>NZ_JAPKNI010000001.1 GCF_026343955.1 Kaistia defluvii
GTTGCGGCGAGGCACGCATGCACAGACGCAGATCCTATCTGACGACGGCACTCTCCGAACTTGGCGAGGTCGCGGATGCCGCCGCGCTCGAGCCGGGACGCTGGGCCGACTTCATCGACCTGCTTCGCCGGAAGACGCTGGATTCGAAGATCATTTTCCAGGTCCTCGACCATGAGGCGTCCAAGTGCCTGCCGATCCACAGCATCGGCTTCATGGACAGCACGCTTCGCAACTACACCAACTATTATGCCGGGATATCGCCCTGGCGCGACCTGATGATCCGCTCTACCGTCAAGCGCGCCGTCTGGTCCGACCACCTGTTGCCACAGGACGAACTCCGCAAGACCGAGTTCTACAACGACCTGCTGCGCCCGGAAGGGCAGATGGATGGCGCCACCGGCATTTCCCTGATCAGCGAGGGAAGCCGCGCGGCCGTGCTGGCAGTGCATTACGACGGAAGATTCGGTCAGGAGATGCACAGCTTTGTCGGGTCGATCCTGCAGGGCATCGCCGGACGAATGCGTCAATCGCTGGATGTGAACCGGGTGATCGCGCAGGCGACGCCCCGCTTCAGGGGGGATGTTTCCTTGCTGCACGCACTTGAAACGCCCGCCCTGATCGTCACGGCCAGCGGCAGGGTCATGGCGTCGAACCAGGCGCTGGCCGACATCCTGGGCCGCAACGACGCCGTCGCCATCGGCAGTGGCGACCTGCTGCGCTTCGGGCTGCCCGAGGTCCAGGCGCTGTTTCTCGAAAGGCTGCGCCACCGCGCCGACGGCCTGCGCTATCAACCGCCGCCCGACGACCTGGTGCTCAACCATCCCGAGACGCCGATGACGATCTCGATCCTGCCGATCGCCGGCCCTGTTCCCGATACAAGCGGCGTGGCCGTGCTCTTCCCCTCACCCGCCAGCTTCCTGGTCGTGCTGCGCCCTTACGGCAAGGCCGATTCCGTCGACGAGGCGCGCAGGCGGCTGGTGTCGGACTTCCGACTCACCCAGGCCGAAATCCGTCTCGTGCTGGCGCTGGAACGGGGCGACAGCCTCGGCGCCTTCGCCGAAGCGAACAACCTGTCGCTCCACACCGTGCGGACGCATCTGAAGTCCATCTTCTCCAAGACGAACACGCATCGCCAGCATGAACTCGTGGCGCTGACGGGTCGCCTCCGGCGATAGGGCCGGCAGGGCCGCCTGCGACCCGAAGGGCGGCGATACGACCCAGCCCGACATTTGACCTTCAAATCCCCTCCCTCCCGCTGCTACATCGGCATGGGGGAATCGTGGCACCACGACGGCTCGCCCAAGCTTTGCAAGTCGAGCCATAAAGGGTGCTCCCATGACCGATCCCGTTTCGCATCGCCAGGCCCTGGCGATGGAACCTTTTGCTGTCCTGAGCCGCGTGCCGGCCCTCGGCAATCTCATTCTCGGCGTGCGCGCGGATGGCGCCTTGCTGGAAGGCATCGGCGCGATCGATACCGCCACGCTGGAGGATGGCTACGCCGTGCTGCGCGGACCCGGCCGCGAAACGCGGCTCCAACTGGCCGCCATCGCCCAGATCATCACCGACCAGATGGTGATGAAGAACGTCCTGCCCTTCCTCGAAATCCTCGATGGCGGGGGCAACACGATCGCGAAGCTGACCGCGCTCGACGGGCTGGAGGGCTTCGACGCCGCGCTCGATGGCCTTGCGCGCACGCCGCTCGACGCCGCCCCGACCGCCCCGCGCCCCGGCCCGGGCGATGAGCCGGCCGATGGTCCGCTCAAGGCCGCGGAAGCCGCCGGCAAGCCGGTCACGCTCCAGGCCGTGAAGACCGGCATCGTCCACCGCTGGACCGGCATCCTGACCAGCGTTTCTTTCAGCCATGGCTTCCTGAATGCCATGCAGCCCGACATGCACCTGCATATCCGCGCCGGGGCGATCGCCGCGTGGAACAAGGAAAGCATCGACGGATCCGACGTGTTCAGCGCCATCGACGACGCGGGCAAGGCGATCGGCCTGACGCTGACGGCCGAGGCCGGCGCGCTCGCCGGCTAGCCGACATCAGGCGGCGCGCGCCAGGCCTTCCCGTTCGCAAAAGGCGATGACGAGGTCGGCCAGGTCCCGCACGGGACGGCGCGCGCCGGATGCCACCCGCAGCGCGAGCTCGGTGGGCGGCACGGGCGGAAAGCCGTCGCCCGACAGCACCGCATAGGCAGCACGCACCGCCCGCGCCTCGACCAGCGCGACGCCGAGACCGCCTGCGATTGCCGCCTCGATGCCGATCAGGCTGGCGCTTTCATAGGCCAGCCGCCAGCGCCGGCCGGACGATTCCAGCGCGTGCACGGCGCGGTCGCGATAGCGGCAGCCCTGCGGAAAGACGATCAGCGGCACCGGATCGGCGCGTTTCCAGTCGAGATCGCGTGCGCCGACCCAGACCAGCCGCTCGGGCCAAACGCCTTCGGCCGGGCCGCCGCCGGCATCGCGCTTCATCAGCACGATATCGAGATCGCCGCGTTCCAGCCCGCGCTCCAGTTCCGCGGAAAGGTCGCAGCGAACGTCGAGCCGGCAGTCCGGGCGGAGCCGCGCGAATTGCGCCACCAGCCCGGTCAGTTCGGCCACCGCGAAATCCTCGGTCAGGCCGAGGCGGACATGCTCGGACGCCAGCGAGGCGCCGACGACGCTGCGCGCCTCGTCCGACAACGCCAGGATTCGGCGGGCGTAGCCGACCAGCCGCTCGCCTTCGCGCGTGAGCGTCACGCCCCGTCCCTCGCGCAGCAGGAGCGGCGTTCCCGCGAGGTCCTCGAGCTTGCGGATCTGCTGGCTGATCGTCGACTGCGTCCGGTGCACCCGCTCGCCGGCGCGGGTGAAGCCGCCGGCATCGACCACCGAGACGAAGGTTTTCAGGAGATCGAGATCGAACATGGCGCACCTCGAAGCAGGCATTCGATTATCGAATGCATAGCATCCGAACATTGAATTTCCAAATGATCCGCCACGCGCCTATTCCATGCCTTGCCCGGCTCCGGCCGGATGTTGAAACAGCAGGCAGGCGAAAATGACGGATCGAGTGACGATGGCAGCGGCAACGCCGGGGGCGCGAGTGGAGCGGGGCAACAGCCTGGCCGATCTCGGACTCATCGCGCTGTTCTGCCTGATCTGGAGCTCGGCTTTCGCGGCGGCGAAGTTCGCGCTGCCGGATTGTCCGCCGCTGATCCTGCTGTCGAGCCGCTTCCTGGCGGCCGGGGCAATCCTGCTCCTCCTGGCCAAGGTCGCCTGCCGACTCGAACGGCTGGATCGGCGCACGGTCGCGCGTTGGGCCATCCTCGGCGCCTTCAACAGCGCGCTCTATCTCGGGCTCAGCTATTCCGGCATGGCGACGGTGTCCTCCGCCTTCACGGCCGTGCTGATCAGCGCCAACCCGCTGCTCACCGCCCTGGTCGCGGCGCCGGTGCTGGGCGAAAAGCTTTCCGCGCTCAAGCTGGGCGGGCTGATGCTCGGCATGCTCGGCGTCGCCATCCTGCTGCGCTCGCGGCTCTCGGGCGGCATCGAGGACGGACACGGCACGCTTCTGGTCCTGGCAGGCCTGGTCGCGCTGGTCGCCGGCACCATCCTGTTCAAGAAGCTCAAGCCCGGCGGCGACCTGTGGACCGGAACGGCGATCCAGTCGCTGGCAGCGGGCATCCTGCTGCTGCCCGTTGCGCTCGCGACCGAGAGCCTCGCCGACCTGCGCCTGACGCCGGCGCTCATCGGCGGCTGGAGCTATCTGGTGGTCGCCGCCTCGATCGGCGGCTATCTGCTCTGGTTCCGCCTGCTGCAGAAGAAGACGGCGACGGAAGCCTCGTCGCTGCATTTCCTGATGCCGCCGCTCGGCCTCTTCTTCGGCTGGCTGATCTTTCGCGAGCCGGTCAGCCTCGTCGATTGCCTTGGGATCGTGCCGATCGCCATCGGGATCGCCATGGTGACGCGCGGCTAACCCGCAAAAAGAAAAGGCGGCGGCCCCGAGGGGAGCCGCCACCCTGATCTAGCAGCGGGTTCAGCGCCGGTCAGGCGTTGGGCTCGCCGCCCTCTTCGCGCGAAGCCTTGACCTCGGCGATGAAGTCCTCGGCGTCCTGCTTGGCCGAACGGGCGTGTTCCTCGGCGTCCTTGTTGAAGCGGTCGAGCTCCATCTTCAGGCCGCTGACCGACGGTTTCTCGACGCTGTTGGCATAGGCGATCATGCGCAGCGAGACGGCGAGATCGAGCACCATGGCGGCGAGCAGGCCGTCATCGAGCTGCTTGTCGTCGGCATAGTCCGAGATCAGGTCGTAGAGGGCGTCGCGGTGTTCCTCATATTCCTCGGCAAAAGCCTCGAAATCCTCGTCGTCGACGGGCGGGTTCGGATCGGTCATTTCGCTGTCTCCTGAGCGTGTTCGAACGAAGGGCGTGCAGTTCGCGTGAAGAAGACGCGACCGGTCGCGCTTCTAGCCGACGATCGGCGGTTGGAAGGTGAGACCCATGTCCCAGGGGAAATAGATCCACGTATCCTGTGACACTTCGGTGATGAAGGTATCGACGATCGGGCGCCCCATGGGCTTCGAATAGAGCGTGGCATAATGCGCCTTCGGCAGCATTTCACGCACCAGCCGGGCCGTGCGGCCGGTGTCGACGAGATCGTCGATCACGAGCACGCCGGCGCCCTCGCCGCCGCCGAGATCGATGATCTCCTGGCTGACTGGCTTCAGGACCTTGAGCGAGCCCTGATCCTTGTAGTTGTGATAGGAGGCGACGCAGATCGTCTCGATCATGCGGATGCCGAGCTCCCGCGCCACGATCGCCGCCGGCACCAGGCCGCCGCGGGTCACGCAGACAATGGCCTGCCACTTCTGGTCGCCGGAGAGGCGCCAGGTCAGCGCCCGCGCATCCCGATGGAACTGGTCCCAGGATACGGGAAACGCCTTGTCGCTGCGAGCGTCCACCATCAAAGTCTCCTGCGCGTGTTGGAAGGCGAACCCTTGGGATGCGGCTCCGCGCCTGGCAATCCGCACATCGGGCGATCCACAGAAATTCCGGTCATGTCAGCCATTCGCCTGCATCATGCCTGCCACCATCGCCTCGACGGCGCGGGCGGCCTCGTCGAGCCGGGCTTCGTCGCGCGAACGCAGCACGATGTCGGTGGCGAAGGCTCCGTCGAGCATCTTGGGATAGCTGCCGATCGAGACATCCGGGTAATCGAGCTGGATCTCGCCGAGCTGCCTGGCGATGCGGCCCTCGCCCATGCCGACCGGCACGGTGCGCGACAGCATCTTGGCGCCCGTCGGGATCTTGGCGGCCACCTCGTCGAACATCGCCTGCATGATCGACGGCACGCCGGCCATCACATGCACGTTGCCGAGCGTGAAGCCGGGCGCCTTCGACACCTTGTTCAGGATCAGGTCGGCGCCGGCCGGAATGCGCGCCATGCGCATCCGCGCCTCGTTCAGCTGGCCGGTCGCATAGTGGTCGGTCAGGATGGCGACGGCGCGCGGATCATGGTCGATCGTCACGCCGAAGGCCTTGGCCATCGAATCCGCGGTGATGTCGTCATGCGTCGGCCCGATGCCGCCAGTCGAAAAGACGTGGTCGTAGCGGGCGCGTAACGCGTTGACCGCAGCGACGATTTCATCCTCGATGTCCGGCACGATCCGCACTTCGCGGATGTCGACGCCGATCTGGGTGCAGTATTCGGCGATGTAGCCGATGTTCTTGTCCTTGGTCCGCCCCGAAAGGATCTCGTCGCCGATGACGAGGATCGCTGCGGTGACGACGACAGGCGCCGCTTCAGTGGCAGTTTCGGCCATTCACAAACTCCATCGGTCTGGAATGGGTTTAGCCTTCCCGCGCCGGGCGCTCAAGGGCGAGAGCACGATGCCGGCCAGGACTGCCTTCCAAATTCGATCATCATCCTGAGGTGCCCGGCGTAGCCGGGCCTCGAAGGAGGGTTCAGGAACTTGCTTGCAGGAAAGCATCAGCCTGCTGGATGCTCTTCGAGGCTTCGCTCCGCGAAGCGCCTCAGGATGATGACAGAGGGTGGCACGTCGCCCGGACGGTGTGGCACTGAGGCCGCCTGACGCGAATCCTCTTGTAACTCGCGGCCCGATACGCCAGATCGGGGGCAAATCTCATATTCAGGCTTGTCCCCGCGTCCACTCGATGATGTGCTGGCGGGGCACGGAGTACACTCATGGTCACTTATGTCGATGCCGATGCCACCCCGCTGAAGAACACCGGGCAGATCCGTCTCTACGGCCCGGAAGCCTTCGCGGCGATGCGGCGCGCCGGCCAACTGGCGGCGGCCTGCCTCGACGGCCTCGCCGACATCGTCAAGCCGGGCATCGCCACCGACGAGATCGACCGCTTCGTCTACGAATTCGGCGCCGACCATGGCGCGCTGCCGGCGACGCTTGGCTATCGCGGCTATACCAAGTCGACCTGCACCTCGATCAATCATGTGGTCTGCCACGGCATTCCCGACGACAAGCCGCTCAAGGATGGCGACATCGTCAATGTCGACGTCACCTATATCGTCGATGGCTGGTATGGCGATTCCAGCCGGATGTATCTGGTCGGCGACGTCAAGCGCGCTGCCGTCCGTCTGGTCGAGGTCACCTATGAATCGCTGATGCGCGGCATCGCGGCGGTGAAGCCCGGCAACACCACCGGAGACATCGGCTACGCGATCCAGTCCTATGCCGAAGCCGAGCGCTGCAGCGTCGTGCGCGATTTCTGCGGCCATGGCGTCGGCAAGGTGTTCCACGACACGCCGAACATCCTGCATTACGGCAATCCCGGGGAAGGCGTCGAACTGCGCGCCGGCATGATCTTCACCATCGAGCCGATGATCAATCTCGGCCGGCCGCATGTGAAGGTGCTGCGCGACGGCTGGACCGCCGTCACCCGCGACCGCTCGCTCTCGGCCCAGTTCGAGCACACGGTCGGCGTCACCGACACGGGCTGCGAGATCTTCACCCTGTCGCCGCGCGGCTATACCTGCCCGCCCTATCCGACCGGGGAATGAGCGGGTTCGACGAGAACCTCGAAAATGTACCCCACTATGCGGGGCATCGGGAGCGGCTGAAGGCGCGCTTCCGCGAAAGCGGCCCCGAGGCCGTCGCCGACTACGAGCTGCTGGAACTGATCCTGTTCCAGGTCGTGCCCCGCCGCGACACCAAGCCGATCGCCAAGGCGCTGCTTAGCCGCTTCGGCACGTTTTCCGACGTGCTGGCGGCGCCGGAAGCCCGGCTGGTCGAAATTTCCGGCGTCGGCGCCTCGGTCGCGACCCATCTGAAACTCGTCCATGCCGCCGCGACCCGCTACGCCCGGGGCGCGGTGCGCCAGCGCCCGTTGCTCGGCTCCTGGAGCTCGGTGATCGATTATTGCCGCGCCGCCATGGCCTATGAGGAAAAGGAGCAGTTCCGCATCCTGTTCCTCGACCGCAAGAACGTGCTGATCGCCGACGAAGTACAGCAGGTCGGCACCGTCGACCACACGCCGGTCTATCCGCGCGAAGTGGTCAAGCGCGCGCTGGAGCTGTCGGCCACGGCCATCGTCTTGGCGCATAACCATCCTTCCGGCGACCCGACGCCCTCGCGCGCCGATATCGAGATGACCAAGACCATCGTCGACATCGCCGGCCCGCTCGGCATCGCCGTGCATGATCACATCATCGTCGGACGCAACGGCCACGCCAGCTTTCGCGGCCTCAAGCTGATCTGACGGCGGCTTTCGGATCGGTCGGCCTCGACGCGATGGCGTCGCCATGCCGGTCCTCAAGGCTTGCCGCGCCGCCCAGTTCCTCGACCAGCCATGCCGTCACCAGCGCGCCGGCGAGGCTGACCACCGCCACCAGCAACAACACGGCTTCAAGCCCGTATTCGGCGCGGATGATCGGCAGCAGGAATGCGCCGAGCGCCGCGCCGACCTTGGCGGCCGCCGATGCGAAGCCGGAGCCGGCCCCGCGCAGCTGGGTCGGAAAAAGCTCGGCCGGCAGCGCAAAGGTCGTCGAATGCGGCCCGATGTTCATGGCGAGGTTGAACAGGACGAAGCCGAGGAACACCGCCATAGCGCCGGGTCCCGCCGTTCCGCTGGTCCACAGCACGCCGACCAGCACCAGCATGCCGACCGCCATGCCGAGGAAGCCCAGCACCTGCGGGCGAATGTGGCCATAGCGCGGGACGACCCAGAACGCGACCAGGAAGCCGATCAGCAGGAACAGATCGATCAGCGACGAGCCGCTGATATCGGAGAAGTCCGCCGCAACGGGGCCGCGCGCAGCCTTGCCGAAATGCAGCTCGGCCAAGAGCAGCGGCGTGAACAGGCCGATGCCGTAGGACGCGATATCCATCAGGAACCAGGGCACGCAGGCCAGCGTCGTGCGACGGCGATAGCTGCGCCCGAACAAGGCGCCCATGCCCTGCGCCTTCACCGCCTCCGCGTCCTTGGCGACGAGATGCACGTTGGCGGCGGCGGCCTTGCCAAGCGCCTCCAGCTTCGCCCTGTCGGCGACAACCACGGCGCCGATGGCCCGGGCCGCGTCCAGATTGCGCCCCTTGCCCATCAGCCAGCGCGGGCTTTCCTTCAGCGGCAGGCGCAACACGAGATAGAGGAGCGGCAGCGCCGCCAGCGCCAGCATGAAGCCGCGCCACGCCGAATCGCTTTCGACCCACCACAGCACCGAGCCGGTCATCGCCGCCGCCAGGACGAAGCCGACCGCCTGGAATGCGATGGTCGCGACCATCATCCGGCTGCGCGCCTCGATCGGCATCCATTCGGCGACATAGGCGCTGCCGACCGGATAATCGATGCCGACGCCGACGCCGAAAATGAACAGCCCGACCAGCAGCATGTCCGCGCTGCCGGCAAAGACGCAGATCAGCGCGCCCAGCGTGATCAGCGCCATGTCGAGGATCATCAGCGGCTTGCGGCCGAAACGGTCGGCCAGCGGTCCGCCGAGCAGCGAGCCGGGCACGGCGCCGAACAGGAGGGCTGCGCCCAGCAGGCCCTGCATGGTCGCGTCGATGACGAAGGTCTGCATCAGAAGCGGCAGCGCGACCCCGAGCGTGAAGACCGAGAAGCCGCCCAGCGTGGTGCCGCCGGTCGACAGCAGCCAATACCAGCGCTGCGCAAATCCCATCGGCGCGCGATCGAGCACAGCCAGCATCGCCTGCTGCTCTGGCGTCTGAAGCATATTCCCGGATCCCTGTTTTCCGCCTGCGAAACGGCGTGTCGCCGGACCGAGAGTGTCGCCCCGGAGCGGCCTTTGCAACCGCCGGGTGGCCTCTATCCCGTCTTGCCGCCGCGCCGTGCGGGCGAACGCCAGGAGATTCCGGCACGGCTCGCTTCCGAAGTCCAATTTTGAGAATGAGTTGCAATTGCGATCCGGCCATGACAGCTTATTGCGAGTAAGTCGCAATTGCATAGACAGGATCCCGTCATGTTCGACCGCCCCCGCCGCCGCTTCCTTGTCGCCCTTTCGGGAGCGCTGCTGGCCGCGTCGATATCGACGGCAGCCTGTGCGGGCGACGCCGAGAAGAAGTTCAAGGCCGTCACGACCTTCACCATCCTGGCCGACATGGCGCAGAACGTCGCCGGCGACGCCGCGATCGTGCAATCGATCACCAAGCCCGGCGCCGAGATCCACAATTACCAGCCGACGCCGCGCGACATCGTCAAGGCGCAGGACGCGCAGTTGATCCTCTGGAACGGGCTCGGCCTCGAACTCTGGTTCGAGAAGTTTTTCGCCAATTTGGACGGCGTCCCGCAGGCGACCGTCTCGGCCGGCGTGACGCCGATCGGCATTGGCGAGGGTCCCTATTCGGGCAAGCCGAACCCGCATGCCTGGATGTCGCCCGCCGCCGCCCTCACCTATGTCGACAACATCCGCGACGCCTTTGCCGAGCACGACCCGGCCAACGCCGCGACCTATGCCGCGAATGCCGAGGCCTACAAGGCCAAGATCACCGGCATCGTGGCACCGATTCGCGCATCGCTCGACGCGGTCCCGCCCGAGACGCGCTGGCTGGTGTCGAGTGAAGGCGCGTTCAGCTATCTCGCGCGCGATTTCGGCCTGAAGGAACTCTATCTCTGGCCGATCAACGCCGACCAGCAGGGCACGCCGCAGCAGGTGCGGAAGGTAATCGACGCGGTGCGCGCCAACGCCATCCCGGCCGTGTTCAGCGAAAGCACGATTTCGGCCAATCCGGCCAAGCAGGTGGCGCGCGAAACCGGCGCGGCGTATGGCGGCGTCCTCTATGTCGACAGCCTCAGCGAGGCCGGCGGGCCGGTGCCGACCTATCTCGACCTGCTGCGCGTCACGTCGGAGACGATCGCCAGGGGCATCGAACGGCCGGAGGCGGCCACGGAATGAACGCCCCCATCCCCGCCCACGCCCGGCTCGCCGGCGGCATCTCGGTCGCCAACGCCACCGTCACCTACCGCAACGGCCACACCGCGCTGCGCGACGCCAGCTTCCACATCCCGACCGGCACGATCACCGCGCTGGTCGGCGTCAATGGCAGCGGCAAGTCGACCCTGTTCAAGGCGATCATGGGCTTCGTCCGCATCTCGCGCGGCGAGATCACCATTCTCGGCCAGCCCGTCGAAAAGGCGCTGAAGCAGAACCTCGTCGCCTATGTGCCGCAGAGCGAGGATGTCGACTGGAACTTTCCCGTCCTGGTCGAGGACGTCGTCATGATGGGCCGATATGGCCACATGAATTTCATGCGTATCGCCTCGGCGCGCGATCAAGCGGCGGTCGACAAGGCGTTGGAGCGGGTCGGCATGAGCGCCATGCGCAAGCGCCAGATCGGCGAGCTTTCCGGCGGCCAGCGCAAGCGCGTCTTCCTCGCCCGCGCTCTGGCGCAGGATGGCCGCGTCATCCTGCTCGACGAACCCTTCACCGGCGTCGACGTGCAGACGGAAGGCGCGATCATCGAGCTGCTGCGCGGGCTTCGCGACGAAGGCCGGGTAATGCTGGTCTCGACCCACAATCTCGGCAGCGTGCCGGAATTCTGCGATCGCGCCGTACTGCTGAACCGCACGGTGCTGGCCTATGGCCCGACGCGCGAAACCTTCACCCGCGCCAATCTCGAAAAGACCTTTGGTGGCGTGCTGCGCCATATCGTTCTCGATCCGGCCGTCGATGGCGGAAAGATCGACATCATCAGCGACGACGAGAGCCCTCTGCTGCTGGACACCACCCCGGACGTCCACGCCCCCGACGAGAACCGGGAGGCCAGGCGCTGATGGCCCTGCTGCTCGAACCCTTCGGCTACAGCTACATGCTCAATGCCATGTGGGTCAGCGCGCTGGTCGGCGGGGTCTGCGCCTTCCTCTCCGCCTATCTGATGCTGAAAGGCTGGTCGCTGATCGGCGACGCGCTCTCCCACTCGATCGTGCCCGGGGTCGCCGGCGCCTACATGCTCGGCCTGCCCTTTTCCATCGGCGCCTTCTTCTCCGGCGGCCTCGCCGCCGCCGCCATGCTGTTCCTCAACCAGCGCACCAGGCTGAAGGAAGATGCGATCATCGGGCTGATCTTCACCGGCTTCTTCGGCCTCGGCCTGTTCATGGTGTCGCTGTCACCGACCGCGGTTAATATCCAGACGATCGTGCTCGGCAACATCCTGGCCATCACACCGGAGGACACGCTGCAGCTCGCCATCATCGGCTTCGTCTCGCTCGCGATCCTCATGGTCAAATGGAAAGACCTGATGGTGACCTTCTTCGACGAGAGCCACGCCCGCTCGATCGGCCTCAATCCCACCGCGCTGAAGGTCCTGTTCTTCACCCTGCTGTCGGCCTGCACCGTCGCGGCGCTGCAGACCGTCGGCGCCTTCCTGGTCATCGCCATGGTGGTGACCCCGGGCGCCACCGCCTATCTGCTCACCGATCGCTTCCCGCGACTGCTGGCGATCAGCGTTACCGTCGGCGCGATGACCAGCCTGGTCGGCGCTTATGCCAGCTATTTCCTCGATGGCGCCACCGGCGGAATCATCGTGATGCTCCAGACGATGATCTTCCTTGGCGCCTTCGTCTTCGCCCCAAAGCACGGCCTGCTCGCCGCCCGCCGCCGCGCCGCCGAAGCGCTGGAGACATCCGCATGACGCTCGTCGAAACGCTGCTCCAGCCCCTGCAGTTCGAGTTCATGCGCAACGCGCTGATCATCTCGGCGCTGGTCGCCGTGCCGACCGCCCTGCTCTCCTGCTATCTCGTGCTCAAGGGCTGGTCGCTGATGGGCGACGCCATCTCGCATGCCGTGCTGCCGGGTGTCGTCATCGCCTATATCGTCGGCGCCCCGCTCGCCGTCGGCGCCTTTGTCGCCGGCATGGGCTGCGCGCTCGCCAGCGGCTATCTCAAGGCGAACAGCCGCATCAAGCAGGATACGGTGATGGGCATCGTGTTCTCCGGCATGTTCGGCCTCGGTATCGTGCTCTACACCAAGATCGAGACCGACGTTCACCTCGACCACATCCTGTTCGGCGACATGCTGGGCGTCGGATGGCGCGACATCGCCGAGACGGGGATCATCGCGCTGGTCATCACCGGTATCCTCGCCCTCAAATGGCGGGATCTGCTGCTGCACAGCTTCGATCCGGTGCAGGCCAGGGTCGTGGGCCTGCGCGTCAACTGGCTGCATTACGGGCTGCTGGCGATCCTGTCTCTCGCCATCGTCGGCGCGCTGAAGGCGGTTGGCATCATCCTGGCCATCGCCATGCTGGTGTCGCCGGGCGCGATCGCCTTCCTGCTGACGCGAAAGTTCAGCACCATGCTGTGGCTCGCCACCGCGATCGCAGTAGTCGCCTCACTTTCCGGGGTCTATCTGAGCTTCTTCCTCGACAGCGCCCCGGCGCCGACCATCGTGCTGCTGCTGACGGCGAGCTTCATCGCCGCGTTCATCGTCTCGACGCGGCGCGCCGCGCGCACCGAGACGAAGGAAGTTGGGCTACCGTAGCGAAGTCCCGCCGCGCCACATCGTCGATCGCCGCAAGGCTACGCCCTCACCAGGCCAGGGCCTTGCCATCGAGGGCGGCGAGCAGCTTGGCGTCCTGGCCGTAAATATCCTTGCGGAAATTGACGCCGTCCTCGTCCACCCAGGCGGTCAGGTAGGTCAAGTGGATGGGAAGCGGCGTGGCCAGCTTGACGACAGTGTTCTTCTCCGTCGCCACCACCTTGTTGATCCGGTCCATGTTCCATCCGGTGACCCCGCCGGCAGTCAGCACCTGCAGGGCCAGCTCGAGCGGCCGGCTCAGGCGGATGCAGCCATGGCTGAAGGCGCGCTCGGCCTTCGAAAAGGCGGCGCGCGACGGCGTATCGTGCAGATAGACATCGTGCTGGTTGGGGAACATGAACTTGACGCGGCCGAGCGCATTCTTCGGCCCCGGCTGCTGGCGCAGCTGGAACGGAAAATTGCCTGGCCCGTAATTCGCCCAATTGATCGAGGTGAGGTCGTAGACGTCCTTGCCGCGGACGGCCTGGAAGCCCTGCGCGGCGAGCCCGCCGGGGTTGGAGCGCAGTTTGCCGAGCTGTTCCTTGACGGCGATGCCGGACGGCACCGTCCAGTAGGGATTGATCTCGATGTAGCGGACCTGGTCGCTGAAGACCGGCGTGCGGCTATAGGGCTTGCCGACGACGACCGACATGCGCTCCTCGGCGCGGCCGTCCTTGACGCGGCGCAGTTCGAAGCCGGCGATGTTGACCATCAGGTACTGTTCGCCGAGGTCACGCGGCATCCAGCGCCAGCGCTCCATGGCCAGCTCGATCTCGGCAATGCGATCTTCGATCGGCACGTTCATCGCGACCAGCGCCGCCGGCCCGACCACGCCGTCGACATCGAGACCGTGACGGGCCTGGAAACGTTCAACCGCCTTCACCAGTTCGGCGTCGTAGACTTCCGCGCCGCCGGCCGGCGCCGGATCGGCGCCATCGGTCGTTGCCAGCCGCTCGCGAATGTCGGCGACGCGCGGATCGCTCATGCCCGGCTTCAGCGTCGGGCCGAGGGGAACGAGGTCCCACCCGCCCTCCACCGCGAGTTCGCGGTACTGCGCCAGCGCGCCGCGCAGGGACGCGTAATAGGTGGTCGGCGGCTGCAAGGCGTCGAAGAACTCGACGAGATCATCGGCCTTGGCGACCTCCTGCAGGGCCGCCGCCTGATCGAAGGTGCGGGTCTTCAGGAAGAAATTCGGGTCGACCTTCGCCGGCAGGAAGCGTCCGACCGACAGATCGCCGCTATATTCGAGAAAGGCGGCCGAGAAGAACAGCTCGATCAGGGCAAGACCGCGAACGTCTTCCGGATCGGTGTTCTGCATCAGCGACATCAGCTGGCGCGTCGGATAGTCGTCCGGCCGCAAGCCGTCCGAGCCGGCATCGTTGAGGATGGCGACCAGCGCCTCGGCGCGGTCGTCGCGCAGCCAGAGCAGGTCTCCGGCCTGCTCCTCGTAATAGGCGCGCAGCACCTCGCGGCGCTGCTGGATCGGCAGGGGCAGACGCTTCTCGCGCGCCAGGAGGTCGATCGCATTGATGCGGATGACGGCGAGGTTGCGCTGCTGTTCCTGCACCGTGGCGGCCTCGGCGGCGGCAAGGGACGGCAACAGGGAAGCGAACGCCAGAAAGGCCCCCGCGCAGAGGCGGATCGAGACCTGACGGATCGGGGCGTTACTGAATGGGCGGCGCATAGAGGATCCCGCCTTGTGTCCAGAGTGCGTTGATGCCACGGCTCAATTGCATCGGCGTGTCCTCGCCGAGATTGCGCTCGAAAATCTCGCCCATATTGCCGACCCCGCCCAGCACCTGGGTGAGCCAGCCATCCGGCAAGCCGAGGGACGGCCCGCTCAGCGAACCGAGCATGGCCGCCTGCTGCGCCTTGTCGGCGGCGATGGAATCGGACGTCAGCCCGACCTCCTCCGCGTCGATCAGGCCGAACAGCACCCAGCGCACGAGGTTGACCCATTTCGGATCGTCATCGCGCACCACGGGTCCGAGCGGCTCCTTCGAGATGACATCCTTGAGAATCACATGGTCGTCCGGCTTCGGCAGGTCGGCCCGCTCGCCGGCGAGCGCCGAGCGATCGGCGGTATAGGCGTCGCACTTGCCGTCCGCATAGGCCTTGCGCGCATCCTGCCGCTCGGCGAAGGGCAGGAACGAAACCTTGAGTCCGGCCCGCTCGAAATAGGCGCTGGCGTTGTCCTGGGTCGTCGTTCCGCTGACCACGCAGATGGTGGCCCCGTTCAGTTGCAGCGGGCTGGTCGCGCCATAGAGCGCCGGCACCATGAAGCCCTGGCCGTCGAAATAGCTGACCCCGACGAATTCCAGCGACTGTCCGGCATCGCGCGAAAGCGTCCAGGTGCTGTTGCGGGAGAGCAGGTCCACCTTTCGGTCCGTCAGCGCCTGGAAGCGGTCGGATGCCGACAACGGCACATAGTCGACCTTGCCGGCGTCGGCGAAGATGGCGAGCGCGACCGCCTTGCAGAAGTCGACGTCGAAGCCGCGCCAGGTTCCCTGCTCGTCCTTCTCCGAGAAGCCGCCGAGCCCCTCGCTGACGCCACACACCAGCGTGCCGCGCGCCTTGACGTCCTCCAGCGTTCCCGCCGTGGCGGCGGAGCCGGCGGCCAGCAGCAGGCCGAGGGCCGTGGCGCACGCCGACAGGCGCGGGAAAAGGATTGGCAACTTCATCGACGGACCCCGGATATCGCTACGGCAGTGCGGCCATGATACATCCCCGCGCGCGCTCAACAAGGCCACAACCAAAGATGTCGGCGGCGCGGCGTTTCCCGCCCGGAACGTACATGGCCGGGACAAGCCCGGCCATGCAGCCATCATCGCGTCGGTCGGGCGGACTGGTCCGCCTAGTAGCGGGCCGGCGCCGCCGGCTTGTTGCCGAGAATCGCGTCGATCTTGTCGAGCACCTCGGGCGTCAGCTTGTCGCGGCTGTCGAGGGCGGCGAGATTGTCCTGCAGCTGGCTCTTCTTCGATGCGCCGAGGATGACGGTCGAGACATTCTTGTTGGCGAGGCACCAGAGCAGCGCCATGTGGTGGATCGGCAGGCCGATCTCCTCGGCCAGCGCCGCCAGCTTCTCGACCTGGGCGATGCGCTGCTTGCCCTTTTCGCCCTGCCACAGTTCCTTGAGCCACTCATAGCCCGGCAGGTCCAGGCGGCTGCCGGCCGGAATGCCCTTGTTGTACTTGCCGGTCAGGATGCCGGAAGCGAGCGGCGACCAGATGGTCGTGCCGAGACCCATCAGCTCATAGAGCGGGCGATAGTCGCCCTCGACCTTGTCGCGCTCGAACAGATTGTACTGCGGCTGCTCCATGGTCGGCGGCGTGATCTTCAGATCCTTCGCCACGGCCCAGGCCTCGGTCAGCTGCTGCGCCGACCATTCCGACGTGCCCCAGTAGAGCACCTTGCCCTGCTGCACGAGGTCGTGCATGGCGCGCACCGTTTCCTCGATCGGGGTATCGATGTCGGGGCGATGGCAGAAATAGAGGTCGAGATACTCGACCTGCAGGCGCTTCAGCGCCGCATGGCAGGCGTCGGTGACGTGCTTGCGCGAAAGGCCGCGCTGCGTCGGCTTCGAGCCGCCCCAGAACACCTTGCTGGAGACGATGTAGGAATCGCGGCTCCAGGCGAGCTTGGCGAGCGCCTCGCCCATCAGCGTCTCGGAGACGCCGGCCTCATAGCCCTCGGCATTGTCGAAGAAGTTGATTCCGCTGTCATAGGCCAGCGTCATGATGTCGAGCGCGTCGCGCTGGTCGACCTGCTTGCCGAACGTGACCCAGGAGCCGAGCGAAAACTCGCTGACCTGCAGGCCCGACTTGCCCAAACGGCGATACTGCATCTTGAATCCGATCTTTCTGGAAATCTTTGTGCGGCGCACGCGCCGCGACTGCAAACTAGTGGAGTTGCTCGCGCCGCGCCACCATCCGCCCCATGAGGGACGTCACGACTCGACCGGCTGGCCCGCGAAGGCCTGCTCCAGCGTCGCAATGTCGATCTTGGTCATTTTCAGCAACGCCTCCATGACGCGCTGCGATTTCCGGGCATCCGGATCGGTCAGCATCGGCGTGAGCGTGCTGGGCACGATCTGCCAGGAAATGCCGAACCGGTCCGTGACCCAGCCACAGCGCCTTTCCTGTCCATCCTCGGAGAGCCGCTCCCAGAGATCGTCCAGTTCCGCCTGCTCCTCGCATTTGACCACGAAGGAGATCGCCTCGTTGAACTGGAAGTGGGGACCACCGTTCAGAGCCGTGAACTCCAGCCCCTCCAGTTCGAAGGACGCGGCCATGACGCTACCCTTGGGGCCGGGGCCCGCCTCGCCATAGCGAGCGACCTTGCCGACCTTCGCACTCTTGAAGATCGAGACGTAGAAGATGATCGCCTCTTCGACCTGGTTGTCGAACCAAAGAAAAGGAGTGATCTTTTGCATGGCGATATCCTCTTTTCCGATCGGGCTGTTCCAAGGGTCCGCGTCCAAGGGTCCGCGCCGAGCCGGCCGCACTTCGGCGCGCGATGACTGGCTAGGTCGGCCCGGCGGGGCGTGTCCCGAGATCGACGCGGCAAGGTCGCCCTGGCGAGAAACCGGAAAACGCCATCACCGCCTTTGCGTTCCCTGCGAGGCAAGGCGGCCTCTCGCCCCGGCCGCCTGCCTTCTAATTAGGCAAATGGTGCCTTCCGCGCCGCGTCAATGCGGAACTGCCGAATTTGGCAGATAGCCCCTAGCCAAGAATGCCCGGCTCATATGCAATGGTGCTCGCGCTCCCATGCTGGATGCGCCGTGGCACCCGGGAGAATTCCTGTTGGCACGGGGCTTGCGGTTGGGGAGTGACGGCAACCAAAGGGGGATAGCGCGCAATGGTCGTCGCCTTCGATGAGATGAGCGCGAGCCGCGAAAGCTGCCGGCCCGGCTACGAGATCCTCAAGCGCTGGCTGGATGCGACGCCGCCGGATCTCCTTTCGACCCGCCGCGCCGAGGCGGAACTCCTGTTCCGCCGCATCGGCATCACCTTCGCCGTCTATGGCGACAATGATGGCGAGGAGCGGATCATTCCGTTCGACATCATTCCGCGCATCATCACCGCGCCGGAATGGACCAAGCTTTCGAAGGGACTGGAACAGCGGGTCAAGGCGCTCAACGCCTTCCTGACCGACATCTATTCCAAGGGAGACATCCTGCGCGCCGGCATCGTGCCGCAGGACCTGATCTACCAGAACCCCTACTACCAGCCGGAAATGGCCGGGGTGAAGCTGGCGCATGACATCTATGTGATGATCGCCGGCATCGACATCGTCCGCGTCGACCCCGACACCTTCTACGTGCTCGAGGACAATGCCCGCACGCCTTCCGGAGTCTCCTACATGCTGGAGAACCGGGAAGTGATGATGAAGCTGTTCCCGGACCTGTTCGCCGAGCACCGCATCGCCCCGGTCGAGAATTATCCGGACGCGCTGCTCGCCACGCTGAAATCGGTCGCGCCGCGCTCGGCGCCGGGCGACCCGACGGTGGCCCTGCTCACGCCCGGCCCGTTCAATTCGGCCTTCTACGAGCACTCGTTCCTGGCCGACAAGCTCGGCATCGAACTGGTCGAGGGTCGCGATCTCCAGGTTCGCGACAATGTCGTCTACATGCGCACGACCGAGGGGCCGAAGCGCGTCGACGTGCTCTATCGCCGCCTCGACGACGACTTCCTCGATCCCCTCACCTTCCGCCCCGATTCGATCCTCGGCGTGCCGGGGCTGATGAACGCCTACCGCGCCGGCAACATCACGCTGTCCAACGCCGTCGGCACCGGCGTCGCCGACGACAAGGCGGTCTACTCCTACATGCCGGAGATCGTCCGCTTCTATCTCGGCGAGGAGCCGATCCTGAAGAACGTGCCGACCTGGCGCTGCCGCGAGCCCGACGCGCTGAAATACGTCCTCGAGCATCTCGATACCATGGTGGTCAAGGAGGTGGCGGGCTCCGGCGGCTATGGCATGCTGATCGGCCCGGCCGCCGACAAGAAGACCCGCGAGGAATTCGGCGCCAAGCTGCGCGCCAATCCGGACGACTTCATTGCCCAGCCGACGCTGGCGCTCTCCACCTCGCCGACCTTCGTCGATGCCGGCATCGCGCCCCGCCATGTCGACCTGCGTCCCTTCGTGCTTTCGGGCAAGGACAAGGTCCGCATCGTTCCCGGCGGCTTGACCCGCGTCGCCCTCAAGGAGGGCTCGCTGGTGGTCAATTCGAGCCAGGGCGGCGGCACCAAGGACACGTGGGTGCTCGATGCCTGAACTGGATAGCCCCCGGCCCCATCCCTTCTCCCGTCATCGGGCGAGGCATGCGGCGCGCGGGCTGGATCGACTTGCGACAGCCGCTCCCTCCCTCCCCCTCGCGGGGCGGGATCGGAGCGAGGGTCTTACCATCCGGAGTTGTTTTCCGTGCTGAGCCGTACCGCCGATAATCTGTTCTGGCTTGCCCGCTATGTGGAGCGCGCCGAAAACACCGCCCGCATCATCGACGCCGCGAACCGCCTCGCCGCCATGCCGATCGCCTATGCCGGCGGTTCGAACGAATGGGAATCCGCCGTCGCCGCCACCGGCGCGCTCGGCCTCTTCAAATCGCTGAACCGCGAGCCGACGGCCGAGAACATCATCGATTTCCTCGCCTTCTCGCCGGAAAACCCCTCTTCCATCCGATCCTGCCTTGAGCGCGCCCGCGTCAATGCGCGGACCGTGCGAACGGCGCTGACATCGGAAATGTGGGACGCGATCAACGGCGCCTGGCTCGGACTGCGCGATTTCAACGGCGCCTCGCGCGACCGGATGAAGCTCAACGAATTCCTCGTCTATGTGAAGGAAGCCTCGCTGCGCTTCGATGGTTCGGCCTACCGCACCATGATCCGCAATGACGTCTATTTCTTCTCCAGCCTCGGCACCTTCATCGAGCGGGCCGACAACACGGCGCGCATTCTCGACGTCAAATACCATCTGCTGCTGCCGGCGGAGGAAAGCGTCGGCGGCGGCCTCGACTTCTTCCAGTGGTCGTCGATCCTGCGCTCGGTCTCGGCCAACACCGCCTATCACTGGGTCTATCGCGAGAGCCTGAAGCCCTGGCTGGTCGCCGATCTCCTGGTGCTGAACGACCAACTGCCGCGCTCGCTCGCCTCCTGCTACGACAATATCTGCGCCTTTCTCGACGAGCTCTCGCTCGCCTACGGCCGGCAGGGCCAGGCCCAGCGCGT
The DNA here is from genome assembly GCF_026343955.1 of Kaistia defluvii. Classification (GTDB taxonomy): domain Bacteria; phylum Pseudomonadota; class Alphaproteobacteria; order Rhizobiales; family Kaistiaceae; genus Kaistia; species Kaistia defluvii. The sequence goes on from NZ_JAPKNI010000001.1 coordinate 20,206, forward strand.
CGCGCGCTCGACCCGAAACCGGCTGCAGAACGCCAGTATCGACGACGTGTTCAGCGGCGGCCTGCATGAGTTCCTGACCGAGTTCATCGCCGATAACGGTCGTCTTGGACAGGCGATCACCGACCAGTATCTGGCCTGACGGGAACGGTTCATGCGCCTCCGGATCGTTCACGAGACCGCCTACAGCTTCGATCCGCCCGCCCTGGGCGCCATCCAGACGCTTCGGCTGACGCCGCGTGGCCATGACGGCCAGTTCGTCGTCAACTGGCGCATCGAGGTCGATCACGACTGCCGGCTCGATACCGCTACCGACCCGTTCGGCAATGTCGTGCAGTCCTTCACCACCCAGGGAAAGCTCGACGGGTTGGTCATCACCGCGCTCGGCGATGTGGAGACCCATGACATGGCCGGCATGGTGCGCGGCCAGACCGAGCGCTTTCCGGTTGGCGTCTTCCTGCGCAGCACGCCGCTGACGGTGCCCGACGCCGGGATCCGCGCCTTTGCCGAGGATGTCGCCGCCTCCGCGCCAACCGACCGGCTGTCGCGCCTGCACTGGCTGATGAACAGCCTGCACGAGCGGATCCTGCCCGGCGAGACGGCCGATGACAGCGCCAGGGCCACATTCGCCGCCGGCAAGGGCGACGCCCGCGCGATGGCGCATGTCATGATCGCCGCCGCCCGTCATCTCGGTATTCCGGCGCGCTATGCGAGCGGCTATCTGTTCCGGCCCGACGCAGAGACGCCGGCGACCCACGAGCATGGCTGGGCGGAGGCCCATCTCGACGGTGTCGGCTGGGTCGGATTCGATGTGGCAACGAATCTCTGTCCGACCGATACTCACGTCAGGCTGGCCATCGGTCTGGACCGAATCGGTTCCTCTCCGGTGCGCGGGGCGGCCTATGGCGACGGGGTGACCGCGCCCACGGTCTCGATCAGCGTATCGGAAGCGCGCTCGGCCCGAAGTTAGTCCGGCGTCGATTTTTCACTTGCACCTCAATTTTTGCGGCCTAAAACTCCGGCCGGGGTGGGGCAGGATAAAGAGTCTATGACTTATTGCGTTGGAATCCTGGTTCGCGAAGGCCTTGTGATGTTGGCCGATACGCGCACCAATGCCGGCCTCGACAACATTGCGACGTACCGCAAGCTGCACCTCTACCAGACCGAGGGCGAGCGCGTGATCGCGATCGCCACGGCGGGCAACCTTGCCGTCAGCCAGTCGGTTCTGAACGTCCTGACCGAAGGCCTGGAAAACCCGGAAACGGGCAAGATCGACACGATCCACACCATCCCGACGATGTTCAAGGTGGCGCAGTTCGTCGGGCGGGCGATCCGCGAGGTCTACCGCATCCATGGCAAGTCGATGGAGCAGCAGGCCGCCAGCTTCGACGTCACCATGCTGCTCGCCGGCCAGGTCAAGGGCGGGCGTCTGCGTCTGTTCATGGTCTACTCCGCCGGCAATTTCATCGAGGCGACGACCGACACGCCCTATCTGCAGATCGGCGAGCACAAATACGGCAAGCCGATCCTGGACCGCGCCGTCACCGCCGACACGCCGATTTCCGAAGCGCTGAAGCTCGGGCTGGTGTCGATGGATTCGACGCTGCGCTCCAATCTCGGCGTCGGCATGCCGATCGACGTCGTGGTCGTCCGTCGCGACGAGCTGAAGATCTCGATCTCGCACCGCATCGATGACAACGACGCCTATTTCGCGGGCCTGCGCGAACGCTGGTCGGCAGCGCTGCGCGCCGCGCACCAGGCAATCCCCGATCCGCCATACGGCCCGATCTAGCGGCGGGCCGCGCTCCGGCCCCGGAATCGCCTCCCCTGCCGGGCCGAGGCGCCCCGGCGGCTTCGATTGACAGGCGGGGTGGCGGCATCGATACCAGCGTCGAGGGCGGCGCCGTTCGGCCGTCCCGACGATTTCGTGGAGCACCCATCATCATGACCGACAAGCCCAGCCTGACGCTGAAGCGCCAGTTGAAGGCGTCGCCCGCCCGGATCTTCAAGGCCTGGACCGACCCTGCCAAGCTCGTCCATTGGTGGGGCCCGCATGATACCGAGGAAGGCAGCGTCGAGGCCGAGACGGATCTCCGCGTCGGCGGCGCCTTCCGCATTCGCCTCAAGACGTCCGACGGCCGGTCGCACGAGGCCAGCGGCACCTACCAGGAGATCGCCCCCAACGAGGGGCTGGTGATGACCTGGCTTGCCTCGGCCGACGCGCCCGGCCTCGTCACCGTGACGTTCCGCGGTGAAGCAGGCGGCACCATGCTGACGCTGACCCATGACGGCCTTGCCGACGAGGCAAGCCGCGCCAGCCACCAGGCCATCTGGGCCGGCGCGATCGAACGGCTCGAACGGTTCGTCACCCGCGGCGGCAAGAAATAGCGGCGGCCTGCCGCCCGCGATCACCAGCGCGCGCGACGTTCTGTACCGTTTCCTCGGGCTTTAGGAGGCCCGGGGGAGATCGGGTTGGCAGGATGGCCCGATCGATCCAGCCTCTTGGCCGAACCAGTTCGCTTATATAGGCTGGCGCCAGCACGGCTCTTGTCAGGAGCGTGCCGCCATCCTGCGGGCCGACCCGATCCGCTGGCAAGTTCGACGGGGTTTCTCATGCCACTGATCGCTATGGACGATCGCATCCGACTGAATGTCGAGGCAGATCCGGACAATGGCAAACCACCACTCCTCCTGACCAACGCCCTCGGCACCAATCTCGGCATGTGGGAGCCGCAGCTCCCGGCGCTGCGCGAGCATTTCCGCGTGATCCGCTTCGACGACCGGGGCCATGGCGGGTCGGACGTGCCCGATACGCCCTACACGATCGACCGGCTCGGGCGCGACGCGCGCGGCGTGCTCGACGCGGTCGAGGTCGAGACCGCGCATGTCGTGGGCCTGTCCAAGGGCGGCATGGTCGCGGCCTGGCTCGCGGCCAACAAGCCGGATTATGTCGAGAAGCTCGTGATCTGCGCCTCGGCGCCGCATCTGCCGCCGCGCGACATGTGGGAAGGCCGGGCCAAGACGGCGCGCAGCGAGGGCCTGTCGGCGCTCGTCGACGCCGTGATCGGCCGCTGGTTCCAGGAAGGTTTTCGCGCCGCCCACCCGGAGACGGTAGCCCGTATCCGCGAGATGATTCTCGATACGCCGGCCGAGGGCTACGCCGCCTGCTGCGAGGCGCTGGGCGAGATGGACCTGCGCGAGGACATCGCCCTGATCCAGACGCCGACGCTGGTGATCTGCGCCGACCATGATGCGACGGTTCAACCGGCCAAGGCGCGGGAATGGGTGGCGCATATCGACGGCGCCCGGATGGAGGTCATCCGGAACGCCGCGCATCTTTGCAATGTCGAGCAGCCGGAAGCGTTCAACCGCGTCCTGCTCGACTTCCTGCTGGCCTGATCAGGCGCGCTCGCGCTTCAGCAGCGCGTCGACGCTCCAGCGGCCGGGGCCGGCGAAGACCAGATACAGGAAGATGAAGCAATAGAGGATGGCGGCGTCGCCGCCGTTCAGCACCGGGTAGACGCTCCGCGGCGCGTGGGCCAGCCAGTAGGCGAAGGCCATCAGGCCGGACAGCACGAAGGCGACCGGGCGCGAGAACAGGCCGATCAGCAGCAGGAAACCGCCGACCAGTTCCAGCATGCCCGCGGTCCAGGAAAGACTGAACATCGCCGGCGCTTTATCCGAGGCCGGGAAACCGAGAATTTTCTGCGTTCCATGCGCCATGAAGATCAACGAAGAAACGATGCGCAACAACCCAAGCGTATAAGGCTGAAACTTAGAAACCTTCTCAAATAGCACTGTCAACATCTCCATGTGATCGGTGCGGCCCTGCTAACACAGCATCAGGGATCGCGCCTAGCACAGGGCGACATCGAGACGGGGACAGAAGATAAACTTATGATCACGCAAACGTGATCACATATTGGGGTAGTTGGGTCCCCCGGCGCCCTCGGGCGTCGTCCAGTTGATGTTCTGGTTCGGGTCCTTGATATCGCAGGTCTTGCAGTGGACGCAGTTCTGCGCGTTGATCACGAAGCGCGGCCCGCCCGGCTCTTCGACCCATTCATAGACACCGGCCGGGCAATAGCGGGCCGAGGGACCGGCATAGACGTCATGCTCGGACGTCTTCTGCAGCGCGGGGTCCAGCACCTTCAGATGGATCGGCTGGTCCTCCTCATGGTTGGTGTTCGACAGGAACACCGAGGAAAGGCGATCGAAGGTCAGCACGCCGTCCGGCTTCGGATAGGCGATCTTCTGGCACTCGGCCGCCGGACGGGTCGCGGCGAAATCCGGCTTGCCGTGCTTCAGAGTGCCGAAGATCGTGAAGCCGAGCGTGTTAGCCCACATGTCGATCCCGCCGGCGAGAATGCCGCCCAGCGTGCCGAGCTTCGACCAGAGCGGCTTGACGTTGCGCACCTTCTTCAGGTCGCGGCCGATCGGCCCCTTGCGCCAGTTCGCCTCATAGCCCAGCAACTCGTCGCCCGAGCGGCCGGCCGCCAGCGCTTCGGCGACGTTCTCCGCCGCCTCCATGCCGGAGAGCATGGCGTTGTGGCTGCCCTTGATGCGGGGCAGGTTGACGAAACCGGCCGAGCAGCCGATCAGCGCGCCGCCGGGGAAAACCAGCTTCGGAACCGACTGGTAGCCGCCCTCGGTGATCGCGCGCGCGCCATAGGACAGCCGCTTGCCACCGGCGAAAACGGGCGCAATCGCGGGGTGCGTCTTGAAGCGCTGGAATTCCTCGAAGGGCGACAGATAAGGGTTCTTGTAGTTCAGGTGGACGACGAAGCCGACGACGACCTGGTTGTCCTCGAGGTGATAGAGGAACGAGCCGCCGCCGGTCGAGAAATCGAGCGGCCAGCCGAAGGAATGCTGGACCAGACCCGGCTTGTGCAGCTTCGGATCGACCTGCCAGAGCTCCTTGATGCCGAGGCCGTATTTCTGCGGCTCGCGGCCTTCCGCCAGGCCGAACGAGCCGATCAGCTGCTTGGCGAGCGATCCGCGCGCGCCCTCGCCGATCAGCGTGTACTTGCCGCGCAGCTCCATGCCGCGCTGAAAATTGGGGCCCGGCTCGCCATCGCGGCCGACGCCCATGTCGCCGGTCGCGACACCGGCGACGGCGCCCTTCTCGTCGAAAAGCAGTTCCGCGGCGGCGAAGCCCGGATAGATCTCGACGCCCAGCGCCTCGGCCTTGGCCGCCAGCCAGCGGCAGACATTGCCGAGCGAGACGACATAATTGCCGTGATTCGACATCAGCGGCGGCATCATAAAGTTCGGCAGCCGAACCGATCCGCCGGGCCCCAGAAACAGGAACTGGTCCTCGATCACCGGCGTCTTCAGCGGCGTGTCGCTCTCCTGCCGCCATTCCGGCAGCAGCTTGTCGAGCGCGATCGGATCGATCACGGCGCCGGACAGGATGTGCGCGCCGACTTCCGAACCCTTCTCGACCACGACGACCGAGACGTCCGGATCGAGCTGCTTCAAACGGATGGCCGCCGCGAGCCCGGCCGGACCGGCGCCCACGATCACAACGTCAAATTCCATCGCTTCGCGATCGGGAAGCTCTGCCGAGATTGCCATGCGTGCCCATCCGGTTCGGTTGTCGGCCCCTCTTTAGAAGAGCAGCAAACCTCAGGCAATGCCGAAAATATAGTGAAGCGAAGGACTTGATGAGCCTCGTGCATCAACATGATGCCCATCGGACAAGGTTCGCTCCTGCCTGCCGGCGGCCGGCCCAGCACTCGCGGCAGGCGTCGAATTATTTCACCTTCCGAACCCGCCACACCGATCCATTGGCGTCTTCCGAGACATAGAGCGCGCCGTCCTTGCCGGTGGTAACGCCAACCGGGCGGCCCCACAGGCTGTGATCGGAGAGAACGAAGCCGGTCATGAAGTCCTCGTAGGCGCCTGTCGGCTTGCCATCCTTCATGAGCAGGCGGACTACCTTGTAGCCTGTGGGCTTGCCGCGATTCCACGAGCCATGCAGGGCGACGAAACCGTCGCCGCGATAATCCTGAGGAAAGGCCTCGCCCTCATAGAAGGTGATGCCGAGCGGCGCCGAATGCGGCTGGATCAGCACGTCCGGCACGGTCACCCGCGCGCCCAGATCGGCGCGCGCGCCGTCATGCCGCGGGTCCTGGTTGGCGCCGATATAGAACCAGGGCCAGCCATAGAAAGCGCCCTCCTCGACGCTCGTCGCATAGTCGGGCGGAAGATTGTCGCCGAGGCCGTCGCGCTCGTTGGTGGCGCACCACAGCGCCCCGCTGGCAGGCTCGATCGCGAGCCCGGAGCAATTGCGGATGCCGGTCGCGAAGCTGCGGAGATTCGCGCCATCGGGATCGGCGGTCAGGACGGCGGCGCGCCCGGCCTCCGGCCCCCAGGCGGCGCCCATTCCGTGCCGTGCCTCCCATTCGGCGATCGCCGGCTTGTCCTTCTGCCCCATCCGTTCGCCGGCATTGGAGGCCGAGCCGACGGAAACGAACAGCTTGCTGCCATCCGGCGAAAAAGCGATGTCGCGCGTCCAGTGCGAGCCGCCATTCGGCAATCCCTTCACGATGACCGCGCTCTTGCCGCGCGCCTGCCGGTCGCCGGCCCCATAAGGGAAGCGCACCACCTTGTCGGTCTCGGCGACATAGACGAAGTGCGGGTCCGGACCGGGCGGGTAGAAAGCGATGCCGAAGGGCCGGTTGAGGCCGCTGGCGAAGACGGCGGGCTCGCCGCCCCCGGCCGGCAGAACCCGTATCTGCCCGGCGCCGCTTTCGGCCAGGAAGATATCGCCGTTCGGCGCCGTGCGCAGGACGCGCGGGATCCTGAGCCCTTCCGCGACCCGTTCCGCCACGAAACCGGGGGGAACCTGCGGCACCCGGTTCTTCGGCCGCGCCACGACATCGGGCTGGGTGGCGACCGATTCCGTCGCATAGGGGGCCGGCAGGTCTCCGGGGCGGATCCAGCGCTGCGCGCCGGGGCGGTCGGCTCGCCAGTCGCCAAAGGCTGCCGCTCCCGTCTTTGGCGCATCGGCAAGGGCCATGGCGGGAACGAGGATAAGGGCGGCGGCCCACAGGCGTCGGATCACGGCGGCATCTCCTTGAAACATGCTATGCTGAGGCGGCTCCCCAGGGTCGACATCGGCGACGGATACGCCTACTCAAGAACGATATGATGGCTCCCGAGTTGCAATCCCCGTCCCCCGAAGCGCTGGCGGCGCTGCTGGATTGGTACGTCGCCAATGATGTCGACGTGGCGATCGAGGAGGAGCCTGTCAATCGCCTGGTGGCGAGGCTAGCCGAGGAACCCGCGCCGGAGCCGGCTCATCGCCCCCTGCCAACCTTCGAGCCCGCCGCCCGCCCCCACCCGCAACCGACCGTCGCCACGGCGATTGCCACCGCCCCGTCGCCGGAGGCGGACGCGCTCGCCGCCCGGGAAGCCGCAGCCAGCGCGGATACGCTGGAAGCGCTCAAGGACGTGCTGACGCGATTCGAGGGCTGCGCGCTGAAGACGACGGCGAAGTCGCTGGTCTTTGCCAGCGGCAACCCCGCCGCCCGGGTCATGCTGGTGGGCGATCCGCCCGGCCGCGACGAGGACCTGCAGGGCGAGCCCTTCGTCGGGCCGCCGGGCCCCCTGCTCGACCGCATGCTGACGGCGATCGGCCTGTCGCGGGCCGAGGTCTGCCTGACCAACATCGTTCCGTGGCGGCCGCCGGGAAACCGGGCGCCGACCCCGCAGGAGACCGCCATCTGCCGGCCGTTCCTCGACCGCCAGATCGAACTCGTCGATCCGGACTATCTGATCTGCCTCGGGCCGATGGCCGCCAAGGAATTGCTGCCGACGAATGAAGGTCTTTTGCGGGTCCGAGGCCAATGGTTCCCCTACGACACCGGAAAGCGCAAGATCCAGGCGATGGCAACGCTGCATCCGTCCTATCTGCTGCTGCAACCGCTGCAGAAGCGTCTGGTCTGGCGGGATCTTCTGGTTTTGAAGGCTGCTTTGGCCACCGCTCCAGTCTAAAGATCTGGCGCAACGCAGGTTTTTCATTCTGTAAACCTGATATTCACCATAGAGTGCCATCTTTTGGACATGCGGGCGGCTGACAAAGTCAGTCGTCACCTCAAATCGAATTGGCCGCAATTCGGCGCCCCCGGTCAAAATGGCATCCCAGCTCCTTCCTGTCGCCGCGCTCCTCATCGGATCGGCACTTCTCCTCATCGCAGGCGGAATCCACGGCCTGCTCCTCCCGATCCGGGGAGCGATCGAAGGGTTCTCGACCACGGAACTGGGCCTGATCGGCACGGGCTGGGCGGTCGGTTTCGTGCTGGGCTGCATCATCGTCCCGCGCATCGTGCGCCGGGTCGGCCATGTCCGCGCCTATGGCGTCATGGCCTCGATCGCCGGCGTCGTCATCCTGATCAACCTGCTGTGGATCTCGCCCTGGGCCTGGATCGGGCTGCGCGCCTTTTCCGGATTCTGCTTCGCCGGCGCCCAGATGATCGTGGAAAGCTGGCTCAACGAACGCGCCACCCGCGAGAACCGGGGCACGATCTTTTCCGTCTACCAGATGGTGAATTTCGCCGCCTCGACAGCGGGCCAGCTGCTGCTCGCCACCGCCCCCGCCGAGGGCTTCTTCTTCTTCGTGCTGGGCGCCATCTTCTACTGCCTGGCGATCCTGCCTTCCGCGCTCTCGACGGCGCAGACGCCGCGCCCGCTGAAGACCACCTCGCTCGATCTGCGCGGCCTGTTTCGCAATTCACCCGTCTCGGCGGTCGGCTGCTTCCTGATCGGCCTCGTCAATGGCGCCTTCGGCACGCTCGGCGCCGTCTATGGCCAGAAAATCGGCCTTCCGACAGCGGTGATAGCCTTCTTCATGAGCGCGGCCGTCCTCGGCGGCGCCATCACGCAGGTGCCGCTCGGCAAGCTGTCCGACAAGATCGATCGCCGCCTCGTTCTGATCGGCGTCGCCGTGGCGGCGATCGTCATGAGCCTCGCCATCGCCTTTGTCAGCCCGACCCAGCCCACCGTCATCATCGGGATGATCGCCCTGTTCGGCGGCATGATCTATCCGATGTACGGCCTCACCGTCGCGCATGCCAACGACTACGCCGCGCCGGACGACTTCGTGAAGGTGGCGAGCGGGCTGCTGCTGATGTCCGGCTTCGGCACCATGATCGGCCCGATCATCGGCGCGCTCGCCATGACGCATCTCGGCCCCTCCGGTCTGTTTTCCTTCTTCTCGATCGTCCATGTCGTGCTGATCGGCTACACCGCCTATCGCATGTCGCGCCGTCCGGCGCCGCGCGACGTGCCCCGCGACGCGTTCCAGTCGATGCCGCTGTTGAAGAACGCCACGCCGGAGACCATCGCGCTCGATCCGCGCGCCGAGGAAACGAAGCCCGCCCCGACGGTGGCCCCGCCCACCGCGCCCCTGCCGGTCTTGCCGCCGGCAGCCTGAAGGGACACCGGCCTCGCGGCCGGCGAGCCCCGCGCAGGCTTCAGACCCGGTGGTAGCTGCGGTCGAGATAGACCAGCGCGCTGTCATGCGGCCCCACCCGGACCGCCTCGACGAGACCGAACAGCACGGAATGCGACCCCTGCTCGATCACTTCGGTCAGGCGGCAATCGAAGCTGGCGCGGGCCGATTCCAGCACCGGGGCGCCGGTTGCCAGCGTCACCCAGGAGCCGAGCGCGAAGCGCTCCGGCATGGTCAGGCCCGTGCGGCCGGCAAACGCCTCGGCCAGGCCCTGCTGGGTTCCGTCGAGCGTATTGATGCAGAAGCTGCCATTCAGCTTGAAGGCGGCATTGGTCAGGCTCTTGCGGTTGACGCAGACCAGCACGATCGGCGGACGGTCCGAAACGGATGTCACGGCCGAAGCCGTCAGCCCGCAGGCGCCGCCCTCGCCGGACGTGGTCACCACGTGGACCGGAGCGACAAGGCGACTCATCGCCTCGCGGAACATTGCCGGATCGACCAGATCCGTGAGCGTATCCATGCCTGTATCTATCCCAATCCTGCTGGCGCCGTCACGTCTGGTCGTATCGGGTCGGGCCGGTGACGACAAGCCAGACGGCGCTTGGCCCGGCAAAAATCGGCCGACCATTTTATATGGATGACTTACTGTTTCGACCGCGTCGCCGACAGTGTTCGGCGATGGCTTGTTGTTTTGTTCGGTTCGTGTACCTAATCGAGGTTCAATGAGAGGCTGGTCTACGGACACAACCTCCGGGAACAATAAAGCACTGCGCTGCACGCGGGGATCCACGAGATGGAAGTTTTCCTACAACAACTGATCAATGGCATCACGCTTGGGTCCATATACGGCCTGATTGCGATCGGATACACGATGGTGTTCGGCATCATCGGAATGGTGAACTTCGCGCATGGCGACGTCTTCATGACGTCCGCGTTTATCGCGCTGATTTTCCTGCTGGTGCTGACCACAGTTCTCGGCATGTCATCGATGATACTGGCGCTGATCATCGTCATGGTCATTGCCATGGTTCTGACGAGCCTGATGAGCTGGGCGATCGAGCGGGTCGCCTACCGGCCGCTTCGCGGCTCGTTCCGCCTCGCGCCGCTGATTTCGGCCATCGGCATGTCGATCGTGCTGTCCAACTTCGTGCAGGTCGCCCAGGGCCCGCGCAACAAGCCGATCCCGCCCATGCTCAGCGGCGGCATCGAGGTGATGAACTCCAACAATTTCGCGGTCACGCTCTCCTACAAGCAGATCCTGATCTGGGTCGTCACCGCCGTGCTGCTGGCCGGCTTCTGGTATCTCGTGCAGAAGACCTCGCTCGGCCGCGCCCAGCGCGCCTGCGAGCAGGACCGCAAGATGGCGGCGCTGCTCGGCGTCAATGTCGACCGCACGATCTCGCTGACCTTCGTGATGGGCGCCGCGCTCGCCGCCGTCGCCGGCACGCTGTTCCTCGCCTATTACGGCGTCGTCAACTTCTCGGACGGCTTCGTGCCGGGCGTCAAGGCGTTCACCGCCGCGGTTCTGGGCGGCATCGGCTCGCTGCCGGGCGCCGTGATCGGCGGGCTGCTGATCGGCCTGATCGAGACCTTCTGGTCCGGCTATTTCTCGATCGACTACAAGGACGTCGCCGCCTTCTCGATCCTGGCGATCGTGCTGATCTTCATGCCGCAGGGCCTGCTCGGACGACCTGAAGTCGAGAAGGTGTGACATGGCAGACGCTATCGCGAAAAGACATGGCCCGGATATGTCCGCGGCCGTGAAGGATGCCCTGTTGTCCGGGCTGATCGCCCTCGGCCTGTTCGGGCCGCTGGTCGGGCTCAGGACCGAACAGAACATGCGCAACGAGCTGGTGGTGCAGGGACGCTGGGGCCTGCTTGCCTCCGTCATCGGCGTGATCGTCGTCGGCCGCTTCCTGCTGCTGACGCTGGTGTGGCCGGCCATGGCGGCCCGCAAGGAGCGGGCGGGCCCCGCCTCCGAGACGCCCTCCGCCGTCCGCCAGGCCGTCTCCCGCTGGTTCGCGCCGACCTCGCTGGTCTTCCTGTTCCTCTATCCGGTGATCATCGTCAGCCTGCTCGGCTTCCAGGGCTCGCTGAAATGGGTCGACAATTTCGGCATCCAGATCCTGATCTACGTCATGCTGGGCTGGGGCCTGAACATCGTCGTCGGCCTCGCCGGCCTGCTCGACCTCGGCTATGTCGCCTTCTACGCCGTGGGCGCCTATTCCTATGCGCTGCTGTCGAGCCATTTCGGCCTGTCGTTCTGGATCCTGCTGCCCATGGCCGGCATCTTCGCCGCGCTCTGGGGCATCCTGCTGGGTTTCCCGGTGCTGCGCCTGCGCGGCGACTATCTGGCCATCGTCACGCTCGCCTTCGGCGAGATCATCCGCCTCGTGCTGATCAACTGGCGCGAACTCACCAACGGCTCCTCCGGCATCAGCTCGATCCCGAAGATCACGCTGTTCGGCATCAAGTTCGACGCCTCGCCGGACGGGTTCGCCAAGATCATGGATCTGCCGATCTCCTCGGCCTACTACAAGATCTTCCTCTACTACCTGATCCTGCTGCTGGCGCTGCTCACCGCCTTCGTCACGATCCGGCTGCGCAAGCTGCCGGTCGGCCGCGCCTGGGAAGCGCTGCGCGAGGATGAGATCGCCTGCCGCTCTCTGGGCATCAACACCACCAACACCAAGCTGACCGCCTTCGCGCTCGGCGCGATGTTCGCGGGCTTCGCCGGGTCGTTCTTCGCCGCGCGCCAGGGCTTCGTCAGCCCCGAATCCTTCACCTTCATGGAATCGGCGATCATCGTGGCGATCGTCGTTCTGGGCGGCATGGGATCGATGGTGGGCGTGGCGCTCGCCGCCGTGGCCATGATCGGTGGCACGGAACTGCTGCGCGAACTCGCCTTCCTCAAGACGATCTTCGGCGACAATTTCAACCCCGACCAGTTCCGCATGCTGATCTTCGGCCTCGCCATGGTTGGCATCATGATCTGGAAGCCGCGCGGCTTCGTGTCCTCGCGGGAGCCGACGATCTTCCTGGCAGAGCGCAAGACGATCTCCGGCTCGCTCGTCAAAGAGGGGCATGGCTGATGAGCGAAACCCTCACCATGACCCGTGACGCGCCGATGCCGTGGGAGAACCGCCCGGTGCTGAAGGTCGAGCATGTGTTCATGCGCTTCGGCGGCCTGATCGCCGTCAACGACCTGTCCTTCAGCGTCGGCCGCGGCGACATCACGGCGCTGATCGGCCCGAACGGCGCCGGCAAGACCACGGTGTTCAACTGCATCACCGGCTTCTACAAGCCGACGCAGGGAATGCTGCGGCTGGAGCACGCCGACGGCTCGACCTTCCTGCTTGAGCGCATGCCCGACTTCAAGATCTCGGCCAAGGCCAAGGTGGCGCGGACGTTCCAGAACATCCGCCTGTTCTCCGGCATGACCTTGCTCGAAAACCTGCTGGTCGCGCAGCACAACACGCTGATGCTCGCCTCCGGCATGACGATCCTCGGCGTGCTCGGCCTGCCGGGCTATCGCAATGCCGAGAGAAAGGCCGTCGAAAAGGCGAAGTACTGGTTGGAAAAGACCGGCCTGACGGCACGCGCCGACGACCCGGCCGGCGACCTGCCCTATGGCGCCCAGCGCCGGCTCGAAATCGCCCGCGCCATGTGCACGGAGCCGGAGCTGCTCTGCCTGGATGAGCCGGCCGCGGGCCTCAATCCGCGCGAATCGGCGGAGCTGAACGCCCTGCTGCTCGGCATCCGCGAAACCGAGAAGACCTCGATCCTGCTGATCGAGCACGACATGTCGGTGGTCATGGAGATTTCCGACCATGTCATCGTGCTCGAATACGGCACCAAGATCGCCGACGGCTCGCCGACCGAGGTGCGCAACGATCCGCGCGTGATCGCGGCCTATCTCGGCGTCGATGACGAAGAGGTGGAGGTCGTCGAGGAGACGCTGGACGAGATCATCGAGGGAGCGGCGACATGACCGGTCAGAACGGGACGCCGCTGCTGTCCGTGCAGGGCGCCAAGACCTACTACGGAAAGATCATCGCGCTGAAGGGCGTCGACGTCGACGTCCACCAGGGCGAGATCGTCACGCTGATCGGCGCCAACGGCGCCGGCAAGTCGACGCTGATGATGACCATCTGCGGTAATCCGCGGGCCCGCGAGGGCAGGATCCTCTTCGAGGGCCGCGACATCACCCAGATGCCGACGCATGAAATCGCCCGGCTGCGCATCGCCCAGTCGCCGGAAGGCCGGCGCATCTTCCCGCGCATGACGGTGCTGGAAAACCTGCAGATGGGCGCGGCGCTCGACAAGCTCGCCCATTTCGACGAGGACGTGGAGCGGATGTTCACGCTGTTCCCGCGCCTGAAGGAGCGCGTCGCCCAGCGCGGCGGCACGCTTTCGGGCGGCGAGCAGCAGATGCTGGCGATCGCCCGCGCGCTGATGGCGCGGCCGAAGCTGCTGATGCTGGACGAGCCCTCGCTCGGCCTCGCCCCGCTGATCGTCAAGCAGATCTTCGACGTGATCGGCGAGCTGAACCGCACGGAAGGCCTCACCGTCTTCCTGGTCGAGCAGAACGCCTATCACGCGCTGAAGCTCGCCCATCGCGGCTATGTGCTGGTCAACGGTCTCGTGACCATGTCCGGCACGGGCAAGGAATTGCTGCAGAAGCCGGAAATCCGCGCTGCCTACCTGGAAGGCGGTGCCCATTGATCCCCTCCCCGTCCTGCACGCCAAGGAGGCATTCCTGATGTCGGGCATCCTCTACGAAGAAGCCTCGCTGGCAACCTTTCTGTTCGTCACCGTCATCCTGGGCGGCGCCGGCGCCTGGATGACCGGGCGGGCCTGCGCCATGACATGGCGGCCCTTCTACCTGCTGCTCTTCTACCTGCTGCTGCTGTCGTTGGGCGTGCGCTTCATCCACTTCTCGCTGTTCCAGGCGACGCTGCTGTCGGTGCACTACTGGATCGTCGACGCGATCTTCGTGCTCGCCGTCGGATCGATCGCCTATCGCTACACCCGCACCAACCAGATGGTGTCGCAATATTACTGGCTTTACGCAAAGTCGGGGCCGTTTGCCTGGCGATCGATCTGACGATCGCCTGTCCCTTGCACAATTGCGCAAAGTTGAGCCAAGATTGAATTTCGAATCCGGATGACAGACCTAATGAAATCGGCAAGATAACCGACCAAGGCGACCCGTCATCCGCCGATAGGGCAGCAAGCCCACCTTCCAGATCAACCGGGAGACTTAAGAATGAAGAAGACCCTCATTTCAGGCCTGGCGCTCGCCGCGGGCCTGACACTGGCCGGACTGGCCCATGCCGACGATATCAAGATCGCCGCCGCGGGCCCGCTGACCGGTCCGAACGCCGCCTTCGGCGCCCAGATCCAGAAGGGCACCGAGCAGGCCATCGCCGATCTCAATGCCGCCGGCGGCATCAATGGCAACAAGTTCGTCCTGACGCTGGGCGACGACGTTTCCGATCCGAAGCAGGGCGTCTCGGTCGCCAACAAGTTCGTCGGCGACGGCGTGACCTTCGTTGTCGGCCACTTCAACTCGGGCGTGTCGATCCCGGCCTCGGAAGTCTATGCCGAGAACGGCATCCTCCAGATCTCGCCGGCCTCGACCAATCCGAAATTCACCGAGCGGGACCTCTGGAACACCTTCCGTACCTGCGGTCGTGACGACCAGCAGGGCGCGGTGGCCGGCCAGTACATCATCGACCACCTGAAGGACAAGAAGCTCGCCATCATCCACGACAAGACCCCCTATGGTCAGGGCCTTGCCGACGAGACCAAGAAGACCGCCAATGCCGGTGGCGTGACCGAGGTCGTCTATGAAGGCATCAATGTCGGCGACAAGGACTTCTCCGCCCTCATCTCCAAGATGAAGTCGGCCGGCGTCGAGGTCATCTATTACGGCGGCCTGCATCAGGAAGCCGGCCTCATCGTCCGCCAGGCGGCCGAGCAGGGCCTGAAGGCCGTGCTCTTCTCCGGCGACGGCATCACCGACCGCGAATTCGCGGCGATCGCCGGCCCGGCTGCCGACGGCACGCTGATGACCTTCGGTCCCGATCCGCGCCTGAACCCCGACGCCAAGGAAGTGGTGGAACGCTTCCGTGCCTCGGGCTTCGAGCCGGAAGCCTACACGCTCTACTCCTATGCCAGCGTGCAGGTCATCGCCCAGGCGATCGAGAAGGCCGGCACGACCGATCCGCAGAAGGTCGCGGAAGTCATCAAGTCCGGCGGCCCGTGGAAGACGGTTCTCGGCCCGCTCTCCTATGACGCCAAGGGCGACCGCACCACGGCCGACTATGTCGTCTACTCCTGGGTCAAGGA
Organism: Kaistia defluvii; assembly: GCF_026343955.1. Taxonomy (GTDB): domain Bacteria; phylum Pseudomonadota; class Alphaproteobacteria; order Rhizobiales; family Kaistiaceae; genus Kaistia; species Kaistia defluvii. The sequence continues at coordinate 36,014 of NZ_JAPKNI010000001.1, forward strand.
CGCCGACGGCAAGCTGGACTACAAGCAGCTCTAAGCCGATCGCCGTTTGAATGCGAAGCGCCCGCCTCTCTCGCAGATGCGGGCGTTTTCTTTTGCGCCGCCGCCGGGCATGATCGCGCCAAGCCCGAAAAGGACCTCTGATGTTGCGCGTCAATTGCCTGCCCGCCTGCCTCGCCATTCTGCTCGCCACCACTGCCGGCCCGGCGCTGGCCGATATCCGCATCCTGGCGGTCGGCCCCATGACCGGCCCCTACCAGGCGCTTGGCAAGCAGATCCGCGCCGGCGTCGAAACGGCCGTCGATGCGCTCAATGCGAAGGGCGGCATCAACGGCGAACGGATCAGCGTCGACATCGAGGACGATGCCTGCAAGCCGGACGCGGCGGTGGCCGCCGCCAACCGCGCGGTCGGACGCGGCGACCAGCTCGTGGTCGGCCATGTCTGCGCCGAAGCAGCGATTGCGGCCGCCAGCGTCTATGCCGACAACAAGCTGCTCGCCATCACGCCGGCCGTCACCGCCAACCGCTACACCGACCAGCGCGCGGGACCGACGATCTTCCGCCTCGCCACGCGCGACGACGCGCAGGCGCCCACGGCCGGATCATTTCTGGCCGAGCGCTTCGGCAACAAGCGCATCGCCGTGTTGAATGACGGTTCGCCCTATGGCAAGCCGCTCACAGAGGCCACCCGGCAGGCGATGAACGAAGCCGGCAAGCGCGAGGCCCGGCTCGACACGTTCGACCCCGGCGCCAAGGAATATAACGCGCTTGCCGACCGCCTGGTCGCCGATGCGATCGACGTCGTCTTCGTCGGCGGCGATCCGGGCGACATCGCGCTCATCCTGAAGGCGCTGCGCGCCAAGGGCTCGCCGGCGATCGTCATGGGCGGCGATTCGCTTGCCACCAGCGAGTTCGTCAGCGCCGCGGGCGATGCCGCCAACGGCACGCTGCTGACCTTCTTCACCGACTGGCGCCTGCAGCCCCCGGCCGAGGCGGCCAACGCCGCCCTGCGCCGCGCCGGCGTCGAGCCGCAGGGCTACGTCCTGCCGGCCTATGCCGCCGTCCAGCTCTGGGCCGCCGCGCGCCAGTCGAGCGGATCGGACGCTGGCGAGACACTGGCCGCGACGCTCTCGGCCGCCTCGACCCCGACGGTCCTGGGCACCGTCGCCTTCGACGGCAAGGGCGACGCCCAGCTTGCCGGCTTCTCGGTCTACCGCTGGAAGGACGGCCTGCTGGTGCCGGAGACGGGTCAGTAAGCGTCGGATCCTTCAAGTGGGATGAGCCGACCACGATGAACTGCTTGAAGGGCAAGAGGCTCTCTTCACCTCTCCCTGAGGGAGAGGTGAGAAGTCAGCCAAACCGCGTCGCGCTGAACGGGGCCGGGTCGACGAACGGCATCTCGCGGGTGATCAGTTCGGCCAGCAGCCTGCCGGTGGCGGGCCCCAGCGTGAAGCCGAGATGGCCATGGCCGATATTCAGCCACAGGCCGGGATGATGCGGCGCCGGCCCGACGATCGGCATCGAATCCGGCAGACAGGGCCGCGAACCCATCCATGGAGCTTCCTCGATCGGCTCGCCGAGCGGAAACAGCGCCTTGACCTGCGGCAGGATCTTGGCGATCTGCACCGGGGTCGGCGGCGCATCGCGCGCGTCGAACTCGATGCCCGAGGTAATCCGGTATCCCTGCCGCATCGGCGTCAGCGCATAGCCATGCGCGACGTCGACGACCGGCCGCTCGAGGACGGCGTCGCCGCGCGGCTTGAAATGCAGGTGATAGCCGCGCTTGACGGCGAACGGGTAGCGGTAGCCGAGCGGCTTGAGCAGGTCCATCGCCCAGGGCCCCAGCGCGACGACGACATCCGGCGCGGTCGCCTTGCGGCCGTCCATGTCGACCACCCAGAGATCGTTCTCGCGCCGCAGCGACATCGCGTCGCCATGCGCGAAGGTGCCGCCCATCGCCTCGAAAAGCCGCGCATAGGCCTTGGTGACGCCGCCGGGGCTCGCTACCGAGACGGTGTCGGGCCAGAACACGGCGCGGGCGAACACCGGCGCGAGGTCGGGTTCGAGATCCGTGATCTCGTGATTGTCGAGGATCTCGTAGCGCACGCCGAAACGCTTGGCCAAGGCCAGTTGGGCCTTGGTGTCGGCCTCGAAGGCGGCGATGCTGCGATAGCCCTTGAGCCATCCCGTGCCGCGGAAGAACTCGACCGCCCTGCCCTTGCCGGCCAGCACGCCATGCTCGCTCGCCGCATGCGCCAGGATCGGGTTCATCGCCTCGGCATAGGCGTCGATGGCGCGCGGCGAGGATTCGGCCCTGAGTTTCAGCAGCCAGGGCGCGATCTTCGGCAGGAAGCGGCGATTGTAGTGCAGCGCGGTTTCGTCGTTGCGGCCATATTTCCACAGCGCCCCGAGCTGGCGCGGAAACACGATCGGATAGAAACCCTCGCGTTCGATCACGCCGGCATTGCCATAGGACGTGGCCTCGCCCGGATCACGCCGGTCGATCAGGACCACGTTGCGGTTGCGCTTCTGCAGGTTGAGCGCGGCCGAGACGCCGACGATGCCTGCGCCGAGCACGATCGCGTCGAAACGCTCCATTTCCTGGGTGCCGAAATCCGGTTGATTCGCGGGAATCGCTTTGATCCTCTCCTGGGCCGGCCTGAGTTTGCCCGTCCCGGGGCAGGCCGGCAATTGCCGAGGCCCGATTGCCGTGTTACGGCCGAACGAACCCCGTCCCGCCCCGCTGATCGAGGGGCTCGAAGCTGAAAGCTGATACCATGGCCGCACCCCTGCTGATCTCGCCATCCATCCTCGCTTCGGACTTTTCCCGTCTCGGCGAGGAAGTGCGCGCGGTCGAGGCGGCGGGTGCCGACTGGATCCATCTCGACATCATGGACGGGCATTTCGTCCCCAACATCACCTTCGGCCCGCCGGTCGTGCGCGCGCTGCGGCCGCTGACCGATGCCGTGTTCGACGTGCATCTGATGATCGCGCCGGCCGATCCCTACCTAGCCGAGTTCGCCGAAGCCGGCGCCGATCTGATCACGGTGCATGCCGAGGCCGGCCCGCATCTGCACCGCTCGCTGCAGACCATCCGCCATCTCGGCAAGAAGGCCGGCGTCGCGCTCAATCCCTCGACGCCGGAAAGCGCCATCGCCTATGTCCTCGACATGATCGACCTGGTGCTGGTGATGAGCGTCAATCCGGGCTTCGGGGGCCAGAGCTTCATCCCGGAATCGGTCGACAAGGTCGCCCGCATCAAGGCGATGATCGGCGACCGTCCGGTCCATATCGAAGTGGATGGCGGCGTCGCCCCGGATACCGCCCCGGCGCTGGTAAAGGCGGGCGCCGACGTGCTCGTGGCCGGCTCCTCGATCTTCAAGGGCGGCAGCAACGCCTTTGCCGGCAACATTTCCGCCATCCGTGACGCGGTCGCCCGGGGCTGATCCCCGCGCGCGCCCGAAGCCAAAGGAGAGATAAGTCCATGCGCATCCTTGCCAGGTTTTTCGCGGCAGGTGTCCTCGCCGGCGCGCCCACCCTCGCCATGGCCGGCGATTTCGCCGAGCGTTCGATCCTCGGCTTCTCGCCGGACGGCAGCCGTTTCGCCTTCGAGGAGTTCGGCATCCAGGACGGCTCCGGCTTCCCCTATTCCAACCTCTTCGTGCTCGACACGCAGAAGGACGCCTGGGTCGCCGGCACGCCGGTGCGCGTCCGGCTGGACGACGAGACCGCCGGCATCGCCGCGGCCCGCGCTGCCGCCCGCAAGCAGGCCGGCGACAAGCTGAACGGCCTCGACCAGCCCGGCACGCTGCTCGCCTCCAACCCGATCACCGAAAGCGGCCGCGATCCCTATTCGGTCACTTTCCGTCGCCATCCGGTCCAGCAACTCGAGGGGCCGGAACTTACCGTCTCGCTACAGACGATCCCGCTCGACGCCCCGAACAACGACGACCCGGATTACAAGACCCAGGGCTTCCGCCTCGTGCTCAAGGACGAGCGCGGCGAGACGGTCCTGCATGAGGACAAGGCGCTGCCGGCGAGCCGCGGCACCGCGCTCGACTACCGCATCAACGACGTCATCATCCAGCAGCGCTTCGGCCAGCCGGCGACCCTCGTCGTGCTGGTCATGGTGCTGACGCGCGGTTTCGAGGGCCCCGATGGCCGCTACCTGGCGGTGACGGCGCAACTACCCTGATCGCCCGCCCGCGCCGGCCGATCATCCTGGGAACGCCTCTGCCTGCCCACCGTTGAAGCTCGGGGCAGACAAGAGGATCATTCCATGACATTGCATCCGAACCACCGCGGTTTGGCATCGAGACCGGCGTGGCTCTCAGCCCTGGCCGTCGTCGCCTGCACGGTTGGCGCGCTGGCGGTGCCATCCGCCGCTTCGGCCGGAAACATCGTGCTGGCCGAAGACATCGAAGTGCCACCGCCCCCTTCCGTTCGCGACGAGCCGCCCCCGCCGCCGCCGGGCTGCAGCCAGACGACGATCGAGACACAGGACGAAACCGGCACGACCACCGAACGCCGCACCGACTGCAGGACCCCGCCCCCGCTGCCCCCGGATGGCTATATGGATCCGGACGAGCCGCCGCCGCCCCCGCCGCTCGATTAGGCACCGCATCGGGTTGTTCGGGCCCTCCTGGTCTGGTATTGGCCGGGCGAAACCAAGAGGGCCCGCCTATGATCCCGCGCTACTCGCGCCCCGAAATGACGGCGATCTGGTCGCCGGAGACCAAGTTCCGCATCTGGTTCGAGATCGAGGCGCATGCGCTTGACGCGCTCGCCGAAATCGGGACCGTGCCGAAATCGGCCGCCGCGACTGTCTGGGAGAAGGGCGGCGCCGCAACCTTCGACATCGACAAGATCGACGAGATCGAGCGCGTCACCAAGCATGACGTCATCGCCTTCCTGACGCATCTGGCCGAGATCGTCGGCGAGGACGCCCGCTTCGTGCACCAGGGCATGACCTCCTCCGACGTGCTCGACACCTGCTTCAACGTCCAGCTGGTGCGTGCGGCCGATCTGCTGATCGCCGATGTCGACAAGCTGCTCGCCGCCCTGAAGCGCCGCGCCTTCGAGCACAAGAACACCGTCACCATCGGTCGCAGCCACGGCATCCATGCCGAGCCGATCACCTTCGGCATGAAGCTGGCCCAGGCTTATGCCGAGTTCGACCGCAACCGCGCCCGCCTGGTCGCGGCCCGCGCCGAAGTCGCCACCTGCGCCATTTCCGGCGCCGTCGGCTCGTTTGCCAACATCGACCCGCGCGTCGAAGAGCATGTGGCGGAGAAGCTCGGCCTGGTGCCGGAGCCGGTATCGACCCAGGTCATCCCGCGCGACCGCCATGCCATGTATTTCGCGACGCTCGGCGTCGTCGCCTCGTCGATCGAGCGCCTCGCCACCGAGATCCGCCATCTGCAGCGCACCGAAGTGCTCGAAGCCGAGGAGTATTTCTCCCCCGGCCAGAAGGGCTCGTCGGCGATGCCGCACAAGCGCAATCCCGTCCTGACCGAGAACCTGACCGGCCTCGCCCGTCTGGTGCGCGGCATGGCCTTGCCGGCGATGGAAAACGTTGCGCTGTGGCACGAGCGCGACATCTCGCACTCCTCGGTCGAGCGCATGATCGGCCCCGACGCGACGGTGACGCTCGATTTCGCGCTTGCCCGCATGACCAGCGTCATCGACAAGCTGCTGGTCTATCCCGACAACATGCAGAAGAACCTCGACCGCCTCGGCGGCCTGGTGCATTCGCAGCGCGTGCTGCTCGCCCTGACGCAGAAGGGCGCCTCCCGCGAGGACGCCTACAGCCTGGTCCAGCGCAACGCGATGAAGGTCTGGGAACAGGGCGCCGACTTCCTGACCGAGCTGAAGGCCGACCCCGACGTGACGGCGCTTCTGTCGGACGCCGAGATCGAAGAGAAGTTCGACCTCGGCTATCACACCAAGCACATCGACACGATCTTCCGCCGCGTCTTCGGCGAAGCATAGGCATTCGTCCGCTTTTCCAATCTTCGGCCGGTCTGGTAGGATCGGCCGAAGCTGCGGCGGGAGCGTGCGATGCAGGATCTCGATCGGATTACCCAGATTCCCGGCCTTATGGGCGGCAAGGCGACGATCCGCGGATTGCGGGTCTCCGTGGGCATGATTGTGGAGCAGATCGCGGCGGGCAGAAGCATCGAGGCGCTGCTGGCGGACTATCCCTACCTTGAGCGGGAAGACATCCTTCAGGCCCTGCGTTACGCCGCATGGCGCGCCGAAGAGCGTGAAATCGCCCTCGCGCGGTGAAGATTCTCATCGACATGAACCTATCGCCGCGATGGCGCGGCACGTTGGAAAGCTCCGGCTACGCGGCGGTTCATTGGTCCGATCTTGGCGACCCGGCAGCCTTCGATTCAGTCATCATGGACTACGCGGCGGCGCATGATTTCGTCGTCTTGACGAGCGACCTCGATTTCAGCGCCATCCTTGCCGCGACGGGCGGAAGAAGCCCAAGCGTCGTCCAGATACGATCGGGCAATCTAGACCCCGACAGCATCGCCGACCGAATCCTTTCGGCACTCGCTCAATCCGCAGAAGCGCTCCGCAACGGTGCGCTCGTCACCATTGACGCCGATCGCGCGCGGCTACGTTTGCTGCCGCTGCATCGCTCTTCGTCCTGATCCCTTTACGACGGTTGCGTATTCGTTTCCGCCCCATATCTTCGATATTCTTCCCTGCCATCAGACCGCGAGATCCCAGCATGTCCTCCCCGCTCTACGACATTCCCGTCAACCGCATCGACGGCAGCCAGGCTTCGCTTGGCGACTATGCCGGGCGCGTCCTGCTCGTCGTCAACGTCGCCTCGAAATGCGGACTGACGCCGCAATATGACGGGCTGGAAGCGCTCTATCGCACCTACAAGGACAAGGGACTGACGGTCGTCGGCTTCCCGGCCAACAACTTCATGGGCCAGGAGCCGGGCACCAATGCAGAGATCCAGGACTTCTGCCGGCTGACCTATGGCGTCGACTTCCCGATGTTCGCCAAGATCTCGGTCAAGGGCGACGACCGCCACCCGCTCTATGACGCGCTGGCCGGCGACGAGGATATCTCGTGGAACTTCGAAAAGTTCCTGATCGGCCGCGATGGCAAGGTCGTCGCGCGTTTTGCGCCCAAGACCGAGCCGCAGGATCCGGCCGTCGTCGAAGCGATCGAGACGGAACTGTTGAAGGGCTGAAGACAAGGGAAAGCCCGCCAAAGGCGGGCTTGTTCTTCTTTCGGGACGTCGAGGGGCCGGCTTCGACCGGCCCCTTTGCTTGGCCTCGAAGGCGCTACGCCGCGTCGCCGTGATAGAGAATGCCCGCCTTGTAGACGAAGCCCGCCAGGGCCGCGCCGATGAGCGGCGCCACGATGAACAGCCAGAGCTGCGACAGCGCCGCGCCGCCGCCGAACAGGGCCGGGCCGAGGCTGCGGGCCGGATTGACCGACACGCCGGTGACGTTGATGCCGACGATGTGGATCATGACCAGCGTCAGGCCGATGGCGAGACCCGCGAAGTGGTGCGGCACCAGCTTGTGCGTGACGCCGAGGATGACGACCAGGAAGATGAAGGTCGCGACCACTTCGAAGATGAACGCCGAGACGACGTTGTATTCGCCGAGATAGCCGGGGCCCCAGCCATTGGTTCCCATGCCGCCATCCCAGCCGGATGCCTTGCCCTTCATGATGATGAAGAGAACCAGTGCGCCGACGATGGCGCCCGCCACCTGGGCGATGACGTAGGTGATGAAATCGCCGGCATTCATGCGGCCGGCGATGAGAGCGCCGAGGCTGACGGCGGGATTGACGTGGCAACCGGAAATCGGGCCGATCGCATAGGCCATCGCGACGATCGCCAGGCCAAAGGAGAATGCAATGCCCAGCACACCGACCGTATTGGCGGCAGCGATCGAGGGCCCCGCGATAACGGCCGCTCCGCAGCCGAACAGAACGAGTGTAAAAGTTCCGATAAACTCTGCGATGGCTTTTTGCATGTGTATCTTCCCCGAAAAACAGCGAATCACTGCTCGGAAAAGGTACGCCTGATCTTGAACTTGTAAAATAGTGCCGGTTTAGTCGGCGCGCGCTTCTGCAAGCATCGTAGAGGCACCCAGGTGGAAATACATGCCATCGGTGCCCAGCGCGATGAAATCGTAGCCGAGCGAACGATAAAGACGGCCCTGCTCGCCGGTAATGGCAAAGATGCCGACCAGCTTGCCGGCCTTGCGGGCCCGGGCCAGGATATCGGCTGCGGCGGCCTGGTTGTCGGGGCGCATCGGATTGACGTCGGCACCGTCCGAAAGAGCGATCGAGAGATCGGACGGGCCGATGAAGACCGCGTCGATGCCGGGCACGGCGAGAATGTCGTCGAGGGCGGCGAGCGCCGCGCGCGTCTCGATCATCGCGAATGTCAGCGTCTCGGCATTGGTGTCGCGCAGGAAGGCCGCGCCGTCCGTGGCACCGGCGAGTTGCATGGCCCGCACGGGCCCCCAGCTCCGCTCGCCAAGCGGCTGGTACTTGGTCGCGGCGGCGAAGGCACGCGCATCCTCGGCCGAATTGATCATCGGCGCGATGATGGCGCTAGCGCCCATGTCGAGCGCGCGGCTCGCCATGGCGAAATCACCGACAGGAATGCGGACGATCGCCGGGACACCGCCAAGCGCGATCGCGCCGATGCCCCGCATGATGCTGCCCGGATCATGCAGGCCGTGCTGCATGTCGAGCGTGACGCAATCGAAGCCGGCCCGCGCCGCGCTCTCGGCGATCAGCGGCTCGGGACTGGCCAGCCATGCGGTGAGGCAGCTGCCGCGTGAACGGAGCACCGAAACCAGGGAAATAGACGCCATTTTTCGGTGCTCCGAAGGATCTGGGAAAGGCTCAGCCTTCGGACTTGATCTGCTCGACGGCCTGGGCCAGCAGTTCAGCCATGGTGCGGCGGATCTGGTGGTCCGACTGCTGAACGCCGGCGGCGTCGAAATCGGCGCGGATCTTGCGGAACACGTCCTCGTCGCCGGCCTCCTCGAAATCGGCGGCGATCACTTCGGAGGCGTAGGTTTCGGCGTCGACGCCGGACTTGCCCAGAAGCGCCGCGGCCCAGATACCGAGCTGCTTGTTCCGCCGCGAGACGGCCTTGAACTGAAGCGCCGCATCAAGGGCAAAACGGTTCTCGAAAGCGTCCTTGCGCTGGTCGAACGTCGTCATTCGCAGTCTCTCCACTCGGTCAACTTGTTGGCCACGGCCATGATATGGGCCTTGCATATCTTCCTCGCCACCCCAAATCAACGATGGTACCGAAAGGGAACTCGTTGCTCGAAGGTGCTCAAAGCGCCGCATTTATCCGTCATTGTGAATTGGCGAGTGATCGAGTAGGTTCACGCCGCGCAAGCGACCCTCTTGAAGAGTCGTTTGCCTGAAGCTTCGCCGCGGCGAATCCCTGACATTGGAACCCCGGCTCTATGGATTTCCTCAAACCACGGTATGTGCCCATGAACCGTCGTCGGCGCATCTATGAAGGCAAAGGCAAGATCCTTTTCGAAGGACCGGAGCCTGGGACGCTGATCCAGTTCTTCAAAGACGATGCGACTGCCTTCAACAACAAGAAGCATGAGGTTGTTGACGGAAAGGGCGTGTTGAACAACCGCATTTCCGAGCACATTTTCACGCATCTGAACCGGATGGGCATCCCGACGCATTTCATCCGTCGGTTGAACATGCGCGAACAGCTGATCCGCGAAGTCGAGATCATCCCGCTCGAAATCGTCGTCCGCAACGTCGCGGCCGGCTCGCTTGCCAAGCGCCTTGGCCTCGAGGAAGGCACGGTCCTGCCGCGCTCGATCATCGAGTTCTACTACAAGGCGGACGCGCTCGACGACCCGATGGTCTCGGAAGAGCACATCACGGCATTCGGCTGGGCCACGCCGCAGGAAATCGACGACATCATGGCGCTTGCCATCCGCGTCAACGACTTCCTGTCCGGCCTCTTCCTGGGCGCCGGCATCCAGCTCGTCGATTTCAAGATCGAGTGCGGACGCCTCTGGGAAGCCGACATGATGCGGATCGTCGTCGCCGACGAGATCTCGCCCGATTCGTGCCGGCTCTGGGACGTTCAGACCCAGAACAAGCTCGACAAGGACCGCTTCCGCCGCGACATGGGCGGCCTCGTCGAGGCCTACCAGGAAGTCGCGCGCCGTCTCGGCATCCTGACCGAAGAGCAGGAGCGGCCGCAGGGCGGCGGGCCTGTCCTCGTTCAGTAGTCACCCGTTCATGGCAACGGCCGCCGCGAGGCGGCCGTTTGCATTTCTGGATCTCTCGACTTTCCCTACCCCGACTTGGAGTTATCGATGAAGGCCCGCGTCACCGTCACCCTGAAGAACGGCGTTCTGGACCCCCAGGGCAAGGCAATCGAAGGCGCCCTCGGCGCGTTGGGCTTTGCCGGCGTCGGCAGCGTCCGCCAGGGCAAGGTGTTCGACATCGAGGTCGAATCGACCGATGCCGCCAAGGCCAAGACCGAGCTCGAAGCCATGGCCGCCAAGCTTCTGGCCAATACGGTCATCGAGAACTATCGTGTGGAGATCGTGGACTGAGCTTTTGCCGCAAAAGGAAGCCATCATGGTCGACGCATCCCTCGAGCCCATGCTCGAAATTCTGAAGTCCGTTCAGGAACGTCAGATCAAGACAGATGCCAAGATCGATGAGCTCCGCGGCGAAATGCAGGCCTATCGCGGCCACATGATCTCGCTGCAGCAGGACGTCCACAACATCTACGGCATCCTTGCGCGGTACGAGACTCGATTTGATCGCATCGAGCGGCGGCTGGAGCTCTCCTCCCCCGCCCAGCCCTGAGCAACTTTGATTTGGGATCGCCCATGAAATCCGCTGTCGTCGTCTTCCCCGGATCCAATCGCGAGCGCGACATGGTCGCGGCGATCGAGAAGATCACCGGCCACCGGCCCGTCACCGTCTGGCACGGGGACCATGACCTGCCCAAGGTCGACCTGATCGTCATCCCCGGCGGCTTCTCCTATGGCGACTATCTGCGCTCCGGCGCGATCGCCGCGCGCGAGCCGATCATGGGCGCCATCGCCCGCGAGGCCGAACGCGGCGTCGCCGTTCTCGGCGTCTGCAACGGCTTCCAGATCCTGTGCGAGGCGGGCCTGCTGCCGGGCGTGCTGATGCGCAATGCCGGGCTCAAGTTCATCTGCAAGGAAGTCGAGCTGCGCGTCGAGACGACGGCGAGCCAGTTCACGCGCGGCTACGCCAAGGGCCAGGTGATCCGCTCGCCGGTCGCGCATGGCGACGGCAACTACCGCACCGACGACGAGACGCTGGCCCGCCTGAAGGGCGAGGATCGCATCGCCTTCCGCTATGTCGCCAATCCCAACGGGTCGGTTGACGACATTGCCGGCGTCCTTTCGGAGAAGCGCAACATCCTCGGCATGATGCCGCATCCCGAAAACCTGATCGAGCCGCTGAATGGCGGCACCGACGGCCGGCCGCTGTTCGAGGCAGCGCTTTCCGCCGTCGCCTGACTTTCGCCCGACTGATCCCGACAGCCAAGATCCCGACCGCCCGCCGGTCCGCGACCCGATTGCCCCTGAGGTTTCCGTGCTCCAGAACGACACGCCGATCACGCCCGAACTCGTCGCCAGCCATGGCCTCAAGCCCGACGAATATCAGCGCATCCTCGATCTGATCGGCCGCGTGCCGACGCTCACCGAACTCGGCATCTTCTCGGCGATGTGGAACGAGCATTGCTCCTACAAATCGTCCAAGAAGTGGCTGCGCACCCTGCCGACCACCGGCCCGCGCGTCATCTGCGGCCCCGGCGAGAATGCCGGCGTGGTCGACATCGATGACGGCCAGGCGATCATCTTCAAGATGGAGAGCCACAACCACCCCTCCTTCATCGAGCCCTACCAGGGCGCGGCGACGGGCGTCGGCGGCATCCTGCGCGACGTCTTCACCATGGGCGCGCGCCCGGTCGCGGCGATGAACGCGCTGCGCTTCGGTTCGCCGGATCATCCCAAGACCCGCCATCTCGTTTCCGGCGTCGTCTCCGGCGTCGGCGGCTATGGCAATTCCTTCGGCGTGCCGACGGTCGGCGGCGAAGTGAACTTCCACGAGCGCTACAACGGCAACATCCTGGTCAATGCCTTTGCCGCCGGCCTCGCCGACGCGGACAAGATCTTCTATTCGAAGGCGGAAGGCGTCGGCCTCCCCGTCGTCTATCTCGGCTCGAAGACCGGCCGCGACGGCGTCGGCGGCGCGACCATGGCCTCGGCCGAGTTCGACGAGTCGATCGAGGAGAAGCGCCCGACCGTGCAGGTCGGCGACCCCTTCGGCGAGAAGCTGCTGCTGGAAGCCTGCCTCGAACTGATGAAGACCGGTGCGGTCATCGCCATCCAGGACATGGGCGCCGCCGGCCTCACCTGCTCGGCCGTCGAGATGGGCGCCAAGGGCGACCTCGGCATCGAGCTCGACCTCGACAAGGTCCCCTGCCGCGAAGCCAACATGACGGCCTACGAGATGATGCTCTCGGAAAGCCAGGAGCGCATGCTGATGGTGCTGCGCCCCGAGCAGGAGAAGGAAGCCGAGGCGATCTTCCACAAATGGGGGCTCGACTTCGCCATCGTCGGCTGGACCACGGACGACCTGCGCTTCCGCATCCTGCACAAGGGCGCCGTCGTCGCCGACCTGCCGATCAAGGAACTGGGCGACGAAGCGCCGGAATATGACCGCCCCTTCGTCCGCCGCCCGGTTCCCGCCGTGCTCAAGGCCGAGGACGTCGCCGAGCCGAACGATTATGCCGAGGCGCTGCTGAAGCTGGTCTCCTCCCCCGACATGGCCTCGCGCCGCTGGGTCTGGGAGCAGTATGACCACCTGATCCAGGGCAACACCGCGCAGAAGCCGGGCGGCGACGCCGCCGTCATCCGCGTCGAGGGCCACGACAGGAAGGGCCTCGCCTTCACGCTCGACGTGTCCCCGCGCTATTGCGAGGCGGATCCGTTCGAAGGCGGCAAGCAGGCGATCGCCGAATGCTGGCGCAACCTGTCGGCCGTCGGTGCCGAACCGCTCGCCGCCACCGACAACCTCAATTTCGGCAATCCGGAAAAGCCCGAGATCATGGGCCAACTGGTCGGCGCGATCGAGGGCATCGGCGCTGCGTGCCGCGCGCTCGACTTCCCGATCGTCTCCGGCAATGTCTCGCTCTACAACGAGACCAATGGCGTCGGCATCCTGCCGACTCCGGCAATCGGCGGCGTCGGCCTGCTGCCGGATATCGACGTCATGGCGACGGTCGCCTTCAAGCATGCCGGCGACGTCATCGTCCAGATCGGCCGCGACGGCCACCATCTCGGCCAGTCGGTCTATCTGCGCGAGATCCTCGGCCGCGAGGAAGGCGCCCCGCCGCCGGTCGACCTCGCCGAGGAACGCCGCACCGGTGATTTCGTGCGCGGCATCATCCGCAGCCGTCTCGTCACCGCCTGCCACGACATTTCCGATGGCGGCCTGCTGGTCGCCCTCGCCGAAATGGCGATGGCGCGCGGCCTCGGCGCTTCGGTCAAGGTGCCGGAAAGCGCTGCGACTCCGCATGGCTTCCTGTTCGGCGAGGACCAGGCCCGCTATGTCGTGACCGTCGACCCGTCGGTGCTCGATGCGGTGACGGCAGCGGCGGCGGAAGCCGGTGTCGAAGCCCGGGTTCTGGGCACGGTCGGCGGCGAGGTGTTGGATGTCGCTGACATCGCCACCATATCTGTTGCAAAGCTGAAGCAGGGCCATGAGAATTGGTTCCCTGAATTCATGGCCGCCGCCGAGTGATCGGCAGACCTACCATACCGACGGCTGAGGGGATTGACTGATGGCAATGGACGCACGCGACATTGAGGCTCTGATCAAGGAGGCTCTCCCGGACGCGACGGTCACGATCCGCGATCTCGCGGGTGACGGTGACCATTATGCTGCCGAAGTTGTGTCCGAGGCTTTTCGCGGAAAGAACCGCGTACAGCAGCACCAGATGATCTACGCTGCGCTCAAGGGAAACATGGGCGGCGTCCTCCACGCGCTCGCCCTGCAGACCAGCGCTCCGGATTGAGATCGGCCAGCGGCCGGCAAAAAGGAAATAGTTGAGATGAGCGATATCCACGCCCTTATCCAGAACGAAGTCAGCTCCAACGATGTCGTGCTCTTCCTGAAGGGCACGCCGGCCTTCCCGCAGTGCGGTTTTTCCGGCCAGGTCGTCCAGATCCTCGATTTCCTCGGCGTCGACTACAAGGGCATCAACGTGCTCGCCGACCCGGAAATCCGCCAGGGCATCAAGGACTTCTCCAACTGGCCGACCATTCCGCAGCTCTACGTCAAGGGCGAGTTCGTCGGCGGCTGCGACATCATCCGCGAGATGTTCCAGGCCGGTGAAATGCAGACCTTCCTGACGGAAAAGGGCATCACGGTCGCCAAGTCGGCCTGATCCTTTTCTTTCCGCGACCCCATTAAACCGCGCGTGACGCCGTCCCGCGCGGTTTTTCTTTGCGCCGCGTTCCGTCCCGATGCCCCCGCGCGGGGTTTCCCGTAGCCGGACTGAAATAATCTCCCGCGTCACAAGGAATGTTCGACGGAAGGAACTATCTCCTGCGTTCAACGTTGGTAAGTCATCCAATGGACCGTCTGTCTTTGATGCCAACCGTGTGTCGATCCTGCCCACGGTCCTTCACTCGACCTTTGAGGAGCGATCCAATGCTGACGAAGATGAAGAATGTTCTGAAGGCGAGCCTGATTGCATCGGTTGTTGCTACGTCTTTCCTGGCCGTGCCGGCAACGGCGCAGGCTCAGTCGAGCGTGAGGTCTGACGGATCCTTCCAGGTCGCGGACCACAGGGGCTGGCATGGTGGCAAGGATTGGCGCCGTCATCGCGGTGGCCACTGGCGCGGCCACCATGGCTACCGCAACGACCGTCGCTACTATGGCAACCGCGGCTACTATTACCGCGACAACAACAATTGGGGCGGCGCTGCGGCTGCCGGCATCATCGGCCTGGCGGCCGGCGCCATGATCGCCAATTCGGCCAATCAGCCGCGCTATTATGCCGGCGACGACTACATCGCCTACTGCTCGAACCGCTACCGGTCGTTCAATCCGCGTACCGGCACCTATACCGGCTATGACGGCCGGCAGCATCGTTGCGTGATGCGCTGACCGACACGAAGATCTCGCGAAAGCGGCGCACGTTGCGCCGCTTTTTTTGTCGGCTCGGCTCAGCGACGGGCGATCGCGAGGGTGACGATGACGAAGTGGCGCCGGGCCGACTGATCCACGACGATGGACGCGCCGAGGCGATCGGCCCGGCTGGCCTCCGCCGCCTCCGCATGGGTCTCGAGCCCGGCTCAAGACGGGAGCGAAAGTGCGCAACGCCGCATGGAAGCGCCGCTGTGGATATGGCACAAGCGTGCGGGCGACGGCGGAAGCCGCCTCCCGACAACCGTTTCCCCGCCAAGCACGAGACCTGACCATGGGTGCGCCCGTCGCCATCTGGAGCATTGCCGCCATCTCTCTCGGGGGCGTCCTGGTGCGTCCCTGGAACCTGCCGGAGGCGATCTGGGCGTTTGGCGGCGCCGCCCTGCTGGTGCTGTTCGGGCTGATGCCGCTCTCGGCCGCGCTGGAAGGCATCGGCCGCGGCAGCGACGTCTATCTCTTCCTGATCGGCATGATGCTTCTGGCCGAGCTGGCGCGGAAGGAAGGTCTGTTCGACTGGCTGGCAACGCTGGCGGTCCGCCAAGCGCGCGGCTCGGGCACGCGCCTGTTCTGGCTGATCTATGTCGTCGGCATCGTCGTCACGGTCTTCCTGTCGAACGACGCCACCGCCGTCGTGCTGACGCCGGCCGTCTATGCCGCCGCCCGCGCCGCCGACGCCGAGCCGCTGCCCTACCTGTTCATCTGCGCCTTCATCGCCAATGCCGCGAGCTTCGTGCTGCCAATCTCCAACCCGGCCAATCTGGTGATCTTCGGCAGCCAGATGCCGCCGCTCACCTCTTGGCTCGCGACCTTCACCCTGCCCTCGATCGCCGCGATCGGCCTGACCTATCTGATGCTGCGACTGACGCTGCGCCGGTCCATCCCGGACAGGCTGAGAACGGACATCCCGCCCGTCGTCCTGACCTTCGGCGGCAAGCTCGCGGCCGGCGGCATCGGCGCGACGGCGCTCGTGCTGCTGGTCGCTTCCGCGCTCGACTGGCAGCTCGGCCTGCCGACCTTCATCGCCGGAACGCTGACCGCCGCCGGCATCCTGCTCGGCAGCCGGCAGTCGCCCTGGCCGGTGCTGCGGGACATTTCCTGGGGCGTGCTGCCGCTGGTGGCGGGCCTGTTCGTGCTGGTCGAGGCGCTGCAATTGACCGGCGTCATCGACGCGCTGGCACGCTTGGCCCAGCAATGGGCGGCGCATTCGATCGGCTGGGCCGCGACGGGCGCCGGCATCATCGTCGCCATCGCCAGCAATCTGCTCAACAACCTGCCGACCGGCCTGATCGCCGGTGCGACCATCGAGGCGGCGCAGCTGCCGCATTCGGTCACCAGCGCGGTACTGGTCGGCGTCGATCTCGGACCGAACCTTTCGATCACCGGTTCGCTGGCGACGATCCTTTGGTTGGTCGCGCTGCGGCGCGAGGGCCAGCGCGTCGGCGCCTGGACCTTCCTGAAGCTCGGCATCCTCGTCATGCCGCCGGCCCTGATCGGCGCGCTTCTGGCGCTCTGGCTGACGACGGCGGGATAGGCGCGCGGCTGCTGGCTACCCCTTGCCGACCAGGCTTTCGAAGTCGAACAGGTTGCGGTCGAGCAGATGCGACGGGTTCGCCTTGCCGAGCGCCCGCAGCATGATTTCCTTGCGGCCGGGCGTCTGCTTTTCCCAGTCGGCCAGCATCTGCTTGACGACATTGCGCTGCAGGCCCTCCTGCGAGCCGCAGAGGTCGCAGGGAATGATCGGAAACTGCATCGCCGTGGCGAAGCGGGCAATGTCGTCCTCAGCCGCATAGGCGAGCGGCCGCAGCACCAGCCGGTCGCCCTCCTCGTTCAGCAGCTTCGGCGGCATGGAGGCGAGCTTGCCGCCATGGAACAGGTTGAGGAAGAACGTCTCGAGAATGTCCTCGCGGTGATGGCCGAGCACCACGGCCTGGCACCCCTCCTCCCGCGCGATCCGGTAGAGATGACCGCGCCGCAGCCGGGAGCAGAGCGCGCAATAAGTCTTGCCGGGCTCGATCTTGGACGTGACGATCGAATAGGTGTCCTGCCGCTCGATCCGGTGCGGCACGCCGAGGTCGGTCAGGTAATTGGGCAGGATCTCGGCCGGAAATCCGGGCTGCGCCTGGTCGAGATTGCAGGCGAGCAGGTCGACCGGCAGCATGCCGCGCCATTTCAGATCGAGCAGCAGCGCCAGCAGCGTGTAGGAATCCTTGCCGCCGGAGAGGCAGACCAGCCAGCGATCGCCCGGCCGCACCATGGCGAAATCGTCCAGCGCCTGCCGCACCTGCCGGATCAGCCGCTTGCGCAGCTTGCCGAACTCGACGCTGTCCGGCCCCTTGCGGAACATCGGATGGCACGCGTCGCTGCTCTCCGCCTCCAGCGGGTCCGAGGCCGCGATGCGGCGGGCGATGTCGAGCAGTTCGGTCATGGTGTGTGGGTTCCGGCTGTTGTCGCCTTGATGCCGCTTCGCGAGCCGCCCGGCAAGCCCAAACGCCCGCGACCCTATCGCCGGCGGACGAGATTGACGATGACGACGCCGCCGATCGCCATGGCGCCGCCGAGCAGGCTGATGAGCGACGGCACTTCGCCGAGCCACAGATAGCCGATCAGCGTCGCAGTCGGGGCGATGCAGTAAAGGAAGTTGGAGGCGCGCGAGGCCGGGAAGCGCTTCAGCGCGATCGCCCAGGTCAGGTAGCCGATGACGGTGGGCAGCACGACGAGATAGGCGATCGACCAGAGGACGGCGGGGGGCGCCAGTTTCAGCGCGGCCAGCGTGTCGGGGATCGCCGGGGTTAACGGAAGGCTACCAAGAAGCAGCACCCAGGCGGTGACAGCCAGCGCCGGCATGCGCGCCAAGAGCGGCTTCTGCAGGATGGTCGAGACCGAGGTGCAAAGCGCCGCGCCGAGGATCAGCAGCGCCCCGATATTCAGCCCGAGCCCGTCGCCGCTGCCATAGGCGATCAGCCCGACGCCCAGGAACGACACCAGCGTGCCGACCCAACCGCCGAGCCCGAAGCGCTCGCCGAGCAGCGGCATCGCGATCAGCGCCACGATGATCGGATTGATCTGGATGATGAACGAGGCGGGCCCTGCCGCAATCGTCTGCTCGCCGGTGTTGAGCAGCACCGCATAGGCGGCGATGAACAGCACGCCGATGACGATCAGGCGCAGGAAATCCCGGAGCGAAGGCAGCGGTGGCCGGGCGACGAGCAGATAGAGGGCGGCCGGAACGGCGGCGGCGAGATAGCGCGCGGCGGCCAGTTCGACCGGCGTCAGCGCGGTAAGACCCACGCGGATGGCCGCGAAGGCCGATGCCCAGCCGATGATCGTCGTGGCGATGGCCGCGAAGCCGACGAGATCGCCCCCGCGCCGCGTCTCGATCCCGATTTCGGTCATGTCGCACCCTCTCGGCCGGATTCGTCCTTGATACGCCGCCCAACCGCCAATCCGAAGGTCGGAAATGTCGATCGAGACGGCCGCAAAAAGAAAAGGCCGCCCGAAGGCGGCCTTTTCCAGAACTCGATAACGCTGACGGATCAGCGCGAATAGAATTCGACGACCAGGTTCGGTTCCATGTGAACCGGATACGGCACGTCGGCCAGAGCCGGCACGCGCGAGAACTTGGCGCTCATCTTGTGATGATCGACTTCGATGTAGTCGGGAACGTCACGCTCAGCGAGCTGGGTCGCCTCGAGGACGATCGTCAGCTGACGCGAAGCTTCCTTGACCTCGATCACATCGCCGACCTTCGCCTGGAAGGACGGAATGTTGACGCGGCGGCCGTTGACCTTGATGTGACCGTGCGAGATGAACTGGCGCGCGGCGAACACGGTCGGGACGAACTTGGCGCGATAGACGATCGCGTCCAGACGGCACTCGAGGAGGCCGATCAGGTTCTCCGACGAATCGCCCTTGCGACGGGTCGCATCGGCATAGATCTTCCGGAACTGCTTCTCGGAGATGTTGCCGTAGTAGCCCTTGAGCTTCTGCTTGGCGCGGAGCTGGGTACCGTAATCGGAAACCTTGCCCTTGCGGCGCTGGCCATGCTGGCCGGGGCCGTATTCGCGCTTGTTGACCGGAGACTTGGGGCGACCCCAGAGGTTTTCGCCAAGACGGCGGTCAATCTTGTGTTTAGACGAAGCACGCTTCGACATCGCATATCCCTTGGATACGAGTTACAGGGACACGTGCCCTCCTCTGCCGGTCTTTTGGGCCGGCCGACAGGAAACGAAGAACGTTTCCGCGGGTGCGTGAAATACCACGCCGGCCCGAACGAGCCGACGCGATGGGCCGGGGTGTAGAGGAGAAGCCCCGAGGAGTCAAATGTCGGAGACGGTTCGCCGCCTCAGGTAGCCGACATCAGCAATCCGCCTTCAACCCGCAGCGCCGCGCCATTCGTGACCGCCCCGAGCGGGCTCGCGACATAGGCGACCAGCGCGGCGATCTCCTTGGGATCGATCATCCGCTGCAGCAGCGACGACGACCGATACTGCCGGAAGAATTCCTTCTCCAGTTCCGCCTCGCTGCCGGGATTTCCCGGGAAGACGGAACGCAGGAAATCGCCGATTCCGGCCGAACGCGTCGGCCCCGGCAAAACGGAATTGACCGTTACGGCGGTGCCCTTGGTGAGCTCGGCCAAACCGCGCGCCACGGAAAGCTGCGCCGTCTTGGTCATGCCGTAGTGGATCATGTCCGGCGGCACCTGCAGCGCCGATTCGCTGGAGACGAAGATGATCCGGCCCCAGTTGCGCTCGAGCATGGCCGGGAAATAGTGCCGCGCCAGCCGGATGCCGGAGAGCACGTTGACATCGAAGAAATGCAGCCAGTCCGCGTCGGTGATCTCGGCGAAGGGCTTCACTTCGTAGATGCCGAGATTGTTGACGAGAATATCGATCGAGGGCACGGCACTGGTCAGCGCGGCGGCGCCTTCGGCCGTGGCGGGATCGGCGACGATGCCGCGCGCCGCGCCAATCTCCTGCACGGTCCTCTCGACCGACTCGGCCGAGCGGCCGGTGACGATGACGGCCGCGCCTTCCTCGGCCAGGGTCCTGGCAATCGCCAGCCCGATCCCGCCGGTCGAGCCGGTCACCAGCGCCGTCTTGTTCGACAGTTTGAGGTCCATTGCAATCTCCTGAGGGTTGCGGCCGCGCCGCGTCAAAAAGCTCGTGAAAGGCTTGAGATTGGGCAGCGCCGACGCTTCAGGCGAAGGCGCTGCGGATATCCGCCTCCCACTCGGTCAGCATCTCCATGATCTCGATCGAGTCCGCCGGTCTCGGCGAAGGCCGGTCCGCGACCCTCGAGCCAGCGGCAAGGCTGCGCTCGACCATTCGCACCTGATGCAGGAAAGCGTCCGCATCGCTGTCGACCCGGATCTCCTCGATGATGCCATCGAAGCCGGTGAACAGCAGCCGGCTGGTGCCCGCCTGCGGCAGCCAGGGATTGTCGAGGAAGCGCAGGCTGCCCTTGTCGCCGACGACGATGAAATCCGGATGCATGCCATAGGTCTCGGCGGTCTGGACGGTCGCCAGAATGCCGTTGCCGAAGCGAACCGCCAGCGCCGCCTCGCTCACATTGCCGTCATGGGAGGAGATCGAGCCGGTGCCGGTCTGGCGGCGATCCCGGAACGCCCCCTCGCCGGCCACGGTCTGCACCGCGAGTTGCAGCAGCGAGACCGGATAGCAGCCAAGATTGTACAGCGTGCCCCGGCCTTGCGGATTGACGACCTGCCGAATATCGGCCGCGTAGCTGGCGTGGATCGACTTCACGGTCCCGAGCCTGCCATCCCTCAGAATATCGACGAAACGCGCGATCAGCGGGTGGGCGAGATACATCAGCCCCTCGACGAAGAAGACGTCGTTCGCCGCGACCGCATCGACCAGCGCGCGGCTCCTTTCCATGTCGATCGAGAGCGACTTTTCGCTGAGGACCGCCTTGCCGGCCGCGGCCGCCTCGGCGACGGAGCCGTGGTGCAGATGGTTCGGCAGGCCGACATAGACGATGTCGACGGCGGGATCGGCGAGCAATTCGGTGACATCGCCATAGGCGCGGTTCCCGCCGAAGCGGGCGCGGAAGTCTTCGGTGCGGGCGACATCGCGACCGGCAACGGCGGCAAGCCGAGACCCCGGGCTTTTGCCGATCGCGTCCGCGACGGTATCGGAGATGAACCCCGTGCCCAGAATGCCCCAACCGATCATCGCCAGATCCCTTGCCTGCCCGCCATGCCTTCAGCGTCGCACAGACGCCGCGAAAAGGGGCACAGAATTATGTACTGATCAATACAAAAAATTTCGTTGCCCGCCCTTCCCGATCCGGCCACGGCTTCCCACATGGAAGTCACATTTGCCCCACCGGATCGATCCATGCCCCAGCCATCCCCCATTCCGCTCTCCGTCCTCGACCTCGCGCCGGTTCGCCAGAACGGCACCGTCGCCGCTGCGCTGAACAACTCGCTCGATCTGGCGCGCCATGTCGAAAAGCTTGGCTACAATCGCTTCTGGGTGGCCGAGCACCACAACATGCCGGGCATCGCCAGTTCGGCGACGTCGGTGCTGATCGGCTATCTCGCCGGCGGCACCTCGACGATCCGCGTCGGCTCCGGCGGCGTGATGCTGCCGAACCATGCGCCGCTCGTCATCGCCGAGCAGTTCGGCACGCTGGAAGCGCTCTATCCCGGGCGCATCGACCTCGGCCTCGGCCGCGCGCCAGGTGGTGACCCGATGACGATGCGGGCGCTCCGCCGCGACATGACCGACGACGACAATGCGTTTCCGCAGAATGTGCAGGAGCTCCTGGCGCTGCTGGGGCCCGCCGCCGAGGGCCAGAAGCTTCGCGCCGTTCCCGGCGAGGGTTCCAACGTACCTGTCTGGCTGCTCGGATCCTCGACCTTCAGCGCCCAACTCGCTGCGCTGCTCGGCCTGCCCTTCTCCTTCGCCAGCCATTTCGCGCCGCAGCGGCTGATGGAGGCGCTGGAGACCTACCGCCACTTCTTCCGCCCGTCCGAATATCTGGAGAAGCCCTATGTGATGGTCGGGTTGCCCGTCATTGCCGCCGAAACCGACGAGGCAGCGAATTACCAGGTGACGACGCAGTACCAGCGCCTGGTCAATCTCGTGCGCGGCCAGCCGACCGTGCTGATGCCGCCGGTCGACAGCATGGAAGGCCGCTGGGAGCCGCGCGAAGAAGCCTATGTCCGCTCGCATCTCGGCGTCGCGATCATCGGCGGCCCGGAGACGGTGAAGCAGAAGCTCGCGGCCGTGATCGAGCAGACCGGTGCCGACGAACTGATCGTCACGACGGACTTCTACGATCCGGCCGACCGCAAGCGTTCCTTCGAGATCCTGATGGACGCCCATCGCGGCTGACGCGCCCGGGCGCGGCGAGCCCGCGCTCGTTTCAGTCCAGGATCGCGCCGGTCAGGCCGAACTGCGACAGCAGGCGCAATTGGGCAGGCGCCCAGGCCTTGCCCGAGGTGAGGAAGGCCTGCCCCTCCGCCATCGGCGCGCCCGGCGGCTCGGCCGTCAGGGACAGGACCGACAGGACCCGGCGCGCGATCGCCTCGGCGGGGTCGATCCAGGTCACCGGCCAGGGCGCCACGGCTTCCATCCGGTCGATCAGGAAGGGATAATGCGTGCAGGCGAGTACGATCGTATCGGTTCGCCTGCCCTCGACCTCGATGAAGGCCGGCTCGATCTCGGTGCGAAGGGCGGCATCGTCGACGGGGTCGCCGCGCATCGCCGCTTCCGCCAACGGCGCCAGCTCCGACGAGCCGACGAGCCGGACGTGGCAATCCCGCGCGAAGCTGCGTATCAGGTCGCGCGTGTAATCCCGCTTCATCGTTCCGGGAGTCGCCAGCACCCCGACGACATGACTGCCGGAACGCTCCGCCGCCGGCTTGATCGCGGGAACCGTGCCGATGAAGGGGATCGCATGCAGCGCCCGCAGGGGCGGCAGCACCAGCGTCGAGGCCGTATTGCAGGCGATCACCACCGCATCTGGCCCAAAGCGCTCGATCAACCGCCCCATCAGAGCGACGATATGATCGGAAAGCGGACCGGCCTCCCAGTCGCCGTAGGGAAAGGCGGCATCATCCGCGACATAAGTGATGTCGGCCGACGGCAATTGGCGACGGATCTCGCGCAGAACCGAGAGGCCCCCTATGCCCGAATCGAAGACCAGCAGCCTGGCGCTCAATCCTCGGCCTCGCGGCTGGTGGTTTCCGTGCCATCGGCGCGGCGGCGCGGCCGGGTCGGCCGGTTTTCCAGCGCCGCGACGACGCCGCGCAGCGTGCGGATATCGGCCTCGGTGAACTGGGCCTTCTGCAGCATGGCCCGCAAGGTCTGCACCACGACGGGCCGCTTCTCGACCGGGCGGAAGAAGGTGACTGCGTCGAGCGCGCCTTCCAGATGCTCGAACAGGCCGATCAATTCCTGCTTGGTCGCCGGGCGGCTGTCGTTCGGCGTGGTGAAGCGAAGCCCTGCCTCCTCCGTCTCGAGCCCGCTGCGCCGCCATTCATAGGCGAGGATCAGCACGGCCTGGGCGATGTTGAGCGAGGCGAATTGCGGATCGATCGGCAGCGTCACGATCTCGTCGGCGAGCGAGATCTCCTCATTGGTGAGGCCGATGCGCTCGCGTCCGAACAGGATGCCGGTCTTCACCCCGCCGGCCATGTGCCCGCGCATGATGCCGGCCGCGGCGGCGGGGCCGCGCACCGCCTTGGCGAGCTCGCGCGAACGGGCCGTGGTCGCGACGAGATAACCGAGATCGGCGACGGCTTCCTCGACCGTCTGGAACAGGCGGATGCGGTCGAAGACATGGTCGGCGCGGCTGGCGGCGCGGCGCGCGCTCTCGCTCGGCCAGCCGTCGCGCGGATTGACGATGCGCAGATCGCGCAGACCGAAATTCGCCATGGCGCGGGCGGCGGTGCCGATGTTCTCGCCAAGCTGCGGTTCGACGAGAATGACGGCGGGCCCGTCGACGAGAAGTTCAGAAGCGACCATTGCGTCCGTGCATCATGTTGATTTCGCCCTCTCCTAGCCCATAGAGAGCTCTCACGCTATATTCGCACTGCGTGAAGCAGGTTGCAGGACTTAACCGAGTCGCAACCTTGGGAACTGGGATCGTTCAAGGGGAGGACGCGAAATGCCCGCGGATCTGACAGCCAGCAAGAGCTTTTCGGCGAGCGTACGAGAAAAGTGGGGCTGGTTCCTGTTTCTCGGCATCGTGTTCGTGATCGGCGGCATCTGCGCCATCGCCATGCCGCTGATTTCCAGCGTCACCGTCACGATCTTCCTCGCGGTCGTGCTGGTCATCGCCGGGGCGGTCCAGATCTTCCAGTCGTTCAGCGTCCAGGGCTGGGGCGGCTTCCTTTGGCAACTGGTCGTCGGCATCGTCATTCTGATCGGCGGCGTCGCCATCTACATGTCGCCGGTTGTCGGCAGCGTTGCGCTCACCCTGATCATCGCGTCCGTCTTCATGGCCAAGGGCATTTTCCAGATCGCCCTTTCGATGCGGGTCCGGCCGATGGACGGCTGGGGCTGGATCCTCGCCGCCGGCATCATCGCCTTCCTGGCCGGCCTCTTCATCCTGCTTCAGTATCCGTTCTCCGGCCTCTGGGTCCCCGGCACGCTGGCTGGCATCTCGCTGCTCTTCACCGGCTGGAGCTACATCGCGCTGGCCCTGGCCGCGCGTCGCATCCTTGCATGAACGAGGCGGAGTGGCGCCAGACCTACGGCGTGAGCGGCAGCGAAAACCTGCCGCTCGTGACGATCATCGCCATCAACTGGAACTATGCCACCTATCTTCTGACCGCGCTTCGATCCGCAGTGGCGCAAGATTATCCGCGGCTGGAGATCATCGTCCTCGACAATGGTTCGCAGGACGACAGCCCCTCGCTGATCAGCGCCTTTGTCGAGCAGCATCCGCAGGTCCGCTTCATTCAACTGATGCGCAATATCGGCCAGTTTGGCGCCGCGCACCACATTCTCACGCAGCATCGGGTTGCGGGTGACTTCGCCTCCTTCCTCGACACCGACGATTTCCTGTTTCCGCATTTCATCAGCCATCACATTCGGGCGCATCTGCTGCTGAACAACGGCGCCGACGTCTCGACCGGCGACACGTTGCAGATCGACCAAAACGGGACGATCGTCGCGGGCAACATGCCGCATTGGTGGAAGAAGCCGGCAGCGGATCGGCCTGGCTGGGTCGAGACGCGGGTCTCGACCCACCATGATACCCCTCGGCAGCTCTCCCTGACGCTGATCCCGCCGAGCCAGCGGCGCTGGTTCTGGCATCCGGGAACCTCGATCGTCTACCGCCGGCAGAAGATCGAGCGCCTGATGCAGGCGATCCGCGATCCGATCGAGGTCAAATTCGCGCTCGACGCCTCAGCGGCCCCCTTCTGCCACACCGAAGGCGGGAGCATCATGCTGAATGAGCCCCTGTCCGGTTACCGGATCCATGGCAGGAACTCGAGTGTGACCGCGCCCCAGCTGCAGCATCTCGACTCCGGCCGCGCTTCGTTCGTGAAGGGCAACAAGAGGCAGGAACGCTGGTTCCGCAAGAACTTCCGCAAACAGCGAACGGCATGACACGAGCGGCCCGGTGGGCAAGCCAGTCTGAATCCGACCAGGTCTCACCATCCGACCAGGTCTCACCGGATCGAAAGCGCCATGGATAGATCCGATTTCTTCATTCAGAACCGCGGCGAATCGGCCCTTGCCCACCCGGGCGCGATCCAGGTGCCTCTGGTTTCCTTTGTCCTCACGGGGAAGCCTGACGACGACTTCGCCCAGGTCATCGAGGCGGTGCGGAAGCAGAGCTACCCGCGTTTCGAGGCGATCCTTGTCGACGCAAGCGCAACGGCTTCCAGTCACGCCGCCCTCGAGCGCCAGATCGCCGGCGATCGCCGCTTCCAGATCGTATCCGTGGACACGGATCCGGGGCCGTTTGGCCGAGCGTCTCTTGGGCTTGCCGCCGCCGAAGGAGAGTTCATCACCTTCCTGGAGGCGACGGAACTTCCCCTGCCGAACTTCGCCGCCATCCATATCCAGACCCATCTCGCGAGCCGTCACAGCGTCGCCTTCACCGCTTCGCCGTTCTTCACGGCCAGACCGGAGCGCGACGGCCCGCCCTCGCCGCTGTCCGAACCATCCGCCGCCTGGCCGCAACCGGGGACGCCGGTCCTGCGGCTCGCCTGTATCGACGACAGTGCTTTCGCGGACCTGGCATCGCGCGTGGCGCTGATCGAACCGACGAGGCAGGGCTGGACGACGTCTCCCGATGCCGCAAAGATGTATCGGCGCTTCATCCTCGATCTTCTGGATCCGCAGGCCGTCGCCGCGACGGAACAGCCATCCTCGGCGTCCACGCACTATGCGCCGCTGTGCCAAATGCTGGGCGGGTCGGCGTCGATCGGGATCCCGCTTTCGAGCCCACGGCTCACCGCCCTTCCCGAGCCGACAGCCAGCCGCGAGGCCGGATCGCGGACGGCCATCGACGAGCGGAACACGCTTCGCGTCTGGGCGGCCAACGGCTCGGACTTTGTCCGTCGCATCGGTTCGCAACGCTACTGGAACGGGCTGGCTCTGCTGCTGGTCGGCCCGCAGCCGGGCCCGAGCCAGATGCCAGGCCCCGCGCAGATCGCGGCGCGGGCGGACGGCCTGCTGCCTCTGCTATCCAGCGCCTTTGGCGAGCGCCAAGCGATTCACCAGCTCGATGAACGGCTGCCGCGCCCGGCCGTCCTGGCCGTGCTCAAGGAGCAATACGGGAGTCGCCTGCCCCTCCACGTGCAGATCGCTCTGCGCACGACCGTCCTCCGTCGGATGCGTGAGGCCGTACGCCAGTATCTCCGCGCGCGCAAAGCCAGGGGCCGCAAACGTCGGGCGATGCGAGGATAGTCCTGGATGAACCAGGCCGGCGCGCCGGGTTCGGTCACGATCGGTTGGTTGAGATCGACCCCGGCGCCGTTGATGTCGATAGCGAGGTGGAGCGCTTGGATCGGGCCCAACCCGCTCGCAGCGCCGACGAAGGGAATTCAGGTCCCTGCCGAATGGCAAATCAGGCGCTGCATTCCGGGGGATCGCGCATCGGTAGGGTCTGCTGATCGACTATACTGGATGAATTCCAATCCAGTCATTGCGTCCCGCCCGGCACGTGCATACCAATGGGCGGCTACCGGGCAACCGCCACGCAGTCGCCCGATGGCGGCTCTATTCAGCGGCAGCCTCTCAAGTCGACAGAGATCGGCACCCAGAAAAAGGCCTACCTCAAGCCATGCAAGACCGCCTGGAAGTCTCAGGTTCCGGGAATCTGCCGCCCCCGAGCGATGCCGGCGGCGAAGATCTGACGATCGGCGGTATCGCGGCTTCCAGGCTGGCGATCGCCGGAGAAGCGCGGCTTCCCAAGGTCTCTTTCATCGTTCGAAACTGGAACTATGGCCGGTATATCGGGCGCACGATCGACTCGATCCTGAGGCAGGATTATCCGGACTTCGAGGTCGTGATCGTCGACAATGCCTCGACGGATGAAAGCCGGGACGTCATCGCGCGTCACGTCGGCGACGACCCGCACTTTCGCATCCGTCATGCCGAGGTCAACCTGGGTTCCTTGGGCGCCGGCTTGCTCGGACTGGAACAGGCATCAGGCGAATTCGTTGCGTTCATCGATTCGGACGATACGCTCCTGTCGAACTTTGCCTCGGTGCATATCCAGGTCCATCTGGCCAGTCGCCACAACATTGCGTTCACCTCCAGTGCCGCCCTGGAGACGGGACCGGACGGCGGCCTGTTCAGTGGCTCGCGCAGCCGGGAGAGCGTCCACGAAATAGCGACACCGGGCGGATTGCGCTCCGCCGACGTGGTACCCCGGCTCGGAAGCATCGACGGCAAGCTCTATGACCTGCTCGGCAAGCACACGTTCCTGCTGCCGCCAACGCCCCTGACCTGGCCCTGGTCTCCCGGCACGTCGAACGTCTACCGTCGCCACATCCTCGATATTCTCCGGCCGCAATGCGCCCCGGACGACATGGCGAAACTCTCGGCGGATGGTCACTTCAACCGCCTCGCACATTGCCTCGGGGGCTCGGCTCTGATCGAGCTTCCCCTCTCGACCTATCGAATCCATGGCGACAACTTCGCAGCCTCGGCGCCGAGTCTGGCCGCCATGGGGGGCGATGGCGGTCCGGCGACAAAGTTTCACAGGGTACGCGCCCGCGAGATGGCCAGAGTCCTGGTCGCCAACGCATCGGACTTCTCGAACCGGATCGGCGAGAAGCGGTACTGGAGTTCCCTGGCTTTCCTGTTCCAGCTCGGCGGCCTCACGACACCGGGCGATCTCGCGGAATGGAACCGGGACGGGTTCTTCGACGAACAGGTCCGGCAACTGGCGGTGGCGTTCGGTGAACGCAAGGCCATTCGCAAGCTGGCGGCGTTCATTCCACGACCGCTGCTGCGATGCGGGGTCGCGGCGCTCCATGCCGGCAAATGGCCTGTCCATGCGCATCTGGAACTGCATCTGAGCGCGACGCGGCGCCTGCACGCCCGGATCAAGCGCGCCATCCGCAAGCGGCGCCGCCCCCTGTCGACCAGCCCATTCTGACGCGCTTCCAATCCGAAGCCATCCGATCCCGCCCTCCCCCCGCCGCGGCAACATTCTCCTGCCCGCCCGCCTTTGCGCGTTTTGAGTGCGATGCTATAGGGGAGCCCGCACCATCCTCGGCGCTGCCTTGCCGCCCGCGACCTCCTTCCGCCGGCAAGCCGAGCCGTACAACCCCGAAGCGAGGTTCTCATCCATGGCGAAGATCAAGGTAGCCAATCCCGTCGTTGAGCTCGACGGCGACGAGATGACCCGGATCATCTGGCAGAACATCAAGGACAAGCTGATCCACCCCTACCTCGATCTCGACCTCCAGTATTTCGACCTGGGCATCGAGCATCGCGACGCCACCAACGACATGGTGACGATCGAGGCGGCCGAAGCGATCAAGAAGGTGGGCGTCGGCGTCAAGTGCGCCACCATCACGCCGGACGAAGCCCGCGTGAAGGAGTTCAACCTCAAGGAGATGTGGAAGTCGCCGAACGGCACGATCCGCAACATCCTCGGCGGGGTGATCTTCCGCGAGCCGATCATCTGCCAGAACGTGCCGCGCCTGGTTCCCGGCTGGACCCAGCCGATCATCGTCGGCCGTCATGCCTTTGGCGACCAGTACAAGGCCACCGATTTCCTCGTCCCCGGCAAGGGCCGGATGACGATCAAGTTCGAGGGCGAAGACGGCACCGTCATCGAGAAGGAAGTCTTCAAGTTCCCGGGCGCCGGCGTCGCCATGGCGATGTACAACCTCGACGAATCGATCCGCGACTTCGCGCGCGCTTCGCTGAACTACGGCCTGATGCGCAAGTATCCGGTCTATCTCTCGACCAAGAACACCATCCTCAAGGCCTATGACGGCCGCTTCAAGGATCTGTTCCAGGAAGTGTTCGACGCCGAATTCGCCGCCGCCTTCAAGGCCGCCGGCATCACCTACGAGCACCGCCTGATCGACGACATGGTCGCTTCGGCCCTGAAGTGGTCCGGCGGTTATGTCTGGGCGTGCAAGAACTACGACGGCGACGTGCAGTCCGACACGGTCGCCCAGGGCTTCGGTTCGCTCGGCCTGATGACCTCCGTGCTGCTGACGCCCGACGGCAAGACCGTCGAAGCGGAAGCTGCCCACGGCACCGTGACGCGCCACTACCGCCAGCACCAGCAGGGCAAGGAGACCTCGACCAACTCGATCGCCTCGATCTTCGCCTGGACGCGTGGCCTCGCCCATCGCGCCAAGCTCGACGACAACGCCGAACTCGCAAAGTTCGCGCTGACGCTCGAGAAGGTCTGCGTCGATACGGTCGAGGCCGGCGACATGACAAAGGATCTGGCGCTGCTCGTCGGTCCGGACCAGAAGTGGCTGTCGACCACGGGCTTCCTCGACAAGGTCAGCGAGAACCTGACCAAGGCGATGGCATAAGCCAAACTCCCCTAGCGGAACACGAACGGCGCGGGCTCATCCCCGCGCCGTTTTTGTTTGGGCCTCGCCGCGTCGGCGATCGACGGAAGAGACCCCGCACAAACGGGCGACCATCGCGCCGAGTTGCCGAGCTCCTGACGCACAGGGCAACATTACGATTGCGTCAGTTGAAAACATCTCGGTGTACTACCGCAAAATTATCGATAGTTTACAAGTATTCCTACCTTCGAATTGTCGACGATCACGGCTTTGTTGCATCGCAACAAACACACAGACTCCCGTGTTATTTGAAATTCTCCCCGGTAGTTGGTTGACCCTGGTCTATAACTTTTCATATGATCAATTACTTTGCGCGATAGGACGCGTTCACGGACAGAGGGAGAAGCTGTCTTTGACAATCTGGCCGAGTTCACACTGCGCATTGTGCGAGGAATGAGGCTGTCCCTGGAGCGGCGACGTGCGAAGGCCCGGTTTTTCCGTCAGCCCATCGACACAACGGTCGGAGCAACCAGACCGACGCCAGCGGCAGGGACCCTGCCCTGCGACAACGCGGGTCCTGCGCGGACGCCGGGCCGGCGTATGGGGCGCGGATGGCGATAGTCTCTCGCGACACTGCCCGTACAGGCGGAATGCACAGGACCGTCTCGCGTGACGGGCCGTCGATGCGTGCGGGGAAGGCATCGCGCCCCAGCCGCCCGGCATCAACGACCAGAACCAATCGCGCGATTTAAACAATCACCGCCAGGATTCAGCCGAAGGCGGCACTAACATAAAGTTCCGGGAGGACGTGCATGGCGTCAGTAGAGTTCGTAAATGTAAAGAAGTCCTTCGGCGCTCAACCCATCATCCGGGGCGTTGACGTGCAGATCGATGATGGCGAGTTCGTCATCCTTGTCGGCCCGTCCGGCTGTGGCAAGTCGACCCTGCTGCGGATGTTGGCAGGATTGGAGAACATCACCGCTGGCGAGATCCGCATCGGCGACAAGGTCGTCAATCGCGTACCGCCGAAGGAACGCGACATCGCGATGGTCTTCCAGAATTATGCGCTCTATCCGCATATGACGGTCGCCGCCAACATGGCGTTCTCGCTCACGCTGAAAGGCGCGAGCAAGGCAACGATCGACGAGCGCGTCCGCCCGGCCGCCGAGATCCTCGGATTGACCCATCTTCTGGAACGCTACCCGCGCCAGCTCTCCGGTGGCCAGCGCCAGCGCGTCGCGATGGGACGGGCGATCGTCCGCGATCCGCAGGTGTTCCTGTTCGACGAGCCGCTTTCCAATCTCGACGCCAAGCTGCGCGTCGCCATGCGCGCCGAAATCAAGGAATTGCACCAGCGCCTGAAGACCACGACGGTCTATGTGACGCACGACCAGATCGAGGCCATGACCATGGCCGACAAGATCGTCGTCATGCAGGATGGCCGCGTCGAGCAGATCGGGGCGCCGCTGGACCTCTATGACCGGCCGGTCAATCTCTTTGTGGCCGGCTTCATCGGTTCGCCCTCGATGAACATGATCAAGGGGCGCCTGGACCCGAACGATGCGGGCCGCTTCCTGGCCACCGACGGAACCGTGCTCCCGGTCCACCGGGAGATCGAGGCCGCCAAGGGCCAGGATCTCGTCTACGGCCTGCGGCCTGAGGCGATGCGGCTCGATCCGGCCGGCATCCCCGCTACGGTGCTGGTGACAGAGCCCACCGGCTCGGAAACGCAGATCATCGCCAGGCTCGCCGGCACCGAGGTGACTTGCGTGTTCCGCGAACGCGTCGCCGCCAAGCCGGGCGAGACCTTGAACATCGGCATCGACACGACTTCGACGCATATCTTCAATGCCGCCACGGGACTTCGCCTTTAGGCCAATTCCCTGACGAAGCGCCGCTTCGGGACGGCGCCTGCCTGCCAGGCAAATCCCGCAAAAGCAGGAGGAGGAGGAACCCCATGACTTTGAACAGACGCCATTTTCTGACCACGTCCGCAGGACTCGTCGCAGCCACCGGCTTGAGCGGCCTGGGTATCAACCCGGCATTCGCGCAGGCGGCCGCGCCCACCTTCAAGCCGGAGGAAGGCGCATCGCTGCGACTCTTGCGCTGGGTCCCGTTCGTCCCGGGGGAAGAAGCCGCCTGGCTCGCCAACACGAAGAAATTCACCGACGCGACCGGCGTCCCGGTTCGCATCGACAAGGAAAGCTGGGAAGACGTCCGCCCGAAGGCTGCCGTCGCCGCCAATATCGGCTCGGGCCCCGACATGGTGATGAGCTGGTTCGACGACCCGCAGCAATATCCCGACAAGTTGGTCGACTTGACGGAACTCGGCGAATATCTGGGCAGCGCCCATGGTGGCTGGTATCCGGGCCTCGAGGGCTACGCCAAGCGCGACGGCAAGTTCATCGCCCTGCCCCTTTGCGCCATCGGCAACGCCGTCGTCTATCGCGACAGCCACATGAAGGCGGCCGGCTTCAGCGAATTCCCCAAGGACACGGCCGGCTTCCTCGAACTCTGCAAGGCCATGCAGGCGAAAGGCACCCCGGCAGGCTTCCCGCACGGCAAGGCGGTCGGCGACGGCAACAACTATGCCCACTGGCTGCTGTGGAGCCATGGCGGCAAGATGGTCGACGAGAGCGGCAATGTCGTCCTCAATAGCCCGGAGACGCTGGCTTCGGTCAAATATGCGCAGGAGCTCTACAAGACCTTCATTCCGGGAACCGAGAGCTGGCAGGACGTCAACAACAACCGCGCCTTCCTGGCCGGCCAGATATCGCTGACCGCCAATGGCGTCTCGATCTACTACGCCGCCATCAAGGATCCTTCGATGAAGGAAATCGCGGAGGACATGCGTTCGGTCAATCTGCCGATCGGCCCGGTGGGTGAGTCCGTCGAGCTGCACCAGGCCTCGACCCTCTCCGTGTTCAAGCACACGAAGTATCCGGAAGCCGCCAAGGCCTATCTGCAGTTCATGTATCAGGCCGACAACATGAATAACTGGATCGAAGGCGCCAGCGCCTATTGCTGCCAGCCGCTCAAGGCCTTCGCCGACAACCCCGTCTGGACCAGCAATCCGATCCATGCCGCCTATGCCAAGGCATCGGGTTCCCTGCGTCCCAACGGCTATGCCGGCCCGCTCGGCACCGCCTCCGCCGCGACGATGGCGGATTATGTGCTGGTCGACATGTATGCGACCGCGGTCACCGGCCAGATGTCGCCGGAAGACGCGATCGCTCAGGCCGAGCGCCGGGCCCAGCGCTACTACCGCGTCTAGTCGGCGCCTTCCTTTCCCGCCGCGCAAGCGGCGGGAAACACCCTGATTCCTTGCTGGGCGCGGAGATGTCCATGAGTGCCTACCC
This sequence comes from Kaistia defluvii, assembly GCF_026343955.1. Lineage (GTDB taxonomy): Bacteria > Pseudomonadota > Alphaproteobacteria > Rhizobiales > Kaistiaceae > Kaistia > Kaistia defluvii. Next base: position 69,596 of record NZ_JAPKNI010000001.1, read on the forward strand.
CACCCCAAAGCCGCCATCGCGCATAGCAGATATGTTCCAGAGCCGGAATGCGATGGGACTGATGTTCATGCTGCCGGCGGCGGTGTTCCTGATCTGCTTCCTGACCTATCCGCTCGGCCTCGGCGTCTGGCTTGGTTTCACCGATGCGAAGATCGGCCGTGACGGCGTCTTCATCGGCCTCGAGAACTATCGCTATCTCTGGGATGACCCGGTCTTCTGGACCTCCGTCTTCAACACGGTCGTCTACACCTTCGTCGCCTCGGTCCTCAAATTCGCGCTCGGCCTCTGGCTGGCGATGATCCTGAACGAGCAACTGCCGTTCAAATCCTTCTTCCGCGCCATCGTCCTTCTGCCCTGGGTCGTGCCGACGGTTCTCTCCGCGCTGGCCTTCTGGTGGATCTTCGACGCGCAGTTTTCCATCATCTCCTGGTCGCTGATGCAGATCGGCTGGATCGACGGCCCGATCAATTTCCTCGGGGACCCGACCAACGCCCGCATCTCCGTCATCGCCGCCAATGTCTGGCGCGGCATTCCTTTCGTCGCCATCTCGCTGCTGGCCGGCTTGCAGACGATCTCCCCGTCGTTGCAGGAAGCGGCATCCCTGGACGGCGCCACCAGCTGGCAGCGCTTCCGCCTCGTGACGCTACCCATGCTGAGCCCGATCATTGCCGTGGTGATGACGTTCTCGGTCCTGTTCACCTTCACCGACTTCCAGCTGATCTATGTTCTGACCAAGGGCGGCCCGGTGAACGCGACCCACCTGATGGCGACGCTTTCGTTCCAGCGCGGCATCCCCGGAGGCCAGCTTGGCGAGGGTGCGGCGATCGCCGTCGCGATGATCCCCTTCCTGCTCGCAGCGATCCTGTTCAGCTTCTTCGGCCTGCAACGGCGGAAGTGGCAGCAGGGCGGACAGGACTAGGAGAAATACCATGGCAATGACCGCCCAGAACGACCCGACCCTCAACGACGACGCGGAGGGCATGAGCTATCTGAACCGCCTGCCCCGCCGGATCGTGACGGTCTATCTTCCGCTCGCCGTCTTCGTCTTCGTCCTGATCTTCCCGTTCTACTGGATGGCGATCACGGCGGTGAAGCCCAACCACCAGCTCACCAATTACGAGCAATACAGCCCGTTCTGGGTGGTGGAGCCGACGCTCGACCACATCAAGTACCTGCTGTTCGAGACCTCCTATCCCGGCTGGCTCTGGAACACGATGCTGGTCGCCTTCGGCTCGACGGTGCTCTCCCTGGCGGCGTCCGTCTTCGCCGCCTACGCGATCGAACGGGTGCGGTTCACCGGTTCGCGACCGGCGGGGCTGCTGATCTTCCTCGCCTATCTGGTTCCGCCCTCGATCCTGTTCATCCCGCTCGCCGTCATCGTCTTCCAGTTCGGAATCTATGACACCAAGCTGGCGCTGATCTTCACCTATCCGACCTTCCTGATTCCGTTCTGCACCTGGCTGCTGATGGGCTATTTCCGCTCGATTCCCTTCGAACTCGAGGAAAGCGCCCTGGTCGACGGCGCGACGCGCTGGCAGATCCTGATCAAGGTCATCCTGCCGCTCGCCGTGCCGGGGCTGATCTCGGCCGGCATCTTCGCCTTCACCCTGTCGTGGAACGAATTCATCTACGCGCTGACCTTCATCCAGTCGTCCGAGAACAAGACGATCCCGGTCGGCGTGCTGACGGAACTGGTGCGCGGCGACGTGTTCGAATGGGGAGCGCTGATGGCGGGCGCCCTGTTCGGCTCGCTTCCCGTCGTCATCCTCTATTCGTTCTTCGTCGACTCCTACGTCTCGTCGATGACGGGCGCGGTCAAGGAATAGAGGGCCTTCCAGCCAAGCATCGGAAACGGCGCGGGCCCTCCCGCGCCGTTTTTCGTTGGCGGCGGTCAGACGGGCTGCGACAGCCGCTGCGGATCGAGCGCCGAGAGGTCGCGCAGCCTGGCGGCGTCGCGCGCCGGTGGCTCGCCGAACAGGCGGCTATATTCACGGCTGAACTGCGACTGGCTCTCATAGCCGACCGCGAAGCCGATGCTGCCGGCGTCGGCGCGCTGCACGAGCAGCAGGCGGCGGGCCTCCTGCAATCGGATCTGCTTCTGGAACTGCAGCGGGCTCATCGAGGTAACGGCCTTGAAATGGCGGTGGAACGACGATCCGCTCATGCCGGCGATCTCGGCCAGCGCCTCGACGCGCATCGTCTCGCTGTAATTGTGCTTGATCCAGTCGATGGCGCGGCTGATGCAGGATAGCCGGCTGTCGGAAAGCGCGATCTGCCGCAGCATGCGCCCCTGCGCCCCGGTCAGCAGGCGATAGAGGATTTCGCGCTCGATCAGCGGGGATAGAATCGCCAGGTCGCGGGGACGGTCCAGCAGGCGCAGCAGACGGACGACAGGATCGAGCAATTCCGCGTCGATCGGGCTGACGGCCATGCCCGCCGAGGGCGCCCCATCATCCTCGATGCTCGCCAGTTCGAGCAGCAGCGAGGCGAGCGCGCCGCGGTCGAGCCGCATGCTGAAGGCGAGATAGGGCTCGGTGGCGCTGGCATCCAGGATCGACCCGCTGGCCGGAAGGTCGACCGAGACCACCAGATATTTGGCCGTGTCGTAGATCAGCATCTTGTCGCCGACCATCACCTGCTTGCGGCCCTGGGCCACGACGCAGAATAGCGGCTCGTAGAGCACGCGGGCCGGCCCGGTCTGGGTGCAGGAGCGCAACAGGGTGACGCGCGGGATCGCCGTCTCGAAACGGGTCGAGACGCAATGCCGTTCGATCAGCGCGCGGAGTTCGTTCATCGCTTCCATGATGGCCCGATAAGACATCCGGCTGTCGCCTCGCGCAAGCGCGGTCGCAGCCCGGATCGGCACTCTGAGAGGATCAGGCAAGAAGCTGGTAGCTTCCTGGTAACGGTTCGTTACCCCACGCCCCATCTTCCTCCTGCAATCGAAGGAGTTCGACATGAGCAAGATCTGGTTCGTCACCGGCTCGACGCGCGGCATCGGCGCCGAGATCGTCAAGGCAGCACTCCAGGGCGGCGACAGCGTCGTCGCCACCGGCCGCGACCCCGACAAGATCCGCACGGGCTTTGCCGCGGATGCCGACCGCGTCCTGGCGCTGGCGCTCGACGTCACCGACCCCGCCGCGATCCCGGCCGCCGTCGAAGCCGCCGTCCATAAGTTCGGCCGCATCGACGTGCTGGTCAACAATGCCGGCTATGGCCATCTCGGCCTGTTCGAGGAATCGGCGCCCGACGACGCGGAACGCCAGTTCGCGACCAACGTGTTCGGCCTGTTCAACGTCACCCGCGCGGTCCTGCCGGTGATGCGCCGGCAGCGCGCCGGCCATATCTTCAACATCTCCTCGATCGCCGGCATCCGCGGCGGGCTCGGCGGCTCGCTCTATTGCGCCAGCAAGTTCGCCATCGAGGGCTTCTCGGAATCGCTAGCCCAGGAAGTCGAGCCCTTCGGCATCCATGTGACGGTGGTCGAGCCCGGCTTCTTCCGGACCGATTTCCTGGACGAAAGCTCGGTGCGCTTCGGCGCCAGGCCGATCGAGGACTATGCCGATGTCTCGGCCCAGATCCGCGCCGGCTATCGCGATCGCAACCACCAGCAGGCGGGCGACCCGGCCAAGCTCGCGGCCGTGCTCGTCGAACTCGCCGCCCGCGAGAAGCCGCTGTTCCGCTACGCCGCCGGTTCCGATTCCGCCGGCGTGTTCGCCGCCAAGATCGAGCGGCTCCAATCCGAACTCGAAGCGACCCGTCCGCTGTCCGCGACCACGGACGGCAGCTTCTAGCCATTCCAGCCTGTACCCGGACCGCCCCTGGCGCGTCCGGCCCCCTGCCCTATCTCCCGGTTGGCGCCCCCGGCGCCCCTCACCAGAACGGATCTCACTTATGCGCACCAAGACACTCGGCGGCACCGGACTTCTCGTTTCCGAAATCTGCCTCGGCACCATGACCTTCGGCGGTCGCGGCTTCTGGACGGCGATCGGCCAGCTCGACCAGTCGGTCGCCGACAACATCGTCGCCCGCGCGCTCGATGCCGGCGTCAACTTCATCGACACGGCTGACGTCTATTCGGAAGGCGTTTCGGAGGAAGTCACCGGCCGCGCCATGGTCAATTCCGGCCGCAAGCGCTCGGACATCGTGCTCGCCACCAAGGCGCTCGGCCAGACCGGCCCGGGTCCGAACGATCGCGGCGCCTCGCGCGGCCACATCATGGACGCCGTCAAGGCGAGCCTGAAGCGGCTCGGCACCGACTATATCGACCTCTACCAGATCCACGGCTTCGATCCGCTGACCCCGATCGAGGAAACCGTGCGGGCGCTCGACGATCTCGTCCGCCAGGGCCATGTCCGCTATGTCGGCGTCTCCAACTGGGCGTCGTGGCAGATCATGAAGGCACTGGGGATCGCCGACCACAAGGACTGGGCCCGCTTCGCCTCGCTGCAGGCCTATTACACCATCGCCGGCCGCGACCTGGAGCGCGACATCGCGCCGATGCTGCGCGACCAGAAGGTCGGCCTGATGGTGTGGAGCCCGCTCGCCGGCGGCTTCCTCTCCGGCAAGTATGATCGCGACGGCAAGGGGCCGGATGGCGCCCGCCGCGCCAGCTTCGACTTCCCGCCGATCAACAAGGATCGCGCCTTCGACGTCATCGACGTGATGCGCGAGATCGGCGACGCCAGGGGCGTCTCGGTCGCCCGCATCGCGCTCGCCTGGCTGCTGCACCAGCCGGTCGTGACCTCGGTCATCATCGGCGCCAAGAGCGTGGAACAGTTGAACGACAATCTCGCCGCGACGAGCGTTACGCTCTCGGCCGAGGAGTTGAAGCGCCTCGATGAAGTGAGCGCGCTGCCGGCGGAATATCCCGGCTGGATGATCGAACGCCAGAGCGCCAACCGCCGCCCGGACTGACGCTCGACGGGAGCCCCAGAAGATGCAAGGCGGAGCGAGCCATCATCCGCCTTGCATCACGACCCCACGCACGCCGCATGACGCTTCTGTCCACGCCCCCTCCGGGCGAAGCGCGGTGCTCTCGCCCGCTGGCGCGTGGCTTCATCGTGCGCAGCCCCTGACAATCTGGGGACGATTATCGGATGCGATCAACCCCATGGCCTTTTCGCTAGGGTTCGGGCTAGTTTCGCTCAACCATATCGGGAGGAAATCCATGACTGAATTCAAGGGCAAGCGCATCCTGGTCACCGGCGCCGGCAAGGGCATCGGCCGCGCCACGGCGCTGCTGCTGGCCGAATATGGCGCCACCGTCGTGGCGCTTTCGCGCGATCCGAAGGATCTGGAGACGCTGGCGGCCGAGATCGGCTGCGAGACCTATGCCGTCGACCTCGCCGACCCGGTCGCGACGCGGGAGGCCGCCCGCGCCGCCCAGCCGATCGACCTGCTGGTCAATTGCGCCGGCACCACCACGCTGGAGCCGTTCCTCGACGCCAAGGTCGAGAGCTTCCAGCATCTCTACAACGTCAACGTGATCGCCGCGGCGGTCGTCGCCCAGGAAACCGCGCGCAACATGATCGAGCGCGGCGTCAAGGGCGCGATCGTGAACGTCTCCTCGCTCTCGTCCTGGATCGGCTTCGAGGACCACGCCGCCTATTGCGCCTCCAAGGGCGGGCTGGACGGGCTCACCACGGTGATGGCCAACGAGCTCGGCCGCAAGGGCATCCGCGTCAATGCCGTCAATCCCTGCGTGACGCTGACCCCGATGGCGGTCAAGGCCTGGAGCGACCCGGCCAAGGCCGACCCGATGCTGGCGCGCATCCCGCTCGGCCGCTTCATCGAGCCGCGCGAGGTCGCCGAGACGATCGCCTATCTGCTCTCCGACCGCGCCTCGATGATCAACGGCGTGGCGCTGCCGGTCGATGGCGGCTTCCTGGTGAACTGACGAGACCACCGGCTGACCCGCCATCGCGGCGGGTCAGTCGTCGCCGGGCCGCGTCGCGGCGCCGGCCGCCACCCTGGAGTCGGTCGGGTAAGGCTCTTCCTCGCTCAACCTCGCCTCGACGACGGCGCGCACGACCGCCAGTCGGTTGGCGATCACCTCCGTAGGCAGGCCGATCGACGCCAGCAATTCCCCGCTCAGCTGCAGGCTGCCTTCGAAGGCCTCCGGCACGACATGGGTGGCCCCAAGATCGAGCAGTTCGCGCGCATGCGCCACGCTGCGCGCGCGGGCATGGATCGTGGCGTGCGGCCAGCGGGAGCGGATCGCCTCGACCATGCGCTTCGCCATGTCGCCGCCATCGGCCGTCACGACGAAGGCCAGCGCCTTTTCCGCGCCCAGCCGCGTCAGGATCTCGGCGCGCGTCGCATCGCCGTAAAACACCGGCAACCCGTCCTTCTTCGCGCGCTCGACATGCACCACATCGAGATCCAGCGCGACGAAGGGAATGCCCTCGGCGCGGAGCAGGCCGCCGACCATGCCCCCGACGCGACCATAGCCGCCGATGATGACGTGGTCGGAGAATGCCTCGTCGGCGTGGAAACCGTGTTTCGCCATATGGGTCCGGCCTTCGATCGCCTTCGCGATGCGCCCGCCTACCATGCCCAGCGCCGGGGTGAACATCATGGAGAGCGCGGCCACCGTGGTCGCGAAATGGGCGACATCGGCGGTGATGACGTTGTCGCGGAACGCCAGCGCGAACATGACGAAGGCAAACTCGCCGGCGCCGGCGAGCAGGAAGGCCATCTCGATCGCCACCGGCCGCTCGACGCGGACCAGACGCGCGGCGACATAGGCCGTCACCAACTTGACCGCCAGCATCAGCACGAGCGCCAGAAGCACCATCGTCCATTGCAGATAGACGATATCGAGATCGATCGTCATGCCGACCGTCATGAAGAACAGGCCGAGCAGCAGATCCCGGAACGGCTCCACATCGACATCGAGCTGATGGCGATATTCGCTTTCGCTGAGCAGCAGGCCGGCCAGGAACGCGCCAAGCGCCGAGGAGAGCCCCGCCGCCGAGGTCAACGCCCCGGCGCCGATGATGATCAGCAGCGTGATCGCGATCAGCAGGGTGCGATTCCCGGTGGCCCCCGCCAGTTGCATGAACGGCTTGATCAGGAAACGGCCGAGGGCGAGCACGGCGATGACGACGGCGACCGCGATGCCGATGCCCTGGACCAGCGCGAGACCGACGCTGCTGCCGGCCGTCGCCCCGGCCGTGCCCAGGATGCCGACGACGATAACGACCGGCACCACCGTCAGATCCTGCAGGATCAGCACGCCCAGCGTCGTCCGGCCCACCGGCGCCACGAGACGCTTCCGCTCGATCAGCGACTGGGTGACGATCGCGGTCGAGGACAGCGCGAACGCCATGCCGAGCACCAGCGAATCGTCGAACTGGAACCCGGCCATCGCGGCGAGCGCGTAGATGGCGCCGGTGGCCAGGATGACCTGAAGGCCGCCGACCTGAACCATCATCTTGCCGATCGCGGCAAGCCGCGACAGCGACAGCTCCAGGCCGATGGTGAACAGCAGGAACAGCACGCCGAGATCGCCCAGCGTCTGCAGACGGGTCACGTCGGTGATGGCGGCATAGCCGAAGATCGGCAGGGTCTGGGCCAGATGCCCGAAGCCGCCCGGGCCCACCGCCACGCCGGCGATGAGAAAACCCAGCACGACGCCAAGCCGCATATACTGGAACAGCGGAACGACAATGCCCGCGGCGACCAGGAAGATCAGAAGTTCCCTGCCCGCCGCGAGATGTTCCACAGCGTTATCCTTTGCTGGGGCGTCGCCCCGCCGGAACTAGCCTGCCAGTACCGCTTCGATCGCCGCCAGCGCATCGTCGGCCTTGGCGCCATCGGGGCCACCGGCCTGCGCCATGTCCGGCCGGCCGCCGCCGCCCTTGCCGCCCAGCGCATCCGAACCGGCCCGAACCAGATCGATGGCGCTGTACTGGCCGACCAGATCCTCGCTGACGCCGACGACCAGACCGGCCTTGCCGTCATCCGAGACGCCGACGATCGCGACAATGCCGGAACCGACCGACTTCTTGGCGTCGTCGACGAGCCCCTTCAGGTCCTTCGGCGAAATGCCCGACACCACGCGGCCAAGGTAGCGCACGGAGCCGACCTCGCGAACGCCGTCGCCGGCCGCCTGGCCGCCACCGCCGCCCAGCGCCAGCTTCTTCCTGGCCTCGGCAAGCTCGCGCTCCAGGCGACGCTTGTCCTCGACCAGCGACTGGACCCGGTCCGCCGCCTCGTCGGGACGCACCTTGAGCGCCGCCGCGACCGCCTTCAGGCGCTTGTCCTGCAGCTCCAGATGCTCGCGCGCCGCCTTGCCGGTCAGCGCTTCGACGCGGCGCACGCCGGCCGCGACCGCGCTCTCGCCGACAAAGGTGACCAGCCCGATCTCGCCGGTGCGGCCGACATGAGTGCCGCCGCAAAGCTCGACCGAATAAGGCTTGCCGTTCTCCTCGCCCATGGTGACGACGCGTACCTCATCGCCATACTTCTCGCCGAACAGCGCCATCGCGCCGGAATGCATCGCCTCGTCGCGATCCATCAGGCGGGTGACGACCGGCGCGTCCTGCAGCACGATCTGGTTGGCGATCTCCTCGACGGCGGCGAGTTCGGCCTCGTCGATCGGCTTCGGATGGCTGAAATCGAAACGCAGGCGTTCCGGCGCGACCAGCGAGCCCTTCTGGGCGACGTGATCGCCGAGCACGCGGCGGAGTGCGGCGTGCAGCAGATGGGTCGCCGAATGGTTGGAACGGATGGTGCCGCGGCGGCCATGATCCACGACCAGCCGCACGGCGTCACCGGTCTTGACCGAACCGCTCTCGACCTGCCCGACATGCACGAACAGGCCATCGGCGCGCTTCTGCGTGTCCTCGATCCGGATGACGGCGCCGCCCTCGGTCTCGATCCGGCCGGCATCGCCGACCTGGCCGCCCGATTCGGCGTAGAACGGCGTCTGGTTGACGACGATCGACACCGGCTCGCCGGCCTTAGCCTCGGCGATCTCGGCGCCGTCGCGAACGAGGGCCAGCACCTTGCCTTCGGCCGCTTCCGCCGAATAGCCGAGGAACTCGGTCGCGCCGAGCTTGTCGCGCAGCGAGAACCAGACCGTCTCGGTCGCGGTATCACCCGAACCCGCCCAATTGGCGCGGGCCTCGGCCTTCTGCCGCTCCATCGCCGTCTGGAACGCGTCGATATCGACGCCGATGCCGCGGGCGCGCAGCGCGTCCTGCGTCAGGTCGAGCGGGAAGCCATAGGTGTCGTACAGCTTGAACGCGGTCTCGCCATCGAGCGTCGCGCCGCTGGTGAGCGTGCCCGTCGCGTCGTCGAGCAGCGTCAGGCCGCGTGCCAGCGTGCGGCGGAAGCGGATTTCCTCCAGCCGCAGCGTCTCGGTGATCAGCGCTTCGGCGCGCAGCAGTTCCGGATAGGCCTGGCCCATTTCGCGGACCAGCGCCGGCACCAGGCGCCACATCAGCGGCTCGGCCGCGCCCAGCAAATGCGCGTGGCGCATGGCGCGTCGCATGATGCGGCGCAGCACATAGCCGCGGCCTTCGTTGGACGGCAGGACGCCGTCGGCGATCAGGAAGGAGGTGGCGCGCAGATGGTCGGCGATGATGCGGTGGCTGGCGCGGTTGGCGCCTTCGGCCGGCACGCCGGTCGCCTCGACCGAGGCGCGGATCAGCGCCTTGAACAGGTCGATGTCGTAATTGTCATGCACGCCCTGCATGACCGCGGCGACGCGCTCGAGGCCCATGCCGGTATCGATCGACGGACGCGGCAGCGGCACGCGGTTGCCCGGCGCGGTCTGCTCGAACTGCATGAAGACGAGATTCCAGATCTCGATGAAGCGGTCGCCATCCTCGTCCGGGCTGCCGGGCGGGCCGCCGGGGATGTGGTCGCCATGGTCGAAGAAGATCTCCGAGCACGGGCCGCACGGGCCGGTATCGCCCATCTGCCAGAAATTGTCCGACGTCGCGATGCGGATGATCCGGTCTTCCGACAGGCCGGCGATCTTCTTCCAGAGACCGAAGGCTTCCTCGTCGTCATGATAGACGGTGACGAGCAGCTTCTCGCGCGCCAGGCCGAATTCCCTGGTGACCAGCGTCCAGGCCAGCTCGATCGCGCGTTCCTTGAAATAGTCGCCGAACGAGAAATTGCCGAGCATCTCGAAGAAGGTGTGATGTCGGGCGGTGTAGCCGACATTGTCGAGATCATTGTGCTTGCCGCCGGCGCGGACGCATTTCTGCGACGTCGTGGCGCGCGGATAGGGCGCGGCGGACCGGCCGGTGAAATAGTCCTTGAACTGGACCATGCCGGCATTGGTGAACATCAGCGTCGGATCGTTGCGCGGCACGAGCGGGCTCGACGCGACGATCTCGTGACCGTTCTTCTGATAGAAGCCGAGATACGCCGACCGGATGTCGTTGACGCTGCTCATGGAAACTGACCCGCCTGCTACAGAGGGGGGCGCGCAAGAGCGTACCCCGCCGAAGGAATTGTGCGGGCGTTTGTAGCGACCGGTCGCCGGACTGTCCAGAAAACGCGTGAGCCGTCCTTAACGCCGCGTCGATCCACCGGGACGAAGGGCCGCCCCGGTCGCGCCGGAGCTTGCCTGCCGCCGATCGGACGGGCCGGCGCCACCGGTCCCGCCGCCGCGCGGCATCCGCCCCCAAGGCGAAGGAAGGACGCCGACCGTCCTTCCTGTCCTCGATCCTATGCCTCGAGCGCGTCGTCCTCGCCGTCATCCGACTCGGGCTCGCCCTTGGTCAGCTGCTCGGCGATCAGGCCTGCATTCTGGCGGATCGCCAGCTCGATCGCGGCGGCTGCCTTGGGATTGTCGCGCAGGAAGCCCTTGGCGTTCTCGCGGCCCTGGCCGAGGCGCTGGCTGTCATAGGAGAACCAGGCGCCCGACTTCTCGACGATGCCGGCCTTGACGCCGAGATCGACCAGCTCGCCCATCTTGGAGATGCCTTCGCCATACATGATGTCGAATTCGACCTGCTTGAACGGCGGCGCCAGCTTGTTCTTGACCACCTTGACGCGGGTCTGGTTGCCGACGACGTCGTCGCGCTCCTTGATCGCGCCGATGCGGCGGATGTCGAGGCGGACCGACGCGTAGAACTTCAGCGCATTGCCGCCGGTCGTGGTCTCGGGATTGCCGAACATCACGCCGATCTTCATGCGGATCTGGTTGATGAAGATCACCATGGTGTTCGACTTCGAGATCGACGCGGTGAGCTTGCGCAGCGCCTGGCTCATCAGGCGGGCCTGCAGGCCCGGCAGGCTGTCGCCCATCTCGCCTTCGATTTCGGCGCGCGGCGTCAGCGCCGCGACCGAATCGACCACGAGCACGTCGACGGCGCCGGACCGCACCAGCGTGTCGGTGATCTCAAGGGCCTGCTCGCCCGTATCGGGCTGCGAGATCAGGAGATCGTCGAGATTGACGCCGAGCTTGCGGGCATAGATCGGATCGAGCGCATGCTCCGCGTCGACGAAGGCGCAGATGCCGCCATTCTTCTGCGCTTCGGCGATGGTCTGCAGCGCCAGCGTGGTCTTGCCCGACGATTCCGGACCGTACACCTCGACGATTCGGCCGCGCGGCAGGCCGCCAATGCCGAGCGCGATATCGAGCCCGATCGAGCCGGTGGAAACGGTTCCGATCTCGACGGCCTTGTTCTGGCCGAGGCGCATTATCGAGCCCTTGCCAAAGGCCCGTTCGATCTGGGAGAGCGCTGCATCCAGCGCCTTCGACTTGTCCATTGTGGCCCCTTCGACGAGACGGAGAGAAGATTGAGACATTCCGGCGCTCCTTATTCCACACCGCTCGGACGTGAGCAAACAGGGACAATGTACACGTTTTGTTCTCGTCTTCAAGCGGCAATGCCGCGACCTCGGTCCTCTTTTTTGAGCCGCGGGGCGCGGGGCGGGCTAGAGTGGCGGCGAGGAAGGCACGGACGCCGCCATTGCGAGCCGCAAGCCGGACCTCCAGGAGACCGCATGATGTCGCTCTCGCCTGCCCCGATTCCAGCTCCGTCCCCTCTCTGCGCCCTGCCCCGTCGCCTGGCCGCCCTCGTCGCCCTGGGCCTGGGCGGCGCAATGACACTGCTCCCCTCTGCCCGCGCCGAGGAGGCGATCCCGATGACAGCGCAGCAATCGGATCCCGCGACGCTGGGCTGGATGGTCGGCGCGCCGCCGCCGGCCGACAAGATCATCCGCTTCAGCGATGGCGACTATTTCACCTTTCCCAAGCTGCGCTGGACGGTCTGCCATTTCCGCCAGCTGATGCCGACGATCGGCGTCGGGCGCGGCCTGGGGCCGCTGCGCTTCTTCGAGCGGAGGATCGACAATTCGATCGAGGGCCTGAGCTTCATGCCGCTCGGCGGCACCAAGCCGATGACGTTCGGCGAGGCGTTCGACGTCAACTATACCGATGGCCTCGTCATCCTGCACAAGGGCGTGCTGGTCTATGAGCGCTATGCCGGCTGCCTGGACGAGACCGGGCAGCATGCCGCGATGTCGGTAACCAAGTCGCTGACCGGCCTGCTGGGCGAAATACTCGTCGCCGAGGGGACGATCGACGACAAGGCCAAGGTGGCGACGCTGGTGCCGGAACTCGCCGGTAGCGCCTTCGGCGACGCGACCGTGCGCCAGGTACTCGATATGACCACCGGGCTTCACTACAGCGAAGACTATTCGGATCCGAACGCCGATGTCTGGATCTATTCGGCCGCCGGCAATCCGCTGCCGAAGCCCGCCGACTACAAGGGTCCGCGCAGCTATTTCGACTACCTGAAGACGGTGCGCAAGGAAGGCGAGCATGGCGCCGCCTTCGGCTACAAGACGATCAATTCCGATGCGCTCGGCTGGATCATCGCCCGTGTCACCGGCAAGTCGGTGGCCACGCTGCTGTCGGAACGGATCTGGAGTCGGATGGGCGCCGAACTGGACGCCTATTACACGGTCGATTCGATCGGCACGCCGTTTGCCGGCGGCGGGTTCAATGCCGGCCTGCGCGACCTCGCGCGGATCGGCCAACTGATGCTGGGCGGCGGAACGATGAATGGCGAGCGCCTGATCCCGGAGGCCGCGATCGCCCATATCCGCGCCGGCGGCGACCCGGCCAAATTCGCCAAGGCCGACTACCCGCTGCTCAAGGGCTGGAGCTATACCGGCATGTGGTGGATCACCAACAATCCGAACGGCGCCTTCATGGCGCGCGGCGTGCACGGCCAGGCGATCTATGTCGATCCGGCCGCGCATATGGTGATTGCCCGCTTCGCCTCGAACCCGGTCACCAGCAACGCGGCCAACGACCCGACGAGCCTGCCGGCCTATGCCGCCGTGGCGGACTACCTGAAGGACAAGTAGCCCCGCCCGCGCGACGGATCAGGATGTCAGGCCGCCATCGACGGTGATCGTCTGGCCGGTGACATAGCGCGCCAGCGGCGAGACGAGATAGGCGACGGCGCTGGCAAGCTCGGCGACTTCGCCATAGCGGCCGGCCGGGATGCGGGCGATCCGCTCGGCCGTGCTGGGCAGCGAATCGATAAAGCCGGGCGCGACGGCGTTGATGGTGATGCCATCCTTGGCGAGCGTGCGCGCCGCCACCGCGACATAGGCGGAAAGCCCGGCGCGCAGCACCGAGGACGAGGCGAAATCGCCATCCGGCCGGGCGGCGGCGAAGCTCGACATGGCGACGAAGGCCCCCTTCGAGGCTTCCAGATCGGCGCGCGCCGCCCGCAACAGCCGGACGGTCGGCATCAGGAACATGTCCTGCGCGGCGCGCCAGTCGTCGTCGTCGAGATCGAGCAGCTTCTTCTTGGCGGCATGGCCGCTATTGGCGACGATGGCGTCGATCCGCCCCGTCTCCGCCCGGGCGCGCTCGACCAGCGCCTGCAGATCCCCGGCATTCGTCACATCGCCGCGCACGGCGAAGCCGCCCAGTTCCCGGGCCAGCGCCTCGACGCCTTCCGAGCGGCCGAGCAGGCCGACCCGGTAGCCGTCGGCGGCCAGGCGGCGGGCGATCCCCGCGCCGATTCCCTTGCTGGCGGCGGTGACGAGAGCGGTCTTCGACATGCTGGAGGCCTCTTGCTGCCGGCCAAGGCCGGATTGGGTCGATCGAGCGCCGATAAGAACCGCAAACGGCTCGGCCTGCAATCGACCGGCGCGACATGTGCGCCGGGCATGGCCGACCGGCGCGGACAAGGCTTGCCGAGAACGGGGGCGATCGGCCATGGTCCGCCTTTTCGCGGATGCGCTTCGCCGAACCGGTGCCGGTCCGCCCCCTCAGAATGGTGATCCACAGAATGTACGAGTCCGATCTCATCATCCTTTCCGACGAAGTCGCGGCGGCCAAGGCCGAAGGCAAGCCGCTGGTCGCGCTGGAAACGACGATCGTCACCCATGGCATGCCCTATCCCGACAACATCGCGACGGCGCGCGCCGTCGAGGACATCGTGCGGGCCAATGGCGCGGTGCCGGCGACCATCGCCATCATGGACGGCAAGATCCGGGTCGGCCTGACGGCGGACGAGCTGGAGCGCCTCGCCGGCCTCAAGGACGTGATGAAGGTGTCGCGCGCCGATCTCGCCTTCGCGCTGTCGACCGGCCGCCCGGGCGCCACGACGGTGGCGGCCACCATGATCACCGCCCATCTCGCCGGCGTCCGCGTGTTCGCGACGGGCGGAATCGGCGGCGTGCATCGCGGCGCCGAGACGACCTATGACGTTTCGGCCGACCTCTACGAATTCGCCAAGACCCCGGTGACGGTCGTCTGCGCCGGCGCCAAGGCGTTGCTCGACATCCCGAAGACGCTGGAAGTGCTGGAAACGCTGGGCGTGCCGGTCGTCACCGTCGGCCAGGACGAACTGCCGGCCTTCTGGTCGCGCCAGAGCGGCCTGCCCACGCCGCTGCGCCTCGACGCGCCGCGAGAGATCGCAGCCTTCATCGCCAAGCGCGCCGAGATTGGCCTCGAGGGCGGCATGCTGGTCGCCAATCCGGTGCCGCTCGCCGACGAGATCCCGGCCGAGGAAATGCGCGGCTATATCGACACCGCAATCGCGGATGCCGATCGCCACGGCATCCGCGCCAAGCAGGTCACGCCCTATGTGCTCGGCCGCATGCTGGAACTCACAGCCGGTCGCAGCCTGGTCACCAACATCGCCCTGGTGAAGAACAACGCCAGGCTCGCCGCCGAGATCGCCGCGGCCCTGGTCTGAGACCCTTCCGAGCCCCGGGCCTTGCGCGCCCGGGGCCCGAACCTGGAACGTGAAGCATGCGCATTCTCCACCTCCCCCTCGGGGAGAGGTGACAGGCCGATTCCTTCCATGGGAATCTGGCTCCCGTTGCCAGCGGGCCGCGCATCCGGCCCCCGCTAGGGGGACGGAGCTGCCGGAGCCTTGATCGCCGCGACGACATGGCCGACCGCGGCCCGGTCCAGCGCGGAGGGCCCGCCAAGATAGAGCTGCCCCAGTTCCGGACCGGTGCGATCCTCGATCGACGAGAAGCCGAGGCCGGCCAGACGGCCCGCCAGGTCATCGGGCTTGAAGAAGGTGACGAAAGGTTCGCCAAGGCTGGCCGTGCGGCCGGAAAGCGTCGTGAAAGCCAGCCGCTGCAGCAGGGTGAGCTTGTCCGGAATCTCGGCATAATCGAACACGACTTCGCTTCCGCCGGGGCGTGCCGCGATGATGCCGAGCGTCGAGAAGATCGCCGCCTCGGTCAGGTAAGGCGCGACGCCGAGCCAGGAGAAGAAGGTCGGCTCGGCCGGGTCGAGCCCGGCGGCAAGCAGTTGCTCGTCCAGCCTGTCGACCGAGAAATCGACCGGCACGAAACGCACGCCCTCCGGCACCGGAATGCCGGTCGCGGCCAGACGATCCCGCTTCCAGGCCTGGGTGGCCGGGTGGTCGACCTCGAAAACGACAACGCCGTTGTCGGCGAAGGGATTGCGATAGGCGAAGGTGTCGAGACCGGCGCCGAGCACGACGACATGGCGCACGCCACGTGCGACGGCGGCGGCGAGCCGGTCCTCGGCAAAGCGGCTGCGCGCCGCGAGGAAGGCGCGGATCGTCTCGCCGCCCGGCGAATCGGCGCGGGAGAGTTCGTCGCGCGCCAGAACGGAGCCGCGATCGCCCCCGACGATGGTGAGAGCGAGCGGATCCTCGAATATCAAAGGCTTATCGAGGAGCTGGTGGGCCGCGCGACGCATGGCGACGCGAAAGGCTGTTGCGCTGGGCTGACCTTCAATCATGGCGGGGTTTTACTCCACACGGCCCGGATTGGTAAGCAGCCTTGTCCCGCTTTCCTCGCCCGCCAGCCAGCAGACAGGCTCTGGCAACGGCGACGACGCAGGGGCAGGCCGCGGCACGGCCCGGTCCATCAAACGTCCCATGCCAGCCGCAGCCCGTCGAGGCCGTGGAAATGATAGGCGTCGCGGTAGCTGGGCGGGGCGGCGAAACGCAATCCCTTCAGCCGCTCGAACAGGATCGGCAGCGCGACCTGCATTTCCAGCCGCGCCAGCGGCGCGCCGATGCAGAAATGGATGCCGAGACCGAAGGAGACATGCGGCTTCAGCTCGCGCGTCGTGTCGAAGCGATCGGCCATGGCATAGCGGTTGGGATCTCGATTGGCGGCGCCAAGCATCAGCCCGACCTGCTGGCCCTTCTTCAGCACGATGCCGCCATACTCCAGATCTTCCAGCGCATAGCGCGTGAACATGTGCAGCGGCGGGTCGTAGCGCAGGCATTCCTCGACCGTCGCGGCC
The DNA here is from genome assembly GCF_026343955.1 of Kaistia defluvii. Classification (GTDB taxonomy): domain Bacteria; phylum Pseudomonadota; class Alphaproteobacteria; order Rhizobiales; family Kaistiaceae; genus Kaistia; species Kaistia defluvii. The sequence goes on from NZ_JAPKNI010000001.1 coordinate 86,334, forward strand.
GTCGATTCGGGCGTCGCGAACAGAGCGGACGGCTCCGCGCCGGAACGCAGGATCGCCCGCACGCCATTGCCCAGCGCATGCACCGTCGCCTCGTGGCCGGCATTGAGCAACAGGATGCAGGTGGTGATCAGTTCGTCCTCGGAGAGCTTTTCGCCCTTCTCCTCGGCCGATATCAGCTGGCTGATCAGGTCGTCGCCGGGCTTGCCGCGCCGCTCCTGCACATAGCCCCGGAGAAAGGCCGAGAAGGCGAGCGTCGCGGCGACGGCGGCGTCCTCCATCGCGGGGGTGCGGCCAAGCTGGTACATGCCGACCATGGCATGCGACCAGGCCAGCAGATCGGGCGCGCGCTCGACCGGCACGCCGAGAATCTCGGCGATCACGGTGATCGGGATCGGCGTCGCATAGGCTTCGATCAGGTCGATCTCGCCTTTGGCGGCGAAGCCGTCGATCAACTCGTTGCAAAGCGCCTCGATGCGCGGGCGAAGCCGCTCGATCTGCCGGGACACGAAGGCCCGGTTGACCAGCGTGCGCAGCCGAGTGTGGACCGGGGGCTCGCGCTCCAGCATCGACAGGCCGTCGACATCGTAGAATGGCTTCAGACGCGCCGGGATCTCAGGAATGCCAAGTTCCTCGCGCGTTGCCACATGAAGAATCTCCCGGCCGAAACGGCGGTCGCGATAGAGCGCGTTGACGTCATCGGCGGCGAGGAAACACCAGACGCCCTGTTCCTCCCAGAAGAACACCGGCGAGATGGCCCGGATCGCCTCGAACACCGGATAGGGATCCTGGAAGAAGGCGGGATCGCTGGCATCGATCGACACGCGGCGCGTCACCGGATCGATCCGGAAAGGCAGGGCCGTGGTCGCCGCTTCGATGGCGGGCGCGGTTCGATCGTTCATGAACATCATTCCAGTTGGAAACGGACTGGCATTCTCCGCAGGCGGCCGCGGCTTGGCAAGCGCGGTATGCGGCGGCGCCCGCGCCCGGCCTAATGGCCGAGCGTTTCCTTGACGGCGGTCGCCAGCTGCTTGAGCGAGAACGGCTTCGGCAGGAAATTGAAGGTCTCGCCATCCGGCAGGTTCTTGGCGAAGGCGTCCTCGGCATAGCCGGAGACGAAGATGATCTTCAGCCCCGGACGCTCCTTGCGCAGCTCGCGCAGCAGCGACGGGCCGTCGAGTTCCGGCATGACGACGTCGGAGACAACGAGATCGATCGTGCCGCCGGTCTCGCGCATGATTTCCAGCGCCTCGATTCCGGAGGCGGCCTCGTGCACGGTGTAGCCGCGCGAGGCGAGCGCCCGGGCGGCGAAGGCCCGCACGGCCTCCTCGTCCTCGACCAGCAGGATGCTGGCGCTGCCGGTGAGATCGGCGATCTCGGGCGCCTTCTCGGCGATGATCTCGGGCTTGGACGAAACAAGCGGAACGTGGCGCGGCACGAAGATGCGAAAGGTCGTGCCGACATCCGTCTCGCTGTCGAAGAAGATATGCGCGCCGGTCTGCTTGACGATGCCGTAGACGGTCGAGAGGCCGAGGCCCGTGCCCTTGCCGACATCCTTGGTCGAGAAGAACGGCTCGAAGATCTTCGACTGCACTTCGGGCGGAATGCCGGTGCCAGTATCCGCCACTTCGATCAGCACATAGTCGGCAGGCGGCAGCGGCTTGTAGCTGAACTCCGCCACCTCCTCCGGCGTGACGTTGCGCGTGCGGATGGTCAGCGTGCCGCCCTTCGGCATGGCGTCGCGGGCATTGACGGCGAGATTGATGACCACCTGCTCGAACTGATTGAGGTCGGCCTTGATCGGCCAGACATCGCGGCCATGCACCAGTTGCAGCTTGACCTTCTCGCCGAGCAGCCGCTCCAGCAGGATCGAGAGATCGGACAGCACGTCGCCCATCGCCAGCACCTGCGGGCGCAGGGTCTGGCGGCGCGAGAAGGCCAGCAACTGGCGGACGAGTCCGGCCGCGCGGTTGGCGTTCTGCTTGATGTTCATGATGTCCTGGAAGGACGGATCGCTCGGCCGATGGTTGGCGAGCAGCAGGTCGGAGAAGCCGATGATCGCCGTCAGCACGTTGTTGAAATCGTGCGCGACGCCGCCGGCCAGCTGGCCGATCGCCTGCATCTTCTGGCTCTGCGCGAACTGCAGCTCCAGCGCCCGCTGCTCCGTCGTCTCGAGCGCATAGACGGTGGCGATCTCGCGCTCGTTCGCGTCCTCGTCGACGGCCGTCACGTAGAAGCGCACGCTGCGCTCGCCCTGGCCGAGAATGGTGGTGTCGACGGGCGGGATTTCGCTGCGGCCGCCGGCGGCGCTCTCCAGCGCGGCCTCCAGCGCCGGGCGCTCGCTCTCGGCGATCACGTCGATCAGGCGGGCGCGGCTGCCGCCATCCGACTTGATCGGCCCGAACAGGCGCGCGAAGGGCGCGTTGGTGCGGCCGATCCGGCCGGACTTGTCGATCGAGGCGATGGCGAAGGGCGTGTGATTGAAGAAGCGGGTGAAGCGCACTTCCGCCGCGCGCAACGCCTCGGATGTCTCCTCCCCGGGGCCGCGATTGAGCACGATGGTCCGGGTCGCGCCCGGCGCGCCGTCGCCGGCGAAGGGAACGCGATGCAGCAGCCGCACAGGCAGGCTCTGGCCGTTCTGCTTGACGAGATCGAGATCGATCGTCTGCGGCCGCATCTCGCCGGAATTCTCGCGGTCGACCGAGAGCAGCGCCGCGCCGTCGCCGCGCACGATATCGCCGAGCGTGAGGGCGCCGGCCTTGAAATAGGTCAGGTCGATGCCGAGCCAGTCGGCGAGCGTCGCGTTCAGATAGACGATGCGGCCATCCGGCTCGGCCGAGAAGAAGCCGGCCGGCGCATGGTCGAGATAGTCGATGGCGTGCTGCAGGTCCTGGAACACGGTTTCCTGCTGGGCGCGGTCATGCGTGACATCGGCGACCTGCCAGGCCGTCAGCAGGCGGCCGTCATCCTTGCCGGCCTTCACAGGGCGGACCCGGATGCGATACCAGCGCGGCGTGCCGTTGGCGGGGCCGGCCAGGGGGGTCGGCATGCGCACTTCCTCGACGGCGGCGCGACCTTCGCGGATCGACTGCGACAGGCGGTAGATCGCCTCGCTCGCGGCCTGGTCGCCGGAGAAGACGCGCTCCACGACGCGCACATCCTTGCCCTCGTCCGCGCCGACCAGGTCGGCATAGGCGGCGTTGGCGTAGAGGATGCGGCTGTCGCGATCCGTGATGATCAGGCCTTCGGCCATGCTGTCGATGAAGCCACGGCCGAGATCATCGCGCGGCGAGCGCCCGGTGAAGCGCATCAGCCCGATCGCGGCGGCGAACAGCGTGAAGACGCCGACGACCGCAAGAAGCCCGAGCAGCGCGAAGATGAAGGGTTCGGCCGCCCGGGGGGGCAGCAGGGCAAAAGCGAGCGCCGCGCCGACGAGGCAGCCGGCGAGCACCAGCAGTCGCCCGATCCCGCCGGGGCGATCGGAGCGATCGACCAGCGCGCGGCGAGGCGTTTTCTGGTTGCTGTCGTCGGTCATGCCGCTACGCGGCTCGACTTGTGCGGCATGAACCCCTGCACCCCGGTCTGCCCATCTGTTCATAGATCCTTGCGAACGCTTGTTGACGGCGAAGAATCGCTGTTCGCTTCTAACAGGGAGAATGCGGAGGATTGCTTGTTAATTCAACGCGGACCGGCGGAAATCGGCGCAGGATGGCAGGCTCTCCCCTGAAGAGGGAGCCTCGCCCCGCGCCCGCAGGATCGAGAATCACCGGCGACACGAAGGCGGCTGAGCCCTGACAAGGCCACTTTTCCCGGAACAATGACCCGTTCAACGCGCATGGACATGCGAATCCACTGGATTCTGCCACAGCCATGGTCAATGAATTCTTAACGCCGCCAAGGGATTGTTGGCGGCGGCTGGTGTCGCGGGGCCATTGCGGGCCTAGCGCCCGGGAAAGACGTGGAATAAGCAAGGAATCGAGCCGGGGCGCATGATGGCGCCAGGTCGATCCGTTTCATGGCCTGCATGCGGGCAGCACCGGAATCGGAAGTCGGGAGAGTAAGATGCACGATTATCTGGCGCCAATGTTCGGCGACACAGGCGCGACCATTGCCCAGTTCGTGATCACGCTCGTCGTGGTTCTCCTGGTCATCCTGCTGGTCTTCTGGCTGATCCGCCTGTTCACCAATGGCAAGCTCGGGTCCAATCCGGCACGCGGCCGCCAGCCGCGCCTCGCGGTTCTCGACGCCCTGCCGCTCGACCAGCGCCGCCGGCTGATCCTGGTGCGCCGCGACAATGTCGAGCATCTGATCCTGATCGGCGGGCCCAGCGACGTGGTGGTCGAGCCCGGCATCCAGCGTCCGCAGCAGCAGACCCGACGCCTGGAGCCGATCCGGCAGGATCCGATCCGACAGGAGCCCATCCGCCCGGAGCCACAGCGCACGGAGCCGATTCCCGCCCGAGCCGAAGCCGCGCCGGCGCGGCCGACGCCGCAGGCCGCCCGCGCCGTCCCGCCCGTTGCGGAAGCTGTCGCACGCCCGGCGGAAACGCGCCGCCCGGATCTGGCGCAGCCGGCAGACATTCAGCCGGTCGAAGCCCCCTTGCCCGCCGAGGCGCCCGCTCGCCGCGCGGCTCCGGCTTTCGACGACGAAGCCGCCCCCATCGAGGCCCGCGTCGTGGAGACGGACTCCGCACCGGCCGAGCCCGAGGCGAGCTTCGAGCCCCCGCAGCGTGCGGCCCCGCCCGTGGCCGCTGCCCCGCCGCAGCGCCCGGCGCCCGAGCCGCGCACCGGCCGGGGCTTCCCGAGCTTCCTGTCCGGCAATCGTCCGCGCCACACGCCGACCACCGTCGAGATCCCGCCGGAATCGGTTCCCGTGCCGCGCCCGATGCCGGCGGCATCGCCCTCCGAGCCGAATGAGGGTCGTCCGACCGGCCAGCGTCCCCGCCCCTACGATCCGCGCCCGCTGCTCGGCTCGCAGCAGACGCCGGTAGCCCCGAACGCCGCGCCGGCGCCCTCGGTCGATCCCGCCCGCGCTGCCCCGCGCCGGCCGATCATTCCGCCCGCGCCTCCGGTCGTCGACGAAGCGGACCCCTTCGCCGGGATGGAAGAGGAAGCGGATCGCCTGGCGCGCTTCGAGCCGATCTTCGATCTTGGGCCGGAGTCGGCGGGTGCCGATGACGCGCATCTCTATGGCACACCGCCCCGCTCGTCGGCCCCCTCGGTCGAACCGCCACAACCGGAAGATGCCCCGGTCGCGATTGCCGAGGATTTCATCGAGGCGCCGCAGCCGGAATCGGCCGAGAGCTCCGAGACCTCCTCGTCGGTCGGCGATCTCGAAAAGGAAATGGCGCGCCTGCTGGGCGAGATTTCCAACGCCCGCAAGAGCTAGGCGGAGGTCTGGGCCGCGGCTCGCCAAGGCGAGTTGCGCCCGCCCGGCGGCTCCGCCGACGCAACAAAAAGGGCGCGGAACCATGGTTCCGCGCCCTTTTCAATTCTTCGGAGAACGATCGCGCTATTCGTCGCGATAGACGCGTTCGCGCCGCTCGTGGCGCTCCTGTGCCTCGATCGACAGCGTGGCGATGGGCCGGGCGTCCAGACGCTTGAGGCTGATCGGCTCGCCGGTTTCCTCGCAGTAGCCGTAGCTGCCATCTTCGATCCGCTGCAGGGCGGCATCGATCTTGGCAATCAGCTTGCGCTGCCGATCCCGGGCCCTGAGCTCGATCGCGCGATCCGTCTCCGACGATGCGCGGTCGGCAAGATCCGGATGGTTTACGTTCTCGTCCTGCAAATGCTGAAGCGTTTCCCGGGACTCCCGGAGAATATCGTCTTTCCAGGCGAGGAGCTTCTTGCGGAAGTACTCCCGTTGCCGCTCGTTCATGAAGGGTTCGGCTTCCGAAGGCCGATACGCTTCAAGGGTATCTAGCGTCATGAATGACCCCTTGTCGATGGCATTTCGGCGCGGAATATAGCGATGCGACTTGCCTAGGACAACCGTTAGCGAGCGGGATAATGAGAGGCCCGAAAAAAGCACTTTCGAAGCCGGCTATATCGGCTGCCGAAGTTTCGCGTTTTTCTACAACCCATTGAATATACTTGAAAGAATCGTGCCGCCGCCATGCGGAAAGAGTGTCTCGCTGCAGCGCAAACCGGCGATGGCGAGCGTGACATTGCCGCAACGGAAGGTAAAACTTCGTTAATATTACCAATGTTTGAATGGGCTTTGCGGCCAGAGCTGCCGGCCCAGCCCCGGACAAGCTTCCGCCCGTATCGCGTTCGCCGCGCTCGACCAGGGAAGATCTCCGTGACTGAAGCACGATCCCATCCCGCCTCCCGCCGCCGCCCGACCGCGCAGCCCCCCGACGCGAGACACCACGAGGCAGCGACCGCGCTGACCGGCATCGAGGCGACGATGGACGCTCTGCTGCAACTGATAGAGGCCGAGGCAGAGCTGCTGCGCGCCGGCAAGATCTTCGCCGCCCGCGAGCTTGGCCAGCGCAAGAGCCATTATGCCAAGCGCTACATGGACGAACTCGCCGTGCTCGGCGCCATCGGGCAAAGCCTGGAGGACCTCGATCCCGGCCAGGTCGCCCGGCTGCGCCAGCGGCACGAAGAGTTCCGCTCGGTGCTGCAGATCAACCTTGCCGCCTTGGCGACCGCCCGCGCCGTCTCCGACAGCGCGCTCCAGGCCGTGGTCGACAATTCGCGCAATCTGCGCCGTCCGGAGCCCCACGCGGAGGAAGTACGTCCCAATCCGCGCTTCGGCCGCCACGCGGGCTGACGCCCCCCCCGTGTGCCGATCGGCGCGCCTTCTCGCCTCGCGGCCGGATTGAGTTCGGAAGCAAGCCATGACAGCGTATTCATCAGAACGCGCGCGGCTGCCTCGATTGAGGTAGAATTCGCGGCCGAACCGGGAACGAAACGACCAACATGCGTCTTCTTCTGCTCCGCCACGCCAAGTCCGCCTGGGATGTCGCCGGCCTCGCCGATTTCGATCGACCGCTGGCCCCTCGCGGACGGCGCGCGGCCACGATGATCGGCGAGCATCTCGCGGCCCATCGCCTGATCCCGGACCGCATTCTCTGCTCTTCGGCACGGCGCACGCGCGAGACGCTGATGGGGCTGATGCCGATGATCAGCACCGACCTGGAGATCCGCATCACGCGCGGCCTCTACGAAGTCGGCGCCGACGCCTATGTCGATACGATCGGCGCGCTGGGCGGCAATGCGCGCAACCTGATGATGATCGGCCACAACCCGACCATGCAGGACACCGCCATCGAACTGATCGGCAACGGCAATCCCGCGCTGCGCGAGGAGATCGCCGACAAGTTCCCGACCGCGGGCCTGGCGGTGATCGACTTCGACATCCACAAATGGTCGGAGCTCCGGCCCCGGACCGGCCGGGTCGTCGCCTTCTTCCGCCCGCGCGAGCTGGAGCTGGTCGGCTCGGAACCGATCGCCGACGACGAATAGATCTTTTGCCGCCCGCCGGCCGTGCCTACATGGGACAGCGGCCGGCTCTTCGGCCGAGACGCGAGCGGCCGCACTCCACCGGCCAGGAACGGGACCCTTGAAGCTGACCACGCTGACCGACGAAGCGCGCCTCGCGCTCGCAACGCTTGGAGATCGCGCGGCGGATCTCGTCTCGCCGACCGTTCGCCTGGGGGTCACGGGACTGGCGCGCGCCGGCAAGACGGTCTTCATCACGGCGCTGGTGCACAATCTTGTCCATGGCGGCCGCCTGCCGCTGTTCCGAGCCTATTCGACCGGTCGCGTCACCGGGGCGAGGCTGGAACCGCAGCCCGACGACGACGTGCCGCGCTTCGATTACGAGGATCACGTGCGCGCGCTGGTCGATCAGCGCATCTGGCCGGATTCGACCTACCGGATCAGCGAACTGCGCCTGACCATCGCCTATGAATCCGCGTCCTACTTCAAGCACCGCTTCGGGCCGGGCAAGCTCAACCTCGACATCGTCGACTATCCCGGCGAGTGGCTGCTCGATCTCCCCCTGCTCGCCAAGGATTACGCCACCTGGTCGCGCGAGGCGCTCGGCATGGCCCGCAGCCCGGCGCGCATGGCCGCCGCCGCCCCTTGGCTGGCGCGGCTCGAGACCATCGATCCCGCGGCAGCAGAGGACGAAGCGGTGGCGCGCGAGCTGGCGGCGCTGTTCACCGGCTATCTGCGTGCCTGCCGCGCCGATGAAAACGCCATGTCGACCCTGCCGCCCGGCCGCTTCCTGATGCCGGGCGATCTCGAGGGCTCGCCTGCGCTGACCTTCTCGCCGCTTCCGGAATCGGCCGCGGCCTTGCCGCCCGGCTCGCTCGGCCGGATGATGGCGCGCCGCTACGAGGCCTACAAGTCCGTGGTGGTGAAGCCATTCTTCCGCGACCACTTCGCGCGGCTCGACCGCCAGATCGTGCTGGTCGACGCGCTGAACGCGCTGAATGCGGGCCCGGCCGCCGTGGCCGATCTCGGCGCCGCGCTGACCGAGATCCTCGGCTGCTACCGGCCCGGATCCGGCTCGTGGCTGGGCGGGCTGATGACGCGCCGCATCGACCGCATCCTGATCGGCGCCACCAAGGCCGACCACCTGCATCATGCCGACCACGACCGCCTGGAAGCGATCCTGTCGCGCCTGCTCGCGCCGGCGATCGAACGGGCCTCGGCAGCGGGCGCGCGCGTCGAGGTGGCGGCGCTCGCCTCGGTCCGCGCCACCCGCGAAGGCGTGGTCATCCAGGACTCGGAAAAGTTGCCGTCAATCATCGGAACGCCGCTCGCCGGCGAGACGATCGATGGCGAGACCTTCGACGGCAAAAGCGAAATCGCCTTCTTTCCCGGCGACTTGCCGAACAATCCTGATTCAGTTCTTTCAGGTGCTCACTCAACTTCTGAACTGGGCCAGACATCGCTGCGCTTCGTCCGTTTCCGCCCACCCGCACTGGAGCGGACGGCCGAGGGCATCACCCTGTCGCTGCCGCATATCCGCCTCGACCGGGCGCTGGAATTCCTGATCGGAGACCGGCTGGCATGACCGACATCCCGCGCAAGCCGACCGCTTTCCGGCTCGATCGCATCCGCGTCGTCGACGATCCCGATATCGCGCACCGCCCCGGCGACCGGCCGGTGGTGATCGCCGAGCCGGAGGAGCTGGAGCTTCCGGTTCCCGTTCTGCCGAAGCCGCGTCGCGGCCCGCGCTGGGCCAACATCCTCGTCTCCGCGCTCGGCATCCTGCTCTCGCTCGGCATCGGCCTCGCCGTCGACCAGCTGATCCGCGATCTGTTCCAGCGCGCCGAATGGCTCGGCTGGTTTGCGGTGGCGGTTGCCGCCACCGGTGGCGTGGCGCTGGTCGCCCTCGCCTTCCGCGAGATCGGCGGGCTCCTGCGGCTGCGGCGGATCACGCGGATTCGCGAGGCGGCCGAAGACGCCGCACGGCGCGACGACCGCATCGCCGCTCGAGCCTCGGTGCGCGACCTGACGGAACTCTATGGCGAGCGCCCGGACACGGCGCATGGCCGCGCCGCGCTGGCGCAGCATGCCGCCGAGATCATCGACGGGCGCGACCTCATCGGACTCTCCGAGCAGGAGTTGCTGCGCCCGCTCGACATCGCTGCCCAGACGCTGGTGCTGTCCGCCGCCAAGCGGGTGACGCTGGTGACCGCGATCTCGCCGCGCGCCCTGGTCGACCTACTGTTCGTGCTGGTGACCGCGCTGCGGCTGATCCGCCAGCTTGGCCAGCTCTATGGCGGCCGGCCCGGCACGCTGGGCTTCCTGCGCCTCGCCCGCACCGTCATCGCCCATCTCGCCGTCACCGGCGGCATGGCGGCGGGCGACTCGCTGGTGCAGCAGATTCTTGGCCACGGCATCGCCGCCCGCCTTTCGGCGCGGCTCGGCGAGGGCGTGATCAACGGCATCTTGACGGCGCGCGTCGGCATCGCCGCGATCGACGTCTGCCGCCCCCTGCCCTTCATCGCCGAGAAGCCGCCGGCGATGGCGGATTTCATCGCGGAACTGACCAAGATCGGCGGCAAGGGTGGAAAGAAGCCGGACTGACAGGACAGTCGCACAAATTTGACAATCTGATTGAGTTGGGATTACCCATCATTACGTAGGGGAAATCTCGAATGCAGCCAGACTATGCCTCGATTGTTGCTCGTCGCCGTTCACTGCGGATTGATGGATACATGACGCTGGCCGATGTTGGCTTCGACGGGGATTGGGTTACTCCATACCAGATGGCGTCCCGGTCAATGGACGGACCGGTGCTCGTTGCCCAACATTGGCTTGATGCGCAATCCATTGAGTTGCACCGAACAACGCTGGAGCAACTCGGCTACCTACCGCATATCCGGTTCAATCGGACCCTCGATATAGCCCTCGCGATAGCGGGCATGGCGAGATCGTCATTGTATATGACTCAAGCTTTTCAACTCATACCTCTCAGCAGCACGGAGCGCATTTCTCGTCGGGCAATGGATGAGTCATTCGACCAGGTTACAGTGCACGAACTGACTGACCGGCCAGTCATCGCATTGGGCGCACACGCTGTTCGCCTATGTACCCGCCATGGAATTGCACATGTTCCCTCACCGAACCCCAGCCGGAGAGGGCATTCAAACGCCGAAAATGCACGTGAGCTTGCACTGGCCTTGGCTCAAACCGCCTAGAGGCCGGAGCCGCAGCTAACGTCGCCAATGCGTCCGCAGCGGGCCGTTCTTGCCCTCGATCGGGTCTTCGCACGGCATCTCCAGCGCGCGGATCCGCGCCCGGACCGCGACGCCGTCGACGACGTCGTCATCGCGAATCAGATCCCAGCGCTGGCCGACGGGATAGGCGCCGACGACGAGCAGGTCGGGGCTGGAGCGGAGGCGCTTGTGGCCGACACCGGCCGGGATGAGCACGGCGTCGCCCGCCACCAGTTCCATCGCCTTGCCGGTTTCGCCACCGAGCTGGACCGTCACCGTCCCGGAAGCGATGCCCAGCACCTCATGCGCGGTCGAGTGGTAGTGGTGGAACGGATACATGCCGTTGCGCCAGGTGCCGCCCCAGCCATGCGACACGAACAGCCGCTCGAACGCGGAGGCGCGGTCCGTGCCGTCTTCCGCCAGCGCCTGGCGATAGAGGATCAGCGGCAGGGACGGGTTGTTGGGAATGACGCCGGCATCGGCGAATTCGTGCGTGCTGGATTTCATCGTCGTCTCCGACTCTGGATCATCGGAAAACGGGCCGCGCCGCCCGGAGTTCCGGCCCGGCGCGCTCGCCGGGCCATCGGGCGCGACGGGTCACGCGACGCCGAGCTTCTTCTGCAGGCTGGTCGACGAGGTCGTGTACTGGAACAGGATCTTCTTGTCCGGGAACACGATGCGGCTCGCGGCCTGCGCCATCAGCGCCGCCTCGTGGAAACCGGACAGGATCAGCTTCAGCTTGCCGGGATACCAGTTGATGTCGCCGATCGAGAAGATGCCGGGCTCCGAGGTCTGGAACTTCTCGGTATCGACCTTGATCAGGTTCTCATGCAGGTTGAGCCCCCAATTGGCGATCGGGCCGAGCTTCATCGTCAGGCCGAAGAAGGGCAGCAGCCGCGTCGTCGGCAGCTTGTGCTCGTTGTCGTCATTGTCCGCGATGACGGCATGCGTGATCTGCCCGTCGGCGCCCTCGAGCCCCGTGACCTGGCCGAACATCAGCTTCATCTCGCCCGCCTCGACCAGCGCGCGCATCTTGTTGACGCTGTCGGGCGCGGCGCGGAAGGCGTCGCGGCGATGCATCAGCGTGACGCTCCGGGCGATCGGCTGCAGGTTCAGCGTCCAGTCGAGCGCGGAATCGCCGCCGCCGACGATCAGGATGTCGTGGTCGCGGAACGCTTCCATCTTGCGGACGGAATAGAAGACCGACTTGCCCTCGAAATCCTCGATCGAGGGAACCGGCGGGCGCTTGGGCTGGAACGAGCCACCGCCGGCTGCGATCACGACCACCTTAGTGAGAAACACCTTGTCGGCATCGGTGGTGACGCGGAACGAACCGTCTTCCAGGCGCTCGATGCCGTTCACCTGCTCGCCGAGATGGAAGGTCGGATCGAACGGCTTGATCTGCGCCATCAGGTTTTCGGTCAGGCCGTCGCCGGTGATGATCGGAAACGCCGGAATGTCGTAGATCGGCTTTTCGGGATAGAGCTCCGCGCACTGGCCGCCGGGCTTGTCCAGGATATCGATCAGGTGGCAGCGAACGTCCAGCAGGCCCAGTTCGAAGACGGCAAACAGTCCGACAGGTCCAGCGCCGACGATGACGACATCGGCTTCGATGGTTTCGCTCATGATCATACCGTTAAAATAGTGAATGCGCGCGACGTTTAACCGCTGCGCGCACCGCTGCAAAGCATCAAAGTTCCGCGCAAACGCCTCCAGCGAGCAAAACCAACCTCACTCGCGGCCGCGTCGGGGCTTAGCCCTGGCGCTCGGGGATCCGGACGATCAGGCCATCCAGTTCGGGCTTGACGCGGATCTGGCAGGAAAGGCGGGAGTTCGGCTGCACGTCCTGCGCGAAGTCCAGCATGTCCTCTTCCATCGCTTCCGGCTCGCCGGTGATCGCGACCCAGGCTTCATCGACATAGACATGGCAGGTCGCGCAGGCGCAGGCCCCGCCACACTCCGCCTCGATACCGGGCACGGCGTTGCGCACGGCATTTTCCATGACGGTCGAACCATCACGGGCTTCAATCTCGTAGGGCGTACCGTCAAAGGCGATATAGGTGATCTTGGCCATGGCATCCGCGACGCTGCAAAAGACCGCCCCCTATAGGCGATATGCGGCTTGCGTGCCAAGGCCTGTGCGCCACCGCGGCCGCGACCGATTGGTCCACCAGCCGGACGCGGGAAAATCGGATGGGATGGTTAACGATCGATCGCCGGTCCTGCGGGCGCCAATTCTGCCCCGGATACGGGGCCTGCCGTAGACTTTCCGCTTCGTCATCCAGGAACCGGATCGTCTATCGCGCAATATTGGGCCGCGCTGCCAGCAATGGGATGGCGGGATCTCTCGCGAACAGCCATAAATGATGCGACCCATGCCAATTCGACAGGATCGCTGCTGGGAACAACATGTCTCGTGAGCCATCGCCCGAGAAAAACGGCGTCCGCAGGCGATACGGGGATGCAAACGGTCGTTCGCGCGGCTGCGAAGTCTTCCGCATCGGACATGTCTGTTCATGCCGGTCTCGCTGGGAGCCGGCACACACGCCGTCAATACCTTGTTAACAAATTGCTACCGAAAGCCGTACTTTCTTGTACCCCTGCCCCTAATGTGCCAAAAGGTGGGGCTACGGGCAAGGGTGTGAAGGCCGATCTGGATCGCGAGTATGGCGTCTCCGGGGGACAGGCTGATCTACGGGTTGTGGCGATCTCGGCGCACGTATCAAGCGCTAGCTGTGTCCTGGAAGCATCCTCGTGCTTTTGACGGGTTCCCGTCGAAGCGGCCGACAGAGTATCGAGTACGGACGCGAGGCTAAAAAATGGCGAATACCCCGAAGTCCAAGGACCCGGTGGATGCAGCGCTCACCGCCGTGGAGGAGGCGCTCCGGATCGATTTCGACGCTCCGACGACGGCGAGCCCCCGGGCACCCGCTGGCGGCGGTCCGCGCGATCGACGGCTTGAGCCCCCCAGACTTCAGGAGGCGCCCCGCAAGGGAGATGCGCCCCGCCGCGCGGATGCACCGCGCAAGGTAGAAGCCCCGGCAGCGGCTGCGAACCGCGCCCTGCCCTCGCCGACCCGCTCCGAAGAACCCGGCGCCTCGCCGCGCGGCCGCCAGTCCGGCCGCAACAGCCGCATGCCCGCCAATGACGACCGTCGCGTCGGCGGCGCCTCGCTGCCCGCGCGCCGTCCGTCGCGCCTGATCTACCCGCTTGCCTCGCTGTTCTCGATCGCCTGGGTCGGCGCCATTGCGGCCTATGTGAGCTCCGCCAATATCAGCCTGTTCTCCGGCGACAGCGCCGTGGGCTCGGCCCAGTTCACCAACATCGCGCTCGCCCTGGTGCTACCGGTCGGCATCGTGTGGGGCATCGCCATGATGGTGGCCCGCGCGCAGGAAATGCGCATCGCCGCGCGCTCGATCTCCGATGTCGCCGCCCGCCTGTCCGAGCCCGAGGACGCCGCTTCCGAAGCCGTCGTCACCGTCAGCCAGGCCATTCGCCGCGAAGTTGCCGCCATGGGCGACGGCATCGAGCGGGCGCTGGCCCGCGCCAGCGAGCTCGAACTGCTGGTGCACAACGAGGTCGCGGCGCTCGAACGCTCCTATTCCGACAATGAAGTCCGCATGCGCGGCCTGATCGACGACCTCGCCAACCAGCGCGAGGCGATCGTCATCAATTCCGAGCGCGTCCGCACCTCGATCGTGTCGGCGCAGGAATCGCTGTCGAAGGATCTGGGCGAGGCGAGCGAGCAGATCGCCGCCAACATCATCGGCTCCGGCGACCGCATCACCCAGGCCCTGGCCGGACGCGGCGAAAACATCACCACGGCGCTCGGCACGGCCGGCGACGAGATGATCAGCAAGCTGTCGCTGCGCGGCGAGGATCTGGTCAACCGCCTGACCAGCGCCGCAACCGACGTCACGGAATCCTTCTCGCGCACCAGCGTCGAAGTGACGGATGTGCTGCTGTCGCGCAGCGCCGACATCAACGAGACCCTCGAGACGACCGGCCGCGCCATGGCCGAAACCGTCGCCGAGCGCGGACGCGAGGTCAACGAGACCCTGGCCCGCGTCACCGAGGAACTGACGGAAGGCCTGGATCGGCGTACCGCCGACATGACCCGCTCGATCTCGGTCACCGGCAACCAGGTCGCCGAGACGATTTCGCTGCATACCCGCGAAGTGAACGCCGCGCTGAAGTCCAATGCCGACAGCCTGATTGTCGACCTGGCCCTGCGCGGCCAGGAGATCAACGACAAGCTCGACGAGACCGGCAACCGCATCGCCGACACCATTTCCGACCGCGGCGGCGACCTCGCCGACCGTCTGGCGCTCACCGGCGACCGGATCCAGGACGCCATCGCCATTGATGGCGGCGCGCTCGCCGAGCGGCTGACCTCGGCCGGCGACATCATGGCGACGCTGATCGAAGCCCGTACCGCGGCGCTGCGCGACACCATCGACGGCGCCTCCAACGCGGTCAACGAGACCTTCGACGCCCGCTCGGCCGAACTGACCGAACGTCTTGCGACGGTCGGCGGCGAAGTCGCCAAGGCGATCGCCGTGCGTGGCCTCAAGGTCAACGAGACGATCATCGCCTCCGGCAACGAGATTTCCGAGACCATCGCCTCGCGCGCCGGCCTGCTGCATGAGCGGATCGTCGAATCTGGCAAGCAGATCTCCGACACCATGGAGAGCCGCGGCACCGCCGTTTACGACCTGATCATCGAATCGAGCCAGCAGTTGGCCGATGCGATCGAGACGCGCGGCTCCGCCGTGCATCAGCGCATCCTGCATTCCGGCAACGAGATCGCCTCGACGATCGAGAGCCGCGGCACGGACATCCACGAGCGCATCCTCGCGTCCGGCAGCCGTTTTGCCGACGAGATCGCCAAACGCGCCGACAGCGCGCACCAGCAGATTCTGGCCTCCGGTACCGAACTGGCGGATGCGATCGAGAGCCGCGCCGGCGCCGTGCACCAGCGCATCCTCGCTTCCGGCACCGAACTCGCCGACACGATCGAGAGCCGCGCCGAAGCCGCGCACCAGCGCATCCTCGCTTCGGGCACCGAGCTGGCCGACACGATCGAGAACCGCGCCGAGACCGCGCACCAGCGCATTCTCACTTCGGGCACCGAACTGGCCGATACGATCGAGAGCCGCGCCGAGGCCGCGCATCAGCGCATCATCGCTTCCGGCACCAGTCTGGCTGGCGAGATCGAGACCCGCGCCGACGCGGTGCATGAGCGTATCCTGACCTCGGGCAGCAACCTGGTCGGCGAGATCGAGACGCGCGCCCAGGCGGCGCATGAGCGCATCCTGTCTTCCAGCGTCCATCTGGCCGGCGACATCGAGAGCCGTGCCGAGGCCGTGCACAAGCGGATCGTGGCTTCCGGCACCGAGCTCGCAGGCGAGATCGAGAACCGTGCCCAGACCGTGCACGAGCGCATCCTGTCGACCGGCACCGAACTGGCGCAGGATATCACCGACCGTGCCGATGCCGTGCACCAGAGCATCATCGCCTCCGGTACCGACATCTCCGGCGAGATCGAGCGTCGCGGCCTCGATGCGCAGCAGCGCATCGTCAGCTCCGGTTCCGAACTGGCCGATGAGCTGGCCAACCGCGCCACCACGATCCACGAGCGCATTCTTTCCTCGGGCAGCGCGATCGCGGCCGAGATCGAGAGCCGCGGCACCGATGTGCATCAGCGCATCGTCAGCTCCGGTTCCGAGCTCGCCAACGAGATCACCAGCCGCGCCGAAGCCGTGCACCAGCGCATCATCGTCTCCGGCAGCGAGATCGCCGACGAGATCGAGACCCGTGCCTCGACCGTGCATCAGCGCGTGATCGAGGCCGGATCCGGCCTGATCGAGGAGATCGAGACCCGCACCGGCGCGGTGCATGACCGCATCGTCTCGGCCGGCTCGGCCCTGGTCGGCGACATCGCCGGCCAGGCCAGCCTCGCGCAGGAGCAGATGCTGGAAGCGAGCGCCGGCCTTGCCGACCAGATCGCCAACCAGGCGCTCTCCGCGCATCGCCAGTTCCTCTCGTCCGGCAACACACTGATCGGGGAGCTGACCAGCCAGGCACGCGCCGCCCATGAGGAGATCGTCACCTCGGGTTCGGGCCTGATCGACCAGATCGCGAGCCATGCGCGCCTCGCCAACGATCAGATCGTTGCCTCCGGTTCGTCGCTCTCGGAAGAGATCGCAAACCAGGCCCGCGTCGCGCATGACCGCATCCTGACCTCCGGCTCCGAGCTCGCCAACGAGATCGAAGACCGCGCCAATGCCGTGCACCAGCGCATCGTCACCTCCGGCGCCAATCTGGCCAACGAGATCGAGGGCCGCGCCACGGCCGTGCACGAGCGCATCGTCGCCTCGGGCACCGACCTCGCCGGCGAGATCGAGAACCGCGCGACCTCCGTCCATGACCGGATCGTCGATACGTCCAGCCGCTTCGGCGACCTCATCAACGATCGCGGGCTCGCCATCGCGACCGGTCTCGACGAGCGCTTCGCGGCGCTGCGCGACATCATCGAGGTCCGGGGCCCCGAGCTGGTCACCCGCTTCGCCGACCGCGCCAACCTGATGGACACGACGCTGGCGGAGCGCCTCGAAGGCTTCGGCGACGCGATCGAATCCAAGATCGGCGCCGTCTCCGAGACGCTCGACAGCAATACCCGCCGCATTGACGAGGCCCTCGACGCCCGCTCGGCCCAGATCAACCAGACCCTGATCGAGCGCACGCGCCACATCGCCGAGGCCTTCTCCAATGGCCAGGCCGAAATCGGCGCGATCATCGACGACCGCCTTTCGGACGTGACCGGCCGTCTCTCCGATCGCACCCAGGCGCTTTCGGACATGCTGTCCGAGCGCTGGCAGTCGATCAACGAGACGCTGGGCGAAAAGGCCGTCGAGGCAGCCAACAGCTTCGATGCCCGCGCCGCCCAGATGGACCAGATTCTCTCGACGCGCCTCAGCGACATCAGCTCGACGCTCGGCCGTGAGTCGGTCCGCGCCGCCGAACAGATCGTCGGCTCGCTCTCGGACGCGACCGAGCAGCTGGTCGCCGCCTCGAATACGACCAGCGGCGCGCTGCGTGCCTCGGCGAGCGATGCCTCGCAGAGCCTGACCCAGTCGGCGGCCGACGCCACTCAGGTCTTCTCGCAATCGGCGGCCGAGGCCAGCCAGGCGCTGACCCAGTCGCTGGACGAAGCCTCCCGCAACCTCGCCCGTTCGGCTCTCAGCGTCTCCGAGACGGTCACGCTTTCGGCCAATCAGGCCTCCGAGGCGCTGTCGCAGGTGGCAAGCTCGACGGTCGAGCTTCTGTCGACCTCGAGCGCCGACGCGGCCGGTCACCTGTCGCGGGTGTCCGCCGAAGCGGCCGAGCAGATTTCGCGGGTTTCCCTCGAAGTCGAGCAGAGCCTCGGCGGGCGCGCGATGAACACGGCCAGCGCGCTGGAAGAACGGACCCGCGCCTTCAACGCGGTTCTCGAAACCCGCAGCGCGGAACTGGCCCAGTTGCTCGACGGCGAAGGCAACCGCCTCGTCGCGGCGATCGACCAGCGCGGCAACGACCTGACCAGCAGCGTCGCCACCGCCGGCGACACCATCGTCGACCTGTTGTCGTCGAAGGGCTCCGAGATTGTCTCGATGGTGCTGTCGCGCACCGACGAGGCGGCCCGCGCCCTGATCGACAGCGGCGAGACCGTGTCGCGGAGCTTCGGCTCCACCAACGAGCGGCTCCGCACCGATGTGGCCGGCATCGTCGACCGGCTGGCCCAGTCGAACGAGATGCTCAACGCGCTGCTGACCCGCACGACCGAGAACCTGAACCAGATCGAGACGGGTCTGGCGACGCGGACCGGCGAGTTCGCCCAGGCGATCGAGCAGGCGATCGGCGGCACGCAGAATTCCTCCACCCTGCTCGCTTCGCAGGTCGAGATGCTGCGCGACGTGTCGAAGGACGTGCTGGAAAATGTCGGCGCCATCGCCGGCCGCTTCGAGGACCAGGGCCGCTCGCTCAGCTTCGCCGCCAGCACGCTCACCTCGGCCAACAGCGAAATCGAAGGTTCGATCGAGCAGCGCCGCATCGCCCTCGACCAGCTTGCCCAGAGCCTCGCCGCCCGCTCGTCCGAGCTGGATGGCATGATGCGCACCTTCACGGAAACCGTCAGCACCTCGCTGAAGGATGCCGAGGAGCGCGCCGCCGAGGTCGCCCGGATGCTCGCCCGTTCGAGCGAGACCGCCGCCAAGGGCGTTCTCGAAAACCTCGAAGGCATGCAGGCCACCGCCAGCAGCCAGAGCCAGAAGGCCGCCGAGGCGGTCCGCGAGGCGAACCGCGCCCTGATGGACGACATGGCCGCGGTGGTCGCCCAGGCGACCAAGCAGTTCTCGGCCGCGACCGACGAAATGCGCTCGGCCGCCAAGGAGATGGCGCAGGATCTCGAAACCACCCGCACCGAACTGAAGCGCGGCGTGCTCGAACTCCCGGCCGAAACGCGCGAAAGCGCCGACGCCATGCGCCGGGTCGTCACCGACCAGCTGAAGGCCCTTTCCGAGCTCTCCGACATCGTCGGCAAGCATGGCAAGTCGCTCGACGTCTCGGTGCCCGGCACGCCGGCACCGGCGCCGCGCGGTCGCATTGCCGAGACGGCCCCGTCCTTCGCCCGGCCGCAGCCGGCCGCCGCCCAGGCTGTCCGCCAGGCGGCACCCGAGCCGGTTCGCGCCGCCACGGTTGCCCCGGCGACGTCCGCCCCGGCTGCCCAGCGCCCTGCCCCGGTTCGCCCGGCTCCGGTCGAGCCTGCCCGTCCGGCGGTTTCGGTCCGCCCGGCTCCGGCCCCGGCCCGCGCCGAGGCAAAGCCCGCTCCGGCGACGGAACAGGCCGAGCCGCGCGGCTGGGTCTCCGACCTGCTGCGCCGCGCCTCGCGCGACGAGGATCACAGCGCGGCTCCCGTCGAGCGTCGCGAGGCGGAAGCTCCGGCTGCCGCCGCCGGCAACGGCGCGTCGCTCGGCAATCTCTCGACCGACATTGCCCGCGCGATCGATCCGCGCGCGGCTGCCGAGCTCTGGGAACGTCACCATCGCGGCGAGAAGAACGTCTTCACCCGCCGCCTCTACACGCTGGCGGGCCAGCAGACCTTCGACGAGATCCGCCGCAAGTATCAGAGCGAGGCGGACTTCAAGGCAGCAGTCGATCGCTATGTCGGCGATTTCGAGCGCCTGCTGAAGGAAGTAGCCCGCAACGGCCAGGATACGGCGGGCAACAACGCCTACCTCGTGTCCGATACCGGCAAGGTCTACACGATGCTCGCCCATGCGAGCGGCCGTTTCGACTGATCCATACGGCACCGACACCTCAAGAGGGCGCAGCCAAGGCTGCGCCTTTTTTTTCGTTGAGGCCGGCTGGTTGCGACCAGAAGGTCACACGATCGGCCGCATTGCGACCCGATGGCTGTTCCGGATTGTCGCGGTCCCGGCGCGGGACTAGAGAGACGATCTGACCATCGCGCCGGGCGTCGCCTCGGCGCTCCCCGCATCAGAGGTCTGGACCTCCCACCCATGCCCGACACCAAGGCTGCGCACAGGCGCAAGAGCTTCGGCGCCTTCCAACATCGCGGCTTCCTGTTCTATTGGCTGTCCCGCCTCTGCGCGACCTTCGCCGTCAACATGGTGAGCGTCTCCGTCGGCTGGCAGGTCTATGACCTGACGCGCGATCCCTTCGACCTGGGCCTGATCGGGCTGGTGCAGTTCCTGCCGGCGCTGCTGCTCGTCCTGGTGACGGGCTCGGTCGCCGACCGCTTCAACCGCCGCATGATCATGGCGCTCTGCCTGGCCGGCGAAGCGTTTGCCGTGATGGCGCTGCTGGCCTTCACCATCTCGGGCAGCGAGATGGTCGTCATCGTCTTCGGCATCCTTCTGTTCTTCGGCATCGTCCGCGCCTTCATGGGCCCGGCCTCGCAATCGCTGGCGCCCAATCTCGTCCCGACGCAGGATCTCGCCAGCGCCATCGCCTGGAATTCCTCCGCCTGGCAGATCGCGACCATTGTCGGCCCCGTCGCCGGCGGCCTGCTCTATGGCATCTCGCCCGAGGCGCCCTATGCCGTGGCGCTGGCCATGATGATCATCGGCGCGATCCTGATCCTTTTGGTGCCGAAGCCGGCGCAGAAGATCCTCGGCGACAAGGCGAGCTGGGAGACGGTGATCGCCGGCTTCCGCTATGTCTGGAAGGAAAAGATCGTGCTCGGCGCGATCTCGCTCGACCTGTTCGCCGTCCTGCTCGGCGGCGCCACGGCGCTGATGCCGATCTTCGCTCGCGATATCCTGGATGTCGGCCCGTGGGGCCTCGGCCTGCTGCGCGCCGCGCCGGCCGTCGGCGCGCTGACCGTCGCCGCATGGCTCGCCTTCCATCCGATCCGCAACCATGCCGGCCTGCTGCTGTTCGCCTTCGTCACCATGTTCGGCCTGACCACTATCGTCTTCGGCCTGTCGACGCTGGTCTGGGTGTCCGTCGTCGCCCTTGTCCTGATGGGCGCCAGCGACATGGTGAGCGTCTATATCCGCGAAACCCTGATCCAGCTCTGGACGCCGGACGCGGTGCGCGGCCGGGTGAACGCGGTCAACATGGTGTTCGTCGGCGCCTCGAACGAGCTTGGCGAGTTCCGGGCCGGCATGTCGGCCGCCGTTTTCGGCGCCGTCAGCGCCGTGGTGATCGGCGGCGCCGGGACGGTTGCCGTGGCGGCGCTGTGGGCGCGCTTCTTCCCGGATCTGCGCCGCGCCCGCCATCTTGACGGACGGCCCTGATCCGCCACAGGAAGCGACAGACGCCGCCCTGCGCATGGAACCGAAACAGGCGCACCGCATTGAGCCTTATATGAGCCAATTCGGGGAGCTGACATGAGTACCATTCTTCTGATCATCATCGTGATCCTGGTGATCGCAGCATTGCCCAGTTGGCCGTACAGCTCCGGCTGGGGCTACTATCCGAGTGGCGGCCTCGGTCTGATCCTAATCATTCTGCTGATCCTGCTGCTGATGGGCAGGCTCTAGCCTGAGCCAGAAAATGGCCTCCCCCGGGAGGCCATTTTTCTTTGGCGCAACGCGGCGCCCGGCCCGCTCCTCGCGGCTAACCACGGGCGGATTGCATTCGAGCACTATCCCCGCGCCGCCCATTGCGGTAGCTGACGCATCCCTGCCTATGGATCGCGTCTCCCATGCAACACCCTGATTCCACCATCGACGAAGCCCGCACGCCGCGGGAACGCATGCTGGCCTGCCTGGTCGTCGTCATCGCCACCCTCTCGACCATGGTGTCGATCGACCTGGTGCTGCCGGCGATCCCGACCCTGCCCTCGTTGCTCGGCGGCGATCCGCAGGCGGCGCAATATGTACTCGCGACCTATATGGGCGGCTCCAGCATCGGCCTGATCCTGTTCGGCAGCATCGCCCATCGCTTCGACGCGCGAAAGCTGCTGGCCTGGTCGCTGCTGGCCTATGCGATCGTTTCGGCGCTGGCGGCGCTTTCGACCGATATCTGGACGCTCAACGCCATCCGCGTCGTCCAGGGCGCGACCTCGGCGGGCGCCGCGGTCCTCCCCGCCCCCATGCTGCGCCGGCTTTTCAGCGATACCGGCGCGGTGCGCGCCATTTCGGTCATCGGCAGCATCCAGTCGCTGGTGCCGGGCCTGGCGCCGCTGATCGGCGCGTGGCTGCTGCATGTCTCCGGCTGGCAGGCCTCGTTCATCGTGCCGGCCGTACTGGGCGGGCTCGTCTCCATCGTCATCTTGCTCAAGCCGTCGCTGCTGCCGGCCAATCCGCAGATGCAGGCCGGCCAGACGCGCGGCGGCTATTGGGCGCTGCTCCGCAATCGTCCCTATCTGCGCTATGCCCTCAGCCACTCGCTGATCCTCGGCGGCCTGATCACCTTCGTCTTCAGCGCACCCTACATCATGGTCGAGACCATGGGCGGCACGGTCGAGGGCTTCGTCCTGTTCCAGCTCCTGAGCGTCGCCATGTTCGTGGTGACCTCCAATCTGGCCGGCGTGTTCGTGCATCGCTGGGGTCCGGAGCGACTGGTCACCATCGGCACGCTTATGGTCGGCGCCTCGGCGATCGCCCTTCTGGCCTACGCCTTTGCCGGCGGCTCCAGCATCGTCGTGCTGCTGTTCATCATGCTGCCCGTCCCGGGCGGGCTGGGGCTTCGCGGCGGCGTCGGCTTCGTCAAGTCGCTGGCGGCTTCCGCTCCCGACGAGGGACGCGGTTCGGCGGCGCTGATGCTGGCGATCACGCTGCTGCCGACCATCGGCACCGCCCTCGTGGCGCCGTTCATCCAGTTCGGCCTGCCGGCCCTGGCCATCGCCTTCGCGGTCATCACCCTGCCGGCGATCGCCGCGATCTACCTGCTGCCGCGCTATGAGGGCGCGGCGACCAGCACGACGGCGGGGCATTTCGGCTAGCCGCCGCGCGCCGTGACAGCGTTCACAGCGCCCGGCCTGACGCTACGGTATCAACCCCTCGCCGACGAATAAACCGCCGGCCTTGCAGGGAGATACCATCATGAAGAACGCGCTCAACCTTCCGCGCTGGCTGCGTCGCCGCCAGGATCGCCGGATCCTGATGTCGATGGACGACCGCATGCTCGCCGATGTCGGCATCAGCCGGTCGCAGATCGACCTCTACATCTCCGGCGCGCGCGGCCGCTGAGATGACCGGGATCCGTCCCCAGCGTCAGGAACCGCCGGCAGCCATTGCCCGGCCGGCGGCGAGAATGGCGGCGTCAGCCCCCAGGGCTGTGGTGACGCTGCCGCCCTTCTCGCTATAGGGCGCGCCCTTGTAGCGCGGATCCCGCCACGGCCCCGTGGTGATGGTGATGCCGCGAAACACCAACTGGCCATTGACGCGTGACAGGTTCATGCCGCCGGACGAGGCGCCGGTCGCATCGCAATCCGTCCGGAAGAACGAGGTCGCCGCCGCCGAGCGCGACTTGTCGATGGCGCGCCGCACCTGGCACCCCTGCGCGACGGGAATATCGCGATCGACTTCCTTCTCCATCTCCGCCGGATGCGCGGTGATGACGATCAGCTTGTCGCCATTCTGCACCGGCACGTCCGGCGCAACCGGAAACGGCACGGCGCCCGCCAGCGGCTCGACCAGCCGCACGATCGCATAATCATTGTTCGAACCCGCCTTCGGCTTCTTCGAGCCAAAATGTGTCCGGTCGTCGACAATCAGGTCGATCATCGGCCCATCGACGCTCTGCGGGCGGAAGAAGCATTTCCAGCGCCGCTTGCCCGAGGGCTCGAAGAAGACATGCGCCGCGGTCAGAATCTGCTGGTTGGTCAGGAACAGCGCCGCCGATCCGACGGAGGGCGAAGGCGACAGGCAGCCGACATAGCCCGAGACGCTGCGGATGCGCGAAATCTCGCTGCGGGAGAGGCCAAGCGACGGCCCGATCTTCAGCAGCGAATCGCGGTCGTCCGTACCATCGATGATGTTTACGCGCTGCAGCAGCGGCGCCGACCGCCCCGACTGCACGTCGGCGAAGCCGATCCGCGTCGAGAGATCGATGGCCTGGGCAGCGGCGGGAAGCAGCAGGGCGAGGCAGAAAGTGAGGATGCGCATGGCCCGACCATGCCACGCCCATGCAATGCCGTCACCTGCCTACGGGGCGGCAAACGAGCCTCTCGAACATATTTGGTCGCACCCTTGGATCGCCACTTGTAGTCAAGCTGTTAAGCTGGCTCAATTCAAGGTGACGCTCCTGTAGACGTGTAATCCAGACTAGGTTGGCGAAATGCAGTTGAGACCCGTCACGTATTATTCCGACTTCGTCGTCTATCCAATCACCCTGGCCGGGCTGATCTTGGCGGTCGTGCTCTGGCAGGGACACATCAATCCTCTCGTCTGGATCGCCGCCTTTGGCGTCGGCCTGTGCGTGTGGACCTTCGCCGAGTATTGGATCCATCGCGGCATCCTGCACAACGTTGTCTATTTCCGCGATCTGCACGAGACGCACCACGCCGCGCCGACCGCGCTGATCGGCACGCCGATCTGGCTCTCCTTCTTCGTCATCGCCGCCGTCGTGTTCTGGCCGAGCTGGCATTTGTTCGGCTTCGGCGTCGCGAGCGGCTTCACGGCCGGCGTCACCACCGGCTATCTCAGCTACAGCTTCGTGCACCACGTGCTGCACCACTGGCACCCGCCGCACGATTCCTATCTGTACAAGGTGAAGCGCCGGCATGCCCTGCATCACCACAGCGCCGACGAGGGCAATTTCGGCGTCACGACGCTGTTCTGGGATCACGTCTTCGGAACCACGTTGCCGAAGGCCCGGTGAAGAGACCGGCAGAGCCCTCACCCTCGGAAAAGTCGGCTCTTACTTAGGGATCGCGGATAGCCGGCAGCCAGCGCAAGGGGGTGAGAAAGCCCCTCACCCAACCCTCTCCCGCAAGCGGGCGAGGGCTTCTGGCCAGCTTGGCGGCGCCCTCGAGACCGAACTGGCGGGCCTCGACCTGCTCCCTCTCCCGTCCACGGGAGAGGGCTGGGGTGAGGGTCTTTCGGCGTTTGGCCACAAATCTCAGTTGTCCGAAATCAACCTTCAGCCGTCATTCGCCGAGCTGAGTTCTTCCGGCCGCTTGCCCTCGTCGACCTGGCTGCGCTGGAGCCGCACGCCGGGCCCGCCCTCGAGCATCTGGCCCTCGTCCTCGAAGATGATGCCGGCAGCCTGCAGCGTGTCCCGCAGCGTCTCGTAGACGTGCGGCGGAACAACTTCACCGCCATCGAAGCGCAGCGCCGCATCCACCGGAACACCCGCGTGCCGCGCCAGATCCTCTACGCTCCAGCCAAGCCCCGCCAGCGCCATCCTGCATTGAAGGACATTCATCTCGGCTCACCACTCCTTGTTGTCGTCGAGCCAGTAGACCATCCGCCCGCCCGCTGGGCAATCAACCGCGCGGGCGCCGGGACGTTCCCGAAGCGGACCGAGAAGGCGGAGGGTATGGAAGGGGACCGAAACGAACAAGGCCGCCAGTCGGAGACTGGCGGCCTTGTCGAAGATGGTGGGTGCACTAGGGATCGAACCTAGGACAAGCTGATTAAGAGTCAGCTGCTCTACCAACTGAGCTATGCACCCATTCGCTGACATTACAGAGCGAAAACAAGAAGGCTCTGGAACCCGCGAACGGTCGGTAATTTGGTGGGTGCACTAGGGATCGAACCTAGGACAAGCTGATTAAGAGTCAGCTGCTCTACCAACTGAGCTATGCACCCATTCCGTGGCGGCCTCGAAGCCTTCGCCGCGACGCCCGGAACGAGGCGGTATGTAGCAAAGCGCTCCCGGCCTGTCCAGCCGCCCTTTCAATGGACTGTGGAAATCTTCGAAAGCCAGGCGGCAAGCCACGGGAAACTGTCATTCCCCCGTCATGCGCGGTGGGTCTATTGCCGGCAATCCTTGGCGCACCTCGCCCCGGACCTCTCTGAAATGATTGAGGAAACCATGCTCAAGCCGATCCTGCGCAGCGCGCTCGCAGCCAGCCTCCTGGCGGGCACCGCCCTCGCCTCCCATGCCGCGGAAAACTTCAACCGCATCGCGACCTTCCATGTCGTCGACAACCTGCCTGCCGATGCCGACGCGAAGAAGAAGACGGTCGCCGAGATCATCACCGCGACCGCCGACGGCAAGACGCTGGTCTATACCGACAGCCCCGGCGAGCGCATCGGCTTGATCGACATCACCGATCCGAAGGCCCCCAAGCCGGCCGGCACCGTCGCGCTCGGCGGCGAGCCGACCTCGACCGTCGTCGCCAATGGCTACGCCCTGGTCGGCGTCGTCACCTCCCAGTCGAAGAGCGAGCCCTCGGGCCATCTCGCCATCGTCGATCTCGCCACAAAGACGGTGAAGGCGACCTGCGATCTCGCCGGCCAGCCGGATTCGCTCGCCAGGAGCCCGGACGGCAAATTCCTCGCCGTCGCGATCGAGAACGAGCGCGACGAGGACATCAACGAAGGCGCCATCCCGCAGCTGCCGGGCGGCAACCTCACGAGCTTCGCGATTCAGCCCGATGGTTCCGTCGATTGCGCCAGCAAGACGGTCATCGACGTCACAGGCCTTGCCGAGATCGCGCCAACCGATCCGGAGCCGGAATTCGTCGACATCAACGAAAACAACCAGGTCGTCCTCACCCTGCAGGAGAACAACCACATCGTCATCGCCGACCTCGCCACCGGCAAGATCGTGAAGCATTTTTCGGCCGGCACCGTCGATCTCGACGGCATCGACGTGAAGAAGGACGGCGTGATCGACCTTTCCGGCAAGATGGAGAAGGTCGCCCGCGAGCCGGACGGCGTGCAGTGGATCGACAAGGAGCGGTTCTTCACCGCCAATGAGGGCGACTGGAAGGGCGGCTCGCGCGGCTTCTCGATCTTCAACATCGACGGCACGCTCGAATATGACTCGGGCACCGCGCTCGAATACGAGACCGTCCGCCTCGGCCACTACCCCGAAAAGCGCAACAAGAAGGGCAACGAGCCGGAAGGCGCCGAAGTCGCGACGTTCGGCACGGACAAGCTGATCTTCGTCGGCTCCGAGCGCGCTTCGCTGGTCGGCGTCTACAAGGACGAGGGCGCCGGTAAGGCCCCGACCTTCCTGCAGGCACTGCCGGGCGGCATCGGCCCGGAAGGCCTGCTCGCCATCCCCTCGCGCAACCTGTTCGTGACGGCCGCCGAAAACGATCTGCGCGAGGACGGCCTGATCGGCTCCGTCGTGACGATCTATGAGCGCAGCGACGCGCCGGCCGCCTACCCGACCCTCGTCTCCGCCGACAAGAACGGCAAGCCGATCGGCTGGGCCGCCCTCTCGGGCACGGTCGCCGACGCCAAGGGGGCCGGCAAGCTCTACGCCGTCATCGACAGCGCGCAGAAGATCGGCCGCATCCTGACCATCGACGCCACCAGGACCCCGGCCGTCATCACCGATGAGATGACGGTGACCAGGGATGGCAAGCCGGTCGAGAACCTCGACCTGGAAGGCATCGCGCTTGCAAGCGATGGCGGCTTCTGGCTCGCCTCGGAGGGCAATCCCGAGCGCGAGAAGAACAAGACGCAGTCCTCCCTCGTCCGCGTCGACGCCAGGGGCGTCGTGCAGGAAGAGATCGCCCTGCCGGAGGCGCTGGCCGCCAACGCCACCCGCTTCGGCTTCGAGGGCGTCACGGTGGTCGGCACCGGCGTGGACGAGACGGTCTGGGTGGCCGTGCAGCGCGAATGGAAGGACGATCCCAAGGGCTTCACCAAGCTGCTCGCCTACAAGCCTGCCTCGAAGGAATGGGCCGCCGTGCTCTACCCGCTCGACAAGGCGGAAAAGGGCTGGGTTGGCCTGTCCGAGCTGACGGCGGTCCCCGGCGGCCTCGTCGCCATCGAGCGCGACAACCAGATCGGCCGCGACGCGAAGATCAAGAAGCTGACCTTCGTCTCGCTGGACGGCGTCAAGCCGGCCCCGCTCGGCGGCGAACTGCCCAAGGTCGCCAAGGAAGACCTCTACGACCTGCTGCCGGCCCTGCAGGCGACGAATGGCTACGTGCTCGACAAGATCGAGAGCTTCGCCATCGACGCCGCCGGCAATGGCTATGCGATCACCGACAATGACGGCGTCGACGACCATTCCGGCGAGACGCAGTTCCTGCGCCTGGATCTTTCCCTGCCGAAATAAGACGGTCTTCGAATGGACGAGAAACGGCGTCCTGCGCAAGCAGGGCGCCGTTTCTCTTTTTGGGACGCTGTTTCGCTCAGCGAGGGCCGATTCCACGGCTGCCCAAGGCTCAACCATCACCTGAGGTGACGGGCGAGGCCTGGCCTCGAAGGAGGGTCCAGCAAGCCTGGGGGAGATTTCTGGGGCTCGACGATGGACCGGCGTCTCGCGGCCCGAGCGCGCGTTACGATCATCTAGCGCCCAGCAAGAGGCGTCTTCGTCCAATCGACGGCGAAGCAACGCTGCTGCTCCATAGTCATGGCCTCAGTAGTTTCGAGGCCAAGGTCCTTGTAAAGCCGTGCATCTGGCGACGGCATACCGGTCTGCTTCGAAACGACCAACACCGACAGCACTGGCCAACCAGCCTTGTGGCACCTGAGGGCGATGCCGCCCAGCGTGTCGCCCCACCCTCTGTCCGTACCTCCGAACTCGCGTGTCAAATCTCCGTAGGTGACAGTCTCCCTTCGCGCAGCCGCAGCCGCTATGTGTTGCGCCACATCAAACCGAAACGCCTTCTCCATCTTGCGCCGATGGGCTTCGGATATTTCCGGCATACGCCTCTCCCCGTCCTGAGCCAACTTGTAGTCGACATCATTTTAACGGGTTCCACCAACGCTCTCGCTTATCAACAACGAACCCACGGGCGGTCGCCCAAACGAAAACGGCCGCGTCATCGACGCGGCCGTTTCTCATTTCAAGCAGGCTAGAAGATCAGGCGTTGACGGCTTGGGCGTGCTGGCGCTGGCGCTTCACCATCAGCTTGTTCAGGCTGGAGAGATACGCCTTGGCCGAGGCGACCATCGTATCCGGATCGGCGCCCTTGCCGGTGACCGACTTGCCGTCCTCCTCGAGGCGGACCGAAACCTCGGCCTGCGCGTCGGTGCCCTCGGTAACCGCGTGCACCTGATAGAGCGACAAGGTCGCCTCATGCGGCACGATCGCCTTGATCGCGTTGAAGATGGCGTCGACGGGGCCGTTGCCGGAGACTTCCTTGGTGACATGCGAGCCTTCGACGTCGAGGCTGATGATCGCCTTGGCGGCGCCGCCGGTGCCGGCGATGACGGTCAGCGACAACAGGCGGATCGACTCGGCGGCGGTCGCGACCTCGTCGCCGATCAGCGCCTCGATGTCCTCGTCATAGACATGCTTCTTGCGGTCGGCCAAGTCCTTGAAGCGCTTGAAAGCGTCTTCCAGGGCGTTGTCGCCGACCTCGTAGCCCAATTCCTTCAGCTTCTCGCGGAAGGCATGGCGGCCCGAATGCTTGCCCATCACCAGCGAGGTCGCCTTCACGCCGACGCTCTCCGGCGTCATGATCTCGTAGGTTTCGGCGTTCTTCAGCATGCCGTCCTGGTGGATGCCGCTTTCATGCGCGAAGGCATTCCGCCCGACGATCGCCTTGTTGTACTGGACCGGGAAGGCCGAGACGTTGGAGACAAGCTTCGAGGCGCGGGTCAGCATGGTCGCGTCGATATTGCTGTCATAGGGCATGACATCGCGGCGGGTGCGGATCGCCATGACGATCTCCTCCAGCGCCGCGTTGCCTGCGCGCTCGCCGAGGCCATTGATCGTGCATTCGATCTGGCGCGCGCCACCGGCGACGCCGGCCAGCGAATTCGCGACGGCCAGGCCCAGATCGTTGTGGCAATGGGTCGAGAAGATCGCCTTGTCCGAATTCGGCACGCGCTCGATTACCTCGCGGAACATCGCCGCATATTCTTCCGGCACGGCATAACCGACCGTATCGGGCAGGTTGATCGTGGTGGCGCCGGCCTTGATCGCGGCATCGACGCAGCGGACCAGATATTCGATCGGCGTGCGGGTAGCGTCCATCGCCGACCACTCGACGTCCTCGACCAGGTTGCGCGCCTGCGCCACCGTGGCGGCGATGATGTCGAGCACCTGCTCCTCGGTCTTGCGCATCTGGTGCGCCAGATGGATCGGCGAGGTCGAGACGAAGGTGTGGATGCGCGAACGCTTGGCGATGCGTACCGCCTCGCCGGCCCGGATGATGTCGCCGGAGATGGCGCGGGCGAGGCCGGCGATGGTGACGGTGTCGCCGGCGCGCTTGGCAATCTCGTGCACGGCCTCGAAATCGCCCTGGCTGGCGATCGGGAACCCGGCTTCGATCACGTCGACGCCCATGTCTTCGAGCAGTTCGGCGACTTCGATCTTTTCTTCGAACGTCATCGAGGCGCCGGGGCACTGCTCGCCGTCGCGCAGGGTCGTGTCGAAGATGACGATCCGGTCCTTGGACGAGGACGAGTTGGCATTCGCGGTCATTCTGGTCTTCCTTATCGGGTGCCCGACGCGCGCATGGCGATCAGGGCATGAATGGCGGAGGTCTTCGCTTTCATTCCCCTGAGTGCCCGCCCGTCATGGGGCAGCCGACGCTCAGGGGCGTCTAAGGAGAAGCAGACCACGAAGAGCGGACATGGCACGGCCGGTCGCGTCGGACGCAACCTGGAACCCGGAACCATGAATCGTGAAGAGCTGCACGCTCTCGCCCTCGTTTGCATTCCGCCGGACCGCGCGGCGTCGCGCCGGGATCAGACTGCAAGACCCATAGCAAAGGACACCCACCAGAAGCAAGGCGACAATCGGGCCTTCGCCGTTTCTGTTGCATGGGGATTTGGCGGGTTGCTATAGACCACGCGAAGCAGAGGACCGGGCCCCACCATGACCGTCGACGAAGCCAGGACGCGTGGCGGCCGCCCGTTGCGCATTCTCGATATCAACACGCGCCTGTTCCATCATGCCGCCCCCGACCAGACGGACTTCTTCTGGTCCGGCCGCAAGCCCGGCGGCGCGAACGCGCCCCTGCTCGGCCCCGGCGCGTTCTTCCGCACGATGCGAATGCTGCGCGACGGCGACTATGATCTCGTCGTCGTCGACGGGCCGACGCTTCCCGCCTGGCATCCGCGCACCTGGCTGACGGCGCTGCGCGATTATCACGTTCGCGCGCCCAAGGCGCTGTTCGCGATAGCCGCCACCCGGCTGATGCACCGCTTCCACGACGTGCCCGTGGCGGTGATCGACATCAATGATTCATTCGGCGTGGGTAAGCACAATTTCCGGCTGATCGACCGCTGCCACAGCTATTTCAAGCGCGAGCTGACCGCCGACAAATGGCAGGTGTTCTTCAAGTCGAGCCATTGGGACCTGCCGGGTCGGCGCTGGCGGCTGAAGAAGAGCTCGCAACGCCGGATCCACAAGCTGAAGCCGATCCATCTCGGCTATCCCGGCAGGCTCGCCAGCCAGCCGACGACGGTGAAGACGTCGGACGTGTTCTTCGCCGGCGACACGCACCCGAACAGCAGCGTGCGCAGCGAAGGCATCGAGGAATTGCTGGCGTTGCGCAACGAGGGCTACATCATCGACGTCCCGGATGGCCCGCTCGATCGGGCCACCTTCCACCATCGCCTCGCCTCGGCCCGGCTCGCCTGGTCGCCGATGGGCTATGGCTGGGATTGCTATCGCCACTACGAGTCGAGCGAACTCGGCACCGTGCCGGTGATGAACTATCCGACCATCTGCCAGCACAGGCCGTTCCGCAACGGCGAGCATTGCTTCTACTATTCGCCGGAACCTGGCGGCCTCTCGCGCGCCGTTCGCGGCGCCCTGCAGGACCCCGACCGCCTCGCCGGCATGGCCGTCGCGGCGCGGGCCTTCACGCTGGAAAACCACACGATCCGCGCCCGGGCGGAATATGTCGCCACGACGGTGCTGGGACGCGGGCTGGACGGAGAACCGGCGGCGGTGGCGTGAGAGAGCCCTACGTTGACATCGTAGGGGGCAGAAGGTCAGATCAGGCTCCGTTTCGACAGGGCTGGACAACTTCCCTCACCTCTCCCTGAGGGAGAGGTGAAGAAAGCCTCTAACCGCACCGCCATCATCCTGAGGTGCTTCGCGCCAGCGAAGCCTCGAAGAAGGGTCCAGCGGCGCACGCCAAGTTTTGCGGGTCTGACTTATCATTCCCTGCCTCTCCTTCGAGGCCCGGCTTCGCCGGGCACCTCAGGATGATGGCTGCGGGTGAAGCACGGAGCAGCAGGAAAAAAGCAAGCCCTTGCCCAACCTCTCCCGCAGCCAAGCGAGCGCTTTAGGGGCGCGCGTGACCGAGACGGCGGAGCTCAATTTGCCACCTCTCCCGCGCGGGAGAGGGCTGGGGTGGGGGTCTTCTGGCGCAAGCCGACGCTTGCCGCCCCTAGATATCGAGCGTCCCGCGCCCGATCACCACGGCGTCGCCACCGATCCGGCTGGCGTCGAGGCCATGGTTCTCGATGTCGACCTCGAGCGAGATCAGGCTCGGGCGGTCGATCTCAAAACCCTGCTCGATGACGAAGCGATGCGTGCCCGAGGGCAACTGGTCAAAGGCAGCGACCGCGCCGGCGAAGGCGGCGGCGGCGGAGCCGGTCGCCGGGTCCTCGATGATGCCCTCGCCCAGCCAGAACATGCGCGCGTGGAACTGGTGCCCGTTGGTCGTGGTCTCGCGCGTGTAGAGATAGACGCTGCCGACGCCCTCCGGCAGCACGCTCTTCCAGTTCTGGATCACCGGCCGGGCGCGGGCGATGGCCGCGAGATCGCGAACCGGCGCCAGCAGATAGGGCACACCGGCCGAATAGACGGAGGGGCGATGGTTCTCGCAACCCAGTTGCGACGGCTCCAGCCCCAGCATCGCCGCCAGGGCGGCCTCGTCGATCTCGGCCTCGATCCTTTCCGCCTGGCGCGGCACGTCGAAGATGGCGTGGCCCGCCTTGCCGGAATGCAGCGCGACGGCGCAGCGTATGTCGCCGACCTTTTCCTCAACGACGAAGACGGCATCCTGCCCGGCTGCATCCGGGCCGAAGGTCTCCAGCGCCAGCAGCACCGCCGTGCCGACGGTCGGGTGGCCCGCGAAGGGCATCTCATAGGCCGGGCAGAAGATGCGCAGATGCGCGCGATGACCGGGCCGTTCCGGCGGCAGGACGAACACCGTCTCGGCCAGGTTGAACTCGCGCGTGATCGCCTGCATGCGCTCGTCGCTCAGCCCCTCGCTATCGAGGACCACGGCAAGCTGATTGCCCTGAAGCGGGGCTTTGGCAAAGACGTCGAGAAGGGCAAAACGGCGGGACAAGGCAACCTCATGCGTCGACCGGAACAGATTGCCCGTCATAGCACGGCGGCAAGCTGCGCGGCCTGTGTGATGGCATTCATAGCGGCGAAGGGCGCGTTTTGATGTGCTCCCGTCATTCAGCGAGCGTTCAGGTCGCCCCCTCTAGAACCGCATCCATGCCTACCGGAGATACCAGCATGAAGAAGATCGCAGCCGCCGCTCTTGCTACCCTCATCGGAATCACCGCCGTCGTCGGCACGGCGCAGACCGCCTCGGCCGAAAACGGCCGCAATGCCGCCCTCGCGGCCGGCGCGGCCGTGGGCCTCGGTGTCGGCGCCCTGCTCGCCGCGCCCCGTTACGACGATGGCTACGAGGTCGCCCCGCCCCGCTACGCCGCCCCGGCCTATGACGATGGCTACCGCGCACCGCCGCGCCGCGTCGTCCGCGCCAATTGGCGTGCCCACACCGACTGGTGCTACGACAACTATCGCTCCTATGACGAACGCACCGACACCTTCATCGGTCACGACGGCAACGAATATCGCTGCCGCGGTTCCTACTAAGCGCCCGTTTCAGGACAGGCAGCCGCCTGGACGCGCTGCCTGTCCTGAGCGCCTCCCGGCGCTGTATCCAACCGCTGAGGGACCGCCGAGGTTTACCCCCGCTCGCGAATCCGGGATGCTGCAGTCAGTTTTCCTACAATCTGCAGCCTGCCGTTCCCCGTGTCGAAGAACCTCAAATATCTCGCCGTCTTCATCGGCATCGAAATCTTTCTGCTGATCGCGTTCATCTTCCGGGATGCGATCTGGAGCGCCAACCGAATCCCGGCGATCATGTCCCGCAACGAACGCCTGATCCGGCTGATCGTCGGAGACTGGGCCTTCGAGCGCTATATCGAGCTCTCGATCCTTCTCTCGATGGCGGTCTTCCTCCTGGCCATTGTCGGCACCATCCGGAAAATTCGCGAAGCGCAGCTTCAGCAGAGCCGCTAGGTGGAAGACCTCGAGAGGTCTCCCACCCTTGCGTGTCGTTGGGGTGGCTTCAGGTCACGCTGACGGGCTTCGAGCGCAGCCGGCTTGCCAGCGCCGGATCGGCGCGACGGCAGAGTTGCGGCGGCAGGCCGCGCAGGATCAGTTCCGCATCCGCGACCGCCATCCGGCCGATCGAAAACAGCGCGTCGACCGTGCCGCCGGTCCTGTGCGCGGAGAGCAGGATGCCCTCCATCTGGCGCACCGGGTCATCGGCCGGCACCGGCTCCTCCGGAAACACATCGGTTGCGACGCGGATATGGCCGGAGCGGACCGCGTCGAGCATGGCCGGAAAATCGACCACCGCCGCGCGGCTCATCAGCAGGAAGGCGGCGCCCTTCTGCATCAGCGCGAATTCGCGGGCGCCCAGGAAGCCCTGGTTCTCGCCCGTTACCGCCGCGAAGACGAACACGACCTGGCTGGTCGAAAGCAGTTCGTCCAGCGAGGCGGGCGTGCAGTCGTGGCGCTCGATGATCTCGTCCGGCAGCCAGGGATCGAACACCTTGACCGGATTGCGGAACGGCCGGATCAGCTCGCGCAGATTCTTGCCAAGATCGCCGAGGCCGATGATGCCGACCGAAGCGCCGGCGAAGCGGAACGTTTCGGCGTTGGCGGCGAGGCCATATTGCTCGGTGCCGGCGCGAAACGCGCGGTCCGCCGCCGTGATGCCGCGCGCCAGGTCGATCGCCATGCCGAGGGCGGCCTCCGCCACCGGGGCGGCAAAGGCCGAGCCCGGCGTCAGCACCCAGATGTTGCGTTCCTGGCAGGCCTGGTAGTCGATATTGGGCAGGAAGTTGGTCTCGACATTGATGACCCCCTTCAGCTTCTTCGCCCGGTCGAGCCGCTCACGCGGCAATGCCGTCTGGCCGAAGATCAGCACCGTCTCCGGCAGCAGCTCGTCAATTTGCGCGTCCGACATCGGCGCGTCTTCCGAGATCACCACCCGGCCCAGCTTTTCCAGCCGCGCGCGGACATCCGGCTCCATGATCAGATCCAGTGTCCGCGGCAGCGGATCGACCAGAATAATTCCCTCAGCCAAGGCACTTCCTCCCAATCTCGATTGGGCGTCAGCCTAGGCCAGTTTCCGCGCTCCGCGCCATCGGCTGATGCTTCACGAGCCACGATCCCCCGGCTTTTTGTGAGGATCGACGCCGGCCAGGATCGGCACGCGTCCCGCTTGCGCGGCCCCTCGATCGCCCGCCGACAGGCGGTCCCGCGCGCCGACATCCGCCGCGCCTGGGCCCGACGCGCCGAGTGCGTCTATTCTTGGTTTAAATTGGGTTAATTCAACAACGGGGATGCTACCCAAGGTAGTTCTACAACCAAAACCTGAAGTGAATCAGTCATAGTTTTGCCCCGATGCGCTCGGATATTCGCGTCATCACAGGCTTCACGAACAGGAGGCTTCACGATGAGAAGCTTCGTTACCGCGTCTCTCGCCGGCGTTCTCGGCATTCTTGCCGTTACGGCAACGGCTTCGACGGCGTCGGCGGACCGCTGGCACGGCGGCCCGCGCTATTATGGCCACTATCACCGCGACAATAGCGGCGCCGTCATTGGCGGCCTCGCCGCCGGCACGCTGCTCGGCCTCGGCATCGGCGCCATCGCGTCGCAGCCGCGCGCCTATGCCTACGATTACGAGGTTCCGCCGCCGCGCGGTGCCGCCTGGCGCGCGCATGTCGACTACTGCCTCGACCGCTACCGCAGCTACAGCCCGGAGACCGATACGTTCATCGGCGCCGACGGCTACGAATATCGCTGCCGCGGCTCCTACTGAGCCGTCGCTGCCCGGCATGCAAAAGCCCCGCGGGATCGCTCCCGCGGGGCTTTTTTGGTTCGATGGCAGGAACCCCCCTCCGAATGTCCCCTCTCCCGCGGACGGGAGAGGGTTGTGGCGAGGGGCTCGCCCGAAGCCGGAAGCTTAGTTGACGGACTTGTCGACCAGCTTGTTCTTGCCGATCCAGGGCATCATCTCGCGCAGCTTGGCGCCGACGGCCTCGATCTGGTGCGCGTCGTTGTTGCGACGGATGGCCTTGAAGCGCGACGCGCCGGCCTTGTATTCCTGCATCCAGTCGGAGGTGAACTTGCCGGTCTGGATGTCGGTGAGGACGCGCTTCATCTCGGCCTTGGTCTCGGCGGTGACGATACGCGGACCCGTGACATACTCGCCCCACTCGGCGGTGTTCGAGATCGAGTAGTTCATGTTGGCGATGCCGCCCTCATAGATGAGGTCGACGATCAGCTTCACTTCGTGCAGGCACTCGAAATAGGCCATTTCCGGCGCGTAGCCGGCTTCGACCAGCGTCTCGAAGCCAGCGCGGATCAGCTCGACCAGGCCGCCGCAGAGAACGGCCTGCTCGCCGAACAGGTCGGTCTCGCACTCTTCCTTGAAAGTGGTCTCGATGATGCCCGAACGGCCGCCGCCAACGCCACAGGCGTAGGAGAGAGCGAGGTCGAGCGCGTTGCCCGAGGCGTCCTGCGCGATGGCGACGAGGCAGGGAACGCCGCCGCCCTTCTGGTATTCGCCGCGAACCGTGTGGCCCGGGCCCTTCGGCGCGATCATGACGACGTCGACGGTCTTCTTGGCTTCGATCAGGCCGAAGTGAACGTTCAGGCCGTGCGCGAAGGCAATCGCGGCGCCGTCACGGATGTTGGCGGCGATGTCGTCCTTGTAGATGTCGGCCTGCAGTTCGTCGGGAGCGGCCATCATCATCAGGTCGGCCCAGGCGGCTGCCTCGGCGACGGTCATGACCTTGAAGCCATCGGCTTCGGCCTTGGCGACGGTGTTCGAGCCGGCGCGCAGAGCGACGACGACGTCCTTGGCGCCCGAATCCTTGAGGTTCAGCGCATGGGCGCGGCCCTGGGAGCCGTAGCCGATGATCGCGACCTTCTTGGACTTGATCAGATTGAGATCGGCATCGCGATCGTAATAAACGCGCATGAGGGTGTTCCTTTCTATCCCGTCCGTTCGTTTCCCGCGCCGGCTCTCTCTGGAGCCGGTCCGGTATTTTCTTCCGTGCCATAGAGCCGGAAAAATTCCTTGATGCCCTGCGCCGCGCGCTTCGCCGGCTCCTCGCCGTCCAGGCTGTCGCCCAGCAGCAGGCGCACATGCATGTCGCGCACGATCAGGCCGTACAGCGTGCGATAGGCCTCGCGCGTGTCGGCGAAGTCAAGCAGCCGCTCCCGCCGCCCGCTTTCGAGCAGCGCCGAAAGCCGCGTTTCGATCGGCCGGCGGCCATGCTCGCGCAAAAGCTGGCCGAGATCGGCCTCGCCGCGCTTGGCCTGGCCGATGGCGAGCCGGTTCAGCGCCAGCGACACGTCGCCGGCCAGCACCTTCAGCAGGGTGGCGGCGATCCCGGTCAGCTGCGCAACCAGCGCCCCCCGGCCCGTCGAGCCGGACCCCGCAGGCTCTGCCTTCACCTTGCTCGACTGGAAGGTAATCATCGCCGCCAGCAGGCCGTCGCGATCGCCGAACCACTTGTAGAGGCTTTCCTTCGAGCAGTTCGCGGCACGCGCCACGCCCGCCGTCGTCAGCGCCCGCTCACCCCCCTCGACCAGCAGGCCGAGCGCGCTTTCCAGAACGGCGTTCTGGCGCGGCGAATAAGCCTCGGCTGGGGGCAGTGTGTGGTTCATGCGACTTCCGGAACGTCCTTGGCGGGAGACGGGCAACCCGCCTCATGCTGCGGTGCAGCGTACCGTACGGTACGGTTCCAGTTGACTACAGCAA
This sequence comes from Kaistia defluvii, assembly GCF_026343955.1. Lineage (GTDB taxonomy): Bacteria > Pseudomonadota > Alphaproteobacteria > Rhizobiales > Kaistiaceae > Kaistia > Kaistia defluvii. The sequence goes on from NZ_JAPKNI010000001.1 coordinate 124,598, forward strand.
GCCCCGGAAGCGGTCAAGCTTCCCGATCGCCGAAACGCGACAGCCCGTTCACCGGAAGCGGTCTGGACGGCCGGGCTTGCCGGGTTCATAGCCATGGGACACAAGCGTCGCGCCCGTCCGAAGGCTGCCGCCGCGTCCGCCCATGGAGAGACAATTGCAGAAGAAAATCGGCTTCCTTTCCTTCGGCCATTGGCAGGCCGCCCGCGGCTCGCAGACGCGCACGGCGCAGGAATCCCTGCTCCAGGCGATCGATCTCGCCGTCGCCGCCGAGGAGATCGGCATCGATGGCGCCTATTTCCGCGTCCACCATTTCGCACGCCAGGCGGCGGCCCCCTTCCCCGTGCTGGCGGCGATCGCGGCGCGGACCAAGCGCATCGAGTTCGGCACTGCCGTCGTCGACATGCGCTACGAGAACCCGCTCTACATGGCCGAGGAGGCCGCGGCGACCGACCTGATCGGCGACGGAAGGCTGCAGCTTGGCATCAGCCGCGGCTCGCCCGAGCCGGCCGAGCGCGGCTGGGAGGCCTTCGGCTATGATTCCGGCGACGATCTGAGCGGCGCCGACCTCGCCCGTACCCACACCGAGCTGTTCCGCGCCGCGATCAAGGGCGCCGGCATCGCCAAGGCCGACCTGAAGATGACCGGCATGAACGGCCGGCTGGCGATCCAGCCACAATCGGCCGGCCTGCCGGAGCGCATCTGGTGGGGCGCCGGCACGCGCAAGACGGCGGTGTGGACCGCCGAGCAGGGCATGAACCTGATGAGTTCGACCCTGCTTTCGGAAGATACCGGCGTGCCGTTCAGCGAGTTGCAGGCCGAGCAGATCCAGCTCTATCGCGACGCCTGGAAGGCGGCCGGCTGGCAGCATGAGCCGCGCGTGTCGGTCTCACGCAGCGTGATGCCGATCGTCGATGACATCGACCGGATGTATTTCGGCGCCCGCGACGGCTCGGACCAGGACCAGGTCGGCTATCTCGGCGGCGGCATCGCCCGCTTCGGCAAGAGCTATATCGGCGCGCCGGACGTGATCGCGGCCGAACTGGCCAAGGACCAGGCCGTGCTCGACGCCGACACGCTGCTGCTGACGGTGCCGAACCAGCTCGGCGTCGCGTACAATGCCAAGTTGCTGAAGGCCATCGCCGACCACATCGCGCCGGCGATCGGCTGGAAGCGCGCGGAGGTGGAGCCGGCATAGCCGACACCCCACACAACCGCCGTCGACGGCACGTATCCAAGGTGGCGGTGGATAGGTTCCACACGCGCTTCCGCGACCTTGTGACATGCGCTACCGGTGGATTGACTTCAATCTTGAGGAATCGCTGCGGGACAGCATGCCTACGCCCCGACCCTTGGTGATCGTGATCATGCCGCCTTGGCCCAGAGGGGGAAGCGCCAACCTCTTCGAGGCCTCCGTAGCCGCCTATTCCGCGTCCGGGCGCGACGTTTACGCGCTCCTGGCGCCGGACAATCCGGCCAACGTCACGTGCGAGGCAGATCGGCGCTTCATGCTCGGCCAGATGTCGTTTTCAACGGCGATTGGCGTGGGCTTTCTCGTTCCCCCCTCGGCCTACCGCGCCCGCCTGCAGCGCAAGGTCCATCGCCTGCTCGGCCGCCGGCGAACCGCCATCGACTTCTGGGCCGCGAGCGTGGCGGCCCGGCAGCTTCCCGCCGAGCTCGAGATGCTGCTGCGCGAACGGCCCGTCGAGATCATCCACATCCACCACTGCTGGAACTTGAGGCTCGCGGCGCGGCTCGCCGCCGAAGCCGGCCGGCGATGGGGCAAGCGACCGAAGCTGGTCTGCGAAACCCATGATGTCCAGAGCGCTAACAAGGACGTGATCGCCGGCAGCCTGTGGCTGAATCCGAAGACCGACGTCTCCGCGCTGATCGCCTCCGAGATCCGCCTGTGCCAACTGGCGGATCTGCTGCTCCACATCAATGCCAGGGACGAGCAGGTCTTCCGCGAGCGCCTTCCGGCCTTGCGCCATGCCCTTGTCGAGCCGACCATCTCCCCTTCGACGGAAGCAGCGCTGTCGACCCTGCGCCGCCAGACGGCGCCGCCGGAAGGCAAGCTCGTCTACATCGCGACCGACAATTACTGGAACGTCGAGACGACGGTCTGGATCCTGGAGAGCGTCATTCCGCTCGCGCCCCGGCTTCGCGACCACATCCGGATCTACGGCCAGATTGGCGAAGGCGTTCGCCGCATCCGGCCGGACCTGTTCAACGCCAACGAGACACTCTTTCCCGGCTCCGTCGGGGCGGTCACCGAGGCCTATTCCGGCGCCAAGGGGATCCTGGTCCCGGCGCTCGGGGGAAGTGGCTCCTCGATCAAGCTATTGGAAGGTCTCTGCTCGGGCCTTCCCATGCTGGGGACATCCGCGGTCGTCCGCGGCCTGAGCCCCTATCAACTCGCCCGCATTCCGGTCCGCATCCATGACGACGCCGCCGCCTTCGCCCAGGCCGCGCTCGAGATCGTGGACGGAGCCTTCGGCCCCAGCGCCGAGGGCACGGAGATCTTCGATCGGCATTTCTCCAATACCGCCTACAAGGCACGGCTCAGCGCGATACTGGAGCTTGACCGCGCCAGCCGCGAGACTGGGATAGCCGCCGTCTGAAGCGCCGACGCTTCTTCCAGAGAAACCGGCGCCATCCGGCTCGTGCGGCCAGCAGGGACAGTCCGCCCGCCTGCAGGGTTCGCCGCGCCACCGCCCAGCGCTCGATCATGATCACGCAGATCGCGTCATATCGCGCGCGGCGGGTATCGGTCGGCAGCGCGGCGATCATCCGCTCCATCTGGTCGGCCCAGATCCAGTAATCTCTGGCGCTGGCAAGCGAGACGCTCATGGCATCGCCGTCCACGGTCGTTGCTGTCCGCTGGTGCACGATCACGGGCGCGCCGCCGGAATGCAGGAACGGTCCCTGGACGGCGACGCCGAACAGAAGCTTGCCGTCCTCGCCGGTTCGCCATAGCGCGTCGAAGCCGCCGGCCTTTCGGAAGCTGGACAAGCGGAAGACGCAGCACTGCACCAGCCCCCCGCCATTCTCCAGGACGAACAGAAAGGGATCGGCCGCGAACCGGCTCATGTCGTCCAGAGCATAGGGAAGCCCGTCCCGGAATGTCTGGCGATCGACAACGGCCCCGACCGCATCTGGCCGCTCGGCCAGTCTTTCCGCGCAACCCGAGAGAAAATCCGCCGGCCATTCGTCATCCGAATCGAGAAAGGCGACGTAGGCGACATCCTCGGCGATCCGCGCCGCTCCCGCATTGCGCGCGGCTGCGGGCCCGCCATTGGGGATCGTGACCACGTCCCAGGCGAAGCGGGCATTTTCCGTCAGCCAGCGCCGAGCCGACTGGGCGGTATCATCCTGGGACCCATCGTCCACGACGATCACCCGGGAAGGCGGATGCGACTGAGCGTTGACGCTCGCCAGCGCCCGCCGGATCAGGCCGGGTCGATTGTAGACAGGAATCACGACGGCGACATTCATTCCATGGCCCAACTCCTGAACCGATTGCCCGGATTGCAGGTTCGCGTCGCGAGACGATCCGGCAGACCGATCCAAGCCCCTCCCCTTACAAGGAAGGCCGCATCCTGCGATGCGACCCTCGTCGTCTTTCCGTTTTCCGGAAGCGTCAGGTGGCGTCCGGGCCGCGCGTGATGGCGGCGACGCCGGTGCGCGAGACCTCGACCAGGCCCAGCGGCTGCATCAGCAGGATGAACTGGTCCAGCTTGTCGGTGCGGCCGGTCAGCTCGAACACGAAGCTCTCCGTCGTCGCGTCGATGACGCGGGCGCGGAACGCGTCGGCGAGGCGCAGCGCCTCGACCCGGTCGTCGCCGGCGCCGCGCACCTTGATCAGCAGCAGTTCGCGCTCGATCGCCTTGCCGGTGACGGTCAGGTCGATGACCCGGTGCACCGGCACCATGCGCTCCAGCTGCGCCTTGATCTGCTCGATCACCTGGGGCGGGCCCATCGTCACGACGGTGATGCGCGAGCGATGCTTCTCGTGCTCGGTCTCCGAGACGGTCAGGCTCTCGATATTGTAGCCGCGCCCCGAGAACAGGCCGATGACGCGGGCTAGGACGCCCGGCTCGTTGTCGACAAGCACCGACAGCGTGTGCTGCTCGGTCTTATCCTTGCCTTCCTTGATCGCGTAGACGGATCCAGGCTGCATTTTGTTCTCCGCTTCTTCTTGTTCTGTCTGTCCGGGACGAAGCAAGCCCCTCACCCAACCCTCTCCCGCAAGCGGGCGAGGGCTATTCCGCCGGCGCCCTTCATCGACCTCGTGGCCGACTGGTGAGCGCCCCCTCGCCCGCTTGCGGGAGAGGGTCGGGGTGAGGGTCTTCCTGTCCAGCCCTAGACCAGTGCCTTGCCGGCCGCATCGATCGCATTGGCGATCGCCTCGTCCGTCGCGTCTTCCGGCAGCAGCATCTCGTTATGCGCCTTGCCCGAGGGGATCATCGGGAAGCAGTTGGCGAGATTGGCCACGCGGCAGTCGAACAGCACCGGCCCCCTGGCCGCGATCATCGCGTCGATCGCGCCTTCGAGCTCCGATGCCTTCTCGCAACGCATGCCGATGGCGCCGTAGGCTTCGGCCAGCTTGACGAAATCGGGCAGCGAATCCGTATAGGAATGCGACAGCCGGTTGCCATGCAGCAGCTGCTGCCACTGGCGCACCATGCCCATATACTGGTTGTTCAGGATGAACACCTTGACGGGCAGTTCATGCTGGATCGCCGTGGACAGTTCCTGGATGTTCATCAGGATCGAGGCGTCGCCGGCAATGTCGATGCAGAGCGCGTCGCGATGCGCCGTCTGCGCGCCGATCGCCGCCGGCAGGCCATAGCCCATCGTGCCCAGTCCGCCCGAGGTCATCCAGCGGTTCGGCTCGTCGAAGCCGAAATACTGCGCCGCCCACATCTGGTGCTGGCCGACTTCCGTCGAGATGTAGACGTCCTTGCCCCGCGTCCGCTCATAGAGCGTGCGGATCGCGTGCTGCGGCAGGATCGTCTCGCTGTTCTGGCGGAAGCCGAGGCTGTTGCGCGCGCGCCAGCGGTCGATTTCGCCCCACCAGCTCTTCAGCGCCGCCTTGTCGGGCTTGTGGCCGGCCGATTTCCAGGCCGCCAGCATCGCCTTCAGCACATGCGCGACGTCGCCGACAATGCCGATGTCGACGCGGACGTTCTTGTTGATCGAGGATGGATCGATGTCGATATGGATCTTCTTCGAGCCGGGCGAGAAGCCGTCGAGGCGGCCGGTGATGCGGTCGTCGAAGCGCGCGCCGACATTGATCATGACGTCGCAGTCATGCATCGCATTGTTGGCTTCATAGGTGCCGTGCATGCCGAGCATGCCGAGCCACTGCTTGTCGGTCGCCGGGAACGCGCCGAGGCCCATCAGCGTCGACGTGACCGGGAAGCCGGTCAGATGCGCCAGCTCGCGCAGCAGCTGCGAAGCCTCGGGGCCGGAATTGATGACGCCGCCGCCGGTATAGAAGATCGGCTTCTTCGCCCTGGCGATCATCTCGACGGCAGCCAGGATCGACGCCGGGTCGCCCTCGACCTGCGGGCGATAGGTCTTGTGCTCGACGCGGGTCGGGCCCTGATAGGTGCCAGTGGCGAACTGGACGTCCTTCGGAATGTCGACGACGACCGGGCCCGGGCGGCCCGAGCGCGCGACATAGAAGGCCTCGTGCAGGATGCGGCCGAGATCGTTGACGTCCTTGACCAGCCAGTTGTGCTTGGTGCAGGGGCGCGTGATGCCCACGGTATCGGCCTCCTGGAAGGCGTCCGAGCCGATCAGGTGCGTCGCGACCTGGCCGGTGATGCAGACCATGGGGATCGAATCCATCAGGGCGTCGGTCAGCGGCGTCACCATGTTGGTGGCGCCGGGGCCGGAGGTGACGAGCGCGACGCCGACCTTGCCGGTGGAGCGGGCATAGCCTTCGGCCGAATGCCCGGCGCCGCCTTCCTGGCGGACGAGGATGTGCTGGACCTTGTCCTGCTGGAACAGCTCGTCGTAGATCGGCAGTACAGCGCCGCCGGGATAGCCGAAGAGGTGCTCCACGCCCTGGTCGATCAATGCCTGAACGACCATCTCTGCGCCGGTCATCTGCCGTGTCATCATTTCGCTCCGTCGCGGACGCTCATCGCCGGGTCCGCCTTTTGTCAGTTCCATCAAGCCAATAAAAAAGGCCCTCTCGGGGCCCATTTTCGCGCACTACCTATCGTGACGGCTTTAGACCATCAGGCAGTGCGCTCTCTAAGTACAATAACGTCGCGGCGGATCATGTCCGGGCCCCTCGAATTGAATTCGCCGGAACATGGCGCAGCGCCGGGGAGCCGTCAACCCCCGGAGAAGAAAATTGCGCAAAAGGGGTGTTTGGATTGCGGGAAATTAGGGGGAGTCGTGGCCTCAGTTCCCTCAGATTAGCGCTTCAGCACGTGCATCCCGAGACTCGCTCATCAAATAGTCAAGATCAGCGCCATCCCCACTCCGGCCACCATCGACAGATATAGTCTTTGACCTTCCTATCTCTTTCTGAGCAAGCGAGACAAAATTCATCAGACAGTCTTTCGAGATCTCGCCCATTATAAATCTCTCTTCCTCGCTGGCTTGTACCCAAGCAGCAGAAATCTGATGCGCGACTACAATGTGATCAAGAATTTCAGGACGGTATCCGCGGTATGCCGAAGGCTTTTCAGAGCCCCAATCATTAATTACCTCATTCATGAATAACAGGCGCCCCTGCTCGATTAATATCGATGTGCGGAACATGATCTCAATAATTCTGGCGCGTGTCAGTTGATCCTCCAATTGAAGCGACCTAGGCGAACTAATCAATACCAGGGATTGCAACACAGAAATCACCTCGTTCGACCATGAAAACACGTCCCCAGTTCGCAATTCAGCGCGCTGACGTTCTTGCCACACCCAGACAAGCCCCACTATGCCAACCAGAACAGATATGACCGATACGAAAATCTCCAAGTTCATCCCCTCCGAGCCGCTTCAAGATCGATACCGAACAACCTAGAGCCGGTCGGGCTCAAGTCGCAAATCTCCCAACACATTTTCAACGACTCAACCAAGATCTACCGCAAATCCGCCTCCGGATAGGCCCGGCTGACCTGGCAGCGGGTGGTGCCCGAGCAGAGGAACAGGAGCGTGCCGTCCGGCCAGCAGGGTTCGGCGGCGAAGCGGGCCTCGGGCACCATGACGACCAGCAGGCGGAAGGCGATGGCGCCGGAGCCGTCGGCCGGCAGCGCCGCATAGACGCCGAGGCGGTCGCCGCCGGCGCGCTGGATCGATCCGGCGAAGATGGCGCCGCGATCGATGCGGCCGCCGACCCGGTCGATGCCGGCCTTGCAGAGGCGAAAGCCCGGCGGGGTCTCGAAGGCGGCATAGAAGCTGTTGCCGCGCCGGCGCAGGATTTTCGCCGTGCCGCGATAGGGGCCGGCGACGAGCATCGGCTTCAGGAAGCGCGTCGCCGCGCGGGCCGGATCGGGATCGTCGCCGCAATCGAAGCCGAGCGCCCGGCAGCCGGAAGCGGCCCGCTCCGGATCGAGCTCGCGCCAGCCCTCGACGCGCCGGGCGGGACTGCCGAGGCGAAATTCCTCGAGATAGACGCGCGCCGCCTCCCCGGCCGAAGCGCCGTTCGCCAGCAACCACAGGAGGAGGCCAATGCAGCTGCGCATGTTCACCCTCGCGCCTATTTTAGCGCGATTGGGGCCGGATTAGGCTTCTTAATTCAGGGAAGGCAGGAGGCAGGCGCGGCGGCGGTCTCCGGGATTGCGTGGGGAAGAAAGCCCCTCACCCCGACCCTCTCCCGCCACGCGGGAGAGGGGGCGCGCCGGACCACGCGGCGTCCGTCGAGCCCCACCGGCCGAAAAGCCCTCTCCCGCGCGCGGAAGAGGGTTGGGTGAGGGTCTTGCTTTCTATGCGGTAAGCAAAAGGCCCGCCGGAGCGACCGGCGGGCCATTGTCTTCACACGAGAACCGGCCGGGATCAGGCCTTGTCGCCGTGGCCGTTGGCGGGGAAGAACTGGTAGAGCCAGGTTTCGGTCAGCGCCGCGCCGTCCTTGTCGCGGACGAACATCCGCATGTCGATCGGCTCGCTGCCATGCGCCATCAGGTCGAAGAAGACGCGATAAACGCCCTTCTCCCCGGCAACGACGGGATAGGCGTCGGAGAGCGTGACATTGCCGCGCGAGACGGTGATGTCGGCCTTGCCGTCGCCGCGCTTCAGATCGGCCACCTTGGGGCCGGTGAAATCGACGACGAAGCGCACCGCGCCCTCGGGACGCGGCTGGCCGGGAATGCCGCCGACGCCGTGATAGGTCGACTGCACGCGGCCGAGATCGGTCGGGTTCGGCTCGTCGCTATCCCAATAGAGCTTGTAGCCGAAATCGAGCGGACGCCCGGCCAGCACAGGCTCGGTCGGCACCCAGTAGACGACGATGTTGTCGTCGATCTCGCGATCGGTCGGGATCTCGACGAGCTGGACGGCGCCCTTGCCCCATTGGCCCTTCGGCTCGACCCAGACGCTGGGGCGGCGGTCGTAGAACACGCCGTCGTCCTGGAAATGGTCGAAGTTGCGGTCGCGCTGCAGGAAGCCGAAGCCGCGCGGATCCTTGTCCTGGAAGCTGTTGGTCATGACGCTGGGCGGATTGTTGAGCGGACGCCAGATGCGCTCGCCCGTGCCGGTCCACATGCCGAGGCCGTCGCTGTCATGCACTTCCGGGCGCCAGTCGATCGCCTGGCGGCGCATGGTCTCGGAATACCAGTACATCGAGGTCAGCGGCGCGACGCCGAGGCGCGCGATCTGCCGGCGCGGGAACAGCTTGCAGTCGATGTCCATCACCACGCCCTTGGTGACGGGGTCCTTGGTGCAATCCATCCGGTAGGCGCCGGTCAGACTCGGGCCGTCGAGCAGGCAATAGACGATGACGCGGCCATCCTGGCCGAGCACGCGCTCCAGCCAGAAGCCGGTGAAGCGCGGGAACTCCTCCGGCTCCGGCATGGCGGTGTTGACGGCGATGCCGCGCGCCGAAAGGCCGTACTGGTCCTGGGAGCCGGACGAGCGGAAATAGGAGGCGCCGAGGAAGGCGAGCCAGTCGCTGGTCTGCGACGGCATCTCGATGCGGAAGCCGGCAAAGCCGATATCGTCCGGCAGGGCGCGGGCCGGATGGCCCTCGGGCATGTCGAAGGCGCTGCGGCGATAGAGGATTTCGCGCGACTGGCCGTCATCCACGACATGGACCGAGGCCGGTTCCTGGAAATACTTGCCGAGATGGAAGAGCTGGATCGGATCGCCGCCCTTGCCATCGGCCCAGAGCGCATGGTCCCGACGAAACACGATGCTCTGGAAATTGTCATAGTCGATCTTGTCGAGGATATCGCCATGCGGCGACCGGTCGACGACGAAGGGGCGGCTCGCCTTGTCGGCGGCCAGTTCCTTGATGCGATCGAAGGAGAAGGGCTCGGGCGGCCCAAGAACCAGGCCGGCATCCTCGGCCGAGGCCGCCGCCGAAGCGTGGCCGGCACCGGAAAGGGAAACTGCGGCAAAGGCCGACAGGAAAGTCAGCATTGCGTCTCGACGCGTCGGTTGGACCATGTCCGCTCTCATCATGAAAAGATCGCGGCGCATTCCAGCAAGGCGCCGCAAAACCACAATCGGATAGCACGGTTCCGCAGCGTTGCGCAGGGTTGCCATCGCGCCGGACCGATCTATTCAGACTATCCCGCACAGACAAGACCACATCGTGGCGAAAAGCCGGGCCATGTTCTTGGGCCGGCCCGACATGTTCTGCTCAGCCGGGCGGCAATGCCCCGATCACGACGGGCGTCGCGCCCGGCGCCAGCCGGTCCCAATCCGCCATCTGGTTGCGAAACCAGGTCCCCTGCCGCTTGGCGTAGCGGCGCGTTTCCATCTTGGCCCGCCCGATCGCCTCGTCGAGCGGGAGTTCGCCGGCAAGGTGGGCGCCGAATTCGCGAACGCCGATCGCCTTCATCGCCGGCAGCGCCGGATCGAGGCCGAGCGCCAGCAGCGCCTGCGCCTCGGCCATGCCGCCGCGCGCGACCATGATGTCGAAACGCCGGCCGATCCGCGCATAGAGCTCGGCCCGCTCCGGCTCGAGCACGATGCGACGCACCGCCCCGGCCTCGACCAGCGGCGGCGCGCCGGTCGCCTGCTGCCAGGCGCCGATCGTCCGGCCGGTCGCCTCCACCACCTCCAGCGCGCGGACCACGCGGGTGCGGTCGAGCGGCGCGAGCCGCGCCGCGCTTTCCGGATCGCGCGTTTCAAGCGCCGCATGCAACGCGGGCACGCCTTCGGCATCGGCACGCGCCTCGATCGCGGCGCGAAGCTCGGCGGGAATCGGCGGGATCGCGGAAAGGCCTTCGGTCAGCGCCTTGAAATAGAGCCCGGTGCCGCCGACGACGATCGGCAGCTGCCCGTCCTCCCAGGCCGCTTCCAGCGCGATCTTCGCATCCTCGCGCCAGCGCGCCACCGAATAGCGCTCGCTGGCCGCGACATGGCCATAGAGCCGATGCGGCGCCTGCGCTTCCTCCTCCGCGTCGGGACGGGCGGAGAGAATGCGCAGCTCGCGGTAGACCTGCATCGAATCGGCATTGATGACGACGCCGCCCTGCGCCCGCGCCAGCTCGATCGCCAGCGCCGACTTGCCGCTCGCGGTTGGCCCGGCTATCAGGACAGCAGGTTTCCTCGTCGCAAAGTTCAGGTTCCCCATGCCGTCCGATACCGCTCCGTTCGAATACGTCGCCACGTTCATAGCACGGCCCGAACACGCGGCATCGCTTTCGGAGGTTGTGGATGAGGCGGCGGGCCTGCCGGGCGCCGGCCGGCCGGACTGGCTCGGCGATGGCGAGGCCTGCGACATCCCCCTGCCTGCCACCGAAGACAGCCTCGGCGCCATCCGGGACGACCTGTTCCAGATGATCGATGGGCGCCCCGTCGATGTGGTGACGCAGCCCGTCACCGGACGGCGCAAGAAGCTGCTGATCGCCGACATGGATTCGACCATGATCGGCCAGGAATGCATCGACGAGCTCGCCGACATGGCGGGGCTGAAGCCCTATGTCGCCGCGATCACCGAGCGCGCCATGCGCGGCGAGATCGCCTTCGAGCCGGCCCTGCGCGAGCGCGTCGGCCTGCTGAAGGGCCTGCCGCTCTCCGTCATCGACACGGTGCTGGCCGAGCGCATCCAGCTGATGCCGGGCGGCCCGGCGCTGATCCGCACCATGAAGGCCGCCGGCGCCTACGCCGCCCTGGTTTCGGGCGGGTTCACGCTGTTCACCGGCCCGGTAGCGGCGCAGATCGGCTTCGACGAGAACCGCGCCAATATCCTGAACCACGAGGACGGCGTGCTGACCGGGACGGTCGAGGAGCCGATCCTCGGCCAGGAAGCCAAGCTGTCGGCGCTGATGGACCTCGCCCGCCGCTTCTCGCTGTCGAAGCACGAGACGCTGGCAGTCGGCGATGGCGCCAATGACCTCGCCATGATCCGCGCCGCCGGTCTCGGCGTCGCCTATCATGCCAAGCCCAAGGTCGCCGCCGAGGCTGCCGCCCGGATCGACCATAACGACCTCACCGCCCTGCTCTACGCCCAGGGCTATCGCAAAAGCGAATTCGCCGGATGAACCCGATCGCGACGGAACGTCTGCGGCTGCGCCGCTGGCGGGACGCCGACCGGGAACCCTTCGCCGCGATGAGCGCCGACCCGGCGGTGATGGAGTTCTTTCCAGCCCCCCTTTCCCCGGAGGAGGCCAACGCCTTCATCGATCGCATCGAGGCGCATTGGGACGCGCACGGCTTTGGCAATTACGCCCTCTAGGAACGCGCCACCGGGGCGTTTGTCGGCCTGACCGGCCTGTTCGAGGTGTTTCCCGAGGCGCATTTCGCGCCGTCGGTGGAAATCGGCTGGCGCCTGGCGCAGCCGTTCTGGGGCCAGGGCTATGCGCGCGAGGCGGCAAGTGCCGTGATCGACTCGGCGTTTGCCGATCATGATTTCCCGGAGATCGTCGCCTTCACGGCGGTGCCGAACCTCCGTTCGGCAGGGCTGATGCAGCGCCTCGGCATGAGCCGCGACCGTGCCGATGATTTCGACCATCCTGCGGTCCCCGAGGTGCATCCACTGCGGCGGCATGTGCTCTACCGCCTGTCGCGCGCGGATCACGAGCGGCGGTAAAGGGCGGAAAGCCCCTCACCCAGCCCTCTCCCGCAAGCAGTAGAGGAACTCGTCGGACCCGGCCTCCTCCATCGAGTCCATACCGGCCAAATAGGCGAAGCAGCCCTCCAAAAGCCCTCGCCCGCGTGTGGGAGAGGGTTGGGTGAGGATCTTGCTTTGATCCGCTGGCGGAATGCTGAGAAGGGACGACGCCCTTCACCTCTCCCGAAGGAGAGGCGACAAGCGGCTACTCGTCCAGCTTCAACGGCACGAAACGCAGCTCACCCGCGGTGTTGGCGATCAGGAACAGAGCCGATTTGCGGCCGTCCTTCTTCAGCGCGTCGATGCGCGTGGAGATATCGGAGGGCTTCGAGACCGGCTCCTGCGACACCTCGACGATCACCTCGCCAGCCGCGATCCCCTTTTCCGCTGCAGAACTGCCGACCCCGACATCGGTCACCACCACACCCTTCACCTCCGGGGCGATCGAATACTGCTTGCGCAGATCCGGGGTCAGTTCCGACAGCGTCAGGCCGAGCAACTCGGTCACCGCAGGCTTGGGCGGCTCGATCGGCGTCGTGGTCTGCTTCTCCTCGGTCTTCGCAACGTCCTCGGTCAGGCGGCCGACCTTGACCTTGAGGGTGGTCTGCTTGCCCTTCCGGATCACGACGAGATCGACGACCTTGTCGATGTCGGCATCCGCGACCAGACGCGGCAGGTCGCGCATCTCGCCCACCGGCTTGCCATCGAAGGAAACGACGACGTCGCCCGGTTCGACACCGGCCTCCGCCGCAGGGCCCTTCTCCGTCACGCCGGCCACCAGCGCGCCGCGCGCCGGGCCCATGCCGAGACTTTCGGCGATCTCGTCCGTCACCTGCTGGATGCGCACGCCAAGCCAGCCCCGCCGCGTCTCGCCATACTGGCGGATCTGGTCGACCACATGCACGGCCGCGTCCGAGGGAATGGCGAAGCCGATGCCGATCGAGCCGCCCGAAGGCGAAATGATCGCGGTGTTGATGCCGATGATCTCGCCAAGCTCATTGAACAGCGGGCCACCCGAATTGCCCCGGTTGATGGCGGCGTCGGTCTGGATGAAATTGTCGTAAGGACCGGAATTGATGTCGCGGTTGCGCGCCGAGACAATACCGGTGGTCACGGTGCCGCCGAGGCCGAACGGATTGCCGATCGCCATCACCCAGTCGCCGACCCGCATCTTGTCGGAATCGCCGAATTTCAGCGCCTTGAGGGGCTTGGCAGCCGTCGGCTTCACCTGCAGGACGGCGATGTCCGTCTTTTCATCGCGACCGATCAGGGTCGCGGTCAGCTTCGAGCCATCGTTGAAGTTGGCGATGATTTCGTCGGCGCCATCGATGACGTGATTGTTGGTGATGATGACGCCGGACGCGTCGATGACGAAGCCGGAGCCGAGCGACTGCACCTTGCGCGGGGGCGCGTTGGTGGTGCCGTCCTTCTGCTTGTTGAAGAACTCGTCGAAGAATTCCTGGAACGGCGAACCTTCGGGGGCCTGGGGTGCGGGAATGCCGCGCGCGCCCTCCACGGTCTGCGATGTCGAGATATTGACGACGGAATCAACCAGACCGGCGGCGAGGTCCGCCACCGAATCCGGCCCTTGCTCGGCCCAGGCGGGCGGGGCGAAGGTCGCGGGTGCCGCAGCCGTCAGGAACGCGCCCAGCGTGGCCGCAAGGCACAGGCGATAGGTCTTCATTTTGGCCGCGGCCATCTGCATCTCTCCTCTGGCGTCATCGTCGAGCCTGGCACGACGGCGACTTCGATACATCTAGCGCACGGCGCTTCTGCGCCGAGTGTCAATTCCGCGCGAGCCATACTATGGCAACCCCGAGGGCAAGCGCCACAAGCCCGCATCCCCGCAGTGCAGAGTCTGATGCGGCAATGCCTTGCCGCATCAGGATTTTCGCAAGGACCGGCGCCAACGCGTAGAACGCGCCCTCGATGACGAGGACGAGTCCCAGCGCGGTGACGAACGCCGTCAAGGCGTTGTGTCAGACGCTGCATCGGCCGGAGCCGGAGTAGCAGGACCAGCCTCCGCCGCCTCCGGCGCTGGCGACACTGGCGTTGCATCCGCAGCGGGAGCCGAGACCGGCGCCGGCTTGCCGGGCGTGCTCCGCTCGGGCACCGGCAGAGCGTTGCCGCTCGGGTCGGTCAGGTAGCGGAAGAAGGGCGACGTCGGCGAGATCACCATCCGCGTCGTGCCGGCCTTCATGCCGTCCTGGTAGGCCTGCATCGAGCGGTAGAACGAGAAGAAGTCCGGATCCTGCTCGAAGGCGCCCGCGAAGATGCGGTTGCGCTCGGCGTCGCCGTCACCCTTGATCTCGTCGGCGCGCTGGTTGGCCTCGGCCACGATCACCGTTGCCTGCCTGTCGGCCTGGGCCCGGATGGTCTTGGCGGCCTGCTCGCCCTGCGCACGGATGTCCGTCGCTTCGCGCTGGCGCTCCGTCTGCATGCGCTGATAGACAGCCTGGCTGTTTTCCGGCGGCAGATCGGCGCGACGGATGCGAACGTCGACGACGTCAACGCCGAGGCTTCGTCCTTCGCGGTTCACCTGGTCGGTGATCTGGGCCATCAGCGGTGCACGGCCTTCGCGCACGATGCTGGCGAATTCCATCTGGCCGGCGGCGCCGCGAATGGCGGAATTCAGCACCACCGCCAGACGCGATTCCGCGACCGGGATCGAGCCGGCAGCCTGGAAGAACAGCAGCGGATCGACGATCTTGTAGCGTCCGAACGCGTCCATCACGAGCCGCTTCTGGTCGCGGGCGATCACTTCGATCGGCGGCGATTCGATGTCGAGCAGACGCTTGTCCAGCATCACGACATTGTCGATCAGCGGGATCTTGGCGTAGAGGCCGGGAGTGGTCACGACGCGAACCGGATTGCCGAAGCGCAGCACCAGGGCCTGGTGGGTCTGATCGACGATGAAGAGGCCCGAATAGGCGACAATCGCGACGATGATGACGATGACGAGGCCAAGCCCGCCGAAAATACGACCGATCACTGCGAGCCTCCCTGCTTGGCGGTAGGAGGCGCGCCCTGCAGCGCAGGCAACGGCATGTACGGCACCACGCCACTCCCCTTCTCGTCGACGATGATCTTGTCCATGTCGGCGAAGACGCCGGAAAGCGTATCCAGATAGATTCGCTCGCGCGTGACGGCGGGCGCCGCCTTGTAGGACTCATAGACCTTCACGAAACGATCGGCCTGACCCTTGGCTTCGGCGATGATCTGGTCGCGATAGGCGTTGGCGGCTTCCTCGATCTGCGAGGCCTGCCCGCGCGCGCCCGGGATGATCCGGTTGGCGTAGGTCTTGGCTTCGTTCTGCACGCGGTCCTGATCCTGCTCGGCCGCCTGAACGTCGCGGAACGAGTCGATGACCTCGGCCGGCGGTCCGACGTTGAGAAGCTGAACCTGCGTGACGAGAATACCGGCGCCATACTGGTTGAGCTTGTTCTGCATCAGTTCCTGGGCCGAAGCCTGGATGCCGAGACGCTCTTCGGTCAGCACGCGCTGGATGTCCGAACGGCCGATGATCTCGCGCATGACGCTTTCCGCCGTCGCCTTGACCGTACCTTCGGGATTCTGGACGTTGAACAGATACTTGCTGGCGTCGTTGATGACCCAGAATACGGAGAAATCGACGTCGACGATGTTCTCGTCGCCGGTCAGCATCAGGCTTTCCTGCGGAACGTCGCGGCCATTTGCGCCGGTGTTCCGATCGTCCTGAATCGTGCCGACCGTGGTCCGGTTCACACGCGTGACCTGCGGCGTGTACACGGCTTCGATCGGATAAGGCAGGCGGAAGTTCAGGCCGGGAGGAGCGCTGCGCTGGTACTGGCCGAAACGCAGGACGACGCCCTGCTCGTCCGGCTCGACGCGGAAGGTGAAGAAATTATAGCCCAGGAAGGCCACGACCACCGCCAGGATGGCGACGAAGAGCACGGGATTGAAACCGCTGCCCGAACCGCCACGGCCCGGCAGAACCTGTTTCAGCTTGTCCTGGCTACGGCGAAGGAGTTCCTCGAGATCTGGCGGATTCGGACCATTGCCACGCGGGCCCTGACCCCAGGGACCGCCGTTGCCGCCACCTTTCCATCCGCCGCCCGTCTGGTTGCTCCAGGGCATCTTCGCTCCTTCATTGTGTAACAATAGGGAAGGCGTACCTGCCCCCGCCCATCGAAGCAAGAGAAGCCCCGGATATGCGGCCTCGCAGGGCCTCAGCCGGCTGGAAGTGGTGTGCCGGCGTCGCGCTTTCAACTTCCGTGCGGCCGTTTATCCACGACGTCGTTGATAGATGGTAAAGCGGGTCGCCGCCGTATCCGACGCCCCGGCCGGCACGGCCTCGGAGGAGACGATCTCCCAGACGGCAGGATCGAGGGCCGGGAAGTGGGTGTCGCCGGCGGGCTCCGCATCGACATGGGTGATGTAGAGACGATCGGCGCGGTCGAGCAAGGCGCGGTAGATCTCGCCGCCGCCGATCACCATCGCTTCGGTTTCGGTTTCGGCTTCGGTCCCCACCTCCGCCGCCGCGCCGGCGGCGATGGCCGCCTCCAGCGCCGCGTCCAGCGTCGGCACGGTGACCACGCCCTGCGGCCCGAAAGCCTTGTCGCGGGTCAGCACGATATTGACCCGGTTGGGCAGGGGCCGGCCGATCGAGGCGAAGGTCCTGCGGCCCATGATTACCGGCTTGCCGGTCGTCAGCGCCTTGAAGCGCTTGAGGTCGGTCGACAGCTTCCACGGCATGTCGCCGTCCTGGCCGATGACCCCGTTGCTGGCGACCGCCGCGATGATCGAGAGCCGCAACGTCATTTCGCCTTCGGCAGAACCGCCTCCTTGGCCGTCTTCGGTCCGGCGGAGATGCGGTCGACCAGCGCCAGCAGCAGGGCCGACACCACAAAGGTCATGTGCAGGATGGTCGACCACATGATCTTGTCGTTCGTATATTCGTTGGCGTTCAGGAACACCTGCAGCAGGTGGATCGACGAGATCGCGACGATGGACGACGCCACCTTGATCTTCAGGCTGCCGGAATCGAGCTTGCCGAGCCAGGAAAGGTCGTGGTTGGCGGAGTCGAAGCGGCTGACGTAATTCTCGTAGGACGAGATCATCACCATGACCACGAGGCTGGCGACCAGCGCCGCGTCGATCAGGCCGAGCATGGCCAGGATCATGTCAGATTCATCGTAGACAAAGACGTTGAGCGCGACTTTCCAGAACTTGGCCACGAAGGACAGCGCATAGAGCACCAGGGCCGCGCCAAGGCCGCCATAGAAGATCACCAACAGCCAGCGGGCCGACATGATGATCTTTTCGATGGAGTTTTCGAGGGATTTCAAAGGGGGGAGGCTCCGTGGATCTGAGGCCAGCATATACGGATCAGGGAACCGTTTCGCCAACCCTCCCCCGCTGCTGAAATGCGGACCCGAGACGAAGCAGCGCATCTCCCTCGACCCGGCATCGCTGCCATTCGGACAGAATCCGCGCGCCCTGCGCCTCGTAGAACGCGATCGATGGCGCGTTCCAGTCGAGCACCGACCACTCGTAGCGGCCGAGCCCTTCCACGACGCAACGCTCCGCCAGGCCGGCGAGCAGCGCCTTGCCCACGCCATGGCCGCGAAATAAAGGCCGGACGAACAGGTCCTCCAGATAGATGCCATGCCGCCCGTTGAAGGTGGAGAAGGTGTAGAACCACAGCGCGAAGCCGGCCGGCTCGCCGTCCCACTCGGCGATCTCGCAGAACACCTTTGGCGCATCGCCGAACAGCGCCGCGTCGATCGCGGCCGCGTCGGCCTCGACCTCGTGCAAGAGCTTCTCGTAGTCGGCGAGTTCGCGGACGAATTCGAGCACCAGCGGCGCGTCGCCCGGGCGGGCGTGGCGAAGGACAAGGGACATCGGTTGCGCTCCGGATTCAGGGCTCGCGCGGCTGCAGGATCAGGATGTCGAGGTCCTGCTGAGGATCGAAATCCGTCTTGACCACCTCGAACTGCGTCGGACTGATCTTCTTCACGCCCTCGGCGCAGAAGGAAACCAGGTTCTTCGGCGCGCCCTTGTCGACGACCAGCCGGAATTTGGCGATCGGCCCGGCCCAGTTGCTGCCGGTGCGCAGCACATAGGCGATGCGGTTCTCGAACAGGCTGTTGCCGCCGTCCGGCTTGAGCCCCGCCCGCGCCGCCTTCAGGAAGGCGTCATCCATGCAGTATTTCTGGCGATAGACCTCGAACCAGGGCTCGGACTGCGCCTCGGGCGCGACGAAGGAAACGTCGGCGCTCTGCCCGACGCTCGGCTTGTAGCTGTGCTCGACGACGATGCGCCTGCCGGCGGGAAAGGTCTGCTCGCGGTAGAAGGCGGTCGAAAGCAACCAGTTCGGCGCCAGGTGTTTCACCATCCCCTTGCCGTCATTGTCATATTCGTCGATCGCAGCGAGGCCGAGCTGGACCAGGTTGTCCTTGTCGGGCTGCGCCAGCGCGTCGAGCGCCTTGCGCGTCGCGTCGAGATGCAGCGCCAGCGGCACGCCGAGGCTGGTCAGCAGCGGCGTCTGGTCGATGCCGAGCGCCGAAGCGCGCTGCTGCACCTTGGTCTCGACCGGCTTGCCGTCGACCGTCGTCCTGAAGCCCAGGAAGTTTTCCGGTGCCTCGACGGGAATCGAAACCATGAAGTCGATGCTGCCCTGGATGTCGGGCATGGGAAACGCCACCAGCGTGGTGATGTCGTGGTCCGAATGGTTCTCGAAGGTATAGCGAACCCGGACCTCGTCCAGCGAGATGAACAGGTCCTCCGACTGCATCTCGATATCCTCGGTCAGGACATAGACGAGGCCGCCGGTCGAAAGGGCTGCGGTGGAATCATTGGCGCGGGCCGGTGCAGACGACGCGGCGGCGAGCAAAGCGGCAAGACAGGCAATCGCGACGCGCATGAGGGAACTCCAGCCAAGGAAAAACCGATCCCAGATCTACCAGCCCCCTGCCCCGCCGGTCGAGCCCGGCGGCAGCCCGGCGTAGCGCCGGTCACACCGCGATCGGCGCCTTGATGGCAGGCTCGGGATCATAGCCGACGAGCTCGAAATCCTCGAAGCGGAAATCCTCGATCCGCTCCACCTCGGGATTGAGCTTCATGGTCGGGAGCGCGCGCGGCGTGCGTGAGAGCTGCAGCTTCGCCTGCTCCAGATGGTTCGAGTAAAGATGCGCATCGCCGAAGGTGTGGACGAAATCGCCCGGCTTCAGTCCCGTCACCTGCGCCACCATCATGGTGAGCAGCGCATAGGAGGCGATGTTGAACGGCACGCCGAGGAAAATGTCGGCCGAGCGCTGGTAGAGCTGGCAGGAAAGCCGCCCCTCCGCGACATAGAACTGGAAAAGGCTGTGGCAGGGCGGCAGCGCCATGTCATCGACCTGCGCCGGATTCCAGGCCGAGACGATCAGCCGGCGCGAATCCGGCTTGGTGCGGATCATCTCAATGACATTGGCGAGCTGGTCGATGGTGCTGCCATC
This sequence comes from Kaistia defluvii, assembly GCF_026343955.1. GTDB lineage: Bacteria > Pseudomonadota > Alphaproteobacteria > Rhizobiales > Kaistiaceae > Kaistia > Kaistia defluvii. The sequence goes on from NZ_JAPKNI010000001.1 coordinate 144,308, forward strand.
CGGCGCCGGCCAGGAACGCCACTGCGCGCCATAGACCGGGCCGAGATCGCCATTCTCGTCCGCCCACTCATCCCAGATCGAGACGCCGTTTTCCTGGAGATAGCGGATGTTGGTGTCGCCGGCGACGAACCAGAGCAGTTCATGGAGGATCGAGCGCAGATGTGCCTTCTTGGTCGTGACCAGCGGGAAGCCATCGGCGAGATTGAAGCGCATCTGGTAGCCGAACACGGAAAGCGTGCCGGTTCCGGTGCGGTCCTCCTTGCGGACGCCATGGTCCAGCACGTGCTGCATGAGATCGAGATATTGGCGCATGGATACGTCCGGCAGAGATTCGAGGTTTGCGCGACCATACAACGGGCGGGCGCGATCGCGGACCCGGAATTTGCACCGCGCGTCAGGCTGGGCTCAATTGGCGCTGGGCAGCGCCGGATCGGTGCCCCACCTTCTGGAGCAAGGCATGTCACAGACCATCGCCAACCCCGACGTCTACCTGCATGTCCGCGTCATCATCGGCATCATCCTCGGCCTCAGCGTCTCGCGGCTGCTGAACGGCGTGAGCCGGTTCGCGCAGCATCCGCTACGCAATCCCGTCTTCGTCACACACCTGCTCTGGGTGGCGTTCGCCTTCCTCTGCGTGGTGCATTTCTGGTGGTTCGAGTTCTACCTCGCCTCGGTCCGCATCTGGACCTTCGAGCTCTACACCTTCATCATCGTCTATGCGAGCCTGTACTTCATTCTCTGCGCCACCCTTTTTCCAGACAGCATGGCGGAATATGCCGGCTATGAAGACTACTTCATGTCACGCCGGAAGTGGTTCTACGGCCTGATCGCCGTGATCTTCCTAGTCGATCTGGTCGACACGGCAATCAAGGGTAGCGCACACTTCCACTCGTTCGGCTTCGTCTACCCGGTACGCAACATCGTCTATTCCAGCGTGGCGATCTACGCGATGTTCGTCAGCGACAAGCGCTTCCACCTCGCCATCGCGATTCTCGCCCTCGCCTTCCAGATATTCTGGATCCTGCGCGCCTTCAGCACCCTTCAATAAGGTCGCGCGCCGGCCCTACGCGGCCGGCGCCGCGGCCGGACGACGGCGACGGCTGAGTGTCACCTGCGTCAACGTGAAGGCGATGACGCCGCACGCCGCGATGCCGGCGACCATCGGCAGCGCCGTGCCATCGAGGAACAGCCCGACAACCGCCATCACGACCGCGCCCGTCACCATCTGGAGCGTGCCCATCAACGCCGAGGCGGTACCGGCGATCTCGCCATGCTCGTCCAGCGCCAGCACGGCCGAGGCGGGGATGACGAGGCCGAGGAAGCCATTGCCGATGAACAGCATGGCGATCAGCACCGGCAGCCCGTCAAGGCCCGACAGGAAGAGCAGGAACAGGATGACCACCGAGGCGGCGAAGCCGGTCACGGCGACACGCATCACCTTGGCCAGGCCGAACATCGCGCCGAGCCTGCCGTTCAGCTGCGAGAAGCCGAAGAACGACACGGCATTGACCGAGAAGGCCAGGCTGTATTGGGTCGGCGTCAGGCCATAATGGTCGATCAGCACGAAGGACGAATTGGCGAGATAGGCAAAGAAGCTCGAAATGCCGAAGGCGCCGATGAAGACCAGACCGAGGAAGTGGCGGTCGCGCAGCAGCTGCCAATAGCCGGCGATGGCGCTGCCGACGCCGCTCTCGACGCGATCCTCCGCCGGCCGCGTCTCGTCCAGCGCCAGGGCCAGCAGGATCAGGCCCAGAATGGCCGCCACCATCACGATCCAGAAGATGGCGCGCCACGAGGCGAACGCCGTCACGGCGCTGCCGGCGAGCGGCGCCAGGATCGGCGAGATGCTGAAAACGAGCATCAGCATCGACATCAGCCTGGCCGCCTCGTTGCCGGTGTGCAGGTCGCGCACGATGGCGCGCGGCACCACCATGCCGGCGCAGGCGCCGAGGCCCTGAATGAAGCGGAAGGCGATCAGCATCTCGACATTCGGCGCCAGCGCGCAGCCGATGCTGGCGAGCGCGAACAGGACAAGGCCGAAATAGAGCGGCGGCTTGCGGCCCACCATGTCGGCGACCGGCCCATAGATCAGCTGGCCAAGGCCGACCGAGATGAAGAAGGCCATCAGGCTCATCTGCACGGCGCCGGTCGAAGCGCCGAGATCCTGCCCGATCGCCGGCAGCGCCGGCAGATACATGTCGATCGCGAAGGGACCGATAGCGCTCAACAGGCCGAGCACGACCGCATAGCGCAGGAGGGATGAGGACATGACGAACACCATGAATGCGGACGAACCGGCGTCTCGCAGGACGGCCAAGCCATCGCGAACCCGGATCCCCGTATGAAATTGGACAGCCGATCCGGCAGCGAGGCCGGGACCGCTTTTTGTAGTGATCGACACAGCAACTAGCAGCAATGCCGCGAGCGTCAAGTTGGATTATGGGCGAAGAATCGCAAACCGACCCGAAGTGGCTGGTCTGCAACGCTCGACGGACGATTTTGCGCACTATCGGCGCGTTTCCCGTGCGCATCCCTGCCGCCAACGCTGCGACGGGGCAACAACACCTTTTCAGCGGCGTTTCGATCCCCTATATCAGGTTCGCCGGTGCAAGCCGGCTATGGCGATAAACAGTCATCGAAATAAACCCATCGGACCCGGGGGCGGTACCCGGCGCCTCCACCCAAGCCCATCCCTCGCGGGATGGTTTTCGGCGGGGGCGAAATAGGATCGACGAGGGCGTAAAGGGTGTTCTTTCGCTCGGCATGGTACCGCCGTTATCGGACCAAATCTGTAGTTGCAAACGACAACTATGCTAAGGTCGCTGTCGCCGCGTAAGCGGTGCCGGAACCTGAATAAAAGTCCTCCCGGTTAGCACCGGACAGGCGGGGTTCGGAGGCACCTGGCAACAGAAGCCTCCACTTCTTTCCTCGAATGTTACGTTGGTTCTCCGACGCCGTGGCGCGAATGGCGCAGAGGCATGTGCGGGCGCCGCATTGCCGCCACGGCATTCACCTTTTCGGCGAAGGAACCCGGCGCGACCTTGACTTCTCCGGGCTGGAGATCGAGTTTTCGAAACAACGAGGCTCGTCAGGGGGCCTTTTTTGGCGCGGGTCCGCGGCTTGTCCGCATCGGGTGCCTGTCTTGATCCCGACCGCATTGATTCTGGGTAGTCGCCGTCCATGGCCGAAGATCTGATCCGCTACGACATTCTCGCCCAGGACGCGCTTCGCGGCGTCGTGCGCAAGGTGCTGGCCGAAGTCGCCAAGACGGGGCTTCCCGGCGACCACCACTTCTACATCACCTTCGAAACCCGGGCGCCCGGCGTCCGTGTCTCGACCCGGCTGATGACCGACTACCCCGAGGAAATGACGATCATCATCCAGCATCAGTACTGGGACCTCTCGGTCACGGAACATGCCTTCGAGATCGGCCTTTCCTTCAAGGGCGTGCCGGAGCGCCTGCTGGTGCCGTTCACGGCGCTGAAGTCCTTCGTCGATCCCTCCGTGCAGTTCGGCCTGCAGTTCGAGACGGCAGCCAGCGACGAGGATGCGCTGGAAGGCAGCCACGAGATGGAAGACGTCGACACGTCGCCGCTCGTGCTCGATACGCCGGATCGTTCCGACGAGCCGCCTGCCGAGCCTTCCGACAAGCCGGCCGCCGAGGTCGTGCGTCTCGACGCGTTCCGCAAGAAGAGCTAATCCCTCCCCGACTTTTCCTGACCGGCGCCGCGCCAGCGGCTGATAGAGGCTGACTTCATGACAACGACCCGCATCGAAACGGATACTTTCGGCCCGATCGAGGTGGCTTCCGACCGCTATTGGGGCGCGCAGGCGCAGCGTTCGCTCGGCAACTTCAAGATCGGCCTCGAAAAGCAGCCGCTGCCGATCGTGCGCGCGCTCGGCGTCATCAAATACGCGGCCGCGCAGGTCAACGCCAAGCTCCGTCGCCTCGACCCCGAGATCGCCCGCGCCATCGAGGCCGCGGCGCAGGAAGTGATCGACGGCAAGCTCGATGACCATTTCCCGCTCGTCGTCTGGCAGACCGGCTCCGGCACCCAGTCGAACATGAACGCCAATGAAGTGGTCTCGAACCGCGCCATCGAGATGCTGGGCGGCGTGATGGGCTCCAAGAAGCCCGTGCACCCGAACGACCACGTCAATATGAGCCAGTCGTCGAACGATACCTATCCGACGGCGATGCACATCGCCTCGGCCGAGGAGATCGTGCATCGGCTTCTCCCGGCGCTGAAGCATCTGCACGCCGCCCTCGCCGCCAAGGCCAAGGAATGGGCCGGCATCGTCAAGATCGGCCGCACGCATACCCAGGACGCGACCCCGCTGACGCTCGGACAGGAATTCTCCGGCTACGCCCAGCAGGTCGAGAACGGCATCCGCCGCATCGAGATGACGCTGCCGGACCTGATGCAACTCGCCCAGGGCGGCACGGCGGTCGGCACCGGCCTCAACGCGCCTGTCGGCTTCGCCGAGGACGTCGCCGCCGCCATCGCCACGATCACCGGCCTGCCCTTCACCTCGGCGCCGAACAAGTTCGAGGCGCTGGCGGCTCATGACGCCATGGTGTTCAGCCACGGCGCCATCAACACGGTCGCCGGCTCGCTGTTCAAGATCGCCAATGACATCCGCCTGCTCGGCTCTGGTCCGCGCGCCGGCCTCGGCGAGCTGTCGCTGCCGGAAAACGAGCCCGGCTCGTCGATCATGCCCGGCAAGGTCAATCCGACCCAGTGCGAGGCGATGACCCAGGTGTGCGTGCAGGTATTCGGCAACCACGCCGCCATCACCTTCGCCGGCAGCCAGGGCCATTTCGAGCTCAATGTCTACAATCCGGTGATGGCCTACAATTTCCTGCAGTCGGTGCGCATCCTCGCCGACGCGGCCGTGTCCTTCACCGACAACTGCGTGGTCGGCATCGAGCCGCGCCTCGACAACATCCAGTCGGGCGTCGAGCGCTCGCTGATGCTCGTCACCGCGCTGGCGCCGAAGATCGGCTACGACAACGCCGCCAAGATCGCCAAGACGGCGCACAAGAACGGCACCACGCTGCGCGAGGAAGCCGTGGGCGGCGGCTATGTGACCTCCGAGGAGTTCGACGAGATCGTCCGCCCCGAGGACATGATCGGCCCGAAATAGCCGGAATTCCGAACGACTTGATATCGATCAAAGCGGGGCGCATCATGAGCAGGTTACCTGCGCATGGAGCGCCTCGTGAGTTTCTACGCCAGCGACGTGACACGTAGCCAGCGGCAGCCGACCCGATCGAATGAGCCAGGCTTGGACTGGCGTATCGTTGACTGCGGCCTGGCAATCTCGATGTGTTGTCCTGGCCCAGGCCCACCGGTGCCCGAGGGGCTTTTCCTGGAATTCGCCCCCCTTCTGCAATAACCGCATCGGATCAAGGCCGCCTGGGCGGCCATCGGGGAGATCGAGCATGACGGCAGAAATCATCAACCTGAACCGCTTCCGCAAGGAAAAGGCCCGCGCCGAAAGGGCTGCGACCGCCGAGGAGAACCGCGTCCGCTTCGGCCGCACCCGCGCCCAGAAGGCGCTGGACAGGATCTCGGCCGAAAAGGCCCGGCATCATGTCGACAACCATCGCCGCGACGACGAGGAAGATCCCACCCCGGCATGAAGAAGCGTTCGGTTTCGATTGCCGGCCACCAGACCTCGATATCGATCGAGGAACCGTTCTGGCAGGCGTTGCGCGGGCTTGCCTCGGAGCGCGGCCAGAGCCTGGCCGGCCTGATCGCCGCCATTGACGGCGAACGCCCGGCCCAGACCAACCTCTCCTCCGCCATCCGCCTCGCCGTGCTCGCCTGGTATCAGGCCCGACTGGAGGCCGTGACGGCGGCAGGCCGAGCGCCCGTCAGTTCGGAATAGATTCGGGCGGCGTCAGCCGCATCGGCGCGCCGGAATCGGCCGGCGGCACGGCGCGGCTCGGCGGCGTCGGCGGAACGTCGCGCAGCAGGGATTCGATCCCGTTGGTGAAATCGAGCTGCTGGCGCTGTTCGGCCTCGGCGGCACGACGGGCGCGCTCCTGGCGTTGCGCCTCCGCCTTGCGCGCGGCCTCGGCGGCCTTCTTGGCGGCGGCGGCCTCCGCCGCGGCCTTCTCCGCAGCCTGCTTGGCGGCCGCCTCGGCGGCCTGCCGGGCTTCCTCCGCCTTGCGGGCAGCATCCGACCGGCGCTGATCGTCCTCGCGGGCAAAGCGCACCAGCCGGTTGAGTTTTTCCTTCTCCAGGATCTCGGCCTGCAGCTTCTCGATCCGCTCGACCTCGCGTTCGAAGGCCCGCACGGACAGGAAGCCGGCGAGCGGCGCCACATCGATGCGACGCGTCGGCGCATCCAGCGGGCCGGAGAAGACGAGCCCCACCTGCGGGATCGCGCCGCTCACCCGATCCTCGCCGGGATCGATGGTGAGCGTCCACTGGCTGTCGATCGTGTCGGCGTTCAGGTCGATGGTCGCGCCGCCCACCATCGTCGCGCTCTTGCTGACGACGTTGAGATTCTGCGCGCGGATCGTGCCGGCGGCGATCGAGAACGCGCCCTCGACACGCTCGAAGGCCAGCGTGCCGGCGTCGAGGTAGCCTGCGAACAGCTTGCGCAGTTCCGCCTCGCCGATCTCACGGCCGGCATTCGAGGCGCGGATCACGGCGCCGAAGGCTTCCGGATTGACGAAACGGGCCGAGCCTTCCCCGATCGACAGCGAGCCGCCGCCCGAGAGCGAGGATACGACGCCCGAGGCCGAGCGACCGCTGCCTTCGAACTGGCCGGAAAAGTCGAACGTGCCCTCGGCGACAGACCGACCGTCACGCTGCCAGACGATGTCGGCGAGCGTCGCGCCCTTGACCGAAAGCTGCCCGGAGATGGCCGCGTCGCCTTCCGGATTGATGATCGACAGCGAGCCGGTCGCCTTGCCGCCGGCGAAATCGCCGTTCGTCAGGCGGATCTCCGTCCGGTCGCCGGAAAAGCTCGATTCGACGGCGGCATTGGTGACCGCCAGATTGTCGCTGATCGAAAGCCGGTCGGCGGATAGCCGGAAGATGGCATCAAAACCGTCGATCACCGGACGTCCGAAGGTGGTCTTCGACCAGACGCTTTCCGTGCTGCCGAGCAGGTCGGGCGGCAGGCCGAGACCGAGCGCCGTAACCAGCGCCAGATCCGCCTCGTCCACCGCGACATCGCCCTTCAGTTTCCACCGGCCGGCCTCACGGCCGAAGTCGATCATGCCGCTGGAATAGGCATCGCCAAGGCGGGCGTCGCGGAAGGAAAGCGTGGCGGTGCCATCCTTGATGTCGAGCGACGTCGCCGCCTCCAGCGGCAGTTTCCCGGCGATGCCGGGAAGAGCCAGCCCGGCCAGCGCCAGGGCGGGCGCCGCGTCGCGGCTGCTGGTCGTGACCGTGCCCTGGAAGCTCGGCAGACCGGAATCGTCGACGCCGATCTTGCCCTCGCTCGCATAGGTGACACCAGCGAACTCGCCGCTGATCGTGGTGGCGACACCGCCAGCGAGGGTTCCGCCTCCGTCGACGGTCTCCGCCGCGATCCGCGCCCGGCCGGGCTTGTCGAGCGGGAACGCCGGATAGCCGAACTGTCGCAGCAGGTGCCCGGCATCGGCACTGTCCACGGCGGCCGAAACCTTGAGTTCGCCATCGCGCCATGCCGCCGGCGTTCCCTTGAAGCCGAGCGCCATGTCGATCGCGGTGCCGCCAGCCGTGCCGTTCACGGTCAGATTGGCATGGGTGATGCCATCCTGCGCCCGGGCGCTGATGACGGAATCGAGAATCGCCGGTCCAAGCAGAGGCGCGGCTTCCTTGAACCAGGCCGCGATGCCGGTTGCCGGCAGCAGCCGCTCGACCAGTGTCGAGGCGCCGGTAAGGTCCGACGCGTCGATCGAGACGGAGAGCTGGCCGTTCGGAGCGCCGGCGAGATCCGCGACCCTGCCGCTGGCGGTAATCGCCGCGCCCGCGACATTACCGATCGAAAGCTTCCTGGCCGCCAGCACGCCGTTGGAAACGCTGCCATCGACAACGACCTTCTCGAGCGTCACATCGTCGATATCGAGGGATTCGGTCGCCAGCTTGATCTGGAAATCATCGGCCAGGGCACCGGTGACGTCGAGCCTCTGGCCCACGAACAGTTCGGCCAGCGCGGCGAGCTGGTTGTAGTCGAGCCGGCCCGCCATCAGGTCGACGGCGAGATGGCGCCGGCCCGTCGACGACGCCTGCTGCCAGGCAAGGCTGCCGCGCAGGTCCGAGTTCCGCATCTGTGCCGTCATGCCGGACACGCCGAACGAACCGGGCGCCAGATGCAACTGGCCGTCCATCTCGAAGGCGCGAAGCTGCTGCATCGCCGCGACCTTGCCGCCGCGCCACCAGGCGGCAAAGGTCGAGGGCTGGTCCGAGACCAGCCGCACCGCGCCGTCAAACATGGCCTTGGGCGACGTCGTGATGACGCCGTCCGCCGCCAGGCGGGTACGGCCCGGCAGGTCCGCGCCCAGTTCCTCGATCTTCCACCCCTTCTCGGCCGTGACCGCATCGAAACGCAGGTTCTGGATCACCGATCCCCCGATGACGATGCCCGGGATATCGAAACCGACCCGGCCGGGAATGGTCGGCACCGGAATCTCGGCAAGTCCCGCCACGATCGCCTGCGAGGCCAGATCGACGCTGGCCGGCTCGTTCGGCCCCTTGCCGATCGAGCGATCCAGGTCGAGTTGGCGCGCTTTCAGCACGGCGTCGAAGCGCATGGCCTTGCCGAGATCGACGGAGGCCGCTCCCGTCAGGCTGTAGGGCCGGTCCGCCGGCCCCTGGGACAGCGTGAAGGCAGGAAAGCGCAGTTGTTCCGGACGAAGGTCGTAGCTGCCGGACGCCCGCCATCCAAGCGACGGCCTCCTGCCCGCGGGTGTGCCGTCATCATCCTCGACATGGGCCAGCGTGAAATTGCCGGCCCAGGTCAGGCCCTTCTCGTCCAGTCCGAGCGGACCTTCCGCAGAGACGGCAATCGGCAAATTGGCCGGGTTGGCCTCCAGCTTGACGCGGATCGTGCGATCCTCGTCGCGCCGGCCGGTCGCGATCCGGAAGGTGGAAGGGACGCCATTGGCGACAAGGCCGCCCTCGACCTTCCACGGTCCGAGCAGCGAACGCGCATCGACGGCAGCGTTGATCGCGGTCAAAGACACCGATCGACCGGTGCGCAGATCGCGGTAGTCGATGGAACCGTCTGAAATATCGACCTTTTCCAGCGTCACGGCATCGGGATCGAGCGTCTTGGACGCCTCCGAGCGGCGCAGCCAGTCGGGCGTGCCATCGGCGCCGACCGTAACCTGGAGGCGCGGTCGGGTGATCGCCATGTCTACGACCTTGAACGTACCGGTGATCAGCGGGATCAGTTCGATACGGACGGCGAACCGATCGATCTTCATCATCGGCTGGTCGGGGGAGCCCCCGACCCGCACATCGGTGAAGACAAGCGAAGGCATCGGCAGCAGCGACGCATCGGCGGTGCCTGCGACGGTCACCGGCTGGCCAAGGATCTTCTCCGCCTCGCGCTCGAAGGTCGAGCGAAAGGCATTCCAGTCCACGAACCAAGGGATCACCAGCGCCGATACGAGAACGGCGATGATGAGGCCCCCGACGATCAGATACAGCCTGTTCAGCTCAACCTCCGCTATGCCGCGTCATGCGTCGGGACGATCACGCGTCGGGCAGGATCTTGCCCGGATTGAGAATCCCGAGCGGATCCAGCGCCGCCTTGATCACTCGCATGATGTCGAGACCGTGGCCATGCTCCTTGATGAGATATTTGCGCTTGCCCTGCCCCACGCCATGTTCGCCGGTGCAGGTGCCGTCGAGCGCGATCGCCCGCTCGTTCATCCGGCTGATCACCGCCTCCGCCTTCGCGATCTCCTCCGGATTGGTGACGTCGATCAGCAGCTGGGTGTGGAAATTGCCATCGCCGACATGCCCCACGACCGGTCCGATCAGGCCATTGGCCGCGATATCGGCGCTGGTCTCGGCGACGCATTCTGCCAGCATCGAGATCGGCACGCAGACATCCGTGGACACGCTCTGGATGCTGTCTCCGGGGCGAAGCCCCTTCACGGCGAAATAGGAATCGTGCCGCGCCTGCCAAAGCTTGGTGCGGTCCTCGGGACGCGTCGCCGAAGCGAACTCGCCGCCGTTGAATTCCTGCGCGATCGCCGCGAACTGCTCCGACTGTTCGAGCACCGAGGCCGGCGAGCCGTGGAACTCCAGGAACAGATGCGGCGTCTCGGGCAGGCCGAGCTTGGCGAATTCGTTGGTGGCGCGGATCATCATGGCGTCGCCCAGCTCGACTCGGGCGATCGGGATGCCGCTCTGGATCGTCAGGATCGCCGCGTTGCAGGCGTCCTCGACGGTCGGGAACGAGCAGACACCGGCAGCGACCGATTCCGGCAGGCCGTGCAGGCGCACCGTCACCTCGGTGATGATGCCGAGCGTGCCTTCCGAACCGACCAGCAGACGGGTCAGGTCGTAGCCGGCCGAACTCTTCTTGGCGCGGCTGCCGGTGCGCACGATCGAGCCATCGGCCATCACGGCGGTCAGACGAACGACATTCTCGCGCATCGTGCCGTAGCGCACGGCATTGGTGCCCGATGCGCGCGTCGCCGCCATGCCGCCCAGGCTGGCGTCGGCGCCGGGATCGATCGGGAAGAACAGGCCCTGGTCGCGGATGTAGTTGTTGAGCTGGATGCGCGTGACACCCGCCTCGACCGTGCAGTCGAGATCCTCGGAATGAACCGCGACGATCTTGTTCATCTGCGACAGGTCGATCGAAACGCCGCCGAACGGCGCGTTGACGTGGCCCTCCAGCGAGGTACCGGTGCCGAAGGGGATGATCGGCACGCGGTGCGCGGCGCAGATCTTCACGATCTCGGAGACTTCTTCCGTCGACGTCGCGAACACCACTGCATCGGCCGGCTCGTTCGGGAGCCACGTCGTCGTGTTCGCATGCTGACGCCGAACCTCGAGCCCGCGCGTGAAGCGCGGGCCGAAGCGCTCCTGCAGAGAATTGAGCGCCGTGGCCAGAGCCACCTCGTCACGCGCATCATCATGGCGCAGCGCCGAAACTACCATACTGAAAAGCCTCCCGAACGATTTCATGGCTCGCTCGCCATGGTGCGCGCAACCTAGCAAAACCATGCTGCGACGCCAAAGACTTCCTGCCGCTTTCGCGCCGTGCCCGGCGCGAGAATCGACCGTTTCACACCGTGTCGCGGCCCGGCTCGGATTAGCCTACCAGCCGGTTCGTCACACCGAACCGCGGATGGCGATCTTGCCCGAGCGGCCGGGCCGGTCGCTGGCAGCGGCGGCCGCGGCCGCATCCGTCAGTGCGAATCTCTCATCGACGGTCAGCCGAAGATCGCCGGAGGCCGCCAGCCGGACCAGTTCACCGATCAGGCGACCCAATTCGACCTTGTCGGTCGACTGCATCCGCCGCGCGCCCCAGAACCCCTTCACGGAGACCTGCCGGAAGATGAGATCGCCGGAGCTGATCACCAGCGGCTTGTTCGACATCGCGCCGAAGGACATCAACATGCCGCCCTCGGCCAGGAGGCTGGTCAGTCGTCCGCCCTCCTCGCCGCCGACGGAATCGACGGCCCGCAGGATCGGCTCGTCGCCGACCAGCGCCCTGACGCGATCCTCCCAGCCCGCGCTTTCCGTCGAGACGACATTCTCGATGCCAAGCGCCGCCAGCTCGGCAATCCCCTGATCGCGCCGGACCAGCCCCACGACCTTGATCCCGCGCGCCTTGGCCAGCATGGCGACGATCTTGCCGACCGCGCCATTGGCGGCGTTCTGGATCATCCACTGGCCGCTGCCGATCTGCAGGTCCTCGAGCAGCATCAGCGAACTCAGCGGCATGGCGATCAGCTGGCAGCCCGTATCGTCGTCGATCGCGTCCGGCAGCGGCACGGCCGAGGCTGCCTTGGCGAGGAAGCTCCCCGACCATGCGCCCAGAACGCCGGCAACCACGACGCGCTGGCCGATCGCCGGCACCGTCACGTCCGCGCCCTGCGCTTCGACGACGCCAACCGCCTCGCTACCGCCGATCGCCGGCAGGACCGGCTTGTAGCCATAGGTGCCGCGAATGGTCCAGAGATCGTGGTTGTGAATGGGCGACAGCGTCATGCGGACCCGGATCTCGCCGGGGCCGGGCTCCGGAGTCGGCCGCTCGCCGGTCATCAGAACCTCGGTCGGGTCGCCGAAACGCTCGTAAATGGCCGCTTGCATGGGTCGCACTCCTGTTTCTCTTGCCCATAGGTAGCGCGCCCATGCCGCCCCCGCAAACCGCGCCGAGGCAGAAAAAGACGGCCACGCGCTTGGACAGGCGCGTTCTCCTTCTGTACGAAAGCTGGAATGCCCGGCTGCCACGGTCCATATTTGTTCTCATGTACAGTTCTTCGAATCGACCGCCCCGCACATGACCGCTCCCTTCGACAGTTCCGCGCCCGTCCCGCGCCCAGGCGGCATTGCTGCGCGCGCGCTCGGCAAGGCGGCGCCGCCCGACTATCTCGCGCGCCTCAATCCCGAGCAGCGCCAGGCTGTCGAGACGACGGAGGGACCGGTTCTGGTGCTCGCCGGCGCCGGCACGGGCAAGACGCGCGTGCTCACCACCCGCATCGCGCATCTGCTCGCCACCCAGAAGGCGTTCCCGAGCCAGATCCTGGCGGTGACCTTCACCAACAAGGCGGCGCGCGAGATGCGCCACCGCATCGGCGAACTGATCGGCCCCTCGGTCGAGGGCATGAACTGGCTCGGCACCTTCCACGCCATCGGCGTCAAGATCCTGCGCCGGCATGCCGAGCTGGTCGGGCTGCGTTCGGATTTCACCATCCTCGACACCGACGACCAGATCCGCCTGATGAAGCAGGTGATCCAGGCCGAGGGCATCGACGAGAAGCGCTGGCCGGCACGCCAGCTCGCCAACCTGATCGACAGCTGGAAGAATCGCGGCCTGTCGCCGAAGGACGTGCCGCCCGGCGATGGCGGCTCGTTCGCCGATGGCCGGGGCATCAAGCTGTACCAGGCCTATCAGGACCGGCTGAAGATGCTGAACGCCTGCGATTTCGGCGATCTGCTGCTGGAGAACCTGCGCCTGTTCCGCGAGCATCCCGACGTGCTCAAGGATTATCACCAGCGCTTCCACTACATGCTGGTCGACGAGTATCAGGATACCAATGTCGCGCAGTATCTCTGGCTGCGCCTGCTGGCCCAGGGTCGCAAGAACATCTGCTGCGTCGGCGACGACGACCAGTCGATCTATGGCTGGCGTGGCGCCGAGGTCGACAACATCCTGCGCTTCGAAAAGGATTTTCCCGGCGCCGTGGTCATCAAGCTCGAGCGCAATTACCGCTCGACCTCGCACATCCTCGGCGCCGCCTCGCATCTGATCACCCACAATGAAGGCCGGCTCGGCAAGACGCTGTTCACCGACGCCGTCGATCCCGACGCCGCCCGCGTCCGCGTCGCTTCTTCGTGGGATTCGGAAGAGGAAGCCCGCGCCGTCGGCGAGGAGATCGAGGCACTGCAGCGCCAGGGCCACAAGCTCAACGACATGGCGATTCTGGTCCGCGCCTCGTTCCAGATGCGCTCGTTCGAAGACCGTTTCGTCACGCTCGGCCTGAACTATCGCGTCATCGGCGGCCCGCGCTTCTACGAGCGGCAGGAAATCCGCGATGCCCTCGCCTATTTCCGCGTCGTCGTGCAGCCGTCCGACGACCTCGCCTTCGAGCGCATCGTCAACGTGCCGAAGCGCGGCATCGGCGACACCACCGTTCGCCTGCTCTACGACCACGCCCGCGCGCGCCAGATCCCGATCATCCAGGCGGCCGATGAACTGGTGCATACCGAGGAGATCAAGCCGAAGACGCGCGGCGCGCTGCGCGAATTGCTGGCCTCGTTCGAGCTCTGGCGCTCGAAGCTCGCCGCCATGAAGCATGGCGAGCTGGCGGAGATGATCCTGGAGGAGAGCGGCTACACCGAGATGTGGCAGCAGGACCGCTCGGCCGATGCGCCGGGGCGTCTGGAAAACCTGAAGGAACTGATCCGCTCGATGGAGGAGTTCGAATCCCTCCCCGGCTTCCTCGAGCACATTGCCCTCGTCACCGACACCGACCGCGCCGAGAACCAGGACGCCGTCTCGATCATGACGCTGCATTCCGCCAAGGGGCTGGAATTCGAGACCGTGTTCCTGCCCGGCTGGGAGGAAGGCCTGTTCCCGCACCAGCGCGCACTGGATGAAAGCGGCCGCGCCGGCCTCGAGGAGGAACGCCGCCTCGCCTATGTCGGCATCACCCGCGCCAAGCAGCGGGCGATGATCTGGTTCTCGTCCAACCGCCGCATCCATGGCCTCTGGCAGTCCAACGTGCCGTCGCGCTTCCTCGACGAACTGCCGGAGAAGCATGTCGAGGTGATCGAGCAGACGTCGAGCTATGGCGGCTACAATGTCGGCGGCGTCGGCAATTACGGCGCCAGCCGCTTCGACCGCGCCGACTCGTTCAGCAACACCTATTCGACGCCCGGCTGGCAGCGCGCCCAGGCGAACAAGAGCTCCGCCCAGGCGCATGCCCGCTCCGCCCCCCGCCAGATCGAGGGCGAACTGGTGGCGAAATCGAGCGGCTCGAATTCGAAATACAAGCTTGGCGAGCGCGTCTTCCATCAGAAGTTCGGCTACGGCGCGATCATCGAGATCGAAGGCAACAAGCTGACGGTGGATTTCGAGAAGACCGGTGCCAAGAAGGTGGTCGACAGCTTCGTGAGCAAGGGTTAGGGCGCGACATCGGGCTGGAGGTTCGCTGCCGTTCCTCACCTCTCCCTGAGGGAGAGGTGAATGCCAGCTCCGGCCGAAATTCGCCTTGCTCTACACGCCGGCAACGAGCCGCATCAGCCCGGCCTGCGTCGGGCGGAAGCCGCACGCGCGGTAAAAGCCGGCGAGATGCGGTTCGAAGTCGACATGCAGCCAGAGGGCGCCGCGTTCTCGCGCCAGATCTGCCGCGCGGCGTACCAGCTTCGTGCCGATCCCGAGCCGTCGGAAGCTGGGATCGACGCAGGGGTCGAGCAGGAAAGCGTGGACGCCGCCATCCCAGGCGACATTGACGAAGCCGACCAGTCGCGCGGCCGAATACGCGCCGAGGTGGACCAGGCTGCGCGACAGGATCGCCCCCGGATCGCCCGGACCGGGCTGTCCCCAGGCGACCTGCCACAGCCGGTCGAGATCAGAATGCGTCGGAAAAGGATCGACGCGGATTTCGGTTTCGGCCATGAAGCATGCACCCATTCGATCCCGGTGCGGTTATGAAGCATCTCCGCCACCGCCAGACAAGGTTCGCCAACTTGACCCTCATCGCCTCCCTCAACCTCGCCAAGGAATCCGACGCGATCCGTCTCATCGAGGCGATCGGCGAGGATGACGACCTGGGCTACCCCTCGGCCGCCACCACGGAACAGGCCGACCAGAGCTGGACCGTCGACGTCTATTTCGAGGAGGCCCCGGATGAAGCGGCGCTGGCTCGCGTCGTCGCCCAGGCGCTCGGACCGGACGCCGGCGCCTTCACCGTCGCCGAGTTGCCGGACGAGGACTGGGTCGCTAAGTCGCTCGAAGGCCTGAAGCCGGTCCGCGCCGGCCGCTTCCTCGTCCATGGCAGCCACGATCGCGACAAGATCCAGCCCGGCGACATCGCCATCGAGATCGAGGCGGGCGAGGCCTTCGGCACCGGGCATCACGGCACGACGGCCGGATGCCTGGAAGAGATCGACCGGCTCGGCAAGATGCACGACTACAAGAGCATTCTCGATCTCGGCACCGGCACGGGCGTGCTCGCCATCGCCATCGCCAAGGCCTGGGAGAAGCCGGTGCTCGCCACCGACATCGACCCGATCGCCACCCGCGTCACGGCCGAGAATGCCGCGCTGAACGGCGTCGGCGACAAGATCGACGCGGCGACGGCCGAGGGCTTCGGCAATCCGGTGATGGCGGCGCGCGCGCCGTTCGACCTGGTGGTCGCCAACATTCTCGCCGGTCCGCTGATCGCGCTGGCGCCGGAAATCGTCCAGCATCTGGCGCCGCAGGCGACCGTGGTGCTGTCAGGCCTGCTGGTGGCGCAGGGCCCCGGCGTCACCGCCGCGTATGAGGCAGAGGGCCTGAAGCTGGTGCGCCAGGGTGAACAGGAAGGCTGGCTGACCCTCACGCTGGAGCGGTAGGGGCGGCAGGGGGCGCAAACCAGCGACGTGGCTCTGCGCCCACCCCAAACTCGCCGTCATCCTCGCGAAAGCGAGGATCCATGCAGCCGGGGGCTTATACGGACGAACCTCCCGAAAGCCCGGCTGAATGGATCCCGGGTCTCCGCCCGGGATGACGCCGGACTATGGGACACCGTACGGCGCCCCCCCTCGCCCGCTTGCGGGAGCGGACTGGGATGAGGGTCTTGCAGCCCCTAAGGCAACATCGAGCCGGTCGCTTCCTGGCGCAGGTGCCATGAATAGGCCTCGGCCAGCAAATGCGGGGTCTGGCCGCCATGGTCGCGGACGGCGCGGCGATAATAGTCGGCCGCCAGCTCGCGGTAGCTCGGGTGGATGCAGTTGGCGATGATCACCCCGGCCCGCTCGCGCGGGGCGAGGCCGCGCAAATCGGCCAGGCCGATCTCGGTCACCACCACGTCGACGTCATGCTCGTTGTGGTCGACATGCGGCACCATCGGCACGATGCGCGAGATCGAGCCATCCTTGGCCAGCGACTTGGTGACGAAGATTCCCATATAGGCGTTGCGGGCGAAATCGCCGGAGCCGCCAATACCGTTCATCATGTGCGTGCCGCCGACATGCGTCGAGTTCACATTGCCGTAGATGTCGCATTCGAGCGCGGTATTGATGGCGATGACGCCAAGGCGCCGCAACACCTCCGGATGGTTCGAGACCTCCTGCGGCCGCAGCACAAGCCGGCTCTTGTAGTGGCGCAGATCCGGCATCACCCGCGCCTGGCAGGCCGCCGACAGCGTCATGGACGAGCCCGAGGCAAAGGCGAGCTTGCCGGAGTCGAACAGGTCGAACGTGCTGTCCTGCAGCACCTCGCTATACATGGTGAAATCGTGGAACGGGCTGTCGATCAGCCCGTGCAGCACGGCGTTGGCGATCGAGCCGATGCCGGCCTGCAGCGGCGCCAGGGTCTCGGTCAGCCGGCCCTTGCGCACTTCATGGCTCAGGAACTCGATCAGATGGCCGGCGATCGCGCGCGTCTCGTCGTCGGGCGCGGTGGTCTCGGCAGAGCTGTCCTGCCGCTCGGTAATCACGATGGCGGCGATCTTGTCCGGATCGATCTGGATGAAGGGCAGGCCGACGCGGCTGTCCGGCGAAACGATCGGGATCGGTTCGCGATGCGGACGGCGGGTCGGAATGTAGATGTCGTGCAGGCCCTCGAGCTCGGCCGGCTGGCCGATATTCAGCTCGATGATCACCTTTTCGGCGAGGATCGCGAAGGTGGCGGAATTGCCGACCGAGGTCGTCGGAATGATGCCGCCTTCGCGCGTGATCGCCACCGCCTCGACCACGGCTACGTCGATCGGTCCCATCTGGCGCGAGCGCAGCAGTTCTACCGTCTCGGAGAGATGCTGGTCGATGAACATCACCTCGCCCCGGTTCAGGGCGGCGCGCAGCACCCGATCGGACTGGAACGGCAGGCGGCGCTTCAGCACATGCGAGCGGGTCAGGACCTCGTCGATGCCGTTGCCGAGCGACGCGCCGGTGATCAGCGTGATGCCGAAGGGCTCGGTGGCGGCGCGCTCGGCCAGTGCCAGCGGCACGGCCTTGGCGTCCCCCGCGCGGGTGAAGCCGCTCATGCCGACGGTCATGCCGTCGCGAATGAACAGTGCAGCCTCGGCCGGCGACATGACCTTGTCGAGAAGCGAGGGACGGCGAATTCGATCCTGAAGCATGATGTCCAGCATAAGTTGTGATCGCTGGACCATAGGCTTCGGAATTCGCGGAATCATCCCGCAAAAAGCAGAAAATCCGCGACGGGCTGTCGCGGATTTTCGAAAGTAGGACCGCTCAGGACGGTCGGGGCAGAGGTCGATTAGACGACCGAGCCCATCGCGCCGCGCTCGAAGGTCTCGCGGTCATAGCCGAAGGTGGCGAGCGAGGCGTCGTCGAGCGAGAGCTGGTAGCCATTCACGAAGCGCGGCATCTGCCGGTCGCGCGTATGGGTCATGCGAGCCACAGCGCGCCGTACGACGCCATGGCCGCGGCTTCCAGCCGGGGCAACGCCGAACTCGCCAAATGCTGCAGTCAACATGATCAATTCCTTTGCGTGGAGGCGCCCTATGCGTCCCTTAACCATCGCCCTTATAGCCCTCACGCTGACGTGAAGGTACAGCTGTAACGGAATGACAGACATGCGGTTTTTGCAACGCACAAGATGCTGCCGCAATCACGCCGCGCCGCAACCACGGCGCGTGACGGAATTGCAGTCGGCAAGGGGCCTCGCTAGGGTCGCCCCATCGTTCCCGCGTGAGAAGGCCCCTGCGCATGTTCCAGAATTTTGACGCCCCCAGCCGCGCCCATCCGATCCACGACCGGCTGGTCGCGCTGCGCGCCCAGCTTGCTCGCGCGGGGCTGCAGGGCCTGGTCATCCCCCATGCCGATGAATATCAAGGCGAATACATCCCCGCCGCCTCGGAACGGCTCGCCTGGCTGACGGGCTTCACAGGCTCGGCCGGCGCCGCCGTCGTCCTCGTCGGCGAGGCCGCCGTCTTCGTCGATGGCCGCTACACGCTTCAGGTCCGCGACCAGGTCGACGTCGACGATTTCACCCCGGAAGACCTGATCGGCCATCCGCCGCACCAATGGCTGAAGGGCAAGCTCTCGAAGGGCGACCGGATCGGCTACGACCCGCGCCTCCTGACGCTTGCGGAAGCTCGGCGCTTCGAGGCGGTCTGCCAGGGGGCGGGCGCGACCTTCGTGGCGCTCGACGAAAACCCTGTTGATGCGATCTGGACCGACCGCCCTCTCCCGCCCTTGTCGCAGGTCATGCCGCAGCCGGATGAACTGGCCGGCGAGACGGCCGACTCGAAGATCCGCCGGATGCAGGAGGTCCTGGCCGACAAGGATGTCGACGCCGCGATCCTCGCCCAATCCGATTCCATCGCCTGGACCTTCAACATCCGCGGCGCCGACGTGCCGCATAACCCCGTCGTGCTGTCCTATGCGCTGCTGCGCCGCGACGAACGGCCGATCCTTTATGTCGATGGCCGCAAGCTTTCCAACGCCGTGCGCGACCAGCTTTCCGAACGGGCCGACATCAAGGAAGAGCGCGCCTTCCTCACCGATCTCGCCCAGTTGGGCACCGAAAGCCGGCGGGTGCTGGTCGACCCGCAGTCCACCCCGGCTCTGTTCGCCAAGACGCTCACCGACGCCAAGGGCGTTCTGGTCGAGGGCGCCGATCCGGTCGTGCTGCCGAAAGCACGCAAGAACGCGGTAGAACTGGAAGGCACCCGCCGCGCGCACCGGCGTGACGGCGCGGCGATGACCCGCTTCCTCGCCTGGCTGGATCAGAACGGCGCCAACGGCCGCGAAACGGAAATCAGCGTCGCCCGGAAGCTCGAGCGGTTCCGGGCCGAAGCGGGCGCTGCGGATGACATGCCGCTGCTGGAGATTTCCTTCGACACCATCTCCGGGGCCGGCCCGGACGGCGCCATCGTGCACTACCGGGTCAACGAGAGCACGGATCGCCCGCTCGAAAGCGGAACGCTGTATCTGGTCGATTCCGGCGCGCAATATCGCGACGGCACCACGGACATCACCCGCACCATCGCCATCGGCACACCGACGGCGGAGATGCGCGACCGCTTCACGCGCGTCCTCAAGGGACATATCGCGCTGGCGACGGCGCGCTTTCCGCAGGGCACGACCGGCGCCCAGCTCGACACGCTGGCGCGCCACGCGCTCTGGCAGGCCGGCCTCGATTACGACCATGGCACGGGCCATGGCGTCGGCGCGTTCCTCTCCGTGCATGAAGGCCCGGTGCGGATCTCCAAGGCAGGCCATCTGCCACCGGAGCCCGGCATGATCCTTTCGAACGAGCCCGGCTATTACAAGACCGGCGCCTATGGCATCCGTATCGAGAACCTGATCGTGGTCACGCCGCCGGCGCCGATCGCCGGCGGCGACCGCGACATGCTGGGCTTCGAGACGATCACCCTGGCGCCGATCGACCGCAACCTGGTCGAGCCCGCGCTGCTCAGCCCGGCCGAGCGAGCCTGGCTGGATGGCTACCATGCGCGGGTGCGCGAGACCCTGGCGCCCTCGCTGGACGGGGATGATCTGGCCTTCCTGATCGCCTCGACGCAACCTCTGGACGCATAGCCCGAAACTCCCAGTTCCATCACGAAACATGTCATTGTGACAGGCTTCGTGATGGAACGTGACCCGTCGCACTCCGTTGTCCGGTCGAGCCCAAGCTCAATTGGCTAGATAAAACACGGAGTTACGACCATGAAGATGCTATTTCCGACAACCGCCCTGGTCGCTCTCCTTGCTGCTGGCCCCGCGCTGGCGCAGGACGCAACCACGCCTGCCACCACGACCCCGGCAGCGACCACAACCGAAGCCGGCGCGCCGGCCGGACGCTTCATCGTGTTCGAGGATGGCAGCACGGACTGGCTCGCCTCGACGCTGATGGGATCGACCGTCTATAGCGGCACCGACGAAAACCTCGGCAAGATCGTCGATATTCTCGCGACCGACGATGGCCAGGTGAAAGCCGTGGTGATCGGCGTCGGCGGCTTCCTCGGAATCGGCCGCAAGGACGTCGCGGTATCCCCGAATACCCTCGAGCGGGTGAAGACCGACAACACCCAGAAGCTGATCCTCAAGACGACCAAGGATGAGCTCAACGCGGCACCGGAATTCAAGACTGCCGCGGAGCAGGAATCGTCCAGCGTGACATCCACTCCCGCAACCCCGGACGCCACCGTCCCGGCCGCGGATCCGATGACTCCGCCGGCAGCAACCACCCCGGCCCCGGCGACCCCGGCCCCCGCGACGCCAGCCCCGGCAACGCCGGCACCCGAAACGGCTCCTGCGACGCCGTAAGACCCGAGAACACGCAGGATCAGAGGCCTGCCCGCAAGGGCGGGCCTCTTTTTTGCGGGTTCAGTCGGCCCCGACCAGGGAGAACCAGCCGTCCTCGTCGATCACCTCGACGCCATTCTCGGCGGCGGATTTGAGCTTCGACCCGGCGCCGGGCCCCGCGACCAGCAGATCCGTCTTCTTCGATACCGAGCCCGCCACCTTCGCGCCCAGGCGCTCGGCCATCGCCTTGGCCTCCTCACGGGTCATCCGTACCAGCGTACCCGTAAAGACGACCGTCTTGCCGGCGACGGGACTGTCGGTCCTGGCGGCTTCCAGCGGCTGCGGCGTCACCTGCTCCAGGAGGCGGGCGAAGGCATCGCGATTGTGCGGCTCGTCGAAGAAGTCGACCACGGCCTCGGCGACGACGCTCCCGACGCCTTCGATCCCGATCATCTCGACCCAGGCGTCATTGCCCTTCAGAAGATCCGGTCCCGGCGGCCGGGCCGCCAGCGCCGTATCGCGAAACGCCTCGACCGTGCCGAAATGGCGGGCAAAGCGCTTGGCATTGGTTTCGCCGACATGGCGGATGCCGAGCGCGAAGATGAAACGATTGAGCGCGATGCTGCGCCGCTCGTTGATCGCGGCGAACAGGTTGCGGGCAGAGGTTTCGCCATAGCCATCGCGGTTCTTCAATCGCTGCAGCTGGCCCGCGTCGCGCGCCTCCAGCGTGAAGATGTCAGCCGGCTCCTTGATCAGCCCCCATTCGTAGAAGGCCTGGACCTGCTTCTCGCCGAGCCCCTCGATATCGAAGGCGTTGCGCGAGACGAAGTGGCGGATGCGCTCGACCGCCTGCGCGGCGCAGATCAGGCCGCCGGTGCAGCGTCGGACCGCCTCGTCCTCCTCGCGCACCGCATGGCTGCCGCAGACCGGGCAAACCGTCGGAAATTGATAGGGCACGGCATCGGCCGGCCGCTTCTCCAGCACGACCGAGACGATCTGCGGGATGACGTCGCCGGCGCGCTGGATCACCACCGTGTCGCCGACGCGGATGTCGACGCCGTCGCGGATCGGCAATCCGTCGCCGCCAATGCCCTTGATGTAATCCTCGTTGTGCAGGGTCGCGTTGGCGACCACGACGCCGCCGACCGTGATCGGCTCCAGCTTCGCCACCGGGGTCAGCGCGCCGGTGCGGCCGACCTGGATGTCGATGCCGTTCAGGACGGTCACCGCCTGCTCGGCCGCGAACTTGTGCGCGATCGCCCAGCGCGGGCTGCGCGAGACGAAGCCGAGGCGGTTCTGCAGCGCGAGCGCGTTCACCTTGTAGACGACGCCGTCAATGTCGTAGCCGAGCCCGGCGCGATCCATTTCCAGCCCGTGATAGAAGGCGAGCGCCTGCTCGAAGCTGGTGCAGAGCGTCATGCGCGGGTTGGTCGGCAGTCCCCAGGCGGCGAAGGCCTCGACCATGCCCATCTGCGTCTCGGCCGGCATGGCGCTCATCTCGCCCCAGGCATAGGCGAAGAAGCGCAGCGGCCGCGAAGCGGTGATCTTGGAATCGAGCTGGCGCAGCGAGCCCGCCGCCGCATTGCGCGGATTGGCAAAGGTCTTGCCGCCGCCCGCCGCCGCCATGCGCGCGTTCAGCGCCTGGAAATCGGCATGGGCCATGTAGCACTCGCCGCGGATCTCGACGATCTCGGGGACACCGGCGGGAAGCCGGTTCGGGATATCGGCGATGGTGCGGGCATTGGCGGTGACGTTCTCGCCCTCGAAGCCATCGCCGCGCGTCGCCGCCGTGACCAGCTTGCCACCCTCATAGCGCAGCGACAGGGACAGCCCGTCGATCTTCGGCTCGGCGGTGAAGGGGATCGCATCGGTCGCGTCGATCTTCAGGAACCGCCGGGCGCGGTCGATGAAGTCGATGACGTCCTGATCGTCGAAGGCGTTGTCGAGCGACAGCATCGGCACGACATGCGGAACCTTGGCGAACTTCGCGGAAGGCGCGGCACCCACCGACGTGCTGGCTGCCGAGATGAGCTCCGGGAAGCGGCCCTCGATGGCGATGAGGCGCCGACGCAGCGCGTCATAGTCCGCATCCGAGATCGTCGGCGCGTCTTCCTGATGATAGCGGATGTCGTTTTCGGCGATCTCGGTGCTGAGGCGCGCATGCTCCTCGAACGCCTGATCCGGCTTCAGCGTTTCGACCGGTATGTCGCGCAGGCTATCCGACGGCATGGCAGAACTCCCATTCAGGGAAAAGCTATGCCGCGCCGCCGGTGGGCTCGCAAGGGGGATTGGCTTTCGCCAACAGTCCCTTGCCAGACGGCATCAATGGGCGACGTCGATCACGGCCGCCGGATCGGGATGATGCGGCGCGAACAGCCGCCCCCGCTCCGTCCAGATCACCACGACCAGGCTCAGCACGCCGGTGAGCAGGAAGCCCGTCGCCAGCGGCAGAACCGTGCCGTTGAAGGCCTGGCCGATGATCGTGCCGACGATGGTGCCGAGGATCGTCGTGTAGAAGCCGATCATCGACGAGGCCGTGCCGGCGATCTCGCCGAGCGGCTCCATCGCCATCGTGTTGAAGTTCGGCATCGTCAGGCTGAACAGGAACTGGCAGGCGGCAAGGTTGAGAGCGAATAGGATCAGCGGCGGCTTGCCGTCGAACCAGTAGGCCATGCCGACCATGACCAGCGACATCAGCACATGGCCGCAGACGCCGGCATGCGAAATACGGCGCATGCCAAGCCGGCGGACGAGCCGGATATTGACGAAGGAGGCAAGCCCCATCACCGCCGCGATCATGCCGAACACCAGCGGGAAGACGGTGCCGAGACCATAGACTTCCGTCTCGAAGATCTGCTGCGACGACGCGATATAGGCCATCAGGCCGCCGAACATCAGGCCGATCGCCGTCGAATAGCCGACCGTCGCGCGCTCGTGCAGGCAGCGCTTCATGCCGTTGCCGATCCGCGAGACGGAAAACGGCATCCGGTATTCGGGATGCAGCGTTTCCGGCATGCGGCGGCCGAACCAGATGGCGATGCCCACGGCCATAACCAGCATGCTGACGAAGATCGCGTGCCAGGAGCCGAACAGCAGGAACAGGCTGCCGATCGCCGGCGCGAACACCGGCACGATGATGAAGATCATCATCGTGAACGACATCACCCGCGCCATTTCGCGGCCCTCATACCGGTCGCGCACGATCGCGACCGACAGAATGCGCGTCGCCGCCGCGCCCATTCCCTGGACAAGACGCCCCACCAGCATCAGCTCGAAATTCGGCGCGAACAGCGCGATCACGCTGCCGATCGAGAAGACCACGAGCCCGATCATCAGCGTCGGACGGCGGCCGATGATGTCGGACGCGGGCCCGTAGAACAGCTGCATGATGGCGAACCCGGCCATGTAGACGCTCAGGATCAGCTGCACCTCGTTCGCCGAGGTGAGGCCGAAATCGCGCTGGATGTGGCCGAAGGCGGGCAGCAGATTGTCGATCGACATCGAGCCGAGCGCCATCATGAAGGCGATGATCACGACGAATTCTGCGAAAGACGGCTCACGGGCCGGGTGCTCGGAAGCGCCCACGGACAAAACGGACATAGCGAGTTTCCAAACGGGACATCGCCAGGCGAAATGGCCTGCGCGAGGGCAAGGAAACGCCGCAGGCAGCGGGCGCTGGCCTGAAGCGATCCTTGCGAGGGTATTCAACTAGGCGGAAATATATGGCGTGGCCGTGACGCTGGTCACAGGAGACGCGAGATCAAGCCCCTTCCTAGTCCATCCTCACTCCAAAGGCAACCTTATGATTAGGGATCCTTGACCGGAACCGGCGAGAGAGTGTCCCGGCCCGGGCCGGGTGAGAGGTGGTGCAGCAGGATGGGACGCGCGTGGAACGATATGGCCGTCAGAGGCGCATTGTCGTACCATGAGGTGGGCACTCCCGGCGCGGAAGACGTAGACCAGTGGAGGTAATGCCATGCGTAACCAGGAAGCCGCTGAACTCTCGGGCAGGATTCGTGGACGGGTGATCGACCGCGACAGTCCCGAATACGACGAAGCCCGCAAGCTCTATAACGGAATGATCGACAAGAAGCCGCGGATGATCGCTCGCTGCAGCGACGTCGCCGATGTGATCGAGGCCGTCAACTTCGGTCGCGATCACAAATTGCTGATCGCCATACGCGGCGGCGGCCACAATGGACCCGGTCTCGCCAGCTGCGATGATGGTCTGGTCATCGACCTGTCCCAGATGAAGGGAGTCCGGATCGATCCGGAAACCGCGACGGTTCGGGTCGGCCCCGGCTGTACGCAGGGTGATGTCGACCACGCGACGCACGCCTTCGGCCTCGCCGTCCCGGCCGGGATCGTCTCGACCACCGGCATTGCCGGGCTAACGCTCGGCGGCGGGACTGGCTACCTGACCCGCCAGTTCGGCCTCACCATCGACAATCTGCTCGAGGCTGACGTCGTGCTGGCCGATGGGAGCTTCGTCACCGCCAACAAATCCGAGCGACCCGACCTGTTCTGGGCCTTGCGGGGTGGCGGCGGCAATTTCGGCGTCGTGACCAGCTTCCTGTTCAAGGCCCACCCCGTGAACATGGTCTATGGCGGCCCCATCTTCTGGGATCAGAAGGACGCGGCCGACGTCATGCGGCGCTATCGCGACAAGCTGCCATCAGCGCCCGAACGGCTTGGCGCCTTCTTCGGCCTCAAGACCATGCCCTCCGCAGACCCCTTCCCGCGCGAGCATTGGGGCAAGCGCATCTGCGCGCTGATCTCCTGCTATAACGGCCCGCAGGAGGAAGGCGAGGCGGCCATGAAGCCGTTCCTCGAAGGCGTACCGCCGCCGCTCGTCAACTGGATGAGCATGATGCCCTTCCCGGCGCTGCAGAGCCTTTTCGACCCGCTGATGCCGACCGGCATGCAGTGGTACTGGAAGGGCGATTTCGTCGGCGAACTGACCGATGCGGCGATCGACGCGCACCTCAAGCAGGCGGCGAACACCCCGAGCATGCTGTCGCTGATGCATCTCTATCCGATCGATGGCGCCGTACACCGGGTCGGCAAGGACGAGACGGCCTGGAGCGCCCGCGACGCCCGCTGGTCGATGGTGATCGCCGGCATCGACCCCAACCCGCAACAGGCCGGGCCGATCAGCCGCTGGACCAAGAGCTACTGGCAGGCGGTGCATCCGCACAACAAGGATGGCGGCTATGTGAACTTCATGATGGATGACGAAGGTGACGCCCGGCTGAAGGCGGCCTATGGCGCCAACTACGATCGCCTGATCGCGGTGAAGTCGAAATACGACCCGGACAACCTGTTCCGGGTGAACCAGAACATCCGTCCCCTGCACTGATCGACCAAGTCCGGGCGGCGCGGATAGCGCCGGGTCGCCCGGCCGACGTTCCGATCAGGCGTTGCCGTGAATGAGTTGCTGGGCCGCAGCCCGCGCGGCGTCGGTGATGACGCTGCCGGCCAGCATGCGCGCGATTTCCTCGCGCCGCTCCTCGCCGAGCAGCGGCGTCACGCCGGTTGCCACGCGGTCCTCGCCGGCCACGCCATCCTTGGCGATGCGAAGGTGACTGCCGGCCCGCGCCGCAACCTGCGGCGCATGGGTGACGGAAAGCACCTGCACGCGCTCGGCCAGGCGCGCGAGCCGCCTGCCGATCGCCTCGGCCACCGCGCCACCGACGCCCGTGTCGATTTCGTCGAAGACAAGGGTCGGCGCCGAGCCGCGATCCGCCAGCGCCACCTTGATCGCCAGCAGGAAGCGCGAGAGCTCGCCACCCGAGGCGACCTTCATCATCGGTCCCGGGCGGGTGCCCGGATTGGTGCGGACGAAGAAATTGACGATATCGATGCCGGCGTCGCTGCGCTCTTCCGCATCCGTCTCGATCGAGACGATGAAGGCCGCGCGTTCGAGCTTCAGCGCCGGCAGTTCCTCCGCCACGCGCGTCTCGAGTTCTTCGGCGACGGCGCGACGACGGGCGGACAGGGCAGCGGCCAGCGCATCATAGGTCCGGCCGGCCGCCTCGGCAGCCGCCTCCAGCGCCGCGAGCCGCTCCTCGCCCGAATCCAGCGCGGCGAGATCCGCCACCATGCGGTCACGCAGGGCGGCGAGATTTTCCACCGCGACATCATGCTTGCGGGCCGCGCCGCGCAGCGCGAACAGGCGCTCTTCGGTGCGCTCCAGCTCCTTCGGATCGAATTCGCTGTCGCGCATCGAGCGCGTGAGGATCGTCTCCGCCTCTTCCAGCGCGTTGATGGCGCTGTCGATCGCCTCGACGACGCCGTCGAGCAGGCCGCCAGCTTGGTCGCGCTTGCGCTCCAGCCGGCGCGCGAGGCTGGCAAGGTTGGGGATCGGCGAGGTGTGGCCAGCGATCGTGTCATGCGCATCGGAGAGATCGCCCGCGATCTTCTCCGCCTGCATCATGGTGTGACGGCGCTGGGCGAGTTCCGTCTCCTCGCCGGGTTGCGGCGCGAGCTTGGAGAGTTCCTCGACCGAAGCACGGAGATAGTCGCCTTCCGACCGCGCCGAAGCGATCCGCCGGCGCAGGGCCGCGACCTCGCTCTCGGCAGCCCGCCAGGTCCGGAATGCCTCGGCGACCGCTGCGGCCTCGGGATCGAGCCCGCCAAACGCGTCGAGCAGACGGCGATGGATCGCCGGGTCGATCAGCGCGCGGTCGTCATGCTGGCCGTGGATCTCCACCAGCGACGCGCCGACGTCGCGCAGCAGCGCCACGCTGACCGGCTGGTCGTTGACGAAGGCACGGGTCCGCCCGTCGCCGGTCTGCACCCGCCGAAGGATGATGTCGCCGTCATGATCGATGGAGTTGCTGCCAAGCAGCGTGCGCGCGGGATGGCCGGACGGGACGTCGAAGACGGCCGTCACCTGGCCCTGGCTGGCGCCCTGGCGAACCAGGGCCCCGTCCCCTCGCCCGCCAAGCGCGAGCGAGAGCGCATCGAGCAGGATCGACTTGCCCGCGCCAGTCTCGCCGGTGAGCACCGTGAGACCGCGCGAGAAGTCGATCTCGAGCCGATCGATGAGAACGATGTCGCGGATTGCGAGCGCGGCGAGCATGGCGCGCCCTGTCCCCTGCTAGCCCGTGACGGAACGGAAGGCGCGGCTGATCCAGGAGCCCTTGCTCTCCGACGGCGACACACCGCCCGTCTGGAGAAGCGAATAGGCGTCCTTGTACCACTGCGAATTCGGGAAATTGTGCCCGAGAACGGCAGCGGCGGTCTGCGCTTCCGGAACGATGCCCATCGCGTAATAGGCGGCGGTCAGGCGATAGAGCGCTTCCTCGACGTGACGGGTGTTCGCGTACTCGGTCACGACCAGCTTGAAGCGGTTGATTGCGGCCGGATATTCCTTGCGCTCGAGATAATAGCGACCGACCTGCATCTCCTTGCCGGCCAGCTGGTCGCGCGCCACGACGATCGCCTTCTGGGCGTCGTCGACATATTCGGAGGTCGGGTACTTGTCGACCACCTCCTGCATGGCGGCGATCGCCTTCTTCGTCGCATCCTGGTCGCGCGTCACTTCCGGGATCTGCTTGAAGTAGGACTGGCCGATAATGTACTGCGCATAGCCCGCATCCGGGCTCGACGGATAGAGCGAGATGTAGCGGCGCGACGCGTTGACGGCGTCGTCATAATTGCCGAGACGGTAATTCGTGAACGCCGTCATGATCAGCGCCTTGCGCGCCCATTCCGTATAGGGATGCTGCTGATCGACCTGCTCGAACTGCTTCGCGGCAGCCTTGAGCTTGCCATTCTGCATCAGGGTCAGGCCCTGATTGTACATCTGGCCAGCCGGGATATCGGGCTCGTCTACAGTGTCGTCGTCCTTGGTCAGGGAGCAACCGGCCACGGCCACGAGCGCGCAAAGCGCGGCGGCACGCAGGGTGACGGAGCCGAACCGGCCAAAAGTGGCAAAGGTCGACGGGCGGATCGAGCTAACTTCGTTCATTCACACATCGAACCGGCGTGAGCCGGCATCGCCTCTTTCGATGGGGCAAAGCGGTGCAGCTTCTGTATCGGAAACGGCACGATGACGCCACCAGCCCTCGCAACCCATTGCCGCAATTTCGTGGCGGAGATGCGAGGGGTGACAGAAATATCCGATCTGTGCGGAATTTGCTGCTTTTGCAGCTTAGGACTTGTCCGGTCCAAAGGCCGCCGCGGGCAAGCGGACGGTCATCTGGTCGTGGACGATGTCGCGCTTCGGCGCCAAAGGAGCCTCGACATAGGTCCAGGCGTCCGAATCAGCCAGCAGCGTCTCGACGATCTTGGCGTTCATCCGATGGCCGCCACGATAGGAGCGGTAGGCGCCCAGGATCGGCGCGCCGGCCAGAGCCAGATCACCGACGGCGTCGAGCGTCTTGTGGCGCACGAACTCATCGGCGAAGCGGAGTCCCTCCGGATTGATCACCTTGTCGTCGCCCAGCACGACCGTGTTGTCGAGCGAGGAGCCGAGGGCAAGGCCACGCGACCAGTAGAACTCGACATCCTTCAGGAAGCCGAACGTCCGGGCACGGGCGAGATCACGGCGGAACACGGCGGGATCGAGGTCGACGACGAACGCCTGACGGCCGATCAGCGGCGATTCGAAATCGATATCGATCTCGAAGCGACGGCCATCGAACGGCAGCAATTCGGAAAAGCCGCCGGCATGCTCAATGCGGACCGGCTTCAGAACCTTGACGAAGCGGCGCGGTGCGGAAAGCGTGACGATCTCGGTCTGGTCGATCAGGTCGACGAAGGCGGCGGCGCTGCCATCCATCATCGGCACTTCGGCGGCGTCGATCTCGACGACGACATTGTCGACACCGAGGCCGTTGAACGTCGCCAGCAGATGTTCGATCGTCGCCACCGAGACGCCGGCAAACGCAACGGTGGTGCAGGAATCGGTGGCATGCAGGTGTTCGATCCGCGCATGGATCGGATGACCGGCGCCGGCATCGATACGGTGGAATACAATGCCCGTATCGGCCTCGGCCGGATTGAGGGACATCGCCACGGGCTTGCCGCTATGAACGCCAATTCCAGAAACCACCACGCGGTCGCGCAGAGTGGTCTGGTGCAGGCCTTGTCGTTTAGCCATCAAATCGCCCCGAGAGAGCTTGTCAAAATCTGCGACTGCTCTGTGGTCCGCCCCCTGCTGTTCCGCATCTGTCTGATCCCTGGACCAGGTTAACGGCCAACCAGGAATCACCAGATTCGTCAGCATGTTGTGATGCCTAGATAGAGCGTCGACCGGGCGGTCAACAAATCACTCTTTCTAACCTTCTGTAACGTGGCTTACGGACCCTGAATAAAAGAGGCCCAGCGCTGTCTCCAGTGCCGGGCCTCGATCTTTCTTTTGTCGCGGCTTAGTTCGCCTGGCGGCGGAGGAAAGCCGGGATTTCGAGCTGGTCATCCTCGCTGCGCGGCATCACGCGACCATGCTGGTCGAGCTCTGCCTGACGCGGGCGATAGTCCGGCTGCGCCTGCTGCGGGGCACGCGGCGGCTGGGCCTGCTGCGGCTGGCGCGGGGCGGCGGCGTAGCCGGCCTGCGGCGCCTGCGGCTGGCGGACCGGCTGCTGCGGGCTGCCCTGCTGGGGCGCGCGCTGCTGCGGGGCCGGCTGCTGGCGGTTCACCTGCGGTGCGGCTTCCTCTTCCCGGCGGCCAAGACCTACATGCGCCAGGCGGCGCAGAAGGCTCATCGGGCCGCGATCTTCCTCGACCGGCTGCTGGGGCTCAGCGCGCTGGGCCTGCATCTCGCGCTGGGCGACGACCGGGAAGTCCTCGACCCGCGGCATCCGGGAAGCGGACGGAGCTTCGGCTGCCGGCGGGATGAAGGGCTGCGGGGCCGGAACGTGATCGTCCCGGACGGGAGCCGGCATCATGTCGAACTCATGGTCGAGTTCGGCCTCGGCATAGGAGACGGCCGGGGGCGCCATCGGAGCGATGGTCACTCCAGGATCCCGCACCGGATTTTGAGCCGGCGCGTGCTGCTGCACGGGAGCCTGCTGGGGTACGGCGGGGCGGAAGGCGGGAGCCTGGGGCTGCGGCGCGCGCGATTCGGTCTGGACCGAGGGACGCGTCTGAGCCGGAGCCTGCGGAGCCGCCTGCTGGGCGGCGGCCTTCATGCGGGCAGCCATGTCCTGCGTGCGCAGGTCGCCCGGCGAGACTTCGTCCTTGGCGTCCGACTCGATGCCGGTCGCGACGACCGACACGCGGATCACGCCCTCGAGGCTTTCCTCGAACGTCGCGCCCAGGATGATGTTCGCGTCGGGATCGACTTCCTCGCGGATACGGGTCGCGGCTTCGTCGACTTCGAACAGCGTCAGGTCACGGCCGCCGGTGATCGAGATCAGCAGGCCGCGGGCGCCGTGCATCGAGGTCTCGTCGAGCAGCGGATTGGCGATTGCCGCCTCGGCAGCCATGATCGCGCGGCGATCGCCGGAGGCTTCGCCGGTGCCCATCATCGCCTTGCCCATCTCGCGCATCACCGAACGGACGTCGGCGAAGTCGAGATTGATCAGGCCTTCCTTGACCATCAGGTCGGTGATGCAGGCGACGCCCGAATAGAGGACCTGGTCGGCCATCGCGAAGGCGTCGGCGAAGGTCGTCTTCTCGTTGGCGATACGGAACAGGTTCTGGTTCGGAATGACGATGAGCGTGTCGACGCTCTCCTGCAGTTCCTTGATGCCGGCTTCGGCAACGCGCATCCGGCGGGCACCTTCGAACTGGAAGGGCTTGGTCACCACACCGACGGTCAGTATACCGTGCGAACGGGCCGTCCGGGCGATGACCGGAGCCGCGCCCGTGCCCGTGCCGCCGCCCATGCCGGCGGTGACGAACACCATATGCGAGCCGGCGAGATGGTCGTTGATCTCGTCGATGACCTCTTCGGCGGCGGCCCGGCCGACATCCGGCATCGAACCGGCGCCGAGACCCTCGGTGACGGCGACGCCCATCTGGATCAGGCGCTCGGCGCGAGCCGACATCAGGGCCTGGCTGTCCGTGTTGGCGCACACGAACTCGACCCCTTCGAGGCCCGAGCGAATCATGTTGTTGACGGCGTTGCCACCCGCGCCGCCGACGCCAAAGACCGTGATCTTGGGCTTCAGCTCAGTAATATCCGGCATCTTCAGGTTGATCGTCATGGTGACCTCGTCGTCTTGACCCCTAAGCCGGTGGCGTTCCCCGACCATATTTCCGTCAAACTGAAACGCCCCGCCGCGGGCGCCCCATCTTGTTGCTTCTTAGAAACTTTCACGAAACCAGTGACCGAAGCGGGAGAAATACCCACCCGTTCCGGTCATGGCCAATCGATGCCCCCGCATCCCCGATACCTGCTCGATCTGCGCGACCTGCGGATAGATCAGGAGACCCACCGCGGCCGAGAAGGCCGGGCCACGCGCCGCTTCCGGCAGACCCGTTACGCCGAGCGGACGACCGAGCCGGACATTGCGGGCAAGAATCCGCCGCGCCGCCTCGGTGATCCCTGTCAACTGGCTGGCGCCGCCGGTCAGGACGATGCGCCGGCCAACCATGGTCTGGAAGCCGGAGGCATTCAGCCGGTCACGGACGAGCTCCAGGATTTCTTCGATGCGCGCGCGGATGATGCGCGTCAGCGCCGAGCGCGGGATCTGGTTCGGCAGGTCGCGGTCGTCGTCGCCGATAGGCGGCACCGAGAGGATATCGCGATCGTCCGACACGCTCGGCAGCGCGCTGCCATGCATGGTCTTCAGCCGCTCGGCATCGTCGATCCGGGTCGACAGACCGCGCGCGATGTCGGTGGTGACATGCTGCCCGCCGATGGCGATCGCGTCGGCATGCACGAACTGTCCGTCCATGAAGACGGAGATCGTCGTGGTGCCGCCGCCGAGATCGACGCAGGCAACCCCCAGTTCCGTCTCGTCATCGACAAGCGCCGAAAGGCCGGAAGCATAGGGCGTGGCAACCATCGCCTCGACCGAGAGGTGGCAGCGGCCGATGGCGAGTTCCAGATTGCGCAGCGGCGCGTTCTCGCCGGTGACGACATGCATGTCGACGCCGAGACGCTCGCCCAGCATGCCGCGCGGATCACGGATGCCGCCATTGCCGTCGATCGCATAGCCGATCGGCAGGGAATGGATGACCGCGCGATCCTCCGTGACGGAGTGTTCGCGACCGGCGGCCAGAACCCGCTTGATATCCGCCTCGACCACTTCATGGCCGGCCAGGGCGACGCTGGCCGAAAACGCCTCGCTCGCCAGACGGCCACAGGAGACATTCACGATCAGCGACTCGACGGTCACGCCGGCCATGCGCTCGGCAGCATCCACGGCCAGGCGAATCGCCTGCTCGGCCTTGTCGAGATCGACGACGACGCCCGACTTGATGCCGCGCGAACGCTGATGGCCGATGCCGAGAACCTCGACCGCATGGGTGCGGCCGGGCAGGACGTCGCCGACCTCGCGCGGCTTCAGCCGGGCGATCAGGCAGCAGATCTTCGAGGATCCGATATCGAGAATCGAGACGACCGTGCTCTTCTTGGCGGGCAGAGGACGCATGCGGCTGTCGGATGACACAAAAAGGGACATCAGGTGCTCGCTCCCTTACGCTTGGCGAGCTTCTCGCGTTCCTTGATGGCGACCGTGCGGCGCGCGGCCGCTTCCGGCGTCATGCGCACGAACATGCGGTCGGCGAGACGGAGATCGATGCTGACGATATCCTTCGACAGCAGGCCGTCCCTGGCGTCGAGCTGGGCGACGAGGGCGAGCGCGGCCTCGGGCTTGTCCTGCGGCAGCATCAGCGTCACGCCATTGTCGAGCATCAGGTTCCAGCGGCGCTCCGAGATCAGCACGGCGGCGCGCAGGCGCGAGCGGATCGAGGAAGCGGTATCGGCAAGCGCGATGGCCTCGCCGGCGCGCTTGTCGGCGCCCTGCCCCACGACGCGGATCAGGTCCTGGTAGTGGACCTCGGATGCGTCGCCGATGACGCGGCCGGACTCGTCGATGACCGAGACGGTCTGGTCGCGCTGCCACATGACGTAGGGCTTGCGCTCGTCGATGGTGATCTTGAGGGTCGCCGGGTAGATCTTGCGCAGGGTCGCAGTCTCGACCCAGGGCAGAGTCTCGACGCGTTCCCGCGCGGCCGCCAGGTCGAAGGTTGCCAGCGACGCCTGCGGCGGCAGCTCGAGACGGTTCAGCACCGCGATCTCGGAGGTCTCGGTCTGGCCGGTGATGCGGACGGACTCGATCGCGAGGCCCGAAACCGAGCTCAGCCAGGTCACGGTCTCGCCGACGCGGTCGGCGGAGATGATCCCGGCAAGGCCCGTCGCCGCGAACAGCAGCGCCGTACCCTTGAGACCGGCGTGGCGCGGCACGCGCCAATCGATGCGCGAGAAGGCACGGATCCGCCGACGCAGCCAGGGCGACAGTTTCAGGCCAGCGGCCATCTCCGTTGCCGGCGCATCGCCTGCCGTTTCCCTGCCGGTTCTCGGGCTTATCTGCCGCAAGACGCGTCCTCCACCATCCAACTCACCAAAGCCGGGAAATCAATTCCCGCGTAGCGCGCCATATCCGGGACCAGCGACGTCGCCGTCATGCCCGGCTGGGTATTCACTTCGAGGCAGACCAGCTGCCCCGTGCCGCCCGGGCCATCGTCGTATCGGAAGTCGGCCCGGCTGATGCCGCGACACCCGAGAGCCCGATGCGCCCGTACCGCTAGATTCTGTATACTTTGGTAAATATTTGGTGAAAGCGGCGCCGGAATAACGTGGCGCGCGCCGTTCTCGGAATACTTGGAATCATAGTCGTACCAGCCGCCCTCGGCCGTCACGAGCTCAATGATATCAAAGGCTTCATCGCCTCGAACGCCGCAGGTGAGCTCGCGTCCTCCGACGTAACGCTCGACCATAACGGTCTCGCCGAAGGCCCAGTCATCCGCAAATAATTGTTGAGGCGGGTTAATCGCGTCCTCGCGGACGATCAGCACGCCGAAGCTCGATCCTTCCGCAACCGGCTTGACGACATAGGGCGGCTCCATCGCATGGGCGCGGGCCGCTTCCAGGCGGTGGATGAGCAGCGAGTCGGCGACCGGAATTCCGGCGGCCTGCATGACGTCCTTGGCGCGCGCCTTGTTCATCGCGAGGGCCGAGGCGAGCACGCCGGAATGCGTATAGGGGATGCCGAGGATCTCGAGCACGCCCTGGATCGCGCCATCCTCGCCGAACGGGCCGTGCAGCGCATTGAAGGCGACGTCGGGTTTCAGCTTCGCCAGGACCTCGGCGATGTCCCGCTGCACGTCGACGCGCGTGACCCGGTAGCCGGCCTGCTCCAACGCATCGGCGCAGCCATTCCCCGAATTGAGCGACACCGGCCGTTCACTGGACCACCCGCCCATCAGGACGGCGACATGCTTCGCCAAAACGCATTCCTTCCACCGAATCGTATGGTCGGAATATCTACGAAAAATGGTAAAGAAGCGTTAACCAACCGAGATCGTGAACGTGAAAAAGGCGGCCCTTTGCGGGGCCGCCCTGCCGACTGAGTCAATCGGTCGCGTCAGAACCGGATCTCGCCATTGAGCTTCACGGCGTTCGACGTGGAGCCGTCGCCGAACGAACCCGCATAGGTCAGTCCGAGATTGACGTTGGCATTCACGGCGACGTCGAGACCGGCTTCCAGCAACAGGCTGTCACGGGCGATCGGCGCGCCATCGACGGTAAAGCCGGTGCCGGCGCCGCTGAAGGCAAGCGCGGCTTCGGGGATATCCTGGAAGGCATGGCGCCAGCCCAGCATGCCGCGCGGCGCCACCTTGACGCCTCCGACCACCATCTCGGTCGAGGCCCGGACACCGAGCGTCGTGTAGGGCGTGTCGAACGAGGCGCCGTCGGAGCCCAGGCCCGTTACCGGCGCGTTGGTCTCCGTGAAGCCATCGGCGTCGACCTTCACCCAGCCGATGCCGGCGAAGGGCTCGAGCGTCGACGCGCCGAACTGGCTCTCGTAGCCGAGCTCGGCAAAGAGATTGGCCGTGGTCGCGTCATAGGACGCCTCCGGCCGCTCGACGAGATCGCCCAGGACGGTCGTGCGCTTGGTGTCGATCGAGCTCCAGGCGATCGAGGCGCCGCCGCGCAGGCGGAACTGGTCGAAGCGCGCGCCGCCATAGAGCGCCAGCAGGCCGGTATCGATGTCGGCCGAGGACGCGCGGCCGTCGACATCGGTGGAACCGCGGCTGTAGCCGCCGGCGAGGCCCAGCGTGTAGCCTTCGCCGGTCAGGTCGGCGCCGACCAGCACGCCGCCCAGACTGGTATCGACGCCCGCCGCGTTGCCAACGCCATCGGTCGAGGTCCAGGCGCCGAAGGCCTGCGTCCAGGCGGAATAGCCCATGTCGGCCGGCGTCAGCGCGCCGAAGGCCGAATTGCCCTTCCCTTTCGGCTCCTCGCCATAAGCCAGCGGAGCCGCGGAATTCGCCGGCGCCCTGGCGGCGCCGATCCGCGACAGGCGCGAGAGGATCGCGAGTTCCGCCTGCATGGATTGCTGCGCCAGCGCGCCGGTGACATCGGCGTGGACCTCGCCATCGAGCAGCGCGAAGGAATTCGCCAGCGCCGCCGGATCCTCGGCGCCGAACACCCAGCGATAGATCTCGCCATTGCCGTTGGCGGCGTCGATGGCGTTGGCAACGGCGCGCTGATTGGCGGATTCCGCCACGCTGGCAAAGGCGACATCGTTGCGATCGAGCGTCACCGAGACCGTGTTGGCGTCGCCGCCCAGCGTCGGATCAATGAACAGGAAATCGGAACTGACGGTCAGCGTGTCGAAGCGCGTGCCCTCGATGCCGCCGGTGGCGTTGATCAGCGTGTAGCGGCTGCCGAGCGTATAGGGGCCCTTCTCCGTCGTCAGGGCGATGGTGCCGCCATCCAGCGTGGCAACGCCGTCGACATTGAGCTGGCCATGATCGCCATTGCCGGCAATGGAGGCGTTCAGGGTCTGGAAGTTGTCGAGCGAGCCGACCGTCGACGTGCCGTAGTCGGCCAGGGTCAGCGAATTCGAGCCCGTCTCTCCGTCGAGCAACCCGTCGATCGACTGCCCTGCATAGAGCGTGACGGCATCATTGCCGCCGCCCAGCCGCACGTCGCCGACGATATCGCCCTTGTTGACGAGCCTGTCGTTCCATTCGCCGGTCAGGGTGATCGCCTGGCCGATGTCGCTGGAGATCTCGCCTTCATTGTAGATCGAGGTCGCCGCAAAGGCCGCGCCCCCCTCGCTGTCATCGACGAGGATGCCGCGCTGGACGCTGTGGATGACGCCGTCGGCATAGTTGTTGATCGTGCCGCCGCCGATCGAGACGGCGTCGGAGATGTTGGGGTCGGTGAGGACCCCGTCCTTGAAGCCCCGGGCGCCCAACGCCTGGATCGTGCCGTAATTCTCGATCGTGACGAGGCCATCGACATCGACGCCGTCGCCATCCGTATCGGGCGAGCTCGTGACCTGCGCCTCGCCGGAAATCAGGCCGCGGTTGACAATCGACACCGGCGTCGCCGAGCCCGAGGTGTCGAAATTGATGCCGGAGCCGTTGCGGCCGCGGATCGTCGCGCCGGCCTCGTTGACGACCGAGGCGCCGAGATCGCCGGTAATGCCGTGCTTCGAGCCCTCGATCAGCCCCCCGGCGAAGTTGTTGACGGTGCCGCCGCCCTTGTCCTGGAAGTCGATGCCATCGCCGTTGAAGCTGTTGGCGTTCGCTGTGGACTGGATCGTGCCGGAATTGCTGATCGTGGCGTTCTCGCCGGGTCGCATCACATCGGCGCCCGTGGCGGCGCTGATCACGCCCGCCGCGTAATTGTTGATGGTGATCGTGCCGCCGGTCGCCGCGTTCAGGTTGATCGCGCGGCTCGCCGTCGAGGTGATCGTGCCGTAATTCTCGACCAGCACCGTACCGCCATAGAGTGGGTTGCTGATCTGGAGCGTGTCGTCGCCGTTGCTCTCGATCCGGCCGGTCGCGCGGTTGGTCAGCGTCAGCGAATGGCTGTTGTTGGCGGTGTTGTCATTCAGTCGGATGGCGCGGTTGCCAGTCGACTTGATCGTGCCGGCATTGTCGATCGACAGGGTTGTCGAGGCGCCGTTGATGGTGACGGCGGTCGAGCTGGTCTGGAAGCTGCCGCCGCTCTCCACCGTCAGCGTGTCGGCTCCGGCCATGGTCAGCGCGGTGGTGCGCGGCGTTCCGGCGACCACGGTCGTGTCCGCGCCATACGCGGCATTGGACATGGTGGAGAGCACGCCGGTCGCGGCGAGCACCATCCAGCTTACGGAAGAGAATTTCCTGATCACGTCAAAGCCCCCGGTCTGACAACCGGGGTGCTTTACGGATTCAATATGACAGCCAGACAACAGCCGGCATCGGATGCCGGGACGGTTAGGCGATCGCGGATTGCGCCTCGAGTTCGCCCGGCAGGGCATAGGCCCAGCTGGTGATCGAGCCGGCGCCGAGGCAGACGACGAAATCGCCCGGCCTGGCGATTGCGGCGACTTCCGGAGCCAGGGCCTGCGGTCCCGCCAGCGCCCGCGCATCGCGATGACCGCGCACGAGCAGTCCCTCGACCAGATGATCGCTATCGATGCCGTCGATCGGCGCTTCGCCCGCCGCATAGACCGGCGCGACGAACACCGTATCGGCGTCGTTGAAGCAGGAGCAGAACCCGTCGAAGAGATCGCGC
The DNA here is from genome assembly GCF_026343955.1 of Kaistia defluvii. Taxonomy (GTDB): domain Bacteria; phylum Pseudomonadota; class Alphaproteobacteria; order Rhizobiales; family Kaistiaceae; genus Kaistia; species Kaistia defluvii. The sequence continues at coordinate 183,116 of NZ_JAPKNI010000001.1, forward strand.
AGGCGCGTATAGCGGTGCGGCTGCACCACGGCGATCACCCGTCCCCGGGTCGACGCACGGGCCGCCTTGAGCACGGCGGCGATCTCGACGGGGTGGTGGCCATAATCGTCGAACACCTCGACGCCGTTCCAGGAGCCCGTATGGGTGAAGCGGCGCTTCACCCCGCCGAACGCGGCGAGGCCGGCGCGGATCGCCTCGTTCGAGATACCGAGGTGATGCGCGATGGCGATGGCGCCGGTCGCGTTCTGCACATTGTGCTCGCCCGGCATCGGCAGGACCAGGTCGACCAGTTCGTCGGTATTGCCCGTGACGCGGTCGCGGATGCTGGCGGTGAAGATCGACTTGCCGGAATCGTTGCGCAGTTCGCTGTAGCGGATGTCCGCCTGCGGGTTGGCGCCATAGGTGATGATGCGCCGGTCCTCGATCTTTCCGATCAGCGACTGCACTTCCGGATGGTCGAGGCACATCACGGCGAAGCCGTAGAACGGGATGTTCTCGATGAACTGCTTGTAGGCGTCGCGCGCCTTGTCGAAGGTGCCGTAGTGATCGAGGTGCTCGGGATCGATGTTGGTGACGAGCGCCACGTCGGCCGGCAGCTTGACGAAGGTGCCGTCGCTCTCGTCCGCCTCGACGACGACCCAGTCGCTGGCGCCCATGCGCGCATTGGTGCCGTAGGCGTTGATGATGCCGCCATTGATGACCGTCGGATCGAACCCGCCGGCGTCGAGCAGGGCTGCCACCATCGAGGTCGTCGTGGTCTTGCCATGGGTGCCGGCAATGGCGATGGCGCTCTTCAGCCGCATCAGCTCGGCCAGCATCTCGGCGCGGCGCACGACCGGCAGCAGCCGCTCGCGAGCCGCCTTCAGCTCGGGATTGCTGGCCTTGATGGCCGAGGAAACGACGACGACGCGCGCGTCGCCCAGATTGGCGGCATCATGACCGACGGCGACCGTGACGCCCTTCGCCTTCAGGCGCTGGACATTGGCGTTCTCCGCCGTATCCGAGCCCTGGACCCGGTAGCCGAGATTGACCAGCACTTCGGCGATGCCGCTCATGCCGATGCCGCCGATGCCGACGAAATGGACGGGCCCAATGTCGCGGGGCATTTTCATGACTTAAACTCCGGTCGATGCGCCGAGCCGCTCGCCGCCGGCCACGCGCTCGACCAGATCGGCCAGGCGTTCCACGGCGTCGGGGCGACCGACTGATTTGGCTGCGGCCGCCGCCTGGGCCAGACGGCCCGGCTCGGCCAGAAAGGCGGTCAATTCGCGCGACAGCCGGTCGGCTGTCAACTCGGCCTGCGGCACGACCCAGCCACCGCCGGCCTTGGCCAGCACGAGCGCATTGGCGCTCTGGTCCTGATCGATCGCGCCGGGCAGCGGCACCGTGATCGCAGGCCGGCCGATGACGGCCAGTTCGCAGACCGTCGAGGCGCCGGAACGCGAGATCACCAGATGGCTCTGCGCGATGCGGGCCGGCATGTCGGTAAAGAAGGGCGCCAGTTCCGCCGTGACGCCCAGCTTCGTATAGGCGGCGCGGACGCGGTCGATATCCTCGGGCCGGCACTGCTGCACGATAGAAAGCCGCGCGCGAGCGGTTGGATCCAGCTTCGCCAGCGCCTCGGGCAACAGATCGGAAAAGAAGCGCGCGCCCTGGCTCCCGCCGAAGATCACCAGATTGAGCGAACCGTCCGCCGCAATGCGCGGATAAGGCACCTTGCTGGCGTCGATCACCATCTGCCGGACCGGATTGCCGGTCTGCACGATCTTGCCGCCGGCGGCGCTGGCATGGCCCACTTCCGGAAAACTGGTCGCCACGGCGCTGACGCGCGAAGCAAGCAGACGATTGGCACGGCCAAGCACGGCATTGGCATCGTGGGCAATGGTCGGAATGCGCAACCGCACAGCCGCCAGGAGCGGTGGCACGGTCGGGTAGCCGCCAAAGCCGACGACCGCCGCAGGCCGCAGTCGCTTCAGCATCGCCTTGGACTGGCGATAGCCATGCCACAGGCTCAGAGCGGCGGCGAGAAAGACCTTCGGCGATTTCACCGAGGGGGTCGCCGAGCGGATGATATGTGTCTCGTCGGCAGGGAAGTTCTGGCCGTAGGTCTCGGCGCGGTGATCGGTGGCGAGATGCACCGACCAGCCCCGGCTCTTCAGGGCGTAGGCGAGCGCTTCGGCGGGGAACAGATGCCCACCCGTTCCGCCAGCGCACAGCAGGATCGTCTTTTCCATCGTCTCAGGCAGCCTTCGGACGGGTCGTCGCAAACCGGCTGAAACCGGAGGTCAGGCGGGCCGGCTCGAAGCGGCGGCGGGTCAGCGCCAGGACGAGGCCCATCTGGAACGCGAGCGCCAGCATGGACGAGCCACCATAGGAGATGAAGGGCAGCGTCATGCCCTTGGCCGGCATCAAGTTCAGGTTCACCGCCATGTTGATGACGGACTGCACGCCGAACAGCACCAGCAGGCCGGCCGAAGCCAGGCGCACGAAGGCATCCTCGTTCTTCAGGCTGTGGCTCATGCCGCGCACGACGACGAAGCCGAACATCAGCACCAGCCCCATGCACAGGATGATGCCGAACTCCTCGGCGGCGACCGCGAAGATGAAATCGGTATGGCTGTCCGGCAGGATGCGCTTGACCACGCCCTCGCCGGGGCCACGGCCGAGCCAGCCGCCATGAATGACCGAATTCAGCGCGGTATCCACCTGGAAGGTGTCGCCCGCGGCCGGATCGAGAAAGCGGTTGATGCGACCGGCGAAGTGCGGAAACACCGTATAGGCGGCAAGGATGCCGACACCGGCGAGACCGGCGAGACCGGCGATCCAGAACCAGGACAGGCCCGCCATGAAGAACACCGCCGACCAGGCGATGACCACCAGCATGGTCTGGCCGAGATCGGGCTGCGCGACCAGCAAGGCGGCCACGATCGCCAGCAGCAGCATGGCGAAGATGTTGCCCGGGATGTCGTTGCGGCGCGAATTCTCGGTGAACAGCCACGCCGACAGCACCAGGAAGGCCGGCTTGACGAATTCGGAGGGCTGCAGCGAGAAGCCGAGGATGTTGATCCAGCGACGCGCGCCCTTGACTTCCTGACCGACGAACAGCGTCGCGAACATCAGCACGATGGCAATCGCGAACACGATCAGCGCCGTGCGCCGCACATTGCGCGGCGACAGGAACGACGTGCCGATCATGATCGCGATGGTGGGCACCATGAACATGACGTGGCGCTTCACGAAGTGAAAGCTGTCGAGGCCGATGCGTTCGGCGACCGGCGGGCTGCCGGCGAGCGACAGCACGACGCCCCCGATCATCAGCGCGAGCAGCGCGAACAGAAGATATTTGTCGACCGTCCACCACCACTCGGCGAAGACACTGCGATCGGCCCGGCTGACCATCACTTAACCTCCACGAGGGCTTTGGCGCCTTCCAGCGCGAGGACGAGGGAGCGGAAATGATCGCCGCGCTTCTCGAAATTGGGATACTGGTCGTAGGAGGCACAGGCCGGCGACAGCAGGACGACGGCCTCCGCCGCACCATCCTGTGCCGCGTCGCGCGCGGCGGCAATGACGGCCGCGTCCATCGTCCCCGAGATCACGGTATCGACCTTGCCGGCGAGCGTCGCGGCGAATTCTTCCGCCGCCGCGCCGATCAGATAGGCCTTGGCGATCCGAGGGAAATAGGGCTCGAGGCTGGTGATGCCGCCGGTCTTGGGCTTGCCACCGGCGATCCAGTAGATCCGGTCGAAGCTCGCGAGGGCCTTCTCGGCCGCATCCGCGTTGGTCGCCTTGGAATCGTTGACGAACAGCACCTTGCCGATCCGACCGACTTCTTCCATCCGGTGCGCGAGGCCCGGAAAGCTTCTCAGGCCCTCGAGCATGGAAAGCTCGGACATGCCGATCGCGCGGGCAGCCGCGATGGCCGCCGCGGCGTTCTGGGCATTGTGCGCCCCGCGCAACGCGCCGATACCGCCGAGATTGGCCACCTGGCGAACCACGGTGTCGTCGGCCTCGAAAATGCGACCGTTGTCGGCATAGAAGCCGTTGGCGACGGGACGGCGAACCGAAATCCGCTCGACCGGCGTGCCGCGCTTGTCCAGATCGGAGGCAATCGTCGAGCACCAGTCGTCATCGATTCCGACCACGGCTGTCTCGGCGCCACGAACGAGCCGCGCCTTGATCGCCGCGTAGCGTTCCATCGTATCGTGCCGGTCGAGGTGATCCTCGGTCAGGTTGAGCAGGATGCCGACGGTCGGGTCGATCGTCGGCGCCAGGTCGATCTGGAAGGAAGAGCATTCGACGATATGGATGCGATCCTTGGCCGGCGGTTCGAGCGACAGGATCGCCGTGCCGATATTGCCGCCGAGCTGAACATCCCAGCCATCGGTGCGGAAGAGATGGGCGATCAGCGCCGTCGTCGTCGACTTGCCATTGGTGCCCGTGATGGCGATGAAAGGCGAGCGCGGCGCAATCGCCCGCCGCTCGCGGCAGAACAGCTCGATATCGCCGATGATCTCGATGCTGGCGGCCTTCGCAAGTTCCACCGTCCAGTGCGGCTTCGGATGCGTCAACGGCACGCCGGGAGAGAGGACGAGCGCGCCGAAGCCGCCGAAGTCGATCGAGCGCAGATCAGCGGTCGGGATACCGGCGGCGGCGGCCTTCGCCACCGAGTCTGCATTGTCGTCCCAGGCCACGACCTTCGCGCCGCCGGCGACGAGCGCCGCAGCAGTGGCAAGACCGCTGCCGCCGAGCCCGAAGACCGCGACCGACTTGCCGGCGAAGGAGGTGATCGGCGTCATTGGCGTGTTACCGGATCTTCAGGCTGGAAAGGCCGATCAGCGCGAGGACGACCGCGATGATCCAGAAACGGATCACGACCTGCGGTTCGGTCCAGCCGAGCTGTTCGAAATGGTGGTGGATCGGCGCCATCTTGAAGACGCGCTTGCCCGTCAGCTTGAACGACGCGACCTGGATGATGACCGAGGCGGCCTCGAGCACGAACAGGCCGCCGACGATGGCCAGCACGATCTCGTGCTTGGTCGCGACAGCGATGGCGCCGAGCATGCCACCGAGCGCCAGCGAGCCGGTATCGCCCATGAAGATCGCGGCCGGCGGCGCGTTGAACCAGAGGAATCCGAGGCCCGCGCCCAGCATCGCGCCGCAGAGAACGGCCAGTTCGCCGGTGCCGGGCACGAAATGGATCTGCAGGTATTCGGCGAAGATGGCGTTGCCGGAGAGATAGGCCATGACGCCGAAGGAGGCGGTGGCGACCATAACCGGCACGATGGCGAGGCCATCGAGACCATCGGTCAGGTTCACCGCATTGCCGGCGCCGACGATGACGAAGGCGCCGAAGGGAATGAAGAACCAGCCGAGATCCAGCACGAAGGCCTTCACGAAGGGAAAGGTCAGCGCGTTCGACAGCGGCCCGGTCGAAAGGTGCGAGATCGCGATGCAGGCGATCGCCGCGATCGCGAATTCGACGGCGAGGCGCGACCGCCCGGAAAAGCCCTTGTGGCTCTGCTTGGTGACCTTGAGATAGTCGTCATAGAGCCCGATCAGGCCGAAGCCGACCGTGACGCCCAGCACGGTCCAGACATAGATGCTGGAAAGATTGGCCCAGAGCAGCGTCGAGACGATCAGGCCGGAGAGGATCATCAGGCCGCCCATGGTGGGCGTGCCCTTCTTGGTCACCAGATGGCTCTGGGGACCGTCCTCGCGGATCGGCTGGCCCTTGCCCTGCTTGACCTTCAGCGCGCGGATGATGGTCGGGCCGAAAAGAAAGACGAAGATCAGCGCCGTCATCGTCGCGCCGCCCACACGAAACGTGATGTAGCGGAAGACGTTGAGGCCCGAGAATTGCGCGGAGAGATCCCCCAGCAGGTACAGCATCAGACGGGTCCTTCAGTGGCGGGATCGCTCTCGACGGGCGCCGATGCAAAACGGATTTTCAATGTCTCGACGATGGGGCCCATGCGGCTGCCATTCGAGCCCTTGACCATCACGACGTCGCCGGCGGCAAGCTCGTCGAGAAGAATCGCCTCGAGCTCATTTGCGGCCTCCGCATAATGGCCCCGCATGGCGTCCGGCAAGACCTCCCAGAGCGCCAGCATGGAGGGGCCGGCCGCATAGACCCGGTCGATACCGGCCGCCGTCAGCGGCTCGACCAGTTCGGCATGCAATCGCAGCGTGTCGTCGCCCAGCTCGCGCATATCGCCGAGCACGGCGATGCGTCGTCCCGCGCCCTCCGTCCGCGCCTGCGCCAGAACGGTGATCGCCGCGCGCATCGAAGTCGGGCTGGCATTGTAGCTCTCGTCGATCAGCGTCGCGCGGCCCTCGCCGACGACGAGTTCATGCCGGGCGCCACGACCCTTGGGCGCGCTGAGATCGCCAAGCGCCGAGGCAGCCGCAACGACATCGCCACCCATCTGCGCGACGGCGAGCAGGACGGCGAGCGCGTTCTGCACCAGATGACGCCCGGGAGCACCGATCGTGAACTCGACCAGCTGATCGAGGATCCGGGCACTGACGCGGGAATGATCCGCCTGCATGTCGAGGCCCTCGAGCCGCGCGTCGCAATCGCGGCCCGTGCCGAAGGACAACACATGGTTGATGCCGGAATCCATGGCGAGCAAAGCCAGGCGCTCGAATTGCGGACTGTCGCCATTCAGAATGACGCTGCCGCCGGGCTCGACGCCGGAAAAAATCTCGGCCTTGGCGCGGGTGATGCCGTCAATCCCATCCGGGAAGAACTCCAGATGCACCGCCTCGATGTTGGTGATGATGGCGACATGCGGGCGAACCTGCGCCACAAGCGGCGTGATCTCGCCGGCATGGTTCATGCCGATCTCGAACACGGCGAAGCGGGCATCGGCCGGCATGCGCGACAGGGTCAGCGGCACGCCCCAGTGATTGTTGAACGAGGCGGGCGAAAAATGCGTCGCCCCCTGCGCGGCCAGAACGTGGCCGAGCATTTCCTTGGTCGAGGTCTTGCCGACGCTGCCGGTCACGGCGGCGATCCGCGCGGTCGAGCGCGCCCGCGAAGCCCGGGCCAGTTCCTGCAGCGCTTCCAGCACATCCTGCACGACGACGAGCGGGATCGTCATGCGGCCGAGGCCGGCGAGCTGGTCGGAAGCGACGACGGCGACCGTCGCGCCATGCCCGGCGGCGGCGCCGACAAAGCGGTGGCCGTCGAAGCGCTCGCCGCGAATGGCGAAGAAGGCGTCGCCCGGCTGCACCGTGCGGCTGTCGATCGAGATGCCTGTGATCGCAGGGCCGGCGGCCGTCGGACGGCCCTTCATGCCGGCGACGAATTCCTCGAAACCCCAGAGCTTGCCGGTCATGTGCGCGCCTCCGCGGCGAGCGCCGCCGCGACGACCTCATGATCGGAAAAGGGCAGCGTGACGCCGTTGACGATCTGGCCGGTCTCGTGGCCCTTGCCGGCGACGCAGAGCACATCGCCCTCGCCGAGCATCGAGACCGCCTCCAGGATGGCGGTACGGCGATCGGCAATCTCGATCGCATCGGGGGCGCCGGCCAGGATCTCGGCGCGAATGCGGGCCGGATCCTCGGAACGCGGGTTATCGTCGGTGACGATGACGACGTCGGCATTGCGGTGCGCGGCCTCCGCCATCAGCGGTCGCTTGCCGGCATCGCGGTCGCCGCCGGCGCCGAACACCACGAAGAGCCGCTTGCGGGTCATCGGCCGCAGCGCGCCGAGCGCATGATCGAGCGCGTCGGGCTTGTGCGCATAATCGATGAAGACCAGCGCGCCCTTGTCGGTGACGCCGACCCGCTCCAGGCGTCCGGGCGCGCCCACCAGCGTTCCGAGCGCGTCGATGGCGACGCGCGGCTCGATGCCGGTGGCGATCGCCAGACCGGCGGCAACGAGCGCGTTGGAGACCTGGAAGGCGCCGGCCAACGGCAGGCGCACATGCATCGGCGTGCCGAAGACGTCGAGCTCGAGCGACTGGCTGTAGAGATCGGGCTCTGCCTTGACGAGACGGATCGCCCGCCCTGCCCGGCCGATATCGATCAGGCGCTGACCGCGCCGGCGCGCCACGGCCATGACCGCATCCGCATAGGGGCCATCAGCGTCGAGCACGGCGGTGCGGCCTTCCGGCAGCAGATTGCCGAACAGCTTCAGCTTGGCTTCGAGATAGTGCTCGACCGTCGGATGGTAATCCATGTGGTCGCGGCCGAGATTGGTGAAGGCGGCGGCCACCAGTCGGACGCCGTCCAGCCGATGCTGGTCGAGGCCATGGCTCGATGCTTCCAGCGCGGCGTGGGTCACGCCCTGCCGCGCGAGCCGGTCGAGAATCTGGTGCAGCTGGATCGGATCGGGGGTGGTCAGGCTGCCATAGTCGGAACCGGCCGGCGAGACGACGCCGATCGTGCCGATCGAAGCGGCCTGCTTGCCGGCGACCTCGAAGATCTGGCGCACGAAAGCCGCGACCGAGGTCTTGCCGCTGGTGCCGGTGACGGCGACGAGTTGTTCGGGCTGGAGCGGATAGAAGCGGGAAGCGAGATGCGCCAGCGCCATGCGCGGGTCGGCGGCGCGCAGCACGGGAACGCCGATGTCGTCGGGCAGGTTCGCTTCCGGACCGCAGACGACCGCCGCGGCGCCTCGCTTCACCGCATCCAGCGCAAAACGCGAGCCATCCGCCGCGACGCCCTTGAGGGCCGCGAACAGAAAGCCCGGCTGGACAGCCCGGCTGTCCGCGGTAAGGCCGGATATCTCGATCGCCGCCGCATCGGCGGAGAGCGAGAAGTCGTTGGAAGCTAGGTCACCGAGCCGCATTCTGGGGTCGAATCCTCCCGATCGTTCAAGTTTACGCCAAGGCAGGGGCGCGCGAGCCAAAAATCAGAGGCCCGCTCATCGATCCTCAATACGACACAAGCATGGCGTCGGGGTGGCTTTCGTTCTCGCTGCGCGGCTGGACGCCCAGAATGGCGGCGGCGCGGCGGATGATGCTCGAGCTGACATTGGCCGCGTTCCAGGCCGCGAGCGCCGGCAGGCCAGGCTTCTCCGGCTTCGGATCGTCGATCGAGATGAGCATCACATATTCCGGGTCGTCCATCGGGAATGCCGACAGGAACGAGTTCAGATAGTGCCCTTCGACATAGCGTCCGTTGGCGATCTTCTCGGCGGTGCCGGTCTTGCCGCCGACGACATAGCCGGGAACGTCGGCATTGCGGCCGGAGCCCTTGACGGCGTTGAAGCGGAACAGCCAGCGCATCTCGTCGCTGGTCTTCTTGGAGACCATCTGCGTCGAGTCGGCGAGTGCGTCTTCCTGCGTGCGCGGGAAGAAGGTGGGCGACAGCAGGTGGCCACCATTGACCAGGGCCGCGTCGGCGACCGCCGCCTGCATCGGCGTGATGGCGATGCCATGGCCGAAGGAGACGGTCAGCTGCGTCGCCTGGCTCCAGCGCTTGGGCACCTGCGGCGTCGCGACCTCCGGAAGATCGGTCTTCAGCCGGGTCGAGAGGCCGAATTTCTTCAGATAGGCCTGCTGTTCCTCCTGGCCGACGGCGAGCGCCATCTTGGCGGTGCCGATATTGGAGGAATACTGGAAGATTTCCGGAACGGTCAGGAAGCGGGCCTTGGCGTGGAAGTCGCGGATGACGTTGCGGCCGACATGGATCGGGAAGCGCGCATCGATGCTGTCCGTCATCTTCACGCGGCCGGAATCGAGCGCCATCGCGAAGGTGAAGCTCTTGAACACCGAGCCGAGCTCGAACGTGCCCGCCGTCAGGCGGTTGAGCCGGTCGGGCTTGTTCGCATCGACGGGATTGTTCGGATCGAAATCGGGCAGCGACGCCATGGCCATGACCTCGCCGGTCTTGGCATTGAGGATGACACCCATCGCCGCGATCGACTGGTAGCGCTGCATCGCGCCGACGAGTTCGTCGCGCAGGATGTGCTGGACGCGCAGGTCGATCGACAGCTTGACCGGCTGCATGTCGGCGCCCTTCATCGCGAAGCCGGCGCCATGCAGGTCGCCAAGGCCGCGCTCGTCGATCGCCTTCTCGATGCCGGCAATGCCCTGGTTGTCGATATTGACGAGGCCGACGATATGGGCAGCCGCGGGCCCGCCCGGATAGAAGCGGCGGTTCTCGGTCAGGAAGCCGACGCCGGGAATGCCGAGATTGTGGATCTCGGACTGCTGCTTCGGCGTGATCTCGCGCTTCACCCAGACGAAGCCGGCCTGGGTCGACAGCCTCTTGCGCAGCTGCGCCGCATCAAGGTCCGGCAGCACGCTGGTGATCAGTTCGGTCGCTTCGTCGGGATCGACGATCTTGTTCGGCTCGGCGAAGAGCGAGGCCGTCTTGATGTCGGTAGCGAGGATCTCGCCATTGCGGTCGACGATGTTGGGACGGGCGGTCGCGATGGAGGAAGCCGCGCTGCCGCGCGCGGCGGAGCCGGCCTGGTCGCTCATGCCGAGCATGACGAGCCGGCCGCCGATCACGCCGTAAACAATCATGAAGACCATCATCGTCAGCCCGATGCGGCTGCGGGTCTGGTCGTGCCGGGCCTTGCTCGCGCCCTTGAGCGCGACGTGGCGGGGACCATTGGAAGGGCTGAACATTCCGGGGCGGTCGGTCAGCGTCATCGTCATGGATTCGCTCCCGATTGAACCGCCAGGTCACGCGGACGCGGCTTGGCGATACTGGCCTGGGCGGTACTGGGTTTCGCGACGATCGGCTTGGCGATGATCGGCTTGGCCGAACCGCTCCTGGCGACGCCGCTGGTGATCATCCGGTCGAGACCGGCACCGGGCACCTCGATCGGTTTGTCCGGCACCTCGTCGAGGCTGGCGAGCTGGCGGACGTCGAGCGGGGTCAGATGCAGATAGCTGCTGTAGCGCCCGACCAGTTCCTGAAGGCGCGAAGGCTGATCCAGAACGCTCCACTCGGCCTGAAGGATGTTCATCAGATCCTTCTCGCGCGCGATGTCCCGGCGCAGTTCCATGACATGATCGGCGGCACGGCCGGCGCGATCCTTCATGGCGTAGGTCACGACGGCGCCGGCGACCATCAAGGCAACCCAGATGACATTGAGTCCCCGGAGCATTACGACCTCGCCACTTTGAATTCGGGAAGCGCCGGTACGCCGGCAGCTGCGGCTTCGAACGGACGCGACGGCGCCTCGCTCCGAATGCCGGCGCGAAGCTTGGCGGAACGGGCGCGCGGGTTGCGCGACGTTTCTTCGGGGCCGGCCACGACAGGCCCCTTCGACATCAGGGTGAAAGTCGGCGCGGCCAGGGTGCGCTCCGGCATATGCCGCGAACCGCCGGCGCGGACCTCGCTGCGCTCGGCCAGGAAGCGCTTGACGATGCGGTCCTCGAGCGAATGGAACGAGACGATGACGAGGTGCCCGCCCGGCTTCAGCACGCGCTCGGCGGCGGCCAGCGCCCGGCCAAGCTCGTCGAGCTCCTGGTTGACGTAGATGCGCAGCGCCTGGAACGTGCGGGTGGCCGGATGGATCGGATCGGTCGGCTTCTTGCCGACGACGCGCTCGACCAGGCCGGCCAGTTCGCTGGTGCGCAGATAGGGCTTGGCGACGCGGTCCTGCGTGATGGCGCGGGCGACGGCGCCGGCGCGGCGCTCCTCGCCCAGGACCGAGATGATGCGGGCGAGATCGCGCGCTTCCATCGTGTTGACGACGTCGGCGGCACTCGGCCCTTCCTGGCTCATGCGCATGTCGAGCGGACCGTCGAAGCGGAACGAGAAGCCACGCTCGGCCTCGTCGAGCTGCATCGACGAGACACCGATATCGAGCACGACGCCGTCGACCGTCTCATGCCCCTGCCCGGCCGCGATCTCGTCGAGATCGCCGAAACGGCCATGCACGAGCTGCAGCCGGCCTGCATATTCGGACACCAGCGCCTGCCCGTCGGCGATCGCGTTGGGATCGCGGTCGATGCCGATCACCGATGCGCCGGCATCGAGGATGGCGCGGCTGTAGCCGCCGAGGCCGAAGGTACCGTCGATGATGACCTTGCCGGCCGCCGGCGCGAGATGGGCCAGCACCTCGGCAAGCAGCACCGGGACGTGACGGTCCGGTCCGCCTGAAGGAGTAGCGCCGCCGGCCGTCATGCTTCCATACCTCCCGAGGAACGCGGGCCCGAACCAAGCCGGCGGCGCAGTTCGCGCACGCGGTTCTTGGCCTCGTCGCGATAGGCGACGAAACGCTCCGGTTCCCAGATCTGAAACTTGTAGCCCTGACCGACGAAGGTCACGGTGTCGCCGATGCCGGCATGGGCCTTGATCCCCTCGGACAGCGCGACGCGCCCTTCCGGATCGATCCGCAGCACTTCGCTCTCGCCGATCAGCGTCGTCGAGAGAAATTCGTGATCCTCGGAGAACGGCTCGAACAGCGTCAGGCTGGCGCGGATCTGGCTGACCAGGCGATTGCCGCCCGCATCCACCGCGTTCTGGTCCAGCGTCGGACAGCAATAAAGGCCCTCGAAACCGTCGCGCGCCAGCACCGAACGGAAAAGTGCCGGGATCGACACTCGTCCCTTCGAGTCCAGCCTGTTGGTGAAGGTTGAAACGAATTCGTCCATCACCTTTCGCGCCGGCGCTCCTCTTGAAAATGCCCAATGAACACCCGCCCGCGTAGCGAGCCGGGACAACACTCATGGGACGCGGACTGGAAACAACACCCCGACGACGCGGCATGCGACCCCACGGATCGACCTGATTTTGTCGATCGCAGCGCCCTCGAACCGGGATGATTTGGGATACCATGGGTGAATATGGGCGTCAATGGAATCGGCCCCCACGACACGCAGGCGCCCTCGCGCCGATCACACAGGGTTAAGCTTAATTTTCCGTAGCTTTTCGCGGCCCAAGCATAAGGAATCCGTATGATTTCGCGGTCGCAAGGGCCTTGGCCGCCCGGCCGGCGGATTGGCAAAGCGGTGGGAAAGCCGGAGACTCTGGCCCGAGATGCGACCGGCCCGGCGGAGTCTGGAACAGTGGTGGGACGGCCGCCCATGCGGCGGCGAAATCCATGCCCGGGGCTCCCGATGGCGCGCAGAGTCCCCGCGGCGACGCCCAAATGGCACAAGACGACCTGACCCGGCGGGCCAGGACGTCAGAAAGGCTCGGAGAAGGAAAATTGCCAGTCGGCCTATAAGCCGGGTTCTGTAGGGCGGCGGCGAACCGCCGCGTGACGACCATTCATCTTGGACGTCCGTTACCGGACGCCTCGCGCGACCAACCCGGGCGACGAACCTGGAAACAGGCTGGCTTGCGCCATGTCGCCCCTATTCGGTCTTGCTCCCGGTGGGGTTTACCGTGCCGTTCCCATTGCTGGGACCGCGGTGGGCTCTTACCCCACCCTTTCACCCTTACCCGTTGCGCGAACGCACGGGCGGTTTGCTTTCTGTGGCACTTTCCCTGGGGTCGCCCCCGCCGGGCGTTACCCGGCACCGTGTTTCCATGGAGCCCGGACTTTCCTCCCCTGCGACCTTTCGATCTTGCAGCAGCGGTCGTCCGGCCGACTGGCAATGCGGGGCTTAGGGGTGCGACGGGTGCGGGTCAAGCCCAACCAAGGGGAACTCGGTTCCCGCACCCGGTCTTGAACACGATCTAGAAGTCCTGCGGCTCACATCCTGCGCGGGCGACACCCGGGAGGGGCGTATCGAACCTGGCAGTCCTGCGTCCTTCGCCGGCGCGCGATCCTGCGGACGCGACCAGACGAGAGGCTTCAGCCGGAAGAATCCGGACGACGGTTCGAACTCAGTTCGAAGCCATGATCTGCTGGACCTTGCCGCAATAGCGCAGCGGGCCCTTGCTCATGCGTGTGGCGCCATGGCCGCCATTGTACTTGAGGATCGTGCCACACAGATCGCCGCCGGCGAGCTTGCGGGCCTGGCCGAGATACATCATGCCGTAGCGGATGTTGGTCGCGGGATCGTAGAGCGCCTTGGCGCTGCCCTTGTAGCCCATGCCGCGAGCGGTCTGGAGGCGGACCTGCATCAGGCCGATCTCGCCGACGCTGCCGGTCAGGTTGGGCTTGTAGTTGCTTTCCACCGTCACGACGGCGTGGGCCAGCGACAACGGGACATTGTTGGCGGCGGCGTGGGTGCGGATCAGATCATCGAAACTGCTGCGATCTGCGGCAGCAACACGGGTAGCATTGGACTTCAGAAGACGACCGGAGCCCGACTTGGCCGACGCGGGGGAAATGGCGAGGCTGCCGGTGGCGACGAGGGCGGCCAAGGCAAGTACGCAAAACTTCTTCATACCTGGGGGTAACTCACATCATTGACGATGCGCCGCTTGTCGTTGCCCAAGAGTCCCGAATTGGGGCACCGGAACTGAAATCACATTAAAGACTGTAACATTCCGTGATCAGGTCCCGGGCGAGGCGAATTAGTTCGCCGCCTCATGATTTTTTCGCTTCCCCAACGGCAGTTAAGTCCTTTCGGCCAAGGCCCGCCCAAGCCGATGAAGCGTCGCAATCGTAGAGGAATCGGCGATTCCATCGACCCGTGCGGGACGAAAATGACGCTGAAACGCGGTTACGACCTGTTCGGTCGCCAGATCGTAAGTGCCAGAGATCTGAAGGGGATAGCCATAGAGCGCCAGCATCGCCTGCAAGGCTTCGATCGGCGCGCCGCTTTCACCTACGCTAAAAAAACGACCACCCCGAATCGGCTCGGGCTCGACGAAGTGGCCGACGCCGGCAGAAGCGAGGCGGCCCCATGGGAACTTCTCGCCAGGGTCGCGCTTGCGTGCCGGCGCAACGTCGGAGTGCGCCAGGATTCGTTCCGGTCGAATGGGGTGTCGAGCGCAAATGTCGCAGGCCAGGGCGATCACGGATTCGATCTGGACGTCGGGAAAATCGGGATAGCCATGGTCGTGGCCCAGATTGGCGATCTCGATCCCGACCGACCGGGAGTTGATATCGCCCTCGCCGTGCCAGGAAGAGACGCCGGCATGCCACGCGCGATCGGCCTCGCGCACCAGCTGGGTGATGGTGCCGTCCTCGGCGACGACATAGTGGCAGGAGACCTGCGAGGCCGGATCCGACAGCAACTGGATCGCCGCCTCGGCCGTCTTCATGTCGGTATAATGCAGCAGCAGGATATCGATCGCGGCGCCCTCGGCGCGCGGGCCGAAATTGGGCGACGGCCGCCAGACCATGTCGGGCAGGGTCACGCCCGGAATCGTCGCCTCAGCCACGTCTTTCTCCATCATGCAAAGGCCCGCTCGCGCCGGATGCGGTCATAGGCGCCGTTCAGCGCGGCAAGCTTGGCGGTGGCGATCGCCAGGAATTCGGCCGGGACACCGCGCGCAATCAGCTTGTCGGGATGCGTCTCGGAAACGATGCGACGATAGTGCCGCTTCACGTCGTCGTTGGAGGCGCCGCGATCGATGCCCAGGATGAGATAGGGATCGCCCTCCTCCGGCACGATATGGCGGCTGCGGATACGGGCGAAGGCGGTCTCGCTGATGCCGAAGATCGACGCGACATGGTCGAGAAAGGCCAGTTCGTCCTGGTGCACCATGCCGTCGGCCTTGGCGATATGGAACAGGCCGTCGACGATGTCCTCGAACACGCTGGAGCCGGGTTCGAACAGGCTGGCAAGCTTGCGCGCATAGGCATCGAAGCCGGCGACATCCTGCTTGGCCAGGTTGAACAGCCGCGCCACGTTCTGGTGCTCGGCCGGCGGGATGTCGAACAACTGCTCGAACGCCGTGACTTCATCGCGCGTCACGACGCCATCGGCCTTGGCCATCTTGGCCGAAAGCGCGATCATCGACACGGAAAACGCCACCTGCCGCCGCTCGACGGGCGAACCGCTGAGCGCCGTGCGCACGGTCTCGATGAGATCGTCCAGGGCCCGGCCGATGGTGCAGGACCCAGGAAGCTGGCGAATGAGATCGCCGAGTCGTTGCCAGATTGTCATGGGCGAACCATAAGCATCTCGCTCGCCGAGCGCGAGAGTCCAGGGTGTCGCGCACATCGCTCGCCCCCGGATGAAACCGCGCGCTGCGGCGTCCCGTGGCACCATCCCCACGGCCCGATGCCCGTGACGGATTGACGGACGCCGCCCGAGCCTTACTCATGCGCCCGGGCTTCAATCGCGCGAAGGGCAGAACGATGACGCAGTGGGACTTCTGGATCGATCGCGGCGGCACCTTCACCGACATCGTCGCCCGCGATCCCGAAGGCCGCATCCGCGCCCACAAACTGCTTTCGGAAAACCCCGAGGCCTACCGTGACGCCGCCGTGCAGGGCATTCGCGAACTGATGGGCCTCGACCCAGGCGAGCCGATCCCGCAAGGCGCCATCGCCACGGTCAAGATGGGCACGACGGTCGCCACCAACGCCCTGCTCGAGCGCAAGGGCGATCGAACGCTCCTCCTGATCACCCGGGGATTTCGCGACGCGCTGGCGATCGGCTACCAGGCGCGGCCAGATATCTTCGCCAAGAAGATCGTCAAGCCGGAACTGCTCTACGAGCGCGTCGT
Source organism: Kaistia defluvii (assembly GCF_026343955.1). Classification (GTDB taxonomy): domain Bacteria; phylum Pseudomonadota; class Alphaproteobacteria; order Rhizobiales; family Kaistiaceae; genus Kaistia; species Kaistia defluvii. The sequence continues at coordinate 199,607 of NZ_JAPKNI010000001.1, forward strand.
CGAGGTGGCCGAGCGCGTCCGCGTCGACGGCACTGTCGAGGCGGAACCGGATCCGGCCGCGGTGGAGACGGCGTTGCGCGACGCCTATGCCAGCGGCATCCGCTCGGTCGCCATCGTGTTCATGCATGCGTGGAAATATCCCGAGCATGAGGCCCGCGTCGCGGAAATCGCCCGCCGCGTCGGCTTCCCGCAGATCTCGGTCAGCCACGAGATCTCGCCGCTGATGAAGCTGGTCGGGCGCGGCGACACCACGGTGGTCGACGCCTATCTCTCGCCGATCCTGCGCCGCTATGTCGAACAGGTGGCAGGCGAGCTCGGCGTCGCCGGCGAGCCCTCCCCCCGGCTGATGTTCATGATGTCATCGGGCGGCCTGACGGCGGCGGAGCTGTTTCGCGGCAAGGACGCCATTCTTTCGGGCCCGGCCGGCGGCGTCGTCGCCGCGGTCGAGACGGCGCGGCAGGCCGGCTTCGGCCAGGTCATCGGCTTCGACATGGGAGGCACCTCGACCGACGTCTCGCATTATGATGGCGTCTATGAGCGCTCCTTCGAGACGGAAGTCGCGGGCGTGCGCATGCGGGCGCCGATGATGCGGATCCACACGGTCGCCGCCGGCGGCGGCTCGATCCTGCATTATGAAGCCGGCCGGTTCCGCGTCGGCCCGGATTCGGCCGGCGCCGATCCCGGCCCCGCCAGCTATCGGCGCGGCGGCCCGCTTGCCGTCACCGACGCCAATGTCATGACCGGCAAATTGCGGCCGGAGCACTTTCCCAAGATCTTTGGGCCCGGCCGCGACCAGCCGCTCGATGCGGCCATCGTGCGCGAGCGCTTCGAGGCGCTGGCCGCCGAGATTGGCGACGGCCGCACGGCGGAAGAGATAGCCGATGGCTTCCTGCGCATCGCGGTCGAGAACATGGCCAACGCGATCAAGAAGATCTCGGTCCAGCGCGGCTACGACGTCACCGACTATGCCCTGAACTGCTTTGGCGGTGCCGGCGGGCAGAGCGCCTGCCGGGTCGCCGACGCGCTCGGCATGACAACGGTGCTGGTGCACCCCTTCTCCGGCATTCTTTCCGCCTATGGCATGGGCCTCGCGGACATCCGCGCCAGCCGCAGCCAGGCGGTGGTCAAGAAGCTGGCGCCGGAGGCGCTGCCGGAGTTGCAGGCGCTCGCCGCGTCTCTCACCGACGAGGTTCAGGCCGAACTCGCGCAGCAGGGCGTCGAGGCGGCCGAGACCTTCATCCGCGCCCATCTGCGCTATGACGGGACGGATACGCCGATCCCGGTCGAGGTCTTGCAGCAAGTCCCTCACCCCACCCCTCTCCCGCTTGCGGGAGAGGGAGGCGTTTCGCCGACAGACGTCGAGCCCAGCCCCCACCTCGCTAACCAGCCGGGCTCCCCCGTCGAGGTAGCCCCCAGTCAGCCCCCTCGCCCGCTTGCGGGAGAGGGCTGGGGTGAGGGTCTTGCTTCCTGTTGGCTGCCCACGGAAACAATCCTTGCCGCCTTCGAAGATGCCCACAAAAAGCAGTTCGGCTTCGTCTTCGAGGGCAAGGCGATTGTCGTCGAAAGCCTGGAGGTCGAGGCGGTCGGCGGCGGTGCCAGCATCGAGGAGCCCGCGCTCGATGCGCCGGAGAGCCGGCCGCACCCCTCCGAGACCGTCTCGATCTTCTCGAATGGCGCAGCGCATCCCGCCGGAATCTTCGTGCGCGAAAGCCTCTCGCGCGGCGCGCTCGTCCCAGGCCCTGCCCTCATCATCGAGCCGCACCAGACCATCGTTGTCGAGCCCGGCTGGCAAGGGGCGATTTCCGCCCGCGACCATGTCGTGCTGACGCGGGTGGAGGCGCTCGCGCGCCGCCATGCCATCGGCACCGATGCCGATCCGGTCATGCTGGAGGTGTTCAACAACCTCTTCATGTCGATCGCCGAACAGATGGGCGTGACGCTGCAGAACACCGCGTACTCCGTCAACATCAAGGAACGGCTGGATTTCTCCTGCGCCGTGTTCGACGCGACCGGCGCGCTGGTCGCCAACGCGCCGCATATGCCGGTGCATCTGGGCTCCATGGACCGCTCGGTCGAGACGATCATCGAGCTGAACCGGGGGGCTATGCGGCCGGGCGACGTCTATGCGCTCAACGCGCCCTATAATGGCGGCACGCACCTGCCCGACATCACCGTCGTCTCGCCGGTGTTCGACGACGCCGGCGAGGAAATCCTGTTCTTCGTCGCCAGCCGAGGCCACCATGCCGATATCGGCGGTACGGCGCCGGGTTCGATGACGCCGCGCGCCACCACCGTCGACGAGGAAGGCGTCCTCATCGACAATTTTGTCCTTGTCGATCGCGGGAACTTCCGCGAGCCCGAGTTGGTGGAGTTGCTGACCAGCCACCCCTACCCCGTCCGCAACGTCACGCAGAACGTTGCCGATCTGAAGGCGCAGATCGCCGCCAACGAGAAGGGCGTGCAGGAGCTTCGGAAGATGGTCGAGCATTTCGGGCTCGATGTCGTCACCGCCTATATGGGCCACGTGCAGGACAATGCCGCCGAAAGCGTGCGGCGGGTGCTGGGCAGCCTCAGGGATTCCGAATTCGCGGTCGAGACGGACCAGGGCGCGGTGATCCGGGTAAAGATCCGCGTCGACCGCGAGAAGCGCGAGGCGACGGTCGATTTCACCGGCACCAGCCCGCAGCAGACGAGCAATTTCAACGCGCCGGAACCGGTGACCCGGGCCGCCGTGCTCTATGCCTTCCGCGTGATGGTCGAGGGCGACATTCCGATGAATGCCGGCTGCCTCCGGCCCATCCACATCATCATCCCCGAGGGATCGATGCTAGCGCCGCGCTATCCGGCCGCCGTCGTCGCCGGCAATGTCGAGACCAGCCAGCAGGTGACCAACGCCCTGTTCGGCGCGCTGGGCGCATTGTCTTCCTCGCAGGGCTCGATGAACAACCTCACCTTCGGCAACCAGAGCTATCAGTATTACGAGACGCTCTGCTCCGGGGCGCCGGCCGGCGTATTCAACGACGGCACCGGCTTCGACGGCGTCGACGCGGTGCATGTCCACATGACCAATTCGCGCCTGACCGACCCGGAAGTGCTGGAGTTCCGCTTCCCGGTCCTGCTTGAGGACTTCCACATCCGCCAGGGCTCCGGCGGACGTGGAAAATGGTCGGCCGGGGGCGGCACCGAGAGGACGATCCGGTTCCTGGAAGAGATGGAATGCGCCATTCTCGCCTCGCACCGGCGGGTCGCGCCGCATGGCCTCATGGGTGGCGATCCAGGCGCCCTCGGCAAGACCGAGGTGCGCCGCAAGGACGGCCGGATCGAGGCACTGGAAGGCTGCGACCAGACCGTGCTCCAGCCCGGCGAGGCCGTGATTGTCACGACGCCGACGGGTGGCGGGTTCGGGCGGGCGAGATAGCCGAAAAGCGCCCCCTCACCAGACTCCACTGTCACCCCACCCTCTATCGTCATCCCGGGCGGCGACCCGGAATCCATTCAGCCGAGGCGTAGGGAGCCCATCTCCCTGAAAAAGCAGGCTGAATGAATCCCCGCCTTCGCGGGAATGACGGAGTCTTGGTGATGAAGGGCGGGGGGTGGGCGGATAGACAAACCCCGCCCTCGCCTCACGCCGCTTTGGCGAGCGCCTGTTCCAGCGCGTGCCAGTCGGACGGCGCGAGCATCGGCTTGACGCCCATGTCGACGATCGCCGCAAAGACCGGCACCGGCATGGCTGCCTTCATGCCGCCGAGCATGCCCAGCCGTTCGGCGGGGTTCATGGCGGGGATCATGATGCGGATGAACTCCATCATCATGCCGGGCTCGACGGAGCCGACGATGCGTCCCTCGATCGCCGCCAGTTCGTCATCGCGGAAGAGCTTGTGCAGGAGCGACAGGGTTTCCGTCTCCTCCTCGATCATGTGCTCAAAATCATGCGCCTGGAACTTGGTGTAGCGCAGGTAGAGCGCACGAAGCATCGGCGAACGCTGCTGCGGCGCTGCGGCCTCGATCTTCGACAGCATGCCCTCAAGCTCAACGAAATCACGCTCATGATCGTCATGGTCGTCCGCAAGTCGCTGGGACGCGCCAGCGCTGCGCGTCTCGAGTTCGGTGTGGATGAACCGGTCTTCATGCTTCAGATGCATGCGCCCCATCAGCACCATTAAGCGAAGGTCGCCGACAAGTCCGGCAACATCCGCCTCATTCAACGGATCGATCGCGCCGAGACGCATCATCAATTGTCCCTGGGCGCGGCGCAGCCCCTTGTGGATGGTGGCGTAGAGGTTGTAGCGCGTCTCATCGACGTAAACGGTTGTGGTGGCGGTCATCATCAAACTCCTCAGATCCCTAGAGGGAGGGCGGAGTACAATGTGACGCTAGGTCATGCTGTGACGCAAATCACTTGCGCTATTGCGCGTAGGACATCGGAATGCTGGCCGGTGGCGTAAAGGGACCGGATGCCGGCACGGACGGCACCTGGCCGGCGCGAATCTGGTCGCCCGGATAGGGCGCCTCGGCGTCGGGCGCACCGAGATCATCGTCGAAGCGATAAGTGAAGGCGCGCTGCTCCATATTGGCCGGGGCGGCGGGCGGCGGCGTCTGCAACAGGGTCGCCATCGGGATGCCGGCATTCGGATCGAGCGGCGTCGGGCCCGGCATGTCGAGCTTCGGGCGGCAATAGCGCGACGTGCCGCTGGCGTTGTGGCGGGCAAGATCGATGTGGATGTGGTCTTCGTGCAGCCGGTTCGAGCCCGGGCCGAGCACGGTCGTGAAATAGCCGCAGGCCGAAATCAGCGTCTCGCGCAGGAAGGCCTGGCTAGCCGGATCGCCGCGCCGCCAGTCCTTCTTGACCCGGATCGTGCGCCCATCCGCCAGACGGAAGCCCGCGACGTCGAACGCGTTGGCAAAGGCGTGTTCGGAGAGCTTGGCGCCGTGGCGGTTGTTGCGCGACCGGCAGGCATAGGTGCCCATGGTCAGGACTTCGGTGACCGGCATGGCGAAGCGGGCCTGCGCGGCCGGCTGCACCGACTCGCGGATCCAGCGTTCCATGGCGTTGGTCATCATGCAGCCGAGAACCACGTCGCCCCCCGTGACCGCGACGATGCCACGCTCGAAGGCGTTGACCTTCAGCGGCCGTTCGATGCCGCACGTGCCTTTCCCGTCCACTTCCTTCGCCGGGCGCTGGAAGTAGGAAGGGACGACCAGCTTCTGAGCGTAACAGGCTCGCTCCGTCGCATCCCGCCAGCTTTCCCTTTCTTCCCCGAGGAAGTTGAGGGCACAGCCGGAGAGCGAGACGAGAGCGAGCACCGACGCGGTACGCAACGCTACGCAACTGAACATGCGCGTAGAATGCGGCCGAAGCTCTTAAAGAATGGTCAACCATAACCGCAACCGGGGATAGTCCCTCGGCCAACGGCGCTACTCGCCCATCGTCTCGATCGAGGCGAAGCCTTCGACCGGACCCGCCGCCTCGAACGGAGTCGTCACCTCGACGAAGCTGTCGGGATAGAAGCCGTTGAAATGGGTGCGCAGCGACAGCGAATAGGCGCCGATATGGCCGATCTCGATCCAGTCGCCCATGCCGATCGTCTCCGGCAGGTAGAAGGGGCGCGAGAGGATGTCGACGGAATCGCAGGTCGCGCCGCAGACGCGGAACGGCACGATCTTGTCGCCGTCGCCACTGCGCTGGCGGCGGGCGGGATCGGGCAGATGGCGCGCCGGCAGGGTGATCTTGCCGGTCCAGGAATCCGACAGCGACGACCAGATGCCATCATTGATGTAGAGCCGCCTGCCCTTCCGCAGCAGGACGCGCACCACGACCGAAAGGCAGCGCGCGACGATGACCCGGCCTGGCTCCGCCACCAGCGGCACGTCGCCAAAGCCCCATTCCTGCGCCTCGCGCACCACATCGGCGATCAGCGCGCCCGTTTCAGGCCGCACCACCTGCTTGCGCCGCGGATCGCTGCCATAGGCGGCCGGAAAGCCGCCACCGATGTCGAGCGCGGCGATATCGACGTCGGTGCGCGAACGCACCCAGGCAGCCGAAGCCAGCGCCCGCTCATAAGTGCCGGTATCCTCGACCTGGCTGCCGACATGGAAGCAGAGCCCGACCTTGAAGCCGAGCCTGCCGATCCGCTCGACCAGTTCGACCGCGTGTCCGGGCGCCGCGCCGAATTTCTTGGAAAGCTCATAGGCGGCGTGCCCGCGCGTCGCCAGGCGCACGAACAGGGTGATCTCCTCCGGGTCGAGATCGAGCGCCCGCACGATGCGGACGATCTTGGCGATCTCGTCCTCGTGGTCGAGGGCGATGACGCGGATGCCATAGGTCTCCAGCGCCAGCCGGATGTCCGATTGCGCCTTGACGGGATGCATGTAGAGAAGCTCGGCATCGGGCGCGACGGCGCGGGCGGCCGCGAATTCGGCCGGCGACGCGACATCGAAGCAGTCGACCCCGGCATCTGCCAGCGTCCGCAGCACCAGCGGCTCCCCATTCGTCTTGACGGCATAGGCCATGCGTCCGGGAAAAGCGGATTTGAACGCCAGCGCATCGGCGCGAAGCACGCTCGGGCGGAAGCAGTAGAGCGGCTGATCCGGGCGAAGCTTGTAGGCTGCGTCGCGGGCGGTTTCGAAGCGATCCATCGTTTCGCGGTCCCGTATGGCCGTTGGCCGGCCGACGCTACCAGCGCTCACCCGGGACGGGAACCCCGATGGCGTCAGAGGGCGGGATTCTGCTGCACCGGCATGGCGGCCACTTCGTCCGACGCCTGGCGCGCCCGCAGGAAGCGCAGCGTGTGGGCGGCATCGTCCTGGCCAAGCGTCTGATAGGCGCGGACCAGCGTCTCGATAGCCTCGGCCGAATGGCCATGGCGGCGCCCTCGAATCGCGGCGATGGCCGCGAACGTCTCGTCGCTGACGCCGGCAGCCTTGCAAAGGACGGCAAGCGGCATGGTGTCGGGCTTGGCGATCATCCGCCGCACCAGCTCGACCGGCAGTCCGGCAGACTCGGCGAGCAAGCCCGCGACTTCCATCATCCGGTCTCCCGAAGCGACGGTGGCAATCACATCGGCGACCGCATTGGGAGCCGCGCCCCCGTCCTCGGAATGCCCGGGATCGGAACGTCGGTGCGGCCGCGCCGGAAAGGCGATGACGACGCCGCGCTCGGAGGACGGGTCGAACGAACGGCGAGAGCGCGGAACCGGCGGCGCGCATCGGATATCCAGCATCTGGCCACGTTCTTCCTGGTTCTCCCGGGCCGCGGCGTGGCGCTGCGCCAGCTTTTGCGTCGCCTCCTGGACCAGGATGGCCAGCCCGCGCTGCGAGAATCGCGCTCCCGGATTCTGCGCCAGCAGCCGCAGGATGGCGCGATCGCATCGATCGAGCAGGGCGTCGGAGACGGCTTCCGGAACCTGGGCGCGCATGGCGATGGCGCAGAGGCGGTCCTGCGGCAGGGTGGCGGCGAGCGCGGCGAGATCGGCCTCCTCGAACGCGAAGGACCGGCGCAGCACCGATTCAGCCACCTCGATCTCGCGCGAGGCGAGGAAGCGCAGAATCTCGGCCGGTGCATTCGGCAGATCCACAATCCGCTCGACCAGAAAGGTCCTCTCGTCGGGCCGCAGTTCGTCGAACACGCCGAGGATGATCTCGGAAAACAGCGCTGCCGTCGGCGGCGACACCGCCGCGCCGGCACTGCCGAACAGATCGGTGATGGAGGCGAGCAGCTCGGCCCGCCGCGCCGGCGCGGTCTGGTGGGCAGCCTCCGTCCGGCGATCATCCATGCTGGTTATCCGGCCCTGTTTTCATGCCGGGACGGTCGCAGCGAAACCATAAGAAACGATTGAGAGGCGCGGTTTCCGGAAGGTTACCGGGGAAGCCGGCATCTTTTGCGTCGATTTCGTTCCCCGGGGCGGGGAGTGAAATCCCGTTGACGATTGAGGCGGGAATGCAGCGGAACAAAGCCACTGCCGGGACGTTTTTCCACCGAGAGATTTGGGAGATTATTCCACGGCTTAGCCCATTCATGGCAGGATTGCGCCGACTTAGCGGCGAAACCCGCCAATTGGGGCCTTGCCCGAAAGGACGATCGAGTTAATACTTAAGCTCGAAGTTGGGCGTGTAAGAGAGACCCGGGAGATGTCCATGAGCCTCGCAAAACCGTTCCATCTGCTCGCCGTGAGCGCTGCTTTTCTGTTCGTCGCGGCAATCGTATTGGGAGCGATCTAGGCGCTTTCCAAGGTATTTGTATCCTCGACAGCGTTCCTGAACGACAACAACCGAGCCATTGCTTGGCAGGTTGGGTTGTATTGTCAAATGGCAAGCAAGTCCCTCTCCCGCAAACGGGCGAGGGTCCTTTCGGATTTGGAGACGTCTGAGACCGGGCTGGAACCGCCCCTCTATCGCTCGCGGGAGAGGGTTTGGTGTGGCTTTGCCAGCGATCGGCCTCCCCCTTCCTAAATCCCAAACACCCACCGGCTCGCCGCGACCACTCCCATGCCCGCGAAGGCCGCGAGAATGTCGCTGCGCCGCCAGAAATAGACGGCGGCGGTGGCCGCGAAGGCCGCATATTCAGCCGGGCCGCCATGCATGGCGATCGGGCCGAGGATGGAGCCCATGATGGCCAGCGGCAAGGCCCGCAACCAGGCCTCCACCCGTGGCGTCACCACCACGAAGCGCATCAGGAAGAAGCCAGCGATCCGCGTCAGATAGGCGGAGACCGCCATCGCCGTGACGATGATCGCGAAGCCGGCGGTGGTATTCGGATCGAGCGACATGCTATTCGCCCCCCGGCTTCGAATCGGGACCGGGGCTCCCATCGGAACGGGGCGCGAAGGCCGCGGCCAGGCTGCCCGCAAGGCCGCCGGCCAGCACGTGCCAGGAACCGCCGACGAAGCGGTCGCAGACGATCGCCACCAGGCCGCCCACGACAAACGGCAACACGTCGCCCCTGCCCTTCCAGAAGCCACAGGCGAGAGACAAGAAGAACGCAGGCAGGAAGAAGTCGAGCCCGAGCCGGCGGGTATCGCCCAGAAGCTGGCCAAAGCCGGTTCCGGCGATCGTGCCGGCGACCCAGCCGACCATGCAGCCCAGCCCAAGGCCGGCGAACACGGCGACGTCCCGCCGTCCCGCATCGCGTTCCTGCATCGCGGCCGCCCAATTGGCATCGACCATCAGGAACATCGACGGATAGGCGATCCAGGGCGACAGCCCGCGCATCCAGGGCTGCATCGCGGCCCCGAACAGGACATAGCGGGAATTCATGGCAATGACCGCCACGACCACGGCGACCAGCAGGTCGGGCGCGCCCCAGGCATGCAGCGCCAGAAGTTGCGCCGTGCCGGCATAGACGAAGACGCTCATCGACGCCGCGCCCAGGATCGAGATCCCGACCTGGCCGGCCAGCACGCCGAACACGACGCCGAAGGCGACCATGCCGGGGAAAAGCGCAAGGCCTTCGAGGAAGCCGCGGCGAAAGCCGGTGGCGGTGAATGTGGCCGACATGGGATTGCTTCCGGGACGGACAGCCGGGGACGACAAGGGTTGTCCCTAGCGGATTCAAGGATCAGTTGCCAGCGCGCGTTCGCGCAACCGGAGTTGCGTGCCGCCCCTGTCGACGGCATGCAGCCGGATGGGCCTATTCGGCCGCTTCGACCCGGATCGGATCGTAATTCAGCACCGGCGCGAGCCAGCGCTCGGCCTCGCGCAGTTCCCAGCCCTTGCGGGCGGCGTAATCGGCGACCTGATCGGCCTCGATCCGGCCGACGCCGAAATAATAGCTTTCGGGGTGGCCGATATAGAGGCCCGAGACGGAGGAGCCGGGCCACATGGCGAAGCTCTCGGTCAGCAGGATGCCGGCCTGCTTTTCCGCGTCGAGCAGATCGAACAGCGTGCGCTTCTCGGTATGGTCGGGCTGAGCCGGATAGCCGGGCGCCGGGCGAATGCCGGCATAGCTCTCGCGGATCAGTTCCTCGTTGGTCAGCGTCTCGTCGCTAGCATAGCCCCAGAATTCGCGCCGCACGCGCTGGTGCATACGCTCGGCAAAGGCTTCCGCCAGACGGTCGGTCAGCGCCTGGCTGAGGATCTTCGAGTAATCATCATTGGAGCGGTTGAAGCGCTCCGCCATGACCTCCTCGCCAATGCCGGTCGTGACGGCGAAGCCGCCAACGTAATCGCCGATCCCCGTCTCCTTCGGCGCGACGAAATCCGACAGCGCGACATGGCGGCGCTTGTCGGTCGAGCGGGCGATCTGCTGGCGCAGCGTGAAGAAGGTGGCGAGGTTCTTGTCGCGCGCGTCGTCGGCATAGAGCGCGATGTCGTCGCCGACCGAATTGGCCGGCCAGAAGCCGATCACCGCATTGGCCGAAACCCACTTCTCCTCGACCATCTGCTTCAGCATGGCCTGCGCGTCGTTGAACAGCGAGCGAGCGACAGCGCCGACCTTCTCGTCCTCGAACAGCAGCGGATAGGTGCCCTTGATCTCCCAGGTCGAGAAGAACGGCGTCCAGTCGATATAGGGGACGAGTTCGGCGATCGAATAGTCCTTGAACACCTTGGTGCCGAGGAAGCTCGGCTTGACCGGCTTGTAGTTGGTCCAGTCGAGCTTCAGCCCGTCGTCGCGGGCAGCGGCCAGCGTGATGCGGCGCTTGTTTTCCTGCGCGCGGGCATGCGCGTCGGCAATCTTCACATAGTCGGCCTGCACGTCGGCGACATAGCTCGCCTTGTCGCGGCCGAGCAGGCTCGACGCGACACCGACGGCGCGGCTGGCGTCGAGCACGTAGACGGCCTGGCCCTTGGCGTAGTTCGGATGGATCTTGACGGCGGTATGCACTTTCGAGGTCGTGGCGCCGCCGATCAGCAGGGGCACGTGAAAGTCCTCGCGCTCCATCTCGGCCGCCACATGGCACATCTCGTCCAGCGACGGCGTGATCAGGCCGGAAAGGCCGATGATGTCGACATTCTCGGCCTTGGCGGTGGCGAGGATCTTCGCCGCCGGCACCATCACGCCGAGGTCGATCACCTCGAAATTGTTGCACTGGAGCACGACGCCGACAATGTTCTTGCCGATGTCGTGCACGTCGCCCTTCACCGTCGCGAGCAGGATCTTGCCGGCCGAGGACGAACCCGTCGTGCCGAGGCGGCGCTTCTCCTCCTCCATGAACGGCATCAGATAGGCGACGGCCTGCTTCATCACGCGGGCGGATTTCACCACCTGCGGCAGGAACATCTTGCCCGCGCCGAACAGGTCGCCGACGACGTTCATGCCGGCCATCAGCGGGCCTTCGATGACGTCGAGCGGCCGGCTCGCCTTGGCGCGCGCCTCCTCCGTGTCGATCTCGATGAAATCGGTCAGGCCCGAGACCAGCGCATGCTCCAGCCGCTTCTCGACCGGCCATTCGCGCCAGGTGAGATCGGCTTCCTTCTTGGAGCTCGCCCCGCCCTTGAAGCGCTCGGCAATCTCCAGCAGCCGCTCCGTGCCATCGGCCCGGCGGTTGAGGATCACGTCCTCGCAGAGGCCGCGCAGTTCCGGATCGATGTCGTCATAGACCGGCAGCGCGCCGGCATTGACGATGCCCATGTCCATGCCCGCGGCGATCGCATAGTAGAGGAACACCGAGTGCATCGCAGCGCGAACACTCTCATTGCCGCGGAACGAAAACGACAGGTTCGAGATGCCGCCCGAAATATGCGCATGCGGCAGGTTCTGGCGGATCCAGCGCGTCGCCTCGATGAAGTCGACGCCGTAATTATTGTGCTCCTCGATGCCGGTCGCGATGGCGAAGACGTTGGGATCGAAGATGATATCTTCCGGCGGATAGCCGATCTCGTCGACGAGGATCCTGTAGGCGCGAGCGCAGATCTCGGTCTTGCGCTCGAACGTGTCGGCCTGGCCCTTCTCGTCGAAGGCCATGACGACGACGGCGGCGCCATAGCGGCGGAGCTTGCGCGCCTGCTCGCGGAACTGGTCCTCGCCTTCCTTCATCGAGATGGAATTGACGATCGGCTTGCCCTGAACGCATTTCAGGCCCGCCTCGATCACCGACCATTTCGACGAGTCGATCATCACCGGCACGCGGGCGATATCTGGCTCGGCCGCCAGCAGGTTGAGGAAAGTTACCATCGCCGCTTCGGAATCGAGCAGCCCCTCGTCCATGTTGACGTCGAGGATCTGCGCCCCGTTGGCGACCTGTTCGCGCGCGACGTCGAGCGCCGCCGAATAGTCGCCGGCGGTGATCAGCTTTCGAAACTTGGCCGAGCCGGTGACGTTGGTGCGTTCACCGATATTGACGAAGACGGCGGTCGAAGAGGTCATGAGGCGAGTTCAAACGGTTCGAGGCCGGAAAGGCGCAATTTGGGAGAGACGGTGGGCAGGACGCGCGGCGCGAGCCCCTTGACCGCTTCGGCGATCGCATGGATGTGGTCGGGCGTCGTGCCGCAGCATCCGCCGACGACGTTGACCAGGCCGGACTGCGCGAACTCGCCGACCAGCACGGCCATGGCGGCCGGGCTCTCGTCATATTCGCCGAACTCGTTCGGCAGGCCGGCATTCGGATAGGCGCAGACCAGCGTATCGGCGACGCGCGCAATCTCGTCGATATGGGCGCGCATCTCGCGGGCGCCGAGCGCGCAATTAAGGCCGATCGAAAACGGCCGCGCATGGCGCAGCGAATACCAGAAGGCGGTCGGCGTCTGGCCCGAAAGCGTGCGGCCGGACAGGTCGGTGATCGTGCCGGAAATCATCACCGGCAGTTGCACGCCCTTTTCCTCGAACACGTCCTCGACGGCGGCGACCGCCGCCTTGGCGTTCAGCGTGTCGAAGATCGTCTCGATCAGGATGATGTCGGCGCCCCCATCGACCAGCCCGCGCGTCGCCTCGGCATAGGCGTTGCGAAGCTCGTCGAAGGTAACCGCGCGAAAGCCGGGATTGTTGACGTCGGGCGAGATCGAGGCGGTACGGTTGGTCGGCCCGATGGCGCCGGCGACGAAGCGCGGCCGCCCCGTCGCGGCGGCGACCGTATCGGCCGCCCGCCTGGCGACCCGGGCGCCCTCGCGGTTCAGTTCGTAGGCGAGTTCCTCCATGCCGTAATCGGCCTGGGCGATCGTGGTGGACGAGAAGGTGTTGGTCTCGACGATGTCGGCGCCGGCCTCGAAATACTGGCGGTGGATGCCTTCGATGGCGTCCGGCTGCGTCAGGATGAGCAGGTCGTTATTGCCCTTGAGGTCGCGCGGCCAGTCCTTGAAGCGCTCGCCGCGGAAATCCGCTTCCGAGAACTTCAGCTGCTGGATCATCGTGCCCATGGCGCCATCGAGCACGAGAATGCGCTCGGAAGCGGCGCGCTTCAGGTCGGCAGATCGCCTGTCCTGGTCCGTACTCATTGCCATTACCTCACTCCTGTTCCGGCACTGGCGCCCACGGATTGATGAGCGCCACGCCCGTATCGTTCATGTCGGCGACGTTTCGCGTCACCAAGGTCATTCCATGCGCCAAGGCCGTCGCCGCGATCAGCGTGTCGATCACCGGGCGCGGACGCGCCGCGCTGAGCCGGCCCCAAAGATCGGCGATCGTCCCATCAATCGGAAGCAGCCGGTCGGCATAGACGTCCTCGATCTCCGCGATCCATTCGTCCAGACTATCCGCTGCGCGTACATCCGTCCGACGACGCGCCTCGGCACCCTTTCGCAACTCGCCAAGCGTCAGCACGCTCAGGCAGACATGACGCTCCCGTATCGAAACGAGGAAGCTCGTTACGTTACCATCCGGCCGGGGGCGCCTCGCCTCCGAGACGACGTTCGTGTCGAGCAGAAACCCGGCGTCACTCAAGATCGATATCTCGCGGAAGGTCCTTCGACCGCTCGATATCGATGTCGAACCTTGGGCCGTCTATCAGGAAGTCGACGAAATTTCTCCGCTTCTTCGCCAATGCCTCGTATTCGTCAATCGAGACCACCACGGCCCGCGCCTTGCCGTGACGCGTGATCGTCTGCGGCCCCTCGCTGATGGCGCGGTCGATGACCTCGCTTAGCTTCGTCTTCGCTTCCTGCACTTGCCACGACGCCATCCGCTGCACTCCCGCCGATCAAACCGACCATAAATATAGTCGTTCTGACCAGAACTTACATCCGCCTCACGCGGCCGCCTCTGACTTGGACACGGACGCCGTAACCGGCCGCATGCCGAGCAAATGGCAGATCGCGTAGACGAGGTCGGCGCGGTTCATCGTGTAGAAATGGAACTCGTTGACGCCGCGGTCGACCAGGTCGAACACCTGCTCGGCGCAGACCGCCGCCGCCACAAGCTGGCGCGTCGAGGCGTCGTCCTCCAGGCCTTCGAAGCGCGCCGCGAACCAGGACGGAATGCTGGCGCCGGCCTTCTCCGCGAACTTTGCGGTCTGGGTGAAATTGATCACCGGCACGATGCCGGGCACGATCGGGATGGTAATGCCCGCCGCCGCCGCGCGGTCGAGGAAAGCCGCGTAGAGATCGTTGTCGAAAAAGAACTGGGTAATGGCGCGCGTCGCGCCGGCGTCGACCTTGCGCTTCAGATTGTCCAGCTCCGTCTGCCAGTCGCGGCTTTCGGGATGGCGTTCGGCATAGGCGGAAACCGAGATCTCGATCTCCGGATGGCGGCGGCGGATGGCCGTCACCAGGTCGGAGGCCTGAGCGTAGCCTTCGGGATGCGGCTGGTAGACCGTGCCGATGCCGGCGACCGGATCGCCACGCAGCGCCACGATGTGGCGCACGCCCGTCTCGGCATAGCCGTCGACGACCGCGTCGATCTCGGCCTTGCTGGCGCCGACGCAGGTCAGATGCGCCGCCGGCTTCAGCGCCGTTTCCTTGAGGATGCGCGACACGGTGGCATGCGTGCGCTCGCGCGTCGAACCGCCGGCGCCATAGGTCACCGAGACGAAGGACGGCGAGAGCGGCGCCAGCCGCTCGATCGAGGTCCACAGCGTCTCTTCCATCGCTTCCGTCTTGGGCGGAAAGAACTCGAACGAGACCTTCAGCCCCGATGCGCCGATACCATTGCGGCTCGCCCGATCGATCGTCTCACGCATCACGCCGTCTCCAACCCCTTCGAAGCTCCGGCAACGACAAAGCGCGGATCGCGCGCCAGCCAGAGCGTGACTGTCAATTGTTCCGCCGCGGACTTGGCCGCGAGATCGGTCGCCTCTTCGAGCACGAGTCCCGCCTGCTCGATCCAGCCCCGCATCACCTCATGCGAGAAGCCGAGACGGCGATGCGCATGACGCTCGCGCAGAAATTCCAGCCCGTGCGGGGCAAAGTCGACCACCAGCAGCCGGCCGTTCGGGCGCAGCACGCGCGCGGCTTCCGCCAGCGCCACGGCCGGATCGTCGAGATAATGCAGCACCTGGTGAATCGCCACGAGATCGAAGCTGTCGCGCGGCATGGGCAGCTTCATGATGTCGCCATGGCGGATCTGCGCGTGGTTGACGCCGGCCTTGTCGAGATTGGCCCGGGCGACCGCGAGCATCGCCGTCGAGGAATCGATGCCGACGCCCTTGTGATAGAGCGGCGCCAGCAATTCCAGCATCCGCCCGGTGCCGGTCCCGATATCGAGGAAGCTGTCGATCGGCCGGGTGCCGAGGATCGCCCGCATCGCCGCCTCGACGGCCGTATCCGGTACATGCAGCGAGCGGATGGTGTCCCAGTCGGCGGCGTTCTCGGTGAAATAGCGGGCGGCATTCTGCGCGTGCTCGCGCTTGACGCCGGCGAGCCATTCACGATCGCGCGCCAGCGCGGTGTCGGCGGGATCGGCGAGAGCCACCAGATCCTGCACCAGCCGCCTTTCGGCGCCGGATTCGGAGATGCGGTAATAGACCCAGGCGCCTTCGGGATTGCGCTCGATGAGCCCGGCTTCGGTCAGGAGCTTCAGGTGGCGCGAGATGCGCGGCTGCGACTGGCCGAGAATCGCGGTCAGGTCCTTGACGGAGAGTTCGCCTTCAAACAGCAGCGCCAGGATGCGATAGCGCGTCGTCTCGCCCGCCGCCTTCAGCGCCGTGATGATCGCGTCTGTCGAAAGAGCCGCCTGGCCCACCATGATCAAAGCTCCGCCGCTCGACAAGGACGGCGAAGGTCATCCGTCAAGCTGACGGAAGATATAAACATATCTTTATATCTGTAAAGAGAATTGTCGGACGTCGGCGCGCCTTCCCCCAAACGAAAAGGGCGGCGCCTATGGCGCCGCCCCTTCCCCGGGATGCGAATAGTTTCACTCTGCCGCCGCGGCGAGACCCTCGGTCGGCAGGCCGAGCTTGGTGGCGACGCCGATGCCATATTCGGGGTCGGCGCGATAGAAATGCACCAGCTGCCGGTTGATGATCTCGACCGGAACGCCCTGCATGGCGGCGGCAAGATTACTGAACAGGCGGTCCTTCTGCTCGGCATTGAACAGGCGGAACAGGTCGCCCGGCTGCTTGTAGTCGTCATTGCCGATGCGATGGTTGTAGCGGTCCGCATCGCCCTGGATCTTCAGCGGAGGCTCGGCGACGGCCGGGTCCTGCTTCGGGCCATTGAACGAATTCGGCTCGTAATAGGCGTCGTTGTTGGTCGCCGGCGGGAAGAAGCGCATCGCGCCGTCCTTGTGGTAGTTGTGCACCGGCACCTTCGGCGCATTGACGGGCAGCGCCTCGTAATGCGTGCCGAGCCGGTAACGGTGGGCGTCCGCATAGGAGAAGATCCGCGCCTGCAACATCTTGTCCGGCGAGAAGCCGATGCCGGGAACGATGTTGGACGGCGAGAAGGCGACCTGCTCGATCTCCGCGAAATAGTTTTCCGGGTTGCGGTTCAGCTCGAGAAATCCGAGATCGATCGGCGGATATTCGGCGTGCGGCCACACCTTGGTGAGATCGAACGGATTGTACGAGGTCTTGTCGGCGTCGGTCTCGGGCATGACCTGGACCTGCACCTTCCAGCGCGGGAACTCATGCTTCTCGATCGCGCCGAACAGGTCTTCCTGCGTCGATTCGCGGGTCTTGCCGACGACGTCAGCGGCTTCCGCATTGGTCCAGTGTTCGTGGCCCTGCTGCGTCTTGAAGTGGAACTTGACCCAGAAGCGCTCATTGTCGGCGTTGATGAACGAATAGGTGTGCGAACCGTAGCCGTTCATCTTGCGCACGGAGGTCGGAAGGCCGCGATCCGAGAACAGGATCGTGACCTGGTGCAGGCTCTCGGGCGACAAAGACCAGAAATCCCACATCGCCGTCGGCGAGCGGAGATTGGTCTTGGGATGGCGCTTCTGCGTGTGGATGAAGTCGGGGAACTTCAGCGGATCGCGGACGAAGAACACCGGCGTGTTGTTGCCGACGAGATCCCAGTTGCCGTCTTCGGTGTAGAATTTGAGGGCGAATCCGCGCACGTCGCGCTCGGCATCGGCGGCGCCGAGTTCGCCGGCCACCGTCGAGAAGCGGGCGATCATCGGCGTCTGCGCGCCGGGCTGCAGCGCCTTGGCCTTGGTATATTTGGAAATGTCGCCGGTGATGGTCAGCGTGCCATAGGCGCCCCAGCCCTTGGCATGGACCACGCGCTCCGGGATCCGTTCGCGATTCTGGTGCGCGAGCTTCTCGACCAGCTGCCAATCCTGCAGGAGGACCGGTCCGCGCTCGCCCGCCGTCAGGGAATTCTGGTTGTCCGCGACCGGCGCGCCGGCCGTTGTCGTCAGTTTGTCTGTCATGGCGCCCTCCAAGGGTATTCGGCGACATTCGAGCCGCCTTCGACATGGCCGTAAGATGCCACGCGATTAGACCGGTTCCAAATCATATTGAATGCGACTATCGATAAGAATAACTTATCGGCCATGATCTACATCAATTCCAAACGGCAAAAATCGTGATCACGCTTCGCCAGCTGCGCTATTTCGAGGCCGTCGCGCGCCACCTGCATTTCGGCAGGGCGGCGGCCGAATGCGCCGTGACCCAGCCTGCCCTGTCGCAGCAGATCGGCGAGCTCGAGGCGACGCTCGGCGTGCCGCTGCTGGAGCGTGGCTCACGCCGCATCGCGGTGACGCCGAAAGGCGAGGAAGTGGCGCGACGGGCGCTTCGCATCCTGGGCGAGGTGCGCGACCTGATGGACTACGCCCGCCATGGCGGCGGCTTGCTGTCCGGTCCGTTGCGCATCGGCGTGATCCCCTCGATCGCCCCCTATCTGCTGCCGAAAGCATTGCCGCTCGTGCAGCACACCTATCCCGCGCTGGAACTGCAGCTGCGCGAGACGCATACCAGCGCGCTGATCGACGAACTGGCCCAGGGCAAGCTCGACGTCGTGCTGATGGCCCTGCCGGCAGCGGATTCGAGCTTCGAAAGCCTGCCGCTCTTCATCGATCGTTTCCTGCTCGCGGCCAAGGCGGGAACGCCCACTTCCGTCGCCGCCTTCAGCAGCCCCGACATGATCCCGCCCGACCGGTTGCTGCTGCTGGAGGAAGGCCACTGCCTGCGCGACCAGGCGCTGACCTATTGCCGCATTCCACGCTCAGAGAAGATGAATGGCTTTGGCGCCGCCAGCCTCTCCACCATCATGCAGATGGTGGCGAACGGCTATGGCGTGACCCTGCTGCCCGAGATGTGCGTGCCGGTCGAAGCGCGCGACGAGCGCATCGCGCTATCGCGCTTCCGCGCGCCCGAGCCGCAGCGCGAGATCGGGCTGGTCTGGCGACGGTCCTCGCCGCGCCGCGACGACTTCGAAGCGCTCGGCCGCCTGCTGGTACTGGCCGCCGGCGCCACGGCGCCCACCGTCGACGCCCCGGCGAGGCCGGTGCCAGCCTTGGCCGTCTCCTGACGAACGGAGACGGTGCTGGCAACCGGATCCCGGGAACCTCGTTGCATTCGTGTCCAAACCGGAAAGGGAAGACCATGCGATACACGCTGCTCGCCGCCGCCACCCTCGCCGCCCTGGCCATCGCAGGTCCGGCCCAAGCCAGGATCCCCCTGGTCAACGCCACCTGCCCTGGGAATATCGAGGTCCACGCCGACGAGGGCGGCCCGATCTACATCAACGGCAAGGAAGGCAAGCTCAAGAAGTTCAACGACAA
Organism: Kaistia defluvii; assembly: GCF_026343955.1. Lineage (GTDB taxonomy): Bacteria > Pseudomonadota > Alphaproteobacteria > Rhizobiales > Kaistiaceae > Kaistia > Kaistia defluvii. The sequence continues at coordinate 218,640 of NZ_JAPKNI010000001.1, forward strand.
CTACTTCGAGGCCAAGGGAGGCGGGGTGACCATCTCGCTGGCCATCAACCCGGATGGCACGGCGAGCGTGTCCTACACGGGCAAACACGGCGCCAACGGCGTCTGCACCGTGAAGTAGCCCCCGGCTTCCGAGCCCTGTCGGGCCTGCCGGCCGCCTCGGTCGCGGCCCTTCAGGCCTTGACCGCGACCAGGAACAGGCGCGGGAAGCGCAACAGCACGCGTCCATCCGACATCGGCGGATAGCAGGCCGCGATCCGCTCCAGATAGGCTTCGAGGAACGCCTCGCGCAGGTCCGGCTGGATCGGCTCGAGATAGGGGCGCAGCCCCGTGCCCTTGACCCATTCCACGATCGCCGCCGCATCGGCGAGCGGGTGGTTGTAGATCGTGTGCCAGACATCGAGACGAGCGGATTTCGGGCCGAGCGCCTCGAAATATCCGGCCGGCGACGGCAACATCGGCCGGCGGATGGCGCGATTGACAAAGGCGCTGGCCCACGCCCCGGAATGCGCCACCTCTTCCATCAGCATATGCGTGGGTTCGCCGAGATTGTCCGGCATCTGCACGGCCAGCACGCCGCCCGGCTTCAGGCTGTCCATCAGGCGGACCAGCACGGCGAGATGCTCGGGAACCCACTGGAACACCGCATTGGCGAACAGCAGGTCGACCGGTTCGGCCGGCGCCCAGTTCGCTATGTCGGCTTCAAGGAAGGTGACGCGTGGCAGACGCCTGCGCGCCGCAACCAGCATGTCCGGAGCCGAATCGATGCCGGTGATCGTGGCGCCGGGAAAGCGCTCTGCCAGAAGCTCCGTCGAATTGCCGGGGCCGCAGCCGAGATCGACCACCGACCTGGCCGTGGCCAGGGGAACCTGCGCCAGCAGGTCGCGGGCCGGGCGCGTGCGCTCGTCCTCGAACTTCACATACTGGCTCGCCGACCACGCCAGCTGATTCATGATGGCCCCCTTCGTTCATTTCCCGCGCCGCAGCCCAACTCCTTAAGCCCGCCTGCGTTCCGCGGATAGGACATAGGCTTTCGCCCCCCGTCGCATAGCCGCGCGGCCGGACAATCGGATGACAGTCTCCCCTGCCTGCCCCCTTCCGGTTCGAAGGCCGGCCGTGGCGGCGATCGATGCTGTGATGGGCATCACAGACAGGGGCAGGGCCGGATGACAATCTCCCATCAGGTCAAAGCCAAGGGAACACCCCCTGGCACGACGCAGAGATACCGGAACCCTTAGCCCCTCAACCGGGCCAAGGAAGGGCGAACGGCCCTGCCCCTGCCCCCCTAGACCCAGGCAGGGCCGTTCGCCGAAAGCATCGCCCGTTTGACGGGCCAACCGCCATACCGGCAGGGCCGGTGGGGCGGCGGACGGTTCCTGGCCCGCTGCGCCGCAGAGCGCGGGCCGGGGCCGTCCGCTGTTATTCCGCAAGGGGCGGTTGCGGCCCGGGCAAGCAGCGATTTGCAGTGCGTCACGCCCTGTCTTCGGCAGCGCAGCAACACATTCGATCGACATTGCCGCGAAAATGGCTACGACCGTTGCGATGAACGATCGATGCCCTCCCCTGCCGCCGGCCCTTCTGGACTATCTCGCCGCCGTGGAGCCGGGTCGAACCGTGCTGCATCGGCATGATGCCCAGGACGGGGCGCAATCGGTCAGTTGCTCGGCCAGCCCGGCCGCCGCTAAGATCGCCTATTTCCACGATCCCCGGACGTCGAATCTCTACGAGATCCACTTCGACCAGCATTCCAGCTCGACGGTTCGCATCGACCTCAACCGGCTGGAAGTGCACAAGAAGCTCGCCCGCTTCATCGAGCACGGCATCGAGGGCCGGGAAATCCGCTGGCTCACCGCCATGGCGCCGACCGGCGTCGTGCCGAAGCTGCTGGGGCATATTCCGGGCCTGCTGCGCATGGACTATGTCGGCGAGCCGACACGCCACTACAACCTGCCGGCCGACTGGCGCGAGCAGGCCGAGACGATCCTGGCGGCGCTGACCTCGGTCGGCTGCTGCCACAACGACATCAAGTGCGACAACCTGATGGTGCGCGACGGGCGCCTGACCCTGGTCGATTTCGGCTGGGCGACGGCCAAGGGCGATCCGATCCCGCCGCACTGGCCGCAAGGCATCGGCCGCCAGCACCGGCTCGCCATCCACCGCTTCGACGACCGCCACGCCATCTTCGCGGCGCTGGAGTCCGCCGAGCGCGACGAGGTCGACCGCTCGATCGTGCTGCCGGCCTGAGGTCTCAGCCTTGGGCGAGCGCCCGCTCCACCGCCGCCTCGGCGTGGATCGTGGTCGTGTCGTAGAGCGGCACGGGGCTGTCCTCGGCCCCGACCAGAAGCATGATCTCGGTGCAGCCGAGGATGATCGCCTCGGCGCCGCGCTCGGCCAGCCGGGCCATCACGGCGCGATAGGCCTCGCGCGACGACGGCTTGACGCGCCCCTGCACCAGCTCCTCATAGATGATGCGATGCACCGCGGCACGGTCGGCCTCGTCGGGCACGAGAACCTCCAGGCCATGCTCGCTGGCAAGCCGGCCCTTGTAGAAATCCTGCTCCATGGTGAAGGCGGTGCCGAGCAGGCCGACGCGGGTGAGGCCCGCCGCCCGGATCCGCTCCGCGGTCGGGTCGGCGATGTGCAGCAGCGGAATATCGATCGCCGCCTGCACGTCAGCCGCCATGCGGTGCATGGTGTTGGACGCGATCAGCACGAAATCGGCGCCGCCGCGTTCGAGCCGGCGGGCGGCGTCGATCATCAACCTTGTCGCCTCGTCCCAGCGCCCGACATGCTGCAGCGCCTCGATCTCGGCGAAATCGAACGACCACATCAGGATGCGGGCCGAATGCAGGCCGCCGAGCCGGTCGCGCACCGCCTCGTTGAGGATGCGGTAATATTCGGCCGAGCTTTCCCAGCTCAGGCCGCCGATCAGTCCGATCACCTTTTGCACCATGCCGCATCTCCCGAGGCCCGTTTCCGGGCCGCCCAAAAGGAAACGGGCGGATCCGCCTATCCGAAAGGATAGGACCGACCCGCCCGTATCAACCAGACGCCGAAGCGATTAGCGCGTCAGCTTCTTGTACTTGATCCGGTGCGGCATGATCGCATCGTTGCCGAGGCGACGCTTCTTGTCTTCCTCATATTCCGCGAAATTGCCCTCGAACCACTCGACATGGCTGTCGCCTTCGAAAGCGAGGATGTGGGTCGCGAGACGGTCGAGGAACATGCGATCATGCGAGATGATCACGGCGCAACCGGCGAAATCCTCGAGCGCCTCTTCCAGCGCGGCCAGGGTTTCGGTGTCGAGGTCGTTGGTCGGTTCGTCGAGCAGGATGACGTTGTTGGCGTCCTTCAGCAGCTTGGCGAGGTGAACGCGGTTGCGCTGGCCGCCCGAAAGCGTGCCGACCTTCTGCTGCTGGTCGCCGCCCTTGAAGTTGAACGCGCCGGCATAGGCGCGTGTGTTCACTTCCTTCTTGCCGAGATAGAACACTTCGGCGCCGCCGGAGATTTCTTCCCAGACGGTCTTGTTCGAGCCGAGGTCGTCGCGGCCCTGGTTGACGTAGCCGAGCTGGACCGTGTCGCCGAGCGAGATCGAGCCGGAATCGGGCTTCTCCTCGCCGGTGATCATCTTGAACAGGGTCGACTTGCCGGCGCCGTTCGGGCCGATCACGCCGACGATGCCGCCGGGCGGCAGCTTGAACGAGAGATTGTCGATCAGCAGGCGATCACCATAGCTCTTCGACAGGTTCTCGACCTCGATGACCTTGTCGCCCAGGCGCTCGCCGACCGGAATGACGATCTGCGCCGTCTGCAGCGACTTGCCCTCTGCGCGCTCGACCAACTCGTCATAGGCCTTGATACGGGCCTTCGACTTGGACTGGCGGGCCTTGGGCGACTGCTGGATCCACTGGCGCTCCCGCTCGATCGCCTTCATGTGGGTCATGTCCTCGCGACCCTCCTGCTCCATGCGCTTGGCCTTCTTCTCCAGATAGGCGGAGTAGTTGCCTTCGTACGGAATCGAACGGCCGCGATCGAGCTCGAGGATCCAGCCCGTCACGTTGTCGAGGAAGTAGCGATCGTGGGTGACGATCAGGATGGCGCCGGGATAATCGCGCAGATGCCCTTCCAGCCAGTTGATCGACTCGGCGTCGAGATGGTTGGTCGGCTCGTCGAGGAGCAACAGGTCGGGCTGCTCGAGCAGCAGGCGGCAGAGCGCGATGCGGCGCTTCTCACCACCAGAGAGGTTTTCCACCGAGGCGTCGCTGGGCGGGCAGCGCAATGCGTCCATCGCCATCTCGACCTGGCTCTCGAGGTCCCAGAGGTTCTGGCTGTCGATGATGTCCTGGAGCTTGGCGCCCTCCTCCGCGGTCTCGTCGGAGTAGTTCATCATCAGGTCATTGTAGCGGTCGACGATCGCCTTCTTCTTGGCGACGCCTTCCATGACGTTCTCGAACACGTTCTTGGTCGGGTCGATCTTCGGCTCCTGCGCGAGGTAGCCGACGGTGGCGCCCTGCGCCACCCAGGCCTCGCCCGAGAAATCCTTGTCCATCCCGGCCATGATCTTCAGGAGGGTCGACTTACCCGAGCCGTTCGGGCCGAGCACGCCGATCTTGGCGTCGGGATAGAAGGAGAGATGGACGTTCTCCAGGACCTTCTTGCCGCCCACATAGGTCTTGGTCAGACCTTGCATGAAATAGATAAACTGCCGCGCCATAAATTCGCTCCGAAGGCCCTCTTCGCCAAAGAGGCAGGATGTAGGGATTAGGTTGCCGCTCTTCTAGTCGATGCGCTGCCAAGGGGCAACGCGCGTGACGCCGCGCCCGGATAGTGGACGCCGGACTGGCGCCATCCCGAGGCACCGGAAGGCGGGGTTGAAAAACTAGATCGCCGCCGGGTAGGCGACTTCGCCGCCAAGGGAAGCGACGGGCGCCGGCCCGAAGGCGGCGCCCGCGCCGTCCGAGGCAGGGAGTTGCTCCATCAGCGCCAGCAGGCCGGCCGCGAACTCGGCTTCGGACGTCGGACGATAGCGCGCCGCGATCGCCGATCGCAGGGTCGCCAGCCATTCGTCGTCGGTCGCCGCCCGCTCGACCGCCGCGATCCAGCCTTCGAGATCGCGCGCCGGGATGACCGGCATCAGGCCCTGCGTCGCCTCCGCGAGGGCCGGCGCATCGGAAATCAGAACCGGCAGGCCGAAATCAAGGCACTCGGCCGCGCCGAGGCCCCAGCCTTCGGCGAGCGAGGGGAACACGCCGAACCGGGCGTTCTGATACAGCCACGCCAATTGGGGATCGCTGATGCCGGAGAGGAACGACACCTTGGCCGACAGTTCGGGATGCTCGGCCAGATACTGCTCGACCTCCTCCACCATCCAGCCCCAACGGCCACAGAGGACGAGTTGCGGCATGCGGTCGCCGAGCAGCGGCATCAGGCGTTCCCAGGCCCGCAGAAGCGTGATGTGGTTTTTGCGGATCTCGATCGTCGAGCAATAGATGGCAAAACTCGCGCCGACCAGCGCTTCCACCGGCTCGGGCGCGCGCCCTGCCAGCCCCTCGCGCAGGAACGAACCCAGCGGGTTGACGGAGACCTTCGGCCGGCGCTCCCCCTCCAGGCCCGCCCGGGTCGTCCGGGCCGAATATTCCGAGACGCAGACTAGCTGGCTGCACCATGCCTGCATCCACCGGAAGTCGCGGGCGAAGGACGTGGCATGCCCCTTGTGCACCAGATCGGGCATGTCGAGCGGGATCGTGTCATGCAGGATCGCGGAAACCTTCGCCCGCACCTCGGTCGAACGGTGTCCGGCAATCGAATGCAGCCCGGTATTCGACAGGAAGCACAGCGCGTCGGGATCGGACAGCGGATCCGCGCCGGGACCGCCCCTCGCGGTGCGGGCCGCGAAGACGAGCTTGCAAATCCGGATGCCGAGTTTCGCAAGCTCGAACGGCAGGCCGGAGCGGCTCGATCGATTGGCCAGATAGGCGGCCGACACGCGATCCAGCTCGCGCCCGGCCGAGCCGCCGCTGGCCTGGATCACGCGATAGACGGTCTTGACCCGGCTCGGGAACGACGCGTCGCCGACGCCTTCGATGAAGGGGATGCGGCGCTCGACCAGGGTTTCGAGATAGCGCAGTTCCACCGCCGTCAGCATCCGCGCCTTGCCGCTGTTCTCGACCATGTAGAACACGACGTCGAGGTCCTTGCGGCGCAGCACCTGGCGGATCAGCGCGCTCTCGACGCGCGGAATGCCCACCGGGGGATGCGGCCCCCACCGCAGGGGCTGGGTCGCGTCGAAATAGAACTTGGGCATCAGGGGCGCATCCCAGCGGCAGACGGAAGATGGTGACGAGAATCATCATCGCCGACAATTCAGTCGATAGTTTGATCGGGGCGAAATGCCTGCATGCGGCCCCCCGTTGTCAACGGGCGGCCCGATCCACCGCCCGATCGTCCACGTCTCCGTGCCCGGCAGAGCCTCTCGACAAATCGTAAGGCACGCCATATATGTATCTTAATACAATGTACGAGGCGACTGTTATGGTAAGCTATGAAAATCGGCCCAAGACGTTCCTGGGGCGGCTATCGCAGGCGAGCCGCGCCATGCGCACCTGTTTCGATGCCGAATTGAAGACGCTCGACCTGACGCTGTCGCGCGGCCGGCTGATGCTGCACCTGGTGTCGGCGTCGCATGTCGTCACCCAGTCGGAGCTCACCGACGTGCTGGAAGTCGAGCATCCCACCATCGTGCGACTGCTCGATGGTCTCGAACAGTCGGGTCACGTCCAGCGCCAGCCGCTGCCGGGCGACCGCCGCGCCAAGGCGGTGGTCCTGACGGCGGAGGGCCAGGCCGTCGGCGAGCGCGTTCTGCGCATGACCGATACGCTGAGCGAGCACCTGCTGGAGGGAATTCCGCCTGAGGACATCGACGTGGCGGAACGGGTTTTGATGGCTCTGTCCGACAATCTCGGCCGGGCGCTCGCCAGGGAAACGGAAGCCGAGCCGATATCATGAGCCACGCGATCGCCCTGGCGCCGCGGCCCGAGGCAGAAGCCCGGGCGGAGCCGAAACCCGTTCCCGTCCAGAAGCCCGCCGCCGTCGCCCCACCGGCCCCTCCGGCCGCGCCCGCCTTCGTGCCGATGCCGCCCCTGCGCGCCGCGATCTACGCCGGCGCCTCGCTCCTGCTTGGCCTGACGCAGGGCCTCGGCCTCAATCTCGTCAGCGCCAATCTGACGGGCCTGCAGGGTCCGCTGCACGCCACCCAGATCGAGATCGCCTGGCTGACCGCCGCCTACATGGCCACCAACATCACCGGCACGATGCTGCTCTACAAGGTGCGGACCCAGTTCGGCCTGCGCCGCTTCGCCGAGATCGGCCTCACCATCTACGCGCTGGTCACCATCGCCCACCTGTTCAGCAACGATCTGCGCTCGGCGCTGGCCGTGCGCGCCGTGATGGGGATCGCGGCCGCGCCGCTCTCGACGCTTGCCTTCTACTACATGCTCGAATGGCTGCCGCCGGCCCGCAAGCTGACGCTGGGCGTCACCTTCGGCGTACTGGGCGGCCAGCTGGCCGTGCCCATCGCCCGCGTGATCTCGCCGGACCTGCTGGAGCTCGGCGACTGGCACGGGCTCTATCTGATCGAGGCGGGCCTCGCGATGCTGAGCCTTGCTGTCATCTACATCCTGCCGATCACCCATCCCCCGCGGGTGAAGGTGTTCGATCGCGAGGACTGGATCAGCTTTCCGCTGATCGCAGCCGGCTTCGGCTCGACCGCCATCATCCTTTCGGTCGGTAGGCTCTACTGGTGGTTCGAAGCGCCCTGGATCGGCGTGCTGCTCGCCGTGGCTATCGCCTCGCTGACCCTCGTCGTCATCATCGAATGGCATCGCGCCCATCCGATCATCGACCTGCGCTGGCTGTCCTCCTTCGACATGCTGACGCTGACGGGCTCGCTCCTGCTGTTCCGCTTCCTGCTGTCCGAACAGTCGGTTGGCGCCATCGGCCTGTTCAGCTCGATCGGCATGCAGAACGAACAGCTGATCCCCCTGTTCACGGTCATCCTGGCGGCAACGCTGGCGGGCTATCTGTTCACCGCCTGCGTCATCAGCCCGGCCAACGGGCCGCGCCTGCATCTGGCGGCGCTGATCCTGATCGCCGTCGCCGCCTGGCTCGATTCGCGCGTCACCAACCTGACCCGGCCCGAGCAGTTCTATGTCAGCCAGGCCATGGTCGCGTTCGCCGGCGCGTTGTTCCTGCCGCCCGCGCTGCTCGTGGGCTTCGGCAAGGCAATCGCCAAGGGGCCGATGGGCATACTGAGCTTCCTCGTCGTCTTCCTCGGCACCCAGAGCATGGGCGGCATCCTCGCCTCGGCCATTCTCGGGACCTTCCAGACGATGCGCGAGAAATTCCATTCGAGCGTCATCGTCGAACACCTGACCTTGCAGGATCCGCTGGTCGTCCAGCGCATCCGCGCCTATGGCGCCGCCTATTCCAGGGTACTGCCGGATCCGGCGCTGCAGAACGCGGAAGGCGTCGTCACGCTCGGCAAGCTGGCCAGCCAGGAGGCGAGCATCCTCGCCTACCAGGACATGTTCCTGCTGATCTTCTACGTCGCGCTGGCCGGCATCGCCCTGCTGGCCGCCCACACCGCCTATGTCCGCTATCGCACCAACCGCCTCGCCGCCCTCGCCCCGGCCTGACGGCTATCAGAATCGAGTGTTCATCATGCAGATCCAGTCGATCTTCAAATCCAGAACCACCCTCGCCGCGCTCGCCGTCGGCATTCTCGGCGTACTGCTTGTGCTCTATTCCTGGCAGCTGCCGCCCTTCGCCTCGTCGGTGCAGACCACCAACAACGCCTATGTCAAAGGCCAGGTGACGCTGCTCAGCCCGCAGATCCCCGGCTACGTCGTCGCCGTCCCGGCGCAGGACTATATGAGCGTCAAGAAGGGCGACCTGCTCGTCCAGATCGACGACCGCATCTATCGCCAGCAACTGGCCCAGGCCGAGGCAACCCTCGTCCAGCAACAGGCGGCGCTCGCCAATTTCGCCGAGAACCGCCTCGCCAGGCAGGCAAGCCTCGACCTCGCCAAGGCGCAGCTGCAAAGCGCGCAGGCGGGATTGGAGAAGGCCGAGCTCGACGACAAGCGCACGGGCACGCTGGTTGATCGCGGCTTCTCGACCCAGTCCTCCGGCGACCAGACCCGCGTCGCCCGGCTGCAGGCGCAGTCGACGGTCGCGCAGGCGGAAGCTTCGGTGAAGATCGCCGAGCAGAACCTCGCTCTGGTCGATGCCGGGAAAAGCTCGCTCGAAGCTGCCGTGGCCGGCGCCGAGGCGGCGGTCGAACTCGCCCGGATCAACCTGGGCAATACCCGCATCGTCGCCCCCGTCGACGGCAGGCTGGGCGAGGTCGCGGCCCGGCTCGGACAATATGCAGCCGCCGGCACACAGCTGACCTCGATCACGCCCTCGAAGACCTGGGTCATCGCAAATTTCAAGGAAACCCAGCTCGCCCATGTCGAAGTCGGCCAGCCCGTCACCTTTACGGTGGACGGTCTCGGCGACGTCGAGCTGAACGGCCGCGTGTCGCAGATCGCGCCCGCCGCCGGTTCGGAGTTCAGCGTGCTCAAGCCCGACAACGCCACGGGCAACTTCACCAAGATCGCCCAGCGCATTCCGCTGCGCATCGAGATCGATGGCGGCCAGCCCGCGGCGGCGGATCTGCGCCCCGGCATGTCGGTGATCGTCAGGATCGACACCGCCGACAAGCCGCTGCCGGCCCTGGCTTCGGCGCAGTGACGACGGGCGTCCGGCAAGGGACGCCCGATTTCACCCCGCGTTGAGGGAGAGGCAACCGAGACGTGTGCGCTGGACGGCCGCGAGCCCTTGTGTGCGCGCGTCTCAGCGCACGGTGACGGGAATGGCCTGCGCCATGTTGTTGCCGACGCCGAACCAGTTCCAGTTCGGCTCGATCGGCTGGATATTGCCGGCGGCATCGATCGCCCGGCAGGAAAGCACGTGCTCGCCCGGCTCGGCATCCCAGAGGCAGGTCCAGCGCCGCCAGGCGAATTCCCCCTGCGGAGCATCCAGATCCGCCGCGGTCCAGCCGCCATCGGCCCCGAACTCCACCCGTTCGATCGGCGCCTCGCCCGACCAGGCCCGCCCCTCGATCCGGCACGGCCCGGCGCCCAGCGTGCGCTTGCGCGTCAGAAAATCCGGATCGCCCGGCGGCACCAGCAGCGCGCGCGGCCGGATGCGCTGCACCGGCACGCCGGGATCGTCCGGGCTGCTTCGATAATGGTAGTTGATCGCCTGATAGTAACCCTGGAACGGGCGGTTCACCGCCTCGATCCGGCTCAGCCATTTGACGCTGGCCATGCCGTACCAGCCCGGCACCAGCAGGCGCAGCGGGAAGCCGTGCTGCGGCAGCAAGGGCTGGTCGTTCATCTCATACGCAAGCAGGATTTCCTGCCGGTTGGCATAGCCGACCGGCAGGCTGCGGGCATAGTCCAGTTCTTCGCCCTTCTCGAAACCATGGTCGGCGCCGGTGAAGACGATGTCGACGGCGTCGTCGCGAACACCAGCCTCCGCCAGCAGGCCGGAAAGCGGCGTGCCGGTCCACAGCGCCGTGCCAACCGCCTCCGTCACCCAGGGTTGGCTGACCGGCCGTGGGTGCAGCCGCGAACGGCCATTGCCGGCGCATTCAAGCGTCACCGGCAGCGACACGCGGGGCCGCGACCGGATGTCGTCCAGGGAAAGCTCAAGGCGGCGCGCGACGGCTCCCTCGATCGATAGCCGCCAGTCGGCGGGATCGATCAGCGGAATATCAAAATGGATCAGCAGGTAATGCAGGCCCGCCGGCGTGATGTCGTAGCGGAGCGCCTCGAGCGGCATGGCGTGGTTGCGCGCCGCGAGCTGCAGCTCCTCGACCGTCAGCGGACCTTCGGTCGGCCCCTTGGGAAGCGAGGGGCCGCCAGACGTGGAATGCAGCGTGTTGGACATGCGCGCCCTCATGAGCAAAGCGTTGCGACAAGCTACCGTCTGTCGCAAAACCTAGCATGAAACCGGGGGCGGCGTCAGATAGGCCGGCTCCCTCAGCCGGCCAGAACCAGCTTTTTCAGATCCACGCTTTCATCGGCCGCCACGGCCTTGTCGAGCTGGAAACCCGAGCCCAGCATGCGGCGGCCCAGCATGTGATCGCCGGCGCGGTTGACCGAGTCGATCGCGACCAGATCGTCATCGCGGTAGTGGAACACCGAGAACGAGCCATCCTCGGGCCTGCCGCGCAGGACGCTCGAATTGGCGTCGTTGGAAAGCCCGACCATCTGCAGCTTGGCGTCGCCCTGATCCGACCAGAACCAAGGCACGGCGCGAAAGGCTTCGCCCTTGCCGAGCAGCGCCGCGACGCCGGTCTTCGCCTGGTCGACGGCGTTCTGCACGCTTTCGAGCCGCACCGAGCGACCCAGCGCCCAATGATGGAACGACACCGCGTCGCCGGCGGCGACGATGCGCGGATCGGAGGTGCGCATCGCCTCGTCGACGACGATGCCGTTAGCGACATGCAGGCCGGCAGCCTCGGCGAGTTCGACGTTCGGCACCACGCCGACGCCGACGATCACCGTGTCGGCGGGGATGCGCTCGCCCGTCAGCGTCTCGACGGCGACGGCCTGCCCGTTCTCGCCGATGATGCCGTGGACCGGCGTCTCCAACCGGATCGTCGTGCCCATGGCGCGGTGCAGGTCGAGGAAATAGCTCGAAATTGCCGGCGCGACGACGCGGCCCATCAGCCGCGGCGCGGCTTCCAGCACCGTCACGGTCTTGCCGAGCAGGCGCGCGGTCGCGGCCAGCTCCAGGCCGATGAAGCCGCCGCCAACCACGACGACATCCCTCGCCAGCGCGAAGCGCCGCTTAAGCCGGCGCGCATCCTCGGCGGTGCGCAGCAGGAAGATGTTTTCGAGATCGATGCCCGGAACCGGCGGCACACGGACGCGCGCGCCGGTCGCCAGCACCAGCCCGTCGAAGGGCAGGCTCTCAGCGCCGAGGCGCACCAATCCGGCATCGCGGTCGATGGCGGTCACTTCCGAACCCAGCACCAGGTCGACGGCGTTCTTCTCGTAGAAGGCGGCCGGGCGCAGTTCCTGCAGCTCGTCGTCCTCCGCCTTGATGAAACCCTTCGAGAGCGGCGGGCGGTGATAGGGGATTTCGCGTTCGGCCGAAACGAGCGTGACATTGCCGTCAAACCCGTCCGAGCGGAGGCTCGCCGCAGCCTGTGCGCCAGCATGGCCGCCGCCGATGATTACGATGTTCTTGGTCATGTCACCCGCCAGTCCGATTCCGCGCGACACTCGCACCGGGGGCCGGTTCCGTGCAAGGGGCGGAGGGTCCGGAAAGGGGTAGGAAGCCCCTCACCCTGTCGGCAGAACAGGACACAATGGTCCCAGCCATCCTCCTTCTTGAACCTCCCCCTTGAGGGGAGGTCGAAAACGCGCTTCGCGTTTTCGGGAGGGGGTATCGTGCTTACTGCATTGGTGGCTCGAAAAAAGCTCCCTCCCCAAGACCGCAAGCGCGGTCTTGGCCCTCCCTCGAGGGGAGGGTTCAGGCGCAGCCTCAAATCGCCCGGCCATCCTTGTCGAAGCGGTGGATATGCGCCTCGTCGGCCGCGAGGCCGACGGTCGCCCCGACCTCGAAATCCTCCTGGCCGACGATGCGGACCGTCACCATGTCGGCGCCTTCGACGGCGACATAGACGAAGGTGTCGGATCCGAGCTTCTCGAGATGGCTGACCTTGCCTTCCCAATTGCCGCCGGTCGGCACGATGCGAACGTGCTCAGGCCGGATGCCGATCGTCGTGGCGCCCAGCTTTTCCGCTGGCGCGCCGGTGAGGAAATTCATCTTCGGCGAACCGATGAAGCCGGCGACGAACAGATTGGCCGGCTTGTTGTAGAGATCGATCGGGCGGCCGACCTGCTCGATCTTGCCGGCGCTCAGGACGACGATCTTGTCGGCCAGCGTCATCGCCTCGACCTGGTCATGCGTCACATAGATCATGGTTCCGCCCAGCAGGCGGTGCAGATTGGCGATCTCGATGCGCGTGTTGACGCGAAGCGCCGCGTCAAGATTGGACAGCGGCTCGTCGAACAGGAACAGTTTTGGCTGGCGCACGATGGCGCGGCCGATGGCGACGCGCTGGCGCTGGCCGCCGGAAAGCTCGGACGGCCGGCGGTCGAGCAGCGTGTCGAGATGCAGCATCTTGGCAGCGGCCGCGATCCGGCGCTCGATCTCGCTCTTCTCGACGCCCTCCTGCTTCAGCGCCAGGCCCATGTTGCCCTTCACCGTCAGGTGCGGATAGAGCGCGTAGCTCTGGAACACCATGGCGATGCCGCGCTTCGCCGGCGGCGTCACGTCGACATTCTTTCCGGCAATCGTCACATGGCCGGAGGTCTGGTCCTCGAGGCCCGCGATGATGCGCAGCAGCGTCGACTTTCCGCAGCCTGACGGGCCGACGAAGACGACGAACTCGCCCTCGGCGACCTCGAGATCGACGCCGCGGATGACGTCGGTCGATCCGAAGCGCTTGGTGACGTTCTGGAGGGTCAGTGCGCTCACGGGCTTATCCTTCGTGATCGTTGGCTGAGCGGCGGCCCAGGAAAACTCTGTCGATATGCCAGGTCACAGCCTCACCACCCTGCCCTCGCGCATGCTTACCTCGGCGGCCAGCGCGATTTCCAGCGAGGTGATGGCGTCCTGCATGTGGCGGGTCAGGTCGATATCGTCGCGGATCGCCTTCAGCAGATAGGCCTGCTCGCGGTCGCAAAGCGCCTGGTGGCCCGGCTCATCCTCGGTCGAGAACCACTCATCGGCGCGCTCGAACGAACCATCCGCCTTGAGTTCGGAATGATGGACGCGGATGCGCGCCGTCTTGGTGTGGGTGTCGACATCGTCCGACTTCGCGCCCTCATCCATGACGATCGAGACGGCGCCCTTCGGGCTCATGACGTCCTTCACGAAGAAAGCGGTCTCGGAGATCATCGGGCCCCAGCCGGCCTCGTACCAGCCGACCGAGCCATCCTCGAAGATCACCTGCAGATGACCGTAATTGACCTGCGTCTCTGCGATCTCGCTCGAGAGACGCACGCCCATGCCGCGAACCTCGACCGGCCGGGCGTCGGTGATCTGGCACATGACATCGACATAATGGACGCCACAATCCACAAGCGGCGACGTCGTCTGCATCAGCTGCTTGTGGATGTGCCAGCTCGGACCCGACGACTGCTGGTTCAGATTCATGCGCATGACGAAGGGCGGGCCGAGCTCGCGCGCCTTGGCGATGAAGCCGATCCAGGACGGGTGATGGCGCAGGATGTAGCCGATGACGAGCTTCCTGCCCGTCCGCTTGGCCGCCTCGACGACCGAACGCGCCTCGGCGGCGCTGGCCGCCAGCGGCTTCTCGACGAAGACATGCGCCCCCGCTTCCATCGCCGCGATCGCGAAGGGCGCGTGGCTGTCGGTATAGGTGTTGACGGAAACGACATCCGGCTTCAGCGCCAGCCCCGCCTCGAAGCTCTCGACGCGCGGATAGGCGGTCAGTTCCTCCGGCAGGTCGACCGCGGAGCGGTTGTACATGCCGACGATCTCGAAGCCCGGATTGGCGTGATAGGCCAGCGCATGGCTGCGCCCCATCTGACCGAGGCCGGCGACGAAAACGCGAAGGGGACGTGTCATGGGTCAGCAACCTGCCATCAGAGAGAACGGGCCGGATTCCGGCGCAAGAGTCACTTCACCGCGCCGGCGGTGATGCCGCGGATCAACTGGCGCGAGAAGATCAAATAGAGGACCAGCACCGGCAGGATCGCCAGCGACAGCGTCGACAGCACGGCGTTCCAGTTGGTGACGTACTGGCCGATGAACATCTGCGCGCCCAGCGTCACCGTCTTGGTCGCCTCGCTCGGCGCCAGGATCAGCGGGAACCAGAGGTCGTTCCAGATCGGGATCATGGTGAAGACGGCGACCGTCGCCATGGCGGGCCGCACCAGCGGCAGCACCAGGCGGTAGAAGATCGTGTATTCGGAGAGGCCATCGACCCGGCCGGCATTCTTCAGATCGTCCGAGACGTTGCGCATGAATTCCGACAGGATGAATACCGCGAGCGGCAGGCCCTGCGCCGTATAGACCAGGATCAGCGCCGTCAGCGTGTTGACGAGGCCGGTCGCGACCATACCCTGCAGGATCGCCACCGTGCCGAGCCGGATCGGTATCATGATGCCGAGCGCCAGGTAGAGGCCCATCATCAGATTGCCGCGGAAGCGGTATTCCGACAACGCGAAGGCGGCCATCGCGCCGAACAGCAGCACCAGGAAGATCGAGACGATGGTGACGATCAGGCTGTTCTGGAAATAGCCGAGGAAGTCACCCTGCTTCAGCACCGTCTGGTAGCCGATCCAGCTGAAGGTGGTGGCGTTGGGGAGCTGAAGCGGCGCGGAAAAGATCCCGGCGCGCGTCTTGAACGAGTTGGCGATGACCAGGAAGATCGGGAACAGCGCCAGCAGGGTGTAGCCGCCAAGCGCCAGATGGACGAAGCCGGAACGGGCGAACGAAGAACGTGCTTTCGACATGGCCCGCCTCAGAACTGGTAGCGGCGGATGCGCCGCTGGATGACGAAGAGATAGAGGCTGACGCCGGCCAGGATGATCAGGAACATCACCGTGGCGATGGTCGCGCCCATCGAGCGATCGCCGACCTGCAGCTGGAAGCCGAAGAAGGTGCGATAGAGGAAGGTGCCGAGAATGTCGGTCGATCCGTCCGGCCCGGCCAGCGCCCCCTGCATGGTGTAGACAAGGTCGAAGGCGTTGAAATTGCCGACGAAGGTCAGGATCGAGACGATGCCGATGGTCGGCAGGATCAGCGGCAGCTTGATCTTGAAGAACTGGGCCCAGCCGGTGACGCCGTCGCATTCCGCCGCCTCGATCACCTCGTCCGGGATCGACAGCAGCGCCGCATAGATCAGCATCATCGGGATGCCGATGTTCTGCCACACGGAGACCAGCGACACCGTGATCAGCGCGCTGCCGGGTTTGCCGAGCCAGGGCCCGAAGAACGGCTTCAGCCAGACCAGATCCATCAGGAAGGGCGCGACGCCCCAGATCGGCGACAGGATCAGCTTCCAGATGAAGCCGACGATGACGAAGGAGAGGATGGTCGGCAGGAAGATCGCGGTGCGATAGAAGCCGCGCAGGCGCAGGACCGGCAGGGACAGCAGCGCCGCCAGCGCGATGCCGATCGGGTTCTGCACCAGCATGTGGATGACGAAGAAGACGAGATTGTTCTTCAGCGCGTTCCAGAACGAGACCGACCAGCGGTCATCGCCGAACAGCACCTTGAAATTGTCGAAGCCGACGAAGATCGACTGGCCGTCCTGGACGTTGAACAGCGACAGCCGCAGCGTCTCGATCAGCGGCAGGATCATCACGGCGGTGTAGATCAGGACGGCCGGCGCCAGGAATACGGCGATATGCCAGCGAACGGGGCGCTTGGCGACGGCGTCGGTAGCATCGATCGTGGTCATCCCGGGCCATCTCTTTCGCGGCTTGGAAAGCGTTCCGGGCGCATGCGGCGTCCGGAACGTCGGTCTCGAAGAAAGCCCCTCACCCCACCCTCTCCCGCAGGCGGGCGAGGGCTTTTCGTCCGGCGCCTCGCATCAGCCCGGAGACCGATCGGTGGCGCCCCCTCTCCCGTTCAAGGGAGAGGGTCGGGGTGAGGGCCTTGGTCCCTTACTGCGCGGCCGGCTTGTACCAGGCGTCGAGGCCCTTCTGCAGCTTCTCGGCGGCGACCTGCGGCGTGTCCGTGCCGTTGATCACATTGGCCGATTCCGTCCAGGTCTCGTTCTCGAGGTTCGGCGTGCCGCGCGACAGGATCTGGTAGGTCGAGCGGATCGTCGGCTTGCACTTCTCGCGCCAGGAGACGAACTCCTCGGCCAGCGGGTCCTGCATCTTCACCGGCGTCGAGGACAGGCTGAAGAAGCCCGGCAGCGCGTTGGCGTAGATCTCGGCGAACTCGGGCGACGCGACCCAAGCGAGGAACTGCTTCGCCTGTTCCGGATGCGCCGTCTTGGCGTTCATGCCGATCGCGAGATCGGTGTGGTCGGAGATGTAGCACTCGTCGCCGGCCTTCTTCACCGGCGGCGGGAACGCGCCCATCTTGAACTGGGCCTGCTGGTTGAAGCCCGAGATTTCCCACGAGCCGGCCGGATAGATGGCGGCGCGGCCGAGCGTGAACAGGTTCTGGCTGTCCGGATAGGTCTGGGCCTCGAAGCCGTCGCCCATATAGGGCGCCCACTTGGCGAGCGTCTCGAAGGGCTCGACCCACTGCGGATCGGTCAGCTTCTGCTTGCCGGCGATCAGGGCGAGACGGCCCTCTTCACCCTTCCAGTAGTTCGGGCCGATGTTCTGGTAGCCCATGGTGGCGGCTTCCCAGAGATCCTTGGTGCCCATGGCGAGCGGGATATAGGTGCCGTCGGCCTTGATCTTCTCGAGCGCAGCGAAGAATTCGTCTTCGGTCTGCGGCACGGCGATGCCCAGCTTGTCGAAGGCTTCCTTGTTGTAGATGAAGCCATGGATCACGGCGGCGACGGGCACGCAGAACGCATCCTTGCCGTCATCGGTGATCCAGGCGGACTTGGCGACGGACGAGAACTTGTCCATGCCGTCGACGTCGTTCAGCGAAGCGAGCTGGCCCTTCTGGAACAGCGCCAGCGACTTGTCGAACGGACGGCAGGTGATGATGTCGCCGGCCGAGCCCGCGTCGAGCTTGGCGCCGAGCGCCGCGTCATATTCGGTCGGCGCGGACGGGGCGAAGTTCAGCTTGATGCCGGGATGCTTGGCCTCGAAGGCCGGGATCAGCTTCTCCTGCCAGATCGGCAGATCGTCATTGCGCCAGCTTTCGATCGTCAGCGTGACGTCCTCGGCGAAGGCCGGGGCCGCGAAGCTCGCGCCGATCGCCGCGACCGTCGTCGCAAGCAGGGTCTTCCTGAGATTGTTCATGAAATGACTCCTCTCTGGTCCGTGCCGCCGCGTTGGTGCGGCCGCATCGGGTTATGCGGTTTCGCGTGTCCCAAGCGCAGCGAGCGCCGCGCGGAGATTGCCCTTGTGGGCTGCGAGCAGTTCCTCGGCGCGGGCGGCATCCGCCGCCCCGGCCGCGATCAGGATGGCGGGCTTCACCTCGCCATCGGCGGCATCCAGCGCCGCGATGCCGGATGTCTCGTCGACTTTGGCGATCCGCGCGATGATGCGGGCGGCGCGGCCGCGCAGCTTGGCATTGTCGGCGCGGACATTGACCATCTGCCCATCGACCACATGGCCGAGGCGGATGGCGATCATGGTCGAGAGCATGTTGAAGGCGGCCTTCTGCGCCGTGCCCGCCGCCATCCGCGTCGATCCCGCTAGCACTTCCGGGCCGGAATCGAGGAACACGGCGATATGGGCATGGGCGAACAGCGGCGCCGAGGCGTTGCAGGCGATCGCCACGGTGGCGGCGCCCGTCTTCCGCGCCGCTTCGAGGCCGGCGACCGTATAGGGGGTCGAGCCGCTGGCGGACGCCGCGACGACGCAATCGTCGGGTCCGAGCCGTGCGGCCTCGATGTCGGCAACGCCGAGTTCGGCGATATCCTCCGGCCCACCGGTCAGCGTCTCGGTCATCGCCATGCCGCCGGCCATCAGCACCAGGATCTGGCTCTGCGGCACGCTGAAGGTCTGCGGGATTTCAAGCGCGTCGACCAGGGCGAGCAGGCCCGAGGATCCGGCGCCGAAATAAACGAGGCGCCCTCCCCTGGCGAGGCATTCTGCCGCCCGTTCGGCGGCGGCGGCGAGCGCGGGAATGGCGCCACGGACCGCCATGGCGCCGCGAACCTGCCCTTCGGCCAGGGCGGCGAGCGCGTCGGCGGTCGGCCAGAGATCGATGCCCTCGAAGCGGTCTTCCACCACTTCCGTACGCGGCATTGCCATGAAACCAGCATCCCCCATTCACGTCATCGAGAAACGATACCAACAAAGTACCATTGCGTCCAGACGGCAAGACCACACTCGCCCCCACTTTTCCAAGAGCAGCGACGCAAATCGATTTAATCCAGTAAATTCAAATAGATGATACCTATTGCCTTATTTTTACTCCCATAAGAACCATGATACCATGGTCTGAAGTGGTATTCGGACTTCCCAACTGGATTCAATTTGGTATTATCGATAGCGGCATCCGGATCGGGCCTTCCGGCGGCCTGCAACCTCGCATTTCGGCTCGAAGCGGGTGACATGTCCGGATCGATAGCAAGGGCTGGTCAATTGATTCTGGTGGGCATCGACGGTGGCGGAACCCGCTGCCGGGCCCGCGCCCGCTGGCCCGACGGCACGCCGATCGGCGAATGCGTCACCGGCACCGCCAACATCCTGGCCGGCGTCGAGACGGCGCGGGACAACATCGTCGCCGCCGTCGAGGGCGCCCTGGTCGCGGGGGGATTGAGCGGCGCGGATCTCGGCCGCTGCCTCGTGGGCCTCGGCCTCGCCGGCGCCAACATCCCGGATCTCTCCGAACGCTTCCTCGCCTCCGACCTCCCCTTCGCCCGCACGGCGCTGGAAATGGATGCCTGGATCGCCTGTCGCGGCGCCCATCCCGACGGCAATGGCGCCATCGCCATTCTGGGCACCGGCACGGCCTATGTCGTCCAGACCGGCGGCGTCTTCGTCACGGTCGGCGGCTGGGGTTTCCAGCTCGGCGACCAGGGCAGCGGCGCCTGGCTCGGCCATAGGGCCATGCGCCAGTCCGTGCTGGCGCATGACGCGCTGGTGCCGTCGACCGGCCTGACGGATGCGCTGCTGGCGCAGTTCGACGGCAAGCCCGACCGCATGGTGACCTTCTGCAAGACGGCGCTGCCGCGAGACTACGGCACCTTCGCCCCGCTGGTGTTCGAGCGCGCCGCGGCCGGCGACGCCATCGCCTTGGCGCTGCTGGCGGAAGCCACCCACGACATCGAAGTGGCGCTGAACCGGCTCGTCGAACTGGGCGCGGCGCGCATCAGCCTGCTGGGCGGCCTCGCGCCGCTCTATGCCGAGCGGCTCTCTCCCGGGATCGCCGCCCATGTCGCGCCGCCCACCGGCGATGCGCTCGACGGCGCGCTGGTCCTGGCCGCGACGCTGCTTCCCGCCGGGGTGTCGGCATGAGCGATTTCCTCTTCGCGCCGGACCACCTCGCCGACGAAGAAGGCGGCCCGCTCTATTTCCGCCTGCAGACGCTGATCCGCGCCGCGATCTCGGATGGGCGGCTGCCGGCCAACGCCGCGCTGCCGCCCGAGCGCGACATGGCGAGTTCGCTCGGCGTCTCGCGCGTCACGGTGCGCAAGGCGATCCAGGGCCTCGTCGCCGATGGCGTGCTGCGCCAGCGCCACGGCTCCGGCACCTTCGTGTCGCGCAGCGGCGGCCGCGTCGAGCAGCCACTGTCCCGCCTCTCCTCGTTCACCGAGGATATGAAAAGCCGCGGCCTCGTGCCCACGGCAAGCTGGATCGAGCGTTCCGTCGGCATGCCGACCTCGGCCGAGGCGATGATCCTCGGCCTCGCCCCGACCGAGCGTGTTTCGCGCCTGCACCGGCTGCGCCTCGCCGACAACGAGCCGATGGCGATCGAACGCGCCGTCATCCCGGCCCGGATCCTGCCCGACCCGATGATCGTGACCACCTCGCTGTATGATGCGCTGACCTCGGTCGGCATGCGCCCGGTGCGCGCCGTGCAGCGCCTCAACGCCGAGAATGTCAGCAGCGCCGATGCCAGCCTGCTCGGCATCGCCGCCGGCTCCGCCGCGCTGGCGATCGAGCGCATCTCCTATTTGCCGGATGGCCGCATCGTCGAGTTCACGCGCTCGCATTATCGCGGCGATGCCTATGATTTCGTAGCCGAATTGAACCTGACCGAAGCGCCGCAGCGCTAGGGCTGGAAAGAGGAACACGACGATGACCACGACTTTGATGCGCGCCGAGATCGACGAAGCCCCGGCCGCCGTCCGCCGCCTGCTGGAGCAATCCGGCGATGCGATCCGCGAGGCCGGCGCGCGCCTGCGCAGCCTGGATCCCAAGGTGATCGTGACCGTGGCGCGCGGCTCGTCCGATCATGCCAGCGCCTTCTTCAAATATGCCTGCGAGATCACCACCGGCGTGCCGGTCGCCTCGCTCGGCCCCTCGATCGCCTCGATCTACAAGACGCCGCTGCATCTGCCCGGCGGCGCGGTCATCGCCACTTCACAATCCGGCAAGAGCCCGGACCTGCTCGCCATGGTCGAGGCCGCCAAGCAGGGCGGCGCCGCCAGCATCGCTCTCGTCAATGTCGAGGACGCGCCGCTCGCTTCGCTGGCCGACATCTTCGTGCCGCTGCGCGCCGGTCCGGAAAAGAGCGTCGCCTCGACCAAGTCCTACATCACCTCGGTGGTCGCCGGTCTCGCCATCCTCGCCGAATGGCGCCAGGACGAAGCCCTGCGGGCCGCCATCGCCGCCCTGCCCGACAAGCTCGACGCCGCGCTCGAATGCGACTGGAGCGAAGCGCGCGACATGGTCGTCAACGCCTCGTCGCTCTATACGCTCGGCCGTGGTCCCGGCTTCGCGGTGGCCCAGGAAGCGGCGCTGAAGCTCAAGGAAACCTCGATCCTGCATGCCGAGGCCTATTCCGGCGCCGAATTGCAGCACGGCCCGGTGTCGCTGGTCGATGAGAACTTCCCGCTGATCGCCTTCATCCCCGACGACGCGGCATCGCCCAGCATGGTCGCGACCGTCTCGGCGCTGCATGCGCGCGGCGCCAAGGTGTTCACCGCCACCGCCGCGGCGATCCCCGGCCCGCGCCTGCCGATCGCCCCCACCGGCCATGCCCTGACCGATCCGGTTTCGATCGCCCTCTCCTTCTACCGCTTCGCCGAGACGGTGGCTGTCGCCCGGGGCTACAACCCCGACAAGCCGCGCGGCCTCAACAAGGTGACCGAGACGGTCTAGGCGGATTCGCCTTCCTTCACCTCTCCCTGGCGGAGAGGTGAAGAACAACAGGCCGGCGCCTCGCGTTGCCGGCCTTGCTATCCATTCCGCCAACACGGATTTTCAGGAAGAGCCCATGCCGAACCTGACCGCCTATCGGGGCGCTGAATTGTTCGACGGCGCCACGCGCCGCCGCGATGCCGCCGTTCTTGTCGAAGGCGGCACGGTCGTCGATATCGTCGGGCCCGGCGGCCTGCCGGAAGGCGTGGCGACGATCGACCTGGAGGGCGGCCTGCTGGCGCCCGGCTTCGTCGACGCGCAGGTCAATGGCGGCGGCGGCGCGCTGCTGAACAGCGCTGCGACGGTCGAGGGCATCCGCACCATCTGCACCGCCCATGCACGCTACGGCACCACGGCGCTGTTGCCGACGCTGATCACCGACACGCCCGCCGTGACCGAAGCCGTGATCACCGCCGCGCGCGACGCCATCGCCGCCGGCGTGCCGGGTTGCCTTGGTTTGCATATCGAGGGGCCGCACCTCTCGATCGCCCGCAAGGGCGCGCACAATCCCGCCTTCATCCGCGCGATGGACGAGGCTGATCTGGAGCGGCTGATCTCGACGGGGCTGCGGCATATATTGACTACGGTCGCCGCCGAAACCGTGCCACCGGCACAGATCGCCCGGCTGACGGCGGCCGGCGTTCATGTCGCCATCGGCCATTCCGACGCCTCCTATGAGACGGCGATGGCGGCGTTCAACGCCGGCGCGCGCGGCATCACCCACCTGTTCAATGCCATGAGCCAGCTCGGCCATCGTTCGCCCGGCGTCGTCGGCGCGGCGCTCGACAGCGCCGACGCCTGGTGCGGCATCATCCCGGACGGGCTGCATGTCCATCCTGCGGCGATTGCCAACGCACTGCGCGCCAAGCGCGCCCCGGGACGCATCTTCATCGTCACCGACGCCATGTCGACGATCGGCACGACCCTGACCGAGTTCGACCTCAACGGCCGCACCATCACCCGCGAGAACGGCAAGCTGACGCTGGACGACGGCACGCTGGCCGGCTCCGATCTCGACATGGTCGGCGCCATCCGCTTCATGACCGGCACGGTCGGCATCGGCCTGGACGAGACGCTGCGCATGGCCTCGCTCTATCCGGCGCAGTTCCTCGGCATCGACCGCACGCATGGCCGGATCGCGCCGGGTTCGCGCGCCGATTTTGTCCATCTCGCGGGGGATCTCTCCGTCCTCGACGTGTTCATCGGCGGCGAGCGCCAGCATTTTGCGCCGCTCGCCTGATCCGGGAGACGAGATGTCCGTTACCGCAGCCTTCGACATTGGCGGCTCCAAGATCGAGTTCGCCCGTGTCGACCGGGAGGGCGCGGTGACCAACCGCGCGACCCTTCCGACCCCGCACACGAACTGGGGGGATTTCGTGGCCGCCCTGCGATCGCTCGTCGCCGCCGACGGCAGCCAAGCGACGCGGATCGGCATCTCGATCGCCGGCACCACGGACAGCGCTACCGGCATCGCGCAGGCGGCCAATGTCCCGGTGGTGAATGGCCATCATCTGGAGAACGAGATCTCCGCGGCGCTCGGCGTGCCGGTGCGGGTCGGCAATGACGCCGACTGCTTCGCGCTGGCCGAGGCGACGGTCGGCGCCGGCCGCGGCATGCCGATCGTCTTCGGCGCCATTCTGGGCACCGGCGTCGGCGGCGGGCTGGTGATCGGCGGCCGGATGGTGCGCGGTGCCAACGGCGTCACCGGCGAATGGGGCCATGGACCGATTCTGGCGGAAGCCGTCGCGGCGCGCGGTATTCCGGTCATCCGCTGCGGCTGCGGCCAGATCGGCTGCCTCGACAGCTACGGGTCGGCGCGCGGGCTGGAGCGGATCCACGCGGCATTCACCGGCGCAAGCCTGACCAGCCACGCGATCACGCAGGCCTGGCACGCCGGCGACGCCGATGCCGCCCGCACGGTCGATGCCTTCGTGGAACTGATCGCCGGGCCGCTTTCGGTGATCGTCAACACCCTCGGCCCCTGGGCCATCCCGGTCGGCGGCGGGCTCTCCTCCGATGTGGCGCTGCTGGAGCGGATCGACCTCGCCGTGCGGGCGCGTGTGCTCGGCCGCTATGACCCGCCGCTGGTCGTCCCCGGCCGGACGCGCGGTGCCAGCGGGCTGATCGGCGCGGCGATGCTGGCGGAAGAACTCCCGGCATGATCCAATGGCGCCCATGAAAATCCAGCTTGAAATCTGCGTCGACACGCCCGACGGCCTCGCCGCAGCCATCCATGGCGGCGCCGACCGCATCGAACTGTGCAGCGCGCTGTCGATCGGCGGGCTGACGCCCTCCCCCGGCCTGATGAGGATCGCCGCCAAGGTGGGCGTGCCGGTCTATGCGATGATCCGGCCGCGCGAAGGCGATTTCGTCTTCTCGCCCGGCGAACTCGACCAGATGCGCCGCGACATCGACGCCGCCCGCGCCGCCGGGCTCGCCGGCGTCGTGCTGGGCGCCTCCGAACCGCGCGGAAAGCTCGATGCCGAGGCGCTGTTCCATCTGCGCAGCCATGCCGAGGGCCTCGGCGCCACGCTGCATCGCGCCTTCGATCTCGTGCCGGATCCGTTCGATGCGCTGGAGACGGCCGTCACGCTCGGCTTCGAACGCATCCTGACCTCGGGTCGCGAGCGCAAGGCGATGGACGGCGTGCCGCTGCTGGCCGAACTGGTGCAGCGCGCCGGCGACCGGCTGGCGATCATGCCGGGCTCGGGCGTGCGGCCGGACAATGTCGCGCATATCCTCGACCGGACCGGCGCGCGCGAGATCCACGCTTCGTGCCGCACGGGCAGTCAGGCCGTGGCGCCGGAGGCCGTGGCCCTCGGTTTCGCCACCGCGCCGACGCTCGACGTCACCTCGGAGGAGAGCGTCGCCAAGATGGTCGAGATCATCCGCGTGTTCGAGATTCCGCCCGCCGGATAGCATCAACCGAACATGCCGAATAAGGCACCGAAACGGTTGAAATTGCAGCACTCCTCGGCTTTGACAGGCGGTCCCCGGGCGTGGCACGCTCGCCTTCCGACATGAGGGAATGGCAATGGCCGAGATCGTCTTTGAGCGGGTGACCAAGCGCTATGATGACGGCCAGCTCGCCGTCAATGCGCTCGATTTGAAGATCGCCGATGGCGAGTTTCTGGTGCTGGTCGGCCCGTCCGGCTGCGGAAAGTCGACGGCGCTGCGCATGATCGCGGGGCTTGAGGAAATCTCCGACGGCTCGCTCGTCATCGACGGCGCGGTCGCCAACGACCTCTCGCCGCGCGACCGCAACATCGCCATGGTGTTCCAGTCCTACGCGCTCTATCCGCATCTCTCGGTCGCCGACAATATCGGCTTCGGTCTCCGGGTCCGCGGCTCCGACAAGGCGGAAATCCGCGCCAAGGTCGAGGAGACGGCGAAGCTGCTGGAGCTTTCCGACCTGCTCGACCGCAAGCCGGGACGTCTTTCCGGCGGGCAGCGCCAGCGCGTCGCCATGGGCCGCGCCCTCGTGCGTTCGCCCAAAGCCTTCCTGATGGACGAGCCGCTCTCCAATCTTGACGCGCGGCTGCGCGGCCAGATGCGGGCCGAGATCGCGCATCTGCAGAAGATGACCGGCGTCACCACCGTCTATGTCACGCACGACCAGGTCGAGGCGATGACGATGGGCGACCGCGTGGCCGTGATGAACAAGGGCGTGCTGCAGCAGCTGGCCGCCCCGCGCACCCTCTATGACGCCCCGGCCAATCTGTTCGTCGCCGGCTTCATCGGCTCGCCGCCGATGAACCTTCTGCCCGGTCAGGTCGTCGCGGCCGAGGGCGATCCCGGACTGAAGCTCGGCGACCTGACGATCGCGCTCGACCCGGCAGCCCTGGACGTCCGTCCTGGCATCGCCCGCTTCGCCGGCCGGGACATCATCGCCGGCATCCGCCCCGAGGCGTTCCAGTTCGTCGCCGACAGAACGCCGGGTCCCGGCAAGCTCTCCGGCCGCGTCGCCTTCGTCGAGGACCTCGGCGCCAACCTGCTGGTGCATCTCGATCTCGACGGTGCCGCCGTCATCGCCGCTGGCGTTTCGGAGGATGGCGAGGAGCTGAGCTCGGCTCGCACGCGACTGCGCGCCATCGTCGACGGCACCTTGCCGATACGGAAAGACGACCGAATCTGTCTCACCGTCGACCCATCCCGCATCCATCTGTTCGATGCGGCGTCCGAACAGGCGATCGTCGCCTGAGCAATAGGGTCAAAATAGAGGCAATTTACAGCGAATTTCGTAAAATTACCTATTGGGTCAAAGAGATCGGTTGATTTCGATCAAGGCAGGCTACAATCTGGAACTCGATATTGGTTCCGTCAAAAACGGAGCCTGTCATGACTGCAGCCAACATCCTCGCTCTGGGCGCCATCATCAGCGCCTTCCTGGTCTTTATGACCTCCGTCGCCTGGGCCGAACGGCAGACGCGCCATCTGAGCGTCGACCCGAAGCCCGCCGACCCGCGGCCCCCGATCCAGGCCGCCCGTCCGCGACGGAATTGAGGGAAGCTGCCTCCAGGCGCTGCGGGCGCGCGATCGGTCGGGGGGCCGAGCGTTGCCGTCCGCGCCCTACGCACCGCGCAACCGGCTGAAGGGTCGGCGGCGCGGTGCGATGCCCTGCCCATTTTTCCGTCGATTCTTTGCCGGCGCGCCGGGGCGCTCGAAGGGCCACCTGACATTGCCGACCGCACGGATTGCGGCAGGGCCGCGGCATAGGCCGCGCCCTCCCCGTCCCGCAGAGAGTCAGTGCACGCCCTTAGTCAGGCCCTGGACGAAATAGCGGTTCAGGAACAGCGCCATCAGCACGATCGGCACGGTCGAGAAATGCGCCAGGGCGCCGAGCGTCCCCCAGGTGATGTCCTTGGTGCCGAACGAAGCCAGCAGCGCCACCGAGAGCGGCTTGGTGTCCGAATTGGTCAGGAACATCGGCGTCAGGAAGTCGTTCCACGAGAACATGATGCAGAACAGCGCGCTGGCGATGATGCCGGGCACCACGGTCGGCAGCGCGACGCGGTAGAACGCGCCCCAGAGCGTGCAGCCATCGGTCAGCGCCGCCTCCTCCATGTCGCGCGGCAGCGCGCGGAAATAGGAGAACATCATCCAGGTGACGAAGGCGCAGTTCAGCGTCGTGTTGATCAGGATGACGGCCCACCACGTCCCGAGCAGGCCGATGTCGCGCATCATCAGATAGAACGGGATCAGCGTCGCGATGATCGGCACCGTGCGGATCGCCAGGAAGAAATAGGCGACGACGATGGCGTAGCGCGATTTCGACCGCGCCAGCGCATAGCCGGCCGGCACGCCGAGCAGCAGCGACAGCACCGTGGTGCCGAGGCTCATGACGATGCTCGACTTCAGCAACTGCCAGACGTCGAACAGCTGGAAGATGCGCTCGAAATTGAACAGGGTCGGGCTGAAGGTGAAGCTCGGCGGCGAGGAGAAGATCTCGCGCGGCGGCTTGTAGGCAGTCGAGACCAGCCACAGCACCGGGATCATGTAGAGGGCGAGGATGACGACCAGCGTGGTGCGCTCGATCGCGATCTGGCGGGTGCGGGCTTTCATGTCTCGTTGGCCCTCACATCGGCCCGGCGGATCAGCAGGGTGAAGGCGGCGCAGAGCACCGCGATGCAGAGGATCGCGACATTGCCGATCGCCGAGGCAAAGCCGATGTTGAAGAACTGCAGGCCCTGCTTGACGCCATAGACCATCAGCGAATTGGTCGCGTCGCCCGGCCCGCCGCCGGTGGTGACGAAGATGATGTCGAACACGCGGAACGCATCCATCACCCGCAGCACCAGCGCCAGGAACACGGTCGGCAGCAGCAGCGGCAGGACGACGAGCCGGAAGCGCTGCAACGCCGTGGCGCCATCGGCAGAGGCCGCCTCCAATATGTCACCCGGCAGCGACTTGAGCCCGGCGAGCAGGATCAGCGCGACCAGCGGCGTCCATTCCCACACATCGATCAGGATGACGACCGGCAGCGCGGAGCTGGTCGAGGCGAGGAATCCGCGCGGGCCGGATATGCCCCATTCGGCCAGGTAATAGCCGAAGAAGCCGTAATCGACGGCGAGCAGCGCGCGGAAGATCAGGCCAACGACCACCGGCGTGATCGTGACCGGGATCAGCAGGAAGGCGAGGCAGATGCGGTTGAAGCGCCCCTCGCGCCAGAGCAGCAGCGCCAGGCAAAGGCCGAAGACGAACTCCAGCGCCACGGCGGCGAAGGTGAAGACGAAGGTGTTGATCAGCGCCCGGCGCGCCGTCGAATCCGTCCAGAGCTCGGCATAGTTGGCGAGGCCTACGAAGGTCCGCCTTCCTCCGCCGCGCAGCAGATTATAGTCGAAGAACGAGTACCAGATGCCCTGCGCCAGCGGCCAGAGCGCGATCAGCACGACATAGACCACGGCCGGAACCGCGAGCGCGATCAGGAAGAGCCTGCGCCGGTCCTGGAAGCGCAGGCGGGCCGCCTTGCGCTGGGGGAAATCGATCGAGCCGACGGAAGTCGTAGCCAATGCGGAACACCCTCGCTGGATCAGGACAGTTGAAGCGCCGGTGCGCTTCTTCACCTCTCGCCTCAAGGGAGAGGTCGGCGCACGCAGTGCGGCGGGTGAGGGTTTACGGCCTCACCGGATCGTTTCCCAAACCCTCACCAGGAGCCTGATCCTCACCTCTTCCTCAGGGAGAGGTGAGGATCTAGCTCCTGCCAATCGGTATCTGGCCTTAAGTCCTCAACCGCCCGCAAGGAAGACTCCAGGCGAGAGCATTGCGCCCTCGCCTGGAGTCTAGCCCGATCAGAACAGCTTCACAGCCTTTTCCTGCACTTCGTCGAGCGCCGCCTTCGGCTCGACACCGCCGACCAGCACGGCGTTCACCGCCGTGCCGAGCAGATCCTGGATTTCGGGATACTGCGGAATGCGCGGGCGATAGTCGCCGTCGGCGTTCTCGAACGACTTGGCGATCACGGGCAGGTAGGGGAACTTCTTGTTCAGGTCCGGGTCGGCGAGCGTCGATTTGCGGATGTAGCTGCCGGCGCCCTCCATGTTGAATTCTTTCTGGATCTCCGGGCTGGTCAGCCACTTGATGAACTTCCAGGCGGCTTCCTGCTGCGCCGGGTCGATATCGGCATTGATACCCATGCCCCAGCCGCCCAGGCCATACTTGACCGGCAGGCCCTTGGCCACCGGCGTGGTGGTGATGGCGACGCTGTCGACGATCTTCGACATGGAGGGATCGTAGTAGCCGGGTGCGCCGACCGACCAGGTTTCCATCATCGCGACCAGGCCCTGGCGGAAGCTCTCCTCGCGGCCGCCCCAGTCATAGTCGACGGCGCCGGGAGGGGCCGCCTTGTCGAACAGTTCCTTGTAGACCTTCAGGCTGTTGACGTTGGCTTCCGAATTGATCGCCGGCTTGCCGGACGCGTCCAGCACCGAGCCGCCGAGCTGGGCGTTGTACTGCAGCCAGTCCTGCGCCACCGCCGGGCCCTTCTGGCCGTTGGCGACGAAGCCGTACTGCTTCTTGTCGGGATCGGTCAGCTTGATCGCCGTCTCGACGAACTCTTCCGCCGTCTCGGGAACCTTCAGGCCGGCTGCGTCGAGCAGATCCTTGCGATAGGCGAGCACCGCCGCATAGCCGGCAAACGGAAACGCCACCTGCTTGCCGTCATACTGGCCGATATACTTGATCGTGGACGGGTAGATATCGTCCAGCTTCATCTCGTCCGCGTCGCGCTTGATCCAGTCGGTCAGGTCGACGGTGTATTTGTTGTCGGCATATTGCCCGGCCCAGACGATATCCATCGTCACAAGGTCGTAATTCTTGGTGTGACCGATGAAATCTGCCTGTGTCTTGGTAAGCAGGGAGCCATAGTCGAGGATGTCGACCTTGACGGTCGCGCCCGTTTCCTCCTCGAACTTCGGCGCCAGTTTGGCGATCACGGGCGCGAACTGGTCGTTCTGCGAGGCGAGGTTCAGCGTGATGCCGGCCAGCGGCTTGTCGGCGGCGAGCGCAGCGCCCGCGATGCTCACATAGACCAGCCCGGCAACTCCGAGCTTTAACAGCGATGCGGTGCTCATTCCTGTGACTTTCTCTTCCTCGGGACAAGGGGCGTGGCGCAGCTTACATCAAACAATACCGTGCTCAAGACCTACCTTTTATTCCGGCAAAACCCAAGATGATCAGCTTTCATCAAGCTGTTCCTTTAGTTGGCAGCTTGCCCAACTTGCCGTCAGCTTGCGTCGCGATGTTCCTCCGCAAACAACAACCATGTTCGCTTGCGGCATTCGGGCATGCATATTGCTGCGAATTCACCGGCCCTGGCGCACGACAGAAAAAGTCGCCTATGCCTAATTTTACGTCAAGCACAGTTTCGCACCGATGCGATACGATGCAAGCCTTCCCGAGCGAGGATGCGCTGCATGACCTTTTGCGCCCAACTGACCGAACTGGAACGGCAAATCGCGGCCGACCTGATCCGCATCGAGGCCGCGCCGCGTGCATGGATTCCGTCTCGTGGCGGCCCGGAAGGTGCACCGGTCCATGATGTCGTCATCATCGGCGCCGGCCTGTCCGGACTGTCGATCGCCTTCGGGCTGAAGCGGCAGGGCGTCGTCAACGTCCTGTCCCTCGATGCCCGCCCCGAGGGACAGGAAGGACCGTGGCTGACCTGCGCCCGCATGGACACGCTGCGCTCGCCCAAACATCTCGCCGGGCCGGACCTGGGCGTCCCCAGCCTGACCTATCGCGCCTGGCATGAGGCGATCCATGGCGCACAATCCTGGGACAGCCTCGGCAAGATCGGCCGCGCCGACTGGATGGACTATCTGCGCTGGTATCGCCGCGTCACCGGCCTTGCCGTGCGCAACGAGACCACGCTCACCGCCATCGAACCCTTTTCCGACGGCCTGGCGCTCTCGGTCGAAGCCCCCGGGGGACCCGAGCGGATCTATGCGCGCAAGATCGTGTTGGCCACCGGCATAGAAGGCGCCGGCGGCCATGCGGTGCCGGCCATCGTCTCGGAGAACCTGCCGCGCGAGGTCTGGACCCATAGCGGCGAGACGATCGACACATCGCGCCTGGCCGGGCGCGACGTCGGCATTCTCGGCTCGTCCTCTTCCGCTTTCGACTGGGCGACGGCCGCGCTCCGGGCCGGCGCGCGCTCGGCGACCCTGTTTGGCCGGGCCACGGAATTCGCCAGGACCG
Organism: Kaistia defluvii; assembly: GCF_026343955.1. Lineage (GTDB taxonomy): Bacteria > Pseudomonadota > Alphaproteobacteria > Rhizobiales > Kaistiaceae > Kaistia > Kaistia defluvii. Next base: position 249,878 of record NZ_JAPKNI010000001.1, read on the forward strand.
AGGTGCTGGCCTGGACGAATTTCCCGGGCTTCCTCAGCCATTTCGCCGATCTCGACGATCTGCGCCGCTGGCGCTTCATGCGCCGCTTCTTCGACATCAAGACGCCGCCGACGACGGAGATGTTCAACGCCGCCTGCGCCTTTCCGAATTTCCGCCTCGAACTGGGCTGTCCGCCCGAACGGCTGGGCGTCGAGAACGGCCGCATCCGGCTCGACACGCCGCGCGGCCGTTTCGACTTCGACCACCTGCTGCTCGGCACCGGCTACGACATCGACCTGCGCCGCCGGCCCGAGCTGGCCAACATCGTCGACGACATCGCGCTGTGGTCCGACCGCTTCGCGGCGCCGGAGGGGGAAGCGGATGCGAGCCTCGGCCGCTATCCCTATCTCGGCCGCGCCTTCGAGTTCACCGAGAAGCATCCGGGAACGGCGCCGCATCTCGCCAGCATCCATGTCTTCAACAATGGCGCGGTGCCGAGCCTGGGGCCGATCTGCAACGGCATTACCGGGCTCAAATACGGCGTGCCAAGAATGGTCGCGGCTTTGACAAAGGGCCTTTTCCTCGACGACGCAGACCGGCACTATGCGGAATTGATGGCCTATGATGAAGTTCACTTCAGCGTCTCGAACACGAAGACCTAATTCCCGAGGAATGCCATGGCCCTATCCCCGCGCACCGAGATCGACACTCTCGAGGACCTGCTCGTCGAAGTCCGGATGTTCAGCGCCGAGTTCCCGCTGCTGCTGGCCAATCATCTGCCGATGATCCTGGTGGCGCTCGATCGGCTCGGCGCGCCGAAGGAGCGGCTGCGCGACTATTTCGACACCTACCGCGACACCAATGGCCTGGTTCCGCCGCCGCCCCCGGTCGGGCCGATCTCGCGCGAGACCTGGACGGACGCGCTCGGCGATCGCGCGCGCGAACAGGACTATCGTAGGTTCTTCGAGGGGGAAGTTCGCCGGATCGGCATCGACGCCGCGATCCAGACCTATCTGCCGACGCTGATCCCCGGCATCGGCGCCAGCGCGCTGCACGGCATGATGCGCACCGCCTATGGCGTGATGCGGATGGATCCGAGCGAAGTCGGCACCGCGCTCGGCTACTGGTCGGCCACCTATCTCACCATGCCGCGCGCCACAGGCGCAGCGCCGGTCACCGACGATCCCGGCCAGGTCCTGGCCCGCGCCTGCGAACTGCCCTGCCTGCGCGAAGTCGAGCCCGAGACGGATCTGCTCTGGCACAACATCCGCGCGGCGGGCGAGAAGGAATCCTTTGCGCCCGTCGTCGACTGGCTCGCGATCGGTCCGGAGACCGGCCGCAGGCTGGCCGAGACCTCGCTCGCGCTGTTTGCCGCGACCATGGACTTCTCCTCGCTGCACGCGCTGACCGGCTCGCACTGGATCCGAATGATCGGGCCGCATCTGGAGGAAGCTGACCGTCCGGCGCTGCAGCGCTATTTCTGGCAGATCATCGCCTCGCTGGTGCCGAAGATCGGCTTCCCCAGCCTGCCGAGCGCCGAGCAGCTGGATCAATGGCGCCACCTGCCCGCCCCCGGCTGGCCGGAAATCGCGGCCGCCGCGATCCAGTCAGACGACGAGCATGACATCAGCCTTGTCTTCTCGGCCCGCGAGGAGGAAGCCGTCTATGGCGACCGGCTCTACCGCGTCGTCGCTGCCCGGCGGATGGGACTGATCTCTTGAGCCCTTCGCTGCTGCCGAGCCTTGTCGTCGCCGGCGCCACGCTTGCCGACGGACGCCGCGTCGATATCCTGGTCGCCGGCGAGACCATCGCGGCCATCGTGCCGGCTGGCCAGGGCCCCGCCGATTGCGACCGCATCGACGCCACCGATCGCCTCGCCGCGCCCTCCTTCGTCGAAGGCCACATCCATCTCGACAAGACGCTGCTCGGCCTTCCCTTCATCCCGCACATTCCCGGCGACACGGTCGCACTGCGGATCGAGGCGGAAAAGCAGCTGCGCCGCACCGTGGCGCTGCCGGTCGAGGAGCGCGGCGGACGGCTGATCGAGCAGATCGCCGCCTTCGGCACAGGCAGCCTCCGGAGCCATGTCGACATCGACACGGAAGTGGGCCTGAAGGGCCTGCATGCGCTGCTGCGGCTCAAGGAGCGCTACTGGGACCTGGTCGACATCCAGATCGTCGCCTTCCCGCAAAGCGGCATCCGGATCGATCCCGGCGTCGCCGACCTGCTTGATGCGGCGGTTCGCGAGGGCGCCGATCTCGTCGGCGGGCTCGACCCGGCCGGCATCGACCAGGACGTCACCGGCCATCTCGACGCGGTCTTCGCGGTCGCGGAGAAGCATGGCGTCGGCGTCGACATCCACCTGCATGATTCCGGCCCGCTCGGCGCCTTCGAGCTGCGCCAGATCGCGGCGCGCACGCTGGCGCTCGGGCTGGAGGGCAAGGTCGCGGTCAGCCACGCCTTCGCGCTCGGCCAGATCGACGATTTCGAGTTTTTCCGCACGGCCGAGGCGCTGGCCAACGCCCGGGTCGCCATCATGACCAACGGCCCGGGGCCCGTCGCCATGCCGCCGGTCAAGCGACTGCGGGAGGCGGGCGTCACCGTATTTGCCGGTTCCGACAACATCCGCGACGCCTGGTCGCCCTATGGCGACGGCGACCTGCTGCGCCGGGCCCAGATCATCGGCTACCGGCAGGAATTCCTCGCCGATCCGGATCTCGTGCACGCCTTCGCGATGGTCACGGAGATCCCCGCCGCCGTGCTGGGCGTGACGCATTATGGCCTCGAGCCGGGCCAGCGCGCCGACATCGTGCTGCTCGACGCTGGCTCCGTGCCGGAGGCCGTCGCCGGCGCGCCGCGCGGCCGTACCGTGATCAAGCGTGGAAGGCTGGTGGCGCTCGATGGCGTGCTGACGCCGAGGGACTGAGCCTCTCCGATTTCCCAACGGCGGCCCGGGGATCCACTCATCCTTACGGATGATAGGACTGACTCGCGAAAGCTGCCATTTCTTGCCCATGTCCTTCCCCCGGATGGCCGGACGTCGCACCGAGGCGATCGCCCCACCATCAAACAAGAGCTTTCCCATGCGACTGCCAGATCCTGCCGGCGTCGAGCCGGCGCCGATTCCCGCCACCATTTCCGGACCCTTGACCATCCTGATGGCGGCCGCCTGCGGCGCCATCGTCGCCAATCTCTATTACGCCCAGCCGCTGATCGCGCTGATCGGGCCGGATATCGGCCTGCCGCCGGCGCTCGCCAGCCTCGTCGTCACGCTGACCCAGATCGGCTATGGCGTCGGCCTGATGCTGATGGTGCCGCTTGGCGACATCATCGAGAACAAGAAGCTGGTCCTGATCGCCGTCGGCGTCACGGCCTTCGCGCTGCTGCTCGCCGCCGTCGCGCCCAGCAGCCTGCCCTTCCTCGGCGCGGTGCTGTTCATCGGCATCTGTTCCAGCATCGCCCAGGTGCTCGTGCCGATGGCCGCCCACATGGCCAGCGACGCGACGCGCGGCCGCACGGTCGGCAACGTCATGGGCGGGTTGATGGTCGGCATCCTGTTCGCGCGGCCGCTCGCCGGCGTGCTGGCCGACCTGATCGGCTGGCGCGGCGTGTTCTTCTGCTCGGCCGGCCTCATGCTGGCCCTGGCGCTCCTGCTGCTGCGCCATCTGCCGCAGCGCCATCCCCATTCCGGCCACACCTATTCGCAGTTGATCGGCTCGCTCTGGTCGATCTTCCGCGATACGCCGGTGCTGCGCCGGCGCGGCTTCTACCAGTTCGCCCTGTTCGCGGATTTCAGCCTGTTCTGGACCAGCGCGCCGCTGGAACTCGCCGGCGCTCCCTTCCATTTGTCGCAGACGCAGATTGCCGTCTTCGCGCTGGCGGGCGCCGCTGGCGCGCTCTCGGCGCCGCTGGCCGGCCGCCTCGCCGATCGCGGTCTCGGCCGCATCGGCACCGGCCTGGCGATCGCCGGCGTGTTCATCGCCTTCGCGCTGTCGGGGCTGGTCTCGGTCGGCTCGATCGCGGTGCTGGTGATCGCGGCGATCCTGCTCGATTTCTGCGTCCAGGCGAACATGGTGTTCGGCCAGCGCTCGCTGTTCATGATGGCGCCGGCGATCCGCAGCCGGCTGAGCGGCATCTATGTCGCCACCATCTTCATGGGCGGCGCGGTAGGCTCGGCCATTGCCAGCCCGCTCTACGAGACCTTCGGCTGGAACGGCATCCTCGTCGCGGGCCTCGCCTTCCCGCTCGCGGCCTTCCTGTTCTACCTGACCGAGTTGGTCGGCAGCCGCGCCGCGGCGCCCTGAAAAAAAGGGGCGGATCGTTTCCGATCCGCCCCGACGTCTTCTCAAGGCCCAGAGGCGAGCCTTAGTCCATACGCACGCCGCCGGTGACGTTGATGCCCTGGCCGGTCATGAAGCGGGCCGCGTCCGAGGCGAGGAAGACCACGACGTCCGCGACATCCTCCGGCTCCTCGATGCGGCCGAGCGGGGTGAGCGAGATATATTCCGCGCGCACGGCTTCCGGCGTCATGCCGCGCAGTTCCGCCTCCCAGACGATCTCGCGCTCCTGCATCGCGGTCTTGACGAAGCCCGGGCAGACGCAGTTGACGCGGATGTTCTTCGGCGCCATTTCGCGCGCCAGCGCCTGGGTCCAGCCGAACACGGCGAATTTCGATGCGGAGTAGTGCGCCAGCAGCGGCGCGCCGACCTTGGCCGCCAGCGACGCGGTATTGACGATCACGCCCTTGGTCTTGTTGGCGAGGAAGTGGCGGCAGGCGATCTGGTTGGCGAGGAAGACGCCGCGCGCATTGACGTCGAAATTGAAATCCCAGTCCTCGTCGGTGATGTCGATCGCCGGGCGCATGGTCGAGACGCCGGCATTGGCGCAGAGCAGATCGAAGCCGCCCAGACCGTCGATTGCCTTCTGCATCGCCGCATCAACCGACTGACGCTTGGTGACGTCGATCTCGACGGCGAAGCCGCCATTGTCCAGGCCCGCGACCACGGCCTGGGCTGCCATCACGTCGAGATCGGCGATCGCCACCGTCGCGCCGGCCTTGTCGAGGGCCCGCACGATTGCCGCGCCGATGCCCTTCGATCCGCCGGTGACGATTGCCTTGCGCCCTGAAAGATCGAAAATGCCGGCCATGAGAGTTTTTCCTTGCTGGATGGGGTGGCACACCAAAACGCAAAATCGAACACTTTACAACGCCCTGCATCCATATAATGTTTGCAAATGTTCGAACCTGTTGCAGTTTGAACGTCCGGAAGGAACTGCGATGCATGCCGACTTCGTGACCAGCGCTCCATGACAGGCCCGATCTTCGGACAAGCCGAGCTGGCCGGGCAGGATCTCGGCCGGATTCCGGCCGGCGCGCGCCAATCGCTCATTCTCGAGCTGATCGAGATGAACGGCTTTGTTTCCGTGTCGAAGATCGCCGGGAATCTCAGCGTTTCCGAGATGACGATCCGGCGTGACCTGGTGCTTCTGGAAGAACGCGGCCTGCTGGCCCGCACGCATGGCGGCGCGGTCTCGTCGGCCTCCGACCCCCGCGAGGTCTTCGACCTCGAGGAACCGGCCTTCAAGCGCCGGCGTCACAGAAACGCTCGTGAAAAGACCGCGATCGCCACCGCCGCCGCCGCGCTGATCGGCCCGGGCGAGACGATCGGCATTGATGTCGGCACCTCGACGCTGACCCTGGCCGAAGCGGTGCTCGACCGCCCGGACCTGCGGGTCTTCACCAACAGCCTGCGCGCGGCGATGACGCTCTCCGCCTCGAAGAGCCCGGTCTATGTGCTGGGCGGCGAGGTCCGCAATCCCGAGCAGTCCGTGGTCGGCTCGCGCGCGGTCAGCGAATTGCAGAACTACAACATCGACCGCGTCTTCATCGGCGTCTCGGGCCTGATCGAAGCCGGCTTCTTCGACTACTCGGTCGAGGACACCGAGGTGAAGCGGGCCTTCATCGCGCGGGCCGACCAAGTGGTCATCCTGTGCGATTCGTCCAAATTCGATCATCGTTCGCTGGCGCGGGTATGCGAGCTTTCCGGCGCCGACGTGCTGGTCACCGACGCGGCGCCGCCCGCCCATCTCGCGCGCGCCCTGGAGGCCGCCGATATCGAAACCATCGTCGCCGGGCCGGAGCCCGGACGATTGCCAGACTGACCGCCCGCACGGCCTGCCGCCGCGCTCGTGCGCCGCTCCCCAACGAAACTGGATCCCTGCATGCCCGCCCAGAAGACCACCGTCATCGGCCTCGATATCGGCACGACCTCGACCATTTCGATCGCCGTCCGCGTGCCCGACCAGATCCTGCACATGGCGTCGCGACCGGTAGCCCTTTCCTCGCCACGCCCGAGCTGGGCCGAGGAAGACCCGACCGAATGGTGGGCGAACACCTGCGAGGTCCTGCGCGAAACCATCGCCGCCCTGCCCGATGGCCCGGAATCGCTCGCAGGCCTCTGCGTCACCGGCATGCTGCCGGCGGTGGTCCTGCTCGATGCGGATGGCAAGGTGCTGCGCCCGAGCATCCAGCAGAGCGACGGTCGCTGCGGCGAGGAAGTCGAAGGGCTGAGGCGCGAGATCGACGAGACGGCGTTCCTCCAGCGCACCGGCAACGGCATAAACCAGCAGCTCGTGGCGGCCAAGCTGCGCTGGATCGCCAAGCACGAGCCGGACGTGTTCTCGCGCATCGCCACGGTGTTCGGATCCTATGACTACATCAACTGGCGCCTGACCGGTCGCCGGGCGGTGGAACAGAACTGGGCGCTGGAGGCGGGTTTCACCGACGTCGCGACCGACCGCATCGCCGACGATCTCGTGGCGCTCGCCGGCATCCCGCGCAGCGCGGTGCCGGATCGGACGGTGACGCATGAGCAGATGGGGACGGTCTCGGCCGAAGCCGCGCGCGAAACCGGCCTGCCCGAGGGCCTGCCGATCTTCGGCGGCGCGGCGGATCACATCGCCTCGGCGCTCGCCGCCGGCATCGCCTCGAATGGTGACGTGCTGCTCAAGTTCGGCGGCGCCGGCGATATCGTCGTGGCCGCCGACAAGGCCAAGCCGGACGCGCGGCTCTATCTCGATTATCACCTCGTCCCCGGCCTTTATGCGCCGAATGGCTGCATGGCCTCGTCCGGCTCGGCCCTGAACTGGATGGCCCGGCTGCTGGCCGATTCCGAAGGCGAGGAACGTCCGCATGTCGCGCTCGACAAGCTGGCCGGCGCGGTGCCCGCGGGCAGCGACGGCGTGCTGTGCCTGCCCTATTTCCTCGGCGAGAAGACGCCGATCCATGATCCCCTGGCGCGCGGCACCTATATCGGCCTCAGCCTCGGCAACGGGAAGGGCCATTTCTGGCGCGCGCTGCTGGAGGGCGTCGCCTATGGCTTCCGCCACCATGTCGACGTGCTGGCCGACATGGGCCACGCCCCGCGCCGCTTCTTCGCCTCCGATGGCGGCACCAAGAGCCGGGTCTGGATGCAGATCATGGCAGACGTGATGGGCGCGCCGGTGCAGTTGCTCGACAACCCCTATGGCTCCTCGGTCGGCGCAGCCTGGGTCGCGGCGATGGGGACAGGCCTGGCCACCGATTGGAGCGGCATTTCCAGCCTGGCGACGCAGGGCGCATTGATCCAGCCGAATCCCGCCAACCGCGAGGTCTATGACCACGGCTACGCCCGCTACCGCGCCGCCTATGTCGCGCTGAAGCCCGTCTTTGCCATGCCCTAGGAAGGCAAGAGGATTCGGATTGCGGGCTCCGCTTCGGCCCGTTCCTTCGAGGCTTTGCCGGCGCGAAGCGCTTCAGGCCGAAATCCGTCACGGCAAGCAAAAGCCCTGCCGAAAAGACCCCGAAGCCTGGAGGCTCCGGGGTCTGAGATGGAGCGCGTGAGGGGCGCTCTGGGAGGTTGGGAACAAACCTCGGAAGATCTACGACTTGTCACACCGAAGCCGTTCGCGCCGGCTGGACCTGCTACGCCTTCTGACCCTTGGCCAACTGCGACGGGGACAGCTTGGAAGGCTTCACCTCGGCGCCGGTGATGCCGGAGCCCGGCTGGACCATTCCTGGCGGATCGCTCGTCGGGAAGGATTCCGTGAGCTCCTTGTCCAGGCGGTCGCTCTTTTCCTTGCGAGCGCTGCGCGCGGCATGACCCGGGAATATCGTTTTCAGCAATTCCTTGACGGCCACTTCACGTACTCCTTGGCTGAAATCGTCTTCGAATAAACAAGGCCCGACGGCTGTTTTCGTTCCAGACAAAGCGATGCAATCGCGCGCTTCGCGCCAAATACATTGTCGCCTTGTCGGAACGGCGCGAGCGCGCGGCAGCCCATCGGGAGGACGGCATGGATATTCAGAATGGCAAACCACGCGGCAGAGGCCTGAACGCCCGGGCGAATTGGACGCGCATGCCGGTTCTGCGCGACTGGCGGCCGCAGATCCTGTCCCTGCTGCGCATCGTCACGGCGCTGGTCTTCCTGGAGTTCGGAACGAGCAAGCTTCTGGGCTTTCCCTATTCCGACATGCTTTCCAACCTGGCGCCCTACTCGCTGCCCTGGATCGCGGGTTGGATCGAGCTGATCGGATCGCCGCTGCTGCTGTTTGGCCTTTTCACCGGGCCGGTCGCCTTCCTGCTATCCGGCGAAATGGCGATCGCCTATTTCCTCGTCCATCAGCCGAACGACGTCTTTCCGCTCCGCAATGGCGGCATCGAGGCGATCCTGTTCTGCTTCATCTTCCTCTACATCGCCGCCGCCGGCCCCGGCGCCTGGAGCGTCGATGGCCTTTTGGCGCGGCGGCGGCGCGAGAGCGAGTTCTAGACGCGGATGCTCGGGTAGCCGGCTTCCTCGAGCGCGGCGACGATCGCACCGGTTTCCGCGGTGCTCTGGATGCGCACGGTCTTGGACGCCAGATCCGTGCCGACTTCGGCGGCCGGATCGAGCGCCTTCACGGTCTTCTGCACCGTCGAGACGCAGTGGCCGCAGGACATGTCCTTGATAGTCAACGTCAGCATGTGGGGCTCCATTCGTTGGGTTGAGGCGAATATGGAGCTTCCCATCATGGCAAGGTCAAGCGCGCAAACAGGCCTTGACCTTCCAATAATGGGAAGCTTTACCTATATCGTCATCACGCCAAGGAAAGGCCGTCTCGATGACCAGCATGCCCTCCCCCCGCCAGATTCTGGCCGATCAGGAGTTCGATCTCGCGATCGAGGGAATGACCTGCGCGTCCTGTGTCGCGCGCGTGGAAAAGGCGCTGTCGAAGGTGCCGGGCGTTTCCCGCGCCAGCGTCAACCTTGCCACCGAGCGCGCCACCATCCTGGCCCCGGCCGGCGCGGTGTCGACCGCGGCGCTGGAAGAAGCCGTTCGCGGCATCGGCTATGACGCGCACGCCATCGCCGCCACCGACGCGCCCGACGACCTATCGGAAAAGCGCGACGCCGAGGCGTCCGCCCTCGCCCGCTCGCTGGCGATCGCCGCCGCCCTGACCCTGCCGGTGTTCATCGTCGAGATGGGGTCGCATCTGATCCCGGCGCTGCATCACTGGGTGATGATGACGCTCGGCCCCTGGAACAATTACCTGCAGTTCGCGCTGACGACGCTGGTGCTGTTCGGACCCGGCTTGCGCTTCTTCCGCAAGGGCTTGCCGGCGCTGGCCCGCCTCGCCCCGGACATGAATGCCCTCGTCGCGATCGGCGCCGGCGCCGCCTATCTCTATTCGACCGTCGCCACCTTCCTGCCCGCCTGGCTGCCGGCCGGCACCGGCTATGTCTATTTCGAAGCCGCCGCCGTCATCGTCACGCTGGTGCTGTTCGGCCGCATGCTGGAAGCCCGCGCCAAGGGCCGGACGGGCGCGGCGATCCGCAAGCTGGTCAAGCTGCGCCCGAAGACCGCCCGGCTTCTGCGGGACGGCCAGCCGGTCGAGGTCGAACTCGACGCGGTCAAGGTCGGGGACATCCTGCTCGTCCGCCCCGGCGACCAGATCCCGGTCGACGGCATCGTCAGCGACGGCTCTTCCTTCGTCGACGAGGCGATGATCACCGGCGAACCGGTGCCGGTGGAAAAGTCTGTCGGCGCTGCCGTCGTCGGCGGCACGATCAACAAGACCGGCAGCTTCTCGTTCCGGGCCGAAAAGGTCGGCGCGGACACGGTGCTGGCGCAGATCATCCGCATGGTCGAGAGCGCCCAGGGCGCCAAGCTGCCGATCCAGGCCCTGGTCGACAAGGTCACCCAATGGTTCGTGCCGGCCGTGATGGCGGCAGCCCTCGTCACCTTCCTCGTCTGGCTGATCTTCGGACCCGAGCCCGCCCTCTCCTTCGCGCTCGTCAATGCCGTCGCCGTGCTGATCATCGCCTGCCCCTGCGCCATGGGATTGGCGACGCCGACCTCGATCATGGTCGCGACCGGCAGGGCGGCCGAGTTCGGCGTGCTGTTCCGCAAGGGCGACGCGCTGCAGACGCTGCGCGACACGTCGATCGTCGCCATCGACAAGACCGGAACATTAACAGAAGGTCGTCCAGGGTTAACGGACTTGACCGCTGTTAACCCCTCCGAGCGCGATTTCGTGCTGCGGCTGGCGGCGGCCGTCGAAGGCCGTTCGGAACACCCGATCGGCATCGCGCTGGTCGCGGCGGCGAAGGAATCCAGGCTCGACCTGCCGGCGGTCACCAACTTCGAGGCCGTGCCCGGCTACGGCGTCCGCGCCGAGGCGGATGGCCACGCCGTTGCCGTCGGCGCCGACCGCTTCATGGCCAAGCTCGGGCTCGATGTCTCTGGATTCGCTGCCGAATCCGCCCGCCTAGGCAACGAGGGCCGGTCGCCGCTCTATGTCGCCATCGACGGCAAGCTCGCCGCCATCCTCGCCATCGCCGATCCGGTGAAGCCGAGTTCCGCCGCCGCCGTGGCCGCGCTGCACAAGCTGGGTCGTCGCGTCGTCATGGTGACGGGCGACAACCGCGCCACCGCCGAGGCGATCGCCCTCAAGCTCGGCATCGACGAGGTGCTGGCGGAAGTCTTGCCGGACGGAAAAGTCGATGCAGTGGAAAGGCTTAAGGCGCGCGGCGCCAAGGTTGCCTTCGTCGGCGACGGCATCAACGACGCCCCCGCGCTGGCCGCCGCCGATGTCGGAATCGCGATCGGCACCGGCACCGACGTCGCCATCGAGAGCGCCGATGTCGTTCTGATGTCCGGCGATGTCGGCGGCGTGGTCAAGGCGATCGGCCTGTCGGAAGCAACGATCCGCAACATCAAGGAAAACCTGTTCTGGGCCTTCGCCTACAATGCCGCCCTGATCCCGATCGCCGCCGGCGCGCTCTATCCGGCCTTCGGCTGGCTGCTGTCGCCGATGCTCGCGGCAGGCGCCATGGCGATGTCCAGCGTCTTCGTGGTCGGCAACGCGCTGCGCCTGAAGCGCTACCGGCCGGCCGAATAGAGAAGGAAGATCAACAGCATGAACATCGGCGAAGCCTCCACCGCTTCCGGCGTTTCCGCCAAGATGATCCGCTATTACGAGCAGATCGGCCTGATACCGGCAGCGCTGCGCACCGAGTCCGGCTACCGGGTCTATACGGCCCGGGACGTCGAGACGCTGCGCTTCATCCGCCGCGCCCGCGACCTCGGCTTCTCGGTCGAGGAGATGGGCACGCTGCTGGCGCTCTGGCAGGACAAGGCGCGCGAGAGCGCCGACGTCAAGCGCGTGGCGCTGCAGCATGTCGCCGAGATCGAAAAGCGGATCCATGAACTGGAGGGAATGGCGCGGACGCTGCGCCATCTCGCCGGCCATTGCCATGGCGACGAACGGCCGGATTGTCCCATTCTCGACGATCTGGCCGCCATCTCGGAAACCGGGCCTGCGGTACCCGCCCGCAAGCCGGCCCTGCGCGGACGAAACTGACACTCAGCGGCAGACGCCGAGCCACGCGTTGAGTTCGCGGGCGATGCGCTCGATGACCGACTCGGCGCCGAGTTCGACGCCGTGCAGCAGCGCCACCACGATCACCGGCGCCACAAGCAGCCAGATCCATTTGAGCCGGACCGGCCGCACGAACAGATCCGGCCGGCTGGCCAGGAGCAGCGGCGCGATCAGGCCGATCGCGCCGCCCAGGATCGTCTCGGAAAGGCTGTGGGCGCCCAGCACCACGCGTGTGACCGCAATGGCCAGGGCAAGTCCGAAACCGCAGAAAAGCGCCAGTCCCGCGAGCGCCCGGCTCCGCGCCAGCCGCGCCACCAGCACGGCGAGACCGCCATAGACCGCCATGGATGCGCCGGCATGTCCGCTCGGGCTGCGAAGGTCGAGGCCACCCAGATATCGTCCGCAGGGGATGAAGGCGATCTTGGCGACCAGCACGAGGCCCAGCACCAGGGCGACGGAAAACGCCCACCAAAATGCCGCCCGCCTCTGGCCGGATACGAGCAGGATCAGCGTCACGAGCAGCAGGATCGGCAGGATCACGCCCTGGCCGCCAAAGCTGGTGACGAAAATGGTGAGGGGACGAAGCGACATGCAGGGATCCAGAACGAACAACGGAAGACGCTGCCCCTGCCGGCGCCGCGCCGCGCCAGCCGGCGCGATTCGCCCCGCTTCCTGCGCGTGAGCGCCACCATGGCGACCGTCAAACGCCCTGTCCATGCGGCGATGCGCCGATGCCTTGCATCCGGGCCGCGATCGCGGTCAAGCTGGCGCTCCCATCGGCGAACCGGACCCTACCCCAGCATGACCACGATCGAACGCTTCGCCATCGAGGGCCCGGCGCTGATCCACCCGAAAGTGCATGGCGACGCACGCGGCACCTTCTTCGAGGCCTTCCGGCGGGATCTTTTCGACCGCGACGTCGCTTCCGGCGTGACCTTCGTCCAGGACAACCAGTCCTTTTCCCGTCCGACCGGCACGGTGCGGGGCCTGCATTTCCAGCTCGATCCGCGCGCGCAGGCCAAGCTGGTGCGGGTTCTGCGCGGCTCGATCCTCGATGTGGCGGTCGATATCCGCCCCGCCTCGCCGACCTTCGGGCAGCATGTCGCGGTCACGCTTTCCGCCGAGAACCGGGCGCAGCTCTATGTTCCTGCCGGCTTCGCGCATGGCTTCTGCACGCTGGAAGACGACACCGAGGTCTTCTACAAGGCGTCCGATTATTACAGCCCCGAGCACGATCGCGGCCTCGCCTGGAACGATCCGGCGCTCGGGATTCTCTGGCCGGTGGCCGAGGCGGAGGCGACCCTTTCGGATCGCGACCGGAAGCACCCCCGCCTCGCGGATCTTCAGCCCTAAAAGCGGAATCGACGCCTCAGCGGTCGGCCAGCACCATGTTCAGGAGATACTGGCCGTAGCTGCTCTTGCCGAGCGCAACGCCGAGACTCTCCAGGGCGGCGGCGTCGATGAAGCCCATGAGATAGGCGACTTCCTCGGGACAGCAGATCTTCAGTCCCTGCCGCTTCTCGAAGGTGCGCACGAATTCCGACGCCTCGATCAGGCTGTCCGGCGTGCCCGTATCGAGCCAGGCATAGCCGCGCCCCATCTTCTCGACATGCAGAGCGCCGCGCTCGAGATAGGCGCTGTTGACGTCGGTGATTTCCAGTTCTCCACGCGCCGAGGGCTTGAGGTCGGCGGCGATGTCGACAACCGCCTCGTCATAGAAATAGAGCCCGGTCACCGCCCAGTTCGATTTCGGCTGCTTCGGCTTTTCCTCGATGGAGACAGCCCTCCGGTCGCGGTCGAAGGCGACCACGCCATACCGTTCGGGATCCTGGACGTGGTAGGCGAACACGGTCGCGCCCAGGGTCCGGGCTCGCGCGTCGGCCAACAGGCCGGTCAGCCCATGGCCGAAAAAGATGTTGTCGCCGAGGATCAGCGCCGAGCGTGAGCCGGCGACGAAATCGGCGCCGATCCGATAGGCCTGCGCCAGACCTTCTGGCGCTGCCTGTTCGGCATAGGAAAGCGCGATGCCCCATTGCGAGCCCTCGCCCAGCAGGGCCTGGAATTTCGGCAGGTCCTGCGGCGTCGAGATGATCAGGATGTCGCGAATGCCGGCCAGCATCAGCGTCGACAACGGGTAATAGATCATCGGCTTGTCGTAGATCGGCAGCAACTGCTTGCTGGTGACCAGCGTCATCGGATGCAGCCGTGTTCCGGCGCCACCGGCGAGAACGATGCCCTTCATGCGGCGCTCCGATCGGAATCGAGGATGGCGTCGACGGCGACGCCGAGGCTTTGCGGCCAGCCGGGCAAGCGGACGCTGAAGACCTGCTCCGCCCGCGAACAATCGAGCCGGGAATCGCGCGGCCGAGCCGCAGGCGCGACATAGGCATCGCCCGAGATCCTGGCCAGGCTCGGCACCGTGCGCCCGGCAGCAGCAAGCCGCGCCATGACGCCGGCGGCGAGATCGAACCAGCTTGCCTCGGCGTTGCCGGCAAGATGGAAGACACCGCCAGGCGCGCCCCTCGCCTTCGCGGCGATTGTCAGCAGGCCATCGGCGAGATCGGCAGCGAAGGTCGGATTGCCAAAGCGGTCCGCGACGATGTCGAGGTTTTCGCGCTCGCCCGCGAGGCGGATCATGGTGCGGACGAAATTGCCGCCATCGGCGCCATAGACCCAGCCGGTGCGGAAGATCAGCGCGTCGGGATTTTCGGCCAGGACCTGACGTTCGCCCTCGAGCTTGGTGTGGCCATAGACGCCGAGCGGATGGGGCGCGTCCGTCTCGACATAGGGCGCCCGCTTCTCGCCGTCGAAGACGTAGTCGGTCGAGACATGCAGGAACGGCAGGCCGAGCTTGCGCGCGCCGGCAGCGAGCCGCGCCGCGCCGTCGCGGTTGATGGCCATGGCGAGTTCCGCCTCGCTCTCGGCCCGGTCGACCGCCGTATAGGCGGCCGCGTTGAGGATCAGGTCGGGCGCGAAGCCCTCGATGAGCGCAGCGGCGCCGTCAGGATCCGCCAGATCCAGAACCGGCCGCCCGAAGGTTTCGACAAGATGCCCATGCACCGCCGCGCGCGCCTTCAAGGCGCGCGCCAGTTGGCCGCTCGAACCGGCGACGAAGATCCGCATCAAGGAGCGCCTTCGAGCAGGCCGAGCCGCTGGCCGCGATAGACGCGGCTGCGGATCGGCTCCCACCAGTCGCGCCGGTCGAGATACCAGTCAACCGTCTTCTCGATGCCGCTGTCGAAGCTTTCCGCCGCCTGCCAGCCCAGTTCCGCCTCGGCCTTGGTCGGGTCGATGGCGTAGCGCTGGTCATGGCCGGGACGGTCGGCGACGAATTCGATCAGTTCGGCGTGCGGCTTTCCCCCGCGCCGCTGGTCGAGGAGCGCGCAGATGCTTTGCACGACCTCGATATTGGACCGCTCATTGCGACCGCCGATGTTGTAGCTCTCGCCCGGCGTGCCGCGCGTCAGCGCCAGGAACAGGGCGCGCGCATGGTCCTCGACATGCAGCCAGTCGCGCACGTTCGAGCCGTCGCCATAGACGCGGATCGGCGCCCCCTCGATGGCGTTGAGGATGACGAGCGGGATCAGCTTTTCCGGGAAATGGTACGGCCCGTAATTGTTCGAGCAATTGGAGATCAGCGCCGGCAGGCCATAGGTGCGCTGCCAGGCCCGGACCAGATGGTCGGACGCCGCCTTGCTGGCCGAATAGGGCGAGGACGGGTCATAGGGCGAGGCCTCGTGGAACAGACCGCTCGGGCCAAGCGTGCCGAAAACCTCGTCGGTCGAGACATGCAGGAAGCGGAACGCCGCCCGCTTCTCGGCGCCGAGCCGATCCTGATAGGCCCGCACCGCCTCGAGAAGCGTCGCCGTGCCCATGATGTTGGTCTGCAGGAAAGCGCCGGGACTGCCGATCGAGCGGTCGACATGGCTTTCGGCGGCGAGATGGATCACCCCGTCCGGCTCATACCGGCGGAAGACATCGGCCATGGCCACAGGGTCGCAGACATCAGCGCGGACGAAAGTGTAGAGCGGATCGTCGGCGATCGGGGCCAGCGAGGCGAGGTTCGCGGCATAGGTGAGCTTGTCGACATTGACGACGGAAACGCCGAGGTCGCCGACCAGATGGCGGCACAGGGCCGAGCCGATGAACCCGGCGCCGCCGGTAACAAGAACGCGCATGAAAACCGTGCCACCCTGACAGAAGCGGCGAGCCTAGCGGTTCAGCATGGCATCGCAAAGGCGTGATTGCGACGGAGAGGGACCGTGCCCAGGCGGTCCCGCAATTGGGTTGGGGACAGACTCGCCCTGCGGGCTCAGATCGAAACGGGGATCGCGCGCTTTTCCCGGACCGATTGCAGCGCCGCGTCGGCCAGCACCAGCGCCTTCCAGCCATCCTCGCCCGAGGGTGTCGCCGGGCCGCCATCCCTGACCGCGGCGATGAAGGCGGCAATCTCGTTGCGATAGGCCTCGGTGTAGCGGGTCATGAAGAAGTTGAGCAGCGGTTCACGGCGATAGCCGTCGCCATTGGCGATCTCGACATTGGTGGCGCGCAGATTGTCGGCGCTGACCAGCCCCTTCGAGCCGTGCACCTCGATGCGCTGGTCGTAGCCATAGCTGGCACGGCGCGAATTCGAGATCTGGGCGATCCGGCCGGATTTCGTCGTCAGCACGATGGAAGCGCTGTCGAAGTCACCAAGCTTGCCGATCTCCGGATCGACCAGCACAGAGGCCGAGGCATAGACGCTGGCCGGCTCCTCGCCGAGCAGGAAGCGCGCCATGTCGAAATCATGGATGGTCATGTCGCGGAACAGCCCGCCGGAACGGCTGATGTAATCGTTAGGCGGCGGACCGGGATCGCGCGAGGTGATCGACACCATCTCGACCTTGCCGATGGCACCTTCGTCGATCTGCCGGCGCACCTCGATGAAGTTCGGATCGAAGCGGCGGTTGAAGCCGACCATGAGCAGCGCCTTCTCCGCCTTGACGACAGCGAGGCATTGCTTGACGCGCTCAACGTCGAGATCGACCGGCTTTTCGCAGAAGATGGCCTTTTTCGCCCGCGCCGCCTGTTCGATCATCGTGGCGTGCAAATCGGTCGGCGTCGTGATCAGCACGGCGTCGATGTCGGACGCGTTCATGATCGCGTCCGCCTCGCGCACGTCCGCGCCGGTCGAGGCGGCGAGCGCCTTGGCCGCGTCCGGAAAGGCGTCGGCGACGGCAACCAGCGTCGCGCCGGCATTCGCGGCGATCGCGCCTGCATGCACCTTGCCGATACGCCCGGCGCCCAGAAGTCCCAGTCTCACGGTCATGTCAAAGTCCCTGAAAGCTCATGCGAAGTAGACGATCTGCCGCGTCGCCCCGACAAGGGGCGCGGCACTTGGGCAACTGAACTATTCCGGCACGTCCACCCAGCCTCGCATCGCATGCGAGCGAGCCATGGCGTGGACGGCGCGTTCGATCTGCAAACCGGTCGCGAATTCGATCAGATGGGCGGGTTCGCCGGCGATCCGGCGCATCAGTTCCCGTGCTTCGATCACTTTGAGATCGTTGAAGCCGAGACCATGGCCGGGCGCCGGGATGAAGCGGTCATAGGGCGGATGCGCGGTTCCCGTCAGAATGGTGCGAAAGCCCTGCTCGGCCACAGGGCCGCGCGCCTGGAACAGCTGCAGCTCGTTCATCCGCTCCTGGTCATAGAGCAGCGCCCCTTCCGAGCCGAAGATCTGGATCGCGATGCGGCCCTTGCGGCCCCAGGCGGAACGATTGACCAGCAGGCTGCCGGAAGCGCCGCTTTCAAGCCGGAACAGGATGTTGGCGATATCGTGCGTTTCGACCGCGCGGCTGCCGCCGGAGGCGAGCGGCCGTTCGGCATAGGGCTTGGCCATGTCGACGACGACGCTCGTTACCCGCCCGACGAGAACCGTGAGCAGCGACAGGGGGTGCACGGCGAAATCGTCGAGCGCGCCATAACCCGACGCCGCCTCGCTCTTCCAGCCGAACGGCGCCGACGCATCGGCCATGAAATCCTCGTCCATCTCGACGCGGACATGATTGACCGTGCCGATCGCGCCCTGCCCGATCAGCGCCCGCATGTGGCGGACGGCCGGGTTCTGGATATAGTTGTAGCCGAGCGCCGCCACCTTGCCCGAGGCTTGCGCCGCGACCAGCATGGCGAGCGCATCGGCCTCCGACGTCGCCATCGGCTTCTCGCACCAGACATGCTTGCCCGCCTGGAGCGCGGCGATTGTCATCTCGGCATGAAACTGGTTCGGCGTCGTGATCGAGACGACATCGACTTCCGGATCCTCGACCACGGCGCGCCAATCTCCGGACGCGCGGGCAAAGCCCAGTTCCGCAGCCTTGCGCGTGGCAAGCGACTCGTTGGCCTCGCCCAGATGCACCAGTTTTGGCCGCGCCACATCGCCGAAGGTCGGCGCCACGGCGTTCCAGGCCAATGCATGGCACTTGCCCATATAGCCGGTGCCGATCAGACCGATACCGAGGGATTTCATGCAGGTCATTCCCGAGGAGTTGAGGAGGGTCTAGACGGTGCCGCCCAGTTCCGCAGACAGGTCCGCAAGCTCCTTGCCGCCCGCCATCAGGTTCTGCAGTTCATCCGCCGAAATCTCGCCGCGCACCGCCGTGCCAAGGGTCCTGCCGCGGTTCAGCACCGTGAAGCGGTCGCCGACGGCCATGGCATGGCGGACATTGTGGGTGATGAAGACGACGCCAAGCCCGCGCTTGCGCACCATGTCGATATATTTGAGCACCATCGAGGTCTGGCGCACACCAAGCGCCGAGGTCGGCTCGTCGAGGATCAGGACCTTCGCGCCGAAATAGACGGCCCGCGAGATGGCGACGCACTGACGTTCGCCGCCCGACAGGGTGCCGACAGCCTGGCCGGGATCGCGCACATCGATGCCGATGCGCTTCATTTCCTCGCGCGTGACCCGGTCGCAGAAGCCCATATCCATGAAGCGGAATGGCCAGATGCCCTTCACCGGCTCCCGACCCATGAAGAAGTTCCGCGTCACCGACATCAGCGGGATCATGGCGAGGTCCTGGTAGACCGTGGCGATCCCAGCGTCGAGGGCCTGGCGCGGGCTGGTGAAATGGACAGGCTCGCCGTTGACGAACATCTCGCCCTTGGTGAGCCGGTGCACGCCCGACATGGTCTTGATGAAGGTCGACTTGCCGGCGCCATTGTCGCCCAGCAGGCAATGAACCTCGCCGGCCTGGATCGACACCGACACACCCGCCAGCGCGACGACGGAGCCGAAATGCTTCTCGATATCGCGCATTTCAAGGATAGGTGTCGTCATCACCGCTCTCCCGTCACGCGCTTGCGTATGATGTTGTTGAAGAACACCGCCATCAGCAGCATGCCGCCGAGGAAGACGAGATACCAGTCCTGGTCGATCGAAGTATAGGTGAGCCCAATCAGCACCATGCCGAAGATGATCGACCCGATCGCGGCGCCGATGACGGAGCCATAGCCGCCGGTCAACAGGCATCCGCCGATGACCGCCGCGATGATCGCTTCGAATTCCTTCTGGAACCCGCGCCGGGCGTCGGTCGACCCGGCATCGAGCACGGTCAGGATCGCGACCAGCGCGGCGCAGCAGGCCGTCACGACGAAGAGCGAAGTCTTGACGCGCCGCGTCGGAACGCCGGAATTCCGAGCCGCGTTTGGATCGCCGCCCGAGGCAAAGATCCAGTTGCCATAGCGCGTGCGCGCCAGCACCACGGCGGCAAGGATGGCCAGGGCGACGAACCAGATGATCTCCACCGGGACGCCCGTGACCTTGGGTTGGCCATTGGGAAACTTGGCGATCCAGTCATGCGCTGCAAGCCAGGCGAACAGGCCCTCGAAAGCATCGCCGGAGAAGATGTTGTAGAAGAATGCGTCGAGCGGGGTGTCGGTCGCCGCCTCGCGTACTCCGCGCAGCTGCGTCGCACCGCCTGTCGCCCATTTGAGTCCGACCAGCGAGAGCCCGCGCAGCACGAACAGGAAGGCCAGCGTCACGATAAAACTCGGCAAGCCCGTATAGAGCACCAGCTGGCCGTTGAAGAAGCCAAAGGCGGCGGCGCAGGCGAAGGTGATGACGATCGCCGCGGGCAACGGCAATCCGAAGGTGACGACGCAGGCGGCGAAGATCAGACCGGCAAAAGCCACCATCGAGCCGACCGAGAGATCGAACTCACCGCCGACCATCAGCAGCGAAGCGCCGATCGCCAGGATGCCGAGCTGGGCTGCCGGCGCCATGAAATTCACGATGCCCGACAGTTCGAACATCACCGGATTGGCGATGCCGATGAAGAACACCGTGACGATGACAAGCCCGAGAACGGCGCCAAGCTCGGGCCGGCGCAGGATGCGGGTGACGACCGAAGCGGGCCGGATGCGTTCGTCTGGGATCAGTTCGGTCGGACTGCTGCGGTCGGTCATGGTCGCTCCCGCCGGCGCGAGTCATCAGCCACGCTGATCGCTCGAGAACGCCGGCTCGTTTTCGAAAGGGGTTCATCCGGCACGCCCGAGCGAAACCGGGTCGCCAGCAGGCGGGATGCGCGCGCGCCTTTCGACCCGCGCGCTTCCCGCCAGATCGCGTCTAGCGGATACCCTTGGCCGAGAGCTCGATGACCTTCGCGGCCGAGTCCTTGGTGACCAGGTTCGGACCCGACGGGACGTCGCCGCCCGGCATGAGGCCGTATTTGCTGTGCAGCGCCAGGAAGGCGACCGGCAGATAACCCTGCAGGAACTGCTGCTGATCGATGGCAAAGGCCGCCTTGCCGTCGGCGATGGCCTGCAGGAGACCCGACGACAGGTCAAAGCTGGCGACATGGACCTTGCCGTCCATCCCGGATTCGCCGACCGCGGCGACAGCGGGCTCGCCCGCGAGCGAGGCGTTCAGCGTCAGGATCGTGTCGATCGCGGTATCGGAGGCGAGCGCCGCCTTTACCTTGGCCTTCACGTCGGCGGGATCGTTCGAGGTCGGCAGGACGGTGACGGCGCCAAAGCCATCCGTGAAGCCCTTGCAACGGACGTCGAGGGAAACATTGCCAACCTCATGGTTGACGCAAATCCCCTTCTTGCCGCCCATTTCCTTCAGCTTCGCGCCGGCGGCCTTGCCGGCATCATATTCGCTCTGCCCGACATGCAGCAGGGCGCCGAGCTTCTTCGAGACATCGGAGCCCGAATTCATCGAGATGACGGGGATGCCGGCGGCGACGGCCTTCTGGATCGACGGTCCGAGCGCATCGGCATCGGGAATCGAGACGACGAGGCCTTCCGGCTTCTGGTTGACGGCCGCATCGATCAGCTGCGCCATCGCGACCATGTCGAAGGTTTCCGGCGCGCGGTAGTCGACCTTGACGCCCAGATCCTTGCCGGCCTCGGTGACGCCGTTCTTGACCACCGACCAGAACGGATCCGATGCCTGACCGTGGCTGACGACGATGATATCGGCATGCGCGGCAACGGTGGAGACGGCCAGGGCCGTGGCCGCCAGCAGTGCCTTCCATTTCATCTTCATGACATTCCTCCCGAGAATGAAAAAATGCGAGAATCCGGCCGTTTTTGCTGCTCTGTGATTTCGCCGCATCGATATTCCGGAATAAATGGATCCCCATATCCGATGCCGGAATATTCATTCCATCAACCCCGATGCGCGTCAAGAGTTGATTTTCGTGCCGAAGTCGGAGAAAGCTGCGCGAATGCGTAGGAAAGAACCGCGATCATGACCCTCGACGACAATGACGCCCTGCCGCCCCGCGATTTCTGGAGCCTGCGCAATCTGATGGTGAGCCGGAAGGAGACGCTGCCGAAGCGCCTCGCCCAGGTCGCCATCTATGCCGTCGCCAATCCCGACGACGTCGCCTTCGGCACGGCGGCCAGCATCGCCGAAAAGGCCGAAGTCCAGCCCTCGACGCTGGTGCGCTTCGCCCAGGCCTTCGGCTACCAGGGCTTTTCCGACCTGCAGGCCGTGTTCCAGGACCGGCTGCGCGACCGTACATCCAACTACTCCGAGCGCCTTTCTTCGCTGCGCTCGCATGTCGCCGGCGACAGCAAGTCGGCGACGCTGTTCGCCGGATTTTGCAAGGCAGCGGAACGGTCGGTGGGGTCGCTGCGCGAGCGCGTGCATGTCGAACAGATCGACGAGGCGGCCGCCCTGCTCGCCCGCGCCGAGACGATCTATCTGATCGGCCAGCGCCGCTCCTTCCCCGTCACCTCCTATATGAGCTACGCCTTCGGCAAGCTCGGCGTGAAGTCGGTTCTCGTCGGCTCGGCCCAGGGCAACGACCCGGAAACGCTCTCCTTCGCCACGCCGCGCGACGCCGCGATCGCGATCTCCTTCACGCCCTATGCCTCGGCGACGCTCAACTACGCGCGCCAGATCAACGAGGGCGGTACGCCGCTCGTCGTCATCACCGACAGCCCGTTCAGCCCGCTGATCCCCAAGATCGGCGTCTGGTTCGAGGTGGTCGAGGCCGACTATGAAGGCTTCCGCTCGCTCTCCGCCTCGATGGCGCTCGCCATGACACTCACCGTCGCCGTCGCCGAAGCGCGCCGCGGTTGACGGTTCGTATATTCCATATTGACGAAATCGCAGAATTTTTGTTTCACTGCCCCGTGCAAGTCAGGGTGCATCGCGGTCGTTTTCTGGTAACGCCCCGTCACCCCCTCGTTAACCGGGACGGAGAATGCGATGACCGAGGCTCGTGGGGCAGATGCGGCCCGACCGCTGGACGTGATCACCATCGGGCGGTCCTCGGTCGATCTCTACGGCCAGCAGATTTTCTCCAGGCTCGAGGACATCACCTCCTTCGCCAAGTCGGTCGGCGGCTGCCCGTCCAACATCGCGATCGGCACCGCCCGGCTCGGACTGAAATCGGCCGTCATCACCCGCGTCGGCGACGAGCAGATGGGCCGCTTCATCCGCGAGCAGATGGTGCGCGAGGGCGTGGCGACGGACGGCATCGCCACCGACCCCGACCGGCTGACGGCGCTGGTGCTGCTCGCGGTCGAGGATGAGGGCGTCTCGCCGATGATCTTCTACCGCACCGATTGCGCCGACATGGCGCTGTCGGAGGCGGATATCGACGAGGGCTTCATCGCCTCGGCCGAGGCGATCGTCGTTACCGGCACGCATTTCTCGCGCGAGAACAGCGACAAGGCGCAGCGCAAGGCGATCCGGATCGCCAAGGCGCATGGCGGCAAGGTCGTGTTCGACATCGACTATCGGCCCAATCTCTGGGGCCTCGCCGGCCATGGCGACGGCTTCGCCCGCTATGTGAAGTCCGACCGCGTCTCCGAGCAGTTGAAGTCGATCCTGCGGGATTGCGACCTGATCGTCGGCACCGAGGAGGAAATCCGCATCGCCTCCGGCGCCGATGACGTGCTCGGCGCGCTGAAGACGATCCGGGCGCTGTCCGAGGCGACCATCGTGCTGAAGCGCGGCGCCATGGGCTGCGTCGTCTATGAAGGCGCGATCCCCGACGATCTCGAACAGGGCATCGTCGGCAGGGGCTTTCCGATCGAGGTCTATAATGTGCTCGGCGCGGGCGACGCCTTCATGTCCGGCTTCCTGCGCGGCTGGCTGAAGGGCGAGGCGCTGGAAACGGCCGCCACCTGGGCCAATGCCTGCGGCGCCTTCGCCGTGTCGCGGCTGCTCTGCTCGCCGGAATATCCGACCTGGGCCGAGCTTTCCTGGTTCCTCGAGCATGGCAGTTCACATCGCGCCCTGCGCAAGGACGCGGCGCTCAACCATCTGCACTGGGCGACCACCCGCCGCGAGCAGCCGGAAACGCTGATGGCGCTGGCGATCGACCATCGCTCGCAGCTGGAGGCGGTAGCGGACAAGCTGAGCGTGCCGCGGGAAAAGATCGAGGGCATCAAGGCGCTGGCGGTCGAAGCGGCGGCGCGGGTCGCCAAGGGGCGGCCCGGCTTCGGCATGCTGCTCGATTCCACCTATGGTCAGAAGGCGTTTCCGCGCGCCGTCGAACAGGGTTTCTGGATCGGCCGGCCGGTGGAAAAGCCCGGCTCACGCCCGCTCGATTTCGATCATATGCCCGATCTCGGCAGCCACCTGGCGGAATGGCCGATCGGCCATACGATCAAGTGCCTCTGCTTCTATCATCCCGACGACAGCGCCGAGTTGAAGGCGCGGCAGGAACGCGAACTGCTGCGCGTCGCCGACGCGGCGCGGACCGTGGGTCGCGAACTTCTGATCGAGATCATCGCCGGCAAGCATGGCACGCTGACCGAAACCACGGTGTCGTCGATCCTGGCCCGGCTCTACGAGCTCGGCATCAAGCCGGACTGGTGGAAGCTGGAGCCGCAGACGAGCCCGGCCGCGTGGCGCGCCATCGAACAGGTGATCGCCGCCAAAGACCCGCACTGCCGGGGCATCGTGCTGTTGGGGTTGGAAGCACCGGAGGACGAGTTGGTCGCCGCCTTCCGCGCCGCGGCCGCGACGCCGCTGGTCAAGGGCTTTGCTGTCGGCCGGACGATCTTCGCGGAAGCCGCGGAAGGCTGGCTTTCCGGCCGCATCGACGACGAGGCGGCGGTGGCCGACATGGCGACCCGCTTCGGCAAGCTGGTCGCGGCCTGGGAAAGCGCAAGGCGGACGGAGGCGGCGTGATGAACTGCCGCCGGCATCCCTACGAAAACAGGGATCCATCCATCAGCGGCCTCGGGCGTCTCGAAGGACGGCGAACCCGGCTGAATGGATCCCGGGTCAAGCCCGGGATGACGGCGGAGGGGATGAATACAGGCGGTGCGACACGACCGTGGTCGACACCCTTCTTCATCTCCTGAGGGAGAGGTGAAGAAGGCAAGGCTCCGCTTCTCGCGGCGACGGCCGAGAGAGACTACTTTTAAGAACAAGGGAGACCGTCCCAGACGATCGGGCCGGAGCGCGACAAAAATGGGCGAGGAAACAGCCTGATGACCACCATCCGTCTCACCATGGCGCAGGCGCTGACGCGTTATCTCGCCAGCCAGAAGACCGTCATCGACGGCAAGACCGTGCCGATCTTCGCCGGGGTCTGGGCGATCTTCGGCCATGGCAATGTCGCGGCGATCGGCGAGGCGCTCTATCAGCATCGCGACGAACTGCCGACCTTCCGCGCCCATAACGAGCAGGCGATGGCGCATGCCGCGATCGCCTATGCCAAGGCGAGCTTCCGCCGCCGGATGATGGCGGTGACCAGCTCGATCGGCCCGGGCGCCACCAACATGGTGACCGCCTGCGCCATGGCGCATGTGAACCGCCTGCCCGTCCTGTTCCTGCCCGGCGACATCTTCGCCAATCGCCGGCCCGACCCGGTGCTTCAGCAGGTCGAGGATTTCGCCGACGGCACGGTCTCGGTCAATGACGTGTTCCGACCGATCTCGCGCTATTTCGACCGCATCACCCGGCCCGAGCAGATCCTCGCCGCCCTGCCCCGCGCCATGGCCGTGCTGACCGATCCGGCCGATTGCGGCCCGGTGACGCTATCGCTCTGCCAGGACGTGCAGGCGGAGGCCTACGACTATCCGGAAGCCTTCTTCGACGAGAAGATCTGGACGCAGCGCCGGCCCCGCGCCTCCGATGATGAACTGGCCGCCGCGGTCGCAGCTTTGCGCATGGCGCGAAAGCCGCTGATCATCGCTGGTGGCGGCGTGCTCTATTCCGGCGCGACGGAGTCGCTCGCCAGCTTCGCCGAAGCGCATGGCATTCCCGTCGCCGAAACGCAGGCGGGCAAATCCTCGCTGCCGGCCGACCATCCGCTCAACATGGGCTCGATCGGCGTGACCGGCACCTCCGCCGCCAACGAACTGGCGCGGGACGCCGACGTCATCCTTGCGGTCGGCACGAGGCTGCAGGATTTCACCACCGGCTCCTGGTCGCTGTTCCAGAACGGCAAGACGATCATCGGCCTCAACACCCAGGTGTTCGACGCGACCAAGCATCGGGCGCTGCCGCTTGTCGCCGACGCGCAAGCCGGCCTTCGCGAGATCGGATTGCAGCTCGAAGCGTTGAGCGCCCCGGAAGACTGGACGGAGCGCGCACGAGAGGGGCGCACCCTCTGGTTCCGCGCGGCAGACAACGCGACCGCCGCGACCAATGCGGCGCTTCCCTCCGACGGCCAGGTGATCGGCGCGGTGCAGCGGACACTCGGATCCGGCGCGACGGTGGTCTGCGCGGCCGGCGGCCTGCCGGGAGAGTTGCACAAGCTCTGGCAGGCGGGCGCGCCCGGCTCCTACCATCTCGAATATGGCTATTCGACCATGGGCTACGAGATCGCCGGCGGGCTCGGCGTCAAGATGGCGAAGCCCGACCAGGAAGTCGTCGTCATGGTCGGCGACGGCTCCTATCTGATGATGAATTCGGAGATCGCCACCTCGGTCATGCTGGGGCTGCGGCTCACCATCGTCGTGCTCGACAATGCCGGCTATGGCTGCATCAACCGGCTGCAGATGGCCACCGGCGGCGCCAACTTCAACAATCTTCTCAAGGATGCACGGCACGACGTATTGCCCTCGATCGATTTCGCGGCGCATGCGGCGAGCCTGGGCGCGATCGCGACCAAGGTCGCCTCGATCGCCGAACTGGAAGCGGGCCTCGCCGCCGCGCTGACGAACGATCGCACGACGGTGCTCGTCATCGACACCGACCCGCTGGTCACCACGGAAGAAGGCGGCAACTGGTGGGACGTCGCAGTGCCGGAAGTGAGCCCACGGCCCCAGGTGAACGCGGCACGCAAGGAATACGAGAAGGCTATGCAGGCGCAGCGGGTGGTTGATTGAGGCCCTGCCCCTCCGTCCCCTGCTCCGGCGTCCCCTGCTCCGGCGTCATCCCCGCGAAGGCGGGGATCCATTCAACCTCCCAAGGCAGTCGGCTGAATGGATCCCGGGTCACGCTTCGCTTGCCCGGGATGACGGGCGGAGGGATCCTTGAATGGAATGAACGAGAACCCTTCCCTTCACCTCTCCCTGAGGGAGAGGTCGGAGCGAAGCTTCGGGTGAGGGTTTAGGGAACCATCCGGAGAAGCCGTAAACCCTCACCCGCCGCACGGTGTGCGTCGACCTCTCCCTCAGGGAGAGGTGAAGTCAAAATCAAAGCCCCTAGCCTCTCCCGCGCGCGGGAAAGGGAACGCCAACCAGAACCGATACCGCCGACAAACCAACGAGGAAGCACCCCATGATCCGCATCGGCGCCAACCCGATCTGCTGGTCCAATGACGACAAGCAGGACATCGGCGGCGACATCCCGCTCGAGCAATGCCTGTCGGAGGCGAAGGCCATCGGCATCGAGGGCATGGAACTCGGCCACAAGTTTCCGCGCGACGCCGAGACGCTGCGGCCGATCCTGGCCGGTCATGGCCTCGACCTCGTCAGCGGCTGGTATTCGACCTTCCTGATCGAGCGCGACGCCGAGGAGGAGTGGAAGCAGGCCCGCGCCCATATCGACCTGCTGAAGGCCTTCGACTGCAAGGTGTTCATCGCGGCGGAATGCACCCGCACCATCCACGGCACGCAATCGGCGCCGCTTTCGACGCGTCCGCTGATGAGCGAGGTCGAATGGGGCCGCTTCACCACGCGGCTGACTGAATTCGCCGACTATCTTTCCCGCGAGGGGCTGACGCTGGTCTATCACCACCACATCGGCACCGTGATCCAGACCGAGGCCGAGATCGACCGGCTGATGGAAGCGACGGGGCCGGCGGTAAAACTGCTGCTCGATACCGGCCATATCACCTGGGCCGGCGGCGACCCGGTTCGGCTGGCGCGGCACTATCGCAACCGCATCGCCCATGTCCACACCAAGGACGTCCGCCCGGACGTGGCGAAGCAGGCGACGACCGGCGACTGGTCGTTCCTCGATAGCGTGCTGGCCGGCGTCTACACCGTGCCGGGCGACGGCGCGATCGACTATGTCGCGGTGTTCCGGGAGATCCCGGACTATGCCGGCTGGATCGTGATCGAGGCCGAGCAGGACCCCGTCAAGGCACCGCCGGCGCGCTATGTGAAGATGGGATTCGACAATCTCAACCGGTTTATCGATGCTGCGGGATTGAAGCGGTAAAGGGACTTTGCACCACGCGGTTCTTCACCTCTCCCTGAGGGAGAGGTGAAGTGGAGTTCGGCCCAAGCCTGTGTTGCAATCCAGGGAGACCTTCATGGCAGATCTTCTCGTCAAGCCGATCGGCAGCAAGGGCCAGACCATCCACGTCACGCCGCAATCGGCGGGATGGTCGCATGTCGGCTTCGATCTCTACCAGCTTGCGCCGGGCGAGATGGCGCAGGCCAACACCAATGACCGCGAGGTCTGCCTGGTGCTGGTTTCCGGCAAGGCGCGCATCATCGTCGAGGATGTCGATTTCAACATTCTGGGCGAGCGCATGTCGCCCTTCGACGGCAAGCCGGACTCGGTCTATGTGCCGGCCGAGCATGACTGGATGGTGACGGCGACGACGCCGCTGACGCTCGCCGTCTGCTCGGCGCCGTCGACCGGCGGCAACCTGCCGCCGCGCCATATCCGCCCCGACAAGGTCACGCAGGAGACGCGGGGCACCGGCACCAACACGCGCTACGTCACCAACATCCTGCCGGAAGAGGCCAAGGCGGATTCGCTGCTTGTCGTTGAGGTGATCACGCCCGGCGGCCACACCTCAAGCTATCCGCCGCACAAGCACGACACCGACAACCTGCCGGCGGAATCGCAGTTGGAGGAAACCTACTACCACCGCCTCAACCCGCCGCAGGGCTTCGCCTTCCAGCGCGTCTACACGGACGACCGCACGCTCGACGAGACGATGCTGGTCGAGGACGGCGTGGTGACGCTGGTGCCCAGGGGCTATCACCCCTGCGCCACCATCCATGGCTACGACCTCTACTATCTCAACGTCATGGCCGGGCCGAAGCGGACGTGGAAGTTCCACAACGATCCCGACCATGAGTGGCTGCTGAAGCGCTAACCCTCGGCGGCCGGCGGCCCGGCGCCGCGCTGCGCCCGCCGGTCCCAGGCCTCGACGCAGACCGCGGTGACGAGCGCCAGCAACCCGCCGATCACGGTGGCGAGGATGCGATGCTTGACCACCTCGATCTCGGGCAGTCCGGCCAGCGCCACCAGGAAGGCGACACAGGCCGTGACGCAGGCGACGAAGGCGGCATAGCCGGAGCGCTGCATCGAATAGGCGACGCCGGCGAGCAGCACAACCAGCACGGCCAGCAGGCTTTCATCGGGCCTGAGCAGGGCTGCGATCAGCGTGGCGATGCCCGCGCCGGCGACCGTGCCGCAGATGCGGAAGACGACGCGCTCGACCGTCTTGTCGGATTGCGGCTTCAGGATGATCAGCGCCGTCACCGGGATCCAGTAGCCGTTCGGCATCTGCGTCGTCTTGGTGAGCAAGGTGGTCGCCACTGCCAGGATCGCCGTGGCGATGGCGATCCGCAGCGTGTCGGAATGGCCGGTCAGGCGGCGGCCCATCACGGCGAACAGGTCCTGCCAGCGGTCGGAACCGTCATGCTCGCGGAGGATCGCCGACTTGCCGGCCAGCGCCCAGACCAGCGTCACCAGGGCGATCTGCAGCAGGCCGCCGCTAAAGACCAGGCCCGCCCGCCCCAGTGCGCCCATCATGTCCGCGGGATAGGCATCGGCGACGAAGAAGGTGATCGCCCATTGCAGCGTGATCCACCAGGCGGCCGGGCCGGCGGCGTTGGCGCCGCCGCAAAGCGCGCCGAACATGGCGGAGAACAGGATCATCAGCGGCAGGTAGCTGCCGGAAAACGATCCGACCCACGCCGCGACGCTCATGCCGATCATGGCGAAGATCATCGGCCCGGCGCGCACCGCGGTGAAGCGCTGGAACGCGCCGAAGCCGACGGAAAAGGCGCCGCTGGCCGCGACGAGGCCAAAATCCGGCCGCCCGAACAGGATGCCGGCGGCGAGGCAGATCGCCATCGCCGGCATGCAGGCGAGCACCGTCTCCACCCGGATGTCGCCGCGCCGGAACGCGAACATTTCCTGACTGTAGCGACGAACCGGGATGCGAGCGCGAAGTAAGCGATGGACTGGCACGCGGCTCACCCGCTGAGAGAGTTTCGGAAAGCGACCCCGGGGCGGGATCGTGCCCGGGACGGCGCGATGCGAGGGAAGAGCAGCCGGCCCGGCGATTCACCCTAGCCCCTTTTGCGGCATCCACCACCATCAGACATTCTCGGAAACAAAGAGTTCGAACGGCAG
Organism: Kaistia defluvii; assembly: GCF_026343955.1. Classification (GTDB taxonomy): domain Bacteria; phylum Pseudomonadota; class Alphaproteobacteria; order Rhizobiales; family Kaistiaceae; genus Kaistia; species Kaistia defluvii. Next base: position 279,982 of record NZ_JAPKNI010000001.1, read on the forward strand.
GAGCACGCGGTTGTCGCCCTCTCCGGCCCTGCCCGCGACGGCGCGGGCCAGGATCTCGACCGACCGTTCGGCGAGCGCCTGCACCGGCGTGGCGATCACCGCGTCGAGCACGCCATCGACCAGCGCGACGCGCGTCTCCGGCACGAGTTCGTTGCAGACGGCGATGACGCGCCCGGCCGCCCCGCTTTCGCGCAACGCGGAGATCAGCCCGGCCATGCCGCCGCCGGCGACATAGATGCCGACCAGGTCCGGATTGCGTTTCAGAAGCTCCAGCGTGCCCTCATGCGCGAGATGCGGATCCTCGAGATTGGCGAGCGGTTCGAGCAGGCGAAACTCCGGCGCATGCTCGCGAAAATAGCTTCGAAAGCTGATCTCGGAGAGTTCGTGCCCGATGTAGCGATGGCTGCCGACGAAGATGCCGACGCTGCCGGGCGCCTTCGCCAGCCGGGCAATCGCCCAGGCGGCGGTGCGCCCGGCCTTGCGATGGTCGATGCCGACATGGCCGATCCCGCCCGGCGCCGACAGTTCCGAGAGCAGCGTCATCACGCCGACGCCACGCGCAGCCAGCGTCTCGATCGCTTCGGTGACCTTGGGATGATCCGCGGCGACGACGGCGAGCGCATCGACCCGCGCGCCCAGCGCCAGCAGCTTTTCCGCCACCGTGCCGGCCGAGATATCCTCGACGAACTCGACGACCGGCTTGCCGCGCACGCCCGGGGCGGCGCGGGTGGCCGCCGCCAGCGCCGCCGCCATCTCCTGGTAGAAGGCATCGGCGCGGCGCTGAAGCAGGAAGCCGAAGCTGCGGCTTGGCGCGGTCTCCTCCAGCCGCCGCTTCAACAGGCCGGCGCCGTGATAGCCGATTGCTTCGGCGGCGGCGAGCACGCGCTCCGCCGTCTCGCGCCGGACGGGCGCGCGCTGGTTCAGCACCCGGTCGACGGTGGCGACGCCGACGCCCGCCGCTTCGGCGAGGTCGCGGATGGTCGGCCGGGTCACGCCGTCCATGCCGGTCCGGCCTTGATAGTTTCCATCATCATCACCCGCCGCCGTCTTGAGCTTTCGTGAGAGATTCTATCATCGCGAGATTGAGCCGGGAAGCCTTGGAGACTAGACTCGTTCCGGACATCGAAAGCGCGCCTCCCCAGCGGAATGGCCCAAAAAAGCGCGATGCGGCGGAGGAACGGAATGACCACCGGAACGGTGTTACGCGACTATTCCCTGGTCGGACGCGATACCCGGCGGGCCGAGGAGATCGGCCTCGCGGCGGCGGCGTGGTATCAGTGCCCGATCCCCCGCAAGGAATTGAAGGCGCTGATGAAGCGCTCCGATGGCCCGGCGCTGCGCGATACGGCGATCTGGTTCGCGGCGCTCTTCCTGACCGGTCTCGGGGGCTACTACTTCTGGGGTAGCTGGTGGGCGGTCCCCTTCTTCGCGATCTACGGCATCCTCTACGGCTCGGCCTCGGATTCGCGCTGGCATGAATGCGGCCACGGCACCGCCTTCAAGACCCGCTGGATGAACGATGTCGTCTATCACATCGCCTGCTTCATGATTCTGCGGGAGCCGACCGTCTGGCGCTGGAGCCATACGCGGCATCATACCGACACGATCATCGTCGGCCGCGACCCCGAGATCGCCGTGCCGCGCCCGCCGGATATCCTCGGCATCCTGCTGAACCTGTTCGCGCTGAAGAGCACCTATGCTGCCTTCAGGAAGCTGTTCCTGCATGCCGGCGGCAGGCTGACGGACGAAGAGCGGACCTATATTCCGGAGATGGAGCGCGGCAAGGTCTATTGGGTGGCACGGCTGTATCTCGCCATCTTCGCCGCCGTGGCGGTCTGGTGCTTCGCGATTGGCTCGATCCTGCCGGCGATGTTCATCGGCCTGCCGACGCTCTATGGCGGCTATTTCACGGTGATCTTCGGCCTGACCCAGCATGCCGGCCTGGACGAGGACGTGCTCGATCACCGGCTGAACAGCCGCACCGTCTACATGAACCCGGTCTATCGCTTCCTCTATCTGAACATGAACTACCACGTCGAACATCACATGTTCCCGATGGTGCCCTATCACGCGCTGCCGAAGCTGCATGCCGCAATCCGGGACGATTGCCCGACGCCCTATAACGGCCTCTGGGAAGCCTATGCCGAGATCATCCCGGCCCTGCTGCGCCAGAGCCGCGAGCCCGGCTTCTTCGTCAAGCGCCAGCTGCCCAACCCGGAAAAATCCGTGCCCTACAATCACGGCACGCAGTTCGTGCCGGCCGAGTGAGGCGGCGCCGTGGGTGCTTCGAGACGGGCCTGCGGCCCTCCTCAGCATGTTGAGGAGAGCGGGCCTCCGAAGCAAAAAGCCCCTCACCCGACCCTCTCCCGCAAGCGGGCGAGTGCTTTTCCTCCGGCTCCTTCACAACGATCGAGCGAAGACTGCGCAGGACAGACGGGCCTCGATACGCCCCCTCTCCCGCGCGCGGGAGAGGCTGGGGTGAGGGTCTCCAGCAAAGCTGCAACCGGCATGCAGCACCCACCCCCCAACATCCTGACGAGGCTTTCGCAGAAAGCCGTCTCGAAGGACGCAAAGCCGGCGCCGAGCCAACGAACGACAGACCGAAAGAGACCATCATGACCATCACCGCCACGACCTGGATCGAAGCCTGCGACGCCGACGACATCGATGCGGAGGATGTCATCCGCTTCGATCATGCCGGCCACACCTATGCGATCTACCGCTCGCCCGACGATGAGTATTTCGCCACCGACGGACTTTGCACGCATGAGCGGATCCACCTCGCCGATGGCCTCGTCATGGATCACATCATCGAATGCCCGAAGCACAATGGCCGCTTCGATTACCGCACCGGCCAGGCCAAGGGCGCGCCGGTCTGCCTCGCTCTGAAGACCTATCCGGTCAAGCTGGACGGCGGCAAAGTCCTGCTCGGCCTGGCGTGAGGCGATGACGAAGGCGGAAGCCATCCTCGTCATCGGCGCGGGCGAGGCCGGCGCGCGCGCGGCCATGGCGCTGCGCGAGAACGGCTTTGAAGGCCAGGTGACCCTGCTCGGCGAGGAAGCGCACCGCCCCTATGAGCGCCCGCCCCTCTCCAAGGCCGCGCTGACCGACGAGGCCGAGCCGGAGGCCGCCTTCATCCTGACGCCAGACCGGCTCGACGAACACGGCATCCGCCATCTCGGCGGTCGCGCCGCCACCGCCATCGACCGCGCCGCCCATGCGGTCGAGCTCGCCGATGGCGGGTGGCTGCGCTACGACCGGCTGCTGATCGCCACCGGTGCGCGGGCGCGAAAGCTTGCCGTTCCCGGCGCGGGGCCGGAAAACGTGCTGTATCTGCGCACCCTCGAGGAAGCCCGCGCGCTGCGTTCGCGCCTCGCTCCGGGTGCGCATATCGCCATCATCGGCGGCGGCTTCATCGGCCTCGAACTGGCGGCGGCGGCTCGCGCGCGCGGCGCCGAGGTGATGCTGATCGAACTGGCGCCGCGCCTGCTCGCCCGCGCCGTGCCGGCGGCCATTGCCGACGTCATCGCGACCCGGCACGCCGCGGCGGGTGTCCGACTGCTGACCGGAATCGGGATCGAGCGCATCGAGGCGGAGGGCGAACGCCACGCCATCCGGCTGTCGACCGGCGAACGCATCCCCTGCGACGGCATCCTCGCCGGCATCGGCGCGGTGGCGGAGACCGGCCTTGCCGAACGGGCCGGGCTCGCCATCGACAACGGCGTGGCCGTCGACGCACGACTGGCGACCAGCGATCCCGATATCTTTGCCGCCGGCGACTGCTGCTCGTTTCCGCACCCGCTCTATGACGGCCGACGACTGCGCCTGGAAGCCTGGCGCAACGCGCAGGACCAGGGTAACGCGGCGGCGAAATCCATGCTGGGCGGCAGCGGCGCCTATGACGCCGTGCCATGGTTCTGGTCGGATCAGTATGACCTCACCCTCCAGATCGCCGGCCTCCCCGATGAGGGCCACGAGACGGTGACGCGCGATCTCGGCGACGGGGCACGGCTCGATTTCCACCTCGCCACCGACGGCCGCCTGGTCGCGGCGAGCGCGGTCGGCCCGAACGGCAGGATCGCCCGGGATGTCCGTCTGGCCGAGATGCTCATCGCCCGGCGCGCGACACCGGACAAGGCTGCGCTGGCGGATGGCTCTGTGAAGCTGAAGGGATTGCTGGCGGGGTGATCGAAGTCCCGGCCGCATTTCTGCGTGTCGGGCGGCGGCGCAGGAAGGGGGAAGAGACGCCCCTGCCCGCTAGACGTCGAGCGCGTCGCCCCAGTCGATGCGGCGGGCGGCCTTGAACAGCTCGCCGTCGCGCTTGGTGATCAGCCGCGTCTCGGCCGCGCCGGAGGCGAGGCAGAGCTTCAGGCTGACCTTGCCGCTGCCGGCGCGGGGCGGCGACAGGACGCGGCCCGTGGCCCTGGCGACCGGCGCCCTGGAGACGGCCAGATAGATGAACTTCTCGTCCTCGAACGGCACCACCGCGCCCTTGCTGCGCAGATGGATCTTCGTCCGCGCCACGCGGCGGGAGAAATGGCACCAGTCGGGCGACACGATCGGGCACGGCGCCTGATGCGCGCAGGGCGCGACGATGTTCGCGCCGAGGCCCAGCAATTGCGTCCGCGTGTCCAGGATGCGCTGCCAGCCCGCCGGCGTGCCGGGCTCGACGATCAGCAGCAGCGAGCCGGTAGCCTGCCACGCCGCCTCGATCAGCGCCGCGCGGGCGTCGAGCTCCAGTTCGTCCAGCACATAGGCGATGGTGACGAGATCATGCGTCTCGACCGCGAGCCTGCCCTTGGAAAAATCCGCCGCGCGCCATTCGCGCCGGAACGGCGCGGCGGACGCGGCGAGCTTTTCGCCCCAGCGCCGCATGGTCGGGCTGCCCTCGATCATCAGCGTGTCGTCGATCGAGGGCCAGGCGTCGCGCGCCGCCCACATGGCGGTGCCGGGACCGGCGCCGAGATCGAGCAGCGATGTCGGCCGGAAGTCCGGCATCTGAAGTTCGGCTTCCCCCATCGCGGCGCGGACGGCGGCGAAGGTGGCGGGCAGCCGCGCCGCCAGATAGGCGCGCGCGGCGTAGTCCTCGGAGACGTGGAACCGGCCATCGCGAAGCTCGCTGCGATAACGCTGCGAGAGCATGGCGGAGGCTTCGGCAAGGGCCGCCGTCGAGGCGCCCTCGAGCGCCGCGTCGACGGCGTCGCGGAGGGCGGGCGGCAGTTCCATGATCGTTCCTAGCTGGAAAGGGCTGCCTTGACGGCGGCGCTCGCCTTGGAGAAGTCCATCTGCCCGGCATAGCGGGCCTTCAGCTCGGACATCACCTTGTTCATGTCGCGGATGCCGCTCGCGCCGGTCTCGACGACGATGGCGGCGATCGCGGCCTTGGCCTCGTCCTCGCTCAGCTGCTTGGGCAGATAGTCCTCGATGATGGCGATTTCCTCGCGCTCCTGCGCGGCGAGCTCGGGGCGGCCATTGTCCTCGTAGATCTTGGCCGATTCCAGCCGCTGCTTGACCATTTTGGCGAGCAGGTCGATGAGTTCGACGTCGCTGGCCGTGCCGGCGCCGGCAGTGCGGGCGACGATGTCGCGATCCTTGATCGCGGCCATGATCAGGCGAAGCGTGCCGGTGCGCCTCTTGTCCTGGGCCAGCGTTGCCGCTTTCAGGGCTGCGGTGATGGTGTCGCGCATCGTCAATCTCCTTGAACGCTGCCGCACCATAGAGAAGCTTGGCGCGTCCTTCAAGCACATCAATGCTAACACATTGAAATGTATGACTTTTGTATTTTCCGCTTCGGGTTGACGGGTGGGACCTCTTGGCCTAGTTTCCCGGCAAATGGGCGCGAGGCGGTGGATCCACGGGATCCGCCGCGTTTTTGTGCGGCATGAGCTTGTCGGCACGAGCTTGGCGCCCCGTCTCGAGACCCGCAGGTAGACCATGGCCGACACAATGCTGACCGACACGATCGCGGATGAGAACGTCTGGGCTGAGCCGAAGCCGACCGCGCTTCTGATCCTCGCCGACGGCACCGTGATCGAGGGCCGAGGCATCGGCGCGGTCGGCCACGCGGTCGGCGAAGTCTGCTTCAACACGGCGATGACCGGCTATCAGGAAATCCTGACCGACCCGTCCTATGCCGGGCAGATCATCACCTTCACCTTCCCGCATATCGGCAATGTCGGCACCAATGACGAGGACATCGAGACCATCAACATGGCCTCGGCGTCGGGCGTGCGCGGCTGCGTGATCAAGACCGATATCACCGACCCGTCCAATTACCGCGCGCTGAAGAATTTCGACCAGTGGCTCAAGTCGCGCGGCATCGTCGGCATCGCCGGCGTCGACACGCGCGCGCTGACCTCGCTGATCCGCGAGAAGGGCATGCCGAACGCCGTGATCGCCCATGCACCGGACGGCGCCTTCGACCGGGAGGCGCTTGCCCAGGAAGCCGCCGCCTGGCCGGGCCTGGAAGGCATGGACCTCGCCAAGGACGTCACCACCGGACAGAGCTTCCGCTGGGACGAGACGACCTGGGTCTGGAACAAGGGCTTTGGCCGCGAGGAGAACCCGGTCCACAAGGTCGTCGCCGTCGATTACGGCATCAAGCGCAACATCCTGCGCCTGCTGGCCGATGCCGGCTGCGATGTGACCGTGCTGCCGGCAACCGCGACCGGCGCCGAAATCCTGGCGCACAAGCCGGATGGCGTCTTCCTCTCGAACGGCCCGGGCGACCCGGCCGCGACGGGTGAGTATGCCGTGCCGGCGATCCGCGAAGTGATCGCGGCCGACGTGCCGCTGTTCGGCATCTGCCTCGGCCACCAGATGCTCGGCATCGCGCTCGGCGGCGAGACCAGGAAGATGCACCAGGGCCATCACGGCGCCAATCATCCCGTCCAGGACCGCACCACCGGCAAGGTCGAGATCACCTCGATGAACCACGGCTTCGCCGTCGACGCCGGCTCGCTGCCCGACACCGTCGAGGAGACGCATGTCTCGCTGTTCGACGGTTCGAACTGCGGATTGCGCGTCAAGGACAAGCCGATCTTCTCGGTGCAGTACCATCCGGAAGCATCGCCTGGCCCGCAGGACAGCCATTATCTGTTCACGCGCTTCGTCAATCTGATGCGCGCCCGCAAGGGCGAGGCCGCCCTCTCGGAAGAACGCCCGACGCCGGTTCCGCTTCAGGCGCGCTAGAGGCCGGCCGGCCGGTTTCGATCGCCGCGCCACGGATCGTTCCGGGACGGCTTGCGTTGCCCCGTCGGCGTCGCCACCTTGAGGCGTCGCGGGGGAGCCCATCGTGGTCGATACCATCGTTATCCTGAATGCCAAGGCCGGGACGATCCACGATCTGGATCCGGCCGAAATCCGCGCGACCGTGGAACGGGCCTTCGCCGATCGCGGCCATTCGGCGGAGGTGGTCCTCGCGGAAGGCGACGCCTTCATGCGGGCGATCGACAGCGCCGCGCAATCCGGACCACAGACCGTCGTGGTCGGCGGCGGCGACGGCTCGGTCGGGCATGCCATCCGCAAGATCGCCGGCACCGAGCGCACGCTTGGCGTCCTGCCGCTCGGCACGATGAACCTGTTCGCCAAGAGCCTCGGCATGCCGACGGATCTCGATGCCGCGCTGCTGGCGCTGGCCGGCGCCACGCCGAGCCGGATCGATCTTTCCGCCGTCAACGGCCGGCTGTTCCATTCGCTCGCCGGGCTCGGCTTCTTCGCCGAGGTGGCGCGTGGCCGGGCGCAGTTCCGGGGCCTGAGCCTGCCCTTCGGCCGCTTCATCGCCGTGGCGCGCTCGTCGTTCCGGGCGTTCACCCGCGCCGGCATCCTGCAATTGAACCTGGAGACGCCGCAGGGCGAGCGCGAGATCGCCGCCTATGCGCTGCTGGTCACCAACAACCGGCTCTCCACCGGCGGCTTCGATCGTCCCCGGCTCGACGAGGGCGTGATCGAGATCCATTTCGCCGAAGGCGCGGAAATGGCCAGCCGGATGCAGGCGGGGCTGGACCTCCTGTCCGGACGCTGGCGCGACAATCCGGAAATCAACTCGCTGGCCGTCAGCCATGCCACGATCACCAGCCACCGCTCCCGCGTCTGGCTTTCGATCGACGGCGAACTGATGCGGATGCAGACGCCGCTGGTGTTCGAGAGCCTGCCCGGGGCGATCTCGGTGCTCGCGCCGGCCGCGGCGGCCAGGGTCGTCGAGGATGTCGCCTAGCGTGCAGAAAGGCGGCGGCCTCTCCTCAAGGGAAAGGCCGCCGGTTCGTCAGGCGCCAGATATCAGCGCCGGGTATCAGCGCCAGGCGTCAGCGCGGGGCGATCTGGTAGACGATCGTCGCATTGGCGGTGATCTGCTGCTCGCCACCCATCACCGGGGTCGAGGCATCGGCCTTCATCGCCATCTGCGCGCGGAAGATCGGCACGCCGCCGCCATCGCTGGTCTGGATCGACTGGATCTCGCCGAGCTTGACGCCCGCCGCTTCCGCCATCAGCTCGGCGCGGCGGCGCGCTTCGGTGATCGCCGCCTTCATCGCCGCGTCGCGCAGCGAGGTCGCCTTGTCGATGTCGAAATCGATGCCGGTGACGCGGTTGGCGCCGGCCGAGACGACCTTGTCGAGCAGCGGGCCGGACTGGGCGAGATCGCGGATCTTGACCGTCACCTGGTTCTGCACGCGATAGCCCGTGACCTGCGCCTGGCCGTTCGGGTCCTTGGACGGATCGGAATAGACCGGATTAACCGAAAGACCGCTGGTGGCGATGTCCTGGGTAGCGATGCCGGCGCCGGTGATCGCCGCGATCACGGCGGTCATGTCGGTGGCGTTGGCGGCGAGCGCATCCTTGGCGGTCGGCGATTCCGAAACGACGCCGAGCGTCACGATGGCGATGTCGGGCGCGGCGGTGGCGCTGCCATCGGCAAAGACGGTGAGCGTCGGCGGCTGCGGCGCGGACTGTGCGAGGGCCGGCGCCGCGAACACCGCAAGCAGGGTAGAAGCCAGGATGGCGGTCCGGAAATGAATGGTACGCATGGTCGCGGTTTCCCTTCGTCTCGATTGGCAGGCACTACGATAGGTTGTTGAATAGATTGGCATTGCGACGGGACTGCGACCACCCGTTGGCGAGATGGTGATCGTCACCAGGGCAAAAGGGACGGACGGAATGACCGAGCCTTCGAACCGGATCGTCGTGATTGGAGCCGGCTTTGGCGGGCTGGAGACGGCCATGCGCCTCGGTGGCAGCGCCGCCCGCGTGACGGTCGTCGACCAGCGCAACCACCATCTGTTCCAGCCACTGCTCTATCAGGTGGCGACGGCACTGCTCTCGACCTCCGAGATCGCCTGGCCGATCCGCCACCTGCTGCGCCGTCACAAGAACATCGAGGTGGTGCTCGGCAAGGTGGTCGGCGTCGACCGGCAGGCGAGGACCGTCCGGCTCGAGGATGGCGCCACCCTGCCCTTCGACCAGCTGGTGATCGCCACCGGCGCCCGCCACGCCTATTTCGGCCATGACGAGTGGGAGCCTTTCGCGCCGGGCCTGAAGACGCTGGAAGACGCCACGACGCTGCGCCGGCGGATCCTGACGGCGTTCGAGCGGGCCGAGCGCGAAGCCGACCCGGCGCGCCGTGCCGCCTGGCTCACCTTCGTCATCGTGGGTGGCGGCCCGACGGGCGTCGAACTCGCCGGCACGATTGCCGAACTCGCGCATAACACGCTGCCGGGCGATTTCCGCAATTTCGATCCGGCCAGCGCCCGCGTGCTGCTGGTCGAGGCCGGTCCGCGCGTGCTGGCGGCGTTCCGGCCCGAACTCTCCGACTATGCCGCCAGGGCGCTCGAAAAACTCGGCGTCGAGGTGCGGACCGGGCATCCGGTCTCCGGCATGGCGGCCGGCGAGGTGTCGATCGGCGACACGGTCCTTGCGGCCGAGACGGTGATCTGGGCCGCCGGCGTGCAGGCCTCGCCCGCCGCGACCTGGCTCGGCGTGCCGCCGGCCGATCGTGCCGGCCGGGTCAGGGTCGAGCCCGATCTGAGCCTTCCCGGCGATCCCGACATCTTCGTCATCGGCGACACGGCGATGGTGATGTCGGAGGGCAAGCCGGTGCCTGGCGTGGCGCCCGCCGCCAAGCAACAGGGGCGTCATGTCGGCGGGACGCTGCTGGCGCGGCTCGCCGGCAACCGGACGCCGCGTCCGTTCCGCTATCGCGACCAGGGCAACCTCGCCACCATCGGCCGCAAGGCGGCGGTGGTCGATTTCGGCTGGATCCGTTTCAAGGGCGGCTTCGCCTGGTGGATGTGGGGCCTTGCCCACATCTTCTTCCTAATCGGCGTGCGAAACCGCCTCGCGGTCGCGCTGTCCTGGCTGTGGATCCACACCACCGGCAGCCGCAGCGCCCGCCTGATCACCCAGCGCGATCCGCTGGCAGGGGACGACTGAGCCGCAGTGGAACCTGCGGTTAGCCTGGGTCCGGAGCCCCGGCCGCGCCGGCCCCATGCCGCCTTCGCGGGCGCGGCGGCCGTGCCTGTCAAGCGGACGCTCGCCTGTGAAAGCGCACCATGCGTTCCGGGTCGACAAGCCAGGCCAAAGGCGATACGGAAAGCCCTCGGGGGCCTATAGCTCAATGGTTAGAGCCGACCGCTCATAACGGTCTGGTTCCAGGTTCGAGTCCTGGTGGGCCCACCAACTCCCCCCTCTTGTATCGACCGCGAGCGCCCGGAATGGCCACGACGACTCGGGGCATCTAGGTGAATTTTCCAGGCAACTGGCGACCTGTGATGGTGAGGGTAGACTGCGCCGGCGACCGAACTCGTCGTTCACACCTTCGTCCGGACGGGAAATCCGATTCGCGACGTGTCTCACCTCCCGACAGCAACGTCCGGCGTTCTGGCTGTTCCCCCCGGAAAAGTGGAGGTCCACCTGCGGGAGCCTCCGCGCGCCAAGGCGGGCTAGTCGACCGGCGGCGAACCGGATCCGCCGGCCGCGGAAGCGGATCGCCTTGAGGCTTCCTACCAGCTCACGTTGAAGCCAATCCGCCCTCCGACCGCCTGTCCCTGCTCGCCATCCACCCGCGCAGCATAGTCACCGGATACGAAAAGGCTGACGGTCTCGGAAATGGCCATCGAGGCGTCGAGGTCGAGCTGGACCGATGTGCCGCCCAAACCTGAGTCGAAGGACGCGGCATTGGCGCCGGACAGGTCGGCGAATGTGACCTCCGTGCCATCTCCAAAAGCGTTCCACAGGCTGGCCCGTGCCGAGCCGGTGAACCGGGTGCCGTTTTCCAGCCGCCACGCACGACTGACGCGGGCGCCGATTCCACCGAGGACATCATTGGTTGCGTCGTACTGAACCGAGCCGAAGCGGTCCGCGCCATCATCGAAGGACAGGCGCTGATAAACGAGCTGGGCCTGCGGCTCGATCGCCCAGCCGCCGCCAAGGTCGAACCGGTAGCCCGACTCCACCGACGCGGTCAGGCCTAAACCGTCCGAACGCAGTTCCTCGCCAAGAACCGAGCTCGCACTCCCCTCCGTGAAGAAGGTGCCTTGAAGCACCGTATCGATATAGAGGCCGCTTGCCTGCGCATGCGTCCAGTACGCGCCGAGGGAGTAGGCGTCCATCGACACCTTGCCGGCCGCGCCGCCATAGACCGCATCGACATTGCCGCGCGCCTGACCGCTGCCGACATAGAAGCCGATGGTGTTCTGCACCGCCTCGCCAGGGTTCGAGGTCACAAGGTCGTAGCCGGCCTGGAAGCCGGCCAGATCGATATCGTAGCTGGGGCCATTGTTCAGGAAGCGGTTCAGCTGTGTCGCCGCGTTTCCGCCACTGGAACCCTGACTGCCCGTCTCGCCGAACAGACGAGCCCAGGCGGCATTGGCTTGCCCGCCCGGCTGGGTCGATCGTGCGGCCGCGCGTTCGGAATGGGTGCCGAGGATCGCCATGCTGTAGTGCGAAGCGATGGCGGGAAGCGCGGTGTCGACGGCCACTTCCGGCCGCAGGTTCGGCAACGCGCCGGGTCCGGTGTCGCCTCCCTGGGTCGATCGTAGAAACCAGTCGTCGGTCCCTGACGCGCCGCCGCGATAGAGACCGTACTCATAGGCGCCGACAGCAACGCGACGCCCCAGCGCGAAGGCATCGGGGTCGGTCTGGCCGCCATGGATGGCATGGATCAGGCCGATGCCATCGCCTGTGGTCAGGGCCACGGCACCGAGCGGTTGCACGATGATGCCGGTCTGACCCGTGGCCGTTCCGCCGTCGATGATGAGCTGGTCGCCTGCGCCTTCGCCGACGAAGGCGGCGTTCATGACGAGCGTGCCGTCGACGCCCTGATAGCTTCCAACCTCGAGGCTCTGGAAGACGGCCGGCGACGAACCCACAGGCTGCGCGAACGCGATTGTGCTGTGGCTGTTTACCAGTTCGTCGACCCTCGAGCTGACCGCCACTCCGGCAGCGGGAAGCACCCAGTGGCTGCCGTTCTGGAGCGAGAGGTCGATGACGGCATCGCTGGAGCGGGTCATGGCGCCGATCACCTGCGAATTGGAAGCGGTGAACTTGAGGTCGGTGCCGGCCGCCACCACCGCCATGCCGCTCGCCGCGGCAAGCGTGCTGTCGGTTACCGAGAGGGTGGCGGTGCGGCTCGTCGTTGCGCCCTCGACCGGGACGGCGGCCACCGCTGCCGCAGTCACGCCATGGGCGAGCACGCTCGTTCCGCTCAGATCGACCCGGGCGCCCTCGCCAAGCACAACCGCGTGGGCGTCAGCGCCATAGGTCGCCACCGAGCTGTCCTTGAGGTCGACCGTCGCGCCGTCACCCTGCGCGAGGATGCCGAAACTGCCCGCCGCGTGGGTCTCGACGTCAAGGCGCGTACCGAGCAGCTTCGCCGTTCCGTCCCCACCGGAAGCATGCAGGCCGCTGCCGGCGCCGTTCAGACGGATCGAGCTGTCCGTGAGTTGCACCGTCCCGTTCGGCTCGACCCACGCGCCGCCGCCGCTGGTGAGATCGATGGCGACCCCATCGCCGTCGATCGTGGCCGGCGCGCCGCCGCCCGCATGCAGGCCGGCGAGCGCGCTACCGGTGATTTTCACACGGGTCAGCATGGCCTCGCCGTTGTCGCGCACGTCGACGCCGGTGCCGCTGACCTCATCGCCGTTCAACACGATGTTCACGTCGGCAAGGGCGAGCGATGCGGTGCCGGTCTCGGCACGCAGGAAAGCGCCATCACCGCCCAGCGAAGCGGCGATGTCGCCACCCAGGCCCAGTTCCACGCGTCCGCTGCTGCCGATGAAGATGGCAGGCACATAGTCCTGCAGCGGCGCGAGCGTGACGCGGCCGTCCGCGATGGCCGATCCGCCATTGGCCGCGTAGACGGCAGCGCGCGCGCCGAACGGCCCGCTGACCAGCCCGGTCCAGACCGTACCCGCTCCCACGACCTCGTTGGTGCTATCCGCGTCCACCTGGATCTGGCCGGCGGGGCCGTTCCAGTCGAGAATGGCCAGCAATTCCTTGAACAGATGCGCCGGTGCGTCGGGGTCGTCGGGATTGCTGGCGTTGAGGAGGATGGTGATCGTGCGGTCGTTCGCCCGGTCATACATGACCAGCACCTCGAAGCCGAGGCCGTTGCCCGTGTGGCCGATGAAGCCGGAAATCTCGCCCATTCCGAAGCCGTAGCTGTCATATTCCGGGCTTAGCGGATCAGGCTCGCTGGAGCCGAATGACTTCAGCCGTTCGACGAAGTCGCGCTTGCTGAGCAGTTCGCCGCTTCCGACCGCCTTGCCCCAGCGCTCGGCATCGTCGATCAAGCCGACCAGCGCGCCCGAGGCGCCCGTGCCGCTGGCGTTGAACTCGGCCAGCGATATCGGGCCGTTGCCGTCGTCGAGGTCGATATACCCGACCGCGTTGGGTTCCGGCATCGTGCCGGCGCCCTGGTTGATCACCGAGTTCAGCCCGAGCGGTTCCGTCAGGCGCTGGCGCACTTCTTCCGACCAGTCATTTCCCGTCGCCGCCGCGATGACCTCGCCGAGCAGCACGGTGTTGGTGTTGGAATATTCGTAAGAGGCGCCGGGCGCGAACTCGACCGGCTCGGCGAATGCGAAGGCGAGCAATTCAGCCGCCGTCCACGCCTTGCCCGGATCGTCGCCGAACTGCTCGCCGAAAGCGGCCGTCGCGGTATAGTTGACCAGGCCCGATCGCATCTCCGCGAGCTGGCGGATCGTGATCACGTCGCCATTGGGCACGCCGTCCACATAATTTCCGACCGGATCGTCCAGTCCGATGCGCCCCTCTTCCGCCAGTTGCAGGATGACCGTGGTCACGAACGACTTGGTGACGCTGCGAAAGCCGAAATAGGTGTCCGCCGTGGGTGCCGCGCCGTTGGCGACATCCGCGACGCCGGAGTTCGACGTCCAGCGCACGTCGCCCTGCCGGATGGCGACCGAGGCGCCCGGGATGCGCTTGTCGATCAGGGCCTGATCGATGGCAGCCTGAAGCTCGGACGCGGTCGTCGAATTGTCCCACGGCATACTGGCGGGAAGGCCCTGGGCGAGCGCGATCGTGCCATGGGTGGAGAGCATCAGAAAGGCGGCAAGCAGCGAGAGCCGCCGCGTCTTCCTCCAAGCAAGAATGTCGTTCAACGCCCGTCCCCCATGACTTTGTCACCATTGGCCCACCCCGCGCGGGTCACTCCCGCGCGAACGTGCCCAGTCCGTTCTGGTTGAGATGTTCGATGGTCACGGCACCGAAGCTCGCCGCGTCCTTATGGAAGGTGGCGAGGGAGATGGAGCCGTCGGTCTCGTTCTCGCTGGACGGTTCAAACGTGAAGGCGTCGCCGTCCCAATGCTCCAACGTGTATTGCGTCGCAGCCGGACCGAGCCGTACCGCCAGCCCCTCTCCGCTCCGGACGATTTTGAGGGTGCCGTAATAGTCGCTGCGGTAGGTGCCGACATAATCGGCAAGCCTGGCGGCGGGCGCCGGGTTCCCTGGCCGTTCCTTCCCAGCGAGGCTGCCCGCTGGCCGGTTCACCGCCGTCAGCCTTGGGCCGTAGGCCGCCAGCCAGTCCCGCTCGATCTCGCCGAACTGCACGAGATCGGTGAATTCCGCGGCCAGCGCTTCGGGGGCTCCGAGGGGCCACGCATTGGTGAGCACGACGATGCCCACGCCTGCCGAGGGAAGCAGGGTGAAGGCGGTGGCCGCGCCACTAGAGAAGGCGCCGGAATGGGAGAGCTGGACCCGCCCTGCGGGGTTGATGCTCACATTGAAGCCGTAGCCATAGAAACCGGGCCGGGCAGAGACGGCCGGCGAAGGGCTGGAGATCATCTCGGCCGAGATCGTCGGCAGCAACGCCTGGGGGTCGATGACCAGCTTGCCCGCATAGGTGCCGCCCTGCAGCACCATCGCCATCCAGCGCGCGATGTCGTTCACCGAGGAACTGACGCCTCCTGCCGGCGCCTGCGCGTCGGGCTTGCGCTGATATTTGGGCGCGAAGCTGCCATTCACCGGGACATGGTTCACGGCCTTGTTGGCGCGCTTGTCGTAATCGACGAAGCGCGAACTGGTTGAGGTCATGCCCAGCGGCTTGTAGAGCGCATCTTCGGAAAGCGTCGCCCAGTCCTTCCCGGCCGCCACCGCCACGGCTTCCGCACCAGCGGTAAAGCCGAAATTCGTGTAGGCGTAGGAGATCCGGAACGGGTCCAGCGGCAGTAGACGCAGCCGCTCCAGCACCGCGCGCCGGTCAAAGCCGATATCCTCCAGATTGTCGCCGCCATGGTCCGGCAGGCCGGAACGATGCGACATCAGATCGGCGATGGTGACGTGCTCGCTGACCCATGGGTCCTGCAGGCGGAACCACGGCAGATGTCGGATGACCGGCGTCTCCCAGCTCACCGTTCCGGCACCCACCTCGTGGGCGACGACCGTGCCGGCGATCGCCTTCGACATCGAGGCCAGCTGGAACACCGTGTCGGCGTCGACCTTGTCTGGCGCGCCCACCCTGCGGATCCCGAAACCCTTGGCGTAGACGGTCTTGCCGTCCTTCACCACCGCAACCGCCATGCCCGGAATGCCGGTCTCCTTCATCAACGCGTCGGCAAGGCCGTCGAGTCGCGCGACTGCCGCGTCGACCTGGCGGTCGGAAATCGGAACGGCGGAGATGAAAGGCGGGGGCGGAAGATTCTCGGCTCTTGCGGGCAAGGCGACGAAGATCAGGGCAGATCCGACCGCCACGAAGCTAGGTGTCTTCATCCAGGCATCCCCTGCCATGATCCAGAAAATAAGGGACTCGTCGCGCGCCAGCGCGACGGGCGTGATCGACGCCCGGTTTCGCGACGCGCGCATCGACAGCGATCGGGGCCGGCCAGGCCCGTGGCTATAGCAGGCGATTGTTTGCCTGATATTTGAAAGCGGGCCTCATTCGGAGGGCACCCCGGTCATGCGCGACACCGGCTGCCGCGGACATAGCCCGACGCCACTTCCCAAACGGAAAGTCCTGACCGGAAGGCTGTGCACCCTTACGGCATGGACCGGACGCCAGGCTTCGTCCATTCTGGCGCCCTGTGTTCGGGATGCATGCCGCGTCGACCGGCAGACTGGGGCGAGTTCGGATGAAGGGTGAGATGCCGCAACTCGGCGGATCGGCGATGGGCGATGTCGTCCTGGATGACACATGCCTGTTCGCGCATCGCAACGGGGAGCAGATCCGGTTCACGCGCAGCGAGCGCGCCCTCCTTCTCGTGCTTTCCCGGAATCCGCACCGCCTGATGCAGCGCAGTCAGTTGCTCGACGCGATCGCGCCGACCCAGGCCGATGCCTCCGACCGCAATGTCGACTTTCTCGTCAACCGCCTGCGAACCAAGCTCGGCGACAACGCAAGGTCCCCCCGATTCATCGCCACGCAATATGGCGAAGGCTATGTCTGGATCGCGACGAAGCTTCCGCCCGTCGTCCCCCGGCCCGATCCGGCGCCGATCAGCCGACTTCTCGCGATAGCCCCTGTCGTCCCATCGCATGACAAGCGCCTGGCTGACCGTGCGTCCGCCGTTACCACCCATATGCGGGCCATGATCGCAGGCCGGCTCGGCGCCGGCGAGACCGTGACCCTCCTGGGGCGTGATGACGAGGCGGCAACGCAGGCGTCGCGCTATGTCCTCAAGGTCAGCTTCCAGGACAACGGCGAGCGGCTGGATTGCACCGCCACCCTGCGCGAAGGGCCGTCACGCCGCATCATCCGGGCTTTCCGGCTCGAATTCGGCAGCGCCGCCATGGCCGGGCTCGTTCCGGAGGTGGAGCGCGCCTCGATCGGTATCATCGAGGCATTGCAGCGCAATCTGGCCGAGGCCTCGGAGGGGCTTGGCACCCCCGAGGACCAGCCGTACGAAATCCGCCAGCGCAAGGCATCGAGCCTCCTGTCCGCCTCCAACCCGAACTGGCTGGAAAAGGGGCTGCAACTGCGTGATGCGCGGACGCAGGATCCGGGCAGTGCGGATATCGCCCTGCAATGGTGCCTGCATCTGTTTGCACGCCTCGTCCTCACCAATCCCTTCATCGGCATCGGCCGCGACGAGCGCGACGAGATCGAGAGCGAGATCGAGGCGACCGTGCTGGATTGCCTGCCGCTGATCCACACCAACCCGCTGCTGATGCTGACCGCCGCCAAGCTGCTCTATTTCATCGATCGCGGCCATCTCGAGCTGGCGGAGGATCTTGCGGGCAGGGCTTTTGACCGTATGGCGGACTCGGCCGCCGCCCTGCCGGTGCTCGGGCAGTTGCGGCAGGCGCGCGGCGACTTCGCCGCTGCGGTGGCCTTCTTCGATCGCGGCCTCGATATGGCCGATCCCGATTCCGCGTTCGAACTGCACATGCGTGTCCTGAAAAACATCGCGCTGCTGGCGGCCGGCGACCGCGAGGCGCTGCAGGTGCCGGCGGAGTTCTCCTACGAAAGCCCGCATTCGCCGCCGGATCTCAGCGTGATGGTCACCGCGCTGATCACGCCGGCCGGCCAACAACTGCCGAAATCCGTCACCGATGTCCTGATCGCAGCCGGCCACGAAGGCGTGCGCAATGCGATCGAATACACCTACATGACGTCGGTGCGCCAGCTCACCTCGCTGCAGGCGCGCGCCAACATCATGCAGGGGCTCATCGGCCATTTGACCAAGCTGCATGGCAAGACTGTGGTCACGCCTTTCGTGCGTATCGGAACCGGTCTGCTCGCGGCCTAGGCACGCGCTTCGGCGCCCAATACGCGACCGACGCCTACGAAAATTCTGCTCAGGCCAATTTCTCGCTGACGTTCTGATATCGACGTCACCGAGGACAGCGAGCCGAAGGACTGGTTCCCGCCGCGCGGGGCGACGGAGAATTCATCGCCGGTCCCATGGCTGAGCTTCAGCCTGGCGGCTTTCGGCCCCGGCCCCGCGAGGCAGCCCAGCCTCCTGCGGGGGCGACCCGGCTCGTCGGCCCAGAAGCGCCAGGATGACTGCGAGCAGCGTCAGGCCCGCCGCGATCACGAATGTGGCCGTGAAGGCGTCGCCGATGGCCCGCGGAGAGGCGCTGGCAATGGCCTCCGTTCCAACCGCCGTTGCGAAAAGGGTTGCCATGACGGAGGCGCCGGTCATGAAACCGAGATTGCGGGAGAGGCCGAGCAATCCAGACACCACGCCGCGCTGTTCATCCCGGGCCGCGAGCATCACGAGGGTGTTGTTCGCGGCCAGGAACAGTTGGAAACCAGGCGTCAGGATGACCAGCGCGGCGACATAGCCGGCTATGCCGAACCACCGGGGCAGCAAGGCCAGACAGATCAGGCCAACGGCCATCTCCGCCAGACCCGCCACAAGCACGCGTGGCGCCCCGAAACGGTCGGTGAGACGACCGGCTGGAAGTCCCGCCAGCGCGGCGGTCACGGGTCCCGCCGCCAGGACAAGACCGACCAGCGCCTCGTTCAGGCCGAGGCCGAATGCCAGGAAGAACGGTCCGACAACCAGGGTCGACATCATGCCGGTGGTGACCAGCAGGTTCATCATCAGGGAGGCGCGAATGGCCCGGTTGCGCAGGATCGCCACGGGCACCAGCGGGGATGCGGATCGGGCCTCGACGACAACGAAGAGCCCGAGGGCCAGAAGCGCGGTAGGAAGGGAGAGGCCCAGCCCCCAGCCGGCACCCGCTCTCCCCCCACCGGTCGCCAGGGCATAGGCCGTGAGGGCAACGGCGAGCAGAGCGGCGCCGGGCCAGTCCATCGAGCCGCCCCGGCCGCGTGTGCCGACCGGCGGCGTCGGCATGGCAAACAGGGCCAGGCACAGGACGGGAAGCGCGATTCCAGCCAGCAGAACGAAGCCCGCCCGCCAACCGAAACCGGCCATCACCATGCCGCCAAGAGACGGGCCGAGCGCCGTTCCGATCGCAGACATCGCACCGAGCAGTCCCATTGCCGACCCGGTCCGTTCCTTGGCCACGGCCTCGCGCACGATCGAAAGCGGCAGTGCCATGAGGATCGCGCCGGCCATACCCTGGGCCGCCCGTGCCGCGATGAGTGCCGCCAGTGTCGGGGCGACCGCGCAGAGAACCGAAGCCACCGCGAACAGCAGCAGGCCGGCGATCAGCACCCTGCGACGTCCAAGCAGATCCCCGAGCCTTCCAGCCAGCACGATCGCCACGGTGGCGGCAATCAGATAGGCGAGCACCACCCATTGGACGCTCGACACCGGTGCCGAATAGACCCGGCTGAGGGTTGGAAGCGCCACCGAGGCGATGCTGACGCCCAGCGATGCCAGCAGCATGGCCGCTGCGAGCACGGGCAGGGAAAGGTCCAATCGGGGCGTGGCGGTCACGGCGGCTCTCTTGTCGTTGTTGCAAGTCGCCGCTACGCTGCCACTTCAAGTCAACTTGAGGTCAAGCATGAATCTTCTCGATATCGGCGTTCTTGCGGAGAGAAGCGGCGTGCCGGCCTCGACGCTGCGTTACTACGAGGAAATTGGACTGATTGAATCGGTCGGGCGGCGGGGGCTGCGCCGGCAGTTCGACGGCGCGGCGCTCACCCAGCTTGCCTTGATCGCGCTCGGCAAGACGGCGGGTTTTGCGCTGGAGGAGATCAGGGGGATGTTTGGCAAGGACGGTTCGCCCGATCTCCCGCGCGCGGCACTGCACCAGCGCGCCGACAAGCTCGATCTCCAGATCCGCGAGCTCACGACCCTCCGGAACGCACTCCGCCATGTCGCGGACTGCCGGGCGGCGTCCCATATGGAATGCCCGAAGTTCCGCAGGCTATTGCGTCTGGCGTCGCCCCCGCAGCGGGATCCCGCCCCTCGCCCACGACGTCTGAATCAGGGAAAAGCCGATCCTGCATGAGGATGGCTCCTGCCGATTCTGGATCGCCTGGGCCCGGATCGACGTTCGGGATCCCCAAAACAGGGTTATGTCAGATGGACAGGCGATCTCGATCCTGTGGGCCGGCGCTCATGGACTGGCGGCAATCTTCGCGCGGGGCCGGATCCCGGCCTGGTGGCTCAACCGGTGTTTACAAGCACCTGGCGCGATTGTTCCGCGTCGATCCGCCCCGGCAAAAGCTCTAGATTGCGCCGGCGGCGATCCAGTTGACCGACGCCTCGAACTCGCCGACCAGGCCCGTCGGCAGGAAGTGCAACTTCGCGTTGCCCGTGCCGGTCAAGCCTCCCTCGATCAGGCGCGAGCCGAAGCCATGACGCGTCGGCGCCGCGGCGGGCGGGCCGTCCCATTCGCGCCAGCGAAGGCGCAACAGCGCATCCTCGCCTTCGCCATGGACGGACCAGTCGATATCGACTCGCCCGTCGGGAACCGAGAAAGCGCCATGCTTGATCGCGTTGGTGGCCATTTCGTGCATCATCAGCGAGATCGAAAGAACCGCTTTCGGACCGATCTGGAAATCCGGCCCGTCGAGCCGGAGCCGGCTGGCCTCGAGGTGATGGATCAGAACGCCTTCGATGACGGCCTTCAACGGCGCCGCCTGCCAATCCTGCCTCAACAGGATTTCATGCGCCGAGCTGAGCGCGAGGAGGCGCTGGGTGAAGGCGCTCAGTGCCGCCTCGTCGGCCATGCCACGCAGAGTCTGGCGGGCGATGGCCTGCACGATCGCCTGGGTGTTCTTCATCCGGTGGCCGAGTTCGGCATTCAGGACGCGAAGCCGGTGCTCGGCCTCGACCTTGCCGGTGGTCTCGATCACCGTGTCCATGAAGCCGGCAACCTCGCCCGTCTCCCCCAGAACCGGACTGTAGGAGAACGTGAAATAGGCCTGCTCGGGATAGCCATTGCGGCTTATGACGAGCGGGAAGTCCTCGATGAACGTGGCCTCGCCGTCAAAAGCCTTGTCGGCGATCGGGCCGATCTCGGGCCAGGCTTCACTCCAGATATCGCGGAACGATCGGCCGATCGACATCGGCTTTTTGCCCAGGATTGGCGCGAAGGCATCATTGTAGATCGCGATCATCGCCTCGCCCCAGACGAGGCATTTCGGGAAACGCGATGTCAGCACCAGTCCCACGACGGTTCGCAGGGAATGAGGCCAGCCCTGCGGTTCGCCGAGCGGACTCGAGGCCCAGTCGAACGCCCGCACCTGCGCGCCCATCTCGCCGCCACCCGCCAGAAAGCGCAGGTCCGTTCGTTCGCCGGTGGCAGCTGCCAAAATGGGCCGAGCACCGTCGGCTACGCCAGCATTCGCCATGTCAGAAATCGAAACCAAACGTCACGGCGCACATGTCGAGAATCCTGGCGGCCGGCATTCGTGATTGAACGCGAGCAACGACAATACAATAGGCGTCTTCGGGCACTTGTCCAAACAGGGACTGCGGAAGGGACCGCCGCAACGCCGGTCAGTTCCCCTAAGCTCCCCTCCTTTGCCGGATCCGGCGACAGGGCGGGTGTTTTCGGCGGCGTCGCCGGTACGTGCATCCATTGGCGGACTGCCGCGTTGTTCCTGGCCAACACAGGAGAATCCAATGTCGATTGCCAGCCAGATCAAACAGCACGCGGAAGTCATCGGCGCGGACGGCGTTCATGTCGGGACGGTCGATCACGTCGAGGGCGACCGGATCAAGCTCACCCGCAACGACAGCGGCATCGGCGGCCATAAGGGCCATCACCACTATATCTCGCTTGGGCTCGTCGCCGATATCGAAGGCAACCGGGTGCGCCTGTCCGCCAATGGCGACGTAGCGGTAACCTTCGAGGAAGAGGAAAGCGGCGCATCGACCGAATAGCGCGCGCCCTGCCGAACGCAAAAGAGCCCCGCCCTCCAGCGGGGCTCTTTCTTGTCCTGGGCCGGCGGACACGGCGCCGACGACGTCGTTGTTTGGCAAGGAGGATTGCGATCCTTGCGGCGCGCGCCATCTCTTCTAGAGGAGAGAGGAGCAGGATCATGAACAGCGAAATGGTCAAGCGTGTCGCCATGGCAATCCGCGAGGCGAGCGCTGGCAATCCCGGAACGGGCGGTCTGCCGGATTGGCACAGCTATGAAAGGCAGGCCCGCGCAGCGATCGAGGCCATGCGCCACCCAACGGAAGAGATGATCTTTCGCGGCGGTCTGGTCAGCGACATGCCCTGGGATGGCCGAAAGCCCGCGCGCATCCTTGCAGCGATGGTCGATGCCGCGCTGCAGGACAATGTCGAGCAAAAGGAGAACGCTCGCTGAGCCGGCGCCCGCGGTCGAGCTGGGTTCTACAGGATGAACGTGCCGGTCCGCGCGCGGAAGCCACGGAGGTCCCGGAGCCATCCATGCTTGAGCGCGACGCAGCGTGACGTCGGGTACGGCCGCTCTGGCTCAAGCGGCGCCCTTCGGTCCCTTCTGCAACTCGGCAAGCTCGGCTTCCAGCTCGGCGAGACGGTTGCTCAACCGCTCCTCGACCGCGCCGCCTGTCTCGGCCGCGGCCTGCTCGGTCACGATGCGGATTTCCTCGCGCACCGCCGCGATCCGGCCATTGATCTCGCTGTAGTCGTTGGTATCGCTCATGGAAAATCTCCTGCGGGGCGGCGGGACGCCGGATAACGAGGGCGTCTCCCAAATCCTTCGACGCCGAGTGTGTCAGCCCGCGCCATCGCGGTCTAGCGCTATCGCCGCCCCTACTGTGCCGCCGCCGCCACCATGCGCTCCTGCAGCGCGCCGCGCATGTATGCGTCGAGCGCCGCGATCTCGGCCGCGCTCATGCGCAGCCCCAGCTTGCTCCGCCGCCAGACGATATCCTCGGCCGAGCGCGCCCACTCCTGCTCGATCAGATAATGGACCTCTGCCTGGGTCAGGCCGGCGCCGAAATTGCGGCCGAGCTCCGCTTCCTTGCGGGCGATGCCGAGAATGCTGCGCGCCCGCGTGCCGTAGTGGCGCACCAGCCGCTCGATCAGCGCGCGGTCTATCGCCGGGTAGCGTTCGACCAGCAGGGCGACCTTGGCGTCGATGCCGCCGGCAGGCAGATCGCCGCCTGGAAGAATTCCCCTCGCCGTCCAGGCCGCCCCACGCTTGCCCAGCGCCGCCTCGACATGTTCCAGCACATGCTCGGAGAGCTTGCGGAAGGTGGTGATCTTGCCGCCAAAGACATGGATGATCTTCGGCGCGTCGGGCTCGCCATCGACCTTCAGCACATATTCGCGCGTCGCTTCCTGCGCGCTGGTGGCGCCGTCGTCATAGAGCGGCCGGACGCCCGCATAGGACCAGACGATCTGCTCCCGGCGCACCGCCTGCCTGAAATACTCGCTCGCGGCCGCGCACAGATAGTCCGTCTCCTCGTCGGAGATCTCGATCTCTTCGAGGTCGCCCGTATAGTCGCGGTCGGTGGTGCCGATCAGCGTAAAATCATCTTCGTAGGGAATGGCGAAGATGATGCGGCCATCGGCGTTCTGGAAGATGTAGCAGCGGTCGTGCTCGAACAACTTCGGCACGACGATGTGGCTGCCCTGCACGAGGCGGACATGGTGACCGGCATCCGCTCCCCCCATGCCGCGCAGCACTCGGTCGACCCAGGGGCCCGCCGCATTGATCAGCAGCCGCGCCTCGACCTGCCGCGTCTCGCCGGTCAGTTCGTCCCGCAGCGTGATGCGCCAGTGATTGCCGACGCGCTCGGCGTTGGTGACCTTCGTCCGCGTATCGATGCGGGCGCCGCGTTCGGCGGCGTCGCGCGCGGTCAGCGCCACCAGACGGGCGTCGTCGACCCAGCAATCGGAATATTCGAAGCCCAGCCGATAGTCGCCCTTGAGCGGCGCGCCGGCGGGGTCGCGGGTGAGATCGATCGTCTTTGTCTTGGGCAGGCGCTTGCGGCCGCCAATATGGTCATAGAGGAACAGGCCAAGCCGCAGCAGCCAGGCCGGACGCAGGCCCTTGTGATGCGGCAGCACGAAGCGCAGCGGATGGATGATGTGCGGCGCGCTCGCCCAGAGCACCTCCCGCTCCATCAGCGATTCCCGCACCAGACGGAACTCGTAATGCTCGAGATAGCGCAGGCCGCCATGCACCAGCTTGGTCGAGCGCGACGAGGTGCCGCTCGCGAGATCGCTCATCTCGGCCAGGGCGACGGAGAAGCCGCGGCCGACCGCGTCGCGCGCAATGCCGCATCCATTCACGCCGCCACCGATGATGAAGATATCGAGCATAGCCAAGACGCATCGCCTCCCTGCTGGAATGCGGCTGCTATGCGCCCGACCCGACAAAAACGCAAATTAATTCGAACTTCTTCGCGCTAAAAACGAAAGCTCGAATGCGTACATGGGGTAGCGATAGAATGGGCCAACCCCTTGATAAGCATAACCGATCTCGCCAGATCGTGGCGCACTCGAGAGATCGCTGCCCATGCCTTGCATAGGCGAAATGCGAAAAACGAATGGGTCGAGACTGCCTAGTCTTCGGATCGGGCGGCTTCCGGCAGCGCTTCGACGAGTTCGACATCGTTGGCGGCGCAGAATTCGCGCACGCTGTCGCTCGGGCAGAAATCGGTGACGAAGGTGTGGATCTGCTTGAGACTGCCGATCCGCACCGGCGCGGTGCGCGCGAATTTGGTCGAGTCCGACGCCAGGATGACATGGCGCGTATTGGCGATGATCGCCTGCGCCACCTTCACCTCGCGAAAATCATAGTCGAGCAGCGAGCCGTCCTCGTCGATCGCCGAGGTGCCGACAATGGCGTAGTCGACCTTGAACTGGCGGATGAAGTCGATCGCCGCCTCGCCGACAATGCCGCCATCAGAACTGCGCACCACGCCGCCGACGATCACCACTTCGATCTGCGGATAGGGCCGCATGATGTGGGCGACGTTGATGTTGTTGGTGATCACCATCAGGCCCTGATGCTGCAGCAGCGCCTGCGCCACCGCCTCGGTCGTGGTGCCGATGTTGATGAACAGCGAGGCGTCATTAGGGATCAGCTTGGCGACCGCCTCGGCGATCGCCGTCTTTTCGCGTGCCGCGATCTGCGAGCGCGCCTCATAGCCGACATTCTCGATGCCCGAGGCAAGGATGGCGCCGCCATGGGTACGCGCCATCAGCTTCCGGTCGCAGAGGTCGTTCAGGTCCTTGCGGATCGTCTGCGGCGTGACGGCGAATTGTGCCGCGAGTTCGTCGACCAGCACGCGACCGCGCTGCTTGGCGATTTCGAGAATGGCGGTCTGGCGCGACGGCAGCATGCGTTCGGCTTTCGAATGTTTCGATTCAGTCGAAAAACGAAACTAGCAGCGATCCGTCCGCGCCTCCTAGCGCTTTGCCGGATTTTTGGTCCAGAGCTCGCGCGCCAGATCCTTCAAGATCAGCGCCTCGGCCCAGCGATCCGACTGATCGAAGCCGTCTGGACCGCTGATCGCATAGGGCTTCGGCCCGAGTTCGCAGGTGAAGGAAATCGTGTCGTTCGGCCCGGCGCGACGGCTCCAGCTTTCGAACAGGTAGGCCCACCAGGCGAGGAACTGGTCGAGATAGGGCTTGTGGTGCGGGAAGGATATCTCGACCTGCACCTGCTCGGGCGAGGCCACGCGGCCATGGGCCGCCCAGGAACGGTCGAGAACGCTGTGGATCTGGTCGTCCATCTCCTTCGGCACCGGCACCTCGGGAAATTCGCGCCCGACCATGAAGTGCGAGAGGTCGGCGAGCAGCTTCAGCTCCGGCATGGCGTCGAGGATATCGAGCGTCACCAGCAGGTCGTTGGTGATGCGGCCGCGATGCGTCTCGACATAGACCGGCACGTCGGAATCCTCGGCCATCCGGTTCCAGCCTTCAAGAATACGCAGGCTTTCCGCCAGGGCGCGCGGGCGGACATCCGGCTGGATGGTCAAATGATGGATGCCGTAATGGTTGGCGAGTTCGAGCGCCGGCTTCAGTGCCTCGATCGAGGTCGGAAAGCACTGGCCTTCCACCTGGATGCCGTTGTCGCTCGCCGCCTGCGCCAGAGGCGCCGCCAACTCCCTGGTAGAGAACAGGTTCGTGACGCCGTCGAAGTCGGCAGCGGCGGCTTCCGCCACCATATCGGCGAGCGGCAGGTCGCTCTCGCGTCCCTTCAGCCGCTGCATGCCCCAGAGAGATTGAAACACGAGCAGACGTTGCATGGCGGGCGCTCCGGAGAGGACAGGTCGAGGAAGGGTTTTAGCGCCGGTTGCCGAAGCCGTCGACGATCGTCGCGAGTGAAGGTCCGGTGCCCCTCGCCTGCGCCCATAAGCCGCCGCGATGAGGCGGGATAAATTGACGCTCGCCTTTGCCCTTCGACCTCCCAGGCCCTAAATTGGAGGGTCATCGCCTATCCGGGGTCCAATGCGCTTCTCGCCTTCCTTTCTCGATGAAATCCGCGCCCGCCTGCCGATCTCCTCGATCGTCGGGCAACGGGTGACATGGGACCGGCGCAAGTCGCAGCCGCAGAAGGGTGATTTCTGGGCCTGCTGCCCGTTCCATGGCGAAAAGTCGCCCTCCTTCCATGCCGAGGATCGCAAGGGCCGCTACCACTGCTTCGGCTGCGGCGAATCAGGCGATCATTTCACCTTCCTGACCAAGCTCGAAGGCCTCTCCTTCCCAGAAGCCGTCGAGCGGCTGGCGGGCGAGGCCGGGCTCTCCATGCCGGCGCGCGACGTGCACGCCGAGGCCGAGGAGCGCAAGCGCGCCTCGCTGCACGAGGTCATGGAGCTTGCCTGCCGCTTCTTCGAGGAAGGACTGCAGTCGCGCGACGGCGCCAGCGCCCGGGGCTATCTGAACGGCCGCGCGCTCGGCCCCGACATCCAGCGCCGCTTCCGCCTGGGCTATGCGCGCCAGAGCCGCAATGCGCTCAAGGAGCATCTCGCCTCGAAGGGCGTGCCACATGAGGACATGGTCGCGACCGGCCTGCTGATCTCGGGCGAGGACATCCCGGTTTCCTACGACCGGTTTCGCGATCGCGTCATGTTCCCGATCACCGATTTCCGCGGCCGCATCGTCGCCTTTGGCGGCCGCGCTCTGTCGGCGGATGCGCAGGCGAAGTACCTCAACTCGCCCGAGACCGTGCTCTTCCGCAAGGGCGACCTGCTCTATAACGGCTTCGAGGCGCGCAAGGCGGTGCAGAGCGCCGGCACGATCATCACCGTCGAGGGCTATGTCGACGTCATCGCCATGGCGACGGCCGGCTTCGGCCACACCGTCGCCCCGCTCGGCACGGCCCTGACCGAGCGCCAGCTCGACCTGCTCTGGCGGCTGACGCCGGAACCGATTCTCTGCTTCGATGGCGACAAGGCGGGCCTGCGCGCCGCCTACCGCGCCGCCGACCTGGCCCTGGCCGCCCTGAAGCCGGGCAAGACGGTGCGCTTTGCCCTGCTGCCCGAAGGCCAGGATCCGGACGATCTGATCCGTTCGGCCGGCCGCGAGGCGATGGCGCAGGTGCTGGCAGCCGCCCGCCCACTCTTCGACATGGTCTGGACGCGCGAGACGGATGGCGGGGGCTTCGACACGCCCGAGCGCCGCGCGGCGCTGGAGGCGCGGCTGCGCGACATCGCCCGCAGCGTCGCCGACGAAAGCATCCGCCATCACTACGAGCAGGCCTTTGCCGAACGGGCGCGCGAGTTTTTCGGCTATGGCCAGAAGAACGGCTTCCGCCAGCAGCGCGGCCAGGGCGACCGGCGCAACGGATCGAATGGCGGGCCAGGCGGTGCGTCGCGACCGATTCGCCAGCCCCCGCCGATCATTTCCGAGAGCCTGAAGCGTTCGACGACGCTGTCGGGCCGGGTGCAGGCGCCGCTGCGCGAAGTGGTGCTGGTCATGACCATGGCCAATCATCCGGGGCTTGTCCCCGACCTTCTGGATGAATTCGCCCAGATCGAGTTGACGAATCGCGAACTTGACTCCCTTCGCACGCAAATCCTAGAGATTGCGGCCGAGGATCCTCATATAGAAGGCGGAGGGTTACGCGACCGGCTCGTATCCGCGCGCTTTGGCGAATTGCTCGACAAACTCGACCAGCAGATCGAGCGGTGCGGCAACTGGCAGGCAAGGGCGGATGCGTCGGATCGTGACGCAGCGGATGGTTGGATGCAGGCTCTCACCTTGCACAGGAAGGCGCGAACGTTACATAAGGAACTCAAGGATGCCGAGGCGGCTCTCGCTGCCGACCCCAGCGACGCCAATTTGGCGCAGATGATCGACATCCAGAACCAAATGGCAAACAGCGATGGCACCGAGGCCCAGATCGAGGGCTTCGGATTAAGTTCGGGCCGACGACAGAAGTCGATGTAGGATCGATGCGCGGCGGCGTAAGGTTAAGCGGGCCTTAAGACAACAAAGTCTAATTGTCGGGCGACCGACGGCAAGAGGGAATCCTCCTGCCGCCTCTAGGATTTAACGGTGGTGTGCGAGCGCGACGGACGAGAACCGTCTGGCGCGAAGCCTCTGCCAAGACGGAGAACAGCATGGCGACCAAGGTTCAGGAAAACGACGAGGCGCAGGACGCGCAGGCCGAACCGCAGGACGGTCCGCTTCTCGACCTGTCGGATGCCGCCGTCAAGCGGATGATCAAGGTCGCCAAGAAGCGCGGCTTTGTGACCTATGAGGAGCTGAATTCCGTCCTCCCGTCCGAACAGGTAGGTTCGGAGCAGATCGAGGACATCCTGTCGATGCTCTCCGAAATGGGCATCAATGTGATCGAGGCCGACGAGGTCGAGGAAGCCGAGGAGCCGACGGCCGCCGACGCCGAGGAGGAAGCGGGCGAGCTTGCCGAATCGACCGGCACCGCCGTCGCGCGCGCCACGACCACCAAGGAACCGACCGATCGTACCGACGATCCCGTGCGCATGTATCTGCGCGAGATGGGATCGGTCGAACTGCTGTCGCGCGAAGGCGAAATCGCCATCGCCAAGCGCATCGAGGCCGGCCGCGAGACCATGATCGCCGGGCTCTGCGAAAGCCCCCTCACCTTCCAGGCCATCATCATCTGGAAGGAGGAGCTTGCCGAGGGCAAGATCCTGCTGCGCGACATCATCGATCTCGAAGCGACCTATGCCGGTCCCGAGGCGAAGAACGCCCCGATGGCTGGCCCGGGCGGGGTTCCGTTCAACGAGAACGCCGAGGACGAGGACGCCGAGGCGCCCGCGCCGCCGCCGCCGACGGACGACAATGACGACGAGGACGACCTCGAGAACAACATGTCGCTCGCCGCCATGGAGGCCGAGTTGAAGCCGAAGGTCGTCGAGACCTTCGACAACGTCGCCGAGAACTACAAGAAGCTGCGCCGGCTGCAGGACCAGCTGGTGGAGGGCCGCCTCAAGAACGAGACCCTCTCGCCCTCGCAGGAGCGCCGCTACAAGAAGCTGAAGGACGACCTGATCCTCGAGGTCAAGTCGCTCTCGCTCAACCAGAACCGCATCGATTCGCTGGTCGAGCAGCTCTATACGATCAACAAGAGCCTGGTCAGTTCCGAGGGCCGGCTGCTGCGCCTGGCCGAGAGCTATCGCGTCTCGCGCGAGGAGTTCCTGCGCGAATACCAGGGCTCGGAGCTGGATCCGAACTGGCTGCGTCGCGTCGCCAATCTGGGCGGCCGCGGCTGGAAGGACTTCGTCACCAACGGCAAGGACCGGATCCGCGAACTGCGCGGCGAGATCCAGAACCTCGCCACCGAGACGGGCCTGGAGATCACCGAATATCGCCGCATCGTGCACATGGTGCAGAAGGGCGAGAAGGAAGCCCGCCAGGCCAAGAAGGAAATGGTCGAGGCCAACCTTCGCCTCGTGATCTCGATCGCCAAGAAGTACACGAACCGCGGCCTGCAGTTCCTGGACCTGATCCAGGAAGGCAATATCGGCCTGATGAAGGCCGTCGATAAGTTCGAATATCGCCGCGGCTACAAGTTCTCGACCTACGCGACCTGGTGGATCCGCCAGGCGATCACCCGTTCGATCGCCGACCAGGCCCGCACCATCCGCATCCCGGTCCACATGATCGAGACGATCAACAAGATCGTCCGCACCTCGCGCCAGATGCTGCACGAGATCGGCCGCGAGCCGACACCGGAAGAGCTGGCCGAAAAGCTGGCCATGCCGCTCGAAAAGGTCCGCAAGGTCCTGAAGATCGCCAAGGAGCCGATCTCGCTCGAAACGCCGATCGGCGACGAGGAGGATTCGCATCTCGGCGACTTCATCGAAGACAAGATGGCGATCCTGCCGATCGACGCGGCGATCCAGTCGAATCTTCGCGAGACGACGACGCGGGTTCTCGCCTCGCTCACGCCGCGCGAAGAGCGCGTGCTGCGCATGCGCTTCGGCATCGGCATGAACACCGACCACACGCTGGAAGAAGTCGGCCAGCAGTTCTCGGTGACGCGCGAGCGCATTCGTCAGATCGAGGCGAAGGCGCTGCGCAAGCTCAAGCATCCGAGCCGGTCGCGCAAGCTGCGCTCGTTCCTGGACAACTGATCGCCGGGATCCGGTCCTGACCTCCTGCAAAAGGGCGGCTCGCGAGAGCGGCCCTTTTGTTTTAGGATGGCCGCCATGAACGTCCGCACCCTGATCGAAAATGCCGGCCTCCCCCGCCGTCGCTTCACGGTGAAGGAAGTCGAGCGCATGAGCGAGGTCGGGCTGCTGCGTGCGGAGGAACGGGTCGAGCTGATCGGGGGCGAGCTCATTCCGATGAATCCCAAGGGCAACCGGCACGAACTGCTGAAGGCCGCTCTGTTGAAGCGATGGTACAGGGCGACGCCCGACCATATTCTGCTCATCCCGGAAACGACCTTCCGCCTTGCGCTCGATACCTATCTCGAGCCCGACGTCGTGCTGTTCGAGCGGGCGATCGGCATAGGCCGGCTCGATGGCGATACCGCGCTGCTCGCCGTCGAGATATCCGACAGTTCGCTCGGCTTCGACCTTGGCCCGAAGGCGCTCGTCTATGCGCTTTTCGGCATTCGCGAGCTCTGGGTGATCGACGCGACCACCGGCACGATCCATGTCCACCGGGAGCCGGTCGACGGGCGCTATC
This sequence comes from Kaistia defluvii, assembly GCF_026343955.1. GTDB lineage: Bacteria > Pseudomonadota > Alphaproteobacteria > Rhizobiales > Kaistiaceae > Kaistia > Kaistia defluvii. The sequence continues at coordinate 311,368 of NZ_JAPKNI010000001.1, forward strand.
AGGCGATCACGCCGTGGACGGCCGAGGACCTCGTCGTGCCCGCCTTCGCGCCGGTCGAGTTCGCACTGCGCCTCGCCGATCTCGACCTCGGCGACGGATCGGGCTAAGGCTCGGACACGGACATCAATCGAAAAGGGCAATCCATGTCGTTCCTGAAGAAGCTGTTCGGCGGCGGTGGCGGCTCGGACGCAGCCGAGCCCAAGGGCGAGGCGACCGAATACAAGGGCTACAACATCCGCCCTGCCCCCTATTCCGAGGGCGGCCAGTACAAGACCGCCGGCTTTATCGAGAAGACGATCGACGGCGTGGAGAAGTCGTACCGCTTCGTCCGCGTCGACTCGCATACGAGCCGCGACGCGGCGGCCGACTTCGCTGTCATCAAGGGCAAGCAGATCATCGACGAGCAGGGCGACCGGATCTTCGACACGAACTGATCCGCCGCGCAGGATCCTCCGGAATTCGCCGGTGCGATCCTGGAATCCAAAGACCCCGGCATGAAAAAGCCGGCCGCGGTGACGCGGCCGGCTTTCTTGTTTGCAAGGTAGGCGACGCTACTGGGCGCAGCTGCCATCGGGCTGGACGGCAGCCTCGGGGCACTCGCCACCGCGCTCCGGACGCTCGCGGCGCTCGGGCTGGCGCTGCTCCTGCTGCTGCGGCTCAGGCTGGGCCGGCTGTTCCGCCTGCGGCTCGCGCTGGCGGCGCGGACGCTCGGCCTGGGGCTCAGGCTGCGGCTGCTCGCGCTGCTGCTCCTGCTGGGGCTGCGGCTCCTGCTGGGGCTGCTCCTGCCGCTGCTGGCGACGCTGGCGCGGCGCTTCCTCAGGCTGGGCCGGCGCTGCCGGCTCTGCCTGGGGCTCGGCCTGCGGACGCCGGCGGCGCGGACGCTCCGCCGGCTCCGGCTGGGGCTGTGCCTCCGGCTGCGGCTCGGCGGCGGGCGGCGCGGCTTCCTCGGCCGGCTTGGCCGGGCGTTCGCGACGCGGCTTCTCCGGCTTCGCCTCCGGCTCGGGAGCAGGCTTCACAGGCTCCGGCGCAACCTCGGGCTTCGGCTCAGGCTTGGCTTCCGGCGCAGGCTGCTCCTCGGCCGGCTTGGCCGGACGCTCGCGGCGCGGCTTCTCCGGCTTGGCCGCCGGCTCCTGTGACGGCTCGGCGGGAGCCGCTTCCGGCGCGGGCTTCTCGGCCGGCTTCGGCTGCTCGGCGGCCGGTGCCTCGACAGCGGGGGCCGCCTCGGCCGGCTTGGCCGGACGATCCTTGCGCGGACGCTCACCCTGCGGGGCGTCGCCAGGCTGGCCGGCCGGCTCACCCGGCTGTGCCGCCGCATCGGGTGCCCGATCCGGACGGTTCGGCCGCTCGGGCTGGTCCGGATTGACCGGCGGCGGATTGCCGTCGGCCGGCACCTGCGGCTCGGCCGGCTGCGGATTGGCCTCGACCTTCTTCAGCACGTCCTCGGCCTTGGCGGCGCGTTCCTGGCGGATGCGCTCCTGTTCGGCCTGGCGCTGCTGCGCAGCCTTCTGGGTCGCAGCATCGATCTCGGCCGAACGGTCTTCCGCCGCCTTGCGCTGCTTCGCCACCAGATCGGCCTTCTCGGCCCTCAGCTTCTCGATCTCGGCCTGCATGCGATCGCGCTGCTGGGGCTGGTCGCGATCGCGGCGCAGGTCACGCCGCTCCTCCGGGTTGAGCACGGAGAGCAACGCCGCCGACACGACGCCGGCAATCGCCGCCTTCGGATCGGGCTCGACATACTGATGGATCAGCGTGCGGTCATCCCGCGGCACGTCGCGATCGAAGCGGTCCGGCCGGCGATCGAAGCGCTGGTCGTCGATGCGCGGACGGAACACGCCGATACGGCCACCCTGATCGTCGTCGAAGATATCGCTCTGGTCGTCGACGAAGACGACTTCGCGGCCCGGGCGATCCCGCCGGCGAACCGGCTCGTTGAAGTAGCGGCCATCCTCGAACCGGGGCCGGCGCACGTCGCGGGCTTCGCCCAGATAACGGCCGACATCGCGCACCGGGGCTGCCCGACGGCCAATATCGTCATCGTCGAAATAGCGGTCGTCGACGAACACCCAGCTCTCGGAAACCGGCGGATCGTAGCGGCGCGGCGCGCCATACTGGTAGCCCGAACGGTCGGGCGCGATCGGCGCCCAGCCGACGGCGCCGCCGCCCACGCGGAAGGTCACCCAGGCCGGCGACCAGGTGTCGCCCGGAACCCAGTACCAGCCATAGTCGGGGCTGTAGTCCCAGCGGCCATAATGATAGGTGGCCCAGCCGAACGGTTCGCTCGACTCCCAGTACCAGCCGTAATCGTCGGTCCAGGTCCAGCGTCCCTCCTGATAGGGGCGCCAGCCGGCGCCGCGGCGCTTGGGCACGAAGACGTAGCCGTAATCCTCATCCTCGATCCAGCGGCCATAGGGCTGCAGCTGGTCGAAGAAATAGCCGACGTCACCCGAGGCGCGGCTGGCGCGCGGACGGGACGAGACCGGCTGGGCGCGCGGCCGCGACGGGGCGGCTTGCGCCGGCTTCGGCCGCGGCGCAGGCGGCACGACGGCCGGACGGGTTTCCGCGACCTTCACCGGCTGCGCTTCGGGCGCGGCCGGGATCTCGCTTTCCGCCGACTGATCATATTCGTCCATGTCCGTCGTGTCGGAGGGCGGCGCCGAATCGTCGGGAGCCACTGCCGGCGTGTTGGGACGCAGCTCGAGCTTGTAGGGAACATCGACGACGCCGGTGACGACCGCCGCCCCCGCGACGACGACACCGCCGGCGAGCGCGGCACCAACCAGACCCCAGAGTTTCATATTCACCTTCCCGTCGTTTCCGGCCGCGATGGGCCGGTCGAACCGAATCATGCCAATGGACTTGGCGGTCTTGCCGATATCAGCCGGGCAAAGCGGCATGGACGAGGCCCAATCAAGGCCATTTCACCGGTCGACTCGCCTCATTTCTCCCCTCTCAATCCCGCTTCGCGCCTGAACGTTCCCTGAATGCCGCAGGACATGATGGATTGGCGGCGCGGCGCGGAGATGCGATCCTGCCCGTTGCGAAGAACGACCGGAGACGCGGGGCGCATGTCAGTGAGACCATCGAGCAGGCCATCGGCATGGGCCACGATTCCAGCGCGAGTGATGCTGCTGGCCGCCGTGCTTTCGGCGCCGATACTGCCTGCCGTCGCCCTAGCCGACGGCCTGAGGCTGGCGCCCTACAAGGATGCGCTGTTCCAGTACGGTACCGTTCTGGAGACCCGCGCCAATGGCGATTTTCGTGTCGTCGATTATGACGAGATGCGCGATATCAACGGCCGCGACGAGGTCCCCGAGCGCAAGGCGCAGGGCAAGTATGTTTCGCTGAAGACCAAGCGAGTCGAGGACCACCTGACCTACAAGGTCGGTGGCCGCAGCCTGAAATATGTTGGCGCCGGCGCCACCAGGGGCCCGGCCAGGATGATCGTCCTCTATCTGCACGGCCAGAACGGCACCCGTTTCCAGGGCGCCGACGACTGGACTTTTGGCGGCAATTTCAACCGGGTGAAGAACCTCACTGTTGCCGCCGGCGGCGTCTATCTCTCACCCGATTTCAGCGATTTCGAAACGACGGGCACGGCCGAGATCAAGGCGCTGATGCAGGACTACGCGTCCCGCTCGCCCGGCGCGCCGGTCTTCGTCGCCTGCGGTTCCTATGGCGGCAAGCTGTGCTGGTCGCTGGCGCGTGACCCGGAAGCGGCTTCGATGATCTCGGGCCTGATCCTTCTCGGCTCGCTCAACGATCCGGGTTTTCTCAAGACGGCGGCAATGAAGCCCGGCGGCCGCAGGATCCCGATCTTTATCGGCCATGGCAGCCGCGACCCGATCATCGACTGGAAGACGCAGCAAGCGTTCTTCGACAGCGTGCGCAAGAAATCGCCGGGTTACCCGATCCAGTTCGTGCTGTTCCAGAACGGCAATCACGGCACGCCGATCCGCATGACCGACTGGCGTGAAACCTTGAACTGGATGCTGGCGGCCGGGGAGAAGTAGCCTTCGCCCCGCGGGATGCCGCCTTCGGCCATCCCCAGGCAGGTCACCCTGCAAGCCGAGGGAGGCCTGCCGCGAACAGACGGGTCAGGGCTTGCCTGGCCGAGGTTCATGGAGCGCGGCTTTCAGTCCGACGACCTATCCCGGCGGCTCCCGCCTGGCCGCCCTTTCGTCGGCCGCCAGATGGACCTGGAGCACGGTCTCGACGCGCTCCAGGATCGTGCGCAGTTCGCCGTTGCGCACCTGCTCGAACTTTTCATGCAGGGCGAGGATCTCGATCTCGGCTTTGAGGTTGACCTCGTAATCGTGCTGCGCCGCCATCCGATCCTTCTCGGCCTGGCGGTTCTGCGACATCATGATGACCGGCGCCTGCAGCGCCGCCACCATCGACAGAACCAGATTGAGAAACACGTAGGGATAGGGGTCAAAGACCCCGTTCCAGCTTACCAGCACCAGCGAGTTCAGCACGACCCAGACGATGATCACCACCGCGAACGTGCCGATAAAGGTCCAGGAGCCGCCAATCGCGGCCACCCGGTCCGACAGTCGCTCGCCAAAGGTGAGCTGGCTGTCGAACTCCGCGTTGATGTTGCGGGCAACGTGGCTTCGCGTCGCCATTTTCTCCAGCAGCCGACGATCTCCCGCCGACAGTCCCGAGGGACCGTCGGTCAGCAGGCGTTCACAGAATTCGCGGATCGCCGCATCCGACATGCTGGATCAGATCGCGCCCTGGAACGTGTTGCACTGGTTCACGTCACCGGTCTGGTAGCCGCGCTTGAACCATGTGCTGCGTTGCGCCGACGTGCCATGGGTGAAACTTTCCGGCACGACGACGCCCTGGGTGCGCTTCTGGATGGCGTCATCGCCGATCTGGGTCGCTGCATTCAGCGCCTCGTCGATGTCGCCCGCCTCCAGCATGCCCTTCTGGTCGGTGCGGTTGGCCCATACACCGGCATAGCAGTCCGCCTGGAGCTCGACCTTGACGGAGAGCGCATTGGCGTCCGCCTTGTTCATGCTCTGCCGCATCTCGTTGAACTTCGGCAGGATGCCCTGCAGATCCTGAACGTGATGGCCGACCTCATGGGCGATCACATAGGCCTGGGCGAAGTCGCCCGGGGCGCCGAAGCGGCGCTTCAGCTCGTCATAGAAGGCGAGATCGATGTACACCTTCTTGTCGAGCGGGCAATAGAACGGCCCGGAAGCGGCGCTGGCCTGGCCACAGGCCGAGCGCGTCATGCCGGAGAAGAGCACCAGCGGCGTGGGCGAATAGGTCTCGCCGGCCGATTTGAAAATGTCGGTCCAGACATCCTCGGTGCTGCCCAGCACCTTGGAGACGAACTGCTTGCCGGTATCGTTGACGCCCGCCCCGTTCTGGCTGCCGCCCGACGACGGCGCCGGCTGGTAGCCTGCGTCCTCGCTCTGGGTGAAGCTTCCGCCCCCGCCCGTCACCATCGCCAGCATCTGCAACGGGTTGATGCCGAACACCAGCCAGCCGATGCCGACGAGCACAGCGATCGTCACCAGCGATCCGCCCCGCAGCGGGATGCCGCGCCCGCCCCCCATGCCGGCAGGCCGATAGCCGCCGCCAAGGCCGCCCGTTCCCCCGCCGCGTCGATCTTCGACGTTCTCGCTCTCGCGCTGTCCATCGAGACGCATGGACGTTCTCCCTTTTGCCGCGGCCGGAGCCACGCCTTCGATTTTGCTAAACCTAATCCCGCCGGCATGGCGCCGCCAGTGCCTCTAACGTGTCTGCATCGGAGACAGTTGCCTGCAGGGGTTCCCCCTCCCCGCCTTTTCCCCTATAAGGCCGCTCTAGCCTTACACGCCCCCTGCTTGACGGCCCGCGCGGATCACCGCGTCGGGTCTTTAGCCACGCGCGAGACGAAATTGCCGAAACGTACAGATATCCAATCGATCCTGATCATCGGAGCTGGGCCCATCATTATCGGCCAGGCTTGCGAGTTCGATTATTCCGGCACCCAGGCCTGCAAGGCGCTGAAGGATGAAGGGTATCGAATCATCCTCGTGAACTCGAATCCGGCAACGATCATGACGGATCCGGATCTCGCGCACGCGACCTATATCGAGCCGATCACGCCGGAGATCGTGGCCAAGATCATCGAGAAGGAGCGTCCCGACGCGCTGCTCCCGACGATGGGCGGCCAGACGGCGCTGAACTGCGCGCTCTCGCTCAAGAAGATGGGCGTGCTCGACAAGTTCAACGTCGAGATGATCGGCGCCACCGCCGAGGCGATCGACAAGGCCGAGGACCGCGAGCGGTTCCGCGATGCGATGACGAAGATCGGGCTGGAGACGCCGCGTTCGCGACTCGCCCATTCGCTCACCGAAGCCCTCCCCGCGCTGGAAGAGATCGGCCTGCCGGTCATCATCCGTCCCTCCTTCACGCTGGGCGGCACCGGCGGCGGCATCGCCTATACGCGCGAAGAGTTCATCGAGATCGTCGAGAGCGGCGTCGATGCCTCGCCGACCGACGAAGTCCTGATCGAGGAATCCGTCCTCGGCTGGAAGGAATATGAGATGGAGGTTGTCCGCGACAAGAAGGACAACTGCATCATCATCTGCTCGATCGAGAACATCGATCCGATGGGCGTCCACACCGGCGATTCGATCACGGTCGCGCCGGCGCTGACCCTCACCGACAAGGAATACCAGATCATGCGCGACGCCTCGCTGGCGGTGCTGCGCGAGATCGGCGTCGAGACGGGCGGCTCCAACGTCCAGTTCGCCGTCAACCCGGCCGATGGCCGGCTGATCGTCATCGAGATGAACCCGCGCGTGTCGCGCTCCTCGGCGCTCGCCTCCAAGGCGACCGGCTTCCCGATCGCCAAGGTCGCGGCCAAGCTCGCCGTCGGCTACACGCTGGACGAACTCGACAACGACATCACCGGCGGCGCCACGCCGGCCTCGTTCGAGCCGACGATCGACTATGTCGTCACCAAGATCCCGCGCTTCGCCTTCGAGAAGTTCCCGGGCGCCTCGCCCGTGCTGACCACCGCGATGAAGTCGGTCGGCGAGGTCATGGCGATCGGCCGCACCTTCCAGGAATCGCTGCAGAAGGCGCTGCGCGGTCTCGAAACCGGCCTTTCCGGCCTCGACGAGATCGAGATCCCCGGCCTCGGCCAGGGCGATGACGCCAATGCGATCCGCGCCGCGATCGGCACGCCGACACCCAACCGCCTGCTGCAGGCCGCCCAGGCGATGCGGCTCGGCATTTCCGTCGATCAGGTGCACGACATCTGCAAGATCGACCCGTGGTTCCTCAAGGAAATCAAGGGCATCATCGATACCGAGCTGAAGATCCGCACGCATGGCCTGCCGCAGACGGCGGGCGCGCTGCGCCGGTTGAAGGCGATGGGCTTCTCCGACCAGCGGCTGGCCAACCTGACCGGCAGGCCGGACAGCGAGGTCAAGGCGCTGCGTACCTCGCTCGGCGTGCATCCGGTCTACAAGCGGATCGACACCTGCGCGGCCGAATTCGCCTCGCCGACGCCCTACATGTATTCCACCTACGAGGCGCCCTTCACCGGCGCGCCGGTGAGCGAGGCCGAGCCTTCTGCCGCCAAGAAGGTCATCATCCTCGGCGGCGGTCCCAACCGGATCGGCCAGGGCATCGAGTTCGACTATTGCTGCTGCCATGCCGCCTTCGCGCTGAAGGATGCCGGCTATGAAGCGATCATGGTCAACTGCAACCCGGAAACCGTCTCGACCGACTACGACACGTCGGACCGGCTCTATTTCGAGCCGCTGACGGCCGAGGACGTGCTGGAGATCATCCGCGTCGAACAGTCGAACGGCACGCTGCATGGCGTCATCGTGCAGTTCGGCGGGCAGACCCCGCTGAAGCTCGCCGCCGCCCTCGAAGAGGCCGGCGTGCCGATCCTCGGCACCTCGCCCGACGCGATCGACCTGGCCGAGGACCGCGACCGCTTCTCGAAGCTGCTGAACAAGCTCGGCATCCGCCAGCCCAAGAACGGCATCGCCTATTCGGTCGAGCAGGCCCGCCTGATCGTCGCCGATCTCGGCTATCCGCTGGTCGTGCGCCCGTCCTATGTGCTCGGCGGCCGGGCCATGCAGATCATCCGCGACGACGACACGCTGTCGGACTACCTGCTCGGCACGCTGCCGGAGCTGGTGCCGGCCGAGGTCAAGGCTCGCTACCCCAACGACAAGACCGGCCAGATCAACACGCTGCTCGGCAAGAACCCGCTGCTGTTCGACCGCTATCTCTCCGATGCGATCGAGGTCGACGTCGACGCGCTCTCCGACGGCAGGACGGTGTTCGTCGCCGGCATCATGGAGCACATCGAGGAAGCCGGCATCCATTCGGGCGACAGCGCCTGCTCGCTGCCGCCCCATTCGCTGAGCCCCGAGATGATCGGCGTGCTGGAGGAACAGACCCGCAAGCTCGCGCTCGCGCTCGAGGTCGGCGGCCTGATGAACGTCCAGTACGCCATCAAGGACGGCGACATCTACGTGCTCGAAGTGAACCCGCGCGCCTCGCGCACGGTGCCTTTCGTCGCCAAGACGATCGGCCTGCCGGTCGCCAAGATCGCCGCCCGCGTCATGGCCGGCGAAAGCCTGGAGAGCTTCGACCTCAAGGCGGCCCGCCGCGACCACATCGCGGTCAAGGAAGCCGTGTTCCCGTTCGCCCGCTTCCCCGGCGTCGACACGCTGCTCGGCCCGGAAATGCGCTCGACCGGCGAGGTCATGGGCCTCGACTATGACTACGCGGTCGCCTTCGCCAAGAGCCAGCTCGGCGCCGGCAATTCGCTGCCCAAGGCGGGGACCGTGTTCGTGTCGATGCGCGATTCGGACAAGGCCGGCATCCTGGAATCGATGTGCCGCCTCGAGGGCCTCGGCTTCAAGATCATCGCGACCAGCGGCACACAGCGCTTCCTGGCCGAGAACGGCATCGCCTGCTCGAAGATCAACAAGGTCGCCGAGGGCCGCCCGCACATCGTCGACGCGATCAAGAACGGCGACGTGCAGCTGGTGTTCAACACCACCGAGGGCGCCCGCGCGCTCGGCGACAGCCGCTCGATGCGTCGCGCCGCCCTGCTCCACAAGGTGCCGTATTACACGACCCTTTCGGGCGCCGTCGCCGCCTCGCTCGGCATCGAGGCCTATGCGACGGGCACCCTGGAAGTGCGGCCGCTGCAGGCCTATTTCGAGTAGGTCCATTTCGCTTGCGGGCCTCCGGTCCGCCAGCATCCCCCTTGCGCTTGCCGCATTCGTGGACGACACTCGAAGCAGAGTTTGCCTCACAGGCACCCGAAGGATGGAGCGCGGATTTTCTGCGCCGTCTTCGATTTTGAAGTCAGGCAGCTGGCGCTTTCGGGCACCGGCGCCTGAATTATTGTGCTTCCCCCCTCTCGGGGCGGCGGCCAAGAAGGAAGAAAAGGCCAGAAAGACCATGGAAAAGGTTCCAATGACCGTTGGCGGTCATGCGGCTCTCGAAGTGGAGCTGAAGCGTCTGACCTCGGAAGAGCGCCCGCGCATCATCGCGGCGATCTCGGAAGCGCGCGCTCATGGCGACCTCTCCGAGAACGCCGAATATCACTCGGCCAAGGAAGCCCAGAGCCACAATGAGGGCCGCATCGCGGAACTCGAGGACAAGCTTTCGCGCGCCGACATCATCGACGTCAGCAAGCTGTCCGGCGACACGATCAAGTTCGGCGCCACGGTGAAGCTGGTCGACGAGGATACCGAGGAAGAGAAGACCTATCAGATCGTCGGCGATCTGGAGGCCGACGTCCGGTCGGGCCGCATCTCGATCTCGTCGCCGATCGCCCGTGCCCTGATCGGCAAGACCGCCGGCGACACGGTCGCCGTCACCGCCCCGGGCGGCGAGCGCTCCTACGAAGTCCTGGAAGTGGCGTTCCGGTAGACAGAAGATGACACCGACAGGAATAGGCAAACGCCTTCCCTGTCGGTGTCGTCTATGACATCATCATATACGTCGTAATGGCTAGCGGTCATAATCCACATCCGGATGTAATTGTGCACAAGCAGCGGTTATCTACTCAGCCTTCCGGAGTAGCTTCAGACGCACGCTAAAATCGTTGCTCGGCTCAAAATGAAATACGCCCCGCACAGGTGGACCATCTGCTTCAACACTCCAGCTAAGTGTTGATGCCAGTTCTTCAATGAATGTGGCACTAGTCTCGATTGTCCAGTCGCTACCCAAGCATATATGCTTATCCATTCCAAATGGAGCATAGCTATCCATTGAAGGCTTGCCGCTGAGAAAGCGCTGGGGATCATACTTGAAGGGTTCCGCGAATTTATTTGGATCGCGATGCCCTTCCCAAACGCAGATGCGGACACGGGTATCCTTGGGGAAGAAAAAGCCGTTGAAGACGATATCGCTAGTCGTGGCGCGATGAATAAACTCGCTTTGCTGCATGCGGATCGCTTCCTGCGCCATGGATCGCGCCAATTCCCTGCGCGCCCGGATCGTTTGTGAATTGCGGACCATTGCCAAGTTGGACGGGTCGCCGGACAGGAGATTCACAATCCAGAACCAGAAGCTCTTAAGATCGAAGCGTGAGACCTCGATCATGTGGATAAGATTGCCAATGACGGTCTCTTCCTGCTCTCCCTTGGCGAGAAGAATTCCAAGTAAACTATCCTGGCTGAAGTTTCCTCGGGCAACGACATCGGCAACAAGCTCGCGCAAACGCCTATACGCCGTGATGTTGCGATCTTTCGCGACCAAGAAGATTCCCTTTGGGGCGTAATCCTCATAAGCTTCGTCAAATAGCGCGTATGAGGGATCGTCATATTTCACGCCGATTATCAGGCCGATTTGTATTTCGGTCGTGGCCTTCTTGAAGGCTTCAGTGATTATCTTTGCCGAGACAGGACCATCAAGGTCGGCAAGATCCGACAGCGTCTTCTGGATCACCCCGCGAATGAACGCGTCGTGCTCCGACAAATTCAGCCCCTTGAGGGCGTCGATAAAGATCCTGCGATACTTGCGGTGAGTTTCTCCCTCCATCGCGCGCAAGAAGCCAAATGGAAAGAGCTCGCTGAGATCCGTCGTTGCAGCTCGAGTCTTCCCCTCATTCTCGTTGAGAAATCTTCGCCCGATCTCATGACCTACGATGCAGGTCGTTAATTTCCCTCCCCACCATACCTTGAAAATCGGACCCAGCCGCTCTGAGAACTTGATGAGCAGCAATTGATCGGCTTGCTCGGTATTTGACAGAATGCGAAGCGGGCCCGGTGGGAGCGGTTTGCCCTTAAGCGCCGCCCGAAATCCCTGCTGTAGTACTACGCGCCGAAGATTGAGCGACTTTCCTATGCGCCTCAGTCCAGTCAAGCGGCTATCGTGCACACCAATCTCCTAGTGCATAAGAATGGTCAAAGATCCAAAATCACAAAACGTCTATGAACGTCGAGGCCGCGAGCCGCGCCTCCCACACAGGACGAGAGATCGACAAATCAGCCAGGACCGGATGAGAACCCTTTTCCCTGTCTCCCCTCCCCCGCTCAGTGTTCTCGTCATAAGCCTCGCCAGAATGAAAGGGCGGCGGCAGCTGGTTGCTGAACAATTCCGATCGCTGGAGATCGACTACGAATTTCTCGATGCAATTGACGCCAGCCGAGATCAACATGTCCCTGTCTCGCGCTACGACGAACCTGGAACATTGGCCCGCTTCGGCGCACCCCTGACGCCCGCCGAGATCGCCTGCTATGCCAGCCACTACGCCGCATGGCAGATCTGCGCGGCCGGCAGCGAGCCAATGGCGATCTGCGAGGACGATTTGCTCCTCGCTCCCGGTTTCGCTGATGCACTCGCTCTCGCCGCGGCCAACATCGACCAACACAAGTTGATAAGGCTGTTCGGCAAGCACAGACGCCGTACGCGCACGCTTAAAGCCTTGACGTCCCGCTACACACTCGTCCGCTTTCTGCAGGGCCCGATCGGCGGGCAATGCTACTGTCTTTCTCCGACCGGCGCTGCAGCGCTCGTCGCGCATGCCGAACGGTGGGTCGAGCCGGTCGACCAGTATATCGATCGCTTCTGGGTGCACGGACTCGCGAGCAACGCAATCCTCCCCTACGAGGTGGAGGAGATGGACCGCACCAAGATCGAAGGCGCGATCGGCGAGCGGCGGCAGCGCCGAACCGGCATCGCCAAACTCCGCCGGGAAGGCACCCGCCAGGCTGACGTCATCGCCCGCCTTATCTATAACGTTCGCCACTGGCCACGCTGATGCCTCCCTCAGGGCGGGAGACTGTCGCCACTGCGGCGCGACCCGCCTCACGAAACGCTTACCGCGAGAGGCTGAAGCCGATCGGACCGTGCGCGCCCGACCGGTGCGGCGATCAGATGGGCCAGGCGCTCCTGGTTCTGGCGGACATAGAGCGGAAAAGTGTGATCCACCGCGCGATGGTGCAGCTGGCGGCTTCCCATCTCGCTGATCGAAATTCCGGCCGACAGCAGGCGCTGGAGCGTGTCCGACGTCAGATAGTCCTCCGGCACCGTATTATGCGCCGCATAGGACTTCAGCTTGCGCTGAATCGCATCGATGCCGCCCAGATAGGAAAAGTGCCAGCCCGCGTTGCGGACGACCCGCCGGCGCACCGGGCGCCCCATCTGGAAGGACGCCTTGATCGCGCGCACCATGTCCCGCTGCCACGCGGCGGACGGCCCATGGACCTTGCGCAGCCGCTCCATCGTGCGGAGGTCCGCGCGGCGGATCGCACGAGGGCCGCTGCGCAGCCAGAACTCATCCAGCTCCAGGTTGAGGAAATAGTTGAACATCCGCAATTCGAAACAGACCACCTCGCCGGGACGGGGCGGCTGCTCGAGCAGGGCGGCCATCGTATCGGCCGAAAGAATCTCATCGAGATCGGATAGAAGGAGGATGTCTTCGGGCGTCGAATCGAGCAGTCCCCCTTTCAGGGCATCGCACTGCCTCCGGCGGCGATCCCAGCCATCCCCATCCAGACCGGCGGTATCGACGACGATGTAATCGATCTTTTCCTCGAAAGCCCGGAAGCGCGCCCGCTCGCGCTCGAAATACAAGGGTTTCTTCTGGCCTGAAAAAGTCGTCGTCGCCTCAGCAATAACGAAGCGGTGCACGAATGGCGCCATTTCATGGAGGCGTATTTCCAGCAAATCAAGCTCGTTGAACAACAGAAAGCAGTCAAAAATCCGCGCCATCGCGCCCCCCTTAGGATCCTCTCTTTCCCAAAAAGGCGCCATTATTCCGCCTGCCCGATAGCAAGCGGATATGCACATCCCTTTTCTGCCCCGCTCTCCGGTTTTCAACCAACGATGCTGCACACCGAACCTGAGAACCTTGACACTATAATCGTACCCGGCAAGGACGCTACGGAAACCACGGCATGCGTTCAGCCGCTCGGCGTATTGCGCCACATTTTCAAAATAGAGTGACCTTTTAGTCTCAATAATAAAATTAGTGCGCGCGCCATCGATACGCCGCAACCTCAAGATGCGATAGTTGAGCGCCATCTAGGGCCCGGGGAAGGAATCAATACGCTGGAATACTCGCTTCGCGAGCAAGTCTCGATTACCTACACTCTCGCATTCCGGACTCGGGAATGCCGACGCACGATTGAATAGCGACGGGAATACTGGACATGCACTCTGGGACGACGGCAGCCAAGCTGTCCGCGACCATCATCACCCGGAACGAGGCGCGCGACCTGCCCGCCTGCCTTGCCTCGCTGGCGTTCTGTGACGAGATCGTCGTTGTCGACAGCGGTTCGTCCGATGCCACGCTGGCGATCGCCCAAGCGCATGGATGCCGCGTCCTGGTCCGGACCGACTGGATCGGTTTCGGTGCCCAGAAGCAGCGCGCGCTGGACGCGGCGACGGGCGACTGGGTGCTCTCGATCGACGCCGACGAGCGGATCCCGCCGGCGCTGGCGACGGAGATACGCGCGGCCATCGAACGCGACGGCGCGGCCGGCTATCGCATCAACCGCCTGAACAGCTTCCTGGGCAAGCCGCTGCGACATGGCGGCTGGTATCCGGACCGCCATCTGCGGCTCGTCCGGCGCGACGCCGCCCGCTTCACGCCGGATCTCGTGCATGAATCTCTGGTGGTGGAGGGCGAAGTCGGCGACCTCGCCCACGACATGCCGCATCTGAGCTATCGCGACCTGGACGAAGTGCTCGACAAGCAACGCCGCTACGCGCTTTCGGGAGCGGAGCAACGGCGAGCCACGGGCAGGAAGGGCGGGCTCGGAAAGGCGATCCAGCGCGCGGCCGGGACCTTCCTCCGCCTCTATATAATCAAGCGCGGGTTCCTGGATGGCCGCGAGGGCTTGCTCGCCGCCGCTGCCAACACGCAGGAAATCTTCTGGCGCTATGTGGCGGCCGGGTTAACGCCCCCCGAACCGGAAAGCGCGGCCGAGCCGGAAGGCTTGCCCCCTACTCGATCGGAACCAGAGGTTCGTCCTTGATGCGGCGGATGGTGAGGGTGGTGCGGACGCTGGCGACATTGGCCGCTGCCGTCAGTTCCTCGACGAAGGCCTGGAACGACTTCAGCGTGGGGGCCACGCATTTCAAGATGAAGTCCGCCTCGCCCGACAGCATGTAGCACTCGCGCACGATCGACCAGTCGCGCACACGGGCGCCGAACGCCGTCAGGTCCGCCTCGGCCTGGCTCGAAAGCCCGATCATCGCAAAGGCCGTGACGTCGTAGCCGAGCGCGCTTTCGTCAACCAGGGCGCGATAGCCCTCGATGATGCCCGCCTCCTCCAGCGCGCGCATGCGGCGCAGGCAGGGAGGCGCGGAGATGCCGGCGCGGCGGGCCAGCTCGACATTGGTGATGCGACCGTCAGCCTGAAGCTCCTTCAGGATCTTCCAGTCGATCGCGTCTAAACGGGCTTTCACACGGGCCTCACGGCTAAAGAGCCTCTAACGGAAAGAAAGCCGGGGATGCCGGTCGGCAATCGGATATTCGAGTCTGGCCCAATTGCCATGATTCGGAAACAATTGATCGCGAGAACGCACAGGATCGCATAGCTTGGATGTTTGCATGCGTTCCACTCAACCCTCCAGAGCCGCGGCCTTCAAAAGGGCGCGCCTCGACATTATGTCTGGCCCATCATGCAGCACGCAAAGCTCATCATCGTCGGATCCGGCCCTGCCGGTTACACCGCCGCCATCTATGCAGCCCGCGCCATGCTGGAACCGATGCTGATTGCCGGCGTCCAGCCTGGCGGCCAGCTCACCATCACCACCGATGTCGAGAACTATCCGGGCTTCGCCGACGTCATCCAAGGGCCCTGGCTGATGGAGCAGATGCGCGCCCAGGCCGAACATGTCGGCACCAAGATGGTCTCCGATCACATCGTCGAGGCCGATCTGTCGCAGCGCCCCTTCATCCTCAAGGGTGATTCCGGCGAGGTCTACGCCGCCGACACGCTGGTGATCGCCACCGGCGCGCAGGCGAAGTGGCTCGGCATCGACAGCGAGCAGAAATTCAAAGGTTTCGGCGTTTCCGCCTGCGCCACCTGCGACGGCTTCTTCTATCGCGACAAGGAGGTCGTGGTGGTCGGCGGCGGCAACACGGCCGTCGAGGAAGCGCTCTATCTGGCGCATATCGCCAAGAAGGTGACGCTGATCCATCGTCGCGACCACTTCCGGGCCGAGCGCATTCTGCAGAACCGCCTGTTCGGGCTCGATAATGTCGAGGTCATCTGGGATACGGTCGTCGACGAGGTGCTCGGCAAGACCGGCTTCCCGCCTTCGGTGACCGGTGTCCGGCTCCGCAATGTCGTGACCGGCGAGGTCAGCGAGCGCGAAACCCATGGCGTGTTCGTCGCCATCGGCCATGCGCCGGCCGTCGACATCGTCCGCGGCCAGCTCGACCTGAAGCCGTCCGGCTATATCTGGACCGCGCCGGATTCGACCGCGACCAGCATTCCCGGCGTTTTTGCCGCCGGCGACGTGACGGATGAGACCTTCCGCCAGGCCGTGACCGCGGCGGGACAGGGCTGCATGGCGGCGCTTGAGGCGGAACGCTGGCTGGCCATCCATCCGGTTGTGAACGAGACCGCAGCCGCCGCCGAATAAATGCAATAGTAGGGCTGGTGCTGCGGAGGGGGCTGTCCGATCATGGACTGGGATAAACTGAGAATCTTTCATGCCGCCGCGCAGGCCGGCTCCTTTACCCATGCCGGCGAGGCGCTGGGGATGAGCCAGTCCGCCGTCAGCCGCCAGGTCGGTGCGCTGGAGCAGGATCTCGGCGTCCCCCTCTTCCATCGCCATGCGCGCGGGCTGATCCTGTCGGAACAGGGCGAGCTGCTCTACCGCACGTCGCAGGACGTGATGCAGAAGCTCGAAGGCGTGAAGATCCGCTTGACCGACTCGCGCGAGAAGCCGACCGGCACGCTGCGCATCACCACGACGGTAGCGCTCGGCTCGACCTGGCTGACCCAGCGCCTCAACGAATTCGTCGACCTGCATCCGGACCTGAACCTGCACCTGATCCTCGACGATCAGGAGCTGGATCTCACCATGCGCCAGGCCGATGTCGCCATCCGCCTGCGGCAGCCGGTGCAGCCCGACCTGATCCAGCGCCGCCTGTTCACGGCGCATTACCACGTCTATGCCTCGGAGGATTACGTCGCCCGCTTCGGCAAGCCCGAGACGCTGGACGACCTCGAAGGCCACCGCATCGTCACCTTCGGCGTGCCGGTGCCGCCCAATATCCGCGACGTGAACTGGCTGGAAATCGCCGGCCGCTCCTCCGACAACCCGCGCGAGCCGGTTGTCCGGATCAACAACATCTATGCGATCAAGGCGGCCGTCGAGCGCGGCACGGGAATCGCCATCCTGCCCGACTACATGATCGAGGCAGGCTCCTCGCTGGTGAAGCTGATGCCGGAGGCGCAGGTGCCGAGCTTCCCGACCTATTTCTGCTATCCGTCGGAGCTGAAGAATTCAGCACGCGTCACCGCATTCCGCGACTTCATGCTGGCCAGCGCCCAGAACTGGCAGTTCTGACCGCATCGCTACGAAAACAGGCACGGATTCGTGACAATTCCGGGACGAACTCGCCCGGTATTTTTATTGTATTCTTGAGCCTGCCGATTTTGGGGTGAAGTGGAGAAATTCTTTCCACGGGACCGAATGTTTCGCCGAAATTTCACGGCCAACTCGACGCAAGGCGAACGGATCGTTGCGTCATATCAAAATTGCATAGCTGAGATGCACCGCTGCTGGTTGATTAGGCATCCTGATCAATCCATATACGGGACAGTTGATGCGTTGGGCCCCTTGCTCCCTCCTCCCTGCGAAGGGTTCGACCTCAGCTGTTCCCCTCTGGAAGGTGTTTGCTGCGCATTTCCCTGCCGCAGCAACAAAGACTTAGCCGGGCCTCGCAAGAGTGCCCGGCCTTTTCTTTTCTGAGCCGAGGTTCCGCATTTCTGCCGGCGCCAGACCTCAGATATTGCTCAGGGATTGAGCATGCTCACATATAGAGCGGCTCGCTCTCCATGCCCTTGTAGAGCCCGGCGACGAATTCCCCATAGCCGTTGAACAGCTTCGTCGGCACACGCTCATTGGTGCCGATCACGGTCTCGGAAGCCTGGCTCCAGCGCGGATGCGGCACCTCGGGATTCACATTCGCCCAGAACCCGTATTCCGAGGATTGCAGCTGCTGCCAGAAATTCACCGGCTGCTCCTCGACGAAGCTCACCTTGACGATCGACTTGATCGATTTGAAGCCGTACTTCCACGGCGTGTGCAGGCGGATCGGCGCGCCCATCTGCTTCAGCAGCGGCTTTCCGTAGACGCCGGTCACCATGAAGGCCAGCTCGTTCGTCGCCTCGGCCATGGTCAGGCCCTCGACATAGGGCCAGGGATAGAAGGGCTGGTTCTGCCCCGGCGCCATGGCCGGATCCAGGAAGGTCTCCATCCGGATGTATTTCGCGCCCGACAGCGGCTTGGCGAAGGCAACGAGGTCGGCCAGCGGGAATCCGGTCCAGGGAACCGTCATCGACCAGGCCTCGACGCAGCGATGGCGATAGAGGCGCTCTTCGAGCTTCATGGCCTTGAGGAGATCGTCAATGTCGACCGTCTTCTCCTTTTCCACCATGCCGCCGAACTGGATCGTCCAGGGCCGGATCTTCAGCGCCTGCGCCGCGTCGGCCAGCTGCTTGTCGGTGCTGTATTCATAGAAATTGTTGTAGTTGGCGTTGATCGTCTCCGGCGTCACAGGGCGCTCGATCGTGTAGCGCGGATTGCGCTTGGCCGGATAAAGCCCGGCGCTCGGATCGGTCTCGGCGGCGTGGGCGATGCCCGGCTGCGACAAAGCCCCCGCCGCAATGCCGACAGTCCCCATGCCGGCCGCGGCCAGGATTTCACGCCGGTTGAGAAAGACCGATTCGGGTGTCGCCCGGCTCTCGGGAATTTCCCAGCCGCGCTTGCGACGAATAAGCATCGTTCTCTCCAGATTTCAGTATGGACCCCGCCGGGCAACAAGTAGAAAGTCCGCGACAAAGGTCAAATCACTTTGGCGTTGGCCGTAACGGATCCATGCGATCGCGAACCGACCCGGAAGATGTCGTCTTCCCTTGCCAACGCGTCCCTCGCGGACTAGGTTCCGCGCCGCACAAATCCTTCCGTTTTTCCATTTTCGGAGCCCCCAATGGCCTTCCTCGCCGATAGCCTCGCCCGCATCAAGCCGTCCGCGACCATCGCGGTCACGAACAAGGCGCGCGAGCTGAAAGCGGCCGGTCGCGACGTCATCGGGCTCGGCGCCGGCGAGCCGGATTTCGACACGCCGGAGAACGTCAAGGAAGCCGCCATCCAGGCGATCCGCGAGGGCAAGACCAAGTACACCGCCGTCGACGGCATTCCCGAGCTGAAGGCGGCGATCGCCGCCAAGTTCAAGCGCGAGAACAACCTGACCTACGCCCCGAACCAGATCACGGTCGGCACGGGCGGCAAGCAGGTGCTCTACAATGCGCTGATGGCGACGCTGAACCCCGGCGACGAGGTGATCATCCCGGCGCCCTACTGGGTCTCCTACCCGGAGATCGTGGCGCTTGGCGGCGGCACGCCGGTCGAGATCGTCGGACCGCAGTCGCAGGGCTTCAAGATCGGCCCGGACGCGCTCGAAGCCGCGATCACGCCGAAGACCAAGTGGCTGATCCTGAACTCGCCGTCCAACCCGACCGGCGCCGGCTACACGCGGGCCGAGCTCAAGGCGCTGGCCGACGTGCTGCTCCGGCATCCGCAGGTCTGGATCATGACCGACGACATGTACGAGCATCTCGTCTTCGACGGCTTCGAATTCGCGACCATCGCCGAGGTCGAGCCCAGGCTCTACGACCGCACGCTGACGGTGAACGGCGTTTCCAAGGCCTATGCCATGACCGGCTGGCGCATCGGCTATGCCGGCGGTCCGGTCGAACTGATCAAGGCGATCGGCACCATCCAGTCGCAGTCGACCTCGAACCCGTCGTCGATCTCGCAATGGGCCGCCGTCGAGGCGCTGAACGGTCCGCAGGACTACATCCCGAAGAACGCCGAGATCTTCAAGAAGCGCCGCGACCTGGTGGTCTCGATGCTGAACCAGGCCGCCGGCATCGTCTGCCCGAACCCGGAAGGTGCCTTCTACGTGTTCCCGTCCTGCGCCGGCACCCTCGGCAAGACCACCGCCGGCGGCAAGCTGCTGAAGACCGACGAGGACTTCGTCACTGCGCTGCTGGAAGAGGAAGGCGTCGCGGTCGTCCAGGGCTCGGCCTTCGGCCTGGCGCCCTATTTCCGCATCTCCTACGCCACCTCGACCGAAGCCCTGGAAGAGGCCTGCACGCGCATCCAGCGCTTCTGCGGCAACCTCCGCTAGGACGTTTCACGCCACGCGGACGGGCCGGGCGGGCGATCGGCCCGCTCCGCCGCTGCATGGTGATCCGGATCGCGCCCGCGGCGCGGTCCGGGACGGCAGGATCGCACCTGGCAATCGGTCCAATATCCAGCGAGACATCACCCCGGCTTGGCCCTATCCTTCGCCCGGGATGATGGCGGCGAGGCTCGGATCATCCGATCGGGGAGACTATCGGAATGCTTGATCTGCGCGTCCACCACGTCTCGATCGTCGTCACCGACCTCGAGCGTTCCGTGGCTTTCTATCAGAGGGCCTTCGGGCTGGAGCGGCTGACGCGCCCGCCCTTCAAGACCGAAGGCGCCTGGCTGGTCTGCCACGGCATCCAGATTCACCTGATCCTGTATCCGCAAGGCACGTTCCGCGCCGCCGCCACCATCGACAACAACGACGCGCACTTCTCGTTTCACACCCGCGATTTCTATGGAATCCTGGACCATCTGCTCGCGGAAGGCTTTCGCGAGGACGCAGAGGAAGGCGACCCGATGCGCCTCTTCGTCATTCGCGAGGGGCTGGCGGGGTTTCCGCAACTCTATCTGCTGGACCCGGACCGGAACATCGTGGAGATCAACGGTGCGCCCTAGCCCTCTCCTTCGATCGGCCAGGCCGGTGCGCCTCGAGTCCGATGGCATCCGGCCATGACGGGCAATCATTTCGCCCTCTTCTTCTCGTTCCTGCATATCGTCCTGGCCTCGGCGGTGACGGTCCACGCGCTGCTGACCCGGCTCAATCCGCAATCGACGATCGCGTGGATCGGCGTCGCCTGGCTGTCGCCCTATGTCGGGCCGCTGCTCTACTTCCTGCTGGGCGTCAACCGCGTCCGCCGCAAGGCGATCAAGCTGTCCGACCCCGGCGCCGAGGTCGATCCGCCGGAATCCCGTTTCGCGCTGAAATCGACCGATATCGCCCAGGGAGAGGACGAGCACCTCGAGCCGCTCGCCAAGTTCGGCCTGCGCATCACCGGCCGGACCCTGCTGGCCGGCAACGCGATCACCCCGCTTGTCGATGGTCACAAGGCCTATCCCGAGATGATCCGTGCGATCGACGCGGCGACCACCAGCGTCGGCATTTCCGGCTACATCTTCCATGACGATCCGGGCGGCGGGCCGATCATCGACGCGCTCATCGCCGCGCATGGCCGCGGCGTGGCGGTGCGCGTGCTGCTGGATGGCATTGGCGGCGGCTATCTGAGCAATCCGGCCTATAACCGCCTCCTGGCGGCCGGCGTGCCGGTTGCCCGCTTCCTGCACGAAGTCGCCCCCTGGAAGATGTCGTTCATCAACCTGCGCAACCACAAGAAGGTGATGGTGGCGGATGGCCGTCACGGCTTCACCGGCGGCATGAACATCAGCGCCGGCAATCTCTACCAGGAGATCGCGATCCCGGAGGGGCACGCCGTCCAGGACGTTCATTTCCGCATTGAAGGGCCAGTGGTCTCCCACCTGCAGGAAACCTTCGTCGAGGACTGGGCCTTTACGACGGACGAATTGCTGGCGGGACCAGCGTGGTTCCCCGAAATCGGCGCCGGCGGCACGATCCCGGCGCGCGGCATCGCCAGCGGCCCGGATGAGGACAATGAAAAGCTGATGTGGACGATGGCGGCGGCGATCGCGCGCGCCGAGCGCCGCATTCGCATCGTGACGCCCTATTTCCTGCCGGACGACCGCATCAATTCCCAGTTGGTACTGGCGGCGCTGCGCGGCGTTTCCGTCGAGATCCTGCTGCCGGAAATATCGGACCAGTTCTATATGGACTGGGCGATGAACGCCTCGCTCGCGCCGCTCATCCGGGCCGGTTGCCAGATCGCCCGCGCGGCGCCCCCCTTCGACCATTCCAAGCTGATGACGGTCGACGGCGCCTGGGTGCTGTTCGGTAGCGCCAATTGGGACGCGCGCAGCCTGCGGCTCAATTTCGAATTCAATGTCGAAGCCTATGACACCGACTTCGCCGACGAGATCGACCGGCTGATCGACGCCAAGCAGAGCAAGGGGCGCCCCGTCACCGTCAAGGAATTGCGCCAGCGCCGGCTGCCGATCCGGCTGCGCGACGCTGCGACCCGACTGCTCACGCCCTATCTCTAGAGCCAGCCGCGCCGCTTGAAGTAGAGGAACGGCACCAGCGCCGACACCACCATGATCCCCAGCGCCAGCGGATAGCCGAAGCCCCAGCCCAGTTCCGGCATGTCCTTGAAGTTCATCCCGTAAATGGTGCCGATCAGGGTGGGCGGCATCAGGATGGTGGAGGCCACCGTCAGCACGCTCACCACCTGGTTCTGCTGGTTGGCGACGAGACCTAACGTCGCATCGAGCAGGAAGGTGATCTTGTTGAGCACGAAATTGACGTGGTCCTCGAGCGACCGCACGTCGCGCAAGGCCAGCTTGAGACGCGTGCCGTTACCATTCTTCAGCGCCTGATCCGGCAGCATGGCGGCGGCGTATTGGGCCAGCCTCTCCAGCGAGGAAAGGCTCTCGCGCGCCTTGGACGCCAGGTCGCCCTGCATGCCGATCGCGCCAATCAGGATCGACAGGCGCTTGGAGCGGATCCGCTCGCTGGCCTTGCGGGTGAAGATCTCGCTGTTGATCCGGTCGACGGCCTGGGCGATGTGCTCCAGCACGTCGGCCGTGCGGGCGATGAACGCCTCCAGCAGGCCGTTGAAGATGCCGGTCGGCGTTCCGCAGCCGCCATCCGGCTTCGGCGCCACGGACAGAAACTGGCGGAACGCCTTGGTATCCTCATAGCGCAGCGTGACGATCTTCGACTTGCCGACGCCGAAGGTGAACGGGGTCAGCACCGGATGGCCGGCATCAAGGCCGGCGATGACGCTCGCCGTCATGAACACGACGCCGTTCTCGACATAGAAGCGGCTGGAGAACTCGATCTCCTGCGTCTCCTCGCGCGTCGGCACCAGCGCACCGAGAAAGGCCTCCGCCGCGTGCTCCTCTTCCGGGGATGGCGCAAAGAGATCGAGCCAGGCGGGAGGGGCTCCGGCTGCCGAGGCCTCGGGCGTGACGGGTGCCAGGCCGGCGTCGGAGATCGCATAGGCAGTCAGCATGCAGGGCTCCAGTGCGTTAACCGAACGACAAGACTTGTAAGCCTTGTCCCTTGCGCCGCCAGCAAACGTTTGTCATGACGGACCCAAGTCGTATGTCGATGGGATCGAACTCGCGCAAGACCCGTTGTAAGGCCGAGCCTCGGCCGTCCCCCCAGGTTCGCTAGATCCTCCATCGGGCGAACCGCGTAATGCCGGCAAAGGCAACGATGCCGGTGCCTAACACGAAAGGAACAATTCATTATGTCGAAGTTTGTTTCCCTTAAGCTGATTGCAGCCGCCGCCGCCCTGACCCTCGCCGGCCTCGGCGCCGCCAAGGCCGCCGACATCGCGACCGGCCCGGTCTACGAGGATGGCCGCAATGGCGTCCGCATCGGCACGCTGGGCTGCGACATCAATTCGGGCCTCGGCTATATCATTGGTTCGGCAAAGGAAGTTGCCTGCACCTTCCGTCCCAACCGCGGCGCCCCGGAACAGTATATCGGCAATATCAAGAAGCTCGGCGTCGACCTCGGCTGGACCAGCCAGGGCAAGCTTATCTGGGCTGTGTTCGCTCCGACCGCCGGCTATCACCGCGGTTCGCTGGGTGGCCTCTATCTCGGCGCGACGGCGGAAGCGACCGTTGTCGGCGGCGTCGGCGCCAACGTTCTGTTCGGCGGCACGCGCGGCTCGATCGCCCTGCAGCCGATCAGCGTGACCGGCCAGGTCGGCCTCAACGTCGCCGCCGGTGGCGCCGCTCTGCTGCTCGACCCGGTCAACTAAGCCGGCGACGCGTCGTGATCCCGAAGAGTTGAAGCTCCCGGGATCGACGATCCGGCCCTTTGGGGCCTCGAAACGATCTGCATCCGCGAGGATGCAAAGGCCCGCGCCCCGGCGCGGGCCTTTTTCGTTTTCCGCTCCCCGCCCCAATGCCTTGCCACATCCGGCATTCCCTGAGACGATCCCGGGGCGGGCCGGAATACTGGCGCCGGTCCACGCGTCCAAGACATGAGAATGCCACAAGAACATTTCATGAACGGAGGAAGCGATGACGGACAGGAACGGAGGTGGAGTCGGCAGAAGCGCCGGCCCCAAGGCGATCGCGCTGATCGGACCGTTCGGCAGCGGCAAGACGACGCTGATGGAAGCCATCCTGGCAAGAACCGGCGCCATTCATCGGCAGGGCATTGTCGGCGACGGCACCACGGTCGGCGATTCAGGGCCCGAGGCCCGCGCCCATGCCATGAGCGTCGAACTCAATGTCGCCGAAGCCAGCTTCATGGGCGAACATATCAGCCTGCTCGACTGCCCCGGCTCCGTCGAGTTCGCGCAGGAGGCGGAAGCGGTACTGGCGGCGGTCGATTGCGCCATCGTTGTCGCCGAGCCTGACGAGAAGAAAGTCGGCGCGCTGCAGCTGATCCTGCGACGCCTCGAGGCGCTCGGCATTCCGCGCCTCCTCTTCCTGAACAAGATCGACAAGACCGACAAGGGCGTGCACGAGACCCTCGCCCTGCTGCAGCCGGCCAGCAGCGTACCGCTGCTGCTGCGCCATATCCCGATCCGACAGAATGACGTCGTGACCGGCTTTGTCGATCTCGCGCTCGAGCGGGCCTTCGTCTATCGCGAATATGCGCCGAGCGAACTGATCGACATGACCGACGAGGTTCGCGTCAACGAAGCGCGAGAGCGCTATGCGATGCTGGAGAAGCTGGCCGACTACGACGATTCCCTGATGGAGGAGCTGCTCGAGGATGTCGAGCCTTCGCGGGAACGTGTTCTGACCGACCTCGTCGCCGACATGCGCGCCGGGCTGGTCTGCCCCGTGCTGATCGGCTCCGCCCTGCATGGCCATGGTGTCGGCCGCCTGCTGAAGGCGATCCGGCATGAGGCCCCCGACGTCGCGGCCACAGTCGAGCGCCTTGGCCTCGAGGACGGCCCGGAGACGGTCGTCCAGGTGCTGAAAACCGTGCACACCGGCCATGCCGGCAAGCTTTCCATTACCCGCGTGCTGCGGGGGACGATCCAGGACGGCACCGAACTGGTCGGCCCGGATGGGCCGGTCGGAAGGGTGTCCGGACTGCTGCGTGTCATCGGCCAGCAGGTTTCCAAGCGCGAGCCGGCTGGCGCCGGCGAGGTGGTCGGGCTCGGCAAGCTCGACGGGGCCGCGACCGGCATGACGCTCGCCACCGGCAAGCAGGCGCCGGCGCAACTGGCGCCGCTTGTCCCGCCGGAACCGGTGATCGCTTTGGCCGTCAGCCCGGCCGAACGCAAGGACGAGACGAAACTCTCGTCGGCACTCCTCCGCCTCTCCGAGGAAAGCCCGGCGCTCGTGGTCTCGCAGGACGAGGAGGCCGGCGAGATCCGTCTTGCCGGCCAGGGCGAGATGCATCTCAGGGTTGCACTGGAACGACTCGCCGCGCGCTACGGCCTCAAGGTCGAGACGCGCCCGCCGTCGATTCCCTATCGCGAGACCATTCGCGCGCAGGCAACCGTGCGCGGCCGTCACAAGAAGCAGTCCGGCGGCCATGGCCAGTTCGGCGATTGCGTCCTGGAAATCCGGCCGCAACGGCGCGGCAACGGCTTCCTGTTCGAGGACGCCATCACGGGGGGCGTCGTGCCGCGAAACTACATTCCGGCGATCGAGGCGGGCGTGCAGGACATCCTGAAACGCGGCCCGCTCGGCTTCCCGGTCGTCGACGTCGCGGTCAAGCTGACGGACGGCTCCTATCACAGCGTCGACTCGTCCGATCAGGCGTTCCGCACGGCGGCGCAGATCGGCATGCGCGAGGCGCTGGAGGCATGCAGCCCCGTGCTGCTCGAGCCTGTGCTCCACGTTTCCGTCACCGTACCGTCGGAGGCGAGTTCGCGGGTCAACATGATGGTGACGCAGCGGCGCGGCCAGTTGCTCGGCTTCGATGCCAAGGCTGGCTGGCCGGGCTGGGACGTGGTCGAGGCGGAAATCCCGGAATCGGAGATGCGCGGGCTGA
This sequence comes from Kaistia defluvii, assembly GCF_026343955.1. Classification (GTDB taxonomy): domain Bacteria; phylum Pseudomonadota; class Alphaproteobacteria; order Rhizobiales; family Kaistiaceae; genus Kaistia; species Kaistia defluvii. Next base: position 337,289 of record NZ_JAPKNI010000001.1, read on the forward strand.
TCGTCGAGTTGCGCTCGGCCACCGCCGGCGTCGGCACCTATACCAGCCGCTTCGACCATCTGGCCGAGTTGACCGGCCGCCTGGCCGATCTGGTTGCAGACAAGAAGGGAACCCGCGCCGCCTGAAGCAGGCGCAATCGGACCGGAGAGCCGCGCGGCTCTCCGGCTTCCATCGCGCGCCCGTCGCTATTTGCGCCGCATGGATCCAATTTTCCTGCACATATTCGCTCTTCTTCAATGTTTTGCTGCGATTGGAGGCAACAGGCACCACAACCAGGGCGCGAGTTGTGCAGCGTTTTCTTCTCCCCTTGATCTCGTTCGTCTCGGCTGCGCTCGTCTACGGGATTGGCGCGACGATCGGCCTGTGGCTGATGCGGGTCGCCGGCAACGAAGCGGCGTTCTGGCCGGCGAACGGCCTGATGGTGATCCTGCTCCTCTCGGTTCGCGTCAGCCAATTGCCATGGGCAGTCGCAGGCGCCCTGGCATCCAGCCTCCCCATTCAAATCTACATGCATACCGAGCCGATGGGCTTCGCCCTGGCGGCCTCCGACATGATCGAGGTGGTGGTGGTCGTTAAACTCGCGCGCCGTCTGAAACTATTGGATTCGGGGCTGGAGAGTGTCTCCAGCGTCGCGGCGCTGATCGCGATCCTGTCGCTGAGCACCCTGCTGAGCGCAATCGGTGCCGCAGCGACCCTGGCCTGGTTCCAGGACGTTGCGTTTTCCGCCAGCTTCACCACGCTTTGGCGCCTCAACGCGGCCAGCGCGCTGATGATCCTCGCCCCCTATTTCGCCATCGGCAAGACGGGGTGGGCGGTCTCGTTCCAGACCGCGCTCCACAACGGCGGCACGAGGCGGACTATCGAGTTCCTCGCCCTCCTCGGGATCATCGCGGCGTCGATCCTGATCATGCGCCACGCCAGCGTGTCCATGATCAGTTTCTTCACCGTGCCGCTGCTCTGGTGCGCCATCCGTTTCGGACCGCCGGCCACCGCCATGACCAGCTCCCTCCTCTCGCTCGGGATCGTCCTGCTGGTCATCATCGGCGAGTGGCCGAACACGGCCATGAGCCGATCCCTCGCCTGGCAATTGCAACGCACCGAACTGGCCCTGAGCTTCATCACCATTCCACCGCTGTTCGTCGCCGCAGCCCTGACGGGCCTGCACAACATGACGCGGGCTCTGAAGGAGAGCCAGGAGCGTTTGCGGTATGCGCTGGCCGGGTCGGGCGAAGGCGTATGGGACTGGTGCATCGGTACCAACCGAACCTATTTCAGCGACAACTGGTACGCGATCCTGGGCTATCGGCGCGACGAGATCGAGGAGACGGCCGAGACCTGGGACCGGTTGCGCCATCCCGATGATGCGCAGGAAAACAAGCGGCGCATCCGCGATCACCTGGACGGGCGGACGCCACATTACAGCATCGAGCAGCGCTTGCGGCACAAGGATGGCCACTGGATCTGGGTGCTCGACCGGGGCAGCGTCGTCGAGCGCGACGCCGAGGGCCGCCCCCGTCGCGCCGTCGGCACGACGCAGGACATTACGCTCCGGCGCGCCCGTCAGGATGAACTCGACCGCCGCGCCCATCACGATTCCCTCACCGGCCTGTCGAACCGGGCTGCGCTCGGTGAGAACTTCGCGCGCTGGAATGAAGAGGAGCGTCGATTCTGCTTCGTGCTGATCGATCTTGACGACTTCAAGCCGATCAACGACCGGTTCGGCCATCAATTCGGCGACCACACCCTGCTCGCCATCGCCGACCGCATTCGCGCCTGCCTTGGCAAGAACGATATTGCCGCGCGCATCGGCGGCGATGAATTCGCGCTGCTGATCGAGGCGGCGCCCGACGAGGTGGAGCGGACAGCCCGGTTGCTGATCGAGCGCATTTCCGAACCGATCGGCTTCGCCGATTCCGTCGTCACGACCGGCGCCAGCATCGGTATCGCCGCGGTGGCGAATGGCGGGCCGGATTTCCAGGACGCCTATCGGCTTGCCGATGTCGCGCTCTATGACGCCAAGGCCGCCGGCGGCAGCGCCTACCGGATCGCGGACACTCTGCTCTCGGGCGCAGCCCGGAGCGCCGCGCGGGACAGGACCGTCTCAGACCTCATGGCGGCTGCCGGTGAACAGCCAGTCGATCAGCCCGCCCGCGATCGCGAAGACGCCGCAGACGATTGCCACGGCTGAAGAGCCGGAGATCGCCGCCTGCGCCCACAGAGCCTGCAAGGCGGCCAGGTCGGTGCCCGCAATCGTGCCCCGAACGTAGCCGGGAATCCGGCCGGGCGCTCTGGCCGACGCGATGCGACCGGCAGGGAATTTTCTCGTCTTCCCTTGCGGCACACCGGCAGCGCCCTAGGCTGAACATTGGGGGCAATCGCAACCCAAGAGATCGAGGTGCGCCATGCGGCTTTCCCCAATGCTGATCGTGGGCCTGCTGATCGCGGCGGCCATGCCGTCCGCGCGTGCCCAGGAGATCCCCGTCGATCTCGAACTGGTGCTGGCTGTCGACGTCTCCCGCTCCATGGATGCCGACGAGCAGGCTCTGCAGCGCCAGGGCTATGTTGCCGCGCTACGCCATCCCGACGTACTCGCCGCGATCCAGTCCGGCCCGATGGGACGGATCGCCCTCGCCTATTTCGAGTGGTCCGGGATCGACTCGCAGACCGTCGTCGTCCCCTGGAGCCTGATCGACGGCGCGGAAAGCGCCGACGTCGTGGCATCCCGGATCGTGCCGGGCGAGGTGATCGGCCGCTATGGCACGTCGATCTCCGGCAGCCTTGCCTTCGCAGCCGCCCTGTTCGACGACAACGGCTATCGTGGCACCCGGCGCACCATCGACATTTCCGGCGATGGCCCGAACAACATGGGACCAACCGTGCTGGGCGTCCGCGACCGGGTCGTGGCGCGCGGCATCACGATCAACGGGCTGGCAATCACGCTGAAGCCCCCGCGCAGCGGCAATTCGAGCGCGTTCGACATCGACAATCTCGACGCCTATTACCGCGACTGCGTCATGGGCGGAGAAGGCGCCTTCACCCTGGCGGTATCCCACGTCGACCAGTTCGAGGTCGCGATCCGCCGCAAGCTGGTCACCGAAATCGCCGCGCGTCCGCTGCCGATCCTTCCCGTGGCGGATCGCCTCTCCGAGCCGGTGGCCGACTGCCTGGCGGGTGAAGGCGGCGGTCGCGTTGCGCCCCGCTGACCGACGAGGTTGCGCGAAAGCTCCGGCTTCGCCAAGGTGAGGGGAATATCCCCCCTCACGGCCAGGTGACCGATCCCGTGCGTATTCTGCTTTGCCTCTGCCTGCTCTTCCTCGCCGCGCTGCCGGCAACCGCCCAGACCGCCGACAGGGCCCGCATCGAGAAGCAGTTCCAGGCCTGGCTGGCAACCACGGTGCGCGACGACGCCGCCCGGCACGGCATCTCTCGCCAGACGCTGGACGCGACCCTCCCCGGCCTGACGCTCGACTGGAGCCTTCCCGACCTTGCCCCGCCCGGCGTCGCGCGCAAGAAGGAAGAACCGCAGCGCCAGGCCGAATTCTCCGGTCCGGCCCGCTATTTCAGCGAGGCGAAGGTGGCTGCGCTCGCCAATGGCGGCCGCGCCCGCATGGCCACGTGGTCGAAGACACTGGCCAAGATCGAAAAGACCTATGGCGTGCCGGCCTCGATCGTCGTGGCGATCTGGGGCCGCGAATCCGGCTATGGAGCCGCCAAGATGCCCTACCCGGCCGTCCGGGCCCTCGCCACCGAGGCGTTCATGGGCGCGCGCAAGAAGAGCTTCTATCCCGAATTCCTCGCGGCCCTGCAGATCGTCGACGGCGACCATATCGGGCTGAACGAGATGCGCAGTTCCTGGGCCGGTGCGCTCGGCCAGCCGCAGTTCCTGCCCTCCAAATATCTGACGCTGGCCGTCGATTTCGACCGCGATGGCAAACGCGACATCTGGAATTCCGTACCCGACAGCCTTGCCTCGATCGCCAACTATCTGCGCCAAAGCGGCTGGCAACCGGGCGTCGGCTGGGGCGTCGAGGTCGAGGTTCCCGAAGCCGTCTCCTGCAGCCTGGAAGGCCCCGAGCAGGGCAAGCCGCTCGCGGCCTGGCAGGCGATGGGGGTGCGCCCCGTGGGCGGCGGCAAGCTGGCCGGCCGCACGCCGGACCGCATCGGCCACCTGCTGATGCCGGCCGGCCGACATGGCCCGGCCTTCATCGTCTCGAGCAATTTCTACGTGCTGAAGAGCTACAACGAGTCCGATCTCTACGCGCTGTTCATCGGCCACCTGGCGGATCGGCTGCGCGGCGCCGGCGCGATCGCCAATTCCTGGGGCGATGTCGGCGGCTTCACCCGCTCCGAGGTTCGGGCCATGCAGCAGCGGCTGGAAAAGCGCGGCGTCGATGTCGGCACGGCGGACGGCCTCGTCGGCTTCAAGACGCGGATCGCCATCGGCGCGTGGGAAGAAGCGAATGGCCGCCGCGCCACCTGCTTCCCCGATGCCGGCATGCTGCGCTCGATCCGCTGAGCCGGCTTCGGCTCGGGCATCTGATGCAAAAACAGCGCGCCGCTACGGAAGCGTATCGGCTGCCCTTACGAATCGGCCGCAAACGCGCTACGTTAACCATGTCATCAACAATCGAAAGGAGGTGGTCTAGTGTCTCATTGTCGTTCACCGCGTATGTCGGTTCCAATGGTCCGGATCTCTCTCTTTGCAGAGGTTTGCGCCGCGTGACCGGCTTTCCTCCGGCCTTGTGCCGGGTCGCGGTCTGACAATGGAAGGGTCGTCCGGAAGGGCGGCCCTTCTTCCTTTTTCGAGTATCGAATGTCTGCTCCTGCCGAGAATTCCCCGCAAGCCTCCCGCCCGATCGAAATCTATGTCGATGCCGACGCCTGCCCGGTGAAGGCCGAGATCTACAAGGTCGCCGAGCGGCACCGCCTCAAGGTCCATGTCGTCGCCAACACGCCGATCAGCATCCCGCGCGAGCCGTGGATCGAGCGCGTCGTCGTGCCGAGCGGGCTGAACATCGCCGACGACTGGATCGCCGAGCGCGTCGGCCGCGGCGATATCGTCATCACGGCCGATATCCCGCTGGCAGACCGCTGCATCAAGGCCGGCGCCGACGTCATCGGCTCCAATGGCAGGCCGTTCACCGAGGCCTCGATCGGCAACGTGCTGGCGACGCGCAATCTGATGGAAGATCTGCGCTCGGCCGGCGCCGTCACCGGCGGCCCGAAGCCGTTTTCGCCACGCGACCGGTCCGCGTTTCTCTCCGCGCTCGATCTCGCCATCGTCCGGCTGAAACGCGCGGGATTCGGCTAGAACGCCGCATACTGTCGTCCAAACGCGTTTCGGCGACCTGAAACGTCAGCAAAAGTGTGACGAAGATAACACTTGGGCGCAGCCTCAACCGCTAGGTAACCATCGCTCGCCTAGTGTTATCTTGCGCGTGCTCGTGAAGCTCGCATACTCAACGGCCGTTCCGACCAGACAAAGGCTTATTATGAAGATCTCGAAGCTCCGCCTGTCGGCCCTGGTTCTTTCCGTCGCGCTCGCGGCCGGATTGGGACGGGCTGAAGCTGCGACCTGCGGCAAGGATCCCGCGCAGTTCGGCGCGTGGTTGAAGGATTTCAAGGCCGAGGCCGTTTCGTCGGGCATCTCGCGCAGCGTCGTCGACCAGGCGCTCGGCGGCGTCACCTACGATCCGCGCGTCATCAAGCTCGACCGCAACCAGAAGCACTTCTCCCAGCCCTTCGAGGTCTATGCCAAGCGGGTCGTCTCGCCGGGCCGCGTCGCCAAGGGCAAGCAGTTGATGCAGCGCTACGCCAGCACGCTCGCCGCGATCGAAAAGACCTATGGCGTTCCCGGCCCGATCCTGATCGCGATCTGGGGTATGGAAACCGACTTCGGCGCCGGCAGCGGCAACATGTCGACCTTCCGCTCGCTCGCGACGCTGGCCTTCGACTGCCGCCGCACCGACTTCTTCCAGGGCCAGCTGATGGCCGCGCTGAAGATCGTCCAGCGTGGTGACCTGTCGCCGGCGCAGATGAAGGGCGCCTGGGCCGGTGAGCTGGGCCAGACCCAGTTCCTGCCGACCTCCTACATCCGCTTCGCCGTCGATTTCGACCGCAACGGCCATGCCGACCTGCGCAACAGCCCGATCGACGTGCTCGCCTCCACCGCCAATTACCTCAAGGGTTACGGCTGGCAGCGCGGCGGAAGCTGGGAAGAAGGCTCGCACAACTTCGCCGTGCTGCGCGAATGGAACAAGGCCGGCGTCTATGCCAAGAGCGCCGCTCTGTTCGCCGACAAGCTGGTCGGCAAGCGCTAGGCGCAAACAGCCTCTTGCGATCGCCGCGGTTTCGACCGACAAACCGCGGCGATGTCCAACACACCCTCCCCCAAGTCACGTTCCGTGGCGATCATCGGTGCCGGCCCGGCCGGCCTGATCGCCGCCGAGACGCTCGCCAAGGCCGGCCTCGCCGTCACGGTGCATGACCGCATGCCCTCCATCGGCCGCAAACTGCTGATGGCCGGGCGTGGCGGCCTCAACCTGACCCATAGCGAGCCGCTGGAGACCTTCCTCCCGCGCTATGGCGCCGCCTCGAACCGGCTTGCGCCGCTGATCGGGGCGTTTCCGCCGGCCGAGCTGCGCGCCTGGGCCGAGGGGCTGGGCGAAGCGACCTTCGTCGGCTCCAGCGGCTGCGTCTTCCCGACCTCGATGAAGGCCTCGCCGCTGCTGCGCGCCTGGCTGCGCCGGCTGGACGAGCTCGGCGTCCGCTTTCGTCTCCGGGACGAATGGCAGGGCTTCGACGCCGACCGCCAGCCGATCTTCCGCCACGCCGACGGCTCGACCGAAACCGTGGCTGCCGATGCGACGCTGCTGGCCGTCGGCGGCGCCAGCTGGCCGCGCCTCGGCTCGAACGGCGCCTTTGCCGACAGGCTCTGGGAAAAGGGCGTCGATGTCACGCCGCTGCGTCCGGCCAATGTCGGCTTCCGGGCAAGCTGGTCCGACCTGTTCAGGACCCGCTTCGCCGGCACGCCGCTGAAGGCGCTCTCCATCGGCTTCCAGGACATCACGCTGCGCGGCGAAGCGATGGTGACGGCACATGGGCTGGAGGGCGGCCTCCTCTACGCGCTCTCGGCGCCCTTGCGCGACGCGATCGCCCGGGATGGCCAAGCGACGATCCATCTCGACCTCGCGCCGGGCCGCGGCGCGGCCGAGCTTTCGGCGCGGATCGCGGCGCAGAAGCCGGGCCAGTCGCTGTCCAACCTGCTGCGCAAGGCGGCGCATCTGCCGCCCGTCGCCATCAACCTGATGCGCGAAGGAAACGGCGCGGCGGCCTTGCCGCGCGACGCGGACGCGTTGGCCAGCCTGATCAAGGCCGTTCCGATCCGGCTCACCGGCACGGAAGGGCTCGAGCGCGCGATCTCCACCGCGGGAGGCGTTGCCTGGAGCGGTATCGATGACGGCATGATGCTGAAGGCGTTGCCCGGCGTGTTCGTCGCGGGCGAGATGATCGACTGGGAAGCGCCGACCGGCGGCTATCTGCTGCAGGCGAGCTTCGCCACGGGCATTGCCGCCGCCAGGGGCATTCTGGCGCGCCTGGACGCCATGCCGGCCAAGGCCTGAGGCTCAGCCTTCGTCGCGCAAAAGCCCGCGCAACTCCGCGACGCCGGCGGCGATGCGCGCATTCGTCTCCGCCTCCATGGCGCGGTAGCGATCGAGCACCATCCGGCCGACCGGCGTCAGCCGCGCGCTGCCCCCGCCGCCCGTGCCGCCCTTCTCGGTCTCGACCAGCGGATCGCGAAACGCCGTGTTCATCTCGCGAACCAGGCCCCAGACACGCTTGGGGCTCATGGCGAGCCGCGCCCCGGCGCCGGACAGCGAGCCGGTCTCCGCAATCGCCTCCAGCAGATCCGCCTTGCCCGGGCCGAGCGCAAAGCCCGGCTTGAGCACGAGGCGAAAACGAAGGCCTTCAGTCTGGTTGGGGAGTCTCATGCGGTTCTTAGGATTCCATCGGCACGGGACGCGCATTCTGGCGCATGCCCCGGCCGACCGTCGAGGGAGTTCCACGCCTATCCGCCGGATCGGCGCGCCCGGCCTTCTTTATCTTCCCCTCTCCCTCAGGGAGAGGTGAGAAAACGCCGCGTGAGAACTCCGGGCGCCGGCACGATACGGCGCCCGGAGTCCAAGTCAGTCCGACTGGCGGAAGCTGCGGATTCGGTCGAAGGCCACCGCGATGACGATGAAGCTGCCGACGAAAGCGCCCTGCCAGAAGGTCGAGATGCCCAGCAGGATCAGGCTGTTGCGGATGACCTCGATCAGCGCGGCGCCGACCACCGCGCCAAACGCGGTTCCGACGCCGCCGGCGAGATTCGCGCCGCCGATCACGGTTGCCGCGATCACGGTCAGTTCCATGCCGGTGCCGAGATTGGTGGTCACGCTGCCGAGCCAACCGGTCATCAGCACGCCGGCGATGCCCGCCGTCAGCGCCGAGATGACATAGACGCCCACCTTGATACGCTTCACCGGCACGCCGGTCAGCACCGCCGCCTGCTCATTGCCGCCAATGGCGAAGATGTGCCGCCCCCAGCCGGTCCAGCGGAACACGAAGCCGGCGATCAGCGCCATCACGGCCAGCACGATGAGCGGATTGGCGATGCCGAGCGTGGTGCCGCCGCCGAGTTGCAGCAGCAGCGCCTGGTCCGGGCCGAACTGGTAGACCATCTTGTTGTTGGACAGCACCAGCGCCATGCTTCGGGCCACCGAAAGCATGCCGAGCGTCACCACGAAGGGCGGCATCCCGACATAGGCGATCAGCACGCCATTGACGATACCGACGAGAATGGCGGCGACCAGCGCCAGCGCAATGCCAACCGCGAGCGGATAGCCGGCGCTCATCACCAGGCCGGTGACGATCGCCGAGAGGCAGAGCGTCGAGCCGACCGAAAGGTCGATGCCGCCGGAAATGATGACCACGGTCATGCCGATCGCGACGATGCCGACAAAGGCAAAGTTGCGCGTCACGTTGAACAAATTGTTCTTCGTCGCGAAGGTGTCGGTCATGAAGGTCAGCGCGATGCAGGCCAGCACCGCCGCCAGGAAAACCCAGAAGGTCTGGCGCGACAGCAGCCAGCTCAGCGTGCTGTGCGTCTGGTGATTGATGGTGTCGTCGAGCGAAACAGCCATTTGTAACGTCCTCCCTCTTCCTTTCGCTCGATGTCAGGCGCGCTCGAGCGCGCCGGTGATCAAGGCCGTCACCTCTTCCGGGGAACTGTCGGCGATCCGCTTGTCCGCCACTTTCGTGCCACGCCGCAGCACCACGATCTTGTCGCAGACGGAGAACACGTCCGGCATGCGGTGGCTGATCAGGATCACGGAGATGCCCTGGTCGCGCAGGCGCCGGATCAGGTTGAGCACCTCGGCAACCTGGCGCACGCTGATCGCCGCCGTGGGCTCGTCCATCAGCACGATCTTCGAATCGGAGAGCCGTGTGCGGGCGATCGCGACTGCCTGGCGCTGCCCGCCCGACATCTGCTTCACCAGGTCGCGCGGCCGCGTCTCCGACTTCAGTTCCTTGAACAGCGCCGCGGCGCGCTTGTACATCGTCGCGTAGTCGAGGATGCGGATCGGACCGAACCCGCGCTTCAGTTCGCGGCCGAGAAAGACGTTGGCCGCCGCCGTCAGATTGTTGCAGAGCGCGAGATCCTGATAGACGACCTCGATGCCGTTCTCGCGCGCCTCGACCGGCTTGTGGAAGTGGACCTCCCGGTCCAGCACCCGCATGGTGCCATGCGACGGCGGAAAATTGCCGGCGATGATCTTCACCAGCGTCGACTTGCCGGCGCCATTATCGCCCATGAGCCCGACGACTTCGCCGGGTCCGATGGTGAGCGAAACGTCGTTCAGGGCCTGAATCGCCCCGAAATGCTTCGATATGCCCTTGAGTTCCAGGACAGTCATCCCGGCGCTCCTCCCTGCAACGCGGGCCGTTGGCCGGCCCGTCATTTCCCTGATGTCCGGTGCGGCGACGCCGCCCGGGTCTCTTTTTACCCATATTGGCGCGCCCGACCGCCGTCAACTTTAACATCAGACAAATACCGGAACGATGCCGTAGAGGCAGACAAGCTCTATTTCGCCGACCTGGACCTACGGTCGAAAATTCGCCCACCCAGATAGTATACTGATATGAATATAGGCCTGCCACGCCACGCAACTGCATTGCAACAAATCTTCTCGCAACGCAGCATTGAACTTTCGTAGGATTAATCGGATTGACTTTGTTCGCTTTCGGAATTTAGTTGGTTGCGTCCGCCGATATGTCAGAGGGCCCCAACTCGTTCGCGCCTCGATGACCGGGAACACCCGGGATCGGGCAATGCGAGACTTGCGTCGGGTGGCGGACGACGGATTTCTATTGTCTCGGGAGGACAACAGCATGAAGAAGACACTCGCGATACTGTCGCTTGCCACAACCTGCCTGGCGCTGAGCCTGGGTGCGGCACGCGCGGAAGACAAGGTCCTTGCCATCGTTGTGAAGGGCCTCGACAACCCCTTCTTCGAGGAGATCAACAAGGGCTGCCAGAAGTGGAACGCCGAGAACCAGGGCAAGGGTTATACTTGCCTTTACACGGGTCCTGCTTCCAGCAACGATGAAGCCGGCGAAGTGCAGATCGTCGATGACCTGCTGACGAAGGGCGTCGCGGCGATTGCCATCTCGCCGTCCAACGCGCCGGCCATGGCCAATCTGCTGAAGCAGCGCGCGCCCACCATTCCCGTGATGACGGTCGATGCCGACCTGAACAAGGAAGATGCCGCGCTCCGCAAGGCCTATCTGGGGACCGACAACTACCTGATGGGCGTCAAGATGGCCGAGGAACTGCAGAAGCTCAAGAAGGGCGGCACCGTCTGCCTTCAGCTCGGCAACGTCGCCGCCGCCAACATCGCCGCCCGCGCCGCCGGCGTGCGCGACACGCTGGCGGGCGCCAAGGATGTCGACAAGCTGACCGGGCAGAACGGCTGGACCGAACCGGCGGGCTGCCCGCTGTTCACCAATGACCAGTCGGACCTTGCCAACCAGCAGATGAGCGACACCTTCACCGCCAATCCGAAGCTCGATGCCTTCGTGCTGGTCGGCGGCTGGGCCCAGTTCGCCCCGCAGGCCTATGCCCAGGTCACCGATGGCGTGATGGATCGGCTGAAGAGCAAGGACCTCGTGATCATCGCCGGCGACACGCTGCCGCCGCAGATCGACGCGCTCAAGGCGGGCCGCAGCATGGCACAGATCGGCCAGCGGCCGTTCGAAATGGGCTACAAGGCGCCGGACGCCATGATCAAGCTGATCAACGGCGAGCCGGTCGACGAGATCCTGTTCACGGGTCTCGATGTCTGCCTGCCGGAGAATGTCGATACCTGCCTGGCCAAGTAGGCCCGGACAGCCCGGACTAAGCCCGGACAGCCCGACGGACCGAGGCAGGCCCGGGGCATCGACCAACCACTTCAGGGGCGCCCTCGGCGCCCCTTTTCTATTCCGGCCTGGCCGCCGGACGTGCATCGCACGGCCCGAGGCTCTATATCGGGACGGGGACTGGCTTCAAGACGAGGATATCAGACGATGCGCCGTACCATTCTGGCTCTATCGCTCCTTCTGGCCGCGACACCGGCCTTCGCCTGCACCGAAGAGGAGCTTCAGGCCAAGTCCATTTCGCTCGCCGAACTGGTCAAGCAGATCACGACCAAGGATCCGAGCCAGGCGGCCGAATGGCGCAAGCGCCAGGTCGAGGTCGACCGCGTCGCCGAGCGGACCACGAGTTTCGACGAGATCTGCGCCGCCTATGACAAGGCGATCGCCGAGGCGCAGGCCCAGCAGTAAAACTCTCGCGAGCATGAGCCGGACTCATTCCCTTGGGTTGGACGAAGGTTCACTGTCGTCCCGCCCGGCGATCCGCCGGATCCGAGCCGGGCGATCGGGGCGTCCGCGCCCGAAGGGAGGACCTCATGGCTCACTATCTTCTGCAGGTCTCCTACGCCACCAACGCCGTCAAGGCGATGGTGGCCAATCCGCAGAACCGCGAAGACCCGGCCCGCAAGGTCGTGGAATCGATGGGCGGCAAGCTGCACGCCTTCTACTTCGCGTTGGGAGAATTCGATGTCGTGATGATCGCCGAATTCCCAGATAACGTGTCGGCAGCCGCCGTCTCGCTGGCCACCGGCGCGACAGGAGCCCTGTCGCGATTCGAAACGACAGCGTTGATGACCACGGCCGACGGGATGGAGGCGATGCGCAAGGCGAAGGCCGGTGCCTATTCGCCACCGGCCTGACGAAGCCGCCTTCCCGCAAGGCGGTCCGGCCCAGGCACGCGCGCGAACGGGCGCCCTTCATTCCTCAACATCGCACGGCTAGGGCAATCCAGCCGTGCGATCCGCACCGGATCAACCGGAGCGGCCCCGGCGTGGGGGGCTCAGCGCTGCGGCAGGCTGATGCGCGGCAGCGTTCCGTCGAAGACGAACGACACACCGGAAAGCATCATCGACCGCTGCGAAGTAACACTGTGATCGGCCCAGATGATCGGGCCGGCCCCGGCCTTGTTGGCAAGCAGAAAGCCGGCGACGAGCACGAATGCGACAGCTAGTCCAAACTGGAGATCCATCATTACCCCCGTTCTCTGCTAGGTGATTCTAGCACAAGTCGCGTGCCGCTGCGACACCCCCTGCCGAACGACGCGCTGCCATGTTATGGGTCCGCCTGGAAGGCTGCCCATGATCCGTATCAGTGACGACATCGCCCTCGACGACAGCGAGATCGAGGAGAGCTTCATCCGCTCTTCCGGACCGGGTGGGCAAAATGTGAACAAGGTGTCGAGCGCGGTTCAGCTGCGCTTCGATGCGCGGCGTTCGCGCGCGCTGCCCGATGCGGTCGCGGTGCGCCTGATGCGGCTTGCGGGGTCGAAGCTGACGCAGAACGGCGTCATCGTCATCACGGCCCAGCGCTTCCGCGATCAGGCCCGCAACCGCGCCGACGCGCTGGAGCGTCTGGTGGCGCTGATCCAGGAGGCCCTGATTCCGCCGACGCCGCGCCGCGCGACCAAGCCGACCCTGGCATCGAAGAAGCGTCGGCTGGAAGGCAAAGCCAAGCGTTCCGGCGTCAAGGCCATGCGCGGTGGCGTCAAGGTCGATTAGCCCTCGCCAAATCAGCCAAACCCGTGCAACATTTTGTCGCGGCCGCTGCTGCGGCACCATCACGGGGAGCGCCTCATGGGCATCATCTGGACCATCATCATCGGCTTTGTCGCCGGCGTCATCGCCAAGTTCATCACCCCCGGCAGCAATGAGCCAAGCGGCTTCATTCTGACAGTCATACTCGGCATCGCCGGCGCCTTCCTGGCGACCTATCTCGGCCAGGCCATCGGCTGGTACGGCCCCAACGACCAGGCCGGATTCATCGGCGCGATCGTCGGAGCAATCATCGTCCTGCTGATCTGGGGCTTCATCGTCAAGAAGCGCGCCTGACGGCACAACGGAAAGCCGGGCCTAGCGACCCCGGCTTTCCCATTCCGGACAATGATCGTGCACCGCCTTTGTCAGCGGGCAGTGACCGGTTGCGCCGCGATAGGCCAGATAGGAGCCGGTCGCCAGCGCCAGGACCGACAACAGCCGGTTCGGCCTCGGCTTGACCGCGGCCGCTGCCAGGATCAACCCGGCCACGACCGACACGATGCGACCTTCCGTCGAGACTTCCGGTACGACAACGGGGGGTTTTGCCCGAAACATGATTTTTCTCCGATTACTGACAGAGGTTGAACGCGCCAGTGCCCTACCCGTTCCAATGGAGCCACGATAGATGATCCGTGTGGGCATAGGCGGCTGGACGTTCGAGCCTTGGCGGGACAATTTCTACCCGGCCGGGCTGCCGCAGAAGCGCGAACTTGAATATGCCAGCTCCAAACTGACCTCGATCGAGATCAACGGCACCTATTACGGATCGCAGAAGCCGGAGAGCTTCCGCAAATGGGCCGAAGAGACGCCGGACGATTTCGTCTTCGCGCTGAAGGGGCCGCGCTTCGCCACCAACCGCCGGGTGCTCGCCGAGGCGGGCGAGTCGATCTCGCGCTTCTTCGCCAGCGGCGTCACCGAGCTCGGCCCCAAGCTCGGGCCGATCAACTGGCAGTTCATGGCGACCAAGAAATTCGACCCGGAGGATTTCGACGGCTTCCTCAAGCTGCTGCCGAAGACGGTCGACGGCATCGCCATCCGCCATGCGGTGGAAGTGCGGCACGAGAGCTTCCAGACGCCGGAATTTATCGCGCTGGCGCGCACGCATGGCGTCGCGGTGGTGGCAGCCGATTCTGACAAGCATCCCCAGATTGCCGACCCGACGGCCGACTTCGTCTATGCGCGCCTGCAAAACGCATCGGAAGAGGAAAAAATCGGCTATCCGGAGTCCGCGCTTTTCGAGTGGAAGAAGCGCGCCGAGCGCTGGGCGGACGGCGGCGTCCCCGACGACCTGCCGCGGCTCGCGGAGAAGCCGGCCAAGTCCGGCAAGCGCGACGTTTTCATCTACATGATCAATGGTTTCAAGCCGAAGGCCCCCTTCGCCGCCATGGCGCTGATCGAGAAACTAGGCTCCCCCTGAGTCAACTCGACGTCGCGGAATCACCTCCCGATTCAAGATCGGTTGCATTCGGTTGCAGCTATTTTGTGAACAATCCAGCGCCCAATTCTCGCCTTTTTCCGCTGTTGATAAACAACCAACGAAGCTTGTTTCGGTTTTGGGTGCAATCCGCGTCGGCGAACGCGAAAACGAAGAGATCCAGTGTGCAGGTAAAATTGCGTATCGCGGCCGTGACGGCCGCTCTCGTAGCCGCGGGTGCGGCCCTCTCCTTCGGGAGCCTTCCGGCCGAAGCCGGAACCCAGTGCGGGCGCGCCTCCTGGTACGCCCTCGGCGGCAAGACCGCCAACGGTGAACGCAACAACCCCAACGCCCTGACTGCCGCCCACCGCAAGCTGCCCTTCGGCACCCGCGTCCGGGTCGAAAACCTCAAGAACGGCAAATACGTCGTCGTCCGCATCAATGACCGAGGCCCCTTCACCGGAGGCCGCGTGATCGATGTCTCGCGCGCCGCGGCGCAGCAGCTCGGCATGGTCAAGTCCGGCACCGCCAAGGTCCGCCTCGTCGTCGACGGCGCCACCCTGAAGAATTCCTGCCCCGCCTGATCTCCGGAAGGCGCGGCCCCGCCGCCGATCGGCGCGAGCGAGCCTAGATCCCGTCCAGCGCAACGGCCTTCACCAGCGCGATGACGGCTAGGCCCGGGACCAGTTCCAGATCCCGCACCGCGTCGCGCGTAACCCGTGCCAGCATCGGCTCTCCCCCGACGCTGAGGCGGATGCCGACATCGTGGCCGCGCCCCTCGCCGATCGAGACGATCTCCGCCCTGAGGCGGTTTCGGACCGAGAGTCGGCCGGGCTCGCCCACGGCCAGCGTCACGTCACGGGCGCGAATGCGGATGCGCAGCCGCTTGCCGATCGGCGCATCGATCGAAGGCACGACCAGCGAGCCGGCCGGATGGTCGAGCCGGGTGACGCCGGCTTCCGGATCCTGCGCCAGCACGGTTGCCTCCAGCACGGCGCCGGCCTCCCACTCTCCGATCGCGTCGAGTCGCGCAAACACCTCGCCGACAGGCCCGATCGCCGCCACGCGCCCGGCTTCGATCAGCGCCACCGTATCGGCCAGTCGCGCCACTTCCTCGACCGAATGGCTGACATAGACGATCGGCAGTCTCTTGGCGTCGCGCAGCCGTTCGATGAAGGGCAGGATCTCGGCCTTGCGCTCGCGATCGAGCGCCGCCAGCGGCTCATCCATCAGCAGGCAGTCGGGGCTCGATAGCAGCGCCCGACCGATCGCCACGCGCTGCTTCTCGCCGCCCGAGAGATCCCGCGGCATCCGCGCCATCAGCGCGCCGATGCCGAGCAGGTCCACGACCTCGTCGAGACCGCCCCAGCGGCGGGCCTGCGGCGTCAGCCAGCGGCCATAGAGCAGGTTGGATCGCACCGAGAGATGCGGAAACAGCCGCCCCTCCTGGAAGACGTAGCCGATGCGCCGCTTTCCCGCCGGCACGAAGATCGAACGCTCGGTATCGACCAGCGTCCGCCCGTCGAGCACGATCCGGCCCTGGTCGGGTCGGGACAGACCCGCCACCAGGTTCACGAGCGAGGTCTTGCCCGAGCCCGAGCGGCCGAACAGCGCCGTGACACCCGGCCCTGTCTCCAGCGCGACATCGAGCGAGAACGGTCCCAGTTGCTGGCGGATGGCGATCGAGAGCGTCACGCCGCGCCTCCCCGCGTCACGCGGCGGGCGAGGAACTCGGACAGGACCAGCGCGGCCAGAGAGATGGCGATCGAGATCGCGGTCAGCCGCAGCGCCGCCGCATCGCCATCCGGCGTCTGGATCAGCGCGTAGATGGCGGAGGGCATCGTCTGCGTCTGGCCGGGAATGTTGGAGACGAAGGTGATGGTGGCACCGAACTCGCCCAGCGCGCGGGCAAAGGAAAGCACGACGCCGGCCAGGATGCCCGGCAGCGCCAGCGGCAGGGTGACCGTCAGAAAGACGAGCGCCCTGCCCGCGCCGAGCGTCGAGGCCGCCTGTTCGAGCTTATGGTCGATGCTCTCGATCGACAGGCGGATCGCCCGCACCATCAGCGGAAAGCCCATCACGCCGCAGGCGAGCGCGGCGCCGGTCCATCGGAAGGCGAAGACGAGGCCGAAGGTGTGCTCGAAAAACGCACCGAGTGGCCCCTTGCGGCCGAAGGCGAGCAGCAGCAGGTAGCCCGTGACGACGGGCGGCATCACCAGCGGCAGATGAACCAGGCCATCCAGCAAGGTACGGCCGAAGAAGCGCCCGCGCGCCAGCAGCATCGCCATGGCGATGCCGACCGGCAGGCTGACCAGCGTCGCCACGGACGACACCTTCAGGCTAAGGCCGATGGCGGTCCATTCTTCGGGAGAGAGAAAGCCGTTCATCCATCAGCCGCTTGGGGAATCGCCAATATGGAGACTAGGTCGCCCGCCGGGCGACATCCAGCCGTCTAGCTGCGTCCCTCGAGCCAGGTGAACCCCTGTGCCTCGAAGCTCGGGCGCGCATCCTGGGAAACCAGCCAGTCCAGAAAGGCCTTGGCATCCGGGCTGGTCGAGGCCGCGACGCGGGCGACCGGGTAGACGATCGCGGGATGGCTCGTCTCGGGGAAGATCCCCACCACCCTGACGCTGGGCTCGGCCTTGGCATCGGTGCCATAGACGATGCCGAACGGCGCCTCGCCCCTGGCGACAAAGGCGAGCGCGCTGCGGACATTGTCGGCCTGCGCGACCTTTGGGGCGACCGGATCCCAGACGTCGAGCGCGACCAGCGCCGCCTTGCCATATTTGCCGGCCGGCACCGAATCGATAGAGCCCATGGCAAGCTTTCCGTCCGGCCCCAGCGCGTCCGCCAGCGGGAAGCCCCTGGCGATCGTCAGCTCGGCGGCGGAATCCCTGGGTGCGACCAGAACCAGCGTATTGCCGAGCAGCGTCACGCGCGACGCCGGATCGATCTGCTCCTTCCGGGCCAGATAGTCCATCCAGTCGAGATCGGCGGAAAAGAAGATGTCGGCCGGCGCACCGGCTTCGATCTGCTTGGCGAGGTTGGACGAGCTCGCATAGCTGATAGCGACGTCCTTGCCGGTCCTGGCCTTGTAGGCGGCCGCGGCGCCGTCGAGCGCATTTTTCAGGCTTGCGGCGGCGAAGACGGTGACGTCGGCCGCCTGCGCGGTCGCGGCGGCGAACGGGGCAAGCAGCGGCGCGGCGAGAAAGACGAGGCTGCCGAGAAGGACAAGCCCGCGGCGGAGGCGATCGATCGACATGAGGAACTCCTGAAATCGGAGCGATATTTCTGCACGGAAATATCGCTCCGATCAACGCCCACGAACGGATCACCGCCATTGATGCCTGTCGCACGAATTGGAATTGGACGCGGCGCGCCCGGCGCGGCTAGCCTGATGCAAAGCAAAGAGGGATGATGATGGTCGCCGAATACACGCTCTATTCGATGCAGTTCTCGGGCAATTGCTACAAGCCGCGCCTTGCGATGCACGAACTCGGAATCCCCTTCCGGATCGTCGACTTCGTGAAGGGCAGCGGGCAGACGACGAGCCCGGAATTCCTGGCGCTCAACCCGAATGCCCAGGTGCCGCTGCTGATCCTGCCGGATGGCCGGCCCTTGGCCGAATCGAACGCCATGCTGCTGCATCTGGCCGAGGGCAGCGCGCTGATCCCTGTCGACGCTTACGATCGCGCCATCTGCTACCAGTGGCTGTTCTTCGAGCAGTACAGCCACGAGCCGGTGATCGCCGTGGCGCGCAACTGGCTGCACTACATCCCCGGCGGTCGCGAGACGATGGCGCATCGGATCGACGAATGGCAGGAGAAGGGCAACCGCGTCCTCGCCATCATGGAATCGTTCCTGGCGAAGCATGACTTTTTCGGCGGTCCGGCCTTCTCGGTCGCCGACATCGCGCTCTACGGCTACACCCATGTGGCCGAGGAAGCCGACTATGATCTCGGCCGCTATCCGGCGATCCGCGCCTGGCTCGCGCGCGTCGCGGCCAGGCCCCGGCATGTCGGACTCGACTGGCGGCCGTGACCCCGGTGACGGCGTTCACAGACAGGTTTGCCGGTCACCGTCTATGAACGGCTTTCACGGATTTTTAACCGTGATTCCAAG
This sequence comes from Kaistia defluvii, assembly GCF_026343955.1. Lineage (GTDB taxonomy): Bacteria > Pseudomonadota > Alphaproteobacteria > Rhizobiales > Kaistiaceae > Kaistia > Kaistia defluvii. Next base: position 356,033 of record NZ_JAPKNI010000001.1, read on the forward strand.
CCCTTACTTTCGACACGATATCTGTCGGGCAAAGCCACAATCCATCCGGATCAGCGCCGTAGTCGAGGCTCTGAATAGGGGCGTGGGACGGGCGAGGCTGACGGCGAGACCGACGGGAAAAGACGATGAACATGGACGACAAGAACAGGAGCTTCAGCGGAAGCCGTAGGCGCGAGCGGGCGACGCGCGGAGCCTTCTATCTCTGGATGGCGGCCTATGCTGCCGTCGTCGTGGCGATCGTTGCCGTCCATGCCATTGGCGGAGCAGCCCCCGCGCCGGACGCCGAACACACGCGGCAAGCGGCGCGGAGTGGCGTTTCGCTCGGTCCCGTCATCCCGGCAATCGCCCGCGCGGATGTGAACGGCTGATGCAACGGCGCCCCTCCCGACCGCATGAGCGCGTGCACGTCCGCCGGCCGATCGCCGGCGGCGAGCGGCGGCAGCACCACGACTCGTTCGAGATCGAACAATTCTGGCTGGCGGCCCCGCTTCGATCCTGTGAAAAATGACGCCGCCGGCGGCCGCGATCCGCGGGATGGCGATACACGCGATGCGGGTCCCTTCCCATTCTGCCCGGTTCGGTTATGGTCGCGCCGGATAGGGGAAGACAGATGCCGCTGACGACCGAACAACAAATGCTGATCGAGATGCGCGTGGCCAATGAAAGCCCGAGCACGGCCACCGCCTACCTGCTCTGGCTGTTTCTCTGGTTCGTCTCGGCCCACCGCTTCTACCTGGGGCGGCCGGGAACCGCGATACTGCAGATCCTCAGCTACTTCATCCTCATCGGCTTCATCTGGGTGCTCATCGATGCCTTCCTGATTCCTGGCATGATCCGGGAGCGCCAGAACGAGATTCGCCAGCGGATGATGGCCGGGATGTTCTGAACCGCGTCAGGGACGGTTCACGCGCCTCGCGGGAAATGCCGGCAGTCCGGAAGGGTCCGGCCAGGGCATCTGGACAATCCGGCGCGGGCGTCCTTAGCTACGCGCCCATTCCAAAACCCGGACGCCACGCCATGACCCACCCCGCGCTCGCCCCGAACCATGTCGCCGTCATCACCGGCGGCGCCTCCGGCATCGGCCTCGCCGCCGCCAGGAAGTTCCTGGCGATGGGCATGAAGGTCGCCATCGCCGACTATCGCCAGGATGCGCTCGACGCCGCCGCGGCCGAACTCGGCCCCGACGTTCTGGCGGTGCGTACCAACGTCGCCAGCCGCGACGATGTCGAGCGCCTGAAGGACGCGGTCTACCAGCGCTTCGGCAAGGTCAACGTGCTGATGAACAATGCCGGCACCGACGGCGCCGGCCCGGTGCTCGGATCGTTCGAGAACTGGGAGCGCGTGATCGGCACCAATCTGTTCGGCGTCGTGCACGGCATGCAGGTCTTCGTGCCCGAAATGCTGAAGGGCACCGAGCCGGGACTGGTGATCAACACCGGCTCCAAGCAGGGCATCACCACACCGCCGGGCGATGCAGGCTATAATGTCTCCAAGGCCGGCGTGAAGGTGGCAACCGAAGCGCTGGCGCATGAACTGCGCAACATCGAGGGCGCCCGGGTCACGGCGCATCTGCTGATCCCGGGCTTCGTCTGGTCCTATCTGACCAAGGGCGACCGCACCGAGAAGCCGGCTGCCGCCTGGACGCCGGAACAGACGGTCGACTTCATGCTCGCCTCGCTCGATCGCGGCGATTTCTACATCCTCTGCCCCGACAATGACGTCGATCGCGCCACCGACGAGAAGCGCATCCTCTGGGCCGCCGGCGACATCGTCGAGAACCGGCCGCCCCTTTCGCGCTGGCACAAGGACTTCGGCGACAAGTTCAAGGCGTTTCTGAAGGGGTGAGGCCGAGACCAGGCGCTGCATCCAGACAGGCAAGCCCCTCACCCACCCCTCTCCAGAAAGCGGGCGAGGGCTTTTCGGGCGGCGCCGCGCCAGAACGGCCGGGCTCGGCGAGCCCCCTCTCCCGCGCGCGGGACAGGGTTGGGGTGAGGGTCTTCCGTCTCCCCGCCACCCGAGCAACAAAAGAGCCCCCGCTCGACCGAGCGGGGGCTTTCTCATTCGTGCACTGCCGCAGCCTGGAGGCCGTCAGCCCTTGTTCTTGTTGTAGACGTCGAACACCACGGCGCCGAGCAGGACGAGGCCCTTGACCACCTGCTGCCAGTCGACGTTCACGCCCATGATGGACATGCCGTTGTTCATCACGCCCATGATGAAGCCGCCGACGACGGTGCTGATCACCTGGCCGACGCCGCCCATGGCCGACGCGCCGCCGATGAACACCGCCGCGATAACGTCGAGCTCGCTGCCAAGACCGGCGGCGGGCACGGCCTGGCCGAGGCGGGCCGCGATGATCAGGCCGCCCAGCGCCGACAGCACGCCCATGTTGATGAAGACGAGCAGGGTCAGGCGCTCGGTCTTGATGCCGGAGAGCTGCGCCGCCTTGATGTTGCCGCCCATCGCGTAGACGCGGCGACCGATCGTGGTGTGCCGCGTGATGAAGACGAAGATCGCGACGAGGATGCCCATCACCACCAGCACGATCGGGAAGCCGCGATAGACGGCGAACTGGTAGACGAAGAACAGCGCCAGCGCCGAGATCACGATCGTCTTGACCACGAACAGAGCGAAGGGCTCGGCCTCATAGCCGTGCTTCTCGCGCGTCCGGCGGGCGCGAAGCCCAGAGATGGCATAGGCGAGCACGGCGACGATGCCAAGCAGGAGCGTGGTCAGGTTGAGCGTGATGCCGCTGCCGAAAACCGTCTTGCCGGCGGCATTGACCGTCGGGGGGATCAGCACCCAGGTGCCGAGCACTTCCGGCAGGAAGCCCGAGCTCAGCGCCTTGAACGAATCCGGCAGCGGGCCGACCGACGAACCGCCGCCCAGGAGCCCCTGGCAAAGGCCGCGGAAGACCAGCATGCCGGCGAGCGTGACGATGAAGCTCGGTATGCGGTGATAGGCGATCCAGTAGCCCTGCGCCGCGCCGATCGCGCCGCCGACGACAAGGCAGAGGATGGCGACGACCAATGGGTTGGCGAAGAAACCGCCCAGCGGCCAGATCACCATCATCATCGCGGCGAGCGCGCCGATGAAGCCGGCGACCGAGCCGACGGAGAGATCGATATGGCCGGAGACGATGACGAGCAGCATGCCGAGCGCCATCACGATGATGAAGCTGTTCTGCTGCACGAGATTGCTGAGATTGACAGGCTTGAACAGCGTGCCGGTCGTCAGCTGGAAGAACACCATGATGGCGATCAGCGCCAGGATCAGCCCATATTCGCGCAGGTTCGAGACGAACGACGAAACGGGGACGCGGGTGCCGGCCGGGATATCCGTGGCGACGCCGGTCTGCGGGTTTGGAGCGATATCGGTGCTCATGCTGCTTTTCCTTCTCCGCGCACGATGGCGCGCATGATCTTTTCCTGGCTCGCCTCGCTCGCCGGCATCTCGCCGACGATCGCACCCTCGTTCATGACGTAGATGCGGTCGGAGATGCCAAGAAGTTCGGGCATTTCGGACGAGATGACGATGATCGCCCTGCCCTCGGCCGCCAGCCGCGCAATGATCGTGTAGATCTCATACTTGGCGCCGACATCGATGCCGCGCGTCGGCTCGTCGAGGATCAGCACTTCGGGATTGGCGAAGAGCCACTTGCTCAGCACCACCTTCTGCTGGTTGCCACCCGAGAGATTGCCGGTCTTCTGATAGACGCTGGGCGAGCGGATGTTGGTCTTGCTGCGATATTCGTTGGCGACGTCGAGTTCCCTGAGGTCGTTGATGACGCCGTTCGTCGAAACGCCCTTCAGATTGGCAATGGTGATGTTGTTCTTGATGTCTTCGATCAGGTTGAGGCCGAATACCTTGCGGTCCTCGGTGACATAGGCGAGACCCTGCTTGACCGCCTTGCCCACCGTCGAGACATCGACCGGCTTGCCGTGCAGTTCGACCTCGCCGGTGATCTTCCGGCCATAGCTGCGCCCGAACAGGCTCATGGCGAACTCGGTCCGCCCGGCGCCCATCAGGCCGGCGATGCCGACGACCTCGCCCTTGCGGACATTCAGGTTGATGTTCTTGATGACCTGACGATCCGCATGCAGCGGATGGTAGACCGACCAGTTCTTCACCTCGAAGAAGACCTCGCCGATCTTGGGATCGCGCGGCGGATAGCGGTCCTCGAGCGAGCGGCCCACCATGGAGGTGATGATCCGGTCCTCGCTGATCTCGCTGCGATCCAGCGTCTCGATCGTGCGCCCGTCGCGAATGACCGTGACGTGGTCGGCGACGCGGTTGATCTCGTTCAGCTTGTGCGAAATGATGATCGAGGTGATGCCCTCGCGCTTGAATTCCAGCAGCAGATCCAGCAGCGCCTGGCTGTCCTTCTCGGAAAGACTTGCCGTCGGCTCGTCCAGGATCAGCAGTTCGACTTCCTTGCTCAGCGCCTTGGCGATTTCCACCAGCTGCTGCTTGCCGGTGCCGATATTGGTAATCAGCGTATTCGGGTCCTCGCTGAGACCGACCTTCTTGAGCAGGGCGCGGGTGCGCTTCTCGTTCGCGCCCCAGTCGATCACGCCGAACTTCGCGTGCTCGTTGCCGAGGAAGATGTTCTCGGCGATCGACAGCATCGGAACCAGGGCCAGTTCCTGGTGGATGATGACGATGCCCTTCTCCTCGCTGTCGTGAATGCCCCTGAAGTGGCATTCCTGGCCGCGATAGATGATCTGGCCTTCGTAGTCGCCCGACGGATAGACTCCCGACAACACTTTCATCAGGGTCGACTTGCCGGCCCCGTTCTCGCCGCAGATGGCGTGGATTTCGCCTTCCTCGACCTTGAGATTGACGTTGGAGAGCGCCTTGACCCCTGGGAAGGTCTTGGTGATGTCGCGCATCTCGAGAATATAAGAAGGCATGGCGGACCGCTCCGGCGCAGGTATACCGACAAGGAGACGTTATCCCCTCGTCCGCGAGACGAGAAGGGGCCTCGCCTAAGCGAGGCCCCCAATCTGGATCGTAGGATTACTTGAGTTCGTCGGCCTTGATGTAGCCCGACTCAACCACGAGCTTCTCGTAGTTGGTCTTGTCGACTTCATGCGGGGTCAGCAGGATCGAGGGGACGACCTTGACGTCGTTGTTGTACGTCTTGGTGTCGAGGTTTTCCGGCTTGCCGCCCGAGAGGACCGTGTCGACGAGTTCGACGGTCGACTTGGCGAGGTCGCGGGTGTCCTTGAAGACGGTCGAGTACTGCTCGCCGGCGATGATCGCCTTGACCGAAGCGGTCTCGGCGTCCTGGCCGGTCACGATCGGCCAGGGCTGCTCGGCGGTGCCGTAGCCGACGCCACGCAGCGAAGCGATGATGCCGCGCGACAGGCCGTCATACGGCGACAGGATGCCGTCGACGCGCTTGCCGTCCGAGTAGTTGGCCGAGAGCAGGTTGTCCATGCGGGCCTGGGCGGTGGCGGCGAGCCAACGCAGCGTGCCGACCTTGTCCATGCCGACCTGGCCGGAGACGATCTTGATCGAGCCGTCATCGATCAGCGGCTGCAGGACCGACATGGCGCCGTCATAGAAGAAGAAGGCGTTGTTGTCGTCCGGCGAACCGCCGAACAGCTCGACGTTCCACGGCTTGGTGTCGGGGAAGCGTTCCTTGAGGCCCTTGACCAGCGAGGTCGCCTGGATGACGCCGACGCCGAAATTGTCGAAGGTCGTGTAGTAATCGACGTTCGGGGTCTTCTTGATCAGGCGGTCATAGGCGACGACGACGACACCGGCGTCGGCAGCCTTCTGCAGCGCGTCCGACAGCGTCGTGCCGTCGATCGAGGCGATGATCAGGGCCTTCGGGCCCTTGGTGATCTCGTTCTCGAGCTGGCTCAGCTGGTTCGGGATATCGTCCTGCGCGTATTGCAGGTCGACCGTGTAGCCCTTGGCCTCGAGCTGGGACTTGACGGCGTCGCCATCGTTGATCCAGCGCTGCGACGTCTTAGTCGGCATCAGAACGCCGATCAGGCCCTTGTCTTCGGCGTGCGCTGCCGGTGCGAACGCCAGCATGCTGACGGTAACTGCCGCGAGCGCGGACTTGAACAACTTCATTCGTCTTCTCCCTAATAGTACGACGTTTGCTCACGCGTGTCGCCAAGCCGCTTATGTCAGCAGGCTCCGTCTCCACGAACCTACGATCACAATGCCTTGCAACCTTCCGGTTGCGGTCGTTCGTCCACCCGCCCTACCGGGCCAGACTCCGCTCGGCACGACTTCGTATGATTTATTTCGGGCTCCAGTCAAACACGTTTTTTCGTGAACCTTCTCCGTTCTGCGCCGACGGTAAATTTGGCAGCAATTTCGCAGTGATGGCCAATGGTCGGATGAATTGGCGGAGAGCGCCGCGGCGTGCCCGTCGCCCAAGACGGCGCCCGGCTTTGTCGCGATCCGTCGAACTTCGCGGGGTCACGGGCCGTCAGACGGAACGTCGCGACGGGAAGTCCTGCCGGGGAAACCCAAGCTGCCAGGACGCAACATCCGTCGTCGACGCAATGCCAGCGTTGCCGCCCCGCCCTGTTGCTCCCGCAGCGCCCCCTCGCGCTGCGTGGAAAAAAGCGGCATCATCGCGATCCCGTTCTCTCGGGCCTCAGGGATCGCCGTCATGAGCACCTCGTATCTGCGTGCAGCGCTGCTCTTCCTCGCCATCGCCACGAGCCACGCTTCGGCCGAGACGCTGCCCTTGCCGGCAAACCTGATCGGCGCCGCGACGGACAGCGGCGAGGCCCTCCTGATCGGCGCCGAGGCTCGGGAAGCCTATTTCCCGCTTGCCGACAACTTCGTTACCCAGAAGACCCAGTCCTTCTGCGGTGTCGCCTCGATGGTGATGGTGCTGAATGCGGCCGGCGTGCCGGCACCCGACGTGCCGGAATACCGGCCCTACCGCACCTTCACACAGGACAACCTGCTCGATGAGCGAACCGATGCCGTCGTGAAGCGAACCACCATCCTGATGCAGGGCATGACGCTCGACCAGTTGGGAGGCGTACTCGCGACACAACCGCTGGGGGTCGTCGTGACCCATGCCGCCGACACGACCCTGGATGAATTTCGCACCGTCGCCCGCGACTATCTGGCGAAACCCGGGCATTTCGTCATCGTCAACTATCTGCGCAAGGCGATCGAGCAGGAGACGGGTGGGCACATCTCGCCGCTCGCCGCCTATGACGCGGAGGCGGACCGCTTCCTCATTCTCGATGTTGCCCGCTACAAATATCCGCCCGTCTGGGTGAAGGCGGCCGACCTCTATGGTGCCATGAACACGCCCGACGCCGACAATGACAACCGGACGCGGGGCTATGTGCTGGTGGCGAAGCCAGCCACGCCCTGACGACCCTGCCGCCGTCATGAAGGTCCAGCCGCTCTCGGCTAGGATGAGCCGTCTGATTCGCCCCGTCACTGGCAGGCCCGATCGTGCGGTTCATTGAAGTCTTCGAGTTCTGGCCCTTCCTCGACACCGTGGTCAGCCTGACGGCCGCCTTCATCTTCGGAACGGCCGTGGGCGCCGAGCGCCAGTATCGCCAGCGCACCGCCGGCCTGCGGACCAACGTGCTGGTCGCGGTCGGCGCGGCCGCCTTCGTCGATCTCTCCATGGCGATCACGGGCCCGACAGAAGCGGTGCGGGTCATCTCCTATGTCGTGTCCGGCGTCGGCTTTCTCGGCGCGGGCGCAATCATGCGCGAGGGCATGAATGTCCGTGGCCTCAACACAGCCGCGACGCTCTGGTGCGCGGCGGCGATCGGCGCCTGCGCCGGCGCCGACATGATCGCGCACGCGGCCCTGGTGACGCTGTTCGTCATCGCCGGCAACACGCTGCTGCGGCCGCTGGTCAACACCATCAACCGCATCCCGCTGAACGAGGAGGCATCCGAGGCGACCTATGAGGTGACGGTCACGGTTCGCGACAACGACCTGCCGCGTCTGCGCCCCCTCGTCGCCGACATGCTCGAAAAGGCACATTATCCGGCTGGCGATCTCGACGTCGTCGATCGCGGCGAAAACCTCGCCGAAATCGTCGCGACGCTGGTCAATACCGCCGTCAATGCAGCGGAGATGGACGCCGTAGCCCGCCGGATCGACAGCCTGCCCGGCGTCATTCACGCTTCCTGGTCGATCAGCACCAAGGACTGAGCCCCGCTCTTCGACCGGCCTCCGTCTGAACCCTCCCCCCGAGGGAGGGTCAAAACCGCGAAGCGGTTTTGGGGAGGGGTTCTTCGTGGAACCGCCGAGTGACTGGGCCATCCATCAGAGAGCAGACATCCGGCAAAGCGCCCCTCCCCGAAATCGCGAAGGGCGATTTCGACCCTCCCTCAAGGGGAGGGTTCAAAAAAGCAAATCCCTCACCACCACTGCATGGATGGAGCCCGCCTCTACCGGCGCTTCGGTCCCTTGCGGCCGGCGGAACTGCCGGCCCGGCCACCGACCGAACGCCCGCCCGGCCGATGGTTGGTCGTCATGGGGTCGGGACGCTGGGGCCGCTCGTGCTCGTCGGCGGCAACCGAGGTCATGTTCGAACTTGCGCCCATCTCGTCCAGATGCGGTTTTCGCGCCCGCGTCGCCACGGGAACCTCGGTGCGACCCACCGTCATCTCGTCGAGATCGTTCTTACGGGCCCGCGTCTTCGGCTCTCCCTTGGGTTCCGGCGGCAGATTGGCGGCGCTGCCATATTTGCGATCGCCGCGATAACCGCCGGTGCGATCGTCGATCGCCGACTGGCGCGCCAGCGGATCGTCGGCAATGGCGAGTTCCGTCTCCTTGAGGCGCTTGATCTCGTCGCGCAGGCGGGCGGCCGTCTCGAATTCGAGATTCATGGCGGCGTCGCGCATCTTCTTCTCGAGCGCGTCGAGATGCGTCTTCAGATTGTTGCCGACCAGCGCCGTATCGGCCAGGCCGGCATCGACGGTGACGTGATCCTGCTCGTAGACCGAAGACAGGATGTCGCCGATATCGCGCTTGATCGAAGCCGGCGTGATGCCGTGCTCGAGGTTGTAGGCGATCTGCTTTTCGCGGCGGCGCTCGGTCTCGCCCATCGCCCGCTCCATCGAGCCGGTGATGCGATCGGCATACAGGATGACCTTGCCGTCGACGTTGCGCGCCGCGCGGCCAATGGTCTGGATCAGCGAGGTCTCGGAGCGCAGGAAGCCTTCCTTGTCCGCATCCAGGATGGCGACGAGGCCGCATTCCGGAATGTCGAGGCCTTCGCGCAGCAGGTTGATGCCGATCAGCACGTCGAAGGCGCCGAGCCGCAGGTCGCGGATGATCTCGATGCGCTCCAGCGTCTCGACGTCGGAGTGCATGTAGCGGACGCGAACGCCGTTCTCGTGCAGATATTCCGTCAGGTCCTCGGCCATGCGCTTGGTCAAGGTCGTGACCAGCGTGCGATAGCCCTTCCTGGCGGTTTCGCGCACTTCGCCGAGCAGATCGTCGACCTGCGTCTTGGCCGTGCGGATCTCGACCGGCGGATCGATCAGCCCGGTCGGGCGGATAACCTGCTCGGTGAAGACACCGCCAGTCGCTTCCATCTCCCAGCTGCCGGGCGTTGCCGAGACGTGCACCGTCTGCGGACGCATCGCGTCCCATTCCTCGAAGCGCAGCGGTCGATTGTCCATGCAGGAAGGCAGGCGGAAGCCATATTCGGCCAGCGTCGCCTTGCGCCTGAAGTCGCCGCGATACATGCCGCCAATCTGCGGGATGGTGACATGGCTCTCGTCGGTGAAGACGAGAGCATTGTCCGGCAGATATTCGAACAGGGTCGGCGGCGGCTCGCCCGGCAGGCGTCCGGTCAGATAGCGCGAATAGTTCTCGATGCCGGCGCAGGCGCCGGTCGCCTCGATCATCTCGATGTCGAAACGGCAGCGCTGCTCCAGCCGCTGCGCTTCCAGCAGGCGGCCGGCGGCCTCCAACTCGGCCAAGCGCAGGCGCAGCTCATGCTTGATCGAGGCGATCGCCTGGTTAAGCGTCGGCTTCGGCGTCACATAGTGCGAGTTGGCGTAGACCTTGACGAATTTGAGCTCGGCCGTCTTCTGCCCGGTCAGGGGATCGAACTCGGTGATGCTCTCGACCTCGTCGCCGAACAGCGACAGACGCCAGGCGCGATCCTCCAAGTGGGCCGGGAAAATCTCGACGGTGTCGCCGCGCACCCGGAACGAGCCGCGCACGAAGTTCAGGTCCTGGCGCTTGTATTGCAGCGCCACCAGGTCGGCGAGCAACTGACGCTGGTTGAGCTTCTCGCCCAGCGTGATGCCGAAGGTCATCGCCGTATAGGTCTCGACGGAGCCGATACCGTAGATGCAGGAAACCGAGGCGACGATGATGACGTCGTCGCGCTCCAGCAGCGAACGCGTGGCCGAATGGCGCATGCGGTCGATCTGCTCGTTCACGGAGGATTCCTTCTCGATGAAGGTATCCGTGCGCGGCACATAGGCTTCCGGCTGGTAATAGTCGTAGTAGGAGACGAAATACTCGACGGCGTTATCCGGGAAGAACGACTTGAACTCGCCATAGAGCTGAGCCGCGAGTGTCTTGTTCGGCGCCAGGATCAGCGCGGGCCGCTGCGTCTCCTCGATGATCTTGGCCATGGTGAAGGTCTTGCCGGAGCCGGTGACGCCGAGCAGCACCTGGTCGCGTTCCTGCTCGGCGACGCCGGCCACCAGTTCGCGGATCGCGTTCGGCTGGTCGCCGCGCGGCTCGAAGGGCGATACGATCTTGAACGGTTGGCCACCTTCCGACTTCTCGGGCCGAGGCGGCCGGTGCGGCACCCAGGTCTTGTCCTGGATTTCGGGACGGCCGGTCTCGATCAGCGCCGAAAGCGCGGCGACCGTCGCCGTCACCGACGAGGCGGACATCGACTCCGCTTCCTCGAGGCTGATCTCCAGGCCGGAAACCGGGTTGAGACCGCTGGCCGCGCGCTCGCGCGCCGTCGCCGCCACGCCGATCGACGTGCCGCGCCCGGACTTGTGCGTGTCGCCTTCCGCCTTCTTGTCGGTCTTCTTGCCCTTTGCCTTGCGCCCGGCATCGACGGGAAGATCGACCAACTGCATGCGTTCGGGACGGGCGCGCGGGGCGCGCTTCGGCTTGGGAGCGATCGGCTCGGCATCCGCCGCGCGCGCGATCTCCTCCATCCAGTCGGCGATGTTGCCCGACAGGGGAGTACCTTCGAGCGGAGCCTGCGGCGCTTCGCCGAAGCCGGAAGTTTTGGGACGCTTGGCCATGGGTACGAAAGTAGAACGTCCGGATGCGAATTTGAAGAGGTCGGATGCAAAGTTTGCCGCTTCGGAATACCGGAGCGAGGCTGATATAGTTGCCCGATGCGCCTGAACGCCCTCCTCAATCTCGATATCCGCAGCTATGGCGGCGCCAGCGATCCGCATCGGCACGATTTCGCGCAGCTGGTCCTGCCGTTGAAGGGGACACTGGCCATCGACATCGCCGGGCGGGAGCAGCGACTCGATGCGTTTCGGGCCGCCTTCGTCGAAACCGGCGCGCCGCATTCGCAGGCAGGCGACCGCGCCAATCGCTCGCTGATAGTCGATCTCGACCTCGCCAGTATGGATCCGGATGTCGCCGACCGCCTCGTCGCCCGCCCTTTCCTGCCGCTGGCGCCGGCGGCGAACCGGCTGGTCGACTATATGAGTTTCGTGGCCGGCGGTGGCGGCGCGCGCGGCGACCAGCTCGAACACTGGCTGCCGCTGCTGCTCGATGCGCTGGTGCAGGCGCCTGCCCGGCCGCAATCGCGCCTGGCCGCCCTGCTCGGCCAGATCGAGGCGGCGCCCGGCCGTTCCTGGACCACCGAGGCGATGGCGGAGCGCACCGCGATGAGCGTCAGCCGCCTGCATGCGCTGTTCCGCAGCGAATTCGACACGACACCGGCGGCCTGGCTGTCGGAATTGCGCCTGAAGCGGGTGCGGGAATGGCTGGCGACATCGGATGCGTCCATCGCCGAACTCGCCCTTCGCGCCGGCTATTCCGACCAGAATGCGCTGACCCGCGCCATGCGCCGCGCCACCGGCCTGACACCGGCCGCCTATCGCCGTCAAAGCCGCGCGGAAGGCCCGCTCCGGTGACGGACGCCGCTCCGAACGCGCTTGGCGAGACCGGGCCTAAAATGCGATAGCTTCGGCCGAGAACCGCGCAGCCCGACATGACATCACCGGGTCTTTCCGGGAGATGATCGTGACCAGCGACGGCAGGATGTGGATTGGAGTGGGCTGCGGCGTCGCGGCCGGCGCGCTTTGGGGGCTTGTCTTCCTCGCGCCGCAGCTGGTGCGCGAATTCACGCCGCTGCAGCTCGCCGCCGCCCGCTATCTCGCCTATGGCCTGTTCGCGACCGCGCTGATCGCGCCGCGCTGGCGCCGGCTCACCCGCGGCCTCGGCGCGCGCGAATGGGGCGCGCTGGTCTGGCTCAGCCTGCTCGGCAACATCATTTATTACGTCCTGCTCGCCAGCGCCGTGCAGCTTGGCGGCATCGCCATGACCTCGCTGATCATCGGTTTCCTGCCGGTCGCGGTCACGCTGATCGGCAGCCGAGACCAGGGCGCGACGCCGTTGTTGCGGCTGGCGCCGTCGCTCGTACTCGGCACGGCGGGTATTCTCTGCATCGGCTGGCAATCGCTCGGCTCGATCGAGTCAGGCCTGCGGCCGGGCGGACTGGTCGGTCTTGCCTGCGCCATTGGCGCGCTGGCATCCTGGACGAGCTATGCCGTCGGCAATGCCCGCTGGCTGGTCCGCGTCCGGCATATATCGTCCTATGATTGGAACCTGCTGACCGGCGTGGTCACCGGCGGGCTGGCGCTGCTCCTGCTGCCGCCGGCGCTGCTGATCGGCGCGCAATCCCACGAAGCCGACGCATGGCTGCGCTTCGCCGGGGTCGCGGCCGGCGTCGCGTTCTGCGCCTCGATCATCGGCAATGCCTGCTGGAACTGGATGAGCCGACTGATGCCGCTGACCATGGTCGGCCAGATGATCCTGTTCGAGACGCTGTTCGCGCTGCTCTACGGCTTCCTGTGGGAACGCCGCCTGCCGACGACGCTGGAAAGCGTCGCCATCCTATTGGTGGTGGCGAGCGTGCTCGCCTGCGTCACCGCGCACCGCGCCCGCGAAGGCGACCGGCCGGCGGTCAGCCCGCCCTCGGCAGGCTCATGATCTGCTCGTAGAGATGGCGCGGGATGCGGACGCCATGCGCCAGGCTGCGCGCCCGCGCCTCGTAGCGCCGCAGCGAGGGTAGTCGCGCGCCCTGGTCGGCAATGGCCGAGAACAGCCGCTCGCTGCTCGCCTGGTTGTCGCGCGTGCCGCCGAGGATCTTCGGATCGAAGGCGATCAGGATCTCGCCATGCGCCGGCGCCGCCTTGACGCCATCGTCGAACTCCATCGACTCAAGGCTGGTCATGTCGGCGATCAGCGGCCCGGCCAGCAGCTCGATCATCGTCGAGAGCGCCGAGCCCTTGTGTCCGCCGAAGGTCAGCATCGCGCCGTCGAGCGCCGCTGCCGCATCGGTGGTCGGATTGCCGTCCGCGTCGATCGCCCAGCCCGGCTGCAAAGGCTTTCCGGACATCTTGTGCAGCGAGATGTCGCCGCGCGCGATCGCGCTGGTGGCGAAATCGAACACATAGGGGTTCTGCCCTTCGCGGGGCCAGCCGAAGGCGATCGGGTTGGTGCCGAGCGCTCCCTTGGTGCCGCCCGCAGGCGCGACCCAGCTATGGCTCGGCGTCATGGCGATGGCGACCAGTCCCTGCGCCGTCAGCATCTCGATCTCGGGCCAGAGCGCCGAGAAGTGGAAGCAATGATTGATCGCCAGCACGGCGACACCGATCGACTTGGCCTTCTCCACGAAAGTCGGCAATGCCGCCTCGAAGGCTGGCAGCGAGAAACCGAAACCGGCGTCGACCTTGGTCACCGCCGCCGTGGTGTTCTCGACAACCGGCGCGGCGGCTCGATTGAAGCGCGGATGGTTGATGGTCTGGACGCATCCCGGCAGCCGGAACAGGCCGTGCGAATGACACTCGTCGCGCTGTCCCTCGGTGATGACGCGGGCGACCGGCCTCGCCTGGGCTTCGCTGAGCCCGGCCGCGATCAGCACGGCCTTCGAAAGTTCGAACACCTGGTCGAGCCCGAGGGCGACCGTGTCGCCGGAATGTGCCTGTTTCAAATCGTGCCATCCTGCCCAATATCGCGTTGCTGCCTGTCTACCAGCGCCCCGGAGCGCCGACAACGTGACGGCCGGGAAGCCACGTCGGGCCGAATGGGGAAAATTGCATCGCCCCCTGTCGATCTCGCCGCCTGTCGTCCGTCGTGTTGCCAGAAGCCGGAGCTGCCCGGCTCGCCAAGGCACCCGATCCGGAGGAACTCGCCATGCGGTTCATGATCCTCGTCAAGGCCAACAAGGACACGGAAGCCGGCGTCATGCCGGAAGAAAAGCGGATTGCCGAGATGACGGCCTATCACGAAGAACTCGCCCGGGCCGGAGCGCTGCTTGATGCCTCCGGCCTCCAGCCGTCCTCCAGGGGCGCGCGGATCCTCTTTTCCGCCCGCGGCCAGCGCTCGGTCATCGACGGCCCGTTCGCGGAAGCGAAGGAACTGATCGCCGGCTACACGATCATCGAGGTCAAGTCGCGCGACGAGGCGATCGAATGGGCGAAGCGGATGCCGAACCCCGCCGGCGACGGCAAGGAAGGTGAGATCGAGTTGCGGCAGCTGTTTGAACTCGAGGATTTCGAACCGAGCGAGGCGATCGATCGCCTCCGCCAGATGGAAGCGGGCGCAAGGCCCGCTTGAGCTTTCCCGCAACACCCCACCACCCAGAACAGGACAAGACCATGCGCTTCATGATGCTGATGATCCCCAGGGGCTACGAGACCGCGACGCCCGGCACCATGCCGGAGGCCGCCGCCGTGGCCCAGATGATGAAATACAACCAGGCCCTGCAGGACGCCGGCATCCTGCTCTCCTGCGACGGCCTGCATCCGCCCTCCATGGGCGCTCGGGTCACCTTTCAGGGCGGCAAGCCCAGGGTCAGCGACGGCCCGTTTGCCGAGGCCAAGGAGGTGCTCGGCGGCTACTGGATGATCAACGTCAAATCGCGCGCCGAAGCGATCGAATGGGCGAGCCGCTGCCCGGCCGGCGACAACGAGATCATCGAGGTCCGCCAGGTCCAGGAAATGGAGGACTTCCCCGCCGACGTGCAGGAAGCCGCCGCCGGCTTCGAGACCATGCAGGGGAACTCGGCCCGGCGCTAGCCTGCGCCGGCCGGGAGACCATCATGCTCAAGTTCCTTCTCGTCGCGGCGATCATTCTGGTCGTCGCGATCCTCACGGTCCTCGCTTATGCCGCGACGCGTCCCGGCCGCCTGCGCGTCGAGCGGCAGGTGCGCATCCAGGCACCGGCGGCCGCGATCTTACGCTGATCAACGATTTCCATCGCTGGGCCGAATGGTCGCCCTATGAGACGAGCGACCCGACCATGAAGCGAAGCTTCGATGGCGCACCGGCCGGCAAGGGCGCGGTCTACCAGTGGAGCGGGGACGGCAAGGCCGGCGCCGGACGGATGGAGATCGCCGACACCGCGCCGCCTTCCCTCGTCCGCATTCGCCTCGACTTCACCAGGCCGATGCGGGCCAGCAACCTCGCCGAATTCACGCTGGAGCCGGATGGCGACGCCACGCGCGTGCGCTGGAGCATGGAGGGCCCGACGCCGTTCATCGGCAAGCTGTTCGGAATATTCGTCGACATGGACAATCTGATCGGCCGCGATTTCGCGACCGGCCTGGCCAATCTCAGGATGGCGACGGAGGGGAGATAGGTCTTCGCGCCTCCTGTCTTGCGTCTGCGGGCGGGACGTGGCCTGATCCGCAGCCGTGACACGTACCGAAACCCATCAGGC
Organism: Kaistia defluvii; assembly: GCF_026343955.1. Taxonomy (GTDB): domain Bacteria; phylum Pseudomonadota; class Alphaproteobacteria; order Rhizobiales; family Kaistiaceae; genus Kaistia; species Kaistia defluvii. The sequence continues at coordinate 371,939 of NZ_JAPKNI010000001.1, forward strand.
GATCAGCGCAGTCTGGCGGATCGAGCAGGCAAAGCTCGTCGCCAGCCTTGCGCGCATGCTGCGCGACATCAGCCAGGCCGAGGAGCTGGCGCAGGATGCGCTGGTGGCGGCGCTGGAACGCTGGCCGGAAACCGGCATTCCCGACAATCCCGGCGCCTGGCTGATGGCGACCGCCAAGCGGCGCGCCATCGACCGCATCCGCCACCGCAAGCTGGCCGACGAGAAGCACGCCGAGATCGGCTATATCAGCGATCTCGACCAGGACAGCGTCGTCGATGCACTCGAGGCGCGGCTCGACGACGACATTGGCGACGACCTGCTGAAGCTGGTCTTCACGGCCTGCCATCCGATCCTCTCCGCCGAGGCGCGCGTCGCGCTGACGCTGCGGCTGATCGGCGGGCTCTCCACGGGCGAGATCGCCCGCGCCTTCTTCGTGCCCGAGCCGACCGTCGCGCAGCGCATCGTGCGGGCCAAGCGCACGCTTGCCGACGCCAACGTGCCCTATGAAGTGCCGCGCGGTGAGGACCGGGCGAAACGGCTCGCCTCGGTGATCGAGGTCATCTACCTGATCTTCAACGAGGGCTATTCGGCCACCGCCGGCGAGGACTGGATCCGCCCGCAGCTGGCTGACGAGGCGGTGCGGCTCGGCCGCATCCTGGCCGGCCTCGCGCCGAACGAGCCGGACGTGCATGGTCTCGTCGCGCTGATGGAAATCCAGGCTTCGCGCTTCGCCGCCAGGGTCGGCCCGAACGGCGAACCGGTGCTGCTGATGGATCAGAACCGCGCGCGCTGGGATCACCTGCTGATCCGTCGCGGCCTCGCGGCGCTGGCGCGCGCCGAGGCACTCGGGCCCCGCGGCACCTATACGCTGCAGGCGGCGATCGCGGCCTGCCACGCCCGCGCGCCGACCGCCGCGCAGACCGATTGGGGCCGCATCGCCAGCCTCTACGCCGAACTGGCCCGGATAGCGCCCTCGCCCGTCGTGGAGCTGAACCGCGCCGTCGCCGTCGCCATGGCCGAAGGGCCGGCGGCGGGCCTCGCCCTTGTCGAATCGCTGGCGAACGAGCCAGTGCTCGCCACCTCGCATTTGCTGCCGGGCGTGCGCGCCGATCTGCTGATGAAGCTCGGCCGCCTCGCCGAGGCGCAGGCCGATTTCGAACGCGCCGCCGCCCTCACCCGCAACATGCGCGAGCGCCAGCTTCTGCTCGAACGCGCCGCCACCTGTGCCAAGGACATCGCCGTCTGAGCCTGGCCCTCGCCCGCCCTTGCGCCGGAAGCCGACACGCCGTAGGGAGCACGCCAGAGCACAGGGAGGATCGGATGACCGACACGGACGCTGGCGGGGCTCTTGCCAACCGCATCGAGGCGCTGGAAATCCGCATCGCCTATCAGGACGAAACGATCGAGGACCTGAACAGCGCGATCACCGCGCAGTGGAAGCAGCTCGATTTCCTTACCCGCAAGATTTCCCAGCTGACCGACCAGTTGCGCGAAACGACCGAACAGATCGGCCGCCCCGGCCTGCCCGAGCCCCCGCCGCCGCATTATTGAGTGGCCGCTCGGGACATTGAAGGGTGAACAGCCCCATCTCACCTCTCCCTCAGCGAGAGGTGAGATCGCCGTGCCCCGTTATGGAAGGTCCTCTACAGCGTGTAAGGGGCGTCAGGTGACGTAGGCGACGATCCAGAGCGCCAGCGCAATGGCGATCCCGTCCTCGATCAGCGCGATCGGCAGGTCCTTGCCGCCCGTCGCCGCGACGAGGCTTCTCCGCGCCTCATAGCCGCCCAGCGTGCCGATCACGGCGCCGATCGCGCCGGCAATCAGACCGGCAACCCAGACCCCACCGGCAAATCCGATCGCCGCGCCGCAAACGGCGCCCATGAAGATCCGGGTCGCAAACTGGACGGGCACCTTGCGGCTCGGCGTCGACGGCAACTGGTCGGTGACCAGTTCGGCAACGGCGAGCAGGGTGAGGATCAGCAGCGCCAGCCAGTGGCTCAGGAAGGAGAGCCAGCTGCCATCGAGGTTGATCCAGCCAAGATAGGCGGCCCAGGCGACCGCGGCCGGCGCGGTCATGGCGCGCAGACCCGCGACGACGCCGATCAGAAGTGCCAGAACGTAAATGAACATGCTGTCCCCCTTCGTTGCCCACAACCATAGGTGCGGGATTTCCGGTAGCCTTGGCCAGAAAAATCGTCAACGTCGGAAAGAAATCATCCGGCTTCCGCCGGTGATGCCACGCCCCGATCAAGCTCACGCGGACGCGCATGAAAAAGCCGGCAAGAATGCCGGCCTCCTGGTTTCAAGCGGCTGCCTCGGCGCCCTCTTTCCGCCGCTGGCGGATCGGGTTCGGCAGTTCGATCTCGACCTCCAGCGTCGAGACCGCATCACCGCGCTGCATTTTCACCTGGACCTTGTCGGCCGGGATGTCGACGTGGCGGGCGATCACGCCGAGGATCTCTTCCCGGAGCTTGGCGATCAGGTCGCTGGCTCCTGCCGAGACCCGTTCGTGCTGCAGCAGGATCTGCAGCCGGTCGCGAGCCACCGGCGCGGACGAACGTGACGGCTTGAAGAAATTGAAAATCGTCATGCAGCCCTCCGACCGAAAAGCTTGCTCATGAAGCCGCGCCGCTCCGCCGGAACGACCATCGGGATGTTCTCGCCCTCGAGGCGGCGGGCCGCGTCGAGATAGGCGCGCGCCGGGGCGCTGTCGGTGTCGACCAGCGTGACCGGGCAGCCGACGTTGGACGCGTTGAGGACGGCCTCGCTTTCAGGGATGATGCCGAGCAGCGGGATCGACAGGATCTCGAGAACGTCCTCGACCTTCAGCATCTGGCCGCGCTCGGCCCGGGCTGCGTCGTAGCGGGTGAGCAGGAGATGCTTCTCCATGTACTCGCCCTTCTCCGCCTTGACCGTCTTCGAATCCAGCATGCCGATGATGCGATCGGAATCGCGCACCGACGAGACTTCGGGATTGGTGACGACGATGGCGACATCCGCATGGCGCATGGCCAGCATGGCGCCGCGCTCGATGCCGGCCGGGCTGTCGCAGACGACCCAGTCGAAATGGCCGCGCAGCTCTTCCATGACGCGCGTGACACCCTCTTCGGTGAGCGCATCCTTGTCGCGGGTCTGCGAAGCCGGCAGCACATAGAGCGTGTCGAGCCGCTTGTCGCGGATCAGCGCCTGCTGCAGCTTGGCTTCGCCCTGCACCACGTTGATGAGGTCGTAGACCACGCGGCGCTCGGCGCCCATGACGAGGTCGAGATTGCGCAGGCCGACATCGAAATCGACGACGGCGACCCGCTGGCCGGACAGGGCCAGTGCAGCGCCGATGGCGGCGGTGGACGTCGTCTTGCCCACCCCGCCCTTGCCCGATGTCACAACGAGAACCTGAGACATTGCTTGTGCTCCTTGCTGGCTCAGGCCAGCGCCGCCATGTTCATCTTGTCATTTGCGAGCCAGGCCTGGACCGATCGGCCGCGAAGGCTCGCATCCAGGTCATCCGCAGTCTGGTAGAGGCCGTCGATGGCGATCAGCTCGGCCTCGAATTTCTGGCAGAAGATCCGCGCCCCGGCATTGCCGGTCGACCCGGCGATCGCGCGTCCGCGCAGCGTGCCGTAGATATGGATCGAGTTGCCGGCGATGATCTCCGCGCCCGAGGCGACGGAGCCGACCACGGTCACGTCGCCCTGCGGGAAGATGATCGACTGGCCGGAACGGACCGGCGTCTCGATCAGCAGCGACGGGACCGCACGGTCCACGAAGCTGTTCTTGGGTGGCTCGGCGGACGGCTTGTGCAGGATTTCGGTCTGCTTGCCACCACTGACGGATGGCGGCATGCCGAAGCCGAGCCAGGACGGATCGGCGCCCTCGACCCCCATCACCTTGATCTCGCGTTCGTATAGCATGGCGATCAGCTCTGCGAAGTCGCGCTTGGTGATGGCGAGGCCGGTGACGTCGAGAATGACGGGGCGACTGGCGAAGTAGCCCTCGGAACGTTTGGAAAGCTTGTCGAGTTCGGCCAGCCAGTCGGCCAGCGGAAGCTCGGGCGCCAGGACGGTAGCGAGGAAGGACCTTCCCCGGAACCGGATTGCTGCGCGTTGTTTGGAAGCGGGAGTAGCCACGGTCGCTCTTTGCCTTCTGTTAAGCAATGTGTGCGACACGCTGGTTAACGAGTGGTTAACCACGCCGGGCCCGTTAAGGGTTTGCAGGGCAAAAGTGAGGAATTCCGAAGGGGTTAGGGCGCGCAAAAAAATTCGAGTTGCAGGCGCCGGCCCCATCAACACCAACGCGAAAAGCCGCTCGTTTCCTGCGTTTTCCTGCCGGTCGCTGCGTCATCCCGCAGCGCGCGGATTCCACCGGAAGCAGCCACCCGGCGAATCGCACGGAGGCCCCGAATCGTCCCCGCGTTAACGATTGTCGCGACGCTTCGAAGCATCAACATCCCGCCCCAAGCCTATGGGACGACGGCCGTTTCCGCCTTCGCGGCCAGCGCCCTCCGGACCTCCGGCACGACCTTGGTCCCGAAAAGCTCGATCGACTTCATCATCTTGTCATGCGGCAGCGTGCCGACGCTGAACTGGATCAGGAAGCGGTCATGGTCGAACAGTTCGTGCTGGTAGAGGATCTTTTCGGCCACCTCGGACGGGCTGCCCACGAACAGCGCGCCATGCAGGCGGCGCTGCGCCTCGAACTGGCCTCGCGTCGTCGGCGGCCAGCCGCGCTCCTTGCCGAGCTTGGTCATCACAGCGGCGAAGGGCGGATAGGCGATGTCGGCCGCGTCTTGCGAATTCTCGGCGATGAAACCGTGCGAATTGATGCCGACGCGCAGATGGGTCGCGTCGCTGCCGGATTCCTTTGCGGCGCGATGGTAGAGATCGACCAGCGGCTGAAAATGCGCCGGGTTGCCGCCGATGATCGCGATCGCCAGCGGCAGCCCGAGCACCGCCGCGCGCACGACCGATTGCGGCGTGCCGCCGACCGCGATCCAGACCGGCAGGGGATCCTGGACGGGACGCGGATAGACGCCGAGATCGTGGATCGCGGCGCGATGGCCGCCGGGCCAGTTCACCCGCTCGCCGTCGCGCAGCTTGAGCAGCAGGTCGAGGTTTTCCGAAAACAGCGCGTCATAGTCGCCAAGGTCGTAGCCGAACAGCGGGAAGGATTCGATGAACGAGCCGCGCCCGGCCATGATCTCGGCGCGCCCGTTGGACACGAGGTCGAGCGTGGAGAAGCGCTGGAAGACGCGCACCGGATCATCGGAGGAGAGAACCGTAACGGCGCTGGAAAGGCGGATCGTCTTCGTCCGCGCGGCGCCGGCCGCCAGGATCACGTCGGGAGCGGAGACCAGATAGTCGGGCCGGTGATGCTCGCCGAGACCGAAGACGTCGAGGCCGACCTGGTCGGCCAGTTCGATTTCCTCGATCAGATTGCGCACGCGCTGCACCGGATCGAGCCGGGCACCCGTGATCGGGTCGGGCATATTGTCGCCGAAGGTGTAGATGCCGAATTCCATTTGGGTCACCTCTTGGGGCGGTTTGAAGCAGAACGGCCCGGATCGCCGCAGATATGGCGACATGCCCGTCGCTTGTCAGCCCCGACGCAGGAAGACGCATCGTCAACCGGTACGAGCATCGCGCTGCCGGAGGGCGGCGGTCTCGACGGCTTTCGGTTGCCGCTCGGGCCGGCATCGCCTAAATGACAGGCTCCCCAATCGGCTGAAAGTCGCATGATGGCTGAACTAGAGAAGACCGCCGAGAAAAAGAAGTCGTCCAAGGACGGTCTCGGCGGCACCATCCGCGTCTTCGCCGAAGCGCTGATCATCGCGCTCATCGTGCGGACCTTCCTGTTCCAGCCCTTCGAGATTCCGTCGGGCTCGCTGATCCCGACGCTGGAGATCGGCGACTATCTGTTCGTCTCGAAATATTCCTACGGCTATTCCCGCTACTCTTTCCCCTTCGGCATGGGACCGTTCGAGGGCCGCATCTGGGGCTCGGAACCGAACCAGGGCGACATCGTCGTCTTCAAGGGACCGAAGGACAATTCGACCGATTTCATCAAGCGGGTCATCGGCAAGCCCGGCGACACGGTGCAGATGATCGACGGCCGGCTCTACATCAACGACAAGATGGTCGAGCGCCAGCCGATCGAGCCCTACGAGACCAAGGACTTCTTCGGCAACACCATCTCCGCGCCGCGCTACGAAGAGACGCTGCCGAGCGGGGTCAAGCACCAGATCATCGAGATCGAGGGCGATCGCGGTTCGTTCGACAACACGCCGAAATATGAAGTTCCACCCGGCCACCTCTTCATGATGGGCGACAACCGCGACAACTCCGCGGATTCGCGCGACATGCAGTCGATGGGCTTCGTGCCCAACGAGAACGTCGAGGGCAAGGCGCGCTGGGTGTTCTTCTCGATCGCCGACGGCGCACGCGTCTGGGAATTCTGGAAGTGGCCGTGGTCGATCCGCTGGAACCGGCTCTTCACCTCCATCACCTGACCGGCTCTGCGGGGATCATCCCCGCGCCTCACTGAACGTGCGTTGCAAAATGCAATGGCCGACGATTTGTGCATTGCAAAATGCGCCGGTCGGCAGTCATTGTCCTGACCATCGCCTTCGCAGCCGCACCGCCCTTCACCGCCGGACTTCCCGATGCCGATCGCCCTCTTCGCCCTGGCCATTGCCTCGTTCGGCATCGGCACGACTGAATTCGTCATCATGGGCCTGCTGCCGGAAGTGGCGGCCGATCTCGGCGTCTCGATCCCGAGCGCGGGGCTGCTGATCACCGGCTATGCGATCGGCGTCGTCATCGGCGGGCCGATCATCGTGCTCGCCACCGCACGATTGCCGCGCAAGATCACGCTGGTCGGGTTGGCCATGCTGTTCGTGGTCGGCAATGTCTTCTGCGCCGTCGCGCCCACCTACGGGCTGCTGATGGCGGCGCGCGTGTTTACCGCCTTCGGCCACGGCGCGTTCTTCGGCATCAGCGCCGTCGTCGCGGGCACGCTGGTGCCGCGCAACCAGCGCGCCCAGGCCATGGCGCTGGTGTTCGCCGGCCTGACGCTCGCCAACATTTTCGGCGTCCCGGGCGGCACCGCGCTGGGACAGTTCGCCGGCTGGCGCGCCACCTTCTGGGCGGTCGTGGCGATCGGCCTCGTCTCGGTCGCGGCCATCCTCGCCTGGGTTCCCTCTGACCGGGGCGCCTCCGCCCCGCCCAGTCTCATGCGCGAATTCGCCGTGTTCAAGCGCCTGCAGGTCTGGCTGGCCATGGCCGTGAGCGTGCTGTCGGCGGCTGCCACCTTCGCCTGCTTCACCTATATCGCACCGATCCTGCAGACCGTGACCGGCCTGGCGCCGCATCAGGTCACCTGGGTGCTGCTGCTGTTCGGCGTCGGCATCACGATCGGCAATCTGATCGGCGGTCGACTGGCGGACTGGAAGTTGATGCCGACGATCCTCGGCGCCCTTACCGCGTTGATCGTCGTGCTGGCGCAGTTCAGCTATTCCAGTCACTCCGTCATTGGCGCCTGCATCAGCGTGTTCGTCTGGGGCTGCGTGATGTTCATCCTGATCGCGCCGCTGCAGATGCGCGTGATCGAATGCGCCGGCGAGGCGCCCAACCTGGCTTCCACGCTGAATCAGGGTGCGTTCAATGTTGGCAATGCCGGCGGCGCGTGGGTAGGCGGACTCGCCATCACGATGGGCGCGACCTATGACAAGCTGCCTCTGGTGGGCGCGGCCCTGACCATAGCGGCCTTGCTGGTGGCGTTCGCGTCGTGGCAACTCAGCAGAAAACAGCCGCAGACAGGACCCGCCGCCTGAGGCCAGGTCAATCGGGTGCCTCTGATGCGACGTCAGGCGGCGCGATCGAAGCCTGCGCGGATCGAATCCGGGATCACGTTCCCGGACCCAGCCTGGGCGGGCCGGGCGTTGCAGCTCGAAACCGCGACATCTTCCCGAACCGGGTCGTTTCCAAAAGCCGCACTCGGCAACATGATCGCAATCCAGACTGCCGCCGCCGCCAGAAGATTATCCGCGCTGAACGCTGACATCATCGATCTCCGCCCTGCCCTGCGAACACGATAGATATAATCGTGAGATATAATGCGATCCGCTCGATTTTGTTCCCTCTCGCGACGTCAAATTTTCGTCAAGGGCGCATCCGGCGTTTCGCCTCCGCACTATGCAGTCTTCATGCCAGCTGAATGACACGCCGGCTTGCCGTTCAGGGCCGGGTCCGGCCCTGTGGATGCCGATTGTTCCGCCCGCCCTCCCTTGCAGGACGAAGGGCGGACCGGTCGACTGCCGCAACGCAACACGGCTGATCTACAAAGCCATGCTTACCGTCAGTCGAACATATAGAATAATAGCAATCCGGGGCACAGTCTTCCCAAGCAACTAGCCGCCTTACGTATGGGAATGCAGGGCATTGATTTTCTGCGAATGCTGAAGCATATTTCGCCCTGCACGGGCAAAGGACCCGACGGAGACTGGAACAAGGCGCGTCGGATGCTAAGTCATTCGCGAAGCGGCCAGCGCAAGCGACCGCACGATATCGATAAGACGCAGAGACCTTTCCCCGACAACCTGAGTGCCTGAAGTGTGCTGGCCGAGCGGAGCGGCCGGCAGAGTGAAGAGAACGGGAAAGGAACAGCGATGCGACAGACTGGTACAGTCAAATTTTTCAATGCGTCGAAGGGATTCGGCTTCATCACCCCGGATGATGGCGGCAAGGATGTGTTCGTGCACGTCACGGCTGTCGAACGTTCCGGGATTTCGAACATGAACGATGGCATGCGGATCACATTCGAGACCGAGCCGGACAAGCGCGGCAAGGGCCCCAAGGCCGTGGATCTCCAGCCGGGCTAGTATTTTCGCCATCGCGACAGGCTCGAGAAAGCCGCCGGCCAGCCCGGCGGCTTTTGTACGTCTGGAGAACCGCCAAGGCCCCACCTGCCCGAGCGTCCACAATTCCGACACCGCAGTGGAGGAAAAGTCATCGCGAAATTTCTTAGGCTGCCTATATACTGATCCTCAATGAAGATTCGCGCTGCTCTGCCTGGCGCCGCCGTTGAGAACGAAATGGAGACCGGTTTTTCCGCACGAGGCGGAACGGTTCTTGCTCAACCGGAGGGCTGGCTCTGAAGATCTGCTTACGGCAGTCGTTTTGTTGCGTTGCGTTTTCCCCGATCAAGCGCGAGGGTCGGCCATGAGCCTCATCGACTTCGAAACCGAAGACCGGCAGTCCAATCCGGTGGATATGATCGAGCACATCGCAGGGCTCAATGATTGGAGCTTCGAGCGATCCGGCGACGACGAGATCACCATCTCCATCGCCGGCGGTTGGTGCGATTATCACGTCTCCTTCTCCTGGATGGAGGACATGGAGGCGGTGCATCTGGCCTGCGCCTTCGACCTGAAGGTGACCGACCCGCGCAAGACCGAAGTCATGCGCCTGCTCTCCCTGGTGAACGAGCAACTCTGGATCGGCCATTTCGACCTCTGGAGCAAGGAAGGCGTCGTCATGTATCGGCAGACGCTGCTGCTGGCCGGCGGCGCGGAACCCAATAGCCGCCAGGTAGAGGGACTGCTCGAGAACGCGATCGAAAGCTGCGAGCGCTACTACCAGGCCTTCCAGTTCGTCGTCTGGGCCGGCAAGTCCGCCGCCGAAGCGCTCGAGACCGTCCTGTTCGAAACGGTCGGCGAGGCCTGATCGAGGCCGGCGCGCGGACACGGCGCGCCGCCCTTTCTCTTCCGTGGTCTCCGGCCCGGTCGTGAAGTCCGTCGCCTGAAGCAGCGGCCCGGGTTGGCCCGGCGGCGCATAGGGCCTTTCGCGCGGGCGCGGCGCGCCGTACAGACACATCGTCGCCATTCACGAACGAGCGCTTCCGTATGTCCCTCTCCGCCCTCACATCCTCCTCCCCCATCGTCCTCATCGGCGCCGGCAAGATGGGCGGCGCGCTGCTGACCGGCTGGCTTGCCTCCGGCCTGGATCCGAAGGCGGTCATCGTCGTCGACCCGAAGCCACCGGAGGAGACGCTGGCGTTGCTGGCCGCGCATGGCATCGCGCACGAGACCCGCGCGCCCGCGGGCGTCACGGCGCGCGTGCTGCTGCTGGCGGTCAAGCCGCAGATGATGGGCACCGCGCTTCCCGCCGTGCGCAACCTGATCGGTCCCGGCACGGTGACGATCTCGATTGCCGCCGGCACCACGATCGCGACGCTCGAAGCCGCCCTTGGCGGCGCCATCGTCCGCACCATGCCGAACACGCCGGCCCAGGTGGGACGCGGCATGACCGGAGCCTTCGCCAATCCGGCCGTAACGACAGAGGATCGCGACCTGGTCGGCGCCCTGCTGGCGGCGGTCGGCGAATTCGGCTGGGTCGAGACGGAGAGCCTGATCGATACCGTGACGGCGGTATCCGGGTCCGGCCCCGCCTATGTCTTCCTGCTCGTCGAGTGCCTCACCCAGGCCGGCATCGAGGCCGGTTTCACGCCGGAACTCGCCGCCCGCTTTGCGCGGCAGACGATCGTGGGCGCCGGCGAACTGCTCAGGCAATCGCCGCTGCCGGCCGACATCCTGCGCAAGAACGTGACGTCCCCCGGCGGCACCACGGCGGCGGCGCTGAACGTGCTGATGGCCGAGGACGGCATCGAGCCCATTCTGGTTCGCGCCGTCGCGGCCGCCAAGCAACGCGCCGAGGAACTGGCCGGCTGATCAGCCTCGTCTCCGCCACAAGGCATCCCTAGATAGAGGGAATAGAGGAGATTGCATCATGCCGAACGAGACGAAGCCCCAGATCGTCGACGCGTTGCTCGGTCTGCTGGCCAGCAAGCCCTATGCCGAAATCGGCCTTGGCGATATCGCGGCGCGAGCCGGGCTTTCGCTGGGAGAACTGCGAGAGGCTTACGACGGCAAGATCGACATCCTCGCCGACTTCATGCGCCGCATCGATCGCGCCGTGCTCGACGCGACCGAGACGCCCTCGACCGACGAGTCGGGTCGCGACCGGCTGTTCGATCTGATCATGAAGCGCCTCGACGAGATGGCACCGTATCGCGCCGCGATCGGGCATCTGGCCGAATCCGCCCGGCGCGATCCGGCCCTGGCGCTGTGCCTCAACCGCGTCGCCCTCGGCAGCGCCCGCTTCATGCTGGCGGGGGCCGGCATCTCGACCGATGGGCTGCGCGGCGCGGCGCGGACGCAGGGCTTCGTGCTGATGATATCGCGCGTCCTGCCGGTATGGCTGAAGGACGAGGATCCTGACCTGTCGAAGACGATGGCGGCCCTCGACCGCGCGCTGGAGCATGCGGAGACGTGGTCGCGCCGCACCGACCGGGCCGCAGGCCTCGTCTGCCGCGTCGCCAACCGGCTTCATCGCCATCGCCCCGAACGCAGGCCGAGCGAACCGAAGCCGGACACAGCCCAGCCGGCCGCTTGACCGGACGGCCCGTCGTGCTACCCCGTGAGCAGACAGCCAACGGAGAGACGACATGGACGCGCCCGCCCCGAAGACGATCAGCTTCGACGATTTCCTCAAGGTGGATATCCGGGTCGGAACCATCGTCGAAGCCAGCCCCTTCCCGGAGGCGCGCAAGCCGGCGATCAAACTGGTCATCGACTTTGGCCCGGAGATCGGCCGCAAGAAGTCCTCGGCCCAGATCACCAAATATTACCAGCCGGCCGAGCTCATCGGCCGTCAAGTCATGGCGGTCGTGAACTTTCCGCCGCGCCAGATCGGCCCCTTCATGTCGGAGGTTCTTACCCTTGGCATGCCGGACGCCGATGGCGACGTGGTGCTGACCGCCGTCGAGCGGGCTGTGCCGGATGGTGGCCGCCTGTTCTAGGGCCCGTTGGACGGTGTGTTCACCCTCGCGCGGCTATCGATCCGGGTCCCGAATGACTAGCTATCGGGTTCAACCAGAGGTCGCCACGCCATGAGCCAAGCCGAAACCGAACTCCCCTTCTCCCTGACCCGTCCGATCCATATCGCCGAGGTCGGCCTCAAGGCGCATGACGTCGAGAAGGTCGCCGACTACTATCGCGACGTCCTCGGCCTGGAGACGATCTCGAGCGCGGGCGGGACCGTCACGCTCGGGGCCGGCGGCGTGCCGTTCCTGGTGATCGAGCCGCATCCGCGCGGCACGAGCGACGATACCCGGCAGGCGGGCCTGTTCCATACCGCCTTCCTGATGCCGACCCGCGCCGATCTCGGACGCTGGATCCTGCATGCGAGCGAGAAGCGCCTGCCTGTCGACGGCATGGCGGATCATCTGGTGAGCGAGGCGTTCTACCTGACCGACCCCGAAGGCAATGGCGTCGAGATCTATTCCGACCGCCCGACCGACGAATGGGTCTGGGAAGGCCCGCATGTGCGCATGGCGACCGATCCGCTCGACGTCAATGCGATCGTCGCTGCGCTTGGGGAGCAGCCCTCGCCGTGGAAGGGCGCGCCGGAATTCCTGCGCATCGGCCATGTGCATCTGCGCGTCGGTGATGCGCCCGTGGCCGCGAACTGGTGGAAGTCGGAGGTCGGCCTCGACGAGGTGACGACGATGCCGAGCGCCTCCTTCCTGTCGTCCGGCGGCTACCACCACCATATCGGCGCCAACCACTGGCAGAGCCGGGGCGCGGGCCAGCGCGATTCCGAGCGCAATGGCCTCGCCTATGTGACGCTGGCCGGTTCGGGGATCTCGGCCGAGCGCGAACTGCTTGACCCCTGGGGTACCCGGATCCGCCTTCAGCCGGGCGCCTGAGCCCCGATCAGGCCGGAATGCGAACGGTGGCGCGCAAGCCGCCGCCCGGCGCATCGGACAGCGTGACATCGCCGCCATGGAAGCGCGCGATGTCACGGGCGATCGGCAGGCCGAGGCCGGTTCCGCTTTCGTCGAGGTTGCGCGCTTCGTCGAGCCGGTAGAACGGGCGGAACACCGCCTCGCGCTCCGCCTCGTCGATGCCGGGCCCGTCGTCATCGACATGGATGACGAGCCAGCCGTCGACATGCGAGCCGTGCAGTTCGATGCGATCCCCGTGCCGGCAGGCATTCATCACCAGATTGGACAGGCAGCGCTTGAAATCGTTGGGGCGGATGCTGACGATCGGGTCGCCGTGGAAATCCTGCGAAACGTCGTGCCCCACCCGACGGGCATTCTCCGCCACCTCCGCCAGCAGCGTCGCGATATTGGTCGCCGCCGTCGGCTCGTCCGCGTCATCGCGGGCAAACGCCAGATAGCCCTCCAGCATGCGCTGCATGTCATCGACGTCGCGGCGCATAGCGCGGATATCGGGCGTTTCGCGCAGCAGCGCCAATTGCAGGCGGAAGCGGGTGAGCACGGTGCGCAGGTCGTGGCTGACGCCGGCCAGCATCGTCGTGCGCTGTTCCATCTGCCGCTCGATGCGGTTGCGCATTTCCATGAAGGCGGCGCTGGCGCGCCGTACCTCGCGTGCGCCGCGCGGATTGAAATCCGCCATTTCGCGGCCCATGCCGAAATTCTCGGCCGCATCGGCGAGCTGCTGGATCGGGCGGATCTGGTTGCGCAGGAAGGCGATCGCGATCGTCAGCAGCACCAGGCTGGTGCCGACCATCCAGAAGATGAAGATCTCGGAATTGGAGGCATAGGTCTGGCTGCGACGAGCCAGCACGCGCAGCACCTTGTCGCCGAGCTGGATGCGGATCTCGACAAGGTTGGATCGCCCGACCGTGTCGATCCAGTAGGGCTTGTTGATCTGGCGGCCGATCTCGCGCGACAGCGCGCTGTCGAGCAGCGAGAAGAACGGCTTCGGCGCCGCCGGCGGCAGCGGCTCGTTGGGAATGACCGAAATGGTCAGGCCGAGCCGGTCCTGGGCGATGCGGATGATCTGGGTGAAATTGGGATCGGCGGGGTAGGTGTCGATCAGGTCGACGATCGCCGCGATATCGCGCACGGTCGCGGCGGAGAGGCGCTGCGTCACCGTCTGCCAGTGCCGCTCCATGAAGACGAAGGCAACCACCGACTGCAGAATAACGATCGGGGTGATGATGATGATCAGCGCGCGGGCATAGAGCCCCTTCGGCATCGCCGCCGCCATCCGCTTGCCGAGGAAGCGATAGGGCACCAGCAGAACGTCGAGGACAGGTCGCGCGCGGCGCGCGAGCCGGCGCGTCGAATTGGCAGCCGGCGATCGGGCCAGGCGACGCAGCGCGACGACGGCCGGCCACTCGGCCCAGCCGCCAGTCACGCGACGCCTCGGAACGGAAGGCGGAAGCTTGTCCATCAGCGCCGCCCCCGGGCAGCGACAGCCGACTGGCGGGATGGCCTCACGCTTCTGTCACCAGACGGTAGCCGATGCCCCGCACCGTCTGCAGGAAGAGCGGGTTGGCGGGATCGACCTCTATCTTGCGGCGGAGCCGGTTGATCTGCACGTCGATGGTGCGCTCGCCGGCCGGTTCGTCCTCGGCCAGCAGCGACAGGCGCGGCACGGTTTCGTTCGGCGTCTCGGCGAAGACGGCCATGATCTGGCGCTCGCGATCCGTCAGCCGGATCGTCTCCTGGCCGCGCCGCAACTCGCGCCGGGCGATGTGGAAGGTGAAGGGACCGAAGCGGACCTGCTCGATCAGCGGCGCCGCGGTGGCGGTGCCGCGCTTCAGGATCGCGTTGATCCGCAGCAGCAATTCCCGCGGTTCGAACGGCTTGCCGAGATAGTCGTCGGCGCCGAGTTCCAGCCCCTTGATGCGGCTCTCGATCTCGGTGCGCGCGGTCAGCATGAGGATCGGCACCTCCATCGTCTCGCGCAGGCTGCGGAGAAGCTCGAGCCCGGTCTCGCCCGGCATCATCACGTCGACGACAAGCAGATCGAAGGCAAGACCGCCGAGCCGGCCGCGCGCCTCGGCGGCGTTGGCCGCGACGTCGACGCGAAAGCCGTTGTCGTTCAGGTAGCGGGACAGAAGCGTGCGAATGCGCGCATCATCGTCGATGACGAGAAGATGCGGCGCATCATCGGCCAGGGGGGCGGTTGCCAAATCGCTCATCGTGCATACTCCACGCGCATCACTGCTCGATCATCTGAGCGACCTTATCCCGTTCGGACGGATCGATCATCAGCCGAAGGAAGCGCTCGGCCGCGAGGCGCCCTTCCGGACCCAAAGGCTCCAGCGCGGTACGGATGCGTTCCGCCTGCGGTTCGGTGAGACGCTGGTCGAGCGCCCTGCCCTTGGCGGTCGGATAAAGCAGCCGCTGCCGGCGGTCGACGGGCCCCGGCACCTGCTCGATATAGCCGGTATCGATCAGTTGCTTGAGCACGCGCCCCAGGCTCTGCTTGGTGATCTTCAGTATGTCCAGCAGGTCGGCGACGCGCATGCCCGGATGGCGGTTGACGAAGTGGACGACACGATGATGGGCGCGACCGAACTGGAACTTCGCCAGCACGACGTCCGGATCGGAGACGAAGTCCCGATAGGCGTAGAAGAGCAACTCGATCAGCACCAGTTCGGGCTGTTCCTGGATCGAAAGAGGCGTTTTGACGGACTCGTCGCGCTGCACGGATGCCGGTCCCTTCGAATCGGTCGCGAAATTTATGTCAGCCATATTGACATATTTTGGTTCGATTGTTACCTGATGAGTGGCCGCGACGAAATGATCGAACGCGCCAGCCGTTTCCCTTCCCGCGATACCCTCTCGCGCGATCGCGTTTCGACCGGCACTTTACCGACTGTTTCAAGGCGGCGCAAAAAAGTCGTTGCTGGAACTGGCTTTACTTTGCCCAACCGGCGCGAGAAATAGGCACGACAATCAACGCCAACAGGGCGCGGCCGCAGCCGGCGGCCGATATGGAGTGAGGAAAATGAGCGCGGTCCCCTTCGACCAGAAAGATGGTTGGATCTGGATGAACGGATCCTTCGTTCCGTGGAAGGACGCGAAGATTCACGTACTCACCCATGGCCTGCACTATGCCAGCGCCGTGTTCGAAGGTGAGCGCGCCTATAACGGCACCATCTTCAAGCTGCGCGAGCACACCGAGCGGCTGTTCCATTCGGCCGAAATCCTCAATTTCAAGATCCCCTACACGATCGAGGAGATCGACGAGGCCTCGAAGGCGACGCTCGCCAAGAACGGCCTGGTCGACGGCTATCTGCGCCCCATCGCCTGGCGCGGCAGCGAAGCCATGGGCGTCTCGGCCCAGAAGAACAAGATCAACGTCGCCATCGCCGCTTGGGAATGGCCGTCCTACTTCACCCCTGCCGAGCGCCTGAAGGGCATCCGTCTCGACTGGGCGAAGTATCGCCGTCCCGATCCGCGCACCGCTCCGTCGCTGGCCAAGGCGTCGGGTCTGTACATGATCTGCACGATCTCCAAGCATGCCGCCGAAGCCCGCGGCTATGCCGATGCGCTGATGCTGGACTGGGAAGGCAATGTCGCGGAATCGACCGGCGCCAACGTGTTCTTCGTCAAGGATGGCGTCATCCACACGCCGCTGGCCGACCGCTTCCTGAATGGCATCACCCGCCAGACGGTGATCGGCCTTGCCAAGTCGCACGGTCTTGAAGTGATCGAGCGCCGGATCGCCCCGGAAGAGCTTTCGAGCTTCAGCGAGTGCTGGCTCTGCGGCACCGCTGCTGAAGTCACACCCGTCTCCGAGATCGGCGAGCACAAGTTCACGCCGGGCAAGATCAGCGCGGACCTGATGCAGGCCTATACGGACCTCGTCCAGGGCGCCAAGGTCCTCGCCTGATCCGGGCTCGCGGATTCCTCGAGAAACAAGAAAACGGCCGGAGATTTCTCCGGCCGTTTTTCTTTGTGTGCATGTCAGACGGCCTGGGCGCCAAGCTCGGCCCGCCAGTGCTGGCAGCGCTCCTTCAGGATCGCATTGCGGATATAGGCAGATTCCTCCGGCTCCAGCCGCTCGAGCACGTCGAGGCGGAAGGCGTCGGCGCCATGCCGGTTCCAGGCAGCCTGCAGGCTTGACGCCGTGCAACTGCCATGTCCGAGCGTGAACCAGAGACGGTTCTGGATCGCATCGAGATTGGGCGCCCTGCCGACCCAGGTGTCGCCCGTCGCGGCGCAGCGGACGGCATAGATGCCCACGCTGTCTTCCCGCTTCTTGTAGGCGGAAATGGCCGCCTTCCGCTCGTCGCGCTGCATCTATCCGCTCCCCGGATCGCCTTGATGAGAACGGCCACGATCGAGCAGCCGCATAGCGCGGCTTTCTACCCGGGCAATATTCCGATGTCAAATATTACCCGGGTTAAAATAGGCGCGCCAACATGGCTGGCCGGTTTATCGTTCTTCCGTCGAGGGCGCGGCGACGATATGGCCCTGGGTCAGCACCGCCAGCTTGGCTTCCAGTTCGGCGACCCGCGCCGTCAGCGCCTCGTTCTCGCTGCGCGCCTTTTGCGCCATTTCGCGAACGACATCGAACTCATCGCGCTTGACGAAGTCCATATCGGCAAACAGGCGCTCGGCCTGATGCTTCATCACGGTCTCGGCTTCGCGCTTGACGCCCTGCGCCATGCCGGCGGCATCGGTCATCAACTTGGCGAATTCGTCGAACAGCCGGTTCGGGGTCGTGTTCATGGGCAGCCTCCGGAGGTAACGGTATCTCTCTTCTAGTATGGTTGCGTGCCCCCTGGCGAACAAGGTGTCGAGGGGTCGCGCACGCCCGGGCTTGACCCTTCCCCCCGGATCAGCGCACCAATGCCGCCCGACCGACCGCCGGAGCCCCTTGATGCTGTTCGCCCTGCCCTTCCCGGCCATCGACCCGACCCTGATCCAGATCGGCCCGTTCGCGATCCGCTGGTACGCACTCGCCTATATCGTCGGCATCCTGATCGGCTGGTGGTACGCCAAGCGCCTCGTCAACAATGCCAGGCTCTGGGGGCCGGCCGGCGCGCCGATGAAGCCGATCGACATCGACGACTTCGTGGTCTGGGCGACCATCGGCATCATCGTCGGCGGACGGGCGGGCTACGTTCTCTTCTACGACCTGCCGATGTTCCTGGCCGCCCCCTGGCAGATCTTCCAGGTGTGGAATGGTGGCATGTCCTTCCATGGCGGCTTCCTCGGCACCGTCATCGCCATGATCCTGTTCGCGCGCTCACGCAAGATCCCGACCTGGTCGCTGATCGACGTCGTCGCGCCTTCCGTCACCTTCGGCCTGCTGTTCGGCCGCATCGCCAATTTCATCAATGGCGAGCTCTGGGGCCGTCCGACAGACGTCGCCTGGGCGATCATCTTCCCGAATGCCGACAGCCAGCCGCGCCATCCGAGCCAGCTTTACGAGGCCCTGCTCGAGGGGCTCGTCCTCTTTCTGGTGCTGCGCTTCTTCACCCACAAGCAGTTGCGCCTGCGCCAGCCCGGCTTCATCTCGGCGATCTTCGCCATCGGCTATGGCCTGGCTCGCATCTTCTCGGAATTCTTCCGCGAGCCGGACATCCAGATCGGCTACTTCTCCGGCGGCCTCACCATGGGCATGCTTCTGTCGCTGCCGCTGGTCATTGCCGGCATCATCCTGCTCGTCATCGCCTCGCGCCGCCCGGTCGCCGCTGCATGACGCCGCTGGCCGAAAAGCTGGTCCATCGCATCGAGAATTTCGGCCCGATCACCATCGCCGACTATATGGCCGCCTGCCTGGGCGACCCCGAGTTCGGCTATTACACGACGCGCGAACCGTTCGGATCCGCCGGCGATTTCGTCACCGCGCCGGAAGTGAGCCAGATGTTCGGCGAACTGATCGGGCTGTGGGCGGTGGAAACCTGGCAGCGGATGGGCAGCCCCGCCGCCTTCGTCCTGGCGGAGATCGGCCCCGGCCGAGGCACGCTCATGACCGACGCCCTGCGCGCGGCGAAGATCGCGCCCGACTTCGAAGATGCCGCGACCATCGTCCTCGTCGAGACGAGCCAACGGCTGCGCGCCATCCAGGCCGATGCGCTGGCCGGACACGCCATCGACTGGATCGAACACGTCGACGCGCTACCGGAAGGCCCAGCGATCGTCGTCGCCAACGAACTCTTCGACGCGCTGCCGGTCCGGCAGTTCCTCCGCACGGCGGATGGCTGGGCGGAACGGATGGTCGGAGTCAGCAACGGCCGGCTCGCCTTCGGCCTCCGAGCGAATGCGCATTTCGACGGCGCGGACGACCGGGCGCCGGAAGGCTCGCTGGTCGAGACCGCCACGATCTCGGCGGCGATCATGGCGACGCTCGCCGCCCGGCTGCAACGGTCCGGCGGCGCCTTCCTAGCGATCGACTATGGCCATGCCGAATCCGGCTTTGGCGACACCCTGCAGGCGCTCCGCAGCCATGCCTTCGACGATCCGCTGGCCCATCCCGGCGAAGCGGACCTCACCGTGCATGTCGACTTCGCAGCCCTCGCACGCACCGCCGAGGCAAACGGCGCCCGCGCCTCGACCATTTGGACGCAAGGCGATTTCCTGCTCGCGCTCGGCCTGCTCGAACGCGCCGGACGGCTCGGCGCCGGCAAGGACGGCCCCACGCAGGACGCGATCCGCGCCGCCGTCGAGCGTCTGGCCGGCCCGGACGCGATGGGCTCCCTGTTCAAGGTGCTGTGCGTGACGGGCGGCGATCTCGCCGCTCCGCCTTTCGGATGACATCGATTCGTCGGATCAAGCCCTACCCTTCCCGCCTCGCAGGAGACACGCCATGAAGATCACCGCCGACGCCCTTTCCGCCCTTCCGGGCATCCGGCATGGCTTCTTCACGCGGCAGGACGGCGTCTCGGAAGGCATCTATGCGAGCCTGAATTGCGGCGTCGGCTCGGCCGACGAGCGAGCGCATGTGCTGGAGAACCGGGCCCGCGTTGCGGCGGATCTGGGCGTTGCGGCCGACCGGCTAGCCACCCCCTACCAGGTGCACAGCCCCGACGTCGTCACCGTGGATATGGTCTGGCCGGCCGGCGAAGGTCCGAAGGCGGACGCCGTCGTCACCAACCGCCCGGGCATTGCCATCGGCGTCGGAACGGCCGATTGCGGCCCGGTCCTGTTCGCCGATGGCGAGGCTGGCGTCGTCGGCGCGGCACATGCAGGCTGGAAGGGCGCCTTCACCGGCGTGCTGGAGGCAACCGTCGCCGCGATGGAGAGCCTGGGCGCGCGCCGGGAGCGAATCGTCGCCGTGCTGGGGCCGACGATCTCGCAATCCGCGTATGAAGTCGGGCCGGAATTCCGCGCCCGCTTCCTCGAGTCCGACGAGGCCCATGACGCGTTCTTCACCCCGTCGGGGCGCGCGGGGCACCACCAGTTCGACCTGCCGGCCTTTATCGGCATGCGCCTGCGGGCTGCCGGGCTTGGCACGGTCAATGACCTGGCGCTCTGCACCTATGCCGATCCAGCCCGTTTCTTCTCCTATCGACGCACGACACATGCCGGCGAGCCCGATTACGGACGCCTGCTTCATGCGATCACCATCGCCGCATGAGCCACCGCCACGGCTCTCCAATCACGCAACTCCCGAAACCGCTTCTGGACCGCGTATTAAATTGCCGCTAGACAGGCTCCAGGGGGTCCTGACGACCGCGCCGGAAGGACGATCGCCATGATGGTGAAGGGAAATCGGCTGCTCGCATGCGCCGCCATCCTGTTGGCCGCGTTTGCTTTGGCAGCCTGCAACAGCACGTTGAGCTCCGGCTCGTCGTCCAGTTCGGCGCCGGCCTCCGCGCCCACGACGCCAGCTCTGCCGGCGGTGCCTCTCGCCAACGCCAAATTCTCGTTTGCACCCGTGACGGGCGCTCCCGGCAACATCCTCAGCAAGCTTTCATCGCAGTTGGGCCAGGAAGCCTTGGCGCAAAACGTCGCGCTCGTCCCCTCGGGCGATCCGCAGGCAAGCTACGTGGTCAAGGGCTATCTCTCCGCCGTCGGCGACTCCACCGGCACGATCCTCGTCTATGTCTGGGACGTGCTCGACGCGAGCGGACGTCGCGTCCACCGGATCTCCGGCCAGGAAACCTCGGCCAATGGGTCGCAGGACCCGTGGCAGGGCGTCGATGACGCCACCATCTCGAATGTCGCGCGTCGCACGGTCGCTGCGATCGTCGCCTGGGGATCGGGAGCCTGACCGCGACCACGCCTTCCAATCGGCGCTTGCCGCCCGCGCGCGAATCGCGTTTGCAGTGCGGCAGCGCAGTTGGTACAACGCGCCGCCTGAATGAACGGCCTCCTCGCGGGGCCGGCTCGCCCTATACCTCCTCACGTCGGGACACGAGACCTTGAAGCTGGTTGCCGGAAACTCCAACCGGGTGCTCGCCGAGGCGATCGCCACCTATCTCGAAATCCCGCTGGCGAAGTGCTCGGTTCGTCGTTTCGCGGACGAGGAAATCTTCGTCGAGATCCAGGAAAACGTGCGCGGCGAGGACGTCTTCGTCGTCCAGTCGACCAGTTTCCCGGCCAACGACCACCTGATGGAACTGCTAATCATCATCGATGCGCTGCGCCGTTCTTCCGCGCGCCGCATCACGGCGGTCCTGCCCTATTTCGGTTACGCCCGCCAGGACCGCAAGGCCGGCCCGCGCACCCCGATCTCCGCCAAGCTGGTCGCCAACCTGATCACCCATGCCGGCGCCGATCGCGTCCTGACCCTCGATCTCCATGCCGGCCAGATCCAGGGCTTCTTCGACATCCCGACCGACAATCTGTTCGCGGTTCCCGTCATCACCCGTGACATCAAGGAACATTACGAACTCGAGAATGTCATGGTCGTGTCGCCCGACGTCGGCGGCGTGGTGCGCGCCCGCGCGCTGGCCAAGCGCATCGATGCGCCGCTCGCCATCGTCGACAAGCGCCGCGAGCGGCCCGGTGAATCCGAGGTCATGAACATCATCGGCAATGTCGAGGGACGCGACTGCATCCTGTTCGACGACATCGTCGATTCCGGCGGCACGCTGTGCAACGCCGCCGAGGCGCTGCTGGCCCAGGGCGCGAAGTCGGTCGTCGCCTACATCACCCATGGCGTGCTGTCGGGCGGCGCGGTCGCCCGCATCAGCAATTCCATGCTGAAGGAGCTGGTGATCACCGACTCGATCCAGCCGACGGAAGCCGTCCAGAAAGCGCCGAACATCCGCGTCACCTCGATCTCGACCCTGATCGGCGAAGCGATCAACCGCACCGCCAGCGAGAAGTCGGTCTCGAGCCTGTTTATCTGACAGGTCCCGCCCCAGGCGGAGCAGGCATGAAAAGGCCCGGATGCCAGTCAGGCAATCCGGGCCTTTTTTTTGATTTTTGGGTCTCGCCGGTTCGTAGCGGCGGGCAAGGGGCCCAGCCTGCTTCCGTTGCTTCAGGGAGCGCCTGGCCCAATCGAGCGGCGCCTTGCGGCCCCGTCCCTACCGGGCGCCGTCCATGCCGACGAGCGCGACCTTGGCATAGCCGACGTCGCGCAGCTTGTTCATCAGTTCCATGACGTCGCCATAGGCCACCTTGCGATCGGCGCGGAGATAGAGCCGCTCTTCGCGATTGCCCTTGGTCAACGCGTCGAGCGCCGGACCAAGTCCCTCGGCGGCGATCGGATCGTTGCCGAGAACCAACGACAGGTCCGGCTTCAGCGACAGGAAGATCGGCTTGTCGGTGCGGGGCGCCGCCTTGGCGTTGGAGCGCGGCAGGTCGACGGGCGCATCGACGGTCGCCAGCGGCGCGGCGACCATGAACACGATCAGCAGCACCAGCATCACGTCGATGAAAGGCGTGACGTTGATTTCGCTGTTCTCGACCAGTTCGTCGTCGTGATGGGTGAGCTTGCCTGCCATGGCTCCCCTCACTCCGCCGCGGCGAGGCGCGAAGGGCCCCGTGCGTCGGCCCGGTCCAGATCGCGCGAAACCAGGCGCATCGTCTCGGCCGAGACGTCGGCGATCACGGCCTTGTTGCCGGCAATGATGCGGGCGAACACATTGTAGAACAGTACGGCCGGGATGGCGGCGACCAGGCCGATTGCGGTCGCGAACAGCGCTTCGGCGATGCCGGGGGCGACGACGGCGAGATTGGTCGTGTTGGCCTGGCTGATGCCGATGAACGAATTCATGATGCCCCATACCGTGCCGAACAGGCCGATGAAGGGCGAAAGCGAGCCGACCGTCGCGAGAACTGCCGTGCCGCGGATCATCTCGCGTCCCGCGCCGGACTCGATCCGCTCGAAGCGCGAGGCGACGCGTTCCTTGATGCCTTCGGCCGAAAGCCCGGCCGACAGCGACACCTCCTCGACGGCGGCCTGCACCAGCCTGGCGGCCGGGTCCTTGCGCCGTCCGACCTGCGCTTCCGCCTCGGACAGCGTGCGCGAGCGTGCGACCCGCTCGCCGAGCGCCCGGGTCTTGTGGCGCAGCGCGGCGAGTTCCAGCGTCTTGGACAGGAAGATCGCCCAGGTCAGGATGGAGGCGGCGATCAGAACGCCGATGACGCCCTTCACGACGATATCGGCGTTGGTGAACATGCCGATCGGCGACAGATCATGCGGCAGGGTCGAGCGATCGACGCCAGGTTCGCCCGCCGGCGCCTCGACCGAATCCGGCAGGTCGGGTTCCGGAACGATGGCCTGCGCCGGCGCCGGGCCTGTCGAAGGGGCGATCACGGCCGGCGCCTCGGCGGCCTGACCGAACGCCACCGTGCTGCCGATGGGGATCGACAGCGCGACGATGGCGACCCAGAGGGCCGCCCCCCGACAAAGAATAGCAAGCATGGCGCCACGTACCGTTTTAAAGATGAGTATGACACTCCGAATAACGCACGGACCCGGCCGACGCAACCCGCGCGCTCCCTGGGACCGCGCGGCGGGGCGCTGCTTCCGGACTTCCCGCCCCGAGGCCAGCGTTTCCGCCGCTTCCGCCGCAGCGCGCTTGTTCGATCGGACTCCCTCGTCTATAAGGACGCCGGCCGCGCCGACACCCCTGGAGGCACCGCGGCCTTTTTCTGTTTCACACAAGGAGAATACCGATGAGCAATACTTACGAGCTCACGGCCTCTGTCCGCAACCGCGTGGGCAAGGGGGCCGCCCGGGCGTCGCGTCGCGAAGGCAAGATTCCGGCCGTCATCTACGGCAACAAGCAGGCTCCGCTGGCGATCGAACTGAACCACAAAGAGATCTTCATGAAGCTCCACGCTGGTGGCTTCCTGACGACCGTGGCCACGATCGACGTCAACGGCGAGAAGATCAGCGTGATCCCGCGCGACTACGCGCTGCACCCCGTTACCGATCAGCCGGTCCACGTCGATTTCCTGCGCGTCTCCGCTGGCTCGACCCTGCACGTCCAGATCCCCGTGCAGTTCATCAACGAAGAAAAGTCGCCGGGCCTGAAGCGCGGTGGTGTGCTGAACATCGTTCGTCACGAGATCGAGGCAACGGTTCCCGCCGATGCGATTCCCGATCACATCGTCGTCGACCTGACCGGTCTCGAGATCAACGACTCGATCCACATCTCGGCCGTCCAGCTTCCGGCTGGCGTCGCCCCGGTCATCTCCGAGCGCGACTTCACGATCGCTACGATCGCCGCTCCGGCTGGCCTGAAGAGCGAAGAGGGCGAAGCCGCAGCGGCTGAAGCTCCCGCGGCCAAGGCGTAAGCTTCGGTCTGATGTCCGGTTTAGCGCGGGGGAAGCACGATGCTCCTCATTGTCGGTCTCGGTAACCCGGGCAGCCAGTACGCGCTCAACCGGCACAATATCGGCTTCATGGCGGCGGATGCGATTCACCGCCGCCATGGCTTCAGCCCCTGGCGCTCCCGCTTCCAGGCGCTGGTCTCCGAGGGCACGCTCGCGGGGCGCAAGACGCTCCTGATGAAGCCCCAGACCTACATGAACGAAAGCGGCCGCGCCGTCGGCGAGGCCGCCCGGTTTCACAAGATTCCCAACGCCGATATCGTCGTCATGCATGACGAGCTCGACCTGCCCGCGGCCAAGATCCGGATGAAGACCGGCGGCGGCCATGGCGGCCATAACGGACTGCGCTCGATCTCGGCGCATGTCGGCGAGGACTATCGGCGGCTGCGGCTGGGCATCGGCCATCCGGGTTCCAAGGAACTCGTGCACGGCTATGTGCTGCATGATTTCGCCAAGGTCGACGGCGAGTGGATCAACCTGCTGCTCGACGCCGTGGCCGACAATGCCGCGCTGCTGGCCGACGGCAAGGACGCCACCTTCGCCAACCGGCTGCATCGCAGCCTCGAGCCCGACAAGCCCGCGAAGGCGCCGAAGGGCGACAAGCCGGCCAAGCCCGATGCGGCCGCCAGGCCAGCCCGGGCTCCCAAGGTCGAGGCGACGGCTTCCGCTGGCGCGTCGGACACACCATCTTCACCAGCTTCGTCGCCGGCCGGTGGGCCGTTCGCGGCGGGGCTGAAGCGCCTCTTCGGCGTCAAGGACGAGTAAGGAACATCATGGGCTTCAAATGCGGGATCGTCGGCCTGCCGAATGTCGGCAAGTCGACCCTTTTCAACGCGCTGACCAAGACGGCGGCGGCGCAGGCCGCGAATTATCCGTTCTGCACCATCGAGCCGAATACCGGCGAGGTCGCGGTTCCCGACCCGCGGCTCGACAAGCTGGCCGCGGTCGGCAAGTCGCAGCAGATCGTGCCCACCCGCCTGACCTTCGTCGACATTGCCGGCCTCGTGCGCGGCGCCTCGAAGGGTGAAGGCCTCGGCAACCAGTTCCTCGCCAATATCCGCGAGGTCGACGCCATCGCCCATGTTCTGCGCTGCTTCGAGGATGGCGACATCACCCATGTCGAAGGCCGCATCGATCCGGTCTCGGATGCCGAGACGGTCGAGACCGAACTGATGCTCTCCGATCTCGACAGCCTTGAGCGCCGCGTCACGCCGCTGCGCAAGCGGGCTGCCACGGACAAGGAAGCCAAGGCCCAGGTCGTCATGATGGACGCCGTGCTGGAGCTGCTGCGCGAAGGCAAGCCTGCGCGCCTGCTGGACGTTTCCGCCGAAGACCGCCCCATGTTCGAGGCGCTCAACCTGCTGACGTCGAAGCCGGTGCTGTATGTCTGCAACGTCGAGGAATCGGCGTCGGCCACCGGCAATGCCTTTTCGGATCGCGTCTTCGAGATGGCGAAGGCCCAAGGCGCCGGCTGCGTGACGATCTCGGCCGCGATCGAATCCGAGATCGCCCAGCTCGACGCCGCCGAACAGGCGGAGTTCCTGGAGACGCTCGGCCTGGAAGAGCCCGGCCTCGACCGCCTGATCCGCGCCGGCTACGACCTTCTCGGCCTGATCACCTATTTCACGGTCGGCCCGAAGGAAGCCCGCGCCTGGACGATCACCAAGGGCACCAAGGCGCCCCAGGCTGCCGGCGTCATCCACTCCGATTTCGAGCGCGGCTTCATCCGCGCCCAGACCATCGCCTTCGATGATTACACCCGCCTTGGCGGTGAAGCCGGCGCCAAGGAAGCGGGTCGTGCGCGCGACGAAGGCAAGGAATATGTCGTTGCCGATGGCGACGTGCTGCTGTTCCGCTTCAACACCTGAGGCACAAGGCCCCGACACGCGAAAGCCCCGGCGAACATCCCTTCGCCGGGGCTTTTTTACGTCGCGTCTTGCGGGCCATGGGGGACCGCCGAGCCGATGGCTCAGGCGGCGTCGTCGGCCTTCTGCTTTTCGGGCGCGGGCCCGGCAGCGACAATCGTCGCTTCAGCCTCGTCGACCAGGGCCTTGGTGGCCTCTTGGACGAGCCGTTCCGTCGCTTCGGTGGCCGCATCCCTCGGCATATCCTGGGGAACTTCCTTGACCGCCTCCACCAGCGCTTCCTCGACCGCCTTCATGACGGCAGCGTCCGCGAGCTTGGCGGTCTTCCGGCTGTCTGCCTTCCTGGACTCGCCGCGCTTCGGATCCGGCGTCTTTATCTCGGGAGTCTTTACGTCGGGAGCCTTCACTTCCGGCGCTTCGACCTCTCCAGCCTTGGCCGCCGGCGCCTGCACGTCGGGAACTGGCTGAGCAGGCGGCTTCGCCTCGGACGCCTTCCCATCGGGCGCCTTGATGTCGACCACCTTCTGTTCGACGGCCTTGGGCTCGCTCGCCTTGCCATCCGCAGTCTTGGCATCTGCGGCCTTGGCATCCGCCGCCTTGGCATCCGCGGCCTTGGCGTCTGGCGCCCTTGCTTCGGGAGGCTTGGGCGCGACGGCCTTCGTCTCTACGACGGAGGGCTTGACCTCGACGGTCGCAGCCTTGACGGGCTCGGGCTTGGTTTCCTCGCGTCGTCCGGACATCACCGGCGGCGCTTCCCATTTCGGAGCCGCCGCTTCCTCCAGATGCAGCCTCGCACCGGCCAGGCCCGCATCCGTCACGGCGGGAGCCGCCGTCGTCGCCGCAGCACGCGCGGCAGCTGCCGCCACGCCGTCACGCCGGGCACGGATCTCGGCCAGCCTCGCCTCTAGCGAACTGGTCTCGCTCGACTTACCCTCGGGACGCGGCTCCGCAACGCGCGCCGTCTCCGGCGCCCGCGGCGCGGGCGCCCTCGTCTCGCTCCAGCGCCCCTCGGCACGGGTCGCCACGGGCGGCGCGACCGGCTCGGGCGGCGCCGGCAGCATCTCCTCGAACGCCATCACGAACGGATCCTCGACCACGGGAGCCGGGGCCGCGACGACAGGGGCGCGCTCGGACGGCGTCGCGAGACTGTCCCGGATATCCATCAGGTTCTCGTTGACGCGGAACAGCATGACCACGGCCTCGCAGGCCACTCGCGCCGCGACGATCGCCGCCAGCGTGCCGATGATGCTGAAGGCGATGGCGAGCAGTGCGCTGACGGGGGCGAGCTGGACCAGCGCCAGGCCGTTCAGGAGGCCCGAAATGCCGAACAGCACGGCGATGGCTGCGAGCAGCCAGAACAGGAGTTCGATGACCGACGTCGCAACGAACCGATCCCATTTGAAGAGGTCAAAGAAGGAGGTCATGTCGTCATCCCAAAGAAGCACTCCGCGCGCATCGCAGCGTTCCATCCGCCGGCGAGTCGCCGCAGAGTCTCATAATTCGCGGCGCGCCGCATCTTCCCAAGCCATGAAGCCCTCATCGGCCAGCATTGTGGCGACATATTCCGCGGCGAGCTCCGACAGTTCCGGCGCGTAGGTCCGGAAACGGCTGACGACCGGGGCATACATGGCGTCCGCAATCGTCCGATGTCCGAACAGATAGGGGCCACCCAGCCCGAAGGCAGTGCGGCAATCGCGGAAGATCGCATCGATTCGTGCAATGTCCTCGGCGACGCCGGGTTCGTCGAGGCCGGCACCCGGGAAATGCTCGAACAGATCCATCGCGAGCGCCATCCGCATCGGCCGGAAACCCGAATGCATCTCGGCCGAGATGGAACGCGCCGTTGCTCGGGCGACGCGATCGGAGGGCCAGAGCCCGCGATCGGGGTAGCATTCCGCCAGGTATTCGCAGATCGCCATCGAATCCCAGACCTTGACCGGGACCTGCGTCCGCCGGTCGATCAGCAGCGGCACGAGGCCGGTCGGGCCGAGGGCCGCCGCCTCCGCCTTGCCGGCCGCGGTGCGGTGCTGCAGCACCACCTCGTCAAAGGAAGCGCCGGTCTGTCGCAGGACCAGCCAGGGCCGCATCGACCAGCTCGACCACTGCCGCGAACCGATGACTACAGTGAAATCCGGCATGTCAGTGCCCTTCGAAGGAGACAAGCGTTCGCACTGGAACGTCGAGCGCCCTGAGCTTGTCCGCGCCGCCCAGCTCCGGCAGATCGATGATGAAGCAGGCAGCCTCGACGATGGCGCCGCGCTGGCGCAGCAGCTTGACCGCGCCCTCCGCCGTGCCGCCGGTCGCGATCAGGTCGTCGACGAGGATCACCCGGTCGCCCTTGCCGACCGCGTCGACATGCATCTCCATCTCGTCCGTGCCGTATTCGAGCGCATAGGACATGCTGACCGTGTCGAAGGGCAGCTTGCCCTTCTTGCGGATCGGCACGAAGCCGGCCGAAAGCTGGTGCGCCACGGCGCCGCCGATGATGAAGCCGCGCGCTTCGATGCCGGCGACCTGGTCGATCTTGGCGCCCGCCCAGGGCTGGACCAGTTCGTCGATCGTGCGGCGAAAGGCGCGCGCATTGCCGAGCAGCGTGGTGATGTCGCGGAACTGGACGCCCGGCTTCGGATAATCCGGGATCGTGCGGATCGAGGCGGCGATGTCGTTCAGGGCAGCGGTCATGATGGCTTTCAGATTTCTGCGGATGTTGGCTAAGGCTTGCCCCAGCTTTCGGCCCGCGTCCAGTTCCAAGACGGCAAACGCTGGGGCGTTTGGCCGATAGCGGTGGGTCAGCGCGCCAGCACGCGGCCGGCGACGGCGTCGAGCCTGGCCATCAGCTCGGGATCGCGCGCATGCGGCGCCGTCATGATGGCATGCTCGAGCGCGCGATCGGATCCGATCGGGCACGGTTCATGCTCGGCCGGGAAGTCCCGCGCCAGCCGCGCCACCAGCCGCTGCGCCTTGTCGCGGTTGTCGCCGAGAACCTTGATCACCGCCTCGACGGACACCGCCGCGTGGCCGGGATGCCAGCAATCATAGTCGGTCACCATCGCGATGGTGGCGTAGGCGATCTCCGCCTCGCGGGCGAGCTTGGCCTCGGGCATGTTGGTCATGCCGATGACCGATGCGCCCCAGCTTCGATAGAGCTGCGATTCGGCGACCGAGGAGAATTGCGGTCCCTCCATGCAGACATAGGTGCCGCCGACATGATGGTCGATCGCCTCGGCCTCGGCGGCGCGGCGGATCTGCTCGACGAGTTTCGGCGCGACCGGATGGGCCATCGAGACATGCGCGACGCAGCCATTGCCGAAAAAGCTGGAGGCGCGCGCCACCGTCCGGTCGATGAACTGGTCGACGACGACGAATTCGCCGGGAAAATGCTCCTGCTTCAGCGAGCCGACGGCGGAGACGGAGACAAGATCGGTGACCCCGGCGCGCTTCAGCGCATCGATATTGGCGCGATAATCGATGCCGGATGGCGACAGACGATGGCCGCGGCCATGGCGCGGCAGGAAGACGATCTCCGTCGCGCCGATCCGGCCGAAGCGGAGCTGGTCGGAGGGCTGGCCCCAGGGGCTCTCGACCGTGCGCCATTGCGCGCCTTCGAGGCCCGGCAGATCATAGAGCCCCGACCCACCGATGATGCCGAGAACCGCCTTGGTCATGGATCCGTACCTGCCTTGTCCGTGAAGCCGCGAAGATGGCAAAGCAGCCGGACAAGCTCAAGCGGGATCGGTATTGGGGCGGTTCGGGCTCAGAACGCCCCACTCTTGGCCGGTGTTCATGCGCCCCGGCCTTGGGCCGGGGCTGCGCCGAACCAAGCGCGAAGTCGCCCTACGGCCACTTCACCACGGGCGGCATCGACGACAGGATCGAATCGATGTTGCCGCCGGTGCGCAAGCCGAAGATCGTGCCGCGATCATAGAGCAGGTTGAACTCGACATAGCGGCCGCGCCGGATCAGCTGCTCCTCGCGGTCGGCCTCGGTCCAGGGCGTCTCGAAATTGGCGCGCACGGCCGCGTCGTAAGCGGCGAGGAAGCTGATGCCGACATCCCTAGTGAAGGCGAAATCGGCGTCCCAGTCGCCGGAATTGTGGCCGTCATAGAAGATGCCGCCAATACCGCGCGGCTCGTTGCGGTGCTTCAGGAAGAAGTACTCGTCGCACCACGCCTTGTAGCGCTCGTAGTCGGCGACCGGGTGGCGCTCGCAGGCGCCGCGCATGGCGGCATGGAAGGCGACGCTGTCGGGATCTTCCTGCGTCCGCCGGCGGTCGAGCACCGGCGTCAGGTCGGCGCCGCCGCCGAACCACTGCTTGGTCGTCGCCACCATGCGCGTGTTCATGTGCACGGCCGGGACGTTGGGATTGGTCATGTGCGCGATCAGCGAGATGCCGGCCGCCCAGAAGCGCGGATCCTCCGACGCGCCCGGCATTTCCTTGGCGAATTCCGGCGCGAAGCTGCCATGCACCGTCGAGACGTGCACGCCGACCTTTTCGAACAGGCGGCCATGCATCAGCGCCATGGTGCCGCCGCCGCCCGGCGCGCCCGTGTGGTCGGTGCGCTTCCAGGGCTTGCGCTCGAACCGGCCGACTTTGTCGCCATAGAGCGCGGGCGACGCCGCGTCCTCCAGCGCCTCGAAGCCGGCGATGATGCGACCCTGCAATTCGGCGAACCAGGTGCTCGCGCGGGCCTTCTTGTCCTCGATTGCGTCAGGCAGTGCCATGTGTGTCTTCCTCAACAGCGGGGCCGCCCGGCAGGCCACCGGTCTGCCTGAGCGCCTCGCCAGTTACCATGGCGACCGTCATGGCGAGATTGATCGAGCGCAATCCCGGCCGCATCGGGACGATCAGTCGCGCCTCCGCCCGTTCGTGCACGGATGGCGGCACGCCCGCGCTCTCGCGGCCGAAGAGCAGCATGTCGTCCGGGCGGAAGGCGAAATCGGTATAGGGGATCGCGGCCCTGGTCGAGAGCAGCACCAGCCGGCTACCCTGCTCCGCCCGGAAAATCTCGAAGGAATCGAAAGAAATGTGGCGGCGCAGCGCAGCACGCTCCACATAGTCCATGCCGGCCCGCTTCAATCCGCGATCCGACAGGTCGAAGCCGGCAGGCTCTATGATGTCGACATCCACGCCCATGCAGGCAGCGAATCGCAGGATCGCCCCTGTATTGTGGGGGATGTCGGGCTGATAGAGCGCAATGCGGGGCATCTGGCCTTCATGTCCATTGGATTGACGCGGCAAGCTCGCGGCAAGGGTGATACAGGATCCGGCATGCTCCGCTACTTTGAACATCTGATCGATCCGTTTGTCCCTGAGGAAAACGATCCGCCGACCGGCCTGCTCGCCTTCTACCGCCATTTCCTCCTGGCCGTCTGGCCCTATGTCGTCGCGCTGATGGCGGCGGGGCTCGCCGTTTCGCTGGCCGAGGTCGCGATCTACTCCTATGTCGGCCGCCTGGTCGATCTGATGGCCAATGGCCAGACGGCGACCTTCCTGGCCGATCATGGCTGGCAACTGGCCGGCATGGCCGTCGTGGTCCTGTTCCTGCGGCCGCTGGTCAACGCGATCCAGACCATCCTGTCGAACCAGACGCTGCCACCGGCCCTGACCGCGCGCGTGCGCTGGCTCAACCACCTGCATGTGATCGGCCAGTCCTATTCGTTCTTCCAGAACGATTTTTCCGGCCGCATCGTCACCAAGATCGTGCAGACCGGCTCGGCGCTGACGCAGTCGATCACCCAGGTGATCGATGCGCTCTGGGTGATCTCGGTCTTCGTCGTCTCGGCCCTGTTCATCTTCGCCGATGTCAGCCTGCTGATGGCGGTGCCGCTGGCGATCTGGGTCGCGGCGCTGGCGACGCTCGCCTATTTCTTCGTGCCGAAGGTGCGCAAGCGCGCTGCCGCCGCCTCCGAGGCGCGCTCGCTTCTGACCGGCAAGCTCGCCGACATCTACGGCAACATCCAGACGGTGAAGCTGTTCGCCCGCGACGGCCGCGAGGAAGACACGGCCCGCAACGCCATCGCCGAGCAGACCGGCCGGATGCTCGACCAGAACCGGTTGCTCACCACGCTGTCGATCCTGATGCAGTTCACCAATGCCCTGCTTATCGGCGCGACCGGCGCGGCGGCGGTCGTGCTCTGGATGCGCGGATCGATCAGCGCGGGCGAGACGGCGGTGGCGCTCGGCCTCGTCATGCGGCTCACTGTCATGTCCGGACGGGTGATGATGACGCTCACCGGCCTGTTCGACAATGTCGGCACGGTCGAGGATGGCATGCGCACGATCGCCCGCCCGCATGGGCTGATCGATCAGCCCGATGCGCCGCAGCTGATCGTCAGCAAGGGCGAAATCGCCTTCGAAGACGTCGTGTTCAACTATGGCGGCAAGACGCCGGTCCTGCGCGGCGTCAACCTGGTGGTCAAGCCCGGCGAACGCATCGGCCTGGTCGGCCGTTCCGGCGCCGGCAAGACGACGATGGTGAGCCTGCTGCTGCGCCTCTATGACCTCGAGAGCGGCGCGATCCGCATCGACGGGCAGGATATCTCCACCGTCACGCAGGGCTCCCTGCGCGCCGCGATCGGCGTCGTCACGCAGGATACGGCGCTGCTCAACCGCTCGGTGCGCGACAACATCCGCTACGGCCGACCCGACGCCGACGACGCGGCGGTGCGCCTGGCGGCGCATCAAGCCTCGGCGGATGGCTTCATCGAGGGGCTGGCCGACCCGCGCGGCCGCACCGGCTATGACGCGCATGTCGGCGAACGCGGCGTCAAGCTTTCCGGCGGCCAGCGCCAGCGCATCGCCATCGCCCGCGTGCTGCTCAAGGACGCGCCGATCCTCGTGCTCGACGAGGCGACCTCGGCGCTCGATTCCGAAATCGAGTCGGTGATCCAGGAGCAGCTCGAGGGGCTGATGGCGGACAAGACGGTGATCGCCATCGCGCACCGCCTGTCGACCATCGCGGCGATGGACCGCCTCGTCGTCATGGACGAAGGCCGCATCGTCGAGACCGGCACGCATCAGGAGCTGCTGGCGGCGCAAGGCCTCTATGCCTCGCTCTGGGCCCGCCAGTCCGGCGGCTTCATCGGCGGCCTCACCCCGCACGAGATCGCGGCGGAGTAGCCGATGGGTGACAAGCCAAGCGCCTGTCACCCATCCGCAACAAGACGCCCGAAAACCCGCTCGCACCGCGAAAATGCGGGATCTGAAGTGAAATCCGCGCTAGCATCCTCTGATTGCATGAGTTGCCGCCGCATTTCGCGCGCCGCAGCGCAGATCCGGGAGGGTTGGATGGAAAATATCCTGTTGAACATCCGGCCCGCGATCTGCCCCCGTCAGGCGATGCACGCCACGCTCTGACGCTTTCCTGGCCCCACCGGCCACTCTTCCGGACTTCCCGCTCCTATCCGGTCCCGGTACGCCCAGGCTCCTCGCTTCCGCCGGAAGATGCGCCCTCTCCCGCCGGAGACGCGCGTCCGCAATCCAATTTCGAGCCGCGCGCCCGAGGCGCGGTCCAGCTTCCAAATCCTGGACATTTCCATGTTCCGCTTCTTCGAATCCCGGATCGATCCGTTCCGCAGCCATGACGACAGCATGCCGCCGGCGACGCTGGTCGGCTTCTACTGGCGCTATTGCCGCCAGATCTGGCCGTACCTGCTGATCTTGATGGCGATCGGTCTGGTGGTATCGCTGATCGAGATCGCGATGCTTCGCTATATCGGCTCGATCGTCGACCTGCTGAAATCGACCACGCCGAGCGAAATCCTGGCCGATTACGGTCCGACCTTTCTCTGGATGGGCTTCGTCATCGTCATCGCGCGGCCGCTGGCAGCGCTGGCGCACGATCTCGTCAACCAGCAGACCATCGCGCCCAACTTCACCAATCTGATCCGCTGGCAGACGCACCACTATGTCATGCGCCAGTCGATCACCTTCTTCGCCAACGACTTCGCCGGCCGCATCGCCTCGAAGATCGTGCAGACCGGCCCGGCGCTGCGCGAATCGGTGACGCAGGTGATCGACGCGCTGTGGTTCGTGACGATCTTCTCCGGCTCGGCGTTGGTGATCTTCTGGAGCGCCGACTGGCGGCTCGCGATGCCGCTGCTGCTCTGGATCATCGCCTATGTGCTGACGCTGGCCTGGTTCGTGCCGCGCATCCGCGACCGCGCGACCATCATGTCCGAGATGCGCTCGCAGCTCACCGGCCGGATCGTCGACAGCTACACCAACGTCCAGACGGTGAAGCTCTTCGCCCATCCCGAGCGCGAGGACGAATATGCCAAGGAGGCGCTGGTCGAGCACACCGCCGCCTTCAAGAACGAGACGCGGCTGATCACGGCGATGAACGCCACGGTTTCCAGCCTGAACGGCCTGCTGGTCATGGCGACCGGCACGCTGGCGGTCTGGCTTTGGTCGTTCGAGGCCATCACGCTGGGCGCCATCGCGGTGGCGGCAGGCCTCGCCATCCGCATCACCAACATGTCCGGCTGGATCATGTGGGTGGCGGTCGGCATCTTCGAGCAGATGGGCACCGTACAGGAGGGGCTGGAGACGATCGCCCGCCCCTACGACCTGCTCGACAAGCCCGATGCCAGGCCCCTCGTCGCCGACAGGGGTGAGATCCGGTTCGAGAATGTCCGCTTCCACTATGGCAAGGCCGGCGGGATCATCGAGGACCTGAGCTTCACCATCCGGCCGGGCGAGAAGGTCGGCCTGGTCGGACGGTCGGGCGCCGGCAAGTCGACCTTGGTCAACCTGCTGCTGCGCTTCTACGACGTGGAGGCCGGCCGCGTGCTGATCGACGGGCAGAACGTCTCGGACGTGACGCAGGACAGTCTCCGGCAGCAGATCGGCCTGGTAACCCAGGACACCTCGTTGCTGCATCGGTCGGTGCGCGACAACATCCTCTATGGCCGCCCCGATGCATCGGAAGAGGCGGTGCGGGAAGCGACCCGGCAGGCGCATGCCGACGGCTTCATCGAGGGGCTGAGCGATCCCAGGGGACGCCGGGGGCTCGACGCGCATGTCGGCGAGCGCGGGGTGAAGCTGTCGGGCGGCCAGCGCCAGCGCATCGCCATTGCCCGCGTGCTCCTGAAGGACGCGCCGATCCTGATCCTCGACGAGGCGACGTCCGCGCTCGATTCGGAGGTCGAGGCGGCGATCCAGGAGAGCTTCCTCCGGCTGATGGAGAACAAGACCGTGATCGCCATCGCACACCGCCTCTCCACCATCGCGGCGATGGACCGGCTGATCGTGCTCGACCAGGGCCGCATCGTCGAAACCGGCAGCCACGAGCAGCTCCTGCGCCAGAACGGCCTCTATGCCGGCCTCTGGCATCGGCAGTCGGGCGGGTTCCTGGACCTGCACGCCAACTGAGTCCCACCATTGGGCGGAGCGGGCGGCGAAGCGGCCGTCCGCCTCTTTCCACCCTATTCGGCGCGATCCCTGCGCATATCCCGTCGCCTTCCCGCGACAATGTGCGCATCGGGTGAGCGCTCTCTGGACATTCCTCGCCGTCGGTGGCTAAACAGCTTCTAATCTGACAGATGGGGACCATGCCGGTTTTCCCATCCATTTCGGCCGGGCGTTCCGGACATCGCACTGATGTGGGCCGCATACGGACGATGACGACGGCAGCGCCCGCTTCCGAGGACTATGAGGGGATCATCTTGGCTGAAAATGCTACGGCAGAACCGACCCGCCGCGACTTTCTGTATATTGCGACCGGCGCAGTAGGCGCTGTCGGTGTCGCGGCCGCCGTCTGGCCTTTCATCAATCAGATGAATCCCGACGCGTCGGCATTGGCGCTCGCTTCCACGGAAGTCGACATCGGCGCCCTGCAACCCGGCGACTCGCTGACCGTGAAGTGGCGCGGCAAGCCCGTGGTCGTGCGCAACCGCACGCAGAAGGAAATCGACGACGCCAAGGCGGCCTCGCTTTCCGACCTCAAGGATCCGGTCGCGCGCAACGCCAACCTGCAGCTCGACGCTCCGGCCACCGATGCCAACCGCGCCGCGGCCGGCAAGGAAAACTGGTTCGTCATGGTCAATGTCTGCACCCATCTGGGCTGCATTCCGCTCGGCCAGTCTGGCGAATACAATGGCTGGTTCTGCCCTTGCCATGGCTCGGTCTACGACACGGCCGGCCGCATCCGCAGCGGCCCGGCTCCGGAGAATATGGCCGTTCCGGTCTATTCCTTCCTGAGCGACACCAAGATCAAGATCGGCTGACCGGGGGAAATCGAGATCATGTCCGGACCATCTAGCTATCAGCCGCAGAACGCTTTCTTGAAGTGGTTCGAGGCGCGCCTGCCAATCGGCGGGCTCATCCATTCGTCGTTCATCGTGTTCCCCAATCCGCGGAACCTGAACTACTGGTGGACCTTCGGCGGCATCCTCGCCTTCATGCTGGTGGCGCAGATCGTCACCGGCGTCGTGCTGGTGATGCACTACACCCCCCACACCTCGCTGGCCTTCTCCTCCGTCGAAGGCATCATGCGCGACGTGAACTATGGCTGGCTGCTGCGCTACCTGCACGCCAACGGCGCGTCGATGTTCTTCATCGCCGTCTACGTCCACATCTTCCGCGGCCTCTACTACGGCTCCTACAAGGCGCCGCGCGAGGTGCTGTGGATCCTCGGCATGATCATCTTCCTGCTGATGATGGCCACCGGCTTCATGGGCTATGTGCTTCCCTGGGGACAGATGTCCTTCTGGGGCGCCACCGTGATCACCAACCTCTTCTCGGCGATCCCGATCGTCGGCGAGACCATCGTGACCTGGCTCTGGGGCGGCTTCTCCGTCGACAACCCGACGCTGAACCGGTTCTTCTCGCTGCACTATTTGCTGCCGTTCATGATCGCCGGCGTCGTCGTCCTGCACATCTGGGCGCTGCACATTCCCGGCTCGAACAACCCGACCGGCGTGTCGGTCAAGTCCAGCCAGGACACCCTGCCCTTCCATCCCTACTTCACCGTCAAGGATGCCCTCGGCCTGGTCGTCTTCCTGATCGTCTATATGTGGTTCGTGTTCTACCTGCCGAACTTCATGGGCCATCCGGACAACTACACCCCGGCCAACCCGCTGGTGACGCCTGCGCATATCGTTCCGGAATGGTACTTCCTGCCGTTCTACGCGATCCTGCGTTCGATCCCGGACAAGCTGGGCGGCGTCATCGCGATGTTCGGCGCCATCGCCGTGCTGTTCGTGGTTCCCTGGCTCGACACCTCGAAGGTCCGTTCGGCCAACTTCCGCCCGCTCTATCGCCAGTTCTTCTGGATCCTGGTGATCGTGTCGATCGGCCTGGGCTATCTCGGCTCGCGTCCAGCGGAAGGTGGATATGTCATCGCTTCGCGTATCCTGACGGTCTACTACTTCTTTCACTTCCTGGTGATCCTGCCGCTGCTCGGCCTGTTCGAGAAGCCGAAGCCTCTGCCCGCGTCGATCACCGAGTCGGTTCTCGGCAAGGGTGCGGCCAATGTCACCGCCGGTGCGCCCGCCGCGCCGCAGAGCAAGTAAGCCGCGAGAGGATCACGGATCGATCATGATGAAGACCCTTTCCGAGAAGATCGCGCGGTTTGGCCTGGCCCTGTCCCTCAGCGTCGCTTCGGCGACGCTGGTGGCCGGCCCGGTGAGCGCCGCCGAGGAAGCCGTCCACGAGACGCCGCACTACCCGTTGGTGCATCCGACCCAGGAACCCTGGAGCTTCGCCGGCGTGTTCGGCAAGTTCGATACGGCACAGTTGCAGCGCGGCTACCAGGTCTACAAGGAAGTCTGCTCCGCCTGTCACTCGATGAACCTGATGAGCTTCCGCAACCTGGGCCAGCCCGGCGGACCGCACTTCAGCGAGGCGCAGGTCAAGGCGCTTGCCGCGACCTTCCAGGTGCAGGACGGCCCGAACGACGCCGGCGACATGTTCGAGCGCCCGGCCCGTCCTTCGGACCGCTTCCCGTCGCCCTTCCCCAATCCGGAAGCGGCCGCGGCCTCGAACAACGGCAAGGCTCCGCCGGACCTGTCGCTGATGGGCAAGGCGCGCGCCGTCGAGCGTGGCTTCCCCTGGTTCGTGCTGGATATCTTCACCCAGTACCAGGAAGGCGGCCCGGACTATATCCACGGCCTGCTGACCGGCTACCGCGAGCCGCCGGAAGGCGTCACCGTCGGCCCCGGCCTGCACTACAATGTCGGCTTCGGCAGCGGCCCGGCGATTGCCATGGCCCCGCCGCTCTCGGACGGCCAGATCACCTATGCCGACGGCACGCCCGAGACCGTCGACCAGTACTCGCGCGACGTCGCGGCCTTCCTGATGTGGACGGCAGAGCCGCATCTCGACGCACGCAAGCGCATCGGCTTCCAGGTGATCATCTTCCTGATTATCTTTGCCGGCCTGCTCTACTTCGCCAAGAAGAAGATCTGGGCCAAGGTCGCCCACTAGGCGCGACCGGCAGACCTGCATTGAAAAGGGCCCCATCGGGGCCCTTTTTTTATTGCTGCTGCTGTTGCTGCTGCCGGAAGCTCGTCAGGAATGCCTTGAGGTTCTGGCGCAGCGTTTCCGCATCGGCGCGGAAATCGTCGTCGATCCACTCACGCTCCAGTTTCCTGAGCAGCAGGCCCACCAGCGGCCCGCGGTCCACGCCAAGCTCCACCACGTCACGGCCGGAGAGCGGGAACGTCGGAATCGGCCAGGACTGAGCGCCCGCGCGGCGCGCCACGAAATCATCGGGGGCGAGTTGGCCCTTGGCGGCGGCAAAGGTCAGCCCGTCGAGAAAGGCACCCTCCCCGATCGCATAGAGCGTCGCGTGATCGGCGTCGGGCGACGAGTTCACAAGGTCGGACGCGGCCGAAAGGGCCGCGCGCATCCGGTTGCGCTCGGCGTTGGAAAGCCGGAAGCGCAGCCCGATCCGGTCGACATCCTCCTGCACGCGGCCGAACAGCACGGCGAAACGCATGGCGGGGGATGGTTCTTCCCGTTCGAAATCGGGCAGATGCGCCAGGGCGATGAGGTCGCCGACACTGGCCGAAATCAGCGGCAGGATGCCGCTTTCCTGCATCAGGACCAGCGTCGGTACAGCGCCTTTCGCCACGACCAGGCGGCGCATCTCCTGGCCGACCCGCTCGGCCGAAAGCCCGGACAGGTCGTGGCGGGCGCGAATGGCTGCCGCCAGCCCTTCCGCGTCCGGCGCGCCGACGCCATAGGCGGCGTGGAAACGGAAAAAGCGCAGCGCCCGCAGCCGGTCCTCGGCGATGCGACGGTCGGCCGAGCCGATGAAGCGGATCTTTCGCGCGTCGAGGTCGGCCAGACCACCGACCGGATCATGCAGCGTCCCGTCGAGATCGACCGACAGGGCATTGATCGTGAAATCCCGCCGCTCGGCATCGGCCTGCCAGTCGCGGCCGAAGCGCACGACGGCGCGGCGGCCATCCGTCTCGATATCCTCGCGCAGCGTCGTCACCTCGACGACATGGCGATCGCCGATCACCGTCACCGTGCCATGCTCGATGCCGGTCGGCGCGACCTTGAGGCCCGCGGCCTCGGCGCGCGCGATGACCGTCTCCGGCACGGCCGTCGTGGCGACATCCACATCGGCGACGGGCAGGCGCATCAGCGTGTTGCGCACGGCGCCGCCGATGACGCGCGCTTCCTCGCCATCGGTCGACAGCAGTTCCAGCACCTGGCGCACCAGCGGCTGGGCAAGAAACGCCGCGTCCCTGCAATCCCTCTGGGTCAATCGAAGCCACCCGGAACCAGCTTGCCATCGCGGAACGCCGCCGGATGATAGGTCGTGCCGACATCGCCCCCGGAGAAATGCACAAGGCCGATCACGGCGGCCAGGACGAGCACGACGCCGGTTGCCGACAGTCGCGACAGGACCTTGTAGGACCAGTCCTCACGGGACAGCGACGAGCCGGGCGCGAACTGGCGCCAGGCCGCATAGGCTAGGAACGGCGCCAGGAAGCAGAACAGTGTAATGGCGAGAAATCGCAGCATCTATTGAAAGAGTCTCTCATAGAGACCGCGGATGATCCCGGCGGTCACTCCCCAGATATGGTGTTCGTCATACGGCATTTGATAGAGAGAATGCCGGACGCCATCAAATTCGCGACTGATCGTCTGGTGATTTTCTGGCGTCATCAGGAAAGAGAGCGGTACTTCGAAGGTCGCGTCAACCTCGGCCGGGTTCAGCACCAGATGATGTTCGGGAGCCACCCGCGCCACGATCGCGGTGATCCGGTAGCCCGTACCGGCGATATAGGGGTCCAGCCCGCCGATCGGCTCGACCAGGGCCGGGTCCAGCCCGATCTCCTCCTGCGCCTCGCGCAGCGCGGCAGCCGTCGCGTCCTGATCGGTCGGATCGATCTTGCCGCCCGGAAACGCGATCTGGCCGGGATGCTTGCGCAGTTGCATCGTCCGCCGCGTCATCAGCACGGTGGCGGTACTGCGCTCGACGATCGGAATCAGCACCGCCGCCTCCCGCCAGACGAATCCCTTCGGCGGCACGAATTCCGGGTTGATGACGATCTCGTTCGGATCCGCGACCAGCGGATGCTCGAGCGGCAGGAGCCGTTGTCGCGCCCGCTCGAAGAAGTGATCCGGCCGGAACGGATCGTCGTCGCCGAACTGCGTCAAGACGTCACCGCCGCTTCGGCGGGGCCCATGCCAAAGAAGTGCCCGCTGGAAACCACGCCGATCTCTTCGCCGCGCTGCTCGAAATACGAAGCGAGTTCATGCACCAGCGACCGCGCCAGCCGGGCTTCGAGCCCGCCTCGGACCAGGATGTAAGGAACCAGCCCGCCGCTCGCCGCATCTGCCGCGCCCCGCAGCGGATGCTCAGCATCGATGGTGACGACATCGCCGACATTGGTGCGGAGAACCAGCGTCTGTGCGGCCCCCTCGCCCTCGACAGCCAGTTCCACCGCAATGAACGGCGCATCCTCGACGGTAATAGTCAGCTTTTCGACCGGTGTGACGAGGACATAGCTGCCATCCGGCTCGCGGCGCAACACGGTGGCGAACAGCTTGACCAGCGCCTCGCGCAGGATAGGCCTTCCCTCGTGATGCCAGGCGCCATTCCGGTCGATCCGGATGTCGATCACGCCGCAATGCGCGGGATGCCAGAGATGGACCGGCGCCGGTCCGCGCAGCTTGCCCGCCCGTTCGATGAGCCCCGGGAGGGCCGAACCCGGTGCCGAAATGTCCTCGGCCTTGGTTTCGCCCTGCTTTGTCACTGACATGCTAAGTATCATCCTTCCGTGCATGGCGGCGGAGCCAGAGGCTGACGCTGCCATGCCGGTCGTGCGAAGATTGTACGCGGATCGAGTCACTCGGTCTCGTCGCGACCGTAACCGAAACTATATGGGCCGATATGAGCGCGTTCAATCAGACCTCCATCGCCGACGTCAATCCCGGTCGCACGATCGCCGAAGCCGACGCGGCCGTTGCCTCGATCAAGGCGGCCCGCGCCGCCATAGGCAAAGTGATCTACGGCCAGGAGACGGTGATCGAGCGCGTGCTGGTGACGCTGCTGGCCGGCGGCCATGGCCTGCTGGTCGGCGTGCCCGGCCTCGCCAAGACCAAGCTGGTCGAAACGCTCGGCATCGTGCTGGGCCTTGAGGAGCGCCGCGTTCAGTTCACCCCCGACCTGATGCCGTCCGACATTCTGGGGTCGGAGGTGATGGACATGGACGAGAACGGCCGCCGCTCCTTCCGCTTCCTGAAGGGACCGATTTTCGGCCAGTTACTGATGGCGGACGAGATCAACCGCGCCAGCCCGCGCACGCAATCCGCGTTGCTGCAGGCGATGCAGGAGTATCACGTCACCGTCGCCGGTCAGCGCTACGACCTGCCGAGCCCCTTCCACGTACTCGCGACGCAGAACCCGCTGGAGCAGGAAGGCACCTATCCCCTGCCCGAGGCGCAGCTGGACCGCTTCCTGCTGCAGATCGACGTGCTCTATCCCGATCGCGACGCCGAGCGGAAGATGCTGTTCGAGACCACCGGCGCCAGCGATGCCGTCGCCGAAAAGGTGACGGACGCGCAGTCGCTGAAGGCCATCCAGCAACTGGTGCGCCGCCTGCCGATCGGCGAGAGCGTCGTCGAGGCCATTCTCAATCTCGTTCGCTCGGCCCGGCCCGGCGAGATCGCCGACAGCAAGCTTTCCGGCGTCATCGCCTGGGGACCCGGCCCCCGCGCCAGCCAGGCCCTGATGCTTGCCGTCCGCGCCCGCGCCCTGATCGACGGCCGCTATGCGCCATCGGTCGACGACGTGATCGCGCTGGCCGAACCGGTGCTGCAGCACCGCATGAGCCTGAGCTTCGCGGCCCGGGCCGATGGGCTCACGGTGCGCGATGTCATCGGGACCCTCAAGTCACGAATTGGGTGACGTCTTGAGCGAAGCACGCGCTTCCGTGCAGGCAACCAGCCGTGTCGGCACAAATCTGGCGGAGGCCAAGGGCCTGGCCCTGAGGCTGCCGGACCTGCTGGTCGAGGCACGCCGGGTTGCGACCACAGTTCTCGCGGGCTGGCATGGGCGCCGCCGCGCCGGTCCTGGCGAAACCTTCTGGCAATTTCGTCCCTTCGTGGCAGGCGAGGCACCCGGCCGCATCGACTGGCGCCGCTCGGCCCGCGACGATCACTTCTATATCCGCGAGCGCGAATGGGAGGCGGCGCATACCATATGGCTCGCCGCCGACCTGTCGCGCTCGATGGATTTCCGGTCGCGGCTGGCGCTTGCCTCCAAGCGCGACCGCGCCGTCG
This sequence comes from Kaistia defluvii, assembly GCF_026343955.1. Classification (GTDB taxonomy): domain Bacteria; phylum Pseudomonadota; class Alphaproteobacteria; order Rhizobiales; family Kaistiaceae; genus Kaistia; species Kaistia defluvii. Next base: position 415,115 of record NZ_JAPKNI010000001.1, read on the forward strand.
TGCTGCTGCTGGCGCTGGGTGACCTGCTCGCCGCGGCCGGGGAGCGCATCGGCCTGCTTGGCCTGAGCGATCCCATCCTGTCGCGCAACGCGGCCGAGCGGCTGGCGGAGACGCTCGCCCATTTCGACACCGACCAGCCGGCCCTTCCCGCCGCCCTGCGGCTGAGCCGCTTTGCCGATCTCGTCGTCATCGGCGATTTTCTCGATCCACTCGACGAGATCGAGGCACGCCTGGCCGAATATGCCCGCCATGGCGCCACCGTTCATCTGGTCGAGATCCGCGATCCGGTCGAGGAGACCTTCCCCTATGCCGGCCGCACCGAGTTCCGCGATCCCGAAAGCGGCGCGCTCTACACGATCGGCCGCGCCGAGCAGATCGCCGAGGACTATCGCAAGCGCCTCGTCGCCCGCCGCGAGACGCTGGCCGCGACCTGCCGGCGCCTGGGCTGGACCTATCTGACCCACCGCACCGACCACCCGGCGACCGAGCCGCTGCTGGCGCTGCACGCCCGGCTCTCCGCCCGCACCACGCAGGGAGATCGGGCATGATCGCCGGGCTCCCCCTCGCCTTCGGCGCACCGCTGGTGCTGGCGGCGCTTGTACTGCTGCCGGCGATCTGGTGGCTGCTGAAGCTGACCCCGCCCAAGCCCCGGCTGGAGAGCTTTCCGCCGACGCGAATCCTTGCCGAGATCGCCCGGCGCGACGAACAGCCGGCGCGCAGTCCCTGGTGGCTGACGGCGCTGCGGCTGCTGCTGGCCGGGCTCGTCATCCTCGCGCTCGCCGCGCCGATCTGGCGGCCGACCGGCGAAAGTGCGCCCGGCTCGGGACCGCTGCTGGTGGTCATCGACAATGACTGGGCCTCCGCTCGCGATTGGGAGACGCGGATCGATACCGCCCGCCGCATCGTGCAACTGGCCGAGAGCGCCGGCCGGCCGGTCGGCCTGATCGCCACGGCGGAACCTGCCAACCAGGAATTCGCACCCACCGATGGCGCGGCGATTCGCACGCGCCTCGATGCGTTGGCGCCGCGCCCCTATCCGACCAACCGGGCGGCTATCGCCGCTGCATTGCGATCGACGGCCAACGCGACCGGGTTCGGCGGTGTCGCCTGGCTTTCCAACGGCCTTGGTGGCCAGGACGCGGAGGATTTCGGCCGCTTTCTGGAAAGCTCGATCCAGGCGCCGGTGACGGTCTATGGCAGTGATGGCAAGGCTCTGCTCGGGCTCGCGGCGCCCGTCGCCACCGCCGACGCCTTGACCCTTTCCGCGATCCGCGGCGATGGCGCGGCCGCTTCCGGCGGCACGCTGGTCGCCCGCGACATGCGCGGTCGCTCGGTCGGCGAAGCGCCCTTCGCGTTCAAGCCCGGCGAACTGCGCACCGACGCCGTTTTCAACCTGCCGACCGAATTGCGCAATGAGATCGTCCGCGTCGAGATCGCCGGCCAGCATACGGCCGGCGCCGTGCAGCTTCTGGACGACCGCTTCAAGCGTCGCCGCATCGGCCTGATTTCCGGCGCGTCAAGCGACAATGCCCAGCCGCTGCTCTCGCCGCTCTACTACATCACCCGCGCCGTGCAGCCTTTCGCCGATGTCATCGAGCCGCGCGATGCCAATGCGGCACTCGCCGTGCCGCAGATGATCGAGGCCGGCGCTGCCGTGATCGCCATGGCGGATATCGGGACGCTGACGCCCGACGTCGAGGACAAGCTCGCCAGTTGGGTCGAGGCCGGCGGCACGCTGCTGCGCTTCGCCGGGCCGCGCCTCGCGGCGGCGAGCGCCGATACCGACACGCTGATCCCCGTGCGCCTGCGCGAGGGCGGGCGCGTGCTCGGCGGCAGCCTCTCCTGGTCGTCGCCGCAGCCGCTCGCCTCCTTCGCCGCCACCAGCCCCTTCGCGGGCCTCGCGATCGCGAGGGATATCGAGGTTCGCCGGCAGGTTCTGGCCGAGCCGGACGCCAACCTGCCCGCCCGCACCTGGGCAGCGCTTGCCGACGGCACGCCGCTGGTCACCGCCGCGCCGCTCGGCAAGGGATGGCTGGTGCTGTTCCATGTCACCGCCGACGCCAGCTGGTCAAACCTGCCGCTTTCCGGCACGTTCGTGGAGATGCTGCGCCGGATTTCGGCCTTCGCCTCGGTGCCGCTGATGCAGGATAGCGCCGCCAAGACGGTCGAGGGCGCAGCCGGCGCGACGCTGCCGCCTTACAGGCTGCTGGACGGCTTCGGCCATTTCATATCCAGCGATCCGATGGCGCGGCCGCTGCCGGCCTCCGGCGCGCCGGTCGCCACCAGCGCCGAACATCCGCCCGGCCTCTATGGCAGCGAGGACGGCTTCCGCGCCATCAACGTGCTGGCGCCCGACGCTACCTTGCCGCCCTTCGACGCCAGCGCCATGAGCCGGGCCGAGCTCCGGCCCTACCCGACGACGGCGCCGATCGACCTTTCGCCCTGGCTGCTGCTCGCCGCGCTGGTCTGTCTGATTGCCGACGCGCTCGCCGTGCTCTGGATGAACGGGGGCCTACGGATGCGCCGTCACGCGACCGCGTCTGTTATCCTCATGTTAACCCTGATGCACGGTTTTGCGCCCCCGCCGGCCCATGCCGATGCGGCGAGCGACCAGTTCGCCATGGACGCCGTCAACACGTCGCGGCTCGCTTATGTCCGGACCGGCAACAGCGAGATCGACGACATGAGCGAAGCCGGCCTGGCAGGCCTGGCGCGCGCCCTCAGTGCCCGCACGGCGATGGAGCCGGACAATCCGCTCGGCGTCGATGTCGAGAAGGACGAGCTGAGCTTCTTCCCGCTGCTCTATTGGCCGATCGATCCGTCGTCGCCCATGCCCTCCTCGCAGACCCTGGCCAAGATCGACGCCTATATGAAACAGGGCGGCTCGATCCTGTTCGACACGCGCGACGAACTGGAACGGGCGCCCGGCTCCACCGGCTTCGGCGGCACCCCGGCGGCCGAGCGGCTGCGCGCCATGCTGTCCGGCCTCGACATCCCGCCGCTCGAGCCGGTGCCCGGCAACCACGTGCTCACCAAGGCCTTCTACCTGCTCGAGGACTTTCCCGGCCGCTATAGCGGCGGACCGCTCTGGGTCGAGGCGTCGCCGCCGGAGGACGACGCCACCGCCGCCCAGCGTCCGGCCCGGCCGGGTGACGGCGTCTCGTCGATCCTGATCACCGAGAACGACATGGCCGCCGCCTGGGCGACCGACCCGGACGGCCGCTACCTCGTGCCGACCGTGCCGCCGGACCCGCGCCAGCGCGAACTCGCCTATCGCACCGGCATCAACATCGTCATGTACACCCTGACCGGCAACTACAAGGCCGACCAGGTCCATGTGCCGGCGCTTCTGGAGAGGCTAGGCCAGTGAATTGGTCCCTGACCTTCGCGCCGCTGATCCCGCTGCCCTGGCTGGTCGCGGTGGCCGTGCTCGGCCTTCTCGCGGTGGCGCCGCTGCTGCTGCGCCGCCTTCGCGGCGGCTGGCTGCGCCTGCTGGCGCTGGTGGCGCTGATCGCCGCCCTTTCCGGGCCGGTGCTGCTCGCCGAGGACCGGCAGCCTCTGCCGACCGTGGTGGCGCTCGTCGTCGACAAGAGCGCCAGCCAGGATCTCGATGGCCGCGCCGGCATGACGGCCGACGCCCGCGCCGCGCTGGAAAAGCGCTTCGGCGAATTGGGCAGCATCGATCTGCGGGTCGTCGAGGCCGGCGGCAAGACCGGCGGGGCGCCGGTCGACGGCACGGAGCTGTTTACCGCCGTGCAGGCCGCGCTGGCCGATGTCGCGCCGGAACGGCTGGGCGCCGTCGTCATGCTGACCGACGGCGAAGTGCATGACGTGCCGACGCCGCCAGGCTCGCCCTTCGCCGGCGCGCCGCTGCATGCGCTGATCTCCGGCCATGACGACGAGCGCGACCGCCAGATGGTGATCCGCTCGGCGCCGCGCTTTTCGATCGTCGGCGAGAACCAGACGATCGAATACAGCGTGATCGACCAGGGCGCGCCAACCAACGAGCCGGTCCGCGTCACCATCAGCCTGGACGGCGAGCCGCTCGCCACGGAAACCGTGACGCCGGGCGCGCTGAACCGCTTTCCGATCCGCATCGCTCATGCCGGGCAGAACATCTACGAATTCGAGGCCGCCCCGCTCGAGGGCGAACTGACGCCCGTCAACAACCGCGCCGCCGCCGTCATCGATGGCATCCGCGAGAATCTGCGCGTGCTGCTGGTCTCCGGCGAACCGCATGCCGGCGAACGGATCTGGCGCAACCTGCTGAAATCCGACGCCTCGGTCGATCTCGTCCACTTCACCATTCTTCGCCCGCCGGAAAAGCAGGACGGCACGCCGATCAACGAGCTTTCGCTGATCGCCTTCCCGACGCGCGAGCTGTTTTCGGTCAAGATCGACCAGTTCGACCTGATCATCTTCGACCGCTACGCCCAGCGCGGCGTGCTGCCGACCATCTATTTCGACAACATCGCCCGCTATGTCCGCGAGGGCGGCGCGCTGCTGGTCGCCTCCGGGCCGGATTACGCCTCGGATGACAGCCTCTGGAGCACGCCCCTGGCCGACGTGCTGCCGGCAGCCCCCACCGGCCGCGTCATCGAAAAGCCCTTCAGCCCGCGCGTGACAGATCTCGGCCAACGCCATCCCGTGACGCGCGGCCTCGAAGGCGCCAATGCCGAGCCGCCGCGCTGGAGCCGCTGGTTCCGCCAAGTCGAGGTCGACAGGCCGAATGGCGAGACCATCATGAAGGGTGCCGACGACGATCCGCTGCTGGTGCTCGACCGCGAGGGCAAGGGCCGCGTGGCGCTGATGCTCTCCGACCAGGTCTGGCTGTGGGCGCGCGGCTTCGAGGGCGGCGGCCCGCATGTCGACCTGCTGCGCCGGCTGGCGCACTGGCTGATGAAGGAACCCGACCTCGAGGAAGAGGCGCTGCGCGCCACGGCACGCGGCGCGACGCTCCTCGTCGACCGCCAGACCATGCAGGAAACGATCGGCCCGGTCACCGTCATCGCGCCTTCCGGCACGCGCCGGACGCTGACCCTCGCCCCGCAGGCGCCTGGGCGCTTCCACGCCGAGATGGCAGCCGACGAGATCGGCCTCTGGCGCGTCGAGGACGGCGAATATCGCGCCTTCGCGCATGTCGGCCCCGCTAATCCGCGCGAATTCACCGACGTGCTGTCGACCTTCGAAAAGCTTCAGCCCGTGGTCGACGCGACCGGTGGACACATCGCCCGCATGGTCACGGACGGCAAGGCGGACCTGCCGCGCATCGTGCCGATGCGCCCCGGCCGCTCCATGTCGGGCCGCGACTGGATGGGCGTGCGGATGACGGAGGCGTCGGTGTTGAAGGGCGTCGACCGCTGGCCGCTCTTCTCCGGCTTCCTCGGCCTCGCCGCCCTGCTCGGCGTCATGGCCGCGACCTGGTATCGCGAGGGGCGGTAGGGCGGGAAGCGACGCGGCTTCTTTCACTCCTCCCAGGATGCCGCCCCCGCCCCCGACATCCTGATGGGCCCGAAGTGCCGTCTCGAAGGACGCACGGCGGACATGCAGGTGGCCACAGAAGGAGTTGCACGGCGATCGTGCGTCCTTCGAGACGGTTTTCTGCGAAAGCCCTCAGGATGATGAGGATGGGCGCTTGGCAAAATGCTGACTCCCGCCCACCCGATATGGACAAGGGGCGACGTCCACGCTCGCCGTCATCCTGGGCTTGACCCAGGATCCATTCAGCCGTGGCATAGGGAGGTTCGCACGGCCGCCCTCACGGCTGTATGGATCCCCGCCTTCGCGGGGATGATGCCGGAGCTGGAGACAACCTGAGCAGCTCTAAGCCGCGCGTTCCGCGGCGCCGCCGAGGCCTTCGAGGGCGGTGTCGGTGAGCGGGCAGACGAGGACGCGGGCCGGGTCGGCCGGGGCCGGAAGGGTGATCTGGTAGGGCTTCAGCCGGACGAATCCGAACGGGCCGTAATAGGGCTCGTCGCCGACCAGCAGGATCACGGCATGGCCGGCCTCCCTGGCGGCCGCGATCGCGGTGCGCATCAGCGACTTGCCGGCGCCCCTGCCCTTCCACTCCGGCACGACGACGAGTGGCCCGAGCAGGATGGCGGGCTTGCCGCCAATGCGGATCGGGGTCAGCCGCACCGAGCCGATCAGCCGCTCCCCGGACCTGGCGACGAAGGAAAGCTCGGGATCATGCGGAACGCCCTCGCGCAGCAGCGAAGCGGCGCGCACGAACCTGCCGGGCCCAAACGAGATCTCGTGCAGCGCTTCGATGGCCGCATCGTCGGCAGGCTGCTCGGCCAGGACGGTAAAGGAGTCGATCTTCATGAATGGCGTCTCGTCGGAAGGGCATGGCGCAGTCCAACGGAGGCCACCGATCAGGTGCGGCGGGCCCCGGGGACAAGCGATCGAACGGCGTCACGTGACAGGAGGTCACGGCCGTCGGTTCGTCGTCGCAGCAGGATAAGGCTCGGAGTCATGCTTGGTTCCGGGTCGCACGCCAAGGCGCAATACCATGCGGGCACGGCCTCGGCAATCACCAATGCGGCACGACCGGCGCGCCCCCGGCGATCTCGGCCAGCCGGCGGCGGGTCGCCGGAGTCGTCGCTTCCGGCAGGGCCTGCGGGGAGAAAAAGCCCGCCTCGGCGATTTCGCGATTGGGATAGTCCGGCGGGCTGGGTCGGCGGATGCTGCGCGAGACGAAAACCAGCACATGGTCGCGCCGCCGCTTCGGATTGACGTAGATGGCGAAGAGCGTCGGCACGCCGTCCACCTCGAGGCCGCCCTCCTCGCGCAGTTCGCGCAGCAGCGCGTCCTGCACGGTCTCGCCGCGCTCGACGCCGCCGCCGGGCAGGTACCAGCCCGGCATGTAGCTGTGGCGGACGAGGAAGATGCGTCCCTCCTCATCGAAACAGGCGCCCCGCACCCCGAGCGTCATGCCGCGCAGGACCGGCGCGACGAAGGTTCCAAGGCGAGCGAGAACGGAATACATGCGGATTTCGATCCAGACTGGCGAACGACGGACGATGCCGGTCCAGCATGGCAGGCCATGGGCGGCGTGTCTGCCTTGTTGCCGCTTCGCCGGGCTCCGCCCGTCTGCGTCGTTCCGAGCACTGCGAAGCAAAGATCCGCGATCCGCGCGGCCGGGTTCGCGTAGACGCGACAGGAGCACCGCGCCGGGGCCCGGCCGGGGAGAGCGGGTTCGGGAAATTGCCCAGCCAGGTGACGGCGGCCGGGCGCGTGCGGCGGATCGCAACTGGACGCTGGGGCCGCGCTTCGCTAAGCCCAGAGGATGTTCCTTCTCGCTCACCTCTCCGATCCGCATCTCGGCCCCCTGCCCCGTCCGCGCACGATGGAGCTCGCCTCGAAGCGGGTGATCGGTTACTTCAACTGGCAGCGCAACCGCGTCCGTTCGCTGGGTGGCCATGTGCTGGCTGGCCTGGTCGAAGACATGCTGGCGCAGAACCCCGATCACATCGCCGTCACCGGCGACCTGGTCAACATCGCGCTGCCGACCGAGATCATCGCGGCGGGCGAATGGCTGCAGGCGGTCGGAGCGCCGCACGACGTCTCGTTCGTGCCGGGCAATCACGATGCCTATGTGCCGGGAGCGCTCGCCAAGGCGCTCGCGCTATGGGCGCCCTTTGCGACCGGCGACGAGGGACTGGCGCTCGGCCGCGTGATCTTTCCCTATCTGCGCAGGCGTGGCCCTGCCGCGATCATCGGCGTCTCAAGCGCCCGCGCTTCGGCGCCCTTCATGGCAACGGGCCATGTCGAGGCCCACGCGCTGCCGATGCTGCGCGACATGCTGATCCGTGCCAAGGGAGAAGGCCTCTACCGCGTCGTGCTGATCCATCATCCGCCGTTCAAGAAGGCGACGAACTGGCACAAGCGGCTGGTCGGCGCCGGACGGATCCGCGCCATCATCAAGGAAGTCGGCGCCGAGCTGATCCTGCACGGGCATACCCATATCGACAGCTTCGAGAGCATCGAAGGTCCGCAGGGACCCGTGCCGGTGATCGGCGTGCCGTCGGCGGCCAACGCGCCGGGCGGCCACAAGCCCGCCGGCCGCTATAACCTGTTCGGCATCGATGGCGAGCCCGGCAACTGGCGCTGCTCGCTGGTCGAGCGCGGCTATGGCGCCCCCGGCTCCGGGATCGAAATCATCCGCGAACGCAGCGTCCTCTAGCCTCCGGCCCGCATGCCTTCCTGCCGACGTTCACTCGCCGCCGAGGGTCGAACCCGGCATTCTAGAAGAACAGGCGGGCGATGAACACTGAGCATCCGCCGGTTGCAGCCGACGGACTGGAACGGTAATCCTTTCCATCGAAGGATGACGAGCCGCCGCGCTCGGAATTGGGGGCTGGCGTCTGATGAAATCACTGTCCTGCGCTCGCTTGGCACCGCTTGCCGCGATCGCATTGGCTGGCTGCTCGGATAACCGAGCACCGGCCATTCCGCTTTTCGGCGCCTATTTCCCGGCCTGGCTCGCCTGCGCCACCATCGGCATTCTCGGCGCGGTGGCGATCCGCGTCGCCTTCGTGCTGATCGGACTGGACGACCGGCTGCCGCTGCGGCTCCTGGTCTATGTCTGTCTCGCGGCCGGAATTTCCTTCGCCGCTTCCCTCGCCTTTTTCGGACGCTGACGATGAGCAAGCCCGGTTTCCTCGGCAAGGCGCTCGGCGGCGTCGTGGCCCTCGTCATCATCGCCGGCGCCGGCGCGCTTGGCTGGAAATACCTGCGCCAGGGCGAGCTGAACCCGACCTCGGACGACGCCGTCGTCCAGGCCAATCTGGTCAACATCTCCTCGACCGTTCCCGGCCGGATCATCGAGATCGCGGTCAAGAACGACGGCCGGGTGAAGCGCGGCGACCTTCTGTTCGCGATCGATCCGGTCCCCTATCGCCTTGCCGTCGAACAGACCAAGGCCGACCTGATGATCGCCGAGGCCGCGCTGGCCGCGCAGCAGCGCACCATCCGCGCCGAGACCTCCAATGCCGCGGTGGCGAGCGAGCAGATCTCCCGCGCGCGCGTCAATCTCGACCTCGCGACCCAGACGCTGCAGCGCCTGACCGCGCTTCGCCCCAAGGGCTACGTCACCGCCCAGCAGGTGGATGATGCGGCGACCGCCAAGCGCGACGCCACGATCAGCCTGAACCAGGCCCTGGCGCAGCGCGAGGCGGCGGATGCGCTGGTCAGCACGCTGGACGGCGCCGAGGCGCTGGTTTCCGCCCGCCGCGCGGCGCTGGCGCTGGCCGAGCGGAACCTCGCCGATACGCAGGTGCGCGCGCCGCATGACGGTCTCGTCGCCGGCCTCGCCGTGTCGACGGGCCAGTTCGTCATTACCGGCCAGTCGGTCTTCACCCTGATCGACACCGAGCAATGGTTCGTCACCGCCGCCTTCCGCGAGACGGAGCTGCGGCAATTGCAGGAGGGCGCCTGCGCCACGGCCTATGTGATGGCCAACCGTTCGGTGCCGCTGCGCGGCCGCGTGGTCGGCATCGGCTGGGGCGTCAGCTCGGAGGAAGTGCTGCTGTTTCCGCGCAGCCTGCCCTATGTGCCGAAGACGCTGAACTGGGTGCGCATCTCGCAGCGCTTCCCGGTCCGCATCCTGCTCGACAATCCGCCGCAGGAACTGATGCGCGTCGGCGCTTCGGCGATCGCCACCATCCATAGCGAAGACCGCTGCTGAGGCCATGTCGCTCCGGATGCACCAGCTTGTCGCCGACCTGAAGCCCTTCGAGGGCCGGTTCGGCATGACCTGGCGCGTCGCGCTGCTCTGCGCGCTCGTGGCCGCCGTCGCCATGATCTACAAGATTCCGGAGCCGGCGATCGGCTGCTACCTGATCGTCTATCTGATGAAGCAGGACGCCTCGACCAACATCGTGCTGGCGATCGGCGCCACCATCCTGGTCACGGTGTTCGTCGCGCTCGTCTTCCTGCTGACGCGCTGGACGATCGAGGTGCCGTTCCTGCGCCTGGCCGTGATGGCGCTCGCTTCCTTCGCCTTCGTCTATCTCGGCTCGGTCAGCAAGCTCGGGCCGCTCGGCTCCGACATGGCGCTGGTGATCACCTTCGCGCTGACGCTGGTGAGCGCCGCGCCGCTCGGCGAGGTCGTGACGCGCGGCCTGCTCTATGCCTGGCAGATGGTGACGATGCCGATGGCGCTGATGCTCTGCTTCAACCTGGTGCTGGGCTGGAAGCCCTCCACCCTGTTGCGGACCACGGTGCGCGAGCGGATCGAGGCGGCGGCCGACCATCTTCGCCGCAACGACGCCGAAAGCCTTGCGCGGGTGCAGGAATTGCTGCGCGAAGGCAATGCCGAGCACGACCAGCGCGCCCTGCTGACGCGCATCCTGCATTACGTGCCGGCGCGGGTCACCAACATGCTGGCGCAGGCGATCGAGCAGAGCTACGCGCTGCTGCTGGCGGTCTCGGCATTGCCGGATACGGTGACGGACGAGGAACGCGGCCAGCTCGCCGCGCAGTGCGAGCGCGTCGCCGCGGCTCTCAAGGCCGAAGCCGCGATCCCCCCGCCCGACGCGCCGCCGCCATCCGGCGACCCGGCGCTGCAGGAGGCCTGGGCGATGCTGCGCGACATGGCGGATCCCGAACCCGCCTGGCCGGTCATGGCGCAGGAACCGTTCTTCGCCGCCGACGCGCTCAGCAATCCGGCGCACCAGCGTTTCGCGCTGAAGACGACGCTGGCCGCGATGATCGCCTACATCGTCTATGCCGGCATCGCCTGGCAGGGCATCCATACCGCCATGATCACCTGTTTCGTCGCCTCGCTCGGCACCACCGGCGAGACGGTGCACAAGCTGACCCTGCGCATCGTCGGCTGCCTGATCGGCGCCGCCATGGGCATGGGCGCCATCCTGTTCGTCATCCCCAGCCTGACCAGCGTCGGCGGGCTGATGGGGCTGGTCTTCGTGGCGATGCTGCCGGCCGCCTGGGTATCGTCGGGCAGCGAGCGGATCTCCTATGGCGGCGTGCAGATCGGCCTCGCCTTCCTGCTCACCGTGCTGCAGGGCTTCGAGCCGAGCCTCGACATGGATTCGGCGCGCGACCGCATCGTCGGCATCCTGCTCGGCAATGTGCTCGTCTACCTGATCTTCACGCGGATCTGGCCGGTCGGCGTGGTCACGGGCGTGCGCAGCGGGCTCTCCAACGCGCTCGCCGCCCTGTCGCGCCTGGCCGCCCTGCCGCGCGACAACCGCCGCGCCCTCGTCGATCAGGCGGCGGCGGCCACCGTCGACCTGCGGCAGGCCTCCGAGCAGCTCGCCATGGCGCATTACGAGCCCGCGTCGCTGCGCCCGAGCCCGGCCGAAATGCGCCGCTTCCAGACCATGATCGCCGAGGCGGAGCACCTGCCGGCGAGCCTGCTGCTGGCGCCCGGGCCCGACCCGGACGAGGCGGCGCGGCTGGCGCGGTTGGCGAAGGCAGTCGCCACGGCGACGCCGCCGGACGGATTGGACGGCCAACAAACGCTGGACGCGCCCGCCGCCCCGCGTGCTACGGCTGCGGAACGCATTTCCCGAATCGAGACGGCACTGGTGACCGAGGCATGATGGCGATCCCCTCCCGACCGCATCGACCCGCCCGCGCAAGCTTCGGCCTTATCCTGGCCACCGGCCTGCTCGCCTTGCTGACGGGCTGCGCGCAATATGCCGAGCAACTGGCGCCCGCCTCGCCGGACGAGCCCTATCAGCAGGGCCGCAAGACGACGGTCAGCCTGCTGCCGCAGCCGCCTTCCGCGCCCTCGACCTCGCGCGATTTCGGCGTGCGCGGCAATCCCGAGCTGACCGCCCTGCCCGCCGCGCCGGAAGTGCGGCCCGGCAAGGTGTACCAGCTGCCCGACCTGATCGACCTCGCCGCACGCCACAACCCGGCCACGCGGGTGGCGTGGGAACAGGCGCGACAGGCGGCGCTGGCCGTCGGCATCGCCGAATCGACCTTCCTGCCGACCATCTCGGCCAATGTCATCGGCGGCAGCCAGCAGATCACCACGCCGATTGACGTCCTCGGCGAGCGCAAGGATATCGAGACCAATGTCAGCGGCGCGACCGCGGCCGTGGCGCTGCAATGGCTGGTGTTCGACTTCGGCCAGCGCAAGGCCGCCGCCACCGTCGCCAAGCACGTGCTGGAAGCGGCGAACGTCACCTTCAACGGCGCCCACCAGCTGCTGATCTTTAACGTCACCCGCACCTATTACCAGTATGGCGCGGCCCAGACGCGCACCGAGGTCGCCGGCCAGTCCCTCCGCAACAGCCGCGCCATTCTCGACGCCGCCGTGGCGCGCGAAAAGAAGGGCCTCGGCACCACCGTCGAGGTCGCGCAGGCCCGCCAGCAGGTGGCGCAGTCCGAATTGCGCCAGGTCGTCGCGTCGGGCCAGCAGCGCGACGCCTACCAGGCGCTGCTCGCCGCGATGAGCGTGTCGCCCACCCTCGACATCAAGATCGCCAATTCCGGCCGCCGCCGCCTGCCGGCCCCGTCCGACGTCTCGACCGACGAGATGATCCGCGAGGCGCTGGCGCGCCGGCCGGACGTGCTGGCGAGCTATGCCAACATGAAGGCCGGCGAGGCGGGCATCAGCGTCGCCAATGCCGACTTCCTGCCGAAGGTGTTCCTTTCCGGCGTCGCCGGCCAGGGCACCAGCGGCTTCAACACCGCCGGCCTGCCGACCATCGGCCAGCAGGGCTCGGGCGCCGGCGTCCTCGTCGGCGCCACCATGCCGATCTATGATGGCGGCCTGCGCGCCGCCAATCTGAAGGCGGCGGAATCGCGCGCCGCCGTGGCGCGCGCCACCTTCGCCAAGACGCAGGAAGAGGCCGTCCGCGAGATGGTGGTGGCATCCAACACGCTGCGCTCGGCGCTCGCCTCCTATCGCGCGGCCAGCAAGCTGACCGATGCGGCCACCATCACCTACGACGCGGCGCTCGACGCCTATCGCAACGGCCTGGGCACGGTGACGGCCGCGACCGTCGCCGACAGCGGCCTGCTCGACGCCCGCCAGGCGCGGGCCGACGCGCACGCCGCCTCGCTGGTCGCCGCCGCCAATCTGGCCTTCGTGCTGGGCGCCATGACGTCGCCGCGCGCAGCCGAGACCTTGTCGTACCGGTAGACGCAGCGCAAGAAGCCGGCCCCTCACCCTGCCCTCTCCCGCGAGCGGGCGAGGGTTTCGGCCGGCAATCGTCATCGACGGTGAGCGCGTCGAGGACAGCGCGCGGTCGAGCCCCCGCTCCCGCGCGGCAGAGGGCTGGGGTGAGGGACGACCTGAACCCTTACCGCGCCAGCAGGACGATCAGGATTCCGCCGATCGTCAGCAGCGTGTTCGACACGGCGCAGCTGACCGTGAAGCCGAGCGCCGGGGTCTGGCTCTTGGCGCGCGCCGTCAGCATGCCGAGCGATGCGGTCGAGGCGCGCGCGCCGGCGACGCAGCCCAGCAGGATCGCGTCGTCGAAACGGAAGACATACCGGCCGATATAGAGGGCGAGGATGAGCGGCACGCTCGTCACCACCATGCCCCACAGGAACAAGCTGAAGCCCAGTTCCTGCACGCCGGCGACGAAACTCGGTCCGGAAGACAGGCCGACGACGGCGATGAACATGTTGAGGCCCAGCGCATTCATCAGCCAGTTGGCGGCCGGCGGAACCCGGCCGAAGGTTGGATGCACCGAGCGCAGCCAGCCAAGCGCGATGCCCGCCAGCAGCACGCCGCCGGAGGACGACAGCGTGACCGGCACGGAGCCCAGCCGCAGCACGATCGAGCCGAGGATCGCGCCGATGACGATCGCCGCCGCGACCAGGGCGACGTCGGTTTCCTCCGTGGCGCGGTCGGCGCGCCCGAAAGCCGCCAGCAGCCGCGAGATATCCTGCGGCCGGCCGACCACGTTGACGACATCGCCCCGATGCAGCGTGGTTGCCGGCAGCACCGGAATATCGACGCCAGTGGCGCCGCGACGGATGCGGCGCAGGAAAATGCCGCGCGTGCTGGGCAGCTCGGCCAGCTCGGCCAGCGTCCTGCCGTCCACCTTGCGGTTGGTGATCAGCATTTCCGTGCCCTCGACGGGCACATTGAGAAGTTCGGCGTCCTCGACCTCGACAAGCGCGGGACCGGCGATCTGCATCAGCACCGCGCGACTGCCGGCGACCGCGACCACGTCGCCGACCTGCAGCGTCATGTCCGCCGTAGCATCGACGATCTGGGCATCGCGCCGGATCCGTTCGATGAACAGTTGCGCCGGACCATGCCCCGCCTCGATCTCGACCGCGCTCTTGCCGGCCCAGTCGGAGCCCTCGCCGATCCGATAGGCGCGCGCGATATGCTGGTGCCAGGCCCGCAGGCCGTGGCCGGACAGCCCATGTCCGCCCATCTTCCGCTCATAGGCCCGGCAGGCAGCCACCAGGTCGATGCCGAGCAGCCTGGGTCCCACGACGCTGATGATCATGGTCGCGCCGATGGTGCCGAATATGTAGGTCATGGCGAAGGCCGTCGGCACCGCATTGACGAGCCTGGTGGTCTCGCCGGCGGCAAGGCCGAGCTGTTCGATCGCGTCGACCGACAATGCCAGCGCCGACGAGATGGTTGATGCGCCGGCAAACAATCCGGCGGTCGAGCCAATGTCGTAGCCGGCGATCCGGCCCGCGACCCACGCCGTGCCCAGGCAGAGCGCGCAGACGAGGATCGAGAACAGCGCCTGCGGCAGGCCGTTCTTGGCAATGCCTTGCACGAATTGCGGGCCCACGCCATAGCCGATGGCGAACAGGAACAGCAGGAAGAAGATGGCCCGCACGTCACTGGAGACGGTGATACCGAGTTGCCCGACGACGAGCGCGGTCAGCAGCGTTCCCGTCACCGCGCCCAGACCGACGCCCTTGAAGGACAGCTTTCCGATATAGGCGCCGATGGAGAGACACAGGAACACGGCGATCTCGGGGTTCGCTCGCAGCGTGTCGACCAACCATTTCCACATGTCATTCAATCTCGGCTCTTGGCCGCGGGCAAGGAAAAGCCGGCCTGCGGGCTGGATGGGGCGGTGGTCGTCCCGGACGACCGATTCTCGCGCAAGACACCGCCGAAGCGGCGCGACGGCGACAGGCGATCAACTTGCCGCCGCCTCGTCGCAAGGCTAGCAGCTCATCGCCGGACCATGACAATGGAATGAGGGGGGCATGAACTCGCGCCGGCCTCTCGTCGCAGGCCGGATGGATGCCATCCCGGAGAGAGGAAAGCGGGCGACGGATCAAATCCGGGCTTGCAACTCGTACTTGCCGCGCGCCGGACATATTGCAGCAACGGCGCTCGATATCATTTCAAGCAAGCGAAAAATGCGAGCCCGGTAATCTTCTATTCAGAAGTTTTACCTCCCGAACTATTTATACTTCAGATTTTGAACCAACATGTAAAATATCATGGCAACTTCCGGTTGGCAACCGATCGATCAGTCTGTTGAGATATCCCAAGCGCGATCGCTATAGTCGCAAATCGGCAGATCTACGACATGGTCTTGTGGCGTGACCTGCCCTCGGATAGCTTCGATGTAGACGATGCAGCGGAAAGCTTTGGCAAGAGGATCGCCTGCATACGTTGGAATTTCGGGGAGGAGCTCAGCGAATTGCCCTTCGGGCGAGACGGAAAGCCCGGGAAGGAGAGCGATTGGGAGTGTTTCGCTCCAATGGCAGACCTCTTGGACAATCTCCACGAAATCGTTCGGCCGCCATCGACTTTCACAAAGCTGGACCGATATGCCAAAGCATAGATCGATGTCAGCCAGTGTAGATCAGCTTCAACAAGTTCGGAGACGACGATGCATTTGACACCGCGGGAGTTTGACAAACTTATCATCCACACGATGGCGGATGTCGCGCTCAAGCGTAAGGCCAAGGGCCTGAAGCTCAACCATCCCGAGACGGTCGCCGTGCTCTGCCAGTACGTGCTGGAAGGCGCGCGCGAAGGCAAGTCGGTGGAAGAAGTCATGGATGGTGCCCGCCATGTCCTCACGGTCAATGACGTGATGGACGAAGTCCCCGCCATGCTCGGCATGATCCAGGTGGAGGCCGTGTTCACCGACGGCAGCCGCCTCGTCAGCTTGCACAGCCCAATCGTCTGACCGGCTCCGGGCCGACTAAACGTTTCAGGAGGTTGCCTTGGCCAATAAATCGACACCCGCGCCCGCCAGCGCATCGAAGCCCGCGGCTGCGGCTGCGACCAAACCGGCTCCCACGGCACCGGGGGGCTACGTCGTCGCTCCCGGCTTCATCGAGCTCAATCCGGGTCGCCCGAGGACCACGGTGACGGTGCGCAATACCGGCGACCGCCCGGTGCAGATCGGCTCGCATTTCCATTTCTTCGAGGTAAACCGCTATCTCGAATTCGACCGCGCCGCCGCCTTCGGCCAGCGCCTCGACATCCCCGCGAACACCGCCGTCCGCTTCGAGCCGGGTGACGAGAAGGACGTGACGCTGGTCCCCTATGGCGGCAAGCAGTTCGTCTACGGATTCAACAACCTGGTTGACGGCTGGACCGGCGACGGCCCGACGCCCGATTACCGGCCCAACAAGAAGCATTCGATCGCGAAGGCCGAGGAACTCGGCTTCAAGTCCCGGGCGCAGCAGACCAAGCCCGCGAAGTGATCCCTCGTCCTTCCCATCCAGTTTCCAAAGGTACGGCGTCATGACCAAGATGTCCCGTCAGCAATACGCTGATCTCTACGGTCCCACCGTCGGTGACAAGATCCGGCTCGGCAACACGGACCTCTATGTTGAAATCGAACAGGATCTGCGCGCCGTCTACGGCGACGAGCTTCAATATGGCGGCGGCAAGACGCTGCGCGACGGCATGGGTTCGGAGAACCAGCTGACGCAGGAAGCCGGCTGCCTCGATCTCGTCATCACCAACGTCACGGTGCTCGAGCCGACGCTCGGCGTGGTGAAGGCGGATGTCGGCATTCGCAATGGCCGCATCGTCGGCCTCGGCAAGGCCGGCAACCCCTCGACCATGGACGGCGTCACGCCGGGCCTGGTCACCGGCGCCTCGACCGACGCGATTTCCGGCGAACACCTGATCCTGACCGCCGGCGGCATGGACACCCACGTCCATTACATCTCGCCGCAGCAGGTCTATGCCGCGCTTTCGAACGGCATCACCACGATCTGGGGCGGTGGCATCGGCCCCGTCGACGGCAGCAACGGCGTCACGACCACCAATGGTCCGTGGAACCTGGAGATGATGCTGCGCTCGATCGAGGGGCTGCCGATCAATGTCGGCCTGCTCGGCAAGGGCAACTCGACGGGCAAGGGCCCGATGATCGAGCAGCTGCATGGCGGCGCCGCCGGCTTCAAGGTGCATGAGGACTACGGCGCGACGCCGTCGGCGATCCGTGCCTGCCTTTCGGTCGCCGACGAGTATGACGTCTCGGTCGCCGTCCATACCGACACGCTGAACGAATCCGGCTATGTCGAGGACACGATCGCCGCCTTCGACGGCCGCACGATCCACACTTTCCACAGCGAGGGCGCCGGCGGCGGCCATGCGCCGGACCTGCTCAAGGTCGTCGGCCAGGGCAACGTGCTGCCGAGCTCGACCAACCCGACCCTGCCATGCGGCAAGAACTCGGTCGCCGAGCTCTTCGACATGATCATGGTCTGCCACAACCTCAATCCGAAGATCCCTTCCGACGTCGCCTTCGCCGAGAGCCGCGTGCGCTCGGAGACGATCGTCGCGGAGAGCGTGCTGCACGACCTCGGCGCCATCTCGATGATCGGCTCGGATTCGCAGGCCATGGGCCGCATCGGCGAGAACTTCCTGCGCGCCCTGCAGACCGCAGACGCCATGAAGAAGGCTCGCGGCCAGCTGGAGGAGGATGCGTCCGACAACGACAATTTCCGCGTCCTGCGCTACCTCGCCAAGGTCACGATCAATCCCTGCCTGACCGCGGGCCTTGCGCACGAGATCGGCTCGATCGCGCCGGGCAAGTTCGCCGACCTTGTGCTGTGGGAGCCGGCCTTCTTCGGCGCCAAGCCGAAGATGGTGCTGAAGGGCGGCTTCGTCGCCTGGGCCAATATGGGCGACCCGAACGCATCGCTGCCGACGCCGCAGCCGATGTATTATCGCCCGATGTTCGGCGCCTTCGGCAGCGCGATGCCGAAGAGCTCGATCACCTTCGTCTCGCAGGCCGCCTATGACGACAAGATCGGCGAGAAGCTCGGCCTGCAGCGCATGATCAGCCCGGTTGCCGGCACGCGCACGCTCGGCAAGCAGCACATGGTCCGCAACGACTATCTGCCGAACATCGACGTCAATCCGGAGACCTTCGCGGTCACCATCGACGGCAAGCATGTGACGGTCGAGCCGCCGACGAGCATTTCGCTCAACCAGCTCTATTTCTTCAGTTGATCGCCTGCATTCCCATGCAGCAGAGGCACGCATGATACTTATCGAAAGCACGCTTGGTAACGTTCGGGATCCGGAATGGGCCAAGTCCCTCGACGGGGCGACCATCGACTGGCTCGAACTGGACCAGTGGGAGGCCCAGAAGAGCCGGCTGCGCAAGGCGACGCTCGGCGATGTCGAGCTGGCCCTCTCGCTCGATCGCAACTCGCACCTGCACGATGGCGACGTCCTGATCTGGGACGAAGCCAAGCGGGCGGCCATCGTCGCCCGCATCACCCTGCGCGAGGTGATGATCATCGACCTGCAGGAAGTCGTCGGCGAGCAGGTCGAGAAGATGGTGCAGACCCTGTTCGAACTCGGCCATGCGCTGGGCAACCAGCATTGGCCGGCCGTCGTCAAGGGAACCAAGGTCTACGTGCCGCTCACCGTCGACAAGAAGGTGATGAACTCGGTGATGAAGACGCACGCCCTGCCAGGCGTGCGTCACGAGTTCATGCCCGGCTCCGAGGTGATCCCCTATCTGGCGCCGCATGAATCGCGCCGCCTGTTCGGGGGCGCCAGCGACACGCCGCATTCGCATCACAACGCCTCGAAGGACGCCCATGGTCATGGACATTCGCATGGCCACGGTCATTCCCATGACCACGATCATGACCACTGAGGGAGGCGGGTCCGACAGGTCCCTGTCGGAACTGCTCTATCTGCTGCAATTCGCCGACTCCGCCCTGCCGGTCGGTGGTTTCTCGTTCTCGAACGGGCTGGAAACCGCCATTCAGCAGGGTATCGTCGACGGCCCGGCGACGCTGCGCACCTACACGGAAACATCGATGTGGCAGGCTGCCACCAGCGATGGCGTGGCGGTGCTCTGCGCCCACCGGGCGGTCGAGGCCGGCGATGTCGACGAGCTGATGCGGATCGACCGGCTGACCTACCAGCGCAAGCTGAACGAGGAAACGCGCCTGATGACGGTTCGCATGGGCAAGAAGCTCTGCGAGTTGTCGGCGGGCATGATCGAGGAACCGCTCCCGCGCGACTGGTTCCAGAAGATCAGGAGCGGGGAGACGCCCGGTACCCATCCGGTCAGCCTCGCCATCACCCTCGGCACGCTGAAGGCCAACCGGCGCGACGCGTTCGGCGTCCATCAGTATGGCGTGGCCAACGGCGTGCTCAGCGCCGCGCTGCGCCTGATGCGGATTTCGTTCGTCGATACGCAGAAGATCCTTCTGGACGTCACGGCCCGGGTGGATACCGCCTATGAGAGGGTCGCGGATGCGACCATCGACGAAATGGCGAGCTTCTCGCCGATCATCGACATTCTCGCGGCGGTCCACGTCAAGGGCCACGTCCGCATGTTCATGAACTAACAAGGTAGCTGGATAGCACTATGAAAAAGATCCCCCGCATCGGCATTGGTGGACCCGTCGGCTCCGGCAAGACCGCCATCATCGAGGCGATCACGCCTGTGCTCGTGAAGCTCGGCTATCGCATCCTGGTGATCACAAACGACGTCGTCACCACCGAAGACGCCAAGCATGTGCAGCGCACGCTGCGCGGCATCCTGCTGGAAGAGCGCATCATCGGCGTCGAGACCGGCGGCTGCCCGCATACCGCCGTGCGCGAAGACCCGAGCATGAACCTCGCCGCCGTCGAGGAGATGGAAGCGAAGTTCCCCGATTCCGACCTCGTGCTGATCGAGAGCGGCGGCGACAACCTGACGCTCACCTTCAGCCCGGCCCTGGTCGACTTCTTCATCTACGTGATCGACGTCGCCGCCGGCGACAAGATCCCGCGCAAGAACGGCCCCGGCGTCAGCCATTCCGACATCCTGGTCATCAACAAGACCGATCTGGCCCCCTATGTCGGCGCCAGCCTGAAGGTCATGGACGATGACTCCCGCATGATGCGCGGCAAGAAGCCTTTCGTCTTCACCAACTGCAAGACGAATGAAGGCATCGAGGAGCTGACCGACCTGATCCGCCAGAACCTGCTGTTCGAAACCACCGAAAAAGCAGGCGCGTGATGTTCAGCGGCGCCCGGGAACTGGGGGCTTATCAGGATGAGCCCCCTCAGCTGCCGAGCGGCTCCTTCGGCAAGAACGCGATGTTGCGGCTCGGTTTCGAACCGGGTCCGCATCGCAGTCTCTTGCGCACCCTGCACCGCCGTGCGCCCCTGATCGTCCAGCAGGCGCTCTACTGGGACGAGGAGATGCCGGGCCTGCCCTGCGTCTCCATCATCTCCAATGCCGGCGGTATCCTGCAGGGGGACCGCAACGTCGTCGAGATCGACATGGCGGCCGGCTCGCAGGCGCATGTCACGACCCAGTCGGCGACCCGCATCCACGAGATGGACGCCAACTATGCCAGCCAGACCCAGGAACTGACCCTGGCGGCTGGCTCCTACCTGGAATACATCGCGCGCCCGATCATTCCGGCGAGGAACTCGCGCTTCATCCAGGCAACCAAGGTTTCGATCGATCCGACGGCGACGCTGATCTACTCGGAGATCCTGATGCCGGGCCGCAAGCATTACGGCGACGGCGAGATCTTCCAGTACAAGCTGTTCTCGTCGACGGTCGAAGCGGCGCGGCCCGACGGCACGGCGCTGTTCGCGGAGAAGTTCGTGATCGAGCCCGACGTCAGCGAACTCTCGCGCATGGGCGTGATGGGCGGCTTCCATGTCTTCGGCAACGTCATCGTGCTGACGCCGAAGGAGAACGCCGACGCCCTGTTCGACCGGGTCACGCCGGCCTTCGACGCGGACAACGAGATCGCCTATGGCGCCAGCCGCCTGCCGAACGATGCCGGCATCATCTTCAAGGTGCTGGCGATGGAATCGGCGCCGGTGATGGCCAAGATCCGCGAGTTCTGGTCCGAAGCGCGCGAGATCGCCGCCGGCCACAGGGTGCCCGAGAACTTTCTCTGGGCCTGAGGCCCGACCGGAAGGTCGCGGCACCACCGCAATCGACCCGCCGGCGCCTGGCCGGCGGCGGCAACCAATTTGGGACGGTCACGTCGCCGAGGGGCGACCAACGACAAGGGGGACACGATGTCGGATGCGCTCTCTGCCTGGACAGGCTTCACGCAAAGGAATGCGCTCGCGCGCTTCCTGGACATCAACCTGCGCGGTGCCGGCCAGGTCATCTTCCAGAACAATCCCCTCACCGGCCTGTTCTTCCTCGTCGCCATCCTCTGGGGCGCGATCGCCAGCGGCCAGATCGACATCGCCATTGGCGCGGTCGTGGCCCTGGTCGTGGCGACCGTCACCGCCATGCTGCTGAATGTGGACCAGACGTCGCTCGAACAGGGAATGTTCGGCTTCAACGGCGTGCTGGTGGGCGTCGCGGTGCCGACCCTGCTCGCCGATGGAGCGGCGATGTGGTTCATCCTTCTCGTTGGCGCGGCGGTCTCGACCGTCGTGATGCTCGCCGTGTCCAAGGTGATGAAGACTTGGGAAGCGCCGGCGCTCACCTTCCCGTTCGTGCTGACCTCCTGGTTCCTGGTGCTCGGCGCGTATTCCTTCGGGCATCTGCCGATCGCCTCGATGGGCCCGGCGGCCCTGCCGCATGCGCAGGACATGGCTGGCGCGGATTCGGCGCTGAATGTCACGGAGTTGCTGCTGGCTTGGCTCAAGGGCCCGGCGCAGGTCTTCCTGATCAACAATCCGGTCAGCGGCGTGCTCGTGCTGCTCGGCCTGCTTGTCTCGTCCGCCTGGGCGGCAGGCCTCGCGGCGATTGGCGCGGCGGTGGCGCTGGCCGTTTCGCTGGCGCTCGGCGCCAGCCTCGCCGCCGTGACGGCCGGCCTCTACGGCTTCAGCCCCGTCCTGACGGCGGTCGGCCTCGGCTGCGTCTTCTATGCGCCCTCCCCGCGCGTTCTCGGCTTCGCGCTGCTCGGCACCGTCTTCACCGTGCTGGTCCAGGGCGCCATGAATGCCGGTGTCGCGCCGCTCGGCATCCCGACCTTCACCGCCCCGTTCGTCTTCGTCACCTGGCTGTTCCTGCTGCCCAAGGCCGACCTGAAGCCGCATCCGCATGGCCTCATGCAGGGCGGGCTGTTCAAGAAGACGCCCTGACGGGAGCCCCGCGCTCCCGCCATCCGCCAAGACGAACCGTCTTGGCGATGCCTCTGCCTGTTCCGGGGAAAATCATGACGATCGCGCTGTATGTTCTGGCCTTTCTTGTGGGCGCCATCCTGCTCGCCCTCTATTTCCGCTCGATCGTCGTCGTCGCGCTGCTGAACTCGAAAACGAACGACTTCGTCGAGCGCAATGCCCGGCGGAGCGCGGTCGCCATCATCCAGCGCTTCATCGGCCGGAGCATCGGCTATACCGAGATCCAGCGGCGCCAGGCCTGGATCATGCCGCTCTTCGTGCTGCTCGCGGTGGTGACGTGGTTCCTGCTGGTGCAGATCGCGTTCACCGGCATTCTCTGGGGCCTGCGCATCGAGCCGGATTTCTGGCGGGCGCTGAGCGCCAGCGGTTCGGCGCTCAGCACGCTCGGCTATCTCACGCCCTCGACGCTGGTCGGCGAATACCTTGCCGTCTTCCAGGCTGCGATCGGCCTCGCCGTCGTGATGCTGCTCTTCACCTTCGTTCCCGGCTACCAGGCCGCGATCCAGACCCGCGAGCGAAGGGTCGGCTGGTTCTATGCCCGTACCGAGGACGAAGCCAGCAGCGAACGCTATCTGGGCTGGCTCCTCGAAGAGAAGGACGACGGCAGCATCGGCGAGGGCTGGGAGGACTGGGAGAACTGGTTCCGCGGCATCCGCGAAACCCATACGCTGTCGCCGATCCTTTCCTATGTCCCGTCGATCTATCCCGGCACAAGCTGGATCGCCACATCGCTCAGCGTGCTCGATACCGCAACGGCGCTGGCGGCCTGCCTCGGCCGCCAGGCGCCGGCGGAAGCCCGGCTCTGCCGTCGGGAGGGCGCCACCACGATGCGTCTCCTGGCCGCCGCACTCGACGTCGGCGCGCCGCGCCGCCCGAACGACCGCGCCGCCAACACCAACCGCTTCGACAGGCTCTACGACGCGCTCGTCACCGCCGGATTGCCAGTGATCCACGATCGGGCCGAATGCCGCCGCAGCTATCTTGCCATGCGGGTGGAATACGCCCCGTTCATCCATCAGATCGCCCTGGCAACCCTGACGCCGACCTCGGTGCTCGACGTCACCGGGCCGTTCCTCGGCACGGCTTCCGCACCGAACGAGCCGATCCACAGCGCGATCTAGGCACCTGGCGCCCCCTGCGCCCCTCTCCTGGAAGGGAACACCGAGCCCTCTCCCTGCCCGCTCCGGAAGCGGACGGGGCGGACCGGCGCGCTTCCGGAATCGCCCAGGTCGCTCCTGGGCGACGGCGCATCTCGCCTTCGTGGACGGAGCAAGGCGCGGATCCTGCCCTTGCCCCTTACTGTGCCGGCTGCATCAGCTGCGACAGCCGCGCCAGTTCGAAATCGACCTCCTGAAAGGCCGCATCCGCGTCCGGGCTCGTTGCCGCGAGCGCATCCGGCGCCTCGGTGCCACCAACCGCGGAGCCGGTTCGCAAGCCCTCGAGCCTGGCGAGGCGGCGCTCGACACTGGCGGGGTCGAGCGTGACGGCGCCCGAAAGACGGAGTTGCGCCAATCCGGTGATGCGGTCGCACAGGCGCTCTGCCTCGACGACCGCCGGGAACCATGCGGCGGCCTCGCGGCTGGCGGGCGGCGGTTCGGCGATGGCGCGCTGCAGGCCGGCGCGCACATTGGACAGGCTTCGATAGGCGGCCGTCATCGCGCTGAACAGCTTTCCAGGCGCGGCCGCCTTGTCGGCGGCATCGGTGGCGCAGGCGGCCCGCAAATAGACCTCCGACGCCGCCACCGCGCGATCAAAGGACTGGCGGATCTCCGGGACGGGATCGCGCGGCCAGATCAGATAGCCGAACACGACGGCGATGCCGGAACCAATCAGCGTGTCGACAAGCCGTTGCGCGCCGAAATCGACCGTCCCCTGCGCGGTCATGTCGATCAGGATCAGGATCAGCGGCGTCATGAAGGCGCATTGCATGGCATAGCCGCGTTGCCCCGCACCCGGCAGGACCAATCCAAGCGCCGCCATGCAGGCGAACAGCCAGATCCCCTTCGGGATGAGGGTGAGAATGGCCACACCGATGAACACGCCGATGATCGTGCCGATCGAACGCTGCATCGCGCGGACGAAGACGGATCCGAAGTCGGGCTTCAGCACGATCACCACGCAGAGCGGGATCCAATAGGATCGGACTCCGCCGAGATAGCTCTGCGCCGCGAAGGCGATGGCAAGGCAAAGGGCCAGCCGCAGCGCCGAGATGACGACGTCGCGGCCCGGCGCGAGGCGGCCGATCCGGTCGAGCCACCAGCGCCGCTCCAGCAAGGACGGCGAAGGCATGGGATGGGGACGCGACGCACCGGCGGCCGCCTGGGTCCGGGGCGCCTCGCCCGGCCAGATCTCGTCGCACAGGCGGCCGACATAGCGCATCAGCAGCGGCGCGTCCGGCGCGACTTCCGCGCCCGCGGGCCGCGCTCCGCTCTTGGCCACGGCGTGGGCGATCTGCTCGAGCCGATGCCCGGCCGCGTGCAGGGTCTCGACCGAATTGCCGCCGGCAACCAGGGTGGAAAAAATCAGGCTCGCCGTCGACAGGATCGCGGCGCGGCGGTTGCTGTCCGGCGTGCTGCCTTCATTGCCGAGCCGCGTTTCGAGCAGGCCGGAATAGGCCTTGAGCATCGCGTCGGTGACATGGCGGCGCTGCCGCTCGAATGGAGTGTCGAGCGCGGCTGCCACCTGGGCCGGCGGGGGATCGGCATCGATCCGCGCCAGATGCGACAGCGACCGTAGCAATTGCGCCAGCGTCGTCCGTTCCGGCAGATGGCGGTCGAACGCCGCCTCGATCCCCAGCAACAGCGCGGCAAAGGCGGCGCCACCGGCAAACAGCAGCGTCGGCAACCAGATCGATGCCGGAGGATGGCCGGCGCCCGCGATCACCGCCAGCATCAGCATCTGCATGGCCGCCTTCGAGAAGACCGCGCCATAGCCGCTGATCAGGCCGGAAAGAATGCCGACCAGGATCAGCATGACCAGGGTCAGCAGCCCGTGCCCCGACACCAGCGACCCCAGCACGAAGCCGGACATGGCGATCGGGACGATGATCAGGAAGTTATGGAGACGGACCGAATAGGGATCGGACTGGACCTTGATCGAATTCAGCAACGCGCCGAGCGCGACCAGGATGGCGGATTCCGTCTGGCCGGTGATCAGCCCGACCACCATCGGCACCGTCACCGCGATGGCCAGGCGGATCGACTGGCGCCACGGCCAGGCCGCCTTCGGATTGAGCCGCGTCAGGTTCACGAGCCATTCGGCAGGCCTGTAATGCATTCGCTGTACCATTGTCGCACCGGCCATCGCCGGGGCCGCAACCGGAGGCTTTGGCGATTCACCAGCCTAATCTTATAGTTGGTAAAGCCGGGCAGGGAAACGGCAGCGATCCGCCGGACCTCGGATGTCACCGCGCGCCGTCAGCCGCCGACATGCACCCAGGCATAGGCGAGAAGCGCCACGACGCCGACAAGGATCCCGGCCAGAAAGGCCGCGACGATCCACCCCGTCGGCGCAGCCGCCATGGCAGGCGCAATGACCTCCGGCGCCTCGACCGCTGGTTCGCGGCCGAGCCGGCGCCGGTCCCGGCGCGGCGTCTCCGCCTGCGCGGCGGCGCGCCGCAACAGCCAGTCGCCCTCCAGCGCGCGGTCGCGCTCGATGATCCGCTCGGCGACGTAGTGCATGACACAGTCGGCCATGTCATCGAGATCGGCGGTCTCGAGAATGACGGTGCGGCCGAGCCGCGTGTCCTTCAGGAAGCGATAGGTTCGACGGTCGCGCGCCATAGAGACGAAGGAGGTCATGTCGATCCAGAAGCGCGGCTGACTGCCGGTATCGATCTGCGCCACGAACTGGTCGTCGCCCTCGGGAACCTCCGCGAAGACGCCGCGCAATTCATCGGCCAGCAGGTCGAGCCTGGCCCGTTCGGCGTCCCTCAGTTCCACCACCACGTCGGCGCGCTCCGCCTCCGCCAGCCGGACCTTGCGGATCGCATCGGCGAGATGGCGGACATTGGAAGGCGAACCCTGCCTGCCGCTGGCGTCGGTCATCCCCTGGCTCCGAAGTGATGCGATCTCATGCCGCCACCCTAGCAAATCCGCAGCAACGCCGCATCCCCCGGATCGAGCATGGGCCCGGGCGCGCGGAACCCTGTGACGCCACATCCCGGAAAAGCACGACAAAGGCTTGAGATCGCCTGAATTCTGACGATTATCGCGCCCGGGTCGGGACGGATACGGAGACATGATGATGCGATTCGCCTGGATCGCCGGTGCGATGCTCGCGGCAACTGCCGCGCTTCCCGCCAGCGCCGACGTGATCTATCCGCGCGGGCTGGTGAAGGCCCCGGAGACGCTCGACCCGCAGAAGGCCGCGACCTTCAACGAGACTCCCATCCTCTACGATTTGTTCGAGGGTCTGGTCGCGCTCGATGGCGAGGGCAAGACCGTCCCCGGCGCCGCCGAGAGCTGGACGATCTCGCCCGACGGCCTCGTCTACACCTTCCGGCTGCGCGACGGCGCGCGCTGGTCGAATGGCGACGTGGTCAAGGCCGCCGATTTCGTCGCCTCGTTCCGCCGCCTGTTCGCGCCCGAGACGGGCGCGACCGAGACGGGGCCGTTGCTCGTCATCAAGAACGCCGCCGCCATCCAGCAGGGCAGCGCCAAGGCCGACACGCTGGGCGTCGCGGCGCCGGATGCCAAGACGCTGGAGATCACGCTGGAACGGCCGGTGCCGACCTTCCTCGGCCGCTTGGCCCTTCCGGTGGCTCTGCCCGTCAACGTCACGTCGATCCGCAAGCTCGGCGCCGATTTCGGCACCACGGGCAAGATCGTTTCGAACGGCGCCTATCGCCTGGCCGCGATCGACAAGAAGGACGGCTATATCCTCGTCAAGAACCCGCGCTTCCGCGATGCCAAGGCGATGCCGATCGACAGTGTCGTCTACAAGGCGTTCGACGATGTCGCCGGCTGCGTCGAGGCCTATCGCGCCAAGGCGGTGCTTTCCTGCCCCGACGTTCCGACCGAGAACCTCGCCGAACTGAAAGGGGAATTCGGCGGCGCGCTGCGGCTCGCGCCCTTCCCCGGCACCTATTATTTCGCGATCAACACCACCAAGAAGCCGTTCGACAAGGTGGAGGTGCGCCGGGCCCTGTCGCTCGCCATCGACCGCGAGGCGCTCGCCAGCGCCGTCTGGTCGGGCGGCATGGTGCCGGCCGACACGCTGGTCCCTCCCGCCCTTTCCGCCTCGCCGGCCGCAACGCCCCAGCCGATCGAGACCCGCCGCGCCGAAGCCCGCAAGCTGCTCGAGGCTGCCGGTTTCGGCGAACTCGCCGCCGTGGCGCCAGCACCCGAGGATGCCGGCAAGCCAATCGCCGCGGCAGACGCGGCCCCTGCGAACGCCCCGGGCGAAAAGCCCATGGAGAACAAGCCCCTGGCCGACAAACCGGCCGAAAGCACCGCTTCGGGGACGAAGGACGCCGCCAATCCCGACGTGACCTATTCGATCACCGCCAAGCCGAGCGTCATCATGCCGGGTGATGCGGCGCCGGTTGCCGAAACGCCGGCTGACGAGAAGGCACCAGCCGACAAGCCGGCGGCGCAGTCGGCTGCGCCTGCGGCTCCCGATGCCAGGTCTTCGGTTCCTGCTGCCAAGGAAGAAAAAGCAGCGGGGGACACCGGCCCCAGCCCGCTGCGCCTGACCATCCGCGTCGGCACCGGCCTTGGCCATGAGGAGACGGCGCGTATCGTCGCCGACCAGTGGAAGAAGATCGGGGTCGAGGCGACGATCGTCACCGAGGCCAACCCGGCGCATTTCGCGCGGCTGCGCGATGGCGGGGATTTCGATGTCGCGCGAACCGGCTGGATCGCCGACGAGGCCGATCCGATCGACCTGCTGACGGTGCTGCGCAGCGACAATGTCCGCTTCAACTATCCGCGCTACACCAACCGCGATTTTGACAAGCTGCTGGACCAGGCGGCCGTCGACATGGACCGGGAGCGTCGCCAGCAGGAACTCGGCGCGGCAGCGGCCTTGCTTGCCGCCGACGCGCCGATCATTCCCTTGCTTGGCTACGTCTCGCTATCGCTGGTGTCGCCGACACTGACAGGCTGGAGCGACAACATGCTCAACGTCCACCCGACCCGCTTCCTCGCGGTCAATTAGAGCGTTTTCGAGCGAAGTGCGTACCGGTTCGCGTGAAGAAAACGCGATCCGACAAGGAGTGAGCCTTTCCCCGTTTCAGCGAAACGGGGAAAGGCTCTAGCGTCGGCGCAACCGGCTTAGCGACAGGCGACGTAGTGGCGGCGGCCGTAATTGTCGCGCCAGTAGCAACGACCGGTCGCGTCCGCGATGATCGCGCCGGTCACCGCGCCAACACCGGCGCCGATCGCCGCTGCGCCGACGCTGCCGCCGGCAATGCCGCCGACCGCTGCGCCCGTGAGGCCGCCGACGACGGCGCCGTCACCAGTGCGGGAGCCGGTCGTGCAGCCGGCAAGGACGGCGCCGGTCAGGGCGAGAGCGATCACCAGGGAACTTTTCTTCATGTCGACCTCCTCTGGACGCCGCCGGGGGGCACGTCCTGAATGCATGATTGCCAAATTGTAATGCAGGAGGTCCGCGATGGGTTCCGAGGCGACGCGTCCGGCCATCTCGCCGGCGCGCCAAAGGGCCCGGAGCCGAGGCAAAAAAAAAGAAACGGCCGGAACCAGGTTCCGGCCGTTTTTAGGTCGGCAGCCGCACCCTCCCCGATCGGGTCGGACGGCCGCGCGATCTGGCGAGGCAGGAGACGGCCGATGCGCAGCGCGCCGCGGTCCGCCTCATGCCCCGGGAAGCGATTAGCGGCAGGACGTGTAGTGACGACGGCCGTAACGGTCCTTCCAGTAGCAGCGACCGGTCGCATCGGCGATGATCGCGCCGGTGACCGCACCGACGCCAGCGCCGATGGCTGCCGCGCCGACGCTGCCGCCAGCGATGCCGCCAATGGCTGCACCGGCGAGGCCGCCGACAACGGCACCGTCACCAGCGCGCGAACCGGTGGTGCAGCCAGCTGCCACTGCGCCGAGGGCAACGAGCATAACGAGCGTAGAAGCCTTCTTCATCAATCTCTCCTGTCGATGTGAACCCCCGAGGGAGGCCGTCCGAGCGGACCCGTCCGGCTCCCCCGCATTGGCGCTCGATCCAGACCCCGGCATTCGCGAGAATCGCCGGAGACCGACATCAAAGCCATGCACCCGCGCCCCTTGAAGGGTCAGTCAGGCTTGAAGTCAAGCTAGCTGTTCTCCAGAGCACAGAGAAGCGGCAAGTCGAATCGGAACCACCACTTCTAATTCCGTTGTCAACAGAAGTATAATAGTCACACGATGCCGCTGGAGCTTCCGCCGGAAGACGGCCGCTCGGCTGTAACCTTGGCGCGGTAGCCGGCCGCGCGATACACGCCGACCGGGTCGATCGCGCCGCCCTTGGCGAGCCGCGCCTTGGCGAGGATCGGGCCGACATCGGTGGTGAAGGCGCGCTTCAGCGACTGGTTCGCCATCAGCACGTCGTTCGACTCCTGATAGCCCGCGAGTACAGGCCGGTCGACCAGCAGCGCCTGCGTATAGGCGCGCAGGATCTCGATCGCGCTGGTCATCAGGCTCTCGATCGGGTCGGTCACATTGTGCGACTGGTCGATCATGTAGGCGGGCGTGAAGCCCTTGGCCTTGCGATATTCGGCATCGACCAGCTCGTTGAAGACGAGGAAGAGCTGGAACGGGTTGATCGACCCGGCATCGAGGTCGTCGTCGCCATATTTCGAATCGTTGAAGTGGAAGCCGGCCAGCTTCTCGAACTGGATCAGCCGGGCCACGATCATCTCGATGTTGACGTTGGGCGCATGGTGGCCGAGGTCGACGAGGCAGAAAGCCTTGGGGCCGAGTTCCTGCGCGATCATGTAGTTGGTGCCCCAGTCCTGCACCACGGTCGAGTAGAAGGCGGGCTCGTAGAGCTTGTGCTCGGTGAAGACGCGCCAGTCATCCGGCAGCGCCGCATAGACCGACTTCATCGCGCCGAGATAGCGCTCGAACGCGCCGGTGAAATTCGACTGGCCGGGGAAGTTGGAGCCGTCGCCGATCCACACCGTCAGCGCCTTGGAGCCGAGCGCCTTGCCGATCTCGATCGTCTCGATGTTGTGCTCGATCGCCTGCTGGCGAACGGCCGCATCGGTGTGCGACAGCGAGCCGAACTTGTAGGAATGCTTCTGGTCCTTGGCGTCGGAGAAGGTGTTGGAGTTCATCGCGTCGAAGCCGAGGCCGAGCGAATCCGCCTTGGCCTTCAGTTCCCTGACGTCGGCCTTGTCCCAGGGGTTGTGCAGCGAGACGTTCGGTGTCGCCCGCGTCAGCTGGTTGATGACGGCGCAATCGTCGAGCTTCTCGAAGATGCCGCGCGGCTCGCCGGGGCCGGCGAAGCGGGCGAAGCGGGTGCCGCCGGTGCCGACGCCCCAGGAGGGCACGGCGACGGTGAAGGCGGCGACCTTGCGGGTGATGACGTCGATGTCGATGCCGCGCCGGTCGAGCTGCTCGCCGAGCGAGGCATAGTCATTGGCGAGCGCGGCTTCCTCGGCCTTGTTCTTTTCGGCCAGAAGATCGGAAGAGATCGGAAGATCGGTCATGTGGCGGGTCCTCCCCAAGCCTATGTTCATGGAACGGCCCGGCTGCCGAAGCCGCCTGGGACCGTTCGAGAATTCTCTAGGCCGAGCCGGGTGGCGTGGTCGTCGAGAACCGGAGCGGAGCGGACTTTGGGTCCGTGAGCACCGGAAGCGCAGAAGACCGCGTCAGACGGCCGGCCTAGTAGAATTGGCGGACGGTCTCAGCGCGTGAACGAAATCACGTTGCCCGCATCCACATTGATGATGTTGCCGGTCGACTTGTTGGACAGGTCGGCGGCGAGGAAATAGGCGGCCTCGGCGATGTCTTCCGGGAACACGCTGCGCTTCAGGAGCGAGCGGTTGCGGTAGAACTCCTCGAGATCATCCTCGCCGATCTTGTTGGATTCGGCGCGCTGCTGGCGCCACTCGCCCTGCCAGATCTTCGATCCGCGCAGCACCGCATCCGGGTTGATCGTGTTGACGCGGATGCCGAACGGCGCGCCTTCCAGCGCCAGGCAGCGGGCGAGATGGATCTCGGCCGCCTTGGCGGTGCAATAGGCGGAAGCGCCGGCCGAGGCCGCGAGGCCGTTCTTCGAGGCGATGAAGACGATCGAGCCGCCGAGCTTCTGCGTCTTCATGATCCGGTAGGCGGCGCGCGAGACGAGGAAGTAGCCGGTCGCCAGGATCGCGATGTTCTTGTCCCAGGTCTCCAGCGTCGTCTCCTCGAAGGGCGCCGCCGACGAGATGCCGGCGTTGGAGACCAGGATGTCGATGCCGCCAAATTCGATCAGCGTATCGTGGAACGCCTTCTCGACGGCCGCTTCGCTGGTGACGTTGGCGATGACGCCGCGGATGTTGTCCTTGCCGAACTTGGCGCCAAGGCCGGAGACGGTCGTGTCGAGCGCGTTCTGGTCGATGTCGGCGATCATGACGACCGCGCCTTCCTGCAGGTAGCGGACGGCGGTGGCCGACCCGATGCCGCCGGCGCCGCCGGTGATGAAGGCGATGCGGCCGGCGAGCGACTTCGGCTTCGGCATGCGCTGCAGCTTGGCTTCCTCGAGCAGCCAGTACTCGATATCGAAGGCTTCCTGCTCGTCGAGACCGACATAGGTCGAGACCGTCGAGGCGCCGCGCATCACGTTGATGGCGTTGACGTAGAACTCGCCGGCAATGCGGGCGGTCGCCTTGTCGCGGGCAAAGGTGATCATGCCGACGCCGGGGATCAGATAGACGACGGCGTTGGGGTCGCGCATCGCCGGGCTGTTGGCATGCTTGCAGCGCTCGTAATAGGCGGCGTAATCGGCGCGATAGGCGTCGAGCGCGCCATCCAGGCCGGCGAGCACCGCGTCCAGATTGTCCTTGGCCGGATCGTAGTCGACGACCAGCGGACGGATCTTGGTGCGCAGGAAATGATCGGGGCAGGACGTGCCGAGGGCCGCCAATGCGCGAAGCTGAGCGGAATTGACGAATTCGAGCACGGCCGGCTGGTCGTCGAAATGACCGATCTTGGATTCCGTCTTGCCGATCCGGCCGCGGATCTGCGGCATCAGCGCGGCCGCCACGGCGCGGCGCTTGTCGGCGTCGAGCGACGGCGAGACGGCGCCGCCGAAGATCGGCTTGCCTTCCGTCTCCTTGGCGAACCACTCGATCGCCTTGTTGATGATCTCGAGCGTCAGCTCATAGGCGTCCTTGGAGGTGTTGGCCCAGGTGAACAGGCCGTGGCTCTCGAGCACGACGCCCTTGGCGTTGGGGTTCTCGTTGGCGAACTTGGACAGCCACAGGCCGAGCTCGAAGCCGGGGCGCTTCCAGGGCAGCCAGCCGATGGCGTCGCCATAGATCTGCTGCGTCAGCTCCCTGGAGTTCTGCGACGCGGCGATGGCGATGATCGCGTCCGGATGCATGTGGTCGACATGCTTGTAGGGCACGTAGGCGTGCAGCGCCGTGTCGATCGAGGCGGCGCGCGGGTTCAGGTTGAACGTGCAGTGCGGCAGCAGGCCGACCATCTCGTCCTCATGCTCGAGGCCGCGATAGATGCCCTTCAGTGCTTCCAGCTTGTCCTGATAGAGGGTCGCGAAACCGTCGAGCTTCATCGAGCCGACATCGCCGCCCGAGCCCTTGACCCAGAGCACCGTGACGTCCTCGCCGGAGAGCGGGTCCTTCTCGGTGACCTTGGCCGAGGTGTTTCCGCCGCCGAAATTGGTGATCCGCTTGTCGGAACCGAGCAGGTTCGAGCGATACAGCAGAAGCTCGGACTCGCTGAGGCCGGCGGCCTTGGCGTCATCCCAGCGATTGTCGAGGCGGTGCGAGGAGGCGGGTGAGGTCATGATCAAAGCTGCTCTTGATCGGTCGCCGCCGCGCAGATGCGAGCGCATTCGGATCGGCGAACCATCCACGGGGGACGTCGCTCGGCCTTTCGAGCCGAGGACCACGCAATTGCGGATCATGATCTGTCAGCCACTTCGGGCTTTGTCAATCAAAAGCGGTCAGATATGGGCCATACCGCAGCGCAATATGACCGATAATGATCCTTTTGCGCCGCATCATTATCGATGATGATCGTTTTTGATTGACAATCATCGGAAAGCTTGGAAAATCCGGGCCAGTCGGAGGGTTGCATGCACGAAATCGAGCGTCACAGGATCATCCTCGGCGAGGTGGCCGAGCGCCCCGTCGTCACGGTGGCGCAGCTCGTCGGCCTCACCGGCGCCTCCGAGGCCACGATCCGTCGCGACATCACCGCGCTCAACGATGTCGGCCAGCTGCGCAAGGTGCGCGGCGGCGCCGAGCGGCGGCATGGCGAGAACGGCATCGGCAGCCTGATGACGCCGGCCTTCGAGGAAACCCGGCTGCAGAACCTCGCCGCCAAGCGGGCGATCGCACGGGCCGCCGCCGCCTTGGTCGAGGACGGCGAATCCATCATCGTCAATGGCGGCACCACCACCTATTGCCTCGGCCCCTATATCGCCGAGCGCAAGCTGCGCGTGCTGACCAATTCGCTCGATCTCGCGCTCTACCTGATCGCCAATGGCGATTGCCAGGTCGTGCTGCCGGGCGGCGACGTCCATCGCGAGCAGCGCATGGTCGTCAGCCCCTATACCAGCGACACCGTCATCGAGCATTTCTATGCCGGGAAATATTTCCTCGGCGCCCATGCCATCCGCCGCCAGGGCCTGATCGAGGGCGATCCCGTGCTGATCAAGGCCGAACAGAAGATGCTGAAGCAGGCCGAGCAGGTGATCGCGCTGGTCGACGGCTCCAAGTTCCAGCCGCGCGGCAGCCTGATCCTCTGTCCGCTGACGCAGCTCGACCGCGTCATCACCGACAGTTCCGCCCCGCAGGAAGCCTGCGACATGCTGCGGGACGCCGGCGTCATCGTCGACGTCGTGGAGGTTCCGCCGGAAAGCTGATGCCCGCAAGTCCCGCCAATCCCGGCCAATAAGAATCGGCGCAAAGCCGAACATTCAAGGGAAACGCCACGTTATGCAGCCGATCCTCGCACTCGACGGGGTCTCGAAGTCGTTCGCCGGCGTTCACGCGCTGAAGAACGTCTCCTTCGATGTCCGACCGGGCGAAGTGCATGCGCTCATGGGAGAGAACGGCGCGGGAAAGTCGACGCTGATCAAGGTCATGGCCGGCGTCCATGCCCCCGACAGCGGCGAAATCCGCGTCAATGGCGAGGTCGTGCGCTTCGCCTCGCCGCGCGAGGCCCGCGCCGCCGGCATCGCGACGGTCTACCAGGAACTCCTGCTCTTTCCCGAGCTCTCCGTCGCCGAAAACATCTTCCTCGGCCACGCGCCGCGCACCACGATGAACGCCCTCGACTGGCCGAAGATGCGCAATGAGGCGCGCCGGCTGCTCGACGACCTCGACAGCCACGACCTCGACGTCGATGCCCGCGTCGGCAGCCTCTCGGTCGCCAACCGCCAGCGCGTCGAGATCGCCAAGGCGCTGTCGCAGGATGCGCGCGTGCTGATCATGGACGAGCCGACGGCAGCGCTAGCCGACGCCGATGCGCGCCGGCTGATGGATGTCGTGCGCCGCCTGCGCGATCGCGGCGTCGCCATCGTCTATGTCTCGCACCGCATGCCGGAGATCTTCGCGCTGGCCACCCGCGTCTCGGTGCTGCGCGACGGCGCCTATGTCGGCACCAGCGATATCGGCGACATCACCGAGGCCGAGCTGGTCTCGATGATGGTCGGCCGCCCCGTCGACCAGTTGTTCCCCAAGGCCAATACCGAGATCGGCGCGACCGTTCTGGAGCTGCGCAATGTCGGCTATCGCGACGAAATCGAGAACATTTCGCTGACGCTGCGCGCCGGCGAGATCGTCGGCATTGCCGGGCTGATCGGATCGGGCCGCACCGAGCTGGCGCTGACCATGTTCGGCATCACGCCGGCGACGTCGGGCGAGATCCTGCTCGACGGCAAGCCGATCGCCATCACCAGCCCGAAACAGGCGCGCGACCTCGGCATCGCCTATGTGCCGGAAGATCGCGGCCTGCAGGGTCTTATCAAGTCGCAGACCATCCGCGAAAACCTGTCGCTGTCGCTGCTCGACCGGATCTCGACGGCCAGCATCATCAACCGCGCCAAGGAATCGAGCCTGGCGCGCGAGTTGATCAAGCGCTTCGGCATCCGCGCC
This sequence comes from Kaistia defluvii, assembly GCF_026343955.1. Classification (GTDB taxonomy): domain Bacteria; phylum Pseudomonadota; class Alphaproteobacteria; order Rhizobiales; family Kaistiaceae; genus Kaistia; species Kaistia defluvii. Next base: position 450,871 of record NZ_JAPKNI010000001.1, read on the forward strand.
CGCGGCCCGGAACAGCGGGTCCGCCAGCTCTCCGGCGGCAACCAGCAGAAGGTCGTGCTGGCGAAATGGGTGGCGACCGAACCGCGCGTGCTGATCATGGACGAGCCGACGCGAGGCATCGACGTCGGCGCCAAGGCGGAGATCCACGCGCTGATGAGCCGGCTCGCCGGCCAGGGCCTGGCCGTCCTGATGATCTCCAGTGAGCTGCCCGAGGTTCTCGGCATGAGCGACCGCGTGCTGGTCATGAACAATGGCCGCATCGTCGCCGAATTCGCCCGCGCGCATGCGACGCCCGACAGCGTCGGCGCCGCCATGATGCAGACCCAGACGCTGGCGGAGGTGGCGTGATGTCCTTGTCCGCACCCGCCGCCGCCCGTCCCGCCCCGCCGATGCGCCTGCTGAAGCGCGTCGCCGCCTATGGCCAGGAGTTCATCCTGCTCGGCGCCATCGCGGCGCTGTTCATCATCGTCGGCATCATCAGCCCGCGCTTCTTCGGCGCCAACAACATCTCCAACATCTTCGCCGGCAACGCCTACATCGCGGTCGCTGCGATCGGCATGTCGCTGGTCATCATCTCCGGCCATATCGACGTTGCCGTCGGCTCGCTGATCGGCGTGCTGGCGACGATTTCGGGCCTGCTGGCGGTCAACGGCTATCCGATCTGGCTGGCCTGGCTGGCTCCGGTCGTCATCGGCATGATCGTCAATGCCGGCGTCGGATCGCTGGTCGCCTATCTCCGCATCCCGTCCATCGTCGTGACGCTCGGCATGCTGTCGATCCTCAAGGGCGGCCTGATCAGCGTCACCTCCGGCGCCTGGATCACCAACCTGCCCGAGGATTACCTGATCGCGCAGTTCCGCCTGCTCGGCGTGCCCTCGCCCGTCTGGTTCATGGTGATCCTGACGGCGCTGGTCGCCGTCTGGATGCGCTATTCCAGCTTCGGCCGGACGATCTACGCGATCGGCGGCAATGTGGAGGCCGCGCGCGTCGCCGGGATCCAGGTCGAGCGCTCGACGGTGATCGTCTTCGCCATCCACGGCGCCTTCGCCGGCATCGCGGCCGTGCTGTTCGCCACCCAGCTGCAGGTGATCCAGTCGACCGTGCCGCCCAATCTGGAACTGACCGTGATCACCGCCTCCGTCGTCGGTGGCGTCTCGATCCTCGGCGGCACCGGCACGGTGATCGGCTCGACGCTGGCCGCCATCCTGTTCGCCGCGATCGCCTCCTCGCTCATCTTCCTCAACGTCTCCGCCTATTGGCTGCGCTCGGTGCAGGGTCTGCTGATCCTCATCACCGTGCTTGCCGACATGGCGCGTCGACGCCGGCTCCGGTGACGCTCCGATGACCGCAACCCTTCGCTCCCTGCTTCGGCACGAAACGATCCTCGCCATCCTCCTGGTCATCGTGCTCGCCGCGCTGGCGACCCAGTCGGATCGCTTCTTCACCACCGCCAACCTGCTCAACCAGGGCCGGCTGATGACCGAGGTCGGGCTAGTCGCGCTGGCGATGACCTTCGTCATCGTCACCGGCGGCATCGATCTCTCGGTCGGTTCGATCCTGGGCCTGACCGCGATCCTGCTCGGCGTGTTCTGGCACAATCTTGGCCTGCCGCTGCCGGCAGCCATGGTACTGGCGGTGCTCGCCGGCGGCATTGGCGGCCTGATCAACGGGCTGATCATCACCCGCTTCAAGGTGCCGCCGCTGATCGCGACTCTGGCGACGCTCGCGCTCTATCGCGGCCTTGCCGAGGGCATCAGCCAGGCCCGCTCCGTGCGCGGCTATCCCGAGTGGTTCTTCGTGCTTGGCCAGGGCGAAGTCTGGGGCGTGCCGACGCAGCTCTGGATCCTCGGCGTGCTCGTCGTCATTGCCGCCGTCGTCCTCGGCCTCACCACCTTCGGCCGCGCCACCTACGCGACCGGCGCCAACGAGACCGGCGCGCGCTTCTCCGGCATCGGCGTCGATCGCACCAAGATGCTGATCTACACCGCCTCCGGTCTTGTTGCCGGCGTGGCCGGCGTCATCTTCGTCTCGCGCGTTTCGACGACGCGTTCCGACATGGGCACCGGCCTCGAACTCGACGTCATCACGGCCGTGGTTCTCGGCGGCACGTCGATCTTCGGCGGACGCGGCACCATCATCGGCACCGTTCTCGGCCTCATCCTGATGCAGGCGCTGAAGAACGGTCTCGCTTTGTCCGGGGTCAAGGGCGACGGCACCATCGTCGTCATCGGCCTCGTACTCATCCTCGCGATCGTCGCGAGCAACATCTTCAGCCGCGAAGGCGACGGCTGAGTCTGCAGGGGATGGAAGGGTCTCGCCAAAACAACAAAGGCCCGGAAGTCATTTTGGAGGAGAAGAGCAATGTTGAAGAGAACCGTAGCCCTGGCACTTGGACTGAGCCTGGGCGTGAGCAGCGCGGTCCTCGCCGCGACCTGGACCGGCGGCGACGACCTGCCGACCAACCCGCTCGCCTGCGACGGCACGGCGGCGGCGCCCGTCGCCAAGCCCTATGATGGCGGCGAAGTCACCAACCAGCCCGATCGCAAGGGCAAGCCGATCAAGGTCGTCGACGTGCCGAAGCTGATCGGCATCGGCTATTTCAATGCCACCTCGAAGGGCATTGCCGAAGCCGCCAAGGAACTGGGCAATGTCGACGTCAAGACCGACGGCCCGACCCAGGCGAACATCGACCAGCAGATCTCGTTCATCGACAACTACATCACCTCCGGCGTCGACGGCATCCTGTTCGCCGCCAACGATCCGGTCGCGATCGCGCCGGTGCTGAAGAAGGCGCTGGCCGCCGGCATCAACGTCGTCGGCTATGACGCCAATTCCGAGCCGAATGCGCGCCAGTGGTTCGTCAACCAGGCCGAATTCAACGGCATCGCCAAGTCGCTCGTCGACAACATGGCGAAGGAAATCGGCGAGGACGGCTCGTTCGCCATCGTCACCTCGACCTTCACCACGCCGAACCAGGCGCGCTGGATCTCCGAGATGGCCGCCTATCAGGAAAAGTGCCATCCCAAGATGAAGTGGCTGGAGACGGTCGAAGCGCAGGAAGACAACGTCCTGTCCTTCAATCAGGCCACGACGCTGATCAACAAGCATGGCTCGGACCTCAAGGGCATCTTCGGCATGACCTCGGTCGCGACCCCGGCATCCGCCGAGGCCGTCACCCAGGCCGGCCAGTGCGGCAAGGTCGCCGTCATCGGCCTCGCCACGCCGAACGCGATGAAGCCCTATGTCGACAAGGATTGCGTCAAGTCGGTCGTGCTCTGGAACCCCGTCGACCTCGGCTATGCGGCGATGTACACGCTGCGCGCCGCCGCCGATGGCGACCTGAAGCCCGGCGCGACCTCGGTCAAGGCCGGCAAGCTCGGCGACCTCCAGGTGATCAACGGCTCCGAGATCCTGCTCGGCGCGCCCTACACCTTCACCAAGGAAAACATCAACGACTTCGACTTCTAGTCGAATCGTCGCGGACGCGAGGCAGGGGCAGCCCTGCCTCGCGCTGTTTTTGAGGATGGTCTGCCGTTACTTCACCTCTCACCGAGGAAGAGGTCGACGGCCCTAGGCCGGCGGGTGAGGGTTTGGAGTCCCATCCGGAGAATTCCCCAGACCCTCCCCCGGAGCTTCGCTCCGACCTCTCCCTCAGGGAGAGGCGAAGTCGGATCTCAAAATCCGTTCTCGAGGGTCCGTTCGCAAAAAATACCCATCCGGAGCCGGAACTTGACCACCCATACCGACGACGCCGAATTCGCCGCCCTGCGCCGGGCCTCCGCCATGCTGGGGCGCGATCCGCTGCGCACGCAGGCGGCCGGCGGCAATACCTCGCTGAAGCGCGATGGCGTGCTCTGGGTCAAGGCGTCCGGCACCTGGCTCGCGGAAGCCGAGGAACGCGAGATCTTCCTGCCCGTCTCGCTGCCGCCGCTGCTCGACGCCGTCCACGCGAATGACGAGCGCGCTGCCAAGGCGACGGATTTCGTCGTCGCGGACGCCAATCCGCAGGGACTGCGTCCCTCGGTCGAAACCTCGGTCCATGCCGTGCTGCCGCAGGCCGTGGTGCTGCACATCCATTGCGTCGAGACGGTCGCGCAGGTCGCCCGCGCCGAGGCGCGCGACGCCATCGCCGCCCGGCTGGACGGGCTCGACGGCATCCTCTGGTCCTATGTGCCCTATGTGAAGCCCGGCCTGCCGCTGGCGCGCGAGATCGAAGCCGTCTCGCCGGCCGGCACCAATGTCGTGCTGCTCGGCAATCATGGCCTGATCGTCGCCGCCGAGACGGTCGCCGGGGCGGTCGCCCTGATCGAGCGCGTCAGCGCGGCGCTGGCGGCGCCCGTTCGCTCCGCGCCGGCCGCCGATATCGGCGCCCTGGAGGCGCTGGCCGGGGGTTCGCCCTATCGCCTGCCGACCGACCCGGCGGCGCATGCCACCGCAACCGATCCCGCCCGCCTGGCCATCGCCGCGCGCGGCACGCTCTATCCCGATCACGTCGTGTTCCTCGGCAGCGGCACCGCCGTGCTGGCAGAAGGCGATACGCCCTCCGCCGTCGCCGAGCGATCCGAACTGCCGCCCATGCTGCTCGCCGTGCCTGGCAAGGGCGTGCTGATCCACCGCGAGGTGCTGCGCGGCGGCGACGCGCTCGCCCGCGCTTTGGCCGAGGTGACCGGCCGGATCGAGGCCGACGCACCGCTCCGCTTCCTCACGGTCGACGAGGAACAGGAGCTTGTGACGTGGGACGCCGAGATCTATCGCCGCTCGCTCGCCGCCGCCGCGAAGAACTGACCATCATGCCCGAAGCCGTCGCCGTCCTCGACATCGGCAAGTCGAACGCCAAGCTGGCGCTGCTCGATTTCGACAGCCGCGCCGTGCTCGCCATCCGCACCCGCAGGAACACCGTGCAGGCGGGACCGCCCTACCCGCATTTCGACGTCGACGGGATCTGGGAGTGGTTTCTCGAGGGACTGGCGGAATTTGCCGGCCAGGCCGAGATCACCGCGATCTCGACCACGACGCACGGGGCGGCGATCGCGGTGCTGGGCGAGGACGGCCTGGCGCTGCCGGTGCTGGACTACGAGCATCCCGGCCCCGACGAATTCGCCGACGACTACCGTTTGGCACGCGGCGATTTCGCCGAGATCCTGTCGCCCGACCTGCCGGGCGGCCTCAATGCGGGGCGGCAATTGTTCTGGATGGCGCGCCGCTTCCCGGAGGCATTCGCGAAGGCCACGGCGATCGTGCCCTATCCGCAATACTGGGTCTGGCGGCTCACCGGAAAGCGCGTCGCCGAGGCGACGTCGTTCGGCGCGCATAGCGACCTCTGGAACGGCCGCGGCCAGACCTATTCGAAGCTCGCCGAGACGCAGGGCTGGACAAAGCTGTTCCCGCCGCGCGCCGCGCCCTGGGACACCGTCGGACCGGTGCTGCCCGAGATCGCGGAACGGACCGGCCTGTCCCCAAACTGCCGCGTCGTCGCCGGCATCCACGACTCGAACGCCAGCCTGCTGCCGCACATACTGGACCGCGCCCTGCCCTTCACTGTGATCTCGACCGGCACCTGGATGATCTCGTTCGCCGCCGGCGGCAGCCTCGATCATCTGCATCCCGAGCGTGGCGGCCTCGCCTATGCCGATGCCTTCGCCCGGCCGGTGCCGTCGGCCATGTCGATGGCGGGGCGCGAGTTCGAGATCCTGACCGACGGCAAGGCGACCGAGCCCTCCCAAGCCGAGATCGCCACCGTCCTCGGGCGCAAGATCATGGCGCTGCCCGCCTTTGTCGCCGGCAATGGCCCGTTCGGCCATCGCCGGGGCAGTTGGTCGGTCGATCCCGCGACCCTTTCGCCGGGCGAGCGCACGGCTGCCGCCAGCCTCTATGTCGCTCTCGTCGCCCAAACCTGCCTGGCGCTCACCGGCGCGCAGGGACCCGTGCTGGTCGAAGGTCCGTTCGCCCGGAACAAGCTGTTCCTGTCCGCGCTGGCGGCGCTCGTCGACCGGCCTGTGATTGGCCGTCCGGATGCGACCGGCACGACGGAAGGCGCGGCGCTGCTGGCCGATGGCCCCGATTCCAGCAGCAAGGCCGCGCCGGACCCGATGCCTGCCGAACCGCACGGCGGCGATTTCGCGGCCTATGCGGCGCAGTGGAAAGAGCAGGCGGAAACCTGAGGCATCACCCATCCGGCTCTGAAATGTTATGGTCGCGCGGAGACGTCCCGCGATCCGTCCAGGAGATCCCCGTGCAGAAATACGCCTTCAAGATGCAGCTCCATCCGGGCCAGGAAGCGGAATACAAGCGCCGCCATGACGAGATCTGGCCGGAGCTCTCGGCCCTGCTGAAGGAAGCCGGCGTCTCGGACTATTCGATCCACCTCGACCGCGAGACCTCGACGCTGTTCGCGGTGCTCTGGCGCACCGACGAGCACGGCATGGACGCCCTGCCCGCCCATCCGGTCATGCAGCGCTGGTGGGCGCATATGGCGGATATCATGGCGTCGCATCGGAATAACGAGCCGATCGCGACGCCGCTCGAAACCGTCTTCCACATGCCGTGACCGGTTCCATGCCCCACGCTGCCCTCCCCAAGGCCACCATCGTCCTCGACATTGGCAAGACCAACGCCAAGCTGGCGCTGGTCGATGACGAGACGCGCGCGATCCTCGCGATCCGCACCACCGCCAACGAAGTCCTGACCGAGGGGCTCTATCCGCATTTCGACGTCGAGCGGATCTGGAAATGGATCCTGGAGGGCCTGGCGGAATTCGCCGGCCAGGCGGCGGTCGGCTGCATCTCGACCACCACCCATGGCGCCGCGGTCGCCGTCACGGACGGCCACGACCTCGTGATGCCGATCCTCGACTATGAGTTCAAGGGACCGGACTCCGTTGCCGAGCCCTACCGCGCCCTGCGCGGCGCGTTCTGGGAAACGCTCTCGCCGGACCTTCCCGGCGGCCTCAATGTCGGCCGGCAACTGTTCTGGCAGGAGCGGACCTATCCGTCCGCCTTCGGCCGTGCGAAGACGATCCTGTTCTATCCGCAATACTGGGTCTGGCGGCTCACCGGCGTCGCCGTCAGCGAGCCGACGACACTTGGCTGCCATACCGATCTCTGGAACCCGGAAGCCGGCACCTTCTCGCGGCTCGCCGATGATCGCGGCTGGTCGAAGCTGTTCCCGCCCATGGTGCATCCCTGGGATACCGCCGGCACGCTCCTGCCGGCGCTCGCCGCGAAGACGGGGCTGCCGGCCGATTGCCGCGTCGTCGCCGGCATCCATGACAGCAATGCCAGCCTGCTGCCGCATGTCCTGCGTCGCCGCGCGCCGTTTGCGGTGATCTCGACCGGCACGTGGCTGATCCTGTTCGCGGTCGGCGGCTCGATCGCCGATCTCGACCCGGCGCGCGACTGCCTCGCCAATGTCGATGCGCTCGGCCGCGCCGTGCCCTCGGCCCGCTTCATGGCGGGACGGGAATATTCGCTGCTGACCGGGGATGCGAAAGCCGTTCCGACCGAGGCGGAGATTGCCCGCGTCGTGAACGAGCGGATCATGGCGCTGCCCTCCTTCGCGCCCGGCACGGGGCCCTTCGCCTTCCGCGAGGGCCATTGGAGCCACGACCCGGCGACGCTGACGCCGGGCGAGAGGATCGTGGCGGCAAGCCTCTATTGCGCGCTGACCGCCGAAACCTGCCTGCAGCTGACGGGCGCCGCCGGCCCGATCGTCGTCGAGGGGCCGATCTCGCGCAACGCGCTGTTCCTGTCGGCGCTGACCAGCCTTGTCGGCCGCCCCGTGGTCGCCCGCACCGACGCGACCGGCACGACCGAGGGCGCGGCCCTGCTTGCCAAGGGCCCTGACGGCGTCGGCCCCGGCCTCCCCGATGCCGACCCCGCCCCGCCCTTCGCGCACGACCTGACGGCCTATGCGACCGCCTGGCGCGAGACGACGGAGTGAGATCTGGCTGGAAGCTTGGCTTCCTTCATCTCTCCCCCAGGGAGAGGTGAAGGAAGATCCTGCAACCTACTCGCCGCGGCGCAGGCGCTCGAGCGCCTCGAGGCGGTCGCGCGCCACGCTGCTCTGCTCGGCCACGCCCGCCGTCAGCGCCTCGGCGAGCAGCAGCAGGCCGGCACTGGAATCCCACACCGACGGCGCCGGCACATGGGCCGGCAAGACATGGCGGGCAACCTTGGAGATCGGCGAAAGCCAGGGATCGGTGATCAGGATGATCCGCGCGCCCTGCCGCGCCGCACGCTCGGCAAAGACGACGAGATCGTCGGAATAGCGCCGGATGTCGAACAGGACGATCACGTCCTGCTTGCCGATGTCGAGCAGCCGGTCGAACCAGGCCGCCGGCTGGCCTTCGATATGCTGGACATGCGGCCGCAGCACGCGCAAATGCGTGGCCATATAGGCGGCGATCGCATCGGTGAAGCGGCCGCCCAGCAGATGCAGCGGCCGCCTTGGGTCGGCGATGAGCCGTACCGCGGCGTCGAACTCCTCGCGCGGCACGTTTTCCGCCGTGGCGCGCAGATTGGCGATCGCGGCCAGCGCGAACGCGTCGAGCGGATCGCCGGATGGAGACGTGCCGCCCTTGGTCAGGGGCGTGGCGCGCTGCGCCGCCAGTTCCTGCTTCAGCCCGTCCTGGAAAGCGCCATAGCTGGAAAAGCCGAGCTTGGCGATCATCCGCAGCACGGTCGGCGCGCTGACGCCGGCGGCCTCGCCGAAGCGGGCGGCGGTATCGAGCCCCGCCATCGGATACCCGGCGAGCAGCCGATGCGCCGCGCGGCGCTCATTCGGCGTCAGCCGCCCGAGATCGCGCCGGATCTGTTCGGCGATCGAAGCCCCATTCCCGCTGTTCATGCCACTCTGCCGCCGCCCCTGTTGCCGCATCGGAAGGCAGTTGACGCCTGTATTTCAGAATTGACGCGCCACACCCACCCTGTAACGTATATTTCAGTTCGGCGGCATCGGGGAGTCGAACGATGTCGCAGCACCGGAAGCAGGCGCGACGTTCGGGGGATCGGGTCATGGCGAATGGCTTGGCAGGCGCGGCACGCGAAGCGGCAACGCCCTTGCTCGCGAGCGACGAGCCACCCGTTGTGGACCTGCAGGACAGCGGCAACGGTCCCTTCGTCTTCCTGTGCGAACACGCCTCCAACCGCCTGCCCAAGGCGCTCGGCGACCTCGGCCTGCCGGCCGAGGCACTGACGCGCCACATCGCCTGGGATCCCGGCGCGGCCGCGATGACGCTCGGCCTCGCCACCCGGCTTGGCAGCCCGGCGATCCTGCAGAGCTATTCGCGCCTCGTCATCGACTGCAATCGCGAGCCGGGCCTGCCGGACGCGATCACGACGCTGTCCGAAGATACCGAGATCCCCGGAAACCGGGATCTCGGTCCGGCGGCACGGCAGCAGCGCGTCGATGCGATCTGGGCGCCGTTCCACGCGGCGATCGACGACCTCGTCGCGACGCGCATCGCGGCCCGGACCCCCACCGTGATCGTCACGCTGCATTCCTTCACGCCGGTCTATCGCGGCCTGCCGCGGCCCTGGCATGTCGGCATCATTTCCAGCGGCGAGCGCAGCTTTGCCGAGGCGATGCTGTCGGCGCTCCGGCGCGATGCCGCGCTGGAGGTCGGCGACGACGAACCCTATTCGGCGCGCGACCATGTCGACTACACGATCCGCCGGCACGGCTTCGACCGCGGCCTGCCGCACGTGATGATCGAGGTCCGCAACGATCTCGTGCAAAGCGCCACCGATGTCGCGGCCTGGGTAGACCGGCTGGCCGCCGCGCTCGTCGAGTGCGCCACCGCCACCGGCCTTCCACCGACCCAAGAAGACTGAGGGAGATGACGCTTTCCTTCGCGACGGCGAACGAGACCAACAAGCCAGCAAGCAGGGCGGGCCGAACGGCGCAGACCGAAAGCCCGAAACGACCCGAGCGGATATTGCCGCCCGGCACCGAACAAAGGGGAACTTCATCCGATCCAGATCGCAGCCGGGCTGCGGCCGGACGGCAACAGAGACGGGAGCAGTTTGATGAGTCACATCGAGGGGTACTCTGAAAGCGACAAGAAGGCGGACGTCCACGTCCTTCACTCCATGGGCTACGCGCAGGAACTCGAGCGGCGCATGAGCCGCTTCTCGAACTTCGCGATCTCGTTTTCGATCATCTGCATCCTGTCGGGCGGCATCAATTCGCTTGCCCAGGCAACGTCGGGCGCCGGCGGCGCCGGCATCGGCATCGGCTGGCCGGTGGGCTGCCTGATCTCGGGCGTCTTCGCGCTGGCGATGGCGCAGATCAGTTCCGCCTATCCGACGGCCGGCGGCCTCTATCACTGGGGCTCGATCCTCGGCAACCGCTTCACCGGCTGGGTCACCGCCTGGTTCAACCTGCTCGGCCTCGTCACCGTGCTCGGCGCCATCAATGTCGGCACCTATTATTTCTTCGTCGGCGCCTTCGGCCCGACCTTCGGCTGGGAAGACACGACGACTTCCCGCGTGCTGTTCCTCACCGTGCTGACCGGCGCGCAGGCGCTGATCAACCACATGGGCATCGGCCTCACCGCCAAGCTGACCGATTTCTCCGGCTATCTGATCTTCGTCACCGCGCTGGTGCTGGCGATCGTCTGCCTCGCCGCCGCGCCGAGCTATGATTTCGCGCGGCTGTTCACCTTCGGCAATTATTCCGGCCAGGCGACGATGGCCGCCGATGGCACGCTGACCGGCGCGCCGGTCTGGCCGGCGGTTTCGGGCTGGTGGGTGTTCCTGCTCGGCCTGCTGCTGCCGATCTACACGATCACCGGCTACGACGCATCGGCGCATACCTCCGAGGAGACCCTGAAGGCGGCCCATTCCGTGCCGCGCGGCATGGTGATGTCGGTCGTGTGGGCGGCCGTGTTCGGCTACATCATGCTGTGCTCGTTCGTGCTGATGCTGCCCAACATGGACGATGCCGCCAAGCAGGGCTGGAACGTGTTCTTCTGGGCGATGGACGTCCAGGTGAAGCCGACCGTGAAGATCATCCTCTATGTCGCGATCTTCGTGTCGCAATTCCTCTGTGGCCTGGCGACGGTCACCTCCGTGTCGCGCATGATCTTCGCCTTCTCGCGCGATGGCGGCCTGCCGGCGTCGCGGGCGCTGTCGAAGGTGAGCCCGAGATTCCGCACGCCGGTGGCGGCGATCTGGACCGGCGCGATCCTCGCCGTGCTGTTCGTCTGGGGCTCGTCGCTCGTCTCGATCGGCGATACGCCGGTCTACACGATCGTCGTCTCCTGCACGGTCATCTTCCTGTTTTTCTCCTTCGTCATCCCGATCGTGCTGGGCCTGCTCGCCTATGGCACGCCCAAATGGCCGGCCATGGGGCCGTGGAATATGGGCCGCGGCCTGTTCTCGCTGTTCGCGATCCTGTCCGTCGTCGCTATGGTGCTGATCTTCTTCATCGGCGTTCAGCCGCCGAACGAATGGGCGCTCTACATCACAATCGGCTTCCTGGTGCTGACGGCGATCATCTGGCTCGCCTTCGAAAGCCGCCGCTTCCAGGGCCCGCCGATCGGCGACGTCATCGCCAAGCGGCAGGCCGAAATCGCCGCGGCCGAAAAGGCGGTCGGCGAGATCTGAACCTTTGCGGACCGGGCGGCTCCTCGCTGCCCGGTCCGCTCCCGCGGCATGCTGCCATCCCGGAGGCCCGCCTCCGGCACTGAGGCTCACCGCTTCTCCGCACGGCCCGTAGGCCGTGGGCGGCCGGATCCGATCCGGCCGCCCGGAGAAGCGTTCGACGGATCGAACAAGGAACTGCCATGGCCGGAAACCTGACGCTGAATGAGCTCGAGACGGCAATCGCCGACGGCACGATCGACACGGTGATCGTCGCCTTCCCCGACATGCAGGGACGCCTCGTCGGCAAGCGTTTCACCGGCCGCTTCTTCCTCGACAGCGCCATCAACGAAACGCATGCATGCAACTACCTGCTCACCGTCGACATCGATATGGAGCCGGTGCCCGGCTACAAGGCGGCGAGCTGGAAGAAGGGTTATGGCGATTTCGTCCTGAAGCCGGACGTTTCGACCCTGCGCCGCATTCCCTGGCTCGAGGGCACGGCGCTGATGCTGGCCGATGTCTGCGACCACCATGGCGACGACCTTGCCCATGCGCCGCGCTCGATCCTGAAGGCGCAGTTGAAGCGGCTGGCCGACCGCGACATGAAGGCGTTCTTCGCCTCCGAGCTCGAATTCTACGCCTTCGACGAGACGACCGAGAGCGCGAGCGGCAAGCGCTGGCGCGGCCTGAAGACGATGGGCGACAACATCGAGGACTACCAGATCCTCCAGACCACCAAGAACGAGCCGCTGCTGCGCGCGATCCGCAACGGGTTGATGGGCGCCGGCATCCCGATCGAGAATTCCAAGGGCGAATGGGGCCCGGGCCAGGAGGAGGTCAACATCCGCTATGCGGAAGCCCTCGAAATGGCCGACTGGCACGTCATCATGAAGAACGGCATCAAGGAGATCGCGCATCTTCAGAACCGCGCCGTCACCTTCATGGCGAAGTGGCGCTACGACCTCGCCGGTTCGTCGTCGCACATCCACTCCTCGCTCTGGGACGGCTCCGGCAAGAAGGCGCTGTTCTCCGATCCGAAGGATCCGCTCGGCATGTCGGCGACGATGAAATCCTGGCTCGCCGGCCACCTCGCCCATGCCGGCGAGATGACGGCGTTCCTCGCTCCCTACATCAACTCCTACAAGCGCTTCCAGGTCGGCACCTTCGCGCCGACCAAGGCGGTCTGGTCCGTCGACAACCGCACCGCCGGCTTCCGCGTCGTCGGCGAAGGCAAGTCGGTGCGCACCGAATGCCGTATCGGCGGCTCCGACCTGAACCCCTATCTTGCCTTCTCCGGCCTGATCGCGGCCGGCCTGCACGGCATCGACGAGAAGCTGGAGCTGGAGCCGGCCTTTGCCGGCGACGCCTATTATGCCGCCGACCTGCCCGAGGTGCCGAAGACGCTGCGCGACGCGATCGCAGCGCTGGACGGCTCGAAGGTGCTGCGCGCGGCACTGGGAGACGAGGTGGTTGAGCACTATCTGCACACCGCCCGCTGGGAGCAGCACGAATATGACCGCCGCGTCACGGATTGGGAGTTGCAGCGCGGCTTCGAGCGGTATTGAACACATAGAGTGTGCATTTGACACACTCATGTTTATTCCCTAGCGTCACCTGAACTCTTTGGAGGGAGGCCCCATGAGCAAATATGACCCGCTGGCACACTTCCTCGAACGCTGCACAGAGTCGGAGGTCCGGATGACCTTCGAGGAGATCGAGGGAATTCTGGGCTTTCCGCTTCCGCCATCCCAAACGCATCGGGCCTGGTGGAGCAACAATGCCAGCAACAACGTCATGACGAAGGCGTGGCTGTCGGCCGGCTTTGAAACCGAGCAGGTGGACCTGGAAGGCCGCAAGCTCGTATTTCGTCGGGTCAAGCCTATCGCCTCGTCCCGCCAGACAGGCGAAGGCGGCAAAGCGCCCGGCAAGAAGTCGCCTCGCCGCAACCCGCTCTTTGGCTTCATGGCCGGTACGTTCACGATCGCACCGGGGACCGATCTGACGGCTCCGGCGGATGGCGAATGGGCCGATATGGCATGGGGCAAATCAAGCCGGGGTCGTGAGGATGCCGCGTGACGCAGCTTCTTCTCGACACCTGCGCCATGATCTGGGTCGCAGGCAACGCCGATCTGGCCGAGCCCGCCATCGCGGCGCTGGACGATGCCGAGGACGAAGCCATGTCGATCTTCCTGTCGCCCATATCGGCATGGGAAATCGGGCTCCTCGTCGCGCGCAATCGACTGACTCTGCCGACGCGACCGAAGGCCTGGCTGGATCGGCTCCTGAAGGCGCCCAATCTAAGGCTGGCCCAGTTGCCGCCGGGCGTTCTCATCGATTCCGCTTTTCTACCCGGAACTCCCCCGCGCGATCCCGCCGACCGGATCATCATAGCGACAGCCCGGGAATATGATCTCACAATAATGACTCGAGACCGCGTTATCCTTGACTATGCTGAAGCCGGGCACGTCCGGGCTATTGCTTGTTGAAAGAACCACTATGAACGCCCCCGTCCTGAAGATCATCACGCCCGTCGATGGCTCGGTCTATGCCGAGCGGCCGCTGGCTTCCGAAGCCGATGTGCTGGCCACGCTGGAAAAGGCCAGGGTGGCGCAGCGCGACTGGCGCACCGTTCCCGTCTCCGAGCGTGAAAGAATGGCGACCGCCTTCGTCGATGCCATGGTGGCCGAGAAGGACAAGGTGGCCGAGCTTATCGCCTGGCAGATGGGCCGGCCGATCCGCTATGGCCATGGCGAGATGCGCGGCTTCGAGGAGCGCGCCCGCTACATGATCGCCATCGCGGCGAGGTCGCTGACCGATATCGACGCCGGTCCGAAGGAAGGCTTCAAGCGTTATATCCGCCGCGAGCCGCTCGGCGTCTGCCTGAACCTGCCGGCCTGGAACTTCCCCTACATGACGGCGCTCAATGCCGTGCTGCCCGCCATCCTCGCCGGCAACACCGTCGTCATGAAGCATTCGAGCCAGACGGCGCTGGTGGCCGAGCATTTCGCCTCATCCTTCGCCCAAGGCGGCCTGCCGGCGGACGTATTCCAGTTCGTCAACATGACGCATGAGACGACCGACAAGGTGATCCGCTCCGGCCTCGTCGACCAGGTCGGCTTCACCGGCTCGACCGCCGGAGGCCGCAACATCATGGCCTCGGTCGCCGGCGCGCCGAACTTCCCGGCCACCTGCCTGGAGCTGGGCGGCAAGGATCCGGCCTATGTCCGACCGGACGTCAACCTCCCCTTCGCGGTCGAAAACATCGTCGATGGCGGCTTCTTCAATTCCGGCCAGTCCTGCTGCGCCATGGAGCGCGTCTATGTGCATGAGGCGGTCTATGACCGCTTCGTCGAGGGCGTCGTCGCCACCGTCAACGCCTACAGGCTCGGCAGCCCGACCGATCCGGACACGACGCTCGGACCCGTGGTGCGTGCCTCGGCGGCCGCGTTCATCCAGGGCCAGATAGACGAGGCCATCCGCCAGGGCGCCAGGGGGCTGATCGATCCAAAGCATTTCCCGGAGGCCAAGGCCGGCACGCCCTATCTCGCGCCGCAGGTGCTGGTCGATGTCGACCATTCGATGCGGGTGATGAAAGAAGAGACCTTCGGCCCTGCCTTCGGCATCATGAAGGTCAAGTCGGATGAGGAAGCGATCCGGCTGATGAACGATTCCGAATTCGGCCTCACCGCCGCGATCTGGACCGAGGACCTCGCCGCTGCGGAAGCGATCGGCGACCGGATCGAGACCGGCACGGTGTTCATGAACCGCTGCGACTATGTCGATCCGGCGCTGGCCTGGACCGGCGTCAAGGCGACCGGACGCGGCGCCAGCCTGTCTGAGGTCGGCTACGAGCAGCTGACCCGGCCGAAGAGCTTTCACCTTCGCACCAAGACCGACTAGGTCACTTCGCCTCTCCCTGAGGGAGAGGTCGGCCCCCAGGGCCGGGTGAGGGTTTACGCCCTATCCGGATACCCTCCCAAACCCTCTCCCACCGGCTTCGCCGTCGACCTCCCCTCTGGGGGAGGTGAAGCAAAGGATCCCGAGATGCTCGACAACTACGCCTCGCTGAACGCGAACTGGTCCTATCCCACCGCCATCCGCTTTGGCGCCGGCCGCATTGCCGAGCTGCCGGCGGCGCTGACGGCGACAGGCATTCAGAAGCCGCTCTTCGTCACCGATCCCGGCCTCGTGGCGCTGCCGATCGTGAAGAAGACGCTGGCGATCCTCGACGAGGCCAAGGTCGAATACGCCGTCTTCTCCAAGGTCGACGGCAATCCGACGCTGGCCAATCTCGATGAGGGCCTCGCCGTCTACAAGGCCGGCGGGCATGACGGCGTCGTCGCCTTCGGCGGCGGCTCGGCGATGGATATCGGCAAGACCATCGCCTTCATGTCGGGCCAGACGCGGCCGGTATTCGATTTCGAGGACCGCGCCGACTGGTGGACCCGCGCCGACCCGAAGGGCATCGCCCCGATCATCGCCGTGCCGACCACCGCCGGCACCGGCTCGGAAGTCGGCCGCGCCTCGGTCGTGACCGATCCGTCCGACCACACCAAGAAGATCATCTTCCATCCGCTGATGCTGCCGAAGATCGTCATCTCCGACCCGGAGCTGACCGTCGACCTGCCGGCGAAGATCACGGCCTGGACCGGCATGGACGCGCTGTCGCATTCGCTGGAGGCGTTCTGCAGCCCGTTCTTCCATCCGATGTCGGCCGGCATCGCGCTCGAAGGCATGCGGCTGGTCAAGGACTGGCTGCCCAAGGCCGTGAAGGACGGCCACGACATCCAGGCGCGTTCGCAGATGCTGATCGCCTCGTCGATGGGCGCCGTCGCCTTCCAGAAGGGACTCGGCGCGATGCATGCCATGAGCCATCCGAGCTCAAGCCTGCGCGGCACGCATCACGGCCTGACCAACGCCGTCGTCATGCCCTATGTGCTCGCCTTCAACGGCAAGGCGATCGACGCCAAGCTGGCCGCCGCCGCCCGCTATCTCGACCTGCCCGGCCAGAGCGCGTCGAGCTTCGTCGACTGGGTGCTGGCGATTCGCGAGGAACTGGCCATTCCGCACACGCTGAAGGAAATCGGCGTGGATGAAACCGTGCTGCCGGAAGCGGCCCGCATGGCGGAGCTCGACCCCTCGACCGGCGGCAATCCCATCGCCGTGACCGCCGCCGACTATGATCTCCTGTTCCGGAACGCAATCAACGGCAGGCTCTGAACGCGATTGCACGCGCGGCGTGGTCTTGCACCGTCGCGCGTGACACGCCATGAAGGGCACCATTCGCGTCCGGAGAAACGTCAATGCCGAGCCCTACCGTTCAGAGCCCTGTTTCCCAGAGCCCTGACATCGTCTGTATTGGCGAACCCCTGTTCGAACTCAATCAGGCCAAGGGCTCCGAGGCGTTCCTGCCGGGGCATGGCGGCGACACGTCCAACTGCGCGATCGCGGCCGCCCGCCAGGGCGCGTCGGTCGGCTATGTAACGGCCGTCGGCGCCGATAATTTCGGCCAGTCCTTCCTCGATCTGTGGAAGAAGGAAGGCGTGGATTTCAGCGCGGTCAAGGTCGACCCCGCCGCGCCGACCGGCATCTATTTCGTGACCCACGGCCCCGAAGGCCATGTCTTCTCCTATCGCCGCGCCGGTTCGGCCGCGAGCCGGATGACGCCGGAAGAGCTTTCGCTGGACTACATTCGCGGCGCCAAGGTGATCCACACCTCCGGCATCAGCCAGGCCATTTCCTCGCAGGCCGCCGACCTCGTCTTCAAGGCGATGAAGACCGCGCGCGAAGCCGGCGTGCTGGTGTCCTATGACACCAATCTGCGCCTGCGCCTCTGGCCGATCGAGCGCGCCCGCGCCGTCATCCATGCCGCGGCGGCGCTCGCCGACATCCTGAAGACCAGCTCCGACGACGCCTTCGAACTGACCGGGGAAGAGGACGCCGACAAGATCGCCGACTTCTATCTCGGCCTCGGCCCGAAGATCGTCATCGTCACGCAGGGCGCCGACGGCGCGCTGGTCGCGACGAAGGAAAAGCGCATGGTGATCCCGGCAATCGCCGTGAAGCCGGTCGATGCCACCGGCGCCGGCGACACCTTCGACGGCGCCTTCCTGACGGAGTATCTGCGTTCGGGCGATCCCTTCGCCGCCGCGCGCTATGCCAATGCGGCGGCCGGCCTCGCCACCGAAGGCTATGGCGCCGTGGCGCCGATGCCGACGCGCAGCGCCGTCGAAGCGGCACTCCTCAACCGAAAATGACGACAGTCGAACGGGCCAGCGCTTCCCTTCGGGAGCCCTCGAGGACGGCCGGACAACCGGTTCGCCGTTCCGTGGTCTATCTCGGCGGCTACGATCCCGTGACGCCGGAGAAGTTCTTCGCCCGTCAGGCGCGCGAACTCGGCCATTTCCGCGCCACCTGGGATGTCGACGTGACGCCGACCCCGGCCCGTCCGTCGTCGGATGGCCATGTCTGGCGCACGGAAATCGAGACCCGGGGCGACGGATGGAACGTCGAAACCGACTTTCGCCTGCTCGCCTGGGACGATCTGGTCAAGGGCGACTTTGCACGGCCGATCTGGCAGCGCATCCCGCTATCCCTCGGACTCCTGGCCGATTTCCTCGTTTCCGGCACGATCTTTCGCTATTTTCTGGCCGCCTGGCGCTTCGGCCTCTACTTCGTGGCGCCTTTCTTCCTCTCGCTGCTATTCGTCATCGCTGCGGCGATGGCCGCCGCGCTGGTGCTGCGCCTGGACAACGCGATCGCCGCCTGGCTGGCCCCCGTCATCGCCGTCCTCGTCTATGTCGGGCTGATGCGATGGCCGGGAAACCGCTGGTTCGTCAGCCACCTGCTCGATGCGCGGGTTTTCATGGGCGAGTACATGCGCGGGTGGCGGCCGGACATGGAAGCGCGGCTCGACCGCTTTGCCCGCGAGATCGTCGCCGTCGCGGCCGAGCCTGGGCTCGACGAACTTCTGATCATCGGCCACAGCCAGGGCAGCGTCTTCGCGCTCGAGGCGCTGGAACGTGCGCTCTCGCTCGATCCGGCCATCACCCGGCGCGGCCTGCCGATCTCGGTCATGACGGTCGGTTCCTGCGTGCTGCAGCTCGGCCTGCACCCGGCGGCGAAGCAGCTTCGCGCCCGGGTCCAGCGCCTGCAGGCCGAGGATGGCGTCGAGTGGCTCGAATTCCAGACCTTGACCGATGTGGTGAATTTCTACCGGACCGACCCGGCCAGGCTGATGCGGCTCAAGCCGTCGGCGAACCGGATCTTTCCGCATGTGCTCAATGTGCGCATCCGCGAAATGCTGCAGCCGGCCGATTACAGCCGGATCCGCAACAGTCTTTTCCGTGTGCACTATCAGTTCGTCATGGGAAACACGCGCCGCTACTTCTATGATTTCTTCCTGATTTGTTGTGGTCCGACGGTCCTGCGCGAGCGCTTCTCCCTGGCCGAGAAGCCAGCGGCGCGGAACCATACGGAAGCCTGAGGGGACGACATGACGCAATTTGCCGCCACGATGTGCTGGGTCGCCGGACTGGTGATCTGGTTCATCATCCGCCTCCCCCACCAGCGCCGCGCCCGCAAGCATGCGATCGTCGATTCCCGCAATCGCGGCGGCCAGCAGACGCTGGTGGCGATCTCGGTCGTCGGCCTCGGCCTGGTTCCGGCCTTCTGGGCGCTGACCGGGATGGGCGCTCCGAGGGGGGCCAACCTGCCCTTCTCGCCCGCCGTCGCCTATGCCGGCATCGTCGCCGTCATCGCCTATCTCTGGTTCTTCTATCGCAGCCACAAGGATCTCGGCCACAACTGGTCGGCGACCCTGGAGATCCGCGCCAAGCACACGCTGGTGACGAGCGGCGTCTACCACTATGTCCGCCACCCGATGTATGTGTCGTTTTGGCTGATGGCGATAGCACAGGCGCTTTTGCTGCAGAACTGGTTCGTCGGCCTCGCTGGCATCGTCGGCGTCGGCATCCTGTATTTCTTCCGCGTGAAGAAGGAAGAAAAACTGATGCTGGACACGTTCGGCAGCGTCTATCGCACCTATGCGAGCAAGACCGCCCGGCTGATCCCGTATATCTACTAGGGGCTCAGGTCCCTTACCCAACCCTCTCCCGCAAGCGGCGAGGGCTTTTCCGCCGATGTCAGGCGACGAGGCGCGGGAGGCTCCCTCTCCCGCGCGCGGGAGAGGGCTGAGGTGAGGGGCTGCTACTTCGCGGGCGCGTTCATCGCCGCGAGCAGCTTCGCGCCGTTGTTCTCGAACATCTTGAGATAGGTCGGCGCCGGGCCGTCCGGCGGCGACAGCGCGTCGGAGAACAGCTCGCCGCCGATCTTGACGCCGGTCTCGCGCGCGATCTGGTTCAGCAGGCGCGGATCGGTGATGTTCTCGGCGAACAGCGCCGTGATCTTCTCCGCCTTGATCTGGCGGATGATCTTGGCGACGTCGGCGGCCGAGGCCTCGCTCTCCGTGCTCACGCCCTCCGGCGCGACGAACTGGATGCCATAGGCATCGGCAAAGTAGCCGAAGGCGTCATGGCTGGTGACGATCTTGCGCCGCTCGGCCGGAACCCTGGCGAATTCCGCCTTGAACTTCGCGTCGATCGCCTTCAGGGCCGTCGCCAGCTCTTCCCCCTTGGCCTTGTACTCGGCCGCGTTCTCCGGGTCGGCGGCGGAGAACCCGGCGACGATGTTCTGGACATAGAGCACGCCGTTCAGCGGATTCTGCCAGGCATGCGGATCGACGCTATGCGAATGGCCTTCATGCGCGGCATGATCGTGGCCGTCATGGTCATGCCCCGCCTCGGCCTCGGCCTCCGGCTTGTCGTGGTCATGCCCCTCTTCTTCCTCCGCGCCGGTCCAGGCGATCGGCTTGACGCCTGCGGTGGCGATGACCTTCTCGCCCTTGAAGCCGGAGACGTTGATCAGCCGGCCGAGCCAGCCTTCGAGGCCGAGGCCGTTCTCGACCAGCACCGCCGCGCCGCCCATCGCCTTGGCGTCGGCCGGGCTCGGTTCGAAGGTGTGGGCGTCGCCGTTCGGGCCGACCAGCGTGCGGACCTCGACATGGTCCCCGCCGATCTCGCTCGCGAGATCGCCGAGAACCGAGAAGGTCGCGACGACCTTGAGCTTGTCGGCCGCCTGGGCCGGCAGCGCCGTGCTCAGGGCAAGCGCCGCCGCGATGAGCCAAAGACTTGACTTCATTGGGTAGTTCTCCTGCATTGGAAACGTAGAATTCAGCCCCTCAGGTGCCTTGCGCGCAGGGCCTGGCTGGCAAAGCTGCCATGGCGGCCCGCGAGTATGGAGAGAGCGTGGATCGCACCGGCCGCCAGGATGATCGCCGGCGAGGTCGGCAATTCGGCGTGATAGGAAACCAGCAGGCCAACCAGCGACGACACGATGCCGATGATGGCGGAGGCGACGATCTGGCCCGGCACGGTCTCGCTCCAGAAGCGGGCCGAGGCGGCGGGAAGGACAATCAACCCCACCACCATCAGCGTGCCGAGCGCATTGAACCCGCCGACCAGATTGAGCACGACCAGCGCCAGGAAGAGGAAATGCGCGAGGCCACCGGCGCCGCCGACGCTCTTCAGGAAGCCGGGATCGAAGCATTCCGCGACCAGCAGCCGGTAGATCAGCGCCAGCGACAGCAGCGTCACCGTCGCGATGCCGCCGATCAGGTAGATCGAGGGATCATCCAGCGCCAGCACGTTGCCGAACAGCACGTGCAGCAGGTCGATGTTCGAGCCTTTGATCGAGACGATCATCACGCCGAGCCCGAGCGAGACGAGATAGAAGGCGGCAAAGCTCGCATCCTCGCGCAGCGGCGTGGTGCGGGCGATGGCGCCGGCGCCGAGCGCCACCAGCAGGCCGGCCGCGACACCGCCCACCGTCATCGCGAACAGCGAGAAGCCGGACAGGAGGAAGCCGATCGCGGCACCGGGCAGGATTGCATGCGCCATCACATCGCCCATCAGGCTCATGCGGCGCAGCACCAGGAACACCCCGATCGGCGCGCCGGAAATCGATAGCGCCAGGCAGCCCATCAGGGCGCGGCGCATGAAGCCGAATTCGATGAACGGCCCGAAGAGAAGATCATAGAGGGCCATCAGGCAGGCATCTCGCACAGCTCGGCATTGTCTTCGAACGCCTCGTGCAGATGCCGGGCACGGGCGAGATTGGCGTCGGTCATCACCTCGGCCGTCGGCCCCCAGGCAACTTTCTCTCGCGCCAGAAGCAGGGTTTCGGGGATGCGCTCGCGCACGATGTCGAGGTCGTGCAGCACGGTGACGACCGTGCGGCCCTCGCCATGCCAGCTCTGGATCAGCGCCAGCAATTCCTCCGTCGTGCGCGCGTCGATCGCCGTGAACGGCTCGTCGAGCAGGATCAGCCGGGTGTCCTGCAGCAGCAGCCTGGCGAACAGGGCCCGCTGGAACTGGCCGCCCGACAGCGTGCCGATGATCCGATCCTCGAAGCCAGTGAGGCCAACGGCGGCCAAGGCCGCCTCGACCGCGCCGAGCTGCCTGCGGCCGATCGACGAGAAGATGCCGGCCTTGCGCCACAGGCCCATGGCCGCGACGTCGAGCACGCGCATCGGAAAGGAGCGGTCGAGCGCGCTCTGCTGCGGCAGATAGCCGATATCGGAGCGGCCGACGCCGTCGAGCGCGATACGGCCGCTATCGGGCTTGATCAGGCCGACAATGCCCTTGAGCAGCGTCGACTTGCCGGCGCCATTCGGCCCGAAGATCGCCGTGAACGAACCCGGCTCGAACGAACCGGAAAGATGATGCACCGCCGGATGGCGCCGATAGGACAGCGTCAGATTATCGAGGCGGATGGAGGGAGCGTTGCGTTTCAGCATGTCGGTCTCAGGAAATCGCCCAGAAGATGCCGATCCAGATCAACCCGATCAGCAGCACCGCGATCACCAGGCGCTCGATCGCCGAGGCGAGAAACATGGAATGCTTGTAGGCGCGCGGAATGGCGACGGCATCGTGCGGCGCGGCGTGCACATGGCCGGCGGAATGCGCATGGCCGTGGCTGTGACCATGATGGTGATCCTGCCCCGGTGCCGAGGCGGGGATCGTCCCGCCCTTCGCCGCTATGCCTGGAATCACGTTTGCCATGGCTGGTTCGTCCCGCTGCCGATTGCTCGACGTTATGTTATATCATTTCACGCGATGCAAGACCCGCATGGCGAATTTTTCCAGCCGGCCACGGCAACAGAGTCGCAGGGCCGCGCTGCGCTCCGACGCCATGTGCATCACGAAGACTGTCGGCCCCGACTCGTAGCCGCAAAGTCGAGCTTGCCAATTCCGCAAGGCGATCAAGAACTCAGCGGCAGAGCAGGCTCAAACACTGGAATTAGAATAATTTCAAGGTGTTACATATTCTTGACTCATCTGGCCAAGAGGTCCAAACGTCGCCCATCCGCGCCACGATCGGTGGACGCTTTAACAACAGGTGCTGCCTGTTGATTGGAGTGGACGATGGATTTTGCCTTCCCCCGCGCGCTGCCGCATCCGGCCCGGCGCGCCTGTTCCAAGGATATGCGCTGATGGCGACGCGCCTGCCCTGTGGATCCCCCAGCCGCTATCTCGAGCGGCAACCGGAAAAGCTGGTTGTCGAGGGCCTGCGCCGCTGGATGCAGGGCTGCGAGCGCGGTTCGGCGACGTGCTGGGAACTGGCCGCGAGCCTCTACGCCGAGGAGCTGGGTTCGGCAGACGGACGGCGCGTCCTGGGCGCGCTGGCGCATTGGGTCGAAGCGCTGCGCAGCTGGATGGACCGGCCCGCCGGCCTGTCTCCCTCGCACTGCCCGCGCCTTTGCCTCGACGAATGCTGTGCCGTCTCGATGATCGCCGCTTGCCAGAATGATGACGAAGGCAGCCTGCTCGACGCCATGGAGCGGCTGATCCTGCCGGAGGGCCATGCCGAGGTCGTCCGAGCCACCCGGATCTTCGCCGAAGCCCTCGCCGATACCGGCCAGATCCTCATCCCGGTCCCGCAGGCCGTGATCCACGAGATCGCCACCCGCCCCTGCCGCCGGCTGTTTCACTGAATTCACCGCACCCATTCACGCACGGAGACGATTGTGAACCTCAAGAAGATGCTTCTCGCCGCCACGGCGGTGCTTGCCCTTTCGGGCGCCGCGCCGGCCCTGGCCGCCGACGCCCCGGCCGCCAGCGCCGTGCTCAAGACCTATGGCGATATCGCGCAGGCGAAGTATGAAGACGCGCTGGCCGGCGCCAAGGCCCTGAACGTCGCCGTCGACGCGCTGATCGCCAACCCGACCGACGCGACGCTGGCCGCCGCCCGCGACGCCTGGAAGGCTTCGCGCCCGGCCTATCAGCAGACCGAGGTCTACCGCTTCGGCAATGCCATCGTCGACGATTGGGAAGGCCGCGTGAACGCCTGGCCGCTCGATGAGGGTCTGATCGACTATGTCGACGCCAAGTCCTATGGCGACAGCTCGGATTCGAACCCGCTCTATGCCGCCAACGTCATCGCCAACAAGACGCTGCAGATCGGCCCGGACAAGGTCGACGCGACGGTGATCAACGCCGATCTGCTGCACAAGCTGCAGGAAGCCGGCGACGTCGAGGCGAATGTCGCCACCGGCTATCATGCGATCGAGTTCCTGCTCTGGGGCCAGGACCTGAACGGCACCGGCCCGGGCGCCGGCAACCGCCCCGCGACCGATTTCGACACCAAGAACTGCACCAACGGCAATTGCGATCGCCGCGCCGCCTTCCTGAAGGCAGCGACCGACCTGCTGGTTGCCGATCTCGAAGAGATGGCCGCCAACTGGAAGGCCGATGGCGAGGCGCGCAAGCAGCTTGCCGCCAAGGGTGACGAGGGCGGCCTCGCCACCATCCTCACCGGCATCGGCTCGCTCTCCTATGGTGAACTGGCCGGCGAGCGCATGAAGCTCGGCCTGATCCTGCACGATCCGGAAGAGGAGCATGACTGCTTCTCCGACAACACGGCCAACAGCCACTATTACGACCAGGCCGGCATGGTCGCCGCCTGGCAGGGCAAGTACACCCGCACCGACGGCACCACGGTCGAAGGTCCGAGCATCCGCGACCTCGCGGCTGCCAAGAACGCAGACGCCGCCAAGCGCGTCGACGACGCGCTGGCCGTCACCACCGCCAAGATGCAGGTTCTCAAGGACACGTCCGACAAGGGCGAGGCCTACGACCAGATGATCGGTGCCGACAACGCAGCCGGCAATGCCATCGTGCAGGCGGCGATCGACGGCCTCGTCGGCCAGACCCGCGCGGTCGAGGCCGTCGTCGCGGCGCTGGGCCTGAAGATCGAGGTCGAAGGTTCCGACAGCCTCGACAACCCGGCCGCCGTCAACGCCGAGTAACGGTCACAATTGGTCCCTATTGCGGACCGCAATTCCGGCGTGGCCACCTTCCGTGGCCACGCCACCAGAGCCCCTTATCATGATCTCGCGCCGTTCCATCCTTTTGGGTTCCGCCGCCATGGCAGGCTCCGTCCTGTTTGGCCGCCCGGACCGCGCTCCGGCCTTTACCCGGCCGCTGCCGCCCACGGCCGCGATCGGCGCGGAGAGCGTCGTATCGATCGAACTGAAGGCGGCGGAGCGCCAGCTTTCGCTCCCCTGCTTCGACGGCAAGAGCCTGCCGCTCTGGACCTTCACCGACGCGGCGCAGCCACCCGTCGTGCGGCTAAGGCTGGGCCAGCGCCTCAACACCCATCTCGTCAACGGGCTGACCCGGCCGGGCGAGCATGTCTCGATCCATTGGCATGGCATCCGCCTGCCCAACGACCAGGATGGCGTGCCCTATCTGGTGCAGCCGCCGGTCGAGCCAGGCGAGAGCTACGACTATTCCTTCGTGCCGCCCGACACCGGCACCTTCTTCTTCCACACCCACTGCAACTCGGCCGAACAGCTTGGCCGCGGCCTGTTTGGCGTCCTGATCATCGAGGGCGACGCGCCGGAGCCGTATGACGCCGACGAACTGGTGGTGCTGAAAGACTGGCGCATCGACGAGGCCGGTACCGGCTTCCTGCCCTTCCTGACCCAGGAAGGCGCCGGCAAGGCCGGCACCTTCGGCACGGTGCGCAGCGTCAACGGCGCCATCCGGCCCGACATCCCGCTGCCGGCCTCCGCCGATGTCCGCCTGCGCATCGTCAATGTCGACCCGACCCGCCTGACGGAGATCGGCATCGAGGGCGCCGAGGCCGCGGTCGTGGCGATCGACGGCATCGCCTGCCCGCCCTTCCCGCTCCGCTCCTGGCGCATGGGACCGGCAATGCGCGCCGACCTGATCGTCCGCACCCCGGCCGATGGCGGCACCGCGACGCTGGTCGATTATTTCGCCGCGAAGCCGGTGCCGCTCGCGCGGCTCGTCGCTCAGGGGCCGGCGCGCCGGCAGGGGCCGTTCGATCCGGCGCCGCTCGCCGCCGGCCGGATTCCCCCGCCCGATCTTGCCAACGCGACTCGGTTTCCGATCACCTTCTCCGCCACCGCCACCGGCGCGGCCGTCGCGGATCTGGTCGCAGACGGTGCGCCGCTCGGGCCGCTTTGCCTTTCGGAGAGCAATCTCTGGGCGATCAACAAGGCGTCCTGGCCGAGCGACATGCATCAGATCCCGCCGCCCATGACGACGCTGGAGCGCGGCAAGACCTATATTTTCGAGCTGCGAAACGTCACGCCGCACATGCACCCGATCCATTTGCACGGCCACAGTTTCAGCGTGCTGAAATCGAACCGCCGCGACCTGCCGGAGCATCACGCCGACACGGTGCTGCTGCTGCCGAAGGAGCGGATGGAAATCGCCTTCGTCGCCGACAACCCCGGCAAATGGATGCTCCACTGTCACATCATCGAGCATCAGGAGACCGGCATGATGGCGTGGTTCGAGGTCGCGTGAGGATCGCGCCGATGCGCCTGCGCCACGCCGTTCTGGCGCTCGCTTTGTTCACGGCAGTGCCGGCGATCGCCACGGCCGATGGCCTGGACGGGGCGATCGGGAAGGCGCTGTTCGACCGGATCTGGGTGCAGGCGCCCTCCTCGACGCTCGCCAATGACGGGCTGGGGCCGCTGTTCAACGAAAAGAGCTGCGCCAGTTGCCATTCCGGCAAGGCCCTCTCCGCCAAGCTCACCGTGAAGCCGGACGGCACACTGGCCCATCGGGGTCTGGCGACGCGCCTCGGCGATGCCCATGGGGTCACCGACCCGGTCTATGGCCGCCAGATCCAGCCCCGCGCCGTCTCCGGCCTGATCAGCGAAGGCACGGTTACCTATGCGCTGCCGGACGTTCCCGGCGACCCGCTCGCCGTCATCTTCGCGCCGAGCCGCGGCGATCTTGCGCCCGACACCCGCCTTGGGCCCCGCCAGGCGCCGTCGCTGCGTGGCATCGGCCTGGTCGAAAAGGTGGACGAGGCCGCCGTGCTGGCGCTCGCCGAACGCAACAGGACGCATCCCGACGGCATTGGTGGCCGGCCGCACTTGGTGCAGGTCGACGGCAAGCCGGTGCTCGGCCGATATGGCTGGAAAGCCTCCGCGCCGAGCCTGAGCCAGATGACCTCCGACGCCTTCATGCTCGATATCGGCATGTCGAGCCCGCTGGCGCCCTTCCCGCATGGCGATTGCACGAAGGCCGAGCCCGATTGCCTCGCCGCCCCCGACGGCCGAAGCCCGACCTTCGACAATGAAGAGATCTCCGGCGAGATGGTGCGGCTGCTCAACGCCTATCTGAAGAGCCTCGCCGCGCCGAAGCCGGTCGATCCGCCGCCGCCGGGCGCCGCGCTGTTCGCTTCGGCCGGCTGCGCCGCCTGTCATGTGCCGGATCTGCCGGCCAAGGGTGGCGGCACGGTTGCGATCTACAGCGACCTGCTGCTGCACGACATGGGCCCCGGCCTGGACGACGGCGTCGGCGAACCGGGCGTCGCCTCGTCCGAATGGCGCACGGCACCGCTTACCACCCTCGCCTTTCGCAAGGATGCCGACCGACGCTACCTGCATGATGGCCGGGCCGGCACGCTGGATGAGGCCATCCGTGCGCATGGCGGCGAAGCCACGGCCGCGAAAACACGCTATGAAGCCCTTGTGGCGGCCGACCGGGCCGCGCTCGTCGCCTATCTGGAAACGCTATGATCGCGATCACCAAACGCCTGCTGCTGCTGTCGCCCCTGCTGCTCGCGGCGCGGCGCGCCTTCGCGCAATCCGGCGACGCACCGGCCAAGCCGGGCCCCAGCACGGAAGCGCTGGACAAGGTCGCGAAGAAGGCGATCGACGATTATTTCATCCCCTCCTACGAGGCGCTGCGCGACGCGACGGCCAAGCTGGTCGCGGCGATGGGCGAGAGTTGCAAGACCCCGACCGCGGCGCCGAGTGAAGCGGTTCGCGCCGCCTTCACCGCCGTGCTGCAGGCCTGGGCGCATGTCGATTTCCTGCGCTTCGGACCGATGGCGGAAAAAGTCCGGCTCGAGCGCTTCTCCTTCCTGCCGGATCCGCATGGCACCGGCGCGCGCCAGTTGCGCCAGATCCTGGCGAAGCCCGATCCCGCGCTCCTCGAACCCGGCGCGATCGCCAAGAAGAGCGCCGCCGTGCAGGGCATGCCGGCCTTCGAGGCGCTGGTCTTCGGCGCTTCCGACGCCGCCGAGACCTCCGCCTATCGCTGCCAGCTGGCGCTTCGCATCGCCGAGAACCTCAACCTGATCGCCACCGAGGCGGTGACGGAATGGACCCGTCAGGGCGGCTGGCGCGATCTGATGCTGAACCCGGGCGGCGCCAACATCGTCTATCGCGACGCGACCGAGCCGCTTGTCGAGATCCTGAAGGCGGTTGTCACCGGCCTGCAGCAGATGCGCGACCAGCGCCTGCTGCCGGCGCTGGGCAAATCGATCGAGACGGCAAAGCCCGGCCGTGGCGCCTTCGTCAAATCCGGCGAGAGCTTCGCCTATCTGAACGCGTCCGCCGATGCGATCGACCGGCTGGTCGAACGCTCCGACGTGTTCACCCTGACGCCTGCCCAGGCCGCGACGCTGCTGGCCGCCACCGAAGCGGCGATGACCGATTTCCGCCAGTCGATCGATGTCGGCAAGCCCTGGCCGGAGGCGCTGGCCGACCCGGCCAGCTATGCCCGGTTGCAACATGCCTTCGAGGTGCTGAAGACGGTCGAGGACATCTTCAATTTCCGCTTCGCGGAGGCGGCGGGCATCTCGCCAGGGTTCAATGCGCTCGATGGCGACTGAGGCGACCGGCATCCGCGCACTGGCCGGGCGCGCGCTGCGCGCGATCCTGCCCTTTGCCCGCGAGGAAGGCGGCGCGACGGCGCGGCAGGTTTTCGTCTCCTCGGTCCGCGTCGGCCCGCGCCAGCACGAACTGCTTCTCATCGACGAGCGGGGTGCGGCGGTCGGCCGGATGAAGCTCGCCGGCCGCGCGCATGACATCGCCGTCGATCCCGAGCGCAAGCGTCTCGCCGTCTTTGCCCGCCGGCCCGGCTATTTCGCCGTCATCGTCGATGCTGAATCCTGCACGCCGCTGGCGACGATCACCCCGCCCGAGGGGCATCATTTCTTCGGTCACGGCATCTTTTCCGCCGATGGCCGCCTGCTCTACGCCACCGAGAACCGCTTCGGCGACGATCGCTCGCGTGGCGTCGTCGGCATCTATGATGCGAGCGGCGAGAGTTATCAGCGCATCGGCGAATTCGAGACGCATGGCGTCGACGCGCATGAAATGCTGCTGGCCGGCGATGGCCGCACGCTGGTGATCGCCAATGGCGGCATCGAGACCCACCCGGACTATGGCCGGCAGAAGCTGAACCTGGCCGAGATGCGCCCCTCGATCGTCCGCATCGACAGCGACACCGGCGATCTGCTCGACGAGACGGTGCTGGATAGCTCGCTCAACCGGCTTTCCATGCGCCACATGACCTTCGACGGCGCGGGCTCGGTGTGGTTCGGCTGCCAGTGGGAAGGCGAGCGCGGCGTGCGCCCGCCTCTGGTCGGGCGGATCGGCAGGGACGGCAAGGCGACGCTGATGGCCTTTCCGGACAAGGTCGCGACACTGGCGCGCAACTATATCGGCTCTGTCGTGGCGAGCCGCGACGGCTCGACCATCGCCACATCGTCGCCGATCGGCGGCCAGGTGTTCTTCTGGGATGCGACGAGCGGCGATTTCCGCGATTGCGTGGCGCTGCCGGATGGCTGCGGCATCGCGGCGACCGAGGGCGAAGCGTTTCTGGCCACCGCCGGCGACGGCCGCGTCATGCGCGCAAGAAACGGCAAACTGACACCGGTCGCACGGCGGGAAGCGCAGTTCGACAATCACCTGCGCCGGATCTGAGGCCGGGCACGGCATATTTACCTCTCCCTGAGGGAGAGGCCGACGGCCGAAGGCCGGCGGGTGACGGTTTACGGCCTATCCGCCTTGGCGCTTCAAGGGGTGCCGGCAGTTCTATCCTGCGGGTTCCCTAAACCTCACCCGGAGCTTCGCTCCGAGCTCGCCCTCAGGGAGAGATGAAGGATAGAGAGCCCTCGATCGAGCGCCCTACTGCGCGTGCACCGCCGCTAGCCGGCGTTCCTCATCGACGATGTAGTCCCGGATCACCGGGACATCGTCGCGCTGCTTGGAAAGCAGCATCTGGAACACGAAGTTCGAGCCATGCAGGAAGCCGAGCTCGACCGAGGCCAGATAGAAATCCCACATCCGGCAGAAGCGATCGCCCATCATGGCGACGGCCTCCTCCCGCTTTGCCTCATAGGCGAGCCGCCAGTCGCGGATCGTCCAGTAATAGTGCAGCCGCAGGCTCTCCATGTCGGCGCACCAGGTTCCCGTCCGCTCCAGCGACGCGAACACTTCCGACAGCGCCGGAACATAACCGCCGGGGAAGATGTACTTGCGGATGAACGGCGCGGTGGTCCCGGGCGGCGACATCCGGCCGATGCAATGGACGAGCGCGAAGCCGCCCGGCTTGGTCAGGCGCTGGATGGTCTCGAAGTAATTGTCGAAATTCGAGACGCCGATCGCCTCCATCATGGCGATCGACACGACGCGGTCATAGCGGCCTTCGAGATGACGATAGTCCTGCTCCAGGAAGGTCACCTTGTCGTCGACGTTTTCTTCCAGCGCCCGCGCCCGCGCCACGCCGATCTGCTCGGGCGAGAGGGACACGGAGGTGACGCGCACGTCGTAGTTGCGGGCCAGGAACGTCGCGAGCGCGCCCCAGCCGGAGCCGATTTCGGCAATATGCATGCCCGGCTCGAGCTTCAGCTTGGCGGCGATGTGGCGAAGCTTGTCGATCTGCGCCTGGTGCAGCCCGACATCCGGCGCCGTATAATAGGCGCAGGAATAGGTCATCGTGTCGTCCAGCCAGAGTTGGTAGAACTTCGGCGGGATATCGTAGTGATGCTTGATGTTTTCGGCCGCGAGCGGGATCGTGTTGCGCTGCTGGCTGCGGCGCAGGGTCCGCCAGACCTTGCGCAAGCCCTTCTGGATCGGATGCGCCGCGAGCCCGCTGCGATTGACCGAGAACAGCGATAGCAGGTCGAACGCCGTGCCGCCGTTCTCGACCGTCATCCGCCCGTCCATATAGGCTTCGGCGGTCTTTAGTTCGGGATTGAGGAAGATCTCGCGCTCGACCTTCTTGTCGGCAAAGCGGATGGTGACGTCGGGACCGTTTTCGCCGGATCCGAAAACGTGCCGCTTGCCCTCGTGATCGAGCACGGTGAGGCGGCCATTGCGCACGAACCGCTTCAGCAGATGAGATAACAGGCGCATGCGTACTCCCCCGTCCGACGACTGGGATCAAAGCGGCTCGATGGCGTTTGTGCAACCGGAAAGCGTCGTCCCCGGCCGGTAGACGGCTTTACCGCCCGGCAAGCGCCGGCAGGTGCGCAACCCGCTCGTGCCGCCATGCATTGGGACATTAGCCGCACCACACGAATGCCCCGCTTTTGCTGGACATTCGGATCGTCGTGCCCCAGATGTGCAGAACCCACCCATGACCTCCCCAAGGCTTCACTTCTGATGGATTTTGTAGCTGCCGAGCTGGTCGCGCTCGCGACCGTCGTCCTCATCGACCTAGTCCTTGCCGGCGACAATGCGATCGTCGTCGGCATGGCGGCCGCTGGCCTTCCCAAGGACGTGCGCAAGAAGGCGATCATCGTCGGCATCGCGGCGGCGGCGGTCCTGCGCATCATCTTCGCGCTGTTCGCGACCAAGCTGCTCGGCATCATCGGCCTGACGCTGGCCGGCGGCATTCTGCTGCTCTGGGTCTGCTGGAAGCTCTGGCGCGAGATCCGTACCGACCATGACGCGGAGGCCGCCGAGCGGGAGGCGGCGATCGCCAGCGCCGAGGGCGCGCCGGGCAAGACCTTCAAGCAGGCCATTACCCAGATCATCGTCGCGGACGTGTCGATGTCGCTCGACAATGTTCTGGCGGTGGCCGGCACCGCGCGCGAGCATACCTGGGTGCTGGTTATCGGCCTGGTTCTGTCGGTGGCGCTGATGGGCGTCGCCGCCAATTTCGTCGCCCGCCTGCTGAAGCGGATGCCGTGGATAGCCTATGTCGGCCTCGCCGTCATCGCCTGGGTCGCCTTCAAGATGATCTTCGACGGCGGGCTGGAAGTGTTCCACTTCGCCGATGTCGCCGGGGTGTTTTGAGCGCCGCGCGCGCCCATCCCCCGGCGCTGCCGCTGGCAGCCATTCTCACCGCCTTTGCCTGGAGCTTTGCCGAGGCGACGGTGTTCTTCATCGTCGCCGACGTGCTGCTGACCTTCATCGCCGTCGCCATGGGCCTGCGTGTCGCGCTGCTCGCCTCGCTCGCGGCCGCCATCGGCGCTGCTTGCGGCGGGATAGTCATGTGGCGCCATGGCCTGGCCGATCCCGTCGCGGCGACAAACCTCCTGGCCGCCGTGCCCTTCGTTTCCGCCGGGATGATCGCCAAAGGCATGGCCGGCATGGCAAGCGCGGACTGGCCGCTCGCGATGCTGCGCGGGTCGATCACCGGCATTCCCTACAAGGTCTACGCCGTCGCCGCCGGCAAGGAGGGCCTGACCGCCCTGCTTTTCTTCAGCCTCACCATACCGGTACGCCTGCTGCGCTTCGCCGTGGCGAGCAGCCTCGTCGCCGCGATCGACGCGCCCCTTCGCCGCCGGTTCGACCTCAGGCGCCGCTGGATGCTGCTCGCGACGTTCTGGCTGTTGTTCTACGGCGAATTCGCGTGGCGCTGGTTCAGCTAGAGCCTTTCGCCGTTTCCTTGAACCGGCGTAACGCTCTGATTTCCTGTTGGCTCGCGCCTTCTTCACGCCAACCGGTACCCACTTCGCTCGAAGACGCTCTAGCTCCGGATCTCGATCGGCGTGCCGGTCGGCACCTTCGACCAGATCTCCTGCATCTCCCTGTTGGTGACGGCGATGCAGCCGTCGGTCCAATCCCAGAGATGGTGCACCGGTCCCAGCCAGCCCCAGCCATTCGGCAGCCCGTGGATCATGATGTTGCCGCCGGGCGAATGGCCCGCCGCATCGGCCGCCGCCTGGTCCGCTTCGTTGGGATAGGAGATGTGCAGGCTGATATGCGCCATCGATTTCGGGTTGCGCCAGTCGATGGCATAGACGCCTTCCGGCGTCTTCTGGTCACCCTCGCGGCGCTTGGGGCCGGCATCGCCGGCGCCGCCGAGCGAGATCCGGTAGGTGGCGAGCACGGCATCGCCCTGACGCAGTTCAAGCCGCCGGTCCGATTTGTCGACGATGATCCGGTCGGCCTGCCGCTCGGCAGACGCCATGGCCGGCACGGGCCCCGATCCGATGCGCGCCATGCCGTGGTGATAACCCAACATGCCGGTGACCAGCACGATGGCGATGGTGGCAACCCGAAACCAGACGCGCACGCAAACCTCGAAAACAACCGAAACCGGGGCCATCAAACCGGCAAAGCCATGCAAAGGCTAGCAATTTCGACCGAAAGACCGCCAAACATTCGCAGGTATCCCGCTCCTGCCGCGCCGCCGCGCTTCTCTCGACCCAGCGAAATTGGCCCCCCATGCGCCAGACGTCGCGCTCCCGACTATCCAGGCGATCTCTGGCAAGCTCGCCGGCCATTCGGAAAAACGTTGCGCCGGGGTACCCTTCGCGACATGAGTCGGAGCGACAGGAAAGCGAGAGGCGGATGGTCGATCTGCAACTGAAGCC
The DNA here is from genome assembly GCF_026343955.1 of Kaistia defluvii. Lineage (GTDB taxonomy): Bacteria > Pseudomonadota > Alphaproteobacteria > Rhizobiales > Kaistiaceae > Kaistia > Kaistia defluvii. The sequence continues at coordinate 484,620 of NZ_JAPKNI010000001.1, forward strand.
GGCGCGGCGCGAAAAGCTCGCCGATATCCTTTACGGCCAGATCCTGGAACAGATCGTCTCCGGCACCTTCGCAGCCGGCGACCGGCTGCCGTCGGAAAACGATATCTGCAAGGCCTTCGAAGTGTCGCGGCCGGTGGTGCGCGAGGCACTGCAGCGGCTGCAGGCGGACGGGTTGGTCATCGCGCGCCAGGGCGCCGGCACCTTCGTCTCGCACAAGCCGCCGGGCGGACTGCTGGCCTCGACCCCGCCGGAACAGGTCGCCAGCGTGCTGCGCGTCACCGAGGTTCGCATCGCCATCGAGACCGAATGCGCCCGCCTCGCCGCCGAACGCCGGTCGGACGCCGAACTCGCCGAGATCGAAGCCCGGCTGGGTGCCTTCGAGCAGGCGCTGCTTTCCGGCGAAGCCGGGCTGGAAGAGGACTTCGCCTTCCACCTCGCCATCGCCAACGCGACCGGCAACGAGGTTTTCCCGGCCGTGCTCGAAAGCCTGAAATGCCGGATCGAGGACTGGATGCGCAGCGCCCTCAACATGACCCGCCTCGGCTCCGAGCAGCGGCGCCGCACCATCGTCGAGGAGCACCGCAACATCTTCGACGCCATCGCCAGCCAGCAGGCCGACCAGGCCGCGCTCTACACCAAGTTCCATCTCGTCGAGGCGCGCCGGCGGTTGACCGACTCGCGTCGGGACCGCTGATTTACTTGTAACTTTTCCTTACAATCCATCCCGGACGCGCGACGAGCGCCATCCCGCCGGCAAGCGGTCAGGATGGCGGCGAGGCGATCAGCCCTTCAGCATGCCGTCAATGGCCAGCCTGTCGATCGCGGCGAGTTCGTCGGCGGTGAAGGTCGGCTTGTTGCGGCTCGCCACCGCATCCTCGATCTGCGAGACCTTGCTGGCGCCGATCAGCGCGGACGTCATGCGGCCATCGCGCATCACCCAGGAAAGCGCCATCTGCGCCAGCGTCTGGCCGCGCGCCCTGGCGATGTCGTTCAGGCCCTTCACGCGCTCCAGGTTCTGCGCCGATAGCGCGCTTTCGCGCAGCGACTGAGAATGACGGACCCGACTGTCGGCGGGAATGCCGTTCAGGTAGCGGTCCGAGAGCACGCCCTGTTCGAGCGGCGAGAACATGATGCAGCCCATGCCCTCCGTCTCCAGCGTGTCGAGCAGCCGGTCCTTCTCGGTCCAGCGGTCGAGCATGGAATAGCGCGGCTGGTGGATGACGATCGGCGTGCCGAGCCGGCGTGCGATCGCCGCAGCCTCGGCCGTCTGGGCCGACGAATAGCTGGAGATGCCGATATAGAGCGCCTTGCCCTGGCGGACGATCGCATCGAGCGCGCCGATCGTCTCTTCCAGCGGCGTTTCCGGATCGAAGCGGTGCGAATAGAAGATGTCGACATAGTCGAGCTTCATCCGCTTCAGGCTCTGCTCCAGGCTGGCGATCAGATATTTGCGGCTGCCCCATTCGCCATAGGGACCCGGCCACATCAGATAGCCGGCCTTGGACGAGATGATCAGTTCGTCGCGATAGGGTCTGAAGTCGCCGGTCACCATGGTGCCGAAGAATTCCTCGGCCGAGCCGGGCGGCGGGCCGTAATTGTTGGCGAGATCGAAATGGGTGATGCCGAGGTCGAAGGCGCGGTGGCACATCGCCCGCATCGTCTCGACCTTGCCGTCATGGCCGAAATTGTGCCAGAGGCCGAGCGAGATCTCCGGCAGCTTCAGCCCGCTCCGGCCCACGCGGTTGTACTTCATCGCGCCATAGCGATTGGCGGCAGCTTCATAGACCATGGAAGAATCCTCAGGGATGCGAAGCGGGGCCTGCCGGATCAAGCCGGCAAGGCGAACGAGCCATGCACCGAAAATCGTCAAACGAAGTGACAATTCTGGGCGCTTGCCGCATCTTCGTCAAGCATCGGGCACTGCATCGCCCGGAGCGGCCTGCGTTGCGCGATCCGGCGAGCGATGCGATCAACCGGACCGGAGACTACAGGCGGACCCATCCGCCGATCGGGAGGACTGCATGACGACGAAACTCTTCGACCTGACGGGGCGGGTCGCGCTCATCACCGGATCGAGCCGGGGCATCGGCTTTGCCATCGCCCGGGGTCTCGCGGAGGCCGGCGCCACCGTCGTGCTCAATGGCCGCGATGCCAAGACGCTGGAACCGGCCGCCGCCCAACTGCGCGATGCCGGCCTCAACGCCAGCGCCTCGGTGTTCGACGTCTGCGATGCCGAGGCCGTCGCCCGGGCGGTCGACGCCATCGAGCGCGACATCGGGCCGATCGACATCGTCGTCAACAATGCCGGGACGCAGAAGCGCCTGCCGCTCGAGGATTTCACGCTCGAGCAGTGGCGCGAGGTGCTGGCGACCAATGTCGACGCCGCCTTCCTCGTCGGCCAGGCCGTGGCGCGCAAGATGATCCCGCGCAAGCGCGGCAAGATCATCAACATCTGCTCGGTGACGAGCGAACTCGGCCGCGCGACGATCACGCCCTATTCGACCTCGAAGGGCGCGATCAAGATGATGACCAAAAGCATGTGCGCCGAATGGGCCAAGCACGGCATCAACGTCAACGGCATCGGTCCCGGCTGGTTCAAGACGGAGCTGAACAAGGCGCTGGTCGAAAGCGAGAGCTTTCATGCCTGGCTGGCGCAGCGCGCGCCGATGGGCCGCTGGGGCGACACGCCGGAACTGGCCGGCGCCGCCATCTTCCTCGCCTCGGACGCGTCGAGCTACGTCAACGGCCACATCCTCTATGTCGACGGCGGCGTGACGGCAGTGGTGTAGGGACGGAGGGCCGCACGGAGCCGGCGAGCAAGCCCTCCCTCGCCGTCATCCTCGCGAAGGCGAGGGTCCATCCAGCCCAAGATTGTCCGGAGAAACCTCCCGGAAGCACGGCTGAATGGATCCCGGGTCGCCGCCCGGGATGACGCCGGGTGGATTGGCTGGCGCGGGGGCAACTCGCCAAACGAAAGACCCCTTCACCCCTCGTAGCGCGCCTCCATCAGGTCGAGTTCGCGCACCAGCTTGCGCGCGGTCTCGCTGCCGATCTTCCGGGTGCGCAGCAGCCGGAAGATCGTTATGCGCTCGGCCTTCAGCCCGGCGACGCGCAGCCTCGCCTCGATCGCCTCGATCTGGCGGGCCAGCGCCGCATCCTCGCCGGCGCGCGACTGCGCCTCGATGCGGGCGCGGTAGAGATCCATGATGCGCGCCGCGGCGGCGACATAGAGGTCGGCGTCCGGCTTGCCCTCGGCCAGTTCGTGCTGGACCCGCTCGACCTCGGCGATGGCGGCTTCGGCGGCCGCCATTCGCGCCCGGTCTTCCTCCGCCCGCTGGCCGGTATTGGTCTCCAGATGCAGGCCATGCAGCAGCAGTGGCAGGCCGATGCTGGCGGCGACCAGCGACAGGATGATCACGCCCATCGCCAGGAAGATGGCGAGGTCCCGCGCCGGAAAGGGCGAGCCGTCGTTCAGCGCGAGCGGCAAGGTCAGCACGCCGGCAAGCGTGATCGCGCCGCGCACGCCGGCCAGCGACATCGCCACGACGAAGCGCCAGCTTGGCCGCTCGATGACGATCCCGCGCCGCCGCGCCCGGAACAGGCTGAAGCCGAGCGATACCCAGGCCCAGGCGAAGCGGAGCACTGCCAGCGCGAGGTTGATCGCGAGCACATAGACCAGCAGCCAGCCGGGATCGTGATGGCCGGTCAGGCGGACCGTTTCGACGGCGCTGCGCAGGATTGCCGGCAATTGTTCGCCAAGCAGCACGAAGATGATGCCGTTGGCCGCGAACTGGATCATGTCCCAAACGGTGCTGCGGCGCACCCGCGTGGTCGCCATCGCCTGGCCCGAGGCCTCGCTGAAGCTCATGGTCACGCCGGCGGACACCGCCGCGAGGATGCCCGAGCATTCCAGATGCTCGGCCAGCAGATAGGCGGCGAACGGGATTAGCAGGCTGATCAGGATCTGCGAGCCGGTGTCCTCGCCATAGTGGCGCGCCATCCAGTTCTTGGCCGCGTTGATGATCGAGGTGACCACGAAGCCGACGCCGAGGCCGCCGACCGCGACCCACACGAAATCCGCCGTCGCCTCATAGAGCGAGAAGGTCCCCGTCAGCGCAGCGGCGACGGCGAAGCGCAGGCAGACCAGACCCGACGCGTCGTTGAGCAGCGACTCGCCCTCCAGGATGTTCATCATGCGCTTCGGGATCGGGACGCGCGCGGCGATGGCCGAGACCGCGATCGGATCGGTCGGCGACAGCACGGCCGCCAGGGCAAAGGCGACGGCGAGCGGCATGGCCGGAATCATGGCATGGATGAAGAGCCCGACGCCGAGCACGGTGAAGACGACGAGACCGAAGGCGAGCGCCAGGATGGTCTTGCTGTCGCGGACCAGCTCCTCCTTCGGGATGCGCCAGCCATCCAGGAACAGCAGCGGCGGCAGGAACAATAGGAAGAAGATGTCGGGATTGAGTGTGACCTGGAAGTCGCCGATCAGCCCGATCGCCCCGCCGAGCGCGATCTGGACCAGCGGGCGCGGGATCGGCAATCGCAGCATGCGTGAGAGAAACTCGCTCACCACAACGGCGAGCAGGAGCACGAGAACGATCGTGATGGTTTCCACTGGCCCGCGGGTCCTGGCTTCGGGAGAGACGGCGCGATATACGCGACGACGGATGCCAAGGGACAGTGGCAGTTCGACTTTTTCGCGGCTGGCGGCGCAGAAACCTCGCCGCGCCCCCGAAGAATCATGGGCGCGGCAAGTCCGACTTTTTTTGACGATCCCGTCGGCCTCTTGGGGCATATTCGGGCTCCCGCGAGGAGAAGGGAACCATCCGATGCTCTACGCCATCCTTTGCTACCATTCCGAAGCCGTCGTCACCGCCTGGACCCAGGAGGAAGACGATGCGGTGATGGCCAAGCTGCACGTCGTGCATGAAAAGCTCGCCCGCAACGGACAGCTCGGCCCGACGGCAAGGCTGCACCCGAGCAAGGCGGCGACGACGCTGCTGAAAAACCAGGACCGGGTGATCGACGGGCCCTATGCCGAGACCAAGGAACAGTTGCTCGGCTTCTACGTCATCGACGTGGCCGACCGAGACGCGGCGCTTGAAGTCGCGCGCGACCTGACGCTGGCCAATCCCGGCGGCGCCTACGAACTGCGCCCGATCTCGCTGTTCATGCCGGGCGGCGGCCTTCCCGACGCGGTCGAGACGGCCTGATCCCGCATCATCGCGCGAAACGCACGGAACGCATGCCATGAAAACCGACTGGAACCTCGTCCGGGACATGCTGAACGCCGCCGTCGACGCCTGCGAGCGGATCGAGGCGACGGGTTTCGCCCCGGCCGATCGCGACGCGACGCTCGACGTGCGCGGCCAGGCGGTCAGCATGCACGACTTCCTCGTCAGCGCCTGGACGTTCCCGGAAAACATCCGTTACCAGATCATCCGCGATCGTCATGACGCGCACGCCGACCGGCCCTATGTGCCGGAAACGGCGCGCATCCTTGTCGCCATGGCGGAAGCGAGTGCCGAACTGATTGGCGGTGCCAAGGCAAAGCCGGCCGATGCCGCCATTCGCCAGATGATCGACTGGTATCGCAACGATGCCGCGCCCGGCATCGAGGCGGCCATCACCCAAAATCGCCACACCTGAACAGCGAAGCCGCGCGCTGACCGCGCGGCTTCGCTCCGGCTTCGATCAGTTCTTCAGCCGGTATCCAGTCTTGAAGATCCAGGTGATGATGCCGAGGCAGATCGCCAGGAAAACCAGGGTCATGATGACGCTGATGCCGACATGGACGTCGGCGGTGCCGAAGAAGCTCCAGCGGAAGCCGCTGACCAGATAGACGACCGGATTGAGCAGCGCGACCTTCTGCCAGACCGGCGGCAGCATGGTGATCGAATAGAAGCTGCCACCCAGGAAGGTCAGCGGCGTGACGATCAGCAGCGGCACCAGCTGCAGCTTCTCGAAGCCATCGGCCCAGATGCCGATGATGAAGCCGAACAGGCTGAAGGTGACGGCGGTGAGCACCAGGAACAGCAGCATCCAGAACGGATGCTGGACCTCGATCGGCACGAACAGGCCGGCCGTCGCCAGGATGATCAGGGCGAGGATGATCGACTTGGTTGCCGCCGCGCCGACATAGCCGACGACGATCTCGAACGGCGCCACCGGCGCCGACAGCACTTCGTAGATGGTGCCGGTGAATTTCGGAAAATAGATGCCGAAGGACGCGTTGGAGATGCTCTGCGTCAGAAGCGACAGCATGATCAGCCCGGGCACGATGAACGAGCCGAAGCTGACGCCGTCGATCGCCTGCATGCGCGAACCGATCGCCGCGCCGAAGACGACGAAATAGAGCGAGGTGGAGATCACCGGCGCGATGATGCTCTGCAGCACGGTGCGGCCGGCCCGCGCCATCTCGAAGAGATAGATCGCGCGCATTGCGTGAAGATTCATGACCGCTCACTCACCAGGCTGACGAAGATCTCTTCCAGCGAGCGCTGGCTCGTCTGCAGATCCTTGAAATGGATACCGGCCTTGCCGAGCGCACCGAGCACGTCGGCGATGCCCTTCTGCTCGGCATCGGCGTCATAGCTGTAGATCAGCTCGTTGCCGCCATCGCCGAGCGCCAGGCCATAGGCGCCGAGGCCATCCGGAATGGCGTGCAGCGGCTCCTGCAATTGCAGCGTCAGCTGCTTCTTGCCGAGCTTGCGCATCAGCTCGGCCTTTTCCTCAATCAGGATGATCCGCCCCCGATGGATGACGCCGATCCGGTCGGCCATCTCCTCGGCTTCCTCGATATAGTGGGTCGTCAGGATGATGGTGACGCCGCTTTCGCGCAGCTGCCGCACCACTTCCCACATGTCGCGCCGGAGCTCGACATCGACGCCGGCCGTCGGCTCGTCGAGGAACAGGATCTCCGGTTCGTGCGACAGCGCCTTGGCGATCATCACGCGGCGCTTCATGCCGCCGGACAGCGTGCGGAGCCGGGAATCCCTTTTGTCCCACAGCGACAGCTCGCGCAGGATCTTCTCGATATGGGCCGGGTTCGGCGGCTTGCCGAACAGGCCGCGACTGAAGGTGACGGTCGCCAGAACAGTCTCGAACGCATCGGTCGTCAGTTCCTGCGGCACCAGGCCGATGCGGGAGCGGGCGGCGCGGTATTCGGTGACGACGTTATCGCCATCGGCCAGCACGGTGCCGGTCGAGGGATTGACGAGGCCGCAGATGATGCTGATCAGCGTCGTCTTGCCGGCGCCGTTCGGGCCGAGCAGCGCGAAGATTTCGCCCCTCTGGATATCGAGCGACACGTCTTTCAGCGCCTCGAAGCCTGACGCGTAGACTTTCGAGAGATTCGCGACGGAAATGATGTTTTGCATGACGCCGATAATAGCCGAGGCCAACGGCGTTTCGGCGAGATTTATGCAACAGCGCCCTCAAATTTCAGGGCGCGGCGACATCCTTGACCGGCGGGCGCTTGGGGTATTCGTGCCGCGGCGGCAGCCAGTGGTGCAGCGAGGCGACGCCGACGAGGCCGATGCTGCCGCCCAGCACGACGCCGAGCAGCGTGCCGCCCTGGATGGTCGAGGTGGCGGCGAGGATGGGAATGGCGCCTGCGGGCGGATGGGTGATGCGCAGCATCGACATCAGCGCGATGGCGACGCCGACCCCGGCCGCCGCCGCGACCCAGGCGCCGGGAAAGAAGGCGAGCGCCAGCAGCGTCACCGCCGTGGCGACGAGATAGCCGCCGATCACATTGGCGGGCTGGGCAAGCGGGCTCGCCGGCTGGCCGAACAGCAGCACGGCCGACGCGCCGAACGGCGCGATCAGGAAGGGCTCCTGTGTCAGCGCCGCCGCCGCTCCGACCGCGCCAATGCCGATGGCCCCGCCAAGACCGGATTTCAGATGCGTCAGCGTCGTGCCGGAGCGCACTTCATGGCGGGTGACGAAGGGACGAAGGCGACGGGTCATGGGGCTGCTGTGCTGGAAAAATCGGGCGCCCGGAGAATGGGCTTGCCCTTTTAGGCGAGCCTCGACGAAAAAACGAGCAATCTGGGTCTAGAAAACCCCTCCCTGGCGGAAAACGCTGGCTGTCCGGCCTGCACACGCGGGCTCGCTGCTGCGGGGCCACCTTTCCACAGCCCTGCGGGGCACGGACGCGGCGAAAGAATCTGGAAAGCAGGCCCCCCTATGATCGGGCTTGACGGAGGGGATGTTCCGTTCGGCCGCGTCGGTGGGCGATGCCGCGATCCAACTGCACCGAACCAACCATGCGCTGGCGCCTGATCCGCATCCTGTTTCTGATCTATGTGGCATGGGCCATCTTCGCGCTGCTGCTCGTGCCGCTGAGCGCGTTCGGAATGGTGGCCGAAAACCCGCTGGCCGCCGTGCTGGGGCTGGTGCTCGGACTGCCCTGGAGCGTGTTGCTGACCTGGTGGATCGACAGCTCCAGCCCGATCGTCAACTTCCTGCTGCTCGCCCTGGCGCTCGCCATCAATGGCGGCATCCTGCGCTACCTCTCCCGTCGTCCCCGCCCGGCACCGCCCGAGGAAGAGGATGACGACGAGGAGGAAGAGCTGGATAACGACGAAGACGATCCCGACGCGGATCTCGACGATGACTGGGACGAGGATTGGGATGAACCGGAACCGTCCCGCCCCCGGCGCCGGTAACCGGATCCGGCTGAGCCTTCGTGGCTCGGCCCAGCGTCACACCAGCCTCAACATGCCGAGGAGGCCCGGCGCGCGCCGCCCCGCCTCCCCTAGAACGCCAGCTGGACCTTCATGGCGCGCTTGCGGTCGCCGGCCGTTTCGAACGCCTCGCGGGCATCCTCGATGCCGAAACTGCCGGTGAGCAGCGGCCGCAGGTCGACCTTGCGCGCGTCGATCAGTTGGACCGCCAGCGGGAATTCGTCATGGAAGCGGAACGAGCCCGTCAGCGAGATCTCCTTCGCGACGACGACGTTCTGCGGCAGGGACAGTTCGCCGCCGAGACCGACCTGGACGATGGTGCCGCGCGGCCGGACCACGTCGAGGCCGGAGCGCAGCGCCCGCTCGTTGCCGGAACATTCGAACATCACGCCGATGCTGCCCTTGTCGACGGCGAGCGCGGCCAGCGCCTCCGGCTCGCGCGCCATGTTGATGGTGCGGTCGGCGCCCAGTTCGCGGGCATAGGCGAGCGGCTCGTCGACGACATCGGTGACGATGATCTCGGCCGCGCCATGGAATCGGGCGGCGGCGACGGTGAGCGCGCCGATCGGGCCGCAACCGGTGATGAGCACGCGCTTGCCCAGCAGGGATGGCGCGCGCGACAGGGCATGCAGCGTGACGGCGAAAGGCTCGGCCATCGCCAGTTCGGCGACCGAGGCCTTGTCGCCCTTCTCGCACTGGGTCGCCATGCAGACTAGTTCCTGCCGGAACGCGCCCTGGATGTGCGGCATCGGCATGGCGCTGCCATAGAAGCGCATGTTCAGGCACTGGTTCGGCAGGCCCTCATAGCAATAGCGGCAGGCGCGGCAGGGGCGCGACGGGTTGACGGCGACGCGGTCGCCCGGCTTGACGCGGGTGACGTCCGGCGCGACGGCGGCGACGGTGCCGGCCACCTCATGCCCCAGGATCATCGGCTCGCGCAGCTTCACCGTGCCGAAGCCGCCATGCTGGTAATAGTGCAGATCCGAGCCGCAGATGCCGCCCGCCTCGATGCGAACGGTGACTTCGCCCGGCCCCATCGCCCCGACTTCCCGCTCTTCGATCCTGAGATCATGGGCGGCATGAATGACGACGGCGCGCATTGGTTCTCTCCCTCGACAGGCTTTTTGTTATCGATATCAGGATCTCACCGCAGTGCAAGCGAGGGCGGGTCCCGCCACCTCACCCGCGCCACGCCCGCTTGACAGTCCCTTGTTATCGATATCACGCTGGTTCCACGACCAATCAAAAACGGCTCTGGGGAGTGATCGCGTGAACCTGTTCGATCTCAGCGGGCGACTGGCCCTCGTCACGGGCGCCAGCAAGGGCATCGGCTATGCGGTGGCGGAGGCGCTCGCCTCGGCCGGCGCCCGCATCGTCCTCAACGCCCGGGACGAGACGCGGCTGGAACAGGCGCGCGCCGAACTCGCCGCCAAGGGCTATGACGTCCGCACGGCGGCCTTCGACGTCACCGATCCCGACGCGGTGACCGCCGGCATCGAGGCCATCGAGACCGAGATCGGCCCGATCGACATCCTCGTCAACAATGCCGGCATGCAGCACCGCACGCCCCTGCAGGACTTCCCGCTCGAGGCGTGGCGCAAGATCGTCGCCACCAACATCGACAGCGTCTATCTGGTCGGCCAGGCGGTCGGTCGCCGCATGATCCCGCGCGGACGCGGCAAGATCATCAATATCGGCTCGGTGCAGAGCGAAATGGCACGGCCGGGCATCGCCCCCTACACCGCGACCAAGGGCGCCGTGAAGATGCTGACCAAGGGCATGGCGACCGACTGGGCCCGCTACGGCATCCAGGTCAACGGCATCGGCCCCGGCTATTTCAAGACCGAGCTGAACGCCGCCCTGGTCGCCGACGAGGCGTTCTCCGGCTGGCTCGCCAACCGGACGCCGGCCGGGCGCTGGGGCGACGTGCAGGAACTGGCCGGCGCCGCGATTTTCCTCGCCTCCGACGCCTCCAGCTTCGTCAACGGCCACATCCTCTATGTCGATGGCGGCATCACCGCCAGCCTCTAGCCACCTTTAGGCGCGCGGCCGGCTCGCCGGCCGCGCTTGACAGGTCCAACATTGTTATCGATAACAAGAGCAACCGGACAAAGAGCCGGACGATGCGAATAAGCGGTGACCGCGCCGCATCCAGGAGGGAACACCATGATCGACGGAGGGGTCCTCCGCTTCGACGACGTCGCCAAATCCTTTGGCGGCACGCGAGCGCTGAAGGGCGTCAGTTTCGAGGTGGCGCGCGGTGAAGTCGTGGCGCTGCTGGGCGAAAACGGCGCCGGCAAATCGACCTTGATCAAGATCCTCGGCGGCATCTTCCGCGCCGATAGCGGCCATGTCACGATCGGCGGCGAACCCTACCGGCATCGCGCCCAGGCGCGCGGCGAACGCCAGAAGGTCGCCTTCATCCATCAGGATCTCGGCCTCGTCGAATGGATGACCGTGGCCGAGAACATGGGCCTTGCCCAGGGCTTCGCCGGGCGCGGCGGCAAGCGCGGCCTGATCGACTGGAAATCGACCGAGCAGCGCGCCGCGACGGCGCTGGAACTGGTCGGCTGCGATCTCGACCCGACGACCCGGGTCCACGCGCTGAGCCGCACGGAGAAATCGCTGGTCGCGATCGCCCGGGCTCTGGTGGTCGATTGCGACTTCCTCGTTCTCGACGAACCCACCGCCAGCCTCCCGGCCGACGAGGTCGAGCGCCTGTTCGAGGCGATCCGCCGGCTGCGCGCCCGCGGCGTCGGCATGATCTACGTCTCGCACCGCCTCGACGAGATCTTCCGCATCGCCGACCGCGTCGTCGTGATGCGCGACGGCCTCAAGGTCGGCGAAAAGCCGGTTTCCGAGACGACCCCGGACGAGTTGGTCAGCCTGATCGTCGGCTCGACGACGCTGGAGCTGTTCAAGAAGGGTGAACTCGGATCCGGCAAGGTGCGCGTCGCCATCCGCGACCTGGAGACGCCCTCCGCCGGGCCGGTCTCCTTCGATATCCGCCAGGGCGAACTGCTCGGCCTGGTCGGCCTGCGCGGCGCCGGGCAGGAGGAAATCGGCCGCGCCCTTTTCGGCGCCGCGCCGCATCGCGGCACGATCGAGATCGACGGCCAGGCGCCGGACCTCTCCTCGCCGCGCGCCGCGCTCCAGTCCGGCATCGGGCTGGTGGCACGCGACCGCACCGAGGAATCGGTCGCCTTCTCGCTTTCCGTCCGCGAAAACGCCTTCCTCAACCCGGCCGCCATCGGTCGCGGCCTGCTCTCCTATCTGTCGCCCCGCGCCGAAGCGCGCCAGGCCGTCGAACTCGGCGCCTCTGTCGGCCTTCGCCCCAACGATCCCGATTTGCCGATCGAGGGGCTTTCCGGCGGCAACCAGCAGAAGGTCGTGGTCGGGCGCTGGCTCGCCACCAACCGCCGCCTGCTGATCGCCGAGGATCCGACCGCCGGCGTCGATGTCGGGGCCAAGGCCGAGATCTACCGGCTGATCGCGCAGGCGCTGGAAAAGGGCCTCGCCGTCGTCGTCGTCTCGACCGATTTCGAGGAAATCGCCCATATCTGCCATCGGGCGCTCGTCTTCAACCGGGGCAGGATCATCGCCGAGCTGACCGGCCCTGCCCTGACCACGCAATCGGTGATCACCGCGGCCTCCGCGTCGGAAGCAGCCTAGAACCCTTCGTTTAGTCGCGTTTTCTTCCCGCGAACCGGATCCGACTTCGCTCGAAAACGCTCCAGGAACCGCGCCCATGTCCATGAACTCCGTCCGCTCCGATGCGCTGGAACCGACCCGCAGCGAATTGAAGAACGCCTCCTTCGGCGAGCGCCTGCGCCGCCGCATCCCGGTCTATGGCCTGCCGATCCTGCTGGTGCTGCTGATCGTGATCTTCTCGCTGATCCTGCCGCAGACCTTCCCGACCATGCTGAATGTGCGGTCGATCATCTCGGACAAGGCGATCATCGCCCTGCTCTCGCTCGCCGCCATGATCCCGATGGCCGCCGGGAAGATCGACCTGACCGTCGGCTACGGCATCGTGCTCTGGCATATCCTGGCGATCAGCCTACAGACCATGGCCGGCATTCCCTGGCCCTTCGCCGTGCTGATCGTCATCCTGCTCGGCGCCTGCGTCGGCCTGCTGAACGGGCTGCTGGTCGAAGTCGCCCGCATCGACAGCTTCATCGCGACGCTCGGCACCGGCACCGTGCTCTACGCGGTCGCGCTCTGGCACACCGGAGGCCGCCAGGTGGTGGCGCAGCTGCCGCAGGGCTTCCTGTCGCTGAACGGCACCATGGTGTTCGGTCTGCCGATCACCGGGTTCTACGTGATCGGCCTCGCCATCGTGCTCTGGCTGATCCTCGAGCACCTGCCGATCGGCCGCTATCTCTATGCCATCGGCGCCAATCCGAAGGCCGCAGCGCTCAACGGCATTCCCGTCCAGCGCTACACGATGGGCGCCTTCGTCGCCTCGGGCGCGCTGACGGCGGTCGCCGGCGTGCTGCTCGCATCGAAACTGCGCATCGGCCAGGCCAGCGTCGGCCTCGAATATCTGCTGCCGGCTCTGGTCGGCGCCTTTCTCGGCTCGACCACGATCAAGCCGGGTCGCGTCAATGTCTGGGGCACGCTGGCCGGCGTCGCCATCCTGGCGGTCGGCATCGCCGGCATCCAGCAGTTCGGCGGGTCGTTCTGGGTCGAGCCGATGTTCAACGGCGTCACCCTGCTGATCGCCATCGGCATCGCCGGCTATGCCCAGCGCCGCCGCGGCACCAACAACAAGCCATTCAAAAAGACGGGCGCTTAAGAACCCCGTCGCAACTCGGAGGGAAGTTCATGAAGTCACGCAACCTGTTGCTTGCCGCGGCCAGCGCCGTCGCCCTGATGGCCATACCCATGGTCGCCCACGCCGACGCCTTTGTCGACGAGGCGAAGGCCGTCGTCGCCAAGGCCGTCGGCCGCGCCGACAAGTGGGATGGCCCCACCACCGGTCCCAAGGCCGTCGGCAAGAAAACCGTCGTCTATGTCGCGGGCGACATGCGCAATGGCGGCATCCTGGGCGTTTCCCAGGGCGCCAAGGAAGCGGCCGAAGCGATCGGCTGGGACTATCGCGAGATCGACGGCCAGGGCACGGTTTCGGGCCAGGCCACGGCGCTCTCGCAGGCGATCGCGCTGAAGCCGGACGCCATCATCGTCGGCGGCAGCGATGCCGTCGAGCAGAAGGCCGGACTGGAGGGCGCCGCCAAGGAAGGCATCCTCATGGTCGGCTGGCATTCCGGCCCCGTCCCCGGTCCGCTCGAAGGCACGCCGATCTTCGCCAATGTCACCACCGACGCGATGGAGGTCGCCAAGGTCGCGGCGATGAAGGCGATCGCCGATTCCGACGGCAAGGCCGGCGTGGTCGTCTTCGCCGATTCGACCTATGCCATCGCGATCGCCAAGGGCCGCGCCATGGAGGAATGGATCAAGAAATGCGCCGGCTGCTCGGTCGTCTCCTTCCAGGACACGCCGCTCGCCGACGTCTCCACGCGCATTCCGCAGCTGACCACGACGCTGCTGCAGCAGAATGGCGCGAAGTGGACCCATTCGCTGGCGATCAACGACCTCTATTACGACTTCATGCCCCCGGCCCTTCAGGCCGCCGGCATTGCCGGCGACGGAGACCCGCAGAACATCTCGGCCGGCGACGGCTCGGAATCGGCCTACCAGCGCATCCGCGCCAAGGACCATCAGGCCGCGACCGTGCCCGAGCCCCTGACGATGCAGGGCTGGCAGTTGATCGACGAGCTGAACCGCGCCTTTGCCGGCGAAAAGTGGTCGGGCTACGTGCCGGGCGTCCATCTCGTGACGCCGGACAACGTTGCCTTTGACGGCGGCCCGAAGAACGTCTTCGACCCCGACAACGGCTATCGCGCCGAATACAAGAAGATCTGGGGCGTCCAGTAAGCGCCATGTCCTGACCGGCGGCGGCCTCGCGCCGCCGCCGGTTACCCCCATGTCAGGCCCACCGCCCCGGAGAGAGACCGGCGCCGCGCCGGCGCTCGCCCCGGTCGAGGTCGTGCGCCGCGCTCTGGCGCTCCGGGCGTGCCTGGGCTAACGACGACGCTTCGCCGAGGCGGCATCGCCCGTACCCGGACGTTTCAGCCTTTTTCCCCCGGCGCGGCATCGCCCGCGCCGCGCCCCCTGGACAGAGACAATGGCGACCGATCCCCCCGGCCGAACGCCGAAGAGCCAGCCCACCATGGCCGACGTCGCCGAGCGCGCCGGCGTCTCGACGATGACGGTATCGCGCGCGCTGAAGAAGGGCGGCCCGATCTCGGACGAAACCCGCCGCCGGATCATGGCCGCCGTCGACGAACTCGGCTACGTGCTCGATCAGACCGCCGGCACGCTCTCGTCCAAGCGCTCCGGTTTCGTCGCCACGCTGATCCCGTCGATCAACAATTCCAACTTCTCCGACACGGTGCGCGGGGTCAGCGAAGCGATCGAAGGCAGCGGATTGCAGCTCCTGCTCGGCCGCACCGACTATCTCGTCGAGAAGGAGGAAACGCTGCTCGAATCCATGCTGACGCGCCGGCCGGAAGGCATCATCCTCACTGGTGGCTCGCACAGCGCGCGCTCGCGGCGGCTGCTGGAATCGGTCGGCATTCCCGTCATCGAGACCTGGGACCTGCCGCAGGCGCCGGTCGAGCATGTCGTCGGCTTTTCCAACGCCGCCGCCATCCGCGCGCTCGTTCACGACCTCTACGTACGCGGCTACCGCAACATCGGCTTCATCGGCGGCACCAGCAATCGCGACACCCGCGGCGCCGATCGCCGCGTCGGCTACACCCAGGCGATCGCCGAACTGCAACTCGGCCCAGCCCGCATCATCTCTTTCGGAAGTCCGCCGATCTCGATGGAACAGGGCGGCGAGGCGATCGTTCAGCTGGTCAAGCAATGGCCGGAGGTCGACGCCGCCATCTGCGTCTCCGATCTTTCCGCCTTCGGCGCGCTGATGGAATGCCACCGGCGCGGCTGGGCGGTGCCGGACCGGATCGCCATCGCCGGCTTCGGCGATTTCGAGGTGTCGCGCTGTGCCCATCCGCGCCTGACGACGGTTTCCGTCGATGCCTTCGAGATCGGCCGCACGGCCGGCGGCCTGCTGCTGCGCGCCATCGAGGCGCGGCGCGAGGGCCGGCTGCTTCCCCCGGAAACGCACACGATGCCGTTCCGGGTGGTCCAGCGCGAAAGCACGTGACCGGGCCATAGCTCCGATCCCGCGCGTCGAGGCGCGGCACACGCAGATCGCCCCCCGGAAGCCACGTCGCCCGGCGTCCATCTGAGATATTTATAACGACATCCGCTCGGCAAGCGGCGCGACGCTGGAGACCTGCGCGCCGCCCGATCCCGGTTGCCCCCATGTCTTTCGGGTTCAAGAGCACCATCCGGTCAGGAATCTCGTCATTTTGGCTAGGTGCTCCGGACCCGTGGCCCGGAATAAACAGAGTGGATGCCGAAGGTTCGCAAAGCGGAGGCTTCCGGCAACCGCGCGCCTGTGCCATGCCGTTCTTCAAGGGTCGAATTATCGTTCCAGGCCGAAACCAAGCCACGGGGCCTGGCCTCGCAACGCCAGCATGGGAGCAGCCGTCATGACCGCACAGCCTCTCGATCGGCCGAAATCATTGACCGCGATGGCCTTCGACCGCCTGCTGCACAGCATCGTGCACGGTGAGATCGCCTATGGCACGATGCTGAGCGAGAAGGCGGTCGCCGAGACCTTCGGCACCAGCAAGACACCGATCCGCGAGGCCTTCTTCCAGCTGCAATCGCTCGGCCTCGTCGAAATCCAGCCGCAGCGGGGATGTTTCGTCCCCTACCCGACCCTCGACAAGGTTCGCGAACTCTGCGAACTGCGCATCGAACTGGAGAGCTACGCCCTGACGCTGTCGATGGAGCGGGGACAGGCACGCTTGCTGGAGGCACTGTCGGCCACCTTCGCCGAGATGGAGGAGATGCGCGACGGCTATCGGCACGAGACCTATCACAAGCTCGACCAGGATTTTCACAAGGCCTTCTTCGTCGCCAGCGGAAACACCCTGCTCGCCGAGGTCTATGGCACGATCGACCCGCGCATCCAGGCGCTGCGCGCCAATTTCTCGTCGCCGAACGAGCAACTCTTCGACGTGTCGAGGAACGAGCACGCGGCGATAGTCCAGGCCGTGGCCGACCGAAACATCGAGAGTGCGACGGCCACGATCCGCTCCCATATCAGCCGGGTCCGCGACATCTATTCGGACGGGATCGAGAAGCGGAAGCCGTTGGACCCGGCTCTTTCCCATCTATAGGCTTGGCGTTGTCGGCACGTCTGGCCACGCCATCGAGCGGCGGGTGGCCGACGACAGCCGCCTTTCCCGCCAGTTGAACGAGGCCTGATGAATTCGGATACGAAGAGCACGACGAATGCGGGCTTCGCCAGGCTGAGACGGCATCTCCACTTTCTCTATCACAGCCGCGCCCGGCCCGCCCGCCTGTTCCAGGCCTGCGTTGTCACCATCGACCTGCTGATCATCGCCTTCTTCATCGCCACCCCGATGATCCGCGATGCCTCGGCTTTCCTCTGGTACGACTATGCCATCGCCATCGTGCTGGCGATCGACCTGACCTGCCGGGGACTGGCCGAGACCGATCTGAAACACTGGTTGCGGAAGCCGACGGTGATCGTCGACATCTTCATCCTGATCACGCTGCTGTTTCCGGCCTATCTCGCCAATCTGGGCTTCCTGCGCATCCTGCGGCTCTGGTCGCTGTCGCGCAGCGGCTTTCTGTGGCGGCCGCTGTCGAAACGCCAGTTGGCCCGCTGGCAGCAGCCGGTGCAGGCGGTCCTCAACCTGGTGACGTTCCTGTTCGTCGCCACCGGATTCATCTACACCTTCTTCTTCCGCTTCAGCCCCGGCTTCGCCGGCTATATCGACGCCCTCTACTTCACGGTCGCGACGGTCACCACGACCGGCTTCGGCGACATCACGCTGCCCGGCCCCTGGGGCAAGCTGACATCGATCGTGACGATGATCTGCGGCATCTCGCTGTTCGTGCGCCTGGCGCAATCCATCGTCCGGCCCAACAAGGTGTTTCATCCCTGCCCCCGCTGCGCCCTGCAACGGCATGATCCCGACGCGGTCCATTGCAAGGCCTGCGGCGAGATTCTGGCCATTCCCGACGATGGTGATGGCTAGCGTCCGGCTGGTCTTGTTCCCGGTTTGTGCTAGAATGCCGGAATGAAAACCCAAGGCCTGGTCCTGTTCGAAACGCCGATCGGCCGCTGCGGCATCAGCTGGAGCGCGCGCGGCATCACCGGCGTCGAGTTTCCCGGCGCCGATGCCGAGCAGACGCGCCTGGCCCTGGCGCGCCGCTTTCCCGAAGCCCGTTCCGAAGATCCGCCGGCCTTCGTCCAGGCGGCCATCGCGGCGATCGTCGCGCTGCTGGAAGGCGCGGACGACGACCTGACGGCCGTCCCGCTCGACCCCGACCACATCCCACCCTTCAACCAGCGCGTCTATGACGTGACCCGCGCCATCCCGCCCGGCGAGACGCTCACCTATGGCGAAGTCGCGGCGGCGATCGGAGAACCGGGCGCGGCGCGCGCCGTCGGCCGCGCGCTGGGCGAGAACCCCTATCCGATCCTCATCCCCTGCCACCGCGTGCTGGCGGCCGGGGGCAAGATGGGCGGCTTCTCCGGCACCGGCGGCATCGCCACCAAGCGCCGGGTCCTCGCCATCGAAAGCCGCGCCAAGCTGGACGAGTTGCCGCTGTTCGGCAGCCGTCCGGATGGAGCCTGACGGCTCAGCGCCAGCCGTATTGCGGCTTGTAGCCGAGCACCTTCTTCGCCCGGTCGATCGAGAGCAGCGTCTCGTTCGGGCCGATGGGGCGCTTGCGCTCGATACCCGGAAACGCTTCGTCGAGCAGGGAATCGTTCGTCCGGCTCATGACGCCGTCATCGTTGGCGATGACGAAGACATCGGCGCCCCTGAGCGGCGATTCCAGCGCCAGCCGGCACGACTGCGCGGCGTCGCGCACGTCGATATAGGCCCAGAGGTTCCACTTGCGGGCGTTGATGTCGGCGTCGAAGGCCGGGAATTCCGCATAGCGCTCCGGCGGCATGACGTTGGAGAAGCGCAGGCCAAAGATCTTCATTTCCGGATCCCAGCGGCAGAATTCCTTCGCCATCTCCTCGCCGAGGAACTTGGACAGCGAATAGGCCGTCTCCGGCCGGCCGCGATAGGCCTCGTCGACCGGCACGTAGGGCGGCGGCGTCTCGAAGGGCAGGCCCAGCACGGTCTCGCTCGAAGCCCAGACGACATTCTTGATGCCGAGCACCCGCGCCGCCTCGAACACGTTGTAGGTCGAGATCATGTTAGTCTCGAAAATGACGTGGTTCGGCGCCAGGCCCGGCGCGGGAATCGCGGCCAGATGGACGATGCCGGTCGCCTTCTTGAAGCGATCGTCGATCCCGGAGAAGGCGGCCAGCGCCTGGCCGAAATCGGTCAGGTCGACCTTGCTGAACGGCACGCCCTGGCCCGGCGGCGGCAGGGCCATGTCGATCGAGGCGACTTCGTAGCCATGCTCGACGAGATCCTTCACCACCGCGCGACCCGCAAGACCGCTTCCACCCGTAACGATGATCATGTTTCTCTCCCGAAGCTATGGACTGGATGCCGGCGGCAGCGCCCGACCGGCCTGTGACACGAGGCGGCGGAGCCGCGATGACAGCGCTAACATAGCATCGGATTGCGATGTGACAATGCCCCAGCGGAATCTCTCCCGGTTGCGCCCTGCGTCCACGCCTGAAACGGGTTGGGCGGTTTTGCCACGACGCGCGCCGGCGCAATCGGTTCTATTCGGTCGGGAGGAATGCGGGGCGTTGACGGCAGCCTTCGCCAAGGTCTTTGGGAGAACAGGCACATGAACGGACAAAGGGCGCTTCTGGTTGTCGCCGGTCTCGCCGGCATGATTGGCGTCGCGCTGGCGGCGGCCGGCGCGCATCTGCCGGGCGGCGAGAGGCTGGCGACCGCCGGCAACATGGCGATGGCGCAGGCGCCGGCCCTGCTGGCGCTCGGCTTCTTCGTGCCGGCGACGGCGCTGCTGATGTCGATTTCCGCCTGGGCGATCGCGCTCGGCCTGATCGGCTTTTCCGGCGCGCTGGCCTTCCACGCCCTCTCCGGCAGCGCGGCTCTCTCCTTCGTGGCGCCGATCGGCGGCACGACGATGATGCTCGGCTGGCTCGGTATTGCGGTGGCATCTCTGCTGATGCGCAAGCGCTAGACGCTTCGGGCTGGCCTTTCCGGCCGGTCTCGTCTATCGATGCGCCACCTCAAAAACCGTTAGAAGACTGTTTCATGGACGCCCTGACCGGACCCGTCGATCGCCGCCGGACCTTCGCCATCATCTCGCACCCCGATGCGGGCAAGACGACGCTGACCGAAAAGCTGCTCCTGATGGGCGGCGCGATCCAGCTTGCCGGCGAAGTGAAGGGCAAGCGCGACCGCCGCCAGACCCGTTCCGACTGGATGGGCATCGAGCGCGAGCGCGGCATCTCCGTCGTCACCTCGGTGATGACGTTCGAGTATGGCGGCAAGATCTTCAACCTGCTCGACACGCCGGGCCATGAAGACTTCTCGGAAGATACCTATCGCACGCTGACCGCCGTCGATTCCGCCGTCATGGTGATCGACGCCGCCAAGGGCATCGAAGACCGCACGCGAAAACTGTTCGAGGTCTGCCGCCTGCGCGATATCCCGATCGTCACCTTTGTCAACAAGCTCGACCGCGAGACGCGCGATCCCTTCGATTTGCTCGACGAAATCGAGAAGGTGCTGGCGCTCGACACCGTGCCGATGACCTGGCCGATCGGCCGTGGCCGCGAATTCGCCGGCACCTACGACATCGTCGCCCGCACGATCCGCCGCATCGATACCGACAATGCCGTGATCCCGGTCTCGGGCCCGAACGATCCGAAGATCGACGGTCTGACCACGCCGGAGGCCGTCGCCCTGTTCCGCGAGGAAATGGAGCTGATCGAGGGCGCGGGCAACGGCTTTGACGCCGACAGCTTCCGTCAGGGCCACCTGACCCCGGTCTATTTCGGTTCGGCGCTGCGCAATTTCGGCGTCCACGACCTGATCGACGCGCTCGCCGCCTTCGCGCCGTCGCCGCGTCCGCAGGAAGCGGAGGGCCGCACGGTCGAGCCGACCGAGCCGAAAATGTCGGGCTTCGTGTTCAAGATCCAGGCGAACATGGATCCGAACCATCGCGACCGCATCGCCTTCCTGCGCGTCTGCTCCGGCAGGCTGCAGCGCGGCATGAAGGCCAAGCTGGTGCGCACCGGAAAGCCGATCCCGCTGTCGAGCCCGCAATTCTTCTTCGCGCAGGACCGCCTGCTCGCCGACGAGGCCTTTGCCGGCGACGTGGTCGGCATCCCGAACCATGGCACGCTGCGCATCGGCGACACGCTGACCGAGGGCGAGAACCTCGTCTTCCGCGGCGTGCCGAGCTTCGCGCCGGAAATCATGCGCCGCATCCGGCTGCAGGATCCGATGAAGGCGAAGAAGCTGAAGG
Source organism: Kaistia defluvii (assembly GCF_026343955.1). Taxonomy (GTDB): domain Bacteria; phylum Pseudomonadota; class Alphaproteobacteria; order Rhizobiales; family Kaistiaceae; genus Kaistia; species Kaistia defluvii. Next base: position 505,901 of record NZ_JAPKNI010000001.1, read on the forward strand.
AAGCGCTGCAGCAGATGGCCGAGGAAGGCGTCGTGCAGGTCTTCGTGCCGCATGATGGCTCGCCGGCGATCATCGGCGTGGTCGGTGCGCTCCAGCTCGACGTGCTGAAGGAACGCATGCAGGTCGAATACAGCCTGCCGATCGATTTCGAGCATTCGCGCTTCACGGTCTGCCGCTGGGTGACCTCGCCCGACAAGGTCGCGCTCGAAACCTTCATCGATCGCCACCGCTCGTCCATGGCGTCCGATCTCGACGGCGCCCCGGTGTTCATGGCTCCCTCGGCCTTCGAGCTGCGCTACGAGCTCGACCGCACGCCCGGCATCACCGCCAGCGAGATCAAGGACTACCAGCGCGAAGAAGCCGCCTGAGCCGCCAGGCTGGCAACCCGGACGCAACCGGCGCAAATTGCCCTGGGAGGATTCTTCCTGGCGGGGCGACACGATGCCGGTCGATACGGATGGGTTGAGGCAGATCTTCCTGGCGCTGCCGCAGGTGCGCGAGGGCGTGACCCATGGCACGCTCTCCTTCCATCTCGGCAGGACCTTCTTCGGCCGGATGCAGGAGGACGGCAGCACCTTCGCGCTCAAGATGGATTTCGGCGATCGCGACCTTCTGATCGCGGTCGAGCCCGAGATCTTCTTCACCAACGACCATTTCCGCGGCTACGCCTACGTGCTGGTGCGTCTGCCGGCGATCGACGCCGAGAGGCTGGCGCCGCTGGTGGAAAAGTCATGGCGTCAGACCGCGCCGAAGCGGCTCCTGAAAGCTTTCGACCCCGCCGCCGGCTGAAGCCAGACCCATCAAGGATTGCAGACGCCGTTGCTTTCGTCATGGAATCGACGGATTGCAATGGTCAAAGACCGCTCAAACGATTGGGCCGCATCCCGGCCCCTCATCACCCCCCGGCCATTCCCCTCGGAGGTTATCCCCCATGCGAAAAGCTGGCTTGCAGCTCGCGACGTTCCTCGCCTTCGCCATTTCCGCCGCCCCGGCCTTCGCCGCCTCCTGCAAGGACGCCTCCGGGTTTCCCGCCTGGCTCGACGGCGTGCGCCAGGAAGCCGCCCAGAACGGCATCTCGGCCAGGACGATCTCGGCGCTGGACGGGATCGCCTATGCGCCGGATGTCGTCGCCAAGGACCGTGCGCAGAACGTCTTCTCGCAGAGCTTCCTGGAATTCTCCGACCGCATGGTCGCCAAGTACCGTCTGCAGAAGGGCGCGCAGCTGATCAAGTCGAACGCCAAGCTGTTCGACCGGATCCAGAAGGATTACGGCGTTCCGGCCGCCGTGCTCGTCGGCTTCTGGGGCCTCGAGACGGATTTCGGCGCCAATCTCGGCGACATGCCGACGCTGCGTTCGCTGGCGACGCTCGCCTATGACTGCCGCCGGCCGCAGCTTTTCCACGACCAGCTAATGGCCGCGCTCACCGTCATCGACCGTGGCGACCTGACGGCATCCGAGATGAAGGGGCCCTGGGCCGGCGAACTCGGCCAGGTGCAGTTCCTGGCGACGCATTATCGCGATTTCGCCGTCGACTATGATGGCGACGGCCGCCGCGACCTGATCAAGAGCGTCCCGGACGTGCTCGCCTCCGCCGCCAATTTGCTAGTGCATGAAGGCTGGCAGCGCGATCAGCCCTGGCTGACCGAAGTCCGCGTCCCCGCCGATCTCGACTGGTCGCAGGCCGATCTTCAGATCCAGCATCCTGTATCGACCTGGCAGAAGATGGGCGTCAGCGCGGCTCCCGGCTCGAAGCTTCCGACCACCGATTACAAGGCATCACTGCTGCTGCCGATGGGCCGCAATGGTCCCGCCTTCCTCGCCTACCAGAACTATCGCGTCTATCTCGAATGGAACCAGTCCTTCATCTACGCGACGACGGCCGCTTACTACGCGACCCGGCTTGCCGGCGCGCCGCAGGTCGGACGCGGCGACAACGCCAAGCAGCTTCCCTACAAGGAAGTCATCGAGCTGCAGAAGCTTCTCGCCAAGCGCGGCCATGATGTCGGGAAGGTCGACGGCATGATCGGCGCCGGCACGCGCGCGGCGGTAAAGGCGATGCAGATCGATCTCGGCATGCCGGCCGACTCCTATCCCGACGCCGCGCTGCTGCAGCGCCTGCGCGCCGGCAGCTGAGGACGAAAGGCCGGGCGGCAGCGCCCGGCCTCTTTTTCCGGATCGCGCACGCCTCAAGCGGGAATCGCCCGCTTCGCGGCGAGCCCGGCAGGTGCGCAGCGGTTGCCCTTCCAAGCAATTCGCAATCCGGGGGAAGATAATCCGGCATGCCGGAAAAGCTTGGACCCTCATTCCTTCGACCGGGAGCCTCCCTGCCCTATTCTTGGAGCCATCCAATTCCTGGGCAGAGATTGCGCCATGTCCCGTTTGATCATTCCCGGCTGGCAAGGTTCCGGCCACGGCCACTGGCAGCGCCGCTGGCTCGATGTCGATGCCGACGCGCGGATCGTCGAGCAGGATGACTGGCATGCGCCCAACCTCGAAGCTTGGCTCGCTCGCCTGGATGCCGCCATCCGCCGCACCCGGCAGCCCGTCCTGATCGCACACAGCCTCGGCGCGGTCCTGGTCGCGCATTATGCCCGCCGCCATCCGCGCGCGCCGATCGCCGGCGCCCTGCTGGTGGCGCCGGCCGATACCGTGTCGCTTGCCGCCGATCACCCGCTGGCCGGCTTCGCGCCGGTTCCGCTGGCGCGCCTGCCCTTCCCCACCACGCTCGCGCTCAGCCGCAACGACCCGTACATCTCGGTCGAGCGCGGCAGGCTGTTCGCCGCCCGCTGGGGCTCGGAACTGGTCGATCTCGGCCATGCCGGCCACGTCAATACCGAGAGCGGCCACGGCCACTGGCCGGCAGGCTTCCGCCTCGCCTCGCAGCTCGGCCGGCAGCCGATCCGCGCCGCCGCCTGATCGGTCCGGTCGCTGCGCGGCCTCGAAAGGGGGAAGTGCGCCGCGCCCGGCCGGCCCTGTTGGCCTCGGCCGCCAAGCGCGCTAACCTCGCATCGGGGCGGCTGCAATCCCAAGGCGCGATCATCGCGCCATGGGGAACCAGATATTCAAGGACGATTAAGCCATCGCCTCCTAGACTGCCTTGCGAGGACGGGCGAAGGGAATCGACAGTGCCGAACGGTTGGGGAGCAGCGCTTCGGCTTGTCGTGCTTGCGGCAGGGATCGCCATGTCGGGGTGCTCGGCCACCGACACCACGCCGATCAACCAGACGCGGACACAGCCTGGCCCGCCATCGCCCGCGGCCCTTCCCGATCCCGACGATGACGGCAGCACCATCCTGGCGCTGGCCTTTTCCGGTGGCGGCACCCGCGCCGCGGCCTTCGCCTATGGCGCCTTGACCGAACTCGACACGCTCATCATCGACGAGCACCCCGTCGAACGCAGTCTGGTCGACGACGTGCGCTCGGTCGCCGGCACCTCCGGCGGCGCCATCATGGCGGCCTATCTCGGCTACAAGGGCAAGGCGGGATATGTCGACTTCCGGGATCGCTTCCTGGCGCTGGACGCCGAAAGCTACATGCGGACCCACTTCACGCCGGGCAATCTGGCGCGCACCGTCCTGGATGGCGGCGCCAATGACCGCAACAGCTTCGGCCGCTGGATCGACGAGAATCTGTTCGACGGCGCGACCTATGCGGCTTTCCACAAGCCGGACAGGCCGTTGGTCTGGATCACCGCCTCCGACATCTACAACCGCGCGCCCTTCCTGTTCACCCAGGACACGTTCTCGGCGCTCTGCAGCGATCTCGACCAGGTGAAGATCGCCGATGCGGTCGCGGCGTCGGCGGCGGTCCCGGTTGTGTTCTCGCCCGTCATTCTCGCCACGCCGGACAAGGGCCAGTGCCAGTATCAAAGGCCCGCCTGGCTGCAGAAGGCCATCGATTCCGACAACCCGTCCGTCCGCCTGCAGGCCTATGCGCGGATGCTCGATTCCTACCAGTCCAACAGCGATCTCAAATATGTCCGCCTGCTGGATGGCGGCCTGACCGACAATCTCGGCATCAGCGCGATGTCGCTGGAGCGGGCCCAGGCGACCACGCCCTACGCCCCGCTATCGGCCTATCAGGCGGTGCGTATCCGCCACTTCCTGTTCATCGTGACCGATGCCGGCGTGCAGAGCGAATATGACTGGGGCGGATCGCAGCGCCCTCCGCATCTGGGCAAGATCCTGCGTTCGGTCACGGATACGACGATCTCCGCTTCCACCCGTCACGGCTTCGACGCGATCGACCTCGCCTTCAACCAGTGGCAACAGCAGCTGATCGAATATCGCTGCGGCCTTTCCAGCGCGCAGGTGCTGCGCTCGCGCGGGACGCTCGTCGGCTGGAACTGCCGCGATGTCGTCGTCACCACGGAGCACCTGTCGTTCCGCAACGCCGACCCCTCCCTGTACCGCGCCCTCAACAACATTCCGACCCGGCTGCGCCTCGACAAGCAGCAGGTCGATCTGGTGATCCAGGCCGGCCGCGAGGCGGTACGAAACAATGCGAACATCCAGAAGGTCGCCCGCGAGACGCGCCAGCGCGCCCGCATCTTCGACGCGATCGGCCCGGCGCGGATGGCGCACAACTGACGCGAGCGTCGCTCAGATGCCGATGCCGTCCTCGGTCCGGTCGAGGATAAGCGGGATGATCAGGTCTTCCTCGTCGGCGAGATGGCGCATCAGCCCCGCCAGCATGGCGCCGCTCGCATCGGCATAGGCGTCGCTTGCCCGCAGCAGGGCGTCGCGATCGGCATCGAGCGACCGGAGGAGGCCGTTCGCCGTCCCGGCCACGGAATCGATCCAGTGATGGATCGTCTGGTGGTCTCCGTCGAGCAGTTCGAAGCCATGCGCCAGGCGCGGCTCCGCCGCCGTGAAGACGGGAAAATACTGGTAGTCCTCGATCTGGTGATGACCCTCGAGTTCGCCGAGAAAGCGCTGCAGCCGGGGCACCAGCCAGGGCCCGAAGGCGCGCGGCTCGATCCTGCCTTCGCGGAAATCCACCAGCCCGGCGGCCATGATCCGGCCCTGCTCGCGAAAAGCATCATGGCGCTGTAGCCAGAAGCGCGCGGTCATGCCGAGATTGGCGTGGCCGGTCCAGACCTCGCGCGGATAGAGCTCGGCGAGGAAGCGCAGCGCCTCCGGCAATCCGGTGCGGGTTTCGAGCGCGAGCGTGGCGGAATCGGTCATGGGCACCTGGGGCCGCGGGGGCCGGAAAAGCATCGGGGACGGGACAAGGTCCCAGAGATAGGGATCGGAACGGCCAAACCAAGGGATGCGTCCTCCCCCGCGCCGGCGCGAATTGGCCGGGTGGCGCGAAAGCGACTTCGCAAACCTCGCCGCGAAGCGCTATCAACAAGCCAGTACCGCCGCAACCGGGCAGGATTCGACAAGGGCCAAGCGTTCCGGCGCCGTCAAGCCGAGGGGAAACACCGTGACCACATGGATTGTTCTGGCCGTGATCGTGGCCGCCGCGCTCTATGCGGTCAGCCTGTACAACAATCTCGTCGCCAAGCGAAACCTCGCGCATGAGGGCTGGAGCGGCATCGACGTCCAGCTGAAGCGCCGCGCCGACCTGATTCCCAACCTGGTCGAGACGGTCAAGGGCTATGCCGCGCATGAAAAGGGCATCTTCGAGGATGTCGCCGCCAAGCGCGCCGCCAGCATGAACGCCGGCGACGTCAAGAGCCAGGCCGCCGCCGACCAGGCGCTTTCCGGTGCGCTCGGCCGGCTGATCGCGATTTCCGAGGCCTATCCGGACCTGAAGGCCGACGCTAATTTCCGCGAATTGCAGGCGCAGCTTGCCAGCGTCGAGGACGAGATGCAGATGGCGCGCCGCTATTACAACGGCACGGTGCGCGACCTGAACACCGCGATCCAGACCTTCCCCGCCGTGCTGGTCGCCAACCTGTTCGGTTTCCACGCCGAGGCCTTCTACGAGATCGAGGATCGCGCCGCCGCGCAGATTCCGCCCAAGGTCTCGTTCTGATGTCCTTCGACATGCGGCCGATCGCCGGCCTCATTGTCGGCCTGCTGCTGGCCCTTTCGTCGGTTTCACCCGCGAGCGCCGAGGAGCGGATCCTGCGCTTCGTCTCGGACGTGACCGTGCAGCGCAATGGCGATCTCGAGGTGGTCGAGACCATCCGCGTCCAGGCCGAGGGCAACGAGATCCGGCGCGGCATCCTGCGCGATTTCCCGACTACCTATCGCGATGACCGGGGCGGCTCGGTCGTCGTCGGCTTCGACGTGGAATCCGTCACCCGCGACGGCCAGAACGAGCCCTTCGGGATCGAATCCCTTGCCAATGGCAAGCGCATCCGCATCGGCTCGGCCGATACACTGCTCGAGCCCGGCCCGCACGACTACGTCATCCGCTACCGGACCACGCGCCAGATCGGCTTCTTCGACAATTTCGACGAATTGTACTGGAACGCGACCGGCACGGGCTGGACCTTCCCCATCGACGTCGCCGAAGCGCGGATCACGCTTCCCGAAGCCGTGCCCTTCGGCAATACGGCGATCTATACCGGCCAGCAGGGCGATCGCGGCCAGGATGCGCGAGTTGTCTCGAAGGAGCCCGGACGAATCGTCTTCCGCACGACGGCGCCCCTGCCGGCCCATAACGGCCTGACGGTCGCCGCCGCCTGGCCGAAAGGCGTGGTCGAGCCGCCAAGCACCAGCCGGCGCGCCGTCTGGTGGCTCAAGGACAATATCGGCGCGATCTTCGCCCTGCTCGGCGGCGCCGGCGGGCTGCTCTACCTGTTCCAGGCCTGGCGCAAGGCCGGCCGCGATCCCAGACCCGGCCCGATCATTCCCCTCTTCACCCCGCCCGAGGGGCTTTCAGCCGCCGCGACGCGCTACATCTCGGAAATGGACTTCGACGATCGCGTCTTCACCGCGGCGATCCTCGATCTCGGCGTCAAGGGCCAGCTGAAGATCACCGACAGCGACAAGACCCTGGTCGTGACCCGCATGCCGGGCGGCAAGGCGATCGCCGCGCCGGAAGCCGCGGCGGCGCAGGCGCTGTTTCGCAGCCGCGGCGAGATCTCGCTGGTCCAGTCGAACCACGCCACGCTTTCCAACGCCAAGGCGACGCTGGACCGCGCTCTCGAGAAGGCCTATTCCGGCACCGTCTTCAACATGAACAGTGGCTGGCTCACCGGCGGCGTGCTGATCACCGTCGCGGCCTATGCGCTGGCGGCGATCGGGCTTGTGATCGCCATGGGCGAAAACGGCATGGTCGCCGCCTTCAGCCTCGTGTTCCTGTCGGTGCCGTCCATCGTCGTCGGGCTGACCCTGCGCTCGCTGCGCGGCAGCCCCTGGTACAAGCGGATCTTCACCCTGCTGTTCATCGGCATCTTCGCGATCGCCTTCGGCGGCGCGGGCCTCGGCGTGTTTCTCAGCGCCGTGCGCAGTCCGATCGACCTGGTGGTGCTGGTGCTGCCCTTCGCCCTGCTGCCGATGCTGGCCTCCGCCTTCTCGTGGATGCGCGCGCCGACGCCGGAGGGACAGAAGCTGCGCGATGCCATCGCCGGCTTCCGGCAATATCTCGGCATCGCCGAGGAGCACCGGCTGGACATGCTGCATCCGCCGGAGAAGACCCCCGAACTTTTCGAACGCTATCTCCCCTATGCCGTGGCGCTCGACGTCGAAAATGCCTGGGCGGCCAAGTTCGCCGGCATCCTGGCGGCGGCCGGAGCCACCGCGGCCGTATCGAGCTGGTATGTCGCGAGCGGCAACCGGAATGTCGGCAGCCTGGTCGACCGCCTCGGCTCCGGCCTGTCGCAGACGGTGGCTGCAGCCTCGACCGCGCCCGGTTCCCGTTCGGGTTCCGGCGGCTTCAGCGGCAGCAGCGGCGGTGGGTCCTCGGGCGGCGGCGGTGGAGGCGGCGGCGGTTCCGGCTGGTAGTCGCAACGGCCGGACGCGAAATCGTCGGCCCGGATGTCGAAACCGGCCTCCCTCATCCGTCGCCTGGAGATAAGGCGACGTTTCGGAGGGACCGATCCATGGACAGCCCATTCAAGACGGGGGCTATGCTCATCGCGAGGCTGATTTTCGCCGGCGTTTTCACGATGGCCGCGACCTTCAAGTTCATCGACATGAACGCAACCGCCGGCTACATCGCCTCGGCCGGCTTCCCCGCCTCGCTATTCCTGGCCTGGGTGGCGGCGATCTTCGAGACGGTTCTGGCGATCGCGCTGCTGACCGGCGCGTTCTTTTCCGAAGCGGCCCTTCTCGCCGCCGCCTATATCCTGTTCCTGGCGCTCGCCTTCCATGGGCCCTCGCACTGGAACGGCAACCAGGCGGAGTTCGGCTTCTTCGTCGACCACTTCACCTTCATCGCCGGCCTGCTCGTCGCCGCCGTGCACGGCCCGGGCGAAAGACTCGCGCTGCGCAGGTCGCAGCTCGGGAGGGAAAGAGAGTCCCTTACCTCTCCCTGAGCAAGACCTTGGCGCCCTCCGGACAACCGGCGTGCACCCCTCGATTCCCAACATCCTGAGGAGGCTTGCGAGCAAGCCGTCTCGAAGGACGTACCGTCCACGTGCCGGGGGGATACCGCACTCCCCTGCGTGCTTCGAGACGGCCCTTCGGGCCTTCTCCAGCATGTTGCGGACGGTGGCAAGTCCAAGCAGTCCAGAGGCAAGGAGCGCCTCTGGCTACACGACATTCGGCCCGGGAAGCTGACGTTCTACCTCCGAGCGCCTACTTCTTCGCCGGCGGGTGTGCGCCGGCGGGGACGCGGCGCTTGATGCCGTCGAGGATCTTGGCGGCCAGCGCGTCATAGTCGCCGTCGAAGTGATGGCCGCCCGTCGTCTTGATCATCTCGACGCCGGTTCCCGCCACCTTCGGGCAGGCGGAATCGTCTTCTTCCTCGCCGTAGACGCACTGGACCAGCGCCGGCTTGATCTGCTTCAGGTCCGGCAGGGTCTCGCCCTCGCTGGAGCTGGTGCCGAGGAACTCGCCGACCGAGATCTCGTAATCGACCGCTTCGGACAGGCCGAGCAGCGAAAGCTGGGCCACCATGTCCTTGGTGTCGGCGGGCAGGCGGTTATAGGCGGCCGGCAAGACGTCGGCGCCGAAGGAATAGCCGATCAGCACGACGTGATCGACGCCCCAGCGCTCGGTATAGGCCTCGATGATGCGGGCGAGGTCGGCCGAGGTCTGGTCCGGCGTCTTCTGCGACCAGAAATAGCGGAGCGAATCGACACCGACGGTCGGCACGCCTTCCTTCTGCAGCGCTTCCGCGACGGACTTGTCGATATCGCGCCAGCCGCCATCGCCGGAAAAGACGATCGCCAGCGTGTCGAACTTCGAGGTGGCCGGCAACTCGATGAGCTGCAGGTCAGCGAGCGGGTCCGCATCCGACGACTTCGGCACCAGCAGGTGCTGCAGCCGTTCCAGCAGCGCGGCGCGGGCATCGCCTGCGACTGTCTTGTCCTTGAGCTTGAAGCCCTGCTTCTGCAGGTCGGCGACATGCGCCTTCCCGTCCGCGGGCGCCGAAGCCGTAAAGATCACGTCGACCGGATTGGCCGGGTCGCCCTTCTCCAGGCCATAGGTGACGCCGCCCGGCACTTCCGTGCGCGGCGCATCGGTGCAGAGCGGCTTGACCAGCGGCAGCGCCAGCGCCGGATCGACGGCGACGTTTCGGCCGATCGTGGCGTCGGGCGTCTGCGCCGCGAGGTCCAGCGCCAGGGCGCCGGCGGTGCCGATGCCGGCGATGACGGGCGAATGATAGATGCTGGTGCCGAGCTGGCGCTGGATCTGATGGCTCAGATCCTCGATATCGCCGACGACATAGGCGCAATCCTCGGATTTGTCGTCCTCCAGCCCGGCCAGGAATTTCGGCGTGTCGATGCCGACCACGATGGCGCCGGACTTCTGCAGGGCGGCGGCCGTGGCCTCGTCGGCCGGCGTCCAGCCCTCCTTGTCGGAGAACAAAAAGACGGCGCCGGTGACCGCTTCGGTCGGCAGCAGAATCTCGGGCTTGCCGAGCAGGCCGGCCTGGAAGCCGGCCGGTTGTGGCGGCGCGCTGCCGGCGGGCGCATCCTCGGCCATCGCCGGCAGCGACGCGCAGGCGAACAGGGACGCAAACAGCCAATTCCGGATCATTTACCAACCACTCCCTTGAGCCCGCCACTGATCAGCACCGTTACGTCGGCGAGCGCGAGCGCCGGCGACATCCCCCCCGATACGGCGATGTAGCGGGGTTGCCATTGGGGCTGGAACTTCGCCTTGAAGGCCCTGAGCCCATGAAAATTGTAGAACCGTTCGCCGTGCTCGAACACGGCGCGGCCCATCCGGTGCCAGAACGGCGCCGCCGGGCTTTCGGAGAGGCCGGAAAGCGGCGCCATGCCGAGATCGAACCAGTGATAGCCCCGCTCCTTCAGCTGGAGCATGAGGCTGATGAAGAGAAACTCCATTGTGCCGGCCGGAACCTCCGGCTCGAACCGCATCAGGTCGACGGTCGCCTCCTGCTTCAGGGTCGTCGTCATGACGGTGGCGAAGGCGACGATGCGCCCCTCGCGCCGGACGACGGCGGCGGGCTGCGCCATCACATAGTCGCGGTCGAAGGCGCCGAGTGAGAAGCGCTTCTCGCGGGCGCGATGCTCGGCCAGCCACAGGTTGGAGATCCGCTGCAGGTCGTCGATCGACTCCGCCACCTGGTCCGGCTCCAGCAGTTCGAAGCTCAGGCCCTCCCGCTGGCTGCGGTTGAAGGCGTGGCGCAGGCTGGCGCGCTTGGCGCCCTTGAGGTCGAAGCCCTGCAGGTCGACATGCGCGGCCTCGCCGAGCTTGTAGGCGCGCAAGCCCGCATCGGCATACAGCGCGAGGTTCTCCGGCATGACCTGATAGAACATCGCCCGGCCGCCGGCGGCGCGCGCCATCTCGACGAACTGCCAGATCAGCCCCGGCCAGGACGAGCGCGGCCCGATCGGATCGAACAGCGCCACCCAGGAATGGGCCTGGCGGCCGAACATGATGAAGGCGCGGCGGTCGTCGGAGAACAGCAGCGTCTTGTCCCCCATGCGGACCAGGTTCGCATCGGGATGGGGCTGAGTGGCGAGGATTTTGACCGCTTCGGCGATCTCCTGCGGATCGGGCTGCCCGGTCTTGCCCTTGGAAGGGCGCAGCAGCGACCAGGCCGCCAGCGATCCGGCCGCGATGACCACGCCCAGCAGCGCCCGAAGGCTGCGCGGCGCTTCCTCCGAGAATTCGAACTGCCACCAGAGCTGGCTGGAATATTCGACGTCGCTATAGACGAACAGCATCACGGCCGCGGCGGTGACGATGACGGTGGCGATCGCCAGCAGCCAGCCCGGCGTCAGCCGCTGGTGCAGCAGCGAGGCCGGCCGGTTGAACTCGCGCCGGGTCGCCAGCAGCGCGATGAACAGCAGGGCGAGCGCGATCGACTCGCTGATGGCGAGCGCCTTCAGCAGGGACAGCAGGACCGCCGCGCCGACCGAGACCATCGCCGCCCACCAGGCGCCATCCAGCCGGTGCGCCAGGCCGCGCGCCACCACGATCAGTCCGAGACCGAGCACGCTTTCCAGGAAATGCGCGCCCTCCAGGATCGGCAGCGGCAACAGGCCGGAGAGCATGTCGAGCCGCTGGTCGGCGGCGGGCGTGACACCGGAGAGCACCAGAACGCCGCCGAGCGCGAAGGTGAGCGTCGCCAGAACGCGCGGCGATAGCTGCGCCCCGGCGCGCAGGAAGCGCGAGGCGTTGACGCCCGAAGCGGCGCGGCGCACCTCCATGCCCGTGACGAGGCCGGATGCCGCCAGCAGCGGCACGCCGTAATAGATGACGCGGTAGAGGATCAGCGCCGACAGCACCTGGTCGACCGATGCCGTGCGGCCGACGACGGCGATGATCACCGCCTCGAACACGCCGAGCCCGGCCGGGACATGGCTGGCGACGCCGAGGCCGATCGCCACCGCATAGACCGCGACGAAGGCCGGCAGGCCGACATCGGTCTGCGGCAGCAGGACCCAGAGCACGGCGGCGGCGGTGGAGACGTCGACAAGGGTGGCGGCGAACTGCGCCAGCATGATGCCGGGACGCGGCAGGGTGAAGGAGAGCCCGCGCCAGCCGACCCGGCCCTTGCCGAAGGCCGAATAGGCGAGAAGCCCGGCCAGAGCCAGCAGGATGGCGCCCCCCACCGCGCGAAGCAGGACAGGCGGCAGCGACAGCGGCTCGGCCAAGTCATGCGCGGCGAAGGCAAGGCCGAGCCCGGTGACGCCGGCAAGCCCCAGGCCGAAGGCCACGGTGACGAAGGCGACGACCTTGGCGACATCGGCCGGCTCGAAGCCGAGACGGGCGTAGAAGCGATAGCGGATGGCGCCGCCCGTGAGCGGGCCGAAACCGGCGGTATTGCCCACCGCATAGGCGCAGAAGGCCGTCAGCGCGACAATCGGATAGGGTACTTGCCGGCCGAGATAGCGCAGCGCCGACAGGTCGTAGATGCTGAGCGCCAGGAAGCTGAGCGCCGTGAAACCGAGCGCCGCGACAATCGCCCAGAGCGGCGTCGCGTGCAGCGTGTCGAGCACGTCATTGTAGTCGACCTCGGCAATCAGCTTCGAAATGGCAAGCCAGACCAGCACCACGACGATGATGCCGGCCGCTGCCGTGATCGCCGGCCGCCAGGGCGCAAGACGAGCGCGCAGCCGCTCGAAACGCGGCTCGGCCACCGGCTCTGAATCGCCCAGACGCTCCGCGGTCTCGAACTCTTCCAGCATGGCTTCCCGCGGTCCCGGACGGCTGTCTGCTTCGGATCGGCTCTCGCCTCCCGGGCGGCGTGTGGCCTCCCGGGTCGATAAAGTAGCGCTATGGGTCATCGTGCATTTCGCAGCTCTGGCCAGGCCAAGGGACAGAAATCCCGACCCGCCGAAGCGCCGCCTTCTCGTTGCATCTTGCTGCCAGCTTCAAGAGCTTCAATTCTGGCTGGATTGAGGCCGACCGTGGCTTTGCGGGCATCTCGCGCAATGTTGACATATGATTAGGCGCCATATTACAAGGCGCCGTATGATTGCGCTCGAACAGAAACATCTCGCCCTGCTCGACGAGGCCCGACGGCGCGGCGTTGCCGAGATCGGGAACCTCGGACTGTGCTTCGAGATTCTGACGCTTGCCGCGGCGATTGACCGGGATTGTGCCAGTCGCCTCGCGCCTCATCAGCTCTCGGAAGGCAAGTTCGTACTGCTGTTCCTGCTGCGGGATCGCACAGACGGCCTCTCCCCGCATGAACTGGCCGACCGAGCCGGCGTGACCCGAGCAACCGTCACCGGGCTGCTTGATGGCCTTGAGCGCGACGGTTTCCTGGCGCGGCACGCCGTGGCGGGGGATCGCCGGCGGGTTGCCGTCCGCCTGACCGACAAGGGCAACGAGGCCGCGGCCACGCTCTTCCGGGAACATTCCCGATGGATCAGCCATTTGCTGGCCGATCTGAGCGACGAGGAGCAACGTGTCCTCAGCGGCCTGCTCCAGCGCGTCTGGATGGCAACGGACAGCGGCTCGCCCGATCCACAACCCGCGAAATTGGACTGACGTCCGGCGCCGCGCCCGGCGGCCGCCTTGCCGCAATCCCATCCCCTAGGAGACCAACCGATGACGCACTACCTGGCTGAACTCTATTCGCCCAAGCCCGCCTGGACGGCCCTCTCGGCCCCCGAGAGGCAGCAGTTCTTCTCCGCCATCGGCGCCGGCATGGCGGCCCTGTCGGACCTGGGCATCGAGGCCCTCGCCTTCGGCGAGACCGACGCGACCAAGCAGCACCCCGCGACCCAGCAATATTTTGCGATATGGCGTTTCGCGGACGAGGCGGCGCTCGACGCCCTGCTCGACGGAATCGCCGCTTCCGGATGGCACGCTTATTTCGAGACGATCAACGCGGCCGGTCCTGCCACCGATCTCGTCCACCATATGGGCAGGCTGGCCGCCGCGACCGCCTGACGAAAAAAGCCAGGCGACCTGGGTCACCTGGCTTTGCATCCTCCGGCAATGGACCTCAGAGCGTCAGGCCCATTCGCCCTGGCGCATGATCGGCTCGACAGCGCCGTCCTGGCCGATGCCATCGATGTCGATATGGCGCGAGCCGATCATCCAGTCGATGTGGATCAGGCTCTTGTTGGCGCCGCGCGCGGCGAGATCTTCCTGGCTCATCGTGTCGCCGCCGCGGATGCACTTGGCATAGGCCTGGCCGAGCGCGATGTGGCAGGCGGCGTTTTCGTCGAACAGCGTGTTGTAGAACAGCAGGCCGCTGGCCGAGATCGGCGAGGAATCCGGCACCAGCGCCACTTCGCCGAGCCGGCGCGCGCCCTCATCCGTGTCCAGCACCTTGGAAAGCACGTCGCTGCCCTTGCGCGCCGTCGCGTCGACGATGCGGCCTTCCTCGAAGCGCACAGAAATGTCCTCGATCAGCGTGCCCTGATAGGAAAGCGGCTTCGTGCTGGTGACATGGCCCGACACGCGGTTCTTGTGCGGCGTGGTGAAAACCTCTTCGGACGGGATGTTCGGGTTGCAGACGATGCCGTTCTTGGCCGTCGAGGCACCGCCCTCCCATTCATGGTCGTCGGCGAGCCCGACCGTCAGGTCGGTGCCGGGGCCGACGAAACGAAGCGCGGAGTAGCGCTTGTCGTTGAGCAGCTTGGTGCGCGCATGCAGCGCCTTGTTGTGCTCGCCCCAGGCGGCGACCGGATCGACGAGATCGACGCGCGAGGCGGCGAAGATGGCGTCCCAGAGCTTGGCGACGGCCACTTCCTCGGTCTCGTTCGGGAACACGGCCTTGGCCCAGGCCGGCGAGGCGAAGGAAGCGATGGTCCAGTTGATGTCGAAGCCGGCGATCAGTTCCAGAGCCGGCATGTAGGCCTTCGAGCGGGCGCGGTTGGCGCGTGACACCTTGTCGGGATCCTGCCCCGCCAGCAGCGATGGGTTCTCGCCGGCAATCGCGAGGCGCGCCGCGCCATTGCGGAAGGCGGAGGCCATGCCGTCATAGAGCCAGCCGGAGGCGACGTCGAAGCTGCCATCCGGGGCATGGCGATAGCGCATCAGCGTCGCCTCCTCGTCGGAGAACAGCGTCGTCACCAGCGAGGCGCCGGCCTTGTAGGCGTGCTCGGTGATCCGGCGCACCAGCGGCAGCGCGTCGAGCGAGGCCGTCATCACCAGCTCCTGGCCCGGCTGCAGGCCGAGGCCGACGCGAACGGCCACTTCGCCAAGCCGGTCGAGCTTCTGCTCGTGGGTGAGCGACGGATCCTTGTTCAACTTGGTCATGGCAGAACTCCAGTCTTCGTTTTCGTTCGATCGGCCCACGGAGGCGGGCCGAAACAGGAAACCCCTGTGGCTCAGGCGCGCACCCGGGCGCGGTGCTTGCTCACCAGCACGCCGGCATCATGCGGCAGGGCGAAACTGTCATAGAGGCCGAGCAGGCCCACCACGCCGACGATCAGGAAGGCGGCGTGGAAATCCCGCAGCGTCAGCCCGCTCACATCCGGCGTCAGCCAGGCGTCGGCCAGACGCAGCGCGATGGCGCCGAGGGCGATGCCGAGGCCGAACGTGATCTGCTGCACCAGGCTGAACAGCGTGTTGGCGCCGCTCATGCGTTCCTGCGGCACGTCGACGAAGGCCATGGTGCCGATCGCGGTGAACTGCATCGAGCGCGCCGCGCCGGAGAGGAACAGGACGAGCATGATGACGGGCCAGGGCGTCGCCGGCGTCAGCATCGCGCAGCCGAACAGGGTGGCAACGAAGAACAGGCCGTTGCCGATCAGCGTATTGCGGAAGCCGAAGCTGCGCAGCACCAGGCTGGTCAGCGGCTTCATGGCGAGATTGCCGGCGAACAGCGCCAGCACATAGAGGCCGGCCTGGAACGGATCGAGGCCGAAGCCGAGCTGGAACATCAGCGGCAGCAGGAACGGAACGGCGCTGACGGCGGTGCGGAACAGCGAGCCGCCCTTCATGGTCACGGCGAAGGTCTGGACGGTCAGCCCGTAGAGATCCGGCAGCGGATGCGGGTGGTGGCTCGAATGACGCAGCGCCACCCAGAAGAACAGCGCGCTGGCGGCGAGGATGCCGGCGCCGATCACCCAGTCGCTTTCCGTCTGGCCGACGAGATCGAGTCCATACATCAACCCGGCGCAGGCGATGCTGGTGAGCACGAAGCCGAGCCAGTCGAAGCCTTGGCGATCGTCGCCGCGCTGGTTCGGGATCAGCCAGAACGACAGGGCCAGGGCCGCGATGCCGATCGGCACATTCAGGATGAAGATCCAGTGCCACGATGCGTAGGTGGTGATGAAGCCGCCCAGCGGCGGCCCCAGGATCGGCGCGGACAAGGCCGGCCAGGTCAGCACCGCGATCGCCCGCATCAGCTCCGATTTGGAGGTGTTGCGCAACACCACCAGCCGGCCCACCGGCACCATCATGGCGCCGCCGGCGCCCTGCAGAATGCGCGCAAGCACGAAGCCCATCACGCTTTCACTGAGCGCACAGAAGACGGAGGCGATGGTGAAGACGGCGACCGCGGTGGCAAAGACGGTGCGCGCGCCGAACCGATCCGCCATCCAGCCGCTGGCCGGGATGAAGATCGCCAGCGTCAGCATGTAGACCGACATGCCGATATTGAGATCCACCGGCGCGACGCCGAAGGAATGCGCCATCTGCGGCAGCGAGGTCGCGATGACCGTGCCGTCCAGATTCTCCATGAAGAAAGCCCCTGCGACGAGCAGGGCAATCCATGTCGATTTATGGGTCGAGGTCTGGGATGGGACGGAGGTCATGCCGGCCGACGGCTCAGGAGAGGAGATGAGGCGACATGATGCCAGCCGGCGACACGTCGAACACAGGAGTCATCGCGCTTTCGGCCGGCAAGCACAACCCTCTGCGGCGCGCTGCCGCTTCCAGGGAAGTGGATGGTCCGCCATGTTGTGCACTCGGCCTTTGGTAGAGAACCCATCCCCGAAAACGCATGAGCGCTTTCGACCCTCCTTCAAGGGGAGGGTTCAAGGGCAGCGCAGTCCGAGCTCAACCATGACGCAGGCACTCCCGGAACCCTCCCCTTGAAGGAGGGTCAAAACCGGCAAAGCCGGTTTTGGGGAGGGGTCTGCCCGGGCCGATATGCCCACGTCAGCCATGCGGATTTTCGACGCGCGGCCAGATCGGCCGGTTCAGCTTGCGATAATCGGTGACGCGCGGGTTCGACGGGTACGGCGCGCCGGCGTCGATATAGAGGATTTCGGCGGCGATCGGCAGGAAGCCGGCGTGGAAATGATTGGTCGACTTGACCAGCAGCAGTTCCTTCGACAGCGGATCGAGACCGAGATTGGAATAGGCGTCGGGCTCGAAGGTCTGGGTGCGGTTGGTGTTGAGGATCACGTCGATCTCGGTGCCGAGAATGCGCACCAGCGCCGTCGGACCGAAGGTGACGCGGCTGGCGCCAAAGCTCTGCCAGCCCTCGGTCACGGCGCGAACGACCTCGACCATGGCGTCGATCGGTGCGCCGCCATCCGGTCCCGCCTTGCCGCCGAAGCGAAGCTGAATATGCGCGCCCTCCCCCGCCGCGAGGCAGAAGGTGACGGCGATCGGATCCCAGATGGTCGCGACCGCGACATTGTCGACGCCGCGCTCGATCATGCGGTGCAGGATCAGCGTGCCGTCGCCGGCCACGCCGCCGCCGGGATTGTCCCAGGTGTCGGCGATGACCACCGGCTTGCCGGGCTGGGTCGCGGCCAGTTCCAGCGCCTTGTCGATGCCGGCATCGATGGACAGTTGCGGCATCATCGTCTTGCCGCGCAGCGAGAAGATCTCCATGCCGAGCTTTTCGGCCAAGGCGTCACCCTCGGCCTTGCGGTCATCGGTGACGACCAGCATGCGCGTGCCCAGTTCCGGCACGTCGCCGGCCATGAAGCCGTGGATCAGCGAGACCGACAGGATCCCGTCCTTGCCGTGCATCGCCTTCATCCGGTCGACGAAGGAGCGCATTGGCTCGCGGCTGGTCGGGAACACGTCGATCATCCGGCAGTCGAAGGTCGAGATCACCGGCTTGATCTCGCCGCGCAGCGTGCGGATGGCGAGATCGACGACATGTTCGCCGCGCTCGTAAAAATCGGTGTGCGGGAATTCGAGGAAGGCGGCGAGAATGTTGGAGTTCGCCACCCGCTTTGCCGTCAGATGGCTGTGCGGGTCGAGTTCGGCGGCGATCAGCACGTCGGGGCCGACCATCTCGCGGATACGCGCGAGCAGGTCGCCCTCGGGATCGTCATAGCCCTGCGCCACCATCGCGCCATGCAGGCCGAGCACGACCGCGTCGACCGGCAGGGCCGCGCGCAGCTGGTCGAGGATTTCGTCGCGCAGCGCCTCGAAGGTCTGGCGCTGCAGCAGCCCGCCCGGCTCCGCCCAGGTCGCCGTGCCCTCGATCAGCTCGATGCCGTCCGCCTTGGCCCGGCGGCGCAGCGCCACCATGGGCGAGGAGCAGAGCGTCGGCGTTTCGGGATGCTGGCCGGGCCCGGCATAGAAAGCCATCTCGAAACTCGCCCGGTCGGTCGGAACCGGCGAGAACGTATTGGTTTCGGTCGCGAGCGAAGCGGTAAAGATGCGCATGATGCAGGGGCGTTCCGGAAGCGGTCCCTCGAATCCCGGATCCGAGTTCCCTGGTGGGTGTCGGCGATGCATCCGACGCGCGTCGCGTCCATGCTGCCGTCTGGCTCGAAAGGTATTCTCCGCCGCCGTCCGACCGCAAGCCCCGGCCTTCCGGACGCGACCCTATATCGCTTGCCAAAGAAAAGCCCGCCGGGGCTGGACCACGCGGCGGGCTGGATCTGGCGCGGCGATGCGCCGACCAGCTACCTGATAAGGCCGCTCTGGATCGGCTCAGCGGCGATGCGCTGCAGAAGGGCCGACTTCACGATCGCCGGCTTTTCATAGGTCTTCTTCATAGTTCCCCCATGGCATTGTTGACGCTATGCAATTTGACAGAACAGTAAGGCACCCGTCTAGCATTTATTGCACCGCAGCCGGCGCGCAGATCTGCCTTTTCGGGGCCGGTCGCTGCCGTGGAGAATCGCGCCTGGCTAGGCGGCTTCGTCGTTCGATTCCGGCGGCGTGAGACGCGTGCGCGCGCCGGTCTCGGCGGCTGAGCGAGCCTCCTCGGCGGCGAGGCTGAGAAGATAGGCAAGATCGCGCATGCCATGCTGATCCGCCAACTGGCTGAGCTCGATCGACAATTCCTGGATGTAACGGGCTGTCTTCTGCATGGTGATGGTCGGCCCCACGGCGGGTAGCAAGGATCAGGCAAGTCTCGGTCAACCGTGCATTCCCACAAGCACAAAAGCCGAGGCTACTGCTCGTTCGATCAGTTGACAGCAGAGCGACGCCATCGTCGATTGGTCGAGGATCGCCGCCGAGGCGGCGCGATCCGGCGGGGGATTCCGCCCGGCCCATCCTGCGCGGGAACGCGAGGGCCGAGCCTAGGCCTTCAACAGCGCCTGCAGCGCCGAAACCAGTTGCTCCGGCTTGGCCGGCTTGCCGATATTGGCAACCCCGTCAAAGGCCGGCTCCTGGTTGATCGTCTCCTGCTTATAGCCGCTCGACAGGAAAAACGGCACGTGCCTCGCCTTCAGGCAGTCCGCCACGGGCGCGCTGATCTCGCCCCGGAGATTGACGTCGAGGATGCATGCGTTCGGCGCATGCCGTTCGATCCTCTCGACGGCGGCGCTCACCGTGGCAATCGGCCCGATGACCCTATATCCGCTGTCCTCCAGGATCTGGGCGAGCTCCATGCCGATAAGATATTCGTCTTCGACGATGAGAACTTCGAACGGCGTCGATTCTATACTGGATGATGCCACAACTACCTACTGCTGTAACGGCAAGGTAATCGCCACCCGCAATCCACTTGGATCGTGGTGAAAAATCGCGCTGCCACCTTCTGCCTTGATGCTGTAGTCAATGAGACGGGTCCCGAAACCTGTATGTGTCGGCGGAGTCACCGGGGGACCTCCCACTTCCTGCCATTGCAGAACCAAACGCTCTCTTGCCTCGTCTAGTTCCGTGCTCCATGCGACCCGGATGACCCCGTCGCCGGCCAGCGCGCCATATTTCAGCGCGTTGACGGCCAGCTCATGCAGGACCATCGACAGGGGCAGCACCTGGTTTTCCGAGAGGCTGACCGCCGGGCTTGCGACGAGATCCGTCCGCGTCCCCGCGACCGGCGACAGGCATTGCTCGACCAGCGCCGCGAGGTCGGCATTCGAGCCGTTGGCCGAGATGAAGTCCTGCGCGATCAGCAGGGCGTCGACCCGGCCCAGGAAGCGGTCGCGGTATTCGGCCCCGGTGACGCCCGCGACCTGCGTCTGCCGGGCGATCACCTTGACGGTGGCGATCAGATTCTTCATCCGATGGCGCGTCTCGGCGATCAGGATGTCCTTTCGCGCCTCCGCCTTCTGCCGGTCCGTCACATCCTCGAACACCACCAGCATCTGCGTGCTGTTGTTGCCGGGAATCGCGAGCTGCCGGGCGGTGACGCACATGGAGCGCCGGCCTAGGCCCGGAAAGTCGTGGTTGACCTGGTAGCCGACGATCGCCGAAGCCTTCGGCACCACATCGGAGAGCAGCGTGCGCAACTCGGGAATGTCCCACTGGCCATTGCCGAGGTCGAACAGGCTGTGACCGATGGTGCCGTCCGGATCCGTGCCGAACGTCCGATAGAAGGCAGGATTGGCGTTGCAGACCGTGAAGGCCTTGTCGATCACGATGAGGGGCTCGTGGAGCGTATCGACGATCCCCTGGGTCTGGATGTGACCCGTCCGGAGCAGCCGATATAATTCCTCAAGCGTCATGTTCTGTCCTGCCATTTCCGCGCTTTGGCTTGACCTTCGGATCAAGCTCGATGGGGCGCTACGCGACCTCCCAACGCTCGGGACGCTTGAAGGATGCTCCGCCCTGCGATGGGAATTGCCGGCGCGGGGTTCGACGGAGCCGGGCTCGCTCGGCACCAGGCCAGGCGCCCCGCGGCGAGCGCGCTCGCCAACAGGCTCGGCGACACGCGCCGCGGGGACAGGGCTGACATGAAAGAGATCGGGGTGCATGGCGTGGCTCCGGTCACGCCGGAGCCACGCGACGCCGGCTAGGTCTGGGGAGCGTAGGCGATCGCTTCGATCTCGACCTTGATGTCGATCATCAACCGGGCCTCGACCGTGGTGCGGGCCGGCGGGTCTTTCGGGAAGAAGGTGGCGTAGGTCTTGTTGAAGCCGCCGAAATCGCGCGCGTCGGTGATGATGACGAAGGTCTTCACCACCTGGTCCATGGTGCAGCCGGCCAGCGCCAGGGCGGCCTTGACGTTTTCGAGCGTCTGCTTCGTCTGCGCCTCGATGCCGCCGGCCACGACGGTGCCGGTGGAATCGGTCGGCACCTGGCCCGAGACATAGACGAAATCGCCGGCGCGCACCGCCGGCGACAGCGGCACATGCGATGCCCCATAGACGATCTTCAATTTGCTCATGTAACAAGCCCCTTCTGCCATGTGGAACGCCCGCGCGCGGGGGATAGATCCGCGCCGTGCAGCGGCGGCAAGCTAAAGGAATTCGCCTGCATTATCGACAGGAAAGCAGCAAAATCAGGCGTCGCACCCGTTGCTTTGTCCACCGATCCGGTCGAGCCTGACTGGACATGGAGGAACGGTGATGTTCGGTCTGGAAGACAAGCATGTGGTGATCAGCGGCGCGGGCGGCGGCATCGGCCGGTCCCTCGTTTCCGCCTTTCTGGCGGCCGGCGCGCGGGTGACCGCCTGCGACCGTGACGCGGCGCTGCTGGAATCCCTCGAAGGCGTGGTGAAGTTCGTCTTCGAGCTGACCGATGCCGACGAGACGGCGCGCGCGGTGGCGACCATCGTTTCCGAGCAGGGAACTCCGGACGTTCTCGTCAGCAATGCCGGCTATACCCGCGCCGAGACGATGGACGCCGTCGACCAGCAGTCCTGGAACCAGGAAGTCGACATCAACCTGACCGGCAGCTTCAACCTGATCGATCCGACCCTGAAGGCGATGATCGCCAATGGCGGCGGCGCGATCGTCATGACCTCCACGGTCAATGCGCTCGCCCATTACGGCAACCCGGCCTATGCCGCGGCCAAGGCCGGCCTCGTCGCCTATATGCGATCGATCGCGGTGGAAAACGGCCGCGACAACATCCGCGCCAACTGCATCTGCCCGGGCTCGGTGCGCACGCCGGCCTGGGATCACCGCATGGAGAAGGATCCGAGCCTTCTGACCAAGGTGGTGCAGCATTATCCGCTGGGCCGGCTGACGACGCCCGCCGACGTCGCCAACGCCGCCGTCTTCCTGGCCTCGCCGCTGGCCGGCGCGATCACCGGCGTGGCGCTCCCCGTCGATGCCGGACTGACGGCAGGCAATCTGCGCTTCATCCGCGACGTATTCTGACGGACCGGAGCCTTCATCAACATCCATTCGCCGGCCGGCGACATGGCGAGGACATCATGCCGAGACATATCGATACGCTCCAGACCCCCTGCGTCCTGGTCGATCTCGACCGGGCTGACGCCAATCTCCAGAAGGCGCAGGATTTCGCCGATGAACACGGCGTCCGCCTGCGGCCGCACATCAAGACCCACAAGCTGCCCTTCTTCGCCAAGCGCCAGCTCGAACTCGGCGCCATCGGCATCACCTGCCAGAAGCTCGGCGAGGCCGAGGTCATGGCCGACGCGGGCATCGAGGATATCTTCCTGCCCTACAACATCCTGGCGCCGGAAAAGCTCTACCGTCTGAAGCAACTGGCCGACCGCGTGACGCTCGCCGTCACCGCCGACAGCGCCTTCGTGGTCGAAGGCTATGCCGAGACCTTCGCCGACAGCCCTGACGCGCCGCTCTCCGTGCTGGTCGAGTGCGACACCGGCGCCGGCCGCTGCGGCGTGCAGACGCCCGATGATGCGGTCGCCCTCGCCCGCCTGATCGCCAGCAAGCGGGGCCTCGTCTTCGGCGGGCTCATGACCTATCCGCCGGCCGGCGACGCCGCGGGCGCGCGCAAATGGCTGGAAGAGGCCGCGGAGAAGCTGGCCGCCGCCGGCCTGCCCGCCAGGACGATATCGACCGGCGGCACGCCCGACATCTGGCGCGCCCATGAGACGACGATCGCCACCGAATACCGCCCGGGCACCTACATCTATTACGATCGCTCGCTGGTTTCGCGCGGCGTGGCGACCGTCGAGGATTGCGCGCTCAACGTGCTCGTCACCGTCGTCAGCCGCCCGACCGAAGATCGCGCCATCATCGACGCCGGCTCCAAGGCGCTGACCAGCGACCTGCTGGGCCAGAACGGCTACGGCATGGTGCTCGGCTATCCCGACGCGGTGATCTACGGCCTCAGCGAGGAACATGGCAATATCGACTTCTCGGCCTCGGCGGAGAAGCCGGAGATCGGCGAGCGCCTGCGCATCCTGCCCAACCACGCCTGCCCCGTCTCGAACCTGTTCGATCACGTCAATCTGGTATCGGGCGACCACGTCGTCGAAACCATCGCCGTCGCGGCGCGCGGCCGGGTCGACTGAACCGGAAATGACCTGGCGACGCCCCGGCCACGGCCGGGGCAGGACACGGACGCCGCTACTCGCCCTCGGCGACGTAGGCCTGCAACCGCGCGGTTTCGGCCGACATGCGGTTGCGCAGGTCGATCAGGAAAGAGAGATTGTGGTGGATCTCCTCGATCCGGCGATCGCCGCGAACGAGGATCCGCTCCGCATCCGCCAGAATGGCCACGTCGCGGGCATTGTCGTCGGACTCGCCTTCGATCATGTCGCCATAGAGAAATGCCGCGCGGGCGCGGGCATCCTCGATCCGGGCCGTCAGGCCCGCCAGTTCCTGCTCGACCTCGCCGATGACCTTGAGAATGGAGTTCTGCACCAAGGTTAGACGCTCGACGTCGCTGCGAACATCGCGTTCCTTGGAGCGAAATCGGGGAAACAGCACTGACCTTCTCCGGTAGCGTTCAAGGTTACGGACATATTCCTCGAATCGTTGAATATAATAATGCCGCATCGCTTTCTGATGAGCGAGCCCGAAACGACCAGGACGACCCGTTGGGCGGCCCTTGCGACAGGGTTTTGCAGCCCTGGCGGAAAGGCCGAGACCAATCCGCGTGCCGATGGCGCTTCCCGTATTCCACATCTTTGGACCGTCGCAGGATGCAACGATCTCCGGTGCGGCTCCGGCCGGGCGCAAGACGAAGGGATCCATACGGCCCTGCAAGGGGCCAGCCGCTACATAGGCACTGGATATCCTGACCGCTTTCGCTAGAACCGGTCGGGAGATCGACAGTGCGCTTACGTGCCGATCCAGAACATGGTGACCGGCAATGCTCAGAGTCTTCTTCGCACTACTGACAGGCCTCTGGCTGACGCTGGGGATCGTGGGTGCATCAGCGCAGGAAGCCCCGCCACCGGGCGTGGGCGGCGAACTCGTCATCGGCACCAAGCAGGCCGCGCCTTTCGCGATCAAGGGCGCCGATGGGGTCTGGACCGGCATCAGCATCGACCTCTGGCAGCGCATTGCCGAAAAGCTCGGCCTCAAATACCGCCTCGTCGAGGAGCGGACCGTGGAAGCGCTGATCGAGGGCACGGCTTCCGGCAAATATGACGCCGCCGTCGCGGCGCTGACGATCACCGGCCCGCGCGCCGAGATCCTCGATTTCAGCCAACCCTTCTATCGCACGGGCCTCGGCATCGCCGTCTCGCTGACCGAGGGGTCGCGCTGGACGGTGATCCTGCGCTCCATGATGTCGCTCGGCTTCCTGCAGGCCGTCGGCGCCTTGATCGGCCTGGCGCTGCTGGTCGGTTTCCTGATCTGGGTCTTCGAGAGGCGCCGCAACGAGCATTTCGGAGGGGCGCGTGGCATCGGGGCGTCGATCTGGTGGTCGGCCGAGGCAATGACGCAGGCCAGCACGGGCGTCCACACGCCGATCACCCTGGCGGGACGGTCGCTCGCCATTCTCTGGATGGCCGTCTCGATCATCGCGATCGCCGTGTTCACGGCCGGCGTGACCTCCGCGCTGACCACCAGCGCCCTGCAAGGCATCGTCACCAATGTGAACGACCTGGCGTCGGTCCGGGTCGGCGCCATTTCCGATAGTTCCAGCGTCGATTATCTCAACAACCAGCGCATCAAATATAGAGGCTACGCCTCCGCCGAGGACGGCCTCAAGGCGCTGAAGGCCGGCGAGATCGACGCCTTCGTCTATGACAAGCCGCTGCTGGCTTGGATTGTCCTGCAGCAATATTCGTCATCGATTCAGGTGCTGGACATCGTCTTCGACCCGCAGAACTACGGCATTGGCCTGCCGCTCGGCAGCCCGTTGCGCAAGAACATCGACGTCACCCTGCTCGACAACGTCCACAGCGATTGGTGGAAGCAGACGCTGTTCAGCTATCTGGGCGAGCGCTGAGAGAAACGTCGGAGGGCGGCATGCGCCCGGCGGGAAGCCGGTCGATCCGGGCGGCGGCGAAGCGCCCCCGCCCCCACCGGACCGGCTGAAGCCAGAAACCCGAGAAACGGCGCGCCGGGGGACAGCCGCACCTCGAGGAGGGCATCGAATACAGAGGGCGGTTCCGGCCGCGACCGCGACGCCGCCGCCCGCTTCGCGCGCCAAAACGGCGCTCCGCTCAGCCCTTGGTGTGTCCGGTCTCTTCCATCATGTGCTCGACGGCCATGATCGCGTTCTCGAGATCCGAAATCTTGCGCAGGGCGCCATCGGTCGGCAGGCCGCCGGCATCGACCGCCTGGGTGATCAGCTTCTGCTGCGCTTCGACCAGACGAGCCCGCAGTGCCACAAGCTTCTTGTTCATCAATAAGTATCCTTCGTTCCGACCGACATATGACTGTTTTGCGGGAGGCATCGACACGAAAATCCGTCAGCAGTCGATGCGACGCAATCGCCCAACTTGTTGTGGATGAGGGAGAATGGCCCAAGACGGTTCCATACCACCGCTTGACCGAATCTCGAAGGAGGCAGATTCTTTATTCTGGTTCTTCTCGACAGGGTGGTCGGAATATGTCGCGACGAATTTTTCTCACAGCAGCCTTGGATCGCCTGGTGGACGAGGGTCAGATCGGCCGACGCTCCAACGCGCACCGCATCATCAAGATGGTGATCGAGAGCGGCGTCACGGCACTCGACGAAGATCAGCGCCAGATCTACGACAGCGAGCTCATTCCCAAGATCGAACAGGTTCAGATCCTCAACCATTCCGGCACCCGTCATTGATACGATCCCTTACGATCGGGTCGATGCCGTCTGTACTTTCATCGCTTTGAACGCCATACTTGTAGCACCACTGGCATGGAGGCCTCGGCTGCCAGTGGCTGAGAGAGACTTGCGCTCCCGCCTGCCCCAGAGGAGGAACGCCAATGATCTCCGATCGCGAAAAGCAGGCGATGGAATGCCTGGAACTCGCCGCCCAAGCTGACGATCCCGCCGTCCAGAAGTCCCTGCGACAGGCCGCCGACGCCTTGCTTTTCAACAACTTGACCGAGCCATCGATCCTGTCGCCCGGAAGCCCCTCGGCCCCGCAGGCCGAAGCGGACTGATCGCCTCCGCAGGCTGCGGGCTTTCCCGCGTGTGAAGAGCCCGCCTTCTCGGCATCCCGCCTAGTTGGTGGCGAAGCAATAGAGCAGTCCGGCGCCGCCTGTGCTCTGCAAGGCCGCCTGGTTGCACCCGCCCCGCGACAGATGCGACGAGTTCCAGGATTTCATCGGCGCGCTGTCGTTGAGGCCGACCCGGTCGTGATGGCCGAGCATGGCCGCGCCATCCACGCCGCCCTTCGTCCAGTTGCCGCATGTCTTGTCCTCGCCGGGCGGAAAGGCGGTGCCATCCGGCTGGCTGCCGGTGAGGATGTCGTGCCGGTTCGGCGTATCGCCACGGCCGTTCACCGTCGCCCCGGTTTCGGTCAGCGCGGTCTGCTTGTTCAGATTGTTGCCGTCGCTGTGCAGCTCTGCGACGTCCTTGGCGATGACGACACCCCTGGCGTTCTGCCAGGGGCCCTTTCCGATGCGGTCGCGCGCATTCACCGCCGGCGCGCCATCGGATTCCTGCGTCGAGAGATAGGCATGCCAGGCGCGCTTGCCGGCGCCGACCTTGGTGGCAAGCGTCTGGCAGATCGTGTCGGCCCCGTCGAGCCCGCCGAGATCCGCGCCTTGGACCGAGCCGGCGCTCGTGACGAAGAAGGTCATGCGGCTGGCGTCCTGCGCCTTGGCGGGGACCGCAAGCGCCAGGGTCGCGATCGATGCAGCCAGCGCCAGGGATGCGTATCTCATGTCGATCTCCTCTCATGCCCGTATCGTCCGCAACGCACGGATGCGCCACCCGTTCCGATATAGGTGGCGTGGTGGGCCCGACGAGAGCGCGAAAGACTAGCCGGCGGCCCGCGCGGGGACGCTGGCGCGCAGGGCGTTGCGCTCGGCGCGCGGCGTGCGGCCGAAATGCTCGACATAGCTTTTCGAGAAATGCGAGGCCGAGACGAAGCCGCATTCGACGGCGATGGCGAGGATCGGCCGGCTGGTCTGGCGCAGCAACTCGCGCGAGCGCTCCAGCCGGATCGTCAGATAGTGCCGGGTCGGCGAGCGGCCTAGATATTTGTGAAACAGCCGCTCCAGCTGCCGCGTCGAGCACCCGGCCTTGGCCGCCAGTTCCTGGCAGGTGAGCGGCCGCTCGATCGCCTGCTCCATCAGCGCCACCACGGCGAGCAGCCTTGGATGGGCGACGCCGAGCCGGACGCGCAGGTCCATGCGCTGCCGCTCGGCCGCATCGCGGACACGGTGATGGATGAGCTGGTCGGTGACCTCGGCGGCGATGTCGGCGCCGTGATGGCCGGCGATCAGCGACAGCATCATGTCGACCGCCGCCGTCCCGCCGGCGCAGGTGAAGCGGCTGCGGTCGATCTCGAACAGCTCCTGGCTCAGGTCGAGATCAGGAAACTCCGAGGCCAGGCTGGAGAAATTCTCCCAGTGGATCGTCGCCGCATACCCCTCCAGCAGGCCGGCCTTGGCGAGCACATAGGTCCCGGTGCAGACCGCGCCGATACCGACGCCGAACGAGGCCAGCCGGCGCAGCGCCGCCATCAGCTCGCGACGATTGTGGGTCTGGACATCCAGCCCGGCGCAAACGATCGCCGCCACGAGCCCGCCCGCTTCCGCATAGGCGCCATCGACCGCGACGGCGACGCCGTTCGAAGCCTCGATCACTAGGCCATCGGGCGAATAGAGCCGCCATTCATACAGCGCCCGCCCGGCGGCGCGGTTGGCCAGCCGCAGCGGCTCGATCGCCGAGGTGAAGGCGATCATCGAGAACTGCGGCACCAGCATGAAGCCATAGATGCGCGGGGGCTCGGCGACCGGCATCAGCGACACGGGCATCGTCGATCTCCCGACCGGCTTCTGCATGGCGATTTCCCTGCCGGCTGCCTGATGCTCTCACGTCTTGACGGATCCGAAATCGATGATCCGCGCCCTCGGGAACGGCGTCAATACACTCTGGAATCGGACCAGCTCAAAGGAAGGTGGCGCGCCGTCGCAAAACCTCAAATTCGCGTCGCTGTCGCACCAGATCGGCCGCTGGCTTCGCGCCAAGCTCGGTTGGTAATCGGGGTTCCCCATGCGCCGTTTCTCGCTCAAATCGCTGATCTCGGAAGCCTTCAACGCCCACCAGGGCTGGGAGCGGCAATGGCGCGCGCCCGAGCCGAAGGCGGCCTATGACGCGGTCATTGTCGGCGGCGGCGGCCATGGCCTCGCCACCGCCTATTACCTCGCGAAAGAACACGGCCTCACCAATATCGCGGTGATCGAGAAGGGCTGGCTCGGCGGCGGCAATACCGGCCGCAACACGACGATCATCCGCTCCAACTATCTCTATGAGGAGAGCGAGGGGATCTACGAGCATGCGATGAAGCTCTGGGCCGGGCTGTCGCAGGAGCTCAACTACAACGTCATGTATTCGCAGCGCGGCGTGCTGATGCTGGCGCATAACAGCCACGACGTGCAGAGCTTCAAGCGCCATGTCTATGCCAACCGGCTGGCCGGCATCGACAATGAATGGCTGACGCCGGACGAGGCCAAGGAATTCTGCCCGCCGCTCAACATCTCGCCCACCCTGCGCTATCCGATCGTCGGCGCGGCCCTGCAGCGGCGCGGCGGCGTGGCGCGGCATGACGCGGTCGCCTGGGGCTATGCGCGCGGCGCCGATGCGATGGGCGTCGACATCATCCAGAATTGCGAGGTCACCGGCTTCCGCAGAGACGCTGCCGGCGCGATCGCCGGCGTCGAGACCTCGAAGGGCTTCATCGCCACAAAGCGCGTCGGCGTCGTCGCCGCGGGCCATACCAGCGTGGTGATGGCGCGCGCCGGGCTGCGCATGCCGCTCGAAAGCTTCCCGCTGCAGGCGCTGGTTTCCGAGCCGGTGAAGCCGGTCTTTCCCTGCGTGGTGATGTCGAACGCCGTGCACGCCTACATCTCGCAATCCGATAAGGGCGAACTGGTGATCGGCGCCGGCACCGACCAGTACATCTCCTACAGCCAGCAGGGCGGGCTGCACGTTCCGATCCATACGCTGGACGCGATCTGCGAGCTGTTCCCGCAATTCTCGCGGATGCGGATGCTGCGGAGCTGGGGCGGCATCGTCGACGTGACGCCGGATCGCTCGCCGATCATCGGCAAGACGCCGATCCCCGGCCTCTACGTCAATTGCGGCTGGGGCACGGGCGGCTTCAAGGCGACGCCCGGCTCCGGCAACGTCTTCGCCTGGACCATCGCCAAGGGCGAACCGCACCCGATCAACGCCCCCTTCACCCTCGATCGCTTCCGCACCGGACGGCTGATCGACGAAGCGGCCGCCGCCGCCGTAGCACACTAGAGCAGGATGCAAACCTTGAAAGACCAGCGCCATTCTTCACCTCTCCCTGAGGGAGAGGTCGACGGCCATAGGCCGGCGGGTGAGGGTTTACGGCCTTACCGGATGGTTCCCTAAACCCTCACCCGGCTCTTCGAGCCGACCTCTCCCTCCGGGAGAGGTGAAGCGTCAGTTCCCACCCTCAAGAGGGGCCCGAAGATGCTGCTCATCCCCTGCCCCTATTGCGGCGACCGGCCGGAGATCGAATTTCGCGGCGGCGGCGAGGCCCATATCGCCCGCCCCCGCGATCCTCAGGCAGTTGACGATCAGGCCTGGGCCGAATTCCTGTTCTACCGGACCAATCCGAAGGGCCTGATGGCCGAGCGCTGGAACCATGCGCATGGCTGCCAGCGCTGGTTCAATGCGCTGCGCGACACGGTGAGCGACCGCATCCTGGAGAGCTACAGGATGGGCGAAAAGCCGTCTGGCGGAGGGAGCTCCTGATGGCCGGCCGCAACCGCCTGCCCCGGGGTGGCCGCGTCGACCGGTCGAAGTCGGTCTCGATCGCCTTCAATGGCAGGACGCTGGCCGGTTTTGCCGGCGATACCGTCGCCTCGCTGCTGATCGCGCATGACATCCATTTCGTCGGCCGCTCGTTCAAATATCACCGGCCGCGCGGCTTTCTCAGCCATGGCTCGGACGAGCCGAACGCGCTGCTTTCGGTCGATCGCGGCCCCGGCAAGATCGACCCGAACAACCGCGCCACGGTGGCGGAAGCCCGCGAAGGTCTCGTCACCCACTCGCAGAACCATTGGCCGTCGCTCGACTTCGACGTCGGCGCGATCAACGACGTGCTGTCGCCCGTCTTCGTCGCCGGCTTCTACTACAAGACCTTCATGTGGCCGCGCAGGTTCTGGGACAGCGTCTACGAACCGAAGATCCGGGCCGCCGCCGGTCTCGGCCGGGCGCCGACCGAGCCGGATGCCGACCGCTACGCCAACCGCCACGCCCATTGCGACGTGCTGGTGGTCGGCGCCGGCCCGGCAGGCCTCGCCGCGGCGCTCGCCGCCTCGGAGACGGGCAAGCGCATCTTCCTCGCCGACGAGCAGGCGGAGATGGGCGGCACGCTGCTGCACGACCGGACCTCGATGATCGACGGCAAGCCGGCGCAGGATTGGGTGGCGGAAGCGCTCGCCGAATTGCGGGCGCGAGGCAACGTCACGCTGCTGCCGCGCACCACCGCCTTTGGCTATTACAACCACAACCACATCGCGCTTGCCGAACGCATCACCGACCATCTCGCCGACGCCCCCGCTCACATGCCGCGCGAAAGGCTTTGGCAGATCCGCGCCGCCGAGGTGGTGCTGGCGACCGGCGCGCATGAGCGGCCGCTGGTCTTCGCGGACAATGACCGCCCGGGCATCCTGCTGGCGGAAAGCGTGCGCGCCTTCATCAACCGCTATGCCGTTGCCCCCGGCCGCAGGATCGTCTTCGTCACCAATGGCGCCTCGGCCTATGCGGCGGCGCTCGACGCGGCCGATGCCGGGCTCGACGTGACGCTGGTCGATATCCGGCCCGAGGGTGATTGCGGGCCGGAACTGGCCGCGCTGCGAGCAAAGGGCGTAACGGCCTTGACCGGCCACACCGTCCTGGCCGCGACCGGCACCAGGCGCGTCACCGGCCTCGCCGTCGCGCCGGTGTCCCCGGAAGGCAAGATCGGCGCGCGGAAAATCCTTGCCGCCGATTGCGTCGGCATGTCGGGCGGCTGGACACCCTCGGTGCATCTGTTCTCGCAATCGCGCGGCAAGCTGCGCTTCGACCCGGCGCTCGATGCCTTCGTCCCGGATCAACCGGTCCAGGCAACCCGCTCGGCCGGCGCTGCCAACGGCCGCTACGATCTCAGCGAGATCCTTGCCGAAGGCTTTGCCGCCGGCAGCGCCGCCGCGGGCGACAGCGCCACCCGCACCTTCGCGGCCACGCCAACGCCGACCGGCTTCTTGCCGGTTCGCGCGCTGCCCACCGATGCGGATCCCGCTCGCATCAAGGCCTTCATCGATTTCCAGAACGACGTGACCGCGAAAGATATCCACCTCGCCGTCCGCGAGGGCTTCGAATCCGTCGAGCATGTCAAGCGTTACACCACGACAGGCATGGCGACGGACCAGGGCAAGAGTTCGAACATGAACGCGCTCGGCCTCGTGGCCGGCATCCTGGACAAGCCCCTGCCGACGGTCGGCACCACCACCTTCCGCCCGCCCTACACGCCCGTCACCTTCGGCACGCTAATCGGCCCGTCGCGCGATGCGCTGTTCGACCCTGCGCGCAAGACGCCGATCCATGGCTGGGCCGAGGAACAGGGCGCGCGGTTCGAGGATGTCGGGCTCTGGAAGCGCGCCTGGTATTTTCCACGCGGCGACGAGGACATGCGCGAGGCGGTGGCGCGCGAATGCGCGGCTGTGCGCGAGCATGTCGGCATCTTCGACGCCAGCACGCTGGGCAAGATCGAGGTCGTCGGCCCCGATGCGGCCGAGTTCATGAACCGCATCTACGTCAATGGCTGGCTGAAGCTCGAACCTGGCCGTTGCCGCTACGGGCTGATGCTGAAGGAGGACGGCTACATCCTCGACGACGGCGTCGTCGCGCGGCTGGCGCCCGATCGCTTCCATGTCACCACCACCACCGGCGGCGCGCCGCGCGTGCTCGCCCATATGGAGGATTACCTCCAGACCGAATGGCCGGAGTTGGAAGTCTTCCTGACCTCGACCACCGAGCAGTTCGCCGTCATCGCCGTGCAGGGCCCGAAGGCGCGCGACCTGATC
Source organism: Kaistia defluvii (assembly GCF_026343955.1). GTDB lineage: Bacteria > Pseudomonadota > Alphaproteobacteria > Rhizobiales > Kaistiaceae > Kaistia > Kaistia defluvii. Next base: position 538,585 of record NZ_JAPKNI010000001.1, read on the forward strand.
GCACCACTGGTCACCGGCATCGATCTCGCCAACGACGCGTTCCCGCATATGGCGGTGCGGACCGGCTTCATCTGCGGCGTGCCGACAAGGCTGTTCCGCGTCTCGTTCACCGGCGAACTCGGCTTCGAGATCAACGTGCCCGCCGATTATGGCCGCGCCATCTGGGAAGCGATCTTTGCGCGCGGCGCCGCGTTCGGGCTGACGCCCTATGGCACCGAAGCGATGCATGTGCTGCGCGCCGAGCGCGGCTTCGTCATCATCGGGCAGGAAACCGACGGAACCGTCACGCCGGACGATCTCGGCCTTGGCGGCATGATCGCCAGGACCAAGCCGGATTTCGTCGGCAAGCGCTCGCTGGCACGGCCGGACCTGGTCGCGCCCGGCCGCAAGCAACTGGTCGGCATCCTGGCCGACGACCCGACCCTCCTTCTCGACGAGGGCGCGCAGATCGTCGCCGACCGCGACCAGCCGATCCCGATCCATGCGCTCGGCCATGTAACCTCGAGCTACTGGAGCCCGGCCTGCGACCGCTCGATCGCGCTGGCGCTGGTCGAGAGCGGCCGCGCGCGCATCGGCAGCGAGGTCTTCGTGACAACGCCGAGCAGTTTCACCAAGGCGACGGTCACCGCACCATCCTTCTTCGACGCCGAAGGGAAGCGCGTCCATGCTTGAGATAGCAAAAGAGGCCGCCCGCGCCGCGGCGCTCGACCCCGACGCCGCGACCCCGGCTATCGCCCCCATGCCGCCGGCCACGCGCTTTGCGCTGCGGATGCGCCCGGAAACGGCGACAGAGATCGGCAGTGTCGCCGGTTTCCAGCTCGACCTGCCGATCAACCGCGCCAGCCTCGGCCCGCGTCTTGCGGCACGCCTCGGCCCGAACGAATGGCTGCTGATTGCTGAGGACGGCGAGACCGAGGCGATCGAGGCCGAGATCGCGTCAGCGCTTGGCGAGCGTTTCCATGCGCTGGTCGATATCAGCCACCGCAATGTCGGCCTTTCCGTGCGCGGCGCGCAGGCAGCCGACATGCTGAATGCCGGCTGCCCGCTTGACCTGTCTACGGATGCCTTGCCGGCCGGCTCGGCCACCCGCACCCTGCTCGGCAAGGCGGAAATCGTGCTGATCCACGAGGATGACGCGCCGACCTACCGGGTCGAATGCTGGCGCTCCTTCGCCCCCTATGTGCACGGCTTCCTGCAGGAAGCGGCGCGGGACTTTGATGGCGGTTGAGCGTGTCGCCTTCCGGCGAGAAGATGTCGTTCCGGCACGCATGGGACGGCAGGACGGGTAGCAGAATGAGCGGGACCCAGGGTCCGCCTTCACGAAAGCTGAGCCGATGCTCGACAGTCCCCAAACACCGCTGAAGGCGCTGATCCGCAATCGCCGGCCAGGGCACAGCCTCGATGCGCCCTTCTATGTCAGCCCCGAAATCTTCGCCGCCGACATGGAGCTGATCTTCGGCCGCCACTGGATCTATGTCGGCGTCGAGCCGGATGTGCCGGAGCCCGGCGACGCGATGACGGTCGATATCGGCCGCTATTCGGTCATCGTCGTGCGCGACGACGACATGGGGATCCAGGCGTTCCACAATGTCTGCCGCCATCGCGGCGCGCGCATCCTGCATGACGAGAAGACCACGGTCGGCAACATCGTCTGCCGCTACCACGCCTGGACCTACGACCTGTCCGGCGCGCTGATCCATGCCGAGCATATGGGCGCCGATTTCGACCGGACCTGCCACGGCCTGAAGCGCGTGCATGTCCGCTCGCTGCAAGGGCTGATCTTCCTCTGCCTCGCCGACGAGCCGCCGGAGGATTTCGACGAGATGGCGCGCGAAATGGCCCCCTATATCGCCCCGCACGACATCGCCAACACCAAGATCGCCTTCGAGAGCGACATCATCGAGCAGGGCAACTGGAAGCTCGCGATGGAGAACAATCGCGAGTGCTACCACTGTGCCGGCAATCATCCCGAACTGACCGTGCCGCTCTTCGCCTATGGCTTCGGCTTCGCGCCGGACGAGATGGACGAGCAGGACCGCGCCCAGGCCGAGCGCTATGCCTGCCTAGTGCGTGACAGCCACGCCGACTGGGAGGGAAGCGGCCTGCCCTCGCGCGAGATCGAGCGGCTCGACAGCCGCATCACCGGCTTCCGCACCGAGCGGCTGCCGCTCGACGGAACCGGCGAGGCGCATACGCTCGACACGAAACGCGCCAGCCGCAAGCTGCTCGGCCAGTTCACCCGCGCCAATCACGGCGCGCTGTCGTTCTGGACGCAGCCGAACTCTTGGCACCATTTCATGAGCGACCACATCGTCACCTTCTGCGTGATGCCGATCGATGCCGGCACGACGCGGGTGCGCACGAAATGGCTGGTGCACAAGGATGCGGTCGAGGGCGTCGATTACGATCTCGCCAACCTGACCGAGGTTTGGAGCGCCACCAACGCGCAGGACAGCGCCCTGGTCGGCTATGCCCAACAGGGCGCGCGCAGCCCCGCCTACGAGCCCGGCCCCTACTCGCCGCACACCGAATTCCTCGTCGAGAAATTCTGTCGCTGGTATGTCGGCCGCATGGCCGCGCATCTCGGGCGGTGACGATGGCGGATGGCAATGGCGCCCTGCTGCAGGACCCGGTCGCCCGCCTTCTGGAGGGCGGCCCGGTCTGGACCGGCGAAAGCGACGACATCCTCGTCTGCCGCGCCGTCCGCGATGAGACGCATGACGTCAAGACGTTCCTGCTCGCGCCCCGCCTGCCGCATCGCTTCGCCTATCGGCCCGGCCAGTTCCTGACCTTCGAGTTCGACATCGACGGCGAGGCAATCCATCGCTGCTACACAATCGCCTCGGCACCGACCCGCCCCCACCTCATCTCGATCACCGTCAAGCGCGTGCCCGGCGGCCCGGTCTCGAACTGGCTGCACGATCATCTGAAGCCCGGCGCGACCGTCAAGGCGATCGGCCCGATGGGCGAGTTCAGCTGCCTGAACCATCCGGCGGAGACATACCTGTTCCTGTCCGGCGGCAGCGGCATCACCCCCCTGATGTCGATGGCGCGCACCTTCCACGACCTCGCCGAGCCGCGTGACATCGTCTTCGTCCACGCCGCCCGCTCGCCCGCCGACATCATCTTCCGCAGCGAACTGGAGACGATGGCGCGGCAGTCGAAAAGCTTCCGCTTCGCCGCGGTCTGCGAGGGCGACAGCGGCAGCGAAGCCTGGGGCGGCTATCGCGGCCGGCTGACGTTACCCATGCTGCACCTCATGGCTAACGACTGGTTAACACGCGAGATCTTCGTCTGCGGCCCGGCGCCCTTCATGGCAGCAGTCCGCGCCATGCTCGCCGAGGCCGGCTTCGAAATGACCCGTCATCACGAGGAAAGCTTTGATTTCGCGAAACTTTCCGGCGCCGAGCAGGAGGCCGTGCTCGAAGCCGAGGCCGCCATGCCGGTCAGAAAAGTCTATCGCGTCGAGTTTTCGAAGACCCGCCGCATCATCGACTGTCCGGAAGGCGTTCCGGTGCTCGAAGCCGCCCGCCGCGCCGGTGTCCGCCTGCCCTCCTCCTGCACCAAGGGCCTGTGCGGCACCTGCAAGTCGAAGCTCGTCTCCGGCACGGTCGAGTTGAAGCACCAGGGCGGCATCCGCCAGCGCGAAATCGACGCCGGCATGACGCTGCTCTGCTGCGCCAGGCCGACCAGCGACCTGGTGGTCGAGCGATGAGAGAGATGAGGGAGCCGGAATCCGGGGGATCCATGAGCGCGCTGCACGACAAGAGCCTCGTCATCGACGGGTTGATCATCTCGAAATGGGACCGCTCCGTTTTCGAAGACATGCGAAAAGGCGGGATTTCGGCCGCGAATTGCACCGTCTCGGTCTGGGAAGGGTTCCAGGCGACCGTCGACAACATCGCCATCATGAAGCGGGAGATCCGCGACAATGCCGATATCCTGACGCTGATCCGCTCAGCCGACGACATTGTAAGGGCGAAGGAGGACGGCAAGACCGGCATCATTCTCGGCTTCCAGAACGCCGCCGCCTTCGAGGACAATCTCGGCTATGTCGAGGCCTTCGCCGACCAGGGCGTGCGCGTCGTACAGCTTTGCTACAACACGCAAAACCTGATCGGCACCGGCTGCTACGAGCGCGATGGCGGCCTCTCCGGCTATGGCCGCGAAGTCGTCGCCGAGATGAACCGCGTGGGCATCTTGATCGACCTCTCGCATGTCGGCGCCAAGACGTCGGAAGAGACGATCCTCGAGTCGAAGAAGCCCGTCACCTATTCGCACTGCCTGCCCTCGGGGCTGAAGGCGCATCCGCGCAACAAGAGCGACGAGCAGCTGAAATTCATCGCCGATCATGGCGGCTTCGTCGGCGTCACCATGTTCCCGCCCTTCCTGAAGCGAGGCACCGAGGCGACGGTCGACGATTATGTCGAGGCGATCGACTACGTCGCCAACATCGTCGGCGAGGACAATGTCGGCGTCGGCACGGATTTCACGCAAGGCTATGACCGCGCCTTCTTCGACTGGATCACGCACGACAAGGGCCGCCACCGTCGCCTGACCGATTTCGGCACCGTGCTGAACCCGGAAGGCATCCGCACCATCGGCGAATGGCCGAACCTGACAACGGCGATGGAAAAGGCCGACTGGAGCGCGTCCCGGATCGAGAAGATCATCGGCGGCAACTGGCTGCGGACCTTCCGAACCGTCTGGGGCGCATGATGCAGCCGCTTTTGCCGATCGAGGTCGACGAGGAGACCGGCGTCTGGAGCACAGACGGCCTGCCGATGCTCTATGTGCCGCGCCACTTCTTCACCAACAACCACCTCGCGGTCGAAGCCGCGCTTGGCCGCGAGCGCTATGCCGAGATCCTCTATCCGGCCGGCTACAAATCGGCGTTCTTCTGGTGCGACAACGAGGCGAAGACGCATGGCCTCGCGGGTCTCGCGGTGTTCGAGCACTATCTGAAGCGCCTGTCGCAGCGCGGCTGGGGCCAGTTCGCCTTCCTCTCCGCCGATGTCGACGCCGGCGAGGCCGAGATCGCGCTCTGGCATTCCTCCTTCGTGCTGCAGCAGCCGGGCGTCAGGGGCCGGCTCTGCTACATGTTCGAAGGCTGGTTCGCCGGCGCGATGGACTGGGTAGGCCAAAGCGAGGGCCGCGACTACCGGACGGTCAGTCGCGAGACCCAATGCGCCGCCGAGGGCCATGCGCATTGCACCTTCCGCATCACGCCGATGGCCGCCTGATGCGCTACCCGCATCTGCTCTCGCCGATCACGCTCAACCAGGTCACGATCCGCAACCGCGTCGTCTCGACAGCGCATGCCGAGGTCTATGCCGAACCGGGCGGCCTGCCGGGCGATCGCTACATCCGCTATTACGAGGAAAAGGCCAGGGGAGGCCTCGGCCTGGCGATCTGCGGCGGCTCCAGCCCGGTCTCGATCGACAGTCCGCAGGGCTGGTGGAAATCGGTCAATCTCTCCACCGATGCCGTCATCGATCCGCTCGCCCGGCTGGCCGAGACGATGCACCGGCATGGCGCGAAGATCATGATCCAGGCGACCCATATGGGGCGCCGCTCCTCCTATCATTGCGAGCACTGGCCGCATCTGATGACGCCTTCCGGCATCCGCGAACCGGTGCATCGCGGCAATGCCAAGATCATCGAAATCGAGGAAATCCGCCGCATCGTCGGCGATTTCGCCAGAGCTGCGAAGCGCGTCCAGGCCGCCGGTCTCGACGGCATCGAGATCTCGGCGGCGCACCAGCACCTGATCGACCAGTTCTGGAGCCCGCGCACCAATCACCGCAGCGACGAATTCGGCGGCAGCCTCGAAAACCGGATGCGCTTCGGCATCGAGGTGCTGACGGCGGTTCGTGAAGCGGTCGGTGCGGATTTCTGCGTGGGCCTGCGCATGTGCGGCGACGAGTTCCACGAGGACGGGCTCGACCACGAGACACTGAAGCAGATCGCGCAGGCGATGAGCGAGACGCAGCTGATCGATTATCTGAGCGTCATCGGCTCCGGCGCGGATACGCACAACACGCTGGCAAACTGCATGCCGCCCATGGCGCTGCCGCCGGAACCCTTCGTGCATCTCGCCGCCGGCATCAAATCCGTGGTCACGATTCCGGTGATGCATGCGCAGAGCATCCGCGACGCCGGACAGGCCGAGCGAATCCTCGCCGGCGGCATGGTCGATCTGGTCGGTATGACGCGGGCGCAGATCGCCGATCCGCATATGGTCGAGAAGATTCGCGACGGTCGCGAGGACGAGATCAAGCAATGCGTCGGCGCGAATTACTGCATCGACAGGCAGTATAATGGCCATGACGTGCTCTGCATCTCGAACGCCGCGACCTCGCGCGAAGCGACCATGCCGCATGTCATCGCCCGCTCGACCGGCCCGATCCGCAAGGTGGTGGTGGTGGGCGGCGGGCCGGGCGGGCTGGAGGCGGCCCGCGTCGCCCGCGCCCGGGGCCATGCGGTCGTGCTGTTCGAGAAGAGCGAGGCGGTCGGTGGCCAGATAAATCTCGCCGCCAGGGCGCCGCAGCGTGAGCAGATGGCCGGCATCGTCCGCTGGTTCGACATGGAGACGAAACGCCTCGGCGTCGACCGGCGCATGGGCACGGAGGCGACCGCCGCGATGATCCTGGGCGAGCAGCCGGACATTGTCGTGCTCGCCACCGGCGGGGCGAGCCATAGCGGCGATGTCGCGGGCTGGGGCGTCGCGGACGGATTGGCGGTCAGCTCGTGGGACATACTTTCCGGCCGCGTCGAGCCGGCCAGGAACGTCCTCGTCTACGACGCCGTCAGCACCCATGCCGGCGCGGGCGTCGCCGACTATCTGGCCACCCGCGGCGGCACGGTCGAGATCGTGACGCCGGACGTGAAGATCGCCGACGATGTCGGCGGCACGACCTTCCCGATCTTCTATCGCCGCCTCTATGCGATGGATGTCGTGATGACGCCGAACCACTGGCTCGACCGCGTCTATGCAGAAGGCGACAAGAAGATCGCCGTGCTGCGCAACGAATATACAGAGGCGCTGGAGGAGCGTGCCGTCGATCAGGTCGTCATCGAGAACGGTATCCTGCCGAATGACGCGCTCTATTGGGCGTTGAAGGAAGGCTCGCTCAATCGCGGCCAGGTCGATGTCGCCCGGCTGTTCGCGGCCGAGCCGCAGCCCGCGCTTGCCGAAGACCTCTCCGGCGACCGCTATCTGCTCTACCGGGTCGGGGACTGCATCTCCCAGCACAACATCCATGGCGCGATCTACGATGCGCTGCGCCTCTGCAAGGACTTTTGACGGTGTTTCCGCTCGCCGGCGCGGTCACGATCCTGTTCTGGCTTGCCGTACTGGTCCTCATCGTCGGCCTGTGGCGGCGGGCCCGGCTGTGGCGGAAGGGCCGGAAGGCCCGCATGAACTGGCTCGGCCTGCTCGCCATCCCGAAGCGCTATTTCGTCGACCTGCATCATGTCGTGGCGCGCGATCCCTATATCGCCCGAACGCACATGGCCGTCGCGGGCGGCGCCATCGCCGCGCTGGGGCTGGTCGGCATCAATTACGGCCTGCTGCTCTATTCGCCCGGCCTCGATTGGGGGATCGCGATCGCCGCCCTCATCATGCTTTCGGGCAGCGCCTTCGTCTGGCTCCGTCGCCGCAATCCTCCGGCGCGGCTATCCCGGGGCGCCTGGAGTCGCATGCCCTACAGCCTCGCCGCCTTCGCGCTCGGGCTTGTCCTGCTCGGCGTCATCAGCGGCATGAGCCTGCCGGTTTCCGGCCTGGTTGCGGGCTTCGCGGCGCTCATCCTGCTCCTTCTTCTCGCCGGCACGGCCGAACTGGCGCTCGGTATCGGCACAGGCGGGCCGATGAAGCATGCCGTCGCCGGCCTGCTACATCTGGGGTTCCATCCCCGCCCCGAGCGCTTCACCCATCCCTCCACGGGCCTCAAGCTTCTGGACCTCCAGGAGGGCGATTTCGGCGTCGAGAAGCCGGCCGATTTCCACTGGAACCAGTTGCTTTCCTTCGACGCCTGCGTGCAGTGCGGCAAGTGCGAGGCCGCCTGCCCTGCCTTCGCCGCCGGCCAGCCGCTCAACCCGAAGAAGCTGATCCAGGATCTCGTCGTCGGCATGGCAGGCGGCAGCGATGCGGCCTATGCCGGCAGTCGCTCGCCGGGGCTCCCGATCGGCAAGCATTTTGGCGCGCCGAACGCGGCCATCCTGCCGGGTCTGGTGGCGCCGGAAACGCTCTGGTCTTGCACGACCTGCCGCGCCTGCGTGCAGGAGTGCCCGATGCTGATCGAGCATGTCGACGCCATCGTCGATCTGCGCCGCTTCGAAACGCTGGCGCATGGCGACATTCCCGGCAAGGGTCCGGAGACGCTCGCCAATCTGCGCGAGACCGGCACGGTCGGCGGCTTTCCCCATGCGGCGCGGGCCCACTGGGCGGTCGATCTCGATGTGCGACAGGCGCAGCCCGGCGAGGCGATCGACATTCTTCTCGTCGCCGGCGAAGGCGTCTTCGACATGCGCTATCAGCGCACGCTGCGCGCGCTGGTCAAATCGCTGAAGGCGGCCAAGGTCGATTTCGCCCTGCTCGGCACGCTGGAACGCGATACGGGCGACACGGCCCGCCGGCTCGGCGACGAGGCCACGTTCCAGACCCTGGCGAAGGCCAATATCGCGACCCTGGACGGGCTCGATTTCAAGCGGATCGTCACGGCCGACCCGCATGTGCTGAACAGCCTGCGCAACGAATATCCGGCGCTGGGCGGGCGCTACGCCGTGCTGCATCACACGACCCTGCTGGCGGAACTAACACGTAGCGGCGCGCTGACGCTCGGCGCTCGCGACGATACACGGCCGATCACCTATCACGACCCCTGCTATCTCGGCCGCTACAATGGCGAGATCGACGCACCGCGCGCCTTGCTCGCCGGCATGGGCGTGGCCGTGCGCGAGATGGAGCGCTCCGGCCTGCGCGGCCGCTGCTGTGGCGGTGGCGGCGGCGCGCCGCTGACGGATATACCCGGCAAGAGGCGGATACCCGATATCCGCGTCGACGATGCGCGCGAAACGGGCGCTGCCATCATCGCCGTCGCCTGCCCCAATTGCACGGCGATGCTGGAAGGCGTCGTCGGAGAGCGGCCGGAAATCCTCGATATCGCTGAACTCGTCGCCGCGTCGTTGGAAGCCTGAGATGAGCGGCATCCGGCGCATCAACCCGCGACGCCCCTTCCGGATCACGCGCGAGGGTATCCGCCGGATCGTGTTGGGAGAGGAAGGCGACGCCGGCGACATCACGCTGTCGCCCGTGGCGAGAGCAGCTTCCAAGCCGCTGCGCCTCGTCGGCGAGGCGACGGCGACCCTGCTGGTCGTGGCGCATAGCGATCGCGGCGCCCTCGATGCGCCGGCCCGCGAGGCGATCGCCGCCGCCGCGATCCTGGCCGATCCCGCGACCGCCGTACTGGTGCTGGTTCTGGGCGATCTGGCGGAGGAACTCGGCCCCTTTGGCGCGGACCGGATCCTCGTCGTGCCGGAATGCGGCAATGGCGCCTTTCTGCCGGATCTGGAGGTGTCGGTTCTGTCCGACGTCATCGATCGCTTCCAGCCGCGCCATGTCCTGATGCCGGACAGCCCGACGGGCACCGGCGATCTCGGCCGACGCGTCGCGGCGGCGCTGGACGCCGAGATTGCAACCCATGTCGTCGAACTGAAGCCAGATTCCGTTGCCTGCTACCGGCAAGGCGGCACCCTGCTGGCGCGGCGCGGCCTGCCGCGGTTCATCCTGCTCGATCCCGGCGCGATCGATGCTGCCTTGCCGTTTCGCGGCGCCGGCGAGCGGCTCGACTACGCCGCCCATGCGGTGGCACCGGGCCTCTATCGCGATCTCGGCCTCAAGCCGGTCGCGGGGGCAGCGCTGCCGCTCGAAGAGGCCGATTTCATCGTCGCGGCCGGCAACGGCGTTCGCGACGTCCCGACGCTCGAAGCGGTGGCGGACCTGTTTGGCGCCGCGATTGGCGCCAGCCGCGTCGCCGTCGAAGATGGCCGCTTCCCCAGGGACAAGCAGGTCGGCGCCACCGGCAAGACCGTCCAGGCCAGCGTCTATATGGCAATCGGCATTTCCGGCGCCGTGCAGCATCTGCAAGGAATCCGCGCCTGTCGGCATGTCATCGCCATCAACAGCGATGCCAGCGCCCCGATTGCCCGCCGCGCCGATCTGACCATCGTCGCGGACGCGCAGGCGGTCATGCAGGCGCTTGTGAGCGAGACCGCCAGGCGCAACTGGCCGGGCGATGCCCTCGATGAGGCGCGGGCCGATGGATAGCTGGCAGCTCCGCATCGCCGTCCTCGTCTCGATCGGCCGCAACCCGGTGAGCGGCGCGGCGCGGCCGAACCGCAACGATCTGCTGGCGCTGGAACTGGCGCGCAAGGCCGGCGGCGAGGTCACGATCCTCCATGCCGGCGACCCGAACGAGCCCGCGCTGGCCGATTACCTCGCCTATAGCGCCGCACCGCTCGAGACCATTCCTCTGCCGGGCGGGCAGGACATCGTACCGGCGCTTGCCGCGCGCTTGCAGGGCTTCCACCTGATCCTGACCGGCAGCCGGACGGAAGGCGGCGAGGCCAGCGGCATGCTGCCCTATGCGCTGGCCAAGCGCCTCGGGCTGCCGATCGTGGCGCAGGCGCTGGATCTCGCCGTGGCCGAGGGCCAGGCCGAGATCACGCAATTCCTGCCGAAGGGCCAGCGCCGCCGCGTGACGGTTGGCCTTCCCGCGATCATCGCCGTGCATCCGATGGCGCCGCTCGCGCCGCGCTACAGCCATCTGCGCCGCGTCTCGGGCCAATCCGTGGCCTTACCGGCACCCGCCTTGACCGAATCCGCATCGACGGCATGGCGCACCGAACCGGCCAGGAAGCCGGTCGTGCTCAAGGCGGGGGAGAAGAAATCCGGCCATGCCCGCATGGCGGCGGCCATCACCAGCGAGAGCAAGGGCGGCACCCTCGTCACCGACGGCACCCCGGCCGAAAAGGCGCAGGCGATCCTCGCCTATCTGCGCAGCCACCGACTGATCGAGTTCTAGAGCCTTTCACCGTTTCCCTGAAGCGGAGAAAGGCTCTAACTCCTTGTGGGGTCGCGTTTTCTTCACGCGAACCGGTACCCACCTCGCTCGAAAACGCTCTAGGCGCGCCTCACCTTTGCGCCGTCCGCCAGTTCGCGGCGACGTGGTAGCGCGCCTGGGCAGCAACCAGCATCGGCCGGCCGAGGATATGGTCTGCCGCCTTCTCGCCGATCATGATCGTCGGCGCGTTGAGATTGCCGGTCGTCACCGACGGCATGATCGAGCTGTCGACGACGCGCAGCCCCTCGACGCCGATCACCCGCGTTTCCGGATCGACCACCGCCATGCGATCACTCGCCGCCCCCATCTTGCAGCTGCAGGAGGGGTGATAGGCGCTTTCGACCTTGGCGCGGATGAAGGCGTCGATGGCTTCGTCGCTGACCACATCCGCGCCCGGCTGGATCTCCCGCCCGCGATAGGGCGCGAAGGCCGGCTGGGCGAAGATCTCGCGCGTCAGCCGCACGCAGGCGCGCATCTCGGTCCAATCGTCGTCATGGCTCATATAGTTGAAGCGGATGGTTGGATGGACATGCGGATCGCGCGAGGCGAGCTGGACATGGCCACGGCTCTTCGAGCGCATCGGCCCGACATGCGCCTGGAAGCCATGCTCTGAGGCAAGCCCGCTGCCGTCATAGGTCACGGCCATCGGCAGGAAATGGTACTGGATGTCGGGATAGCGGATGCCCGGGCGCGAGCGGATGAAGCCGCAGCTTTCGAAGTGGTTGCTGGCGCCGAGGCCGGTACCCGTGGTCAGCCACTGCGCCCCGACCATGCCCTTGCCGACCAGCCCGGACCACGCATAGAGCGTGATCGGCTGCGTGCAGGCCATCTGGAAATAGAACTCCAGATGGTCCTGCAGATTCTCGCCGACACCCGGCCGGTCCGCGACCACCGGAATGTCCAGCGACTGCAGTTCACCGGCGGGACCAATGCCCGAGAGCTTCAGAAGCTGCGGCGAGTTGATCGGCCCGCCCGAGAGGATCACCTCGCGCCGGGCGCGGACCTCCCGGGAAACGCCGCCCTGCTCATAGCGGATGCCGACCGCGCGACGCCCCTCGAACAGGATCGCCGTCGCGAGCGCATGGGTTCGGACCTCGAGATTGGCACGGGCCATGGCCGGCTTCAGAAAGGCGTTCGCCGTCGACCAGCGCACGCCATCTTTCACCGTCATGTCCATCCGGCCAAAGCCTTCCTGCTGCGCGCCATTGATGTCGTCGGTGGTGGGATAGCCGGCCTCGGCCGCCGCCTGGATGAAGGTCCTGTAGAGCGGGTTCTCCAGCGAGCCATAGCGGGTGGCGAGCGGCCCATCCTGGCCGCGCCAGTCGTCGCCGCCCTCCTCCCGCGCCTCGGCCCGGCGGAAATAGGGCAACACGTCGCGATAGCCCCAGCCGACGGCGCCCTCCTCCTTCCAGCGTTCGAAATCGAGCGGATTGCCGCGCACATAGACGAGGCCGTTGATCGAGGACGATCCGCCCAGCACCTTGCCGCGCGGGCAGTGCAGCCGGCGCCCGTCGAGATGAGCCTCGGGCTCCGTCTCATAGCGCCAGCTGTAGCGCGCCATGTTCATCGGGATCGACAGCGCCGCCGGCATCTGGATCAGCATTGACCGATCGGAGCCGCCATATTCGAGCACGAGGACGGTATGGCGGCCATCCTCGGTCAGCCGGTTGGCCACAACCGAACCGGCGGAACCCGAGCCGACGACGATATAGTCGAAGCTTTCGGCGTTCCCGTTCGGCACGGCATCCTCCTGAAGCGTTTTCGAGCGAAGTGGCCACCGGTTCGCGTGAAGAAAACGCGATCAAACAAAGAACTGGAGCCATTCCGTGTTTCCATGAAACACGGAATGGCTTGGAATCAGTAAGGCGAGTCGATGGATCCCAGATTGACGTAGACGCTCTTCAGCTGGGTGTAGTGCTCGAGCGCCGCCTTGGAGTTTTCGCGACCGAGGCCGGATTGCTTGAAGCCGCCGAAGGGCAGTTCGATCGGCGTGACGTTGTAGTGGTTGATCCAGCAGGTGCCGGCCTGCAGCCGCGCGATGACCCGGTGCCCGCGCGCCAGATCGCGGGTGAAGACGCCGGCTGCCAGGCCGAAGGGCGTGTCGTTGGCCCGCGCGATCGCCTCGTCCTCGTCGCGGAACGACAGCACCGCCATGACCGGCCCGAAGATCTCCTCGCGCACGATCGTCATGTCGTCGGCGCAGCCATCGAAGATCGTCGGCGCGACGAAGGCGCCCTTCGAAAGCGCGCCATCGACGACGCGGTGGCCGCCGGTCAAGAGCCTGGCGCCCTCGGCCTTGCCGCGCTCGATATAGCCGAGCACCTTCTGCATGTGCGCTTCCGAGATCAGCGCGCCGACCTGGGTTCGCGGATCGAGCGGGTCGCCGACGATCATCCGGTTGGTGCGGGCGACGAGCTTTTCCAGAAACGCCTCGCGCACGCTTTCCTGCACAAAGACGCGGGTGCCGTTGGAGCATACCTCGCCGGCCGAATAGAAATTGGCAAGCAGCGCACCGGAAACGGCATCGTCGAGATTGGCGTCGTCGAACACTAGCAGGGGCGACTTGCCGCCCAGTTCCAGCGTCACCTGCTTCAGCGTCTCGGCTGCGTCCGCCATTACCTTCTTGCCGGTGCCGACCTCGCCGGTCAGCGAGATCTTGGCGATATCGGGATGGCGCGTGAGCAGCCGTCCGGTCTCGGCAAAGCCCTGCACCACGTTGAAGACGCCGTCCGGAACGCCGGCTTCGGTCATGATCTCCGCCAGCTTCACCGCCGTCAGCGGCGTCAGCTCGGCCGGCTTGAAGATCATCGCATTGCCGGCGGCGAGCGCGGGGGCCGCCTTCCAGCAGGCGATCTGCAGCGGATAGTTCCAGGCGCCGATGCCCGCGGCGATGCCGAGCGGCTCGCGGCGCGTATAGCCGAACGCTTCGGGCCCGAGATCGACATGCTCGCCGGTGATGGCGCCCGCCAGGCCGGCGAAATAGTCGATGCAATCCGCGCCGGAAAGCACGTCGACAACGGAGGTTTCCTGGATCGGCTTGCCGGTATCGAGCGTCTCCAGCCGCGCCAGTTCGTCGTTGCGCTCGCGCAGGAGGCTGGCGACGCGCTTCAGGATCTGCCCGCGCTGGCTGCCGGTCATCGCCGCCCAGATCTTCTGGCCACGCCGCGCGCTTTCCACCGCCGCCTCGATCTCGGCCGGACCGGAGATCTCGATTTCGGCGAGGGTCTCGCCGGTTGCCGGATTGATCGTGGCGAAGCTGCGCGCATCGACGACCGGATGGGCGCGGCCGTCGATGTGATTGCGGATGGCATGGTTGCGGCCACCCTGGCTCGTCGGCGGCTCGGCGATCGCGGCGCGCGGCCGGACGGCCGCCAGTTGCGCATCGACGAAGGCGGTGGCGATGGCGCGCGCCCCGGCGCCATGCGGCTCGCCTTCGGCCGCCAGAGTCTCGCGTAGCCAGAGCCCGTCGATCACCGCCGCGATGGCGATCGCAATCGACTGCGCCTCGCGCGCCGGCACGATCTGCTTCAGGCCATGGCGCAGATTGGAGAGCATGCGGCGCTGATAGACGTTCTGCACGCGCTTGAAGCGGGCCGAATGGATCACCTGGCCCCAGAAGGCCAGCCACACGCTGGCGGTGCGGCGGTCGAACTCCTCCGGCGCCAGATTGGCGTCGATGACGGCCTGGATCCGCTCGCGCGGCGTGCGCGCCTGCGCCAGCCGGATCGACACCAGACGGGCGAGCCGGCCGGCGAGATGGCGCAGCGTTGCCTCCAGCAGGCCTTCCTTGTCGCCGAAATAATGCGCGACCAGCCCGGGCGAGACGCCGGCGCGGCGGGAAATATCCATCAGCGTACAGGCGGCGAAACCGACATCGGCGAGCGATTCGATCGTCGCCTCGATCAGCTGCCGTCTCCGGACGTCCTCGGCTTCGATCCGGACGAAACCGGCCTCACGCATGACATATCCCTTCCGCCATCAACCGGCCCCATGGTCCGGCATCTTGATTGAACAAGCAATCAATAATTGCGTGACGCGGGATACGCGAGCGCACTTCCGCAGCGTCATAAATGACGAAGAATGACTCGTTTGCTTAGAAACTCGGCTCTATCGAGCATTGAACGAACAAACAATGCGCGTTTCAGAGCGTCCTTTTTGGGGTTGATTGGGCAGATAACGAGGAGCGGTGGACACATCGCCACGGGGACTATCACCAGATCCAATGTATAGGACGCTTCATCGCGCCCTGTGCTGCGCTATGCTTGGTGGAGAGCAGCGGCCGTTTCCGCATGGCCGCCCCTTGGGAGAATTCTGAATGCTCAATTCGATCCTGTCGAAGTCCGTGGCGGTCGCGGCCTGCCTTGTTGCGCTCGCCGGCACCGCCCATGCGGCCGAGCCCGCTTCCTGCAAGACCGTGCGTTTCTCCGATGTCGGCTGGACCGACATTTCGGCGACCACCGGCCTGACTTCGCGCATCCTCACCGGGCTCGGCTATACACCGAAGCTTCAGGTGCTGTCGGTGCCGGTCACCTACGCCTCGCTGAAGAACAAGGATATCGACGTCTTCCTCGGCAATTGGCTCCCCTCGATGGCCGCCGATCTGAAGCCCTATCAGGATGACGGCTCGGTAGAAGTGGTCGGCGTCAATCTCGAAGGCGCGAAATATACGCTCGCCGTGCCGAGCTACCTGTTCGACGAGGGACTGAAGACCTTTGCCGACATCGCCAAGTTCAAGGACAAGCTCGGGGGCAAGATCTACGGCATCGAGCCCGGCAATGACGGCAATCGCCTGATCCTAGACATGATCAAGGCCAACAAGTTCGACCTCGGCTCGTTCGAACTGGTGGAATCCAGCGAACAGGGCATGCTCTCGCAGGTCGATCGCGCCGGTCGCCGCGAAGAGCCGATCGTCTTCCTCGGCTGGGCGCCCCATCCGATGAACGAGAAGTTCAAGATGGAATATCTCGACGGCGGCGATGACGTCTTCGGGCCGAATTTCGGCGGCGCGACGGTTTCGACCAGCGTTCGCAAGGGCTTCCTCGAAGAATGCCCGAATGTCGGCGCGCTGATCAAGAACATGAAGTTCACCCTGCCGATCGAAGGCCAGGTCATGTCCAGCATCCTCGATGGCGGACTGGACCCGGACGCGGCCGCCACCGCCTGGCTCAAGGCCAATCCGGCCGCGCTCGACGGCTGGCTTGCCGGCGTCAACACGATCGACGGCCAGCCCGGCCTGCCGGCCGTCAAGAAGAGCCTCGGCCTCTGACCTAAATCCCGCCCCTGTCGACGCCGGTTCGCCGGCGTCGACATCGAACGCACTGCAAGACCGGGCGAGAATGCGACCGCCCGGACGGTCTCTAACGACCGCCGGAGACCCTTCCCATGTATAGCTGGCTGACCGAGCACAAGATCCCGCTGGGCTCCTGGATCAAGACCTTCGTCGACTTCCTCAATCTGCACGCGCAGGGGCTGTTCGACTTCATCTCGCTGGTGCTCGGCTCGCTGATCGACGGCCTGACCAATCTGCTGATCCTGACGCCGCCGCTTCTGCTCATCGCCATCTTCGGCGCGATCGCCTATGCGCTGCATCGCTCGATCCGCCTGACCGCCTTCACGGTCATCGCCTTCCTGCTGGTGATCAATCTCGGCTACTGGCAGGCGACGCTCGAGACGCTCTCGCTGGTGATCTGGGCTACCGTCGTCTGCGTCGTCGTCGGCGTGCCGATCGGCATCGCCGCCGCGCACCGGCCCTGGCTCTATGCCGGCATCCGGCCGATCCTCGACCTGATGCAGACCATCCCGACCTTCGTCTATCTGATCCCTACCCTGGTTCTGTTCGGTCTCGGCGCCGTGCCCGGCCTGATCTCGACCGTGATCTTCGCGATTCCCGCGCCGATCCGCCTGACCCATCTCGGCATCTCCTCGGTACCGAGCCAGTTGCAGGAGGCCGGCAAGGCCTTCGGCGCCACGCGGCGGCAGCTGCTCTACAAGGTCGAACTGCCCCATGCGATGCCGACGATCATGGCCGGCGTCACCCAATGCATCATGCTGTCGCTTTCCATGGTGGTGATCGCCGCCCTCGTCGGCGCGGACGGGCTGGGCAAGCCGGTGGTGCGCGCCCTCAATTCCGTCAATATCGGCATGGGCTTCGAGGCAGGCGCGGCCATCGTGCTGCTCGCCATCGTGCTCGACCGCGTCTGCAAGCGCCGAGAGCCCAAAGCGGGGAAGCGCTGAGATGGCGGCGATCGAATTCCGCGATGTCGACATCGTCTTCGGCGACCGCCAGAAGGAAGCGCTGGCGCTGATCGACAAGGGCGCGACACGCGACGAGATCCTGGTCCAGACCGGCTCGGTGCTTGGCGCCGCCGGCGTCAACCTGACGGTCGAACGCGGCGAGATCTGCGTGCTGATGGGGCTTTCCGGCTCCGGCAAATCCACGGTGCTCCGCGCCGTCAACGGCCTCAACACGGTGGCGCGCGGCAGCGTTTCGGTCTCGCACGACGGCAAGCCCGTCGACGTGGCGGCCTGCGGCGAGGCCATGCTGCGCGAGATCCGCATGCGCACCGTCTCGATGGTGTTCCAGCAATTCGGCCTCCTGCCCTGGCGCTCGGTGCGGGAAAATGTCGGTTTCGGCCTGGAGATCCGCGGCATTGCGAAAGACGAGCGCAAACGCATCGTCGACGAGAAGCTTGCCATGGTCGGGCTGACGCAATGGGCCGACAAGCACGCGCATGAACTTTCCGGCGGCATGCAGCAGCGCGTCGGGCTGGCGCGCGCCTTCGCGACCGATGCCGACATCCTCTTGATGGACGAGCCTTTTTCGGCGCTCGATCCGCTGATCCGCGACAAGATGCAGGACGAGTTGCTCAGCCTGCAGAGCCGGATCCAGAAGACCATCCTGTTCGTCAGCCACGACCTCGACGAGGCGATGAAGCTCGGCAACAAGATCGCCATCCTGGAGGGCGGCCGCATCGTCCAGGCCGGCACGGCGGAAGAAATCCTGCTCCGCCCGGCCAACGCCTATGTCGCCGAATTCGTCAAGCATACCAACCCGTTGAACGTGCTGCGCGGCCGTTCGGTGATGACGCCGG
This sequence comes from Kaistia defluvii, assembly GCF_026343955.1. Classification (GTDB taxonomy): domain Bacteria; phylum Pseudomonadota; class Alphaproteobacteria; order Rhizobiales; family Kaistiaceae; genus Kaistia; species Kaistia defluvii. The sequence continues at coordinate 556,799 of NZ_JAPKNI010000001.1, forward strand.
CCCGGGCGCTGCGCCGCGCCGAGGGCGCCGTCCTGCTCGACCGCGAGGGCCTGGTCCGCATCCGCGTCGACGCCGCAGACCGGCCGGTCGGCGTGGAGGTGAATGGCTGCGAGGGCAAGCTCGGCGTCGTCGAGGGCGATGCGGCCCACTTCGACACGCCCTGCGATATCATCGTCGCGCCGGTGGATCTCAAGCTCAACGCGGCGATCGCGCTGAAGCGGCAATCCGACCACCCGATCGTTTTCGTCGACCAGTTGGGCCGCCTCGCCGGCCTTTGCGGCGACGACGAGATCTATGCGAGCCTGCTCCGCCGAAACGCCTAAGCCTCAGACAATTTTGACGATTTCCGTCTGGGTTGGGGTCGTCACCGTGGGTCCGGCGACGGGATCGAGGAAGACATTGATCTCCAGCCGGACGCCGAATTCCGGCAGATAGATCGCCGGTTCAATGGAAAAGCCGGTGCGCGGCAGGATACGGCGGGTGTCGTGGGTCTCGAGGTTATCGAGATTGACGCCGAGCCCGTGCAGCCGCTTGCCCGGCCCCATGCTGTGGCCGGTGCGGTGATGAAAATTGTCGCCATAGCCAGCGGCTTCGATGATGCCGCGCGCCACATCGTCGACCTGCCAGCCTTCCAGCGTCTTGCCGTTTTCCCAAGCGGTTTCAATCGCTTGCAGCGCGGCGTCGCGGGCGTGGCGGACGATGTCGAAGACGGCCTGAAGCTTTTCCGGGATAACCGCGCCGGCATAGGCGCCCCAGGCGATGTCGGAATAGACGTTGCGCTCGCCGGGATAACGCGCCCAGAAATCGATCAGCAGCCAGTCGCCGGCGCCAATCGTCGCCGATCCCTCCGGCTTGGGCTCGTAGGAGACGATGCCGGAATGGCCGTTGACCTGCACCACCGGCTGGCCTTCCGTCTCCAGGCCGAGGCGGTCGAACTCGGAAAAAATGAACTGCTGCAGCTCATATTCTGTTAGCGGCTTGTTAACCGCGATGGCGGTTTTCGCCCGGTCGAAGGCGGCGTCCTTGATGCCGGCGACGACGACGCAGGCGCGCTTGTGGGACTCGATCGCAAAATCGTCCCAGGCGGCGGCCGAGACCTGGAACAGATCGGCCGAGGTGACGATCCGGTAGTCCCAGCTCCGCAGCAGCTCGACCGTGCCGGCATCGGCCCAGGCGACCGTCGGCACGCCGCCCTCCTCCGAATATTCGAGCGCGAGCGTCTTGGCCCCTCCGAGCAAGTCGCGCAGCATCGCCCGCATCTCGACCCAGCCGCGGAAGATCCGCTTGTCGATTTCGACGTCGTGGAAGAAGAACTGGTCGACGGTATGGATGAGCAGCACCGGCGAACCGGATCGCGGCACGATCAGGAAGGCGCGGCGGGTCGGGTTTCGGACGACGCCCAGGATGTGCCAGAGCAGCGGATTGCTGCCGCGATAATCGACCAGCAACCAGGCATCGATGCCCTCTGCCTGCATGAAGCGCTGGGCGGCGTCGAGATTGAACATGGTGGTCCTCAGGCTCAGTCGGACTCCCTCTCCCTCTGGGATAGGCGTGGGGTGAGGGTCTTGCTTGTTCGTCAGCCGGGTTAAAGGAAGAAAGCCTCTCACCCAACCCTCTCCCGCGGGCGGGAGAGGGCTGGGTAGAGCCCTATCCCCTCCAGAACGTCCTTCCCGGATGGTCGTCGCGCAATTGCCTCTGGCCTTTGCCATAGAGGCTCTCGCGGAAGGTCGAGCCCTCATAGCCCGGCCGCATCAGGCCGCGGCGGCGCAGTTCCGGCACGACATATTTCACTGTGTCGACGAAAGTGCCGGGGCGGATGGCGTAGGTGATGTTGAAGCCGTCGAGGTCGGCGATCTCGGCCCAGCGCTGCATCTCGTCGGCGATCGTCTTGCCGGAACCGACGAATTTCGGCCCCATGCCGCCGACGCCCATGTAATGGGCGATGTCGCGCAGCGTCCAGACGATGTCGGGATCGGCGTCCGAAAACAGATGCCGGGCGAAATGCGAGGCGTTCGGGTTGATCTCCGTCAGCGGCATGTCCGGATCGAATCTCGAAACGTCGAGGCCGACCGGGCCGGCAAACTGCACCATCGCCCCCTCGTAATCGGCATAGGACAGCAATTCGGCATATTTCTCCTCCGCCTCGCCATCGGTTTCGGCGGCGATGATGGTGGTGACGGCGAACGCCTTGATGCTGCGCGGGTCGCGGCCGAGCGCCGCGGCGCGGGCGCGTACATTGGCGACGACAGGCGCGATCACCTCCGGCCGCGTGCCGTGCACGAAGACGCCCTCGGCATGGGTAGCGGCGAATTGCTGGCCGCGTGACGACGAACCGGCCTGGAAGAGCACAGGCGTTCTCTGCGGCGACGGCTCGGCGATGAAGGCGTCCGGGACAGTGAAGTAGCGGCCCTGATGCGCGATCGGATGCACCTTGGACGGATCGACATAGACGCCCCTCGCCTTGTCGATGACGACGGCATCGTCCTCCCAGGAGCCCTCCCAGAGCTTGTAGAGCACCTCCATGAACTCATCGCCGCGATCATAGCGCTCGTCATGCGAGAGTTGCTCGCCGGGGCCGAGATTGCGGGCGGCGCTGTCGAGATACGACGTGACGATATTCCAGCCGATGCGTCCCTGGCTCGCATGGTCGAGGCTCGTCATCTTGCGGGCGAAAGAATAGGGCTGCTCGTAGGTGAGCGAGACGGTCGCGGCGAAGCCGAGGTTCGTCGTCACCGCCGCCATGGCGGAAATGACCGAGAGCGGGTCGTTGATCGGCACCTGCGTCGCGGTGCGAAGCGCCGCGTCCGGCTTGCCCTGATAGACGTCCAGCATGCCGAGCACGTCGGCCAGGAAGATCGAGTCGAACCCCGCCCCTTCCAGCATCACGGCCAGTTCCGTCCAGTAGGTCAGGTCCTTGTAGCGATGCGACTGGTCCTCGGGATGACGCCACAGGCCGGACGAGATGTTGACCGGCGAGCAGTTCTCGAAGGCGTTCAGATGAATCGTTCGGGCGGTCATGCGCGGTTCCCGGTGCTGGCTTCTCCCCTCTCCCTGAGGGAGAGGGGAGGAACAGTATCACTCCGCCGACCCCACCGGTTCGGCGTCCTGGTAAGCTCTGGCGACGGCTTCGATCGCCGCGTCGATGTCGACGCTCTGGCCAAGAGCAGCGAGCGCCTGGCCATAGGCGACGACATTGGCGAGTACCGGCCGATAGGCGGCGCGGATACCGGTATGATTGAGACGGACCAGCAGATGCTCGACACCGCCGACGCCGAGGCTGATCGCAGCCCCTTCGAATCCGCCCGATGCATCGACCAGCGCCTGCGGCTCGACGCCTGCCGGAACCGGCGCCGCCGTCACCAGCGCCGAGGCGGAACCGTCATCCTCGATCCACGGCGGGACACCAAGCGCCCGGAGGCCGGCGCGCGTCGCCCGGGCGGCAAGCTGGTGGCGCTCGATCACCGTCTCGATGGCGTCTTCTTCCGCATCGATCCGGTCGAGCGCCGCATCGAGCGCCCAGAATTCCAGCGGCGCCGGTGTGCCCGGCAGCGCATCGGCGCCGAGATCCAGCCATTTCTCCTTGAGATCGAGCAGCGACAAGGTAGAGAGCCGCAGCGCCGGCTCCTCGGCGATCTTTGCCCATGCCGCCTCGCTGACTGAGATGGCGGAAAGGCCGGCCGGGCCGCCCAGCCCCTTTTGCGGGCCGATGACGGCGATGTCGATCCCCAGAGTCTGGACCTCGAACTGGTGCGCACCGATCGAGGCGACGGCGTCGACCACCAGCAGCGCGCCGCGCGCCTTGGCGCTCTCGGCGATCTCCGGCAGCGGGTTCAAGACACCGTTCGCGGCCTCGCCATGCACGAGCACGACGACATCGACCTCGGCCATCGCGTCGAGCGCCGCCTGGAAGACCGCGAGATCCACGGGCCGGCCAGGTTCGGCCACGACATTTTCCACCACCGCGCCACCCCGGCGCAGCCAGGTGGCAAAGTAGTCGCCATACATACTGGTGACGACGTTCAGAACCTTGAGCCCCGGCTTGGCGAGGCTGGCGGCGACTGCTTCCAGCGCCACGACCGCTTCCGCCTGGACGAAGACGACATCGTCGAAGCTTCGCATCACCGCGCCGATCCGGTCGGCCAGCAGGGCATAGCCGACATCGGGATAAGCGGGCGGATCGAGCAGGTCTTCGGCGGCAAACTGGGTCATCGATTTCGATCTCTTGCTGGAACCGGGTCCGGGGGAAGGCTGGCCTTTACCCTCTCCCTGAGGGAGAGGTCGGACCGACAGATCCGCGTGAGGGTTTAGGGAACTATTCGGTGAGGTCGTAAACCCTCACCCGCCGGCCTTCGGCCGTCGACCTCTCCCTCAGGGAGAGGTGAAGTAAGCCGACAGCTCATTCACCCACCTCCAACCCCTGCCCGCCCCGAACGTCGCGAAAGCTGGAAGCAGAGCGCCGCGAGGCCGAGCAGGGTTACCGTGAACAGGAACACGACCGTCGCCGCCGCATAGACGGAGGGCGCCGGACCATATTGCAGGCTGCCATAGAGATAGACCGGCAGCGTGTTGACGGTCGGCGTCGTCAGGAAGGCAGCGACGACGAGATTGTCGAAGCAGAAGGCATAGGACATCAGCCCGCCTGCCAGGATCGCCGGCAAAAGCTGCGGCAGCACGATGAACCACAGCGTCTTCAGCCGCGTGCTGCCGAGATCGGCGGCAGCCTCCTCCAGCTTTGGATCGAGCGTCAGGGCGCGGGCGCGCACGATCAGCGCCGTGACCGCGATGGCGGCCGGCGTGATGCCGGCGATCAGCGTCGCCGCCCCCAGCGGAATGCCGGTCACGGCATAGAACAGCAGCAGCGAGACACCGATGACCACTTCCGGCACGATCAGCAGGATATAGGTCAGGCCCGACAGCCATTTTCGCACGGAGGGACTCGGGTGGCGCACCAGCGCGTAGCCGAGCGAGGCGCCCATGCCGAGCGCGATCAGCGCGGCCCAGAAGGCGACATAGAGGCTGGTCTGGACCGAGCGGCGCAGGGCCAAGTCGTTCCAGGCGGCCGGGTACCACTCAAGCGTCCAGCCGGTGAAATTCGACGTCTGCTTGCCGACGACGCCGAGATTGAACGAATAGATCATCGAGATGGCGAGCGGCGCGAACAGGAACAGGATCGCGAGGCCGAACCAGAGCGTCAGCCCGGCATCGGTGATGCGCTTCTGCCGGCCATCCATGCGGACGCTCATGCCGCCACCTCGGCAAAGCCCTTGGTGAGCCGGGCGAGCGCGGCGACGACGACCGCAACGGCGATGAGCACCAGCACCGCCATGGCCGAGCCGAGCGCATAGTTCTGCGATTGCAGATATTGCGACGAGATCGCCTGCCCCATCAGCACGCCGCGACTGCCGCCGAGCAGCTTCGGGATCACCATCTCACCCAGCATCGGCACGGCGGTCAGAAGCACGGCGGTGGCGATGCCCGGCCGCGCCATCGGCAGGGTCACCGCCCAGAAGGTCTGGAAGCGGCTGGCGCCGAGATCGCGGCTCGCCTCGAGCAAAGCGGGCGGCATGCGGTCGAGCACGACGAAGAGCGGCACGATAGCGATCGGCAGATAGGCATAGACCATGCCGATGAAGACGGCCGTCTTGGTGTCGAGCAGGTCGAGCGGCCCGTCATGCAGATGCAGGAAGTTCAGCACCCCCTCGAACACGCCGCCGCGCGCCAAGAGGATCTGCCACGACATGACGCGGACCAGGAAGGACGAGAAATAGGGAATGAGGATCAGGACGAGCGCCAGCGTGCGGAAGCGCCCGGCCTTTCGCGCGATGAAATAGGCGACGGGAAAGGCGACGGCGAGGCATAATGCCGAGGCGGTGATCGCAAACTGCACCGTGCGCAGGAAGGTCGAGAGGTAGAAGCCGGAAAGCGCGGTCTGGTAGTTCTTCAGCGTGAAGCCGAGCTCGACCGCGCCGAACAGCGAATTGCCGAAGGAATAGACGACCGTGAAGGCGAGCGGCGCCAGGAAGAAGATGGCGAGCCAGGCGGTCGGGATGGCGGCGAACAGCTGATCGGAAACCCGCGCCGGGGGCGCGCGCTTGGATATCGGCTGACTATGTTGGCTCGCGGAGATCATCGGCCCTTTGGAACAAGATACATCGACACGGCGCCTGCTTCTTTAGCGCGCGATGAGGAAACCTTCGCGCAAGGAAGGTCCCTCACCCCAGCGCTCTCCCGCAAGCTGTAGAGGGGGCGGACGGAGCTTATTGCACCGTCGAGACAGCCCCGGATCAGGCTCCGCCATCATCCTGAGGTGCTTCGCGTCAGCGAAGCCTCGAAGGAGGGTCCAGCCAGGCAATCCCGGCGTCTCCTGGATCCTCCTTCGAGGCCCGGCTTTGCCGGGCGCCTCAGGATGATGGTCGAGTCATGCGAAGGCTATTTCCCAGAGAGGAAGCCCGCACTTCACCCCCCCGCCGCGGCCTGGATCTCGGTCTGCACCTCGAGATAGACGCCGATCGTCGCAGGATCGACGACGAAGGAGGTCAGCTTGGAGAAGTCGAGATCCTTGCCGCCGAAGATCAGGTCGGCGTTCTTGGTGTCGGCCGGCAGCTTCTCCCGCAGGCCGGCCAGCGCCGCCGGGAAGCCGATATATTGGGTCTCCGCAAGCTGGACTTCGGGCTCGAGCTGATAGGACAGGAAGTCATAGACCTGGTCGAGGTTCGGCGCCTTGGCGGGGATGGCGTAATTGTCGACCCAGAGTTCGCTCATCGGGCCCGGCACGACGAATTTCAGCTTCGGATTGAGGCCGATGGCGGCGCGGGCGGTGCCCTGGTTGGTCTGGGCCAGCACGATCGAGCCATTGGCGAGCTGGTTCGGGTCGAGGCCGGAGAACGTCTTCACATGCTTGGCGAAGGCCTTGATCTCCTCGCCGGCGGCGCGGATCTCGGCCTCCGTCGCCTTGTTCCAGTCCTTGCCATGCGTCCAGAGCGACATGCCGATGGTTTCCCAGCCCGAATCCGACAGCCGCACCTTGCCGCTGACGCCGGGTTTGGCGCCCGCATCGAGGAAGTCCTGCCAGGTCTTGATCTCAGCCCCGACGGCTTCCGGATCGTAGACGACGCCGAGCACGCCCCAGTCCTTCGGGATCGAATATTTGTTGCCGGGGTCATAGTCGCGATCGAGCAGCGCCGGGTCGAGCGAGGCAAAGTTCAGCCGGTTATGGTCGATCTCCTGCAGCAGGCCCTTGTCGGCCATTTGCTTGATCCAGCTCGAGCTCGGGATGACGAGATCGAAATCGGCGCCGGCCGGGCTGTTCAGCTTGGCGAACAGCGTCTCGTTGGAATCGTAGGAGGTGATGTTGGGCGTGACGCCCGACTTGCGCGTGTAGTTGGCTAGGCTCTGATTGGAGAAATAGTTCGGCCAGGAGAAGACGTTGAGCGTGCCGCCGGTGGTCTCGGCCGAAGCGCCGCCCGGGAAGGCCGAGCCGACGGCAAGCGCCGCCGGGGCCGCGCCCAGCAAGCCGAGAACGGCGCGGCGGCTGAAGCCCGCGCCGCGAAGGGAACCGTTGGGAAGAAGCAGATGCCGGGTCATGACGGGGATCCTTGTCAGGAGGACGGACGAAGGGAGTTGGCAACGGGCTCGTCGCGATAGGCGCGCGCGGCACGGTCCGCGAAGGAGACCAGGACGGCGTCGCCGGGATGGCGCTCGATGCCGTCCGAACTAGCGCGGCGCTCGATCGATTCAAAGGCGATGCCGCCGGCCGTCACCGCGCGCAGCCGCAGCGAGGGGCCGAGCGCCACGGCGTCGACGAGGCGCGCGGTGAAGCGGTTGGGGCCGGAGGTGCTGTCCGCCGAGGCGGGGGAGAATTGGGTTTCTTCCGGCCGGACGATGACCAGCGCCGGATCGCCGGATTTCAGCGCGGGGTCGATATGCGAGGCCGCGAGGGGGCCGAGGTCGGAGAGAAGCGCCCCGTCCTCGCCGAGCGTGGCGCGGATCTGATTGGCGCTGCCGACGAACAAGGCGGTCCAGGCATTGACGGGGCGATCATAGATCGTGGCGGGGTCGCCGACCTGCTCGAAGCCGCCATGGCGCATTACCGCGAGCCGATCGGCCATGCCGAAAGCCTCTTCCTGGTCATGCGTGATGTAGATGAAGGTGGCGCCGAGCTCGGTCTGGATGCGGCGAAGCTCGCGCTGCATTTCTTCCCGCAACTTGCGGTCGAGCGCCCCGAGCGGTTCGTCGAGCAGCAGCACGGCCGGTTCGTTCGCAAGCGCCCGGGCGAGCGCCACGCGCTGCTGCATGCCGCCGGAAAGCTGGTTCGGCTTGCGGTCGCCGACATCGGAAAGGCGGACCAGCTCGAGCAGTTCGCCGGCCTTCCTGCGGCGGGCGCTGCGGCCGACGCCGCGCATCCTCGGGCCATAGGCGACGTTGTCGATGACGCTCATATGCGGAAATAGCGCGTAGCTCTGGAACACCGTGTTGACGTCGCGCCGCTCGGCTGGAACGGCCGTGACATTCTCGCCCGAAATCCAGACGGAGCCTTCGTCGGGCGCCTCGAACCCGCCGATGATGCGCATCGCCGTGGTCTTGCCGCTGCCGCTCGGGCCGACGATGGCCAGGAATTCGCCGCGCGGCACCTCCAGCGACAGGCCGGACAGCACCCGCTCACCGCCAAAGCTCTTGGCGATGCCATGCAGCGCGACTGCGATCGGAGGGAGACTTTGCGTCATGGGCGATTGCGAACCGGAAGCCGGGAGGGGCCGCGGCGGGAAAACCGCCGCCAGACAACTAGTACGGGGACCCCCGGCAAGAATCGAGTTGGATTGTTGCCAAGATCCGGCCCGGCTGAGTTTCTTGTTCCGCTTTTGCGCCGGAGGGGCAAATCCTCGTCAGTTCAAGGGGTTGACCGTGGCGCCGCCGGCAAGCTCGGCGGCCGCGCGGCGCACAATCTCGGCAATCGGGACATCGACCGCGACGGGAAGCACGTCGGGCTCGTCCGCGCCGGGACGCTCCAGCGTCGCATACTGGCTGTCGAGCAGGCTCGGCGGCATGAAGTGGCCCTTGCGCGCGCCGAGCCGGTCCTTGACCAGCGATTGCGGCGCATCGAGGAAGACGAAGCGGATCGGCTGGCCGGCGGCAGCGCGGATGCGGTCGCGGTAGATCTTCCTGAGGGCCGAGCAGGCGACGACGATGCCGGCGGGATGGGCCGCGCGGTCGCCCAGCGTCGCGCCGATCCTGTCGAGCCAGGGCCAGCGGTCGTCGTCGACCAGCGGCGTGCCGCTCGCCATCTTGGCGACGTTCGCCGGGCTGTGCAGGCCGTCGCCGTCGACGAAATCGATGCCGAGCGCTTCGGACAGCCCCTCTCCGATGCTGGATTTGCCCGAGCCGGAGACGCCCATGACGATGATGGCGAGCCGCGCGGGCGCGCCCTGTTCCGATTGCGTCGTCACCATGAAATGCGTTCCGCCCCACCCCGTTGAGAAACCACCGGACAAGGCATAGCGCGAGCCGAGGGCGAACGTCCACCGGGGAACAGCCCGCCTGGCGCGACCGCGCCACCCTTCCCCTGCGGGAGGATGGCGCGAGGCGGGCTCAGCCGCGCATCTCGCGCAGCAACGCGTCGATCTTGATCGTGGCGAAGGCGGAGAACGTGTCCGAGACGGCATAGGGCAGGACGAGATAGTCGCCGTGCCGCATGGCGCCACAGGTGTAGACGACGTTCGGCACATAGCCCTCCCGCTCGGACGGTTCCGGTCGCACCAGCGGCTCGCTGGAACGCGCGAGCACCTTGGACGGATCGTCCTTGTCGAGCAGCACGGCGCCGATCGAATATTTGCGCACAGGGCCGACGCCGTGGGTCAGGAGCAGCCAGCCCTCGTCCAGTTCGATCGGCGAGCCGCAATTGCCGATCTGCACGAATTCCCACGGGAAACGCGGCCGCAGGATGGCGACGCCGCCATCCCAGGAGAACAGGTCATCCGAATAGATCAGGTACAGGTTCTCATTGTCCTGCCGGCCGATCATGGCGTAGCGGCCATCGATCTTGCGCGGGAACAGCGCCATGCCCTTGTTGCGGGCGGCGCTGCCGCGCATCGGTCCCATGCGGAAGGTCTGGAAATCCGTCGTCTCGATCAGCTCGGAACGGATCGCGCTGCCACTATAGGCGGTGTAGGTCGCGTAATAGGTCTTGTGGGCGCCATCGTGGAATTCCACGAAGCGCGCATCCTCGATGCCGTTCGACTGCGAGGCAGTGATCGGGAAGATCAGCCGCTCGCTGAGGTCCTCCTCCGGCGAGAAGGCGAGTTCGACAGCCTCGCCGTCCAGCACCGGCGCACGCCCCACCACTTTCGGCACAGAGGCCAACCGAACCGTCGGGTCGACAGTGACGATGCCCTCGGCGGTCACCGTCCCCGAGCGGAAGGTGAGCGACGAGATATGGCCCTCGCCGACCGACCGCAGGCTGAGGACGAAACGTTTCTCGCCTTCCCCCGCGCCCGACTGGTCGGGATGCGGCACGATGCTGGGATTGAACAGCGCCGCCGCCTCGAACGAATATTCATGCAGGAAATAGGCGCCGATCAGCTGGCGCTGGATCCGGCTGAAGGGGGGATGCGGATCGAAGGCCTCTTCCATCTCGTCGCAGCGGAATTCGAAGGTCCGCAGCAGGTTGCGGTGGCGGCCGTCGAAATTCTCCAGCACGTCGATCAGCTGGCTCGCGGCCGCCTCCGGGTCGAGGCCGAGCACGCGATCGACAATGTGGTTGGCGCGCGTCTTCTCCTTCGGATTGAGATCGCGCGGTTCGGTCGCCGGCTTAAACGGCCGAACCACGACGCGAGCAGGATCCGGGCGCAGGTAGAGCGCCTGGCGGTTCAGGAAGGTGGCATGTGTCAAGTCGACTTCGCCTTGCTTGGTGAGAAGGGGGGCGAATTCAAGCACGGAGCGCTCGCAGCTCCGGTTTCACACGATCGCCGCTCAGGCGTGCGAGCTGGCGCATCTCGGCCAGGCTCAGAAGATAGGACACGACGGATTCACCTCCGCGGTTTTCATTGGCGCGATCGGGATGGAGCCCGTCGCGGCAACTGCCCGTCTCGGGATCGACAAGCGACACCGAGAGGTCATTCTCGCCGAGGAACCAGCCAAAGGCGCGCTTCGCCTCGACTGTCCACGACAGGTCGCCATCCGCCCTCCAGGCCGCGAGGCAGGCGGAAATGGTGGCGGTAGCCTCGAGAGGCTGCTGGTCGAAGGCGAGCGGCGGCTTGCGCTGCTCGCCGAACGTCGCGCTGCCGACCGGGCGGAACTGCCCCTTGGGCGAGGTCTGGATCTGGATCAGCCAGCGCAGGCTGCGCAGCCCCGCCGCAAGGTGCTCCGCATTGCGGGTCGCCCGACCGGTGGCGATCAGGGCCTGAGGCAGACGCGCATTGTCATAGGCGAGGCCATTCTCGAACCACACCCAATCGTCCGTTTCTGTCTGTGCCAGGATGGCCATGAGCCTGTCTGCAAGCAGTGCGCGGTATCGTTCGGCAATAGGATCGCCCGGAAATGCGGCGCAATAGGGATCAAGCCCGAGCAACGCGAAGGCCCAGGCGCGCGGCGAGCCGAATTCCTCGACCGTGGGCAGCGCGGCAATGAACAGCGACGCAGCCCACCGCCTGCGCGAGGGGCTCGCATCGCTGGCGGACGCCTCGCCCAACGCCCAGAGCGTCCGGCCATGGCTGTCCTGCGAGCCGCGATCCTCCAGCCAGCGCCGGTCAAAACTCATGAAATTGCGGAAATACCGCGTGTCCGGGTTCCAGGCATGCTGGATGAAGGCGGCGAAGCGGGCCGTGAGCGGCTCCGAGAGCCGCTGCTCACCCGACTTGTTGAGCGCGCAGGCAACCAGCAGGGCGCGGGCATTGTCGTCGACGCAGTAGCCGTGGTGGCGGTCCGGCACGGAATGGACCGCATGCTGGAACAGGCCGGTATCGTCGCACATGGCAAGCAGGTGGCCGAGCTGCATGGCCGGCGGCGGCGCACTCGCCAGCCTCGACGCATTGGCAGGGGCGATCAGCTTCAGGCGATCGCCGCGCCGCGCCGTCTCGAAGGTCGCCAGATAGCGCTTGGCCGTGCTTTCCCATGTCATCGACCGGCTGGTCGAATAGGCCCGCTTGCGCATGGCCTCGCGACGCGAATGGTTGGTCAGCAGGTCGGCTATGGCGCCGCCCGTCGCCTTGGCGTCGCCAAACGGCACCAGCACGCCCCGGCCGTCCGAAAGAAGCTCGCTCGCGTGCCAATACGGCGTCGACACGACGGCCTTGCCGAGACCGAAACTGTAGGCCAGCGTTCCCGAGGTCATCTGCGCTTCATTGAGGTAGGGCGTCACATAGACGTCGCACATGGCGATGAAATCGAGCAGCGTGTCGCGGTCGACGAACTGATCCTCGAAGACGACATGGTCCTCGACGCCGAGATGGCGCGCCCGTTCGACGAGACTGTCGCGATAGCTCTCGCCCTGGTCGCGCACGAGATTGGGATGGGTGGCGCCCAGCACCACATAGACGGCGTCCGACCGGCTCTCCAGGATCTGCGGCATCGCGTCGATCATCACCTCGATGCCCTTGTTCGGCGACAGCAGGCCGAATGTCAGGATCACGGTGCGATCGTCGAAGCCGAGCTTGGCCTTGACCGGCTCGGGATCGACGAAATCGAAGTCCGGGATGCCGTGCGGAATGACGTCGATCTTGTCGGCCGGCACGCGGTAGATGGTGCGCAGCAACTCGCGGCCCTTCTCGGCCATGACCACGATCCGCGAGGACAGGTCGATGATGCGGTCGAGCGCACGGCGCTGCGCATCGGTCGGCTCGGCGAGAACCGTGTGCAGCGTGGTGACAACCGGCATGTCCAGCCGCGCCAGCAGCGCGATCACATGACTACCGGCTTCACCGCCGAAGATGCCGAACTCATGCTGCAGCGACACGACATCGAAGCCGCCCCGATTGAGATAGTCCGCCGCCGCGACATAGTCTTCCAGCGTGGCTTCCTGGATCTCGAGCGCGACGCTCGCCGGGTAGTCGTAGCTCCGGCCACAATCCGTCATGGCGATGATGGCGGTATCGGCCGTGCCGGTCGCCGCGATCGCCTGCTGCAGATCGGTGGTGAAGGTAGCGATGCCGCAGCGGCGCGGTAGGGAGTTGCCGACGAAAGCCACCCGCGTGGTGGTCGAAGTCCGGTGTACAATGGTCATAGACGAACCTCCGTGGTGCGGAGCGAGGCGCCAGCCTTTCCGCCGGGATGAGAATTCGGTGCGGCGGCCCGGCGGGCTGCCAGATCTACGACGGTCGGATCCGGCGTCTCCAGAAGATCGCGGTGCGGTTCCGGTCCGAGATAGGCGCAAAGCGCGGTCAAGCCGCCTTCGCCCGCGCTGATCGTGCAACGCTCATGATCGAGAAAGACGGCCTCGCCGACGGCCACATGCGTCGGCCCGAGCGTCGCGTCGCCATCGAGGCCCAGGATCCACGTCTCGCCGGGCGCATTCACGACGCGCGTCATGTCCGGCCCGAGCGTCACCCGTTCCAGCACGAAGAAGGGGTTGGCGATCAGGACGGTGCGCGACGGCCCGAGCCGCTGCGGCTCGGGCTGGGCTTCCGGCGGACCGGCATGTGCGACCGCGACGCCGTCCTCGACATGCAACTCGCGCTTGCGGCCATAATCGAACAGCCGAAACGTCGTATCGCTACGCTGCTGGATTTCGGCCAGCACCAGCCCCGGGCCGATCGCATGGATGGTGCCGGCCGGGATGGAGACAACCTCGCCGACCCGGACAGGATGCCACTGGACGAGATCGGCGATCGAGCCGTCTTCGATGGCGGCGCGCAGTTCATCCGGCTGGATCGCGCGCTTCAGGCCCACGGCGACGGCGGCGCCCGGTTCGGCCGCGAGAATGTACCAGGCTTCGGTCTTGCCGTGCGGCTGGCCCATCTTGTGCGCGTAGGCGTCATCCGGGTGAACCTGGATCGAAAGCGGCTGGCTGGTGAAGAGAAGCTTCAGGAGAAGTTCCGGGTCCGCGACGTCCTGGCTCTTGCGCTGGAACCAGATCTCGCCCACCGCGTCGGGATCGTCATGGATATCGTTCCACGGCCGCAGGTCGTTCTTGCCCCAGGGCTTGCGGACGGCTCGCATGGATGCGTGTTCGATTGTCATGAATCGCTCCTGTTCGTGCTTTTCAGACAGTCGACGTGAAGATGGCCGCGGCGAACTGCCAGCATCGCCATCACCGAAGACATCGACACAACGCGTGCAGCGCTGCTCCGTTCCCAGAAACGTCTCGCAATTGCGAAGGCTTCCGTTTCGTCGCTTCCGGCGCGGGCGAGCGGCCCGCGCGGCCGCGCTCTGCCCGCGTCGACCAACCCCGGAATGCGGTTGTGGAATGCGACACGAAACACGCCTGGCGAGAGAGAATGACAGCGCCGTCATAGACGCTTGACTCCGGGGCCGGCGCGCGATTAATGCAACTGGTCTGCTGGTCCGATCAGTCCATTAGTAGGTGCCATGTCGTCGTCGGCGAAAGTCAGTGATCCCGGCCTCATCGCGGAGCTTCCGACCTTTCGGGAAGCAATCGTGAAGCGTCCGCTGACGACCGTCATCAGCGACAAGATCGCCACGCTGATCGCCTCCGGCATCCTGCAGGTCGGCGATGCGCTGCCGAGCGAGCGCCAGCTTGCCGATGCGCTCAACGTCAGCCGTGACGCCGTGCGCGGCGGCATCCAGATGCTGGCGGCGCGCGGCATTCTCGAGATTTCGCACGGCGCCCGCACCCGGGTGCGCAGCAACGAGGTCGGACCGGTCGCCGTCGGCTTCGCCATGGCGCGGGCCGTCAATTCCTACGACATCGAATCGGTGCATGCGGCGCGGCTGCTGGTCGACCGCCAGGTGGTCGCCGACGCGGCGCGCAACATCGACGATGCCGGCATCGCCGTGCTGGAGGCGCTGCTGGAGGCGCAGACGGAGACGCTCGACGATCCCGTCCGCTTCCTGATCAGCGACCGCGAATTCCATGTCGCGCTCTACCAGGCGTCGGGCAACCCGCTGCTCGCCGACATCAGCACCGATCTCTACGCCTACATGATGCAGTACCGGCGCGAGGCGATGGCCTCTCCCGGCGCGATCGCCACCAGCTATGCCGACCACGTCGCCATCGTCGCCGCCGTCAAGGCGCGCGATCCCGACGCTGCCGCAGAGGCCTTCGCCGCCCATACCGGCCGCATCTACACGACGACGCAGCCCTTCCTGAAGGGGGGCGGCTGACGCGAATTCGGCGGGCCGCGACCGAGGACGTGCGGCCCCCGTCGACCCTTATCTTCAACGCAGCCGATCATGGCTGATCAATGGGAGGAACACCATGGAACGCAGGACATTCCTGAAGCTTGCCGCCGGCACGACGATGCTCGCCGGCGCCGGTCTCGGCGGCATCTCCGCCGCCGGCGCGGCGACCAAGGAGATCGTCTACCTGACGCCGGGCCTCGACCTGCCCTTCTGGCGCTATCTGTCGAAGGGCATCGAGGAAACGGTCAAGGCCAAGGGCTTCAACTTCCAGGCGCTCGACAGCCACAACAGCGCCGAGACCCAACTCCGCAACGCCCAGGATTCGATCGCCCGCGGCGTCGCCGGCATCATCATCTCGCCGACCGATTCCTCGACCGCGCCGAGCGTGCTCGCGCTCGCCCAGAAGGCCGGCATTCCGGTCGTCATCGGCGATATCGGCACCAATAGCGGCGAGTTCGCCTCTTTCATCTCGTCCGACAACTACAAGGGCGCGCATGACGTCGGCGTCGCGCTCGCCGAGGCGCTGAAGAAGAAGGGCTGGGAAGGCGGATCGGTCGGCATCGTCGCCATCTCGCAGGCCCGCAAGAACGGCCAGGCCCGCACCAAGGGCTTCCTCGACGGCCTCAAGGAAGGCGGCTTCACCGGCAAGGAAGCCGGCCTGCAGCAGATGCAGAGCTACACCGCCGACGAGACCTTCAAGTTCACGCAGGACATGCTGACGGCGAACCCGGACATGCGCGGCCTGTTCATCCAGACCGACCAGCCGGCCATCGGTGCCCTGCGCGCCATCAAGGCGGCCCGCCGCAACGGCGAAGTCCTCGTCGCGGCCTTCGACGGCATTCCGGAGTTCGTCGACCTGCTGAAGTCGGGCGACCTCGTCGTCTCCGGCATGCAGCAGCCCTTCCTGATGGGCGTCAATTCCGGCGAGGCGCTGCTTGAAGTGCTCGACGGCAAGACGCCGAAGACCGAGATCACCGTGCCGATCGTCGCCATCACCAGCTCCAACATCGAGCAGGAACTGCCGACCATCCGCCGGACCGTCTTCGCCAACGAAGTCTGATACAGACCCCGTCGCGCGGCCTCGGCCGCGCGACGGGTTTCCTATCCTTCCGCCCCCGCGCAGGATCGCGTCGAGGCCGTCTTCAGGAGCATGATTCGTTGCAGCCCAATTTGGCACCCGTCGCGGAGGCAGACGTTTCCCCCCTCCTCGTCGCGCGGGGCATCACCAAGACATTCGACCGGACGCGGGCGCTGCAGGGCGCCGACTTCGAGCTTCGCGAAGGCGAAGTGCACGGCCTGCTGGGCGCCAACGGCGCCGGCAAGTCGACGCTCTCCAAGGTCATTTCCGGCCACTACACCCTCGACAGCGGCGACCTCTCCTATCGCGGCCACGAGATCCGCCTGCGCTCCACGCGCGACGCGCTGCGCATCGGCATCGCCATCGTGATGCAGGAGACGAGCCTCGTCCCCGACCTCACGGTTCTGGAAAACATCTTCCTGCCCGAACTCGGCCGCCCCGGCCGCCTCGACTACAGCCAGCTGCGCCAGCGCGGCCAGGAGATCCTCAACGATCTCGGCCAGGGCGACAGCCTGCCCTTCGACTGGGAAGTGCGGCGCCTCTCCTCGGCGCAGAAGCAGCTGGTCGAGATCGCCAAGGCGCTGGGCGTGCGCGCCAAGCTGCTGATCTTCGACGAACCGACCGCATCGCTCAGCCCCGGCGAGGCCGAGCGCCTGTTCGACATCATGGCGCGGCTGCGCGACACCGGCCACGGGCTGGTGTTCGTCTCGCACCGGCTGGAGGAAGTCTTCGCGATCACCGACCGCGTCACCGTGCTGCGTGAAGGCCGCACCGTGATGAATGCGCGCGAGACCGCCTCGCTGTCGCAGGCGGACCTGATCCGCGCCATGGTCGGCGCCGAACTCGGCGCCATCTACGAGCGCAAGGAAGCCCATATCCAGCAGATCGACGCCCCGGTGGCGCTCGAGGTCCGCAACCTGAGTTCGACTCCGGCCGTGCGCGACGTTTCCTTTTCGGTGAGGAAGGGAGAAATCCTCGGCATTGGCGGCCTGGTCGGCGCCGGCCGCTCGGAGACGGTCGAGGCGATCTTCGGCCTCCGCCCCCGCACCGGCGGCGAGGTGGTGCTGAACGGCAAGTCGCTCCGGGGCGACAGCCCGCAGACCTCGATCCGCGCCGGCCTCGGCTTCGTCGCCGAGGACCGTCGCACGCAGAACATCGTGCCCGACCTCTCGGTCAAGGAGAACCTGCTGCTCGCCCATCTCGGCGCCCATCGCGGCTTCTTCTGCAGCTACGCCTCGCGCGAGCGCAAGGTGAAGGAGCTGCTGGCGGGCCTCGGCATGCCCGAGGACCGTCTGATGGACGCCTCGATGCTGAACTTCTCCGGCGGCATGCAGCAGAAGATCATCATCGCCCGCTGGCTGCTGCTCGAGCCCAAAGTGCTGATCCTCGACGAGCCGACCAAGGGCGTCGACATCGGCACCCGCGCCTCGATCTACACCATGCTGCGCGACATCGCCGCCCAGGGCGTGGCGCTGGTCGTCGTCTCCTCCGATTTCGAGGAACTGCTCGGCCTTTCCGACCGCGTCGTGGTGATGAGCGACGGCCGCACCACGGCCGACCTGCCGAGCGCCATGCTCGACGAGGAAAGCCTGACGCTGCTCGCCGCGCCGCGTACCTCGATGGTGCGCAACACCGAGATGCTGAACGAGCTCGCCCGCGCCCATGACGGCGCCGGCTTCTGGGGCCTGATCGAGGGCGACCGGCTGATCTGCCTGAACGCGGTCGCCAGCAATCCCGCGCTCGACCCCGGCTTCAAGGCCGGCGAAGCGCGCGAGCTCGCGGCCACCCGCATCCCCGAGGCCCTCAGGCGCCGCGAGCCGGTCTTCGTCGCCGAGCCGGACGGGGAACGCACCACGCTGGTGGTGCCGATGACCAGTCCGCGTGGCCACGACCTCGGCTGGGTCGGGCTTTCGCTGCCGACCGACCGCCCGTTGCCCGCTCCGGAAACCATCAAGTCCCGCATCGACACCATGGCGGCAACGCTGTGAGCAAGGAAACTTCGCCCATGGTCCAAGAGACCCTTTCCCGTCAGGCCCCGGCCTCGCCCATCAAGAAGATCGCGCAGCGGCTCGAAGTCCGCATGCTGCTGCTGGCGCTGCTGATCGCGGTCTGCCTCTCCTTGCTGTCGCCCTACTTCCTGACCAAGTCCAACATCTTCAACCTGCTCGACCAGTCTGTGGTGATCGGCATCGTCGCCGTCGGCATGACCTTCGTCATCCTGACCGGCGGCATCGACCTCTCGGTCGGCTCGGTGGCGGGCCTGACCGGCATCATCCTCGGCCTGTCGCTGCAGCATGTGCCGATCGTGCCGGCGATCGGCATCGCGGTCGCCGCCGGCGGCTTCATCGGCCTGATCTCGGGCACGCTGATCACGGTATTCGGGCTGGCGCCCTTCGTGGTGACGCTCGGCGTCATGGCGATCGGCCGCAGCCTCGCCTACATCTTCTCCGGCCAGACGGCGATCTCGAACATCCCCGACGGCATGCAGGCCATCGTCTACACCAACGTGCTGGGCATCCCGTCCAACGTGCTGTTCCTGATCGTGCTCTATCTCGCCGCCTGGGCCTATCTGACCTACACCAAGGGCGGCCGCACCATCTATGCCGTCGGCTCCAACAAGGAAGCCGCCCGCGCCGCCGGCCTGAACACGACCTTCTATTCGATCCTGCCCTATGTGCTCTCCGGCGCCTTCGCCGCCGTGGCCATCACCTTCTCGATCAGCCAGCTGCTTTCCGCCGATCCGCTGATGGGCAACGGGATGGAGCTCGACGCGATCGCCGCGGTCGTCATCGGCGGCGCCAGCCTGTTCGGCGGCCGCGGCTCGATGTTCGGCACGCTGATCGGCGTCCTGATCATGGTGATGATCCGCAACGGCCTGAACCTCATGGGCGTCTCGCCCTTCTGGCAGGGCACGGCGATCGGCACCATCATCATCCTCGCCCTTCTGGTCGAGCGTCTGGTTTCCTCGAGGGTCAGCCGATGAGCAACGCCCCTTCCCTTGCAGTCCGGCTCTTCGGCACCGACGAACCCGTCACGCCGCTCCGCATCCTGAGGGCGGGGGCGCTCACCGCAGAACTCGACACCGGAAACCTGCGCCACATCCACTTTGGCGGTGTCGAGATCATCCGCGCGATTTCCTTCATCGTGCGCGACAAGAACTGGGGCACCTACAACCCGGTAATCTCGGATCTCGTCGTCGACGAGCGCGCCGACGGCTTCACCGTCACCTACAAGGCGCTGGCGCTCGACGACAACCAGGCCTTCCGCTATTCGGCCCGCATCGAGGGCTCGGCCGAAGGCCGCCTCGACTTCTCGGCCGAGGGCAGCGCGGAAACGCCGTTCCTCACCAACCGCACCGGCTTCGTCGTGCTGCATCCGATCGCCGGCGTCTCCGGCCATCCGGTGACGATCGAGCATGTCGACGGCTCGATCGTGGAAAGCCGCTTCCCCGACATCATCGATCCCGTCCAGCCGATGATGTATCTGCGCGCCCTCACCCACGAGGCGGCGCCGGGGCTGAAGGTCACCTGCCGGATGGAAGGCGACACCTACGAGATGGAGGACCAGCGCAACTGGACCGACGCCTCCTACAAGACCTATGTCCGGCCGCTCGCCCTGCCCTGGCCCTACACCCTGCCCAGGAACGAGCGCATCGAACAGGCGGTTCGCCTGACGGTCACCGGCGCGCTGCCGGCGTCGGAGGCCGGTTCGGTCGCCGGCAAGGTGACGCTCGGCGACGTCATCGGCACGGTACCGGCGCTCGGCCTCGGCCTCGACCCGTCCGAGATCACCGATACGCTCGCCCGGCGCGACCGGCTGCACCTCGTCGGCGCCAAGGTGCTGGTCGGCTATTACGACCCGTCGCTCGGGCATGATTTCACGACGCTGGGCGGCATCCTCGCCACGGCGCGGTCGCTCGACGCCGAGCCCTGGCTCGAGGCGGTCATCCAGTCGGTCGAGGGCTTCGAGGCCGAGATCGCGGCGCTCGGCCGCGACGTCGACGCGATGGGCTCGCCCTTCAAGACCGTGCTGCTGTCGCCGCTGCCGGATCTGAAATGCACCCTGCCGGGCAGCGTCTGGCCGCCCGCGCCGCCGCACCGCGCCTTCTTCGAGGCAGCGCGCAAGGCCTTTCCGAAGGCCCGCATCGGCGGCGGCATGTTCAGCCTGTTCACCGAGATGAACCGCAAGCGGCCGCCGGTCGACCTCATCGACCTCGTCTCGTTCACCACGACGGCGATGCTGCATGCCGGCGACGACATCTCTGTCACCGAGACGCTGGAAACACTGCCCGCCGTGGCGCTCAGCGCCAGGGCGATCGCCGGTGAAACGCCCTATGCGGTCGGCCCGAGCGCCATCGGCATGCGGATGAACCCCTATGGCGAGGCGCCCTTCGCCAATCCTGGCAACATCCGCCAGGCGATCAACTTCAACGATCCCCGCCAGCGTGGCCTGCTCGGCGCGGCCTGGGCGCTGGGCTTTTTCGCCCGCTTCGCCGAAGGCGGCGCCTCGACGATCACGCTCGGCGGCACGACCGGAGCGTTTGGCCTGGTTCATGCGAAGCACGACTGGCCGCAGCCCTTCTTCGACGAGGCCGGCGGCGTGTTCCCGATGTTCCACGTGCTGCGCGGCATGGCGCGCCTCGCCGGCAGGCCGCTGCGCCAGGTGACGACGCCGGATGCGATCGAGGCGATCGCCGCCGAGACCGGGGATGGCGTCGAACTCTGGCTTGCCAATCGCACAGGCTCCGAACAGTCTGTCGCCCTGCCCGGCGCGCCGCGTGACCGGTTCTTGCTCGATGCCGACAGCTTTGTCGCCGCGACGCAGGACGCCAATGCGCTGGATACGCTGGCAAGACCTTTTGACGACCGCAAGCTTACCCTGGCACCCTACGCGGTAGCGAGAATCCGACTGTCCTGATTTCGTTCCATTATTCGAGGTTGTACTATGCATATCCTTATCATCGGCGCGGCTGGCATGGTCGGCCGCAAGCTGACGGACAAGCTTGTCGCGGACGGTCATCTTGGCGGCAAGGAGATCAGCCGCTACACGCTCGCCGACGTCGTTGCCCCCGAGGCGCCGAAGGGTTTTGACGGCCCGGTCGAGACGCTGACCATCGACCTGTCGGCGCCCGAAGCCTCGCAGACCCTGATCGCCAACCGTCCGGACGTGATCTTCCATCTGGCGGCCATCGTCTCCGGCGAGGCCGAGGCGGATTTCGACAAGGGCTACCGCATCAATTTCGACGGCACGCGCTACCTGTTCGACGCCATCCGGCTCGAGAACGCCAAGTCCGGCTACAAGCCCCGCGTGGTGTTCACCTCGTCGATCGCCGTGTTCGGCGCGCCGTTCCCCGACAAGATCGGCGACGAATTCTTCGAGACGCCGCTGACCAGCTACGGCACCCAGAAGGCGATCGGCGAGCTGCTGCTGGCCGATTATTCGCGCCGCGGCTTCTTCGACGGCATCGGCATCCGCCTGCCGACGATCTGCATTCGCCCCGGCAAGCCGAACAAGGCCGCCTCGGGCTTCTTCTCCAACATCCTGCGCGAGCCGCTGGTCGGCCTGGAAGCCGTGCTGCCGGTGTCGCCCGACGTGCGCCACTGGTTCGCGAGCCCCCGCTCGGCCGTCGGCTTCCTGATCCATGCCGGCACGATCGACCTCGACAAGGTCGGCCCGCGCCGCACGCTCAACATGCCGGGCCTCTCGGCGACCGTCGGCGAGGAAATCGAGGCGCTGCGCCAGGTTGCCGGCGAAAAGGCGGTCAAGCTGATCCGCCACGAGAAGGACGAGACCATCGACCGGATCGTCGCCGGCTGGGCCCGCGATTTCGACACGACGCGCGCCCTGTCGCTCGGCTTCAAGGCGGAGACCTCGTTCGACCAGATCATCCGCGCCCATGTCGAGGACGAACTCGGCGGCAAGATCGGCGGCTGATCGTCTTTCTTCACCTCTCCCTGAGGGAGAGGTCGGAGCGAAGCTCCGGGTGAGGGTTTAGGGAACGATCCGGAAAGACCGTAAACCCTCAACCGCCGGCCTTCGGCCGTCGACCTCCCCCTCAGGAGGAGGTGGCAAGCAGAAGCCATTACGACCCGATCCAACCGACACGAAACCGGAAGCAGCACCAATGGCGAGCGATCCCTTCTCCCTGACTGGCCGCGTCGCCGCGGTGACCGGCGGCGGTTCCGGCATCGGCCTCGCCAGCGCGCAGGCGCTGGCCAGGGCCGGCGCCCGCGTCGCCATCCTCGACCGCAATCCCGTTGCAGCCGAAATCCTGGCGACGCTGGGCGACGAGGCCGACCACTTCGCGGTGGTCGCCGACGTCGCCGACGAGGCCAGCCTGGAGGCAGCCTTTCAGGCCGTGGCCGAGCGGGCGCAGAGGCTCGACATCCTGGTCAACAGCGCCGGCACGGCGATCCGCCGGCCGGCGGTCGAGCTGACCGTCGCCGACTGGGACACGGTGGTGAACGTCAACATGACGGGCACCTTCCTCGCCTCGCGCATCGCGGCGCGCCACATGATCGCCTCCGGCACCAAGGGCTCGATCGTCAACGTCTCGTCGATCATGGGCTTTTCCGGCGGCGGGCTCTACCCGAACATCTCCTACCAGACCACCAAGGGCGCGATCGTCAACATGACCCGCGCGCTGGCCGTCGAATGGGCGCCGAACGGCATCCGCGTCAACGCCGTGGCGCCGACCTATGTCCGCACGCCCTTCATCGCCGGCCTGGTTGCCGATCCGGAGCTGGTCGCCCGGATCGAGGCGATGACGCCGCTCCGCCGCCTGGCCGATCCGGAGGAGGTCGCGAGCGCGATCCTGTTCCTGGCCGGGCCCGGCGCCTCCATGGTCACAGGTCACACGCTGCCGGTCGACGGCGGCTTCCTCGCCCAATAACAAACAAATCCTGGAAGGAACGCTTATGTCCAACACTGGCAAGATTGCGCTCGTCACCGGCGCCGGCACCGGCATCGGCAAGGCCGTCGCCCTGGCCCTGGCCGCCGCCGGCTACACGCTGGTCGTCACCGGCCGCCGCGCCGAGCCGCTCGAGGAAGTCGTCAAGGAGGCCGGCGGCGACGCCGTCGCGATCCCGTCCGACATCACCGACGAGGCCTCGGTCGCCGCCCTGTTCGGCGAGATCAAGAACCGCTTCGGCCGCCTCGACGTGCTGTTCAACAATGCCGGCGTCAACGCCCCGCCGGTCAACATCGAGGACCTCGATGTCGCAAGCTGGAAGGCCGTGATCGACACCAACGTCACCGGCGTCTTCCTCTGCACCCAGGCCGCCTTCCGCATCATGAAGGACCAGAAGCCGATGGGCGGCCGCATCATCAACAACGGCTCGATCTCGGCCGTGATGCCGCGCCCGAACTCGGCGCCCTACACGGCTTCCAAGCATGCCGTGCTCGGCCTGACGCGTTCGACCGCGCTCGATGGCCGCAAGTACGACATCGCCTGCGGCCAGATCGACATCGGCAACACCGAGACGCCGATGGCGAGCCAGATGAAGAAGGGCGTGCTGCAGCCGGACCTGTCGATCAAGGTCGAGCCGACCTTCGACGTCAGCCACGTCGCCAACGCGGTCGTCCACATGGCGGGCCTGCCGCTCGACGCCAACATCCTGCAGATGACGATCATGGCCACCAAGATGCCGCTCGTCGGCCGGGGCTGATCCAGGACCACCATCCTACCCTCGCCGTCATCCCGGGCGAGCGCAGCGAGACCCGGGATCCATTCAGCCGCCGGCGGAAGGCGGCTGAATGGATCCTCGCTTTCGCGAGGATGACGCCGGAGGATGGGGCGCCGTCGAGGACAAGGCCGGCGCTCTCTTCACCTCTCCCTGGGGGAGAGGTGAACGTCAGTACGGTCCCTCAGCGCGCCGCCAGCGCCGCGACATGCTCCGCCAGCGCCAGCGAGGCGGTGAGGCCGGGGGATTCGATGCCGAACAGGTTGATCAGGCCGGCGACGCCATGCGCGGACGCGTCCTGAATGACGAAATCCTGCCCCGGCGCGCCCTTCGGCACGATCTTCGGGCGGATGCCGGAATAGCCCGGCTGCAGCCGGTCGGCGCTGACATCGGGCCAGTAGCGCTTCACCGCCTCGACGAAGAGCGGGATGCGCGAGGCGTCGACGTCGTAGTGGATCGCGTCGATCCATTCGACATCCGGGCCGAAGCGCGCCTGGCCGCCCATGTCGATCGTCAGATGCGTGCCGAGGCCGCCCGGCACGGGCACGGGATAGATCAGCCGCGAAAAGGGCGAGCGGCCCGACAGGGTGAAGTAGCTGCCCTTGGCATAATATTCGGTCGGGATGGCAGCGGGATCGAGCCCCTCGATCGTGCGGGCGACGGCGGGCGCGAACAGGCCGGCCGAATTGATCAACAGGCGCGTCTTCAATTGCATCGGCTCGGCACCGCCGATCGACAGCACGATGCCGTCGCCATCCGGCTTGGCGGCGAGAAGCGGGCTCGAAAACACCACCATGCCGCCGGCGCTTTCGACATCGCCGTGCAGCGCCAGCATGAAGGCGTGGCTGTCGATGATGCCGGTCGAAGGCGACAGCAGCGCGCCGGCGCAGGCAAGGTTCGGCTCCAGCGCGATCGCCTCGGCGGCGGTGAGTTCGCGCAGGTCGTGCACGCCATTGGCGGCGGCGCGGGCCGCGATCGCGCCGAGCCGGCCGCGTTCGGCCTCCTCGGCGGCGACGATCAGCTTGCCGCATCGGGCATGCGGCACCCCGCGTTCGGCGCAATACTCATAGAGCGCGAGCTTGCCGGCGACGCAGAACTGCGCCATCCGGCTGCCCGGCGCGTAGTAGATGCCGGCGTGGATGACTTCGCTGTTGCGCGACGAGGTCTGGGTGCCGATGGCGTCCTCGGCCTCGATCAGCAGGACCTCGCGGCCGGCATTCGCAAGCGCCCACGCTACCGCCAGCCCGACAACACCCGCGCCGCCGACGACGCATTCGACTTCATCCATGAGCGCACTCGAATCCAGAACCGAACGGCGGGCGCGCCGACTGAATCAGCACGCCCTGCGGTCTATAGCAGAGGACGGGGCGCTATCGCCCCACCCTGTAGCCACAAGCGCTAAGCGCTCTTGCGCGCGTCCATCCGGAGACCGCCATGCTCGACGATGTACTCGACCACCCGGTCGAGGCCCTTGCCGCGCGTCAGGTCGGTGAAACCGAAGGGGCGCGTCCCGCGCATGCGCTTGGCGTCGACCTCCATCACGTCGAGATCGACATTCACGTAGGGCGCGAGGTCGCTCTTGTTGATGACGAGGAAGTCGGAGCGGGTGATGCCCGGCCCGCCCTTGCGGGGGATTTCCTCGCCCTGGCAGACGGAGATGACATAGAGCGTCAGGTCGGCCAGATCCGGCGAGAAGGTCGCGGCCAGGTTGTCGCCGCCGGATTCGATGAAGACGACGTCGAGATCGGGGATCTTGCGGTTGAGCTCCGCGATCGCCTGCAGGTTGATCGAGGCGTCCTCGCGGATCGCCGTATGCGGGCAGCCGCCGGTCTCGACGCCCATGATACGGTCCTCGGACAGCGCCTGCCGGCGCGCCAGCATCATGGCGTCTTCCTTGGTGTAGATGTCGTTGGTGATGACGCCGATGGAGAATTCGTCGCGCATCGCCTTGCAGAGCTTCTCGGTCAGCATGGTCTTGCCGGAGCCGACGGGGCCGCCGATACCGACGCGAAGGGGGCCGTTTTTCGATGTCATCAGAGTTCGCCTCGTGTTGCTGGAGCGCGCGGCCGGGCCGCGACGCGGAACTCAATCGTGCGAATGGCCGTGGGCATGATCATGGCCGTGATCGCCATGCCCGGCGTGATCGTGGCTCCCGTGACCATGGCTGTGCTCGCCATGGCCGGAATAGGCGCCGCGCACCGGATTGAACTGGGCAACGATCTCCTTCACCCGCGCGCCGAGCCCCTCCAGCATCGCCTGGATGACGTGATCGCGCAGGATCAGGATGCGGGTCGGCTCGATCGCGGCGGCGAGATGGCGGTTGCCGATATGCCAGGCGAGTTCGAGCAGGTGCACGGGGTCCCGGGCGAAGACCTCGTAGAGCGGTTCATAGGCGGCGGCGATGGCGATCGTGCCGCCGCCCTGGAGAACCAGGCTGTCGCCGGCATCCAGCACGACCGTTTCGGCGAGGTCGACCATCACCTTGCGGCCGTCGACCAGTTCGATCAGGCGACGGCGCAGATGACGCTCGTCATGCTGCAGCACCGCACGACCGGCCGGCGGCTCCTGACCTTCCACGGCGGCGTCCGACGCGCGCCGGACAGCGACTGCCCTCAGCATTCCCATTCCCCAGTTCAACAGATCCGCCCGGCAATGCCGCGCCGGCATGGCCCGAACGCCGCTTGGATGCCCCCTTATAGCAGGGAAGGATGTCGCGTCTTGGGGGCGAATGCGGTGGCGGACAGTTTGCCTCTTTTTCCGCGCCGATGGAAAGCTTGGCCGCGATTTTCGAGACAGGGCGCATAGCTCCGGGATCTGGCGCACAACTGCCAAGTCTTTGAGCACGCAAATGAATATTTGTGGTTGCCGGAAGGGCAACGCCGTGTGATAGCCTTCGGCGACAGTCGTCGCTGCGCCCCGTCGAACGGGCCGGCCGGATCGGGACCAGGGACCAAAGTGAGACCGCTTTTGCTCGCCGAGGGTGCTTCGCCGAACGCCGTTCCGATGGCGCGCGCGCACTATGCGGCGCAGCCGAGCCGCTGGCTCGCCGAGCTCGAACTCTGGTTCGCCGTCAATGCCGGCAAGACCCGGCTGATGCGCCGCCGCCATCTGGGCCCGCTCGTCGTCCAGAAGCCGTTTCATCCGGAAAAGGACGGTACCTGCCACGTCTACCTGCTGCATCCCCCAGGCGGCGTCGCCGGCGGCGACCAGCTCGACCTGCGCTTCCATCTGGCCGAAGACGCCCGCGCCGTGCTGACCACGCCCGGCGCCACCAAATTCTATCGCAGCGAGCACGGCCGCAGCACCCAGGCGACGACGATCGACGTCGGCGCCCATGCCATCTGCGAATACCTGCCGCAGGAAACCATCGTCTTCGACGGCGCCGATGCCTCGATCGACACGCGCGTGACGCTGGAAGCTGGCGCCACCTATGTCGGCTGGGACTTCATCTGCCTCGGGCGACCGGCGGCCGGCGAGCGCTTCGAGACCGGCACGCTGCGCCAGCGCATCGAGATCGTGCGTGATGGCAGGCCCATCTGGTTCGAGCGGGTGCGGCTGCCGGGCGGCTCGCCCCTGCAGGGCGCGCCCTATGCGCTGGCCGGCCAGCCGACCTGGGGCACGATGATCTATGCCGGCCCCATGGCCGAGGACGCGGCCGAGCGCGTGCGCGAGGCCGTCGGCAGCCAGGCGGACGGCGCGTTCTCCGTCAGCCAGCTCGAGCACGCGGTCGTCTGCCGCTATCTCGGGCCGCGGGTTTCGGAAGGCAAGGCACTTTTCGTCCGGGCATGGGATGCGCTCAGGACATCATGCCAGGGCAAGGCCGCCAACGCGCCGCGCATCTGGGCCACGTAAACACGGATACGATTGGGGACCGCCGATGGAACTTCTACCACGCGAGAAAGACAAGCTTCTGCTGTTCACCGCGGCCCTGGTGGCGGAACGCCGCCTGGCCCGCGGCGTCAAGCTCAACTACCCGGAAGTCATCGCCTATGTGTCCGCGGCGATCCTGGAAGGCGCGCGCGACGGCCGCACGGTCGCCGAGCTGATGTCCTATGGCGCGACGCTGCTGACGCGCGATCAGGTCATGGAGGGCGTGCCCGAGATGATCCACGACATCCAGGTCGAAGCCACCTTCCCCGATGGGACCAAGCTGGTCACCGTCCACAATCCCATACCGTAGGGGCGCGTCATGATTCCAGGCGAATACATCCTCGAGGACGGCGACATCGAATATAATGTCGGCCGCACCGTCATCTCCGTCGACGTCGCCAATTCGGGCGACCGGCCGATCCAGATCGGCTCGCACTATCATTTCTACGAGACCAATACCGCGCTCCATTTCGACCGCGACAAGACCCGGGGCTTCCGCCTCAACATCCCGGCCGGCACCGCCGTCCGTTTCGAGCCCGGACAGCAGCGCACCGTCGAACTGGTAGCGCTCGACGGCGACCGCGCCGTCTTCGGCTTCAATGCCAAGGTCATGGGAAAGCTGGAGGTCTGAGATGGCGAAGATCACGCGCGAGAACTACGCCTCGCTCTATGGCCCCACCAAGGGTGACCGGGTTCGCCTGGCCGATACCGACCTGATCATCGAGATCGAGGAAGACCGCACCGTCTATGGTGATGAAGTCACCTTCGGCGGCGGCAAGGTCATTCGCGACGGCATGGGCCAGAGCCAGCGCAACGCGGTCGACGTCGCCGACCTGGTGATCACCAACGTCATCATCCTCGATCACTGGGGCATCATCAAAGCCGATGTCGGCATCAAGGACGGCCGCATCCAGGCGATCGGCAAGTCGGGCAATCCCGACATCCAGCCGGGCGTCGACATCATCATCGGCCCGGGCACCGACGTCATCGCCGGCGAAGGCAAGATCCTGACCGCCGGCGGCATCGACACCCATATCCACTTCATCGCGCCGCAGCAGGCCGAGGAAGCGCTGACGAGCGGCACGACGACGCTGGTCGGCGGCGGCACCGGCCCCTCGGTCGGCACGCTCGCCACCACCGTCACGCCCGGCCCGTGGTACATCCACCGCATGCTGGAAGCGATCGAGGCACTGCCGATCAATGTCGGCCTGCTCGGCAAGGGCAACGCCTCGCTGCCCGAACCGCTGCGCGAACAGGTCCGCGCCGGCGTCATCGGGCTGAAGCTGCATGAGGACTGGGGCACCACGCCCGCCGCGATCGACAACTGCCTGACGATTGCCGACGAGATGGACGTGCAGGTCGCCCTCCATTCCGACACGCTGAACGAGAGCGGCTTCGTCGCCGACACCTTCGCGGCGATGAAGGGCCGCGCCATCCACTCCTTCCACACGGAAGGCGCCGGCGGCGGCCACGCCCCCGACATCATCACGGCGGCAGGCCAGGAAAACATCCTGCCCTCCTCCACCAACCCGACTCGGCCCTACACGATCAACACGATCGACGAGCATCTCGACATGCTCATGGTCTGCCACCATCTGAGCCCGCAGATCCCCGAAGACGTCGCCTTCGCCGAATCCCGCATCCGCAAGGAGACGATCGCGGCCGAGGACATCCTGCACGATCTCGGCGCGTTCTCGATGATGTCGTCGGACTCGCAGGCCATGGGCCGCATCGGCGAAACCACGCTTCGCTGCTGGCAAACCGCGCACAAGATGAAGGTGCAGCGCGGGCCGCTGCCGGAAGACAGCGAGCGCAACGACAATTTCCGCTGCAAGCGCTACGTCGCCAAATATACGATCAACCCGGCCATCACCCATGGCTTCGCGCATGAGATCGGCTCGATCGAAGTCGGCAAGCGCGCGGATCTCGTGCTGTGGAAGTCGGCCTTCTTCGGCGTCAAGCCGTCGCTCGTCATCATGGGCGGCATGATCGCCACCGCGCCGATGGGCGACCCGAACGCCTCGATCTCGACGCCGCAGCCGGTGCATTACCGGCCGATGTACGGCGTGCTCGGCCGCGCCCGCGGCAAGACCGGCGTCACCTTCGTGTCGCAGGCGGCCCTCGACGACAACATTGGCGACAAGCTGCAGCTGCAGAAGCAACTCGTGGCGGTCAAGGGCACGCGCGGCGTGCGCAAGAAGGACATGATCCACAATTCGCTGACGCCGAAGATCGAGGTCGATCCGCAGAACTACCAGGTGCGCATCGACGGCGAGCTGATCACCTGCGAACCGGCGGAAACCCTGCCGATGGCGCAGCGCTACTTCCTGTTCTGACCGGCGCAGCACGCGACGCACACAATCCCCATCGGACCGGATACGTCCGGTGGGGTTTTCTTTTCAGGGGGCAGGATCCGACTTGCCGGAAATTGCCCCTTCGCCTCTCTTGGGAGAGGTTGGCGGAACGTGATTTTCCGTCACGCCACTGCAAGCTCCGCCATCATCCTGAGGTGCTTCGCGTCAGCGAAGCCTCGAAGGACGATCCAGCGAGACGCTGCCATTTGCAGCCAAACGCGGGCGGTGCGCTCTCGACCCTCCTTCGAGGCCCGGCTTTGCCGGGCACCTCAGGATGATGGCCGGAGATCGGGAAGAACATTGCGCAAGAATCTCCCGCCGGGAGAGGAAGAACGGCCTGGTCGCTTCAAGGCAGAACCATCGGCTCCAGGGGAGAAAGCCCGTGACCCAGACACAGACAGAATTTCCGTTCCAGGACCGGTTTCGCGACCATGCCACCCTCGGCTTCGTCGACTGGAGCCTGCGCGGCATCGGCCAGGTCGTGTTCCAGAACAACCCGCTTTCCGGTCTGATCATCCTTTTGGCGCTGTTCTTCAATTCGGCCGTTTATGGCGCGATCTGCATTCTCGGCGTCGTCGTGGCGACCGCCACCGCGGTCCTGCTCAAGGCCGACAGGGGCCTGATCCGCGACGGGCTGTTCGGCTTCAACGGCGCGCTGGTCGGGCTGGCGCTGGTCGCCTTCACCAGCGCGGATTTCCGCAGCGGCGCCATGCCGTCCTTCCATATGACGATCTACATCGTCTTCGCGGCGGCGATGACCACCATCGCCTTCTCGACCATCGCGACGCTGCTCGGGCCGCACAAGGTCGCGGCGCTGACCTCGCCCTTCGTGCTGGTCGGCTGGCTGTTCCTGTTCGCGGTGCTGAAGTTCGCGGCCATCGAAGCGGGGCCGCTCGCCAAGCCCGTCTCGCCCGACCAGTATGACGCGGCGATCGCCTATGCCCTGCCCACCTGGTACATGGGCATCGGCAACGCCATCGGGCAGATCTTCTTCCAGGACAACTGGATCGCCGGCTATCTGATCGTCATCGGCATCGCGGTGAACTCGCGCATTTCGGCGGGCATGGCGCTGATCGGCGCGGCCGGCGCGGCGCTCGTCGCCGGCGTGTTCGGCGGCCCCGAGGGCGCGATCCGCGACGGCCTGTTCGGCTACAATGCGGCGCTGACCGCGATCGCGCTGGGCGGCTTCTTTCTGGTGCTGACCTGGCGCAGCTTCGCCTACACGCTGTTCGGCATCGTCGTGACGACCTGGCTCTGGGCCTCTGTCGCGATCTTCCTGAAGCCGATCGGCATGCCGGTGCTGACCTCGACCTTCGTGCTCGTCACCTGGCTGATGCTGATCGGCCAATATGGCTTCAAGGCGCTGGTCCCGGTGCCGCCGGCCGAGGCGACGAACCCGGAGGACAACCGCGCGCGCTATCTCAGGGGCCCGCGCTAACGGCGCGGCCTTGCCTTCGGCGAATGTCGATCTAGCTTGCAGGGAGACGTCGCCAATTGGCGGCGCTTCCCGGTTTACGCGAGGCCCGTCATGAAGAGGACGCTCGTCTGGCTGGGTGGCATCGCCACCGTCGCCGCCCTTCTCGCCGCGTCCACCGGCGTGGCGACCGCCATCAGCCGAGGCAACATGCCGGCCTATTGCCGGGGCGAGGTTTCGGCCGTCTACGCCACCAGGCCGATGTATGTGAAAACCGGCAAGATCGTCAAAGCGCGGGATGGCAGCCTGTCGATCCATGGCACGGTCGACAAGGGCAGCGAGGGCATCAAGGCCTTCGCCTGCCGTTTCGACAGGAAGGGCAAGTTCATCGACGTCATGGCCATGACCAGCGACGGCGAATAGCCCGGGCCGGCGCGCCGCCAAAACGATTGTACCCCGATCGCCTCTGTCGGTAGAGTTGCCGAAACTGATTTGCGGCGGGCTCGAACCGAGCGTCCGCCCGCCATGCGGAGCGCGAAACCACCATGACGACCTGGCGGCATCCTTCCCGACGCACCCTGCTGCTGGGCTCCGGCGCGCTCCTTGCCGCCGCGTCGCTGGAACAGGCCGTGGCCGCCATCGTCGAGTCTGTCGACGCGCTGAAGCCGGGCGAGTTCACCTGGCACCCGGAGCGCTCGCCCTACGGTCCGGTGGCGATCGTCGTCTCGCTGCCCGACCAGCGCGTCTATGTCTATCGCAACGGCATTCGCATCGGCGTCTCGACTTGCTCGACTGGGAAGCCCGGCCACGACACGCCGACGGGCGTGTTCACCATCCTGCAGAAGGACAAGAACCACCACTCCTCGACCTATAATGAAGCGCCGATGCCGAACATGAACCGGCTGACCTGGTCCGGCGTCGCGCTGCATGCCGGACAGTTGCCGGGCTATCCGGCCTCGCATGGCTGCGTGCGCCTGCCCATGGATTTCTCGGCCAAGCTGTTCACCGTCACCCATGTCGGCACGCCGGTCATCATCGCCGACAGCGCCACCTTCCCCGAGACGGTGATCCATCCCGGCATGGTGCTCTCGACCGAGGCGGAGAAGGACTTCGACCACACGGTCTCGACGCTGAAGGAAAAGCAGATCCCCGCCTCGCCGCAGGCGCCCTACAGCCCGCCGGCGACCTCGATCATGATCTCCAGCGCCGACAGCCGGGTGATCGTGCTCGACGATGGCGAGATCGTCGCCGATGGCGGCGCCACCATCCTGCAGCCGTCGAAGCCGCTCGGCAACCACGTCTTCGTGCTGTCGCATCTCGATGCCGACGACAAGGAACTGCACTGGAAGCCGATCGGCTACAGCACCGATCCGAAGGTGACGGCGCAGAGCGCAGACCAGAGCACGCTGGCCCGCATCCGCGCCGACCGCAGCATCAACGACGCCATCCGCCAGCGGATGAAGCCGGGCGTCGTGCTGGTCACGGTCGACCTCCCGCTCAGCGCCGACAGCCGCTCGGGCAAGGATTTTGTCATTTTGAATGATCAGCACATGGCGTGAGGCGGGCACCGCTCCCCGAAGTACCGTCGAAGCAAGAGGCCCCGATCCCACTCCACCCTCGCCGTCATCCCGGACGACGCGCAGCGGCGATCCGGGACCCATGCAGCCGGGATTTCGGAAGGCTCGCACACGTTCGGCTTCAGCGGCATGGATCCTCGCTTCCTCGAGGATGACGCCGGCGTATGGGGCAGGAAAGCGAACCCACAGGCCGCCTCTTCACCTCTCCCTCAGGGAGAGCTGAAGGAACCTCGTGGTTCGTCCCTACGACCTAAACAGCCGCGAATACTGCGTTTCGTGCCAGGCGCTGGCCATCGCCATCGCGACCGAGACGTTGCCGATTTCGTCATCCTCCAGCGAGCGGGCAGTCGCCACGGCCCGCTCGATCACCGGCACCGCCTCGATGAGAATACGCTGGCCGGCGGTGTGGCCGAGCTTGACCAGGCGCAGCAGCGCTGCGACCTGGCCCTCGGCGATCGTCCACATCAGCCCCTTCAGCGCCGCCGCCGGCGAGACGTTCCAGTGATGCGCTGCAATCGCGAAGGCGGCCGGATAGCTCAAGGGCTGGCCGAGATAGAGCTGCGCCAGCGGCACTTCGAGATCGGCGAGCAGGCGAAGCAGCGCCTCGCCCATGCGGCGGTCCTCGAGCTGCAATTCGCGGCTCTCGCGCCCGGCGGAAAGCCAGGCGTCCGCATGGAGGAAGGCTTCCGCGTCGTCGCGCGCCAGCGCCTCGCTCATCCGCCAGAACAGCGCGCCGTCGAGCACGGCGAAAGAGTTTTCCAATGTGCCGTGGATCCATGTCCTTGCGGAAGGCTCGTCATGCACCCAGCCGGCCTCGGCGGCATATTCGAGGCCGCGCGAATAGGAGAAGGCGCCGACAGGCAGGCTCGGGCTGACCAGCCGCAGCAGATGCAGCGGGATCGTCTCCTCGGGGGGCGTGGTCATGCTCATGTCAGCCTGCGATCCAGAAGCCGGCGGGGCCGGTGCTCGCGAGATAGAGCGCGAGGAAATAGAACAGCACCACCATCGCATAGGTCTGGCCGTTGCCGGTATAGACCTGGCGGAAGGTGGCGGCGGTGGCGAGCGTGAAATCGGTGACGCCCTGCCAGAACAGGGTGGCGACCGGCGGCACGGCCACCTCGATCCCGCGGCGATAATAGGCGTAGAAGCGGGCGAGATTGCCCGTGCGACCGACGCCGCTGCGATAGACGAGCCACGCGATGACGCCGAGCGCGGCCGCCACCGCGACGGCGATCAGCATCACCGGCGTCGGGTTCCAATAGCCGTAGATCGTGTAGAGCGACATGCCCTCCCAGACCAGCGTCGAGGCGAATTGCGGATCGATCGCCGCCGAGACGGGATCCATCAGCAGCTTCGGATAGAGCGACAGCACCAGGATGCCGACGACCAGCAGCGCCTGCGGCACCAGCAGCGCGATCGGCAATTCGCGCACGCTCTCCTGCCCGCGCTGGCGCTTGCCCAGGAACAGGCCGGCGACGAGGCGGATCATGTAGAGGAAACCGAGGAAGGTGGCGAAAAGCCCGGCGGCGGCGAGGAAGTTCCAGCCCTTGTCGGTCATGGCCGAGAGCAGCAGCCATTTGCCGCCAAAGCCCATCAGCGGCGGCAGGCCCGACATCGAGACGATGGCGACCACGAACAGGATGAAGGTAATGGGCATGGCGCGCGCCAGCCCGCCCGTCTCGCCGAACGAGCGCGTTCCGGTCCGCAGGATAATGCCGGCGACGGCGAGGAACAATATGCCCTTCACCATCATGTGGTTGGCGACGAGATACAGCGCGGTGACCCAGCCGAGATGGCTCATCAGCGCGATCGCGGTGACGATGTAGCCGAGCTGGCTCATGCTGGAATAGGCGAGCAGACGCTTGAAGTCGGTCTGGCGCAGGGCCATCACCGCGCCGGCGATGGTCGTCAGCATGCCGATCCAGGCCATGCCATGCGCCAGTTCCAGCGCCGCTTGCGAGCGGATCGCCAGATAGGTGCCGGTCAGCAGGCCGAAGATCGCCACCTTGCTGACCACGGCCGAGAGCATGGCGGTGAAATCATCATCCGCTTCCGCATAGGCGCCCGGCAGCCAGACATGCACGCCGATGGCGCCGGCCTTGATCAGGAAGCCGATGCCGAGCAGCACCAGCGCCGTGGTGGCGTCGGGGCCGGCGGTCAGCAGCGCCGAAAGGCTGGTGGTGCCGCTGACCGAGGCGATGCCGGCGAAGCCCGCCAGCAGGAAGAAGGCCGAGAGCAACGAGAACAGCAGGAAGGTCAGCACATGCGGCCCCGCCCCCCTGCCCTTGGCGATGAGGAAGCAGGAGGCGAGCGTGACGATTTCCCAGCTGAAGAAGAATTCGAGGCTGGTGGTCGAGCGCAGCAGTGCCGGGATCGAGAGCAGCAGCACCGCCAGCATCGGGAAATAGCCGGGGCGCGGATCGTCGCGATAGAGGCTGGCGGCCGCGATGACGAGACTGCCGCCGAGCAGCAGCACGGCGAACAGCCGGGCGATTCCGGTGGCGCTTTCGGCCAGCCAGAAGCCGACCAGCGTCACGGCGATCAGCATCAGCACGGCCTTCAACCGGCCGGGCAGCCGGTCGAGCGCACAGAGAACGACGCCGACGGCGAGCGGCGCAAAGATCCAGAGCGACGCCGCGCCGGAAATCCGCGCGGCGATATAGCCGGCGACGACGAGCAGCAGAGCGATGCCGTAGACCGGCAGCAGCGCCACCGTATCCGGCCTCGCCTCGGCCCGCGCGTCGGACGGGCGCATGGCGCGGACGAACCAGTGGAACATGTAGGCGGCTTCGAGCAGCGAGCCGGTCAGGATCACGGCGATCCAAGGCAGCTTGCCGGCGCTGGTCAGTTGCATCACCAGCTCCCACTTGGCCCAGAAGCCGGGGAATGGCGGCAGGCCGGCGATCGCGACCATGAAGAGCGCCAGAAGCGCGAGCAGAAGCGGCCGGCCGGAGAGGCTGGTGCGCGCGTCGACTTCATCCTGGCGCAGGACCCCGGCGAGCCAGAACAGGCCGGCCTTGGCGAGCAGGTGGTTGACGAACAGGCCGCCGACGACGAGCGGGATCGATGCCTCGGCGCCGATTTCCGTCAGCAGCGCCAGGGCCAGCATCATCAGCCCCATCTGGCTGATCGAAGAATAGCCGAGCATCCGCTGGACCTTGGTCTGGGTGCAGCCGATCAGGTTGGAGAACAGGAAGCTGATGCCACCGGAGATGGCGATGATGCCGAGCTGGTCCTGGAACAGCGGCAGCAGCTTCATCAGCGCGAAGAACACGCCGGCGGAAACGCCGACCGAGACCATCGCGGCGATGCCGCTCGGCGCGGTCTCGTAAACGTCGAGGCCCCAGCCATTGGCCGGGAACGGCTTCAGCTCGATGACGAGGCAGGCGAGCACCATGAGGAGCGCCGTGGTGCCGATCGGCCCGGTGATCTCGGCGCGATGTTCGATCAGCGCGTCGATGTTGAGCGTGCCGGTGACGTAGTAGAGCAGCACCGAACCGAGCAGGAACAGGGTCGAGGCGATGACCGTCGCCATGATGTATTTGAACGCTGCCGAAACCGCGGCGGAGCGGCGTTCGAGCCCGAGCAGGCCGTAGGTTGCGATCGAGACAATCTCCAGGAAGACGAAGAGATTGAACAGATCGCGGGTCATCACCATGCCGTCTATGCCCATCACCAGGATGAGATAGAGAAGCAGCGCGCCGTAATTTCCCTTGAGCCGATCCCACAGATGCAGCGCGCCGAGCAGCGCCACGAGATTGACACCGAAGGTGAAGAAGCCTTCCCAGAGGCCGAAGCGGAGATTGATCGACAGCGGCGGCTGCGAACCGGCCGTGAGCACCTCGATCGTGGGCCCGCCTTGCAGCAGGCCGGCGAACGATACGCCGCTGACCGCGACGATGCCGATCAGCGCGACGAAGAAGCCGGCATGCAGCCACGGCTTGCCGAGCCGGTAGAGCAGCGGGATGACGAAACCGCCGCCGAGGCCGAGCAGGAAGATGTTCAGCGGATGGAAAAGCGCCTCTACCATTTCGACTCCGTGAACGCGTCGATGGAGAGCGTCTTCTTGGCGGCGTAGAGGCGGATGGCGTAGGCGAGCATGACGGCGGTGACCGAAAGGCCGATGACGATGGCCGTCACCACCAGCGCCGAGGGGATCGGGTCGATGGCGCGGTGCGGCGCATCGGCCGGGCTTAAGGCCACGTCGAGGATCGGTGCGGTGCCGGCGGTGATGTAGCCCGTCGCGACCATGACGAGGTGCAGCCCGGTATCCATCACGGCGAAGCCGATGATGATGCGCAGGATGTTGCGGTGGGTCAGCATGCCCCAGATGCCGATCAGCGCCAGCGCGAAGCCGGTAATCAGCAGGATGGTGGAAACCGGTAGACCTGTCGTCATGTCCCCACTCAACTTCTGAAACGGTCGATGATGACGCTGAGCTCGGCGCCGACCTTGATGCCGAGCAGCGCCGAAATGATCGGGATCGCTCCGGCGCTGATGAAGGCGCCCAAGGTACCGATCGGCAGGAAGCGCGGATCGAGGAAACCGCCCGCCAGTACCAGCCCCAGAATGCCGAGGCAGACATAGAACACGCCGGCGAAGGATTCGACGATCGAAAGCAAGGCGACGTTGAGCTTCATGCCCGGCCGCGACAGAAGCATCAGCATGACGCCGGAGGCGACGATGGCGCCGCCCTGGAAACCGCCGCCGGCCGAGAGATGGCCGTTGACGATGACATAGGCGCCGAAGGTGAAGATCAGCGGCAGCAGAACCTCCGTGCCGGTGCGGACGATCTCGCTTGGCTCCCGCTGCGACGCGGTCTCCTCGTCTTCCACCGGCTCGGCACCCCGGGCCGATTTTACTGCCATGGTGCCGGTGGTCACGGCCCGCGCGCTGGCATTGGCCTTCGCCGCTGCCGCTCGGGCGGCGGCGGCCCTTGCCGCCTCCGTCCTGGCGAGCACCGGCTTCGCGGCCGCAGTCTTCTCGCCGGTGACCTTGTCGCTGGAAACCTTGGCGACGGACGCCTTGCCGTCGTCCTTCTTCAGCAGCAGGCCGACGCTGGCCGCCACCATGAACAGCACCGCCACTTCGCCCAGCGTGTCGAAGCCGCGATAGGTGATGAGGATGCCGGTGATGATGTTGGGCGTGCCAAGCTCGACCGGCGCGCGGGTGACATAATCGAGCGCCAGCGGCCGCAGCGCGTCCAGCTCGACATAGCCGCCCACCATGCGCGCGAAGATCAGCCCGAACAGCAGGACGAGGATCGCGACGAGGATGTGGCGCATCATGAGCGCTTCCTCCGCCCGGCATTCTTGGCCGGAGGCTTCGCCCCGTTCCCGTCCGCCTCGTCCTCGGCCAGCATGTCGACGCCGGTGGTGGGGGTCATCGGCGTTCGGATGCGGTAGGCGGCGCGCGACAGCGCGTGCGACGAGATCGGGTTGGTCATCAGCACGAAATAGATCGCGAGGATCAGCTTGAAGGTCCAGCCGGGGTGGTAGAAGGCAAGCCCGATCAGCACCAGCATGTTGCCGAGCGTCGTCGCCTTGGTCCCGGACTGGATGCGGGTGAAGGCGTCCGGCATGCGCAAGATGCCGACGCCGGCCGAAAACAGGAAGATGGCGCCGGCCAGGATGAACAGGCTGCCGATGATCTCGATCATGGCTCAGCCCTTCCCGTTGCCGGTTTTACGGATGGCATACAGGAAGATGAAGGTGGCGAGGCCGGAGCCGATCGCCGCCTCCGCCATCGCCACGTCGGGGGCGGCGAGCAGCAGGAACGACACAGCCGCGAACAGGCTCGCCAAGCCGGACGCGACCATGGCGGGCATCACATCCTTGAGGCAGACGGCCAGCACGCCGCTGACGAGGATGCTGGCGCAGACCAGGAGAAGCAGGAACTCGAGCACGCTAGAGCCCCTTTTCCAGGAAACGCGCGATCGCCAGCACCGCCAGGAAGCTGAGCAGGCCATAGACCAGCGCCACGTCGATATAGACGAAGCGGCCGGAGACATGCGCGTAGAGGGCGATCAGCGAGATCGAGATGACGGTGAGCATGTCGATGGCGACGATACGGTCGACCAGCGTCCTGCCGATGACGAGACGGATCACGCCGCACAGGATGGCGAGAAAGATCAGGATCGCGGCGATCTGGATGATGAACTCAGCCAAAGACTTTCTCCAGATGCGTCTCGAACGGGCCGGCGAGCGCTTCGGTCGCCTTGTCGAGATCGGTCGTCTGGACGTCGAGCCAGTGGATGTACAGGGTCTCGCCCTTGATATCGAGGACGAGCGACCCGGGCGTCAGCGCGATGGTATTGGCGAGCGCCAGCCGGCCGATCGGCGACTTCAATTTCGTGCGTATCCTGACGATTCCGGGATGGATATCGATGCGCGGCGCATAGACGATGCGCATCATCGTGATGTTGGCCTTGACCAGCTCGACCAGGAAGGTGCCGCTATAGGCGAGGAAGTGATAGAAGCCGGCCGGCGTCCAGCGGATGCGGCACCAGGCGTCGCTGCTCGCGGTGAAGACATAGGCCAGCGCCAGGGTGATCACCGCGCCAACAAGGGCGACTTCGACGGCCAGCGTGGAATTGGCGACCATCCAGACGACGAACAGCACCAGCCAGAGGCTGAGCATGCCCTGCGGCGCGACGGATTTGCGACGGTCTTGATCCATGTCCTTCACCCCCGAGCGACCCGGCAGACTCTAGATTGCGGCGATGTCGCATGCAATTCGCAGCGAGATGCTGGAGGCGGCGCGCCATTCATTTTATGCTAACCATGACAAATATTTAGGGAGAAGCGGCCATGCAGCGCGTGACGGTGACGATCGACGACGACCTGCTGGAAGGCATCGACGCGCTTTGCCAGAGCAAGGGCTATCAGAGCCGGTCGGAAGCGCTGCGCGACATCATCCGCTCGGAGTTCTCGCGCGCCCAGGCGGCGGCGACCGAGGCGGCCGGCGCGGACGAGATCTGCCATGCGACGCTGACCTATGTCTACAATCACGAGACCCGGGCGCTGGCGAGCCGGCTGACCACCAACCATCATCACCATTCCGACATGTCGATCTCGACCACCCATGTCCATATGGACCATGACAATTGCCTCGAGGTCTCGATCCTGCGCGGCACGGTTTCGAAGCTGCAGGCCTTCGCCGACAGCGTGATCAGCCAGCGCGGCGTGCGCCACGGCGCCCTGCACATCATGCCGGTCGAACATGCCGAGCCGGAACAGGGCCACACGCATCGTCACCACGAGCATGAGCATGACCACGGCCACGGCCACGATCACGTTCATGGGGAGGATCGCGGGCACAGCCATGACTAGAGCTTCTCTTCCGGCTTGTCGGCCTTGCGCCACTGGATCGCCGTGATCACCGGCGCCAGCACGGAGGCGACGATGCCGGCCGCGAAGCCGTTGTTGTAGAGATTGAGCCCGCCATGCAGCACGCCGACCGCCTGCGCGGCGGAGGAATGCACGAAGCCGGCGACGATGCCCCAATACCAGCCGAAGCGGCCGGCGATCGGCGCCAGCGTCGTGCCGAACAGCGCCGCCAGCACGATCGACGGATCGGAAGCGCTCCAGGGCTTGGCCAGCGAACCGATGAAGACGCCGACCATGATCGGCAACACGTTCTTGGGATGCTTGCCGTAGGCGGCGAAGCCGACCATCGTGAAGATCGCGCCGATCACCGGGCCGTTCAGGTCGCCGCCGACCAGCAGCACATAGACCATGCCGATCGCGCCGGTGACGCCCATGTTGACGAGCGTCGGGCCGATGCCGACCAGCGCTACGAAATCGCTCGGCGACTGGCCGGAGAGCGCCAGGATCTCCTTCATCTTGCCAAGCGAAGCGCGGTCGACATAGAGCCCGCCCGCGACGAGGCCGAGAAACAGTACGGTCAGGAACGAGCCGAGCAACAGGTTGTTGCCGGTGGTCCAGATGAAGACGGGATCGGGCACGAAGCCGTAGGACTTGTAGATCGCCACGACCAGCGTGCCGACGATGCCGGCGGTGAACCCCATATTGTAGAGGCTGAAGCCCATATGGGCCTTGAACAGCTGCGCGGCGGCGGGCGGCAGCATGAAGCCCATCAGCAGCCCCGTCGCGACCCCGAGCGGCAGGCCGATCGACATCGGAAGCGCGGTCGAGAACAGGATCTCGGAGAACACCGGCGCCAGAGCACAGCCGAAGAAGGCCGTGTTGATGTGGGCCGAAAAGTCTTCCTGCTTGTAGTGCGAGTAGAGATAGACGCCGCCGAGGATCGGCCAGATGTTGATGAGGTTCTTGCCGAACAGTCCGAAGCCCAGCACCAGCATCAGGCAGGCGATCGAGGCGCCGCCGATCTGCGCCCGGGCAAGGCGGTAGATCCCGGCGGAAACCAGCGTCAGCAGGCCGGCATTGACGAAGGCCGCGCCCATGCCGCCGACGCCGATATAGTCGGTGATCAGCGTGTCGCGGGCGAGCAGGATCTTGACGAGGCCGGGCACGATGTCGCCCGGCGGCGAGACGACAAGGCCGAAGGCCACGAACAGGGCGGCGACAAGGACGACGATGCCGAGCAGGCCGTCATTGGAGAGCTCGGGCGTCGCCTCCTGCAGGGTCGCATTCGATGCGCTCATGATGTGATTCCGTCGCCTGATCCGCCGTCGCGTCGCACGGCAGGCTCGCCCGTATCATGGCAGAGGCGTCTCGGAAATTAAAACCTCGCGCGGCGCCTCAGACTGAGACGCAGCGCACAGGGAGCGGACGCAGAGCCATCCGCTCCGCGACGCTCAGAGGGGATGCGCGCCGAGGCCGACCGGCAGCGAGCCTTCGAC
This sequence comes from Kaistia defluvii, assembly GCF_026343955.1. Taxonomy (GTDB): domain Bacteria; phylum Pseudomonadota; class Alphaproteobacteria; order Rhizobiales; family Kaistiaceae; genus Kaistia; species Kaistia defluvii. The sequence goes on from NZ_JAPKNI010000001.1 coordinate 598,889, forward strand.
ATCATGCTCGAAATGCACATGGGCGTGGCTGTGATGGTGCGGATGCTGGTGGACGCTGCCACGGTGGCCGCGACCGTCCTTCAAAAGCAGCGCGCAGGTGGCGAAGCGCGCCATGAAATGCGCGTCATGCGCAACAATGATCATCGCCTGCGGCAATGCTTCGAGAATGTCGCTGAGCCGGGCATAGGCGTCGGGATCGAGCCCCACGGTCGGCTCGTCCAGCAGCAGCACTTCCGGCTGCATGGCGAGCACGGCGGCGATCGAAACCAGCCGCTTCTCGCCGCCCGACAGCCGGTGCGTCACCCGGTCGGCGAGATGGCCGAGCTCGAGCGAGCGCAAGGTCGCCCGCGCCGTCTCATAAGCCTCCTCGCGCGATTGCCCGAGATTGAGCGGCCCGAAGGCCACGTCCTCGATCACGGTCGGGCAGAAGAGCTGGTCGTCGGCATCCTGAAACACGAGGCCGGCCCGCACGCGCACACTGCGGAAATCCGCCTCGGAGCGCCGCACCGCGCCAAACGCCTCGACCGTGCCGGCGCTGGCCGGGATGAAGCCGGTGATGACGTGCAGCAGCGTGCTCTTTCCGGCGCCATTGGCGCCGAGCAGCACCATGCGCTCGCCCGCGTTGAGCACGAGATCGACGCCGTCGAGCACGGGCCTGGCGGCGGCATAGCCGGCGACGATGCCGGAAAGGCGGATCAGCGGCGGGGGCAGCGCGTTCATTCAGCCGAACTCCAGCCAGGCCAGGGCGATGAGCAGCACCGGCCAGAGGAAGATGAAGAGACGATCGGCGCGTTCCAGGGGGCGCTGCGCGAAGGCGGGAAACTGGCCGGAAAAGCCGCGCGCCCGCATCGCCCAGGCGACCCGCTCGGCCCGCTCGGCACTGCGCACGACCAGCATGCCGAGCAGATGCCCGAGGCTGCGCCAGCTATGGCGATTGCTGCCGGCACGAAAACCGCGCGCCCGCATCGCCCGCCGCAACCGGGCATATTCCTCGTGGAAGACGCCGACATAGCGCACGGTGAGCTGGAACAGATGGGCGATGCGCGGGGGCACGCCGATGCCGCTCATGGCGCCGGCGAGCCGCATCGTGCCCATGGTCGAGAGCAGCGCCGCCGCCATCAGCACGCCGGCATTGACCCGGACGATGATGACGATAGCGCGGCGGACGCCCTCCTCCGAGACCGGCAGACCGAGGAGGCTGAACAGCGCATGCCCCGGCATGGTGAGCGGCAGGGTCAGCAGCAGGAACAGCAGGAAACCCTCGACCGCCGTCAGCCGGCGCAGCGTCGCGCGGAACGGCAGGCGCGCGAAGAACGCGGCGCCCCCGGCCGCCACCAAGGCGGCGGCGAGAGCGGGCGCCGTATGCAGCACCGCGAGCAGCGCCAGGAAGGTAATCGCGGCCGCCAGCCGGACGCGCGGATCGATGGCGGCGAGCGGGCCCGCATCGCGGTTTTCCGCGAAGATGGCCGTGGCGCTCGCCTTGCCGCTCATGACGGGCGATCTTTCGCAGGACGGCGCGACTTCAGGAAGGCCACCAGCCCGAAGATCCCGACGATGTAGCCGATGCCGCCGACGATGTCCTGGATCCGCAGGGCGGATTGCAGCGCGTCGATCTGGGCGGCGAGCGGCGCGACCTTGCGCGCCACGGCGATCTCGAGATCGGCCATCGACACGGCAGGCGCTGCGGCGGGGGCAGGTATCGAGGCGGCACCCGACGGGGCATCGCCGGCTAGCGCGGCGGAAGCCGATGGGACGGCCGCGGGCGAGTTCGAATCCAGTTCTGAGGCCGCAACGGTGAAGCGCGCGACGTGACCGTCTTCCGCGTCGACTGTGACGGTGATGTCGCCGGTCCCCGTCGCCTTCAGCGCGAACTTGCCATCCGGCCCGGTCTTGCCCGATTGCAGCACTTGATCGGCCTTTTCGCGCAGGGTGACGTCGACGCCGGCGGCCGGCCCGCTGCCGACAAAATAGGCTTCGCCCTCGATGCTCGACCCGATCGCCGAGGCGAACACCTTGAGCCGGTGCGCCGAGGCCGGGCCGGCGGCAACGAGAAGCGCCGCCGTCGCCAGCAGCAGCAGGCGGATACGATCAGGATGAGGCGGCAATCTTGCCTCCCCGCCGCAGGGCGCGCGCGCCGAGCATGTCCGGGCTGACCCGGGCCAGGAAGCCGCAGGCAAAGCCGGTGATGATGGCCTCGCCGACCAGCAGCGGGCCATAGGAGAGGAGCACGATGCGCGCCGAAAGCGTGTAGCTGGAATCGCTCAGCGTCAGCACCAGCGCCACCAGGACGGCGGTGGTCGCGACCGAGAGCGCCGCCACGACGGCGCCGACCCATGCCGCGCGGCGCGGCGTGGCATCGACGAGCAGAGGCGCGAACAGCATCGCCCAGAGCACGCCGGGCAGCGCGATATCCATCGTGTTGACGCCGAGCGTCGTGACGCCGCCGAATCCGAAGAACACCGCCTGCAGCACCAGCCCGACGAAGACGGCGGGCACGGCCGCCCAGCCGATGATCAGCCCCATCAATCCGGACAGCAGCAGATGGACGCTGGTCGGCCCGACGGCGACGCTGATCAGGCTGGCGACGAAGAACAGCGCCGCCAGAACGGCGACGCGCGGCAGGCTGTCCTCGTCGAGCTTCTTCAGCGCATAGGCCAGGGCCGCGGCGGTCACGATCCCGCCGCCCGCCAGCACGGGAACCGACAAGACGCCATCCGGAATATGAGCCATACAGGCCTCCGCCTCGCTTGCTTCACCTCGCCCCGAGGGAGAGGGTAGAGCCGGCTTCCCCGAAAGGGGCGCTATTTCATGTCCCGGGCCTGGACCCAGATCAGACCGCCAAGCTCGACCGGCTTGGGCTCTCCGTCCGGATCCGGCAGCTGGTAATCGGCATCGACAAGGGCGGCGAAACCCCACCAGCCGGCGCGCGGCATGGCGTAGTGGAACACGCCCTGCCCGTCCGCCTTGACCACCTGGGTGACGAAGGCATCGGCCGGCGGCGTGACGGAGCCGTCATTGACCCACTCGACCTCGACTTCGGCGAACGGCACGGGCTCGCCATTGCGGCGCACGACGCCGCTGAACAGATTGCCGGTCCAGAGCCCGTTCGGGCGCGCAAGCGGCTCGATCTCGACGGGAAGGCCGACCGGCCGGTCCCAGTCCGAGCCCCAGCCGAACGCATCGACGACGACCTTGGCGTAATGGATGATCGACTTGCCCTCGGCCGGCTCCCAATAGGGCTTCGGCTCGACGAAGAAGGTGTAGGCGCCCGGCTTGGCCGGCTTGTAGCGGGTCTTCCAGGCCATCTTGCCGTCGCGCGGCGCCTCGACCAGCGTTCCCAGCAGATCCGTCTCCCCCTCGGAGGTCACGACTCCGAAGCGGACGGGCCTGGCCATGTCCATGGTCGGGCCGCGATCCATGGGATGGGTGAAGACCAGGTCGAGGTCCAGCGCCTTGTCCTCGGCGCCGAAATTATCGGTCGAGGGCAGGATCTCCTGGAAATGCGCCTGCGCCAGGGAGGGAGTGGCGATGGCGGCGACCAAGGCAACGATGCGTACGAACTTCACAACCATTCCTCGCTTCCAGACCGTCTGGATGTGAGGATTGTATCGGAATGTCATACGCGTCAAGCGCCGAATGCACGTTTTCGACGGACCGGACCGGTTTATGCAACCCTGCGTCAGTAGGCGATGTAAACGCCGAGCTGCACGGCATGGCTATCCTCGCCGCCGGCAAAGCGGCCGGCGTAACTGACGAAGCCGCTGGCGCCATAGACCAGACCGAAATCGAGACCGGCATCCACCGTGGCGGCATCACGGCCGGGTCCGATGCCCGCGATCTGGAACGTATCGCTGCCGGCAAAAGCCATCCCCAGCGTCGGCGTCTGGTCCGAGAAGGAATGTGTCCAGGCGACCGCGACGCGCGGCTTGATCCAGAGGCCGTGGTCGAGATCGAAGCGATGGCTGGCCCGGAGGCCGAGCGTGGTGCCACAGCCCGAAAGCGCGCCGCCGGACGAGGAAAGATTGGCGGCGCCCGCGCCATCCTCTGTGAAGCCGTCGAGATCGGTGCGAGCGCAGGCGAAGCCCGCCATCGGCTCGACCTCGCTGGCGCCGAAGCGCAGGACATAGCCGAGTTCGGCGAAGGCCTGCGCGGTCCAGCCGTCATGGCTGCTATTCGCCGTGCCGTTGAGCGGGGAGACGTGGATCTGCCGCTCGACGTCGAGCTCGTGCAGCGCCATGGCGACGCCGCCGCGCACGCGCAGGGCTTCGTAGTTCCACTGGCCGTAGCCGGCCAGGATGAAGGATTGCAGGTCGGCGGAGCTGTCGCGGTCGTCGAGCGAGATCTTGCCCTTGTCCATGCCGACGGCGAGGCCGACGCGGACGTTCTCCGTGGTGCGGTCGATACCGGCCAGGATGCCGGCCGAATGGCGCGACCCGCCGGCGGCGTTGCCGTCACCGTCGAAGTTGGTCTGCGCGCCATAGCCGGTGAGCCAGGGCGTATAGCCCTCGACCCAGCCAGAATTGCGCATCCGGTTCAGAAGCGTCGCCCGCGTCTGCTCGCCCTGCGCCTGCAGGGTGCCGAGCGCGGTCGCGTGGATCTCGCCGGAGAGATTGTCGAAGGCGGCGCGCGCCGTCGCCACTTCGAGCGGCAGCACGGCGTCATGGACCGCATTGCCGGGGCCGAGTTGCTCCACGGCCCCACCCGTCGCCCTCTGGTTCGGCGTCGCGCCGACCGAGGCGAAGGTCGTGTCGTTGCGATCGAGCGTGAGGCTGATCATCTGCGTCGTTTGGTCGAGCGTCGGGTCGAGAAAGGCGTAGTCGGAAAGCGTGTTGCCGAAGGTACCCGTGATCGTGCCGGTGGCGGAAAGGATCGTGTAGGAGGTGCCGACCTGCAGCGGCACGGCCGAGACCGCCAGCTTGAGCGTGCTGCCGTCGATATCGACGTCGCCCTCGACCGAGACCCGGCTCATGCCATTGGCCGTGACGGTGGTGCGCAAGGTGGACGTCGCTTGCAGCGCCAGGTCGCCCCCGATCGTGAGCGTGCCGGCCGGGGACGCGGCGTGGCCGCCGGAAAGGATGCCGGCGACCGTGGTCGCGCCCACCGTGCCGATGCCGGATAACGTGCCGTTCGCTCCGACCACGACGGAGGAATCCGCGATGCCGCCATCGACCTGCAGCGTGCCGCCGGTGATCGTCGTCGTGCCCTGGTAGGTGTTGTCGGCGGTCAGCGCCAAGGTACCGGCGCCGAACTTGTTCAGCCCGCCCTCGCCCGAGATCAGGCCGGAAAACACCGTCGACGTGCCGTCGCCGCCCACCGAGAGCGCGCTGGTCGCCGCGTTCAGCGTGACCGCGCCGGCGCCGGCCAGCGAGCCGATCGTCGCCTTGAAACCGGCGAGATCCAGCGTCGCGCCGGCAGCGATGGTGAAGGCCGACTTTTCCGCCAGCGCGTCATCGGCGGCCGCCTGCAGCGTGCCGGCCTGCACATCGGTGCGGCCGGTATAGAGGCTGACGCCGCCGAGGCTGAGCGTGCCGGTGCCGACCTTGACCAGCGAGCCGCCTGTGCCACCGCCTATGCCGCCATCCTCGATGGTGCCGTCGACCGTGGTCGAGAGATTGCCGCTGCCCACGGTCAGCACCTTGCCGCCGAGCCGGAACGTGCCGGCTCCCTCGATGGTACCGACGGCGATGCCGCTGGCGACCTGCGAGAAATCGACCGTCGCATCCTCATCCGCGATCAGATGGGCGGTGCCGCCCGTGGCATTGCCGGCAAAGGTGGTAAGGCCGCCGCCGCCCGTGGTGATCGTGACCGTGCCGGCCGAACTCGAACCGGAGAAGTCGACGCGGCCGGCATTGTTGATGGTCGATTGGGCGGCCGTGCTGTTGCCGGAGAAGGCGATCGCCGAGCCCATATTGTTGATCAGGTCGGACGAGCCGGCCGAGCTGGAGCCGGAAAAAGCGACCGAGCCGCTGTTGCCGATGCGGGCATTGCCGGCCGTGCTCGTCTCCGTAAACAGGATCGAGCCGCCTTCATTGTTGGCGACGAAGCCGGTCGCGGCCGTGCTGGAGCCCTTGAACGTCACCTGGCCGCTGTTCGACAGCAGCGCCACGGCGCTGAGCGAGGCCTGCTCGGAAAAGACGATCGCGCCGGTGGCGTTGTTGGTGAGCGTCGCGATGCCGGCGCTGCTGGTGCCGGCGAAATTGACGATACCGCTATTGTTGAGCGAGGCGCCGGCCAAGGTGCTGGCGTCGAGGAAATCGACCACCCCGGTGGTGTTGTTGGTGATCTCGGCCGTGCCGGCGCTGGAGGCGTCGGTGAACTCCATCCTGCCGTTGACGGTCAGCTTCGAGGTGCCGGCCGTGCTGTCATCGGCGAAGGTGAGCGTGCCGCTGGCATTGGTGACGAAGGTGGCGCCCCCGGCCGTCGACGAGCCGCTGAACAGCGTCGCGCCGTTGTTGGTGACCTTGGCGGTGCCGGCGCTGGCCGTGCCGCTGAAACCAAGCAAACCGCCGCCATTGTTGACGATGGTCGAATTGCCGGCCGTGCTCGCATCGCCGAAGGACAGGCTGCCCGTGCCGTTATTGGTCAGGATGGCGTCGGCGGCGGTGCTGGCATCATAGAAATAGGTCGAGCCGCCGGAATTGTTGATGATGTTGGCCTGGTCGGCGGTGCTGGTGTCGTTGAAGCGGACCGTATCGCCGTCATTCGCGGTGATCTGTTCCGACCCGGCCGACTCGGTGCCGTTGAACTCGCGATCGGAGGCCGCCTGCGCCGTTGCCGGCAGCAACAGGCCTAGCCACAGGGGCGCAAACGCCCAGGACCACGCCGCAGCCCGAGGGGACGCGACCGGTCGGGGCGCGACGAAGCGGCCTGCCTCGCGTCGACCGGAACTGAAATCTCGCCGCCCAACCATGTCGCCGCCTCGATACCCGCCATCGGCCCCAAGGCCTTGCGAAGGCATCGGGATTCCCGACGATAGGTGACGCGATGCGCCTTAAACTATGGTTAACAAGGGATTGCTTGTCCCCGCCGGCAAGGTCGCCGCCCGCCTATCGCGACAGGCGGCGGGCGTTGGCGCGCACTTTCTGGCGATAGCTCCGCACGACGCTGTCGAGCGAGGCGCCGCCGGCCATCCGCAGCGACGACTGCGTCGCCGCGAGCACTTTCTCGCGCATCATCAGTTCCGCCTCGCGCTGCGCGTTCGCGCCTCCCGCCGCGAGCTTGATCATGCGCAGGAGAACCACCTGCTGCGATTCGAACGCCAGCCTGTTGAGATTGAGCCAGGTGTGGAACATGGACGTCTCCTGGGGCCGAAGCGGGACATTGGCTCCGGCTCGGCTAGAAGGCGCCAGGGGGCCGGTTGGTTCCCTGACGCAGCGCAGAAAGCGCCGTCTTAACCTATTGGTGATATTGTGGGGTCAAGAGGTGACTTACCGGAACGAAATCGGAGGTAACTCCGTTGGACGGTTCATAGCAACGCAAGCATGACGCGGATTGTCGTCTTTCTTGCCGAGATCGGCCCGGTTGCCAGTGGCCGGGTGTTGCCAAGTTTGGGTACCCTATTGTGATGAGCATCTCCAATGGACCACCCGTCATTCTCGTCGTTGAGGATGAAGGTCTTGTTCGCATGGCAGCAGCGGACGATCTGATGGAAGCCGGCTTCAAGGTTCTTGAAGCGGCAAATGCCGATCAGGCGATCCAGATGCTGGAGACGCATCCCGAGATATCCATCCTGTTCACGGACATCGACATGCCCGGATCCATGGATGGAATTCGTCTGGCGCATGCCGTTCGCGAGCGGTGGCCGCCCGTGAAGCTGGTGCTGGTTTCGGGTCACCAGTCGCCGACCTCCGACATCCTGCCGACCGACAGCGCCTTCTTCGCCAAGCCTTACGACATGGGCAGCGTCTCGAAGGCACTCTGGGCGATGACGACCTAAGAAGCCGCCGACTGGCTCTAGCCGAGCTGGTCGCGCGCCATGGCGAGATGAATCGCCACGCCATCCCGGTTCCATTCGTAGTCCAGGGAACCGGCAAGCTGGCCTACGACGACGCGGTTGGCGAGCGTGCTGCCAAAACCGTGGCGCAGAGGTCGATGCGCGATCTTTGGTCCCCCGACCTCCCGCCAGTCGACGGTCAGCATGCCGCCATGAACGGCCCAGCTTACCTCCACCCGTCCCTCCGCCACTGAAAGCGCGCCATATTTGGCGGCGTTGGTGGCGAATTCGTTGAAGACGAGGGCGAGGCTCGCCACGGCCGAGCCATTGACCACGATATCCGGGCCGGCGAGCACGAGGCGCGGCGCGCCCTCCGGACCGCCGCGATAGGGCAGCAGGATCGCCTGGATGAGCTCACGCAGGTTCTGCGCGCCACCCGCCATGTCGATGTCGTCGATCAATCCGGGTCGCGTGAGTTCGTGCGCCCGCGTCAGCGCGTCGAGACGCTCGCGGACCGATTTTGCCAGTTCGGCCGGCGTCGCGGCGGCGCGTGCGCTCATCGAGACGATCGAGCCGGCGATGGCAAAGAGATTCTTGATGCGGTGGCTCATCTCGCGGACGATCAGGCGCTGCTGCTGTTCCGCCTGGCGGCGATCGGAGATGTCGCGCGCAATCTTCGAGGCGCCGATGATGCGGCCTTCCCGGTCGCGCACGGGCGAGATCGTCAGCGAGATCTCGACCAGGCTGCCATCCTTGCGCCGGCGAACCGTTTCGAAATGGTCGACGCGCTCGCCGTTGCGGATGCGCCGGAGAATGGCCGGCTCCTCGTCCTGTCGATCAGGCGGGATCAGCAGCGCGATCGGCTTGCCGATCATCTCTTCCGGAGCGTAGCCGAACAGGCTCTCGGCCCCGGCATTCCAACTGACGACAATGCCGTTCAGGTCCTTGCTGACGATCGCGTCATGCGAGGATTCGACGATCGCCGACAGCACGGCGGCCGACAGGTCCGAACGTTTGCGATCGGTGATGTCGACCAGCATGTTGACGCCGCCGACGATGGTGCCGTGCGGGTCGCGGAGCGGCGTCGGATAGGCCGAGAAATGCACGCGCGTCCCGTCCGGCCGCTCGGCGACCGCCTCGGCGCCGCGAATGGCTCGTCCCTCCGCAAGCGCGATCGCCATGGGACAGGCATCGTGCGGCAACGCCGTGCCGTCGGGCCGGTAAAGGCGCCAGGCTCCGCACCATGTTTCCTCGCCGAGAACCGGGCGACGCCCCCACAACGCCGCCGCCGCTTCGTTGAACGAGGTGATCCGGCCCAGGGAGTCGACGGTATAAATCGCCGCCGGCAGCACATCGACGACATCGCGGATCTGGTCGAAACCACGTGTCATGCGGTCCAGATCGGTCGGCTCTGTTTCGCCGTGAGACAGGTCGTTGATCATCGCGCCCAATGCAGTAGCCGGTCCATCGTCCCGGACTCCGTCGCTGCCTCGCCTATAGGTCGTGGAACCGGTCGACAAATCAAGCGGCATCGCCCCGGTGGTTGCGGCGGATTCCTGTGCATCCCAAAACGACGCTCCGAGAGCATGCCAGCCATCGGGACGCGAAAAAGTCCCGCCAGATCTGGCGAGACTTCTCTGTCGGTCGGGTTCGACCTATCAGCGCGCAACCGTCATTCGGCGTATTTGAATTCCGGCGCGGCGGTGAGGCTTTCCTTGGTGGCCGCCCGCAGGATCGTCTTGCCCTTCTGGGTGGTGTCGAGATCCATGTAGGGAACGGCGACGAGCTTGGCGCCGATGCCGAGGAAGCCGCCAACCGACAGAACGGCGTAGGGCACCTGCTGATCCGCGGTCAGGATCAGGTCGTCGACCGAACCGATGGTGTCGCCATTTTCGTTCTCGACGGTCGAGCCGATGATCTTGGAGGCGCGCCATCCCGTGGCGATCGTGGCAGGGTCCAGCGTGGCGACGCCGACCGTCTCCTGCGGCGCGGGCTTGGAATCCTGCGCCAGCGCGGGAACCGTGAGGGCGGCGAAAATGGCCAGGGCGGCGAGGGTCTTCGTCATGTCGATCGATCCTTGTGAATGGGGTGACCGTTCAACTCGGATCGACGCCGGATCGTTCCAGCCTCTCCAGCTTATCCACAACCCATGAGCTAATCCACAGCCCAGGCCAAATCCATTCGACCCCCGCCATCTTCGATCTGTCGCAACCTGATGCTGCGGAGGCCGGAACCAAACACTCGCTTCCCCGTTGAACTGCCGATCATTCAACTAGGAGGCTGTTATGGGACGCGGTATCTTGCTCTGGCTGCTCGGTGTGCCAATTCCGATCATCATTCTTCTCGCCCTCTTCTTCAGATAGGGTGAAATGATGGCCATAATCGAAGTAGAATCGACGGTCCCAGCACCGGAGTCGTCGCAATCCGCCGTGTCGTGGAGTGCTATCTTCGCAGGCGCTGCAGCGGCGATTGCAGTCACGCTCGTCATGGCCCTGCTGGGTTCCGGTCTCGGGCTTGCCGCGGTATCGCCCTGGTCGGGCGAAGGCGCGTCGGCAACCACCTTCGCCGTCTCGGCCGTGATCTGGATCGTCGTGACGCAGTGGGTGGCGGCCGGCTTCGGTGGCTACATCACGGGCCGTCTGCGCACCAAGTGGGCCGGCCTCCACACCGACGAGGTGTTCTTCCGCGACACCGTGCATGGCTTCATCGCGTGGTGCGTTGCGACGGTCATCGTTGTCGGCCTGCTCTCCTCCGCCATTGGTTCGGTCGTGTCGCAGGGCGTACAGTCCACGACGGCGCTGGTTTCCGGCGCGGCCCAGGGCGCGGCGCAGGGTGCCACCTCTTCGACCAGCAATGTCGGCGATCCGAGCGGCTATTTCATCGACCTGATGTTCCGCCCGGCAACCCAGGCCGGCGCCACCGCGCCGGTGCAGGGCGACAACGCCGCCATCCGCGGCGAAGTCAGCCGCATCCTGCTTCAGGACGCGGCGGCCGGCGAATTCCCGCCCGGCGACAAGGCCTATCTGGCCCAGTTGGTCGCCAGCCGTACCGGCATGCCGCAGGCGGATGCGGAAAAGCGTGTCGATGACGTGCTGGCCCAGATCCAGACGCTGAAGGACAAGGCCAAGGAAGCGGCGGACACCGCCCGCAAGGCCGCACTGACGACCTCGCTGCTGACGGTGGTCGCCATGCTGGTCGGCGCCTTCATCGCCTCGGTCGCCGCCGCCTATGCCGGCAGCCGCCGCGACGAGGATACGGTCGCCATCCGGCGCTAATCGTCCCTCTCGGACCCCGAATGCCGCCGCTCGCAGGAGCGGCGGCATTTTTTTGTGCCCGCGCCGGCGACCGACCCTGCCGCGCTCCGCGAGCGTACCGCCTGGCCAGCAAGAAACGTCTCCCATGAGCCCGATCGCGAGCAAATCCTATGCGCCTTTGGCGTCACAGCCGATGCGAAGCTCGTTGACGAACAGCCATTTCAAATGCATGTTTCAATCCGAAGACCGAGATGCCTGAAACGAGGTTTCTTGGATGGGTGGCGCGCCTCCCGGGCGAGACGGCCGCGAATGGCTTTCGGAGACAGACACAATGAGCAAGATGCGTATTGAAGGATCCTTCGTCGCCCTGATCACCCCGTTCAACGCGGATGGAACGGTCGACTTCAAGGCGTTCCAGGATCTGCTGAAGTTCCAGGAAGACAACGGCACCGCCGCCGTGCTCATCCTCGGCTCGACCGGCGAGATCTCGATGCTCACCATGGAAGAGCGCCGCGAGATCATCTCCAAGACCGCCAGGATGAAGACCGGCGGGATGAAGCTGTTCTATGGCTGCACCGGCGGCGACACCAAGGCCTCGATCGACCTGGTGCGCTTTGCCAAGGGCGAAGGCGCCGATGGCGCGATCCTCGCCGCCCCGGCCTATATCTGCGCCTCGGAAGCCGACATCGAGCAGTATTTCCTCGATATCGCGGAGTCGACCGAGCTGCCGATGGGCATCTACAACAATCCGCCGCGCGTGAAGACCGATCTCGGCCACGAGGCGCTGCTGCGGCTGTTCCAGCATCCGAACTTCGTGGTTCACAAGGAATCGACCGGCCGAGTCGGCCAGGTGGCGCAGGTGATCGCCGGCAACCCCGACGTCGCCATCATGTGCTGCGACTCGCCCAATCTGGGTCTCGTCGTGCCGACCATGGCGCTCGGCGGCCACGGCACCGCCAACATGACCGGCAACCTCGCGCCGGCGGAAATGGCGGCCCTGTCCAAGCCCTGGACGGCCGACACGGACGGCTTCGCCTTCCGCGAGAGCTACATGCGCCTGCTGCCGCTGCTGCACTACACCTACTCGGCCATCAACCCGGTCGCGGTGAAGTCGCTGATGAAGGCGGTCGGCCTGCCCGCCGGCGACCTGCGTCGCCCGCTCACCGGCCTCAAGGGCCCGGCGCTCGACAAGGGCGTCGAGATCATGCGCACGCTCGGCCTGCTCGACCAGTACGGCCTCAACGCCGCAACCCGGATCGCTGCCGAGTAACCACCTCCCAGGGCCGGAAGGCGGCCGCCTCCCACGGCCGCCTTCCCCGCGGCGCCGCCGCCAGCGGCGACCCGGCCCGAGGCGGCGCAGCCGGCCCCAAGATTGTTCCAGCGACGGAGAGCAGGCCGTGACGACGGTATCCGGTACGAGCCTTGGCCTGCTGATCCTCGATACCGCCTTCGCGCGCGCTCCGGGCGATGCCGGCAATATCGACAGCTGGGGCTATCCGGTGCAGTACCGCATCGTGCGCGGCGCCGATGCGCTCCGGGTGATCGACGGCCGCGCCGAGGGGTTGCTCGACGCCTTCATCGCCGCCGCTCTCGACCTTGTCGCGCATGGTGCCGGCGCGATCTCCACCACCTGCGGCTTTCTCGCCCTCTACCAGAAGGCGCTCGCCGCCGCCCTCCCCGTCCCGGTGGCGACATCGAGCCTGCTGCAGATCCCGATCGTCGAGCGCCTGCTGCCCAGGGGACGCACGGTGGGCGTGCTGACCATGGACGCGGCCAAGCTGACACCGGACCACTTCGCCGCCGTCGGCGTCGATCATCCCGTGCCGACGGAAGGCCTGCCGCGCGACGTCGGCGCCATTGTGCTCGAATGCACCAACATGCCGCCCTATGCCGCCGAGATTTCGCGCGCGCTCGGCCTGCCGGTCTATGACATCGTGACGCTTGGCGACTGGCTGATGGCCGGCGTCAAACCGCGCGTCTATCCGCAGGCGCCGCACCAGCCGGGGAGCGCGGCGTGAAACGCGCCATCGTCATCGGGGGCGGCATTGTCGGGCTTTCGCTCGCGGTCGGCATGGCCCGCACGGGCCTTTCCGTCGTCATCCTGGACGGCTCCGACCAGGAGCCGCGCGCCTCCTATGGCAATGCCGGTCTCGTCTGGGTCCAGGGCAAGGGCGCGAACCACCCGCCCTATGCGCAGTGGAGCCGGCGCTCGGCCTCGCTTTGGCCGGCCTTTGCCGCGGACCTGCTGGCCGCGACCGGCATCGATCCCGAATATGACCGTCGTGGCGGCTTCAGCCTCTGCCTGTCGGACGATGAACTGGCGTCGAGGGCGAAGATGGTCGGCCGGCTGTCCGGCCAGCCCGGCATTCCCGACGACGTCGTCATGGTCGATCCCGCCTTCATCCGCGAAAGGCTGCCGAAGGTTGGCCCCGACGTGATCGGGGGCAGCTGGTGCCCGGCCGATGGCCACGCCAACCCGCTGCTGCTGACGCAGGCGCTGGCCGCGCAGGCGCGCGGACTCGGCATAGAGATCCTCCGCGACGACAAGGCGTTGTCGATCGGCATGGTCGGGTCGCAACTCACCGTCTTCTGCGTCGAAAACCGCTATCCGGCCGAACGCGTCGTCATCGCCGCCGGCCTCGCCACGCAACCGCTCGCCGCCACCGCCGGCATGCTTGTGCCGCTGAGGCCGGTGCGCGGCCAGATCGTCGTCACCGAAAGGTTGCCGCCGTCCATCGCGCATGCGACGCCCACGACGCGGCAGGCCCGCGCCGGCAGCGTGATGTTCGGCAACAGCCACGAGGATGATGTCGTGACGCCCGGCACGACGCTGCCGATCCTCGCCAGCCACGCGCAGCGCGCCATCCGCGAATTTCCCTTCCTCGCCTCGGCGCGGGTGCTGCGCAGCTGGGGCGCGATCCGGGTCATGCCGGCCGACGGCATGCCGATCTATGCCCGGTCCGAAAGCTGCCCCGGCGCCTTCGCCGTCGCCTGTCATTCCGGCATCACGCTGGCCGCGGCGCATGCCGAGATCGTCGGGCCCGCCATCGCCGCCGACGCACTGCCGGCCGAACTCGCCACCCTGTCCTCGAGGCGCTTCGATGCTGCGCTCGCTTCTTGACCCCGCCGATGCGCGGCTGACCATCACGGTCGATGGCCGATCCTTCGACGCCCATCCGGGCGAGACGGTCGCCGCCTGCCTGATGCGTCACGATCTGGTGCCATCCCGGCAGACGCCGACCGGCCAGCCGCGCGCGCCCTATTGCCTGATGGGTGCCTGCTTCGAATGCACGGTCGAACTGGACGGACGAACCAATGTGCAGGCGTGCCTGACGCCGGTGCGCGACGGAATGGTGATATGCCGGAATTTGCGCGCGTAGACCCGGCGACGGATGTCGCCATCATCGGCGCCGGTCCGGCCGGCATGGCGGCGGCGATCGAGGCGCGCCGCCACGGCCTCGGCGTCACCGTGCTCGATGACCAGCCGGCGATCGGCGGCCAGATCCTGCGCGGCATTTCGCACCCGCGACGCGTTCACTACGAAGACTGGGGGCTGCCGCTCGCCACCGCCTTCCAGCAGTGCGGTGCGGAGCACGTCCGTGGCGCCAGTGTCTGGGCGCGCGACGGCGAGACGCTGGTCTATGGCGTAGAAGGCCAGACCTGCCGCCTGCGGGCCCGCGCCGTCATCCTCGCCACGGGATCGATGGAAAGGCCGGTCGTCCTGCCCGGCCATACCTTGCCGGGCGTCGTCACCGTCGGCGCGCTGCAGGCGCTGCTGAAAGGCAGCGCCACCGTGCCGTCGGGTCGTTTCGTGCTGGCCGGCAACGGCCCGCTGCTGCTGCTGACGGCGCTGCAACTGCTGGAAGCCGGCGCAGCGCCGCTGGCGATCGTCGACACCATGCCCCGCCGGCGCTTTCGCTCCAGCCTGCGCCATGCGCCGGGGCTGGTCGGCGACCCGGCACTGGCGATGAGTGGCATCAAGCTGCTCGCCCGGATCCGCGCCGCCCGTGTTCCGGTCTTCCGGCACGCGACCGATCTTCGCGTGCTCGGCGCCGACCGCGCCGCAGGACTAGCATTCCGCTCGAACGGCCGCGAGCACCAGATCGAGGCAAACCTGGTGGCGCTGCATGACGGCGTCGTGCCGAACGACCAGCTTGCCGTCTCCTTCGGCTGCGCCAGCCATTGGAACGCCGAGACGCAGTGCTATGCGATGACCACGACGGACGAGGTCCGCGCCTCGGTCCCCGGCATCTGGCTCGCCGGCGATGCCGCGGCGATTTCGGGCGGCTATCTCGCGACGCTGACGGGAAAGCTCGCCGCATGCGACGTGGCGCACGAACTGGGAGCCATGACGGCCAAGGCGCATGGCGAAGCCGTGGCGCCTCTACTGGCGGAACGGCACAGGCGGCTGCGGGCGCGGCGCTTCGTCGATGCGCTCTATGCGCCGACGCTGTCGGCGGCCAAGGCCGATGGCACGGCGCTGCTGTGCCGCTGCGAGGAGGTTCCGGTTTCGCGCATCCGCGCCGCGATCGCGCAAGGCGCCACCGGCACCCGGCAGGTCAAGGCGGCGACGCGCTGCGGCATGGGCCCCTGCCAGGGCCGGCAATGCACCCTGTCGCTAGTCAGCGTGCTGGCCGAGGAGCTGGGCGCCGCCGTCACCGATTTCTCCCGACCGAGCCTGCGCACGCCTGGCCGCCCGATCACCGTCGCCGAACTCGCCGCCAGCCACACGGGCCAGGGCCATACCGGTTCGGACGCGTAAGGGGCGGGTCGGGGTGAGGGTCTGACTAGGCCGCCGCTTCGATCGGCGGCTGGGCCAGGACGCTGATCGGCGCGGCTTCCTGCTCGTGGCGCGCGACCTCGACCAGGCAGGTCTGGGCGCTCGGGCCCTGGCCGAGGCGCGACGTACCGATGTCCTTGGTCAGCGCGTTCGGATTGCCATGGTTCTCGATCAGCCCGCCGGCGCCGTCGGAGATCGGGTTGAACGTCGCCCCGGTCGGCAGGCAGACGACGCCCGGCATGATCAGATCCGAAATGCGCAGACCGGCGAGGCAGAGGCCGCGATCGTTGAAGACGCGGACGACGTCGCCATCGGCCAGGCCGCGCGCGGCCGCATCGGCCGGGTTCATGACGAGGCCGGTCCGGTCGCGCACCTTGTTGCGGCGGCTCGGCGCGCTCGCATCCATCTGGCCGTGCAGCTTGTCTTCCGGCTGGTTGGAGATCATGTGCAGAGGATAGCGCTCGGCCAGTTCGGAGCCGAGCCACTCGGTCGGCTCGCGCCAGACCGGCAGGCCCGGACACTCCGAATAGCCGAAACCGGCCACCGTCTCGGAATAGATCTCCACCTTGCCCGAAGGGGTCGCCAGCGGGTGGGCGACGGGGTCCTCCCGGAACGGCTCATAGAGGTTGAAGCCGCCCTCGGGATCGGGAATCCGCACATGACCCGCTTCCCAGAAGGCGTCGAAATCAGGCGGGTTGAAACCACGCTCCGCCATCTTCGTCGAGAAGCGGCCATAGATGACGCGCAGCCATTCCTCTTCGCTGCGGTTCTCGTGGAATGCGGCGCCGACGCCCATGCCGTCGGCCAGCGCGCTGAAGATCTCGAAGTCGCCGCGTGCCTCGCCGACCGGCTCGATCGCCTTCTGCATGGCGAAGAGATAGGGGTCCCGCGAGGAGCCGCCAATGTCGTTGCGCTCAAGCGGCGTCGTTGCCGGCAGCACGATGTCGGCATGGCGCGCCGTCGCCGTCCACCAGGGCTCGTGCACGATGATCGTGTCCGGCCGTTGGAACGCCTCGCGCAGGCGGAACAGGTCCTGGTGGTGATGGAACGGATTGCCGCCGGCCCAGTAGACCAGCCGTGTATCGGGGTAAGGGAAGCTCTTGCCGTCGAACTCGCATGGCTCGCCGGGCCGCAGCAGAAGGTCTGCGATGCGCGCCACCGGGATCTTCAGTTCGCCCGGCACCTTCGGCACCGACATGCCGGAGATCGGCAGATCGTAGAGCGGCGCGCCCATGCCGTTCATCGAGCCGTAGCCGAAGGCGACGCCGCCGCCCGGCAGGCCGATCTGGCCCAGCATCGCCGCCAGCGCCACGAGACCCCAATAGGGCTGCTCGCCATTTTCCGCGCGTTGCAGCGACCAGGCGGCCGTCAGCAGCACCCGCCGGTCGAACAGGCTTTCGGCGAAGCCGGTGATCGCCTCGACCGACAGGCCGGTGATCGCCGAGGCCCAGGCCGGGTCCTTGACGATGCCGTCATCGGCGCCCTGCAGATAGGCCAGGAAACGGTCGAAGCCGACACAGTAGCGATTGACGAACTCCATGTCCGTCTTGCCGCGGGCATGGACCAGCCAGGCCGTCGCCAGGATCAGCGCCATGTCGGTGCCGGGGCGGATCTGGATCCACTCGGCCTCGATGACGTTGGCCGTGTCGGTCTTCAAGGGCGAGATGTTGACGAAGCTGACGCCGCTCTTCGCCGCCTTGTCCATCCAGCCGCCATAGGGATGCAGGCCGCCGCCGCCGGAATGGATCTTCCAGTTCTTGCCGGCGATGCCGCCGAAGGCGACGAAGCGCTCGCAGTTTTCCAGGATCGCCGGCCAGTCGGTGACCGGCCCCGCCACCGCCGCCAGATCGCCCAGCACATGCGGCATCAGGCGCATCGCCGCGCCATAGCTGTAATTGGTCACCTGGCCGGTGCAGCCGCCGATCGTCGCCAGGAAGCGGTGGACCAGCGTGCGCGCATGATGCAGCCGACCGGCGCTCGACCAGCCATAGGAACCGCCGAAGATCGAGGGATTGCCATACTGGCTGCGCACCCGCTCCAGCTCGCGCTGGACATGGCCGAGCGCCTCGTCCCACGAAACCTCGACGAAGGTGTCGTCGCCACGGCCAAAACCCGGATGCGGCAGGCCGCGCCCGACCGTCTCCAGCCAGCCGCGCCGGATCGAGGGCCGGCGGATGCGGTTTTCGGCATAGACCATTTCGGGCCAGGCCTCGATCAGGTCGTTTGGCTGTGCATCGCCGGCAAAAGGCGAAACGCCGACCAGCCTGCCATCCTCGACATGGGCCGTGAACGCGCCCCAATGGGCCAGAGACTGGAACTGACGGCTGGTCTCGGTCATGGTTTCACCTTCGCAATTCGCTCGTCAGGCTCGGTCGTCCCACCGGACGCAAGACCCGCTGTCAGGCATGGGCCGGCATTGCGGTCCCCGCCCACTCCCTGGCGCGATGACAGGCGACGTGATGGCCGTCGCCAAAGTCCTCGAGCGCCGGAACATCGCGGGCGCAGACCTCGATTGCAAGGGGGCATCTTGTCCGGAACCGGCATCCGCTCGGCGGATGCAGTGGATTGGGCAATTCGCTTGCAAGCGTCACCATCGGCCCCGTCGCCGCGACCCGCTCGGCATCGCCCGCCGTCTGCATCAGCGCGCGCGTATAGGGATGCAGCGGCAGCGACCAGACACCCTCGGCCGGGCCGATCTCGACGATGACGCCGAGATACATGACGGCGATCCGGTGCGAGACATAGCGCACGACCTCGAGGTCATGCGAGATGAACAGGAAGGTCAGTTCCTGTTCTTTCTGCAGGTCGAGCAGCAGGTTCAAGACCTGCGCCTGGACCGAGACGTCGAGCGCCGAGACGGGCTCGTCGCAGATGACGATCTTCGGCTCCAGCGCCATGGCGCGGGCAATGCCGACGCGCTGGCGCTGGCCGCCGGAGAGCTGGTGCGGCAGGCGGTCCTGCATGGCGGCCGAGATGCCGACGCGCTCCAGCAGCGCCTTGGCGCGGGCCGCACGCTCGGCGCGATTGCCGAGCCGATGCACCGAGAGCGGCTCCTCGACCAGTTCGCGCACGCTCATGCGCGGGTTGAGCGAACCGTAGGGATCCTGGAACACCATCTGGATGGCGCGCGCCTGCGCGCCGCGACGGCCCGGATCGGTGGCGCGGCCATCGATCCGGATGGCCCCGGATTTCGGCGTGTTGAGACCGACAATGGCGCGGGCGAGGCTCGACTTGCCGCAACCGGATTCACCGACCAGGCCGAGCGTCTCGCCGGCCTCGAGTTCCAGGCTGACGCCGGCGACGGCATGGACGACGCCGCGCTTCGTCCGGTGCTCGACTACCATCGCGTCGATCTGCAGGCGCGGGCTCATGCGTACTGCTCCTGCTGCAGCGGGTGGAAGCAGGCCAGCGACCGGGCCGTGCCCGGCTCCAGCACCAGCGGCGGCACGATCTGCCGGCAATCGGCCTCGGCGCGGCCGCAGCGCGGCTCGAAGGCGCAGCCGGGCGGCCGGGCGGAAGGCACCGGCACCGTGCCGGCGATCTCCCGCAGCCGGTGACCGTCGGTGACGAAGCTGCCATGCGGGCGGGCCTGGATCAGGCCTTCGGTATAGGGATGGCGCGGCCGCTCGAACACGTCCGCCACCGTGCCGCTCTCGACGACGCGGCCGGAATACATCACCGCGACCCGGTGCGCGACGGATCGGACGACATGCAGATCATGCGTGATGAACAGCATGCCGAGCCCGAGATCGCGCTGCAATTCCTTCAGCAGTTCGAGGATCTGGCCGGAAATGGTGACGTCGAGCGCGGTTGTCGGCTCGTCCGCGAGGATCAGCCTGGGCCGGCCGGCCAGCGCCATGGCGATCATGACGCGCTGGCGCATGCCGCCGGAAAGCCGGTGCGGATATTCGCCGAGCCGCGCTGCGGCGGCCGGAATGCGCACCATGTCGAGCAGTTCCAGTGCCCGTGCGCGGGCGTCCGACCGCGAGATCGTCTCGTGCAGGCGGATCGCCTCGACCAGCTGGCGCTCGACGGTCAGCACCGGATTGAGCGCCGATAGCGGGTCCTGGAAGATCATTGCCATGATCGAGCCGCGCACCTTGCGGATGTCGAGCTCGGATGGCGATGTCAGGTCCTTGCCGGCCAGCGTGATGCGCTTCGCCTCGACGGCCAGTGTCTTCGGCAGGAGCCGCATCAGCGCCAGCGCCGTCAGCGACTTGCCGGCGCCGGATTCGCCGACCAGCGCCAGCGTCTCGCCGGCGGCGACGGAGAAGCTGACATCCTCGACCGCGCGCACGTCGCCGCGCTTGTCCTTGATCAGGATCGAGAGCCCCTCGACATCGAGCAGGCTTTCCCTCGGCACGGAAGCGTTCGGCATCATCTATCGCTTCCTGAAATGGGGGTTGAGCGCATCGTTGATCGCATCGCCGAGCAGGTTCAGCGCCAGCACGGTCATGACGACGAACAGGCCGGGCAGCACGCAGATGAACCAGGTGCTGCGGATCGAGGGCCGGCCGACATTGATCAGCGTGCCCCAGCTCATGACGTTGGGATCGCCGAGCCCCAGGAAGGAAAGTCCCGCCTCGGTGATGATGGCGGTGGCGACCAGCACGGCCGCGACGACGATGACCGGCGACAGGCTGTTGGGCAGCACCTGGGTCAGGATGATGCGCGGCGTCGACATACCGATGATCTTGCAGGACTGGACATATTCCGTTTCGCGCACCCGCAGCACCTCGGCGCGCGTCAGCCGGGCCACTGGCGGCCAGGAGACGACGGCGATGGCGATGACGATGTTTGTGACCGAGGGCGACAGGATCGACACCAGCACGATGGCGAACAAAAAACCCGGAATGGTCTGGAACGCGTCGGTGATCCGCATCAGCACGGCATCGACGCCACGGCCGAAATAGCCGGCGAGCGAACCGACCGTGATGCCGACGGCGAGCGCGCAGACGGTGGCGACCAGGCCGACGATCAGCGACACGCGCGCCCCGTAGAAGATCGCCGCCAGGATATCCCGCCCGAGCGAATCCGTGCCGAAAGGCAGGCCCGGTCGCTGGCCCGGCCACTGATAGGGGCGCGCCACCAGCGCCCACGGCCCCTTGGGGAAGAAATAGCCGGCCGAAAGCGCCATGCCGACGATCATCAGCAGCAGAAGAAGGCCGACGAAACCGGCGGGGGAAAGCAGGACGCGGCGAAGCATGATGATCCCCTTGCGTTTCAGCGACTGACTTCGACGCGCGGGTCAAGCAGCGTGTAGATGAGGTCGATGATCAGATTGACGAGGATGATGACGAAAGAGCAGACGAGCAGCACGCCCAGGATCAGCGGATAGTCGCGCTCGAACACCGAGTCATAGGCAAGGCGGCCGACGCCGGGCAGGCTGAAGATCGTCTCGGTCAGCACCGCGCCGCCGAACAGCTCGGCGATCTGCAGGCCGACCATGGTCACGACCGGCAACAGCGCATTGCGCAGCGCATGGCCGATGATGACATGGCTGGTGCCGAGCCCCTTGGCATAGGCGGTGCGGATGTAGTCCTGGTTCAGAACCTGCAGCATCGAGGCCCGCGCCAGTCGCGCATAGATCGCGATGTAGAACAGCGACAGCGACAGAACCGGCAGGATCATGTGCCGTGCGACATCGCCGATCAGCTGCAGCGTCGTCATGTCGACGCCCGGCGTGATCAACCCGCCAACCGGCAGCAGCTTGAGCTTGACGCTGAAGATGATGACGAGGCCGAGGCCGGTCATGAAGACGGGCGTGGCGTAGAAGATCAGCACCACCATCGAGATGATGACATCGATCGGCCGGTGCACGTGGCGCGCGGCGAAGACGCCGGCCAGCGTGCCGATGAAGACGGCGACGGCGACCGAGCAGACCACCAGGAGGATGGTCGCCGGCAGGCGCTGCAACACCAGTGACAGCACCGTGTTCGAGTTGCGGAAGGAATAGCCGAGGTCGCCCTGAAGCACCCCAGTGACATAGTGGAAAAGCTGGACCAGCATCGGCTGGTCGAGACCGTAGCGGGCGCGCAGCGTCGCCATCAGCTCGGCATCCATGTCGCCGCGCTGGCCGCCGAGAACATCGACCATGTCGCCGGGGACGAGGTGCAGCAGCATGAAGCTGCCGATCACGACGATAGTGATGACCACCAGGGACTGGAGGAGACGCCATCCAAGATAATGCAACAGATGCCGGTTCAAGGCGGTCATGTCTCCGGATGGCGGGCGGATCGGGAACGGGAGCCGGCGGCAGGACGCGCCGCCGGCTCCGCCGGAAGCTTACTCGGCCGGCGTCAGATAGACGTTGGCGAAGTTGCTGTAGGTGCCGTTCGCGTCGACCGTATGGTTCTTCAGCCGCTTGCTGGCAATGGTCACGCTCTCGACCGCGACCAGCGGGAAGACCGGCAGGTCTTCCATGGCGAGCTTCTGAAAGTCGTGATACTCGGCCTTGCGCTTGGCGGGATCCATTTCGGAAGCCGCCGTCTCAAGCAGCTTGTCCATCTCCGGGTTCACGTAGTGCGAGCCGTTGGAGAAGCCGACGCCGGGCTTGAAGCTCTGCGACCAGAAGGTGCGCTGCGTGCCGATCGTCGGATCCGAGCCGCCCGTCAGCAGATTGACGGTGAACTGGAAGTCGCGATCGGTATAGACGCGCTTGACGAAACCGGCGAAATCCTGTGCCCGCACCGTCAGGTCGATGCCGACCGCGCGGAAGGCCTCGCGCATATAGGCGGCGATGCTCGCCTGATGCTCGCCATAGGGCAGCGGATCGACGGTCAGCTTCAGGCGGATGCCATTGGCGTCGGGCTTGTAGCCGGCCTCGTCGAGCAGCGCCTTGGCCTTTTCCGGATCGAAGGCATATTGCGGCACGCCGCTCGAGTCGAACATCTCGGTGAGCTGCTGGTGCAGCGGCGTCTCGGCCGGCTTGCCATAGCCGAAGAAGATGTTCTCGACGATCCAGTCGCGGTCGATCGCGTGGGCGATCGCCTGGCGGACGCGCTTGTCCTTCATGACGGGGTCATCGAGGTTGAACTCGATCATCTCCATCTCGTTCTGGAACTCGTAGCCCTTGGTCGTGATGTCGAATTCGCCGGTGGCGGCGAGGCGCTCGAGATCGGCCATCGGCACCAGATTCTGCGGCGCGATCTGCGCTTCGCCGGATTCGATGGCCGAGGCGCGGGTGGCCGGATCGGGGATGAAGCGGAAGATCAGCTTGTCGAGATAGGGCTTGCCCTTGTCCCAGTAGTCGGGGTTGCGCTCAAGCACCAGGTTGTCGCCCGGCGCGAACGACACGAACTTGAACGGGCCGGTACCGATCGGCTTGAGATTGGCCGGGTTGGTGGGAATATCGGTGCCCTTGTAGAGATGGGCGGGCAAGATCTGCGCCTGCTGCGCGGCGAGGCTCTTCAGCATGCCGGGCGACGGCTTGGAAAGAACGAAGATCGCCGTATAGGGGTCGGGCGTCTCGACGGCGGTGACGTTGCCGAAGATGGTGCGGCCGCGGCCGTGCAGAACCTTCCAGACGTCCATGGTGGTGAAGGCGACGTCCTCGGAGGTAAACTCCTTGCCATCATGCCACTTCACGCCCTTGCGCAGGTTGATCGTCACGCGCAGGCCGTCATCGCTGACCGAAAAGCCCTCGGCCAGAAGCGGCTTCGGATTGAGGTCGTAGTCATAGGTGAACAGGCTGTCGGAAATCTTCGACGACACCACCTGTTCCGCGCCCGCCGTCGTGATCGCCGACGTCAGGATCTGCGGCGCGGGGGACATGAGGAACGTGACGTTTCCCCCGCGCACCGGCTCTTCGGCCTGCGCGAAGGACGTCAGCGCGCAAAGCGCCGCGCCGAGACCGAGTAGCAACTTAGCTGGACGCATGGATGAACTCCCCTTGATGACTGCATGACGAAACCGAAGCGCGACGACTGCCGTCCCGCCATTCACGACCACCGCGCTTCGCGGCGCCGCTTTTGCCGGTCGGCACCCGGCGGAACGCCGGGAGGCCTCTTCTTCGGCAAAATAGCAACTGCGCTCACCCTCCCCGAGGCAAACGCCGCCCAAGTCAGTCCTAGAAGCAAAAAATATGTTTCATACCTACATTTCAAACGAATGTTTTGTTGCTGGTCAAGCGCTTTTAGCGGGCAGGCCGGATCGCGCCCTGCCCGACCCTGCCGGCTCGGGATGCGCCTGGCCTTCCGCATCGGAAATCGGGGCGCAATCGCGCGGCAGCGCTCGACTTCGGGCCGATCGGCGCAGCGCGGTTCGGCTTGAAGGATTTGCGACTGGGATGGTGTCAGTCGAGGCCCGGTGCAAGCGCGAGCGGCGCGGCCTGCCCAATCCGGAGGCGAGGCCTGTCGCGCGGCGGCTCAGCTCTGCGCGAAGGCGGAACTGACGGGGGCGCGAAAGCCGGCGGCGATGAAGTGGACGAGTTGCCGGATCAGCGTCTCGTTGTCGAGCCGCGCCTGACGGATCGGCAGGTCCGGCAGGTCGCGCGCGGCCGGGTCGAGATCGCCGAGGATCTGCATGATGGCGCCACGGGCGAAATCATAGCGCAGGCCGATTTCCTCGCGCGGGAGATCCGGCAGCGTCCTGCCCAGTGCCTCGACGAACAGCCGGTGGATGCTGTCGAACTGGTTGGCGAGGATGGTGTTGGTCAAGGGCTGCGGCAGGGCGCGCACCTGCAGCAGAAGCCGCACGGGCGAGCGGCCGCCATATTCGTCCAGGCTCTGCTCGACCATCGGCCGGACCAGCGCCTCGATCAGGTTTTCGAGCGGAATCGCCGCGTCGCCATTCAAGGCCACCAGCTTCTCCAGCGATTGCAGGCGGCTCTCGTTGATCGGACGCAGGCAGGCTTCCAGTACGGTGCGGGTCAGTTCTTCCTTCGAGCGGAAGTAATAGTTCACCGCGGCGACATTGGCGCCGGCCTCGACGGTGATCTCGCGCAGCGTCGCGGAGGCAATGCCGCGATCGGCAAATACCCGCAGCGCAGCCTTGATGAGCCGCTCCCGCGTGTCGGCTTCCTTGCCTGCCATTGCTGTGCTTTCCGATACGACCAAGGCACCCGTTCTCCCCAATCCGATCCGACCTGCGCGCATCCCGCCGACTCGGTGCAGGCCGACAACCTGCGCCGCACATTACAGGTTAACCGCCACCACGTCCGATTGGCCATGACGCCCGAACACGCGCAGAACGCTAACCGCGCCTTTCGGCAGGCCTTTTCACCATGTTTTGCGGTCCCGCCCCTTACCAGCCGGCGCGGTGGCCTTCTTTTCGCTCCGCTAGGATCAACGCGCTCATGCGCTCGGCGATCATGATGGTCGGGAGATTTGTGTTGGCGCGCGGCGTGAACGGCATCACCGACGCGTCGACGACGCGCAATCCCTCGACGCCGATGACCTTGCCGGACGGGCCGACCACCGCGTCCTCGTCGGTGACGCTGCCCATCCTGCAGGTGCCCGAGGCATGCCAGACCCCATGTGCCTTCTCGCGAACAAAGGCCTCCAGCAGTTCGTCATCCGCCATCATGGCCGCGACGGGCGCGTCCGAGGTGACGACGTGCTTCAACAGCAGCCGCCGCATCCAGTCCGGCCCGTCCAGCATCGTCGCCAGGATCTTGGTCATGACGTAGTTCTTGGGGCTGATGACGCCGAGATCGCGGATCCGCTCGGTATAGCTGGTCGGGAACGGATCGTTGGCGACCGATTGCATCGCCGGCGTGTCGTAGAGCCTGGCGATCAGCCGCATGCCGGCTTTCAACCGCTGCACGTCGCGATTGTCGGAGAGCAGCGCGAACTCGACATGCGGCTCGACCTCTGCCGAGGCGCTGTCGAGCGTGACGAAGCCGCGTGAATGGGCGCGGTTGACCCAGGTCATCAGCGAGCCGACCTGCTGGCCGACCGGATGCCAGCCCGAGGTGGTCATCGCCACCATGTACATGTCCTGCGGATCGCCGCCCTCGACGCCGGAGGAATAGCGCAACGCCGTATGGATATGGCGGCGCAGCTTCTTGCCGAGGCGGGCGTCCGGCTTGACGTGCGACGAGATCGAGATCGTCGGATGTTCCTGCAGGTTCTGGCCGACGCCGCGCCGGGCCGCGACGACCGGGATGCCGAGACGGCGCAGCGTGTCGCCCGGCCCGATGCCGGCGCGCATCAGCATGGCCGGCGAGTGCAGCGCGCCGGCGCAGATGATGGTTTCCCCGGCGACGATCGTCTGCGGGCCCTGCTCCGTCTGCGCCTCGACGCCGGTGATCCGGCCGTCCCGCTCGATGAGTTTCTTCACCATGGCGTTCGGGAGGATCGTCAGGTTCGGGCGCTGGCGGACCTTGTTGTCGAGATAGGCGATCGCCGTCGATACGCGCCGATCGTAGATGTTGGAGATCGCGACCGGGAAGAACCCGTCTCCGAATTCGCCGTTCTGGTCCTGCAACTGCCGGAATCCGGCGGCGCCCCAGGCCTCGACCGCCGCATGCGAGAATTTCGGCCAGGCGTCGGGAAAGATACGCCGGATCGGCAGCGGGCCGGTCTGGCCGTGCAGATCGCCGGCATAGTCGAGATCGCGCTCGGCCTTCTTGAAGAAGGGCAGCACGCCTTCCCAGTCCCAGCCGGTCGCGCCGACCCGCGCCCAGTCGTCATAGTCGTCCGGCGTGCCGCGGTTGGCCTGCATGTCGTTGAGGCTGGAGCCGCCGCCCATCAGCCGTGCCTGCTCGTAGCGCCGAGGCACCGCCTTGCCGGGATTGTTGTGCGGCACCGGCTGCAGGTGGACGCGCAGGTCCGGCCAGACATTCTTGGCGTTGAAATAGGCGACGCGCGGATAGCTGTCGAGAATGGCGGGCTCGACCCGGTCGGGCGGCGTATCGCGACCCGCTTCCAGCAGGATCACGCGATACTTGCCGTCCTCCGACAGGCGGCTCGCCATGACGCAGCCGGCCGAACCGCCGCCGACGACGACGAAATCGCAGTTCAGCTCCGGCATGGCCTCAGCCTTCGTTCACGAACTTGGTCACGAGATAGGAATCGAGCCCCTCAATGCCGCCCTCGACGCCATAGCCGCTGTCCTTGACGCCGCCGAACGGCGTCTCCGCGCTGCTGGCGACGAAGGTGTTGATGCCGACGACGCCGACCTTCAGGTCGCGGGCGATGCGGCGCGAATAGGCGGTCGAATGGGTGAGCGCATAGCCGGCAAGCCCGAACGGCACGGCGTTGGCGGCCGCGATCGCTTCGTCGAGGTCGGCGAAGGGGGTGATCGTCGCCAAGGGGCCGAACGGCTCCTCGCTCATCACCCTGGCATGGGCCGGCACGTCGGCGAGCACGGTCGGCTCGAAGAAATTGCCCGGCCGGTCGATGCGCTTGCCGCCGGCCACCAGCCGGGCGCCGCAGGAGACCGCCTCGGCCGTCAGCCGCTCGACCGCGTCGACGCGGCGCGCATTGGTGAGCGGCCCCATCACGGTCGCCGGATCGAGGCCGTCGCCGACCTGCACGGTCTTCGCGAGACGGGCGAACTCGCCGACGAAATCGTCATAGATCGACTGGTGCACGAAGAAGCGCGTCGCCGAGGTACAGACCTGGCCGGCATTGCGGAACTTCGCGGTTGCCGAACGGGCGGCGGCCCAGGCCGGATCGACATCCTCCATGACCAGGACCGGCGCATGCCCGCCCAGTTCCATGGTCAGGCGCTTCAGGCCCGGCGCGGCAAGCCGCGCCAGTTCGCGGCCGACCACGGTCGAGCCGGTGAACGACACCTTGGCGACCTTGGGCGATGCCATGATCTGGATGGAGATATCGGCCGGACGTCCCAGGACGACATTGAGCGCACCCGCCGGCAGGCCGGCGTCGTGCAGGCACTGGGCAATGGCGAGCGGCGCGGACGGCGTTTCCTCGGCCGGCTTGAGCACGACGGTGCAACCGGCGGCCAGAGCCGCGGCAACCTTCTTGCCGGACGTCATGGCCGGGAAATTCCAGGGCGACATCGCCGCCACGACGCCGACCGGCTCCTTGAGCACGACCATGCGGCCATCCTCCGGGCCCGGGATGATCCGGCCATAGGCGCGGCGTGCTTCATCGGCGAACCAGTCGAACACCTCGGCGGTGGCCAGGATCTCGCCCCTCGCCTCCGCCAGCGGCTTGCCGTTCTCCAGCGTCAGTCCGGTGGCGATGTCGTCGACGCGCCGCCGGATCAGATCGGCAGCACGGCGCAGCACGCGGGCGCGCTCGACCGGCGCCTTCCGGCTCCAGGCCGGAAACGCCGCCTCCGCCGCATCGATCGCGGCCGAGACATCCTCAGCCGAAGCGATCGGCAACGGCGCCAGTTCCTGCCCGGTTGCCGGGTTGACGATGACGTTGGAAGCCGTTTCAAAGGTCGAACGGGCAATCCCGTTGATCAGCAGGGTCGGTGCAGCGTACATGGGGCGCGCCTTGGCTAGATCCTAATCAATCATTTAAAACATTTATTTGAATGCGCGCTCAAGTGAAAACGCGCCCTGCCCCAACGGCGATGCCAGACATCAAAACGCGCGTTCGGCCGAAGCACCGGCCCGGAGAATGGATTTCTCTCTCACGCGCGCTCGACGGACCCCGTCCCGGCCTCGACCCCGGCAGCAGCCGGGAGGGTCAGCGCACGGACCGCCTCCATCTGGCTCAGGAACACCTTGCCGGACAGTTTGGCGAGAAAGTCGGAACGGCGCAGCCGGTCCATCACCGGCCCCTTCACTTCCGACAGGTGAAACTGGATTCCGGCATCCTGCAGGCGGCTGTTGATCTCGAACAGGCTGTCGAGCGCGCTGGAATCGATCGTGTTGACGGCGGGACACATCAGGATCAGGTGCCGCACCTTCGGCCGCTCGGCCACCAGCCGCAACACGCTGTCTTCGAGGAAGCCGCAATTGCCGAAATAAAGGCTTTCGTCGACGCGCAGGCCGAGCACGGCCTCGTCGGTGAGAACGGCATGGCGCTCGACATTGCGGAAATGCTCCGTCCCCGGCATCTGGCCGACGACAGCCATATGGGGCCGGCTGGTGCGCTGGAGATGCAGGATCAGCGACACGGCCACGCCGGTGACGACGCCGATCTCCACGCCCCAGATCCACGTCACCAGGATCGTCGCTGAGATCGCGACGAAATCCGGCCGCGAATAGGCATAGACGCGCCGGATCGCCGCGATATCGACCAGCGATAGAACGGCGACGATGATCGTCGCCGCCAGCGTCGCCTGCGGCAGATGCGCGAGATAGGGCGTCAGGAACAGCGTGACGAGACCGATGCCGATGGCGGTATAGAGCCCGGCCGCAGGCGTCTCGGCGCCGGCGTCGAAATTGACCACGGAGCGGGCAAAGCCGCCCGTGACCGGATAGCCCGACGAAAAGCCGGAAGCGAGATTGGCGACGCCGAGCCCGATCAGTTCCTGGTTGGGCGAGATCCGCTGCCGCCGCTTCGAGGCGAGCGTCTGGGCGATCGAGATCGACTCGACGAAGCCAACGACGCTGAGCAGCAAGGCGGGCCCCGCCAGGCGCGTCACCGTCTCGATCGAAAGATCCGGCAGCGCAAACACCGGCAGGCCCTGCGGGATGGTGCCGACCAGCTGCACGCCCTTGGCCTGCAGGTCGAAGGCGACCGCCGCCACCGTCGTCACGACGATCGCCGCGATCGGCCCGAGCCGCACGATCAGTTCGGCCCCCGCGCGACGCAGGCCAAGCCGAAGCAGCACCCCCTTCAACCGCGAGCGCACGAAGATCAGGAAGGCGACGACCCCGACACCGATCAGGACGGTATAGGGATTGACGAGCGGGAGCGCCCGGAAGAGGCCTGCCAGCATCTCGGGCAAGGTGCTGCCGCCGGCTCGGACGCCCAGTACATGCTTGAGCTGGCTGACGGCGATCAGCACGCCGGACGCGGTGATGAAGCCGGAAATCACCGGCCGGCTGAGCAATCCGGCCAGGAAGCCGAGGCGGAACACGCCCATCAGCACCAGGATGACGCCGGAGAGAAAGGCGAGCGCCACCGCCATGGCGAGGTATTCCGGCGATCCCGGCGCCGCGACCTGGCTGATCGCCGCCGCCGTCATCAGCGAGATCACCGCGACCGGCCCGACCGCCAGCGTCCGGCTGGTGCCGAACAGCATGTAGGCGACCAGCGGCAGCATCGACGCATAGAGCCCGACCTGGGGCGGCAGGCCGGCCAGCATCGCATAGGCGAGCGACTGCGGCACCAGCATCACCGTGACGATCACCGCGGCGATCAGGTCATTGGTCAGCGTCGATCGATCGTAGCGGCGGCCCCAGTCGAGAATGGGGAGGCTTCGTTGCAGCAGTCTCGCGATCACGCTTCAGGCCCGTGTTGGAGGAAGGCGTCAGAGATGGAAACGATCAGCCCCAGTCCGGCTCGCCCAGCGCGCCGATTGGGATCTTCAGATAGCGTCGGCCATTGGCTTCCGGCTCGGGCAGCCGGCCGCCATTCGTATTCACCTGCAAGGCATGCAGGATCAGCTTCGGCATTGGCAAGGTCGCATCGCGCCGATTTCGCAGCGCCACGAACTCGGCCTCGCTCGCGCAGACGGAAACATGCGTGTTGCGGGCGCGCTGTTCGGCGACCGTGCTTTCCCATGCGGGCTCGCGCCCACCAGGCTGGTAGTCATGCCCGGTGAACAGCCGCGTCTCGTCCGGCAAGGCCAGAATGGCCTGGATCGAGCGCCAGAGATCGCCGGCCGATCCGCCCGGGAAATCGGCCCGCGCCGTGCCGCTGTCCGGCATGAACAGCGTGTCGTGCACGAAGGCGGCGTCGCCGACGACATAGGTGATCGAAGCCAGCGTATGGCCGGGCGACAACATCACCCGCGCCTCGAGATCGCCGATGCGGAAGCGATCGCCATCGGCAAACAGCCGATCCCAGGCCGACCCGTCGGCTGGCAGGTCGGTCCGATTGTAGATGGCGTTCCAGATCGTCTGGACGCCCGCCACCTTCTCGCCGATCGCCGTCGGCGCGCCGGTCCTGCGGCGCAGATAGTCGGCGGCCGAAAGACGATCGGCATGCGGATGAGTATCGAGGATCCATTCCAGCGTCAGGCCTTGCGAGGCGATGAAGGCGAGCAGGCGGTCGGCGTTCCGGCTCGCCACCGAGCCCGACTTCTCGTCGAAGTCGAGCACGGTATCGATGATGGCACAGCGCCGCGTCGCCGGGTCGGCCACGATATACTGGATGGAGAACGTCCGGGGATCGAAGAACCCCGTCACCTGCGGCCGGCCGGCCAAGTCAGGCCGCCTTGTCGGCAGGGCGGAACTTCGCCGTCGCGACATCGACCTGATAGGCGGAGGCAGCGGACGGGTCGCGCGCCAGCTGGTCGAGCGAGCGGATCAGGAAATCGGCCTTGGCATCGTCCATCAGGAAGCTGAGGTTCAGCCGCACCCAGCCGGGCTTCTCGATTTCCTGGCCGGCGCCGATGCTGGCGCGGATCGCGTTGGAGGCGTCCTCGTCAATGCCGAGCAGGCGATGCGCATAGGGGCCGGCGCAGGCACAGCCACCTCGCGCCTGGATGCCGAAGCAATCGCTCAGCATGCGGGTGAAGAGCTGGTGGTGGACGAAGCCGCCTTCGCCGTTCAGCACGCGCATGGAGAAGATCGGCAGCCGCTCGCCCCTGTCGACGCCGAGCAGCTTCAGCCGAGGATTCTGCGACCACACGGCCAGCGCCCGGTCGTTCAGCTCGGCATGGCGGCGATCGATGAAGGCCTGCCCGACCGCATCCTTGACGAGAAAGGCCAGCACGGCGCGGATGTCGCCAACGACGTTCGGCGTGCCCGCCTCTTCCCGCGCGGCGAGATCCTTCACATAGTCGTGGCCCCAGGGCGAAACGAACGACACGGTGCCGCCACCGGGCCAGCTCGGCCGCGTCTGCGTCACGGCGGATTTCCGCACCACGAGAATGCCGGAAGCGCCCGGGCCACCGACAAACTTGTGCGGCGACAGCACGATCGCGTCCTTCGCCAGGCCTTCGCCCCGCGCCATGTTCATCGGCATGTAGGGGCCGCCGCCGGCATAGTCCCAGACCGCGAGCGCGCCGTGTCGCTTCAGCAGCGCCGTCACCGCATCCGTATCCGTGGTGATGCCGGTGACGTTGGAGGCGGCCGAGAAAGCGCCGATGCGCAGGCTCCGGTCGCCGGTTCGCGCCAGCGTCGCTTCGAGTTCGCCGAGATCCGGGCCGCCTTCGGCCGCTTCGGCGATCTCGATCACCTCAGCGCCGCTCTCGCGCCAGGGCAGGATGTTGGAGTGGTGCTCATAGGGGCCGACGATCACCAGCGGATTCTCGCCGCGCTGCGCCGCGTCGGCGACACCGAGCAGCGACACCAGCCGGTTGATTCCGGCGGTCGCGCCCGAACCGGTGAAGATGACGGCGCAATCCGCGTCGGCGCCGACCAGCCGGCCGATGGTGGCGCGCCCCTCGCGGCGCATCCGCGTCATCGCGCCACCGCAATAGGACGCCTCGGTATGGCTGTTGGCGTAATAGGGCAGGACTTCTTCCATGACGAAGCTCTCGACCTGGCGCAGCGCCCGGCCCGAGGCGACGTAATCGGCATAGAGCAAGGGCTTCAGCCCGAAGGGGCCTTCGATCAGCTTCCCCTCGCCGATCAGCCCTTCGCGCAGTTCGCGCACGATATCCGGGCTTGCGAGACTGGCGCGAAAACGCTGCAACGGCGTGGCGTTGACGGTCTCGATCGTGTCGCGTGAGGTATCCATGGCCATGCGCTTTCTGAGGAAAGAGGCCCATCGCAGGCGGAGGCCGAAACGGGTCATTCAAACCATCATTTCAACTTCCAAACGCGTAAAACACACCGATTTCATTGACAAATAGCTCCACATTCGATCATACGATCGAAATATGAAGTCAAAATTCGATCATATGGATTTGCGAATTCTGCGCGCCCTGCAGAATGATTCATCGCTGTCGCAGCGCGAGCTGGCCGAGACGGTGAACCTGTCGCAGAACGCCTGCTGGCGGCGGCTCCAGGCAATCCAGCAGAGCGGCGTGATCCAGGGCTATTCGGTCCGGCTCAACCGCGCCGCCGTCGATCTCGACGTGGTCGTCTTCGTCATGATCCGCACCCGCCATCATTCCAAGGCATGGCTGGAAACCTTCCGCCAGCATGTGCAGTCCATGCCGGAAGTGATCGACTTCTACCGGATCGGCGGCGACTACGACTACATGCTGAAGATCGTCACGCACGACCTCGCGAGCTACGACCGCTCCTATCAGCGCCTGATCGAGAAGGTGGAGCTGGACACGGTCACCTCCTATTTCGCCATGGAGGCGATCGCGGAACAGCGTCCCTTCCCGATCCGCGATGTCGGCGGCTAGCGCAGAAGTGAGACCGCGCAGTCCGATTGACGATGCCCGATCGCGGATCTAGAAATTAAACAGTTGTTTTAATCAGCGGATTTGCGGGCTCGCCATGTTCTTCGACCATATCATCGTTGGCGGCGGCTCCGCCGGCTGCGTGCTGGCCAATCGGCTTTCGGCCGACCCGAAGCGCCGCGTGCTGCTGATCGAGGCGGGTCCCGATACCCCGCCCGAAGCGGTCCCCGCCACGATCTATGGCGAGGGCTTCCTGCCGGATTATTTCCAGCCCTATCGCTACTGGACCGAGCTGAAGGCCTATACCGGCCCGATCGGCAACAAATCGCCGGCCGAGATCAAGGCCGCCATGCCCGAGCGCCGCTACGAGCAGGCGCGCGTCATGGGCGGCGGTTCCTCGGTAAACGCCCAGGTGCTGATCCGCGGCCTCGCCACTGATTATGACGAGTGGCAGGCGATGGGCGCGGCAGGATGGTCCTGGGACGACTGCCTGCCCTATCTCAAGAAGATCGAGCGCGACCTCGATTTCTCGACGCCGCTGAGCGGCACCGAAGGGCGCATCCCGATCCGCCGCACCTTCCCGGAATACTGGAGCCCGTTTGCCCTCGCCTTCCGCGACGTGGTCGGCAGGGCCGGCATTCCCTATCTCGACGACAGCCACCAGCAGGTCGGCGACGCCTGCTTCCCGTTCGGCCGCAACAATGCCTACAACCACCGGGTCTCGTCGGCGGCGGGCTATCTCGACGAGTCGACCCGCCGTCGTCCCAACCTGAAGATCCTTTCCGGAACCGTGGTGCAGGGGCTGACCTCGGAAGGGCGCCGCATCACCGGCGTCACCATCCGCCGCGACGGCAAGGACGAGCGCATCGAGGCCAGCGAGGTCATCCTGTCGGCCGGCGCGCTACACAGCCCGGCCCTGCTGATGCGCGCCGGCATCGGCCGCGCCGAGCATCTCGCCGAGCACAACATCGCCGTCCTCAGCGACCGGCGCGGCGTCGGCGAGAACCTCCTCGACCACCCGCTGATCGGCTTCGGCGTCCATCTGAAGCCGGAGGGCCAGCTTTCGCGCGCCGCCAAGAACGGCTTCCTGATGCATATGCGCTGGAGCTCGGGCCATCCGCAGACGCCGCGCGTCGACATGAAGCTGACCGTCTCCGGCCGCTTTGCCGCGACGCGGCTGGGCGAACGCCTCGCCACCGTCAATTTCGGTCCCAACAAGGCCTATTCAAAGGGCATCGTGCGACTGAACGATGCCTCGCCCCATTCCGAGCCCTTCGTTGCCTTCAACTATCTTTCCGACCATCGCGATCTCGAGCGCTTCATGACCACGGCGCGCCAGGTCGCCGGGTTCCTGACGCAGGGTCCCGTCTCCGACTATGTCAGCGCCTTCTGGCCGGGCATCTACGCGGCCTCGCTGCGCAACCTGACCGCGCCGACGGCGATGAACAAGATCATCACCAATGTCGCGGCCGGCCTGCTCGATCTCGGGGGCGCGGCGCGGCAGCTCGTGCTGGGCGCGGCCATAGACAAGCGCTTCCCGCTCGACAAGACCATGGCCGACGAAACGCTGATGGAAGAATGGATCCGCGCCGGCGTGCAGGGCGACTGGCATCCCTGCGGCACCAACCGCATGGGCCGCGCCGATGATCCGAACGCCGTGGTCGATCCGCATGGCTCGGTCTATGGCGTCGAGGGCTTGCGCGTCGCCGACGCATCGATCATGCCGTCGATCCCGGCCGCCAACATCAACCTGACGACGATGATGATCGCCGAGAAGATCGCCGACGATATCCTGGCCGGGCGCTAAGGGCCGAACGCAGGACCAATTCAGGAGACGAGGAACGTGGGAATCTATCGGGTTCGTCCGGATGCGCAGAGCTATGGCCATGAGATCGGCATCCTGCTGATCGCCTGCTCCAATCCCTTCCCGCCGGGCGATGTCGGCAACGCCTGGAGCTACAATTATCCGGTGCTGTACGAGACCATCTACGACGTCACCATCGACAGCCTGATCAATGAGGGCGACCGCTCGATGGCGCCGTCGGTGGTCGCCGCGGCGAAGAAGCTGCAAGGCATGGGCGTCAAGGCGATCACCAGCGATTGCGGCTACATGCTGTATTTCCAGGAGGAAGTCGCCGCCGCGCTCGACATCCCGGTGATGCTGTCGAGCCTGCTGCAGCTGCCCTTCATCGCGGCAACCTTGGCGCCCAGCGCCTCGATCGGCGTCATTTGCGCCAACAAGGACCGGCTGACGCCGGAGCTGCTCTCTTACGCCTACCCGCACCCGACCCGGACGTTGCATGTCGCGGGGCTGCAGGACGCGCCGGCCTTCCGCTATGCCATTCTCGACGAGAAGGGCGAGCTCGACAGCGACGCGGTGGAAAAGGAAGTCGTCGAGCGCGCCGTGAAGCTGGTCGAGGAACATCCCGAAATCGGCGCGATCCTGCTGGAATGCTCCAACCTTCCCCTTTA
The DNA here is from genome assembly GCF_026343955.1 of Kaistia defluvii. Lineage (GTDB taxonomy): Bacteria > Pseudomonadota > Alphaproteobacteria > Rhizobiales > Kaistiaceae > Kaistia > Kaistia defluvii. The sequence continues at coordinate 634,665 of NZ_JAPKNI010000001.1, forward strand.
CGCTGCGGCGGTACAGCGGGCGACGGGCCGGCATGTGTTCGACTTCCTGACGATGATCGATTTCGTACAGGGAGCGGGCCGGCGCCGGACCTATCAGGGAGGCTACTGAACCGATGGACAGTCCCGGCTCCGGCAAAGACGCAGCTTCCAGCGGCCGTGTCCGGGACAAGCAGCCCACACTCGACGGCACCGATCGTAAGCTGATCGCCCTGTTGCAGGAGAATGCGCGCGAATCCGTCACAGAGCTGGCGCGCAAGCTGAAGCTCGGCCGGACCACCGTGCACGAGCGGATCGCCAAGCTCGAGAAGAGCGGCGTCATCCTCGGCTATTCGACCATCCTGTCGCGCAATCTCGGCACGCCGGCGAGCCGGGCGATCGTCATGCTGAGCCTGGTGCAGCGCATGCAGCCGGCCGTGATGGAGCGGCTGCGGCGGCTGCCGGAAGTGCTTACCTGCCACACCGTCAGCGGCGACTTCGACCTCGCTCTCATGGTCGAGGCGCCGCAGATGGACGATCTCGACGCCGTGCTCGACGAGATCATCAACCTTCCCGGCGTCGAGCGCTGCCGCAGCTCGATCATCATGACGACCAATTTCGACAAGGGCTGACGGCGCTTCCGTCATTTCGTCGGACAGGCCGTCGTTTCGTCGGCGGAACGGCGGTCGAGCTTCATTTTCCACGCTGGCGACCGCATCGCCCGCCCCGGACAATCGGTGCCTCGAGAGCGAGGGAGCCGCTGCCATGAAGACCATCACCGTCGTTGGAGCCGGAAAGATCGGCAGCACCATCGCGTCGATGCTGGCGGAGACGGGTGACTACCGGGTCGAACTGGTCGACCGCAGCGAAGCGAGCCTCGACGCCCTGCCGGCACGGCCGCGCCTGACACACCGCGTGGTCGATGTCGCCACCGAAGGCGCGCTGGCCGAAACCCTGGCCGGCTCTTTCGCCGTCATCAGCGCCCTGCCCTTCCACCTGACGACCGCCGTCGCCACGGCCGCGATCTCAGCCGGCGTCCACTATCTCGACCTGACCGAAGATGTCGCCAGCACCCGTTTCGTGAAGGCCATGGCCGCGACCGCCAGCGCGGCGCTGATCCCGCAATGCGGCCTCGCACCCGGCTTCATCTCGATCGTCGCCAGCGACATGGCGCGCGATTTCGACAGTCTCGACAGCATCCGCATGCGGGTCGGCGCGCTGCCGCAGTTTCCCTCCAACGGGCTCAATTACAGCCTGACCTGGAGCACGGACGGCGTCATCAACGAATATTGCGAGCCCTGCGAGGCGATCACCAATGGACGGCTCGTCTCGGTGCCGCCGCTGGAAGAACGTGAGGAATTCTCGCTCGACGGCGTGCTCTACGAGGCGTTCAACACCTCCGGCGGCCTCGGCACGCTGTGCGAGACGCTCTCCGGCAAGGTGCGGCGGCTCAACTACAAGACGGTCCGCTATCCCGGCCATGCGGCGATCATGAAGGTGCTGCTCGACGATCTCCGCCTCTGCGCCCGGCGTGAATTGCTGAAGGATATTCTGGAGCAGTCGCTGCCGACGACGCGGCAGGATGTGGTGGTGATCTTCGTCAGCGTCAGCGGCATGAAGCAGGGCCGGCTTGTCGAAGAAATCTACGCCAAGAAGATCTATAGCCGCGGGGAAGGCCCGAGCGCCTGCAGCGCCATCCAACTGACGACCGCCTCGGCCGCCTGCGCGGTGCTCGATCTGCTGGCCGAGGGCAAGCTTCCCGCGACGGGCCTGGTCCGGCAGGAAGACATTCCGATGGCGGCGTTCCTCGCCAATCGCTTCGGCAGCGTCTACCGGCCGGACGGATCCGGCACCACCGACAGCCAGGGGAGGCAGGAAAAGACGGCGGAGCCGCATCCTGCCGATGGCGCCCGCCGCCACGCCAAGGCGGCGGGCCTCCTGCCCGCCTGAGAAAACCGACCGGTCGGCCTCACCGGCAGAAGCCGATATTTTTCTGGGAACGATCGTCGCCATCCGGGGTTGCCTTCCCAGATGCGGCGCGCGTCAACCGGACGTGGCGGCACGGGGAACAGGGCAGTTTTTCCGGTTTCTTGCCCTGACCAACGCATAGGTAGTCGAGCCCCTATCCCGCCCGCGCCGCATCGAATTCTTCTCGAAAGATCAGGCCGGATTGGCCGCCGCCAGAATCCGGCAATGCTCGGCGTTTGCCGACATGGTGACCGCCGTGCCGCGCACACTGCGGACATGCACCGCCCACTGCGGCAACGCGACGGGCTCGCCCTGGGCAGTGACGAATGCCCGGTCACCGGGCAGGTTGCGGCGCAGCGCCAGATAGCGCGCCACCGGTTCGGCCAGACCGACTGTCTCTTGGGCGATCCGCTCCAGATCCGAAAGGGTCCATAGCGCCGGCGGCGGCAGGTTGCCCCCCTTGGGCAGTTCATCGAGCACGGCGTGCTGGCGGGCCAGAAAAGCCTTTTCCAGGAAGGTGTGGCGCAGGCCGTCCAGTTCGCCTTCGGCCTTCTGCGGAAAGGCTTCCATGAAGGAGAGATCCTGCGCGACCGCCTCGTTGATGCGCCGCGCCGCGAAATGATCGCGCAACACCACTTCGGCGGAAAGGACCCAGGGCAGCGCCACCACGGCCGCCTTGATGTCGGCCGCCATCAGAAACGCGAAGTTCGCCGCGCACCATTGCGTCGGCAACTGGAAGGCAACGCCGACCGATCCGCCGTCGACCTCGATCGACTTGATGAACCCCATTGCCGTGACCGTCTCGTCCAGTTCGGGGTCGCGGATCGTCTCCAGAGCGAGGCGCACCTCTTCCGCTCGCGCCTCGGTCAAGCTGTCCGCGACCGCCAACGGCGCAGCGGGCGACGGCGTGGCTTCATTCGGCCGCATGGCGGGATGCCTCGGCTGCCGGCAGATCGACCGGCGGCAGGTTCAGCAGCGCATCGGCATCGAGACCGTAGAGCTTGGCCGCGTTGAGGCCCAGAATCTTGCGCTTGGCGTCGAGGTCGAGCGCGTGTCCCGCCTCGGTCGTATCCTCCTCATCGAGCTCGAACGCCATGAACGCCTCAATGATCCAGTCGGGACTGGTGATCGCGTAGTCCGAGCCGAAGATCAGCCGGTCCGGCCCGACGCCCCAGAGCAGTTCGATCAGCATCGTCTTGAAATGGCGCGGCCGGGCGCGGATGAACGAGGTGACCAGCGCCAGCCCGCCATAGACGTTCGGCTCCTGCCCGGCGACGGCGCAGAAATCGTCGATGCGCGGCATGCCGCAATGATCTACGACGAAGGTCAGGTCCGGAAAGCTCGTCGCGACATGGTCGACATCGCGCACGTCGAAGGCGTCATAGTCGAGCGGATGCGTCGTCGGACCCTTATGGACATGGATGATGGTGATGCCCAGTTCGCGGCACTTCTCCAGATAGGGCCTCACGAAATCGTCGGACAGGCGGTAGCCGCGCGAGATGCCGTTCCATTCGCCGGTATAGAGCTTGACGCCCTTGAAACCGAAGCGGTCGTGGTCCTGCTCGAGCCTTGCCAGACCGCGCGAGCCCTCACGCGGATCGATCCGGCCGTTCAGCACGACGCGATCCGGGCAGAGCGCCTTCAGTTCACTACACTGATCCGTGGTGTTGAAGCCGTCCTTGTAGAAATCCCGGAGATCGACGGGCAGCATGATGGCGGCGTCGCAATAGCCGTCGACGAACAGGTCACGGGCCGCCTTTTCGGCGCCGTAGTAGCGGAACTGGTCCTGCGTCCAGCGCTTGTCGGCCGGCGTGAAGCCGACATGCCCGCCCCAGAACGTATCGATGAAGGTGCGGCCATAGTCGTTGCGCCAGTTCTCCGGCCGCCCATCCCAGAGGTGGGTGTGGCCATCGACGATCAGAATGCGCTCTCCGTCCGGCGTAACGAACATGGATCCCTCCCTGGATCTTCCTGGCAGAGACTAGGCCGCGGACCGTCCCTGCAAAGAAGCTTTGCAATCGACGGCACGCTGCCCCTCGCGCCTTATGGTCTGTCCAGGGCCCGGCATAGTCGCGGAAACAGCGCGCCTCGGGCGCCGTTTCCCATGGTCTCCTCCGCGCCGATCGGCGCGATGCGCAACGCTAGCGCGATGCGCGGTCAGCTGAAATAGCGCACACGGATGGCGTCGATGGCAACGGCGATGAAGATCATGACGCCGCCGATGATGCCGACATAGAAGGACGGCACCGAGATGATGGCGAGGCCGACCTGGATGATCGTCAGGAGCAGCACGCCGCCCAGCACGCCGATGACATTGCCACGGCCGCCGAACACGCTGACGCCGCCGATGATGGGGGCCGCGATGGCATAGAGCAGATAGCTCGAGCCCTGGTTCGAGGTGATCGCCATCTGCCAGGACGCCAGCAGGAATCCGGCGCAACCGGCCAGGAAGCCGGCCAGCGTATAGGTCAGGATCTTGACCCGGTCGACGCGGATGCCGGCCGAATTGGAGGCGACCGGATTGCCGCCCACCGCGTAGACGCGGCGGCCGAATACGGTGTTGGAGAGCAGGATGCCGACACCGACCAGCGCGATGACGAAGATGAACGGCATGACCGGCCAGCCGCCGATCGTCGCCTGGCCGATCCAGACATAGCCGTCGGAAAGATTGGTGATGGTGCGGCCCTGGGTCAGCGCCAGCAGCGCGCCCTGCAGGATGATCATCATCGACAGGGTCTGGATCAGCGACACCATCTTGAGCTTGGTGATGCAGAGGCCGTTGAAGAAGCCGATGAAGGTGGCGACGCCGACGCCGACCAGCATGCCCGGGAACCATGGCAGGCCCCAGTCGGAATAGGCCATCGCGCCGATCGCCGAGGAGAAGCCGAGATTGGCCGGCAGCGACAGGTCGATTTCGGCGACCAGAAGCGGCAGCGCCACGGCGAGGCCCAGCATGCCGAGCACCGTGGCCTGCACCATGATGTTCTGCATGTTGTTGACGGTGAAGAAGAACTGGTTGAACAGGCCGAAGATCACGACCAGCGCGATCAGCCAGATCCACACCACATTGTGCAGCACCCATCCGAGGACGGAACGGCCGCCCTCCTTCGCGGTGGGGGCGGTGCCGGCGGGGCTCGCGGTCTTGGCGGCGGCGGTCATCGTGCGGCTCATCTCTTCCTCGTTGTCAGCATGGCATTCCGGGCGACCGGCGCAAGATCCGAATGTGGACCTAGGCCGGCTCAAGCCCCCGGAGCCTGTCATTGGTGATCTCGGAGCCCGTGAGCTCGCGGGCGATGGTGCCGTTTTCGAAGATGCAGACCCGGTCGACGGCGCGCGTGATCTCGTCGGTATCGGTCGAGACGATGATGACGGCGACGCCCGTCCGGCTCAGATCGTCGACGATTCGCAACACGTCCTGCTTCACGCCGACATCGATGCCGCGTGTCGGCTCGTCGAGGATCAGCACACGCGGCCCGGTCGCCAGCACGCGGCCGAGACAGACCTTCTGCTGGTTGCCGCCCGAAAGCGTGTCGACCGCGACCTCGGCCGAGGGCGCCTTGATATCCATCGCCGCGAAATAGCGATCCGAAAGCTTCAGCTCGGCCTCCTTGCTCAGGAAGCCGGCATTGGCCACCGCCGAGAGCGACGACAGCGAGATGTTGGCGCCGATCGACATCTGGCCGATCGCGCCATCGCGGCGGCGGTCGTCGGACAGGAAGGCGATGCCGGATTCGAAGGCATCGCGCGGATGGCTCGGCAGCTTCTGCGTCTCGCTGCCATCGGCAAAGCGGATCGTGCCGGATTGCACCGGCGTCAGGCCGAAGATGCAGCGCGCCAGTTCCTTGGCGCCGGCGCCGGGCAGACCGGTAAAGCCGACCACCTCGCCGGGGCGCAGGTCGAGCGCGGGAACGCGGACGCTGGGACCGACAATATCGCGAAGCTCAACGGCGGGGGCGTCATCGGCGAAGCTGCGGCGCTCGCGCTGGAACAGCACTAGGCCCCGGCCGAGCACCAGCTCGGAAAGCTGCGCCGAGGTCAGGCTGCCGACATCCTCGGAGCCGCCGGCCAGCACGCCGTCGCGCAGCACCGATACGGAGTCGCAGATATCGAGGATCTCGTCATTGTAGTGTGAGATGAAGATGAAGGTGACGCCGTCGGCCTTCAGCCGGCGCATGAAATCGAACAGCTGCTTGCGGTCCTCGACCGTCAGGGCCGCCGTCGGTTCATCAAGGATGATGATCTTGCCGCCGCTGAACATGGCGCGGAGGATGTTGAGCTTGCGCCGGGCCACGGCGTCGAGCTTGCCGGCCGGCTTGTCGAGATCGATGCCGGTCCCGGCCAGCATGCGCGCGGCGTCCTTGCGCAGCTTGCGCCAGTTCACGAAGCCGAAGCGGCGCGGCCAGATGCCCAGCATCAGGTTTTCGGCGGCGGAGAGATGATCGATGATCATCGGCTCCTGGGTGACCAGGAACACGCCCGCCTCTTCCATGGACGGCACGTCGGCATGGCCGAGCGCCACGCCATCAAGGTAGATGGTGCCCGTCGTCGGCTGGCGCTGACCCGACATGATGCCGACCAGCGTGCTCTTGCCGGCGCCGTTTTCGCCCAGCAGGCCATGGATCGAGCCGCGGCGGATGGCGAGGCTGACATCGCGCAGCGCCACGGCGCCGCCATAGACCTTGCCGAGATTCTCGACCCGCAGAACATAGTCGCTCGCGGCCTGCGATCTGGATGTCATCGGCACGGTCACGCGCATCTCCTGTCAAAAACGGAACGGCCGCGCATCGAGCGCGGCGCAACAGAAGGCAACGCCGCGCCGGAGGAACAGGTCCACCGACGCGGCGTCCTTGCCGACTATGTGTAAGGGATCTTCCATTCGATCTCGGCGATGGCGCCCCAATGGCGCGGATCGGCCGAATTCGACTTGTCGATGATGAAGGGCGGAATGATCAGCGTCGGGCCGGTCTTGCCGGCGACGATCTCGCCCTTCTCCCAGAAATACTTCTTGTTCTCGTACGGGCCGATCGGAACGGCCTGCTTCTTCATCGAGTAGGTGCCGAGCATCTCGACCGCGATCTGGCCATAGGCGATCGGATCCTGCGACACGCAGGCGTCCATGAAGCCGTCCTGGATCCACTTCAGCGCGACCGGCTCGCCGTCGATGTTGACGAAGATGACGTGGCCTTCCTCGCCGACCTTCTTCCAGCGACCCTTCTGCTGCAGCGCCGTGACGATGCCGCGCGAAGGCGAATCGGAGGGCGCATGCACCGCGTCGAGATCCGGGAATTCCGACAGCGTCGAGAGCGTCACGGCCAGCATCTGGTCGAGCGCGCCTTCGGTCGGACGGGCGAGATACTTGATCTCCGGATACTTGGCGAACTCGGCGTCCATGCCTTCCTTGCGCAGGCGCCAGGCGACGCTCTGCAGCGCGCCGAAGCAGTTCAGCACGGTGCCCTTGGGGCTGCCATACTTGGCGGTCAGGCGCTTGATGATCTCCTGGGCCGCCATCTGGCCGCCAAGGTAGTTGTCGAAGGAGACGGTGATCGCGACGTCGCCGCCATCGGCCGGCGTGTCGATGATGCCGACCGGAATGCCCTTCTGGTTATAGCGGCGGATCGCCGAGACGATCGCCTGGCTGTCGATCGGGTCGCTGATGATCGCCGAAGGGTCGGAGAGCATGAGGCTCTGCCACTGCTCCAGCTGGCGGGTGTTGTCGAAATTGGCGTTGGTCGCCTGGAATTCCCACTTGTTCGCCTGGACCGCGCGCTTCACGGCCTCTTCCTGGATGACGAAGAAGTAGTAGTCGAGGCTCTTGTTGCTATAGGGAACGAAGACGCGGTCGGCCGCGAAAGCGCTGCCGCTCCCGCCGACCATGGCTCCGACACCGAGAGCCGCGCCTGCCTTGAGCAGGCCGCGACGGCTGAGGTTGTTCACGTTTGTCACTCAATCCTCCCATGTCCCATCGGCTCCCTAATCCCTGCCGACTGGAATGCATCTAGTTTCACTACATCACGATGGACTGTCAATGGCCAAGCGGCCAACGATGATCCGGTATTTTTGGCTTAAATAGTTGATTTGATAGTCGAATATATGGAAATCGCGGACAACACGATCCGGCACCTCCCCGCGATAGCGGGGAAGCCTGGAAGCCGGTAGCTGAACCATTCTGAAGCGGGATGTTTGTTTTACTACATCACCGCATGGCAACGTAGGCGGTGCCATCGAAACAGCCGACCACCATGCCCTGCGATTCCCGCGTGAACAGGCCATTCTCGACAACGCCCGGGATCTGGTTGAGCTTGATTTCCAGCTGTTCCGGATCGGGGATAACGCCGCAGCGGCAGTCGAGGATGAAGTTGCCGCTATCGGTCACGACAGGCTGGCCGTCCTTCATTCGCCGCACGATGACGGCATCGGCGATGCCATGCTCGGCCAGCAGGCGCGAAACCATGCGCTCCGTCTGCTTCCAGGCGAACTGCACCACCTCGACCGGCAGGGGGAAGCCGCCAAGCTGGTCGACGATCTTGGTCTCGTCGCAGATGGTGATCATGCGCTTCGAGGCATGGGCGACGATCTTTTCCCAGAGCAGGCAGGCACCGCCGCCCTTGATCATGCGGAACTGCCGGTCGATCTCGTCCGGGCCGTCCACGGTCAGGTCCAGCTCGCCGATCTCGTTGGGATCGGTGATCTTGATGCCGACTTCCCGCGCGACGTCATTGGTGGCGCGCGACGTTGTCGTGCAGGTGACCTTGAGACCTGCGGCGACATGCTTGCCAAGCTCGCGCACGAAGAAGTGCGACGTCGTGCCGGAGCCGAGGCCGAGCTTCATGCCGTCGCGCACGAATTCCTCGATCACCTTGCGGCCGGCTACCTTCTTGGCTTCATCCTGAGCGGTCATCTCTTGTCCTTCGAATGCGAAACGGATCGGGCGGCGGTCAGATCTTGTCGGTCTGCCACGAATCGAGCGCCGGCAACTGGTCGGGGAATTCGCTGCCGCTGGTGACGGCGATCGAGGTCACCAGCATGTTGATCACCAGGTGATGATTGAGGCGCGAGGCGAGCGGGGTCAGCAGTTCCGTGCGGTCATAGGGCGTCACCGCGATCAGCACGTCGGAGACATGCGCCAGCGGGCTGTCCGCCGCCGTGATCGAAACGACCCGGGCGCCGCCGGTGCGGGCGGCGATCGCCAGTTCGATCATCTGCTTGGTGTGGCCGGACTGCGAGAAGATCAGCGCCACCTCGTTGGGCCGCGACGCTTCGGCGTGCAGCCACTGCCTGGTGCGCCCCATGACCGCCGCGCAGCGCATGCCGAGCCGCTGGAACTTGTGCTCGGCGTCAACCGCCGTCACCTCGGAAATGCCGGTGGCATAGATGCCGACCCAGCTTGCCGCCTGCAGCAGCCGGGCGCCCTCCTCGATCTGGGCGGGCAGCAGATCCTCGAGCGCGCGCTGGATCGCATTCAGCGAATTGCGGGCGGTCTTGCGGACGATGTTCTCGATCGAGTCGCCCGGCACGATCTGCTCATAGGCGAAGGGCGCCGACGGCACGAGGCTCTGCGCCAGGTTGAGCTTGAAGTCCTGATAGCCCTCGAAGCCGAAGCGGCGGCAGAAGCGCATCACGGTCGGGTCGCTGACGTCGCATTCCTGCGATAGCCGCGCCATGCTCATATGGATGACCTTGCCCGGATGCGTCTTGACGAAATTGCCCAGCCGCTGCTCGGCCGGCCCCATCCGGTCGTGCTCCTGGAGAATGCGCTGCAGCAGGCTGTTGGCTGACATTGGGTATCCCTCAGCTGGCCGCCTGGACGGGCCGGTAGGCCATGAGATCGAGCAGCCGCGTCAGACGCTGCTCTGGCTCCGTCGGGACCAACTTGCCGCCGCCCCAGGGAACGACGAAGAACGGCGCGTCGGCACCGACCGCCGTCGCCTGGTCGACCGTGGTGTCGCCGACATAGGCCCACTCCCCCTGGCCGAGCCCCATCAGCTTCGTCACGGCCAGCAGATGGCCAGGATCCGGCTTGCAGGCCGGCACCGCGTCGGCGCCGAGCACGGCATCGAACAGGGGCGCGATGCCCAGCAGATCGAGAATGCGAAGCGTCAGCGCATGCGGCTTGTTGGTACAGATGCCAAGGCGAAAGCCGGCCTGCTTCAGCGCCGCCAGATCCTCGCGGACATGGCTGTAGAATTTCGTCAGCCGCGCCGGCGCCTCGCCATAATGGGCGAGATAGGCGGCATGCGCGGCCCGGATCGTCTCGTCGTCACTCGGCAGACCGAGTTCGACCAGCATGTCGAGCAGCAGGCGGCGCGGGCCATTGCCGATGAAGCGCTCGACGAATTCCGTCTCCTGCTCCGGCCAGCCGCGCGAGCGCAGATAGGCATTCACCGCCGCCGCGATGTCCGGCGCGCTGTCGATCAGCGTGCCGTCGAGGTCGAAAATCAGCGCCCCATAGGAGGCGAGCGGCTTCGTCATGTCTGTCTTTCTGTCGACAATACCGGTCTCGTCACACATCGAGCTTCGCTTCCGCAATCGCCTCGAAGCTTTGCGACAAGGCCGGATAAAGACCTTCGAAGATCCCGAAGGCGCGGCGCAGCGTGTCGCCGGTCTCGCGATCGGGGAACTGGCGCGTCAGCGGCTTGCAGAGCTGCGCCGCCGCCTTCGCGTCCGGCCAGATGCCGACGCCGACGCCCGCCACCAGCGCCGCGCCAAACGCGCCGCCCTCGGCCGCGCCCTCGGTCGTCACAACCTCGCAATCGAACAGATCGGCCTGCATCTGCCGCCAGAGCGCCGAACGCGCCCCGCCGCCCGACGCCTTGATGACGCTGTGCTGCATGCCGATCCGCTGCATCAACCCATGAATATCGCGCAGCGCATAGGTGACGCCTTCCATGACGCTGCGCGCCAGGTCGCCGCCCTCGTGGCGGGCCGTCAGCCCGACGAAGGCGCCGCGCGCGATCGGATCGGGATGCGGGCAGCGCTCGCCATAGAGATAGGGCAGGAAAAACAGGCCCTTCGCACCGGCAGGACTCGCCGCCGCCTTGGCTACGATCTCGTCGAAGGAGAGCTGTTCGCTTCTCTGCCCCATCGAACCCATCGCATCGCGGAACCACGACATGGCGCCGCCGGCATTGAGCGAGACGCCCATGCAGTGCCAGCTATCCGGCGCGACATTGCAGAACACCTGCAATCGACCCTCGGGATTGTCCTCCGGCGCTTCAAGCGCGCTGGCGACAATGCCGGCGGTGCCGATCGTCGTCTGCAATTCGCCGGGCATCATCACGCCGGAACCGAGCGTCTGGATAACGCTGTCGCCGCCACCCCCCACGACCGGAACACCCTCCGGCAGACCGAACAACGCCGCGCCGGAGCGGTTCACCTGACCGGTAACGACCTGCGATTCATGGCACGGCGGCAGCAGCGCCGGATCGATGTCGAGACGTTCGAGCAGTTCGCCGGACCATGCCCGCTTGCGGACGTCGAACAGACCGGTGCCGGACGCATCCGACACTTCCGTCGCGATCTCGCCGGTCAGCACCAGCCGCAGATAGTCCTTCGGGTTCACGACGTGGCGGAGCTTTGCGTACAGCTCCGGCTCGTGGTTGCGCATCCATACGATCTTGCCGCCGGTATAGCCGACCAGCATGCGGTTGTTGGTGAGGGCCAGCAGCGCCTCGAGGCCGCCGGCCTTTTCCGTGATCTCGGCGCATTCCGCGCCGTTGCGCTGGTCGTTCCAGAGCAAGGCCGGCCGCAGCACGCGATGGGCTTCGTCGAGCGGCGTCAGACCGTGCATCTGGCCGGAAAGGCCGATGCCGGCGATCTCGACATCGTCCCGCTTGGCCAGGACGGCGGCGACCGACTGGCGGGCACCCTCGATCCAGAGTGCGGGATCCTGCTCGGTCCAGCCGGGACGCGGCTGCGACAGGCCATAGGTCGCGGTCGAACTGGCGAGCACGCCGCCGGCCTCGTCGATCAGGAGCGCCTTGCAGCCAGACGTGCCGATATCGATCCCCAAAAGGGCCCGCATGATGCTAGCGCCCCTTCGGCTCATCGTGGCGGATGCGGATATGCTTGAAGTTGAAATATTCGAGCATCCCCTCGCGGCCATGCTCATAGCCGACGCCGCTCTGCTTGCGGCCGCCATAAGGCGCGTTCATCACGCCGGCATCGACATTGTTGACCGCGACATTGCCATAGTCGAGACGCGTGGTGAGGTAGCGCACCTCGTCCATGTCCTTGGCGTAGACATAAGAGGCAAGGCCGTAAGGTGTGTCGTTGGCGCGCGCGATCGCCTCGTCGAGACCATCATACGGCGCGACGCCCAGCAGCGGCCCGAACGTCTCCTCGCTCATCACCTTCATGGCGTGCGTGCAATCGGCCACCACGGTCGGGCGGAAGAAATGCCCGCGCGCGAACTGTTCGCCTTCCGGCGCCGCGCCGCCCGTCACCAGCCGCGCGCCCTTGGCGAGCGCATCGGCGAGATGCTCCTTCGTCTTCGCGAGCGGATCGGCCGAAGCCATGGCGCCGAGATCGGCATCGGGCTTGTCGAGGCCGTTGCCGATGGTAAGCGCCTCGGCCGCGACCTTTACCTTGGCAAGGAACGCCTCGTAGATCGGGCGGGCGACATAGACGCGGTTAATCGCGATGCAGATCTGGCCCATATTGCGGAACGAGCGGCGCACCGCGCCCTTGACGGCCGCATCGAGATCCGCCGATTCCGTGACGATCATCGGGCAATTGCCGCCCAGCTCCAGCGACATGCGCTTGACCGTGGTGGCGGATTGCTGGATCCGCAGCCCGACGCTGCTCGAGCCGGTGAAGGCGATCTTGTCGACGCCCGGATGCTCGACCAGCGCCTGGCCGACCACCGAGCCCGGCCCGGTAATGACATTGACGACACCGGCCGGAATCTTGGCTTCCTCCACCTTCCGGGCGATCGCCAGCGCCGTGAACGGCGTCAGATCGGCCGGCTTGATGACGATGGTGCAGCCGGCGGCAAGCGAGGCGCACAGCTTCCAGCCGACCAGCTCGGCCGGATAGTTCCACGGCGTGATCGCGCCGACGACGCCGATCGGCTCGCGGATGACAAGGCTGTGGTGATCGGTGGTGTCACCCGGCACGATCTCGCCATGTACGCGGACCGCTTCCTCGGCGTAGAAATGGCAGGCTTCGGCGAGCTTCAGGATTTCGCCGCGCGCCTCGTTGAGCGGCTTCCCCTGCTCCATCGTCATGATCCGCGCCATGCCGTCCGCATCGGCGGCGATCGCGTCGCCCAGCCGATGCAGCGCCCCGGAGCGCGCCTTGGCCGGCTGATCGGCCCAGCCGCGGAAGGCCGCGCGCGCCGCGGCGACAGCCTCGTTGATCTCGTCCGCGGTCGAGGCGGCGATCTCGCCGATCGACTCGCCCGTCGCCGGGTTGAGGACCGCGATATGGGCGCCGGCGCCGACCTTCCAGCCGCCACCGATGAACAGCTTACCACTCAATTCCGAGATCATTTCATCCGTCCCTGTGACCCGGCGACACGCCCATCCGAACCCACGCTGGGCATGAAAACAGCCTATCCGAGGCCGAGCATGGCGGCAGAATATAGCATAACTACACGAGCACAAGACCGTCCGGCGAGCGAGTTGTGGAAGCGTCGGCGCAGACAGGCCTTCCTGGATCAAGCGCTTAGGATTCCTGCATTTATTCGGCCACGACGGCCGTCGTTCACCGATAGTCCGGACCAGCTTGACCGACGCTTGGCCAGCCCGAGCCAGGGTGAGCCGCAGCGAGCTTGATAGTTTTACTACAACGTCAAGCTACCGCATCTGGCCCCGCCGCTGGGCCCTCGCCTGCGGTCCCTTTTGTCCTCTTGCTGGCCCCCGCCGCCCCGCGTGCACTGCACACTACAAAAACGCCTGCCTCCGACGAGAACAGGCCATTCGGGGCCGATTGACAGCCCTCCAAGCCCGTGCATAGCTATGCAAGGCCAGAAAAACACAATGGGTCGTTGCGGAAAGTCCGAGAGACGGCCGCCAGCCTTTTGCAGCCGGACGACAGGCGCGCCAACGCCGTTTCGCCGGTGGCGGTATCATCACGACGAGGGAAGACGGACAGCCGGAAACGACACATAAAAACGGAGCCCCGGCGGCCAGGGCGTTCCAAACAGGGAGGAGTGATCCATGGGCAATAAACCCATCTCCGGCGCGTTGGGTAAGCCGATCAAGCGGCGAGACATCCTCAAGGGCGCGGGCCTGATCGGCATGGCGGGCGTTTTCCCGGCCATCCTCACCCGATCCGCCTTTGCCGCCGACAAGCCGACCGTCGTGAATTCGATCCGGTCGCTGTCCAATCCCTATCATGCGACGTGGAACAAGGGCGGCGCGGCCTTCGCCAAGTCGGTCGGGGCCGACTACGTCACCCTCGTGACCGAGGGCAACAGCGAGAAGGGCATCGCCGACATCAAGGCGATCCTGGCCAAGACCGGCGGCAATGCCGTCATCAACGTCGACCCGAACGACAGCCCGGACGCGCGGGCGATCGTCGAGGCAGCCAAGGCCGCCGGCGCCTATGTCGTCACCCAGTGGAACAAGCCGGCCGACCTGCATCCCTGGGATTTCGATCCCAACTACGTCGCCCACATCTCCTTCAGCGGCGTGCCCTACGGCAAGGCCATGGCCGAGACGCTGATCAAGAAGATGGGCGGCAAGGGCGGCATCGTCGCGCTCGGCGGCATTGAGTCGAACGTGCCCGCCATCGAGCGCAAGAAGGGCCTGATGGAGGCGCTCGCCGCCAATCCCGACGTCAAGCTGCTCGACTACCAGGTGGCCAACTGGTCGGCGACCGAGGCGCTGGACAAGACCAACGCCTGGCTGACCCAGTTCGGTGACCAGATCACCGGCATCTGGGCCGCGAATGACGACATGGCGCTCGCCGCCGTCGAAGCGCTGCGCGCCGACGGCCGCGCCGGCAAGGTGCCGGTAACCGGCGTGGACGGCATTCAGCTCGCCGTCGAGGCGATCCAGAAGGGCGAACTGGCCGGCACGGTCGCCTGGGATCCGTACTGGCAGGGCGGCATGGGCCTCGCCATCGGCTACGCCGCCAAGACCGGCGTCTTCGATCCGGCCGAGGAGCCGAAGGACCATCGGGAATTCTACGGCAAGGGCGTGATCATCACAGAAGAGAACGCCGATACCTATTATGCCGAGAATATCGCGGCCGAACCCAAGATGGACTGGAACGACATCTGGGGCCGCGTCAGCGGCCAGATCCAGTACGACTGATCTCCCGGGGCGGGCGCGCCGGGTGCGCGCCCATCGCCGGCTCCTGCGTATCGGAGCCGGCGACCTGCCGCGCGTTCCACGTCGCGAACCTTCGCTCGCGACGCCGCGCATCCCGATCGATTTCCCATGAGGCGATCCGGCCAATGACCCTTGATGCTTCGATTTCGTCCCAGGCGGCCAAACCCGCGCCACGTCGACGCTGGCGCATCGCGTCCTGGGCGCCGCTGATCGTGCTCGTGCTGCTTTGTGGCCTGATCACCCTGATCAATCCCAACTTCCTGACCTTCGGCAACATGGTGCGCATCAGCCAGGCGGCGATGATCCCGCTGGTGCTGGGGCTTGGCGCCACCTTCATCATCCTGATGGGCTCGATCGATCTGTCGGTCGAGGGCGGCTTGACGCTGTCCGCCGTCATCCTGTCGATGCTGGTGCTGAACGGTGCCAATTCCAACACCTTCGGCCTCTTTGGCGTTCTCATCGTGCTTCTCGTCGGGGCCGGCGTCGGCTTCGCCAATGGCGTCATCCATGTGCGCCTGAAGATCCCCTCCTTCATGGTGACGCTCGGCATGTGGTTCGTCGGCGTGGGCGCCGCCAACGCGCTGCTCGGCGGCATGGCGATCCGCATCAACGACCCGATGATCCGCGGCCTCGCCATCGAACGCTTCCTCGGATTTCCCTGGGGCGTCTGGCTGGCACTGTTCTGTCTGCTGGTCGCGCTCGTCATCCAGAATTACACCCGCCTCGGGCGTTACATCTATGCGCTCGGCGGCGGCGAGGACCTGGCGGCTCTGTCGGGCATTCCCGTCGGCCGCGTCCGCATCCTGACCTTCACGCTGGCGGGCGTTTTCTACGCCGTCGGCGGCGTGCTGGCCGCGGCCCAGCTCGGCCTCGGCAATGCCCAGATCGGCAATGGCCGCCTGTTCACCACCGTCACCGCCGTGGTCGTTGGCGGCACGGCGCTCTCCGGCGGCCAGGGCAGCGTGCTGCAGACGCTGGTCGGGGTTCTCATCGTCGTCGTGCTGTCGAACGGCATGGTGCTGATGGGCGTGCCGCCCAGCGTGCAGATCGGCGTGCAGGGCCTGATGATCATCGCGGCGGTCGCCTTGTCGATCGACCGCAAGCGGATGCGGATCGTCAAATGAGCGTCACCCAGCTTCACCCCGCCCCCAGGCCGGCCCCCACGCCCGCCGAGGTTTTGCCGCCCGCGCTCGCGCTCGTCCATGTCGACAAGCGCTTTCCCGGCGTCCATGCGCTGAAGGACGTCTCGATCGAGATCCGGCCCGGCGAAGTCGTCGGCCTGGTCGGCGAAAACGGCGCCGGCAAGTCGACGCTGATGAAGATACTCAGCGGTGTCTACCAGCCGGATTCGGGCGACATACTGCTCAACGGCAGCAAGACGCGCTTCGTCAGCGCTTCCGACGCCATGCGCCAGGGCATCGGCATGGTGTTCCAGGAGCAGTCGCTGCTGACCAATCTGACGGTCGGCGAGAACATCTATCTCGGCAACGAGAAGCAATTCAGCCGCTTCGGAATCGTCGACTGGCGCGCACTCTACGCTGCCGCCTCGCGACAGCTTGAGAAGGTGCAGATCGACGCCGATCCGAGGATGCGGGCCGAGGATCTCGACTTCGCCGCCCGGCAGATGGTGGAACTCGCCAAGGCGCTGACGCTGGAGGAAAATGCACCGGGCCATCTGGTCATCCTGCTCGACGAACCGACCTCCGTGCTGGAGCGGGCCGAGATCGACATCCTGTTCGCCCGCGTCCGCGCCCTGCGCGCACGCGCCTCGTTCATCTTCGTCTCGCATCGTCTCGACGAGGTGCTGGAACTCTCCGACCGCATCTATGTGATGAAGGACGGCGCCGTCGTCGCCGATCTGGTCGCCGCCGAGGCCAACGTCACGCAACTGCACCATCTGATGGTCGGACGAAGCCTGCAGGCGGAATACTACCGCGAACCGCTGCAGGTGCCCTATCGTGACGAGGTGGTCCTGGAACTCGAAGGCCTCCGCCACGCCGGCGCCTATCGCGACATCGACTTCAAGCTGCATGCCGGCGAGATCCTCGGCATTGCCGGGGTCATCGGCTCCGGCCGCGAGGAACTGACGCGCACGCTGGCGGGCTTCGCACCGCATGATGGCGGCAAGCTTATCGCGCATGGCAAGTCGGTGACGCTGCGCTCGCCGGCCGAGGCCGTCGATATCGGCGTCGGCTACATTCCGCGCGAACGCCGGGTCGAGGGGCTGGTGCTGTTCCTGCCGGTCGCCGCCAACATCACGCTGGGCGATCTCGGCACGCTGACCAAGCACGGCCTGATCGACACGCGCGAGGAGAAGCGGCTGGCGCAGGAATGGGTGCAGAAGCTCAGGATCCGCACGCCGGGCATCCACACGCTCTGCCTCAATCTCTCCGGCGGCAACCAGCAGAAAGTCGTGCTCGCCAAGTGGCTGAACGCCAAGGCGCGCATCCTGATCCTCGACCACCCGACCCGCGGTCTCGATGTCGGCGCCAAGGAGGAGGTCTACGAGCTCATCCGGGCCGTCACTGCCGAAGGCGTCGCCGTCATCCTGACCTCGGACACGCTGGAGGAGACGATCGGATTGAGCCACACGGTGCTGGTGATGCGCGATGGCGTCATCACCCACCGTGTCGGCGCCGAGCCCGGCCACAAGCCGCAGCAGGTCGATCTCATCGGACACATGGTGTAACGCGATGAACAGCATAATCGAGACGATCCGCACCGATGGGCTGCGCCAGTGGCTGCCTCTGGCCACGCTGATCCTGCTGGTGATACTGGTGGGCGCCTTCCAGCCCGCCTTCCTCGAAGTGAACACATTGCTGCAGCTTGCCAGCGATACCGCCGTCGTGTTCATCCTCGCGACCGGCGTCACCTTCGTCATCATGCTGGGGGGCATCGACCTCTCGATCCAGTCGATGGCGTCGCTTTCCAGCGTCGCCGTGGCGCTGACGCTGTCGCGCTTCGGCTACGGCGCCTTCGTCTTCGCCTTCGCACTTGGCGCCGTGGCGGGCCTGCTTTCCGGCATCGCCCATGTGCGCCTGCGCATCCCCTCCTTCATCGCCACGCTGGCCATGGGCGGCGTGCTCTACAGCGCCGCCCTGGTCACCTCGAGGGAGCGCTCGATCACGCTGGGCGACAGCGACCGCGCCTATCTCGGCTGGATCACCGGCACGGTCTTCGGCATCCCCAACGTCGTCGTCATCGCGCTGATCGTGCTGGCGATCGCGCATGTCCTGCAAAGCCGCACCCGTTTCGGCCGCTACAGCGCCGCGATCGGCGCCGGCGAACCGGCGGCCTATGCCTCCGGCGTCAAGGTCGACCGCCAGAAGATCATCGCGTTCGTCCTGTCGGGCGCCTGCGCGGCGCTGGCCGGCATCGTCCTGGTCGGCCGGCTCGCCAGCGGATCGCCGACGCTGGCGAGCGAGTTGCTGCTGCCCTCGATCGCCGCGGTCGTGGTCGGCGGCACCGCCATCACCGGCGGTGTCGGCAGCATCTGGCGCACGCTGGTCGGCGCGCTGATCATCTCGGTGGTACGCATCGGCATGACGTTTCTCGGCGTCAACATCTTCGCCCAGAACATCGTCTTCGGAGTCGTCCTGGTCGCCGCCGTCGCCATCACCATCGATCGGTCCAAGATACCGATCGTCAAGTAATCGCGTTTTTCAAAGGGCCACTCTCAAGAGGCCAGGAGCACAAGCATGGATCTCGGACTTCGCGACAAGGTTGCCGTCATCACCGGCGGCAGCATCGGCATCGGACTGGCAGTGGCCAAGGGCTTCGCGGCGGAGGGCGCCCATGTCGTCATCGCCGCGCGCGATGCCGACCGGCTGGCGGCGGCGCGCGAGGAGATCCTCGCCGCCCATTCGGTGCAGGTGGTCGCGGTCGATTGCGACGTTGCCACCGCGCCCGGCTGCGACAAGCTGCTCGCCGCCACCGAGGCGGCTTTTGGCGGCGCCGACATCCTCCTGAACAATGCCGGCACCGGCAGCAACGAAACCATCATGGATGCCCCCGACGACAAGTGGCAGTTCTACTGGGACCTGCATGTCATGGCGGCGGTCCGGCTGGCGCGCGGTCTGGTTCCTTCGATGAAGCGGCGCGGCGGTGGCGTGATCCTCAACAACGCCTCGATCTGCGCCGCCCAGCCGCTCTGGTACGAGCCGATCTACAATGTCACCAAGGCGGCGCTGATCATGGCGTCGAAGACGATGGCGACCGAGTTCATCCCGCACAATATCCGCGTCAACGCGATCAATCCGGGCTTCGTGCTGACGCCGGACTGGATCAAGACGGCGACCCAGCTGACCGCCGAAACCGGCGGCGACTGGAAGGGCTACATCGACAATCTGGCCCGCGAGAACGCGCCGATCGGCCGCTTCGCCTCGCCGGAGGAAATCGCCGATTTCTTCGTGTTTCTCTGTTCCGACCGGGCCAGCTATTCCGTCGGCTCCACCTATTTCGTCGATGGCGGCATGCTGAAGACGATCTGAGACGAACGGCGACGGAGGTTTCCGTTGAATTCCGCATGGGCGGGCGCTACGCAGGCGCCCGTCATCCCCTTCAGGTCAGCCTCATGAAAGCCTCGAGAAGGTACCCGTCATCGACCGATGTGGCGCGCCTCGCCGGCGTTTCGCAGTCGGCCGTGTCGCGCACCTTCAACAAGGGCAAGAGCGTCTCGGAAGAAACCAGCCGGAAGGTGTTCGAAGCGGCGGAGCAACTGGGCTACAGCCCCAATTTCCTGCCGCGCATGCTGCTCAAGCATCGCTCCGACCTCGTCGCCATCGTCGTCAGCGACAGTTCCAACCCCTTCTATGCCGTGGCCGTCGACGCCTTCTCGAAGGCATTGCAGGAAACCGGGCACCAGGTGCTGCTCGCCAGCGTCGATGGCGGCAATGCGCTGGACGGCATCCTGCCGCGCCTTGCCAGCTACCGCGTGGACGCCATCGTCAGCGCCCTGCCGGTGGTGACCGAAGCGGCCGCCCAGGCCTTTGCCCGGCTGCGAATTCCGATCGTGTCATTCAATACACCGGCGCACAACCAGTGGGTGGCGTCCGTCTGCTCCGACAATGCCGGCGGGGGCGCTCTGGTCGCCGATCTCTTCGTCGCACGCGGCGCCCGGACCTTCGGCTTCATCGGCGGCACGCCGCGCGATTATGCCAGCGAGGAACGCCTGCGCGGGTTTCGCGAGCGCCTGGAATCGCATGGCTGCGACCGCGTCGAGATCATGATGGGCGACTATCTCTATGAGGACGCTTTCAGGGCCACCGCCGCCCTGGTGGAGCGGCGCGAGGTGCCCGACGCGCTGTTCTGCGCCAACGACCTGATGGCCTTCGGCGCACTGGACGCGTTGCGTCGCGCTGGCCTGCGGATCCCGGACGACGTGCTGGTCGCCGGCTATGACGACGTCCCGGCCGCCGCCTGGGGCTCGTTCGACCTGACGACGGTGGTGCACGGCCATCAGGCCATGGTGGCGGCCGCGATTGCCATCCTGCACGCGCGCATGGCCGAAGCCGGCGCGGAGCCGACCGATGGCGGCACCATCACGGTGCCGGTCCGCCTGGTCGAGCGCACCACGACGCGGCGGTAGCGCCGCGCCTCATGCGCCGAGCGCTGCCTCGCGGACAGGATCCCGCGCGCCGCTCCGGTTGCCGCGGATCAGGTCGGACGCCTTTTCGCCGATCATCACCGTCGGGGCGTTGGTGTTGGACGAGACCAGGCGCGGCATGATCGAACTGTCGCAGACCCTCAGGCCCTCGATGCCGTGCACGCGCAGTTCCGGGTCCACCACGGCGTCCTCGCCATGGCCCATGCGGCAGGTACCGACGGGGTGATAGGCGGTGCGCGCCGCCGAGCGGGCGAATTCCTGGTATTCGGCCAGCGTGCGCACGCCCTTGCCCGGAATGTGTTCTCCCGCGAGGAAGGGCCTGAAAGCGTCCTGCGCCATGATTTCCTGGCTGAGCTTCACGCCGTCGACGGCGCGCGCCAGATCATAGGGATCGGAGAACGCGTTGGTGTCGATGCGCGGCGCGTCGTTGGGGTCGGCCGAGCGCAGGGTCACGGAGCCGCGCGATCGCGGGCGCGTATGGTAGGAATTCAGCGTGCAGCCATTGCCGCCCGGCACCGAGCCGACGCCCTTCTCGACGCCCGCGCCGGGCAGGA
The DNA here is from genome assembly GCF_026343955.1 of Kaistia defluvii. Taxonomy (GTDB): domain Bacteria; phylum Pseudomonadota; class Alphaproteobacteria; order Rhizobiales; family Kaistiaceae; genus Kaistia; species Kaistia defluvii. Next base: position 656,045 of record NZ_JAPKNI010000001.1, read on the forward strand.
AATGGAATTGCAGGTCCGGCGTCTTCTCGGCCCGGTCGCCCCACCAGAACGCGCCGCCCTCGACGATATTGGATGCCACCGGCCCCTTGCCGAGCGCCAGGTATTCGAGCCCCGCCATCAGCTTCCAGTGCGGCTTCTTGTATTTGTCGAAGCTGTGCGGCCCGTTCAGCTGGTAGACGATGTCGATATTGGTGTGGTCCTGCAGGTTCTGCCCCACGCCGCGCAAATCGTGCACGACCGGGATGCCATGCTCGCGCAGATGCGCCGCCGGGCCGATGCCCGAAAGCATCAGCAGCTTGGGGGAACCGATGGCGCCGGAGGCGACAATCACCTCACGCTCGGCGCGCAGGATCTCGCTGCGCCCGTCGGTGGCGATCTCGACGCCCACCGCTCGGCCCGCTTCGACGACGATGCGGCGGGTGAGCACGTCGGTGCGGACGGTGAGGTTCGGCCGGCCCAGCGCCGGCTTGAGATAGCCAACCGCCGTGCTGCAACGCCGACCCTTGCGCGTTGTCGACTGGTAGAAGCCGGTGCCGGCCTGGTGGGGGCCGTTGAAGTCCGGGTTGAACGGCAGCCCCGCTTCCTGTGCCGCCTGGACGAAGACGCGGGTCAGCGGATGCGGCGAGCCGCTGCTGACGCCGAGCGGGCCGCCATGGCCGTGATAGGGGCCGGCGAAGGTGTCGTTGTCCTCGGAGCGGCGGAACAGCGGCAGGATTTCGCGGAACGACCAGCCGGTGCAGCCCTCCTCCTCGGCCCAGGCGTCATAGTCCTCCGGGCAGCCACGGGTGAAGACCTGGGCGTTGATCGAGCTGCCGCCGCCAAGCACCCGCCCTTGCGGATAGGGAATGATGCGCCCGTTGACGGCCTTGCCCGGCTCCGTCTCGTAGCCCCAGGAGAGCGGCCCGGCGGAGATCTTGAAGAAGCCGACGGGCATATGGATGTAGCGATCGGTATCGCGCGGGCCGGCCTCGAGCAGCAGCACCGATACGTCGGGATCCTCGCTCAGCCGGGCCGCCATGACGCAGCCGGCGGAGCCACCGCCGACGATGATGTAATCCGGCATCCAGAACCTCCCATCGCGAGGCCGCAACGGGAGCCGTCCGACGTCATGGACCTCCCGTTCGCGCGCCCGAAAAAGACGGTACGCCGACAGTCTCCCCCCGCCGGCGTTCCCGATCCACGAAGCCTAGCGCATGGCAGGTCGGCGCGCTTCGCCAAATATGCGCCCCGTGAAGATCACGACGACATTATGATCGCGTTCTCCGTCGCCTGGAGCGGGGGGTTGCAGGCCAGCCCCGGCGACGGAGCGGCTGCAGCGCGTCAGCGGAGCCCTTCGCCGGCGTGCGCCGCACCGGGCATCAGTCCAGGGCGAGATCGCGGGATACCGTCAGACGGCCATCGGCATCGCCGGACACCCGCAATCCCTCGTAATGGCTGATGCCGGGATGGCTGGAAGCGAGCGGCGCGGTATGCGTCGCCTGGATCACCAGGACGCTGGCGCCGGCGCGCTCGCCGGCTTCGATGCCGGCCGGGGCATCCTCGAAAACAAGGCAATCCGACGCCACGACGCCGAGCCGGCTGGCGGCGAGCAGGTAGCAATCCGGCTCGGGTTTGCCGATCGCCACGTCGTCTGCGGTGACGAACACCGCCGGCGGCGTCAGGCCCGCCGCCTCCAGCCGGCGAAGCGCGAGCAGACGCGGCGCTGACGTGACCAGCGCCCAGCGATCCGCCGGAATGGAGCCGAGGAATGCCGCCGCGCCGCCGATCTCCCGCACGCCGTCGACGTCGTCGATCTCGGCCTGGAGGATCCATTCCGCCTCGGCATCGGCGTCGATTCCGGGCAAGGCCAACTGACGCACCGTGTCGATGGCGCGCTTGCCATGCAGCGTCGGCAGGAAGGCGGCAACGTCGAGGCCATGCCGGCCAGCCCAATTCGACCAGACGCGCTCCGCCGCCTCGATCGAGGTCAACAGCGTCCCGTCCATGTCAAACAGGAACGCCGCAAAAGAACGTCCGCCGAACAGCGCATCCGTCGTCATGGAAAGCCTCTTGCTGATGGCGTGCGCGCGGATCGCGGCTCCGCCGGAATGATCGCTGCGACCCTTACCCGCCTTGCCGCCCGCTGTCAGCCCCGCCCATGCGGACCCAGCCCTTCAGCGACCGTATTGCTCCTCGGTGACGGGCTCCATCCAGTCGACGACCTTGCCCTCGAAGACTTCCTGGATGGCGATGTGGGTCATCGCCGTTGTCGGGCCGGCGCCGTGCCAGTGCTTTTCACCGGGTGAAAACCAGATGACGTCGCCGGGAAAAATCTCCTCGACCGCGCCGCCGAGCCGCTGCGCCAGGCCCTTGCCCGCGGTGACGATCAGGGTCTGGCCGAGCGGATGGGTATGCCATGCCGTTCGCGCGCCCGGCTCGAAGGTGACGCTCGCGCCCTGGACGCGCGCGGGATCGAACGCGTTGAACAGCGGATCGATGCGCACCGTGCCGGTGAACCAGTCCGCAGGCCCCTTGCCGGATGCCTGGGTGCCAACTCGCCTGATTTCCATGTCGCCATCCTCGTCCGGTTCGTGCCCATGACACAGACATAGCGTGTTTTCGAGTCAAGCGAGGCCCGCTTCTCGCCCTGCCTGCGGTACCCGGCCGGTCGGGGACGCCCGGCGCAGCCCGCTTCGCGTGCCACTTTGAAAAATTCCGCGCACCCAGCCGGGATCCGGCTGGAACTTGCGACGCGCACCGTCGTTGGAGCCATCACCGACCCCATCTCGAGCAGCAGGAATAAGGTCATGACGGCGATTTCAGAGCAGACCATCCGAGACGAAGCCGAGCGGATCTTCGAGGCGAAGGGTCGACCGATCTGGTCCCATCCGCTCGACTACTGGACGGAAGCGTCCAACCTCCTCGCTCGGAAAACGGCCAGCGAACCGAAGCGAGAGGCCCGTCTCGCGAGGATCGACTTCGGCACCTCGCCCCTGCGCACGGCCAGCCCGCAGGGCCATGATGCCGGACAGCTCTGAGCTCGAGGAAGCCATTGCCGCGTCCGAGCCGCTGGAAGGGCTGAAGCGGGCGCGCGCCGAGGATCTCGGCATCCGCAGGCGGCGGCGTGGGCGCGGCTTTTCCTATGTCGATCGCAAGGGGCGGACGATCCGCGCCAAGGCTGCCTTGGAGCGGATCGCCAACCTCGCGATTCCGCCCGCCTATGAAGACGTTCGCATCTCGAGCGACCCTACCTCGCATCTGCAGGCGATCGGACGTGATGCGGCCGGGCGCTGGCAGCACCGGTACCATGCGAACTGGACCGGCGTTCGCGAATCCCGGAAGATCGAGAGGCTGGCGCTGCTTCTCGACGTGCTACCGAAGATCCGGGCCCGCGTCCGTACCGATATGGCGCGCCGGAAGCTCGACCGCGCAAAAGCGCTTGCCTGCGCCGTCGTGATCCTCGACGAGACCCACATTCGCGTCGGCTGCGAGGCCTATGTCTCGACAAGCGGCGCGCGCGGCGCGGCGACGTTGCTCAAGCGCCACTCCAGCCTCGGCAATGACCAGGTGCTGCTCTGCTTTCGCGGCAAGGGCGGCACCCGGTTCCGCTGTACGGTGCTGCACGCTCCGCTCGCCCGTGCGCTGAGCCGGATCGCCGAACTTCCCGGCCGCCGCCTGCTGCAATACCAGGATGCCTCCGGCGCGGTCCGCCCCATCCACGCGCAGGAGATCAACGCCTATCTGAAGGAGATTTCGGGCGCCGAGATCACCGCCAAGGATCTCCGCATGCTGGCCGCCAACGCGCTTGCGGCGCAGGAATTCGCGGCCATGCGGCCCGAGCCGGTCGAGACCCGCCAGCGCCGCCAGATCGCCGCCGTGATGCGGACCGTGGCGGAGCGTCTCGGCAATACGCCTGCCGTCACCCGCAAGAGCTATGTCCATTCCCGCATCGTCGAGGCGTTCGCGGCGGGCGGGCTGCCGGACATCGTGAAGACCTGTCGGAGTGTCGGCCTGCGCAAGCGCAGCGAGAGCCTGGTGAAGCGGCTGATCGCCTCCTGACCCACATGGAAAACCTTATGGATTGAGGCGGGAACCCGAACGAGGCGAAATCGTTTATCGGCGGCCAGAAGGAGGCACTCGCCCGACATGGAAGAATTCGCACAGCAGTTTGGCCAGAAAACCTGGCTGCCCTTCTCCGTCATCTCCGCGCGCCTGCTGCTGGCAGCGCTGCTGGGCGCCGTCGTCGGCTTCGAGAGGGAATGGCGGAACCGCCCCGCCGGGCTCCGCACGCATATCCTGATCTGCGTGAGCACGGCCGCGATCGCGATCATCGCGACGGAGATAACCCATCTGGGCGATTTCGGCGGCCAGGAAATCCGGATCGACCCGCTGCGCCTGGTCGAGGCCACCACCGCCGGCGTCGCCTTCCTGGCGGCGGGCCTGATCTTTTTCTCCAAGGGCGAAGTGCATGGCCTGACCACCGGGGCCGGCATGTGGCTCGCCGGCGCGGCCGGCCTCGCCGTTGGACTGGGCTTCTGGCAGATTGCCCTGCTCTGCACGGTAATCGCTCTGGTGACCTTCGCGCTGCTGTCCTTTCTCCCTCGCGGCCGGTAAGGGATGGGGCAGGATCTCGACTTCACAAGCCCTTCCGGCGATTCCTCGATCCACCCGCTACGGAGTGGCTCCGGCCCCTGGCAGCTTGGCGGACCGCAGAAGATGCCGATGCTGCGCGTCTCCGGCACGCAAAGCTGCGACGTCGTGGTCATCGGTGCCGGCATCACTGGCGCCATGACGGCGGAAATCCTAACGCGGGCCGGCCATTCGGTGATCGTCGTCGACCGGGCGTTTCCCGGACGGGGGAGCACGGCCGCCAGCACCGCCATGCTCCTTTGGGAGATCGATTCTTCCCTGGTCGAACTGGCCGATCTCTACGGCTTCGACAAGGCTTCCGCCGTCTACCAGCGCAGCCTGCTCGCGGTCTCCGGCATCGCCGATCTGGTCGAGCGACTTGCCCTGCCGTGCCAGTTTGCGTTGCGCCCCTCGCTCTATCTGGCCCCGCCCGGCGAAGGCGCGGGCGATCTGGCGCAAGAGCATGCGGCTCGCGCCCGGGCCGGCCTGCCGGGTTCCTTGCTGTCGCGCGAGGAACTGATCGGCGCTTTCGGCTTCGACAGGCCGGCCGCTCTTGTGTCGCCCGGCTCGGCCGAGGCCGATCCGGTCCAGCTCTCGCACGGCCTGCTGCAGGCCGCATTCCGGCGCGGCGCGAGGCTGGTCGCCGACGAGGCCGTCCGTTACGACTGGGACGACGACACGGCCTATGTCGCGCTCGCATCCGGCGCCTCGCTGAACGCCAGGAAGGTTGTGCTCGCAACCGGTTATGACATGCCGGATTTCGTGCGGTCCGATCTGCACAGCATCGTCTCGACCTGGTGTATCGCCACCGCCCCCGTGCCCGGCAACGCGATCTGGAACGACCGCGCCCTGCTCTGGGAGGCGGCCGATCCCTACCTCTATGCCCGGCTGACCCAATCGGATGAAATCATCCTGGGCGGCGAGGATGAGGTGATCGAGGACGCGGACAAGCGCGATAGCAAAATGGCCGAGAAGTCGGCAGCCCTGGCGCGCCGGATGCGCGCGCTATGGCCCGATCGAGACTATACCTTCACCTCGTCCTGGACGGCGGCGTTCGGCCAGACGGAAGACGGACTTCCGCTGATCGGCCCGGTGCCGGGCGCGCGCCATATCCTCGCCGCCTACGGCTACGGCGGCAATGGCATCACCTTCAGCTTCATGGCTTCGCGCATCATCGCCGAACTCGTCGCGGGTGCGCCAAGGCCATGGTTCGACGATTTCGCGCTCGATCGCGGGCAACCCTAGGGGGATTAAGGAGACGAGCCCAAACGTGCCAGCGATAGGTGCCGCGCGAGGACGGAACACCGGGTGATTGTATAGATTGGAAGATCAGGGAGGTGGGCAGATGTTTTCGGGGATGAATCTGGATGGCGTCGCGCGACACGCGCCGACTGTCCCACGACCTCGACTATTCTCGCCTGCCGATGCAGCGACCTCGGCCGAATGACGCCCTGTTTCATTTGAAACAGACTATCGATCCCCCTATAACCGCTTGATCGCAAACGATTAGCGCCCGCACTGGAAAGAACTTCACGGATATGAGCCAGAACAATACGCCGTCGTCGTCTGGTTCGGATCTCGGGTTTCTGGCGGGAGGCGGCGAAATGGGCGGCCGCATCGCCGGCTATGACTGGGCGTCCACCTCGCTGGGGCCGGTCGCCGACTGGCCGCGATCCCTGAAGACGACCATCGGCCTCGTCCTGCGCTCGCCGGTGCCGATCGTGATGCTGTGGGGCGCCGACGGCGTCATGATCTACAATGACGGCTATTCCCGCTTTGCCGGGGGGCGTCATCCCGGCATTCTCGGCAGCAAGGTGCTCGAGGGCTGGCCCGAGGTCGCCGAGTTCAACGCCCATGTGATGAAGGTGGGGCTCAGCGGCAACACGCTCGCCTACAAGGACCAGGAACTCACGCTGTATCGAAACGGCGTTCCCGAACAGGTCTGGATGAACCTCGACTATTCGCCGATCCCCGACGAGAACGGCACGCCGATCGGCGTCATCGCCATCGTCGTCGAGACGACCTCCAAGGTGAAGGCGGAGCAATGGCTCCAGGGCGAGCGGGAACGTCTGAGCCAGATGTTCCAGCAGGCCCCCGGCTTCATGGCGCGGCTGACCGGCCGCGATCATGTCTTCGATCTTGCCAACCCGGCCTATCTGGCCCTGGTCGGCCATCGCGACATCGTCGGCAAGCCGATCCGCGCGGCCCTGCCTGAGCTCTCCGGCCAGGGCTATTTCGAACGGCTGGACCAGGTTTTCGAGACGGGCGAACCGTTCATCGGCCTCGAAATGCCGGTGATGCTGCGACGCCTGCCGGACGACGAAAGCGAACAGCGCTTCGTCGATCTCGTCTATCACCCGCTTCGCGACGATACCGGATCGATCATCGGCATCTTCGCCCAGGGCACCGACGTGACCGAGCGCGTGCTGGCCCGCCGCGCGGCCAATGCCAGCGAGGCGCAGTTCCGCACCTTCGCGCAGGTGATGCCCAATCATTTCTGGACGGCGACGCCGGAGGGACGGCTCGACTGGTTCAACGACCAGGTCTATCGCTACAGCGGCGCCGGGGCTGGCGATCTCGACGAGAATGGCTGGGTGTCGCTGGTCCATCCCGACGATGTGCCGCCAATGACCGCCAGGTGGCGCTCGGCGCTGCAATCCGGCACCCAATACGAGACCGAGTTCCGGATCCGCCGCGACGATGGCAGCTATCGCTGGTTCCTGGTCCGCGCGATGCCGGTCCGGGACGAAGATGGCTCGATCCGGCGCTGGGTCGGCACCAATACCGATATCGAAGAAGCCAAGGAAACCGCCCGCGCCCTTGCCGAATGGACCGAGACGCTCGAAGCGCGCGTGGACGCCGAAATGGCCGAACGCCGCAGCGCCGAGGCCGCGCTGCAGCAGGCGCAGAAGATGGAGGCGATCGGCAATCTGACCGGCGGCGTGGCGCATGATTTCAACAATCTGCTCCAGGTTCTCTCCGGCAATCTGCAACTGCTGAGCCGCGACATATCCGGCAACGAGCGCGCCGAGCGCCGCGTCGCCACGGCCCTGACGGCGGTCGCCCGTGGCGCCAAGCTCGCCAGCCAATTGCTCGCCTTCGGCCGCCGCCAGCCCCTGGCGCCGAAAGTCCTCAATGTCGGCCGTTTCGTCTATGGCATGGAAGACATGCTGCGGCGGACGCTCGGCGAGAGCATCGAGATCGAGGTTCTCGTCTCCGGCGGGCTCTGGAACACCTTCGCCGATCCGACCCAGATCGAGAACGCCCTGCTCAATCTCTGCATCAACGCCCGCGACGCGATGGAGGGCACCGGGAAGCTTACCATCGAAGCCGGCAACGCCTTCCTCGACGAGACCTATGCCCGCGCGCAGCCCGAGGTCGTCCCGGGCCAGTATGTCGTGATGGCGGTGAGCGACACCGGCTGCGGCATGACGCCCGAAGTGATGTCGCGCGTGTTCGAACCGTTCTTTTCGACCAAGCCGGCCGGCAAGGGCACAGGACTCGGCCTCGCCATGGTGTTCGGCTTCACCAAGCAGTCCGGCGGACACGTCAAGATCTACAGCGAGGTCGGCCACGGCACGACGGTGAAGCTCTATCTGCCGCGCACGCAGCAAACGGAGGACGTCCCGTCGACGCAGCATTTTGGCCCCGTCACCGGTGGCGAAGAGACCATTCTGGTTGCCGAAGACGATGAGGAGGTCCGCGCCGCCGTGATCGACATGCTGGGCGGCCTCGGCTATCGCGTCCTCAAGGCAAAGGATGCCGACAGCGCGCTCAGCATCATCGAAAGCGGCATTCCGATCGACATGCTCTTCACCGACGTGGTGATGCCGGGAACGCTGAAGAGCACCGATCTCGCCCGCAAGGCGCGCGAGCGCATCCCCGGCATCGCGGTGCTCTTCACCTCCGGCTATACGGAGAATTCCATCGTGCATGGCGGCCGGCTCGACGCCAATGTCGAGCTGCTTTCCAAGCCCTACACGGTCGAGGCGTTGGCGCGGAAGATCCGCCACGTGCTCGGCAACGAGCAGCAGCGCAGCGCCGCCAGGACGGCGACGACCGCACCCGACGCGCCCCGCCCGGCGGCTCCCCCGGCGCCCGTTCCCGAGGAAGCCCGGTCGCTGCGCGTCCTGCTCGTCGAAGACGAGGTGATGATCCGGATCAACTCCATCGACGTGCTGGAGGAGCTTGGCCACCAGGTCATCGAAGCGCGCGATGCCGAGCAGGCTCTCGCCGCCCTGGAGGCCCACCCGCTCGACGTCATCGTGACCGATCTCGGACTGCCCGGAATTTCGGGGGCCGATTTCGCACTGATGGCGCGGGCGATGCAGCCAGAGATCCCGATCGTCTTTGCCACCGGCGACAGCCAGGCCCCCGCCCTGCCCGGAAAGCCCGGCATTCTGCTGCGGAAACCCTATGACGGCGATGACATGCAGGCCGCCATCGAGGCAGCGACGGCCTTGTCCGGGGCCGGGCAGGACTAGCTTGCAAAGCCGGCTTATGATCCGCCGGCGACAGGCCGGATCCGGCGTCTTGCCGTTCCGCAAAAATGGATCAGCGCGCCGGTTCCAGTATTCGACTTTGCCAGGAAGGTCGGATAGACATATGCCTCTGGTGAGAGCGGTCTCTCGCCCTGAATCGGGGTTTGAGAACGGCCATGGAGCAATCTCTTCCGACACTTCGCGAGGAGTTGGAGCAACTCGCCGAGCAGTCGATCAGCGATGAGGCACGATCCGCCTTGAAGCGGGCCGCCTGCGTCGTGCGCCAGACCGAACTTCCCGCACCGGGCCAGAAGACAGGCGCATCCGCCTTGACCGATGAAGACCGCGCCGATGGTGGCCTGATCGAGCGCCTCGGGGAATAGAAGGGCGCACGTCGCTCGGCACTTGCCGACAAGCCGACGGGAAACGACCCCGGACGTCTGGACCCAGCCTGCGCTCAGTCGTCCGGGATTGCTTGCCAAGGGGCCATTCCAAGCGCACCCGTTGGAGCATCGCTCGAAAGAACCTGGTTTTATCAGTCGGTTAGAGTGTCCCGCCGCGAGAAGAAGCGGCGCGACGCGCTAGATGTCGCCAAGAGCCTCCAACGCAGCCCAATCGAACCGGACGCCGCTGCCGGGCTCATCTGGCGCGACAGCGCGGCCATCCACAACCACCAGCGGGCGAAGCGTGTAGCGATCGATCTGGAAGGCGTGCACCTCGAGCCAGCCGGCATTCGGCACGGCCGGAACGAGGCTGACATGCAACTCCTGCATGCCGTGACTGCAGACCGGAATCCCCAGCGGCTCGGCCAGCCGGGCGACGCGCAGGAAGCCGGTGACGCCACCGCAATTCGAAGCGTCGGGCTGGATGAAGGACAGCGACGAATGCTCGAAGGCGTGCTTGAACTCCTGCAGCGTATGCAGGTTTTCGCCCATCGCCAGCGGCACGCGGGTCGCCTTGGCGAGTTTCCCATAGCCGGCGAAATCATCCGGCTCCATCGGCTCCTCGAACCAGGTGAGATCGAACGGTTCGAACGCCTTGCCCGCCGCGATGGCGCGGTCGAGATCGTAGCCGAAATTGCCGTCGACCATCAGCTTGTTCGACGGTCCGATCCGCTCGCGCACGGCGCGAAGCCGCGCCACGTCTTCCGCCAGATCCGGCTTGCCAACCTTGATCTTGATAGCCCGATAGCCCTGATCGAGATAGCCGCCAACGCTTTCGACGAGCTTTTCGATAGGATAGTTCAGGTCGACGCCGCCGCGATAGGTGAGCGGCGAATTGCCGGCGCCGCCTGCCATCTTCCAGAGCGGCAGGTTCTGCCGGAGGCCGCGCAGATCCCACAACGCGATGTCGATCGCCGAAATGGCGAAGGAGGCGATGCCGCCACGGCCGACATAATGCAGGCGCGACTGCATCTCGTCATAGAGCGTGTCAATATCGTCGGCGTCATGACCGATCAGCATCGGCGCGAGATCGTGGTCGATCATCGCCTTGGTGGCATGGCCGCCGGTGCCGATCGTATAGGTATAGCCGAGGCCGGTCTGGCCGTCGGCCGTCGCGATCTCGGCCGTCACCAGTTCGAAATAGGTCTGCAGGCCATGACGCGCATCCTGCATGGGTTCCTCGAGCGGAACCCGGAAGACGCGGGACTTGATGCCTGTTATCGCCTGACGGCTGGACATGTTTCTCTTCCCCCTCGGAGAATTTGGTATCGAAAGATCCGGCGGTGCCATATCAGCCCCAGTTGACGTACATGGTCTTCTTCTGGAAATAGCCATCCAGGCCGTATTTCCCGTCCTCGCCGCCGAGACCCGACTGTCCCCAGCCGCTGTGGAAGCCCTGAAGAAGCTCGCCATTGGTTCGGTTGAAGTAGATCTCGCCGAAATTAAGCTCTGCTGCGACCCGCATCAGACGCTTCAGGCTGCCGGTATAGACATAGGCCGAGAGGCCATAGTCGGAATCGTTGGCGAGCCGCAGCGCCTCCTCGAAATCGTCAATGATGACGATCGGCACGACGGGCCCGAAGATCTCCTCGCGCATCGCCGGGATCGCATTGTCCGTGGCAAGCAGGATGGTCGGCGCGTACCAATGGCCCTTCGAATGAACGCCCTTGGTGAGCTTGCCACCTTCGAGCAGGACCTCGGCGCCGGCCTCGACGCTGCGCCGCACGATATCGGCGATCTTGTCGACCTCCGGGCCGCTGATCTTCGGACCGATGTCGGGATTGTCGAGCGGGTCGCCGATGACGAGGGCGCGACTGCGAGCGATGAACTTCTGGAGGAACTCATCCGCGATGGCGCGATGCAGATACATGCGCTCATTGCAGGTGCAGATCTGGCCGCAATTGGTGTAGCGCGCCGTCACCGCGCTCTCGACGGCGCGATCGATATCCGCGTCTTCCATCACGATGAAGGGGGCCTTGCCGCCGAGTTCGAGGCGGATCGGCTTGATGCGGGCGGCCCCCGAGGCATAGATCTCGCGCCCGGCGCGCGTGCTGCCGGTCATGGTGATCAGGTCGGAGTGCGGGCTTTCGACCAGGGCCTGGCCGACCGCGTGGCCGGTTCCCGTCACCACGTTGAAGACGCCCGCCGGAATGCCGACCTTTTCCGCCAGGGCGGCAATGGCCAGACCGGATAGCGGCGTGAATTCATGCGCCTTGAGGACGAAGCTGTTGCCGGCGACCAGCGCCGGGCCGAGCTTGCGGGCCGTCAGCGCCGAGGGATAGTTCCACGCCGTCAGGCCCACCACGACGCCGTAGGGTGCGCGCCGAATCCAGATTTCCTCCTGGGCGGCGTCGGACGGCATGATGTCGCCCTCGATGCGACGGCCGCTTTCGGCCGCGAAGCGCAGGAAGGCTTCCGTGGCGCCGATCTCGCCATAGGCCTGGTTCAGCGGCTTGCCCTGTTCGGCGACGACGACATGGGCGAGCAGGTCGCGATGATCGCGCACGGCATCCGCGAGCAGGCCGACCAGCCTGCCGCGTTCCGGTGCGGGTATGGCCGCCCAGCCGGGCTGGGCCCTTTTGGCAGCGTCGAGGGCCGCCTGCGCATGCTCGGCCGAACCGCCCGGCACGGTGCCGATGATGTCGCCATTGGCCGGATTCTCGATCTCGACGAGCGGCGCCGCACTCTCGGCATGCCAGGCGCCATCGATGAACATACCCATGTGAGCCGGGGTTTCCGCCACCACGCCGCCAAGCTTTTCGAGCACAACTTCCTCCAGATTTGGTCCGACCAAAATTCGGAGAGGTTGGACCACACCTCAGCCCATAATGTCAATTACTCCGGATTTCTGATCCGAATTCCGTGAAGTTGGGCGAGAACGCTCAAATTATCGATTTTTTGGTCCGTCCATAGAGAGGCTATTGATCTTCGCTGACGATTGATGGATTGCTGCGGCAACGATGTGTACGCCGGATAGAGATCCATGCTGACCGACCAGCCGCTCGAGGACATGCCGCCCCATCCGGGCGAGCACCGCGCCGCCGACATCGTCGTCGCGACGATCGAACAGGATATCGTCTCCGGACTGCTGGAGAATGGCAGCCTCCTGCCGCCCGAGCGCGACCTGATGGGTCGTTTCGGCATCAGCCGCACGGTTGTGCGCGAGGCGATCGCCACGCTGACCACCCGGGGCCTGCTGGAAAGCAAGCCGCGCCACCGGCCGGTCGTCCGCAAGCCCGGCTACGACGCGGCCTTCTCGGCGGTCGGCGGCGTCGTCAGCCATCTGCTGCGGCAGGATGGCGGCGTGAAGACCCTTTACGACGTGCGCATCTTTCTCGAGGCGTCGCTGGTGCGGCATGCGGCGCTGCACGCACGCAAGGAAGACATTGCCGCGCTCCGCGCCGCACTCGAGCGCAACCACGCCGCGATCGACGATCCGGTGCTGTTCGACAACACCGACGTGGCCTTTCACGCCGTCTTCTACGGCATTCTCGGCAACCCGGTTTTCCCGGCCGTTCACCGGGCCTTCGTGACCTGGCTGTTCGAGCACTGGCAGAGCATGAACCGCTCGCCGGAACAGAACCTGATCTACTACGCCGGCCACAAGGCCATCTTCGACGCCATCATCGACCGAGACCCGGACGCAGCCGAAAAGGCACTTCTCGCCCATCTGGGCGAGGCTTGGGAGACGGTTCGCGGCACGTTCTAATTCATGGATACCAGGGAGGATTTCGAGAGTGGCTCGGGAGGAGTTTGACTATATCGTCGTCGGGGGCGGGTCGGCCGGCTGCGTCGCCGCCGCGCAACTGGTCACCAAGGGCAACTATCGCGTCCTGCTGCTCGAGGCCGGGCATTCGCACCACCACCCCCTGCTCGACATGCCGCCTGGCATCTTCAAGATGATCAATGGCAGCAAGTACATGAAGTACCACACGACGGTACCGCAGCCGCATCTCGATGGCCGCGAGCATGACATCCCGCAGGGCAATGTGCTCGGCGGCGGCTCGTCGGTGAATGCGCAGGTCTATATTCGCGGCCGCCCCGCCGACTATGACGAGTGGGACCAGATCCTGCGTGGCAACAATGATGGCGCCGACTGGAGCTGGAATGCGGTGCTGCAGCATTTCCGCGGCATGGAAGGCAACAACCGGCTCAACAACGACGCCCATGGCGCCGACGGTCCGCTGCTCGTCTCAGACCCCGGCCATGTCAACGAATTGTCGCGCTGGTTCGTGCAGGCGGTGCAGGCGCTGCGCGAGCCGTTCAATCCCGACTTCAACGGCCCCTCGCAACGCGGCGTCGGCTTCTACCAGTTCATGAACCGGGCCGGAAAGCGCAGCAGCGCCGCCTATGCCTTCGTCGAGCCGCTGAAGAACGATCCGCGTCTGACCGTCCGGCTCCATGCCGAGGTCTCGCGCATCCTGATCGAGGACGGCGCCGCCGTGGGCGTCCGCTACCGCATCAGCGGGACCGAGCACACCGCCTATGCGAAAGGCGAGGTGATCGTCAGTTCCGGCGCGCTGGTCAGCCCCAAGCTGCTGATGCTTTCCGGCATCGGACCGGCGGCCCACCTGGCCGAGCACGGCATCGAATGCAAGGTTGACCTGCCGGGCGTCGGCGCCAACCTGATCGATCACCCGGAGGTGCCGATCACCGGCACGACCAATGGCAAGTACGGCTATTTCAACCAGGGCAATGGCTGGCGGATGCTGAAGAACGGCATTCAGTTCAAGCTGTTCGGCAGCGGCCCGATCACCACCGCCGGCGTCGAGGCGGGCGCCTTCGTCAACCCGCTCGATCCCGACGCGCCGCCGACCATCCAGGCCTTCTGCGTGCCGATCGTCTATCTCGACCGCGACACGCGCAAGTCGATGAAGGATACCTACGGCCTGACCATCACAACGGTGGTGGTCAAGCCGAAGTCGCGCGGCTACGTCAAGCTGCGCTCGGCCGATCCCGCCGCCATGCCGCTCGTCTCGCCCAACCTGCTCAAGGACGAGGACGACATGCGCCAGATGGTGGCCGGTCAGCGCTTCTTCCTGCGCGCCTTCCATACCGAGCCGCTCGCCCGCCGGATCGAGCGCGTCGCCCTACCCGCCCAGCCGGATCCGGACGAGGCGGCACTCCTCACTCATTGCCGGCGCTTCGTGAAGACCAATTATCATCCGGCCGGCACCTGCAAGATGGGCGCGGATGGCGACCCGATGGCGGTGCTGGATTCCCGCATGCGCGTGCGCGGCGTCGAACGGCTGCGGGTCTGCGACATGTCGGCGGTGCCGAACATCAATGCCGGCAACACCAATGCGCCCGCGATGATGCTGGGGGATCGCTGCGCCGACTTCATCCTCAATCCGCGCTGATCCCTCGCGCCACGGCCAGCCGCTTCCTCCCCGACCCTGCCCGCTGGCGAGCGAGGCGGGAGCGCGTCTGGCTGACTTCCCGTCCCGAAGAGAAAACCGTGGGGCTCAGCGTCTGTGGCTGCCTGCAGGGCCCGTCGCACGCGCAATATCTGGCCGACAGGGTACGTCGGGATCAAGGTCGGGCCGGTCGACGGTGCACGGCACTCGCCTCCTGGCGCGGAGCCCGTCCGTCCGAAGACGCGGCCTGACCTCAGGCGACGGCGGCCCGGGAACGGCGCTTGCGGAGAACCGGCGCCGCGACCGGACCGGTTGAGCCGCGGACGATCAGCGCGGCCTCCAGTTGCGTGCTCATGGGGATCGGCTCGCCTTCGATGCAGCGGATCAGGTGATCCGCCGCCAGCGTTCCGATCTCGGCCGCCGGCACCCGCACCGTCGTCAGCGCCGGATCGGTCTCGCCGGCGATCTCGACATCGTCGAAGCCGGTGATCGAAATATCCTCGGGAACGCGAATGCCTTCGCGGCGCGCCTCGGCCAGGGCGCCCACCGCCATGGCGTCCGTGGTGCAGAGGAAGGCGGTGACGCCGGGATGGGCGGCGCGAAGCTGGTGAAACGCCTCGCGGCCGGCGACGATGCTGGGCTGGGCCACCTCGACGATCCGGTCGGGCGGCAGGCGGATACCCTCCTCCGCGATCGCCTCGAGAATGCCGTCGAGACGCGCCTGCGACCGGTCATTCGGCATGCCGGTATTGGCGATGACGGCGAATTCGCGGTGGCCGAGTTCCAGCAGGTAGCGCGTCATGCCATAGGTGGCACGCCGGTTGTCGATGCCGATCGCCGGAATGCCCTGGCGCGAGGTGCACACATAGCTCGTGACCAGCGGCCGGCGATGATGACGGATCAGCGGCAGCACGTCGGGAGCGAAAGAATCGCCGACGAGTACCAGCCCGTCGACGCCATATTCCAGCATCGAGCGGATCTGCCGGAACTCGCGCGTCGGATCATATTGCGAATGGGCGAGGATCAGCGTGTAGCCGCGCGCGCCCAGTCCGACCTCGAGCGCTTCGACCCCATCGGCAAAAATGGCGTTGCCGAGCGTCGGCACGACGGCGCCCACCGTATGGCTGCGGCCGGAGCTCAGCGCCTTGGCCATGCGATCCGGGGAATAGGCCAGCATCTCGACGGCACGCAGCACCCGTTCGCGAATGGCCGGCCGCACGATGTCGGGCTGGTTGATCGCGCGCGAGGCGGTCGCGAGCGACACCTTCGCCAGGCTGGCCACATCCTCGAGCTTGGCGCGAACCGCCCCGGGGGCCGGCGGCTCGGTCTGCTTCTTCGTAGGCGACGGAGCTTTCTTGTCGGACTTATCCATACCGGAACTCTGAAGCAGAAGCGCGGACGCCGCAAGCGACGCGCCGGGCCCGGCGAAACGGGGTCATGGCGCCGCCTCGCCCAGGATCCGGCGAGGCTTCCCCTTTGGCGGAGCCCCGCCCGATCACGCCCGTTCGGCGCCAGGCGGCACGGCCCGGCGCCGGACGATCCGATGCGGCCGGAGCCGGCTTCAGGCGGCGGCCGCGGAGCGGGTCAGCCGGCTCTGCAGGATCACCACCACGAGCAGGAAGCCGCCACGCAGCACCGACTGCCAGTAGGCGCTGAGGCTGATCCAGCCCATGCCGTTCTCGAAATTGAGAACGGTGAACAGGATGCCCAGCAACAGGGTGCCGACCAGCGTCGCGCCGACCGAGCCCTTGCCGCCGGTGAGCAGCGTGCCGCCCACCACCACCGATGCGATGGCGAACAGTTCCCAGCCAACGCCCTCGATCGGCTGACCGGCGCCGAACTGCGCCGCCAGGATGACGCCCGCCATGCCGGCCAGGAAGCCGGACATGACGTAGACCAGGAAGATCGTGCGGTCGGTGGGCAGGCCCATCAGGCGCGAGGCTTCCTCGCCGCCGCCAACCGCCAGCACGTGCCGGCCGAAGGCGGTGCGGTTCAGGATCAGCGAACCAAGGAAATAGGCGAAGAGCGCGATCCAGGCCGGGATCGGGAAGCCTAGGAAGATCCGGATGACCGCGCCGAAGAAGCCGGCATCCTCGCCATTGACCCATTCAGGCGCATAGAGGGCGAAGTCGCCCTGGCCGAGCGCCATGAAATTGGTGTCATAGGAGGCGGGGACCGATTGCTGGTTGGAAAGCAGCAGGGCGACGCCGGAGGCCGCCAGCATCGTCGCCAGCGTGGCAATGAACGGCAGGATCTTCATCTTCGAAATGATGAAGCCGTTGATGATGCCGGCGGCGAGGCCGGCCGCCAGGCCGCCCAGAAGACCGGGGATCAGGCCGTAGGGGCTGAGATAGGCGGCGACGACGCTCGAAAGCGCCGCGACGGACCCGACCGACAGGTCGATGCCGCCCGTCATGATGACGAAGCACATGCCGAGCCCGACCAGCGCGAACATCGAGTTGTAACGCAGCACCGTGAGGATGTTGTACTCGCTGATGAAGCCATCATAGCGCCAGGCGCCGAAACCGATGATGAGCAGCAAGGCGAGAAGAGCGCCGAAGCCGGCGGAGGCGTGAAGACGAGGCATTACGCGCGATCCTGCCTTTGGAGCCAGACGGCGAGCACGATCAGTCCGGCCTTGACCACTAGGGCCGCCGCGTCGGGAACGCCATTGGCGAGTAGGGTATAGCGAACGAGCTGGATGATCAGCGCGCCGAGCAGCGTGCCGATGATCGTGGCGCGGCCACCGCTCAGCAGCGTGCCGCCCACGGCGACCGCGGCGATGACGTCGAGCTCGATGCCCATGCCGATCAGATTGGCGTCGGCGGCCGAGTTCATCGCGATGACGATCAGGCCGGCAATGCCGCTGCAGACGCCCGAAATGACATAGACCCTGCGCTTGACGCGGCGCACCGGAATGCCCGCGAGCCAGGCCGCCTGTTCATTGCCGCCGACCGCCAGCACCTGGCGACCAAACACCGTGCGTTGCAGCGCCCAGGCCGCGATCAGCACCAGCGCCAGCATGATCCAGACCTGGAACGGCACGCCGAAGACGCGGCCGATGGCGATCTGCTGGAATTCCGGAACCTTGAAGACCTGCAGGTCGCCGTTGGTCCAGACCTGGGCGATGCCACGCCCGGCGATATAGAGGATCAGGGTGGCGATGATCGGCTGCACCCGGAAACTCGACACGAGCCAGCCATTGAACAGTCCGAAGAAGCCGGCGACCGTGATCGACAGCACGATGGCGAGCGCGATGCCGGTATAGAGATTGGGTACCGGGAACAGGGTGCCCTGGAAGATCTGCGGCGCAAAGGCGCCGGCGATCGCCATGATCGAACCGACCGAAAGGTCGATGCCGCCCGTGGCGATGACCATCGTCATGCCGACGCCGACGATGACGATCACGCAGACCTGGGTGAGGTTCACCGACAGGGTCTGCATCGTCGCGAAGTGCGGGGTGAAGATGAAATTGAAAATCAGCAGCGCGACCAGCGCCGCGATGGTGCCGATATGGCGGCGCGACAGCACGGCGGCGATGCCGCCGCGCGGGCGCGAGCCGACGCTGCCCGGCACCGGCGAAGGCGCATTCTGTGTCGTGGAACTCATGCGACTTCTCCATGCCCGTGGGCCATGGCCCCCATCACGGCGGGCTCGTTGATCGCCTCGCCGTCAAATTCGGCTGTCATCTTGCCGTCCCGCAGAACGAAGACGCGATCCGAGCCTTCGACGATTTCTTCGATTTCCGACGAGATCATCAGCACGCCGAGCCCGTCATCCGCGAGCTTGCGGATCAGGCGCTGGATCTCGGCCTTGGCGCCGACATCGATGCCGCGCGTCGGTTCGTCCAGGATCAGCAGTTTCGGGTTCATGCAGAGCCAGCGCGCCAGCAGGACCTTCTGCTGGTTGCCGCCCGAGAGTTCGCGGATCTTCTGCTCGGGGCTCGAGCACTTGATTCCGATCTCCTTGATGAAGCGCAGCACGATCTCGCGCTGACGCGACTCGTCGACGATGCCGGCGCGCGACAGCGCAGGCAGCAGCGCCAGCGTCAGGTTCTCGCGAACCGACATGCCGGGGATGATGCCCTCATGCTTGCGATCTTCGGAGCAGAAGCCGATGCCGGCCTTGATGGCGTCGGCGGGCGCGGTGAAGTCGGTTTCCTTGCCCTCGAGGCGGATGCTGCCCTTCTCGTGCGGGCTGGCGCCGTAGATGGCGCGCGCCGTCTCGGTGCGGCCGGCGCCGAGCAGGCCGGCCAGGCCGACGATCTCGCCACGGCGGACGGACAGGCTGGCGTCGCTCACGCGGCGGCCGACGGCGAGATCCTGCACGGACAGCAGTTCCTCGCCGATCGTGCGCGTTCCCTCGGTGAAGGCGGTGGCACCAGCGCGGCGAACCTCGGCGAGGTCGCGGCCGAGCATGGTGGCGACCAGCTGCAGCTTGGTCATGTCGGCCATGGTCGACACCGCGACCGTGCGCCCGTCGCGCATGACGGTGACGCGGTCGCAGACGGCATAGAGCTCATCGAGCTTGTGGCTGACGAAGACGACGGCAACGCGCTTGGCCTTGAGCCGGCGAATGGTCTCGAACAGAACGCCGACTTCGGTCTCGTCGAGCGAGGAGGTCGGCTCGTCCATGATCACCAGACGGGCATCGAAGGAGACGGCGCGGGCGATCGCGACCATCTGCTGGATCGCGGTGGAGAACTCGCCCAGCGGCCGGCGGACGTCGACGTCGATGTCGAACTCGGCCAGCAGCTTCCGGGCGCCCGCCTGCATCGCGCGCAGGTCGAGCAGACCCAGCCGCGTCTTGATCTCGCGTCCGAGATAGATGTTCTCGGTCACGGAGCGGAAAGGAATGAGGTTGATTTCCTGGAAGATCGTCGAGATGCCGCCGCGCTGCGCCATCTCCGGCGACGTCGCCGCCCAGGGCGCGCCGTTCACCGTGATGGTGCCTGCGTCCTTGCGGCTGAAGCCGTTCAGGACCTTGATCATCGTGGACTTGCCGGCGCCGTTCTGGCCGATCAGGGCCATGACCTCGCCTTCGCGCACTTCCAGCGAAGCGTCGATGAGGGCAGGAATATTGCCGAAGGACTTGTTGATGCCTTGCATCGACAGAAAAGGTTCTGCGGTAGCCATGGGCGACTCTATCTCGAAGCTGACGACAGCCGAAACCGCATCCGGCCCCGGCTGGCGTGAGGAATGGTCGAAGCTAAAGCAAAGACGGGCGCCCAAAGGCGCCCGTCCGCAAGGCTTAGTAGGCTTCGGGGAGATAGGCCGCGATGTTTTCCTTGGTGAAAACACGGTCCTTGTTGACCAGGCGCGGCGCGACGGCCTCGCCCTTGCCGTACTTGACCACGGCGTCGAAGGCGGCCGGGCCGAAGTTCGGGTTGCACTCGACCACGACGACCATCTTGCCGTCCATGAGCGCCTGCGCGGCGTCCTTGGTACCGTCGATCGAAGCGATGATCAGGTCCTTGCCCGGAACCTTGCCGGCCGCTTCCATGGCGGCGATCGCACCCATCGACATTTCGTCATTGTGCGAATAGAGCGCCGTTGCCTCGGGATGCGCCTGGTAGAGCGTCTCGAAGACCTGGCGGCCCTTGTCGCGGGCGAAATCACCGGACTGGGAGGCGATGACCTCCATGCCCGGATGGTCCTTGATGTAATCGGCGAAGCCCTTGGCGCGGTCATTGGCCGGCGAGGAGCCAACGGTGCCGACCAGCTCGATGATCTTGGCCTTGCCGTCGACAGCCTTGACCAGCGCTTCGGCGGCCAGGCGACCTTCCTCGACGAAGTCGGAGCCGATGAAGGCAACGTAGTCCTCACCGCCCTTGGCGAGGCTCGGATCCACGCCACGGTCGATCAGGAAGAGCGGAATACCGGCCTTCTTGGCTTCCATGACGGCGGGGATCAGCGGGCGCTCTTCGCGCGGGGCGAGCAGGATGACGTCGACCTTCTGGGCGATCATGGAGCGAACGTCGGCCACCTGCTTGGCGGCCGAGCCGGCGGCATCGGTGTAGACCAGCTGCCAGCCGCGCTTCTTGGCTTCGTCCTGCATGCTCTTGGTCTGCTGCAGGCGCCAGGGATTGTTGCTCTCGGTCTGGGCGAAACCGATCTTGTAGGTTTCCTTTTCCTTCAGCTTCGGCATGTCGGCATAGGCCGGGCGCAGGCCAAAGGCACCCAGAGCGGCGCCACCGGCGGCGATCTGCAGCAACGAACGACGATTGATCATGTTACTTCCTCCCTCGGACCATGTTGAGCGGGGTCCGAAATCCGCACTTGTCAATTCAGGGCTCTCTGCCAAAAGCCCGTCCCCTCGGTCAGGCCACGCCCGCAGCGTAACCCTCACGTCCGCCGAGTATCATGTCCGCCCCTTTTTCGGCGATCATAATCGTCGCGGCGTTCGTATTCGCACTCACCATCTTCGGCATGATCGACGCATCGATCACGCGAAGTCCGACCAATCCCCGTACCCGCAGCGCCGCATCCACAACCGCCATCGGATCGGTGCCCATCTTGCAGGTGCCGACCGGATGATACTGCGTATGGGCGGATCGACGGACATAGGCATCGATCTGGGCATCCGTCTTTACATCGGGTCCGGGGGAAACTTCAATTCCACGATACGGATCAAATGCCCTTTGGGCCAACACGTCACGACAGATTTTCACGCCTTCCCGCAGAACCCGCACATCCTCCTCGGCCGCCAAATAATTTGGATCGATTTCAGGATGCTTCGTGGGATCGCTGGAGCGAATCAGCACGGTTCCCAGGCTCTCGGGTCGCTGCACGTTGATCAGCGGCTGGTAGCCATGGGACTTGTGCAGGGTGCGGCCATGCTCGCCATACATGATCATGATGAAGTGATACTGGATGTCGGGCGCCACCAGGTCCGGCCGCGACTTGACGAAGCCGACCGCCTGGATGCCCGGATGCGCGATCGGACCGTCCCGCGTCAGCGCGTAGCGCACCAGCGACTTGGCGACATTGACCGGCTTCAGTTCCTTCAGCAGCGAAATCGGCTGGGTGCATTCCTGCTGGATCTCGGTGGCCACGTGGTCGGACAGATTCTGCCCGACGCCAGGCAGATCCTGCACGGTGCGGATGCCGACCGAACGCAGATGGTCGCCATCGCCGACGCCGGAAAGCTGGAGAAGCTGCGGCGAGTTGATGGCGCCGCCGGCGAGGATCACCTCGGCATCGGCGCGGATGATCTCCGTCCGGCCCTTGCGCACATATTCGACGCCGACGGCGCGCCCGCCCTCGATCAGGACGCGCGAGGCCAGCGCATGGGTGATGACCCGGAGGTTCGGCCGCGCGAGCGCCGGGCGCAGGTAGCAATAGGCGGTGCTGGCCCGCCGCCCCCTGGTGATGGTGCTGTCGAGCGGGCCGAAGCCCTCCTGGCTCGACGCGTTGACATCGGGATTGCGCGGATGGCCGGCCTGGGCTCCCGCCTCCAGCCAGGCGAGCGCCAGCGGATGAAATTCCTGCACCCGCGAGGTGTGCAGCGGCCCGCCGCTGCCATGGAACTCGTCCTCGCCCAGTTCCCAGTTTTCGGCGCGCTTGAAATAGGGCAGCACGTCCGAATAGGACCAGCCGCGATTGCCCATCTGGGCCCAGCCGTCATAGTCGGAGGCGTGGCCGCGGATATAGACCATGCCGTTGACGGAACTGCTGCCGCCCAGGACCTTGCCGCGCGGCCAGTGGAACGTGCGCCCCCCGCAGTGCTTCTGCGGCACGGTCTGGTAGCCCCAGTCGACGGCGCCCGACAGCATGAGCTGCCGATAGCCGGCCGGCATATGGATGAACGGACTGCGATCGGGCCCGCCGGCCTCGAGCAGAACGACATTGATGGCGGGATCGGCGCTCAAACGGTTGGCCAGGACACAGCCCGCCGACCCGGCGCCGACGATCACATAGTCGGTCATAGTCTCTTCCCTCACGGCTCCCGCGGCCACCCTGCAAACCGTGGGGAGCCGCGCCTGGACAGTTGAACGCGGCTAGGCGGCCTCGTCCTCGGCCACGTCGTTCTTGACCCATTTCAGGAGATGCTCGCCCACCGCGACCAGCACGCCCTTCTGGTTGTGCACATCGACCTGGGCGCGTGTCCGCCGACGCGCCTCGTCGACCTCCTTGATGGTGTAGGTGACGTTGACCGTGTCGCCGAAGAACACGGGGGCCAGGAAGCGCACGCGGTCGTAGCCGAGCGACACGGGGGTCGAGTCGATCCCCTGCGACAGGCTGCGCTCGATCATCAGCGTCGAGGCCGTCGACATGAAGCCGATCGTCAGCGCGCCATGGGCGATGCGCTGTCCGTAGATCGACTTCTTCATGAACTCGTCATTGACGTGGTTGCCGGAGAAGTCGCCGGTGATGCCGGCATAGAGATAGACATCGGCCTCGCCGACGGTCTTGGAGAAGCGAACGGCGTCGCCGATCTCTGCGTGCATGGATTTCATGGTGATGGCCTATCCTCTGTAGCGATCATTGCGCGGCCGCGACGAGCGGCGGGGCCGTCTCGGGAGCCTGTTCGCCGCCGACCACGCCCCCCTGGAAGAGCGCCTCGACGCCGGCCTCGTCGTAGCCGAGCTCGGCCAGGATCTCGGCCGTCTGGGCGCCCAGCTTCTGGGGCGGCAGCCGGACAGCGGGCGCTTCCCCGTCATAACGGACCGGATGGGTCACCAGGGTGACCGGCGAGCCGGTCGCCCCCGGCACGGTGACGAAATTGCCGTTGTGGACCACCTGCGGGTCCTCCGCGAGATGGGTGTAGTCGTTGACTTCGGAATGCCAGATGCCGCGCTCGGCCAGGATGACGCTCCATTCCGCCGTGCTGCGCTTCTTCAGCGCCCGGGCGATGCCGGCCGCCGCCTCCTGCCGCCGCTCATAGGCCTGGCTGTTGGGGATGCGCTCCGCCTCGGGGATCTCGAGCGCCTCGGAAATCGCCTCCAGCGAGCCGAGCGAAATTGCGATGAAGCTGTCGCGGGTGGAATAGATCCCGTAGGGGGCGCCATAGTACCACCCCGCGAGGCGGCCGGTCTGGCGGACGTCGTCGTCGCGCGCCCCATTCAGGAAGCACACCAGCGATTCCATCTGCAGGTCGAGCGCGGCGCTGAGCAGGCTGACATCGACGCGACCGCCCTCCCCGCTACGCTCGCGTCGCAGCAGGGCCGCGAGAATGCCGGCCGCGAACAGGGCCGCGCCATGGTGATCCACCACGGAAACACCAACCGCGCGCGGGCCATCCTCCTGCGTCCCCGTGATCGCGGCGAGACCCGACATCGCCTGGACGATCAGATCCTGGCCGGGCCGCTTGGCATAGGGGCCATCCGGCCCGAAGCCCGACGCGGCCGCGTAGATGATGCCGGGATTGACCTTGCGGATATCCTCGAAGCCGAGGCCAAGCTTGGCCATCACGCCGGGACGATAATTCTCGGCCACCACATCGGCGCTCTCGACCAGCTTTCTCGCGACCGCCAGCCCCTCCGGGTTCTTCAGGTCGAGCGCCAGGCTGCGCTTGTTCCGGTTGCCGGTCAGCTGCAGCATGGTCTGGCCGTCCAGGAAGCGGTTGGCGCCGCCCCATTTGCGCTGGAACGCGCCCTCCACGGGCTCGATCGCGATGACGTCCGCGCCAAGATCCGCCAGGAACTGAATTCCGACCGGCCCCATCAGGAAATGATTGAAACTGACGATCCGGATACCTTCGAGATGGCGCACGATCCCTCCAACGGAAACGACTTCTGAAAACGATTTCAGAAACGCTAGCGCATGTTCCGAGACTTGGCAATGCCGGGAGTCGAGCCGAGGAACGTTGAGGCTGCGCCACGGGCCGGCCGCACCCTTACGCTGCGATGTCCTATTCCGGCAATTCCGTCGCCCCTCCGCGAGTCGCCTCCCCCTCGGCGTCTCACACGCCATTGCGCCGTTCGGAAAAAGACGCTAGAATTTCGATATGAAAGCGCTTTCAGATGAAGTGGAAGGTTCGTGACCTCCATCGCCGGACTGCGCCGCCAACCTGCGCGGCAGCCATCTACCCGCCGGCGCCGGCTGGCCGTTCCGCCTCGCGGCGCAAGGTCGGAAAGCGCGAGCCCGCGCCTGCGCGTCCGGCCACGAAAGCTCCCCCTCTTTTCCAGGACGGGCTCGCTCGCCCGACGCCCCGTCCCCGCCCTTGTATGAAACGCCTGCCTCGAAGGACTGCAGCCATGAACCACATCTTCACGACGCGCGATTACGCCCACCATCTGGCCGGGGACCGCGCCAAATCGGGCCCGATGATCGACCGCGTTTCGCCGGGCTCCGGCCGCCTGGTCGCCCGTTTTCGACAGGGCACCGCGGAAGACGCCGCCGCGGCGATCGCCCAGGCGCGCGACGCCTTCGACAACGGCCCCTGGCCGAACAGGACCGGCATGGAGCGGGCGGCCGTGCTGCGCCGCTGGGCCGATCTGATCGAGGAGAATGTCGAGCGCCTGGCCCGCATCGAGGTCGACGAGGCCGGCAAGCCGATCCGCCAGGCGCGCGGTGATCTCGGCAATGTCGTGTCGCTGACCCACTTTGCCGCCGGCCTCGCCATGCAGGTCCACGGCGAGACCTACTCCAATCTCGGCCCGCAGAAGGCGGGCTGGATCCACCGCGAGCCGGTCGGCGTCGTCGGCATGATCATCCCGTGGAATTTCCCCGCCCTGATCTTCGCCCAGAAGGTGCCGTTCGCGCTGGCCGCCGGCTGCACCGTCGTGGTCAAGCCGTCCGAGTTCACTTCCGGCACGGCGCTGGAACTGGCGCGCCTCGGCGCACTGGCCGGCATTCCCGACGGCGTGCTGTCGGTCGTGACCGGCTATGGCGATCCCGTGGGCGAAGCCCTGGTGAAGAGCCCCGACGTCGATTTTGTCTCCTTCACCGGCTCGACCGCGATCGGCCGCCGCATCCTCGCCAACTCGGCCGAGACGC
Organism: Kaistia defluvii; assembly: GCF_026343955.1. GTDB lineage: Bacteria > Pseudomonadota > Alphaproteobacteria > Rhizobiales > Kaistiaceae > Kaistia > Kaistia defluvii. The sequence goes on from NZ_JAPKNI010000001.1 coordinate 681,874, forward strand.
TGAAGCGCGTTTCCCTCGAACTCGGCGGCAAATCGGCCAACATCGTCTTCGCCGATGCCGATCTCGAGGACGCCATCGACGGCTCGCTCTACGGCATCTTCTACAACCAGGGCGAATGCTGCTGCTCGGCCACGCGGCTTCTGGTCGACGAGAGGATCGCCGATGATTTCGTCGCCCGCCTGGTGGCCCGGGCCAAGTCGCTCAAGCTCGGCGACATCCATGCCGACGATTCCGATATCGGCGCGATGATCAGCGACAAGCACTTCGAAAAGGTCTGCTCCTATCTGGGCAAGGGCAAGGCCGAGGGCGCGAGCGTCGCCCTGGGTGGCGAAGCGGCGACGCTGGATCACGGCCTGTTCGTCCAGCCGACGATCTTCGACCATGTCACGCCCGACATGACGATCTTCCGCGAGGAGATCTTCGGGCCGGTGCTGTCGGTCATCCGCTTCAAGGATCCGGACGAGGCCGTGCGCCTGGCCAATGACACCATCTACGGCCTGGCGAGCTCGATCTGGACCAAGAATTTCGACACCGCGCACCAGATCACGCCGAAGCTGCGCAGCGGCTCGGTCTGGATCAACACGACCATCGACGGTTCGCCGCAGATGCCGTTCGGCGGCTACAAGGCGTCCGGCTTCGGCCGCGAGATGGGCCAGGCCGGCCTCGACGAGTTCACCAACATCAAGACGGTATTCGCCCATCTCGGCAAGCGCGAGCCCTATTACGCAGCCAAGCGCTGACGGCGGAGGGCAAGGCCCTCTTTCCCGGTGAAGTCCGGCTCAGAAGGAACGGGCGCCGCGATCTCTCGCGGCGCCCGTTCCATTTGCCCTTCCAAGGGCAAACGGCCGGAGGAACAGGGTTCAGAGATCGCCGAGCCGGGCGCGGAAGAAGCCGCCCGCGGCATGGCGGTCGAGCAGGATGTTGTGTTCGAAGGCCGGATCCCGCTCAGGGAAATCCTCGCGATAATGGCTGCCACGGCTCTCGGGACGGGCGAGAGCCGCCAGCGCCATCAGTTCACCGACCGCGATCAGGTTCTCGAGTTCCAGCGCCTGCACGGTCTCGGCCGGCGTATCGATCCGCGCCTCACTCTCCAGGCTCCGCCGGATATCAGCGCATTCGGCACGGAAGGCCTGGAGGCCTGCCTCATCACGCAGGATCAGAAGATGGCGGTTGGCCGCGTCCTGCAGCCTGGCGCGAAGCTCGGGCAATTCGCGCGTCGCGGCGCCGTTGGCGCCCTTGAGCAGGGCGGCGTGCCCATCGAGCGGATCGGCCAGCGGGCGGTGATCGATCTCGCGCGCCCGCGCCGCCGCCGCCCTTCCGGCCCGACCGCCGAACACCTGGCAGGTCACCGACATGTTGCCGCCGAGCCGGTCGGCGCCATGCGGTCCGGCCGCCACTTCGCCGGCCGCGAACAGGCCCTTGATGTTGGACTGGGCGTCCGCGTCAATCCGCAGACCGCCATTGATGGCATGCGCCGAGCAGGTGATCTCGACCGAGTCCTTGCGCAGATCGGTGCCGCGTTCCTTGTACCAGTCATAGGTCAGCGGCCACATCTTGGCGACGCTGCGGCTTTGATCCCCCAGGATGGCGTCGAGATCGTCATGGATGAAATCGAGCCGCAATCCGCCCTTGTCGGTGCCGCGTCCTTCATTGATCGCCTTCTGGATCGAGATCTCGATGAAGCGGGAGATGTCGCTGGAGCTGAACGGGAAATGCCGCTGCTTCTCATGGATCACCGCGTCGAGGGTTAGTCCATCCGGCAAGTAGTCGGTGATGAACGGCCTGCCGTCGCGATCGGTCAGGTTGGGGCGCGCATCCCAGAGATAGTTGCCGAACAGGTTGACGAAGGGATCGATGATCGAGACGCCCGCCTGCATGAACTCCATATTGACCAGATGCGCGCCGGCGCGATGCGCCATGGCATAGCCGTCGCCCGTGATGTCGGACGGGTAGAGGTTGGTGCGGAAGAGCTGGCTGGCGCCGCCGGTTGTCAGGATCGTCGCCTTGGCGCGGATGACGACCAGCTTCCCCTCGGCATCCACCGCGACCGCGCCCAGGCACTCGCCGTCGCGCACGATCAGGTCCTTGATCATCAGCCGGTCGAGCGCCGAGAGACCGCGTCGCGTCGCCTCGCCGCCCAGCGCCTTCACGATCGGCTTGAAGTGATCCTTGATCACATGCGAGCGCGGCTTCGACGAAAAGCAGGCCTTGAAGGTCAGATAGGGCTCGCCCGCCCCGGGACCGACACGCTCGAAGGGAACGCCGTAGCCCTCCAGATAGCGCAGCGCCGCCTCGGCCTCCTCGGCGAGGATCGCCGACAGGCGCGGATCCGACATGCCCTGCCCGGCGGTCAGGATATCGTTCAGGAACACCTCGGGACTGTCGTTCGCATCGCCGGCCCCGTCCGGCACGTTGAAGGCGCCGACCTCGGCCACGGAGTGGAAGGTCGCGCCGCTGCGCCGGAATTCGCCCTTGATGGCGACAGTGACCTCGGCCCCGCCCTCCTGTGCCTCGAGCGCGGCCCGCAACGCCGCCCCACCGCTTCCAACCACGAGGACGTCGGTCCTGATTTCCCTGAGCTCCCTTGGCATCCCGTTCCTTTCGCGCCGGCGCGATGCCAGGCGTCCGTCCTTATGGCCGACGAAGTCAAACCGCCTCCAGCAATGAAAGCGCTTTCATTTCCACCGGTATCCGACTTTCAGGCCTTTGGCAATGCGGGGGACGGGTGGGCGGATCGCGTCGGCGAGCGCTCGCACGATGCGTGCGAAAGCCCGTCGCGGGCGGATCGGAAGCGGGTCGTCTGCCGGAGTCACCGCGGGTCCTGTAGCCTCCCGCGACAACGTCGATTGCGCGTTCGAGGCGGGCGAGCTAAGCCTTTCAAGACGAGAGCCTCGCAACAGCATGGACGTGTCCTGCTATGATGGCATTTCTGGTCTCGATTGCAGAAGTCAGCCCGTTATTGTTTGGCGCTCTACTTCTGTTCGCTCAGTTGATTGTGTACGAGGTCGGCATTCGCCTCGGCCTCGATAGCCACAGGCGCGGCTGGCAATCCGAGGCAGCCGGCATCGTCGTCGGCGGCATGATGGCGCTGCTGGCCTTCGTGCTGGCTCTCACCCTGACCTTCGCCCACACGCGCTATACCGAGCGGCGGCAGGGAACCATGACCGAGGCAAATGCGATTGGCACGGCCTGGCTGAGGGCCAACGCCGTCGGCGGCCCGCAGGGCACCGAAATCGCCCGCCGGATCGAGGAATACAACGACCTCCGCAAGGCATTCATCCAGGCCAAGGGCGAGACAGGCGACGTCGCGGCGATCAACGATCGCTCCACCGCGATGCAATCCGAGATCTGGGGCCAGCTGACCCAACTGGTCCGCGAGCAGCCCAACCCGATTTCCGCCTCGCTGATGTCGGCACTCAACGAGATGTTCGACGCCTCGACCAGCGAGCGATTTGCCTTCCAGATGCGATTGCCGTCGCAGATATTCTGGCTGCTGATTGCCATGGCGATGCTGAGCATGGGCTGCCTCGGCTTCCAGATGGGCCTCAAGGAGCGACCGGCCCGCGTTCTGGTGGCGCTGCTCTCCATGATGTGGACGATCGTCATCGTCGACATTCTGGATTTGAGCGCGCCGAGGATCGGCAACTTCCGGACCAGCGCTGCGCTCTATGACTGGAATGCCAGCAGCTTCAAAAGCGGGCCCGCCGGGCCGCCGGCCACCACTGGCAAGCCGTAGCGGCTGCAGGAGATCGTTGCGGCTGCGTCAGTGAAACGCCCGCACCTCGACCGGCGCGCGACAGGCGATGGCGGCCTTCCGGCCCCATTCCAGCGCTTCCTCGGCGGTGCCAACGTCCAGGATCCAGAAGCCGCCGACATGCTCCTTCGCCTCGATATAGGGCCCGTCGGTGACATGGACCTCGCCATTGGGCTGAGGCCGCAGCGAGCGCGCGCTGGCGGCCGGCTGCAGCCCGCCGGCGAACAGCCGGACTCCGGCCGCCTTCATCTCGACGTTGAGCGCCTGAATATCCCGGATCGTCGCTTCCGATTCCATCAAAGGGTCGAAATCGTCGGGGTGGTGAATGGCGACCAGATATTGGGTCATCGGCGGTTCCTGTCACGGTTCTCGGCCAGGCGCCTTGCCTCGCCCTCGCCAGAACGACGGACCAGTCACCCCGGATTCGACACGTCACCAGAAAAGACCGCGCCTGACGGCGCGGCCTCCCGATGTCCGGCGGCTACTTGCCGGGCAGATATTTGCCGATATTGATCAGCTGGACGCGCCGATTGATCGGGTTCTTCGGATTCTTGACGTCCTCCAACGCCTCTTCGCCAAGACCGACCGCCTCCACGCGGGAAGGGTCGACGCTGAAGGTCGTCGTCAGGGCTTCCACCACGGCGTCGGCCCGAGCCTGGCTCAATGCCAGATTGTCCTTGCGGTTGCCGGTCGTGTCGGTGTTGCCCGTGACGACGAACTTGTATCCGCCCAGAATGGGGTGATGCAGAGCATCGGCCATCGAGCCGATCGTCGAATAGGACTCCGGCCGGATGATCGCCGAGTTCAGCGCGAACTGGATCTGCACGTCGATCTGCGCGAGGTTATCCAGCAGTTCCAACGGCTTCCAGGTGATCGGCATTCCCGGATTGTCGATCATGTGCTGCTGCACGGCCTGGCGGATGAGCGCGGCCGTGAGACCGGGAGGGGCGGCCCGCGCCGCGCTGCCCATGGTCTGGACAATCTGGTCCCCACTCAGCGCCGTCTGCGCGTTGGCGGAACTGAGCCCGCCGGCAAGCATGCCGGCGACGGCGAGCGAAAGAAGCGAAGTATTCCGGATCGATCTCGACATGACGCTCAATTCCAGCCAGCGTTGGTGATGGCGGTGGTGCAGCGCTTGCTGACAACCTTCTTGGCGGCGTTCAGGCAGTTGAGATAATGCGCGTTGCCGGGGGCCGTGCCCTGGCAGAACTGCGTCGCGTCACCCCGGCACGCCTTGGTCACCGCCGCCTGCGCCGCAAGGCGGGCGCTGAGCGACGCGACCACGGTCTTGTAGTCGGCGATGCATTGCGGATTGATCTGCGCGGCCCGCTCCTGCAGGCAGTCCTTGAGCGCCCCGCCGCCGAGATTGACCTTCGGACAATACTTCTCGATGTCCTTGCCGCAGCTCTTGGCGAGCAAGGCGCCCGCCTCCGAGTAGCTGATCGTCTGCGCCGAGACGGATCCCGCCAGGCCCATCAGGAGCCCCGCCGCCAGTCCCGCGCCGAGCAGCCTTCGACATGAAAAACGCATTGCTTCATTCCCCCGCTAACCGTCGCTACGGTCGCCGGGCGAAGCCCGACGCGACCACCGACATTTCCAATTCGCCCGTCTGGATCTTCGACGAAAGCCCCACCTGCAGGCGCCGCGTGGATATGGCCCGCCCGCCCCTGGCACCCAGCAGGCGCGTTGGCGAACCGAAGACCCTGCCCGCCGCCGGAAAGCGTCGCGCCCATCCAGGGCCGGACCAACGCGCAATTCCCCAACGACATGCACGCCATTTACGCACAGATTCGCCCGGGGCCGAGATAAATTTCGATGACAGCGCCAAAACGGGCGCGAGCGCCGGCGGCGCGAAGCCGCCGTGCCATGCGTGCCGCCGGACGGGCTTGGAAAGCTGCGGTGCTGGAAAGCTGCGCTACAGCACGCGCGAGAGGAATTCGCGCGTTCGGGCGGATTGCGGGTTGGCAATCACCTCGCGCGGTTCGCCGCGCTCGACGATGACGCCCTCATCCATGAAGATCAGGTCGTCGCCGACTTCGCGGGCGAAACCGATCTCATGCGTCACCACAACCATGGTCATGCCGCTCTCGGCCAGATCTCGCATCACCTGCAGCACCTCGCCGACCAGTTCCGGGTCGAGAGCCGAGGTCGGCTCGTCGAACAGCAGCACCTTGGGGTTCATGGCGAGCGCGCGCGCGATCGCGACGCGCTGCTGCTGGCCGCCCGACAACTCGCGCGGATAGCGTCCGGCCTTGTCGGAAAGCCCGACCCGCGCGAGCAGAACCTCGGCGCTGGCCTTCGCCTCGGCGACGGACATGCCGCGCACCCGGGTCGGCGCCTCGATCAGGTTCTCCATCACCGTCATGTGCGAGAACAGGTTGAACGACTGGAACACCATGCCGATATCGGCGCGGCGCTTGCAAAGCAGGCTGTCCTTCACCTCATAGAGCTTGCCGTCGCGCAGATCGTAGCCGACGAACTCGCCATCGACGAGCAGGACGCCGCCGGTCAACTGCTCGAGGTGGTTGATGCAGCGCAGGAAGGTACTCTTGCCCGAGCCGGACGGCCCGATGATGCAGGCGACCGAGCCCTTCGGCACGATCAGGTCGATGCCCTTCAGGACATCGAGCGAGCCATAGGACTTGCGGACGGAGCGCGCGAAGACCATTGCATCGGCTGGCACGCCGAAGCGCGCGCGGCTTTCCGCCTGAGACGTCATGACTGGACACTCCCCTTGCGAGACCCAAGCAGCGATTGCAGCAGCCGGATCAGCGGGTTCTCCTGGCGGCGGTCGCTGCGGCCGTAATAGCGCTCGAGGAAGTGCTGCCCGATCGACATCACCGTGACCACGAACAGGTACCAGAACGCCACGACGATCAGCAGCGGGATGGTTTCAAAGGTGCGGGCATAGATGCTCTGCGCGGTATAGAACAGATCGTCCACGGCGATGAAGGTGACGAGCGACGTCATCTTCAGCAGGCTGATCGCCTCGTTGCCGGTCGGCGGCACGATGAAGCGCATCGCCTGCGGCAGGATGATCCGGCGCAGGATCTGCCGGTAGGACATGCCGAGGCCGCTCGCCGCCTCGAACTGGCCGTGCGGCACGGACTTGATGCCGGCGCGGATGATCTCCGCCAGATAGCCGGCCTCGCAGAGCGACAGGGCGACGACGGCCGAGACGAACGGCGTCATGAAATCGTTGGTGTTGACCGAGAAGATCGTGCCGACACCGGGGATCGACAGCGACGCCGTGCGGAACAGCAGCGACAGGTTGAACCAGAAGATCAGCTGGATCAGCGCCGGAACGCCGCGGAAGAACCAGACATAGGCGCTGGCGAAGGTCTGCAGCACCGCGCTCGGCGACACGCGCATGATGGCGATGATCGTGCCGATCACGATCGCCGCCGCCATGATCACGACCGTCAGCAGCAGCGTCTTGCCGAGGCCGCGCATGATCGACGGGTGGAACAGATAGTTGGCAGCCGTTCCCCAATCGAAGGCGGGATTGGTCGCGAATGCCTTGCCGATGAAGAAGGCGAACAGCATCGCGATCGCGATGCCGATCCAGATGCCATAGCGCCGGCGCGGCACCACGACCAGCTCTTCAACGGGTAAATCCAATGGAAGCCCGGTAGTGTTTTTCGGCTCAACCAGGCTCATCCGCACGGTTCCTCGAAGCTATTTGGGGGGTCGATGGGAGCGGCGCCGGACGCCGTGACGCCCGGCGCCGACAGACTCAGTCCTTGCGGACCTTGTCCATGCTGTCGACCAGATAGGGTTCCTGGATGGCGTATTTGCCCATGCCGTACTTGTCGAGGATCTTCTGGTAGGTGCCGTTCTTGAACAGCTCCGAAAGCGCCTCGATCATCATCGTCTGGGTGGCCGCGTCGCCCTTGGCGACCGCCATGCCGAGCGGTGCGACGTCATAGAGCTCCGGCAGCACGACCAGCTTGCCCTTGCTCGTCACCTCGAAATAGCTCGACGCCGTAGCGTCGTCGAGGCGCGCATCGATGCGGCCGGACAGAACGGCCTGGATGATGTCCGTCGAGGCGTTGAAGACCGACTTCTGGATCGGCGGCAAATTGGCGGCCTTGCATTCGGCGTCCAGCTTGTCGACGAGGAAATCGGAAGCTGTGCCGGCCGAGACGCCGACGCGCTTGCCGCAGAGCGGATGGTCGCCGGTGAAGGAGGCGACCAGGTCCGGCGCCGTCGATGCGGCCACGCCAGCCTTCAGGAACATGACGAAATCGACCTGCTTCAGGCGATCCTCATTGGCCGAGAAGGTCTCCCAGGCGATCTTGAAACGACCGGCGGAAAGGCCGGGGATCATCGAGGGAAACGGCGTCCGCTGGATGTCGAGCTTGGCGCCGACCAGCTTGGCGACCTCGCCGGCCAGCTCGATGATGATGCCCGTCTGCTGGCCATCGGCATCGAGATATTCGAACGGCGCGAAGTCGAGCGTGTTGGCGATCGCCAGCGTGCCCGTCTGGGCGACCTCGGGCGACTTGGCGATCTCGGCCGAGGCCGGTGCGGCGGACCAGGCCGCCAGCCCCAGCGCAATTCCCAGCCCTGCCATCGGCTTCAGATATCGGATCATCGTCATTTCCTCTCGATCTCTCCTGGAAGTCCACTGTCTCGTCCCCGCCCAGTCGGTGGGGTTTCCCCGCAATCCAGCCCGCGCTCTTCGGGGCGGGTTTGGATTTCGAAAATTCGTCAATCCAGATGCCGACCGGCGGCGGTTCGAAGCACGCCGTCGCCCTCAGACCCCCGTCGTCGGTTGCGGCCGCGTGCCGTCGATGAAGCGTTCATAGCGGAAGGCGCGCGGGTCGACGATCGGCGTCGCGCCCGTGACCAGATCCGCCGCGAGCCGCCCTGCCGCCGGACCGATGCCGAAGCCATGCCCGGAAAAGCCCGTGGCGATCACCAGCCCGGGATGCGTCTGGACGGTCGAGATCACCGGCACCGCGTCGGGCGTGGCGTCGATCATGCCGGCCCATTGCTGCACCACCGGAACATTCCTGAAAGCCGGGAACACGTCCTTCAGCGCGGCATAGGCGGCGGCGAGCTGGCGCTGGCGGGGTTGCGGATCCAGGGTCCGCGTCTGTTCGAAGGCCATCGCCGCGCCCTCGACGCCGCGCAGACTCTGGCGCAGGCCGGCCACGAGCGGCGCGCCGAAGCCGAGGCGCATGTGGCGCCATTCGCGCTTCAGGATCGGCACGAAATCGCCGAGGAAGCGAAAGCTGTCCGGCACCACGTCATGCAGGCTGCGGCTGCCATCGGCGATCGTATAGCCGCCATCGAGGCGCTTGCGATAGGCGAAGCGCGACCCCCAGGCAGCGCCTTCCGGGCCTCCCTCGAAGGGAGCCGTCCGCAGCACCGAGGACCGTATGCCGAGTTGCGGCAGGCGCAGGCCCAGCGTCCGGCAAAGCTGGCTCGACCAGATGCCACCGGCGATCACCACGCGCTTGGTGGCGATCCGACCCCGCTCGGTGACGACGCCGGATAGCGTACCGCCGCTGGTCTCGATCCCGCGCACGGCGCAATCCGCCAGAAGCACGGCGCCATCGCGCGCGGCGGCAGCCGCGATCGCCGGCGCCGCCTTCTGCGGCTCGGCGCGGCCGTCGCTGGCCGTGTAGAGCGCCGCGTGAAACGGCCGGGTGGCGCCGGGCAGCAACGCCGCCAGTTCCGGGCCGGAGATGATCCGCGTGTCGAGCGCATGCGCGCCGGCGCGGGCGATCCAGCCCAAGTGATGCGCCACGTCGGCGTCGTTCTCGCAGAGATAAAGAATGCCGGTGCGCCGGAAGCCGACATCGCGCCCGACCAGAGCCTCCATGTCATCCCAGAGGCGCATGGCCTCGACGACCAGGGGCAGTTCGCGCGGATCGCGACCCATGCGACGAACCCAGCCCCAGTTGCGGCTCGATTGTTCGCCGGCAAACTGACCCTTTTCGCAGACGACAACGGACAGCCCTTCCCGCGCAAGGAACAGGGCCGTGCTCAAACCAATAATGCCGCCGCCAATGACGACGACATCGGACGATGTCGGCTGAGTGTCGGAGGATCCGACGGGATCAGTGGGTGGCCCCAAACTTGGTCCTTTCGCAGTCAGGATGCCGGCGGGCCGGACGTCATGCATCCGGCCCGCCGGGTTCTCGGCGCAGGATCCTGCGCGCTAGCTCGCCTGGGAGGAAGCCGCCGCGCCCTTGCGGTAGTGATAGTTCTTGTCGATGCGCTCCATCAGATAGTCGCGATAGACCACCGGCTCGTATTTGGGCTGCGTGCCTGCCGGAACGCAGGGCGGCAGCGCCTCGATCGTCTCGTCCATCGAGGGATCGAAGAAGAAGGGCTGCGAATAGCGCTCGCGGCCCGAGCGGTTGATGACGCGGTGCGGCGTCGACACGAACAGGTCGTTCGACCAGCGGGCGAGGATGTCGCCGACATTCATCACGAACGTATCGGGAATCGGCGGCGCGGGGATCCAGTCGCCGGCCTTGTTCTTGACCTCGAGCCCGCCGACATCGTCCTGCGCGAGCAGGGTGATGTAGCCGTAATCGGTATGCGGCGCGGAACCGAACAGGCCGGCTTCCTCGGGCTGGGTCGGATAGTGCAGCAGGCGCAGGAAGGTCGTCGGCTTCTCGAAATAGCGATCCATGCTCTCGGGCGGCAGGCCGAGCGAGATCGAGATGGCGCCGACCAACTCGCGGGCCAGCGCGCTCATTTCGGCGACATAGCGATCGATCGTGGCGTGGAAGCCCGGCAGTTCCGCCTCGGACGGCCACTGGTTCGGACCCTGCAGCGGCTTGCCGGCCAGCGCGTCCGGGTCGTCGGCCGCGACCTCGTGCATGAAGAAGATGGATTCGCTCTGGTTCGGCTTGCTGACCTTGGCGACCGAGGACGTGACGATGGTCGATCCGTTGAACGGCAGGTAGCCGCGGAAGTTCTTGTCGATCTTGAGCTTCAGCTTCTGCTCGTCCGGCAGAGCGAAGAACGCGCGGCTCATGCTGCGCACCGCCTCGACATCCTCGCGCGGCACGCGATGGCCCGAAACATACAGGAAGCCAACCGTCTCGAGATAGCCGCGCAGCGTCTCCGCCACGGCGCGGGCGTCAGCGAGATTGCCGGTATACAGCCCCGAAACGTCGAGGATCGGAATGTGCGAAAAATCTCCGCGTGCCTCTGCAACCATGCAAGCCTCCCATCTTGAACATAAGATACAGTACTGTATTCTCGGATCGCGTCGCTTGGCAATAGTCAGGCCCTTCCTCCCACAGCATCGACAAGGAAACGCCGTGGCTCCGCGCAAGATCATCATCGATACCGACCCGGGACAGGACGACGCCTTCGCGCTCCTGTTCGCCCTGGGCTCTCCTGCGGAACTCGAGGTGGTGGGCGTCACGACGGTCGGCGGCAACGTGCCCCTGAAACTGACGACGGAGAACGCGCTCAAGGTGGTCGAACTGGCCGGCCGCGCCGATGTCCCGGTCTATGCCGGCTGCGCGGGCCCGATGGTGAAGACGCTGATGACGGCCGAATATGTGCACGGCCCGACCGGCATGGACGGCGCCGACCTCCCTGCCCCCTCGGTCGCCGCCCAGGACGAACACGCCGTCAACTACCTGGTCCGCACGATCATGGCCGCGCCGGAAGGCGAGCTCACGGTCTGCACGCTGGGTCCGATGACCAACCTCGCCATGGCGATGGTCATGGAGCCGCGGATCATCCCCCGTCTGCGCGAAGTCGTGCTGATGGGCGGCGGATTCTTCCAGGGTGGCAACGCGACCCCGGCGGCCGAATTCAACATCTTCGTCGACCCGCACGCGGCCCATGTCGTGTTCGAATCCGGCGTGCCGGTGACGATGTGCCCGATCGATTGCACCTATACGGCCGAGATGACCGTCGAATGGCTCGACCGGCTGCGGGCGACGGGCAAGCGGGCGGCGATCGAGGCGGCGAACATGGCCGATTTCTACCGCCAGTATGGCAGCCACAAATTCGCGACGACGGCGCGGCCGATCCATGACGCCTGCGTCACCGGCTATCTGCTGGCGCCGGAGATCTACGAGCAGCGCCAGTGCAACGTCACCATCGACATCGTGTCGCCGGAGACGATCGGCATGACCGTGGTGGACTGGTGGCATGTCACCGGCCGCCGCCGCAATTGCAACGTGCTGCGCCGGATCGATCCGGCCCCGTTCTTCGAACTGATGCTGGAACGCATCGGTTCGCTCGACTGACCTCGCTCTCGGCGCGCGGTCGGCGCACGCCCGGCCTGTCCCGACCGAAGCGGGACGGGTTGTGGCCGGATTTTCCGGCCACAACCTTCGCGCGGCTGGGCTAAGGTTGTCGCCTCTACGTCACCAATTGCTGGAGCGCGTTTTGCCGAAGACCGACCGACCTGCCAAGCAAGGCACCCAGGAAGCGCCGGCCGTTCGGCGCAAGACGCTGACGCGCGAAGCCTGGATCGCCGCGGCGCTCAAAGTGCTCGAAAAGCGCGGCATCGCCGACGTGAAGATCGATGTGCTGGCGAAGCAGTTCAAGGTGACGCGCGGCAGCTTCTATTTCCACTTCTCCAGCATCAAGGACCTGCGTGAAGCGCTGCTGGAAGAGTGGCGCGCGCGCAATTGCCGGCCCTTCGAGGCGCTGGCTAGGAATCCGCATCCGGACGGGCTGGTCTTCTTCGAGATCATCGTGCTGACCTGGGTCAACGAAGACCCGTTCAGCCCCTTGCTCGACTTGGCTGTGCGCGACTGGTCGCGCGGATCGCGCAAGCTCGCCGACGAAATGGCAGCGGCGGACGATCTGCGCATCTCGCTGCTGGAAAAGGCGTTCCTGGCTCTGGATTACCCGGCCGACGAAGCGCTTGTTCGCGCCCGCATCACCTATTTCCACCAGATCGGCCACTACACGCTGTATTTCCGCGAGTCCGCCGCCGACCGGAAGCGCTACCAGCCGATCTACGGCAAGGTCCTGCTCGGCCCCAACGCCGAGGCGGCGGAGGCGCGTCAGGCGATCCCGCAGGGCCAGGACGGCTGAACGCCGGTCCCGGGGCCGACGGCCGCCGGCGCGGCTGTCCGGGTTCCGCCCCTCCCCGCAGGTGAGGCTGCATGCGGGATGGTTCGCGCCGGATGGTCGGCGCGGGTGCTGCTCCGCATGGATCTCGCACGCGGCGGAAGTGCCGCGCGGACTGCCGAAGCGACCAGGCATCTACCCCCTCGTTGCCACGCCGGCTTCGGCGCTGCCGTGCCCCGGCATCTGCCCGCCGGGTGGGTTCAGGGTGGTCTTAACCATCGCGCCGGCTTGTCCCGCCGACTCTCCAGAATTCACTGGCCACGAAGTTCCTGAGCCGCCATAGGCTGGGTAACGGCAAAGTTGGAAACAAGGTGGCGGCGTGGAACGTACTGCAACCCCAGGCTGCTCGATGACAGGCTGGAAGAGTTCTAAGGTCACTCATCCGCAACCGTGGCGCGGTTCTCTCGGATTCCGCTTCGTCAACAAAAAATCCCGGTCGAGATGAGGCCCCAATGCAATGGCCCCCTTTTCGGCATCTAAACTTACTATCAGCCATCCAGAGCGTAGAAGGAACCGACCTGAAGGAGCAAGGCCCGCAGGTGCGGACAAGCTTGATCTGGTTGGTCTGTGGCCTCGTGTTTGGCGCGTGCGTCGCCCTGATTGTCACGCTCTGCATTCTGTACATGGTCATCCTGCCCCAGCTGTCCTCGAAGGGGGCAACCGGCCGCCTGTATGTGCAGGGCCGGGAAATCCATAGAACCTTCCGGAGGCTCGAAGCCATCACGGCGGCACGATGCTCGCCGGAATTCCTCGCAGCCATGCGATCCATCGTTCTCGACACCTACACGATCCGCGACGCGGCCTACCGCGAAGGCGATATGGTTCGGTGCAGCAGCGGTGCAGGCCAGGTCCTTGTTTCGGTTCAGTCCTTTGGGCCACCCCTCTTTCGAGCCGTCTCGGGTGCGGAAACCTGGCGCAACATCGAACTGCCCTCGGCACCCGGGGTCAAATCGACCATCATCATGAGGGGCGCTTTCAGTCTGATGGTCGCGCCCGTCAGCCCGCAGAGCCGGTCCGGCCGTCCGATCAGCACCGTCCTCGTCAATCCGCTTTCAGGCGCGGTCACGACGATCTCCGGCCCCAAGATCAGCCTCAGCGCCGCCGCGCTCCTTGCGCACAAGCCGGCTCGCAAAGGTCTGCGCTTCATTTCTGCGGAGTGCGTGGAGGGCGCCTATGTCTGTTACGTGCAGGTGATGGGGCTCAGGGAGATCTGGCACGAGTTCAGCCTGCCGATTGCCCTGCTTGTCCTGCTGGGCTCGGTCGTCGGAGGTAGCCTGTCCGTGCTTGTCCTGCAGGCGCAGCGCAAGCGGGCGACCCTCGAGAATCGCCTCCGACGCGCCCTGGACACGAATGAGATCTCGCTCGAATACCAGCCGATCGTGGAACTCGGAAGCGGCCGGGTATGCGGGGCGGAGGCCCTGATGCGCTGGACGCTTCGCTCGAACGAGAAGGTCTCCCCCACCGCCTTCATCGCCTGCGCCGAAGAAAGCTCGCTGATTACCGACCTCACCTGCTTTGCCATCCGGACCGTGAGCCGCGAGCTTCGTAGCCTGCTCAGGAACGAGCAGGACTTCGTGATCAGCATCAATATCGGGTCGCGCGACCTGACGGACCCTCGTTTCCTGCTGGCCCTGGAGACACACATCGTGGCCACGGGCATCAGTCCGCGGCGCATCGCGCTCGAACTGACCGAGCGGCAGCCGATCGATACCCCGGATGCCCGAGCGACGATCCGGTCGCTGCATGCCAAGGGCTACAGGATCTACATTGATGACTTCGGCACCGGATACAGCAACCTGGCCTATCTCGGCGAACTGTCTGTGGACACGATCAAGGTCGACATGATCTTCACGCAAAGCGTCGGCAGCGACACTATCCGGGCCCGCCTGATCCCTTCCATCCTCGGCGTCGCAAGAGACCTCGGAATATCGGTGATCATCGAAGGCGTCGAGTCGGAGGAGCAGGAGAGGTACTTCCGCGCATCCGGCGCCCATTTCGCCCAGGGCTGGCGCTACAGTCGCAGCGTTCCGGCGCGCGACCTCCTATCCGTCGCCAGGTCCAGTCGAACGTCCCGTCCGCTGCACGGACCCGCCGGCGGCGGATAACGCATTGGCCCGGCCGTCTCGCAGGCCGATCCGGATCCGATGCGCCGGCTCCGGCCACTCCGAGCGGCGGCGGTGCCCAGGCCGCTCATCGGGCAGGCCGCAGGCGGCCCTAGGGAAGCAGCAGACCCACCCGCATGGTGAAGTCCATCGCCTCCAGGGCGAGCAGCGCGGAGATGGCCGCCCAGATCTTGCCCGGCAGCCCCTTGAGCGAGGACAGGCGCGACGACGCCGGCTCGCCCTCGGCGCGGCAGGCCTCGAAATCGACCAGGAACCGCAAGGACGAACCGGTCTTCGCCGCGTTGTCGTGCCGGATCGAATAGCGTCCACCCGGCTCAATCGACACCACCGTTCCGACATTGTCCTGGCCACGAACCTTGGGCCAGAGAACCCGGTCGCCGACGCGGAATCTCGGCTGGATCTCCTGCTCGGCCGCCCAGCGCACCTGAAGCGCCTCCAGCCGCTCGGCCAGCAGGCGACTGTAGCCGTCAAGCGCGGCGCAGACGGCATCGTTGCAGCGCCACGCCTCGTAGCGGGCGAGGTCGCGGCCCAATTCCCGGCCATCCTTGGTGAAGTCGCCATAGGTCGCGATATCATGCGGGGCGTCGGCAAGCCGGTCGGCCCGGATCAGCCCCGCCTCATACATCTGCGCGGCAAGCTCGGTCGCGAGGCGCAGCCGATCCGGAAAGGGTACATCCGTCGGGCGAACCAGTCCCGTCAGCAGTTCACTCATGGCAGGTCCCGTCAGTCTTGGTCAGCGAGGCTTGGGCAGCAGCAACGATCATAGGACGACAATTCCCTTATGCTTGGCCTTGTTTGCGGGCTCGACATGGATACTGACCACGGCGCCGTCAACGGCCGCTTCCAGCGCCGATTCCAGCCGGTCGCACACCGCATGGGCCCGCGAAATCGTCATCTCGCTGGCGACGACCAGGTGGAAATCGATGAAGGTGGCCGCGCCGGCATGCCGGGTCCGGAGATCATGGGCCTCGATGGCTTCCTCCGCCTGGGTCGAGATAATGCCGCGGATCCTGTCCAGAGTCGCGGCCGGGACCGCCTCGTCGAGCAGCGCGCTGGCGCTTTCGCGCAGCACGCCATAGCCGCTCCAGAGAATATGCAGCCCCACCAGCGCCGCGATCGCCGCATCGAGCACCGCCATGCCGGTGATGACGACCAGGACGACACCGACGAGCACACCCAGCGACGTCACGACATCGGCCAGCATATGCTTGCCGTCCGCCACGAGCGACGCCGAGCGGGCGCGCCGGCCGAAACGAATGATCAACAGTCCCCAGACGGCATTGATCGCGGTCGCGCCCATGCTGACGGCGAGGCCGAGCGCCGGCGCCTCGATCGGTTTCGGGTCGAGAAAGCCGGCCCACGCCTCATGGAAGATCAGGAGCGAGGCGACGATGATCATGACGCCGATCAGCACCGCCGAAAGATACTCGGCCTTGTGGTGCCCGAACGGATGATTGGCGTCCGCCGGGAGCGCGGAAACCCGGATGGCGACGATGGCGGCAACCGACGTGCCGACATTGATGATGCTTTCCAGGAAGTCCGAGTACAGCGCCAGGCTGCCCGTGACGGCGAAGGCGACATATTTGATGCCCAGCACGACGAAGCTCACCACCAGGCTGCCGATCGCGAACTTCATGGCCTTTTTCATGGAAACCTTCGAGCGGATTGGCACAGGGCGGGTCAGGACAAGCTTAGCATGCCTTGCGAGTGTGACGTCCTTGCAGGACGAAAGCGGCAAAAGCCGGTCCTGAAGAAGCGCTTCCCCAAAGAAGCGGCGCACCCTTGCGAGATCGTCGCGAGAGCCCCCTCCCCACCGGGTGTCCGGATCGGAATCGCCGCCTGACAGCGGACTGACAGCTCCTTCCGCCACATTGCGCTGGCCGGCCGGTGGCCGTGCGAAACCGCAACCCGGAGCTACCCATGCGTATTGTCTCGACTCTCGCCCTCGCCGCCCTGTCCCTGCCGCTTCTGGCGGGCGCCGCCCTTGCCGGCCCCGCCTGCACCAAGGAGCCCAAGTCGGCCTGGATGAGCCAGGAGGCCATGAAGGCCAAGATCGCCGACATGGGCTACCAGAAGATCAAGACCTTCAAGGTCACGGGCTCGTGCTACGAGATCTATGGCTACGACAAGGCCAACAAGAAGGCCGAGGTCTATTTCAACCCGGTCGACGGCTCCATCGTGAAGGCCGAGATCGGTGATTGATCGCGGCGAGACAAGCGTCTCGTCCGAGGATTTCACGGTCGCCCCGAAAGGGGCGGCCACGATCCGCGTCTGGGACCCGATCGTCCGGCTCTTTCACTGGACCGTCGTCACCGCCTGCATCCTCAACCTGTTCGTGCTGGAACCCGGCCACGCGTTGCATCGCGCCGCCGGCTATACGGTCGCCGCCGCGCTGGCGATCCGCCTGGTGTGGGGTTTCATCGGCACGCGCCATGCCCGCTTCTCCGATTTCTTCCCGACACCCCGCCGGTTGCTGCCCTATCTGCGCGCCCTGGTGCAACGCCGCGAGCCACGGCATCTGGGTCACAATCCCGCCGGCGCGGTGATGATGATCCTTCTCATGGTCCTGCTGTCCGGCGTATGCTTGACGGGGTGGATGATGGGCCTCGACGCGTTCTGGGGCGAGGACTGGCTGCAGGAAGTGCATGGCACGCTGGCAAATTCCATCATGGTGCTCGCGCTGTTGCATGCCGCCGCCGCGCTGTTCGAGAGCTTCCGGCATCGCGAGAACCTGGTTTTGTCGATGGTGACGGGTCGCAAGAAGGCATGAGGATCCTGCTCGTCGAAGACAGCCCGCGCCTTCGCGAGCTCCTCATCGAAACCATCCACAAGGCGGAGTGGCGCGTCGACGGCGTCGAAACGGTCGCCGACGCCCGTGCCGCCATCGCGGTCGCGCCCTATGACCTGCTGCTCGTCGACCTGGGCCTGCCGGATGGCGACGGACTCGATCTGGTCCGGGGCATCCGCGCCGACGGCCACACGCTTCCCGTCCTGATCATGACCGCGCGCGGCGCGGTGGATGAACGGATCGCCGGCCTCGACGCCGGCGCGGACGACTATCTAGTCAAGCCGTTCAACCATTTCGAGCTGCTGGCGCGCTGCCGCGCGTTGCTCCGACGCGCGCCGGCCCATGTCGCCGACCTGATCGAACTGGGCCATGTCGCCTTCGACCCGACCAGCGCGGTCCTCTCCTGCGCCGGCGAGCCGGTCGCGCTGTCGCCGCGCGAGCGCTCGGTGCTGGCCGTGCTGCTGCGCAACGCTGGCGCCGTCGTGCCCAAGGAGCGGATCGAAGCGAAGCTCTCCGAATTCGGCGATGAACTCTCCGCCAATGCCATCGAGCTTGCCATATCGAGGCTTCGCAAGCGCCTGGAAGGGATCGAGGCCGGCCTGGCGATCGAGACGGTGCGCGGCGCCGGCTATCTCCTGCGGGACCTCACCCATGGCTGAGCGGGCGGCGCGTCGGCCGGGCCTGGTTGCGACGATCGCCTGGGGCATCGTCTTCTTCGCCGTCGTCGCGATGGCGGCGCAACTCGTCATCGTCTTCGCCGACTATTATTTCGACGATTCCGAGCTCGGCTCGCTGATGATCGAGCGCGAAACGGCGCTGCTGGCGCAAGGCATCTCCCGGCAGGATGGGCGGTGGCGCTTCGAACTGCCGGAATCGGACGGAGGGTTCGGCCCCGACAGCCCGACCCGCGTCGCGCGCATCCGCACTGCCGATGGCACGCGGATCTTCTCCAATTGCGGCGACCAGTGCCGGGAGCACCTGCTACCCGAAGAGATCGATCCACCGGATCGCTGGACGCGGCTTCTGAGCCAGGGCAAGCCGATTGCCGTGGCGGGCGGGCGGTCCGTCCGGATCGACGGCCAGCAGGTCATCATCGAGATCGCGATCCTCGACAGGAACGAAGCGGTCATGTGGCGGGCACTGGGCCACGAATTCGCCGATCACCTCGCCATCCCGATGCTGCTGCAGCTGGTGCTGGTCCTGGGCGGTTCCCTCGTCTCGACCTGGCTCGCGCTGCGGCCGGTCAAGGCGGCGGCGCGGCAGGCGGGAGCCATCGACCCGCTCGACCCGGAGCACAAGATCGACATCAGCCAGATGCCGAGGGAGGTCGCGGAACTGGGCGCAGCCGTCAATCGCTCGCTGGCGCGGATCGGACGGCTCATGCGCGAGCAGAAGCTGTTCACCACCGCCGTCGCGCATGAGATCCGGACACCGCTCGCCATGCTGCAACTCGAGCTCGGCCAGATCGACAGTCCCCGCGCCCGGCGCATGGAAAAGGACGTCGAGGGCCTGGCCCGGTTTGTCGGCCAGATCACCGCGCTCGGCCGTCTGGAGGCGATCGAGCGAAAGGGCTTCAAGCCGATCGACCTGGCCCGGCTTGGCAGGGGCGTCGTGGCCTCCATGGGACCCTGGGTCTACGATCATGCGCACGCGATCGCCTTCGTCGAAAGGGAGGCCGGGACCATGATGGGAGATCGCGGGCTCCTGGAGGACGCCCTGATGAACCTCATCACCAACGCCGTCACGCACACGCCGCCCGGCACCGAGATCGAGCTCTGCGCCGGCCCGGGTTCCCGGATCGCGGTGGTCGACAAGGCGGGTCTCTACCACGCCACGGCCAGCGACGAGGCGCCGATGGCCAAGGCCGGCGACAGCCTCGGCATGGGCCTCGAGATCGTCAAGCGAATCGCCGCCCTGCATGACGGGCGGTTCGCGATTTCGGCCGATCCGGCGATCGGCACGATGGCCGTGCTGACATTCCCGCCGCTGGCCCCCGAACCCATGAACCCCGTACCATGAACCCCGCTTCCCTCCCGCATTCAGGAAACCAAAGATGCCGCGTCATTTGACCCACCGGGAAAACCATCTGGTCCATCGCATCGGCTGGCTCAGGGCGGCCGTGCTCGGGGCCAATGACGGCATCCTCTCGACCTCCAGCCTGATCGTGGGCGTGGCCGCGGCGGCGTCCGGGCCGAGCGAGATCCTGCTGGCCGGCATCGCCGGCTTGGTGGCGGGCGCCATGTCGATGGCCGCCGGGGAGTATGTGTCGGTAAGTTCGCAGGCCGACACGGAAAACGCCGATCTTGACCGGGAACGCGCGGAACTGGCGACCGATATCGAGGCCGAGCGACAGGAACTCGCCCAGATCTACGAGCAGAGAGGACTGGACAGCGCTCTCGCCCGCCAGGTGGCCGAGCAGCTGATGGCAAAGGATGCGCTCGGCGCGCATGCCCGCGACGAGCTCGGCATTTCCGAGATCACCACGGCCCGTCCCATTCAGGCGGCGATGGCCTCGGCCGCGACCTTCTCCATCGGCGCACTGATGCCGCTGCTGACGGCGCTGATCGCCCCGGCTTCCTGGGTGGTGCCGGCGGTGTCGATCGCCTCGCTCGCCTTTCTGGCCTTGCTGGGCGCCATCGGCGCCAAGGCGGGTGGCGCGAATGTGCTGAAAGCCACGATCCGCATGACCTTCTGGGGCGCGATCGCCATGGCGATCACCGCCGGCATCGGCGCGGCCTTCGGCACGGTCGTCTGACGCGCCGTCGCGTTCAAGAGAGGAAACACCCGAGCGGCAACGCGGCACCGGGGCGGCCAAACTCCGCCTCCCCGGTCCCAAGTCAGGCTTGAAACGTCCCCCTCCCCCCGACCCGGGTTCGCCCATTTTCTTTGACCGGCTGCACAGGCTCTGATACTAAGGCATATGCCTTACCATTCATCGCCACTCGATCTCGCCTTTCACGCGCTCAGTGACCCGACCCGCCGCGCCGTGGTCTCGCGGCTGGCCGAGGGCGAGGTGCAGGTCAGCGCGCTGGCAGAGCCTTTCGACATGGCGCTGCCTTCCTTCGTCCAGCATCTCAAGGTGCTGGAGGACTGTGGCCTGATCGCCAGCGAGAAGCGCGGCCGCAGCCGCTGGTGCCGGCTGGTGCAGCCGCGCTTCGAAGAGGCGGCGGACTGGATGGAAGCGGAACGGCGACGCTGGGCCCAGCGGCTGGATCGGCTGGAAGCCTATTTGGACAAGAGGGAGGCGGAGGATGAAGGACATGGAAAGTCTGTTTGAGACCTGGTCGCTCGACCGCGAGATCGTGCTGGTGAAGCTTCTCGATCACCCGCGCGAAAAGGTCTTCGCCGCCTGGATGGACCCCGACGCCTTGGCCGAGTGGTATGGCCCGGCCGGCCTCCGCATCGAAAGCCACGAGGCCGACATTCGCGAGGGCGGGCTCTGGCGGTTCGACATGGTCGGCATGTTCGAGGGCCGCGAGCAGCGCTTCCCCAACCTGATGCGCTTTCTCGAGATCGTGCCGAACGAGCGGATCGTGATGGACTATGGCACGCCCGCCGCCGACGATCCCGAGCGTTTCCGCGTCACGGTGACGTTCGACGAACAGTCCGACGGCAAGACGGTCCTGACCTTGCGCCAGCTGCATCCGAGCGCCCAGCGGCGGCGGGAGGTCATCGGTTTCGGCGCGGTGGAATATGGGCTGCAGACGCTGGACGGGCTCGCTGCCTGGCTGGACAGATGAACTGGACAGATGAATCTGTCACGAGGGAAAGACCGTCGGCGCGGCGCGACCCTTTTGCAACGCTGGGCCACGGCATGACCACGCAGCGACACGCTGTGTTTGCCAATCGAGCGGTTTGACGGCAATGTTGGTGCGGCAAGATTTTCGCTGCTGTGCGCCGAAGTCTTTCGGGGGGCGGGCAACAGGACATGGGACACTCCGACATCATGATCATGGACCGTATGTTTGCCGGTAGCGACGCGCTGCCTGAGGAAGCTCTGCCCGAAGCCAGGCCCGGGCAGCTCAACCGCCGATCGTTTCTGGTAGGTTCCGCGCTCGGTCTGGGCACGCTGGGTCTGGCCGGTTGCGCATCGTCGGGCGGCATGAGCCACGCCGAGGCGGTGCGGGCCTACGGGCCGGTGCCCGACGACAAATTCCCGATCGCCGCCGTGGATATCAGCAAGGTCGATCCGAAGTACTATCGCCGCACCGTGCGCTATCCCAGCAAGGAAGCGCCGGGCACGATCATCATCGATCCCGGCAAGCATTATGTTTACCGCATCGAGGGCGACGGAAATGCCACCCGCTACGGCGCCAATGTCGGCCGCGAGGGCTTCCTGTGGAGCGGCGAGGCCTATGTCGGGCGCAAGGCAGAATGGCCGACCTGGACGCCGCCCAAGGAGATGATCGCACGCCAGCCGGAGGCCGCCAAATATGCCGGCGGCATGCCCGGAGGCCCCGACAATCCGCTCGGCGCGCGCACGCTCTATCTCTATCAGGACGGCAAATACACGCTCTACACGATCTACAGCACCCGCGTGGCCCGCTCGATCGGGACGGGCGTGACCAGCGGCTGCACGGGCCTGCTGACCCAGGACATGCTCGACCTCTATGCGCGCACCCCCGTCAACACCAAGGTGCTCGTCCTGCCGGCCTAGGCAGGCACGTCCTCCCGGCTGCGCGGACGCCCTGCGAGGCTCGCGGAAGCCGCGATCCGGCGCGCCGGAAGAGGCGGCGCTCCGCTGGCGCGTTGTCCAGCCCGGCGCCGGCTTGGACGGCGCCGGGCTCGCCACGTGTGGTTGCCGCCCGCGCGGCGGGTCTCCCTACGGCCATCCCCGCCGGCAGCGTCACGAACCGATATCGAGCCCGGCCTTCTGGAGCGAGTCGAGAAAGCGCGCCGCATCCTCGGCGCGCGTGAAACGCTCGGAGGTTTCCCGGCGGACGTTTTGCACCAGGGACGGCGCGTCCCGCTTCAGCCAGGCGACCTCGCGGGCGGCATCGGCCGTTTGCCCGGCCTCGATGAATATGGCGGCGGCGATCGCGTGGTAGATCGCGTTCTTGGGGGCCGTCGTGCGGGTGATCCAGGTCGCCGCCTCCCCATAATCACCCTTGAAATAAGCGCATAGCGCGAGCGCGGATTCGAAATAGGCGAACGGTCCGGGATTTCTTTCCCGTGCCTCGACGACCATCGGACACCCCTCCTTCCAATTGCCCGAAAGGGCCAGTCGATAGCCGTATTCCCCCATCAGCTCCGTATCGTTCGGATTGATTTCCAGGGCCCGCTTGCCAACGGCCAGGCCGGCGGCCGGCTGCTTGACGAAGAACAGCGCGAACATCTCCGCCTGCAATCCGCGCACATTCAAAGGGTCCAGTTCGACCGCCTGCCGGGCCTCGGACAGCGCCTGCTCGATCGCCGCCGTCGATTTCTCGCGATCGAAGGGATAGAGGAAACGGACCTGATCGATCCTGGCTTGCGAGAGCAGCCCCCAGGCGGTCGCGTAGTCGGGGAAGCGCTTCACCGCGTTTTCCAGGCACGCCAGCACAGCCGGCAGCCGCGTCTGGTCCAGATTGGCGCGATAGGCATAGTAGGAAAGCGTGCAGGCATAGGCGTCCCAGTCGCCTGTCAAAGGCGGCCGGTGGCGCCCGGAATCGGCTTCATAGATGACGCCATAGGGCTGGCCGACCGCGGTCGCCACCCGGCGGGCCAGATCCGCCTCGATCGCCAGTCCCCGCGCCGGGTCATAGGGCGCCTCATAGGTCCTGGCCCAGAGCACGCTGACGTCCTGCGCGTCGAGCACGCGCGCCTGCAGGCGGAGCTTGTCTTCGGTGACGCTGACCGCGCCCATCAGGACATAGCGGGAGCCGTGGTCCGCTCCGTCGCGCTCTCCCTGGACCGTGACGATATCCTTGAACTTGGTCAGCTGGTTGAGGACCTCCTGCGTCAGGCCATTGGCGACGGCCGAAGCGGCATCCGTTCGGGACAGGTCCTCGAACGGCCGGACCAGCAGGCGTGGAACGGCGGGCACGGAGGTCGCGCTCCGCCACGGTGCCCAGCCCGAGGCAGACAGCGCCACGGCCATGACGACGCCGGCACAGAGGCCCACGACGAGCGTCGCCGGCCACCATCGCCGCGAGCCCGGCGGCGCTGCGGATTGGGCAGCCAGGTCGGGCCGCCGGGGCTCGAATGCCGGAACATAGCCTCCCTTCGGGATGGAGATCACGATCGGATCTTCCGCCCCGGCGCGCTCATAATACTGCTCGAGCGCCCGGCGCAGCCGCACGGCTTCCAGCCGCACGATCGGATCGGCATGCGCATCGAAATCCGCGCCACGGCCGAACACGTCGGTCGCGATCACAAAAGCCTTGATGCGGTCGGCCCTGCCGGCCAGCGTCTCGTCGACGACATAGCCGAGAAATCGGCGCGACCGGGGCGTCGCGTCGAATTTCGCGCTCCCGAGGATCCTGGCGAGCGCATCCCGGATGGCATCGGGCGTCGGGTCGCAGCCCTCCGCAGCCAACGCACTGTCTCCGGGCGCCGGCTGGGTCTCTCCTGCCGCTGCCGGACCGGTTCGAAGCGCTGCAAACCACCCCCGCATCGCGTCGCCTACCCCCCAAATGCTGCGTAACCTTACGCTACGAAACAGCCTCCGCACTCTATAGCTGCATTTCGGTGCTGGGAAGGACGGTGCGGCATCTGGATTTTTCCCCAGCCCGGGAAGTCCCACGCTGCCGGCGCACGGCCAGATTGCGCGATGGCGCGCGGGTTCAGCAGGAAGGGTCGGCGGCGTGCGACGCACCCGTCCCTCCATCAACCGGAGAGGAGTTCGGACATGAAGACCGCATGGGCTCTCGTCGTTTGCGCTTTCGTCCTGGCGGCTTGCCAAAGCAGCCAGTCGTCCACGGGAGGGCTTTCGACGTGCCAATCCACCGGAGCGGGCGGCACGACGGATGTGATCTGCCCCTGAGCCCCGCGCCCCCAGGGAACGACGGGCGGACTGGAGTTCAACATGGCAGGCGCGGAACAATCGGACACAGGACGCGACGGGATTGAGGCCGCCATTCGCCACTTCCCGGCCCAGGCGACGGATATCGAGGCGCTCGCCCGCGAAAGCGAGCGCTTCCGGGACCTCTGCGAGGAACTGGTCGAGGCCGAGGCGGCGCTATCGGCTGTCGATGAGCTCGAAATGGCCCTGCGCGCGGAACGGCGGCTGGAATGGCTCGCCTTTGTGCGCTGGGCGCTGAAGGAAATCGACCGCGACCTGCGACAGACGCGGGTCGTGTCCATCAACCGGACCAGCCGGTCCAACGGATAGAGCGGTGACACCCGCTGCCACGACAACCGAGGAGAACGAAGATGAAGCGAACCATTCTGATGGTCGCGGCGCTGTCCTGCGCCCTCGCCGCCGCCACCGCGGCTCGGGCGCAGGACGCCATCCAGGCGCCAGCCCAGAAACCGATCGGCGGCAATTCCAAGACGCAGATCGAACCGTCGCTGATCGTGATGAACGCGGCCGGTGCGAAACTCGAGGGCAACCGGCTCACGCTCATCGGCGCGGCGCCCAACGCGATCATCTTCGCCGACCGCCCGGTGCGGGCAGCCGGCCATGCGCTGACCGCGCATCTTCTCGAGGAATGGGACACCGGCTCCGACAGCTTCGCCAAGGACCCGCCCAACGCGACCGTATCGGTCTTCGACAAGAACGGCGAGAGCGTGAAGGACGCCGTCGTGACGCTTCGCTCGCCCAAGCGGGACGGGGCGAACATCGTCTTCGACGTCGCCGTGCTCGAGGGCGACCTCGGCGATGCGGCGGGGCCGGCCTCCGTGTTCATCGACATCATCGGCATGCCTTTGACGCCGTTCTCCTTTGCCGGCGCGGCGCGGCGCACGGCCTATCGCGGCGCGTTCTACGCCGGCGCGGCGGCGGGGGCGGCCTATCGCTACGCGCCCTATCCTCCCTACCCGGTCTATCCGCCCTATCCTTATTACCCGCCCTATCGCCCCTACTGATCGAGGAGCATGATGATGATGGATATTGCGCGCCGTACGGCGACCCTTCTGGGCGCCGGCCTGCTTGGTTCCGCCGCCCTCTCGCCCGCGCTCGCGCTGGACGGCCCGCTGTACGACATCGTCGCCGGTTTCTAGACGGGGCGTCGAGGCCTACATCTACGGCTACCCGCTGGTGACGATGGAACTGACGTGCCGCGTCGTCACCAGTGGTGGAGCCCAAGGACACCCGCGCCCCGAGCGGCCATCTGATCAAGCCGCGGGAATATCCCGACATGGGCGACCAAGTCCCCGGGCCAGGAAAAGGAGTCCAACTGGCTGCCGGCGTCCAAGGACAAGTTCTACCTGATGATGCGCCTGTACTGGCCGGACGAAAGCGATCCGACGATCCTGAACGGAAGCTGGATCATTCCGGCTGTGATGAAGACGAGATAGCTCCATC
Source organism: Kaistia defluvii (assembly GCF_026343955.1). Taxonomy (GTDB): domain Bacteria; phylum Pseudomonadota; class Alphaproteobacteria; order Rhizobiales; family Kaistiaceae; genus Kaistia; species Kaistia defluvii. The sequence goes on from NZ_JAPKNI010000001.1 coordinate 708,054, forward strand.
GGCGGGCGGGCGGCAGACAGGGTCCGCCGCCCGCCCCTTCTCCCCGAATTCTCGGAGCGGATCCCGCAGCACCCGTCAAGAGCGGCCCCGCCGGCGGGAGATCGACCCCGCCGCAGAGGCCGGGCGCGCTCGACCGATGCCTCTGGGGCCTCCAGGCTTCGGCGCTTCCCCGGGCGAAGGGCCCGGCGGGGTCTGCGCGCCTCGATGGCGGCAAGCCCTCCTCGCACAGATCCTCCGGTTCCCGATGCCGGCCGCCGATCTCCCAATCCGGCAGCTTATGGGCCGGGGCCGAGCCCCGGCTCGGCGACCGCGATCTTCCTGCCGTCCAGCCTGCCCGGCAGGACATCGCCTCCTTCCCAGGAGATGCATGGCCCCATCCTCCCGGCGTCTTCGCCATCGAGGCTTCGTCGGCATGCCCGACCGATTCCGTCCGTTCCAGCCGCGGCGCGCGGCCGTTCTGCGGCCCGCCGATCCGCGCCTCGCCCCGCCTTTCCGTAAAGGACGGTGAAACGGCGAAAATGGACGTGAAGACAATTTCCCGGATTCCAAGATAGAGACCGCATACCCAAAGTTTCCTATCGTCAGACATCAACAATACGCACGAGCTTCCTGCGTGACGTCTTGAATTGACGGATACGCAGATCGGATCTTCACGCGGCTGGTCCGAGTAATTTCTCCTTGTTCTGACGGAGGAAAAATTGAAAAACATATTCGACACAACAAAGATCATTTCAAAGAGGCCGCCGGCTCGCCGAATTCTTGTCGCGGGCGGGGCGGGATTTCTAGGATCTCATCTTTGCGAACGGCTGGTCCACGAAGGCAATACCGTCATCTGCGTCGATAATTTCTCCACCGGTAGAATGGAGAACCTGAGCGATCTGCTGCGTTTCGACACGTTCAGCGTCATCCAGCACGACATCGTGGATCCCCTCGAGCTGCCCGTCGACGAGATCTACAATCTCGCCTGCCCGGCCTCGCCACCGCATTATCAGGCGGATCCGATCCATACGCTGAAGACCAGCGTTATCGGTTCGCTCCATCTTCTGGAACTGGCGCGCAAGCATCAGGCGCGGATCTTCCAGGCCTCGACCTCGGAAGTCTATGGCGATCCCCATGTGCATCCGCAGCCGGAAGCCTATTGGGGCAACGTCAATTCCTTCGGACCGCGCTCCTGCTACGACGAAGGCAAGCGCTCCGCGGAAACGCTGTTCTACGACTTTCACCACCAGCATGGCGTCGATATCCGCATCGTCCGCATCTTCAACACCTATGGGCCGCGGATGCGGGCCGACGACGGCCGCGTGGTGTCGAACTTCATCGTCCAGGCGCTCCGGGGCGATGACATCACCGTCTATGGCGACGGGTCGCAGACCCGTTCCTTCTGCTATGTCGATGACCTGATCGAAGGCTTCTGCCGGCTGATGTACAACCAGCCGGCAATCCGGACACCGGTCAATCTGGGCAATCCCGGCGAATTCACCGTGCGGGAACTGGCCCAGCAGATCATCCGCATGACCGGCTCGTCCTCGAAGATCGTCCATCGCCCGCTGCCGACCGACGATCCGCGCCAGCGCCGGCCCGATATCTCCGCGGCGAAACGCGACCTCGACTGGACGCCTGGCGTGGCCCTTACCGAAGGCCTGACGTCGACGATCGCCTATTTCGAGCATCAGCTGAGCCGGGCGGACGGCGAATTCGTCGAGGCAGCGCAATGAGCCGGCCAGCCGTTCTCGTGGTCGGCGGCGCGGGCTTCATCGGCAGCCACACGGCCAAGCTCCTATCGAAACAGGGTTATGACCCCGTCGTCTATGACAATCTCTCGACGGGGTCGGCGGCGGCGGTGCGCTGGGGCGCGCTGGTCGAGGGCGATATCCTCGACCAGAAGAAGCTGGTCGAGACGATCGAGGCCTTCGATCCGGTCGCGGTCATCCATTTCGCCGCTTCCGCCTATGTCGGCGAGTCCGTCCAGAACCCCGCCAAATACTACCAGAACAACGTCAACGGCACGCAGTCGCTGCTCGAGGCCTGCCGCCTCGCCGGCGCGCCTCCCGTCATCTTTTCCTCCAGTTGCGCCACCTATGGCGTTCCGGATCACCTGCCGATCCGGGAAGGCGAAATCCAGCACCCGATCAACCCCTACGGACGCACCAAGCTGATCGCCGAGCAGATGCTGGCCGACTATTCGGCGGCCTATGGCATCCGCTATGCGGCGCTTCGCTATTTCAATGCCTGCGGCGCCGACCTCGAGGGCGAACTGGGCGAAGCCCATGATCCCGAGACGCATCTGATCCCGCGCGCCATGCTCGCGGCGGCCCGCTCGATCGACTTCCTCGAAGTCTTCGGCGACGACTACGACACGCCCGACGGCACCTGCATCCGCGACTACATCCACGTGACGGATCTGGCGCGCGCCCATGTCATGGCCGTCGAGCACCTGATCCGGGGCGGCGACAATCTCGCCGTCAACCTGGGCACCGGCCGCGGCACCTCGATCCGGGAAATCCTCGAGACGATCGGCCGCGTGACCGGCAGTCCGGTTCCGGTGGCGTTGCGGGCACGCCGGGCCGGCGACCCGCCGATCCTCTACGCCGATCCGACGCTCGCCGCAGAAAAGCTCGGCTTCCGCGTGATGCACTCCGATCTCGATACGATCATCCGCACGGCGGCACCGTTTTTCGGACTGACGGTGCGGCCATGAAGACGCCGCGCATTCTTCCCACGACGCAGGGCGAAGAGCCGCTTCTGGTGCCGATCTTCACCGGCCGCAAGCGGGTTGAATATGTCGTGGGCGTCGCCTTCTGGGCCGCGGCCCTCATCTTCTTCTGGCAATGGTGGCTGTTCGAGGCGACGCATACGCATCTCGTCGGGTCGGTGCTGGTCACGGCCATCCTGGCCTGGATCACCATCCTGCCGGTCTATTTCATCACGATTTTCTACAAGGCGCGCCGGCCGAACGGCCCGCTCCGCATTCCCGCCGGCAGCCGGGTCGCCATGGTCGTGACCAAGGCGCCATCCGAGCCCTTCCCCATCGTCGCCGAGACGTTGCTGGCAATGCTGGCGCAGAATGTGCCGCACGATACCTGGCTCGCCGACGAGGATCCGTCTCCCGAGACGCTCGACTGGTGCCGCGAGCACGGCGTGTTCGTCTCCACACGCAAGGGGCGCGCCGACTATCATCGCCAGACCTGGCCGCGCCGCACGCGCTGCAAGGAAGGCAACTTGGCCTTCTTCTACGACACCTATGGCTATGAGCGGTATGACTTCGTCTCCCAGCTCGATGCCGACCACGTGCCGGATCTGGACTATCTGTACAACATGCTGCGGCCCTTCGCGGACCCGGCCATCGGCTATGTGTCCGCTCCCAGCATCTGTGATCGCAATGCGCATGAGAGCTGGTCGGCGCGCGGCCGCCTCTATGTCGAGGCAAGCATGCATGGCTCGCTGCAGGCCGGCTATAATGGCGGCTATGCCCCGGTCTGCATCGGATCCCATTATGCGGTGCGCACGGCCGCGCTGAAGCAGATCGGCGGCCTCGGCCCGGAGCTCGCCGAGGATCACTCGACGACGCTGTTCATGAACGCGCATGGCTGGCGCGGAACACATGCCCTCGACGCCATTGCCCATGGCGACGGCCCGCGAACCTTCGCCGATCTCGTGACGCAGGAATTCCAGTGGTCGCGCAGCCTGGTGATGATCCTGCTGCAGTATTCGCCGACGCTGGTGAAGCGGCTGCCGCTGCGCCTGAAGGTCCAGTTCCTGTTCTCGCAGCTCTGGTACCCGCTCTATGCGTTCTTCCTGGCGGCGACGTTCCTGCTGCCCGTGACGGTGCTGCTCTACGGCGCCAATTTCGTGACGGTCACCTATCCGGACTTCCTGCTCCATTTCATGCCGCAATCGCTCATGATCCTGGTGCTGGCGTTCTGGTGGCGGTCGAGCCGGACATTCCGTCCGGTCGACGGCAAGATCTTCAGCTGGGAAGCGATGCTGTTCCTGCTGGCGCGCTGGCCCTGGGTGATGGCCGGCACGATCGCCGCCTTCCGCGACTGGGCAACCGGCTCGTTCGTCGACTTCCGGGTCACGCCCAAGGGGGCCTCCGAAGTCGATCCGCTGCCGTTCCGCGTCCTGGCGCCCTACGTCGTGATCATCGCTCTCTCGATCCTGCCGGTTCTCCTTGTCCAGGATGCCTTCGAGACACGCGGCTTCTACGTCTTCGCCATCATCAATACCTGCTTCTACCTGGTTCTGATGGCCGTGATCGTGCTGCGGCATTCCCGCGAGAACAACATTCGCATGCGCAGCCGCGCCTATCGTCCCGCGCTGGCGAGCGGTCTCGTCACGCTGTGCGCAATCGTCAGTTTCGCCACCATCGAACGCGGCCGGGACGGCATCGAGGCGCTGGCCTGGGGCACGAAGAGCTTCTCCATCTTCGACGACCGCTTCTCGGTTGCGGGCGCGGGCGTAGGGGGACATGCGGTCCACAAGACCGTCTTCAATCCGCGTTGGCGGGGCAGTTCAACCAGTCCTCAGGACGAGCGGGAGCAAGACTGATCATGAAAATCGCGGTCATTGGAACGGGTTACGTCGGATTGGTCAGCGGCACCTGCTTTGCCGCCTGGGGCCACGAGGTCGTCTGCGTCGACAAGGACGCGCAGAAGATCGCCGGCCTGAAGCGCGGCGTCCTGCCGATCTACGAGCCAGGACTGGACGATCTGGTGGCGCGCAACGCCGGCGCGGGCCGGCTCGGCTTCACCTGCCATCTCGCCGAGGCCCTGAAGGGCGCCGCCATCGTGCTGATCGCGGTCGGGACACCGACCCGCGCCAACCATGGCGACGCGGATCTCTCCTTCGTCTACATGGCCGCCCGCGAACTGGCGCCCCATCTCGAAAAGGGCGCCGTGATCGTCGTCAAGTCGACGGTCCCCGTCGGCACCGGCGACGTCGTCGAGAAGATCGTCGGCTCGATCCGGCCGGCCGGATCGTTCTCGGTCGCCTCCAACCCCGAATTCCTGCGCGAGGGGGCCGCCATCCGCGATTTTCTCGAACCCGATCGCGTGGTGATCGGCGTCGAGGACGACTGCGCGCGCAAGGTGCTGATGTCGCTGTATGGCCCGCCGCTGCAGGCGCGCGAAACCCCCATCGTGGTGACTCGGCGCCGCACGTCCGAGCTGATCAAATATGCGGCCAACGCGTTCCTGGCGACCAAGATCACCTTCATCAACGAACTGGCCGACCTTTGCGAGGAAGTCGGCAGCGATGTCGGCGAACTGGCGCTCGGCATGGGGCTGGACAAGCGCATTGGCGCCAGCTTCCTGAATGCCGGCCCCGGCTATGGCGGCTCCTGCTTCCCGAAGGACACGCTGGCGCTGCTGCGCACCGCACAGGATCACGGCGTCTCTCTGCGGCTGGTGGAGGAAACCGTCACCGCCAATGAAGCGCGCAAGCGCCGCATGGCGCTCAAGGTGATGGATGCGCTCGGCGGCGACGTCGAAGGCGCGACCATCGCGGTGTTGGGCCTTACCTTCAAGCCCGACACGGACGACATGCGCGACGCGCCGTCCGTGCCGCTGATCGAAACCCTGCAGCGCTTCGGCGCCCGGATCCGCGCCTACGATCCCGTCGGCGCGGAAAACGCCAGTCGGGTCCTTTCCGACGTGGAGTTTTGCAAGGATGCGCATGAGTGCGTCCGCGGCGCCGATGCGGCGGTGGTCGTGACGGAATGGGACAGCATCCGCGGCCTCGATCTCGTGCGCGTCAGAAGCGCGATGCGGCAACCGGTGCTGATCGACCTCCGCAACGCCCTGCCGCGGGCGATTGCCGAGGATCTCGGCTTCCACGTCTCGGCGATTGGCCGTCCCGCGCCCACGCGGCAGGAGGCTGCCGGAAAAGGCCCCCACGCGAACGATCATCGCTCGCCCCGGCGCGTGGGCGGAATGAGAAGCCATGCACGAATGGGAGGTTCGAATGAGCGGATGGAGATCTAAAGCGGGCCGGTCCCGGTCGGGATCGACGAGTCTGGCCCTGGCCGTTGTGGCAGCGTCGACGATTGCCGGCGTGACCATGGCCGGCGCGGCCTCGGCCCCCGGCCGTCCCGCCACGGCCAACACGGCAACCGCACCGGCCGCCTCCGCCAGCGAGGCGAGTCCGCCCGCGGGCACCATCCCCATGGCGGCTTCCGAGCTCTACCTGCTCTATCGGAACAAGAGCTGGCAATGGGCGGACGGCGCAGGACGGATGGCCGACGAGGATCGCCGGTTCACCGCCTGGGTCGAGAGCGACAAGGGCAAATCCTGGGCCGAAGGCCGCTGGCTGGTCACGGATGCCGGCACGATGTGCCTCAAGGCGGACTGGCACAGCGCCGAGGGGGTATTCCCGGGCAAGACCTGCTTCGCCCACCGCATCGGCGACGGGACGATCTACCAGAGGCAGGTGCCGGACGGCGCCTGGTACGTGTTTCGCCACGCCGACGGCCGCGCCGACGACGAAGCGAAGAAGCTCGTCTCCGCCGATCTGGTCACCGACCACATCGACAGCCTGAAGCCGGTGCGGCGCCCGAAACAATCGCCGATGAAACAACAGAGCAGGAAGTGAGGGGCCATGCAGTCACGACTCTTTATCGCAACGCTTTTGCTGTGCGGGGCGGCCTTCCCCGGCACGCTCCATGCCGCCAGCGGCGTCTCCGGCGCCAATGTCGACAACCGCAGCCAGTTTCAGGACAAGCGGCCTGTCATCGCCACGCCGTCGGTAACCCCCGGCGCCTATGACCCGCATGGCGACTATGCCAATGACGCCAACTCGAAGATCGAGCATCTCTTCCTGCCCTGGGAAGACGTCGATCTCGAAACGCTCGCCTTGGCGGACCAGTACGCCAGCGAGCGCGGACGCGCATTGCTGATTACCGTCGAGCCCTGGTCATGGGCCCGCGACTGGCGCGTCGCGCCGGACGACCTGCTACGGGGCATTTTGAACGGGCGCTATGATGCCAACATGGCATCCGTCTGTTCGGCCGCGTCCGAGCTGAAGAGCCCGGTCACGATCCGCTGGGCCCAGGAAATGGACGACAAATCCGGACAGTTCACATGGTCGTACTGGAAGCCGGACGACTACATCAAGGCCTACCGGCATGCGGTGGATGTGTGCCGCAAGGAACTCCCCTCCGCCCAGTACATGTGGTCGCCCCGGGGCGATGAGGGCCTGGAAGCCTACTATCCGGGCGATGACTACGTCGACTCGATCGGCCTCTCGGTCTTCGGCTACCAGCCCTATGACCAGTTGACCACCGGGCGCGACACCACCTTCGTCGAACGCACCAAGCCTGGATACGACCGGGTGAAAGGCTTCGGCAAGCCGATCGCCATCGCCGAACTGGGCTATGAAGGCAAGGACGACTATGTCCGCGCCTGGGCGCTGGCGGCCAACCGTCCGCATGCCGAATTTCCGGCCATGACGGCGGTGGTCTATTTCAACGATCGCGAAGTCTATCCCTGGCCCAAGGGCGTTGGACGGCCGGACTGGCGCGTCGCCAACCATCCGCTGGACTGGCCCGCTCCGTCGGATCCGCTGGAGTAGCCGGCGATCCCCCGGGGTCGCGGCCATCTCGAACCTGGAATGAATGCGCGTCCGGCCTTGGAAGACCGCCCGGTCTGGCCCGGATCCGCCCCAAGGATGAATAGGAGAGAAAATTGTTTCCGATCCGATTCACGATCATGAGCGCGGCGCTGTCCACGCTCTGCCTCGCCGGCGCCAGCGCCGCAACCCCATCCAGGACCGACGACGGGACGGCGAAGCTCGCTGCGGCCGCAGCGCCGATGAGTGCCCGGGCGCTGGAGGCGCTGTATTCCGGCAAGACCTGGAAATGGAAGGATGGCGGCGGCTATTTCTCCAGCGACCGCCACCGCTTCGCCGGCTGGTCGCAGAAGGGCGATGCCTGGTCCTATGGCAAGGGCCGCTGGCAGGTGAACAATAGCGGCAAGCTCTGCATGCCGGCGGTCTGGTACTACCGGACCGGCTATTCCAACAACGTCACCTGCTTCCTGCATCGCGAAAAGGATGGCGTGATCTACCAGAAGCCGGCGCTTGGCGGGTCCTGGTACGTGTTTCAGCACAATCCCGTCCGCCGCAGCGACGAGGTTCGCAAGCTGGTTCCCGGTGATCGGGTGAGCAAGCCGCTCGCCCGGCTCCAGGCGGGTTCCTGAACCCACCTGCCCTGTACGCATCCGGACAAGCAGGTCTTCACATCCCGGAAACGCAGGCCGTATCCGGGATGTGCGCGGCTGAGGAGGCCCCGTCGGAAGTCGCGCCATCGCCCGGCGCGGGACGACGCCGCGCCCGCTCAGAAAAAGTTGCGGCGGAAGCATCGCGATTGCTGGCCAAAACCGCTGGGCGTGCAGACATAGGGCGTGCCTCCGCGATAGGCGTCGGCGGAAATTTTCAGGATCTTGCCGGCGCGGCCCTTGTTGTAGCGAACCTCGCCGTTGACCCGATACTTGACGAGGTAGACGGAACGCACCTCGCCACCCTTCTTGCGGGCCGGTTCGGCCTGTGCGCCGCCTTGCAGCGACAAGGACAAGGCCATTCCGGTGGCGGCGATCGCCAGCCACTTCCGGCAGTTCCAACGAAGATGCTGAAGCCGTTCGAGGTGTTTCACAGGGTTGTCTCCAGATTGTGGATCTGGGGAATTCCTAGGGGCCGTCCGCTAAGAATCCTGCCGGGAATTGGCTCCAATTTTCATCAATACCCATCCAGGACTTCCGCAACGGCACGGGCAACGCCCCCCCCGGCGCATGGCGGCTGGCAAGCCATCGTCCGGCACGCCTCACCGCCGGCGCCAGGCCCCGCACGGTCTGCCCTCGAGCCCGAACGAAACCCGCCCCCCCCTGACTGGATGCCTCCTCCTGTGGCGAAGATCACTGAGGGCGCAGGGAGGTCATGCCTATTCTGCCCAGCTTGAAAGGAGAGCGCGGCTCTTCTAGGTTCTCAAATGGATTGGCAGGGTATTGCTGTGACAGCGGATGGGCACAAGGAACCTTACCCTCAGTTCGATTTTGTCGAACGCCGATTGCTGCCTCGCGTATCGATGGCCCCGCTTGGAGACAACGAGACCGAATGCGCCAATCTGGTTCCGCAGCATTTCACCACGCATACTCTCCCTCGGGCCCAGCAGTTCCAGGCGTGGCAGGACCACATCTCGCCTCTGCTTGACGTTCGCCTGCCCGAGGACGTCGTTGCCGACGACGGCTTCCTGGCGTCGCAGACATGCTGGAATCTCGGCGGAATGCTGCTCGTGCAGCAATCGACGGCGACGCATAGCTATGAGCGGTCTCCCGAAAAGGTTCGCTTCAGCCCCATCGACCATTGGATGATAACCCTGCTGCGGGCCGGTCACACCTGGACGGCGGTGGATGGGCGAGTCGCCGAGAACAAGCCCGGCATGATCGCCATCCGCTCGCTCGGCCAGCCCTTCCGCGGCCGCGCGCTGGCAACGGAATCCGTCTCCCTCATCATTCCCATCGATCATTTCGCGGCCCATGGCGGCCTGCCGGGCGCAAGCGACCACACCGTTCTCGTCGGCCACCGCGCCAAGCTGCTGATCGAATTCGTCGCCAGCGTCGAGGAAAGCCTCAGCCGGTTGACCATCGACGATCTCGCCAGCGTGAGAACCTCCCTGATCGAGATCGTCTTCAACACCGTGTCCCATCTGGTGGGGCCGAACAGCGAGCGGGATTTCACCGCGAACACCAGCCTGATGACGCGGGCGCGCCGGTTCATCCATGGCCACCTCCTGTCGGACGATCTGAGCCCGGAGGTTCTGAGCCGGGAATTGGCGATTTCGCGCACCCGCCTCTACGAATTGTTCGAGAGCTTCGGCGGGGTGCAGAAATACATCCGCGAGCGGCGCCTGCTCGCCGCCCACGCCATGCTGGCGGACGGGTCCGAATACCGGAAGATCGCCGATATCGCGACAGACTTCGGCTTCGATTCCGCCGCCAATTTCAGCCGAGCCTTCACCCAGCAGTTCGGCTATAGCCCGAGCCTCGTGCGGAAGCTGCGGGCGGGCCTGGACACCCATTTGAAGACGCCTTCCAGGCTTGGGAGCGACGAAAACTTCGGCGCCTTGTTGCAAACACTCGAGCTTCGGTAATGGCGCGGCTTCAAGCCCGCGCAAGCTCCCGGACGCGCCGAACCGAAAAAGCGGGCGCCCCCGGAAAGGCGCGATGCCACCCTCATGGGCGGCATCGCCCGCATCGCCGCCACGCGTCCCTTGCTAGTTGAGCAACTCCACGACGACCGCCTCGAGCTTTCCCTGGAAGGGGAAGGCGCCCGAATAGTCGGAGACGACCGGCGAGCCGGTGTCGCTGCCGACGTCCTGATTTTCAGACAGCGAGTATTTGAACGGCGTCGTCTGTTCGATCTTGCCGGATCCCGCCGGCTTTCCGTCAACCGACAGGTCGACAATGCCGCTCTTCCCCATCTCTTTCCCGCCCTCATAGGTGAAGGTCATCTTGAGATCATGTTTGCCAGCGGGCACGGTCTGGTCGCTGCGAACGACATACTCCTTCACATCAATGAAGTTGTGCGCAACGACGAGCTTGCCATCCTTCATGTAGAAGCCCCACCCGCCGGTATTGCCGCCTTGCGTGAAGATCATGCCGTTGTTGTCATCCTGGATGTCGACCTTGGCGGACACGCTGAACGACTTGTTCTTGAGATCCGGGGCGGCCGCCTCGGGCAGGCCGGTGAAGTTGCCGGCATAGACAAACGTCTTGCGGTCTCCGGCAAGATTGGGCTTGCCCGTAAGTTCGCCGCTGAAGCGCTCGGGGCCGCGCCAGTCGAGCGGAAGCGCGTTGTTCACCCGCGCCTCGGCCCACCAGAGGGCGGTCAACTCGTCCAGCTTGGACGGGTCGTCCTGCGCGAGGTCTTTGCCCTGGGAGAAGTCCTTGTCCAGATTGTAGAGTTCCCACCTGGCTTTGAACGGGTCGAACGCCCCGCGCTCGGCCTGCCAGGGCTCAAACGACATGGATGCCGCCCACCAGCCATCCTTGTAGATGCCCCGATTGGCAAACATCTCGAAATACTGGCTGGTCCGCATCTCGCCCGCTCCCGCATCGGTCATGGTGTCGAGGAAGCTGCGGCCCTGGATGGGCTCCTGCGATGTGCCGTTCACGCTGCGCGGCTCGTCGATACCGGCCGCCGCGAGCAGTGTGGGCGCGATGTCGATGACGTGGGTGAACTGCGAACGGATCGCATGCTGGTCCTTGATCCTGGCGGGCCATTTCACGATCATCGGGTTGCGAACGCCGCCCAGGTGGCTGGCAACCTGCTTGGTCCACTGGAACGGCGTGTTCATCGCCCAGGCCCATGCCGCCGGGAAGTGGTTGAAGTGCTTCTCCGTCCCGATTTCGTCGATCAGCGGCAGCATCTGCTGCCAGGTCATCTGGTAGAGGTTGAAGATGGCGTTCTCGTTCAACGTCCCGTCGAACCCGCCCTCGGCCGAGGCGCCATTGTCGCCGATGATGTAGAGGATCATCGTGTTGGAAGCGTCGGGAAGCGTGGCGACGTAGTCGAGCACGCGGCCGACCTGCTGATCGACGTGGTCGCCATAGGCGGCGAAGACCTCCATCATCCGTGAATAGAGCTCTTTCTGCTCGGCGCTTGCGCTGTCCCAGGCCGGCAGGCTCGCCGGCCGCGGCGTCAGCACCGCATCCGGCGGGATGACGCCGAGGCGTTTCTGGCGCTCGAAGGTCTGCCTGCGGTATTCGTCCCATCCCATGTCGAACTTGCCCTTGTATTTGGCGATCAGTTCCTTCGGAGCTTGGTGCGGGGCATGGGTCGCAGCCGGCGCGAGATAGAGGAACCAGGGTTTTCCCGGCTCGACCGCCTCGGTCATTTTTAGCCATTGGATCGATTTGTCGGCGAGATCGGTGCTCAGGAAGTAATTCGGGTCCTGCGGCGTGCCGACGGGCGTCTGGTTCTCGAACAGATACGGCTTGATCTGGTTGATGTCGCCGCCCATGAAGCCGTAGAAGTAGTCGAAGCCGAGACCGTTCGGCCAATGGTCAAAAGGCCCCATCGCGCTGGTCTCGTAGATCGGCGTGTTGTGGTTCTTGCCGAGCCAGGCCGTCGCGTAACCGTTCTGTCGCAGCACCTCGGCGACCGTCGCCGTGCGCTTTGGGATAATGCCGGTATAGCCGTCATAGCCGGTGGCGAGCTCGGTGATGATGCCGGTTCCCGAAGCCTGGTGGTTGCGTCCCGTCAGCAGGGCCGCCCGCGTCGGCGAACAGAGCGCGGTAGTGTGGAATCGATTGTACAGGAGCCCTTCCTTCGCCAGCCTTTCCAGGTTCAGCGACGGAACGCCGCCACCGGTCACGGAGAACTGGCCGAAACCGACATCGTCCAGCAGGACGAGCAGGATGTTGGGCGCGCCGTCGGGCGCCTGGACGGCCTTCGGGAAGGCCGCCGGATCCGAGTCCTTGAAGGTCGTTCCGACCGAGCCCCGAAAGCGAGGTTCCGCATAGGGCAGCACCGATTGCCCGCGCGATGTATCGGCGTCGCGCGCCAACGCTGCGCCGGAATGCATCGCCACCAGCACGGACACGCCAAACAACAGAGATTTTGAGACAAACGATCCCAACATGGCTCTCGGCCTCCCATGGAAACGAAGGAACACGGATCTCAGCCCATGAACCGACGGATGAGATCACGACACACGCGCCGGCCGGCCGGCCGGCGACAACGACGCGCGGGATGGCCGATCCGCCCCATGTCCGGCTGGCCACCCTGCCCGCTCGCCCTCCATCCATCGCCGCCGCACGACGCTTGACGGTCACGCCGGATGCCCCCCGCTGACAGGCATGAAGACCCGCCACGGACATGGACAGCGACAGAACCGCCGGAGCCCAGTCGATACGTCCCCGCACCAGCCCGGCGCAGGCATTGCCCATCCAGCCAATGAATAAACTACAGAATTCAATCTATAGAACAGACTTATTATTCATCACCTTACGTTGAGTTTCGTCTGGACGCATATTGATCCAGCATGTATATTGAAGATATTGCGGTGACGGAATGCATCACAATGAAACATCCGATCACATTCGTATCAATAGTCGTGAGCCTTCTGGCGCTTTGCCCGACGGGCGGCCTGGCGACCGAGGCCGCGTTGGGGCGCTATACAGTGGGCCTGTTCGCCGTGCCGGGCGCCGGCATCGTCCCGCCCTCTCCCAACGTCTACTGGCAGAGTTCGAGCTTCGTCTATTCCGGCTCGGCGGCAGCTGGCCTCGAGATCCCGATTGGTGGAACCGCGCAATTCGGCATATCTGCCGAGGTCATCGCGACCGCCATGACGGGCCTCTGGGTGCCCGACATCAAGCTGGGTGACAATCTGACGTTTGCCATCAGCGGTACGATCCCGGCGGGCTACATGAAGGTGGATGCGGCGCTCGGCCCGCTCGGCGCATCCGACCATGTCACGGATATCGGCGACATCATGGTGGCGCCGACGATCGGCTGGAACGAGGGGGCGAACTTCATCTCGGCCGCGCTTCGGATCTATGCCCCCACCGGAGGCTGGGAGAAGAATGCGCTGGCCAATATCGGCCTGAACTATTGGACGTTCTCGCCGACGCTCTCCTATACCCACCTGGTACCGCAGCAAGGGATCGATTTTACCGTGGTTGCGGGCCTCGACATCAATACCGAGAATACCACGACCGACTATACCAGCGGCCTGCTGGCCCATGTCGACGCGGTGCTCAGCAAGAAATTCGAGAACAATGTCGGCATCGGCATTTTCGCGTCGGCGCTGCTGCAACTGACCAAGGATCAGGGCGGCCCCCTCGTGGACCGGCTGGACGGGTTCGAGGGCCGCTCTTTCGCGATCGGCCCTGTGCTGACCTATACCGGCGGCACCAAGGAAAAGCCGGTTAACTTCAGCGTCAACTGGGCGCCCGAATTCGGCGTCAAGAACCGGCTCGAAGGCAACGCTGTCTATCTCAACATAGCGGGCTCGTTCTAGGACACGATATCCAGCAACCGTACGGAGACATACGGCAATGCAGAACTCGCTCCGGGCAATCTTGGGTGCGACAGCAGCTCTGATCCTAGGCATGGGCGGGGCGCTCGCCGATGACGCGGAACTCGCCAAGCAGCTGGCCAACCCTGTCGCGGACCTGATCAGCGTACCCTTCCAGGGAAACTATGATTGCTGCCTGGGGCCCAGCGATGCCGGCCAGTACACGCTGAACCTGCAGCCCGTCATCCCCATCACGCTGTCCGACAATCTCAACCTGATTGTCCGCACCATCCTTCCGACCATCCAGCAGGGAGAACTGGCGCCTGGCTATGGCAGCCATTTCGGGCTCGGCGACACCACGCAGAGCTTCTTCCTCTCCCCCGCCCTGAAAAATGGATGGGTGTTCGGCGCCGGCCCCGCTTTCCTGTGGCCGACAGCGACGGAAAGCGAACTTGGCAGCGGCATCTGGGGCGCCGGCCCGACCGCGGTCTTGCTGAAGCAGACGGGCGGCTGGACCGTTGGCGTGCTCGCCAACCAGATCTGGTCCTATGCCGGACCGGACAGTCGCGACGACTACAGCAAGGCTTTCATCCAGCCTTTCCTCAACTATACCTTCCCCGATACGACGTCGCTCATACTGAACACGGAGTCGACCTACGATTGGCAATCGGGCGACTGGACCGTCCCGATCAATTTCGGCGTCAGCAAGATCTTCAAGTTCGGCGACCAGCGCGTCAGTCTCGGCGCCATGGGACGCGTCTACGCCGTCGCGCCGGAAGAAGGCCCGGAATGGGGCGTGCGCCTGATCGCAACCTTCCTGTTTCCAAAATAACGGCACCGCCGGACGCCGAAGACAACACCATTCGCGACGATCGCCTGAAAGAAGCCCCTATCGCCACGGGATCAGTGAAGGACGTTTCTCAAAGAACAGGAGGATCCGTTATGCGAGTGCCCAGACTCATCGCCTCGGCGGCTGTCGTTGGAGCGGGGCTGCTTGGCCCTGCGGCGCTTGCCTTCGCCCAGGACGCACCCGCCCCGAACAACGCCGCCAAGCCCAACATCCTCGTCATCTTCGGAGACGACATCGGCCAGACCAACCTCTCGACCTACAGCTTCGGCCTGATGGGCTACCAGACACCGAACATCGATCGCATCGCCCAGGAAGGACTGAAGTTCACCGACTATTATGCCGAGCAGAGCTGCACGGCGGGTCGCTCGACCTTCCTCACCGGGCAGTCGACGCTGCGAACGGGCCTTTCGAAAGTCGGGATACCCGGCGCCGATCTCGGGCTCCAGGCGTCCGACGTGACCCTGGCCTCGGCGCTCAAGGACCAGGGCTACGCAACCGGCCAGTTCGGCAAGAACCATCTCGGCGACAAGGATGAGTTTCTGCCGACCGCCCATGGCTTCGACGAATTCTTCGGCAATCTCTATCATCTCAATGCGGAGGAAGAGCCGGAAGATCGCAACTACCCGCGCGATCCTCAGTTCAGCAAGCGGTTCGGCCCCCGCGGCGTCCTCCGCTCCTTTGCCGACGGCAGGATCGAAGACACCGGCGCCCTGACACGCAAGCGCATGGAGACCGTGGACGACGAGACGGCGGCGGCCGCCATCGACTTCATGCAGCGCCAGAACTCGGCGAAACAGCCATTCTTCACCTGGTTCAACACCACGCGGATGCATTTCCGCACCCATGTCCGCGACGAGCATCGCAGTCCCCCGGGCCTGGCGGCGCTGACCGAATATGCCGACGGCATGATCGAGCACGACGCGCTGATCGGCACGGTACTGAAGTCGCTGGACGACATGGGCATCGCCGACAACACGATCGTGATCTACACGACCGACAATGGCCCGCACCAGAACTCCTGGCCGGATGCCGGTACGACGCCGTTCCGCAGCGAGAAGAACACCAATTGGGAAGGCGCCTACCGCGTACCGGCGATGATCCGGTGGCCCGGACACATCAAGGAAGGCAGCGTCGCCAACGGCATTTTCTCGGGCCTGGACTGGTTCCCGACCCTGATGGCCGCAGCCGGCGATGCCGATATCAGCGAGCGGCTGCTCAAGGGCACGACGATCAACGGCAAGTCGTACAAGAACCATCTCGACGGCTACAACCAACTCCCCTACCTGACGGGCGAGTCCGACAAGAGCGCCCGCAATTCGTTCATCTATCTCAACGATGACGGCGAGGTGGTCGGGCTGCGGTTCGAGAACTGGAAGCTTGTCTTCGCCGAGCAGCGCAAGACCGGCACGATGGGAATCTGGGCGGAACCCTTCACCCGGCTACGCCTGCCGAAGATGTTCGACTTGCGGGCGGATCCCTACGAACGCGCCGACATCACCTCCAATACCTATTGGGACTGGATGCTTGCGCACAGCTACCTGGCGATCGCCGGACAGGCCTATGTCGCCAACTTCCTCGCGACATTCAAGGACTTCCCGCCGGCGCAGCGTCCGGCCAGCTTCTCGATCGACCAGATCCAGGATCAGCTGAACGAGTCCTTCAAGAACGTCGGAGGCGGCCAATAGCGAGCCGGGGCGCGGAGCCAGCCACCCGCGCCTCCACGCGCCCGGAATGCGCGGTCCCTGGCCGTCTTGGGACGCCAGGGACCCCGCCGACCCGGTTGCGCCGCCTGGTTCCAGAACCGTACGGCACGCTGGACATGCCCAGGGACGCGTCCGACGCGGACGGTGCATGCGACCGCTGCGGAGAGACCTTTCATCGCCTCCGGCCTGGACAGCGGAACGGCGCAAGGGCCGTCGTCCAGATGGTGGGACCGATCGCCGCCACCGACCGCCGTCCTGTCCCCTCCTGTGAATTCGGCCGGGCATAAGGCCTTTGGTTCGATCCGAACCACGATCCCGGGCGACGGCTACCCGGCCTTCTGGGCTATGGCATCCGCTCCACCCCTGCTAGTTGCCCGGCGCCTGGGATCCATGGAGACAATGTCAGCAAGGTCAGACGGAACCCCGCCTCAGGGGCGCGCAGCTCTCGCCCAGAATCAGGGCCGGCTGGAACACGACGTTTCGCGGCGGCGTATTATCGCCGCGCTGGATCCGATCCACCAGAAGCCGCAGCGCCTCGTTGGTCATCTCGATGATCGGGTGCTCGGTGCGCGTCAATCGCGGCCGCAAGCCTCCGATACCGGGGATCGTATCGGTCGACGCGATCGAGATCTCCTGCGGACAAGGAATCGAGAGATCGGCCAGGGCCCGCATGACGCCCAGCGCCATCACGCCGTTGGCGACATATAAAGCGGTCGGCCTGTCCGGACGATCGAGCATCTCGCGCGCCACGGAATAGGCAACGTCCTCTCGGAACTCACCGGCGCGGACATGGCCCGGCTCGGGCGCGAGGCCACGCTGCTGCATCGCCTGCAGCATTCCATCCAGCCGGCCGCGCCCCGTGGTCAAATGGAGCGGGCCGGTAATCGAGCCGATCCGCGTATGGCCGAGATCGAGCAGATAGTTCGTGACCTGGCTCGCTGCGGCGACATTGTCGATGGTGACAGTATCCGAGCGTCGATCCTCGACAATGCGCCCGAACAGCACCGTCGGGATGCCATGGCCCTCCGCATCGCGCTGGGCATAGTGGGCCGGCAGCCCCACCGGAACGACCAGCGCCCCATCGCAGGATAGAGCGCGAATGCGGGCGAGCGCCTTCCTCTCGTTCTCGGGCTTCTCGTCGCTGTTGAACACGACCAGAGAATAGCCCCAGGCCGCCACGGCCGCCTCCGCCGCCCAGACCATGCGGGCGAAGAACGGATTGGCGAGGTCGGCGACGACCAGGCCGATAAGCTGGCTGCGCCCCTTCTTGAGGTTTCGCGCCATCTGCGACGGCTCGTATTTCAGATCATCGATCGCCGCCTGCACGCGCGCCCGGAGCGGGGGGCTGACATAGGCGGAATCATTGATCACAGCCGACACCGTCGCCGTGGAAACTGCCGCGGCCTTCGCCACATCCTTGATGGTCGTCATTCCACACCGAGCTAATCGTTTCGCTGTATTTTAGCCGATGGAAATGGCTTGTCTAGGCCGCAATCCATAACTTGCACTTGCCAAGGAATGCCGTTTCAACGAACATAGCAAAACGGTTAGCACGCGTTCGCTGCATGTCGAGGCGTGTTGAAGCGGATTTTTGGGGAGGAACCCAATGACCAAAATAACACTCGGCGTCTCGCTGCTGGCGAGCCTTGTCCTATCGGCCGGCGTCGCGGCGGCGCAGGAAAAGCCACTGCTCGGCATCGTTTCGATCGCAGCGACCGAGGCGAACAATGTTCGCTACATCACGGGCGCGAAGGCTGCCGGCGAGGAGCTCGGCTGGGAAGTCTCGGTCATCGACGCGGCCGGCAACGCCGATCAGGCGAACTCCGCCATCCAGAATTTCGCCCAGCGTGGCGCCGTCGCCGTCATCGACATGGTGTTCCCGTATTCCTCGATTGGCGCCGGCCTCGAAGCCGCGAAGACCGCAGGCATACCGGTCGTAACCTGGGGCGGCGGAATCGGCGGCTCGGTTTCCGCGACCAACGGTTCGGGCGCGCCGATCGCCCTGCCCGTCATCGAAAGGATGATCGCCGATCTCGGCGACAAGGCGAGCCTGCTGGCCCTCACCTATCGCACCGGCGAAGTCTGCCGCAATCGCGAGACCTTGCTGGACGAAGTGCTTGCCAAGCACCCGGGCATCGAAGTCACCAAGAACGAAGTTCGCATCCCAGGCTATTTCGAGGATGGCGCACAATATGCCAACGCCTGGCTTGCCTCGCATCCGGCCGGCGACGGCAATCTCGCCATCTGGGGCTGCTGGGATGATCCGGCCATCGGCGCGATCGGCTCGCTGCGCCAGCAGGGCCGCACGGACGTCAAGGTTTACGGCGTCAACGGCAACGCGCAGGCAATCGAGAACATCAAGAACGGCCATATGACCGCGACAGCCTGGGAAGACAGCCACAAGGAAGGCTATGACATGGTCAAGCTGCTTCCCGAGATCATCAAGGCCAAAGCGGACTGGCAGCCCAAGGCGGTCGAAGTGCCCGCCGTCCTGATCACGGCCGAGAATGTCGCAGCGTTCATCGCCCAACATCCCGAAGCCGTCGGCAACTGATCGCCGAGCCCCATAGCAATGCTCTCACCTGACAGGACTGTTTCGGCCGCGATGACGCCTTTCGTCGCGGCCGAAAGCATCGCCAAGGCCTATGGCGGCGTGCAGGCGCTGACCGACGTATCGCTGATGATTGCCCCCGGCGAGGTGCATGGCCTCGTGGGGGCCAACGGCGCCGGCAAGTCGACCCTGATCAAGATACTGGCCGGCCTCGTCCAGCCGGACGCAGGCCGGATTCTGGTCGACGGCGCACCGACATCGCTGCCGACGCCGCACCACGCAACCGACCTTGGCATGAGCTTCATCCATCAGGAACTCGCCTTCATTCCGGGCATGACCGTCCTGCAGAACATCCTGCTCGGCGTTCCGAAGAAGACGCGGTTCGGCATGGTCGACTGGCAGGCGGCCGCGCGCGAGGTTGCGCCGATTGCCGAGCGCGTCGGCATTAAGGCGCCGCTCTCTGCCAGCGTGAAGGGCCTCTCGACCGCCGAAAACTGGCTGATCAATATCTGTCGGGCCCTCGTGCGCAATGCGCGGCTGATCGTGATGGACGAGCCGACCGCCTCGCTCTCGGCAGCCGAGGCCGAGAAACTGTTCGCGATCGTGGAAGACCTGTCTGCATCCGGCGTCGCGGTTCTCTATGTTTCCCACCGGCTTGACGAGATCATGCGGCTTTGCAGCCGGGTCAGCGTGTTTCGCGACGGCAGATCCGTCGGCTGCCTCGAAGGCGCGGCGATCACCCGCCCCGCCCTGATCGAAGCCATTGTCGGCAGCGCGGTCGCGCCTCTGGCGGCGACGCAACGCCATCCGGTCGCCGGACGGAAGATCACCCTTACCGTAGACGCCCTCACCCGTGCGCCAAAAGTCAACGGCGTGAGCTTCGAGCTCCGCCAGGGCGAAGTGCTCGGCATTGGCGGGCTCGTCGGTGCCGGACGAACCGAACTGGCGCGCCTGATCTATGGCGCTGACCGGGCGGATTCCGGCGTGATGACGCTGGACGGAGCTTCCTTCTCGCCGAGCAACCCGACCGAGGCCGTCAAAGCGGGGCTTGGCCTCGTGCCGGAAGAGCGCCGCTCCGAAGGCCTGCTGCTCACCAAGAGCGTCGCGTTCAATCTGCAGATCGCCAATCTGGCGAATATCGTCCGCAGCCCGGTCCTGCCGCTTATCGACCGGCGCAAGCGCGAGGCGCTTTCGCTTGAGATCGTGCGCGACCTCGCGGTCAAGACGCCGAGCATCGACACCCCGGTCGGACGCCTCTCGGGCGGCAATCAGCAGAAGGTGGTGATCGGCCGCTGGCTGTTGCGGGCGCCGAAGGTGCTGATCCTCGACGAGCCGACGCGCGGCGTCGATATCGGCGCGCGGGGCGAAATCCATCGCCTGGTGCGGGAACTGGCCGCCAGGGGTATGGCGGTCATCGTGATTTCGTCCGAGCCGGACGAGCTTCCCGACCTCTGCGACCGCGTCCTGATCATGGTGGAAGGTCGCATCGTCAGGGCACTCGAAGGCGCGGACATCACGCGCAACGCCATTGTCGAAGCGAGCTATTTTGTCGGCGAACCGCCGTCCAGGGAGAATACGATATGAGCATGGTGATGAGCGGCGGACGGCGCCTTTCGCCGTCATCGAAGGCGGCGCTCGGCTTTTTCGCCCGCTACGCGACCATCATCGGCCTGCTGCTGATGATCGCCGTCTTTGCCTTCCTGTCGCCGCGAGCGTTCCCGACGCTGAACAATTTCACCAACGTCCTCAATCAGGCATCGCTTGCCATGATCATCGCCGGCGGCCTGACGCTCGCGGTCATCGTCGGCGAACTCGATCTTTCGATCGGTTTCGCGGCGAGCCTGCACGGCGTGCTCGTCACCGGCCTGATCGTCGCCAACAAGCTGCCGATTCCCCTGGCCATCGTGATCGTGATCGCGCTCGGCGCGCTGATCGGCCTCGTCAACGGCATCATCGTGACCAAGGCGAAGGTCAATTCGGTGATCGCGACGCTGGGCGTCGGCACGATCCTGACCGGCCTCGCCTTCGCCTATTCGGCCGGCGTGCCCATCGTCGCCGGCGTGCCGGAAGCGTTCCTGCAGCTTTCGCTCGGACGCTGGCTTTTCGGTATCCCGAACAACATCATCATCATGGCGGTCGTGCTCGGCGGCCTGTGGATCCTCGTCGAACGCACCGCTCTCGGCCAGGAGATCCAGGCGGTCGGCGGCAATCCGGCCGCGGCCCGCCTCGCCGGCATCAATGTCGACCGGATCAAGATCCTCGGCTTCGTCGTCTCGGGCATGTGCGCGGCGCTGACCGGCATCCTGCTCGCCTCGCGCCTCGGCAGCGGCACGACAAGCGCTGCCGACAGCTATCTGCTCACCGCCTTCGCCGCAGTCTTCCTGGGCTCGGCGACCCTGCGCGACGGCGAATTCCATGTGCTCGGCACGTTTGTCGGCGTCCTCATCATCGCGTTCGGCTTCAACGGCCTGAACATCTTCGGCGCCCCGACCTTCTCGCAATACATCTTCCAGGGCGCGATCCTGATCGTGGCCGTGGGCCTGGCCAGCCTTGGCCGCATGATTTCGGAAAGCTGAGGAATCCCCGATGACCGGCACAGAAGCGCTCTGGGAAGTCCATATTCTCGAATTCGCCCGCTCAAAGGACCAACTCGTCGCAGGCCTGATCCTGGACGCGCATGATCAGGGCGTCGTCGACCTGCCCTTCTCCTTCCTCCTCGCACGACGGGACGAGCGGGTCGTCCTGATCGACACCGGGTTCATGCGCGAAGGCAGCGGGGCCGAGTTCAGCGAGAAGTTCGGCATCCCCGACTGGATCTCGCCGCTCGCATTGCTGAAGCGGCTCGGCGTCGAGCCGGGCGACGTCACCGACATCGTCCTCAGCCACGCACATTTCGACCATATGGGCTCGATCGGCAAGTTTCCGAACGCCATGATCCACGTGCAGAAGCAGGAGATCCTGAGCTGGGTCGAACTGCTCGCGCTGCCGCCGCGTTTCGGCGCGCTGACGGCGATCATAAACCCGGACGACATGCGCAGGGCCTTTGACGCCTCGATCGAGCACCGGCTCGACCTGCTGGATGGCGACCGCGACAATCTTCTCCCCGGCCTGCATGTGCGGACCGGCCCCGGCCATACGATCGGCCAGCAGTTCATCATTCTGGAGACGGCGCGCGGCCGACTGGTCGTCGCCGGCGACTGCATCTACACCAGCGCCAATATCTGCGGCCACAAGCATGGCGGCGTTGCCAGCGGCGTCTATGTGCCGCTGGCCAACGCCGTCGGCAGCACCTGGGACCAGTTGAAGACGATCGACAGGATCCATACGGAAATCGGCGGCGATCTGAGCCGCCTGATCATCCTGCACGACACGGAGCGGTGGGCCGGCCTGCCTATCGTCGAGGAAATCGACGGCTTCCGGATCGTGAAAGCCGCGTGAATACTCACGGATATCGCGGCGTATCTGGCGACGGCCGGCAGGGATGAACGGGCCATCCACTCGCCCCGCCTTGCCGTTGCAAGTCGGAATCGGGCGCGCGCGACATATCGGACCGGCAGCCAACCGCCCAATCGGATAGCTGGCCTGGTCTCCAGTCCCGTTGAACACCTTGTCTCGGTGTCCACAAAACCGGCAGGAGGCCGCTGCTGCCGGGGCACCACGATCCGCGTTCCAGGGCGCTGCTGGGATGGTTCCGCCAGCCGTTGATTGGCCGTGACAAGATCAGCGGGGCTCAGTCGACTTCGGCACGACGACCTGCCGCGCGGGCACATTCGAGTGACGACCTGATCTCTTCCGTCAGCATGTCGACGACGATCCGCCCAATGCGGGAGAGCGGCTTTTTCGCATCAATGGCGACGGAGACCGTTTGCGGCTCAGCTCCCTTGTCCCGAACCGGCAGGAAGATAAGCGACCCGGCCATGATTTCGGGCGCAGCGTCGAGTTCCGAGGTGAAGGCGACATAGCTGCCGCCGCGGGCGAGCTGCTTGACCAATTGCAATGAGTTGGTGACCAGCGCCTTGTGCGGGTCAGCAAACAGCCAGCCATAGCGCGCATCGAGATAGCGGCGGATCATCAGGGCCTTGCTCTGCAGCGCGATGGGGTGAGCCACCACCTCCTGCAGGCTGACCGACCGGCTTTTCGCCAGCGCATGATCCGGCGCCACGACGCAGCCGAACGGCAGGTCCGCGCTCCAGTGCACGTGAAGGTCACGGCGCGGCGTGAGATTGAAGATCGCCGCGATGTCGGCGCTGCCCGCCAGCAAGGCCGACAGCGCGTCGTCCGGACTTGCGACCTCGACCTCCAGCGAAATGCGGGGCTGCTCCGCCGCGAGGCGCTGGATGAAGCGCGGCAGGAAACCATTGGCGTGGCTGTCCATGGCGACGAGCCGGACGTGCCCCTGATCGACCCCTTGCAACTGCTTGATCTCGTTGGCGACGCGCCGCTCGTCGCTGCGCCAGCGCCGGGACAGCGTCACCAGGGCGTCGCCAGCCGCCGTCGGGCGCATGCCCCTTGGCAATCGCTCGAACAGTTCGACGTCGAGTTCCTGCTCAAGCAGCAGGATCTGCCGGTCTATGGCCGAGGCGGCGACGTTGAGTTCCTTGGCTGCCTTCTGGATCGAGCCCGATCGTGCCACCTGATCGAGATAGCGAAGCGAAGCCGGGACAAGGGAAGCGCGGGCCATCGGTACCATCCTAATAATTCGAACGGACTGTTGCTCAATCTGCGCTGGACGGCAACGCGTTTGTGGCTGACCCTGCGAATACAGTTGAGATCGCAGCGCCGGAACCAGGATCCGGGCAGCCACAGGAACAGCCGATGAGCCGGGCCGACATCATCGACGTGACCGCCTCTTCTTCCCCGGACCTCCGCGCGGCGCGCGAGATCCCGGAAGGCTGGATCTCGCGCCTTGCCGGCAAGGCATGGAGCCTGCTCTCCGGTCGCTATACCGGATACCTGCTGGTGGCGCCGACCGTCCTGTTCCTGGCCGCGTGGTTCCTCTGGCCGGTGCTGACGATGGTCTATCTCAGCCTCACCGCGCATAGCGTCGACGGCGTGATGGTCGAGGGCTTCACGCTGGAAAACTACATCCGGCTGTTCTCCTCGGATCTGTATTTCCGCATCCTGATGCGCACCATCCGTATCGCGCTGATGACCAGCCTGTTCGCCGCTCTGTTCGCCTACCCGCTGGCCATCACCATCGCCCGCGGCGGCCCCACGCTCGCTCGCCTGGTGACGATCACCATTCTCGCGCCGCTGCTGGTCAATGTGGTGGTGCGCTCCTATGGCTGGCAGACCATCCTTAACAAGACCGGCGCGCTCGCCTGGGTTCTGAAGCTGCTCGGCGTCAGCAATCCGCCGGTGCTGCTCTATACCGAATGGGCGGTGCTGATCGCCTGCGTCCACGTCTATCTGCCCTTCGTGGTGATGCCACTCGCGGGCGCCATAGGCCGGATCGATCGAACCGTGGAAGAGGCGGCACGGGTCGCCGGCGCGACGCGGTTCTCGGTGTTCCTGCGCGTGATCTTCCCACTCAGCCTGCCCGGCCTTGCGGTGGGCGTGTCGCTGGTTTTCTCGCTCAGCGCGGCGGCCTATGTCACGCCGCAGATACTGGGCGGCAATTTCTCGCCCCTGCTCGGCACGCTGATCGAACAGCAGATCCTGACCCTCAACGACTGGCCCTTCGGCGCGGCGATCTCGACCCTGCTGATCGCCATGGTGCTCGCCTCCAACCTCATCTTCCTCAAGCTCGTCAGCCGGCGCTTCGCGCGCTGGACGGCCGGCGCACGGTGAAGGAGTCCGCGCGATGAACGAGACCGTCAGTCCGCTTCTCAAGGTCGTCGTCGGCATCATCCTGCTGATCGTGGTGGCGCCGCTTGTCGTGCCCCTGCTGATGTCGATCTCCGACACGCCCTTCATCGTGTTCCCGCCGCAGGGCTTCACGCTGAAATGGTATGGCGCGGTGCTGGCGAACCCGGAGGCACGCGCCAGCTTCCTGTTCTCACTCGAACTTGCCGCCATCGTCACAGGCGTGTCGCTCCTCCTCGGTGTCCCCTGCGCGGCCGGGCTCACCCGCTTCAAGCTACCCGGGCAGGACGCAATCCTCGGCCTCATCCTGTCGCCGCTGATCGTGCCGCTGATCGTCACCGGCGTCGCGCTACTCCAGCTCTTCGCAATGCTGGGCTCGCGCGCCACGCTGCTGCAACTCGTCATCGGACACACGGTGGTATGCCTGCCCTATGTGATCCGCTCCGTGTCGGCGAGCCTGCTGCTGGTCAACCGCAACCTGGAGGACGCCGCCTCGGTGCTCGGCGCGCCCCCTCACATCGTGGCGACCCGGGTAATCTGGCCGCAGGTACGCCCCGGCATCCTGGCGGGCGGCATCTTCAGCTTCATCGTCTCGTTCGACGACTACCCGATCTCGATGTGGCTGGCCGACGGCAACCACTTCCCGGTGCCGCTCTACCTCTACACCGTCATCGAGCGCTCGTTCGATCCATCCATCGCGGCCATCGCCTCGCTGATGATCTTCTTCGCGCTGCTTCTCGTGCTCGTCATTGAAAAAGTCTTCGGACTCAGCCTGGCCCGGCTTGCGAGCTGACGCCTGCCTATACGCATAACCAGAACAGGGGACCTCGCATGACCACTCTTTCGCGACGTACATTCGGCAAACTCGCCCTGGGAGCCACCACCCTCGCCGCTCCCATGGGCTTCACCCGCAATGGCTGGGCGCAGGGCAAGGAGATCCAGATCGGCATCTGGGGCGGCTCGCAGGGCGAGTTCGTCAAGAAGAACATCATCCCGGCCTTCGAGAAGGATTTCGGCTGCAAGGTCACGGCGGAAGAGGGTTTCACCCTCGCCAATGTCGGCAAGATGCGGGCGACCAAGGCCAACCCGAAGTTCTCGGTCATGTTCATCGACGACGTGGCGATCCCGATCTGCAAGACCGAAGGCCTGATCGATCAACTGCCGAGCGCCGACATGCCCGCGCTCGCCAATCTCTATCCGCGCTTCGGCTTCGATGGCTGGGGCACCGCGCTCGCCATCTCGGTGGCCAGCATGTTCCACAACACCTCGATCACGCCGCCCGGCAGCTATGCCGATCTGTGGAAGCCGGAATATGCCGGCAAACTGAAGCTCGTCAGCCCCAAGAATACGCCGTCCGTATTCTTCCTGATCGTGGCGGCCGCCGTGAAGTCGGGCAAGCCATTTGCCGAAGCGCAGTATCTCGTCGACGACAGCTTCGACAAGGTCGCGGCGCTGAAGCCCAACATCATGAACCTGTTCGACAACGGCCCGCAGGCCGCCGCCGAGGTGGCGCAGGGCCAGGCCGAGATCGGTCTGCTGGAGCTGTCCAAATACATCTACCCCTACACCGCCAAGGGCGCGCCGGTGACGATGAGCTTCCCGAGCGAGGGCAGCTTCGCCGGCAACAACTGCCAGGTGCTGGTCAAGGGCGCGCCGAACAAGGATCTCGCCGTCGCCTTCATGAATCGCATGATCGAGCCCGCCGTGCAGAAAGCGTTCTCCGAATACGCGCTGACCGCACCGCCGGTTTCGGGCATCGAATTCTCGGCGGAAACGCTGAAGTACATCGCCTACCCGGTCGAGGAGATGGACAAGCGCGGTCTGTTCACGCCGGACTGGGAATACATCAACGCCAAGCGCTCGGGCTGGACCGAGAAGATGAATGGCATCTTCGCCGTCTGACATTGCGGGACCAGCAGGGGAGTACCAGATGGCGACATCTCAGGGGGCCGAGGTCCGCCTCACCGGCATCTGCCGAAGCTATGGCGATGCCCAGGTGGTGAGCGACGTGAATCTGAGGGCGTCTGGCGGCGAGATTCTCGCTTTGCTCGGTCCCTCGGGCTGCGGCAAGACGACGACGTTGCGGATGATCGCGGGGCTGGTGCAACCGTCGGCCGGCGAGATCACGATCGACGGCGCATCGGTCACCGGCCTGCCGGTGCACCGGCGAAACCTCGGCATGCTGTTCCAGAACTATGCGCTGTTTCCCCATCTCACGGTTCTGGAAAACGTCGCCTTCGGCCTCACCATGCGTGGCGTATCCCGGGCAGAGACCGCAAGACTGGCTCTCCAGGCGCTGGACCTCGTGCGCCTGACGGGCTTCGGGGACCGGATGCCGGCGGCGCTTTCCGGCGGCCAGCAACAGCGCGTGGCGATGGCGCGCGCCATCGTCTACCGCCCGCGCGTGTTGCTGCTCGACGAGCCGTTCGGGGCGCTCGACAAGAAGCTTCGCGAAGAGATGCAGATCGAGCTGCGCCAGCTCTGCAACGAGCTCGGACTGACCACAATCCTCGTCACCCACGACCAGGAAGAGGCGCTTGTCCTCGCCGACCAGATCGCGGTGATGCGCGGCGGGTGCATCGAGCAGGTCGCCGCCGCTCGCGCCATCTATGAGCGGCCGGTCTCGCATTTCGTCGCTGACTTCATCGGCACGTCCAACTTCCTGCCGGCCGGCATCGTCGAAAGGACCGGCGGGCGAACGGTTCTGAGAAACGCGCAGGGGCTGGTGTTCGAAAGCACCGTTGCCAATGATTTTACGGCGCAGGATCGCGTCGCGGTCGCCATTCGTCCCGAAAGCGTGAAGCTCACGCCGGGAGTGGCCCCGGCCGCGGCCAACACCCTCACCGGCACGATCCGGCGCAGCCTGTTCAAAGGGCAGATCATCTCGGTCTGGATGGAGATTGGTGAAGGAACGGAAATCGTCGTCTCCGTTCCCATCGAACAGGCCGGAACGACCAAGCCCGAGCCGGGTGAGGTCTGGACG
Source organism: Kaistia defluvii (assembly GCF_026343955.1). Lineage (GTDB taxonomy): Bacteria > Pseudomonadota > Alphaproteobacteria > Rhizobiales > Kaistiaceae > Kaistia > Kaistia defluvii. The sequence goes on from NZ_JAPKNI010000001.1 coordinate 735,954, forward strand.
GCGCGCTGGTCGCAGGAGCGCACGCTTGTGGTGCGCGAACAGTGAGCTCGATTCACCCGGATACGCCCCACGCGATAGGAATTATCGTGCCGTCGTCCAATCGCGTCGTCGAACGGGTGGCGCGCTCCATCCTCGACGATCGGCCGGGCATCGATGCCTGCTTCGCCCGCGTTCCCTATGCGGGCCATCCCCCGGATGGCTATGACATGGCCTCGTTCCGGCAGGCGGCATCCTTGCTCGCGCAGGCGCACCCCGCGGTCATTCTCTGGAATGCGACGCGCGGTGCCCTGATCGGCTTCACGCCCGATCGCCAGCTTTGCGAAACGATCGAAGGCGAGACCGGTATCCCCTGCGCGACAACCGCTCTGGCCACCGTCGACCTGCTGCGCCGCCGGAATCTGCGGCGGATCGGACTTGTCGCGCAAGGCGACGATCCGGACGGCGCACGCCTGAAGCAGACCTTCGCGCAGGAGGGCATAGAGATCGTGGCGGGGCATAATTTCGGCATCACCGACAATTTCGAGGCGGCCAGCGTCACGCCCGAGCAGATTGAAGCACAGGTCATCCGCCTCTCGACCGTCGCCGATCTCGATGCGGTGCTGATCTGGAGCACCAACCTGGCCGGTCACGGACTATCGGCCCGGCTTGGGAAACACTTGGGCATGCCGGTACTGGACTCGGCAGCTTTGGGAATACTCGCCGCGATGCCCTATGTAGACGACTAGGGTCGGCCTCAACCGCCCCCCCTGGATGAGGGACGGCAGCCATGACAGTGGCGGCGTGGGACGTTCCGGCGAGTTTGTCGTAGCGGATTGCGGCGCGCCGCCAGCCCTTTGGGCGGCACCACAGTCTCCCGCCTGCTGGACTGCGACGCGATGACGAGTTCGGCGTCCTGGCCGGCAATGGGTGGTCGAGCCCGTCCAAGAAGATCGTGAGATGCTCCGGCGCGAGCGGGAATAGGAAGGGACAAATCTCCCTCCCAATTTTCCTGCGGACGTCGAGCGAATGATGCACAAGCAGGCGACGCGGATCGAAGTGGCGGAGCGTGTGCCCCTATGCGCGCCGAGCGCGTCCGAGATCGGGAGGGGCGTCCATCGAGATGGAAGTGCGCCTAAGCCACATCTTCTTGGGCAGCGCGCATGCGGGCGCGAAATTCGAACGAGCGGCCGCGCCGAAAATGGATCGGGATGGGCACTTTGATGGGTGGGGTCTGGCGCGGCTCGAAATAGAACGCGACCGGATATTCGCCAGGGCGCGCCACGGTCGCAGCCACCGGCCCAACCGCATGGATATGCAAAGCCCGCTTGGTGAATTGTGCGATGGCTGCCTGGCCCGACGCGGCACTGACAGGTTCATAGGAAACGGCAGGAGAAGCGCCAAGCCCCTTGGGAAGATAGGTCGTCACATAGTAGTAGGTCATGCCAATCCCCCATCGAACGGACCAAGGGCCGCAACTAACTGATCTGGGCTCGAGCCAACATGGCGTTTATCTGCTGCAGAACGATGGCTGATCGACGGAGAGCGGCGGCTCCCTCGCTGAGCAAAGCTTCAGTATCGGCGCCTTCGACAATTCGTGCAGGAGGCGAGGCCGACTGAGTCATGCCCGCATAAGCCGCCTTTACGCAAGGGAAGTCCAGCACCAACTCTCTGGCACGAAATCCCATCTCGCGTTTCATGTCGCGTGCATTCGCCGTGCCTCGGTGAAGCCGCTGGAATCCAGCGTATCTGGCTGCAACACGGACGCGACGGGAAATGCCCCCCAGAGGGAGGATATTTCACAGGTCTATGAAGTCATTGAGGAAATGATGGTAGCGGAGGAGGGACTTGAACCCCCGACACGCGGATTATGATTCCGCTGCTCTAACCAGCTGAGCTACTCCGCCCCAGGACCGGCGCTTGCCGCGCCGGCTGGAATGGCCCGCTTATAGGGAGCCGGGCCGAGGGCTGTCAAGCATCGACCGCGCTTCACACACGCTCAAATACCAGCAGTGTGAAAAACCCGATCGGACCGACGCGGCGACGGTCGACAAGGCGCAGATCCGAGCGACCGAGAATCCGGCTGATATCGAAATCCATGTGCCAGCCGAGCGAGGCCGACAGCGGCGCCAGCTTCTCGCCGAGCCAGCCGCGCCAGCCCTTCTGCTCGGGAAAATGGCTGACCAGCACGACAGCGCCGCCGGGCTTGGTGACGCGGGCGAGTTCGCCCATCACGGCGCGCGGATCCGGCACCACGGTCAGCACGAACATGGCCACCGACGTGTCGAAGCTGGCATCCGCCATCTGCAGGTCGCCGGCATCGGCGACTTCCAGCGCCTCGACATGATCGAGTTGGCCCGCCGTGACGCGCTCGCGCGCGATCTCCAGCATTTCCGGCGACAGGTCGATGCCGGTGATGCGGTGTTCGGCGCGGTAATGCGGCAGCGAAATTCCCGTGCCGACGCCGCATTCGAGGATGCGGCCGGGCGAAAGCTCGTTGACGAAGCTGACGGCGGCGCGCCGGCCGGATTCGAACACATAGCCAAATACCCGGTCATAGACCGGCGCCCAGCGGGCATAGGTATTGCGGACGGCGTTCTCGTCGATGCGGTTTGCCGACCGGCGCTTGCCGGCAAAGGATTTCCACTTGCGCGCGACGTCTTCCAAGAATTCCGGCATCACTCTCCCTCAAGCTGCGGCGACGGTATCCGTCACGATCAGGCGACGAAGCGCCTGTTCTGCCTCGGCGTCGCGCTCGGCCCGGCTGATCCAGCCACCGCCAAGGACGCGAGCCCCTTCCCCCTGGCCGGCATAGAATACGCAGGCCTGGCCCGGCGCGACACCCGTCTCGCCATCGAACAGCGAGACCTGTGTCTCGCCATCCCTCTGCACGATCTGCGCCCGCTGCGGCGCGCGCGTTGAGCGGACGCGGGCATAGATCTCCATCCCGTCGGCGCCGATCGCCTCCAGCGGCGCATCGCCCAGCCAGTTGACGTTGCGCAGCACCAGCCGGCGGGCGGCGAGCGCCTCGCGCGGGCCGACGATGACCCGGCTGCGCCGCGCGTCGAGATGGATGACGTAGAGCGGATCGGCCGAGGCGATGCCGAGGCCGCGGCGCTGGCCGACCGTGTAATGGATGATGCCCTCGTGCCGGCCGAGCACGCGGCCGTCGATATGCACGACCTCGCCGCCCTCGGCCGCGCCCGGCTTCAGCCGCTCGATGACGTCGGAATATTTTCCGTTCGGCACGAAGCAGATGTCCTGGCTGTCATGCTTGTCGGCGATCTCCAGGCCGAGCTCGCGGGCGATGGCGCGCGTCTCCGGCTTGGTCAGATGGCCGAGCGGGAAGCGGATGAAATCGAGCTGCTCGGGCGTGGTGGCGAACAGGAAATAGCTCTGGTCGCGGTCGAGGTCGGCGGGGCGGAACATGCCGCGATGGCCGTTCGGCTGCAGCCGGCTCTGGACGTAGTGGCCGGTGGCGAGCGCGGCCGCCCCCAGCTCGCGCGCCGTGGTCAGGAGGTCGGAGAACTTGACCGTCTGGTTGCAGGAGACGCAGGGGATCGGTGTCTCGCCGGCGATGTAGCTCTCGGCGAAACGGTCGATGACCGACTTGCGGAAGCGCTCCTCATAGTCGAGCACATAGTGCGGAATATCGAGCCTTTCCGCGACGCGGCGCGCGTCATGGATATCCTGGCCGGCGCAGCAGGCGCCTTTGCGGTGCGTCGCCTCGCCATGATCGTAAAGCTGCAGCGTCATTCCGACGACGTCGTAGCCTTCGCGTTTCAGCAGTCCCGCGACAACCGAGGAATCAACGCCGCCGGACATGGCGACGACGATGCGCGTGTCCTCGGGTCGGCCGGGAAGATCGAGACTGTTGAGCATGGTGGAATGCCTTGCCGGAATGCTGCGCGAAACAGGTTTCGAACAGCGGCAGAAACGCAGGAGGCGGCAGAGCCGCGTTAAGCGCGGGACTATAGCGGCGATCGCGTCATCTTCAAGGCGCAAGCGGCGCCACAACCTGGAATGGGGCCCGGTTTCCGACGCGACATCCTGCCGGCACAGCCGGCAGCGGCCAGACCGAAAGCGCAGATTTCGGGGCTGCGGGCGGCTGCAAACCTTACCGAAGTGTTGCCGGGGGCTTAGTCAATTTTTAAAGCCGACGTCGTAGTCTCCCCTTCGACAAGGTCAGGTTGAGTATGTGAGAGTAGAATGACCGATCAAATGCGTCCGCGCGTCAAATATGTCATCGGACCGGACGGTAGTCCGCTTACGATTGCCGATTTGCCGCCGCGGGACACGAAACGTTGGGTTATCCGCCGTAAGGCAGAAGTTGTCGCGGCGGTGCGGGGGGGCCTGCTCAGCCTTGAAGAGGCGTGTCAGCGTTATACGTTGACCGTCGAGGAATTCATCTCCTGGCAGCAATCGATCGACCAGCACGGCCTCGCCGGGCTGCGGACGACGCGGATTCAGCAATATCGCCAGTAGATCGGGCAACCGGGCCACCGGTTGACCTTCAAATGCACCAAAAGGCCGGCGGCAACGCCGGCCTTTTCTTTTGGCTTTTTTTTGCCCAGGCCGCCGGTCGGTTGGCCGGGCGCAACCCGTTCGCCTTTCGACTCAAGAAAGACCCTGCTCCACGTGGGCCACCCTCCGCCGTCATCCTCGCGGAAGCGAGGATCCATGCAGCCGGAATTGCGGAAGGCTTGCACCCAACCCGGCTGGATGGATCCCGGGTCTTCGCCCGGGATGACGGCGAGTGTGGGGCGCGCGCGCCTCAGAGCGTCAGCATTTCGCCGATCGCCGGGACCGCAACCTTGGTGTCGGCGCCCTGCATCGCCTCAACGAATTTGTCCGCCGTCTGGTCGAGCAGGCCGAAGGTCGCGTAGTGGCAGGGGATCACCGTGTCGAAATGGAAGAAGCGCCGCGCGGCAAGCGCCGCCACCTTGCCGCCCATGGTGAAGCGGTCGCCGATCGGCAGGATGCCGATCTTCGGCTGGTAGATCTCGTCGATCAGCGCCATGTCGGAAAAGATGTCGGTATCGCCGGCGAGGTAGAGCGTCTTCTCGCCGGGGGCGGCGATGACAAGGCCATGCGGATGGCCAAGCGAATGCGAGACGCCGTTCTCGTCCAGCGTGGCCGAGGAATGGTGCGCCACCGTCATCGAGACGCGGAACGCGCCCTGGTCGGTGGTCCCGCCCGTGTTCATCGGGTCGACCTTGGCGACGCCCTTATGGGCGAGATAGCTGGCGAGATCCGCATCCGCCACCACCCTGGCGCCGGTCTTCGCCGCGATCGCGACCGTGTCGCCGAGGTGATCGCCATGGCCATGCGTCAGCAGGATATGCGTGACGCCGCGCGTCCAGGCCTGGTCGTTACCGGGAAAGCTTGGATTGCCGGTGAAGAACGGGTCGATCAGGATGACGGCGCCGTCGATCTCGACGCGAAAGGCCGAATGGCCGAGCCAGGTAAGCTGCATGGAGAGATTCATCCTTCTGTCGAATTTCAGCTCCAATATGGCGGCGGCGGGCCGATTAAACACCCCCGCGGGCGCGCAATCTTGCCGCGCCCCGGCGGGCTTGCTTGCCGCGCGCGGCATGATCCGTGATAAGGGCGGGTGAACCGACCGGAGGGAACGTGACGGACATGGAAGCAACCGCGCCGAAGGCCGCCCGCCCAGGGCTGATGAAGCGGCTCTTCGACCGATGCATGGAAGTCTCGGCCGGGCCGCATGCGCTCTGGCTGCTGGCCGTGGTGTCCTTCGCCGAAGCGTCGTTCTTCCCGATTCCGCCCGATCCGATCCTCGCCGCCATCGTGCTGGCGCGGCGCGAGCGCGCCTGGATCGCGGCCCTGGTCTGCACGGTCTTCTCGGTTTTGGGCGGCCTTGCCGGCTATGCCATCGGCGCCGGACTCTACGAGGCGATCGGCCAGCCGGTCATCGTCTTCTACAATCTGCAGGAAGCCTTCCATACCTTCCAGCTGCGCTTCGACGAATGGGGCGGCTGGATCATCGTCGCCAAGGGGCTGACGCCGATCCCGTTCAAGCTGGTGACGATCGCGTCGGGCGTGGCGCATCTGAACCTCGCCACCTTCATCATCGCCTGCATCATCACGCGCGGCCTGCGCTTCTTCCTGGTGGCGGGCCTGTTCTACGCCTTCGGTCCGCAGGCGCGCGCCATCATCGATCGCCATTTCTCGAAGGTGATGATCGCCGGCACCATCCTTGTCATCCTCGGCTTCGTCGCCGTCGTCTACATTTGAGGGCGGGCATGACCGGCACCATCCTGGACTTCGCGGAACTGCAGCAGGCGCTGCCGCCCGCCGCCGCCGTGATCGGCCTCGATCTCGGCACCAAGACGATCGGCGTCGCGATCTCGGATCTCGGCCGCCGCATCGCCTCGCCGCTGGTCCTGATCAACCGCGTGAAGTTCACCCAGGACGTCGAGGCGCTGACCAAGGTCATCGGCCAGCGTCAGGTGGCGGGCATCATCATCGGCCTGCCGCTCAACATGGACGGCTCGGAAGGCCCGCGCGCCCAGGCGACGCGCGCCTTCGTGCGCAATCTGCTGCCGAAGATCGATATCTCGGTGTCGTTCTGGGACGAACGGCTGTCTACCGTGGCGGTGACGCGGACGCTGCTCGAGGCCGATACCAGCCGCAAGCGGCGCGGCGAGCTGGTCGACAAGATGGCGGCCGCCTTCATCCTGCAGGGCGCGCTCGACCGCATGCAGAAGATCACGCGCGACATCCAGGACGCGCGCGATCTCGAGGACGATCAGCCCTTCGGGCAGATGTAGTCGACGAAGGCGCGCGCATCGAAGCGGGCGTCGAGCATGCCATAGGTCGAACGCCACGGCTTGCCGAGGCGCGATTCCAGGAACGCGTCGGCAATCACGGCCGGGAAGCGGCGGCGCATCGCGGCGGCGGCCACCGTCATGGCCAGCTGTTCGACCAGGATGCGGGCCGATCCCTCGTCGGCCAGCGCCACGGCGGTGGCGGCGCGCAGCACGTTGAGCGTCGAGCGGGCGGCCTGGCCGAGCCCGTCCTCGATCACCCGGAGCACCGCTTCGAGCGAATCCGACGAGCGGCGCAGGATCCGCAGCACGTCGAGGCAGAGCACGTTGCCGGGACCATCGGCCAGCGCCGGCGCCAAGGCATCGCGATAGAGCCGCGCGAGATGGCTCTCCTCGACGAAGCCGTTGCCGCCGGTGCATTCGATCGCCTCGGCGACCACCGACGGCGTCACCTTGGTGATCCAGTATTTCACCACCGGCGTCATCAGCCGCGCGAAGGCGGCCTCGAGCGGATCGTCATGCGAGCGGTCGACGGCTTCCGCGAGGCGGAAGGCGAGCGCCGCCGACGCCGTGACGTCGAGCGCCATGTCGGCGAGCACGCGGGTCATCAGCGGCTGGTCGAGCAGCGGAGCGCCGAAGGCCTTGCGGTGGCGCGCATAATGCACGGCCTCCGCCAGCGCCGCGCGGGAGATCCCGGCCGAGGTGATGGCGCTGTCGACGCGGGTCAGCGTCACCGTCTCGTTGATGGTCGAGACGCCGCGCCCGGCCTCGCCGACGAGGAAGCCGGTCGTGCCGGGGAATTCGACCTCGGCGACCGCGTTGGAGCGGGTGCCGAGCTTGTCCTTGAGGCGCGCCAGGCGGATCGGGTTGCGCTTGCCGTCAGGCATGAAGCGCGGCACCAGGAAGAAGGAGAGCCCTTCCAGCGTCTGCGCCAGCACCAGCAGCGCGTCGCTCATCGGCGCCGAGACGTACCATTTGTGGCCGACGAGCCGGTAACTGCCATCGCCCGAGGCCTCGGCCCGCGTCGAATTGGAGCGAAGGTCCGAGCCGCCCTGCTTCTCGGTCGTGGCGAAGGCGAACAGCGCACCCGCCTTCTGCGCCGGGGGGATGACGCGCGAATCATAGCGCCGCGAACGGATCATCGGCAGCCAGGTTTCGGCGAGGTTCGGCGCGTGTGCCAGCGCGGCGACGCTGGCGCTGGTCAGCGACATGGCGCCGACATGGCCTGCCTCGACCTGCGCGGTCATGTAGATGCGGGCGGCGCGGGCGACCGCGCGGACGCTGGCCTCGTCGCCGCTGGCGTCCCAGATCGACGCCTGCAGGCCGGCGGCCACGCTGCGCCGCATCAGGGCATGGTAGGCCGGATGGAACTCGACCGTATCGGCGCGGCGCCCGGCCGCGTCATGCGTCTTGAGGACAGGCGGCACGGCGTTGGCCAGCCGCGCGAGATCGGCCATCTCGGCCGATCCCCATTGCTGACCATGGGTTGCAAGCCCCTCGACCACCGGCCGTGGCAGGCCCTCGACCAGCGCGGCCAGCACCGGGTCGGACGCATAGAGGTTCGCGCCGACGCGAAACGCGACCTGGTTGTTGACTTCGTGCGTCTCATAATCCGGCGAAACCATGCGTCCCCTGCCCCGTCCTCGGCCCGCGCCCCTTATGGCCCGCCAAGGTTAATAGGGGCAAAAGGCGCCGGTGTCTTGCCTCAAGGATTTGAGATTTTTCTAGCGCCGCTTGCCCCCCGGCCGGCCCTTGAACGCCGCTCCGGCAGGACGCCCGCCGCGGCCGCGGAACTCGCGCTCCACAACCTTGCGTTCGCCCTTGGGAAGCAGCTTGCCATCGGACATCAGCTCGAAGCGCAGCGCGCCGGCGACCGGCGCGACTTCGACCAGCTTGACGTCGACGCTGTCGCCCAGGCGGAACATCTCGCCATTGCGCGAGCCGATCACGGCCTGGCGCGCCTCGTCGAACTGGTAGAAGTCCGAACCAATGGAGCCGATCGGCACGAAGCCGTCGGCTCCGGTCTCGTCCAGCTTGACGAACAGGCCGGCGCGGGTAACGCCGGCGATGCGGCCATGGAACTGGGCGCCGATGCGATCGGCCAGCCAATGCGCGACGAGACGGTCGATAGTCTCGCGCTCGGCCGCCATGGCCCGGCGCTCGGCCGTCGAGATCTCCTCGGCGATCGCCGGCAGGTCCTTGTCCATGCCGTCCGGCAGACCGCCCTCGCCCATTTCGAGCGAACGCACCAGCGCGCGATGCACGATCAGATCGGCATAGCGGCGGATCGGCGAGGTGAAATGCGCGTAGCGGCGCAGGTTGAGGCCGAAATGGCCGATATTGTCGGGGCTGTAGATCGCCTGGCTCTGCGACCGCAGCACCACCTCGTTGACGAGGGCGGCGTGCTCGCTATCCTTCACCCGTCCGAGGATGGTGTTGAAGTTGCTCGGGCGCAGATTGCCGCTCTTCGGCAGGTTCATCTCGATCGTGGCGAGGAACTCGCGCAGCGATTCGAGCTTCGCCAGCGAAGGCTGGTCGTGCACGCGATAGACCAGCGGCGACCCCTTGCGCTCCAGCGTTTCCGCCGCCGCGACATTCGCCTGGATCATGAACTCCTCGATCAGCTTGTGCGCGTCGAGGCGTTCGGGAATGACGATCTTGTCGATCGAGCCATCGGGACCGACGATCACCTTGCGCTCGGGCAGGTCGAGATCGAGCGGCTCGCGATTGTCCCGGCCGCGCTTCATCACGGCATAGGCCGCCCAGAGCGGCTTCAGGATCGGCCCGAGCAGCGGCCCGGTCTTGTCATCCGGCCGGCCGTCGATCGCGGCCTGCGCCTGCTGGTAGGAAAGCTTGGCCGCCGACCGCATCATGATGCGGTGGAACCAGTGGAACTTCTTCTTGCCCTCGGCGGTGAACTGCATCTTCACGGCCAGCGCCGGGCGATCCTCGCCCTCGCGCAGCGAGCAGAGATCGTTCGAGATGCGCTCGGGCAGCATCGGAACGACGCGGTCGGGGAAATAGACCGAATTGCCGCGCTTCAGCGCCTCGCGGTCGAGCGCCGAATTCGGGCGCACATACCAGGCGACATCGGCGATGGCGACGGTGACGAGGAAGCCGCCGGGATTCTCCGGGTCGGTGTCCGGCTCGGCATAGACGGCGTCGTCATGGTCCTTGGCGTCGGCCGGATCGATGGTGACGAGCGGCACCTGCCGCCAGTCCTCGCGGCCGCCGGCGATCTTCGCCGGCTTGGCCTTCTCCGCGTCTTCCAGAACCTGCGGCGGGAAGATGTAGGGAATGTCGTGCGCATGGATGGCGATCATCGAGACCGCCTTCTCGCTCGACATGTCGCCGATGATCTCGACCACGCGCACGCGCGGCAGGCCGAAGCGCGACATGCGCTTGGCCTCGACCGAAACGAGATCGCCATTCTTGGCGCCGTTCAGGTCGTCGGGCTCGACTTCGGCTTCCTTCTGCTTGCGATCGACCGGCAGCACGCGGGCGCCGCCGGGCGTGATGCGGATGACGCCGAGGATCGAGGCGGCCCGCTTCTCCAGCACCTTGATGATGCGGCCGGTATGGGCGAAGCCCGTCTCTTCCAGGTCGGCGGCGTCGACATGCGACAGCACGCGGTCGCCGATGCCGGGGGCCGGAACCAGCGGCTTGCCGCGATTGAGACGGATCAGGATGCGCGGCGCGGCGCCATGGTCGGTGTCCCAGAGCGCGGGCTGGGCGACGAATTCGCCATGCTCGTCGCGCTCGGTGATCAGCAGCACGGTCACGGGCGGAATATCGCCCGGACGCGACAGCTTCTTGCGGTTCTTCTCGACGAGCCCGTCTTCGCTCAATTCCTTGAGCGTGCGCTTCAGCGCGATGCGGGCGCCGCCGGAAATGCCGAAATGCTTCGAGATCTCGCGCTTGGTCGCCTTGCCGGGATGCTCGGCGATGAAGGCGAGGATCGCTTCGCGCGACGGCATGCCGTTGGCAGGCGGGGCGACGGGGGCGACCGGCTTGCCGGAGGCCTTGGCAAAGGCTGCGGAACGCGTCGCGGATCTCGCGCCGGGCGTCCGGACCTTGGCGGCTTTGGGGGGAGTATCTGGCTTCTTGGCCAAGTAAATTGTGTCCAGTTCGGAATGGGGTGCGGCCGGGACTGCGCCCGTCCTCTCCCAAGGGGGAGAAATGAGAATGGCCGGCTGTGTCCATTCTGGCAACAGCCGGCCTCGATTGTGTCGTTGGCGGCCGATTACTCGGCGTCGGCCTCGACGGCCGATTTCTTGGGCGCGGCCTTTTTCGCCGCCGGCTTCTTGGCGGCGGCCGCCTTCTTGGCCGGTGCCTTCTTGGCCGGCGCGTCTTCGCCATCCGCGGCCTTGGCAGCGGCCTTCTTCGCCGGCGCCTTCTTCGCGGTGGTCTTGGCTTCGGCCTTCGGCTTCGCCGCCGCGCGCGTCTTCTTGACCGGAGCCTTGCCCGCCTTTTCGGCGATCAGGGCGACGGCTTCGTCGAGCGAGACGGTTTCCGGCGGCAGCGCCTTGGGCAGCGTGGCGTTGACGGCGCCATGCTTCACATAGGGGCCATACTTGCCGGCATGCACGGTGATCGGCCCGCCCAGGGTCGGGTGGTCGCCCAGCGTCTTCAGCGGCTCGGCGCCGGCGCGAGCCGGACGTCCGCCGCGCGCCTTCTTTTCGGCGATGACGGCGACAGCCCGGTTGATGCCGACGACGAAGACCTCGTCGACGCTGTCGAGATTGGCGTATTTGCCGTCATGCAGCAGGAACGGGCCGTAGCGGCCGATACCGGCCTGGATCGGCTTGCCGTCCTCGGGGTGGATGCCGACCTCGCGCGGCAGCGACAGGAGCGCGAGCGCCTTGTCGAGGTCGAGCGACGCGGCTTCCCAGCCCTTGGGCAGGGAGGCGCGCTTGGGCTTGTCCTTGCCTTCCGGCTCGCCGAGCTGGACATAGGGACCGAAACGGCCGCTGCGCAGCGTCACGTCGAGTCCGGTCGCCGGATCCTTGCCCAGCACCTTCGAACCCTCGGCGCCGAGCACCGAACCGTTTTCGCCATTCTCGCCCGGCGTCGCCTCGTCGCCCGAGGCGACGAGTTGGCGGGTGAAGCGGCATTCCGGATAGTTCGAGCAGCCGATAAAGGCGCCGAACTTGCCGAGCTTCAGCGACAGGCGGCCGACGCCGCAGGACGGGCAGGCGCGCGGATCGCCGCCATCGGCGCGCGCCGGGAAGATGTGGGGCCCCAGCAGGTCGTTCAGCGCGTCCAGAACCTGCGTGACGCGCAGTTCCTTGGTCTCGCCGACATCGGCGGCGAAACGCTGCCAGAATTCGCGCAGCACGTCCTTCCAGGCGATCTCGCCAGCCGAGATCTGGTCGAGCTTCTCTTCCAGGTCGGCGGTGAAGTCATATTCGACATAGCGGGCGAAGAAGCTCTGCAGGAAGGCCGTGACCAGACGGCCCTTGTCCTCCGGCACGAGGCGCTTCTTGTCGAGGCGGACATATTCGCGGTCGCGCAGAACGGTCAGCGTCGCGGCATAGGTCGAGGGACGCCCGATGCCGAGCTCCTCCATGCGCTTCACCAGCGTCGCCTCGCTGTAGCGCGGCGGCGGCTCGGTGAAATGCTGGGTCGCGGCGATCGCCTTCTTGGTCAGGCTCTCGCCCTTCTCCATGCGCGGCAGGCGGCCTTCGTCCTCGTCGCCCTCCTCGTCCTTGTCCTCATTATAGAGAGCGAGGAAGCCGTCGAAGGTCATGACCTGGCCGGAAGCGCGCAGGTCGATCTTGCGGCCGCCGGCCTCGACGAGAATGTCGACGGCGGTGCGCTGCATCTCGGCCGATTCCATCTGGCTGGCGACGGTGCGCTTCCAGATCAGCTCGTAGAGGCGGGCCTGGTCCTGCTCGACATAGCGGGCGACGTCACGCGGACGGCGCGTTGGGTCGGTCGGGCGGACCGCTTCGTGCGCTTCCTGGGCGTTCTTCGCCTTGGTCTGGTAGCGGCGCGGGGCGTCCGGCAGGTGCTTGGGCGAGAAATCGGTGCCGATCACGCCGCGGACGGCGGCAACCGCCTCCGGCGCCATGTCGACGCCGTCGGTACGCATATAGGTGATCAGACCGACCGTCTCGCCACCGAGCTCGACGCCTTCATACAGGCGCTGGGCGAGCTGCATGGTGCGGTTCGGCGCGAAGCCGAGCTTGCGGCTGGCCTCCTGTTGCAGCGTCGAGGTGGTGAACGGCGCGAAGGGATGGCGCTTGGCCGGCTTCGACTCGATCTCGGCCACCGTGTAGCGGCCGGCATCGAGCGCCGCGCGGAACGCTTCGGCCTCTTCGGCCGTGCCAACGTCGAGGCGGCTGATCTTCTTGCCGTCGGCGCCGACCAGGCGGGCCTGGAACTCGTCGCCGCGCGGCGTCGCCAGCGTTGCCAGCAGCGACCAGTATTCGCGCGGCTTGAAGATCTCGATCTCGTTCTCGCGGTCGCAGACCAGGCGGAGCGCCACGGACTGGACGCGGCCGGCCGAGCGGGCGCCCGGCAGCTTGCGCCACAGCACCGGCGACAGCGTGAAGCCGACCAGATAGTCGAGGGCCCGGCGCGCCAGATAGGCGTCGACCAGCGCCACGTCGATCGGGCGCGGGTTCTTCATCGCCTCGAGGACGGCCTGCTTGGTGATCGCGTTGAACACCACGCGTTCGACCGGCTTGTCCTTGATCGCCCGCTTCTGCTTCAGGACCTCGAGAACGTGCCAGGAAATGGCCTCGCCTTCGCGATCCGGGTCGGTTGCGAGAATGATGCGGTCGGCCGCCTTGGCGGCGGCGGCCATGTCGACGAGGCGCTTGGCGGACTTCGGGTCCGCCTCCCAGCTCATCGCGAAGTCCTCGTCCGGCAGAACCGAGCCGTCCTTCGACGGCAGGTCGCGGACATGGCCGTAGGACGCCACGACGTGATAGTCGGAGCCGAGGTACTTGTTGATCGTTTTCGCCTTTGCAGGCGATTCCACGATGACGAGATTCATCAATGCCATTTACGAAAAGGCCGGACGGGCCACGAAAACCCGATCCGACGAGAATTGGAACAAGGCGGAAATCCCGCCGGCCCACGGTGTGGGCGCATTCGGGCTGGACAATCCCGGAAAGCACCCTGACTGTCAATGAAGGCCGTGACGCCCCATACCGGCGCAACAATAAGTTGCATTCGGTTGCAATCGCAACTATATCAGAGCCGATGCAGACCTTGTAGCGATCGAGGTATGGATATGGGGTGGCAACCGGAAGATACCAGCGGCGACGACATGGGCCCCCGTGACGCCAGCCTGCGGCACGAGAAGGCCAGCTACATCGCCGACATGACGAAAGAACTGCGCAGCATGGCCTCCAGCGCCGGGCTGGAGTTCCTGTCCTACCTGCTCGCCGTCTCGGAAGAAGAAGCCCGCCAGGAAAGCCAGCGCCAGCGCCATACCGGCTAGAGAAGGCCGCGCTTCGCCCTGCGGCGCGGGCAGGACCGCCACGCCTGGAAACAGGACGGCCACGCCTAGGAAAGCAGGGAAACGCGCTGGCCGGCGTGGTGCTCGATCCGGCCGGCCAGGTCCAGTTCCAGCAGCAGCATCTGCACCGTCGCCGCCGGCAGGCCGGTAAATCGAATCAGGGCGTCGATCTCGGTCGGCGCCGGCCCCAGCGCCTCGACCAGCCGGTCGCGATCCCTTTCGTGCTGCGCGGCATCCGGCGCAACCGCCGCGCGCATCCCCTCGCCCGCCATGCCCGGTCCGGACGCGGCGTGGCTGGATCGCCCCTCCGCCCTCGCCACCTCTTCGCCCGGCATCGCTTCCGCTTCGAGCGCCGCGTCCGCGTCGAGGAATGCCGCCCCGTCGAAGCCGCGTTCGGCCAGGCCGTCGCCACCGCCGACCGGCCAGCCGGCCTGCGGCGCAAAGGCGCGGCCGAGCATGGGCGCCACGATCTCCAGCACGTCGGCGGCTTCGGTGACGAGATGCGCGCCCTGCTTGATCAGCTGATTGGTGCCGGCGGCGCGCGGATCGAGCGGCGACCCCGGCACGGCGAACACCGCCCTGCCCTGTTCGGCGGCCAGCCGCGCCGTGATCAGCGATCCCGAGCGCTGCGCCGCCTCGACGATGACGGTGCCCGACGCCATGCCGGCGACCAGCCGGTTGCGGCGGGGAAAATCGCGCGAGCGCGGCTCCCAGCCGAGCGGCATTTCCGAGACATGCGCCCCGCCGCTGGCCAGGATGCGGTCGGCGAGCGCGGCGTTTTCCGGCGGATAGAGCCGGTCGAGCCCGCCGGCGAAGACGGCGACGGTGCCGCCCTCCAGCGCCGCCGCATGCGCTGCCGCGTCGATTCCGCGCGCCAGGCCCGAAGCGATGACGAAGCCGCCATCGCCGAGATCGCGCGCCAGCCGCTGCGCCAGCCGGCAGCCGACCACCGAGGCGCTGCGCGCGCCGACGATCGCGATCATCGGCTTCTCCAGCACGGCGAGGCTGCCGCGAACGGCGAGAAGTGGCGGCGCGGCATCGATCGCCTTCAGCCAGGCCGGATACCCCGTCTCGCGGATCGCAACGAACTGGCCGCCGAGGCGAGAAAGCTGGTCGATCTCGCGCTCGGCTTCAGTGCGGCCGGCGATGCGGACGCGGCGTCCGCTGCGGGCGGCGAGTTCCGGCAGTCCTTCGAGGGCGGCGATGGCCGAGCCGAAATGCCGGATCAGCTCGCGAAAGGTCACGGGCCCGACATTCTCGCTACGGATCAGCTGCAGCCAGGCGGTGCGCTCGTCGTCGCTCAGGCGGACGTCGGCGGGCCGTCCAACGTCGCGGGGAGAACCATTTTCCCCGCGCGCCATGTCAGCCCTTCTGGCCGATGCGGCTCTCGGTGCCGCCCAGCAGCCGCCGGATGTTGGTGCTGTGCTTGAGGATCAGGATCACCGCCAGAACCGCGAACAGCCCCCCCTTCGGGATATCGCCGGTCGCCAGCAACACGATCGGCACGAGCACGCTGGCCACCAGCGCCGCGAGCGAGGAATAGCGTGCGATATAGGCGACCGCGATCCAGACCACCGCGAACAGCAGCGCCATGGGCCAGGCAAGCCCGATCAGCACGCCGAGATAGGTAGCGACGCCCTTGCCGCCCTTGAAGCGCAGCCAGACGGAGAAGATGTGGCCGAGAAAGGCGCCGAGACCGGCCAGGATCGCGGCTTCCGGCCCCCAGAAATGACCGGCCAGCAGCACGGCGGCGGTGCCCTTCAGCGCATCGCCGAGCAGGGTCGCGGCGGCCAGCTTCTTGTTGCCGGTGCGCAGGACGTTGGTGGCGCCGATATTGCCCGAGCCGATCGAGCGGATGTCGCCGAGGCCGGCGAAGCGCGTCAGGATCAGCCCGAACGGGATCGAGCCCAGGAGATAGCCAAGCACCAGCGCCGCCACGGCGAGCGACGCGCTTAAGTCCCAGCCAACCGGCTGCGGCATGGCAGGATTCCCCCGAACTCGAAAAGATGGCCCGGTGCCTGGAAAGGCAGCACCGGAAAACGTGAAATCAGTCGCCAGCGTATGCGTAGACGGTCCGGCCTGCAACGATTGTCCGGAGCACGCGGCCCTCGAAGCGCGCGCCTTCGAACGGCGTGTTCTTCGAGCGCGAGCGCAGCTTCTCGCCGTCGCAGATCCAGGGCATCGCCGGATCGACCAGGATGATGTCGGCGGGCGCGCCCGGCGTCAGCCTGCCACCCGGCAGGCCGAGCAGTTCCGCCGGGCGGGTCGAGAGCGCGCGCGCCACCGTCAGCAGGTCGACATCACCATTGTTGACCAGGCGCAGCGTCGCCGCGAGCAGGGTTTCGAGCCCGACCGCGCCATCGGCGGCTTCCGCGAAGGGGTGGCGCTTGGTGTCGACGTCCTGCGGATCGTGGCTGGAGACGATCACGTCGATCGAGCCATCGGCGACGCCCTCGATCATCGCCTGCCGGTCGTCTTCCGAACGCAGTGGCGGCGACAGGCGGAAGAAGGTGCGGTACGGCCCGATATCGAGCTCGTTCAGCGCCAGATGCGTGGCCGAGACGCCGCAGGAGACGGCGAGCCCGGCCTTCTTGGCGCGGCGGATGATCTCGAGCGATTCCGCGCAGGAGATCTGGGCCGCGTGATAGCGGCCGCGCGTCAGCGCCGCGAGACGGATGTCGCGCTCCAGCATGATGATCTCGGCTTCCTTGGGGATGCCGGAAAGGCCGAGCCGGGTCGCCGTCTCGCCTTCGTTCATCACGCCCGAGCCGGTCAGGTCCGGATCGGCCGGATGGTGCATGATCAGCGCGCCGAAATCGCGCGCATAGGTCAGCGCCCGGCGCAGCACCAGCGCATTGGTGATCGAGTGCCGCCCATCGGTGAAGCCGACGGCGCCGGCATCCTGCAACAGGCCGAATTCCGTCATCTCGCGGCCCTTCAGGCCCTTGGTGACGGCGGCCATCGGCATGACGTTGACCAGCGCCGTGTCGCGCGTGCGGCGGGCGATGAAATCGACCAGCGCCACGTCGTCGATCACCGGGTCGGTGTCCGGCATCATGATGACGGTGGTGACGCCGCCGGCGGCGGCCGACTGGCCGGCCGAGGCGAAGGTCTCGCGATGTTCGCCGCCTGGTTCGCCGATGAAGACGCGCATGTCGATCAGGCCGGGCATGACGGCAGCGCCGCGGCAATCGACGATTTCGGCGCCATCCGGAACGGCGGCGCTGTCTGCCTCCGGCCCGGCCGCCACGATCATGCCATCGGCGAGGATGACGGAGCCGCGCGCGTCGAGCTTGCGCGACGGGTCGATGACGCGCGCATTGGCGAGCACCAGCGGGCGTTCATTATTCTTCAGGCGATCCGGGTTCATCTCGCCCTCATCCGTTCGGAAGGTTCTGGGCGAGTGCCTCGAGCACCGCCATGCGCACTGCGACGCCCATCTCGACCTGGTCGCGGATCAGGCTCTGCGGCCCGTCGGCGATGGCCGAGTCGATCTCGACGCCCCGGTTCATCGGGCCGGGATGCATCACCAGCGCGCCCGGCCTGGCATAGGCCAGCTTCTCGGCATCGAGACCGAAGAAGTGGAAATATTCGCGCACCGAAGGCACGAAGGAGCCGTCCATGCGCTCGCGCTGCAGGCGCAGCATCATGACGATGTCGACATCCTTCAGACCCTTGCGCATGTCGGTGAAGATCTCGACGCCGAGACGGTCGAGCCCCTTCGGCAGCAGCGTCGATGGCCCGATGCAGCGCACCCGGGCGCCCAGCGCGTTCAGCAGCATGATGTTGGAGCGGGCGACGCGCGAATGCAGGATGTCGCCGCAGATCGCCACCGTCAGGTCGTGGATCGGCCCCTTGTGGCGGCGGATGGTCAGCGCATCGAGCAGCGCCTGGGTCGGATGCTCATGCGCGCCGTCGCCGGCATTGATCACCGAGCAGCCGACCTTCTGCGCCAGCAGATGAACCGCGCCGGCCGCGTGGTGGCGGACCACCAGGATGTCGGGGTTCATCGCGTTCAGCGTCATCGCCGTGTCGATCAGCGTCTCGCCCTTCTTCACCGAGGACGAACCAACCGACATGTTCATGACGTCGGCGCCGAGGCGCTTTCCGGCCAGTTCGAACGAGGATTGCGTCCGGGTCGAAGCCTCGAAGAACAGGTTGATCTGGGTGCGGCCGCGCAGGACGGCCTTCTTCTTCTCGACCTGTCGGCTGACTTCGACGGCCTCTTCGGCGAGATCGAGAAGGGCGATGATCTCCGCGGGCAGGAGACCTTCAATGCCTAGCAGGTGGCGATGCGCGAACACTGCGGCGGGACTGGCTTTGAGCTCATTCATTGAAGCGACCCCTATATTGACTTCCGCCCTGGGCGACAAGACCGGCGGGCCTTTCCCCGTGTGTTTTGCACGCCCGCCAACGCCGCGCCAGATGGACCCTTGGGGTCATGGCGACGCGCCGGTCCCGGGCCGGGCCGCGGCCCGGCCGCGCGGTGGATTGCCGCGTCGGCTTGTATCCCCCGGCCCAGGCGCGATATTAGCCGCGTCAAGGAGAAGCCGATGAACGAGTGGACCAGCAGTTCCGAAGCGACCGTCCGCCCGCAGCGTTCGTTGTGGCAGGCCATGTCGCGCGGGTTCTTCTGCCGCTGCCCGGCCTGCGGCAAGGGCCGGATGTTCAACGGCTACCTCACCGTCGCCGATGCCTGCGACGCCTGCGGCGAGGACCTGTCGCACCAGCGCGCCGACGATGCGCCGCCCTATTTCACTATCACCATCGTCGCCCACATCGTGGTCCCGCTGATGCTGATCGTCGAAATGGCCTGGCATCTCTCCAACATGACGCATCTGGCGATCTGGCTGCCGCTGACGGCCATCCTGACACTCGGCCTGCTGCGGCCGGTCAAGGGCGCCATCGTCGGGCTGCAATGGGCGCTCTACATGCACGGCTTCGATCCCGAGGGCGACGCCGACGACCACGCGCCGGAAGCCTGGCGCGCCGATTCGGGCTAGGGCCGGACGGCCTTAAAATGCGAAAGCCGGCTTTCGGACAAAGTCCGGCCTCACCCTGATCCCATCCGTCATGCAGAATCCCGACCGGCTCGAAGAGCAGCGCTCCGCGCCTCTCCCTGAGGGAGACGTGAAGTTCAAGTTTGAACCCCATGAACCCTGCTGCTGCTCCCGATCCGACAGGGGCTGAACCGGCCTTCCCCTCTCGACCCAAGCCGGCGCAGCGTCTAGAACGGCGCCGTCCTTTCACGACACAGCGCTGCATTACAGTATCCGAGGCGAATACATGACCATGGCATCCGGGCGGCGGACCGATGGCGGCGGCACGATCGGCCTCGTCGCGGCGATCGGATCCGTCGCGGCCGTCGGCCTCGGCTTCTCGATCACGCTGCCGCTCCTGGCGCTGACGCTGGAAGATCGCGGCATCTCCTCCACCTGGATCGGCATCAACACCGCCACCTGGGGCCTGGCCGCCATCGCCGTGACCCCGTTTGTCTCGAAGCTCGCCGCGCGAATCGGCACGGCGCAATTGCTGGCGCTGGCGATCCTGACCCTCGCGGCCGCCCTGCCCCTCTTCTATATCGCCCCCTTCTGGGCCTGGTTCCTGCTGCGCCTGATCGGCGGCGCCGCCGTCACCACCACCTTCGTGCTGTCGGAATTCTGGATCAGTTCGGCCGCGCCGCCCGCAAAACGGGGCATCGTCATGGGCATCTATGCCTCGGTGCTGTCCGGCGGCTTCGCGCTTGGCCCGGTGATTCTGTCGCTGACGGGGACGCAGGGCATGCTGCCCTTCCTGATCGGCTCGGGCGTGCTGACGCTCGGTATCATCCCCGTGCTTTGCGGCCTGCCCGTCGCGCCCAAGCTCGATCGCCGCGAGAAGCACTCCTTCGGCCGCTTCCTGTTCCTGGCGCCCGCCGCCACCGGCGCCGCGCTGCTGTTCGGCACGATCGAGACCGGTGCCTTCGCGCTGCTGCCGATCTATGGCCAGCGCGTCGGCCATACACGCGAACTGGTGATCCTGCTCGGCATCGGCGTCACCGTCGGCAACATCCTGCTGCAGATGCCCATGGGCATGCTGTCGGACCGGATGGACCGGCGGAAGCTCTTGATGATCATCGCCGCCTTCGGCCTGCTCGGCGCGGCGATCCTGCCGCTGGTGGCCGCCTCGTTCTGGCCGCTGATGATCGCCCTGGCGATCTGGGGCGGCGTCATCGGCTCGCTCTACACGGTCGGCCTCGCCCATCTCGGTTCGCGCTTCACCGGGTCGGATCTGGCCGCCGCCAACGCCGCCTTCGTCTTCTGCTATTCGCTGGGTGGACTCGTCGGCCCGGCGACGCTCGGTGTCGCGATGGATGTCTGGAATCCGCATGGCTTCGCCATCGGGATCGGCCTCTTCTTCGCCGCCTATCTCGCCATGCTGATCATCCGGATCGGGCTGGCGCGACTTCCCGGAGGAGTTTCCAAGGGAGTGTCCAAGAAGCTTTCTTGACTTTCAGTTCTGAATCCGTAGGGTGCGCGCACAAAGGCGCCGGGCCAGTTTCAGCTACGCTGCGCGCAACAATTTTGAGGTTTGACCATGGCCAAGGCCACCACGATCAAGATCAAGCTCGTGAGCTCCGCTGACACCGGCTTCTTCTACGTCACCAAGAAGAACTCGCGTACCATGACCGAGAAGTTCTCGGCCAAGAAGTACGACCCGGTCGCGCGCAAGCACGTCGAGTTCCGCGAAGCCAAGATCAAGTAAGATCGGTTTCGGAAGTTTCGAAAAAGGCGCCGTTTCGGCGCCTTTTTTGTTGTCTCAAATGTGAGGGCGGCAGTTGTCCAAGCCTCTGAGTCTATCAGGCCGATCGACCTGCCCCGCCATCATCCTGAGGTGCTTCGCGTAAGCGAAGCCTCGAAGGAGGGTCCAGCGGGGCACTCCAGTATGCAGACAACGTCCGAAAGTCCGGCGAAACCCGCTCGCGATCCAGATCAAGGGCGTTCGCTGGACCCTCCTTCGAGGCCCGGCTTCGCCGGGCACCTCAGGATGATGGCTACAGTTCCGGCCAGCAGCACGAATTGGGAAAAAGCGCCTCAGGCGTCGCCGAGATAGGTCTTCACCGTCTCGATGAACTTGCCGATGGAGATCGGCTTCGACAGATAGGCCTCGCAGCCGCCCTGGCGGATGCGCTCCTCGTCGCCCTTCATGGCGAAGGCGGTGACGGCGATGATCGGGATGACGCGCAGTTCGTCGTCCTCCTTGATCCACTTCGTCACTTCGAGGCCCGAGACCTCGGGAAGCTGGATATCCATCAGAATCAGGTCGGGGCGATGGGTGCGGGCGAGTTCGAGCGCTTCCAGGCCGTTTCGGGTCTGGATAATGTCATAGCCATGCGCTTCGAGGAGGTCGTGGAAGAGCTTCATGTTGAGCTCGTTGTCTTCCACCACGAGAACGGTCTTTGCCATTCGTCCCTTCTTGCAGCCCTCGATCCCGTCGACGGCGTCTACTAGATGGTATCGATCTCCACTTTAGCGAAGATTCGTTTCGGAAAGGCAAATGCATGATCCGGCAGAAAGAGCCGCCGCTCGACCTCGAGGGCGCGGAGAGGCTGGCGATCGAGGGCCTGGCCTTCCTGGCATCGGAACCGGAGGAACTGGGCCGCTTCCTGGCGCTGGTCGGTCTCGGGCCGGAAACGCTGCGCGACGCGGCCGGCGATCCGGGCTTCCTCACCGCGGTGCTTGAATACTTCCTCGAGAACGAGCCGCTGCTGCTCGTCTTCGCCGCCCGCGCCAACATCCGGCCGACGCTGATCGCGGCCGCTCGCTACCTGCTCGACCGGGAGATTCTGGAATGACGCAAACGATCGCCCTCGACCTCGACGGCTATACCGACCTGCCGCCCGGCCGGATCGCCAATGTCGTCACCTATCTGGAGATGACGAGCCGCCCTGCCCCGGCCGTCGCGGCGGAGAGCGGCCGGACGGTGCGCCATGTGGCGAAGCCGGATCTCGCCGCCTACCGCGACCTCTACCGCCGGATCGGCACGGACTGGCTGTGGTTCTCGCGCGCCGTGATGTCGGATGACGAACTCGCCGCCCTGCTGGCCAAGCCCTCGACCGAGATCCACTTCCTCGAGCAGGACGGCGCGCCGATCGGACTGGCCGAGCTGCATCGCGGCGAAGGCCGGCCGGCGAATGTCGAGATCGCGATGTTCGGCGTGGTGCCCGAGGCGACCGGCACCGGCGCGGCCCGGCAACTGATGAATGCGGCGCTTGCCGTCGCCTGGGACGGCGGTACGGAGCGCGTCTGGCTCCACACCTGCTCGTTCGACCATCCGGCCGCCCTGCGCTTCTACAAGCGAGCCGGCTTCACGCCGTTCAAGTTCGCGATCGAGGTCTCGACCGATCCGCGCCTCGACGGCCACCTGCCGAGATCGGCCGGGCCGCATGTCGCGTTGATCGATCCGACGCCGTCGGCCTGAGGCCGGCGCTTTCCGGAGGGTTAACGAGGCGCTAACAGCGGCAGGTGCCGTTAACCCCTACCAGGACCGCCGCTCGGCGGCGGTCGAGCGAGCCGGGCGACGCGTCGCGGCAAGATCGACCGCTGCATTTCTCTCCTGGTCGCGGAGCGCCATCTGCTCCGCCTTGGCGAGATCGTCGAGCGCGAGATCGAGGCCAGCCTGGGCCGCGGCCAGCTGCGCCTCGAGATCCTGTGCCGAGGCGCGGAGATTGTCGCGCCGGGCCATCGCCGCCTTGGCGAAGGTCGGATAGGCGAAATGCGAGGTGTCCCGGATGCCGGCGCGTTCCTGCTCGACATTAATCTGGTCTTCGAGGTCGCGCGCCATGCGCTCGAACTCGGCGACCATGGTCTGGATCTGGTTGACCTGCCGACGCTTTTCCTCGGCCTGGAAACGCTTTAGCCGAATGATGCTATCACGCGACTTCATACTCGTTACTCCCTGAACACTGAGACGTAGACGCGCTGCGATGCCGACGGCCTCGGGGACGTTCTCGTCGCCGCTGTGGTTAACGGCCATCAAACTTGTCAAAACCTTAAGCCCGCGACCTCGCGCTAACCTTTCGTTTACGTCTCGCGTTAATCATGGCGCAGGAGGGCTTAAGGGCGGGTAAACCCCGTCTGCGGTGCCTTCATCCTAATTCCGTGAGTCCGACCAATTGGTTACCGGAATTCGTGCAATCGAGCGAAAGGGTGCAATCCACACCAATTCGCTCGGAATCTCAAAGAGCTTGGGCGATTTCCGAATAATTCGCCTGAACCCCTTGTGAGCACGAATCAGAATTTGTTAACCATTAAGCGTTAGCCTTCGAATCGGGGTGAGCCGTTTTCCAAGCACCGGTTTTCGAGGCCGGAGCGCCAAGCCCAGGATAGGCAATTGAGGGGATTGGTATGCGAGTTCTGCTGATCGAGGACGACAGCGCCACGGCGCAGAGCATCGAGTTGATGCTCAAGTCCGAGAATTTTAACGTCTACACGACGGATCTCGGCGAAGAGGGTGTCGATCTCGGCAAGCTCTACGATTACGACATCATTCTGCTCGACCTGAACCTGCCCGACATGTCGGGATACGAGGTTCTCCGGTCGCTGCGCGTCGCCAAGGTGAAGACGCCGATCCTGATCCTTTCCGGCCTAGCCGGCATCGAGGACAAGGTGCGCGGCCTCGGTTTCGGCGCCGACGACTACATGACCAAGCCCTTCCACAAGGACGAGCTCGTTGCGCGCATTCATGCGATCGTGCGCCGCTCGAAGGGCCATGCCCAGTCGGTCATCATCACCGGCGAGCTGACGGTCAATCTCGACACCAAGACGGTCGAGGTCCATGGCAGCCGCGTGCACCTGACGGGCAAGGAATACCAGATGCTGGAGCTGCTTTCGCTCCGCAAGGGCACGACGCTGACCAAGGAGATGTTCCTGAACCATCTCTATGGCGGCATGGACGAGCCCGAACTGAAGATCATCGACGTCTTCATCTGCAAGCTGCGCAAGAAGCTGGCGACGGCGACCAACGGCCTCAACTACATCGAGACCGTCTGGGGCCGCGGCTATGTGCTGCGCGAGCCCGACGAAGTTCAGATGCGCGCCAGCGCATAGCCGGTCCTCCCCCGGCTGGAATGTGAAAAGCTCCGCTCCGGCGGGGTTTTTCTTTGGCGGAAACCGGCGGCCCTTCACGGCACGTTCAAGGCCCTGCCCCGTGCAAGCCTTTGCCGGGCAAAGAAAAAGCCGCGCCGATCGTTCGATCCGCGCGGCTTCTCTGTATTTCAGGGCTGCGGCAGGCGCAGCCGTCCTGCCGATCAGGCTTGCTGCGTGGCCTCGTCTTCGCCGACGGCGACAGGCTCGGCCGCCTCCGGGGCGGCTTCCGCGACCATCGTCTCGGCCGCGGGCGCTTCGGCCGGAGCCTCCTCGCTCCCCGCCGCCGCGGCGCTCGACCGCGCGGTGATGATCACATCCGTGCCCTCCAGCACCGCCGCCACGGTCATGCCGCAGCTTCGCGCCAACAGGCCTGCATAGTAAGGCTGCACGGCATGCGCATCGATGTTGACGTCGACGATCGTGCCGGGGATCAGCTTTTCGAAGGCGGGCGGGATGCGCGCGCTCGGGCCCGAGCAATGGAAGGTGACGTCCGGCCTGGACGGCTCGCCCTCGACCGTGACCTTGATCAACCCGCCGCGCGGCACGGAAGCCACCGCCATCAGCACGAGGTTGAGGATCAGCTTGACCTGGTTCTTCGGCATAAGCGCGCGCGGCGCCGTCCATTCGAAATTCGCCTTCTCGCCTTCCATGTAGCCGCGTGCGACCTTCTCGGCGTCGCCGATGTCGATCTCGGCGCCGGCCGAACCGGCCGCGCCAAAGGCAAGACGGGCGAATTGCAGCTTGGCCGAGGCCTGGCGGGCGCTCTTGCGGATCAGGTCGAAGGCGAAGGCCTTCATTTCCTCATTGGTCTCTTCGTCGAGAACCTCGAGGCCGTTGTTGATCGCGCCGACGGGCGAGATGATGTCGTGACACACGCGGCTGCACAGCAGCGCCGCGAGATCGAGGGCTTCGAGTTCGATCTCATTGGTCATGACGGGTCATCCCCCTGATTGGCACGAATCAACGCATGGAAAAAAGACGC
Source organism: Kaistia defluvii (assembly GCF_026343955.1). Lineage (GTDB taxonomy): Bacteria > Pseudomonadota > Alphaproteobacteria > Rhizobiales > Kaistiaceae > Kaistia > Kaistia defluvii. The sequence goes on from NZ_JAPKNI010000001.1 coordinate 761,301, forward strand.
TTCGGGGATACACCGGCCCAACGATGCTGCCAACCGCCCGCCACCGGCGGGGCTGCAACCGGCCCTGCGGCGCGCCCGCCGGAACCACGTCAGAATGCCGCCCTTTTTTCACTTACACTCCTATCGGTGATTCGCGCGCCTGCTGCCGGTTTCCGCCGCCCGTCGGGGATCGGTTCCGTGCCATGACAGCCGCCACGACAAGGAGCCGACCGACATGACCCGCAGCCTGCGTCTTACTTTCTGTCTCGCGCTGATCGCGCTGGCCGCGCCGCTCCTTGCCCTCCGGCCGGCCTATGCGCAGAACCCGCAGCAATATTCCTCGGACGAGCTGGTCAATACCGGGCATCGGTTCTTCGGCGAGGTATCCGGCAGCCTCGCCTCCGTCGTGGAGCACGCAGTATCCAAATATGGCCTGCCGAACGGCTACATCCTGGGCGAGCAGGGATCGGGCGCGCTGTTCGCCGGCCTGCGCTATGGCAACGGCACGCTCTACACCAAGAACGCCGGACAGCATCAGGTCTTCTTCCAGGGACCATCGCTTGGCTGGGACATTGGCGGCGAGGGCTCGCGCGTCATGATGCTCGTCTACAATCTGCCCTCGATCAACGCGATCTATTCGCGCTTCGGCGGCGTCAACGGCTCGGCCTTCCTGGTCGGCGGCGTCGGCATGACGGTGCTGTCTCGCGACGACGTCTTCATCGTTCCGATCGTTTCCGGCCTTGGCGCCCGTCTCGGCCTCAATATCGGCTATCTGAAGTTCACCGACCGCCAGACCTGGAACCCCTTCTGATCGATGGGAACGCCCGCAGGGCGGGCGGCGGCGCAACACCGCGCGGGAACCGGCGCCGACCGGCCCGCGACACGCGCTTGTGGCTGGACTCCGGGCTTCGGACGATGTCATTAGGAAAACTGCGCGTGGGCTGGCGCGGGGAAGCCGATGACTGGGGGATTGGGTCTTGCCGGCCCGTCCTCAGGCGCGACGGACATCCGGAGACGGTGCATTGATTGAAGCGCTGATGTACTTCGCACTCGGCTTCCTGTCGGCGGGGATCCTTGCCCTGGTCGTCCTGCCGCCGGTCTGGCGCCGCGCATTGCGCCTGACCCGCCGCAACATCGAGCGCACGCTGCCGATGACCCGCGCCGAGATCCAGGCCGAGAAGGATCAGATCCGCGCCGGCTTCGCCCTGTCGACGCGAACCCTCAACCAGACCATCGAGCGCCTCAAGACGCAGGTGACCGAACAGCTGATCGACATCAACCGCAAGCGCGAAGTGATCACCCACCTGACCGCGCAGGGGACGCTTTCCGCCGATGACATCGTCGCGCTGGAAGAGCGCCGCGCCGAACTGGAAGTGCGGGTTGCCGAGGCCGACCTCGCCGTCGCTGCCGCCGTGACGGACCGAGCCGAGGGCGAAAAACGCCTCCAGCAGATGCGGATGAAGCTGGAAAGCGCCGAGGAAACCCTGGAGCAGATTACGGCCGAGCGCGAAGAACAACGGCTTGAGATCATTGCCCGCGATACCGAACTGGACAATCTGCGCGATGCGCTGGCGGCCGTGAAGATGAGTTCTACGGTCGACGAAGTGGCGAGCGCCGGGTTCGAATCCGAGCTGTCGACGCTTCGCGCCAATCTGGCGATCGAGCGTCGCCGCACCGAGGCGCAGTCGGAGCGCGAGCTCGAGAGCGAAGCGACGATGCGGGCCGCGATCGCCCAATTGAAGCAGCGCGAAACCGACCTCGCCGACGCGCATGCGAAGATCCAGGACCTCTCGGTCCGTCTGGTCGATGCCGAGGCGGCGGAGATGAGCGGCATGGCGCTGCGCGACCAGAAGTTGGAGCTGGAGGCCCGGATCCTGTCGCTGGAGAGCCGCAACGCCGCTCTCCAGGCCGATCTCGAGGGATGGAAGCAGCGGAGCGGGACGGCCAGCGCCGAGGAAAGCGCCGTGCTGCGCGAGAAGCTGATCGAGTTCGGCGCCGCCGTGGCCCGGCTTGCCAGCGAGCGGGGCGAGGCGCCGGGTCTCGTCACCCTGCTCCCGCCGCCGCCCGAGGAGACGACGGCGCCCGCGCCCGCCCCGGGGCTTGCCGAGCGCATTCGCGCCCTCCAGCACGCCGGCACGGGCGCCTGAGCGCCGGTCAGGCGGGGTCAGCCCCCGGCATCGAGCCCATCGCCGTCAGCGTCGCGCGCAAGGCGTCGGGCAGCGGCGTATGCGGTTCCTGGCCGAGAAAGGCGAGAAGCTTGCGATTGTCGAGTTCGAGCGGCTCGGTCCAGAGATAGCGCATCTCGATCAGTTCGCGGAACATCTCGACGAAAGGCGCGGCGAGATAGACCGCCACCCACGGAAAACCCCGGATCCGGCTGCCCTGCCTTCCGACCGTCGCCGCCACGCCTTCCGACATTTCGACGCCGCGTTCGAAATAATGGCCGCGGAAATGGAAGACCTCGAACAGCCCCATGGCATCGGCGCGCTCCATCAGTTGAACCATTGTCTCGGCCAGGTCCGGCAGATAGGCCCAGGCGTGGCCGATATCCCGCCTCCCCGGATAGCGGATCGTTGACGCGGGGACGCCCGGCTTGACGATTCCGGCGGCGAACCAGTTGTTGCCGGCATGAGGACCGAAGAAATCGCCGGCGCGCACGATCAGCACCGGCGTGCCCGCCGCCGCAGTTTCGCGCAGGCGCTGTTCCATGGCGACGCGGATCTTGCCCTTGCGGGTGGTGGGCCGCTGCGATGCGGCCTCGTCGACCAGGGGCCGCGCATCGGGCCCGAAATTGTAGACCGTGCCTGGGAAGACAATCCGGGCGCCAACCGCCCGGGCGGCGGCGATCGTGCTTTCCAGCATCGGCAGCGCCAGGCCCTTCCAGTTGCGGTAGCCGGGAGGATTGGCGCCATGGAAGATCACCTCGGCGCCCTTCGCGGCGGCGATCACGTCGGCGGCGACCATGGCGTCGCCTTGGACCCATTCGATGCCCTCGCCGCCCGGCTTGCGGCGGGCTGCGGCCGGGTCCCGGTTCAGGCCGCGCACCTTCCAGCCGCGGGCGAGCAGCACCCGAGCCACTGCGCCGCCGACGCCGCCCGTTGCGCCAACCACCAAGGCAATCCTGCCATCCGTCATGATCATCTCCTGTCGTTCCAATGACGAGAAGATCGCGCGCCCAGCTCCTATTTTAAATTGTTGAACTTCGGATAGCAGTCATACATTCTTGAATGATGACGCCATCCTGGGATCATTTCCGCTCGTTCCTTGCCGTGCTCGGCGATGGCAGCCTTTCGAAGGCCGCGCGCAGTCTGCGCCTGACCCAGCCGACGATCGGCCGTCACATTGATGAACTGGAGCAATCGCTGGGCGTCGTGCTGTTCACGCGCTCCCGCACGGGCCTGACGCCAACCGAAGCGGCGCTGGAGCTGGAGCCGCATGCAGCAACCATGGCGGCCGCGGCCGATGCCCTCGTCCGCGCCGCCTCGGGCGAAGCGCGCGAGGATCGCGGCACGGTTCGGCTGACGGCGAGCGAGGTGGTCGGCACCGAGATCCTGCCCGCCCTCCTGCGGCCCTTCCTGGGGCGGCATCCGCATATCGCCATCGAGCTGGTGGTATCCAACCGCAACGAGGACCTGATGCGACGCGAGGCCGACATCGCCGTCCGCATGGCGCGGCCGACCCAGGGTGCGCTGCTCGCGCGCCGCATCGGCGCGGTCGATATCGGCCTGCATGCGCACAGGTGCTATCTGGCGCAGCGCGGCACGCCGAAAACGTTGGCCGAACTCTCCGGCCATGCGCTGATCGGCTATGACCGCGATTCCCCGGCCATCCGCGCCCTGCAGAAACTCGGCCTGCCCCTGACCCGCGACATGTTCAGCCTGCGCACCGACAGCGACACGACGCAGCTCGCCGCCATCCGCGCCGGCCTCGGCATTGGCGGCTGCCAGAGCCGCCTCGCGGCGCTCGATCCCGATCTGGTGCATCTCGTGCCGGAAGAATTCGCCTACCCGCTCGAATGCTGGGTCGCCATGCATGAGGATCTCGGCGCGGTGCGGCGAATGCGGCTTGTCTTCGATCATCTTGTCGCGGGGCTCGGCGACTATGTCGCCGGCAGGCCGCTGGAAGGCTGAACGGGGCCAACGCAGGGCTAGAGCCCTTGAGATCACAAAAACTTAGAGAGCAGCCATTTCTGGGTGGGGTGCAAATTTTGGTACGCCCAAGGGGAATCGAACCCCTGCTTTCGCCGTGAGAGGGCGACGTCCTGACCGCTAGACGATGGGCGCGGATCCGTTCGCTTTCGGATGACGGCGATATACCGGGTGATCGGAACCTTGGCAAGCCATCTCGCCAAGGTTCTTTGCATCTCCCTGTGCAGAACTTCGCCGCAGGGAAGCCAAATGGCGGAAATCCTAGGGCGTGACGCCCAGCGTGATGTTGCGCAGAACCTTGCCCGTATTGATGTTGAGGATCACGACGCGGGTGGCGCCACCGGCATCCAGCGTCAGGGCCAGCTGGTCGCCATTCAGCGACGAGGAAATGATGCGCGCGCCGGCCGGAATCGCCTTCTCGATGCGCAGCTCCGCCGACGATGGCTTGAGACCGGACTTGCTTCCGCCGGGGCCGATCCGATAGATGACGGCGAACAGCACGGCGACGAAGCCGAGCAACACCGTCAAACTCGATACCAGGATCAGACGTCTCAGCTTCAGCCGGACGCGCTCGACGGCGGGATCGAGGGGCGTATCGCCGCCAGGCTGCTGCGCGCCGGGCTGGTTCGAAGAGGAAGTAGAGTTGACCATGGATCAGTTTCCGGATGACGGCGAGGAAATCGTCGACCTCGTGGTCGAACCGGACGCGGCAGGCCGTCGCCTCGACGCCTATCTGGCCACCGCGATCGCCGAGCTTTCCCGTAGCCGCCTCAAGGTGTTGATCGAGGCCGGCCACGTCTCCATCGGCGGCGCGACCATAGTGGAGGCCAAAAAGGCGGTCAACGCGGGCGACGTCATCCGCGTCGCCGTGCCGCCCGCCGTCGCCCCGGAGCCCGAAGGCGAACCGATCCCGCTCAATGTCGTCTACGAGGACAGTGACCTGCTCGTCATCGACAAGCAGGCTGGCCTCGTGGTGCACCCGGCCGCCGGCAACTGGTCGGGCACGCTGGTCAACGCGCTGATCGCCCATTGCGGCGACAGCCTGTCGGGCATTGGCGGCGTGCGCCGGCCGGGCATCGTGCACCGGCTCGACAAGGACACGACCGGGCTGATGGTCGTGGCCAAGAACGACCGCGCCCACAAGCGCCTCGCCAACCAGTTCGCCGACCATGGCCGCACCGGCCCGCTCGAGCGCGGCTACCGCGCCATCGTCTGGGGCGTGCCGTCCCTGCCCTATGGCCTCGTCGATGCGCCGATCGGCCGCTCGCCGACCAGCCGGCTGAAGATGGCCGTGCTGAAGACCGGCGGCAAGGAAGCCATCACCCATTACACGGTGCAGGACCGCTTCGGCGACCCGAAGAACCCGATCGCCAGCCTGATCGACCTGCGGCTGGAAACCGGCCGCACGCACCAGATCCGCGTCCATATGGCCGCCATGGCGCATCCGCTGATCGGCGACCAGGAATATGGCAAGGGCTTCCTGACCAAGATGAGTCTGATCCCGGAGCCGGCGCGCTCGGCGATCGCCTCGTTCCATCGCCAGGCGCTGCATGCCTGGCTGCTCGGCTTCGAGCATCCGACGACCGGCGAAACGCTGCATTTCGAAAGCGAACCGCCGGAGGATCTGGCCCATCTGATCGAGGCATTCAACGGACTGTGATCGGATCGAACCGATCGGTCCTGTTAAACTTGTATTTCGTGCCTATATATCTCCATGCGGGCCAACATGGCCGCGACCGGCGTTGGCTTTCGGGGAACGCCGGCAAGAAATGGAGGGGGCACATATGGCTGCCAGAGCAAGTCTTCCTGTCATCGCGTCCGGCGAAGCCGGACTCTCACGCTATCTCGACGATATCCGCCGCTTTCCCATGCTGGCGCCGGATGAAGAATATATGCTGGCCAAGGCCTACAAGGAACATGACGACCGCAGCGCGGCGCATCGGCTGGTCACCAGCCATCTGCGTCTCGTCGCCAAGATCGCCATGGGCTATCGCGGCTACGGCCTGCCGATCGGCGAAGTGATCTCCGAGGGCAATGTCGGCCTGATGCAGGCCGTGAAGCGGTTCGAGCCCGAAAAGGGCTTCCGCCTCGCGACCTACGCCATGTGGTGGATCAAGGCCTCGATCCAGGAGTACATCCTGCGGTCGTGGAGCCTGGTCAAGATGGGCACGACGGCCAACCAGAAGCGCCTGTTCTTCAATCTGCGCAAGATGAAGAGCCAGATCCAGGCGCTCGAGGAAGGCGATCTGAAGCCGCATCAGGTCGAGCAGATCGCCACCAAGCTCGGAGTCACCACCGAGGACGTCATCTCGATGAACCGTCGCCTCGGCGGCGACGCGTCGCTGAACGCGCCGCTGCGCGCCGACACCGAAGGCGGCGAGTGGCAGGATTGGCTCGTCGACGACAGCGACAACCAGGAAACCATCCTCGCCAACCAGGAGGAGGCCGACAACCGTCGCCAGCTCCTGCGCGATGCGATGGGCGTCCTGAACGAGCGCGAGCGCCGGATCTTCGAGGCGCGCCGCCTTGCCGAGGACCCGATGACGCTCGAGGAACTCTCGTCCGAATTCGGCGTCAGCCGCGAACGCGTGCGCCAGATCGAGGTCCGCGCCTTCGAAAAGGTGCAGAAGGCCGTCAAAAGGGGCGCCCGGGATCTCGAGCGCAACCATGGCGAGGACGAACTCGCCGCGACCGACGCCTGAGCTTCAGGCGCCGGTCCCGCCGCGTTTGGCGACATTTCTGCCAACGCGAGAGACTTTCGACTTTCCCGACAAACGAAACCGTTGCGAAAGCCGCGGCGATGCTGTATGCGGCTGATAGGCGCATGCCCCAGCGTAAGCTTCGGCGGGCCGCATTACTCATCCAATCCGGTGTCGGGGAACCACCATGGCGCGCGCGCGTCGTCGACTGACCGTCATTGCTGCGCTGGACATGGTCGGCTACTCGGAGCTGATCCAGCGGGATGAACTCGGCGCGATCCGCGAAGTCCGCTCGATCTACCGCAATCTCGTACGCCCGACGATTGCCCGCTTTGGCGCCCACATCATCAAGACGATGGGCGATGGCGGGCTGATCGAATTCCCCAGCGTGCTTGACGCGGTCGAATGGACCATGGCCTTCCAGACCGGCATGGCCGCCCGCAATGCGGCGCGCGATCGGGCGCCGATCGAAGTCCGGGCGGCGATCGTGCTCGCCGACCTGATCCTGACCGATGATGATCGCTTCGGCGCCGCGATCGGCTTTGCGATGCGGCTGCAGACAGCCGCGCCGCCCGGCGGCATCGCCATCACCCATTCCGTGCGCTGGCAATTGCTGGGCGAGCCCGCCGCCGCGTTCAAGCCGGCCGGTTTCCTGTCGCTGCGCAGCATCCCCTACCCTGTCGAAGCCTGGTTCTGGATGCCCGAGGGCAAGCCGATGCCGCGCCGCGTACCGACGGCGGGGCAGACGCTGACGCCCGGCAGCCTCGCGGTTCTCGCCCTGAAGCCGGCGGAGGCGCCGGATCTCCGCCCGCTCACGGTCGTGCTGCCGTTCGACGACCTTTCCCCGCGCGCCGATCATGAATCCTTCGCCGATGGCGTGGTCGAGGAAATGACCGCGACCCTGTCGCGCGTGCGTGACATTCGCGTCGTCGCCCGCAATTCCGCCTTCACCTACAAGGGCAAGCCGACCGACGTCCGCTCGCTCGGCCGCGATCTCGGCGTGCGCTATGTGATCGAGGGCAGCGTGCGCCAGTCCGGCGAGATGCTGCGCGTCACCGCGCAGTTGGTCGAGGCCGAGACGGGCGCGCATCTGTGGTCCGGCCGCAAGGACGGGACCATCCACGACCCGCTCGCCCTGCAGGACGATGTCGCGACGCTGGTCGCGGGCGCGCTGCGCCCCGCCATCCGCACGGCCGAGATCGAACGGTCCAGGCGCAAGACGTCGGAGACACTGAAGACACATGACCTGATCCTGCAGGCCATGCCGCATTTCTGGGCGCATCGGCGCGAGGACAATGCCGCCGCCCTGGCGCTGCTCGAAAAAGCGCTGGCGATCGATCCGCGCTCCAGCGGAGCGCTCAGCCTGAAGGGCTGGTGCCTCAGCCAGCAGATCACCTATCTCTGGTCCGAGGATCCCGTCCGCGATCGCGCCGAGGCCCTCGAATTCGCGGAGCTGGCCGCCGAACTGGCCGAGCCGGATCCGCTCGTCATGACCGCGATCGGCGCCACCTTCTCCATCCTGCATACCGACCAGTCGCGGGCGCTGCTCTTCATCGAGCGGGCCCTGGCGCTGGACAGTACCTTCGCCTGGGCCTGGACCCGGCTTGGTTACGCCCAGGCCTATTCTGAGGGTCCGGAACTGGGCATCGAGAGCTTCGAGAAAGCGATCGCCTTGAGCCCGGAGGATCCGATCCAGTTCAATGCCTTCGCCGGCATGGCCACCTGCCACTTCCTGCTCGGGCATTATGCCGAGGCGGCGCATTGGGCAGCGCAGGCGCTGCACGGCCGCCCCGGCATGGTCTGGGCCTATCGTCTGCTCGCCACCTCGGCGTCCCTCTCCGGCCAGACGAGCCTCGCACGGCATGCCGTGCGTCGGTTGCTCGCCGAGAACCCGGCCCTGACCCTGGCCGGCGTACGGGCCGGCATCCAGAACCTCGCCGGCCCGGCGCTGGATCGCTACATGGAAGGCCTGCAACTGGCGGGCCTGCCCGATTAGGCGCAGCGAGCCCGCCAACCCAGGCCCTTCCCGCTATGCGGGGAGACGGGTCCCTTCTGTAGAGCCTAGCGCGGGGCGATCGCGTAGCTGTCGATCGGCGGGATCGTATCCAGGAGGCCCCTCGCCTTCATGAACGCGGCGAACCGGTCATAGCGCCCGATGTCGAGCGCGGCCGGCCGCTTGGCGAAGCGCGGCAGGGTCGCGGCGAACGACTCGCGATTCAGCTTGTCGTCCAGTTCCTTGTGCGACTTGACGAACATCGCCAACGCCTCGTCCGGATGATTGGTCAGGAAGATCGTCGCGTCCTCGACAGCGGAGAGGAAGCGGGCCATGCGCGGATCGCCGCGCAATTCGTTGCGCGTCACATAGATCAGTTCGTCATAGGCCGGCACGCCATGCTCCTCCGGAAAGAAGGCGACGCCCGGCTTGCCCTCGATGCCAAGCTGGATCAGCTCGACATTGCGATAGCCGTCGATCACCGCGTCCACCTGGCCGGACATCAGGGACGTCGAGAGGTTGAAATTGACGTTGACCATCTCGACGTCCTTCTCGGACAGGCCGACCGAGTTGAGGATCGCGCCGATATAGGCATTCTGCAGGCTGGCGACCGAATAGCCGACCTTCTTGCCCTTGAGATCCGCCAGGGACTGGATCGGCCCATCCTTGAGCACGATCAGCGCGTTGAGCGGCGTCTCGATCAGCGTGCCGATGCGCGTCAGCGGCAGGCCTTCCTTTACCTGGAGCATCAGGTCGGGCTGATAGGTGATGGCAATGTCGGCCTGGCCGGCGGCGACCAGCCGCGGCGGGGCCGAAGCATCGGCCGGCGCGATCATCTCGACGTCGAGGCCATGCTTCTCGAAGAAGCCGGCTTCCTTGGCGATCACCAGCGGCGCGTGGTCGGGATTGTAGAACCAGTCGAGCAGCACGGTCAGCTTGTCGGCCGCGTGGACAGGTCCGATCGTCAGGGCCGCTGCCAGACCGAGCGCCGCGAGCCGGATGAAGGGTTTCATGCGTTTTCCTTTGCAGATGCAGAACGTTAGCGGAGGGTTTCTGGCGCCCAGGGGGCGATATGGCGGGTGGCGATCTCGACGACGGCGCGGACCAGGACGGCCATGGCGGCGAGGATGACCAGAGCCGCGAAGACGACATCGGTCTGCGCCCGGCCATTGGCCATCAGCATGGCGTAGCCAAGCCCGGACGACGCGCCGACCCATTCGCCGATCAGCGCGCCGACCGGCGCATAGACGGCGGCAACCCGCAGCCCGGAGGCCAGCGCCGGCAGCGCGTCGGGAACACGCAGATAGAGGATTTCCTGCCAGCGCTTCGCCCGGTAGAGCCGGCTCAGATCGACGAGCCCGGCCTCCGTCCGCGCCAGACCGTCATGGAAGGCGGAAGCAACGGGGAAGAAGATCGCAATCGTCGCCATCACGATCTTCGAGCCGATGCCGAAGCCGAACCAGAGAACCAGCAAGGGTGCGATGGCGAAGACCGGAAACGCCTGGGTGACGATCAGCAGCGGCATCAGGATGCGGCGGATTGCCGGCACGAAGGTCATCACCAGCGCCAGCACGATGCCGGCCAGGGCGCCGGTGATCAGCCCGGAGACCGTCTCGATCAGCGTGGTGACGGCATCGCGCCGCCAGAGATCGGGGCGCTCGACCAGGGCGCGCCAGACGCGCGAGGGCGGCGGCAGCATGAAGGGCGGCGGCGCGAAGATGAGGATGACCGCCTGCCAGATGGCGACGAGCGCCACGGCGACGACGAGAGCCCGCACGATGCCGGCGATCCAGCCGCGCCGCCCGTCTCCCGCTTCAAATTCAGCCCTTGCCGCCATGGCGAAGCCGCTCCTCCGAAATACGGACGAGACCATGCCAATAGCGATGGGGGACGAGCAGACGTCGCGAACCAGCTTCCCGTCCCTTCGCCGGCATGACCCGGATCAGGTTCGAAGGGTTCGGCCCTAGGCCATCTCAGCTCGCGTCCGCGAACACCCCTCGGAATGGCCGAAGCATGGCCGAGGATGCGTGAACGTGCAAGGCCCGCGGCCGAAGAGCAGCTATGCAGTGCCGTTCAACGGCGTCGGACCGAGATGGACGCGGAGGGCGGAGGGGCGGCATTCGACGCGGAAGTGCCGCGTCCTCACAGGCTCGCCGTCGAGGTTGATGTGCAGTTCCTCCTGCGAATCGAATTCGATCCAGGAACTGCGGGTCTTGACCTGAAGGCTTTCGACTGCCGCCGCGCCCTGCCGCAGGATCTGCGTGAAGGCATCGAGCCGGGCGTCGCCGACCAGATCCGGCAGGATGGTGAGGTCGAGCAGGCCATCATCGATCCGCGCCCCGGGACACAGCACGATGCCACCGCCGGCCTGGCGGCCATTGCCGATGGCAAGCGCCAGGAAGCTGCCTTGCCACTCCAGGCCTTCGGCGCGGAAACGGCCCTGGCTCGCGGACAATTCGCGAAACCGGGTCACGCCGGTGACGACATAGGCGAGACCACCCAGACGTCGCTTGAGTTCGGGATCGGTCTCGACGGTGACGCGCGACCCGAACCCTCCGGAGACGAGATTGATGAAGACGCGGCCATTCAGGCTACCGACGTCGATTGGCGACGCCGGCGCTTCGACGACCAGCCGAAGCGCGGCGGTCAGGTCGTCGACGGGAATGCCGGTGGAATGGGCGAAATCGTTGGCGGTGCCGAGCGGCAGGATCCCGAACGAGCAGGAATCGGGCGGTCCCGCCGCCAGCGCAGCGGCGAACACCTCGTTGACCGTGCCATCGCCGCCGCCGGCCACGATGCAATCCACGGCGCCACGATGAGCCTCGGCGACGGAGTCACGGGCGAACCGGGTGGCGTCGCCCACCTCCCACGTCACGCGAACCTCGACGACATGACCATCGGCGCGGACGGCGCCGACCGCTTCGCGAACGCGCGGATCGCGCGCAGCCTTGCCATGCAGGATGAGCCGGATCTTCATGGGTTCATCCTGACGAGGGTTCATCCTGGCGAGGCCGGAGACGCTACTTGTTGCCCCAGGCGGTCATCGCCTTGTCGAAGACCCGCTGGCCCGGAGTTCCCTTCTCGAATGTCAGGATCGCACGCTGATCGTTGTTGTAGACCAGCGGCAGGTCGATCCAGTTGCGCTCGCGCATCAGCCCGACATTCTGGGTCAGCGGACCGGCATCGTTCGAGAAGGCGATCCAGAAGAAGCCATCGGCGACCTTGGCGGCGGCGCCGTCGAGCGGCTGGCCACGCGATTCCTCGGTCGGCTTCATCACCAGCGCCGGCACGGACTTGATGCCGCCGCCGGCGAAATCGGCCGGCGTATCGACGACGATCTCGACGAGATGGCTGGCGGGAAGCGCCGGGTCGTTGTTCTTCCGGATGTTCAGCGTCACCTTCATGTTCTTCTCGGGAACATCCAGATTGGCCTGGATTTCCGGACCATTCGGCGAGTTGGCGTTGAACTTCCACGTGACGTTGGCATTCACGATCTTGACGTTCTGGCTGCCATCGGTCGGCTGTTCGTAGAGAATGGCCTTTTGGGCGACCAGCGATTCATCGGCGGTGCCCGCGTCCGAGGCGCTCGACGGGGCGGGAGCAGGCTCGCTGGCTGCGGGTGCCGCAGCGACGGGGCCCGTGCCCTCCGGCGTCATGACGCCGGCGAGCGGATCGGCTTCTTCGCCATCCGTAGCTGGCTGCGCCTCGACCGTGCGCACCGCCTTGGGCGCCTCTTCCGGGGCACCGCCCAGGCGATCCGCATTCTTGCTGCTGACGGGAGCGGATGCGGTCGGAACCGCGTCCTCGCTGAGAGTCGGCTTGGCGCCGGTATCGGCGGAAGAAATCAGGTCGCCGATGACATCCTTGACCACGCCGCGCTGCGACCAGGCGAGCGCGGCAATGCCGCCCAGCATCAGGCCGATCAGCACCAGCAGGATGAGGGTCGGCCAGCGCGACGGCTTGGCGCGCTCGACATAGACGGCGGGGCGCTCCACATCGCGGTTGCGCTCGCGGCGCGACGCCCGGCGCTCGCGCGGCTCGTCGAGACCGTCATTGTCCATGGGCGTGACGCGCATCGGCTCGGGCGCCCAATCGGCGTCGGCGCTGAAATGGCGGCCATCATCGCGATCGGCATCGACATCGAAGCGCGGCTCGTCGATCGGATCGGCGGCCACCATGGGCGGCTCGCGACGGCCCTGCGGCGCGGCGCGATCATAGGCGCTCGGCTTGGTGGGCGAAACCTGCGGCCATTGCGGCTGCACCGGCGGTGGCTGCCGCACGGGCGGCGCAGGCGGCGCCTGCTCGGGTTCGGGTTCGTGCCAGACGGGTTCGGGTTCAGGCTCCTCCCCGTCATCGATGTCGGAATACACATCCTGCGGAGGCGGCGCGGGCGGCGGCGCGACAGCTGCCGGCGCCGGGGACGGCGCGGGCGGCGGCGGCGGCGCTACGGCCTCTTCCAGCTCGTGCTCGAGCTCGTCGGCATATTCGGATTCGTCCAGCGATTCCGGCTCGGCGGGAACCGCCAGCGCCTCGGCAACGGCCGCCGCGGCGCTGACGCGAACCGGAGCCGGGCGCGCGGCGCTCGCCTCGCGCTCGACCTTGCGGATCGCCTCTTCCAGTTCCAGGCGCTGGCGCGAGATCTCGGACGTGGTCAGCGGTGGGTCGATGGATTTCAGCTGTCCGATCAGCGCCGTGCGCGCCTTGTCGTAAACTGAACGACGCGCGTCGCCGGATTCGCTCTCGAACCCGGAAACCGCCTTTTTCAATACCGCGTAATAGTCGGTCATCGTCCCATTCTACTAACTACACGTCCGAACCGGCGCCTGTGATCGACAACCTCAGTCCTGAAACGGATCCTGAACCAGAATTGTATCGTCACGTTCCGGACTGGTCGACAGGAGCGCAACGGGCGCGCCGATCAATTCCTCGACGTGGCGGACATATTTTACGGCCTGCGCCGGCAAATCGTTCCAGCTACGGGCACCGGCGGTCGTATCCTTCCAACCTTCCAGCGTCTCGTAGATCGGCTCGACCCGGGCCTGTGCGGCCTGCGAAGCCGGAAGATAGTCGATTTCGCGACCATCCAGCCTATATCCAACGCAAATCTTGATTTCTTCAAGGCCGTCGAGAACATCGAGCTTCGTCAGCGCGATTCCGGTGATGCCGGAGGTGCGGATCGTCTGGCGCACCAGCACGGCGTCGAACCAGCCGCAGCGACGCTTGCGGCCCGTGACGGTGCCGAATTCATGGCCGCGCGTGCCGAGGAAATCGCCGATCTCGCCGGTCTGCTCGGTCGGGAACGGGCCCTCGCCGACGCGCGTCGTATAGGCCTTGGTGATGCCGAGCACATAGCCGACCGCGCCCGGACCGACGCCCGAACCCGTCGAGGCCTGGCCGGCGACGGTGTTGGACGAGGTCACGAACGGATAGGTGCCATGGTCGATGTCGAGCAGCGCGCCCTGCGCGCCTTCGAACAGGATGCGCTTGCCGGCGCGGCGCTCGCGGTCGAGCAGCTGCCAGACCGAATCCATGAACGGCAGAACCTTGTCGGCGACCGAGGCGAGCTCTTCGTAGAGCGTCTCCGCCAGAATCTCTTCCTGACCAAGACCACGGCGCAGCGCATTGTGATGCGCCAGCAGCCGCTCGATCTTGTCGCGAAGCGCCGGTAGATCGGCGAGATCCATGACGCGGATGGCGCGACGGCCGACCTTGTCCTCGTAGGCCGGGCCGATGCCGCGCTTGGTGGTGCCGATGCGGGTGCCGGAATTGCTGTTTTCGCGGAACGCGTCGAGCTCGCGGTGCAGCGACAGGATCAGCGCGGCATTCTCGGCGATGCGGAGATTGTCCGGCGAGACGGCAACGCCCTGTGCGGCCAGGCGGCCGATCTCGGCCACCAGCGCATGCGGGTCGACGACGACGCCATTGCCGATGACGCCCATCTTGCCCGGACGCACGACGCCGGACGGCAGCAGGCTGAGCTTGTAGGAAACGCCGTCGATGACGAGCGTGTGGCCGGCGTTATGTCCGCCCTGGAAGCGCACGACGATATCGGCGCGCTCGGAGAGCCAGTCGACAATCTTGCCCTTGCCTTCGTCGCCCCATTGCGATCCGACGACGACTACATTCGCCATTGAGACTTCCCTTTTCGACGTCCAGCCACTGCCTGTGCCGCAATGCGCGGCGCGCGATAGACTTCGCCCCGGCAGGCCGCCAGGACGAAGCGCGCGGACTATATAGACTCCCTCTGCCCGGCGCGACCCCCGCCGGAGCATGTCAGGCCCTCAATTCTCCCAGAATACGTCCTGATCGGCCGGCCAGCTGATGGCAAAGGCGTGGGTGATCTCCTTTGTTTCGCCGGCGGCATAATCATAGCCCCAGGCCACCACCCCGCGCCTGCCGTCCACGGCGCGCGCGGTCGGCGGCGTCGCCTCCGGCAAAGCCTGCACGGTTATGGTCTTGGCCTCGGATACGGGAAGCTGGTCCAGCACCACGATCGCGATCGGCCGGGCGTGCCGATTCTCGACCTGGATGCGATAGCGTCGCTCGTCGGTCTTCTCCGACGAGATCAGCCCGCGCTCGCCGGTCTTGCGCTCCAGCGTCGTGCGGGTGACGGCGACCTTGTCGTCAATGCCGAAGCCCAGCGTCAGCTCCGCATTGGGCGCGGTGAAGGCAAGCGGCACGGTGCCCGCGAAAGCACCGTCGCGATACAGCACCGCATGGCCGCCGACATAGGGCGCGCCGGACGTATTGCGGAAGCGCGCTGTCAGATAGGCGGCATCGCTGACTGCCGGCACGGCGCGCACCTCCAGCGTCGGCGCGAGTTTCTCCGTGGCGATCCGCACCGATCGGCTGCCCTCCCCCGAAGCGACCGTAACGGGATCCGTTATCCGGTACTCGGCGCGGAAGTCGCCGAAATCGCCGACCGCCTCGGCCTGGAATATCCCGTCGGCGGCGCCGCCAGCGGCCTCCATCTTGGAGCGCGCCGGGGGAACGGGCGCGGGGCGCGCCAGAGCCATCGATTCGCGCGCCTCGTCCTGGGCGAAACGCGGCGCGAAGCGCACGACGCTTTCGCCAAGCTCCGGCGGCTGCGTGCCTTCCGCCGGCCGCGTCGTCGACAGCGTCAGCGCCACGCCGGACCAATTCTCGCCTGTCTCCTGGTGCAGTTCGGCCCGGCGGACCAGTTCCAGCTTCGGCTCGGCCGCCGATTCGCCGAGCGCGAGCGAGATGTCATAGGCCGGGCTCCAGCCCGCCGATTGCGTGCGATAGCCGAGCGTCAGCTTGCCGGTCGCCGCCTGATTGGCCAGCAGCTCGATCCGCGCCTCAAGCTTTGGTGCCGCAACCGGCAGGTCGTCCAGCGCGGCCTGCCGGGTCGCGAGCGTCTTCTCGATGCCGCGCCGGTCGATGGCGATCGCCGCGCGCTGCTGGTCGATCTTCTCCCGCTCGAGGCCGAGACCTTCGGCGGTCTGGACCCAGTCGCCGATCGACTTGCCCTCGGCCATGCCCTTGGCGAGCCCCTGCGGCACGCTCTCGGCCAGCTGGTCGATGAATTTCACGCGCAGATCCAGCGCCGCGCGCTTGTCGTCGAGCGCGCCGAGCCGGTCGCGCAGCGCCTCGATCTCGGCCTCGATCGCCGCGCGCGCCGGATCGGCGTCCGCATCCGCCTTGGCGGCGCGCGTCTCGACCGAACGGATGGTGACGCCGCCCGCCGCCAGGCCCTCGACCCGCAGGCTGTCGGCGACCATGTCGGCCGGCAGGTCATCCGCCACCAGCACGCTGACGCCGGGCGGCACCGAGAACGCAGCCTCGCGAAGCACCGCCGCCCCTTGCGGATGCACGGTCACGGCGGTGATCCGGCTGCCGAGCGGCAGATCGGCGGCGTGCACATTCGCACTGGAGGCGGCCAGCACCGCCAGCGTCAGAGCGAGGATTGTCTTGGCCATCGGGCTTCCCCTACATGATGAAGCGCCGCCACCCATGGAACGCCGGCGCGCTTCCTGCCGCATAACGCGCGATTGTGGTATCGCCGCGCCACAATTGCGCGAATTCCATGAAAAGCGGCGCTGCACCGTCTCAGGCGATGCCGTTTTCCTTTTTCCATTTGCGCAATCGTCCCCGTGCGTTGGCATAGGGCGAGGATGTGTTGAACTGGATCATCCGGCCCATGGTGTAGGTCTCGTACCAGGGGGCGCCATAGAGCGCGGCATCGTTCTGGCGCTCGATAAGCTCGATGATACGGGCCTTGGCATCGGCGAGACGCCTCAGCAATTCGTCGAAGGGCACGTCCTCGTAGTCGGCGTAGAATTTCTGCGCCAGCGCACCGAGCTGGTTCCATCGATAGCCGGTCTCGGGAAAATCGACGGGCAGGCCGGCGTCACGCCGCGCATGCCACTTCAGCACAAGCTCGTTCCACCCCGTCAGATAAGCGACGAGATCGTGCACGCTGATCCGCGTATCCCGGACATGCCCTTCCAGCGTCTTTTCGGCCGTCCGGCCGGACGGCACGGTCGAGAGGTCCTGCATCAGCCTGGCGAAGCTGGATTCGATCGCCTCCACAAGCTCAGCCTTGCTGGTCGGAACCGCCATGAACCGTGTCTCCATCCTCATCAGCCCGAAGGCATAGCCATGCCGCCGCGCCGGTGCAAACCCGGACAAGGAAGGTTCCCGGCAACCCGGCGGGGCGTTGGCGCTTGGCAGCGACCGCCCGACAGCGCTATCCAGACGTTCCGCTGTCCGAGGCCAGTTCATGTCATTGCTTTCGCGAGCCTTCGCCTGGTTGTTCAACCGGCCCTATCTGCTGCTCGCCCTCACCTTCCTGTTCTGGGCGATCAACATCGTGCTCGGCCGTTATGTCGCCGGCAGCATACCGCCGGTCGCGCTGGCGCAGGTGCGCTGGGCCGGGGCATCGCTGATCATCCTGCCCTTCGCCTGGCCGCGTCTGAAACGCGACTGGCCGGCGATCCGCGGCAGCTTCGCCGTGATGCTTCTGCTCGCCGCCTCCGGCATTGGCGCCTACAACACGCTCGCCTATTACGGGCTGCAATATACCGAGGCGCTGAACGGCCTGCTGATGCAGTCGATCGCGCCGCTGGTCATCGGCCTCTGGTCGCTGATCCTGTTCCGCGATCGCATGACGGCGGCCCAGATCACCGGCGTCTGCCTGTCGCTTGGCGGCGTCGTCCTGATCATCTGCCGCGGCGATCCGGGCGTTCTCCTGCACATGACGCTCAATATCGGCGACATCATCATGCTGGTGGCGATCAGCTGCTACGGCTTCTATTCGGCCCTGCTGAAGAAGGGGCCGCGCATCCACTATCTGTCGATGCTGGGCTTCACGATACCCGCCGGGGCCGCGATGATCCTGCCCTTCTGCCTGTGGGAGATCGCATCGGGCAAGGTCATGCACGCGACGCCGCTGACCTTCGCGGTGCTCGCCTATGTCGTCGTAATACCGTCGGTCGTCGCCTACATGTTCTTCAATCGCGGCGTCGCCCTGATCGGCCCCAACCGCGCCGGGCCGTTCTTCCACCTGCTGCCGGTGTTCGGCTCGATCATCGCCATCCTGTTCCTCGGCGAACAGCCGCGCTGGTACCACGGCGCCGGCTACGCGCTGATCCTTGGCGGCATCGCGCTGGCGCAGCTGAGCCTCGCCAGGATTCGGTCGTTCGGGCGGTAGCTTTCATTTCCTGTCTTTCCCGCTGTCTCGCCCGCTTCCCCACCCTCGCCGTCATCCCGGGCGCAGACCCGGGATCCATTCAGCCGGGTTTCCAGCCGCGTCAAACGCCTTAAAAACGGGGCTGCATGGATCCTCGCCTTCGCGAGGATGACGGCGGTGGCGGGTCGAGCCGCCGGCTCTTGCTGCGCGAAAGCCGCTGAAAACACAGACAAAGAAGGGGCGACGGTTGCCCGTCGCCCCTCTTCATTCCGGCAATAGAGCCTGGTCTCAGAACGTCAGGCGCTTGGCCTGGACCACGCCTTCGAGCGCGCTGACGCGATCGATGACGCTGTCCGAGATCGCCTCGTCGACTTCGATCAGCGCGATCGCATCCTCGCCGGCAGCCTTCCGGCCGAGATTGAAGGTGGCGATGTTGATGCCCTCGGAGCCAAGCAGGCTTGCAAAGCGGCCGATGAAGCCCGGCTTGTCCTTGTTGGTGACGTAGAGCATGTGGGGACCGAGCTCGGCCTCCATGTTGATACCCTTGATCTGGATGATGCGCGGCTTGACGTCGCCGAACACCGTGCCGGCAACCGAACGCTCCTGGCGCTCCGTCGTCACCGTCAGGCGGATGTAGTTCTCATAGGCGCCCTGCTGCTCGCGACGGACCTCTTCCACCGCGATGCCGCGTTCCTTGGCGATGGCCGGGGCCGAGACCATGTTGATGGTCTGGAGCTGCGGCCGCAGAACGGCGGCGAGCGCGGCGGCGGTCAGCGCGCGGACGTTCATCTCCGCGACCTCGCCTTCATATTCGAGCTTGATCGCCTTGATCCCGGTTTCGGTGAGTTGGCCGGCGAACGAACCGAGCTGCTCGGCGAGCTTGACGAACGGCGTCAGGCGCGGCGCTTCCTCGGCCGTGATGGAAGGCATGTTCAAGGCGTTGGAAACCGCGCCCTTGACCAGGTAGTCGGCCATCTGCTCGGCAACCTGCAGCGCGACATTCTCCTGCGCTTCCGTGGTCGAGGCGCCGAGATGCGGCGTGGCGACGACGTTGGGCAGGCCGAACAGTACGTTCTCGGTCGCGGGCTCCTCCTCGAACACGTCGAAGCCGGCGCCGGCAACCTTGCCGGATTTCAGCGCCTCGGCGAGATCCTTCTCGACGACGAGACCGCCACGGGCGCAGTTGATGATGCGGACGCCGTCCTTCATCATCGCGATCGCCTTGGCGTCGATGATGCCGCGCGTCTTGTCGATCAGCGGCGTGTGCAGGGTGATGAAGTCGGCGCGGCGGAACAGTTCCTCCAGCTCGACCTTCTCGACGCCGAGATCGATGGCGCGCTCCGGCGACAGGAACGGATCGAAGGCGATGACGCGCATCTTGAGGCCGACGCCGCGCTCGGCGACGATCGAGCCGATATTGCCGCAGCCGATGATGCCAAGCGTCTTGCCCGTCACCTCGACGCCCATGAAGCGGTTCTTCTCCCACTTGCCGGCCTGGGTCGAGGCATTGGCTTCGGGGATCTGGCGCGCGGTCGCGAAGATCATCGCGATGGCGTGCTCGGCGGTGGTGATCGAATTGCCGAAGGGCGTGTTCATCACGATGATGCCCTTGGCGGTCGCGGCCGGGATGTCGACATTGTCGACGCCGATGCCGGCGCGGCCGATGACGCGAAGGTTCTTCGCGGCCGCGATGACCTTCTCGGTCACCTTGGTGTTGGAGCGGATGGCGAGACCATCATAATTGCCGATGATCTCGAGCAGCTTTTCCTTGTCCTTGCCGAGGTCCGGCAGATAGTCGACCTCGACGCCACGATCCTTGAAGATCTGGATGGCGGTCTTGGAGAGCTTGTCGGAAATGAGAACGCGCGGTGCCATAGTGCTGATGTCCCTGGTTACCTACCGCCGACGTCATCCCGGACGAGCGAAGCGAAGATCCGGGATCCATACAGCCGAAGCCTTGGGCTGAATGGATCCCCGCTTCCGCGGGGATGACGCCTGAGGGGCGGAGACGCTGGTACGAAAAGTGGAATGTCTGGAGATGACGGGGCCGAAGCCCCGCCTCTGGAAGATCAGGCGGCCTGAAGGGCGGCCTTCTGCGATGCGAAGGCCCAGTCGAGCCACTCGGTGACGATGGCGAGGTCGGATGCCTCGATCGTCGCACCGGCCCAGATGCGAAGGCCGGCGGGCGCGTCGCGGTAGGAACCGATGTCATAGGCGACGCCGGCCTTGTCGAGCGCGGTCGAGACGGCCTTGGCGAAGGCGGCCTGCGCCTTGTCGTCGAGCGCCTTGATCGCCGGATCGGTGATGATCAGACAGACCGACGTGTTGGAGCGCGTGTTCTCGACAACCGGCAGGAAATCGATCCAGCTGGTCTTCTCAACCCAGTCGGCCAGAACCTTGAGATTCGCGTCGGCGCGTGCCTGAAGGGCCTTCCAGCCACCGAGCGCCTTGGCCCAGTTGAGCGCATCGAGGTAATCCTCGACCGCGAGCATGGACGGGGTGTTGATCGTCTCGCCGACGAAGATGCCGTCGATGAGCTTGCCGCCCTTCGTCATGCGGAAGATCTTCGGCAGCGGCCAGGCCGGCTTGTAGGTCTCGAGCCGCTCCACCGCGCGGGGGGAGAGAATCAACATGCCATGGGCGCCCTCGCCGCCGAGAACCTTCTGCCAGGAGAAGGTCACGACATCGAGCTTGTCCCAGGCGAGATCCTGCGCGAACGCGGCCGAGGTGGCGTCGCAGATGGTCAGGCCGGCGCGGTCGGCATCGATCCAGTCGCCATTCGGAACGCGGACGCCCGAGGTGGTGCCGTTCCAGGTGAAGACGACGTCACGGTCGAAATCGACCTGGTTCAGATCGGGAAGCTTGCCGTAATCGGCGGTAAAGGTGCGGACGTCTTCCAGCTTCAGCTGCTTGACGACATCGGTGACCCAGCCCTCGCCGAAGGACTCCCACGCCAGCATGTCGACGCCGCGGGCGCCGAGCATCGACCACAGGACCATCTCGACGGCGCCCGTATCGGAAGCCGGCACGATGCCGATGCGATAGTCGGCCGGCACGCCGAGCACGTCGCGAGTGAGGTCGATGGCGTTCTGGAGCTTGGTCTTGCCGATCTTGGCCCGGTGGGATCGGCCGAGGGCCGCATCCTTAAGCGCATCCAGGGTCCAACCAGGACGCTTGGCGCAGGGGCCGGAAGAATAGTTTGCGTTCACCGGCCGGCGGGCGGGCGTAGCGAAGTCAGCCATTTTCTATCCTCTCAGATAGTCAGCGCCTCGTTGGGGAGGCGTGTCCCGCCGACGCGTTTACGCCTGGGCTGGAGGGAAAGCAAGACGAGGATAGAGATTTTGTCGATCGGCCTCTCGCGGCTAAATGGGGTAGCGCTGAAATTCGTTCACCCGCGCTCGAGAGGTCCCATGACGATCGACGGCAAGCCCCCGCGCCGCCCTCCCTACCGTCCGTCCGGGCAACTGGTCCTGCTCGTGCTCATCGTGATCCTGACGATCCTGCAGGCGGCGAAATCGCAGGGCTGGATCTAGCGACAGCGATGGGGCCGAGCACGATCGCCACGCCCTGAACGAAAAAGCCCGCCACGGCGCCGTGGCGGGCTCTTCCTGAAAATGCCGTGCCGGGGCGAGCCGGATCTTCCGGCCTGCCGGGCGAGCCGATCAGTTGAACAGGTAGCGGATGCCGAAGTTCACATCATGCGACGTGATGTTCTTGAACTTGAAGCCGTCGTTCGGCCGCGAATAGTTCGGGTCGATGTTGTAGGCCGTCGCGGTCTTGGCGTTGCCGAGATCGGTGTAGCTGTAGCCGAGATCGAAAATGAGGTTCTCGGTCACCTTGAAGCCCAGGCCGGCATGCAGCGCCCAGGCAAAGTTCCACTGCGACGCGCTGCCGGCATAGCCGCCGGCATTCATTTCCGTGTTCACGTCGCGAAAGCCGGAAATCGTGTTGCGCGACGTGCCGATGCCGGCACCGACATAAGGTGTGATGCCGTGATAGGTGCCGAGATCGACATAGCCATTGGCCAGGAACAGCCATTCCGACTTCTGCCCGGTGTAGTCGTCGCTATAGGGCGCGCCCTGTAGCGGCGTCACGCGCTGCGTCGCGGAGAAATCCGCCTTGCCGCGATACTGGCCGGTCAGGTCGGCGCGGAACCAGTCGTTGAACTGATAGCCGGCGCCGAGGCTGAAGGTCGGGGCGGACGAGAAATCGCCCTTGTTGATCCATTCGGTCGCGTAGCCGGGCGTCTCGAAATACTGGTAGTCGAGATTGCCGAGCCGCTGGTTGCTCATGCCGATCGCGCCGCGCAGGTACCAGCCGCCGGTTGCCAGCGGCACAGGCTCGACATAGGCCAGGTCCGCTGCCATCGCCACGCTGCCTGGAGCTCCAAAGCCAAGGCTCGCCGCAATCGCGAGGGCCGCTATTCGAGATCTGGTCATCCTTATCCCCCATCGAAGGCCGGACCACGTCGCGCGCGATCCCGAAACTTTCATGGGACGGAATTTCAGTCCGAACCTTTTAACATTGGATTAACTACACCGCTTAACCCAGATCTTTCCGTCGCAACGGAAGGTTAAGCATAAATTTCGCGTCAAAAGTGCTGTTCCCGAGCTCGACACATCCTCCTGCCGCGGGCACCTCCTGCCCCCCCGGATGGGAGCGAAGTCCGCCACAGCATCGCAAGATGCGCCTGCGGCGGACGCCATTGGCGAGGACAGGGCGCGATCGCTCAGGCGACCTGCTTCAGCGCGCCGATGATGTCGTCGACCACGGCTTCCACCAGGGCATGATCGTCGCCCTCGGCCATGACGCGGATCAGCGGCTCCGTGCCCGAGGGCCGGATCACCAGGCGACCCGAGGCGCCAAGCCGGGCCTCGCCCTCGGCGATGGCCGCCTTGACGCTCGCCTTCTCCAGCGGCTTGCCGCCGCCGAAGCGCAGGTTCTTGAGGATCTGCGGCACCGGCTCGAAGCGGCGGCAGACTTCGCTGACCGGCTTGCCGGTCTTGCGCACGACGGCAAGTATCTGCAGCGCCGAGACAAGGCCGTCGCCCGTCGTCGAGAAGTCGGACAGGATCAGATGGCCGGACTGTTCGCCGCCAACGTTGAAGCCGTGCTGGCGCATATGCTCGACGACATAGCGGTCGCCGACCTTGGTGCGCGCGAGGCTGAGGCCGATCGAGCCCAGAAAACGCTCCAGGCCGAGATTGGACATGACCGTGGCCACGATGCCGGGCTGCGACAGAAGCCCATCCTCGGCCCAGGACTGCGCGACGACGGCCATCAGCTGGTCGCCATCAACGACCTCGCCATTCTCGTCGACGATGATGACCCGGTCGGCGTCGCCATCCAGCGCAATGCCGATATCCGCCCGGACCTCGTGCACCTTCTTGCGTAGAGCATCCGTCGCCGTCGAGCCGACATCGAGGTTGATGTTGAAGCCGTTCGGCTCCGCGCCGATGGTGATCACCTCGGCGCCGAGTTCCCAGAGCACGTCTGGGGCAACCTTGTAGGCGGCGCCATTCGCGCAATCGACGACGATGCGCAGGCCGGCCAGATCCAGCGTCTTCGGCAGCGTCCGCTTGGCGAATTCGACATAGCGCTCCTGCGCGCCATCAATGCGCTTGGCGCGGCCGAGATCGCGCGATTGGGCCAGACGGTCCGACAAGTCCTCTTCGATCAGCGCCTCGATCTTGCGCTCGGTCTCATCGGAAAGCTTGTAGCCATCCGGACCGAACAGCTTGATGCCGTTATCCTCATACGGATTGTGCGAAGCGGAGATCATGACGCCAAGATCGGCGCGCAGCGAGCGGGTCAGCATGGCGACAGCCGGCGTCGGCATCGGACCGAGCAGGAAGACGTCCATGCCGGCGGCCGTGAAACCCGCCGTCAGCGCCGGCTCGATCATGTAGCCGGACAGGCGCGTGTCCTTGCCGATCACGACGCGGTGCCGATGGCCGCCATTCCGGAACGCCAGCCCCGCCGCGATCCCCACCTGCAGCGCCAGTTGCGGGGTGATCGGGAAGGTGTTGGCCTTGCCACGAATGCCGTCGGTACCGAAGAATTTGCGAGCCATGCGTCGAATCCGTCTCCTAAATCGCCGGCAGTCTTAACCCAGCATTGCGGCGAAACCGTTCAAAAATCATAAGCAGTTGTTACAGGCCCGGCCGCGGCAACCAGCCCTCGCTGCGGAGACCACCTCACCCGCTCTATTTCCTTGACCATAAGGTCTAGTTTTCATTGAGCAATTCGGCGAGATCGGATGTAAATTGGTTCGGGAGCCGAATATTTCAGCCGGATATGCAATGTGCGTTTCCCTGCACCGGGCGAGGTGGCAAGGGGGGCTTCCCTTGCCAAATCAGGAGCAGGATATGAAGGCCCTCATCATCGTCGACATGCTGAACGACTTCTACTCGGGCGTGCTTCAGAATGAAATGCACGCCTCGAAGATCGTGCCGGTCATCGCCAGGCTGATCGATCATGCCCGCGGCAATCCGGAATGGATGGTCGTCTATTCCAACGATGCGCATCGCGCCGACGACGCCGAGATCGCCGTCTGGGGGCCGCATGCCATGGCCGGGACGCACGGTGCCGACGTGATCGACGCGCTGAGGCCAATTGGCGCGGCGCGCGAGATCGTCTCCCCCAAGCGCTTTTACGGCGCGTTTGACGAGACCGGCCTGCATGAAATCCTGCAGGGCTATGGCGTCACCGACGTCGTCATCGTCGGCCAGCACACGCATTGCTGCGTCCGCCACTCCAGCTATGGCGCGTTCATCCGGGGCTATGGCATCGAGATCCCGACCGACGGCGTCTGCGTGTTCGACGGCGTCGACAACCAGGCGGCCATCGAATACCTGCGCACCATCTATGGCGCTACGATCACCGATTCCGAAACGCTGATCGGCACGTCGGCCAGCAAGGCCGCCTGAGCCCGGCAACCGGACAAGAAAAAGGGCGGGACCTCGGTCCCGCCCTTTCTTTGTATTGCCTGTCGATCAGACCTGCGGCTGCGGCTCGAGGCCGGTATCGCCCTTCGGGCGGGGGCCACGGGTCGTCGGCACCACCGAGGGACGCGACGGCGGGACATCGTCCCCGGTGTCGCGGATCGGCGGCTTGCCTTCGAGGAGGTTGCGGATCTCCTCGCCCGACAGCGTCTCGTATTCGAGCAGCGCTTCCGCGATGGCGATGAACTTGTCCCGGTTTTCCGTGATCAGGCGACGCGCCTCGCTCTCACCCTCTTCGATCAGCTTGCGCACTTCCTCGTCGATGATCTTGGCGGTCTCGTCGGAAATGTTGGTCGATTGCGAGACCGAATGACCGAGGAAGACTTCCTGCTCGTTCGAACGGTAGCGCACGCGGCCAAGACGCTCCGACATGCCCCACTCCATCACCATGGAGCGCGCGAGCCCGGTCGCCATCTGGATGTCGCCCGAGGCGCCGGTCGT
Source organism: Kaistia defluvii (assembly GCF_026343955.1). Lineage (GTDB taxonomy): Bacteria > Pseudomonadota > Alphaproteobacteria > Rhizobiales > Kaistiaceae > Kaistia > Kaistia defluvii. Next base: position 787,217 of record NZ_JAPKNI010000001.1, read on the forward strand.
CACCTTCTCCGGACCGAAAGTCAGGATCTCCGCCTCGCGACCGCCGAACAGCATGATCAGGCGCGACTTGGCCTTCTCATAGGTCCAGTTGTAGCGATCGGATTCCGGCAGGGTCATCACCATGCCGAGCGCACGGCCGCGCGGAATGATCGTGGCCTTGTGGATCGGGTCGATCGTGCCCGAGAGCAGCAGCGCGATGATCGCGTGGCCGGCCTCGTGATAGGCGGTGTTGCGCTTCTCTTCGGCGGTCATGGCCATCGACTTGCGCTCGGCGCCCATCATCACCTTGTCCTTGGCGTCCTCGAACTCGGCCATGGTGACGATGCGCTTGTTGCGGCGGGCCGCGAGCAAGGCACCTTCATTGACCAGGTTCATTAGATCGGCGCCGGAGAAACCGGGCGTGCCGCGGGCGAGCGTCTTCAGGTCGACGTCCGGCGCCATCGGCACCTTGCGGGCATGGACCTTCAGGATCTTCTCGCGGCCGATGACGTCCGGGTTCGGGATCATGACCTGGCGATCGAAACGGCCGGGACGCAGCAGCGCGGGATCCAGCACGTCGGGACGGTTGGTCGCGGCGATGATGATCACGCCTTCGTTCTGCTCGAAGCCATCCATCTCGACCAGCAACTGGTTCAGCGTCTGCTCGCGCTCGTCATTGCCGCCGCCGAGACCGGCGCCGCGATGACGGCCGACCGCGTCGATTTCGTCGATGAAGATGATGCAGGGCGAATTCTTCTTCGCCTGCTCGAACATGTCGCGCACGCGGGACGCACCGACGCCGACGAACATTTCGACGAAGTCGGAACCCGAGATGGTGAAGAACGGCACATTGGCTTCGCCGGCGACGGCGCGGGCCGTCAGCGTCTTGCCGGTACCCGGAGGGCCGACCAGCAGCACGCCGCGCGGAATGCGGCCGCCCAGACGCTGGAACTTCTGCGGGTCACGCAGGAACTCGACGATCTCCTGAAGGTCTTCCTTGGCTTCGTCGACACCGGCGACGTCGTCGAAGGTGACGCGGCCATGGGCTTCCGTCAGCAGCTTGGCCTTGGACTTGCCGAAGCCCATCGCCTTGCCGCCGGCGCCGCCCTGCATCTGGCGCATGAAGAAGATCCAGACCGCGAGGATCAGGAACATGGGGAACCACGAGATCAGCACGCCGATCAGCGAGGTTCCGCCTTCGGTCGGCGGCTTCGCCGTGATCGAGATGCTCTTGTTCTCGAGGCGCTTGACCAGATCCGCGTCATTCGGCGCGAAGGTCTGGAAGCTGGAATTGTCAGTATAGCTGCCGGAGATCTGCTGCCCGGCGATCACCACGCTTTTGACTCGGCCGCTGTCGACGTCGCTCAGGAACTGCGAATACGCAATATCCTGGCCGGCGGCGCGCGGTCCCGGGTTCTGAAACAGGTTGAACAGGGCGATCAGCAGCAGGCCAATAATGACCCACACTGCGAAGTTGCGAAAATTCGCGTTCATCAGAATCCCTTCAAGGGCAGGATTACGGCCGAGGTGCCGCTCATTTGAAAGCTAAGATAGGTGGCCCGACCGCTTAAGCCAATATGAGCTATGCCAATGAAAGCGCGGAAAATGCGGCGATGGTTTAGATCCGGCGGCTCATTCCCCGGATCGGACCGGTTCCAGCATCCGACGAGCGACCAGCGAGGAGGCCTCGAACCCCACGCCAAGGCTCGCCTCCGCCGTGATGCCAAGACCCGGAACCGCAATGATTTCGCCATTTCGCCGCAGTGCCGGCAGCGCCTCGATGGCGCGCGGCATGCCCTTCGGCACACAGACGGCAAATTGTCGCCGCCCCCCGGCTCCCAGCGCGCCGATGGTAAACGCCCCCTCCCCCTCGGCCGTCATCCGGACGGCAAATCGGCCGTCCCAGATGCCGACGAAGCCGCTTTCGACTGTAATTTCGGCCAATCCCTCGCGTCCCGGCTCGCGCTGGAAGCGGAAGGCCCCCTGCCGCAGGTCGACAAGCACCCCGGCCAGGGTCCGCGCCAGCTTGCCGGATGGCTCGTCCTGCAACGCCTGACGCATTGCCAGCTCCAGCGCCTCCAGGCTCTCCAGCCGCGGCACGTAAGGCGCTCCGCCGGCGGCGCGCAGGATGCGGGCAAGCGCCCGCAGGCGCACCTCCTCCGGCTCCCCGCACCAGGCGGCGGCATCGAGCCGCACGCCGCCGGTGGCGTCGAGGATCGCCGCCCGGTCGAACAGCCGCCCGACATAGCTGTCGAGGGCCGCCGCCGCGCGGCCCAGCCGTTTTGCCGTAGCCGCCAGTGTCTCCGCGTCGAGCCCTTCGGCAGCGACGATCGGCATCAGCCGGCGAAAGCGGACGCGGTCGAAGGCGGGATCGGCATTATGCGGGTCGTCGACGGCTTGGAGCCCCGCAGCGCGGACGACCGCGACAAGGTCCTCATGCGGCACGTCGAGCAGCGGACGGACGAGGCGGATGCCGTCGCGCTCGACATCGCGCGCCATGGCGGCCAGCCCGTAGACGCCGGACCCACGCGCCAGCCGCATGAGAAAGGTCTCGGCCTGGTCGTCGCGATGATGGGCGGTGGCAAGGTGGGTCGCGCCGGCCTGGCGCGCCGCGTCCAGCAGCAGCGCATAGCGCGCGGCGCGGGCGGCGGCCTCGACGCCGCTCAGGGGAGCCGGCCCCTGCCAGAGCAAGGACTGGAACCGAAGTCCGTGGCGTTTCGCGACCTCGCCGACAAACCGGGCCTCGGCGGACGATTCAGGGCGCAGGCCGTGATCGACGGTCAGCACAAGAAGCTCGGGCCCGCTCAGGCGCGCAGCGCGCCAGCGTTGGGCGAGGAGGAGCAGAGCCAGCGAATCGGCGCCGCCGGAAACGGCAAGGGCCAGGCATCGGGTCTCCGCGAACGGTGCGAAAAGTTCGTCGAGCCGCGCGCCGTCGTTCAGCAGCGAGCCATCAGCAGCTGGCACTGGCCTGTTCTTGCTTGACCCGCTGGACAAGGGCATTCGAGCTCTTCGGATACTGCTTCAGCACCTCGGCATAGGTGGCGCAGGCCGCCTCGCGCTGCTTGAGGCCGGCGAGCGACATGCCGAGCTTCAGCAGCATATCGGGCGCCTTGCCACTCTTGGGATACTTCTTGTAGCCGGAGAGGAAGGAATCGGCGGCGCCGCGATAATCCTGACGCGCATAGAGGCTTTCGCCGAGCCAGTACTGGGCGTCGGCGGCGAGCGGATCGCCCGGATACTGGCGGAGAAACTGCTGGAACGACGCTTCCGCGACGTCGTAATCGCCCTTCAGCACGAGACTGTAGGCCGCGTCATAATCACCGCGCGCGCTGCCCGTCGAGCGCGGAGCCGTCCCCGGAGCGGCGCCCGGCACGGCGCTGCTGCCCTGGGACAGGTCGATCGGCGCGTTGGGATCGAGGGTGATCTGGCCGAGATCGCGCGGCGGCGCGCCCTGCCCGACCGGCACGCTGCCCTCCATCTCGCCATCGGTCGAGCCGATCGCCTGGCCGATCGGATCCCCGCCCCGTGCGGCGGGCGGAACGTTGGCGGCGGCGGACGACGGCACCCGGGCGCGCAGCGGCGGCGCCTCGGAACGCTTGCCCGCGCCGGTCTCGGCGCCACCGCCGCCCTGCGCGCGCTGCAGCTGTTCCTGCAACTGGCGGACCTGGAAGGTCAGTTGCTCGATCTGGCCGGTCATTTCGCGCATCTGCTGCTCGATGCGGTCCATGCGCATGCTCGCCTGGCCGTCATTCGGGGTCGACTGAGACGGCGCAAAGCCGCCATCGCCAACCCCTGCCGGCGGCACCTGTTCCTCCGGGCCGCGCTTCAGGCGGTCGAACAGGCCGGCATCGGCCGGGCCGGTCGTCGCGAAGCTCAGCCCGGCTGCGAACAGCACGGCGGTCAGGATCGGAATTCTCTGTGTCATCAGCCCATCCGTTGAAGGATCGTCGCGGGTCCGCCGCTCTACCGTCTTCTTCTGCCTATCTGGGCGGGGTGAGTTCGGCCAAATTGCGGCGTCGCACAAACAGAAACGGCGGCCAGAGGCCGCCGTTTCCGTCAAACCGTATGGTGGACTGCGATCACGAGCCGGCGTTGTTCAGCACCGTGACGGCACGACGGTTCTGCGACCAGCAGGAAATGTCGTTGCAGACGGCGACGGGCCGTTCCTTGCCGTAGGAGATCGTGCGGATACGGGCGGGATTGATGCCGCGCGAGACCAGATAGTTCTTGGTGTTGGTGGCGCGACGGGCGCCCAGCGCGATGTTGTATTCACGCGTGCCGCGCTCGTCGGCATGGCCTTCGATCGTGACCTGGTAGCGCGGATACTGCTGCAGCCACTGGGCCTGCTTGTCGAGGGTCGCGCGGTTGGCCGACGAGATTTCGGTCTGGTCGGTCGTGAAGAAGATGCGGTCGCCGACATTGACGACGAAATCCTGGGCGCTGCCCGGGCTCGCCGAACCGATGCCGCCGGAGCCGTAACCACCGGCGCCGCCAGCGCCACCGGCACCCGGCTTATTGGCGCAGGCCGCCAACGCGAGCGCTGCACCGAGGAACACGACGAACTTGGCGCCGCGCAGAATGGGGTGAGTATTCGTCATGAAGATAACTCCTTGTCCACCATACTCGGACATGAGGCGGTATTAGCAGCCCGTTGGTTAAGCGCGGGTTCAAAAACGTGGTTGAGAGGAGATTAACGTCACGGCCGTGGAAGCCATACGGTACCGGAAAACACGAGGCCCAGCCTGGATTCCCACATGCCTAACGAGGGGCGGGAACATGATTACCGAAATACGCACGGCGATGAAAAAAGCCGCCGGCGCAGAGCGCCGACGGCTTGGAAACTATCCACTCGATCTCAGTTGATCAAGGGCGACCAGGCGGGATCCGAGCCGAAGGCGGGCGTCGGAACCTTGAACTCGTTATAGCCGGTCAGATCGACCGACCAGAGCTGCGGTCCGCCATTCGCGCCAGGCGTGTCGCGGAAGAACATCAGCACGCGGCCGTTGGGCGACCAGGTCGGACCTTCATTGTGGAAGCCTTCGGTCAAAATACGCTCGCCGGAACCGTCCGGCTTCATCACGCCGATGGCGAAACCGCCGGCAGACTGGCGCGTGAACGCGATCAGATCGCCGCGCGGCGACCAGACCGGGGTCGAATAGGAACCCTGGCCGAACGAGATGCGCTGCGGGTTCGAGCCGTCTGCGCCCATCACGTAGATCTGCTGGCTGCCGCCACGATCCGAGGTGAAGACAATGCGCGAGCCATCCGGCGCATAGGACGGGCTGGTGTCGATCGAGGCCGAATTGGTCAGCCGCGTGGTGCGGCGCGAACGCAGATCCATCGCATAAATGTTGGCGTTGCCCTGGTCCTCGAAGCTCATGACGATGCGCTGGCCATCCGGCGAGAAGCGCGGCGCGAAGGTCATGCCCGGAAAATTGCCGACCAGCTCACGCTGCCCGGTTTCGATATTGAGCAGATAGACCCGCGGCTGGTCGGCGCCGTAGGACATGTAGACCACTTCCTGCGCGGAAGAATTGAAGCGCGGCGTCAGCACGAGATCATTGCCGCGGGTCAGATAGCGCGAGTTGGCGCCATCCTGGTCCATGATGGCCAGGCGCTTGACGCGCTTGTCCTTGGGGCCGCTCTCATCGACATAGACGACGCGGCTGTCGAAATAGCCCTGTTCGCCGGTCAGCCGCTCATAGATCGCGTCGGCGATGATGTGGGCCACCCGACGCCAGTTCTCCGGCGTCGTGTAGAACTGCTGACCGGCCATCTGCTGGCCGGCATAGATGTCCCACAGGCGGAACTCGGCGCGCAGCCGGCCATCGGACTGGCGGGTGACGCCACCGGTGACGAGCGCCTGCGCCTTGATCACCGTCCAGCTCTGGAAATTCGGCGTCTGGTTGGCGTTGCCGATCTTCTCGATGAAGGAAGCCGGGTCGAGCGGCAGAAACAGGCCCGAGCGCTTCAGGTCGGCGGCGATGACGCCGGACACATCGGCCGCGAGCTGTGCGTCGGCCGGCGTGCCGCCGATGAAGGTCGGGATGGCGATCGGCAGCGGCTGGACATTGCCCTGCGTCACGTCGAGCTCGATGAGGGCTTCGGCGCGCTGGGTGAACGGCACGGTCGCCACCACGAAGGCAGCGGCGAAAAGAAGGGCCGCTCCGAAGGACATCCGGGTTAGGCGACGCGGACCGGCCGCGGCGCCTTTGTCGAGGGCGTGAACCGTCATGGTGCTGTTCCTGTAATCCAAATCTTCTGTGCTGGTTCGGTTGTGGCCGAAGATAACGGCAGAGCAGTGACGACGGCGAATCTCATCCTTGCGGAGAGAATCGCATCTGGACCTCGCTCCAAAGATCATACTTCTCGACCGGCAGCTGATACGGGCCGCACTGGAGCACGGCGCCAACCGCGCGATCCGCGGCGACCGTGCCATACTGGCTGGCCGGATATTGCTGGATCGACGGCATGCCATTGACCGTGCCGTCCTGGTTCAGCTTGAAGCGGATCGTGACGGTGACGTCCTTCGGATCCGTCCAGCCGACCGGAATGTTCCAGCAGCGCTGGATCTGCGCGCGCAGCGCGTCGATCTCGCTCTGCGTCATCGTGGCGCTCGGATTGCGTGCCTCTTCCGCGCCAAACGATTCCTGTTCCTGACTGCGCGTCTCGCCGCCGGTCGGCTTGGTCTTGTCGAGCAGGGCGGCAATACGGTCGGGGTCGAAGTCCGACGGCGTCGTGCTCTGCGAGGGCTGCTTTGCGGGCTTGTCCGGCTGCTTCTTCGGCGCCTCGGCGGTCTCGACCGGCTTGGGCGGCTGCGGCTTGACGCGCGGCTTGGGAGCGGGCTGCGGCGGCGTGGCCTCGGCCTCCTTGGGCGCAGGCGCGGGTTCGGGCGTCGGCTCGGGCTTCACCTCGGCCGGGGCAGGCTTGGGCGGCTCCGGCGGCGTCGGCTCGGGCGGCGCGGGGGTGGGCTCAGGCGGGGTCGGCGCCGGCGGCGTCGGTTCCGACTTGGGCTGCGGCGGCGGGGGCGGCGGAGGCGGCGGCGTCGACGGCTGCGCGGGCTTCGGCGGCGCCGGCGACGGCTTCGGCGTCTCCTTCTCGGAAGGCTTGTTCGGAGACGGCTTGTTCTTGACCTCGGCGGTCTTCTTGCCCTTCTGCAGGCTGGTCAGCTCCGAGATCGGAACGAGGTCGACCGGCATCGATTCGACCATGGTCGCATCGAACGGCTTGTTGTCGGGCAGCCCGAAGAGCCCCAAGGCGAGAACCGAGAGGTGGGCAACGGCGGAAAAGGCGAGCCCGACGCGCATGGATCAGCCGTCCGTCGCCTCGGTGACAAGCCCGATGTTGCGATAGCCGGCGCTCGAGATGGCGCCCATCACCTGCATGATCGCGCCGTAATTGCTGGTCTTGTCGCCGCGCACGAAGATGCGCTCTTCATAACCAGCCGCCGCGATCGCCTTGAGCTTCGGCACGATCTCGTTGAGCGAGATCTCCGTGTCCTGCAGGAAGATCTTGCCGTCGGCATTGATGCTGACGGAAATCGGATCCTTGTCGGCCGTGAGCGCCTTGGCCTGGCTCTGCGGCAGGTCCAGCGGAACACCGGCCGTCAGCAGCGGCGCCGAGACCATGAAGATGATCAGCAGCACGAGAATGACGTCGACGAACGGCGTGACGTTGATTTCGCTCATGACGCCAGTCGTGCGCCGGCGACGGCGTCCACCGCGTCCACCGCCTCCCGACCGACCGCCGACCGACATGCCCATGGCTCAGGCCCTCTCGTCGATCTGGCGCGACAGGATGGCGGAGAACTCATCGGCGAAGCCCTCGAGCCGCGACGAGATCTTGCCGGCCGAGCTTGCGAGCTTGTTGTAGGCGATAACGGCGGGAATGGCGGCGAACAGGCCGATCGCGGTCGCCATCAGCGCTTCGGCGATACCGGGCGCCACGACGGCCAGCGAGGTGTTCTTGGAGGCGGCGATGGCCTGGAACGAGGACATGATGCCCCAGACCGTGCCGAACAGGCCGATGAAGGGACCGGCGGCGCCGACGGTGGCGAGGAACAGCAAGCGGCTCTCCAGCCGCTCCGCTTCGCGCGACAGCGTCACGTCGAGCACCTTGTCGATGCGCATCTGCAGGCCCATCGGCGACCGGGCGCCGGATTCGAACGAGCGCTTCCATTCGCGCATCGCGGCGACGAAGAGCGCAGCCATAGAGGTCGCGGGACGGGTCGAGATCGAGCGGTAAAGTTCTTCCAGCGACTGACCGGACCAGAACACCTTCTCGAAGCGATCCATCTGGCGACGGACGCGTCCGAACAGCAGCACCTTGTCGATGATGATGGCCCAGCTCCAGATCGAGGAGACGAGCAGTCCGAGCATCACCAGCTTGACGACGATGTGCGCCTGCCAGAACAGGGACAAAAGCGACAGACTTGCCGGCGCGTCGAGCGCTACCTGGCCCACGTCGACCGGATTCATTCGCTTTACAACCTCTCGGAGTTGATCACTCGCATCTCGCAGCCGGCGAGGACAGGACGCGGTACCTGGCGACGATCCCAGCCTTGGAACAAGTCCTTGCAAGCATCGGGCCGGATACAACAATCCGATTGGCTGTCTCGCCCTCAAATTTGTTCATTTGAGGGCGTTTTGGCCAGCTCGCCCATGCTGTCGCGACGCCTTCTCTATAGCGCCGGCATGGTTAAGCAATGGTTATTTCGGGGCCGCCGCGAAGCGCTGCGCGAGGCTCTCCGGGATTCGCTGCGCCCGGCCCGCCGCATTGACCAGCACCACCGTCACGACCGCCTCGATCAGGATCTCCGAACCGCGACGAATGGTCTGCGACAGCAGGATCCGCGCCCCGCGCACTTCCCGGGGCCGGGTCAGCACCTCGACGACGTCGTCGATGCGCGCAGGCCGCTTGAAGTCGATCTCCATGCGGTGCACGGCGAAGGCGATCGACTCGCCCGTCTCGCCGGCATGCAGCTCGCTGTGATGCACGCCGAGCAGGCGCACATAATCGCTGCGGCCGCGCTCCAGAAAGCGGACATAGGAGCCGTGATAGACGACGCCGGAAAAGTCGGTGTCCTCGAAATAGATCCGCACCGGCAGCACATGGCCCTCCGGCGTGTGCCGTCCGGCGAGGTGGGGATAGTCGTCCTGGATGCCGTCCTGGCTCATGCGATGCTGGCTCCTTCTCATGCGGCCCCGACGCGCCGGAGTGCGTTTTCGCGCGTTCCCAGCGTGACTTATGCGATCTAGCCGTCGAGATCGAGCATCGGCGCCTCGATGATGGCGCTGTTCGGAACGGCGAGGCCGAGATGGCGGAACGCGTGCGGTGTCAGCATCCGGCCGCGCGGCGTGCGCTGCACGAAGCCCTGCTGGATCAAATAGGGCTCGACGATCTCCTCGATCGCGTCGCGCGGTTCGGACAGGGCGGCCGCGATCGTCTCGATGCCGACCGGCCCGCCGCCAAACGACACGGCGATGGTCGACATGTAGCGCCGATCGAGCGAATCGAACCCCATGCTGTCGACCTCGAGCCGCAGCAGCGCGCCATCCGCCACCTCGCGCGTGATCGTGCCCGGGCCCTCGACCAGCGCGAAATCGCGCACGCGGCGCAGCAGCCGGCCGGCGACGCGTGGCGTGCCGCGCGAGCGGCGCGCGATCTCGGTCGCGCCATCCGCCGTCATGCCGATGCCCATCATCTTCGCGCCGCGCGACACGATGTGTTCCAGTTCCGGCACGGTGTAGAACTGCAGTCGGACGGGGATGCCGAAGCGGTCGCGCAGCGGCGTGGTCAGCAGGCCGAGACGAGTTGTCGCAGCGACCAGCGTGAATTTCGCCAGGTCGATCTTCACCGACCGCGCCGCCGGCCCCTCGCCGATGATCAGGTCGAGCTGGAAATCCTCCATCGCCGGATAGAGAATCTCCTCCACCGCCGGGCTCAGGCGATGGATCTCGTCGATGAACAGCACGTCACGCTCTTCGAGATTGGTCAGCAGCGCCGCGAGATCGCCGGCCTTGGCGATGACCGGCCCGGAGGTGGCGCGGAAATTCACCCCGAGCTCGCGCGAGACGATCTGCGCCAGCGTCGTCTTGCCGAGCCCAGGAGGCCCGACGAACAGCACATGGTCGAGTGCTTCCTTGCGGGAGCGGGCCGCCTCGATGAACACCGAAAGGTTGGCGCGCGCCTGCTGCTGGCCGACGAAATCGGCCAGGACCTGCGGCCGCAGCGTCCGGTCGAAGTCTTCACTCTGGAATTCGGGGGCTACCAGGCGGCTGTCGCTCATCGTTCCTCCTGCGACAACATTGGCCGCGCGAATGGTCGGCTCAGTCCGTAACAGACGAGGCCGGCCAGGACCACGCTGACGAAAGCGCGTGCCCCGATTGCCAGTTGAGCGCCGAAAGGCGGCGGGGTGAAGACGAACAGGTTGCGGGCGAAGAAGATCGCCGTGGCGAGCCCCAGCCCCGCCGACAGCATGGCGATCAGGCGGCCGGAGGTCCGGCCGCGCGAATCCCGCCAGGCGACCAGCGCGCCGAGAAGGCCGGCCGGGACGGCGCCCAGAATGAAAAGAAAACGCGGCACGAAGAACACGTCCTGGACGATCCAGCTGCGCAGCCGGGCAAGGCTGAGCCCGTCCTCCAGGCTCAGCTGTTCCAGCGCCATGTCGACCAGCATGACCAGCAAAGGGCCGAACAGCACGAAGATCACGATCGTCGGCCAGCGGCTGGCCAGCGCGGCGCGGACCTCGGTCACGGCAGCCCCCTGCCGGTCGCGGCACCGGTCATCGCGCCAGTTCCTTCAGGCCGAGGCGGATCAGCGTCTCGGTGGTGGCGTCCTCGCCGGCGGAACGCGCCGCCGCCGCGACCGCCGCACTCGCCTGCAACTGCGCATAGCCGAGATTGGTCAGCGCCGAAACGGCGTCCGCGACCGGCTGCGGCGCACGCTTGTCATGCAGTTCGTTCTGCAGCGCCACGAAGGTTGGATCGGCGGTCGAGAAGGCTGGCGCCTTGTCGCGCAATTCCGCGACGATGCGGGCCGCGACCTTGGGCCCGACGCCCGGCGCGCGCGACACCTGCGCCTTGTCCTGCAGGGCGATGGCGGTGGCAAGATCGGCTGGCTTCAGGATGCCCAGAATGGCGAGCGCCACCTTGGAGCCGACGCCCTGCACGGTCATCAGCAGCCGGAACCACTCGCGCTCGACATCGGCGCCGAAGCCGAACAGCTTGATCATGTCCTCGCGTACATAGGTCTCGATGGCGAGCTGGGCCGCCTCGCCGGGGGCCGGCAGCGCCTGCAGCGTCCGGGTCGAGCAATGCACCTGATAGCCGACGCCGCCGACATCCAGGATGACCCAGTCGTCGCCGAACGAGTCGACGATCCCCTTGAGCTTGCCGATCATGCTTCCACCAGCCTCCGAAAGCGGGAACCCGGAAGGTGGCGGCCCTGCCGGATCCAGTGATGCGTCGAGACGAAGTTAGCCCACCGCCCGCATCATGCGGGCGAGCGAGACGCGGTGATGAACATGGCATATCGCGATGCCGAGGGCGTCGGCGGCGTCGTCGGTGTCGAACTCGGCCTTCGGCAGCAGCACCTTCACCATCATGCGGATCTGCTCCTTGCCGGCATGGCCGGCGCCGACGATCGTCTTCTTGACCGAGTTCGGCGAATATTCGGCCACCGAGAGGCCGGCCAGCGCCGGCACCAGCAGCGCGATGCCGCGCGCATGGCCGAGCTTGAGCGTCGCGCCCGCGTCCTTGTTGACGAAGGTCTGCTCCACGGCCGCCTCGTCGGGCTGATACTGGCGCATGACTTCCGTCAATCCGGTATGCAGCGTGACCAGCCGGTGCGCCAGTTCGCCATCCAGCTGCGCCTTGACGGTGCCGGACGCGATGAAGGAAAGCGCATTGCCCCGACTCTCGACGATTCCCCAGCCGGTGCGGCGAAGCCCGGGGTCGATGCCGATGATGCGAATCGTGTGTGTCATGCCAAAGGCCTAGCCGACCCCGGCGCAATTGGGAAGAACATTCGGGGAACATCGAGGAAAGTCCGGGACCGCCGCGGCCCCGGCCGGCGCGGTCAAAGCGGCTTGACGCCGTCCTTTTCGGCCTGCACGGCGCGGGCCGACAGGCTGCCATCGGCGTCCTTGGTGACGAAGACCGAGACGGCGGCGCCGGGCTTCAGCAGCGCCCGGTCGCCGGGAACGATCGCGACGATCCGCGCCTCGGGGCCTACCTCGATATCCTGCTCGCCGCCCTTGTAGGTGAGGCGCAGGGTCTGGCCCTGAGGATCGGCGATCACCGTGGTGACGGTCGCGTTGGTCATCGACCGGCTGGGCCCCGACATCGGCCGGTGTCCCTCCCCGGCGCCGCGCATGCTTTCGGCAAAGATGTGCACTTCCTGCGCATGCAGCTTGCCGTCCGCGCCCTGCACGGCGGCGGAGCCGACATAGTCGCCCGCCTTGATGTCGCTAAGCCTGCGATTCTCCAGCGCCGTGACCTTGACCGTGGGCGGGATCTGGACCGTCGCCACCTCGCCGTCGGCGGTCTTCATCGTCAGCCGGTCGCCGGCGAAACGCTCCACCGTGCCGCCGATGCGGTCGGGCATGGCCGGCTGCTGCGCCAGCGCAGCGGCGGAGCCGAGGATCAGAAGAAAGCCGGCGGCAACAAGGGGAAGAAGGCGCATGGTTCGCTCCGAAGCCGAAGACGGCCGGACATGGCCATCGCGACGGAGCAACTAGGGCGCGCCACCACGCTGTCGAGCGGATGCGGCAAAGGCGGAAGCCGGCCCGAACGCGTCGGGCCGGCAGTGGCCAGGAAGACTCAGGCGGCGGTCAGCTTCTGCATGACCTCGTCGGAGACTTCGAAGTTGGTGTAGACGTTCTGGACGTCGTCATCATCGTCGAGCGCGTCGATCAGCTTCATGACGCTGACCGCCTTCTCCTCGTCGACGGGGACGAGGTTCTGCGGCTTCCAGATCGCCTTGACGGATTCAGCCTCGCCCAGCGTTTCCTCAAGCGCCTTGGAGACGTCGCTCAGGCTCTCGAAGGCGGTGATGATCTCGTGGCCTTCCTCGGTGCTCACCACGTCGTCGGCGCCCGCCTCGATCGCGGCATCCAGCACCTTGTCGGCCGAACCGGCCTCGGGCTTGTAGACGATCTGGCCGACGTGATCGAACATGAAGGAAACGGCGCCGGTTTCGCCCAGCGCGCCGCCGGAGCGGGTGAAATAGGAGCGCACCGCGCTGGCCGTGCGGTTCTTGTTGTCGGTCAGCGCCTCGACCACGACGGCGATGCCGCCGGGACCGTAGCCCTCGTAGCGCATCTCGTCATAGTTCTCGCTGTCGGCGCCGGCCGCCTTCTTGATGGCGCGGTCGACGACGTCCTTGGGCATGTTTTCCGCGCGGGCGTTCTGGATCGCCAGGCGCAGGCGCGAGTTCATCTTCGGATCTGGCAGGCCGAGCTTGGCGGCAACGGTGATTTCACGCGCCAGCTTGGCGAAGGCCTGCGAGCGCTTAGCGTCGGCGGCACCCTTGCGGTGCATGATGTTCTTAAATTGGGAATGTCCGGCCATCTGGGGCGTCCTATTGAAGCAAATGGGCGGCGCGGGCCGCGCGGTCGCCCCGCTTATAGGGGCAAGAAGCCCCGAAATAAAGTCGGCTCAGTGGCCGGCGGGCCAGCGTTCCGCTGCGATCTCGGCCGCCTTGCGCTCGCTTTCGGGCAGTCTCTCGACGAAATCGTCGAGCCATTCATCCTTGGCGCCACGCTTCTCGGCGATCAAATGCCATTTGGCGGCAGCCACGGGATCGGGGTCGGCCCCCATGCCGCTGGCAAGAATCCGGGCATAACGATTCTGGCCGACGGCATTGCCCGCCTCGGCCGCACGCTGGAACCAGCCCGCCGCGGCGATGATGTCCTTCGGGGTGCCGATTCCGTTGAACAGGCGGATGCCGTATTCGACCGCCGCGTCGGCATGGCCGGCCTTCGCCGCCTTCGCCATCCACATCGTCGCGATGCCGTCGTCGAGCAGCACGCCCTCGCCCTCGGAATAGAGCTGCGCCAGCGCGAACTGGGCGTCGATATTGCCGAGCCCTGCCGACTTGCTGAACAGCGCAGCCGCCTTCTCCGCGTCACGCGGACGGACATTCCCTTCCAGATAGAGCAGCCCGAGATTGTAGAGCGCCTGGGGCTCGTTCCACTCGGCCGCCTGCTCGAAGGCGTCGGCCGCCTTGGCGCGGTCCTTCTTCAGCCCGCGCCCGTCGAGATAGAGCAGGCCAAGCGCGAGCTGCGCATTGGGGTCGCCGCCGAGCGCGCCCTGCTGGTACCAGGCGGCCGCCGCCTTGTCGCTCTGCTTGACGCCGAGCCCCTCGGCATAGAGCCGGCCGACCAGCGTCGCCGAAACGCCGTCGCCCCGTTGCGCGCGGCTCATGGCGATCTTGAAGGCGGTGAGGTAGAGGCCGCGCTGGAATGCGCCGAAGGCGAGATCGCCCTCGCTGTCATCGTTCAGCGCCCGACCGGACTTGATCAGTTCGTCGGCGCTGGGGAGCAGGCCGGCCGCGGGCGGCGGCACGCCAAGCGTCCCGGACGAGCCGATCACCGGGGCGACGCCGATGGATTTATCCGTGCCCTCGGGCTTGGCCGGTTCGGTGGTCGTCGCCGTCGTCTTGCCGGACGCGGCCTGGGCTTGCATCGGCAGCGCGATGGCCACAACCAGAACAGCGAGAACCGCGGTCCGCTTCGTCATGGCGTGGCCCGCCCGGTCATGGCGTCGCTTCGGCCTGGCGGGCGGCGATCAGCCGGTTGACCTCGGTCACGGCAGCGACCGGCCCCCCCGGATGGTCCCAAATCGCGGAGCGCAGGGCGACGAACTCGATGCGGGCGTCGACGGCCGGCTCGACCGAAGCCAGCGTGCGGCCGCCCATGACCACGGCCGGGATCTCGAACACGGCCGACCACCAGGAGGCCAGGTCGAACGCCTTGTCGAAGATCTCGTCGGCGGTGTCGCCATCGAAGCGGCCGAAAAAGATGTAGTCGCAGTCCGCCTCGGCGGCGAGCATGGCGTCGTGCCGGGTGGTGATGCCGCCGGCGCCGACGATATGGTCGGGCTTCAGCGTCTCCATCGCGTCCTTGAGATCGGCAAGGCTGGTATCGACATGCAGGCCGTCCGCGCCGGACCGGCCGAACAGGCGCGTGTCGTTCGGCACGATCACGGCGACGCCATTGGCCTGCGCCACCGGCACCAGCGCCTCGGCGATGCGCTGCAGTTCCCCGGCATTCGACGTCTCCGACGCGATGAACAGCGTCGCGACGTCGCCCGCCTTCAGGGCGGCGTCGAGCACGGGCGCGAAGGCCTCGGGATCGAGGCCCGCCGGCGTGACGAGGCAGAGGCGCGCAAACGGCTCTGGCGGAGGGGCTTTTTTCTTCTTGGCCATGATCGCCTTCAACAACGCATCCGAAAACGCCACAGCCTTATGGCGAAAGCACGACGCCATTCAAGCCGTCGCGCGCGGGTCTGTGGCTCGCTCAGCCGCGGGCGGTGGTGAGCGCCGTCAGCAGGCGGCCCTGGATCTTCTCGTTGCCGGCGCAGATGCTGCGGGTCTCGACCATCTTCTCGCCGCCCCACAGGTCGGAGCTCTTGCCGCCGGCTTCGCGCACGAACAGCGCGCCGGCCGCGATGTCCCAGGGCTGCAGCCCTTCCTGCCAGTAGGCATCGATCCTGCCGGCGGCGACCGAGGCCAGCTCGAACACCGGCGAACCGCTGGAACGCATGCCGGCCACTTCGATCATGACGCTCTGCAGCTTGCGGATGGCGCCCGGATGATCGGGCGTGCCGAGATGCGGAATGCCGGTCGCAACCACGCAGTCGGCCAGCGCCGTGCGGCCGGCGACACGCAGGCGGCGATCGTTCAGGAACGCGCCGGCGCCGCGCTCGGAGACATAGAGGTCGTTGGTGACGGGGTTGAACAGCACCGCCGCGACGATCTGCCCTTCCCGCTCGAGCGCCAGGGCGACGCCGAACACCGGAATGCCGTGCAGGAAATTGGTCGATCCGGCGAGCGGGTCGACGATCCAGCGATGCGACTCGTCGGTGCCGGGCAGCAGGCCGCGATCCTTGGTCAGGAAGCTGTAGCCGGGCCGCGCCTTGGTCAGTTCGGCGACCAGCGCCTGGCCGGCCTTGCGATCGGCGGCGACGACGAAATCGGCCGGACCCTTCATCGAAACCTGCAGGTTCTCGATCTCGCCGAAGTCGCGCGCGAGGGGACGGCCGGCCTTGGTGACGGCGCTGACCATGACATTGAGAAGGGCCGAGCGGGCCATGAAGGAAACTCCTGCAGCATCGTCCGGCGGTATCGAGGCGAACCGCGCCCGGACGGAGCAAATCTGAAATGGGGGAAGCGTTTGCCTCTCCCATCACGGAATGACGATCGGCGTCAACCCCAGAAGGTCGGCAACCGCTCTTCGAGCACGCCGCCAATCGCCAGCGGCGAGACCGAGCGGGCGAGCCCCGTCGTGTCGTCGACGTCGACGGCCAGACCGCACAAGGTGGCGGTCCCGCCCGACGGCTGGAACCGCCCGGACGGGATCTTGGTCAGGAAACGGCGGACCGGCTCTTCCTTGTCCATGCCGAGCACGGAATCATAGTCGCCGCACATGCCGGCATCCGACTGGTAGGCGGTGCCGCCCGCCAGGATGCGGCAATCGGAGGTCGGCACATGGGTGTGGGTGCCCACCACGAGGGTGACGCGTCCATCGAGATGGTGGCCGATCGCCTGCTTCTCGCTGGTCGCCTCGGCGTGGAAATCGATCACGATCGCATCGGCCTGCTCGCCGAGCGGACAGGCCGAGATCTCACGGTCGATGGCGGCGAAGGGGTCGTCCAGCGCGTCCATGTAGATGCGCCCCATCGCGTTGACGACGAGCACCCGCGCGCCGTTGCGGGCGATGAACAGGTTGGCGCCCCGGCCGGGCGTTCCCGTGGGGTAATTGACCGGTCGCAGGAACTGCGGCTGGCGCTCGCAGAACACCAGCGCCTCGCGCTGGTCGAAGGCGTGGTTGCCGGTGGTGATGACATCGGCGCCCGCATCCAGCACGTCGCGCACGATCTCCTCGGTGATGCCGAAGCCGCCCGCCGCGTTTTCACCATTGATGACGACGAAATCGAGCTTGTAGCGATCGATCAGGCCCGGCAGCCTTTCGATGACGGCGTTTCGGCCGGAGCGTCCCACAATGTCGCCCAGAAATAGAAGTCGCACGCAGTTCCCTTTCGATCGGTCAGCCAGGCTTTGGCGCAGCGATCAGTTCGTCCTCGGTCAGGATGTAATCGAGGGGGATGTCGTGCGGCTCAAAGGGAACTTTGTCGACTTCCTGCACCGCGAAGGCAAGCCCAACCAGCAAAGGTTGCGCGCCGGAAGCCATCAGGCCGGCGACGGCGCGATCATAATGTCCCTTGCCATAGCCGATGCGATGGCCGCGACGGTCGAAGGCGGCGAGCGGCAGGATGACGATGTCGGGGACGACGAAGGGCGCCTCGGCCGATGGCCCGACCGTGCCGAAACCGGCCGGCTCGAGCGCGGCGCCCGCCTCCCAGAGACGGAAGCGCAGCGTCTCGGCATCGAGCAGCACGGGTAGCGCGATCGAGGCGCCGGCAAGACGCGCGCGCTCCAGAAGCGGGCGCGGATCGGCCTCGCTGCGGATCGGCCAATAGCCGGAAACGACATGGCCCGGTCGGTCGAACAGCGCTTCGGCCCGGCGCAGAACCCGGTCGGCCGCCGCGATGCGCGCGGCTGGATCGACGGCGTCGCGTCGGGCAAGGGCGGCGGCGCGAAGCTGGCTTTTGTTCGTCACGGCAAACGGCAGGGCTGGAAGCGAAGAAGAAAGGGTGGCGAGCCACGATGGGCCGATGGAGTGATCGATCCCAGGGAACCTACAGTGTAGGTGGGAGCCATATGACCGGAACCACGGCTCCAGTCAGGGACAGCCCCCGTTTGGATCGATAAGGCCCCGGGGAATTGTGAGCTCCTGTCGCACCGCGCAGTCTCGCCGAAACCAGATATAGGCGACCGCATGCCGGTTAGCCAGAGATCTCGACGCGATGTTCGCAGGATCCTGCAGTCGCGATGCGTCGCAGGGCTGCGCCGAAAGGCAGGATCAGTCGCGCTTGTCGACGGCGACGAGCTTCTGCGCCAGTCCCTCGAGCCGACCGGCGGCCTGCTCGATGGCGCGCGCGATGCTCGCCTCCGATTCCTCGAAGCGGGAAATCACCGCGGTCTTGGTTTCGTTGATGGCGGCGAGTTCCGCCTCCAACCGGCGGATGCGCCGATGCGCCTCGGCAAGGTCGTCGCCCATGGTAATGGCCGCCATGACGGTCAGGCGCTGGTCGCCGATCTCGCCGAAACTCTGGCGCAACTGGCCGATGATCTCGTTCAGACGGTCGGCCAGCCCTTCGAGATGGGCCTCCTGCCCATCGTCGCAGGCCATGCGGTAGGTCTTGCCGTTAATCGTGACGTTGACTTGCGGCATGGTCTCTTCCGTTAGCCGTCGTGCCGTTCGAGCACGGAGCGAATCGTTTCCATGGCGGCGACGAGACGACGGGAAACTTCTTTGTTGGCTTCTTCCAGGCGCTCGGAACGGGCCTCGGCCGCGTCGACGGACTGCGCCAGGCGCGACCGGTCGAGCCCGATGCGCTGCATTTCGTTTTCGATCTCGCCGAGCCGTGCGCCGGCGTTCAGCCGTCGATCGACGGCTCCCTCCAGCCCGTCCAGCGCCGCGCTCAAGCGCCGCAACGCACCGTCAATGGGCGACGCCCCTCGCATTGTGGCGGAATCTCCCTGATGCAGCCGGTCAGAAATCGTTCCGGACATTAGGCAGGCCCGAAACGGGGCGTCAATGGCCTACGCGGCGACAGGCATTTTCGGCGAATTTCCGCGAAGCGCGCCGGTCGCGAAGGACGGTCACGAGATTGACTCACCAAGGGGGTCTGTTATTTGTCGCAGCGCCTTTCCGTGACGGTCCGGCGGCCGGGTACCTACCCCCACAGAACAACGAGGCCGCTCGCTGCTCGACCAGTGAGCAGCGGTCCGGCCCACAAGCGTGGAAGCAAAGATGACAGCTCCTGACACCCACAAGCGCATGGCAAACGCCATCCGTGCGCTCGCGATGGATTCGGTCGAAAAGGCCAAGTCCGGCCATCCCGGCATGCCGATGGGCATGGCCGATGTCGCCACGGTGCTGTTCACGCGCTTCCTGAAATACGACGTCGCCCAGCCGCATTGGCCCGACCGGGACCGCTTCATCCTGTCGGCCGGCCATGGCTCGATGCTGCTCTATTCCGTGCTGCACCTGCTTGGCTCCGAGGCTCTGCCGATCAGCGAGCTGAAGAATTTCCGGCAGCTTCACTCGAAGACGCCGGGCCACCCCGAGAACTTCGTGACGCCGGGCGTCGAGACGACCACCGGCCCGCTCGGCCAGGGCCTGGCCATGTCGGTCGGCTTCGCGCTCGCCGAGCGCATGCTGAACGCCGAATATGGCGACGACCTCGTCGACCACTACACCTATGTGATCGCGGGCGACGGTTGCCTGATGGAAGGCGTCAGCCACGAGGCGATCGACCTTGCCGGCCATCTGAAGCTGAACAAGCTGATCGTGCTGTTCGACGACAACGGCATCACCATTGACGGCCATACTGACCTCTCCACCTCGGTCGACCAGGTTGCGCGCTTCAAGGCGAGCGGCTGGAACGCCGAGCGCGTCGACGGCCTGGATCAGGAAGAAGTCGCCGCCGCCATCGAGCGCGCCCGCAATTCCGACCGCCCGACCCTGATCGCCTGCAAGACGATCATCGGCTATGGCGCGCCGACCAAGGCCGACAGCCATGCCTCGCATGGCTCGGCACTGGGCGACAAGGAAATCGCCGGTGCCCGCGAGGCGCTCGGCTGGCCCTATGCGCCGTTCGAGATCCCGGAAGACGTCTATGCCGACTGGCACAAGGCGGCAGCCGAACTGGCAGCGCCGCGCGCCGCCTGGGAAGCCCGCTTCGCCGCGGCCGACGCCGCCGTGCGTTCGGAATTCGAGCGCCGCATGAAGGGCGAACTGCCGGCCGGCCTCGACGCCGCCGTCGACGCCTACAAGAAGACCCTGTCCGAGACCAAGCCGAAGGTCGCGACCCGCAAGTCGTCCGAGATGGCGCTGGACATGCTCGCGACCGTGCTGCCGGAACTGGCCGGCGGCTCGGCCGACCTGACCGGCTCCAACCTCACCCGCGCGAAGATCCAGATCCCGCTGACGCCGGACGATTATGCCGGCCGCTACATCCACTACGGCATCCGCGAGTTCGGCATGTCGGCGGCGATGAACGGCATCGCGCTCCATGGCGGCTTCATCCCCTATGGCGGCACGTTCCTGGTCTTCACCGACTACGCCCGCCCGGCCATCCGCCTCTCGGCACTGATGGGCGAGCGCGTCATCTATGTCATGACGCATGACTCGATCGGTCTCGGCGAAGATGGCCCGACCCACCAGCCCGTCGAACATGTCGCGGCGCTGCGGGCGATCCCGCATCTGCGCGTCTTCCGTCCGGCCGACGCGGTCGAGACGGCGGAAGTCTGGCAGATCGCCGTCGAAAGCCCGCACAATCCGTCCGTGCTGGCCCTGTCGCGCCAGAACCTGCCGACGCTGCGCACCGAGCACGTCTCGGAGAACAAGTCGGCCAAGGGCGCCTACCTGCTCGCCGGTCCCGACCATGCCGACGTGACGCTGTTCGCGACCGGTTCGGAAGTCGAGATCGCCATGAACGCCAAGGCGAAGATCGAGGAAGCCGGCCACACGGCCCGCGTCGTCTCGGTTCCGAGCTTCGAGCTGTTCGAAGAGCAGGATGACGCCTACAAGGCGTCGATCCTCGGCAATTCGAGGGTTCGCGTCGCCATCGAGGCGGCGATCCGCATGGGATGGGACCGCTTCATCGGCGTCGATGGCATTTTCATCGGCATGAACGGATTCGGCGCCAGCGCGCCGGCCGACAAGCTCTACGAATATTTCGGCATCACGGCCGAGCATGCCGCCGAGGCGGCGCTGGCACGGCTGAAGTAAGCCGAGCCTGAACCATGAACTGAACCCCGGCCGGGCACGCGCCCGGCCGAAACGGACGAAGGCGCGTCACGCGCTTCAAGGAGATCGAATATGGCGGTGCGGGTTGCTATCAATGGCTTCGGCCGAATTGGCCGGAACATCCTTCGTGCGATCGTCGAGTCGGGCCGGACCGACATCGAAGTCGTCACGGTCAACGATCTCGGCCCGGTCGAGACCAACGCCCACCTGCTCCGCTTCGATTCGGTCCATGGCCGCTTTCCGCATGAAGTGATCGTGGACGGCGACACGCTGGTCATCGGCAAGAGCCGGATCAAGGTCACCGCGATCCGCAACCCGGCCGAGCTGCCGCACAAGGAGCTCGACATCGACATCGCGCTTGAGTGCACCGGCATCTTCACGACCCGCGACAAGGCCGCCGCCCACCTGACGGCCGGAGCCAAGCGCGTCATCGTCTCGGCTCCCTGCGACGGCGCTGACTACACCGCCGTGTTCGGCGTCAACCATGAGGGCCTCACCAAGGACCACCTGGTGATCTCCAACGGCTCCTGCACCACCAACTGCCTGGCGCCGGTCGCCAAGGTCCTGCAGGAAACGGTCGGCATCAAGCACGGCTACATGACGACGGTGCATTCCTACACCGGCGACCAGCCGACGCTCGACACCATGCACAAGGACCTTTACCGCGGCCGCGCCGCCGCCCTTTCGGCCATCCCGACCTCGACCGGCGCCGCCAAGGCGATCGGCCTGGTGATCCCGGAGCTCAAGGGCAAGCTCGACGGCAGCGCCATCCGCATCCCGACGCCGAACGTCTCGCTGATCGACCTCAAGATCGTCGCCGAGCGCAACACGACGGTCGACGAGATCAACGCGGCGATGAAGGCTGCGGCTGCCGGCCCGCTCAAGGGCGTGCTCGCGATCACCGACCAGCCGAACGTCTCGCACGATTTCAACCACGACCCGCACTCCTCGACGTTCCACCTCGACCAGACCAAGGTCATCGAGGGCAACTTCGTCCGCGTGCTGGCCTGGTACGACAATGAGTGGGGCTTCTCGAACCGCATGGCCGACATGACGGCCTATTTCGCCAAGACGATCTGATCCCGATCGGCTCGCCCGAAAGACGATTTGATCCCGCGAAAGCAGATCACTAGAACAGAATGGCCCGGACGCACTCCGGGCCATTTTCACATCTGAGGGCATTCCGTGCCCACAAGGAGAGAGCGCGCATGTCGACCTTCCGGACCCTCGATAACGCCGACATCAAGGGCAAGCGCGTCCTGATCCGTGTCGACCTCAATGTGCCGATGAAGGATGGCATGGTCAGCGACGACACGCGCATCCGCGCCATCCTACCGACCGTTCGCGATGTTTCGAAGCGGGGCGGCAAGGCGATTCTCCTGGCGCATTTCGGCCGCCCGAAGGGCGAGCGCGTCGCCGACATGTCGCTCGCACCCGTCGTGCCGGCGCTCGAGACGCTGCTTGGCCGTCCGGTCGCCTTCGCCAATGACTGCATCGGCAACGACGCCGCCTCGGCGATCGCCAGGATGTCGGATGGCGACGTCCTGCTGCTGGAGAACACGCGCTTCCACAAGGGCGAGGAGAAGAACGATCCGATCTTCACCTCGGCGCTCGCCGAACTGGGCGATCTCTATGTGAACGACGCCTTCTCGGCCGCCCATCGCGCCCATTCCTCGACCGAGGGTCTGGCGCATCAGCTGCCGGCCTATGCCGGTCGTGCCATGCAGGCCGAACTCGAGGCGCTCGAAAAGGCGCTTACCAGCCCGCAGCGCCCGGTGATCGCGCTCGTCGGCGGCGCCAAGGTCTCCTCCAAGATCGACCTGCTCGAGAATCTCGTCGGCCAGGTCGATGCGCTGGTGATCGGCGGCGGCATGGCCAACACCTTCCTGCATGCCCAGGGATATTCGGTCGGCAAGTCTCTCTGCGAGAAGGACCTCGCCGATACCGCCCGCCGCATCATGGCCAAGGCGCAGGAAGCCAATTGCGCGATCATCCTGCCGGTCGATGCGACGGTCGCCTATCACTTCCAGGCCCACACGCCGACCCAGACCTATGGCGTCGACGCCATTCCCGAGGACGGCATGATCCTCGACGTCGGCGCGCTGTCGGTGGCGCGCATCAACGCCGCCATGGATGAAGCGGCGACGCTGGTCTGGAATGGTCCGCTCGGCGCGTTCGAGATGGAGCCCTTCGATCGCGGCACGGTCGAGGCGGCACGCCATGCCGCCAAGCGCACCAAGGCCGGCCAGCTGCTGTCGGTCGCCGGCGGCGGCGATACGGTCGCGGCCCTCAATCATGCGGGCGTCGCCGACGACTTCACCTATGTGTCGGCCGCTGGCGGCGCATTCCTGGAGTGGCTGGAGGGCAAGCCGCTCCCCGGCGTCGAAGTGCTGCGCCAGAAGCCCTGAGTATCGCGCGAACCAACAAAGCAACGTCGCAATCTTGCGGATAATTTGATCCATAAAATTAAATTACTTCCGAGCCTTAACGGCTCGGAAGCGTTTTATTTCGCAGTGCAAAATCTATCTCGACGCGCTATGCAGCCTGTGTGCGGCCTGGACGGTCCAGGTCCGCGTTTGGAAAGAGATCGCTCCGCATGACCGACAGCCTTCAGGATATTGCCCGTCGTCTCGTCGCACCTGGAAAGGGCATCCTCGCGGCTGACGAAAGCTCGAGCACGATCAAGAAGCGCTTCGACGGGATCGCTCTCGATTCGACGGCGGACAGCCGGCGCGACTACCGCGAGATGCTGTTTTCCGCCGACACCGCGATGCGCGAGCACATCTCGGGCGTGATCCTGTTCGATGAAACGATCCGCCAGTCCGCCCGCGACGGCCGCTCGCTGGTCAGCCTGATCGAGGCGAATGGCTCGATCCCGGGCATCAAGGTCGACATGGGCGCCAAGCCCCTCGCCTTCTATCCTGGCGAAACCGTCACCGAGGGCCTGGACGGCCTGCGCGAGCGGCTGGTCGAATATTACAAGCTCGGCGCCCGCTTCGCCAAATGGCGCGGCGTGATCACCATCGGCGCGAACCTCCCGACGCCGGGCGCGCTTTCCGCCAATGCGCATGCGCTGGCGCGCTATGCGGCGCTCTGCCAGGAAAACGGCATCGTTCCGATCGTCGAGCCGGAAGTCCTGATGGACAATCCGAACGCGACCCACACCATCGAGACCTGCCAGAAGGTCACCGAGGCAACGCTCGAGGCTGTGTTCGACGAACTGGAAAAGGCTCGCGTCGATCTGACCGGCATGATCCTCAAGCCGAACATGGTCGTGCCGGGCAAGGATAGCGGCCAGAACGCTGCCCCGTCCGAGGTTGCCGAGCGTACCGTCGCCGCGTTCCACGCGACCGTGCCGACCAGCGTTCCCGGCATCGCCTTCCTGTCCGGCGGCCAATCCGATGTGCTGGCGACCGAGCATCTGTCGCTGATCAACCAGCTTCCGAACCGCCCCTGGAAGATCACCTTCTCCTATGGCCGCGCGCTGCAGGCCGCCGCCCTCAAGGCCTGGGGCGGCAAGCCGGAGAACGTCGCTGCCGGGCAGGACGCCTTCCTGCACCGCGCACGCATGAACGGCCTGGCCGCGCTCGGCGAGTGGACCGCGGAGCTGGAGCGCCAGGCCGACTGAAGGCAAGGCGAAAATGACGGAGGGGAAAGCGCCTTCCGCGCGCGCCGCGACGCGTTAAGGACTTTCTATCCTCCGTCAAATCACGTTAAACCTTGATCACCGGAGTGCGACGCGGTCCGCCGCGCCGCATGCCGGAACAGGACTTGGCACTCTCGGTCGAGGCTACCCACGTCGCCAGCCGCAATCGCTTCTGGCAGGACGTGCGGAGCGGATCGAGACGGAGCGTGATCCGGCGGAGAACGATGGCAAGAGACTTCGACCCCTACAAGCTTGCCAGCCCACAGGTCTATCTGTGGCGGATGATCGTCTTTCTGGTGATCGCGGCTTTCGTGGCCATGATCCTGTATCGCCAGGCCTATAATTCGTTCCTCGCCAATCCCGCACTGAACGGCGTCATCCTCGGCGTGCTGTTCATCGGCATCCTGCTGGCGTTCCGGCAGGTGATTCGCATTTTCCCGGAGATCCGCTGGGTAAACGGCTTTCGCAACGCCGATCGCTCCGTCGAGATGGACCGCGCGCCCGTGCTGCTGGCGCCGATGGCCGCCATTCTTGGCGATCGCATCGGCCGCATGTCGATCTCGACCCAGACCATGCGCTCCGTGCTCGATTCGATCCTGATGCGCCTGGACGAGGACCGCGACACCTCGCGCTACCTGACCGGCCTGCTGATCTTCCTCGGCCTGCTCGGCACCTTCTGGGGCCTGCTGCAGACGGTTGGCGCGGTTGCCGATGCGATCCGCGGCCTCAATGTCGGCACCGGCGACAGCGCCGTCATCTTCGAGGATCTGAAATCCGGCCTCGAGGCGCCGCTGACCGGCATGGGCACGGCCTTCTCGTCCTCGCTGTTCGGTCTCGCCGGCTCGCTGATCCTGGGCTTCCTCGACCTGCAGGCCGGCCAGGCGCAGAACAAGTTCTATACCGAGCTGGAAGACTGGCTCTCCACCGTCACCGACCTCGATCCGAGCATGCTCGACGTCCACGCAGGGGCGGCGTCCTCCGGCGAGGACCTGCGCGTCGCCATCGAGCGGTTGACGGCGGCCGTGCACGAAGGCGGCGGCGGATCGAGCGGCTCGACGCAGCGCGCCACGGCGGCGATGGCCAATCTCGCCGAAGGCATCCAGGGGCTGGTGCAGCATATGCGCAGCGAACAGCAGGTCGTGCGCGGCTGGGTCGAGCAACAGGCTGACCAGCAGCGCGAAATGCAGCAATTGCTGGAAGTGATCGCCAAGGCCCTCAAGCAGCCGGCCGGAGAATAGGCGTGGCCGCACGGGGACGCCGTCGCGAGGCCAGGAGCGATGTCTGGCCGGCCTTTGTCGACGTGCTGTCGAACCTCCTGCTCGTCTTCATCTTCCTGCTGTCGATCTTCGCGCTGCTCCAATTCCTGCAGACCCGCGAGATCACCGGCAAGGACACCGTGCTGAACCGCCTCAACAGCCAGATCGCCGAATTGACCGAGCTGCTGGCCATGGAACGGGCCGGCAAGCAGGATACCGCCGACCAACTGGCGAGCCTGCAGGCGAGCCTCGCCTCGGCCGAAGCCGAGCGCGACCGGCTGAAGGGAGCGGCGGATACGTCGACCGCTGCTGCCGGCTCCGCCGAGGGCCAGATCGCCATCATCACCAAGGCGCTCGAAAACGAGAAGGTCGTCAGCCAGAAGGCTCTGTCGCAGGTCGAGATTCTCAACCAGCAGATCGCCGCCCTGCGCCGCCAGATCGGCGCGCTCGAGGAGGCGCTCGGCGCTTCGGAAAAACGCGATACCGAGAGCCAGACGAAAATCGCCGATCTCGGCCGCCGCCTGAACGTGGCGCTGGCCCAGCGCGTGCAGGAACTGTCTCGCTACCGCTCCGACTTCTTTGGCCGCCTGCGCGAGATCCTCGGCAACCGGCCGGACATCACCGTCGTCGGCGACCGCTTCGTCTTCCAGTCGGAAGTGCTGTTCCCGTCCGGATCGGACGAGATCAACGAAGAGGGCCGCGTCGAGATGACCAAGCTCGCCGATGCGCTCAAGGTGCTGGAGGGCGAGATCCCGCCCGAGATCGCCTGGGTCCTTCGCGTCGACGGCCACACCGACGCGCGTCCGCTTTCCGGTTCCGGCCGCTATCGCAACAATTGGGAACTGTCGGCCGCGCGCGCCATCGCGGTGGTGCGCTTCCTGGTCGACCAGGGCGTCCAGCCGATCCATCTGGTCGCTGCCGGCTTTGGCGAGTTCCAGCCCCTGGTCCAGGGCAATGACGACGCCGCCTACGCCCGCAACCGCCGCATCGAGCTGAAGCTCACCGAGCGATAGGCGCGCTCTGACAGCGACCGGGAAATCAGGCCGCCCGCCGCCACCACTCCGCCGTCATTCTCGCCGAAGCGAGGATCCATCCAGCCTGGGCGCTGGAGCAAAGATCGTAGCCGTCGAGATCCTCGACGCGTCCCTGCACCTCGCACCGGGCACGGACTTCTCTCGTCTCGTCGCGGCCTGAGGCTCAGGCGGCGTCTTCGCGGAACTGCAGGCGGGCGAGCCTCGCATAGAGGCCGCCGTGGCGCACGAGCGCCTCATGCGTGCCCTCCTCTACGATCGCGCCGCCATCCATGACCAGGATGCGGTCGGCCTTGAGGATCGTCGCCAGGCGGTGGGCGATGACGATCGTCGTGCGGCCGACCATCAGTTCATCCAGCGCATCCTGAACGGCGACTTCGCTCTCGGCGTCGAGCGCCGAGGTCGCCTCGTCGAGCAGCAGGATCGGCGCGTCCTTGAGGATGGCGCGGGCAATCGCGATGCGCTGGCGCTGGCCGCCGGAAAGCGTCACGCCACGTTCGCCCAGTTCGGTCTCGTAGCCTTGCGGCAGCGTCGCCAGGAACGCGTCGGCATGGGCGGAGACAGTCGCCCGCTCGATCGCGGCGCGGTCGGCGCCGGGACGGCCGATGCCGATATTCTCGGCCGCGCTCGCCGCGAACACCACCGTATCCTGCGGCACGATGGCGATATGGCTGCGCAAGGCGACGGGATCGAGATCGCGGATATCGACGTCATCCACCGTCACCCGGCCCTGCTGCGGATCGTAGAAGCGCAGCATCAGGTTGAACAACGTGCTTTTGCCGGCGCCGGACGGACCGACCACGGCGACGCGTTCGCCAGGCTCGACGCGGAAACCGATATGGCGGATGGCAGCGCCCCGCCCGCCCTCGGGATAGGCGAAGCCCACATCCTCGAACGCGACGGCGCCCCGGACCGGCTCGGCCAGTCGCAGCGGCTTGGCCGGCGCCGCGACGGACGGCTTTTCCGCCAGGATCTCGGCAAGCCGCTCTGCGGCGCCGGTGGCATTCGAGATATCGCCCCAGACCTGCGAAAGCTCGCCAAGCGCGCCGGCGCCGATCACCGCATAGATCAGGAACTGGCCGAGCGTGCCCGGCGTCATCCGGCCCGCCATCACGTCCTGGGCGCCCCACCACAGCACCGCGACCATGCTGGCAAACACCATGAAGATGCCGAAGCCCGTCAGCGCCGCGCGAGCGACCGTCGAATTGCGCGCCGCGACAAAGGCGCCCTCCACGCTTTCCGCAAATCGCCGCGCCACCGTCGCCTCGGCCGTGAAGGCCTGGACGATGCGGATGGCGCCGACCGCTTCCGAGGCATAGGCGGAGGCATCCGCCAGCAGGTCCTGCGCCTTGCGCGAGCGTAGCCGGACTCGACGGCCGAAGCCGACCAGCGGCAGCACGACGATCGGGAGTGCGATCAGCACGAGGCCGGAAAGCTTGGGGCTGGTGACGATCATCATCGCCACGCCGCCGATGAACATCACCAGATTGCGCAGCGCGATCGAGATGCTGGCGCCGGCTACCGACTTGATCTGCGTGGTGTCGGCCGTCAGCCGCGAGGCGATCTCGCCGGAGCGGTTGCGGTCGAAGAAATCGATGCCGAGCGCCGAAAGATGGCGGAAAACATCGGCCCGCAGGTCGGCGACGACGCGCTCGCCAAGCCAGGTGACAAAGTAGAAGCGCAGGCTGGAAGCGGTCGCGAGCACGGCGACGACGCCGATCAGGGCCATGAAATAGACGTTGATCGTGCCGGCATTGTCGGCGGTGAAGCCGTGGTCGATCATGCGGCGCACGGCCAGCGGGACCGTCAGGGTTGCCAGCGCCGCCATCACCAGCGCCAGGATGGCGCCGACCAGTTGCGGCTTGCGGCGCAGCACATAAGGCCGCAGCATGGCCAGCGGCCGCAGCGAACGGCGTCCAGTCCTGGCAGCGCCCGCGGCGTCGCTCGATATCGCGTCTCGGTCCGCCATCGGCACCCGTCTCAGTCATTCCCGGAGGCGATCGCCTCGATGGCGCCTAGATGCACTGACGGCGGCGGTGTTTCAAGGCAAGCCGCCTCTTGTGCAGGCCGGAACGCTGGGCTATATCGTCGCCCCACAGGACGGCCCGTCGCAAGCAGCCGTTTTCCCCATTGATCAGGACGGCGCTTCCGCTTCGGCGGGCGACGACCATGCGGTCCAACGGACCGAGCCGCGAGGACCAGACGATGAAGAATGGCATTCATCCCGACTACCACACGATCAAGATCGTGATGACGAACGGGACCGAATATTTGACCAAGTCGACCTATGGCGAAGAAGGTTCGGTCATGAACCTCGACATCGACCCGTCGACGCATCCGGCCTGGACCGGCGGCAACCAGACCCTGCTCGACCGCGCCGGCCGCGTCTCGCGCTTCAACAACAAGTTCAAGGGCTTCATGGGCAGCTAATTCGCCCGTTCGAAGCACTGGAATGAAAAAACCCCGGTCATTGGCCGGGGTTTTTGCTTGTCGGGATGCCGGTTGGCGGCAGGCGTGCTGCGGACGCTGCGCTTGGCGCCTATTCTCCGCCAGAGCCGAAGGCGCGCGCCAGTTGTCCCAACTGGCGGCTGACCGGGTTCTCGGCCGGCTCCTCGGCATTGGCAGCGTTGCACATCGCATCGTCGAGGCGGATGACGCGTTCCTGCAGCCGCACCGAATGCTCGATCAGTTCGCGCAGCCGCACCGGCAGGTCCTGCCAGTTCGGTCCCTCGGTCAGCGTGCCGAAGCCGCGCAGCCGCACCTTGGCCTTTTCCGTGCCCGCCTGCTCGAAGGTCATCTCGCCCTCGTTGACGGCGCGCTGCAGCAGGAGCCAGGAGGCAATCTGCATCAGCCGGGTCGTCAGCCGCATCGATTCGGTGGCGTAGGTGAGCGAGGCGGCCCGCGGGAGGTCGCGTGATTCGCCCCGGCCGTCACCGTCGAGATAGGCCGCCGTCTCCTCGACGAGCAGCATCCCTTCCCGGAAGAGGCCGCGGAAAGTGTCCGAAAACGCAAACCGTCTGCCGAAAACGACCGGCGGATCGATTTGCCCAGGGCTATCGTCTGTCATGAAGCCATTCCGCTGCGCAGCCATGCTCACCGACCAGGGGCGAGCGGGGCGCAAGTTTTCCGGATTTTGCCTCCTGCAAAGGCGGAAGTCAAAAAAAGAGCCGCGATGAACGGCTCTTGTGAGGCGACAGAGGGAGGAGACCAACAGAACGCTTCAGTCACATCCAGATCGCTGGATCCCCTGATTAAGGCGCCCGAAACCTTAACGAGCCGTTAACGGTCTTCCAGGCACCGCGCGTATCAGGTCTTGAAGAAGGAAGAGGCCGCCGCGCGCGACGCCGTCTTGGCGGCGATCGCCTCGCGCAGCCGTGCGATTTCGACCTCCATCAAGACGATCCGCTCGTTCAGCTCGTCGATCGAAAGCCGTCCCAGATCCTCGCCGATCCGATGCGGCGAAGGCTTTTCCACCGGGACGTCGTCGAAAAGGGCCATGATGCGCTCCACTCGTTTTTGGATCCCGCCTGGTCCAAAGATAGCAAGATTGAATCGGCCTTTGCCAGACAGGGCGCCGAAGTCCAAGGAGACGTTCATGAACGCTGTTCCCGAAACCATGACCGCCATCGCCATTTCCGAGCCGGGCGGGCCGGACGTTCTGCAGCCGACCCAGCGCCCGGTGCCGCACCCGTTCGAGCACGAGATCCTGATCCAGGTGGCGGCGGCCGGCGTCAACCGGCCCGACGTGGCGCAGCGGCAGGGCCATTACCCGCCGCCCAAGGGCGCCTCCGACCTGCCGGGCCTCGAGGTTGCCGGCCATGTCGTGGCGCTCGGCCGCAATGTCACGCGCTTCGCCATCGGCGATACGGTAACGGCGCTGGTCGCCGGCGGCGGCTATGCCGAATATGTCACCGTCAACGAAACCAATGCCCTCCCCGTGCCCAGGGGCCTGAGCCTGGTCGAGGCGGCAGCCCTGCCCGAGACCTTCTTCACCGTCTGGCACAATGTCTTCGAGCGCTGCGGCCTCAAGGCCGGCGACATCTTCCTCATGCATGGCGGCACGTCCGGCATCGGCACGACGGCGATCCAGCTCGCCAAGGCCTTCGGCGCCACCGTGCTGGCGACGGCCGGATCGGCCGAGAAGTGCGCCGCCTGCGTCGAACTCGGCGCCAGCCACGCCATCAACTACCATACGGAGGATTTCGTCAGCGTCGTGAAGACGGTGACCGAGGGCCACGGCGCCGATGTCATCCTCGACATGGTCGGCGGCGACTATATCGAGCGCAATTTCGATGCCGCCGCGCTGGACGGCCATATCGGCCAGATCGCCTTCCTGAACGGCCCGATCGCCGACGTGAACTTCACCCGCCTTCTGTCCAAGCGGCTGACCCTGACGGGATCGACGCTGCGCCCGCGCACCGTGGGCTTCAAGGCCGGCATTGCGCGCGCACTGGAGGCGAAGGTCTGGCCTCTGATCGAACAGCGGCAGATCCTGCCCCGGATCGATGCGACCTTCCCGCTGCTGCAGGCCGCGGAAGCGCATCGACGGATGGAAAGCTCTGGCCATATCGGCAAGATCGTCCTGACGCTCTGATCGGCAGGGCCCGCTCCGCCGAAAATGAACGGCCGGTGAAACCAGACCGGCCGAACGCCGTTGCCCTCCCGGGCGCTGAAGTTCACCGGCGCAGCCAAGCGTAAACATCGGCAGTGCCCTGTCGAGGTCGGCGGATGGAGGCTGAATATCGGCTCGCTCGGACCGTGGAGCAGCCTCCATGCAGTAGACTTCGAGACCGCGAGAAACCTAGCCTATCGTTTCCTCTTCGTTGAATGGGACGATTTGATGTAAGATTGCGCTCGTCGGTGCAACACGCACCCCGGAGGACAACATGCAACGCCAAAATACTTGGGTATGGGTCGTCGTCGTCATCATCGTTCTGGTGATCGCCTATTTCTGGTGGAAGTCACGCACGCCCGTCGCGCCGCCCACGCCGGCGGCCGTAGAGCAGTCCACGCCGGCGCCCGCCCCGGCAACCCCGGCTCCGGAACCCGTCAAACCGGCCGAGCCCGCTCCGGCTCCTGCGCCGGCTACCCCCGAGCCTGCTCCGGCAACCCCGGCCCCGGCAGCCCCCGAGCCCGCGCCGGCCACCCCGGCTCCGGCGACGCCCGAGCCCGCGCCAGCCACTCCGGCCCCGGCGACTCCCGCCCCGTAAGCCTATGGCGGGCATGACCTAGATTGCCGGATGCGACCTCGGTCGCATCCGGCTTCAATCGTAGCCTGCCGGCACATCGGCGGCAGTGGCAGCGGGACGGAATGGGCCGATCACCCATCCCCTTTGGCAAGCGGCGCTTGCCGCCTGGCAAGCATTGTTTGCGTCGGGAAGGGCACCGGTCTATATATCGGCCCATTCCCGTCATTCAGACGATTGCTCTGCTCCTCCGGCCGACCACCGGGAGAGCGACCAGGAGAGAATTATGTCGACTATCCCGCTGATGCCAAAGGCAACCGCCGTATGGCTCGTCGAGAATACCTCTCTCGGCTTCGACCAGATCGCCGATTTCTGCAAGCTTCACCCGCTCGAAGTGAAGGCAATCGCCGACGGCGAGGCCGCCCAGACGATCAAGGGCCTCGATCCTGTGACGACCGGCCAGCTGACGCGCGAGGAAATCGACCGCGCCCAGAAGGATCCGAAATACCGGCTCAAGATGGCCGAGACGCGCGTCCGCGTTCCCGTGCAGAAGCGCAAGGGTCCGCGCTACACGCCGGTTTCGCGCCGCCAGGATCGTCCCAACGCCATTCTCTGGCTGCTGCGCAATCACCCGGAGCTGAAGGACGCCGCGATCATGCGTCTGGTCGGCACGACCAAGCCGACGATCGATTCGATCCGCGGCCGCAGCCACTGGAATTCCACCAATCTGACGCCGTCCGACCCGGTCATGCTCGGCCTGTGCTCGCAGATCGATCTCGATTTCGAAGTCGAGAAGGCCGCCAAGAACGCACCGCCGCGTGAAATCGGCGCCGAGGGCGAGACGCTGCTGTCGACGGAAGAGACGACCGCAGCCGACGCCCTGGCCTCGGCTGCGCTGCGCTCCTATCGCCCGGAAGAGCCGCAGGAAGACGAACTGGACGCCGACGCGGTCTTTGCCAAGCTGAAGTCGCTGAAGGGCCCCGTCGACGAGGACGAAGACGAGGCCTGACGCCAGGCCCGGCTGGATCCCCAGCCCGCCGCACGGGCCGCCGCAGGCGCCCACCCATATGCGTCGCCCGGCGCCTGATCGATCCTTCGCAAGGCCTCGCCCATCCGGGCGGGGCCTTTTCCTTGTCCGCCGGAACGATTCCTCGACGTCCCGTGATGTGCGATTGCGACTCACTCGCGAAGAATTGCTTCCAGCGCCGGATTCTGCTTGAATCAGCCTTGTGGCGGCCTTGGACGCTCGTGAATTCCGACCTGTGGATCTCGGAAGGCGGGCCAAAAAGCCACGCGGACCCGGCGAAAACGAGAATTTACCTTGTTTCGGCGGCTCTCCGCTTTGACATCGCCTCCCCCCTTCTGCTATGAGAGCGACCACAATTGGGACGGTGTTGATAAGCGGCTTTTGTCGCCCTGCCTCGTCTCCCCCGAGATTTCATCCGGACCGGATCAAGATAGGACGCTCCCGCGTGCAGGTACTCGTTCGCGACAATAACGTCGATCAGGCGCTCAAGGCTCTCAAGAAGAAGATGCAGCGTGAAGGCATCTTCCGTGAGATGAAGCTGCGCAACTTCTACGAGAAGCCCTCGGAGAAGAAGGCACGCGAGAAGGCGGAAGCCGTTCGCCGTGCTCGCAAGCTGGCTCGCAAGCGCGCCCAGCGCGAAGGCGGCATCGTGGCGGCTCCCAAGCCGAAGCGCTGATAAGTCAGGGTATCGCCCTGCTTTCGCCTGCTTTTTCGCTTTGAAGTTCAGAGGTGACGAGCCCGTTGTTTCGGGCTCGTTTCCTTTTGTTTTCTTGCGCCCTTTCCATTCGCCATGGGCGCCCGTTTGGGAGCTACGCTCATGATGGCGCTCGGCAGGTTTTCATCCGCGAGCCCGGCCTCGACCGCAATCGGCAGCCAGGCGCTTGCCTTGAGGTCGATGAGCGGATTGCGGCAGCGGCCGCTCTGGGTCGCCCTCGCCGGCGCGCTGGCACTTGCCGGCTGCCAGACGGCATCCAACGTTCACGACTTCGACGATGTCGACCGCGCCATGGGCTCGGAGGCGAACATCTCGTCGCTCAGTTCGGTCGTGAACCAGAATCCCAGCGACGCCTCGGGCTACAATGTGCGCGGCACCGCGCTCGGCCGCGCCGGACGCTACGACCAGGCGCTGGCGGACTTCAACCGCGCCATCGAGATCAATCCGGGCTTCTACCAGGCCTATTCGAACCGCGCCCTCGTCCAGCGCAAGCTGAACCAGAACGGCCAGGCGCTGTCGGACTATAATCGTTCGATCGAGATCAATCCGAGCTACAACGAAGCCTATGTCGGCCGCGGCAATCTCTATCGCTCGCAGGGCCAGATCGACATGGCGCTCGCCGATTTCTCCAGGGCGATCGAGCTCGAGCCGACCGATCCCAAGGCCTATAACAATCGCGCCCTGATCTATCAGGGCCAGGGCCGCCACAACGACGCCATCGCCGATTTCACGGCGTCGATGACCTATGCGCCGAACGCGGTCGCCCCGCATCTCGGCCGTGGCCTGTCCTATCTCGCAACCGCCGACTACAAGGCCGCGCTCGACGACTTCAACGCCGTCGTCCGTCGCGACAAGGACAATTACCAGGGCTGGACCAACCAGGGCCTGGCGCTGGAGAAGCTGGGCGAGCGCGACGCGGCCTACGCCGCCTTCAACCGCGCCCACACACTCAATTCCGGCTACGCCCCCGCCCGCGACGGCATGCGCCGCACGGCGCCCGCCAGCTAAGCCGACACATCGGGCGGGGACCGCTCGGAGCCCCGCCTGCGGTCGCTGCGGCCTAATCTGGCTGGACGTCCGGATCCTCGAAGGGTTTCAGCCGCAGCCGGGTCAGGTGGTCGCCCGGCGCCGCGCGCTCGTCGAAGACGTCGGTGCCGCGCCGGTAGTTTCCGGGCCATTTCTGCCGCCGCTCGGGTGAATCGGGGTCCTTCAGCGCCTCCTGGAAGACGCCGCGCCGGGCGCTCCACTGACGCATATATTCGGCGAGTTCGGGATCGTCGGCGAGCTTCCTCTTTTCAGGCTCGAAGCTCTCCAGTTCGCCCCGCTTCACGGGAACGATCTGGCATATCGGCTGCCCCTTCCTGAACCGCACGGCGAAATTCGGCCGGGTCAGTTGCCAGTTCATCGAGACGACGGTCGAGGCCCAATCCATCTCGACGATCCCGGTGAGCGGCGACACGCCGTCGACCGGACTGTTCGGCGGGGCTTGGATAATCAGGTCGTAACCCGGTTCGGTCCGGAACACGGCCGGCACCTTGTAGGTGATGATTCCCGCGCCGAAAAAACTGAGGATCAGCCCGTTCGAATCCTCGTCCTCGAGAATCGCGAGACAGTCCTTGTCGCTGCCGCCATTCCAGATGGCGGTGAAGCTGACCGGCGACAGGATCTCCCAGCCATGCATGTTGGCCATCAGCAGCGGCAGGCAGCCATAGGCATATCGCTCGAAATAGGCGTCCATCCAAGCGCGGTTCGGTCGCGCCGGCCGTATGTCGATCTCGTGGCCGTCCATCACATAGGCGATGAGCTTCATGCGTGCCTGGCCGCTTCCATCCGGCTTGAAACCCCGATGGCTGTCAGCCACCGGGCACGGTTCGTCGCTGCATATCGTCCGAGGACGAGATCGGGATTGCCTTAGCTGGCGGGCGGCCAGATGACCGGCGAGGTCACCGCGACAATAGGGCCGATCTTCGAACGCTTGGTCAGGACAGGCGGAACGTAAGGCTTGCGATCAGTCATGCATGGACCCCCATCGGGTTTGAATCGCCCCCACCAAGCAGCCTGAAGAAAGCACTCCCCTACGTCAACCCTTCCGGCAGCAAGGACCTTTGCGCTTCGGATGCGCCAACGCAAAAAGGCCGCCCGGAGGCGGCCTTTTCGAGATCCTGCATCGGCCAGAAGATCAGCCGAGAGACTTGACGATGTTCTCGACCATCTTCTTGGCGTCGGCGAAGAGCATCATCGTGTTGTCCTTGAAGAACAGCTCGTTCTCGACGCCGGCATAGCCCGAGCCCATGCCGCGCTTGATGAACAGCACCGTGCCAGCCTTCTCGACGTCGAGGATCGGCATGCCGTAGATCGGCGAGGTCGGGTCGGTCTTCGCGGCCGGGTTGGTCACGTCGTTGGCGCCGATGACGAAGGCGACGTCGGCCTGGGCGAATTCCGAATTGATGTCCTCGAGCTCGAAGACCTCGTCATACGGCACGTTCGCTTCGGCCAGCAGCACGTTCATGTGGCCCGGCATGCGGCCCGCCACCGGATGGATGGCGTATTTGATCTCGACGCCTTCCGCCTTGAGCTTGTCGGCCATTTCCCGCAGCGCGTGCTGGGCCTGGGCGACCGCCATGCCGTATCCCGGCACGATGATGACCTTGGACGCGTTCTTCATGATGAAGGCCGCGTCTTCGGCCGAGCCCTGCTTGACCGGGCGCTGCTCGACCGCACCACCCGTTGCCGGCCCGCCCGTCTCGCCACCGAAGCCGCCGAGGATGACGGAGATGAACGACCGGTTCATGCCCTTGCACATGATGTAGGAAAGGATCGCGCCCGACGAGCCGACAAGCGCGCCGGTGATGATCAGCGCCGTGTTGCCCAGCGTGAAGCCGATGCCGGCCGCGGCCCAGCCCGAATAGGAGTTGAGCATCGACACGACGACGGGCATGTCGGCGCCGCCGATCGGGATGATGATCAGGCCGCCGAGAACCAGGCTGACGATCACGATCAGCCAGAAGATCAGATGGCTTTCCGTGAACACCAGCGCAATGACCAGCGCCACCAGCAGGATGAACAGGCCGGCATTGGTGAAGTGGCGGCCGGCCAGCAGGATCGGCTTGCCCGACATGTTGCCGTTCAGCTTGGCGAAGGCGATGACCGAGCCGGTGAAGGTGATCGCGCCAATGGCGACGCCGAGCGACATCTCGACCAGCGCCTGGCCGTGGATGTGGCCGATCTCGCCGATGCCGAAGGCCGATGGCGCGTAGAGGGCGGCGGCCGCCACCATGACGGCGGCGAGGCCGACCAGCGAGTGGAAGGCGGCAACCAGCTGCGGCATCTGCGTCATGGCGATGCGGCGGGCGATGATCGCGCCGGCGCCGCCGCCAATGGCGAGGCCGACAATGATCAGGCCCCAGGCCGTGCCGCCCTTGGGCGCGGCGAGGACCAGGGTCGTGAGGATCGCGATCCCCATGCCGACCATGCCGTACAGGTTGCCCTGGCGCGAGGTCGCCGGGCTCGAAAGCCCGCGCAGCGCCATGATGAACAGGACGCCGGAGACGAGGTAGAGCAGCGCCGTGATATTTGCGGTTGTCATCGGCGCGGCCTCACTTCGTCTTTTTCTTGTACATGGCGAGCATGCGACTGGTGACGAGGAAGCCACCGAAGATGTTGACGCTGGCGAGGATCAGGGCGACGAAGCCGAAGCCCTGCGCCCAGGCATGGCCGGAGGCAGCGGCCGCATCGACCGCCGCGTCGACGCCGACCGCGAGCAGCGCGCCGACGACGATGACCGAGGAGATCGCGTTGGTGACCGACATCAGCGGTGTGTGCAGCGCCGGCGTCACCTGCCAGACCACGTAATAGCCGACGAAGATCGCCAGCACGAAGACGGACAGCTGGAAGATGAAGGGGTCGATCGCGCCCCCCGACACCGCATGCGCCGCCGCGCCGGCGACATTGCCGAGTCCGCTGGCGGCCTGGTCGGCGTAGATCTGGGCCGCGGCGGCAGCTTCCTGCGCGGCGCTCGCCGCCGCGCTTGCGGCGTCGGCAGCAGATTTGGCGGCGCTGGCCGCCTGATCGGGCGTAAGACTTGCCATGTTCAGCTGGCCCCCTGCTCAGCAACGATGATCGGCTTCGGCTCTTCAACCGGCGCGGGCGCCGGCGCTTCCTTCGGCTTGAAGGCCGGGTGCACGATGGCACCGTCGCGCGTCAGCACGGTCGCCTTGACCAGCTCGTCGTCCCAGTTGACGGCAACCGTCTTGGCGGCCTTGTCGATCAGCGTCTCGACGAAGGCGAACAGGTTCTTGGCATAGAGCTGCGACGCGGTCGCGGCGATGCGGCCGGCGACGTTCAGATGGCCGACGATCTTCTTGCCGTCGACAAGTGCGACCTCGCCGGGCCTGGCGCCCTCGACGTTGCCGCCGCGCTCGACCGCGAGATCGACCAGCACCGAACCGGGCTTCATCGAGGCGACCATGGCGGCCGAGACGAGGCGGGGCGCGGCGCGGCCGGGGATCAGGGCCGTCGTGATGACGATGTCCTGCTTCTTGATATGCTCGGCAACCAGCGCCGCCTGCTTGGCCTGGTATTCGGCCGACATCGGCTTGGCGTAACCGGCGGCGGTCTCTGCCTGCTTGAACTCGTCATCCTCGACGGCGACGAACTTGGCGCCCAGCGATTCCACCTGTTCCTTGGCGGCGGGGCGGACGTCGGTCGCCGTCACCACCGCGCCGAGGCGTCGGGCGGTGGCGATGGCCTGCAGGCCGGCGACGCCGGCGCCCATGACGAAGACGCGGGCGGCCGGCACGGTGCCGGCGGCGGTCATCATCATCGGCAGCGCGCGATCATATTCGGAAGCCGCGTCGATCACGGCCTGGTAGCCGGCGAGGTTCGCCTGGCTCGACAGGATGTCCATGACCTGGGCGCGGGTGATGCGCGGCATGAACTCCATGGCGATCGCCGTGACGCCGGCGCCGGCCATGGCGGCGACATCCTGCTCATGCCCATAGGGATCCATGGTCGCGACGATCAGCGCGCCGCGCTTGTAGGTCGGCAGTTCATCGGCGAGCGGCCGGCGAACCTTGAGCACGATATCCGCATCGCGCACGGCATCGGCGGCGGAAGCCGCGATGGTCGCGCCGGCAGCGGCATATTCGGCATCGGGAATGCGCGAGGCGACACCGGCGCCAGACTGCACCGACACCTCGGCGCCCAGCGCGATGAACTTCTTTACCGTCTCAGGCGTCGCGGCAACGCGGCTTTCCAGCCCGTCCACCTCCGCCGGCACACCAATCTTCATGGCGTTTTCCTATGGAGCGGCGGGCCTCGCAATGTGCCCGCTCAGTCAAGTCGTCGGGTATCGCGACATCCGGCAGCCAGGCTGCCGGATGAGTCTATGTCGAACTCAGACCAGGAAAATCGCCATCAGCACCAGGATCACCACGCAGGCGATCGTGCCGTATTTGGTCAGGCCGGTGAAGAACGCATAGGTTCTCTCATGTTCCTGGTAGTCCATCGGGCTATCTGACATGGTGCATCCATCCTTCAGCGCAAACCAAACGTGAGCGGCCTTTACAACACTTGGGCAGGCCGGGCAATCCGCCATCGCCAGCATAGCAACGACCGGGCCTCGCCATACTCTAGCGGTGCTGAAAAACGGCGATTGGGCGTGATGTCGCAGGCGGAGGGGCAAACAGGGCCCCTACCCCCGCCAACGATACAGCGAGGAACGCTTCAGGCCAGGCCGACCCCGCCCAGCGCCGCTTTCTGACGGTAGTCGAGCATGTCGCGGTCGAAGCCGTCGATGGTCTCGGCGAACAGGCGATGGAAGTTCATTTCCGCCCTCAGGTGCAGGAACACCGAGCCGAGCCCCACGGCCGCGCGGTCCATGAACACGAATTCGCGCGGCACCGTCACCGGCCCCTTTTCGCGCAGCACCTGATGCACCTGGAACGCTTCGCGGCGGCCGTATTCCGAAGGCGCCACGCCGTCGGCGATGGTGCGGACGCGATCGTCGATCAGCGGGCCATAGATGAAGCGCGCCCAGATGTTCAGCGCCTCGATCAATTCGTTCGAGAGACCCGCGAAGCCCCAGATCTCATAGGCCGAGACGATCCGGTCGCGGTCGTTGTCGCGCAGCCCGTGGAACAGGTCGACCACGCCAGCCACGAACTTGGCCGGGAAGATGCGCACGCAGCCATAATCGAGCAGGTTGATGCCGGCGGCCTCGCCCGCCTCGTTCTCGAACACGGTGTAGTTGCCAAGATGCGGGTCCCCATGGATCACGCCATAGCGGGCAAAGGGCGACCACCAGGCATTGAACATGGCGGTGGCGATGCGGTTGCGCTCGTTGAGTGGCCGGTCGCGATAGTCGAGCAGCCGGTTGCCGTCGAGCCATTGCATGGCGAGCAGCCGGTTGGTCGAGAGCGCCGGCTCGACCTCGGGCACGCGCACCAGCGTCTCGCCGTCGAGCATGATCTTGTAGAGCAGCGCGTGGCGCGCCTCGCGGCCATAGTCGAGTTCTTCGCGGATGCGGTTGCCGATCTCCTCGAAAATCTCGCTGGTGTCGATCGCCTTGTCGATCCGGCGATAGACCGAAAACAGGATCTTCAGCTGCGAGAGGTCGGCTTCGACGGCCGACTGCATGTCGGGATATTGCAGCTTGACCGCCAGCGCCTTGCCATCCCCGGCAATGGCGCGATGGACCTGGCCGAGCGAAGCGGCCGCGGCCGGCGCATGCTCGAAAAGCTGGAAGCGCTTTTCCCAGTTCGGACCGAGCTCCGCCTGCATGCGCCGCTTGACGAAGGGCCAGCCCATCGGCGGCGCATTGGCCTGCAACTGCGACAGTTCCTCGGCATATTCCGGCGGCACGAGGTCGGGCACGGTCGAGAGGATCTGCCCGACCTTCATCAACGGCCCCTTCAGCCCGCCGAGCGCGGCGGCCAGCTCCGACGCATTCTTGCCCTTGTCGAGCGAGCCGCCGAACAGCCGCGCCCCCGCCACCTTGGCCGCGACGCCGCCGACATTCACGCCGACGCGGGCATAGCGGGAGAGGCGGCCGGTGAGACGGTTGCGTTCGGAATCGGACATGGGGGCAAGCTCTCTCGGGAAGGAGACGCGAAGGGAAGCGTGCCCCTAAGATGCGGTGCCGAAAGCCAGAAGCAAGCCGACGCCCGAAAAACCCGCCGCGCTACTCGGTCGCTGGGGGAAGTCTCTCCCGGATCCAGCGCGCGAGGTTTTCCTCGGAGATCTCGCCTGCCGCAAGCCCGAGAATGGCGAGCGTCGCTTCGGCCGGGGACGGCGCGAAACGCACATCGTTGAGACGCAGGAACAGCATCATCGCGACAAAGGCGGCGCGCTTGTTACCGTCGACAAAGGGATGGTTGCGCGCGATGCCAAACGCATAGGCCGCAGCCAGGCTGGCTAAATCGGTTCCGACATACGCCAACTTGTTGCGAGGCCGGCCCAACGCCGATTCCAGCGCACCCGCGTCCCGTATCCCCGCCGGCCCTCCGAATTTGGCGATCTGCCGCTCATGCGCGACCAGCACCTCCTCTAGGGCGAGCCAGCGCGGCTCGCTCACTTCGCCAGTTCCCGCAGGGTATCGCGGTATTCGTCCATGACGTCGTCGACGATGCGCATCGCCTTGTCGAATTCCGGATCGAAGGGCGAAAGGCGGATGGAGCCATCGGCATTTTCTGTCACGCTCAGCCATTGGCCCTGCTGCAGGTCGAGCCTCGTCAGCAGTTCCTTCGGCAAAATCAGACCGGTCGAATTGCCGATCTTCTTGATTTCGAGCTTCATGGCGCACACTCCAGTTATACAGAATGTACAACATTCTTGACCGGATGGCCATCGCCGGTGCCGAAAAGTCACGGTCGGCCGGTTTCCACCCCCTCGACATTGCCCGGCGTGGCCCGCGCGATCATAGTGCCGGCTCGCCAAACGAGAGACCGGGAGCATCCGATGAGAACCCTCATGTCCAACCACAAGGAGGCCTTTGAAAACCACCAGGACATGAAACTCTATGCTTATCCGTTCTCCGGAAATGCAGGCGCGCGACGACGCCGCTAGCGAAAGCGAACACTCCCCTCTTCCCGCTCCATCCGCCGCGAATGCCGAACGCGCCTTTCCGCGCGCGGCTTTGCTGTTGGAAGATCCGACCGAGGCCTCGACGCCGCGGCTGACCCGCGCGCGGCTTGCCAAGCTGCTCGGCTACTACCGGCCCTATCTATCGCTGCTGGCGCTCGACCTCGCCTGCGCCGTGCTGATCTCCGTGACGGCGCTGCTGCTGCCGCTCTGCGCCAACCATGTGACGCGCCTGCTGATCGGCGCGGAAGATCCGTCGTCGACGCTGCCCGCCATCTACGCCATGGGCGGGCTTATGCTGGCGCTGCTCGTCGTGCAGGCATTCGCCACCCTCTTCGTCGACTATCAGGGCCACATGATGGGCGCGAAGATGGAGGCGGCGCTGCGGCGCGAGCTTTTCGCCCACTGCCAGAAGCTCTCCTTCCGCTTCTACGACCGCCAGCGCGTCGGCCAGTTGATGAGCCGCGTCACCCACGACCTGTTCGACGTGGGTGAGCTCTATCACCACGGCCCGGAGGACCTCGCCATCGCGGTCCTCAAGTTCGGCGGCGTGACCGCGATCCTGTTCACGCTCGACGTCCCGCTCGCCCTGATGATCCTCGCCTTCGTTCCGCCGGCGGCCTTCTATGCGCTCTATTTCAACAATCGCGTCAACGCCGCCATGCTGCGGGTGAAGGAGCGCGTCGGCGGCGTCAGCGAGCGGGTCGAGGATTCCCTCGCCGGCATCCGCGTCGTGCAGTCCTTCGCCAACGAGGCGCTGGAGAACCAGCGCTTCGAAATTGCCAACCAGCGCTTTCTCGAAGGCCGGCGCATCGGCTATCGCAGCGAGGCGTTTCTCTGGTCCGGTACCACGGTGTTCCCGCAGATCGTCACGGTCATGGTGATCGTCGCGGGCGCGGTCCGGGTCGTCGAAGCGGGGCTCGGCGTCGCCGAACTGCTCACCTTCCTGCTCTGCGTCGGCGTGCTGATCGACCCGGTCGACCGTCTCGCCAACCTCGCCCGCCTCTGGCAGAGCGGCTTCACCGGCTTCGTGCGGGTGATGGAGATCTTCGAGACGGAGCCCGACATCCAGGATCGTCCAGGCGCGATCACCCTCGGCCGCGCCCGTGGCGCGATCGCCTTCGAAAAGGTCGGCTTCCGCTACGAGGAGGACGGCCCGTCTGTGCTCCGCAACCTGTCGCTCGCGATCCGGCCGGGCGAGTTCGTGGCGCTCGTCGGCGCCTCGGGCGCGGGCAAGAGCTCGCTCTGCGCGCTGATCCCGCGCTTCTACGACGTGACGGAGGGGCGGATCCTCGTCGACGGCACGGATATCCGCGACATCCGGCTCGATGCGCTGCGGCGGAACATCGGCATCGTGCAGCAGGACGTCTACCTGTTCGCCGGTACGGTGATGGAGAACCTCCGCTACGGCCGGCCCGATGCCACCGATGCGGAGGTCGAGGCGGCGGCGCGTGCCGCCAACGCGCACGACTTCATCCTGGCGCTGCCGGACGGCTATGCCAGCGACATCGGCCAGCGCGGCGTGAAGCTCTCCGGCGGGCAGAAGCAGCGGCTGACCATCGCCCGCGCTATCCTGAAGGACGCGCCGATCCTGATCTTCGACGAAGCGACCAGCGCGCTCGACAA
Source organism: Kaistia defluvii (assembly GCF_026343955.1). Lineage (GTDB taxonomy): Bacteria > Pseudomonadota > Alphaproteobacteria > Rhizobiales > Kaistiaceae > Kaistia > Kaistia defluvii. The sequence goes on from NZ_JAPKNI010000001.1 coordinate 830,862, forward strand.
TGAGAGCGAACGGGCCGTGCAGCAGGCCTTGCTGACGCTGACGCGCTCCCGCACCACTCTGGTCATCGCCCACCGCCTGTCGACCGTGCAGCGGGCCGACCGGATCCTCGTGCTGACCGAGGCGGGCATCGTCGAGGAAGGCAGCCACGAGGCCCTGATCGCGGCGAACGGCGCCTATGCCCGGCTCTACCGGGCCCAGGCGAGCCTGTAGGAGAAGGGCCCGGCGACGTTCGCATCGTGACCTCGATCGAACGAAGCACCCTGACGGAAAAGGCCGCGCCATTCCTGGCGCGGCCACTTTCATGTTGGCGAATGGCGCGGCGAGTTACGCCTCCATCGCCTCCAGTTCGGAGATAAACCCTTCGAGCACCGAAAGGCCCTTCTGCCAGAAGGACGGGTCCGTCGCGTCGAGGCCGAAGGGCGCGAGCAGTTCGGAGTGATGCTTGGTGCCGCCCGCCTTCAGCAGGTCAAAGTACTTCTCCTGGAAGCCGCTCTCCGACTGGCGGTAGACCGCATAGAGCGAATTCACCAGGCAATCGCCGAACGCATAGGCGTAGACGTAGAACGGCGAATGGATGAAGTGCGGGATGTAGGTCCAGAACGTCTCGTAGCCGGAACCGAGGCGGATCGCCGGGCCGAGGCTCTCGACCTGGACTTCCATCCAGATCGCATTCAGCTGGTCGGAGGTCAGTTCGCCCTCGCGCCGGGCGATGTGAACCTTGCGCTCGAACGAATAGAAGGCGATCTGGCGCACCACCGTGTTGATCATGTCCTCGACCTTGGAGGCGAGCATCGCCTTGCGCTGGACCGGGTCGGTCTGGCTGTCGAGCAGCGCGCGGAAGGTCAGCATCTCGCCGAACACGCTGGCGGTCTCCGCGAGCGTCAACGGCGTCGGCGCCATCAGCGCACCCTGCGGCGCGGCCAGCACCTGGTGCACGCCATGGCCGAGCTCATGCGCCAGCGTCATCACGTCCCGCGTCTTGCCCTGGTAGTTGAGCAGGACATAGGGGTGCACGGAGGGCACCGTCGGATGCGCGAAGGCGCCGGGCGACTTGCCCGGGCGCACCGGCGCGTCGATCCAGTTCTTGTCGAAGAATTCCCTGGCGATCTCGGCCATCTCCGGCGCGAAGTCGCCATAGGCCGACAGCACGGTGTCGCGCGCCTCGGTCCAGGGAATGGTGCGGCCCGGCACCTTCGGCAGCGGCGCGTTGCGGTCCCAATGGTCGAGCGCATCCTTGCCGAACCACTTGGCCTTCAGCTTGTAGTAGCGGTGCGACAGGCGCGGATAGGCCTCGCGTACGGCCGCGACGAGCGCATCGACCACTTCCGGCTCGACCCGGTTGGCGAGGTGGCGCGAGGCCGCGACATCCTCGAAGCCGCGCCAGCGATCCGAGATTTCCTTGTCCTTGGCCAGCGTGTTGGTGACCAGGGTGAACAGGCGGATGTTCTCCTTGAAGGTCGCCGCCAGCGCATCGGACGCCGCCTTGCGCTTGGCCTCGTCCGGATCCTGCATCAGGTTCAGCGTCGGCTCGAGCGTCAGCTCCTCGCCGTTCACGTCGAAGCGGAGCGAGGCCATGGTCTCGTCGAACAGCCGGTTCCACGCGCCCCGCCCGGTGACCGACTTCTCGTGGAAGAGCTGCTCGACGCGGTCCTCGAGCTGGTAGGGCTTCTCCTTGCGGACATCCTCGATCCACGGGCGGTAATGCGCGAGCCTGGCATCCGCCTGCATCGCGCTCTCGAGCACGCTGTCCTCGATCCGGTTCAGCTCCAGCGTGAAGAACAGCAGATGCGTTCCGGCATCGGTGATCTTCTGCTGCACGTCGCCATAGAACTTTGCGCCGACCGGATCGGTCGTGTCGCCGGAATAGACGAGACCGGCATAGGAGATAATACGGCCGAGCAATTCCTCCAGCGTCTCGCAGGCGACGATCGCCTCGACCAGACCGCCATCGCGGGCAAGGGTTTCCAGCTTGCCTTTGTAAGCGGTCTCGAACGCGACCGAATCGGTCTGCGCCCGGACGAGGTCGGCGGCCAGCGCCGGCGAGTCCATGCCGGGATAGAGGTCGGCCAGATTCCACTCCGGCAGTGCGCCAAGCGCCGCATCGGCGGGCTGGGTGACAAGAGCGGAGCTCATGTGAGCCGAGCTCTTCGGGATCGCATTGATGAAGGGCATGGTGGATCCGATAGCGCGAGAAAGATGGCCCTTACTTAGGGGGCCACCCCCCTCTCGATCAACCCGCGTCATGGAAGGGTGCGCAGCGGCGCATCGGGGCCGCACGGGTAACAGGACGTTAACACGACGATCCGATCATGCCCCCACAGGCACCCTGGCGTCGCTCGCCGCCGTGCCGCTCCCATCCCGAAAATGCAAAGCGCCGCATGCCCGCCCAGATCCTCATCGTCGACGACGATCCCGCGCAAAGGCGGCTTCTGGAAGCGGCGGCCATTGCGCTCGGCCTGGAAGTGGTGGCGCTGCCGGACGGCCGCGCCGCGCTCGAGCGGCTGGCCGCGCCGGATGGCGGGCGTTTCGATCTGATGATTCTCGATCTGGTCCTGCCGGAACTCGACGGCATCGGCGTCCTGGAACGCCTGCCCCGGACCCGCCGTACCCTGCCCGTGATCGCCCAGGTGGCGCAGGGCGGCATCGACCAGGCGGCCAGCGCGATTCGCGCCGGCGCCACGGACTTCCTCGTCAAACCCGCCTCCCCCGAGCGCATCGAGGTCTCGATCCGGAATGCGCTGCGTCTGGGCGCGCTGGAAAAAGAGCTGGCGCGGAGCCGCCGCGCCAGCGGCGACATGCTGACCTTCGACGACCTCGTCGCGACAAGCCCGGCCATGGCGAGGGTGATCCAGCTTGGCCTGCGCGCAGCGGGATCGCCGATGCCGATCCTGCTCGAAGGCGAAAGCGGCACGGGCAAGGAACGCATCGCCCGCGCCATCCATGGCAGCGGCGACCGGAAGTCGAAGCCTTTCGTGGCCGTTTCGTGCGGCATGCTTGCGCCCGGCCTGCTGGATGCGACCCTGTTCGGCCTGCAGACCGGCCCCTCCGCCCGGCAGCCCGGCAAACTGCAGCAGGCCCAGGGCGGGACGCTGTTTCTCGACGGCATCAGCGACCTGCCGCTCGACATCCAGACCCGGCTGCTGCGCGCGCTGCAGGAAGGCGAGATTGAGCCGGTGGGCGCCAAGCGCCCGATCCGGATCGATATCCGGCTGATCGCCGCGACCGATCGCGACCTCATCGCCCGCGTCAAGCAGGGCCTGTTCCGAGAGGACCTGTATTACCGCCTCAATGTCTTCCCGATCCGCGTGCCGCCGCTGCGCGACCGCCGCGAGGATATCCCCGATCTGGTCCAGCAATTCGCCGCCCGCTTCGCGGGCGAGGAAGGCAAGCGCAGCTTGCGCGGCGTCGCGCCGGGGGCGCTGGACCTGCTGACGTCGCATCCTTGGCCGGGCAATGTCCGGCAGCTGGAAAACGCCGTCTTCCGCGCTGTCGCACTGGCGGACGGGCCGATGCTGACCCCGGCCGATTTCCCGCAGATGGCCAGCCGCCTCGATCCCGTTGCCAGCGCGCCGGTCGCGATCGAGACGGACGCGGTGATTCATTTCGACCGGCCGCGTCTATCCGACCCGCCGCCAACCGCTTTGGCGCCACGACCCGATGCGACGATCGTCGCCGTCGACGCAGGCGGAGACGTTCGCCCCCTCGTCGATATAGAGTCAGAGATGATCAGGCTGGCGCTCGATCGATACCGTGGCCGCATGGCAACGGTGGCGCGGAAACTCGGGATTGGTCGCTCGACTCTCTATCGCAAACTCAAAGAACTCGGCATTGCCGAGACGGGCGAGAAATCCGGGGCCGGGAAGATTGCGGCAGAGTGACGTGGATCGCAGCGCGGTCCATGGAATTGATGTCTAGAGGTACAGGCACCGGCCGTAAGGGGATCGCTCCGGGACGGCTCGAGGTTTGGAAGTCATGAAGGGTTCGAGCGAGATGATGTTCAAGGCGACGAAGGCACTCCTGGCAGGCGCGGCGCTGATCGGGTTGTCGGTCGGCTCGGCCCATGCCTACCTGCCGGAAGGCAAGACCTTCCGCGAGCGAGCCGGCAGCGCCGCCAGCCTGGCCCTGGCCGATGTCGCCAACGATCCGGCGGCGCGCGCCCTGAAGAGCTTGCTCGCCACGCCGCAGGGAAAGCTCTCGTTCAACGACAAGCGCGACCGCGCCGCCATGGTCGAGTTCTATGCCGAGCGTGACTATCAGCCTGTCTGGATGGTTGAGGGCGTCTACACGGCGCAGGCACGCCGGATCATGGACCGGATCGCTGCTGCCGCCGAAGACGGGCTCGACCCCGCCGCCTACACGCTGCCCCCGGCGACCCTTGGCTCCAGCACGCCGGCCGGCCCGGATATCGCCGCCTCGGTCGACCTGCTGCTCAGCAAGGCGGTTCTCACCTATGCGCGTCAGGCCTATGCGGGGCGGCTCGATCCATCCTCGATCAGCAAGCTGATCACGCTGAAGCCGCTGCTGCCCGATCCCATCGAGGTGCTGACCACCGTCTCGACCGCCAGCGATGGCGCGGGGGCGATCGCAGCCTACAATCCGCAGCATGAGGGATATCTGCGCCTGAAGCAGGCGCTCGCCACCGCCCGCAGCGTCGAGACCCCGACGGTCCATGCGCCGCTGCCCAGCGGTAAGTCGATGAAGGTCGGCCTCTCCGATCCGCGCGTGCCGCTGCTGCGCGCCCGCTTCGACCTGCCGGCGCCGAGCGAGGCGCCCGAGGTCTATGACGAGACGCTGGCGCAGGCGGTGAAGAGCTTCCAGGCCGACAAGGGGCTGAAGGCGGACGGCATCGCCGGCAACGCCACGGTCGCCTTCATCAACGGCACCGGCAAGTCGAACACCGCCGAGATCATCGCCAATATGGAGCGCTGGCGCTGGATGCCGCGCGATCTCGGCGCTTTCCACATCATCGCGAACATCCCCGAATACAATGTTCGCGTGGTCGAGAACGGCAAGGTCATCCACACCACCCGCTCGGTGGTCGGCAAGATCACCAACCAGACCCCGGTCTTCTCCGACGCGATGGAATCGATCGTCGTCAATCCGAGCTGGAACGTTCCGGCTTCGATCACCATGAAGGAAATGCTGCCGGCGGTTCGGCGCGACCCGAGCTACATGTCGCGCAAGGGTTACCAGGTGCTGGCGAATGTCGATGGCAAGTTCCGCCCGGTCGATCCGCAGATGGTCGACTGGAGCAATGTCAACGCGCGCCAGATCATGATCCGGCAGCCGCCGGGCGATGACAACGCCTTGGGCAACGTCAAATTCCTGTTCCCCAACGAGCATGCCGTCTACCTGCACGACACCCCATCGAAGAGCTTCTTCAAACGCGACGATCGCGCGCTCAGCCATGGCTGTGTCCGCGTCCAGGACCCGCTGGAATTCGCCGACGTGCTCCTGGCCCATCAGGGCGGATGGTCGCAGCAGCGCCTGCGCAAGATGGTCGGCGGCAAGGAAAAATGGATCAATCTGCCGAATCGGATCCCGATCCACCTGACCTATTTCACGGCTTTCGTCGACGATAATGGCGATGTCCAGACCCGTCCCGACATTTACGGCTTCAACGCCAGAGTCGAAAAAGCGCTCGGCCTGCAGGGCTGAAACCGGCCCGGGGCCTCGGGTTGCAAGGCGCCCGCCGCCCCTATCGGGCGATGAAATGTGCGAAACCGCGCAGGACGATGTTCCGCGCGGTTTTCTTTTTGCCCATCAAATGCCACGATTGCCGCCGACTGTTGCGAAATGACAATGCCGTGATCGGCAGGTGAACCCCGGAAACGGGGTCCAAGAAAGGTCGATTACGGTAAATGCTGGTTAACTCTCTTCAAGCATTCTGCCCTTTACGGGGGCCCATTCCGGGCAAGGACGCAGAAGCACATTGATTAAGCAAACCGATCCGTTCGAGCGAGACCGTAGTCTGCTGCAGCGTTGCAGCACGGCTCTTCGCGGGCTCCTCGCAACCACCGTCGTTGCCGGCTCAATGGTCGTCACGGCGCCCATCGATGATGCAGATGCCGCCGCGGGCGACCGTGCGCTGAAGCTGCACAACGCCCACACACAAGAGACGGCCACCATCGTCTTCAAGCGCAACGGCCGATACGACCCGGCCGGGCTGAAGCAGCTCAATGTGTTCCTGCGCGACTGGCGCAAGAACGAGCCGACCAAGATGGATCCGCAGCTCTTCGACCTGATCTGGGAAGTGTACCAGCAGGCCGGGTCGCGCGTGCCGATCACCGTCATCTGCGGCTATCGCTCGCCCGCCACCAACGGCATGCTGCGTTCGCGCTCCCGCGGCGTCGCCAAGCAGAGCCAGCACATGCTCGGCAAGGCGATGGATTTCTACATGCCGGACGTTCCGCTGGCCAAGCTCCGGGCCATCGGCCTGAGGATGCAGGTTGGCGGCGTCGGCTTCTACCCGACCTCCGGCTCGCCCTTCGTCCATATGGACACGGGCAGCGTCCGCCATTGGCCGAAGATGACGCGCGAACAGCTCGTGCGGATCTTCCCGAACGGCAAGACGCTGCATGTGCCCTCCGACGGCCGGCCGCTTCCCGGTTATGAGCAGGCGCTCGCTGCCTACAAGGCCCGCAAGGCCGGCGGCGGTTCCGTCATGATGGCCAGCGCCTCGCCGAGCAAGGGCAAGTCCTGGTTCAGCCGCCTGACCGGCAATGATTCCGCCGACGAGGACGATATCCCCGCTGCCCCGGCCGCGAAGCCGGGCAAGGCTCCGGCTGTCATGGAGGCCGACGCCGACGCCGTTCAGGTCGCCGCCGTCGCCAAACCCGCCGAGCCGGAAGCCGAGACCGTTCCGTTTGCAACGGCGTCCGCGCCGCTGCCGCGTCCCGCTCCGAACCGCGAGCCGGAAGCCGTCGTGGTCGCCGTCGCCGATACGGAAGCCGATGGCGCCTTCCCGCCGGCGCCGCGCCGTTCTCCGGTCGCCCGTCCCGTCATGGTCCTCGCCAGCGTCGCCCCGCTGCCTCAGGCATCGCCTGTGCAGCCGACGCCGAGCTATGGCAGCGGCATCACCGATACGCTCGCGGCGCTGGAGGCTACCAGCTCCGCCAGGGCCAACGCCCAGGTCGCGGGTCTGCGCAAGTCCGGCACCGCGGCGGAGGCCATCGCCGAGGCCGTCGGCAAGGGCAAGCCGTCCAGCGACGCGATGATGGCCTATGCCGCACCGTTGACCTTCGACGAGACTGCTGCGCCGCATATCGACGCCGCGACTGGCGCGATCGTCGCCGGCCACGCCGCCAAGTCCGTTGCCAAGGCCTCGGCTGCCGGCGCAGCCAAGCTCGCGTCGCGGGGCAATGCCTCGGGACTGCAGGCTGCGGCGCCGGTTGTTGCCAACGATCCGCTGGCTCGCCTGACGCCGGTTGCCTATGAGGCGGCGACGATCGAACTGGTCACCCGCACCGGCTCGACCCGTCAGAAGCCCTACGCCAACCTGCAGATGCCGACGCCCTTCCTGATGCCCGAACTGTTCACGGCACCGGAGCGCTCCATCCGCCTCGGCTTCGGGCGCATCGCTTATGAAGGCCTCCGGACGGACCGCTTCGCCGGCCCGCTGGTGCATCACCTCGGCACGCAGGAGTTCGCGCAGCTGGAGACGATCGGTCGGACCGCCTTCCTGAAGCGCTGACCACAGGCAAGATTTAAGAAATTGAAGCGCCGTGGCGATTGCTGCGGCGCTTTTTTGTTGGCTGGATCTTTTACGATGCCCTGGAGCGCACGGGGACGGGTCAGGCGGCAGATAGCCGAACGCCGCGGCCACGGACTGCCGGTCGGCACGAAATCGATCGGCAGGAATCGATGCCTCGGAATGCAGGCCGACGCTGGGCTCTTCGGGAGGCGCGCTTCAAAACAGCGGACGGGACCTGTCGGCTGCCGCAAGGGGCTGATATAGGCTGTTGATCAGCCTGAGAGGAAGCGCGCGCCATGACCGAAACAAACGATCGCTTCAAGAAAGCCCCGCGCAAGAAAGCGGCCCCGGTTAAGCGGGTATCGCTGTCGGCGGAGGCCCGCCAAGCCTACGAAGACCTGGTGCGGACGCGCGACGAGCGCGAACGGGCCTATGGCCAGCATCTGCCGGCCGAGAACAAGGGCAAGTAGCCCCGTCGGGATGCCCACCGGCGGCGCACGATCGGAGCAATGCTCCGATCGACCCCGTCTGACGGAATGGCTGGATCAGACCATGCCGAGCGCGTTCTTGTAGAGTTCGAGGATGGCCTCTTGCTCTTCGCGCTCATTGGCGTCCTGCTTGCGCAGCGCCACGATCTTGCGCAGCGCCTTGGTGTCGTAACCATTGGCCTTCGCCTCGCCATAGACATCCTTGATGTCGTCGGCGATCGCCTTCTTCTCTTCCTCGAGTCGCTCGATCCGCTCGACAATGGATCTGAGCTGGGCGGCGGCGACGCCCTGGACTTCGTCTTCAGCCATGGTGGGGAACCTCAAAAAAGATTGGCGACAGGCGAGCGTGAGTGCCCGACTTAGCCGAAGGGGTCAAGTCCACAAAGGACGTGCCGGTGCGTCAATGGTCCGGGCGATTGGCGGCGAAGGCCGCCTGCTGTTCCGCCGTCGCCTCGCGCTGGTTGAGCTTCTGCCAGTCCGCATAGGGCATGCCGTAGACGATCTCGCGCGACTGCTCCTTCGAAAGCGCGATGCCCTTCGCCTCGGCCGCTTCGCGATACCAGTTCGACAGGCAGTTGCGGCAAAAGCCGGCGAGGTTCATCAGATCGATGTTCTGCACGTCGCTGCGCGTACGCAGATGCTCGACCAGGCTGCGGAATGCCGCCGCCTCCAGTTCGATGGTCATTTGCGGGTCCAATGAGGTCATGACAGCCTGCCTTCGAGGATGGATGGGACGGAAGCGCCGTTTCCGGGGCTTGCCGGGCGCCGCTATCGCGGGTCGGCGAGCGAGCCGTAGAATTCGACCTCGTGAGGCGCTTCGCCAATCTTGAGGTCGGAGAGCACGCCGGCCAGCCGATCCGCCCATTCCGCGACGCCGGCGGGATCGGCGATCAGGTCCTGGCGGATCTCGACCAGCGCATGCGCAAGCCCGCGACGGGTCGCGTGACGGTAGAGCGTGTCGCCCTTCAGAGCGCCATGATAGGGTTCGTTGTCGCCAACGACGATGGCGGGATCGCGGGCGAGCCCCTCGATCAGCGGCCGGGCCAGCCGAGGGTCGGCATCCCACAGGATCCCCGCATGCCAGGGACGGGGCCGCCCCTTCCAGAGAGGGGTGAAGCTGTGGATCGACAGGATCATCGGGATCCGCCCGGTGGCCATGCCGGCCTCGATCGTCCGCTTCACCGCATCGTCATAGGGCTGGTAGAAGCGCGCGATCCGACGCTCGCGCTCCTCCCCGTCGATCCGCGCATTGCGCGGGATCACGGCGCCGTCCGAGAGCCGCATGATCAGGGTCGGGTCGTCGAGGCCGCGATTGGGATCGATCAGCAGGCGCGAGAAATGCGACAGCACGGCCGGCACGCCAAAGCGCGCGGCCAGCGCCCGCGTCAGCGCCTCGGCCCCGATGTCATAGGCGATATGGCGCTCGAATTCGGAAGGCGGCAGGCCGAGCGAGTCGTAGTCTTCCGGCACATGGCTGGAAGCGTGGTCGCAAAGCAGGACCAACCCCGCCCGCCCGTCGCCTGGAACGATCTCGAAAGCGGCATCGGCGGGCGCGGCTTCGCCAGCCGGCGTCGGATTTAAGGCATCGCACATGGTTAAATCATAGTGACCCGGCCCGGCGGCTGCCATAGGAATGTGCTGCCCTTCCCGCGAGATCGCCTTGTCCTCCTCCGCTTCGCCAACCACCCCAACGCCCGCCTCCGTTACCGCCTTCGCGATTCCAGCCCTCATCCTGGGCGCGATGGCGATGGGCATCTCGCCGGTGTTCGTCCGGCTGACGGATGTCGGCCCCTTCGCCAGCGCCTTCTGGCGCGTTGGAGGGGCCCTGCCGCTGCTCTTCGCCTGGGCGCTGTTCGAGGCACGCCGGTCCGGCGCGCCGCTGAACTCGGTCTGGCGAATCGATGGCGCGATCCTGCTGGCCGGAGGGCTGTTTGCCGGCGACCTGCTGTTCTGGCACCTGGCGATCCTGAAAACGAGCGTCGCCAACGCCACCTTCCTCGCCACCATGGCGCCGGTCTGGGTCGTGCTGGGCTCCGGCGTCCTGATCGGAGAGAGGGTCGGTCGAGGGGTGCTGGCCGGCCTCGCGCTCTGCCTGCTCGGCGCCAGCTTCCTGATCGGCCTGAACTGGCGGATCCGCCCCGATCATCTCGACGGCGACCTCTACGGCGTCATCACCTCCTTCTTCTTCGGCTGCTATTTCCTGGCGGTCCGGGTGGCGCGCCGCCGATCCTCGGCCGGGAAGATCACCTTCCTGTCGACCCTCGTCACCAGCATCCTGCTGCTCGCGGTGGCGCTGGCGACGGAGCCGCGCATGCTGCCCGATTCGATCGAGAGCGCCGCGTCGCTCGCGGGCCTTGCTTTCATCAGCCATGCCGGCGGCCAGGGCATGCTTGCTTTCGCGCTCGGCCATCTGCCTGCCGCTTTTTCAGCGCTGGTAATCTTCCTGGAAGCGGTCGCGGCGGCATTGGCCGGCTGGCTGTTTCTCGGCGAGGCCGTCTCGATGCCCCAGGCGATTGGCGGCGCCCTCATCCTCGCCGGCATCTTCATTGCCCGACCGCCCCGCGGCGGTTGACGAAAGAGGTTTTAGCCATCATGCAGCCGCGTTTATTTTGATTATCAGAGAAATGCGATTCATCGGACTGAAATCAGCGGCAAGCCCGCGGCAGACGCGGGTTCTGGAGCCCGCCGCTTCGCCTATCCCAAGGTTGACAGCTGGAAAGCAGCAGCGCCATAAAGCAGCCTCCTGCCTCAACCGGTTCGCGACCTCATCGATGCGATCATACGAGCTTCGACATTGGCCGCGCTCGGCCCTTCTCGCCTTCATTGTCGCTTTGGGAGCGCTGTTCCTGCAATCGGCGCCGGCCTCCGCCGATCTGCGCCTCTGCAACAAGACGCCCAGTCGTGTCGGCGTCGCCATCGGCTATAAGGACAAGAAAGTCTGGACGACCGAAGGCTGGTGGAACGTCCCGGTCAACAGCTGCGAGACGCTTGTCAGCGGCACGCTCGTGTCACGCTACTATTACGTCTATGCGGTCGACTACGACCACGGTGGCGAGTGGAGCGGCAAATACGTGATGTGCACGAAAGACAAAATGTTTACCATTGAAGGCACCGAAGATTGCGTGCCGCGTGGATTTAACCGTTCCGGCTTCTTCGAAGTCGATACCGGCGAACAAACCAGCTGGACGATCCAGCTCAACGAACCTGCACAGCAAGGAGCGCAACGCAAATGAGACGGTCGCGTAAGGTCAAGATTCTCGCGACCCTGGGTCCGGCTTCTTCCGACAAGAAGATGATCGAGGCCCTGTTCCGGGCCGGCGCCGATGTGTTCCGCATCAACATGAGCCACACGACGCATGAGAAGCTGAACGACCTCGTTCGCATCATTCGCGCCGTTGAGGCGGATGTCGGTCGCCCGATCGGCATCCTCGCCGACCTCCAGGGTCCGAAGCTGCGCCTTGGCGCCTTTGCGGACAAGTCGATCGACATCTCGGTCGGCCAGAACTTCACGCTCGACAGCGATCCGACCCCCGGCACGCAGGGTCGCGTGTTCTTGCCGCATCCCGAAATCCTCGAAGTGCTCGAACCCGGCCACCGCCTGCTGATCGACGACGGCAAGGTTCGCCTGCGCGTCATCTCGACCAATGGCACCAGCGCGCTCACGACCGTCGAAGTCGGCACCAAGCTCTCCGACCGCAAGGGCGTCAGCGTCCCGGATTCGACGATCAAGACGGGCGCGCTGACCGAGAAGGACCGCGCCGACCTCGACGCCGCCCTTCAGGCCAATGTCGACTGGATCGCGCTTTCCTTCGTGCAGCGTCCCGATGACGTCGCCGAAGTGCGCAAGATCGCCGCCGGCCGCGCCGGCATCATGTCGAAGATCGAGAAACCGCAAGCCGTGCAGCGTCTGGCCGAGATCATCGAGATCTCCGATGCGCTGATGGTGGCGCGCGGCGATCTCGGCGTCGAGATGCCGCTGGAGCAGGTTCCGGGCATCCAGAAGCAGATTACCCGCGCCTGCCGCCGCGCCGGCAAGCCGGTCGTCGTCGCCACGCAGATGCTGGAATCGATGATCACGGCGCCCGTCCCGACCCGCGCCGAAGTCTCCGACGTCGCCACCGCCGTCTATGAAGGCGCCGACGCCGTCATGCTGTCGGCCGAATCCGCCGCCGGCGCGTTCCCGATCGATGCCGTCGCGACGATGGACCGGATCGCCACCCAGGTGGAGCTCGATTCGAACCACAAGAACATCATGCACGCCCAGCGCACCGAGCCGGAGGCGACCGGCGCCGACGCAATCTCGGCCGCCGCGCGCCAGATCGCCGAGACCCTGAACCTCGCCGCCATCTGCTGCTACACGGCCTCGGGCTCGACCGGCCTGCGCGCCGCCCGCGAGCGGCCGCAGACCCCGATCATCGCCCTGTCGCCGATCGTCTCGACGGCCCGGCGCCTCTCGGTCGTCTGGGGCCTGCACTGCGTCGTCAGCGACGATGCCTACAATCTCGACGACATGGTGAACCGCGCCTGCTTCATCGCGAACCGCGAGGAATTCGCGAAGCCCGGCGACCGGATCATCATCACGGCCGGCGTGCCGCTCCGCACGCCGGGCGCCACCAACATGCTGCGCATCGCCTATGTCGGCACCGGTGCGGAAGAGGGTCGCCGCTAGGCGGCTCTCCGGGCTGGGCAGGCCCATACCGGGTCCGCCCTACTAGGGCCCTGCCCTTTCCTATCCGGCTTGACCGCAGACATAAAAGCCGGCCTCCTCGCGGAGGCCGGCTTTTTCTATGTGCGAAAGCTCAGGCGAGCCGGAACTGTCGAAATCGTTCGGAGAGAGCGCCGGCGGCTAGATCTCGCGACCGTCGATCTCGGGCTCGAGCTTCTTGATGGCGTCGCGGACCTGGTCGTCGAGATAGGGATCGATGGCGATCGCCTTCTGAAGGGCGATGAGCGCTTCCTTCTTGCGGTCGATCTCGTTCAGGATCATGCCAAGGCCCGCCAGGGCGCCAAAATGGCGGGGCTCGAGCGCCAGCACCTTTTCCAGGTCCGAGAGCGCCTTGCCGTATTCGTCCTGCAGGAAGAACAGCGTCGCACGCCGGTTCCAGCCCTCGATATAATCGGGCCGCAGGGTGGTGACGGCATCCAGATAATCGAAGGCACGGGGGAAGTTCTTGGTGGCGATCGCCTCGGTCGCCCACTGCATCAGCAGATCCACCGTATCGCTGCCGGAATCGCGCCAGCGCCGCTGCAGTTCCGCCTCGACGGCAGCCCCCGCCGCTTCATCACCAGGCATGGCGAGCGACGTGAAGAGCTGGTCAATGCTCTGGCTCGCCAGGCCGCCGCTCTTGTCCGCCGAATCGGCAGCACCCGGCGGCGCGGCAAAGGCCACAGACGAAAGCGCGGTCAACGCGACGAGAGAAATGACAAATGCCCGCATGATGGCAATTTAAGCCGTCATGCGGGCATCGTCAAAATCTAATCCGGATGGCACGCCGTGGCGCGCCCGCCAATTAGCCCTGGCGGGCCTTGTAGCGCGGATTGACCTTATTGATGATGAATACACGGCCCTTCCGGCGCACGAGCCGGTTGGCGCGGTGACGCCCGAGAAGGGACTTGAGCGAGTTCTTGATCTTCATGGCGCGACGCTCGCGAAAGGGTTCTGGGAACGACACGAGCGCCAGGGCGCCCGCTCGAAAATTCGGCCGGACCATAGGCAGCGCGGCTATGGCTTGTCAACACGAACAGGCCAGAATCCGGTGATTCCGCGCTGCGACGTAACGTTATGCGGCAAAGTTCGGAACGATTGCCCCGCTGCGCAGTTTTTTAGCCGGACGGGGTCAAGCGGAGTGAGTGAGATGCCCAATAAAGATCAGCGCACCGGATCTGGCAATTCTGCGAACGACCCGAAACGAGCCTCCGAAATGGGCAAGAAGGGCGCAGAGCCGTCCGGACAGCGCCAGCAGAGCCAAGCCTCGGAGAAGGGCCCGCAGCAGGGTTCGCACGGATCCCAGCACAAGAATCCCAACCCGTCGCACAAGGGCGGCCAGCGTTAGCGGCGCCCTTGGATCGAGCCCCTCTCAATCGATCCTCGCGATCGACCCGCCCCTCACCGGGCGGGTCACTTTTTTTTGGCGACGGCTGACCGCGCCGCTCGCGGGGGGCGGACCACCGGGAATCGGTGCGTCATCCCGGCCGCCATATGGGCACGTCATACCGGCCGGCGCGACGACAGCACGTTGCGGATGGCGAAGCTCGAGTGAATGCGGGCAACTCCCGGCAGGGCGGACAGGATCTCCTTGTGCACCCGTTCGAAATTCGCGGCGCCGTCCACCTCGACGCGCAGGAAATAGTCGGAACCGCCGGTCATCAGGAAGCACTCGCGGATCTCCGGATATTTCCGCACCGCCGCCTCGAAGCGGTTCAGATATTCCTCCGTCTGCCGGTCGAGCGTGATCTGCACGATGACGGCAATCCCCTCTTCGGCGCCCGTCCCGACCAGCGCCGTATAGCCCCGGATGATGCCCGTCTGCTCCAATATGTTGACCCGCCTCAGACAGGCGGAGGGCGACAGCCCCACGGCCTCCGCGAGCTTGGCATTGCTGATGCGGGCATTGAGGCGCAGCAGCCGGATGATGTTGCGGTCGATGGCGTCGAGACCCGACATGCGATTTCTTTCAATCCTTCGCAGAAGCGATCTTCATAGCCCCTTCTATCGCACAAAGATGCACTCTTCGATCGGAAGTTCGCAGGATGAAGCAATATGCTGGTCTGAGGCGAAGGGTGGGAAGCGATGAACGAGACCGTGAGGCTGACAATGGCGAGCGGCGTGGATGAGACGGCTGCCTGCGGGCGGCTGACCATCGACCTCGCCGCGCTGGTCGAAAACTATCGCAGGCTGTGCCGGACGTCGGCGCCGACGCCGGTCGCGGCCGTCGTCAAGGCCGATGCCTACGGGCTGGGCGCGGCTGAGGTCGTGCCGGTGCTGCATTCGGCCGGCTGCCGCGACTTCTTCGTGGCCCATTTCATCGAGGCTATACGGCTGAAGCCTTTCCTCCCCGCCGACGCCAGGCTTTACGTCCTGAACGGGCTGATGCCGGGAAGCGAAGGTGCCTGCTCCGACCTCGGCGCTATCCCCGTGCTGAATTCGCTCGATCAAGCAAAGGCCTGGTCAGCGCTGGCCCTGGCACGTCGCATCGAGCTGGAGGCGGCGCTTCAGGTCGATACGGGCATGGCCCGGCTCGGCCTCTCCCTGCCGGAGCTGCAGGCGCTGGCGGCGGACCCGGCCGGGCTGGCCGGCATCCGCCTGACCCTGATCATGAGCCATCTCGCCTGCGCCGATCAGCCCCACCACGCCGCGAGCCCGAGCCAGCTTGCCGGGATGCGGACCGCCAGCACGCTCTTCCCCGACATTCCCGTCTCCTTCGCCAATTCCGGCGGCGTGTTTCTGGGCCCGGATTATCGCGGCGATCTCGCCCGTCCGGGCGTGGCGCTCTATGGCGCCGCCCCGACCGTGGCCAAGGTGAACCCGATGCGCCCGGTCGTCCGGCTCGACGTGCGCGTCATTCAGACCCGCACCGTTCCGGCCGGCACGGCAGTGGGCTATGGCGGCGCCTATGTCACCCCGCGCGAAACCCGCATCGCCACGCTCGCCGCCGGCTATGCGGACGGCCTGCCACGCTCGCTGGGCAATCGTGGCGCGGCATGGTTCGAAGGAACGCGATTGCCGATTATCGGCCGGATCTCGATGGACAGCCTCATGGTCGATATCACGGCGCTTGCCGAAGGCGCCCTCGCGCCCGGGACGCTGGTCGAACTGATCGGACCCAACCAGACGCTGGAAAGGATCGCGGCCGACGCCGACACCATTTCCTACGAAATCCTGACCCGTCTCGGTCAGCGCTACCATCGGCACTACGCATATCCGTCAAGCCGCGAAGGCGGACAGGGGAAGTCATGAAGATCACCATTCTCGGGGCCGGCGTCATCGGTGTGACCTCCGCCTACTATCTGGCCAAGGCAGGACACGAGGTGACGGTCATCGACCGGCAGCCGGGCCCGGCGCTGGAGACCAGCTTCGCCAATGCCGGCGAGATCTCACCCGGCTATTCCTCGCCCTGGGCCGCCCCCGGCATCCCGCAGAAGGCGATGAAGTGGGTGTTCATGAAATATGCCCCCTTGATCATCCAGCCGATGCTGGATGCCGACACCTGGCGCTGGGTGATCGCGATGCTCGGCAACTGCACCTCGGCCCGCTACGCCGTCAACAAAAGCCGCATGGTCCGGCTGGCGGAATATTCCCGCGATTGCCTGATCGCTCTGCGCGAGGAAACCGGCATCGAATATGACGGCCGCGCCAAGGGCACGCTGCAATTGTTCCGGACGCAAAAACAGCTCGACGGCATCGGCAAGGACGTTGCCGTGCTGAAGAGCGACGGCGTGCCGTTCTCGGTGCTCGACCCGGCCGGCTGCATCGCGGCCGAGCCCGGCCTCGCCCATGTGCGCGAGAAGATCGTCGGCGGGCTGCAGCTTCCCCATGACGAGACGGGCGATTGCTTCAAGTTCACCAACGAACTGGCCAAGCGGGCCGAAGCGCTGGGCGTCACCTTCCGGTATGGCGTCGACATCCTCGGCATCCGCACCGAGGGCAAGCGCATCGTCGCCGTCAGGACCAGCGCCGGCGAAATCACCGCCGATCGCTTCGTCGCCGCCATGGGCAGCTTCACGCCGCAATTGCTGAAGCCGCTAGGCCTGCGGGTGCCGGTCTATCCGGTCAAGGGCTATTCGATCACGGTTCCGATCGTCGATGAGAGCCGCGCCCCCGTCTCCACCGTCATGGACGAGACCTACAAGATCGCCATCACCCGTCTCGGCGACCGCATCCGCGTCGGCGGCATGGCGGAGATCGCCGGCTTCAACCGCGACCTGCCGCCATCGCGCAAGGCGACCTTGGTCTATTCCGTGGAAGACCTGTTCGGCGGCGCCGGCGATCAGTCGCAGGCCAGCTACTGGACCGGCCTTCGCCCGATGACCCCCGACGGCACGCCGGTGATCGGCGCGACGGAGTACAGCAATCTCTATCTCAACACAGGCCATGGCACGCTGGGCTGGACCATGGCCTGCGGGTCGGGAAAGCTTCTCGCGGACCTGATCGACGGCAAGCGGCCCGATATCCAGTCGGACGATCTCGGTCTGGCGCGCTATGCTCGCCGGATGGCCGCGTGAGACGGACCGGCGCGCCTAACGGCGCGCCGCCTCCCGGCCCGAGAGCAGCAGCAGGGCGAGGATCAGCGTGCCGAACAGGATGCTGCGCCAGCCCGGCGAGGCGTTGACGACGGTGATCAGCGCCGTGATCGTCACCAGCAGGATGGCGCCGGGGATCGAGCCGGCATAGGTGCCGAGCCCTCCCAGGATCGAGGTTCCGCCCAGCACCACGGCCGCGATCGAGGCGAGCAGGTAGGGATCGCCGATGCCGACATAGCCCTGCCCGTTCATGCCGAGCACGATGATGCCGGCAAGCCCCGACATGAAGCCGCTGATGCCGTAGACGGCCATCGTCGTGCTGGCGATCGGCACCCCGGAGAGCTTGGCCGCCAGCGGCCCGGCCCCCATCGCGAACAGCCGCGCGCCGAACGGCGTCGCGTGCATGACGACCAGCACGACGAACGAGATCACCACCCAGACGAGGATGCCGGCTGGGACGCCGAACGGCCGCGCATTGCCGACCCAGCTGACCAGCGGGTTGGCCGCGGTGACGGCGCTGCCGCCGGCGATGATGATCAGCAGCCCCTGCAGGAAGGTCGCCATCGCTAGCGTCATGATCATCGGATGCACGCGCAGGAGCGCCACGCCGAGTCCGTTGACGAGCCCGATCGCCGTGGTCATGGCGAGCACGGCGAGGATCGGCGTCAGGCCGGTCGGGTCGGCGTCGATGGCGAACAGCGGCAGGCCGACGGCGGCCACCGTGACGATCGCCGCGACCGAGAGATCGATGCCGCCGGCGATGACGACGAAGGTCTGGCCCGCCGCGACAATGCCGATGACGGCGGCGAGCTCGACGAGATAGCGCAGATGGCCGTAAGCGCCGAAGCCGCGCGAGACGAAGCTGGCCACGATCCAGACCAGCGCCACGATGGCGAAGGTCAGGAACGGCCGGCTGGTGACGACCGCGAGGATGCGGGATCGGGACAGAAATCCGGCGTCGCGAATGCTCATCGGGCCCTCATGCGGAACTGTGGAATGGCGACGGCGCCGATGATGATCAGGCCCTGCGCCACATATTGCGCCACCGGCGTGAAGCCGAGGAAGAACATGACCGAGATCATCAGGCTGAGGAGGAGGCTGCCGGCGAGCGCGCCGCGCATGGTGCCCTGGCCGCCGAGAAAGCCGATGCCGCCAAGAACGGCGGCAGCGATCGAGTTGAGCGTGAAGGAATTGCCGATGATCGGATCGCCGGAGCCGGTCTGCGCCGCGACGAACAGGCCGGCGCCGGTGCAGAGCAGGCCGCTGATCGCATAGGCCGCGATCCGCGCCGCATCGACCGGCACGCCGGAGCGATAGGCACCGACCGGATTTTCGCCGGCGGCGTAGAGGCTGAGGCCGAGCGGCGTTGCCAGATAGAGCTTCCAGAGCAGCACGACGACGACCAGCACGCCGAAGGCGGCCGGCGTGTTGCCGGCCAGCAGATCCGACAGCCAGGGCGGCATGGCCCCGCCCGGCCGCGGCAGCACCAGAAGCGCCGCGCCGGCGATGATGAACGAACCGGCCAGCGTCACGACAATGGCAGGCAGGCGCAGGCGCACGACGATGACGCCCGTCGCCGCGCCGATGCCGAGACCGACGAGGCAGACCAGCGCCGTGCCGCCGGCGACACCGAGCGGCCCGGTCATGGTGGTGGCGGCGATCACCGCGCCGAGACTGACCAGCGCGCCGATGGCGAGGCTGATGCCGCCGGTCAGCATCAGGATGACCTGCGCCATGGCAACGAGGGCGAGCGGGAACCAGCTCTGGGTGAACTTGGCGAAGCCCGAGCCGGTAAAGAGGCCGTGGAACAGAAAGCCATAGGCGACCATGAAGGCCAGCACGACCACGAACAGGCCGCGCACGCCGATGTTGCGCCTGGCCTGGATCGCCCAATAGAGCGAGCCCGAACGGGCGTGCGGGGAGATGGATGCGTCGCTCATGCCGCCGCCCTTTCCGGCTCGGCGCCCATGGCAGCGGCCACGATCGCCTCCTCGCTCAGTTCGCCGCGCTCCAGCAGCGTGATCACCCGCCCTTCGCGCACGACCGCGACGCGGTCGCAGAGATGGACGAGTTCCGGCGTGTCGGAGCTGAGCAGCACGACCGCCTTGCCGGCGGCCGCGAAAGCGCGAAGCATGGCGTAGATCTCCCGCTTGGTCTCGACATCGACGCCGCGCGTCGGATCGTTCAGAAGCAGCACGGCGGGATCCAGCGGCATCCATTTCGCCAGCGCGACCTTCTGCTGGTTGCCGCCGGAAAGCGCCTGCGCGGCGCGGCCGAGATCGCCCTTGATGGCGAATTGCAGCGCGAGCCCCATCGCCGTCTCGCGCTCGCGGGCGCGGCTGCGCAGTTTCAGCGCCGGCATGCGGGCGAAGGCCGGCAGCATCAGATTGGTCACGATCGGATGGATGAGGTGCAGGCCCTCGCGCTTCCGGTCGGCCGGCACATAGGCCAGTCCGCGCGTATTGGCCTGGGGAACATTGGCGGGAAGTCCCGCCGCGTCATGGATCACGGCCGAGGCCGCCTTGGCGGGAATGGCGCCATAGAGGCCGAGCAGCAGGTCTTCCTGCCCCTGCCCGACCAGGCCGCCAATGCCGACGACCTCGCCGGCGCGGACTTCGAGATCGACATCGCGCATGAGCCCGGCTGCAAAACGGCTGACGGAAACCGCCACGCGCTCGGTCCGCGTGCTGTCCCAGCGCGGGAACAGATCGCCGGGATCGCGCCCGACCATCAGCCGCACCAGCCCGGCCGCATTGACGCCCTCCAGCGGGCGGTCCGCCGTGCAGATACCGTCCTTCAGCACGGTAACGTGCTGGCAAAGCTGCATCACCTCGTCCAGGCGGTGCGAGATATAGAGAATGGCGATGCCCTCGCTGCGCAGCTTCTCCAAGAGCGTGGTGAGGATGCGCGTCTCGGTGGCGGAGAGCGACGAGGTCGGCTCGTCGAGGATCAGTACGCGCGGCTTGCGATAAAGCGCCTTGGCGATCTCGACCATCTGGCGGCGGCCAAGCGACAACTCGCCGACCGGCGTGGAAAGCGGCTCGTGCAGCCCGACAAGGTCGCAGGCCGCCTTCGCTCGCGCCGCCAGCGCCGGATAATCGACCAGCCCGAAGCGGCGCGGATAGGCGCCGAGACCGATATTCTCCGCGATCGACAGCGAGTTGGTGAGGCTCAGTTCCTGCTGCACGACCGCGATGCCGGCACGGCGCGCTTCCGGTGGACTGTGGCGGGAGACCGCCTTGCCGTCGATCTCGATGGTCCCGCTGTCCGGACGCAGCGCGCCGGACAGCAGGTTGATCAGCGTGGACTTGCCCGCGCCATTCTCGCCGAGCAGCGCATGGACGCGGCCCGGCTCGAGGGAGATGGACACCGAGCGCAGGACGGGGTTGCCGAAGAACGCCTTCGACACCCCGCGCGCGGCGAGGATGGGCACGGACGATGCCACGGCTCCGGCCTTACTTCTGAGCCAGAAGCTTGGCGAAGAGCTCGCGGTCATACGGCGAATAGATATAGCCGTCGGCCGGGAAGTCCTTGGCGCGGGCCAGATACTCATCGATGTTGGAATTGTCGATGATCGGCAGCGGCACCTTGACGAAGGCCGGCACATCCTTGCCTTCCAGCGCCTGCACGGCGGTATAGGCGGCAAAGGCGCCCAGCCAGTTCGGCTGCATCGTCGCCCAGCTCTTCAGGCCCTTCTCCTTCCATAGTTCCAGGAACTGGCGTGCATTCTCGCCGGTGATCGGCACCTGCTCGCGGCCCTGCTTGTCGAGGGCCAGCACGGCGCCGGCCGAAAGCGCGCCGCCGAAGGAAAGGATGCCGTCGATTTCGGGATTGGCGAACAGCAGGCTGGTCACCGCCTCCTGCGCCGGGGCAACGTTGTAGGCGGTATTGGTCTCGGCCAGGATCTGGATGTCCGGATTGGCCTTGAGCAGATCATTGCCGCCCGCGCGGCGATCGTCGCTGACCGACACGCCGGCCGGGCCGTTCAGGATGATGATCTTGCCCTTGCCGCCGAGCGCGTCGATCATGAACTTGGTGGCCTGCTCGCCCCACTGGTGCGAGTCCGTATTGACCTTCGCGGTCACGTCATTGGTGTCGACCAGGCTGTCGAAATTGATGATGGCGATGCCCTTGGCGCAGGCATCGGCCAGCACGCGGGCCGGCGCCGTCGACGAGCCGGCGATCAGGATGATGGCATCGACATCGGCGTCGATCATCGACTGGATCTGCTGGATCTGGACATTGGAGTCGCCTTGCGCGTCGGTCACGACGAGCTTGTCGACCAGTCCTTCCTTCTTCAGCTGCTCGACTTCCGCTTCGATCGTGCCCTGGGTCTGCTTCATCCAGGTCGGCACGGAGTAGATGTTGGCCCAGCCGAGCGTATAGGGCGCCTTGCGGTCACCCTTGATGCAGTTGGCGGCGGCGTCGGCATGCGAAGCGCCCAGAACGTTCAGAAGGATACCGAGGCCGAGCACGCTTGCGGATGCAAAAAGCGAAGACTTCTTCATGTTGTTCCCCTGGAAGGTTGTGCCTCGACGCGCAGGGAAACGACAATGCAGGATCGTGCAGCCGCCATGACGCGGCCTGTCTGCCAATCGCCGAGAACTCTCCGCCCGGGCCCCCATTTTTGTCCGATATACTAGACAGCGCGTCTGTATATCGGACAAAAGAGAGGCTAGTCTGAGCCACGATATCTTTCAAGGGCCTTCGCCCCCGCCCGATCCAAGCAACGAACCAGGCATCTCATGACGGAAACCGAGACCCTAGACAGAAACCGGCCCGAGACAGCGACGGCAACCGGGGGCGAGCGCAAGCGCGGGATCGACCGCGTCATCATCCTGCTGGAGGCACTGCTGCGTCAGCGCGCGCCGATGCGGGTCGGCGACATCGCCCGCCGGATCGGCGCGCCGCGCTCCACCACCTACGAAATCGTCAATCGTCTGCTCGAAGCCGATATGCTGGAGACGGTGGGAACCGACGGCCATGTCTATTTCGGCCGCGCCATGCACCTGTTCGGATGGGCCTACAGCCATCACAACGCCCATTATCCGCGCATCATCGAGACGCTCGACCGCCTGGCCGCCGAAACCGGCGAGACGGTGCAGCTCTGCAGCCTGCGGGGCAACAAATATGTCGTCCTCGACTGCCGCGATTCCGCCGGGCCGTTCCGCATTTCCAGCCAGGTCGGCGTCGAGGTGCCGATCCCCTGGACGGCGTCGGGCCGGCTGCTTCTCAGCCACATGGACGAGGATGCCGTTCGCGCCTTCATTCCGCCGGAGGATTATCGGCTGCCGGATGGGCGGTGGCTGCCGCAGGAAGAGTTCCTTGCAGCGATCGCGCTGGCGCGCCAGCAGGGCTACAGCGAAAGCGCGGCGCTGGCCGATCGCTTCACCTGGTGCCTGGCGGCGCCCATCCTCGACGGACGCGGCGCCATGACCCTGACGCTCTGCTTCGTGCTGCCGATCGATACGCCGGAGGCCCGCCGCATCGAACTGCTGGCCCTGCTGCGCGAACGCGCCGCCAGCCTCGGCCTCGTCGGCGAATAGCACCGGCTCTCTCGTCCCTCCTATCGGCGCCATTCTGCGCTGATGCCAGAGGATGAGTGTTGCGGCGATGGCGGCATCGGCCTAAAACGGTTTTGTAAATCGTTTTTTCGGGACGAGCCGCGGGCTTCGTTCCGGCCGAGAGGTCGCCGTCCCCATGTCGGACAAGCCGATTTCCATACGCGACGTCGCCGAGCGGGCGGGCGTGTCGCCCGGCACCGTCTCGAATGTCATGAATGGCAGCAAGCCGGTCAATCCGGCGCTCGCGGAGCGGGTCCGCCAGGCGGCGCGGGAACTGGGCTACCAGGCCGACCGGGCGGCGGCGCTGCTGCGCACCGGCAAGGCGCGGATCATCGCCGTGCTGGTCCCCGATCTCGACAATCCCTTCTTCACCTCGGTGGTTTCCGCGGTCGAAACCTCGCTGCGCGACCAGGGCTACGAACTCATCGTCGCCAGTTCCAATGGCGACGAGGCGACCGAGCATTCGCGCCTCGCCGCCATGCTGGCCTGGCGCCCGGCGGGACTGGTGGTCATCCCCTGCTCCGACGATTTCTCCGCCCGCGCTCGGATCGGGCAGGCCGGCGTGCCCTATGTCATCGCCGATCGCATCACCCGCGAGCCCACCGCCGACACCGTGTCGGTCGACAATGAGGACGCCGGCAGGATCGGCGCGCGGCATCTGCTCGAGCTCGGCCATCGCAACATCCTGGTCGCCGCCTCCGTGCTCACGCTTGGCAACATCCGCGAGCGCTGCGCCGGCATTGGCGCGACGCTGGAGCGCGCGGGCCTGCCGCCGCCCGTCATTCTCGAGTCGGGCGGCCATTTCGAACTGGCCGCCACCCGTCTCTCGCAATGGCTCGACACCAACCGCTGGCCGACGGCCATTCTGGCGCTGACCAATTTCACCACGCTCGGCGCGCTCGCGGCACTGGCGGAAAGGCAGATCGGCATTCCGCGACCGATCTCGCTGATCGGCTTCGACGACTATGCCTGGATGCGGGCGCGCGCCACGCCGCTGACCGCGATCCGCCAGCCGGTTACGGAAATCGGCGAGGCAATCTGGGCGCGGCTCAAGGCACGGATCGACGGCGATGCTTCGCCGCCGGCGCATATCCAGTTGAAGTGCAGCCTGGAGATCCGCGCTTCGACGGCCGCGCCTTCGGTAGAAGACGGAATTTCAACAGGGGCCGCTTGAGCTCCGAGACACGAGGGAGGAACACCATGAAGAACAAGCTGGGCGTCCACGCGCAGGTCTGGGTCGGCGGCTGGAGCCACGAGGAAGCCGCCCGCGCGATCGCCAGCACGGCATCGCTGGGCTACGATTATATCGAAGCGCCGGCGCTCGATCCGTCGTTGATCGACATCGACTTCACCCGCAAGGAGCTGGAGAAGGCCGGGCTCGGCATCACGACGTCGCTTGGCCTCGACGATAGCTGCGATATTTCGGCCGGCGACCCCGGCAAGAAGGCGCGCGGCGAGGCGCATCTGATGCAGGTGGTGAAGACCACGCGCGACCTCGGCGGCACCCACATCACCGGCATCCTCTATTCCGGCTTCCAGAAATATTTCACCGCCGCCACCAAGGAGGGCGTCGCCGGCGCCGTCGAAGTGCTGCAGCGCGTCGCGGAAGAAGCCGCCAAGAGCAACATCACGCTCGGCCTCGAAGTGGTGAACCGCTACGAGACCAACGTCATCAACACCGCAGCCCAGGGCGTCGAACTCTGCAAGCGCGTCGGCATGGCCAACGTCAAGGTTCACCTCGACTGCTATCACATGAACATCGAGGAGGCCGACGCCGAACAGGCGATCATCGATACCGGCGACTATCTCGGCTACTTCCACACCGGCGAGTCGCATCGCGGCTATCTCGGCACCGGCTCGATCGACTTCGTGAAGATCTTCCGCGGACTGGTGAAGGCCAACTATCAGGGCCCGATCTGCTTCGAATCCTTCTCCTCGGCCGTCGCCGGCGAGCCGTTGACCGGCATCCTCGGCATCTGGCGCAATCTCTGGACCGACTCCACCGATCTCTGCCGCCACGCGATGGAGTTCACCCAGGCCCAGATGCACGCTGCCAAGCAGGCCCAGGCGATCGGCGGCAGCGTCGACTGGTAGCCAGAAGGGCCGGTGCGATACGGGAGTTCCCGCCGCACCGGCTCAACCCGTCGAGATTCGGCACCCCACTCCCAGAGGCGGCCAAACCCTTAAGTTCCCCAACGTAATGAAAGCTTAAATGCAATTCTCGAAAGGGATATGCATGACTTCCTATTGCATGCGGAATCGAACTCGCCCCACGCTCGCTCCAATACGCTGAAATCGGCGAGTCTTGCGATTCGAAAACATCTTGACTCCAGTATCCGAACGTTTAGCGTAGAATTATTACGGATTTTTAAATATCCGGCTGATGCCTGCGAAATGCAGACGGGCTATTGGCTGGCACGCGCCGGATTCCTAGCATTCCCAGCTCCCTTGAGGGGCAGACGTCAGAGACGTAAGCGTTTCCGGCTTGCAATGCATGTGCTTTCAGGGGGCCCTCATCTTCCGAAATGCCCTTCTGTTGCTCGATGGCTTCATGTCATCGGCCGGCGGAGGTTAGCTTATTGCAGACCATGAATTGGATCTTGCGAGAATGCCGCGGGGGTATCGCATGAAGATCTCTAGTAAAGCCGGCTGCCCGGCTGCATCGTCTCATTCTGAGCAAGCAGGTTCTACATGACGACGCGGGGCGCGATCCTGGTGACGGGCGGCGCGGGCTATATCGGCAGCCACACCTGCAAACAACTGGCAGCGGCCGGCTATCTTCCGGTCGCCTTTGACAATCTCGCGCGCGGACATCGCAACGCCGTGCGCTGGGGGCCTCTGGTCGAGGGCGACATTCGCGACGCAGCGGCTCTCGAAGGCGCCATCCGCCAGTACAGGCCCAGCGCGATCTGCCACATCGCCGCCCTCGCCTATGTCGGCGAGTCCGTTGCCGATCCGGCGGCCTATTATTCCAACAACGTCGTGGGAACACTTTCCGTCCTCGAAGCCGCCCGCAGGACCGGCATCGAACGGCTGGTCTTTTCCAGCAGTTGCGCGACCTATGGCGCACCGGACGTCCTGCCGGTGTCGGAAGCCGCCGCGCAGCGGCCGATCAGCCCCTATGGACGATCGAAGCTGATGGGGGAGCAGATCATCCAGGACTACGGCCGCGCCTATGCGAGCCGCTCCGTGATCCTGCGCTATTTCAATGCCTGCGGCTGTGACCCCGCAGGCGAAATCGGCGAGTGGCACTCGCCCGAGACGCATCTTGTGCCGCGGGTGTTGATGGCTGCCCATGGCATCCTGCCCTCGATCGAGATCTATGGCGACGATCACGCGACGCCCGACGGCACCTGCGTGCGCGACTATATCCATGTCACCGATCTTGCCCGCGCGCATGGTCTGGCGCTCGAGCATCTGGCGCGGGGCGGCGAGAGCCTGGCGCTCAATCTCGGGACCGGGCAAGGCCTCTCGGTTCAACAGATCCTGGAGGCCGCCGCGCGCCAGACCGGCCATCCCGTGCCGAGCACCATCAAGCCCCGCCGGCGGGGCGACCCGCCGATCCTCTATGCCGACCCGACCCTGGCGCGCCGAAAGCTCGGCTTCATGACGCAGCATTCCGACATCGAGACGATCCTCGGCACGGCACGGGCCGAACTCGTCTCGCGCCAGCCTGTATCGGTCGCAGAACCGAGATGATCCGCAGAAGGTAGCCTCATGCCGGCGTCGGCGCGGCATAGGGCACCGAAGGCGGCCCGACCCTCGAACAGAGTCTGAGTAGGTGAGCGATGGACCCGAAATTCGAAATCGCCTCGGCCCCTTCCCTGGAACAGGCGGCCATTCCCGCCTCCGCCCCGGAGCGACGACGCGGACGAGCGGAAGTCCGGGAATATCCTTTCAAGCGCGGCCTCGACATATTGCTAGCGGCGACGCTGCTTGTGGGCCTGCTGCCGGTCGCCATTGTCATCGCCGGCTTGATCGGTTTTGCCGGAAAGCCAATCTTCTTCAGGTCGCAGCGCGTGGGACGCGGAGGGCGCCCCTTCGCGATGTACAAGTTCCGCACGATGGAGACCGATGCCGAGCGCAGGCTGGAGAACTACCTGGCCAACAACCCGCAGGCTCGGTTCGACTATGCGTGCCGATACAAGCTGAGGTCGGATCCGCGCGTGACACGTCTGGGCCTTTTCCTTCGCCAGTTCAGCCTCGACGAACTGCCCCAGTTGATCAATGTCCTGAAAGGCGAGATGAGCCTGGTCGGCCCGCGCCCCAGATTGCCGCGCGAGATCGCCGATGCCGGGCGCTACAATGCGCGCCATTTCGAGGCCTATTATCTCTGCCGCCCCGGCATGACGGGACTGTGGCAGGTTTCCGGCCGCGCCGACACCGACTACCACACCCGCATCCGGCTCGACGCGATCTATGTCCGGCAGATGAGCGTCCTCCAGGACCTGGCAATTCTGGCCCGGACCATTCCCGTGGTCCTGCTGGGCCGCGGCGAATACTGAAGAAGCGTTCCCGTGACGCGCCGGATGATCGCCGTCGCGCCGCGTGCTAAGGGGTCGAGACCTTGAGGCCGACAAGGCCAAGGATAATGAAGGCGACGCTGGCGATGCGGAACAGGGTCGCCGCCTCGCCCAGGATGAAGACGCCGACGCAAAACGCGCCGACAGCGCCGATGCCCGTCCAGAGCGCATAGGCCGTGCCGAGCGGCAGCGACTTCATGGCGATCGAGAGCAGGCCGAAGCTGATGATCATCGTGACGATGGTAATGATCGTCGGCGTGAGCTTCGTGAAGCCGTCGGAATGCTTCATGGTCGAAGCCCAGATGACCTCGAACACACCGGCAAGCAGAAGATAAACCCAGGCCATCAGGCCCTCCGCGAAAGGGCCGGGCCGTCCCGGTTATTGTTTCCCAAGGTGGGGAGGTCGTCCTCTGCAGCGCAAGATAGCGATGCGGCAAAAGGGGCGCAAGCGCCCTGCCCGCCCCACGTCAATGTCGATGCACGGGACAATCGGACGCTGCCATTCTCGCATTTTAGTTCAAATTTCGAACTAAAATGCGAGACGGACGGCCTTGTCTCGCTATAGCATCCGTTGACGTAGCGGGAGTTCGATTGGATGCAAGGGGTTTTCCGGCTGCTCAGCCGCCTCTGTCGCAGAAAAGTCTGGATGGTGGACGGCGACGGGGACTTCGCCTGTGGCGCTGAAGGCGAGCGATATTTTCAAGCTGCGCTGGATGGGATTGCCGGCGGAAAGACCGAACTCGGGCACCAGATTGCCGTTGTCGCCGACCTGATTCCGGAGCGCGATCGGCCTGGCCAGTCTACCGCCGTCCAGGTCGTGATCGACGGCGTGCTGGTCGGATATCTGGCCGACTCCCATGCCAACGCTCTGATTCAGGCACTCGACGTGCGGGCCCTCCAGTCCGCCCGGGTCGAGGCGATGATCGTGGGCGGCTGGTTTGGCGAGGCGATGCGCGGCCGGCAGGGGGACTATTTCGTGCTTCTGGACCTGCCGCTCTGGGTGCTGGAATGGTCCCGCGAGAAGAAGCCCAGCCGCGCGAAGACGGCGGAAGCACGACCACCCTCCTCGAGCGCCGCTACCGCCGAAGCCGGCCCGTCGGGCCTGCCGGACCGCGCCTGACGCCTGCGCCCCTTCAAGGCCCTCTCCGACACAACGCGCCTCGGAAGCTGTCGGAGAGCGCAAGGCGCCGTCAGCGCCCTATCGCTACCGCTCGACAATGGTACTTCCCGGAGGGCGCAGACGGCATCTTCGCCGCCTCCCGGTCGATGGACAGAATTCCACGGGCATGGACTGGTCAGGCTCGCTAGCGAGCGACAGTATGGCTGATGCTGCAGGAGCCCACCCCATCCCGGCGACTCAGGGGGAGAGTCCACCATGCCCGACCAGTCCAAAGACGGCGCCGATCGACGAGACTTCATGATGGCTTCGCTGGCGGCTGTGGGGGCGTCCGCTCTGGGTGCCCACGGCGCGAGCGCCCAGGAGGCCGCCCCATCGAGCGATGGCGTTGCACCCCAATCGGCGCACGGCACCGTCTATACCGGGGAGATCCTCCAGGGAAAGAAGGTCGTCAGCACGCTCCATGTCGAGGATTTGCCCCCCCGGGCAGAAGCATCTTCTGTATTTCCAGGGCGTGGAGATGCCGAGCGGGCAGCACTGGTATGTGTCGGTCGCCGTCGTCCGCGGCGCGAAGCCCGGCAAGCGCGTGGTGCTGGTGAGCGGCGTGCATGGCGACGAAATGAGTTCCATCCACACGGTGCAGACCGTGATTAACCAGCTTGACCCAGCACGGATGTCGGGCACGGTCATGGCTGTCACGGATGTGGCCCGTCCCGCCATCGAGAGCCTACAGCGCCGGTGGCCCAATTATGGCCGAGGCCATGACCTGATCGACATGAATCGGGAATGGCCCGGAAACGCGAACGGCATCACCGCGCCCAGCCGTCACGCAGGGCTCCTGTTCAATCGCCTGCTGCGGCCCAACGCCGACGCGGCGATCGACTTCCACACCGGGACGACGGGGTTCGAAGTCGCGGCCTTCAACCTCGCCGGCATGGATGTGCCCGAGATCAAGGCGATGGTGGATCTGTTTCCGATCGGCCAGGTCTTCGACAACCACGTCTATCCCGGGGTGCTGCACAATGCGCTGGTCGACGCCGGCGTCCCGTCCTTTTGCGCGGAGGTCGGCGCTGCGCGTATCCTGGACCTGGACATGATCGCCCTGTTCGTGGAGGGCACGATGAACGTCCTCAAGCACCACGGCATCCTGGCGGGAGCGATGGGCCGCACCGGCAAGGATGTGGGAGTGTTTGTCGGCAACAGCGCCTTCCCCGTCTTGGCGACGCAGGGCGGGCTGGTGGAACTTCTGGTCAAGCTCAACGACAAGGTCGAAGCGGGGCAGAGAATCGCGATCCAGCGCAATGGGTTCGGCGAAGTGGTCGGGGAATATTTCAGCGGCGCGACCGGAGAGGTGACAGGCCTGCGGAGCGACGCGATGGCCGAGCCCGGCAATCCCCTCGCCTTCATTCTCTTCCACAAATCCGCGCCGGACGGCGCCGAGACCTATCCCGAGTGATCCGGCCCGAAGGTTTGGGAAGGCGTCTGGACTCTGGAGGCCTCCGGAAAATCGACGAGGAACCGAGGCGCGAGGCCGGCGGCTTTCAGGTCAGCGATTTCGGTGGAGGGAGGATGGTGGGCGTGACAGGGATTGAACCTGTGACCCCTACGATGTCAACGTAGTGCTCTCCCGCTGAGCTACACGCCCATCCTTCTCAACGCGACCGGCGGGACCGGCGGCGTGAGCGAGGGTATACAGGGCGATTTCCGAAGCTTCAAGCCTCGTTTTTCGACCCTGTTGAAAACTCCTTCAGGCAGCGAGCAGCCGCTCCACCTCATTGACCAGATCGCGCAGGTGGAAAGGCTTGGAAAGCACCTTCGCATCCTTGGGCGCGTTCGAATCGGGATTGAGCGCGACGGCGGCAAAGCCGGTGATAAACATCACCTTCAGGTCGGGATCGAGCTCGGTGGCGCGGCGCGCCAGCTCGATGCCGTCCATCTCCGGCATGACGATATCGGTCAGCAGAAGGGTGAAGGGCTCTTCGCGGATGCGCTCATAGGCGCTGCGGCCATTGTCGAAGGACACGACATCATAGCCGGCATTCTGCAGCGCCTTCGCCAGAAAGCGGCGCATGTCATTGTCGTCTTCGGCAAGCAGGATGCGGTTCATCAGGGAATCCATGGCTGGACGGTCGATCTTGTTCGCAAGGCGCCAACTATGCGCGGCCTGGGCGATTTGGTTATTGAATTACGGCTGAACGAAGTAAAGATCGGGTGAATGGAGCGAAACTTCCCCTGCCCGAAGCGCGCCAGACGACATAGAATGGGCCTTACGGACAGGACGGGCCCCGGCCGCAACCGCGAGGAGAACGATCATCAACGCCGCGCCGGATCTTGCAAACGCGCTTCCCTTCGAGGTGGTGGCTCCGGCCGAGCAGCGCATACCCTTCGTGTTCAACTCGCCCCATAGCGGCCGCATCTATCCGGCCGCGTTCCTGGAGGCCTCGAAGCTCGACGAAAAGACGATCCGCCGCTCCGAGGATACGTTCGTCGACGAACTCTTTGCCTCCGTCGTGCCGCTTGGCGCGCCGCTGATGCGGGCGCATTTTCCCCGTGCCTGGCTGGACGTGAACCGCGAACCCTACGAACTGGACCCGCGCATGTTCGATGGCGACCTGCCGTCCTATGCCAATGTCCGCTCGCTCCGGGTCGCCGGCGGTCTCGGCACGATCGCCCGGGTCGTCTCGGAGAATGTCGAGATCTATGCCGAGCCGATCCCGGTCGCGCTGGGGCTCCATCGCATCGAGACGGTCTACAAGCCCTATCACGAGACGCTGCGCCAGACGCTGGCGGCGACGCATGAGCGCTTCGGCTATTGCGTGCTGGTCGATTGCCACTCCATGCCATCCAGCGTGCGGACGCTGCCCGGCAGGGCTCGGGCCGACATCGTGCTGGGCGATCGCTACGGCACCAGTTGCGCGCCGGGCATTTCGGAAGCCGCCTATTCGATCCTGAGCGATGCCGGCTATGCCGTCGCCCGCAACAAGCCCTATGCGGGCGGCTTCATCACCGAACATTACGGCCGACCGAGCCGCGGCCTGCATGCGCTGCAGATCGAGATCAATCGCGGGCTCTACATGAACGAGCGGACGCTGCAGCCCAATGCCGGCTATGATCGGCTCGCGGCCGACCTGGCGCGGTTCGCGGCGGCGCTGTCGAGCCTGCCGGACGCCGCGCTTTATCCGCTCCCCGAAGCGGCGGAGTAGTCTCATCCACCATCGCCGAAGCGGAATCGCGGGCAGAAAAAAGGGCCGCTCGTCAAACGAGGCGGCCCAAGTCTAGGGAGGAAACGCCCAAGAAGGGCAGCGGTAGATCGACGCCAATCGATGTACCGCACCGCAATAAGTTGCGCTTGCACTGCAAAAAGATCAAGACCCTTTCCCACGCTCGCGCCCGGGTGCGACGATTCCGCCACGGCAGACGCCCCAGCGGCCGGCGCGCACCGAGAGTGGATCGAAATAGACATTTGAAATCAGATTGTTAGACACGAACGCCTGAACGAGGCGTCGCTATGCACACAGCGCATGGCACGTCTGCAGCAGCCTTTTGGAGCCTCGAATGACCGATCCGACCCTGATTGCCTTCCTCGATCGGCTCGCTGATTCTGCCGGAAAAGCGATCATGCCGCATTTTCGCGCACTCGATTCCGTCGAGAATAAAGCGGCCTCCGGCTTCGATCCGGTCACGGTCGCAGACCGCGCCTCGGAAGAGGCGCTGCGCGCGCTGATCAACGAGCACTACCCATCGCATGGCATCATGGGCGAGGAGTTCGGCGACGAGAATCTCGACGCCGAGAACGTCTGGGTGCTCGATCCGATCGACGGCACGCGCGCTTTCATTTCCGGCCTGCCGGTCTGGGGCACGCTGATCGGCCTCACCACTGGCGGCAGGCCCTCGCTCGGCATGATGGCCCAGCCCTTCACCGGCGAACGCTTCGCCGGCAATGGCGCGCGGGCCTGGTACACCGGGCCGGAAGGCGACCGGGTCCTGAAGACTCGCGCCTGCGACAAGCTTTCGGATGCGGTCCTTTTCACGACCACGCCGGCCCTGTTCAAGGGCAGCGATCGCGAGGCCTATGACCGCGTCGAGAACAAGGTCCGCCTGGCCCGCTATGGCTGCGATTGCTACGCCTATTGCATGGTGGCCGCGGGCTTTGCGGATGCCGTGATCGAGGTTGGCCTGCATGCCTATGACATCGTGGCGCTGATCCCCGTGATCGAGGGCGCCGGCGGCCGCGTCACCAGCTGGGACGGCGGCTCGGCCGCGTCCGGCGGCCGCGTGGTGGCGAGCGGCGACGCGCGCCTGCACGACCAGATTCTGGAAACGCTGAACCGCGCCGGGTGATGAAATGGCAGGGCGGCGCCGATGCAACCGCCCTGCCTGCTTTCAGATCGACTGCAGCAGGCCGCCATCGACGGCGATCGCCTGACCGGTGATGTAGCTGGCGCGCTCCGAGGCGAGGAAGGCGGCAAGCGCGGCGAATTCCTCCGGCTCGCCGATGCGGCCGCCCGGGATCTTCGAGCCCATCGATGCGCTGGTGACGCCGACTTCCTTCATCCGGTCCGTATTGGTGTAGCCGGGCAGCAGCGCGTTGACCGTCACACCCGACGCCGCGACGTCGCGGCTGATCGCGTTGACGAGACCGAGCAGACCGGCGCGTAGGCCGTTGGACACCACCAGCCCCGGCTGCGGCTCCTTGGCCGCGACCGAGGTGACAGCGAGGATGCGGCCGAACCCCCTGGCCTTCATCGCCGGCAGCGCCTCGCCGACGCTCTCCACGAAGCTCATCCAGAGATTGTTGAAGCCCGCCTGCCAGGCCTGATCGCTGATCGCCTCGAAATTGCCGGGCGCGGGACCGCCGGTATTGGTGACGAGGATATCGACGCTGCGACCCAGTTTTTCGGCCGCCTGCTGCACCAGCGCGCGACCGGCGCCAGGCTTGGAGACGTCGCCGGCCACGCCGATGATGCCGAGTTCCCTGGCCGTCGCCTCGACGCGGGCGGGATCCCGCGCGACGATCACGACCTTAGCGCCCTCGGCCGCCAGTTCGGCCGCGATGGCGCGTCCGAGCCCGCGCGAGCCGCCGAAGACGAGGGCGGTCTTGTCGTTCAGTTTCAGGTCCATGGACGAAAAATCCTGCATTTCGAAAGAAGGAAAGGCTCGCAGATGCGGGCCGCCAAGGCCACTGTCCCCCGTGGGCGATTGGCGCTCGCTAGGCGGCGCCGTCGAGCTGCTGGCGGGCGGAGAGATAGTGCTCGATTGCCCGCGCCAGACGGCGCACGCCTTCGGCAATCACCTCGGGCGAACTGCGGGTGAAATTGACCCGCATGGCGAAGCGGTTCTCGCCGGTGAAGTCGAAGACACTGCTCGGGACATAGGCGACCTTTTCCTCGACCGCGAACTTGTAGAGCGCGTCGGTGTCGATCGCGTCGCCCTTCGATCGCATCCAGACGAACATGCCGCCGACCGGCACCTCCCATTCGAACCAGTCGGCAAGCCGCGCATCCGCCTCGCGCAGCAGCGCGTCGCGGCGCTCGCGATATACCGGCACGATGGAACGCGAATGCTGGTGGTCGAAGTCCCGCTCCATCAGTTCGAGCGCGATCGCCTGCGTCAGCAGGCTGCCGCTAAGGTCGCTCGCCATCTTGGTCAGGGCCAGGTTCTGGATCATGCCGGCCTCGGCGATCACCCAGCCGACGCGCAGGCCCGGCACCAGGCTTTTCGAGACCGTGCCGAGATAGATCACGGGCCCGTCATAGGGACCCGGCCGCGCCGAGCGGGCGACCGAATGGCTCAATATGCTCGGACCCGGCGAACCGTCGAGCTGGATCGAGAGATACGGGTCGTCCTCCACCAGCCAGGTGCCGGCCTCCAGCACCTTGTCGAGCAGCGCGATGCGCCGTTCCTGCGAGACCAGCACGCCGGTCGGGTTGGAATAGTTCGGCACCGAATAGACGAATTTCGCCCGCGCCAGCGCCGCGTCGAAATCGGGATCGGTCAGCGTCCAGTCGAGCGGCCGATAGCTGGGGGCGCGCGGCCGCCAGGCATCGAGCGCGCCGAGATAGGTCGGCGCCTGCGCGACGATCAGTTCGCCCGGATCGACCAGAACCTTGCCGATCAGGTCGAGCGCCTGCATCGAGCCGGTGGTCAGCAGCACGTTCGCCGCCGTGAAGGTACCGCCGGTCTCGGCCGAGGCGCGCGCCGCGATCAACTGGCGCAGCGCCGGCAGGCCCTCGACCGGGCCATATTCCATGATCGTCGCGCCATGGCGGGCAATCGCCGCCTGCGCCGCGGCCTGCACCTCGGCGACCGGATAGAGTTCGGCCGCCGGCAGGCCGCCGGCGAGGCTAACGACATCGGCGCGCCCGCCAAAGGCCAGGAACTGCTGCGAAATGTCGTTGCTGGACCGGAGCCAGGCCGCCGTCTGCGGCCGGGCGGTGCTTGCCTTGGCGCTCGCCATCGTCGGAAACCTCGAAGATTCAGGGAAGTTCGGCGGGCGCCGCGCCCGCCGGAAGCATCAGAGCCTGGGATCGGGATCCTCGGTATTGCCGCGGCTTTCCTGCACGATCATCCGGCCGGTCGAGGCGGCGTAGCGGAACTGGCAGGCCTCGACATAGTCGGGATCCTTGATCCAGGCATCGACATGCGCCTTGCTCGGGAATTCCAGAATCACCATGCGATCGGTGAAAGGAGGGCCTTCTGCCGCAGAAACCTCGTCGCCGCGGGTCAGAAACCGGCCGCCATGCCGCTTGACGATCGGCGGCGTGCGGTCAGTGTATTTCTTGTAGGTCACGGGGTCGTGGATCGCCATCGTACAAATCACATAGGCCGGCATTGTCGTCTCCCTTGTTTGCTAGACAATAGCGCTCGAATGGCGAGCGAATCCGTGCAATTTTTCGTGGAGCTCGCTTTAGTCTCGCAAGAA
This sequence comes from Kaistia defluvii, assembly GCF_026343955.1. Classification (GTDB taxonomy): domain Bacteria; phylum Pseudomonadota; class Alphaproteobacteria; order Rhizobiales; family Kaistiaceae; genus Kaistia; species Kaistia defluvii. The sequence goes on from NZ_JAPKNI010000001.1 coordinate 866,410, forward strand.
CTCGCTCGCAGAGCCCGTCTCGTTAGGGAAAAACGCCAATGGTCGAACTCGACCCGATCGACCGCCGGATCCTGGCCGTGCTGCAGGCCGATGGCCGCATGTCCAACCTCGAAGTCGCCGAGCGGGTCGGCCTGTCGCCGACGCCCTGCAGCCGGCGCATCAAGCGGCTGGAAGAGAGCAGCGTCATCCAGGGTTACTCGGCCAGGATCAACCCGCTGGCGCTGGGCCTCTCCATCTGCGTCGTCGTCAGCGTGCGCCTCGCCAAGCAGACACCGGATGCGGCCAGCCAGTTCCTGAGCGCCATCGAGGACCGGCCGGAAATCACCGAATGCCTGCTCGTCACCGGCAGCGTCGATTATCTGCTGCGGGTCTGGGTCCGGGATATCGAGGCGCTGCGGCAGTTCATCTCGGCCGCCCTGCAGGCGATTCCCTGCGTCGCCGAGACCTCGACAATGGTCATTCTCGACACGACCAAATCGAACGGCCTGTCGACGGCCGAGACCGGGGCCAGGCGCTAGCCTGTTATGACGCCTCAGAGCCGGGAATGAACTCGTCGAAGGTGGCCCAGAACAGGCCGCGCATCGGATCGCGCTCCATCAGGATCTCGTGACGCGCGCCGGGGATGACGATCTGCGCGCCGATCCGCATCTCGCGGGCAAAGCGCTCGATCGCAAGCGGCGACACCACCCGGTCCTCGCCGGCGGCGATCATCAGGGTCGGGATGCGGATGCTGGCGGCGAAGGCTGGATCGGCCGCCTCGTTCATGGCGCGGCAGGCCGCGTGCAGCCAGGCAATGGTGGGCGGGCCGACCATCAGCTCCGGCCGCGTCTGGCCGATGGCGATCGACCGGGCGAAACGGCGGGGATCGCTGGTGAGCGGATTGCTCTTGAAGCCGCGCTCCTCGACCTGGGCGATCTTCGAACCCGGCGGAAAGGCATCGCCGAGGCCCAGCAGCGAAAAGCAGCCGGCCGTGAAGTTGATCAGCGCGCGCGAGGGCGCGAAGCCGCCGAAGTCGAGCAGCGGCGATACCAGCACCATCCGCGCAAAGGTCTGGCGCGACCGGCGGGCGACGCGCAGGCAGATCAGGCCGCCGGTGGAATGCGCCAGCGCGAAATAGGGCGGCGGGCAGTCCGGCAGCACCACCTGCTGCATGAACGCCTCGAGATCGCGCTCGAACTCGGAGAAATCATCGACATGGCCCTTGCGAGGGTTGGCGAGGCGCCGGTCGGAAGCCCCCTGCCCGCGCCAGTCGAAGCTCGCCACCGCGAAGCCGCGCTCCAGCAGTTCGCCGACGACCTCGTAGTATTTCTCGATCGCTTCGGCACGGCCATGGATGAGGCAGACCGTGCCTTTTCGCTGTCCCGGCGGGCGCCAGTAGGCGGCGCGCAGCTTGACCCCGTCGACGGTCGTGACGGTCTGCTCGACGGCGCCTTCGGGGACGGGATTGTCAGGAAAGGATTGCAAACTCATCCGCCGCGCGGTTCCGCATTCGAGCATCGCATTCTGATGCCAACCGGTCTTAGCCGACCAACCGGGGAGCGACAAGCGACGCGCCGCAACCGGCCTCGCCCGGACAAGAAGAAACCGGCGACATCCAGGGATGTCGCCGGCTGACAGGCCGACCTCGCGCGGGGGGCGGATTCGAGATCGACCGACCGATCAGAGCCGAATGGCTCCTGCAACGGGGCTACCAGCGGCGCCAGTCATTGCCCCAACCACCGTGCCAGCCGCGATCGCCGCGCCAGTCATTCTGGATCACCCGGCGGCGAAGGATCTCGCCGGACCAGGAATCGACCACCAGAATAACGTCCCGGCCACGCGGACCGATGGCGCGCACGATATAGGCGTCGCCCCGGCGGTTGATGATGTCGATCCGGGCATAGCCCTGACGCGCAAGCAACCGGTAGATCTGGCGACCGTCGAGCTGGCGGCGGGGCGGCGGCGGGCGGCGATAGCCGCGATCGTCCCGATAGCCGCGGTCGTCATTGTAACCGCCGCGACCGCCTTCGAAGCGGTAGTCCTGGGCCTGGGCCGCGATCGGCAGCAGCAGGGCGCCGACCAGTGCGGAGGTGGCGAGAATGGACTTCATCATTGATGTCTCTCCAGCGGATGCACCGAGCGATCTCTTTGTCGCCGGCATTGATGGTGAAGCTATCCGCGGGCGCCTGAACATCATCCGAATTGGTCGTTCATATGGCGTTCAGCCTGGCACGGAGCCAGACCCACTCCCCCCTCTTGAACCACCCCGGACTTGTCCCCACATCCTCGTTGCGGATGCCAAAAGAGGGTCCGCAGCTGAGACACGCGGCCCCGGCCATCGGATGGCGGAGCCTTCGTGAACTTCGAAACGAACCGTCGCTCCAAGGAGGACAACCATGCGTACGTTTGATCTGAGCCCGCTCTATCGCTCCACGGTCGGCTTTGACCGGCTCTTCTCCCTTCTCGACCAGGCCTCCGGCGTCGAAGCCGGCGTGCCGGGCTATCCGCCCTACAACATCGAGCGCACCGGCGAGAACGCCTATCGCATCACCATGGCGGTAGCCGGTTTCGGCGACAGCGATCTGTCGATCGAGTCGCGTGAAAACACGCTGACCGTGAAGGGCGAGAAGAAGCCTGAGGAAGGCAAGGATTCGGAAGTGCTGTATCGCGGCATTGCCGGACGTTCGTTCGAGCGCCGATTCCAGCTCGCCGACCATGTGGAAGTGAAGGGCGCCAGCCTCGAGAACGGCCTCCTGCATGTCGATCTCGTCCGCGAGATCCCCGAGGCCATGAAGCCGCGCACGATCGCGATTTCCAGCGGCAAGAATGCCAGCCAGCAGATCGAGGCCAAGGCGGCCTAAGCAGCGTCACAGGCTGAAGGATGGGGCGTCCCACGCAAGTGGGACGCCTATTTTTTAGGCCATATCTGCCGAAACTATTTGCAGAAATGCATCCACTTCCGATGCCTGCGTCTGGAAACTGGTCACCAGCCGCACAAGAATTGGCTTGTTGTCCAAGGGTGCTGCAATCGGTCCCGCCGTCGGCCACTCATAATAGGCAGCGCCCGCCGCGCGCAGCCGGGCATCGGCAGCCTTCGAGATCCACGCAAAGACCTCATTGCCCTGCGGCTGCCAGGCGAGACTAGAGCCCGATGCCGCCTCTATGCCCTCGGCCAGCCGCCGTGCCATCGCATTGGCATGCGACGCCAGGCTCAGCCAGTGATCCGCCTCAAGATAGGCCGAGAACTGCGCCGCGACGAATCGGCTCTTGGAAAAGAGGTGGCCACCGCGCTTGCGATGAAACGCGAAGCCCTTCGCCTGCTCCGGATTGAAGAAGACGACCGCCTCGGCGGCGAAACAGCCATTCTTCGATCCGCCGAACGACATCACGTCGACGCCGGCGCGCCAGCTCGCCTCGGCCGGCGTGACTCCAAGCCCGGCGACCGCATTGCCGAATCGCGCGCCGTCCATATGGAGCGGCAGGCCAGCCTCATGCGCCACAGCGGCAAGCGCAGCGATCTCCGCCGGCGCATACGCCGTGCCGATTTCGGTAAGCTGGCTGATCGAAACGGCGACCGGTTGACCGTGATGAATGAACGCGGCCGGATAGAGCGCGATCGCCGCGGCCAGGTCGGCCGGCCACAGCTTGCCGTCCGCCCCATCGATCCGGTGCAGTCGCGAACCGCCGCCGAAAAACTCCGGCGCGCCGCCCTCGTCGACCGCGATATGAGCATCGCGGTGGCAGAACACCACGCCGCCCGGCCTGGAGAACTGCGCCAGGGACAGCGAATTCGCCGCCGTTCCCGTCGCGACGAAAAACGCCGCCACCTCGCGCTCGAAGACCCGCGCGAACGCCGCCTCGACGGAAGCCGTCAGCGGATCGTTGCCATAGGCGGGAGCATAGCCACCCGCCGCTTCGACGAGCGCGGCCGCCACCCGGTCGGACGCCCCCGTCCAGTTATCGCTTGCAAAAATCATGGCGCCATATCGCGGACACGCGGCGTCCGGCGCAACCCCTTTGTCAGCCGTCGCTCGCGCACAGACAGCGCCATGTCATGACGGAGCCGCCCCAGTGCGGGAAACCCATGCCGCAGCGTCCGTAGCGCCTTTCGTAATTTTGTTGCGCTTGCATGACAGCATCATCACCTTAAGTGTGCTTGCCACGCTCCTTTCGTAACAAACATAATGCGTGATCGTCGGAGCGCTTGCCGAACTAGAAGAGTTCTGGCATTTTGGCGCGCCTTGAATTAGGACAGTCTTGCTGTCCCATTATCGAATCCGGAACGCAAAGTTTCGGCCACGCACGAAGCGGGCGAGTTCGGAATGAACCTTGCTTGCGATAGGATGCGGCCCTGACGGGTCGGGTCGCATGCCGGACGGCGCGATGCGGCGGTTTGGACGCGCGGTTGCGTCTTATAGTGAATACGGCAATGCGCCGGTTGGTCATCCAAACGTTCGAAAGGACGAGCGGGAGAGCGGCCGGTTTCATCGTCGAATGATGAACCATAGAGGATGAGAGGGCACTCACATGCCGAAGGTCTTACGTGAAGCGGAAATGCAGATGGCAGCAGCGGCGACGGCCCGCGCCGCCAAAAGCACCGCCGCACGCAACAAGGCCGGCGGCGTAGGCGCCCAAGGCCTTTATGATCCGCGCAACGAGCACGATGCCTGCGGCGTCGGATTCATCGCCAATCTGAAGAACGAGAAGTCGCACCGCATCGTGCAGAGCGGGCTGCAGATCGTCCGCAACCTCGAGCATCGCGGAGCGGTCGGCGCCGATCCGCTGATGGGAGACGGCGCGGGCATGCTCGTGCAGATTCCGCATCGCTTCTTTTCCGAGGAGGCCACGCGCCTGGGCTTCGCGCTCAGCGAGCCCGGCACCTATGCCGTCGGCTTCCTCTTCCTGCCGCAGGACGCGGAAGTGCGCGCCGGCATGGAGAAGATCGTCGAGGAAGTCGTCGCTTCCGAGGGCCAGGTTCTGCTCGGCTGGCGCGACGTGCCGGTCGACAACTCCACGCTCTCCAAGGCCCCCGATATCGCCGCGACCGAGCCGCATCATCGCCAGGTGTTCATTGCCCGTGGCAAGGACATCGAGGGCGAGGACGCGTTCGAGCGGCGGCTGTTCATCATCCGCAAGGTGATCTCGAACCGCATCTATGCGGCCTATTCCGGCCTGAACAACGACTTCTACGTCGTGTCGCTGTCGGCCCGCACCATCGTCTACAAGGGCATGTTCCTCGCCGAACAGCTCGGCGCCTATTATCGCGACTTCCACGACGAGCGCTTCGAGAGCGCGATCGCGCTCGTGCATCAGCGTTTCTCGACCAACACCTTCCCGTCCTGGCGCCTGGCGCATCCCTACCGCATGGTCGCGCATAACGGCGAGATCAACACGGTGCGCGGCAACGTCAACTGGATGGCGGCGCGGCAGGCCTCGGTCGACAGCGAGCTCTACGGCAACGACATCTCGAAGCTGTGGCCGATTTCCTATGAGGGGCAGTCGGACACCGCCTGCTTCGACAACGCGCTCGAATTCCTGGTGCAGGGCGGCTATTCGCTGCCCCACGCAGCCATGATGCTGATCCCCGAGGCCTGGGCGGGCAACCCGCTCATGGATGAGCAGCGGCGTGCCTTCTACGAATATCATGCCGCCCTGATGGAGCCCTGGGACGGGCCGGCCGCCGTCGCCTTCACCGACGGCTTGCGCATCGGCGCGACGCTCGACCGCAACGGCCTGCGCCCGGCACGCTACCTCGTGACCGAGGATGGAGACGTGCTGCTCGCCTCCGAATCCGGCGTGCTGCCGATCCCGGAAGAGAAGATCGTCACCAAGTGGCGGCTTCAGCCGGGCCGCATGCTGCTGATCGACCTGGAACAGGGCCGCATCGTCTCCGACGAGGAGATCAAGACCGAACTCGCCACCAAGCTCCCCTACCAGGAGTGGCTGGCGCGTACCCAGATCGTGCTTGAAGACCTGCCCTCCGTGCCGCCGCGCGCACCGCGCACCGACGTGACGCTGCTCGATCGCCAGCAGGCCTTCGGCTACACCGGCGAAGACCTGAAGCTGCTGATGGCCCCCATGGCCACCACCGGCCAGGAAGCCGTCGGCTCGATGGGCACGGACACGCCGATCTCTGTCCTCTCCGACAAGTCGAAGCTGCTCTACACCTATTTCAAGCAGAACTTCGCCCAGGTGACGAACCCGCCGATCGATCCGATCCGCGAGGAGCTCGTCATGAGCCTCGTGTCCTTCATCGGACCGCGGCCGAACCTGTTCGACCTCTCGGGCGCCGGCCGTCGCAAGCGGCTCGAAGTCCGGCAGCCGATCCTGGAGAATCCGGATCTCGAGAAGATCCGCGCCATCGGTGAACTGGACGACAACCCGTTCCAGTCGAAGACGCTCGACATCACCTATGCCGTGGCACAGGGCGCCGAAGGCATGGCCGATGCGCTGGAGCGGCTTTGCGAGCGCGCCGAGGCGGCGGTCCATGGCGGCTACAACATCATCATCCTGTCCGACCGCATGGTTGGACCGGACCGGATCCCGATTCCCGCGCTGCTGGCGACCGCCGGCGTGCATCATCACCTGATCCGCAAGGGCCTCAGGACCTCGGTCGGTCTCGTCGTCGAGACCGGCGAGGCCCGCGAGGTGCATCATTTCTGCGTGCTGGCCGGCTTCGGCGCCGAGGCGATCAATCCCTATCTCGCCTTCGAGACGCTGACCGAGATGAAGAAGGACTTCCCCGAGGAGGTCGACGACGAAGAGATCGTGCATCGCTACGTCAAGTCGATCGACAAGGGCATTCTCAAGGTCATGTCCAAGATGGGCATCTCGACCTACCAGTCCTATTGCGGCGCGCAGATCTTCGATGCGATCGGTCTCGCGAGCGAGTTCGTCGACCGCTACTTCTTCGGCACCGCCACCACCATCGAGGGTGTCGGCCTGGCCGAGATCGCGGAAGAAACCGTGCGCCGTCACGCCGAGGCCTTCGGCGATGGCGCAGTGCTGCGCAACACGCTCGACATCGGCGGCGAGTACAATTTCCGCATCCGCGGCGAACGCCATGCCTGGTCGCCCGATTCGGTGGCGAACCTGCAGCATGCCGTCCGCGTCGGCTCGTGGGAGCGCTACGAGGACTATGCGCGGGCGATGAACGAGCAGTCGAAGGCGTTGCTGACGCTGCGCGGCCTGTTCGAGATCAAGATGGCGGAAGAGGTAGGCGCATCGCCGGTTCCGCTCGAGGAAGTCGAGCCGGCATCGGAGATCGTCAAGCGTTTCGCCACCGGCGCCATGTCATTCGGCTCGATCTCGCGCGAGGCGCACACCACGCTCGCCATTGCCATGAACCGGATCGGCGGCAAGTCGAACACCGGCGAGGGCGGCGAGGAAGCCGAGCGCTTCCTGACGATGGCCAATGGCGATTCGATGCGCTCGTCGATCAAGCAGATCGCCTCGGGACGCTTCGGCGTGACGACGGAATATCTCGTCAACTCCGACGTGATGCAGATCAAGGTGGCGCAGGGTGCCAAGCCCGGCGAAGGCGGACAGTTGCCCGGCCACAAGGTGGACGCGACCATCGCCAAGGTCCGGCACTCGACCCCGGGCGTCGGCCTGATCTCGCCGCCGCCGCACCATGACATCTACTCGATCGAGGATCTGGCCCAGCTGATCTTCGATCTGAAGAACGTCAACCCGCAGGCGGACGTCTCGGTCAAGCTCGTCTCGGAAGTCGGTGTCGGCACGGTCGCCGCCGGCGTCGCCAAGGCGCGCGCCGACCACATCACCATCTCCGGCTTCGAGGGCGGCACGGGTGCTTCGCCCCTGACCTCGCTCAAGCATGCCGGCAGCCCGTGGGAAATCGGCCTGGCCGAAACCCAGCAGACGCTGGTCCTGAACGGCCTGCGCTCGCGCATCGCCCTGCAGGTCGATGGCGGTTTCCGGACCGGTCGCGATGTCATCATCGGCGCGCTGCTCGGCGCGGACGAATTTGCCTTCTCGACGGCGCCGCTGATCGCCGCCGGCTGCATCATGATGCGCAAGTGCCATCTCAACACCTGCCCGGTTGGCGTCGCCACCCAGGATCCGGTGCTGCGCAAGCGCTTCAAGGGCACGCCCGAGAACGTCATCAACTTCTTCTTCTTCGTCGCCGAGGAAGTTCGCCAGCTGATGGCTGCCATGGGCGTTCGCCACCTCGAAGAGCTGATCGGCCAGTCCGACCGGCTCGACAAGGTCGCCGCCGTCAACCACTGGAAGGCGGCCGGGCTCGACTTCACCAAGCTGTTCCACAAGGTCGAGGCCGGGCCGGACGAGATCCGTCACACCCAGCGCCAGCAGCACCCGATCGAGCATGTGCTCGACCGCAAGCTGATCGCCGAGGCCCAGCCCGCGCTGGCCGATGGCACGCCGGTGCAGATCGAAGCCGAGATCCGCAACACCGACCGTTCGGCCGGCGCGATGCTGTCGGGCGAGGTGGCCAAGCGCTACGGCAATGACGGCCTGCCGGACGACACGATCGCGATCACCCTGCGCGGCACGGCCGGCCAGAGCTTCGCCGCCTTCCTGGCGCGCGGCGTTTCGATCGACCTGATCGGCGAAGGCAACGATTATGTCGGCAAGGGCCTTTCCGGCGGACGCATCGTGGTGCGCCCGGCCGAGAACAGCCGCATCGTGCCCGAAGAATCGATCATCGTCGGCAACACCGTTCTCTATGGTGCGACCGAGGGCGAGGCCTATTTCCGCGGCGTCGCCGGCGAGCGCTTCTCCGTCCGCAACTCGGGCGCGATCGCGGTCGTGGAAGGCTGTGGCGATCATGGCTGCGAATACATGACCGGCGGCATCGTCGTCGTCATCGGCCAGACCGGGCGCAACTTCGCGGCCGGCATGTCCGGCGGCATCGCCTATGTGCTCGACGAGGACGAGTCCTTCGCCCAGCGCTGCAACCTGTCGATGGTCGAGATCGAGCCCGTCCAGGAAGAGGACGATCTGCTGGAGAAGCTGCACCACCATGGCGGCGACATCGAGCACAAGGGCCGGATCGACATCACGTCGAACATGAATCGCCACGATGACGAGCGGCTTCACCTGCTGATCTCCAAGCATCTCCACTACACCGGCTCCAGCCGGGCCAAGGAGATCCTGGAGAACTGGGAGAGCTATCGTCCGAAATTCCGCAAGGTCATGCCGGTCGAGTATCGGCGCGCACTGATCGAGATGGAACGCGCGCGCTACGGCGTGGCGGCCGAGTAAGGGGAAAGAAATGGGTAAGGTAACGGGTTTCCTCGAAATCGATCGCCAGGACCAGAAGTATCAGCCGGCTGCGGACCGCATCCGGCACTTCCGGGAATTCACCCTGCCGCTGAACGACCAGGACGTCGTCCGGCAGGCGGCGCGCTGCATGGATTGCGGCGTTCCGTTCTGCCACGGCGACACGGGCTGTCCGGTTCACAACCAGATCCCGGACTGGAACGACCTCGTCTATTCGAACGACTGGCAGGAGGCCTCGCGCAACCTGCACTCGACCAACAACTTCCCGGAGTTCACCGGCCGCGTCTGCCCCGCCCCGTGCGAGGAAGCCTGCACGCTGAACCTCGAGAACACGCCGGTCGCGATCAAGTCGGTCGAGCAGTCGATCGCCGACAAGGCCTGGAACCAGGGCTGGATCAAGCCGGAGATCGCGGCGGTCAAGACCGGCCGCCGGATCGCCATCGTCGGTTCGGGGCCTGCCGGCATGGCGGCCGCCCAGCAGCTCGCCCGCGCCGGCCATGACGTCCATGTCTACGAGCGCGAGGCGAAGGCCGGCGGCCTGCTTCGCTACGGCATCCCGGACTTCAAGATGGAGAAGCACTTCATCGATCGGCGCGTCGCGCAGATCGAGGCCGAGGGCGCCACCTTCCATTACGGCGTCAACATCGGCGTCAACAAGCCGATGGCCGAACTGGTCGCCGACCATGACGCAGTGCTGCTCACGGGCGGCGCCGAGGCCCCGCGCGACCCGAAGCTGCCGGGCGCCGAGCTGGAAGGCGTGCATTACGCCATGCCGTTCCTGGTCCAGCAGAACCGCCGGGTCGGTCGCGAGGAGATCCACGATGAGCCGATCATCGCCACCGGCAAGCGCGTTGTCGTCATCGGCGGCGGCGACACCGCGTCGGACTGCGTCGGCACCTCGTTCCGCCAGGGAGCGCTCGCCGTCACCCAGCTCGACATCCGCCCGATGCCGCCGCTGCGCGAGGACAAGCTGACGGTCTGGCCCTATTGGCCGACCAAGTTCCGCACCTCGTCCTCGCAGGCCGAGGGAGCCGAGCGCGAGTTCGCCTGCGCCACGCTTGGCGTGGTCGGCAAGAACGGCAAGGTCACGGGCGTCCAGTGCGCCCGCGTCGACGAGAAGCGCCGGCCGATCGAAGGCACCGAGTTCGTCATCCGCGCCGATCTCGTCTTCATGGCGATCGGCTTTGCCCATCCGGTTCACGAGGGCATGCTGACCGAACTGGGCGCGACGCTCGACAAGCGCGGCAACCTCGCCGCCGATACGCAGAGCTACCAGACCTCGGTCGACAAGGTGTTCGCCGCCGGCGACATGCGCCGCGGCCAGTCGCTCGTCGTCTGGGCGATCCGCGAAGGCCGCCAGGCGGCCCACGCGATCGACAAGCATCTGATGGGCGCGTCGAACCTCGCCTGGTAAGGCCGGCTCGCAGCCGAAGACATAGAAGCCCCCGCCAGCGACCGGCGGGGGCTTTTTTATGTACAGGCTTCGACTTCCAACATCCTGAGGAGGCTTGCGGGAGCAAGCCGTCTCGAAGGACGCACAGCCTGAGGGCAATCCCTATAGCCGCACCACTCTACGTGCTTCGAGACGGCCCTTTGGGCCTCCTCAGCATGTTGAGGGTAGAACTGCGCAATATATCTCAAAGGGAGGTAAGGCTGGCGCCAGCCTCAACCACGGCGTTCCTGGGCCGGGACCGGCCCTCCGGCCCTACTCCACGGCCGGAGCCATGCCCCGGACGCCTGCCGTGGGTGCCGGCAGGATGACGATGCCGTCGACGATCCTCGACGTCGACGCGGCGGCGCTGTCGTCCTCTGCATGTGGCGGCTTCCAGGCAAAGTCGTCGACCCGGCCGGCCTTCGCCGCCGGCGCCTCGCCTTTCACCGTCAGCTTGTATTGCAGACTGTCGGCCGCGGGGCCGGGTCCGGCCTGATCGGCGGCTCCCGCCAGCTTGGCGTTGGCCGTTCCGGGATCCGGATCGGTCAGGGACACCACCGGCCCGACCTGGCGCTCCTTGCCATCGGGGCCGATCTCCGTCGCCGCATTGGGGTTGGTCGGCGTGATCGCGCTCATCGGCAGGCCGAGGCCGCTATCCTGGCGTATGTCGCGCTCGACAAAGAAGGCAAGCTTGCGCTTGCCGGCCTTGCTGAAGTTGATGCCGTCGCTGAGACGCAGATTGCGCATCTGCCCGTCGACATCGGGTCCGCGCGCGATGAACTTGCCGCTCTCGTCGGCGAAGCCGTCCCATACGTCGATGAAATGCGCACCGACCGCCTCGGCCCGCACCTTGTAGATCAGGTTCAACTGCGCCATGTCGGCCGATGCATCCGACGAGCGCAGCGGCGGCGCGCCGACCCAGTAGACCGGCTTGCCATAGACCTTGAGCGCCACCAGGAAACGCTCCACCCTCTGCTGATAGGCCTTCTGCCATTCGGCCGTGCCCGGCGACAGGCGGCCGTCGGGCGTCTTGATCTGCTGGCGGTCGTTCGCCCCCATCAGCACCACGACCATGTCCGGCTTCTCGGCATCGAGCTTTTCGCCGATCTTGGCGACCCAGTCGAAATGATCGTCGCGCACGAAGCCGGAAGGCCCGTCGCTCTGATCAATGACCGCCAGCCTCGGCTCCTCCGCAAAGGCCTGATCGAGCCCCCAGGCCAGGGCGCCGGCGACGAAATCCCCGACCACGAGCACCTTTCGCGCGTCCGGATTCTTGGGCTGGATCTCGAGCGCCGGGTAAATCGGTTCGGCCGGCGCGGCCGGCCGCTTCTTGCGCACCGGCGGCGGCTGATCATTCGATTGACGCGGGGCGCGCTGCCCGGAGGGCGCCCGGCGGCGGCCCACATCCTGCGGCGGCATGAGAAACTCGTCCGGCGGCGGCCGCTCAATGCCGAACAGCCGGTCGAGGAACCCGGCCGGTCCACGGCGATATTGCGCGGCCGCAGGCTCCGTCGCGCTCAGCAGCGCGGCGGAGACCAGGAAAAGGGCGACGAACGCGCGAAGGATACGAACCAGCATGACGACATCCGGTCACAAGGTCGCCTGCCCTCGCGACCTTCCCTAAAGGAATAATCCTACCTGCCGGACCGCAGCCGCTGCAACACCCCCGTTGAGGCGTAACCGTCCGGCACGTCGCCGGCCGATGCCTGGTAAGAGCGAATAGCCTGGCGCGTCCCGGCGCCGATCTTGCCATCGACCGCGCCCGAATAGAAGCCGCGCCGCCCCAGCAATCTCTGCAATTCCGCCCTTTCGGCCGCCGCGAGCGGCCGCACCTCACGCGGCCAGCCGGAGATAAAATCGCCGCCGCCACGCAGCCGATCGGCCAGATGGCCAACCGCGAGCGCATAGGCATTGGCATTGTTGTAGCGCTTGATCACTTTGAAGTTATGCAGGAGCAGGAAGGCGGGCCCGCCGGCGCCGGCAGGCGCATAGAGCGTCGCCGTCTCGTTCGAAGCGGGGAACTGCCGCCCGGCGACGCGATGGACGCCCATCTTGCGCCACTGGCCGAGGGAGAGCGCCTTGCCGGAATCGTTGTGGCGCCAGTCGAAGCCGGCCGGCAACTCGACCTCGTAGCCCCAGGTCTGGCCCGACCGCCAGCCCATCTTGGCGAGGTAGTTGGCCGTCGAGGCGAGCGCGTCGACCTCGGATGTCCAGACATTGCGCTTGCCGTCGCCATCGAAGTCGACGGCATAGGCCTGGTAGGTGGTCGGGATGAACTGGGTATGCCCCATGGCGCCGGCCCACGAGCCGACCATGTGGCGGGCATCGACGTCGCCGCGCTGCAGGATCTTCAGCGCCGCGATCAGCTGCTGGCGGCCATATTTCGCGCGCGAACCGCCCTGATAGGCCAGCGTCGCCAGCGAACGGATGGTGTTCTTGACGATCTTCGGATTGCTCAGCACCTGGCCATAGGAGGATTCCATGCCCCAGATCGCGACGACGACGCTGCGGTCGACGCCATAGGCCTGCTCGATCTGCTGCAATTGCCGGCCGTACTGGCGCAGCGCGTCACGGCCATTCTCCAGCCGCTTCTGCGAGACGGCGCCATCCAGATACTCCCAGAGCGGCTTGACGAATTCTGCCTGAGAACCGGCTTTGGACAGCACGTCGGGATCGGGGGTGAAATTGCCGAGCGCGCTGTTGTAGACGCTGCGCGAGATGCCGGCCTTCTGGGCGGTCGGCCAGAAACTCGCCACCCATCGCGCGCCTGCCGCATCCGCCATGGCGGGTAACAGCCCCGCCAGAAGCAGGAAGACCAACAAGACTGCGCGGGTTCCGGCGGCCGCGAAGGGCCGCATGACGGAAACGGGCGAGCTCAAAAATGCCATGTCTCAGAAGACTCCTTGTATCGGTATCCATGCAGATCCGGGCCCCCGTCCGGCTGCTTCCTCACGCTTCGACCAGCCCCAATCCGGTCCTTCCATCTCAGTCGCGCTGATTGCGCCGACCGAGCGCCGCCTCCCAGGCCAACGCAGTCGCGACGCATTGGTCGAGATCGTCATGCATGGGCGTCCAGCCCAGCGTGCTGCGTGCCCGTGTCGAATTTGCGACCACGGCGGGAACATCGCCGGGACGGCGTTCCCGCTCCACGACGGGGAATTCCTTGCCGGAGACACGCCGTACGGACTCCAGTACTTCGCGCACGGAATAGCCGTGGCCATAGCCGCAATTGGCGACCAGGCTGTCGCCGCCGTTGCGCAGATAGGCCAGCGCGTCGGCATGGGCATTGGCGAGATCGGCGACATGGATGTAGTCGCGCACGCAGGTGCCGTCCGGCGTGTCGCAATCGGTGCCGAACAGTTCGATCGCCTGGCGCTTGCCGAGTGCGGTCTCGCAGGCAACCTTGATCAGATGCGTCGCGCCCCGTGTGGATTGGCCGGTGCGGCCGCGCGGATCGGCGCCGACGACGTTGAAGTAGCGCAGCGCCGCATAGCGGAAGTCATGCGCCTTCGCCGCGTCCTCCAGCATCATCTCGGTCATCAGCTTCGAGCGGCCATAGGGCGATTGCGGCACGGTGGCCGCGCTCTCCAGCACGGGCTCGGTGCCGGTGTCGCCATAGACGGCGGCGGTCGAGGAGAAGATGAAGTGGCGCACGCCAGCGCGGATCACCGCCGCCATCAGGGCGCGGGATTTGACGGTGTTGTTCAGATAGTAGCCGAGCGGATCGGAAACCGATTCCGGCACGACGATCGAACCGGCGAAATGGATGACGGCGTCGATGGCGTGTTCGGCGACCAACCGTTCGACCAGAGCCTCGTCGGCGATGTCGCCCTGGACGAAGGTTGCCTCCGGCGCCACGGCCCATCGAAAGCCGGTGGACAGCCGGTCGAGAACGACGACCGCCTCACCGGCGTCAACAAGACGCCACACCATGTGGCTACCGATATATCCGGCTCCACCCGTCACCAAAACAGCCACTTCGAAACTCCAAGCAGATTCGTAATGTTAATGAACTATGAATAGGTGAACGAAGTCTTGATGGCGCTGAAATATTCACCCTTTTCATTAGCGTTCCTGTTAGGAATCTGCCGATATGCTATCCGTACCGATGCATCTGTGAGGCGTCCATGAACCCGAAGATCCGCAAGGCCGTATTCCCCGTCGCAGGCCTTGGCACCCGCTTTCTCCCCGCGACCAAAGCCATGCCCAAGGAGATGCTGACGGTCGTCGATCGTCCGCTGATCCAATATGCTGTCGATGAGGCGCGCGAAGCCGGCATCGAGCATCTGATTTTCGTCACCGGCCGCAACAAGGCGGTCATCGAGGATCACTTCGACGTCCAGTACGAACTGGAGGCCACGCTTTCCGGTCGCGGCAAGCAGGAGGCGCTCGACCTGCTGACCAAGGATCTGCCGAAGCCCGGCTCGACCAGCTTTACCCGCCAGCAGGTTCCCCTCGGCCTCGGCCATGCGGTCTGGTGCGCACGCGAGATGATCGGCAACGAGCCGTTCGCCGTGCTGCTGCCGGAC
The DNA here is from genome assembly GCF_026343955.1 of Kaistia defluvii. Taxonomy (GTDB): domain Bacteria; phylum Pseudomonadota; class Alphaproteobacteria; order Rhizobiales; family Kaistiaceae; genus Kaistia; species Kaistia defluvii. The sequence continues at coordinate 881,614 of NZ_JAPKNI010000001.1, forward strand.
ATGCTCATGAAGGGCGAGCCCGGCTGCCTGAAGCAGATGGTCAAGGTCTATGAGGAGTGGGGTGGCAACGTCCTCGCCGTCGAGGAATGCGACCCGTCGCAGACCCACCAGTACGGAATTGTCGGCGTCGGCGCCGAAGTCGGTGGCGCCGCCTTCCGCATCAATGCGATGGTCGAGAAGCCGAAGCCGGAAGTCGCCCCGTCCAACCTCTATATCAACGGCCGCTACATCCTGCAGCCCCAGATCTTCGACCTGCTCTCGAAGCAGGAGAAGGGCGCCGGCAACGAGATCCAGCTGACGGACGCCATGCTGCGCCTGATGGACCGCCAGTATATCTACGGCTGCCGCTTCAACGGTGAGACCTATGACTGCGGCAACAAGGTCGGCTTCCTCGCCGCCAACGTCGCTTTCGCGCTCGACCGCCCGGATATCGCGGCGGAATTCCGTCCCGAGCTGGAAAAGCTGCTGGCGCGCTAAGGCGTCCAAAGATACGACACGAAGCGGCCCTGCCGCTTCGTGTCCCCTGCCCCGCGCCTACTCCCGGGCGCCTGCCTTCGTCAAAAGCGCGACGATCGGCAGAAAGCCTCGTTGCCTGGCGTGCCGCAACGGCGTGACGCCATCACGATCCGGGAGCGAGGGATTGGCCCCGCCGTCGAGCAGCAGCTTGACGATCGCGATGTGGCGTTCGCCGCCATCGCCGAGCAGGATCGCCTCGAGCAGCGCCGTCCATCCCAGATTGTTCACATGATCGACCGCCACGCCCGCCTCGATGAGGGTTCGGACGGTTTCGACATGGCCGCGCTCGGCGGCTGGAATGAGCGCGGTGCCGCCATAGCGGTTGGTGCTCTTCAGGTCCGCGCCATGCGCGAGCGTCAGCTTCAGGATCTCCAGATGGCCGCGCGCACCGGCGTAGAGATAGGGGCTGTCCTGGATGCGGTCCTTGGCATTGACGTCGGCGCCGGCCAGGATCAGCTGCCGCGCGGCCCCGACGCGGTTCTGGTGCGTGGCGACAAGAAGCGCCGTTGCGCCATCGGCATTGCGGGCATCGACATCCACACCCTTCGCAAGCAGATTGGCGACGGCGGTTTCGTCACCACGCTCCACGGCGGCAAACAGCGCGTCCGGGGCGGCGGTCTGGGCGGAAGCGGTCATGACACCGGACACCATCAATCGGGTTGCGACGGCGGCGGCGATGCCGCCGAAGAGAAAGCTGCGCCGGGTCAGACGGATCGGCATGAAGGCGTCCTCGCACACGGATAGCGATCAGGCGCGAGGCGACAGGCCCCCTCGCCAGCTCTTTCCTTGTAGCCCGGCAGGGCGACGACCGTGAACCTCCCGGAGAGAAAACCGACGGGGCGACGACCGACTACAGCTTGCCGATCTTGCGACTGACCTTCTGCAGGTAGCGCGCGCGGCTTTCCGGCGTCGAACTGTCCATCTTGTAGTGCGCGGTATAGCTGGTGCGGCACAGCGGATGGCAGAGCGTGCGGATGCCGCGCAGGAGAATGCGCCGGCCCGGCTCCCCGACGAATTTCGACAGCATCCAGCTGGCGCCGCAGGTCGTCACCACGGCGATCTTGCGGATGTTGGTCATGCCCGGGCGCGGCCCCTGCGTCGCCGTCGGCATGGTGAAGGTGACATGCGGCACCCAGACCCGCTCCAGCCAGCCCTTCAGCATGGCCGGCGGGCCGTACCACCAGGTCGGATAGACGAAGACGAGGATCTCGCACCACTTGATCAGGGCGAGATGATCGGCGACCGGAAGCTCGTTGATGCCGGGCTCGTTGTAGACGCGGCGCTCGTCCGCCCCCATCACCGGATCGAAGCCGGAGGCATAAAGGTCGAGTAGCTTGACCTCATGGCCGGCGTTGCGAAGTGCGGCCACGGTGGTGTCGCGCAGGGCGGCGCCAAAACTCTCCGGCACGGGATGGGCGAAAACGACAAGGGCGCGCATGGCTCTAAAAACGTTCCATCTCTTTCGATACGCGCCGGAGGAACGCCGAGCGCGTCGCCTCCGTCGAGCGGTTCATGTCGTAATGGGCCAGGTAAGACACGCGGCCGAAGGGCCGGGTCTGCGCCCGCAGCACGCGCTTGACGCTGCGGCGCGGCGGGTCCCCGACGAGCAGCGCCTTCCAGCGCGCGCCGCCATAGGTCGCCACCGCCGCGAGCTTGCGGATGTTCTGCAGATTGTTGACGGCCTTGCCGCCTTCCATCCGGAACGACACGCCGGGCAGGAACACCCGGTCGAAGAAGCCCTTCAGGATCGCCGGGAAGCCGAAATTCCACACGGGATAGACGAGGACCAGCGCCTCGGCTTTCAAAAGGCGCTCGACATAGGGATCGACGTTGCGCCGGTTGCGGGCGAGGTCGTGATAGTCGATCCGCTCCTGTCGCGACAGCACGGGATCGAAGCCCTCGGCGTAGAGATCGCAATCATCGACCTGGTGCCCGGCGTGCGTCAGGGCCTCTACGACGGTGCGATGCACCGCCGCCTGGAAGCTCGTCTCGACCGGATGCGCGTAGAGCACCAGAACGCGCATCTCAGCTCGCCTGCTGCAGTCCCGGGAACAGGAAGGTCTTGGTGGTGGTGAAGTCGAAGTCCGGATCTTCCCAGGCGATCATCTTGCCCGGATTGAGCAGGCCCTTCGGGTCCGCCTCGCGCTTGAAGGCGAGTTGGGCGAGGTCGGTCTGCTTCATGCCGCCCTCCTCCAGCGTATAGCGGTGCGGATTGAAGATCGGACAGCCATGTTCCTCATGGATGCGGATGATCTCTTCCAGCCGTTCCTCGGTGGTGTAGCGCACCATCGGCAGGCCCATCGGCGTGATCTTGCCGTCGAAGCGGACGAATTCCAGATGGCCGGGAACCTCGTCGCCGAGCAGCTTCGTCAGCGTCTCGATCTTCTCGATGTGGTGCGGCGGCGGATACATCGACTGCAGATAGGTGATCGACGGATCGACTCGGATCGCCCGCAGAGTCGTGTGGTTCCAGCCGAGCTCGTAAGCCGGCGGCAGGCCCTTCAGATCCTCGGCCGTGTCGGAGCGGAAGACGATCTCGCCCTTGGTCCGCTCGGTGAAGGCGACGAAGGCGTCGACCGCATGCGGCGCGAGCGAGACGATCGCCAGCGACTGGCCAGGCTTCAGGAATTTCTGGTGACGCAGGAAATAGTCGTAGGGGATCGGCGCCGCGACGGTGGCGAGCTCCTTGAGCAGCAGGCCATCGGCATTGCCGAGGCTGTCGGCATAGCGCACCGCGTCCATGTAGTCGTCGAAACCGACCAGCACGTCGACCCAGTCATAGGCCGTGGTCAGCGGCATCTCGACTTCGGTGATGATGCCGTTGGTGCCATAGGCGTGCATCACCTTGTGCAGTTCCCAGCCGGTCAGTTCCAGGACGCGCGGCTCGGCCTCCATGGTGACGACGCGGAGCCGCAGCACGTTGCCGATATCGCGCAGGCCGCCCCAGCGGATCGAGCCGACGCCGCCGGAACCGCCGGCGATGAAGCCGCCGATCGTCGCCGTCTTGGCGGTCGAGGGATGGATGCGCAGTTCCTGGCCGGAATGGGCGCGCGTTTCGGCGTCGAGCTGGGCGACGACCACGCCGGGCTCGGCGATGACGCGGCCGGGATGGATCTCCTTGACCTTGTTCATCTCGGCAAGGTTCAGGATCAGCCCGCCGGAAAGCGGCATGGCCTGGCCGTAATTGCCGGTGCCGGTGCCACGCGGCGTGACCGGCACGTCGTGCCTGAAGGCGGCCTTGAGGATGCGGATCACCTCCGCCTCGTCCTTCGGCGTCGCCACCAGATCGGCGGTGACGTTGTCGAGCTGGGCCTTCAGGACGGGCGAGTACCAGAAGAAGTCACGGCTCTTCTGCTTCACCAGCGCGGGATTCTCCTCGATGGCGATGCCGTCGAGATCGGCCTTCAGCGCTTCGAGGTCGTTACGGAATTGGTGAGCCATGATCAGTGTCCAAACAGGGAATCGAGGTCGCGATAATCGGGCAAGGTCCGGTCGATCGCCTTGCCCTGGCGCAAAACGATGCGATCGGATTGCGGGCGCGACAGGAATTCCGACCACGTCCTGGCGCGGAACAGCACCAGATCGGCCGGGTCGCCGACGCGGATGCGACCGACATCGGAGCGGCGCAGGATTGCCGCGGGGTTGGTGGTGACGACGCGCGCAGCGCCATCGAGAGGATGGTCGAGATGCAGGATGCGCACCGCCTCGCGGAACACCTCCACGGCGTCGAGGTCGCCATAGGCGTAGAACGGATCGCGCGTATTGTCGGAGGCGACGGCGACGCGGATGCCGCGCTCTTCCATCTCGTTCAACAGCGTCACGCCGCGCCAGCGCGGCGTGCGGCCGGCGTGCCGGTCCTGCAGATAGAGATTGCACATCGGCAGCGAGACGACGGCGAGCCCGGCCTCGGCGACGAGATCCATGGTGCGGTCCGCCTCGCTTTCCTCCTGCCGCGCCAGCGAGCAGCAATGGCCGACCGTGACCTGCCCCTCATAATCGGTGCGGATCGCGGCTTCCGCGATCGCCTTGAGCGAGCGGGCATTCGGATCCGCGGTCTCGTCGACATGCAGATCGATGTCGAAGCCGTTTTCCGAGGCCATCGCGAACAGATGGTCGAGCGCCGTCTCCAGCCCGGGGATCATGTAGGTGAACCCGCCGAGCACGCCGCCATACTCGGCAAGCGTCTGCGTCAGGCGGCTGCGCACGGTTTCGTCGAGGAACAGCTCGATCGGCGACAGCGCCACGGCCTGCAGGTCGACGCGACCTGCCCAGGCGTCGCGCGCCTCGGCGAAGGCCGGCCACGAGGCCGGGAACTGCGGCGGCACGCAATCGATATGCGTGCGGATCAGCTTCGTGCCGTGCGCATAGGCCGAGCGGAGCGAGAACTCCATGCGCGCCCGCACGTCGGCGGTCGACCAGGTCGCGTCGCGATCGGCATCCACGGCGGCGAGCGCACCGGCGAAATCGCCGGTCGGGTTCTCGCGGCGGGCCCAGATATGGCCCTTGTCAAGATGGGTGTGCATGTCGACGAAGCAGGGCCAGACCTGGCCCTTGTCGAGATCGAAGACCGGCAGCTCGGCGACGCTGCCGGCCGGCCGCAGCGCCTCGATCTTGCCGTCGGCAACGACGATATCGGCGCGCATCAGCCCCTCGCCGACATCGCGCCCGTCAAAGCCGTCGACGGTGACCGAAGGCAGCGTCGCATTGGCCAGCACATAGCGATCCGCATCGGGGAGCGCGGCGAAACCCTTCGTCATCTCAATTCTCCCGCCGGATCGCGCTCTCGTGCCAGCGGCGGAGCGCCAGGTGCGAGATCAGGCTGGTGGCGCCATAGATCACGACACCCGTGCCGCAGAGCAGGATCAGCGCCGCGAACAGGCGGGGAATGTTGAGACGGTATTGCGATTCGAGGAGGCGGAAGGCGAGGCCCGAGCCGGCGCCCGCCGAACCGGCGGCGAACTCCGCCACCACGGCGGCGATCAGCGCGAGACCGCCGGCGATCCGCAGGCCCGCCAGGAAATAGGGCAGCGCGGCCGGCAGCTTCAGGTGGATCATCGTCTGCCAGCGGCTGGCGCCGTAGAGCTCGAACAGGTTGAGCAGATTGTGGTCGGTGCTCTTCAGGCCCTGCGTCGTGTTGGAGAGCACCGGGAAGAAGGCGACGATCCAGGCGCAGATCAGCAGCGCCGACTGGGTCGAGGGCGCATAGATGAGAATGAGCGGCGCGATGGCGACGACCGGCGTCACCTGCAGGATCACCATGTAGGGCGACAGCGCCAGTTCGACCCATTTGGACGAGGTGAGCAGGATCGCCAGCGCGACCCCGCCGACCAGCGCGATGCCGAGCGCCGCGAAGGTGATCTTCAGCGTCACCAGCAGCGCAGTGCCGAGGATCGGCCAATCCTTGATCAGCGACTGCAGCACCAGGTCCGGGCCCGGCAGGATGTATTTCGGGATGTTGTAGGCCGCGACATACCAAGCCCAGAGGCCGATCAGGCCGGCGAGCATCACGAGCGGGATGGCCACCCGCAGCACGCGCTCGGTGACCGGCATGGACGGCGCGGGCACGAGGGCGGGTTCCGGATGCGCAGTCTCCTGCGCGGCGTGGGCCGCGGCCGGGCCCTGATCGATGCTGGTCATAGGTGGTCGGCCGCTCCGATCGCGGAAAGAAGGGATTCCGAGGCCCGGCGGCAATAATCGCCATAGGCCTGCGAAGTACGGAAGCCGATGCCGCGCGGATGCGGCGCATCGACGTCGATCTCGTCGATGACGCGGCCCGGACGGGCTGCCATGACGACGATGCGGCTCGACAGGTAGACGGATTCGAATACCGAATGCGTGACGAAGACGATGGTCCAGCCGAACTGTTCCCAGAGGCGCAGCAGGTCGTCATTGAGCTTCTGGCGGGTGATCTCGTCCAGCGCCGCGAAGGGCTCGTCCATCAGCAGGATGCGTGGGCGGGTGACCAGCGCGCGGGCGATCGAGACGCGCATCTTCATGCCGCCCGAAAGTTCGCGCGGATAGGAATCCGCGAACTTGTCGAGGCCGACCATCTCCAGCGCTTCCATCACGCGTGGCCGGGCGGCGGCCTGCGAGATTCCCTTGAGGCGCAGCGGCAGCCAGACATTCTTGAACACGGTCGCCCAGGGCATCAGCGTCGGTTCCTGGAACACGAAGCCGATCTCGCCCTCGCTCTTGTCACTCGCGGATTTCTCGGCCGGATCGGGCCAGACGATCTTGCCGGAACTCGGCTCGCCCAGTCCCGCCAGCATCCGCAGCGCCGTCGACTTGCCGCAGCCGGAGGGGCCGAGCAGACTGATGAACTCGCCGGCGCCGATCGTCAGCGACATGTCCTTCAGCGCGATGGTGCCGTTCGAAAAGGTCTTCGAAACATGCTCGAGACGCACGATAGGCCGTCCGGACAAGGCGGATGGCGGGCTGCTGGCTGCGAGAGACAAGAAATCCGTTTCCTCAACTGAAGTGGCGAAGCGCGCCACCAGACTGGCGATGGCATTGCCGGGGCGAGCCCGGCAATGCCTGGAGCGTCGCAGCCCCTACTTCTTCAGTTCCTTGCCCACGCCCTTGCAGGTGAACTTGGTCGTGTAGACCTTGGAAAGGTCGAGGCCCGGCTTGGTGACGCCCGCCTTGACCATCTTCTCGTAGAAATCCTGCACGCGCGCATCGGTGATGCAGCCAATGCCCTTGTCGAGCGTATCGCCGGAATCGACCAGGCCGTAATCCTTCATGGTCTGGACGGTGTAGGCGATCTGCTCGTCCGTGATCTCGGGATTGTCCTTCTTGATCAGGTCGTTGGCAGCCTTGTTGTCGCCATACAGGTAATTGTACCAGCCGACCGTCGAGGCATCGACGAAGCGCTGGACGATGTCGGGATGCGCGTCGACATATTCCTGCGTGCCTTCGATCAGCGTCGAATAGGTGCTGAAGCCCTGGTCGGCGAGCAGGAACAGCTTGGGCTTGAAATCGGCCTGCTTGGCGATCTCGAACGGCTCGGAGGTGATGTAGCCCTGCTGCGCCGACTTCGGATCGGCCAGGAACGGCGCCGGATTGAAGGTGTAGGGCTTGAACTGTTCATCGCGGAAGCCCGGATAGGCCGACTTCATCCACTGGAAATAGGAGGCATAGCCATCCTTCGACAGCAGCAGCGTGTCGAGCTTGGCGAGGTCCTCGAACTTCTCGACGTCGGGATGGGCGATCAGGACCTGCGGTTCCTTCTGGAAGATCGCGGCGACCTCGACCAGCGGAATGCCTTCCTCGACGGCGGCGAAGGTCTCGACCAGATTGCCGGCCATGTTGAAGGTCGTCTTGCCGGCCAGCATCAGCTGGCGGTTGGCGGCCTGCGGGCCACCCTGCACGATCGTGACCTTGAGGCCATACTTCTCGTAGGTGCCATCGGCGACGGCCTGGTAGAAGCCGCCATGCTCGGCCTGGGCCAGCCAATTGGTGCCGAAGCTGACTTCGTCGAGGGCGAAGGCCTGGCCGGAAAAGGCCACTGCCGCCGCGCCGGCCGCCAGACCGATGAACTTAGTCCTGATGGATGTCATGAGCACTCCGCCTTCCCCTTGTTGCGGCAGCCCCAGCGGCCGCAGATCTTGTTTTCTCGAACCATGTTGCCCGGTTCGCGGCCTTCAAGGCCCAGAAATCGCGCTCTCCAGTCGCAAGACATATGCCACTCGTCATTCGGCGCGAGGAGCCCCCAAGCCCCTGCGTCCGCCATGGCATACTCCCTGCTCCCGGGAAGTGGCGGCATATTATGCGACGAATTCTGCTCATGATAGCGGCAGCCGCCAGGAAATTGAGCAACTCCATCGAAAGGACGCGGCGGGAAATGCGCATCCCGCAGGCAGGCCCGCGCTTGCCACCGGGTCCATGCGCGCCCTACCCTTCCCGGACCTTTCCAGACCCAGACCCCATCCCGTCGAACCGGAGTTGCTCGGTGAACCAGCCGCTGATCCCCAAGGATATCCGTCCGCCCTTCGGCCGCTACAGCCATGGCGTCGAAGCGCCGGCCGGCAGCCGCTTCATCTTCACCTCCGGCCAGCTCAGCATTCGCGCCGATGACAGCGTGCCCGACAGCGTCGAGGAGCAGGCCGAGATCTGCTTCGAAAACATCCGCTCGATTCTCGCGGAGGGCGGGATGGATCTTTCCGACATCGTCCGCCTCAATGCCTTCGTCACCAAGCGCGAGGACATGCGCCGCTACATGAATGTGCGCGACCGCTTCGTCAGCGAGCCGCTGCCGGCCTCGACGCTCTACATCGTCACCGGCTTCACCCGGCCCGAATTCCTGGTCGAGATCGAAGCCGTCGCCGCCAGAGCGGAATGAACGGCCGGTTGTCTGGCGCGCATCTTGCCAGCCAGGCGCCAGCGGCACCCGGCGTCGAGCGACGCGCGAGAGGACAGGAAGCGACATGACGACGAGCGAAAGAGTCTGGCTGAAGGATCCGATCGCGGTCCTCGCCGAAGGGGCGGAACGCGGCGTCGTCGTCGAGAACGGCAAGATCCAGGAACTGGTGGGCAAGGGCGCCGAACCGAGCCATCCGGTCCACAAGGTGTTCGACGCCTCGCGCCATGTCGTGACGCCCGGCCTCGTCAACACGCATCACCACATGTTCCAGACGCTGACCCGGGCGCATCCGGCGGCGATCAACAAGGAACTGTTCCCCTGGCTGCAGGCGCTGTTCCCGATCTGGGCGAAGAACGTCAATCCCGACAATCTGCGGCTTGCCACCCGCCTGGCCCTGACCGAACTCCTGATCTCCGGCTGCACCACGGCCTCGGACCATCAATATCTGTTCCCGCCGGGCCTCGACGACGCCATGGACATCCAGGCGGAAGAGGCCGGCAAGCTGGGCGTCCGCATGACGCTGACGCGCGGCGCGCTCAACCTGACGACCGAGGATGGCGGCAATGCCGACCAGGGCGCGGTGCAGGATACCGACGTCATCCTGGCCGATTGCGAGCGGGTGATAAATCGCTACCACGACATGTCGGAAGGCTCGATGCTGCAGGTGGCGCTGGCCCCCTGCGCGCCCTTCAACGTCACCAAGCGGCTGATGGTCGAGACGGCGGCGCTCGCCGAGCGCTGCGGTTGCCGGCTGCACACCCATCTCGGCGAAACCCGCGACGAGAACGCCTACTGCATGGAGCATTTCGGCTACCGGCCGGTCGATTATCTCGAGGAATGCGGCTGGCTCAACGACAAGGTCTGGCTGGCGCACGGCATCCACTTCAACGACGAGGAAGTGATGCGCCTCGGCCGCCACGGCGTCGGCGTCTCGCATTGCCCGACCTCCAACATGGTGCTCGCCTCCGGCCAGTGCCGCACCAAGGAACTGGAGGCGGCGGGATCCCCGGTCGGTCTCGGCGTCGACGGCTCGGCCTCCAACGACAATTCCAACCTGATGGAAGGCGTCCGCCACGCCCTGATGATCAACCGCCTCACCTACAACGCCGAAAGCGTCACGCATTTCGACGCGTTCCGCTGGGCGACGCAGGGTTCGGCGCGCTGCCTCGGCCGCGACGACATCGGCGCCATCGCCGTCGGCAAGCAGGCCGACATGGCGCTCTACACGCTGGACGAGCTGCGTTTTTCCGGCGCCGGCGACCCGCTTGCCGCCCTCGTTCTCTGCGGCGCCTACAAGGCCGACCGCGTTATGGTGAAGGGCGACTGGCGCGTCGAGGAGGGCGTGCCCGTCGGCATGGACCTGGCCAGGCTCCGCTACGAACACGGCCAGGCGGCGAAGGCCTTTTTGGAGTCGGTGTAGGTGGCCAGGCTCCCACTGGCGCCCTCGCCCGCGCAGCGGGAAGGGGAGAAGAAGCCCACCGACCGCACCTGGATCAGGGATCCGATCGCCGTACTGGCCGAAGGCGCCGAGCGCGGCGTCGTCGTCGAAGGCGGCCGGATCGTGGAACTGGTGGGCAACGGCGCCGAACCCGCCCACCCGGTTCAGACAATCTTCGACGCCTCGCGCCATGTCGTGACGCCCGGCCTCGTCAACACGCACCACCACTTCTTCCAGACCATGACGCGGGCGCATCCCAAGGCGATCAACAAATCGCTCTGGCCGTGGATCGAGGCGCTCTATCCGATCTGGACCCGCCATGTGAACGCCGACAATTTCCGCCTCGCCGCCCGGCTTTCCGTGACCGAACTGCTCATGTCGGGCTGCACCTGCGCCTCCGACCACCACTACATGTTCCCGGCCGGGCTTGAGCACGCGCTCGACATCGAGGCGGAGGAAGCCGCCGCTGTCGGATTGCGCATGACCCTTTCGCGCGGCGCGCTCGATGTCGTCGGCGAAAAGGCCGGCGACGGTAGCCAGGCGGTGGCGCCGGGCGGCGCGACGCAGGATACCGACGTTATCCTCGCCGATTGCGAGCGCGTCATCGGCCGCTATCACGACCGCTCGGACGGCGCGATGACCCGCGTCGCGCTCGCCCCCTGCGCGCCCTTCGACGTTTCGATGCGGCTGATGCGCGAGACGGCGGCGCTGGCCGACCGGCACGATTGCCGGCTGCACACCCACCTCGTCGAGACGAAGCAGGAAGCCGATTTCGCCCATGCCCGGCACGGCATGTCGGCGGTCGACTACCTAGAGGAATGCGGCTGGCTTTCGAACCGGACCTGGCTGGCGCATGGCATTCACTTCGATGATGGCGAGGTGCAGAAGCTTGGCCGCCACGGCGTCGGCATCTGCCATTGTCCGACCTCCAACATGGTGCTCGCCTCCGGCATCTGCCGGACGAAGGAGCTGGAAGCGGCAGGCTCGCCGGTCGGTCTCGGCGTCGATGGCTCGGCCTCGAATGACAATTCCAACCTGATGGAAGCCGTCCGCCACGCCCTGATGATCGGGCGGCTGCGCTACGATGCGGCGAGCGTCACCCATCGCGACGCACTGCGCTGGGCGACGGAAGGTTCGGCCCGGTGCCTCGGCCGCGACGATCTAGGCAGAATCGCCATCGGCAAGCAGGCGGACATGGCGTTCTGGTCGCTCGACGATCTGCGCTTCTCCGGCGCGGGCGATCCGATCGCGGCGCTCGTCCTCTGCGGCGCGCACGCGGCCGACCGCGTCATGGTCAAGGGCGAATGGCGGGTCGAGGACGGCGCGCCGGTCGGTGTCGATATCGCGCGGCTTCGCCACGAGCATCATCAGGCTTCGCGCGCCTTCCTGGAAGCGCTATGACAGGGGGCATTCTTTCGGACGGCCGCCCGGCCGCCCTCGGCCTGACAAGGTGGGCGCGGTGAACTGCCGTCCTGCCAACCCAAAATGATCCTTGAAAGAGATATCGGCATGACCCTTCCCCGCCCCTATTGGCATGAGATGCAGGCCCCGGCTTTTCTGGGCGGCGAAAAGGACTGGATCGCGGTCCTGCCGGTTTGCGCCATCGAGCAGCACGGCCCGCATCTGCCCGTCTTTACCGATGCCTGCATCGGCGAAGGCATGGTCAAGCGCGTCATCGAGATGCTGCCCGAAGGGGTGCCCGCGACCTTCCTGCCGCTGCAGTCGATCGGCAAGTCGAACGAGCACATCGCCTCGCCCGGCACGCTGACCTTCTCGTGGGAAACCGTCATCAGGATGTGGCTGGAGATCGGTGACAGCCTTGCGCGCGCCGGCGTCCGCAAGCTGGTCCTCGTCACCTCGCATGGCGGCAATATCCCGCCTTGCGAGATCATCGCCCGCGAGTTGCGCATCCGGCACGACATGCTGGTCGTTACCACCGGCTGGACCGCGGTCGGCGAGCCCGAAGGCATGGTGCCGGAGGAGGAATATCTCTACGGCATCCATGGCGGCGACGTCGAAACCTCGATTATGCTGCATTTCCGGCCCGATCTCGTCGACATGTCGAAGGCAGAGGATTTCCGCTCGACCCAGCTCGACCTGCTGAAGGAATTCAAGCGTCTCCGCTTCCACGGCGCCCCGGCGCGGGCGGCCTGGAAGGCGCAGGACCTGAACCCAAAAGGCGCGGTCGGCAACGCGGCGCGCGCAACCGCCGATCGAGGCCGGCAGATGGTCGACTACCAGGCGGCGGCCTTCGTCGAACTGCTGCAGGAAATGGCACGATTCGACCTCGACCGGCTCTCGAAGGCGCCCGCCTGAAACGAAGAAATTCGACCGAAAACGCTTGGGAATGTCAGGCGTCTGTTGCTAGCATGAAGGCAACAGCGCGACCGCATCTGCCGGAGCGTATGTCCGGGGGCGGGCGTGGTCGACATTGTCATTTCCGAGTTCATGCACAAGAACGCCGTCGCGGATCTCTCCCGCGACTTCGAGGTTCACTACGAGCCGACGCTCGGCAGCGATCTGCCGAGCCTGGCGCGCGCGGTGCGCCATGCCAGGGCACTGATCATTCGCGACCGTACCGTGGTCGACATACCGCTGATCGCGCAGGCGCTTGACCTGCGCGTCATCGGCCAGGTCGGCGCGGTTTCCGACAACATCGACATGCTGAGCTGCGAGGCGCGCGGGGTCTCGATCGTCCGCGCCCCCGACATGATGGCCGACGCGATCGGTGAATACGTCATCGCCAGCGCCATGATGCTCGTGCGCGGCGCCTTTTTCGCGAGCCGCGAGGTAATGGCCGGCAAGTGGCCGCGCGGCCATCTCGTCGGCCGCGAGATCAATGGCCGCACGCTCGGCCTGCTGGGGCTCGATTTCGGCGCCCGCGCCGCTGCCCAGCGCGCCCAGGCGCTCGGGATGAAGGTCATCGGCTGGGATCCGTTCCTGAAATCCGCCCATCCCGTGTGGCGCGATGTCGAGCGGGTCGAGTTCGATGCGCTGCTCGCCGAATCCGATGTGGTCAGCGTGCACCTTCCGGCCCGGCCGGAACTGATCGGTCGCGTCGGCACGGTGGCGCTGGCGCGGCTGAAGCCGACCGCGGTGCTGATCTCGGTTGGCGGCGGCGGCGTGGTCGACGAGGCGACCGTCGCCAACATGCTGTCGATCGGCCGACTGCGCGGCGCCGCCTTCGACGGTTTCGAGACCGAGCCGCTGAACAGCGAGGCCGGCTCGATCTTCGCGGCCGTGCCCAATCTGCTGCTGACGCCGCGCATCGCCGACCTGACGCTCGAATCGCACCTCCGCTCCTCGGCGGCGATCGTTGCCAAAGTTCGTGGCGCGCTCAATCTTTGATCAATCGGCCAAAATCCCTCTTGCAATAGCGCTCGGCCTCGGCTCGACTGGAGCTTTCCCGCCCATATCGAGGTTCCAGCAAGGAACCCACCTGCAGGCGGGCTGAAAGCGCTTTGGATGGCGCGAGCCAGGGGAGTTCAGGAATGAAGAATTTTGCCCGCCTGTTGGCGGCAACCATGCTGGCCGCCGGCCTTGCTTCGGCGGCGGAAGCCAAGACTCTGGTGTACTGCTCGGAAGGCAGCCCGGAAAACTTCAACCCGCAGATCAACACCACCGGCACGTCGTTCGATGCGGCGCGTCCGGTATTCAACCAGCTCGTCGAGTTCGAGCCCGGCACGACCAAGATCCGCCCGGCGCTGGCAGAGAGCTGGGACGTGTCCCCGGACGGCCTCGAGGTGACGTTCCACCTCCGCAAGGGCGTGAAGTTCCATTCCTCGAAGCAGTTCAAGCCGACGCGCGACTTCAACGCCGACGACGTGCTGTTCTCGTTCAACCGGATGTGGAAGGAGGACAATCCCTACCACAAGGTCTCCGGCGGCGCGTATGACTACTTCAACGACATGGAGATGCCGACTCTGCTGAAGTCGATCGACAAGGTCGACGACTACACGGTCAAGTTCACGCTGACCAAGCCGAATGCGCCCTTCCTCGCCAATCTCGGCATGGATTTCGCCACCATCATGTCGGCCGAATATGCCGACGCGATGCTGAAGGCGGGCAAACCGGAGATGGTCGACCAGCAGCCGATCGGCACCGGTCCGTTCACCTTCGTCGCCTACCAGAAGGACGCCGTCATCCGCTTCAAGGCCTTCCCGGATTTCTGGGGCCCGAAAGCCAAGATCGACGACCTCGTCTTCGCCATCACCAAGGATCCGACAGCGCGCTGGGCCAAGCTCCAGAAGAACGAATGCCAGGTGATGATCGGCCCCAACCCGGCCGACCTCGAAGCGATGGGCAAGGACCCCAACGTCAACCTGCTGTCGCAGCCGGGCCTCAACATCGCCTATCTGTCGTTCAACGTCACCAAGCCGCCCTTCGACAAGAAGGAAGTCCGACAGGCGCTGACGATGGCGATCGACCAGGCGACGATCATCAAGGACGTCTATGGCGGCGCCGGCCAGGCGGCCAAGAACTTCATTCCGCCGACGATCTGGAGCTACAACGACGCGATCGAGCCCTACAAGTATGACCCCGCCAAAGCCAAGGAAATGCTGAAGGCCGCCGGCGTCGCCGAAGGCTTCGAAAGCGATCTCTGGTGGATGCCGGTGACGCGCCCCTACAACCCGAACGCCAAGCGCATCGCCGAACTGATGCAGGCGGATTTCGAGAAGGTCGGCATCAAGACCCACCTGGTTTCCTATGAGTGGGGCGAATACCGCAAGCGCATGCAGGCCGGCGAGCACCAGATGGGCCAGCTCGGCTGGAGCGGTGACAATGGCGATCCCGACAACTTCTTCTTCCTGCTCGGCTGCGAGGGTGCCCGACCGGGCGGCCAGAACCTGTCGAAGTGGTGCAACGAGGACTTCGAAGCCCTGTTCCAGAAGGCCAAGTCGACCTTCGACGTGGCGGAACGCGCGAAGCTCTACGAGCAGATGCAGGTGATCGCGCATGAAGAAGCACCGGTGTTCAACGTCGCGCATTCGATCGTGTACGAGCCGATCCGCAAGAACGTGACGAACTACAAGGTCAGCCCGCTCGGACGGCGTGAATTCGCCGAAGTCGGTCTCGAGTAGCAAGCGACGGACGAGGACGGGGGCGCACCACACCTCCGTCGTTCCGGGTAATGCCATGAGCCTGCCGGACCGCGTCGCGCGCGGTTCGGCAGGCTCACGCAGGCCCCAGGATCCGCCGGCCCGCGAGGGCCAGGGCGGATCCCCGCATTCGCGGGGATGACGGCCGTGACGGCGCCTCCCGCCTCGCCTTCCAGGCGGTGTCACCATGTTCAGTTTCATTATCCGGCGTGTGCTGCTGGTCATACCGACCTTCCTGGCCATCGCCTTCCTCACCTTCGTCGCGATCCGGCTCGTGCCGGGCGACCCGGTCGAGGCCCGTACCGGCGAGCGCGGCATCTCGCCCGAGCGCCTGGCCCATTTCCGCCATGAGCTCGGCCTCGACCAGCCGGTGTGGAAACAGTTTCTCGACTATCTCTGGCAGATCGCGCATGGCGATTTCGGCACCTCGATCTCGACGCAGACGCCGATCCTGACCGAATTCACGACGCTGTTCCCGGCGACGTTGGAACTGGCCATCTGCGCCATGCTGTTCGCGACGATCCTCGGCATCCCGGCCGGCGTGATCGCGGCGACCCGGCGCGGCACCTTCGTCGACTACACGCTGATGGGCGCCGCGCTGACCGGCTTCTCCATGCCGATCTTCTGGTGGGGCCTGCTGCTGATCCTGTTCTTCTCGGTCGATCTCGGCTGGACCCCCGTCTCGGGCCGCATCGACCTGCTCTATTATTTCGAGCCCGTCACCGGCTTCATGCTGATCGACAGCTGGCTCTCCGGCCAGGAGGGCGCGTTCAGCTCGGCCGTGTCGCACCTGATCCTGCCGACCATCGTGCTCGGCACCATCCCGCTCGCCACCATCGCCCGCATGACCCGATCGGCCATGCTGGAGATCCTGGGCGAGGATTACGTCCGCACCGCCCGCGCCAAGGGCCTGTCGCCCTTCCGCGTCGTCGGCATCCACGCGCTTCGCAACGCGCTGATCCCCGTCGTCACGGTGATCGGCCTGCAGGTCGGCGCGCTGATGGCCGGCGCGGTGCTGACCGAATACATCTTCTCCTGGCCCGGCATCGGTTCCTGGCTGATCGAATCGATCCAGCGGCGCGACTATCCGGTGCTGCAGGGCGGCATCCTGCTGGTCTCCGGCATCGTCATCGTCATCAACATTCTCGTCGACCTGCTCTACGGCGTGCTCAACCCGAGGATCCGCCATGCCCGCTGACAGAATGCCTGCCGAGCGGACCGCCGCCGCCATGGTCGAGCCGAAGGCGCCGCCCGGTCCCTTCGCCGCTTTCTTCCGCGACTTTTCGGAAAACCGCGCCGCCCTGATCGGGCTTATCCTGCTCGGCCTGCTGGTCTTCGTTGCCATATTCGCCGATTTCCTGGCGCCCTATTCGCCGATCGAGCAGTTCCGCGAGTTCACCCGCATTCCGCCCGCCTGGGTCGAAGGCGGAAACCGCGCCTTCCTGCTCGGCACCGACGAAATCGGCCGCGACATGCTCTCGCGCCTGATCTTCGGCGCCCGGCTGTCGCTGTTCATCGGCCTCTCCGTGGTGGTTGCCTCGATGGCGGTCGGCATCGTGCTCGGCCTGGTGGCGGCGTTCGCGCCGGGCTGGCCTTCGATCGTCATCATGCGGGCGATGGACGTCATCCTGTCCGTGCCGAGCCTGCTGCTCGCCATCGTCATCGTCGCGATCATCGGCCCGAGCCTGACCAACACCATCGTCGCGATCACGGTGGTCTACCTGCCCTATTATGTCCGCCTCGTGCGCGCCTCGGCGATGCAGGAGAAGACCCGCGACTATGTGACGGCCGCCCGCGTCGGCGGCGCCGGCACGCTCCGCATCATGTTCAAGACGGTGCTGCCCAACTGCATGGCGCCGATCATCGTCCAGGCGGCGCTGACCATTTCCAACGCCATTCTCGAGGCAGCGGCGCTGGGCTTCCTCGGCCTCGGCGCGCAGCCGCCCTCGCCTGAATGGGGCGCAATGCTCGCCTCGGCGCGCGAATTCCTGCAATCCGCGCCCTGGATCGTCACCGAGCCCGGCCTCGCCATCCTGATCACCGTGCTTGCCATCAACCTTGTCGGCGACGGGCTGCGCGATGCGCTCGACCCGAAAATGCGGAGGAGCTGACCATGCCGCTTCTCGAAATCTCCGACCTGACGGTCGACTTCAAGACCGGCGGCGGCCAGTTCCGCGCCGTCGACGGCGTGTCGCTCACCGTCGACCGCGGCGAGATCCTGGCCATCGTCGGCGAGAGCGGCTCCGGCAAGTCGGTCGCCATGCTGGCCGTCATGGGCCTGCTGCCCTGGACCGCAACCGTCACGGCCAGAACGCTCGCCTTCGATGGCCGCGACCTGCTGACGCTGACGCCGCGCGAGCGGCGCCGCCTGGTCGGCAAGGACATGGCGATGATCTTCCAGGAGCCGATGTCGAGCCTCAACCCGTGCTTCACGGTCGGCTACCAGATCGGCGAAAGCCTCAAGGTCCATCTCGGCCTCTCCAAGAGCGAGCGCCGGCAGCGCGCAATCGAGCTGCTGGACGCTGTCGGCATTCCCGATCCGGAACGACGGCTTTCCGCGTTTCCGCACCAGTTGTCCGGCGGCATGAGCCAGCGCGTGATGATCGCGATCGCTCTCGCCTGCCGGCCCAAGCTGATCATCGCCGACGAGCCGACCACGGCGCTCGACGTCACCATCCAGGCGCAGATCCTGGAGCTGCTCGTCTCGCTGCAGCGCGAGACCGATACCGGCCTGGTGCTGATCACCCACGACATGGGCGTCGTCGCCGAAACGGCCGAGCGCGTCTCGGTGCATTATGCGGGACAGAAGATCGAGGAGCAGCCCGTCGCGCCCTTGTTCGAAGATCCGCACCATCCCTATACGGCGGCGCTGCTCGCCGCCCTGCCGGAGCGCGCGACGGGCAAGCGCCTGCCGTCCATCCCCGGCGTCGTGCCCGGCCAGTTCGACCGGCCGCCGGCCTGCCTGTTCGAGCCGCGCTGCCGCTTCGCCACCGAGCGCTGCCGCACCAAGGCGCCGCCGCGCCAGGGCGCCATCGCCGGTTTCGCGCTCTGCCATTATCCGCTGACGCATGGCCGCCCCATCGGCCATCCCCACCCCGAAGGCAGGGAGGTCGCGGCATGAACGCGCCCGTCGTCCTCGAAGCCAGCAAGCTGGCGCGCTTCTATTCGGTCAGCCGCGGCGCCTTCAATCCCGCCGCCACCATCCGCGCGCTGGCCGAGGCCAGCTTCACCCTGCATGCCGGCAAGACCCTGGCCGTCGTCGGCGAATCCGGCTGCGGAAAGTCCACCCTTGCCCGCCTCGTCACCATGATCGAGGAGCCGAGCGAGGGGCAACTGGTCATCGGCGACACCGACATCGTCACCGCCGACAAGGCGGCGCTGAAGAAGCTGCGCTCCGACGTGCAGATCGTCTTCCAGAACCCCTATGGCTCGCTCAATCCGCGCCAGAGGATCATCGACGCGCTGGCCGAGCCGCTGGTCATCAACCGCAAGGAAATGAGCGCGGCCGAACGCAAGGCAGCCGTGCTCGACATGCTGCAACGGGTCGGACTTCGCCCCGAGCATGCCAACCGCTATCCGCACATGTTTTCCGGCGGCCAGCGCCAGCGCATCGCGATTGCCCGCGCGCTGATGCTCCGGCCCAAGATTCTCGTCCTCGACGAGCCGGTCTCGGCGCTCGACGTATCGGTGCAGGCGCAGGTGCTCAACCTGCTGGTCGAGCTGCAGGAAAGCCTCGGCCTCTCCTACCTGTTCATCAGCCACGGCCTGTCGGTCGTCCGCCACATGGCCGATGAGATCATCGTCATGTATCTGGGCCGCGTCGTCGAACGCGCGCCGCGCGAAAAGCTGTTCGAGCAGCCGATGCACCCCTATACGCAGGCGCTGCTTTCCGCCACGCCGATGGCGGATCCCGAGCGCCAGCGCGACCGGATCCGCCTGAAGGGCGAACTGCCCTCGCCGTTCAACCCGCCATCCGGCTGCGCCTTCCATCCGCGCTGCCCGCTCGCCTTCGACAAATGCCGCGTCGACCGCCCCGAACTGCGCTTTCACGGCGAAACGGAAGTCGCCTGCTGGGCCGTCGAGCGGGATGACCGGGCGGCTTAGGTCTTTTCAGCCAGCAAGCCCCTCACCCAGCCCTCTCCCGCGGGCGGGCGAGGGCTTTTCTGGCGGCCGCCCTCATCGACATCGCGGCAGATCGCTGACGCCCCCTCTCCCGCACGCGGGAGAGGGCTGGGGTGAGGGTCTTCCTTTGCCGCGACCGTTTCGTGACCCATCGCAATCGGCGCCGACATCCCTTATATCAGGCGGCAACCCATTCCCCCTTTTGCGCGGGCTGATGTTCCGCGCCGGAGACATTTCATGACGGAAACCCAGATCCCGGTCACCGTTCTCACCGGCTATCTCGGCGCCGGCAAGACGACGCTGCTGAACCGCATCCTCTCGGAAAACCACGGCAAGAAATACGCCGTCGTCGTCAATGAATTCGGCGAGATCGGCATCGACAACGACCTCATCGTCGAGAGCGACGAAGAGATCTACGAGATGAACAATGGCTGCGTCTGCTGCACGGTGCGCGGCGACCTGATCCGCGTCGTCGAGGGCCTGATGAAACGCCCCGGCGGTTTCGACGGCATCCTGGTTGAGACCACCGGGCTCGCCAATCCGGCCCCGGTCGCGCAGACCTTCTTCATGGATGACGATGTCCGCGCCAAGTCGCGCCTCGACGCCGTCGTCACCGTCGCCGACGCGATGAACCTTCTGACCCGGCTCGACGACGCGCCGGAGGCCGAGGAACAGATCGCCTTCGCCGACGTCATTCTGCTCAACAAGGCCGATCTCGTCGACGCCGAGAAGCTGGCCGCCGTCGAGCGCCGCATCCGCGAGATCAACCCGCATGCGACGATCCACCGGACCGAGCGCTGCGCCATCGATCTCACCAAGGTGCTCGACCGTGGCGCCTTCGACCTCGAGCGCATCCTGACGCTCGACCCGGAATTCCTCGAGGGCGAGGATCATGACCATGATCACGTCCATGACGAGAATTGCGGCCACGATCACCACCATCATGACCACGACCATGCCCATCACGGTCATGACCATGATCACGACCATCACCACCACCATCCGCGCCATGACGAATCCGTGTTCAGCGTCTCGCTGCGCGGCGGCACGCTCGATCCGAACAAGTTCTTCCCCTGGATCCAGGAAATCACCCAGGTCGAGGGTCCGAACATCCTGCGCCTGAAGGGCATCCTGGCGATGGACAAGGACCCGGACCGCTATGTGCTGCAGGGCGTGCACATGATCGTCGAAGGCACGCATCAGCGCCCCTGGGCCGAGGGCGAGAAGCGCGAGAGCCGCCTCGTCTTCATCGGCCGCAAGCTGAACGAGCAGGCGCTGCGCAAGAGCTTCGAGGATTGCCTCGTCGCCGCCTGAGCCCCGGAACGGGCCGGCGCCTCGCCGCCCGGCACCCTTTCAGGCCGCGTCCCCCCGGAACATTCCGGGTGACGCGGCCTGACCTCCCCAAAGATCCACGACAGACATCGACCGGAAGCGCCTCTTGCCCACGATCCAGTCCTTTCCTCTCGACGCCTATGTCGTCGCCGCCGAGTTTCTGGGTTCCGAGCCGGCGTTCGCGCTCGGCGACGGCAAGGTCGCCCTGGTGAGCGGCCCCTCCGCCGAGAAGCATGGTGTCCATTCCGGAGGCCTGCTCGCCGCCGCCCGCACGCTCGATGGCGACCGGCTGATCACCACAGGCGATGACGGCCGCGTCATGGCGATCGACGCAAGCGGCAAGATCGACGAGATCGCGGTGCAGCCGAAGAAGTGGATCGACCAGGTCGCCTGCGGCCCGGACGGCACGATCGCCTATGCCAGCGGCCGCCAGGTCTTCGTGCGCTTCGCCAACGGCAAGGAGCGCGTGCTGGAGCATGAGCGTACCGCCGCCGGCCTCGCCTTCGCGCCGAAGGGGCTGCGCCTCGCCGTCGCGCGCTACAATGGCGTGTCGCTCTGGTGGATCGGCACGGACGCCAAGCCGACCGAGTTCGAATGGAAGGGATCGCATCTCGGCGTCACCTTCTCGCCCGATGGCAAGAACGTCATCACGACGATGCAGGAAAATTCGCTGCATGGCTGGCGCGTCGCCGATGGCGGCGGCCACATGCGCATGTCGGGCTATCCGGGCAAGGTGAAGTCGATGTCCTGGTCGGCCAAGGGGCGCTTCCTGGCGACGTCGGGCGCGGAAATGGCCGTGCTGTGGCCGTTCCATTTCAAGGACGGCCCGATGGGCAAGCAACCGCTGCAACTCGGGACGCGCGACCAGATCGTCAGCTTCGTGGCCTGCCACCCGACCGAGGAGGTCGTGGCGATCGGCTACCGCGACGGCATGGTGCTGGCGGTTCGCTTCGCCGACAGCGACGAGGCGATCCTGCGCAAGCCGGCCAAAGGCGGCCCGATCAGCACGCTCGCCTGGGACAAGAAGGGCGTCCGCCTCGCCTTCGGCACCGAAGGCGGGCAGGCCGGCGTCATCGACCTCGCCGGCTGACAGCGACGAGCGCGCAGCCGGCGGCTTTCTTCACCTCTCCCTGAGGGAGAGGTGACAAGGAGCGCAGGCCCGACGCTTCAGCGCAGGCTGGGGGTCTTCCGGAAGATCGCGGTCGCGAACAGGATCATGCCGATCAGCGTGATCAGCGATCCCAGGATGACAATGGGTTCGCCGGCCGGCGCGCCGCGCAACGTCAGCACCAGGCCCGGGATCATGATCCAGAGGCCAATCGTCGAGATCCAGAACTGGATCAGCGCGAGCCGGCTTTCCGCTTTGGCAGGATTGGCATTGTAATAAAAGCCCATCAGCGCGAGCGATACCCAGCCGATCAGGTTGAGATGGGCATGCGCCGGTGCAAGACTAAAGTCCTGCTTCGCTCCCATGATGATTCCGCCCAGCATGCCGATGATCACATAGATCACCGCGGTGCCGATAAACATCTGGCTAATTCTTGGCATGTCCGATTCCCCTCCGGAAGCGCGGCCGACTCATCCCGTCAAGCGCCCCAATGGCGGTTACGACGTTACGGAAGGCAAGTCAAAATCATTCTAGGGAAGAACGTCCGGACGGCCCAGCTCGGAGCGCGTGTCGGCCAGGGGCAGGACACGGGCAAAGGGCCAAAAGAATGACGCCGGCGCGCGACCGGGAGCCGAAGGAGAGGCTCAAGACTCGGTCGCGTCTGCCGGCGTCTGACGCATGGCTTCGGGAGGAAAGCCGCATGGCGTCGAAGAAGAAACGCCCGTCGGGGAGGAGGTCGACGGGCGTTTTTAAGGTGGCGCGTTGCCGGGGAGGAGGTCAGCGCGGCGCCGATCGCAGGGACTTGGAGGGGAGGAGATTCCCTGCGAATTCCTTGAACTTTTAGCGTGTATCGAAAGTCTTAGTAGCCAACAGCCTGCTTCGCGACGCGCTCGATCTCGCCACGATGAATGCCGAGGTCAGCAAGCTCGCGGTTGTTGAGGCGGGAAAGCTCGTTGTAGGTCTCGCGGAACTTGCGCCAGGTCTTGTAGGAAGCAACGATGTTCATAGCCATTTTCGGATGTCCTTTTGAATTCGGTTTGATCTCTGTCGAACTGGCGCCGGATTTCTCTGTCGCCGTTCTTGTTGACGCTGATATAGGCTGATGCCGACGGAATGAGCACTGCGTAAAAGCTCATGCCAGCGATGCGCGTGGCGCAGAGCAGCATTAATTTCACCGTCATATTGCACTGCACCTTAAGCGCTGCGGCCGAATTGCGGCACTCAGATACCGATTGCGCCGACATCGCGGCGACGAGCCGGCGGAGACATGCCCGTGACGCATGTCAAGGCAACCGCGCGGCCTGCCTAATCG
Source organism: Kaistia defluvii (assembly GCF_026343955.1). Taxonomy (GTDB): domain Bacteria; phylum Pseudomonadota; class Alphaproteobacteria; order Rhizobiales; family Kaistiaceae; genus Kaistia; species Kaistia defluvii. The sequence goes on from NZ_JAPKNI010000001.1 coordinate 904,903, forward strand.
GGAGGCGGCCGCCACCTCACCCTGCCAGGCGCACAAAAAAAGACCGGGCCAGGGCCCGGTCTCAACACTTCGTGCGGCTTGGTCGAACGTATCAGCCCAGATTGTGGACCAGCACGTTGCGGAACTGCCAGGGGTCGCTCTCGTCGATGTCTTCCGGGAAGAAGCCCGGTCGATCGGTGAGCGGCGTCCAGTCGGTGTAGATGCCCTCGACGGTGCCGAGATAGGGCTTCTGCACGCTCAGGCACAGGTGATAGTCGAGCTCGTCCGCCTCGACGATGCCGGAGGTCGGATGCTCGAGCGCCCAGACCATGCCGGCGATCACCGCCGACGTGACCTGCATGCCGGTAGCGTTCTGGTAGGGCGCGTTCTCGCGCGCCTCGTCGATCGTCAGCCGCGAGCCATACCAGTAGGCGTTCTTGGCATGGCCATAGAGCAGCACGCCAAGCTCATCGCGGCCGGCGATGATCTCTTCCTCGCTGAGGATGTGCTGCTTCGACTGGCGCTTGCCGGCGCGGCCGAACATTTCGTGCAGCGACAGCACCGCGTCGTTGGACGGGTGGTAGGCGTAGTGGCAGGTCGGGCGATAGACGACTTCGCCCTCTTCGCGCACCGTGAAGTGGTCGGCGATCGAGATCGCTTCATTGTGCGTGACGAGGTAGCCGAGCTGCGGGCCGGGTGTCGGGCACCAGGAGCGCACGCGCGTATCGGCGCCGGGCCCCAGCAGGAAGATCGCCGCGCCGCTGCCGGTGTCATGCGTGCGGGCATGGTCCGGGATCCAGCGCTCATGCGTGCCCCAGCCAAGCTCGGCCGGCTGCAGCGCCTCGGAGATGAAGCCCTCGACCGACCAGGTGTTGATGAAGGTGTCGAGCTGCTTGGCGACGCGGGCGCGCTGCGTATCGCGCTCGGCGATGTGGATGCCCTTCACGCCGGTCGCCTTCATCAGGGCGGCCCATTCGCGACGCGTCTTCGGCTCGTCATGTTCGATGTTGAGGTCGCGCGCCACGTCCAGCAGCGCCTGCTTGACGAACCAGGACACCATGCCCGGATTGGCGCCGGAGCACGAAACCGCCGTCGGCCCGCCGGGATGGGCGCGCTTTTCCGTCAGCAGTTCTTCGCGCAGCGCATAGTTGGAGCGCGAGGCAGGGTCGGCCTTGTGGTCGTAGTAGAAGCCCGGCCAGGGCTCGATCACCGTGTCGATGTAGAGGCTGCCGATTTCGCGGGCGAGCTTCATTATGTCGAGCGAGGAGGTATCGACCGAAAGGTTGACGCAAAAACCGCCGGCCGCCAGCAGCGGCGCCAGCACCTCGCGGTAGTTTTCCCGCGTCAGCGCCGCCTTGACGTGCTTCACGCCATAGGTAGCCATCAGTCCCACGTTTTCACTGCTCGGCTCGATGACCGTGATCTGCGGCTGGTCGAGCGCGAAATGGCGCTTGATCAGCGGGAGGAACCCTCGCCCGATCGAACCGAAGCCGATGATGACCACGGGGCCATGGATGCGACCGTAGACAGGCCAAGTCGTCATAGCGAGACACTCCTCAAAGTCGAAATCAACAAGTGGGGTACCGTACCCTTCCTTCGTGACAAACAAAAAGTCGTGGATGGAAGAGCGTCAACCCTTCCATCCACGACCGGTTTGAAGCGGGAGCCTAGCGGCTTGTATCGGCCAGGTCGAGCCCGGACGGGCTTGCAACCAGCGGAAAGTCCGTCGCGGAGAGCGGCGGCGCCGACCAGTCGCCTGTCGCGACCAGCATGCCGCAGGCGCCGTCGAGAGCGCCATCCCTGAGTTCCAGCGCCAGGAAGCGCTTGCGCTCCACCGGCCCCGGCATCAGCAGGCTCTGCGTCGGCTCGGCGGAAAAGCCGAAACGCGCATAGTATTCGGCATCGCCGACCAGAATCACGGCGCCGTGGCCGAACATGGCGGCGCGGTTGAGCGCGGCGCGCATCAGCTTGCCGCCGAGGCCTTCGCTCTGACGTTCCGGCGCAATCGCCAGCGGCCCGAGCAGCAGGGCGTCGCGCCCGCCGGCCGCGACGTTCCAGAGCCGGACCGTGCCGATGATCTCGCCGCCATCGCGGGCGACGAGCGCCAGGCCGGACGCCGGCAGGCGGTTTTCCCGCAGGCGTTCGGAGGTTTTCTGGTGGCGATCCGGACCCATGGTCCGGTCAAGCAGCATTTCCCGGGCGCCGGATTCGCCGGGCGCCTCCACATCGATCTGAATCATGAATGGAATTCCCTCAGATCACGAAGGATTCGAGCGGCTTGAAGCCGTTGAAGGCGACCGCCGAATAGGTCGTCGTATAGGCGCCCGTGCCTTCGATCAGCACTTCGTCGCCGATCGAGAGCGAAACCGGAAGGTGATACGGCGCCTTCTCGTAGAGCACATCGGCCGAGTCGCAGGTCGGGCCGGCAAGCACGCAGGCCGTCTTCTCGTCGTGGTCATGCGCCGTGCGGATCGGGTAGCGGATCGACTCGTCCATCGTCTCGGCGAGGCCGCCGAACTTGCCGATGTCGAGATAGACCCAGCGCAGGTCGTCCGCCGCGTCGCTCTTCTTCGAGATCAGCACGACTTCCGTCTTGATGATGCCGGCATTGCCGACCATGCCGCGGCCCGGCTCGATGATCGTCTCGGGGATCCGGTTGCCGAAATGGCGCTTCAGGGCCGAGTCGATCGACGAGGCATAGTTCTCCACGCCCGGAATCTCCTTGAGATAACGGGTCGGGAAACCACCGCCGAGATTGACCATCGACAGCTGGATGCCGCGCTCTGCGAGCGTGTGGAAGATGTCGGCGGCCGAGGCGAGCGCGCCGTCCCAGGCTTCGGTGTTCGCCTGCTGCGAACCGACATGGAACGAGACGCCATAGGCGCGCAGGCCCTGGCGATGGGCATGCTCGAGGACGCCGACAGCCATCTGGGGCTCGCAGCCGAATTTGCGCGACAGCGGCCATTCGGCGCCGGCGCCGTCGCACAGGATGCGGCAGAACACACGGGTGCCGGGAGCGGCGCGGGCGACCTTGTCGACCTCGGCTTCGCAATCGACCGCATAGAGGTTGATGCCACGCGCGAAGGCAGCGGCAACGTCGCGCTCCTTCTTGATGGTGTTGCCGAAGGAGATGCGATCCGGGGTGGCGCCAGCGGCCAGCGCCATGTCGATCTCGGCCACCGACGCGCAGTCGAAGTTCGAGCCGAGCGAGGCGAGCAGCGCCAGCACTTCCGGAGCCGGATTGGCCTTCACCGCATAGAAGACGCGGGTGTCGGGCAGAGCGTGCGCGAAGGTGAGATAATTCTCCCGCACGACATCGAGATCCACGACAAGGCACGGGCCATCGGGACGTCGGCTGTTGAGAAAGTCGATGATGCGAGCGGTCATGAGGGTCTCCCCGTTGGCCTGCCAAGGCCAAAAAAGCGTTGCGAGCGATGACGAAACCGGAGCGAATTCGCCGCGCCGAGCGCTATGGACGCGATCGGAACGTTGAAGACGAGCCGTTTTTGCCGGGGTTAGCCGGCAGTTTTCGCGGGTAGCAGTCGCAGGACAAACGCGGACGTTTATCGTAAGCGCTGCCTTCGCTTGGAACGGGAGACCCGATCCGCACGCCCGGCAAGGATGTAGTGCCTCTTCAGTGACAACGGCCTTTGGAGAGCCGTCCGAGACCAAAAAAGCCCGCTACGTCGTTGCTTCAAGTCGCGTCCTCCGCGGAGACGGAGTTCACCGGTTTCGCTTTCCGGCTGCCGACCTTATCGGGATCTCTCCCGAACTCCTGGGACCCTCTCTTTTTGAGAGTCTTGGGCGTCGCTTCGGCCTCTTGTCCGAAGCCCCACCGGTCGGCACGCAACCACAGGCACGTGCGATAATTGGGCAAGCGGTACGTAGGCCCAACGCGGTTAACATTCAAGCGGTTTTTGCCCCCTGGGCCCAAAATTCACGCACGATCGGCCGCGCAACGCTCGACATGACGGAATCGCGACATTTTTGTGTCGCCACAGGGGCTTGGCAGCTCCCTCCGGGAGGCGGATTCCGCCCGCAAAGCAGGCTTAACGCGTCCCGCACTGCGATTGATTCGTGCTTCCGGCCATGGGCGCTTTGGCCTATGCAGAAGCGTCAACAGGAGGGCTGCGCGTGAACGAAACCGTCGTCGGTGAAAAGGGCATGGTCGTCGCCCCCCACAGGGCTGCAGCGGAAGCGGGGGCGGAGATCATCCGGGCCGGCGGCAACGCCATCGAGGCGGTGATCGCCGCGGCCGCCACCATCGCCGTGGTCTATCCGCATATGAATGCCATTGGCGGCGACGGCTTCTGGCTGATCCGCGAACCGGGCAAGGAGCCGCGCTACCTAGAAGCCTGCGGCGGCGCCGGTTCGCTCGCCACCATCAAGGCCTATCGCGGCAAGGGCTATGACACGATCCCGACGCGCGGCCCCGATGCGGCGCTCACCGTCGCCGGCGCGGTCTCCGGCTGGAACACCGCCTATGAACTGTCGCAGAGCCTGGGCGGGCGGATCGACCGCCCCACCCTGCTCGCCGACGCCGTCGAACATGCCAAGAAGGGCATCAGCGTCACGCGCTCGCAGGCAAGGCTGACGGCGCAGCACCTCGCCGATCTCTCCACCGCCCCCGGCTTCGGGGACGTATTCCTGGTCGACGGCAAGGCGCCGGAACTCGGCGCGACGATCCGCCAGGAACGCCTCGCCGACACGCTGGACCATCTCGGCCGAGCCGGCTTCCTCGACTTCTATAAGGGCGACGTCGCCAGCGAGATCGGCGCCGATCTCGAGCGCTTCGAATGCCCGGTGACGCGCGACGACCTCGCCGCGCATGAGGCGCGCCTGCGCGCCCCCCTCTCCGTCCGGCTCGAGGGCGCCACGGTGTTCAACTCGCCGCCGCCGACCCAGGGCCTCGCCTCGCTGCTGATCCTCGGCATCTTCGAGCGCCTCAACGTCAAGCGCGGCGAGAGCTTCGAGCATATTCACGGGCTGGTCGAGGCGACCAAGCGCGCCTTCCTGATCCGCGACAAGCATGTCACCGACCCGGTCTTCGCCGGCGATCTCTCCGTGCATCTGTCGCCGCGCGTGCTCGACCGCGAGGCGGCGCAGATCAGCATGTCCCGCGCCGCGCCCTGGCCTCAGGTGGCGAAGAAGGGCGACACGGTCTGGCTCGGCGCGATCGACGCCTCCGGCCTCTCCGTTTCCTATATCCAGTCGATCTTCTGGGAGTTCGGCTCCGGCGTCGTGCTGCCGGCGACCGGCATCACCTGGCAGAACCGCGGCGCCAGCTTCTCGCTCGATCCGCGCGCGCTCAATCCGCTCGAGCCCGGCCGCAAACCGTTCCATACGCTGAACCCGGCGCTCGCCCGCTTCGACGATGGCCGCATCATGAGCTACGGCACGATGGGCGGCGAGGGCCAGCCGCAGACGCAGGCCGCCCTGATGAGCCGGCATGCGCTGTTCGGCATGGATCTGGGCGAAGCGATCGACGCGCCGCGCTGGCTGCTCGGCCGCACCTGGGGCTCGGACCACACCAATCTGCGCGTGGAAAACCGGTTCGATCCCGACCTTCTGATCGCGCTGGAACGGGCCGGCCACGAAGTCGCCGTGCTGGACGAGGCCTATTCCGACACGATGGGTCATGCCGGCGCGCTGGTGCGGCGCAAGGATGGCCGGATCTTCGGCGCCAGCGATCCGCGTTCCGACGGCGCCGCCATCGCCGCCTGAGGGCCCCGGCGCGCTCTTTTTTGGCAAATACCTGAGAATGGCGCTATGAATCGCCTGCAAAGCGACGCCGCGATGGCGTCGCCCCGATATCCCATCCAGGAGTCGATAGACGCCCATGCTTCTCGCCAGCGATCCGGTCCATGCGTTCGTCGACTATCCCGCCGTTGAAGTACCGTCCTCCCCGACCGGGCCGCTCGTCGGCCTGACCATGGCGATCAAGGACCTCTATGACGTCGCCGGTTATCCGACCGGCGTCGGCCACCCGCTGAAGCGCGCCGAGAGTGGCGACAAAACGGTGACCGCGCCCGCCGTGCAGTTCCTGCTCGATGCCGGCGCCCGTTTCGTCGGCAAGGTCCATACCGACGAGTTCGCCTATTCGATGAATGGCGAGAACCACCATTACGGCACGCCGATCAACGTCCGCGCGCCCGGCCGCATTCCGGGCGGCTCGTCCTCCGGCTCGGCCACCGCCGTCTCCGGCGGCCTGGTCGATTTCGCGCTTGGCAGCGACACCGGCGGCTCGGTGCGCGCGCCGGCTTCCTATAACGGCCTGCTCGGCATCCGCCCGACGCATGGACGGATCGACATTTCCCGCGTCGCGCCGCTGGCCGAGACCTTCGACACGGTCGGCTGGTTCGCCCGCGATGCCGACACCTTCTCCCGCGTCGGCGCCGTGCTGCTGGGCGAGGACGAGAGCGACACGCCGCTGACCCGCTTCCTCGTCGGCGACGACATCCACGCCCTGCTGCTCGGCGAACTGGAAGAGGCCGCTGTCCGTTCGGCGACGCCGCGCATCGCCGCGCATCTGGAGCCGGCCGGCGCCGTCATCGTCGCGCCGGATGGGCTCGCCGCCTGGCGCATGATCTTCCGCACCATGCAGGCCTATGAAGCCTGGCAGGCGAATGGCGAATGGATCGAGAGCCGCCAGCCGAGCTTCGGCCCCGGCGTGCGCGAGCGCTTCGAATGGGCGAGCCACGTCACCCGCGAGGAATATGACGCCGCCGCCCTGCGCCGCGCCCAGGTCCGCGCGCGCGTGCGCGGCCTGCTCGGCGAAGACACCGTCCTCGCCATCCCGACCACGCCCGGCATCGCGCCGCGCATCGGCCTGGGCGGCGACGAGCTCGAATCCTATCGCAACCGCGCGCTTTCCATGCTCTGCACGGCCGGCCTCGCCGGCCTGCCGCAGATCAGCCTGCCGCTCGCCGACCATGAGGGATGCCCGCTCGGCGTCTCGCTGATCGCGCCGGCCGGACGCGACCGCGCCTTGATCGATCTCGCCGCCCGGATCATGGCAGGCTAGTCCGCTTCGCCGGCTCACGCCGCCTCGCGCGGGCCGGCTCCCCCTTCGCTCGAAATACCCTAGGCGGCATCATGGATACGCTCACCCGGATGAAGACCTTCGTCGAGGTCGTCGAGGCCGGCGGCTTTTCGGCCGCCGCGCGCAAGATGGGCCGCTCGAAGGCGCTGATCTCCAAATATGTCCGCGAACTCGAGGACGAGTTGGGCGCCCGCCTGCTCAACCGCACCACGCGCACCCTGTCGCTGACCGAGGTCGGCCAGGGCTATGCCCGTGACGCCACCGAGATCCTGCAGCGGATCGAGGACCTGCAATCCTCGGTCGGTGACGCCCATGCCGCGCCGCGCGGCCGCCTCAAGGTCTCGGCCCCGCGTACCTTCGGCGATGGCGAGCTCGGCCGCGCGATCATGGAGTTCGTGGTCAGCGAGCCGGAGATCTCGCTCGAGCTTCATCTGGAGGATCGCTTCGTCGATCTCGTCGACGAAGGCTTCGACGTCGCCATCCGCATCTCGACCCTGACCGACTCGAGCCTGATCGCCCGCCGCCTCGCCTCGTTCCGCATATCCGCCGTCGCAAGCCCCGCCGTGCTGGAACAGTATGGCCTGCCGGAGCGCCCGGAAGACCTTTCCGGCAAGCCTTGTGTGATCGATTCCAACGTCGCCTACCGCACCAACTGGCCGTTCCTGATCGATGGCGAGCGGGTGACCGTGCCGGTCAAGGGCCGCGTCGAGGTCGACAGCCCCAACGCCGCCCGCCTCGCGGCGCTGGCCGGCCTCGGCTTCGCCATCGTCCCGCATCTGGTGGTCAAGGACGACATCGAGGCCGGCCGGCTGCGCGTCGTGCTGGAGGCTTACGAGCCGGCCAGCGCCGCCATCCACGCCGTCTATCCGCACCGCCGCCATCTCTCCGGCAAGGTGCGCAGCTTCATCGACTTCCTGGTGAAGTGGTTCGACAAGAACGGCCCGCATGGCGGGAATTGCTAGGCGCGCTTCCGCCGCCGGCCGGGATCAAGAAACTGTGATGGCGGGGCCGTCGGCGGCACGCCCCCGCCGCCGGCTCGACACGATCTGGCCGCACTTGTCTGGCCCTTTCAGGCCGTTCGCCTTTCCGCAGAGACCCATCGCATGCTTCGATCCCTGATCGTCTTCGCCTTCGCCGCGCTCTTCGCGACCGCAGCCCAGGCGCATCCGCATGTCTTCGTCGATGCGAAGGAGGAGATCCTGTTCGACGCCGACGGCAAGATGTCGGCGATCCGCCATATCTGGCAGTTCGACCAGGCCTTCACCGCCTTCGCTATCCAGGGCCTCGATGCCAATGGCGACGGCAAGCTGTCGGACGATGAATTGCAGCCGCTCGCCAAGGTGAACGTCGAGTCGCTGAAGGACTACCACTACTTCACCCGGCTGAAGGTCAATGGCCGCCGCGCTCCGGTCGAGGCGCCTTCGGAATACTGGCTCGACTTCCACGACAGCCGGCTGACGCTGTTCTACACGCTGCCGCTGAAGACGCCGACCGCCGTCGGCGAGACCACGACGCTGGAAGTGTTCGACCCCGAATATTTCGTCGCCTTCAACTTCGTGAAGCATCACGCCATCACGCTCACCAACGCGCCGGCCAATTGCAAGGCGCATTACGCGCCGCCGCACGAGCTCGACGCCGACATCATGGCCAAGCTTGCCGCGATCCCGGCCGACCAGCGCGACCTGCCCGATGAACTCGCCGACGCGGCCTCGAGCCTCGCGGCCCAGATCACGATCCGCTGTTCATGAAGCCATCCCGCGCCTTTCGCTGGATCGGCGCCGTCGCCGCCAGCGCGATGCCGACTTTCGCCCTCGCCGCGCCGAGCCCGTTCGGCATCGCCACGCCCGATGGCGGCGGCACGGTCGCCTGGGCCGGCCCACTCGCCCCGCTGTTCCAGTGGATCGCGCGCCAGCAATCCGTGTTCTACCGCGACCTGACCGACGCGCTCGCCAACCTGTCGCAGAGCGGTCACGCGGCGCTCATCCTGGTCGCGCTGTCCTTCGCCTATGGCGTGTTCCACGCCGTCGGCCCCGGCCATGGCAAGGCGGTGATCGCCTCCTATCTGCTGGCCACCGGCGACCGGCTGAAGCGCGGCATCGTCATCTCCTTTGCCTCCGCCCTGGTGCAGGCGCTGACCGCCATCCTCGTTGTTTCCGTCGGCACGCTGATTCTCAACGTGACCGCGATGACCATGACGCGGGCGACCGACGCGCTGGAAATCGCCAGCTACGCGCTGATCGCGCTCTGCGGCATCTGGCTGCTCTGGATGAAACTGTCGGGACGCGGCCAGGAGTCCAATCCGAATGCGCCGGTCGTCGAGCATGATCCCGCGACCTGCAATCATCCCCATCACCGGCTCGGCCGCAATTTCGCCTTCGCGCCTCGGGTCGCTCCCGCCGGCCTTGCCAATGCGGGTTTTTCGGCCACCGGGCTCGCCAACAGTCGCGTCCCGCCCGGGGCGACCGGCCTCGCCTGCGATTGCGGCCATTCGCACGCGCCAGACCCGTCCCAGCTCGACCGCCCGCTGACCGTCGGTCGGGCCTGGACGGCGATCCTCGCCGTCGGAATCCGCCCCTGCTCGGGCGCCATCATCGTGCTGGTCTTCGCCGTGTCGCAAAAGCTCTATTGGGCCGGCATCCTGTCGGTGCTGCTGATGGCGCTCGGCACCGGCCTGACGGTCTCGGCGCTGGCAACGATGGCGGTAAAGGCCAAGGACCTGGCGCTGCGCTTCTCCGGCGGCGAGACGCGGACGCAACTGCGCGTCGTCAACGGCCTGCAGATCGCCGTCGCCAGCGGCATCCTGCTGTTCGGCCTGCTGATGCTCGGCGGCGCCCTGGCGGCGGGGTAGTTTCGCTTCCTTCACCTCTACCTGAGGGAGAGGTGAAGGAAGGGCCTTCTCCCTACTCCGCCGCCGCCAGGCGACCGCGCGAGGCCAGGCGCGCCCGCATCGCCTCGCCGAAGGCGCGGAACAGGCGGGCGGAGGGCGCGTCGGTCGCCACCCAATATTCCGGATGCCATTGGACGCCGACGGCGAAGCCCGGCGCGTCGCGAACGCTGACCGCCTCGATCGTGCCGTCCGCCGCCACCGCCTCGACGACCAGCCCTTCCGCCAACTCGCCGATCGCCTGCCGATGCAGCGAGTTCACCTCGATTTCGTCGCGCTCGACGATGCGTGCGAAACAGCCATCGGCCACGATCCGGACCGGGTGGCGGATCGCGAAGCGCTCGGCCTGAACCTCGGAGACCGGCGCACGGTGATCGTCACGGCCGGGAAGATCCTGCACTTCGGAGATCAGCGTGCCCCCCAGCGCGACGTTCAGTTCCTGCTGGCCGCGGCAGATGGCGAGCAAGGGCACGCCATGCCGGATCGCGGCGCGGATCAGCGGCAGCGTGGTGGAATCGCGGGCCGCGTCATAGGGCTCTGTACGGGGATCGGCGCTTTCGCCATAGAGCGAGGGATGGACATTGGAGCGGCTGCCGGTGACCAGCACACCGTCGACGCGCGCCAGCAGCGCCTCGATGTCGAGCGCGTCGCCGAGCGACGGCACGATCACCGGAATACCACCGGCACCGGTCAGGACCGCCTTCACATAGGTCTCCGAGGCGGCGTGCCAGCGATAGCCCTCGAACTCGCGCACATCGGCCGCAACGGCCACGAGAGGCGAGGCATTCTTTGGTTCCATCATGATACAGATCGCTTGCTGGGAGGCATTTCGCCCCTTTTACACCGGAAGATGACAAAAATAGCCGTCTTTTCGCCAACTCTGCCGGTTAAGGACCCAGCCCCCCGATAGAGGCATTCCCCCGGATGCCGGCTGCCTGGGCCGAGACGGCCGCCGAGAGGCTGGCGTCGCGACCGCATTGGCTGCCCCGAACCAACCAGGAGGTACGGATATGTCTCCGAACCGACCGGACCGACGCTCCTTCCTGCGCAACGCCGTCCTTGCGCCCGGCGTGGCCGTGGCAGGCGGTGCCGCCCCGGCGCTCGCCGCCCCTGCCATTGCATCGGTTCCCCCCGCCATATCCTGGCAGCTGCAATCGAGCTTTCCCGCCTCGCTCGAAACCATTCATGGCACTACCGAGGCGATGGCCCGCTCGATCGCGGCGCTGACCGGCGGCCGGTTCCGCATCGAGATCGCGGCGGCCGGCGACTATGCGCCAAGCCCCGAAACGCTAGACGCCGTGCGAAACGGGACGATCCAGGCCCACCAGACCTGCTCCTACTACTACATGGACCTCGACCCTGCCTTCGCGATAGGCACCGCCTTGCCCTTCGGCCTCAATGCCCGGATGCAGAACGCATGGATCACCGATGGCGGCGGCCAGCAACTGCTCGACGCCTTCTATGCCCAACACGACCTGGTCTCCTTCGTCGTGGGCAACACCGGCGCGCAGATGGGCGGCTGGTACCGCAGGGAAATCCGCAGCCTGCCGGAGATCGCCGGCCTGAAGATGCGGATCGCCGGCCTCGGCGGCACCGTACTCGCCCGACTTGGCGTGGAGCCGCAGCAGCTCGCGCCCGAGGCGATCTACTCCGCCCTCGCGGACGGCACGATCGACGCGGCCGAGTGGGGCGGACCGCATGAGGACGAGAAGTTCGGCTTCTACAAGGTCGCGCCCTATTACTACTATCCCGGCTGGTGGGAGGGCGGGCCGTCCATCCATCTCCTGGTGAACCGCCCCGCCTTCGAAGCGCTGCCGGAGAGCTACAGGGTGGCGCTTCGAACCGCCGCCGCGCAGGCCTCGCACGACATGCTCGCCCGCTTCGACGTGCGCAACAATACCGCCATCCGCAATCTGATCGACAAGGGCGTGCAATTGCGTCCCTTCCCGAGCGACCTGCTGGAGGCCGCCTACAAGGCGGCGTTCGAGCTCTATGGCGAACTGTCGGCCGATCACCCGAGCTTCAAGGCGATCTACGAGCCCTGGAAGATCTTCCGCGACCAGATCTACCAGACGTTCCGGGTTGCCGAGAATTCGTTCGACACCTTCGGCTTCGCGCAGCAAGCCAAGGGGCTCTGATCCGAAGGCGCCAACGCAAGTCCTTCACCCTGCCCTCTCCCGCAAACGGACCGGGCTGGGGTGAGGGGCCCTTTCTCAGGCCACGCCGATCCGCAGCAGGTCGTGCATGTGCAGCACGCCGACGGGCCGGTCGCCCTCGACCACGAACAGCACGGTGATCTTGGCGGCGTTCAGCCGGTCGATCGCCGCGCCCACCAGCATGTCCGGCTGGATCGTCTTCGGCGAGCGGGTCATCACCTGGTCGACGCTGCGCGCCAGCAGGTCCGGCCCGATATGGCGGCGCAGGTCGCCATCGGTGATCATGCCGATCAGCGCGCCGTCGCCATCGATCACGCCGAGGCAGCCGAGCCCCTTGGCGGTCATCGTGACGATCGCCTCCGTCATCGGCGCGCCGGAATGAGCCACCGGCATCGACGCGCCCTTATGCATCACGTCGCGGACGAAATGCAGGCTGGCGCCGAGCTTGCCGCCGGGATGGAACAGGCGGAAATCCTGCGCCGTGAAGCCGCGCGTCTCGAGCAGGGCGATGGCGAGCGCATCGCCCAGCGCCAGTTGCATCACCGCCGAGGTCGTCGGCGCGAGTCCATGCGGACAGGCCTCTTCCGCGCGCGGCAGCAGCAGGACGTGGCTCGCCTGGCGGCCCAGCGTGCTGTCGGCATTGGAGGTGACGGCGATCAGCGGCGTGCGGAAGCGGCTCGCATATTCGACCACGGCGCGCAGTTCCGCCGTCTCGCCCGACCAGGACAGCGCCAGAATGATGTCGTCGCGGCCAACCATGCCGAGGTCGCCATGGCTCGCCTCGGCGGCATGGACGAAGAAGGCCGGCGTGCCGGTGGAAGCCAGCGTCGCCGCGATCTTGACGCCGACATGGCCGCTCTTGCCGACGCCGGTGACGACGACGCGGCCCCCATGGGCGCGGATCATGTCGACGACGTCGGCGAAGGGCGCGGCCAGCGGCCCGGCGAAGGCGGCGGCCAGGGCATCGAGGCCGGCGCGCTCGCTTTCCAGCGTCCTGAGCGCCGAGGCGACCGACGGACCCGCCATATCCACGCTCGCCAGTTGTTCGCCTGTCTTGCCCGCCACCGGCATCGTTCACTCCGCATCCGTTTTCTGGCGGGCTTTTAGCATGCCCCGCCGGCCCGCGCCGCCGGAAAACGCTGTGCGGCGGCGAGGCGGCGACAACCTTCTCTTAACCAAGGCCGTTTACGGTTCGGAAACCATAGTGTCCGGCTCGCCGGTCGCTACCCGTTTTCGTCAGAAGGCCACGGCAAGCGGCAATGCAGATTCCAGTCCGGCTCATCCTGTCGGCGGCGCTCTTCACGGCGCTCGCATCGACGACGGTTGCCCGGGCCCAGGACGCGGCCCTGCCGGCCGATCTGCTCGACGACACCGACGCCTTCGGCAGCCTGCGCGGCAGCGACGGACAGGCCGCCGTCGACCTCACCCTGCCCACCGAGACGCCCGGCACGGGCAATAACGAGCCGCCGCCGACCGGCCGCGCCGTGCGCACCGAGCGCATCGCGCCCATCATCGCCGAGGAGGACGAGCCGGCCCGGCCGCGCAACCGCACCGCCGATGCGCTCGATGCCTCCAGCTACGATCCGCTTGGCATCCGCATGGGCAGCTTCACCGTGCTGCCCTCGATCGAACTGCGCGGCGGCTATACCTCGAACGCGGCGGGCTCCGCGACGGGGGGACCGTCCGGGCTGCTGACCCTGGTGCCGGACCTGATCGTCAAGTCGGACTGGAGCCGGCACGCGCTCGACTTCAAGTTCCACGGCACCTACGACTATTTCACCGACACCTCCGTCGCGCCGAAGCCGACCGTGGATGCCGAGGCCAATGCCCGCATCGACCTGCCGCGCGACTGGGCGCTGCGGCTGCGGGCCGCCTATAATTACGAGACGCAGTCGCTTTCCAACCTCGATTATCCGGCTGGCGTCGACAATCCGCCGGGGATCAACACCTATGCGGCCGGGGTGACGCTGGATGGCACGCTCGGCCGCACGGTCCTGCAGTTGCGCAGCAACATCGCCTATTCCGGCTATGAAGACGGCAAGGCCGGCGACGTCACCATCCCGCAGGGCTATCGCGACAACACGCTGGCGAGCGCCGCCGCCCGCGTCGGCTACGAGGTGACGCCGGTCCTCACGCCCTTCGTCGAGGCCGAGGTCTCCGACCGCAGCTTCCGCCAGAAGATCGATCCGAACGGCTTCAGCCGCGCCAGCCAGGGCGTGACGCTGCGCGGCGGCATCGCCTATTCTGCCGATCCGGTGCTCCGGGGCGAACTCGCCATCGGCTGGCATCGCGAGCGCTATGACGACAACGCGTTCAAGCCGCTCAACGCCATGACCATCGACGGCAATGTGCTGTGGGCGCCGACGGAGCTGACCAATTTCACGCTCCGTGCCGCGACCTATGTCGATCCGACGACGGATTCGAGCTCGGCCGGCTCGATTGTGTACGATGTCGGACTGAAGGCCCAGCATGCGCTGCGCCGCAACCTGACGCTCGAGGCCGACCTCGGCTACCAATACCAGGACTACCAGGGCATCAACGCCGCCGACATCACCTATGAAGCCGGCTTCGGGGTGACGTGGAAAATCAATCGCGCCGCCTGGCTTGTCGGGCGTTTCTCGCAGGAATACTACAAGAGTGCCCAGCCGGGCGGAGACTATCCGACCACCACCGTCACGGTCGGCCTGCGCCTGCAGCGTTGAGTTTCTGGCGATTTCGTTTGCCGTGTCATCAACCCGACACGTTGACCCGTTATGGGGAACCGCATGGCCTTCAATCACCGCAAAACGATCACCTTCCGCCTCGCCCAGACAGCGCGTGCCGCGCGTGGGCGTTCAGGTAGTCATCTCGCGCGGATCGGGCTCCATCCCGGCCAGGACAGCGTTCTGAAGACGCTTTCCGAGCAGGATGGCCTCTCGATGAGCCAGCTGGCGCAATCGCTGGCCGTGCAGCCGCCCACCGTCACCAAGATGGTGAGCCGCCTCGCCGCCCAGGGTTACGTGGAGCGCAAGGCCTCCAAGGGCGACGGTCGCCAGGCGCATGTCTATCTGACGCAGCAGGGCCGCGACGCCATCGTCGACATCGACAAGGGCTGGAAGCGGCTGGAAAAGGAAGCGCTCGCCGGTCTCGACGACAAGGACGTCAAGCGCCTGCGCAAGCTGCTGCGCCAGATCGAGCGCAACCTCTCGGCCATCCCCGAGGACGGCGAGGACGACGCAATCGACGAGCCGGAAGCCGAGCCGGAGACGGAATCAAAGCCGGACGCGACCGATATCGCGCCGGAGAACGCCGAAACGGTGGCTTGAGCCCGGCGGCGCAATCTGCTTGATTGGGCAAGGCCCGATCGCCGATAGCGCCTGCCCTTTCCCGGGCATCCTCCCCCGACCGACTTCCCGGAGCCCGGATGTCTTCCCCGTTGCCGACCGCCGATGCGGAGGCCACGCTGCGCTTGCGCGGCATCGCCATGTATTCCCTCGCCATGTTTCTGTTCGCCGGCACCGATGCCTGCGCCAAATATGCGGGCCAGTTCGTGCCGGTGATGGAGGTGGTCTGGCTGCGCTTCGTCGTCCAGATCGTGCTTGCGGTGCTGGTGTTCCAGCCATGGCGCGCCATCGCGCTCTACAAGACGCGCCGGCCGGGGATGCAGTTCCTGCGCGGCATGTTCCTGGCCGGCTCGACGGTCTTCAATTTCCTCGCCGTCCATGAACTTCAGCTCGACCAGACCATGTCGATCGGTTTCTCGGCGCCCTTCATCACGGCGGCGCTCGCGGGTCCGCTGCTCGGAGAATGGGCAGGGCCACGCCGCTGGGCGGCGATCCTGGTCGGCTTCGTGGGGGTGCTGGTGATCACCATGCCAGGCTTCGGATCGCTGAAGCCGGCGATGTTCCTGTCGCTCGCCGCCGCCTCGTCGAACGCGTTCTACATCCTCTCGACCCGGTTGCTCACCCGGACCGACAGCAGCGCCGGGCTGCTGCTCTATTCGGGCCTGATTCCCGCCCTGGTGCTGTCGCCCGTCGCCGTTCCCATGATCGTTGCGCCGCCGACGCTGCTGGTCGGGGTCTGCATGTTCCTGACCGGGGCCCTGGCCTTCGCCGGCCACTGGTGCCTGGTCCATGCCCACAAGCAGACCGCCGTGCCCGTGCTCGCGCCCTTCATGTACACGGGCCTGATCTGGATGATCCTGCTCGGTTATCTCGTCTTCAACGACGTACCGGCGCCGCGCACCCTCGTCGGCGCCAGCATCATCATCGCCAGCGGTCTCTACCTACTCTACCGCGAGCGGGTAAAGGCGCCGAAGCGGCAGGAGCCGGTCGACGTGCTCGACGGCTGAACGCCGCTTCTTGCCCGGCGCGGCAGAAAGGCCGCAGCCGCCCGCCCGAAAACGCGCTAAGACAGCGAACCGCATCGCCCGAACATCGCCTTTCCGCGCCCTTCCCGCGCGCGGCTGCAGACCGTCCTCTCCCCGGATACCCCATGGCCCTTCCCGCCAACCGACAGGCGCGCTTCTTCGTCGCCCTCGCCATCATGGTCGCGCTGCTGAACAGCACCGCCGCGTCGCCGCTCTATACGAGCTACCGGGTAATGTGGTCGCTGGACGCGTTCACCGTCGCCTTCATCTTCGCCATCTACGCCTTCGGCACGCTCGCCGCGCTGGTCGTGCTGGGACGGCTCTCCGATCGCCTGCCCGACCGGCGGCTGCTGATCATCGTCTCGCTCGGCATCGTGATCGCCGGCGCGCTGATCTTCGCCTCGGCCGGCAATCTGGCCACCCTGCTGATCGGAAGACTGCTGGCCGGCGCCGGCACTGGCGGCCTGACCGGGATCGCCAACGCCGCCCTGATCGAGCTCGACCCCAAGGCGGACGCGCGCGCCAATGCCGTGCTCGCCACGGCCGTCTTCACCGGCGGCTGCGCGCTTGGGCCGGTCATCAGCTCGGCCGCGCTCCATTTCGACGCCTGGCCGCTTCATCTGCCCTTCATCCTGATCGCCGCCCTGGCACTGATCGCCATCCTGGGCCTCGTCACCGCCTCCTGGCAGCCGGCGTCGCGCATCGTCGAGACGCGGCAGAGGGTCGCCGCGAACGTCGTCCCGACCGGCCGCTACGCCGCCTTTACAGTGGCGGCGGGGGCGCTGATCATCGCCTGGGCCGTCGGCTCGACCTTCGCCGGGCTCGGCGTCACCTTCGTGCATGAACTGCTGAAGGTGAACAGCCAGGCGGCATCCGGCGTCATCGTCGCCGCCTTCCAGCTCGTCGCCGGCATCAGCCAGCTCGCCAGCCAGCGGCTCGATTCCAACAAGGCCATGGTGCTCGGCACGACTCTGATCGCGCTGGCAATCCTCGCCTGCGCCTTCGCCATCTGGACCACGTCGCCGCTGCTGTTCGTGCTCGGCACGCTGGGCAGCGGCATCGGTTATGGCGCGGCCTTTGTCGGCGCCGCCGGCGTGGTCAACCGAATCGCCCCGCCCGACCGGCGGGCCACCTGGGTCTCGACCTTCTACATCACCGGCTATCTCGCCAACGCGCTGCCGGTGCTGGCGCTGGGCTTCCTCGGCGACCGCCTCGGCCTGTTCGGCGCCTTCCTGTGCCTCACGGTCTTCACCGTCGTCGGGACGATCGTGGTCAACAGCACCGCCCGCATCGTGCTGCGGCCGTCGCGGCGCGGACGCGCCTAGGGCCTTTCACCGTTACCCTGAAGCGGTGAAAGGCTCTAACTCCTTGTGAGATCGCGTTTTCTTCACGCGAACCGGTACTCACTTCGCTCGAAAACGCTCTAGCCGGTCAGTCGAGCTCCTGCACGCCGCCGCCCGAGACCGTCAGCACCTGGCCGCTGATCCACGCCGCCGCCGGCGAGCAGAGGAACAGCGCCGCATTGGCGATATCGGAGGGCTCGCCGAGCCGCCCGAGCGGCGTGTGCTTCAGCATCGCCGCCTCGATCTCCGGCGTCAGCACGCTCTTCAACGCATCAGTCTTGATCGCCCCCGGGGCGATGGCATTGACGCGGATGTTCTTCGGGCCGAGGTCGAAGGCGGCGTTGCGGGTCAGATGGTTGACCGCCGCCTTGGACGAACCGTAGGAGGCCATGCGCTGGTTCTTGTTCTCGCCCGACATGGACGAGATGTTGAGCACCGCGCCGCCGCCGGCCTGCTCCATATGCGGCGCGGCCAGCTGCATCAGGCGGAACAGCGCAAAGACGTTCAGCTCATACGCCCAGCGAAAATCCTTCATCGGCATGTCGAACGGCTTGGGTCCGCCGCCGCCGGCATTGTTGACGAGGATCGTCAGTTTGCCGAATTGCGACACCGCCTGCTCGACGGCGCGCGCCAGATGCGCCTCGGCGGTGACGTTGCATTCGATGCCGATCGCCCGGCCGCCCTTCGCGACAATCGCGTCGGCTACCTCGATCGCGCCTTCCGGCCTCAGGTCGGTGACCACGACCGCGGCGCCGGCTTCGGCGAAGGTCATCGCGATGGCACGGCCGATGCCCGCCGCGGCCCCCGTGACGATGGCGACATCCGCATCGAGATTGAGGAGCTGGCTGATCGTCATGACGGCACCCGACATTGATCCAGGGAACGCCCTTCACTCTGTCACGATCGACCAGCGCCGTCATCCGGCCGGCCGGTTCAGATCCCGGCATACCATTCGTAGCCGCGATCTTCCCAGAAACCGCCCTGGCCGCCATCGATCGCGGAGAAATCGGCCACCGCCTCGATGCGCATGACGTATTTCGCCATCTTGTAGCCGAGCTGGCGCTCGACCCGCAGCCGCAGCGGCGCGCCATGCGCGACCGGCAGGGTCCCGCCGTTCATCTCGTAGGCCAGGATGGTCTGGGCGTGCTCGGCATCCGGCAAGCCGAGGCTCTCGTAGTATTTGGCGCCGCCGGCCAGGGTCTGCTCCAGCGTGTCGGCGCAATAGAAGACGATGTAGCGCGCTTCCGGCTTCAGCCCGACCTGGTCGAGCAGCGCCTTCAGCGGCACGCCCTTCCACTTGCCGATGCAGCTCCAGCCCTCGACGCAGTCATGCCGGGTGATCTGGGTGCGCGACGGCATGGCGCGCAGATCCGCCAGCGACCATTCCATCGGCCGCTCGACCAGCCCGCCGACCTTCAGGCGCCAATCCTGGAAGCCATTGGCTGACAGCGCGAGATAGTCCTCGTCCTGCGGGTCGATGCTGCCATTCGGCTTGAAGTCGGGCGAGATGTCCGCCTCGCTATATTCGCGCGCCATGTCGTTGGGGCCGAGGATGGCGCGCTGGGTCGTGCGGGTCAGGCTTTCCGCCCGGAACAGCATGCGGCGGAACCAGTCGGCGCTGGAAAGCTGGTCGCAGCCGGCGAGCACCAGCGTCCCGCCAAGCACGAAGGCGCGCTTGAGGAAACCGCGGCGGTCGAAGCCCTTATCAACGCGCATCGGATTTCTCCTCGGGCTGGATGACGTAATTGCCGGTGATCATCGAGCGCAGATTGTTGAAGACGCCCGAGATCAGCACCATGGCGAGGTGGACGAGGATGAACAGCACCACCAGCGTGGCGCAGACGAAGTGGATCGTGCGCGCCGTCTGCCGGCCTCCGAGGATATCGACGAGCCAGGGAAAGGCTGCGTCGATGCCGGGCGACATGGCGAGGCCGGCCAGGACCAGCAGCGGCAGCACGACCAGCGCGATGCCGAAATAGGCGAGCTTCTGCAACACGTTGTAGTGACGCGCCTCGTCCCCTCTCGGGAATTTCAGCCGCATGTGCTCCCAGATCGACGCGCCGATATGGCGGAGCTGGTCGCGGTTTGGCACCAGTTCGCGCAGATGGCCGGACGCCAGGCTCCAGGCCAGGTAGACGAGGCCATTGGCGACGAACAGCCAGGCGAAGAAGAAGTGCCAGCGTCGTCCGGTGGCGAGATCCTGGAAGCTCGGCAGCGTCGCCCAGCTCGGGAAACCGCGCTCGACGGAGGCGCCATTTTCGCGCGACACGCCCAGCACGCCGGTGGTGGTGAAGTCATGGCCGAGGATGGTGGTGACGCCGACGGGGTTGTCGTCGGTATCGGGCGCCTGCCGCATCGCCAGCACCGGGCTGTCGAAATGCGAGCGCTGGCCCAGATAGAGGGCCGGATGGGCGTTGAAGATCTGCATCCCGCTCATCAGCAGCACGGTGATGCAGAGCACGTTGATCCAGTGGGTGACCCGGACCACGAGACGGTGGCGATAGATCAGCTGGCGTCGTGGGACGCCTTCTTCCGAGATCGCAGACATGGCCGGACTCCGCCGGCCCGGCACGCGGTCGAAACGGCCGCCCCTTTTCCGGGCCCAACCATTCTACGCTCTTTTCGCCCGCGAAGTTTCGCGAAGCATTCGCGGGTGTAGCCCCCGCCAAGTAATTCGCCCGGGAGGTCATTCCCAAAACACGACCATCATCCTGAGGTGCCCGGCGAAGCCGGGCCTCGAAGGAGGATCCAGGGAACGCCCGATTTAGATCGCGGGGCGGATTTTGCCTGAGTTCGTCTGCAAGCCGCAATGCCCCGCTGGAGCCTCCTTCGAGGCTTCGCTCGCGCGAAGCACCTCAGGATGATGGCGGAGCCGGTCGATGGGCCTGGAATACCCAGATGTTTGGCGAGCTGCCCCGCGGCCTAAAGCATCAAGGCAGGCGGAGACGGTGGGCTGCCTTCCGGCAGCCCGCGCCTTCACGAAGGAAAAAGGAGCCGATCACCCCTTCAGTTTCGTGCCGTTCTGCGCGGCGATGAAGTCGGCCAGCATCGGCACGAACTTCTCGGCCTGGCCGGAGGCGGCCATGGCGGCGAAATTGTTCTTCACCGCATCGCCCAGCGTGTTCACCGCGCCGGCCGAATCCGCCATCGACGCGAGATAGCGCAGATCCTTGTAGGCGTTGGAGATGGTGAAGGGATGGGCGTTCTCGTTGCCGTCGATGACGTAGTTCATGAAGGTGTCGTAGAAGCCGCAATGCATGCGGCCCTTGCTGATCACCGAATGGAACGTGTCCGGGGTGATGCCGACCTTCTGGCCGACGGCCAGCGCCTCGGAATAAAGCGCGGCATAGCCGAGCGAGAGGAAGTTGTTGATCAGCTTCATCTTGTGGCCGGCGCCGACCGGGCCGACATGCACGATCGTCGCCGCCCAGCAGGCGATCAGCGGCTGGATCGAGGCGAACACCTCGTCGCTGGCGCCGACCAGCGCCTGCAGCTTGCCGGCGGCGGCCCCGGCCGGCGTGCCGCCCAGCGGCGCATCGACCAGCGTCACGCCCTGCGCTTCCATGCGGCCCGAGAGGCGCAGCGTCGAGGTCGGCTCGGCGGTCGAGCAATCGATGACGATCAGCCCCTTGCGCGCGCCGGCCAGGATGCCGTCCTTGCCTTCGATAACCTGCTCGACATCGCGCGAGCCGGTCACGCAGAGAAAGATCACGTCGGCGCCGCGCGCCATGTCGGCAGGGGTCGCCACCTCATGCGCGCCGAGCGCCAGCAGTCGCTCGACCGCCTCGCGACGACGATTGGCCATGACCAGAAGCGGGTTGCCCTTGGTGACCAGGTTGGTCGCCATCCCCTCGCCCATGAATCCAAGCCCGATAAAGCCGACGGTGCGATTTGTCATGACGACAACCCCTCCCTGGGTGTTTGCATTTGATTTCATTCGCAGATTAGAGTGCGAAACCGGTTCAGGACAAGGCAAACCACCGCCAGTCCCGCGAGGAAACACCACCCGATCGGATCATTGGCACAGATGAGCCGGGATCGATCGCCGAAATCATGTTACCGATCACACGAATCCGGTGCCGGCGCTGCGCCAACCGGGTTCGCGCACAGCCAGCCGCAAGGAGCCCTCATGTCTCGGCCCGAACTTCTCATGCCCGGGCGCATGCAACAGAACGTCAACGATGCCCTCGACGCCAAGTTCACCGTGCATCGCCTCTATGACGCCAAGGACCCGGCCGCCCTGCTCGCCGAAGTCGCGCCCCGCATCCAGGCGGTCGCCGTGGGCGGCGCCGTCGACGCCGCGCTGATCGACAGGCTGCCGGCGCTCGAGATCGTGGCGAGCTTCGGCGTCGGCTATGACCTGGTCGATGCGAAGCACGCGGCCACCAAGGGCGTCATCGTCACCAACACGCCGGACGTGCTGACCGAGGAAGTCGCCGACACCGCGCTCGGCCTGCTGCTGATGACGGTGCGCGAGTTGTCCGCCTCGGAGCGCTATCTGCGCGCCGGCAAGTGGCCGACCGCCAATTACCCGCTCAGCGGCTCGCTGCGCGACCGCACGGTCGGCATTGTCGGCCTCGGCCGCATCGGCAAGGCCATCGCCCACCGCCTCGAAGCCTTCGGCGTCCCGGTCGTCTATCACAACCGCCGCCCGGCCGAGGACGTCTCCTACAAGTACTACGCCGATCTGACCGAGATGGCCGGGGCCGTCGACACGCTGCTGAGCGTCCTGCCCGGCGGCGCCTCGACCGAGAAGGTCATCAACCGCGCGGTGCTCGACGCGCTGGGCCCTCGCGGCGTGCTGATCAATATCGGCCGCGGCACCGTCGTCGACGAGGCGGAGCTGATCAAGGCGCTGCAGGAAAAGCGGATCGCCGCCGCCGGCCTCGACGTGTTCGAGAAGGAGCCGCAGGTTCCTGCCGAGTTGATCGCGCTCGAAAACGCCGTGCTGCTGCCGCATGTCGGCTCGGCCTCGGTCTTCACGCGCGACGCCATGGGCCAACGCGTCATCGACAACCTGACCGCCTGGCTCGACGGCAAGCCGCCGCTCAGCCCCGTCTCCGAGACGCCGTTCACCGGCTGGAAGAAGTAAGGCGCGGGCCTTTTGGAAGCCCCTCTCCCTCAGGGAGAGGGGCATCTTGCCTT
Source organism: Kaistia defluvii (assembly GCF_026343955.1). Taxonomy (GTDB): domain Bacteria; phylum Pseudomonadota; class Alphaproteobacteria; order Rhizobiales; family Kaistiaceae; genus Kaistia; species Kaistia defluvii. The sequence continues at coordinate 927,800 of NZ_JAPKNI010000001.1, forward strand.
GAGATATGGACTCGCAGGCCCCCTCCCCGAAAGCGCTCCGCGCTTTCGACCCTCCCTCAAGGGGAGGGTTCAGCCGCGGAGGATGCGTGGGGCGCCCGAGATCTTTGGCAGCCGGCAATCCCTCGATTGCCGGCTTTTTCTTTTCTGGAACCCTCCCCTTGAGGGAGGGTCAAAACCGGCAGAGCCGGTTTTGGGGAGGGGTCGCATCCCCGCCGCTTGCGCCAGACCATGGGAAGATTCAGCTTCTCAAAGCGAGAACCCGCCATCCGAAAGATAGACCTGGCCGGTCGTGTAGCGCGACTCGTCGGACGCCAGGTAGATCGCCAGCGAGGCGATTTCCTCGGCGGTGCCGAGGCGGCCCATCGGCTGGCGGTCGATGAACTGCTGGCGGATCTCCTCCACCGTCTTGCCCTGCTTTTCCGCCTGCTCGGCGATGCGACCGTCGAGCGAGGGCGACTGGATCGTGCCGGGCGCAATCGAGTTCACGCGGATGCCCTGGCGGATATAGTCGGCGGCGACCGCCTTGGTCAGGCCGACGACGGCGGCCTTCGAAGCACCATAGGCGTAGCGGTTCGGGATGCCGCGCACGGAGCTTGCGCCGGACGAGATGTTGATGATCGAGCCCTCGCCCTTCGCCAGCATGCCCGGCAGGAAGGCGCGAATGGTGCGGTGCATCGCCTTGGCGTTGATGTCGAAGGAGAGATCCCAGTCCTCGTCCGATGTGGTCAGAGCCGTGCCGTGATGCACGAAGCCGGCGCAGTTGAACAGGATGTCGACCGGCCCGACCTCTTTCGCCAGCGCATCGACCGCCTCGGTCGAGCGCACGTCGAGCGCATGCACCTCGGCGACACCGCCGGCCTTCAGATCCGCCATCCCCTCCGGCTTCAGGTCCGTGGCGATGACATAGGCGCCCTCCGCCGCGAAGGCGAGCGCCGTGGCGTGGCCAATGCCAGCTCCGGCCGCCGTCAGAAAGGCGCGCTTGCCCGTGAGACGTCCCGTCATGAAATTCCTCCCGTTTTCTTGTCGATTGTCTTGAACATGTGAACGATCGTGCGATCCTCGAGCACCTCCCGCCCTTCGATCGCGTATCCGTGCCGCTGGTACCAGGCGATGTTCTCGACGAGCTTTTCGCCGGTATAGAGTCGCAGCTTCCAGCGCCTGAGCTCGCGCGCCCGCGTCTCGGCGAATTCCAGCAGGCGGTTGCCGACGCCCTGACCCTGCGCCACTGGCGAGACCGCGATGCTCCAGACCAGCAGGTCCTTCGGCCGCTTCTCCAGCACCAGAAGCCCCCGAGGCGCCGTCACCCCGTCCAGCAGCCAGAATTCATGCGTGTCGAACAGGCGGGCATAGTCGGCGAGCAGCGGCAGTGGCTGGACGCCCAGCCGTTCGCGGTTGCGGGCATAGGCAGCCCTCTGCAGCGCCTCGATGGCGAGACGGTCGTCCGGGCCGCCGCGACGCGGCGGCCGGTTCACGGCGCGGTCTCCGCCCCGCCGGTATCGAGGCTCGCTCTCTGCCGCCCCTCGGCGTCGAAATTGGCAGGGTCGAGCCAGGCCTCGAAGCCCTGCTTCACGCGCGGCCATTCGCTGTCGAGCATCGAGAACCAGGCCGTGTCGCGGTTGCGGCCCTTGACGATCATGTGCTGGCGGAACGTGCCCTCATAGCGGAAACCATAGCGCCGGGCGGCGCGCTGCGACGGCGCGTTGAGATCGTTGCACTTCCACTCGTAGCGGCGATAGCCGAGATCGTCGAAGACATAGCGCGCCAGCAGATACATCGCCTCGGTGGCGCCGATCGTGCGCTGGAGACGCGGCGAATAGAGGATGTTGCCGACCTCGACGACCCGGTCGTTCGGCACGATCCGCATCAGCGCGGCATGGCCAACGGCGCGGCCCGACTTCCGGTCCAGGATGGCGAACAGCAGCGGATCGTCCTTGTTCGCCGCTTCCGCATAGTGCGCGGAAAAGCTCTCGAAATCGGTAAAGGGGCCCTGCCAGAGATAAGGCCAGAGCCCGTCATTCTCCGGCCCGCTCGAGGCATCGTATAGGTCGCGGCCATGGGTGGCGAGATCGAACGGCACGAGGTCGACGAAGCGACCTTCAAGCCGGACGCGGCCGGGTCTTTGCCCCGGCGGGATATCAAGCTCGATGCCCACGGGCAGCGTTGCAGTCGATGTCACGATTGGATCGCTCTGGCAAAGGGCGCGAAGGCGCGGTTCAGATCGGCGCCGGGCTCGGCCTGCGCCAGTTCGGTCAGGGTCCCGGCCCCCGCCACTTCGCGCGCCAGCCGCAGGAACCCGCCATAGGCGGCGCGGGCAAGCCCGGTCGCGAGCGAGATCCGCCGCGCGCCCTGGGCGGCGATCCCGGCGATCGATTGCGCCGGATCGAGCGCGATCACGTTGACCGGCTTGCCGCCGGCTGCCGAAAGCACGGCGGCGGTCGCGGCGGCGTCGAGCTTGCCCGGCACGAACAACACATCGGCACCGGCTTCCGCGAAGGCGGCAATGCGGCGGCAGGCCTCGTTCAGCGAATCGGGATAGCCGATCAGCAGCGCCTCGCTGCGCGCGGTCAACAGCACGTCCTGCCGCGACGCGTCGATGGCGGCGCGCGCCGCGCGGATGCGCTCGACCGCATGGTCGAAGCCATAGAGCGAACGGTCGGATGCCATGTCCTCGACGGAGAGACCGGCGACGCCGGTGTCGACGCAGAGGCTGACATTGGTGGCGACGCCTTCCGCGTCATCGGCGAAGGCATTGCCGAAATCGGCGTTCACGGGAAGATCGGTGGCCTCGACGATCTCCACCACATGCGCCAGCATCACATCGCGCGAAACCGCGCCGTCCGGCAGGCCGCGGCTGAAGGCGAAGCCGCCCGAAGTGGTGGCGAGCGCCTTGAAATCCAGCCCGGCCAGCAGACGCGCGCTGCCGATGTCCCAGGGGTTGGGAAGGACGAAACAACCCGACTCGTGCAGCCTGCGAAAGGCGGCGCGCCGCGCCGATATCGATGTCATCTTTGCCCCTCACCTTCCGACGCGTCGATCCTAGAGCGTTTTCGAGCGAAGTGGAAAGCGGTTTGCGCGGAGAAAGCGCGCTCCTGCAACGCCTTAGGCCTGGAGACCCGGCGTTGGGGGATATGGCTCAGCGCGACGTCTCGGGCGCCGCGATCCCGCGCCGCGCCATTTCCTCGAGCACGAGGCGGGGAATCGGCCGGCAGCCACAATGGGCGGTGTGGGCCAGATGCCATTCGACGCGCTGGTCGATCGTCGGGTTTTCCGGCATCGGATTGGCGTCGTGCCACGCCCGGTTCAGCTTGCTCATCGTTCCCCCCCTTGCGTCAGAAACGCGTCTCGACGTCCCAATCATCGCCCAGTTCCTCGCGGATGGCGGCGGCGATCGCATGGCCCTCGGCGCGCCAGACGATCTCGGCCTCCGGCGAGGCGAAGCGCGTCGCCGGAGGATTGGCCGGATCGAAGACAGCGTCGAACGCGTCGCCCCAGGCCTCGATCCGGTCGAGCAGATCGTCGGAGAGGTCCAGATCGTCCGGTTCGATGGCGAAGGCGGGCTTGTTGTCCGGCACGAGCCAGAAGTGCTCGGCGATGCCTTCCGGCGAAATCCTGAGTTGCGGCAAAGCAGCCTCCGCTTGCATGGGGAAGCGCTATTTAAGCGAAGATCGACCGGGATGGAATTGGGCCGGCTGGGCTGTTGCACAAATTGGGCCAAACGCCGTCGTCGCCCCTGCGAAGGCCTAGGCCCAGAACCACCGGCGGTGAAAGCGTCGCGGGAGTTGCAACATCGCCAGCGAAGTCCAATCAAGCCCCTCACCCCACCCTCTCCCGCAAGCGGGCGAGGGCTTTCCGCCAGCGCGCGCCCTCGACGCGGAGACGCTTGGAAAGGCTGGAACCGCCCCCTCTCCCGCCCGCGGGAGAGGGCTGGGGTGAGGGTCCCTTACTCCGCCGTCGCCCGGCGGCGGGGCGACTCTGCGCGGAAGTCCTTCACCTCTCCCTGAGGGAGAGGTCGACGGCCGCAGGCCGGCGGGTGAGGGTTTACGGCCTCACCGCAACTAGCTCTCCTGACTGGCGATCGATCCGGATGGTTCCCTAAACCCTGACCCGGAGCTTCGCTTCAACCTCCCCAGAGGGAGAGGTGAGGGACGCACCCGAAAACAACATGACCGGCCACGGGGCCGGTCATGAGCATCTATCGAAGCGATCCGGAAAGCCTTGGGCTTCCCAAGAAGGCTTAGTGGTTGTCGCGCGGGATACCGTAGGTCTGGTGAACCTTCTGGTACTTGACGGCGGGCTTCAGGACCATGCCATCGGCAAGCTGGTCGGTCATCGCGCGCTGGATTTCCTGCCACGGCGTCTGGCTCGGCGGCACATGGAAGCCGCCCTGGGCGTTGAGCGCCGCACGGCGTTCGGCCAGTTCCTCATCCGAGATCAGGATGTTGGCCGAACCCTTGTTGAGGTCGATGCGGACGCGGTCGTTCATCTTGAGCAGCGCCAGACCGCCGCCGGCGGCGGCTTCCGGCGAGGCGTTCAGGATCGACGGCGAACCCGACGTGCCGGACTGGCGACCGTCGCCGACGCAGGGCAGCGAGAGGATGCCGCGCTTGATGAGCGCTGCCGGCGGCTGCATGTTCACGACCTCGGCTGCACCCGGATAGCCGATCGGGCCGGTGCCGCGGATGAACAGGATGCAGTGCTCGTCGATCTCCAGCGCCGGATCGTCGAGGCGGTGGTGGTAGTCCTCCGGCCCCTCGAACACGATCGCGCGGCCTTCGAAAGCGTCGGGATCGCTCGGGTTCGACAGGTAGCGATCGCGGAATTCCTTCGAGATCACGCTGGTCTTCATGATGGCGCTGTCGAACAGATTGCCGCGCAGCACGATAAAGCCGGCATCGTGCACCAGCGCCGTGTCGAAGGTGCGGATGACGTCGGGCAGCTCGATCTCGGCCTTGCGGCAGTTGTCGCCCATCGTCTTGCCGTTGACGGTCATCGCATTCTCATGGATGAGGCCGTGCTTCATCAGCTCGGAGACGACGGCGGGGACGCCGCCGGCATGCTGGAAGTCTTCGCCGAGATACTTGCCGGCCGGCTGCAGGTTGACAAGCAGCGGCACCTTGTGGCCGACGGTCTGCCAGTCATCGACCGAGACCTCGACGCCGATATGGCGGGCGATGGCGTTGATGTGGATCGGCGCATTGGTCGAGCCACCGATCGCCGAATTGACGACGATGGCGTTCTCGATCGCTTCGCGGGTGATGATGTCGGAAGGCTTCAGGTCTTCCCAGACCATCTCGACGGCGCGCTTGCCGGTCTCATAGGCGATCTGCTGGCGCTCGCGATACGGCGCCGGAATGGCGGCCGAACCCGGGAGCTGCATGCCGAGCGCCTCGGCCAGCGAGTTCATCGTCGAGGCCGTGCCCATCGTGTTGCAATAGCCGGTCGAGGGCGCGGACGAGGCGACGATCTCCATGAACTCTTCATAGTTGATCTCGCCGGCGGCGAGCCGCTCGCGCTGCTTCCAGACGACGGTGCCCGAGCCGGTGCGCTCGCCCTTGTACCAGCCGTTCAGCATCGGGCCGACCGAAAGCGCGATCGCCGGGATGTTGACGGTGGCGGCAGCCATCAGGCAGGCCGGGGTGGTCTTGTCGCAGCCGATCGTCAGCACGACGCCGTCCAGCGGGTAGCCGTAGAGCAGCTCGACCAGGCCGAGATAGGCGAGGTTGCGGTCGAGTGCCGCACCCGGGCGCTTGCCGGTTTCCTGGATCGGATGGACGGGGAATTCCATGACGAGGCCGCCCGCCTCGCGCACGCCTTCGCGAACGCGCTCGGCCAGCACCAGGTGGTGGCGGTTGCACGGCGACAGGTCCGAACCGGTCTGGGCGATGCCGATGATCGGCTTGCCGGACTGCAGTTCCTTGCGCGTCAGGCCATAGTTCAGATAGCGCTCCATGTAGAGCGCGGTCATGCCGGGATTATCCGGATTATCGAACCAGGACTGCGAACGAAGCTTGAGCGGCGTGTTGGATGACATGGTAAGAGGCTCCCGGAAAATCGAGTTTGATTTTGGCGTGAGGATGCGCTGAAACATCATACGAAATCAAGGATCGTCTGATCCCGGCGCGCAACAAAATCAGCCGCCGCAAGGACATACCCAGGGAGGCTACATATGTTCCAGACAGTCGCCAATTTCGATCGCATCGGCGAGGAGAACGCCTTCGCGGTGCTCGCCCGCGCCACCGATCTCGCCCGCCAGGGCCGCGACATCATCAATCTCGGCATCGGCCAGCCCGACTTCAAAACGCCAGAGCATATCGTCGAGGCGGCGGTGAAGGCGCTGCGCGACGGCGAGCACGGCTATACGCCGGCGACCGGCATCCTCCCCTTGCGCGAGGCCGTCGCCGCCGATGTGTCGAAGCGCACCGGCGCGCCGGTCTCGCCCGACAATGTCGTGGTGGTGCCGGGCGGCAAGGTGACGATGTTCGCGGCGATCCTGATGTTCGGCGAACCCGGCGCCGATATCCTCTATCCCGATCCCGGCTTCCCGATCTACCGCTCGATGATCGAGTTCACCGGCGCCAATCCGGTCGCCGTGCCGATCCGCGAGGAGAACGGCTTCGCCTTCTCGGCCGAGGAGACGCTGGCGCTGATCACGCCGCAGACCCGCCTGATCATCCTGAATTCGCCCGCCAACCCGACCGGCGGCGTCACGCCGAAGTCCGAGATCGACAAGCTCGTCGCCGGCCTCGCCAAGTGGCCCAATGTCGCCATCCTGTCGGACGAGATCTACGGCCAGATGATCTATGACGGGCTGGAGCACACCTCGCTGCTCTCCTATCCCGAGATCCGCGACCGCGTCATCCTGCTCGACGGCTGGTCCAAGACCTATGCCATGACCGGCTGGCGCATGGGCTATTCGGTCTGGCCGTCGGCGCTGGTCGACAAGGTGCGCAAGCTCGCCGTGAATTGCTGGTCCTGCGTCAACGCGCCGGCGCAGTTCGCCGGCCTCGCCGCGCTGACCGGCCCCCAGGACGCAGTGCATGCAATGGTCGCGGAGTTTGACCGTCGCCGCGCCGTCGTGGTCGAGGAGATGAACAAGATCTCGGGCATCACCTGCGCCACGCCGAAGGGCGCGTTCTACGCGTTCCCGAACATCAAGGCGACCGGCTGGAAGGCCAAGCCGCTGGCCTCCGCGCTGCTGGAGCAGGCCGGTGTCGCCACGATCGGCGGCCCGGATTTCGGCATCCATGGCGAAGGCTATATCCGCCTCTCCTACGCCAATTCGACGGAGAATATCCGCAAGGCGATCGCCCGCATCGACGAATTCCTGCAGGCGAACATCAAGGCCGCATAAGCGGGCGGGGGATGGGGCGACAGGCCCCTTCCCTTCACCTCTCCCTGAGGGAGGGGTGAAGCTAGACGCCCTCTCCCGCATGCCATGCGGGAGAGGGTCTTTATGAGGCTCCGACCCTTACGCCGCAGCGCCGGCGACGGCCTGTTCGATCGAGGCCTTGAGGCCGGCATCGAGGCCCAGACGGGCGGCGAGCATGTCGAGATAGCCACGCTCGGCCGGATGGTCGGGATCGATCGCCAGCAGCGACGCGGCGTAGAGCTGGATCGCATGCTCCGGACCGGTCGCCGAATCGACCACCTTGTTGATGTCGAGCGGGCCGTTCATCTCGCGATCCAGAAAGTCGCGCTCCTCCGCCGTCAGCCCGCCCTCACTGAGCTTGCCAAGGATCTTCTGCCGCTCTTGCGCGTCGATCGTGCCATCCGCCTTGGCGGCGGCGATCATCGCGCTGACGATCGAGAGCGCCACCGCATCCGCGCCGCCTGGCGCATTGGCCGGATGGAAAGCCGAATCCGCCGGCGGCAGGGCGGCCGGGGTGCCGACCGGCGGCGTCGAGGCGGTCGTGCCGGGATTGTTGATCTTGTATTGCTGGAACGCCTTGTAGGCGAGCGTGCCGATCGCGGCGAGGCCGCCCAGGGTCAGCGCGTCGGCCTTGAGCTTGGGGCCCTTGCCGCCGAACAGCACCGCGGCGAGGCCGCCGGCCGCCGCCGTCGAAAGACCGGGATTCTGCTTGGCATATTCCGTGACCTTGCCGACCACGTCGCCGAGACCGCCGCGCGACCCGCCGGGGGCCGAGCCGCCGCCATTGCCGCCCATGATACCGCCGAGCAGGTCGCCGAGACCACCAGCGCCGGCTCCACCGGCCGCGCCACCGCCCGCGCCGCCGAGCATGCCGCCCAGAAGGTCACCGAGGCCGCCGGACCCCGCGCCGGGCGAGGCCGGCTGTCCGCCCCCGCTGCCGAGCGAACCGCTCATCCGGCTGAGATCACCGAGGCCGCCCTGTCCCTGGCCGCCGCCTTGCCCGGTCGTCGCGCCGAGTAGCTGGTCGAGAATGCTCTTGCCGTCGATCATCTCACTCTTCCCTATCCAAAAAGCCGCGCCAATGCGCTTCGAGGGAAGTAGTGAGCACCGGTTGCCACGACAAGGCAAGATCCCGCCTCGGCGGGCAAAATCATCGTCATGAAATCGATCGCGGAAAAGGAAAGGCCGCCCCTGCTCTGCGCAGACGCGGCCTTGCGAACCTATTGTGATTGCCGCGAAACAATCTTCTTTGCCGGCGAAGACTTCGGAGCGCCCTCCACGCAAGCGACAGAGGGAAGCGCCGGATCGCGAACTCAGGCGGCGCGCAGTTCGAAGGCTTCGCGCGCCAGGGTGGTGATACCAGCCCAGTCGCCCGCCGCGATCGCGCTTGCCGGTGCGACCCACGAGCCGCCGACGCACATGACGTTGGGCAGCGACAAATAGCTCAGCGCATTCTTCAGGCTGACGCCGCCGGTGGGGCAGAATATCAGGCCCGGCAGCGGCGACGACAGCGCCTTCAGGTAGGGCGCGCCGCCGGCCTGCTCGGCCGGGAAGAACTTGGCCGCGCCATAGCCTTCCTCCAGCAGGAACATCGCCTCGCCGGCCGTGGCGACGCCCGGCAGCAGCGGCACCGGCGAACCGGCCGCATGCGCGATCAGCTTCGGGCTGGCGCCGGGGCTGACGAGGAAGGTCGATCCGGCCGCGACGGCCTCGTCGAACTGCTTCGGGTTGAGGATCGTGCCGGCGCCGACATTGGCGCCTTCGACCTCGGCCTTGATCGCGCGGATGCAATCGAGGGCGGCCGGCGTGCGCAGCGTCACTTCGAGCGCCGTCAGGCCGCCGGCGACCAGCGCCCGCGCGAGCGGTACGGCGGTCTTGACGTCATCAATGATCAGCACCGGAACAACCGGCGCGGCTTTCACGATCGGGAGGAGAGCGGTGAGGTTCTGGGTCATGAGTGTGTTTCTAGCCAATGGGTCGGCGGAGCGGAAGAGCCATCGCGCGCTTTCCCATTCGGACACCGAAGAAAAGGCCCTCCCGCAAATTCCCGCATAAAATCCGCACCACCTTGTCGAAACCGCGCTTCCTCGTTCGTCAAGGCTTCATCGGCGGCGGAAAGCAGGCATCGCGCCCGCCCGCGACGCTCTGGAGGGATTCGCAGCATGAGCAGGTTCAACCGCTGGCTCGTCGTCTTCGCAGGCGCGCTGATGGGCTGTGTCGCCATCGGCACGATGTTCTCGCTCGCCGTCTTTCTCGATCCGATGTCGCTCGACACCGGCTGGTCACGGGCCGGCATTTCCAGCGCCATGACGCTTAACTTCCTGGTCATGGGCGTCGCCGGCATTGCATGGGGCACGGCCAGCGATCGCTTCGGACCCGGCATCGTCGTGCTGGCGGGCTCGCTGCTGCTCGGACTGGCGCTGGTGCTGGCCAGCCGGGCGACCTCGCTGCTCGCCTTCCAGCTGACCTACGGCATTCTCGTGGGCCTCGCCGCCAGCGCCTTCTTCGCGCCCGTCACCGCGGCGGTGACCGGCTGGTTCACCACCCATCGCAGCCTCGCCGTCTCGCTGGTCTCGGCCGGCATGGGCATGGCGCCGATGACGATCTCGCCCTTCGCGCGCTGGCTGATCACCGCCTATGACTGGCGCTTCGCCATGCTCGCCATCGGCATCGGCACCTGGGTGGTGCTGCTGCCCGCGACGCTGCTGTTGCGGCGGCCTCCGGCAGCGCTGGCCCTGGCCCAGGCCGGCGCGCCGGCCGGCGAACCCGGCGGCATGCAGATGCGCGACGTGCTGCGCTCGCCGCAGTTCTGGATCCTCGGGCTCACCTTCTTCGCCTGCTGCGCCGCCCATTCCGGCCCGATCTTCCACATGGTGAGCTATGCCATCGTCTGCGGCGTCTCGCCGATGGCCGCCGTCAGCATCTACAGCGTCGAGGGGCTGGCCGGGCTCGGCGGACGCATCCTGCTCGGCGTCGGCGCCGACCGGCTCGGCGTCAAGCCAGTTCTGGTGGCGGGCTTGCTGGTGCAGGCGATCGTCATCGCCGCCTACAGTGTCGTCGGCCAACTGGAGCAGTTCTACCTGCTCGCGATGATCTTCGGCGCGGCCTATGGCGGCGTGATGCCGCTCTATGCCGTGCTGGCGCATGATTATTTCGGCCAGAAGAACCTTGGCGCGGTGCTCGGGGCCGCGACGCTGCTGTCGAGCGTCGGCATGGCGCTCGGGCCCTGGATCGGCGGCTGGATCTTCGACACCTTCCAGAATTATGCGTGGCTGTTCATCGGCTCGTCGATCGTAGGCCTGGGCGCGGTGGCGATCGCCCTCGCCTTCCCGCCACTGCCACGCCGTCAGGTTCAGCCGGCCTGAAGCCCCTCGCCGCACCCCCTGTCGGTTGAATCCATCCCGGCCCATGCTTGAAAAGGCGGTGGCAGCGGAAAGACCGAGGTACCCTGGGGGGCGAGGCCACGGGAGGACCCGGTTTCCAACGCTCGTTCGATCGAGGCAGGACAGCCGCTCTGCCGCCCGCAAAACTCGATCGGCCAAGGACTGGACGGGCTTGCACAGCGCGGGTCGTTGCAGGCCCTTACAACTTTGGTCGTCGTCTCCCATATCTGCGCTGCCCCCTGGGGGTGGCGCGCTTGCCGCAAAGGCGCTATCGAAGGCGCCAATTTCCGTCCCGGAATTCGCTGCCGTTTTCCGCCAGAATAAAGACACCCGCCATGACAGAGCCGAAGACCGTCTATCCCGCCGCCGAGCCGTCGCCGTCCTTTCCGAAGATCGAGGAAGCGATCGGCGCCTGGTGGAAGGAGAACACGATTTTCGAACGCTCGATCGAGCAGCGCCGCGAACAGGGTGCGACGGAATTCGTCTTCTATGACGGCCCCCCCTTCGCCAACGGCCTTCCCCATTACGGCCATCTCGTCACCGGCTTCGTGAAGGACCTGGTGCCGCGCTATCAGACGATGCGCGGCAAGGTCGTCGATCGTCGTTTCGGCTGGGATTGCCATGGCCTGCCGGCCGAGTTGCAGTCGGAAAAGGAACTCGGCGTCTCCGGACGTCTGGAGATCCTGAAATACGGCATGGCTCGCTTCAACGAGCATTGCCGCACCTCGGTGCAGCAGTTCACGTCGGACTGGGAATATTACGTCACCCGTTCGGCGCGCTGGGTCGATTTCAAGAACGATTACAAGACGATGGATCTCTCCTTCATGGAGAGCACCATGTGGGCGTTCAAGCAGCTGCACGACAAGGGCCTGATCTATGAAGGCTATCGCGTCGTACCCTACAGCTGGGCCGCGCAGACGCCGCTGTCGAACTTCGAGACCCGGCTCGACAATTCCTACCGCATGCGCCAGGACCCGGCGCTGACGGTCGGCTTCCTGCTCGATCCGGTCGCCGGCGAGAGCGTGCCGACGCGCCTGCTCGCCTGGACGACCACGCCCTGGACCCTGCCGTCCAACATGGCGCTCGCGATCAAGGCCGATGCCGACTACGCCGTGCTGGAAAAGGATGGCCAGCGCGTCATCCTCGGCGCGCCGCTGGTTGCCAACTACGCCCATGAGCTGGCCGATTACACCGAAGTCGGGACCGTTTCCGGCGCCGATCTCGTCGGGCGCAGCTATCAGCCGCTGTTCCCCTTCTTCGCCGGCGAGCGCGAAGCGGGCGCCTTCCGCGTGCATGCCGCCGCCTTCATCGAGATGACCGACGGCACCGGCGTCGTCCACATCGCTCCCGCCTTCGGCGAGGACGACATGGCGCTGTCGCAGTCGAACGGCATCCCAGTCGTCGATCCGGTCGACTTCGCCGGCAATTTCACCGAGCTGACGCCGCCCTACCAGGGGATGAACGTCTTCGAGGCGAACAAGGACATCATCCGCGACGTCAAGGCCCAGGGCGCGGTCCTGCGCCACGAGACCTACGACCACAACTATCCGCATTGCTGGCGCACCGACCAGCCGCTTATCTACAAGGCGCTGCGCTCCTGGTATGTGAAGGTCTCGGCCTTCAAGGACCGCATGGTCGAGCTCAACCAGGGCATCGACTGGGTGCCGGGCCACATCAAGGACGGCCTGTTCGGCAAGTGGCTGGAGAATGCGCGCGACTGGAACATCGGCCGCAACCGCTTCTGGGGTTCGCCGATCCCGGTCTGGAAGTCGGACGATCCGAATTATCCGCGCCTCGACGTCTATGGTTCGATCGACGAGATCGAGCGTGATTTCGGCGTGCGTCCGCATGACCTGCATCGCCCCTATATCGACGATCTGACCCGCCCGAACCCGGACGATCCGACCGGCAAGTCGGTGATGCGCCGTGTCGAGGACGTGCTGGATTGCTGGTTCGAATCCGGTTCGATGCCGTTCGCGCAGGTGCATTACCCATTCGAAAACAAGGACTGGTTCGAGAGCCACTTCCCGGGCGATTTCATCGTGGAATATGTCGCGCAGACGCGCGGCTGGTTCTACACGCTGATGGTGATGTCGACGGCCCTGTTCGACAAGGCGCCGTTCCGCTCGGTGATCTGCCATGGCGTCGTGCTCGACGAGAACAAGCAGAAGCTGTCAAAGCGGCTGAAGAACTATCCGGACCCGATCGAGGTGTTCAACACCTACGGCGCCGACGCGCTGCGCTGGTATCTGGTGTCGTCTCCGCTGCTTTCCGGCGGCGATCTCGCCATGCCGAAGGACGGCCGCACGATCGCCGAGACCGTGCGCCAGGTCCTCCTGCCGATCTGGAACGCCTATTCGTTCTTCACGCTCTACGCCAATATCGACGGCATCAAGGGCCGGATGGTCACGACCGCCGAGGCCGAGCTCGACAGCTATATGCTGGCGAAAACTGCGGATCTGATCCGCGGCATCGACGCGGCGATGGAGAAGCTCGATCTCGCCGGCGCCACCAGCGCGTTCCCGCCCTTTATCGAGGCGCTCAACAACTGGTTCATCCGCCGGTCACGCGAGCGCTTCTGGAAGGGTGAGAAGGATGCCGACAAGCAGGCGGCCTACGACACGCTCTACACCGTGCTGGTCACGATGACGCGTGCGCTGGCGCCGTTCCTGCCGTTCCTGACCGAGCACATCCACCGCGCGCTGGTCAACGGCGAGAGCGTGCACCTCGCCGATTGGCCGGATGCTGCGGCGTTCGACTATGACGCGGCTCTGGTCGAGCGGATGGATCTGGCGCGCGCCGTGGCTTCCGCCGCGGCCTCGATCCGCACCGTCAAGAACCTGCGCACGCGCCAGCCACTCACCACGCTGACCGTCGCCCACCCGACGGACGTCGACCAGTTGATCAAGGTCCAGGACCTGCTCAAGGACGAGGCGAACGTCAAGAACGTCGTATTCTCGACGACTCCGTCGGATTATGGTCATCCGATCCTGACGCCGAACCTGCCGGTTGTCGGCAAGCGGCTGGGCGCGGCGCTGCGCAATGTCATTGCGGCCGCGAAGGCCGGCGAGTGGAAGCTCGGCGCCGACGAGGCTGTCGAGGTTGGCGGCGTGGTGCTGGCCAAGGGCGAGTACTTCCTCAAGTTCCAGGCCAATGACGGCGTCGATGCGGCGCCGTTCGACGGCTCGGCCGGCGTTGTCGTGCTCGATACGCATGTCGACGAGGCGCTGGAGCGCGAGGGCATCGCACGCGACTTCATCCGCCTGGTGCAGGTGGCGCGCAAGGAAGCCGGCTTCCAGATCGCCGACCGCATCCATATCGAGGTGAAGATCGCCAATGGCCTCGGCGACGTGCTCGTCGACCATGCCGAGACGATCCGGGCCGAAACGCTGGCCGAGACGCTGCGCCCGACCGACGACCAGCCGGAAGGCTTCGTCTCGGAGACGAGCCTTCTGGAGCAGCCGATCGCGATCGGCGTCCGCGTCGCTCGCTAAGCTGCGGATCTAACGAATGTTATCGCCCGGCCGACCTCGGCCGGGCGAAGTCTTTTCCGGCCCTTTGCCGCATGATTGGGGATTGCCATGACGCCCTTGTCCATTCTCGAACTCGTACGCGTGACGGAAGAGACGGATGCGAGGGGCGCGCTCGACAATGCCCGCGACCTCGCCGCCCATGCGGAGCGCTGGGGCTATAACCGCATCTGGGTGGCCGAGCATCACAACATGGCGGGCATCGCCAGTGCGGCGACCTCGATCGTACTCGCCCATATCGCGGCCGGCACCCAGACGATCCGCGTCGGCGCCGGCGGCATCATGCTGCCGAACCATGCGCCCTACATCATCGCCGAGCAGTTCGGCACGCTGGCGCGGCTGTTTCCCGGCCGCATCGATCTAGGCCTCGGCCGGGCGCCCGGCACCGACCAGATGACGCTGCGCGCGCTGCGCCGCTCGCCTGGCAATGCCGAGAATTTTCCCCAGGACGTGTTGGAATTGCAGGCGTTTCTGGCGCCGGCCGGACCGGACCAGCGCATTGTCGCCGTGCCGGCGGCGGGCACCGAGGTGCCGCTCTGGATCCTCGGATCGAGCAATTTCGGCGCGATGCTGGCCGCCGAACTCGGCCTTCCCTATGCCTTCGCCTCGCATTTCGCGCCCGACCTGCTGCTGCCGGCGCTGGAGATCTACAAGAGCCGCTTCAAGCCGTCGGAACAGCTCGACCGGCCCTATGCGATGGTCGGCGTCAATGTGATCGCGGCCGAGACGGATGCCGAGGCGACCCGGCTGGCGACGACGCAGCAGATGTCGTTCGCGGATATCTTCAAGGGTGCGCGCGGGCTTTCCAAGCCGCCGATCGACGACATCGAGACCTATTGGGGGCCGATGGAACGGGCGCAGGCGAAGCAGATGCTGGCCCGCTCGATCGTCGGATCGCCGGCGACGGTCCGCGCCGGCCTCGACGCGCTGGTCAAGGAGACGGGCGCCGACGAACTGATCCTGGTTTCGGATGTCTACGAGCATTCGGCGCGGCTGCGCTCGGTCGAACTGATCGCCGAGAGCTGGGGGATCGGCGCCCGTTAACAGCGCCGATCCTGTTAGCGATCCGGTAACGATGCGTTACCGCACCGTCTGCATCAGCGGGTAGGAGCGGCGCACCGTCTCGGCGATCACGGCGGCGACGCCGGCCTTGATCAGGTCGCCCGGCACGAAGATCATCGAGCCCTTGGTCGCGTCCCAGAGCGACAGCTTGGCCACCATGGCGAGCCACGGGATGCCGATCAGGTAGACGACCACCACGCCGCCGATCACGGAGAACACGAAAAACCAGATCGCGTTCATCCGGCGCCAGTTCACCTCGGTCAGCCAGCCGGTGACGAAGGCGGCGATCGGCCAGGACAGGATGAAGCCGGCCGTCGGGCCGAAGAACACCGACAGGCCGCCATTGCCGCCGGCGAGCAGCGGCAGGCCGAGCGCGACCAACAACACGAACAGCAGGATGGCGAGGCCGCCGCGCTTGGCGCCAATCAAGCTGCCCGCCAGCATGACGCCGAGCGTCTGCGCCGTGATCGGCACCGGCAGGAAACCGATCTGGATCGCCGGCACCAGATTGATCGCCGCCATCAGGGCCGCGAACAGCGCGATATAGACGATGTCGCGGGTCGATACGTCCTTGGTCATCGGATTGGGTCCCCTATCCCGATTGAATGGCTTTTATCTCTCATAGCCGCGCGCCTCGATGGCGTCGGCGAGTTCGTCGGCGGATTTCAGCGTTCGGATCACGAGCGGCACGATCAGCGCCAGCGGATTGGCGGCGAGCCCCCGCGCGGCCTGCGCCTCGCGGATATGGCGGAATTCCTCCGCGATCAGCGGCACGAAGCGGATGGCGAGCGCGATGGCGAGCCCGACCTTCTCCGGATTGACGCCGACCGGCCTCAGCGGCTGGAGCCCCCATTCGACCAGTTCCGCCATTTCCGAGATCCGCGTCGACAGCGTCACGGCGCTGGCGAGCAGGATCAGCGTCGCGAAGCGGGTCACGGCCAGCAGACCGTCCGCGACGGAACCAAACAGCAGATGGAAGGCGAGGACGAGCCCGAGCAGGATCGCAGGGCCGCGCAATTGCGCCATCAGCCGGCGGAACGGCGCGCCGGTCGAGAGATAGACAGCGAAGGCGACCGGCACGCTCCAGAACGCGAACCAGACCGAAGGCGTGAGGAACAGCGCCAGCGAGGCGACCAGCAGGCCCGTGACCTTGGTGCCGGCGGAGAGCCGGTGCAGCGGTGAATGGCCGGGGTGATAGAGCCCAATGGTCATCGCATCCGCTCGCGATAGAAGGGCAGCACCTCGGACGGCAGGCCGTCGGCGGCGACGCGGCCATCCTCGATCATCAGCACGCGCTCGAAACCGGCGATCAGGTCGAGATCGTGGCTGACCACCAGGGCCGGATGCGGCAGCGCGTCGATGGCCGCCGCCACCCGGTTGCGGTTGCGGAGATCGAGCAGGGTCGTCGGCTCGTCGAACACGACGATTTCAGGGTCGGTGACCAGCACGGCCGAGAGCGCCACCAGCTGCTTTTCGCCACCCGAAAGAAGATGCACCGGCCGTTCGCGCAGATGGCCGAGATTGTAGCAGGCGAGCGCCGCGTCGATCCGACCCGCGATCTCGGCCTTCGGCACTTTCCGCGCCTTGAGGCCGAAGGCGAGGTCCTCGCCGACGATCGGCATGACGATCTGGTGGTCGGGGTTCTGGAACACGAAGCCGACCTTGCGGCGGATCGCCTTGACGTCCTTCCGCGTATCGACGCCGTCGACCAGCACGCGGCCGGTCCTCGGCAGGACCAGGCCGTTCAGCAAGCGCGCGAAGGTGCTCTTGCCGGAACCATTGGCGCCGACGATGCCGATGCGTCGCTCGCGCAGGGCGAGGTCGATCTCGACCAGGACAGGCCTGTCGTCGAAATCATGGCTGACGCCTTCCAGCACGATCATGGCCCGTTCGGCGCCCCTGCTTTGCGGATTGTGCATTGCCGCATGCGATAGAGGCTGTCATGCGCCGGGTCAATTGTCGCAGGCGGTTCGGCTAGAAGGCCTCGTCGCCGACTTGCCAGGGCTTCCCGCGGGGTGCCGACCGGACGCCTTGGGAGTGCAGCACGACTTCCGCCGCTGCGCGCGCATCCTCGCCGGCATCGTGATGGTTGAACCGAAGCCCCAGATGCGCCTTGAGGCTGGCAAGGCCATGCCCGCCATTGCCCTTCAGTTCGGGCCAGGCAGCGCGCGCCACCTGGACGCTGTTGTGCCATTGCCAGGCGGGAGCCACGAGGTCGATATCGGCGCAGGCGGCAGCGACGGCGCTACGGTCGAAGCCGGAATGCTGGTAGACCGTGTGGCCCCGCAGCGCCCCCTCCAGCACCGGCAGCACATCCGCGAAGGTTGGCGCGCCTTCGACCCTCTCGGCCGTAATGCCGTGCAGGCCACTCCAGAGCCAGATTCGGGTCTGCGGATTGACCAGGGTCACCCAGGTCTCGATGCTGTTGTCCGGGCGGACGCAGGCCACGCCGATCTGGCAGATGCTGCCTCGGTGATTGTTGGCGGTTTCGACATCAAGCGCGAAGAAGCGGAACGGACCTTGCGGGAAGGGCGTCACCCGCGCGGAGGATATGGCGGCCGCTGCGAACCAGCTTTCTTCGATAGAGGGCAAGGAAACGCTCCGAAATCGCGGGGACGGCGGCTCAGCCGGTGTCCGAATGCGATAGACTCCGCCCTGCGCCGGGTCAATCGGCGCGAGGACGCATGCGAGATCGCAGGCGATCGGTTCTTTCCATAGAAAGAAATGCACCCTATATTTCCTTTGGAAAGGAAATGGCGATGCTGAAGCTTCAACCTGCCGCCCGGCCCGAAGCCGGTCCGGTCATCACCAAGGCGGCGCTTCGCGCCGCCGACCAGTTGCGCCTGACCGCGCGGGTGCTGGCGGCGACGATCGGCGTCAGCGAGGCGACGGTATCGCGAATGCGGCGTGACGAGTTCCGGCTCGAACCCGGCACCAAGCCGTTCGAACTCGCCGTCCTGTTCATCCGACTGTTCCGCTCGCTCGACGCGATCGTCGGCGGCGATGGCGCCGTCGCCAGAGCCTGGCTGGACAATCCCAATCTCGTCCTCGACGCCCGGCCGATCGAGAAGCTGCAAACCGTGAGCGGGCTGGTCGATGTCATCGCCTATCTGGACGCGCGTCGCGCTCTCGTCTGAGTTCCGCAGCTTCGCCGGACCGTGCTGGCGCCTGGTCGAGGCGCAGCATCGGATCTCGACGCTCAAGCTGACCGATACGCTGGCCGAGCAGGCTCTGCTGGAGGACCTGATCGAGGCGGCCAAGCCAGCGATCCCGCCGGAGTGCCGCCATCTCGATTTCCTGCTGGCGACGCCGTTCCGCTACGGCTCGATCTATCCCTATGGCTCGCGCTTTCGCCGCGCGGGGCGGACGCTCGGCGTCTATTACGCCGCCGAGGATCCGAAAACGGCGGTGGCGGAAATGGCGTTCTACCGGCTGCTGTTCTTCGCGGAGTCGCCGGCCACCCCCTGGCCGAAGGATGCGGCCGAATACACGGCCTTTTCCGCCGAGGTGGCGACCGGGCGCTTGCTGGACCTCACCGCGCCGCCGCTGTCCGACGACGCGGTGATCTGGACCGACCGCACCGACTATGCGGGCTGCCAGGCCTTCGCCGAGGCCGCCCGCGCGGCCGATGCCGAGATGATCCGCTACCGATCGGTGCGCGATCCCGCGGGCGGCGGCAATCTGGCGGTCCTGATGTGCCGCGCCTTTGCGCGCCCCCTTCCCGGCGACCGCCAGACCTGGCGCATCCGGCTGAGCGCCAGCGGCGTGCAGGCGCTCTGCGAGTTTCCGCGCCAGGCGCTGGAGTTCCCGCCCGATGCCTTTGTCGCCGATCCCCGCATCGCCGGCCTGAACTGGGATCGGGGCGGTGTTGCGGGCCGTGGCCGATCCTGATGCCCGGCCTGCATGCCGGGATGCGGATCCAGACGCCCTGGCGCGCCGCTAGCCGGCCTTGGAATAGATCCGGTTGACGTGCCCCATCTTGCGGCCCGGCCGGCTCTCGGCCTTGCCATAGAGATGCAGCCGGGCGCCCGGCTCGGCGGCGAGGGTCGCCCAGTCGTCGGCCTCGGCGCCGATCAGATTGGTCATCACCGCGTTGGAGTGACGCTCGGTCGAGCCCAGCGGCCAGCCGGCAATGGCGCGGATGTGGTTTTCGAACTGCGAGACGATGCAGCCATCCTGCGTCCAGTGGCCGGAATTGTGCACGCGCGGCGCGATCTCGTTGACGAGCAGCCGCTCGCTGCCTCCCTCCTCGACGACGAACATCTCGACCGCCAGCAGACCGACATAATCAAGCGCGCCCGCCACCCTGGCCGCGATTTCCCGAGCAGCCTCTGTGGTTGCGGCCGAAAGCTGCGCGGGAACCGTCGAGGTCGCGAGAATGTGGTTGCGGTGAACGTTCTCGACGATGTCGTAGACCGACGTCTCGCCGTTGCGGCCGCGCACGACCAGCGCCGAGACCTCCCGGACGAAGGTGACGAAGCCTTCCAGGACCGCCGGCCGGCGACCGATCGACTCCCAGGCCGCCGCCGCGTCGTCGCCGGCGCGGATCGCCACCTGGCCCTTGCCGTCATAGCCGAAGCGGCGCGTCTTCAGGATCGACGGCCGGCCGAGCGCCTCCAGGGCCGCCTCCAGGGATGCGAGGTCCTCGACCTGCGCGAAGGGCGCCACCGGAATGCCGAGGCTCTGCATCAGCTCCTTTTCGGAGAGGCGGTCCTGCGACACCGCCAGCGCATGCGGGCTCGGCAGGACATCGACCTGTTCGGCCAGGAAGGATGCGGTATCGGCCGGCACGTTCTCGAACTCATAGGTGACGACGTCGACCGAGCCGGCGAAGGCCGCGAGCGCCGCCTGGTTCTCGTAGGCCGCCGTGGTCCGCGCCGCGACGACGTCGAAAGCCGGGCTTTCGCCGTCCGGGCAATAGACATGGCAGCGGAAGCCGAGCTCGGCCGCGGCGGTGGCCAGCATCCGGCCCAGTTGCCCACCCCCGAGAATGCCGATGGTCGAGCCGGGCGGCAGCATCTTGCTAGACGTCATCCGAAGGGCTCTCCGCAACCCGCGCGGCCTGGGCTGCGCGCCAATCATCGAGACGCGCCGCAAGCGCCGCGTCGTTGAGGGCGAGGATCGCGACGGCGAGCAGCGCCGCGTTGATCGCGCCGGCCTTGCCGATCGCCAGCGTGCCGACGGGAATCCCGCCCGGCATCTGCACGATCGAGAGCAGGCTGTCCTGGCCGGAAAGCGCCTTGGATTCGACGGGCACGCCCAGCACCGGCAGCGGCGTCATCGCGGCGCACATGCCCGGCAGATGCGCCGCGCCGCCGGCGCCGGCGATCACCACCTTGAAGCCCTTGTCGCGCGCCGTCTTGGAGAATTCGATCAGCCGGTCCGGCGTGCGGTGCGCCGAGATGATCCGGTCCTGGTGCGCGACACCGAGCGCATCCAGCGTCTCGGCCGCGTGCCGCATCGTCTGCCAATCGGATTGGCTGCCCATGATGATGGCGATTGGCGCCGTAGTCTCTGCCAAGCTCTCGTCTCCGACATTGCGGGAAGGCGCGGATTATAGAGAGGGATGCCCTCGCCGCAAGGCGCGGAAACAGCCTTACCCGTCGTTAACCAGAATTGAACCAAGCGCGGGCAAAATCGCCCCATGTCCAGCGCACCCGCCCTCAAGCCGCAAAACCTCGTCGTCCCCGGATATGATCCGAGGCCGGCCGCCCGTCGTCGCGAGACCGAGGATGCGAGTGGATCCGCGGACCTCCCGGTCGAGCAGCGGTCGCTGGTCATGCGGCTTTCGGAAGAAGTGGCGGCGCTGCGCCGCGCGCTCGACGCCAGCCAGCACCGCATCGCCGCGCTGGAAGTGGAAGCCGCCGAAGAGCCGATTTCCGGACTGCTCAACCGCCGCGCCTTCATCCGCGAGATCGAGCGGGCGATCGCTTTCCAGACGCGCTATCCGATGACCTGCGGCATCGGGTTGATCGATGTCGACGGCATGGACGCGATCCGCGACGCCCAGGGGCAGAGCGGCCTGAACCGCGCGCTGCGCCTGATCGGCGAAACGCTGCGCGCCGGCATCCGCTCCTGCGACGTGACGGCCCGGACCGGCAACGAGCAGTTCGCGGTCGTGCTGTGGAACTCCACCACGGCGGATTGCGGCCACCGCGTGCTCGGCCTGCAGCGCGCCATCGCCGGCCTGGCAGACGTTCTCGACGGGCAGGCCAGCCTGGCCACGCGCTCGGCGGTGGTGATGATCGAGCCGGGCGCGACCGCCGACCAGGTGATCGCAACGGCCGACCGGCTTCTGCTCGAGGCGATGGCCTGCGATCAGGCGATGATGTCCGGCAAGAGCTGATCCTCCAGCGCGACGATCCGGTCCTTCAGGGCCAGCTTGCGCTTCTTGAGGCGCTGGATCCGCAACGGATCGATCTTGCCGGTTTCCGACATGACGGAAATGGCCGCGTCGAGATCGCTGTGCTCCTGCCGCAACCGCGCCAGCTCGAACCGGATTTCCCGCTCTTCTTCCTCGGTCATACGCCCCAACCTCGCCGAGTTCCGCCCGGCCCCTGACGGCGCCGAAGCGCGACGATACATGCTCCGCCGGGCCGGCGCGAGCACTGTATCTCGCCGTCCCCTCTTGAACCGGACGCCCCCAAGGCACAGATCCAAAGTGAGCCGGTTTACAAGCGAACCGGAGATGACCGGCTCGTGACAGATCCCGGTTCACAGCAACCCCCGTCTATGGCACGATCCGCGTGCCGTCATCGATCAACGAAGGGAGGCAGTTTTAATGTCCATCGAATCGCATCTTGCCGAGCTGGAGCGTCGCCACGAGGCGCTCTCCAGGGAGATCGACCAGGTCACCAACCATCCGAGCGCCGATACGCTCGAGCTGGCGGCCATGAAGAGGCGCAAGCTGCAGCTGAAGGACGAGATCGCCCGACTGAAGGTAGAGAACACCGTTCACTGATTGATGACGAAAGGGTCATGCGAAGCGCCGCGTCCAACGCGGCGCTTTTGCTTTGGGGTAGTCTATTCGGCCGGAACGGCGCGCGGCGGCGACCCGATCGGCGCCTCGGTCTCCAGCCGCTGGCGCGGCTTCGGCGGGGTCCCGGTCCAGTCCAGATACCAGGCGAGCGCGAACAGCACGCTCAGCCCGACGCCGATAAGCACCGTGTCGAGCACCATGCCCGTGGCGGTGAAGGTCGGGTCGTTGGGCAGGCCGAAGACGCTCTCGCGGATGATGTGGCCGGTCACGCTGAGGATGGTCCCCGTCCAGAACACCGGCAGGGTGTGGCGCCCGAGCCGAACGATCCAGTTGCCCTGGTCGAGCCAGCGCGCCAGCATGGCCGGCAGCGGGCTGTAGAGCACGACATAGGCGATCGCCAGCACATGCAGCACGCGGAAAAATCCGACCCAGCTCTTGTTGAAGCCGGAGAGCCAGACCCATTCCGGCAGGGTCGGGAAATAATCCCAGAGATGGGCGAAGACCAGGATGGCCGAGGCCACGAGATAGGCGATCGACAGCCCGTAGAGCGGCCGTGACAGCCGCAGCCTGTCGCCCCGCCGCAGCATGACGCCGCCGACGAAGCCGAGCACGAACAGCAACTGCCAGGTGAACGGGTTGAAATACCAGCCGCCTCCGCCGGGAAAGCTCGGCAAGGTGATGCGCCAGATATTGGCGATCGCCCAGAGCGCCACGCTCGCCGCCAGCGCCAAGGACAGGCGAATGCGCGCCAGAAGCATGATCGCCGGCAGCATCGCCATCATGACCATGTACATCGGCAGGATGTTGAAATTGCCGGTCTGGTAGGTGAGCATGCCGATGCCGGCCAGGGCCCGCACCGGCTGCTCGACGATCCAGTGCCGCTCATCCGGGATCATCAGGCCGGGCTGCTCCAGCCAGAGCGAGGCGCCGGCATAGATCGCGAAACCGCAGGCGATCGAGGCCAGATGCGCGACATAGAGCGTGCCGATACGCTTGCTGATGCGGCCGGCCGCCTGCCCCGACTGGCCCGAGACGAAGCGCGGATAATAGGCGAGCGCGGCCGAGATGCCGGCGAGAAGCACGAAAATCTCGGCCGCGTCCGAGAGGCCGAAGTTCCGATGCGTGAAGTTCGAATATAAATTGCCCGGGATGTGGTTCACGAAAATCGAGATGAGCGCCAAACCCCGGAAAAAATCGATCCGATAGTCACGCGGCATGGAAATCGACAACGATCGATGCACCGGGAGGCCTCAATTTACAGAAACGGACAAGTATCGGCTTCGCCTAGCGGGCGAACAAGGCAAGCTTGCGGCAATCGATGCCGGATTCAAGACGCCAGAAGAGACAGCGTTCCGTCCCAGGTCAGTTTGAGCCCGATCAGCAGCACGAACAGATAGGAAAGGCCGTAGAAGACGGTCTGGTCGATCACCCGCACGATCCAGATGCCGAGAACCGTCGTCAGCGCGGCGAGCGGGAACAGCACCGCCGCCGTCTCCAGATTGGCGGTGTCGAACTGGCCGAGGAAGAAATAGGGAATGAGCTTCACCGCATTGGTGACGGCGAAGAAGATCACCGAGGTGCCGACGAACACCTGCTTGTCGAGCCGGAGCGGCAGCGCATACATCTGGAACGGCGGCGCCCCGGCGTGGCTGACGAAGGAAGTGAAGCCGGCGAGCAGGCCCCAGAACGAGCCCTTGGCGCCGTTGGGCTGCGCCGGCAGCACCCGCAGCCGGTCGCCGAACCAGTAGTTCAGGGCGAACAGGATCGAGATCACGCCCACCAGGAGGCGGACGAAATCCTCCTTCACATAGGCCGCCGTCGCCCAGCCGACCGCGATGCCCGCGATCGACGCCGGCAGCATGACGGCAAGCGTCGGCCGATCGAAGATGCGCCGGTAGAAGTAGAGGCTGATCGCATCCATCACGAGCAGGATCGGCAGCATGATGCCGGCCGCCTGAACCGGCGAGATCACCAGGGCCAGGATGGGAACCGCGAGCATGCCCATCGCGCCGCCAAATCCGCCCTTGGACAAGCCTGCGACGGCCACGGCCGGGATCGCAGCCGCGTAAAATGTGAATTCGGTGAACATGGGCGTCGCTTGGCGAGGAGTATGGCAGGTTGGAACGATTTACCCTCGTTCGCCGCCAAAATCCAGTATACCTCCTATTTTACAGCCGCTCCCGGCCACAGACTCACATTGCGTAATATACGCGAGCTTATTATATATTGACCTATGAATACGCTGCCTTCTGAAAAGCATCTCGGCTTTCTGATCAACGACGTCGCGCGTCTGGTTCGCCGTGCCTTCGATCAGAAGGGGCAAAGCTGCAACCTGACCCGCGCCCAGTGGCAGGTGATGGCCTATCTGTTCCACAATGAGGGATCGAACCAGGCCTCCGTTGCCGACGCGCTGGATGTCGAGCCGATCACCCTGTCGCGTCACATCGACCGGCTGGAGGCGATGGGCTACGTCGCGCGCGTTCCCGATCCGTCGGACCGCCGGGCGCGCCGCCTGCACCTGACCGAAAGCGTGCGCCCGCTGCTCGACCAGATGAAGATCATCGGCAACGAGGTGATCGCCACGGCGCTTGAAGGCATCTCCGAACAAGAGTCCGAGATTCTGATCGATCTGCTGAGCCGGATTCGCAGCAACATGACCACCCGGGGCGTCGAATCGTGCTGCGACGAGTCCGTGAAGGATGCCGCGGCGAAACAGCCAGAGAAAGTTTTGACATGAGCGCCGAAGCCGGAGACCGCGGGACACCCGAGGCCCAGCCGCCGGCAAGCGAGGCCGCGCCGCGCAAGTCGCGCCGCGGACGCTTTTTCCTCATGCTGGCGCTGCCGGTGCTGCTGGCCGTCGGCGGCGGCTATCTGTGGCTGACGGGCGGGCGCTATGCCTCGACCGACAACGCCTATCTCGAACAGAACCGCGTGACCATCACGGCCGATCAGTCCGGCCGGATCGTCGAGGTCGCGGTGCACGAGAACGATCGCGTCAAGAAGGGCGCCCTGCTCTTCCGCATCGATCCCGAGCCCTATCAGCTGGCGCTGCGCCAGGCGGAGGCGGCGGTCGCCGTCGCCAGGCTGCAGGTCGAGCAGTTGCGCTCCAGCTACCAGCAGGCCCTTTCCGAGCAGCAATCCGGCGAGGACAGCCTCGCCTACCGGCAGAAGACATTTCAGCGCCAGCAGGACCTTCTGGCGCGCGGCGTGACGTCAAACGCCGATTTCGACACCGCCCAGAACAACGTTCGCATCGCCGAGCAGATCGTCGCCCAGGCGCGCGAGAAGGTGTCCGGCGCCCTGACCGCGCTGGGTGGCGATCCCAACGTTCCGACCGACCAGCATCCGACCGTGATGCAGGCGCAGGCCGCGCAGGAAGCAGCCGCGCTGGCGCTGAAGCAGACCACCGTGTTTGCACCGAGCGACGGCGTCGTTTCGCAGACCGACCGCCTCCGCGTGGGCCAGTATGTGACCAATCCGGCCATGGCGCCGACCGCGCTGCTCAGCCTGGTCGAGACGGCCACCACCTATGTCGAGGCCAATTTCAAGGAAACCGACCTGACCCACATGAAGGTGGGACAGACGGCGCGGGTTACCTTCGACACCTATCCCGACCGGCCGTTCACGGCGCATGTGGAATCGATCGACGCCGGAACCGGTTCGGCCTTCTCGCTGCTGCCGGCGCAGAACGCCTCCGGCAACTGGGTCAAGGTCGTGCAGCGCGTGCCGGTCCGGCTGCGCCTGGATGGCGAGGTCGACTTCTCGACCCTGCGCACCGGCCTCAGCGCCTCGGTGGAAGTCGATACCGAATACAAGCGGACCCTCCCAGGCTTCAGCCATGCGATCGCCGCCAATTCCACGCCTCCAGCGGAAGCCGCGGCAGCCAACTAGGACGCCGCGCACCGGAAAGTCGCCAGAATGAGCGCGCCAGCGGTTCAGCATCGTGGCTTCATCACCGTATCGATCATGCTTGCCACGATCATGCAGGTGCTCGACACGACGATCGCCAATGTCGCCCTGCCCTCGATGCAGGGTTCGCTGGG
The DNA here is from genome assembly GCF_026343955.1 of Kaistia defluvii. Taxonomy (GTDB): domain Bacteria; phylum Pseudomonadota; class Alphaproteobacteria; order Rhizobiales; family Kaistiaceae; genus Kaistia; species Kaistia defluvii. Next base: position 954,166 of record NZ_JAPKNI010000001.1, read on the forward strand.
CGCGGCGCAGGATACCATCACCTGGGTCCTGACCTCCTATATCGTCGCCGCCGCCATCGCCACGCCGATCACCGGCTGGCTCGCCGACCAGATCGGCATCAAGCGTCTGTTCATGACCTGCGTCGCCGGCTTCACCCTCGCCTCGATGCTGTGCGGCCTCGCCGGCAGCCTGACGCAGATGGTCGGGTTCCGCATCCTACAGGGCCTGTTCGGCGCCGCGCTTGTGCCGCTGTCGCAATCCGTGCTGCTCAACATCAATCCGAAGGAGAAGCACGGCCAGGCCATGGCGATGTGGGGCGCCGGCATCATGGTCGGCCCGATCATCGGCCCGACGCTGGGAGGCTGGCTGACCGACGCCTTCAACTGGCGCTGGGTGTTCTTCATCAACCTGCCGGTCGGCATCATCGCCTTTCTCGGCATCGGCGCCTTCCTGCCGGAAGGGCCGCTGCGCGCCCGCAGGTTCGACTTTTTCGGCTTCGCCTTCCTCAGCCTCGGCATTGGCGCGCTGCAGATGATGCTCGATCGCGGCGAACAGCTCGACTGGTTCTCCTCGCCCGAAATCCTGATCGAAATGGCGCTGATGGCGATCGGCTTCTGGATCTTCACCATTCACATGGCGACGGCCAAGAACACCTTCATCGATCCGCACATCTTCAAGGACCGGAACTTCGTCACCGGCCTCGTCTTCATCTTCATCATCGGCATCATCCTGCTGGCGACGATGGCGCTGCTGCCGCCCATGCTGCAGAACCTCTATGGCTATCCCGTCATCACCACGGGCATGATCCTGGCGCCGCGCGGCGTCGGCACCATGGTGGCGATGCTGGTGGTCGGCCGGCTGATGGGCAAGGTCGACCCGCGCATCCTGATCCTCGTCGGGCTGGGCGCCACCACCTGGTCGCTCTACGAAATGACCACCTGGGCTCCGGAAATGGACTCCTGGCCGTTCATGACCACCGGCATCGTGCAGGGGTTCGGCCTCGGCTTCGTCTTCGTGCCGCTCTCGACGATCGCCTTCGCGACCCTGCCGGCGCGTTGGCGCACCGACGCCGCCAGCCTGTTCAGCCTCGTGCGCAATCTCGGCTCGTCGATCGGCGTCTCGCTGGTGGCGACCCTGCTTTCGCAGAACACGCAGATCGGCCACGAGGTGCTGGCCGGCCATGTGACGCCGTTCAATCCCGCCATGCCGGCCGACGCCGCCGCCGGCAATCTCGAGGCGCTGGCTCGGATCAACGGCGTCATCACCCGCGACGCCGCCTTCATCGCCTATATCGACGATTTCAAGCTGATGATGTTCGTGACGCTGGCGACGATCCCGCTACTGGCCTTCATGCGCTACAAGCCGCAGAAGGGTCCGGCCCAGCACGTCGCGCTCGAATGAGGCAGCGCGCCGGCGGAACCCGTCCGCCAGCGCGCCCGTCTTTCAGTGCGCTTCGATAAAGCTCAGCGTCGCGCCCACCATCTCGTCCAGCGTTGCCGGACCGGTGAAGGCGTCGAAGCCATGGTCGGTATCGAGCACCATCAGCCCTTCCTCACCCGTGTGATAGTCCAGGAAGAGCTGGCCAGCGGCCGGCTGCGGCGTCACGACGGTGTCCTTGGTGCCTACTATGACCAACAGCGGCCCGCCATACTGCGCGATCGCCGCGACGGGATCGGTCGCGAACAGCGACCGGAAGAACGGCACCTTGAGCGACGTCTTCGCGCCCCACGGCAGGGTGCCCTCGATCACCTCGTTCGGATCCGTGGCCGCCATCGCCTTGTTGACGGTCTCCTGCCCCAGCACGACGCCGAAGCTGAAGGCCGGATTGGCGACCGGCGCCCAGAGCGTGGCGCTATCGACCGGGCGCACGGAAGCAAGATGCGACGCCACCAGTCCGCCGAGACTCCAGCCAACGACGTGGATCCTGGCGGGATCGATATCATCCTGCTTCTTCAGCCAGTCAAAGGCCGCCACGGCATCGGCGATCTGGCTGAAGGTGGTCGTATCCTCCCACTTGCCCGAACTGTCGCCCGAACCGACGAAATCGATCCGCAGGCTGGCCAGGCCGCGCTCGGCCAGCAGGCGCGCGGTTCGCGAATAGACGCCCTCCTGGGTGCCGGCGACCTCGAGTTCGTCGCGCTTGCCGGTGAAGCCGTGCAGCAGCAGCACGACGGGCGGCTTCTCGACGCCCTTCGGCAGCGCCAGCGTGCCGACGATGGTCTCGTCGCCGCGCGCGATCCGTACCGTGCTTTCCGTCGTCTCGCCGGCCGGCCGGGCGAGCGCGACCCTGGAGGCATCGCGCATCTTCGCGGTCACGTTATCGGCCGCCGCCGGCGCGACGATCGCAGCCAGCATGACGGAGGCAAGCAGCCATTTTCTCAGCATCAATTTTCCCCTGGAAGCACGACGTCGTCGTCAACGATCTCAAATCAGCGCCGTCCCTGGCCCCAAGAGGCCCCCGCATAACGGCCTGCCGCCCCACTATCGATTCTTTCGGCATCGATCCGCAAGCCGTTCAGCCGCCGAGGATCCACCCCGCGCCGGCCGCCAGTAGCACCACCAGCCAGGCCGGCAGACGCAGGAAAACCAGCAACGCATAGCCAAGCACGGCAAAGGCGAGATCGCGCGCGCCGTGGATCGCGGTGACGAAGACGGGGTCGTACAGCGCAGCTGCCAGGAGCCCGACAACCGCCGCGTTGACGCCGGTGAGCGCGCGGCGAACGGCCTCGACCCGCCGCAACCGCCGCCAGAACGGCAGGACGCCGACCACCAGCAGCAGGGCCGGCGCGAAGATGGCCAGGACGGCAACGGCGCCGCCGACCGCTGGCGTCGGCGCTCCCGCTGCTACCCCGAGATAGGCCGACAGGCTGAACAGCGGCCCCGGCATCGCCTGGGCCGCGCCATAGCCCGCCACGAAGATCGGCTCCTGCACCAGCCCGGTGGCGACGACGGAATCCTTCAGCAGCGGCAGCACGACATGCCCGCCGCCAAAGACGAGCGCCCCGGCCCGGTAAAGCCCGCTGGCCAGAACAGCCGTCTGCGAATGGGTCGTCGCTGCCAGGATGGGGAGGCCGACCAGCAGCATGACGAAGAGGGCGAGCGCCGCGATGCCGATGCGCCGGGATATCGTCGCGCCGGGGCGCAGATCGGGCACACGGATGGCCGGCCGGCTGAAGCAATAGCCCACGAGGCCGCCGCCGAGCAGGATGGCGATCTGGGCGAAGCTCCCCGGCACGAGGAGCGCCAGCGCGGTCGCGGCCAGCGCCACGCCGCCGAGCAGCCTTCCGGTGGCAAGCGACAGCGCCATCCCCCGGACCGCCTCGGCCACCACCGCGACCGCCACGATCGCCAGCCCCGACAGCACGCCGGCATCGATCAGCCCCCCGCTGGCGCCGAGGCCATAGGCGATCAGCGCCATGAGGACGGCGGACGGCAGGGTGAAACCGACAAAGGCCGCCAGCGCGCCGGCCAGACCGGCCTTCTCCAGGCCGATCGCCATGCCGATCTGGCTGGAGGCGGGCCCGGGCAGAAACTGGCAGAGCGCCACCAGGTCGGCGAAATCAGCCTCGTCCAGCCAGCCGAGCCGCTTGACGAAGCGATCGCGGAAATAGCCGATATGCGCGACCGGGCCGCCAAACGAGGTCAGGCCGAGGCGCAGGAACTCGCGGAAGACCCACGCGACCGTCGGAGTCCCCTTGGGTCCGGGGGGATCAGGCGGATCGATCGCGGAGCGGGTCATCCGGGCAGGATGGCACCCCTGCATGACACCCACAAGAAAACGGCGCCCGAAGGCGCCGCTTTCCAGACTTCATCTCGCCGGCATCAATGCGCCGGAGCGGGGGTCGCTGCTGGCGCGGGAACCGCCGGCTGCTCCTCGTCCTCGTCGCGCTTCGCATGCGCGCTGGAGAGGTAGGTGTAGAACATCGGCACCACGAACAGCGTGAACACCGTGCCGATCGACATGCCGGTCGCGATGACCAGGCCCATCGAGAAGCGGGCCTTGGCGCCGGCGCCTTCCGCGAACAGCAGCGGCAGCACGCCGAACACCATGGCGGCCGTCGTCATCAGGATCGGCCGGAGACGCACGCGCGCGGCCTCGACGATCGCATCATGCCGGTTGAGCCCGCGTTCCTCGCGCTGCTGGTTGGCAAACTCCACCATCAGGATGCCGTGTTTCGTGATCAACCCGACAAGGGTGATCAGGCCCACCTGCGAGTAGATGTTCAGCGACGCCGCGCCCAGATTGAGCGGGATCAGCGCGCCAAAGATCGAAAGCGGCACCGACATCATGATGATCAGCGGATCGCGGAAGCTCTCGAACTGCGCCGCCAGCACCAGATAGATGACGACGATGGCCAGTCCGAACACGATCAGCAGCGAGTTGCCAGTCTCGAGCTCCGTACGCGACTGTCCGGCGTATTCGATGAAGTAGCCGGACGGCAGCACCTCGCTCGCGATCTGCTGCAGCGTGGCGAGGCCATCGCCCGACGTCACCGTCGGCCGCGGCAGCGCCGCCAGCGTCGCCGAATTGAGCTGGTTGAACTGCTCGATCGCCGGCGCCGAACCTTCCGTGTTGATCGAAACCACCGAGGAAAGCGGGACCATGTCGCCGGCCTGCGAGCGGACGAAGAAGGTCCCCAGGCTTTCCGGATTCAGACGGTACCTCTCGGGGACCTGGGTGATGATGTCATAGGCGCGGGCTTCCCGATCGAATTTCGAGATGCCGTTCTCACCCACCAGCAGGGTCAGCGTGTTGCCGATCTCGGCAACCGAGACGCCGAGTGCCGCGGCCCGGTTGCGGTCGATCACCACATTCACCTTCGGCGTATCGAAGGAGAGCGAGTTCTGCACGACGATGAACTTGCCCGACGCCATGGCGCGGTTCTTGATCTCCTCCGCCACCGCGTAGACGCGATCCGCCGGCTCGGTCGACTGGATGACGAACTGGATCGGCAACCCGCCGCCCGTTCCCGGCAGCGACGGGACCGCGAACACGAAGGCCTGAACGCCCGCCACCTTGTCGAGGCGCGCCTGCACCTCCGCCTGCACCTCGGGCTGGCCGCGCGTGCGCTCCGCCCAGGGCTTCAGCACCAGTCCGGAGAAGGCCGAATTGGCCGAACCGGAACCGGCGATCGAGAACAGGGCCTGCCGCTCGGGAATATCGGCGGTCTTCTGGGCGATCTCGTCGACATAGAGCTGCGTGTAGTCGATCGTCGCATATTGCGGCGCCGTGATCAGCGTGAACATGGCGCCCTCGTCTTCCTCCGGCGCCAGTTCGGACGCCGTGTTGAGGAACAGGAACACCATGGTGCCGAGAATGGCGGCGACCATCAGCAGCGTGATCGGCCGGACCTTCAGCGAACCGATCAGCCGGCGGGCATACCAGTGGCTGAAGCTCTCGAAGACACGGTCGATGAAATGCTGGATGCGGCCGCCGCCTGGCTTCAGGATACGGGCGGACATCATCGGCGATACCGTCAAGGCGACGAAACCCGACAGGATCACCGCGCCGGCGAGCGTCAGCGAGAACTCGCGGAACAATGCGCCGGTCACGCCCTGGGTGAAGGCCATCGGCGCATACACCGCCGCCAGCGTGATCGTCATGGTGATCACCGCGCCGGTGATCTCCTGCATGCCGACGATCGCCGCCTTCATCGGTTTCAGCCCCTCCTCGATGTGGCGGTGGATGTTCTCCACCACCACGATCGCGTCATCGACCACGAGGCCGATGGCCAGAACCATGGCGAGCAGGGTCAGCGTGTTGAGCGAATAGCCGAGCGCCCAGAGGATGAAACAGACGCCGATCAGCGATAGCGGGATCGTCACGATCGGAATGATCACCGACCGGAACGACCCAAGGAACAGGAAGATCACGACCACGACGATGGCCGACGCTTCCAGGATCGTCCGGATAACCTCCTCGATCGAGGCGCTGATCGCCTCGGTCGAATCGTAGACCAGCTCGATATGCATGCCTTCCGGCAGCGAATCCGCAATCAGCGGGAGCTCGCGGCGAACGCCGGAGGCGACGTCGAGCGGGTTGGCCGAGGGCGTCTGGAAGATGCCGAGGAACACGCCTTCCTTGCCGTTGAAGCGGACTTCCGTATCCGTGGAAGCGGCCGCGAGTTCGATCGTGGCGACGTCGCGAAGGCGAACGATGTCCGCGCCATTGGCACGGATCGGCAGCGCGCCGAACGTCTCGGGATCCTGAAGCGTCGTCTTCGCCTCGATCGAATAGGCGTAGAACTCGTTCTTGGTCTTGCCCGGCGCCGACAGGAAGTTGGAGCCCTTGATCGCGGTCAGCACCTCGGTTGCGGTCACGTTGCGCGAGGCGAGCGCGACCGGATCGATCCAGACCCGCATGGCGAATTCCTGCGCGCCGAGGATTTCCGCATTGGCGACACCGTCGACGGTGGCGAAACGCGGCTGGATCACGCGGATCAGGTAATCCGTGAGCTGCTGCGCGTTCATCGTGTCGCTGCGCGCCGCGAGATACATCAGCGCGAACTGGAAGCCCGTGCCCTTCTGGATCACCGGGTCCTCTGCCTCGTCCGGAAGCTTGCCGCGCACCTGCTGGACCTTGGCGATGACTTCCGTCAGCGCCTTGTCCGGGTTGGTGTTCAGCCGCATGTAGACGGAAACCGTCGACACGCCGAGCGAGCTCTTGGACGTGACGTAATCCACGCCCTCAGCCGAGGAAACGGACTTGGCGATGGTGGAGGTGATGAAGCCCTGGATGACGTCGGCGCTGGCGCCCGGATAGACGGTGGTGACGGTCACGACCGTCTCATCCACCTTGGGATATTGGCGGATCGACATCGACAGGATGCCCTGCGCGCCCAAGAGCAGCATCAGCAGGCTGACGACCGTCGCGAGGACAGGACGGCGGATAAAGAGTTCGGAGAAGCTCATGACTTGGAAGCCTCCGGGTTCACCGTGGCGCCCTTGACCGGCTGGACCGAATTATCGACCGCAACCGGGCTGCCGCTCGAAAGCTTGTTCTGGCCCGACGTCACGATCCGCATGCCCGGCTTCACGCCATCCAGGATCTCGATCACGTCGCCGGATCGACGGCCAACCTTGACGAAGATCTGCTTGGCGATGAGGTTTGGCGCGGCCGCATCCGCGGGCTTGCCATCTGCGGGCTTGGTCTCCGCCGCCTTGCTCTCTCCGGCCTTGCCCTCTCCGGCCTTGGCATCGGCCGTCGCCGGCGCGTCCTGCACGGCATAGACATAGGCGCCGTAGAGACTGATGGTCACGGCGGTCTGCGGCAAGGCGATCACGTCGGTTTCGACGGGAAGGTCGACGCGCACGCGAATGAACTGGCCCGGACGCAGCGTGCCGTCCGGATTGTCGAGCAGCGCCTGCACGCTCACCAGCCGCGAGGCCGCGTCGATCTTCGGATCGATACCGGTGATCGTGCCGCTGAAGTTCAGGTCGTCCTCTTTCAGGCCGAAGCGGACCGGCTGGCCGATCTTGAGCGAGCCGAGCTCCTGCTCCGGCACGCTGAAATTGACCTTGATCCGGTCGAGATTCTGCAGCGTCGCCACCACGGTCGCCGGCTGCACATACTGGCCGACATCGATCTTCGGAATACCGATGGTGCCGGCGAAGGGCGCCTTGATCGCCTTCTCGTCCAGGGTCGCCTCGAGCTGGGTCAGCGCGCCCTTGGCCTTGTCGAGGTTGTTCTGGGCGTCCTGCAGCGAGGCGACCGTGCTGACATTGCGCTGCAAGAGCGCCTGCGCGCGGCTCAGCGCATCCTGGCTGACGGCGACCGCGGTGTTCGCGCTGACCAGGCCGGCGCGCTCGACCGCGTCGTCGATCTGCACGAGCAGCTGGCCCTGCTGGACCTTGTCGTTCGCCTTGAACAGGATCTTCTCGACGATGCCGCCGGTCTGCACGGCGACATCGACGCCCTCGGCAGCCGCCGCGGTACCGACCGCCTCGATGCCGGGCGTCCACTGGGCGGGCTCGACCGTGATCGCCGAAATCGTGACGACGGGTGCCTTCATTCCGGCAAAAAATTGCTCAATCATCTTGTCGCGGAAGAAATTGAACCAGATCAGGCCGCCACAGATCGCCACGACGACGACGAGCAGGATCGTAGCAAGGATAAACCGCTTCATGATTGGCAATCCGGTGAGCGCGCGGCCGATGGAAAGACGGCAGGCGCATTGCAAAAATACAAAGATCGCGGAAACGCGCCACGCGGGCTTGCTTCCTCGATCATGAAGCGGAAATTAGTGTACCTGGAGTACAGGACTGTCAACGTGCACCCAGGCCGGTGAGGCCGTTCGCTCTAAGCTCGTGCTAACTCCGCAACACACGTCGATTGGATCCGGGCGATCCGAAGCGCTTCCGCCTGGCGACGCGCGGGCATCCCAGAGAAGGGCGTTCTGCGACGTTGCCGGGGAGGCCGGCCCGAGCCGCCGCCATGCACGGCGGTGGCTCCCGGCGTAGCACGAAGCCACACTCCCCCCGGGAGAGAACGGCGTCCCTTGCGGCGGTCGCGGGGCCCCCGACCATCGGCCAGGATGGGTCTGGAAGGGCTCCCAAAGCGGGCCTGTCCCGCGTCCCGCCCAAAGCCCTGTCGAACGCTGGAACTCCGGCATCCGTTCGATCGGATCAAGGTCCGGTTCGACCAAGGCGGCGCGGCACGGGTCTTCAGGCGCCAGGAGGGTGAAAAGCTCGCCAGGTTCCTCGGCTCGGCGGGCTGCTGGACGGATCGCGCGCGTCGGCATGGCGCCATTCGGCGAACCGGAGGCGGAACAGAGGGGGAGGTTCCGGCCACCTTGCCGTGGCAGCCCGGATCTCTGTCGCCCTCCCCCCATCGGCGGTGCCTCGGGTCCGGCCAGCCACCGATGCGCTGGGTCGTCACCCCTTTGTCTTTGTCTTTGGTTGGGACGATTGTCGGGGATCGGTTGCGCTTGGCGGCGCTTTTGCGCGGCTGACTGGCATCTGGCCGGCTTGCGCTTGGCTGGGCCTTACCCGCGCCCCCGCGCCTGGGCCTCGCTCCCCGCCCCGCGCTCCGCCTTCGCGCCGGCCTATGGCC
>NZ_JAPKNI010000010.1 GCF_026343955.1 Kaistia defluvii
TGGTGCAGGCTCAAGGACTTCCGCCGCGTCGCCACCCGATACGACAAGCTGGCCAGAAACTACCTCTCCGGCGTGCTCCTGGCCGCAATCCGCGCCTACTGGCTCAATTGAGTCCGGACCCTAGGACGCCTGGAACCCGCTCCGCCCGCGGGCGGGCGCGGCGCTGGTCTTTCCCTCCCGCGGAGAGGGGAGGGAGAGCCGCGGCGCCGGTCTCAGGTGGCGACCACCTTCAGAACCGAGCCGTCGAAGCCGGTGACGCGGACGCGGGTGCCGGCCGGCAGGTCGGGGCCGGTGACGCTCCAGGTCGTGTCGTCGATGCGGATGCGGCCATGGCCGTTGGAAATCGCCTCGGCCAGCGGATAGACGCCGCCGACGAGCCGCGCCGCGCGCTGGTTCAGATGCGGCTGGTCGCCTGGCCGCCGCGCGCTGGAATAGAATCGCCGGCCGAGAATGACCAGAAGCAGCGCCAGCGCGACGAACAGAATCGCCTGCGCCTGCCAGCTCACGACCACCATGAGCGCCAGCGCACCGACGATCAGCGCGGCGATGCCGAACCACAGGAAGAAGGCGCCGGGCGCCAGCACCTCGACGCCGAGCAGCAGCAGGCCGAGGATCCACCAGCTCCAGGGGCCGAGCTGCCGGACCGCATCGACGATCATCAGAGCGATCCTTCGCCGGAGCGCGGCACGCTGGAGGTCGGGCGGCGGCGCGGCGCGGGTTCCGGGTCGGGGCCGCCAAAGGCGCCGCGCGCGAGCTCCGCGATGCCGCCGATCGAGCCGATCAGCGCCGTCGCCTCGACGGGCAGCATCAGCACCTTCTGGTTGGGGGCGGAAGCGAGCTTTTCCAGCGCCTTGGTGTAGCCCTGCGCGACGAAATAGTTGATCGCCTGCACATCGCCGGCCGCGATCGCCTTGCTGACCAGCTCGGTCGCCTTGGCCTCGGCTTCCGCCAGGCGCTCGCGTGCCTCGGCGTCGCGATAGGCAGCCTCGCGGCGGCCCTCGGCCTGCAGGATCTGCGCCTGCTTCTCGCCTTCGGCCTTCAGGATCGCCGACTGGCGCGATCCTTCCGCCTCGAGGACCTGCGCGCGTTTCTCGCGTTCGGCCTTCATCTGACGGCCCATCGAATCCACGAGATCGGCCGGCGGCACGATGTCCTTGATCTCGATGCGGGTGATCTTGATGCCCCAGGAGGCGGCGGCCGAGTCGACCACGCGCAGCAGCTTGTCGTTGATCTCGTCGCGATGCGACAGCAGCTGGTCGAGATCCATCGAGCCCATGACGGTACGGATGTTGGTCATGGTCAGGTTGAGCAGCGCGTTCTCCAGGCCGCGCACCTCATAGGCGGCGCGGGCCGCGTCCAGCACCTGGTAGAAGGTGACGCCATCGACCGAGACGGTGGCGTTGTCCTTGGTGATGATTTCCTGCGTCGGAACGTCGAGCACCTGCTCCATCATGTTCATCTTCGCGCCGATGCGGTCGATGAACGGAACGATCAGGTTGAGGCCGGGCGACAGGGTCCGGGTATAGCGGCCGAAGCGCTCGACCGTATAGCTATGGCCCTGCGGAATGGTCTTGATCCCGGCGATCAGCACCAGAACGACAAGAACGACGATCACCAGAACCGTGATGTCGAAACCGAAAAATCCCATCGCCCGATCCCTCTGCCGCGCCTGTCGCGGTCAGAGGAGGTGTAGGGATTTCGATCCGGCGACGCAATTGGCGCGCGTCACACCCAGCCGAGCAGTTCGCGTCGCACGAGGTGCTCCAGCAGCGCCATGCCTTCCGGGCTGTCGTTGAGGCAGGGAAGGGCGGCAAACTGCTCGCCGCCATGATGGCGGAAGATCTCGGCGTTCTCGCCGGCGATTTCCTCCAGCGTCTCGACGCAATCGGCCGAGAAGCCCGGCGTCACCACGGCAATGCGCTTGACGCCGGCCCTGGCCAGCGCCTCGACGGTCTTGTCGGTATAGGGCTGCAGCCATTCCGCCTTGCCGAAGCGCGACTGGAAGGTCGCGCGCAGCTTGTCCTGCGGCCAGCCGAGCTGCTCGCGCAGCAGGCGGGCCGTCTTCACGCAATGGCAGTGATAGGGATCGCCCAGTTCGAGATTGCGCCTGGGCAGGCCGTGGAACGAGGCGAGCACGATCTCCGGCTCGAAATCGAGCGCCGCGATCGAGCGCTCGACCGAGGTGGCGAGCGCCGCGATGTAGACGGGGTCGTCGTGATAGGCGGGCATGGTGCGGACGGCCGGCTGCCAGCGCATGGTGCGCAGCTTGTCGAAGGCCTTGTCGTTGACCGTCGCGGTCGTCGTCGCGGAATATTGCGGATAGAGCGGCGCGATCAGGATCCGGTCGCAGCCGGCGCGCTTCAGCCCGTCGATCTTCTCCGCGATCGAGGGGGTGCCATAGCGCATCGCCCATTCGACGACGATCTTGCCGTTGTCGGCAAAGGCGGCGGAGAGCTTGTCGGACTGCGAGCGGGTGATGGTGCGCAAGGGCGATTCGTTGCGCTCCTTGTTCCAGATCGACTCGTAGTTCTTGCCGGATTTCTGCGGTCGCGTCGTCAGGATGACGCCGTTCAGCAGCGGCCACCAGATCAGCTTCGGCACCTCGATGACGCGCGGATCCGAAAGGAATTCCTTCAGATAGCGCCGCATCGACCAGTAGTCGGTCGCATCCGGCGTTCCGAGATTGACGAGGAGCACGCCGACCCGGCCGATCAGAATCGGCGGATGGTCGGCAGGCTTGCTCTTGGGAGGGGCGATATCGGCGATCTGGCTGGTCATCGTGCCGGAACTTACCCTCAACCCCGCGCGGCGCGAAGGGGCGGGGTGCATTTTCATCCGTCGCGCGTTGTCGCAGCGCCACGGGCGGCGTCATGTCCCTGAAGCCGCCCCGCTCGTGCGCGTCGGCGCTATGCGATTGCAACAGGACCGTGGCATGCTCATGCCACACGCCCCTCGCACAACCCTGACCGGAGATCGCCCTCATGTTCGGACGCCAGCGCAGCCTGCGATTCGGCCTTCTCGCCTTCGTCGCCCTCGTCGCGATGCCGGCATGGGCCGCGCCGGTGACGATCACCTTCGTGCAGACCAACGACATAGACCGGATGGAGGAGCTGGAGGGTCGCGGCGGCTTTGCCAAGCTCGCCGCCGTCGTCGAGGCCGAGCGCGCCAAGGGGCCGACCTTGTTCGTCCATTCCGGCGACACCATCTCGCCGTCGCTGCTCTCGGGCATCGACAAGGGCGTCCACATCATCGACATCCTCAACCGGATGCAGGTCGACGTGATGACGCCCGGCAACCACGAATTCGATTTCGGGCCGGACGTTTTTCACGCGCGCATCGGCGAGGCGACTTTTCCGGTCGTGACCTCCAACATCCGTGAGAAGGACGGCAGCCAGCCGAAGAACACGGTCGACGAGAAGATCGTCGAGATCGAGGGCATCAAGATCGGCTTCTATGGCCTGACCACCGAGGACACGCCGGTGGTCGCCACCGCCGGCGACACGGTCTTCAATTCCTCGATCGAGACCGGCAAGGCCAAGGGCAAGGCGCTGCGCGAGGCGGGCGCGGATTTCGTCGTCGCCGTCGTGCACACGCCGCTTTCGGTCGATATCGCGCTGGTGCGCAACCACGCCGCCGATCTGGTTCTCTCCGGCCATGACGAACACCTGCTCACCTTCTTCGACGGCAAGACGGCGCTGACGGAATCCGGCGCGCAGGCGGACAGCATCGTCGTCACGCGGGTGACGATCGACAAGAGCGAGAAGGACGGCAAGGCGAAGGTCGAGTGGCGGCCGCATTTCGAGATCATCGACAGCGCCGCCGTGACCCCGGATCCGAAGATCGCCGGGGTGGTCAAGGCCTATCAGGACAAGCTCGACGCCGAGCTGAAGGTCGAGATCGGCACCACGCAGACGCCGCTCGACAGTCGCCGCGCCACCGTGCGCGGCGAGGAGGCGGCGATCGGCGACCTGATCGCCGATGCGATGCGCGCCTCGGTCGGCGCCGACATCGCCCTCACCAATGGCGGCGGCATCCGCGCCGACAAGGAATATCCGGCCGGCACCGTTCTGACGCGCGCCGACGTCTTCAGCGAACTGCCCTTCGGCAACAAGACGGTGAAGCTGGCCGTCACCGGCAAGGCGCTGAAGGCAGCGCTCGAAAGCGGCTTCAGCCTGGTGGAGGCGGCCGCCGGCCGCTTCCCGCAGGTCTCGGGCCTCGTCGTCGAGGTCGACCTGAAGCAACTGCCCGGCATGCGGGTGAAGAGCGTCACGGTGAACGGCGCGCCGCTCGATCCGGACAAGAAATACACGCTCGCCACGAACGACTATGTCGCCGATGGCGGCGACGGCTATGTCGCGTTCAAGGACGCGGCGCGGCTGATCAGCCCGGTCGACGCCAAGCTGATGGCAAGCGACGTGATCGACTATATCGCGGCGCAGAAGACGATCGCCCCGAAGTCGGAAGGGCGGATCGTGTTCCGCTAGTCGGATGACTTCCGGACAAAGTCTGCGCTGCCGGCCACAGGCCGGGAGCGCAGGGTGCGGGACGTGCTGCCAGGCGCGGCTCGAGATGGATCCGAATCCGGCTTAGTTCCGGCGCTTAGCCGACTCAGAGCATCGAGGGCAGGACGCGATCCGGCGGCTTGTGGCCGTCGAAATAGGCGCGGATGTTGATCAGCACCTTCTCGCCCATGGCGATGCGGCCCTCGATCGTCGCCGAGCCCATATGCGGCAGCAGCACCGCCTTGCCCTTGGCCGCGAGGCGCAGCAGCTTCGGGTTGACCGTCGGCTCGTGCTCGAACACGTCGAGCCCGGCGCCGGCGATGGCGCCGGATTCCAGCAGCTTCGCCAGCGCGTTCTCGTCGATGACGTCGCCACGCGAGGTGTTGACGACATAGGCTTCCGGCCGCAGCAGCTTCAGCCGCCGTTCGGAAAGCAGGTGGAAGGTGCCGGGCGTGCGCGGGCAATTGACCGAGATGATGTCCATCCGGGCCAGCATCTGGTCGAGGCTGTCCCAATAGGTCGCCTCCAGCCCTTCCTCGATCTCCGTCGAAAGGCGGTGGCGGTTGTGATAGTGGATCGACAGGCCGAACGCCTTGGCGCGACGCGCTACAGCCTGGCCGATGCGGCCCATGCCGACGATGCCGAGCCGCTTGCCGGCCATGCGCCGGCCCAGCATCCAGGTCGGCGACCAGCCGGCCCAGTCATGGTCGGGCGTCAGCACGCGCGCGCCCTCGACCAGCCGGCGCGGCACGGCGAGGATCAGAGCCATCGTCATGTCGGCCGTGTCCTCGGTCAGCACGCCCGGCGTGTTGGTGACGGTGATGCCGCGCGCCAGCGCCTTTTCCACGTCGATATGGTCGAAGCCGTTCGAAAAGCTGGCGATCACCTTCAGCTGCTCGCCGGCCTCGGCCAGGATGGCGCCGTCGATGCGGTCGGTGACAGTCGGCACCAGCACGTCCGCGACCTTGACCGCCTCGACCAGTTCGGCCGGCGACATCGGCCGGTCGTCGATGTTGAGCTGCGTGTCGAACAGTTCGCGCATGCGCGTCTCGACCGCATCGGGCAGGCGGCGTGTGACGATGACAAGCGGCTTCTTCTTCATCGCGGCGGCCTCTCCGTTGAGAGCTCCTTAACCATGGAGCGTCAAACTACGCGCGTTGGCTGGTATACCCCGTCGCTGCGTATCTCGATCCTCTACCAGACAGTCCGGCGATCACAAATGGTTCGGTGGTCGGGCGGTCGGGAAAGAACCTCCGGTCGCAGCCACGGGCGGTAAAGAAGGGGTGTCTACGCGATGGTTTTGGCTGCGATCCTGGGAATGTCCCGTCGGCTGCGCGACGGGCGCCTTTTAGCCTCGGCGCTCACCATTGCCTCGGTCGCCGCCCTCGTGCTCGTCGCCCAGCCGACCGCTCCCGCCAGCGCCCAGGGCGCGGCCGGCGCCGCGCCGAAACTGGGACCGAGCGGCCTGCCCTTGCCGCGATTCGTCTCGCTCAAGGCCGGCCGCGTGAATGTCCGCGTCGGCCCCGGCCAGGGCTACAAGGTTTCCTGGGTGTTCACCCGCTCCGGCCTGCCGGTCGAAATCGTGCAGGAATTCGACAACTGGCGCCGCATCCGCGATTCCGACGGCACGGAGGGCTGGGTTTTCCACAGCCTCCTCGTCGGCAAGCGCACGGCCGTCGTCGCGCCCTGGCAGGACGGCGACCCGCTGCCGATCCGCGCCGATCCGACCGACACGGCCGAGATCACCGCCTATCTGCAGCCCAAGGTCGTCTCCTCGGTGACCAATTGCGCCGGCGGCTGGTGCCGCCTGGTCGACAAGCGCTTCCGCGGCTGGATCAAGCAGACCAACCTCTGGGGCGTCTATCCGAACGAGGATATCGACTGAGGCCTTCCTTTTTGGGGGGCGAGGGACCAAGACCCTCACTCCAGCCCTCGCCCGCTCGCGGGAGAGGGTAGGGGCTTGCTTGCGAGGCCAAAACAAACGAGAACGCCGCGCGGCTGGGCCGGCGCGGCGTTCTTTAAAACTCGAAAAATCCGGAAATCAGCTGCCGATGCGGCGCAGGCGCACGACGATGTCGACGCGGGTGATTTCCATGCCTTCCGGCGGAATGGGGACGTCCTCGACGCGCAGGGTCGACATCGGAATGTCGAGCACGCGGTTTTCGCCTTCGACGAAGAAGTGGTGGTGGTCGTCGACATTGGTGTCGAAATAGGTCTTCGAGCCGTCGACCGCGACTTCGCGCAGCAGGCCGGCTTCGGTGAACTGGTGCAGCGTGTTGTAGACGGTGGCGAGCGACACCGGCACGCGATGGCTCATCGCCTCTTCATGCAGCCCTTCGGCCGAAATGTGGCGGTTGCCGCGCTCGAACAGGATCTCGGCCAGAGCCAGGCGCTGGCGCGTCGGACGCAGGCCCGCCGTCCGCAGCATGACGCGCACTTCCGAAGCCTTCTTGTCGGCTGTGCGGGTTGCTTTTCTGACGAGATCCATACGCATTTGCGGTCTGTCCGTATCTTGGCGTTCGAGCGACGAACCGACCCGCGCCCGGAAAGGCTGGGTCAGTCCGAATAACCTAACTCTAAAATGAAGCTTTAGCAACAGACCGATGAAAACGGCCTGCTGCCTCGCTTCCCAGAGTCTCAGCCGCGCTGATCGCGCGCCGCCAGCGTGCGCAGACGGAGCGCGTTCAGGCGGATGAAGCCGGCCGCGTCCTTCTGGTCATAGGCGCCGCGATCGTCCTCGAAGGTGACGAGCGCGTCGGAATAGAGCGACTTCGGCGACGAGCGGCCGACGACGATGGCGTTGCCCTTGTAGAGCTTCAGCCGCACCGTGCCTTCGACATGCTCCTGGCTCTTGTCGATCAGCGCCTGCAGCATCTCGCGTTCCGGCGAGAACCAGAAGCCGTAATAGATCAGCTCCGCATAGCGGGGCATGATCGAATCCTTCAGATGCGCGGCCTCGCGGTCGAGCGTCAGGCTTTCCATCGCGCGGTGCGCGGCGAGCAGGATGGTGCCGCCCGGCGTCTCGTAGATGCCGCGCGACTTCATGCCGACGAAGCGGTTCTCGACCAGGTCGAGACGGCCGATGCCGTTGTCGCGGCCAAGCTCGTTCAGCTTGGTCAGGATGGTGGCCGGCGACATGTGCACGCCGTCGATCGAAACCGCGTCACCCTTCTCGAAGCCGATCTCGACATAGGTCGCGACATCGGGCGCATCTTCCGGCGCCACGGTGCGCATGAAGACGTAGGGCGGGGCTTCCTGCGACGGGTCTTCCAGAACCTTGCCCTCGGAAGACGAGTGCAGCAGGTTGGCGTCGACGGAGAACGGCGCCTCGCCGCGCTTGTCCTTGGGAACCGGGATCTGGTTCTTCTCGGCGAAATCGAGCAGGTCGGTGCGCGACTTGAAGTCCCACTCGCGCCAGGGAGCGATGACCTTGATGTTCGGGTTCAGCGCATAGGCCGAAAGCTCGAAGCGGACCTGGTCGTTGCCCTTGCCGGTGGCGCCATGCGCGATGGCGTCGGCGCCGACTTCGCGCGCGATCTCGACCAGGCGCTTGGCGATCAGCGGCCGTGCGATCGAGGTGCCGAGCAGGTAGGTGCCTTCGTACAGCGCATTGGCGCGGAACATCGGGAACACGAAGTCGCGGACGAATTCCTCGCGCACGTCCTCGATGTAGATCTGCTGGATCCCCATCATCTCGGCCTTCTTGCGGGCCGGCTCGAGCTCTTCGCCCTGGCCGAGATCGGCCGTGAAGGTGACGACTTCCGCGCCGTATTCCAGCTGGAGCCACTTCAGGATGATGGAGGTGTCGAGCCCGCCGGAATAGGCGAGGACGACCTTCTTGACGTCGGACATTGTGAGGCCGTTTCCGCGAAGATGAAGGATGGCAGCGCTTATAGTATGCGCGTCCCCCGCCAGCAACCGCAGCGGCGCGGACGCTAGTCCGTGTCGTTGCCGCAGAGCGGCACCGGGGCGAGCGGCGCGATCGGCCGGTCGAGGCGGAACAGATGGTATTGCCGGCTCGAACTCGGGCCGCTCGCGACGGTCAGCCGGCCCTTGTCCTCGACCTCGCCGAAGAAGCGGGCGAGCCGCGCGGGGTCGGCGCAGCCGGCGACCAGCAGGGCCGGGCCGGTCGGCGCGTGGTCGAGGAGGCTGCGCGTCAGTTCGAACTGGTTGTCCGGTCCCGGATCGTCCGGCCACACGGTGACGGCGATGGGATCGTTGCGAAGATCGTAGACGAGGGCGGCCGCGTCGGCGCGGCTGAGCGCCACCACCATGGTCGCGCCGGAGGCCTTCGCCTCGGCCCGCACGGCGTCGCCGAGCCGGCTCCAGCCCAGCACCTGCTTGTAGATGTCGCCATGCTTGAGCAGCGGCAGCGTCACCCGGTCGGCGACGGAATTGCCGATGAACAGCACCAGCTGCGCGACAATGCCGATGGCGAGCCCGGCCTGGACCAGTCGGAAGCGGCCGCTGCGGATCAGGAATGAGGTGCCGACAAGGGCGGTGGCGACGAGGCCGGAAGCGGCCCAGTTGGCGTTGGTGACCGTCAGGACGCTGGCGATCGTGACGACCAGGATCACCGGAAGCGCGAAGGCGAGCAGCATCCCGTCCTCGCCAGGCACGCCCCGGCGCCAGGCGGCGATCGCGGCGGCGAAGGCGCCGCCCATCAGGAACGGCCCGATGATGCCGAACTGCGCCGCGAGGAAGCCGATGGCGTTGCCGAGGCTGATCCGGAGCCCGTCGCCGGAGATGTTCTCATTGGTGTGGCGCAGCGTGACCAGGCCGTTGTTCAGGTTCCAGACGATGTTGGGCGAAAGCAGAAGCAGCCCGATCGCCACCGCCAGCCAGAACCGGCCGGAGCGGATGACGGCGCGCGATGGCGGATCGATCAGGGCGGCGATCAGCGCGCAGCCGAGAAAATAGGCCATGGCGTATTTCGCCAGCAGCCCGAGCCCGAGCCCCAGGCCCAGCAGCAGGCTCCAGCGATAGCCGCCGCCGGCGCGCAGCCGGACGAAGGCATAGAGCGACAGCGCCCAGAAGAACAGCAGCAGCACGTCCGTCGACAGGATCGCCGAGGAGAAGGCGACGCCCGGCGCCAGCGCGAAGCCGAGCGCGGCCCAGAAGCCGATGCGCGGGCCATAGAGCGCGCGGCCGGTCGCGTAGATCAGAAGCGAGGTGCCGAAATAGAACAGCGGCGATGGCGCCCGCACGCAGGCGATGCCGGTGCCGCAGATCCCGTCGACGGCGGCGATGGTCCAGCCGATCAGCGGCGGCTTGGAGAAATAGCCGAAGGCGAAATGCTGCGACCAGTCCCAGTATTGCGCCTCGTCGACCTGCAGGTCGGTGACGGAGAAGCGCAGGGCCAGCAGACGCAGGAGGGCGATGGCGACGAGCAGGGGAACGAGCAGGCCAAGGCCTTCGCTGCCGGCGCGCCTCGCGGCCGCCGCTGTTTCCGTTCGGTTGGTCACGTCCGTCAAGCCCGCTCGCGATGATCCGTGGATCTTCCCTTCGCAATACGCCCCAGGGCAGGCGCCGCCGCAAGAGCGATTCGCCGTAGCGCGCTTTCGGTCGCAGCATCGATGCGCGCACGGAACGGGCCTGCGACCAGGACACGATGCAGCCCGAGCATGACCACCAGCGTGATCGCCCATGCAATCAGCACGTCGGAAAGGAAATGGCCGCCAAAGGCGATGCGGTTCAGCGACAGGGCGAAGGCGAGCGCGCCGATGGTTCCGGCAAGCGCCGGCCGGTAGCGCGGCGGCGCCAGCATGGCGAGGCCGATGAGCCACATGGCCGAGGCCGCCTCGCCGGACACGAAGGAACAATTGGACAGGCAGGCGCCGCCGATCTTCCAGGCGGGTTCGAACGGCGCGGCGCCGCCGAACAGATCCACCTGGATCGGCCGCGGCCGGCCCCAGAAGCTCTTGAGCACGCCATTGACGATCAGGCCGGGCCCGAGCGCCAGCGTCGCGAACAGGAACCAGACATGGCTGGCGCGGATCGGCATGGGGCGCAGCGGGCGCGCCAGCTTCGCGCCGAGGCTCGCGAGCAGGATGAGGCAGACCAGCACGACCAGATCCTTGCCGAGCAGGCGCAAGGTCACGAGCCCGGGAAGCCGCGATGCGGGAAAGGCGCCATCGAGATGGAACAGCGCGGCGAAGCGGAGGTCGAGGCCGGGAAAGGCCATGAAGAGCAGCGAGATCGCCGCGAGGCCGGCCAGCGCCAGAGAAAGCGGCCTCCCCGAAAGCGGGTTTGCGGACCGACGGGCGGGAGCCGCGCCGTAACTCCCTGCGCTATCGCGTGAAGCGATGTCCCGCTCTGCCATTCTCCGGCCCCCGCTGCCATCCGGAGGCGCCGCGAGGCGCCATGCAGCACATGCATAGAGCAGGGTGTGTGACAGGATCAGGACAGTCGCGGCGGCGAAAGGGTCCGCGCGGCGCGCATTGGGCAACCCAGAATGAAACCGGCGCCGCCGCGGTGTGGTGACCCGCGGCGGCGCCGGAGAGCCCCGGGGAACCCCGAGACGGTGCGAAATCTGTGGCGCCCGCGCCTATTCGGCTTCGTTGCTGGGCGCAGCCTGGAGCTGGTAGTAGAATTCCTTGCCGAGATCGTTCAGCAGGCCGAGCTGGGTCTCGAGGAAGTCGATATGGCCTTCCTCGTCCTTCATCAGCTCTTCGAACAGGGCCATGGAGACGTAGTCGCCGGCGGCGTGGCAGACGTCGCGGCCTTCCTTGTAGTAGTTCCGCGCCGTGTATTCGCCGCGCAGATCCGCCTCGAGCACTTCCTTGACGTTCTGGCCGATCTCGAGCGGGTCGAGCACCTGCAGGTTGGGGAAGCCGTCGAGGAAGATGATGCGCGCGATCAGCTTGTCGGCGTGGTGCATCTCCTCGATCGATTCCGCCCGCTCCTTCTTGGCGAGCTTGGTGTAGCCCCAATCCTCGGTGAGGCGATAATGCAGCCAGTACTGGTTGACCGCCGTCAGCTCGAGGCGAAGCGCGCGGTTGAGATACTCGATGACCTTGGCATCGCCCTTCATGGCGGCATCCTTCTCTGGAATTGTTCTAATCCAAGAATAGGGTGCGCCTCGGCGATCGTCAAACGTCGATTCCGGGCTTGTGGAAGGACTTAGCCGTAAACGGCGATGTCGTCGGATTCCTCGGAACTGCTGCCGAGCGGTTCCGGACAGGTGACGATGGCGCCCGATTCCGCCAGCAGCTTGCGCACCAGGATGAAGCAGACGGTGCACTGCGCCTTCATGCCGAGGGCGCGATAGACGCGGGCCGGGGTGAGCGGTCGGCCGGGGGTCTCGCGCGCCAGCCGTTCGGCGGCCTCGAGAATGCGGGCCTTGGTGAGGAAATTGCAGGAACAGACGATCATGGCGGGGGAGGTTGCCTCCGTGGGCTTCCGTTTTACCAGAGATAGGCCTTCACGTCCGCGCCCGCCAGCCGGTGGACCGGCGGAGAGAGGGTCATGCCCGCGCCAGGCGCGGGCCGCCGGGCCGCTTTCGATCGCTTCTTTGGCCGAAAACGGGGCGTTTCGATGACCGCATCGATCCTCCGCCCGCCGCTGTCCGGAAAGTGGGGTGTTGCCCCTCCGCTTCGTCCGCCATCCCGGCGGGCCGAAGCGGGAGAGTGTATTCGCCGGAACCTAGCGGCTGACGACCGCGAGGAACAGGATCACGACGATCAGCGCCAGCAGGCCCCAGACATAGGGGCCGCCGAGGAAGCCGCGCGCCGCCGCGACCTCGACTTCTTCCTCGATCTCTTCCGCGACTTCGCCGAGATCGAGCGCTTCGTCGTCGATCTTGTGCTCGATGCGGTCGGTCAGCTCGTCGGTCGCCGCCGCGTCGGCGGGCTCCAGATTGGCGGGCGCCGGCTTGACGGGCTCGGCATCGGGCGGGGTGGTCGGCGTGAGGGAGGCCATCGTCGGCTCGTCTCCAGAAAGGCGGTTGGCAATAGCGCCGACAAAAGCATCGGCTATCTTCTTGGTTGTGCTGTCTATCAGTCTTGTGCCCAGTTGCGCCAGCTTGCCGCCGACGTCGCCGCTCGCATCATAGGTCAGGATCGTCGCATCGCCATCCCCGGCGAGCTCGAGATCGGCCCGGCCGGTGGCAAAGCCGGCGACGCCGCCCTTTGCCTCGCCGCGGATCGTGCAGCGCTCAGGCGGCTGCACATGGGCAAAAGCCAGGCGGACGACGAAATGCGCCTGGATCGGCCCGACTTTGGCGGCGATCGTGGCGCTGATCGCATCCTTCGCCGGCCGCGACAGCGTCTCGCAGCCGGGAATGCAGGCCCGCAGCACCTCCGGATCGCTCAGGGCCCGCCAGACTGCGTCACGACGGGCGGGGATGCGGTATTCGCCCGTCATCTCCATGGCTGTCGTCCTCGTCAGCCGGCGCCGGGCCAATTCGCCTGTCGCCGTCTTCCGCGCGAGGGCGCGGGTCGGTCTCCTCCATTTTATCTTGCATGGAGCCCCGGAGTCGGCAAGACGGGCGGCGCCTTCGTTGCCGGCATCGATTGGCTTTCGGCGCGGCGAACGCTATGAACCGACCATGACGACCGCTTCCGAGATTTCCCCCGCCGCCGGCGCTCCCCAGACACCGGCCTCCCGCTGGCCGGTGATGCTGACGACAGAGGGCTGGCCCGATTATGCGCTGATCGATTCCGGCCACGGCCGGAAGCTCGAGCGCTATGGTCCCTATCGCATCGTGCGCCCCGAGGCGCAGGCGCTGTGGACGCCGCGCCTCTCCGCCGAGGAATGGGATCGCGCCGACGCGATCTTCACCGGCGCCAAGGACGAGGATTCGGACGGCCGCTGGAAATACAGGAAGCCGCTCGGCGAGACCTGGCCGATGGCCTGGCCATTGCCGCGCGCGGTCGGCGAGGGCGAGGTGCGCTTTCTGGGCCGCTTCACCGCCTTCCGCCATGTCGGCTTCTTCCCCGAGCAGGAAATGCACTGGGCCTGGTTCGGCCGGAAGATCCGCGACGCGAAATATGCCGATCCGAAGCGCCAGCCCAAGGTGCTGAACCTCTTCGGCTACACCGGCATCGCCTCCTTCGTCGCGGCGATGGCCGGCGCGCAGGTGACGCATGTCGACGCCTCGAAGAAGGCGATCGGCTGGGCTCGCGACAACCAGACCATGTCGGGCATCGCCGATCTGCCGGTGCGCTGGATCGTCGACGACGCGATGAAGTTCGTGCAGCGCGAGGTTCGCCGCGGCTCGAAATATGACGGCATCATCCTCGACCCGCCGAAGTTCGGCCGTGGCCCGAATGGCGAGGTCTGGGACATCTTCGAGCGCCTGCCCGAGATGATGGCGCTCTGTCGGCAGCTGCTCGCCGACGACGCGCTGTTCCTCTGCCTTTCCGCCTATTCGATCCGCGCTTCCTTCATGGCGATCCACGAGACCTCGGCCGAGGCGCTTTCCGGCCTGCCGGGCACGCTCGAATCCGGCGAATTGCTGATCCGCGAGGAAGGCGAAGGCCGTTTCCTTTCCACGTCGCTCTTTTCCCGGTGGTCCCGCGATGGCTGATCCTTCCCCGATTGCCGCGCCCGGCGCGGTCAAGACCATCACCAGCTTGACCAATCCGACGATCAAGGACATTCGCGGCCTCGCTTTGCCGAAGAACCGCAAGGAAAGCGGCCTGTTCGTCACCGAGGGCATGAAGCTGGTCGCCGACGCGGTCGAGGAAGACTGGCCGATCAAGATTCTTGTCTATGGCGCGAAGGTCGCGGACCACCCGGTGGTCAAGCGCGTCGCGACGACGGCGCATGCGCGCGGCGGCGACGTTCTGGAAGTCTCGGAGGCCGTGCTTTCCAAGATCACGCGCCGCGACAATCCGCAGATGGTCGTCGGCGTGTTCGAGCAGAAGCTGACGCCGAAGAGCGAGATCCAGCCCGGCCCCGCCGGCGTCTGGGTGGCGCTGGAAGGCATCAAGGACCCCGGCAATCTCGGCACCATCATCCGCACGGCCGATGCCGTAGGCGCCGAGGGCGTGATCCTGGTCGGCGACACGGTCGATCCGTTCGGCGTCGAGGCGGTGCGCGCCACCATGGGCTCGATCTTCCACATGAAGCTCGCCCGCATGAGCGTCGACGAGTTCAAGGCCTGGCGGAAAAGCTGGCCCGGCATCGTCGTCGGCACGCATCTTTCCGGCAAGTCGGATTATCGCACGATCGATTACGACCGGCCGGTGATGCTGTTCATGGGCAACGAGCAATCCGGCCTGCCGGACGATCTCGCGGCGACCTGCGACCATCTGGTCAAGATCCCGCAGGCGGGCCGTGCGGATTCGCTGAACCTGGCGATTGCCACCGGCGTGATGCTCTACGAGATCCGCCGCGACAAGCTGAAGCTCTAGGCATGGGTGCGATGACGCCAGAGACGGACACCCAGGCCGCCCCGGGAGCCGCCCGCATTCCCGGCCCGTTCTCGGCGCTGGGTCTTTCGATCATGGCGCTGACCATCCTCGTCGACCAGCTCTCCAAGTGGATCGCCGACGCCTATCTGGTCTACCAGCAGGGCATCGCGGTGCTGCCGGTCCTGGCGCTCTACCGCATCAACAATACCGGCATCGCCTTCTCGCTCGGGAACAGCGCCGACAGCCTGGTCCTGATCGTGCTGACCGCGATCGTGACCGGCGTGGTGTTCTGGGTCTGGCGCGGCTCGACCGAGGGCGGCCGCACCGCCGCCACCGGCTTCGCGCTGATCGCCGGCGGCGCGATCGGCAATCTGATCGACCGCATCTGGCACGGCCACGTCATCGATTTCCTGTATCTGCACTGGAACGAGCGCGGCTTCTTCGTCTTCAACCTCGCCGACGTGGCCCTGACCCTCGGCCCGATCCTGCTCGCCTGGGTCTATCTGCTGCAGCCGGGCAAGAAGGGCTGAGGAGTCCTAGCGTCCGAATGCCTCGATCGCGGCCCCTTGGCACGCACTGGCGGCTCCGACGAAAAGCAGCTCGCCGATTGAAGCGCTCTTCTTACCCAATTCTCGGCGCAGCTCCCCATTGGCCGGCTCGGATGCATTGAGCGGCTTCGTTGATTGGGCGTAGAGGTCTCGTGCCATGCCACGCGTGCAGGATACGACACGAGCGGCGATGGGCTCGGCTCCGCAAGCGGCACCGGCCGCATTCAGTGGAACTCTGCTCCAAGCTGCTGTCCTCTTCTTCAGATAGGCCATCGAAGCTGCGCGCTGGTCCTTGTTCAGGCCGGTATTGCCCAACCAGGATGACAAGGCGTTTGTCTCCTTGCGCAGATCAAGCTTTGGGCAACTTGGCGCGGCGCCAGCTAAGTTAAAGGCGAGCAAAGAAAGGGCCGAGGCGACGAAGAGCCGTCTGATCATTCGTATATCCAGTTCGCAGTAAATCTACATTCAGTGTCCAGGCTGACGCGCGGATCTCGTGTCGAATTTGGCCCCTAAAACACCGTCCCGTCGCTCTCGATCATCAGCGGCGGGCCGCCATCGGCGCGCTTTGCCCTGGCAATCCGGCGCCCGGCCGCCCAGGTGCCGCCCTCCAGAACCTTGGCGAGCGGCAGCGTCTCGGCATCGCTTCCGAGCGTCTCGCGGATCAGCGCCGCCGTGCGGTCGAGCAGCGCGACCGTCAGCGCCCGCCATTCGACGATGAACTCGTCCTCGGCCTTCCAGCGCCGCGAGAACGCGGCGGGGTCCCTCGGCACCAGCACGCCGAGATCGAGGAACAGCCCGCCATTGCGGTATTCCGGCAGCCCGGTCAGCCCGTCGAGGTCGACGACCTCGACTCCGGTCCAGAGCAGCGGCTCGATCAGCGAATAGGTCAGCCACTGCGACAGCTTGTGGAACGGCATCAGGCCCGAGGTCGCGTCGTCGGTGACGAGCTTGCGATGCTCCCAGGTGTCGCCGAGCGCGACGCCCTCGCGCAGCAGCCGGCTCGGCCAGATCGGCCCGAAGGCCTCCAGCACCAGCTCCAGGATTGTCGGCGCCGAGACCCGGCCGTCCTCGTCGGCGGTGGCGAGCACCGCGTCGAACAGCCCGCCCGGCCGTGCCTCGTCGGAGCCGAACAGATCGGCGCGGTCGGCGACGACCCGGCCCAGCGCGTTCAGCAGCTTCGCGCGGCCCTCGAGCCCGACCATCGGGTTTTCGGGCGAAACCTGGAAACCCTCGGCGAGATCGGACGCTTCCAGCACGGCGAGCGCCGCCGCGTCGGCGCGCAGCGGATCGGCCGGGTCCTGCGAGAACAGGCCGGAGGCGAACATGGCGAAGCTCGCCACGCCCAGCCCCTCCGAGCGGGAGAAGGTCTCGCCGGTCATCGCCTCGTGATAGCGCCAGTCGGGTCCGGCCCCGGCGTCGAGCAGCACGGAAACGATGGCGAGGTCATAGGCGGCGCGGCCGAAGACGAAGGGATCGGTGATGCCGGCGGCATCCACCAGGCCGCCGAAGCGGTCGATCTGGCCGGCTTCGAAGTGGCGCCAGCGCGCATGGAAGGGGATGTCGCGGTCGCCGTAGTTTTCCCGCATCGTCTCGATGACGTAGTCGGCCACCGCCGGCAGGCGGTCGAGATCGACGGTGAAATGGTCGAGCTCGCCGGCGATGCCGAGGTCGAGCAGCCGGTTGGCGCGCTCGCGTACGGCGCTGGCGGAGAGGAGAGAAGGGATCGATGCCAAGGGACGCTCCGTCAGGTCGATGAGTGGCTGTTTTCACCTCTCCCGGGGGGGAGGTCGACGGCGGAGCCGGCGGGTGAGGGTTTACGGCGTTTCCGGAGAGGACGTAAACCCTCGCCGGACGTTTGGGCCGATCTCTCCCTTGCGACGCGAGGGGGAAGGACGCCTTCCTCCCGAACGCCGGCAACCGGCTCAGTATTTCTCCAGCGGCCGGCCGATCGTGCGCGCCAGATCCTCGGCGGTCGGCGGCGCGTCGGCGGAGAAATAGCCGTGCGCCTTCTTCGCCTCCATCTCGACGCGCGCGTCGACCGGAATCAGCGCATCCGGCAGCGCCACCCGCTCGCGGATCTCGATGCCGGAGCCGGTAATGGCGTCGTATTTCATGTCGGACATCGAGACGAAGCGGTCGATCCTGGTGATGCCGAGCCAGTGCAGCACGTCCGGCATCAATTGCTGGAAGCGGGCGTCCTGCACGCCGGCGACGCATTCGGTGCGCTCGAAATAGGTGGCCGCCTGGTCGCCGCCCTCCTGCCGCTTGCGCGCGTTGTAGACGAGGAACTTCGTCACCTCGCCAAGCGCCCGGCCTTCCTTGCGGTTGTAGACGATCAGCCCGACGCCGCCCGCCTGCGCCTCCTTCACCGCCTCCTCGATGCCATGCACGAGATAGGGCCGGCAGGTGCAGATGTCGGAGCCGAACACGTCGGAGCCGTTGCATTCGTCATGCACGCGGCAGGCGAGCGTCCGCTTCGGATCCGCGATCGCCGCCGCGTCGCCAAAGATGTAGAGCGTGATGCCGCCGATCGGCGGCAGGAACAGGGAGAGATCCGGCCGCGTCACCAGTTCCGGATACATGCCGCCGGTCTGCTCGAACAGGGTGCGGCGCAACTGGTCCTCCTCGACGCCGAAGCGCGCCGCGATGCCCGGCAGGTGCCAGACCGGATCGATCGCCGCCTTGGTGACGGCGACGTCGCCATTGCCATGCACGATGGTGCCGTCGATCGGCAGCCGCTTCAGCCGGATCGCCTCATGCAGTTCGATCATGGTGAGCCGCGCCTTGGTGATGGCGATGGTCGGGCGGATGTCGACGCCCTCGGCGATCCGGTCGGCGAAAAGCTCGGCGGCGAGGTGGCCGAACGGGTCGAGCGAGACGATCTTGGCGGGGTCGGCCCATTGCGGGTGCGGGCCGATCGTGACGGCCGGCGAGGTGTTGCGATAGTCCGGCCGCTGGATCGGGTTCAGCGCGCCGGAGGAGACGGCAAGCGCGCGATAGAGCGAATAGGAGCCGCCATGCGTGCCGATCGTGTTGCGGTCGGCGGGGTTCGACACGGTTCCCACCACAGGCCCGCGCCGGCGTGGATCGGGATCGCCCCAGCGGATCGGAAACCGGACCGGCGCCTGGGCGCCGGGATGCGAGGTGAGACGGATATGCGTCGAACGGTTGATCGTCGTCATGATGCTCCAGCGAACCGGCCTGCGAGAGCACGTCAGAATGATCCGCGCCGCTGCGGAAGGGAAGAAAATTCGCGCGGGAGTTGGGTTTTGGGTTCGCGGCATTTCGGCAGAGCGCCGGACAGGCTCCACCATCATCCTGAGGTGCCCGGCAAGACCGGGCCTCGAAGGAGGGTTCAGGGAACGGCCTTGGGGCGACGCGCCGTCCGCGAAGATGCCCGCTGGACCCTCCTTCGAGGCTTCGCTGACGCGAAGCACCTCAGGATGATGGTCGGCGCAGGCTTTCGCGAGCGAAGCCCACCAGGATGACGGCGAGGGTGGGGCGAGGGGGCGAACTTCCGCGTGGCGCGGTCGGCCGGCGCCGTCAGAACGTGCTGTCCGCCCGGCCGGCGCTGTCTTCACATCCGCCAGTCGCCCCCTGCGCTCCGCCCGCCCAAACCCGCCGGCGTCATTCCGGCGGAGGCCGGGATCCAGACGCGCCGGCGTCAACGGAAAGGTCTCGGCCAAGATTTCCATACCCGGTGTTCCTGGGCCCCGGCCTTCGTCGGGGCGACGGTCCGCAGCCTCGGCCAACAAAAAAGCGACCGCGCCGGTGGAGGCGCGATCGCTTCATCAAGGGCCGCTCCTCCCGCGCGGGAGGAGCCAGCGAAGAAAGTGCTCAGCCGGTGCGGCTGAAGCGGAACAGGGTTTCCTGGTGATAGGTCTCGCCGGGGCGCAGCACCGCGCTCGGGAAATCCTTCTGGTTCGGTGCGTCGGGGAAGAGCTGTGCCTCGAGGCAAAGGCCCGCATTGGCGCCATAGACCTCGCCATTGATGCCGGCGTCCTTCGAGGCCACCATCTGGCCGCCATAGAATTGCACGCCCGGCTCGGTAGAGGTGACTTCGAGCGCGACGCCGCTCTTGGACGAGGAGAGCACGGCGATCGGCTGCGGCGTGGCGACCTTTTCGCGTCGGACGACCATGTTGTGGTCGTAGCTCTCGACCACGCCGTCATGGCCTTCGCCGAAGCGGCGGCCCGTGCGGAAGTCGTATTCGGTGCCGGCGACGGGACGGAACTCGCCGGTCGGGATCTTGCCGGCGTCGATCGGCAGGTAGGTCTCGGCCGGGATGGTCAGCATGTGGTCGCGGATCGTGCCGGCGCCGTCGAGGTTGAAATAGCTGTGCTGCGCCAGGTTCACCAGGGTCGGCTTGTCGGTCGTGGCGGAGATCACGGTCTTCAGCGTGCCGGGCGCCTCGATCGAATAGGTCAGTTCGACCTCGACCTTGCCGGGATAGCCCTCTTCGCCATCGGCGCTGGTGATGCCGAGCGTGACGCTGGACGGCGTCGATCGCAGCAGCGTCCAGACGCGCGTGCCGAAGCCGTCGAAGCCGCCATGCAGGTGGTTCGGCGCCTCGTTCTGCGACACCTGGTAGGGCGTGCCGTCGATCTCGAAGCGGCCGTCGGCGATGCGGTTGGCGAAGCGGCCGGCGATCGCGCCGAAATAGGTGCGGTTGCGCAGATAGGCATCCATGTTGTCATAGCCGAGCACCAGCGGATGCGTCACGCCGGCGAGACGAATGTCCTGGATCACGGCGCCGAAGGTCAGGATCGTCGCCGTCAGGTCGCCATTCGAGATGGTGATGGCCTCGACAGGCGTGCCATCCGGCATCGTGCCGAAGGAGCGGGAAGTCATGTGCGTTCTCTCCATGGGTGTTTTCTAGGCGTTTGTTATCGGCCCCGGCCGGCGAACCGGCTGCGGGCGTCTTGGACATCGCAACTCAGGAACGGTCGCCCGGCGTCGGAAACATGGGAAACTCCGTTCGAAGAACCGGAGCGGAGATTGGCGTGGAAATCATTGCCAAAGCAACACCATAGCGGGTGCTGCCGGTGGGTTACGCGCTGAAACCAGCGCAAAGGAACGAATGCCCGCCGCGCCGCCCCATGCCAAGGCCGGGCGGCGCAGCCTCCGGCTTGACGCTTCCCTGCGCGCGCCCCTAACGTCCGCCGGCCCCTGTGCCGGCCCCTGACGGCCGGCAGGGCCGGGAGCCGTTTCCCGTCTTCCTCTTGTCCCTGCCCATGGAGTGCCGCGCGTGGCCCAGAAGCTCATTCTCGATGTCGATACCGGAACCGATGACGCGGTCGCCATCATGCTGGCGGCGCTGCATCCGGAAATCGAGCTGATCGGCGTCACAACGGTCAACGGCAATGTCGAGGTCAAGTTCTGCACCGACAACACGCTGCGCGTGCTCGACCATATCGGCCGTTCCGACATCCCGGTCTATGAGGGCTCCAACCGCCCCTTCGTGCGCGACAATTTCCCCGTCGCGCGCGGCGTCACCGACCAGGCCTCGAAATTCCATGTCGAGACGCTGCCCGTCCCGGCGGCGAAGTCGAAGAAGGCCGACAAGGGCGCCGTCGATTATCTGGTCGAGACCTATCGCAATGCCAAGGAGCCGATCGTGCTGATGCCGGTCGGCCCGCTTACCAACATCGCGGCGGCGCTGGCGGCCGATCCGGATTTCGCCAGGCGCGTGCCGGAGCTGATCATCATGGGCGGTGGCCATGAGATCGGCAACATGACGCCCTCGGCCGAATTCAACATCTGGGCCGATCCGGAAGCGGCGGCGCGGGTGTTCTCGGCCGGCTTCGAGAAGGTGACGCTGGTGACGCTCGACGCGACGCACCGGGCGCTGATTTCCTATGCCGATTGCGACCATCTCGCCATGCTCGGCACGCCGGCCGCCCAGGCGACCTCGGACATCGTGCGCTTCCGCATCGAGATGCACGACATCTCCCAGAAGATGGAGGTGCTCGGCACGGCGCCGGTGCATGACGCGGTCTGCGTCGCCTATCTGGTCGATCGCGACGTGCTGACCACCCGCCACCTGCATGTCGACGTCGAGACCGGCGGCGCGCTGACGGTTGGCCGCACGGTGATCGACACGCATTTCCGGGGCAATCGCGCCCCCAACGCCCACGTCGCCTTCGACGCCGACCCGAAGCGCTTCGTCGCCATGCTGACCGAGATCTTTTCGCATCCGCACGGGTAGGGGAGAGGCTGTGCCATCGTCACCAAGTAGGCGAACAGCGCAGAATCCAGACTAAGCCGCAGGCGGCACGATCCACTATTTGATCATCCGCCTGCAACAGCACTCTATCCGCGCACTCGCAGATTTAGTGACTTTCGAGCCTCTCGAATATCGATCTTGGCGCGATAGCCATGTTTCTCCAACAGGTAAAGGAGATTTGCGCCGGTGAAGAGAGTGATCGGCTTTCCAGACGCAAAGGAGTGGGCGTCTGCTCCATAGTCAGCAGTCGTTATGAGGATACCCCTTGATGCCCCCTCGTGCTGCATTGTGCCATACAGATCTCTTACAGAATTGACACCGACGGTTCTAGTGTATCGCTTGGCCTGAATCACAATCTTTCCGCCCGTGATCGGGTCTGGATCGAAAGCGACAGCATCGACACCACCGTCGCTGCTGGCTTGGGTTATCTTCACCTCTCCACCCCTTGTCGCGAATTCTTTCTCGAATAGCTCACGAACGAGATGTTCAAAGTCCTCCCAATCCATCGACGCCAGATTGGTCGCATCGGTTAAACTATCGGCGGTTTCGCGGGCGGGGACAAACCGGCGGTCCTCCTTATTGAGTTCCATGACGGGAGGAATCGGCGCAAGTGCCGAGAGGGTTGAGGCGGATACCCCCTTTAGGCTCTTGAAACAGGCCTTTGGATCTACGCGGCGAAGATCGATCATCTCGAAATCGCTACGTTTTACCAGAACAGACATGATGCAGCTCGTAGTGTCACGGCCAGTCGTACGATCCACGTAATTTGCGTAGCCGTTGAAGAGAACCTTTTCGATATTTCGACATTCGTCGGCCTCCAGTACTTCGTGAATCGTTCTGAGACAGATTTGGTAGCATGTCATATCGAAATTAGACTTCTGTTCTCGCTCGGAAATGAACGATTCCTTTATTTCTCCGGTGGCTGGAACAAATCGGACGGTCTTCAGCTTAGGCATATCGTCGGGAGAGGGTAGCCCATACGCGATAAGCAGGGTCCTATCATCAGAGGCGTAGTCAACCTCCAGCGATTTTTCGAAAAGATCACCGTAATTAGACCTTTCGAGGACGAGACTGGCATGTTCGATGATGGACTGGGGTTCGGCAGTATATACGCCTCGGGCGAGAGCGTCGATTTTTGCGTTTCTTTCGGTTTGCTCGGCCAGGAATGCGCTCTTCCGTGCGGCAAAATCGTTCTCAAATGCCGTCTTGCGGGCCTCCCACAGGAGCATCTGCTGCTTGAAACTAGCTTCGGCTTTGTAGCTCTGATCCTGCCAAGTGTTCACAGCGTCTGAGTAAGTGTGCCGCGCTTCCTCAAGCTTTCGGTTCTTCCGCCCTAGAATGTAGTCCCAGATCGTCAGTGTCGGCGGGGAGAAATCAGGCTTTGGGACATTCTGGATTTGGGGCTTCTGCTCTCGGAAACGGTTCGCCTCGGGAAAGGGCCTCTTGTCTTTGAGCGCCTCCCAGTCGACTCTATCATCGACTGAAAGCGTGTGAGCGAGGATGCCTGCCAGGGCTTCAAGCCGTGCTGAAGCTTCGAGATTCCTTTGTTCAGCAGTATCCTTTCCGGCGATGACCGCAGTTTTTTTGCGATATTCTTCTAGTCTTTTATCCCAGTTTGCCATGAGCGCATCGACCTTGCCTTGTAGAAGATAAAGCTCTGGTGCACTGAGTTCTTTGTGTAGAGATAGTTCTTTGTGCCAAAAATCTATGAAATATCGAAGGACTCTCGTTCCATCGACGCTATATTTTGCTTGAAGCTTTCCGATCGAAATAGATGGAAGACTTGTTGACTTGATTTCGATCTCGTCGTGCATCCCTGCCCCCCCTTGTCACTTTGGCGACATACTGCGCTAAGATCCGGGGGGGCTTCAATAGATGGTAGCGAGCTCCACGCTTCGCAATCTTACCGCGACTGATGCAGTGCCAACGTCGAGCATTAGCTCGTCGCTTTTTGAGGCTCAGCTCAACCCCCCCGCCGCACCACCTTCTCCGATGGCACGTCGAAGCGGCGGATGCCTTTGCGATCCGCCTCGTCGAGGGCGTCCTCGTAGCCGGCGTCGGCATAGCGCATCACGCCCAGCGAGGTGTCGTTGGTGAGCGCGCGGGCCAGGCGCTCGCCGGCGGCGGGCGTGCCGTCGGCGACCAGCGTCACGCCAGCCGAGGTCATGTAGCCGGCATAGCCGCCGCCGCCCGAATGCACCGTGACGAGATCGGCGCCGGAGGCCGAGAGCGTCATCGCGTCGAGCAAGGGCCAGTCGGCGATCGCATCCGACCCGTCGCGAAGATTTTCCGTCATGATGTTGGGATGCGCCATCGCCCCGGCATCGAGGTGATCGCGCGAAAAGGCGATCGGGCCGGAGAGCGCGCCGGCCGCCACCAGGTCGTTGACGGCGAGCGCCAGTTCGGTGCGCGCGCCATGGCCGAGCCAGGCAATCCGCGCCGGCAGGCCCTCGAACGGCACGTTTTCGCGCGCGAGGCGTATCCAGTTGGTGACGATGGCGTTGTCGGGAAAGCGCTCCAGCACCAGGTCGTCGATGCGGCGGATGTCGTCGGGATCGTTGGAAAGCGCCATCCAGCGGAACGGACCGATGGCGCGGGCGAAGAGCGGCCGCAGATAGGCCTCGGTGAAGATCGGGATGTCGAACGCGTTTTCGACGCCCGCTTCCCGCGCCTGGGTGCGGATCAGGTTGCCATTGTCGAACACCACCGAGCCATGCTTCTGGAAATCGAGCATGGCGCGGACATGCGGGACGATGGACGCGCGGGAGAGCGCCATGAGTCTTGTCGGATCGCTCTGACGCAATGCCCGCACTTCGGCGAGCGAAATCCCGGCCGGCACATAGCCATAGACGAGGTCATGCGCCGAGGTCTGGTCGGTGACGATATCGGGCACGATGCCGCGCCGAAAGATTTCGGGATAGATCTCGGCCGCATTGCCGACCAGCGCGATGGAGAGCGGCTCGCGGTGGTGGCGGGCATGCGCGATGCGCTGCAGCGCCGTGTCGAGGTCGGGCGCGATCTCGTCGACATAGCCGATCGCCTTGCGCTTCTCCGCCCGTTCGGGGTCGACGTCGACGGTGAGGATGGCGGCGTTGGCCATGCGACCGGCCAAGGGCTGCGAGCCGCCCATGCCGCCGAGGCCGGCGGTCAGGATGAAGCGTCCGGCGAGATCGCCGCCGAAATGCTTCTCGGCGATGCGCATGAAGATCTCGTAGGTGCCCTGGATGACGCCCTGGCTGCCGATATATTGCCAGGCGCCGGCTGTCAGCCCGCCCCAGCAGATCAGGCCCTTGCGCTCCAGCTCGTAGAAATACTCCGCCTTGGCCCATTGGCCGACGATGTTGCAATTGGCCATGATGACGATCGGCGCCTGCACCTGCGTCTTCAGGATGCCGATCGGCTTGCCGGACTGGACGATCAGCGTCTCGTCCTCGTCCATCGTCTTCAGTGCCCGGACGATGGCGTCATGCGCCGCCCAGTTGCGCGCCGCCTTGCCGAGCGCCGCATAGACGATCAGGCTGTCCGGGTCCTCGCCGACCGCGAGCACGTTTTCGAGCAGCCGCAGCAGGCCCTCCTGCCGCCAGCCCTTGCAGCGAAGCATCGTTCCCGAGGTGACGGGATAGCGGGGATTGACCATTATTTCTTCTTCCGCTTCCTCTTCTTCGGTTCGTCCGCGAACACATAGCGCGCGAGCTCGATGCCCATCGCGGCTTCCACCGGCGGATAGACGGAGGGGTCGAGCACGCCGGCCGAAAGCGGGAGGATCGCCCCGGGCACATGCAGCACATGCACCGTCATGCCGACATGCAATTGCCCGACCGAGAGCGGCTCGCCATCCTTGTCGAGCGTGGTGATGACATCCGGGAAGGTGGCGAGCCGGGTGCCGCCGGCATCGTCGATCGCCATATATTCGTTCATCACATGCAGCGTCGTCGCCTTGTCGCCGGCGCCGATCACCACCGTGCCGATGTCGAAGGCGGCGTTGGTGTAGACGACGTCCTTGCGGGCGATCCGGCCGGAAACCGCGATATGGCCGCCCGTCACCTTGCAGATCGCGTCGATGACGGCGGTGCCGCTGCCCTTGCCGGCCCCCTTGCCGTCGGCCGCGACGATCGCCTCGCCCAGCGCCAGCGCCATCGAGATGCCGCCGAGCGCCGCGTTTTTCCGCACATAGCTGGCGCGGACCGGATTGCGCGCCGAGGCGATGAAGCCGCCCGACATGTCGGAGGCCGTGCGCAGGATCGGTGACACCTTGGCGGTCGCGCCGCGCACCACCAGCTCGATATAGCGGTTGTCGGCCCGGTTGCCGCCGACTGCCGTCTGGATCATCGGCTCGGGCGAGGCGGCGAGGCCGATCGAGCCCATGTCGCCGGTCGGATGCGCGCGGATATCGCCGACGGCGTCGAGCACCTTGGTGCCGAGAATGGCGGAGGGCAGCCAGCCGTTCAGCGTCGAGGAGCGGCCGTTCTGGCCCACCATCAGCGCCGCCAGCGGCTCGCCCAGCGCTTCCTGCAGCAGCCGCACGGCGTGGACATAGTCGACGCCCTGCATCTCCCATTGGGTGGTGCCGGCCGGCGCGCCGATCGCGGCGGCGGTCGCGACCCAGTCATTCTTGTCGAGTTCGTCGACGCTGACCAGTTCCGGCTTGCCGATGCGCACGGCCGCGAGCCCCAGCATGCGGCCATGGTCGGCCCAGCCGCCGCCCCCGGCGGCATAGACCGAGCCGCCGCGCACGGCGGGTTCGACGTCTTTCTCGGTCAGGATGCGGCCCATGCGGTCCTCCTTCAGGCGAGCAGGGTATCGAGGCGCAGCACCGCGTCGAGCAGCACCGCCGCCCCGGCGGCGATCTCGCCCGGCTCCGACCATTCCTCCGGCGTATGGCTCCGGCCATCCTTGCAGGGAACGAAGATCATAGCCGAGGGGGCGATGCGCGAGAACCAGGCCATGTCGTGGCCGGCGCCCGAGGCCATGCGGCGCGGCGCCAGCCCCAGCGCCTCGGTCGATTGCTCCAGCACGTCGAGCAGCAACGGATCGGAAAGCGCCGGGCGGTTGTCCGAAATGGCGCGGAATTCGGTGATCCGCGCGCCCGTGCCGGCCATGGCGCGCAGGATCAGGGGCCGCAATTCGGCGACGAAGCCTTCCATGAAGCTGCGTTCCTCGGCCCGCGCATCGACCAGCAGCGTCACCCGGCTGGGCACGACATTGGCGGCGTTGGGCTCGACGCGGAATTCGCCGACCGTGGCGACGAAATGCCCGTGCCCCGCCTTGGCGCGGCGGCTCGCATCCTTGGCGATGACCGACACGGCGGCGGCGGCGCCGGCCAGCGCGTCCTGGCGCAGGTGCATCGGCGTCGTGCCGGCATGGTCGGCGCGGCCCTCGATGACGATCTCGAGCCGCGTGATGCCGGAGATCGCCGTGACGATGCCGATGTCGCGGCGCTCGTCCTGCAGGATTGGCCCCTGCTCGATATGCAGTTCGAGATAGGCGGCGATGTCGTCGCGCCGCGCCTCGGCGAGATAGGCAACGTCGCCGCCCATGCGGTCGATCGCGTCGCGCAGCACCTCCCCGGTATCGGGCTCCGGCCGTTCCAGTTGCTCGGGCGTCAGCAGCCCGGCGATGGCGCGGCTGCCGATGCAGGAGAGGCCGAAGATCGAGACCTCTTCCGCCAGGCAGTCGATCACCTCGAACGGGTGGTCGAGCTCGGCGCCGTCCTGCTGCAGGCTGCGGGCGACCGCGATGCCGGCCATGACGCCGGCGGTGCCGTCGAAGCGGCCGCCATCCGGCACGGTGTCGCTGTGCGAGCCGATGACGATGGTCTTGTGGTCGGGAAAGCGGCCCTCGCGCCGGCCGATCAGGTTGCCGGCCGCGTCGAGGCGGATGGCGAGCCCGGCCTCCTGCATGCGCCGGGCGACGAAGGCGCGGCCTTCGAGAAACATCGGCGTGAAGGCGCGACGGGTCCAGGGCCGCCCGGGATCGGTCCGTTCGGCGAGCGCCATCAGATCGTCCCAGAGCCGGGTCTCGTCGATCGGCAGGTTGTTGCGCATGGAGAATCAGGTCTCGGTCGGCAGGGTGGGGGGCGGACGCACGAACCGGCCCGAACCAGGTTCGGCCAGCACGGAACGCCCGTCAAAGACCTGGATTCCGCGCAGGAACGTGCCGCTCACCCGCCAGGGGAGCGTCATGCCGTGATACGGACTCCAGCCCACCACATTATGCCCACTCGCCGCCGCATCATAGAGCGCCGGTTCATGCGTCAGCACGGCGATGTCGGCATCCTTCCCGATCTCCAGCGCGCCCTTCTGGTCGGCGATGCGGAAATGCCGGGCCGGGTTGCGGGCCATCAGCCGCGCCGCCCAGGTGAGCGGGATGCCGCGTTCGATCGCGCCCTTGACGAAGAGCGGCAGCAGGACTTCCAGCCCCGGCACGCCGGAGGCGTTGTCCAGCATGGCGGGCTTGGTCTTGCGGTCCTCCGACCAGGAGACGTGATCGGTCGAAACGAGGTCGACATGGCCGAGGGCCACTTGCCGCCAAAGCGCCTCGACCTCGGCGCGCGGCCGGATCGGAGGATTGATCTTGGCCTTGCCGCCGAGCCGGCAGACATCGTGCTCCTCGTCCAGCGTCAGATAGTGGATGCAGACCTCGACGGAGGCGGCATGGCCCTCGGCCCGGTAGCGCGCCGCGAGCTCCGCCCCGCGCGCCAGCGAGGAATGCACCACATGCGCCGGGCAGCCGGTGAGCGCGCCGGTCTCGAAAATCTCGACATCCGCGAGGAGTTCGGTGATCGGCGGCCGCGACAGGCCGTGTGCCCGCCAGTCGGTGATCCCTAAGGCGCGCACCCGCGCCATATGCGCGTCGACCGCCTCGTGGATCTCGTTGTGCACGCCGGCGGTCAGCCCCGTTGGCGCGATCGCGGCGAAGCATTCCGCCAGCAGGGCCGGGGGAATGCGGGGAAACCGCTTGGCATCGGTGCCGAAGGTGGAGAACTTGAACGCGGCGACGCCGGCCGCCGCCATTTCGCGGATGCGCGCCGTGCCTTCCTCCGGGTCGATCGTGCCATAGAGCGCGAAATCGACGCGCGCCTGCGGCCCGGCATGGTCGAGCTTCCTTTGCACCGCTTCGGCCGAGCAGACGAGGTTGCCTTCGTCATAGGGCATGTCGACGATGGTGGTGACGCCGCCGGCCGCGGCCGAGCGGGTCGACCAGATGAAATCCTCCTGGTCCCTCTGGCTCAGCGAATGCACCTGCGCGTCGATGGCGCCCGGAAGGATCAGCGCCTTTCCGAGCGCGTGTTTTTCCCGCGCCGAGGGCGCCGCGCCCTGGCCGACCATGGCGATCTTGCCGCCGCGCGCCGCGACGAACCCGCCCTCGATGACGCGGTCGGCGGTGACGACGGTTCCGGACAGGACGAGATCGAAATCGCTCATGGCGTCACCGGCGGTTGTCGGGAAGGGAGATTGCGACTCGCTGCACCCGCGACGCAGGCTGGTCGCCATGTTGACGGCTTTGCCGACGAAATGGGAAGGCCGATTTGCGTTTGGGCTGCTTGCTCAACATGAGGGCTGCGCGGTCAGTCAGGTCAATGGTTGGCCCAGCAAGGTTTCCCCCTCCCCAAAGCCGGCAGGCTGGTTTTGACCCTCCCTCAAGGGGACGGTTCAGGATGAGCACGCCGTGCCGGCAAACCTCTGCTGATCGATCCGGGTGGCTCTTAGCCAAATTGCGCTTCGCTTGAACCCTCCCCTTGAGGGAGGGTCGAAAGCGCGTGGCGCTTTCGGGGAGGGGGCTCTTGGCATGCGGGATAGGGAGTTCTGCCGCGCTCGATCTTTGTGAAGAGCGCCGGCCAAAAACCCTCGCCCGCTTGGGAGAGAGGGTAGGGTGAGAGGCTTTGCTTGCGCTTTCCCTGTTGCGCGCTGGGTGCGTGGTTCGAGACGCCACTGAGTGTCCGGCCCACAATCAAAACTCGCTCATCATCCTGAGGCGCCCGGCAAAGCCGGGCCTCGAAGGAGGGTCCAGCGAACGCTCTGAATGCAGGTGATTTCGGCGGGGTCGTGACTTGGTTTGCAAGCCGAAATGCCCACTGGAGCCTCCTTCGAGGCTTCGCTGACGCGAAGCACCTCAGGATGATGGCGGAGCCTCTCAATCGGCTTGGACGCCTGACAGCCGCGCGAGCGAACCATCCATTCGCTCGACATGCTCGTCGCCAAAGCCCTCACCCCGCCACCTCCGCCAGCCGCCCTGTCCGCCTGGCCACCCGGCGCTCAAGGATCGACAGCGCGTCATAGATCAGCACCGCCAGCAGCGCGACGATGATGCCGCCCTGCAGGATGAACGAGGTGTTGGAGGTGAGAAGCCCGGCGATGATCACCTCGCCAAGCCCCTTCGCGGCGACTGTCGAGCCGATCGTCGCCGTGCCCATGTTGATGACGACCGACAGCCGGATGCCGGCGAGGATCACGGGAAGCGCCAAAGGCAGCTCGACGCGAAACAGCTGCTGCGTCGGGTTGAGGCCCATGCCGCGCGCCGCTTCGACGACATTCGCCGGCACTTCCTTGAGCCCGGTAATGGTGTTCTCGAAGATCGGCAGCAGGCCGTAGAGCACCAGCGCGATCAGGGTCGGCTTCAGCCCGAAGCCGACCACCGGCACGGCCAGCGCCAGCACCGCGACGGGCGGGAAGGTCTGGCCGATATTGACCAGGCTGCGCGACAGCGGCAGGAACTCGGCGCCGACCTTGCGCGTCACGAATACGCCCATGACCAGCGCCAGCGCGGTGCCGATCAGACTGGCGATGGCGACAAGGCCGAGGTGATAGAGCGTCAGGCTGAGCAGGCTGCCCTGATTGTAGATCACCGGCGCGCCGTTTTCGGTGAACGGTTTTAAAACCGGCACGAACCAGTCGGGCTTGAGGATGAGCGCCAGCAGTAAGGCCAGCGTCGCCAGCCGGGCGAGGGGTCCGATAATGCGGCTCACGCGGCGGCCCCGGCATGGGCGCGCAGCGCCGCGAGCGAGACGCGGCCGACCAGCGTGCCGTCCGCGCTCGCCACCGGCAGCGCG
This sequence comes from Kaistia defluvii, assembly GCF_026343955.1. Classification (GTDB taxonomy): domain Bacteria; phylum Pseudomonadota; class Alphaproteobacteria; order Rhizobiales; family Kaistiaceae; genus Kaistia; species Kaistia defluvii. The sequence goes on from NZ_JAPKNI010000010.1 coordinate 30,684, forward strand.
TCGCGCTGGTGCCAGAGCAGCTCGGACAAGGCATCGCGCAGCGTGGCGGTCGCGGCGATCGGCGGGCCCTCCGCCGTGCCGGGCTCGACGATCGACGAGACGGGCGCGAGCGACAGCAGCCGGAACGGTCGGTCGACGCCGTTCACCAGCTTTTCGACGAAGCCATGCGCGGGTCGCGCCAGGATTTCCGCCGGCGGCGCATATTGCAGCAGCCGGCCGCCATCCATGACCGCGATCCTGTGTCCGAGATGGATCGCTTCTTCCATGTCATGCGTCACCAGCACGACGGTGATGCCGAGGCGCTGCTGCACGGCGAGCAGATCTTCCTGCGCCTTGGCGCGGATGATCGGGTCGAGCGCGCCGAACGGCTCGTCCATCAGCAGCAGGCCTGGCTCGGCCGCCAGCGCCCGGGCGACGCCGACGCGCTGCTGCTCGCCGCCGGAAAGCTGGTGCGGAAACTTCTGCGCGAACTCTTCCGGCTTCATGCTGAACAGGGTCAGAAGCTCATCGACCCTTTTGGCGATGCGCGAAGAATCCCAGCCGAGCAACGTCGGCACGGTGGCGATGTTGCGGGCGACGGTCCAGTGCGGGAACAGGCCGTTGCCCTGGATGACATAGCCGATGCCGCGGCGCAGTACCTCGCCGGAGACGGAGGCCGTGTCCTTGCCGTCGATGCGGATCGTGCCGGCGCTGGGCTCGATCAGCCGGTTGATCATCCTGAGCGTCGTCGACTTGCCGGAGCCGGAGGTGCCGACGATGACGGTGATGGTGCCGCGCTCGACGGAGAAGGAGACGTCGTCGACGGCGAGCTGGTCGCCGAAGCGGCGGCTGACATGTTCGAGTTCGATCAAAGCCGGCGCCTTTCGGAAAGCTCGATGGCCGCATCGAGAAGGATGGCGGCGGTGAAGGCGAGCGCGATGGTGGGAACCGCGCCGAGCAGGACGAGGTCGGTGGCGGCCTGGCCGATGCCCTGGAACACGAAGGTGCCGAAGCCGCCGCCGCCGATCAGCGCGGCGATGGTGACGAGGCCGATATTCTGCACCAGCACGATGCGGATGCCGGTGAGGATGACCGGCAGCGCCAGCGGCAGCTCGACCTGGAACAGGCGCTGGAATTTCGTCATGCCCATGCCCTCGGCCGCCTCGACCACCGAGCGGCGCACCTCGCCGAGGCCGGCGACGGTGTTGGCGACGACCGGGAGCAGCGAATAGAGGAACAGCGCGATCAGCGCCGGCGCCGTGCCGATGCCGCGAATGCCGAGCGAGGCGGCGAGCGGCGACCAGGCGGCGAGCAGGCCGAGCGGCACGATCATCAGCCCGTACATCGCCATGGACGGCACGGTCTGGATGACGTTGAGGACCGGCAGTGTGATGCCGCGCAGCGTGGCGTTGCGGTGGCAGGCGATGCCGAGCGGCAGGCCGATGACGACGGCGGCGGCGAGCGATCCCAGCGCCAGCTCGATGTGCTTGGCCCCCTCGCGCCAGAATTTCTGCGCGTTGGTGGCGTATTCCTTCAGGATCGACAGCCCGTCCCAATGGCCGGAGCCGAGGATGAGGGCGACCGCGATGGCGGCCCCCGCCAGCATGGGGAGCCGCGCGAGAGGCCCCAGTTGCAGCTTGGCGATGGCGTCGGTGGTCAGCACGGCGAAGGCGAAGGCCATCAGCCAGAAGCCGGCGGCGGGCGACACCCGGGCATAGCTGTTGTCGGGTGGCACGACCGTCGCCGGAACGATCCCGATCAGCACGGCCAGCAGCAGCAGTGACCCGATGCCCACCGCCAGCCGCAGCAGCGCGCCGGTCCGCAGCACGGCGACGATGGTGGCGATCGACAGCAGGGCGATGCCGATCGCCGCCCAGAGCGTCGGCAGCGACTGGGCGAGGCTGAGGCCCTGGCCGGAGATCAGGCGGTTGGGTTTCAGCGTCGCGAAGGACTGCCAGTCCATGCCGACGATCGCGATCACGGCGACGACGATGCCGACGCGGTCGAGGCGCGCGGTCAGGGGCTGGGCTGCGGTCTCGCTCGCTTCCGTCACGCCGGATGGCTCCCTCTCGTTGCGCAAGAGCTTAGGGGTAAATCGGCGCATCGCAAGGTTAACGGGGAGCTAACAGGCCGGCGGCTGTTAACAGCGGCCCGGACGGCGCGTCTCCTTCGCCGTCCGGGTTTCACGTGAAGCGCGTTGTCGCGCCTATTTCACGAAGCCCTTCTGGGCCAGATAGGCCTTGGCGACGTCCTTGGCAGGCTCGCCGCCGACCTGGATGCGGCCGTTCAGTTCCTGCAGGGTCTTGAGATCGAGCGAGGCGAAGACCGGCTTCAGCACTTCCTCGATCTTGGGGAACTTCTTGAGCACTTCCTCGCGGATGATCGGCGCCGGGGCATAGACCGGCTGCACGGCCTTGTCGTCGTCGAGCACGACCAGGCCAGCCGCCTGGATGGCGCCGTCCGTGCCATAGACCATGGCGGCGTTGACGCCGTCGGTCTGTTCGGCCGCCGCCTTGATCGTCGCCGAGGTGTCGCCGCCGGAGAGAACCAGCAGCTGCTCCGGCTTCAGGGAGAAGCCATAGGCGGTCTGGAAGGCGGGGAGGGCGGCGGCGGAATTGACGAATTCGGCCGAGCCGGCCAGCTTCACCTTGCCGCCACCGGACACCCACTTGCCGAAATCGCTGAGCGATTTCAGCTTGTTGCCTTCGGCGACGTCGCCGCGAAGGCCGATCGCCCAGGTGTTGTTGGCGGGCGAGGGCGACAGCCAGACGATCTTGTTGGCGTCATAGTCGAGCGTCTTTGCCGTCTCGAAGCCCTTGGCCGCATCCTTCCAGAGGGGGGCGTCCGCCTTGTTGAAGAAAAAGGCCGCGTTGCCAGTATATTCCGGATAGATATCGATTTCGCCGGCGGTGATCGCCTTGCGCACCACCGGCGTGCCGCCGAGCGAGATGCGGTCCTCGACCGTGATGCCGTTCGCCTCGAGCACCTGGGCGATGACGTTGCCGAGCAGCGTGCCTTCGGTATCGATCTTCGACGAAACGACGACGTCGGCTGCGTGCGCCCCGCCGATCGAGGCCAGGATCGCGGCCGCTGCCGCGATGGTCTTCAGAGCTTTCATGGCGGAAGTTCCTCTACTGTCGGTGGTCTGGGCGAGCATCGTACTTCTTAGGGTTCCGCGCGCGTCAACGCGAGAAAATGAGCTCATCCGTCGTGATGGATTCGTAGAAATTTCTGACTGTTTCCAAGAGCGCAGGCTGAAAAAGGTTGCGTTCGATGGTCTCGATATCGAGCGAAAGCGCACGATCCTTCTCCAGGAAGGCCACTTCGGAGCGGACGGAATCATAGACCATGCCGACCAGCCCGGCCGGCTTCAGCCCCTGCATGTCGAGGCCCTGGGCGGCCAGAAGCGCCTCGATCGCCGTCAGCATCTTCAGCGAGGCGATCTGCCGGTTGAGGCGTTCGACGACCAGCGGCGCGAACATGGCCTCGTCCTCCATGCCGCCGGCGATCAGCAGCGGCATGGCGGAAACCGGGGCCAGGTCGGCCATGACGCGGCTGGCGAGGTCGCCCGCCAGCTTGACCAGCGGCCCGAAACCGGTGGCGTCCGTCGTCTCCGAGACGAGATTGGCCGGCAAAACGCCGCGCCCGCCATTGGCGATCAGGATGATGCGGTTGAGGATGTTGCGGGCAAGATGCGCCAGGCCCGGCCCGACCGATTGCAGCGTCAGCGCCAGTTCGAGCGGCAGCGACCCGCCCGAGGTCATCGGGATGCCGTCGATGACGACGGGATTGTCGTCCGGCCGTGCGGTCGCGGCCTCGACGCTGGCGGCCGCGAAGGCGACGACCCCGGCCGAGGCGCCGAAGATCTGCGCCATCATGCGCAGGCTGAGCGGATCGTGCAGATGGGTGGCCGGCGCCCAGGGAAAGGCATCCGCCACCGCCATCAGCACGGTTCCTGCCGCCGCCTCGCGCGGCGAGCCGATGCGCGTTGCCACCCGCCATGGCTCGGGCGAAGCGCGCAGCGCGGCGGCGGCGCTGGAGCCGGTCGCCATGGCGACGCGGATCAGCTGCGCGGCCTCGATCAGCGTCGCGCCGGCGCTGGCGACCGTCAGCGCGTTGGTGCTGACGGCGGAAAGGGCGTCCTTGAGCCGGAAGACCAGCGGCGTCAGTCCGGCTTCGCGCAGCGCCTCCTCGGCGGATTTCAGAACGCCGCGATGAAAGACCTGCCCCTCGCCGGCCAGCGCCGTCGCGACCTGGCTCATCAGTCCGATATCGGCGGCGCCGATCGAGCCGAGCCGGCGCACGACCGGCACGATGTCGGCGTCGAGCGCCGCGACATAGGCACGGACGAGTTCCGGGCTGCAGCCGACCATGCCGGAAAGCGCCGTGTTGACGCGGATGGCGATGCCGGCGCGGACGATCTCCGGCGGCAGCGGCTCGCCGACGCCAAAGTGATGGGCTCGGACCAGATCGGTGCGATCGGCCGAGGCGGCCAGCGGGATCGACCGGTCCTTGATGGCGCCGACGCCCGTCGTCACGCCATAGAGCTGGCGCCCGCCCTCGACCGCTCCGCGCACGGCCTCATAGGCGTTCGCGACCTCGACCAGGCGCACTTCGCAGGGCACGGCGTGCAGCAGGCCGCGGCCGATCAGCGAAAGCGTCGACAGACGCAGCGGGGAGCCATCGAGGATCACGGTTTCGCGCGGCGACGCCGTCCGATCGTCAAGCATAACTTCGACAGCAGCTGGCATGATATCCTTCGCGGGATGGCCGGAACGACGCCCCTGCCCACCTTAGCTCAAATTCCTGGCGGGTCAGCCATCATCCACAAACCGTTTGGCACGATCCCGGTGGCGGGCAGCGTCATCGCGGCGCAATTGATCCGTCGGCGCGCCGGGGCCATGATCTGCGCCGATTTCGAATCGAGGCCAGCAAGGCAAGGATGATTGAAGTGAGCGACAGCCTAATCGACCGTTCCGACGTCGCCATTCCGATTCATGCGGTGGATCCAGAAGGTCTGGAGTCCCTGCTCGCATCCATCGGAGATGTCGAGGCTGCCTGGGCGCGCTCGACCGGCTTCGATGCATCGGCCGGCGCCGTCACGATCATAGCCGACACGCGCGGCGTCATTGGCCGCGTGCTGTTCGGGCTGGGGCGGGCCGACAGCCGCCGCGCCGCGCCGCTGATCACCGGAAAGCTGCCGATGATCCTGCCGCAGGGCGACTATCACTTCGTTACCGATCTGCCGGACCCGATGCTGGGCGCAGTCGGCTGGGCGCTCGGCAATTACCGTTTCGAGCGCTACAAGAGCAATCCTTCGCCGATCCCGCGGCTGGTCGTGCCGAAGGGCGCCGACCCGACGCGGGCCCGGAGCATGGCGCGGGCCATCGCCATGGTGCGCGATCTCATCAACACGCCGGCCAGCGATCTCGGCCCGGCCGAGCTTTCCGGCGCGATCCACGACCTCGGCGCGCGCTTCGGCGCCAAGGTCAGCGAAATCGTCGGCTCGGATCTGCTTCCCGCCAATCTGCCGATGATCCACGCCGTCGGCCGCGCCGCCGACCTGGATCGCGAGCCGCGCCTGGTCGATCTGGTCTGGGGCGATCCCTCGCATCCGAAGGTGACGCTGGTCGGCAAGGGCGTCACCTTCGATACCGGCGGGCTCGACATCAAGCCGTCCAGCGGCATGCTGCTGATGAAGAAGGACATGGGCGGCGCCGCCAACACGATGGGGCTGGCGCACATGATCATGGAGGCGAAGCTGCCCGTGCGGCTGCGTCTTCTGGTTCCCACCGTCGAAAACGCCATCTCCGGGCCCGCCTTCCGGCCCGGCGACGTGTTGCGCTCGCGCGGCGGCGTCACGGTCGAGATCGGCAATACCGACGCCGAGGGCCGCCTGATCCTCGCCGATGCGCTGGCCGTCGCCGCCGAGGAGAATCCGGCCCTGCTGATCGACCTGGCGACATTGACGGGGGCGGCGCGCGTCGCGCTCGGCCCCGAACTGCCGGCTGTCTTCACCCATGACGACGCGCTCGCGGCGGACCTCGCGCGCCATGCCGCGCTGAGCCTGGATCCGCTCTGGCGGCTGCCGCTCTGGGCGCCCTACGAATCCATGATCGACTCCAAGATCGCCGACATCAACAATGCCGGCGCCGGCGGCTTCGCCGGGGCGATCACGGCGGCACTTTTCCTCGATCGTTTCGTTCCCAAGTCGATCCCCTGGATCCATGGCGACATCTATGCCTGGAACCCCTCGGGCAAGCCCGGCAAGCCGGAAGGCGGCGAGGCACAGGCCATCCGTGCGCTGTTCTCGCTGATCCAGGAACGTTTCGCCGCCGAATAGCTCGGCTCGGTGCGCGCGATCGGTGCAATCGGAGCCCGCGCTGCGATCAGGCCTTGTGGCCATCGCAGCGCGACGCTTAAATAGAACGGGTCCGAAACGATCGCGGATGTTGCAGGGGAGCCGTTCATGCCTGTCGAACTGCGTCCAACGCAGGCGCTTCGCCTCTGGCATGACGTCACGCTCGATCTCGTCCGCGACGGCGAGCACGATCTTTCGGCACGCCAGATGGCCGTGCTTCTCACCGTCTATCTCGAAATGCCGCCGCATACGGTGCGCGGGCTTGCCGCCAAGCTTGGCGTCACCAAGCCGGCGATCACACGCGCGCTCGATACGATGGGGCGGCTCGGCCTGGTCAGCCGGCACCGCGATGCCAAGGATCGCCGCAATGTCGTGATCCAAAGGACCGTCGCCGGCGCCCTTGCCGTCGAACGATTGGGCGATCTCGTCATCGCCCGGCACAGGGAACTGCCGTTTTGACGCTGGATGCGCGTATCAATGCCCATCGGCCCGATCTCGCCGACAGCAGGCTTCAGGGTCAGGTCGAAGCGTCGCGTTTCGTCGAGGGCGAGCTTCGCCGCATCGCGGTCGCCTCGACCCCGATCCGCCGCGCGCCGCGCCCCGACGCGATGATCGACAGCGAGGCGCTTCGCGGCGAACAGGTGCGCGTGTTCGAGGAGACGGTCGAGGGCTGGGCCTGGATCCAGGCCGAGACGGATTCCTATGTCGGCTTCGTCGCTTCGGATGCGCTCGGCCCTGTCGATCCCGCGCCGACCCACCGAGTTACCGCGCTGCGGACCTTCGTCTATCCCGCCGCCGACATGAAGTTCCCGCCCGTGGCCGCGCTGTCGATCGGCAGCCTGCTGTCGCTTGGCAAGGCGGCGGAGACACGCGGTACCCGGTTTTTGTGGCTGGCGGATTTCAGCGGCGCTGTCGTCGCCCGGCATGTCGCGGCGCCGGAGCAGCCTGCTGAACCGGATTTCGTCGCCGTTGCCGAACGCTTTCTCGAGACGCCCTATCTCTGGGGCGGACGGACCAGCCTCGGCCTGGACTGTTCGGCCCTGGTGCAATTGTCGCTGGCGGCGGCCGGCCTGCCGGTCCCGCGCGATACCGACCAGCAGGAACAGGCGATCGGTCATCCGGTCGACGGGACAATTGCCGGTGCGTTGCGCCGGGGCGATCTGGTCTTCTGGCAGGGCCATGTCGGCATCCTGCGCGACCCCGAAACGCTGCTGCACGCCAGCGGTTTTCACATGGCCGTGGTTTCCGAACCATTCCAGGACGTGCTCGCCCGCTATGAAGGGGCCGGCTCTCTCGTCACGGCGGTCCGTCGGCCGTCTTTTGGATGAATCGACGGGATCGCCGCGCAACGCGGCTGCTTACCTCATTTGAGGTATGTCCCTCCTGCCCATCCTGCCTAGTCTGTCAGCCAAGGGGGCGGCATGCGGCGCAGCGAGCGTCCTTCGCACCAAGCGCGCCGTTTGGGGCGTGACAGGAGGAACAAGATGCAGGCCACCGCGCAATACATTGAAGAATTGTCGGATCAGCTGAGCAATCTGGCCAAGCAGCACGAGATGCACGATCTCGCCTATCTGCTGCGTCTGGCCTCGGACGAGGCTCGCGCCAACGCGCAACGCGCGGCGACCACGGTGCGGGTTCCGGCCTATGAGGGTCTCAGCCAGCACGGCTAGCCGCAATCCCGCGCCTCGGGAGGTGGCGAACGGCTTCCGCCCGGGCCGGACCCGCGTCTCCGGCCGCGAAAACACGTCAGTAGCCGCGCGAAACATCCACCAGATTGGCCAACGGCTTTCCCGCCTCGAAATCGAGGATCTGGCGGTGGATACCGTCGGCCAGCACGCTCGCCTCGCTCGAGGCCGCGACATGCGGGGTCAGCACGACGCGCGGATGGCTCCAGAACGGGCTGTCGGGGCCGAGCGGCTCCGGTTCGAACACGTCGAGGCTGGCGCCGACCAGCCGGCCGTCGTCCAGGGCGGCCAGGATGTCGGCCTCCACCTGAAGCCCGCCACGACCGCCATTGATCAGGACCGCCCCGCCCAGCGCGCCATTCCTGGCGAGCCGGTCGAACACCGAGGCGTCGAGAATGCCGCGCGTGTCCGGCGTCAGCGGCACCAGCACGACGAGAATGTCGGTGCGGCCGAGAAAGGCCGTCAGCCCGTCCGCGCCATGGAAGGTCTCGATCCCCGGAATATCCTTGGCCGAACGGCTCCAGCCGGCGACCTGGAAACCGAGCCGGGCAAGCACTTCGGCCGCGTCGCGGCCGAGTTCGCCAAGGCCCATGATGCCGATCCGCACGTCGTTGGCGACCGGCTGGCGCAGTTCGCGCCACTGATGTGCCGCCTGCTGGCGCGCATAGGCGAGATGCTGGCGGTGGTGCAGCAAAACCTGCAGCGTCACCCATTCGGTCATGCGGGTGGTGAGGTCCGGGTCGACGACCCGCACGATCGGCACGTCGGGCAGCGCGGCATTGCCGACCACATGGTCGACGCCCGCGCCGAGCGAGAACACGGCGCGCAAGTTCGGCAGATTGGCGAAAGCTTCGGCCGGCGGCCGCCAGGCCAGCACATAATGGATCGCCTCGCGGTCCGGGACGTCGGGCCAGATCGCCAGGGGCCGATCCGGCTCGCTGGCGAAGGGTACCGCCCATGGCTCGGGCGCCCAATTGCCCGAGGCGATCAGGACGCCGGGCAGAACGGTCTTCTCGGTCATTGCGAAACGATGCCTTCCGGGGCCGTCTCGATCGAGAAGGCGGCTGCGATCAGGGCGCGGGTATAGTCGGTCTCGGGCGCGGAGAAGATCTGTTCCGACGTGCCGCGCTCGACCACCTTGCCGCCGCGCATGACGACGACCTCGTTGGCCAGCGCCCGCACGACCTTCAGATCGTGGCTGATGAACAGATAGGCGAGGCCATGCCGCTTCTGCAGGTCGCGCAAGAGGTCCACGACCTGCGCCTGCACCGACATGTCGAGCGCCGAGGTCGGCTCGTCCAGCATGACGAATTGCGGCTCGAGCACCATGGCGCGGGCAATGGCGATGCGCTGGCGCTGGCCGCCGGAGAATTCATGCGGGTAGCGGTGGCGGGTGGCCGGGTCGAGGCCGACTTCCTCCAGCCCCTGCGCCACCTTTCGTTCGCGCTCGCGGAAGGAAAGCTGCGGCTCGTGCACGCGCAGTCCCTCGGCGACGATTTCGCCCACCGACATGCGCGGGCTCAAGGAGCCGAACGGGTCCTGGAAGACGATCTGCATGTGCCGCCGCAGCGGGCGCATCGCCTGGAAGCCGCGGCCGTCGATGCGTTCGCCCTTGAAGTCGATCGCGCCCTTGGAACTGATCAGCCGCATCATGGCGAGGCCGAGCGTCGTCTTGCCGGAGCCGGATTCGCCCACCACGCCGAGCGTCTGGCCGCGCCGCACGGCGACGTCGATGCCATCGACCGCCTTGATATTGTCGACCGTGCGCCGGAAGATGCCGCGCTTGATCGGGAACCAGACCTTGAGGTCATGCGCCTCGATCACCACCGGCGCCGTCTCGTCGGCCGGCGGCGGGGCGCCCTTGGGTTCGGCCGCCAGCAGGTGCTGGGTATAGCTGTTCTGCGGGTGGTCGAAGATCTGCTTCGTGGGTCCCTGCTCGACGATCTTGCCCTTGGTCATGACGCAGACGCGGTCGGCGATCTTGCGCACGATGCCGAGGTCATGGGTGATGAACAACAGCGCCATGCCGGTGCGGGTCTGGATCTCCTTGAGCAGCTTCAGGATCTGCGCCTGCACCGTGACGTCGAGCGCCGTCGTCGGCTCGTCGGCGATCAGCAGGTCCGGCTCGTTGGCGAGCGCCATGGCGATCATCACGCGCTGCCGCTGGCCGCCCGAAAGCTGGTGCGGATAGGCATTCAGGCGCTTCTCGGCGTCGCGGATGCCGACCTCTGCCAGCAGCTCCAGAATACGCTTCTCGGCCGCCTTGCCGGAGAGGCCGCGATGGATCTTGAGAATTTCGCCGATCTGCTGCGAGATCGTATGCAGCGGATTGAGCGAGCTCATCGGCTCCTGGAAGATCATCGTGACGTCGTTGCCGCGAACCTTGCGCAGTTCGCGGTCGCTGACCGTCAGGAGGTCCTTGCCCTCGAACAGGATCTTGCCGGTCGGGTGCTCGGCCGAGGGGTAGGGCAGGAGCTTCAGAATGGAGAGCGCCGTCACCGACTTGCCGGAGCCGGATTCGCCGACCAAGGCGACGGTCTCGCCGCGCCCGACCGTAAACGAGATCCGGTCGACGGCGACCGTGCGGGTCTCGCCCTGCAGGAAATGAACGGAAAGGTCCTCGATGGCGAGGAGCGGGGACTGGCCCGATGCGGTGTTGCCGGTCTCGGCTGTCATGGTCTTGTCCATCCTGTCAGCCGAACGTCTTTCTGGGGTCGAAGGCGTCGCGCACGGCCTCGCCGATGAACACCAGCAGGCTCAGGATCACCGAGATGACGACGAAGCCGGTCAGGCCGAGCCAGGGCGCCTGCAGGTTGTTCTTGCCCTGCGCCAGGAGTTCGCCGAGCGATGGCGAGCCGGGCGGCAGGCCGAAGCCGAGGAAGTCGAGCGAGGTCAGCGTCGTGATCGAGCCGTTCAGGATGAAAGGCAGGAAGGTCAGCGTCGCCACCATGGCGTTAGGCAGCACGTGGCGCACGATGATGGTGCGGTTTTTGACGCCGAGCGCCCGGGCCGCCCGCACATATTCGAAGTTTCGGGCGCGCAGGAATTCGGCCCGCACCAACCCGACCAGCCGCACCCACGAGAACAGCAGCAGGATGCCGAGCAGCACCCAGAAGCTCGGCACCAGGATCGAGGCCATGATCAGCAGGATGTAGAGTTCGGGCAGCGAGGTCCAGATGTCGATGAAGCGCTGGAAGATCAGGTCGAGCCAGCCGCCGAAATAGCCCTGCACCGCGCCGGCCAGAATGCCGATGGCCGAGGAGACGACCGTCAGCACCAGGCCGAACAGCACCGACAGGCGCACGCCATAGAGCAGGCGAGCGACCACGTCGCGCCCCTGGTCGTCCGTGCCCATCCAGTTGAAATTGCCGAGCGTGCAATTGGGGTCGGCGTCGCCGAGCGGATAGGCGCGGCAGCGATCCTCCTGGGGGATCATCCACCAGGGCGGGGCCGGCGCCGGCGTCGCCATCTCGTTGTTGACGGTGTCGAACGAGTAGCGGATCGGCGGCCAGATCATCCAGCCATTGGCGTTGATCTCTTCCTGGATGAAGGGATCGCGGAAATTGGTCGTCGCCAGGAAGCCGCCGAATTTCTCCTCCGGATAGTCGGCGAACACCGGCAGAAGGAGTTCGCCCTTGTAGGAAGCGACCAGCGGCCGGTCATTGGCGATGAAGTTGGAGGCGAGCGTCAGCCCGAACAGCGCCAGGAACAGCCAGAGCGACCAGTATCCACGGCGATGCGCCTTGAAATTGCGCCAGCGGCGCAGGTTGAGCGGCGACAGCGCCAGCCGGCGCGGCTCGATCTCGCGGGCTTGAATGGAGACATCGGTCACGTCAGACATCCCGCCGTTCGAAATCGATGCGCGGATCGATCCAGGTGTAGGTCAAGTCGGAGAGCAGGCCGATCACCAAGCCCATCAGCGAGAAGATGAACAGGGTTGCGAACACCACCGGATAATCGCGGTTGATGACGGATTCGAAGCCGAGCAGGCCGAGTCCGTCGAGCGAGAAGATCGTCTCGATCAGCAGCGAGCCGGCGAAGAAGGCGGAGATGAAGGCTCCCGGGAAGCCGGCGATGACGATCAGCATCGCGTTGCGGAACACATGGCCGTAGAGCACCTTGCGCTCCGACAGGCCCTTGGCGCGGGCCGTGACGACATATTGCTTGCGGATCTCGTCGAGGAACGAGTTCTTGGTGAGCAGCGTCGTCGTCGCGAAGGCCGACAGCGACATGGCGGTGATCGGCAGGGCGATATGCCAGAAATAGTCGACGATCTTGCCGCCGAGCGACAGGCTGGCGAAATTGTCGGAGGTCAGGCCGCGCAGCGGGAACCAGTCGAAGAAGCTGCCGCCGGCGAACAGCACGACCAGTAGGATGGCGAACAGGAAGCCCGGAATCGCATAGCCGACGACGATCACCGCCGAGGTCCAGACATCGAAGCGGGCGCCGTCGCGCACTGCCTTGGCGACGCCGAGCGGGATCGAAATTCCGTAGGAAATCAGCGTCATCCAGAGCCCGAGCGAGATCGAGACCGGCATCTTTTCCTTGATCAGTTCCAGAACGCTGATGTCGCGGAAATAGCTCTGGCCGAAATCGAAGCGGATGTAATTCCAGAGCATCAGGCCGAAGCGTTCCAGCGGCGGCTTGTCGAAGCCGAACTGCTTCTCGAGCTTGGCGATGAACTCCGGGTCGAGGCCCTGCGCGCCGCGATATTTGGACGAGACGGGCGCGCTTCCGAGCGTCCGGTCCTGACCGCCCATGCCGGCATCGGCGCCTCCGCCGCCGCCGATCCGGCTGGTTGCCGAAACGTCATTGCCCTGTAACTGCGCGATGACGCGCTCGACCGGGCCGCCGGGCGCGAACTGCACGATGATGAAGCTGATCGCCATGATGCCGAAGATCGTCGGGATCATCAGCAGGATGCGTCGGAAAATATAGGCTGCCATCTGTCTCCCGCCCTAGCCGGCTTTGCCGATGGCGATCGCCTTGGCCTCGTCCTGCCACCATGTCGTTTCCGGGGAAAAGCCATAGTCGGGCTTTGTCTCCGGCCAGCCGAACTTGTCCCAGACGGCGACGCGATGCGCCGTCGAAAGCCAGGCCGGAAACCAGATATGCAGGGATCGGAGCACGCGGTCCAGTCCGCGCATCAATGTGACGAGTTCGGCGCGGTCTCTGACGTTCGCCGCTCGGGCCACCAGCGCGTCGATAACGGGATTTTTCAGCCCCGCCAGATTGGATCCGCTGGGAATGTCGGCGCTCGCCGAGCCGAAGATCTGCTCGATGCCATCGATCGGCGTGGCGTCGAACATGATCCGCTGCGCCATGACGTCGAAATCGAAGGCGTTCTTGCGGCTCTGATACTGCGCGGCGTCGACCATGCGCATCGAACTGTTGATCCCGATCGCTTTGAGATTGGCGATCAGCGGCGACAGGACGCGTTCGAAAGCCTGCGACTGGATCAGGAATTCCAGCGTCAGCGTTTCGCCGGCGGCGTTGACCAGGCCGCCATCCTTGCGCTGCCAGCCCGCATCCGCCAGCAAGGTCGCCGCCTGGCGCAGAAGCTTGCGATCGCGCCCGCTGCCATCGGCCTCGGGCGGCATCACCGCCGGGCCGAAGACTTCGGCCGGCAGCGGGTCGCGATATGGTTCGAGAAGCGCCAGTTCTTCCGCGCCCGGCAGGCCGGAAGCGGCAAAATCCGACATCTCGAAGAACGACGTCGACCGGACATAGAGCCCGAAGAACAGGTTCTTGTTGGTCCAGGGAAAATCGAACGCCATGCCGATCGCCTGGCGGGTGCGTGGATCGGCGAACTTGGCGCGGCGCAGATTGAAGAACCAGCCATACATGTCGGGCCGGCGCTCGGCCGCGAAAGACGGCTTCTGCACGCGCCCATCCCGGGCGGCCGGAAAATCATAGCCCGTCGCCCAGGTCTTGGACGAGGGTTCCTCGCGAAACAGCAGCTCGCCCTTGGCGAAGGCCTGAAACTGCACCTCTTCATCCTGGTAGAATTCGACCTGGATGCGGTCGAAGTTGAAGGCGCCGACGGCGACCGGCAGATCCTTGCCCCAATAATCGGCGACGCGCTGATATTCGATCGAGCGACCGGGGCTGATCTTGCCGACGCGATAGGGCCCGGAGCCGAGCGGCGGGTCCATGGTCGAGGCTTCGAAATCGCGGCCGGCGAAATAGGCCTTTGAGAAGATCGGCAGCGTCGAAGCGACGATCAGCGGAACCTTGCGGTTCTGTTTGCCGGAGAACACGATTCTGACGTCTCGCGGCCCGTCCGCCGTCACCGAAACCATCTCGCGGATCGATTGCGAAATGTCGGGATGGCCCTTTTCCTTCAGCGTCTGCAGCGAGAAGACGACATCGTCTGCCGTCAGAGCCGAGCCATCGTTGAATTTGACGTTGTCGCGCAGGCGGAACGCGTAGGTATTGCGGTCTTCCGAGACGGTGACGCTTTCCGCGACGAGTCCGTAGGCGGAGCCGGGTTCATCGGATGCCGATGCCATCAGCGTGTCGAAGCAGAGCTCGATGCGAGGCGGCGCGTCGCCCCGGAAGGTGAAGCCGTTCAGCGTGTTGAAGGTGTAGGCGTTCTGATTGTAGTACCAGCTTGGTGCGGCGAAGATGAAGCTGCCGCCTTTTGGCGCTGCCGGGTTCAGATAGTCGAACCGCTGGAAATCGGCGGGATATTTGAGTTCGCCGAACACGGAAAGCCCGTGCGAACGGGTCGATTCGGCGGCGCCGGCGCGGAGCGGCGACAGGCCGAGCATCGGGAGGGCGGCACCGACGGCCGCGCCGCCCAGCAGGGCACGGCGCGTGATCGAGGACAAGCGGCGCGGTTCGGGCGAAGGGCGTTCGCTCAAGGCTTGGCCCCCAGCGCCGCTTCCTTGGCCGGATCGACCCACCAGGAATAGGTGTCGATGCCGACATATTCGGGCTGCTTCTCCGGAATGCCGAACTTGTTCCAGTAGGCGACATTGATCGTGTCGCTGTACCATTGCGGCACGACGTAATAGTTCCACAGCAGGACGCGATCGAGCGCATGAGTGGCGGCGACCAGGTCGTCGCGGTTGGTCGCGAAGACGACGCGGTCGATCAGAGCGTCGACGGCCGGGTCCTGAATGCCCATCAGATTGCGGCTGCCCGGCGTCTTGGCGGCGGCCGATCCCCACATTTCGCGCTGCTCGTTGCCGGGCGAATGCGATTGCGCGATCACCGTCGAGACCACATCGAAGTCGAAATCATTCACGCGGGCGACATATTGCGCGGTATCGACGATGCGCAAGCTGGCGTCGATACCGATGCGCTTCAGGTTCTGGATATAGGGCGCGACCACGCGCTCGAACGACGGATCGCTCTCCAGGAATTCGATGGTAAAGGGCTGGCCGGTCTTCGCATTGACCAGCTTGTTGCCCTTGAGCTCCCAGCCGGCTTCCTTGAACAGTGCCAGCGCCTTGCGAAGATTGTCGCGAAACGCCTGCGGCGTATCATTGACCGGCAGCTTGAACGGCGTTGTGAAGACCTCCGGCGGGACCTTGTCGCGCACCGTCTCCAGGATCTCCAGTTCCTTGCCTTGCGGCAGGCCGCTGGAGGCGAGGTCGATGCCGGCGAAATAGCTCTCGATCCGCTTGTACTTATCGAAGAACAGGGTGCGGTTCATCGTCTCGAAATCGAAGACGTAGTTGAGCGCCTGGCGGACGCGCGGATCCTGAAACTTGTCGCGGCGCTGATTGAGCACATAGCCCTGCATGCGGCCGGAGGAGGCCAGCGGGAAGGAGCGCTGCACCACCTTGCCGCTCTTCACGGCGTCGAAATTATACTCCGTCATCCATCGCGCGATGCGGTTCTCGAGCCGGTAGTCGTCGAGGCCACCCTTCTTGAAGGCTTCCCACGATGCATTCGGATCGCGGTAGTAGTCGACCTTGATGCGATCGAAATTGTTGCGCCCGACCTGGGTTGGCAGGTCCTTGCCCCAATAGTCCGTCACCCGCTTCCAGACAATCTGGCGCCCGGGCGTCACGGATTCGATCTGGTAGGCACCGGAGCCGAGCGGGATTTCCAGCGTCGATTTCGAGATGTCGCGCTTCTTGCCGCTGGCGTCGGTGCCCTCCCACCAGTGCTTCGGCAGCACGGCGAGGTCGCCCATGATGTTTGGCAATTCGCGATTGCCCGGCTTGTCGAAGGTGAAGGTCACTTCCCGATCGCCGGTGATCTCCGCCTTCACCACATTGGCGTAGTACTTGTTGTACATCGGGCTCTGGGCCTTCAGCGTCTCGAACGACCAGATGACGTCCTCCGCCGTGACCGGTTTGCCGTCATGCCAGCGCGCGTTCGGATTCAGACGAAACTTGGCCCAGGCAAAATCGTCGGGATAGCTGATCGCCTCGGCCAGCAGGCCATAGTTCGTACCGGCCTGGTCTGTCGCCTGCTCCATCAGCGTGTCGTAGAGCAACCCGCCGCCAAACGCCGCGAATCCCGCTGCCGGACTACCCTGGACGATATAGGGATTGAGGCTGTCGAAGGTGCCGACGGCGGCCTGGTTCAGCGTACCGCCCTTCGGGGCATCGGGGTTGACGTAGTCGTAGTGCTTGAAGCCGTCTTCGTATTTCGGCTTGCCGATGAGGGAGGTCGATGTGCGCCAGACATCGTCCGCTTTCGCGCCGGATGTCGCGGGCAACAGGAGCGACAGGCTGAGCAGGGCGGCGGCGACGAACTTCATGGACGCGATTCTCCGGCTGACTACGCTCATTACTAAGGCGGATCGCGCGAAGGGCAACTCCGCGTGATCGCATGCAACCGACTTGGCAATAGAAAAAGGCCGGAGAATGATCTCCGGCCTTTCGAAATTGTCGCAGTGACGCGCGGGACTTAGGGCGTCGCGGGCTGCTCGGCGGGGGCCGGAGCCGGCTCGGTTGCCGGTACGGCGGGAGCCGGAGCTGCCGGAGCGGGCTCTGCGGCGGGAGCTGCCGGGGCAGGCTCTGCGGCGGGAGCCGGGGCCGGCTCTGCGGCCGGAGCAGCGGGCGCTGCCGGGGCAGGCTCGGCAGCCGGAGCCGCGTCGGTCGCGGGAGCCGCATCCGGCGCAGGAGCCGCCGGCGCTTCGGCTGCGGCCGGAGCGGCCTCGGCGGGAGCGGCAGCCTCGGGTGCCGGCAGCGGGACCGGCTCATGCGCCAGCGTCCGCAGATAGGCGATCAGGTTGGCGCGATCCTCGGGCTTCGGCAGGCCGGCGAAGCCCATCGCGGTACCCGGCATGTCGGCCTTGGGGTTCTTCAGGAAGTGGTAGAGGTGCTCATAGGTCCACTTCTTGCCTTCGCCATGCGCGGCCTGAAGCGGCGCGGAATACTTGAAGCCCTCGACGGAGCCGATGCCCCGGTCGACGACATTGTAGAGATCGGGGCCGACCTTGGCGCCGGCGCCTTCGACGAAATTGTGACAGGCGCCGCACTTCTTGGCGACGGCTTCGCCTGCATCGACCTTGGCGCTGGCCAGAAGAACCGCGATCGGCGGATCCTGCGCCACGACCGGGGCCGCGCCACCTTCCGTCGACTCTTCGGCGACCTCGATGACAAAACCGGGTTTCTCCGGAACGGACGGCGAATAGATCTCTCCCGCGAAGATGCTCAGCGACATCACCACGAGAAGCGTGAACAGGATCGCGCCGAGAATCTTGTTGCGTTCGAATGAATCCATCGGTCTTGGCCCCAGGCGCTTCAAATAGGCTATGGGAACCGGCAGCCCCTTGGCGCCACCTCCCCCGCATGTGGCGCGGAAACTACAAGCTTTCCAGTGTTGGGTGCAATACGTATGAACGCTTCCAGATTGAGACGTTTTGACACCTACAGGCCCGAAACCGGGCAATATTCGAGGAAAACCTGATGCCTTCCGCCTCCGAGGCCCTGGTGCTTATCCCCGCCCGCATGGCGGCGACGCGGCTTCCGGGCAAGCCTTTGGCCGATATTCACGGCGTTCCGATGATCGTCCACGTCTGGCGGCGCGCCAGCGAGGCCCGGATCGGACCCGTGGTCGTGGCAACCGACGACACGGATATCGCCGCCGCCGTGCGCCGCGCGGGCGGCGAGGCGGTGCTCACCCGCGCCGATCACGAGAACGGCTCGGCGCGCATCCATGAGGCGGCTGGCCTGGTCGATTCGGCCCGGCATTATGACGTCATCGTCAACGTCCAGGGCGACCTGCCGACGATCGAGCCGGCCTCGATCGCCGCCTGCTTCGCGCCGCTCGCTGATTCGGCCGTCGACATCGCCACCATCGCGGCGCTGATCGACCGCGAGGAGGAGCGCACCAACCCGAACGTGGTCAAGATCGTCGGCTCGCCGATCGACGCGAACCGCCTGCGGGCGCTCTATTTCACCCGCGCCACGGCGCCCTGGGGCGAAGGGCCGCTGCTGCACCATATCGGGCTCTACGCCTATCGCCGTTCCGCGCTCGACCGCTATGTCGCGCTGCCGCCCTCGGTGCTGGAAAAGCGCGAAAAGCTGGAGCAGCTGCGCGCGCTCGAGGCCGGCATGCGCATCGACGTGGCGCTCGTTGACGCCGTGCCGCTCGGTGTCGATACTCCCGCCGATCTCGAAAGGGCGCGCAGCCTGCTGGCGGCCTCCCGCGGGTCCGGTCGCTAGAACCGGCAATCTTGAACAGAAGTCTCAATCGCATGAAGAAGATCGTGTTCCAGGGCGAGCCTGGCGCCAACTCCCATATCGCCTGCGCCGACGTCTATCCCGACTATGAGGCCGTGCCGGCCCCGACCTTCGAGGATTGCTTCCAGGCGATCTCCCGCGGCGACGTCGACCTCGCCATGATCCCGATCGAGAACTCGCTCGCCGGCCGCGTCGCCGATATCCACCATCTGCTGCCGGATTCGGGCCTGCACATCATCGGCGAGTATTTCCTGCCGATTCGCTTCCAGCTGATGGCGGTGAAGGGCGCGACGCTCGAGACGATCAAGACGGTGGAAAGCCATGTCCATGCGCTCGGCCAATGCCGCCGCATCATGCGCGAACATGGCTATCGCGCCGTCGTCGCGGGCGATACGGCGGGGGCTGCCCGCATCATCTCGGAAACCGACGATCTCACCCGCGCCGCCCTGGCGCCGCGCTTCGCCGCCGAGATCTACGGCCTCGACATCCTGGCCGAGAACGTCGAGGACGCCGCCCACAACACCACGCGATTCGTCATCCTGTCGCGCGAGCCCGAGCACGCGGCCTTCGGAGCCGGTCCGGTCATCACCACCTTCGTCTTCCGTGTCCGCAACATTCCGGCCGCCCTCTACAAGGCGCTTGGCGGCTTCGCCACCAACGGCATCAACATGACGAAGCTGGAGAGCTACCAACTCGACGGCCGCTTCTCGGCCACGCGATTCTATGTCGATGTCGAGGGGCATCCGCAGGATGTCGGCCTTGCCCATGCGCTGGAGGAGCTTGCCTTCTTCTCGGCCGAGATGCGGATCCTGGGTGTCTATCCGGCCGCGACCTTCCGCGCCGAGGTCGTCCCGCCGCGCTGATGGCGGCGGCCTGACACAGGAGGGCCGCGGAGCCCCCCGGCCTGCCCGCGGAAAAGGGTGGGGCGAGGGCTTCGCCTACGCGCTCAACCCGCCTCGACCCAGGCGCGGATCAGCGTGTGGGCGATGGCCATGCGCGGCGGCGTCGAGAGGCCGTCCGGGTGGTCGCTGTCCAGCATGGCGCGGGTCTCGTCACGCGAGAACCAGCGGCAATCCTCGAGTTCTTCCGTGTCCGGCACGATGTCGGTCGAGGTCGCCTCGGCGATGCAGCCGATCATCAGCGACATCGGGAACGGCCATGGCTGGCTCGCATGATAGGCAACCCGGCCGATCTGGATGCCGGCCTCTTCCTGGATCTCGCGGCGCACGGCGTCCTCGATCGTCTCGCCCGGCTCGACGAAACCGGCGAGGCAGGAATAGGTGCCCGGTGCGAATCGCGCCTGGCGGCCCATCAGGCAACGCTCGCCATCGACGGCCAGCATGATCGCCACCGGATCGGTGCGCGGAAACTTCTGCAGTCCGCAATTCGGGCAGTCGCGGCGATAGCCGCCCTGCGCCATGGTGGAGCGGGTACCGCAGCGGCCGCAATGCCGGTTCGAGGCATGCCAGTGCAGCAGCGCGCGCGCCTGGGCGAGCGCCCCCAGCGTGGCCGGCTCGACGGTATCCATCAGGATCCCGCCGGAGTAGGCGGCGGTCGCCAGCGTCCGCAGCGGCACGGCGTGGAAGGCGTCGACGTCGAAGGAGGTGTCGTTGCCGACGATCGCAGCGATGCGGGGCGAAGAATCCTGCCATCCGAGCAGGATGGCGTCATCCATCAGCGCGCCGAGCGCCTTGGCTTCCTTCAGGCTGAACAGGCTTTCCGACGTGCCGCCGGCGCGCATCATCGCCTCGTCGCCGCGCAGAAGGAACACGCGCACATTCGGATCGGCCAGCGCGGCGACATAGGTCGATTCGTTGCGGGCCTCGCTGCGGCGGTCGAGCGTATTGCCGGAAAAGCCGACGGTCGTGCTCGGCTCGACGGGAGGCAAGCGATCAAAGAAATTGCGGGTCATGGTGCTGCTGTGGTGTGCGGAAGGGTGGCCGACATGCGTCGACTCGAAATGAATCTGGTGATTACGCCATAGACGTTTTCATCGCGATAGCCCCGATCACGCTTCGGGCTTGCCATTTCGATCGGGAACGACGATATGTCTCCGCGGGAGGTTGGTGGTGGACGAGCCACTCGCCAATCGGGTCAGGTCCGGAAGGAAGCAGCCCCAACGAGCCAAGGCACGGGTCGCGTGCCAGCCTCCTACCTTTTCCCAGCCATCGCGTCAGCCTCGATGATCAGACGGCGCGCCCCTGCGCGTGTGCTAAGGTCGAAGAGGCTTGCCCGCGAGGGCGGCGTGAAATGGAACAGCAGGGACGGCAGCGGCGACGCATGGACGGCGGCGATCTTTCCAGCACTCCGAAGGATGGCGCGAACGGCGCCTACCGCGTCCTTGCGCGCAAATACCGGCCGCGCAGTTTTGACGACCTCGTCGGCCAGGAGCCGATGGTCCGCACCCTCAAGAACGCCTTCGAGACCGGCCGCATCGCGCAGGCCTACATGCTCACGGGCGTTCGCGGCGTCGGCAAGACGACGACGGCCCGCATTCTGGCGCGCGGCCTCAATTATTCCATTCCCGGCCAGGTCGATCGGCCGACCATCGACATGCCCGAACTCGGGGTGCATTGCGCCGAGATCATGGAAGGCCGCCATGTCGACGTGCTCGAGATGGACGCCGCCTCCAACAACGGCATCGACAACATCCGCGAGATCATCGAGGCCGTGCGCTACAAGCCGGTCTCGGCCCGCTACAAGGTCTACATCCTCGACGAAGTGCACATGCTGTCCGGCGCGGCCTTCAACGGCCTGCTGAAGACGCTCGAAGAGCCGCCCGAGCATGTGAAGTTCATCTTCGCGACCACCGAGATCCGCAAGGTGCCGGTCACCGTCCTGTCGCGCTGCCAGCGCTTCGATTTGCGACGGATCGAATCGGACCGGTTGATCGGCCTGCTGCGCTCGATCACCGAGAAAGAGCATGTCGATATCGGCGACGACGCGCTGGCGATGATCGCCCGTGCCGCCGAGGGCTCGGCCCGCGATTCGCTGTCGCTGCTCGATCAGGCCATCGCGCATGGCGCCGGCGCGATCACGGCCGAGGACGTGCGCGGCATGCTCGGCCTGGCCGACCGCGCCCGCATCATCGATCTGTTCGAGGGGCTGATGGGTGGCCGCATCGCGGAAGCGCTGGCGCTGCTCAAGGAACAATACGACATCGGCGCCGATCCCGCCGTCGTGCTGCAGGATCTTGCTGCGTTCACCCATGCGGTGACCCGCTTCAAGGTGGTGCCGGACAGCGGCGAGGACGCCGCCCTACCGCAGGACGAGCGGATTCGCGGGCGCGCCTTGGCGCAGACCGTGTCGCTGCGCGTCCTGGCGCGCGCCTGGCAGATGCTCTTGAAGGGCATCGAGGAAGTCTCCAGTTCGAGCCGGCCGCTGGCCGCCGCCGACATGGTGCTGATCCGCATCGCCCACGCCGCCGATCTGCCGACGCCGGACGAGGCGCTGCGTCTGCTGAAGAGCGGCAATTTCCCGGCCGCCTCCTCGGGCGGCGGCGCGACGCCGCAGGTTTCGCATCAGCCGCCATCCGCGCCGCAGGGGGCGGGTGGTTCGGGTGGCGGGCCGATCGGCCAGATGCGCACGATCACCAATACCTCGCCGATTCCGGCCACTGCGACGATGGCTCAGCCCGCGAGCGCGCCGCAGGCCAAGGCCGAGCCGGCGATCCGCTTCCAGCGGTTCGAGGATCTCGTCGCCTATGTCGGACTGAAGCGCGATATCCCGCTCAAGCTGGCGCTGGAACAGCAGGTCAAGCCGATCCGTTTCGAGCCCGGCTTGCTCGAATTCGAGCCGACCGAGGACGCGCCGCGCACGCTGGCGCAGGATCTCGGCCGCAAGCTCTCCGACTGGACCGGCGATCGCTGGGTCGTGGCGCTCGGCAAGGGATCGACCGAGCCGACGATTGCCGAGGCGCGCGCCTTCGCCAAGGACAAGGCGCGCTCGGACGCCGCAGCCGACCCACTGGTCGCGGCGGTGCTATCGCGCTTTCCCGGCGCCAAGATCGTCGACATCCAGATCCGCGGCGCCGAGGAGCCGGAGGGCCTGCCGTCGCCGGCCGTTCCGGTCGACAATCCGGACGAAGCGCCCGATCCCGACGACGACTGATCCATCCATTTTTTGACCCTTCGAACCAGGAGAACCCGCATGCGCGACATTCTCGGCATGATGAGCAAGGCCAAGGAACTGCAGTCCAAGATGCAGGACATGCAGGCCGAAGTCGCCAACATCGAAGTCGAAGGTTCGGCCGGCGCCGGCCTCGTGACCGTGGTGATGACCGCCAAGGGTGACCTGCGCAAGCTCTCGATCGATCCGTCGCTGCTGAAGCCGGAAGAGGTCGAGATCCTGGAAGACCTGATCGCCGCCGCCCATGCCGATGCGCGTGCCAAGGCCGAGCGCACCATGGCCGAAAAGATGGAAGCCCTGACGGGCGGCCTCGGCCTGCCGGCCGGCCTGAAGCTGCCGTTCTAGTTTGATGGAGAGGGGGCGGGTGCGTTTGCGTTCGCCCTTTTCGGTCCGCGAATCCAAGTAGAAAAATGTCCCGCAGCACTGCCGGTCCCGAGATCGAACGCCTGATCCAGCTGCTGGCGCGGCTGCCTGGGCTTGGGCCGCGTTCGGCCCGGCGCGCGGCGCTGGCGCTGGTCAAGAAGAAGGACCAACTGCTGGTGCCGCTGGCCGGCGCGATGACGGTCGCGGCCGAACGGATTCTCACCTGCTCGGTCTGCGGCAACATCGATACGTCGGATCCCTGCACGATCTGCACCGATGTCACGCGCGACGAGAAGACGATCGTCGTGGTCGAGGACGTCTCGGACCTCTGGGCGCTGGAGCGCGCCGGTGCGATCCGGGCGCGCTATCACGTGCTGGGCGGCACGCTCTCGCCGCTCGATGGCGTCGGGCCGGAGGATCTCAACATCGATTCGCTGGTGCGGCGCTGCTCGACCGGAGACGTGGCCGAGGTGATCCTGGCAGTCAACGCCACCGTCGACGGCCAGACCACGGCGCATGTCATCACCGACCGCCTGACCGGCACGCCGGTCAAGGTTTCGCGGCTGGCGCATGGCGTGCCGGTGGGCGGTGAACTCGACTATCTCGACGAAGGCACGCTCGCTGCCGCCATCCGCGCCCGCACGCCCTTCTGAGGGAGTGCCTCACGCCTCGATCTGCGCCCGCAGGCCGGCAAGGCTGGCGTCATCCGGCTCTCCATGGCCTTATCCCTGCGGCAGACGGGGCCTTTCCCGCCCGCGGGGGGCGGAGGCTCGTCCATAGACTTGCGACTTACGGGGAGAAAGCAGCATGCCGACCGAACAACCCGATCCCGCCATTCTGCTGGAGGCCCACCGCTTCTGGTTCGAGGACCTGGTCGCCGGCGTCGAACCGCTCGCCGAGCGGGTCAAGGTCTGGTTCTCGCGCCGCGATGCCACCGATGACGCCATCCGCGCCCGCTTCGCCGATCATCTCGACACCGTCGCGGATGCGGACTGGGACTTCGAAACCCTGCCGCCGGCGGCCGCCATCGGTTTCGTCCTGTTCCTCGACCAGTTCCCGCGCAATCTCTTCCGCGATGACGGCCGGGCCTTTGCCTATGACGCGCGCGCCCGGGCGGCGGTGCGGCGGCTGATCGCGGGCGGAGCGGATCGCTTCGCGCCGATCGAGCGCGTCTTCCTCTATCTGCCGTTCGAGCACAGCGAGGAACGGGCCGACCAGGATCTTTCGGTCCACCTCTACGAGGCGCTTCTGGCCGAGGTGCCCGAGGCTGAGAAGGAGGACTATCGGTCGTTCGTGGACTATGCCGAGAAGCACCGCGACCTGATCCGCCGGTTCGGCCGCTTCCCGCATCGCAATGCCGATCTTGGCCGCGAGTCCACGCCGGAAGAGATCGAGTTTCTGAAGGATGGCCGCGGCTACTGAGGCCGGAAACGCCCCCATCGACATCGGACCACGGGGAGGGCGACGAAAACGAGTTGGCCGGCGAGGCCCAGCGCGCCGGCTGCCGTCGCATAGCTCGCCAGGATGCCGGCGGGCGTGCGGCCGAAGGCGAGGATGCCGAGCGCGAATTCGGCAAGGATGAGGAACAGAAGGGCCATCGCGCCCATGCCGATGTCCCGATGGTTCGTGGCGGATATGCCGAAGCGGCGCAGGGTGAGGCCGCAGACGAGCCACGCGATGCCCAGCATGATGGGCAGTTCCAGAAGGACCGCGGCGACCTCGCCCCATCGGGACGCGATGAGCAGCACGCGGAGCGTGCCCAGCACGAAGCCGGCCGCGAAGGTCACTGCGAAATAAAGGGCCGCGGCACGCAGGGTGTTCATGGCCGCTCTGCCCACGCCTATTCGCCGGCCAGCAGGTCCGGCTGGCGGTCATAGGCCGGCGAACCCTCGTCGCCGAATTCCAGCGCCTCGATTTTGGCGCCCCGTGCCGTCAGCTTGCGGGTCGAGATCAGGATGTCGTCGATGTCCTTGGAAGCCTGGTCGAAATGCGTCTTCAGCTTGAGGACGCGGTCGTTCACGCGGCCGACATCCTCCATCAGCTTCATCACCTCGCCCTGGATCAGATGCGCCTGCTCGCGCATGCCGGCATCCTTCAGCACCGACTGGACGACCTGGATCGACAGCATCAGCAGCGATGGCGAGACGATGACGATCCGGAGCCGGTGCGCGGCCTGGATCAGGTCCTCGAAGCGCTCATGCACGTCGGCGAAGATCGATTCCGACGGCACGAACATGAAGGCCGTGTCCTGCGTCTCGCCCGGGATCAGATAGCGCTCGGCGATGTCCTTCAGATGCTTGGTCACGTCGCGGCGGAATTGCGCCTCGGCGGCCCGGGTCAGTTCGGGGCCTTCGGCGGCGCGGATCGCGTTCCAGGCCTCGAGCGGGAATTTCGCGTCGACGACGAGCCCGGCTGCGCCATTCGGGAAGGCGATGACGCAATCCGGCCGGTTGCCGTTCGAGAGGGTCGCCTGGAACTGGTAGCCGCCCATCGGCAGGCCGTCCTGGACGATCGCCTCCATCCGCGCCTGGCCAAAGGCGCCGCGCGTCTGCTTGTTGGCGAGGATGTGCTGCAGCCCGACGACCTGGCTCGAAAGCTCGGTGATGTTGCGCTGCGCGGTGTCGATGACGGCGAGGCGCTCGTTCAGCCGGGTCAGGTTCTCATGGGTGCTGCGGGTCGATTCGACCATGGTCTGGCCGATGCGGTGGCCGAGCCCGTCCATGCGGTTGGACAGTCCGTGCAGCAGTTCCGATTGGCGCGACCCGAACACCTCCGCCATGGTCTGCATGCGGCCGGTCATCTCGCTCTGAATCCGCACCAGCTCGCCGATCCGACGCTCGAATTCGCCGCCCAGCATCGCCTGCTCGGCTTCTGCCGAGTCGCGCCGGCTCATCCCGCGCCACACCACGATCAGCACGAGCAGAAGCAGCAGGACGGCGGCCGCCGCGGCAACCAGCATCAGCATGGCGACGGAGATCGGCCGGTCGCCGACGAAGAAGAGGACATCCTGCATGCCCCTTCATACCAGATTCGCATGCCAAGACGAGATCAAAACAAGAACACGCCTCGCATGGCCGGGCTTGGCCTCCATCATTCCTCGTTGACCCACCCCGCCGCATCTCTTATCTGAAACGGCTCAATCTGAGGTTTTCATGGCCCTACTCGACATCATCACCCTGCCGGACGCGAAGCTGAGGCTCGTCAGCGAGCCGGTGGAGCGCATCGACGACGAACTGCTGCGCTTCATGGACGACATGCTGGAGACGATGTACGAGGCGCCGGGCATCGGCCTCGCCGCGATCCAGGTCGGCGTGCCGCGCCGGATCGTCACCATCGACGTGTCGGGCCGCGAAGAGGGCAGCAAGCCCGAGCCGCTGTTCCTGATCAATCCCGAGATCCTGACGTCCTCCGACGAACGTTCGGTCTATGAAGAGGGCTGCCTCTCGATCCCGGATTATTATGCCGAGGTCGAGCGCCCCGCTTCCGTGCGCCTGCGTTATCTCGATCGCGCCGGCAAGCTGCAGGAAATCGAGGCCGACGACATTCTGGCCACCTGCGTGCAGCACGAAGTCGACCATCTCGATGGCAAGCTGTTCATCGACTACCTGTCCCGGCTGAAGCGCGACATGGTGATCAAGAAGTTCGTCAAGGCCGCCAAGACGGGCGTCCGGCCGGAATTCAAGTCGCATACCCCCGACGAGATGTGAGGCGGATATGAGCCTCCGCGTCGTTTTCATGGGCACGCCCGAATTCTCCGTGCCCACGCTTGTCGAGATCATCGGCCAAGGGCATGAGGTCGTCGCCGTCTACTCGCAGCCGCCGCGTCCCGCCGGACGCGGCATGGCCGAGCGCAAGTCGCCCGTGCACGAGACGGCGGAGCGCTTCGGCATTCCCGTCTTCACGCCGAAATCGCTGAAGAGCGCCGACGAGCAGGAGGCCTTCGCCTCGCTTGAGGCGGACGTCGCCGTGGTCGTCGCCTATGGGCTGATCCTGCCGCAGGCGATCCTGGACGCGCCGCGCGAAGGCTGCCTCAACCTGCATGCCTCGTTGCTGCCGCGCTGGCGCGGCGCCGCCCCTATCCATCGCGCCATCATGGCCGGCGATGCCGAGACCGGCGTCATGGTCATGCGCATGGAGGCGGGCCTCGATACCGGCCCCGTGGCCATGGCGGAAAAGATCGCGATCGCGCCCGATATCACCACCGGCGACCTGCATGACAAGCTGGCGCGGCTTGGCGCCGATCTGATGGTGCGCGCACTCGCCGCCGCCTCGCGCGGCGGGCTCGATGCCGTGCCGCAGGCGGAGGAGGGCGCCACCTACGCCGCCAAGATTGACAAGGCCGAGACGCGGATCGATTGGCAGAAGCCCGCCGCCGACGTGCACAACCATATTCGCGGCCTGTCGCCTTTCCCGGGCGCCTGGTGCGAAATGACGTTTGGCGACAAGGTCGAGCGGGTGAAGGTGCTGCGCTCGACGCGGGCTGCCGGCTCCGGCGCGCCGGGCACGGTGCTGGACGACCAACTGACCATCGCCTGCGCCGACGGCGCCGTCCGGCTTGTCGAGGTGCAGCGCGCCGGAGGCAAGCCGCTCCGCGCCGTGGACTTCCTGCGCGGAGCATCGGTCGAAGCCGGTGCTCTCGTCGGCTAGGCCGGCCGATGCCACGCTACAGGATCCTGATCGAATATGACGGCACGCCCTATGCGGGCTGGCAGCGGCAGAAGAATGCGCCCTCCGTGCAGCAGTCGCTGGAAGCCGCCATCAAGCGCTTCACCGGCGAGGACGTGCTGACCTTCGGTGCCGGCCGCACGGACTCGGGCGTCCATGCGACCGGGCAGGTCGGGCATTTCGATCTCTCGGGAACCTGGTCGGGCCTGCGCATCCGCGACGCCATGAACGCGCAATTGCGCCCCGAGCCGATCGCCATCCTCCAGGCCGAGCCGGTCGACGACAGCTTCGACGCGCGCTATTCGGCGGTGAAGCGGCATTACATCTATCGCGTCATCGACCGCCGCGCCCCGGCCGCGCTCGACATCAATCGCGTCTGGGATGTGCGCAAGCATCTCGATATCGAGGCGATGCAGCAGGCGGCCAATTCGCTGCTCGGCTGGCACGACTTCACCACCTTCCGCTCTGCCGACTGCCAGGCGCTGAGCCCGATGAAGACGCTGGAGCGGCTGGACATAAGCCGCGACGGCGACCAGGTTCTGTTCGAGGTCTCGGCGCGATCGTTCCTGCATAACCAGGTGCGGTCCATGGTAGGCACGCTGAAGAAGGTCGGCGAGGGCAATTGGCCGGTCGCCCGCGTGGCCGAGGTTTTGGAAGCGCGCGATCGCAAGGCCTGCGGCCCGGTGGCGCCGCCTGGCGGGCTCTATCTCGTTCGCGTCGACTATGCCGCCTCAGGCGCCGAACAGCCGGCTGAAGATGCCGCTGAGGATGAGGCTTAGCGCGAGGTCGGCCGCGACCAGCCCGACCCGGAAGCCGACCGACTTGCCGAGCGTCGCGCCGACGATCTGGTAGTGGTAGCGCAGCATGACGCCGACGATCGCCAGCGAGACGACGGCGGCGAATTCGATCGGCACCACGCCAAGACCGGCCAGCAGCGCGATGGCCGCCTGCGGCGCGGCCATGATCACCGAGGCCCAGTTGCGCACCACGATATAGGAGGCGTAGCTGCGCGCGATGCCGAGCCGCCTGGCGAAGATCGCCAGCAGGATGGGCATGGCGATCCAGTCGAGCACCAGGTCGAGCCCGCGCGAGACGAGGAAGATCGCGTCCGTCGGACCGGCAATGGTGACGTCTTCCGGCCGCAGCCGATGCTCGACGGCGACGCTGATGGCGAAGAACGGCAGCATGTAGAGAACGGCACCGAACGAGCGCCAGAAGCCGTCGACGCTGAAGTCGAAACGCGTCAGCCCCTCGCGCCGGCCGAGAAACAGCTCGAACGCGCCCGTCAGCGCGCTGGATGCGGAGGGGGTGATCATAGGGCCGCCGCCGTCACGCAAAATACTGGTCGAGGAAGCCGCGATAGATTGCCGTCAGGGTCTGGAGATCGGCGACGGATACCCGTTCGTCGATCTGGTGCATGGTTTGCCCGACAAGGCCGAACTCGACCACCGGGCAATAGTCCTTGATGAAGCGCGCATCCGAGGTTCCGCCGCTGGTCGAGAGCGCCGGCCGGCGGCCGGTCGAAGCCTCGACCGCGTCCGAGAGCGTGCCGATGAGCTTGTCCGAATGGGTCAGGAACGACGCACTCCAGGTCGGCACTAGCTCAAGTTCGAAGTCGATCTCGTTGCCGGCCGCTTCCTGCAGCCGGCTCATCAGCCAGGCCTCCAGCGTGTCGCGATTCCACTCGTCGTTGAAGCGGATGTTGAAGCGGGCGCTGGCCTCGGCCGGGATGACGTTCCAGGCTTTGTTGTCGACCTCGAGACCGATGAATTCGAGGTTCGAGGCGTCGAAGCGCTCATTGCCATGATCGAGCGCCTCCGCCGTCAGCCGGCGGATCAGCTTCATCAGCTGCGGGATCGGGTTCACGGCCAGATGCGGATAGGCGACATGACCCTGCCGTCCCTGCACGGTGATCGTGCCGGAGAGGCTGCCGCGCCGGCCGACTTTTATCGCGTCGCCCAACCGCTCGGGGTTGGTCGGCTCGCCGACGATCGCGGCGTCGAAGTGGTGGCCCTTCTTCGCCGCCCAGTCGAGCAGCTTGACCGTGCCGTTGATCGAGGGGCCTTCCTCGTCGCCGGTAATCAGCAGCGAGATCATGCCCTGCTGCAACCCGCCCTCGGCCAGGAAATCGAGCGCTGCCGCCGCGAAGGCGGCGATGCCGCCCTTCATGTCGACCGCGCCCCGGCCATAGAGCATGCCGTCGGCGATGTCACCGGAGAAGGGCCCATGCAGCCAATGCGCCTCGTCGCCCGGCGGTACCACGTCGGTATGGCCCGCAAAGACGAAATGCGGCGCGCCGCTGCCGATGCTGGCGAACAGGTTTTCCACGTCCGGCGTGCCGGCCTCGGAAAACACCGGTCGCTCGACCGTGAAACCGGCTTCGGTCAGGACGCCATCCAGATAGGAGAGCGCCCCGCCTTCGGCTGGCGTTACCGATGGGCAGCGGATGAGGTCTTGCAACAGGAGGATGGGATCATGGCGGTGCATGCCATCTCGTTGCCACGCGTTCTCGCGTCAGGCAAGCCCGGGCTCGGCGGAAACTGGTGTGGAAGACGTTGGGGCGAGTGGATCCGGGCCGAAGCGGTTCTCACCACGCGTGCCGCGCAAATGGACAAGCTCAATCCATGACCAGAGGAGCACCACGATGGAGATTGTGGCTACGATTGTGGCGATCGTGGCCAACGGGCCGCCCATCTGCGCGACTTCGATCGCAGGGTATAGGATCAGAGATGGGACAACTTGAATTGCCAGTATCCACCAGCCAGACTTATTTCTGTCGTGCAGTCGTTTGACGCCGAGAGCAGCCCATATAAACGCAGCGAACATTGCGTTTATCATGCTTATCGTCAGCCAAAACAAAATATCGTCGGTCTCAACGGAAAATATCTTGTGTAGAGCTAGCTCTAGACCTGCCAATAATACATTGACCAGAATTATGGAAATCAGGAACTTTGTTCGTGCAATCCGCCCCTGAAATGAAAACAGTAACTGCCACAAACTCATAGTACGCCCCCACCCCGATAGGCGTTGAACCTATCAGGGCGGGAGTGTTTGGCAATCTGCAATCTAGTCGCGAAGCAGTTCGTTGACGCTGGTCTTGGAGCGGGTCTTGGCGTCGACCTTCTTGACGATCACGGCGCAGTAGAGCGACGGGCCGGGCTGGCCGTTCGGCAGGTTCTTGCCCGGCAGCGAGCCGGAGACGACAACGGAATAGGGCGGCACGCGGCCGATATGGATCTCGCCGGTCTCGCGGTCGACGATCTTGGTCGAGGCGCTGATGAACACGCCCATCGAGATGACGGAGCCCTCGCCGACGATCACGCCCTCGACGACTTCCGAGCGGGCGCCGATGAAGCAATTGTCCTCGATGATGGTCGGGCTCGCCTGCAGCGGCTCAAGCACGCCGCCAATGCCGACGCCGCCGGAGAGATGCACGTTCTTGCCGATCTGGGCGCAGGAGCCGACGGTCGCCCAGGTGTCGACCATGGTGCCGGTATCGACATACGCGCCGAGATTGACGAAGGACGGCATCAGCACGACGCTCGGCGCGATATAGGCGGAGCGACGCACGACGGCGCCCGGCACGGCGCGGAAGCCGGCCTTGGTGAATTCATCCGCGCCCCAGCCCTCGAACTTGGTCGGCACCTTGTCCCACCAGGTCGAGCCGTTCGGCGCGCCGGGGATCGGGGCCATGTCGTTCAGGCGGAACGAGAGCAGCACGGCCTTCTTCAGCCAGTCATTGACGACCCAGTCGCCATCGATCTTTTCCGCCACGCGGACTTCGCCCCGGTCGAGCAGGCCCAGCGTCGTCTCGACGGTGGAGCGGACGGCGCCCTGCGTCGCGGAGCTGACATTCGCGCGATCCTCGAAGGCGGCTTCGACGGTGGACTTGAGGGCGGCGAGGTCTTGCGTGGTCATCGTTCTTCCTTGGAAAGCGGGCATCTCCGGCGCAGGAGAGGCCGGCATGGTTCGGGCCGGACGATATCGGGCAATCGGGGGAAGTCAACGCGCAAGGCAGGCGGGTCGTCTTTTTCGCCGACGCCGTCTCAGGCGTTCGGGGCGATTCGGGCCAGGAAGGCGGGGAGATCATCGGTCTGGTGATCGATATGCGCCGTGTTGGCGCGCGCCTCCCAGGCCTCGACGGGGGCTTCGGCGGTGCCGCGCGGAACCACCAGGACGGTCGCCATGCCGAGCGATTTAGGCACTTCGAGATTGCGCGGCAGATCCTCGAACATCGCGGCCGAGGCCGGGTCGATGCCGTTCCGGCCGAGGAAGCGGGCATAGGTGTCGGGATGCGGCTTCGGCACGAAATCGGCGCGGATGATGTCGAAGATGTCGTCGAAAGGGTCGCGGAAGCCCAGCCTGGCGAGGATGCGCTCGGCATGGTCCTGCGAGCCATTGGTCAGCACGAAGCGCCGACCGGGCAGGCGCTCTATGGTGGCGACCAGGGCCGGGTCGGCCTCAAGCTTCGAATGATCGATGTCGTGCACGAAGTCCAGGAAGGGTGCGGGATCGATGCCGTGCTCGACGATCAGGCCGCGCAGCGTCGTGCCGTGGCGCCGGCAGAAATCGGCGCGAACCGCCAGCGCCTGCTCGCGACCGCACGAAAGTTGGCGCTCGACATAGAGAAGGATCCGCTCCGACACCTGCTCGAACAGGCCCGTATGGTGCGGATACAGCGTGTCGTCGAGATCGAACACCCAGGCGCGGATGCCGGCGAACCGGGCAAGCGCCGGGTCCGTCGGCAAGGGGATCTCGGGCATGCGGCCGGTCAGCGCTTGATCAGCGTGCCGGCGCCGCGCTCGGTGAAGAGTTCGAGCAGCACGGCGTGTGGCGTCTTGCCGTCAAGGATGACGACGCCCTCGACGCCGCGATCCAGCGCCTCGATGCAGGTCTCGACCTTGGGGATCATGCCGCCGGAGATGGTGCCGTCGGCGATCATGGCGCGCGCCTCGGCGACGGTCAGTTCCTTGATCAGGTTCTTGTCGCGGTCCAGGACGCCGGGGACGTCGGTGAGGAACAGCAGGCGGCTGGCGTCGAGCGCGCCGGCGATGGCGCCGGCAAAGGTGTCGGCATTGACGTTGTAGGTCTCGCCATCCTCGCCGGCGCAGACGGGCGCCAGAACGGGTATGATTTCCGACTTCGCCAGCACTTCCAGCACTTCCGTGCGGACGCGGGTCGGTTCCCCGACGAAGCCCAGATCGATGACCTTCTCGATGTTGGAATCGGGATCGACGACCTTGCGGGTCAGGCGCTTGACCGTGACCATGTTGCCGTCCTTGCCGGTCAGGCCGATGGCGCGGCCGCCCGCTTCGGTGATCGTCTGCACGATCTCCTTGTTGATCGAGCCGGCCAGCACCATCTCGACGACCTCGACGGTCGCCTTGTCGGTGATGCGCATGCCGGCCGCCCATTCGGACTTGATGCCGAGGCGGGTGAGCATGGCGTTGATCTGCGGGCCGCCGCCATGGACGACGACCGGATTGATGCCGGCGAGCTTGAGCAGGGTGATGTCTTCGGCAAACGCCTTGCCGAGCTCTTCCGAGCCCATGGCATTGCCGCCGAACTTGACCACCACGGTCTTCTCGTCATAGCGCAGCATGTAGGGCAGCGCGGTGGCGATCAGTCGTGCGGTCAGCACCGGATCCGTGCTGTCCTCTACCCGCATATCCATCCTCAAATCTCCGCTCCGCTGCAAAAGGGCAGGGCTCTATAGCGATTATGCGATGGCGGAACAATGACGGCGACGGCTTCGCCGCCGCAGTTCCTCAGGTCGCGAGCTGGGCGATCTCGGCGCGCAGCAGATCCATGCCCTCGCCCGTCTCCGAGGAGGTGGCGATGACGACCGGGAAGGCGGCGGGGCGCTTGGCGATGGCGGCTTCCGTCGCCGCCTTGACGCGCGCGAGTTCGCCCGTCTTCAGCTTGTCCACCTTGGTCAGGACGATCTGGTAGGAGACCGCCGTCTCGTCAAGCAGGTCGAGCGTCAGCTTGTCGTTCGCCTTGAGGCCATGACGGGAATCGATCAGTACATAGACGCGGCGCAGGCTGACGCGGCCGCGCAGATAGTCGCGGATCATCCGGTTCCAGGCATCGACCAGCTTCTTCGGCGCCTCGGCATAGCCATAGCCCGGCATGTCGACGATCGACAGCCCGCTGCCGGAGGTGAAGAAGTTCAGTTCCTGCGTCCGGCCCGGCGTGTTCGAGGTCCGGGCCAGACCGATGCGGTTGGTGAGCGCGTTGATCAGCGACGACTTGCCGACATTGGAGCGCCCCGAGAAGGCGATCTCGGCCACGTCGATCGGCGGCAGGTGCCCGATCGTGGGCACGCTCATCACGAACTCCCAGGCCTTGGCGAAGAAGAGACGGCCCGTTTCGAGGCGGTCGATCTCTTCCTGATCAATCTCCGGCATCAGCTCTTGGCCTTGGTTGGCGCGGTGGTCTTGTCGCCACCGTCCTTGGGCTTCTTCTTGAAGGTCGACATGATGTTGCCGAGCAGGTTCACGTCGACGCCCTGGCGCCGCATGATGACCCACTGCTGGGCTATCGACAGCGTGTTGTTCCAGGCCCAGTAGATCACCAGGCCGGCCGGGAACGTGCCGAGCATGAAGGTGAAGATCACCGGCATCCAGTTGAAGATCACCTGCTGCGCCGGGTCGGCCGGAGCCGGGTTCAGGCGCATCTGCACCCACATCGTCAGACCCATGATCAGCGGCCAGATGCCGATCATCAGCATGTGCGGCGGCGTCCAGGGGATCAGGCCGAACAGGTTGAAGATGGTGGTCGGATCGGGCGCGGAAAGGTCCTGGATCCAGCCGAAGAACGGCGCATGGCGCATCTCGATGGTGACGAAAATCACCTTGTAGAGCGAGAAGAAGACCGGGATCTGGATCAGCACCGGCCAGCAGCCGGCGAGCGGATTGATCTTTTCCTTCTTGTAGAGCGCCATCAGCTCCTGCTGCTGCTTCACCTTGTCGTCAGCATAGCGCTCGCGCAGCGCGGCCATTTCCGGCTGCACCTTCTTCATCGCGCTCATCGACTTGTACGACTTGTTGGCGAGCGGGAAGAACACGGCCTTGACGATGACGGTGACCAGCAGGATGGCCACGCCGAAATTGCCGAATAGCCTGAAGAAATAGTCCATCAGGAAGAACAGCGGCTTGGTGAAGAAATAGAACATCCCCCAGTCGATCAGCAGGTCGAACCGGTCGATCTTGAGGTTGTTCTGATAGTCCTGGATGACCGACACCTGCTTGGCGCCGGCGAACAGCAGGCCCTCGGCCGTAGCGGTGCCGCCGGCCGGAACGGTGATCGGCTTGCTCTTGAAGTCGGTCTGGTAGAGCGGCGTGGCGCCGTCAACGAAGCTGAACGAGGCGTCGAAGGACTCCGTGTCACGCGGAACCACGGCGGCGGCCCAATACTTGTCGGTGATGCCGAGCCAGCCGGTGTTGATGCCCTGGAAGGATTCGGAACCGGCCTTGCGCAGATTCTTGTAGGTGATCTCCTGCAGGCCCTTCTCGCCGAGCACGCCGAGCGGGCCTTCATGCAGGATGTAATAGCCGGCAACGGTCGGTTCGCCCAGGCGCACGACGCGGCCATAGGGCGACATGGAGACGGGTTGGCCCGTCGCGTTGGCGACTTCGTCCCTGACGGTGAACATGAAGCGCGGGTCGATCGAGATCGTGCGCTTGAAAGTGAGGCCGGCGCCATTGTCCCAGGTCAGGACGACCGGGGTGGTATCGGTCAGCTTCGCGCCTTCGGGCGCGCTCCAGAGCGTGTCGGGGCCGGGGGCGGCGACGCCCGCCGGCGCGACCCAGCCGAATTCGGAGAAATAGCCGTTCGGCGCGCCCGAGGGCGACAGCAGGACGATGGTCGGGCTGTTCGGATTGACCGTCTCGCGGAAGCCGTCGAGATGCAAATCGTCGAAGCGGGCGCCCTTGAGGTTGATCGAGCCGGTCACCGACGGGGTGCTGATGGCAACGCGCGGGTTGGCGGCCAGCGCCTGGTCGCGGGTCATGACGGTCGCCTGGCCCGGCGTGGTCGGGGCGCCCGGCGTCGCCGCCGCGCCTTCCGTCCCGGTCGTGGCCGTCGGGCTGCCGGAGGTCGACTGCGCGGCCGGGCTCGTCTGGGCGGTATGCTGGCGCGTCTGATCGATCTTCGGGCCTGCGACGAAATACTGCCATCCGAAGACGACCGCCACCGAAAGAATGACGGCTAGGATCAGATTGCGGTTATCGGTCATCGTTCACGTCTTTCGGGTGAGGTCGCTTGGCCCGGCTGCCGGGCTTTTTCCTTGCCGCGGTCCTGGTGCCGCGGTCCGGAGGTCGGACGCTTCAGCGCGTCGAAGCCGGAGATAAGATCGGTCACGAGGGTTTCGAAGGGCAGCGACAGTGTGGCGCGGCGGCCGACCAGGACATAGTCGGTGCCGGCGACAGCGTGGTCGATGCCCGCCAGGCGGATGGCTTCGCGCAGGCGCCGCCGGATCCGGTTGCGCTCGGGCGAGTTGCCCATCTTCTTCGTGACCGTATAGCCAACACGCGCCGGGCGACTGACGTCATCCGCGCGTGGGTCGCGTTTTTGCAAGACAAAGCCGCGCCGGGAGGCGCGGGGCCCTCCGGCGACGGCAAGAAATTCGGCGCGTTTCTTGAGACGATCCATGGTCTTCATATGATCCATGGGAGGCCTTTCCGGGCGCCGGCCGGCTGTCCCTGCGCCCGATTAGGCAGAGAGCTTCTTGCGGCCCTGTGCGCGGCGAGCCGCGATGACCTTGCGGCCGCCGACGGTGGCCATACGGGAACGGAAGCCGTGGCGGCGGGCGCGAACGAGCTTGCTAGGTTGATACGTGCGCTTCATGCGTCGTCACCGCTTGGGGCGGCCCCTCGAATTCAATGTTTATCATCGGATGAGCGAGCCTTCCCGACGGTCCAGGACCCCATGCCACGGCAAAAGCCGCAGCACGACAGGAAGCGTGCTCTCGTGAGCCCGGCTTATACGGACTAGGCCCAACCAAGTCAACGCGACTCCGGTATCGCTTCGTCTGATCCCCATGACGCGTCCGTCGGGGCGGCAAAGTTTGACGTCATGCGGGCGGGCGAGTCATCATAGAGTGTCATCGGCCGAGATGGGAGTGCCGATTGAATGACGCCAAAGTGACGGATCTCAACGCAAGCCCCTTGCGGTCCGGTATTGCCGCGCAGGCCTCCTTGCCGGATGTCGTCCCCGCGCGGCCGCGCCGCCATGCCTTTGGCCTGTCGATCAAGCTGATCCTGCTGACCATTGTCTTCGTCATGGTCAGCGAAGTCGCGGCCTTCGTCCCGTCGGTGTCGAGCTACCGCGTCCGCTTCCTGGAAGAGAAGCTCGCCACCGCGCAGGCTGCCGCCGTGCTGCTGGGCTCGGCGGCGTGGGAGAATGTGCCGCGCAGCGTTCAGGACGAACTGCTGGCCTCGGTCGGGGCTACCGCCATCGTGCTGCGTACCGGCAAGGCGAGCCGACTTCTGGCCGCAGTCGAAATGCCGCCCACCGTCGATGAGGTGGCGGACCTGCGCGACGTCACGCCATGGCGCTCGGCGGAAGCTGCCTTCACGACCCTGACGGCATGGGCGCCGCGCACGCTGCGCGTCATCGGCCCCGATCGGGACGGCAAGAGCCTCGAACTCGTGATCAGCGACCGTCCGCTGCGCGCCGGGATGATCCGCTTCGCCGGCAACATCCTGCTGCTTTCGGCCGTGATTTCGATCCTGACGGCGATGCTGATCTATATCAGCCTGCAGCGTCTCCTGATCCGGCCGATGCGGCGGCTGGCGCAGGCGATGGTGCGCTATTCGGAGGATCCGGAGGACAAGTCGCGCATCATCGAGCCCAGCGGCCGGTCGGATGAGATCGGCATCGCCGAGGACAAGCTGGCCGCGATGCAGGGCCACCTGACCGAATCGCTGGCGCAGAAACGCCATCTCGCCGATCTCGGCCTGGCGGTTTCCAAGGTCAATCACGACCTGCGCAATCTGCTGGCCTCGGCGCAGCTCTTCTCCGATCGCATCGCGGCGCTGCCGGACCCGGCCGTCCAGCGCTTCGCGCCCAAGCTGATCGCCACGCTCGACCGCGCCATCGACTATTGCCAGACGACGCTCGCCTATGGCCGGGCCCGCGAACGCGAGCCGCAGCGGCGTCTCGTCGATCTCGCTCGGATCTCCCATGACGTCGCCGACGTGCTCGGGCTCGACCAGCATGCGACCATCGCATTCGAGAATCGCATCGAGCCCGGCTTCGAGGTGGATGCCGATCCCGACCAGTTGTTCCGCGTCCTGCTCAACCTGTGCCGCAACGCCGTGCAGGCGATGG
This sequence comes from Kaistia defluvii, assembly GCF_026343955.1. Lineage (GTDB taxonomy): Bacteria > Pseudomonadota > Alphaproteobacteria > Rhizobiales > Kaistiaceae > Kaistia > Kaistia defluvii. The sequence goes on from NZ_JAPKNI010000010.1 coordinate 68,852, forward strand.
ACGGCGAGGCCGACCCGGCCATCGTGCGGCGCCTTTCCATCGAGGGACGGCGGGAGGGCAGCGTCGTCATCCTTCGCATCTGCGATACCGGCCCCGGCGTGGCGGCCAAGGCCCGCCAGCACCTGTTCCAGGCCTTCCAGGGCGGCGTGCGGCCGGGTGGGGCGGGACTGGGGCTGGCGATCGCGGCGGAGATCGTCCGGGCCCATGGCGGCACGATTTCCCTGGTCGACCAGAATGCGCCGGGAGCGGTGTTCGAGATAGCCTTGCCGGACCGGCCGATTGCTTTCGATCTCGCCGCCCGGGCCCGGGTTGGCTAGGTCTTTTCCGCACCGACGCTCCGATCGGCTGCAGGGCCTGGGATGCTGCGCGACCCGACGGCAAGCCCGCGCGCCTTTCGGCCCTGGAATGAATTCTCCACAGACTCATCCAACTCGACGCTTGCAATCGCGGGAACGAGGCTGTAGCAATCCCCTCGTCGACGACCTGAGGGTCGGCGCGGCGCCCGGGAGGTTTGCTCCGGGGTGAAGCAAGCGACAGGCGCCCGTAGCTCAGCTGGATAGAGCACCAGACTACGAATCTGGGGGTCAGGAGTTCGAATCTCTTCGGGCGCGCCATTTCCAACGTATCATGCAGTTTCGGCACCGGTGGTGGTCACATATTGATCACGCGGCGGCCATGCCGAATGGTGAGCCCGAAACTGGTGCGGGCTCATGCCCGTTCCATTTCGGAAGGCGCGGGCGAAATGCGCTGGCGCCGAATAGCCAAGTATCGCTGATATCTCGGTGACCGAGATTGGGGTGTCCCGCAGGAGCTCGGCCGCTCTCTTGATCCGCAGGGTATTCGTCAGGTCCCGGAAATTCGTGCCCTCCCGGTTCAGTTCGCGCTGAAGCGTGCGCACGCTGGTGTCGACGGAACAGGCCGCACCCTCGACAGATACTTTTCCGCTCAAGACCTGGGACCATATCTGCTGAAGAATGATGTCGCGGAAGCGGTTCAGCGTCCGGCACTCGACGCGTGCCCGCGCCATATCGGCCACCGTGATGTCGGGGACGCGGCGGGTCCTGACCATCCGCTTCGAGAGTTGCTCCGCCTCCAGGCACACGGACACGGTCTTCGCGTCGAAAACAACCGGACAGCCGAAGGCCTCCTCGAAAGCATCCGGCCGTTGCGGGCGGGCGACGTCGAACTCGATCCGCAGCGGGGTCGCCAGAAAATGCTCGCAGAGGTTACGCAGGATGCCGGCCGTGCCGATCGCTACATGAAGGTAGCCGTCCTGTCCCTTGGCTGCGCTGGCATAGCTGATCCGCGCCTCGCGTCCGCTCACGGCGAGCGACATGGTGTCCCCCTTGCTGTGGAAGCCGATGGTGCGGATCGCCCGCTCGACGGCCTGGCCGAGCGTCGGGGCCGCAAGCATGTAGGTCGCCCAGCACCCCTTGCTGGCCATGGTCAGATGGGGGACGAGCAGCAGCGCGAAATCAGGGTCGCCGGAGAGCCTCGCGACGGCGGCGCCAAAGGTCGTCACCGTGAGATGGGGGATGAAGCTGTCCTGGTCCTCGATGGCCTCGATGTCGAGCAGGACCGCTTCGTTCGCGCCGCGCAGCAGCCGCTCTCCAAAACGGTCGCGGACGAATGCCGATACACCCGACAGGGCCGTGACCGTGATCAGCGACGTCGCGCCGAGACCCGTGCCGGACGACAGCTTGCAGGGCGTTGGCGCGAAATGGGTGGCCGGCAGCATCGTTCTTTGCTCTTTCCTTCTGGCCGCATCCCGCGGCATGTGCCTAATAGGTTTCCCTAAAGGTAAGGTAGTTGCAGCGATGCTCGATAGCCACTGCCTCGGTGATCAGGGCCACTGGCTCCGCGGGCGTCGCCGCCATTCTACTGTCTTGCAGCCACTCCTGCGGACATGCGGGTCGAGTCGTCCTTCGATTGCATCGGCAGTCCGCCTTTCATCCGCCGCTCGGCATATGCGCAGGATGTGCCCGGCATAACTGGCCACAAGGAAGGTCCCCATGACCCGACGTCTTACCGAGGGCGGGCTTTCCCGCCGAACCTTCTTGTCCACGACGGCTATCGGAGCCCTGGCGGCTGCCATGGTTCCCATCACCGCGTTCACGCCCGCCCTTGCGCTCGATCCGGGCTTGACGGCGGCCGAAGCCCGCCAGATCGCCATCGACGCCTATATTTACGGCTACTCGCTGGTGACGACCGACATCACCCGACTGCAAATGAGCAACGTGGCCAAGCCGGGAATGATGAGCGCGCCGCTCGGCTCGTTCTTCAATGTTCGTGGCTATCCGCCTGCGACGTATCGCGGCGTCTCGGCCACCAATGCCGACACGCTCTATTCGATGGCCTGGCTCGATCTGAAGGAGCCGCAGGTCTTCAGCCATCCTGAGATCAAGGACCGCTTCTTCAATTTCGAGCTGGTAGACCTCTGGATGGTGGTCAAGCATGCCGTGGGTACCAACACGACCGGCACCGCCGCCGCGACCTACCTCTTCACCGGCCCCGGTTGGAATGGCGACGTACCGGAGGGCATGATCCACATCGCCTATCCGACCCGCTATCTCGGTGTCCTCGGCCGCACCTATGCTCTCGACACGCCAGAAGATCTCGCCATCGTCCACAAGCTGCAGGACCAGTACAAGGTCGTGCCGCTTTCCGCCCACGGCAAGGACTTCACCTTCGTCGCCCCACCGGTCGCCGAGGTCGGCATCAAGATGGACGAGGCGCCGCAGAAGGTGATCCTGGCCCTCGGCATTGATGGCTATTTCAACTGGATGACGCGACTGATCCCGGCGTCGGCGGTGGCGGCGCCTGAAGACGCGCCGATGATCGAGCGGATCGCGAAGATCGGCATCGTTCCCGGCCAGCCCTTCGACATGGCGAAGCTCCCCGCCGATATACAGGCGGCGCTGAAGGACGTGCCGCAGATCGTCACCAACAAGCTCAACGAGAACTGGGCCGATCTCGGCAAGGACGTGAGCGGCTGGCGCGTCACCTCGACCGGCGCCGTCTACGGCACGGACTACCTGACCCGCGCCACCTGGGCCTCCAACGGCTGGCCGTCGCAGCAGCCCGAAGTCTCGGTCTACCCGACGACTTATGTCGACAGCACCGGCACCAAGCTTAACGGCAAGAACGGCTATACGCTCACCTTCAAGAAGGGCGAGATGCCGCCGGTGAACCCGATGGCGTTCTGGTCGATCACCATGTACCAGATCGACAATGGCCTCTGGTTCTATCCGAACCAGCTTAAACGCCTGACGCTCAGCACCCGCAACGCGTTCCAGTACAACGACGACGGCTCGCTGACGCTCTATTTCCAGAACGAGTCTCCGGGGGCGGACAAGGAATCGAACTGGCTGCCCGCGCCTGCGGCGCCCTTCGCCCTGACGATGCGGCTCTACTGGCCGAACAGGACGCCGCCCTCGATCCTCGATGGCTCCTGGGGGCCGCCGCCCGTCATCAGGCGCTGATCGGATGTCCCGGCGCCGGACGCGTCCGGCTCCGGGACGAAGCATGCGGGCGCGCTAACCGCTGCCTGCGAGGCAGCTACCGTTTGACCAGGTGGCCATGAGAGAGCTGTCGCTGTGACATCGACGTTCCCAGCTTCATCCCCATCGGCGAGAAACGGCATTCGCTGCCGAATTCTGGCGCGAGGTCCTGAGGGTTCTTGAGCCTGGCGGCCATGTCGTGGCGTTCTCTGGCACGCGAACCTATCACCGCATGGCAGTGGCAAGCGACGACTCCGGCTTTGAAATCCGCGATCCATTGGCGTGAGGCCATGGCACGGGGGGAGCCAAATCCCACAGGCTCAGCAAGGCAATCGACGAGTCCCTCTACCGTGCGGGGCTGGCTGGAAGCCCCAACACCAAGCGGCGGGTGCCCCGACGAAGCGGGGCTCTTTCTTCGCTGAGCGACGCATCGCAACGAAATCCGGGATCGACGAAGCTCAGCCGCCGAATAAACGGATGAGGCCTTGGTCAGCCTGCCGAGACAGGTTCGATCTCCCCGGGTCGCCAGGTCTTGTTGAACCACGTTTCAAGCGGTCCGTAGAGCCGGAGGATCATGAACCAGCCCTTGCCCGGGATCGTCTGCACCCAGTTGTTTTCGAAGCCGGCGGGAGCTTTGGGGCCGAAGTAGACATCTACCGAGCCGTCCGCATTGACCTTAACATCCTTGTTCTGGCTACTCACACTTGGAAACTGTTGGTCGGTTTGCAGCATCGAACGCGTTTGGAGGTCGTAAGCGATGACCGACCAGAAATCCTTGACGGGAACATTCGGCGGCAGGTGCAGTTTGTAGGTCTTCGCGCCGTCGAACGGATTGCCATGCGAGTCGCGGGCTGCCCAAGGGTACTGCGAACCCTCGCCCACCATCTTCTCGGTCATCGCCGGTGTTACGCCGGTGGCGATGTAGTAGAAGAACAGTGCACCGTCCAGGTTTCTGACACCCGGCGCGATTTCGAAATTGTACCCGCCGAAGAACGGTAGGCGCCATGCGCTGTCTGGATAGAAGTACGCGTCTTTGCCGCGAATTTCATAGGCTATGGTCCGCGCGGTGACGGCACCGATGTTTGCGGCATCCGTCAGGATCTGCTTCATCCGCTCGTCGGGATCAAACGGCTGACCTTTCACGATGCCGATCGATGCGAAAAGGCCCAATGTCGTCGGATCCGAGCCTTCACTCGGCTCTTCTTGCACCGCTTCGTTCAACAGGCTCCAGAAGGAGTAGTCAGCGGGCGCAACAAACGTCGCCGGAATTCCGGACGCATTGGCGAACTTCATCGGCGGCGGGTTCGCGGCATCGGCCAGTTGATAGACTTTAAGGTGCTGCTTGACCGATTCGATGCCTGGTTTGGGCGAGCCGTCAACGAGGAAGGACCTGAACGGCATCCAGTTGCCGAAGGTGCTGGGGCGAACAACGAAGTAGCCCGACGGCACGTCGCCCTTGTAGCCGGGCGGCAAGATCAGGTATTTCCCGCCCTGACCACGATCCGCGCCTGTAATGCCGACGTCGGCTACCCAGCGGTACCACATGTCGTCAATCAGTCCGAGCACCTTGGGCGGGATCTCGACCACCAGCGGCCCCTTGCTCGTGTCGAGCCAGACGAAACTGTAGACCGTATTGTCGTTCGCGGTCAGTTCCACGGTCTTGGAGTCAACGAGGCTCTCCCAGATCGTGTCGGTGTAATTGTCGGGACCAAACTTGCGCATCGAATTGCGCATCCCGATCTGGTTCACGATCGGTAATCCCAGCAGGTAGGCCTGCAGGGCTCGGGATCGATCCAGATTGTCGTAGACCGTCTTGACAGTGTCGGGCATTGGGTAGCCATCCCGCAGGTGCAGTGTGCCGATGGACGTGTCAACCTTGTCCGGCGTCGCGACACCCTCCGCCATCGGTGTGGTCATCTTGTAAGTCTCGGCCGAAGCCGTCGCGACGATAGTGCCGGCCAGCAGCAATGCCGTTGCGACTGCCGTGGTGAACTGGGCGGGGGTTTTCATCCTGGCGTTCCTTGTTAGACCTTCGTCACTGCCGGCGACGCCAATAAGCGAGGCCGAGAGAGCGCGGCGTCACGCGCCCCGTGGATGCAATCGAAAATTGCAGGTACCTTCCCGGCATCTCCCATATCCCGGATTGACAAGCCCGGATTTGATATAGGTCAAAATGGACGTTCCATTGGGGAAGGTATTGTATTGACGGTGTTGGAAATCAGGTCAACGAGTAGCAACGGTCACTTCTAGCTTACAGATGTACAGGGCGACAAGCTGCTTGTTCGGCCCAAAAACGCGCTCACGACTCTTTCACAATCGCGTCAAAGCAGCAGCTTCCGCGCTCCGTCGCCTATGCCCCAGATCGTGCTTTGCGACTGTCATTCCCCCTACGCCGGTCCCAACATTGTCCTGGCCGCGCTTCCGAAAGGGGCCGGCGATGTACCCGCGCCGCGTGTGGCGCTGCAAACCTGTCGCCTGGCAGATTTCCGGGATGGACGCCCCGTCCTCACGGCCAACGAGTTCGAGGATTGCGTCTGCCTTGGTGGCCTTCTTCACCTTGGGCTCTTTCGGGGCCGGCCTCGCTGCCGGGGCGGGATGCGAGGCCGCTAGGCCTTCGACCGGAAATCGCTCGGCGCATGGCCCGCGGCCTTTCGGAAGGCACGGGCGAAATTGGCGGGAGACGAATATCCCATTTCCGCCGCGACGCGGGTGATCGACCCGTTGGTATGGCGTAGCAGTTCGATTGCGCGCTGGTACCGCATGGCGTTCGCGAGGCTGCGGAAATCGGCGCCGGCCCGATTCAGCTCGCGTTGCAGTGTCCGTACGCTCATGTCGATGGATTGAGCCGCACTGTCGATGGATACGCTACCGGCGAGAACCTGGGCACGAATTTGCTCCAGGACAACGTCGAGCAAGTCTTGCGGCGCTCCACCCTGCCGATCTCGCTCCACGTCTTCGATCGTCACCAGTTGCGAGAGGGGCTGCCGCGAACGGAAGGATAAATACCGACATTCGAAGACAATGCTCACGGTCGGTGCGTTGAAGTGGACCGGGCAATTGAAGACGTCTTCGAGAGGATCTGCCTGGCGCGGCCTGCCGATATCCAGTTCGACCCGCAGGGGTTTCCAGTCTACTGGCAAATAGTTCCTGAACAAACTCAACAAAACGCCCGCCGCCGCACTGGCGACGATGTCGTAGCCGGGGCGTCCGGCCAGAGCAAACCGGTAGCTGTACCGCGCCTCATCGCCCACGATGTCCAGCGACATCTTGTCGTTGGTGCTGTGATAGCGCAGCGCCGCAATCGCTCGCTCAATGGCATCGCCGAGGGTTTCGGCGCCGATGATGTGGCGTCCATAGCTGCCGTAGTTGGCGGCATCCATGAAGGGAGCCATCAGGCCCCCCAAATTTGCCTCCCCTGCCGCCCGTGCCACTGCATTGACGAATCCGAGCACGGCCGACTGCGGGATGAAGCAGTTCCGCCCCTCGGCAAGCTCGAGATCGAAGCCGGCGGCGCGATTGGCCTGCGCCAGCGCCTTCTCCCCAACTTCCCGGCGCACGAACGCCGGCATACCGTGCAGAACGTGACTGGAGATGACCGGTATCTCTGTCATGTCCATTATTCCCCCGAAATACGCATGCGTGGCGCAAAATGAGTGGTGACGGACGAGGCTAGCCGATTTGTATTATGGGTGTCCAAGGCCATCGGGAAGATTCTCCGACGGATGCGACAGGCTGAATATTGATGGGGACGTGTCTACCGTGATTGTGAGGACGATGCTCATAGCCCTCGATCGCCGATATGGACGATTGGATTCGCCTATCAACTGGGCTTCCTCTGCGGATGACGAAACGTCCCAGAGGCCCGATCCGGTTTCTCCATCACTTTTTGACTATGCTAGTGTCCTGAAAAGGCGGATTCCGGCAAAACTGGCGCTCCTGGCGGCCCTGTCATGGCCCGGGGTGGCGATGGCCGAAAACGGGGCCGCCAACACCGAGGACCTCGCCAAGGCGGCGCAGAATCCCGTCGCCGACATGATCAGCGTGCCATTCCAGTTCAACACGAACTTCGGCTATGGCCCGTACGATGACACACAGGAAGTCATCAATATACAGCCGGTTATTCCGATCAATATTTCTCCGGATTGGAACTTGATCACCCGGACTATTTTGCCGGTTATTTCCCAGCCTCAGTTGGAGCCGGATGGCGACCGGACGTTTGGCCTCGGCGACACGACGGTCAGCGCATTTCTTTCGCCAGCTCACTCCGGCAAGTTCATATGGGGCGTCGGGCCGGCCATCCTGCTGCCGACAGCCACGGACCATGACCTCGGATCGGGCAAGTGGGGCGCAGGTCCGTCTGCCGTTGGCCTTGTCATGGACGGGCCCTGGGTCTACGGCGCGCTGGTGAACAATATCTGGTCATTTGCCGGCGACACCAGCCGCAAGGACGTCAACCAGATGACGCTGCAGCCGTTCGTCAACTACAACTTCAAGGACGGCTGGTATCTTTCCTCCTCCCCGGTCGTGACCGCGAACTGGATCGCCGACAGCGACAATCGTTGGACCCTGCCTGTCGGCGGGGCTTTCGGCCGTGTGTTCCGGATCGGAAAGCAGCCGGTCAATGCGCAGGTCGGGGCTTACTACAATGTGATTGCCCCCAACGATGCCGGCCCGCAGTGGCAGATCCGAGCGCAGTTGCAGTTCCTGTTTCCCAAAAAATAGGTGAGAGCCCGGGTTTCCCTCGCTGACGCGGTTGCCGTCGCGCCGATCTTTCGTCCTCTCCCTCGCATGCCAACTTGTATCTACTAGAGAGAAACTGTTGTGCTAAAGATGTTGAAGCTATCGATCCTGTCGGCAGGGCTTGCAGCCATGCTCGTTGCCCCGATGCTCGCGAGTACTCCGGCCTACGCCTATCGGTCTGGCGGGGCGGCCTGCGGACCGCGCGGTTGCGCGGCAGCCGGCTGTGGCCCGCGCGGATGCGCAGCCGGAGCGGCAAGGCCCGGCTATCGCGCTCCGGGCTACCGCCCGCGTGGCGTCGTTGTCGTCAATCCGCATCGCTATTGGCGTCCCGGTGGGGCAATTGCCGCGGGAGCGGCGATCGGATTCATCGCCGGCGCCGCTGCGGTTTCGCTCGCCGGCACCCCGCCCAAGCCTGGTTACTGCTGGTACTACACAACGCCCAATCGGACGAGCGGCTTCTGGGATGTCTGCCCCCGATAACTTCAATCGGCCGCCCGAAGGACTGCAGGAAAGGACCAAGTCCCGTGAAACGCTATCTGAATTTGGCCGGTGCCACCTTGGCCACCGCGCTTGCCCTGACTTCCACGACAGCCCTCGCACAGGTCGCCCCGGAGATCGTCCGTAGCCTCGGCGCCCCCGACACCGCCGAGACACGAGCCGGAACGCTGGAGTTCAAGGACGGCGTCCCGACCGCCGAGACGGCCAGCAAGATCTACGACACCCTCGACTTCACCCGGGCGCTCAATGCCTACAACAACAGCTATCGCGGCGCCTCGGCCCTCGCGATCGTCAAGGGCTTTGAAGAGATTGGCGCCAAGCCCGGCGACGTCGTCATCTTCTCCAAGTTGATGGACTCGACGTCGCTGTTCCTGACGGCCAATGCCGACACGGTTTACTATCTGGCCGGGCTCGACCTGAGCAAGGGACCCGTGGTCGTCGAGCAGCCGTCCGATGCCGTCGGCACGATCAACGACATGTGGTTCTCGTGGATCATCGACGTTGGCGGGCCCGGTCCTGACCGTGGGCTCGGCGGCAAGTATCTGATCGTCGGGCCTGACTATGACGGCCCGCTGCCCGAGGGGGGCTATTTCGTCGCCCATTCGAAGACGAACTTCGCGCTCTATGCCTCTCGCGCCTATCTGGTCAACAACGACCCTCAGCCGGCTATCGACAACGTCAAGAAGAACCTGAAGATCTATCCCTACAAGCCGGGTTCGTACGGAACGAGCATTGCCCAGGCGCTGGAAGGCACGGTCAGCCTCGCCGGCGAACCGAAGGTTCCCGAGACGAAGTTCATCGAAGGAAGTGATCTCTCCTTCAACACGATCCCGCCAAGCGACTTTGGCTTCTTCGAGTTGCTCAACGAGAACGTCCAGAACGAGCCAGCCACCAGCTATGACGTCGAACTGGCCGGCCAGTTTGCTGCCATCGGGATCGTACACGGCAAGAAGTTTGCGCCGGACGAGCGGATGAAGAAGATCCTGACGGACGCCGCCATGGTCGGCCAGGCGACCGGCCGGGCGCTCAACTGGCGCTATGCGATACAGCATCCGGATTGGGCCTATTATGAAGGCTCGCAGTGGGGCAGCATGCTGTGGCAGGGCGGCGCCTATTTCGAAACCCCGCCGCCGAACTTCAAGGACGGCAAGTTCGAGCCGCTGGATCCGACCGGCGCCCGTACGCTCGATTCCCGCACAGCCTTCTACTACGGCTACACGCTGGACTCGCCCGGCATGATCATGCGCATTCCGGAAGTGGGTTCGCAGTATCTGATGAGCTTCCTGGATCCCTCGGGAACGCCGTTCGATGGCTCCAAGACCTATTCGGTAACCCTGCCCAAGGGCATCCCTGCCAAGGCGTTCTGGTCCTTCACGCTCTATGACAACCAGACGCGCTCCATGCTGCAGACGCCGCAGAAATATCCGCGCGCCGGCAGCCAGAGCTATCCCTCGCCTGCGGCGGAGGCCGCGCCCGATGGTTCGACCACCGTCTATTTCGGCCCAACACAGCCGGAAGGCGTGGCCCGGGGCAACTGGATCCAGACCGATCCGAGCAAGGGTTGGTTCACGATCCTGCGCCTCTACAGCCCGTTGCCATCGTTCTTCGACAAGAGCTGGCGGCTTAGCGAGATTACCGAGGTGAAGTAATCCGGATGTCGGCCTTCGACCAGAAACGGAGGCCGACATCATCGATCCTGAAAGCTCTGTTGCTGGAATGCGCGAGTGAACGACGTCACACCTGTACCGGCGGTCAGAGGCTTGGGCGCCTTAGGGCGTTACGGGTGGTACAGGCAGCGACGCGCAAATTCCCGTGCTTGATCGATGACGACCGCATGCAACTGCTCGAGCGTGAGCGGGCGCGTCTCGGCAGGAAACTCGAGCGCGACCTCCATTCGTCCAAGGCCGATGGGAGGGGGGCCGCCCGGCACGCATTCGACGGTTGCGCGAACCGTGACTCCGTCCTCTTCGAGACGTCGGATATTCCAGTGCCATGTGGTCATTGGGAATTCTACTCATCGGAGACATGCAGAACCCGTCGGCCGTTGCGGCAACCGACGGGTCTCGGGCAAGGCCGATCGGGGTGAACGACGGCCCTTGCAGAAATAATTCCAGAGGCGGGGTGAAGTTCCCGCATTGATGCGGTGCAAACGCAAGTTGTGGGCGAAAACAGCGGCGCTTGGCTGGCGCCGCCCGCGCATCCGCGAGAAGATGGTCGTACCGCTGGACGGCGGGAATAGGCGGGGCGGCAGGCCGCCCCGCCGGCTTTCTAGCGCTTCAAGACGAGATGGGCGTTCTCGTGAGGCAGGCCCTGCTCATCCTTGGCCCGCCGCGAGATTTCCTCGAAGCCGAGCTTTTCGTAAAACGAGGTGGCCTGCCTATTGGCGGTGTAGACCTCCAGCTGCAATTCGCCCTTCAAGGTGAAGGCGTGCGCCACCAGAGAACGGCCGATCCCGTGTCCCTGTTGGCCGGGGGCGACGAACAGGCCCCCGATGAAGCGATCGAGCAGGCTGATGAACCCCACCGGCGTCTCGCCGAGGCAGGCCACCCAGGTTTCCGCCTGCGGCAGGTATTCGGTTTCGATCAAGGGGCGCTGTTCGCGCAGCCGCGCCTCGCCGATGAATGGATGCGCGAGCAGGGATGCCTCGAACCAGATGTTCGACAGCGCTTCGCGGTCCGTTGCCTCGTCATAGGCGCGGATAGTCAGTTCCAGAGACGTCATGATTCTTCCGTAGAGAAGTCTGCATAGAGAAACGGCGCCCCGAAGGGGCGCGTGAAAAGTCCGCTGCACGCGGCTCAGTTCGGGTCTCTGTGCATTGATCTCCTTCTACTGGCGGACGTTCTAACGCTGCCAACCTCGGGAGGCAAGGTTGCTGCGAATGCTGCTGGATTCTTCGTGTCTGGCAGGTCGCCGGGGGCTCTGGATATCTTGGCTGCAGGCGCTGGTGCCGATGCGGCCAACAAGGCATTGGGGTTGGCCGTGCCGCGACGCGGTTCCTCGTCGCGCCTCTCCATAGACCCCGCCTCACAGCCGGGAGCGGCACCGCCAAAGGAGAGCCGGAGACCTCTTCGCTCTGGCAAGCGCTGCTCCCTCTTTCCTATTCCCCGGCGATCCGGTAGGTCAGTTGGGAAAGTGGGGGAAATCATGACGTTCGCCGTTACTCTGATCCTGATCGGCCGGGTTATTCTTGGCCTGTTCTTCATTATTGCGGGCATCCGCAACTTCCTGAATTTTGCCAAGGCCAGCGCCTCCGAGACCAATTACGGCTTCAGGTTGCCAGCGCCGCTGGTGGCGCTTGGCTTCGCCGCGCAGCTTGTCGGCGGTCTGTCTGTCGCGCTTGGCATTCTGCCCGCCTGGGGCGCCGCGATGCTGATCCTTTTCCTGATCGCCGCAACCGCGCTGTTCCATAATTTCGTGCTGTTCCAGGGCGAGGCGCGGAAGCCGCACCTTTATTTCACGCTCGTGAACTGCGCGCTGGTTGGCTACTGCCTGATGGTCATCGGCCTCTCCGTCTGAGGGCCAGGGCTTCTCCGCATCATTCGGGGCGCGCCGGTTATGGCGCGCCCGTTTTGATGCGGCCTGCCGCCTCTCCGGCTAGTCGTTCAGTTCGGTATCCGGCATCGAGACGAAGATCAGCACGGCAATGATCGTGATGAAGAAGCGGAAGGCCGATTCGATGCCGTTCCAGGTCTGCGACATCCACATTCCGAACCATTCGCCGCCGATCGACAGGAACGCCACCTGCCAGACCAGGAAGCCGAAGGCGAGGCCGCCGATCGCCCACTTCTTCGAGCGGTTGAACGCGCGGGCATCGGCGCCGAGACGGCCGAGCATGGCGAAGGTGCCGATCCAGCACAGGATCGCCGTCAGCGTCTCCGCCGCGATGATGAGGATGTAGAATGCGTGGTGCAGCGTCGGGCTGGTGATGGCGCGATAGTGAATGGTCGCGTTCGGGAAGATCGTGTCCATCAGCAGCACGTGGCGCACGAACTCGAAGTTGGAGCCGTAGTCCGTGATGTTGCCGAAGGCGACCAGCGTCGCGAAGAAGGCAATCGAAGCGACAAGCGCTGTCTTGCTCAACCGGGTGATCTGCATTTCGTGTCCTCATGGTTGCAAGAGCAAAGCGATACGCCGCTTTTTCTACGAAGACGTAAATACCCCACAGTCAGGCGTGCCTCGGCTCCTTCGTGTCGTCTGGCGCAGTGGCAGGGCTCGCGGCTCTGCTGGAGTTTCGATCCGCAGGGCAGCGTGCACCCAGCACGTGCAGCACAGCCTGGCCCGCTTCGTCGCGGTGCTGCTGGCCGTCGAGCCGGGCTCGTCCCGCTGACGAATTCGTTCGAGAAGCGCGTCGACCGCGTGCGAAATCATGGCGCTCCGCGGTGGCCGATGGCAGGTTAGCCTGATCCAACGGGGTGCCTGATTCCGCAGGGAGCGACGCAAAAAGAGGCGTCGGCCCGGGATGTGGGCAGGGACGGGAACGCGCCCACCGGACGGCAAGGCAAAGGACAGGGAGAGACAAGCATGGCGGAATTGGCGGGCAAGGTGGCGATCGTGACGGGCGGCGCGACCGGTATTGGCTTTGGCGGTGCCCAGGCGTTGGCCGGGGAAGGCGCGACGATCGTGATCTTCGGGCTCGACAAGGCGGCGCTGGACAAGGCGGTCGCAACGCTCGAGGCCTCGGGCGCCACGGCACATGGCATTGTCGGCGACGTTTCCAGCGATGCCTCGGTATCGGCTATGGTTTCCGAGACCGTCGCAAAATTCGGCCGCATCGACATCATCGTCAACAGCGCTGCGATCCAGCCCTACGGCACAGTCGAGACGATGGGCGAGGCGGAATGGGACCGCGTCCTCGCCGTCAACCTGAAGGGCACCTATCTGACGGCCCACCACGCCATTCCCGTGATGCGGGAGAATGGCGGCGGCGCGATCGTCAACATCGCCTCGGTGCAGGGCATAGCCTGCCAGACCAATGTCGCCGCCTATGTCGCCTCGAAGGGCGGACTGCTCGCGCTGACCCGCGCGATGGCGCTGGATCACGCCAAGGACGGTATTCGCGTCAACGCGGTCTGCCCCGGCTCGATCGACACGCCGATGCTGCGCTTCGCCGCCAGCGAAAATCTCGACGGCAGGACGGAGGATGAGGTGATCGCCGTCTGGGGCGCGGCGCATCCGATCGGCCGCGTCGGCCGCATCGAGGATGTCGGCGCGATGATCGCCTTCCTTGCCGGTCCGCGCGCCGCCTTCTGCACCGGCGGCGAATACAAGGTCGATGGCGGCCTGCTCGCCAAGATCGGTGTCGTCCTGCCGGATTGAGACGAAACCGCAGACAAAAAAGCCCCCGGCGAAGTCCGTTCGCCGGGGGCTTTTCTATGGGTGGAGTGAAGCCTACTCGGCGTCGGCGCGCAGGATGCCAAAGCCTTCTTCGGTCAGCACGTAGCCGGCCACGCGGGTGCGGACGAGGCCAAGCTCGATCAGCTTCTGCACGGCCTTGCCGTTCAGGCCGACATACGGGCCGGGACGCGCGACGCGAGCCAGCGTCTTCAGCTCGATTTGGGAAAGGTCGGTCTTCGAAACGGCCATGGCACGGTCCTCTCAGTGATTTGCCGCGGACAATAGCGAATAATCCGGGGAAGACTAGCGCCGCGCCGCGAATTGGTGAAGCCCACCCCAGCGGCGCGAAAAGCGCGGTGCCGGGGCGGTGATATGGCTATTCCGCCGCGGAAAGCAGGCCGCGTTTCCTCAGTAGCGCCGAGGGCTCGGGGTCGCGGCCGCGGAAGGCCCGATAGGCCTCGTCCGGCTTGCGGCGATTGCCGGCGGAATAGACGGATTCCTTGAGCTTGGCGGCAACCGCCGGCGCAAAAATATCGCCCGCCTCCTCGAAAGCGCCGAACCCGTCCGCGTCGAGCACTTCCGACCAGAGGTAGGAGTAATAGGCCGAGGAATAGCCGTCGCCGGCGAAGACATGCTGGAAATGCGGCGAGCGGTGCCGCATGACCATCGCCTGCGGCATGCCGATCTCGTCCAGGATCTTCTGCTCGAAGGCGGGCGCGTCGAGCCCCGCCGTATCATCCAGCAGGTGCAGTTCGAGGTCGACCAGCGCCGAGGAGACATATTCGACGGTGGCAAAGCCCTGGTTGAAGGTGCGGCTTGCCATCAGCCGCTCGATGAGCGCCTTGGGCATCGGCTCGCCGGTGCGGTAGTGCAGCGCGAAGCGCTCCAGCACCGAAGGCTGCTCGAACCAGTGTTCGTAGAGCTGCGACGGGAACTCGACGAAATCGCGCGCGACATTGGTGCCGGCGATCATCGGATAGGTGACGTCAGAGAGCAGCCCGTGCAGGCCATGGCCGAATTCGTGGAACAGCGTGCGGGCGTCGTCGAAGGAGAGCAGCGTCGGCTGGCCATCGGCCGCCTTCGCGAAGTTCATCACATTGACGATGATGGGCTGGATGTCGCCATTCAGCCTTTCCTGGCCGCGATATTCGCTCATCCAAGCGCCGGAGCGCTTTGACGAACGTGCGAAATAATCGCCGAGGAACAGGCCGACCGGCTTGCCGTCACGGTCCTTCACCTCGAAGACGCGGACGTCCGGGTGATAAACCGGCACGTCGAAGCGCTCGGTGAAGGTAGCGCCGAACAGCCGCGTCGCCGTGTCGAAGGCGGCCTCGATGATCCTGTCGAGCTGGAGATAAGGCTTCAGCTGGCTTTCATCGAGATCGAACTCGGCCTTGCGGCGCTTCTCCGAATAATAGCGCCAGTCCCAGGCGGCGATGTCGAAATTGCCGCCTTCCGATTGCGCCAGCGCCTGCAGCGCCTCGCGCTCGGCGATCGCCTGGGCGCGGGCAGGCTTCCAGACGGATCGAAGCAGCCCCATCGCCGCTTCCGGGGTCTTGGCCATGGAATCGTCGAGCCGGTAATGCGCGAAGGTCGGGAAGCCCAGCAGCTTGGCCCGCTCGGAGCGCAGCTTCACGGTCTCGGCGATGATGGCGCGGTTGTCCGTCTTGCCGGCCTCGCCACGCGCGGTCCAGGCAGCGAAGGCCTTTTCGCGCAGGTCGCGCCGGGCGGAAAACTGCAGGAACGGCTCGATCGACGAGCGCGACAGCGTGATCACATGCTTGCCGTCGAGGCCTCGATCCCGGGCTGCCTGGGCCGCCGCATCGAGCATGAAGTCGGGTAGGCCGGCGAGATCGTCCTCGCCTTCCAGCGTCAGGCTCCAGCTCTTCTCGTCGGCCAGAACGTTCTGGCCGAAATTGGTGCCGAGCGTCGCAAGCCGCTCGGCGATCGCGCCAAGCCGGGTCTTGGCTTCCGCCGGCAGGCCGGCGCCCGCGCGCACGAAGCCGGTATGATAGCGATCCAGCACCCGCGCCTGTTCGGCGTCGAGGCCGGCCGTGCCGGCCTTGAACAGCGTGTCGATCCGCTGGAACAGCTTGGCGTTCTGGTAGATGCCGTTGCTGTGCCGCGCGAGCACCGGCGCGAGGTCGAGCTCGATGGTTTCCAGCTCGTCATTGGTATGCGCGCCGGTCAGGTTGAAGAACACGCTGGCGACGCGGTCGAGCTTGCGGCCGGCGCGTTCCATCGCGGCGATGGTGTTGTCGAAGCTGGGCGGCTCGGCATTGTCGGCGATATCAGCGATCTCGGCCTCGTGCTCCGCGATCGCCGCCTGGAAGGCCGGCGTGTAGTGGGCGGGTTCGATGGAAGCGAAGGGCGGGACGCCGAACGGCGTATTCCAGGGCGCGAGAAGCGGATTTTCGGCAGTCATGCGGTCCTCGGTGAGAATGAGTTGGCCCAGACATGGAGCCATCGGCCGCGCGGTTCAAGCTTAATGCCGGCTGCATTCCTCTCTATAGGAGAGAGACCAGCCTTCTGTCCGATTCGAGTTTCGCCATGTCTGCCTCCGTTCCGCCCCGTCCCCGCATGCTTGTGATCGGTGATGTCATGACCGACGTCATCGTGCGACCGGACGGTCCGCTCGTGGTGGGCTCCGACCGGCGCGCCAAGATCGGCCTTTATCCGGGCGGCTCGGGCTGCAACCAGGCCGCCTGGCTGGCGCATTTCGGCATTCCGGTCGCCTTTGCCGGCCGGGTTGGCCGCCGTGATCTGGCCGAGCAGGAACAGGCGCTGCGCGATGCCGGCGTGGTGCCGGTGCTCTCGGCCGATGACGAGCGCACGACGGGCATGCTGATCGTCCTGCTCTCGGAGGGCGGCGAGCGCAGTTTCCTGACCGATCGCGGCGCCAATGACGGGCTTTCGGCCGAGGACCTTCCCTTCTCGATGCTGAACGAAATCGATCTGGTGCATGTCTCCGGCTATTCGCTGTTCACGCCGGGCCCGCGCAAGGCCGTCATGGCCATGATGGCGGTGGCGCGGGCGCGCGGCATCACCGTCACCGTCGATCCGGCCTCGGTTGGCTTCCTGGAGGAAGTCGGTCCGTCGAATTTCCTGGGCTGGACCAGCGACGCCTCGATCATCTTCCCCAATGCCGAGGAAGCCGCTTGCCTCACCGGCACCCGGAATGCCGCGGAGCAGATCCGCTTCCTGACGGCGCGCTACGATCTCGCCGTGATCAAGCGCGGCGCCGAGGGGGCGGAGGCCGCCAATCTGTCGGTTCGCCTCAAGGCGGCGGCGCCCAAGGTCGAGGTCGCCGACACGACGGGAGCGGGCGACGCCTTCCTCGCCGGCTTCCTGGCGGCGCATCTGGCCGGCAAAGGCGTCGACGTCTGCCTCGAGCGCGGCGTCAAAGCCGGCGCCGAGGCGACGACGGTCTTCGGCGGCCGTCCGAAGCATGGCGACCCGCTGCCGCGCGTCTGGGGCGAGGTCTGACGGGTTCGTCGTTGGCAGATTTCGGCCAGTGAGGCGCAAAACTTACGCCACGCTCGGCGTCATCCTCGCATAGGCGAGGATCCATTCAGCCGATTTCTCGCCCGCATACCCTCCCGATCCCTCGGATGCATGGATCCCGGGTCAAGCCTGGGATGACGGCGGAGGGTTTTGCCAGGGGCTGCGTTCCAGTTGGCGGAGGCGTATGGCGCTCCGTCCGTCCGACCTATCGCCCGACGTAGCTTTCCGCTCCATCCGCCAGCGCGACCTCGATGATCTGCAGCCCCGTGTCGCTCAGGCGCGAGGGAAAGCGTTCCGGCAGTCGGGCCTCGTGCGGCGGGATCACCCGGTTGAGGTCGCCGCCCGCCGCCTGGACGATGTCGTGCAGCGCCAGCACCATGTTGGTCTGGCTGCCGACGCCCATGCCGACCGGCCGGTAGAAGGGGTCGTCCGGGGCGCCGCCGTGCAGGTTCTCGGTCCGGTAGACGAGATCGCCGGTGATGACCCAGCTGTCCTTGCTTTCGCGCTGGCCGTCATTGCGGATGACGACATATTGCGAGCCGGCCGTATGCGTGTCCGAGGCGAGGCGCAGATCGATGCCGGGGAACACATCCTCCATGTCGCCACCGATCGAGACAAGCCGGCCGTCGCGCGCCAGCTCGACGCAGCGGATGATGTCGCCGGGATCGGCCGCTTTCATCAACCAGCGGAAGCGCCGGTCCAGTGACATCGCCCAGATCCAGCGCGAGAGTTCGCGCTCCTGGATGTAGAACTTCGCATTCGGGAACAGCGCCAGCCCGCCCATATGGTCGAAATGGGCATGGGTGATGATGACGTCGGTGATCTCTTCCGGCTTCACGCCGATCTCGGCCATCACGTCATGCGGCGGCTGCCAGTTCACCACGCCGGAATTGTCGGCGAGAACCTTGCCATAGGCGGCGTTGTCATGGCCGCAATCGATCAGGATGGTGTGCTGGTCGCTCTTCAGCAGCGTGTAGCCATAGGGCAGCTTGCAGCTGCCCTTGTTGTGCTCGCCATGCACCAGCGCGCTGAGCGGCATCTCGGGAATGTAGGCGTATTCCAGAACCCAGATCGAATAATTGGCCATGTTCCCCCCGTAAGCCTAGAGCGCCAGTCGCCCGGCCGGCCGGTGTTCGGCGCAGCAGGACTGGCTGAAATCGACGAGATCGAAGCCGGGCAGCGCGCGCGAGGCATGACCCAGTTCCTGCCAGGCGCTGGTCAGTCTTTGCGTCGGCGCGGCGACGGCTTGCCTGTCGGCAGGCGTGACGCGAAGCAGATCGAGCGTTTTCGCCAGATTTTCGGCCGCGATCCGCAGATGCCGGTGGTGATGCCTGGCCAGCGACGAGCGTGGGGTCAGACGAAGCGTGGCGTCGCGGGCGGAATCGAAGAGATCGGCGGCGACGGCGAGCATGGGATGATGCGGCCCGGCGGAACGTGCGCCGCTGGCGGCAAGCAGCAGCAGGCCGGCAAGCTGGGCCGCGACCTGGCGCAGATCCTCGAAGCAGCTTTCCGCCGCCTCGATATAGGCGAGCGTCGCGTCATCGAGCCCGCCTGGGGGCTCGCAGCGAAACGTCTCGGATTCGAACCGGTTGGTCATGCGCTCTCCCGCCGAACCGATGGCTCCCCCACAGCCGGCGGGGCAGCATGGTCGAACGGGCGCATCGGCTCAAGACCAGCAGGAAAATTCGCCTCCGCGCGTCCGGCGGGACAAGTCTCGGGGACGCACGGAGGCGGGTGTCGTGGGTGGCTATTCGCCGTAGGGGACCCAGATGTTCTTGACCTGGGTGGCGCGGCGCAGGAACTCGCGGCCCTGGCCGGAAGCCTCGCTCCAGCGGCGCGGAACGCCCTGGTTGGACCAGACCGGCTTCAGGTTTCCGGCCGAAGCCTTTTCGACCATGGCGCTGCCGGCCTTGGAGCCGAAATACCAGAGGGCTGCGACATCGTCGTGCTCGGCCAGGGTCTTGGCGAGCACGTCGCGCTCACCCGTAACGATGTTGACCACGCCGGCCGGGACGTCGGAGGTGTCGAGGATCTGGTAGAAGTCGGTCGCCGCCAGCGGATGGCTGGAGGACGGCACGACGATGACCCGGTTGCCCATGGAAATCGCCGGCATCACCAGCGAGACGAAGCCCAGCAGCGGCGCCTCGTCCGGGCAGAGAATGCCCATATTGCCAAAGGCTTCGTTCATGGCGAGCGTGACGTGGCGCGACTTGGTCGCGTGCACCGCGCCGTCGAACTTGTCGGCCTGCGCCGCGTACCAGAAGGTCCGCCGGATCGACACCGCCACCTCTTCCGCCGCCGCCTTGGCCGAAACGCCGGTCATGGCGACGATGCGCTCTTCGAACTCTTTCGCGCGGGACGAGAGGTTTTCCGCAACGTAGTACAGGACTTGCGCACGGTTATGCGCCGTGGCCCCGCCCCACGATCCGGCCTTGCCGGCCGCTTCGACGGCGTTGCGGATATCCTTGCGGTTGCCGAGGCCGGCCTGGCTGATCGGCTGACCCTTGGGGCCGAGCACCGTGTAGGAATAGCCGGAGTCGGGACGAGCCTGCTTGCCGCCGACATAGAGCTTGGCGGTGCGGTCGATCGACGGCAGGCCCGAGATCTCTTCATCCGCGACCGGCAGCGCCGACAGCTTGGCGGCGATTTTCTCGTCTGCCTTCAAGGGCTTGTCGATCACCGGCTTCAGATATTCGGCCATGCCCTCGCGCCCGCCTTCGCGGCCATAGCCGCTTTCGCGATAGCCACCGAAGCCGGCGGCGGCGTCGAACATGTTGGTCGAGTTGATCCAGACCACGCCGGCCTTCAGCTTGGCGGCGACGTCGAGGGTCAGGTTGATGTTCTCCGACCAGACCGAGGCCGCAAGGCCGAAGCGGCTGTTGTTGGCGATCGCCACCGCTTCGTCCGGCGTGCGGAAAGTCATCGCCGCCAGCACCGGTCCGAAGATCTCGACCTCGGCGATGGTGGAGGCCGGCGCCACATTGGTGAACAGCGACGGCGGGAAGAAGCAGCCCTTGCTTGGTAACCCCTTGTTAGCCTGGAAGAGCGTTGCGCCCTCGGCCTCGCCCTTGGCGACCAGTTCCTTGATCCGCTTCAGCTGGACCGGGTCGACGATGGCGCCCATGTCGACGGATTTGTCGAGCGGATCGCCGACGCGGAGGCTGGCCATCCGGGTGCGCAGCTTGGCATAGACGGCTTCGGCGACGCCTTCCTGCACCAGCAGGCGGGAGCCGGCGCAGCAGACCTGGCCCTGGTTGAACCAGATCGCATCGACGACACCCTCGACCGCGCCGTCGAGGTCGGCGTCGTCGAACACGATGAAGGGTGACTTGCCGCCGAGCTCGAGCGACAGCTTCTTGCCGGAGCCTGCCGTCTTCTCGCGGATGATGCGGCCGACCTCAGTCGAGCCGGTGAAGGCGATCTTGTCGACATCGGGATGTTCGACGATGGCGTTGCCGGTCACGCCGTCGCCGGTGACGATGTTGACGACGCCGGCCGGCAGGCCGACCTCGCGGCAGATCTCGGCAAAGGCGAGCGCGGTCAGCGGCGTGTATTCAGCCGGCTTCAGCACCACCGTGTTGCCGGCGGCGAGCGCAGGCGCAATCTTCCACGCCAGCATCAGCAGCGGGAAGTTCCACGGGATGATCTGGCCGCAGACGCCAACCGGGCCTTCACCGGGGAATTCGCTCTCGATCAGTTCGGCCCAGCCGGCGTGATGGTAGAAGTGGCGGGCGACGAGGGGAATGTCGATGTCGCGCGTCTCGCGGATCGGCTTGCCATTGTCCATCGTCTCCAGCACGGAGAGGAAGCGCTCGCGCTTCTGGATGTGGCGGGCGATGGCGTAGAGATAGACGGCGCGGTCATGGCCCGACAGTGCCGACCAAGACTTGAACGCCTTGCGCGCGGCCTTGACGGCCTTGTCGACGTCGGCGGCGCTGCCTTGGGCGACCTGCGCCAGTTCCGTCTCATAAGCCGGATTAAAGACGGCGAAGCGTTCGCCTTCCGACGGCGCGACGAACTTGCCGTCGATGAAATGGTTGAAGCCGTCCTTGTGCTGGTCGAGCCAGCCGACGACGGGTTCGTTCGCTTCGGGGGCGGGGCCGTAATCCATGCTCACGAGGATGTCCTTGACGAGTGCCATGTTCGTTCCCCTCAGGCGAGCGCGTGACGAATGGTGGAGGAATAGCGGCCGGTAACGAAATGCTCGATCTGCCGTTCGATGTCGGCAAGCAGCGAGCTGGCGCCAATGCGGAAAAGCTCAGGTTCGAGCCAGGCATTGCCGAGCTCTTCCTTCATCAGGATCAGCCAGGACATCGCGTCCTTGGCGGTCTTGAGGCCGCCGGCCGGCTTGAAGCCGATCTTGAAGCCGGTCAGCGCTTCGTAGTCGCGGATCGCGCGGCACATCACCAGGCTCACCGGCAGCGTCGCGTTGACGTCTTCCTTGCCGGTCGAGGTCTTGATGAAATCGGCGCCGGCCTGCATGGCCACCATCGACGCCTTGTAGACATTGCGAAGCGTCTTCAGATCGCCGGTGGCGAGGATCGCCTTCAGATGCGCCTCGCCACAGGCCTCGCGCATGGCGGCGACTTCGTCGTAGAGCGCCTGCCAGTCTGCGTTCAGCACATGGGCGCGGGTGATGACGATGTCGATCTCATGCGCGCCTTCGCCGACCGCGTAGTGGATCTCTTCCAGCCGCTGCTTAAGCGGCGTCAGGCCGGCTGGAAAGCCGGTGGCGACCGAGGCGACGGGAATGCCCGAGCCTTCCAGCGCCTTGACGGCGGGGGCGACCATGGTCGGATAGACGCAGACCGCGCCGACCTTGGGCGGGTTCGCCTGGAGGCCAAGCGCCTCGACCAGATCCTCGCGGAACGGCCGGCGCGCCTTCATGCAGAGGCGGTGGACGCGGCCGGGCGTATCGTCGCCGGCCAGCGTCGTCAGGTCCATCAGCGTCACGGCCTTCACCAGCCAGGCGGCCTGATATTCCTTCTTCACCGTCCGCCGGGTCGGCAGCGTCGCGGCGCGACGCTCCGCGGCGGAGGTGTTGACCTGGGCGCCGTCGAACCATTCGACCTGCAACGGCGTGCCGTCATTGCGCTTCAGGGCATTGGATAGCGGCGGAGTCTTGCGCTCCGTGGAGCCGTCAGCCGGCATGGGTTTTCTCCCGATCTTCGGAAAGGGTTGTTTCGTGGGAAGCGTGGTCGGACAAGGCGTAAAGAGCGGTCGCCTCATCGGTAACGAGAACGTTGACGTAGCGCGCCTTCAGGGCGGCGAGGACGACGGCGTGCTTGGCCTTGCCGGAAGCGACGCCGATCGAATGGGTCTTGTCGCGCAGCTTTTCCGGCGCAAGGCCGATGGTGCGGGCGTCGAGCGCCGGGTCGGCGATGGCCCCGTTGGCGTCGATGAAACGGCCGAGCACGTCACCGACGGCATTCTTGGCGGCGAGGCCGTCGACCTCTTCGGTGGACAGGTAGCCGGATTCGACATGGACGGAGCCGGCCATGCCGCCGAGCCCGAAGCAGGCGACGGGGGCTTCGCCGGCCAGGGTCAGCACGCTTTCGATCACCGGGTCGGCCTCGATGACGGTGCGCGTCTCGGCGCGGCCGACGATGGCCGGCACCGGCAGCAGCGTCGCCGTGCCGTTGCCGGCCTCGGCGAAGCGCTCGGCGACGGTGTTGGTCTTCAGCGTCGCGGATTTGAGGTTGGTGGCGCCGTTCATCAGCACGACGCGGACGCCGTCGTTCCAGCCGGGCGCCAGCCAATGCGCGACGGAGGCCATGGTCCGGCCCCAGGAAACGCCGACCAGGCCGGGGCGCGGGCTGAGGCTGGCCAGATACTGGCCGGCGGCCTGCGCCACCGCGTCCTGCGCCACGTCGCCATCGCCCATCGAGGGCACGATGATCGCCTCGCGCAGCCCGAAGGCCTTCTGCATCCGGGATTCGAGCGCCGGCAGGCGCTGCGCGCGCGGCACGATGGCGATGCGGACGATGCCGGTCTCGCGGGCATCGCGCAGCAGCCGGCTCACCTGCCAGCGGGTCAGGCCGACTTCCTCGGCGATCTCGCTCTGCGTCCGCTCCAGGTCGTAATAGAGCTTCGCGACCTGCACCATGCGGTGCTCGCGCTGCTCGTCACGGCTCGGAGGGGCGGGGGTAGAGCTGCTCGGCATGACTTTCACAAATGTGAGACGAGATCACTTATGTGAAATGGATAGGCTTTCGCTGCGGCAGAGTCAAGGCGCATGCGGGGGCGAGCGGCGTGGGTGGAGGGCGTGATGGCAGGGTGGGATAGGAGGTGGAGGCGTGGGGAGCGCGTGATGGCGCGGAGGGGTGTGGGGGTGGAGGCGTGGGAGAGTATGCGTGGCTGGGCGCATTGGGCGAGGCGCGCGCCGGGCGCGCCTATGGTTGGTGACTATCCCGACGCGACTTGGCTGAAGCGAGTCGCCCGCGCCCCGACGCCATCCCCACGCTCGCCGTCATCCCGGGCGAAGACCCGGGATCCATTCAGCTGAGGTCTGGGGAGGTTCGCCTGGTGAGAACCCGGCTGGATGGGTCCTCGCCTTCGCGAGGATGACGGCGAGCGTGGGGGGCGGGGAGGCTAGACCCGGAACACGCAGCGCCCAACATCTCGACAGCGCATGGAGCATGGCGCATGGAGCTCTCGAACCATCCAGGGACCCTCACCCCAACCCTCTCCCGGAGGCGGGAGAGGGGGTAGCTGCGACGACGGCTCGCGCTCTTCCGTCGATGTAGATGCGGGCCGGCACCCTCGCTCGCTTGGGGGAGAGGGCCTTGCCGGCCCCGAGCCTTACGCCCGGGCCGCGGCGCCTTCGACGATGACCTTGAAGTAGAGGTCGAGGAAGCGCGGGCCGTCGACGGCAATGCAGATCTTCTGGTCCGGCAGGCCATCCCAGGGCGTCGGCGGGAAGGAGCGCAGCGCAGACTTCTGGATCGTCTGGCCGATCGCGATGCCTTCGGTCACCACCTTGATCGGGCCGGCGCGGGTCGTGAACAGGCTCGGATCGAGCAGATAGGCGACGGCCGAGGAGTCATGCACGAAGATGCCGTCTATCCCGGTCGCGCGGCGGTAGAAGTCCTCGTAGAAGCGCGAGATGTCCCAGAAGAACTGGCCGGCCTTGCCGCCCTTTTCGCGCAGTTCCTGCATGTAGGCGGTGGTCATCACGCATTCCTGCGTGACGTCGAGGCCGACGGCGACGACCGGCCAAGGGGCGGCGAACATCTCGTCGGCGGCGTGCGGGTCGCCGATGATGTTGGCTTCGGCCACCGGGGTCACATTGCCGGAATGGCCGTAGAAGCCGAACGCGCCGCCCATGATGACGACTTCCTTGACCAGTTCGGCGATGCCGGGGTCCTCGCGCAAGGCCAGCGCGAGGTTGGTCATGCGGCCGACGGCGACGATGACGATCTCGTGCGGGTGCTTGCGCACCATGTCGATGATGAAGCGATGCGCCGGCAGTTCATGCTCCTGGACCGAAAGCGTCTCGGGAACCGGCACTTCGCCGAGGCCATTGCGGCCGTGCACGAAATGCGGCTCCTCGACCATCGGCACGACCAGCGGCTTGCCCGCGCCGCGGGCGACCGGGGCGGCGATGTCGAACAGTTGCTTCAGATAGAGGGCATTGTGCGTCGTCGTGTCGATCGAGGCGTTGCCGAGCACGGTGGTGATGCCGACGAGGTCGATCTGCGGCGCATATTCCAGGAACAGCAGCGCCATGGCGTCGTCGATGCCGGGGTCCGTGTCGTAGATCACCTTGATGGGGGCGGCGCTCTGGCTAGTCATTCTGGGTCCTGATCGTTCTGGCGGGCCGGCAAGTCGGCCCGTTCTTCTGCCCCGCGCGGCATTCGATCCGCGCCGGAAGGCGGCCAAGATCGGACAGTTTGGCGGGCATGAACAGGGGGAGCGCGCCTGCCCTGCGTTTCTGGCTTTCGCCTAACGCCTGCGCCCCGGGTCAAAACGATCCCGCGAGGACCTGTTCGTGCCGGATTTTGATCAAACTGATCAATCGCCTCGGTGGTCGTTTGTCGGCTTGCGTGCAAAATGCTCGTCTGAATAATGACCGACAGAGCAGGGGTCGTGATCAAGATGATCAAATCGCAACGCGAACAGCGCATTCTCGACATTCTGGCCCAGGCGGGCGAGGAGGTCTCCGTGCTGGAAATCGCGCAGCGCCTCGGCCGGGTTTCCGGCGTGACGATCCGGCGCGACATCGTCCGGCTGGCGCAAGAGGGCCGAGTCGAGCGCACCCATGGCGGCGCGCTTCTGCCGGCGACATCCCCGCAGGACGCCGAGGCGCCGATGCCGCGTGAAAGCGCGCTGCAGGATGAGATCGAGGGGGTCGACGCCATCGTGCTGCCGCCGATCGGCGGGCGCGGGGCGGATACGCTGCGGATGCTGGCCAAGCGCCGGCACATCCCGTTCCTGGCCGAATCCTCGCCGCAGGAAGGCGGCGTCTATCTCGGCCCCGACAATTTCACCGCCGGCCGGGAGCTCGGCCGCGCCGCCGGGCGCATGATGACCGGCGCGGTTGCCGAGGCTCGGTTGCTGCTGGTCTCGCTGGAGACGCTGCCGAACACGCGCGCCCGCTGCGACGGCTTCATCAAGGGTTTTGGCGAGACGTTTCGTGGGCTGGTGCGGCCATGGCGCGTCGACGGCCAGGGCAGCTTTCGCCTCGCTTTGCGCGCCAGCCTCGATGCCTTTGCAGCCTATCCCGACATCAACGTCATCTTCGGCGTCAATGATCACTCCGTTCTGGCGGCGATCGAGGCGTCCGACCGGGCCGGCGTCGCCGAGGTCAGCGCCTTCTCCGTCGGCGGCGAGGGCGGGGCGCTGTTCGATGCGCTCGCCTCGCGCGGCAAGCTCAAGGCGACCTGCGCGCTGTTTCCGGAAATCGTCGGCATCCGCGCCGTCGAGACGCTGGCGAGCGCGCTGCATGGCAGCGCCATGCCGGACGAGATCCGCACGCCGCATGTCGTCGTCACGCCCGACACGCTCGACCCCTATTATCGCAAATCCGGCGCGGGCTGGGGCCTGGCGCCGGAAGCCGAGGCCTCGATCCTGGGCGCGGCCGAGCGGCCCGCCTTCGTGCGCTCCGTCGGGCCGCGCCGCGCCATCGGCTTCGTACCGCATTATCCGGCGCATGACTGGTATCGCAACATGGCCCGCGCCATGCGCGAGCGGGCCGAGGCGCTGGGCTTCGAGCTGAAGATCGCCGCCCCCCAGTCCGGCATTGCCCGCGAGATCGCGGCGATCCGCCGCCTGATCGCCAGGAGCGCCGCCCGGCTGGTGCGCGACGGCGACACCATCCTGATCAACAGCGGCATCCTTTCGACGCTGCTGGCCGACGAACTGATGGGCTGCACGGGTATCACCATCGTCACCAACGCCGTCGACGTCATGGAGCGGCTTTCCGGCCGTCCGGGGCTGAAGGTCATCATGACCAGCGGCGAATACCAGTCGAAGGACCGCTGTCTGGTCGGTCCAAGCCTCGGCGCGCTGTTCGAGACGATGCGGGTCGATCGCGCCTTTCTGTCGGTCGACGGCATCTCGCCGCATTTCGGGCCGTCCGCCACCGACGAACGGCTGGCGCTGGCGGCCAAGCGCTTCGTCGACGCCTCGCGCGAGGTCGTCGTCATGGCCGACCATTCGCTGGTCGGCGTCGAGGCCAGCCACCGCATCGTGGCGCTCGGCGCGATCGACGACCTGATCACGGATTCCGCCTCGCTGCCGGCGGATCGGCTCGCCTTTGCCTCGATGGGCACGCGCATCACGCTTGCCGACGAGGAGCCGGAGGAGATGGCGGCGCCCCGGACGCACAGGCCGGTGGGGGACAGACGAAAGGCCTGAACGGCCGCACGCTTGCAGAAACCGAAGAACAACTGGGAGGATACCATGAAGAAACTGCTTCTCGCCGCGACGATGTTCGCGGGGCTGACGCCTGCCGCCTTCGCGCAGGAAACCATCACGCTGAAGTTCTGGGACAACCAGCAGACCGAGTCCGGCCTGAGCCAGTACCAGCATGAGGCGGTCAAGCGCTTCGAGGCCGAGAACCCCGGCATCAAGATCGAAGTCACGACCATTCCCTATCCGGAATTCCAGCAGCGCCTGCTGACCGCCGTGCAAGGCGGCAACGCGCCTGATATCTCGACCGTCGACCAGATCTGGCAGGGCGCCTTCGCCGAGGCCGGCGCGATCGCCGATCTCGATGCGCAGGCCAAGGCGGCCGGCATCTCGTCCGAGAGCTTCTTCAAGGGCGCCTGGGACTCGGCCAACTACAACGGCAAGCTCTACGGCATCCCGTTCAATGTCGACGTCTGGCAGTTCTCCTTCCTGAACAAGGCGCTGTTCCAGGAAGCCGGCATCGACCCGGCCTCGATCTCGACCTTCGAGGGGCTGAAGGCGGCGGCGGAAAAGCTGACCGATCCGGCCAAGGGCAAGTATGGCGTCGGCCTGTTCGGCCACAAGGGCGAAGACACGGTCGTCGTCATGGACAGCTTCATCTTCTCGAATGGCGGCAAGGTGCTGGACGAGAACGGCAAGTGCGCGCTCACCAGCCCCGAGGCGGTCGGCGCGCTCGAATATCTGCAGACCCTGGTGCCGTTCGCGCCGAAGGGCATCCTCAACGCCTCGTCGGGCGACATGCGCGAACTGTTCCTGAACGGTTCGCTCGCCGTCGAGTTCTGGCCGGCGCTGGAGCAGCCGACGCTGCAGAAGTCCAAGATCGACTGGGACTTCGAGAACGGCACCGCGCCGGCGGGCAAGACCCCGGTCGGCACCTATGGCGGCTGGAACCTCGTCGTCTACAAGTCGTCGCCGCACCAGGACGCGGCCTGGAAGTTCATCCAGTTCCTGACGCGCGAAGACGTCAATGGCGCGGTCGTCGACCTGGTGCCGGCCAACGTCAAGGCGGCCAAGACCTTCCTCGACGCCAACCGCAAGGGCGCCGACAAGATCATGACGCACCTGCAGAACGCCCAGCCCCGCCCGCTCTCGGCCCGTTATCTGGAGGTCTCCGACATCCAGGTGACGCTGGCGCAGGACGTCTATTCCGGCGCCAACGCCAAGGAAGCCGCCGCCAAGGCCTGCGCCGCCATTGACGGCCTGAACTAAGACCTGTCGCCGGGCGCGCGTCTAGAAAGCGCTGCCCGGCCGCTACCCTCTCCGTCATCCCCGCGAAAGCGGGGATCCATCAGGGCCTGAGACGCCTCAGGCTGAATGGATCCCGGGTCAAGCCCGGGATGACGCCACACCTGCGTCCGGCACGCCTATACCGAAAAGAAAAAAACCATGCTGAAACGCGATCGCTGGCTCACCTGGATCTTCGTGACGCCCGCCGTCCTGCTGGTCGCGGTCATGATGTATTACCCGATGATCGGCACGGTCATCGAGAGCCTCTACTCGACCTCGTTCATCAACCCGACGCCGAAATTCGTCGGACTCGCCGTCTACCAGAAGATCTTCGGCAGCGCCGATTTCGGCCAGATCGTGTGGAATTCCTGCGTCTGGACGCTGGCCGTCGTGGCGCTTCAGAACGGGTTCGGCTTCCTGAGCGCGCTGCTGCTCAACCAGAAACTGCCCGGCCAGGGCCTGATGCGCTCGCTGATCCTGCTGCCCTGGGTGCTGCCCGGCGTCGTCGCCGCCATCCTGTGGCGCTTCATGTACGACCCGCAGCTCGGCCTCATCAATTCGTTCCTGATCAGCGCCGGCTTCGGCGACCAGGGCCTCGCCTGGCTCGCCGACAGCTCGACCGCCATGGCTGCCGCGGTGATCGCCGCCGTCTGGAAGGGCTTTCCCTTCTGCACCATCGTCTATCTGGCTGCGCTGCAGAACGTCGAGGAAGAGCAGATGGAAGCGGCGCGCATCGATGGCGCCGGCGCGGTCCGCCGGCTCTGGCACATCGTGCTGCCGTCGATGAAGGAGGTGATCGTGATCAACTTCATCCTGACCACCATCCTGACCTTCAACTATTTCGACATGATCTGGGTGCTGACGCGCGGCGGGCCGCAGAACGCGACGCACATCTTCCCGACCAAGATCTACGAGCTCGGCTTCGGCCAGTTCCGCTTCGGCGAGGCGGCCGGCTATGGCGTCGTCTCGATCGTGATCCTCGCCCTGCTGATCACGCTCTATTTCCTGGCCCAGGGCTCGGGCCGAAAGGCTGCATCATGAGCGTCGCTCCCTCCAAGACCTCCCGCGCCGGCCTGATGCTGCTGCAGCTCGGCCTCTGCGTGGTGATCCTGCTGCCCTTCTTCTGGATGGTGTCGGTCTCGCTGAAGCCGGCTTCCGAGCCCTTCGCCATTCCGGCCCGGCTCTGGCCGCAGAACCCGACGCTGGAGAATTACGTCACGGCGTTCCGGCCGGAATTCCGCACCTATTTCTTCAATTCGGTCGTGGTCTCGCTGTCGACCGTGGTGATCACCGTGACGCTGGCGCTGTTCGCCGCCTACTCCTTCACCCGCACGCAGATGCGCGCCATCTCGGTGCTGATGCTGCTGGTCATCGTGGCGCAGATGTTCCCGGCCAGCGCCATCATCATCCCGATCTACAAGATGATGAAGGCGGCGAACCTGCTGAACACCTATGCCTCGCTGATCCTCGCCTATGTGACGGTGACGCTGCCCGTGGCGATCTGGATGCTGCGCGGCTTTCTCTCGCGCCTGCCGGTCGCGCTGGAGGAGGCGGCGGCGATCGATGGCGCCGGGCCGTTCAAGATCTTCTTCCTGATCATCCTGCCGCTCTGCAAGCCGGGCATCGTCGCGACCGCCGTCTTCGTGCTGATCGTCACCTGGCAGGAGTTCCTGTTCGCGCTCTCCTTCACCTCGACCAAGGACATGCGCACGCTTCCCGTCGGCATGAACGATTTCATCGGCCAGTACGGCATCCGCTATGGCGAGCTGATGGCAAGCTCGGTGCTGATCTCCGTGCCCGTGATCGCGATTTTCTTCCTGCTGCAACGCCAGTTCGTGGCCGGCCTCACCGCCGGCGCCGTGAAAGGCTGACCGATGACCGAACCTCTTGTTCTCAGCGAAGACATTGAGCCCGGCATCGTCCGGCTCACCTTCAACCGGCCCGACAAGCTGAATGCGCTCTCGACGCCGCTGATGCGTGAGTTCGAGGCGCATCTGGACAGGCTCGCGACCGATCCCGCCGTGCGCGTCGTCATCCTCGCTGGCGCGGGCGAAAAAGCCTTCGTCGCCGGCGCCGACATTGCCGAATATCGCGGCAATCGCCGGGCCGAATTCATCGCCTATCAGCTGGAAAGCCGGCGCGTCTTCGACAAGCTGGAAGCGCTGCCGAAGCCCACCATCGCGGCGATCCGCGGCTATGCGCTGGGCGGCGGCTTCGAGATCGCCCTTTGCTGCGACGTCATCCTCTGCGCCACCAGCGCCCGCCTCGGCCTGCCGGAGGGCCTGCTCGGCCTGTCGCCCGGCGGCGGCGGCACGCAGCGCCTGACCCGCGCGGTCGGCCGCATCGTCGCCTCCGACATGATGCTCGCCGCCCGCCGCATCACGGGCGAGCGCGCGTACCAGCTCGGCCTCGCGGCCGAATGCGTCGCCGACGAGGCGCTGGTGGAAACCGCGCTCAGCCGCGCCCGCGCCATGCTCAAGGTCGCGCCGCTGGCGCAGGCCGAGATGAAGCGGCTGATCCGCCAGGGTCCCGACGCGGCGCTGCCGGTGGCGCAGGGTTTCGAGCAGGAAGTGCTGTTCCGCCTTTACGGCACGGCGGACGGCCAGGAGGGCATCGACGCCTTCCTCGACAAACGTGATCCGGTCTTCAAGGGAATATGACGATGCGTGGAAGCGAACTTTTGGGACGGGTTGCCGTCGTCACCGGCGCTGCCATGGGCATTGGCCGCGCCTCGGCCGAGGCGCTGGCGCGGGAAGGCGCGGCGATCGTCGTCGCCGACATCGATGAAGAGGCAGGGGCAGCGACCGCGGCGGGCCTGCGCGGTACCGGCGCCGAGGCGATCTTCGTGCGCACCGACGTCTCGGTCATGGCCGACATGGAGGCGATGGCGGCGGCGGCCGTGAAGGCCTTCGGCGGCATCGACATCCTCGTCAACAATGCGGCCCGTGCGATCGGCGGCGTCGTCGACGAGATCGACGAGGACAGCTGGAACACGGTCCTCACCACCAATCTTTCCAGCGTCTGGCGCGGCATGCGCGTCTGCGTCCCGGAAATGCGCAAGCGCGGCAAGGGCGCGGTCGTAAACATGTCCTCGGTGCAGTCGCTGGCCGGCTTCAAGGGCTGGGCGGCCTATGCGGCGGCCAAGGGCGGTATCAACGCGCTGACCCAGCAGGCGGCGATCGACCTCGCCCCGCACGGCATCCGCGTCAACGCGGTCGCGCCCGGCACGATCATGACGCCGCTGAACGAGAAGATCTTCGCCACCCATCCGGATCCCGAGGGGTTGATTTCGAGCTGGAACAACGCCCATCCGCTCGGCCGCTTTGGAGAAGCGCCGGAAGTTGGCGAAGCGGTCTTGTTCCTGGCCAGTGATCGGGCTTCCTTCATCACGGGAGAAATCCTGCGCGTCGATGGCGGCCTCGTCGTCCGGGGCGAATGACGCGCGGTCATCATCACGGGAAGGAAGCGGAATGAACGGGAACGATTTTCATACGATCGAGGCCAGGGGCGTCAAGGCGACGCTCGACCTGCGTGGCGGCCATGTCCGCGTCTTCGCGACCGAGCAGGACGGCCGCACGATCGAGCCGCTGCACACCGCTCCTTGGGTCGATGACAAGGCGATCTATGAGGACGAGAGCCTCGACGCCAATCTGCGCTTCCTGTCCGGCGATTTCTTCTGCGCCCCCTTCTCGGCCGCCGATTTCGAGCCGGCGCCGCCGCATGGCTGGCCGGCCAATTCGACCTGGAAGCTGGTCGGCCTCGAGGCGCACCCCAAGGGCGGCCAGACGGCGCGCTACGAGCTGGAAAAGCGGGTGCTGGGCGCCAAGGTCATCAAGGAATTCACGCTGCGCGACGGCCATCCCTTCCTCTATGAGCGCCACATCTTCGTCGGTGGCGAGGGGGCAGTGCCGGTCGGCAACCACGCCATGACGCGCTTCGACGCCGGCGGGCGGGTCTCCTTCTCGCCCAAGCGGTTCGGCATGACGCCCGATACCGGGCTGGAGCCGGATCCGGCGCGCGGCCGCTCGGTCCTGGCCTATCCGTCTCGCTTCGAGGATTTGACCAAGGCCCCGCGCGCCGATGGCGGCACGGTCGATCTCACCACCTATCCGATCGGCTCGCGTCAGGAGGATTTCGTCGCCCTGATCGAGGACTCGAAGAACAGCCTCGGCTGGGCCGCCGCCATCCGCCCGGACAAGCGCGATATCTTCGTGTCGCTGAAGAACCCGGCCGATTTCCCGATCACCATGATGTGGTTCTCGAATGGCGGCCGCGACTATGCGCCCTGGAACGGCCGCCACATCGGCGTGCTCGGCCTGGAGGAAGGCCGCACCTATGCCGGCTATGGCCACAAGGCCTCGATCGCGCCGAACCCTTGGTCGGAGGCCGGCATCCCGACGGCGCTGACGCTCGATCCGGCCGGCGAGGTGGAAGTGCGCAACGTGATCGGCGGCGTCGCGCTGCCCCAAGGCTGGACGCGCGTCGCCTCGGTCGAGGCCGGGGATTCCGGACTGGTGCTTACCGACGAGGCCGGCGGCACGGCGTCGGTGCCCTATGACGCGCAGTTCCTGACGCGAGGCGCATGATGGCCGGCGCGGGGATCCATCACGGCTTTTCGACCGGCGGGAATACGATTCTGCCGGCCGAGCGCGCCACCGTCCTGTTTGACGGCATCTTCTCCTCCCCGCGCCTTCAGCATCCCGAAGGTGTGGCGGTCGGGCCGGATGGCTGGGTATGGGCCGGCAGCGAGAATGGCCAGATCCTGCGCATCGCGCCGGATGGCTCCGCCATCGAGGAGGTCGCCTCGACGGGAGGCTTCCTGCTCGGCCTTGCTTTTGACGGCGACCGGGCCCTGTTTGCCTGCGACTCGCGGCACAGGGCCGTGTTCCGGCTCGACCTCTCCGACCGCTCGCTGACGCGTTTCACCGCGCCGGGCATCGAGGTGCCGAACTATGCCGTGGTCGATCGCGCCCGTGACCGTCTCTACGTTTCGGATACACGGGCGCCGAGCAATCCCGGTCCGTCGATCTGGTCCTACGATCTCGCCAGTGGCGCGGGCGATGTCTGGCATGGCGGCCCGTTCGACCATGCCAATGGCATGGCGCTCGCGCCCGAGGGCGACGCGCTGTTCCTGTGCGAGACCTTCGCCCGCCGGATCACGCGGATCGCGATTGCGGCCGATGGTTCGGCAAGCCGTGCGACGATCTGGTCGGACGATCTGCCGGGTCTGCCGGATGGACTCGCCTTCGACGATTCCGGCGCGCTGTTCGTCGGCTGCTACGAGCCGTCGCGCGTGCTGCGGATCCCGGCCGGCGGGGGGCCGTCCGAAATCTATATCGAGGATGCGACCGCCCATGTCCTCGCCCATCCGACCAACATCGCCTTCGACGGCGCGGCCCTGTTCACGGCCAATCTCGGCCGCTGGCACGTGACGAAGATCGATACCGACACGTCCGGCACGCCGCTCTGGCGCCGCTCGATGATTGCGACCGACTAACCAGGGCCACCCGCCCGGGCGGGGGCCAACGATGCGTGTGAGGAACCGACCATGACCGCCGCCAAGGCCCTCCAGGACGTCACCGTCCTCGATCTGAGCCATCTTCTGCAGGGCCCCTTCGCCACCCAGCTGCTCGCCGACATGGGCGCCAATGTGATCAAGGTCGAGCGGCCGGGGCAGGGCGACCTGTTCCGCACGCTGACCTTCAACAATCGCTGGGTCGGCGGCACGGAAAGCCCGAACTTCCTCGCCTGGAACCGCAACAAGCGGTCGCTGGCGCTGGACCTGAAGGCGCCGGAAGCGAAGGAGATCCTCTACAGGATCGCCGAGACGGCCGATGTCGTGGTGCAGAATTTCCGCCCCGGCGTGCTGGAGCGGCTCGGCTTCGGCTATGCCGATTTCGCCAAGGTCAATCCGCGCATCATCTATTGCTCGGGTTCCGGCTATGGCGACAGCGGGCCGTATCTCGCCCGGCCGGGCCAGGACATGCTGATCCAGGGCCTGACCGGCATCATGGCCGCGACCGGCCGCGGCGACGGCCCGCCGGTGCCGGTCGGCTCCGGCTTTTCCGACCAGATCGGCGCCATGAACATGGTCTATGGCATCCTCTCCGCGCTCTACTGGCGCGAACGCTCCGGCGAGGGACAGGAGATCAAGGTCGACCTGCTCTCGGCCATGCTGGCGCATCAGGGCCAGGAAATGCTGATGGCGATGAATTTCCAGCAGGATTTCGTCCGCCCGAATTCCGGCATCGGCCATCCCGGCATGGATGCGCCCTTCGGCGTCTACCCCACCTCGGATGGCTGGGTGACGGTGGCGATGAGCCCGTTCAAGCGCTTCGTCGGCGTGCTCGGCGACGACAGCCTGCTGGTCTATGACAATCCGAAGGATCTTTTCGACAAGCGCGACGAGATCTGGGAGAAGCTCGCGGCGCTGACCAAGGGCTGGACCACCGCCGATCTGATGAACGCGCTGCTCGCCGTCGACATCTGGTGCGGCGAGGTCAAGACGCATCTGCAGGCCGAACAGGATCCGCAGGTAAAACATATCGGCGCGATCACCCGCTACGAGCATCCGACCGCCGGCACGGTCAAGGTCGTCGCCCCGGCGGTGAAGATGTCGAAGACCCCGTCCGAGATCGAGCGCCCGGCGCCGCGCATCGGCGAGCACTCGCGAGAGATTCTGGGCGAGTTCGGCTTTGACGCGGCGACGGTGGATGGCTGGGTAGCGAAGGGGTCGGTCGCCGAGGTGAAGTAGGGGGCCGCGAAGTCTTCCGGGCAGATAAACCCGCTCCGCCATCATCCTGAGGTGCTTCGCGCAGCGAAGCCTCGAAGGAGGTTCCAGCGGAGCACTGCTGCTTGCAGTCCGGTCCGGATCCGGCAAGACCAGTTCCCTGGACCCTCCTTCGAGGCCCGGCTTCGCCGGGCACCTCAGGATGATGGTTGGGGGCACGCAGCGGGCCGTGCATGGCAGACTGAACAAAAAAACCCCGCCGAAGCGGGGCCCTTTCATTTTCCGCCGCCTACTTCAGCGCGCCGGCGGTCAGCCCGCTGACGATCTTGCGCTGCAGCAGCATGAACACGATGACGATCGGCGTCACATAGATCACCGCATAGGTCATGATGCCGTTCCAGTCGGTGGTGTTCGGGCCCATGAAGTTCATCAGCCCCACCGTCGCCGTCTGCAGGTCCTCCTGCGAGATCAGCGTGCGCGAATAGACATACTCACCGAACGACTGCAGGAAGATCAGCACCGAGGTGACGAGGATGCCGTTGCGCGCCAGCGGCACGATGATGCGGAAGAAGGCGACGATGCGCGAGGCGCCGTCGACGCGGGCGGCTTCCTCCAGCTCCTTCGGGATCTGCATGAACGAGGTGCGGCAGAGCACGATGTAGAGCGGCAGCACCTTGGCGGTCTGGGCCAGCACGACGGCGAAGCGCGGCGTGGCGATCAGGCCGATCTGGTTGAACAGCACGAAGATCGGCGTCGCCATCAGCGACGGCGGCAGCACCTGCATCATCAGGATCAGGAACAGGACGAGGTCCATCCAGACGCTGCGGACGCGGGCCAGCGCGTAGGCGCAGCCCGTGCCGATCAGGGCGGCGATCACCGTGGTGCCGCAGGCGACCACCAGCGAGTTCCACAGATAGACGTCCATCTTCTTGTCGATGAACACCCGCACGAAGTTGAACTGCGGATCGGCGGGCCAGAAGCTCGGCGGATAGGTGAAGGTCTCCGACGACGGCTTGAAGGCGGTTAGATACATCCAGTAGAGCGGGAACAGGTAGATCGCGAGGAAGCCGATGGCGACGACCAGCAGGACATAGCGTTTCATGGGTCGCGCTCCTCAGGCCCGGTGTTCTTGGCGCGTCGAGCGCACGTAAAGCAGCGCGACGACGATGACGAAGCCGAGCATCAGCACCGAGACGGCGCTGCCGGTGGCGATGTCGTAGTTCTGGAACGAGAGCTGCCAGGACCAGTATTGCGCGACGTTGGAGGAGTTGGCCGGGCCGCCCTGGGTCAGCGAGGCGAACAGGTCGAACTGCTGCAGCGTGAAGATGATGCCGAGACAGGTCACCGCGCCGATGGTCGAGCGCATCATCGGCAGCGTCATGTGCCAGAACCGGCCCCAGGGCCCGGCGCCGTCCAGGGCGGCGGCCTCGTACATGTCCTTCGGAATGCCGGCAAGGCCCACCGAGAGCAGGATCATGTTGAACGGGATGCCGAGCCAGATATTGGCGATGATGACGGAATAGAGCGAGATCGCCGGCGTCGACAGCCAGAAGATCTTGTCGTTGACGATGCCGGTCGACATCAGCATGTAGTTGAGCACGCCGAAATCGCCGGCGAAGATCCATTTCCAGATCGCGCCGGCAACCAGCGCCGGGATGATCCAGGCTGCCAGGAACAGGCCGCGCAGATAGGTGGCGCCGATGAAATCCTGCTGGAAGAACAGCGCCAGGCCGAAGCCGATGGCGAGCTGGAACACGATGCTCAGGCTGACGAACAGCGCCGTATTGCCCATGATCGACCAGAATTCCGGCGCCGCGAACAGCGCCCGGTAATTGGCTAGGCCCACGAAGGGTCGGATCAGGTCGCCGAGCGAGAACATGTCCACTTCCTGGAAGGACATGGCGACGTTGTAGACGAGCGGGAAGGCCGAGAAGACGAGCAGATAGGCGAGCGCCAGGGCGGCCAGCGCCACGTCGAAACCGCGTCCATCGCGTAGGCTGCGCAGAAGCGCCGACATTGGCTATCTCCAGGATCCGGAACGGGCCGGGGGCGCGCGTTCGCAAAACTGCCGATGATGGGGTGCCGTTCGTCCGGCGGCGCAGGCGCGGCCGGGCACGGCGGAAAGGGGGCCGGCACGCCGCCCGAGGGAAGGCAGCGTGCCGGCGGTGCGCTTGGGAGGGCGCTTACTTCTTGACGATGCCGTCGATCGTCGTCTGCGCCGTGGTCAGCGCGGTCTTGGCGTCAGCCTGGTGCGTCAGCGCCTGCTGGATCGCGGTCGAGATTCGCCTTGGAGATCTTCGCCCAATCCGGCGACGGGCCGCGGACGCGGGCATACTTCATCGATTCCTCGAAGACGGCGTACTGGGGCGCCCACTTCGGATCCTTGGCCTCGACCGGGTAGGACGGCAGGAAGCCGAACTCGTTCCAGACGCGGGGCATCTGCGAATACATGTATTCGAGATAGAGGAAGGCTTCCTTGGGATGCTTCGACTTGGCGAAGATCACATTATTGCCTTCGCCCAGCGCCGAGGCGCGGGTGTCGCCAACCTTCTCGGTCGGCAGCAGCGCGACGCGGACGTCGAACTTGACGTCCTTCGCCATGCGCGGCAGCTCCCACGGGCCGGAAATGCCCATGGCGGCGTTCTGCGCGTTGAACGAAGCCATCGAGTCATACTGCCCGCGGATCAGCGTATCGGGCGAGGCCAGCTTCTCGTCGAGGATCTTCTGCCACATCGTGAGCGCGCGAACGGCGCCGTCATCGGCGATGTGATCGAAATCGGCGCCGGTCGACTGCGCCCAGGGCAGGAACTGGAAGGTGCCTTCCTCGTTCGAATTGGCCGAGAAGGCGAGACCGTAGACGTTCTTGGCCGGGTCGGTAAGCTTCTTGGCCGTCTCGTACAGCTCTTCCCAGGTCTGCGGCGGCTTTTCCGGATCGAGGCCGGCGGCCTTGAACATATCGGCGTTGTAGTAGAGCGCGATGGTGTTGGAGCCGCGCGGCAGGCCGTAGATCTTGCCGTCCCAGGTGACGGAAGAGAGCGGACCCGGGAAGATCTTCGAGGGGTCGACGATCTTGGAATCGGCAATGTACGGGGTCAGGTCGAGCAGCGCGCCCTTGGCCGACAGGAACGGCGTGTTGGGATTGTCGACATAGGCGACGTCCGGGGTCGTGCCGGTCGCAACCGCGCGCATGACATCATTCGCCCAGTCGGCGAACTCGACGCGCTTGATGTTGATCTTGATGTCCGGATGGAGCTTCATGAACTCATCCGCCATGACGTAATTATAGCCCGGATCCGCCTGGCGATCGATCGTCCAGACGTTCAGTTCGACGGGCTCCGCTGTTGCGGCGGCGGTCATGGCCAGAACGCCAGCGGCGCCCAGCAACAGGGTCTTGGTGAAATTCGCCATCGGTTTCCTCCTTGGTGGCGAGCAATCAAACCCACGCTCCTCCGCGTGGCGGGGCACGGCCCCGGCAGTCCCGCCGGCAGGCCGGCGGGTTGGTCGTCGGCGCCGGCGATCAGGCCGGGTTGGCGATGAAGGACATCCCGCCACGGGCTTCCTTCAGGTAATTCAGCGACTTGACCTGCCCGGTGATCTCGAGCTCGTTGCGATAGACCGGGTCATGCCAGCCTTCGATATCGATGCAGCCCTTGTAGCCCGCGAGGCGCAGTTCGCTGATGACGCGGGTCCAGTCGCTGTCGCCGAAGCCCGGCGAGCGCATCTGCACGAAGGGATACTTTCCGAAGATGCCGTTCTCGCGGATGACGTCCCAACGGATCGTCGCGTCCTTGCCATGGACGTGGAAAATCTTCTGCGCCCATTTGCGGATCTGCGGGATCGGGTCGATCAGATAGACCATCTGATGGCACGGCTCCCATTCGAGGCCGATATTGTCGTCCGGCGTCTCGTTGAAGATCAGCTCCCAGGCGTCCGGATTGTGGGCGATGTTCCAGTCGCCGCTCGCCCAGTTGCCGTCCATGGCGCAATTCTCGAAGGCGAGGCGCACGCCCTTGTCGGCGGCGCGCTTGGCAAGCTCGCTCCAGACCTGCTTGTAACGCGGCAGGCTTTCCTCGATCGACTTGCCACGGATACGGCCGGTGAAGCCGGCGATCGTCTTCGCGCCGAACAGATGCGCGTTGTCGATCAGCGTCTTCCAGCCTTCCAGCGTCTGCTGGTCGATGTCGGTGGTCTCGAGCGGATTGCCGAACATGCCGAGCGTGTCGATCTTCACGTCGGCGTCGCCGATCGCTTCCTTGAGCTCGGCGGCGAGCTTCGGGATGTCCTTGCCGCCGATCGTCTGCCAGAAGAACGGCTCGATCGATTCAAAGCCAAGTGGCAGGATCTGCCGGACATAGGCGGCCGGGTCGGGGAGGTTCCCCTTGATCATCGTGCCGATGCGGATGTCGAGAAGCGGATTGGTCAAGGCATCAATTCCCTGGAGCGTTTAGGCCGATGTCGCGGGGACGCGGCCAGCAAAGGTTCAGATCGTGATTTCGACGCGGCGTCCGGTCTCGGCGCTTTCGATCGCGCCGAAGACCATGGCGAGGCTGTTGATGTTCTGGTGGCCAACCGTTTCCGGCTCCGGCCCGCCGCGCGTGGCGGCGATGAAATCCTGCAGGACCCCGAGGTGGCCGCCGGTCCGGTCGGATTCGGCGAGTGGAGGGATCTCGCTGGCAACCACCTCGGAGAAGAGACCGTCGATCGCTTTTCCTGCGATCTCGGCGCGAATGTCCTGGTGGCCGTCCCAGACGAGCGTCCCCTTGGTGCCGACGATGCGCCAGGCGGATTCCCAGCTCGTCATCAGCCCGTCGGCGCACCAGCTGCCGCGATAATTGAAGATCACGCCGTCGCCGAACTCGAAGATCGCGGCGGCGGAGGAACCCTGTTTGTACCAGGAGTTGCTAGGGTTCCATTCGCGGCAATAGACGGCTTCCGGCACATTGCCCGACATGAAGCGGGCGGCGTCGAAGGTGTGGATCGCCATGTCGAGCAGCAGCACATGGTCCATCTGCTCGCGGAAGCCGCCGAAATGCGGCGCCAGGAAGAAGTCGCAATGGATCGAGGTGACCTCGCCGATCGCTCCCTGGTCGATGGCGCGGCGGATGCGGCGCACGCCTTCGAGATAGCGGCGGTTCTGCACGACGACATGCAGCTTGCCGGCAGCCTTGGCGCGGCCGATCAGGTCGCGCGCCTGGTCGAGAGTCTCGGCCATTGGCTTTTCGGAGAGGACATGGCAGCCGGCGGCGAGCGCCGTTGAGACGATATGATGGCGGGCGGCGGGGATGACCACGTCGAAGACGACATCGGGCTTCGCCTCGGCGATCAGGTCCTCGATGCTCGTGGCGATGACGATGTCGCCCAGCTCGAATTCGGCCGCGCGGGCTCGCGCCGCGTCGGAGTTGATGTCGGCCAGTCCCACGATCTCGAGATCGGGGATGGTCTTGGCGGCGGCGAGCCAGGCGCGGCTCATCGCTCCGCAACCGATCAAAACGGCACGTTGCATTCCGGACTTCCTCCCACGGCCAGTTCCTCAAACATCGCACCGCAAACGTTTACGGTGCGATGCAATAAGGCCGTAAACGTTTACGACAACACCAAACTGAGGTACGCTTGTCAAGTGCGAGGGCGCAGGCAACCGGCGGTGCCTGTCGTCAGGTCGGGTGCACGCTGGACCAAAAATGATGTACGCAAGGCGTCCGACGTCGCGGTTCGGCCGGGCGAGGGTGAGGGGACGGCACGGTGAGCATCAAGGAACTGGCGCAGCGGCTGAACATCTCGATCGGCACCGTGTCGCGGGCGCTGAACGGGCGCGCCGACGTCAATCCCGACACCCGCAAACGGGTCCTCGCCGCCGCCAAGGCGATGGGCTATGTCGCCAACCAGTCCGGCCGCAGCCTGCGCCAGGGCACGACCAACGTCATCGGCTTCACGATGGAGACCAATGTCGAGACCAAGACGCACGGCGACACCTTCTTCATGAGCGTCTTCGACGGCGTCCAGACGGTGTTCGCCCGCCACAAGCTCGACCTGGTCGTCCTGCCCTGCCACTCCGAAGATGATCCCTTCGACCATCTCCGTCGCGTCGTCTCGCGCCAGTTTGCCGATGGGCTGATTCTGTCGGCGACCCAGCGCCAGGACCCGCGCATCGACTATCTGATCGAGCGCGGCATCCCCTTCGTGACGCTGGGCCGCAGCCTTTCCGGCGGCGAGCATTCCTGGATCGACATGGATTTCGAGGGCGTGGCGGCGCAGTCCGTCGCGCGGCTGGTCGCCCGCGGCCATACCCGCATCGCGCTCGCCAACACCACGCGCGGCATCAATCTGAGCTATGTGTTCGAGGACGCCTACAGGGCGGCGCTGGCCGGTCACGGCATCGCCTACGACCCCGACATCGTGCTGCGCGGCGACATCACGGAGCTTGGCGGCTACCAGCTCTGCGAGAAGCTGCTGGCGCTGCCCAACCGGCCGACCGCCGTCGTTCTGGTCAATGAAAGCCTGGCGATCGGTTTCTATCGCCGCCTGCACGAGGCCGGCCTCACGCCGGGACGCGACATGGCGATCATCGGCTTCCGGCAGAGCCCGCAGGCGCGATTCCTGTCGCCGGCACTGACCTGCTACCGGTTGTCGCTGCACGATGTCGGCGTCGAACTGGCGCAATCGCTGCTCGCCACCATGCCGGCCTACAAGGACCTCTACCCGCTCGGCACCGTGCAGAAGATCTGGCCGATGGAACTGGTCCCGGGCGAAAGCGATCCGCCGCTGCACCCCTGAACCAACCCGATTTGCAACCGGCCGTCCCTTGCCGCCGGTCCGTCATCGACCTAGAACATATCGTGAACAGAATGAGGATGGGCAACGATGGACATGCTGGAGAAGCTCGGGATCCTGGCAGATGCCGCCAAGTATGACGCTTCCTGCGCTTCGAGCGGCACCGACAAGAAGCACGCCCCGGCCGGCAAGGGCCTAGGCTCGACCGAGGGCATGGGCATCTGCCATTCCTATGCGCCGGACGGCCGCTGCATCTCGCTGCTGAAGGTGCTTCTGACCAATGCCTGCAATTTCGATTGCCTCTATTGCGTCAACCGCGCCTCGTCCAACGTGCCGCGCGCCCGCTTCACGGTGGCGGAAATCGTCAAGCTGACGCTCGATTTCTATCGCCGCAACTATATCGAGGGCCTGTTCCTCTCCTCCGGCATCATCCGCAATCCCGATTACACCATGGAGCAGGTGGTGGCGGTGGCGAAGTCGCTGCGTCTCGACCACGGTTTTCACGGCTATATCCATCTGAAGACGATCCCAGAGGCGAGCGAGGCGCTGATCACCGAGGCGGGGCTCTATGCCGACCGCCTGTCGATCAATGTCGAACTGCCGACCGAGACGGCGCTGACGGCGCTGGCGCCGGAAAAGAGCATCCCCTCGATCCGCCGCACCATGGGCCGGCTGCGGCTGAAGCTCGACGAGGCGAAGTCGGAGAAACACCTGAAACACGCCCGCCGCTTTGCCCCGGCCGGCCAGAGCACGCAGATGATCATCGGCGCGGATGATTCGACCGACCGCTCGATCCTCGATCTCTCCGCCAGCCTCTATGGCTCCTACCGGCTGAAGCGGGTCTATTATTCCGCCTTCAGCCCGATCCCGGATTCGAGCCTGAAGCTGCCGCCCAGGGCACCGCCCTTGATGCGCGAGCACCGGCTCTACCAGGCCGACTGGCTGCTGCGCTTCTATGGCTTCGAGGTCTCCGAAATCGGCGGCAAGGGCGGCATGCTCGATCTCGACATCGACCCCAAGCTCGCCTGGGCGCTGGCCAATCGCGACCGCTTCCCCGTCGATCTCAACCGCGCCCCGCGCGAAGCGCTGTTGCGCGTGCCCGGCCTCGGCGCCAAGACCGTCGAGCGGCTGATTTCGGCCCGCCGCCATCGCACGATCCGCAGCGACGATCTGGTGCAGCTGCGCCTGCCGCTCGCCAAGCTGATGCCCTTCGTCGTGCTCGGTGACCACAAGCCCTCCAGCCTGCTCGATTCGGAACGGCTGTCGACCTTGCTGCGTCCCAAGCCGACGCAGATGCAACTGCCTTTCTAGAAGCTCGTTGGGTGGGAGCCGTTGGCCATAGCAGGCGACACGACCATCATCCTGAGGTGCCCGGCAAAGCCGGGCCTCGAAGGAGGGACCAGCGAGCACCGGATGCGAATTGTCGTGCGGGGGACCATCTTGAGCGTCTCAACAAGTTTAGAGTGCCCGCTGGATCCTCCTTCGAGGCTTCGCTTACGCGAAGCGCCTCAGGATGATGGCGGAGCGGGTGGAT
Organism: Kaistia defluvii; assembly: GCF_026343955.1. GTDB lineage: Bacteria > Pseudomonadota > Alphaproteobacteria > Rhizobiales > Kaistiaceae > Kaistia > Kaistia defluvii. Next base: position 112,599 of record NZ_JAPKNI010000010.1, read on the forward strand.
CGGCCAGGATAGCCGGAGGACTGCCGTAGCCATGCACCGGATCGCGCTGGCGGGACCCACCGACTTCAAGGGCTGGCGCGACGCTGCCCGCCGGCTGGCGCGGCAGGGCGTCGAACCCGCCGACGTGGTCTGGACCGTGGCCGGCGAGTCCAGCGATCTCTTCGCCGCGCCGGGGCTGGAGACGCCGGCGGCCACCGCGCCGGAAGGGCCGGCCTTTGCCGTGCCGCGCGCCTTTCTCGATCTCGCCGAGACCGCGATCCTGCACAGCGATCCCGAACGGTTCGCCTTGCTCTACACGATGCTTTGCCGGCTCAGGACGAATCACGACGCGCTGGAGGACAGCGTCGATCCGCTGGTCATCCGGCTCAACGGTTTCGCCAAGGCCGTGCGGCGCGACATTCACAAGATGCACGCCTTCGTCCGCTTTCGCGCCGTCGAAACGGAAGCGGGCGAGTGCTTCATCGCCTGGTTCGAGCCGGAGCATCATATCGTCGAGGCGGCGGCGGCGTTCTTCGCCCGCCGCTTCGCCTCGATGCGCTGGTCGATCCTGACGCCGGAGCGCAGCGTGCATTGGGACGGCGAGATCCTGCGCCTGTCGGAGGGGGTCGATCGCTCGGCCGCACCGGGCGAGGATGCGCTGGAGGATCTCTGGCGGCGCTACTATGCATCGATCTTCAATCCCGCCCGGCTGAAGGTGCAGGCGATGATGTCGGAGATGCCGCAGAAATACTGGCGCAACCTGCCCGAGGCCTCGCTCATTAAACCGCTGATCGACCAGGCGGAGCGAAGGAGCGCCGAGATGGTCCAGTCCGCCACGACACCCGCCAATCCCCGGCCGCAGCGCGCCCGGCCCGCGCCCGCGGAAGCGAAAGAGGCGCCGGCAATGGCCGGCACGATCGGGGCATTGCGGGCCGAGGCGGCGGGCTGCCGGCGTTGCCCGCTCTGGGCGCCGGCGACGCAGACCGTCTTCGGTGAGGGGCCGGAGGACGCCGAGATCGTGTTTGTCGGGGAACAGCCGGGCGACCAGGAGGATCTGGCCGGGAAGCCCTTTGTGGGTCCGGCGGGCCAGGTGTTCGATGCGGCGCTTCGCGACGTCGGCATCGACCGTGGCCGCGTCTATGTCACCAATGCGGTGAAGCACTTCAAATTCGTGCCGCGCGGCAAGCGACGCCTGCACCAGAAGCCGAATGTCGCGGAAATCGTCGCCTGCCATGTCTGGCTGGAGCAGGAGCTCCAGATCCTGCGGCCGCGCCTGGTCGTGGCGCTCGGCCTGACCGCGGTGCGCAGTTTGACGGGCAAGACGATGACGCTTGCCTCCGCGCGCGAGCAGAAGCTGCAGACCGAGACAGGAACGGCGCTGGTGGCGACGATCCACCCGTCCTATCTGCTGCGCCTGCCGGACGAGGCGATGAAAGCGCGCGAGCACGCGCGCTTTCTCGAGGATCTGAGGCGCGTGGCCGATCTGGCCAGGGTTGCCTGACTACCAGCAGGTATAGCCGCCATCGGCCGAGACGATCGAGCCGGTCATCAGGCTGGCCGCGTCGCTGGCGAGGAAGTGCACGACCGAGGCGATTTCGTCGGTCTCGCCCATGCGGCCCATCGGGGTGCCGCCGATCCAGGCTTCGTTCATCACCGGATCGTCCTTCACGAAGGCGGTCAGGGGCGTGTTGATATAGGTCGGGGCCACCGCGTTGACGCGGACGCCGCGCGAGGCCCATTCGGCAGCCAGCGATTTGGTCAGGTGGTGCACGCCCGCCTTGGAGGCATTGTAGAAGGCCTGCTCCTGCGGCTTGTTGACGATGAAGCCGGACATCGAGCCGATATTGACGATGGCGCCGCTCTTCGCCTTGAGCATGTAGTTGCCGAAGGCGCGGCAGCACCAGAAGGTTCCATTCAGATTGACGTCGATGACGTTCAGCCAGTGTTCGTCGGTGACCGTCTCGGCCGGCGTCATGCTGCGGGCGATGCCGGCATTGTTGACCAGGATGTCGATCTTGCCGTGCTTGGCGACGACGTCGTCGGCGACCTGGTTGACGCGGGCGGAGTCGGTGACGTCCATCACCACGACCTCGACGTCATAGCCCTTGGCCTTCAGGCTGGCCTGGCCGGCCTTGGCAACGGCTTCGTCGCGATCGGCGATGATGACGGTCGCACCCGCTTCGGCCAGCGCTTCGACGGTGGCGAGGCCGATCGACTGGCCGCCGCCCGTGACGAGCGCGACCTTGCCGTCGAGACGGAGCTTTTCGAGATACATTCTTTTCCTCCTGAGAATTTCTCGTAGGCCATCAAGCTACTGAACGATCATGGTGCCGTCACGATCGAAGCGATGGGTTTTCGAGGAATTTGGCCAGAGAAAAGCGCTCTCATGGCGCGCGCGCCAATACAAGCGGCCCAGATCCGCCTGGGAGGCGGCCGGGCTTCTTATACGCCGGTGGGAGAGCGGGGCGCTGAAGAGTTGGCGACGGGCCGGAATCGGGGGCATTCGGGCCCGTCGCCCCGGCCGATGCATCGGGCAGGAGCATCGGCCGGAAAGTGGTCGGTGGGCCTCGGTCAGCCGTCCTGGTCCTGGCTCGGGCTGCCGAGCGGCGGCGCCTTGGCGCTCCCGGGGCGCGCGGGCTTGGCAGGATCATGCGGCTCCGCCTGCTTGCCGGGGTCGTCGCCCTGGATGTCGGCAGGACGATTTTCGTTGCCGAAGCTGCTGTTGCCTCCGGCCTTGTCCTTGTCATACGGCGTCGACATGAAGTGCCTCCTTCGTTTCCTCGGGAAGAAAACACGGCAATGTCGATCCGGTTCCCCTTCGGGAACGAGAGGAACGGGTCAGGTGACGGCGATCAGGAACGGCACGCGGTGCCGGCGGCCCTGCCGGTCGAGCTGGGTCAGCCGCTCCCGGTTGGAGATCACGGAACGGCGCAGGTGCCGCTCCAGCGCGCGCTGCGCTTCGGATGTCCGGCCGGCCAGAAGGTGCTCGAACACCTCCAGATGCTCGCCCAGCATCACCTCGATCTCGTCGGTGTCGCGATGGCGCTGAAACGTCTCGTGCATGGCGATCAGCGGTAGCTGGCTGCGGCGGATCGCGTCGCGCAGCTGGCTGTTGCTGCAGCGCAGGACGGTTTCGACATGCAGGTCGTTTTCCAGCTGCTCCAGCCGGGCCGGGGTGCGTTTGCCCGCCTGCACCCGGCGGATCCGCTCGTGCCGGGCGCGCAGCTCGGCCGGGTCGAGATGCGGCAGGGCCTGCTCCAGCGCGATCGGTTCCAGCAGCCAGCGCAGCTCGAAATGCTCGTGCAGCAGCTCCGGCGTCAGCGGCCCGGCATACCAGCGCTGGTTCTTGTCCTGCGTGACCAGCCCGGCGCGATCGAGCCCGGTCAGCACCTCATGCGCCACGGTGCGGCTGACGCCGTAATGGTCGGCGAGCAGGCTCTCGTTCAGATGGAAGCGGCCATAGGGCAGGCAGCAGGCGACGATGTGCTCGACCTCGGGGTAGATCGTGGCGCGACGATTGCGCGTGCGCGGCTCGATCATCCGCGCATCGGGCAGCGTCAGCCCGGCCTCGATCAGGTCAAGGCGCAGCGGCGGCGCGCCGGCATCCTCGCCGATCATCAGCCCGCGCCCGCCGAAGCGGACGACCAGGCCCTCATCCTCCAGCCGCCGCAAGGCGGCGCCGGCGGGGATGCGGCTCGACTGGAAGGCCCGCGCCAGCGCCGTCTCGCCAATCACCAGGCCGCGCGGCAGCCGTGCCTCGACGATGTGTCGCCGCAGCACGCGGTAGATCACCTCGTAGAGCGGCAGCTCCATGTCTTCCGGTTCAGCCATCGCCGACATCGGCGCGCCCTCCCGGCCCGTCCTGCGACGTGGCGGCCGGGGCCGGCACGGGCGATCGCCCGGCGCGGTTAGCGTGCCGCCGGTCAGACACGCGCCGCCTCGGGCGCCGGGCCTGTCTGGGGCATCGGGCTCGCCTCGGCGCTGCCGGCGTGGATCAGCGCCATGATCTCCCGGCTCATCGGCTCATAGCGGAGCGAATTCTCGATCGTGCCGGCGATGGCGAAATCGCGCATCACCAGGATGCGGTCGGCCAGCGTGATCATCTCCGGCATGTCGCTCGAGATCAGCAGCACGGAAAGCCCCTCGCGGGTGATCTCGCCGATCAGCTCGTGGATCGCGGTCTTGGTCTTGATGTCGATGCCGACCGTCGGCTCGTCGATGATCAGGATCTCGACGCCGGCCGCCAGCCATTTGGCGATCGACACCTTCTGCTGGTTGCCGCCCGAAAGCTTGCCGACGGCCTGCTCGATCGACGGCGTCTTCACCTCGAGCTTGTCGACCAGCGGATGAACCATCTTGCGCTCCGTCGCGCGGGTGATCAGGCCGAGACTGGAGGCGATGCGCCGCCAGACGGTGATCGCGACATTGGAGCGGATCGGATGGGTGAGGATCAGCCCTTCCGCCTTGCGGTCCTCGGAGATGTAGCCGAGGCGGTGGCGGCGGATGGCGGTCGGAACGTCGGGGATCGTGACCGGCTTGCCATGCAGGCGCAGCTCGCCCGAAACGACCTTGCCGTCGCCGATCAGCGCCCGCGCCAGCTCGGTACGGCCGGCGCCGACCAGGCCATAAAGGCCGAGGATCTCGCCCTTGTGCAGCTGGAAGCTGACGTTCTTGTGGCCGAAGGAGGTGGCGAGGTTGGTCGCCTCCATCACGGTCTGCGAGCGGTCGGCGCTCCGCGTCCCCATCTCGGCGACGCGCTCCTCGCGGCCGATCATGGCCGAGACGATCTTGCCGCGGTTCATCGCCGAAATCGGCTCGCCGGCGGCGGCGATCTTGCCGTCGCGCAGCACGGTGACGCGATCGGAGATCGCCATCACCTCTTCAAGCTTGTGGCTGACGAAGACGATCGCCTTGCCCTCGTCGCGCAGGCGGCGGACGACGGCGAACAGCGCATCGGCCTCATGACCGGTGATCGAGGCGGTCGGCTCGTCGAGGAGGAGCACCTGCGCTTCCAGCGACAGCGCCTTGGCGATCTCGACGATCTGCATCTGCGCCACCGAGAGATGGCGGACCTCGGTGCGGGTGTCGATCGTCGGATCGATCAGGTCGAGGAATTTTCGCGCCTCGGCATGCACGCGGTCGAAGTCGATGACGCCGTTCCGGGTCGGCGGCCGTTCGATCATGATGTTCTCGCCGACCGTGAAGCGCGGGATCAGATTGCGCTCCTGGTGCACGGCCGAGATGCCGGCGGCGATGGCGTCGCGCGGCGAGGTGAAGTCGACCGGCTTGCCGTCGACCAGCAGGCGGCCGCGATCCGGCCGGTAGAGGCCGGTGATGATCTTGATCAGCGTCGACTTGCCGGCGCCGTTCTCGCCCATCAGCGCGTGGGTTTCGCCGGGCAGGATCTCGAACGAGACGTCGTCGAGCGCGGTGACGCCGGGGAAATCCTTGCCGATGCCTTCTATGGTGAGACGCATGGTCAGGCGCCTCCCGCGCGGACGGCGCGCAGCCGGTTCAAACCGACCGCGGCAAGGATCAGCGCACCCAGCAGGAACTGGACCCAGTAGGGATCCACCTTGGCCAGCACCATGCCGTTCTGGATGATGACGATCAGCACAACGGCGAGCGCGGTGGCGGCGACCGAGATATGGCCGCCGGTCAGCGCCGCGCCACCGATGATCGGGGCGGCGAAGGACATCAGCAGCCAGTCGACGCCGATGGTCGGCTGGGCCGAGCCGAGCTGCGCCACGGCGAGGATGGCGGCGGCGGCGGCGAGCAGGCCGGACAGCGTATGCGCCATGACGATGACGCGGTCGCGCGGGATGCCGGAAAGCTCGGCGGCCTGCGGGTTGCCGCCGACGGCGAGCAATTGCCGGCCCGGCACGGTGCGCGCCAGGAAGAAGGCCAGCGCGATGGCGATCAGCACGGGGGGGAGCAGCAGATAGGGCAGGGCATAGAAGCGCCCGGTGCCGAAGGCGACGAAGCCGGCCGGCAGATTGTAGAACGGGATCGACTCGGTGATGCCCAGATTGATGCCGGTGAAGGCGGACGCCGTCGCCAGCGTGATGATGAAGCCGTTGATGCCGGTACGGACGGTCAGCAGGCCGTTGATCAGGCCGCCGGCGGCGCCGATGGCGAGGCCGCTGAGGATCGCCACGGGAACCGGGAAGCCCCATTTCTCCATCATGCCGCCAACGGCGATGGCGACGAGCCCGCCCAGCGCACCGACGGAAAGATTCATCTGGCCGACGGCGAGCGTCAGCATCTGCGCGAAGGCGACGATCAGCACGACGCAGAACGAGCGCAGCATCACATAGAGGTTGAACTCGGTCAGGAAGGCCGGCGACAGCGCGGCGAGCGCCACCAGGCCGATGACGATCGCCACCGCCAGCGCCGACCACTCATTGGCGAGGAAGCGCTGGCCGAAGCTCATGTTGCGGGTGAGGGTGCTCATGCGCGGCGTCCCGAATTGCGGCGGCCAGAATCTCTGCGTCCCAGGCTGCGGCGCTCGGCATAGACGCTGCGATAGCGGTCGAGCATGACGGCGGCGAGCAGGATCAGTCCGAGAAAGAGCTGGAGCCAGAAATTGCCGATCTGCATGACCAGCAGACCCGAGCGGATGGTGGTGACGAGGAAGGCGCCGAGGATGGTGCCGACGACGGAGACATAGCCGCCGGCGAGCAGCGTTCCGCCCAGCACCGGCGCGAGGAAGGAGGGCAGCAGCCAATCCTGCCCGATCGACGGCATGGCGGCGCCGAGCCGGAAGACGAGCATCAGGCCGGCCGAGGCGGCGAGCGCGCCCGACAGCGTATGCGCGATGATGATGGCGCGGCCGACCGGGACGCCGGAAAGCTCGGCGGCGCGGGCATTGGCGCCGGCGGCCAGGATCTCGCGGCCCAGCGCGGTGAAGCGGAACAGCACGATCAGCGCGGCGCCGAGGCCGAGCGCGACGAACAGCAGCGGCGACAGGAAGCCCCAGCGCATGCGGCCGAAGGCGGCGATTTCCGGCGGCAGCGCGTTGAAGGTCTGCGCCTTGGAAAGGATCAGCATGCCGCCCAGGAACAGGCTGGCGCTGGCGAGCGTGATGATGAAGGAATTGACGCCGGAGCGGACGATGACGAAGCCGTTCAGCCAGCCGAGAAAGGCGCCGAGCAGCAGCGCCAGCGCCATGGCGACGGGGATCGGCAGGCCCAGCGTCTGCATCAGATAGCCGGATGCCATCACCGCGCAGACGCCGATCGAGCCGATGGCGAGGTTCATGCCGCCGGTCGCGAGCACCACCATGGTCGAGAAGCCGATGACCACGTCGACCGCCAGCGAGCGCGACAGCGCGAACAGGTTGAAGGTCGAGACGAAGCCGGGGGCGAGGCTGGTGAACAGCACCCAGAACAGCAGGATGATGGCCGCGAGGCCGATCAGGTTCGACTGTTCCGCTAGAAAGGACGGCCGCGCGCGGGAATCGGATGGGACGGAAAGGGTCATGGTGAAGCCATGTGAGAGGATGGCGAGACGCTGGCCGGGCGACGCCTTGACCAGATCGAACCCGGCATCATCCTGAGGTGCTTCGCGCCAGCGAAGCCTCGAAGGGTGATCCAGATGTCTCGCGAGCGCGAGCCTCCTTCGAGGCCGCTTCGCGGCACCTCAGGATGATGGCGGCGGTTGATCCCGCCATCATCCCGGAGTGCGACCCGCTTACTTGCAGGTGAGATACTTGTCCTTGAAGGTGGACTGGATCTCGGCGGTGATCTTCTTCAGATCGTCCTTGTAGGTCGCGGCGTTGTCGTTCGAGATCAGCAGCGTGCCCGAGTCGATGAAATGCTCGGTCTGCGGCGTCTTGATCCACGGCGCATCGGCCTTGACCGTGCAGGTGCCGCTGGCGATCAGGTCGAGCACATAGGCGCCGACATAGCCCTGGCCATAGGGGTTCTGCGCCATCGTGCCGGCGACGAAGCCGTCCTTGATGCCGTCGAGAACGATCTGGTCATCGTCGATGCCGACCAGCTTGATGCGCTTGTCGCCGAGATTGCGCAGCGACTTGGCCGCGACCACGGAGGGGATGTAGGCGGTCGAGATCAGGCCGTCGATCTCGTCCTTCTGGGCGCCGAGCAGGGCGTTGATCTTCTGGTCGGCGGCTTCCTGCGCATCGGTATCGGTGATGTGCTGGACGATGGTGACCGCGCCGTTCGTTTCCTTGACGGCCTTCTCGACCGCGTCCATGCGCAGCTTGGTGTTCGGGTCGACCAGCAGGCCGGCCAGATGCACGATCTTGCCCTTGCCGCCGAGCGACTTGATCAGCGCCTGGGTGCCGAGATAGGCCGAGTTGAACACGTCGGTGCCGAGGCAGAACGACATCTTGGTCGGGTCCTGCGCGCAGCCGGCGAGCGCCGCGGCCGGGATGTTGTTGGCGGTGAGTTCCTCGACCGTCTGGTTGATGCCGACGGCATCGCCCGGGAAGATGCCGAAGGCGGTGTAGCCCTGGCTGACCAGGCTTTCGACCAATTCGGTCTGCAGGTTCAACTTCCACTCGGCCGGAACCTTGAAGTCGACGGCGGCGATGCCGAAGTCCTTCGCCGCGTCCTTGCCGGCCTGTTCCCAGGGCGCGAAATAGGGATGCGGGCCGCCCGGAATGAGCGCGATCTTGTTGTCGGATGCATGGGCGGCGCCTGCGGCAAGTCCGAACAGGGCGGCGGCAAGCATCGGCAGGGCGCGCGAGCGCGCGCCACGGTGGCGTAGATTCATGGTGTCCTCCCTCAGCGACTGACGCGGCCTGCTCCACCAGTCCACGTTCGCGAAGGGGATGTAACCACAAACGCATATCGCGTGCAATATGCGGTGGAGCTGCCGCGCGATTCATGCGCGACCGGAGAGGGCCAAAACAAAAATGGCCCCGCCCCTGGGGTTCAGGGCGGGGCCGTATTGGGGGGGTCAGAAGTCAGTCTGTCTTGTCAACTCCGACGGCCGGGGATGGTTCCCCGGTCGTGTTTGCATCACGCTTTCGCGCGCCGGATCAATCCGCCGGACCGGCGTCCGGGCCGCCATCCGCGGGGCCGCCTTCGTCCTGGGCCGGACCGGCCGGACCCATGTCGTCGCCGCCCATCGGGCCGCCGGGACCCATGTCGTCACCGGCCATCGGGCCACCACGGTCATGCGGGCCATGGCCATGGGGGCCGTGACCATGGGGGCCATGTCCATGCGGGCCGTGGCCGGGGCCACGATCACGGCCGGGACCGCGCGGACCCATCGGGGGACCGAAGCGAAGGTCGGCATTCGCCAGCTTGTCCAACTGCTCGGGGGTCAGCTTGGCCTTGAGGGCGTCGATCGCCTTCGACAGATCGGCTGCCTTGGCGGCGCGGTCGGTGACGTTCCGGATCAGGCGTTCTTCGCGGGCGAAGGCCTGCGGCGCGGGCTTGGGCGCCGGAGCGGGCTGCGCATCCGTGGTGCCGGCTGCCGGCGGGGCCGGCGGTGCGGGCGGCGCCGGGGGCGCCGGCGGCTGGAACATGGCGAGCAGCGCGTTGGTATAGTCGCGCCAGGCGTCATGCTGGTCGGCGCGGATGCCGATCAGGGTTTCCACGGTGCTGAGGTTCTGGGCGAGCCACATCTGCATGCGCTCGCCGCGCGGACCGCGAGGACCATGGCCACGCATATCGCCGTGACGGCCTTCATGCATGCCGCGCATCATGGGGCGGTCGCCCCTTTCGGTCGCGGCGGGAGCGTCTGGCTTGGCGAAGGCCGGCGCGACGGCAATCGCCGAGACGCTGGCGAGGGACAGGATCGTCAGGGCTGCGAGAGTACGCTTCATAGAAATCTCCAATGGCTTACGCTGGGCACGATCCGAAGCTAGGAGCGGGCTGTTTCCCCGGTAGGTCGTTTCGTGTCGGAGCATGTCCGGGGTAAACGATTTCGTTGCGAAATGTTTCCCGGGGTCGCTTGGAGACGTTCGGTTACGAAAAAGCCGAGCCCCCGATCCGTCGAGCGGGTAGAGCTTGGGCCAAGGTTCCGCGCCGCGCCAATCCCGCCGGCCTCCGTCAGACAGGTTCAAGAGGCCCAGCGCCGCAATGTCCAACCCGCCGCACATCCTCGTCGTCGATGACGACCTCGAAATCCGCCGGCTTCTCGGCCGCTATCTCGACGGCCAGGGCCTGCGCGTCACGCTGGCGGCCGACAAGCGCGAGCTGGAGGACAAGCTCGCCACCCAGCATATCGACCTGATCGTGCTCGACGTGATGCTGCCGGACGGATCCGGCCTCGACATCTGCCGCCAGCTGCGCGACCGCCGCCCGCCGATCCCGGTCATCCTGTTGACGGCGCTGAAGGAGGATGTCGACCGCATCATCGGGCTGGAGATCGGCGCCGACGACTATCTCGGCAAGCCGTTCAACCCGCGCGAACTGCTGGCGCGCATTCGTGCCGTGCTGCGCCGCTCGGCCGAGGTGGTCGAGGCGCCCGCGCTGGCCGTGAGCTACCGCTTCGCCGGGTTCGTCGCCGCGCCCGAGACGCGCACGGTGGTCGATCCCGACGGCGCCGAGATCGTGCTGACCGGCGCCGAATTCGACCTGCTGATCGTCTTCCTCGACCGTCCCGGCCGCGTGCTGTCGCGCGAGCAGTTGCTCGACCTGACCCAGGGCCGTGAGGCCGACCCGCTCGACCGCTCGATCGACGTGCTGATGAGCCGTCTGCGCCGCAAGCTGGGTGACGATGGCAAGTTCAACATCTTCAAGACGGTACGCAATGGCGGCTACCAGCTGGCGGTGAAGGTCGAGACGGAGGGGGCGGCTTGAATTCGCTTCGCCTCAAGATCGGCCTGCTCGTCATCGGCGCCATCGTCGCCGTGGTGGGGCTGGCCACGCTGGTCGCTGTCAGCGTCATCGGCGAGCCCGGCCCCGGGCGGATGCTGGGCCCGACGGCGATCCAGATCGACCTGATCGCCCAGCTCGTCGAGCGCCATCCGGAGGATTTTCGCGACGGCCAGGTGGTGCCCGGGACCGGGCATGGCCGCGATCTCGGCATCCGCCTTCGCGACAGACCGGCGCGGGGGCCCGTGCATGAAGAGCTGACGCGGTCGCTGCGCAATATTCTCGACCATGCCGGCCATCCGCGCGACGTGATCGTCACCCAGCCGCGGCCGCATGCGCCGGCGCTGGTCTCGATCCCGATCAGCGACCTCGGCTATATCGCCGTGCCGCTTTCCAATGCGCCGCCGGCGCGCGCCGGCTGGATCGTGCTGATCGGCTGGATGCTGGCGATCATCCTGGGCGCGGCCGTCATCGCGCTGGTGATCGCCAACCGGCTGACCAAGCCGCTGCAGATGATCGAGGCGGCGATCGCCTCGGTCGGCGCGGACGGGGTGCTGCCGGCGTTGCCGGAGACCGGCTCGGCCGAGACGCGGGCCACGGCCGGCGCGCTCAACCGCCTGTCGGCCCGGCTCAAGAGCGCGATGGAGAGCCGGATGCGCCTGGTCGCCGCCGCCGGCCACGATCTTCGCACGCCGATGACGCGGATGCGGCTCCGCGCCGAATTCCTCGACGACGACGAACGGCAGAACTGGCTGAACGATCTCGACGAACTCGACCGCATTGCCGACAGCGCCATCCGTCTCGTGCGCGAGGAGGTGGAGGAGGGCGACCGCGATCCCGTCAAACTCGACGAACTCGTCCGCCGGCTGGCGACGGAACTGGCCGTGCAGGGCCATGACATCGAGGTCGGTCCGCTCGACGCCGTGGCGGTGGCCGCCGCGCCGCTGGCGCTGACGCGGGCGCTGCGCAATCTGATGATCAATGCCGCGACCCATGGCGGCGGCGGCACGATCAGCGTCACGCGCCAGGGCGAGACCGCGATGATTCGCATCGTCGACCGGGGCCCGGGCATACCGCCCGAGATGATCGAGCGCGCCTTCGAGCCGTTTTTCCGGGTCGATCCGGCGCGCCGCCAGTCGGTGCCCGGCGCCGGCCTCGGCCTCGCGATCGCCAAGGAAATCGTCGAGCGCCTGGGCGGCCGCATCCTGATCCGCAATGGCGAGCAAGGCGGCCTGGTGCAGGAAATCAGCCTGCCGCGGGTCGAACTCCCGGACGAAGCCGTCCGGCCTGTCTAGCTTGTTGCAACCCCTTCATGCGGCTGTGCTACCGTTTGCGCGAAACCACGCCTGAACGGAAAAATCACGTGACCCTTTCGATCGAAGACCGCATCGCCCGCTTCACCCTGGCGCAGGAAATCGCGCGCGAGGCCGGTGCGCTGGCGCTCGGCTATTTCGAGCGCCTCTCGACTCTGGCCGTCGAATTCAAGCATGGCGGCCAGGATGTCGTCAGCATCGCCGACCGCGAGGTCGAGGTGCTGATCCGCGCCCGCATCGCCGAGACGTTTCCCGACGATGGCGTGCTGGGCGAAGAGGATGGCCTGGTCGAGGGCAAGTCCGGCGTGCTCTGGGTGGTCGATCCGATCGACGGCACCAGCCCGTTCCTCAACGGCCTGTCGCACTGGTGCGTGTCGATCGCCGTGGCGGTTGGCGGCGAGGCCGAGATCGGCGTCATCTATGCGCCGGTCAGCGACGAGTTCTTCGCCGGCGCCAAGGGTCTCGGCGCCTTCCTCAACGGCGCGCCGATCGCGGTCGCGCCGGCCCGCGCCATCGAGGACGGCCTGCTCGGTTTCGGCAGCAACCACCGCATCCCCCCGGCGGATGTCGGTCGCTTCGTCACCGCGCTGCTGGAAGCCGGCGGCATGTTCTATCGCAACGGTTCTGGCGCGCTGATGCTCGCCTATGTCGCCTGCGGCCGGCTGGTCGGCTATTACGAGCAGCATATCAATTCGTGGGATTGCCTCGCCGGTCTCTGCCTGATCCGGGAAGCCGGCGGTTGGCACAATGATTTCCTGTCCGGCGACGGCATGTTGCAAGGCAACCGCATCGCCGCCGGCGCGCCGCAGATGAAGGACGGTCTTGTCGCCCTGCTGGAGCGCGTCGGAGCGTCGACAGAGACGATCGTCTGAGGCCGATTCAGGGAAGACCCTCACCCCAGCCCTCTCCCGTGCGCGGGCGAGGGAGCAGGCCGGCGCCCGCAACACTCCGGCGTCATCCCGGCCCGAACTGGCATCCATTCAGCCGGATTGTCAGCACCGAGCCGGCTCTTCACCTCTCCCTGAGGGAGAGGTCGGACCGAAGGTCCGGGTGAGGGTTTACGCCCTCTCCGGATGGGTCCCTAACCCCTCACCCGCCGGCTACGCCGTCGACCTCTCCCTCAGGGAGAGGTGAAAGTGAAGCGACCTAAACCCCAGGTCCCGACGCCTCGCGCAGATAGCGGACCGGGCGCTCCGGCGCGAGTGCCAGCGCGGCGCGAACGATCGCCTGGGCGTCGATGCCGTGGTGGCGATAGAGGTCGGCGATCGTGCCGGTCTGGCCGAAATGTTCGACACCGAGCGAGCGGGTGCGGTGGCCGCCGACCGAGCCGAGCCAGCCCAAGGTCGCCGGATGGCCATCGAGCACGGTCACCAGCGAGCAATGAGGCGGCAGGTCCGCGAACAGCCGCTCGACATGCGACTGGGCATGGACCAAGCCGCGCTCGCGGGCGCGTCCGGCCGCGGTCCAGCCCGCATTGAGGCGGTCGGCCGAGGTGATGGCGAGCAGGCCGATGTCGCGGCGATCCTCGGCCAGCAGGCCCGTCGCCTCGATCGCCTCGGGCGCGACCGCGCCGGTATAGGCGATGACCACCTCCGCGTTCGGGCCGGGTTTGCGCAGCCAGTAGGCGCCGTCGACGATGGCGCGCGAAAGCTCCTCGTCGATCGTGCGGACCGGCTGTTCCAGCGGCCGGGTCGACAGGCGCAGATAGATCGAGCCGCCGGTCTGGTCGCGCAGCCAGGTGCGCTCGTCCGGGTCGCCGTCGCCATTCCTCTGGATGTAGTCGAAGCCGAAGCGGAGAATGGTGGCGAGTTCGTCGACGAAGGCCGGCTCGAAGGCGGCGAGGCCGTCCTGCGCCATGCCGATCAGCGGCGTGCCGATCGACTGGTGCGCGCCGCCTTCCGGCGCCAGCGTGATGCCGGACGGCGTGGCGACGAGGATGAAGCGCGCATCCTGGTAGCAGGCATAGTTGAGCGCGTCGGCGCCGCGATAGATGAACGGGTCGTAGAGCGTGCCGATCGGCAGCAGGCGTTCGCCATTGATCGAATGGCTGAGCCCCAGCGCCGAGAGCATCAGGAACAGGTTCATCTCGGCGATGCCGAGTTCCAGATGCTGGCCCGAGGGCGAGAATTCCCAGTTGAAGGTCGAGGGAATGCGCTCCGACTTGAAGGTGTCGGCCATGCTTTCGAGCGCGAACAGGCCGCGCCGGTTGACCCAGGGCCCGAGATTGGTCGAGACGGTGACGTCGGGCGAGGTGGTGACGATGCGGTTGGCGAAGTCGCTGTCCTCGCGCGAGATCTCGTTCAGGATCTGGCCGAAACCGGCCTGGGTCGAGAGCTCCTTGCCGCCGACGCCGGGGGTCGGCAGCACGGCGGGCACGTCGATATGCGGCGAGACGGCGGCCTTCTCGCGCTTGTTGAACGGCACGGCGTCGAGGAAGGCCTGAAGCTTTTCGGGCGCTTCGGAAAGGCCCTCGAAGTTTTCCCACTCATGTCCTGGCCGGACGTTCATCGCGGTGCGGAACGCGTCCATCTGGGTCGGGTTCATCAACCCGGCATGATTGTCCTTGTGGCCGGCGAGCGGCAGGCCAAAGCCCTTGATCGTATAGGCGATGAAGCAGGTCGGCCGGTCATGCGTGCCCGCCTTGGCGAAGGCGTCGAGCAGCGTCGGCAGGTCGTGGCCGGCGAGGTTGGTCATCAGCCGCGCCAGTTCCTCGTCCGAGCGCGATTCGACCAGTTTCGTCACGGGTCCCTGGTCGCCGATCTCGTCGAGAAGCCGCTTGCGCCAGGACGCGCCGCCCTGGAAGCAGAGGGCGGAATAGAGCTGGTTCGGGCAATGGTCGATCCAGTCGCGCAGGCGCTCGCCGCCCGGCTCCTGGAAGGCGGCTTCGAGCAGCACGCCATATTTGAGCACCACGACGTCCCAGCCGAAGTTCTGGAAGATCGCTTCAAAACGCTGCCACAGGCCTTCGCGGACGACGGCGTCGAGGCTCTGGCGGTTGTAATCGACGATCCACCAGGTGTTGCGCAGGCCGTGCTTCCAGCCTTCGAGCAGGGCCTCGAAGATGTTGCCCTCGTCCATCTCGGCGTCGCCGACCAGCGCGATCATCCGGCCTTCGGGGTGCTCGCCGCTCCAGCCCTTGGCGCGGACATAATCCTGCACCAGCGAGGAAAACAGCGTCTGCGCCACGCCGAGGCCGACCGAGCCCGTCGAGAAGTCGACGCCGTCCATGTCCTTGGTGCGGGACGGGTAGCTCTGGGCGCCCTTGTAGCCGCGGAAATTCTCGAGCTTTTCGCGCGTCTGGCGGCCGAGCAGGTACTGGATGGCGTGGAAGATCGGGCTCGCATGCGGCTTGACCGCGACGCGGTCCTGCGGGCGCAGCACGTCGAGATAAAGCGCCGTCATGATCGTGGCGAGCGACGCCGACGAGGCCTGGTGGCCGCCGACCTTGATTCCTTCCGCATTGTCGCGGAGGTGGTTGGCGTTGTGGATGGTCCACGCCGCCAGCCAGAGGATCTTCTTTTCCAGCTCCGCCAGAAGGGCGAGGCGGTCCGGAGACGGCGAAGACGGGGCGGGCGCGGTCGGCATGGACGATCCTCCATCGATCCAGATAGCGAAGGATGGACCGAACGGCGCGGCGCGGTCCAGCGGTTCCGCAACGCGCCCGGTCGGCCGGGCGCGTTGGCTGTCGTGATCAGCCGATGCGCGACCCGGTCGCGGTATCGAACAGGTGGATGCGGTCGACCGGGAACGAGACGCTGACCGTGTCGCCGCGCACGGCAACGCCGCGCTCCAGCGAGAACGCCTTGACGTCCTCGCCAAAGGCGCTGGCGTGCAGGATGGTGCCGAAGCCGGTCGGCTCGACCAGCGAGATCAGCGCCTGGATGCCTTCGAGCCCGGTCTTGCCGACCAGCACATGCTCCGGGCGGATGCCGAGCGTCACCTTGGTGCCATCGGCGGTCGGGGCCGGGCCGGCAAGCGGCACGACGACGCCCTGCGCCAGCTCGACCGTGCCGCCATTGGCGTTCCGGTAGGTTCCCTCGAACATGTTCATGGCCGGCGACCCCATGAAGCCGGCGACGAAGAGGTTGGCCGGGCGGTCATAGAGGTCGAGCGGGCTGCCGACCTGCTGCACGAGGCCTGCATTCATCGCGACGATCCGGTCGGCCAGCGTCATGGCCTCGATCTGGTCGTGGGTGACGTAGATCGAGGTGGCGCCGAGGTCCTGGTGCAGCTTCTTGATCTCGCCGCGCATGTGCTCGCGCAGGCGGGCATCGAGGTTGGAGAGCGGCTCGTCGAACAGGAACGCCTTGGGCGAGCGCACGATGGCGCGACCCATGGCGACGCGCTGGCGCTGGCCGCCGGAGAGCGCCTTGGGGCGACGCTCCATCAGCGGCGTTAGGCTGAGCTTGGTGGCGGCGCCCGAAATGGCGGCGGCGATCTTCTCCTTTGCCGTCTTCCGGAGCCTGAGGCTGTAGCTCATGTTGTCGGCGACCGTCATATGCGGATAGAGCGCATAGGACTGGAACACCATGGCGATGTCGCGGTCCTTCGGGTCGAGGTCGTTGACGACCCTGCCGCCGATGCGGATCTCGCCGGAGGAGATGTCTTCCAGGCCGGCGATCATCCGCAGCAGGGTGGACTTGCCGCAGCCGGACGGGCCGACCAGCACGACGAACTCGCCGTCCTGGATGGTCAGGTCGACGCCATGCAGGATCTTGGTGCTGCCATAGGCCTTGCGGACGTCGGTGATATCGATGGATGCCATTGCGAACTCCGTCAGCCCTTGACCGCGCCGGCCGTGAGGCCCTGCACGAGGTAGCGCTGGATGAGAAGGAAGAAGATACAGGCGGGGATCAGCGCGAGCACGCCGGCTGCCATCATCTGTCCGAAATCGACCGAGAATTTCGAGACGAAGCTGAGCAGCCCGACCGGGAAGGTGCTGGCGTCGACGCCGGAGATCAGCATCAGCGCGAACAGCAGCTCGCTCCATGCCGCCGTGAAGACGAAGCCCAGCGTCGCCGCCATGCCCGGCAGCGTCAGCGGCAGGATGATCTGCCGGAACGCCATGAAGCGGGTGGCGCCGTCGATCATCGCCGCTTCCTCGAGATCCTTCGGGATGCCGTCGAAGAAGGACTGCATCAGGAAGGTCGCGAACGGCACGTTGAAGGCGACATAGACCAGCACCAGGCCGGAGAGGCTGTTGGTGAGCCCGAGCGGCGACAGCATCTTGAAGATCGGCGCGATCAGCATCACCAGCGGGAACATCTGCGTCAGCAGCATCAGCCCGACGATCCAGAACTTGCCGCGGAAGGTGAAGCGCGACAGCGCATAGCCGCCGATCGAGGACAGGAGGGTGACGATGAACGCCGTCGAGACGGACACGATCATCGAATTGCGGAAGAACAGCGGGAAGTCGCTGTGCTCCAGCACGAAGGCGAAATGGTCGAGCGTCGCCCGCGACGGCCACATCTTGACGCCCTCGGAATAGAGGAGGTCGTTCGGCGTCACCGAGACCTTGACCAGCCAGTAGAGCGGGAACAGGGCGAAGGCGATGTAGAGGAGGATGGCCGCCCGGTGGGCGAGTGTCATGCCAAGGCGCTTGGGTCGGATCATGGTCTAGCGTTCCTTGAGCAGCGTCTGGCGCAGGAACACGATCAGCAACGAATAGATCATCAGCAGCATCAGGAGGACCAATGCGATTGCCGAGGCGTAGCCGAAATCGAGCCTGCGGAAGGCCTGGGTGAAGATGTAGCTGGCGACGATCTGCGTCTTGTCGGCCGGGCCGCCATTGGTCATCACGACGATCAGATCGGCGAAATTGGCGATCCAGATCGTGCGCAGCATGACGGTGATGGCGATCGTCGGCGCCAGGAAGGGCAGGGTGATCGAGCGGAAACGCTGGAACGGCGTGGCGCCGTCGATGGCGGCCGCCTCGTAGAGGTCGCGCGGGATCGACTGCAGGGCGGCCAGCAGCGTGATGGCGAAGAACGGGATGCCCCACCAGACATTGGCGATGATCGGGCCCCACATGGCGAGATCCGGATCGGACAGGATGTTGTCCGGCGCGCTCATCAGGCCCATGCCGTACAGCCAGTGCGGGATCGGGCCGACGACGGGATTGAACATCCAGGCCCAGTTCAGGCCGGACAGGAAGCTCGGCACGGCCCAGGGCAGGAAGCAGAGCGCCTGGGCAAGCCCGCGGCCATAAAAGGGTTTGTCGAGCAGCAGCGCCAGGATCAGGCCGAAGGCAAACTGCAGGCCGACCGAATAGCCCGTCCAGTAGACCGTGTTCTTCAGCGCCAGCCAGAAGGTCTTGTCCTTGGCGATGGCGCGGAAATGATCGAGGCCGATGAAGCCGCCCGAGAACGGGTCCAGCAGCGTCATGTCGCGGAAGGCATAGGAAATGCCGATCACGAGCGGCACCAGCATCACCGTGACGATCAGGATCAGCGCCGGGGCGGAATAGAGATAGGGCTCGCTCGCATTGGCGAGCCGCCGCAAGAACGGTCGTCGATCTCGCCCATATGGGGCGCTCACGGCCTCTGTCATCGGAAGTCGATCCCTTTGGTCTCTTCGCAGCCTGTGGAACCTCTCTTGGCGGAGGTCGCAGTCGCGGAATCTGGGTTTCGGGAGGCGCGTATCGCCCCGGCGAGGGGCGTCCCCTCCCGCAACCGTCTCTGCCGGGTGCCGGCCCTCCCGCGGGGGGAGGGCCGGTCCGACGGTGGCCCGGGCCGAAGCGCGGGCGAAGGCTAGAACGTCGCCGCCACGCTTACTTGGTGGCGAGGAACTTCTGCTGGCTCTTGGTCAGGTAGTCGGCCCACTGCTGGCCGAGCTCTTCCGGCGTGATCTCGCCGAGCAGCGCCTGCTGGCTCGTCTTGATGACCAGCGAGTCCTTGAAGAAGGCGAATTCGGGCAGGTAGGTCGGCATCACGGTCGGGACGACGTCCTTGTCCGAAAGCTCGGCGAACCAGCCCTTGAACTGCTCGCTGGCATAGAACGGGTCGGTTTCGGCCGACTTGCGGGCCGGCAGAGCGCCCGTCTTCTTGTTCCAGGCGATGTTGCCTTCCTTGCCCTCAAGCGCTGCGAGCAGCTTCCAGGACGCTTCCTTGTCCTGACTCGTCGAGAACATCGACCAGCCGGCATAACCGATGGTCGGGAAGGTCTTGCCGTTCTCGCCCTTCGGCATGGTCATGATGCCGTAGTCTTCCGGCTTCATCCGCTCGGCGATGGCGATCAGCGCGTCCGGGTCCTGGTCGAGCATCGCGCAGGTGCCGGAATAGAAGCCGGCCACGATCTCGTTGAAGCCCCAGTTGACGCTGTCCTTCGGCGCGAGGCCGTTCTTGTACATGTCGGTGACGAAGGTCAGACCCTTGACCCAGCCGGCATCGGCGAAGGTCGAGGTGCCGTCTTCCTTGAAGAAGGTGTTGTCGCCATTGGCGATCGCGCCGAACATGACCCAGCCGTTCAGGCCGCCCGGGCCGCCGCGCAGGCAGTAGCCCGACTTGCCCGGCAGGGCCGAGACCTTCTTGGCGGCTTCCTCGAACTCGACCAGCGTCTTCGGAACTTCCGTCACGCCGGCCTGTTCGAACAGCTTCTTGTTGTAGAACATCGCGCGCAGATAGAAGCCGTAAGGCAGCATGTAGGCGGTGTCCTTGACCGAGCGGCCGAGTTCCAGCGCGCGGTCGTTCAGGTCGGAAGCCTCATCCCACTTGGCGATGTAGGGCTCGAGGTTTTCGAGCATGCCGCGATTGGCATAGAGCGACAGCCAGGTATCCGGCATTTCCATGACGTCGGGCGTCTCGCCGGCGGCGACCATGGTCGCGAACTTCTCGAAGGCCTGGCCCCAGGGCAGCGAGATGATCTCGACCGTGGTGCCGGGATTGGCTTCCTCGAAGGTCTTGACGATGCCCTTGAGCGTCTCGGTGCGCTCCGGGCTGGTGATCACTTCGACAAGCTTCAGTTTGGTATCGGCAAGCGCCGAACCGGCGAGCAGCGCCGTCATGACGGCGGCCGCGGCGATCTTCCTGAACATTCTTGGTCTCCCTCTTCTTGTTAACTGCAGTGCTTACGCTCGCCGGGCGGACTCGATGGCCGCGGCGAGATCGTTCCAGAGCGCGTCGGCCCCCTCGAGGCCGACATGCAGACGAACCATGTTGGCGCTGACGCCGAAGTCGATTGCCGAATTGGGGCCGGCGGCCTGGACACGGACGACCTGCGCCGGCACCACGAGGCTCTCATGTCCGCCCCAGCTGACGCCGATCTTGAACAGGCCGAGCGCGTCGGTGAACCTGGCGATGTCGACGGCGCCCTCGCGGAAGGTGAACGAGAACAGGCCCGACGTGCCGGAAAGGCCGGCCGGCAGCGCGTTGCCGAGGCCGGGATGCTCGACCGACGCGACCGTGTCGTGATCGAGCAGGCGGCGCGCGACATGCAGCGCGGCGGCTTCATGCGCCTTCATGCGGATCGGCAGGGTGCGCAGGCCGCGGATCAGCAGCCAGGCGTCGAAGGGCGACAGCTTGCCGCCGAGATAGGGCAGCGTGCCGGAGCGGATCTTGCCGATCAGTTCCTTCGAGCCGACGACGATGCCGGCGACGACGTCGCTGTGGCCGCCGAGATATTTGGATGCCGAATGCAGGACGAGGTCGACGCCGAGCTGGATCGGCTGCTGGAACACGGGCGAGGCCCAGCTGTTGTCGATCGCGGTCAGGACGCCGTGGCGCCTGGCCATGGCCGCCAGCGCCTGGACGTCATGCGTCTCCATGGTCCAGCTGGTCGGGCTCTCCATGTAGAACAGCGTGGCGCCGGGCAGGGCTGCCTCGACCGCCGCCTCGTCGCGGCCGTCGACATAGGTGACGGAAACGCCGTAGCGCGCGAGCAGCGTCTCGAACAGGCGATAGGCGTCGGGATAGACGTGGCGCACGCAGACGACGCGGTCGCCCGGCTTGACGAAGGTGATCACGGTTGACGAGATCGCCGCCATGCCGCTGCCGAAGGCGAGGCCGTCCTCGGCACCTTCCATGGCTGCGACCTTCTCCTCGAAGATGCGCACGGTCGGGTTCAGGCCACGGCTATAGGTCGGGCGAACCTTGAGCCCCTTGTAGGTCTCTTCCATCTCGGCATAGGACGAGAAGGTGAAGAGCGAGGTCTGCACGATCGGCGGCACCACCGCGTCATAGGCGTTGACGTCGTCATGGGCGGCGATGAGGGACGCGTGGTCGAAGGCCGCGGTGAAGTCGTTCATTTCGATACCTTGTGCATGGTCTGGGCGATGTCCTGCGACATCTCCCGAATGTCTTCCTCGACGATCTCCAGGATCGTCAGGGTCTCCCGGCGGGCGCGATCGGCGTCCCGGGCCGCGATCGCCTCGAACAGCGTGCGGTGGAAGGGAAAGGAACGGCCGGCAAAGTCGGGCCGGTCGAAAGGCTTGGTCCAGAAGCGTTCGAAGGCCTCGCGCATCTGCTCCAGCAACTGCCCGAACATCGGATTGTGCGAGGCGTCATATACCGAGAGATGGAAGGCGAGGTCGTACTTGCCCGAGGTGCCCTCGGCGAGATGGACCTTCTCCATCGCCTCCAGCCTTTCCTCGATGATGTCGAGATCGGCCCGGGTCCGCCGCAGCGCCGCCAGCGCGCCGGCTTCGGCCTCCAGCCCGCGCCGGATGTCGAGCGTCGCCAGCAGGCCCTCGCGCAGCGTGCCGGCATCGATCGAAAGCGGCATGTGGATGGTGTCGGAGGAGATGCCGCGCAGCAGATAGGTGCCGCTGCCCTTTCGCGACTCGACGACGCCGAGCGCCTGGAACTGGCGGATGACCTCGCGCACCGTCGAACGGCCGACGGCCAGCGACAGCATCAGCTCGCGCTCGGTCGGCAGGCGCTCGCCCGGCTTCAGCCCGGACTGGGCGATATAGTCGGCCAGCGCCTTCATCACCGTGCCGGCACGGTCGGAAGCTGGCAGCGGCGACAGGCCGGGAACGGAAAGCGTCACGCCGGCACCCGATCGGGTGCAGCGCTTTTCGCATCAAGAATCCGGCTCGTCTGGATCACGCGCTCATCCCGTTGCCACGCCCGAGGGCTTTCATAATTGGTCTGACATCTGATCATTTCTACAATGGCGCCCTTCGTCAAGGGCAGGATTTCCGGCAGTTTGCTGCCTCTTTGGGCAGCCGCACGGGTTTCGCGCCCCGCGGCGACGGCAGGCGTGGGCACAAAAATCCGGCTAAGCCGGCAAAACTGCGTGATTCTGCGGCTTCTGGCCGAGCCCGTGACCTGCTAGCGTCGGCTGGCGCATGTTGCGCCGGGCGGACGAGCATGAGCGACAAGCCGGACCTTCAGATCACGCCGACGCGCTTCGAGATGGAGGTCGACGGCCATGTCGCCTTCATCCTCTACCGGATGCAGGGCGACGTGATTGAACTCGTCCACACGGAAGTGCCGGCCGAACTCGCCGGCCGGGGCGTCGGCACGCAACTGGTGCGCGCCGTGCTCGACAACATCCGCGCCCGCGGCGCCAGGCTGCATCCGCTCTGCCCCTTCGTGCATGCCTATATCGCGCGCCATCCCGAATATGCCGATCTCGTCACCGACTGAATCCAGCCGACCGGAGATACGCATGCCATCCTTTGATGCCATCATCATCGGCACCGGCCAGGCCGGGTCGCCGCTTGCCGGCCGGCTGACCGAGGCCGGAATGAGCGTCGCCATCATCGAGCGCAACCGGTTCGGCGGCACCTGCGTCAACACCGGCTGCACCCCGACCAAGACGCTCGTCGCCAGCGCCAAGACGGCGCAGATGGCGCGCCGCGCCGCCGATTACGGCGTTCTCCTCGACGGCCCGGTCAAAATCGACATGAAGAAGGTCAAGGCGCGCGCGGACAGCGTCTCCGGCGCCTCGCGCGACGGCATCGGAGCCTGGCTCGACGGCATGGCCAACTGCACCGTCTATCGCGGCCATGCCCGCTTCCTGGATGCCAGGCGCGTGCAGGTCGGCGACGACGTGCTCTCGGCCGACAGGATCTTCATCAATGTCGGCGGCCGCGCCATCCTGCCGGAGATTCCGGGTCTCGCCTCGGTGCCCCATCTCACCAACAGCACGATCCTCGACCTCGATGTCGTTCCCGATCACCTGCTGATCATCGGCGGCAGCTATATCGGGCTCGAATTCGCGCAGATCTATCGCCGCTTCGGGGCCAAGGTGACGGTGTTTGAAACCGGACCCCACCTGATCCGCCGCGAGGACGAGGATATTTCGCGCGCGGTGGCGGAGATCCTGACTGCCGAGGGGATCGACATCGTCACCGGCGCCGCCAACCTCTCGGTCAGCCGGGCGACCAACGGTTCCGGCAGCATCGCGCTCAGCCATGACGGCCCGAACGGGCTGCAGGCCGTCGGCGGTTCGCACCTGCTCGTCGCCACAGGCCGCCGTCCCAACACCGATGATCTCGACGCGGAAAAGGCAGGGATCGCGCTCGATGCGCATGGCTACATCATCGTCGACGACGCGCTCCGCACCAATGTCGACGGCATCTGGGCGATGGGCGATTGCAACGGCAGGGGCGCCTTCACCCACACCGCCTATAACGACTTCGAGATCGTCGCCGCCAACCTGCTCGACAACGACCCGCGCCGCGTCAGCGACCGCATCCCGGTCTATGCGCTCTATATCGATCCGCCGCTCGGTCGCGTCGGCCTGACAGAGACCGAGGCGAAGAAGACCGGCCGGAATATCCTGGTTTCGACCCGGCCGATGGCCCGCGTCAGCCGGGCGATCGAAAAGGGCGAAACGCAGGGTTTCATGAAGATCGTCGCCGACGCCGACAGCGGCGAGATCCTGGGCGCGGCGCTGCTGGGAACCGGCTGCGACGAGGCGGTGCATTCGCTGATCGACGTCATGTATGCCAAGCGCCCGTTTGAAAAAGTGCGGCGCGGTGTCCATATTCACCCGACGGTTTCGGAACTGCTTCCGACCATGATGGCCGAGTTCCACCCAGCCTGACGTTGCCGCCGGCACCCTTCCCAGGGTTGCAGGGATCGCCTTTCGCTGACGGGCGGTAGTGGCGCGAGGGCCTATGTATGGTAAATGTTAAGGATAGTCTCATAGAGACAGGAGCGTATAGGCCGAAGTAGCGTTCCGGCGATGTGTATGGGTGTAGTACCGTTGAAAGTCTCTCTTCTCCCGCCGCGCGGCAAACGTTTGCGGCGCCGGTTGCACCAGACTCTCGCCTCGGCCCTTGTCCTGATTATGGTGGGCTCGTCGGCGGGCTACGCCCAGGATGGCGGATTTTTCAGCGGAATCCGGTCGTTCTTCGGCAAGACCAAGGAAGAGCCGGTCGCCGACGCCGTCCCCTACAAGCCGACGATCAACGTCATCGACGCCCCACGCTCGCTGCGCAAGGCGATCGCCGCCGCCTCCAATCTCAACTCGATGAAGAAGTCGCCGCCTTCGGGCGCGGCCGGGCTGCTGCGCCGCGCGCGCGCCGACATCGACCAGATCACCGCCGCCCTCTACGCCAACGGCTATTATGCCGGCACCATCCGCATCACCATCGCCGGCCGCGATATTGACGCGCCCGATATCCTGCAGGTGATCGAGGCGGCGCGTCCGGCCGGGCCGGTGCCCGTCCAGGTCGACGTCACCACGGGGCCGCTGTTCCATTTCGGCGAGATCACGCTGGTCGATGCCGATCGTCACCGGCCGCTCGCCATGGCGCCGACGCTGAAGAGCCTTCGCCTGCTGCCGGGCGACGAGGCGAAGTCGACTTCCATCCTCGACGCCGAGGGCCGGATTGCCGAATTCTATCGCAAGGAAGGCCATGCCTTCGCCAAGGTCGTCGACAAGGACGTGGTCGCCGACCACGCGACCAACCTCGTCAACGTCACTTATGTCGTCAGCCCCGGCCCGGCGGTTGCCTTTGGCCAGGTCACGGTCTCCGGCACGGAGAAGGTGCGGCCGTCCTTCGTCCAGGAACGCGTGCGCATCATCCCGGGCGAGATGTTCTCGCCGCAGCGCCTGGCCGACACGCGCAAGTCTCTGCTGAAATACGAGGCGTTCTCCGGCGTTCGGGTCGTCGAGGGCACCAAGCTCGACGCCAATGGCCGCCTGCCGGTCGATGTCGAGGTCACCGAGCGCAAGCCGCGCTATATCGGCTTCGGCGCCAAATACTCCTCGACCGACGGTTCGTCGATCAATGCCTTCTGGGGCCACCGCAACCTGTTCGGCGGCGCCGAGACATTGCGCCTGGACGGTCAGGTCTCGTGGTTCGGCGGCAAGTCCGAGGCGGTGCCCGACGCCAATCCGCTCGGCTATCGCTTCGCCGCCACCTTCGGCAAACCCGGCATCTGGACGCCGATCGACGATCTCGTCGCCCAGGCGGCGGTCCTGCGCGAGGTGACCGACGCCTATGTCCGCGAGGGCGTGACCTTCACGGGCGGCGTTCGCCGCAACTACAGCGACCAGTTCTCGGTCCAGGTCGGCCTCGATCTCGAGCAGTCGCACGTCCAGGACACCAACGGTTCGCGCGACGACACCATCGTCGGCGTGCCGATCGACGTCGCCTACGACACCACCGACAATGCGCTCGATCCCTCCAAGGGCATCCGCGCCAGCGGCACGTTCGAGCCCTTCGCCTATCTCGGCCAGGCCAGCGCCGGCCCGATGATGTTCAAGGGTTCGCTGTCGGCCTATCGCGCCTTCGACGAGGACAAGCGCTATATCCTCGCCGGCAAGATCTCGGCCGGCACGATCTTCGGCGCCGACCTGCTCGACGTTCCGCCGCAGCGCCGTTTCTATGTCGGCGGCGGCGGCTCGCTGCGAGGCTATGATTATCAGTCGGCGAGCCCGCGCAATGCCGATGGCGACATCATCGGCGGCCTCAGCTTCGTCACCGCCTCCGTCGAGGCGCGGGTGAAGATCACGGACACGATCGGCCTCGTCCCGTTCATCGACATCGGCGCCGCCTCGGAAGGCTCGGTGCCGGATCTGGGCGACCTGCGCTATGCCGCGGGCCTCGGTCTGCGCTATTATACCGGCATCGGTCCTGTCCGGCTTGATGTCGCCATTCCGCTCAATCCTGAGCCCGACGATGCCGGTTACGGCATCTATATAAGCCTTGGACAATCCTTCTGATGCCCCGCGCCCTCACCATCCTGCGTTGGCTCGGCTTCGGTTTCATCGCCGTCCTGCTCACGCTCGTCGCCCTGTTCGGTTTCCTGCAGACCGGGCCCGGCCTGCGCATGCTCGCCAATGTCGGTAGCCGGCTTGCCAGCAGTGACGGGCTGACTGTCCGGATCGAAGGCATTTCCGGCTTCGTGCCGTCCGACATGAGCGTCGCGCGCATCGACGTCGCCGACGCCACGGGTCCGTTCGCCCAGATCGAAAACCTGCGTCTAGCCTGGCATCCGATGTCGCTGCTTTCCGGCAAGGTGGCGATCAGCGATCTCGCCGCCGACCGGGTCGCGGTCTCGCGCAAGCCCATGCTGCCGCCCTCGACGTCGACGTCGTCCGGCAATGGCCTTCCGTTCATCCGCATCGCGCTCGATCAGCTCGATATCGCCCGGATCGAGATTGGCGAGCCGGTGCTTGGCATGGCGGCGGTTCTCCGCCTGCAGGCCTCGGCCCGCCTGGTCGATCCGGCCGAAGGGCTGGCGCTCGATTTCGCGCTGGTGCGCGAGGACGCGCCCGGCGAGATCAAGGGCCGCGCCCGCTATGCGCCGGGCGACGGCACGGATTCGCTCTATCTCGACGTGACCGCCAGCGAGCCGGCCGGCGGCCTGGTCGCGCGGCTGGCGCAGATCGAGGGGCTTCCCGCCCTGTCGCTGTCGGTCAAGGGCAATGCGCCGCTCGACAATTGGGACGGCCGCATCGCGCTCGACGCGGGCGCCGCCGGCCATCTCGGCGGAACCGCCGCCATCAAGCAGGTCGAGAATGGCCGCCGCGTCATGCTCGATCTCACCGGCGAGATCGCCGGCCTGGTGCCACCCGATATCCGGCCGCTGTTCAGCGGGCAGACGACGCTGATCGGCTCGGCCATCGTCGAGCCGGAAGGGCGCATTGCGCTCGAAGGTCTGAACGCCACCGCCGCCGGCTTCGGCCTGGCGCTGGTCGGCCAGCTCGACACCTCTGCCAGGACCGCCGATCTGAAGCTCGATCTGGTGGGCGGCGACCCGTCCCATTTCGCCGCCTTCGCGCCGGGCGTCACCTGGTCCGGCTGGCGCCTGAACGCCGCCGTGACGGGCGCCTTCGCCTCGCCCTCGGTCGACGCGACGCTGACCGCGCAGAATCTTTCCGGCGCCGGTTATGGCGCCGCCGATATCAGCCTCGTCGCCAAGACCACCCCCGCCGCCGGCGGGCTCGCCTTCACCGTCGATGGCAATGCCGCCGGCCTGACCGCCGAGGATCCGAAGGTTGCCGCCGCCCTCGGCAAGACCGCGAAGCTCTCCGCCGCCGGTTCGCTCGGCGAAGCTGGCCCGGTGCTGACCGACGCCAAGGTCACGCTGGAGCCGCTCGACCTCGCCTTCACCGGCACGGCGGCGCCGAAATCCGTCCAGGGCGCGCTGCGCCTCGACCGGCTCAACCTCGCCGCCTTCTCCGGGCTCGCCGGTCGGCCGCTTTCGGGCAGCGCCGTGCTCGACGCCAAGATCGATGCCGACCCCTCGACCCGCCGCATCGCGCTCGACCTCGACGGCTCGTCCAAGGCGATCACCACGGGCATCGCCCAGGTCGACGATTTCTTCGCCGGCGAGAGCCGGATCAAGGGCGCGGTATCGCTGGCCGAGGATGGCCGCATCGCCGTCAACGGTCTGACGCTCGCGGCCAAGGGCCTCGATGTCGCGGTCGATGGCGGCATCGAGAAATCCGCCGCCGACCTGACCGCGCGGGTCAAGCTCGCCAACCTGAAGCAGTTCGATCCCCGCATCTCCGGGGCTGCCAATGCCGACCTCCGCTTCACCGGCGGGCTCGATGCGCTCGGTCTCACCGGCAAGGTCTCGATTCCGTCCGGCGTCGCCATGGACAAGCCGATCGAGAACCTGACGCTTTCGGTCGATCTCACGGATCTGACGGGTCGCCCCGGCGGCACGGTGGCGCTGGACGGCAAGCTGGCAGGCAAGCCCGCCAAGGGCGGCGCGACGCTGACCTCGCTTGCCGATGGCGGCCGGCGTCTCGACGATCTCGACCTGGCGATCGGCGGCGTCCGCGCCGAGGGCGCGGCTGCGCTGGCCGCTTCCGGCCTGATCGACGGCAAGATCACCATTGCCGCCTCCAACCTCGCCGACCTCTCGGCGCTGATCCTGACCGACATCGCCGGCAAGCTGGATGCGACCGTCGTGCTCGATGCGTCGAACGGCGCCCAGCGCGTCGCGATCGACGCCAAGGCGCAGGGCATCGACGTCGCCGGCAACCGGGTCGACCGGGCCGACATCAATGCCCGTATCGCGGATCTTTTCGGCACACCGGTGATCGACGGCAAGGCCGTGCTGGGCGGCGTCCGCGCCGGCGGCCAGGTCATCGAGAGCGCCACCGTGACGGCGAAGAGCGCCGGCACCGCCACCGACGTGACGCTCGACACCGCGCTGCTCGGCTCCAGCATCAACGGCAAGGCGCGCATCTCGCCCGCCGGCGCCGATACCAATATCCGCCTCGATGCGCTGAAGATCGCCCGCGCCGGGACCAATGTGACGCTGTCGGCGCCCTCCAACATCACCATCGCCAAGGGCGGCGTCTCGATCGACCGGCTGGCGCTGGTGACCGGAGACGGCCGCGCCACGATCAGCGGCAAGGCCGGCGAGACGCTCGACCTGAATGTCGACCTGCGCAACCTGCCGCTGTCGCTGGCCTCGCTCGCCGCGCCGACGCTCGACATGCGGGGCACGCTGAGCGGCACCGCGCGCATCACCGGCAAGGCGACCGCGCCGGCCGGCGATTACGATCTCAAGGTGGCAAAACTCACCAATGGCGACATCGCCCGCGCCGGCCTCGGCCCGTTCGATATTTCCGCGCGGGGACAACTGAACGGCGGCCGCGTCGGCGTTCAGGCGACCATCAACGCGCCTTCGGTTTCCGGCCTGACGATCAACGGGTCGGTGCCGATCGCCGCCGGCGACCTGGACCTGAAGATCAAGGGCGCGATCGACCTCGCCATCGCCAATACCGCGCTGGCCACCTCCGGCGGCAATCTGCGCGGCAAGGCGGTGGTGGACGCGGCGCTTGGCGGTCCGACTTCGGCGCCGCGCGCTTCCGGCTCCATCCGCGTCTCGGGCGCCAGCTACAACGACTCGCTGAATGGCATTGCGCTTTCCAACATCGAGGCGGTGCTGACCGGCTCCGACCGCGCGGTCACGGTTTCGTCCTTCTCAGCCCAGACCATCCAGGGCGGCCGCATCGTCGGCAAGGGCAATGTCGCGCTCGACCCGGCGCAGGGCTTCCCGGCCGCCGTCGAGATGACGCTGCAGAGGGCGACGCTGGTCTCCAGCGACCTGATGCGCCTCGTCGCCGACGGAAAGATCAACATCGAGGGCCCCGTCGCGACCCGACCGAAGATCGCCGGCCAGATCAATGTCCGCAGCCTCGACATCAACATTCCGGACAAGATCTCCGGCGGCATCGATCCGCTCGATGTGCGCCACGTCAACACCGGCGGCAAGCAGCAGGTGAAAGGCGGCATCCGCGCCCAGGCGCAGAACCGAGCCAACGCCACGGCCAGGAAGAAGGCCAAGGCGCCGAGCCCGTTCGTCGCCGATCTCGACCTCAAGGTCTCGGCCCCCAATGGCGTATTCGTGCGCGGCATGGGCATGGACGCGGAGTTCGGCGGCGACCTGACGCTGCGCGGCACCACGGCCGACATGATCACTCTGGGCGGCTTCAACCTGCGGCGCGGACGCTTCAGCATCGTCGGCCGCCAGCTCACCTTCACCGAGGGCACCATCACCTTCAATGGCAGCCTCGATCCCGAGCTGAACTTCAAGGCGGACACGTCGGGCGGCGATGTGGTCGCCAGCATCATCATTGCCGGCAACGCCTCGGCGCCGGAGGTGAGCTTCACCTCGACGCCGACCCTGCCGCAGGACGAGGTGATCGCCCGTCTGCTGTTCGGCCGTTCGATCAGCACGCTGACCGCCGGCCAGGCGCTGCAGGTGGCGCAGACGGTGGCGCAGTTCTCCGGCGGCGGGCCGGGCGTGGTCGATTCGATCCGCCGCTCGCTCGGCGTCGATGCGCTCAACATCGGCACGGATTCGACCGGCAAGGGTGGCCAGATCGGCGCCGGCAAGCGGCTGAACGACAAGATCTATGTCGGCGTCCAGCAGGGCACGACGCCGGATTCGAGCAAGGTCACGGTCGATGTCGACGTGACCCGCAACATCCGCATCCAGGGCGCAGCGGGCGCCGACGGCTCGAACGAGATCGGCATCGGCGCGCAGTGGGACTATTGAGGGCGGGGCTCGCGACCCTCACCCCAGCCCTCTCCCGCGCGGGAGAGGGGGCGCGATCGTGCCCGTCGCGGCATTCCGCTTGGTGCGGTGTTGAAGACACCCACAGGCCAAAATCCCTCGCCCGCCTGCGGGAGAGGGTAGGGTGAGGGCCTTGCTTGGCCTTTACCCCGGGAACAGCGTCAGGCCGCCATCGACGCGGATTACCTGGCCGTTGATGAACTTCGAGCCGGGGCCTGCCAGGAACGCCACGGCGTCGGCGATCTCGGACGGTTCGGCGTAGCGGTTGAACGACTTGCCCGACGAATCCATCTTCACCGGGTCGACGACACGGGTCGCCTGGAAGCGGGCCGATTTGGTCGGGCCGGGGCTCACCGCGTTGATCCGCACGCCCTCTTCATAGAGTTCCTTGGCGAGGCAGCGCGTGTAGTGCACGACAGCCGCCTTCAGCGTCGAATAGACGACTTCCGGCGAGCAGCCCATATGCGCCGCCGCCGAGGCGATGTTGATCACCGAGCCGCTGCCGGCCTTGACCATCGCCGGCACGAAGGCCTGGCAGACCAGCATGGTGCCGATCAGGTTGTTGTTGGTCAGTACCTGGATGTCCTCGAACGAGATGTGGAGCGCGTCGTTCGGCTTCGGCTTGTTGCCGGAGGCGCCGATATCGCCGCCGGCGCAATTGACCAGCACGTTGACCGTGCCGAGCTTAGCCTCGATTTCCTCCTTCATCTTCTGGACGGCGGCGGGGTCGCCGATATTGCCGGTGACGGCGACGGTGCGAACGCCATGCTTGGCGATCTCGGCGGCGACTTCGCCCAGGTCCTTGGCCTCGCCATACTTGGCCGGTCCCGTCCATTCGAGGTCATGGATGGCGACGTCGGCGCCCAGGCTCGCCAGCTTCTCGGCCATGGTGCGGCCCAGGCCGCGGCCCGAGCCGGTGACGAAGATGATCTTTCCGGCGAGTTCCTTGCTCATTTGCGAGCTCCTTCTGGATTTCGGTGTCGAGGGAATGGATTGCGAAGGTCAGGGCATGATGCCGAGCGAGCGCATGTTGGCGACGCTCCTGCGGATCATGTCGAGTTCGTACTGGACGAGCGCGCCATCCTCGCCGCGCTCCCAGGGGGTGCGATAGTCGGCGTCGTCGGGGAGGCGGTTGCGCCGCGCCGCGAGCAGGCAGGCGGCGAGCGAGCGGGCGCTGCGCGGGGCGTAGCCGTTCCACCAGTCCGGCGTCAGCAGGCGGACATGCCGCACGTCGAGCGCGCCGGGCTCCAGCACGGCGGTGAGTTGCGGATGATGCTCGGCCAGGATCGCCAGCACCTCGGCGAACGGCACGACGCCGTCGCCGATCGCGCAGCGGACGAGGCGAAAACCCTCATCGGTGAACTGGGCGTTGTAGTCCTTGAGGTGGACGTGCCGGACCCAGGGCGCGATGCGGCGGGTGAAATCGAGCGGCGCCTCGCCGACGGGGAGCGTGTTGCCGGTGTCGTAGCAGATGCCGACGGCGGAACCCGCCTCCTCGCAGAACGCAACCAGCTCGTCGCTGGTGAAATCCTGGTGGTTCTCGATCACCAGCGTCCGGCCCTCGGCCTCGGCGCGTGGGGCATAGAGGGCCAGCGCCGCATGCACGCCACGCACCAGCTCGTGCCACTTCTCGCCCCAGGCGTTGCGGTCGCCGCAGAGCACCGAGGTGAGGCAGACGCGGATCAGCTTGGCATCCAGCCGCCCGGCCGAGCGAAACGCGCTGTCGAGCGGGCCTTGGTTCAGGCCGCTGCTGATCACCGGTGTCATGCCGAGCGAGGCCAGCCGCGCCTTCAGCGCCGCGACCTCGCCATCGTCGAGCCGCGCGATCCAGGGCTCGAAGATCTCCAGCGTCTTCGCGCCCAGCTCCTCGGCCAGTTCGATGAATCCTTCAAGGCCGCGCCCGTCCGGATTGGCGCGCGGCGTGCCGTGCCCCTGCAGGCCGAGATAGTAGGTCAATCCATACGGGTTCAGTCCGACTTGCAGCATGGCATTTCCAATCTGCCGAAGGGTTTTGCGGGCGGCGCTAGATCAGGCCGCCATCGACGATGATGGATTGCTTGGTGATCATCCGGCTGTCGTCGGCGCCGAGGAACAGCACGGTGCGGGCGATCTCGTCGCCCAGCAGCACCTTGCGGATGCATTGGCGGCTCACCAGCGCGTCGACGCTTTCCGGCGTCGGATACCAGAGCGCGTGCTGCTTCTCGGTCATCACCGCGCCGGGCTCGATCGCGTTGACGCGGATGTTGTCGGCACCGAAGGCCCGCGCCAGGCTGCGCGTCAGCCCGAGCACCGCCGCCTTGGCCGTGGTGTAGGCCGGCATGTTCGGCGCGCCGCCGCGCCAGGCGATCGACGAGAAGTTGATGATCGAACCGCCGCCAAGCGCCTGCATCTGCGGCCGCACGGCCTGGGCGGTGAAGAATTGCGGGCGCAGATTGATCGCCTGCGCCCAGTCCCAATATTCCTCCGTCACCGCGTCGATCTCGTGCCGGTCGTCATTGGCGGCATTGTTGACCAGCACGCCGATCGGTCCGAGCGCGCGGCCGACCTCGGCGATCACCGCCTGCGTCGCGGCGGTGTCGGACAGGTCGCAGCGGTAGAAGCGGGGCGGATGTTCCGCGCCGGCGAGTTCTTCGGCAAGCGCCGCGCCCGCATCCGCCTGGATGTCGACGAAAGCGACTTTCGCGCCGGTTCCGGCAAAGGCGCGGACGATGTCGGCGCCGATGCCGGAGGCGCCGCCGGTCACGAACACGACGCGCCCGGAAAGGCTTGGGTAGTTGGCAAAGGTCATGAAGGCTGGCCCGTCGGCTGCGCGGCTAGATGAGGTTGCGGGTGACGGGGTCGAACAGGCATGCATGCGACATGTCGATGCCCAGCGTGATCGTCTCGCCCATGCGCGGCGCCTCGTCCGGGTCGAAGCGGCCGGTGACTTCCAGCTCGCCGAAGCGCATCAGCCCGATGGTCTCGGCGCCGGTCGGCTCGACCATCTCGACGGGTGCGTCGACGCTGGCGATGCTCTTCTTGCTGGCCTTCAGCTCGTGCGAATAGCGGAAGATGTGCTCCGGCCGGACGCCGAGGATGACGTCGCGGCCCGCCGCGCCCGGCGAGATGCCGTCCTGCAGCGTCAACACCGCCGTGCCGCCCGTCGCCTTGAACGAAACCGCCGGCTTGCCCTCGGCGTCGGTGGTGAGCGTCGCCGGGATGAAGTTCATCGCCGGCGAGCCCATGAAGCCGGCGACAAACATGTTGGCCGGCCGGTCATAGACCACCTGCGGTTCGTCGAACTGTTGCACCTGGCCCTGGTGCATCACCGCGATGCGCGAGGCGAGCGTCATCGCCTCGACCTGGTCATGCGTGACATAGACCGTGGTCTTGCCGACGCGGTGGTGCAGCTTCTTGATCTCGGTGCGCATGTCGACGCGCAGCTTGGCGTCGAGGTTGGAAAGCGGCTCGTCGAACAGGAACAGCTTGGGGTCGCGCACCAAAGCGCGTCCCATGGCGACGCGCTGGCGCTGGCCGCCGGAAAGCTGGCCGGGCTTGCGTTTCAGCAGCGGCTCGATCTGCAGCAGCGCCGCGACGCGCTTCACCGCCTCGTCGCGCTGCGGCTTCGGCACGCCGCGGCTTTCCATGCCGAAGGTGATGTTCTCGCGCACGGTCATGGTCGGATAGAGCGCATAGGACTGGAACACCATGGCGATGTCGCGGTCCTTCGGCGCCACCGAATTGACCAGCCGGTCGCCGATGCGGATCTCGCCCTCGGAGACGCTTTCGAGCCCGGCGATCATGGCGAGAAGGGTGGATTTCCCGCAGCCCGAGGGTCCCACCAGCGCGATGAACTCGCCGGTCCGCGCCTCGATGTTGATGCCCTTCAGCACCTCGACGGCGCCGAAGCTCTTGCGCAGGTTGCGGATGTTCAGGGACGACATGCGAGCCTCATCGGATTGCAGCAAAGGTCGGGGGAGCGGGTCATCACTTGATCGCTCCCTGGGTGAGGCCCCGGACGAAATACTTGCCGCCGAGGAAGTAGACGAGCAGGGGCGGCAGCGCGCCGATCAGCACGGCGGCGCTCATCACGTCATAGGCGCGGACATTGGTGCCGCTGGCGGTCAGCGCCACGAGCGCGGCGGTGATCGGCTGTTCGCGGCCCGAGGTGAACACGACGCCGAACAGATATTCGTTCCAGATGCCGGTGAACTGCCAGATCACGGTGACGATCAGGATCGGCGGCGACAGCGGCAGGATGATCTTGCGGAAGATCCGCCAGAAGCCGGCGCCATCGATGCGCGCCGCCTTTATCAGGTCGTCCGGGATCGAAACGTAGTAGTTGCGGCAGAACAGGGTGGTGAACGAGATGCCCTGCACGACATGGATCAGGATCAGCCCGTAGGTCGAATTGGTCAGCCCGACCTTGCCGAGCAGGAAGGCCCAGGGCATCAGCGCGATCTGACCCGGCATGAACACGCCGAGCAGCATCAGCGTAAACAGCACTTCCGAACCCTTGAAGCGCCATTTCGACAGCACGTAGCCGTTCATCGCGCCGAGCAGGGTCGAGAGGATGGTGGCGGGCACCGCCATCCAGAGCGAGTTCAGGAAGTTGCGGCGCATGCCCTCGCAGGTGCCGCCGATGCAATAGGTGCTCCAGGCTTCGGCCCAGGCCTTCAACTGGAAGCTGCGCGGGAAGGCGATCAGGCCGTTCTGCGCGATCTCCGGCTGCTCGCGGAACGAGTTGAAGACGAGGATCAGCAGCGGCGCCAGGTAGATCACCGCGAAGATCGTGAGCAGCGCGTAGATGATCGTGCGGCTGACGAAGTGGCGGCGGGAGGCGGCGGCGGCCTCGCGGTCGTGGACCGCGGCGATGGTGGCGTCGGTCATGGACGGCTCTCCCGGCGATGGCGCCAGACGACGAACAGCGCATAGGGCACCAGCACCACGGCAAGCGCCGCCAGCATCATCATGGCGGCGGCCGCGCCCTCGCCGATCTGCCCGCGCTGGAACATCAGATCGTAGACATAGATGGCCGGGAAGGTGGTCGAGATGCCGGGGCCGCCGCGCGTCAGCGCCGCGACGAGATCGAAGGTCTTGATCGCGAACTGGATCTGCACCACCGCGACGGCCAGGAAGATCGGCGAGATGATCGGCAGGATCACCCGTCGATAGGTCCGGAAGGTCGAGGCGCCGTCGATCTGCGCCGCCTTGATCAGGTCCTGGTCGACCGAGCGCAGCCCGGCGAGGAACAGCGCCATGGCGAAGCCCGAGCTTTGCCAGATGCCGGTGATGATGATGGCGTAGATCGCGGTGCTGCGATCGGACGCTAGCGCAAAGTTGAAATGGGTCCAGCCGAGGCTGCGCACCAGCATCTGGATGCCGTCGGTCGGGTTGTAGAGCCAGCTCCAGACCGTGCCGGTGACGATGAAGGACACGGCGAGCGGATAGAGGAAGATGGTCCGCCAGATCGCCTCGCCGCGCACGCGCTGGTCGATCAGGATGGCGAGGAGGAGGCCGATGCCCATCGCGCCGACGATGTAGAAGGCGGAGAAGAAGAACAGATTGCTGTAGGCGATGTTCCAGCGCCGGTTGCTCCACAGCGACACGTAGTTGTCGAGGCCGATAAAGCCGTAGCTCGGCAGCAAGGACGAGTTGGACAGAGAGATATACAGAGTCCAGATCGTGAAGACGAAGATGTAGACGAAGGACGCCGCCAGGGACGGGGCGAGAATGAGGATCGGCGAAATCCGGGCGAGACGCTCCCGCCAGGTGGGGCCGGGCGCCCCCGACGCGGAATTCCGGCCGGCATCCATTGGAACTGTCGACATTGCTGGCCCTGTCCTTGTGAGCCGGATCCTGGGGACCCGGGCTTCTCACCTCGCCTCAAGCGAGAGGTCGGCTCGAAGAGCCGGGTGAGGGTTTAGGGAACCATCGAGGAAGGCCGCGAACCCTCACCCGCCAGCCATCGCTGTCGACCTCTCCCTTGGGCGAGAGGTGAAGAATGGCGCAGGTGATGGAAGGGTGATGTAGCCTGACCAGGGAACCGGGCGCGACGCGGAGGCGTCGCGCCCGGAAGCGCGGTTCGTTACATCTGGGCCTCGACGGCGTCCGCGATCGCGGTCGCCGCCTGTTCGGGCGTCATGGCCGGCGTGTTCACGAACTCGGTGACCGTATCCATGATCGCGCCGCGATATTTCTGCGGAATGGTCATGTTGTGGGCCATCGAGCGCACCAGCGTGCCGGCCTCGATCGAAGCCTGCAGGTCCTTCTGCGAAAGCTGCTGGCAGGGGTTGAAGCCGGTCGACAGGTCGACGTCCATGCGGGCCGGGATCGAGCCCTTGGCCTGGTTGAACGCGGTCTGGAACTCCGGCGATAGGATCGTCTTGGCGAGCAACTGCTGGCCGGCGATGTAGTCGGGGTCCTTCTGCTTGAAGAACACGACGCTGTCGGCGTTCAGGATGAAGCCGGGCTTGCCCCAGTCGGTCGGCGCCTGGCTGCAGGTATAGTCGGTGCCTTCCTTGAAGCCGGCCGCGGTCAGCAGGCCGACGGTCCAGTCGCCCATGATGTGGAAGGCGGCGTCGCCGCGGCCAACCATCGCCGACATGGTGTCCCAGTCACGGCCGACCATGCCGGGATCCATGTATTTCGACGTCATCAGGCGGAGCTGGGTCAGGGCCTTGACCATGCCCTCGCTGCGCAGCGCGTCGACGTCGCCCTCGACCAGCGCCTTGCGGAACAGGTCGATGTCCTGGCCGTAGACGACCACTTCGAACACGGTCGAATCGGTCCAGTCGGCTGTCGAATGGGCGATGCAGATCTTGCCGGCGGCGACGACCTTCTCGCAGGCGGCGTTGAACTCGGCCCAGGTCTTCGGCACCGCCTCGACGCCGGCTTCCTTCAGCACCTTGGGCGAGGACCAAAGCCAGTTGATGCGGTGGATGTTCATCGGCGCGGCAACCCAGTTGCCGGTCGGCTTCATCACCGAGATCAGCTCGGGCGCAACGACCTTTTCCCAGCCTTCGGCGGCGGCGAGCTCGTCGAGATTGGCGGTCATGCCGGTGGCGTTCCACTCGGCGATCTCCGGGCCCTTGAGCTGGACGGCCGGCGGCGCATTGCCGGCGATCACGTCGGCGCGGAGCTTGGCGAGGGTGTTGGCGGTGTGGCCGGCGATCGAGGTCTGTTCCCACTTGCCGCCGGCAGCGGTGAACATCTCGCCCAGCTTGGCGACGGCGGCGGCGTCCGAGCCGGTCGCCCATTGATGCAGCAGGTTCGTCTTGGGCTCGGCAAGAGCCGTGCCGCTCAGGAGAACAAAGGACAATAGTCCAGCGCTCACCTTCCAAGTGAAGGTCATGGTTCCTCTCCCTAGGTGTCCCGCCCGATACTTACGATCGGTTTGCGCAGGTACTTGTTTTTATGGCTTTCAGTCCGTCTCCCCGTGATCTGACGCCGTATTTGTTCTATGATGAACTTATTAAGCTGTCAACGCGCCCGCAAAGTTCGCCAATGTTTGAAGCAAGACTAAAATCGTTCTTCGAGGATGCCGGCGACGGCACGCCTTCGGCGCGCGTCGTCCGCCTGCTGCGCGAGCGCGGCACGCTGAGCGCGACCGAAATCGCCAGGCTCACCGGCCTCGCCAAATCGACCGTCTCGATGACGCTCGCGGAGCTGCGCCGATCGGACATCGTCATCGAGAAGGCTAGCAGTGAAACCGGGCGCGGCGCCAGCGTCGGCCGCCCCGCGACGGCGCTGATGCTCAATCCGAAGGTCGGCACCTGCGTCGGCGTGCTGTTCGGGCTGGAGGCAATCCAGCTGATCGTCGCCGATGTCTCGCATCGGGTGATCTCCGACCGCAAGGTCCAGATCGAGCCGGATTATTCGCCGGCCGAGGCGGCGGCGCTGACCCGTCGCCTGATCGACGAAGCCTATGAGGAGCACGGGCTCGCGCCGGAAGGGCGGCTCGGCGTCGGCGTGGCGGTCGCCGGTCCGATCAATCCGGTCGATGGCCGCGTGCTGCGCGCCAGCGGCGTGCCGACCTGGGCCGGCACCGATATCCGCGCCACCTTCGGCCCGGTCCTGAAGAGCCCGATCTTCGCCGACAATGAGAGCAACTGCGCCGCGATCGCGGAGATGATGTGGGGCGCGGCGATCGGGGTGGAGGATTTCGTCTTCTTCAAGATCGACCTCGGCGTCGGCGGCGCGATCGTCAATCGCGGCCATGTCGTCCGGGGCATCGCCGGTTCGGCCGGCGAATTCGGCCATATGATGATCGATCCGGCCGGGCCCCTGTGCCGCTGCGGCAATCGCGGCTGCCTGGAGCTCTATGCCAGCGCCCGCACGGCGCTCGCCGATACGGAAAGGCGGCTGGGGCGTCCTTTCGACATGGACGGGCTGGTCGCGCTGGCCCGCGGCGGCGACGAGCCGAGCCGGCGCCAGATCGCCGAGATGGGCGAGGCGGCCGGCAAGGGCCTCGCCATCATCGGCACGGCGATCAATCCGGCGCTGGTCGTGCTCGGCGGCCGGATGCCGCTGGCGGGCGACATGCTGCTCGGGCCGCTGTCGGAGAGCTTCGAGCGCCACACGCTGGTCAAGCGGGCCGAGATCGCGCCCGAAGCGAGGACCCGCTTCGTGCCGGGCGTGTTCACCGACAATGACGCGTGCCTCGGCGCGGTCGGCCTCGTGCTGCGCCATCACGGCCGGCCGGGCTGAGATTGCCGGCAGAAGGCCGCAATCGCGGATGGAATTTGCAGCGCTTCGTGCGAAAACGGGTTCATGTCGATCGATCGTTCCCCTTCATCGCCGCTCCGAACCGGATCCGCGCCGCCGGCCGAACGGACGGCCTATCAGCCGGCCGGGCAGAACCTCGTCCATGCCGCCGATCACAATCTGCGCGTGACGCTGGAGGCGCTGCGCCGGACGGGGCCGATGAGCCGCCTCGAACTCGCCCGGCTGACCGGATTGACGGTGCCCGGCATCACCAACATCGTGCGACGCCTCGTCGCCGACGGGCTGGTCCGCGAGGGCTCGGACGAGGCCTCGCGCGCCAACCGTTTCAGCCTCGTTGCCGAGGGCGCCGTATCGCTTGGCATCGACGTGTCGGACAGCATGGCGCGGCTGGTGGCGATTGACCTCGCCGGTCAGGTCGTGCTGCGCGACGAGCGGCCCGTGCCGGAAGGCGAGACGGCGCGCGTCGTCATCGGGCTCGCTTCCGCCGCGCTGGAACGGCTGGCCGAAGGCACGGCGGCGCGGGTGATGGGCGTCGGCATCACGGCGCTCGATGGCGCCGACGAGATCCGCGCCGCGCTGGCGCCGCTGCCCGTCATCGTCGAGCCCGACACCATCGCCGCGGCGCTGGGCGAGCGGCAGTTCGGGCAGGCAACGGCCGGCGACAGCTTCGTCTATGTGCTGCTCGGTCCCTCGACCCGGGCCGGCATGATCATCGGCGGCTCGGTGTTCAACGGCGTCGACCAGCGGGCAGGGCTCGTCGGCGCGATGCGCACCGGCGAGGACGGAAGATTGCTCGACGAGGTCGCCTCGACCACGGCGCTTGCCGGCATTGCGACGCTCGATCCGGCCGATCCCGCCGTTGCGCGGTGGATCGAGGCGGTCACCGCGCATCTGATGGATTCGATCATCGCGATCTCCGCCTTCATCGCGCCGCGCGTCATCTTCATCGGCGGCCGCCTGCCGGCCGATCTGCTGGCGGCGCTGGTGTCGCGCCTTGCCCGGCAGCGGCAGGAGCGGATGATCGAGCCGACCCAACCCTACTGGCTGCCGGAACTGGCGCCGGGCTCGCTGGCAAGCGACGCCGTGTTGATGGGCATCGCCGCCATGCCGTTCCTGGAATTCCTGCTGCCCGATCCCCGCCGCCCGTTTCGGCCTTAGAGTCCTTTACCGCTCCCAGGGTGAGACTTTCGAGGACCCGAAAAGTGGCTGGGCAAATCCCGATCTCAACATCCTGAGGAGGCTTGCGCGAGCAAGCCGTCTCGAAGGACACACTGCCTGTGGGCAAGTCTTCATGCTGCCACGCTCTGCGTGCTTCGAGACGGCCCTCCGGGCCTCCTCAGCATGTTGAGGATGGAGTTGCATGAAGGTCTCTTCAGGGAGATGCGTCCAGCCCCTTACCTCGATCGACCTTGGTCGCGCTGAACGCGGTTGCCCGACCGCGTGTCGTCGCTACGCAGCGGCGAGCGGGTCAATTGCGCGGGGTCGGCGGATTCGAGCCGCAGCGCGTGCGCCAGCGGCAGGGTGGCGGCGCCGAGCGCTGCCGCGTCTTCCGAGCCGACGGCGCGGTGGATGCGCGGCGTCGGGCGAAGGTCGCGCGACAGCGCCTCGCGCACATAGCCGAGCAGTTCGTCGATGATCGTCACCGGAATGCGGCCGCCGATCAGCACGGCGTCGGGATTGATCAGCAGGCCGATGTCGATCGCCGCCTCGGCGATATGGCCGGCCGCCATGCGCAGCCATTGGGTCAACAGCCGCTTGCCGCGCGCGTCGAGCGTCAGAAGATCCTGCGGCCGCTCGACGGCGATGCCGTGGCTGGCGAGATAATCATACAGAATGAACAGCGACACGACCTGGCCGAGCGGCTGCACGCGCTCGCCGGCCGGTGCATCCGGCAGCGTCACCGGCAGCCAGCCGATCTCGCCGCTGATGCCGGTGGTGCCGTGATAGCAGGCGCCGTCCAGCACCAGCCCGCCGCCAAGGCCGGAGCCGAAGAAGATATAGAAGAAGCTGCGGATCTCGACGCCGAGGCCATAGGTCAATTCGCCGATCGCCGCCGCCGTCGCGTCATTGTCGATCAGGATCGGCTGGTCGGTGATGCGGGCGAAGCGCTCGCGCACGTCGACGCTGCGCCAGCTCTTGTAGGCCTCGGGCATGCCGATGAACGGGATTTCGCCGAGCCAGTCGGGAAAGGCGACGCCGATGCCGGCGAGGCGCGACTCGTCGATGGCGTGGCGGCGGAACGTCTTCAGCGCTTCCTTCATCTCGGCGAAGAATTCGTCCGGCAGCATGTAGCGGACTTCGCGGTGGATGCGGTCGCGCACCGTGCCCAGGGCATCGACGGCCACGATGGTCAGGTGGTCGCGGCCGAAGCCGACGCCGACCGCGAAACAACCTTCCGGATTGATCTCCAGCTCGATCGCCGGCTGGCCGCGCATGCCGTAGCGCCGGCGCGCCTCGACCACGAGGCCGTCATCGATCAGCTTTTCGGTGATGCGGGCGACGGCCTGCTTGCTGAGACCAGACCGGGCGGCCAGTTCGGTGCGGGAAATCGGCGCATGCCAACGGATGGTGCGCAGGATCACCGCCTGGTTATGGCTCGCCGCCAGCCCGGAGTTCGAACCGGCGAGGTCGCCTGGAGACGTCTTGGATTTCATCGGGATGTCAGTGCCGCCGGCGGAGATCATGGGTGACCGTCCGCCGGCGGATAGAGAGCAAGGGTGGCTCGCTTGTCAAGGATGGCGCAGGCCTAGCTTGGCTGGATAAGCCAGCTACGGACTTCGAACGGGTTGAGATCCGGTCCGGCGGCGCGATCGACCGTTTCCTCCAGGATGTTGACCGGGCCGGAGAGCCGCCAGCCCGCCCGCGGCGCGATGTCGAGGCGGCCACGCCCGCCGGCCGGCTCGTAGACGCGGAGCACCAGGGCCTTGCCGTCTTCGCTGGCCTTGAGGCCGCCGAGGCCGGCAGCCATGCCGGAGACCGCGATCGGGGTCTGCACTCCGGTCGCGACGTCAGAAGCGCGGATGGCGAGCAGCGGCTGGTTGAGGTCGAGCGCTTCCTCGCGCACGCCGCCCTCGTGCCAGGCGCCGGCATGCGGCAGCAGCGAATAGACGAAGCTCTGCTCGCCCTCGTCCGCCAGCGGATCCGGATAGATCGGCGCGCGCAACAGGCTGAGACCCAGCACGTTGCCCTTGATGCTGTGGCCATACTTGCCGTTGTTGAGCAGCGCCACGCCGAAGCCGGTTTCCGACAGATCGGCGAAGCAATGCGCCGGGACCTCGAACTTCGCCTCGTCCCACGACGTGTTGTTGTGGGTGGTGCGCCGGACGACGCCGAAGGCGCATTCGAAGGTGGCGAGATCGGAGCGGATATCGACGGGCGTTAGGGTCCGCAGCAGCACGCGGCGGTCATGCCAGTCGAGATCGGTCTGGATGTCGAGGCGCGGCGAGTTGGCGAACAGCTGCAGCGTCTGGGTGATGGTCGAGTCGCGGAACTTGCGCACGATCTGGATGGACGCGCGGTGCGGGCCGGACTCGGTCACCTCCAGGCTTTCGAACGAGGTCAGTTCCTGGCCGTTCTTGACGTAATCGTCCTCGAGGTCCCAGGCGTCCCAGTTGCGGGGCTTATCCATGGGATAGACCCAGAGCTGGTTGCCGCGACCCGCGAGCGCCTCGCGGCCGCTGCGCTTGTCGAACAGGCTGGCGATCGTGCCGTCCGCATTCAGCGTGACGCGGATCAGGCTGTTTTCGAGTTTCTGCTTCGAGACGCTGAGTCCGGCGGTCGGCGCCAGTTCCTTGTCGTCGAGCACGAGGATGCCGAGCGGCGGCACGACCGCGTCGAGCGCGATCGCCTGCCCGTCCAGTTCGACCCGGACGGGGCGGGCGTGCAGGTCGGGATTGACGACGACGAGGGCGTTCTT
Organism: Kaistia defluvii; assembly: GCF_026343955.1. Classification (GTDB taxonomy): domain Bacteria; phylum Pseudomonadota; class Alphaproteobacteria; order Rhizobiales; family Kaistiaceae; genus Kaistia; species Kaistia defluvii. The sequence goes on from NZ_JAPKNI010000010.1 coordinate 155,746, forward strand.
CGCCTCGCCCTTCGGCAACTGGCCGACCAGCGCGGATAGGCCCGCCTGCTGCGCGTCGAGGCCGGTTGCCAGCGCCTCGCCCAGTTCGCGCTCGGCGTCCTCGTAGATCTCGCGGATGCCGGAGCCGGGCAGGATGTCGTGGAACTCGTTCTTGAGCACCTTGCGCCAGGCAAGCTCCAGGCTCTCCGGCCGATCTGCGCCCAGCAGGTTGGCGAGCGAGGCGACCGTCTCGGCCGTGATCAGCGCGCGCTCGGCATGGCGGTGCAGGCGCTTGGTGTGGCTCTGCGTCGTCAGCGTGGCGCGGTGCAGTTCGAGATAGATCTCGCCCTGCCAGACCGGGATCTCGGCAGCGGGAATAGCGTGCATGCGGGCATAGACGTCCTCGACGCGAACGGGCGAAAGCGTCGGGATGGCCGGGAAATCGGCCAGCTGTGCCTGCCGCTCCAGCATCTCCGGCGTCACGCCGCCGCCGCCATCGCCATAGCCGACGGCGAGCAGGCTTTCGTCATGCAGCGTCTTGCCGCGGAAATTGCCCCAGGTGCCGAGGATCGCCTCCGGCTCGGTCGAGCCATTATAGCCGCGCACCGGATTGTCGAAGGTGTGGGCGATGACCCGGCTGCCGTCGAGGCCTTCCCAGAAGAACAGGTCATGCGGGAATTTGTTGGTCTCCGACCAGTTCACCTTGATGGTGAAGAAGGAGTCCATGCCGCCCTGCTGCAGGAGCTGTGGCAGCGCCGGCGAGAAGCCGAAGCAGTCCGGCAGCCAGCAGACGCGGTGGCGCACGCCGAACTTCTGCTCGAAATAGCGCTGGCCGTAGAGGATCTGGCGCACGAAGCTTTCGCCGGTCGGCATGTTGGTGTCGGGCTCGACCCACATGCCGCCAATGGTCTCCCACTGGCCGCTCTTCACCGCCGCGACGATCTCCTGGAACAGGGCGGGGTCGTCTTCCTCGATCTGCGCGTAATAGGCGGCGGTGGACTGGTTGAAGACGAAATCGGGGAATCGCTCCATCAGGCGCAGCGCGGTGTTGAAGGTGCGGCGCGCCTTGCGGCGGGTCTCGTCATAGGGCCAGAGCCAGGCGAGATCGATATGGGCGTGGCCGGTGATGCCGAGCTTGCCCTGCTGCGGATAGCGCGCCTTCAACTCCTTCAGCGCCGCGGTCAGATCCTTGAGCGCGCGCGAAACGCTGGCGCGGTGATCCTGACGAAGCCCTTCCGGATTGGCCTTCAGCGGCGGCAATTGCCAGATCTTCTGCTGGCCATGCTGCGGCGCCGTGCGGGCGACATAGTCCTGCGTCGCCGAGGGCCAGTCGAGCGTTGCGAAGGTGTTCTCCGCCGCCACGATGAGATGCGGCACGACCTCATGCGCGCCGAGGAAATGGGCGGCTTCCGAAACCTGGCGCAGCAGCAGCGCCAGTTCGTGCACCGGCTGGTCGATCCAGGCGAGATGGGCGCGCGTCAGGCGCGGCTCGCGCACCGGCTCGCCGAAGGGCAGGCGGGCGACGGCGTCGACACGGATCTTGAAGCGGCGGGCGGGAGCCGGGAATTCCTGGTGGAACGGGTCGAGACCGAAGCGCTTTTCAGCACCGGAGCCGATCGGCGTCAGCGTGATCAGGCTTTCCCCGCCGACATCGATCAGAAGGCGCACATCCTCGAGCGACCAATGCTCGGGCACGGACGCTTCCGTGTCGAAGGTGACGGTGCCGTCCTTCTTGGGCCAGAAGTCGCCCATGGCGATCGGAGCGCCCTCGAACTGCCAGTTTTCGACCGCGAGCGTCTCGCGCTCGCGCCAGAACCCCAGTTCCTCGACGCGGACGTCGATGCGGGCGAGCCGCTGCTGGAGGGTCAGGGACATGGGAATTCTCCGTCTCGGATAGGGGTATGGATAGGGGGAGGGGGATGGATCGGGTTGCCTCAGCCCTTGACGGCGCCGGCGGTGAGCGCACCGACGATCATGCGTTGCAGGAGGAGGAAGGCGATGATGGCCGGCACCACCGCGACGAGGCAGGCTGCGGCGAGCACCTGGGTCGAGGAAGCGTTGGAGGTGCCGGCGAAATTGAAGATCGCGACCGAGATCGGCAGCTGCGCGTCCTTGTTCAGCAGCAGGAACGGGATCAGGAACTGCGACCAGTTCAGGATCACGATCAGGATGAAGGCGGAGGCGAGGCCGGGGGCGGCGAGCGGCAGGGTGATGCGCCAGAAGGTGCCGAAGCGGCTGCAGCCATCGATGGCAGCGGCTTCTTCCAGCGACTTCGGAATGTTGTCGATGGCGCTCTTCACCAGCCAGGTGCACATCGGCACGCCGATGGCGATGTAGACCATGGTCACGCCGAAGTGGCTGTTGAGCAGGCCGAGCCGGCTCATGTAGCGGTAGAGCGGCACCAGGATGACCAGCGGCGAGATCATCTGGAAGGCGAGGATGGTCATCATCAGCGCCGATTTGCCGGAGAACCAGAAGCGCGAGAAGGCGTAGGCCGCGGGAGCCGCTACCAGCAGGCAGCCGAGCCCGCCCAGCGCGGACAGCTTCAGCCCGTTCCAGAGATAGAGCAGGAAAGTCGGGTCCGAGAGGATCTGCGCGAAATTGTCCAGCGTCGGCCGCTTCGGGATGAAGCGGCTGGCGCCGAGGAAGACTTCCTGCCGGGTGCGCAGCGACAGCGACAGCAGCCAGGCCAGCGGCGTCAGGAAGAAGGCGGCAATCACGATCGCCGACAGATAGGTGAGGGCGTCGCCCCATTTCTCGCGGGCTTCGTGGGTCATTCGGACACCTCCCGGCGCGGCATGAAGGACGCATAGAACAGCGCCAGCACGAGACTGATCACCAGCATCAGCACGGACAGCACACTGCCGCCGGCAAGGTCGTAGTTGCGGAACACCGTGTTGAAGGTGAACAGCGACAGCACTTCAGTGGCGCGGCCCGGGCCGCCGCCGGTGAGCGAGATGATCGCGTCGAAGGTGTTGAGCGTCTGGATCGTCACCAGGATCGAATTGACCAGGATAGCGGCGCGCAGCTGCGGCAGCGTGATGAAGCGCAGCTTCTGCAGATGGCCGGCGCCATCGACGCTCGCGGCTTCATACAGCGTCGGGTCGATCGCCTTCAGCGCGGCGTAGAACACGATCATGGAAAAGGCCGTGCCCCGCCAGACATTGGAGATGACGGCCGAGAGCATGGCGATGTTGGGGTCCGACAGCCAGGCGACCGGCGAGACGTGCATCATCCGCAGCACGCTGTTGATGGCGCCGAACGGCGCCTCGCTGAACAGCATCTGCCAGATCAGGCCGTTGGCGATGCCGGGGATGACCCAGGCGACCAGGACCAGGGTGCGGAGCGCGACCATACCCTTGAGCTTGCGCCGCTCGCCGCGCATCACCAGCAGCGCGATGGCGAGGCCGAAGGCCTGCTGGCCGACGACGCTGGCAATGGTGAAGACGGCGGTGGTCTTGAGGATGTCGAGCAGGGCGGGGTTCTCGAACATCGCCTGCAGTGTGACGATCGTATAGCGCTCGTCGGAGCCGACGAGGCTCGCATTGGTCAGGCCGAGGCGGAACACGTCGAGGATCGGATAGAGATAGAAGACGCCGAGCATGACGGCGACCGGCACCAGCCAGGTGAACGGGTTGGCTTCGATGCGTCGTGCGAGGCTGGGTCCGGCCACGCGGCGTTGCGCGGCGCCCATGGCGGCCGCCGTTGTCGTCGGCATGAGGTCTCTCCTTGAACGCCCTCGCGCGCAGCGGAGGGAAGGGCCCTGTCCCGGGGGGAGAAGGACAGGGCCCCGTCGCGAATACCGGGTCAGAGGCGGGCGAAAGCGGCCTGGACAGCGGTATTGGCGGCATCGAGCGCCGCTTCCGGCGTCTTCGTGCCGGAGAGGACGTCACCCATCATGATCTGGATCTGGTTCGAGATCTCCGGATAGATCGGCACGCCGGGGCGGGCCTGACCGTTGACGAGCGCCTTGGCGAAGGTCTCGTTCGCCTCGGTCTTGAAGACGTCGTACTTGCCGTAGAGGGCCGCCGCCGTCGGCAACTGCTGCTGCAGCGCGTTGCCGGGGCCGGCGTAGATCTCCTTGACCACGGCCGCGCACATGGCGACCTTTGCCGGATCGTTGGAGAAGGCGCCGAAGGTCCAGCCGCCGGTACCGGTCGAGCGCTGGTCGGCGGTCGGGCCGGGGATCTCCGAGAAGGTCCACTTGGCGAACTCTTCCGGCTCCAGCGTGTTCTTCAGCTGGCCATACTGCCAGTTGCCGCCGATGAACAGCGCCGCCGTGCCGGCCGCCGCCGCCGCGTTGAACTCGTCATAGTTGACGATGGTGGCGACCCGCTTCGGCGCCGCGCCGGAATCGACCAGATCCTTGAAGTAGTTGACCGCCTTCAGGAATTTTTCGCGGTTCTCGCCCTCGGCGAAGATCGGCTTGCCCTTGTCGTCGACGAGCTTGCCGCCCTGCGCCCAGAAATTGGCGAGCCAGTCGAAGGTCGTGCCTTCCCAGCGGCCGCCATTGAACAGCACGCCCTCGCCGCCCTTTTCCTTGGAAGCGAGCGCGGCGGCCTTCAGCTCGGCCCAGTCCTTGGGCGCATCCGGAACGATTTCCTTGTTCCGGTAGAGCACGCGCAGGTCGGTGTTCCACCACCAGGCGTAGATCTTGCCATCCGGGCCGGTGATGCCCTCGCGGATGAAGGGGAACAGGTCGGCGACTTCTTCCTTGGTGAAGTATTCGTCGAGCGGCTTCAGGACGTTGGCGCCCTTGAACAGGGCCAGAACGAAGCTGTCGACGGCGGCGCAATCCGGGCCGTTGCCGGACTTTGCCTGCTCGAGCATGCGGGCCTGTTCCTGGCCGATATTGTCGGACATGCGCTCGAGATCGATGCGCCAGCCCGGATGGCGCTGGATGAATTCGCTGAACAGCTTCTGGTAGCCCTCGGCCCAGACCGGATCTGTGCTGGTCGGGCCGTCATTGGTCAGGCGGAGCGTGAAGGATTTGGGCGCATCGGCGGGGCCGACGCGGTCCTTGGTGACGAGATTATCGGCATGGGCAGAGACGGCGACGAACGCGGCGGCGGAGGCCAGCAACGCTGTGACGAGACGCAAGCGCATCATGAAATCTCCCGTGGGTGTTTCCTCGAACGAACGGCTGTTTCGCCGTCTCTTTTCTTCCGCTCCGCATTTTTGGCGGCAGCTGCGACGGATTAAATCACATCGATTTTATATTGCAAGCGGAGTCACGAAGGGGTTTGCCGCCGGAGCGTGACGGAGGGGCGGAGGCAGGGCGTAGAGCGGGGGGCGAAGGTGTCGGTGGCGAGCCGGTGCAAGCTACGGGATCGAGGAAGCGTGCCGGCGAAAACCCTCTCCCGCGACCGGGAAAGGGTGGGGTGAGGGCTTGCTCTCGCTGCTCAGCCCGTCAACGTCGCGCCGCGATGCTCGCGGAAGGCGGCGGCCAGCGTGCGGAGCGCCCCGCGCGACTTGGCGTCGGTCAGCGTCGAATGCAGCACGATTTCGGACGAGGGCAATTCCGGCAGCCCGAAGCGCGAGCCGACCTCGACCGTGCCGGCGGGCGCCATCCGGCAGGAGAAGGCGCCGATGGCTAGCCCGGCCGAGACCGCCGCCGTCACCATCGACGAACTGCCGCCGAGAAACACCTCGGTCCAGGGAATGTGGCGGGCGTCGAGCGCGCGGGTGGCGATGTCGCGCACGCCGCAGGACGGGGCCAGCGCCGCCAGGCGCACCGGCTCGCCCTGCCGGTGCTCGAACTGCGGCACGGCGTACCAGCCGAAATGCTCCGGCCCGATCATCTCGCCATCGCGCCGGTCATCCTCGCGGCGGATGATGGCGGCGTCGAGCTCGCCGCGGTCGAAGGCGTCGAGCAGGGTGCGCGAATTGTCGAGCCGTACCTCGATCGTCAGGCCCGGATCATGCGCGTTGAGCCGCGCCAGCAGGGTCGGCACTTCCGGCCCGGCGACATGCGCGGCGATGCCGAGCGTGAAGCGGCGGCGGCAATCGGAGAGGCCGGCCAACGCCCGTTCATGCGCGGCGAGAAAACCGCGCGCGCCGTCGAGGAACAGCGCGCCCTGCGCCGAGAGCCGGACGGAGCGGGGCGTCCGCTCGACCAGCCGCTGGCCAATCTTGTCCTCCAGCCGCTTCAGCTTGACGCTGATCGCGCCCTGCGTCGTCCCCAGCGCCTCGGCGGCGCGCGTAAAGCTCTGGAAATCGGCGATGGCGACGAAGGCCTGAACCGACTCGACGTCCAGCACGGTCATGGCAGTCATCCGGATTTGTTGTCTCTGAAATAGATATCCATCCGGTTTTGCTGTCGTCAAGTCGTCGATAAGGTCGGCGCCGAATCTCTCGCCGCGACGCCGGCCCTCCCGCCGGAGCCGTCGCGGCCTTCGAAAGCCGATCCATGACCCACGACCCGTCCCCGTCGCGCCGCAGCCTCGTCGCGCTCGCCGCCGTCTGTCTCTCCTCGCTGATGTTCGGCCTGGAAATCTCGAGCGTCCCGGCGATCCTGCCGACGCTGGAGCAGGTGATGCATGCCGATTTCATTGAGTTGCAGTGGATCATGAACGCCTACACCATCGCCGTGACGGCGGTGCTGATGGCGACGGGCACGCTGGCCGACCGCTATGGCCGCAAGCGCGTGTTCCTGATTGGCATCACCGCCTTCGGTCTCGCCTCGCTGGTCTGTGGTCTGACGGAGAGCGTATCGATCCTGATCGTCGCCCGTTTCCTTCAGGGCCTGAGCGGCGGCGTCATGCTGATCTGCCAGGTCGCCGTGCTGTCGCACCAGTTTCGCGGGGGCCGGGCGCGCGGCATGGCGTTCGGCTGGTGGGGCATCATCTTCGGCATCGGGCTCGGCTTCGGCCCGATCGTCGGCGGCGCCATCGTCGCGGTCTGGAGCTGGGAATGGGTGTTTCTCGTCCATGTCGCGCTCAGCCTGGTCACCTTCGGGCTGGCGCAGGTCGGCGTGGAGGAATCGCGCGATCCCGAGGCGACGCATCTCGACCTCGCCGGCATGCTGACCCTGTCGCTCAGCGTTTTCGCGCTGGCCTATTTCATCACGCAGGGACCCGATCTCGGCTTTGCCAGCCCGGCGGCGCTGGCTATCCTTTGCGTCGCGATCGCGAGCTTCTTCGGCTTCATCATCGCCGAAAAACGCAGCCCGCGGCCGATGTTCGATTTCTCCGTATTCCGCATCCGCCCCTTCTCCGGCGCGGTGATCGGCTCGGCCGCCATGAATGTCAGCTTCTGGCCGTTCATGATCTACCTGCCGATCTGGTTCCAGGCCGGTCTCGGCTATGACAGCGTCGCGGCCGGCACAGCGCTGCTTGCCTATACGCTGCCGACCCTGATGGTGCCGCCCCTGGCTGAGCGTCTGTCGCTCCGCTACCGCCCCGGCCTCGTCATTCCGGCCGGCCTGTTCCTGATCGGGCTGGGCTTCCTGGCGATGAAGCTCGGCAGCAGCGTCGAGGCGGCCAGCTGGCTCACTATGCTGCCCGGCTGCGTGCTGGCCGGCATCGGCCTCGGCTTCACCAACACGCCGGTGACCAACACCACGACGGGCGCGGTCGCCGCCAACCGCGCCGGCATGGCGTCGGGCATCGACATGAGCGCGCGCATGATCTCGCTCGCCATCAACATCGCGCTGATGGGCTTTTTGCTGGTCGAGGGGGTGCGCGCGTCGCTGCGGGCGGCGCTTCCGGACGGCATCGACGCGACGGCGTTGCGCCAGCTGGCGCAGCAGATCGCCGCCGGCGCGACGGTTTCCCCCGAGAGCGGCGTCTCCTCGGCAGTCGTCCATCAGTCCCTGACGAACGGCTTCGGCTGGGTCCTGCTCTATGGTGGCCTCGCCGTCTGGCTACTGGCGATCGCGAGTTATTTCGTCTTCGGCCGCAGTGGGGCGAAGGCAGCCTGCCCGGCGCAGCCGGTGGTGGGGTAGGAGCGATGGAAGGCCCTCACCCCAGCCCTCTCCCGCGGGCGGGAGAGGGGGCTGCCGGCGCCTGACCCGAGGGCTCGCTATCGATTGACGGACTCCGGCCGAAAACCCTCGCCCGCTTGCGGGACTGCTGCGTTAGTCCAGTTTTGGGATTGTGTCGGTCTGGGCGTGGTGGCAGTCGCTCGGTTCAGACCTTCTGTGGCGGGGTGGGGACGATCGTGGGGAGAGACGATCGTGGGGCGACG
>NZ_JAPKNI010000011.1 GCF_026343955.1 Kaistia defluvii
GCGGCGGCGCCGTGGAGGACCGGACGACGAGTTCGACCTCGAGCCGTTCGCGATGCGGCTTGTCGATGCCCTGCAGGATCATTTCCGCCGCCTGGCGGCCCATGGTGGCGATCGGCTGGGCCACCGTGGTCAGCGGCGGCTCGGAGTCCTCGCCCTCCGGCACGCCATCGAAGCCGATGACCGAGACATCGCCTGGAACCGAGAGGCCGCGCAGCCGCAGCCAGTCGAGCGCGATCAGCGCGACCCGGTCCGACATGCACAGCAGGGCCGTCGGCGTCTGCGGGGCGCCGAACAGGACCTGCAGCGCATCATGGATGCTGGCCGTGGTGTGGTCGGTCTCGTAGATCGGGACGGAGGCCGGATCGATGCCGAATTCGGCCAGGGCGGCTCGGTAACCGCCGATGCGCCGGATCGAGGCGGAATAGACGCCGGCCTCGACCCGCGCCTCGGTGACCAGGCCGACATGGCCCTCGTCGAGCTCCAGAGCCAGAATGGCCAAGCTCCGATGCCCGAGCGCCAGCACATGCCGGCCTGCCGTGCGCGCGCCCTCGAATTCGTCGATGCCGATCGCCGAGATCGTCTCGTCGACCCCCTCCAGCTGCAGGGCAATGAAAGGCAGGCCGCGCTCGCGGGTCAGTTCCACCAGCCGCTCGCCGCCATCGACGCAGAACAGGATGAAGCCGTCGACGATCGCGCTCTGGATGTTCCAGGCAAGCTTTTCGTCGCTGGCGGCGGAGACCAGCGAGATGCCTGCGCCGTGCACGTCGCAGGCATCCGAGATGCTCGTCATAACGGTGCGGGCATAGGGATCCTCGAAGAAATAGCCGAGCGGCGAGGTGGTGGCGACGCCGATGGCGTTGACCTTGCCGGCGCGCAGCAGCCGCCCCTTGGGATCCGGCCCGGCATAGCCGAGCTCGCGCGCCGCCGCCTCGACCTTTTCGCGAACTTCCGCCCGCACGATCTCCGGCCGATTGAAGGCATTCGACGCCGTGCCCTGCGACACACCGGCGGCCTTGGCAACGTCCGAAAGCTTGATTGCCCGTTTCATGCCCGAGTCTTACGTGCCGTCCGCCGGTTCGTCCACTCTCCTCGCCGGGGCCTTGGCGACGGGCGTCCAGGGAGGGTGCGGGCCGCGGCGTTTGTACCGGTTCAATTTCTGCTTGACCCCGATGTGGACCCTCCCTATTATTGAACCGGTTCAAGAACAAGCCAGCCTTGAATTGAATCGATTCATATTACAACACTGGAGGTCGGGCCATGATCCCTGCCAGCTATCTGTTCAAGACCGTGTATCAGGACCGCTTCGAGCGCATGCGCGGCCCGGCCGATCGACACGACGGCGAAGCCTCCCTGCCGCAGGATGGCCTGCGCGGCGCGCATCACCCCGCCATTCCCTTCCTGGCGCTGCTCGGTCTGTTCGGGCTCGCCCGCTAGCGCCTCATGCCTTGCGCCTGTAGCGGATCGTCTCGAAGCGCATCGACAGCGCGTCGACCAGCAGCAGGCGGCCGATCAGCGGCTCGCCAATGCCAAGGATGAGCTTCAACACTTCCGTCGCCTGCAGGCTGCCCAATATGCCGGTCAGCGCGCCGAGGATGCCGGCCTCGGCGCAGCTCGGCACCAGGCCGGGTGGCGGCGGCGCCGGAAACAGGTCGCGATATCGAGGATTGGCCACGCCCTGTGTCGTCTCCCAGGGCAGCAGCGTTGTCAGCGAGCCGTCAAAACGGCCGACGGCGGCCGTCACCAGCGGCCGGCGCAGGGCGGCGCAGCGATCGGCGGCGAGAAAGCGGGTCTCGAAATTGTCGGTTCCGTCCGCCACGACGTCATAGGCGGAAAGCAACGCGTCGGCATTGGCGGCGTCGAGCCGGAGCGCATGCGTCTCGATCCCGACATGCGGATTGAGCCGCGCCACGGCCTCCCGGGCGCTCTCGACCTTGAGCCGGCCGACCGTTGGCGTCGCGTGGATCACCTGCCGCTGCAGATTGGAGAGGGCGACGACATCGTCGTCGACGATCCCGATCGTGCCGACCCCCGCCGCCGCCAGATACTGGATCAAGGGCGCGCCGAGGCCACCCGCGCCCAGCACCAGCACCCGCGCCGCTCGCAATTTCTGTTGTCCGGGCCCGCCCACCTCCGCCAGAAGCAGGTGGCGGGAGTAGCGCTCGATCTCATCGGAGGAAAACGTCATGCCCCGATCCTATCCGATGCGCTTTTACAAGGCGAGATCGCCCGCGAAACTGCCTAAAATTCGGCCAAAACGCTACGGAACACTTTCCCGCACTGCGGCATTGTGTGGTCAAATCCTTTTTTCGTGGAGTTAGCTGGCCATGCATATCCGCATCGGATTCGACATTGCTTTCGAATGCGCCCAATCCACTCCGATGCTGATGATGCTTCGGGCCCATCCGAGCCTCGGCAGCCGGCTTGTCCAGCAGGACTATCTGGTGTCGGACCCGGTGGTGGCGATCGACACCTATATTGACGGCTTCGGCAATCTGGCCAGCCGCACGGTGCTGCCGGCCGGACGCACCCGCATCTGGACCGAGGGCGTCGTCTATGACGACGGCGAACCCGACCCGGTCGTACCGGACGCCCGCATCCTGCCCGTGCAGGATCTGCCGGAAGAGTGCCTCGTCTACCTGCTGGGCAGCCGGTATTGCGAAACCGACCATCTCGGCTTCGTGGCCTGGCCGCTGTTCGGCCATCTGCCGGAAAACTGGTCGCGGGTGCAGGCGATCGTCGACTATGTCCACAACCACCTGACCTTCAGCTATCCGCTGGCCCGGCCGACACGCACCGCGCTCGAGGCGCATAACGAGCGCTTCGCCGTCTGCCGCGACTTCGCCCATCTGGCCATCGCGCTGTGCCGCGCGATGAACATTCCCGCGCGCTATTGCACCGGCTATCTCGGCGATATCGGCGTACCCTACGATCCCGCGCCGATGGATTTTTCGGCCTGGTTCGAGGCCTATATCGGCGATCGCTGGTACACGTTCGACGCGCGCCACAACAAGCCGCGCATCGGCCGCATCGTCATGGCGCGCGGCCGCGACGCCACCGACGTGGCGCTGACCAACTCGTTCGGCAACGCCGCGCTGGTGAATTTCACCGTCAACACCGAGGAAATCGTCTGGCCGCCGGCCGGCGAGCAGGCCGGCACCCAGGCCAACCCGCCCCCCGAGCAGCAGAGCCCGGCGTCACTTGGTGCCGTACATCCGGTCGCCGGCGTCGCCTAGGCCCGGCACGATGTAGCCGTGATCGTCGATCTTCTTGTCGATCGAGGCGGTGTAGATCGGAATCGTCGGGTGAACGGCGTGGAAATTGGCGATGCCTTCCGGCGTCGCCAGCAGGCAGAGGAAGCGGATGTCCCGGGCGCCGCGTTCCATCAGCCGGTCCACGGCGGCGACCGCCGAATTGCCGGTCGCCAGCATCGGATCGACGACGATGGTCAGCCGCTCGTCCAGGCTGTCGGGCGCCTTGAAGTAGTATTCCACAGCCTGCAGCGTCTTGGGGTCGCGATAGAGACCGACATGGGCGACGCGCGCCGCCGGCACCAGATCGAGCATGCCCTCGAGCAGCCCGTTGCCGGCGCGCAGGACCGAGGCGAAGACCAGCTTCTTGCCGGCGAGCGTCGGCGCTTCCATCTCGGTGATCGGCGTCTCGATGGTCGTCGTGGTCATTTCCAGATCGCGCGTCACTTCATAGCAAAGCAGCGTCGAGATCTCGCGCAGCAGCCGGCGGAAGCCGGCCGTCGATGTGTGCTTGTCGCGCATGATGGTGAGCTTGTGCTGCACCAGGGGGTGGTTGATCACCGTCACGCCGTTCATTCTTGGCCTCGCTTGTCTTCGGTTGCGCCTACCGTAGCCTGCCAGCCTCGCGCTGGAAACTGCGCCACGACGTCATGGCGCGACGCCGCCGCGGATTGTCCCCACGCAACGCCACCCTTGTGACGACAGGCCCGCCCGGCCTATCCTGCACCCCCTCGCACAGGTTGTTGCCCCATGCCGCGCGCCGTTCTGATTGTTCTTGATTCCGTCGGCATCGGCGGCGCTCCCGATGCCGCAGCCTATGGCGACGCAGGCGCCAGCACGCTCGGGCATATCGCGCGAGCCTGCGCGACCGGCGCGGGCGATCGAGCGGGTTTGCGCGCCGGGCCTTTGCGTCTGCCGCATCTGGGACGGCTCGGCCTTGGCGCGGCCGCGCAGGGCGCCAGCGGCGAATGGCCGGGCACCCTGCCCGCGCCGGGCGCGACCGCGATCCATGGCCATGCGGCGGAGGTTTCGAATGGCAAGGACACGCCGTCCGGCCATTGGGAAATCGCCGGCGTGCCGGTGCCGTTCGACTGGGGCTATTTTCCCGAAACCGAGCCCTGCTTCCCCGAAGAACTCACCAACGCGATCCTCCGCGAGGCCGGGCTGCCGGGGATTCTCGGCAACAAGCATGCCTCCGGCACCGCCATCCTGGCCGAGCTGGGCGAGGAACACATCCGCACCGGCAAGCCGATCCTCTACACCTCGGCCGATTCCGTGCTGCAGATCGCCGCGCATGAAGTCCATTTTGGCCTCGACCGGCTCTACGCGCTGTGCGAGACCGCGCGCCGCCTGCTCACGCCCTACACGATCGGCCGCGTCATCGCCCGGCCCTTCCTGGGCGAGACATCGGCGACCTTCGAGCGCACCGCCAACCGCCGCGACTATGCCCTGCCGCCACCGGAGCCGACGATCCTCGACCGGGTGATCGCCGCCGGGGGCCGCACGCACGCCATCGGCAAGATCGGCGACATCTTCGCGCATCAGGGCATCAGCGACGTCACCAAGGGCTCCGGCAACGCGGCGCTGACCGACGCCACGCTGGCGGCGATCGAGACCGCCGGAGACGGCGACCTGGTCTTCGCCAATCTGGTCGATTTCGACACGCTCTACGGCCATCGCCGCGACGTGCCCGGCTATGCCGCCGCGCTGGAGGCGTTCGACGCCCGCGTGCCGGAGATCGAGGCGGCGCTTCGCCCGGGCGACCTCGTCATCCTCACCGCCGACCATGGCTGCGACCCGACCTGGCGGGGCACCGACCATACCCGCGAGCAGGTGCCGATTCTCGCCTTCGGCCCCGGCCTGCCGGGAAAAGACATTGGCGCGCGAAAGAGTTTTGCCGATATCGGCGAAACGATCGCCGCCCATCTCGGGCTGGCGCCCGGACGACACGGACGGAGTTTCCTCTGATGGTTTCCCATATCCCCAAGGCCGAGCTGCATTGCCATGTCGAGGGCGCGGCCTCGCCCGACCTCGTGCGCAAGGTCGGCGCGCGGCACAAGGTCGACCTTGCCGGCCTGTTCGACGCCAAGGGCGATTTCGCCTGGCACGACTTCACCTCGTTCCTCAACGCCTATGATCGCGCCGCCGCCGTCTTCCGCACGCCGGAGGACTATCGCGATCTGACCTTCAGCTATTTCTCCAGCCTGGCGGCCGAGGGCGCGATCTATGGCGAGGTGTTCATCTCGTCCGACCACGCGCTCGCCTCCGGCCTCAGCTATCGCGACTATGTCGAGGGGCTGGCGCAGGGAATCCGCGATGCCGAAGCCGCGACCGGCATCGTCGGGCGGATGATCGCCACCGGCGTGCGCCATTACGGGCCGGACCGCATCCTCGCCGCCGCCGAGACGGTCGCCAACGAGCCGCATCCGCTGGTGACCGGCTTCGGCGTGGCCGGCGACGAACGCATGCACCACCCCCGCGATTTCGCCGACGCATTCCGCATCGCCGGCGAGGCCGGGCTGGGGCTGACGGTACATGCCGGCGAATTTGGCGGGCCGCAAAGCGTGCGCGACGCGCTCGACCATCTTGGCGTCAGCCGCATCGGCCATGGCGTGCGCGCCATCGAGGATGCCGGCCTCGTCCAGCGCATCGTCGAGGAAGGCATCGTGCTGGAGCTTTGCCCCGGCTCGAACGTCGCGCTCGGGCTCTATCCGGACGTGGCGAGCCATCCGTTCCGAAAGCTCGGCGATGCCGGGGTCCGCGTCACGGTCAGTTCCGACGACCCGCCCTATTTCGGCTCCTCGATCGGCGCGGAATATGACTGGCTGTCCAGGGATCTCGGCCTGTCCGACGGGGCGCTGGTCGCGACCACCCGCACCTCGCTCGAGGCGGCTTTCGTCGATGAACCGACCCGTGCCCGCCTGCTCGCCAGGCTGCCCGCATAGGAGAAGACGATGCGCCGGATCGCGGCCTGCCTGGCCATCCTGATCGCCCTCGCCTCGCCCGCCTGGGCCAGTTGGCGCGACGATATCGGCACGCTGCGCGTCGGCTTCATCGCCGGCGACAATCCGGCCTATGAGGTGGCACGGCTCGAGAAATTCCGCTGGCGGCTGCAATACGCGCTCGCGGTGCCTGTCGAACTGTTCCCGGCCCGCACCTATGACGCGCTGATCGAGGCACAGGCGACCGGCCGCGTCCAGTACACCGTGCTGTCATCGCTCGCCTATCTGGCGCTCGACCAGCGCTGCGATTGCGCGGAGCCGCTGGTGCAGCCGACCACCGCCGACCACGCGCGCGGGTTCCGCGCGCTGCTGGTGGCGAAGAATGACGGCCCGGTCGCGACGCTCGCCGATGCCCGCAACATGCGGCTTGCCGTCGGCGCGAAAGATTCGCTCTCCGGCCGTCGCGCCGCCTTTGCCGGGCTGGCGCAGGAGGGCATCGACCCGCCGGGCTATTTCCTGCGCATCGTCGAAACGCCGGACAGCGAGGCGGCGTTGGGCGAGCTGGCAGCCGGCGAGGTCGATCTCGCCACGGCCTGGTCCTCGGCGCCCGATCCGCTCTCCACCGCGATCGGTACCGGTCCCTTCGCCCGGCTTGCCGGCGACGGCGTGCTGTCGCCCTCGACGCTCCGGGTGGTGTGGCAATCCGAACTGATCCCATTCGGACCGCATGTCGTGCGCAAGGACCTGCCGGAAATGGCGAAGTCGAATCTACTGCAGGCGCTGATCGAGATGCAGAACGCCGCCCCGGAGGCCTATGACGCGATCGAGCGGGGCTATCCGGGCGGCTTCGTCGCCGCCGATCCCGCCCTCTACCAGCGGCTGGCCGAGTTCCTGAACGTGGCGAAGCGGAAGGATTAGGGCCGTCGGCGTGGGTCGGAGGACCGCCGTTTCGCGCCCAACCGCGACCTCGGCTCTCGGCAGATCGCAAGCAAGCCCCTCACCCCACCCTTTCCGCAAGCGGGCGAGGGCTTTTCGGCCGCGGCCTTGATCGAGCGAGAGCCCACTGCGGAGACGGATGGGGAGGCTTTTCGCATTCCTGGAGCCGCTTTGAAGAAGGGCTCCCACCCATCGCCACCAGCGCCGACGGGCCCCCTCGCCCGCCTGCGGGAGAGGGCTGGGGTGAGGGTCTTTCCGCCACCTGGTGAGCGAGCCTCCATCTCGCGTGCCAGCCTGTCCGATACCGGCCTGCGAGCCCCGGTCGATCCCGAAGGTCCGCCGATCCCGCAGCCGCCCAACAGAAAAGCCCATGCCGGCGACGGCATGGGCTTTTGAAGCGGCATGGGCTTTTGAAGCTCGGAACCCGAAAGGCGGCTCAGGCGACCACGTCTTCGCTGGCCAGGATGTTGTCCTGCATCTTCAGCAGCGTCAGGCGCATCGTCTCGGTCAGGGCCGGGTCGATGCCGCGCTCGGCCTCCTCGCGGACCGATTTGCCGATCGCGCGGATGCGCCGCACGATGCTGGCGGCATTCGGCGTCAGCCGGATCAGCTTGGCGCGACGGTCGGCTGGATCCTGCATGCGCTCGACCAAAGTGGCCGCTTCCAGCCGGTCGAGAAATCCGACCAGGGTCATGGGCTCGACACAGAGTTCCTCCGCCAGCGTCGATTGCCGGAGACCGGGATGACGGCTGACAAAGGCGAGCGTTCGCGCCTCCGCAACCGTCAAGCCAAGGCCCGCGTTTTCCAGCGCCTTCTCAAAGCGCCGTCGCAACAGCCTCGCCACGTCGACGAGTACAAAGCCCAGCGGATCTTCGGTCGTGGCTGCCAAAAGTTGACTCTCCCATGAATAATAAGAATTCCATATTATAAACCAATCTCATCTGGAAAGTCAATGATCCCCTAGGTTATCGCCGCATTGCGCGCAGATGTGCCGTTACGGCATATATCCTACATTCCGTTACGTCATTTCGGGTGCCGGATCGGAGGTTGCGTTTTGCGGTCTTTTCGATCATTTTGCGCCGCAAAACATGCTGGCCGTCTCGAGGCACCTGTCCGACGCCGCCGGCCATTCCGGATTCGCAAATGACACTTCGCAATATCGCCATCATCGCGCACGTCGATCATGGCAAGACAACTCTCGTGGACAAGCTGCTTCAGCAGTCCGGTTCGTTCCGTGACAACCAGCGCGTGGCCGAACGTGTCATGGATTCGAACGACATCGAGAAAGAGCGCGGCATCACCATTCTGGCCAAGGCGACCTCGATCACCTGGCACGACGCCCGCATCAACATCGTCGATACGCCGGGCCACGCCGATTTCGGCGGCGAGGTCGAGCGCATCCTGAACATGGTCGATGGCGTGATCGTGCTGGTCGACGCCGCCGAAGGCCCGATGCCGCAGACCAAGTTCGTCGTCGGCAAGGCGCTGAAGCTCGGCCTCAAGCCGATCGTCGCGATCAACAAGGTCGACAAGGCCGACGCCCGCATCCAGGAAGTCGTGAACGAGGTGTTCGACCTCTTCGCCGCCCTCGACGCCACCGACGAGCAGCTCGATTTTCCGATCCTGTACGGATCCGGCAAGAATGGCTGGATGGGCAATTCGCCCGACGCCTCGCATGAAGAAGGCATGGCGCCGCTGTTCGACCTGGTGCTGAAGCATGTGCCGGCGCCGCATGTCGAGGACGGCCCGTTCCGCATGATCGGCACCCTGCTCGAGTCCAATCCCTATCTCGGCCGCCTGATCACCGGTCGCATCACCTCCGGCTCGGTCAAGCCGAACCAGACGCTGAAGGTGCTGGCCCAGGACGGCTCGACCGTCGAATCGTTCCGCGTCTCCAAGATCATGGCGTTCCGCGGCATCGAGCGTCAGCCGATCGAGGAAGGCGTGGCGGGCGACATCGTCGCGATCGCCGGCATGACCAAGGGCACCGTTGCCGACACCTTCTGCGACCCGGCCGTCGTCGAGCCGATCAAGGCGCAGCCGATCGATCCGCCGACCGTGTCGATGACCTTCATGGTCAATGACAGCCCGCTCGCCGGCACCGAGGGCGACAAGGTCACCAGCCGCATGATCCGCGATCGCCTGATGAAGGAAGCGGAAGGCAATGTCGCGCTGAAGATCGAGGAATCGGCTGGCAAGGACGCGTTCATCGTTTCGGGACGCGGCGAGCTTCTGCTGGCCATCCTGATCGAGAACATGCGCCGCGAAGGCTACGAGCTCGGCGTTTCGCGTCCCCGCGTCGTCTTCCAGAAGGACGTCTCCGGCCAGACGCTGGAGCCGATCGAGGAAGTCATCATCGACGTCGATGAGGAGCATTCCGGCATCGTCGTGCAGAAGATGTCCGAGCGCAAGGCCGACATGATCGAGCTGCGCCCCTCCGGCGGCGACCGCCTGCGCCTGGTCTTCCACGCGCCGACCCGCGGCCTGATCGGCTACCAGGGCGAGCTTCTGACCGATACGCGCGGCACGGCGATCATGAACCGCCTGTTCCACTCCTACGCCCCGCACAAGGGCGAGATCGTCGGCCGCCGCAACGGCGTGCTGATCGCCAATGAGTCCGGCGAGGCCGTCGCCTTCGCGCTCTGGAACCTGGAAGATCGCGGCCCGATGATGATCGAGCCCGGCTGGAAGGTCTATGAGGGCATGATCGTCGGCGAACACACGCGCGACAACGACCTCGAAGTGAACGTCCTGAAGGGCAAGAAGCTCTCGAACGTCCGTTCGGCCGGCAAGGACGAAGCCGTCCGCCTGACGCCGCCGATCCGCATGACCCTGGAGCGTTCGCTCTCCTGGATCTCGGACGACGAGCTGGTCGAAGTCACGCCGAAGTCGATCCGCCTGCGCAAGGCGATCCTCGACCCCACGGCCCGCAAGCGCGCCGACCGTTCCAGCAAGACCGCCTGACCGGCGTTTCGCCCGACTTCACGGACAGAATTGAACGGCGGCGCCCCGGGGCGCCGCCGTTTGCTTTTGCGGGGCCGACGCCGCCTCGCGCCGGTCGCCGCATCGACTTTGCCGGCAAGCCAGCCCCGGCCGGCCGTGACCGCTTCGTCACGCCGTGCCGAACTCGCGCGTCGATGCGAAAAACCCCCTTCCCCGATGCGAGTGGCGGACATATCTTGGTCGACATGAGCACTCTGTCGATCGGTGTCCGTCGCGCAGAAGCCAGTGACGCGGAAGCAATCACCGCGGTTCACGACAGCGCTTGGCGTCAGGCGTATGATGGGTTGATCCCGGCCCGGGAACTGGGCCGGATGATCACGCGGCGCGGTGCCGCGTGGTGGAGCCGCGCGATCCGCCGCGGCACCGGCATCGTCGTGATCGATGTCGGCGGCACCGTGGTCGGCTATGCCACCTTCGGACCCAACCGGGCCCGCAACCTGGTGCAGCGCGGCGAAATCTACGAAATCTACATGCGGCCGGAATATCAGGGCGTCGGCCTCGGCACCCGGCTTTTCCTCGCCGCCCGGCGCGAGCTCCTGCGGCACGGCTTCGATTCCGCCGTGGTCTGGGCGCTGGCCGAAAACGAAGGCGCCTGCCGCTTCTACAAGAACGCCGGCGGCCGCAAGGTGGCGCGCGGCAGCGAGCGCTTCGGCGACACGGTGCTGGCCAAGGTCGCTTTCGCCTTCGCCCGCGGCTGAGCCGCGCTTCCCACGCGATCCCGGGGGGTCCTCCCGGCGCGGCTTGCTGCGCTGCGGTGGATTCGGACTTGCGGGCCGGGATGGCGCCCCGTAAAGGGAAGCGCCCCTTTCACTCGAGGTACCCGCATGAACATCGATGCTGTTCCGATCGGCAAGAATCCCCCGCACGACGTCAATGTCATCATCGAAGTTCCGGTCGGCGGCGAGCCGATCAAGTACGAGATGGACAAGGAAGCCGGCGCGCTCTACGTCGACCGCTTCCTCTATACGCCGATGCGCTATCCCGGCAATTACGGCTTCGTCCCGCACACGCTGTGCGGCGATGGCGACCCGATCGACGTGCTGGTCGCCAACCAGCGCGCCATCGTCCCCGGCGCGATCATGAACTGCCGCCCGGTCGGCGTTCTCAAGATGCGCGACGAGGGCGGCGAGGACGAGAAGATCCTGGCCGTGCCGTCGACCAAGCTGACGCGCCGATACGAGAACGTGAAGTCCTACAAGGACCTGCCCGAGATCACGCTGCAGCAGATCGAGCACTTCTTCCGCCACTACAAGGACCTCGAAAACGGCAAGTGGGTCGAGATCACCGGCTGGGGCGACCTCGACGAGGCGCAGCAGCTGATCGTCGACGCCGTCGAACGCGCCAAGAAGGGCTGAGCCTTATGTCGCCCACGCGGCGCGGGGTCGCGCATCTTCTGCTGGCGGCCATGCTCGGCGTGGGCCTTGTCCCGACAAGCGGGGGATCGTCGGTTGCCGCCGACGATCCCCGGGCCTTCGTGGCCGCGATCTATGCGCGCTACGAGAATGGCGGCGACGGCGTGCCGCTCGGCAATGCCGAAACCGTACGCGCGCTATTCGAACCGCGCCTGGCCGAGCGGATGGTGGCCGATAGCGACGAGGCCGCCGCCGCGGGCGATGTCGGCAAGCTGGACGGCGACCCGTTCGTCGACGCGCAGGACTGGGACCTTTCCGACGTCCGCGTGGATGTCGAGGCCGGCACGCCGGACACGGCCGATGGCCATGTCTCCTTCCGGAACTTCGGCGAGCCGAAACGGATCGAGCTGCGGCTGGTCCGGCTCGAGCAGGGCTGGCGCATCCGCGACGTGTTCTGGAACGAAGGATCCTTGCGCGGGCTCTATACCCACTGAGCGGGAGCGGCGGGGCCGCGCCATCGCGCGCCCGCCTCGTTCAACCCGTGAGCCGGCCCAGACGCGCGACGAGATCGGCGACCTCGCCATCGATGCGCACGCTTTTCAGCCGCGCGGTATGACCCGAGATCAGCGACACGGCCGAGCGGGGGACGCCGACGGCCTTGGCCAGCAGCGCCTCCAGCGCCGCATTGGCGGCCCCCTTGTCCGGCGCCGCCCGCACCCGCGCCAGCATCACCTTGCGGCCATCGGCCAGCTCGCCGAGGCCATCGATGCGATCGCTGCCGCCCTTGGGCGTCAGGCGCAGCTGCACCACGACATGGCCATCGCCGGCGCGGATGAAGCCGCCATCGCTCAAAACACGTTCGGGTAGACGTAGCGGATGATGACCTGCTGGATCAGGATGATGCCGAGCAGCAGGATGATCGGCGAGATGTCGATGGCGCCCAGGTTCGGCATGAAGGCGCGGATGCGGCGCAGCGCCGGCTCGGTCGCCTGGTACAGGAACTTGCCGATCGCGGAAACCACCTGGTTGCGCGGATTGACCACGCCGAAAGCGTAGAGCCAGCTGAACAGGGCGCTGGCGATCACGATCCACCAATAGAGGTTGAGGGCGATCATAACGACGTCGAGGATAGCGCGCATGGGTTTCCCGGGATGGTCGCGGAAGAAATCAGGACGTCCTGATGTAGCGATCGCCCGCCGCGACCGCAACCCGCGCCCGTGGCGCCCGGCATCCGGCCCGTCGCGATCGGCGCGGCCGGCCTGCCTGTGGAGGAAGCGGGCGGGCGGGACGGCGTTCGTATCGGGCTTGTCGGCGCGACGTTCCGCAGACGCTTGACAGCCTTCGGCGCCCCCCTCTAAATGGCCGCGTCGCGAAGCGACGGGGCCGTAGCTCAGATGGGAGAGCGCTGCAATCGCACTGCAGAGGTCAGGGGTTCGATTCCCCTCGGCTCCACCAGCTTTCGGGTTGAGTAGACTTGGATGGACGGCCGTTTGCAGCGCGCGTCCGCTTAAGCGCGTACCCCAGCGGCTACCTCATCCACATTTCCGGTTCACGGTGACAAGGCAGGTCGCTCCGGCTTCCATCGGTCCGATCGACGGGATCCGCCAGGGCTGAGGCGAGTCGCCCGGCGCTGGAGCAGCTCGTTCGAGAAGCCCAGGTTCGACTGGGGAGGCTCGTCTTGCTTGACGCGTCGGAGCGGGTTGCCTACCACTGCCTCCGTCATGGTTCTCCGGTCCGTCGAAGCGGCGCCGGAGCTAAGAGGGAATTCGGTGCGCCTGCCCCCGGCAGGCAAGTCCGGAGCTGCCCCCGCAACTGTAAGCGGCGAGTCCAGGTCCAACGAGCGCCACTGAAGCCGAAGCTTCGGGAAGGCCGAACCTGGGTGGCGACCCGCGAGCCAGGAGACCTGCCCTGACCGGTTTCAATTCCTTGGGCGGGGTGTCCCATAGGGAACGGCTGGCAGGTCTCGACGGGCGCGCACCGCCCCTCTCTCCCTTCCATTCGCCCTGGTCTCCCCGCCCGTTCCGCCGGGGAGTCGGATATGCAGGATCTCAATACCGTCCATTCGGGCCCGACATCGCCGGGTCGCGCCGTCGTGCTGTTGGCAAAGTCCGCCTTCGCGGCAGCACCCATGCGGGAAATGCAGCGGCTCACCGAGCGCATCCAGCGACAGCGCGGTCCAGGCGAGCATGTCGTCTTTGCTTTCTCCGAACAGGGTACGCCGGCCCTGCGCGACGTGATGCTGGAACTTCGCGATGCCGGCTTTGGCGAGATCGTCATTGTGCCGCTGCTGATCCCCTTGGAGCCTAGCTTCCATCTCTGGCTCGGCCGGACGCTGCAGCGCTGGCTGCAGGAGGCTCCCGGCGCCTGGCCGTCGATCCACGTTTCACCTCCCCCCGAAGAGGCGCCGGGGCTGGACGGCCTGATCGGCAGGCTGATCGAGCACGGCGCCGCGCGACCCGCCGTGGCCATGCCCGCCACGTCTCTGCCCGATGCATCGCTGGTGCCGGCGCAGAAGCGCCGCGTCCTGGTCTGCCAGGGCGGTCCCTGCAATGCGGCGGGCGCCGACGGGATCTGGGGCCATCTCCGCAACGAGCAGGAACGCCGCAGGCTGCGCATCGTCGGCGATGGCGTGATGACCGCCAGGTCGACCTGCCTCGGTCCCTGCAATCTCGCGCCGGTTCTGCAGGTGTTTCCCGAAGGCACCTATTACGGCGGCGTCACCGAGGCCGGCGTCGACCGCATCATCGACGACCACCTGCTGGGCGGGCGCATCGTCGCCGCGCTGGCCTATGCGCCGACCGGCCGCAAGCAGTCGCTGCGGTCCTAGTTCCACCTCTCCCAATCTCAGAAGGACCTTCTCATGGGAACCATGATTCGCGCCTTGCGGGCGTCTGCGGTCGTGCTCGCGTCGGTGGCCGGCTTCGCAACCGGCGCGCATGCGGCCGATCCGCTGCGGGTCGGCGCCGCGTTCATCACCAGCGGGCTCGATCCCGCCAAGGGGTCGAACGGCTGGGCGCTCGCCAGCCACGGCATCGGCGAGAACCTGTTCTCGGTCGACAGGGACGGCGTGCTCGTTCCCGAGCTTGCCGCCAGCGCCGAGCGCGTCGATGAACTGACCTGGCGGGTCAGGCTCAAGCCGGGCCGCCAGTTCTCCGATGGAACGCCGGTCTCGGCCGAAGCCGTCAGCGCCGGGCTGGCGCACACGATGGCGAACAATAAGGCGGCGCTCGCCACCGGCGGCACGCTTCGCTTCAAAGCCTGGGATCCGCTGACGATCGAGGTGACGACAGAGCGGCCCGTGCCGCTGATCCAGGCGCTGTTCGCCGAGTGGCCGATGATCGTCTACGGCCTCAAGGCGGATGGCGGCGCCGTGTTCAGCGGTCCCTATGCCGTGCAGTCGTTCAAGCCGGACGCGGAGATCGAGCTGATCGCCAACCCCCATTTCGAGGGCGCGCAGAAGCGCAGCCCCGTGACCTATCGCAAGTTCGCCGATGCGCAGGCTCTGACGCTGGCGCTCGAGGCCGGCGAACTCGACCTCGCCTTCGGCCTGCCGGCCGAGAGCATCGCGCGACTGAAGAACGATCCGGAGCTGACGATCCAGTCGTTCCCGGTCGGCTACCAGTATCTCGCCTATCTGAACACCCGGACGCCGGCGCTCGCCGATGCCCGGGTCCGCCGCGCCATCGACCTTGCCTTCGACCGCCCGCAGCTCGCCACCGCCATCCATGGCGGTCTGCCGGCGACCGGGGCCTATGCGCCGTATTTCCCTTTCGCGGGCAAGGAAGCGCGGCCGACGGACGCCGCGAAGGCTGCGGCGCTTCTGGACGAGGCGGGGTGGACGGCCGGCGCCGATGGCAAGCGCTCGAGGGAAGGCGAGGCGTTGACGCTGACTGTGCTCGCCTATCCGCAGCGCCCCGACCTCGTCGCCATGCTGCCCGTGATCAAGGCCCAGCTCGCGTCGCTTGGCATCGCGGTGGAAACGAAGATCGTCGAAAATGCCAACGACGTCGCCGCTTCCGGCGACTATGACGTCTTTCTCTGGGCCCAGCATACGGCACCGAGCGGGGATCCCGCCTTCTTCCTGAACAGCACGTTCCGCACCGGCGCCGGCCTCAACTTCACCGGCTATGCCAGCCCGGATTTCGACGCCATCCTCGATGGCTTCGCGACCGAGAGCGACCCGGCGAAGCGGGCCGAGATCGCCGCCCGCGCCCAGCAGAAACTGTTCGAGGACGCGCCGGTCGCCTTCCTGCTGTCGCCGGTCTGGCATGTCGGACTGTCGAAGGCGCTTTCCGGCTACGAGCCCTGGGGATCCGACTACCACGTGCTGCGCGCCGATATCGGCGAGTCCACCGCGGCGCCACTCGATTGACGCTTCCCGCCCGGATCACGCTGAGGACGGTCACCAGCCTGCTGGTCATCTCCCTGCTGGCGTTCGCGGTCATATCGGCGATGCCGTCCGACCCCGTCGCCATCGCGATCCGGGCCTGGAACCTGCCGCCGGACGGCGCCACCGTCGCGGGCCTGCGAGCCCAGTGGGGGCTCGACCGGCCGTTCCTCGAGCGCTATGGCGCCTGGCTGGCGCGCTTCGTTCGCGGCGATTGGGGCCTTTCGTTCCGGACCGGCGAGCCTGTGCTCGCCGAATTCCTGCAGCGCCTGCCGCTTACCATGACGATGGCGCTCTCCGGGCTGGCGCTGGCGCCGCTTCTTGCCGTGCCGCTCGGCTTCCTGGCCGCGCTGCGTCCCAGCGGGTGGATCGACCGCGCGACGCGCGGGCTCGCGGTTTTCGTTCAGGCCGTGCCGTCGATCTGGCTCGGCCTGATCCTGCTCTACGTTCTGGGCGTGCAGCTGCGCTGGATCCGTCCGTTCACGCGCGACTGGAGCGGACTGATCCTGCCCGTGGCATTGATCGCCCTGCATTCCCTCGCCGTGCTGACGCGCGTCTATCGCCGCGACCTGCTGGAGGTGACCCGGCAGCCCTTCTTCCGGACGGCGCTCGCCAAGGGCCTGACGCGCGCGGGGGCGCTCTGGCGCCACGGCCACGCCCACGCGCTCTATGCCATGATCTCTGCCTTTCGGGCCGAGGCGAGCTGGGCCGTTGGCAGCACGGCCGCGCTGGAGGTGCTGTTTGGTCTTCCCGGTATCGGCCAGTTCCTGGTCGAGAGCATCGCGGCGCGGGATTACCCGGTGCTGCAGGCCTATGTGATGGTCGTGGCGGCCTGGCTTCTCGTCCTCAATGCCGGAGTCGCGCTCTGCCTCGCCTGGCTCGGACCGTCTCGGCCGTGAGACGCACGCTCTCGACGCTCGCCTTGCTGCTGCTCGGCCTGATGCTGATCGGCGCCATATGGCAGCCGCATGATCCCGACGCGGTGAACCTTTCGATGCGCTTCGCGCTCCCCTCGCCGGATCACTGGCTCGGCACGGATCAGCTCGGCCGAGATGTTCTTTCCCGGCTGATGATCGGGGGATGGCGAACAGCGGTCGTGCTCGGCTGCGTCGCGGCCATCGGCATGATCGGCGGCACGGTGTTCGGCGTGACGGCGGCCATGCTGGAAGGCTGGCGGGGCGCACTGATCCTCCGAGCGGGCGAGATGTTCATCGTGGTGCCCACGCTGGTCGTCGCGCTGACGGCGGCGGCCTTGTTCGGCCTCAATCCCGTCACGGCCGGCATGGCGATGGGGCTGGCCGGGATCGGACCCTACACGCTTCTCGCCCATGCCCTGGCGCGCCGGCTGCTGGCGGAGCCCTTCGTGCAGGCCGCGCGAGCCCTGGGAGTCGGGGGATCCGGACTTCTGCTACGCCATGTCGTGCCGAACATGACGCCCGTGCTGTTCGCCCATATCGGCGCCAATGCGGGCCTGGCGGTCACCGCCTATGCGGCGCTCGCCTTCCTGGGCCTCGGCGCCGATCCGTCCAAGCCGGATTGGGGAGCGATGCTGTTCGAATACCGCATGTTCATCTTCGACCACCCGCTGCTGATGGTCTGGCCCGGCCTCGCCATCGCCATGGTCGCGGCGACGCTGAACGCGGTTTTCGATGCGACCTGAGCCGGATGAAGGCGGCGGACAGGAGCGCCCGCCGCTCTCCGTGGTTATGCCAGGGCTCGCCTCACACCCGGCATCAGCCGCAGCAGCGTGGCATCGATCACGAGTACCGCGAGAATGGCCGCGCCGCCGAGCGGGAACACGATGCCGAGAACGACGACCAGCACGGCCGCTCCCTTCCAGAACGGCACATCACCCGGTCGAGGTGGCGCGGCCAGCCGTCCTGCCCCGCTGGGCCTGCGCTTCCACCACATGACCAAGCCCGAGATGGATAGGCCCAGCACCGAGAGGCAAAAGACGGTGTTGAGGACGAAGTTCCAGACGCCCAGGTCTCCCTCGTGGAACGCTATGCCCCAGGCCATCGCCTTGGCGTAGGGTGAGTAGTCCGCATAGCGGATATCGGCCAGCACATTGCCCGTGAACCGGTCGATGTGCATCGTCCGGTCGGCTGCCGGGTTCGGCCCGTCATTCGACATGCTGTCGTGGCTGATCGTCCAGACGCCGGCATCCCCCTTCGGCAGATTGATCTGGAAGCGCCCGACAAAGCCGAGGCTGCGCGCGAACGCCGCCACCGAGTCGAGATCCACCGCGCCGTCGATGGCGGTCTTGCCCTCAAGCGATCCGGAGGCGGGCATCGGCGTTTGTTCGAGCCCCCATGGCACCTCTTTGGCGTCGCCATGGTTCATGCCCGCATGCACGTCGTCGGATAAGGGCAGGTTGTCCCACTTCTCAGCGGGGAAGGTCGACCATGCCTGAACGACGCGCTCACCCCACACCCCGGCCCAACTCAAGCCGGAGATCAGGAAGACGACCAGCATCAGCGAGACCCAGAAGCCGACGACACCGTGCAGCGACTTCCAGAATGTCCTGCCGCGCGCGGTCAGGCGGGGGACCAACGTGTTTCGCCAAGACGCGCCCCGCCTCGGCCAGTGCAGGTAGAGGCCGCTTGCCACCATGATGAGGCCGAGGCTGGCGGCAATTTCGATCAGCCGGTCTCCAAAGGCACCCAACAGCAGCGTGCCGTGGATCTTGTTGGCCAGGTCGTAGGCCCCGGCCCGCCACGGGAACGTGTGGAGCACTTCGCCCGTATGAGGGTCCAGCGCCACCCCGGTGTTGCCGGCCTCCGTGGCGACCGAGAATACGGCCACTCGGTCCGGGGCGAGCGGCTCGACATATTGAACAGCGCGGCCGCCTAGGACCGCCGTCTCGGCAGCCGTCTGGAGCGTGCTGAGAGCCAGCGTCTGCCCGGCCGGTTGCACGGCCATGCGCTCGGCACCGAGGCCGGCCATCCAGGAGATCCAGAGCATGACCATGCCGGTAGTCGCCAGCATGATCAGGAACGGGATGACATAGAGCCCGGCATAGAAGTGCCAGCGCCAGGCGATGAAGTAGAACTTGTTGGCAGAAAGTGGCTGTGCAGCCGCCTCCGCCGACCCGCCGGCGCGAACCGGGGAAAGTGTCGTATCGGTCATGATTTCCCTCGGTCTCAGGCGCCGGCGATCAGCCGCTTCAGCTTTTCGAGCATGGTGTCGCGGCCCTCGCCATAGGCGAGCGTGCCAACGAACTTGCCGTCCTTGTCCATGAGATAGACGGAAGCGGTGTGGTCGATGGTGTAATCCCCCCCCTCGACCGGAACGCGCTTGTAGTAGACGCGGTAAGCCTTGGTGACGGCGTCGATCTCGGCCTCCGTCCCCGACAAGCCCTGGATATGGCTATCGAAAGCGGAGGTGTAGCCCGCCAGTTCCTTCGGCCCGTCACGCTCCCAGTCAACGGAGACGAACGCGAAGTTCATCTTCTCGGCCTCCGGGCCCAGTTCCTTGATCAGGCCCGACAACTCGTAGAGCGTGGTGGGGCACACCTCCGGACAGAAGGTGAAGCCGAAGAACATGGCCGTGGGCTTGCCGCGGAAGTCGGCTTCGGTGACCGGCTTGCCATCGCCCCGGGTGAGCTTGAAAGGGCCGCCAATACTGGCGACCCCCGTGGTGCTCTGTGCGGTGCCGCTCAGCCCCGGCGCCGCCTGGCGGGAATTCACGAGCGCCGTGAATCCGACCAGCGTGACGGCTACCGCGAAGAGCCCGCCGGCGATCAGGCCAATGTGGCGAGGGCGCATCAATGCTTCCCCCCATGCCCGGAGCCATGATTGCCTGGCTCGTCATCGCCCGCGCCCGCCGGCGCTTGAGCCGCATGACCATGCTGGGCGCCATGGGCACCATGGTCCATCGCCGGAGCGCCGAGTGCACCGGCCGCCAGTTCCACATCGACCGTGCCGGCATGCTCGAAACGGAGCGTGACGGGAATCTTCGCCCCTTCGCGGATCGGTTCCTTGAGGTCGATCAGCATCAGATGGAAGCTGCCCGGCTCCAGCTTGACGGTTTCACCCGGCGGCAGCGCAAGGCCATCGGCAAGCTCGCGCATCTTCATCACACCATCGGTCACTTCCATGGTGTGGACCTCGACGCGGCCGGAAGCCGAGGAAGAGCCCCCCATCAAGCGGTCCGCGGTTTGGCCGCGGTTGGTGAGGGTCAGGTATCCTCCGCCTGCACGCGCGGCAGGCGGCGTGGCGCGGGTCCAGGGATGGCCGATTTCGATGTCGCCGACCTTGTAGTCGTGGGCGAAGGCGGAAGGAGCGGCCAGCAGGACGACAGCCGCGAGAAGGCGCGAAAAGGTTCGCATGATTGATCTCCAAATACGCAAGAGCAGCCGGCGCGCGCATGCGGGCCAGCCATGGGGTCAGGCGTCAGATGGAGAGCGGGGGCGGTCCCCGGGCTTCGGGAACCAGTCTGGTTTCGGAGGGCGGCCCCCGGACCGTGCCGGCGGGGCGCCATTTTGCGGGCCGAACCTCGACCTTGAAGCCGAAAACCACGGGGGAAGACGGCAGCAGGGGGCCGAGGGTGCTGGCCGCCTGGCACAGGGTCGAGCAGCAGTCGCGCGCCAGGGCCTTGATCGGGTCCTCATCGCTCGCCCCGCCAAGCGGAGAACAGAGGATGAAGCGAGGGCCTGCTTCGGAAACGGCCATCGCCGTCTGGGCGTAGGCCGAGATCAAGCCTTGCGAAAGCAGCAGATAGACGACGCCGACCGCCAGAAGGGCAGTCTTCAGCTCTTGCCAGATGAGCTTGCGCATCGCGTCCATGGATCGCTGATCGCATACCGCCCGGGTTTTGTCACCGCGACAATTGCCCTCCGGAAAGGCGAACTCCGGGGCCGTCTCTTCCCGTCAGAAGAATTCGGGTGCCGCCCGAAATTCCCTCATACGACATCCCCGACCCTCTCGCGGGATCTGACCGGCCGGCGGGGAGCCCCCTCCTCGAGACGGAGGGGACTCGTCGCAGCCGATGCGTTCGCCGTCTCGCCCCCGGGCCATAGGGTCGAGACCAGGCGAGGCAAAACACGGGGGACGCCGAGCGCCATGGCTGGCAGGTCGCCGCCACGTTCGAGAATCCACCGGATACCGCCGATCCGTGGGCCTTGCCTGAACGGCCCGGATTCGCTATCCGTCATTTCAACATCTCTTGAGAGGTCGAAATGGACGAGACACAGGCCCTGAATGCCTTTGCGGCACTGTCGCAGGAGACGAGGCTCCAGATCGTGCGGCTGCTGGTCAAGGCCGGGCCGGACGGGCTCGCCGCCGGGGTCATCGGCGAGGCTGTCGGCGCGTCGTCGTCCAAGGCCTCGTTCCACCTGAGCCATCTGGAACAGGCGGGGCTGATCACCTCCCGGCGCGAATCCCGCTCGATCCTCTACAGCGCCGCCTATCCCGCCCTGGCCGGCCTGGTCGGCTTTCTGATGCGCGACTGCTGCCAGGGACATCCGGAAGTGTGCGAACCGGCCATGGCGGCGCTTGCCGCCTGCGCCTGCTGAAGCGCCATGTCCATGACCTTCGTCATCTATCACAACCCCGAATGCGGCACCTCGCGCAACACCCTCGCCCTGTTGCGCAGCGTGGGGGTCGAAGCCCGCGTCGTCGAATATCTCAAGACGCCGCCGAGCCGCGCGGAACTCGCCGCTCTGGTCTCCCGCATGGGGCTGGCCGTACGCGACGTGATCCGCCAGAAGGGCACGCCCTATGCCGCGCTTGGCCTGGACGATCCAGCCTTGGGCGACGACGCTCTGCTCGACGCGATGATCGCGCATCCCATCCTGATCAACCGGCCCATCGTGGTGGGTCCCGCGGGCGTGAGACTGTGCCGGCCGTCCGACATCGTGTTCGACCTTCTGCCATCCGGCGTCACGACCGCGCTCCTGAAGGAGGAAGGCGTGCCCTTCCTGGTCGACGAACGGGTGCCCGGGGACGCCCCAGGCTTCGTCGGCGCCCTGCAAGCCGCCGCCCTTCCCATCGACGACCTCGCGGAGCCCGGCCGGACCTTCTTCGCCTACCGGACGGCGGCCGGCGATCTCGTCGGCTTTGGCGGCTATGAGGCGCTCGGCCGGAACGCGCTGCTGCGGTCCATCGTCGTCCTGCCCGCGTGGCGCGCCCAGGCGCTTGGCCGCAACCTCGTGGCGCTGCTGCAGCGACGCGCCTTTGACGAGGGCGCCCGAGAGGCATGGGTGCTGACAGGCGCGGCCGCGCCCTTCTTCGAGACGATCGGCTTCAAGCCAACGGCACGGGGCGAGGCGCCGGCCTCCATCCTCGCGACCCGCCAGGCCACCCGCCTGTGCCCGGCCGACGCCCGCCTTCTCACCCGCACCATCCAATTCTAGAGGCTGCGCCCGTGACCATCTTCGAACGCTATCTCACCCTGTGGGTAGCCCTCTGCATCGTCGCCGGCATCGCCCTCGGCCATGTCATGCCGGGTGTCTTCCAGGCCATCGGCGCGGCCGAAATCGCCAAGGTCAACCTGCCGGTCGCGGTGCTGATCTGGCTCATGATCATCCCCATGCTGCTGCGGATCGACTTCGCGGCGCTCGGACAGGTCGGACGATACTGGCGCGGCATCGGCGTCACGCTCTTCATCAACTGGGCCATCAAGCCCTTTTCCATGGCGCTGCTCGGCTGGCTGTTCATCGGCTGGCTGTTTCGCCCGCTCCTGCCGGCCGACCAGATCGACAGCTATATCGCGGGGCTGATCATCCTCGCCGCCGCGCCCTGCACCGCCATGGTGTTCGTCTGGTCGAACCTGACCAGGGGCGAACCGGTCTTCACGCTGTCGCAGGTGGCGCTCAACGATGCCATCATGGTCGTCGCCTTCGCGCCCATTGTCGGCCTGCTGCTCGGACTGTCGGCCATCACGGTGCCCTGGGGCACGCTGCTGCTGTCGGTGGCGCTCTACATCGTCGTGCCGGTGCTCATCGCCCAGATCGCCCGTCGCCGGCTGATCGCCAAGGGTGGGGAAACGGCCCTGGCGCAGGCCCTGCGGCGCCTGGGTCCGGTCTCTCTGATGGCCCTGCTCGCGACGCTGGTGCTGCTGTTCGGGTTCCAGGGCGAACAGATCCTCGCACAACCGCTGATCATCGCCCTGCTCGCGGTCCCGATCCTGATCCAGGTCTATTTCAACGCCGGACTCGCCTACTGGCTCAACCGCGCCACGGGCGAGGCGCATTGCGTGGCCGGCCCCTCGGCGCTGATCGGCGCGTCCAACTTCTTCGAACTGGCGGTTGCCGCAGCCATCAGCCTGTTCGGCTTTCACTCGGGTGCGGCGCTCGCAACCGTCGTCGGCGTCCTGATCGAGGTGCCGGTGATGCTCTCGGTGGTCTGGATCGTCAACCGTTCGAAAGGCTGGTACGAGCGTGGCCCGCTCGTCCGCCCCGCGCTTGCGGAGAAGCGGACATGATCGCCACCCTGCCCAACGTCGCCGCCGACCTGCTCCAAGCTCCCGGCTCGGACAAGCCGCGGACGACGGTCTCCACGCATCGCCCCCGCATCCTCCTGCTCTACGGCTCGCTGCGCGAACGCTCCTACAGCCGGTTCCTGACGCTGGAGGCGGCGCGGCTGCTGCAGCATCTCGGCGCGGAAACACGGGTGTTCGATCCGCACGGCCTGCCGCTTCCGGACGCGACGGCCGCCGACCACCCCAAGGTCCGGGAACTGCGTGAACTGGCGCTCTGGTCGGAGGGGCAGGTCTGGACCAGCCCGGAGCGGCACGGCGCGATGAGCGCGGTCATGAAGGCGCAGATCGACTGGATCCCGCTTTCGGTCGGTGCCGTCAGGCCAACGCAGGGACGGACCCTCGCGGTGATGCAGGTGTCGGGCGGCTCGCAATCGTTCAACGCCGTCAACCAGCTTCGCGTGCTCGGCCGCTGGATGCGCATGATCACCATCCCGAACCAGTCCTCGGTCGCCAAGGCGTTCCAGGAATTCGACGAGGCCGGCCGCATGCGCCCGTCGAGCTATTATGACCGGGTCGTCGACGTGATGGAGGAACTGGTCAAGTTCACGCTGCTGACGCGGGATGTCTCGCCCTATCTGACCGACCGCTACAGCGAGCGAAAGGAGGCGGCCGAGGCCCTGGAGGCGCGCCTCTCGCTTGGCACGGCCGTGCGATGACATCTGACGACCTCGCGGCGCTGCCGGGATCCGAGATGCCGCCGGGCGCGGGCCGGCCCGGCGTTTGAAAAGCCCGACGCGCGGACAGAAGTGGCCGCAACCTCCCGCCCTCTCCCGTTGCCGCCCAGGATGTCCCGATCAGAGACGCTCGATAAGAAGGCTCGCCAGCGCCCCAACGCCGAAGGCGATGAGGACCGCGCCGGACGCCCAGCGAACCCAGCGCGCGAACCCTTCCGGCAGCCGGCGGTGCGCGATCGCCACCGAGCCGCTCAGCAAGACCCACCAGGCCAGGGAGCCGAGAAACACGCCGGCCACCACGGTGAGCGCGTCCGATCCCTCCTCTGCCAGGCCGAGCCCCGCGAACATCGCCGCGAAGGACAGGATCGTCATCGGATTGGCGAGGGTCAACGCGAAGGTTGCCACCGAGGTGCCGAGGAGATCCCTCGCGCCGACGCTGACAGCGCCGGGGGCCGATCGGGATTGCAGGCTCTTCCAACCGAGCCAGATCAGAAAGAGGCCGCCGACCAGGCGCAACGGGCCGCTGATCCCGCTCAAGGCCGCGGAAAAGGCCGCGAAGCCCAGCGCCGCCAAACTGGCATACAATCCATCGGCAAGCGCCGTGCCGAGTCCGCCGGCCAGGCCGGCCCAGAAGCCTCGTTCCAGCGTGCGGCTGATGCACAGCGCGCCGATCGGCCCGAGCGGGGCGGCGACCGCGAGTCCGAGCAGCAGGCTCTTGCCGAACAGCGCGGGATCAAACATGCCGGGGTTCCGTCGGGTCGAAGGGTCCATCGACGACGGAGGACAGCGCGATCACCGTTTCGCTGCGCGCGATGAACCTGGCGGCTTTGAGCTCCGAGAGGAACGCCTCGAGTTCGGGGAGCGAGCCGACATGAACCTTCACGATATAGGACCAGGGTCCCGTCACATGATGGCATTCGGCGATGGTGGCCTGCGACCGGGCAAAAGCCCGGAACCCCGCCTCGTCAGCCTCGGCGGCAAGCGCGATCCAGACAAAGGCCAGGATGGGTTTGCCGAAGGCGGCGGGATCGGCGTCGACCGTGAATTTGCGGATCGCGCCGCTGGCCGCGAGGCGCCGGATCCGCTCATTCACCGCGGACGCCGACAATCCCACGGCGGCGCCGATATCAGAGAGCGAGCGACGCGCATCCTCGGCAAGAAGATTCGATATTTTGCGGTCAAGCTCATCCATGGCCGCAAAATCATCTGATTCTTTCCATGAAGTCAATAAATTGTGCGCACTACATGAGAGTGACCCCGGCTCCTCGTCTTTGGGTCGGAGACTGCGCATCGCGCCCCCGTCGCCCGGGGCCGGCGGAGGGCCCCGTCCGGGTTCACCTCCCCTTGAAGCGCCCTCGGCATCGTCGCGCAGAAGAGGTGGACGACCTGGTTTTGAGATTGGCTTTTGGGCGCCGCGCGGATCTACTTGGCCCAAGGCTCAACCGACGCTGCTGGGGTTCCCAGGGACAAGACTTTCTACGATATGGGAAACCCGTTCACGACAATCGCCGTGGTCCTGGCGCTCGCCTGTGTCCTCTACCGCCTTCGACGACGCTATCTGCGCGCGCATCGCTGCCGGATAAGACTGCGCGCCGAAAAGATCGGCTGGCCGCTGATCGTCGCGAGTCTGTTCGGCATGTGGCTGGGGATCACGGCGCAGATCCCGTCGATGCTGGCCCAGGGGATGCTGGTCGCGCTGGGCTCCGCCTCGCTCGCCATCGCCGCCGCCATCGATCTCTGCTGCCGGCAATATCTGGGCGCGGCGCCGCTGACGATCTGGCGGACCGTCCCGATGTCGAGCGCCGG
This sequence comes from Kaistia defluvii, assembly GCF_026343955.1. Lineage (GTDB taxonomy): Bacteria > Pseudomonadota > Alphaproteobacteria > Rhizobiales > Kaistiaceae > Kaistia > Kaistia defluvii. The sequence continues at coordinate 25,831 of NZ_JAPKNI010000011.1, forward strand.
TTTCTCGGTTCCCGTGCTGGCCTCGACCTATCTTCGCGCTTTCTTGCCCGCGGGCCTCGTGCTGGCGATGACCGCGCTTTTCGTGGTGACAGGGACGCTGGCGCATGGGCTGGCCGGGCCCGGCGCGCTCTCCCTGGCAACCGCTTCCGTTCTCCTGGTCACGGCGATGGTGGTCTGGGTCCTGCTGGAAAGGATGCAGGCCAGACCGAGCCTGTCGGAGGAGGCGCTAAAGTTCCTGCTCGCCGATCGCGAGATGGCCAGCAAAGACCGCAGCCCGCGAGAGCTCTATGCCGCCGACCGTTCGAACGCCTTCCGGCTCAAGCGGTCCGCTCCGGCCCTGCCTGAGACGATCCTTCTGATCATCAACGAATCCGCCGGAAATTTCCTGCCCTCGAGCGAGGGGGAAACGTCGCTCGCCCAGCGGATTCGCATCCTCAGCGGCAGGCCGGAGGAATGGTTCGCCCCCCGCAACGTCGTCACCAACTCCTGCTGCACCGAGATCAGCTTTCCCTCGATCCTGACGGGCACGGGCTCGCATGAGGGGATCGAGACGCTGCACCGCCTGCCCTTCGTGTTCGACCTGGCCAAGGCACGCGGCTACCGCACGGCGCTGCTGATGTCCTCGATCCTGCAATGGCTGCATCTCGACCGCTTCCTCTCGGCGGCCCATCTCGACGAATTGAGCAGCGCCGAGACGAGCGGCCGGCCGCTCGTCAACGACCTCGGCATCGACGATGCGTTCACGGTCGAACGGTTCGAACGGATGATCGAGACCGCCGAAGGGCCGCTCTTCGCGATCGTCTTCCTCAATGCGCTGCATGTGCCGTTCCAGACCGAAAGCCGGCTTCCCGTCGCCGCCGGCCTGAGAGACAGGCGCTCCCGGGCGATCGCGATCACCGAGAGCGCGCATCAGCGCCTGTTCGATGCGCTGAAGCGGGCGGGACGGTATGAGGCCGCGCTGATCGCGTCGATCGGGGATCATGGCGAACTGCCAGGCCATGACGACACCCCGCGCGCGACCATTCCCCGGCTGGAAAATGTCACCGACTGGGTGCTGCGGCCGCTTTTCCTGCTGAAGCCGCCGCACAGCCTGCCCGGGGCGATGGCCGAGGCCCTGCATGGCAATGCCGACAGCCTGATTGCCAATGTCGACATCGCACCGACGCTGGCGCATCTGCTCGGCGCCACCCTGTCGGACGGTCTCGCCTATACCGGGCGCAGCCTGTTCGAGCCCATCCCGGCCGAGCGCGTCGCCATCGCCACCAGCGCCAATGAATGGCGTCCTTGGCACGGCGCGGCGGTTGCGCTGGCGCGCGGCCGGGAGCGGCTGACCTGCGACCGGTATGATTTCCTGCAATATGACAGCGGCGACGGGACCGATCCGGAAACCGCATCGCTGCGCCGCCAACAACTGGTCGAGATGGCGATGGAGGTCGAAACCGTGCGCCAGAACATCGCCCATATCTATCGCGTGGGCTTGGGCCGCTAGGATTTCAACAGCGGCTCGCCGACGCGGCCACGCGTTCGTGCTGGCGAGGACGGCCAGAAGCTGGGACGTTTCCAGCGGCTCCGGCACGGGCCTCGCCTGTGAGTATGATCTTTTGTACTAGACATCATACGATACTTCCCCTTAGCCTCGCGCAACACAGGGTTGTCGAGAGGGGCGAGGGATGCGTGGCGTTTGGGTCGGAGTGCTGCTGGGAATCGCGGCGGCGTGCATGCCTCTCGCGGGCGCTCTCTCGCAGACCCTGAACTTCTCCTGGCCTTCGAATGTCGGCCCGCTCGACCCGCACGGCTATGCGCCCAACCAGATGTTCGCGCAGGGCATGGTCTACGAATCCCTGGTGAAGTATCAGCCGGACGGAACCGTCGCGCCCTGGCTCGCGACCGCGTGGACCACATCCGAGGACGGCCGCACCTACACGTTCACGCTCCGCGACGGAGTCACGTTCTCGAATGGCGAGGCGTTCGACGCCGCCGCCGTGGTCGCCAATCTGGAGTCGGTAATCGCCGACCGCCGGACCCATGACTGGCTCGAACTGATCAACCAGTTGCAATCGGCCAAGGCGCTCGACGGGAGGACCGTCGAGCTGCGGCTGAAGGACCCCTACTACCCGCTCCTGCAGGAATTGGCGCTGGTTCGCCCCGTGCGCTTCATTGCGCCGTCGCAACTCCAGGCCCCCGGCGCCTCCCGGGCGCCGATCGGCACGGGTCCCTGGAAGCTCGTAGAAACGCGGCTCGGCGAATATGACGTCTTCGAGCGCAATGACGGCTACTGGGGCGACAATCCGGCCTATCAGAAGGTCGTCGTCAAGGTCATCGCGGACAGCAATACGCGGGCCGTCGCGCTGGAGACGGGCGGCATCGACCTGATCTATGGCGACGAGGGACCGATCACGCCTGACACCTTCGCCCGCCTCAAGGCGCAGGGCTATGCAGCCGAGATCTCGCCGCCGCTCGGGACCCAGGTGCTCGCCCTCAACACCAACAAGGGGCCGACCCGCGACCTCGCCGTGCGACAGGCCATCAACCACGCCGTCGACAAGGACACGCTGATTTCAGCGATCTATCACGGCACGCAGACCAAGGCCGACACCCTGTTCGCGCCGTCCGCGCCCTATTCGGATGTCGGGCTGAAGCCCTATGGCTACGATCCGGCGCTGGCGGCGAGCCTGCTCGACAAGGCCGGCTGGCGTCTCGCGCCCGGCGCCCGCTTCCGCGCCAGGGACGGCGAACCGCTGCAGGTGGAGCTCGCCTATATCGGCACCGACGCGGTGATGAAGTCGATGGCGGAGGTGCTGCAGGCGGATCTCGCCAGGGTCGGCATCGAGGTCCGGCTGCTCGGCGAGGAGGCCAATTCCTTCTATGCCCGCCAGACGGACGGCAATTTCGGCATGATCTTCGGCAACACATGGGGCGCGCCCTACGATCCGCACGCCTTTGTCAGCTCGATGCGGGTACCGGCGCATGCCGATTACCAGGCGCAGCTCGGCCTCGCCGACAAGGCCGGGATCGACGCGAAGATCGGCCAGGCGCTGACAAGCACCGACGCGACGAAGCGCCAGGCGCTCTATGCCGACATCCTGACCCGCCTGCATGACGAGGCGGTCTACCTGCCCCTCACCTTCTCGACGGCCATGCTGGTGGCGCGCGACACGGTCGGCAATCTCGGCTTCGGCGCGACGCAGTTCGACTATCCCTTCGCCGCCCTGACGCCGAAGGAGTGAGCGCGCCATGGCCGGCTTCATCCTGCGCAGGCTGCTGCTCCTGATCCCCATCCTGCTGGGGGTATCCATCCTGATGTTCGTGATCCTGCGGATGGCGCCCGGTGACCCGGCGGTCGCCTATCTCAAGCTATCGAGCATCCCGCCAACGCCCAGCGCCGTGGCCGAGGCGCGGCAGACGCTCGGGCTGGACCGGCCGATCCTCGCCCAATATGTCAGCTGGCTCAGCAATGCCGTCCAGGGCGACTTCGGCGTCTCGCACGTCACGCGGCGACCGGTGATCGACGACATCCTGCACTACCTTCCGGCGACGCTGCAGCTCGCCGGCGCGGCGCTGCTCTTCACGCTCATCGTCTCCGTACCGCTCGGCATCTGGTCGGCGCGCTACAAGGATCGATGGCCGGATCAGTTGGTGCGCGCCTTCGCCTTTGTCGGCGTCTCCACGCCGAATTTCTGGCTCGGCTTCCTGCTGGTGCTGCTGTTCTCGCTGACGCTGAAATGGCTGCCGCCCATGGGCAAGGGCGGCTGGCAGCACATGATCATGCCGGTGCTCGCCGTCTCGTTCATGTCGCTGGCGATCAACGCCCGACTGCTGCGCGCCAGCATGCTGGAGACGGCGAGCGCCCGGCATGTGCTCTATGCCCGGCTGCGCGGCCTCGGCGACCGGCAGGTGGAGCGGTCGCATATCCTGCGCAACGCGCTGCTGCCGATCGTGACGGCGACCGGCATGCATGTCGGCGAACTGCTGGGCGGCACGCTGGTGATCGAAAGCGTGTTCGGCTGGCCGGGCATCGGCCGCTATGCCGTCTCGGCGATCTACAGCCGGGATTTTCCCGTCATCCAGTGCTTCACGCTGTTCCTGGTCACCATCTTCGTCGTCTGCAATCTGCTCGTCGACATCCTCTATGCGTGGCTCGATCCGCGCATCCGCCTAAATGCGGAGGCCGCGATATGAGCGTCGCCAGTCTCGACGCGCGCGCTTCGCGACGCCGGATGTGGCGCCTGCCGATCCGCGACAGCTGGGCGGTGCGCATCGCTCTCTTCATCGTGGCCCTCCTGGCGATCGCCGCCATCGCGGCGCCGTGGATCGCGCCCTACGATCCCGATGCCGTGGACCTGGCCCGGCGGCTTCAGAGCCCGAGCCTCTCCCACTGGCTGGGCACCGACCATCTCGGACGGGACGAGCTTTCGCGGCTGATCTACGGCACCCGCGTATCGCTCGGCTCCGTGGCGCTCAGCATCGTGCTGATCCTGGCGCTCGCGATCGCCGTCGGCGGTCTCTCCGGCTATATGGGCGGCCGCATCGATCAGGCGATCATGCGGTTCTGCGATTGCTTCCTCGCCTTTCCGACGATCGTGCTGGCGCTGTTCCTGATCGGCATCCTCGGCACCGGCATGGTCAACGTCATCATCGCCATCGCGCTGTCCCACTTCGCCTGGTATGCGCGCATGGTTCGCGGCCTCGTGCTTTCCTTCCGGCAGCGCGATTTCGTACTGGCCTCGCGCGCCGCCGGCGCCAGCCGCGTGCGGGTGTTCTTCGAGCACCTGTTCCCGGCGATCATGGCGCAGATGATCGTGCTGGCGACGCTCGACATCGGCCACATGATGCTGCACGTGGCCGGGCTTTCCTTCCTCGGCCTCGGCGTCCAGCCGCCCACGGCGGAATGGGGCGTGATGATCGGCGACGCGCGCCCGTTCGTCTGGTCGATGCCGATGCTGATCCTATGGCCGGGCCTCGCGCTTCTGCTCAGCGTCATGGCCTTCAACATTCTGGGCGACGCGGTCCGCGACCGGCTCGACCCGAGCCTGCACGGGGACCACCAGCATTGAGCGAGACCCTGACGATCGAGAACCTGCATGTCGCGGCGCAGCACGGCCATCACGACCATGTGCTGGTCGACGGCGTCAGCCTGACGCTTCGCCGGGGCCGCATCCTCGCACTGGTAGGCGCCAGCGGCTGCGGCAAGTCGATAACCTGCAGCGGCGCGCAGGGCGTACTGCCGCCGGGCGTACGGGTCACGCAGGGACGCGTGCTGCACAACGACACGACCGTCGCGCCGGAACGACTGCGCGGCCGGGTCGTCGCGACGATCCTGCAGAACCCACGCAGCGCCTTCAACCCGATCCGCACCATGGCGGATCACGCCCGGGAGACGCTGCGCGCCGTCGAAAGGCTCGACGGCGACTGGCGGAGCCGGACGCTCGAGGCCTTCGCGACCGTGGGGCTCGAGGACGCCGAGAGCGTGCTACCGCTGCACGCCTTCGAGATGAGCGGCGGCATGCTGCAACGGGCGATGATCGCGCTCGCCCTGCTTTCGGATGCGCCGTTCCTGTTCGCCGACGAGCCGACGACGGATCTCGACCTGATCGTGCAGGCCCGCATCCTCGACCTGCTCGACGAACTGGCGCGGCGGCGCAATCTGGGCGTGCTCCTGATCACGCATGACATGGGCGTGGTGGCGCGGCTCGCCGACGAGGTGGCAGTGATGGAGAACGGCCGCATCATCGAGCGGGCGACCACCCGGGAGATCTTCGACAACCCGCAGCGCATCGCGACGCGCGAACTGGTCGAGGCGCATATGTCGCTCTATCCGGAGGTCGCATGAGCGTGATCCTCGCCGCCCGCTCGGTCTCGAAATCCTATTCCAGCTATTCCCTCACCGGCCGGTCCGCCCCGAAGACGGTGCTTCGCGATGTTTCGCTCGATATCGCGGCCGGTGAGAGCATCGCCCTGCTCGGCCGCAGCGGATCCGGCAAGAGCACGCTCGGCCGGCTGCTGCTGGGCTTCGAGCGCCCGGATGGCGGCAGCGTCGCGTTCGAGAACGAGAGCGTGAGTGGCCTTTCGGGCGAGCGGTACCGACATTATCGGCGTTCGGTGCAGGTGGTGTTCCAGGATTCGCTCGGCGCCGTGAACCCGCGCCACAGCATCGGCCGGATCATCGCCGAGCCGCTGCGCCATCTCACGGATCTGAACGAGGACACGCGAAGCGAAAGGGTTCGCTCGCTGCTGGCGCAGGTGGGCCTCGTTCCCGACGACGCCCGCAAGCTGCCCTCGCAGATGAGCGGCGGCCAGCTGCAGCGCGTCTGCATCGCCCGCGCCATCGCGCCGGCGCCGCGGCTGCTCGTGCTGGACGAGGCGGTATCCAATCTCGACCTCGTGCTGCAGATCCAGATGATCGCGCTGCTGAGAGATCTTCAGGCCCGGCTGAAAATGGCCGTGCTGTTCATCACGCACGACCTTCGGCTGGTGCAGCTGTTCTGCAGCCGCGTCATCGTGCTGGCAGAAGGCCGGATCCAGGAAGACGCTCCGGTGACGCGGGGGCTGGCCCTGCGCTCGGCCGAGGGTCGGTTGCTGCAGGACGCAATCCTGCCGGCCCGGCCGGTCCATCGGGCGCCGGCCTTCTGCGACTGAAATGACGGCGCGGGGCAGACGATAGAGTGGGGCCGGCCCCGCCCGATGGCGGGATGGCCGGCCCTCTTGCTTCCGGCGTCCCCTCAGCGCGGCGCGAGATCCGGCGCGAGGAGGCCTTCTGCGACAAGATCGGCCCAAAGCGCGTCGGGGATCGCCCCGTCCAACGCCGCCATGTTTCGATCGAGATTGCGCTTGCTGCTGACGCCGATCAGCACCGAGGCCACGGCCGGATGGCTGAGCGGGAAGCGCTGCGCCGCGACGGCCAGCGGCACGCCATGGCTACGGCAGATCCGTTCGAGCCGGTTGACGCGCTCCACGATCTCCGCCGGCGGTTCGGCATAGTTGTAATGCGCGCCCGGCACGGCGCCGGTGGCCAGGATGCCGGAGTTGAACACGCCGCCGATCACCAGGCTGGTGCCGCGCGCGAGGCACGCTTCCAGCAGCGGCCGCGCGCCCTCCTGTTCCAGCAGCGTGAACCGGCCGGCGAGCAGGAAGGCGTCGATCTCGGCATGATCGAGCGCCTGGAGGCAGACCTCGACCTCGTTGACGCCGAGTCCGATCGCCTTGACGTCGCCGCTGGCGCGCAATTCCTGCATCGCCTTCAGGCCGCCCGACATGGCGACGGGGAAATATTCCGCGTTCTGCTCGACGCCATGCGTGTCGACGCCGATATCGTGCATGTAGAGCACGTCGATGCGGTCGAGGCCGAGGCGATGCAGGCTCGCCTCATGCGAGCGGAGAATGCCGTCATAGGAATAGTCATATTCCTGCTCGAACGGCAGCACGTCGACAAAGCCGTAAAAGCCCATCTCGCGGCCACGCAGCGGCGTCAGGATACGGCCGACCTTGGTCGAGAGGACATAGCTGTCGCGCGGCTTGGAGCGCAGGAAGTCGCCGAGGCGGCGCTCGCTCAGGCCATGGCCATAGCGGGGCGCCGTATCGAAGAAGCGGATTCCGGCATCCCAGGCCGCCTGCAGCACCTCATGAGCGGCCTCGTCGGAAACCGCCTGGTAGAGATTGCCGATTCCGGCGCCGCCGAAGCTGATCGTCGTGACGTCCAGTCCGCTCCGCCCGAGCGGGCGCGTGGCAATGGTCATGTCAGCCTCCGAACTCGTTGGCGACGATCGATTCCGCCTTCATCTCGATCGAGAAGCCGGGGCGCTTGGGCGGCATGTAGGCGGCGTTACGGATCTCGCAGGGCTCGACGAAATGCTCGTGCAGATGGTCGACGAACTCGATGACGCGGCCTTCCTTGGTGCCGGAGACGACGAGATAATCGATCATCGAGAGGTGCTGGACATATTCGCAGAGGCCGACGCCGCCGGCATGCGGCCAGACCGGCAGCTTGTACTTCGCCGCCATCAGCAGCACCGCGAACACCTCGTTGAGGCCGCCGATGCGGCAGGCGTCGATCTGGACGATGTCGATCGCGCCTTCCATGATGAACTGCTTGAACAGGATGCGGTTCTGGCACATCTCGCCGGTGGCGACCTTCACCGGCGCCACGCCGGCGCGGATCTTGCGGTGGCCGGCCACGTCATCGGGGCTGGTCGGCTCCTCGATGAAGAAGGGGTTGGCGAACTTCAGCTTGCCGACCCAGTCGATCGCCTGATCGACTTCCCAGACCTGGTTGGCGTCGATCATCAGGTAGCGGTCCGGCCCCATGACCTCGCGCACCGCCTTCAGGCGACGGATATCGTCTTCGAGGTCGCGGCCGACCTTCATCTTGATATGGGTGAAGCCGGCATCGACCGCCTCCTGTGCCAGGCGGCGCAGCTTCTCGTCGGAATAGCCGAGCCAGCCGGCGGAGGTGGTGTAGCAGGGATAGCCCTCGGCCAGCAGGGTGGCGCGGCGCTCTTCCTTGCCCTTGGCGGCTTCGGTCAGCAGCGCCAGCGCTTCTTCCTTCGTGACGCAATCGGTCAGGTAGCGGAAGTCGATGATGTCGACGAGCTGTTCCGGCGTCATGTCGGCGACGAACTGCCAGACCGGCTTGCCGGCTTCCTTGGCCATCAGGTCCCAGAGCGCGTTGACGACGGCTCCGGTGGCAAGATGCATCGCGCCCTTGTCGGGTCCGATCCAGCGCAGCTGGCTGTCGGCCGTCAGGTGGCGCCAGGCGCGGCCGGGATTCTCCCGCACCCAATCCATGTCGAGGCCGACGATCAGGTGGCGCATCGCGCGGATGGCGGCGCAGCAGATGTCGTTGCCGCGGCCGATCGTGAAGGTCAGGCCATGCCCGTCGAGCCCGTCGCGATCGGTCTTCAGGATGACATAGGCGGCCGAGTAATCGGGATCGGGGTTCATCGCGTCCGACCCGTCGAGCGACTGCGAGGTCGGGAAACGAAGGTCGTGCACGGCGATGTCGACGATGCGGGTCATGGGCTTTCGGTCATCCATATGCAGGGGAAGTTCGGGTCGATGCGGTCGGCGTCCAGGCAGCGGGGGCAGCCTATCCTACGACCGGGGCACAGACCGTGTCAGCAAGGCTTCCATCGGTCCATTGCGTCAGATTTGAATGTGCTATTCATATGTAAGCAATCTGGGCAGGACGGTCAATCGCGCTCCGCCCGAAGGCGGCCAAGCGAAGGGTGGTCGCGCGACACGCCCCGTCAGCCCGCACGCCGCTTGCGCGTGCGGCCCGCTTCGAAGGTCCGCGTGAAATCCAGCCAGCGGCGGCGCAGCGCCACCTCGCCTTCCGTCAGCGTGACATGCTGCCGGGCCAGGACGATGTCCGTGGCACGCCGCGCCGCGAGGGACAGGCCTTCCTCGGCGAGCTGGTTCAGCAACTCCGAGGCCCGGATCGCGTCGTTGAGCCGCCCGAGCTGATCCTGAAGACGTTTCAGGGTGGCGACGTGGCGGCGCGCCGCCTTGCGCTTCTGGACGATCGGCAGAAACAGATCGGCCGCATAGGCGAGCGACTTCACCCGGATCCGCAGATGATGCCGCCCCTCGGCATCCAGCCGATCGAACTTGCGGCCGCGTCGCAGAACCTGCCGATGCAGGTCCGCGAGCGTCCTTCTCGCGAATCCCTTGATCGGTTTTGCGAAGCGGGCTTCCCCGTCGGGTTCGGTGTCGCGCCAGCCATGCCGGCTGGTCCAGAGGCCGAGGCTGAGCAGCAGGCGCCCGGCCCGGCCGCTGGTCACCGCCTCGGCCGCCTGCTCATGCGCAAGCGCACGGTGCTGCTCGATACGCTGCACCAGCGCGCGGAAGCCGGCCCGCTCCAAACCCGCCGAGGTCGCGGCCGGCACGATCTCCCGTGCCAGAACATCCCAGTCGCGGGCGTCGCCAAGCTCTCCGGCCAGCCAGCGAACCTCGTCCGCCAGCACCCCCGCCAACAGGCCGCCCTCGCTTCGCTTCACCAGCCACAGCGCCATGCGGATGTGCCGCAGCGCGATGCGCATGCCATGCACCCCTTCCGCGTCGGCGGGATCGGCCACGCGCGGCACGTGATCGACGGCCTGCATCAGGGCCGGGCCCAAGAGGGCGCCGAGCGCCTGATCGCGCGACATCTTGCGGGTGAGGCGAACCTCGTTCGCCGCCTCCCGACCGGGCCCGCCCAGAGCGAGCGCGAAGCCGCGATCGGACTTCGTCCTCCCGCTCGGCACGAGCGGCGCATGGTTCGACAACTCCAGCGCCAGTTCGTAGAGCGCGGTCACCGAGCCGCGCTTCAGTTCCAGCTCGACCTCGGCGACCGGCTCCGCGCGCTCGCCGGCAAGGATCTGGCCCCGGTCCAAGGCGACCTCTATGGTCGAGCCGGCAAAATCCAGCGTCACCTGCCGCCGCTCGATCCGCGCCGTGAACAGGGGCCGGAGCGGCGCGGCGCCCAGCGCATCGGCAATATCGACAGGCAGAAGCCGGCTCAGCATCGCGCCATCGATCGAAGCGGAGGCCACCGCTTCCTCGCGCTCGAACCGGGTCAGCCCAACGCCCCGCTGCGCCTTGACGGTCATGACGAAGCGACCCCTGTCCTCGCGCACCCGCAGCGTATATCCGGACTGGCGCAGCAGCATCGCGTCGGTGTCGTAATAGGTCGAGAGAAGCTGGCGCGTGCGCCATTCGCCGATACCGGCGAGGATCGGCGCCGTGGCGACCGCGGCGATCTGCGAGGGATCGCGGCAGGTCAGCTTGAGTTCGATTTCGCAATCGGTGGCAATGTCCGCCACAGGCGTCGGCAAGATTGCCGCCGCCGCTGTCTTCCCGCCCTGTGGGCCGCGCAAATCCGCCTCCTGTTCAAGCGACGTTCGCGAAGCCATGCCGCCCATGGCAAGCATCACCCCCTCCAGATGTACGCCAAACGGTCGCGCTTGACCAACAACCCCTGCAAAGACGGCTCACCACACCTTGCTGCGCCCTCCACGGGGCCGGATCGCACGGGAAAACCGGCCCGTCAGCCCGTGAATACGGAGGCATCATATGATGATTTTACGGACAATATTATGCGTTGATATTTGATAGCGCCTGCCATAGCGTGACGTTTCGGGGGGCGCGGCGAGGCGCGGAAACGGGGGCGGAGGGCCCCCTCGGCGCCCAGGCTGACAACCCGAGACAGGCTGCCGACAACCATCGGCGAGCGGATTTCGGCCAAGGGGCGGGACGTGGCAACGCACCCTCGCCCGGCCGGGACGACAAGGCGAAGACCGGCTCCGACGGACGGCAACAGTCCGCGGAACGGGACGACGGGAAGGACGGCCGCGCCGCCCTTCCGCGCGACGACGCGGAAGACCATCCAAGGGAAGGGGTTCACCATGAAGACCAGAGATACAGCGAAGACCGTTTCAGGCGGCCTCGATCGGCGCGCCTTTCTGAAGGCCGGCGGCGCCAGCGCGATGGCCGCCCTCCTGGCGCCGGGTCTGGCCGGCCGCGCCGAGGCCGCCGGCTTCACCGGCTCGCTCGACATGCTCGCCTGGGATTTTCAGCCCGACACGATCAAGACGCTGGTCGGCGAGTGGACCGCCAAGGGCAACCCGACGGTCAATGTCGCCGTGATCCCCAATCTCGGCTATTCGCCCGCCCTGCAGACGCGCCTGCGCGGCGGCGACGCGATCGATCTCTATTACAACTTCGCCTACAATTCGCAGAAGTTCATCGACCAGGGCTGGGCCTCGAAGCTGAATGGCCTGCCGGGCGTCGACGACATGGTCGGCGACATGTTCGAAAGCGCGCGCGCGGCTTATGTGAACGCGGCCGGCGACATCATCAGCGCCCCCTATTTCTCCGCCGTCCACATGATGCACTACAACCAGCGCATGCTTGGGGATGCCGGCATCGCCGCCGCGCCGCAGACGCTGAAGGAGGTCTATGACGCGTCGAAGACGCTGAAGGACAAGAACGTCGTCGCCTCGCCCTATGTCGCCTATTGGGTCAAGGAATTCTGCGAGGAATACCTGCACACCTATCTGCTGAACGAGGGCGTCACCGCCTTCGACGCCGCCGGCAAGCCGGTCTTCGCCGACGACCCGAAGACCGAGGGCGTCTTCGAATGGTGGCAGGCCATGTATCAGGACGGGCTGGCGCCCAAATCGGTGCTGAACGACGACCCAGGCAAGCTTTCCAACCAGATGGCCCAGGGCGAAGCGGCCTTCTTCGTGCTGCATCACTACTTCCTGTCCTCGATCCGCAGCCTTGGCGGCCCGGAATCGGCCCATGTCATGCAGGGGCCGATCGGCGGGACGAACCACACGTTCCAGATCGGCGAAGTGCTGCAGCTCGGCGCCGGCGAGGACCCCGCCCGGCGCGAGGCGGCCTGGGATTTGATGAAGTTCTATGGCTGGAAGGATTCGGCCGGGAAGTTCAGCGTGTTCAACCAGTGGGCCAAGGCCGCCGGCCTCGCCGCGCCCTATCCCGGCTTCTTCACCGACCCAGACGTGATCGCCGCCTTCCCCGACTATTATGACCTGCCGCTGATCTCGAAGACCTTCGAGACCGGCTCCAAGGTCGTGCCGGCGCGCACGCTTCCCTGGTATCCGGACTTCCAGGCCAAGGTCGGCGACGTCGTGCACGCGCTGCTGCTCGGCCAGGCGACGCCGAAGCAGACGGTCGAGGCCCTGACGGCGGCGGCGAACGCGGCCCAGAAGGGCCGCAGCCTCTAAGGCGGCCGCTCCCTCACCTCTCCCCGGCGAGAGGCGGGCCAGTCCACCAAGCGTGGATCTGTCCCGAGCAGCAAAGCGAAAAGCGGGACGGAGGCGGGACCGGGCGACAGCACCGCCCCCGCGCCCGGCACCGGCAATCCCTGACCTTGCCCGAAGGATGCGACCTTGACGGCCTCCTCCCTTTCCAGCAACGCCCTGACGCGCGACGACCGGCGCTTCGGATTCAGGCTGACGGCGCCGGCCGGCATCCTGCTGGCCGTCCTGCTGCTGGTGCCCACGATCCTCACCATCCTCTATAGCCTGCACGACGTCCCGGCCAACGGCCGCAGCCTCGGCCCGTTCGTGGGGCTGGAGAACTACACCATCGTGCTCGGCAGCTCGGTGTTCTGGCGCTCGGCCTGGGTGACCTTCCTGTTCTCGGTCGGCTTCGTGGTTCTCTCGACGCTGATCGGCCTCGCCATGGCGCTGCTGCTCAACCAGCCTTTCATCGGACGGGGCCTCGCCCGCGCGCTACTGATCATCCCCTGGGCGACGCCCTGGCTGATGATCGGCATCCTGTGGAAGTGGTTCGCCGATGGCAGCGTCGGCGGGCTCAACGCCGTGCTGCTGATGATAGGCGCGACGAGCGACTATCACGACTTCCTTTCCGACCCGAATTCGGCGCTCGCGATCACCATCATCGCCGCCGTCTGGCGCCAGGCAAGCTTCGCCGGCATCCTGCTGCTGGCCGGCCTGCAGACCCTGCCGGGCGACCTGAACGAGGCGGCTTCGCTCGACGGCGCCAATCTCTGGCAGCGCTTCCGCAACATCACCCTGCCCTGGCTGCGGCCGGCGCTCGTCACCGTCACCGTGCTCAACGTCATCTACGCCTTCCTGCAGTTCGACGTGATCTTCGCCATGACGCAAGGCGGGCCGGGCGACGCCACCCAGGTGCTGTCGATCCTGATCTATCGCCAGCTCTTCGGCGTGACCCAGATCGGCCTCGGCTCGGCGCTCGCCGTCATTCTCGGCTTCGTCGCGCTCGCCGGCGGGCTGATCACCGTCAAGCTGCTTTACGCCCGGGGGAGCCAACCCGCATGACCGCCCTCGCCTCCATCGCGCCACGGCGTCTGTCCAAGGCCGCGACCGCCAGCGGCCGGCAGCGCAGCTTCGCCGCCAGCTGCGGGATCTATCTCTGCGTCGCCGTCTTCGCGATCTGGATCCTGCTGCCGGTCTGGTATCTCGTCGTCTCCAGCCTGATCACCCCGGCCCAACTCGGCGTGAAGCCGTTTCCGATGGTGCCGGGCAGCATCACCTTCGACAACTATCTCTCCGTGCTCACCGGCTCGACGGGGTCGAAGGGCTTCGGAAGCACCGATATCGGCGCCCGACTGCTGCCGGCGATCGGCCAGAGCTTCTTCGTCAGTTCCGTCCTTGTGGTGCTCAACCTCACCATCGCCGGGCTCGCCGCCTATGGCCTGTCGCGCTACCCGTTCCGCGGCTCGCGGCTGTTCGAGCTTTCGATCATCATCTCCCGCGTCGTGCCGGCGATCGCCATCATCGGGCCGTTCTTCGTCGCCTTCCGCATTACCGGCATCCTGAACACGCCCTGGGCACTCATCGTCAGCTACAACGTGTTCACGCTGCCGCTGGCGATCATGATCCTGAAGAACTACTTTGATCAGTTGCCGCGCGAGATCGAGGAAGCGGCCAAGATCGACGGCGCTTCCCGGCTTCAGACGCTCTGGATCATCGTCGTGCCGCTCGCCCGCCCTGGCCTCGTCGCCGCCGGCGTGCTGATCTTTCTCGAGGCGTGGAGCGAGTTCTTCTATTCGCTGGTGCTCACCAACCAGTTGACCGTCCCGCCGCTGCTGGCCGGCTTCCAGTCCGTGCAGCAGTTCAACTGGAATGCGCTGGCCGCGGCTACCGTCATGTCGATGATCCCGCCGGTCGTGCTGGTCATCATCTTCCAGCGCCATGTCGTCGGCGCGCTGACCGCCGGAGCCGTGAAATGACGCAGCCTCTCCGCGCCGCCGTGATCAGCGCCGGCTCATGGTCGCAATCGAGCCACCTGCCGGCGCTCGCCGCCCATCCGGACGTCGAGCTGGTGGCGCTGTCGAGCCTGAACGAGACAACGGCCAGAACCCTCGCCGCCGCTTTCGACGTGCCCCTGGCGTTCAGCGACTGGCGCGACGTGCTGGCCCAGAAGCCCGATGTCGTCGTCGTCTCCAGCCCGCCGGTGGCGCATGAAGAGCAGGTGATCGCGGCGCTCGAAGCGGGCGCGCATGTGTTGGTTGAAAAGCCCTTCGCGCTGGAGGCCGGCGCCGCGAGCCGGATGCGCGACACCGCCGAACGGGTCGGCCGAATCCTGCTGGTCGGCTTCGGCTGGCCGGCGGCGCCCTGCTTCGCGCTGTCGAAGGCGCTGATCGATGCCGGCGAGATCGGCCGGATCGAGCATCTGACCATGCATCTCGCCGTCAATACGCGCGCCCTGCTGCTGGGCGGCACCGATGGCGGCTGGGGCGGCGACGGCAATTCGGCCGCCTCCACCTATACCGACCGAAAGATCTCTGGCGGCGGTTCAGCCGCCGTGTCGATGTCGCATCAGCTCGGCCTGATCGAGTGGCTGGCCGGCGAACCGATCGTCGCGGTCAGCGCCAGCACCTATCCGCCGGGGCGCGAGATCGACCTGCATGCCAGCGTCAGCGCCGAATTCGCCGGCGGCGGCATGGCCGCGATCAGCAGCGCCTCGACCCATCCCTATCTCGCCCGGCCGCAATGGCACCTCGCGCTCTATGGCGACAAGGGCCAGATCTGGCTCGATTCCATCGCCGACCATGTCCGCCTGGTGCGGGCGAACGGCGACGTCGTCGAATATGGCGAGGCCGAAGCTTCCGGCCTCTATGATTCCGGCGCCCCGACCCGGGCGCTGATCGAATGCGCGCTCGGCGCACCCGCCCCCACGGGCCTGACCGCCACCCTCGCGGCGCATGTCGTCGCCGTCACGGACGCCATCTACGAAAGCGCCCGCACCGGACAGACAATACGGATCCCCACAGCATGACCTCGAAGACCACGCTTTTTTCCGGCGGCATCCTCGTCGATGGCCTCGGCTCCGATCCCGTGCGCGGCGACGTGCTGGTGCAAGACGACCGGATCGTCCGCATCACCGACGGCACTGAGACGCTCGAAGCCGACCGCACCATCGCCATTGACGGGCTGATCCTCGCCCCCGGCTTCATCGACATGCACACCCATTCCGATCTTCAGGTTCTGGTCCAGCCCGACCACACCTCCAAGATCACGCAGGGCGTGACGACCGAGGTTCTCGGCCAGGACGGCTTGAGCTATGCGCCGATCGACGAGGCGACGCTGGCCGAACTCCGCGCCCAGCTGAAGGGCTGGAACGACGACCCGCCGGGCTTCGACTGGAACTGGCGCTCGGTCGCCGACTATCTGCAGCGTCTCGACGGCAATACCGCCGTCAACACCGCCTATCTCGTGCCGCATGGCAATCTGCGCATGCTCGTCATGGGCAACGCACCCCGCCTCGCCACACCGGACGAGCTGGAGCAGATGAAGGCGCTGCTGCGCACCGCGCTCGAGGAAGGCGGCGTCGGACTCTCGACGGGCCTCACCTATGTGCCGGCGATGTACTCCGACACCGACGAACTGGTCGCGCTCTGCGAAGTCGTCGCCGAATATGGCGGCTTCTACTGCCCGCACCACCGCAATTACGGCCTCGATGCGCTCGGCGGCTATCGCGAATGCTTCGACATCGCGCGGCGCTCCGGCGTCGCGCTGCATCTCGCCCACACGCATCTCTCCTTCGAATGCAATCGCGGCAAGCTGCCGGAACTCCTGAAGATGCTGGACGATGCCATCGCCGACGGCGTCGACCTGACCTTCGACAGCTATCCCTATCTCGCCGGCATGACGACGCTGCTGTCGCAACTGCCGAGCTGGGCGCTGGCCGGCACCGGCGAGGAACAGATGGCCCGGCTCCGCTCGCCCGAAGATCGCGCGAAGATCATCGAGGCGCTCGACGTCACCGGCTCGGACGGACACCAGGGCCTGACCGTCAACTGGTCGACGGTGCATGTCGTCGGCACGCCCGGCGCGCCGGAACTCGAATGGGTGATGGAGAGCGATCTCGCCGCCGCCGCCGAAAAAGTTGGCAAGAGCCCGGCCGAGTTCGCGCTCGACATCCTGGTCGCCACCGAGCGCAGCGCGCCGTGCGTGTTCTTCATCGGCCACGAGGACCATGTGCGCGCGCTGATGCAGCGCGACGAGCATACGGTCGGCAGCGACGGCATCCTGGTCGGCGACCGGCCGCATCCGCGCTCCTGGGGCACCTTCCCGCGCATGCTGGAAACCTATGTGCGCGAGGAAAAGGTTCTGACCTTGGCCGAATGCATCCGCCACATGACGAGCACGGCGGCAAACCGCCTGCGCCAGCCCGATCGCGGCCGCATCGCGGTCGGCGCCAGGGCGGATATCGTCGTCTTCGACCACATGACGGTGAAGGCGAACGCCACCTATGAGGTGCCGCGCCAGGCCGCCTCGGGCATTTTCCACGTCATGGTCAATGGCGAACTGGCGCTGCAGGATGGCGCCATGACCGGCGTCCGCTCCGGCCGCGTCATCCGCATGCCGTCCTGATCCCGCTTCCTCCGAAGGTACCCGATATGTCCGCTGCCCTTACCGCCTCCGACTGGACCGACATCCCCGTGGCCACGCCCGGCCTGGTGCTGGATCTCGACGTGCTCGACCGCAATCTCGACGAGATGGCGGCGATCGCCCGCTCGGCTGGCGTCGAACTCTATCCGCATGCCAAGACGCACCGCATGGCCGATGCCGGGCGCCGACAGATCGAGCGCGGCGCGCATGGCCTCTGCGTCGCCAAGCTGGGCGAGGCGGAGGCCTTCGCCGATGCCGGAATCGGGCGGCTGTTCGTCGCCAACCCGATCTTTGGCGCCGAGAATGGCGCGCGGGCGCTGGCGCTCTCGCGGCGGTGCGACGCCCTGTTCGCGACCGACAGCGTCGATGCGGCAGCGAGCATCGGCGCCGTGTTCGCGGCAGCGGGCGAGAAGGCGCGCATGATGCTGGCGATCGATTCCGGCCTCGGCCGCGAGGGCGTCTCGCCGGCCAAGGTGGTCGAGGTCGCCAAGGCGATCGCCGCCGCCCCGGGCGTCGATCTGGTCGGGATCTACACGCATGAGGGCGCCACCTATGGCGCCAGGGACAGGGCCGACCTCGAAGCGCGCGCGGTCGCCGCCGGCGAACTGATGGTCGACGTCGCCAAGGCGATCCGCGCCGAAGGCATTGCGCTGCCGATCGTCTCGCTCGGGGCCTCGGCCTCGGCCCGCGCCGTCGCCCATGTGCCGGGCGTCACCCAGATCCGCCCCGGCATCTATGCCTTCAACGATGTCGGCCAGATCGCGCTCGGCAATGCCACGCTCGACACCGTCGCCGTGCGGGTGATCGGCACGGTGATCAGCCATCCCGATCCCGACCGCGCCTGCATCGACGCCGGCTCGAAATCGCTCTCGACCGACCTCGTTCCGGCCGCCGCGCACCGGCACGAATATCCTGGCATGGGCATGATCGTGAACGCGCCGGGCTGGGTCATCGACAAGATGTCGGAAGAGCATGGCTGGCTGCGCTGGCAGGGCGAGGGGGAACCGACGCCGCTGCCGGTCGGCACCCGGCTGGAGATCGTGCCGAACCATGTCTGCATGGCCTTCGCCATGCTGCGCCGCGCCGCCATCCTCCAGGACGGCAAGCTCGCCGGCAGCTGGGAAGGTTTCGGGCCGGGCTCGTCGGAGTAGCAGCCGGCTTAACGGGGACGGACTGCACACTTTCCCCTTCCCCCTCGGGGAGCGGGGAAAGTGTGAGCCCGGTTTCTGGGCCCGGAAATTTGATCTAGGCTTCGGCCAAGGCGGACATTCGATCGGGGAGACCAAACATGTCGGACTTCAGGCTCGCGGCCAGCGAGGCGCTTTTCGTCGCCTCGCGCGGCGTCTTTGAACTGCACGGCCTCACCCGATGGGTCGAGAAGGACGGCGTCTGGACCGGCGAGACGCTGGGGCGTGCCGAGCAGCTTTCCGCGCTGGCTTCCCACCCGACGCTGCCGGTCATCTACGGCACGTCGCGGGCCGGCATGGATGGCGAGATCCATGCGTGGCGGATCACGGGCGACAAGGCTGAAACCATCGGCGAGAAGAAGAGCGGCGGCGCCGAGCCCTGTCACCTGACGGTCGATCCCACGGGGACGCTGCTGGTCTTCACCAACTACACGACCAGTACGCTCGGCCTGCAGCGGCTCGCCGCCGATGGCAGCTTCGACGGCGAGATCGCGCTGGTGAAGCTTTCCGGCAGCGGTCCGGAACTCGACCGGCAGGATGACGCGCATCCGCACCAGGCCTTCTTCGTCGGCGAGACGCTGTTCATCATCGATCTCGGCGACGATTCCATCCGCGAATTCCACGTCGATCCGGCACAGCCGGGATCGGCGGCGCTGACGGAGACGCGGTTGACCAGGCTTCCCGCCGGGTGCGGACCACGCCATGCCGTCGTACTACCGGATGGACGCCTTGCCGTCAGCGGCGAGCTGGGCTCCAACCTTCTGGTCGGCAAGCCCGGCGCGCCGGTGGAGGACTGGGTAAGCGTGCCGAGCACGACGCGGCCGGGCCCCGCCCGCACGCGCCACCGCCGCAACTACCCCGGCGACATCCAGCGCTCGGCCGATGGCCGCTTCGTCTATTTCGCCAATCGCGGCAACGATACGATCGCGACTTTCGACGTGTCGGGGGAAACGCCAAAGCTGGTCTCGGAGATCGATTCGAGCGTGTTCTGGCCGCAGCATCTGCTGGTGCAGGGCGACCACCTGCTTGTCGCCGGCTGGGATTCCTCGCGCATTGCCGCGCTCAAGCTGGAAGCCGGGGTGCCCGTCTCGGCGGCGACCGCGTTCGAATGCGCCTTCCCAGGCTGGATCCTGCTGCAGAAGGCCTGACCGCCGGCTCGCCGGGCCGCCCGGCCACATTCGCCTCGACGGAAGAACGGGATCGCGCTCTCGCGCGATCGCCGCAGGGCGCGCAGCCGGTCTAGGGGGAGAGGCGTCTCTGGGCGGCTTCGTGCAGATCGCCCAGCAGCACCAGCTTCAGGAAGCTCTGGTCGTCATTGTCGAGTCCGATACGCCGGAGTTCCAGGAATTCGAGCGATTCGGCGATGGAGAGACCGCGAAAACACTCGCGTCCGGCGCCGTCGATGACGAGCGCGTTGGCTTGCTCCAGTTCCGCGCGCTCCTCGACCGTCAGATCGAGCAGCCGCACCGGCCGGCTCGCCGCCTCCGCCGCGCCCGAACCGGCCACCCTCCGCATGTCCGAGAACGCAGCCGGCGGGGGGGTCGGCTTGCGCGGCAGTCGGGTCTTTTTTCCAAGCGACATTGAGTTCTGCCCTGTCGGTCCTACTGACGCGATAAGGCAGCCGCAGCCGTTGGCAAACTCACAAACCGATCCGTGCAATTTGAATGATCTGACGATTTCGCCGGCCCGGCGGATGAACACGAAACCGACCAGCGCGGGGCTGGATCGCCTCGTCGCTTGGTCCGCAAAACCCTAGTGGCGGGATTCCGACATCGACTTGGAATGCTTCTCCATCGACATCAACGCGTCCGCATGGCTGAGCAGATCATCCAGCGATTCGCCGCCGCCCGGCTTCGCCTGGACGATGCCGATGCTGATCGACAGGGTGCACTGGGCCGGCGACAGACGGTTGAAATAGTCGAGCCGCGTGCGAAGGCTGTTGCGCAGGGTTTCGGCCGGGGCGAGCGGCGCCTGAACGAGAACGCAGAACTCGTCGCCACCCATCCGGCCCACCACATCGGACTGCCGCACGCTGTCGCGCAGCACGCTGGCGCAATCGGCGATCAGGCTGTCGCCGACCGTGTGGCCGAACTTGTCGTTGACCTTCTTCAGGCCGTCGACATCGATGAACGCGATCTGGCAACCACTGCCGCTGGCCAGGATCGTCTCGGCGGCGCGACGAAAGCCGCGCCGGTTGAGCAGGCCCGTCAGCTCGTCGGTGATCGAGAGTTCCTCGATATCGGCCTTGGCCTGGACCAGTTCGGCGGCGCGCAGGCGCACCCGCTCCTCCAGCTCGCCATGAATGCGGATGTTCTCGATCGCCAGAGAAGCGGCGTCGGCGAGCTTGATCAGCAGGCGCAGATCGTCGTCGGTCGGGGCGTTGGCCTCGGCCCAGTAGACCCCGATGGCGCCGATGGGTTCATGAGTGCGGATCGGCACCACGGCGAGGCTGCGGATGAAGGTCGCCTGATAGGCGGAAGCATTGAGACGCGGGTCGACGGCGACGTCCTGGGCCTGAACCGACTGACGGTTCAGCATGGCCCAGCCTTCGATGCAGCTCTCCTGCGGCACACGAAGCCCCTTCCAGAGCGGGGCGATCGCATCCTCGTCGACGAAGTGGCAGGCCGCGCCGTCGCGCAGGACGAAGCTGGCGCCGTCGCTGCGCGTCAATTGGCGTGCCGCAGTCTTGACGATCCGCTGCACCTGACCCGCTTCACGCGTGAACGACAAGGCCTGCACGGCCGAAAGCAGGACTTCGACGGCGCGAAGATAGCGTTCGGGATCACGCGGCTGCGTGTACGCGATGGTGCCCGGTATGTCCGATCCCTGCCCTTGCATGTCCGTCTTCGATCGCCTCGTACAGATTGCTTTCTCGTAGCAGATGCAATCATTCCGACACAATCATAATGGCGGTCCGCAAGCGAACAAGGCGCGACAATATGAAAGAGGCGCTCCTCCCGCGAGATGATCCGCGGGAGGAGCACAGCCTAGCCGCTGACGGAGGCGAGGAACTTCTTGAACACGAAGCCGCGCTTGCCGTCGACGACGACCTCGCACCATCCCTTGCACTGAACGACCTGGACCCGGTCCCCCGTCTTGAGCAGGCCGACCGTGGGGGCGCCATTGTCCGGATTGCCGCGCAGCTTGACGCCGCTGGTGATCCGGGCAGGGCCCGGCGCGGGCGACCCGGCCGCCACGCTCCGGGCTGGAGCTGGCGCAACCGGCTCGACCGGGGATTGGGCCGCCGCCGGCACGGCCGCGTCGGGCGCGGCAATATCGGGCTCGACAGCCGCGATCGCGGGATCGGCGGTCGGAACGGGTTCATCCACCGGCGCCGTCTCAACCGCCACCGGCTTCGGCGCAGGCTGGGACGGAACGGCCGGCGCTGCATAGGCGGCGCGCACGCTTGGCGTCACCGGCTGGCCGCTGACGGCGGATCCCGGCAACATGGCGGCGCCCAGCATCGGCGCGGAACCGGGAATGGTGTCCAGCATGTCGGCGCCACGCAGTTGCGGCGATTCCGGCAGCGACTGGTCTTCCGCCGCCCGCGCATAGGACTGCTTGACGGCGGGCGCGGGCAAGGCCGGCCCGGCCTTGGCGATCCCGGCCGTGGAAACACTGTCCAGTTCGCTCGCAACCAGCGCATCGCTGGACGAAGAGACGGCATGGATCGTCGCCAGGGCACCGCCACCAACGAGGGCGAGGGCGGCGACAACGCCGAGAAGCCGCCGGTTCAGTACCCCGCGCCGACGCGCGACATCGCCATAGCCGCTCCGGTCCGCGTCGAGCGTGGGCTCCTCGCCATCGGCGATGCGCAGCTCATCGACGGCGATCGAGAGGCGCTGCGCCAGTTCTCCGGCAAGCCGGTCCTCCAGTTCGACGGCCGCCACGCCGGCATCGGGCTTGGGCGACGCGTCGGGACGCCGGCCTCGCGCCAGCAGCAGTTCGACGGCGAGCCGATCCTGCTGCGGCAGTCCGGACGGCGCCGGCGCGTCGGGCGCCGGCTCCGCCGCGAGACGGTCTTCTTCGAATTCGGCCTGGATCAGGGGAAGGGCCGCCTGCGCGGGGGGGGCGGCCTTGGCAACTTCCGGCGTCTCGGGCTCCCATAGCGTCGCGACATGGCGCAGGTCGCCCATCAGGGCCGCCTCGAGTTCGGCCGCGAGATCCTCGAGTTGCGACAGGGACGTGTCCGGCTCCGGCGCGGGACGATGCTGGACCAGCCTGGGGAAAACCCGCGCCTTCAGATCGGAACTTTCTTGCAGACGGAGGTCTTCCAGGGACGAAACGCCTTCGGCGGCGGGAGTCGACGGACCGGAATCAGTCAGCTCAGCGAGACTGCGCACGCGCAAGGCGGCGCTCGATTTGCCCGAATGGATCATGGTACTCATCTCTACTTTGTTTCGACACGTAACCCCCGCTCCCGCCAAAACAGATCGAAAATTATTCTCGGTTAATATTTCCTGCTGTCAAAGATGACCTAAACAGGGAACGAACAAAACCACTCAAGATTGAATCATGACGGAGAACATCGATCCATCGTCATCATGGATGATAAATGCGGCGACTCTTTGCCATTGTTAAGGCCAGAGTCATAAGGGCCGCGATCGGCCACAACTTCTGCGACGTTGCTTAGAGCGCCTGATGATCCGTCCGAGGGCGCAACGTCCGCAGCGTGAAGATGTAGACCGGAATGCCTGAAATCAGCACGAGCAGCGCCGCGAAGGGCGCCGCCGCGGCATAGGCGCTGTCATTGGTATGCGACCAGACCTCGGTCGCGAGCGTCACGACGCCGGTCGGGGCCAGGATCAGCGTCGCCGTCAGCTCGCGCATCAGCTCCAGCGCAACCAGCGCCAGAGCGGCGCCGAGGCCCGGCGCAAGCGAGGGCAGCGTCACCGAGACAAAAGCCTGCAGCGGGCTGCGCCCCAGCGTGCGAGCGACCTCCTCGAGCTCGCGGGGCACCAGCTCGGCCGAAGCGCGGATGGCCGATTGCGCGAGCGGCAGGAACAGGATGGCGTAGGCGGCGAACAGCACGGCGCGGGTCTGGTAGATCGCCGGCAGCAGCCGGATCGACAGATAGACCAGCGCCAGGGCGACCACGAGGCCCGGCAGGCCGTGCACGACATAGGGCAGGCGGTCGGCGAAGCGCGCGAAGAAGCCCCGGCTGCGCAGCACCAGCAAGACCAGCGGCAGGGCGATCAGCGTCGTGACGACGGTTCCCGGCAGCGCCAGCGACAGCGAGCCGAACAGAGCGGGCCCGAGCGCGTCGAGGCCGCGACCGGCCGAGACGCCCTTGACCAGCCAGTAACCGAGCCGGCCGAACGGAACGCCGAGCGACACGATGGCGACAGCGATGAAGCCCAGCATGACGAGCGGCTGCGCGCGGCCGAGCCGGGCGGGCGAACCGCGCCGCGCCGTGTTGCGGCCGACCTTCGAGAAGCGGACGCCGCGCCGCAGCCACATCTCGCCAAAGGCGACCGGCAGGCAGAGCAGCATCAGCAGCGCCGAGAGCACGGCGGCCGAAGCATTGTCGAACTGCAGCTCATATTGCTGGAAGATCGCCGTCGTGAAGGTCTGGACACGCAGCAGCGCCAGCGCGCCGAACTCCGACAGCATGTGGGCGGCGACCAGCAGCGCGCCACCGCCAAGCGCCGGCAGGGTCCGGGGCAGCGTCACCTTCCAGAACGTGGTCCCCGGCCCCTTGCCGAGGGAGCGCGATACCTCCTCCATGCCCGGATCCATGCTGCGCAGCGAGGCGGCCACGGGCAGGAAGATGAGCGGGAAGCTCTCCATGCTGAGGATCAGGATGGCGCCGGGCATGCCCTGAAAGGAGGGGCCGAGCGACTTCCACGCGAAGCTGGCGACGAAGGCCGGCATGGCGAGCGGCAGGCAGCACAGCACCCGCCAGAGCCATTTGCCCCGGAGATCGGTACGCTCGGTGAACCAGGCGGCCGCATAGCCGATCAGGCTGGCAAAGAACGTCACCGACAGGCAGAGCGTGACGGTATTGCCGAGAAGCCTCAGCGTGCGCGGCCGGGCCAGTTCGCTCCAGATGGCCTGCCAGCCAGCGCCCCAGGAGCGCATCAGCACATAGATGACCGGCAGCGCGATCAGCGCGGTCGGGATCAGCGCCAGCGCGACGAGCCAGCGCGAGGCCGGCGCGGAGGCTGCCGCGCCGCGCCGGGACGAACCATCGGAAGCGCTGGCGGCGCTGGTCAAGCGAGATCTGCCTCGCGCAGCAAGGCAAGCGCCTCGGCGGCATCGCCGAGATCGGCCGGCGTGAGCGGGGCCGGATCGAGCTGATCGAAGGGTTTCAGCGGGAACGGGGAGACGACGCCGGGGCGCAGCGGATATTCGGCGATCGCGCCGACGATCGCCGCCTGCCCCTCGGCGCTGACCATGAAGGCGACGAAGCGCTGCGCGGCTTCCGCCTTCTTCGAGGTCTTCAGCACGCCAGCGCCGGACACGGTGATCAGCGTGCCGGGATCCCCCTGGCCGATGAAATAGAGCGCCGAGTTCATGTTCTCGGGGCCGAGCTCCTGCTCGAGCGCGTACCAGTAGTAATTGTTGCTGAGCGCCACGGCGATATCGCCGCCCTCGACGGCCTCGACGGCGGCGGAATCGCTGTTGTAGATGCGGCCATGCTGGCGCAGCCCCTTGAGCCAGGCGAGCGCGACATCGCGGCCCTTGAGCAGCGACACCGCGACGACCTGCTGCTGGAACGCGCCGCTGTTCGGCGCGAAGGCGACCTTGTCGGTCCATGCCTCGCCGGCGAAATCGAGCACGGTCTTCGGCAGGGCCGATTCCTCGATCATCGACTTGTTGTAGACGACGACCCGGCTGCGCGCACCGGCGCCGATCCAGGCCCCATCCCTGGCGGCATACTTGGCCGGGATCTGTTTCAGCGTTTCGGCCTGGAGCGGCGCCAGCAGCCCCTTCTCGGCGATGGCGACGAGCGAGGGGCTCTCTTCCGACCAGAAGACATCAGCGGGCGAATTGGCGCCCTCCTCGATCAACTGGCTGGCGAGCTGGGCGCTGTTGCCGTTGCGGGTGACGACCGCGATGCCGGTGGCGGCGGTGAAGGCGGCGACGAGCGCCTCGACGGGCGGGCGGTGCTGGCCGTTATAGAGCGCCAGCGTCTGGTCCTCGGCCCGTGCCGGAACCGGCAGGCCGGACAGCATCGCGGCGCCGGCAGCGCCGACGCCCAAATGCATCAGCTGGCGCCGGGTGACGTCGTACATTGGAATAACTCTATGTTATTGATGTCGATTGCTTTTCGTACCAATACCCGTGCGGCGGCCCTGTCAACTCCGTAGCCCCTGGCGGCGGCGGACGCCATTGTCACAGCCTGTCCGGAAAGCCCCTAGGCGCGGATGCGTTGACCGGCCGGATCGTAGAGCGGATCGAGATGCGCCTGCGCCGCCACCCGCTCGCCGGCAACTTCGAGTTCGTAGCGTCCCGACAGCACGAAATCGCGGTCGACCCCGGCGGCGCGCCGCACATAGCCGTAGCCGATCGGCCGTCCTACCGTATAGCCATAGCCGCCGCTGGCGAGCCAGCCGACGCGCTCGCCATCCCGGTAGATCGTCTCACGGCCGAGCAGGACGATCGACGGATCCTCGGTGGTGAAGGCAGCCAGCAGGCGCGGCAGCGGCTTTTCCGCCTGCGCCTCCAGCGCCTCGCGGCCGAGAAACGGGATCGGCTTCTTCAGCTTCACGAATGAGCCGAGACCCGCGACGAGCGGCGAATGATCCGGGCCGATCTCGGCGCCCCAGGCGCGATAGCCTTTCTCCAGCCGCAGCGTCTCGATGGCGCGATAGCCGGCGAGCTTCAGGCCCCGCGGCCGGCCCGCCTCGATCAGCGCGTCGTAAAGCGTCAGCGCGAACTCCATCGGCACATGGAGTTCCCAGCCGAGTTCGCCGACATAGGTGACGCGCAGCGCCAGAACCGGGCAGCCGGCGATCGAGAGCTTTTTCGCGCGGCCGAACGGAAAGGCGGCATGGGAAATATCGGCATCGGCAAGGGGCTCCAGGATGTCGCGGGCGCGCGGCCCCATCAGGACGAGCACGGCAGTCTGCGAGGTGACATCCCTCATCCGGGCGTCGAGGCCGGGTTGGATGTTCGACTGGATCCAGTGGAAGTCATGCGTCGCGAAGCCGGTGCCGGTGACGATGTAGTAGCGATCCTCGGCAAGCCGCGCGACGGTCAGGTCGCATTCGATTCCGCCTTTGCCGTTCAGCATCTGCGTGTAGACGAGATGCCCGACCGGCTTGGCGACGTCGTTGGCGGCGATCCAGGACAGCGCCTTTTCGGCGTCGCGCCCGGCCAGCTCGAACTTGGCAAACGAGGTCTGGTCGAACAGCACCGCCGCCTCGCGCGCTGCGCGATGCTCGCGCCCGACCGGCTCGAACCAGTTCGGCCGCTCATAGGTATAGCGATCCTCCGCCGCTTCCCCGGCTGCCACATCGGCAAACCAGTTGGCGCGTTCGAAGCCAAGCTTCTCGCCGAATACCGCGCCTTCCGCCGCCAGCCGGTCATAGAGCGGCGAGCGGCGCAGCGGCCGGCCGGAGAGAAACTCTTCCGAGGGCCAGGCCATGGTGTAGTGGCGGGCATAAGCCTCCTGCGTCCGGCTGCGGATCCAGGAGAGGTCGTGGTGGTTACGGCCGAAGCGGCGGATATCGACCGGCCAGAGATCGAAGGGCGGCGCGCCGTTCACGACCCATTCGGCGAGCGCCATGCCGGCGCCGCCGCCCGAGGCGATGCCGAAAGCGTTGAAGCCGGCGCCGACGAAGACGTTCCGCACCTCCGGCGCCTCGCCGAGGATGAAATTGCCATCGGGGGTGAAGCTCTCGGGGCCATTGATGAACTGCTTGATGCCGACCGTTTCCATCGCCGGCACGCGGCCGAGCGCCTGCTCGAGGATCGGCTCGAAATGGTCGAAATCGGATGGCAGCAGCTGGAACTCGAAGTCGCGCGGCAGCGGATCGACGTCCCAGAGCTTCGGGTTCGGTTCGTAGCCGCCCATCACCAGCCCGCCGACCTCCTCCTTCCAGTAGGTGAGCCGGTCCGGATCGCGCAGGGTCGGCAGATTGGGCGTGACGCCGGGAATGGCGTCGGTGATCAGATATTGATGCTGCACCGAGACGAGCGGGATGTTGACGCCGGCAAGCCTGCCGATCTCGCGCGACCATTGCCCGGCTGCGATCACGACCTTCTCGCAGGCGATGCGGCCCGCACTCGTCTCGACCGCCGCGACCGCACCGTTCTCGACCACGATGCCCGTGACGCCAACGCCCTCGCGGATCGTCACGCCCTTCTGCCGCGCGCCCTTGGCGAGCGAGGCGGAAATGTCGGAGGGCGACACCTGGCCGTCGGTCGGCAGGAAGGCGGCGCCGACGACATCGTCGACCTGCATCAGCGGCCAAAGCTCCTGCGCCTCGCGCGGCGTCAGAAGCTGCATCTCGAGCCCGAAGGAGCGCGCCGTGGTCGCCTGGCGGCGCACCTCGGTCCAGCGCTCGGCATTGCAGGCGAGGCGCAGGCCGCCATTGCGCTTCCAGCCCGTCGCCTGCCCCGTCTCGGCCTCGAGCCGATCATAGAGCGCGACCGAGTAGCCGAGCAGCTGCGTGATGTTGGCCGAGGTGCGGAGTTGGCCAACAAGGCCGGCGGCGTGCCAGGTCGAGCCCGAGGTCAGCTTGCCGCGCTCGAGCAGGATCACGTCGGTCTGGCCCATGGCGCCCAGGTGATAGGCGACCGACGTGCCAACGATGCCGCCGCCGATGATGACGATGCGGGCGGAAGATGGAAGATCGGTCATGCTTGTCCCCGTCACCGGTCGAGCGCCTCGAAAGCGAGCATCGCCGCCTTGAAGCGGCCGAGATACTCCGCTGTGTAGGCCGGATAGTCGAACACCAGCCGGCTATGCAGTTCGGAGACCATGCTCCACATCGTCTCGCGCAGCAGCGAAGCGGCGGTCATCGCCATCGCGCGGCGGCGCATCTCGTCGCTCAGCGGCCGGTCGAAATAGAGCTCCAGCGCCTGCTCGGTCTCGCGCTGCGACAGCAGGTTGTTGGAGGAAAGCCCGCCGAGGTCGAACAGCGGCGAGTTGAAGCCGGCATAGTCCCAGTCAACCAGCCAGAGCCGCTGGCCGTCATCGATCAGATTGGCGGCCAGCATGTCGTTATGGCCAAAGACCAGCTCGATCGGGCCAACCGCCTTCTCCAGCCGGTCGGCCGAATCCAGCAGGCGCACCAGCATCGGCAGATGGTGGCTCTCGCCGGCTTCCAGCGTGTGGGTGTAGTCGCGGATGACCTGGAACACCCAGAACAGCGGCGCCGGGCCGCGGAAGTAGCGCGGAATGTCTCGATGCGCACGCCGCAGCAATTCGACGATGCGGCCGAGATAGCGATCGTCGCGGACGTCCTGCGGCGTCAGGCTGCGGCCTTCGACGAAGTCGATGACCATGGCGCCCGGCTCGGCATGGACGACGATCGGCGAAATGCCGGCCTCCGCCGCCGCGTGGCTCGCCGCCAGCTCGGTGGTGCGGATAATGCCGTGCTCGATCATGTCGCCGCCGATGCGCACGACATATTTGCGGCCCCGGTCCTCGACCAGGCAATTGGTGTTGGTGAGTCCGCCGGCCAGGGGTTGGGGCGAGACGGGTCCGCTCCAGAACGAGAGCCGCGCGGCGCGCGCCAGCGAATCCTGCGTGTCCGTCATGACCGAAGGTTCCCCCCGCGACGAAAGGGATCCGTCGCAGCGCTATAGGAAACCAGGGAAGGGCAAGGATGCAAGCGCCGCGTGCAGGGGCGCGAGCCAGCGGAGCGGAGAAGGGTTACCGGGGGTCATCGGCTCCACCCTTCTCCGTCCGATAGGAGCTGATTACGCACAACCGGAAGATCAGCTTGCCAGGGTCTGTCGCAAGGCTCCTGCCAGGTGCGGGGTCGCTTGCCAGCACAAGATATGGTTACGATTTGAATCAAATTCGCCAGATCTTGGGAAGGTTAATGGCCGATTCACCTTCCGCGCATTGCAAATTGCGACGAGATTCGCAATTTGCAATCGTCGCGCGGCCTCAGGCCAGTCCGAGCGGCTCGCCGCTCGCTTGCGCATCGCCGACGCCAGCGGCCTCGCCGCGCGGCAGGCGCAGCCAGAGATCCAGGAAGCTGTCGAGGAACTGCGAGGTCTGCGCGTCATAGACGGCGCGGCCCTCCATGTGCTGGGCGCGCGGCTGCGCCCCGGGCAGCGCGAACCGGTCGGCCCCGGTGGTGGTCCAGCGATGCATCATCGCCAGCGTCAGTTCGATATGGAACTGGAAGCCGAAGGCGGCCGGGCCGTATTGAAACGCCTGGTTCTCATAGAGCTGCCCCTCGGCAAGCAGCGCGGCGCCGTCCGGCAGGTCAAAGCCCTCGCCATGCCACTGATAGACCGTCTCCGGCCAGGTGCAGAGCCCCTGCCCCGTCTCGGTGGCCCGGAGCGGGTAATAGCCGATCTCGACCAGCCCGTCGGGCCGAGGGCCGACGCGGGCGCCAAGCTGGCGCGCCAGCATCTGCGCGCCGAGGCAGATGCCAAGCAGCGGCGCCTGCTCGGCCAGAGGCACCGCCATCCAGTCGATCTCGCGGCGGATGAAGTCCTCGTCGTCATTGCTCGACATCGGCCCGCCGAAAACGATGGCGCCGGCGTGTCCGGCCAGGGTTTCCGGCAGCGGTTCGCCGAAGCGCGGACGGCGGATATCGAGCGGATGACCGCGCTCGGCCAGCCGGAGGCCGACACGGCCGGGCGTCGAATGCTCCTGATGGAGGACGATCAAGACGGGCTTCAGCGACTGCGGCACGGCGGCACGGGTCCTCAGAGCCGGGAGCCGGTCGATGCCGGCCCCGCGGGGTCATTCCTTGGGAGGCACCAGCGTGTCCACGGCGCTGCCTCCGGACTGCACGATCTTCTTCAGCCGCAGCCGCGAGCGCCCGGATACGCCGAGCAGATCGGCGACGCGCCAGATCGCATTGTCCTCGAATTCGGTCAGGCGACCATCGGCATAGACGAGATCCCACATCATCGCCACGATCTGCTCGCGATCGATCTCGTCCAGCTGCGCCTTGAGCACGCTGGTGAAGCGATAGAAATCGACCGCCTCGTCATCGGCCTCGACGGCGGCGCGCACGAGATCGTCCGTCGCCTCCTCGTCCAGGCTGTAGCGCGCCTTGAGCAGTTCATGCAGGCGCACGCGCTCGGCTTCGGCCACGTCACCGTCAACCGCGACGACGTGATAGAGAAGCGCCGCGGCGGCGAGGCGATGGTCGTCATCGCCAAACTGCCGGGGAGCCGTCTCACCCGTCAGTTCGGCAATGAAATTGCGAAGCACATTCAGCATTCGATCTCTCCGGGGCCGGCCGATTCCAATATCGATTCGACCAACGTGACGGTCCAAGCTGCATGACAATACGGCAAGGTTAGGAAACAGGCACGCGACAAGCCGTCGCCGGACCCAGATCATTCCGGCGCCGCCGCGGAAATGCCGGAATCTCGCCTGGCGGGGAAGGCGCCCCTGGCAACGGTTGCGAAAGCAAACCGCGCACAAAAACAAACCGCCGACCTTTTGGGCCGGCGGCTAAAACATAACTAAATAAGAACAACTCTTTGCCCGAACCAAAAAAAACTCGAGCTCATTAATTCTAACTACAACTGCGCGTCAAATAACCTTCGAATACACTTCTAACCGGGAAATTCCCGAAGCTGCCTTGGACTACGGGACTTAAGATCTTTTGAATCGTCCGCCCCGCGACAAGAAAAAGAATATGGGCTTCCGTGGCGGGACGCAAGTGGGTTTTGCCCTCCGGGCGCCACATTTTCACAATCTGCCGGATTTCAGCCCAAAATAGCATGAATCCCGATAAACCATATCTGCCGTAGCAACGCCGCGCCGGCGGCCGGCGGCAGCGCCCGCCCGAGGTGGCCGCAAGCGAACGGCCCATTCCTCGCAGCCGACCGGCCAAAGGAAAAGGGCCGGCGCGATAACTCGCGTCGGCCCCCTTGATCTTCACCTGGCGTCGGATGTCAGCGTCGACGCGCCGCGCCACCGCGGAAAGGCGGCCTGGGTGCTTGCGAGGCAAGCGGTTCGCCCTTGTGCCGGAAAACCAGTCGCGCACGATCGAGATCGTATGGCGTCATCTCGACGGTTACGCGGTCGCCCGCCAGCGTCTTGATCCGGTTCTTCTTCATCCGGCCCGCGGTGTAGGCGACGACGACATGCCCGTTCTCGAGTTCCACGCGGAACTTGGCGTCGGGCAGTACCTCGACGACCGTACCCTCGAATTCGAGCGCTTCTTCCTTCGCCATGTGTTGTTCCTTACGAGACCTTCAGTTCCGTCGCGGACGTCTTGCCGCGACGATCGGTCTCGAGTTCGTACGAGATCTTGGCGCCGTCGCGCAGCGTCGACAAACCAGCACGCTCAACCGCGCTGATGTGCACGAACACATCCTGACCACCCTGATCGGGCTGGATGAATCCATAGCCCTTCGTCGCATTGAACCACTTCACTGTACCCGTCGCCATGGAAATCTCCTTCAGTCTGGCGGTAGAGAACTTTGCTAACGACCGTCCCGTCGTCAAGCCGCTCGGCGGCGTTGTTGGCCACGCCACCGATTTTTCTTGCTCTTTTCTTCGTTCGGCAGGCTGTCACGCACCGACTTGTCGCCCCGCTGCGTATCCGCAACGGGCCGAGGCGCGGCGTGCGAGGCCTTGAATTGGGTCGCGACTTCGGGGATCGGACGGCGAATCAGCCGCTCGATGGCCTTCAGGCGCGCCGATTCACCGGCGTCGAACAGAGAGAGGGCGAGCCCGCTGCGACCGGCGCGGGCGGTACGTCCAATGCGATGGACATACGATTCCGGCTCGTCGGGCAGGTCGAAATTCACAACATGGGTGATGCCGGAGACATCAATGCCGCGAGCGGCGATGTCGGTCGCGACGAGCACCCGGAGACTTCCATCCTTGAAGCCCTCCAGCGCCTTCTGACGGGCGCCCTGGGACTTATTGCCATGCAGGGCCAGCGTCTCGACGCGGGCCTTCTGCAGGTGCTGCGCGACGCGGTCGGCGCCGTGCTTGGTGCGCGTGAAGACGATCACGCGCTCCATCTCCGGATTGGCGAGCAGATCCAGGAGGAAATTACGCTTCTCGGCCGTCGGCACGCGATAGAGCTTCTGGTCGATACGGTCGACGGTGACCGCTTCCGGCGTGACCTCGACCCGGACCGGGTCCTTGAGGATCTTGCGCGAAAGCGTGGCCACTTCGGCCGGCATGGTGGCCGAGAACAGCAGCGACTGGCGGTTTTCCGGCAGCAGCGCCACGATCTTCATGACGTCGCGGACGAAACCCATGTCGAGCATGCGGTCGGCCTCGTCGAGCACCAGGTGGGAGACCTGGTCCAGACGGACGACGCGCGCCTGCAGATGGTCGAGCAGTCGGCCAGGCGTGGCGACGAGAATGTCGACACCCTTTTCGAGCGCCCGGATCTGCGGCTGATGGCCAACACCGCCAAAGACGAGCGCGTGCCGGATGCCGAGGAACTTCGAGAACTTGCGCAGCTCGGAATCGATCTGGATCGCAAGTTCGCGCGTCGGGGCGAGAATGAGGGAACGGGCACTCTTCGGCTGGAGACCATCCGCGCGGCGCGACAGATGCTGCAGGAGCGGCAGGCCGAACGCGGCGGTCTTGCCGGTTCCGGTCTGCGCAATGCCGAGCATGTCGCGGCCTTCGAGAAGTGCGGGAATTGCCTGGGCCTGGATCGGCGTCGGCGTCGTAATGCCGGCCACGTCAAGCGCACGCACGAGCGGCTCGGCAAGTGCCAAAGCCGCAAAATTTGTCAATTGATTCAAGAAGAAAGCCTAATTATGCGAACACCATCCGGTATCCGACTTCTAGCCATGACCCACGCGCGACAGGATCAGAGGACGGGGTCGTGTCCTACCTTACCAGCAGGATAGAGCCACCGAAATCTCGTGTGGCACAGCGCGATCACGATGATCGTCGCCGCGTATATGCAGACTCGCGACGGAAAAAGCAAACGAAAAGTCGCACGGTCGCAGAATAGATCGCGAGATCGCGGCGGAAGCGCCCGGATGTTCTTGTCTCTGCCGCCCTTCTGTGCAGAGTGCCCATTCTAGCAGCCCCTTGTGTGATTTGCATGTCCGCCAGCAGCCCAACCGCCCCCGCCCGCGCATTTTCCGGTCCGCTTCTCGGCATTGCGCTGATGATTCTCGGCATCCTGCTGTATTCGGTCAATGACACGCTGGGCAAGTGGCTGGTCGGGACCTATTCGGTCGGCATGATCCTGCTGATCCGGTCGCTGGCCGCGCTTCTGGTCATGCTGCCGGTCATCTGCCGCGACAATGGCGTGCGCCAGCTCGCCCAGGCGCCGCGTCCCTGGATGCAGCTGCTGCGGGTGGGCGTGATCACCGGCGAGATCGGCTTCTTCTATTGGGCCGTGTCGCTGCTGCCGCTGGCCGACGTCATGACCTATTACCTGGCCGGACCGATCTATGTGACCGCGCTGTCGGCGCTGCTGCTGAAGGAAAAGGTCGATGGCCCGCGCTGGGCGGCGATCGTCGCCGGCTTCCTCGGCGTGCTGATCGTGCTGCAGCCCTCGTCCGACAGCCTGAGCTGGGGCGCGCTGATCGCCATTGGCGGCAGCCTGTTCTTCGCCGCGCTGATGATCGTGACCCGCCAGCTGCGCGGAACGCCGGACAAGACGCTGCTAACCTTCTCGACGGTAAGCACGCTGGTGGTCGGCGCCGTGATCGCCCCCTTCGCCTGGGTGATGCCGACGGGGATCGATTTCGGGCTGCTGGGGCTGCTCGGCGTCGTCGCGCTGATGGCGCAGTTCTGCGTCACGCGCTCGCTCAAGCTGGCGCCGGCCTCGGTGGTCGTGCCCTATCAGTACACGATGCTGATCTGGGCCGTGGTGTTCGGCTATTTCGTCTTCGGCGACCAGCCGAAGCCGTCCATGCTGATCGGCGCCGCCATCATCATCGCCTCCGGACTGTTCATCTTCATGCGCGAGCAGCGCGAGGCGCGCACGAAGACCGGCGAGAGCATCGCCGAGGAAGTCGGCGACAACGTCCCCGGCTAGTCCCCGGAGACGGCCGGCCGAGGCTGGCCGGAACAGCCGCCACACTCACGATTGCGTGTGGGAATAGGCCATAGCCGCGCCGCAATTGCGGCCCGAGATCCGGCCTCCGGATGGCGCGTCGATCCCGATACGCCGGCTCTTGCGGATCGGTCGAAATGGGCGTTCCATCGCGCCTTGTGAGTGCAGTCGACACCCCCTCGCCTCCCCTGTTCACCGTGCGGCCCGCCTCGGCCGCCGATCTCGACGGGCTGGTCGCGATCGAGGCCGCCTCGTTCCAGACCGACAGGATGGCGCGGCGCAGTTTCCGCAAGCTGGTCGAAGCGCCGACCGCCGCCCTCACCGTCGCCGCCCTCGCCGACGGCCGCCTCGTCGGCTACGCGCTGCTGCTGTTCCGGGCCGGCACCGGCATGGCGCGGCTCTATTCCATCGCCGTGCTGGCGGCCCTGCGCGGCAGCGGCGTCGGCGCGGCGCTGGTGACCGAATCCGAGCGCGTCGCCTACGAGCGGGACCGCTTCCTGCTGCGGCTCGAGGTGCGCGAGGACAACGCGGCCGGCATCCGCCTCTACGAACGGCTCGGCTATCGCCGCATCGGCCGCTATCTCGACTATTACGAAGATCACGCCAACGCGCTGCGCTACGAGAAGCGGCTGCGCGGCGACGCGCTCTCGACCTCGGTGCGCTATTACGAGCAGACCACCGATTTCACCTGCGGCCCCTGCTGCGTGATGATGGCGCTCGGCCATCTCCGTCGGGACTACGCCATGAGCCCGGTCGAGGAGATCAAGCTCTGGCGGCAGGCGACGACGGTGTTCATGATGGCGGGGCTGGGCGGATGCGATCCGCATGGGCTGGCCGTCTCGGCCGCCCGCAACGGGCTCTCGGCCTCGATCCATGTCAGTCGCGAGGGCTCGCTGTTCCTGGAATCGGTGCGCGACCCGGAGAAGCGCCGCGTCATGCAACTGGCGCAGGAGGATTTCCGCCACCAGACGATCGCCTTCGAGATCCCGATCCACCACCGGCCGCTCGACGTCGCCGCGATACGCTCGGCCCTCGCGCAGGGCGCCCTCGTGATCGTGCTGATCTCGGCCTACCGGATGTTCGGCAAGAAGGTGCCGCACTGGGTGCTGGTGGTGGGCGATGACGGGCGTCATCTGTTCATCCACGACCCCTGGGTCGAGGACCGCGAGCACGAGACTCATTCGGACGCGGCCAACCTGCCGATCCCCTATGCCGATTTCGAGCATATGGCGCGCTGGGGCCGGGAACCGTTGCGCGCGGCCGTCGTTCTCAGACCGAGGTGAACCATGGCGGATTGGGTTATCCTGGTCGATGCGGCGAAGGACTTTCCAAACGAGGATACGCCCCACAAGGTCATCACGACGAAGGACTATCTGGCCCGTGCCAATCTGTTCCGCGGGTCCCGCCCCAAAATCATCAATCTGTCGCGCTCCTTCGCCTATCAGAGCCGGGGTTATTATGCCTCGCTGCTGGCCGGGGCGCGCGGCCACCGGGTCGTGCCGAACGTCGAGACAATGATCGATCTCGCCAGCCGCGCCCTCTATGCCCAGGCGCTGCCCGAGCTCGAGGATCAACTGGTCAAGGCGATCTCCGCCTCGGGCGACAAGGACATGCCCGGCCGGTTGCTGGTGATGTTCGGCATCAGCGACGACCATCGCTTCGATCGCTTTTCACGCCTGCTCTTCGACTGGTTCCGCTGTCCCGTGCTGGAGGTGACGATCGACCAGACGAGCCGGGCCGAAATCCGCAAGCTCGCCCCGGTGCCGATCAACAAGCTGACGTCGCACGAGCTCGCCTTCTTCCATGAGGCGCTGCACGACCACACCCGGCGCGAATGGCGCTCGAAAAAGGCGACGCGCTCGGCGCCGCGCTATTCCTTCGCCGTGCTGCACGATCCGACCGAGGCGATGCCGCCCTCCAACCTCGGTTCGCTGAAGCACTGGGCCCGCACGGTCGAAAAGCTCGGCGTCGAAGTCGAGCCGATCACCAGGAAGGACCTGGCGCGGCTGGCGGAGTTCGACGCGCTGTTCATTCGCGAAACCACCTCGATCGACAACCACACCTATCGTTTCGCCCGGCGCGCCGTCCAGGAAGGCATGCCGGTGATCGACGACCCCGTTTCGATGATCCGCTGCACCAACAAGGTCTACCTGCAGGAACTGATGACCGGCAACGGCATCGCTGTGCCGCCCACGATCATCCTGGGCGGCAATGGCGATCTCCAGCGCGCCGCAGACGAGCTGGGCTTTCCGCTCGTCATGAAGATCCCGGATTCCTCCTTCTCGCGCGGCGTCAAGAAGGTCGACAACCATCGCCAGATGGACGAGCTGGCGCGGGCCTGGTTCAAGGACACCGACCTGCTGCTGGCGCAGAAATTCATGCCGACGGAATTCGACTGGCGCGTCGGCGTGCTGGGCGGAAAGCCGCTGTTCGTCTGCCAGTACACCATGGCCAAGAAGCACTGGCAGATCGTCAAGCACCAGCCCAACGGCAAGGCGCTGGAAGGCGGGCTGCGCTCCATGACCATCAGCCAGGCGCCCCCCGAGGTGATCGACATCGGCCTGCGCGCCGCGCAGCTGATCGGCAACGGGCTCTACGGCGTCGACATCAAGCAGACCGAAGACGGGTTCTTCGTCATCGAGGTGAACGACAATCCCAACATCGAGCACGGCATCGAGGACGCGGCCGAAAAGGATCAGGTCTGGATCGAGCTGACCCGCTGGTTCGTCGACCGGCTGGAGCGGTGACGTATTCGGCCGACCCTAGTGATCCCAGGCCTGGATGTTGGTCTGGCGGCGGATCTTGCCGTCGGCGAGTTCCAGCATCGCGCTCATGTAGACCTTGACGCCATCGGGATAGGTGCAGGTCTCGGCGAAGGCGAGATGGCTGCCGTCCATGAGCCCGTCGTCGAGATGATGCTTCATGGCGCGGCCGCAGACATCGTTGAGCATGGCGCCGATCGCCTGCTTGCCCTTGAGCACCAGCGGACGGCTCGGCGGATGGTCCTGGTCGATCACGCGGACTTCGGCGTCATCGGCATAGAAAGCCGTCAGGGCCTTGGCATCATTGCCTTCCACCGCCCGGCGAAGGCTGGAGAGATTGACCGCGTTCTGCATGGCTTCCTCCTGCGAGAGCGCCGGGAGGCTGGCGGGGCAATGGCTGCATTTCTGTTCCGCCTCGTCCAAGACGACAAACCCCGGCGCGAGGGGACAATCTATCCCAATGCGGCCCGGGTGAGGCAGGATCTGGCGGCAAGGCGGATCACATTCGAGCGATCCGCGGCCAAAACGGGAGAGAGAGCGTCAGCGACGCTCTTCGTCGGTTTCGACGACGCGATATTCGGCGTCGATGATCACCTCGTCCGTCCGGCCCCGCGGCGGTGCGCGGAACGGATGGGGCTCTTCATACGCGGCCTGGGCGGCGGGATCGGGGCGCGGTCCCGGACCGGCAGCGCCGGGCGGCATAGCACGCGCCAGGAAGCTCCGCAGGATGCGTCGCCGGAACAGGTAGACCACGGCCAGCACGGGAATGAGGATCAGCGCGATGGACAACGACAGGACCAGCGCCGCGAAGACCACGCTGGCGCCAACCACAAGCGCCAGTCCGAGCCGAAGCTTGTCCTTCCAGCTCGTGGTGCCACGGGGGCCTGAAATCGTGAAGGTCCGGTAGGTCGTCATCGTCTCCGCCTGTTTCAATCGCGCACCACATGTGGGTGCGCTGTCCTCCTCGCGCAACGGCTGGGCCGCGGGAAGAAGACGCTGTGTCAGGATCGATGGCGATTGCGCCGGGAATTTGACCGGCCCGCAAGGAAACTTTGCGGGCCGGTATCGTTTTGTGGCTCAGGCGTCGATCTCGGAGCCGTCCTGGCTCCAGCGCGTGTGGAACTTGCCCGGCTTGTCGAGGCGGCCATAGGTGTGGGCGCCGAAATAGTCGCGCAGGCCCTGCAGCAGGTTGGCCGGGCCGCGCGCGCGGCGCAGGCCGTCGTAATAGGCGATCGACGACGAGAAGGCGGGGACCGGAATGCCCTGCTCGATCGCCAGGCCCACGACCTTGCGCCAGTTCGGCTCGGCCTTCGAAACCGCGTCGCGGAAGTAATCCTGCAGCAGCAGGTTCGGGCCGGCGACGCCTGCGTCATAGGCATCGCGGATGCGGTTGAGGAAGCGGGCGCGGATGATGCAGCCGCCGCGCCAGAGCGAGGCGACTTCGCCAAGCTTCAGATCCCAGCC
Source organism: Kaistia defluvii (assembly GCF_026343955.1). GTDB lineage: Bacteria > Pseudomonadota > Alphaproteobacteria > Rhizobiales > Kaistiaceae > Kaistia > Kaistia defluvii. The sequence continues at coordinate 64,764 of NZ_JAPKNI010000011.1, forward strand.
GAACTGCTCGGAGGCAACCGTCAGATGCTCGAAGCCCTGGGCATAGGCGACGATCTTGGAGGCGTAGAGCGCATCCTTGACGGCGTCGATGTCGGCCTGGGTGATCTGGCGCTTGGCCGGAGCCGCGTGCGGGAACAGCTTTTCGGCTTCGGCGCGCTGGGCGCGACGGCCCGAAAGCGCACGCGCGAACACGGCCTCGGTGATCGAGGTCAGCGGGACGCCGAGATCGAGCGCCGACTGCGCCGTCCAGCGTCCGGTGCCCTTCTGCTCGGCCTCGTCGACGATCGAATCGACCAGCGGCTTGCCCGTGCTGTCGATCTTGCGCAGCACGGCGGAGGTGATGTCGATCAGGTAGGAATCGAGATCACCCTTCATCCATTCGGCGAAGATGTCGGCGATCGCCGGCGCCTCGAGGCCATAGACCGTCTTGAACAGGTCGTAGGCTTCGGTGATCAGCTGCATATCGGCATATTCGATGCCGTTATGGACCATCTTGACGTAGTGGCCGGAGCCTTCGGTGCCGATATAGGCGCAGCAGGGCTCGCCATCGACCTGGGCCGCCATCTTGGTGACGATCGGCTCGATGCGGGCATAGGCCTCGCGCGTGCCGCCCGGCATCATGCTCGGACCTTCGAGCGCGCCCTCTTCACCGCCGGACACGCCCATGCCGATGAACTTGATGTCGCGCTCCTTCAGATAGTGGAAGCGCCGGTTCGTGTCGGTATAGAGCGAGTTGCCGCCATCGATGATGATGTCGCCCGTCTCGAGATGCGGCAGCAGCTCCTCGATCACCTGATCGACCGGCTGACCGGCCTTGACCATGATGATGATGGCGCGCGGCTTGGCGATCGAAGCGACAAAATCCGGAATTGTCTTCGACGGCGTGAAGCGGCCCTCGGAGCCGTGCTCGCCGATCAGTTCGTCGGTGCGGGCCCCATTGCGGTTGAACACGGCGACGCCGAATCCCTTTCGGGCCGCGTTGCGGGCGAGGTTCGCGCCCATGACGGCGAGACCAAGCACGCCAATATCAGCGAGTTGCTGCAAAGTGTTTCATCCCTGATGCGTGTTAGACTTTTGGACCATCGCGGGGAACTACGTTGGCCTGCGAGTTTGACATCAGCCGAGAGGCTGATCGGACGGGTGCACAGACAGACGGTATGGACCGAGGACGGGATCAGGGCAATATGCCGCCCGAAAATTGCTGCGACACCCGAAACATCGACGGCTTGCCGGAAAGCCGGATTCCGACTCTACTCGGGCTGCACAACCTCCAGGAGAAATCCATGCGCCGTATCATCCTCACCGCCGCGCTGACACTTGCGGGAATCTCGGTCGCGAACGCGATGGATTGCGACAATGCCCCGGACCAGGCGACGATGCATGTCTGCGCCGACATGGCGCTGAAGGCGACCGACAAGCAGCTCAACATCACCTATCAGGCGATCACCCGCCGCCTCGCCGACAACCCGGATACGGCGAAGCTTCTCGTCAAGTCGCAGCGCGCTTGGATGGCCTTCCGCGATGCGGAATGCGCGTTCCGCACTTCCGGCGTCAGCGGCGGCAGCGCCTATCCGACGGTACTGCTCACCTGCATCGACGGCATGACGCGCACCCGTCTGGATACGCTCAAGGAACTCATGAATTGCCAGGAAGGCGACATGAGTTGCCCCGTGCCGGCGGAATGAGGCCGCCGGCGGGGAGCGAAACCGTCAGACGTCGAGATTGACGACGCTGAGCGCGTTGTCCTGGATGAACTCGCGGCGCGGCTCGACTTCGTCGCCCATCAGCTTGGTGAAGAGATCGTCGGCGGCGTCCGCCTCCTTGATCTTCACCTGCAGCAGCGAACGGACGTTGGGATCGAGCGTCGTTTCCCAGAGCTGGCTGGCGTTCATCTCGCCAAGGCCCTTGTAGCGCTGCATCTGGATGCCCTTGCGGCCCTGCAGGAAGACGGCTTCCAGCAGCGAGCGCGGCCCGAAGATCGGCGTGCTCATCTCCTTGCGGCGCAGGGTCGACGGCTTGGCGAAGACATCGGAAATGCGGGACGAAACGGCGTGCAGCTTGCGCGCGTCGGCCGAATCGATCAGCGCCATGTCGATGGTGTGCACCTCGCGCACGCCACGCACCTCGCGCTCGAAACGATACCCACCCTGGGGGTCGAGCGTGCCCTGCCAGCCGCGCTCCGTCTCCTCCGCGATCAGGTCGAGCCGGGTCGCGATCGCCTGGGCGGCGGCGGTGGCGCGATCCTTGTCTTCCAGCAGAGCGGGGTCGAGCCCGCCGGCCATGGCGGCCTGCTCGACCATGCCGCGATCATAGCGGGTATGGATGCCGCTGAGGATCGAGGCGATCTGGCGCGCATCCTGGATCAGGTGATCGAGATCGGCGCCGGCGCGGGCTTCCCCGTCCTCCAGCAGGAGGGCGGCCTCGTCGAGGCCCTGCTGGATCAGGTAATCCTCCAGCGCGCGCTCGTTCTTCAGATACTGCTCGGAACGGCCCTTGGTGACCTTATAGAGCGGCGGCTGGGCGATGTAGACATGGCCGCGCTCGATGAGTTCCGGCATCTGCCGGAAGAAGAAGGTCAGCAGCAGGGTGCGGATATGGGCGCCATCGACGTCAGCATCCGTCATGATGATGATCTTGTGATAGCGCAGCTTGTCCGGCGCGAACTCGTCCTTGCCGATCGAGGTGCCGAGCGCGATGATCAGCATGCCGATCTGCTCGGACGACAGCATCTTGTCGAAGCGCGCGCGCTCGACGTTCAGGATCTTGCCGCGCAGCGGCAGCACGGCCTGGTTCTCGCGGTTGCGGCCCTGCTTGGCCGAGCCGCCTGCCGAGTCACCCTCGACGATGAAGATTTCGGACTTGGCCGGGTCGCGTTCCTGGCAGTCGGCGAGCTTGCCGGGCAGCGAGGCGATGTCGAGCGCGCCCTTTCGGCGGGTCAGATCGCGCGCCTTGCGCGCCGCCTCGCGCGCCGTGGCGGCCTCGACAACCTTGGCGAGGATGATCTTCGATTCCGCCGGATGTTCCTCGAACCACATGCCGAGCATCTCGTTGACGGCGTTCTCGACGATTGGACGCACTTCCGACGAGACCAGCTTGTCCTTGGTCTGCGACGAGAATTTCGGATCCGGCACCTTGACCGAAAGCACCGCCGTTAGGCCTTCGCGGCAATCGTCGGCGGACAGAGTCACCTTCTCGCGCTTCGAGATGCCCTGGCTGTCGGCATAGCCGGTGACCTGGCGCGTCAGCGCGCCGCGGAAACCGGCGAGATGCGTGCCGCCGTCGCGCTGCGGGATGTTGTTGGTGAAGCAGTGGACGTTCTCGTGGTAGCTGTCGTTCCACCACATCGAGACCTCGACGGTGATGCCGTCGCGCTCGCTGGTCATGTAGATCGGCGCCGTCATCAGCGGCTTCTTGGTGCGGTCGAGATAGCGCACGAAGGCATCGAGGCCGCCGTCATAGACCAGCTCTTCGCGCCGGACTTCAACGCCGCGCTTGTCGGTCAGCACGATGCGCACGCCCGAATTCAGGAAGGCGAGCTCGCGCAGGCGATGTTCCAGCGTGTCGAAATCGAACTCGACCTGGGTGAAGGTGTCGGTCGAGGGCAGGAAGGTGACCTCGGTGCCGTTGCGCCCGTCCCAGTCGCCGATGATCTTGAGCGGCGACACGGCGTTGCCATGCGCGAACTCGATCTCGTGCACCTTGCCGTTGCGCCAGATCGTCAGCTTCAGCATGCTCGACAGCGCATTCACGACCGAGACGCCGACGCCGTGCAGACCGCCGGAGACCTTGTAGGAATTCTGGTCGAACTTACCGCCGGCATGCAGCTGGGTCATGATGACCTCGGCCGCCGAAACGCCCTCCTCGGCATGCAGATCCGTCGGAATGCCGCGGCCATTGTCGCGAACCGTGACGGATCCGTCCGCATTGAGGGTGACATTGACCTCGTCGGCATGGCCGGCGAGAGCCTCGTCGATGGCGTTGTCGACCACCTCATAGACCATGTGGTGGAGGCCGGAGCCGTCGTCCGTGTCGCCGATATACATGCCCGGGCGCTTGCGGACGGCATCCAAGCCCTTGAGCACCTTGATAGAATCGGCGCCGTAGGCATCAGAGGCTTGATCGCGGGCGGTATCGGACATTCAGGCTTCCTTGAAAGCGTCGCGCGCCTGCGCGCGCGATACGTCGAATCGAGAGGCTAATATATTGCTTCGACAAGCAAATTGCACGGTTACCCTTACACGCAAACGCGGCGCTTCGGTGACAAAAACGGCAGAATCGCTGGCCTTGCCGGGCGCGCGACGATCAGCCGCCGCGCCAGCCTGCCGAAGGTCGCGTCGTGGCAATCGTCAGCGGGCGGAATGCAGCGCCTCGAGGAAGGCCTCGCCATAGAGCGTGAGCTTGCGCTCGCCGACCCCCTGCACGCCGCGCATCTCGTCGAGCGTGCCGGGCATGGCTTCCGCCATCTCGATCAGCGTACGGTCGGGGAAGACCATATAGGCCGGCACCCCCTCGTCGCGGGCGATCTCGCGCCGCAGCGCGCGCAGCTGCTCGAACATGGTCGCCGTCGCCTCGTCGAGACCGTCGGCGCGGTCGTCCTTCTCGCTCCGCCTGCCGCGGCCCTTCGCCGGCGCCTCGCGGATCGAGCGCAGCGCGATCCGCTCGTGCCCGAACAGCACCGCCTCGCCCTCCGGCGTGATGCGGAAGCCGCCATGCTCCTCGCTCGCCTGGGCCAGCGCGCCGGCGGCGAAAAGCTGGCGCACCAGCGTCCGCCAGACATGGGCGCTGCGGTCGATGCCGACGCCGAATGTCTTGATCTTGTCATGGCCCTGGCGTTGCACGGCGTCGGTCGCCTCGCCCCGCAGGACATCGACCAGATGCGCCGCGCCATAGCGCTGGCCGGTGCGCACCACGGCCGAGAGCACCTTCTGCGCGTCGACCGTCGCATCGACCAGTTCCGCGCCGCCCTGGCAGAGGTCGCAATGGCCGCAGCGGCCGGTCGGCTCGCCGAAATAGGCGAGCAGAGCCTGCCGCCGGCAGGTCGCGGACTCCGCGAGATCGGTCATCGCCGCGAGCCGCTTCTGCTCCACCCGGCGCTGCGCCTCGCTGATCGCCTTCTCGTCGATCTGGCGACGGCGGAAGGCCATGTCGTCGAGCCCGTACAGCGTCAGCGTATCGGCCGGCAGCCCATCCCGGCCGGCGCGGCCGATCTCCTGGTAATAAGCTTCGACACCGGCAGGCATGTCGGCATGGATGACGAAGCGGACATCCGGCTTGTTGATGCCCATGCCGAAGGCGACGGTGGCGACGACGACCACGCCATCCTCCTGCAGGAAGATGTCCTGATGCTTGGAGCGGATGCCGGCGTCGAGACCGGCATGATAGGGCACCGAGCGGATGCCCTTGCCGACCAGCCATTCCGACAGCTTCTCGGTCTTGTCGCGCGACGAGGCATAGATGATGCCGCTGCCGCCCTTGTGGCGGGCGAGGAAGTCGGCGATCTGCGTGCGCGGCCGGTCCTTGGCCTCGAAGCGGAGATGGATGTTGGGCCGGTCGAAGGAATGGACGACGACGCGCGGCGGCGCCGGGAAGAGCTGGGCCGCGATATCGTTGCGGGTCGCCTGGTCGGCCGTCGCCGTCAGCGCCACCACCTGCACGCCGCCCAGCGCCTCGCGCACGGAGGCGAGCTGGCGATATTCGGGGCGGAAGTCATGGCCCCATTGCGAGACGCAATGCGCCTCGTCGATCGCCAGCCGGCGCACGTCGCAGGCGGCCAGCAGCGAGACCAGCCCATCGCCGGCGAGCCGCTCGGGCGAGACGAACAGAAGCGAGATCTCGCCGGCGCGCAGGCGGCGCAGCGTCTCGCGATTGGCGTCGTCGCCATTGGTCGAGTTCAGCGTCGCCGCCGCCACGCCGACATGCTGCATCTGCTGCACCTGATCGCGCATCAGCGCGATCAGCGGCGAGACAACGACCGTCAGGCCGCCGTCGACGATCGCCGGCAGCTGGTAGCACATCGACTTGCCGGAACCGGTCGGCATGACCGCGAGCACATGCTCGCCGCTCATCACCGCCGCGATGACCTCGTCCTGGCCGGGGCGGAAATCATCGTAGCCAAAGACAGTTTTAAGCGCTGCGCGGGCGCGCGATAGCGGCATGGAGCATCCGGGGGAAAGTGATTCGAGTTTCCGGCGATGCTAGCCGCTCGGCAGCCGGCTTACACGCGCGAATGCCGCCCCGCGTCGATCCGTCTGGCCCGGCGCGCTATCGCGTGGCGATCGCGATGGCTGCTCCCGCCATGACCACGCTGCTGCCGCGGTTGACCCGCTGCACCGCTTTCGCGCTGGTGATCAGGCGGCGTGCGCGCAGGGTCACGCCGACATAAAAGGCGAACACCATGCCGACCACGGACAGCGTCACCATCGAGAGCTCGAGGAAGGCCAGCCCGTCAATGCGGGTGACGTCGAGGATCGAGGGCAGCAGGGCCAGATAGAACACCATCGTCTTCGGGTTGCCCATGCAGACGGCGAGGCCGGCCAGGAACAGCCGAAGGCGGCTCTCGCGCAGGGCGACCGGCGCGATGTCAGGGGCGGCGGCCGGGGCCTTCCACATCTTCCAGGCGACATAGAGCAGATAGGCGGCGCCGGCATATTTGAGCAGCGCGAACACTTCATGGAAGGTCTGCGCCACCATGGCGAGGCCCAGCACGGCCAGCGTCAGCCAGACGATATCGCCGATCGCCATGCCGGCGGTGAAGGCAAAGGCGCCATGACGGCCACGACCGAGGACGCGGGCGACGATCGCCGCGATGCCGGGGCCCGGCGAAAAAGCGGCGACCGCGAGGGCGGCGGCGAACAGCGCCAGTCCGGAAATCGAAAGTCCTGTCATCCCACCCTCTTCGGCCGTGTCCGAGCAGCCCGGCGCGTCACAATGTTTCGACGCGTCCCGGCGTCACCGTTAAAATCTGGGCCGAATCCGGCAATTCGGCAAACAGCGCCGGATCGGCCCCCGTCATGAACACCTGTCCGCCCAGCCTGTCCAGTGCCTCGAACAGGGCCGCGCGGCGGCGCTGGTCGAGATGGGCGGCGATCTCGTCGAGCAGGACGATCGGCGCCAGCCCGCTCATCCGCGCCACCAGCCTGGCATGCGCCAGCACGATGCCGACGAGAAGCGCCTTCTGCTCGCCGGTCGAGGCGCGGCCGGCGGGTACGTCCTTCGGGCCGTGGCGCACGACGAGGTCGCTCGCCTGCGGGCCGATCAGCGTACGGCCGGCGGCGCGGTCGCGGGCCCGGCCGTTGCGGAGGGCGGCGCGATAGCGATCCTCGGCCTCGACGGCCGGTCCCTGACCGATCCAGCCCTCGACATCGCCTTCAAGCGCCAGCACCGCGAAGGGAAAAGGCGAACTGTCGTCGCGCTCCTCGGCGATGAGACCGGCGAGCCGCTCCGCCGTCTCCTTGCGGGCGGCGGCGACCGCGACGCCGATCTCGGCGATCTCGGCTTCCAAGCCGTCGAGCCAGGCCCGGTCCGGCGACGGATCTTCGAGCAGCCGGTTGCGGCCCCGCACCGCCTTCTCGAAGGCATTGACCCGCGTGCCATGCTGCGAATCGACCGCCAGGACCAGGCGATCGAGGAAGCGCCGGCGGTCGCCGGCGGGGCCCGTGAACAGGCCATCCAGCGCCGGCGTCAGCCAGACGATGCGCAGATATTCGGCGAAAGCGGTGGCCGAGGAAACCGCCGCGCCATCGATGCGGCAGCGGCGCGACGGCGGCGTGCCGTCCAGCGCCGTGCCCAGCCGGACGGGGCCGTTCGCCGTATCGAGATCGACCGCGACGACGAAGCCGCCGCCCCCGCCAATCCGCGCCATCTCGGCCATGTCGGCGCGGCGCAGGCCGCGGCCGGGCGACAGCAGCGAGATCGCTTCGAGCAGATTGGTCTTGCCGGCGCCATTCTCGCCGGAAAGGGCGACCAGGCGACCGGAGATGGCGACATCGAGACGGCTATAGGATCGGAAGTCGGCCAGCGTCAACCGCGTGATGCGCGGCTGGCCGGCCTCGGCCGTGAGGATCACACGCGCATCGGCATCAGGACGTAGAGCGCGTCCTCGTCGCCGTCATCCTGGATCAGCGTCGGCGAGCCGGGATCGGCCAGCTTGAACAGCGCCGTGCCGGTCTTGAGCTGGCCGGCGATGTCGAGCAGATAGCGCGAATTGAAGCCGATATCGATCGGATCGGCGGCGTAGTCGACGTCAAGCTCTTCCGTCGCCGAACCCGAATCCGGATTGTTGACGGTGAGCGCCAGGCGGCCCTCCGACGACAGCGACAGCTTGACGGCACGTCCGCGCTCGCTGGCGATGGTCGAGACGCGGTCGACGGCGTTGGAGAAGGTGCCGCGATCGACCTTGAGCAGCTTGTCATTGCCCTGCGGGATGACGCGGGCATAGTCCGGGAAAGTGCCGTCGATCAGCTTCGAGGTCAGGACCACCGCGCCAAAGGAGACGCGGATCTTGGTCTCGGACAATTCGATGGTCGCGACCTCTTCCGAGCTTTCGAGCAGCTTCTGGATCTCGCCAACCGCCTTGCGCGGCACGATCACGCCCGGCATGCCTTCCGAGCCGATCGGCGCATTGGTCTGCGCCCGGGCCAGGCGGTGGCCATCGGTCGCAACCGCGCGCAGCACCGTGCGGCCTTCGATCGTCGGCGTGTGCAGGTAGATGCCGTTCAGATAATAGCGGGTTTCTTCCGTCGAGATCGCGAACTGGGTGCGATCGATCAACGTCTTGAAGGCCGAGGCCGGCATTTCGAAGCGGATCGGGAACTCGCCCGTGGTCAGGTCCGGGAAATCGGTCTCCGGCAGCATCTGCAGCGAGAAGTTGGAGCGGCCCGAGCGAACCGTCAGCGTCTGGCCATCGGCCGAGGTCTCCAGCGCCACTTCCGAGCCGTCCGGCAGCTTGCGCACGATGTCGTAGAGCATATGCGCCGGCACCGTGGTGGCGCCCGGGCGACCGACATCGGCGGCAATGGTTTCCAGGATCTCGAGATCGAGATCGGTCGCCTTCAGCGTCAGTTCCGAGCCGGAGGCCCGCAGCAGGACGTTGGAGAGGATCGGGATCGTGTTCCGTCGTTCGACCACGCGGTGAACGTGGTTGAGGGACTTCAGGAGGTTGGATCGCTCGAGGGTCGCTCTCATGAAACGCAGGAACCTTGATAGAAAAGCCGCGCAGATGGCGCGGCATCGACATAAGGCGGACAGAGCGTCCGGTACGGACCGTGGAAATTGGCTTGTTCGAGGCCGGAACGCAAGGCCCCCTCGACAATCGGCCGGGGGTGGCGCGGAAGGCCCGAACGAGAAAGGGCCGGCGAAGATCCCCGCCGGCCCCGGGCAGACCGACTATTCGTCGATCATGCGCTTCAGCAACTCGATCTCTTCCTTCAGATGCTGGTCTCCCTGCATCATCTCCTCGACCTTGCGGACCGCATGCAGCACCGTGGTATGGTCGCGGCCGCCGAAACGACGGCCGATTTCCGGCAGCGAGCGGGGGGTCAGCGTCTTGGACAAATACATAGCGATTTGACGGGGACGCACGATGGTGCGGGTGCGTCGGCTCGACAGCAGGTCGGCCTTCGACACGTTGTAGTGGCGCGAGACGACCTTCTGGATGTCCTCGATCTTGACCCGGCGCGGCTCGGAGGCGCCGACGAGATCGCGAAGCGTGATCTCGGCCGAATTCATCGTCACCGGCTGGTTGGTGAACTGCCACTGCGCCACGAGGCGGTTCAACGCGCCTTCCAGGTCGCGGCCGTTCGAGACGACCGACTGGGCGACATATTCGATGACCGTCTCGGGGACGTCGACGCCGGGATTCTGCGACTGCGCGATCGCATAGCGTGACTTCAGTATATCGCGGCGCAGATCCAGATCCGGCGAGCCGATCTCGAAGGCGACGCCGCCGCGAAGGCGCGAGCGGACGCGTTCGTCCAGCGTCTCCAGCTCGGCCGCGGGACGGTCCGCCGCCACCACAACCTGGCGCGCGCCGTCGATCAGCGCGTTCAGCATGTGGCAGAATTCCTGCTGCACCGACTTGCCCTGCAGGAACTGCAGATCGTCGATCAGCAGCAGATCGATGTCGCGCAGGTTCTCCTTGAACGCGATCGCCGACTGGTTCTTCAGCGCCGCGACGAAGCGGAACATGAAGTGCTCTGCGGTCAGATAGACCACCTTGCGGTTCGGATCGGCGCGGCGCGCCGCCTGGGCGACGGCATGCAGCAGATGCGTCTTGCCGCGACCGACACAGGCGTGAAGGTAGAGCGGGTTGTAGGGCGTCGGCCGGCCGGCCGGGGTCTCGGCGACGGCGCGAGCGGCGGCATAGGCAACGCGGTTGGCGCCGCCCTCGCAGAAGGTCTCGAAGGTGAAGCGCGGATCGACCGGCGAGCCGGCGCCATCGGCCTCGATGCGGGCGGGGCTCGCCTGCATCAGGACCGGGGCAGCACTGGCCGCGGGAATGAAGGTCGGGGTCGGATTGGCGGCGACGCTTGCCACGGCCGGCTTGTCGACCTTGGCGGGAGCGCGCGCCCGGACGGCGCCGCGGACGACGAGCTCGACGCGGCGGACGCTGTCGACTTCCGCCGTCCAGAGACCCAGCAGCTTGTCGAAATAATGCGCCTGGATCCACGATTTCAGAAACCGCGTCGGCACCGAAAGATTGACGGATGCGCCATCGGCGCCTTCGAACTCAACACGCGCAAACCAGCTTGAGAAGACGTCCTCGCCCAGCTCCGTCCGAAGCCGCGTCTTGACGCGCTCCCACAGCACCGCATCGGCACGCCCGCTCATCGGCTGAACCTCTTCGACGGCGATAGCCCGCAGGGCCGAAGCCCCCGATCCGAATTCGCCAGTCCTGTCGTCGCGCATCTGAGCCCCTCTCGTAACGATTGGCATCTAATCATGATTGGACCCAAGGCAGTCCCGCAGCTTTCCAGCCATCCACGGAACCGCGATGTCGGCCCTCGTCCAGCGGCCCTTCAAAGCCGCCGGCAATGTTGAAGCACCGGTCGAAACCGGCATCGGCCAGGGCGTTCGCTGCCGCGAGGCTGCGCGCGCCGGACCGGCACAGAAAATACAAGGCCGTCTCGCGACCGACGCCGCGTCGGTCCAGTTCGGCCGCGAGCACCTCGGCGAAGTCGGCATTGACCGCCATCGTCGGGTAGCTCTGCCATTCCACCAGCAGCGTCTCCTTGCCGATGGCGCTCAGGTCGACAATGCCGACATAAGCCCACTCGGCCCGGGTCCGCACGTCGATCAGCATCGACTGCGGCTCGCTGGAGAGACCTTCCCAAGCCTCATCGGCCGAAACGTCGCCGGCGAAGCTGCCGGCAGGCGAACGAGACATACTGCCCCCTCACGCACATGACCGGCGGGTCACGCACTATGTAAAACGGTCGTTGATACAGGGTGGTGGAGGTTCTTCCAGAACGCGGAAGCAGTTAAATACGCAAAAACACTACATATAGAGCAAACTTAATGTTCGCGATTTCACTGCCGTTGCGCCCCTAGACTCTCAGAGGCGAGAAACGCCTGTTTGAATAATTGCCGGATCACCCCTCCGGCGGACGACGACTTTTGCTGTCGTGTCCATGAAGGGGAAAATACACAGCGGGTTGGTGGCTCGCAACGGCGCAACACCAAGATTCGCCCGCGCCCCGGCGCCGCACCCCCTGGCTCCCACCCCATCCCCCCCTCCAGCCCGTCCGAATCCCTTACGACTCAAAGGGTTCAGATGGCGGCGGCGGGGGCCGAGAAAAGATCCGAAGCAGGCGAAAAATATTCGACCCGCGGCCCTTGACTCGACTGGAATCCCGCCGAGTCGATGGGGGTCATGCCGACCGCCCGATAAGCCATTGATTTTGCTCACTAAATGATGCGAAGCAGTCTGGCTTGCCGCGCTTCCGCAAGGGCCATAACGGCATTTCTGAGGCAGGGCAGACACTTACCCGCATAACAAAAAAGCCCGGCCGAAGCCGAGCTTTTGTCAATCCCCAGAAAGTCTGCAGATCAGGCGGAAATCGCCTTCACGCGCGCTGCGAGGCGCGAAACCTTGCGGGAAGCGGTGTTCTTGTGCAGCACGCCCTTCTGGGCAGCGCGCATCAGTTCCGGCTGGGCGTTCTTGAGCGCCTCGGCGGCAGCGGCGGCGTTGCCGGACGCGATCGCCTCTTCAACCTTGCGCACATGCGTGCGCATGCGGCTGCGGCGATTGCGGTTGACCTCGGCACGGCGAGCAATCTTGCGGGTCGCCTTCTTGGCGGACGGCGTATTGGCCATGAGGGGCCTTCCTGAAAAAGCGGTTCGTTGGACTTTCCGTGCCACGAACCCATAGGAGTTCAGGCTAAACGGAAGAGGCAGCTTCGCGGCCGCCCCGGGTTCATGGGCGGCTTATAATCATCTGCCCGCGCGCCGTCAATCGGGAAGCGCAGGATTCAGCGGTTGCGGAACGCCGCTGGCCGCTTGTCGAGGAACGCCGCCATTCCCTCCCGCGCGTCCTCGGTTGCGAACAGCGAATGGAACAGCCGCCGCTCGGTACGGATGCCGTCGGCGAGCGGGCTTTCGAAGGCGCGGTTGACCGCCTCCTTGGCCATCAGCACGGACGGTCGCGACAGGCTCGCGATCTTCTGCGCGGCGGCAATCGCCTGGTCGACCAGTTCCGCCGTCGGGACGACGCGCGACACCAGGCCGATACGCTCGGCCTCCGCCGCGTCGATCATCCGGCCGGTCAGCACCATGTCCATGGTCTTGGCCTTGCCGATCGAACGGGCGAGGCGCTGGGTGCCGCCGGCGCCCGGCATCAGGCCCAGCGTGATCTCCGGCTGGCCGAACTTCGCGTTGTCAGCCGCGATGACAAGATCGCACATGAGCGCCAGTTCGCAGCCGCCGCCCAGCGCGAAGCCCGCCACCGCCGCCACGACCGGCTTGCGGACGGCCGCGAGGCGCTCCCAGCGGGCGACGAAATCATCCAGGAAGACGTCGACATAACCGAGCGCCTGCATCTCCTTGATATCGGCGCCGGCGGCAAAGGCCTTTTCCGAGCCCGTGAGCACGATGGCGCCGATGCCGTCATCCGCCTCGAAACCGTCGAGCGCCGCATTCAGGTCGGCGATCAGCTGGCGGCTCAGCGCATTCAGCGCCTTCGGCCGGTTCAGCCGGATCAGGCCGACGGCGGAATGGGTCTCGACCAGGACGGTCTCGTAGGTCGCGTCTTCGGACGGCGTGATCTTCGACGACATGGCGCGCTCCCGCATTCGGCTCGTCGCCCTCCCGCCAATCGGCAAATCAGCAGGGCGACCTTGCCGCAGGCCTAAAGGAGGCAGGCCCGGCATTCAAGCGGCGCGGCGGGCGGCGGCGCCGTTCCCGCTCATTTCTGGCAGACAGGGCAATAGAAGGTCGAGCGGCCGGACTGCACCTTGCGCGCAATCACGCCGGAACAGCCAGGCGTCGGGCATGGCTCGCCTTCGCGGTCATAGACGCGAAACGAGTGCTGGAAATAGCCAAGCTCGCCATTGGCCTGGCGGTGATCGCGCAGCGACGAGCCGCCGGCGGCGATGGCGGCGGCCAGAACCTCGCGGATCGAGGTGGCGAGCCGCTCCGCCGATTTCGCCGTGAGCGCCCCGGCGCTTTTCTCCGGCGACAGGCCGGACATATGCAGCGCCTCGCAGACATAGATATTGCCGAGGCCGGCGATCAGCCGCTGGTCGAGCAGCGCCGCCTTCAGCGGCGTCTTCTTGCCCTGGAACAAAGCGTGCAGCGCCTTGCCATCGAAAGCATTGCCGACCGGCTCGATGCCGAGGCCGACGAGATGCCGGGCCGCCTCGATCTCCGCGCGGGCCACCAGATCCATGAAGCCGAAGCGGCGCGGGTCATTATAGATGACGCGCTTTCCGTTCGAGAGATGGAACACGACGTGGTCATGCGCGGCGGCTTTTCCGCGCGGATGATGGAACTCGCCCGGCGTCTCGGCATCGACGCCCGGCCCGTCCTCGATCCGGAACGAACCCGACATGCCGAGATGCATGATCAGCACCGCGCCATCGTCGAGATCGGCGAGCAGGTATTTCGCACGCCGGCCGAGCCCCTCGATCCGCCGGCCTGTCAGCCTTTCGGCAAAGCGCTCGGGAAAGGGAAAGCGAAGGTCGGGCCGGCGCTGCTCCAGGCGTTCGATCACGGCGCCCTCCATGGCGGGGGCAAGGCCCTGGCGGACGGTTTCTACCTCGGGAAGTTCTGGCATTTAGGCTGCGTCAACTCTGCGGGTATGGGGGCCGTGGCGCGCTGGATGCGCATCAGCTATCAAGGACTTCGATTTTTCCCAGATCGGGCGGTGGTCGCCGCATTCGCGGGCTTTCCCGCACCGCGATCGCTGGCTCACATGCGTAATATAAGGAGTGGGACGCCATGGCGACCGAATCTCGCAGCGAGACGCCCGAAAAGGGCCGTGCCTCCTTCGGATTCCGCGATGTCGACGTCGATGCCAAGCAGGGCATGGTCAACGACGTCTTCCACAAGGTGGCCTCGCGCTACGATCTGATGAACGATCTGATGTCGGCCGGCCTGCACCGCATCTGGAAGGATGCGATGGTGTCGTGGCTGACGCCGCCGCGCAACCGGCCATTCGAGGTGCTGGATGTCGCCGGCGGCACCGGCGACGTGTCGTTCCGCATCGTCGAGCGCTCGCAGAAATCGGCGACCGCGACGGTCTGCGACATCAACGCCTCGATGCTGGAAGTCGGCCGCGAGCGCGCGGAAAAGCGCGGCCTCGCCGACCATGTCAGCTTCGTCGAGGGCAATGCCGAGGAGCTCCCCTTCGAGGATGGCCGTTTCGACGCCTATACGATCGCCTTCGGCATCCGCAACGTGCCGCGCATCGACCAGGCACTGAAGGAGGCCTATCGGGTACTGAAGCCCGGCGGCCGCTTCCTCTGCCTGGAATTTTCCGACGTCGACGTTCCCGGCCTCGACAAGGTCTACAATTTCTATTCGTTCAACGTCATTCCGGCGATGGGCAAGGCGGTCGCCGGTGACAGCGAGAGCTATCGCTATCTGGTCGAATCGATCCGCCGCTTCCCGCATCAGGAGCGCTTTGCCGAGATGATCCGCCAGGCCGGCTTCGCCAAGGTCTCCTATCGCAATCTGACGGGCGGCATCGCCGCCATTCACTCGGGCTGGAAAATCTGACGCGATGGCGCTCGGCATAGCCGCCCTTTTCCGCCTCGCCGCGGCCGGTTTCGTTCTGGCGCGTGAAGGCGCGTTCAGCCTCGTCGATATCGATGACCTGCCCTCCGGCGCGCGCCTCGGCGTCCGGCTCGGCCGCCTGGTCGAGCGCCGCTCGGCGCTGGTCGCCGATCGCGGCGAGCGGATCACCGCCGCCCTCAACAGGCTCGGCCCTTCCTATGTGAAGCTCGGCCAGTTCATGGCGACCCGGCCCGACTTCGTCGGCGAGGATGTCGCCGATGCGCTGGGGAGGCTGCGCGACGAGATCGAGCCCTTCGGCGAGCCGGCGGCCCGTGTCGTCATCGAGAAGAATTTCGGCAAGCCGGTCGAGGCGATCTTCGCCAATTTCTCGCCGCCGATCGCCGCCGCCTCCATCGCCCAGGTGCACAAGGCCGACGTGATCGAGGCCGACGGCACCTTGCGCGCCGTGGCCGTCAAGGTACTGCGCCCGGGCGTGCGCAGCCGCTTTCGCCGCGATCTCGAGACCTTCTATGCCGGCGCGCATCTGGTCGAGCGGCTCGATCCCGCCATGCAGCGGCTGAAGCCGCTCGCCGTGGTCGACACGCTGGCGCGCTCCGTCTCGATGGAGATGGATCTGCGCCTCGAGGCGGCGGCGCTTTCCGAAATGGCCGAGCGCACCCAGGGCGACCCCGGCTTCCGCGTGCCCAAGGTCGACTGGGCCCGCACGGCGCGCGACGTGCTGACGCTGGAATGGATCGACGGCGTCAAGCTTTCCGATCCCGCCGGCATCGAGGCGGCCGGCCATGACCGCAAGGCGGTCGCGCGACGGCTGATGCAGGCCTTCCTGCGCCACGCCATGCGCGACGGCTTCTTCCATGCCGACATGCACCAGGGCAACCTGTTCGTCGACGCGGCCGGCGATGTCGTGGCCGTCGATTTCGGCATCATGGGACGGCTCGGCCAGGCCGAGCGGCGCTTCCTCGCCGAAATCCTCTACGGTTTCATCAAGCGTGACTATCTGCGCATCGCCGAAGTGCATATGGAGGCCGGCTACGTCCCCGCCCGCCACGCGCCGGAGGATTTCGCCCAGGCGCTGCGCGCCATTGGCGAGCCGATCCACGGCCAGCCGGCCAGCGACATCTCGATGGCCAAGCTGCTGACGCTGCTGTTCGAAGTCACCGAACTTTTCGACATGCAGACGCGGCCGGAGCTTCTGATGCTGCAGAAGACGATGGTCGTCGTCGAAGGCGTCGCCCGCTCGCTCGATCCCACCTTCGACATGTGGGACGCCTCCGAGCCGGTGGTGCGCGAATGGATCGAGCGCAATCTCGGCCCCCTCGGCAAGCTGCAGGAGGCCGGCTCCGGCATCGCCGATCTCGGCCGCGCCGTCACCAGCCTGCCCACCATGCTGCAGCATGGCGCCCGGATCGCCGCGCAGTTGAGCGACGCGACCCGCGACGGCATCACCCTGTCGCCGGAAACTGTCGAGGCGATCGGCCGCGCCGAGGGCCGCGGCAATCGCTGGCTGACGGTCGGCGTCTGGGTGGCGGTTGTGCTGCTCGCCTGGAATATGTTCACGTAGCTCTGGCCCTCGCGCACCGCGCGGAGACGACAGCGGGGAAGCATCATGGCGCATTCGGACGCGACGCTTCAGGACAAGCGCATCCTGCTCGTCATCGCCGGCGGCATAGCCGCCTATAAGGGCCTCGACCTGATCCGCCGCCTCAAGGAGCGCGGCGCGACGGTTCGAGTCGTCATGACCAAGGGCGCGACGGAATTCATCACCCCGCTCGCAGCCGGCGCGCTCGCCGGCGGCACGGTCTATACCGAGCTGTTCGACCGGGAAGCCGAGCAGGATGTCGGCCATATCCGGCTGGCCCGCGAGGCCGATCTGATCGTTGTTGCCCCCGCCACCGCCGACCTGATGGCAAAAATGGCGGGCGGCCATGCCGACGACCTCGCCAGCGCGATCCTGCTCGCGACCCGACTGCCCGTCCTCGTCGCGCCGGCGATGAACCCGGCCATGTGGGTGCATCCGGCGACCCAGCGCAATATCGCGACCCTGCTCGCCGACGGCATCCGGCTCGCCGGTCCCGAACGCGGCGAGATGGCCGAGAGCGGCGAGGCCGGAACCGGGCGGATGTCCGAGCCGCTCGCTATCGTCGCCGCCGTCGAGGCGCTTCTTGCGGCAGGCAAAGCTGATTCATCCGACAACGTCGCCGATGCCAAGCCTTTGTTGGGCAAGCATGTTCTTGTGACAGCCGGACCGACGCACGAGCCGATCGATCCCGTCCGCTACATTGCCAACCGCTCCTCCGGCAAGCAGGGCTTTGCCATCGCGGCCGCGGCCGCCGCCGCCGGCGCCCGCGTGACGCTGGTCGCCGGGCCGGTCGGCTTGGCGGATCCGGACGGCGTCTCGGTGCGCCGGGTCGAGACGGCGCGCGACATGCTCGCCGCCGTCGAGATCGCGCTTCCCGCCGACATCGCGATCTTCGCCGCCGCTGTCGCCGACTGGCGGCCGGCGCATGAGGCGGGCTCGAAGCTGAAGAAGGACGGCAGCGGTATCGTGCCGCCCCTGCACGTGACCGAGAATCCCGACATCCTCGCGACCATCGCGCATCGCCGGGATGGCCGCCCCGGCCTCGTCGTCGGCTTTGCCGCCGAGACGGACGATGTACTTGAAAACGCGGAGAAAAAGCTGGGTCGCAAGGGCGCCGACATCATCGTCGCCAACGATGTTTCGCCGGCGAACAATGTCATGGGCGGCGCCGCCAACACCGTGCATCTGGTGACGCCGGAGGGGATCGAAAGCTGGCCGCAGCTGCCGAAAGACGAGGTGGCGCGCCGCCTGGTGCACTGGATCGCCGGCCGCCTGAAGCCGACCGCCTGAACGAGGCCCCATCATCCGCGCCCTCCTGACCCTCCTCCGCTGGATCGGACGACTGCTCCTCTGGTTGCTGATCGCGCTCACGGCCGCGCTGGTCGGCATGGCCTTCTGGTACCAGCTGCCGCTGCCGCCAACGGCCGTGAAGATCGCCATCGGCATCTGGGGCGCGTTCGCGCTCGGGGTTCTTTTCCTTGAAATGACAAGACGTTCGTGGATCGTTCGCGGCGTCTATGCGCTGGCGCTGATCGCGGCGCTGCTGTGGTGGACGAGCATAAAGCCGAGCTTCGATCACGAATGGGCGCCGGATGTCGAACACATCGTCACCGGCACCCGTGACGGCGACATCGTCACGCTGCAAAACGTCCGCAACTTCGACTGGCAGACCGAGACCGCGTTCACGCCGCGCTGGGAAACGCGGTCCTACGACCTGTCGAAGATCGAATCGGTCGACCTGTTCCTGTCCTATTGGGCGGGACCGGCGATTGCCCACACGCTTGTCTCCTTCGGTTTCGAAGACGGACAACATGTTGTTTTCTCGGCGGAAATCCGCAAGGAGCAGGGCGAGAGCTTCTCCTCGATCGGCGGTTTCTTCAAGGAATTCGACCTGGCGCTGATCGCCGCCGACGAGCGCGACATCATCCGCCTTCGCACCAACATCCGGGGAGAGGACGTCTATCTCTATCCCGTCCACATGCCCAAGGCCGGGATGCGGGCACTGTTCCTGTCCTATCTGGAGACCGGCAACCATCTGGCGGAGGTGCCGACCTTCTACAACACGGTCACCACCAATTGTACGACGGTGGTTTTCCAGCTGCTGCGCGCGCTCGACCCGGCGCTGCCCTTCGATTACCGCATCCTGCTATCCGGCTATCTGCCGAGCTATATCTACCAGAATCAAGGCTTTAGCACCGGCCTGTCCGAGGCCGAATTCCGCCGCCGCGCGGCGATCAGCGCGCTCGGCATCGCCGCCGGCGACAGCCCCGACTTTTCCCGCGCCATCCGGGTTAACAGCCTACTCTCGCGTTAACCCCTCGTTAGCCTTCCGTTACCGTTGAGGACCTTGCCGTGCCGAACCAGCCGACCATCGAACTGAAGGTGCTCGACCCGCGCCTCGAGGCCTGGGGCATGCCCGCCTATCAGAGCGACATGGCGGCGGCGATCGACCTGCGCGCCGCGATCGACGCCCCGCTCTCGATCGAGGCCGGCTCGCCGGCCGTGCTGATCCCGAGCGGGCTGTCGCTGTTCATCCGCGACCCGTTCGTTGCCGCGATGATCCTGCCCCGCTCCGGCCTCGGCCATAAGACGGGCCTGGTGCTCGGCAATTCGACCGGGCTGATCGACGCCGACTATCTCGGGCCGATCCTGGTCAGCGTCTGGAACCGCAACGCGTCCGGCACGCCGCCGATCACCATCCAGCCGGGCGACCGCATCGCCCAGATGATGTTCGTGCCGGTGGTGCGGCCGCGCTTCAAGGTGGTCAGCGAGTTCTCGGCCGAAACGACGCGCGGCGCCGGCGGCTTCGGCTCGACCGGCGGGAAATAGCGAGGCTCGACCCGGCCGGCCGGCTGGACTAGGATTTCGCCCACAAGAGCAACGGGTTGAGGAGACGACCAATGGCGGACGACAAGAAGCGCGGGCGCGGCAAGATCTATGCGTCGATCACCGACACGATCGGCGACACGCCGATCGTCCGGCTCGATCGCCTCGCCGCCCAGAAGGGCGTGAAGGCCCATCTGCTGGCCAAGCTCGAATTCTTCAACCCGATCGCTTCCGTCAAGGACCGCATCGGCGTCGCCATGGTCGACGCGATGGAGGCCGCCGGCACGATCACGCCCGGCAAGACCACGCTGATCGAGCCGACCTCCGGCAATACCGGCATCGCCCTCGCCTTCGTGGCGGCGGCGCGCGGCTACCGGCTGATCCTCGTCATGCCGGAGACGATGTCGATCGAGCGGCGCAAGATGCTGAAGCTGCTCGGCGCCGAACTGGTCCTGACCGAGGGGCCGAAGGGCATGAAGGGCGCGATCGCCCGCGCCGAGGAACTGAAGGCGGAGATCGGCGACGCCGTCATCCCGCAGCAGTTCCAGAACCCGGCCAATCCGCAGATCCACCGCGAAACCACGGCGGAGGAGATCTGGAACGATACCGATGGCGGCATCGACATCCTGATCTCCGGCATCGGCACCGGCGGCACGATCACCGGCGTCGGCCAGACGCTGAAGCCGCGCAAGCCGTCGCTGAAGGTGATCGCGGTCGAGCCGGCCGAAAGCCCGGTCCTCTCGGGCGGCGCGCCCGGCCCACACAAGATCCAGGGCATCGGCGCCGGCTTCATTCCCGGCGTGCTCGACACGACGATCTATGACGAGGTGGTGCAGATCGCCAGCGCCGAGGCGCTGGAAACGGCGCGCGAAGTGGCGCGGGTCGAAGGCATCCCGGTCGGTATCTCGTCGGGCGCCGCGGTCGCCGCAGCCCTGAAGGTCGGCGCGCGCCCAGAAAATGCCGGCAAGAACATCGTCATCATCATCCCCTCCTTCGCCGAGCGCTATCTGTCGACGGCGCTGTTCGAAGGGCTGGAATAGGCCTCGGCCTGCCCCGCTCTTCGCACGCGGCGAACGGGGGGCTGGATTTGCCCTTCACGATTGTGGGAGGATTTTCCCTCAGCCTGCAAGCAAGCCCCTCACCCAACCCTCTCCCGCGCGCGGGCGAGGGCTTTTCGGACGGCGTGTTTGGATCGGGTGTGTGGTCTGAACGGAGATCGGTGCAGAAGGAGCGAGGCTCGACCTGCGCCCTCTCCCGTCCACGGGAGAGGGCTGGGGTGAGGGTTTTTCCCTCAGCCTGCAAGCAAGCCCCTCACCCAGCCCTCTCCCGCGCGCGGGAGAGGGCTTTTCGGACGGCGCGTTTGGATCGGGTGTGTGGTCTGAACGGAGATCGGTGCGGAAGGAGCGAGGCTCGACCTGCGCCCTCTCCCGCGCGCGGAAGAGGGCTGGGGTGAGGGTTTTTCCCTCAAACCCTGCGCCAAACGCCTCATCTCTCGCCTGGCAGGGAGCAAAACGGCGCCGTATCCGACTCCGGCGGCATCCCGCGAAGGCGGGATCCATGCAGCTTCCCTGGGCCGTCGGCTGCATGGATCCCGGGTCAAGCCCGGGATGACGGCGAGGGTGAGTGTCGCGGATAGGTCCTTCCCCATCAAAGGCATAAAAAAGGCCGGCGCGAACGCCGGCCTTTTCCTGGTGAAGCAGAAAAGTCTCAGACCCAGCCGCCGTCGACGACATAGCTCTGATTGGTGCAGCCCGAGGCCTCGTCCGAGGCGAAGAACAGCACCGGCTTGGCGATGTCGTCCGGGTAGAGCTTGCGCTTCAGGCACTGCTTGGCCATCAGGTCGGCTTCGGCTTCCGGCGTCAGCCACAGATCGATCTGGCGCTGGGTCATGATCCAGCCCGGGACGACGCAGCAGACGCGGATGTTGAACGGTCCGAGATCACGCGCCAGGCCGCGGGTCAGGCCCTGCACGGCGGACTTCGCCGAGGTGTAGGCCGGCATGCCGCCCTGGCCGATCATCCAGGACGTCGAGCCCATATTGATGATCGCGCCGCCGCCGGCTGCCTTCATGTCCTCGGCCACGGCCTGGGCGGCGAAGAACTGGTGGCGGATGTTGACCTGATAGCGCTCGTCCCAATATTCGGGCGTCACGTCTTCCAGCTTGTGACGCTGGTCGTGGGCGGCGTTGTTGACCAGGATGGTGATCGGGCCGAGCTTCTGGCGCACGTTCTCGATCGACTGGCGCAGCGCCGCGATGTCGCGCAGGTCGCACTTCTCGAAATGCACGGTGCCGGTGGCGGAAAGCTCCTTCACCAGCGCCTCGGAAGCCTCGGCGTTGATGTCGAGGAAGCCGACTTTCGAGCCCTGCGCGACGAAGTGGCGAACGATGGCTTCGCCGATTCCGCTGCCGCCGCCGGTGATGAGCACGGTCCGGCCCTTGAGGCTCGGATAGATGGCGCCGCTGGTCATGAGGTTTTCCGTCCCTGAAACGATCCGTCTTTGCCGGCTGCGCCGGCCCGCGCCTTTTCTAGGCCAAAGCTGGAAAGAGAGAAATCGAAATTTGAGGGGCGCACGTCAGAAAACGCCCCTCTGCCGGTGACGCTTCCGATCACAGGAGTGCCGTGTCGGGAGCGGCCTTCACCGGAATCTTCAGATATCGCACGCCGTTGCTTTCGGCGGCGGGCATCCGCCCGGCGCGGATGTTGACCTGGATCGAGGGCAGCAGCAGCGTCGGGGCCGACAGGGTCGCGTCGCGGCTCTCGCGCATCGCGACGAACTCGGCCTCGCTGGTGCCCGCGCCGACATGCACGTTGCCGTCGCGCTGCGCCTGCACGGTGGTCTCCCAAGCGTAGCGGTCGCGGCCCGGCGCCTTGTAGTCATGGCACATGAACAGCCGCGTCTCGCCCGGCAGGTCCAGCAGGCGCTGGATCGAGCGATACAGCGTGCGGGCGTCGCCGCCGGGAAAATCCGCCCGCGCCGTTCCATAGTCCGGCATGAACAGCGTGTCGCCGACAAAGGCGGCATCGCCGACCCGATAGACGATGTCGGCCGGCGTATGGCCGGGCGTGTGCAGCACCGAGGCCTCAAGCTCGCCGATGCGGAAGCGCTCGCCATCCTTGAACAGATGATCGAAATCGCTGCCATCGGTCTTCAGGTCGGTCGCGTTGAAGACCGGCCGGAAGATGCGCTGCACGTCCTTGATGTGCTCGCCGATGCCGATCGTGGCGCCGGTCTCGGCCTTGATATAGGGAGCGCCCGACAGGTGATCGGCATGGGCGTGCGTCTCGAGCGCCCAGACGATATCCCATCCCGCCTCGCGCGCGGCGGCGAGGATGGCACGGACCGAGCGCAGATCGACCGTTCCGGAACGCGGGTCATAGTCGAGCACCGGATCGATGACGGCGGC
This sequence comes from Kaistia defluvii, assembly GCF_026343955.1. Classification (GTDB taxonomy): domain Bacteria; phylum Pseudomonadota; class Alphaproteobacteria; order Rhizobiales; family Kaistiaceae; genus Kaistia; species Kaistia defluvii. The sequence goes on from NZ_JAPKNI010000011.1 coordinate 87,806, forward strand.
CTTCCGGGTGACCGGATCGGCGACGAGATAGCTGATCGTATGGGTGGGTTCATCGAAGAAGGCCCGGATGACGGGCGCGCTTGGGGACGACGACATGAATGTCTCCTTTCTCGGTTAGTTCTTGACATATATATTAGAGATCACTAATTTAGCAACACCTAATAGAAAGGAAAGCTCTCATGCCGCACGACCTCGCCGCCCTGGATCTGGCCGCCTTCGAAGCCAATGCGATGGAAGTCGCCGATCTGCTGCGGGCGCTGGGCAATGAGAGGCGGCTGATGGTGCTCTGCAGGCTCGTCGAGAATGGCGAAATGACCGTCGGTGCCCTCGCGGAAACGGTGGGCCTCAGCCAGTCGGCGCTGTCGCAGCACCTCGCCAAGATGCGCGAGAGCGGCATCGTCACCTCCCGGCGCGACAGCCAGACGATCTGGTATCGCCTCGACGACCCTCGCATCGGCGAACTGATCGCCGTGCTGCACCGACTCTATTGCCGTACGGCAACCACACCCCAGACCTGACACAAAGGAACGAAACCATGACCCTGAAGGCAATTCCGGCAGACCGGGCGAAGGAACTGATCGAGAGCGGCGCGCTGCTGGTCGATGTCCGTGAAGCGGACGAATTCCGCCGCGAACACATTGCAGGCGCCAGGCCCCGGCCGCTTTCGACGCTGCAGGCGCTCGATACGGAGCCCGGCCGGACCGTCATCTTCACCTGCCGCTCCGGCGCCCGCACGACGGCGCATGCCGACCGGCTGGCCGCCGCCGCGCCCAGCGAGGCCTATCGGCTGGAAGGCGGACTCGACGCCTGGAAGAAGGCCGGCCATGCCGTCGTCGCCGACCGGCGGCAGCCGATCGAGATGATGCGCCAGGTGCAGATCGTGGCCGGCAGCCTGGTCGTCATCGGCGCGCTGCTCGGCACGCTGGTACATCCGGCCTTCTACTGGCTGTCCGGCTTCGTCGGCGCGGGCCTGGTCTTCGCGGGCGTCTCGGGCACCTGCGCCATGGCGCGGATCCTGCGGCTGGCGCCATGGAACCGCACGCCGTCGACGATGGCGGGCTGAGGTTCAGGGGATGATCATGCCAAGCCTCTTCACAGACCTGCTCGGCGCCTTCTTCGGCTCGATCGTCGGCTTCGTGCTGGCGCTGGTCGGCGGCGGCGGCTCGATCCTCGCGGTTCCGTTCCTGGTCTATGGCGTCGGCGTCGCGTCGCCGCATGTCGCGATCGGAACCGCGACGGTGGCGGTGGCGGCCAGCGCCTTCGCCAATCTCATGCCGCATTGGCGGGCGGGCCGGGTGAAGTGGCGCTGCGGCGCGGTCTTCGCGGCGGCGGGCGTGATCGGCGCGCTCGCCGGCGCGGAACTGGCCAAGGCCATTGACGGCCACAAGCTGCTGATGCTGTTCGGCGCGCTGATGATCGTCGTCGGGCTGATCATGCTGCGCCGGCGCGGCACGGCCGGCAAGGAGGAGGTCCGCCTGACGGCGGAAACCGCCCGCCATCTGCTGCCGCGCCTGATCGCGACCGGCTTCGCCGTGGGCGGCCTCTCCGGCTTCTTCGGCATTGGCGGCGGCTTTCTCATCGTCCCCGGCCTGATGCTGGCGACCGGCATGCCGCTGACCTTCGCCATCGGCACGTCGCTGGTGGCCGTCAGCGCCTTCGGCGCGGCGACGGCGTCGAGCTATGCCGCCAGCGGCCTGGTCGACTGGCCGCTGGCCTTCGTCTTCGTGCTGGGCGGCGTGGCCGGCGGCCTTGTCGGCGCGGCGGCCGGCCGGCACCTGTCCAGCCGCAAGGCCTGGCTCGGCCCGATCTTCGCCGGCGTGGTGATATCGGTCGGCAGCTACGTGCTGCTGCGCGGCCTGCTTGCGTGAAAGCGGGCGTGCATCCCAGCGTCCGTCTCGCTAAGGTCCGCGCCGCCGCCGGCGGCCGGCCGACGCGACGCCAGGGAGAAACGATTGCTCACCGAACAGACCATCCTCCGCGCGTCGATCGCGATCACCTTTGTCGTCGCGGCGTTCGGCATCAGCTTTGGCCTGCTTTCGGGGTCGTTTTCCATCGCCTTTGACGGCGTCTATGCGCTGGCCGACGCCGCCATGACCACGGTGGCGCTCGGCGTGTCGCACCTGATCGTGCAATCCGCCCAGCGCGACGCAATTTCGGGAAAACTGCGCAACCGCTTCAGCATGGGCTTCTGGCATCTCGAGCCGATCGTGCTGGGCCTCAACGGCACCATCCTGATCATCGTCGCCATCTATGCGCTGATCAACGCCATCCTCTCGATCCAGGGCGGCGGGCGCGAGCTGGAATTCGGCTATGCCATCATCTATGCCGCGGCGACGCTGGTCGTCTGCATCGTGATGACGGTGGTCGACTGGCGCGCCAACCGCAGGATCCAGTCGGATTTTCTCAAGCTCGACATCCATTCCTGGGTGATGTCGGGCGCGATCAGCGGCGCGCTGCTCATCGCCTTCGCCATCGGCTATGCCGTCGAGGGCACGGCGCATGAATGGATCTCGCCCTATATCGATCCCGTCGCGCTCGCCGTGATCAGCGCCGCCATCATCCCGATCCCGATCGGCACGGTGCGGCAGGCGGTCTCGGAGATGCTGCTGCTGGCGCCGGCCGATCTGAAGGAGCATGTCGACCAGGTGGCGACGGATACGGTCCGGCGGCATGGCTTTCTCGCCTATCGCGCCTATGTCGCCAAGGTGGGACGCGCCAAGCAGATCGAGATCTATTTCATCGTCGCCAAGAACGAACCGGCGCGGCGGCTGGAGGCATGGGACCGGATCCGCGACGAGATCGGCGAGGCGATCGGCGACGAGAGCTATAATCGTTGGCTCACCATCGCCTTCACCACCGACAGCGAATGGGCCGAATAGGGCGTCGGCGACACTTTTTTGCCCGGACCTGTCGATTTCTCCCACGCTCGCTCGTTGAGGGGATGAGGCGCCGTCGTTCCGGCGGCGCCCGCGCATGGCGGCAAAGGGAGGAAGTGATGCCTCATGACCAGATCGTCCCGCCGGAGACGCTCGTCCCGGCCCGGGAAATGGCGGCCCGCAACACCGGCCGCGTGCCGAACGAGAGCGAGGCCTATCGCCAGGCGCGGCAGGCGCTGCTGGCGGAGGAAATCGAGCTTCGCCGCCATATCGAGCGGGTGGCGGCGCAGCGCCGCGCCCTGCCGCCGGGCGCCATCGTCGAGAAGGACTACCGCTTCGAGAGCGAGGTGGGGCCGGTCGATCTTGCCGGCCTGTTCGGCGAGCACACGACGCTGGTCGTCTACAACTACATGTATGGGCCGCAGCGCAAGCGCCCCTGCCCGATGTGCACGGCGCTGCTGAGCGCCTGGGACGGCGAGGCGCGGGATATCGAGCAGCGCGTCGCCTTCGCCATGGTCGCCCGCTCGCCGATCGAGCGGCTCCAGGCGTTCAAGCAGGAGCGCGGCTGGAAGGCGCTGAAACTCTATTCGGACATGAGCGGCGATTACACGCGGGATTTTGCCAGTCGCGAGGATGCCGACATCCCGGCGCTCAACGTGTTTACACGCAAGGATGGCGTCATCCGCCATTTCTGGCGCGACGAGATGGGCGAGACGGCCGACCCCGGCCAGGATCCGCGCGGCGCCCCCGACGTGATGCCGATCTGGACCGTGCTCGACCTGACGCCGGAAGGCCGCGGCACCGACTGGTATCCGGAGCTGGAATACCGATAGAGGCCAAGCCCGCGCTCGCCCCCCGATCGAAGGAGCTTCCGATGCAGTTTGCCTGCCTGGTCTATATCGACGGCGACGCGATGGCGGCGTTGTCGAACGAAGAGCAAGCCCGGCTCACCGACGAGACGATCGAACAGGATTGGGCCCTGCGCCGGGCGGGGCAGCTGATCCTGGCGCGGCCACTGCAACCGCCCGAGACCGCCGCCGTGGTGCGCGTCCGGGCGGGGCAGGCCAACGTCACCGACGGCCCCTTCACCGAGGCCAAGGAGATGCTGGGCGGCTTCCTGATCATCGAGGCGGAAGACCGGGACGCGGCGATCGCGATCGCCAGGGCCTCGCCCATGGCGCGGATGGGCAGCATCGAGGTCCGGCCGATCCTCGACCACACCCACAGCCTGACGGGCGAAGCAAGGCCGCCCGCGCTGGCGCCGGCCGACGAACAAGAGATCAGCCCTCGACCCGCTCATACACCGTCGCGGTGACTTCCGGGCGCGGGCCGAGGCGGTAGGCGGCGCGCAGCAGCGCCGAGGCGCGGTCGGCGTCGGATTCCGATTTCGCGTGCACCCGGCCGAGCGGCGTCTGCGCGTCCACCGGCGCGCCGATGCCGGCCAGATCGGAAAAGCCGACGGAGAGGTCGATCGGGTCGCTCGCCATGCGGCGGCCGCCGCCAAGCTCGATCACCGCTATGCCGACGGCACGGGTGTCGATGGCGCTGACATGACCCTCCTCCCCGGCCAGCACGTCGCGGACGATCTCGGCGCGGGGCAGGTAGTCGTCGACGCGCTCGACGAAATCGGCCGGCCCGCCGAGCCCCGCCACCATGCGTCCAAAGATTTCCGCCGCGCGGCCGGAGGCGAGCGCCGTCTCGATGCGCTCGCGCGCGGCGCTGACGCCCTCGGCGCGGCCGGCGGTGATCAGCATCTCGGCGCCGAGCGCCACGGTGACCTCGTGCAGCCGCGCGTCGCGGGCCGCGCCTGTCAGGTAGTGCACCGCATTGCGCATCTCGAGCGCGTTGCCGGCGGCCGGCGCCAGCGGCTCGTTCATGTCGGTGATCAGCGCGGTGGTGGGGACCCCGGCGCCGTTCGCCACCTCGACCAGGCTTCTTGCCAGCGCGCGGGCGTCGGCATGGCTCGCCATGAAGGCGCCGGTGCCGGTCTTGACGTCGAGGACGAGCCCCTGCAGCCCGGCGGCGAGCTTCTTCGACAGGATCGAGGCTGTGATCAGCGGGATCGATTCGACCGTCGCGGTGACGTCGCGGATGGCGTAGAGGCGCTTGTCGGCCGGCGCGAGATCGGCCGTCTGGCCGATGACGGCGGTGCCGCAATCCTTCACCACCTGGCGAAACAGGGCGAGGTCCGGCTGGCTCCTGTAGCCGGGGATCGAATCGAACTTGTCGAGCGTGCCGCCGGTATGGCCGAGGCCACGGCCGGAGATCATCGGCACATAGACGCCGCAGGCAGCCACCATCGGAGCCAGCATCAGCGAGACATTGTCGCCGACGCCGCCGGTCGAATGCTTGTCGACGACGGGGCCATCGAGATGCGACCAATCGAGCACCGAGCCGGAATCGCGCATGGCGAGCGTCAGCGCCACCGCCTCGTCGCGGGTCATGCCACGGAAGAAGATCGCCATGGCGAAGGCGGCGACCTGGCCTTCCGATACGGCGCCGGAGGTCAGGCCCTCGACCATGAAGCGGATCGCCTCGGGGGCAAGCGCCTCGCCCTCGCGCTTGGCGCGGATGATTTCCTGCGGCAGCATCTTCTTGGCACGCCTCCCAAACCGATACGCGTCCAGCCATGGTCACGGATCGCACTATACCTCACCTCTCCCCATGGGAGAGGTGGCGGGCCCCCTTCGTCAGTCCTCCAGATCCCGCAGGAACCGGCGGATGATCTTTTCGAGCTTCTTCGCGCCTAAGGGAGCCATTTCCTTGGTCTCCTCATGCGACAGCTCGCCCGCCGCCATGCCGGCGCCGAGATTGGTGATGTTGGAGATGGCGGCGACCTTCAGCCCGAAGAACCGCGCCAGAATGGTTTCCGGCACGGTCGACATGCCCACGGCGTCGGCGCCGAGGATGCGCGCCATGCGGATTTCGGCCGGCGTCTCGAAGGACGGGCCGGAGAACCACATATAGACGCCGCTTTCGAGATCGACGCCCTCGCGCTTGGCCGCGCGCTCCAGTCCCGCGCGCCAGACCAGGTCATAGGCGACCGAAAGCCCGACGAAGCGCGCATCGGTCTCTTCGCCGATCAGCGGATTGCGGCCGGAGAGATTGATGTGGTCTTCCAGCATCATCAGCGAGCCCGGCCCCATTTCGGGGCGGAGCGAACCGGCCGCGTTGGTGAGGATCGCGCCCTCGCAGCCGAGCGCCTTCAGCATGCCGATGGCGTTGCGCATCACCGAGGCATCGCCGGATTCGTAGAAGTGCGAGCGGCCGGAGAAAACGAGGACCTCGACGCCTTCCAGCCGCCCCGCCACCAGCGACCCGGCATGCGCCGAGACCTTCGAAACGGGCATGCCCGGCAGCTCGGCATAGGGGATGCGGACAGCGTCAGTCACCGCTTCGGCCAGCGGACCGAGGCCGGAGCCGAGCACGATACCGATGCGGTAGGGCGCGTCGCGCCGGTCGCGCAGCACGGCGGCCGCGGCGCGGCCGTCGTCCCGAAGCGCGGACATCAGAACCGCTCGTCCATCGAGAAGCCGGCCGGCAGCAGCTGCGCCATGGTGAAATCCTGGCCGTCGCCGGTCGGATCCGAGCAATGGATCAGCGTGCTGGGATGCGAGAATTCCTTCAGCCTCTGGCGGCAGCCGCCGCAGGGCGTGCAGACGATGCCGCCATCGACCCGGTCGGCCACGACCACCACGGCGGCGATGCGGCGGCCCTCGCCGGGGATGCCGGCGGCGATCATCTGACCGATCGCCGAGGTCTCGGCGCACCAGCCCTCGGGATAGGCGGCGTTCTCGACATTGGCGCCGACATAGACCTCGCCATCCTCGGTCAGCACCGCGGCGCCGACCCGGAACTTCGAATAGGGCGCGTGGGCGTTGAGGCGGACTTCCTGCGCCCGCTGCAGCAGTTCCGCCTTGAGGTGGTCGTCCATCTTAGCGTTCCTTCACATAGGGCACGCCGCCAGCCTTGGGCGGGATCGCCTTGCCGATGAAGCCGGCAAGCAGGATCACGGTCAGGATGTAGGGCAGTGCCTGGATCAATTGCACGGGAACCTCGCCGATGCCGGGCAGGATGATGCCCTGCAGGCGGATCGAGGCGGCGTCGAGGAAGCCGAACAGCAGGCAGGTCAGAAGCACGTTGAGCGGCTTCCATTTGGCGAAGACCAGCGCCGCCAGCGCGATATAGCCCTTGCCGGCCGACATCTCGCGGATGAAGCCGGCGGACTGGGCGATCGACAGATAGGTGCCGGCAAAGCCGGCAAGGATGCCGCAGCAGATCAGCGCGCGGTAACGCAGCCAGGCGACCGAAATGCCGGCCGTATCCACGGCGCCGGGGTTTTCGCCCACCGCGCGGACGCGCAGCCCGAAGCGCGTGCGATAGAGCGCCCACCAGGTGAACGGCACGGCGAGGAAGGCGAGGTAGACCAGGATGTTCTGGCCGGAGACCAGCCCCGAATAGAGCGGGCCGAGGAAGGGGATCGGCGCGATATCGGCGGCGAAGGGCAGCGTGATCTCGGTGAAGCGCGCCGTATTCGGCAGTTGCGGCGTGCGGCCGCCCTGGCCGAACCAGGCGTTGCCGAGCAGGATCGTCAGGCCGGAGGCGATGAAGTTGATCGCCACGCCCGAGATGATCTGGTTGCCGCGCTGGGTGATCGAGGCGAAGCCGTGCAGCAGGCTGAGCAGAACGCCGGTCAGGATGCCGGCGAACAGGCCGAGCCAGGGCGAACCGGTGACGGTGGCGACCGAGGCGGCGGAGAAGGCCGAGAACAGCATCTTGCCTTCCAGGCCGATGTCGAAGATGCCCGACCGTTCGGCATAGAGGCCCGCAAGCGCGGTGAAGATCAGCGGCACGGAGAGGCGAACCGTGGCGGCGAGGATCTGGATCAGATCGGCGAAGTCCATGATCGCTCCTCAGGCCGCGCCGGCGGACGAAGCCGCGACGGATTTGGGTTTCGGGGCGAACAGCACGATCAGCGCCGGGCGGAACATGTGCTCGAGCGCGCCGGCGAACAGGATGACCAGGCCCTGGATCAGGATGATCACCTCGCGCGAGATGTTGGGCATGTCGAAGGCGAGCGCCGCGCCGCCCTGATAGAGCACGCCGAACAGGATCGAGGCGATGATGATGCCGACCGGATGCGAGCGGCCCATCAGCGCGACGGCGATGCCGACGAAGCCGGCGCCGGCGGGAAAATCGATCTGCAGCTTGCCGGCGTCGCCCATCACCGGGTTCAGCGCCATCATGCCGGAGAGGCCGCCCGAGATCAGCATGGTGATGACGACGGTCTTCACATAGGGAATGCCGGCATAGACGGCCGCCGTCGCATTGGTCCCCATGGTGCGGATCTCGTAGCCGAAGCGGGTGCGCCAGATCAGCAGCCAGACGGCCAGGGCCGCGACCAGCGCGATCAGGAACGAGACGTTGAAGGGCGCGGCGCCGATATCGAGGCCGAACACCTGCATCAGCCAGCCGAGCTTCGGCAGCTGGCCGCCTTCCTCGAACAGGCGGGTCTGCGGCGACATGTTGCCGGGCTGCTTGATGACGTTGACCAGCAGATAGACCATCAGCGCCGCGGCGATGAAGTTGAACATGATCGTCGTGATGACGATGTGGCTGCCGCGCTTGGCCTGCAGCCAGGCGGGGATGAACGCCCAGGCCGCGCCGAAAGCGAAGGCCGCCGCCGTGGCGAACACGGCCGTCACGTACCAGGGCATGTAGCGGTCGAGCGTCAGCGCCGCGAAGGCGACGCCGAGTCCGCCGAGATAGACCTGGCCCTCGCCGCCGATGTTGAACAGGCCGCCATGGAAGGCGACCGCCACCGCGAGGCCGGTGAAGATGAAATTGGTGGCGTAATAGAGGGTGAAGGCGATGCCCTCGCCATCGCCGAGCGCGCCGGCGACGAGGTATTTCACCGCCTCGATCGGGTTCTCGCCGATGAACAGCACGACGAGGCCGGAAAGCGCGAAGGCCACGGCGACATTGATCAGCGGCAGCAGGCCGAAATTGACCCAGCGCGGCAGGGTTCCGAGTGGGACGCTCATGGCTGTGCTTCCGGGTGGGGGACCGTGGTGGTGGCGTTCGGGGTGGCCTGCCAAAAGCCCCTCACCCCAACCCTCTCCCGCAAGCGGTAGAGGGGGCGCGCCGGACCTAGGCTCGCCGTCGACGCCGAACTGGCCGAAAAGCCCTCGCCCGCTCGCGGGAGAGGGTTGGGTGAGGGTTTTGCTTGGGCGTCGATCATCATTCCGCCGCCTCCCGGCCGATGCCGGCCATCATCAGGCCGATCTCCTGCTCGTCGGCATGGGAATCCGGCTCGCCGACGATGGTGCCGGCGAACATCACCAGGATGCGGTCCGACAGCGAGCGGATCTCGTCGAGCTCGACCGAGACCAGCAGGATCGCCTTGCCCTGGTCGCGCAGCGCCACCAGGCGCTTGTGGATGAACTCGATGGCGCCGATATCGACGCCGCGCGTCGGCTGGCCGACCAGCAGGCAGGCGGGATCCCGCTCGATCTCGCGCGCCAGAACGATCTTCTGCTGGTTGCCGCCGGAGAAATTCGCCGTCTTCAGCCGCGGATCGGCCGGGCGGATGTCGTATTTCTCGATCTTCTCCATCGCATCCTTGCGGATCGCATCGATGTCGAGGAACGGTCCCTTCAGATATTTCGGGTCGTCCTGATAGCCGAGAATGGCGTTCTCGTTTTCTTCGAAGGAAAGCACCAGGCCCATATGGTGCCGGTCCTCCGGCACATGGGCGAGGCCCTTCTTGCGCAGAAGCGCCGGGTCGATGCGGCCATTCCTGTCGACCGGCTCGCCATTCATGATGATCCGCCCGGACGAGGCCTTGCGGATGCCGGCGATCGCCTCGAGCAGTTCCGACTGGCCATTGCCGGCGACGCCGGCGATGCCGACGATCTCGCCGGCGCGGACCTCGAAGGAAACGTTGTCGACCATGGTGACGCCACGGCCGTCCTTGACGGTTAGGTTCTCGACCGAGAGCACGACGGGGCCGGGCTTGGCCTCGCTCTTCTCGACGCGCAGCAGCACGCGGCGGCCGACCATCAGCTCGGCCAGCTCCGGCATGGTGGTCTCGGCGGTCTTGCGGGTGGCGACGATCTCGCCGCGCCGCATGACCGAGACGGTATCGGTGATCGCCATGATCTCGCGCAGCTTGTGCGTGATCAGGATCACGGTTTTGCCCTGCGCCTTCAGCTGCGCCAGCATCTTGAACAGATGGTCGGCTTCGGCCGGCGTCAGCACGCCGGTCGGCTCGTCGAGGATCAGCACCTCGGCGCCGCGATAGAGCGCCTTGAGGATCTCGACCCGCTGCTGCTTGCCGACGGGGAGCTCCTCGATGATCGCGTCGGGATCGACGTCGAGCCCGTATTCGCGCTCGATCTGCTGCAGCGCCAGGCGCACGGCGGTCTCGCCGCCCTTCAGCAGCGCGCCGCCCTCGACGCCAAGCATGACGTTTTCGAGGACGGAGAAATTCTCGACCAGCATGAAGTGCTGGTGGACCATGCCGATGCCGGCCTGGATCGCCGTCTGGCTGTCGGTGATGCGGATCGCCTTGCCGTCGACCAGGATCTGGCCGCTGTCGGCATGGTAGAATCCGTACAGGATCGACATCAGCGTCGACTTGCCGGCGCCGTTCTCGCCGATGATGCCATGGATCGAGCCCTTGGCGACGGCGAGGTGGATGTTCTTGTTGGCGTGGACCGGCCCGAAGCGCTTGTCGATGCCGACAAGCTCGATGGCGGGCGTGGAATCCAAGGTCGAAGCTGTCATGCAGGGGCCCCGAAACGGCTGCACCTTCGCGAGGAGGGCGGCCGGACTATTCATCGCCATGACCGGGAAAGGGGCCGGACCTCCGAACCCGTCGCGAAGCGCTCGCTCCGCCGGGATGCCCCTTCGCCGGCGCCGCCGGCCGCATCGGATCCGTCGCGATGCCGGACGGATCCGGCATCGCGACGGTTTCAGAAACGGACCGCGATCAGCTCGGGCACTTCTCGTCGGTCATGTAGTCATGAACCTTGACGGCGCCGGAGATGATGTCGGCCTTGGCCTTTTCGACGGCAGCCTTCATCTCGTCGGTGACGAGCGGCTTGTTGTTGTCGTCGAGCGCCCAGTCCACGCCGCCTTCCTTGAGGCCGAGCGCCTGGGTGCCGGCGGTGAACTTGCCGTCCTTGACGTCGGCATAGGCATTGTGCACGGCGACGTCGACGCGCTTGACCATCGAGGTCAGGATCTTGCCGGGATGCAGGTGGTTCTGGTTGGAATCGACGCCGATGCCGAGCTTGCCGGCGTCGACGGCGGTCTGCAGCACGCCGAGGCCGGTGGCGCCGGCCGCCGCGTAGATCACGTCCGCGCCCTGGTCGATCTGCGACTTGGCGAGCTCACCGCCGCGAACCGGATCGTTCCAGGCCGCGCCGGTGGTGCCGGTCATGTTCTGGAAGACTTCCGTCGCGCCGGCCGCCTTGGCGCCCTGGACGTAGCCGCAGCCGAACTTGCGGATCAGCGGGATGTCCATGCCGCCGACAAAGCCGACCTTCTTGGTTTCCGACTTCAGGCCGGCGAGCACGCCGACGAGATAGGAGCCCTCGTCCTCGGCGAAGACGACCGAACGGACGTTCGGAGCGTCGACGACGGAATCAACCAGCACGAACTGCGTCTCGGGGAATTCCTTCGAAACCTTGGCGACCGCATCGGTCCAGGCGAAGGAGAGCGCGACGACGGGGTTGAACCCGCGCTTGGCGAAATTGCGGATGGCCTGCTCGCCCTGCGTGTCGTTCTGCGGCTCGAAATCCTTGTAGTCGATGCCGGTCTCCGCCTTGAACTTCTCCGAGCCGTTGAAGCCGGCCTCGTTGAAGGATTTGTCGAACTTGCCGCCGGTGCCATAGACGATGGCCGGCTTGACGTCGGCAGCCCAGGCCGAACCCGTGGCCATAAGCGCCACGAAGGCTACCCCGATAAACTTGCGGATCATGATGGTGACTCTCTCCTCTTGAAGGCGTTTTCGTCGGGCGTTGATCGCCAGACCGAAAGTTCCCCTGACGTTACCGGCGAGCGGCCGTTCTTTTCCATTTTGCATGGAGCCCGGCAAATTTCATGCGCTTTCTTTATTCAAGCTCCCGCGCAACCCTGCCCTTCACAAGCAAGGCGGATCGTGGCCGTCAGATTATGCGGCGGCATTTTTTTATACAACTGATCAAAGAAACGCCGTCGCGGGGGCGCCATCAAATTGTCGTCCCGCCTCACTTTCGGCTTTTCCTCGGACCCCGATTTTTCTATCACTGGCGAGCCGGTCCGGGAGACCGCTTGGAGAACAGACAATGACGATCGACCCGGCCCTGCTGCACCCGGCCAACCCTCGTCCTGCCACGCCCCGTCCGGCCATGCCCCGTCCGGCCCTGGCCCTGGTTGCCCATGACAAGAAGAAGGACGACCTCGTCGCCTTCGCCGTGTCGCACCAGACCAAGCTCGGGGATTTCGACCTCTATGCCACCGGCACCACCGGCAGCCGCATCCTCGCCGCCGTGCCGACCCTGCCGGTGACGCGGCTGAAGAGCGGGCCGCTCGGCGGCGACCAGCAGATCGGCGCGCTGATCGCCGAAGGCCGGATCAAGGGCCTGATCTTTTTCGTCGACCCGCTGACGCCGATGCCGCATGACGTGGACGTCAAGGCGCTGATGCGGCTTGCCGCCCTCTACGACATTCCGATGGCGCTGAACCAGGCGACCGCCAATCTCCTGATCGCCCATCCCGACGCCTTCCTGCAGACATCGTGACGCGCTCCGGACCGCCCGGCTTGCCAACGCCCGCTCAGCCAAACCAAGGCACCATGACCCCCACCACCCCGCCTCGCGCCTTCGTCCCGTTCCCGACGCTGATCGGCGATATCGGCGGCACCAATGCCCGCTTCGCGCTGGTGCCGGACGAGACCGGCCGGGTCATCCGCTTCCCGACCGTGCTGACGGCCGATTTCGACACCATCGACGACGCGATCGCCGCCGTTCTGCCGGAGGGCGCCGTGCCGCATTCGGCCGTGCTGGCGCTGGCAGGGCCGATCCAGGGCGACCAGGTACCGCTCACCAATTGCCATTGGGTGGTCGAGCCCAAGCGGATGATCGCGCGCTTCGGGCTGGACGAGGTGATCCTGCTCAACGATTTCGAGGCGCTGTCACTGTCACTGCCCGCGCTGGCCGGCGAGGACCTTGTGACCATCGGCAGCGGCACGCCGCTCGCCAATGCGGCGCAGGTGGTGGTCGGCCCCGGCACGGGCCTGGGCGCCGCGGCGCTGATCCACGCCAACGGAACCTGGCTGCCGGTGCCCGGCGAGGGCGGCCATATCGACCTCGCGCCGGTGAGCGCGCGCGATTTCGAGATCTGGCCGCATATCGAGCGGCCGCACCAGCAGACCGACCCGTTTGCCCGCATCGAGGGCGAAACGCTGCTCTGCGGCAGCGGCCTGCTGCGGCTCTACCGGGCGGTCGCCAGCGCCCGGGGCGAGACGGCGCGCTTCGACAACCCGTCCGAGATCACCGCCGCGGCGATGGATCGCTCCGACGCGGCGGCGGAAGAAGCGCTCGAACTGTTCTGCGTGCATCTCGGCCGGCTCGCCGGCAATCTGGCGCTGATCTTCATGGCCAATGGCGGCGTATTCCTCGCCGGCGGCATCGCCGCCAAGATCGCGCCCTTCCTGAAGGAAAGCGGTTTTCGCGCCGCCTTCATCGACAAGGTGCCGCATGGCGCGATGATGGACCGGATGCCGACCTCGGTCGTCGTCCACCCCGAACCGGCGCTGGCCGGCATCACCGCCTATGCCCGCCACCCCGACCTGTTCGGCATCGCCACCGAGGGCCGCCGCTGGCATAAGTGAGGGCGATCCCTTTCTTCGCCTCTCCCTCAGGGCGAGGTGAAGGTGCGCCGACGCAAACATCCAAAACGCCGTCATCCTCGCGAAAGCGAGGATCCATGCAGCGGAGGCGTGGGCAGCTGAATCTCCGGCTTTGCGTCGAAAAAACCGGATGAAGAAGTCCCCGCCTGCGCGGGGATGACGGCGAGCGTGTGGCGGCCTCCTGCCACCATCCGGCATGGCCGAACGTCAGCTCGTGCGCAGCAGTGTGGCGATCTCGATGTCCTCGCCGAGGTCGGGCCAGTGGATGGCCTCGCCGCGGCCGGTCAGCCGCCAGTTCTCGCGCTCGGCGCGGGTGGCGCCGAGAAGGCGCGGAAACCAGTCGATCGGGGTCGCGAGTTCGCGGCCATCGGCGAGGCTGACCAGAAGCGCCTCCTTGGTCACGGCCGCATCGATGGCGACGGGATCAATCTTCATGGTCGTTCCTTTCCGCGACGGCCGGATGATTCGATTCTTCCAGAATGCCCACAGCAGGATGGCAATTCCGAGTCCCGCTCCCGCCTTTACGTCCCGCGCGGTTTGGCCCGGGCCGTCGCCTGGGCGGCGAGCGGATCGTCGGGCCAGACATGCTTGGGATAGCGCCCGCGCATGTCGGAGCGCACATCCTTCCAGGAACCACGCCAGAAGCCGGGCAGGTCCCGGGTGATCTGGATCGGCCGATGGCCGGGCGACAGCAGCGTCACCGTGACCGGCACCGCGCCGTCCGCCACCGCCGGGTGGCGGTCGAGCCCGAACAGTTCCTGGACGCGGATTTCCAGCACCGGGCCGTTCTCGTTCGAATAATCGATCGGCACGCGCGAGCCGGACGGCGCATCGAAATGGGTCGGCGCAAGCCGGTCGAGGGTGCCGCGCTTGTCCCAGGGAACGAGGCTTGCCAACCCCTCATGCAGCACGCCCGGCGTCACCGCATCGAGCCGGCGCTTGCCATTCAGGAACGGCCCGAGCCAATCCTCCAACGTCTCCGCCAGCGCTTCATCCGAGACCTCGGGCCAGTCATCACTGAGCCGGGCATGCAGAAAGGCGATGCGGGCGCGAAACTGCTCCGCCGATTTTTCCCACGGCAGTTCGGCCACGCCGCGCCGACGGATTTCCGCGAGCAGGGCCGCCTGCACGGCTCCATCCGAGACCTTGGCAATCGCCCGGTCGCCCAGGACCAGGCGGCCGAGCCGGCGCACGGCGCGGCCGCGCACCGAGCCGGTCTGCGGATCGAAGGCGACGCTTTCCTCGTCCGTGATCGAGCCGCCGAAATGGGCCTCGATCTCGGCCAGTGTGATCGGCGCCGCCGTCAGGATGCGGGCCTTTTCGGCCGCGCCCTGCAGGCTGGCGATGGCGAGATACGGCTCGCGCGACAGCGCATCGGACGCATCGAGCACGCCGCCCCGGCCATTCGCCATGACGAAGGCGCCGGGCGCGCCGCGCGCCATGGCGATGCGATCGGGGAAGGCGAAGGCGGTGAGCAGGCCCGCCTCCTCCGGCGCCTGCCGCCCGTCATCCGGCCGCGCCCCGACATCGCGGGCCCAGCGGGCGGCGAGACCGAGCGAATCGCGGGATCTGGGATCGCGGGCGGCAAAGAGCCGGCGCACGCGCTCGCGCAGATCGGTGTCGCTGCCGCCGAGGCCGATCTCGGAAAGCACGGCGGCGACCGCGCCGGCGAGACCGCCAAGACCGAGTTCCGCGCCCTTGCGCAGCATGTGGCCGAGGCGCGGGCTGAGCGGCAGGCGGGCGAGCGCCGCGCCTTCTTTCGTCAGGCGGCGATCGGCATCGAGCGCGTCGAGCCGGGTCAGCAGCGCGACGGCTTCCTCCCAGGCCGGCCTGGGTGGCGGATCGAGGAAGGCGAGCTGGCCCGGATCGGCGACGCCCCAATTGGCGAGATCGAGCACCAAAGGCGCGAGATCAGCTTCCAGAATTTCCGACCGGTCGAAAGGCGCGAGCGCCGCCGTCTGGCCCTCTTCCCAGAGCCGGTAGCAGATGCCGGGTTCGGTACGGCCGGCGCGGCCGCGACGCTGATCGGCCGCCGCGCGCGAGACGCGGCGCGTCTCCAGCCGGGTCAACCCGGTCGCCGGCTCGTAGATCGGCGCGCGCGCCAGACCGGAATCGATGACGACGCGCACGCCCTCGATGGTCAGCGAGGTTTCGGCGATCGAGGTCGCCAGCACCACCTTGCGCCTGCCGGGTGCGGCCGGGCGGATGGCGCGGTCCTGCACGGCGAAATCAAGCGCGCCATAGAGCGGGGCGATCTCGACCTCGGGCCCGACGCGCCCCTCCAGCCGCTCGGCGACGCGGCGGATTTCCGCCTGTCCCGGCAGGAAGACGAGCAGGCTGCCGCTATCGGCGGCGAGCGAGCGCCGCACGGCGTCGGCCACATCGTCCTCCATGCGGCGGGCGGGGTCGCGGCCGCCATGCCGGGTCTCGATGGAAAACATCCGACCGAGGCTCTCGACCACCGGGGCCTCGCCGAGCAGCCGGGCGACGCGGGCGCCATCAATGGTGGCCGACATGACGAGGATGCGCAGATCGTCCCGCAGCGCGCCTTGCGCATCGAGGGCCAGCGCGAGGCCGAGATCGCCATCGAGGCTGCGCTCGTGGAACTCGTCGAAGATCACCGCCGCGACGCCATCGAGCGAGGGATCGTCGAGGATCATGCGGGTGAAGACGCCCTCGGTGACGATCTCGATGCGGGTCCTCGCCGAGACCTTCTTTTCGAGCCGGACGCGGTAGCCGACGGTCTGGCCGACCGCCTCGCCGAGCGTCTCGGCCATGCGCCGGGCGGCGGCGCGGGCGGCGAGCCGTCGCGGCTCCAGCATCAGGATGCGGCGATCGCCCCGCCAGGGCGCGTCCAGCAGCGCCAGGGGCACGCGCGTGGTCTTGCCGGCGCCGGGCGGCGCCACCAGCACGGCGCTCGTGCCGCGTTCGAGCACGGATTTCAGCTTTGGGAGGACGTCATCGACGGGCAGCATGCCGCCGTCATAGAGGGCGACGGGCCTTCGTGCCAGTGGGGGAGCGTTGCGCCTCACGGAGGCGAGGCTAGCAAAACCCTCACCCCGCCCTCTCCCGCAAGCGGGCGAGGGCTTTCGGGTGGCGGGCTGCATCGGCGGGGGCGCCATCGCGCAACAAGAGTCGGCGAGCCCCCTCTCCCGCGCGCGGGAGAGGGTCGGGGTGAGGGGCTACCCAGCCCCAAAACAAAAAGGGCGCCACCTGGGCGCCCTTCGAAACTCTAAACCCAAAAAAGAATCAATCCGCCTGCGGGTTGATCGCCTCGGCGTGGGCCTCGTGGACCTTCAGCTCTTCCAGGCGCGGCATCGAGACGATGTTGTAGCCGGAATCGACGAAATGCACGTCGCCGGTGACGCCGGCGCCCAGTTCCGACAGCAGATAGAGCGCCGAGCCGCCGATCTCGTCGAGCGAGACGGTGCGGCGGAGCGGGGCGTTCTTCTTCTGGTAATTGTACATGATGCGCGCATCGGCGACGCCGGAGCCGGCCAGCGTGCGGACGGGGCCGGCCGAGATCGCGTTGACGCGGATGTTGTCGCCGCCGAAATCCATGGCGAGATAGCGCACCGAGGATTCCAGCGCCGCCTTGGCCACGCCCATGACGTTGTAGTTCGGCATGACGCGGGTCGAGCCGCCATAGGTCAGCGTCAGGATCGAGCCGCCATCGGGCATCAGCGCCGCGGCGCGCTTGGCGATCTCCGTGAAGGAGAAGCAGGAGATCACCATCGTCTTCACGAAATTGTCGCGCGTCGTGTCGGCGTAGCGGCCCTTCAGCTCGTTCTTGTCGGAGAAGCCGATGGCGTGAACGATGAAATCGATCTTGCCCCACTCGGCCTTGAGCGCCGCGAAGACGCTGTCGACGGACGCGACATCCTCGACGTCGCAGGGCAGCAGCAGCTTGGCGCCGATGCTGTCGGCCAGCGGCTTCACGCGGCGGCCGAAGGCATCGCCCTGATAGGTGAAGGCGAGCTCGGCGCCATGCGCCACCAGCGTGCGGGCGATGCCCCAGGCGATCGAATGATCGTTGGCGACACCCATGATGAGCCCGCGCTTGCCGCTCATCAGGTTGCTGATTGGTGCCGTCATTCGATCGTCCTTGTTTTTGTTATGTCTCAGGCGACGTAGCGCTGGAAGACCAGCGAGGCGTTGGTGCCGCCGAAGCCGAAGCTGTTGGAGAGTACGGTGTCGATCTTCGCGTCGTCGATGCGCTTGCGCACGATCGGCATGTCGGCGAAGGCCGGATCCAGTTCTTCGATATTGGCCGATTCCGCGATGAAGCGGTTGTTCATCATGAGCAGGCTGTAGATCGCTTCCTGCACGCCGGTCGCGCCCAGCGAATGGCCGGTCAGCGCCTTGGTCGCCGAGATCGGCGGGCACTTGTCGCCCGAGCCGAACACGGTCCGGATCGCCTCGATTTCCGGCGCGTCGCCGGCCGGGGTCGAGGTGGCGTGCGGGTTGATGTAGTCGATTCCGCCCTTCACGGTCGAGATCGCCTGCCGCATGCAGCGGATGGCGCCCTCGCCCGACGGCGCGACCATGTCGTAGCCGTCCGAAGTGGCGCCATAGCCGACGACCTCGCCATAGATGCGCGCGCCGCGCGCCTTGGCATGCTCGAGCTCTTCGAGAACCAGTACGCCGGCGCCGCCGGCGATCACGAAGCCGTCGCGGTTCTTGTCATAGGGGCGCGAGGCGACGGCCGGGCGGTCATTATACTTGGACGACATGGCGCCCATGGCGTCGAACAGGACGGAAAGCGTCCAGTCCAGCTCCTCGCAGCCGCCGGCGAACATCACGTCCTGCTTGCCGTACTGGATCATTTCATAGGCGTTGCCGATGCAATGATTGGACGTCGCGCAGGCCGACGAGATCGAATAGTTGACGCCCTTGATCTTGAACCAGGTGGCGAGCGTCGCGGAAGCGGTCGACGACATCGCCTTCGGCACCGCGAACGGGCCGACGCGCTTGGGCCCCTTGGAACGGGTGATGTCGGCGGCCTCGACGATGGCGCGGGTGGACGGACCGCCCGAGCCCATGATGATGCCGGTGCGCTCGTTGGAAACCTCGTTTTCCTCGAGGCCCGAATCGCGGATCGCCTGCTCCATGGCGACATGGTTCCAGGCGGTGCCGCCGCCGTGGAAGCGCATGGCGCGACGGTCGACGACCTCGGCCGGGTCGAGCGTCGGCATGCCCTGAACCTGGCAGCGGAAGCCGAGCTCGGCGAAGGACTGGGCGGAGGTGATTCCGCTCTTCGCTTCATGCAGGCTCGCCAGGACTTCCTGGGTATTGTTGCCGATGGAGGAGACGATACCCGTCCCGGTCACTACGACCCGCTTCATCGCTCAGTCCTTCCTGAATTCTATCGTTCGGCCCTGACCGACCGGCCCAAACAGGCCAGCCCCGCCATCAACCGACGGCAGGTGTCGCTTCGCCCTGGAACAGGCCGACGCGAAGGTCCTTGGCCCGGTAGATGGTGACGCCATCGGCCTTCAACCACCCGTCGCCGATGCCGAGCACCAGCTTCGAGCGCAGGACGCGCTTCAGGTCGACGCCATATTCGACGTGCTTGACGCTGGGAACGACCATGCCGGAGAACTTGATCTCGCCGGTCGACAGCGCACGGCCGCGACCCGGCGACCCGCTCCAGCCGAGGAAGAAGCCCAGCATCTGCCACATGGCATCGAGGCCGAGGCAGCCCGGCATCACCGGATCGCCCTTGAAGTGGCACTGGAAGAACCAGAGATCCGGATTGACGTCGAGCTCGGCGCGGATATGGCCCTTGCCGAATTCACCGCCCTCTTCGCTGATCGACGTAATGCGGTCGAACATCAACATGGGCGGCAGCGGCAATTGCGCGTTGCCCTCGCCAAACAATTCCCCTCGCCCGCAGGCGAGCAGAGCCTCATAGTCGAAGCTCGACGGGCGATCTGCCATGCCGTCAATCTACCTCTGTTTGGCGAGCCCCCTCGAAAATCGAGGCGCGCGCACTATCCTGTCGCATGGGGATATTCGCCCCCCAGCGTTGATCGTGTGCTTCCTAACATAGCCGCCCAGCGTTCGAAAGCCCGCCGGGATCCATGCGATCGTCGAGCGATGCCGGGGCTGATAGCATGGCCGGACCGTGGCGCCCCTGCGCTGCATGGAGAGATTTTGATGCAGAGATCGCTCGGCCGGCGCCTGGCCTTCAGCGCAGCGGCGCTGTTCTGGAGCCTTGCGCCGCTGCCTGCCCTGGCCGGCAGCGGCATCGACACGCCCGGCCTTTTCCAGCAGCCCAACCTTTTTGCCCAGCCGAAGCTGTTCACGGCGCCGCAGCCCCGCGTGCGCACGCCGGCCGCGCCGAAGATCCGGCCCATGGCCGGCAGCGAATGCCGCACCCTGCTCGGCACCTGCACGCTGGGCCGGCTGGAGCAGGTGGGCGACCGCTGCTTCTGCCGCACGCCCAAGGGCGCGGTGCAGCAGGGCACGACGGAAATCCGCCGCCAGGGACGATAGACGCGCATCTGCAGCGTTCGCGACATGCAAACGGGCGCCTCGGCGCCCGTTATCGTTCCGCGAGGCTGGCTCGCCTCAGCGCGGCGCGCGCTTTGCCAGGATGCGCTGCAAGGTGCGCCGATGCATGTTGAGGCGGCGGGCCGTCTCCGAGACATTGCGCTCGCACAGTTCATACACGCGCTGGATATGCTCCCAGCGGACGCGATCGGCCGACATCGGATTGTCCGGCGGCAGGGCGCGTTCGGTCGGATCGCGGGTCAGCGCCGAAAAAACCTCGTCGGCATCGGCGGGCTTGGCCAGGTAGTCGACGGCGCCCAGCTTCACGGCGGTCACGGCGGTGGCGATGTTGCCATAGCCGGTCAGGACGACGGTGCGCGATTCCGGCCGGCGCTTGCGGATCAGCTCGATCACGTCGAGGCCGTTGCCATCTTCCAGGCGCATGTCGACGACGGCATAGGCCGGCGGCTTCTGGTCGACCTTGCGCATGCCTTCCGCCACCGAATCGGCCGTGTCGACGAGAAAGCCGCGTGCTTCCATCGCCCGGGCAAGTCGCTGCAGGAAGGCCTTGTCGTCATCCACGATGATGAGCGAGGTGTCCGTGCCGGCGAGACCGGCCGATTCCAGATCTGTCATAGACGTTTAACTCCGCGCCTCCCCGAATTTTCTTTTCCTTCCAGAAGGGGTTATAGGCACCCGAAGTCCCCTCGCCAAGGCCACCATGCAACCGGAAGGGCCGAAACAGGGCCCGGCGGACGCTATGCTCGGCATCAACTGTGCGCCGAAAGGCCGTCATGGCCCTCGCTGAAATCCGATTTGCCGGAAATGCCGAGCCGATCCATCGCCTCGCGCGACCAGACGATGCGCACAATCGCGCCATGCGCCGGCGCCTCGCGATTGGAGAGATCGAGCCGGGCGCCGGTACGTTCCAGCAGCGTCTTGGCGATGAAGAAGCCGAGGCCGAGCCCACCGGCCTCGTGATCCTCGACACCCTCGATCGTGCGGGAGCGGGTCGTGACATAGGGCTCGCCGATATGGTCGATCACCTCGGAAGCGAAGCCCGGGCCGTCATCGGCGATGGTCAGCGACACATTGTCCGCATTCCACTGCGCCGCGATCTCGACCGTTGTTTCGGCGAAGTCGACGGCGTTCTCGACCAGATTGCCGATGCCATACAGGATCGACGGGTTGCGGCGGCCGACCGGCTCGCTGCCGGCTTCGCCGCTGAACTTGACCTGGATGTCGATGCCGGTATCGGCATGCGGCTCGACGACCTCGGCCAGCATGTGGCTGAGCGGCAGGCGATCGACATGCTGGCCCGGATCCGTCGACAGCGAGGTCAGCTTGCCCAGGATGTCGCGGCAGCGCTGCGACTGGCTGCGCAGCAAGGCGATGTCATCGGCATAGGGGCTGCCCGGCGGCAGCTCGCGCTCCAGTTCCTTGGTCACCAGCGCGATGGTGGCCAGCGGCGTGCCGAGCTCGTGCGCGGCGGCGGCGGCAAGCCCGTCCAGCGCCCAGAGATGCTGCTCGCGCGCCAGCACCAGTTCCGTCGCGGTCAGCGCGTCGGCAAGCTGGCGCGCCTCCTCGGCGACGCGGAAGGCGTAGACGCCCATGAAGAACACCGCCGAGACCAGCGCCACCCAGACGCCCAGCACATAGAGATAAGGCATGGTCAACGCCTCGCCCTCGGGCCAGGGCAACGGCATGTGCCAGAGGCCGAGCGCCGTCACGGCGACGATCACCAGCCCGCCCAGCATCACGGTCAGGCGCGGCGCCAGCGTGGTGGCGGAAACAATGACCGGCACGATGATCAGGATGGCAAAGGGATTTTGCAAACCGCCGGTCAGCGACAGCAGCGCCGACAGCTGCAGCACGTCATAGGCGAGCAGCAGCGCGGCGGTGCGGCCCTGCAGGCGCAGGCTGGAAGGATAGCGGATCTTGATGAACAGGTTGAGCCAGGCCGAAAGCGCGATCGCCGCCAGGCAGAGCCCGATCGGCATCGGGTATTCCAGCCAGAACCGGACGAAGACGACGGTGGCCGTCTGGCCGATGACCGCGAGCCAGCGCAGCCGGACCAGCGTGTCGAGCTTCAGCCGCCGCGCGCCGAAATCGTGCGAGGGGGGAGCTTGCTCGGGCATGACGCGTCACCTGACGTTGAAAGTTGCGCAATAGCGCCGGCTTATAGCACGTGCCGAACGATCTCAGGCGACTGCGAAGGCGCCCGCTTCCGCATGGCCCTTGCATCAAGGCAAAAATCGTCCTTACATATTGCAATGCACAAGGCTGGCCGCCGCCCTTACTGCCCGACGGAATACTCGGCCGGTCCGATCCCTTCGCGGAGCGGCAGGTGGACGGCATGATGGGTCCCTTATCCTACTATCAGCTCTACGAGCTGAACCATGCGGCGCTGTCGCCGATGCGGGCGGCCGCCGACATGTTCGGCCTGCTTCTGAAGAATCCGCTGAACCCGATGAGCCAGACGCCGCTCGGCCGCAACTGGCAGGCCGGCCTGGAGCTGTTCGAACGGACGACCCGACGCTACGCCAAGCCCAGCTTCGACCTGCCGACGACGCTGGTCGGCGGCATGCGCGTGCCGGTCACCGAACAGATCGTTTGGCAGAAGCCCTTCTGCGACCTCATTCATTTCGAGCGCGAGCTGGAGCGGCCGCGCCGCGATCCCAAGCTTTTGATCGTCGCGCCGATGTCGGGCCACTACGCCACGCTGCTGCGCGGCACGGTCGAGGCGATGATGCCGCGCCATGACGTCTACATCACCGACTGGATCGACGCCCGCATGGTGCCGCTTGCCGAGGGCGGTTTCGATCTGGACGACTACATCGACTATCTGGTCGAGATCCTGCATTTCCTCGGCGACGACGTGCATGTGGTCGCCGTCTGCCAGCCGGCCGTGCCGGTGCTGGCCGCCGTGGCGCTGATGGAAGCGGCGGGCGACCGATTCGCGCCGCGCTCGATGACGCTGATGGGCGGCCCGATCGACACCCGAATCAATCCGACCGCCGTCAACGAGATGGCGCAGGGCAAGAGCCTCGACTGGTTCGCCGAGAATGTCGTGATGAAGGTGCCGTTCCCGCATGCCGGCTGCATGCGCGACGTCTATCCCGGGTTCCTGCAGCTTTCGGGCTTCATGAGCATGAATCTGGACCGCCACGTCACGGCGCATAAGGACCTGTTCAAGCATCTGGTCGAGGGGGACGGCGACAGCGCCACCAAGCACCGCGACTTCTATGACGAATATCTCGCCGTCATGGACCTGACGGCGGAATTCTACCTGCAGACGGTCGAGACGGTGTTCATCACCCACGCCCTGCCGAAGGGCGAGATGACCCATCGCGGCGTTCCCGTCGACCTGACCGCCGTCCGCAATGTCGCGCTGCTCACCGTCGAGGGCGAGAATGACGACATTTCCGGCGTCGGCCAGACCGAGGCGGCGCAGCATCTCTGCATCAACATCCCCGACGACATGCGGGCGCATTACATGCAGCCCAAGGTCGGCCATTACGGCGTGTTCAACGGCTCGCGCTTCCGCGCCGAGATCGCGCCGCGCATCAGCGATTTCGTGCTGACGCACGATCGCGACCGCGCCGCCAATGGTGCGAGCGCCAAGGCCCCGGCTGCCAAGGCCCCTGCCGCCAAGGCGGAGCCCGAGGCCAAATCGGCGGTCACGCCCGCCGCGCGCAAGCCCGCCGCGGCGCGGCCTGCCAAGGTCAAGCCAGCCGCCCCGGCCAAGGCGACCGCCGCCAAGCCGGCCGAACCGGCCGATGATCTCAAGCGCATCGCCGGCATCGGCCCCAAGCTGGAGGCGAGCCTCAACGCGGCCGGATTCACGCGTTTCGCCCAGATCGCCCGGCTGACGGTGAAGCAGCAGACCGCGCTCGACGCAAAGCTCGGGCTCCGCGGCCGCGTGGCACGAGAAAAATGGATCGAGCAGGCCAAGGGACTGATGCAGGAACCGACGGCCCAGCTACAGGCCAGCCTGGAACCTGCCCCCGTTTCCGCCGACTAGATTCTTCTTGAATCGCGTTCTGCCTCTTCCCACTTCCGATGCTGGGGGTGCGAGAGAGGAAGGTTCAATGTCTCATACTCAGGCCTTGCGTCCGGGATGGACGCCGCTCACCATCGCGTTGATGGTCCTCGGCTTCTTCGTGTTCTGGCCGCTCGGCCTCGCCATGCTCGCCTACATCATCTGGGGCAACCGGCTACCCGAGTTCCGCCGCAACGCCGAGGGAATGCGCAACGACTTCAAGCGCTCCTTCTCCGGCTGCGGCTGGCAGAGCCGGCGTGAGACGTCATGGGGCGCCTATCGCAGCGAGAGCGGAAATTCCGCCTTCGACGCCTATCGCGCAGCCGAACTGAAGCGGCTCGACGAAGAGCGTCGCAAGCTCGATGAAGAACGCGCCGAATTCGAGACCTTCGTCCAGAACCTGCGTCGCGCCCGCGACCAGGAAGAGTTCGATCGCTTCGCCGCCGAGCGCGCCGCCGCTCGCCGCAACCAGACCCCGCCCGCGACGGGCGACAAGGGTCCCGGCCCGGTGATCGATCTCTGATCGACGGCGAATACTGACGGGAAGGGCCGTGCCGCAGGGCGCGGCCCTTTTTCATTGCGGCCTCGTCGGCCCCGCCGCCGCGCCGGCGGAACCGTCTCGTCCCTCCGGGACTTGATGCTTCAGGTCCATCGAAAACGGGAGATGCGAAGCATGAGCCGACTCAGCTTGATTCTGAACAAGATCTTCAAGGGCGGCGAAGCCCAGGCGTCGGAGCGCGCGCCGCAAACGAGCGCGCCGGCGTCACAGCCCTCCCCCGCCGCGCCGGTCCCCGGCGGCACAAGCCCCGCGCCGGCCGGCACGACCACCACGGCCAGCCCAGCGCCATCGACGCCGCCAGGCGTCAACCCGGCGCCCGCAGCCGGCGCTGGTGCGCACACTTCCACGCCGCAGGCCACGGTCGACGTGGCCGCCGTGCTGTCCGCGCTGGCCGCCAAGTCGCCGGGCAAGCTCGACTGGAAGAAGTCGATCGTCGACCTGCTCAAGCTGCTCGATCTCGACAGCAGCATCACCGCCCGCAAGGAACTCGCCAAGGAGCTGCACTATACGGGCGACCCCAACGATTCCGCCGCCATGAACATGTGGCTGCACAAGGCCGTGATGCAGAAGCTGGCGGAGAATGGCGGCAAGGTGCCGGCCGATCTCAAGGACTGACCGACCGTCCGAACGTTTGAGGAGGCCGCGCCCCGCGCGGCCTCTTTGCGTGACGCCGCCTTTCCGGGCGGCGCCGGTTTCGTGCCATCATAATGCCGACGAATCATCCGACAGACACGCCATGGGATTTTTCCAGCGCCTTACCGGCACACCTGCACCCGCCGGCGTCGCCAAGCCGGACCATTGCCATGTCGAAATCGACGGCGAGAAGGTCCGCGTGACGCTGCTGTGGAACGAGCGCGCCCGCCGCTACACCCTGCGCCTGCGCGGATCCGTGCGCGAGCCGGTGGTGACGATTCCGGCGCGCGGCCGGCTTTCGGAGGCGCGAGCCTTTCTCGACCGCAATCGCGGCTGGCTGCAGGCCCGTCTTGCCGCCCTGCCGGCCGCGACCCCGCTTGCCGACGGCGTCCTGATCCCGCTGCGCGGGGTGCCGGTGCGCATCCTGCACCGGCCGGGACGCGGCGTCGTGCGGCTGGAGGAGGGCGACGGCGAGACGCGGCTTCTGGTGCCGGGCGAGATCGACCACCTGCCTCGCCGCGTCACCGATTTCCTGAAGCGCGAAGCGCGGCGCGATCTCGAGGCGGCGACGGCGCGGCATGCCGCCTCGCTCGGCGTCACGGTCAAGACCATCCGGCTCGGCGACCCGACCAGCCGCTGGGGCTCGTGCTCGTCCTCGGGGACGATCGCCTATTCCTGGCGGATGATCCTGGCGCCGCCCGCCGTGCTCGATTATCTCGCCGCGCACGAAGTGGCGCATATGCGCGAGATGAACCATTCGGCGCGCTTCTGGCGCCATGTCGCCGCGATCTGCCCCGGCATGGACGAGGCGAAGGCCTGGCTGGTCCGCCATGGTGCATCGCTGCACGCGGTCGGCGCGGAATGACACGCCAGGCCTGCTAGACGGGACGCCCGGTCATTCCCGGAGCTGCCGCCACCCGCTATGATCAAAGCGAAGAATTGGGACGGAGAGAGCGTGATGTCTGCCGAAAAGTCACCGGCGCTGGCAGTGTCCAGCTGGAGCCTGCACCGGGCGCTGGGCCTCACCTACCCGAACCGGCCCGATCACGACGTGCCGCTGGCGCCCGAGCCGACCTTCGGCCCGGGGCACCTCGCCCTGCTCGACCTGCCGGCCGCCGTCGCCGCGCTCGACATCCACCGCATCGAGCTGTGCTCTTTCCACCTTCCCAGCCGCGACGCCGACTACGCGGCCGCATTCCGGGCGGCGCTCGAAAAGGCCGGCGTCGTGCTGCAGACCCTGCTGATCGAATATGGCGACATCACCCATCCCGTGACCCGCGAGCGCGATCTCGCCTGGATCGAAAGCTGGATCGACACGGCGGCGCGGTTCGGCGCCGAGCAGGCCCGCGTCATCGCCGGCCGGGCCGAGCCCACGCGCGACGCGCTCGATCTCAGCGTCGCCGGGCTGACCCGTCTCGGCCATTATGGCGAGGCTCGCGGCGTGCGGATCGTCACGGAAAACTGGTACGAACTGCTGCCCGGGCCGCGCGAACTGCGCTACCTGTTCGACCGGCTCGACGAGACGGTTACGCTCAACGGCGATTTCGGCAACTGGTCCGGCCCGACCAAATATGCCGATCTCGAGGCGATCTTCGATCTCGCCACCTGCTGCCACGCCAAGGCGGATTTCAGCAATGGCGTCCTGCATGCCGAGGATTTCCGGCGCTGCCTGGCCGCCGCCGACGCGGCCGGTTTCCGCGGACCCTACACCCTGATCTATGACGGCCCGGACGAGGACGAGTTCGCCAATCTCAGGGTCGAGCGCGATTTCATCCGCCGCCATTACGAAGAGGTACGCGCGAGCGTCGGCTGAGAGGCCATTGGGGACGCGGCTCTTCCTCGGGACGACGCCCTGCCCTTTATCGAACCAGGTTCAGCGTCCTGGGCTTGGCGGCGCCGGGCTTGGGCGGTTCGGGGCGGGCGGCGGCTTCCGCGTGCTTGACCGGCTCGGCCGGCTTCGCGGCTTCGGCGGGCCTGGCGACCGGCGCCGGTCGGGCGGGTTCGGCCGGCTTTTCGGCCTTGGGCGGCGCCGGCGGCTCGAAATCGAAGGAATAGTCGGCGAGCAGCTCGATCGCCTTGGCGAAGATCGTCTCCTCCCGTCGGGTCTTTTCCGCCTGCTCGCGCGTGTCGGCGGCGCGGCGCTCCAGCACCTTGCGGATGATGTTGTCACCCTCGCGCTTGCGGAAACGGGCGGCCATCGCCTCGGCGCGCTTCGCCTGGCGCTCGAGCTTGCGGATGCCGACGCCGATATCGGCCTTCTGCTTGGTCAGCGTGTCGCGGATCGGCGCGATCAGGTCGACCGCCTCGAAGGGAATGTCGCTTTCGAGCACCGAGGCGACCAGCGCGTGGATGCGCTCCATCGCCCGGCCGACAATGTCGTCGACGGCCAGTTCGCCCTCATAGCCGGTCTCGTCATACGCCTTGCGGCGGTCGGGATCGGAGAGAATCGCATAGGCATGGCTGAGGGTGTGAAACGCTTCGGCGGTGCCGCCGGCATCCGGATGCGCGGCGCGGGCGCGCTGGCGATAGGCCTTGTCGATCTCGGCGGGCGTGGCGTCCGGTTCAACGGCCAGCTCGCGGTACAGTTTGCGCTTGTCGGCCATGGCCGGCGAACTCCCTGGGCAGGGTGCCCGGCCTCTCCCATGGAGAGCGGCGAGCCTTGAAACGAAGCACGCCCGAACGGGCGCGTCGCCACTATCCACGCCTGACCGGCAAAGTCCACCGCCGCCATGGACGGCGCGGGCACGATCCTAGGGATCAGCCGCCGAACAGGCGGTCGAGCAGATTGCGGCGATGCGGGCGCGCCTGGTAGACGCCGGCCTGGCCATCCTCGCCGACACCGGCCGGCGGAACCGGCCCGCCGCGCTCGACGCCATAGGACGGATCGCCATCGCGGTAGATGCGGGCGCCGGGTGGCGGCGCCTGATAATCGCCGCCATCGTTCCAACCGCCATCGGGCGATTCCGGGTCGCTATAGCCGCCATAATCGGGCTGGCTCGCCTGTTGGTCGCGATATTGCGGCGCCGGCTGACCATTGGCCGGACCGCGCTGCGGCGGCGGTCCGCTGCCCACGACCTGGCCGTATTCATCGACCAGGCCGCCCTGTTCGGGACCGACATACTGGCCGTTCTGGTAAAGTTCCTGCGCCGTCTCGGCCGGGTCGCGATAGGCGTAGTTGCCGGGCAGCGCCGCGACGGCGACGCCCTTGTGCGCCTCGGTCATGAAGCGGTTCCAGATCTGCGCCGGCAGGCTGCCACCGGTCATCCGCTTGGTCGGCTTGGAATCATCGTTTCCGAGCCAGACGCCGGTGGTGAGATTGGCCGTATAGCCGACGAACCACGCATCCTTGGAATCATTGGTGGTGCCGGTCTTGCCCGCCGCCTGCCAGCCGGCGATCGCCGCCTTGCGGCCGGTGCCGCGCGCCAGCGTGTCGGTCATCATGCTGTTCATCATGCCCACATAGAGCGGATCGATGATCTGCGTCGCCTTGACCGAGGGGTGCTCGTACAGCGTCTTGCCGGCGACGTTCTTCACCCGCGTGATGACATACGGCTTGGCGCTGTAGCCGCCATTGGCAAACGGCACATAGGCGTCGGTCAGCTCCAGCAGGCTCACTTCCGAGGTGCCGAGCGCGATGGACGGATTGGGCTGCAGCGGCGAGGTGATGCCGAGCCGCTCCGCGGTCTTGATGACGCGGTCGGGTCCCACTTCATTGGCAAGCTGCACGGCGACCGTATTGATCGAGAGCGCCAGGGCGGTCTGCAGCGAGACGGGGCCCTTGTACATCTTCTCGTAGTTCTTCGGCTCCCAATTGCCGATCCGGGTCGGCTCGTCGACGCGGATGGTTTCCGGCACCATGCCGTATTCGAGCGCCGCGAGGTAGACAAAGGGCTTGAAGGCAGAGCCGGGCTGGCGCTTGGCGTCGACGGCCCGGTTGAACTGGCTCTGCTTGTAGTCGCGCCCGCCAACCATGGCGCGCACCGCGCCGGTGCCGTCCACCGCGACCAGCGCGCCCTGCGACACGCCGAAGGACTTGCCGCTCTTGTCGAGCGCCTCGGTCAGCGCCTTGCCGGCCATCTCCTCCAGATGCGGATCGATCGTCGTCTCGACGATCACGTCCTGGTCGAGCGCGCCGACCACTTCCGGCACCAGATCGGCAACCCAGTCGGCCACGTAGCGGCCGGCCCCGCCCTCGCCCTCCGACTGTGCCTTGATGGTGATCGAAGCGGCCTGCTTGGCCTGCTCGGCCGTGATGAAGCCGGCTTCTCGCATGGCGCCCAGCACCACGTTGGCGCGCGCATTGGCGGCGGCCGGGTCGGAGGTCGGGGCATAGGTCGACGGCGCCTTGAGCAGGCCGGCGAGCATCGCGGCCTCCTTCAGCGAGATGTCGCGCGCCGACTTGCCGAAATAGCGCCGCGACGCCGCGTCGACGCCATAGGCGCCGGCGCCCAGATAGACGCGGTTCAGGTAGGATTCCATGATCTGGGCCTTGGAGTATTTCGTCTCCAGCCAGATCGCCATGATCGCCTCCTGGATCTTGCGATCCATGGTGCGTTCGGGCTTCAGGAACAGGTTCTTGGCCAGCTGCTGGGTAACGGTCGAGCCGCCCTGCACGACATAGCCGGACCGGAAATTGACATAGGCCGCGCGCAGCAGGCCGAGCGGATCGACGCCGAAATGGCTCTGGAAGCGCCGGTCCTCGATCGCCATCACCGCCTGGCTCAGATAGGGCGGCAATTCCTCGATGCGCACCGACTCTCCGCCAGTATCGCCGCGATTGGCGATCAGCGTGCCGTCATTGGCCAGCACCTTGATGTTGGGCGGGCGCTTGGGGACCGACCAGTTGGCGGTCGAGGGCAGTTGCGTCGCATACCAGGCGATGCCGCCGGCCAGCGCGATCGTGCCCCAGAACATCAGGATCACGGTCCACTTGATGCCGCGGCGGATCCACTTGCCGATGCCGGAACCGCCGGAAGAGCGCTTGCGGCCGCCGGAACGCGCCTTCTTGCGGGCAGGCGCCTTGCTGCGGCGCGATTTGGAGCGTCGGGAATCGGCCATGGGGTCATCTTCACCGAGATCGATGAATTCCGCATCCTCTATGTCTTCTTCGAAGGGCTCGACCTCGGGCGGGCGCCCGCGCCGGTCGGCGGCGCCGAGTTCCGGCTCCCGCCGTTCGCGCCCGGGGCGCGGCGCGGCTTCCGGTTCCGGCTCGGGCGCTTCGCGCCGGCGGCCGGAGCGCTCCAGCGCCAGGCCCGGCTCGCGCCGTTCGGTGGCACCGGCTTTGCGAGAGCCCGGTTCGCTGCGGGCGGGGCCAAAACCGGGCTCCTGTCGTTCCGCGCCAAATTCCGGCTCGCCGCGAACGGCGCCGAAGCCCGGCTCGCTGCGCGTCTCGGCGTCGCGTTCGCCCCGCTCCCGCGGCGAACGGGGCGTGAAGCCCCCGGCCGGACGGTCGTCGGCGCCCAGGCGAATGTCGAATTCGCCTTCATCCGGGTCCTGCGGCTTGTCGAGCACCGGTTCGATCCGTTCGCTCCGCGGCGGTCTCGCCATGCCTGTTTCGTCTTCCGATCCAAAGGGTCGATAGGGTGCGCGGGGGCGCATGTTTAGCGGCCCGAATGCTCCATGAATACGGCGATTTCAGGGGAATCGGCAGTTGCCAACCGCTGATCGTCGCCGCGGAGCGGCCGGCCGGTCCCGCCGCGGCCGGCCTGTGACCCCCGTAACAGCGCCGGGAACGAAGATGGATAATGCTTCGTTAAGCAACGGGGTCGGTCGAAGGAGACGGCAATGGCACGGTTGGCAAGACAGACGGAACAGCAGGCGACGATGCAGATCGCCGCGACTCTGGCCGCCTCCACGACGCTCGTGCTCTTCCTCGGCAGCAGGACGCCTCTGGAGCCGTCGGCGACGCTGGCGGCGCTGACGCCGATCGCGCTGTGCGCCCTGCTCTACCTGTCCGGCGCGCTCGCCGCCACCAGCGTCACCAGTCTGTCGCGCCGCCCCATCCTTGGCGTCGCCGCGCTGACCGGCTTCGCGCCGTTCGGCCCGCTGCTGCCGCCCTCCGAGGACTGGGCGCTGTACGCCGCCTTTGCCATTTTCGGCCTGCTCACCGCCGGCAGCCTGCGCGCCGTCGTCGCCGCCTTCGCCCGCGAGCGGCTCGGGAGCCTGTGCGGCGCATGCGGGCTCGGCCTGATCGCCGCCATCGCGGCGACCGCCGGCATGGCCGACGGCCCGCTGATGCAGATGGTCCTCGCGCTGACCGGCATCACGGCCTTGCTCGCCGTCGCCACCGTCGTCGCCACCAGCCCGGCCAAGGTCCGCTGACCCCGTTGCCGCCGACAGTCCGATGGCAACAGAAGCGTTGTCATCGTGTCGCCGGCTGTAGCCAAACCGGATGCTCGCGGGCATAGTCCGCGCATGTCAGACACGCTCGCTTCCGCCATCGTTTCCCGCCCCGTCCAGAAGGGCGATCACGTCTTTCTGGTCGATGGATCGTCCTATATTTTCCGCGCCTACCATGCGCTGCCGCCCTTGACGCGCAAATCCGACGGCCTGCCCGTCGGCGCCGTCGCCGGCTTCTGCAACATGCTGTGGCGGCTGCTCAAGGAAGCGAACGAGGCCGGCGTCAAGCCGACCCATCTGGCGGTCATCTTCGACCATTCCGCCACCACCTTCCGCAATGCGCTCTACGACAAGTACAAGGCGCAGCGCCCCGAGCCGCCCGAAGACCTGCGGCCGCAGTTCGGGCTGATCCGCCAGGCGGTCGGCGCCTTCAACGTTCCGTCGATCGAGATGGAGGGTTTCGAGGCCGACGATCTCATCGCCACCTACACCAGGCAGGCGGTGGCCGCCGGCGCCGACGTCACCATCGTCGCCTCCGACAAGGACCTGATGCAGCTGATCGAGCCGGGCGTGATCATGCTCGACACGATGAAGGGCAAGACGATCGGCCGCGACGAGGTGATCGAGAAATTCGGCGTGCCCCCCGAGAAGGTCGTCGACGTGCAGGCGCTGGCCGGCGATTCCGTCGACAACATTCCCGGCGTCCCCGGCATCGGCGTCAAGACGGCGGCGCAGCTGATCGAGACCTATGGCGATCTGGAAACGCTTCTGCAGCGGGCCGAGGAGATCAAGCAGCCGAAGCGCCGCGAGGCGCTGATCGCCCATGCCGAGATGGCGCGGATCTCGATGCAGCTGGTGACGCTGGACCGCGACGTACCGCTCAACGAGCCGATCGACCGGCTCGGCGTGCGGCCGATCATCGGCGAGCAGCTGATCGCCTTCCTCAAGGCGATGGAATTCACGACGCTGACCGGCCGCGTCGCCGCTGCCACCGGCGTCGAATCCGGCGCCGTCGAAGCGGATGGCACACTGACGGCCAGGGCCCGCGAGGCGGGCCGCGCCGCGACCGCCGCCTCGCTGTTCGGGGCCCAGGCCGCGCCGCAGCCGGGCCTCGAGGACATTGGCGGGCTGACGCCCTCCAGCCTCTCGGCCACCCGGGCCAGCGCCATCAAGGCGATCCCCTTCTCGCATTCCGGCTATGAGACGGTGCGCACGGAGGACAGCCTCCGGGCCTGGATCGCCCGCGCCACCGAACTCGGCGTCGTCGCCGTCGACACAGAGACCACCTCGCTCGACCCGATGCAGGCCGAGCTGGTGGGCATATCGCTCGCCGTGGCGCCGAACGAGGCCTGCTATATCCCGCTCGCGCATCGCGGCGAGGGCGACGGCCTGTTCACGGAAGGGCTCCTGCCCGACCAGCTCGATATCCGCGTGGCGATTGCGCTGCTGAAGCCGATGCTGGAAGACCGCGCCGTGCTCAAGGTGGCGCAGAATCTCAAATATGACTGGCTGATGCTCGCCCGCCACGGCATCGAGACGGCGCCTTTCGACGACACCATGCTGATCTCCTATGTGCTCGACGCCGGTCGCGGCACGCATGGCATGGATCCGCTGTCGGAGAAGTGGCTTGGCCACAAGCCGATCTCGTTCGACGACGTCACCGGCAAGGGCAAGGCGCGCATCACCTTCGACCGCGTGCCGATCGAGCGCGCCAGCGAATACGCCGCCGAGGATGCCGACGTCACGCTGCGGCTCTGGCAGGTGCTGAAGCCGCGCCTCGCCGCCGAGGGCATGTCGACCGTCTACGAGACGCTGGAGCGGCCGATGATTCCGGTGCTGGCCTCGATGGAGCGGCGCGGCATCTCGATCGACCGCGCCATCCTCTCCCGGCTCTCCGGCGAATTCGCCCAGAGGGCGGGCGCGCTGGAAGCCGAGATCCAGGAAATCGCCGGCCAGCCCTTCAATGTCGGCTCGCCGAAGCAACTCGGCGACATCCTGTTCGGCGTGATGGGCATGCCCGGCGGCACCCGCACCGCGACCGGCGCCTGGGCGACAGGCGCCAGCATCCTGGAGGACCTTGCGGAACAGGGCTTTGAGTTGCCGCAGAAGATCCTCGACTGGCGCCAGCTCTCGAAACTGCGCTCGACCTATACCGACGCGCTGCCGGGCTATGTCCATCCCGAGACCCGGCGGGTCCACACCTCCTACGCGCTCGCCGCCACGACGACGGGCCGCCTGTCCTCGTCCGAGCCGAACCTGCAGAACATCCCGGTCCGCACCGAGGCGGGGCGCAAGATCCGCGCCGCCTTCATCGCCGATCCCGGTTTCAAGCTGGTCTCGGCCGACTATTCGCAGATCGAGCTGCGGCTGCTCGCCGAGATCGCCGACATCCCGCAGCTGAAGACGGCCTTCTCGGAAGGCATCGACATTCACGCGCTCACCGCGTCGGAGATGTTCGGCGTGCCGGTCGAAGGCATGCCTTCGGAAGTGCGTCGCCGCGCCAAGGCGATCAATTTCGGCATCATCTACGGCATTTCGGCCTTCGGCCTCGCCAACCAGCTGTCGATCGCCCGCGAGGAGGCCGGCGCCTATATCAAGCGCTATTTCGAGCGCTTCCCGGGCATCCGCGACTACATGGAAGAGACCAAGCGGATCTGCCGCGACCTCGGCTATGTCACGACGCTGTTCGGCCGCCGCTGCCACTATCCCGAGATCGCCTCGAAGAACGCCTCGATCCGTGCCTTCAACGAACGCGCCGCCATCAACGCCCGCTTGCAGGGCACGGCGGCCGACATCATCCGCCGCGCCATGGTCCGCGTCGAGCCGGCGCTGGAGGAAGCGGGCCTCAACGCGCGCATGCTGCTGCAGGTGCATGACGAACTGATCTTCGAGGTGCCGGAGGCGGAGGTGGAGCCGACACTGGCGCTGGTCACCCGCGTCATGGAGAACGCGCCCACGCCGGCCGTGGCGCTCAGCGTGCCGCTCAATGTCGACGCGCGCGCCGCCGACAACTGGGACGAGGCGCACTGAGCAGCGTCCGCGCCGATCCTGAAACAAGGAGGGCGCGGCCTGACCGGCCGCGCCCCAAGATCCTGCCTCGCCGGCAGCGTCGGATCAGATGACGCCTTCGACCGACTGGAAGCCTTCGAAATTCGGGTGGCCGAGGAACATCGGCTTGCGGTCGCCGGCGCCCTTGTGGGAATCGCGGAACTGCTGCGACTTGGTCCAGGCGACGAAATGCTCTTCGCTCTGCCAGACCGTGTGCGACGAATAGAGGGTGTGATCCTCGGCGGTCGCGCCCTTCAGCAGGTTGAAGGAGATGTAGCCTTCGAGCTCGTGCAGGTTGCGCGGGCGCGTGCGCCAGACTTCCTCGAACTCGGCTTCCATGCCCTTGATGACTTTGAAGCGGTTCATGGCGATGTACATGATCGTTCTTCCGTTTGCGTGCCGATGAGGTGCGTGTAGGGGTGATTCTTCAAGATAGGCAAAAAATGAGGAGGGACGACCGTTTCCGGCCTTCCCCCCTCGCGCCTGCCCGTCGTCACCACACCGCCGGGCAGGCGGTCTCAAAGCCGGCTCAGAACTGCATCTTCGCCGTCAGGAGGAAGGTGCGACCGCGACCCGTGTCCATTGCCGGAGCGCTGGCGATGTTGGACAGGGCGGGCGTGTAGGCCTTGTCGAACAGATTCGTGATATTGGCCGAGAGGTCGAGGCCGTTGTCGAACTTGTAGTTGGCGAAGGCATCGACCAGCGTATAGGCGGCCCAGTCGGCCTGCGGACCGAACAGGGCTTCGCCGCCCTGCGTCTCGCCGACATAGTTGACTCGCCCGCCGATCGTCAGGCGCTGCTCGAGGAAGCGCGCGCCGCCGGTCAGCGTGAAGACGTTGTCGGGCATGTAGCTGGAGGCGCCGAGCCCGTTGGTCTGCGAGGGCAAGTCGGTATTCGTGTAGGTGTAGGCGATGCTGCCGAACGCGAAACCCGCATCATAGGCGGTCTCCAGTTCGAAGCCCTGGACCGTCGACGTCCCTGGATTGTTGACGAACATCACTGAACCGCCCTGGCCAAGTCCGGCGGTGATGTAGTTTTCGATGTTCTGGTAGAAGTAGTTGGCCTTGATGCGGAAGATGTCGCCCTCGGTCAGCAGCCCGTTCTTGCGGATATTGGCGCCGACTTCCCAGCCCTTCAGGATCTCGGGATCCAGGAACGGGTTGGGGCCCATGCCGATGCCGCCACCGGGATGCGAGCCACCCAGCATCGTCTCGTTGATGGTCGGGGCGCGGAACGTCTCGGCATAGGTCACATAGGGCTGGAGCCACTCATAAGGATTGAGGGCCACGGTGAGGCGCGGATTGACGCGACCTTCCGACTGGTCGAGCTCGTTATTGCCCGCCGGCAGTCCGGCGCCATTGCCAGGCTGCGCCACAAAGGCGCCGTCGAGCGTGTAGAAATCGTAGCGCAGGCCTGCGATTACATCGACGATGTTGTAGCTGAACGTCGTTTCCGAGAAGACGCCGCCAATTCCGCTCTTGCCGCTCGGATTGACGCCACCCCCGATGGTGGGGTTGACCGTGTTGTAGGTGTCGACCGTGTCGTGGAAATACTCGAAGCCGTAAATCGCGCTGGCGCGAACGGCGCCGAGGTCAAAATTCGACGTGTTGGAGATGTCGAACCCGATGCCTTGATCATCGATGTGACGGCCGGCATAGGAGCCCGTCGTGATCGGGCTGTCATAGTCCATCTTGACGTCGCTGTAGTACAGGTGCGCCCGGACGTTGACGAGTTCGCTATCGGGATCCCAGTTGACGCCTGCCGAGTAGGTGTTCGACTTGACGTTCTGATTGTAGCTGTTGGCCGAAAAATCATTGTCGTAGAGGACGGCGCCGAGATTGACCGTCAGGTCGTCGGTCGGCTTGAACTCGCCCTTGACCAGGCCGGAAAGCAGGTTCTGACCGGTATAGGGCACCGTGATGCCGTCGCCATTCTGGTAGTCGCCGGGATTGCTGTAGCTGATCGCACCGGCGATGGCCGCGCCGCCGCCGGTCGAGCGCAGCGCGCCGGCCGCCATTTCGGAGAAGCCGACGTCGTTGCTGCCCCAGGTGAGCGTCGCCAGCGCACCCCAGTTCTTGCCGTCCTTCAGGATATCGTCGATGCCGATGGTGCGCATATTGGCGGTACCGGCCAGCGCGCCAGCGCCGCCCGCGGTCGACACCGCGCCGCGCTGCACGTCAACACCGGCGACCAGCGCCGGGTCGACATAGACGAAGCCCTGCGCCTCGTGGCCGGTGAAGCGGAAGTTCTGCCGGACACCGTCGATCATGGCGTTGACGCGGCCCGACCCTTCGAAGCCCCGGATGTTCACCGACAGGCCGGGGTTCTGGATGCTGTCGCGCGAGAACGTGCCGGGCATGGCGCGGAGCACATTGCCGATATTGCGCTGGCCGAACAGCTGGATCTCGTCCTCGCCGGCCGTGCTGATCGGCGCCGGGGTCGTGAACGGGTTCTTCCAGCCGTCCCGGTCGCTCGTCACGACGATCGGCGCCAGGAAGGCGGTCTCGCCCTTGGCGGCCTTCTTCTTCAGCTCCTCGTCGGTTTCCGTGCGATCGGCGGCCGGCGCCGGGGCGGTCTGCGCCCTGGCGGCGGTGGCCGCGAATGTAGCGAGGAGGGCTGCGGCCGTACCAGCCATCAGCCAAGTCTTGTGTCGAGCAACACGCATGCGAGCCCCATAGGCATTGGTTTGAATGGGCCTGGCTGGCTGTCCGGGCGCGCATGGCGGCGGCACTGGCGTGCTTGGCAATCTGCCGTTCTCCGTGGCTCCCCCGAGCGCATCGAAACCGGCATCGACGATCTTTCACTTGCGGAGATACGAAAAGGTGAGTACGTCAGTCAACTAAATTGTTGCGAATTATTCGCAAGTTTAGAACAACTCAAAATTGCCGCCACCCAGGCAATCCGGTGGAGCTGACATGCACGAGACACGACTGGCCGGGGATGCCCCGGAGACCCCTGTACCGGGTTCGGGACCGCGCGTGATTTCCAGCGACGAACTCCTCAACGGAACGCGCGAAATCATCATTCGCCATGTCGGCGAAGACTACAGGCTGCGCCTCACCCGGGCCGGCAAGCTCATATTGAACAAGTAGACGGGATCATGATGAGGCTCTCGCATTCTCCTTCGCCATTCGGCGCCCTCCGCTCGGTCGAGCGCCTGTCGGGCCGCCGCTTCCCGTTCCTGTTCGGGCTCGCCTTCGCCATCGTCATCACCTGCGGCGCGATCGTGCAGTCGGTCGCGGCCGAGCGGGTGATCGAGGATGCGACCGGCCGCAAGGTCACGATCGGCTCGACCGACCGCATCGTCACCATCGGCGGCGACATCACCGAGATCGTCTATGCGCTGGGCGCCGGCGACCGGATCATCGCCCGCGACACCACCTCGTCCTATCCGCCGGAGGCCGCCGCCAAGCCGGATGTCGGCTACATGCGCGCGCTGTCGGCGGAGGGCGTTCTCTCGGTCAAGCCGGACCTGATCATCGCCGTCGAGGGCTCCGGCCCGAAGGACGCGATCACCCTGCTCGAATCCGCTTCCGTGCCGATCGTCATCGTGCCCGAACGCCGGACCGGCGACAGCATCCTCGCCAAGGTGCGCCTGATCGCGGACATTCTCGGCGAGACGGAAAAGGGCGACAAGCTCGCCGGCACCATGGCCGCCAAGTTCAAGGCGCTGGAGACGGCGCTCGCTAGGATCCCGGAAAACGAGCGCAGGAAGGCCGTCTTCCTGATGAGCCTGAACGGCGGCAAGCCGATGGCGGCCGGCCACAACACCGCCGCCGATTCGATGATCCGGATCGCCGGCGGCATCAATCCGATGGCGGCCGTCGAGGGCTACAAGCCGGCGTCCGACGAGGCGCTGATCGCAGCCGAACCGGAAGTCGTCGTGATGATGATCGGCCAGAGCGGCCCGCCCAAGCCGGAAGTCGTGTTCGATTCGCCCGCTCTGCGCGCGACGCCGGCGGCCCGCGACAAGGCGCTCGTCACCATGGACGGCCTCTACCTGCTCGGCTTCGGGCCGCGCACGGCGGACGCGGCGCGCGATCTCGCGCACGCGCTCTATCCCAAGCTCGACCTTCCCGAATGGCCGGCGGCCGACTGATGAGCCTCGCCATGACAGCCCCGGTCGCCGGCGACCGCCGTGGACGGGCGCGGGTGGTGACCGCCAGCCTGGTCGTCCTGCTCGTCGCCGTCAGCGTGATCTCGCTCTGCGTCGGCCCCTCCGGCATGTCGACGGCGGAAGTCGCCGGCCTGCTTTCCGACGCGATCGCCGGCCGCTTCGATGCGATCAGCACGGTCAACCACGTCATCCTGTTCGACATCCGCGTGCCCCGCACCCTGCTGGGAGCGCTGGTCGGCGCGGCGCTGGCGCTGGCCGGCGCCATGATGCAGGGCCTGTTCCGCAACCCGCTCGCCGATCCCGGCCTGGTCGGGGTCTCGGCCGGCGCGGCGCTCGGCGCGGTCCTGGTCATTGTGCTGGGCGGCGCCTTCCTGGCGCCGGTAATGGATTTCCTCGGCATCGGCGCGCTGCCGATCGCCGCCTTCTTCGGCGGCCTCGGCACGACGCTGCTGCTCTATGCCATCGCCACCCGGCGCGGCCAGACCTCGGTCGGCACCATGCTGCTCGCCGGCATCGCGCTCGGCGCGATCGCCGGGGCGATCACCGCCTATCTCGTCTTCCGCAGCGACGACTTCCAGCTGCGCGAACTGACCTTCTGGTCGATGGGCGGCCTCGGCGGCGCGACCTGGCACAAGATCCTGCTCGCCACGCCGTTCATCGTCGGCGTGTTCCTCGCCATGCCGTTTACCGCGAGAGGGCTGGACGCGCTGGTGCTGGGCGAGGCGGAAGCCCGCCATCTCGGCTTCAACACGCAGTTCCTGAAGAGCCTGATCATCCTCGTCGTGGCGCTGGCGGTCGGCGTCTCCGTCGCCTTTGCCGGCATCATCGGCTTCGTCGGCATCGTCGTGCCGCATGTGCTGCGGCTGGTGATCGGGCCGGAGCACCGGACGCTGCTGCCGGCCACCGCGCTGCTGGGCGCCACGCTGCTGATCGTTGCCGACATGATCTGCCGCACCATCGTCGCCCCGGCCGAACTGCCGATCGGCATCGTCACCGCCACGATCGGCGCGCCCTTCTTCCTGTCGATCCTGCTCAGGAAGCGCGGCGTCATCGATCTCTAGGCGTCCATTCGGCCTGCGATTGAAGCGGGAGACGTGGCGGCCCGACCGGCCGGCCGCTCTCCCAGGAAACGGGAAGCAGAAATGCTGGAAGTTGAAGCCCTCACCGTCCGCGCCGGCCAGCGCGCCATTCTCGACAATGTCTCGCTCACCGTCGCGCCGGGCGAGCTGACGGCGGTAGTCGGGCCGAATGGCGCCGGCAAGTCCACGATCCTCAAGGCGGTCACCGGCGAACTGCGCGCCGCGCAGGGCATCATCAAGCTGGACGGCAAGAGCCTCGCCGCCTACCGGCCGTATGAGCTGGCGCAGCGCCGCGCCGTGCTGCCGCAGGCCTCCTCGCTCGCCTTCCCCTTCACCGTGCACGAAGTCGTCCGCCTCGGCACCAGCGGCGCGCTGAGCCCGGCCGACCGCGCCGCCCGCGTCGCCGCCGCGCTGATCCGCGTCGATCTGAACGGCTTTGGCGGCCGCTTCTTCCAGGAGCTGTCCGGCGGCGAGCAGCAGCGCGTACATCTGGCGCGCGTGCTCTGCCAGGTGTGGGAGCCGATCGTCGACGGCGTGCCGCGCTATCTCTTCCTCGACGAGCCGACGGCGAGCCTCGATCTCCGTCATCAGCTCCTCACACTCGACACGGCGCGCAATTTCGCCCGCGCCGGCGGCGGCGTCATCGCCATCCTGCACGATCTGAACCTCGCGGCTCTCTATGCCGACAAGATCATCGTCGTCAGCGCTGGCCGCATCGCCGCCAGCGGCACGCCGCGCGAGGTGCTGACCGATGCGATGATGCGCGCCGTCTTCGGCGTCAGCGTCCATGTTGGCGGCGTCCCCGCCGATGCGCCCTTCATCCTGCCGCATAGCGCACACGCCGCCTGACACCAACCTTTCGGCGGACAACCTGCCGGAACGGGAGGGGCGCGTCGCCATGTCGATTCCATCGCCACGGAACAGGCTCTAGATTGCGCCTCCCGAAACTGCGGACAGGGATTCGAACATGGCAGCCAGGAAACTGGTCAAAAAGCCGGCGCCGGCGCGCACGGTACTGATCATCGACGTCGGGACCTCGTCGGTGAAGGCCGCCCTGTTCGACGAGGCCGGCCGCACGCTGCGCTCCGCCGATGCGTCGATCACCACCCAGGCGCCGCAGCCGGGCTGGGCCGAGCAGGACCCGGCGCTCTGGTGGAAGGCGACGGTCGACGCGGTCAAGGCGCTCGCCATCGACATCCAGCCGATCGCCATCACGCTGACCGGCTCGATGCAGAACGTCATCCTGCTCGGGCGGGACGGCGCCAGCGTGCGCCCCGCTTTGCTCTACAGCGACGCGCGGGTGACGGCGGCGGAGATCGAGGCGCTGAAGGCGCAATTGCCCGGCGATTTCGAGACCCGGATCGGCAACCGCGCCGAGCCGGCGCTCTGCCTGTTCCGGCTCGACTGGCTGCTGAACCACGAGATCGACACCATGGGCAAGGTCGAGCGCGTGCTGTTCGGCGCCAAGGACGCGATGATCCATCGCATGACCGGCCGCGCCGTCGTCGATCCGACCTGCGCCACCACCACCGGCCTGCTGAACCTTGCCGGCCGCCATTGGGATGCGACCATACTCGGCGCCATCGGCCTGTCGCCGGCGATTCTTCCCGATATCCTCGACGCCGACGCGCTGGCCGGTCCGCTGCTGGCCGATCCGGCGAGCGTGCTCGGCCTGAAGCCGGGCATTCCCGTCTATGTCGGCGCCGGCGATGGCGGCGCAACGGCCTGGGGCACGGCGAGCGAGCAGCACGACCGGCCGCACGCCTATCTCGGCACCACCGGCTGGATCGCGGCGACCATGCCCTATTCCGTCGCCAAGCCGCCGCGCGACGCCTACACGCTGGCGGCCCCCGTCGGCACCGACGTGATCGTCATCTCGCCCTTCCTGGCGGCGGGACTGGCGATCGACTGGTATGCCGCGATCGCCAACAAGCCGGTCGGCGAGCTCTATGCCGCGGCGGCCGCCCAGGACGCCAACCCGCCCGGCGCGCTGTTCCTGCCCTATCTGATCGGCGAGCGGGCGCCCTTCTCCGACCGCGCCGTGCGCGGCGCGTTTTTCGGCCTCGACCGCGACCATGCGCCGGAAGCGCTGGCCTATGCCGTGCTGGAAGGGCTTGCCCACGCCATCCGCGACAATCTCGAGGCGCTGCCGATCCGCCCCGCGACCATTGCGCTCGCCGGCGGCGTCGCCGGCAGCCTCACCGTCGCGCAGCTGATCGCCGACGTGACCGGCGCCAGAGTGACGGTGCCGGCCGCCAGCCGCATCGTCACGGCCTATGGCGCCTTCCGCATCATCGCGCCGATCATCGGCCTGGCGGCCAAGGGCGACGCGGCCGAAACGAAAACCGCAGGGCGCGCGAAAAAGGCCGACAAGGTCGCCGGCATCCGCGACGAGACGGTCGTCAAGCCGCGCAAGGAGCGGGCCAGGCGGGCGGCCCGGCGCTTCGCCGCCTATCGCATGGCGGCAAGCCATGCCCGGGCGCTGGCCGCCGCGCTCGATCCGACGCTCTGATCCGCTTGCGCCGACGCTAGCGGAAGCGATATCACTCTCCCCGCACCCAAGGGGAGAGTGATAAAATGCGGGCTGGAATTCTTGGCTTGGCCTTTGCCGGCCTGATGGCTTCGACGGTCGGATCATTCGCCGCCGACGTGGCGGTGTTGACGCCGTATCAGAGCTCGGTCGCCACCAACCAGATGATCAACGTGTTCCAGGACAAGGCCAAGATGGCCGGCTGGAACGCGACCGTCGTCGACACGCGCGGCGACATGGGCCAGCTCGCCAGCCGCATCGAGGACGTCGTCGCCGCCAAGGTCGCGGCCATCGTGCTCGTCAGCGTCGACCCGACCCAGATCCAGGATCAGGTCAGCGCGGCGGCCGCCGCCGGCATCCCGGTGATCACCATCGACGGCGCCAAGGCGCCGGGCGTCGTGCTCAACGTCACCTCGGACAATTTCGAGCTCGGCACCAAGCTGTCCGACTTCCTGTTCGACAAGCTCGGCGGCAAGGGCAACATCGTCAAGTTCTTCTATTCGGCCCATCCGGGCGTGCACCAGCGCGAACTGGCGCTGGACGCGGCGCTGAAGAAATATCCCGATATCAAGGTGATCGCCGACCATTACGTCGTCGTGCCGGGCCCGATCGACGATGCCCGCAAGACCACGGAAAACTGGCTGAAGAGCCAGGGCGACCAGATCGACGCGGTGTGGGCCGCCTGGGACGAGCCGGCGATCGGCGCGCAGCTCGCGATCGAGGCCGACAAGCCGGATTCGAAGATCATCATCGCCGGCATCGACGGCAATCCGCAGGCGGTCGAGCTGATCAAGGCGTGCAGCCACATCAAGGGCACGGTCAGCCAGGACTTTGACGCCATGGCCGGCCTCGCCGCCGAAGGCCTGACGCAGATCCTCGCCGGCAAGACGCCGGAAAAGGCCGAGATCTACGCCCCGGCCAAGCTGATCACGCCGGAGACGCTGGGCGTCACCTGCCCGTGACATCGGATTCCTTTCTCGCGCTGGGCGGCCTCGTCAAGCATTTCGGCGCGACGAAAGCTCTCGACCGTGCCGATCTCGCGCTCCGCGCGGGGTCGGT
Source organism: Kaistia defluvii (assembly GCF_026343955.1). Classification (GTDB taxonomy): domain Bacteria; phylum Pseudomonadota; class Alphaproteobacteria; order Rhizobiales; family Kaistiaceae; genus Kaistia; species Kaistia defluvii. Next base: position 131,480 of record NZ_JAPKNI010000011.1, read on the forward strand.
GCATGCGCTTGTCGGCGAGAACGGCGCCGGCAAGTCGACGCTGATCAAGACGCTGTCCGGCCTCTACCAGCCGGACGCCGGCGCGATCCGCCTCGACGGCACCGAGGTGACCATCGACGGCCCGCGCGCCGCCGAAGCGCTCGGCTTCCGCTTCATTCACCAGGAGCTGAACCTGGTTCCGCATTTCGACGCCGTCGGCAATGCCTGGATCGGCCGCCGTCATCCCCGGCGCGGTCCCTTCATCGACCGCCGCGCCATGCGGGCCAAGGTGGCCGATGTCGCGGCGCGCATCGCCCCGGACCTGCCGCTCGACAAGCCCGCCGCCCGATTGACGCCCGGCCAGCGCCAGATGGCGGAAATCGTTCGCGCGCTGGTGGATCCAGCCCGCCTCGTGGTCATGGACGAGCCGACCTCCAGCCTCTCCGAGGGCGAGGCCGAACGGCTGCACGCGATCGTGCGCCAGCTTTCCGCCGAGGGCTGCGCCGTGCTGTTTATCTCGCACCGGCTCGACGAGGTGCTCGACCTTTGCGACAGCTACACCGTACTGCGCAACGGCCGCACGGTCGGCGCGGGCCGGGTCGCCGACACCAGTCGCGCCGGACTGGTGGCGATGATGTCGGGGACGGCGGGTGTTTCGCCATCCGCCCTGCGGCCCCCCCAACCCCAACATCCTGAGGAGGCTTTCGCAGAAAGCCGTCTCGAAGGACGCACAGTGGATGTGCAGCAGAAGCTTCCCGGCACCGACGCCCTGCGTCCTTCGAGACGGCCCTCCGGGCCTCCTCAGGATGTTGCGGTCGGCGCCCTGCCCGGCCAATCCAAAGGTCGAGCTGAAAAGCCAGTCCTCGCCACCGACCTCGCCTTCGGGCCCGGCGACAGCCGTTTCGCCTTTTCAGCCCGGCCGGGCGAGATCGTCGGGCTCTACGGCCTCGTCGGCTCGGGCCGCTCGTCGCTGCTGAAGACCATCTGGGGCGCGACGCCGGGGCGCGGGCTGATCGCCATCAACGGCCAGGTGCCGGGACATGGACCGGCCGGCCGCATCGCCGCAGGCTGCGCCTATGTGCCGGAAGACCGGCGCCGCGAGGGCCTCGCCAATGCGCTCTCGATCGAGAGCAATCTTTCGCTCGCCCACCTCCCCGATTTTCGCGCCTTCTCCCCCTTGCCGATGCCGTCGCGGTCGAAGATCCGAAACTTCGCCAGAGCCACCGGCGCGCGGCTGCGCCTCGTCGCCGGCGGCCTCGACCATTCCCCCGCCACGCTTTCCGGCGGCAACCAGCAGAAGCTGCTGTTCGGCCGCTGGCTCGGCCGCCCGATCCGCGTCCTGCTCGTCGACGAGCCGACGCGCGGCGTCGATGTCGGCGCCAAGGCCGAGATCCATGGCGAGATGCGCAAGATCGCCGCCGATGGCGCCGCCATATTGATGGCGACCAGCGACATCGAGGAACTGCTCGCCCTTTCGACCCGCGTGCTCGTGCTCCATGCCGGACGGCTGGTAGCGGAGCTCGACGGTCCCTCGCTCACCCGCGCGGCGGTCGTCGCCGCCGCCTTCGGCCATGCTCCCGACGAGCAGATGCCGCCCTCGGAACGCTCCGCATGATCCTTCTTCGCCGTTACGGCACGCTTCTGGCGCTGGCGCTGATCGTCCTCGTCTTCACCATCGCCTCGCCCAACGCCTTCGGCTCGATGTCGAACCTCGTCAACATCACCCAGCAGATGGCGCTGCTTGCCATCGTCGCCATCGGCGCGACGCTGGTCATGGTGCTGGGCGAATTCGACCTTTCCGTCTCGGCCGTCGTCTCCTGGGCGGGCATCGCCGCCGCCGCGCTGTTCGCGGCCGGCATCGCGGTCCCGGTGGTGATGATCGTCGTGCTGGTCTCGGCCGTGGCGATGGGGGCGATCTCCGGCTTCCTCGTCGCCCGCTACAAGGTGCCGAGCTTCATCGCCACGCTCGCCTTCGGCACCGTCATCGGCGGGCTGACCTTCTGGGTCTCCAACGGCGCGACGATGTTTTCCGGCATTCCGGCCGGCTTTCGCGATCTCGGCCGCGGCACGCTCGCCGGCGTGCCGGTGCCGACGCTCTGGCTGATCGGCGTGGCGGTGGTCTTCTGGCTGCTGCTGGACCAGACCGAGTTCGGCCGCAGGCTCTACGCAATCGGCGGAAATCGCGAGGCGGCGCGCCTGGTCGGCCTGCCGGTGCGGCGCGACATGGTCGTCGCCTTCGCGCTCTGCGCGGCGCTGGCGGGCCTCGCCGGCCTGCTGCTGACGGCCCGCCTCGGCAGCGCGCACCCGACCGGCGGCGGCGGCTACCTGCTGCAGGCCTATGCGGCGGTCTTTCTCGGCATGACGGCGTTTCGCGAAGGCGAGCCGAGCATTCCCGGCACGCTGGTCGGCGCGGCGATCATCGCCGTCGTCTCCAACGGCCTCACCATCCTCGGCGTGCCGAGCTTCCTGCAAGATCTCCTGACCGGGGCGATCATCCTCGCCGCCGTGCTGGTGCGGAATTTCGGCCGCGACGGCGATTGAGAAAGGCGACGGCCGCCTTATCTTCATCGAACCTTTCCAAAGATCGAGAGCTGCGATGAGACAAGACGTCGAGATCCAGACGGCGGATGGCGTCGCCAAGGCCGGGCTTTTCGCGCCGACCGGGCCGAACGCTACGAAGGCGGGCGTCATCCTCTATTGCGACGCCTTCGGGCCACGCCCGGCGCTGTACGGCATGGCCGAGCGGCTGGCGGATGCCGGCTATTTCGTGCTGGTGCCGGACCTGTTCTATCGCGCCGCGCCCTATGGCCCGTTCGATACCAACGCCTTCAACAACGAGGCGACGCGGGGCGAATTGCGGGCGCTGCTGCAGGCGACGACGCAGGACATGACCGCCGCCGACACCGGCGCCTTCCTCGACGCCCTGGAGAAGGCCGGCGCGACGGGCCGGATCGGCACGGTCGGCTACTGCTTCGGCGGCGGCCGGGCGCTGACGGCGGCGGCGTCCTATCCCGGCAGGATCGCGGCGGCGGCAAGCTTCCATGGCGGCAATCTCGCCAGCGACGCCCCCGACAGCCCGCACAGGAAGGCCGCCGACATCCGGGGCCGCGTCTATGTCGGCATGGCCGGCAGCGACAGCAGCTTTCCGCCCGCGCAATCGGCCAAGCTCGCCGAGGCGCTGCGCGAGGCCGGCGTCGACTACATGCTCGAAAACTATGTCGGCATGCCGCATGGCTGGACGGTCAGCGACCACAGCGTCTACGACGCCAAGGGCGCCGAACGCCACTGGAAGCGGCTGCTGGCGTTTTTTGAGGAGACGCTGCGGTAGGGGCTCACGCGCGGTGCCTCTGCTGCTCCAGCCGCGTTCCGACGTCTGTCACCGGCCTCCGTCATCCTCGCGAAAGCGAGGATCCATGCAGCCGGGGCCTTTCGAAAATGCTTCCCGACGCCTCGGCTGAATGGATCCCGGGTCTTCGCCCGGGATGACGGCGAGGGTGGGGTGACGGCGGAGGCAATGCGGAGGCGGAGGCAGAGTGGCGCTGCGGCTGGGCAGTCTCCGCAACGCGGGCCGGTCGGACCCTCACCCCAGCCCTCTCCCGCGCGCGGGAGAGGGGGCGCAACGCGCCCCGTCGTTCCGTATCGACCACGCCGACAGAGAGCCTGGGGGATGGAGAATGCGCCAACCAGCCTGGTTCGTTGTCGCCGCCCACACCGGCCGAAAAAGCCCTCGCCCGCTTGCGGGAGAGGGTTGGGTGAGGGTCTTGCTTACCCCCAACCCGATCAGCGGACCGTGCCGGCCCTGGCGTCGATGACTGCAAAATCCTTGGCGATGGCGTGCGTCGTGTCCGGCGGGATGACCACTTCGCCGCGATCGAGGCCGATCGTCTTCATGCCGGCGTCGCGGGCGGCGTCGAGCTCCTTCGTATTGTCCGACAGGAACAGGAGCTCCGACGGCTGAAGGCCGATCTCGGCAGCGATCGCCTTGTAGGAGGCGGCTTCCAGCTTCGAGCCGATGGCGGTGTCGAAATAGCCGGAGAACAGCGGCGTCAGGTCGCCGGAATGGGTGAAGCCGAAGATCAGCTTCTGCGCCAGCACCGAGCCGGACGAATAAACATAGAGCGAAAGCCCGCTCTCCTTCCATTCCGTCAGCTTCTCGACCACGTCGGGATAGACATCGCCCTTCAGCGTGCCGGAGCGGTAGCCGTCTTCCCAGATCATGCCCTGCAGCGTCTTCAACGGCTTCGCCTTGCGGTCCTCGTCGATCCAGGCGGCGAGCAGCTCGATGGTCGCGGCGGTGTCGAGATCCGGCCTCTTGGCGAGATCACGCGCTTCGGCCAGCGCCTCCGCGACGGCGGGATCGGCGGGATCGGCGGCGTGCTCGGTGACGAAGCCCTGCAGGCGGCTGCGCGCGAACGGGAACAGCACGTCCTTGACGAAGGAGATCGAGGAAGTCGTCCCTTCGATATCGGTCAGGACGGCGCGGATTTGCGGGGTCGACATCACTGGAATCCTGATGGTTGACTGGTACTTCCGCCTCTACTCGATTACGTGAGAGCGGTCATCCCATTTTCGGTCGAGGAATTTTTGATGAAAGTCGACGGCGTAGCCTATCGTTCGATCTGGCGCGATCCCTCGGAGACGACGGTCACGGTCGTCGACCAGACGCTGCTGCCGCATCGCTTCGATACGCTGAAGCTGATGAACGTCGCCGACGCCATCGACGCGATCAAGCGCATGGTCGTGCGCGGCGCGCCGCTGATCGGCGTCACCGGCGCCTATGGCTACGCCATGGCGCTGCGCGACGACCCGTCCGACGCCAATGTCGATGCCGCCTTCGACGCGATCAACGCAGCGCGGCCGACCGCCGTCAATTTGCGCTGGGCGCTGGAGATCATGCGCCAGGAGGTCCGCGATCTCGCCCCGGACGACCGTGCCGTCGCCGCCTATGTCACGGCCGACCGGCTGCGCGCCGAGGACATCGAGACCAATGGCGCGATCGCCGAACAGGGCGCGAGACTGGTGCGCGAGATCTACGAGGCCAATGGCCGCTCGCGCCCGGTCAACATCCTGACCCATTGCAACACCGGCTGGATCGCCTGCGTCGACTGGGGCACGGCGCTGGGCGTCGTCTACCGCGCCCATGACGACGGCATTCCCGTCCATGTCTGGGTCGACGAGACCCGCCCGCGCAACCAGGGCGCCAGCCTGACGACCTGGGAGCTCGGCTCGCATGGCGTGCCGCATACGCTGATCGTCGACAATGCCGGCGGCCATCTGATGCAGCACGGCCAGGTCGACATCTGCCTGGTCGGCGCCGACCGCGTCACCGCCTCGGGCGACGCCTGCAACAAGATCGGCACCTATCTGAAGGCGCTCGCCGCCAAGGACAACCATGTCCCGTTCTATGTCGTCCTGCCCGGCTCGACCATCGACTGGGGCATGCAGGATGGCGTCGCCGAGATCGAGATCGAGGAGCGCGCCTCCGACGAGGTGACGCATATTTCCGGCGTCGCCGGCGATGGCTCGATCGTCAAGGTGCGGCTGGCGCCGAAGGGCACGAAGGTCGGCAACCCGGCCTTCGACGTGACCCCGGCGCGCCTGGTGACCGGCCTCGTCACCGAGCGCGGCGTCGCCCCGGCGAGCCGCGAGGGCCTGCGGGCGCTCTATCCCGAAAAGGGCTGAGCCAGCGTCGGCCGCCCCCAGACGAAAACGGCGACGGGATGCCCCGTCGCCGCTGAACGTCTTCGCAGCTTGGCCGAACCTACGGCAGCGCGGCGACGATGATGATCTCGACCAGATGGGCCGGGGTGGCGAGCTTGGATTCGCCCGTGGCGCGTGCCGGCGGGTTGGCCTTGTCGACCCAGGCGTCCCAGACGGTGTTCATCGTGCCGAAATTGGCCATGTCGGCCAGCCAGATCTGGGCCGACAGGATGCGCGACTTGTCGGTGCCGGCCTCGGCCAGCAGGCGGTCGATGGTATCGAGCACGGTCTGCGTCTGGGCTGCGACGTCGTCGCCCGGATTGCCGACCTGGCCAGCGAGATACACGGTGTTGCCGTGGACGACGCCTGCGCTCATGCGGGGGCCCGGCTCGATGCGACGAATGCTGCTCATGGGATTTTCCTTTTGCGAATTGGCCGATCCCGTCTAGCGGCATAGCGCCATGGCTTCAAGCCCGGCGCGCGAACTCGCGGGTCAGAGCATCTCGCGAAAGCCGGCCTCGGGGTCCAACAGGCCGTGCAGCCGGTGCGCGGCGGCCTGGGCGAAGCGGAGTGTCATCGCCTTGCGCCGGGCGGCGACGAGCGGCGCATGCGGCGCCTCGCGCAGGATTTCGGCGCCATAGGCATCGGCCAGGATCAGCCCAGCCTGTTCCGGAAAAATCTCCTGCGGCACGCCGGCATGGCTGGCGAAATAGAGCCGGTCGCAATAGGGGGCGTAATCCGGCCATTTGCCGTCGGCGCGAAAATCGGCGATCGACGACTTGATCTCGACGATGGTGATCTCGCCGGATGGGCCGAGCGCGATGATGTCGGCGCGCCGACCCGTCGCCAGCACCAGTTCCGTGACGATGGCATGGCCGAGCGCCCGGAACAGCCGGCCGACGCCACGCTGCAGGGCCAGCGCCATATCCGACTGGCGGCCGTCGCGCGGCACCGCGAGGACAGGAGAATGAACCATGAACAGAGTTTGCCACGCGGCGGCAGGGAATTAAAGGGCGACGCCTGGGGCGTTCGGTCGCCGTTCTGTCACCTCTCCCTGAGGGAGAGGTGACAGAACGGAAACAGGCTATCGCCAGCGATTGTGCAGCCAGAGCCATTGCTCGGGGTGTTCGCGGACCCAGCCCTCGACCACCGACATCACCTTGGCCGTGCCGGCGTCGACGTCGATCCGGCCCTCTTCGTCGCGCGGCATCTCGACCGGCGGCGTCAGCTCGACGCGAAAACGGCCGTCGGGCAGGCGGATGGTGCGGGCGCCATGCACGGGGCAGTCATATTGCCGGGCGAGCCGGGCCACGAGCGGGTTGGCGTAGATCGGCCGGCCGAAGAACGGCACCTGCGGGCCCCGGCGGTGGTGCTGGTCGGTGAGGATGCCGAGATGCTCGCCGCGATCCAGCGCCGCGCCGACCTCGAAGGTGGCGCCGCGATTGGAAGCCACCAGCTTGCCCATCATCTGCTCGCGCTGCTGCAGCAGGTCCTCGCCGATGATGTTGTTGGAGGGCGCGCGGAACAGCGACACGACCGGCAGGCCGAACCGTGCCGCGACGACCGCGAGAATCTCCCAATTGGCGAGATGTGCCGAGAAGATGATGCCCGGCTTGCCGTCGTCGCGCATCGCCAGGAACTGGTCGACGCCGACGACGTCGATGCGGCCTTCGCCGAGGCGCTCGGGATCGATGTCGACCAGCTTGTCGAGGAAGACATATTCCGCGACCGTGCAGCCGAGATTGCTCCACACGCCCTGCAGGATCTTTTCCCGCTCGGCCTCGGATTTCTCCGGGAAGGCGGCGGCCAGGTTGCGCCGCGCCAGCTTGGACTCGGGCACGAAGCGGCCGATGAAGCGGGCGACCGAGCCCGCCACGCGGCCGGCGCGCTGTTCGCCCAGGCTGCGCACGCCGACGGTCAGCCCGCGCACGACGAAGGCGATCGCCGCATGGGCCGCCCGGCTGCGCGTGATGCGCCGCATCAGCTTGACCGGCTTCTTCTTTTTGCTGGGCAGCGCCATGGGAATCAGAGCGTGACGATGATCTTGCCGAAGACTTGGCGCTGCTCGATCCGGTCCAGCGCATCGCCCATGTCGTCAAGCGGCACGACGCTGTCGATGACGGGCTTGACGACGCCGGCGGCGATCTTGGCCAGCGACTGCGAGATATTCTCGATGCGGCAGCCGAACGAGCCGATCAGGCGCAGCTGCTGCTGGTAGAGCTGGAACAGGTTGATCTCGGTCGAGATGCCGGTGGTCGAGCCGCAGGTGACCAGCGTGCCGCCCCGGCGCAGCGAGAACATGCTGCCCGCCCAGGTATCGACGCCGACATGCTCGAAAACGACGTCGACGCCACGCTTCTTGGTGATCTTGCGGACGACGCCCTCGAAGCGGTCTTCGCGGTAGTTGATGACGTGATCGGCGCCGAGCGCCCTGGCCTTCTCGCCCTTTTCGTCGCTGCCGACCGTGGTGATCACGGTGGCGCCCACCGCCTTGGCAAGCTGGATCGCCGCCGTGCCGATGCCGCTGCCGCCCGCCTGGACGAGGATGGTCTGGCCGGCCTCGAGCTTGGCGTTGTCGAACAGCATGTGCTGCACGGTGCCGAAGGTCACTGGCGTGCAGGCGATGTCGCGCAGGGCGACGCCGTGGGGCGCTACGACGACATGGCGCGCCTTCAGCGTCACATATTCGCAGCAGAGGCCGTCAATGTGGAAGCCACGCACGCCGGCGACGTTCTCGCAGAGATTGTCACGGCCGGCATGGCAGGCCGGGCAGGTGCCGCAGGTCTCGGCGCCGTAGATGGCGACGCGGTCGCCGACCTTGACGCCCTCGACGTCAGGCCCGATCGATTCGATGGTGCCGGCAGCTTCCGCGCCGACGGTCAGCGGCAGCTTGCGCTTGGCGAAGGCCATGCCGCGCCAGCCCCAGACGTCGATGTGGTTGAGCGCAACCGCGCCCATCGCCACGCGAACCTCGCCCGGACCGGGCGCGGGGGCCATGGGGGCATCAACGATCGAAAGCTTGCGGTCGGCGAGCAGCTGCAGGGCGCGCATGAGTTATCCGTCTGTCGTTCTGAACAGGGCCTGCTTTACCGCCTCGGCGCGCAAGATGCCAGAGGCACGCTCCGGACCCGGCGTCGCGGTCAGGCGGGGCTGGCCGCGATCACCAGGCAGGCGTTCTGGCCGCCGAAGCCGAACGAATTCGACAGCACCATCGAGACCGGGGCCTCGCGGGCGACGTTCGGCACCACGTCGAGCGTCACCGAGGGGTCCGCTACGTCCTGGTTGATGGTCGGGGGAATGACGCCGCTGCGGATCGTCTGGATCGAGAAGACCGCCTCGATCGCGCCGGCCGCCGTCAGCGTGTGGCCGATCATCGACTTGTTGGAGCTGATCGGGATCGACTTGACGTGCTCGCCGAACACGGCCTCGAGCGACAAGGCTTCCATCTTGTCGTTTTCGGGCGTGCTGGTGCCGTGCGCGTTGATGTAGTTGATCTCGTCCAGGCCGATGCCGGCATCGCCGAGCGCCTGGCGCATGGCGCCGATGACCGGCGAGCCATCCGGCTTGGAGCGGGTGCGGTGGAAATCGTCGGCCTGCTCGCCGACGCCGCGGATGACGGCGAGGATCTCGGCGCCGCGGGCGACCGCCGCATCGTAATCTTCCAGCACCAGCGCGCCGGCGCCCTCGGCCATGACGAAGCCGTCGCGGTTCTTCGAGAACGGCCGGGAGGCAGTCGCCGGGTCTTCATTGTTGGTGGAAAGCGCCGAAAGCAGCGAGAAGCGGATCAGCGATTCCGCCTGCACCGAGCCGTCCGTGCCGATGCAGAGCGCCGCGTCCGTATCGCCGCGGCGGATCGCCTCGACGCCGAGCTGGATCGCGGTCGCGCCCGAAGCACAGGCCGTCGACAGCGAAATCGGCGCACCGCGCGTGCCAAACCGGTCGGCCGTCTTCTCGGCGACGCAGGCATAGAGCGCATATTCATAGGCATCGGCGCTGTTGAGCGTCATCGCGCTGTCGATCATGCGGTCATAGGGATCGGCCGTCGTGGTGTCGCCACCCTCATACAGCTCCCGCTTCACCGACCAGTCGAGCTCGACCGGCGGCACCGCCATGAATAGCATGCCCGGAAAATCGCCCGGCGTGCCGATCCTGGCGCGGGCAATGGCTTCCTCGGCCGCCAGTTCGGCCAGCTTTTCCGTCAGCACCGCCGAGCGCGGCACCTCGTCGAACAGGAAATCGACGGTGCCGGCGATCGTCGTGCGCAGGTGATCGACGGGGAAGCGGGTGATGCGGTGGATGCCCGACTTGCCGGAGGTCAGCGCCGACCAGTTGTCGTCGATGCCCTGGCCGAGCGAGGTGACCACGCCCATGCCCGTGACGGCGACGACCGGACGACCGAGATGATCCCGCGTCTTGCCTTTGCCCATGATCGTGACCTTTCTCAGTCGATCGCTTCGAGGAGCGCCATGCCCTCGCCGCGCCAGAAGCCCCAGCTCGTCGCCAGGATCTGGGTGGGGACGTCGGTCGCTTCAAGTTCCAATCCGGTCGGATCGGCCGGCCGGTAGAAGCCTTTGCGCGAGAGCGCCAGCGCGGCAAGCGCGACCTGGGCCGGGAAAGCGGCCTCCAGGCTGTTGCCGAGCAGGCTCTGCGTGGCGCGGATGGGACCGACCGTGCCTTCGGCGACCAGCGCTTCGAGCAGCGACCGCTCTTCGAGCGTGGCGGCGGCGACACCCGTGGCGCCCGACAGCAGGCCGACCGGCTTGTCGCCCAGTTCCGGACGGAGCGCGTCGATCTGGCCACGGGCCACGGCGGTGGCCTGGCCGGGCTCGCGGCGGCTGCGGCCGGACAGCACCGGGCCCAGCCGGGCATAGCCGGATTTGCCGCGCGCCTCGGCGCTTTCGCGCGATTCGAGCACCAGGAACACGCCGAGCGAGCCGGTGACCATGCCGCCGCCGGCATTGGCCCGCTCCCAGACGGAATTGACCGCGCCCTGCCACAGCGTGTTGCCCAGCGCGAGGCTGAGCAGCATGTCCTTGCGCTCGGCATTATAGGCCGCGCCAACCAGGAACTGTTCGCCCTGGCCGCCGGCGCGAATGCGGCGCGCGGCGATCTCGACGGCGCTGATGCCGGCCAGTTCCTCGCCCATGAAGGTGCGGGACGAACCGGTCACCTTGTGGACGATCGAGATGTTGCCGGCCAGAAGATTGGAAAGCTGCGCCAGGAAAAGGGTCGGGCGGAGATCGTTGGCGAGGCGCTCGTTCAGGAAGGCGTCGGGATTCTCGGCGCCGCCGAGACCGGCCAGGATCTGGCCATCGACGACGACGTCGCGCTCGCCGCCGCCGGCCGCCACGATCATGTCCATATGGGCAAGGCGATCGAGGTCGCCGGCGAGGCCCGCATCGGCGAGCGCCAGGCCGGCGGCATAGGTGCCAAGGCGCTGCCACGGCTCCATCTGGCGCTGGTCGGCCTTGCGCGGAATCTGCTTGTCGAGCTGCAGCGGCACCATCGGAAGCACCGGGAAGGGCGCGAAATGCTCGGTGTCGACGCTTCCGACCCGGGGCTCGTCGAGCGCAAGCGCCTGCCAGTGGGCATCAAGCCCCTCGCCGAGCGAGGAGATCAGGCCGATGCCGGTGACCCAGACGTCGCGGGCGCTGTTGCCGCCGGAATTGTCGCTCATACCATATCTCCGACCGGCGTCAGGCCGATCTGCCGCACCCGCTCGCGCATGTTCTCGACCAGTTCCGGGGCCGGGAAGTCCATGACGCGCAGCGTCAGTTCCGCATCACAGACCGGGCCGTCCGACTCGATCTTCGCCTCGGTCACGGCGAAGCCGGAACCGTCATGCGTCAGGGTTGCATAGACGTCGAGTTCGGCGCCGGGCTCGATGAACTTGCGGAACTTGGCCTTCTTGCTGCCGGCGAAGAACGGCATGCGCGAAAGGCCGTTCAGGCCGAGGATCAGGAAGCCGGAAGCCTGCGCCATGGTCTCGATCAGCAGCACGCCCGGCAGGATCGGATAGCCGGGAAAGTGACCTTCGAACACCGGGCTCGTCTCGGGGACGAAAGCCTTGGCATGAATACGACCGGCCGCAGCGTCGAAATCGACGATGCGATCAATCATCTGAAAATATTCGAGACGCATGATGGCTTCGACGCCGATCCTGTCAGGCGGTCTTCTTGGCGACCAGGTCGTCAATATGCGCGCAGAGGTTCTTCAGGAGGAAGTAATCCTCGACCGAAGCCTTGCCGGCATTGACTTCCTGGGTCCACTGCTCGAGCGGGATCTTGATCCCGAACTTCTTGTCGAGCGCGAACACGATGTCGAGGAAATCGAGGCTGTCGATGCCCAGATCGTCGATGGCGTGGGATTCGGGGGTGATCTTCTCGCGCGGAATTTCGCTGGTCTGGGCGATCACATCGGCGACGACGTCGAACGTGGAAGACATGACGGTCACGTAATCCTATCTAGAATGGCTCTCGCATATCGGGGCAAGCCTGCACATTTGCAACGACGTCGAAGCGTTTGCGGCAGACATGACAACCGATCCCGCAAGCCAAGGCGGCAGGGAATTGCATTCGTCCTGATACCGTGTGCCGTCGAGAAATACCAGCCTGTCCCGCGCACCCGGCAAATTCCGTCCCGGGATGATGTTATCCGGCATCGGACCCGGAAATGGCGAGCACGTCGACCTCGACATCCATCTGGTGGTCGCCGGAGATGACGATGATGCCGTCGACCGGCGCCGCGTCGGGATAGTCGCGCCCCAGCGCCAGCACGACGTGATCCTCGGCGGCAACGACGCCATTGGTGGGATCGAGTCCGATCCAGCCGGTCTCGCGGCCGCACCAGACGGCGACCCACGCATGGGTGGCGTCCGCGCCTTCCAGCCGCGGCTGGCCGGGCGGCGGCAGCGTGCGCAGGAAACCGCTGACATAGGCGGCCGGCAGCCCGAGCGTGCGCAGGCCGGCGATCATCACATGTGCGAAATCCTGGCAGACGCCGGCTCGCTTGGCGAAGGCGTCGGCCGGCAGCGTCGTGACATCGGTGGCCTCGGGATCATAGGCGAAATCCGCCTTGATCCGGCAGGTGAGATCGAACGCGGCGGCCAGGATCGGCCGGCCGGCGGGGAAACTCGCCACCGCATAGGCAGCGATCGCCTCGTCGATGGCGATGATGCGGCTGGCAAACAGGAAATGCACCGGCGACAGCGGCCCGAGATCGGCCTCGGCCACGGCCTGGCGGCGGATCTGCTCCCAGCTTGGCGTCGCCTCGCCGTCGCGCCTGTCGCCCGCGGCCACCGCGACGCGGGCGCGCGTCTCCAGCGTCAGTTCCTCATGCGGAAAGGCGAAGGCAACGGTCGTGATGTGGTTGCCGAAGAAATCAAAACCGTCCTGCCGCTCGGTCGGTTCCGGCGTGATGACGAGGTCGGCGGCAATGACCCGCTGGCCCTCGCGCGCGACCGGAAGCAACCGCAGTACCTGGCGCGAGAACGGCACCGGCGAGGCATAGCTGTAGCGGGTGGTCTGGCGGATATCGTAGAGCATGGTCATTCCCCGCCATCGAGCGCGTCGGCTGCCCGCCGGTGGGTGAAGTAGGCGAGCGCGACCTCGTCGGAAATCTTCATCAGCGTCTGCTCGAAACCGAGCAGATCGCCGGCATCGAGGGCGGCGGCGTCGGCGGTGCTCAACTCGGCGGCGAGGCGCGTCGCCAGCCGGTCGGCCGGGGCCAGCAGCCCGGCCGGCGCATGCGCCGGCATGTCGGCCAGCACCTGCCGGATCCGCTCGGCCTGGAAGGCGAGCGCACGCGGATTGGCGCCGTCGAGCAGCACGAGGTCGACCACCGGCACGCGCGCGGCCAGCATCACGTAGCGGATGCGATAGGTGATCTGGCTGTCGGCGAGTTCGAGCAGCGCGTCGAGTTCGCCCGCCTTGCCCGAAAGGCCGCAGAAGCGCGTGGCGCGGGCAATGGCGAGGCCGCGCTCGATGCGGCGGCCGGCCTCGAGAAAGCGCCAGCCCTGCTGGCGCACCATGTTTTCCTGCACCAGGCCCGAGAAGGCGGCGATCAGACGCAGCGCCGCATTGGCGCGCTCCAGCATGTCGCTGTCGGTTTCGGCCTCCAGCGGCTGGTTCAGCAACCCCTCGAGGTCGGCGACGGTGCGCCAGGCGTCGGGCGACAGGCGGTCGCGGATGACGGAAGCGGCCCGGCGCGAGGCCTGTGCGAGGCGCGGGACGGTGTTGAAATCGCTGCGGTCGGTCAGCATGGCGATGGCGCGCTCGGTCGGCGTCGCGTCCTCGTCCGTCTCGCCGATCGATCCGGCAGCGGCGAGCGTGGCGTCGAGCTGGGCGATGACCGCTTCGCCGTCATATTCGGCGCCGATATGCCGGCCGGCGATCGCGCGCAAGATGCGCAGCGTCGCCTCGGTGCGCTCGACATAGCGGCCGAGCCAGAACAGGTTTTCCGCCGCGCGGCTCGGCAGCGTCTGCGTCCTGCGCTGCAGCGCCACCTTGTCCGGCGAGGCCAGCAGCGTCGTCTCCGTCACCGGCTTGTCGGAGAGCACCCAGACATCGGCCGAGGCGCCGCCCTGGTGCAGGGTCACGGCACGGGCGTCGGGCTGGTCGGAAATCCGGCAGAAGCCGCCGGGCATCACCGTCCAGCCGTCATTCGTGCGCGCCACATAGAGGCGGAGAATGGAGGGGCGCGGCTCCAGCCGGGCGCTCTCGCCCTCGCCGCGCCAGACCGGCGTTGTCGAGAGCTTGACCGCTTCCTGACCGACGAAATCGGTGCCGCGCCGGCCGATCGCGCGGATCAGCGCTTCCTTGCGTTGGGGATCGAGCGTGCCGCCGAGCACCGCGCCGCGATCGAGCAGGCCGGGCACGCTGGCGCCCAGCGCCGGGGCGATCACCATGCGGTCGAGCTCGGCCACGACATGGTCGCGCTCCAGCGTCTGGCCGCACCACCAGGTGGCGACATTCGGCAGGATCAGATCCTCGCCGAGAATGCGGCGGGCAAGGCCGGGCAGGAAGCCAAGAATGGCCCGCGCCTCGACCAGGCCGGAGCCCAGCGCATTGGCGATCGCCACGTTGCGCTGGCGCACCGCGCCGGCCAGCCCCGGCACGCCGAGCCGCGAGGCCGGGTTCAGCTCCAGCGGATCGGCGAAATCGGCGTCGAGGCGTCTCAGCAGCACGTCGGCCCGCTTCAGGCCGGAAATGGTGCGCATGTAGACGGTGTCGTCGCGCACCGTCAGATCCTCGCCCTCGACCAGCACGAAGCCGAGATAGCGCGCCAGATAGGCGTGCTCGAAATAGGTCTCGTTGAGCGGGCCCGGCGTCAGCAGCGCGACGCGGGTCTCCTCATGCCGGTTCAACCGGTTCAGCCCGGTGCGAAACGCCTGGAAGAAGCCGGCCAGCCGCTCGACATTGAAGCTGCGATAGAGGTCGGGCAGCGCGCGCGAAAGGGCGATGCGGTTTTCCAGCGCGTAGCCGGCGCCCGACGGCGCCTGGGTGCGGTCGGAAACCACCCACCAGCGGCCATCCGGCCCGCGGCCGACATCGACGGCGTAGAAGCGCAGATGATGGCCGCCGACCGGCTCGGCGCCGACCAGCGGCCGCAGATATTCCGGACTGCCGGCGATGATCGCCGCCGGCAGCGCGCCATCGGCGGCAAGCCGCCCCTGGCCATAGGCATCGCCCAGAATGGCATCGAGCAGCTTGGCTCGCTGGATCAGGCCGGCCTCGAGATGGGCCCACTCCCTCGGCTCGATCAGGAACGGCACATGCGACAGCGGCCAGGGCCGCTCGTCGCCGTTCTCCGCGCCATAGACGCGAAAGACGACGCCGGAATCGGCGAGATGCCGGTCGGCCTGTCCAAAGCGGTGCTGCACCTCGCTCGGGCCCAGCTCGGCCATCGACTCGACGAAGCGCATCCAGTGCGGCCGGATGCTGCCAGCGGGACCGATGAACTCGTCGGCGATGCCGGGCAGCGGCCGGTAATTGGCGATCAGCCGCTCCGCCCGGTCGGCGGCGACCTTGCTGCGGCGGAGCGTTTCCTTGCGCGTCACGGGCATCAAAGATTGGCCGGGCGACGGAGGTCGAGCGTCATCGGAAACTCCGGCGAGCCGGTCTCGGCCTGCGGCATGAAGTGACCGGCCGTATGGCCGATCGCCTCGAAGCGCGCCAGCCGGCGCGCCTCCGCCTCATAGGAGTTGACCGGGAACGTATCGTAGTTGCGGCCGCCCGGATGGGCGACGTGATAGACGCAGCCGCCCAGCGAGCGCTGCGACCAGCTGTCGACAATGTCGAAGGTGAGCGGCGCGTGGGCGGGAATGGTCGGGTGCAGGCCGCGCGCCGGCTGCCACGCCTTGTAGCGCACGCCGGCGACGAACTGGCCCGTCGTGCCGGTGGACGTCATCGGCACGCGGCGGCCATTGCAGGAAACGACATGCCGGCGCGGGTCGAGGCCCTGGACCTCCACCTGCATGCGCTCGACCGAGGAATCGACATAGCGCACCGTGCCGCCGATCGCGCCCTCCTCGCCCAGCACATGCCAGGGCTCCAGCGCCTGGCGCAGCTCCAGCTTAACGCCCTGCTGCTCGATGCGGCCGACGAAGGGGAAGCGGAACTCGCGCTGCGCCTCGAACCAGACGGGATCGAAGGCATAGCCGGCGCGCTGCAGGTCGCCGAGCACGTCGAGGAAATCCGCCCAGACGAAATGCGGCAGCATGAAGCGGTCATGCAACTGCGTGCCCCAGCGGGTCAGCAGGCCGTGCTGCGGATTGTTCCAGAACATCGAGATCAGCGCGCGCACCAGCAATTGCTGCGCCAGGCTCATGCGGTAATCCGGCGGCATCTCGAAGGATCGGAACTCGACCAGACCGAGGCGGCCGGTCGGACCGTCCGGCGAATAGAGCTTGTCGATGCAGATCTCGGAGCGATGCGTGTTGCCGGTAACGTCGGTCAGCAGGTTGCGGAACAGCCGGTCGACGAGCCAGGGCGGCGGCGGCGTGCCATGGCCCGGCGCCGGCACGCTGGCCATGGCGATTTCCAGTTCGTAGAGCGCATCGTGCCGGGCCTCGTCGATGCGGGGCGCCTGGCTGGTCGGGCCGATGAACAGGCCGGAGAACAGATAGGAAAGCGACGGGTGGCGCTGCCAGTAGAGCACCAGGCTCTTCAGCAGGTCCGGCCGGCGCAGGAACGGGCTGTCGGCCGGATGGGCGCCGCCGACCACGACATGGTTGCCGCCGCCGGTGCCGGTGTGGCGGCCGTCGGTCATGAACTTCTCGGTGCCGAGGCGCGACAGCCGCGCTTCCTCATAGAGGTCGCGGGTGATGGCGACGCATTCGGTCCAGTCGCCCGCCGGCTGCACGTTGACCTCGATGACGCCGGGATCCGGCGTCACCTTGATCACGTCCATGCGCGGATCGATCGGCGGCGGGTAGCCCTCGACATGCACGGCGAGGCCGAGCGCGCGGGCGCTTTCCTCCAGCGAGGCGAGGAGCTCCAGATAATCCTCGAGCTTCTCGGTCGGCGGCATGAAGACGCAAAGCCTGCCGTCGCGCGGCTCGACCGACAGCGCGGTGCGCACCGTCTCGCCCTCGGTCAGGAATTGCTCGACCTGCTCGCCGCGCTCGGATTCGGCGTCCTCTGACCCGGCGCCGGCCAGATGGCGGGCCAGTTCCTCCTGCCGGGCGAGGGCTTCATGGCCCGCGCGGTCGCGACCGGCCAAGTCCTCGGGATCGGGCAGCGGTCCGCTGACGGCGCCCGGATCACGCTGGACGATGAAGGGATAGGACGAGACCGGCACGAAGGGCAGCGAGGACAGCGGCAGGCGGAAGCCGACCGGGCTGTCGCCGGGCACCAGGAACATCTTGCCGCGCCGGAGCGGCCATTTTTCCGACATCCAGCGCTTGTCGGGCGCGGCCTCGGCCTGCCAGCGCTGCACCGGCAGGATATAGCCGGAAGGCTCCGTCAGGCCGCGCTCGAACACGCGGGCAATGCGGGCGCGCGCCTCCGGATCATCGAGCCTGGAATCGAGCGGGGTGACGTTTTCCGGCAGCTCGGCTTCCTTGAGGATCCAGTGCGCCGGATCCTCATAGGCCGGCACGACGTGGTCGGCCGAAATGCCCAGCCGCTCCGAGAGATCGGCCAGCAGCGCGCCAGCCTGCGCCGGGGTCGCGTTGAGGTCGTCGGCCTCGGCGGCGATCAGGCTGGAATCGCGCCAGATCGGCTTGCCGTCCTTGCGCCAGTAGAGCGCGAAGGTCCAGCGCGGCAGGCTCTCGCCCGGATACCACTTGCCCTGGCCGTAATGCAGGAACCCGCCCGGCGCGAAGCGCTCGCGCAGCCGCCGGATCAGGTCGTCGGCGCGGTCGCGCTTGGTCGGCCCCACGGCTTCCGTGTTCCATTCCTCGGCCTGGTAGTCGTCGATCGACACGAAGGTCGGTTCGCCGCCCATGGTGAGGCGGACATCATTCGCCTGGAGGTCGGCATCGACCTTGTGGCCGAGTGCGTCGAGCGCTGCCCAGCTATCGTCCGAAAAAGGCAGGGTCACGCGGGGATTTTCCGCGACGCGGTCGACGCGCATCTCGAATTCGAACGCGGTCTCGGTGCCGGGATCGGCGGCGAACGAGCCGGTGATCGGCGCTGCCGAGCGGAAATGCGGCGTGGCGCAGAGCGGCAGGTGGCCCTCGCCGGTGAACAGGCCCGAGGTCGGATCCATGCCGATCCAGCCGGCGCCCGGCACATAGACCTCGGCCCAGGCATGCAGGTCGGTGAAGTCGACCTCGGTGCCGGAGGGACCGTCGAGAGCGGCGACATCGGGCTTCAGCTGGATCAGATAGCCGGAGACGAAGCGGGCGGCGAGGCCGAGATGGCGCAGCGCCTGCACCAGCAGCCAGCCGGAATCGCGGCAGGAGCCGGCGGCCGAGGACAGCGTTTCCTCCGGCGTCTGCACGCCCGGCTCCATGCGGATCAGATAGCGGATGTCGTTCTGCAGCCGCTGGTTGATCGAGACGAGGAAATCGACGATCTGCATCTGCCCGCGCGGGATCGATGCCAAAAAATTGGTCAGCAGCGGCCCGGCCGGCTCCGGCGCCAGATAGGCAGCCAGTTCCTCGGCCAGCGCCGGCTCATAGGCGAAGGGGAACTGGTCGGCATAGGGCTCGACGAAGAAATCGAACGGATTGTAGACCTCGAGCTCGGCCAGCAGGTCCACCTCGATGGCGAATTCGGTGGTCTTTTCCGGGAAGACGAACCGCGCCTGCCAGTTGCCGTGCGGGTCCTGCTGCCAGTTCACGAAATGGTTGGCCGGCGTCACCTTGAGCGAATAGCTCGGAACCTTGGTGCGGCAATGCGGGGCGGGACGCAGCCGGATGACCTGCGGTCCGAGCTGGACCGGCCGGTCATAGCGATAGCGGGTGACGTGGCGAAGCGCGGCAAGGATCGACATCGGCTTTTGGGCTCTCCATAGGCGTTCGCAGCAGGATAGTGGGCGGCGGGCGCACCGGCCGTCACGACGCAAGATTCACGCCATGCCGGCCCCGGGGCGCCCGCCCGCGGCTCAAGCCTTCACGACGGTAGAGCGGAATTTCGACGCAAGATACTCGCCGGAGCCGACCGGCGGATACTTTGCCGTCTCGCCCGGCTTCAGGCAGGTCGGAATGCAGGCAATGGCCGCGTCCCAGTTCGGCTGGTGGAAGAAGGCCATGGACTGGCGTCGGGCCGAACGGCCGAGGTCGCGCGGCGGAATGGTGACGCGGTGCAGCGTCGACTTCCACTGATCATTCGTCCAGCGCTGCATCAGATCGCCGATATTGATGACGAAGCTGCCGGCAACCGCCGGAACGCGGTGCCATTCGCCGTCCAGCCCCTTCACCTCCAGGCCGCCGGGCGCGTCTTCCTGCATCAGGATGGTGATCGAGCCGTAGTCCGAATGCACGCCGGCGCGAAGCTGGCCGGGGACGGGATCCTCCGTCAGGTCGGGATAGTTGAGCAGGCGCAGCGCGCTGGCCTCGCGGTCGATGAAGCGGTCGAAATAGGTTTCCTCCAGATCGAGCGCGAGGGCGAAAAAGCGCATGATCCGCCCGGCCAGCGCCGACATTTCCCGGTAATAGGCCTGGGTGGCGAGGCGGAACTCGTCGCCGCCGAGCGGCCAGGGATTGGCCGAGAACACGAAGGCCTCGGCATCGTCGGCCGGCTTGTGGTCGAGGCGCTGGAAGGCGGAGGGCCCGAACGAAAACGTCTCCTTCAGATCGGCCGGCTTGGCGTCGCCGAGCGAGGCCGCGAGCGTCTCGCCCTTGACCGGGCTGTAGCCATAGGGATAGCCCGGATAGGGCATCACGGCGGTCAGCTTCTCTTCGACCGGACGATCGAAGAACGCGCGTGACGCCTGCCAGCCCCGTTCGATGATTTCCGGGTTGGCGCCATGGCCGGTAATAAGGAAGAAACCCGTTTCGCGGCAGGTGCGGCCGATGGCATCGGCGACCGCGCGCGGGCCCTGGGGATCGGAGAGATCGATGATCGGAATGATCGACATGCGGGTCCTTGAACCATGACAAAGGGACAAGCCGAGACTATGGGGCCTCCACGACCTTGGGAACCGTCAATCGGCGGGACTTGCACATGAATGAAGCAACAGCCGCGCTAGCCGGCGATCGCGCCGCGCCTTCGGCCACGGTCGCCCGCCCCTCGCGCATCGCCGCTCTCGACGTGGCGCGCGGCGTGGCGCTGGTCTGCATGGCGATCTTCCATGGCGCGTGGGACGTCGCCTTTCTGCATATCGTGCGCTTCGATCCCGGCGCCTCGATCGGCTGGGTGATCTTCGCCCGCGCCATCGCCGGTTCGTTCCTGATGCTGGTCGGCATCAGCCTGGTGCTCTCGACCCGCAATGGCTTTCGCCCCAGGCCCTATCTGATCCGCCTGGCGATGATCGTCGCGGCTGCGGCGCTGGTGTCGGTCGCGACCTATTTCGTCATGCCCGAAGGATGGATCTTCTTCGGCATCCTGCACCAGATCGCGCTGGCGAGCGTGCTCGGCCTCGCCTTCCTGCGGCTGCCGCCCCGCCTCGTCTTCCTCGCCGCCATCGCGATCTTCGCCCTGCCCTTCCTGTATCGCGGCGAGGTATTCGCCCAGCCGGCGCTCTGGTGGGTCGGGCTGGCGCCGAAGCCACCCGGCTCGTTCGATTACGTGCCGCTCTTTCCGTGGTTCGGCGTGGTTCTGGCCGGTATGGCGCTGGCCAAGCTCGCGGTTTCACAGGGATGGGACCGGCGGCTCGCCACCTGGCAGCCGCGCTTCGCGCCCGGCCGGTGGCTCGCCTTTGGCGGACGCCACTCGCTCGCCGTCTATCTCATCCACCAGCCGGTGCTCTACGCCTTCTTCTTCGCGCTCGCCGTCATCGTCGCGCCGAACGGCGCGGAAAGAGACGCGCGCGCCGATTGCGCCGATCGATGCGTCGCCGTCGGCAAGAGCGCGGCCGATTGCCAGAGCTATTGCGGCTGCGTGTTCGATGACCTGAACGGCAAGGGCCTGATGGCCGCCTTCATGGCGCGCACCCTGGCCGAGGACCAAACCCTCCGGCTGCAGGAGACGATCGCCGTCTGCTCGGCCAAGACATTCCCTCCCGTGCCGGAAACCCCGGAGTCCGGCACGCTGCAATGAGCTTCAAGGAATCCCCATGAGCCAGCCCGTCCGCACGCCGATCGTCCAGTTCGGCACCAGCCGCTTCCTGCAGGCGCATGCCGATCTCTTCCTGTCGGAGGCGCGCGACCAGGGCCAGGATGTCGGTCCCGTCACCATCGTGCAGACCACGGCCTCCGGTGCCCGCTCCGGCCGGCTCAAGGCCTTTGACGGGTCGCCGATCCCGATCGTCATCCGCGGCATCGAGAACGGCGCGCCGGTCGAGCGCACGGTCGGCGTCACCTCGCTGGTGCGCGGCCTCTCCGCCGTCGACAACTGGGACGAGGTCGAGCGCATCGTCGTCGGGGAAGCGGAGATTCTGATCTCGAACACGTCGGATGCCGGCTTCGCGCTCAACGAGAGCGAAAGGCTTGGCAGCGACGTGCCCCGCGCCTTCCCGCTCAAGCTCCTGAAGCTGCTGGTCGCCAGATGGCAGGCGAAGGGCGCGCCGCTGACGCTGTTTCCCTGCGAGCTGATCCCGCGCAATGGCGACGTGCTCAAGGCGCTGCTCATGACGCTCGCCGCCGAAAACGACCTTCCGGCGGAATTCGTGGCATGGCTCGACACCTGCCTCTTCGCCAACTCGCTGGTCGACCGCATCGTCTCCGAGCCGATCGAGCCGGCAGGCGCGGTAGCGGAGCCCTATGCGCTCTGGGCGATCGAGAAGCAGCCGGGGCTCGCCGCGCCCTGCCTCCACCCGGACGTGCGCATGGTCGACGACCTCGCCGTCCATGAGCGGCTGAAGCTGTTCATCCTCAATCTCGGCCACACCGTGCTGGCCGAAGGCTGGCGCGAGACCTATCGGCCGGAAGGCGAACTGGTGCGCGAGAGCCTGGCCGATCCGGTCGTGCGCCAAAAGCTTGATGCGATCTATGACGCCGAGGTGCTGCCGATCTTCGCCGCAGGCGGCATTTCCGAAGCACCGGCCTACCGGGCGAGCGTGCTGGAACGGTTCGAAAACCCCTTCCTGGCCCATCGTCTGGCCGAGATCTTCGGCAACCATGCCGAAAAGAAGCGCCGCCGCATCGGCGGGCTGCTGGCCTGGAAGCGCGAGCTCGGCCTCGACCTGCCGACACCGCGCCTCGACGCGATTTTGGCCTCCAGCATCGGGTAAGCAGCAGAGAGGGATGGCCGCGAGAAGTCCAGTCAAGCCCCTCACCCTACCCTCTCCCGCAAGCGGGCGAGGGTTTCGGCCGGCGGCCTGCACGGAGTGGGAGCCGTGATGGGCTTAGGACCCCGACGATCCCCCTCTACCGCTTGCGGGAGAGGGTTGGGGTGAGGGTCTGCCTTCAGTCGAGGCTCAGCGGCCGGGCGTTATATCCGCGGTACCAGTCGACGAAGCGGTCCATGCCCTCGTCGATCGAGGTCTTCGGCGCGAAGCCGAGTTCTGAAGTGGCGAGGTCGATATTGGCGAAGGTCGTCTCGACATCGGCCTTGCGCATCGGCGCGAACTGGATCTCGGCCTTGCGGCCCGTCGCCCGCTCGATCGTGGCGATGAAATCCATCAGCGCGACCGGCCGGTTGTTGCCGAGGTTGAAGATGCGGTTCTCCGCCCGCTTCGGCTGGCGGTCGACCGCGCCCAGAACGCCGGCGACGATGTCGTCGATGAAGGTGAAATCGCGCTGCATCGCGCCGTTGTTGTAGACGGTGATCGGCCGCCCCTCGAGGATGGCACGGGTGAACAGCCAAGGCGCCATGTCCGGCCGGCCCCAGGGGCCATAGACGGTGAAGAAACGCAGGCCCGTCGAGGCGATCCCCTGCACATTGGCATAGGAATGGGCGATCAGCTCGCCGGCCCGCTTGGTCGCGGCATAGAGCGAGGCGGGCCGGTCGGTGCGGTCGCTCTCGCGGAACGGAACATCCTCGTTCAGGCCGTAGACCGAGGAAGACGAGGCATAGACGACGTGGCGCAGGCGCGGCAGGCGCAGCGCCGCCTCGAACATTACCACCTGGCCGGTGACATTGGCGTCGGCATAAGCGAGCGGGTTCTCGATCGAATAGGCGACGCCGGCCTGGGCAGCGAGGTGCACCACCGTCTCGATGTCGGCATGGGTGGTAACCAGCCGCTCCATCGCCGCCATGTCGCTGACGCTGGCCTCGACGAATTCGAAATGCCGGTGCACCGCCAGCCGGTCGAGCCGGGCCTGCTTCAGCGCGGGATCGTAATAGGGATTCAGATTGTCGACGCCGATCACGGCGTCGCCGCGTTCGAGAGCCGCCTTCGCAACCTGCGAGCCGATGAAGCCCGCCGCACCGGTGATGAGCATTTTCATAGCCAAGCACTTAGCGGATTTACCGCCGCCGACAAAGGCTTCGGCGGCGCTTTCACGCGCCTTCGTTTCATTCCGCGCCCCGATCCGCTATGACATTGGAGCGCCGATCCGGTGCGAAAGGATGCTGGACGTCGGATGATTTCGCAGAAGGCCAAATACGCATTCAAGGCGCTGATTCATCTCGCCAGGCAGCCCCAGGGCGAGACGACGCAGATCGACGACATCGCCCGGCAGGCCGGCGTGCCGCGCAAGTTCCTGGAGCATATCCTGCTCGATCTGAAACATCGCGGCATCATCGCGAGCCGGCGGGGCCGCGCCGGCGGCTATGTCATGATCAAGCCGCCCGGCGAGGTCACGATCGGCCAGGTCCTGCGCGCCATAGACGGCCCGATCGCGCCGCTTTCCTGCATTTCCCGCACGGCCTACCAGCCCTGCGCCGACTGCCCGGACGAGGCCGCCTGCGCCGTCCGCCGCATGTTCGCCGGCCCCTACGAAGCCCAGCTCCGGGCCTTCGAGGCCACGACGCTGGCCGATGCGCTCCGCCACCAGTCCGATCCGGTAGATCTGGACATCTCCCGCGACATCGTTTCTGCTGGGGCGCCGATCTAGGAAGGATTTTCTAGATCGGATCGAACAGAAGGCGCTGCGTGGTTTGAAATTGTCGACCGCCTATGTCGAGATAATGGGGTCATCGATCAAGGAGCCCACGATGGTCCGCCCGATATCCACGCTTGTCCGCCGCCTCCGACCCGGGCTCGCAGCCCTCGTCGCCGGTGTGGCGATGATTGTGACGCCGGCGCTGGCCGACATATCGCTGCTGAATGTCAGCTATGACCCGACCCGCGAGCTCTACAAGGCCTACAACACCGCCTTCGCCGCGCACTGGAAGTCCGAGACCGGCGAGACGGTCACGATCCAGCAGTCGCATGGCGGCTCCGGCAAGCAGGCCCGTTCGGTCATTGACGGGCTCGACGCGGATGTCGTGACGCTGGCGCTGGAAGCCGACATCGACGCCATCGCCAAGGCGAGCGGCAAGATCCCGGCCGACTGGCGCGGCCGCCTGCCGCATAATTCCGCGCCCTATAGCTCGACCATCGTCTTCCTGGTCCGCAAGGGCAATCCGAAGGGCATCGCCGACTGGGGCGACCTGATCCAGGACGGCGTCGAGGTCATCACCCCCAACCCGAAGACCTCGGGCGGCGCGCGCTGGAACTATCTCGCCGCCTGGGCCTATGCCAACAAGGCGTTCGGCAAGGACGACGCGAAGACGAAGGAATTCGTCTCGACCCTGTACAGGCATGTCCCCGTGCTCGATACGGGCGCGCGCGGCTCGACCACCACCTTCGCCCAGCGCGGCATCGGCGACGTGCTGCTCGCCTGGGAAAACGAGGCCTTCCTGGCGCTCGAGGAACTCGGCCCCGACAAGTTCGACATCGTCGTGCCGCCGCTGTCGATCCTGGCGGAGCCGCCGGTCGCCCTGGTCGATGCCAATGTCGACGCCAAGGGCACCCGCAAGGTCGCCGAAGCCTATCTGACCTATCTCTATTCGCCCGAAGGCCAGACGATCGCGGCAAGGAACTATTATCGCCCGTCCAAGCCGGAAACTGTCGACGCAGCGCTGCTGACACGGTTCCCGAAGCTCGACCTGGTGACCATAGACGACCCGCAATTCGGCGGGTGGGCCAAGGTTCAGCCGGAGCATTTCGGCGACGGCGGCATCTTCGACCAGATCTACAGACCGAACTGAACGGATCCAGATGGCCGCCACGACCATCGCATCGGTCAGGAAGTCGAGCGTCATCCCGGGCTTCGGGTTGGCGCTTGGCGTTACCTTGACCTATCTCAGCCTGATCGTCCTGATCCCGCTGGCCGGCCTGTTCTGGCGTTCCGCCAGCGGCGGTCTCGACGAATTCATCCGCATCTCGACCGATCCGCGCACGCTCGCGGCGCTGCGCCTCTCCTTCACGACCTCCTTCGTCGCCGCGCTGGTCAATCTCGTCTTCGGCCTGATCCTCGCCTGGATCCTGGTGCGCTACGAGTTTCCCGGCCGCCGCCTGCTCGATGCCGTCATCGACCTGCCCTTCGCGCTGCCGACAGCCGTCGCCGGCATCGCGCTGACGACGCTCTATGCGCCGAATGGCTGGATCGGCGCCTGGCTGGCGCCGCTCGGCATCCGTATCGCCTATTCGCAGACCGGCATCATCATCGCGCTGATCTTCATCGGCCTGCCCTTCGTCGTGCGCAGCGTGCAGCCGGTGCTGGAAGACCTCAACCGCGAGGTCGAGGAAGTCGCGGCGACGCTCGGCGCCAACCGGCGCCAGACGGTGCGCCGGGTCGTCATGCCGGCGCTGTGGCCGGCGCTGCTGACCGGCTTCGCGCTCGCCTTCGCCCGCGCCGTAGGCGAATATGGTTCGGTGATCTTCATCGCCGGCAACAGCCCCTACAAGACCGAGATCGCGCCGCTGCTGATCGTCATCAAGCTGGAGGAATTCTCCTATTCCGGCGCCACGACGATCGCCGTGCTGATGCTGATCGCATCGTTTCTGGTCCTGCTCGCGATCAACCTGATCCAGAGCTGGAGCCGGCGGAGATATGGCGATGTCTGACGAAGCCTTCACCACCGCCCGCCTGCCGGGCGCCTCGGCGATCCACTTCCGCCCGGTGACGATGGAGCGCAAGCACGTCCGCGTCGCGCTGATCCTCATCTCGCTGGCGTTTCTCGGCCTGTTCCTGATCATGCCGGTGGTCGCCGTCTTCGTCGAGGCGTTTCGCGGCGGCATGCCCGCCTTCGCCGAGGCGATCTTCGAGCCGGACGCGGCGGCCGCCATCCGCCTGACGCTGCTGGTCGCCGCGATCTCCGTTCCCTGCAACCTCGTCTTCGGCCTGGCCGCCTCCTGGGCGATCGCCAAGTTCGACTTCAAGGGCAAGAGCCTGCTCAACACGCTGATCGACCTGCCCTTCTCGGTCTCGCCCGTGATCGCGGGCCTGATCTACATCCTGATGTTCGGTTCGCAGAGCCTGCTTGGCCCCTGGCTGAAGAGCGAGGGCATCCAGGTCATCTTCGCGGTGCCCGGCATCGTGCTGGCGACGATCTTCGTCACCTTCCCCTTCGTGGCGCGCGAGCTGATCCCGCTGATGGAGGAACAGGGCCGCGGTGACGAAGAGGCGGCGCTGTCGCTCGGCGCCTCGGGCTTCCAGGTATTTTTTCGCGTGACCCTGCCCAACGTCAAATGGGCGCTGCTTTATGGCGTGCTACTGTGCAACGCCCGCGCCATGGGCGAATTCGGCGCGGTTTCCGTGGTTTCCGGCCACATTCGCGGCCTGACCAACACCATGCCGCTGCATGTCGAGATTCTCTACAACGAGTATAATTTCGCGGCCGCATTCGCCGTAGCCTCGCTGCTGGCGCTGCTCGCCCTCTTTACACTGGTCGTCAAGTCGGTCTTGGAATGGCGTTATGCCGACGAGATCGCCGCGACGCGCCGCCACTGAGGTAACTGGAATGAACGCGATCACCCCGATCGACAAGGGTGCTTCGGTGGCGCTTGGCGCGCCGATCGACGTGACCATCGAGAACGTCCAGAAGGCGTTCGGCGACACGCCGGCGCTGCATGGCGTCTCGCTCGACGTCAAGGCGGGCGAGCTGGTGGCGCTGCTGGGACCGTCCGGCTCCGGCAAGACGACGCTGCTCAGGATACTCGCCGGTCTCGACGCGCCGACCGCCGGCCGCGTGCTGTTCGGCGGCGACGATGCGCTGGGCCTTTCGGTGCAGGACCGCAATGTCGGCTTCGTGTTCCAGCACTACGCGCTGTTCCGCCACATGACGGTGTTCCAGAACATCGCCTTCGGCCTGACGGTGCGGCCGCGCGGCGAGCGCCCGCCCAAGGCCGAGATCCGCAAGCGCGTGCTGCATCTGCTCGACCTGGTCCAGCTCACCGGCCTCGACAAGCGCTATCCCTCGCAGCTCTCGGGCGGCCAGCGGCAGCGCGTGGCGCTCGCCCGGGCGCTGGCGATCGAGCCGCGCGTGCTGCTGCTCGACGAGCCCTTCGGCGCGCTCGACGCGCAGGTGCGCAAGGATCTGCGCCGCTGGCTGCGCGAGATCCACGACCAGACCGGCCACACCACCTTCTTCGTCACGCACGACCAGGAAGAGGCGCTGGAGCTTGCCGACCGCGTCGTCGTCATGTCGAAGGGCCGCATCGAGCAGGTCGGCACGCCGGACGAGATCTATGACGCGCCGGCGAGCCCCTTCGTGTTCGAGTTCATCGGCGAGTCCTCGTTCCTGCCGGTCACCGTCGTCGACGGCGCCGTGCAACTGGACGGCCGGCCGCTCGACCTCTCCGGCCTGGGCGCGCCCTCCGGCACCGCCACGCTCGGCTTCCGGCCGCATGACGTCTCGATCGTCGAGGATGGCAGTCCGGCGATCACCGGCACGATCGTCACCGAACGCCGGCACGGCGGCGCCCGCCGGCTCGAGCTCGAGGTCGGGACGGACAAGCATCGCGTGGAGATCGACATGCCCGTCGACCACAGCCGCCTCGCCGGCAACCAGATCGCCTTCCGCCCGCATCGCTGGCGGATCTTTCCGCGCTAGTCTCCGGGTGCGCCGCCTCCGGGAAGGGACGAAGCGGCGCGGCCCGCTGGACGCTAAAGGTCGAGGATCGGCGCGAAGCCGCCATAGATCATGCGCTGGCCGTCGAACGGCATGTCGAACCGCATGCGCGGATCGGCCATGACCTTCTCCCAGCCGGCATTGCGGGCTTCCTTGCTCGGCCATTCGATCCAGGAATAGACGACCGTCTCGCCGTCGGTGGCCTTCACCGCGCGGCGGAAATCGGTGACCTTGCCATCCGGCACGTCATCGGCCCAGGTCTCGACGACGCGTGTCGCGCCGTATTCGCGGAACATCGGCGCCGTCTTCGAGGCGAGCGCGAGATAGGCCTGCCTGTTGGCCTCCGGAACGGCGATCAGGATGCCGTCGACATAGCCGGCCTTGCCGGGCTGGCCATCCTCGAGAAGGGCTTCGAAGCCGCCAAAGATCATCCGCTTGGCGTCGAAGGGCATCGAGGTGCCCATCGCCTCCATGCGCGGATCGCTCATCATCTTCTTGTTGCAGGCATCGCGCGTCGCGCGGTCGGGATATTCGAACCAGGAGAAGACGATGACCTCGTCGGGCTTGGCCTGCACGGCGCCCCTGAAATCGGTGACCTTGCCGTCCGGCACGTCGTCGCCCCAGGTCTCGACCATCCGGGTGACGCCATGTTCCTTGACGAAGGCCGCCGCGTCGGCGGCATGCTTGCGATAGGCTTCCTTGTTGGCAGCCGGAACGGCCACCACGAATCCCTCGATATAGGTCATGGTTCGATCTCCTCCTGATCATCCCGCTTGGCGGGTGGTGCTCCCGCGTCTTCCCTTGCCGGGCCTCCGGCGCCTCGGCGCGCCCCCGGTGGACAACGGCTTTCGTGATGGATTGTCCAATTGACAATTTAGGTTGATATCAACATAAGAAGGGCATGTCAAACGCTGGCCCCGTGCCCTTCTCGACCACGCTGCATGTCCGCGATCATTGCCTGTGCCTGGCCGCCCAGCGCGCCGCCCGCGCCCTGGCGCGCCGCTTCGACGAGGCGCTGCGGCCCGTCGGCCTGACGAGCGGCCAGTTCTCGCTGCTGATGTCGCTGAACCGGCCGCAGCCGCCGTCGATCGGCGCGGTGGCGGCGCTGCTGGCCATGGATCGCACCACGCTGACCGCCAATCTGAAGCCGCTGGAGCGGCAGGGCTTCCTGAGCACCGCCGTCGACCCGGAAGACCGGCGCAGCCGCCGCCTGGCGCTGACCGATGCCGGCCGGGCCGTACTGGCCGCCGCTTTGCCGATCTGGCAGCGCACCCATGCCGAGGTCGAGGCGCCGCTCGGCGAGGGCATGGCGGACCAGCTGCGCGCCGGACTGATGGCGCTGG
>NZ_JAPKNI010000012.1 GCF_026343955.1 Kaistia defluvii
AGCGTTTTCGAGCGAAGTGGGTACCGGTTCGCGTGAAGAAAACGCGATCCCACAAGGAGTTAGAGCCTTTCTCCGTTTCAGAGAAACGACGAAAGGCTCTAGATCTATCTACAAGAAAGGCCCGGTCACGACCGGGCCTTTCACATGGGATCGCGTCGCGATCAGAAGCGGTAGTTCAGGCCCGCGCGCACGATGCTGGCGTCAATTTCGCCGCGGCTCGAAGCGCTGCCGGCGGCGCCGAAATCGAAGTCGAAGGTCTTGGAGCCGAAGTCGGTGTAGAGATATTCTGCCTTGACCGACCAGTTGCTGTGGGCAATCGCCCATTCCGCGCCGGCGCCGATGGCATAGCCGACCATGGTCTTGGTGTCCGTCTGGGAATATTCCGGACCGGTGAAGCCACCGGGAACGCCGCCCTGGATGGTGAGGCCGGCCTTGCCCTGGCCGACGGCGAGACCGCCCGTGCCATAGATCAGCACATTGTCGATGGCGTAGCCGACGCGCGCGCGCAGCGTGCCGAACGACTGCAACTCAGCCGAGGTCTGGTAGTAGGGACCCTGCGGCGAACCCAGGAAGCTGTCCGAGCTCTTGATGTCCGCAGCCTGGTAATCGGCTTCCGCGCCGAACACCCAGGTACCAACCTGATAATTGTAGCCGATCTGTGCGCCGCCCAGGATGCCATCGGCGCTGGCCGAGCTGTCGGCGCCAAGGAACGTCGCGGCCGGTGTGAAGTTGCCGGGGCTAAGGCCGACGAGCGGGCCGGTCGTGGTCATAGAGTTCTCGGTCGTGTCGATGTCACCCCAGCCGTAGCCGGCGTTCAGGCCGACATAGAAGCCCGTCCAGGAAAAGGGTGCGGCGACTGCCACAGGGGCCGCGGGCTCATAGGTCAGGTCGGCCGCCAGGGCGGGAGAAGCAATGAGCACGGTCGTGGCAAGCAGGGCAAACTTCGAAGCGGTCATGATGAGCTCCACCAGCGGGATTGTGAATCCATCGTAGCAAAACTCGATCGAAATGCTGTTGCACTAAGGCAACGATATTAATCGCGAGACTATATGGTTGACGCAATGTTGCCGCGACGGGTGGTGCTACGCCTCGCCCGCGAGACTGCGACGCGCCTTGTCGAGCTCTTCCGCGTAGCGCCGGAACAGGTGCGCCTCCGTCAGCAGCCCGATGACATGCCGGCTCGACGCGTCGTCGACGACGACCAGTTCTTCGCTCTCCGACTCGTCGAACACCTTGGCCGCGGTCTGGGCGCTCATGCTGGGAAACAGCATCTTCTCGGGCTGGCGGCAGAAGGATTCGATTGTCGCCTCCGTTCCTTCGACCGGGTTCGAATGGATCTCCGCGACGAGGATGATGCCCGCATAACGGCCATCGGTGTCGGTGACGACGACGCGCTGGGTCGAACCGAGCGGAAACAGGCTGCGGAAGGCGTCGACCGGCATGGTGGCGAGCACGCTGCGCACGTCGGTT
Source organism: Kaistia defluvii (assembly GCF_026343955.1). Classification (GTDB taxonomy): domain Bacteria; phylum Pseudomonadota; class Alphaproteobacteria; order Rhizobiales; family Kaistiaceae; genus Kaistia; species Kaistia defluvii. The sequence continues at coordinate 1,471 of NZ_JAPKNI010000012.1, forward strand.
CGCATCATGCGGCCAACCGTGAGGCCGCGCAGCCAGCCGACGTCGATCGCGCTGCGGATCGTTTCGCCGCGTAGATGCAAACGCCAGGTCGAGAAGGAATAGCCGAAGAACTCGCGAACCGTGATGGCGGACAGGATCGAGGCGGCGAGCACGATGCCGGTGATGGCGAGGTCACCGGTCGCCTCCAGCGCCAGGAATGTCATGGTGAGCGGCCCGCCGACGATGCCGACGCCGAGCGCGCTCATGCCGACGATCGCGGCGGCCACCGGGTCGATGCCGGCGGACGGGGCAAGCCAGGTGACGGCGATCGCGAACAGCTTGCCGACGATGACGCCGAGAAACAGCGACGCGAAGAACATGCCGCCGCGAAAGCCCGAGCCGAGCGAAATCGAAACGCCGGCGATCTTCAGCAGAAGGATCGTCACGAGCAGGCCGACCGGCACGACCTCGACCAGGTTCAGATGCAGCGCGCCATGGCCCGCGGCGAGCACCTGCGGGCTATAGAGCGCCAGACCGCCGATGATCGCGCCGCCGATGGCAGGGCGGATGGCGCGCGGCAGCCGGCTCTTCTGGAAGATCACCTCGACCAGGGTCACCAATCGCATGATGCCGATGGCGGCGAAGCCCGCGATGACGCCGAGCAGCAGATAGGGCGGATAGTCGACCGCATGCAGCGCCAGCGCCTTCGGCACCTCGATGGTGTAGGCTGCGGCGCCCAAGCCCTGGGCGACGAGGAATCCGGCGATCGCCGCGGTCATCACCGGCGCGATGTTCGCGACCGTATAGACGCCGATGATCAATTCGAAGCCGTAGAAGGCTCCGGTCAATGGCGCGCTGAAGGCCGCGGCGATGGCGCCGGCGGCGCCGCAGCCGACGACGGTGCGCAGGTCCGTGCGGCGCAGGTGCAGCCGCTGGCCGATGCGCGACGCCATGGCGCTGCCGACCTGGGTATAGCCAGCCTCGAGGCCCACCGAAGCGCCCGAACCGTTGGAAATGATCGCCTCGAGGGCGACGCGCAGGCTGTCGCGCAGCGACATCCGCCCGCCATGCAGCGCGTTGGCCTCGATCGGGTCGACGATCTGGCGGGCCCGGCGGAAGAAGAGAAGGAAAAGCGCGCCGAGCAGCAGGCCGCCGCCCGCCGTGGCCGCCGCCCGCCAGGGGGGCGAGATCATCGCGGTGGCGCTGAGGAAGCCATCCGGCTCGATCGAGAACAGCACCACGTGCAGCCATTGCGCCATCCGGCTCATCACGGTCACGGCGAGGCCGGCGAGACAGCCAATGACAGCCGCGACGATCAGAAGCGAGGGCTCCCGCGTCCGGATCAGGGCGCGGGCGCGGCTCATGGCGCGTTCGGGGAGGGTGGAAAGTCCCATGTCAGTCGCGATGCCCATGCTGGCCGTTCAATTGGCGCTCCTGCCGTCAAAAGCGTCGCGCGTGTTGTCTCAGCCGGCGCGCAACAGCTTGATCGCCTCATCGCGGCCGAAAAGATAGAGCAGCAGCTGCAAGGCCTTGCCGCGTGGCGATTGTAGCGCTGGATCCTTCTCGACGATCAGGCGCGCATCGTCACGGGCGATTTCGAGCAGGTTGGCGTGGTGTTCGAACCGGGCGATCTTGAAACCCGGGGTGCCGGACTGGCGGGTGCCGAGCAGTTCGCCCTCGCCGCGCAGGCGAAGATCCTCCTCGGCGATGCGGAAGCCGTCCTCGGTGTCGCGCATGATGGCGAGCCGGTCATGCGCCACTTCGCCGAGCGGTCCCTTGTAGAGCAGCAGGCAGGTCGAGGCTCTCGAGCCGCGCCCGACCCGGCCGCGCAACTGGTGCAGCTGGGCGAGGCCGAAGCGCTCGGCATGCTCGATCACCATGATGGTCGCATCCGGCACGTCGACACCGACCTCGATCACCGTGGTGGCGACGAGGATCCGGGTTTCGCCGCGCTGGAAACGCTGCATCGCCTCGTCCTTCTCGGCCGCCTTCATGCGGCCGTGGACCAGGCCGACGACCGGACCGAGCGCCTGCTGCAGGTCGACGAAGCGATCCTGCGCGGCGGCGGCGTCGACCTCTTCCGATTCTTCCACCAGTGGGCAGACCCAATAGGCCTTGGCCCCCTCTGCGATCGCGGCGCGGATGCGCTCGACCACCTGGTCGAGCCGCTCGAGCGGGACCGTCCGGGTCTCGATGGGCTGGCGGCCGGCCGGCTTGTCCGGCAGCTTGGACACGTCCATGTCGCCGAAGGCGGTCAGGACGAGCGTGCGCGGGATCGGCGTCGCCGTCATGACGAGGATGTCGGTGGCGGCTCCCTTGGCGGAAAGCGCCAGGCGCTGATGCACGCCGAAACGGTGCTGTTCATCGACGATGGCCAGTGCCAGGTCGCGGAACTCGACGCCGGCCTGGAACACGGCATGGGTGCCGACGACGAGATCGATGCTGCCATCGTCCAGCCCGGCCAGGATCTCGGCGCGCTCGCGGCCCTTTTCGCGGCCGGTGAGGATCGCCATGCGGATGCCGGCGGCGTCGGCGAGCGGTTGAAGCGTCTTGGCGTGCTGGCGGGCGAGCAGTTCGGTCGGCGCCATCAGCGCGGCCTGGCTGCCTGCCTCGATGACGGTTGCCGCCGCCATCAGGCCGACCATGGTCTTGCCCGAGCCGACATCGCCCTGCAAAAGGCGCAGCATGCGCTCGCCGGAGGCGAGATCCTTCTCGATATCGGCGATCGCGGCCTGCTGGCTGCCGGTGAGCGTGAAGGGCAGGGCGGCGGTGATGGCGCGGCGCATCCGCCCGTCGCCGATCCGCGCCCGGCCGGTGGCGCGGCGCAGATTGGCGCGCGTCAGCATCAGGGCAAGCTGGTTGGCGAGGAACTCGTCATAGGCGAGGCGGCTGATGGCCGGCCCCTCGGGCGCGAGTTCGGCCGGCGTCGTGGGGGCGTGCACCGTCTCCAGCGTCGGCTTGAAGCCGGTCCAGCGCTGGCGCGACATCAGCGTCGGATCCTGCCACTCCGGCAGGTCTGGCAGGCTGTCCAGGGCGCCGCGCATGGCGCGTCCCAGCGTCTTGCGCGCCAGCCCGGCCGTCATCGGATAGACCGGCTCGACCATCGGCAATTGTTCGAACGCCTCGCGGTCGACAATATGATCGGGATGGACCATCTGCGGCCGGCCGTTGAACCACTCGACCTTGCCGCTGACGAAGCGCGTCTCGCCGACCGGCATGGTGCGTTCGAGGAAGGTCTGCTCGGCGCGGAAAAAGACCAGTGCGATTTCGCCGGTGTCGTCATGCGCCATGACCCGGTAGGGGATTCGCTTGTTGCCGCGCGGCGCCGGCAGATGGCGGTCGATGCGCACCTCGAGCGTGACGATCGCGCCTTCCGGCGACAGCGCGATGCCCGGCTGGTTGCGGCGATCGATCAGGCCCACGGGGATATGCAGCAGAAGATCGGCCACCCGCGGCGGTTCCGGTGCGTCGCCACCCAGCAGCAACCGCCCCATGGCCTCGCCGATCTTGGGGCCGACGCCGGTCAGACTCGTGACGGGGCGGAACAGCGGATTCAGGATTTCGGGGCGCATCGGGGCATGATTCTCCTGGCCGGGAGATTAGAACGTCCCGCCAACCTTTCGCCATGGCGTCGGGCAGGGTAGGAACAGCACAAATTGTGCGTGAGAGATCGATGACCCAAGAAGCAACAACCGGCGTCTATGGCAACCCCCCGGCGGAACTGGCGGACGTGCCCCGCGACGCGGTGCAGTTTTCGCCGCTGCTGCCCGGGAGCCCGGCGCTGGAGCGCCAGCCGGAAGGTTCGCTCGCGGCCATGGTGATGCTGGCGCCGCCCGGCACGATCGAAAGGCGACACGATATCGCCCAGGCGCTGCGCGCGCTGCGGCCGGGCGGCCAGCTGACGGTGATGGCGCCGAAGGACAAGGGCGGCTCGCGGCTCGCCAAGGAACTGAAGGCCTTTGGCTGCGAATTCGAGGAAACGGCGCTGCGGCATCACCGCATCTGTGTCTCGACCCGGCCCACGGACCTGTCCGCGCTCCAGGCGCCGATCGACGACGGCGCGCCGCGACAGGTCGAGGAAACGGGCCTCTGGTCGCAGCCGGGCGTCTTCTCCTGGAACCGCGTCGATCCAGGCAGCGCGCTGCTCTTGAAGCACCTGCCGCAGCTTTCCGGACGCGGCGCGGATCTCGGCTGCGGCGTCGGCTATCTCGCGCGCGCCGTGCTCGCCATGCCGACCGTCGAGGCGCTGCACATGGTCGATATCGACCGGCGCGCCGTCGAGGCCGCCGCGAAGAACATCACCGATCCGCGCGCCAGCATCCATTGGGCGGACGTGCGCAAGGCCGGAACGATTCCCGAAGGGCTCGATTTCATCGTGATGAACCCGCCCTTCCATGATGGCGGCGCCGAGGATCGCTCGCTCGGCCAGTCCTTCGTCCGCCGCGCCGCCGAAAGCCTGCGCAAGGGCGGCCGCCTTTGGCTGACCGCCAACCGGCATTTGCCCTATGAGGATCACCTGAAGGACCTGTTCGCCCGCGCCGTGCTGGTCGTCGAAGCCGATGGCTTCAAAGTCTATGAGGCGCGCAAATGAGCAAGCCCGGCGGCAAGCAGGCCTTCCCCTCCGCGCGGCTCGACCGGCTGCTCGCCAATCTCGGCTACGGCTCGCGTCGGGAGGTTCAGGGCCTGATCCAGGGCGGCCGGGTCATCCTCGATGGCGAGGCCGAGACCGATCCGGCGCAGCACATCTACGTGAAGCCGGATCTGGTCACCCGCATGACCGTCGCGGGCGAGCCGCTGGACCCGGCGCCCGGCATGGCGCTGATGATCCACAAGCCGCTCGGCGTGACCTGCTCGCACAAGGAGAGCGGCCCGCTGGTCTATTCGCTGCTGCCGGAACGCTGGCGTCGCCGCGATCCCGTCATCTCCACGGTCGGCCGTCTCGACAAGGAGACGTCGGGCCTGCTGCTGATGACCGATGACGGCGCGCTGCTCCACCGCATCATCTCGCCGCGCCATCATGTGCCGAAGCGCTACCAGGTGACGCTGGACCGGCCGCTGAATGGCGACGAGGCCGAGATATTCGCCGCCGGCGGGCTGCTGCTCGAGGGCGACGACAAGCCGCTGCTGCCGGCCGAGATGGAATCCTCGGGCCCGAAGCAGGCGACGCTGACCCTGCATGAAGGGCGCTATCACCAGGTCCGCCGCATGTTCGCCGCTGTCGGCAACCATGTCGTGGCGCTGCATCGCGACCGGATCGGCCTGCTCGAGCTGCCTGGCGATCTGGAGGCCGGTTCGTACCGCCTGTTGACTCCCGCTGACATCGACGCGGTGTTCGGAGCCTCAGTGTGACGCTTCCCGGATCGAAATTTTACGACGTCGTCGTGCTCGGCGCCGGTGCTGCCGGCATGATGTGCGCCATCGAGGCGGGCAAGCGCGGCCGCTCGGTCGCCATCATCGACCATTCGCCCTCGGCCGGCGACAAGATCCGCATTTCCGGCGGCGGCCGCTGCAACTTCACCAACATTCACGCCTCGGCCAAGAACTTCGTGTCGCGGAACCCGCGCTTCTGCATCTCGGCGCTGTCGCGCTACACGCAGCGCGATTTCATCGCCCTCGTCGAGCGGCATGGCATCGCCTATCACGAGAAGACGCTGGGCCAGTTGTTCTGCGACGGCTCCGCCAAGCAGATCATCGAAATGCTGGTGTCCGAGATGCTGCGGGCCGGGGTCGAGCTGCGGCTGGGCACCACCATCAAGCGGGTGGAGCATCGGGTCGATGGCGGCTACCGGGTGGCGCTCTCCACGGGCGACGTCGTCTGCAAGTCGCTGGTGATCGCGACCGGCGGCAAGTCGATCCCGAAGATGGGAGCGACCGGCTTCGGCTATGAGATCGCTGGCCAGTTCGGCCTGAAGCTGGTCGAGACGCGTCCGGGTCTGGTGCCGCTGACCTTCGATCCCGCCACGCTGGCGCGGCTGGAGCCGCTTGCCGGCATCGCCGTCGACGCGGTCGCCCAGCACGGCAAGACGCGGTTCGCCGAGGCAATGCTGTTCACGCATCGCGGCCTTTCCGGCCCGGCGATCCTGCAGATCTCGTCCTACTGGCGCGAGGGCGACGAGATCACGCTCTCCATGCTGCCGGAGACAGACGTGTTCGCGACGCTGAAGGCGGCCAAGGCCGAGCGCGGCAAGCAGGCGCTGCATACGGTGCTGGCGACGCTGCTGCCGAAGCGGCTGGCGCAACTGATCGCCGAGGACGAGAAGGGGCCAGGCAATCTCGCCGACTTTTCCGACAAGGCATTGCGCCGCGTCGAGGCGGCGATCAATGCCTGGCGCGTCAAGCCGTCGGGTTCAGAGGGCTATCGCACGGCCGAGGTGACGCTGGGCGGTGTCGACACCAACGAGCTGGATCCGAAGACGATGGAAGCCAGGGAAGTCCCCGGCCTTTATTTCATCGGCGAGGTCGTTGATGTCACCGGCTGGCTCGGCGGTTACAATTTCCAGTGGGCCTGGTCATCCGGCTGGGTGGCGGGGCAGGCGGCGTAGGGAGAGATTCCATGGCGGTCCGGCGCATCGTGGCAAATATCGCGGCCCAGGATCCGGCAAGTGCTCAGGCCTTTTACGGCGACATTCTCGGCATGGAGATCGTCATGAACCATGGCTGGATCGTCAGTTTCGCGAGCGATATCGCCACCACCCCGCAGGTGAGCATCGCCCGCGAAGGCGGATCCGGCACCGCCGTGCCGGATCTCTCCATCGAGGTGGACGATCTCGACGCTGTGCTGGCTCGCATTCGCGGCGCCGGCCTCCCGATCGAATATGGCCCTGCGACGGAGCCGTGGGGCGTGCGGCGCTTCTATGTGCGCGATCCGTTCGGCCGGCTGGTGAACATTCTCAGCCACGCCTGAGATCCTTGGGCAGGCGTCATTCGACCAGAACACCGGACTTCTTCGCCGCGAAGATCGCCAGCGCGTCCATCAGCGGCGGCGAAAGGCAGTCATAGGGCTCCAGGCCAAGCTCGCGGATGCGGGAGCGGATCGCGCCCATGCGGTCCGGCTTCACGCCGCCCTCGATCAGCGACGAGATAAATGCGCCGAATTGCGGCGCCTGCCAGCCCTCCTCGCGTGACAGCTCCGTGTGCACGAAGGAGAGCCCCCGGAAGGCGTGATCCTTCTCGACAGGGCCGTGCATGTGCACGCCGCAAACCTGGCATGCATGGCGCAGGATGGTGGCGGCCGGGTTGACCACCGCCAGCTTGTCGCCATTGGCAGCGACCTTCACATGATCGGTCGGTACCACGCCGACAACCGAGACGATCGCGCCTTCCGGCTTCCAGCACTGCGTGCAGCCGCAGGCATGGTTATGCGCGACCTGCCCCTGGATCTCGACCTTCACCGGCTTGTCGAGGCAATGGCAGACGAGTGTTCCGCCAGCGAAATCATCGGCGCCCTTGCGGATGCCGTGATCGATCGTGGGATGGAGAAGGACCGTGGCAGGCATTTCAGGCTCCCTCGTTCGTTCTTGCCGGAGGATCCGGATCGATCGAAGGTAGCGCTGACGTAGCGTCAAGGAAACCGCTGCGCGCGTCATGCCCGTCGAATTCGGCGGGATGCGCGTCACGGCCGAAGCGAAAACGGCCATGTCGCCGGAACGACATGGCCGTCAAAACGGGAGCCCGGAGCGCCCCTCTAGTTGAGGCCGCTGGCTTCGTCCAGGCCGAGAACCAGGTTCAGGTTCTGCACGGCGGCGCCCGACGCGCCCTTGCCGAGATTATCGAGCAGGGCGACGAGACGGGCCTGCCCGGCGCCTTCTGTGCCGAAGGTGAAGAGCTTCATCCGGTTGGTGCCGTTCAGCCCCTCGGGATCCAGGCCGGTCATCGCGCCGGACTCCGCTAGGCTCGCCACGGTAACGAAGCGCTCGCCGGCATAGTGGGCCGAGAGGGCGTCGTTCAGCGCAGCCAGCGACGGCTTGCCCGGGATCGCGTCCAGATGGAGCGGGATCTCGACGATCATGCCCTGCGCATAGCGGCCGACGGCCGGCGCGAAGATCGGACGGAGGTCGAGCTGGCCGTGCTTCTGGATCTCCGGCACATGCTTGTGCTGCAGCGGCAGCGCGTAGATGCGGAAATTCTCATGGGTATAGTTCGCGGCGTTCGGATCTTCGAACTCCGCGATCATCGACTTGCCGCCGCCGGAATAGCCGGAGACGGCATTGATCGTCACCGGCCAGGAGCCGGGCAGGAGACCTGCGGACACCAGTGGGCGCAGCAGCGCGATCGCGCCGGTCGCATAGCAGCCGGGATTGGAGATCCGCGTCGAGGCGGCGATCCTGGCGCGCTGCGCCTTGTCGAGTTCGGCGAAGCCATAGGTCCAGTCTGCCGCCGTCCGGTAGGCGGTCGACGCATCGATCACCTTGACGTCGGGGTTGTCGATCAGCCCCACGGCCTCCTTGGCGGCTGCGTCCGGCAGGCACAAGATGACGGCGTCGGCGCCGTTCAGCAGCTCGGCCCTGGCAGCCGTCTCCTTGCGACGCTCGGGCGCGATCGACAGCAGCTGGATGTCGTCGCGGCCTTCCAGGCGCTGGCGGATCTGCAGACCCGTCGTGCCGGCTTCGCCGTCGATGAAGACCGTGGATACCATGGGCTCGCCTCCGTTCGGGCATCAGTAGATGGGGGCATCATCGCCACCCGCAAGGATCTCGCACGGTCGTGAAACCGCAATAAGACAGACGCGCATAGAAAAAGGGCGCTGCGGTTGCCCGAAGCGCCCCTTCGAAAACGTCGCGTGGACGCCGATTAGCGCTTCGAGAACTGGAAGCTGCGGCGGGCCTTGGCGTGGCCGTACTTCTTGCGCTCGACGACGCGGCTGTCGCGGGTCAGGAAGCCGCCCTTCTTGAGGACGCCGCGCAGCTCGGGCTCGTAATAGGTCAGCGCCTTCGAGATGCCGTGACGGAGCGCGCCGGCCTGGCCGGAGAGACCGCCGCCAGCAACCGTGGCGTTGATGTCGTACTGGTCGGTGCGCGAAGCGACGCCGATCGGCTGCTGAACGAGCATCTGCAGAACCGGGCGAGCGAAGTAGCCGCGGTATTCCTTGCCGTTCACGACGATCTTGCCGGTGCCCGGCTTGATCCAGACGCGAGCGATGGCGTTCTTGCGCTTGCCTGTCGCGTAGGCGCGGCCCTGGGCGTCAAGCTTCTGCACATGGACAGGTGCCGCGTTCTCGGTCGAGATGACGGCGAGGTCCTGGAGGGACTGGAGATCAGCCATGTTCAGGCAATCCTCTTGTTCTTGGCATTCAGGGCGCCGACGTCGAGCGTCTCGGGCTGCTGTGCTTCGTGCGGATGCTCTGAACCGCCATAGACGCGCAGGTTCTTCAGCTGGCGACGGCCAAGCGGACCCTCGGGGATCATGCGCTCGATGGCCTTCTCCAGAACACGCTCGGGGAACTTGCCCTCGATGATCTGGCGCGGGCTGCGCTCCTTGATGCCGCCGATATAGCCGGTGTGCCAGTAGTACCGCTTGTCGGTGTACTTGGCGCCGGTGAAGACGCACTTCTCGGCGTTGATGATGATGACGTTGTCGCCATCATCGACGTGCGGCGTGAAGCTGGCCTTGTGCTTGCCGCGAAGGCGGTTCGCCACGATGCTGGCGAGGCGGCCAACGACCAGCCCTTCAGCGTCGATCAGAATCCACTTCTTCACGACGTCCGCCGGCTTGGTGGAAATTGTGCTCATTGGTTGAACTCGTTTTCTCGTGCCCCGTTCGGGCAGGATTAGCGGCAACGGGACACACGGTCCCATCGATCGTGCCGGTGTGTAGCCTGCGCCACAGATTCCGTCAAGCGCGCAGAAAACGATGACGCGCGGATTATCATAGCGAAATCAATAGCTTATATATATGGTATTATTATACCTCTAGCGGAACGAGATTTCGGACATCCTCAGGCATGCTTGCAGGCCGAAGAATCTCACTTTTGGCGGCAAACGTGGGCCGGCGAACCTCCGGCTGGTGGATTGAACCAGGATGGGGGCGGCGGCAGGCACGAAGCATGGTATGGGAGTCGCATCGGGCCGGATTGGCGGCTTTACGTGGCAATATTGGGGGATTGGACGATGTGGACGGTTTGGAAGCACCCGCTCGTGAAGTGGGGAATCCTGGTTGTGCTGCTCTTTGCGACGGGCGCCTTCATCGTGGCGACGAGCTGAAGGCGAGGGCGCCGTCCGGGGCCGCGGCCGTCCGCCGCTGCCTTGGAACTGTCACGGGGCTGCCGTATCGACAGAGGGGCGGATTGTCGCTCTCCTGCCGGCGGCCCGCGATGGAACGGGCCGGTTTCCGGCCGATTGCGCGCTCCGCCAAGGGTGGCATGACCGCAACGGCATCTGTACCGCGCCGGGCGATCGGCTATGCTGTCGGCCCAATCGTGACGGGGAAGACAATATGACGGAAGCAGGCCTCGCACCCAGGCTCAGCATTGTGACGCTCGGTGTCGCCAGCGTGCCCAAGGCACGTGCATTCTATGAGTCGCTCGGCTGGCAGGCCTCGGCCGCAAGCCAGGAGGCGATCACATTTTTCCAGCTCTCCGGCGTCGTGCTGGCCCTGTTCCAGCGCAATGCGCTTGCGGACGACGCGAATGTCGCGCCGGCGGGCGACGGATTTCGCAGCATCACCCTGGCGCACAACGTCATGAGCGAAGCCGAGGTCGATGCGGCGCTGGCGCATGCCGAGAACTGCGGCGCGCGACTGGTCAAGCCGGCCACCAAAGTGTTCTGGGGCGGCTATTCCGGTTATTTCTCTGATCCGGATGGCCATCTCTGGGAGGTGGCCTACAATCCATTCTTCCCGTTCGACGAGGCCGGTCGCCTCGCACTGCCAGGTCCACAATCATGAAGAACCTTCTTTGCAGCTCGGCCGCTTGCGCGATGCTGGCTTTCTTCGGATCGACAGCCTTCGCGGCGGAGGATCCGGCGATCCAGCCGAAGCCCTATGAAGCGCTCGCCGTCACCTATGATACGACCGGCACCGACGACGCCGATCTCAAGGCTCTGATCGAAACGTTGAAGGTGGCGATTTCGACCGGCGACGTGGCGACGCTGAAGGCGAGCGCGGCACCAGAGGTGAAGATCTATTCGCCGATGATCGGCTTCCCGGACGCGACGCCGGCCGATGCCTTGCCCGATCCGGAGAAGCGCCCGGGCGACGAGCGGCTGGACAGCGCGGCGACCATGTCGTCCACCGGCGACGTCGATTACAGCCGCGAGGATCTCGACGGCCTGGTCGTCGACCTGTTCGGCAATGCGCTGGATTCGGGGACCATCGGCCATTCCAAGACGGCGAGGGGCGCGATCTGCTCGCCGGCCGAGCCGATCTTCGACCGTGACAAGGCGCTGGCCATTGCCGAGGCGGCAGGCGTTCCCGCCGGCAACCTCTGGATCCTGTCCGAGGACACGGAGTTCCACGAGAAGCCGACCGAGACATCGCCGGTGCTGACGAAGCTCCCTGCCGGCACGATCGTGCCGTTCATCGAGGGTTCGGTCGACGGCGAGGACGGCACCGCCGATTGGTACTCGGTGGCGCTTCCCTCCGGCAAGCTCGGATATTCGACCAACGACATCTCGCTCGGCTTCCAGGCGACCAGCGTCTGCTATGGCAAGATCGAGGGCAAGTGGATGGTCACCGCCGTCATCGTTCCGGGTCTCTGACCCTATGAACCACGATCATTATGACGATGATTACCTCCGGGGCATCCTGACGGCCACCCGGACCATCGCGCTGATCGGCGCGAGCCCCAATCCGGCCCGGGCCAGCCATGGCGTGCTGGGCTATCTGACGCGTGCGGGCTACGAGACCTATCCGATCAATCCGGGCATCGCCGGACGGGAACTGTTCGGCCGTATGGTCTATCCGCGCCTGGCCGACGTGCCGGTCGCGATCGACATGGTCGACGTCTTCCGCAATTCCGATGCGATCGCCGGCGTCGTCGACGAGATCCTCGCGCTGCCGGTTCTGCCCAGGGTGATGTGGCTGCAACTCGGCATCCGCAACGATGTCGAGGCGGCCCGGCTGGAGGCGAGGGGCGTCCAGGTTGTCATGGACCGCTGCCCCGCGATCGAGCGACCACGCCTGATCGGTTGAGGGATTTTGCGGCCGAAGCCGCCGCAGCGGATGAATATTCGCCGGGAGGCTGCTCCCGGCGAAACGTATGGCTGCGATTTGCGGCGCTACCGCGCTATCCGTGTAGGTCCGACGATCGATCCGGCCATACCCATCAAGAACGAGAGTGGAGGAGACACGAATGTCCGAAGACAGGCTTCCCGGTTTTGCAACGCTGGCCGTCCATGCCGGCGCCCAGCCCGACCCGACCACGGGCGCGCGCATCACGCCGATCTACCAGACGACCGCATTCGTCTTTGACAATGTGGACCATGCCGCGTCGCTGTTCGGCCTGCAGGCCTTCGGCAACATCTATACGCGCATCACCAATCCGACGACCGCCGTGCTCGAGGAGCGCGTCGCGGCGCTGGAGGGTGGCACCGCCGCGCTTGCCGTCGCCTCCGGTCACGCCGCGCAGCTTCTGGTTTTCCACACCCTGCTGCAGCCCGGCGACGAGTTCATTGCCTCGACCAAGCTCTATGGCGGCTCGATCAACCAGTTCAACCACTCGTTCAAGAGCTTCGGCTGGAACGTCGTCTGGGCCGATCCCGACGATATCGCCTCTTTCGAGCGGGCGATCACCCCGAAGACCAAGGCGATCTTCATCGAGTCGATCGCCAATCCGGGCGGCATCGTCGTCGACATCGCAGCGATTTCCGCGGTCGCCAAGCGCGCCGGCGTCCCGCTGATCGTCGACAACACGCTCGCGACGCCTTATCTCTGCAAGCCATTCGAGCATGGCGCCGATATCGTCGTGCACTCGCTGACCAAGTTCCTCGGCGGCCACGGCAATTCGATGGGCGGCGTCATCGTCGACGGCGGTCGCTTCAACTGGACCCGCGAGGCGCGCTATCCCAAGCTGTCGCAGCCGCTGGCCGAATATAATGGCGTCGTGCTGGCCGAGACGTTCGGCAACTTCGCCTTTGCCATCGCCTGTCGCGTGCTCGGCCTGCGCGATCTGGGGCCCGCGATCTCGCCACAGAACTCTTTCCTGATTCTGACGGGCATCGAGACCCTGCCGCTGCGCATGCAGAAGCATTCCGACAATGCCCGCGCCGTCGCCGAATATCTGATCGACCATCCGGCCGTCGCCTGGGTCAGCTATGCCGGCCTTCCGGGCGACCGCTACCACAACCTTGCGCGCCGCTACGTTCCCAAGGGCGCGGGCGCCGTGCTGACTTTCGGCCTCAAGGGCGGCTATGACGCCGGCGTCAAGGTTGTCTCGACGGTCAAGCTGTTCTCGCATCTCGCCAATATCGGCGACACGCGCTCGCTGATCATCCACCCGGCCTCGACCACGCATCGCCAGTTGGACGATGCGCAGAAGACGAAGGCCGGCGCCGGTCCCGATGTCGTCCGCCTGTCGATCGGCATCGAGGACAAGGAAGACATCATCGCCGATCTCGAGCAGGCGCTCGCCGGCACCTGATCTGCTTTTTGCGTGGGGTAGACCCTCACCCCAACCCTCTCCCGCGCGGCGGGAGAGGGAGTTCTGCAGACCCGGTCGATGCGCTGCGCTCACCTTGATAAGGCAGTCGGAAACGACTCATGCCTGGGGACGCGCACCGGCCGAAAACCCTCGCCCGCTCGCGGGAAAGGGTAGGGTGAGGGGCTTTCCTTCGTCAGGAAGCGCCCAGGCTAGGCCATGACTTTGACATAACTGCCCGGCGCGTCCTCGATCGCCTTGACCTTGCGGCCGCCGGGGGTGCGTGCCTTCACGCGGCGGTCGTCCTGCTGCTCGATCCAGGCCTGCCAATGCGGCCACCACGACCCCGGATGTTCCTTGGCATGGCCGAGCCAGTCGTCCAGCCCGTCGCCCTTCGGCGCGGGGCCGGTCCAGTACTGGTACTTGCCGCGCGAGGGCGGGTTGATGACGCCGGCGATATGGCCGGATCCCGCCAGCACGAAGGTTACCGGCCCGCCGAAGAAGGACGATCCGTAGAACACCGAGCGCGGCGGCGCGATGTGATCGTCACGGGTGGCGAGATTGTAGATTGGGATGGTCACGTCGCCGAGCGACAGCGCCTTGTCGCCGACCGACAGCTCGCCATTCGCCAGCTTGTTGTCGAGATAGCAGTTGCGCAGATAGAAGGAATGGTTCGCCGCCGGCATGCGCGTGGCGTCGGAATTCCAGTAGAGCAGGTCGAACGGGATCGGTTCCTTGCCGCGGAAATAGTTGTTCACGACATAGGACCAGATCAGGTCATTCGAGCGCAGCATGTTGAAGGAGGAGGTCATGTTCTTCCCCTCCAGATAGCCGCGCACGCTCATCTTCTTCTCGACCGCCTCGATCTGCTCCTCGTCGATGAAGACCTTGAGGTCGCCGGCATGGGTGAAGTCGACCTGCGTGGCGAACAGCGTCGCCGAGGCGATCCGCGTGTCGCCGGCGCCGGCCATGTAGGCGAGCGTATACGAGAGCAGCGTGCCGCCGACGCAATAGCCGATGGCGTTGATCTCGCTCTCGCCGGTGATCTTCTGGATCGTATCGACCGATTCGAGGATGCCTTCGCGCATGTAGTGCTCGAAGCTCTTCTCCGCCTGGCGTTCGTCCGGATTGATCCAGGAGACGACGAACACGGTATGGCCCTGCTCCACCGCCCATTTGACGAAGGATTTTTCAGGGTTCAGATCGAGGATGTAGAACTTGTTGATCCAGGGCGGCACGATCAGCAGAGGCCGTTTCAACACCTCGGTTGTCGCCGCCTTGTACTGGATCAACTGGCAGACCTCGTTCTGCAGGATGACCTTGCCCGGTGAAAGGGCGAGGTTCTTGCCGATGGCGAAGTGGGAATTGTCCGACTGGCGGATGATGAGTTCGCCATTGCCCGCCGCGATGTCCTCGGCCAGCATGTCCATGCCGCGCACCAGGTTGTCGGCGCTCGAATCGAGCGTGTCGCGCAGGATTTCAGGATTGGTGAACAGGAAATTCGACGGCGAGATCGCATTGGCGATCTGCCGGATGTAGAAGCCGGCCTTCAGCCGGACATGCGGGTCGAGGTCGATGGCGTCGTCGACCATCTGCTCGGCCCAGCGCGTCGTGATCAGGTAGAACTGCTTCACGAAATCGAAGAACTGGTTCTCCGACCATTGTGGGTCCTTGAAGCGGCGATCGCGCGGATCGGGCTCGACCACCGGCGGCATGGGCACGCCGGACATGCGCTGCATCATGCTCGTCCAAAGCATGAAATATTGGCCGTAAAGCTTTGATTGCGCTTGAATGCTGCGGCCAGGCTCGGCCGTCCAGTACTCGATCACCTTGGCCAGCGTGCGAACGATCTCGGCGATCTCGTCGGTGAGATCCGCGGAGAGCTTGCCGTCTTCGCGCGGCTTCAGGAAGGCGTTCGCGGCCCGGGTCATGCCCTCGATCATCTTGGCGATGTTCTGGGCGAATTTCTCGGGGTCCTTGATGATCAGGCTGATCGGCGCACTGCCGGAGCTGGTGCCGTCGCTTCCGATTTTGTCTTTGGCCATCGTATCCCCGAATGCCATTCTGCGATCGGGAAGGCGGCGCTGCTTTCCCCGACGCGCGGAGTGTAATAGCTTCGCGCTCACAGGGATATGATGCGCATGCTATCGACCCGCTTACCACAATGAGTTCATGATGAATCCGTCCGGAATCAAGCGGTCCCGTTCCGCGTCGCTCGTCCTCATGCTGGCCCTTGCCGTCTCTCTGGCGGCATGCTCGCAGCAGCTTTCCAAGACGCTGGACAATTCGCCCGATCCCGAGCTGGACCGTCCGGGCGTGTTTCCCAACATCAATGTCGCCGGGGGCGAGCCGCCCGGCAAGCTGATGACGCCGGCGGAGTTGCAGAGCGCCACGGCGAGCCTGAAGGCCAAGGGCGCGCGCAACGACCCGCGCACCGCCGAGGCCGCGCGGCAGCATAGTGCCACCACCAATGCGGCCTTGGAGAAGGCCGCCGCCACGCATGCCAACAAGACGCTCTCCGAAATTCAGGAGCGATGCGGCGAGCCTGGCGCAGACGCCACGAAATGCCCGCAATAAGGGTGCTTTCATAGACGGCGGTTCGGTGTAGAACCGCCCCGCGCCAGGTGAGGCGCATAACGACTATCCAGGAAAGATGGATTCGGAGTCATGAGCGAGTTCCACAGCGTGCGGCGTCTGCCGCAATACGTCTTTGAGCAGGTCAACCGGCTTAAGGCGAGCGCTCGAGCCGCGGGCGCCGATATCATCGATCTCGGCATGGGCAATCCCGACCTTCCGACCCCGGCGCATATTGTCCAGAAGCTCGCCGAAACGGCGGCGCGTCCCGACGTGCACGGCTATTCGGCGTCGCGCGGCATCAACGGCCTGCGCAAGGCTCAGGCCGCCTATTACGATCGCCGCTTTGGCGTGAAGCTCGACCCGAACACGCAGATCGTCGCCACGATCGGCTCCAAGGAAGGCTTCGCCAACATGGCGCAGGCGATCACGGCGCCCGGCGACGTGATTCTCGTACCCAACCCGAGCTATCCGATCCATGCCTTCGGCTTCCTGATGGCCGGTGGTGTGATCCGTTCCGTGCCGGTCGAGCCCGGCCCTGAATTCTTCCACGCGATGGAACGTGCCGTCATGCACTCCATCCCGAAGCCGCTCGCCGTCGTGCTCTGCTATCCGTCCAATCCGACGGCGCATGTGGCCGATCTCGATTTCTATCGCGATGTCGTCGCCTTCGCCCGCAAGCACGAGCTGTTCGTGCTGTCGGACCTCGCCTATTCCGAGATCTATTTCGATGACGTTCCGCCGCCCTCGATCCTGCAGGTCCCGGGCGCCATGGACGTCGCCGTCGAGTTCACCTCGATGTCGAAGACCTATTCCATGGCCGGCTGGCGCATGGGCTTCGCGGTCGGCAATGAGCGCCTGATCGCCGCGCTGTCGCGGGTGAAATCCTATCTCGACTACGGCGCCTACACGCCGATCCAGGTCGCGGCCACCACCGCGCTGAACGGCCCGCAGGATTGCATCGAGGAGATGCGCCAGATCTACAAGCATCGCCGCGACGTGCTGGTCGACAGCTTCGGCCGCGCCGGATGGCAGATTCCCGCGCCGCGCGCCTCGATGTTTGCCTGGGTGCCAATTCCCGACGCCTTCAAGCCGCTGGGAAGCCTGGAATTCGCGAAGCTTCTGATCGAGAAGGCCGATGTGGCCGTCGCGCCCGGCGTCGGCTTCGGCGAACATGGCGATGACTATGTTCGCATCGCCCTGGTCGAAAACGAGCAGCGCATTCGTCAGGCCGCGCGCAATGTCCGTCGCTTCCTTGAAACAGCGGACAAAACGTTGCACAACGTCGTCCCTATCAGCAGCGCCCGGCGATAAGCCGGGCCCCTCTGGGGCGGTTATATGAATCAAGTACTTCGGCTGGGCGTCGCCGGTCTCGGCACCGTCGGCGCGTCCCTGCTGCGTTTGACGCAGCGCCATGCCAATGAACTGGCGCTGCGCTGCGGCCGGCCGGTCGTCGTGACTGCCGTGACGGCCCGCGATCGCTTCCGCGATCGCGGCCTCGACCTTTCCACCGTGACCTGGTTCGACGATCCGATGTCGCTGGCGCAGTCGCCTGACATCGACGTCTTCGTAGAACTGATGGGCGGCGCGGACGGCGCGGCCGCCGATTCGGTGCGCGCGGCCCTCGACGCCAAGAAGCATGTCGTCACCGCCAACAAGGCGCTGCTGGCCAAGCACGGCACCGAGCTCGCGCGTCGCGCCGAGAACAACGGCGTCTCGCTGAATTTCGAGGCCGCCGCTGCCGGCGGCATTCCGATCATCAAGACCCTGCGGGAGTCGCTTGCCGGCAACCGTGTCAGCCGCGTCTATGGCATCCTCAACGGCACCTGCAATTACATCCTGACGCGCATGGAGCGGGAAGGCATCGCCTTCGACGCCTGCCTCGCCGAGGCCCAGCGCCTTGGCTATGCCGAGGCCGACCCGACCTTCGACGTCGATGGCTTCGACACCGCCCACAAGCTGGCGCTGCTGACGGCGATCGCCTTCGGCACCGAGATCAATTCCGATGCCATCTATGTCGAGGGCATCCGTTCGATCACGACCGCCGATATCGAGGCGGCGGACGAACTCGGCTACCGCATCAAGCTTCTGGGCGTGGCGACGCGCACCGACAGCGGCATCGAGCAGCGCGTTCATCCGACCATGGTGCCGAAATCCTCGCCGATCGCGCGTGTCGACGGCGTTACCAATGCGGTGGCGGTGGAAGCGGATTTCGTCGGCAGGCTGGTGCTCTCCGGTCCCGGCGCCGGCGGCGACGCCACGGCCTCGGCCGTGATGAGCGACATCGCCGATCTGGCGCGTGGCGACGTGGTCGGCACGTTCGGTCGCCCCGCCCATACGCTGCAGCCCTACCAGCAGGCCGTGATGCGGGCGCATGCGGGCGGCTATTACATCCGCCTTGCCGTCTACGACCGGCCCGGCGCGTTCGCTGCCATCGCCAAGCGTATGGCCGAATACAGCATTTCGCTCGAATCGATCGTCCAGCGGCGGCGCGCGCCGAAGGCCGATGCGCCGGAGCATCTGCAGCCGCTCGAGCCGCAACCGGTTATGCTCATCACCTATGAGACCACCGAGTCGCAGGTCAAGGAAGCGCTCGATCGGATTACGGCGGATGGTCATATTGCGGAGCAGCCGCAAATGATACGCATTGAACAACTGGCCTGAGAGCGGAGCAGCACTATGGCGATGACGGGGAATGCGAAGGCAGCGGGTCTGGACCGGATCCTGACGCTGGAGCTGGTGCGCGTTACCGAGCGCGCGGCCGTTGCGGCGGCGCGTTGGCGGGGCCGCGGCGACGAAATGGCGGCCGATCAGGCAGCCGTCGACGCCATGCGTCGCGAGCTCAACCGTCTGCCGATCGAAGGCACCGTCGTCATCGGCGAGGGCGAGCGCGACGAGGCGCCGATGCTCTATATCGGCGAGAAGGTCGGTCGCGGCTCTGGCCCGCGCGTCGACATCGCGCTCGATCCGCTCGAAGGCACGACGATCTGCGCCAAGAACCAGCCCAACTCGCTGGCCGTGATCGCGATCGCCGAGGGTGGCAGCCTGCTCTATGCGCCCGACGTCTACATGCAGAAGATCGCCATCGGACCCGGCTATGCGACCGGCGTGGTCGACCTCGACGCCTCGCCGATGGAAAACATCCAGGCGCTGGCAGCCGCCAAGGGCGTTCCGGTCAACGAGATCACCGCCTGCATCCTGGACCGTCCGCGCCACGCCAAGCTGATCGAGGACGTGCGCGCCACCGGCGCGGCGCTCCGCCTGATCGGTGACGGCGACGTCGCCGGCGTCATCCACACCACCAATCCCGACGAGACCGGCATCGACATCTATCTCGGCATCGGCGGCGCGCCCGAGGGCGTGCTGGCCGCGGCGGCGCTTCGCTGCATCGGTGGCCAGATGCAGGGCCGCCTGGTGACGCAGTCCGACGCCCAGCGCGAGCGCGCGGCGAAGATGGGCGTCAAGGACTTCGATAAGAAGTTCACCCATGACGAGATGGCCCGCGGCGACGTGCTGTTCGCGGCAACCGGCGTCACGGACGGCAACCTGCTTTCCGGCGTGCGTTTCGCCCGCAATGGCGAGATCACCACCGACACGGTCGTCATGCGTTCGTCCTCCGGCACGGTTCGCTGGATCAAGGCGACGCATCGCGATCTCGAAAAGTTCGACAACGAGGGCTGATCCAGCTCCCATGTCCATGTCATCCAGCGACGCACGGCGCGCCTTTCTGGGCGTAGAAGGATCCGTGACTGGGCGCCGCTGGACCGAACGGGTCGATGCGGCCTCGAGCCTGGTCGCAACCGCCATGGCCCAGCGCCATGAGATCCCCGAGCTCGTCGCCAGGGTGCTGGCCGGGCGGGGCATCGCGCTCGACGATGCCGCGCATTTCCTCGATCCGAGCCTCCGCCGGCTGATGCCGGACCCTTCGGTCCTGACCGACATGGATGCCGCGGCATCGCGCATTGCCGATGCGGTCGAAGCCGGCGAGCATGTCGCGATCTTCGGCGACTATGACGTCGATGGCGCAACGTCGTCGGCGCTGCTGGCCCGCTTCCTGCGCCATCAGGGCGTCGAGACCCGCATCTATATTCCCGACCGCATCTTCGAGGGCTACGGCCCCAATCCCGACGCCATCCGCACCCTCGTCGAAGAGGGCGCGCAGCTGATCGTGACCGTCGATTGCGGCTCGACGAGCCATGAATCGCTGGCGGTCGCGCGCGATCTCGGCCGGCTCGCCGTCGTGCTCGACCACCACCAGATGGGCGCGGAGCTGCCGCCGGCGCTCGCCGTGGTCAATCCCAATCGCCAGGACGATCTCTCCGGCCTTGGCCATCTCGCCGCCGTTGGCGTCACCTTCCTGGCGATCGTCGCCACCAACCGCGAACTCCGCAAGCGCGGCTGGTATGGCCCAAGCCGGCCGGAGCCGGACCTGCTGCAATGGCTCGATCTCGTGGCGCTCGGCACGGTCTGCGACGTCGTTCCCCTGATCGGCCTCAACCGAGCCTTCGTCACCAAGGGCCTGCTGGCGGTGCGCCGCCGGGCCAATCCGGGTCTGGCGGCGCTGTCACGGGCCGCACGCATCGACGCGCCGGTTGCGCCCTATCATCTTGGCTTCCTGCTCGGGCCCCGCATCAACGCCGGCGGCCGGATCGGCGACGCGGCGCTGGGCGCCCGATTGCTGTCGCTCGACGATCCCGCCGAGGCCGAGCGCATTGCCGTCGAACTGGACGATCTCAACAAGCAGCGCCAAGCCATTGAAACTTCGATGCTGGAAGAGGCGATCGCCGAAGCCGATGCCGAGATCGGCTCCGGCGAGGGGCCGGCCGTCATCGTCACCGCCAGCGATCGCTGGCATCCCGGGATCGTCGGCCTGATCGCCGCGCGCCTCAAGGAGCGCTTCCGCCGTCCCGCTTTCGCGATCGCCCTGATGCCGAACGGGCTCGGTACCGGCTCGGGCCGGTCGGTGGCCGGCGTCGATCTCGGCGGGCTGGTTCGCGGCGCCGTCGAGCAGGGGCTCCTGGTCAAGGGCGGCGGGCACGCCATGGCGGCGGGCCTCACCATCGAACCGTCGAAATTCGCGGAATTCCGCGCCTTTCTCGAGGCCGGGGCGGCGGAAGCCTCGCGTCGCGCGCGCCAGGCCGACCAGCTTCTGGTCGACGGTGCGCTGACGGCGCGCGCCGCCACGCCCGATTTCATCGACATGGTGGAGAAGGCGGGGCCGTTCGGCTCGGGACATGCCGAGCCGGTCTTCGCGCTGCCGGCCCATATCGTCGGCTATGCCGATACCGTCGGCAATGGCCATGTGAAGGTCACGCTTTCCGGTGGCGACCAGAACTTGAAGGCGATCGCTTTCCGCGCCGCCGACAATGATCTTGGCCGCATGCTGCTCGGGTCCCGCGGCCGGCCGCTGCATGTCGCCGGAACGCTGTCGATCGATCATTGGCAGGGCAGGCGGCAATCGAGCTTCCGCATTCTCGACGTCGCGCAGCCACAGCCGCTGCGTTAACGGCGCCCTTTCGCGTTAACGCCCCGTTAGCCCTGCGTCATCGGGCCGGTCCGTTTTCACCGCCTTGGACAACCCTGCCGCGCGTCTCATCATCATGGTTGCATTTCTTTCATCAGACTGATGAACTAAATCCGTCCTGATTGAGAGTCGTTCCAATTACACGCATGGATTGTGGCGTTTCTCGACCACCGCTCCCTCGCCCTGTCGGGCGCCGAGTGTGTGACGCATAGTCGGGCGCCGCCCCTGATCCGTTCGCCGGGAACTGGGGACAGGAATGTACCAGGCATGCCGTTCTGCCGGTCGATCAAGCGACAGTGCCAAACCGGTCGGCGGAACAAGGCCGTATGACGACGCGGGCGAAGAATCTTGCCTTAAGATTTTAGCTATGGTGAAATAATTGCAACGCCGTTAGAAGCGGCGGGGAGAACCGGCATGAGCAGCGATCCCTTGAAAGTAGGATTGAAGATCCGAGACGCGCGCAAGCAGCGCCGGCTCACCCTGCAACGGGTGGCCGAGGCGACGGGTCTTTCGATCGGCTTCCTGAGTCAGGTCGAGCGCGATATCACCACGCCGTCTCTATCCTCGCTGGTCACGATCGCCAAGGCGCTCGACCTGCCGGTGAGCGCCTTGCTGCATCAGCCGGACCTGCCGAACGCGGTGTCCCGGCGCGAGGGCAGGGTGACATACGGCATCAATCCGGCCTGGATTTCGTATGAGCGGCTTTCGACGACGTTTCCGGGCCAGATGCTCAACGCCGTCAAGATGAACGTGCCGCCACGCTATCTCTCCGAGACCTCGTCGCATGAGGGGGAGGAGGTCGTCTATGTGCTGAGCGGTTCGATCCGCTATGTGATCGACGAGACCATCTACGAACTGCATGCAGGCGATACCCTGCATTTCTCGGCTCATCGTCCGCACCGGGTGCACAACCCCGCGGATCATGTCGCCGAGGTTCTTTCTGTCGGAACGCAGCAACTCTTCTCGGATACACCCCGCCATCGCGGGCCGTCCCATGCCGGGGCGCCGGATCTCGCCAAGAGCCAGGACAACAGCGCTGCGAACGACATAGCCGAGGGTGAAACGAGGTAACAAGATGAAGATGTTGCGTGCAACGCTGCTGCTGGCGGCGCTTTCGACGACGGCCCTGAGCACGGCGCCGGCCTTTGCCGAGACGGTCCTTCGCCTCGACGAGGCGCCGGTTGGCGAGCTCGATCCGGGCAAGGCGTCGGACTATGCCGACTCGATCCTGATGTTCAACGTCTATGACACGCTGGTCGTGCCGACGGCGGGCAAGCCGGGCATGCAGCCGCATCTGGCGTCGAGCTGGACGGTCGATGGCAATGTCTACACCTTCACGCTGCGCGACGACGTCACGTTCCATTCGGGCAACAAGCTGACGGCGGACGACGTCGTCTATTCCTTCGACCGCATGATCGCGCTCGGGCAGGGCTTCTCCAACCTGTTCGTCGAGGATGTCGAGAAGGCCGAGGCCGTCGATGCCAAGACGGTCAAGTTCACGCTGAAGGGCCCTTACGCGCCTTTCCTGTCGGCGCTCGTCCGCCTGCCGATCCTCGATTCGAAGCTCGCCAGGCAGCATCAGGCCGCCGGCAAGTACGGCGCATTCGGCGATTATTCGGAAGCCTGGCTGTCGGCGAACGACGCCGGCTCCGGCGCCTATCTCGTCGAGACGCAGAACCCGCAGTCGGAGACGGCGCTCGCCAAGTTCCCGGGCTACTTCCTCGGCGCGACGCCGAAGTCACCCGACAAGGTCCGCTTCCGCTACGGCCTCGAGGCCTCGACCGTCCGCGCGCTGCTGTCCAAGGGCGAGCATGACATCGGCTCGCAGTGGCTGCCGCCGGAAGTCGCCAAGGCGCTCGCGGCCGACGACACCATGCAGCTGCTGACCGAAACCGGCACCAACGTCTTCTACATCAAGCTGAACACGGCCAAGGCGCCGCTCGACGACGTCCATTGCCGCCGCGCGCTTACCTATGCGTTCGATTATGCGACCGCTGCCAAGATGGTCGCGGTGAGCGATACCGTCTCTCTCGGCAAGCCGGCGAACGGCCCGATCCCGCATGGCATGCTCGGTTCCTCCAGCGAGGTTCCGAACTACGCGCAGGACCTGGAGAAGGCCAAGGCCGAACTGGCGCAGTGCAAGTACAAGCCGGAAGAGACGCCGCTGGAGATCTCCTGGATCGCCGAGGTGCCGCTGGAAGAGCGTTTCGCCCTGCTGATGCAGGCGAATTTCTCCAAGCTCGGCTTCAAGCCGGAAGTGAAGCGGGTGCCCTGGGCGCTGTTCACCGACATGGTGACCAAGCCCGAGACGACGCCGAACATCTCGCAGATCTTCAACAGCGCGACGACGCCGGATCCGGATTCGTTGCTGTTCAACACCTACCATTCCTCGGCCAAGGGCACCTGGCAGTCGCCGGAATACCTGCAGGACGCGGAAGTCGACAAGCTGCTCGAAGCCGGCCGCGCCGAAGTCGATCCGGCCAAGCGGCAGAAGATCTACGAGGATCTGAGCCAGCGCCTGCGCGACCTCGCCCCGACGATCTATGCCTATGACCAGGTCGCCGTGTTCCCGGCCCGCAAGGCGGTGACGGTGCCGGCCTTGTCGGATGATGCGCATCGCTATGCGCTGTCGGGCTACTCCTTCTCTTTCCGCGAAATGGAGATGGCGCCGTAAGGCGCCGCCTTCCTCCGATCCGGCTCGCGGGCGCCTTCCTTGGGCGCGCGCCCGCGAGCCTCTTCTTCGGAGCAGGGCATGGGCTGGGCGCGGTGCTTTCACCTCTCCCTGGAGGGAGAGGTCGACGGCCGGAGGCCGGCGGGTGAGGGGTTACGGCCTCACCGGATAGGTTCCTAAACCCTCACCCGGAGCTTCGCTCCGACCTCTCCCACCAGGGAGAGGTGAAGAAAAAGGCCCAGCGAGCGGGTAGACCATGGCGAACATCCTCCGATCCCTTCTGCATCGTCTCGGTGCCGCGCTGATCGTCCTGATCGGCATCTCGATGCTGATCTTCGCGATCGCCCGCGTCATGCCGGGCGACCCGGCCCGTATCGCGCTCGGACCCAACGCGACCGCCGAGCAGGTCGCCGCGCTCCGGCTGGAGCGCCATCTCGATGCCTCGCTGCCGGTGCAGTATTTTGAGTTCGTCAAGTCGCTCGCCAGAGGCGATCTCGGCACCTCGCTCTATACCAACCGCCCGGTCACGACGGATATCGCGCAGTTCCTGCCGGCGACGCTGGAGCTGGTCCTTGTCTCCGGCATCCTGATGGTGCTGATCGGCCTGCCGCTCGGCATCCTGTCGGCCCATTTCCGCGGCCGTTTCCCGGATCATGTCGGCCGGCTCATCGCGCTGCTCGGGGTCTGCACGCCGGCCTTCGTCTGGGGCGTCATCCTGCAGCTGGTGCTCGGCTATTTCTGGGGCTGGTTCCCGATCGAAGGCCAGCTGGCCCAATCGACCGTGGCGCCGCCGCTGGTGACCGGCTTCATGCTGATCGACACGCTGCTCGCCGGCGATGGCGCGGCCTTCCTCGACGCGCTGCACCACCTGATCCTGCCATCCCTGGCGCTGGCCATGTCGGGCCTTGGCCAGACGGCGCGGCTGACGCGCTCCAACATGAACGAGGTCTATGAGCGGCCCTATGTCGAGATGGCGCGCGCCTATGGCTTTCCCGCCCGGCGGATCGCCACCCGCTATGCCTTCCGGCCGGCGCTGATCCCGACCCTGACCATCCTCGGCCTTGAATTCGCGGCCATGCTCGGCAACGCCTTCCTGGTCGAGAAGGTGTTCGGCTGGCCCGGCCTGTCGCGCTACGGCGTCGAGGTCATCCTCCGCAAGGATCTCGATGCCATCGTCGGCACGGTGCTGATCATCGCCGCCGCCTTCCTGATCGTGAACATCATCGTCGACATCCTGGTGAACGTCATCAATCCGCGCATCCGTCTCGCAGCGGGGAGGGCATAAGATGTCGGAACCCGGCTCCCCGGTCCTCGCTTCGCGCACCCGCTCCAAGGCCTGGACCGCCTATAGCGCCGATCCGCTTTCGGTGATCGGCCTCGTCATCGTCGTGGCGATCGTGGGACTTGCGATCTTCGCCCCCTTTGTCACGCCCTATCCCGACCATGTCGGGCCCACGGGTGATTTCGCCGCGATGAACGCGGCGCCGAGCGCCGATTTCTGGTTCGGCACCGATGTGATCGGCCGCGACCTGTTCACCCGCATCATCTACGGCTACCGGCTGTCGCTGATCATGGCGATCGTCGTGCTCGCCATCGCGACGCCGATCGGCGTCATCGTCGGGCTGGTCGCCGGCTACAAGGGCGGCTGGACCGACTACATCCTGATGCGCATCACCGATGTGTTCCTGGCCGTGCCGCCTCTGGTGCTGGCCATGGCGATCATGGGCTTCCTGGAGCCGACGCTGCTGAACGGCATGCTGGCGATCACCGCCATGTGGTGGCCCTGGTATGCGCGGCTGATCTACAACGTCACCCGAGCCGAGGCGCAGGAGGGCTATGTGCTGGCCGCCGAGACGGTCGGCGCGTCGACGGCGCATATCCTGTTCCGTGAGATCCTGCCGAATTGCTGGCCGTCCATCCTGACCAAGATGACGCTCGATATCGGCTTCGTCATCCTGATGGCGTCCTCGCTCTCCTTCCTCGGTCTCGGCGTCCAGCCGCCGACGCCGGATCTCGGCTCGATGGTCGCCGATGGCGCCAAATACATGCCCGATGCCTGGTGGCTGACGGTGTTCCCGGCGATCGCGATCCTGCTCGTGGTGCTCGGCTTCAACCTGGTCGGCGACGGCCTGCGCGAAGCCTTCGAGGCGGAGAGCTGAGATGGCCAGCAACACGCTCCAGAAGCCGGTCCTTGCCATCCGCGGCCTGCGCCTTGCCTTTGGCGACCGCCGTCACCCGACGCCGGTGCTGCACGGCATCTCGATGCATATCCGGCCGGGCGAGAAGGTGGCCCTTGTCGGCGAATCCGGTTCCGGCAAGTCGGTGACCGCGCGCCTCGCCATGGGCCTGCTGCAGGACCAGAAGCGGGTGCATGTGTCGGGCTCGATCTTCTTCGACGGCATCGATGCCGCCAAGGGTGGACCGGAAATCGCGCGGCGACGAGGCAACCGCGTCGCCATGATCTTCCAGGATCCGACCTCGGCGCTGAACCCCACCTTCAAGATCCGCGGCCAGTTCCGCGACGTGCTGCGCTCCGGCGATCGATCGATCTCCAACGACGAAGCCGACCTTCGCGCCGAGGCGGCGCTTGCCGAGGTCTCGATCCCCGATCCGAAGCGCGCGCTCGACAGCTACGCCTTCCAGCTTTCCGGTGGCATGAACCAGCGCGTGATGATCGCCATGGCGCTCGCCAACCGGCCGCAACTGCTGATCGCCGACGAGCCGGGCACGGCGCTCGACGTCACGGTGCAGGCGCAGACGCTGAACCTGATGCATGAACTGACCGAGAAGACCGGCACCTCGGTGCTGCTGATTTCGCACAATCTCGGCGTCGTCCGCGAATTCGCCGACCGGGTTTATGTCATCTATCGCGGCAGGATCGTCGAGCACGGCACGACGGCCCAGCTCTTCAACGATCCGCGCCATCCCTATACGCGGGCGCTGCTCGCCGCGATCCCGAAGATCTCGGGCGGCGGCCTGCCGGACCTGCCGGAGCGCAGCCCGGAATTCGAGAGCCCACTCATCGTGCATGAGGGCTGCGGCGAGCCGACGGAGGCCTTCGCATGACTGGCAACGCCCCCATTCTCGAACTCGACCGCCTCGGCAAGGTGTTCTCCGCCGATGGCCACAGCGTCGCGGCGCTGGACGATGTCTCGCTCGCCTTCACGCGCGGCGAGTGCCACGCCATTGTAGGCGAGAGCGGATCCGGCAAGACGACGCTCGCCAACCTCGTGCTCGGCCTGATCGGCGCCACCTCGGGCGAAATCCGCTTCGATGGCGCGACCCTTGGGCGAAGCCGGACGCGCGAGCAGAAGCGCGCGATCCAGCTGGTGCAGCAGAACCCGCTTTCGGCGCTCAATCCGCGCCGCAGCGTCGGCGCTTCCATCCGCCTGCCGCTCGACGTGCATGACCTCGGCCGCAGAAGCGAGCGCGATGCGCGCGTGGCCTCGCTGCTCCAGGAGGTCGGGCTGGAGCCGGAACATGCCCGCCGTTCGCCGCGCGGTCTTTCCGGCGGCCAGCGCCAGCGCATCGCCATTGCCCGGGCGCTTGCCTGCGAGCCGGAACTGCTGGTGCTCGACGAGCCGACCTCGGCCCTCGACGTTCTGGTGCAGGCGCGCGTGCTGCAATTGCTGCAGCGGCTGCGCCAGGAGCGGGGGCTGACCTACCTCTTCATCACGCACGACCTCGCCGTCGTGCGCGCCATCGCCGACCGGGTGAGCGTGTTCCAGAAGGGACGCCTCGTCGAGACCGGGCCGGTCGAAACCCTCTTCTCCGATCCGAAGAGCGCCTATACGCGCGAATTGATCGGAGCCATTCCCGTCGTGACGGAGGCCGAGGCGGCGCTGCGCGCCGCCATCCGTGCCGGGGCGCCAGTTCCGGCCGGGGCCGAATAGGAAGGAAACAGCATGAGCACCACCGCAGAGCGGAACGCCGCCGATCCCGTGTTGGACCCCAAGGCCTGGGACGCGCTGATCGCGGCGCTGGGCGAGCAGGACCAGCCGACCGCGACGCTCGCCAAGGTCGAGGAACTCTATCAGCGCGAAGTCGGCGCGATCATCTTCACGGTGATGAGCGCGGATTTCGACACCGGCATGTCGCGCCGGCTCTATTCCAACCATCCGCAGGAATACCCGACCTCCGGCTACAAGCAGTCGGCCGCCGGCACGTGGAACGATCTCGTCTTCGGCGAGAAGAAGCCCTATGTCGCCAACACGATCGAGGAGATCGCCACCGTCTTCCACGATCATGAGCTGATCCAGTCGCTCGGCTGCGGCTCCTGCATCAATGTGCCGGTCGTGTTCGAGGGCAGCGTGCTTGGCACCATCAACATCCTCGACAAGGCCGGCGCCTACACGCCCGAAAAGGTCGAGCGCGCCATGGCGCTGCGCCCCTTCGCGGCGATCGGCATCCTGGCCGCCACCGTCACCGAACAGGCGTCGAAGATCCGCGACGAGAAGGCCTGACATGACCGACAAGACGATCCGCGTCGCGACCGACGTCGGCGGCACCTTCACCGACCTCGTCTACTTCGAGACGGATACGGCGACCGGCCGCCAGACGGTCCGCACCGCCAAATCCGACACCACGCCGCCGAATTTCGAGCAGGGCGTGCTCAACGTGCTCGCCAAGGCCGATGTCGGCCCCGCCGACATCGCCTTCTTCGCGCATGGCACCACCGTCGTCATCAACGCGCTGACCGAGCGCAAGGGCGCCCGCACGGCGCTGATCACGACGGAAGGCTTCCGCGACGTGCTGGAGATCGCACGCGGCAACCGGCCGGACTTCTTCAACCTGCAATATGTGAAGCCCGAACCCTTCGTGCCGCGCTACCTCTGCCGCGAAGTGCCGGGCCGCATCGCCTATACCGGCGCGGAGCGCTCGCCGCTCGACCTCTCGGGCCTGCCGGCGATCCTGGAAGACTTCCGCGCCGAGGGCGTCGAGGCGATCGCGATCTGCCTGCTGCATTCCTATGCCGACCCCCGCCATGAGGAAGCCGTCGCGGCCGAGATCCGCCGGCTCTGGCCGGAAGTCTCCGTCGTCGCCTCGCACCAGATCACCCGCGAATGGCGCGAATATGAGCGCGCCTCGACGGCCGTGCTGTCGGCCTATGTCCAGCCCGTCGCCAGCCGCTATCTCGGCCGGCTCGAAGACGGCCTGGCTTCCAAGAATTTCGGCGGCCAGCTCTACGTCATGCAGTCGAATTGCGGCGTCGATTCGCTTTCGGCGACGCGCGAGATCCCGATCACCATGGTCGAGAGCGGCCCGGCCTCGGGTTTCTGGGGCGCGGCCGAGCTTGGCCGCATCATCGGCGAGCCCAACGTGCTGGCGCTCGACATTGGCGGCACGACGGCGAAGTGCTCGCTGATTGAGAACGGCCACGTCAAGATCATGACCGACTACTGGATCGAGCGCGATCGCACGTCTTCCGGTTATCCGATCATGGTGCCCGTGGTCGATCTCGTAGAGATCGGCAATGGCGGCGGCTCGATCGCCTGGGTCGATGATTTCGGCAAGCTGCATGTCGGCCCGCAATCGGCCGGCGCCAAGCCGGGTCCCGCCGCCTATGCGCGCGGCGGCACGCAGGCGACGACCACCGACGCCAATCTGGCGCTCGGCCGCATCGACAAGGACTATTTCTGCGGCGGCACCATCCAGGCCGACATGGCCGCGGTCAACGGCGCCCTCGGCGCCCTGGCTGGGAAGCTCGGGCTGTCGCCGATCGAAGCAGCGCGCGGCATTGTCCGCATCGCCAACAACAACATGATCAACGCGCTGAAGCTGGTCTCGCTCAACCGCGGCCACGACCCGCGCGACTTCACGCTCGTCGCCTTCGGCGGCGGCGGCGCGATGCATGCGGTGGCGCTCGCCACCGAGCTCGGCATGAAAAAGGTCGTGATCCCGCGCGGCGCGTCGGTATTCTCGGCCTGGGGCATGATGATGTCCGACCTGCGCCGCGATTACTTTGTCACCCGCCTGATCGAGGGTGGCGACGGTCGCACCACGGCGCTGGCGAATTTGGTCGGCGAGACCCGCGACCGGGCGCTGCGCCAGTTCGAGGCGGAAGGGGTCTTGGCCGACAAGGTCAAGCTCGTGCCCTTCATCAAGTGCCGCTACCAGAACCAGGAACACGCCGTCGAGGTCGAGCTGCCGGCGACCTTTGTCGACGATGCGGCGATCCAGTCGATGATCGAGCATTTCCACGCCGCCTATGAGCGCGAATACACCTATCGCCTCGACGCGCCGGTAGAGATCGTCGGCCTGCATCTCGTGGCTTCCGCCGAGGTCGGCAAGCTGGAAATGATCGCACTGCCGAAGACCGGCGCGACGATCGAGCAGGCGGTCAAGGGCCGCCGCGACGTCGACTATGCGCTCGAAGGCGTCCACGAGGCCGTGATCTACGACCTCGAGAAGCTGGGGCCCGGCATGTCGTTTGCCGGCCCCGCCATCCTCGAGGACCCCGGCACCACGGTGGTGATCCATCCGGGCAATCGCGTGTCGATCGACGCCTACGGCAACACCCACATCGAACTGGGGGCCAAGTGATGAGCAACCCGACCCACGATCCCGTCACCTTCGACATCATCCAGAACTCGCTGCAGGCAATTTCGGACGAGATGTTCGCGGCGATGCGCAAGACGGCGATGAGCGCCATCATCTACGAGGTGCTCGACATGGGCACCGGCATTTGTGCCGCCGATGGCGAGATCGCCTCGTCCGGCGCCGGCATTCCGGCCTTCATCGGTGTGCTCGACAAGGCGGTGAAGGCGGTGCTGCGCAAGCATCCCGTCACCGCGATCTATCCGGGCGACGTCTTCGCCACCAACGACCCGTTCTATGGCGGCGTCACCCATCTGAACGATATGGTCCTGGTCATGCCGGTCTTCGCCGAGGGCGAGATCGTCGCCTGGACCGCGAACATCGCGCACTGGAACGACGTCGGCGGCATGGTGCCGGGCTCGATGTCGACCGACGCCAAGGAGATCTTCCAGGAAGGCCTGCGCGTCCCGGCGATCAAGCTGATCGAGAAGGGCGTGTCCAACCAGGCGGTGATGGACCTGATGATGGTCAATTCCCGCCTGCCGGCCTATCTCAAGGGCGACATGTGGGCGGCGATCGCGGCCGTTCGCATCGGCGACAAGCGCATCCTCGATCTCGTCAACAAATACGGCAAGGACACCTTCGTCGCCGCCATGGACCATTTCATGGACTATGGCGAGCAGGTGACGCTGAAGGCGCTGAAGGACTTGCCCAAGGGCAAGTTCTCCTTCGCCGAGGAACAGGATAGCGGCCAGATCTACAAGGTGACGGTCGAGATCACCGACGACGAATTCATCGTCGACCTGATCGACAACCCCGACCAGACGCCGACGCCCAACAATGCCAGCCGCGACGGCGTCATCGTCGCCTGCCAGATGGCGATCAAGGCGGTGACCGACGTTTCGGCCCCTGCCAATGGCGGATCGTTCCGTCCGCTCGTCGTCAAGACGCGCCCCGGCTCGATCTTCGACGCGCAGGAGCCGGCGGCGCACGCCTTCTACTACGAGGTCGAGATCCGGGTGTTCGACCTGATCCTGCGCTGCCTGGCGCAGCATCTGCCGGAAAAGCTCTCGGCCGGCAGCTTCGCCTCGATCTGCGGCACCGTCGTCGGCGGCCCGCATCCCGATACTGGCCGTCATTACACGATCGTCGAGCCGGAGATCGGCGGTTGGGGCGCCATGCCCGGCCGCGATGGCAACAATGCGATCTTCTCCGGCTTCCACGGCGAGACGTTCAACTGCCCGGCCGAAATCGCCGAGGCGCGTTACGGCCTGTTCGTCGACCAGCTGGCGCTGAACCCGGAAGAGGGCGGCGAGGGTCAGTGGCGCGGGGGCAAGGGCATCCGCATGGATTACCGCGTCCGTGCCGACGGCAATTTCCTGACCTGCGGCTATACGCGCTCGCGCATCCTGCCCTGGGGCATGGAAGGCGGCCATGACGGCACGGCAAACCATGTCGACGTCATCAAGACCGACGGCAGCCGCAAGCGCTACGCGTTTGCGACCGGCGTCGAACTGAACCAGGGCGACATCGTGCGGGTGGTGACCGGCAATGGCGGCGGCTATGGCGACCCGAAAAAGCGCGACCGTGCGGCGGTGATCGAGGACGTCAAGAACGGCTATCTGAGCGTGGAACGGGCCAGAACGGTCTACGGCGTCGAGGTCTGATATCGGAGTGAGCAGGGGCCGGTGGGGTTCGCCGCACCGGTTTTGTCGTTAGGGAAGATCCTCACCCCAGCCCTCTCCCGCGCGCGGGAGAGGGGGCAGGTCGAGCCCGCTGCTGTAACCGCACGGGCACAAAAAAAAGCCCTCGCCCGCTTGCGGGAGAGGGTTGGGTGAGGGGCTTGCTTGCCGGCGAAATGGCGCGGGCTCAAAGGGCCCGCGACGGGTCTCAGCGCCAGGTCAGGCCGAGCTGCTTGTGGCGTGCGACGCAGGTGGCCGGGTCGATATAGGCCTCCTGATGCTGGACGTTCCAGTATTTGAGCTCGTCGATCGGAATAACGCCGCCGGTCACCGCGCAACGCACAAAGGCGCCCGGGGACAGGATCTGGTAGTCGCCATCGAGATAACGAATGCGCGCTTCGCCGCCGCGCCCGGCTGGATCAATACGGTTCATGAGCGGGAATATCGTGCGGAACGCCGCCATGTGCAACAGCGTGGATCTCGCTTTGCACGACCTGTGTCGTTTTTCGGCATGGGCATGTCGGACACAAGCTCTGGCGTCATCCCGGCGGAGCCCGGCATCCAGGCGTGCTGGCATAGGGCCAATGGGCTGAGCCAAGGATTCGTCGGACGGTGTTCATGGGCCCCGGCCTTCGCCGGGGCGATCGAGGTTCATGCCCAGACGCGATCCTCAGGCGGAGGTGAAGAAAGACACGGCGGAGCCTACCTTCGCCCGAACAGGCGCTCGATGTCGGCGAGCTTCAGCTCGACATAGGTCGGGCGGCCGTGGTTGCACTGGCCGGAGCCGGGCGTTGCTTCCATTTCGCGGAGCAGCGCGTCCATCTCCTCGGGGCGCAGGCGTCTGCCGGAGCGGACCGATCCGTGGCAGGCCATGGTTGCGGCGACATGGTCGAGCTTTTCCTTGAGCCGCGTCGTGTCGTCCCATTCGGCCAGATCGTCGGCGAGGTCGACCAGCAGCGAGCGGGTGTCGAGTTCGCCGAGCAGGGCCGGCGTCTCGCGCACGGCGACCGCGCCGGGGCCGAAGCTCTCGATGGCGAGGCCGAGTTCGGCCAGTTCGTCGGCGCGCTTCAAAAGCCGCGCCACGTCGTCCTCGGGCAGGTCGATGACATCGGGGATCAGCAGGATCTGCCGCGCCACGCCGGAGCGGGCGAGCGCTGTCTTCAGCCGCTCATAGACGAGGCGCTCATGCGCGGCGTGCTGGTCGACGATGACGATGCCGTGGTCGGTCTGGGCGATGATGTAGTTTTCATGCACCTGCGCCCGGGCGGCGCCCAGCGGCCGATCGGTCGGGTCGTTGGCGGCGACGGCATTGGCGCGCGCATCGGCCGAGGGCTGGCTCACGGCTGCAAAAGCCGGCTGCGCCGCTTCGCTGAACTGGGGCGCGGGCGTGGTGGCCCAGTCGCGCCAGGACGGCGCGGCGGCGGTGTTGCCGAACGAAGGCATCGGCGCCGAGGGACGCCATGCGGTGGAGGATGACGGTGCGCCGGTACGGAAGGCGGCGATGGTGGCGCCGCCGCCGGTCGTCGCCGAACGGTGGCCGGCCTGGTGGATGGCGTTGCGCAGCGCGCCGACGATCAGCCCGCGCACCAGGCCCGGGTCGCGGAAACGCACGTCGGACTTGGCCGGGTGGACGTTGACGTCGACGCCATGCGGCTCGAGGTCGATGCGGAGCGCCGCGACGGGATGGCGGTCCCTGGACATCACGTCGGCATAGCCCGCGCGCAGCGCCCCCATCAGCAATTTGTCGCGCACCGGTCGGCCATTGACGAACAGGAACTGCTGCAGCCCGTTGGCGCGGTTGTAGGTTGGCAGGCCGGCATAGCCGGAAAGGCGGACGCCCTCGCGTTCCGCCTCGATGGCCAGCGAATTGTCGACGAAGTCCTGGCTCAGAATCTGGCCGAGCCGCTCGACGAAGGGCTCGTCGCCATGGGCCACCGGATAGTCGATCGCGCCCCGGTCGCTGCCGGCGAGCGAGAAGCGCACCTCGGGATGCGCCATGGCGAGGCGTTTGACGATGTCGGTGATGGCGCTCGATTCGGCCCGTTCGCCCTTGAGGAACTTGAGTCGGGCCGGGGTCGAGAAGAAAAGGTCCGTGACCTCGACCCGGGTGCCGGAATTGAGGCCGGCCGGGCGCGGCGGATGGACGAGACCGCCCTCGACCACGATCTCCCAGCCATGCGGCTCGCTGGCATGGCGCGAGGCGATCGACAGCCGCGCCACCGCGCCGATCGAGGCCAGCGCCTCGCCGCGAAAGCCGAGCGTGCGGATATCGAGCAGATCGTCGGTGAGCTTGGAAGTGCAGTGGCGGTCGATGGCGAGGCCGAGATCGTCATGGGTCATGCCGCCGCCATCGTCGGTGACGCGGATCAGCGACGCACCACCACCGGCCGTGACGATCTCGACCCGCTTCGCGCCGGCGTCGATGGCGTTCTCGACCAGTTCCTTGACGACGCTCGCCGGCCGCTCGACCACCTCGCCGGCGGCGATGCGGTTGATCATGTCTTCGGTCAGGCGGCGAACGGTGGTCATGGCGGTCAATCTGGCTGTTGGCCGGCGATCGTGCCGGATTCGCCAAGGCGAGGGAAGCCGACATGCGAGGGACGCGGATCGCCTGTGGCGGGCGTCAGGCAAGGCCTTCGCACCGACCCTCGCCCGCATGCGGCGAGGGTCTTGCTGGTCCCGAGGGTCTTGCTGGTCCGATGTCGAGGCGAACTCAGGCCTTCTTGACGAACTCGGCGCGCAGCACGAGGCCCTTTACCTGCTTGGTGCTGCACTCGAAGGTGTCGGGGTCGTCGGTCAGGCGGATGTTCTTCACCACCGTACCGCGCTTGATCGTCTCCGACGTGCCCTTGACCTTGAGGTCCTTGATCAGCGAGACGGAATCGCCGTCCTTGAGCTGTGTTCCGTTGCTGTCGCGCACGATGATCTCGTCCGACATGGGGTATCTCCTTGCTCTGTTTCACCTCTCCCAAAGACAGGGGTGGAGCGACGCTCCGGGTGAGGGGTAGGGAACGGGTCGGGCGGGATCGGGAAACCGTCTCCCGCCGCGAGTGCCTAGACGGCGCGCCAGCCGATGTCGCGGCGGGAAAAGCCGTCCGGCCAGTCGATCGTGTCGACGGCCTGATAGGCGCGCTTCTGCGCTTCGGCGACGCTCGCGCCAAGCGCGGTGACGTTGAGGACGCGGCCGCCATTGGCGACCAGCCTGCCGTCGACCAGCGCGGTGCCGGCCTGGAACACCTTGGTGCCGGGCAGGGCATCGGCGGCGTCGATGCCGGCGATCGGCGTGCCCTTGGCATAGTCGCCCGGATAGCCCTTGGCGGCCATGACGACGGTCAGCGCGGCTTCGTCCCGCCACTGCGTCGTGACGCCGTCGAGCCTGCCTTCGGCCGCGGCGAGCAGCAGTTCGAGCAGGTCGCTCTCCAGCCGCATCATCAGCACCTGGCATTCCGGGTCACCGAAGCGGACATTGTATTCGATCAGTTCGGGGCCCTTGGCGGTGATCATCAGGCCGGCGAACAGCACGCCCTTGAACGGG
This sequence comes from Kaistia defluvii, assembly GCF_026343955.1. GTDB lineage: Bacteria > Pseudomonadota > Alphaproteobacteria > Rhizobiales > Kaistiaceae > Kaistia > Kaistia defluvii. Next base: position 37,543 of record NZ_JAPKNI010000012.1, read on the forward strand.
GCGCCGCGGGCGGCCATCGCGGCCATGGTCGGGCGGATGATCTCGGCCATGGTGCGCTCGATCATCGCTTCCGTCATCACCGGGGCGGGCGAATAGGCGCCCATGCCGCCGGTGTTGGGGCCGGTGTCGCCGTCGCCGACGCGCTTGTGGTCCTGGGCGGTTGCGAGCGGCACGGCGTTCACGCCGTCGCAGATGGCGAAGAAGCTCGCCTCCTCGCCGACCAGGCATTCCTCGACCACGACTTCGGCGCCGGCCGAGCCGAACGCGCCGTCGAAGCAGGCGTCGATCGCCGCATGCGCTTCGTCCAGCGTTTCCGCCACGACGACGCCCTTGCCGGCGGCGATGCCGTCCGCCTTGACGACGATCGGCGCGCCCATCCTGGTCGCATAGTCGCGCGCGGGCGCTGCCTCGGTGAAGCGCTGGTAGGCGGCGGTCGGGATGTTGGCCTCGGCGCAGAGATCCTTGGTGTAGCCCTTCGAGCCTTCGAGGCGGGCTGCCTCCTGGCCGGGGCCGAACACCCGGATGTTCGCGCCGTCGAGCGCATCGGCAAGGCCGGCGACCAGCGGCGCTTCCGGGCCGACGATGACGAAATCGATCATGTTGTGGCGGCAGAAGTCGATCACCGCGTGATGGTCGAACGGATCGAGCCGCACCAGTTCCGCGAGCGCGCCGATGCCGGGATTGCCGGGGGCGGCAAAAAGCTGGCCGAGACGAGGCGATTTCCGGAGCGCCCAGGCCAGCGCGTGCTCGCGGCCGCCCGATCCGATCAGGAGAATGTTGATGCGCGTCTCGGTCATGCCAGCTGCCCGTGGTTGAATTCCTAGCGCGGCGCTTAGCAAGCAGGGGCTCGCTTGTCGAATCCGGAAAGCGCTGGCGCGGTGGGTTTTCCTCCCCGTCGCGCGGCGATCCGGCGCGGCGGTAGCGCCGCATGGGCTTGGCGCGGCTTCGCAACTGGCGGTATGACAGGCCAGGAAATCCGAAATCGCGAGAGAGTCCCGATGAGCCTCAGTCCTGGAACCGTCGCCGACGCCGCCCGGGGCAATTGGGTCGATCGCCATGCGCCGGCCTGGCTGCGTCCCTATGCGCGGCTGGCGCGCTGGGACCGGCCGATCGGCTGGTGGCTGCTGCTTCTGCCCTGCTGGTGGTCGTCGGCGCTGGCCAGCAACGTCGCCGGCGCGACCTGGCCCGATCTGGCGCATCTCGTCCTGTTCTGGATCGGCGCGGTCGCGATGCGCGGCGCCGGCTGCACCTATAACGACATCGTCGACCGCGAGTTGGATGCCGGCGTCGCCCGCACGCGGTCGCGGCCGATCCCGAGCGGCCAGGTCAGCGTTCGCGGCGCCAAGATCTTCCTCGTGCTCCAGGCGCTGGCCGGGCTTGCGGTGCTCCTGTCGTTCAACTGGTTTTCGGTCGTGCTGGCGCTCTGTTCGCTGCTGGTCGTCGCCGCCTATCCGTTCATGAAGCGGATCACCGACTGGCCGCAGCTGGTGCTCGGCCTCGCCTTTTCCTGGGGCGCGCTGATGGGCTGGTCGGCCTGGTTCGGCAGCCTGGCGCTGGCGCCGGTGCTGCTCTATGCCGGCGGCGTGCTGTGGACGATCGGCTATGACACGATCTACGCGCTGCAGGACATCGAGGACGACAAGATCATGGGCGTGCGCTCGACCGCGCGGCTGTTCGGCGACCGCGCGCCGCAGATCGTCGGCCTGCTCTATGCCGGCGCGGTGCTGCTCTGGGCGGGGGCCTTCTGGGCCGCCGGCATCGGCTGGGTCGCCTGGCTCGGGCTGGCGCTCGCCGCCGCCCATCTCGGCTGGCAGGTCGCACGCGTGCGGCTCGACAACGAGGCGCTGGCGCTGCGCCTGTTCAAGTCCAACCGCGAGGCCGGATTGATCCTGTTCGCCGGCCTGGTGATCAACGGCCTCGTTTGAACGCCACGCGAGACCGCGCCGCGCCTTCACGAACACGTCACTTGAAGATCCAGCGGGGCTGGCGCGCTAATTGCGCGACAGATTGCAGTGCTGGACGGATCTTCAGAACCGATTTGTGTGGGAGGGAATGCGCATGTCCGCAATGCCCGATGCAGCCGTCGCCGATATCAATCCCGCCGCCATCGTCGACGCCATTCTCGGCTTCCACAAGACAGCCGCGCTGAAGGCGGCGATCGATCTGGAACTGTTCACGGCGATCGCGGCGGGTGACGATACCAGCGAGCGGATCGCGGCGAAGTCCGGGGCTTCGGAACGCGGCGTCCGCATCCTGTGCGATTTCCTGACCGCGCATGGCTTCATGAGCAAGACCGGCGCGCACTACCGGCTGACGCCATCCAGCCAGGTTTTCCTCGACCGCAGGTCGCCCGCCTATATGGGCAGCGTCGTCGATTTCCTGAGCGCGCCGGAACAACTCGATCTCTTCCTGGAAGATCCGGTGACCTATGTGCGCCATGGCGGCTCCATGGGTCTCGCCAACATGGCGCCGGATCATCCGATATGGCTGAAATTTGCCGAGGCGATGATTCCCGTCGTGGTCGCCAGCGCCGGCGGCGTCGCCGCCGAGGTGGCAAGCTGGCCGGATCGGCCGCGCAAAATCCTCGATATTGCCGCCGGCCACGGCATGTTCGGTATCGAGGTCGCCAAGGCGCTGCCGGATGCGGAGATCACCGCCGTCGACTGGGCGGCCGTGCTCGAACTCGCCCGGAGCAATGCCGAACGGGCCGGCGTGGCGTCCCGCTACCGGACGGTCGCGGGCAGCGCCTTCGATGTCGATTGGGGCAGTGGCTACGATCTCGTGATGCTGCCGAACTTCCTGCACCACTTCGACATCGCGACCTGCGCCAGGCTGATGCAGAAGGTGCGGGCCAGTCTCGCGCCGGGCGGCCGGGTGCTCGCGGTCGAATTCGTGCCGAACGAGGATCGGGTCTCGCCGCCATTCCCGGCGGCTTTTGCGCTGGTGATGCTGGCGACGACGCCGCAGGGGGACGCCTATACGGCGAGCGGACTGGGAGAGATCGCGCGGGCCGCCGGCTTCAGCGGCGTCTCCGTGCGCCCGCTGGCGCATTCGCCCGCGAGCCTGGTGCTGTTCGAACCGTAGGGAACGTTCAGTCGCGGGCGATGATCTCGCGGCCGTAGAGCGTCTCGACTTCCTTGTAGAAGCCGGTCTTGCGACGCTTGAGGAAGCGCGGGCGGCGCCCCTTGAGCGAGGAGGGTGCGCGGCGGGACTTGGGCTGGCCGACCACGAGCGGACCCATCTGGTCGAGCGGCGCGCGAATCGTGCCGTCCGTGTCGACGATCAGCAGCGGCAGACCGAGCGCGCGACCCCAGGCCTGCCAATCGGCGGCCACGTCCTCGCCATCGCCGAGGTCTTCGACGACGACCAGCGGCAGCGACATGGCGGGATCGCGGTGCATCAGTTCGACGGTGGTGCGGATCGCCCCGGTCTCGGCATCGCCGGTCATCCGCACGGCGACGCCGCGGAAGGCGCTGACCGGGGTGGAGAGGGTGGTCGGGATGCCGCCGAGGCGACGCTTGACGATGGCGAGTTCACGATCGATGTAGACGGCCGGCGTGGTGGCGGAAGCCGGACCGGCGAGAGTGGCGGAGTAGCGGACCGGCAGCGCGAAGGGGTCGAGGCGCAGGTCGTTGCCACGAGCGCCATGTGCCGCCTGAACCGTTGCGTTTGCCATTGCCTTGCACTCCATCACTGCCTCGCTTCGGTCCGGTTAACGGAACCTTAAAGGGGTTGGCCCGGTTGGCTGGGCCGCTCTTCGTTGAAGCGACAATGCCATGCGATCCGCCCCCCAGAGCTTAAGAGACATGGTTAACGGCCCGGCGATGACGGGCAGGGTTAGCGTCTGGTGATCGAAGACGGTTGACGAAAACTTGCTGAAATAAGGCGCGCGGCGCGGCAATGGCGGTAGCCTGCGGTTTGCGCCGGGAGGCGCTTCCTATGGTCTGGCGGGGGACAAGGCGAGGGGTGGGGGACGTCTCTCGCGCCGTGCCTGTGGGCAAGGCCGGCTGCCGGTCGGGGAGCGTCAACTTTTGTCGCGGACCCGCCTTCGATGCGTGAATGCCCGAGGCTCGCGCAGCGGCGTTGATCGGCATCGGGCCTGCGAGGCTGACAACGGGCTGCCGGGGGGCTATATCACGCCGCATCGGACATGAGCGGCGGAGTGAAGGATGAGCGGCACGACATTGTCGAGCGACGGGCTGGACGTTCGCCGCCGGCGTACCCATTTTCGCTGCTGGCATCGCGGCATGCGCGAGATGGACCTGATCCTCGGCCGCTTCGCCGATGCCCATATCGCAACGCTTGATGATGGCGAACTCGACCTCCTGGAAAGTCTGATGGAGGAACAGGATCGCGATCTGCTGATCTGGCTGACGGGAGAAGCCCCGACGCCGGACGACGTCAATACCGCATTCTTCCAGAAGCTCGCCGCCTTTACCGGCGCCACTCCCCGTTAGGCGTAATGGTCACATTCCCGTACATTCTCGGCCGTCCGTCGACGGTGCTTTCGGGCGTTCCCGACGGTTTTGACGGTAAGGTCGTCGCCGATATCGCAGCGCTCGCCGCACGCGAAGGGCTGCCCTTCGTCCTGGTCGTCGCGCGTGACGGCAACCGCATGGCCGATCTCGAACAGGCGATGCGCTTCTTTTCGCCCGGGACCGAGGTCGTGGCGCTGCCGGCCTGGGACTGCATGCCTTATGACCGCGTGTCGCCGAATACGGCTGTCGTGGCGCAACGCATGGCGGCGCTTTCCTATCTCGCCAATTACCAGCCGGTGAAGGGGCGCGCGCTGGTCGTGCTCACCACCGTCAATGCCGCCGTGCAGCGCCTGCCACGCCGCGACCAGGTCGCGCGCCAGAGCCTCTCGATCGCCAGCGGCAACCAGATGTCGATGGACCGGCTTGTCGGCTGGCTGGAGGACAACGGCTTCCTGCGTACCTCGACCGTGCGCGAGGCCGGCGAATATGCCGTGCGCGGCGGCATCATCGATCTGTTCGCCGCCGGTCAGGGCGAGCCGGTCCGCGTCGATTTCTTCGGCGATACCGTTGATTCGATCCGCTCCTTCGATGTCGAGAGCCAGCGCACCGTGGCGCAGAAGAAGCGCCTCGACCTCGTCCCGATGAGCGAACTGGTGCTCTCGCCCGAGGCGATCGCCCGCTTCCGCGCGCGCTATGTGGCGATGTTCGGCGCGACCGACCGCGAAGACCTGCTCTACCAGTCCGTCAGCGATGGCCGCCGCTATACCGGCGTCGAGCATTGGCTGCCGCTGTTCGTCGACGGTCTCGACACGATCTTCGACTACCTGCCCGATGCGCCGCTGGTGCTCGACCATCTGGTCGAGGAAGCGATCGCCGAGCGTTTCGACGACATCAAGGACCATTACGACGCGCGCAAGAGCGGCATGGGGCAGGCGCAGGGCGGCGTGCCCTACCGGCCGGTGCCGCCGGACCAGCTCTATCTGACCCGCGAGGAATGGCAGGACCGCGAGAAGACGGCGCCGCTGCTGCGCATGACGCCGTTCGCCGAGCCCGACGACACCATGGTCGCCGATCTCGGCGGCCGGCATGGCCGCACCTTCGCGGCCGAACGCACCGCCGGCGACGTCAACGTCTTCGACGCGGTCATCGCCCATATCGGCGGGCTGCGCGAGAAGAAGCGCGTCATCATCGCTTCCTGGAGCGACGGCGCGCGCGACCGCCTGGCCCAGGTGCTCGACGATCACGGCCTGAAGCGGGTGGAGCGGATCGACGACTGGGCCTCTGCCGAAAAGCTCGGCAAGGGCGTCGTCGGACTTGGCGTGCTCGGCCTGGAAGCCGGCTTTGAGACGCCGGACATGGTCATCATCGGCGAGCAGGACATCCTGGGCGACCGCTTGGTGCGCCCGCGCAAGCGCTCGAAGCGCGCCTCCGACTTCCTCAGCGAAGTGACCGGCCTTTCGGAGGGCGACATCGTCGTCCATGTCGACCACGGCATCGGCCGCTTCACCGGGCTGAAGACGATCACGGCCGCCGGCGCGCCGCATGATTGCCTGGAGATCGTCTATCAGGGCGGCGACCGGCTCTATCTGCCGGTCGAGAACATCGAGCTGCTGTCGCGCTATGGCTCGGAAGATACCGAGGCGACGCTCGACAAGCTCGGCGGCGTCGCCTGGCAGGCGCGCAAGGCCAAGCTGAAGCAGCGCATCCGCGACATGGCGGGGCAGCTGATTAAGGTCGCCGCGCAGCGTGCCATGCGTCATGCCGAACCCTTGGCGCCGGCCGATGGCCTCTATGACGAGTTCGCCGCCCGTTTCCCCTATGAGGAGACGGAAGACCAGCTCGCCGCCATCGAGGCGGTCATTTCGGATCTCGGCGCCGGCACGCCGATGGACCGTCTGATCTGCGGCGATGTCGGCTTCGGCAAGACGGAAGTGGCGCTGCGCGCGGCCTTCGTCGCGGTGATGAGCGGCAAGCAGGTGGCGGTGGTCGTGCCGACGACGCTGCTGTCGCGCCAGCATTTCCGCACCTTCCAGGCCCGCTTCGCCGGTTTCCCGATCCGCGTCGAGCAGGCCTCGCGCCTCGTCTCGGCCAAGGATCTGGCGGAAACCAAGAAGGGCATCAAGGAAGGCCAGGTCGATATCGTCGTCGGCACGCATGCGCTGCTTGGCAAGGGCATCGAGTTCCGCGACCTCGGCCTGCTGATCATCGACGAGGAGCAGCATTTCGGCGTCAAGCACAAGGAGCGGCTGAAGGAGATCCGCGCCGACGTGCATGTGCTGACGCTGTCCGCCACGCCGATCCCGCGCACGCTGCAGCTGGCCCTGACGGGCGTCCGCGAGCTGTCGCTGATCACCACGCCGCCGGTCGACCGCATGGCGGTCCGGACCTTCATTTCGCCGTTCGACGCGCTGGTGGTTCGCGAGGCGCTGCTGCGCGAGCGCTATCGCGGCGGCCAGAGCTTCTATGTCTGTCCGCGCCTCTCCGACCTCGCCGACCGCAAGGAATTCCTGGAAAAGTTCGTGCCCGAGGTGAAGGTCGCCATTGCGCATGGCCAGATGCCGCCGACCGAGCTCGAGGACATCATGACGGCGTTCTACGAGGGCGCCTATGACGTGCTGCTCTCGACCACGATCGTCGAATCCGGGCTCGATATTCCGACCGCCAATACGCTGATCGTGCACCGCGCTGACATGTTTGGCCTGGCGCAGCTCTACCAGCTGCGCGGCCGCGTCGGCCGCTCGAAGACGCGCGCCTATGCGCTGTTCACTGTGCCGGCCGAGAAGCGCCTGACGGCGATGGCGGATCGCCGGCTCAAGGTGCTGCAGTCGCTCGACACGCTGGGCGCCGGCTTCCAACTGGCGAGCCACGATCTCGACATTCGCGGCGCCGGCAATCTGCTCGGCGAGGAACAGTCGGGCCATATCAAGGAAGTCGGCTTCGAGCTTTATCAGCAGATGCTGGAGGAGGCCGTGGCGGCGCTTCGCGATGGCGGCACGGAGGAGACGGAATCCGATGGCCGCTGGTCGCCGCAGATCACGGTCGGTACGCCGGTCATGCTGCCGGAGACCTATGTGCCGGACCTGCAGCTGCGCCTGTCGCTCTATCGCCGCCTTGGCGACCTGGAAGAGCCGGAGCAGATCGACAGCTTCGGCGCGGAGCTGATCGACCGCTTTGGCCCGTTGCCGGACGAGGTCGAGCACCTGCTCAAGATCGTCTACATCAAGGCGCTGTGCCGCAAGGCGAATGTCGAGAAGGTCGATGCCGGCCCCAAGGGCATCGTCATCGCCTTCCGCAACTCGACCTTCGCCAATCCGGCCGGTCTGATCCGCTATATCGGCGAGCAGGGCAGCCTGGCCAAGGTTCGCCCGGACCAGAAGATCGTGCTGATCCGCGACTGGGAAAAGCCGGAGCAGCGCCTCAAGGGCACCGCCGTGATCCTGACCCAGCTCGCCCGCATGGCCGAGGAAGGCCGCAAGAAGGCAGCTTAGGCTTGGCTACAGATAAGCGTGGGACGCACGGCGGGTCCGTACCGGGCACAACCTTCACCTATCCCTCAGGGAGAGGTGAAGGTCCGGCACTGACGATGCCGCCACGTCCGCCCAGGCTGAGAAAGCGTCCAGGCCCGCCTCACGGCGCCGTCTGGTACCAGGTCGGGTAGGTGTAGCCGGCGATCGCCTGCTTTTCGGGGTGGTCGACGCGGGCCCAGCGGGCGACCCACTGCTCCGGCAGGTAATAGAGCGGCACGACATAGTGCTGCGAGATCAGCACGCGATCGAGCGCGCGGACCGACTCGATGAAATCCTCCCGCTTCTCGGCCGAGAGAATGTCCTTCAGCATCGCGTCGATCGCCGGGCTCTTGGCGCCGACATAATTGTAGGAGCCGATCACGTCCGCCTGGGTGCTGGACCAGCGGAAGTTCTGCTCGTTGCCGGGCGACAGCGAAGATGGCCAGGACGTCATGATCATGTCGAAGTCGAATTCCTGCACGCGGCGCTCGTATTGCGCCGAATCGACCGTGCGGATGGTCGCCTTGATTCCGACGCGCGCCAGCGTGCGGGCATAAGCGAGGCCGACGCGCTCCTGCTCGCGGTCCTTGAGCAGCAGCTCGAAGGCCAGCGGCTGGCCGGTGGCCGTGTTGATCAGCGTATTGCCCTTCAGCTCGTATCCGGCGGATTGCAGCAGGTCGAGCGCCGAGCGCAGCAGCTTGCGGTCGCCGCCGGTGCCGTCGCTCTTCGCCGGGCGGTAGGTGCCGTCGAGCACGTCGGGCTCCACCGCGCCTGGGAATTCGGCCAGCAGCGCCTTTTCCTTGTCGGAAGCCGGGATGCCGATCGACGACAGCTCGGAACCTTCGAAATAGCTGGCATTGCGCTGGTAGACGCCGAAGAACAGGTTCTTGTCGAGCCATTCGAAATCGAGCAGCGAGGCCAGCGCCTTGCGCACGCGCACATCCTCGAAGATCGGCCGGCGAGTGTTCATGGCGAAGCCGAGCATGCCCTTCGGCACGCCGGTCTCGAAGCTCTCCTTGACCACGCGCCCGTCGGCGACGGCCGGGAAGTCATAGCCGCTGCGCCAGGTGGCCGGGTCGGCCTCGGCGTTGACGTCGTAAAGGCCCTTCTTGAAAGCCTCGAACATCGAGCTGCGGCTGCGGTAATAGTCGATGCGGATCTCGCCGAAATTGTCGAAGCCACGCTTGATCGGCAGGTCCTTGCCCCAGTAGTTCGGATCGCGCTTCAGCGTGAAGCGCTCGCCGGGCTTGATGTCGCCCATCAGATAGGGGCCGCTGCCGATCAGCGGCTTCAGGGTTGAGCGGTCGAAATTCTCGACGTCGGTGGCGTGCTTCGGCAGGATCGGCATCAGGCCGATCAGCAGCGGCAATTCGCGGTCGGCGCCGTCGCCGAAGGTCATGTGGACGCCATGCTCGCCGACCTTCTCGATCGTCTTCACCTTGGAATACCAGGAGCGGTAGTTCGGGCGCCCCTTGTCGCGCAGGATCTCGAGCGTGAAGATGACGTCTTCGGGCGTCACCGGCTGGCCATCCGAGAACCGCGCCTTGGGATTGAGGTTGAAGGTGATCGAACTGCGATCATCCGGGACGTCGACGCTCTCGGCCAGCAGGCCGTAAAGCGTGAAGGCCTCGTCGCGGTTGCGCGTCATCAGCGCCTCGAACACGTTGTTGCCGAGCGAAACGTCCCAGATGCCGCGCGCCGTCGTCTCCGCGCCCTTCACGATGAACGGGTTGAGGCTGTCATAGCTGCCGACGAAGGCGTAGGTGATTCTGCCTCCCTTCGGCGCGGCGGGATCGGCATAGGGCAGGTGGTCGAAATCCGCCGGCAGCTTGGGCTCGCCATGCATGGCGAGCCCATGGCGCGGCTCCGCCAGGGCGGTCCCGACGCACGGCAAGGTAGCAAAAGCTGCGAAAGCAAGGATAGCGGCCTTGGGCCAAAGGGTGCCGATCGGCATGACAAACTCCTCCCGAAAAGGCCTCGGGCCTCGAATCGAATGAAAAAAAGCGTAGCACGAGCACTGGGGCAATCTTGTGCCAGCTAGAAATCCAAGCGTGGTCCGGCTATTGATGCGCCGAAGCTTCTCCGTCACCGTGTCGCCTCAATTGCTGGTCATCCAGCCTCGGCGCATGGCAGCCTGTGACATCAGCAGGAACCGTCGGTCGCCGAAGCGCAGGGTTTTGAGATAAACGCAAGGACACGCTCGATGTCGCATCGTTGGAATTCTGGCCTGGTTCGGGTGCCGCATCTGGCTGCTGCCGCGCTGATCATGGCGCTGTCCGCTCCGGTGGCTTTCGCCCAGGACGCTCCCGCCGCCAAGGCGCCCGCCGCTGCTGCCAACGCAGCGCCGCCGGCGTCTCCCTGGGTCAAGGAGTGCGGCCAGGACCCGCAGTCCAAGAAGAAGCTCTGCATCACCTCGCAGGAACTTCGCGCCGAGACGAACCAGTTCATCGCTTCGCTGCAGATCCGCCAGCTCGAGGGCGAGCCGAAGATGGCGCTGACCGCCGTCGTGCTCACCGGCCAGCTGATCCAGCCGGGCCTGCGCGTTCAGGTTGACCAGAACAAGCCGGCCGAGCTGAAATACGTCGTCTGCGAGCCGAGCGTCTGCTACGCCCAGGCCGAGATCGACGCGGCCTTCGTCGCATCGATGAAGAAGGGCGGCAAGGTCACCGCGATCTCGCTCAACCCGCAGGGCAAGCCGATGGTCTTCCCGTTCTCGCTCGCCGGCTTCACCAAGGTGGTGGATGGCGAGGGCCTCGACCGCGCTGCCGGCAAGGCGCGCCGCGACGCCCTGCAGGACCAGTTGCAGAAGAACGCCGAAGAGAACCGCAAGAAGCTCATCGAGCAGCAGAACAAGGAACGCGGCTCCGCCAACTGAGCCGCCGATCCCTCGATCGAAAAGGCGCGTCCGCGAGGGCGCGCCTTTTTTGTTTCAGGGCCAACAGGGTACAACCTGGCGTCGCATCGCTTGCCGGAGCGATCGGACGGTTGATTGCGTCGGGGATTAGCGGCACCTTGCGACGATTCTAATTTGGGAGTGGTCGTTCGTCGTGAATTCCCCCGAGCCATGGAGCGCAGCGCGCGCCGCCGAGATCATCGCAGCCCAATTGGATTGCGAGGGTCCGGCCCTTCCGATCCTCCATGCCATCCAGGCGACGTTCGGCTTCGTGCCGGAAGCCGTCGAACCGATGATCGCCGAAGCGCTGAACCTGTCGCGCGCCGAGGTGCATGGCGTCGTCACCTTCTATCATGACTTCCGCCGCAAGCCGGCCGGGCGCCACGTGCTGAAGCTGTGCCGGGCCGAGGCGTGCCAGTCGATGGGCGCCGATGCGCTCGCGACCCGCGCGGAACAGGCGCTCGGCATCCGGTTCGGCGAGACCACGCCGGACGGTCGCGTCACCCTGGAGCCGATCTATTGCCTCGGGCTTTGCGCCACCGCGCCCTCCGCCATGCTGGATGGCCGCGTGATCGGCAGGCTCGACGCGCGGCGGCTGGATCGCCTGGTTTCGGAGACGCAGGCGTGAGCGCGCGGTTCTTCATTCCCGGCGATGCCGGTGCGGTCGCGGTCGGCGCGGACGAGGTCGCCACGGCGTTCGAGGCGGCGGCGACGGCCAAGGGGCTGACGCTCGACATCGTCCGCAACGGATCGCGCGGCCTGTACTGGCTGGAGCCGATGGTCGAGGTCGAGACGGCCGCCGGCCGCGTCGCCTATGGCCCGGTCTCGGCCGACGACGTCCCGGCGCTGCTCGAGGCCATGCTAGCCGGTGAGCCGCATGCGCTTCTGCTCGGGCCAACGGAAGAGATCCCCTGGCTGAAGCGCCAGACGCGCCTGACCTTCGCGCGCTGCGGCATCGTCGATCCCCGTTCGCTGGAGGACTATCGCGCCCATGGCGGCTACAAGGGGCTGGAGAACGCGCTCGCCCTTGGCGCGGAAGCGACGATCGAGGCGGTCGTTCAATCCGGCCTGCGCGGTCGCGGCGGCGCAGGCTTCCCGACCGGAATCAAGTGGCGCACGGTCGCCGCGACCCAAGCCGAGCAGAAATACATCGTCTGCAATGCCGATGAGGGCGACAGCGGCACCTTCGCCGATCGCATGATCATCGAGGGCGATCCGTTCGTGATGATCGAGGGCATGACGATATCAGGTATCGCCGTCGGCGCGACGCGCGGCTATCTCTATATCCGCTCGGAATACCCGCATGCCGTCGCGAGGATGGAAGAAGCGATCCGGACTGCCCGCGCGGCGGGCTATCTGGGCCGGGCGGTTGCCGGCTCCGCCTTCGACTTCGACATGGAAGTGCGGGTCGGTGCAGGGGCCTATGTCTGCGGCGAGGAGACCGCGCTGCTCGAGAGCCTCGAGGGCCGGCGCGGCGTCGTGCGGGCCAAGCCGCCGCTGCCGGCGCACAAGGGCCTGTTCGGCAAGCCGACCGTCATCAACAACGTCATCTCGCTGGCCACCGTGCCGATCATCCTCGCCGAGGGCGCTGCGGCCTATCGCGATTTCGGCATGGGCCGCTCGCGCGGGACGATGCCGATCCAGATCGCCGGCAATGTGAAGCATGGCGGCCTCTATGAGGTCGCCTTCGGCGTCACGCTCGGCGAACTGGTCGACGAGATCGGCGGTGGCACGGCGTCCGGCCGGCCGGTTCGGGCCGTGCAGGTCGGCGGGCCGCTCGGCGCCTATTTCCCGCGCGCCCTGTTCGATACGCCGTTCGACTACGAAGCCTTCGCGGGCAAGGACGGCCTGATCGGCCATGGCGGCATCGTCGTCTTCGACGACACGGTCGACATGGCGAAGCAGGCGCGTTTCGCGATGGAATTCTGCGCGCTCGAATCCTGCGGCAAGTGTACGCCCTGCCGCATCGGTTCGACGCGCGGGGTCGAGACGGTCGACAGGATCATGCGTGGCGAAGACCGCGAGAAGAACCTCGTCGTGCTCGAAGACCTCTGCCACACGATGAAATTCGGGTCCCTCTGTGCACTTGGCGGCTTTACGCCCTATCCTGTCATGAGTGCGCTCCACCATTTCCCCGAGGATTTCGGCGCCACGACGCCGGTCCTCGAAGCCGCACGCTAGATTATCTCGCCGTTTCGGAGAAACGGCGAGATAATCTAGCTCCTTGCTTTGACGCGTTTTCTTCACGCGAACCGTTACACACTTCGCTTGAAAACGCTTTTAGGAGATCGCCATGTCGCTCATCCACGAGATCGATCACGGCACGCCGCGCTCCAAGTCCGAAACGATGGTGACGCTGACCATCGATGGCGAGACCATGACCGTGCCGAAAGGCACCTCGATCATGCGCGCCGCCAGCGAGATGGGCACGGCGATCCCGAAGCTCTGCGCCACCGACATGGTCGAGGCGTTCGGCTCCTGCCGCCTTTGCCTGGTCGAGATCGAGGGCAGGGCGGGAACGCCCGCCTCCTGCACCACGCCGGTGATGCCAGGCATGGTGGTGAAGACCCAGACGGACCGGCTGAAGCGGCTGCGCAAGGGCGTGATGGAGCTCTACATCTCCGACCATCCGCTCGACTGCCTGACCTGCGCCGCCAATGGCGATTGCGAACTGCAGGACATGGCGGGCGCGGTCGGATTGCGCGACGTTCGCTACGGCCATGAGGGGCACAACCACCCCAATCCGGGCCTCGACGAGTCGAACCCCTATTTCACCTACGACCCGTCCAAATGCATCGTGTGCTCGCGCTGCGTGCGCGCCTGCGAGGAGGTGCAGGGCACCTTCGCGCTGACGATTGCCGGGCGCGGCTTTGATTCCGTCGTTTCTCCCGGCATGGAAGAGAGCTTCCTCGGCTCGGAATGCGTTTCCTGCGGCGCCTGCGTGCAGGCCTGCCCGACCGCGACCCTGACGGAAAAGATGGTGATCGAGATCGGCCAGCCCGAGCATTCGGTCATCACCACCTGCGCCTATTGCGGCGTCGGCTGCACCTTCAAGGCCGAGATGCGCGGCAACGAGGTCGTCCGCATGGTGCCCTGGAAGGACGGCAAGGCGAACCGGGGCCATTCCTGCGTCAAGGGACGCTTCGCCTGGGGCTATGCCAGCCACAAGGAGCGCATCCTCAACCCGATGATCCGCGAAAGCATCGACCAGCCCTGGCGCGAAGTGTCGTGGGAAGAGGCGATCGCCCACACGGCGTCCGAGTTCAAGCGCATCCAGGCCAAATATGGCCGGCTGTCGATCGGCGGCATTACCTCGTCGCGCTGCACCAACGAGGAGACCTTCCTCGTCCAGAAATTGATCCGCGGCGGCTTCGGCAACAACAATGTCGATACCTGCGCCCGGGTCTGCCATTCACCGACCGGCTATGGCCTGAGCCAGACTTATGGCACCTCGGCGGGCACGCAGGATTTCGATTCGGTCGAGCAGTCCGACGTCATCCTGCTGATCGGCGCCAACCCGACCGACGCGCATCCCGTCTTCGGCTCGCGCATGAAGAAGCGTCTGCGCGAGGGCGCGAAGCTGATCGTGCTCGATCCGCGCCGCATCGACCTCGTGCGCATGCCGCATGTCGAGGCGTCCTATCACCTGCCGCTGCGCCCTGGCACCAACGTCGCCGTGCTGACGGCACTCGCCCATGTCATCGTGACCGAGGGGCTGGCCGACGAGGCCTTCGTGCGCGAGCGCTGCGACTGGGACGAGTTCCAGGACTGGGCCAGTTTCGTCGCCGACCCGCGCCACAGCCCGGAGGCGATCGCCGAGCTTTGCGGCGTTCCGGCCGAGGACATTCGCGCGGCGGCCCGGCTCTACGCCACCGGGGGCAATGGCGCGATCTATTACGGCCTCGGCGTCACCGAGCACAGCCAGGGCTCGACCACGGTGATGGCGATCGCCAACCTCGCCATGGCAACCGGCAATATCGGCCGCCCCGGCGTCGGCGTGAACCCGCTGCGCGGCCAGAACAACGTCCAGGGCGCATGCGACATGGGCTCGTTCCCGCACGAGTTCTCCGGCTATCGCCATGTCTCGGGCGACGACACGCGGCAATTGTTCGAATCGCTCTGGGGCGTGGCCTTGGACAGCGAGCCGGGCCTGCGCATCCCCAACATGCTCGACGCAGCCGTCGACGGCATCTTCAAGGGCCTCTATGTCCAGGGCGAGGACATCCTGCAGTCCGACCCGGACACCCGCCATGTCGCGGCCGGCCTCGCGGCGATGGAATGCGTCGTCGTGCAGGACCTGTTCCTGAACGAGACGGCCAATTACGCGCATGTTTTCCTGCCGGGCTCGACCTTCCTGGAGAAGGACGGCACCTTCACCAATGCCGAGCGGCGCATCCAGCGCGTGCGCAAGGTAATGCCGTCGAAATCCGGCAAGGCGGACTGGGAGATCACGCTCGATATCGCCCAGGCCATGGGCTTCGACATGCACTACGCCCATCCGTCCGAGATCATGGACGAGATCGCGGCGCTGACGCCGAGTTTTTCAGGCGTCTCCTACGCCAAGCTCGACGCCGAGGGCTCGGTGCAGTGGCCCTGCAACGAGAAGGCGCCGCTGGGCACGCCGGTCATGCATATCGATGGCTTCGTGCGCGGCAAGGGCCGCTTCATGGTCACCGAATATGTCGCGACCGACGAGCGCACCGGCCCGCGCTTCCCGCTGCTGCTCACCACCGGGCGCATCCTGTCGCAATACAATGTGGGCGCGCAGACGCGGCGGACCGAGAATGTCGTCTGGCATGGCGAGGACCGGCTGGAGATCCATCCGCACGACGCCGAGCAGCGCGGCATCCAGGCCGGCCAGTGGGTCAAGCTCGCCAGCCGGTCCGGCGAGACCAGCCTGCGCGCGCTGATCACCGAGCGCGTCGCGCCGGGTGTCGTCTACACGACCTTCCATCACCCCGGCACCCAGGCGAATGTCGTCACCACCGACTTCTCCGACTGGGCCACCAATTGCCCGGAATACAAGGTGACGGCGGTACAGGTCATGCCTTCCAACGGTCCGACCGCCTGGCAGGAAGACTATGACGAGCAGGCCCGCCAAAGCCGCCGGATCGCGCCGCATGTCGAGGCGGCGGAGTAGGGGATGCAACCGCCCTTTCTCCGCGTGCCGAGAACGCTCTGGCGCGCCGAGGGCGCGTCGGCCGGCGAGCGCGCGATTCCCGAGGAGGTCGCCGTCGCGCTGACCTATGACGGCAGCACCCAGGCCGTGATGATGGCGACGCCGTCGGATTTGGAGGATTTCGCCGTCGGCTTCAGCCTGTCGGAGGGGATCATTCAGCATCCCTCCGAGATCGAGCGCTTCGAGATCGTGGAGCAGGCGATCGGCGTCGAATTGCGCATGTGGCTCGCAGCCTCGCGCGGCCAGGCGCTGGCGAGCCGCCGGCGCTACATGGCCGGGCCTACCGGCTGCGGCCTCTGCGGCATCGACAGCCTCAGCGAGGCGATGCGCCCTCTGCCTGTCCTTGGCGAGGCGATGCGTGTGAGTGCTTCGGAAATCCGGGCCGCCCTGGCCGCGCTGGGGCCGCTCCAGCGCTTCAACCGCGAGACCCGCGCGATGCATGCCGCCGCCTTTGTGCGGGCCGGCGAAGGCGTCGTGGCGCTGCGCGAGGATGTCGGCCGCCACAATGCGCTCGACAAGCTCTGCGGCGCGCTGGCGCGCGGCGGCTTCGACGCGTCCTCGGGCATGGTGCTTTTGACCAGCCGCGTCTCGGTCGAGATGGTGCAGAAGACCGCGATGATCGGCGCGCCGCTGATTGTCGCCGTCTCCGCGCCGACCGCGCTTGCCGTCCGCACGGCCGATGCCGCCGGCATCACGCTTGTCGCCATCGCACGGGGCGACGGCTTTGAAGTTTTCACCCACCCCGACCGCATTGCCGAGGAAGCCGCCGCCCATGTCTGAGCGCTCGTCCGAAAAGCTCGTCCACATGGCGAACCAGATTGGAACGTTCTTCGCCAGCCAGGGCGCGGAGCAGGCGCCGGCCGCGATCGCCGATCATCTGCGCAAGTTCTGGGACCCCAGGATGCGGGCCGGAATCCTGGCCCATCTGGAAGCCGGCGGCGCCGACCTGGACCCGCTGGTGCGCCAGGCGGTCGAGCGGCTGCGGACGATGACGGCGGCCCGGTGACGCGGTCACGGCGCCAGGGCTGAGTGAGGCGAGTTGCGTTAGGGAGTGGTCCAGTCCGATCCCACGCGCTCCGTCGTCATCCCGCACGCCGGGAAGTAGGGATCCCGGGGCTTCGCCCGGGATGACGCCAGTGGATTGGGAACGGGGAGCCAAACCGCGACCGGCCGGCGCGGCTCTTCGAGAATCTGCCATGAACCGTCCGTGTGAAATTCAACGGCTCGCACCCTGTAGCCCCGCCCGAGTTATCCCCACGCCAAACCGGCAGGAACGCTACGTTTTCGGGCGTTCGGCCGCCCTGGCGCGGAAAACATGCGTTTTAGGACTTTGCAAGCCGACACAGGCTTTGCTATAGCCTCGCTCACAGCAGCGGCGACGCTGTTCCGCGATAGCTCAGTTGGTAGAGCAGGTGACTGTTAATCACCGGGTCGTTGGTTCGAGTCCAACTCGCGGAGCCAAATTTGATCAAGGGGTTAGATGGATCGCCATCTAGCCCCTTGATTGTTTCCATGCCTCGGCGCCGAGGCTTTGGGGCAGGGGCCGCAAACGCTGTTCCGCGATAGCTCAGTTGGTAGAGCAGGTGACTGTTAATCACCGGGTCGTTGGTTCGAGTCCAACTCGCGGAGCCAGTTTTGATCAAGGGGTCGGATGGGTTGCCATCCGGCCCCTTGATTGTTTTCAACTGCTGAAATCGGGGCGGTGGAAGTCCTGCCGGGCACGGCGTCCCGGTCGTGTCCCTTGGGGCGGATTCGAATCCCGCACCGGACGCCTGGGGCCGCGACGCATCGATCGGTGCGCGGCCGGCCCAGATCCCGCCACTTTTTCCACGGCTACGCTGCATTGCAGTACAAATTTCCGCAGTGCACAGTATCGGAAAAACTGTCTATTTCTTAGACAGTTCAGCGCGCGTATCCCCTGCGGCGCGGCAAGATAGATTGTGTCTTGCCGTTCCGTAATACGATGTTTGCGTTGACAGACAACCGCATGGACTGAATAGTTTGATCATACATTCCGGACGATCGATCGGGTTTTCCGGCGACTCGGGCAGGCGGCTCGATCGCGATGGTTCGGTATTGTCAGCATTCTGGGAGGATACCATGCTGCGACGTACACTTCTTTGCACCGCGCTCGCCTTTGCGTCGGTCGCTGTCACTGCCCCTGCGATGGCACAGTCGTCTTATCCCGACCGGCCGATCCAGATGCTCGTGCCGTGGGGCGCCGGCGGTGGCACCGACGCCGTGGCGCGCATTCTCGGCACGCTTCTGCAGCAGGAACTCGGCGTTCCGGTCAATGTCGTCAACCGCACCGGCGGATCGGGCGTCGTCGGCCATAGCGCCATCGCCAAGGCCAAGCCGGATGGCTACACCATCGGCGTCGTGACGATCGAGATCGACATGATGCATTGGCAGGGCCTGACGGACCTGACCTACAAGGACTTCGACTTCCTCGCCATGGTCAATGCCGATCCCGGCAGCGTCATGGTGTCGGTGGATTCGCCGTTCAAGACGCTTCCCGAGTTGCTGGCCGCCATCAAGGAGAAGCCGGCTGGCACCTTCAAGGCCTCCGGCACCGGCCAGGGTGGCATCTGGCATCTCGGCCTTGCCGGCTGGATGATGTCGCACGGCCTGAAGCCGGACCAGGTCACCTGGGTGCCGAGCCAGGGCGCAGCTCCCGGGATCACCGACATGGTGGCCGGCGGCGTCGACCTCGTACCCGCCGCGCTTGCGGAAGGCCGTTCGATGATCGACGCCAAGCGCGTCGTGGGTCTCGGCTCGATGTCGGCCGAGCGCCAGGAACTTTTCCCGGACGTGCCGACGCTGAAGGAAGCGGTCGATTCCGACTGGACGCTGGCCGTCTGGCGTACCGTCGCGGCACCTGCCGGCTTGCCGGATGACGTCAAGGCCAAGCTCGAAGCGGCGCTGGAGAAGGCCTATAACAGCCCAGAATACAAGAAGTTCATGACCGAGCGCGGCTTCGGCATGCGCTGGGCTGACGGCAAGGAAGCGACCCGTATCGTCGCCGAAGACGACGCGACCCTCGGCAACATCATGAAGGAAGCCGGTCTCGCCAAATAGGCGGCCTCGGTTCTTCGATCTCCATGCTTGCGGCGCGGCGAGGGCAGATAGCCCTTGTCGCGCCGCTTCCCCGGTTTCGACCGGAAAACTTTGCACGGAACGGCCATGATCAAGCTCAGTGAACTTCATCTGGGATTTTTGACCGCTCTTGGCGGCATGATCCTGCTTTTTGCGTCGGCGAATTTCGGCGCCCTTCCCGGACAGGATTATGGCGCCGGCACCATGCCGAGGCTGATCGGCTGGTGCGCCATTCTGCTCGGTTGCTTCATGGTGGCGACGAGCCTGAAGAACCTGCCGGAGATGCTGAGGCCGCATTTGGCCGACTGGGTGCGCAAGCCGCGTCTAGCGATCGCAGCGCTTGGCTGCATTGCGGTCATCGCCTGCTACATCCTGTTTGCCGAGACGGTCGGTTTCATTCCGATGAGTTTCATAAGCCTGCTGGCGCTGATGCTGTTGCTGCGGACAAGCCTTGTGACAGCGGTTCTGGCCAGCCTGGCGACGACGCTTGTTGTCTATTACGGCTTTTCCCGCCTTTTGATGGTGCCGCTTCCGCGCACCGAATTTCTCTCCTTTCTCGGGTGACGCATGCTGAT
This sequence comes from Kaistia defluvii, assembly GCF_026343955.1. Lineage (GTDB taxonomy): Bacteria > Pseudomonadota > Alphaproteobacteria > Rhizobiales > Kaistiaceae > Kaistia > Kaistia defluvii. The sequence continues at coordinate 57,270 of NZ_JAPKNI010000012.1, forward strand.
ACTTGAACAGGCTGCGGCCCTCGTCTTTCAACCCTATGTGCTCGGCGTCATCCTGGCATCGGCCGTATTCGGCATGCTGGTTGGCGCCATTCCCGGTCTGACAGCGACCATGGCGACGGCGCTGCTCGTTCCGATGACCTTCTTCATGGAGCCGGTGCCAGCCATCGCCGCGATCGTGACCGCGACGGCCATGGCGATTTTCGCCGGCGACATTCCCGCGGCGCTCCTCCGCATGCCCGGCACCCCGGCCAATGCCGCCTATGTCGAGGACGCCTACAAGATGACGCAATCCGGGCGGGGCGAAGAAGCCCTCGGCGCGGCGCTCGTCTTCTCGGTCATCGGCGGATTGTTCGGCTCGATCGTCCTGATGACGGTCTCGCCGACGCTCGCCGAGGTCGCGCTGAAGTTCAGCTCGGAAGAGTATTTCTGGCTGGTGCTGCTGGGCTTGTCCTGCGCCGTCTTCGTCAATCCCGGTTCGCCGACCCGCGGCCTGATCTCGCTGTTGATTGGCCTGTTCGTCGCCACGATTGGCATGGAAAATCCTTCGGGAGAGCCGCGCTTTTCCTTCGGCAACATCGAACTGATGGCCGGCATCCAGTTTATCCCGGCCATGATCGGCCTGTTCGCGGTCTCGGAAGTGCTTCGTACCGTGACGGCCACCTCTCCGCGCCAGAAGATCCCGCGCGCCGACGGTCATGGCGTCTTCAAGACGCAGTGGAAGAACCTCAAGAAATATCCCGTCCAGACGGCTCGGGGCAGCATTACCGGAACCGCGCTTGGCATTCTGCCCGGGGCCGGCGCCGATATCGCCGCCTGGATTTCCTATGCGATCTCGAAGCGTTTCTCGAAGCAGAAGGAAAAGTTCGGTACCGGCCATGTCGAGGGTCTGGTCGAGGCGGGAGCCTCGAACAACTCAGCGGTCAGCGGTGCCTGGATCCCGGCGCTCGTCTTCGGCATTCCGGGCGATTCGATCACCGCGATCGTCATCGGCGTGCTCTACATCAAGGGCATCAATCCCGGACCGACCATCTTCATCAACGATCCGCAGACGGTCTATGCGATCTTCATGGTCTTCATATTGGCCAATCTGATCATGCTGCCGCTGGGGTGGCTAGCCATTCGCGGCGCGCGGCCGATCCTCTCGATCCCGCCCTCGACGTTGATGCCGATGATCCTCATCTTCTGCATCGTCGGATCGTTTGCCATCGCCAATTCGACGGCTGGCATCGTCATGATGATGGTATTCGGAATTATCGGGTTCTTCATGGAGGAGAACGGGATTCCGATCGCGCCCGCGATCCTGGGCATGGTGCTGGGGCCGATGCTGGAGCAGAACTTCATCACCTCCATGATCAAGGCCGATGGCGATGTCCTCCGCTTCTTCGAGCGGCCGATCGCTGCTGGGCTTGGGACCTTGACCATTCTGGTCTGGCTGTTCCCGCTGGTGATGCTTCTGCTGCGCCGGCACAAGGCTGCACGTTTCGCGACGTAGTCGGACGGCTGTTTCGCACGAATCAACGCTTTGCCCGGCGCGGAGAAATCCGCGCCGGGCTTTTCATTGGGCGCCCGTGACGGTTCGATGCAGGCAGGAGCCGTTGCAATCCGGTGGTTCTCTTCCACATAAGAAGGAGCGTCCGAACTGCACGACACGGCGCAGAATCGGGCTGATGCCCGGTTGCCTCACGGAGAGAACCAGCCGCATGCCATCCATCCGCTTCGGCAAAAAGGCACTTCCGCTTCCCAAGAGCCGGACGGCCCGCGTGGCGATCGGAAGCGGCTTCCTGCTGGGGGGAGCGCTGGGTTTCCTGCCGATCCTCGGGTTCTGGATGGTGCCGGTCGGGCTGGTCGTGCTGTCGCATGACTCGGCGCGTGTCCGTCGCATTCGCCGCCGGTCGGAGGTGGCGTTGTTCCGCCGCTGGGCGCGATTCCGCGGCAACGGCGCGCCTGCCGCCAAATGAGGCGCGGCTTGCGCCAGCGCGGCAATCCCTCTAGCGTGACTCTGCGACGGTTCCCCCGATAGGCCTCAGGCTTTGGGGGATGAAATGGGAATTCGGTGCGGAAGGACCCCTTGCGGGATTCCAAGTCCGAAGCTGCCCCCGCAACTGTAAGCGGCGAGCGACCTCGCGATGGCCACTGGGAAACCGGGAAGGCGTCGAGGAAGCAGCGACCCGCGAGCCAGGAGACCAGCCAGCGCCTCATACCAGCCAGCCGTCGGTGGGACGGTGAAGGAGACGCTATGACCAATTTCTCGAAGACCGCGACGAGACCCGCCTCGATTGCTGCAGATGGCGCCCGGAGCGACGCCGCATCGCGCATCGTGCCGGCGCTGCTCGCCATCGCCTTCGGCCTGTTGCTTTTCGTCGGCACCGGCTTCGCCGCGCCGAGCCTGATCCACAACGCGACGCATGACACCCGGCATTCGCTCGGTCTGCCCTGCCACTGACGCCTGAGGATCCATCATGTTCAAGACGATCATCCTGAGCGCCTTCGGCGCCGGGCTTGCCGTGGGCATTGCGCTTTCCGTGGTGCAGGCCGTCACCACCGAGCCGCTCATCCTGCACGCCGAGACCTTCGAGAGCGCCGAGCCGGCCCCGGCCGCCGCGGCGCCGCATGAGCATGCGACGGCCGAGGCCCATGCCCATGAGGCCGCCGCGCCGGCGCATGAGCATGACGCAGACGCCTGGTCGCCGGCCGACGGCTTCGAGCGCTCCGCCTATACGCTGATCGCCAACCTGCTGATGGGGGTTGGCGTCTCCGCCGTCCTGCTCGGCCTGATGTCGATCCGCGGCGGCCGGATCGACGCCAGCACCGGCGTGCTCTGGGGCGTTGCCGGCTTCTTCGCCGCCTCGCTGCTGCCCTCGCTCGGCCTGTCGCCGGAGCTTCCCGGCACGGCGGCTGCCGAGATCACCTCGCGCCAGATCTGGTGGCTTTCGACTGCCGCCGCCTCGGCGATCGGCCTCGCGCTGATCGTCTTCAGCGGATCGTGGCTGCTGAAGATCGCGGGCCTCGTCATCGGCGTCATGCCGCATGTCATCGGCGCCCCGGTGCCGCCGTCGCTGGAGGCTTCCTATCCGGCTGGCCTCGGTGGCGAGTTCGTCGCTGCCTCGCTGGTGGTCAGCGCGCTGCTCTGGGCGCTGTCGGGCCTCTGTTCCGGCTGGCTCTATCAACGCCTGTCGCGGTCGGCCTGAGGCCGTGCCATCCCTCGCGCCGCGCACGGCGCTGATCCTCGGCGGTGCCCGCTCCGGCAAGAGCCGCTTCGCCGAGGATATCGTGGCCCGGACCGCACTGCCGGCTGTCTATCTGGCTACGGCCGAGATCCGCGATGCCGAAATGCAGGCGCGGATTTCGGCGCATCGCGACCGGCGCGGGCTGGACTGGACGACGGTCGAGGAGCCGCTCGATCTGGCGGGCCGCCTCGCGACCTTGGCCGATCCGGGCCGTGTCATCCTCGTCGATTGCCTGACGCTCTGGCTTTCCAACCTGATGGAGGCTGAGCGCGACGTGGCCGCCGAGGGCGACGCGCTGGCCCGTATGCTCTCCGAGGCTAGGGGACCGGTCGTGCTCGTTTCCAACGAGGTCGGCTCCGGCATCGTGCCGATGAACGCGCTCGCCCGCCGCTTCGCCGACGAGCAGGGCCGCCTCAACCAGAAGATCGCGGGCGCCGTGCAGACCGTTTTTCTCGTGGCCGCCGGCCTGCCGGTGCGCCTGAAACCCAATCCGAACCCGGAGTTCGTCCTTTGACCGCCCGTATCCCCGCCACCATCGTCACCGGATTCCTGGGTGCCGGAAAGACCACGCTGATCCGCAACCTGATCGCCGGCGCCGAAGGCCGCCGCATCGCGCTGATCGTCAACGAATTCGGCGACATGGGCTTTGACGGCTCGCTGCTGTCGGATTGCGGCGTCGATGATTGCAAGCCGGATACGGTGATCGAACTCACCAATGGCTGCATCTGCTGCACGGTTGCCGATGATTTCCTGCCGACGATCGAGACGCTGCTGGCGCGCGGCAACCCGCCCGATCACATCGTCATCGAGACCTCCGGCCTGGCGCTGCCGCAGCCGCTCGTGCGGGCCTTCACCTGGCCGACCGTGCGCCACCGCGTCACCATCGACGGCGTCATCACCGTGGTGGATGCCGAAGCGGTCGCCGCCGGCCGCTTCGCGCATGACGAGGAGGCCGTCGCCGCCCAGCGCGCCGAGGACCCCTCGCTCGACCACGAGGATCCGATCGAGGAACTGTTCGAGGACCAGCTTTCCTGCGCCGATCTGATCGTCTTCTCGAAGACGGATCTGGTTGACGAGAAGCAGCTGGAAGAGGTGGCCGAGATCGTCGCCCGCGACGCCCGCAAGGAAGCGCGCATCGTCCATGCGACGGCATCGGGCCTGCCGGCCTCGGTGCTGCTCGGCGTCGGCGCGGCGGCGGAGAACGACGCCTTCGAGCGCAAGAGCCATCATGACCTCGAAGGAGAGGAGCACGACCACGACGATTTCGACACCTTCATCGTCGATGTCGCGGAACTCGCTTCCATCGAAACACTGGCGACCCGCGTCCGCGCCGCCATGGCGGAGAAGGGCGTGTTGCGCATCAAGGGTCGCGCGGCGATCGCCGGCAAGGCGGCACCGGCCGTGGTCCAGGCGGTCGGTCCTCGCGTCGACACCTATTTCGCGCCCGGCGACAAGGCCGGCCGTCTCGTGGTGATCGGCGAGCGCGGCCTCGACACGGCCGCCATCTCAGCGCATTTCAGGGCCTGAGCCATGCATCTCGTCGCCGGCGAAATGGAGCGGATCGACGATGGCGGCAGCGCCGTCGATCTCGACCAGTCGCCCGGCGACATCGTCATCCTGTCGGCCGCCGACACGGAGCTCGCCGCCTTTGCGTCGGCCTTCGCATCCGCCCCGGAAGGGCCGTCGCTGCGCCTCGCCAACCTGATGCAGCTGACGCATCCCTATTCGGTCGATCTCTATCTGGAAAAGACGATCGCGCAGGCGAAGTTCGTCTTCATCCGCATGATGGGCGGCGTCGGCTACTGGCCCTACGGGCTGGAGGCGCTGCGGGCGCTCTCGCGCGCCGGCGGGCCGCAGATTGCGGTCGTGCCGGGCGAGGATCGCTGGGACGCGGCGCTGGAGGCGTATACGACGGTCGCACCGGAGATCGCGCAAAAGCTCTGGCGCTATTGCGCCGAGGGCGGCGCGGTCAATATTGGTCGCGCGCTCGGCTATCTCCGGCACGTCATCGGCGCGAACGATGCGCCCCCCGAGCCGCAGGTGCTGCCGGAAGTCGGCTTCTACCGTCCTGGCCGAGGCGTGGTGGCCGAGGCCTTGCTTCCCCGCGATGCCGGCCGCCCGGTGGCGTTTCTCACCTTCTATCGCTCGGTCATTCCCGGCGGCTCGACCGAGCCCGTCGATGCGCTGATCGAGGCGCTGGACCGGGAGGGAATTGCCACCGCCGCGATCTTCGCCTCCAGCCTGAAGAACGAGGCGGCGGCGGCGTTCATCGAGCAGGCGTTCGACGCGCTGAAGCCGGCCATCGTGCTCAACGCCACGGCCTTCGCGATTTCGCGGCCCGGCCGGGCGCATGAACCGACCGTGCTCGACCGCGCCGGCCGTCCGGTGCTGCAGATCGTCTTCGCAGGCACCAGCCGCGAGGCCTGGCTCGAATCCAGCCGCGGTCTCGGCCCGCGCGACCTCATCATGAATGTCGTGCTGCCGGAGGTCGATGGACGCATCCTGACCCGGGCCGTCTCGTTCAAGGAAGAGGTCGAGAGCGATGGCCGGACCGACAGCCGCATCGTCGTCTATCGCGCCGACCGCGAGCGCATCGCCTTTGTCGCGGCGCAGGCGGCGCGCTGGATCCGGCTCGGCGCGACGGCTCCGGCCGATCGCCGGATCGCGCTCGTGCTCTCCAACTATCCCGACCGCGACGGCCGCCTCGCCAATGGCGTCGGCCTCGATACGCCGGAGAGTGCCGCGCGGATCGCGTTGGCGATGAAATCGGCTGGCTACGCGCTGGAGGGCTTCCCGGAGACGGGCAGGGCGCTGATGGACCTGCTGCTCGCCGGCCCGACCAACGCGCTGGCAAAGCGGGCGGCATTGCGGGAAGAACCCTCACCCAACCCTCTCCCGCAAGCGGGCGAGGGCTTTTCCGCTGCATGTGTCGCGGAGGACGGCTCCCTTCCTTCACCTCTCCCTGAGGGAGAGGTCGGCCCGCATGGCCGGGTGAGGTTTTACGGGCTATCCGGAGAGGGCATCTCTCTCTCCCTCGCCGACTACCGTGCCTTCCATGATGGTCTGCCCGACTCCGTGCGGTTCAGCCTGGCCAAACGCTGGGGCGATCCCGAGGCCGATCCGTTCTTCGACGAAGGCGCTTTCCGTCTCGCCATCCATCGCTTCGGCAATGTCGTGGTCGGCATCCAGCCGGCGCGCGGCTATGGCATCGATCCGAAATCGACCTATCACGATCCCGACCTCGTTCCGCCGCATCACTATCTGGCGTTCCACGCCTGGCTGCGGAAAAGCTTCGATGTCGATGCGATCGTCCATGTCGGCAAGCACGGCAATCTCGAATGGCTTCCCGGCAAGGCGCTGGGGCTTTCCAATGCCTGCTGGTCGGAGGTCGTGCTGGGGCCGACGCCGTTGATCTACCCGTTCATCGTCAACGATCCCGGCGAGGGCGCACAGGCCAAGCGCCGCGCCTCGGCCGTTGTCGTCGACCATCTGATGCCGGCGCTGACGCGGGCCGAGGCGCATGGCGCCTTTGCCGAGATCGAAACGCTGATCGACGAATATCATCTGGCGCTCGGCGCCGACCCGCGCCGCCGCGATCATCTCGAACGCGAAATACTCGACCAGGCCATCCGCCACGGCATCGACCGCGATCTCGGCATCCTGCGCGATGGCGACCAGGGCAGCGCGCTGCGCGCCATCGACGCGCATCTCTGCGAGATCAAGGAACTGCAGATTCGCGACGGGCTGCACATCTTCGGCAGTTCGCCGCAGGACGAGCACCGCCTCGACACGCTGATCGCGATCGCGCGGATTCCCCGCTCCGGCGGACGGCCGGAAGACGGCTCGCTGCACAGGGCGATATCAGCCGATCTCGGCCTGGAGGGTTTCGATCCGCTCGCCTGCGACCTCGCCGCCGACTGGGAAGGCGCGCGGCCGGAGGCGCTTTTGCGCGCGGCCGAGGCGCCCTGGCGCACGAATGGCGATACGGTCGAGCGCATCGAGATTTTGGCCAAGGCGACCGTGCGGGCCTTCCTGGAGAAGGACAATGCATGGCCGACGCCCGGCCCCGGCACATCGGCCGTGCTTGGCTGGATCGGCGGGGACCTTGCGCCTGCGCTGGATCGCTGCGGCGCGGATGAAATCGCCGCCATGCTGACCGCGCTGGAGGGCCGCTTCGTAGCCCCCGGTCCCTCCGGCGCCCCGTCACGCGGGCGGCCGGATGTGCTGCCGACGGGCAGGAACTTCTATTCGGTCGATACCCGCGCCGTCCCGACCGCCGCCGCCTGGCGGATCGGCAAGGCGGCCGCCGAGGCGCTCGTGCTGCGTTACATGCAGGATGAGGGCGAGTGGCCGCGCTCCGTCGCGATCTCCGCCTGGGGCACCGCCAACATGCGCACCGGCGGCGACGACATCGCCCAGGTGCTCGCCCTGATCGGCGCCGAGCCGTGTTGGGAGACGGGAACCGGCCGCGTCACCGGTTTTCGCGTGCTGACGCTCTCGGAGCTGAAGCGCCCGCGCGTCGACGTCACGCTGCGCATTTCCGGCATGTTCCGGGATGCCTTCCCGGAGCAGATCGACCTGATCGATTCCGCAATCCGCGCCATCGCGGCGCGCGAGGAGCCGGCGGATGCCAATCCGATCGCGGCGGCGCATGGCAAGGGCCAGGATCTCGCCCGCATCTTCGGCGCCAAGCCGGGCGCCTATGGCGCGGGCCTTCAGGCGATGATCGACGAGAAGATCTGGGACAGCCGCGCCGATCTCGGCGAGGCCTTCCTTGCGTGGTCAAGCTTCGCCTATGGCGGCGGTGCCGAAGGCGAGGCGGCCGGAGACCGGCTGCGCGCGCGGCTGGCCGACACCGACGCCGTCCTGCACAACCAGGATAATCGCGAACACGATATCCTCGACAGCGACGATTATTACCAGTTCCAGGGCGGACTCTCGGCCTCGATCGAGACGCTGAAGGGCGCGGCGCCCCGGCTCTATCACGGCGATCATTCGCGGCCCGATACCCCGGTCGTGCGTCCGCTGGCGGAGGAGATAGGCCGCGTCGTGCGCGGGCGGGCGATCAATCCGAAATGGATCGCCGGCTGCATGCGGCACGGCTACAAGGGCGCGTTCGAGATGGCGGCGACGCTCGACTATCTCTTCGCCTTCGCCGCCACTACCCACGCCGTCGGCGATCATCATTTCGATGCGCTTTACGACGCCTATATCGCCGATGAGGCGGTTCGCGACTTCATCGCCGACGTCAATGAACCCGCGCTCGCCGAGATGGCGGACCGCTTTCTCGAAGCCATGGATCGCGGCCTCTGGTCGCCCCGCGCCAACAGCGCGTATGAACGGCTGGCAGCGCTCGCTTCCCGCCGTTCCGAACGAAAGGAAATCGCATGACCGTTGAAATGACCGAAGACGAACTGAATGCCCGTCATGCCGAGAAGATGCGCAAGAAGAAGGCCGTCCGCGACAAGATCCTCGCCTCCAAGAACGTCGAGAAGGGTCTGCTGATCGTCCATACCGGCAAGGGCAAGGGCAAGTCGACGGCCGCCTTCGGCATGGCGTTCCGCTCTCTCGGCCACGGCCTGCCGGTCGCGGTCGTTCAGTTCGTCAAGGGCGCGATGGATACGGGCGAGCGCATGGCGCTGGAACGTTTTGGCGACCTTGTCTCGATCAACCGCCTCGGCGAAGGCTTCACCTGGGAGACGCAGGACCGCCAGCGCGACATCGCCGCCGCCAAGCATGCCTGGGAGACGGCCAAGGAACTGATCCGCAGCGGCGAATATCATCTGGTCGTGCTCGATGAGCTCAACATCGTGCTGCGCTACGACTACCTGCCGCTGGCCGAGGTGCTGGAATTCCTCACAAATGAGAAACCGGGCGACGTCCATGTCGTCATCACCGGCCGCAACGCGCCGGACGCGCTGATCGAGATCGCCGATCTTGTCACCGAGATGGAACTGGTCAAGCATCCCTTCCGCTCCGGCGTGAAGGCGCAGAAGGGCATCGAGTATTGAGGACAAGTGGGTCCAGGACCCTCACCCCAGCCCTCTCCCGCGAGCGGGAAAGGGGGCGCCAACGATTTGCCGCGAGGCTGGTCACGGACGCGGCGCAAAAGCCCTCGCCCGCTTGCGGGAGAGGGTTGGGTGAGTGTCTTGCTTCAGGTCAGGCAGGCTGGACGCCATGACCGCCGCGATCATGTTCCAGGGCACGGGCTCGAATGTCGGCAAGTCGGTGCTCGTCGCCGGGCTGGCGCGGCTCTATGCGCGAAAAGGCATTCGCGTCGCGCCCTTCAAGCCGCAGAACATGTCGAACAATGCCGCCGTGACGGTGGATGGCGGCGAGATCGGCCGGGCACAGGCGCTGCAGGCGCGCGCCGCGGGACTTGAGCCCACCGTCCACATGAACCCTGTGCTGCTGAAGCCGGAGAGCGATACCGGCTCGCAGATCATCCTGCAGGGGCGCCGCTTCGGCACGATGCGGGCGCGCGAATATGGAAAGCGCAAGGCCGAGCTGCTGCCCAGCATCCTCGAAAGCTTCGAGCTGCTCGGGCGAAATGCCGATCTCATCCTTGTCGAAGGCGCCGGAAGCCCGGCCGAAATCAACCTGCGTTCCGGCGATATCGCCAATATGGGGTTCGCCGAGGCCGCCGGTCTGCCGGTGATCCTGATCGGCGACATCGATCGCGGCGGCGTCATCGCCAGCCTGGTCGGCACCCGCGCCGTGCTGCCGCAGGCCGCCCGCGACCGGATCCAGGCATTTCTCGTCAACAAGATGCGCGGCGATATCAGCCTGTTCGATGACGGCGTCGCCGCCATCCACGCCGCCACGGGCTGGCCGTCGCTCGGCGTGGTGCCGTGGTTCGCCGAGGCGCATCGGCTGCCGGCGGAGGATATTCTCGATCTCTCGGGCGGAAGCCTGCGCCCCGGAACGCTCAACATCGCCGTGCCGGTGCTGCCGCGCATCGCCAATTTCGACGATCTCGACCCGTTGACGCTGGAGCCCGGCGTGTCGGTCGTTCTGGTACGGGCGGGAGAGGCGATCCCGGTCTGCGATCTGGTTCTCATTCCCGGCTCGAAATCGACCATTGCCGACATGTCTTATCTGCGCGCGCAGGGTTGGGACATCGACATCCTGGCGCATCGGCGGCGCGGCGGCCGGGTCATTGGCCTGTGCGGCGGCTATCAGATGCTGGGGCGGGTGATCGCCGATCCGGACGGGCTGGAGGGACCCACGCAGAGCGTGCCGGGGCTAGGCCTGCTCGATGTCGAGACGGTGCTGGCGGTCGACAAGACGACGGCTCCGTTCTCGGGTCGCGACGCTCGATCGGGCGTTGCGGTGTCGGGATATGAGATCCATCTCGGCCGCACCCACGGACCCGACACGGCGCGGCCCTGGCTGGAGCGCGAGGGCGCCGGCGAGGGGGCGATCTCCGCGGATGGCCGGGTGCGCGGCAGCTATGTGCATGGCCTGTTCGGCGGCGACGCTTTCCGACGCGGCTTCCTCGCCAGCCTTGGCGCGGACGTGTCGGATCTGGCTTACGAGCTCGAAGTCGATCGCACGCTCGACAGGCTGGCCGATCATCTGGAGGAACACGTCGATACCGACGCGATCCTCAACTATGCAGGTATAGCCACACGATAAGCGCGAGCACAGCGCCGGCCGCCGTTGCGACGCGCAGGATCTTCAGCGCGCGGCTGATGTCGCCGGGGCCGGCCTCGTGCCGGCCGCTATCGTTCAGGAACGGGTCTTCGACCACGCGCTCGCCATAGCGGCGCGGTCCGGCGAGCGCCAGGCCGAGCGCGCCGGCCATCGCGGCCTCCGGCCAGCCTGCATTCGGCGAGCGATGCTTTCGGGCGTCGTCCAGCATGACGAGCATGGATTGCTTGATCGTGCCGCCGACAAAGGGCGCTGCCATGGCGATGAGGAAGCCGGCGAGACGGCTGGCGGGCAGGTTGACCAGATCGTCCAGCCGCGCCGCCGCCCAGCCGAAGGCCTCGTGCCGCGCCGTGCGGTGGCCGATCATCGAATCCGCCGTGTTGATCATCTTGTAGGCAAAGAGTCCGGGCAGGCCTAACACCGCGAACCAGAAGGCCGGCGCCACGACGCCATCGGAAAAGTTCTCGGCCGTCGATTCGATCGCGGCGCGGGTGACACCAGACTTGTCCAGGCTGTCGGGATCGCGGCCGACGATCATCGAGACCGCCTTGCGCGCGTCGTCGAGCCCGCCGGAATGGAAGGCGTTGAGCACGCGGGCGACGTGATCATGGAGGCTGCGGCTCGCCAGCAGCACCGAGGCGATGAAGGGGATGAGCGCGATGCCATAGGGAATGCGCGCCACCAGCCGCTCGACCAGCAAGCCCGCGAACCAGGCGATGGCGACGAGGACGATCACGACGCCGACACCGGCGGCGCGGCGGATGCCTGAAGCCGCCGTGTCGCGATTGAACGCCCGGTCGCAAAAGCCGATCAGCGCGCCGAACCAGGTGACCGGATGGGGCAGGCGGCGCCAGAGGCAGTCGGGATCGCCGATCAACGCATCGAGGCCGATGGCGGCGATCAGCAGCAGAAGGCGAAGGTCGAACGGGAATCCGGTCATGCGATCACGAACCGCCCAGCTTGGCACGCTCGGCGGCCAGCGTTTCGATCGCCTCGGGCAGGGAAGGTCCAGCGCAGATGGTGAGCCGGCCGGGCAGGGCGATGCGGCGCTCGGGCGGGTAGAGCTCGCGCAAGGCGGGATGCGCCAGCAGCGCGCTACCCTGGTCGGCGGCGACGGTCTGCGCGTCCGCCACGACCAGCATGTCCGGCCTGTCGGTAACGATCCGCTCCAGCGGCACGAAACCGCCTGTCTTGCCGGCAAGCTGACCGCCCATGTCGGCAAAGCCGGCAAGGCGCAGCAATTCGCCGGTCAGCGTGTTCTGCCCGGTGACATAGCCGCGGCGCTGGTAGACGGCGACGGTGGGCGGATGCGAGCCGGCCGGCACACCGGCGGTGGCCTTGGCGCGGGCGGCTTCGATGCGGGCGATCAGCGTATTGCCGCGTTCGGGGTGTCCGAGCAAGGCCGCGACGTCCCGGATCTGGGCGATCGAATCGTCGATCGATTTCACCGTGTCGAGTTCGACGACCTTGAAACCCAGCCGCTTCAGCATCGAGCGCGTCTCGCGCTTGGTGAAGCGTCCGGCGAGAACGAGGTCGGGATCGCGCTGGATCACGGTTTCGGCCGCGCCCGCGTCATGCGGAAACGCCTTGGCCTGTTCGGCGAGGTAGGAATAGGCGGGATCGGTCGCATAGAGCGAAAGCGCGGCGATCTGCGCGGGATCGGCCAGCGCCAGCAGCAACTGGTCGGCGCACGCATTGATCGAGACGATCCGCTTCGGCGCATCCACGGGCGGGGCTTCGGCCAGCGCAGGGCCGGCGAGTGCCCATGCTGCCACAATCAAACCGAACCTGTTGACCCACGCGCGCATGACGTGCGCTCCCGCTTGCAGTGACCAGGGTCCTCGTCTACCGCTTCTGGAGCGGGCGGCAAAGCCGTTCGCGGGGTCCGGGACACACACGTGACGGGCGCGACGACCAGATCGATCCAAACCGAGGTCTGCCTGATGAGTTTCTTCGAACGGCGCCGGGGGCGCGCCGCTCTCTCCCTTTTTGCCACGCTTCCTGTCCTGCTGGCCGCCCATGCGGCACGCGCGGACGATTTGGAAGAGATTGTCGTGACCGCCTATCGCGGTCCGACCGACATTTCCAAATCCGGCAGCGCGATCACCGTCATACCCGGCGACAAGATCAACAACGCCTCGCCCGGGTCGCTGGTCGATGTGCTGCGCCAGGTCCCGGGCCTGACCGTCACCCAGTCGGGTGGTCCGGGCGGCACGACCGAAGTCAGCATCCGCGGCGCCGAGGCCGGCCACACGCTGGTGCTGGTCGACGGCATAAGGGTCAACGATCCGGCAAGCGCCCGCAACAGCTTCGACTTCGCCGTGTTCTCGCCGACCGACATCGAGCGGGTCGAAATCCTGCGCGGACCCCAAAGCGCGCTCTATGGTTCGGACGCCATGGGCGGCGTCATAAACATCATCACCAGGAAGCGCACCGGCGCGCTCTCGATGACCGTCGGCGCCGAGGGAGGTAGCTACGACACCTTCGCCGGCAATGCGGCGGCGGGCGGCAGCATCGGTCCGGCCAGCTTTTCGGTCAGCGGCACGATGTTCAATACCCATGGTTTTTCGCGCGTCGGCGATCGCGACAATGGCGAGCCGGACGGCACCAAGAAGCTGGCCGGCTCCGCGCGGGCGAGCTTCGATGCCGGCGACGGCAAGAGCCTGAGCTTCGGCGTCACCGCCTACCACCAGGAATCGGATGTCGAGAAGGGCTCCAAGCCCGCCGACGACCTGCCAGGCTACGAGCGCGACCGCGATGTGCTGACGGCGTTCGGCCGCTTCGAATTCGAGGGCTTCGATGGCCGGGTCAACAACCAGTTCACGGTGTTCGGCACCCAGACCACCAGCCGCTATACCGAGCCGCTGACGACGACCTTCCGCGGCCGGGTCGGCGATTCCACCGGTGACGATTTCGGGGCCGAGTACCAGGCCACCATCGACATGGCGCGCTATGGCTCGCTGATCGTCGGCGCACGGGCCGAGCAGGAGTCGGGCTCGCAGGATACCACCACGACGTCGCTCGGCGGCGTCGCGAGCACGGTCGACAATTTCGACAATGCCCGAACCCTGCTGGCCGTCTTTGCCATGCAGCAGTTCACGCTGTTCGACAATCTCAACCTGTCGCTCGGCGGGCGCTATGACGAGGATGTCGACGGGCAGGGGTTCCTGACCGGACGCGCCACGGCCGCCTATCTGATCGACCAGACCGGCACCAAGCTGCGCGGCAGCTTCGGCAACGCGGCCAAGCGGCCGACCATGTTCCAGCTCTACGACGCGCAGTACGGCAATCCCGATCTCATCGACGAGGAGAGCTATGGCGGCGATGTCGGCATCGACCAGGAACTGTTCGACGGCCGGGTGAACGTCTCGCTCACCGGTTTCTACAACAACTTCACCAATCTGATCGAATTCCAGTCCAAGGCCCTGCCGGACTATCCGAAGTCGAGCTACTACAACATCAAGAGCGCCGAGACGTCCGGCCTCGAACTCTCGGCGGAGGCCATTCTCTGGCCGTCCGTGCTGAAGGCGACTGGTTCCTACACCTATATGCGCGCCATCAATCTCGACACCGACCTGCCGCTGTCGCGTCGGCCGCAGAATAGCGGCTCGCTGACGCTGACATACACCGGCATCGAGAATTTCGAGTTCGGCGCCACGGCGATCTTCGTGGGGGACCGCTTCAACAACGACGCCAAGACGGCGGCGGCGCTGGTTCCGCTCGAGAGCTATACCAAGATCGACCTGAGCGCGTCCTACAGGCTCAATCCCGAGACGACGCTCTACGCCCGGCTCGAGAACCTGACCAACGTCGAATACCAGGACGCCTTCGGCTACAACAATGCCGGCCGTTCGGCCTATGTCGGATTGAGATGGACACATTGACAGCACCCAGGTCGGATCTGTTGCGCAGGCCAGCGGCAAGCCGCTGGCTCGTGCCCGGCCTGGTGGCGCTCGTCTTCGTGCTGTTCCTTTTGTCGCTCGGTGTCGGGCCGGTCCTGCTGCCGCTCAGGGCGGTGGTCGATGGTCTGCTCGGCACGGGCGACGAAGCGGCTCGTCTCATCGTGCGTGAAATCCGCCTGCCGCGCGCCATCCTGTCGGTGGCGATCGGCTTCTCGCTCGGCCTTGCCGGCGCCTCGCTTCAGGGCCTGTTGCGCAATCCGCTGGCGTCGCCGTCTCTGTTCGGCGCGCCTTCCGCGGCGGCCTTCGGCGCGGTGCTGGTCATCGCCTTCGGCGTCTTCGACGCGCTCTCCGTCTTCCTGCCGATGGCGGCGATGCTGGGCGCGCTGCTTTCCGTCGGCCTGCTGCTGCTGATCGCCGGCCCTCGCGCCAGCCTGCTGGTGATCATTCTGGCCGGCCTCGCCATATCGAGCCTGGCCGGGGCGGCGACCTCGCTGGCGCTCAACCTGGCGCCAAACCCGTTCGCGGCGCTGGAGATCGCCTTCTGGCTGCTCGGTTCGCTGGAGGATCGCAGCATGCAGCACGTCTTCATCGCGCTGCCCTTCATCGTGGCGGGTTGCCTGCTGCTTTTCGTCGACGGCCGCGCCTTCCGCGCCCTGACGCTCGGCGAGGATGCGGCGGCGAGCCTCGGCATCCAGCTCAACCGCGTGCGGCTGCGCGTCGTGCTCGGCGTGGCGCTGGCGGTCGGCGGCGGCGTCGCCGTCGCCGGCACGATCGGCTTCGTCGGCCTGGTGGCCCCGCATCTGGTGCGTCCCTTCGTGCGCCATGATCCGGCGAGGCTGATGTGGCCCGCGGCGCTCGCCGGCGCGGCGCTGCTGACGGCGGCGGACATCCTGGTGCGCATCATCCCGGCCCAGAACGAGATCAAGGTCGGCGTCGTCACGGCGCTGATCGGCGCACCGCTTTTCATCGGGCTCGTATTCCGCCATCGGCGCGGGCTGACCGGCGAGGTGGCCTGATGGCAGCGCTTCTCAGGGCGGAAGGCGTCGGCGCCACGCTCGGCCGCCGCCACATCCTTGGCGGCGTCGATCTCGCCCTCACGGCGGGCGAGTTCGTGGTCGTCATCGGCCCCAACGGCGCCGGCAAGACCACGCTGGTGCGACGGCTGGCCGGACTGCTCGATGGCGAAGGCGCGATCTATCTCGGCGACCAGAAGGCCGAGGCAGTGTCGCCACGGCTGCGGGCGCGGAAGATCGGCTATCTGCCGCAAGGGCATGTGTTTCACTGGCCGCTGTCCGTTGCCGATGTCGTGGCGCTCGGGCGTATCCCGCATGCGACCGGCGCGAGAGACCTCGGCGTCGAGGATCGCGCGGCCGTCCTTGCGGCGCTGGAGGCGACTGGCACGCTGGAATTCGCGGATCGGTCGGTCACGACGCTATCGGGTGGCGAACGTGCTCGGGTGGCCCTGGCGCGCGTGCTGGCGGGCGAACCGCAGATCATTCTCGCCGACGAGCCGGTTGCGGCGCTGGATGCCCGCTACCAGTTCGTCGTGCTCGACCTGCTGCGCGCACGGGCGCGGGCCGGGGCGGCCGTGATGGCGGTGTTGCACGATCTCTCGCTGGCCGCGCGGTATGCCGATCGGCTGGTGATGATGGATGGTGGGCGTATCGGGGCGGAAGGGCTGCCGGAAGCTGTGCTGACCCGCGAAAACCTCGCCAGCACCTTCGGCATCCGGGCCAGGATCGACACGGTCGAAGGCCAACTCGTCGTGACGCCACAGGCGGCACTGTAGATTAT
The DNA here is from genome assembly GCF_026343955.1 of Kaistia defluvii. Classification (GTDB taxonomy): domain Bacteria; phylum Pseudomonadota; class Alphaproteobacteria; order Rhizobiales; family Kaistiaceae; genus Kaistia; species Kaistia defluvii. The sequence continues at coordinate 73,846 of NZ_JAPKNI010000012.1, forward strand.
CGCAGATTTTCCGGCCCGCGAGGGAACCGTTCGGGATGCAGCGCGTTGTGGCGCTGGCGTTCCTCGCATTCTCTCCTACCCGGTACCCAATCCACCATGAATAGAAATACGCTTTATCTCCTCGTCGGAGCCTTGATCGTCGTCGTCATCGGTCTCGGCGTCTATGTGTACAACGAGCAGACCAAGCCGAAGGGCGTCGAGATCCAGGTCGACAAATCCGGCATCTCCATCCAGGAAAACTAAGTCTTTGGCCGAGAGGCCAAGGACCTGACATCCAAGGATCTGCCAATGCCGCGTTCGGACACGCCGGGCGCGGCAGCGGCATCTAGATGGTGGGCTCGGTATCCTTGACCAACGAGCAACCGGCGATTTTCCACGTGCCATCCGGTTGCTTCTCGAAACGATAGAGCGCCACCCAGTTCCGTCCGTCCGGGCCGGTGACATAGACCTTCTGCACCAGGCCGATCGGGCTGTCGGTCACCTTGCCATAGGCGAGGCTCTGCGGTCGGTAGATCGGCGGGTATGCCTGCTTCACCATGCCGATGAAGATGTCGGGCGACGGGAACATCTTCCGGATGCCCGGCGCCGCCAGGTCATAGGCGGCGGCGCCGTCATCGCGCTGGAAGGCGGCCAGCTGGTCCTGAACAAGCTGCTTCAAAAGGCTCTGCTCGGACGAGGTCGGCTCGGCGGCGACGGCTGCGGTCGACAGCAGCGAGGTCGCCATCAGGAAGACGATCGCGAAGGCTATGCGGGTCATGTTGAGGCTCTCCGGCGCTTCGGCAAGGTCGCAACGATCCTTCCGTTGAACTAGCTACGCAGGACGCGTCGGCAAGGTTTCGAGGCAGTGACTCTTTCCGTCTTGTCGCGTGCCGCGTCGGGGCGATTGCGGGGAGGGGACCGGACCTGATATCCCGTCCCTCACGCAACGCACTGCCGGAGGCCCCGATGCGAGCCCTTTTCGTCCAGATCAAGTGCCATCTCGGCCGTGCCTATGAAGTGGCGAATGCCATCGCCGATGCGGAGATCGCCTCGGAGATCTACTCGACCGCCGGCGAGTTCGACCTGCTGGTCAAGTTCTACCTTCCCGATGACGCCGATCCCGGCCATTTCGTCACCGAATCGGTGCAGCGCTTCGACGGCATTCGCGACACGCGCACGATCATGACATTCCGGGCGTTCTAGAGGCGGTTCCGCGAGGCCGGCACGCCGGGCCCCCGCCGATTGAACACGGGTTCGCGCCGTTTCCATTCTGCCACCCGTCCGAATTTTCCCGCAGACACGCGTTTCCGCGCTTGCAACTTGGGCGGGAGGCCATCCATCGTTAGCCATTTCGGCGATCTGCTGCGTCGGTCCGGTTTCGAATGCCATCGCGCAGGACGCGGCATTGAAGTCATCGGACCGCGACGTGTCTCAGGAGACGATTGTGACTGCATCCGATACCTCCGCTCCCGCTGCTCCCGAAAATGCGACCAAGCACCCGGGATTGCGGCGGATCCTGCTCCTTGCCGGGCCGGTGGTCGCCATCCTCGTCGGCCTCTGGCTCTACCTGAGCGGCGGACAATATGTGACCGAGGACGACGCCTATGTCGGGGCGGCCAATGTCACCATCACCCCGCAGGTTTCGGGTCAGGTCATCCGGGTCGCCGTCGCCACCAACCAGATGGTGCAGCAGGATCAACTCCTGTTCGAAATCGACCCGGAGCCGTTCCAGATCGCGCTCGACAGGGCCAACGCCAATCTGGCCGAGGCCAGCGAAAAGCTGCAGGGACTTCTCCTCACCTATAATCAGGACCAGGCGAGCGTTGCGCAGTCGAAGGCCGACGTGACCTTCGCGCAGCAGGAGTTCGATCGGGTCGCCGCCCTGGTGAAGGAGAAGGTCGAGACCCAGGCCGAGCTTGACCAGGCGCAGCGCACCCTGCGCGTCGCGCAGCAGGCCCAGCGCGCCGCCGAATCCGGGGCCGCCGCGACGCTGGCGGAGTTCGGCGGCAGCGTCGACAAGCCGATCGAGCAGCATGCCGCCTATCTCGCGGCCAAGGCGGAGGTGGAACTGGCGGCGCGAAATGTACGGCTGACCAAGGTTCTGGCGCCCTTTGCCGGCACCGTGACCCAGGTCGAGAACATCCAGCCGGGCAGCTTCCTGACGATCGGCCAGGCGGCCTTCTCCCTGATTGGCCTGCAGAGCTGGATTGACGCCAACATCAAGGAAACCGATCTCACCCACATCAAGGTCGGCGATCCCGCGACGGTCACCCTCGATTCCTATCCCGATCAGGTGCTGAAGGCCGAGGTACAGAGCATCACGCCGGCCAGCGGCTCGGTCTTTGCGCTGCTGCCGGCGCAGAATGCCTCGGGCAACTGGGTCAAGGTCGTGCAGCGCATGCCCGTCCGGCTCAAGATCACCACGGAAGACCCGGGCGTAGTGCTGCGCGACGGCGCCAGCGCCACTGTATCCATCGACACCGGCTATCACCGCTCGCTCGCGACGCTCTGGCGGGACCTCCTGGGAATGGTGGGGATCGACTGATGTCGGACATCGCCGCGACGCCGGTGACGGGTTCGAAGCGCGCCGCCGTCACGGTCTGCGTGATGGTGGCGACCCTGATGCAGGCGCTCGATTCCACCATCGCCAATGTCGCGCTGCCCTATATGCAGGGCAGTCTTGCCGCGACGAGCACGCAGATCAACTGGGTGCTGACCTCCTATATCGTCGCCGCCGCGATCCTGACGCCGGCGACCGGCTGGCTGGAGGCACGCTTCGGCCGCCGCCAACTGTTCATCGTGTGCGTCGCCGGCTTTGTCGTCGCTTCCATGCTCTGCGGCACCGCGACAAGCATCGAGCAGATGGTTCTCTATCGCATGATCCAGGGCGGGTTCGGCGCTCCGGTCGTGCCCCTGTCGCAGGCGGTCCTGCTGGACAGCTATCCCCTGCGCATGCGCGGGCAGGCCATGGCGATCTTCGGCCTCGGCGTCATGCTGGGGCCGATCCTCGGCCCGACGCTGGGCGGATGGCTGACGCAGTACTACGACTGGCGATGGGTGTTCTACGTCAATGTTCCGCTTGGCATCATGACGCTGCTGCTCGCCTTCGGCTTCCTGGAAGGCAAGCTCGGTTCCGTGGCGGCCAGGCTCGACTGGTTTGGCTTCGCGACGCTCGGCATCGCGATCGCGGCGCTGCAGCTGTTCCTGGATCGCGGCGAACAGCTGAACTGGTTCCAGTCGACGGAGATCCAGATCGAGTTCGCGCTCATGCTGCTCGGTTTCTATCTGTTCGTCGTCCATACCCTGACGAGTTCGCGGCCCTTCCTGGACGGGCGGCTGTTCCGCGACCGGAACTTCGTCATGGGGCAGGTGATGATCTTCATCGTCGGCGCCGTCCTGCTGGCGACGCTGTCGTTGCTGGCTCCCTATCTCGAGCGCCTGATGGGCTATCCCGTCCTCACGGCGGGCCTCGTTCTCGCACCGCGCGGCATCGGCACCATGGTAGCGATGGTTCTCGTCGGGCGGCTCATGTCGCTTGTCGACACCCGCTATCTCCTGCTTGTCGGCCTGCTGCTGACGGCGGTCGCGCTGCACCAGATGAGTCAGTTCACACCCGATATTTCGCAGGGCACGATCATCTGGACCGGGCTGATCCAGGGCTTCGGTCTCGGCTTCGTCTTCGTGCCGCTGAGCACCGTCACCTTCGCGACGCTGGCGGCGGATCTCCGCACCCAGGGCACCGGCTTCTACAGCCTCACGCGCAATGTCGGCTCCAGCGTCGGCATCTCGGTGACGACATTCCTGCTGACCCGCAACGCGGCCACCGTTCATGCCGGGCTTTCCGGCGACGTCTCGCCCTACAGCCGGGCCGTGCAGCAATTGGGGCCTGTGCTTCGGCTGGATACGCCGGCGGGACGGGCAACGGTCAACGACCTGATCAATGTCCAGGCGGAGACGATCGCCTATGCGGATAATTTCCGGCTGATGATGATCGTCACCCTTCTGGCGATGCCCCTGGTGCTCCTGCTGCGGAATACCAAGCCGCTCGAGGCTGGCAGGGCGGAACAGGCCGTGGAAGCGTAACCCCCGCGGGCGTGGCGGTTCGAGGCCGCGGGGCCTGTGCAAATCGACCCCGGCTGCTTATGGAGGGAGGAGATCCATTCTTTTGCCCGTTTCCATGGCGACCCTGTCGTCGGGCATGTCCTAGCAGCGAGACGACATCATGAAGAAACTGAGCCTGATCGCATCCGCGCTTGTTCTGGCGCTGCCGGCCGCCGGCCACGCGCAGAACAAGGCGGTCGCCCCGCCGGTCATGGTTAGCGCCGGCAAATGCGACAAGCTGGTCGTCGCCGGCAAGGACGCCACCAAGCAGTGCAAGAACGAGGTCGCCAGCGTACCGCTTCCCGGCGGCACGGTGATGTTCATCTTCACCCAGGGCAAGACGCTGATCGGCTTCACGGGCGATGCCACCAAGCTGGCCGGCGACAAGAAGACCGGCATCGCCGGCGTGCCGGTCGTCGACGTCAACATCCGCTCGGGCAAGGAGCCGAAGATCGTCGCGGCCAAGGAGGGCCTCTGCAAGTTCAGCGATCCCTATTCGGGCAAGCCGGCCATCGTCAGCTGCACGGCAACCACCGCCGAGGGCACCTTCACCGGCTCGTTCAAGTCGAACGGCAAGCCGCCCAAGGCGCAGTAGCCGCTATCCGCGCGGCGCGAACAGGATGATGGCGGCGCCAGCCAGGCAAAGGGCGGCGCCCGCCAGATCCCAGCGATCCGGCCGGGCGCCTTCCACGATCCAGAGCCACAGGATCGACAGCGCGATGTAGATGCCGCCATAGGCGGCGTAGGCTCGCCCGGCGGCGGCGCTGTCGACCAGCGTCAGCAGATAGGCGAAGAGCGCCAGCGACAGCATCCCCGGCGCCAGCCAGGCGATGGACCGGCCGAGCCTGAGCCAGGCCCAGAAGGCGAAGCAGCCGGCAATTTCGGCCAGGCCGGCGGCGACATAGATCAGGATTGTCATTCGACTGGCCAGCGCGCATCGCCGGATCCGGAGGTCGGATGCATCGGCTGCCGCTCGCACTCGTCGCGACAAGGCGCAACCGCCTTGGGTGGCCGATGGGAAATTATCAGGGGAGTGGTGAGCCCGTCGGGATTCGAACCCGAGACCCCATGATTAAAAGTCACGTGCTCTACCAGCTGAGCTACGGGCTCATCGAGGTTGGGCCTCGAATTGGGGCGGAACCTAGTCGCCACGACCGGGCGGGTCAATAGTCCCCGGATGACAGCAGGTTGAACGGTCCACCGATTTTATCGAGGTTCGGGCGACGCGCTGCGAATTCGCCCGCGATTGCCTGATCCGAATGGGTTATGAACGCGCCATATTGTTCCACTAGGATGCTCCCATGCTCGGATTAATGGGAAAAGCGAAGGCGTCAACATGCGCATAGCGATGATCGGTTCTGGTTATGTCGGGCTCGTCTCCGGCGCGTGTCTGGCTGATTTTGGCCATGACGTGACGTGCATCGACAAGGATGCCCGCAAGATCGAGGCGCTGAAGCAGAATCAGATCCCGATCTACGAGCCGGGTTTGGAGGCTCTGGTCGCCTCGAACGTCCGGGCCGGGCGGCTCTCCTTCACCACCGAATTTGAAGGCCCGGTCGGCGACGCCGACGTCGTCTTCATCGCCGTCGGCACGCCGTCGCGGCGCGGCGACGGGCATGCCGACCTTTCCTATGTCTATGCCGCGGCGCGCGAGATCGCGATGGCCGCGAAGGGTTTCACCGTCGTCGTCACGAAGTCGACGGTTCCCGTCGGTACCGGCGACGAGGTGGAACGCGTCATCCGCGAGGCCAATCCGGACGCCGATGTTGCCGTGGTGTCCAATCCCGAATTCCTGCGCGAAGGCGCCGCCATCGCCGATTTCAAGCGGCCGGACCGCATCGTCGTGGGCCTCGAGGGTGAGCGCGGCAAGGATGTCATGTCCGAGGTCTACCGGCCGCTCTATCTGAACCAGGCGCCGATCCTGTTCACCTCGCGCCGGTCGTCGGAGCTGATCAAATACGCGGCCAACGCCTTCCTTGCGATGAAGATCACTTTCATCAACGAGATGGCGGATCTGTGCGAGAGCGTCGGCGCCGACGTCCAGGCGGTTTCGCGCGGCATCGGGCTCGACAATCGCATCGGTTCGAAATTCCTGCATGCCGGCCCCGGCTATGGCGGCTCGTGTTTCCCCAAGGATACGCTTGCCCTCGTCAAGACGGCGCAGGACCAGGGCACGCCGCTGCGGCTCATCGAGACCACGGTGTCGATCAACGACCAGCGCAAGCGCGCCATGGCGCGCAAGGTCATCCAGGCGTCAGGCGGCGAGATCCGTGGCAAGAAGGTCGCCATCCTCGGCCTGACCTTCAAGCCGAACACCGACGACATGCGCGAGGCGCCGTCGCTTTCGATCATCCAGGCGCTGCAGGATGCCGGCGCGCTTGTGTCCGCCTTCGATCCGGAGGGCATGGAGCCAGCGCGGCAGATTCTCGGCGACGTCGACTATGCCGCCGATGCCTATGACGCGGCGCAGGACGCCGACGTCCTCGTCATCGTGACCGAGTGGGACATCTTCCGCGCGCTCGACCTGAAGCGCCTCAAGGCGACGATGCGGACGCCGCTGATGGTCGATCTGCGCAATATCTACCGGCGCGACGATGTCGTTCGCGAGGGATTCCGTTATGTCAGCGTCGGTCGTCCGGGCGATGATGCCGCGTTCCAGCTGGATGTCGCCGCCGAATAATGGAGACTGCCAGAATTAGCTAGCGCGCTTTCCTGACGTAGTGGCATGATCCCGCGGGGATTCCGTAAAGGATCACGCGGGGAAAGCATGTTGGGACGTATGGGAAAGCTCGCCGCCGGAATGATTGTGGCGAGCCTGGGACTTGTTTTGTCTGGCTGTTCGGAGGAAGCGCCGACTCCACCGCCACCGCGCATGGTGCGCACCATCGTCGTCGAGGAGAAGCCGCTCGTTCTCTCTGCCGAGGGCGCCGGCACGATCCAGGCCCGTTACGTCAACAATATCGGCTTCCTGGTCAGCGGCCGTGTGCTGACGCGCAATGTCGATGTCGGCGCATCGGTCAAGAAGGGCGATCTGCTCGCGAGCCTCGATCCCGTCGACTACAACTCCCGGCTGACCGCGGCTCAGTCCCAGGTGACTTCGGCGCAGGCTGCGCTCGACCAGGCCGCCGGCGAGGAGAGCCGCTTCAAGCAACTGCTGGCCAATGGCTTCACCCCGCAGGCCCGCTACGACCAGGCCCTGAAGGACCTGCAGACCGCGCAGGCCGGCGTCGTCGGCGCCAAGGCCAATCTCAAGCTCGCCCAGGACCAGCTTGGCTATACCAAGCTGCATGCTCCCACCGAGGGCGTCGTGACCCAGACGGGCGCGAATGTCGGGCAGGTGGTGCAGGCGGGCGAGATGGTCGTCCAACTGTCGAGCTTCAATGATCGTGACGGCGTCTTTTCGATCTCGGTCATCTATATAGCCGCTGCCAAGGTCGGCATGCCGGTCAAGGTGTGGATGCAGGCGAAGCCCAACGTTTCGGTGCAGGGCGTCGTTCGCGAAATCTCGCCGAATGCCGACCCGGTTACCGGAACCTACACGGTCAAGGTGACCCTGACGGATCCGCCGGCCGACATGTTCATCGGAGCGGTCGTCGTGGGCGAAGTCAGCACGGCAGGTCGCGAGGTCGTGACCGTCCCTTCAAGCGCCATTCTCCAGACCGGCGACACCCCCCAGGTCTGGCTCGTCTCGGCCGATGACACCGTCAAGAGAGTTCCGGTCAAGGTGGACCGCTTCAACACCGACACGGTGACGATCTCCTCCGGCATTGCCAAGGGCGATCGCATCGTTACCGCCGGCGTCAACGCTCTGAACGACGGCCAGAAAGTCACGGTCGAGAAGGCTGACGCACAATGATGGGAGGGCTCAATCTCTCCGAATGGGCGATCAACCACAAGACGCTCGTCACTTTCTTCATGGCGCTCTGCGTCGTTGCCGGCGTGCACTCCTACATGACGCTGGGTCGCGAGGAAGATCCCCAGTTCGCCGTCCAGACCATGCTGGTTCAGGTCAACTGGCCGGGCGCGAGTACCGCGGATACCATCTCGGAAATCACCGAGCGGCTTGAGAAGAAGCTGCGCGAGACGCCCAATATCGACTACATCAACAGCTACACGACGCCAGGGCAGGCGCTGCTCTACGTCAATTTGCTACAATCGACTCCGCCGGAGCAGATTCCGTTCATCTGGTATGAGGTGCGCAAGAAGGTTGCAGACATCGAATACCAGCTGCCCCAGGGCTATCAGGGGCCGTTCTTCAACGACGAGTTCGGCGATGTCTACGGCGTCATTTACGGCCTTACCTATGACGGCTTCACGATGCGGCAGACGCGTGATTTCGCCGAGCGGGCCAAGGTCGCCTTCCAGAACGGCCTCGACGTCGCCAAGGTGACGATGTTCGGCCAGCAGGACCAGACCTTCTATCTGTCCTTCTCGCCGCAGAAGCTGGCGGCGCTCGGGCTCAACCTCAACGACGTTCTGAGTTCGATCGCAGACCAGAACGCGCTCGTTCCCTCCGGCGTGGTCAACACGCCCGGCGAGAACATCCTCGTCAATGTCACCGGCGGATTCCTGACGAAGGAAAACCTCGAATCCGTCAACCTGTTCGTCAACAACCGCTTCTTTCGCCTGACCGATATCGCCACCGTGGAAGAGGGCTATGTCGACCCGCCGACCAAGATGTTCCGGGTCAATGGCAAGCCGGCGATTGGTCTCGGCATCTCGATGAAGGCCGGCGGCAACAATCTCGATTTCGGCAAGGGGCTGGCCCAGATCGCAGCCGGGCTGGAGCAGGAATTCCCGATCGGCATCGACGTGGTGCTGGTTTCGGATCAGCCGCAGGTCGTGAAGGAGGCGATTGCCGGCTTCACCGACGCGCTGCTCGAGGCACTGATCATCGTGCTGGCGGTAAGCTTCCTCAGCCTCGGCCTGCGCGCCGGGCTGGTAGTGGCGCTGTCGATCCCGCTGGTCCTCTCGATCGTCTTCCTCGGCATGAAGGTCGGCGGCATCAGCCTGCAGCGGATCTCGCTGGGTGCGTTGATCATCGCCCTCGGCCTGCTCGTCGATGATGCGATGATCACGGTCGAGATGATGGTCTCGAAGATCGAGGAGGGCTACGAGAAGGCCAAGGCCGCCACCTTTGCCTATGTCACCACGGCATTTCCGATGCTGACCGGCACGCTGGTGACGATCTTCGGCTTCTTCCCCATCGGCTTTGCCGACAGCAATACCGGCCAATACTGCTTCTCGCTGTTTGCCGTGATCGCGATTGCGCTTGTTTCGTCCTGGTTCGTCGCCGTGGTTTTCTCGCCGGTCATCGGCGTTGCCGTGCTGCCGAGCAAGATCGTTTCGAAGCATAAGGAGGGCGCGCGCGAATACGGGAGGATCACGACCGCCTACAAGCACCTGCTGCTCTTCTGCATGCGGATGCGCTATCTGACGATCGCCGTGACGCTGGGGCTCTTCGTGCTGGCTATCTTCGGGCAGAAATTCGTCCAGCGGCAGTTCTTCCCGTCCTCCGATCGCCCGGAACTGCTCGTCACCGTCAATCTGCCGGCCGCCGCCTCGATCTTCGCGACGGAACAGGTCGTGGACAAGATCCAGTCGCTGATCGACGGCGATCCCGATATCGAGCGCTATTCCAACTATATCGGCGGCGGCGCGATCCGCTTCTACCTGCCGCTGGCGGTGCTCAGCGACAATTCCTTCGTCGGCCAGTTCGTCATCGTCACCAAGGGGATCGAGGAACGGATTCGCGTCAAGGCGAAGCTGCAGGCGGCGCTTCCCGGTGCCGTTCTCGATGCGACGACCTTTGTCCAGGACCTCGAACTGGGGCCGCCCGTGGGCTGGCCGATCCAGTATCGGGTCACTGGACGCACGCCGGACGAGGCGCGCAAATACGCCGATCAACTTGTGACGGCGATGGTCGATTCCGGCTTTGCGCGCGACGTGAATTTCGATTGGCGCGACAAGAACAAGACGCTGAAGATCGTCGTCAACCAGGACATGGCGCGACGGGTGGGCCTCAGCTCCAAGGTCCTGTCACAGGCCCTGCAGGCCGTGTTGACCGGCACGACGATCACGCAGATGCGCGACTCGATCTATCTCATCAATCTGGTGGCGCGTGCCGATTCGAACACGCGCGCTTCGCTGGATGGGGTTCGCGATCTGCAGATCAGCCTGCCCAACGGCCAGTCCGTGCCGCTGCGTGAAGTCGCCACGATCGACTACGTTCTGGACGAAGGCTATGTCGGCATGCGGGACGGCATGCCGACCATGACGGTGCAGGCCAACATGGCGCCCGGCCTCCAGGCCGCGACCGTGTACCAGCGGCTGCGGCCGACGGTGGAGAAGATCCGCGCGACCTTGCCGCCCGGCGGCCTGCTCGTCGAGGGCGGCACCGTCGAGAAGAGCGCCCAGAGCAACGCGGCCCTGATCGCACAGGTGCCGCTGATGGTCGGGCTGATGCTGATCGTCCTGATGGTCCAGTTGCAAAGCGTCTCGCGCCTGCTTCTGGTGATCAGCGTCGCGCCGCTCGGCCTGATCGGCGTCGTCGCCGCCTTGCTCTTCACCAACACGCCGATGGGCTTCGTCGCAACGCTCGGCATCATAGCGCTGGCCGGCATGATCATCCGCAATTCGGTGATCCTCGTCGACCAGATCGAGCACACCCGTCGGGATGGCGAAGACGCGTGGGAGGCGGTGATCGAAGCCGCCCAGCACCGTTTCCGGCCCATCATGCTGACGGCATCGGCCGCGATCCTCGGCATGATCCCGATCATGCGCGACGTGTTCTGGGGCCCGATGGCCTATGCCATCGTCGGCGGCCTTGCCGGGGCGACGCTGCTGACGCTCCTGTTCCTTCCGGCCCTCTATGTCACGAGCTTCCGCATCCGGGAGAGCAGGAGCGCCGAGGCCGGCCCCCGGGATTCGGGAGGAGCGGTGGCGCCGGCCCATTGAGGATAGATCGCGGTCCGGCGCCAGGCCTCGGCCCTTGATGAAGGGCCGAGGCCGATGGATAAGGAACGATCGCAATCAGCCGGTATGGATGACATGGACGTTCTCGAACTTCTGGGCGCGCTGCATAACGCCCTGCAACCCGGCGCCTCGGTGGAGGATACGGAAAGCTGGATGCAGGCGTTCCGTGTTATCCGCGGCGAGATGGAAGCCGATCCAAAGACCGACAAGTACGACCTCGAGACGCTCGACGTGCTGGCCGGCAAGCTGAAGACGCTTGTCGGCGAGTTGGAGGCCGGCGTCGCCGAGCCGGATTTCAAGCCCGCCCGTACCTGGGTGGCAGCGCTCGGTGCCGCCGTGCATCGTCGCCGCTCCTGATCCGGCAAGGCATCGGCCCTCGATGGACGGAACTCGCGCTATGTCTAAACATTGGACAAAGGTTGAGTTGCGTTCCCGCATGCCTTCACTAACTTGGATTTCATGAGCACCGCCCGCATCCTTTCCTACAACGTCCATGCCTGCGTCGGGACGGACAAGAAATTGTCGCCCGAGCGCATCGCGCGCGTCATCCAAGGCTGCAATCCCGATATCGTCGCGTTGCAGGAGATCGACGTCGGCCGCGCCCGCAGTGGCCGGATCGACCAGGCGCAGGTCCTGGCCGAACTGTTGGGGATGGAGGCGCATTTTCATCCCTCCACCCGCATCGGTCCCGACGAGCACTATGGCGACGCGATCCTGACGCGGCTGCCCTATTCGATGAAGCGTATGGGCATGCTTCCCGGCTTTCATGATCGCATCAAGGTCGAGCCGCGCGGCGCCCTCTGGGCCTCGGTACATGTCGGCGGCGTCGACGTTCAGGTGGTCAACACGCATCTCGGCGTCTGGCCGCACGAGCAGATGCTCCAGCTTTCGGCCCTGCTGGGCCCGGAATGGCTCGGCCATCCTGAATGCCGCGAACCCGTGGTCTTTCTGGGGGATTTCAATGCCCCTCCAGGGCTGTCTCCCTATCGCCGGCTGGCGGCCGAATTCGTCGACGTGCAGAAGGTCTGGGGCGAACGCAAGGCGAAGCCCACCTTTCCAGGCCGGCTGCCGACGCTGCGCATCGACCATGTCTGGCTTCGGGGGCGCGCGGCCGTTCAGAACGTCGAAGTGGTGCGCACGCCACTGGCGCGGGTCGCCTCGGATCATCTTCCGCTGGTTGTCGACCTCGACTTTTCGGCTCATCGCCTCGCGAGCGCGCCGGAAGTGATCACTGGCGCCGCCTGAGGCGCGATTCGCGTTCCCGCCAGTCCGTTTCGATTCCGCAGGCGGTGTCCGGATTCAGCGCTTGCTTCCGGTGCGCGCCAGATCGTTGCGACGAGGTTTGTCGGACCGCTTGCCGTTCTGGATATGCAGGCAGCAGAGATCCGCAATCAGATCGTCGTAGCGCGAAATCTCGGAGCGGTTCATCCGAGACAGCATCATCGCGCCTGCGGCAAAATTAGAGCCGAATTTCCACGTGCGCGCGCTCAGGGATGATTTCAGATTCGAGTCGGCCATAGAATTCCTCCACGGCTTGCTACGCTCTGACACAACGATTGCGGTGGAGCGCCGGTTCCCATGTCACACAGGGAATGGCGTCATCTTAGACCAGAATAGGCAGGCGTGGAATCAGTTGTTAATAATTGGTTAATAAATTTGATCGTCGCGACGGACGCGGTGCGGACCTAGGGCAGGCGCAGGATGCGGCAGCGATCGCCGATGTCTGCCGCTTCTGCGAAGGGCGGGCGCACGATCAGGCAGAGCGCCTGGGCGAAGGTGGAAAGCATCGAGCTGTCCTGGCGCGGCAGCGGCGTCGCAATGTGGCGGCCGTCCGGCAGATCGACGAGGCTGGCGCGGATGTAGTCCTGCCGCCTGTCGTTGGCGCGAACCGGCGCGCCCAACTCGGCGAGTTCGGTCTCGTCGGCGATCGCAAGCCCAAGCAGGCTTTGGATCAGCGGTTTCAGGAACAAGAGGCCGCACACGAGGCTGGAGACCGGATTGCCCGGCAGGCCGAGCACCCGCATCGGCCCCAGCCGGCCGAACATCAGCGGCTTGCCGGGCCGCATGGCGATCTTCCAGAAATCGAGGTCCATTCCCCGGTCCACCAGAACCTCGCGGACAAAGTCATGCTCGCCGACCGACGCGCCTCCGAGCGTGACGAGAATGTCGGCGCCGCTCGCGGAGGCGCGGTCGATCGCGGCGGCGAGTTGCACCCGGTCGTCAGGAATGATGCCGAGATCGATCGCCGTGCCGCCGATGATTTCCACGAGCGCGGCAATGCCGAAGCTGTTGGAGGCGGTGATCTGGTTCGGGCCGAGTTCCGATCCTGGCGGCACCAGTTCGTCGCCGGTGGCGAGGATGGCGACGCGTGGACGGGTCCGTACCGGAACCTCACCATGGTTGAGCGCGGCGGCAAGCGAAAGCTGGCGCATGCCAAGCCGCATCCCGGCCGTCAGCAGGACGTCGCCTTCGCGGAAATCCAGCCCCCTGGCGCGGATGTGCTGCTGCGGGCGGACGATCTCGGTCGCGCGGATGCGACCATCCGCTTCGACGACGGCATCCTCCTGCAGCAGGATGGCGTCCGCGCCATCGGGCACCGGCGCGCCGGTGAAGATGCGCACCGTCTGGTTGGGGCCCACTGTTCCGGCAAAGGCGTGGCCCGCGGGCGCGGCGCCGATCGGCGTCAGCCAGGCGGGGAGGGTGGCGACGTCGGCGGCGCGCACGGCGTAGCCATCCATCGCCGATACGTCAAAGGGCGGCTGGGTGCGCCGGGCGGCCAGTGGCCCGGCGAGAACACGGTTCAGCGCCATGCCAAGCGGCACGGTCTCGGCCGGTGTCGGCGTGACGTCCTGCGTGACGCGGGCGATCGCATCCTCGACGGGAAGAAGATCCCCCGCCATCAGCCGGCCCTTCCATCTGCGGCGTGCCAATTGCCCGAGCGGCCGCCGGTCTTCTCGATCAGGCGGATCTGGCCGATCGTCATGCCGCGATCGACCGCCTTGGCCATGTCGTAGATCGTGAGGCAGGCGACGGAGACGGCTGTCAGCGCTTCCATCTCGACGCCGGTGCGCTCGGCGACCTTGGTGGTGGCGCGAATCCGCAGCCCGGGAAGCTGGTCGTCGAAGTCGATCTCGATCGTCACCTTGGAAAGCATGATCGGATGACAGAGCGGGATCAGTTCATGCGTCTTCTTCGCAGCCATGATGCCGGCGATGCGCGCCGTGGCGATCACATCGCCCTTGGCCGCCGTGCCGGAGCGGATCAGTTCGAGGGTGGCAGCCTGCATGGTTACGACGCCTTCGGCGACGGCCGTCCGCTCGGTGATCGCCTTGGCGGAGACATCGACCATGTGCGCCGCGCCGGTCTCGTCCAGATGGGTGAGGCGAGGGGGCATCAACCAAGCTCCTTGCGCATGAACAGGCGATTTTCGAGGGGCAGGCCCGAGAGTTCCTCGCCAGCCTGCAACAGAAAGAAAGCCGGTGTCCAATCGTCGACCAGGACCTCGGCGAAGCCGCGCCGCTCGTAGAACGGCCGGTTCCACGGCACGTCGCGGAAGGTGGCGAGCGTCAGGCAGGGCAGGCCACGCCGCCTCGCCTCCTGCTCGGCCGCTGCCAGCAAAGCGCTGCCAACTCCCTGGCCGCCATAAGCGGAGGCGACGGAGAGTTCGTAGAGGTGAAGTGCCTGGTCGAGCTGCCCGGCCAGCAGGAAGCCGATCGGCGCATCATCGGCCTCGGCCGCGCAGAGCACGATGCCATGCGCGAAGACCGATCGCAGGAAGGATGCGCTCGTGGTGTCGCTGTCGGCCACGGCGTCGAGCCCGACGGTTCGAAAGCGCTGGGCCGCGTCGCGTTCTATGACGCGAAGCGACGGGCATTCGTCCGGATGGGCCGGACGGATCGAGAAAGACATGCGCAGAACGATCCATTCATCCCGGTGGCAAACGAACTGGCCTCTCCTCAGGGAGAGACGGAGGCCGGCATGATCAGGCCGATACGCGGCCAAGCAGACGCGCGGTCGCTGCCGCAACGTCGTCCTGGCGCATCAGGCTCTCGCCGACGAGATAGGTACCGATCCGCGCCCGGCGCATCCGCGCGACGTCGTCCGGCGTGAAGATCCCGCTCTCGCCGACCAGGATGCGGTCCTCCGGCACCAGCGGCGCCAGGCGCTCGGAGGTTTCGAGGGACACCTCGAAGGTGCGCAGATTGCGGTTGTTGATGCCGATCATCGGCGACGCCAGCTTGAGCGCGCGCTCCAGTTCCGGCTCGTCATGCACCTCGATCAGCACATCCATGCCGAGGTCGATCGCGGTGTCTTCCAGCGACTTGGCGACGTCGTCGGAGACACCGGCCATGATGATCAGGATGCAGTCGGCGCCCCAGGCGCGCGCTTCATGGACCTGATAATCCTCGTAGAGAAAATCCTTGCGCAGCGCCGGCAGGTCGACCGCCTCGCGGGCGGCGACCAGATAGTCCGGCGAACCCTGGAAATAGGGGGTGTCGGTCAGGACCGATAGGCATGCCGCGCCGCCGGCCTTGTAGGCGTGCGCCAGCGACGGCGGGTCGAAGTCTGGACGGATCAGGCCCTTGGAGGGGCTTGCCTTCTTGATCTCGGCGATCAGCGCCGGCTCGTCGGCGGCGAGCTTGCGGCGGATGGCGTCGACGAAGCCGCGCGCCGGCGGTTGGTCCTTGGCGCGGGCGACGATCTCGGCCATTGGCACGGCCGCCCTGGCGGCGGCGATCTCCTCGCGCTTGGTCGCTTCGATCTTCTTCAGGATATCGGTCATTGGCTCATCCGTTGGTGATCGCGACCAGGCGATCGAGGCGTTCGTGGGCGCGGCCCTCGTCGATCGAGGCAGCGGCAAGCACGACGCCCTCGGCGAGCGAGCTGGCGCGGCCGGCGACGATCAGCGCGGCGCCGGCGTTCATCAGTACGGTGTCGCGATAGGCGCCGCGCTCGCCTTCGAGCAAAGCGCGCAGGGCGGCGGCGTTGTAATCGGCATCGCCGCCGCGGATCGCCTCGACCGGCGACAGGGCAAGACCGACAGAGCCCGGATCGACGGTGAAGGTCTCGACCTTGCCGTCGCGCAGCGATGCGACCTTGGTCTGGCCCGCCGTCGTGATTTCGTCGACGCCGCCGGCGCCATGCACGATCCAGGCGCTTTCCGATCCGAGCGCCGCCAGCACATGCGCGATCGGCTCGACCCATTCTTCCGAGAAGACGCCGACCAGCTGGCGCTTGACGCCGCCGGGATTGGAGAGCGGCCCGAGAAGGTTGAAGATCGTCCGGGTGCCGAGCTCGACGCGAGCCGGGCCGACATGCTTCATCGCCGAATGATGCATCGGCGCGAACATGAAGCCGATGCCCGCCTCGCGGATCGCGCGGCCGATCGCCTCCGGCGAAATGTCGACATTGACGCCGAGCGCCGTCAACACGTCGGCGGCGCCGGATTTCGACGAGACGGCGCGGTTGCCATGCTTGGCGACCGGCACCCCCGCGCCCGCCACGACAAATGCCGAGGCGGTCGAGATATTGTAGGTGTGCGCGCCGTCGCCGCCGGTGCCGACAATGTCGATGGCATCGGCGGGCGCTTCGACCGGCACCATCTTCGATCGCATGGTCGAGACCGCGCCGGCGATCTCGTCCACGGTCTCGCCGCGCACGCGCAGCGCCATCAGGAAGCCGCCGATCTGGGCCGGCGTGGCCGAGCCCGACATGATCACGTCGAACGCCGCTTCCGCTTCGGCGCGATCCAGCGATTTGCCGGCGGAGACCTTGGCGATATGGGATTTCAGGTCACTCATGCTGGGATCCGCCTCACGCGACCGACCGGGGAATACGGTTCTTCGCGTTCCATTCGGCGGCCATATCGAGGAAGTTCTTCAGCATCAGATGCCCATGTTCCGAGGCGATGCTCTCGGGATGGAACTGCACGCCGTGCATCGGCAGGGTCTTGTGCATGGCGCCCATGACGACGCCGTCTTCCGATTCCGCCGTGATCTCAAGCACCGCCGGCATGGTTTCGCGCTTCACCGTCAGCGAGTGATAGCGCGTCGCCTTGAACGGGCCGTTGATGCCGCGGAACACGCTCTGGCCGGTATGGGTGATGGTCGAGATCTTGCCGTGCATCTGGCTCGGTGCGCGGATGACGTCGCCGCCCATCGCCTGGCCGATGGCCTGGTGGCCGAGGCAGACGCCGAAGATCGGGATGGTATCGCCGACGCGCTCGATCAGATCCAGGCAGATGCCCGCCTCGTTCGGCGTGCAGGGGCCGGGCGAGAGCACGATCCCCTCGGGATCGAGGGCGATCACTTCCTCGACCGTGATCTTGTCGTTGCGCTTGATGATCAGCTTGGCGCCAAGCTCCCCCAGATAATGGACGAGGTTGTAGGTGAAGCTGTCGTAATTATCGATGACGAGAAAGGCCATGATGCTGTTTCCCTCCGCTTCGACTACTGCCCGCGTCCAGCCTGAGAAGCGAACTTTACCGCTTCCTCGGCTGCACGGAAGAGCGCGCTCGCCTTGGCGATGCACTCTTGATGTTCGCTCTCGGGAACCGAGTCGGCGACGATGCCGGCACCGGCCTGCGCATACATCTTGCCATCCTTGACGATCGACGTCCGCAGCACGATGCAGGTATCCATCGCGCCATCGGCCGAAAAATAGCCGACGCAGCCGGCGTAGATGCCGCGCTTTTCGCCCTCGAGCTCGTCGATGATCTGCATCGCCCGCACTTTTGGCGCACCGGAGACCGTGCCTGCCGGGAAGCCCGCGGCGAGCGCATCCAGCATGTCGTATTCCCGGGACAGCCGGCCAATCACATTCGAGACGATGTGCATCACCTGGCTGTAGTATTCGAGGAAGAACTTGTCGGTGACCTTCACCGATCCGATCTCGGCGACGCGGCCGACATCGTTGCGGCCGAGGTCGAGCAGCATCAGGTGCTCGGCCAGTTCCTTGGGATCGGCGAGCAGTTCGGCCGCAAGCGCCTTGTCCGCTTCCGGCGTCGCGCCGCGCCGGCGCGTGCCGGCGATCGGACGGATGGTCACCTCGCCATCGCGGACGCGGACCAGGATCTCCGGGCTGGAGCCCGCGACCGCGAAGCCGCCGAAATCGAGGAAATACAGGAAGGGCGACGGGTTGGTCCGGCGCAGCGCCCGGTAGAGCGCGAAGGGCGGCAGGCTGAACGGCGCCTCGAAGCGCTGCGACAGCACGACCTGGAAGATGTCCCCGGCGGCGATGTATTCCTTCGCCTTGGCGACCATCTCCAGATAGCGCTCATGCGAGGTGTTTGAGACCACGGGCACGTCGAGGTCGATGTCGGCATAGGAAGCGCTTCGATGGAGCGGGCCTTCCAGCGTGTCGACAGCGGCGGTCAGCCGCTCGACGGCCCGCGCATGCGCCTGTGCCGCGGTCACCCCGGCCTCGGGCCGGACCGGCGTGACGAGGGTGATCTCGTCCTTGATGGAATCGAAGATCACCATGACGGTCGGCCGCATCATGATGGCGTCGGGCACGCCGAGCGCATCCGGATTGGGCGCTCCCAGCTCTTCCATCTGGCGCACCATGTCGTAGCCGAGATAGCCGAAGATGCCGGCCGACATGGGCGGCAGCGTCTTGGGCAGGTCGATGTGCGACTGCGCGATCAGGTTGCGAAGCGCATCGAGCGAACGGCCTTCCATAGGCACATACGCCTCCGGATCGGCTGCTGGCGTCGTGTTGATCTCCGCTCGGTCGCCGATGGCGCGGAAGAGCAGATCGGGCTCGATGCCGATCATCGAGTAGCGGCCGCGAACGGCGCCGCCCTCGACCGATTCAAGCAGGAAGGTGTTGGCCCTGCCGGCCGAGAGCTTCAGCATGGCGGAGACGGGCGTCTCCAAATCGGCAACCATTCGGGTCCAGACGACCTGCGCATGCCCTTGTTCGTAGGCAGGCGAAATCGTCTCCAGCGACGGCTCGATCAACATGGTTTCAGTCCATCAGTTCGGGAAGGCTCCTGGAGCCTTGATTGGGTACGCGACGCGGTCGCGGCAATGGCATACTTCGTCCCGGCGCAAGCCGGTGGCGATCAACGCCATCGCCAGGTTTGCGTGCGCCGCCACCCTGCCGTCGACGCCTCATTTCCCGTGGACGGCCAGACGCCGGCCCCGGAAAGGGCCTGCGTTCCGTCGAAGGCGAAGCCGGCGGCGTGCGCGGGGCACGTCCGGCGGGCTCGCATATCGGGCAAAGGGCGTGGCGACATTGTTTCCAACCGAACCTCAGATGGCGCTGATGATCTGCTGCAGGACGGTCTGGTTGACCGTCACGCCGAGCTGGCGCTGCAACTCGGCGACGTATTGCTGCAGGAGGTCGTTCTGCATGGCGTCGGCAAGCTGCTGTGTTACAGCGCTGCTGTCGCCAACGCCGGGAGTGTAGGGCGTCTCGATGACATCCGCTACCTGCAGCACGATCTGCTCGCTGTCCTCGGCGCCCGGAGCGACCTCGACGGAGCCCTTCGGTCCCGCGAAGGCAGCCTTGAGGGCCTCGGTGGAGAAGGCGCCGGTCGGCCGCGAGCTGCGGGTCTGCTTGTCGAGGGTCTGGACCGTGACGCCCAGCGAGGTCGCGACATCGTCCAGCGTCTCGCCCTTGCCGAGACGATCCTTCGCGTCCTTGGCCTTGGCGATCAGCTTGTCGGTTGTGGCCTGCTTCTTCCAGGCCGCGATGACCTTGTCCTTGACCTCGTCCAGCTTGCGGTCATGCGCCTCGTTGATGTCGGCTATGGTGAACCAGACATAGCCGCCGTCCTCGGTCGGGATCGCCGCGTTGTCGATGCCGACATCGCTGGCGAACGCGTCCTTGAGCAGTTGCTCCTGGGCCGGGATGCCGGCAACGGCGTTGCCGGCGGCGTCCTTGCCGGTCTGGTCAACGACGATCTTCTGAACCGTCAGCTTGTTGTTGGTGGCGATCTCGTCGAGCGAACCGCCACCGGCTCGCGCATCCTCGATCGAATCGCGCAATACGTTGATGTCGGCCTTGGCGGAGGCGAGCGAGAGCTCCTTCTTGATCTCGGCCTTGACCGCGTCGAACGGCTTGACCGTTTCGGGCGTGATGTCCGTGACGTGAACGACGACCGGGCCGAAGCTTCCCTTGATGACATCGCTGGAGCCGTTCGCGGGCAGCGAGAAGGCGGCCTCGGCGACCTTCGGGTCGATCAGCTTGTCCTTGGTGACGACGCCCAGATCGCTGTCGCCAAGCTTCTTGCCGATACCTTCCAGCATCGATTCGAACGATTCGCCCGCCTTCAGCTGGTCGGCCGCGGTCTGTGCGCTGCTTTCGTCGGTGAACACCGCCTGGAACACATGGCGGGTCTCCGGGGTGGTGAAGCGGGCCTTCTCGGCGTCGTAGGCCTTCTGCGCATCCGCGTCGCTCACATCGTCCGGACGGGCGACTTCGTCGGGACCGAGCTTGATGAAGGCGATCGTCCGGGTTTCCGGCGCGCGCCAGTCCGCCTTGTTGTCATTGTAATAGGCCGTCAGTTCGTCTGCATTGGGCGCCGCGATCTCGCCGACCGACGAGGCGGGCAGGGCGATGTAGCGGATATCGCGCTGCTCGGTCTGGTACTCGTGCAGGGCCTTGGCCAGGGCCTGCGGGGCCGTGGCGCCGCCCGAGATCGATTCGGCGATCTGCTGGCGCTTCTCCTGGGCGCGGCGCTCGAGGACATAGGCGTCCTCGGTCATGCCGTTGTTGCGCAGGAGAGAAACGAAATAGTTGCGATCAAACGTGCCACCGGCGCCCCGGAAAGCAGGATCCTCCGCGATCTCGCGGATCAGCATCTCGCGCGAAACGCCGATGTCCAGGTTCTTGGCCTGGTCGTCGAGGGCGGCTTCGGTGACGAGGCGGCCGAGCACCTGGTTCGGGATGCCGAGCATCTTGGCCTGGTCCGGCGTGATCTGCTGACCGACGCGCTGGCTCATCGCCTGCAGTTCGCGGCGATAGGCGCGATCGAAATTGACCGAGGAGATGTCCGTGCCGCCGACGCGGGCGACGGAGTGATTGCTGACGCCGGTGAAGACATCAGCGATGCCCCATACCGCAAAGCTCAGCACGAGCAGGCCGAGTAAGATCTGTGCCACCCAGCCGGCGGCGTATTTGCGCATCGTATTGAGCATCGACGTCCTCTAACGCGCGGGGGCTTTGCCGGCCCCGCTTCGGGCGCGCGATCATAGAAAGGACCCCTCTCCGGGGCAAGGTGAACCGCCATTCTATATGACATCCCGGCAAATCGCTTCGCCGCTGGCGCTCTTCGACGCTTCGCAGGCGGCTCTTGACTTGTCGCGCCCGGCCCGGTGCATAGGATGCAACCACCAATCAACATCGTATATCAGGAAGCGCCATGCCCAGCCCGAAGCCGATGATCGCCGGCAATTGGAAGATGAACGGCCTCCGGGCCGCCGGTGCCGAGCTGGATCAGATCATGGCAGGCTATGACGCCGATCTGCAGGGCAAGGTCGACCTGGCGATCTGCCCGCCGGCGACCCTGCTGATCGCCTTCGCGTCCGCGACCGCCGCCAGCCCGCTGGCCATCGGCGCGCAGGATTGCCACCCCAAGGCCAGCGGCGCGCATACCGGCGACATTTCGGCTGAAATGATCGCCGATACCGGCGCCACCCATGTCATCGTCGGCCATTCCGAGCGGCGCACCGATCATGCCGAGACCGATGCCACCGTCCGCGCCAAGGCCGAGGCGGCATGGCGGGCCGGACTTGTCGCGATCCTGTGCATTGGCGAAACCGAGGCCGAGCGGCGTGGCGGCACGACCCTTGCCGTGGTCGACACCCAGTTGGCCGGCTCCGTGCCGGATGGTTCGACAGCCGCGAATCTGGTCATCGCCTATGAGCCCGTCTGGGCGATCGGCACGGGTCTCACGCCGTCCAGCGCCGATATTGCCGAGGTCCACGCTCATATCCGCCAGCGGCTGGTGGCGCGCTTCGGCGCGGAAGGGGCGGGGATGCGCATTCTCTATGGCGGCTCGGTAAAGCCTGCCAATGCCGGCGAAATACTTGCCATCGCCGATGTCGACGGTGCGCTTGTCGGCGGCGCGAGCCTCAAGGCCGTCGACTTTCTCGGCATCGCCGCGGCCTATGCCTGACCGAGGGTTTGGCTTGTCTCCGGCTTTCCGCTCTCCATATGAGGGGCGCGGCACTGGAAACCGCCAAACCGATCGTGTACAAGGCGCCAGCTTTTTTTGAATTCTGATCAGAGACATCGATGCAGACAGTTATTATCGTGATCCACCTTATGGTGGTCGTCGCGCTCGTCGCCGTTGTTTTGCTGCAGCGGTCCGAAGGCGGCGCGCTTGGTATCGGCGGTGGCGGCGGCTTCATGACCGCGCGCGGTTCGGCCAATGTGCTGACCCGCACGACAGCCATTCTTGCGGCGATTTTCTTCGTCACGTCGATGGGGCTTGCCTTGCTCAGCCGCTATGGCGAGCGGCCTGCCTCGATCCTGGATCAGATCCAGAGCCAGTCGGCGCCCTCGGCTCCGGCCGGTAGTGGTGGTGGCATCCTGGATCAGCTGCCCGGCCAGAAGCCGGCAGCGGCTCCGGCCAGCGCTCCCGCGACGGCTCCGGCTGGCGAGGCCGCTCCGGCCGCCGGCACGACGGCTCCCGCTTCCGGCACGACCGCTCCCGCAACGGCTCCGGCCGCTGGCACGACCACGCCGGCTCCCGCGGCTCCGGCGACGCCTGCTCCGGCAGCGGAACCGGCAGCGCCTGCCGCTCCGGCGGTCCCGAGCTCGCAGTAACGCGCGTTCAAGCCTTTCTCCCTTTCGCGTCGCCGCGCGGTTCCGTGCGGCGACGTTTTATTTGGGACGGGCGATTTGGTGAATGGAGGCACAGTCGTCATTCTGTCGCGACGGCTTGCCTTTGACGTATGAAACGATCGATCGGAAACTGAGGTAGAGACCCATGGCGCGGTACGTATTCATAACCGGCGGTGTGGTTTCCTCGCTTGGCAAGGGCATCGCGTCGGCGGCGCTCGGAGCGATGCTCCAGTCGCGCGGCTACAAGGTCCGCCTGAGGAAGCTCGATCCCTACCTGAACGTCGATCCGGGCACGATGAGCCCGTATCAGCACGGCGAAGTCTTCGTCACCGATGACGGCGCCGAAACCGACCTCGACCTCGGCCACTATGAGCGCTTCACCGGGCGCCCGGCCTCGAAGGCCGATTCGGTTACGACCGGCAAGATCTACCAGGAGATCATCGCCAAGGAGCGGCGCGGCGACTATCTCGGCGGCACGGTGCAGGTCATTCCGCACGTCACCGACGCGATCAAGGCCTTCGTGCTTTCCGGCAATGACGACGTCGATTTCGTCCTCTGCGAGATTGGCGGCACGGTCGGCGACATCGAGGCGATGCCGTTCCTGGAGGCGATTCGCCAGCTCGGCAATGACTTGCCGCGCGGCAATGTCGTCTACATCCACCTGACGCTGATGCCCTACATTCCGAGCGCGGGCGAGCTGAAGACCAAGCCGACGCAGCATTCGGTCAAGGAACTGCGCTCGATCGGCATCCAGCCCGACATCCTGCTTTGCCGCAGCGACCGTCCGATCCCCAAGGAAGAGCGCCGCAAGCTGTCGCTGTTCTGCAATGTGCGCGAATCGGCCGTGATCCAGGCCCTTGACGTGGCGCATATCTACGACGTCCCGACGAGCTATCATGCCGAGGGGCTCGACGATGAAGTGCTGGCCGCGTTCGGCATCACCGATGCGCAGCCGCCGCAGCTCGACAAGTGGCAGGCGCTGACCAACACGCTCCGCCATCCGGAGGGCGAGGTCACGATTGCCGTGGTCGGCAAGTATACCGGCCTGAAGGACGCCTATAAGTCGCTGATCGAGGCGCTTCAGCACGGTGGCATTGCCAATCGGGTGAAGGTCAACATCGACTGGATCGAGAGCGAGATCTTCGAGAAGGAAGATCCGGCGCCTTACCTGGAGCGGGTCAACGGCATCATGGTCCCGGGCGGCTTTGGCGAGCGTGGCTCGGAAGGCAAGATCAAGGCCGCCGGCTTCGCGCGCCGCCGTAACGTGCCGTATTTCGGCATCTGTTTCGGGATGCAGATGGCCGTCATCGAGGCGGCCCGAAGCCTCGCCGGTGTCGCCGGGGCCAGCTCGACCGAGTTTGGCCCGACCGACGAACCGGTGGTGGGCCTGATGACCGAATGGCTCAAGGGCAATATGCTCGAGAAGCGTCATTCGGCCGGTGATCTCGGCGGCACGATGCGTCTCGGCGCCTATGAGGGCCATCTCGAGCCCGGCTCGAAGATCGCCGGAATCTATGGCGAGACCACGATCTTCGAGCGGCATCGCCACCGCTATGAGGTCAATATCGACTACAAGGACCGGCTCGAAGCCTGCGGCATGCACTTCGCCGGCATGTCGCCGGACGGCGTCCTGCCGGAAACGGTGGAGCTTCGCGATCACCCGTGGTTCATCG
Source organism: Kaistia defluvii (assembly GCF_026343955.1). Taxonomy (GTDB): domain Bacteria; phylum Pseudomonadota; class Alphaproteobacteria; order Rhizobiales; family Kaistiaceae; genus Kaistia; species Kaistia defluvii. Next base: position 98,370 of record NZ_JAPKNI010000012.1, read on the forward strand.
GCGTGCAGTATCACCCCGAGCTGAAGTCGCGGCCGCTGGATCCGCATCCGCTGTTCGCCTCGTTCATCGCGGCGGCCATCGAACAGTCGCGCCTCGTCTGAGGCCGCTTCCGGGTCGCCCGTGTTGGCGGCCCGTTTTCTCCGCTCCGCAAGATCGGTGTTCGGCGCGCCTGCGACGGCCATGGATCCGCCGCGATCTCGGCGTGTCTTCTCGCCAGGCAGGTCGCGATCGGCCTTCGACGACGCGCCGGGATGGACGGTTCCCCGCCGACGATCAAGGGTCGCGTCGACGATGCTTACGTTGTAAGGGTCTGGCCGTGCACGCGAGACCTCCAGGCATGGTGAAGAATGACGACTGAACCCAATTCGCATGTCTCCGCCGGCAAGGCGACCTTCGGCAACGATCTGCCGTTGACGCTGATCGCCGGTCCCTGCCAGCTCGAGAGCCGGCAGCATGCTTTCGACATGGCCGGGCGTCTCAAGGAGATGACCGCCAAGCTCGGTATGGGCTTCGTCTACAAATCCTCCTTCGACAAGGCGAATCGCACCAGCATTGCGGGCAAACGCGGCGCCGGTCTCGACGCGGCGCTGCCGATCTTCGCGGACATCAAGAAAGAGTTCGGCGTTCCGGTGCTGACCGATATCCACGAGCGCGAGCAGTGCGCGATCGTGGCCGAGGTCGTCGACATCCTGCAGATCCCCGCCTTCCTGTCGCGCCAGACCGACCTTCTGGTGGCCGCGGCCGAGACGGGCCGGGTGATCAACGTCAAGAAGGGCCAGTTCCTCGCGCCCTGGGACATGAAGAACGTTCTCGCCAAGCTCGTCGACAGCGGCAATCCCAACATCCTGCTGACCGAGCGGGGCGCCAGTTTCGGCTACAACACGCTCGTTTCCGATATGCGCGCGCTGCCGATTCTGGCGGCGATGGGCGCGCCGGTGATTTTCGACGCTACCCATTCGGTGCAGCAGCCGGGCGGGCAGGGCACGTCCTCCGGCGGCCAGCGCGAGTTCGTGTCTGTGCTGGCGCGAGCCGCCGTGGCGGTCGGTGTCGCCGGCGTCTTCATCGAGACGCACCAGGATCCGGACAATGCGCCCTCAGACGGGCCGAACATGATCCAGATCGACGAATTGCCGGCGCTGCTGGAGCGGTTGCTGGCCTTTGACCGTCTTGCGAAGGGATAGGGCGAGGCCTGTCGTTTCGAAGCGGCTTGCGGGATGATGTGAAACGATCGCAGGATATGTGCCTGCGCCACGCTGGAAGAAGCCCCGTCCGATGGACCCGAACGAACTTGTAGTCATTCTCGATCGGGCGATTGCCAACCTTCCGGACCCGTCCGCCGATGGGCGCCGACGAGTCTATGAGAGGGTTGAACGCACGATCCGCGCCACCTGCACGCCCGAGGGCGGCGAGATGGACATGGAGCGCTATCAGGCGTTGCGCCGGGATCTCGGCGCCGCGATCGCCATCATCGAGCAGCAGAGGCGCAGCCCGGCGCCCAAGCGGGCCGTGGCAACCGCCGCGGCCACGCCTGCAAGCGCCACCGTTGCGTCGGCACCTGTGGCGCCCGCGCCTCCGCCGGCAGGTCCCAGCCATGTCGCCGCCCGGCCCGTGGCCGCGGCGCGCCCGGTCGCCAGCCCTGGGGCCACGGCCAGCCCTGCGGCCGGCGTCTCGGTCACGGTGGCGCCCGCGCCGCCGCCCGAACTGACCGAGCCCGACGAAAGCGACGCCTCGCCGCAATGGTTGAAGCGAATTGGCATCGGCGCGGCGGCGATCGCGGTCGCTCTGGGCGTCGTCATCGCCGTGTTGCCGGGAGGTCCGATACGCGGGCTTCTGGCGGGCGGCGAATCCGATTCGCCCTCGGGCAGCGAACCGGCCCCTGCGCCGGCGGCGGCGAGCGAACCCACTGCCGATCCCTTCGCCGGTGCGCCGACGCCTCCGCCGGTGGTCGCCGCCCAGCCGGCCGCGCCGGCCGAACCAGCTGCCAACACCGACAACACGACCGCCTTCGCGCCCGTCGCACCGCAGCCTGGGGTGCCGCGCGTCACCGACGTCAAGGTCTCGATCCTGAATGGCGCCTCGGAATGGCGCACCGAGCGCCTGAGCGGCTATGAGGACAAGCCCGCCGGGCCTCCGGTCATGGCCCTCGCGCAGGACCGCGATACGCCGCTGCTGGTGTCGGTGTATTGCGACACCCCGGACCTGACGGTGTTCCGCGTCGCCTATGGCACGGACACGGACACGCTCCGGCAGGAGATTGCCGAGCGCGGCAGCATGGACGGCATACAGCGCCAGCGGATCCAGGTGAAGACCGATCGCAATGAAGGCTTCGCGGGCGACTTCCTGGCCTTGACGGCCCATACGTGGGGCATCCGCATGGCGCCGGAGAACATCGAGACCTTGCGGACCGGCAAGCAGATCGAGATTTCGATCGGCGACACGGTTGCCGGGACCGTGTCGCTGAGTGGCGCGACGCCCGCCATCGATGAGGCGCTGACCGGCGGCTCCTGCACCTGATCGGGCGCTGCGCCAGGCGGCAGCGGCGTCAGCCGCGTCCGCGATAGGTCGCGACGCCTTGGTCCGGCAGCCAGACATTGGCCGGCACGGCGCCGCTCTGCCAGAAGACATCGATCGGAATGCCGCCGCGCGGATACCAGTAGCCACCGATGCGCAGCCAGTGCGGATCGAGCAGGTCAATCAGGCGCTTGGCGATGTCGATCGTGCAGCCTTCGTGGAAGGCGCCATGGTTGCGGAACGAGTGCAGGTAGAGCTTCAGCGATTTCGACTCGACCAGCCAGTCCCTGGGCACGTAGTCGAGGACCAGATGTGCGAAATCCGGTTGGCCGGTCTCGGGGCAAAGCGACGTGAATTCCGGCACGGTGAAGCGGGCGACATAGAGCGTGTCCGGATGCGGATTGGGCACGCGATCAAGGATCGCCTTCTCGGGACTCTCCGCGATGCCGACAGTCCGGCCGAGTTGCAGTTCGTGTTCCGTCATCATGGGAATGCCTTCCGATCGGGTTCGGCCCTAGCAGGGCGCCAGGAGTTCGCGCGTGTCGCGGTTGAAACGCCAGGCGGAGAAGCCGCTCATCTGGGTGCCGCCCCACCAGCGCTTGATGCCATTGGTCGAGACATGATCCTGATCGCCGGCAAGGATGTCCTCGCCGACCATGGTCAGTCGCAAGGGCGCTGTGACATATTCCGCGTGCACCTCTGAATCGGCGTGCGAGTAGGGGGCATGCAGCCCCTCGATCAGCGGGAAGTCGCAGAAGGCGAGCGAATCGATCACCGCGTAGAAGGGCCATGTGCCCATGAACGCGGCCTCCTCGGCCTGGCGCGCCTGATGGAACAGGGCGGCGGCCGACATGTCCTCGAGCCCAAGCGAATCGAGCAGGCGCATTTCGGTGCGGTTCAGTCCCGTCTTCGGCTGCGGCAATTCCTCGAGGAAGCGGCCCAGCGCCTGCTGGAGGAACGGGAAGCCCTTGATCGGCCGTGCCGCCCGCTTGGCGATGCGTTCCGGCGTCGGCGACGTCAGTTCGCTCCATACCGTGGCCGCCATCTCCAGCAGGGCCGGGCTGACCCGCACGCCGTCGATCGCAAAGCGCATCACCGTATCCGGGCGCTCCATGGCGAAGAAACTGTCCGCCTGGACGATGACGATCCCTTGCGAGCGGCCTTCTCGAGCGAAGAAGTCGAGGATCTGCAGCAATTGCAATTGGTCGTAGAGATCATGCTCGAACCAGAGCTCGACCCGGTCGAACTCCGCATGGCGGCGCATCACGGCGTCGCGTTCGGCAAAGGTCGCCGCCACCGTTTCGGGATCGAACTTGAACACTTCGGCCAGGTGCTCTGCCCGCACGGCCGAGACCGCTTCGAGCGTATCGAGCGGCGGGATCGGCCCGTCATGCAGTGCATCGCGCCACGGCATGATGATGGCGCGGCTGCCGGCGGCGGTGAGGAGATCGACGGTCTGGTCGCCGTCGGTGATGAGGAGCGTCGTCATGACGTCTTCATCATCCGATGCGAGACGGAAGGCAACAGAGATGCGCGATGTCCGTGCTTTTCCTGCCATTCCAGCGCATGGATCCGGCGTATCGTGGCGATCCGGCCACGACAGTTTCTCGCCCATCCTCTTCCGCCTTCATTCGCGGCAGGCTAGAAGCTGCGATATCTGAGCCGAACCGTCCGAGAACAAGGATTTCCGCATGACCGCCATCATCGATATCACTGCCCGCCAGATCCTCGACAGCCGTGGCAACCCGACGGTCGAAGTCGACGTCCTGCTGGAGGATGGCTCGCTCGGCCGCGCCGCCGTTCCCTCGGGCGCTTCGACCGGCGCGCATGAGGCCGTCGAGCTTCGCGATGGCGACAAGTCGAAGTACCAGGGCAAGGGCGTGCTGAAGGCGGTCGAGGCCGTCAATGGCGAGATCTTCGACGCGATCGGCGGCATGGAAGCCGAAGACCAGGCGATGATCGACGGCACGATGATCGATCTCGACGGCACGCCGAACAAGGCGCGTCTTGGCGCCAATGCGATCCTCGGCGTGTCCCTGGCGCTTGCGAAGGCCGCCGCCGAGTCCTCCGGCCAGCCGCTCTACCGCTATGTCGGCGGCGTCAACGCCAAGATCCTTCCGGTGCCGATGATGAATATCATCAATGGCGGCGCCCATGCCGACAACCCGATCGATTTCCAGGAATTCATGATCCTGCCGGTCGGCGCGCCGACGCTGGCCGAGGCCGTTCGCTGGGGCTCGGAAGTGTTCCACACGCTGAAGAAGGCGCTGAAGGACGCGGGCCACAACACCAATGTCGGTGACGAGGGTGGCTTCGCCCCGAACCTGCCTTCGGCGACCGCGGCGCTGGATTTCGTCGCGAAGTCGATCGAGAAGGCCGGTTTCCGTCTGGGCGAGGACATCTATCTCGGCCTCGATTGCGCGGCGACCGAGTTCTTCAAGGACGGCAAGTACAATTACGAAGGCGAGGGGGTCGTCCGCACCATCGAGCAGCAGGTCGATTATCTGGCCGATCTCGCCTCGAAGTTCCCGATCATCTCGATCGAGGACGGCATGAGCGAGGACGACTGGGCCGGCTGGAAGGGCCTGACCGACAAGATCGGCAACAAGGTGCAGCTCGTCGGCGACGATCTCTTCGTCACCAACACGACTCGCCTGTCGCGCGGCATCAAGGAAGCGACCGCCAACTCGATCCTGGTCAAGGTCAACCAGATCGGCTCGCTCACCGAGACGCTCGACGCCGTTTCGATGGCGCACCGCGCCGGCTACACCGCAGTGATGTCGCACCGTTCGGGCGAGACCGAGGATTCGACCATTTCCGACCTGGCCGTTGCCACCAACTGCGGTCAGATCAAGACCGGCTCGCTGGCCCGTTCGGACCGGACCGCCAAGTACAACCAGTTGATCCGCATAGAGGAACAGCTCGGCACGCAGGCCGAATATGCCGGCCGCAGCATCCTGAAGGGTTGATTGCAGCCCGAACCTGACGGCCGCACCCCAGGGTTGCGGCCGCATGGACAAAGCTTCGTGGGCGCGGCATCCTGCGCTCATGAACCTGATCCACAATGAGCGAATGAAGCTGCTGGCGACGGGACTTAACAATCTCGCCGTTGCGACATTGGTGGCTGGGATTCTGGCTCCGATTGCGGGTGTGCTCTACGGAACGTCGTCTGCATCCGGTAATCGCGGATGGCTTCTGGTAACGATGATCTGGCTATGTGCGGGATTCGGCCTACATGTGCTGGGACGCATCGTGCTCGGGAGACTGCGGGAATGACCGATCTCCAAGTCTATCTGATCATCGCCCCGCTGGTGCTTTTGGCTTTGGCCGCCGCAGGCGTCTGGATCAGCGGGATCTATGACGACCCGCGACGCCATCGGCGCCATCCCGGCGAATAGCCCCTTAGCCCGCGACACCCACCGGCTGCTGCTGCGTGATGCAGTGGATGTTGCCGCCGCCGAGCAGGATTTCGCGCGCTTCGATGCCGACAATACGGCGGCCTGGATGCAGCGCGGCGATGATCTCCATCGCGGCCGGGTCCGTGGCCGGGTCGAGCAACGGCATGACCACCAGGCCATTGGCGATATAGTAGTTGGCATAGGACGCAGCGAGCCGCGCGCCGCCCTGACGGACGGCACTGCCCTCGGCGACGTCGATGCCGGCGGCTTCGGAATCGGTCATGAACAGGGGGCCGGGCATCGGCAGCTTGACTATCTCCAGCTTTCTCCCGCGGGCGTCGGTGGCGCTGGAGAGCCGCTCATAGGCATCCTGCGAGATTGCATATTGCGGGTCGTCGGGATCTTCGCACCAGGTCAGCGCCACGACGCCCGGCCGCGCGAAGCAGGCGAGATTGTCGATATGGCCGTCCGTCTCGTCATGAAACAGGCCGGGCCCAAGCCAGATCGTCTTCGTCACGCCGAGCCGGGCGGACAATTGCTGTTCGATCTCGTCGCGGTCGAGGTAGGGATTGCGGTTGGGATTGAGCAGGCACTCCTGCGTCGTCAGCAGCGTGCCCTCGCCATCGACATGGATGGCGCCGCCTTCGAGAATGAAGGGCGCGCGGTAGCGCGGCGCGCCCTCGATCTCCAGGATCTTGGCGGCGACGCGGTCATCCTGGTCCCAGGGCGAATAGAGCCCGCCATGGAGGCCGCCCCAGGCGTTGAAGCGCCAGTCATTGCCGCGCAGGCGACCGTCTTCGCTGACGACGAAACTCGGCCCGGTGTCGCGGCACCAGGCGTCATTGGTGGTCATCTCGATGAGACGGATATGCGAGGGCAGGCGCTGGCGCGCATTTTCCCATTGGCCGGCGGAAACCAGCATAGTCACCGGCTCGGCTTCCGCGATGGCGGATGCGACCGCCGCAAAAGCCTGCTGCGCCGGCTTGGCGCCGAGCCGCCAATTGTCCGGCCGTTCCGGCCAGATCATCCAGGTGCCGGCATGCGGCTCCCATTCGGCCGGCATGCGGAAGCCGTCGTCGCGGGGCAGGCTTGGGAGCGTTGCGGACATGGTGCTCGTTCGATCGGGTTCAGCTTTGGCGATCGAAGCGGGAATGCCAGGCGAACGCAAGCGTGCTAGAGCAGGCTACCGAAGACTTCCAACGGATTACGCCATGCAGCTCCGCGCGCTCCTGTTCGACAAGGACGGGACCTTCCTCGATTTCGCCAAGACCTGGGACGCCGCCACGGGTTCGGTCATCGCCACGCTGGCGGAGGGCGACGACGCCGTCGCCGCGCGACTGGCCGCAATCGTCCACTATGATCTGGAGGCGCGCGTCCTGCTGTCGACCTCGCCGTTCATCGCCAGCTCGGTCGGCGAACTGATTCCGCTCTGGGCCGAGGCGCTTGGTAGGCCCGGTGATGCCGCCTTCGACCAGATTCTGCGTGATCTGTTCCATGACGCCACGCTGAATGCCGCGACGCCGATCGGCGAGCCTTCGGCGGTGTTCGAGGCACTGCAGCAGGCCGGCTACCGCCTTGGCGTCGTCACCAATGATTCCGAGCGCGGCGCGCGGTCGCAATGCGAGCGGCTCGGCCTCGTCGCCTGGTTCGACGCGATCTTCGGCTATGATTCCGGCCATGGCCGCAAGCCCGAGGCAGGTCAGATCAAGGCCTTCCTCGACCGCTTCGGTTTCCAGCCGGGCGAAACCGCGATGATCGGCGATACATTGCATGATCTCCACGCCGCTCGCGCCGCTGGGGTCATCGCCATCGGCGTCGAGAGCGGCTTTATGTCGGCCGAGCAACTGGCGCCGGAAGCCGACTATATCATCAGCGATATCAGTAAGTTGTCTGAGCTTCTTCAGGCAATGAGCTAGAGCGTTTCTGCGTTTGATTGAATCTTGGGATTCCGGTTGGCGTGGATTTGTGATTCAAGATGCTGGCTGGGCGGAGGCCAGCATGGATGGTCCGACCTCTTTCGAATGATCTGCGCGAACGTGTCGTCGCGGCCGTTCTCGCTGGCGAGACGAGCCGCGCGGTTGCGGCCCGGTTCGGGGTTGCGGTGTCGTCGGTGGTGAAGTGGTCCCAGCGGCAGCGGGCGACAGGCTCGGTGGCGCCCGGGAAGATGGGAGGCCACCGGAAGCGGGTTCTGGAACCGCACCGCGCCTTCCTCGCCGAGCGGATGGCTCAGAACCCGAACCTGACGCTGCACGGCCTGAAGGCGGAACTGGCAGCGCGCGGGATCGCCGTCTCGCACGATGCCATTTGGCGGTTCCTGCACCGCGAGGGACTTCGCTTCAAAAAAAACGATGTTCGCCCTTGAGCAGGCACGTACCGACATCGCGCGCCGGCGCCAGCGCTGGCGAACCTGGCAGAGGGGGCTCGACCCGGATCGTCTCGTCTTCGTCGACGAGACCTGGATCAAGACCAACATGGCGCCGATCCGGGGATGGGGGCAGAAGGGCAAGCGGCTCGGGGGCTATGCCCCTCAAGGACACTGGCGTACCCTGACCTTCCTCGCGGCCTTGCGCGCCGACGCTCTCACGGCGCCCTGCGTCTTCGACGGCCCGATCAACGGCCGATCCTTCCACGCCTGGGTCGAGCAGCAACTGGTCCCAACGCTGAAGGCTGGCGACATCGTCATCCTGGACAATCTCGGCAGCCATAAATCCGCGGCTGTCCGCCAGGCCATCCGGGCAGCGGGCGCCAGACTCTGGTTCCTGCCACCCTACTCACCCGACCTGAACCCGATCGAGCAGACCTTCGCCAAGATCAAGCATTGGATGCGCAGCGCGCAGAAGCGAACCATCGAGGATACCTGGCGCCACATCGGCTCACTCGTCGGCACCATCGGCCCGACGGAATGCGCGAACTACCTCGCCAATGCCGGATACGCTTCAATAAAAACATGAAA
>NZ_JAPKNI010000013.1 GCF_026343955.1 Kaistia defluvii
ATTTTGTTCCGCAGTTGAAGATATGCGTCTGCCGGCCGGCAATTTTTACGCCGGCAACTGAAGTCGGGCGGGCAGGGCAGGCCCGCGTGCAGCCTCTTGGCGTGCGAAAGCCGAGGCCGCCATCCCCCGTCTCCGGGCTTTCGCTCCGACGCCGCTTTGCAGCATCGGATATTGCATTGCGGGACTGGAGAATTTTCCCTGCCGTCGATAGTGTATCCTCTCGTTCGAAAGCATCGGCATCGTCGCGTTTGTTTCGTTGTGGCCCTGGTTTGAAATTAGTTCGAATGTAGTTTCGTTTCAGCGAAGAGATGTTACATGGAAGAGCTGTTCTCCGGTCAGTCCTATCGGGTGTGGGCGGAACTGAAGGACGATGGTCCGGCGGTCGTCTGCTTTGATCCCTGGTACAACCGGCAGGATCCGGATCGTGCGGCGTTCGGCCTGCGCCATTTCTCGAACAACAACATCAATGTCGTGGCCGTGAAATCCCATGGCAACCACTGGTACCAGCATTCCGAGATGGATCCGGTCGTCGACCGGATCAACCAGCGCCTGGGCAGCCGGCGGCGGGTCGGTTACGGCTCGAGCATGGGCGGCTATGGCGCGCTCAATTTTTCCGAGCGCCTGTCGCTGGAGCGCGTGCTGCTGTTCGCGCCGCAGTTTTCGGCCGATATCCGCACCGTGCCGTGGGAGCGGCGCTGGCAGAGCGAGCAGGACATGCTGGCCTGCCGCTATGATGCGGTGGCGCGGATCGCTCCGGTCGGCGGCTACATCTTCTTCGATCCCTACAATCGCAACGACTTGCGGCACGCCGATCTGATCCGGCAGCGCCATCCTCTGACGGCCATCCAGATGCCGTTCTCGGGCCATCATGCGCTCGACTGGTTCAGCCAGAACGGGACCATCAGCGCGCTGATCCGGTCGCTGGTTTTCGACGGGACGCGCGAGCGCGAGGCGATTCGCGCCCGGCGGCAGGATCGGGCCAAGGTCGCGACCTACTGGCTCAATCTGTCGGCGCATCTGCGGGCCAAGGGCCGGATGGGGCCGGCGCTGCAGGCGGCCCGGCAGGGCGCGGCCTGCGAGAAGGGCGATCTGATCTTCGCGCGCCACACCTATGCCATGTGCCTCTATGCCCATGGCGAGGCCGAGGCGGCCGGCGCCATCTGGCAGGCGGCGCTCGCCAATCCCGAGGAAGCGAACCGGCAGCGCTGGCTGCTGCGCCAGTCGATTGCCGACCATGGCTGGGAGGAACTGCGTAGTGCCTTCCTGGAGCCCGTGACGCCGGCCTAGGCTGGCCACGCGTCGCCGCGACGGGCCGCGGAGTTGCACGGCCGGGGCAGGGCGGGTCTCGCCGTTCTACGCGGTTTCGCGACACGATTTTGCACAACTGCGTTCGGCGTTGTGCAATTCCCCTATCCAGCACGCCGCCAAGATGGCAGAAAGCCGCCGCTGCGGGCGTGGCGAAACTGGTAGACGCAAGGGACTTAAAATCCCTCGACCTCGGTCATGCGGGTTCGACCCCCGCCGCCCGCACCACCGCACCAGCGCCGAAGACTCTAGATGTCGATGCCCTCTTCGGGGGGCTCGGCGCGGATCTCCGCGACGGCGCGCATCAGGATTTCGACGACGCGGTACTGCTCGATCGATGTCGCGCTGATCTTCGAGGCGATCGCCGCCTTCAGCGCCCGCCTCGCGTCGTTCATCTCCGGAATGACGCCGGGAATGTCGCGATCGGGCCGGTCGTCGCGCAAGGCGGCCTCGCCGCGCCCGAACCATTCCCGTGCCTGGGCGATGCGGCGGCCGATCCGGTCGAGATGGTCGAGGATCACGTCGACCGCGAGGCGGTTCTCAGCCAGATAGGCGGTGCCCATCGCGGAAATCGAATAGACCTTCTTGTTGCCCTGGCTGCTCGCCGTCGCGTGCCCGGCATCCTCGAGATAGTTGAGGGTCGGATAGATGACGCCCGGGCTCGGGCTGTAGCTGCCGCTGGTCAATTCCTCGATGGCCTTGATGATATCGTAGCCATGGCGAGGCAGGTTCGCGAGCAGGGAGAGCACCACCAGACGAAGGTCGCCATCCGCGACCATGCGGCCGACACGGAATCCGTCGCCCCCCCGTCCGCCCAGGGGCGCGCGCCCGGATACCGGGCTTTCGGGGCTGTCGCCGCGCCGGGCCATCGACAACAGAGCGCGGCCATGATCGCCGCGTGGGTTTCCCGGGGGACTGTCAGGCACGATCGCTCCGATATATCGTAAGATACAAATTGGCTAAATCCATCGCGGGGTCGCGTCAAGATATATCTTACGACATGTCGCAGTGCGGGCGACTGGCGGCGCGGCGCTCACGCTGAACTCGCTTCTGTGTCGCGCGTCATTGTATGGTGATGGGCCGTTCGGAAGATGCGCGGCCCTCCTGACCCCGTAGCAGAGCGAACCAGCGCCTATGGACATGCCGACTGCCATTCCCAGCCCCGCCACCCAGGCGATTCCGCTCGACGAGAAGCGCTGGCGAAAGACACTGTTCGGCATGCTGCTCGATTCGCGCGCCCGCTTCGGCGGCAAGCGCGAGGTGATCGAAGACAACCAGCGCAAGCCCATGACCTTCGATCGCGTCGTCATCGGCGCCCAGGTCCTGGGTCGGGTCTTCGCCGCACGCACCCGGCGCGGCGAGCGGGTCGGCCTGCTTCTCCCCAACGTGGCCACCGTGGCGCCGGCCTTTTTTGGCCTCGTGGCGTTCGGCCGGGTGCCGGCCATGCTCAATTTCTCCGCCGGGCCGAAGAACCTGCTCGTCGCCTGCAAGGCGGCCGACATCAAGCATGTGATCACATCGCGCCGCTTCATCGCCGAGGGCAAGCTGGAGGAACTGGTCGCGGCGCTGCAGGCGCATGTCGAGATCCTGTGGCTGGAAGACATCGGCAAGACCGTCAGCAAATTCGACAAGCTGCGCGGCGTGGTCTCGTCCTGGCTGGCTCGGCCGCTGCACGCGCTTTCCCGAGTCGGGCCGGACGACATCGCCGTCCTGCTCTTTACCTCCGGCTCGGAAGGCGCGCCCAAGGGCGTGGCCCTGACGCATGCCAATGTGCTCGCCAATGTCGAGCAGTTCCTGCGGACGCTGGAGCTGAAATCGGACGATTCGCTGTTCAATCCGCTGCCGGTGTTCCATTCCTTCGGCATGACGGTCGGCCTGATCGCGCCCTTCGCGATCGGCATGCGCGTGTTCTTCTATCCGACGCCGCTGCACTACAAGCAGATCCCGGCGCTGGTGCGCGACAGCGGCTCGACCATCCTGATCGGCACCGATACCTTCGCGGCCGGCTGGGCGCGCATGGCCGAGCCCGAGGATTTCGCCAAGCTGCGGCTTGTGGTGCTGGGCGCGGAGAAGATCAAGCCGGCGACCCGCGCGCTCTGGCGCGACCGCTTCGGCATCGAACTGTTCGAGGGCTATGGCGCGACCGAGGCGGCTCCCGTCGTCTCGGCCAATACGCCGCTCTATCACCGCGACGGCACGGTTGGCCGGCTGCTGCCGGGCATGTCCTACCGGATCGAGCCGGTGCCGGGCCTCGAGGAAGGCGGTCGCTTCTGGATCAAGGGGCCCAACGTCATGCTCGGCTACATGCGCGAGGGCGCGCCGGGCGTGCTGGAACAGACGCCGGATGGCTGGCACGACACCGGCGATATCGTCACGCTCGACGCGGACGGCTACATCACCATTCGCGGCCGCGCCAAGCGCTTCGCCAAGATCGGCGGCGAGATGATCTCGCTGGCGGCGGTCGAAGCCTATGCGGCGCAGGTCTGGCCGGACAATATCCACGCCGCCGTCTCGGTGCCGGACGAACGCAAGGGTGAGCAGATCGTGCTGGTGACCGATCGGGTCGCGGCGGACCGCAATGCGTTGATCGCTTCCGCCAAGGTGCATGGCGTGCCGGAAATCATGGTGCCGAAGCGGATCGTCACGATCGAAGCCTTGCCGATGCTGGCGACGGGCAAGACGGACTATCCGGCGATCGCGGCGTTGGCGCGGGGTTAGGATTTTCGTGCGCGATGTCGGACGCCCATTGCGCAGGGTGGCGAGGACGGCTTTCGTGGCTTCCGAGACTGCGTCCTGCCCCAGTGGATCGGGCCGATCCGCCATGTGGCGACCCAAGCGGGGATGATGAACAGCACCGAGCGCATCCGGGTCATGGCCGACGGGATCCTATCGCGCCTGGGCCCGATAGTCTGGGTCGCGCTCGTCGTTTTCTGCGCCGCCATGCTCGGCATTGTTACCCGGCCGCTCGGCTTCGTCGCCGCGTTCTGGCCGGCCAATGCGATCCTGCTCGGCCTCTTTGTCATCCGTCCCGCCTTGGCGGACCTGTATGGCTGGATCGCGGCGGTGGCGGCGTTCCTCTTTGCGGGCTATCTGAGCGGCGATCCGATCGTCACCAGCCTGTGGCTGACGGGCGCCAACATACTGGGCGTCGCCTGTGGCGTTGCCCTGTCTCGCGGTCTCCATGCGGAGGACCGGGCGCTCCGGCATCCCTTGTCCGTGCTCCGCATGCTGCTGATCTGCGTCGCCGCCGCCGGGACCTCGGCCGTGGTGGGGTGCCTGATCGCGCCTGTTCTATCGAACTTTCCGCTCCGGGCGGGAATTGCGTTCTGGTTCACCACCGAACTCAGCAATTACGTCGTCATCCTGCCGGTGCTGCTCACCTTGCCGGCCGTGTGGTCTCTCGGGACGGTTGCGGACTCCCTCGTCAATTTCGAGCCCGATGCCAAGACGACGATGCCCGTCGCGGCGCTCTGCCTGTCGGTGGTGGGGTCGGTGGCCATTGGCGGGCCCGGCGCGATCGCGTTTCCGGTGCCGGCGCTGCTCTGGTGTTCACTGACCTACGGATTGTGCGCGACGTCCCTGCTCGTGATGATCACGAGCCTTGCCATGCTGGGGGCGGAATCGGCCGATCTCTACGCCCTGCCTCCCTCCGATGATCTGCTCGACAGCAAGACCTCCTTCCGTCTCGGCCTGACATTGCTGGCGATGGGGCCCCTGACCGTCGCGACCATCTCGGTCATGCAGAGGAAGCTGCTGGCACGGCTCGATCGCGCTGTCAGCATGGACGGCCTGACCGACATCCTGGCGCGCCGCGCCTATCTCGAGCGCAGCGCGGAACTGCTTGCCAGGCCGCGCGCCAATCTCTTTTCCGGCGTCGCCGTGCTGATGATCGACATCGACCAGTTCAAGCGGGTCAATGACCAGCACGGCCACGCGGCGGGCGACGCGGTCCTGATCGCGGTGACCGATGCGATCGCCGGCGAGCTTCGGCGCCATGATCTGTTCGGCCGGGTCGGCGGCGAGGAGTTCGCCATTACCCTGCCGGACATTTCCTGCGACGACGCCCTCGCCATGGCCGAGCGGCTGCGCCACACGGTCGAGCGCCTGTCTGTCAAGGCCGCTCTCGGGCTCGAAATCCGGGTCAGCATCTCGATCGGTATCGTGCATAGGGTGCGCCACCCGGCAGGCGGCGTGATCGAGATGCTGCCGCTCGCCGACGCGGCGCTCTATCAGGCGAAAGAGACGGGGCGGAACCGGATTGTGCTGTACGCGGCGCCGAGCCGTACCGACGCGGCAGGGCCCTAGGACGACTGCCAGCCATAGATCCAGTCATAGCGCTGGAGAAGTCTTTCGCCGCCCAGCGCCGTCATGGTGAGGTCGCGCGCGACCGCCATCGGCCCGCCCAGATGATAGATCTGCCCGGCCTGGCGGGCCGTCTTCCAGACTCGCATCACCCGGGGACGCCGCAGCGCCTGATAGCGTTGCAGGGCGTCGGCGACGGGCCCATTGGACAGTTCGCGCGCCAGCACGTCCGCATCCTCGATCGCCATCGCCGCGCCTTGCGCCAGGAAGGGCAGCATGGCGTGCGCGGCATCGCCGATGAGAGCGACGCGGCCCTCGACCCAGACGCCGCTCGGTTCGACTTCCGCCAGGCACCAGCGCGTCCATTGCAGGTCGAGCTTGGTCAAACGGCTGATATACCGGGTGCTGTCCTGATCAAAACGCTGCCGAAGAACCTCGGCGGCGCCCGGGCCGCTCCAGGTATCGTCGCCCCAGTCTTCCTCGATCACGACGATGATGTTGATCAGGCGGGCGCCGCGCAGCGGATAGATGACGACATGTGCGTCGCGGCACAGCAGCACCGTGGTGCGCTCATGCGGCAGGTCGCGCGGCGCGACCCCGACGGGAATGGTCGAGCGCCAGGCCGTGCGGCCGCTTGGCCGGGACGGCAGGGCGCCATCGACAGCCTGCTTCAGTTTCGAGCGCACCCCGTCGGCCACGATCATGGCGTCGAAATCGAGTGTCTCGTCGCCCACCGACAGCGTGACGTTCTCGTGGGTCTGGCGCACCGCCGTCGCTTCCGCGCCGAGCCTCAGCTCGATCCGCGGATCCGCCTGGACGGCTTCGAGCAGGATGGATTGAAGGTCGGCGCGATGCAGCAGCCGGTAGGGCGCGCCATAGGCCCGGCGCGCGCTCTCGCCCAGCGGCAGGCTGACGATCGGCTCGCCGGTGCGGCCGGAGCGCATGTCGATCGCTTCCGGCATCACCGCGGCGCGATCCAGTCCCTCGGTGAGGTCCAGCGATTCCAGGATGCGGCCGGCATTGGGCGAGATCTGCAACCCCGCGCCGACTTCCGACAATTGCGGCGCGCGCTCGACCACGGTCGAGGCGATTCCCCGCCGTGCCAGCGAGAGGGCGGTGGTCAGGCCCGCAATGCCCGCGCCTGCAATTCCGACGCGGTTCGCCGTCATGCCCCGGGACCGCTACGCCGCGATCGGATCGATGAACAGATGGCCGGGCGGCGACGTCTCCGTGCCGTGCAGGCGGGGATTGTAGCGATAGAGGGTCGAGCAGTAGGAGCAGACCTTCTCGTTGTCGTCGCCCATGTCGATGAAGATATGCGGGTGGTCGAAAGGCGGCCTGGCGCCGACGCACATGAATTCCTTGACGCCGATCTCGATCGTCACGACACCGGAATCATTGTGGAAATGTGGAATCACATGTGCGGCCATGGCGTGGGTCCGTCGGTTCGAAGCAACAATTTCACGGACCATAGCGTTGTGATGGCGCGATGAACAGGCCGGGCTCCCGTCCGGCGCGGCGACACCTTGGCGCGGCCGCAAGCATCCTTCATAAGTGCGCCGCAGTCATTCTCGGGTTCCCCACATGCAAACCTTCCTTTCGAACGGCTACTCCATCGCTTATCTCGATGAGGGCGAGGGGCCGCCGATCCTGCTTATCCACGGTTTCGGATCGAGCGCGCGGGTCAACTGGGTCAATCCCGGCTGGGTCGATACGCTGGTCAAGGCGGGGCGCCGGGTCATCGCCTTCGACAATCGCGGCCACGGCCACAGCGACAAGCCGCATGACGTGGGCGCCTATCGGGTCGCCGCGATGGCGGAGGATGCGCGCAACCTGCTCCAGCATCTGGGCATCGCCCGCGCCGACGTGATGGGCTATTCGATGGGTGCGCGGATCGCCGCCTTCCTCGCGCTCGGCCATCCCGAGATGGTGAAGTCGATGATCCTCGGCGGCCTCGGATACGGCATCGTCACCGGCATCGGCCCCTGGGGCCCGGTCGTCGATGCGCTTGAGACGGAGGAGCCGGACGGCATCACCGATCCGATCGGGCAGATGTTCCGCAAGTTCGCCGACCAGACCAGAAGCGACCGCGTGGCTCTCGCTGCCTGCATGAAGGCGACGCGTCAGCCGATCTCGGCCGACGACCTGGCCACGCTGCGCCTGCCGGTGATGATCGCGGTCGGCGAGCGCGACGAACTGGCCGGTTCCGCCGCCGACCTCGCCGCCATCATTCCGAATGCCGAGGTGCTCGATATTCCGAAGCGCGACCACATGCTGGCCGTCGGCGACAAGGTCTACAAGGCCGGCGTGCTGGCATTCCTCGAAAAGAACGGCCTGCGGGGCGCCTGAGGCAAAGGCCTGTTCGGACAGAGGGTTGGCGGCTTCGGCGAAGACGCCGATTCAAGCGGAACGACCGGCGGCCGGACGCGTCAGAGCGGCGGAGGGCGCCGAATTGGCTGTGCCGATAATCTGATTTCCGTTGCATTTTCGCCTCCGGCCGATATGTCTCTCCCCTCGTCCGGAGCGCGCATCGCGGGCACGGACGGCGTAATTTTCAGGCGCGGATGTCTGTTTTGCGGCATCTGGCCCCCATGTTAGGGTGCCGCCTGGAAGAAGGCTGCAGATGGATGGCAGCAAGGAGACGTCAATGTCGGCCGTCAATTCCCGCCTCGTCGGCGAGGGTCTCGCCAGCTTCGATCCGCTCTGGTCCGCGATGCGGGCGCAGGCCGAGGAAATCATGCGGGCCGAACCGGCCCTCGCGAGCTTCATCTACGCGACGGTTTTGAATCATGATCGGCTGGAAGATGCGGTCGCGCATCGCATCGCCGAACGGCTGCATCACCGCGATCTCTCGGCCGAGTTCATCCGTCAGGCCTTTGCCGAGGCGTTCATTTCCGAGCCGGACATCACCAAGGCGATCCGCGTCGATATCCAGGCCGTGTTCGACCGGGATCCGGCCTGCAACCGCGCCATCGAGCCGATCCTCTATTTCAAGGGCTTTCACGCGATCGAGACCCATCGCCTGGCCAACTGGCTGTGGCGGCAGGGGCGCCGCGATTTCGCCTATTACCTGCAGAGCCGGTCCTCTTCCGTGTTCCAGGTCGACATCAATCCGGCCGTGCCGATGGGCAAGGGGATCTTCCTCGACCACGCCACCGGCCTCGTGGTCGGCGAGACCGCGGTGATCGAGGACGATGTCTCGATTCTGCAAGGCGTGACGCTGGGCGGCACCGGCAAGGAGACGGGCAACCGCCATCCCAAGGTTCGCCACGGCGTCCTGATCGGCGCGGGCGCCAAGATCCTCGGCAATATCGAGATCGGCCATTGCTCGAGGGTTGCCGCCGGATCCGTCGTGCTGCACGCTGTGCCGCCCAATACGACGGTTGCCGGCGTTCCGGCCAAGGTGGTCGGCAAGGCGCCCTGTGCGGAGCCGTCGCGAATGATGGACCAGATCCTGCCGGATCAGGCATAATCGACATAGTTTCAAGGGTTGTAGCGGCGCCGCTCGGGGCGGTGGTCGCGACGGGCCCCGGCGTTTTCCGCGTCGGGGCGACAGCCGGTCTTTTCCCCGAACCTGAGGAGATCAAATTGGATCGAAAAGAGATCCAGAAGCTCGAGAGCTTCTTTCACCGCCGCTTCAACATGAAGGGCATCACCGTTCGTCCGCGCCCCCGCAAGGACGACACCGCGGAAGTCTATTTCGGCGATGAATTCGTCGGCGTCCTGTTCCGGGACGACGAGGAGGGCGAGCTCTCCTACAACTTCACGATGGCCATCCTCGACATCGACCTCGAGGAAGCCTGAGACGCGGCGCCCGAGGCGCCTCGACGATCGATACGGAGGTTCCATGATTGGCGCTGGTTCAAGCCAGGCGCCGGTCGTGGGTACCCCGAGAAGCGGCGACCCTTGCGTCCCCGCCCGCCGGTCCGGCGCGGAGCGCAACTCGCCCCGCAGCCTTGGATCGGAACCCGCTATGCCCCTGCACGCGCTCGACGGAATCTGGCCGGACGTTCCCGCCGCGGATCGATTCTGGGTCGCCCCGGACGCGCGCGTGATCGGCAAGGTCACGCTCGGCGACGAAGTCGGTATCTGGTTCGGCGCCGTGCTGCGCGGCGACAATGAGCGCATCACCCTCGGTGCGCGCTGCAATGTCCAGGAGCATTGCATCCTCCACACCGACATCGGCTATCCGCTGACGATCGGCGAGGGCTGTACCATCGGCCACCGCGCCATCCTGCATGGCTGCGTCATCGGCGGGAACTGTCTTGTCGGCATGGGCGCCACCATCATGAATGGCGCCAGGATCGGCGCGAATTGCGTGATCGGCGCCGGCGCGCTGGTGCCGGAAGGCAAGGAAATCCCGGATGGCTCGCTGGTCGTCGGCGTGCCGGCGAGGGTGATCCGCGCGCTGGACGAGGCGGCCATCGTCAAGCTGCGGGGCGCCGCCGCGCATTATGTCGCCAACTGGCGTCGCTATGCGGCCGGCTTCGAATAGCGGCCTCGGGAATCCGGCCGAAAGACAAGCCCGCCCATCCGGCCGGCTTCGTCTTGGAGCCGATGCGGCTACTCGCACTCCTGCCCTGGCTGCAGAGGCCTGTGGACCTGCTGTCGCAGGACGAAAGGATCCGACGCATTGAAGTTGCCGGCCGGCCGATAGCGGCAGACCCATTGCGTTCCCTGCACGCCGCCGATCTCGCAGGTGGCACGGCCGCAGCCGAGAAAGCCCGAGTCCTTCCAGACGACCTGGGTGAAATGGCCGTTCACGCGCTGGCAGTTCTGCGTGAAGCCGCCGACGATGGCCGGATCGTCGAAATCATAATTGGCGATCTCGCAGTACCAGGTCTGCTCGAACGCGTCGCGGTCGGAAAGGGCAGGCAGCACGGGACTGCCATTCTCGATATAGGTCGCGTTTGCGATGTTCTCGCCGGTGTTGGGCGCGATGTTGGGGTCGTGCGAGCCGACGATGCATTGGCTGGCATAGACCTGCGCGGATTTGGCGAGTGACTCGCACCATTTGAGCTTGGGCGCACAATGCTCCGCCCGCCGCTCATTGTGTGCCTTGAGCATGTCGCTCCATTCCGACGGCACTTCGTCGCCGCCGTCCGGACAATCGACCACGACCACCTCCGGCGGCGGCTGGATCGTGATCTGCTTGAAGGTGTCGCAGATCAGGCCGAGCGCGTTCACATGACGTCCGTGACGGATACGGATTCCAACCGCCGCCTCGCCGGCCGGGCAGGACTGGACGATGTTGGGGAAGACGGGCGCGTTGTTGCCGAGGTCAAGATTGTGCCGGTCGGCGCTGGTGGTGGAAACGCAGTTGAAGATCATCAGCCGCACCTGGCGATCGCCGGGCGTCATGAGCATGCCGACGCCGTGGATGATGAAGCCGGGCAGGCAGGTGCCACTGGATTCGCCGCCGCCCGATCCGCCGCGCGGCGGCAGGACATCCTTGCTGGCCCCGGTCGCGCCCGTCATATTGTCGACCGGTGCGCAGGTCAGCGCCATCTGGTCGAGCCAGGCGCCGGAGCGGATCTTAGCCCCGATGAGGTAGGAGCCGTTCGGGCACATGTCGGTGTCGTCATGGTCGCCGACGCCGCCAAAGGGCGGAATTGTCGTGAGAGCGTTGGCGGTCTCGACAGGGGCGAGCAGGCCCAGGACCGCGATCAGGCAAAGCGCAGCGATGGCGCTGCCGTTCCATCTCGGGCGAGCGTTCGACATAAACCGCGCTTCCTCTGCTGAAAGGACACGACCGGAATTATGAGGCACAGAGAATAGCGTGGAATTGACGTAAGGGAAAGCGATCGCCGGCTAGCTGGACAAGCGGGCTTCCGCACCGATCTGGGCGGCGTGGATTTCGGCCCCGGCGTGAGACGCGCCGTGGCGCAAGCCGGGAGAGCAGGCCGCCCGTGCGGCCCGCTGGCGCGGTCAGCGCTGGATGCTGCCGACCAGGGTCGGCCGGTCGTCGTCGATGGAAACCCAGCGACCGCTGTTCTGGTCGGACTGGCGCTTGACGAACTGGTATTCGGTGTCGCCCCAGAGCTTGATCTTCGGCTCGAGATTGTCGAGCACCAGGTCGCCGCGGTCGGAGCGGACCGTCAGCACGGCATGGCCTTCGCCATTGGTCTGGCGCACCACGGTGATCAGCAGGGCGCCCGCCGGCCAGCCCTTCTCGATCAGTTCGCGGCGCTTCAGCAGAGCGAAGTCTTCGCAGTCGCCCTTACCGTCTTCCGGATAGTTCCAGTATTCCTGGCGACCATAGAGTTCTTCGTCGGTTACCGGCTCGATGGCAGTATTGACGTTGTCGTTGACGGCGATCAGCTCGTTCCAGCGCGTGACCGTCAGATGAACGGGCGCGGCATTGCGCGTGATCTCGTTGCATTCGACCGGCATCCGAGAGCAGAGCTCGTAATGGCCGACCGGCTGGCTCGTCTTGCCCGTCACCCGCATGAATGCGGCGTGTTCCTGTGCGGAAGCCCCGGCGATCAGGCCGAAGAACAACGCAAGCCCGACAATGCAACTCGATACGCGTACAAACGACATAGAACCCGTCCTCTTGTCCGAGGAAGACTATGCCATATATGCTTTTACTGGGATCTAAGCCAAGCCCGATGATTCTAATCGACTTCTCTTCAAATTCGCGACGAAGTTTAAGCTTTGGTTTAATGAACGATTAACCAATTACTCTCGCGGCATTGTCTCTGCTGAGTGGACAATGCGAAGCGCACCGGCAAGCGTTTGTGGCGGAATCGCTGGGTTCCCGAGCTCGCTGTGATGCGGCGGACACATCATGGTAAGGAAATTGTGAATAGCGCCGCGAGCCGGGCCGAAACCGGGCTCCAGACCCTCATCCGGACGACCGGCTCGGGCGAAATCTGACAGCGGGTGATCGGAGCCTCAGCGCGAGGGGCACCAAGCCTGATCGGCGCGGGTACCTTCCGCCGCCGGAAGAAGTCAGTCGCGACCGCCATCCAGCACGACGAGATGCTGCCGGCGACGTCCGGCAGGCTGGGTCGCGACGGCCGGCGAGGTCTCGCGCTGTGTGGGCCGCGGGGTGGCGGGCAGGGGGCGGGCCGGCACGGGCTGACTCTCTTCGACCGGCAGCCATCGAAGGCCGGTGATCTCCAGCCGGGGGATCGGATGCAGGCCGAGCCAGTAGGGCCGCTCCAGCGGCGCCAGCAGGCCCAGTACGCGGTCGGGGTTGCGACCGTCCTGGCTGAGCGGCAGCAGCAGCATCTCCATCGCCAGCGTGCTGCCCCGCCCGGTCCGTCCGGCGAGGTCGAGCACGAGCGTCGCGGCGTCGCGCGTCACGCCGTTCAGGGCCGCCCGGATGGCGTCGCGATCCGCGCCCTGCCACAGCGCCAGGAAGCTCTCGCCCGTCAGCTCCCGACCCACGCCCGCGCAAAGGCGGGTGCCGGCGAGGCGGAACGGGAAACTCTCCGTCCGCGACGCATCGAGGATGAAGACATCGCCCAGCAGACCCGCAATGTGCGCCGGCTCGATGGCGCTGCGCAGCGGGGCGGGCCTGCCGTCGCGCTGGCGCTGCCAATAGGTGTGGAGCTGTCGGGTCGAGGAATGCCGCATCGGGATCGAAACTCACGGGCGCCCAGGCTGTCCGATGGCATCCGGAAGCGCCGCGCCCCTGCAGTCCGCGCTCCGGAGGAAGCGATGCCGCCACCGATGACGGCGCTCATAGCAGATGGCGGACCCGCCGGGGCAAAAGCCGCCGGATAGGGTTACGCACAGGTTGAGGGTAGTTCGATATTGATCTTAAATTTGAAGCATGACAGGTTACGTTGCGTTCACGGGGCGTCTTATGCCGGGGGGCTAGACGGGGCGTGACGAAGGCCGTCCGCGCGTGCCCGTCTGAGAAGCGCGCCGGACGGCCGATCCATTTTTACGCCCCCGTTCTCACCACGCTTGCGCTGAATTCGTGGGCCGACTATGCCGGATCGATGAGCCCGAGAAGCGAACGCGCCGAGCGCGAACCGATATTCAACCTCCCTACCGTCATCATTGCCTCTCTGGCCGTGCTGGCGCTTGTGCATGTCCTGCGCGTCTATGTGCTGGACGAGGAGCAGGCGAGCTGGCTGATCGCCACCTTCGCCTTCTTCCCGATCCGCCTGACCGGGCCGGCAATCCAGGGCTTCTATTGGCCGGGCGGGGTCGCGGGCGATGTCTGGACCTTCTTCAGCTATGCCTTCCTGCATGCCGACTGGATGCATTATGGCGTCAACGCGCTGTGGCTCGCCGCCTTCGGCACCCCGCTGGCGCGCCGTTTCGGCGCCTGGCGTTTCCTGGCCTTCTCGCTGGGCGGCGCAGCGGCCGGCGCGGCGGCGCACCTGCTGCTCTATCCCTCCGGACAGGCGCCGCTGATCGGCGCTTCGGCGGCGATCTCGGCCCAGATGGCGGCATCGGCGCGGTTTGCCTTTTCGGCCGGTGGCCGGCTTGGCGGCGGCATGCCGCGCAGCGATGCCGATTTCCGGCCGGCGCTTTCCTTCATGCAGATGGTGCGCGACCGGCGCATCGTCGCTTTCCTCGGCGTGTGGTTCGTCTTCAACCTGGTCTTCGGCCTGCTGTTCACGCCGCCCGGCGTAACCAACAGCACCATTGCCTGGGAGGCCCATCTCGGCGGCTTCCTCTTCGGAGTCCTGCTGTTTCCCTGGTTCGACCCGATCGGGCGCCACCGCTCCTGATCGCGATTACCTTGCTTTCGCCCGCGCGCGGTCCCATCATCTCGGCACGGGCACGATGATCGGGGCGCAGAGCCTGGCGTCGTGCCCGGTGGATGATCGCAAGGCGATCGTGCCTCCGATCATGGTTGGGGTCCGGACCGGTCCAGGTGAGAGAGCGGCCGGCCCTGTCTGGAACAGGGAGCCGACGCCAATGACGGTTGCAGCCATTCTTTCCAAGAAGGGACGGGAGGTGGTCACCGTCCCCGTCGATCGCAGCATCGCCGATGTGGTCCAGATCCTGGCCACGCGCCGGATTGGCGCGGTCGTCGTCACCGACAGCGCGCAGCGCATCCTGGGCATCGTCTCCGAGCGGGACGTGGTCCGCGCCCTGGCGCGCGGCGCCGATGCGCTCGCGGGCTCGGTGTCGTCGATCATGACGGCGAAGGTCGTGACCTGCACCGACGGCCACACGATCAACGACGTCATGACCCGCATGACCGAGGGGCGTTTCCGCCATCTCCCGGTGGTCGAGGGCGACCGGCTTGCCGGCATCGTCTCGATCGGCGACGTGGTGAAGGCGCGGATCGAGCAGGTCGAGCGCGAAGCCGACGAGATGCGCGCCTATATCGCGATGGCCTGAGCGGCCGGCGCAGGGCGGCGGCGACGCTGCCCTCAGCCGTCGCCGTAGACGGCCTTGGGGTCGAAGAGCGGCGCGTCGCCGGTGAAGGCCAGCTTCAGGTCGGGCGAGAGCGGCTGGCCGACGGGAACCGTGCGGTAGAAGCAGCCCTTGCGGCCGGTATGGCAATTCGCGCCCGTGCCGGCGGTGCTGACCTTGATCCAGATGGCGTCCTGGTCGCAGTCGACCCGCATCTCGCGGACCGTCTGGGCGTGGCCGCTGGTGGCGCCCTTGTGCCAGAGCTCCTTGCGCGAGCGGCTCCAGTACCAGCCTTCGCCGGTCTCGATCGTCCTGGCGAGCGCCTCGGCATTCATCCAGGCGAGCATCACGACGTCGCCCGTGTCGAAGTCGGTGACGACGGCCGCCACCAGACCATCGGCGCCGAAGCGGGGCGTGAGCATGTTGCCTTCCTCGACTTCGGCATGGCTGCCGGGCTTGGCGAAACGGGGCTGGTCGGCGGCAAGGGTCGTCATGGTCTACTCCGGCGGTTTGCGACCGCCATAGCGCCGGAAAGGCGGCGAAGGAAGAAAAAAGGGGTGATGCGCCTGAAACGCTAGCGGTGCTGGACCAGCGACAGGAAGCGGGCGCGCTCGGCCGGGTCCTTGTGGAAGATGCCGGTAAAGCTCGTGGTGATGGTCGAGACGCCGGATTTGTGGGCGCCGCGCATCGACACGCAATGATGCTCGGCTTCCAGCATGACGGCGACGCCGCGCGGATCGAGGCCGCTATCGACGGCTTGGGCGATCTGGTTGGTCAGCCGTTCCTGCATCTGCAGGCGGCGGGCGAAGATGTCGACGACACGGGCCAGCTTCGACAGGCCGACCACGCCGCTCCTCGGATAATAGGCGATATGCGCCTTGCCGATGAACGGCACCATGTGGTGCTCGCAATGCGAAAAGAAGGGGATATCGCGCACCAGGACGATGTCGTCATAGCCGCCGGCCTCGTCGAACACCCGATCCAGCGTTTCGGCGGCGTCTTCGTGATATCCTTTGTAGAACTCGCCGAAGGCCTTGGCGACGCGCTTCGGCGTGTCGATCAGGCCCTCGCGCGACGGGTCGTCGCCGGCCCAGGCGATCAGCGTGCGGACGGCCGCTTCGGCTTCCTCGCGGCTCGGACGATGGTTCGCCTTTGAAACAGGCTGCGTCTCGGGCTTCGCCGGGGGGCTCTTGGCGTCCATGGGGGTACTCCGACTGGGCCGGACTCGGGCGGAGGATCCCGAATGGGCCGATGGTGCGACTGCGTGGCCGCAGTCCTACTATCTGGTCCCTCGGTTGGCGAGTTTCTATATTGGCGTGAGGAGGTCGCAATGATCGACGACATCTACAATGCGAGGATCCTGGAATTCGCCGCCAATATCTCGCGGCTCGGCCGGCTCGACCAGCCGGACGCCAGCGCCACCGCGCATTCCAGGCTCTGCGGCTCGACCGTGACCGTGCATCTCAAGATGGATGGCGACGTCGTCAGCGATTTCAGCCATGAGGTGCGCGCCTGCGCGCTGGGCCAGGCTTCGTCCTCGGTTATGGCGCGGCATGTCGTCGGCACCGACGCGCCGACCTTGCGGGCGCTGCGTGAAACCATGCGGAAGATGCTACAGGAGAATGGCGCGCCGCCGGAGGGTCGCTTCGGCGATCTCAAATTCCTGGAACCGGTGCGCGACTACAGGGCCCGCCACGCCTCGACCCTCTTGACCTTCGACGCGGTCGTCGATGCGATCGGCCAGATCGAGGCGAAGCGGCAAGCGCTTGAAATGACGAGCGGTTAGTCGAGCCGCCGGAGGGTGGCAGGGAGATGCGCCATGCGGATGCAGGATTCTTTTCGGATTGCACGGGGGGCGGCGGTTTGCTTCCTCGCCCTGGCGGCAGGCACCAGCGCGGCCTTCGCTCTTTCCAACGATGCCCAGGCCATCGTCGACCGGGTCAAGGCGACGACGCCCCAATTGCATCCGGTCTGTTCCGACCGGGGCAAGCTCACCCAGGTGGTGACGGCGGCGACGATCGCGCTGGCCGAGGCCAAGAAGATCAATGGCGACCACACGGTCGCCCGGGCTGCGGGCCAGGAGGCCGGACGCTATCTGTACTTCCACTGCCCATCGTGACGGCTGCCGGCATGAAGCGGCACCTCTCGAGTCCTCCGCCGGCCGGGCAGGGGGCGATTTTTCGCCCGCGCGCTGGCCGGGGTTGTTCGGCATCGGGCTGATCCGCGTCTACAAGCTGACGCTCTCGCCCTTCATCGGCCAGAACTGTCGCTATCTGCCAACCTGCTCCAGCTATGGCGAGGAATGCATCCGCCGCTACGGGCTCTGGGCCGGAGGCTGGATGACGCTGGCGCGCTTCCAGCGCTGCGGTCCTTTCGGCGCCTCCGGCTACGACCCGGTGCCGGAACAATTGCCGCCCGGGGGCCGCTGGTACCGGCCCTGGGCCTATGGCCGATGGACGGGCAAGCACATCGACCCAAAGACGCGGCTCGACCTCTAGCCGCCGAAATAGCTCGGCCGGTCGAGATCGGCGCATTTTGGCTGGACACGCCAGCTGGACTATCCATCAATGAGTGGGCCTCAAGTTTTACGGGTCGTCCAGATGGATCCTCTCAGCGACATCATCACGCTTCTGCGCCCTACCACCGCAATCTCCAAGCCGATTACGGGGCGCGGCCGGTGGGGCGTTCGATACGCGGCCCATGACGCTCCCGGCTTCACGATCGTTCTCGAGGGCGATTGCTGGATCACCTTCGAAGGGAGCGAGCCCCTCCGGCTGGCGAAGGGCGACTTCATACTCATTCCCACCACGCCAGCCTTCTCCCTCAGCAGCGATGTGGGCATCCAGGGTGATCTGCGTGATCCTACGGACGTGGCCGTCCGCCATGGTGATCCGGATGGTGATCCTGATTTTGTCTCCCTCGGCGGAACGTTCTGCGTCGAGCCTGTCAATTCCGCTCTGTTGCTGATGCTGCTTCCAAGACTTGTACATATTCCTGCAAGAGAGGGGCGAACGGGTCGCATCGGCACGGTCATCCACTTGATCCAGGAGGAATGCCTGCGGGATGATCCTGGCAAGGAAATGATGCTGCAACGCCTGCTTGAGGTCCTGCTGCTGGAGGCGCTGCGTCGGCACGGCGTCGCCTCCGATGCCGCAGGCTTGCTGAGCGGAATGCGGGATCCGTTCCTCTCGCGCGTCCTGCGCGCCATGCATGCGGATGTCCGGGCCAACTGGACGGTTGAGGGTCTGGCGAGGCTCGCGGGACTGTCCCGGTCAGCGTTCGCGGCCCGCTTTGCGATGATCCTCGGATGTGGCCCGATCGAATATCTGGCGCGATGGCGGATGTCGCTTGCCAAGGATGCCCTGATCCACGGCGCCAAGACGCTCGACACGATAGCCGACGAGATCGGCTACGAGTCGGCAAGCGCTTTCAGCACTGCCTTCCGAAAGCGCGTCGGCTGTGCGCCGGGCCGGTTTTCTCGAACTGCCGGAGCCCTCGCGCCGCCGGGCGATTTGGACAGTTGGTAATAAAAATCGGACTTAATATTATGTTTCGTCCGGATGGGCTGGGCTAAAAGACGACCTGCAGACGCGATGGAGGTTGTCATGAAGACCATTTTGATTACGGGCAGTTCGTCCGGCTACGGCCTGGAAACGGCACGCCATTTTCTTGCCAGAGGCTGGCACGTCATCGCCACGATGCGGAAGCCGCGCTCCGATATTCTTCCGCCTTCCAGCGCCCTGCGGATCCTGCCGCTCGATGTTACGAGCGAGCAGAGCATTCGCGTGGCGGTCGAAGCGGCGGGGCCGATCGATGTCCTCGTGAACAATGCCGGCATCGGGGTGGTGGGCGCCTTCGAGGCAACGCCGATGTCTCACATCCGCGATGTATTCGAAACCAATACGCTGGGCACGATGGCGACGGCACAGGCCGTCATTCCGCAAATGCGCGAGCGCCGATCTGGGGCGATCATCAACGTAACCTCAAGCGTCACGCTGGCCGCGATGCCGCTCGCGGCGGCCTACACCGCCAGCAAGCAGGCAATCGAGGGGTTCACCGGTTCGCTGGCGCATGAACTCGCCTATTTCGGCGTTCGTGCCAAGCTGGTCGAGCCTGGCTATGCGCCGACGACGCGCTTTGCCGCGAACAGTTCGCTCCGCATCGCCGACCTGATCCCCGAAGACTATGCCGGCTTCGCGGGTCCGATCTTCGAGGGCTTTGCCAAGCCGGCTCTGACGACGCGGGAAAGCGACGTCGCCGAGGCCGTCTGGGCGGCAGTGCATGACATGACGGGCCGGCTCCATTTTCCGGCAGGCGCCGATGCGGTCGCCCTCGCGGGCGCCGCCTAGCGTCGGTGACAAATCCGATCGGCGATCAACTGGCCTCGGCAGATTCGGAATAGGGCAGCGAGGCGGCCAGGATCCAGGCCTGGAACGCCCGCATCGCGGGCGTGGGCGCGGAGGATTTCAGCCAGGTCAGCCAGTAGCAGCCATGGGTGACAAAGGTCTGGAACGGTTGCTGGATGGCGCCTGCGGCCAACTGGCGCTGGAACATCAGCGGCGGCGCCAGCGCCACGCCGGCGCCGAGGATGGCGGCCTCCACCATCGTGCGCGACGAGTCGAAGATCGGCCCCTTCACGGTCGGCGCCGCGATGCCGGCGGCGGCGAACCAGCTTGGCCATTCGTCGGCCCGGTAGGAGCGGAGCAGCGTTTCGCCATGCAGATCCTGCGGCTGCGCCAGCCGCTCGGCGATCTCGGGGATGCAGAGGACCGACAGAGGAGCGGCGAACAACCGCTCGGCCTCTGTGCTGTGCCAGGCTCCGTCGCCAAAGCGGATGGCGAAATCGAGCCCCTCGGCGGCGATATCGACGCGGTTGTTGTTGGTGGAAAGGCGAAGGTCGATGAACGGGTGCGCGCGCTGGAACGCGGGCAGCCGCTCGATCAGCCACCCCACCGCGAAGGTGCCGACCACGCCGACATTGAGCACCTCGCGGACATGGCCGCCTTCGAACTGCTCCAGCACGCCCGCGATGCGGTCGAAGGAATCCCGCAGCGCCGGCAGAAGTGCCTGACCTTCATCGGTCAGCGCCAGTCCGCGCGGCAGGCGGCGGAACAAAGTCGAGCCGAGGCGTTCTTCCAGCGACTTGACCTGGTGACTGACGGCGGCCTGCGTCACCGCCAGTTCGATCGCCGCGCGTGTGAAGCTCAGGTGGCGGGCGGAGGCCTCGAAGGCCCTGAGCGCGTTCAGAGGCAAATGCGGGCGAACCATTTGATCCCCTAGATATTCTCATGGCTTTCCAGAGTTATCATCGTTTGTCGTGCTTTGGCGAGTGACCTACCAAGGGGCATCCCAAGCAACGGAGATGGTGCGAATGATCGACAGGCGGCAGTTTTCCAAGGGTTTTGCGCTGGCGGCGGGAGCAGCCCTTTTGGGCGGTCCCGGCTTCGCCACCGCGGCGCTGGCATCAGAGAAATTCGTGTCCACGGTGTTGGTCGACGTCGAGAGCGGCGCCGCGATCCATCGCGAAGGCTCGGCGGAACGTCGTTTCGCGCCCTGTTCGACCTTCAAATTCCCGCTGGCGGTGATGGGCTTCGATTCCGGCGTGCTGACCGATCCGCACCATCCGAGATGGGAGTACCGGCCAGAATTCCAGACCACGATGGAACAGCAGAAGAAGGCGACCGACCCGACGATCTGGCTTCGGGATTCGATCGTCTGGTATTCGCAGGAACTGACCCGCAAGCTCGGCGAGGCGCGCTTCCGCGACTACGTCGCCCGCTTCGGCTATGGCAATGAGGACGTTTCCGGCAATCCCGGCAAGAAGGATGGCTTGACCCAGTCCTGGCTGATGTCGTCGCTGGCGATCTCGCCGGACGAGCAGGTCGCCTTCGTGCGCCGCTTCCTCGATCGCAAGCTCGGCGTCTCCGACCATGCCTATGAGGCGACGCTGGCAAGCCTGGCGCAGTATCCGGCCGAAGGTGGCTGGACGCTGCATGGCAAGACGGGCAGTGGCTTCCTGCGCGACGCGAAGGGCGCGATCGATCGCAGCAAGCCGCTCGGCTGGTTCGTCGGCTGGGGAGAGAAGGACGGCCGCAGGATCGCCTTCGCGCGCTTCAATCTCGGCAATGAACGGTCCAAGACCTATGGCGGCATGATCGCCCGCGACGCGATGGTGAAGGATTTCGCCAGGCTGGCCGCGGGCTGAAGAGGGCCAGGATCGGCGGGAAGCGGAATAGCCGCTGGATTTCCGGCGGTTTCCGTCACATTTGGGCAGGGCGTCTTGAATGGCGTCCTGCCATCGTATAGCCGTCTCGCACCGGCATTGTCGGCCGGTGGCGGGGTTCCGGATCTCGCCTTCTTTCAGCCCAACCGCTTACCCGCGTTCGTCTGCGGGAGTGAGCAGGAGACAGATATGATCAATCTGACATTTCCCGATGGTTCCGTTCGCCAGTTCGAAGCCGGTGTGACCGGCAAGGCGATCGCCGAAGGCATTTCCAAGTCGCTCGCCAAGAAGTCGGTCGCCATGACCCTCGACGGCGTGCTCTCCGACCTCTCCGACCCGATCACCCGCGACGCCAGGCTTGAGATCGTGACGCGCGATGACCCGCGCGCGCTCGAGCTGATCCGCCATGACGCGGCGCATGTGATGGCCGAGGCCGTGCAGGAGCTGTTCCCCGGCACCCAGTGCACCATCGGCCCGGTTATCGAGAACGGCTTCTTCTACGATTTCGCCCGCAACGAGCCCTTCACGACCGAGGACCTGCCGAAGATCGAGCAGAAGATGCGCGAAATCATTTCGCGAAATGCTCACTTCACCAAGCAGGTCTGGTCGCGCGATTACGCCAAGAAGGTCTTTTCCGACAAGGGCGAGGCCTACAAGGTCGAACTGATCGACGCGATCCCCGAAGGGCAGGATCTCAAGATCTACAACCAGGGCGACTGGTTCGATCTCTGCCGCGGCCCGCACATGGCCTCGACGGGCCAGATCGGCTCCGCCTTCAAGCTGATGAAGGTGGCCGGCGCCTATTGGCGCGGCGACAGCAACAACCCGATGCTGACGCGCATCTATGGCACCGCCTGGCATGACCAGGTCCAGCTCGACGCCTATCTCCACATGCTGGAAGAGGCGGAGAAGCGCGACCACCGCAAGCTCGGCCGCGAGATGGATCTGTTCCATTTCCAGGAAGAGGGCCCGGGCGTCGTCTTCTGGCACGCCAAGGGCTGGACCATGTTCCAGGAGCTGATCTCCTACATGCGCCGCCGGCTGCGCCCGCTTGGTTACCAGGAGGTTAACGCGCCGCAGCTGCTCGACAAGTCACTCTGGGAAACGTCGGGCCACTGGGGCTGGTACAAGGAGAACATGTTCGCGGCGACCTCGGCAGGCGACGACACCGAGGACGAGCGCGTCTTCGCGTTGAAGCCGATGAACTGCCCCGGCCATGTGCAGATCTTCAAGCACGGCCTGAAGTCCTATCGCGACCTGCCGCTGCGCCTTGCCGAGTTCGGCGCGGTGCATCGCTACGAGCCCTCCGGCGCGCTGCATGGACTGATGCGGGTTCGCGGGTTTACGCAGGACGACGCGCATATCTTCTGCACCGAAGAGCAGATGGCCGAAGAGTGCCTGAAGATCAACGACCTGATCCTCTCGACCTATGCCGATTTCGGCTTCGACGAGATCGTCGTGAAGCTTTCGACGCGTCCGGAAAAGCGCGTCGGCTCGGATGAGAACTGGGATCATGCCGAAGAGGTCATGACCAAGGTTCTGAAGACGATCGAGGAACAGTCGGGCGGCAAGATCAAGACCGGCATCCTCGAGGGCGAGGGCGCGTTCTACGGTCCGAAGTTCGAATATACGCTTCGCGACGCGATCGGCCGGGAATGGCAGTGCGGCACGACGCAGGTCGACTTCAACCTGCCGGAACGCTTCGGCGCCTTCTATGTCGATTCCGACAGCAACAAGAAGACGCCGGTGATGATCCACCGCGCCATCTGCGGCTCGATGGAACGCTTCCTCGGCATCCTGATCGAGAATTTCGCCGGTCACTTCCCGCTCTGGTTCGCGCCGCAGCAGGTCGTCGTCACGACGATTACCTCGGATTCGGATGCCTATGCGGAGGAGGTCTGCGCCAAGCTTCGCAAGGCAGGTCTTCGCGCCGAGGTTGATCTTCGCAATGAGAAGATCAACTACAAGGTCCGCGAGCATTCGGTCGCCAAGATCCCGGTGATCCTGGTCTGCGGCAAGCGCGAGGCGGAAGAGCAGACGGTGAACGTGCGTCGCATCGGTTCGCGCGACCAGGTGTCGATGTCGCTGGACGAGGCGATCGCGTCGCTGGTGGCGGAGGCGACGGCGCCGGATCTGGTGCGGGCTCGCGCCGAGGCCTGACCGGTCTTCGCCTTGTTGTCGATATAGAAGAACGGCCGGGGTTTCCCCCGGCCGTTTTTGCTTGCCGTCCCTGATCCAGGTCTGCAAGCGCGCAGGAACCTGTTACGGGCCCCAAGAGAAGCTGAGACCGCCGGTGCCGGCCGTGCTGCCCTGCGACGAGCCGCCCGAGGTTCCGCCGCCGCCATGGCCACCGAAGAAGCCGGAGCCGCCGCCACCGCCATGATAGTCGCTGCCAGCGCTGCCCGACGAGCCGCCAATGCCGCCGGCGACGCCGAGCGAACCCCAGCTGTTGCTCGAGGATGCGGTCGTGGTGGTGGAGTAGCTGTCGGACGAGCTCGTGCTGGCACCGGTGCCGCCGCCGCCGCCGCTGACGAGACCACCCGAGCCGCTGCCGCTGCCAGTCGACGACGTCGAGGACGTGCCGCCTGCCGTCTGCGTGGCGGAGCTGGATGCCTGCCCGGCCATGGCCGAAGCGGACGCAATTACGAACAATGCGGAAGTAGCAACACCGATGAGAATATTACGGTATGAGGACATAGTGTAACTCCCTTGGTTTAATGCAACATTTCACTTCTTGTTCTGGCTTCCCGCGCACTAAGCGCAAGTCGCACTTCCTATTATAATGAATAATCAGGTTATTGAAAATAAAGTCTGTTGATATTTCCGTGATGCGCAATTCATGTGTCGATTTATATTTATGCAGAGATCTATTTTCTGAACTCGCAATAGTATTGCCATTGCTTTCTTTGATTCCAGGTCCTGGGTTTGAAATTCGCGCAATTGATGTCGGAGGACCCGCCACCGCCGCCAAACAGGCGTGCAAGAAAGCCGTTGGGATTGGGCGTCGGCCCGGGTCCTGGGTCAGGCCCCGGGCCCGGACCGGGGTCGCCTCCCGGGCCTTGCGTATAGGCCCATGCGAATGTCCCGACCTTGGCCGTTTGCGTCGCTGTCGCCGAGCCACCGTCCCAGCCATTTCCGGTCGAGTTGGAGCCGCCATAGGCGAGGCCCTGGGCGGTGCCGGTGCCGGAGGTGGAGGCGTTCGCGTTGCTGGTTGAATTGCCGTTGGCGCCGGCGCTGGCCGATCCGCTGCCACCGCCGCCATTCGAGCTGCCGCTCGAGGTGTTGGAGGCACTGGCCGAGCCGGACGGACCGGATGAGGAAGCGCTCGAATGGCTACCGCTGCTGCTGGAAGCAGAGCCGGCTGCAATCGAAACATCGCTGAAGGCGAACAACGAAAGAAGGGCAGCAGAGCTTACGAGCGATAGTCTGGTGATGGAACCGGAACGCATGATCAAAACTCCCCTAATCGTTCCCATCGAGGAACGGCAATGAATTTGGACGATCGTGTGCAGGTCAGCCGAACCGTTGCCTGGAACGGACGGATGTCAGGGCTGGGCGGTATCGCAGCGGTACTGCCACTGCCTGAGGTCGCCATTCTCCCGCCTCCACTCGACGACCATGCAGCTTGTAATGTCGCCGGATCGAGTGGTCGTGATGGTCATGCCGTGGTCGCCATTGCTCTGGGTCCAGGCCGAGGCGCTGCTCTGAGTGGTCGACCCCGCTCCCGGAGGCAGCGTCTCCGCGCCGTGCAGCCAGGACGTCGGATCGTCGGCAAGGCCTCGGTTGCTGGCGCCGGCGCTTGCGACGCCGAGGGCCAGAAGGCCGGTGGCGAGACCGATCGAGAGGCGGGAGATCGAGCGCTTATTGACGATGCTACTCATGATGGAACTCCATCCGTTTTCTTGTTCTTGGCGGTGCGCCCTAGCGGTTGCGGAAGGATTGGCAGAAGAGGGTCTTCTGCTTCTGGCTCCACACGCAGTTGGCAACGCCCTTGTCTCCGCCGAGGCTCGCGATGCGGACGCTCTTCAGGCCGCTCGTGCTCTTTCCGAAATTGGCGCTGGCGTAGGAACTGCTCTGGGCGCTCGACACGCCATTGGGGGTCTTGCCCTTGGCGGACGCGGTTGCCCGGGCCCATGCCGTCGCACTCGTCTTGTTGGCCTGGGCGAAGGCCGTGGCCGCCGCCTTGGCCGCCGAATAGACGTCCTTGGCGGTGAACGCGCTGCCCGAGGCGAAGGTGCTCGACATCGCGGTGGCGCTGACCCGGTTCGAGATGGCGATCGAATAGGTGCCAGTGTCGGTATAGGCGATCGACATCGACCCGCCGCCGCGCAGCTTCCGGTTCACGACCGTGCCGCCGTTCGCCGACGTCTTGTTGTTCTTGCCGCCAATGGCGGTGGCGCTGGTTTCCGTGCCCGCGGCGGTATAGGCCGTCGGGGTTTCACCGGCGGTCGCGACAGCGGTGACGGTTGTTCCGGCCGTCGCCGAGGTGTCGTCCGTGGGGGTCGTTGCCGTGGCGCCTGCCGAACCGGTCGCGGAGGACCAAGCCTGCATCGTGCCGCCTTCATTGGAGACGCCAGCGGTGGCGCTGGTGCCGGCCCCGGCACTCGTGGCGGAGCCGCCTTCCGACTGGGAGGTCTGGGCGCCGCTGCTGCTGGTGCTGGAGGAGGAACCGCCTCCACCGTCATCGGAAGTTCCGGTGCTGGCGGCACTTGGGGAACTGCTGTGGCCGCTGTGACCGGAACGTGGGCCCGCGAAAGCTAGCGATGGGGCGACGACCAGCAGAACCGTTGCGAGGGCAATAAACCGCGATGTCTGCCCAACAATATGGGCAAACGCGTCCATTCGCCGAAACATGATATGAACCCCTTAGCCAAAATTCAAAATACAAAAGCGATCGAGCGAAGTTCCCTGCCAGATACTCGCTCTACAGCCCGCAAAGTTACTGCATATCTATCTCGTATTGAAGGGCATGGCGGCTGCGACAATGCTCAAGTATTCATTGAAAACTGGTGCATCTCGCTGGGTCAGGTAAAGAACTGGTCTGGATGGATGGGTGAAGAATCCCGGGCCGGGTACTGGATTAGTTATGCGCCTTGACCGGATTCTCCATTCGGCGGCGGGCAGACGGCGGGACGGAAACTATCGATTGTTTCAAATTTCGTTGGTTCGCCAAATCGGCGGGCGGTCGGCTCTGAAAAGAATTATGTCTAGATTGTGGCGGCTTATTCGTCTGACGAAATGACACCCGATAGAGCGCTATGGTTGCGCTGGTGTGTAACGAAGTTGTGAGGAGGTGAGAGACCGCCGGCAAATTCGACGGTCGCTTTACTTCCAGGATCGGAACAACTGGCGTCTCAGGCGCTTGCCGGAATCCCGGTGCACAGAAAACGCGTGTTTCGCTGGCGATAAGATTGTGAACGAGATCACAGCATGGTGACGCTACGGCATGTCGGGCGAAAGTAAATCCGAAGACTTGAAGGTAAAGCGAGGCGATGAAGGTCCGGGATCGCCGGGGGATGCGCAAGCCGATGGCGGCCGCTCTGTGAAGCCGAGTCGCTCCAGACCAGCGGACCCAATCCCGAAGCGAGCCGCCGGCCTATTTTGCCAGGACTTCGATTTCGCGGTTGAGACCGGGCTCGACCTTGAAATTCCGCTCGTGGATCTGGTTGTCGTGCTTGGCGATCGCCGTATAGTCGCCGATGGCCAGGATCACGTTGGGGAAGGCGCCGGCGCTGTCGAATACGGTCTCTCCGGCAGGGGTCATCACCGTCCAGGAGGTGTTGGCGAGAGCCTCGCCGCCACTCTCCGATACCAGCTTCAGCGTGATGCGCGCAGCCTGGTGGAACATACGCACTTCGGTCAGCTTGCCGGCCTCGACAACGATATCTGCGCGGGCAATCGCGTTGGCGTCGCCATAGCGGCTGACGATGTGGTAGGTGCCGGCATTGAGGCGGACGATCTGGTCGTCGCGCAAGGCGGGCACGAGCGGGCTGCGCTCCTCGCCCCCGGCACCATCACCCGGAAAGATGTCGAACTTGACCAGATTGGGTAGGGGCGCCAGGTCCTTGCCGACCAAGGCGTCGAGCTTGAGCCCCCCCGCATTGAGGACGAGAGTCTCGTATTCGTCACCGCCGGCGACGTTGATCTGCTTCATGCCGCCGGCGCGCCCATAGGCGGCGTGCACGACATAGTTGCCAGGCTTCAGCGGCATGGTGACCGCGCCGCCCTCGACCTCGCGGATGAGCGGCAGCTTGCCGTCCTTGCCGGGCGTCTTCGAGAAGACGCGCCAGACCACACCCTTCGGAATGGTGGGGCCGCCATCGAGCAGCTTGGCTTCCAGCATCAGGCCGGGCTGTGGCCGGCTCTCGGTCGCGCGCTGGTTGGTCAGGTCGCCCTTGCCGGTCTTGAGCAGCGCGGCGGGATCGATCCTGTCGGGCAGCAAGGGCGCCAGCAGCAGCGGATCCGCGGGCGCGGCGCCATCGGGAATGTCGGCGGGCGGAATCGGCGGCGCATCCTGGGCCAAGGCGGATGTGGCGGACAGCGCAAGGGCGAACGCGGCCGCGGTGCCAGCCATCCGGGCCTGCCGCAGCATCCAGTGTGAAGCGTTCGCGCGCAAATCCAGATCCCCGTCTCGAACGATCGTGTCGGTGGATCGTTAGAGCCCGATCAGCATGGCGATTTCAAGACCGGGGGCGGCGAAAGCTGCG
Organism: Kaistia defluvii; assembly: GCF_026343955.1. Taxonomy (GTDB): domain Bacteria; phylum Pseudomonadota; class Alphaproteobacteria; order Rhizobiales; family Kaistiaceae; genus Kaistia; species Kaistia defluvii. The sequence goes on from NZ_JAPKNI010000013.1 coordinate 27,868, forward strand.
CCACGGCAGGGGAAACCGGGCCGTCACGCCGCGGGGGCGGGGGTTGTATTGAGGGCGGATTCATCCGATGTCTGGGGCAGCCAGACGCGCCTTGCCCGCGGCAAGCCGCCCGCCATTCCCTGTCCTTCCTGTTCGCGGTCCCCATGACAGATACCCTCTCGCTTCTGAAGACTCGTCGCTCGTTCCCGTCCATGAACCTCGTCGAGCCCGGCCCGACGCCGGAGCAACTGACCGAACTGCTGACCATTGCCAGCCGCGTCCCCGATCACGGCAAGCTGGCGCCTTGGCGCTTCATCCTGTTCCGCGGCGATGCGCGCGCCGAGGCAGGCGAGGCGACGGCGGCGGTTCTAAAAAACAATCGGCCCGACATCGACGACAAGTCGCTGGCGCATGAGAAGAACCGCTTCCTGCGTTCGCCGCTTGTGGTCGCCGTGGTCAGCCGCGCCGCGCCGCATGCCAAGATTCCCGAATGGGAACAGCTGATGTCGGCCGGCGCCGTGGCGATGAACCTGATCGTCGCCGCCAATGCGATGGGATTCGCCACCCAGTGGCTGACCGAATGGGTCACCTATGACGCCGAAGCGCGCCGCGTGATGGGGCTTGCCGAGACCGAGAAGCTGGTTGGGCTCGTCTATGTCGGCACGCCGAACACCGAGCCCTTCGAACGCCCGCGCCCGGCGCTCGCCGATATCGTCAGCGAGTGGACGCCTCCGGCAGTCTGATCCCAGGCAAGACCCTCACCCAACCCTCTCCCGCCTGCGGGCAAGGGCTTTTCCGCCGAGGTGGCGTCGATGGCGAGGCGGAGCTCGATTCGCCTGTCTCGCGCCGGCGGGAGAGGCTGGGGTGAGGGCGCAGACCAAGGCTTCGGCCTCAGTACCGGAACTGCTCCGCCAGGATGCGGTCGTCCCAGCTATGGCCGGGGTCGAACAGGATCAGGCTCTTGGCGCGGCGGTCCTGCTTGATGGCGATCTTGAGGACGGACTTGATCTCGGTGTGGTCGGCGACGGCATTTACCGGTCGCTTCTCCGGCTCCAGCACTTCGATCGAGACGGTGACGCGGTCGGGAATCAACGCGCCGCGCCAGTGGCGGGGGCGGAATGCGCTGATCGGCGTCAACGCCAGCAGCGGCGCATGGATCGGCAGGATCGGCCCGTGCGCCGACAGGTTGTAGGCGGTCGAGCCGGCCGGGGTCGAAACCAGCACGCCGTCGCCGATCAACTCCTCGAGCCGGACCTGCTGGTCGATCGAGATGCGCAATTTCGCGGTCTGGTAGGACTGGCGAAACAGCGAGACCTCGTTGATGGCGTAGGCGCGGTGCTCGTTGCCACTGGCGTCCTGCGCATCCATGCGTAGCGGATGCAGTTCCGAGGGAACGGCGGCGGCGATCCGTTCGCGGAGGTGATCCTCGCGAAACTCGTTCATCAGGAAACCGACCGAGCCGCGATTCATGCCGTAGATCGGCTTGCCGGAATTCATGAAGCGGTGCAGCGTCTGCAGCATGAAGCCGTCGCCGCCCAGCGCCACGATGATATCGGCCGCCTCCGGGTCGACCGCGTCATAGCGGGTCGACAGCCGCGCATGCGCTTCGGTCGCGTCCGGGGTCGGGCTGGCGATGAAGGCGATCGCCCCTTGCCGCGCTGGTTCGATCGCCATGATTTCCTCCCGGGTGCGACGAGGGTCGCGCCCGCACTGCCTGTTGGACGGGCCCTACCATGCAGCCCGCATCTTGCCAAACCGTTGAGGCGGCGGCTGCGTCAGACGATGCTGACTTCCAGCTCGCCGAGCCCCTCGATCGCGCCGACGACGACATCGCCGCGCTTCAGCTCGCCGACGCCGGCCGGCGTGCCGGTGAAGATCAGGTCGCCCGGCGCGAGCACGAACCAGCGCGACAGATGGGCGATGATTTCCGGCACGGACCAGATCATGTCGGCGAGGTCGCCATCCTGGCGCGGCGCGCCGCTGACCGTGGCTGTCAACCGGCCGGATTTCGGATGGCCGAGGATGGAGGCCGGCACGATGGCGCCGATCGGCGCGGAGTGCGCGAACGCCTTGGCGGTGGCCCAGGGGCGGGCTGCCTTCTTGGCTTCCGCCTGCACGTCGCGGCGGGTCAGGTCGAGGCCGATCGCATAGCCATAGACATGCGAGAGCGCGTCCTCGGCCGCGATGTTGCTGCCGCCTTCGGCGAGCGCCACCACCAGTTCCACCTCGTGATGCAGGTCGCTGGTCTCGGGCGGGTAGGGCACCGGCGTGCCCGGCGCGACGAGATCGTCAGGGTTTTTCTGGAAGAAGAAGGGCGGCTCGCGGTCGTCATGGCCCATCTCGCGTGCGTGCGCCGCATAGTTGCGGCCGACGCAATAGACCCGGTGGACCGGGAAGCGGGCGGTCGAATCGCGCACCTCGACGGACACACGCGGCGGCGGGGGGGCGACATAGCTCGGTTCGGTCATGACGATTTCCTGCGGGCGAGGGGCGCACTGTGTCCCGAGCCCGTGGCGCGGCGCAAGGGTTTCGGGGTTTTCCTTCATGCGACGCAGTTGTCAGTTGCAGCGCGGCGGCTCGGACGCTAGTGCTGCCGGCCTGCGGAGCCCGGCGCCGCTGCATCCAGATGAGGCCAGTACACCATGTCCGTTGATCCCGCGCGTTTCGTGCTCACCCTGTCGTGCGGCGACCGTCGAGGTATTGTCGCGGCCGTGGCCAACTGCATCGCGTCGCAGGGCTGCAACATCGTAGAGAGCGCCCAGTATGGCGACCCGGACAGCGGCCGCTTCTTCATGCGCGTCTCCTTCTCCGGCCTGGCCGATACCTCGGTCGAGAGCTTTTCGCGCGGCTTCGAGCCGGTGGCGACGGCCTATGACCTGGACTGGAAGCTGCATGACCTCCTGGTCAAGCCGCGTGTCATGATCCTCGTCTCCAAGATGGGGCACTGCCTGAACGATCTGCTCTATCGCAACTCGATCGGCCAGATCCCGATGGATCTCGTCTCCGTGGTGTCGAACCACGAGACCATGCGTCGCCGGGTCGAGGGCGAGGGCCTGCCCTATCACTACATTCCGATGGACGGCCGCACCAAGGCCGAGCAGGAAGGCGAGATCCTCGCCCTGATCGACGAGCAGAAGATCGATCTCGTCGTGCTCGCGCGCTACATGCAGGTTTTGTCCGACGACATGTCGGCCCGTCTCGCCGGCCGCGTCATCAACATCCATCACTCCTTCCTGCCGAGCTTCAAGGGCGCCAAGCCTTATCACCGCGCGCATGAGCGCGGCGTCAAGCTGATCGGCGCGACGGCGCATTACGTCACCGCCGAACTCGACGAAGGCCCGATCATCGAACAGGATGTCGGCCGCGTCGATCATTCCATGTCGGCGGAGGCGATGGTCGCCATCGGCCGCGATATCGAGAACACAGTGCTGGCCCGCGCGGTCAAGTTCCACATCGAGCATCGGGTCCTTCTCAATGACACACGGACAGTCGTCTTCCGCTGAGGCGAAAGCCACCGTCATAGATGGCAAGGCGGTTGCCGCCGAGATCATCGCCAAGGTCGCGGTCGAGACCGGTCGCCTGATTGCGGCCGGCGGCGTGGCGCCGGGCCTCGCCGTCGTGCTGGTCGGCGACGATGCCGCCAGCCAGGTCTATGTCGGCGCCAAGGGGCGCAAGGCGACCGAGCTGGGCTTCCATTCGGTCCAGCACACGCTGCCGCTCTCGACCAGCGAGGCCGAGGTGCTGGCGATCGTCGGTGAGCTGAATCGCGATCCGGCAATCCACGGCATCCTCGTCCAACTGCCGCTGCCCCGTCACATCGATACGACCAAGGTCATCGAGGCGATCGACCCGGCCAAGGATGTCGACGGCTTCCACCCGATCAATGTCGGCCGGCTCGCGATTGGCGAACGCGACCGCGCGCTGGTCTCCTGCACGCCGGCGGGGTGCCTGCTTCTGATCCAGCGCGTGCTGGGCGATCTCGCCGGCAAGAACGCGCTGGTGATCGGCCGCTCCAACATCGTAGGCAAGCCGATGGCGCAATTGCTGCTGCAGGAAAGCTGCACGGTGACGGTCGCGCATTCGCGCAGTCGGGACCTGCCCGGCCTCGCGCGCCAGGCGGATATCATCGTCGCCGCCGTCGGTCGGCCGGAGATGGTGCGCGGCGACTGGATCAAGCCGGGCGCCGTGATCATCGATGTCGGCATGAACCGCATCCCGGCGCCAGAGCGCGGCCAAGGCAAGACGCGCCTCGTCGGCGACGTCGCCTATGCCGAAGCGGCAGCTGTCGCTTCCGCGATCACGCCGGTGCCGGGCGGCGTCGGCCCGATGACCATCGCGATGCTGATGGCCAACACGCTGACGGCGGCCTGCCGCGCAGCCGGCAAGCCCGAGCCGACGTTTTAGGACTCTTCACCTCTCTCTGAGGGAGAGGTGAAGGGGTACATGCCCCGACCTACCGACCCTGCCGCGCGCGGCGGCGTTCGCGGTGCATGATGTAGAGGCCGCTGGCGATCACGATCGTCGCGCCGAATACCATGATCGGATCGACATGGGTGCCGAACAGCAGCGCGCCATAGAGGATCGCCCACAGGATCATCGAATACTGCATCGGCGCGATCACCGAGGCCGGCGCCAGGGACAGCGATTTCGCCACGAAGAACTGCGCGCTGCCCATCAGCAGGCCGGTGCAGGCGAACAGAGCCATGTCCGGCAGGGTCGGCATGCGGAAGGTGGCGATCATGCCGGGCAGGCCCACCGTGATCAGGCCCGTGACCACCGCCAGCACCATGACGGCATGCTGCTCCTCGCGTGCGATCCGGCGCATCACCAGCACGGTGAAGGAGCCGAGGAACGCGCCCGCCAGCGCGGCCGCATGGCCGGCATTCAGCGTCTCGAAGCCCGGGCGCACCATGATCAGGATGCCGAGGAAGCCGACCAGGACCGCACCCCAGCGATGCAGTCCGACCTTTTCGCCAAGGATCGGGATCGACAGCAGCGTGACGAAGAGCGGCGTGCAGAAGGCGATCGAGTAGCTCTCGGCCAGGGGCAGCCGGGAGAAACTGTAGAATCCGAATACCGTGGCGCTGCCGGCAAGCAGCGCGCGCAGTAGCACCAGCCGCGGATGGCGGACGCGGAGCGCGCGAAACCGGGTCGTGCGCAGGATCATCACCGTCAGCGGGATCAGCGCAAAAAGCGCCTGGGTGACGATGATCTGGAAGACGGAGTAGCGCGCGGTAAGCAGTTTCACCAGCGCGTCGCTGGTGGCGAACATGATGTTGCCCGACAGCGCCATCAGGATGCCGGCGACAACGCGCTCGGCCTGATCATTGGTTGTCTGCAGGACGACGGTCATCGACGCCCGCTCCTGCGAAGCGGGGTAGTCCAGCGTGCGTCGGCGGCGACGCAGCGCTTCTCGGCAAGGATCGACACGACGGCCTCGGGTGCTGTGCGGTGACAGACCGGCTGGCAAGACTCACCAGCCATGGTTGCACCCCGATGCAAGACCTGCCCGGTGACGGAATCAAGGCGTATTCGCGCCGATTCAGGGCCGGTATGATGATGTTATGATGTTGTCGGTCGCCTGTGGCGGAAAAGCCCCGCCGAGGGGGCCGCGCCGCATTGGCGGGGGCCTCGCGAGGGGTCAGTATGGCCGCGCACGAATCGAAGGGGCACCCATGCATTCGAACAAGCGAATTCTCGTCACCGGCGGCGCTGGCTTCCTCGGCTCGCATCTTTGCGAACGGCTTCTGGCGCGCGGCGACGAGGTGCTCTGCGCCGACAATTTCTTCACCGGCTCGCGCCGCAATGTCGAGCATCTGATCGGCCACAAGCGCTTCGAGCTGATGCGCCACGACGTGACCTTTCCCCTCTATGTCGAAGTCGACGAGATCTACAATCTCGCCTGTCCGGCCTCGCCGGTGCACTACCAGCACGATCCCGTCGCCACCACCAAGGTCAGCGTCCATGGCGCGATCAACATGCTGGGCCTTGCGAAGCGGGTGAAGGCGAAGATCCTGCAGGCCTCGACCTCCGAGGTCTATGGCGATCCCTCCGTGCATCCGCAGACCGAGGACTATTGGGGCAATGTCAATCCGATCGGCATCCGCTCCTGCTATGACGAGGGCAAGCGCTGCGCCGAGACGCTGTTCTTCGACTATTGGCGCCAGCACCAGCTGCGCATCAAGGTGATGCGGATCTTCAATACCTATGGACCGCGCATGCATCCGAATGACGGGCGCGTGGTATCGAACTTCATCGTCCAGGCGCTGCGCGGCGACGACATCACCATTTATGGCGAGGGCGGGCAGACGCGCTCCTTCTGCTATGTCGACGATCTGATCGACGGCATGATCCGCCTGATGGATACGCCGGACGATGTGACGGGGCCGATCAACATCGGCAACCCCAACGAGTTCACCATCCGCCAACTGGCCGAGCGCGTCATTGCGCTGACCGGTTCGACGTCGAAGCTCGTCTTCAAGCCGCTTCCCTCCGACGACCCGCGCCAGCGCAAGCCGGATATCGGTCTGGCGCAGCGCACGCTGGGCTGGCAGCCGACGATCGAGCTGGATGAGGGCCTGCGCCACACGATCGGCTATTTCGATCAGCTGATGAAGGACGACGCGGCATGAGCGCCGCCTTCGAGGTCGCCGAGCGCATCGAGGCCGACAGCGTCTGGATTGCCGAGCTGGCGCTTTGCCAGGTGCGGCTGATGGACGATCGCCGCTTTCCCTGGCTGCTGCTCCTGCCGCGCAAGCCGGGGCTGGAGGAATGGACCGAGCTCGACGACGCCGAACTGGCCACGCTCTCGGTCGAGATCAAGCAGGCCGGCGCGGCGCTTGGCGCCGTTTCCACCTTCGACAAGCTGAATGTCGGGGCGCTCGGCAATATCGTCCGGCAAATGCATGTGCATGTCATCGGCCGCTCGGTGGGCGACGCTGCCTGGCCCGGCCCGGTCTGGGGGCAGGGGACGCGCGAGCCCTATGGCGCGGCGGAGCGCGACGCACTCGCGTTAGGGTTGCAAGCGCGCTTCGCCGGTTCGCGTTAACCGTGATTTCCGGCCTCGTGGTGTGGCGGCCTTCGGCCGCAAGCCCAGCGTGCGCCTGCGCTTTTCTCTGTTGATCCCATACCGCAGTGCAAGATTAACGCCCCTTAACGATCCCTTGGTAACGCGTTGTTAACCATGCTCGACCGAGGTTGAGCATGGAGGCCCAAGGCTGTTCGCAGTCGGGCTGATCGGCTGTCGCAGTCGGCTGGGTTCCGTTCAGGCCGGACATTGCAATTGCTGGCGCACAGGGGACGATCGATGCGGCGAATTCTGATCAACCGGGTCAACCAGCGGCGCTCCGCGGCGTCCGGGTTCGCTCGGGGATATGCCGCACCATGACCCCGGCCGTCGCTCGCTCCCCCTTCCAGTGGATCGGCTGCGCCCTGGCGCTGGTGAGCCTCGCGGCTTGCGGCAGCCTTGGCGGCCGTCCCATCGAATCGGGCTCGATCGCCACCAGCGTGCCGATCGAGAAGGCCTATATCGACATGCCGCCCGGCGGCCCCGGCGTGGTTGGTGTGATCGAGCGCCGCTTCGCCAATTCGACCACCCAGGAAATCATCCTCTCCAACCGCTCGCACACGCCCGGCCAGAACATGGTGACGGCGACGCTGTTCGGGCCGGTGAAGTCGGTCACGGGGCCGGAGAACGTCCAGGCCAATCCGGCCATCAGCCTCAGTGCGATCGGGGCCGAGATGCGCCAGGTGCTTCCCGGCGTGCCGATGCGCGTGTCGCCCTATTTCGCCCAGAGCCGCTACGGTTCCTTCGGCTATGCCATGGGCGGTTCGGCGCAGGGCGATACCTGCATCTACGCCTGGCAGCGCATCCGCACCCCCGACCTCGATTCGAACTTCACGATCGGGCAGGGCACGATCACGCTGCGCCTGCGCCTCTGCGAGCCGAACACCACCGAGGCCAACCTCCTCGCCGTGATGACGGGCATGACGATCAGTTCCTACTTCATGGCCGCGAACTGGAATCCCTATGGCGGCGCGCCGCCGATCCCCGCCGATCTCGGCAAGCTCGGAACGACCGTGCTGCCGACCGCGCAGGTGACGCCGCAACTGGCGCCGCAGCCGGCTCCGGTGGCCGTACAGGCCGCCCCGGTCCGTCGCGTCGTGCGGAAGGCGCCTCCCGTCGAGGCTGCCCCCGTGGCGGCCGACGTGCCGGCGCCCGATACCGCCGGTCGATTCGAAGACTACGCCGCCGTCCCGCCCCCCCAACTCTGAGCGCATGACATGACGTGCCGCGCCAAGGCGCTTTTCGGTGACAGAGCAGGCCCCCGGGCCCGCGAGACGGCAAGGGCGGTCCGGTCGGCAACGGCAGGCCGCCTTTTGCAATCCCCGTCGCAGCCTATGCATCGGGTCGAGTTTTCCGGGTCCAGGCCCGAGCATGAAGCAAGGAACGCTTGATGGGACGCATCGGCATCGCGCTGCTCTGGGCCGTCGCGGCGGTCGTGATGGCCTTCCTCATCACGCTTCCGATCAGCCTGCAGGCTCACCTGATCGCCGGCACCGCGGTGCTGGGCGCCATGGTCGTGCTGAAGACTTTCACCAGCGGCGGCGTCTGGCGCCAGATCGCGCTCGCGCTCGGCACCTCGATCGTGCTCCGCTACGCCTATTGGCGCACGACCAGCACGCTGCCGCCGATCAACGAGCTCCAGAACTTCATCCCCGGCTTCCTGGTCTACATCTGTGAAATGTACAGCATTTTCATGCTGTTCCTGAGCTTGTTCGTCGTGATGCTTCCGCATCCGTCGCGCAACCTGAAGATCTCGTCCTCGGACCCGGATCTGCCGACGGTCGACGTGTTCGTACCGACCTATAACGAGGAGCCCGAGCTGCTGGCGACGACGCTCGCCGCCGCCAAGGCGATGGACTATCCGGCCGACAAGCTCACGGTCTGGCTGCTCGATGATGGCGGCACGGTGCAGAAGCGCAACGCCGAGAACATGCAGGCGGCCCAGGAGGCCGAGGAGCGCTACATCACGCTGCAGAAGCTGGCCGAGGACATGGGCTGCCGCTACCTGACGCGCGAGCGCAACGTCCACGCCAAGGCCGGCAACATGAACAACGGCCTGCAGGTCGCCACCGGCGAGCTCGTCGTGGTGTTCGACGCCGACCATGCGCCGGCGCGCGACTTCCTGCTCTATACGGTCGGCTATTTCAAGGAAGACCCCAAGCTCTTCCTCGTCCAGTCGCCGCACTTCTTCCTCAACCCCGATCCGGTCGAGCGCAATCTGCGCACCTTCGAGACGATGCCTTCCGAGAACGAGATGTTCTACGGCATCATCCAGCGCGGCCTCGACAAGTGGGACGCCTCTTTCTTCTGCGGTTCGGCCGCTGTGCTGCGCCGCGCGGCGCTTGACCAGACCGGCGGCTTTTCCGGCGTCTCGATCACCGAGGACGCCGAGACGGCCCTGGAGCTGCATGCGAGCGGCTGGCACAGCGTCTATGTCGACCGGCCGCTGATCGCCGGCCTGCAGCCCGCGACCTTCGCTTCCTTCATCGGCCAGCGCAGCCGCTGGGGGCAGGGCATGTACCAGATCCTGAGGTTCCGCTTCCCGCCCGGCAAGCGCGGCCTCTCGATCCCGCAGCGCCTCTGCTACATGTCCAGCACGCTGTTCTGGTTCTTCCCGATCACGCGCTGGATCTTCCTGCTCGCGCCGCTCTGCTACCTGTTCTTCAATCTTGAGATCTTCACGGCCTCGGCCGGCGAGTTCGTCGCCTACAGCGCGACTTACATGATCGTGAACCTGATGATGCAGAACTACCTCTATGGCCGCTTCCGCTGGCCATGGATCTCGGAACTGTACGAGTATGTGCAGTCCGTCTATCTGCTGCCGGCGCTGGTCTCGGTCATCCTCAATCCCAGCAAGCCGACCTTCAAGGTGACTTCGAAGAGCGAGTCGCTCGAGACCGCCCGCGTCTCGGAATTGTCGCGCCCGTTCTTCATCATCTTCGCCGTGCTGGTGGTCGCCGTGTTCATGACGGCCTGGCGCGTCATCAACGAGCCCTGGAAGGCCGACGTCGCCCTGGTGGTGGGCGGCTGGAACCTGCTCAACCTGGTCATCGCCGGCTGCGCGCTCGGCGTGGTTTCGGAGCGCCGGGAAAACCGGGGCAGCCGCCGCGTCGACGTGAAGCGCCGTTGCGAGATCCTCGTCGGCGACAAGGTGTTTCCGGCGACCATCGAGGATGCCTCGGTCGGCGGCGCGCGGATCAACATGGGCAATGTGAAGGTGCCGGAGATCAGCCGCGACCTCAATTGCGACGTCCGCTTCAAGACCAACGTCCCGATCGCGACGGAAGCGATGCCGATCAGCGTGCGCAGCATGACCCGGACGCCGGATGGCGTGATGCTCGGCGTGCGCTATGAGCCGACCATCGCCGACCACTACAGGCTGATCTCCGACCTGGTGTTCGCGAGTTCGGATCTCTGGACCAAATTCCAGTGGTCGCGCCGCACCAATATCGGAATCCTGCGCGGCACCGTCTGGTTCCTCAGCCTGTCGATCTACCAGACAGGGCGCGGGCTCGCCTATTTCATGAAGTCTTTCCGCCGTCCGACGCCGGAGAAGGCCGCTATCGTCGCGACCGCTGGAAAGCCGAACCCATGAAAGCGCTGATCCGCACCGGCCTCGCCGTTTCCCTGCTCGGCACGGGCGCGCTCTGGGCCATCGCGCAGAGCCCGGCGCCCTTCGACATGTCCGGAGAGCGGGCCGCGGATCCGGCGCCGGCAGCGATCGCGCCGACTCCGGCCCCCAGCAACCGGCCCGTGGCGCCCTTTCAGTTTGAATCTGCGCCACCCGCGCCCGCTCCAGTCGCCGTGCCGGCACGACCGCCGGCAGCGGCGCCGGTCCAGGCGCCGATCGCCGATCCCGTGCAGCCGCCCGTGGCGGCCCAGCCTGTGGCCCCAGCTCCCGCACCTGCAGCGATGCGGCAGATTCCGCTCGCCCCCGCCGCCGAGCCCCAGCCGGTCGAGCCTATCGTCACGGTGCCGCCGGCGCCGTCGCCCGTCGCCTCGCCGGCAACGGCCCCCGAGTCGATCGCCGCGCCGCAGACCGAGCCGGCTCTGCCAGCCAATCTCGACCGGCGCTATATCGTGCCGTTCTCGACAATGCGGCTCGAAGGCGAGATGGACCAGCGTGCCTGGGCCATCTATCTGACGGCGGACCAGGCAAGCCAGGCCGCACGCCTCGACGTCTCGTTCAAGAGCGCCATCGTGGTGATGCCGGAGGCTTCGCGCCTGCGTGTCTCGATCAATAACGAGCCGGTGCTGGAAACGGCGCTGTCGTCCTCGGAATCGTTCCGCGACGCGATCGCCATGGTGCCGCCCGGCCTGCTGCAGGCGGGCGCCAACACGATCCGCTTCCAGGTCGCGCAGCGGCATAGGACGGATTGCAGCGTTCCCTCGACCTACGAGCTTTGGACCGAGATCGACCCCGCGGCCACATCGCTCACTTTTGCACGTGGCGACGCGCCGCGCAGCCTGCGCAGCATGGACGATCTGCCCACGGTCGGCTTCAACGGCAAGGGCGTGACCTCGATCCACGTTATCGCCCCGGCCAGCAACCAGGTGGCGATCGCCCCGCCTCTGCTGAAGCTGGTTCAGGCCATCATCCTGGCCGGCAACTACCCGAACCCGGTGGTCACGGTGTCGGACAGCGTCACGGCGCCGGATGGCGACGGATCCCTCACCGTCGTGCTCGGCGTCGCCAGCGAGATCAATACGATCCTGGCCAACGCCCCCGCCGATGCCGGCACGCGGCCGATCGTCGGCTTCGTCGACGACGAAAAGCTCGGGTCGTCCGTTCTTGTCGTTTCCGGCGCGAACTGGAGCCAGATCGGCACGGCCATCGATTCGATGGCCTCGGGCGTCGATCGTCCGACCAACGTTTCCCGCGCGACGTTGAATACCGCGCCCTGGCTCTCGCCGGATGTCCGCTTCGTCACGGGCCGGGACAGCTTCCGCATTGCGGATGCGGGCGCTGCGACGCAGGAATTCTCCGGTCGCCGCTTCCGGGCCGAATTCGCGGTCGGCGTTCCCTCCGACTTCTACGCCCAGGCTTACGGCGAGGCGACGCTGCTGCTCGATGCCGCCTACACTTCCGCGGTGCGGCCAGCCAGCCATATCGACATCTATGTGAACGACCAGATCGCGGCGACGACCCGCATCACCCGACAGCAGGGTGGCATCTACCGCGAATTCCCCATCCAGGTGCCGCTCCGCCACTTCAAGCCGGGCGTCAACCGGATCTCGATCAATGCGATGCTCGATACCGCCGAGGACGCGGCTTGCGCGCCGGGCGGCTCGACGGCCGGCGGCCAGCGTTTCGTGCTGTTCGACACCACCACGTTCGCGATGCCCGCCTTCGCCCGGATCGGCCGTCGCCCCAACCTGGCGGCATTTGCCGGCACGGGTTTTCCCTACAACCGCCCGGTGGAGCCGAGCGCCCTGGTGATGGGCCGCGCCGATCCGCAGATCTATTCCGCCGCTGCCAGCCTGCTGGCGCGCATGGCGCAGCAGGCTGGCCGTATCATCCCCCTGGTGCCGACGCCCGCAACCGGGGTTGGCGACCGCTCCGCCATTTTCGTGGGAACGGCGGCGCAGATTCCGGCGAATGTTCTCAGCCAGGTACGCGTGGCCGAGGGTATTCGCACCAGCTGGCGTGACGAGACGGGAGCCGGCAATCGCGTGCTTCCGGCGGCGACGGCGGCCGGTTTCGAGGCGCTGGACGGCGCGCTGCGTCGACCGGGCGCCGAGGTCAGCCAGGCGCCCCTGGCGACGGCAGAAACGGAGAACACCGACGCGACCTTCAATCGCTGGCGCAACGAGATCGGCGGTGGTGGATTGCAGGGGCAGATGGCCGGTCTGGAAGGCTGGCTGCAGCGCAATTTCGACATCTCGTTCTCGACCTTCCGCCTGCGCAACACCGAAATGTCCGCCTATGAGCCGCATCCGAAGACCACGCTGATTGTCGCCCAGCAGGCCAGCCCCAATGGCGGCGGCACCTGGACCGTTGTGACGGCGCCTTCGGAGGATCGGCTGATCTCGGGTATTCACACGATCACCGGTATCCAGCGCTGGCCGGAACTGAGCGGTCCGCTCACCACGTATTCGGCGACGACCGACACGATCGAGAGCCGTCCCCTCTCCAGTTTCGAGTTTGTCTGGACCCAGCCGTTCTCGCTGGTCAACCTGCGCCTGATCGCCGCCAACTGGCTGTCCAGCAATATCGTGTTCTATGCGCTTGCCCTGGTGGGGCTGTGCGTCCTGCTGGGCATCGTCACGACAGCGCTGCTGCGTCGCTTCGGGAGGCGCTCTTGATCGTCTCCTTTCTCCGGTCCGCAGGATTCGCCATCCTGGTTGCCGGTGGCCTGGCATCGACGACAGCTTTGGCCGATGCGGAGCTGCTGACCATGCGTGGAACCGTCTCCGCAGCTGACTGGCGTGCCTATAGCGACCGCTTCGTCGCCCCCACGGGCCGGGTCATCGACGATGGCAATGGCGGCATCAGCCATAGCGAAGGGCAGGGCTACGGTCTGCTTCTGGCGTTCGCGGCGGACGACCGGGCTGCCTTCGAGCGGATCTGGAGCTTCACCCGCACCGAACTGATGCTGCGCGACGACGGCCTGGCCGTCTGGAGCTGGCAGCCGACCGCGCCGCATGTGCGCGACATCAACAATGCCAGCGATGGCGACCTGCTGATCGCCTATGCGCTTGCCGAGGCCGGCTGGGCCTGGAACGTGCCGGCCTATGTCGAGGCGGCGACGGCGATCGCCACGGTGCTGGGCAAGAAGACGGTGGTCGACGATCTCGGCCGCGTGCTGATCCTGCCGGGCGTCGATGGCTTCGGCCGCACGGCGCGGCCCGACGGGCCGGTGATCAATCTTTCCTACTGGATCTTCGAGGCGCTTCCCGCGATGGCGCAGCTGGCGCCGGCAACCGATTGGCAGGGCTTGGCGAAATCCGGCATGACGCTGGCGCAGCAGGCGCAGTTCGGCGTCGAGAAGCTGCCGACCGACTGGATCTCGGTCAAGGGCGCGCAGGTCGAGCCGGCCGCCGGCTTCGACCCGGTATTCGGCTATAATGCGATCCGCATTCCGCTCTATCTGATGCGCGCTGGCATCACCAATCCGGCGCTGCTCGATCCCTACGCGAAGGCCTGGCTCGGGACCGGCAAGCTCGGCCCCGCCATCATCAATGTGAAAACTAATGCGATCGAGAACCCGCTGAACGAGCCCGGCTATCGCATCCTCGGCGCGGCGCTGGCCTGCGTGCGCGACGGGACGCCGGTACCGGCCGACCTCAAGAGCTTCGCGCCGACGCTCTACTTCCCGTCGACGCTCCATCTTCTCTCTCTGTCCTTTCTGACGGAAAGGCACGCGGAATGCCTGTGAAGCAGCAGCTCCTCATCCTCGGTACGCTCGCCGTCATCGGACTCGAGGGTGCGTATATCCTCGATCAGGCGCTTTCGCCGGCGGAAGCCGGAGTCGAGGTCCGGCAGGCTCCAGCCCAGCGTCCGGCCGTCTTCGGCAATTTTCTGAACTCGGACAGCGCGAGCCGGCCCGTTTCGGAACGCCGCTTCGCCCAGGGCGAGGCTGCTCCCGCCGCTCCGGCGCCTGCGCCCGCAGCGACACCGGCGCCCGCGGCCGCCGCCCCAGCGCCGCCAGTCGGACCCGTCGTCGACGAGACCGCGCTCCGCTATTTCGCCCGCCAGGGCGACGACCGCCGGCTGCAGGCGGAAATCGCCCGGTTGCGCGCGCTCTATCCCGACTGGAACCCGCCGGATGACTTCTCCGCGCCGGCGCCGATCGCCGATGCGGCGCTCGACCAGATGTGGAAGCTCTATGGCGACGGGCAGTATGCCGCCGTGCGCGCGGCCATCGCCGCCCGGCTGGCGCGCGAGCCGCAGTGGCAGGCACCGCCCGATCTGCTGGCGCGGCTCGAGATCGGCGAACAGCGCGAAAGGCTGGTCAACGCCTCGAACGCGCAGCAGTGGAACACGGTCGTCTCGATCGCCGCGGCGACGCCGACGCTGCTGACCTGCGCCGATGTCGACGTGCTCTGGCGCGTTGCCGAGGCGTTCGGCAAATCGTCCCGCACGGGCCGCGCCCGCGATGTCGGCACCTATATCCTGACCAACTGCCAGGATCCGAAGGAACGGCTCGCCACCATCCAGAAGGCCATGGGCTATCTGGACGATTCGGAACTGGCCGATCTGCTGAAGCTGGAGCGCATCGGCGCGGACGGGCAGGGCGAGTTCGCGCCGGTCAAGAACGATCTGGCCCGCCGCCGCGTCGCTGCCGGCGCCAAGGATCCGAGCCTCGCGGTCGCGCCGGAGGATATCGCGCTCGTCGAGCGGCTGGTGCGCGAAGGCACGGGCCCGGATGACGCCGTGCTGCTCGGCTCGTACTGGTTCCAGCACAACGACCCGACCCGCGCCGCCCAATGGTTCGAGCTCGCCAAGGGGCGCGCCGACAATGCCGAGATCGCGCGTGGCTATGCCTATGTGCTGAACGCGCTGAAGCGTCCGGCCGAGGCCGAAGAGGCCGCCTACAAGTGGCGTGATGCCAGCAAGGAGAACACCGACGCCTATCTCGTCGTCGCCACCGCCATGCTGGCGGTCGATCCGCCGGTGAAGATGGATCGCGAGGTCCTCACCCGCACCGCCAAGGCGATCAGCGACGCGAAATATGCGCCCGGCGCGCAGGAATTCGGATGGTACGCCTACAAGATCGGCCAGACGGCGATCGCGGCCCGCTGGTTCGAGACGGCGCTGTCGCTGATGCCGGAGGACGAGCCGTCCGCCTATGGCCTGGCGCTCTCAAACCAGAAGCTCAAGGACAAGGCCGGGTTCGACAAGGTCGTTCGGGAGTGGAGCGCGCGTTCGCCGCGCATTGCCGCGCTCGCCGATCCCAAGGCCCGGCGCAACCTCGTGCCGGCCGCCGAATCGCTTCCAGGACCTGATGGCGAAACCGTGGCCCCGGCACCCCGCGCCGCCCGCGTCGAGGCGGCGGATGACGAAGAACTGGAGCCCGAGCCCGTGGCTCGACCGGTCCGCCGCCAGGCGGCGCCCCGCGCCGCCGAGCCTTCCGTTGCCCGCGCGCCGCAGCGCAGCGCCGCCAGGGGTGGGGGGCGCTCGTGCACCGGCGCGGCGCGACCGGCTCTGCTGTCGGCGATGAGCGCGCTCACACGGGGCTGGTGCCTGATGGAGCTGAACCGTCCGATCGAGGCGGCGGACGCCTTCGACGTGGCCCTTCGCACCAGCTATGGCCAGGTCGCGCAGGACGCCGCCTATGGCAAGACGCTCGCCTATCTGCGGGCCGGCCTGACCGACCAGGCGGCCGCTTCGGCCGCCCAGACTTCCCAGGCCGTGCCCCGCGCGATCGAGCTGAAGACGGAGATCCTGACGCAGCGCGCCATCGGTTCCTACAATGACGGCCGCTATGTCGAGACCCTGCTGATGCTCGACGAACGGTCGCGGATCGCGCCGGAACAGAACGACCTGATGATGATGCGCGGCTGGTCCTATTTCCACCTGCGCCGCTGGAACGACGCCAAGACGATCTTTGTCGCCGTCGCCGGCACGGGTTCGCGCGAGGCGCAGCGCGCGCTGGCCACGCTGGCCCAGGAAATGAAGCCGAAATGAGTTTCGCGCGTCGCCCAGGCGTCGCGTGAATCACGGCGCTCAGCGCATCACGCACCCCTTGGGATATCCGACGCGCTTGCAATAGACGACGCGCGGCGCCGGCCGCGCGACGCAGCCTTTCACATACACGCCGTTCTGGCAGTAGACGACCGTCCCGGGCCGCACGACGGGGGCCGGCCGGACAACGCAGCCGACCGGATAGCCGACCCGCTTGCAATAAACCACGGCCTCACTGGGTGTCGTGGCGGCGAGGAGCAGCCCGATGCCGGCCGTGCCAGCCAGCACCGCTGCGGACAAAACCAGTTTCAACGGCTTGAAGGCCGGAAATTTCACGCGCATGGTTCCCTCCCTATGGTGAGGGAGAGCGGGCGCTCGATCCCTCTTCCTCGACTTGATTACCTTGCGGAAGCTTGAGCAAGCCATTTCCGCGTGATCGGCATCCCGGTCCCGCGCGGGGGATCAGGTGGCGCCGTGATGAAAGAGGCGGATGACCGATCGGTTTCTCTTCGACGGGGCGGAAGACGCGCGGGCGACGATCCTGCTGGCGCATGGCGCCGGCGCGCCGATGGATTCGGCCTCGATGACGGCGGTGGCCGGCGCGCTGGCGGCGGCCGGCCTGCGCGTCGCGCGTTTCGAATTCGCCTATATGGACGCAAGGCGTGACGGGACCGGGCGGAAGCCGCCCCCGCGCGCCGACAGGCTGATGCCGGAGTACCGCGCGGCCATCGCGTCGCTCAGCGCCACCACGCCGCTGGTGATCGGCGGCAAGTCCATGGGCGGCCGCGTCGCCAGAATGATCGCCGATGAATGCTTCGCCAGGGGCGAGATCGTGGGGCTGCTGTGCCTCGGCTACCCCTTTCATCCGCCGGCGAAGCCGGACCAGTTGCGCACGGCCCATCTGCTCGAACTCTGCACGCCGACTTTGATCTGCCAGGGCACGCGCGACCCGTTCGGGACCAGCGAGGAAGTCGCCGGCTATGCGCTGTCGCCCGCCATCGAGATCCGCTGGCTTGAGGATGGCGACCACGACCTGAAGCCGCGCAAGAGCGTGACGGGCGTGTCGGCCGCCGATGCGCTGAAGGCGATGGCGGAGGACGTCGGCCGTTGGGTCGACCGGCTGCTGGCGGGCTCGCCGGCGGCCTGAGTCCGTCGCCCATTGCCTCGCCATGCCAATGTCTTCCAAGGTGGGCCGCTTGAGTCCCCGCATCCGACAAAGGTTCTTCAGATGGCGCTGAACATTCTCTTCATCGGCGGTACCGGCCAGATATCCTATCCCTGTGTCGAGCGTGCCGTGGCGCAGGGGCACCATGTCAGCGTCTTCAATCGCGGCAAGCGCGAAAGCGCGCTGCCGCAGGGCGTTCAATCGATCGTCGGCGACCTGGCCGGGCCGGAATATGCCGGGCTCGCCGAAAGGAACTTCGACGTCGTGTGCCAGTTCATCGCGTTCACGCCCGATCAGGTGGAGCGGGATATCGCGATTTTCACCGGCCATTGCGGACAATACGTCTTCATCTCGTCGGCCTCGGTCTATGAAAAGCCGGCCCGGCATTATGTGATCACCGAGGCGACGCCGGCGATCAATCCCTACTGGCCCTACAGCCAGGCCAAGATCGAGTGCGAAAAGCGGCTGCAGGATTCGCGGGGACTGGCCTGGACCATCGTGCGCCCCAGCCATACGGTTCGCACCGGGCTGCCGATCATGATCGGCGACAGCGATGTCATGGCGCGGCGCATGCTGGATGGCGAACCGACGATTGTGGCCGGTGATGGTCATACGCCCTGGACGCTGACCCGCTCCGTCGATTTCGCGGTGCCGTTTGTCGGCCTGTTCGGCAAGGAAGCGGCGCTCCACGATATCTTCCACATCACCAGCGACCGCGCCCATATCTGGGACGATATCCAGAAGACCATCGCCCGCATGCTCGGGGTCGAGGCCAGGATCGTGCACGTCCCGACCGATACGCTGGTCCGCTACAACCCCGAATGGATAGGCCCGCTGACCGGGGACAAGGCCTGGACGGCGATCTTCGATAATTCGAAGGTCAAGCGCGTGGCCGGCGATTTCCGGTGCGCCGAAAGCCTGGAGGAAATCCTGGCCGAGCCGATCCGGCACCTGCAGCAGCGGCTGGCGAAGCAGCGCCCGCCCAAGGGTGACTTCGACGCCCTGGTCGATCGCATCTGCCGCGAGCAGTCGGCGCTGGGCTAGGTCCGCAGCCGGCCCTGTCGCCGCGTCGGCGCATCGCTGTGCCATTCGCCGGGATGCCGTCTCGGGCGGAGCCTCGCAGGAGGGGCCGGAGGCCGACGGGCGGGTATTTCAGGGGGGATGGTGCCGGATGAGGGGATTGAACCCCCGACCTTCGGTTTACAAAACCGCTGCTCTACCGCTGAGCTAATCCGGCACGGAGACGGGTGTAGTGAGGACCGCACCCGCCGGTCAAGCGCGGATCGTGCAGTTTTCCGCAATCCGCTGTATTTCGCGTTTCGGCTTCCGCGACGGTGCCCCCGGGTGCGGGCAGGGCGGGACGGGCGAATCACGCGGGACGAGGTGCCGCGTGATTCGGTTGGTCAGGCCGTGGCCGTTTCGAGATGGCGGTGCGCGAGATAGAGCGACAGCACCGCGGCATTCGAGACGTTGAGGCTCTTGATCGCGCCGGGCATGTCGAGCCGGGCGACGACGTCGCAGCGATCGCGGGTCAGCCGGCGCAGGCCCTTGCCCTCGGCGCCGAGGACCAGGGCGATCTTCTCGCCGCGAATGCCTTCTTCCAGCGGAACCGTGCCCTCGCTGTCGAGGCCGACGCAGGAATATCCCATGTCGCGCAGGTCGGTGAGGGCGGTGGCGAGATTCGGCACCTCGATCATCGCGATGTTCTCGAGCGCGCCCGACGCCGATTTGGCGAGCACACCGGTCTCGGCCGGTGCGTGGCGGCCGGTGGTGATCAGCGCATCGGCCCCGAAAGCCACGGCGGAGCGCAGGATGGCGCCGACATTGTGGGGATCCGTGACCTGGTCGAGCACGACGACGAGGCGGGCATCGCCCAACGCGTCGAGGTCGAGCGGTTCGAGCGGCGCGACTTCGACCGCGGCGCCCTGGTGCACGGCGTCCGAGCCGAGCAGCCGGTCGAGATCGCGCGGCGAGGTGTCCTTGAGGTCGCCGGGGAGAGTCGCCCCTTCCTCGACCAGGCGGGCGGCCGCGTTTTGCGTCGCCAGCAGCTGCAGCACCTTGCGTCGCGGATTGCCAAGCACGGCGGCGACGGCATGGATGCCATATATCCACAGCTGATCCGGGCGACGTTCGGCCGGGGCGTTGGAGGCGAAGCGGCGGGGTCCATTGTGGCCGGGCTTGCCCTTGCCACCGCGGAAATGCCCGGGTTGCCGCCGCGATTTGCTCTGTTTGTTTTCGTCGGTCATGCCCCGCTTATACGAGGGGCGAGCCAAACCGGCAATCGAACTGCGCGGCCGTTTTCCAGCCATGCACCGAACGCGGGATAGTTGGTTGGTTAGGCGTTGACAGGGCAAGGTCTCCCCGTCATAAGAGCCCCCATCGGCGGGGCAGCAACGGCTGCTTCCGACGGTAAAGCCTGAACGATGACGCTCTGCCGAAGTGATTTGGAGGAGTGCCCGAGTGGTTAAAGGGGACGGACTGTAAATCCGTTGACTTAGTCTACGTTGGTTCGAATCCAACCTCCTCCACCATTTCGACGGAACGTTAGCGTGCGGGTGTAGCTCAATGGTAGAGCAGCAGCCTTCCAAGCTGAATACGAGGGTTCGATTCCCTTCACCCGCTCCATCAACTGAGCCTTGCGCCGTCGCTTGGTTTCTATGCGGTGCGCAGCGGTTGATGGTGCAGTTCGAGCCGTCCGGCTCGTAGGAACGAGACGACAGGAAGCGACGTCGATGGCAAAAGAAAAATTCCAGCGCAACAAGCCGCACTGCAACATTGGCACGATCGGCCACGTGGATCACGGCAAGACGTCGTTGACCGCGGCCATCACCAAGGTCCTTGCGAAGACCGGTGGCGCTACGTTCAAGGCTTATGATCAGATCGACGCGGCTCCCGAAGAGCGCGCTCGCGGCATCACGATCTCGACGGCACACGTCGAGTACGAGACGCAGAACCGCCACTACGCCCACGTCGACTGCCCCGGCCACGCCGATTATGTGAAGAACATGATCACCGGCGCGGCCCAGATGGACGGCGCGATCCTGGTTGTGTCGGCCGCCGACGGCCCGATGCCCCAGACCCGCGAGCACATCCTGCTCGCCCGTCAGGTCGGCGTTCCCGCCCTCGTCGTGTTCCTGAACAAGTGCGACCTGGTCGACGATCCGGAGCTGCTCGAGCTGGTCGAGCTCGAGGTTCGCGAGCTGCTGTCGTCCTACGACTTCCCGGGCGACGACATTCCGATCATCAAGGGTTCGGCCGTCGTGGCCCTGCAGGATGGCGACGCCAAGCTCGGCGAAGACGCGATCCTCGAGCTGATGACCGCCGTCGACGCCTATATCCCGCAGCCGGAGCGTCCGGTTGACCTGCCGTTCCTGATGCCGATCGAAGACGTGTTCTCGATCTCGGGCCGCGGCACGGTCGTGACCGGCCGCGTCGAGCGCGGCATCGTCAAGGTCGGCGAGGAAGTTGAGATCGTCGGCATCCGCCC
>NZ_JAPKNI010000014.1 GCF_026343955.1 Kaistia defluvii
GCGAGCCGAACCGCCCGACGCAGATTGATGGCCATCAGGGTGATGAACAGATCGAGGCTGTTCTTGGCCAGGCCGATATAGAGGAGACGCTGTCGACGGTAGCTTCGTTTGAGGGTGCCAAAGATCCCCTCGACCCGCCCACGAATACGCCCGATGTCGGAGTTACGGGCCTTGTCGGCATCGCCCAGCTTGTGGTGCCGGTTCGGACGGCGCATGACACCATTGCCGATCCCGGCCGCCGCCAGGCGCTGGCGCATGACGGCGTTGTCATAGGCCATGTCCGCATAGACCTTGTTCTCGTCGCCCTGGACAAGGTCAGGGCCAATCGTGCAGTCAGCAACCGTCGCCCGCGTCAGCACCGCCTGACGGACAAGGCCGGAGGTCTGGTCGACGGCGATATGCAGCTTGTAACCGAAGACGGCCTTGCTGCCCTTCTTGGCCCAGACCGCCTCTGGATCGACCTTCGACACGCCGCCGCCGGCCTGCTTGCGCGGCTCGGCCACCGCGGCGGCGATCAGGCTGGCGTCGATCAGTGTGCCCTGCCGCACCAGCAACCCCTTGTCGCTCAAGGCCCGGCCCACCGCTGAAAACAGCGCGTCGCCCAGGCCGGCGGCAGCTAGGTCCGTGCGGAAGCGGCAAAGCGTCGAAGCATCGGGAACCGCCGCCTCGAGCGACAGGCCGACGAAGCGGCGAAACGACAGCCGGTCGACCAACCCATCCTCCGCCGCTTCGTCCGACAGGTTGTACCAGCGTTGCAGAAGCAGGAGCTTGAACAGCAGGAGCGGCGGATAAGGCGGCCGGCCCATGCGAGCCGACCGCAGCGGGCGCAGCAGCCCCTCGATCTTGGACCAGTCGATCAGGCCGTCGATCTCGGCCAGATGATCCTTGCGCCGCGACTGCTGCCCAGACACCAGATGATCCGCGAACCCCAACTGCTTAGACATCGAGCCCCCTCCGCATCCCCCATACGGAATCAGTCAATCCGCACTTTTGCAAGGGTCCCGCTTGCGGGAGAGGGTAGGGTGAGGGGCTTGCTTGGATTCCTGCCTTCGCGGGAAAGCCCTCACACGAAGCTGGCCCGATCCGGGTGGTCGCGCAGCAGGGCGGCCTTCAGCTTCTCGATCGCCCGACTCTCGATCTGGCGGACGCGCTCCTTGGAGATGCCGAGCGTCTCGCCGAGCGATTCCAGTGTGGCTCCTTCCTCGCGCAGGCGGCGCTCGCGCAGGATCCGCACTTCGCGGTCGGAAAGCACGGCCATCGCATCGTGCAGCCAGGTCACCCGTCGCTCGCTGTCGATGACGTCGCCGACCATCTGGTCGGGCAACGGCGTGTCGTCGACCAAAAAATCCTGTCGGTCGGAAGCGGACGATTCCGTGTCGTAGATCGGCGCGTTGAGCGAGGTGTCGGCGCCCGAGAGGCGCGCATCCATCATCGCCACGTCATTGGTCGAGACGCCGACAGCGATGGCGATCTGCTGGTAGATCTGCTGGTTGGGGATCGCCACCGAGCCCTGGGAGAGCTTGGCGCGCAGCCGGCGAAGATTGAAGAACAGCGCCTTCTGGGTCGAACTGGTGCCGCCGCGCACGATGGACCAGTTGCGCAGGATATAGTCCTGGATGGAGGCGCGGATCCACCAGGTGGCATAGGTCGAGAAGCGGACATCGCGATCCGGTTCGAACCGGGCCGCAGCCTCCAGCAGCCCGACATGGCCTTCCTGGATCAGGTCGCTCATCGGCAGGCCGAAATGGCGGAACCGCGCCGCGATGGCGATCACAAGCCGCATATGCGAGGCGGCAAGGCGGTGCAGCGCGTTCTGATCCTTGATATCGCGCCAGCGAATGGCGAGATTCTTTTCCTCATCCCGTTCCAGATATGGGGCCTGCATCGCCGCCTTGACGAATTGCCGCCCAGAGATCGCCGATGTGCCCATGCGACCCGCTCCTGTGTTTGGAATTTCGTGCGCCCCACGTTTGAACAACAGCAACCCTACGCCCCGGTTCCGAAAAGGCGACGCACATTGGTGTGATGCGGTCGACAGAAGCTTGTGATGGCGGCAGAGCGTCGCAGGGCGGCCGGCAGGATGCGGGCATAAAAAAAACGCCCGGCGGAGCCGGGCGTTTTTCGGGAAAGACGATGCGCCGGGATCACGCGGCTTCGTCGTGCTTCTCGTCGTCGCTTTCGACTTCGGCGACCGCTTCCTCATCGGCCTTGCCGCCGCGCTTCGGGCTCTTGGCAAGGTTCTGTTCGATCTGGCGGACCGCCTCGGTCTCCGAAATCTCGCTCACCGCCGCGATTTCGCGCGACATGCGGTCGAGGGCAGCCTCATAGAGCTGGCGCTCGCTGTAGGACTGCTCGGGCTGGGTATCCGAGCGGAACAGGTCGCGGACGACTTCCGAGATCTGGATCAGATCGCCGGAATTGATCTTCGCTTCATATTCCTGGGCGCGACGGCTCCACATGGTGCGCTTGACGCGGGCGCGGCCACGGATGGTTTCGAGGGCCTTCTTGACGGTCGTTGCATCCGAAAGCTTGCGCATCCCGACCGTCGCCGCTTTGGCGACCGGTACGCGCAGCTTCATCTTGTCCTTCTCGAATGCAATAACGAAGAGCTCAAGCTTGATGCCGGCCACTTCCTGTTCTTCAATGCCGACGATCTCGCCGACGCCATGCGCCGGATAGACGATGTGTTCGCCGGTCTTGAAATCGGAACGCAGAGTGGTCTTCTTGAGGGTGGCCATACGCGTATTAACTCCGTTAAATTGGCGGGCCCGGCTCGCCAAGCCAGAGGCCGGATTTTGACGAAACCCGTCTCATCCATGGCTGTCGCGGTTCCGGACCGGTCCCGGAACAACACGTTCCGGAGGCGACCCGGTCAGGTTCGCTCTTCCACTGTCAGCCGATCCGGAAAACGCTCGTCCCGATCCGGGGATCCGCACGCGCACAACCCAACATCGACAACGATCCATCGCCAGCGCGCCTTAATGTCGCGGCAGGACGACTTCTCGCTTCAATGTTGAGGGTTGTTCACGAACGAAACACCAGAAAGGTGCGGTGACGCCGTAAGTGGTTACCGACTGTATTTGTATATATATCACAAAATACCCAAAAATCAAAGCATTGCCGTCGCGGTGCGCGGGCGCACCTCGACAGCGGCTTCGTCCTGGGCCAGGCGTCGGTCGGATGGCGGCGGCGGAGCCGGCTCAGTCGCCCTCGCCGGGAGCCGCGGAGAAGAGGGTCTCGAGCTTGTTGGCGACGCCGTCGAAGTCCGCGGCGTCGGCCGGCGCATCCTTGCGCACCGTGATGTTCGGCCACTTCTCGGCATATTCGGCGTTGAGCTTCAGCCACTTCTCGAGGCCTGGCTCGGTGTCCGGCTTGATCGCCTCGGCCGGGCATTCCGGCTCGCAGACGCCGCAGTCGATGCACTCATCCGGATGGATGACCAGCATGTTTTCGCCCTCGTAGAAGCAGTCGACGGGACATACTTCGACGCAATCCGTGAATTTGCAGCGGATGCAATTGTCAGTCACGACATAGGGCAAGATCGTCTCCTCGGGCAAGCACGCTCCAAGCTCGCCGGCGTCGTCTGGGTAAACGCTTTAGCGGGACGGCGCAAGGATCGCGGATGCCGCATCGCCAAGCTCAGGCCGAATGAATTTCCTCAATCTTCGTCGTCATTTGGAAAATTCTCGCCCGGGTCGCCGGATGAGGCGGAATGGAACGCATCGAGCACCCGCCGATCGCGTTTTGTCGGCCTCGGACCGCCCCGGATGACCGGCTCCGTCAGCACGGCCGGCGGCGTCAGGTCTTCGTAAAGGCGCTGCGCCTCGGGGGCGGGACCCCGGCGCGTGCCGGGGTCGAGGATCCTGACGACGCGGATCTGCCGCTCCAGCGACAGGGTCAGGACGTCGCCGGGCCGCACGAGGCGGCTCGACGCGTCGATCTTGTCGCGGTTGACCCGGACCTTGCCACCCGCGACGAGCTTCTGGGCGATCGAGCGGCTTTTCGCGAAGCGGGCAAACCAGAGCCATTTGTCGATACGCTGGCGCCCGGTTTCCTCGCTCATCGCCGCTCCGCGTCTCGCTTAGCCACCGCGCTTCTTGGCTTCGAGGTCGGCCTTGAGAGCCGCCAGGGCCGCGAAGGGCGAATTCGGGTCGATCGGCCGCTCGCGCCGGGGTTCCTCGCGGCGCGGCTGCGGCGCGTTCTGGCCCTGGCGATGATCGCCGCCCTTGTTGCGGTGGTCATTCCCCGGACGATCGTTGCGACGGCCCTCGCGCTCGCCCTGCGGACGATCGCCGGCGCCGCGCTCGGGACGCGGACCCCGCGACTGTTGCGGACGGCCGCCCTGGCGGCGTCCGTCGCGTTCGCCATCGGCCTGACGGCCACCCCGGCCTTCCGGCCTTGCCTCACCGGCGACTGCCTCGGCGGGGGCGCCCTGGTTGGGGCGGCGGTCGCGGCGGTTGTCGCGCTGCTGCGGGCGACGGTCGAAACGGCCGGGACGCCAGACGTCGATCATTTCCGGCTCGGCCGGCGCGGCGGCCTCGGCTTCCACCGGCTCGCCATCGCTGGTCTCGAGCGACGGTGCCTCGACGACCGGGGTCGTGTCAGCCTCGGTGGTTTCGCCGACGGGGTCCTCGGTCGTCGTCTCGGTCACGACGGTTTCCACCGTCTCTTCCGAGGCGACGGTCTCGGCAGCCGGCGCTTCGACCTCCGCAGGCGACTCGCCCGCCGTCTCGGTGACGGTTTCCGTGGTCTCTTCCGAAACCGCTGTCACGGCCGGGGTTGCATCCGCGACCGGTGCCTTGGGCGGCGCCGGGCGGCGGTCGAGACGATAGCCGAGCGACTTCAGCACGCCGGCGAAGTCTTCGCCGGAGCAGCCCAGAAGCGAGGTCATCGACACGGTGACGGTGAAGCCATTGCCGTCGACGGCGCCTTCCGGCGGCACCAGATTGTCGGGGGTCGGCTTCCACGCGATCAGCGGGCGGATGATATCGGCCAGACGCTCGAGGATGTCGATGCGCACGGCGCGGTTGCCGGCGATGCGATAGCCGACGACCTTGTAGAGCGGGCGGGCGAAGGCCGGGTCGACCGGCACCGTGGTGCGGCCGGTTGCCGAAAGCTGCGGCAGCTCGGCCAGGCCGGGCGCGTCGAGACCATGGTTCTTCAGCGCCCACAGCATGGCGTTCAGCGCGCTCGGCGCGGGCTTCAGTAGGGCCGGCACATAGATGTGATAGGCGCCGAACCGCACGCCGAGCTTGCGCAGGCCCGAGCGGGCTTCCTGGTCGAGCGCCTTGATCTCGTCGGCCAGTTCCGACCGCTCGAGCACGCCCTGGCCCTCGACGAGCCGGAAGGCGATGCCGCGCGCGGGCGCCGAAAGCTCGACGCCGGCCAGAAGCTCGAACAGCGGCTTCAGCAGCGTCTCGACATGGCTCTTGAGCCAGATGTCGACGCGGTCCTGCACGCGCTCGCGGGCCGGGCCCGTCAGGCCTTCATCGGCCAGCAGGATCAGGCGCGGGCGCAGGACGTCGTCGGTCGCGACGATCCGTGCCACCGGCGCGCCGAGCCAGCGCAGCGTACCGTCGGTCGACAGCACGAATTCGGGATTGGGCGCATTGCCGATCTTCTCGGCACGGCGTTCGATTTCGCCGGCAAGCGCCTTCTGGGCAATCGCCCCGATCGCTTTGGCGTCCGGTCCGTCGGCCTGGGGATCTGGCGTGAAGCGGAAACCCTGCAGGCTTCCGACATGCTGTCCCTCGACCAGCACATCGCCGGAGGTCGTGATTTCTGCTTCGAGCATGGCGTTTTCTCTGAGCCGCTTCATCAGTACACTTGTGCGCCGATCCACGAAACGCTGAGTGAGCCTTTCGTGGAGCGCATCGGAAAGACGATCCTCTATAGCGCGGGTGCGCTCCTGCCAATGGCGAGGATCCTTAAGCCAGTTAGGCCGGTTTGCCGCAAAGGTCCATGTCCGAATGTGCGCAATGCGGTTGGCGAGCGTATCGATATCGCCATCTGTGCGATCTGCAAAGGCGACCTGACGCTGAAACCAGTCGTCCGGCACCGCGCCATCGCGGGCGACGAAGGTGAAAATATCGCCGACCAGCTCGGCATGATTAGCCGGGGCAATGCGTCGATAATCAGGCGTCTGGCAAATATCCCAGAGCAGTTCGAGCCGCTCGCGACGATCGGCAAGGCCCCGGATGCCGGGATCGCGGGCCAGGATTTCCAGCACCGTGACGTCCTCGGACGGCGGCGCCTTGGACAGGCCTTCATGGCCCGGCGGACGGTCCAGACTGGCGCGAAGCGTATCGATCGAACGGAAATCGAGCGCACGATTGCGCCATTGCAGCGTGCGCACCGACATGAAGTGGTGGCTTTCCAGCGCCTCGATCAGTTCGTCCTCGAAGGGATCGACCTGGCCGGTCACGCCGAAGGTGCCGTCACGCGTGTGGCGTCCGGCGCGGCCGGCGATCTGGCCGAGCTCGGCCGCCGTCAGCCGGCGATACTGGAAGCCGTCGAACTTGCGCTCCTGCGCAAAGGCAACATGGTCGACGTCGAGATTGAGGCCCATGCCGATCGCGTCGGTGGCGACGAGAAAATCGACATCGCCCGACTGATAAAGTTCGACCTGGGCGTTTCGCGTGCGCGGGCTGAGCGATCCGAGAACCACCGCGGCGCCACCGCGTTGCCGGCGAATCAGTTCGGCGACCGCATAAACCTCGTCGGCCGAGAAGGCGACGACGGCGGAACGGCGGGGCAGACGGGTGATCTTCTTCGAGCCGGCATAGGTCAGCATCGACATGCGCGGGCGGGTGACGATCTCGATGCCCGGCAGCAGTTTTTCCAGGATGCCGCGCATGGTGGCGGCGCCCAGCAGCAGCGTCTCGTCGCGACCGCGCAGGTTCAGCAGCCGGTCGGTGAACACATGGCCGCGATCGAGATCGGCGGCGAGCTGGATCTCGTCGATGGCAACGAAGGAAACGTCGGTATGCGAGGGCAGGGCCTCGACCGTGCAGACGCGAAAGCGCGGATTGGGCGGGACGATCTTTTCCTCGCCCGTGATCAGCGCCACCGATTCCGCGCCGACCCGGGCTACGATCCGGCCATAGACCTCGCGCGCCAGCAGGCGCAACGGCAGGCCGATGATTCCCGAAGAATGCGCGAGCATCCGCTCGATCGCCAGATGGGTCTTGCCGGTGTTGGTGGGCCCCAGAACGGCAGTGACATTGCGCCCGCCCGCTCCGGCGCCTGGTGGTCTCGTCCGTTCATTCATATCGCGGGCAGTCTCACTTCCAGATCAACGCTATCGAGCATGCCCCTGTATCATGTCGAAACAGAGAAGCGCTTTCAGGCCGTGCCGCGAGCGGCGCCGGTTAAGTTCTAGAACCTTAATGGAACAAACGAGGTCCGAATCGCTGACTCCCCGGAAATCGCGTTCTGTTCACCACCATATATGTGCCGCCCCAACGCCGGCGCCACGAAATAGTGCCGCAGGCTTGCCTCGAAAGACCGCAAAAGGCTCCGCGTCGTTAACGTTTGCCGCAACGCAACGGCGCGGCGTGGTTAGCAGACCATGAATTCGGGCGAGGCTGTCCGGCCGCGCCGCGTTAAGGACTCGACCGAATCCGGAACGGAGCATGGACGAATCGCTGGCGAATCGCCGTTCCGGATTCGTGCTGGCTAGCCGTGGTGTCGCGCGCGGGCGCGGACACTATGGGCGGAGTGCACTGGCGGCCGGCGCCTGGAAGTTGTCCGTGGGATCCCGGCTTTCGGCAGGTGTCGCGTTAACGGGTGGCAGGCGGGATGTCGCAATTCGGGACAGGCGGCATGGGGACCGTCCAAGATGCGGGATAGATCGCGGTATCGCCACGGCATTGGAGCGGGCTGCAGCGAAGGCAGACCCTCACCCCAACCCTCTCCCGCAAGCGGGCGAGGGGGGCTCGCCGGCACCCGTGGCTGGCGCAGGCTCCCTGCGTCCATGGTTGTCGCTACGCCCTTGATGAAGACCACCGGCCCAAATGCCCTCGCCCGCCCGCCGGAGAGGGTGGGTGAGGGGCTTGCTTGGGGACGGCTTCATGCGGCTGGACTGCATCCGCAGGGCCGTCTCGAAGCCCGCGCCGGACCTCTCGCCTACCCAGGCTATTCCGCCGCGGCGCGCCGCGTCTCGGCTTCGCCGACGAAGCGGGAGGCGTGGATGGTGAGCATGCCGACCTCGGTGCCGATCTGCATCCGGAACGGCATCATCACGCCGAGGCTCTCGACCGGCGCCAGCCAGACTTCGAGCGCCTTGTTGTTTTCCATGTATTCGATGGCTTCGCGCGTCGGCCTGTGGCCGGCCACAGGGACGTAGCGGGCGCCGCAGACGACGACCGAGCCCTTGTAGGATCCGCTCTGGCCGTCCACCTCGGCCATGCCCTTGTAGTGGAGCTTGACGTCGAAGCGCTGCCAGCCGTCGAAGACGGGAACCGTGCGATTGCAGGCCGCCGAGAGATTGCCCTTGACCAGCGGCACGATCATCGCGCTCAGCGGGTCGAAGATGTTGCGCTTGTGCTGCGGCAGCAGGGGAACGCGGTCCGCCTTCTTGGCGAGCGGCGGCATGGCGGCGACATTGACGATGGTGCCGCTGTTCATCTGCATCGACACGGTCGAGTTGCGGCGGCCGTTCTCGCTGGTGTCGAGCATGTAGGCGGCGGGCAGGACGCGCGAGCCGACGATGCGGCCGCTGCTCTTGAGGAAACCCTTGCCGTCGGAGACGAAGCGGCTGACGCCGCTGGTCGAGCCGCGCGCCGTGATCGTGTAGCCCTTGTCGTCGAAAACCGTATCGAGCGCGAAACGGCCGATGGTCAGCCCGCCGAGCAGGATGTTATATTCCGCGTCGACCTTGCCGGCCTGCTGCTGGGCGGGCGCGGCGACAGCCGCCGGCGCGACCGACGCCACGGGCGCGGCGGCCACGAGGAGCGGCAGGACAAGGGCACGGAAGAGGCGGAGCGATTGCATGGGAATTGTTCCGTCGGAGGAGCGGCCCAAAGCCGGTTCTCATGCCTGAGTCCGGCCTCGGCTTCGTGGTCGTGATGATGCCCCCAAATCACTTCGCGCGATTCTAGGTGATTTGCACCGTCTTCGTCACTAGTGATTGCGCGCTGAATGCTTGACGACCGAAGCTTCGGCCACTATGAGAAGGCCCACTTTCCGATACCCCTGTCGCGATGGATGCCGAGCCCGGCGCGTTGCGGCGGAAAAGAAGGATTTCTGTTATGTCCCGTGTCTGCGAGTTGACCGGCAAGGCCGTCATGACCGGCAACACCGTCAGCCATGCCAACAACAGGGCGCGTCGTCGCTACCTGCCGAACCTCGTCAACGTGACGCTGATCAGCGACGCGCTCGGCCGCAGCTTCAAGCTGCGCGTTTCGGCTTACGGCCTGCGCTCGGTCGAGCACCGCGGCGGTCTCGACGCGTTCCTCGCCAAGGCCAGCGCCAGCGAGCTGTCCGATCGCGCCCTGACGCTCAAGCGCGCCATCGCGAAGAAGACCGAGCAGGATAGCGTCGCAGCCGCCTGAGGCCTCCGATGATCAAGCCGGGTCACATCATTGCGGCCGCCTTCATGGCGGCCGTTGTCGTTCTGTCGAACATCCTCGTCCAGTATCCGGTCGAGGCCATGGTCGGCCGGCTGGGGCTCGCCGATCTGCTGACCTGGGGCGCGTTCACCTATCCGTTTGCCTTCTTCGTCAGCGACCTGACCAACCGCCGCTATGGCCCGCGCGTCGCGCGGATCGTCGTGCTGGTCGGCTTCGTCTGCGCCGTCATCGTGTCGTTTAAGCTGGCGACGCCGCGTCTCGCGATCGCCTCGGGCACCGCCTATCTGTTCGGCCAGTTGCTGGATATCAGCCTGTTTGCCCGGCTGCGCCGCCAGGCCTGGTGGCGCGCCCCGCTGGCGGCATCCGTGGTCGGTTCGGTGGTCGACACCGCGATCTTCTTCACGCTCGCCTTCGCGCCGTTTGCGGCCTTCCTCGGCCCCAACGATTCCTTCGCGCTCGAATCGGCGCCGCTGCTCGGCGTGCTGTCGGTCGCGAGTGCGCGCTGGATGTCGTGGGCGCTGGGCGACCTGACGGTGAAGCTCTGCGCGGCGCTGCTGCTGCTCGCGCCCTACCGCGCGCTGATGCGCTTCGTGCTGTCCTGGCCCGAGGCGCAGCGCAGCCCGGCCTGACCGGCTTCGCGTCTAAATGAAAAAGCCCCGCTTCGGCGGGGCTTTTTTGTTCAGCGCAGGGTCTGGATGCGGATCTCGCCCTGGTGCAGGAAGCAGGCCTTGTCGAACAGCGCCAGATCCAGCGGGTTGGGGAGGCGTATGTCCTCGAGACCGGCAGCGGCTTGGTCGCGGGATCATAGGACCGGTCGATCTGGGACAGGAAGGCCAGGATCAGACCCCGCTCGCGCGCGAAGGCCCGCAGTGTCCGCACCTGCGTCATCAGGTCGGGATTCGCCCGCCTCTGGTCGAGCAGCTGCAGGTAGTCGATCACGGCGAGCGTTCCCGGCGGCGCCGTCGCGAGCGCGGCGGCGATATGGTCGGCACGGATCGCGTCGGAGCCGTCATGCTCGAACAGGTCGCTGGAAAACATGGCCTCGGCGCCGATCGCCCGGAGCCGGTCGGCGATCTCGTGCGCGGTATATTCCAGCGTGAAGAACAGGCTGCGATGCCCTGCTTTCATCGCCTCGGCAGCAAGCGCCAGGCCCATGAGCGTCTTGCCCTGGCGGGGCCGTGCGCCGATCAACACGAGGTCGCCGGGCGTAAGCCGGGCATACAGTCTCGCCGCGGGCGACGCCGCCTCGGCCCGCGCGACCAGCAGGCTCCAGCCCTCGAACCCCTCCGCCGTGGCGACGCGGTCGAGCGCTGCATGCAGCGGGATGCCCTCCCGGCGCGAGAGAAGCCTGGCATTGCGTTTGAGGCGATGGATGGGCGCGGATAAGCCTGGCGATCCGGGCAGCATGCCGGGTGCAGGCAGAGTCATGGTGCAAACCTCCTGGTGCGAGCCAGAACCGCAACCCCTCCTTATGCGTATCGCTCGAACAGTCGGTTCGAAAATCGTCCGTCGCCCGGCATGCAGATGCTGTCCCGAATGGAGGGGGGAGGCGTGGGCGGCGCCAGAATCAGAGCATAGCCGATGGCGTGCCGGCCGAGAATGCCAGGCATGCCGCCTTGCGCGAAAAAGCCGGGATCAGTTGACGGCGTTGCCCGCGCCGCTGCCGGGGCCGGTCCAGATGAATTCGAGGATCAGGGTGCGCTGCAGGACGCTCAGATTGTCGTCCGACACCAGCGTGACGCGGGTGCGGCCCGCCTCGTCGGTCGTGACGGCGAGCCCTTCCATGTTGTCGATCTGGTTGAGCATGTCCGCTTCCATCACGATGGGCCCGTCGACCAGCGCGCCGGGGCGGATCGTGTCGCCGGGGATGCGGCGCATCCGCATGCCGACGCCGAACGGCATGATCACGCGCCGCTCCAGCAGCAGCAGATCGCCATTCGGCAGGAAGGCGCCATCGGTGACGTCGAAATCATCCCGGCGCAGGACCGAAAAGGCGCCGGCCAGCGGGCCGCGCACGATCCACGAACGGTGGTTGCCCTTTTTGTCGAGCGAGCGTTCCGAGACCAGCACGGGCGACCCGGCCAGCGGGCCGTCGGCGGGCGCCAGCGCCACCATCTCCAGGCCGCTGTTCTTGACCAGGCCGGTCGCCGAGCGCGGCAGCTTGACCGGCTCGGGCCTGGCGAGCGACAGGTCCGGATTGGCGCGATAGAGGCGGAGATCGTTGGTCTGCTCGAACGAGACATAGGCCGCTACGTGGCCGTCGATCGTCGTCAGCCGCAGCCCCTCGGCATCGGCATTGCGCTTGACGCCGAGCGGCTTCCCCTTGCTGTTCAGCATCGGCGCCCATTCGGCATCGGCAATCCCGACCAGCCTGCCGCCCTCGCGCACCAGCGTGCCGCGAAACCAGTAGCCGGTGTCGGAGATGGCGACGAAGCTCTTGCCGTCCGGTTTGAAGTCGATGCCGGACAGGCCGCCAAAGGCGCGGTTGGCCGAGTTCAGCGTCAGCCCGCCGGCGAATTCGAACTCGCCGAAGCGGGCCTGGCTGCGGCCGATCAGGAATTTGTCGATCCGCGTCGCGCGGGTCGGCTCGGGCGCGAAGCCGGCGGCCAGTGCGATGCCGGCCGACCCGGCCAGGATCATCGCACAGAGGGCCGCCAGCGCCCGCTTCATCGCGTCCCGGTCCGCCGTCTCGGCGCGGCCCGGCGCACCGGCGTCTGGTGCTCGTCGAACAGTTCCGCCAGCTTCTCGGTCATCGCGCCCGCCAGTTCCTCGGCGTCGACGATGGTCACGGCGCGGCGGTAATAGCGCGTCACGTCATGGCCGATGCCGATGGCGATCAGTTCGACAGGCGAACGGTTCTCGATCTCGTCGATGACGAAGCGCAGATGGCGCTCGAGATAGTTGCCGGTGTTGACCGAAAGCGTGGAATCGTCGACCGGCGCGCCGTCGGAGATCATCATCAGGATCTTGCGCTGCTCGGTGCGGGCGAGCAGGCGCTGATGCGCCCAGTCGAGCGCCTCGCCGTCGATGTTTTCCTTGAGCAGGCCTTCGCGCATCATCAGGCCGAGATTGCGCTTGGCGCGGCGCCAGGGCGCGTCGGCGGCTTTGTAGATGATGTGGCGCAGGTCGTTGAGGCGGCCGGGCGCTGCCGGCTTGCCGGCCTGCAGCCAGGCCTCGCGCGACTGCCCGCCCTTCCAGGCGCGCGTCGTGAAGCCGAGGATCTCGACCTTGACGCCGCAACGCTCCAGCGTGCGGGCGAGGATGTCGGCGCAGGTCGCCGCGACCGTGATCGGCCGGCCGCGCATCGAGCCGGAATTGTCGATCAGCAGCGTCACGACGGTGTCGCGGAAATTGGTTTCCTTCTCGATCTTGAAGGAGAGCGGCTGCATCGGATCGGTGACGACGCGGTGGAGCCGCGCCGGATCCAGCATGCCCTCTTCGCGGTCGAAGTCCCAGGAGCGGTTCTGCTGCGCCATCAGGCGGCGCTGCAGCCGGTTGGCGAGCCGGCCGACCGCGCCCTGCAGGTTGGAGAGCTGCTTGTCGAGGAAGCCGCGCAGCCGGTCGAGCTCGGCTGCGTCGCAGAGGTCCTCGGCCTTGATCGTCTCGTCGAAACGGGTGGTGAAGGCCTTGTAGTCGACGGTCGGCCAGGCGTTCGAGAGCGGACCGTCCTGCCGGTTGGCCTCGCCCGCGTCGCGCGCATCCTCGGCGTCCTCGCCGTCGGAATCGTCCTCGGCACCGGCCTCGGTCGTCTCCGTGTCGCCGGCTTCCGATTCGTCGCCCGTGGTCTCGGCCTCTTCCGACGCGTCGCTGTCGGCCTGGTCGGCCTGATCCGAGGCGTCGTCCTTCTCCGAGCCCGAATCCTCGGAAGCGTCGTCGCCCTGCTCCTCGTTGTCGTCGTTCTCGCCCTTGCCCAGTTCCTCGGCCATGTCGAGCGAGGCGAGCAGCGAGCGAACGGCGGAGGCAAACTGCTTCTGGTCGCCGAGCGACGTGGAGAGCTTGTCGAAGTTCGGCCCGGCCTTGGACTCGATCCAATCGCGCCAGAGGTCGACGATCTTCTCGGCCGAATGCGGCGGCTTCTGCCCGGTGAGCTTCTCGCGCACCAGCAGCGAGACCGCGTCCTCGAGCGGGGCTTCCGACTGTTCGGTGATCTCGTGGAAATTGCCGCGGTGATAGCGGTCCTCGAGCATGGCGGCGAGGTTGCCGGCGACACCCTCCATCCGCCGCGCGCCGATCGCCTCGACGCGCGCCTGCTCGACCGCGTCGAAGATCGCCCGGGCATTCTTGCCCTCCGGCGCGACCGCGCGGTGGATCGCCTCGTCATGGCAGGCGAGCCGCAGCGCCATCGAATCGCCCAGGCCGCGGGTGACCGCGATCTCGGCCGCCGTCGGCTTGCGCGCCGGCTCGGGCAGGCGCGCGCGCAGGCCGGTCAGGATCGGCCGGTCGTTGGAGAACGAGACCTCGAGGTCCGGCTTGCCGGAAATCGCCCGCACGCAGCCGGCGACCGCGCGCTTGAACGGCTCCGTCACCGCCTCGCCGGGCTTCTGTCTCGGATCGCTGTTGCTGCCGCTCATCTTCGCTTCCTTTTCCCTCGCCCGCCGGACGGGAAGGGGCGGGGTAACGGTCCCGCGCCGATCTCAAGCCTTGATCATAAGCGCAGTCCCGGCCTTGGGCTATGAATCCGAAAGGCCGAGGGCCGGCCCGAAAGGGCGAGCCGCGCCGAGCCCCCGCCGCGATGCGGGCGAGGGCCGGGGTCCGCCTAGCTCAGCACCACGTTGGCGGCCGATTCGACCAGCTCTTCGCCAAAGGCGCGCTGATAGAATTCCGCCACCAGAGAGCGCTCGAGCTCGTCGCACTTGTTGAGGAAGGTCACGCGGAACGCGAAGCCGATATCGCCGAAGATCTCGGCATTCTCGGCCCAGGTGATGACCGTGCGCGGGCTCATGACGGTCGACAGGTCGCCGTTGATGAAGGCCGAGCGGGTCATGTCGGCGAGGCGGACCATGCGGCCGACGAGCGCGCGACCCTTCGGGTCGGCGAAACCCTTGGCCTTCGAGACGACGATGCCGACCTCGTTGTCGTGCGGCAGGTAGTTCAGCGTGGTGACGATGGACCAGCGGTCCATCTGCGCCTGGTTGATCTGCTGCGTGCCGTGATAGAGGCCCGAGGTATCGCCGAGGCCGACCGTGTTGGCGGTGGCGAACAGGCGGAAGGCGGGGTGCGGGCGGATGACGCGGTTCTGGTCGAGCAGCGTCAGGCGGCCGGAGGATTCGAGCACGCGCTGGATCACGAACATCACGTCCGGGCGGCCGGCGTCATATTCGTCGAACACCAGCGCGATGTTGTGCTGGTAGGCCCAGGGCAGGATGCCGTCGCGGAATTCCGTGACCTGCAGGCCGTCCTTGATGACGATCGCATCCTTGCCGATGAGGTCGATGCGGCTGATATGGCTGTCGAGATTGACGCGCACGGCCGGCCAGTTGAGGCGGGCGGCGACCTGCTCGATATGGGTCGACTTGCCGGTGCCGTGATAGCCGGTGACCATGACGCGGCGATTGCGCGCGAAGCCGGCCAGGATGGCCAGCGTGGTCGTGCGGTCGAACAGGTAATCCGGATCGGCGTCCGGCACGTGCTCGTTGGGCTCGGAATAAGCCGGCACCTGCAGGTCGGAATCGATGCCGAAGACCTCACGGACGGAAATCGTCGTATCGGGCAGGGCGGTGCGATCAGTCGTCGTCTCAGTCATGTCTGCTCCGTCGCATCCAGCGGACGCTTGCGGTCGGGTTCTAGGCGGGAGGGCCAAACTGAAGAGCCCGCGCGCGGGGAGCGAGCGGGAAGTGAGGCTCTTCTAGCAGAAGCCGGCCGCCTTGAGAAAGTTATATGCCTGAATGATTTCGCGCAGCTTGTCCTCGAAGCTGCGGTCTCCACCATTGGCATCGGGATGGTAGATCTTGACCAGCGACTTGTAGCGCGACTTGATCTCGACACTGGACTCGGAGCCGTCCAGCTCCAGCGTGTCGAAGGATTTGCGCTCCAGCGTCTTGATGTGGCGAACCGGCTTGGCGGGTTCCTTCATCCGGCCGGCGGTGCCGTCGAACATGTCGAACGGATCCTGCACGCCGCCGCTCCAGTCGCGCGCCGCGTGGCTCTTGACGCGTTCGCGCTGCTCGCCGGCGCTGTTGACGCCCATCGTCCAGGTCGGGCGATGGCCGGTCAGCGAATCCTTCTGATAGGCGGCGACATCCTCGTCGCCCATGCCGGAGAAGTAGTTGTAGTTCTTGTTGTAGAGCCGCACATGGTCGATGCAAAAATGGTGGAACTGCCCTTCGCGGTTCCGGCCCTTCGGCGCCTTGTGCGTACCTTCGGCCTTGCAACCGGCCCAGCTGCAAGGCTGGGTCGCTGGCTTTTGAGCGGTTCTTCCGGATGCTGACTTGATCCGGATCCCGTCGAACAATTTTGAATCGAGCTTCATGATGCGATTATGGTAGCCACCCCGCCCACGAACAAGGCGATGTTTCGCCAGAGTGACGGAGGTTTCTCTATGAACACGAAAGAGCGGATTACGGCGGCGCTGGCAAGCGCCCTGTCGCCGCAGACCCTAGATGTGATTGACGAGTCGCATTTGCACAAGGGCCATGCCGGCCACCGGGAAGAGGGCGAGACCCATTTCCGGGTGAAAATCACGGCCGAAGCGTTCCGCGGCAAGAGCCGGGTCGATATCCACCGGACCGTCAATTCGATTCTCGCCGACGAACTCGCCGCCGGCGTCCACGCCCTCGCCATCCAGGCCAGGGCGCCGGAATAGCGGCGACTCGCCGCGATGGCGGGCAATTGGGATGGCGGGCGTCGTGCTGCCATCTGCTGGCCCCTTGGCCGGGAAATCGGCAGCGAAACGCCCTGTGACTGCAGGGGGTCCCGCTTTCGTAGGATTGATGCCCCGCCTTACGAGGGCTCGCGCTTCTTGAACTTGTCCCAGAAGCTCGGCTTCTTGGCGACCGGGGCCGGCGCATAGGCGTCGCCGGCCGGCTCCGCCGTCATGCGGATCGGCGAGGGCACCGGCAGCGGCATGTCGGGCGCCGGGACGCCGTCGATGGCCAGCGCCGCCGCGTTGCCTGCCGCCGTCGCCGGGAAGGCGACGGGCGTGTAGGCGGCGGGGCCCGATGCCATCGCCTCGGCCTCGACGGAGGCCTGGCGCGCCGCCGCGTCCGTCACGGACCTGGAGGCCACGGCCTGGCCCTGGCTGTCCAGCCTGGCGGCGGTGGCGAGGAAGATCTGCTGGTCCTTGGACTGCTTCGCCTTCACCGCCGCGTCCAGCCATTCCGGCACGCGCATGCTGGCGGGGCAGGCGGCCGACGCGTTGAGGGCGGCACCGCCGGTATCGACATCGAAGACGTAGCGCCTGTCGCAGACGCCGACGACGGGCGGCTTGCGCGTCACTTCGAAATGATCGTTGCCGTCCTTCAGCATCTGCCAGAACGGCATGTTCGGGTCGTTGCGATGCTTGGCCATGTTCTCGGCCGTCATGCGGAACGGGTAGAGGTGCACTTCGAAGGAGCGCTGGCCGCCGATGAAGGCGTCGCGGGCGAGCCAGTAGATCTCGCCGGCCGATTCGTCCGTCATCGAATAGCAGCCCGCCGACGAGCAGGCGCCATGCACCATCAGGCTGTTGCCGGTGCGGTTCCATGCCGTGTCATAGGCGTTGGGGAAGCCGATGTTGAAGGACAGGTAGTATTTGGAATTGGGGTTCATCTGGCCGGGCTTGACCGTATAGAAGCCCTCCGGCGCCTGGCGGTCGCCTTCGCGCACCTTGGGGCCGAGCTTCCCGGACCATTTGCAGATGTCATAGGTCTTCAGCAGGCCATAGGTGCCGTCGCGCCGCTGCTTCCAGACCTCGAACTCGGACGTTTCCTTGAAGGAGCGGATATAGACCGGCGCCTTCGGGTCCATGTTCAGCTGCTCCATCTTCGCCTTGAGCTTGGCGGGGAGCGGCTTCAGATGCTTGGGCGTGGCGTCCTGGCACGCGGCGAGGGCAAGCCCCACCGCCAGGAACAGCAAAGCCTTGCGAAGACGAGAAAAGAACGCGGAACCTGGCATGAACACCCCTGCGGAGCCTTCGCAACGCTGCGGCGGAGCGGCTCCATCCCGTCTCTGAACGACCGCGCGAGGCCCCATCAGGGGCCGCGCACGGACCGAATCAGATGTTCAATAGACGGGAAGACGGGCGGAATCGTGTCAAAGCGACCGGCCGATCGCAAGAAACTTCTCGCGACGCTGGCGCTTGATGTCGGCTTCCGACTGGCCCTCGAACGAAGCCAGCGCATGTTCGATCGCCTTGCCGGCCGCTTCGATCGCCGCGTCGGGATCGCGATGCGCGCCGCCCATCGGCTCGGGAATGATCTCGTCGATCACGCCGAAGCGGAACAGGTCCTGCGCGGTGATCTTCATGTTGGTCGCCGCATCCTGGGCGCGGCTGCCGTCGCGCCAGAGGATCGAGGCGGCGCCTTCCGGCGAGATCACGCTGTAGATCGAATGCTCGAGCATCAGCACGCGATTCGCGGTGGCGATCGCGATGGCGCCGCCGGAGCCGCCTTCGCCGATGATGACGGAGACGTTCGGCGTGCCGAGGCCCAGCGCTGCCTCGGTCGAGCGCGCGATCGCCTCGGCCTGGCCGCGTTCCTCGGCGTCGATGCCGGGATAGGCGCCGGCGGTGTCGACCAGCGCGATCACCGGCAGCGAGAAGCGCTCGGCCAGTTCCATGATGCGCACGGCCTTGCGATAGCCTTCGGGCCGGGCCATGCCGAAATTGTGCCGCAGGCGGCTTTCGGTGTCATGGCCCTTTTCCTGGCCCATGACCGCGACCGGACGGCCGCGGAAACGGCCGAAGCCGGCCAGAATCGCCTGGTCCTCGGCAAATTTGCGGTCGCCGGCGAGCGGGGTGAAATCGGTGATCAGCCGCTTGGCATATTCGACGAAATGCGGCCGGTCGGGATGGCGCGCCACCTGGGTCTTCTGCCAGGGCGTCAGCTTCGCGTAGATCTCGGCCAAGGCCTGTCCGGCCTTTGCCTCGAGCCGGGTGATCTCGTCGCCGACGGAGACGGCATCGCCCTTCTCGGCCATGGCGCGGAGTTCCTGCACCTTGCCCTGGAGATCGGCGACGGGTTTTTCGAATTCAAGAAAGGTTCGCATCCAGACCTTCAAGCCGTACAAACATGGCTATATGCGGGCGGCCGGATAGACCTCCCTGAAAGTGGCCGCACACTGGCTGTAAGGCCCGGCGGTGTCAAGCTGACGCAAGCGCAGCTCGCGGCGGGGCCGGATCGGCGGCTCCTCACGGCTTCGCCAGCGGATGGTGCTCGGCGACGAGCGCGCGCAGTCGCTCTTCCAGCACATGGGTATAGATCTGCGTCGTTGAAATGTCGGCATGTCCGAGCAATTGCTGGACGATGCGCAGGTCGGCGCCGTTCTGCAGCAGATGGCTGGCGAAGGCGTGGCGCAGCACATGCGGCGAGACGCGCGCTGCCGGGATGCCGGTGGCGACGGCGAGCTCCTTCAGGTCGCGGGCGAAGGCCTGGCGGGTCAGCGTGCCGCTCTCGCCGAAGGAGGGGAACAGCCACTGGCTGCTCGGCGCCTTGCCCTCTAGCTCGCGGCGCAGCGCCACATAGCGGGAGATCGCCTCCCGGGCGCGCTCGGTCAGCGGCACCAGCCGCTCCTTGTTGCCCTTGCCGCGCACGATCAGCGCGCGCAGATCCGCCCGGGCGGCGGAGGCAGGCAGCGCCACCAGCTCGGACACGCGCATGCCCGAGGCATAGAGCGTCTCCAGCAGGGCGGCGAGGCGGGCGGCGCGCAACTGCGCCGAGGGTGTTTTGGCGAGGGCGACGGCGCTCTCCGCCGTCTGCAGCAGCCGGTCGACCTCGGCCTCGGACAGCACCTTGGGGATCGGCACCTTGCGCTTCGGTCCCTCGACGATGCCGGAGGGGTCGTCGCGCCGCACGCCCTCGGCGAACAGGAAGCGGTGCATCTGGCGCAGCGCGGAAAGCCGCCGCGCCGCCGACGACGCGGCGAAGCCGCGCAATTCGAGATCGACCAGATAGGCGCGCACATCGGCCAGCGCCGCGCTTTCGAAATCGAGCCCGCGATCGCCGAGGAATTCGGCATAGTCCTCGATGTCGCGGCGATAGGAGGTGAGCGTATGCGGCGAGGCGCCCCGCTCGGCGCTCATCATCTCGAGAAACGCCTCGAGGTGGTGCATGCCCGCCAGCGTGCGCCGGGTCTTTGCCTTCGCCACGATCATTGTTCCTGCAGCAGTTTGTCGGTCGGGACCCGCACCGTGATCTCGCGCGGGCTCGGCTCGACGAAGTTCGCGAGGGCGAACACGGCGGCATAGCCGGCGAGCGCGAGCAGGATGCAGGCGATGATGAAGCGCGACAGTGTCGGCATGAACCGGCCACGGACCTCGAAATATCTGGAGTGAGGTTATGGCCATGCACCGGCATCGATGGCAAGGGCGCGGGTCACACCCTCGCGATTCCAGCGCCGCGAGAGGCGCTGTCCGCATGCGATGCGTCGCGGAACGCTTGACAGTTTCGCCCGGGTCCGGTTCTACCTCGGCTGAGGCTGGACGAGGAGCTGCGGGACCATGATCGAGAGCATCGTGCCAGAACAGGATACCACTGCGTCGGCGGCGGAGCTGATCAGCCGCCTGGGGCCGCGCGCCATCGTCCTGGTCGGCCTGATGGGCGCCGGCAAGACGTCGGTCGGCAAGCGGATCGCCGCCAAGCTGCATCTGCCGTTCATCGACGCCGATGCGGAGATCGAGAAGGCGGCCGACGCCACCATCCCCGAGATTTTCGCCCAGCATGGCGAGGCCTATTTCCGCGATGGCGAGAGGCGGGTGATCCGCCGCCTGCTCGACGGCAATCCGAAGGTGCTGGCCACCGGCGGCGGCGCCTTCATGAACGAGGAGACGCG
Organism: Kaistia defluvii; assembly: GCF_026343955.1. Lineage (GTDB taxonomy): Bacteria > Pseudomonadota > Alphaproteobacteria > Rhizobiales > Kaistiaceae > Kaistia > Kaistia defluvii. The sequence goes on from NZ_JAPKNI010000014.1 coordinate 20,538, forward strand.
CGCTGCGATCCTCGAGGGCGCGGTATCGATCTGGCTGCGCGCGGAACTCGACGTGCTGATGGCGCGGGTGCGCAAACGCGCCAACCGGCCGCTGCTGCAGACCGCCGACCCTGAAGCCACCATGCGCCGGCTGATGACCGAGCGCGATCCGATCTATTCGCTTGCCAATGTCCATATCCTGTCGCGCGACGTGACTCACGAGATCGTCGCCGACGAAACCATCGAAGCGCTGCTCGCCCATCTGGCGGCAGAAAGCCCTGCCCAGGAAAGCCGACCGACCGATGACGATCGCTGAAGCCGCAGCCCCCACCACGGTCCGTGTCGCGCTGGGCGAGCGCGCCTATGACATCCTGATCGGCCGCGGCCTGATCGCCGATGCCGGCCGGGCCATCGCCGAGCGGCTGCCCAAGGCGCGCGCCGCGATCGTGACGGACGAGACGGTGGGCGGCTTCTATCTCGCGGCGCTCACCGCGTCGCTTGCCGCCTCCGGCATCGACAGCGTGCCCGTGGTGGTCGCGCCTGGCGAGGCTTCGAAGAATTTCCAGACGCTCGAAACCGTCACCCGCGCGATTCTGGCGGCCCGGCTGGAGCGTGGCGACATCGTCGTCGCGCTGGGCGGCGGCGTCGTCGGCGACCTCACCGGCTTCGCGGCGGCGATCGCCCGGCGCGGCATGCGCTTCGTCCAGATCCCCACCTCCCTGCTGGCCCAGGTCGACAGTTCCGTTGGCGGCAAGACGGGCATCAATACCGCCGAGGGCAAGAACCTGGTCGGCGCCTTCCACCAGCCTGATCTCGTCATCGCCGATACCGGCGTTCTCGATACGCTCTCCCCTCGCGAATTCCGCGCCGGCTACGCCGAGGTGGCGAAATACGGCCTCATCGACGACCCGGCCTTCTTCGCCTGGCTGGAGCAGAACTGGCGGGGCATCCTTTCCGGCGGCCCGGAGCGCGAGCACGCGGTCGCCACCAGCTGCCGCGCCAAGGCCAAGGTCGTCGCCGCCGACGAGCACGAGACCGGCGAGCGCGCGCTCCTCAATCTCGGCCACACCTTCGGCCATGCGCTGGAATCGGCCACCGGCTATTCGCAGCGCCTCGTGCATGGCGAAGGCGTCGCCATCGGCATGGTTCTGGCGCATCAGTTTTCCGCCCGCATGAACCTCTGCTCGCCGGATGACGGCGCCCGCGTCGAGGCGCATCTGAAAGCGGTCGGCCTGCCGACGCGGCTCTCCGACGTGCCGGGCGGGTTGCCGGACGCGCAGGATCTGATGAAGCGGATCGGCCAGGACAAGAAGGTGTCGCGCGGCACGCTGACCTTCATCCTGACGCATGGCGTCGGCAAGGCTTTCATCGCCAAGGATGTGCCGCCGGCCGCCGTGGAAGCGTTCCTCACTGACAAGCTGGCGGATTGAGACGCCAGCCCCCGGAAACGGGGTCTCGCTTTTTGCAGCGATGCTTTAGAATGCCGCGGCGAGCGATCGCGGCGGCCTTGATGCGCCGACTCCTCGCGCGGAGACGGGCTCGTGTTTGACATCCTCGAAACCTTCGGCGGCTGGTATGACCTGCCCGCCCATATCGGCTATGTGCTTTTCGCGGTCTCGCTGTTCCTGACGAACATCTTCTGGCTGCGCATCCTGCTGATCATCTCGCTGGCCTTCCAGATCGTCTATTTCGCCATGTCCGGCGGCTCGCTCTATACCGGCATTGTCTGGAACGTCGTCTTCATCCTGATCAACGCCTATCGCCTGATGGCCCTGGTCCAGGCGCGGCGCGCCCTTGGCCGGGCGACCCGCGGCCAGCTGCTGGGCGCCGGCGCCGACGAGGTGGTGATCGACGCCGCAAACAGCCTGGACGACAACCAGATCGGGGAACTGATCCGCCTTGGCGAGGTGTATGACCTCGCGCCCGGCGCGCCGCTGACGACGGAAGGCGAACCCGTCGACTGGTTCTATTTCATCACGGCCGGCCATGCCGTCGTCTTGGCGGGCGGTGTCGAGGTCGCGCGCCTGCATGCGGGCGAGTTCGTCGGCGAGGTGTCGTTCCTGACCGGCATCGTCGCGTCGGCGACGGTCCGCGCCTCCGACCGGCTTTCGGTGATCGCGCTCGACCGCGAGAAGCTGTCGCGCGCCTGCGCCGAGGATGCCCGGCTGTCCGCGGCCGTGCACCAGGTGATCGGCAACGCGCTGGCCCGCAAGCTGGTCGCCGCCAACCGCCGCGGCATGCCGAGGGTTCCCCAGCCGGCGTGAGGGGGAGACTTCAACGACTTGGCCCTGCCTGAATGCCATCCAGGTCGAGGTCGGTTGGTTCGGTGAGAGGGGGGCGGGTCGATGTCCGGCACCCGGCAACAGACCCTCACCCCAGCCCTCGCCCGCTCGCGGGAGAGAGGGGCCATCGCGCCTGGTCTCGACGCCGCCACCGCACCGGCCGAAAGCCCTCTCCCGCTTACGGGAGAGGGTGGGGTGGGGGTCTTGCTTGAGAGCTAGGGCTGAATGGATCCCGGGTCTTCGCCCGGGATGACGGCGGAGCGTGGCGGCTGTGGCTCGCGCACGATGACAGCGGCCGGTCCGAAGATCTGGCTCCGCCATCACCCCACCCTCGCCGTCATTCCTGCGAAAGCAGGAATCCCTGCAGCCGAGGAACAGGGCGTTTCGGGCGCAATTTTCCGGCTAACCGCCCCCGATCTCCGCCCGGAATCACGGCCGAGCCGTGCCAGACACAAAAAAGCCCGGCATGTCGCCATGCCGGGCTTCTTCAAGAGTTGGAGCCAGCCTTACGCCAGCTTGCCGTGGCAGTGCTTGAACTTCTTGCCGGAGCCGCAGGGGCAGGGGGCGTTGCGCTGGAGGCGGCTCCAGGTCGACGGGTCGTTCGGGTCGACGCCAAGCGCCGCGAAGCCGGCGGCGCTGTCGGCATTCTCCAGCAGCGGCTGGTCATCGAACTCGTTCTCGCCCGATAGCGGGTCGAGATGCATCGCCTGGAGGCTGTCCATGTCCATGTCGTCGGGCGCCAGCGGCGGCGACTGCATGATCTCGACGCGCATCATCTGCGCCGTGACGGCCTCGCGCAGGTTCTGCAGCATCGCTTCGAACAGTTCGAAGGCCTCGGTCTTGTATTCGTTCAGCGGATCGCGCTGCGCATAGCCGCGGAAGCCGATGACCTGGCGCAGATGGTCCAGCGTGACCAGGTGCTCGCGCCAGAGATGGTCGAGCGTCTGCAGCAGGACGGCCTTTTCGACCTGGCGCATGACGGTCGGCGAGAAGCGCTCGGTGCGCGAGGCGGCGGCTTCGTCGCCGGCCTTCTGCACGCGTTCCAGCACTTCCGCGTCGGCGATGCCTTCCTCGGCCGCCCAGGCCTCGATCGGCAGGTCGAGATTGACCGCCGCCAGCAGCGCCTCGTGCAGGCCCTTCGCGTCCCACTGCTCGGGATAGGCCTTTTCCGGGATGTGCTTGGCGACCAGGTTGGCGATCACTTCCTGGCGCATGTCGTCGACGGTGGAGGCGACGTCTTCCTCGGCCATCAGCTCGATGCGCTGGTCGAAGATGACCTTGCGCTGGTCGTTCATGACGTCGTCGTATTTCAGCAGGTTCTTGCGGATGTCGAAGTTGCGCGCCTCGACCTTCTGCTGCGCCTTTTCCAGCGCCCGGTTGATCCACGGATGGACGATCGCCTCGTCTTCCTTGAGCCCCAGCTTCTGCAGCATGCCGTCCATGCGCTCCGAGCCGAAGATGCGCATCAGGTCGTCCTGCAGCGACAGGAAGAAGTGCGAATGGCCGGGGTCGCCCTGGCGGCCGGAACGGCCGCGCAGCTGGTTGTCGATGCGGCGGCTTTCATGCCGCTCGGTGCCGATGACGTAGAGACCGCCGGCGGCCAGCGCCTTGTCCTTGAGGACGGCGATCTCGGCCTTGATCTCCTCGATGCGGCGATCGCGCTCGGCCTCGTCCTGGACGTCGCCCAGTTCGCGCTCGATGCGCATTTCGAGGTTGCCGCCGAGTTTGATGTCGGTACCGCGGCCGGCCATGTTGGTGGCGATCGTCACCGCGCCGGGCACGCCGGCCTGGGCGACGATATAGGCTTCCTGCTCGTGGTAGCGGGCGTTCAGCACCTGGTGCGGGACCTTCTCCTTCTTCAGGAGCTCCGACAGCAGTTCCGACTTTTCGATCGAGGTCGTGCCGACGAGGACCGGCTGGCCGCGCTGGCTGCAGTCCTTGATGACGCGGATGATCGCCTTGTACTTCTCGTTGGCGGTCCGGTAGACCTCGTCATCATCATCGATACGCGAGACGGGGACGTTGGTCGGGATCTCGAGAACCTCGAGACCGTAAATGTCCATGAACTCGGCCGCTTCCGTCTGCGCCGTGCCGGTCATGCCGGCCAGCTTCTCGTACATGCGGAAATAGTTCTGGAAGGTGATCGAGGCCAGCGTCTGGTTTTCCGGCTGGATCTTGACGTGTTCCTTCGCCTCCAGCGCCTGGTGCAGGCCTTCCGAATAGCGGCGGCCCGGCATCATGCGGCCGGTGAACTCGTCGATGATGACGACTTCGTCATCCTTGACGATGTAGTCCTTGTCGCGCTGGAACAGACGGTGCGCGCGCAGGCCCTGGTTGATGTGGTGGACGACGGTGACGTTCTCGACGTCGTAAAGCGACTCGCCCTTCAGCAGGCCCGCTTCGGTGAGGAGCTGCTCGAGCTTCTCGTTGCCGGCCTCGGTGAAGTTGGCGGTGCGCTGCTTCTCGTCGATCTCGTAATCTTCGGGCACGAGCGCCGGAATGAAGGCGTCGATGGTGGTGTAGAGCTCCGAGCGGTCGTCGAGCGGGCCGGAGATGATCAGCGGGGTGCGCGCCTCGTCGATCAGGATCGAGTCGACTTCGTCGACGATCGCATAATGATGCGGGCGCTGGACCATCTGGCCGAGCTCGTACTTCATGTTATCGCGCAGATAATCGAAGCCGTACTCGTTGTTGGTGCCGTAGGTGATGTCGCAGGCGTACGCCGCCCGGCGCTGGTCGTCGTCGAGGCCATGCACGATGACGCCGACCGACAGGCCGAGGAAGCGGTAGAGCCGGCCCATCCATTCGGCGTCGCGCGAGGCGAGGTAGTCGTTGACGGTGACGACGTGCACGCCCTTGCCGGTCAACGCGTTCAGGTAGACCGGAAGCGTCGCGACGAGGGTCTTGCCTTCGCCCGTCTTCATTTCCGAGATGGCGCCGTCGTTCAGCACCATGCCGCCGATCATCTGGACGTCGAAATGACGCATGCCGAGCGCGCGCTTGGCGCCCTCGCGGACCGTGGCAAAGGCCGGCACGAGCAGGTCATTGACCGATTTTCCGCCGGCGATTTCGCGCTTGAACTGTTCGGTGCGGGCGCGGAGCTGGTCGTCCGTCAGCTTCGACAACTCGTCTTCCAGCGCATTGATTTGCGCGACCACCGGCCGGTAGCCCTTGACGCGGCGGTCATTGGCCGAGCCGAAAAATTTGCGCGCAAGCGAACCGAGACCGACCATGGGTCATCCTTGATGTTGGATCCGGGCCGCCCCAGGGAAGACGAGGGGACGCCGGGTTCTTGTTGTCGGCGCGATCGCATCGACTGCGACGAAGGCCGGAAACCATTAGGCGCGCCGTCACCTCACACGTCACAGCGTTCTGGACGCCGAGTTCCGAGAGAGATAAGAGGGGGCACAAGGGTTGTCAACGTGGACGACCGGCGGCGTCATGCCCGCAAAATGCCGGAATTGCAGCAGATCCACGCACTTGATCGTGAGGAACACGCAATGCTCTTCACTTCTCTCTCCGTAAAGGAACAGGACAAGTTCATGATGTCTCGTGTCTCATCTTCCCTTACGGCCTTGCGCGGGCCCGCTCTGGCCGTGCTCGGCCTGATGGCTCTGGCGACGGCGCCGGCCGTCGCGCAGGACGCGCCCGCGCCCGCGCCCGCGGCGGCTCCTGCTGCGGCGCCCGCCGATCCGAAGACCGTTCTGGCGACCGTCAACGGCCAGCCGATCACCGAGGCCGATCTGACGCTGGCCGGTGATGATTTCGCCGAGGAACTCGCCAAGGTTGCCCCCGACCAGCGCCGCAAGGCCATCCTCGACGTGCTGATCGACCTGCGCCTGATGGCGGGTGCTGCCGAAAAGGACGGCCTCGACAAGTCCGAGGAATTCCAGCGCCGTCTCGCCCTGCTGCGCGCCCGCGCGCTGCGCAACGAGTTCTTCCGCGCCAAGGTCGACAACGCGGTCACCGACGAAGCGGTCAAGAAGCGCTACGAGACCGAGATCGCCAAGATCGTGCCGGAAGAGGAAGTCCACGCCCAGCACATCCTGGTCGAGACCGAGGACGAGGCCAAGGCGATCATCGCCGAGCTCGACAAGGGCGGCGATTTCGCCAAGCTCGCGGCCGAGAAGTCGAAGGATCCGGGTTCCGCCAAGATGGGCGGCGATCTCGGCTTCTTCACCAAGGGCAAGATGATCAAGGAATTCGAGGAGGCGGCCTTCGCGCTCGAACCCGGCAAGTACACCGAGAAGCCGGTCAAGACCCAGTATGGCTACCACGTCATCAAGTCGGTCGAGAAGCGCAAGCAGCCGCTGCCGACCTTCGACCAGGTCAAGGATCAGGTCCGCCAGCTCGTGCTGCGCGACACCTTCGTCGACACCGTCGCCGGCCTGCGCAAGGACAGCAAGGTCGAGATCGTCGACCCGACCCTGAAGGCCGCCCCGTCGCAGCCCGCGCAGTAGGCGCCGGGTCCGCGGATTGCGAATGGAAGGGCCGGACATCAGTCCGGCCCTTTTGCATTTCAGGATCGCCGCTTGCGCCATTCCCCGATCCGAAACGGCTTGCGCGTGACAGGCGGTTCGGGCAGAGGGATGGCCTCTTTTGCCCGAACCAGCCGAGGCATCATGTCCACTGCCGTTTCCCCGCTCGCCGTTCCCTTTCCCGACATGCCGCCGATCGAAGGCGTGACCTTCGCGACCGCCGAGGCCGGCATCAAGTACAAGAACCGCCTCGACGTTTTCCTGGCGCTTTTCGCCGAGGGAACGACGGTGGCCGGTGTCTTCACCCAGTCGAAGTGCCCGTCGGCGCCCGTCGACTGGTGCCGGGAATCGCTGAAAGGCGGCACGGCGCGCGCGCTGCTGGTCAATTCCGGCAATGCCAATGCCTTCACTGGCAAGAAGGGACGCGAAACCACGAGTTTGCAGGGCGAACTGGCCGCCAAGGTCGCGGATTGCCGCCCGGATGAGGTGTTTCTCGCCTCGACGGGCGTGATCGGCGAACCGCTCGACGCGCAGAAATTCGCCGCCGTCCTGCCGGATGCGGCATCCCGCGCCGCGAGCGGCCCCTGGATCGACGCCGCCCGCGCCATCATGACCACCGACACCTTCCCGAAGGGCGCGACCCGCACGGTGAAGCTCGGTGCCGCCACGGTCACGATCAACGGCATCGCCAAGGGCGCCGGCATGATCGCGCCCGACATGGCGACCATGCTCTCCTTCGTCGCCACGGACGCCGCCATCGCCGCGCCGGCGCTGCAGGCGCTGCTTTCGAAGGGCGTCGTGGGCAGCTTCAACTCCGTCACCGTCGACAGCGACACCTCGACCTCCGACACGCTGCTGCTTTTCGCCACCGGCAAGGCGGAAGGCGCGGAGACCATTGCCGATCCCGCCGATCCGCGCCTGGCGGACTTCGCCCGGGCGCTGGATGAGGTGCTGCTCGACCTCGCCACCCAGGTGGCGCGTGACGGCGAGGGCGCGCGCAAGTTGATCGAGGTCCGGGTGGTCGGCGCGGTTTCCGACGCTTCCGCCAAGCGCATCGCGCTGTCGATCGCCAATTCGCCGCTGGTCAAGACGGCGGCTGCCGGCGAGGACGCCAATTGGGGCCGCGTCGTGATGGCGGTCGGCAAGGCCGGCGAACCGGCCGACCGTGACAGGCTGTCGATCTCCTTCGGCGAGACCCGCGTCGCCTTCGAGGGCGAGCGCGATCCGTCCTATTCGGAAGCCGTCGCCTCGGCCTACATGAAGAACCGGGAAATCGTCATCACCGCCGAGATCGGCCTGGGCGAGGGCAAGGCCACGGTCTGGACCTGCGACCTGACCAAGGAATATGTCGCGATCAACGGCGACTACCGCAGCTGAGGTGACCATCTTGCCGTCCATCCTGGGGATCGAGTCCGCCTGCCTTTCCGCCTGGCCTGCGGTCGGTACCGTGCATGACGGCGCCTGGCTCTGGCGCTTCGCGCATGGCTATTCGAAGCGCTCGAATTCGTTCCAGAGCCTCGATCCGGAAGATGACGAGGATGCCGGGCGGCGGATCGACTACCTCGCCGCCCTCTCCGTGCGCCATGGCATCGCGCCGGTCTTCCGCGTGACGCCGCTGGCCGGTGGCCGGGTGCTGGACGCGCTCGACCGCGCCGGCTGGTCCGCCTATGAGGAGAGCCGGGTTCTCGCCATGTCGCTCGAGGATTGTGCCTTCGAGCCGGCCGGCGATGTCCGGTTCTTCAATCCGACCGATCCGCGCTGGTATCGCGCGCAGTCGACCTTGAGCCAGTCGACCGGCAAGACGGTCGAGACGCTGAAGGTCCTGCTCGGGCTGATCGCGCCGGAGGCGCGCGGCGTCGTCGCCTATGCGCCGGACGGCACGCCTGCCGCGGCGGCGCTCGCCGTCAATGCGGGTGGGATCGGCATCTATCTGAACGTCGTCACCGACAGGACGAAGCGCCGCCAGGGCTACGGCGCCATGGTGATGCGGGCGGCGTTGCGCTGGACCATGGAGAACGGCGCCCGGGCGGCGGCGATCCAGGTGACCTCCGACAACGACCCGGCGATACGGCTCTACGAGTCGCTCGGCTTCGTCGAGCAATATCGCTACCACTACCGCAGTCCCGCCTGATCCCTCCCGAGTCCTCCGAGGTTTTGATGACACGCCGCCTTCTTCTCGTGGTCGCCTGTGCGCTGGTCGATGCCGACAATCGCATCCTGATCGCGCAACGCCCTGAGGGGAAGGCGCTGGCGGGACTCTGGGAGTTCCCCGGCGGCAAGGTCGACGCCGGAGAGACGCCCGAAGATGCCCTGATCCGCGAACTGCGCGAGGAACTCGGCGTCGAGACCAGGACGGCGTGCCTCGCGCCGCTCACCTTCGCCAGCCACAGCTATGACGATTTCCACCTGCTGATGCCGCTCTATGTCTGCCGGCGCTGGTCCGGATTTCCCCGCAGCCTCGAGGGGCAGGCGCTGAAATGGGTGCGCGCCAAGCAGCTCCGCGACTATCCGATGCCGCCGGCCGACGAGCCTTTGATCGCGCCGTTAATCGAGCTTTTATGAGTTTGGGCGAGGGTCTCGCCGGAAGGCGTCGCGTGGCGTGACGCCGAATGGACAGCGCGATTCCGCCGCTGTCCAGGCAAGGCATGACGATGAGCGCCGCCGCAGGTCCTTCCCTTATCCGCTTGCTGCGCTCGCGCCGGAGCCCGATTGCCATCGAATACGGCCTGATCATCGGCGTCATCGTCCTGGCGCTGGCGGCCGTCTTCCTCACCGGCGGCGGCATCCTCTCGCTTTATGAGCGGGTGGTGGCGCTGGCCGTGGAATCCTGACGCCCGCTATTCCGACGACCGCTCCCTCTCCTTGCGGGCCGCCTCCAGCGCATCGGCGAGCCGCACCTTGGCCGAGCCGGGCTTGAGCGGCTTCTGCTGGCTCTCATGCGGCGCCCATCCCGAAAGCGCGATCAGCTCGAACGTGGCGCGGACGCGGCCGTCGGGGTCGGCATGGCGCTCCGCATAGAGCGCGGCGGCGCGGGCGAGGATCGGGCGCGTCAGCGGGCGCGGATCGCGGGCGACGAGCGCGTTGGTCGCCCCCATGGCCCGCAGATCGCGCATCAGATGGAACAGGCTGTCATAGCGGACGATGAGCCGGTCGGTGTCGGTCACCGGCAGGGCAAAGCCGGCGCGCTGCAGCAGCGCGCCAATGTCGCGCACATCGGCGAAGGGTGCGACGCGGGGCGCGGCGCCACCGCGAATGTCACTCTCCGCCTCCGTCAGCACGGCGCGCAGTTCATGCAGCGTGTCGCCGCCGACCAGCGTGGCCAGCAGCAGCCCGTCCGGCTTCAGCGCCCGCTTGATCTGGGCGAGCAGGCCGGGCAGGTCGTTGACCCACTGGAACGTCAGCGCGCTGACCGCGAGGTCGATCGAGCCTGGCTCCAGCGGCAATGCTTCATGGCTATCCAGCCGGACCCGCCGGACATCGCCGCCCTGGCCGTTGGCGGCGAGCGCCGCCGCGAGGGCGGGCGAGAGATCGCCGATATCGGCCGCCTGCGCGAAGTGGCGGTTTACCGTCGACAGGCGGTCCATCAGGTCTTCGATCGTGCGCGCCAGCAGGAAATCGCTGCCGGCAACGGCGAGCCGCTCGGCGCGGGCGCGGCGCAGGTCGAGCAGGTTTCGATCGAAGAGAATGGGGGCGCCGGACATGGCACAGCCTTCCTGACGGGTGTGGTGGCGGCCGTTATGGGACCGGCGGCCCTTCCGGTCAAAGCCGTTCTGCATTACGCTGCGGCATGCGAGCGGGCGCGGCAGTCGAAAAACCGATTTGGCTGGAGCCGCTTCGGGCACGGCTCGGGGCGGCGGGGCGGTTCGTCATCAATCTGGCGCTGCCGCCGGCCTGCATGGCTTGCAGCCGGCCGGTGGCCGAGAGCGGCGCGCTCTGCGCCGCCTGCTGGGACCAGCTTCGGCTGATCGAGCGCCCCTTCTGCCAGCGACTGGCGATTCCGTTCGGCTATGACATCGGTCCGGAGGCGCTTTCCGCCGAGGCGATCGCCGATCCGCCGCCCTTCAACCGGCTGCGCGCCGTGGCCGTCTATGACGAATTATCCGGCCGCATCGTGCAGGGGCTCAAATACCATGACCATGTAGAACTCGCCCGCTCGATCGGTGCGATGATGGTGCGCGCAGCCGGCGACATTGCCGGCGAGGCGCAGATCGTCGTGCCGGTGCCGCTGCATCCGCGCCGGCTGTGGCAGCGCCGCTTCAACCAGTCGGCGATGATCGCGGCGGAGATCGCGAGACGGCTGGAAAGACCGCATTTCCCGGACCTTGTCGACAGGATCAAGCCGACGCGCCGGCAGGTGGGGCTGAAGGCCAGCGAGCGGGCGGCGAACGTCCAGGGCGCCTTTCGCGTATCGGCGGAGGCCAGGGCGAAGCTGGCCGGCCGGCATGTGCTTCTTGTCGATGATGTCTACACCACCGGGGCGACGGCGAAGGCGGTGACGCGGGCGCTGTTGCGGGGCGGCGCGGCCGGCGTCGACGTCGTCGTCTTCGCACGGGTTGTCGAAGGGCTGGGCTGAAGCCTATATAGGCGGCTCCCAATCATCAGGATTGAACATGGCCGAAGTGATCATCTACACCCGGCAGGCCTGCGGATATTGTTCGTCCGCCAAGCGCCTTCTGGACAAGAAAGGCGTTGCCTATGTCGAATTCGACGCCACGGGAAAGCCGGAACTCCGCCAGGAAATGATCGAGCGCGCCAAGGGGCGCGCAACGTTCCCGCAGATTTTCATCGGCGGGACGCATGTCGGGGGCTGCGACGACCTGCACGATCTCGAGGGGCAGGGCCGCCTGGATCTGCTTCTGGCGTCCTGACGGGCGCCGCTTTCATTTCATTCAATCAAGGAGAGAGCCGATGACGAGCTTCAAGGCGGCTTGCGTCCAGATGCGCAGCGGGCGTTCGGTGGCGGCGAATGTCGACGACGCCGAGGCTTTGATCCGGGCGGCGGCGGCGGCAGGGGCGGGCTATGTGCTGACCCCCGAGATGACGACCATCCTCGACCGGGACAAGGAAGCGCTTCTCGCGGCGATCGGCCCGGAAGAGATCGACACGTCGCTGCAGCGGTTTCGGGAGATCGCGCGCGAGCTGGGCATTCATCTCCATATCGGTTCCATGGCGATCAAACTCGCCGACGATCACATCGCCAACCGCTCGTTCCTGATCGCGCCGAACGGCGCCATCATCGGCCGCTATGACAAGATCCACATGTTCGATGTCGATCTCTCCGGCGGCGAGAGCTATCGCGAATCCGCGACCTACCGGGCTGGCGATTCCGCCATCGTCGCCGACCTGCCCTGGACCAAGATCGGCCTGACGATCTGCTACGATGTCCGCTTCCCGGCCCTGCACCGGACGCTGGCCAAGGCCGGCGCCGCCGTGCTGGCCGTTCCCGCCGCCTTCACCAAGAAGACCGGCGAGGCGCATTGGCACGTGCTGCTGCGCTCGCGCGCGATCGAAACCGGTTCCTATGTCGTGGCGGCGGCGCAGGCCGGCCATCACGAGGACGGTCGCGACACGTATGGCCACAGCATGATCGTCGATCCCTGGGGCAAGATCCTGGCCGAGGCCGACGACCAGCCCGGCTTCATCATCGCCGAGATCGATCCGGCCTTTTCCGCCTCGGCGCGCCAGGCCATTCCGGCGCTCGCCAATGCGCGCGATTTTGCGCTGCCCGCAATGCCGCAGGTTGGCAGCTTCGTGAACTGATCCCCATATAGACGGCATGATCCGATACAATCTCGTCTGTACGGGCGGACACGACTTCGAAAGCTGGTTTCGCGACGCGGCGGCCTTTGACAAGGCCGCCAAGGCGAAGGCCGTGACCTGCCCGGAATGTGGCACCAGCGATGTCGTGAAGGCCTTGATGGCGCCGTCCGTTTCGACGGCGCGCAAGCGCGAGGCGGCGGCCGTGAAGGTCGCCGCGCCGGACCCGCGCCAGGCGGCCATGGTCGAGATGATGCGCAAGCTGCGCGCGCATGTGACGGAAAACGCCGACTATGTCGGAGCCAAGTTCGCCGAGGAAGCGCGCAAGATCCACTACGAAGAGGTCGAAGCGCGCGGCATCTATGGCGAGGCCTCGCCGGAGGAGGCGCGTTCGCTGATCGACGAGGGCATCGAGTTCCTGCCCCTGCCGGTCCTGCCGGAAGACGGCAACTAGAGCCTTTCCCCGTTTCTCTTCAACGGCGCAACGCTCCAGTTCCTTGTGGGATCGCGTTTTCTTCACGCGAACCGGTGCCCCCTTCGCTCGAAAACGCCCTAGCGGCGGACGGCCGCTAGCATGTAGTTAACGTCCATGTCGGAAGAAGTCTTCCACTGGTTGCGAAGCGGGTTGAACACGACGCCGGTCTCGGTCGACAGATCGAGACCGTTTTCCCGCAGCGCCGAGGCGAGTTCCGAGGGCCGCACGAGCTTCTCGTAGCTGTGCGTGCCGCGCGGCAGCCAGCCCAGAACATACTCCGCCCCCACGATCGCCAGCGCCCAGGCCTTCGGTGTGCGGTTGATGGTCGAGAGCACCATCAGCCCGCCCGGCTTCACCATGGCTGACGTCTCGCGGATGAAGAGCGGCAGGTCGGCGACATGCTCGACGATCTCCATGGCGAGCACGATGTCGAATCGCTCGCCGGCCTGCGCCAGCGCCTCGGCGGTCGTCGCCCGGTAATCGATGTCGAGGCCGGCCTCGCGCGCATGCAGCGACGCGACGCCGATATTGGTCTCCGAAGCATCGGCGCCGACCACCGTCGCCCCGAGCCGGGCCATCGGCTCCGACAACAGTCCGCCGCCGCAGCCGATATCGAGCACGCGCAGGCCCTGCAGGGCCTTGGGATCCCGCCCGTCGCGGCCGAACAGCCGCGCGGCTTCTTCCTTGATGAAGCCGATCCGGATCGGGTTCAGCCGATGCAGCGGCGCGAACTTGCCGTTGGGCGCCCACCACTCGCCGGCGATCGCCGAAAAATGCGCGATTTCGTCCTGGTCGACGGTAGTGCTGTGCTCGGCGGCTGACATGGGCGGCTCCTTCTGCGGCGAACGTCGTCGTGGCGGCGGGTGAAGTCAAGGCAGGCGGTCGCCGCACCCCCTTGCCGGGCGGGATCCGGGGGGGCGGCTCGGCCGAGGGTCGCGCGGTTCCGGCCCGTCCCCAAGGCATGGCGCAGCCCACGCGCCGTCGCCGTTGCGGCTTCCTGCCGAAGCCGCTATGAAGGCGCCCGTCCGGTTGTTCTGGTTGGCCGGAGATCCTTCAATCTCTTCCGCAGCTTCTGCGGAAACTGCCCTTCAAAGGTTGCTGATGGCCCGGCTGGTGATGAAGTTCGGCGGAACCTCCGTCGCCGATATCGATCGCATCCGCATTGTGGCTCGTCACGTCAAACGCGAAGTCGATGCCGGATTCCAGGTCGCCGTCGTGGTTTCGGCGATGTCCGGCAAGACCAACGAACTCGTCAGCTGGACGCGCGCCGCGGCACCGATGCACGATGCGCGCGAATATGACGCCGTCGTCGCTTCCGGCGAGCAGGTGACGTCCGGCCTGCTGGCGATCGCGCTGCAGGAAATGGGCATCAACGCCCGCTCCTGGCAGGGCTGGCAGATCCCGATCCGCACCGATGGCGCCCATGGCGCCGCGCGCATCGTCGACATTGACGGTTCGAGGCTGATCGAGCGACTGGAGCAGGGCCAGGTCGCCGTGGTCGCCGGTTTCCAGGGCCTTGGCCCGGACAACCGCATCGCCACGCTCGGCCGCGGCGGTTCCGACACCAGCGCGGTGGCGATCGCCGCCGCGATCAAGGCGGATCGCTGCGACATCTATACGGACGTCGATGGCGTCTACACGACCGATCCCCGGATGGTCCCGAAGGCCAAGCGCCTCGACCGCGTCTCGCATGAAGAAATGCTCGAGATGGCGTCGCTGGGCGCGAAAGTGCTGCAGGTACGGTCCGTCGAACTGGCTATGGTGCATGGTGTGCGGACCTTCGTGCGGTCCAGCTTCGTCGACCCGGAAGATCCGGGCCTCGCCGATCCCAACAATCCCCCAGGCACCCTCATTTGCGACGAGGACGAGATCGTGGAAAAGCAGGTTGTTACCGGCATCGCCTATGCCAAGGACGAGGCTCAGATCTCGCTGCGCGAAGTCGCCGACAAACCCGGCGTCGCCGCCGCGGTGTTCGTGCCGCTGGCCGAAGCCAACATCAATGTCGACATGATCGTGCAGAACGTCTCGGAAGACGGCACGACCACCGACATGACCTTCACCGTGCCGAATACCGATTTCGACCGGGCCTGGAAGGTGCTGGCGGAAGCGCGCGATTCGATCGGCTATACCAGCGTGCAGGGCTCGCGCGACCTGACCAAGGTCTCGGTGATCGGCATCGGCATGCGAAGCCATGCCGGCGTCGCGGCCTCCGCCTTCAAGGCGCTCGCCGGCAAGGGCATCAACATCCGCGCGATCACGACGTCGGAAATCAAGATTTCGATCCTGATTGACGCGGCCTATACCGAGCTGGCCGTACGGACGCTGCATTCGCTCTACGGGCTGGATGCTGCCTGATCAACAGGCTCTCCGACCCGACGAAACAGCATTGTACCTTCTGCCTAACTCGTGCCACGACTAGGTAGGAAGCATGCGGGGAACCGGCCGAATCGGCCGGCTTTCCGAGACGGATTTCGGTGGTCGGAACCCGTCAAAGCTCTCAAATTGCGGAAGGCGGACCATGCGGGGGTCACTCGCCGGGCCGCGCGTCCTGCTCCGTCGCCTGCGCGAAATCATGGCGGAGCCGATCAGCGCGCAAGACCGGCTCGACAAGATCGTAGCCCAGATCGCGGCCAACATGGTGGCCGAGGTGTGCTCGGTTTATGTCCTGCGCGCCGATGACGTGCTCGAGCTCTATGCGACCGAGGGTCTCAACCGCTCGGCGGTCCACCATGCCGGCCTGCGTGTCGGGCAGGGCCTTGTCGGCCTGATCGCCTCCGAGGCGCGCCCGCTCAACCTGCAGGACGCGCAGAGCCATCCCTCCTTCGCCTACCTGCCGGAGACGGGCGAGGAAATCTACAACGCCTTCCTCGGCGTGCCGATCCTGCGCGCGGGCCGTACGCTCGGCGTCCTCGTCGTGCAGAACCGCGCGCACCGCACCTATCACGACGAGGAAGTCGAGGCGCTGCAGACGACGGCGATGGTTCTGGCCGAGATGATCGCGGTCGGCGAACTGCAGGGCCTTGCGCGGCCGGGCACCTCGCTCGACGTCAAGCGCCCGCTGTCGCTGAAGGGCACGCCGCTCTCGGACGGCATCGCACTCGGCCATGTCGTGCTGCATGAACCGCGCGTTGTCGTGACCCAGCTGATCGCCGAGGACACCGACAAGGAAAGCCAGCGGCTCGAGCAGTCGATCGCCAATCTGCGCCTGTCCGTCGATGACATGCTCTCGCGCGACGATATCGCGCCGGCCGGCGAGCATCGCGACATCCTCGAAGCCTATCGCATGTTCGCCTATGACCGCGGCTGGGTGCGCCGCATGGACGAGGCGATCCAGAACGGGCTTTCGGCCGAAGCCGCCGTCGAAAAGGTGCAGAGCGACACGCGCGCCCGGCTCCAGCGCCAGACCGATCCGTATCTGCGCGAGCGGCTGCATGATTTCGACGACCTGGCCAACCGCCTCCTGCGCGAGCTGATGGGCAAGTCGCATGGTCCCGATGGCGGCACGCTGCCCAAGGACAGCATCATCGTCGCGCGCAACATGGGCGCGGCCGAACTGCTCGACTACGACCGCAGCCGCGTTCGCGGCCTGGTCTTGGAGGAGGGCGGGGCGACCAGCCACGTGACCATCGTCGCGCGCGCGCTCGGCATTGCCACCATCGGCCACGCCGCCAACATCGTCTCGCTGGTCGAGAATGGCGATCCGATCATCCTGGATGCCGACAGCGGCGAGGCGCATGTCCGCCCGCCGGCCGATGTCGAGGCCGCCTATGGCGAGAAGGTCAAGTTCCGCGCCAAGCGCCAGGCCCAGTATCGCCTGCTGCGCAACAAGCCGGCCGTGACCACCGACGGCCATCGCGTCTCGCTCAACATGAATGCCGGCCTGCTCGTCGACCTGCCGCATCTATCCGAGGCAGGGGCGGAGGGGATCGGCCTGTTCCGCACCGAGCTGCAGTTCATGGTCGCGTCGACCATGCCGCGCATGGACGAGCAGACAGCCCTCTACGAGGCCGTGCTGAAGGCAAGCGGCAACCGGCCGGTGACCTTCCGCACGCTGGATATCGGCGGCGACAAGGTGCTGCCCTATATGCGGATGCAGCCGGAGGAAAACCCGGCCCTGGGTTGGCGCGCGGTCCGGCTTGGCCTGGATCGCCCGGGCTTGCTGCGCATGCAGTTGCGGGCGCTGTTGCACGCGGCCGCCGGCCGTGAGTTGCGCGTCATGCTGCCGATGGTCACCGAGGTGAGCGAGATCCGCCGCGCCCGCACCCTGCTGGAGCGCGAGGTCGCGCAGTTGCGCCGGCATGGCCACAAGGAGCCATCGCGCATCCTGCTCGGGTCGATGCTCGAGGTCCCGGCGCTGCTGTTCCAGCTCGACTCGCTGATGAACGCCGTCGATTTCGTTTCGGTCGGCTCCAACGACCTGCTGCAGTACATGACGGCGAGCGACCGCGGCAACACGCGCGTCGCCAGCCGTTTCGATCCGCTTTCCCGTCATTTCCTGCGCACGCTTCGCATCATCGTCGAAGCGGCCGATCGCCACGGAACGCCGGTTACCTTGTGCGGCGAGATCGCCAGCCGTCCGCTTGCTGCGATGGCGCTGGCGGGCATCGGTTTCCGGTCGCTTTCGATGTCGGCCGCGGCGATCGGCCCGGTCAAGGCGATGCTGCTGGCGCTGAACGTGGCGCGGCTGCGCGAGATGCTCGACCCCCTCCTAGACCTGGACGATGGCGAGGACGGCGTCCGCGCGGCGCTGACCGCCTTCGCCGAAGCCGAAGGCA
The DNA here is from genome assembly GCF_026343955.1 of Kaistia defluvii. Classification (GTDB taxonomy): domain Bacteria; phylum Pseudomonadota; class Alphaproteobacteria; order Rhizobiales; family Kaistiaceae; genus Kaistia; species Kaistia defluvii. The sequence continues at coordinate 38,284 of NZ_JAPKNI010000014.1, forward strand.
TACCAATCTGACCTCCTTGCTGCCGCCCGGGCTTCCCTGGGAAAAGATCAATCACCTCGTCGCCCGCGCCGAGGTCATCGACCAGAAGCTCGCCGCGACCAGCGACGGCGCGACCCTGGTGCAATTGTCCAAGGAACGCGCCGAACTGCAGGATATCGTCGAGGCGGTCCATCGGCTGAAGGCGACCGCGGCCGAACGCGAGGCGCTGGACGATCTGGCCGGCGATCCGGAAATGGCGGCGCTTGCCGAGGAGGAGCGGGATGCGCTCGAGGCGCAGATCGAAGCCCTGACGCAGGAGATCCGCGTTCTGCTGCTGCCGCGCGACGCAGCCGACGAGAAGAGCGCGATCCTCGAAATCCGCGCCGGAACCGGCGGCGACGAGGCCGCGCTGTTCGCGGGCGACCTCTTCCGCATGTATCAGCGCTATGCCGCGCTGCATGGCTGGCGGATCCAGGTTCTCTCGGAGAGCGAGGGCGAGGCGGGCGGCTACAAGGAAATCATCGCCGACGTGACCGGCAAGGGCGTGTTCGCCCGGCTGAAGTTCGAATCCGGCGCCCATCGGGTGCAGCGCGTCCCGGCAACCGAGGCGAGCGGCCGCATCCATACCTCGGCGGCGACGGTGGCGGTGCTGCCCGAGGCCGAGGATGTCGACATCGACATCCGTCCGGAAGACATCAAGATCGACACGACCCGCGCTTCGTCGGCCGGCGGCCAGCACGCCAACACGACCGACACCGCCGTGCGCATCACGCACATCCCCACTGGTACCGTCATCGTCGTGGCCGGCCGGTCGCAGCACCAGAACCGCGCCCAGGCGACGCAGATCCTGCGCGCCCGTCTGTTCGACATGGAGCGCGAGCGGCTTTCGTCCGAACGCGCCGCCGATCGCAAGGGCCAGGTCGGATCCGGCGATCGGTCCGAGCGAATCCGCACCTACAACTTCCCGCAGGGCCGGGTCACCGACCATCGCATCAATCTGACGCTCTACAAGCTCGAGGCGGTGATCACGGGCGAGGCGCTCGACGAGATCATCGAGCCGCTGATCACCGAGCATCAGGCGGGCCTGCTGGCCGCGCTCGACTCATGAGTCCTCCCGCCGCCACGCTGGCTTCGGCGCGGCGTGCCGCGGCGGCGCGGCTGGCGGCGGGGCTCGGGCCCGATGCGACGCCGGCGCTGGATGCGCGCCTGCTGGTCGCCGGCGCGCTCGGCATCGCGCCGGACCGTCTGATCCTGGTGGACGACCGGGAGCTTTCCCAAGCGGAGAGCCATGCCATCGACGCGTCGATCGAGCGCCGCCTGACCGGCGAGCCGGTCGCCCGCATCCTCGGCGAAAAGGAATTCTGGGGCCTGAGCTTCCGTCTCGCCGACGCGACGCTGGTGCCGCGCCCGGACACCGAGACCCTGGTTGAGGCGACGCTGGCCTGGATCGACCGGACGCATGGCCGCGACACGCCGCTGCGCCTGCTCGATATCGGCACCGGCACCGGCGCGATCCTGATTGCCCTGCTCAGGGAACTTCCCAGGGCAATCGGCCTCGGCATCGATCTGTCGGAAGAGGCGGCCCGTGCGGCGCGCGGCAATGCCGCGCGGCTGGGTTTCGCCGATCGCAGCCTGTTCGTTCGAGGCTCCTGGTCGGCGTGTTCCGGACCCGTGGATGTAATCGTCTCAAATCCGCCCTATATAGAGAGTGGAATCATCCTTACCCTGGATCGGGAGGTCAGAGACCACGATCCGATGCTGGCATTGGATGGGGGGGATGACGGTCTCGTTGCCTACAGAGCGATCCTTGCGGATCTGGACCGGGTGATGCATCCCGGCGGTGCGGCGTTCTTCGAAATCGGCCACGATCAGGCTGAGGCGCTTGCTTCGCTGGCCGGTGAATCCAGTCTCACGGTCGAGGTCCATCGCGATCTCGCGGGCCATGACCGGGTGGTGGAACTGCACCGGGCGATCTGAGCCTGCTGCCAATGCGCGCAGGCGCCGGAAATTGAATAATCCGCTTGGAAATCAGCCACGAAACAGCTAGTTTCCGAGCCACCGCAGATGGAATTGATGCGACTCCCTGACGTCGAAGCGCAAGCCTCGCGAGGGAGCGGCGCGGTAAGGGCCAGATTGGCCGTGAGGGTCGGATCGGGGGAGATCGACCGGGCTTCAGTGCCTAGAGCGTCATCTCTACTTGGTACGACACGAATTCCCAGGACGCCCCGCTCCGGCGGTGGCCAGGTTGCCCAAGGTCCTTTGTCTGGACACTTGGCTGCCCGATCCGCGGAAGAGTGACGATCGTCTTCGCCGGTTCCGGCGTTTCGGGCTGAGGCTCGATGCGGCCCGATATCGACGGATTTGTCCGGCCGGCGTTTCGCTTCGGTCGATGAGATTGGTTGACCTTGTTGGTCACGGAAGAGAAAATTCATGAGACAAGGACAGCAGAACAACAATAACAACAAGCGGATGCGCGGGCGGAACAACAGCAACAACAACAATAACAACAACCGCAAAGGCCCCAATCCGCTGACCCGCTCGTTCGAGAGCAATGGTCCGGATGTCAAAATCCGTGGCACCGCTCTCCACATCGCGGAGAAGTATGTGACGCTGGCGCGCGACGCCCAGTCGTCCGGCGACCGCGTCATGGCCGAGAACTATCTGCAGCATGCCGAGCATTATTTCCGCGTCATCGCGGCGGCGCAGGCGCAGAACCCCCAGAATGCCCAGCAGCCGCAGCCGTCCTACCGTTCCGACCAGGACGATGAGGGCCTCGACGAAGAGGACGATCGCTTCAGCGAGCGTTTCGGTCAGGCGCACAATCAGGAACGCGGCCAGCAGGCCGACCGCCAGCCCCCGCGCGACAATGACGGCAATGTCGCCCAGGCCGACGCGCAGTCCTATGCCAACGGCCAGAATGGCGGCAGCCAGAACGAGGCTCGCGAAGGCGGCGATCGTCAGCAGGACCGCCCCGAACGTCAGGAGCGCCAGGACCGCCAGGATCGCCAGGATCGCTATGAGCGGCCGGCGCGGGCCGATCGTCAGGATCGCGGTGACCGGCAGGATCGCCCCGAGCGGAACGACCGGTCCGATCGCAACGAGCCGCGCGGCGACCGTGCGGAGCGGAACGAGCCGCGTGCGGATCGTCCGGAACGCCAGGATCGCCCCGAGCGTCAGGATCGTCCGGAACGGAACGATCGCCAGCCGCGCGCGGATCGTGGCGAGCGCCGCGACCGTTCGGACCGTGGCGACCGCAACGAGCGTTCGCAGCTTCCCCGTTTCGTGACGGGAGAGCCGGCGCCGCAGCCGGTCGTCGACGCCGCGCAGTTCCATCCCGCGGCCGATCAGGCGAAGCCCGAAGCCATCCGCCCCGAGCCCGCCAAGTCCGAGCCCGCCAAGTCCGAACCCGTGACGCCGGAAGTCGCCGAGGTCGTGAAGGCCGAGCCGGCTGTCGTCGCGCCGGTCGCCGAGGCTGTCGTCGCCGAGGCGCCGCGTCCGACCCGGGCGCCCCGCAGCAGCGCCGCGAAGGCCGAGCGGGCCGCGGCGGCGTCCGCCGCTGCCGCCGAAGCGGCGCCCTCGCTCGATCTTGGCATCGAGGGCGCAGCCTCGACCGAGGAGGAGGAGTTCCGTCCGCGCCGCCGTCGCACGACCCGCGCGCGGGTCCGCACCGCGGACGAGGCCGGCTCCGAGCCGGCGATGGCCAGCGAGCCGGCCGGCGACGAATAGATCGTTTCCCCTTCGAGAGATTGAAAACGCCCGGGCCTCGTGCCCGGGCGTTTTTGTTTTTGGCACGCGGATTCATGCGTCTTCCCGCGCCGGGACCCCGGCCGTCGGACCGGTCGTGCCGACGGGCACAAGCTCGCTAAAATTGTGCGCTCCGCCCCTTCCTGTTGCTGTGGGGCAACACTATATCCGGACTGGCGGCAGGCCGGAACTTGGCTGTCGCTGGACTGAGGTCCATATTCAGAGCGGCCCATGCGTGCCTTCGGGGCGATGGGACCGGGTCAGGAGGCGACAATGAATTTTGAGAATTACTCCGAGCGCGCGCAGGGATTTATCCAGTCGGCGCAGACGCTCGCGATGACGCGTGGCAACCAGCAGTTCACGCCCGAACATCTTCTGAAGGTTCTGCTCGATGACGAGGAAGGTCTGGCCGGCGGCCTGATCGACAGTTCCGGCGGCAATTCCCGTCAGGCGCTCGCCGCGACGGAGCGGGCGCTGGAAGCCATGCCAAAGGTTTCCGGCGGGGGCGCCGGCCAGCTCTATCTGGCACCGCCGCTCGCCAAGGTCTTCCAGCAGGCGTCCGACCTTGCCAAGAAGGCCGGCGACAGCTTCGTCACCGTCGAGCGGCTGCTGCTTGCTCTGGCGCTGGAGAAGGATGCGAAGACGGCCGCTATCCTCAAGGATGCCGGCGTGACGCCGGTCGGCCTCAACCGCGCGATCGAAGCCCTGCGCCAGGGGCGCACCGCCGATACGGCCGGCGCCGAGGGCCAGTATGACGCGCTGAAGAAATATGCCCGCGACCTCACCCAGGTGGCGCGCGACGGCAAGCTCGACCCGGTCATCGGCCGGGACGACGAGATCCGCCGCACCATCCAGGTGCTGTCGCGCCGCACCAAGAACAATCCGGTGCTGATCGGCGAACCGGGCGTCGGCAAGACCGCCATCGCCGAAGGCTTGGCGCTGCGGATCGTCAATGGCGACGTGCCCGAGAGCCTGAAGGACAAGCGTTTGCTCGCGCTCGACATGGGCTCGCTGATCGCTGGCGCCAAATATCGCGGCGAGTTCGAGGAGCGCCTGAAGGCGGTTCTGTCGGAAGTCACGTCGGCTGCCGGCGGCATCATCCTGTTCATCGACGAAATGCACACGCTGGTCGGCGCGGGCAAGGCGGATGGCGCGATGGATGCGTCCAACCTGCTGAAGCCGGCTCTCGCGCGCGGCGAACTGCACTGCGTCGGCGCCACCACGCTCGATGAATACCGCAAGCATGTCGAGAAGGACGCGGCGCTCGCCCGCCGGTTCCAGCCGATCTTCGTCGGCGAGCCGACGGTCGAGGACACGGTTTCGATCCTGCGCGGCATCAAGGAGAAGTACGAGCTGCACCATGGCGTGCGGATCACCGACTCCGCGCTGGTCGCCGCCGCCACTCTGTCGAACCGCTACATCACGGACCGTTTCCTGCCCGACAAGGCGATCGATCTCGTCGACGAGGCGTCCGCGCGACTGCGCATGCAGGTCGATTCCAAGCCGGAGGCGCTCGACGAGCTCGACCGGCGCATCATCCAGCTCAAGATCGAGCGGGAGGCGCTGAAGAAGGAGACCGACCAGGCCTCGAAGGATCGGCTCGAGCGGCTGGAGAAGGAACTGACGGACCTCGAGGAGGAATCGTCGGCCTATACCCAGCGCTGGCAGGCGGAGAAGCAGAAGCTGAACGTCGCGCAGAAGCTGAAGGAACAGCTCGACCAGGCTCGCAGCGACCTCGACAAGGCGCAGCGCACCGGCGATCTGGCCAAGGCCGGCGAGCTTGCCTATGGCACGATCCCGACCCTGGAACGCCAGCTCGTCGATGCCGAGCAGGCGCAGACCAGCACGATGATGGAAGAAGCGGTGACGCCCGACCACATCGCGCAGATCGTCTCGCGCTGGACCGGCATTCCGGTCGACCGGATGCTTCAGGGCGAGCGCGAGAAGCTGCTGCGCATGGAAGACGAGCTTGGCCGCCGCGTCGTGGGCCAGAGCGAAGCCGTGCATGCGGTGTCGACCGCGGTTCGTCGCGCTCGCGCCGGTCTGCAGGATCCGAACCGGCCGATCGGCTCGTTCCTCTTCCTCGGCCCGACCGGCGTCGGCAAGACGGAGCTGACCAAGGCGGTCGCCTCGTTCCTGTTCGACGACGAGACGGCGATGGTGCGCATCGACATGTCCGAGTTCATGGAGAAGCACTCCGTGGCCCGGCTGATCGGCGCTCCTCCGGGATATGTCGGCTATGAGGAGGGCGGCGCGCTGACCGAGGCCGTGCGGCGCCGGCCCTATCAGGTCGTGCTGTTCGACGAGGTGGAGAAGGCGCATCCCGACGTCTTCAACGTGCTGCTGCAGGTTCTCGATGACGGGCGCCTGACCGATGGTCAGGGTCGCACGGTCGATTTCAAGAACACGCTGATCATCATGACCTCGAACCTCGGCTCCGACTATCTGGCGCATCTGCGCGATGACGAGGATGTCGATGGCGTGCGCGAGCAGGTCATGGCGGTGGTGCGCGGGCATTTCCGGCCCGAGTTCCTGAACCGGCTCGACGACATCATCCTGTTCCATCGCCTGAAGAAGACGGAGATGGGCCGGATCGTCGAGATCCAGCTCGGTCGTCTCGCCAAGCTGCTCGAGGAGCGCAAGGTGACGCTGGAGCTGGACGACACGGCGCGCAGCTGGCTGGCCGAGAAGGGCTACGATCCGGCCTATGGCGCACGTCCGCTGAAGCGGGTGATCCAGCGCTATGTGCAGGATCCGCTCGCCGACAAGATCCTGGCCGGCGAGATCGCCGATGGCTCGCTGATCAAGATCACGGCCGGCACGGACAGGCTCCTGTTCCTGCCGCGCGGCGAAACGGCTTCGCAGGCCGCCTGATCGATAGCGATACCGGCCCCTGTCCTTGGACAGGGGCCGCTTCCCCCAGGGAGAAGGCCGCGCCGGAGAAATCCGGCGCGGCCTTTTTCATTCGATGGCGGCTCAGGCGATCTGTTCCTGCCAGTGTCGATGCAGCGCTGGGACATCGCCCGAGCAGAGCAGGGGCATGGCGTCGCGGATCTGCTCGATCGGCCAATCCCACCAGGCCATCTCCTGCAGCAGGGCAATGACCTCGTCGGGGAATCGCTTGCGTATCGCACGCGCCGGATTGCCGCCCACGATCGCGTAGGGCTCGACATCCCTAGTCACCAGGGCCCGGCTGCCGATCACCGCGCCATTGCCGATCCGGATGCCCGGCATGATCATGGCCTCGGCCCCGATCCAGACGTCATGGCCGATCACCGTGTCGCCGGCGGGCTGGTAGGCGTTGACCGCTCCGGCGAAGGCGGGCTCCTCGGGCACGAAGAAGAACGGGAAGGTCGAGACCCAGTCGTTCCGATGCCCCTGGTTTCCGGCCATCATGAAGGACGCGCCGGTGCCGATCGAGCAGAAGCTGCCGATGACCAGCCGGTCGACATCGCTGCGGTCGCGCATCAGATAGCGGGCGCACTCATCAAAGGAATGGCCGTGATAATAGCCGGAATAGTAGCTGTAGCGGCCGACCTGGATATTGGGGTTGGTGACCTGTTCGGTCAGCGGCTTGCCCAGAAACGGGCTCTCGAAATAGTTCATGGCTTTTCCCATGTCGGTGCGGCCGCGAACCCTGTCGCAGCGGGCACCCCAGAAACGGACTTTGCCTCGGGCGAGGCGGGTGGCGGCACAAGCCGACCGCCGCATGCGGGATGCGGCAGTCAGGCAGGCGCGGTCATCTGTCGCTTTCTGGTAACATCGGGCTTTCTCCGGACAAGCTCCGGCTCTTTCCTGAGAGTCCGTCGTCGCGACGACGGTGCTCTCCTGCAGTCTGCTGTTCCTCGTCTCGCCGCGAGACCGCGCCGGTCCGCGGGGCGCCCTAGTTGGTCGCCTCTTCGTCGGCATTGATCGCGGCCACCTTCGAACTGGCGGGCATGCCGATCAGCGTATCGATGCGGGTCTTTTCCTGCTTGAAGGCCAGGAGCATGTCGCCCTGCAGCACGCGGCCGCGCGGCAGGCGCACGCGCAACGGATCGACCGGCTTGTTGTTGATGCGGACCTCGTAGTGCAGGTGCGGGCCCGTCGACAGGCCGGTCGAGCCGACATAGCCGATGACCTGGCCCTGCCGCACCTTGACCCCGGGGCGGATGCCCTTGGCGATCGCCGACTGGTGGCCATAGGCCGATTCATAGCCGTTGGTATGGCGGATCAGCGTGAAGTTGCCATAGCCCGAGCTCCAGCCGGCCTTCTCGACCGTGCCGTTGCCGGCGGCCAGGATCGGAGTGCCGCGCGGGGCGGCCCAGTCGACGCCGGGATGCAGGCGGGTATAGCCAAGGATGGGATGCTTGCGGTAGCCGAAATTCGAGCGCAGCACGCCGCCATTCATCGGCTTGCGAACCAGGAATTTCTTGGCGCTGCGGCCTTCCTCGTCGAAATAGTCGACCACGCCGTCATCGGGCGAACGGTAGCGGTAATAGCGCTTGGTCGCGCCGTCGAGCGTGATCGCGGCGTAGAGGATTTCCTCGTCGTCCTCGGCGCCGCCTGCTTCCGGCAGCGAATGGAAGACCTCGAGCGAATCCCCTGGCGCGACGCGCGACTGGAAGTCGACGTCATAGGAGAAGATGTGGATCAGCTCGGTGATCAGCGGCGCCGGGATCTTCTGCTCCAGCGCTGTCTCATAGACCGCCTGGTAGAGGCGTGGCATCGGGCTGTTGTCGGTCGGCGCGGGCTCCGCCATCTCGAATTCGTCGGTCGAGCTCTCCGGCTCGTCGGCGCGCACGAAGGTATCGTCGTCGCGGCGCGCGACGGTCGCCTGGTGGGAGCCTTCGTCATAGATCGAGACGCGCATCGGCCGCGGCGTTTCGCCTTCCGCCGAGAAGAGGATTCGAACCTTCTGCCCGGCCTGCAGGTCCGAAAGGTCCATGAGATTGGACATGGCGGCGAGGATGTTCTGGGCGTCGGGCTGGGCGACCCCGCTTTCGTCGAGGATCTCGGCCAGCGTTTCCTTCTTCTCGACGACGGCGACGCGCTCGTCCGACGGGATGGCCGGGCCGGTCTTGGAAACGAAGGAGACGTTCTCCGGCACGATGCGCACGCCGAGCGCCGAGAACGGATCGGTGCCGGTTTCGTCGAAGGAGAAGCGATCCGGGTCGACATAGGGCATCGCCGCGATCTGGACGCCGTTGGAAACGGTCGTCTGGATCGAGGCGCGCGCGACCTGTTCCGCCTCGTCGGGGCTGAAGCTCGGCTCCTCCGGCTGCGGCGCCTCGTTGATCGGGAAATCGCTGACCTTGATCGAGACTTCGCCCTCGACATTGGCGCCGTAGATCTGCTCCTGCTCCGTCCCGACCGCGATGACACTGGCCCCGTCGCCGCTGGCGTCCTCGGCGACCGCATCGGCTTTGCCGTCGATGATCAGGCCATCATCCCCACCGTCGCCGGAGGCGCCTTCGTCGTCGACCACCCCGAGCTTTTCGGTGGCGGAAGGCGCGGGCGGGTTGTCGCCACTCTTGTCGCCGCGGCGGCTGCCGGCCGCGCCGGCGACGATCTTGGCCGGGTCATAGGCCGGCACGTCGTCGCTGAGAGCGGTGATGGTGGTTGCGATCGAGGTCGCGATGCGGGCGAAGGGCTTCAGCTTGATGAGATCGCGGTCCCCCTGCTTGGTGACGGTGGAGACCTGGACGACCTGGCGATCGGAGACCGGCTCGCGCGCGGTCCGGATGCGATCGGCCTTGGAGCCATTGGAGAGCGGGACGTCGCCGCCGGCCTCGGAGGCGCGCATGGCGCGGCCGACTTCCGGCGGGAACGCCAATTGATGGCGGCCGTCCAGGGCCGCCATCAGGGCGCCGCCCATCAGGATGGTGGAGGTGAAGCCCGTGAGCACGGTACCGGTCAGCCAGCGAATGCTGACGCCGCGCCGATGCGGAACGCCCTCGCCCGTGTCGCCGACCGTCAAGGGCGGTTCGCGCCCGAGGTCGATGCGCGCGCCATGCATTCCTCTTGCTGGCGCGCCGCCGCGCGTCGATGCCTTCACGGTTTCGTATTCTCCCCGTCTCCGGCAGCTTTCGTAGCGCCTGTCATCTGATCCTGGAGCCTGCCCCGCATGACGAAGGAACTTGCCGTCCGCGGCGGCTCAAGTCAACGAACGGTCGCCTGTTCTGGCTTTCCCGCATGGCGCCCTTGCCGGGGGCCATGCGCGGTGGCTGCGCGACCGACGCAGCACCGGCAATGACAGGTTCCTGAACTCGTCCCTTTTCATGTCATCAATATGGCTGAGGCCGATCCTGGTCCC
>NZ_JAPKNI010000015.1 GCF_026343955.1 Kaistia defluvii
TTTCAGGGCCGCCGAGACCGGTTCGGTCCTCCGTTTGGCTGGAGCCCGCGCCCGGTCGGCGCCGCCCCTGCCGCTCCTTGTCGCAAGCCCTCGAAACGCTGCGGCGACACCCTATCTTGCCCGACGTGCAAGCGGCGCCGCGGCCTGCCTGGGCCGGCCGCGGGCGAAAGCACGCTCCCGCGCCGCGACGCCGGCCGGGCAGGGTGGGAGCTTTCGGCGCGGCCGGCGATCCCAGCAAGAGGAGAAGCACCATGGCACGTCATTCCCTCGTTCCCTTCGGCGGTAGCCACCTTATGGGCGGCGATCCGTTCGTCTCGCTCCAGCGCGGCATGAATCGCCTGTTCGAGGACGTGTTCCGCAACGCTGGCATGCCGGCAACCGGCACGGAGGGAGGGCAGGAAGTCGGCCTGCTGATGCCGCAGATCAACGTCTCCGAGACGGAATCCGAGGTTCGCATCACGGCGGAGCTGCCGGGCGTGGCCGAGAAGGATGTCGATGTGACGCTGGACGACGACGTGCTGACCATCCGGGGCGAGAAGCGGATGGAGCAGAAGGAAGACAAGGAAAACTATCACTTCGTCGAGCGGTCGTTCGGCCGCTTCATGCGCTCGATCCGACTGCCGCAATCGGTCAACCGTGACCAGGTCAAGGCGAATGTCGAGAACGGCGTGCTGACCATCGTCCTGCCGAAGAACGCGGCGCAGGAAAAGACCCGCCACATCCCGGTGAAAAGCGGCCAGAGCACGGGCCGCGACACCAGCCACTGAGCGCGCCCGCACCCGACGCCGCCCGATCCGGGGCGGCGCCGGGATTTTGGCCCCGCGGGCCTTACATCCGCTCGATCTTGCCGACCAGTTCGTCGCGCAGTCTCTCGACATCCGCATGAAGGTTCTCGGGAACCCGGGGTTGCCCCACCCCACGGAGATCCAAGAAGCTCGCCAGCCGCACCAGGGATTGCACGGTCTCGCCGGCATAGTGGAGCGCCAAAGCCTCATGATAGACGGCCCGCCAGACCAGGTCGGATTCGACCACGGCGGTAGAGGGCGAGAGGCGGATCTTGGCCCGGCAAAGCCGCGCGGCGGCCCGGAAATGGCGCCCCGCCCCCGGATAGTCGGCCCGGTGGATCATCATCAGCATCGCGAGATAGTAGGTCGAGGCGGCGATACAGAGCGGCCAGCGGGCGCCGAACTGCTCCGATGTCTCGAGATCCTCGATCACGGGCGCTGCATCCGCGAGATCCGGGGTGAAGACCGTCTCGGCCAGCGCGTAGTTTCCGCGATCCATGGCGCTCCGGAACAGCCGGTAGCGAAGCCCGGTCGCCAGCGGCGTGCCGGGTGCCGTCCGATCGAGGGCTCTTCCCAGATGGCGCTCCAGAAGCTCGGCGAACTCAGCCGGGGATCGATGGTGGAGCCGCAGCGGCTGCCGCGAGGCGTAGACCAGCAGGCTCGGCGCGCTTCGGTCGACCTCGACATGGACGAAGCCGGCTGCCTTGAGGGCGTCGGCCAAGGCGGCGTCGCTGAACAAGATGGTGTGGGCGCCCGGCGAGAGGAGCGCCAGCAGCGAACTCGGATCGGTGCGGGGATGAATGCGATCGGCATCCGGGGTTGTCAGGATCAGCACGCCGTCATGCGCGAGATAGCTCGCCAGAATGTCGATGAATTCGTGCGGGTCCTGGACGTGCTCGATCACCTCGGAACAATGCACGATGTCGAAGCGGTCGGCCGCATCGGCATTCCGATTTGCGAAGTCGTTGACGATGTCGAGCTTCAACTGCTGCCGCCCCAGTTCGCCATAGCGCGAAGGCTCGAACCCCCTGACCTGCCAGCCGGAGATGTCGCGGATGGCCGCCATCCCGAAGCCAAAGCCGCAGCCGATGTCGAGCAGGCGGCCGGAACTTCCGTCTGGAATGGCGCGCAGGATGTTTCGTGCGATCAGGTCGATCGCGGCGTTGAGTTCCACATAGTCGCGGAACCGAAGATCCGTTGATGTGTGCCGGGTGTAGTCGATCTGCGGAAACGGACGGTAGGTAAATGAAAGGCAGTTGTCGCAGCGATAGAGATGGAGCGGCTGACCTGCGTCTTCCGCCGATTGGGTATTGCCGACGGTGAGCAGATGCGGCTTCGGGCCGGGATCTGCGCAGACGGGGCAGGCAAAGGTTACGGGTGGCGATTGGCCTTGGTGGAATCGAAGGGTCAAATTTCAGTCCTTCACAACGGCGTATCTAGGACGGCCGTTTCGGGCGTTCAGCTGGAACCATGCGACGGATAGGCCTTGCCGTTCTGGAAGGAGGCGTCGCGCTGCAGCGGCCAAGCGACGGCATCTTCACTAAGGTCAAATGTCTTGCGGGCTAGGATCCAGGCGCTGACCATACCGTCATGCAGTTGGAACTCCAGCATCGGCCCCGATCGAACCGAGGGATGCGCGAGCATCCTGACCGGATTGATCATCCCGGCAGCGATCACCTCGAAGCCCATGGCAGGCGAAAAGAGGATCTTCAGGCCCTCGCTCGACATCCGCCAGAAATCGTTCGGCATCTCGTGGATCGGAAACGAGTGGGGCACCTGGTGCAGGGTAAGGCCGCCGATCTTCATGACCTTGTTGATCTCTTTCGCCACCAGCCACGGGCAGGCGAGGTGCTCGATCACGTCGAAGGAGCAGACGCCATCCAGACTGCCGGCCGGCACGTAGTCGCTGAGAAAATGCGCATCCCCCACGATGTCGACGCCCGGCGCCTTGTGGATGTCCAGCCCGACGAAGGTGCATTCTGGCGCGAATCTGTCCGCGTTCAGGACGGCGGACGGGCCGACAGCGCGCGCCCCGATTTCCAGGACCGCGCCGCCCGTTCGTTTCATCTCTGCGATGAACGGCTCCACCGGGATGCCGGCATCGCTCGCGGGCGAGAAGAGCGGATGCCCCGGGGCGAGGCCGGCTACGTCGAATTCCAGCGTGCCGTGGGTGGTCTCGACTTCCAGCGTGACGGGCCGAAACGGGGCGCAGGGCAAATAGACGGCGAAGCCGCAGCGGGTCGAGGCGAGCGCGGGAAAGAACTGCAGGAGGTCCGGGCGATCGAAAAGCTCCGTCGCCGTCGCGCGGTATTCGCCGCTACGGACGCGTATGGCTTTCGGTGACGTCAGATAGGCGTGCGCCCAGCCTTTCACGTAAACGCCATGCAGATCGCACCACAGCGCATCGATCATGTGGAAAGCGTATGGGTCTAGCGCCGGGTTCTTTGCGGTCATGGCCATCGATTCAATCAGCGTTGCATCGCGCACTCTCTGGACCGGGCGGGGTAGCAATCGCCAGCGAATTTTCATAACGCTTCACATTGGACAAGGGGGTGATGAAGCTTGTCTTTCCGGGAGCCATGTATGACGACCATCACGATCGCGACGATCATCCCGCTCTATAACGGGAGCGCTTTCATTCGCGATGCGTTGGAGAGCGTCCTGGCACAGTCCTGGCTGTCCGACGAGATCATCGTCGTCGACGATGGCTCGAAAGACGACGGCCCGGCGATCGTCGAGGCGATGGCGAAGGTTCATCCGATCACACTTCTCAGGAAGCCGAATGGCGGCCAGTCGTCGGCGCGAAATTTCGCCGCCGAGCACTGCCGGAGCAGCCATATCGCCCTGCTCGACCAGGATGACATCTGGTATCCGGATCATCTCGTGACGCTCCGGCAGCCTTTCATCGATGCGGCCCCGGAGGATAGGCTCGCCGTCGTCTACGGCAACCTCGATCACGTCGACGAGGACGGGAAGATGGTCGCGCACAACTGCCTCGACATCTTCTGTTCGACGCATCCCAAGACCACGCTGCGACAGTGCCTGCAGGAAGACATGTTCATCCTTCCCGGTGCCTCCCTCATCAAGAAGTCGGCGTTCCTCGCGGCGGGGAAATTCGATGAAAGGCTGTCCGGCTACGAGGATGACGACTTTTTCCTGCGCTTGTTCCGAGAGGGCTATCGCAGTGTCTATGTCGACCATGCGGTGACGAAGTGGCGCATTCATGCGGGATCGACCTCCTACAGCCTGCGCATGGCCGTCTCGCGGATGATCTATTATCGGAAGCTGGTCGAAACCTATCCCAACGAGCCGAGGCTGCATCAGTTCTGGGTGCGGGACCAGATCGCGCCGCGATTCTTCCGTTCCGTCGTGGGCGATTACATCAATGGCTCCAAGGCCGGTGATATGCTGCGCATGGACCGCTGCTGGGCCGATATGCGCGACATCGCGCCAGAACTCCCGCGTCGGCCGCGCCGGCGATTCCGCCGCGTCGCGCCGCTGATCGATCTCGTCCATCGCGCCCGCTTCACCAACCTGGCCCGGATGCTGCTCCGCTATGCCATCTCCGATCGCAGGAAGGCCAGGGTCGCGCTTCCGCGATAGGTCACCCCGGACGGCGGGTGACCTTCACTCGATCCGGTTGCCGGAATCCGGGTCGAACAGGCTGATCGAATCCGGCTGGATCGACAGGCCCAGCGTTTCGCCGGTCGCGACCGTCAGCTTCGGGCCGAGGCGGGCGGTGATCGTCTGGTTGCCCAGCGCCAGCACGACCAGCGTGTCCGGCCCCGTCGGTTCGACCACGTCGATCGTGCCGGTGAGGTCGGGAGCGGCGCCATCGGCCTGGAACGATTCCGGCCGCACGCCCAGCACCACCTTGCGGCCGAGCAGGGCATCCAGATTGGCGGCGACGCGCGGCAGGCGAATGCTGGCCGGATTGTTGCCATCCGTCGTGAGCCCGACATGCTCGCCATCGCGGACCAGCGTGCCGGTGATGAAATTCATCGAGGGCGAGCCGATGAAGCCGGCGACAAACATGTTGGCCGGCTTTTCATAGGTGGTCATCGGGTCGGCGAGCTGCTGGATGACGCCGCCCTTCATCACGGCGATGCGGGTGCCGAGCGTCATCGCCTCGATCTGGTCGTGCGTCACATAGACGACCGTGGTGCCGAGCCGGTTGTGCAGGCGCTTGATCTCGGTGCGCATCTCGGCGCGGAGCTTGGCGTCGAGGTTGGAGAGCGGCTCGTCGAACAGGAACAGTTCCGGCTCGCGCACGATGGCGCGGCCCATGGCGACGCGCTGGCGCTGGCCGCCGGAAAGCTGGCCGGGCTTGCGGTCGAGCAGATGGTCGACCTGCAGCATGCGCGCCGCGCCGTCGACGGCGCGCTTGCGCGTGTCTGTTTCCACGCCGCGCATTTCGAGGCCGAAGCCGATGTTCCGCTCGACCGGCATGGTCGGGTAGAGCGCGTAGGACTGGAACACCATGGCGATGTTGCGGTTCTTCGGATGGACGTCGTTGACCCGCTTGTCGCCGATCCGGATGTCGCCGGCGGTGGGCGTTTCCAGCCCGGCGATGATGTTGAGCAGGGTGGACTTGCCGCAGCCCGACGGCCCCAGCAGCACGAGGAACTCGCCGTCTTCCAGCTTCAGGTCGATGCTCTGCAGCACATCGAGGGCGCCGAAGCTCTTGCGTACGCCGTTCAGCGTCAGTGTCGACATGGTGGTGTCCTCAACCCTTGACCGCGCCGGCGGTGATTCCGTGGACCATGGTCCGCTGCACGATGGCGAACAGGATCATGACGGGGATGATGCTGATGATGCCGCCGGCGGCGAGCACGCCCCAGGGCAACTGGAATTCGCCGACCATCAGCTGCAGGCCGACCGGCCAGGTGCGCGAGCCCTGGCTGGTGGTCAGCATCAGGGCGAACAGGAACTCGTTCCAGGCCGCGATGGCAACGAAGACGGAGGTGGCGACGAGGCCGTTGCGGGCGAGCGGCAGCACGATGCGGATCATGGCGCCGATCCGGGTGCAGCCGTCGATGCGGGCGGCACTTTCCAGCTCCTTCGGCGCCGCGTCGAAGAAGCCCTTCAGCATCCAGACGAAGAGCGGCAGCAGGAAGCTCGTATAGGCGAGCGCCAGGCCGAAGCGGCTGTCGAGCAGGCCGACGCCGCGCATCAGGATGAAGAGCGGGATGATCATCAGCACGGCCGGGAACATGCGGATGACGAGATAGCCGAGCATCAGCGCGCCGCGGCCGGGATAATGGAAGCGCGAGAAGGAATAGGCGGCGAGCGTGCCGGTGATCAGGCAGAGCACGACGGTGGTGGCGGTCACGACGAAGGAGTTGAACACCAGCGTCGGGAAGCCGGACTGGGTCCAGATCGTGACGTAATTCTCGAAGGTGATGCGCTTCGGGATGTACTGCATCGTCTGGGTGACGATGTCGGCCTCGTATTTGAGCGAGGTGAGCAGCGTCCAGAGAAGCGGGAAGATGCAGAAGACCGTCAGGGTCAGCAGCACCGCATAGGTGGCGATGTTCCAGCCGAGACGGGCGCGACGGCTTGTCGTGATCATGGGCTGGTCCTCAGTCCTGGTTCACTTTGGAGACGCGCACATAGGCCCAGGCGAAGACCATGAGTAGCACGAACATCACGACCGAAAGCGCGCCGGCATAGCCGAAGTTGAAGTCCTTGTAGGCCTTCTGGAACGCGTAGAGCGACAGCACCTGGGTCGACTGGCCCGGCCCGCCGCCGGTGAGGATCAAGAGCAGGTCGGGCGAATTGACCAGGCCAATAACGCGGAGAATCACCGCGGCGGCGATCACCGAGCGCAACATCGGCAGCGTGATCAGGCGCAATTGCCGGATCGGGCCGGCGCCGTCGACCGAGGCCGCCTTGTAGAGATCGTCCGGAACGCCCTTGAGGCCGGCGAGCAGCAGCAGCGCGAAGAACGGAAAACCGTGCCAGGCCTCGACCAGGATGGCGGCGCCGAGCGCGGTCGAGGGATCGGCGAACCAGGCCTTGTAGGTTTCCAGGAAGCCGAGTCGGACCAGGATGTCGTTGATGACGCCGAGGCGCGGATCGAGCAGCAGCGCCCACATATGGCCGGCGACGACATTCGGCAGGAAGTAGGGCAGCAGGATCAGCACGCCCATGATCTTGGTGCCGGGCAGGTTGCGGTTCAGCGCCAGCGCCGCGAGCAGGCCGAGCCCGAATTCGATGACGACGGCGAAGGTGACCCAGACGGCGGTGTTGCGCAGCGACAGCCAGAAGACCTTGTCGTTCCACATGGCGACATAGTGCTTGAAGCCGACGAAGCCGGTGCCGAGATCCGGCCGGTTCAGCCGCATCTGGCGGAAGGAGAGCTGGAAGCCGTAGACGGTGGGATAGAGCACGACGGCGAGGATCAGGATCGCGCTGGGGACCAGCAGCAGATACATCCAGTACCGGGTTTCGGAGAGACGGCCGAGCGCCGCCGCCGGATCGAGCCGCCGCCAGAGGGAGGGGGACGGCCCGGAAAGGGCTGACATGCGTTCGGCCATCGGTCTTGTTTCCTCAGACGATCGCGAGCGCGGTGCGCTCCAGATGGTTCCAGTCCGGCTCGAAGCCGAGGCCGGCCGTCTCCGGTACGGTGATGAAGCCGTCGACGACGGGGAGTTCCGCCATGGTGGCAAGGCCGGCGATCTGCGCGCTCGACATGACGAGCTGCTCGTAGAAATCATTGTTCGGGATGGCGCCGCAGATATGTGCGTTGGCGACGCCCATGCCGTGCACCTGCGCCCGCATGCCATGCGATTCCGCCAGATGCGCCACCTTCATCGCGCCGGTGATGCCGCCCTTGTAGAAGGAGGAGGTGCGCATCATGTCGAGCGCGCCCATGCCGATCCAGGTCGCGGCGTTCCAGTGGCAGCCATCCGAGGTCTCGGCGGCGAGCACGGGGATTTCGAGCTGTTCGGTCAGCTTCACATAGCTGCGCAGGTCGAATTCGCGCATCGGCTCCTCGTACCAGAGGAAGCCGGCATCCTCGAGCTGGCGGCCGAACCAGAGCGAGGTGACGAAGTCCCAGCCGGCCGAGCCGTCGAACATCAGCTGCGCGTCGTCGCCGGTCCATTTGCGCAGATTATGCGAGAGCTTGGCGTCCTGCTTGGCGTCGCCCCAGGCATGCAGCTTGAAGGCGGTGAAGCCGAAATCCATGCATTCCTTGATGTGGCGCTCATACTCTTCCATCGTGTTCCAGGTGACGGTCGAGGCATAGGCGGGGACGCGGTTCGAATTGCCGCCGAGCAATTGGTAGAGCGGCAGGCCGGCCTTCCGGGCCTTGAGGTCCCAGGCGAGCTGGTCGATCAGGCCGAGATGGCGCATGTGCAGTTCCTCGATCCGGTCGATCTCCCAGATCCTGGTCCAGAGCCGCTCGGTCATCAGCGGGTTTTCGCCGATCAGCGATTTCAGGCGGCGTCGGGTCAGGCTGGCGACCGCCTCGCCATCGCCGATCCTGATCGCGCCGGTGATCCCTTCGTCGGTATCCATGCGCAGGATCGCCGATTTCGGGCGCTGGTCCAGCGGCGTGCCGTCGCCGGAGCCGGCCAGGCCCGTGCGCCAGCGGAACGGATATTGCGGGTGGTCGTCCTCGACGATGTAGGCGCGGATGTCGGTGATTTTCACGAGGGGCTCCCGGCGTGATCGGCACGCCTTGTCCGAATGGCGACAGCGAAAAAGGGGGGGGGCGGGGCGCAGCGACCGGAACGACAGGCGGTTCCGGCCGCGGATGCGCGGCCGGCTCTGCGTCGGGCGCCTCGAGGCGTTACTTGGTCTCTTCGAGGCCGGCGATCATCTCGTCGACGGCGTCTTCCGCCGTCATCTGGCCGATCAGCACCTTCTGGAAGGCGGCGAGCACCGTGTGTTCCGACCAGCCGGCGATGCCAACGAAATTGGCAGGCAGGCGGCCGAAGGAGAGCGTCTCGACGGCCGGTGCATAGAGCGGATTGCCGGTGATGCGCTCGTCCTGGACGACGGCCGCATTGGCGGGGAAGTAGCCGGTCTTTTCCAGGAAAGCGATGGCCGGCTCGGCCTGGCCCCAATAGGAGATCCAGTCCCAGGACGCGTCGGCGTTCTCTTCCTTCATCAGCCCGTTATAGAGATAGGCGAGGCGGGCTACCCGGGCGGCGGGACCGGCGGGGATCGCGAAGGTCTTGAACTCGACGCCCGGCTTGAGCGCGGCCGAGATTTCCTGGAACGAGCCGGTATGGTGCCACACCATCGCCGTCTGGCCCGTGCGGAACGCTTCCATGATCTGGCGATAGCCATCGCCCGGCGCGCTGGGCGGCACGACCTTCTCGGTGGTGAACAGGCCGGCATAGAACTTGACCGCCTCGATCGCCTTGTCGCGGTCGAGGCCGATGTTGCCCTCCGCGTCGATCACCGGGGCGCCGAAGGATTCCATCATGTCGAGCACGTATTTCTGGCCGCCGGCGCCGCCGCGCATGCCGAAGCCGAAGCGGCCCTTGGCCGGATCGGTCATCTTCTTCGCGATGTCGACGAATTCGGCATAGGTGGTCGGCGGGCCGGCGATGCCGGCTTCCTCGAACCAGTCGGAGCGATAGTAGCCCCAGTCGACGAAGGCGAAGGCGGGAACGCCGTAGATCTTGCCTTCCTTCGAGATGCCGGCCCAGCGATCGGCGGGGAAGTTCGCCTTTTCCGACCAGCCATCGACGCGGGCCGTGATGTCGACCAGGCCTTCCATCGCCAGCATGTCGGCCAGGCGCTCGGCTGTCACCATCGTGGTGTTGGGCCGGCTGCCGGAAACCACGGCGGCGGTGAACTTGGCCATGAACTCGGGGTTCGGGATGTTTTCCTGCGTCACCACGATTTCGGGATTGGCCTTGGCGAAGGCCTCCATCACCGCCTTCAGCCCGGCGAATTCCGCCTGGCTGGTGAAGTGGTGCCAGTAATTGATGTCGGTGGCGGCGAACGCGCGCATTGGCGCAAGGGTGGCGGCGGCGGCCAGCGCGGCGGTGCCGGCCATCAGGCTGCGGCGCGTGATGTTGGCGATCATTGGTTCCTCCCAGATCGGCACGTCGAATGCGTGAGATTGGCCGCCTCTCCCGCAACCAAAACCCAGAACTGATTATTCACATAGCCACTCTGATAGCAACAGGGTGTCTGTTTCATATATGAAGAACGTGCTATGGATACCGTCGCAGGAGGATCTCGAGTGATGGCGCAGGCGGCGGAAGCTCCCACCAAATTGAGTCAGATCGCGTATCAGCGCTTCAAGGAGGCGCTGTTCTCGCGCCAGATCCCGATCGGCGCGACGGTTTCGCAGGGCGAACTGGCGGAGCTCCTGCAGGTCCAGACCGGCGCACTGCGCGAGGCGATGCAGCTTCTGGAGAAGGAGGGCTTCCTCACCGTCCTGCCCCGGTCCGGGATACGCATCGTCAAGCCCGACATGAGCCATCTGAAGGACTGCTTCCAGATGCGGCGGGCGCTGGAAGGGGAGGCGGTCCGCCGCTTTGCCGAGCGCGTCACGATGGGGGAGCTCGCCGACTGGCGGGCCCGGCATGAGCGGATCATCGATCTGGCGCATGGCGGGACCGTGGAATCGGCGCTGATCGAGCGCTCCACCGAGGTCGACCAGGCTTTTCACACCGCCCTGTCGGAGAGCACGCGCAACCCGCTGATGATCTCGGCCCATGTTCACATGATGGAACAGATCGGCGTCATCCGGCTCGACAACATGTACATGCTGTCCTCGCTCGCGATCATCCAGACGATGCAGGAGCATCTGGCGGTGCTGGCCGCGCTCGAGGCGCGGGATCCGGATGCCGCCGCTGCCGCCATGGACGCGCATCTGGCGCGCGCGATGCATCGGGCGATGGGTCTGTAGGGCAGTCCGCCGCTGCGCCGCACCGTGCCCGCGGGCGCCTCGGCTTCCGGGGCGGAAAAGGTCGTTCTTCCCGAATCTGCAAGAGAGAAGAAAGGATTGTGAGCTAGCCTCCGCCCTGGCCGATGGCGTGATGTGGCGTCGCTCAAGCGCTTCCGATCCTCAGTCCGGCAGCCGGAGAGACCGCATCATCCCTTGATGTGTGCTTCCAGGACGGAACCCAGCGCGATGAAAAATCTGACCATACGTCAACGCATAATCGGGAGCTTCGCAGCCGTCCTGGCGGTGATGTCGATCATGGCAGGGCTCGCCTTCGTGTCGCTCGTCCGCGCCGAGACCGAGGCCACTGCCATCGAGACCAACACCATGCCGGGGCTGTTCTACAGCCTTCGCATGCGGGCCGGCTGGTTCGAAGCGCAGGCGCTGGTGCAGGATCTGGCGCTTTCCGACACGGACGCCGGCCGAGACGCGGCCGTGGTCGCCATCAACGCGAATGAGGAAAAGCTGCGCGGGTTCATGACGAGCTATGAAGGCTCGATCGATTCCACCGAAGACCGCGACAACCTCGACACGGTGAAGCGCCTCTCCGAAATCGTCTTCGCCAAGAGATCGGATCTCGTCGCCATGACGCGGGGCGGCCTGTCGGACGACACCCTGGCGCGGCAGCGCTCGTCGATCAAGACCGATGTCGAGCCGGCGATCGTGGCGGTGCAGGACGCCCTGCGCAAGATGGTCGACTACAACAAGAACAAGAGCGATTTCGCCACCCAGACGATCCTTGCCAACGCGCATGCCGGCAAGCTGATCCTCATCGTCAGCTTCGCGTTCACCCTCGCTTTGTCGCTGCTGCTCGGCTACTGGCTGTTCCGCGCCGTGATGGGCCCGCTCGGCAAGCTGGTGGCGGCGGTCGAGGTCATGCGCCGGGGCGATTTCAGTCAGCGCGCGACGCTGAACCAGCGCGATGAGTTTTCCACGCTCGCGGACGGCTTCAACGGCATGGCCGACGACCTCACCGGACTGATCGGCCAGGTGCAGAAATCCGGCATCCAGGTCAATACCTCGATCACCGAAGTCGCCGCCACCTCCAAGCAGCAGCAGGCGACCGCCAACGAGATCGCCACCACGACGACGGAGATCGGCGCCACCGCCAAGGAGATCTCCGCGACCTCGAACGAACTCGTCCGCACCATGAACGAGGTCTCGACCGTGGCCGAGCAGACGGCGGGGCTCGCCAATGGCGGCCAGGCCGGGCTGCAGCGCATGGAAGCCACCATGCGCCACGTCATGGAGGCGGCCGGCGCCATCAACGCCAAGCTGGCGATCCTCAGCGAGAAGGCGGGCAACATCAACCAGGTCGTCACCACCATCACCAAGGTGGCCGATCAGACCAACCTGCTGTCGCTCAACGCCGCCATCGAGGCGGAGAAAGCGGGCCAGTACGGTCGCGGCTTCGCCGTGGTGGCAACCGAGATCCGCCGCCTCGCCGACCAGACGGCCGTCTCGACCTATGACATCGAGCAGATGGTCAAGGACATCCAGTCCGCCGTCGCCGCCGGCGTCATGGGCATGGACAAGTTCTCCGAGGAAGTGCGCCGCGGCATGACGGAAGTGCAGCAGGTCGGCGGACAGCTATCGGATATCATCGAGCAGGTGCAGGGCCTGGTGCCGCGCTTCGAGATCGCCAATGAGGGTATGCAGGCGCAGGCGACCGGCGCCGGCCAGATCAGCGATGCGCTGTCGCAACTGAGCGAGGCGGCGCAGCAGACGGTCGAGTCGCTGCAGCAGTCATCGATCGCCATCGACGAGCTCAACCAGGTGTCGAGCGGGCTGCGCAACAGCATCACACGGTTCAAGCTGCGCGCCTGACGGCGGAAACGGCGGGGGGCCCACACGATGCTGTTTCTCATGTTCCGGCTCGGTGCGGATCGCTACGTCCTCGATGTCGAGCAGGTCGAGGAAGTACTGCCCTTTCTCGAGCCGACGCTTCTGCCGGGGGCGCCGCACGGCGTCGCCGGAGCGATCAATTATCGCGGGCAGGCGGTGCCGTTGCTCGATCTGAGCGTGCTGGCGCTTGGCCGGCCTTCGGCAGCGGTGATCAGCACCCGCGTGATCCTGATCCGCTATCCCGTCGAGGGTGGCGAGACCCGCCGGCTCGGCCTTGTCGCCGAGCGGGTGATCGAGACGGTGTCGCGCGATCCCGACGACTTCGTGCCGTCCGGCGTCGATGCCGGCATGCCGCCTTATCTCGGCCCCGTCGCGTCGGATGCCGAGGGGGTGATCCAGCTGGTACGCGCCGAGGCCCTGCTGCCGGTCCAGCTTCGCGAGATCCTGTTTCGCAAGCTTCAGGCGGGTTCCTGATGCTGGGCGCCATCGAACAATTGCTCAAGGACGAGATCGGCCTCAACAGCCAGTCCGTCGGCCTGTCGGTGATCCGGTATGCGCTGAGGGAGCGCATGACCGCGACCGGCATCGCCGACCAGCATGAATACTGGTCTGTCGTCACCCGCTCGCGCAGCGAGCTGCAGCAGCTGATCAATGCCGTCATCGTGCCGGAAACCTGGTTCTTCCGCGATCGCGACGCCTTTGCCGGCATGACCAGCTATGCCCGCGCCCACATCCCCCGGCGGCGACCGATCCGGCTCCTCAGCCTGCCATGCTCGACGGGCGAAGAGGCTTATACGATGGCGATGGCGATGTTCGACGCCGGCTATGGCGCCGACGACTTCACCATCGAGGCCCGCGACATCAGCTCGCGCAATCTGGAGCAGGCGCAGCTCGCGCTTTATGGCCGCAACTCGTTTCGCGGCACCGATCTCGCCTTTCGCGATCGCTATTTCGAGGCCGTCATGGAAGGGGGGTACCGGCCGAACGCGGCCGTGCTCGGGCGGGTCCATTTCAAGCTCGCCAACCTGCTCGATCCGCCCGAGGCGGCCGACCTGGGCGGCTACGACATCGTGTTCTGCCGCAACCTGCTGATTTATTTCGATCGCCCGACGCAGGACCGCGCGCTCGACCGGCTGGAGCAGTTCCTGGCGCCGGGTGGGCTGCTGCTGGTGGGCCCGGCCGAATCGGCGCTCCCGATCGCGCGCGGCTTCGCCTCGGCGCGACTGCCCATGGCGTTTGCCTTTGTGCGCGCGCCGAAGACCAAGGCGGTCCAGCCGCCCCGCGCCCCGGTACCGGCCGCGCCGCTTGCCATGCCGGTCGCACGACCCGTCGTCCCCCAGCGGCCGGCGCCGGCTAAAAAAACGCCGGCGGTGAGCCGGCCTTTGCAGCCGAAGGAAAGCCCCGCGCCGGATCCGCGGGTCGCCAGCCTGGCGTCGATCGAGCGGGCGGCTGATCGCGGACGGCTGGCCGAGGCGCGAGAGGCGGCGCTGGCGCATCTGGCGCAGTTCGGCCCGTCCGCCGATGCCTTCTATCATCTGGCCCTGGTGCAGGATGCCGAAGGCAAACTGGCCGAGGCGATGCAGAACTATCGCAAGGCGATCTATCTGGCGCCCGATCATCGCGAGGCGCTGGCGCAACTGGCGCTGCTGCTGCAGCGGCAGGGCGATAGGGCCGGAGCCAGGGCCGTGAACAGCCGGCTCGACCGGATGGCGAACAGGAGCGGCAACTGATGTCGGACACTTCCGATCGGAAGGCGGACGAGGCCGGGATGGTGCATCCGCGCCGGCGCGACCGCCAGGCCTATGAGGCAATCGCGCGCGCCCTGCTTGATCGGCCTCTGCCGCCCGAGTACCGCGCCGAATGGGCTCGTCACTTCGCCGGTGAGAAGCCGATCGACGCCGGCGTGGAGGCAGAGCGCGCTGCCGCCGTGATCTTCCGGATCGGGGAGGAGTGGCTGGCGCTCTCGACCGCCGTGTTCAAGGAGGTGGCAGAACCGCCCCGGATTCACAGCCTGCCGCACCGGCGCACCGGCATCGTGCGCGGCATTGCCAATGTGCGCGGCGAACTGCTGGTCTGCATTTCCCTCGCGACCCTCCTCGGCATCGACAAGAACGCCGCCGTCGAGCGCGGCGACCGCAGCCTGCATTTCGAGCGCATGGTGGTGATCGGCCGCGCCAACGGCCGCATCGCCTTCTGCGTGCACGAGGTGCACGGCATCCATCGCTACGACAGCGGCGCGCTCACCGCGGTGCCCGGCACGGTCGGCCAGGCCGGGTCGTCGTTCACCAGCGCCATGCTGGCCTGGGAGGGACGCAGCGTCGGCCTGCTGGACGAGGCCAGGCTTCTCGACGCCATCGATCGGAACATTGCATGAGCGGCGAGGATTTCAGCCAGTTTTCCATGCTCGACCTGTTCAAGGCCGAGCTCGAGACGCAATCCGAGGCGCTGACGACGGGCCTGCTGGCGCTGGAGCGCAACCCGGTCGCCGCCGATCACCTCGAAGCCTGCATGCGTGCCGCCCATTCGCTGAAGGGGGCTGCTCGCATCATCGACCTGACGCCCGCCGTCGAAGTGGCGCATGCGATGGAAGAGTGCCTGGTGGCGGCGCAGCGCGGCAAGATCACCCTTCGCCACGACCATATCGACACCCTGCTGCGGGGTGTCGACCTGCTGGTGGCGATCGCGCTTTCCGAAAGTCCGGACGCCCCGCGCATCAAGGCGGACATCGCCCAGTTCCAGCGAACGCTGGAGGCGGCGGTTGCGGCGACCGGCGAATCCGCCATGCCGCCGGCCGAGGCTCCGGCGTCGAACCCGGTCAAGCCGGTGACGATCGAGCCTCCGGCGTCGCCGGCTCCGACCGAGCCGGTGGGCAGTGCCGGGTCTGCCGGCGCCGAGCGCATGGTGCGGGTGACGGCCGAAAGCCTCAATCGCCTGCTCGGGCTTGCCGGCGAGTCGCTGATGGAGGCGCGTCGTCTCCGCCCGTTCAATGACAGCCTGCTTCGCCTGAAGCGGCTGCAGGCGGACGCCGCGCGCGCCTTCGAGGATCTGCGCGCGGCGCTGGCCAGCACCGCCGAGGAACGGACGCAGCTCGCCTTTGAGGAAGCGCACCAGCGGCTGCTTGCTAGCCACGCCTTTCTCGCCGCGCGGCTGGACGAGATGGATTCGATCGATCGGCGCGCCACCGATCTCGCCAATCGGCTCTATGACGAGACGCTGGAGAGCCGCATGCGCCCGTTTGAGGATGGCGTTCGCCACTTCTCGCGCACGGTGCGGGATCTGGGGCGCAGCCTCGGCAAGCAGGTGCGGCTGGAGATCATCGGCGGTTCGACATCGATTGATCGCGATATCCTCGAACAGCTCGAGGCGCCGCTCGGGCATTTGCTGCGCAATGCCGTCGATCACGGCGTTGAAATGCCGGAAGAGCGCCTTGCCGCCGGCAAGCCGGCCGAGGCGGTCGTGCGCGTCGAGGCCTGGCACAAGGCCGGCCTGCTGCAGATCATCGTCGCCGACGATGGACGCGGCATCGATCTGGAGGCGATCCGCGCCGCGGTTCAGGCACGCAAGCTGACGACGGCCGAGACCGCCGCTCATCTGAGCGAGGTGGAACTGCTCGAATTCCTGTTCCTGCCGGGCTTCTCGATGAAGGCCGATGTCAGCCACATCTCTGGTCGCGGCGTCGGGCTGGATGCCGTCCAGGCGATGGCGAAGCAGGTTCGTGGCCTCGCCAGCGTCGCCTCCCAGCTTGGCAGCGGCACCCAGTTCCAGCTGCAATTGCCCCTGACGCTCTCGGTGATGCGCACGCTGCTGGTCGAGGTCGACGGCGAACCCTATGCCTTTCCGCTGGCCGGCATCGTGCGCACCCTGGCGCTGTCGCGCGATGCGATCGAACTGCTGGAGGGACGGCCGCATTTCCGTTTCGACAACCGGCAGCTCGGCCTGCTGACGACGCATGAGGTGCTGGGGCGCGGCGAATCGCATCCGCAGGACGGCGACCTGCCGGTGGTCGTCGTCGGCGATCGCGTCAACCTGTACGGCATGATCGTCGATCGCTTCCTCGGCGAGCGCGAACTGGTGGTCCGGCCGCTCGATCCGCGGCTTGCCAAGGTCAAGGATATCAGCGCCGCGGCCCTGATGGAGGATGGCTCGCCGGTCCTGATCCTCGATGTCGCCGATCTCGTGCGCTCGGCAGAGAAACTGGCGGCGGCTGGCGGTCTGCGCACGCTGGAGCGGGGCGGTGCCAGCGCCGATGCCCGCCGCCGCAAGCGCATCCTCGTCGTCGACGATTCGCTCACCGTGCGCGAGCTGGAGCGCAAGCTGCTTGACTATAGTGGCTATGAGGTGGACGTCGCCGTCGATGGCATGGATGGCTGGAACGCGGTCCGCTCCGACAATTACGATCTCGTGGTCACCGATATCGACATGCCGCGCATGGACGGAATCGAGTTGGTGACGCTGATCAAGAAGGATGTCAGGCTGCGAAGCCTCCCCGTCATGATCGTCTCCTACAAGGATCGCGAGGCGGATCGCGTCCGGGGGCTCGATGCCGGGGCGGACTACTATCTCACCAAGGGCAGCTTCCATGACGAGACGCTGCTCAACGCGGTCAGGGACCTGATCGGAGAGGCGACGGAATGAACGCGGATAGCGGACTTCGTCCATGAGGATCGGCATCGTCAACGACCTGCCGATCGCCGTCGAGATCCTGCGGCGCGTGCTCGCCGGCACGGGAGAGCACCAGTTGGCCTGGGTCGCCAGGAACGGCGCCGAGGCGGTGGCGCAATGCCGGCTGGACCTGCCGGACCTGGTCCTGATGGATCTCACCATGCCGGTGATGGACGGCGTCGAAGCGACGCGGCAGATCATGCTGGCGACGCCCTGTCCGATCCTGCTGGTGACGGCAAGCGTCGATGACAACGTTCCGGGCGTCTATGAGGCGATGGGCCATGGCGCGCTCGATGCCGTCGACCTTCCCTCGATCGGGCTCCACACCGGCGGTTCGCTCCACGCCGCGTCGCTTCTGGCCCGGATCGCCACCATCGGCCGGCTGATGCAGCATCATCCCGTCTCGCAGCCGTCGCCGATGGCCGTGCGGTCCAAGGCGGCTTCGCCGCCGGCGCTGGTGGCGATCGGCGCCTCGGCTGGGGGGCCCGCCGCCGTCGCCGCCGTGCTCGGCAGACTGCCGGCGGATTTCCCGGCGGCGCTGGTGCTCGTGCAGCATCTCGACGCGCAGTTCGTCGCCGGCCTCGCCGACTGGCTGGGCCAGCATACGAAATTGCCGGTGCGCGCGGCGCGCGAGGGCGAGAGGCCGCAGCCGGGCACGGTCCTCGTCGCATCGACCAGCGACCACCTGGTCTTCAAGACGAGCCATGAACTTGGTTATAGTCCTCAGCCACGCGATCAGCTCTATCGACCTTCGGTGGATGTCTTCTTCGAAAGCGCGGCAAGGTGGTGGCAGGATTCTCTGATCGGGGTCCTGTTGACCGGCATGGGGCGGGACGGAGCGATCGGTCTCAAGAAGCTGCGCGACCGCGGGCATTTGACCCTGGCGCAGGATCAGGCGACAAGCGCTGTCTACGGCATGCCGAAGGCGGCCGCCGCGCTGGGCGCCGCCGTTGAAATCCTCCCCCTCGATTTGATCGCGCCGCGTCTGGTTGACGCGTGCATGCGAGGCAATACTGAAAAGGCGATCCCATGAAGGGCGAACAGGACACCGCTCCGCAATCGACGCCGCCACCCGCCGACAACTACATGGCGCTGGTGCTGCTGGTCGATGATCAGGTGATGATCTGCGAGGCAGTCCGGCGCATGCTGGCCAACCAGTCGGACATCGATTTTCATTACTGCACCGATCCCCTGGAGGCTCTATCGGTCGCGGACCGGGTCAAGCCGACCGTGATCCTGCAGGATCTGGTGATGCCGGGCATCGACGGCATGGAACTGGTCCGCCATTACCGGCAGAACGCGCCGACCCATTCCGTCCCGGTCATCGTGCTGTCGACCAAGGACGATCCCGTCATCAAGAGCGAGGCCTTCCAGGCCGGCGCCAATGATTATCTCGTCAAACTGCCGGACCGGGTCGAGCTGATCGCCCGCATCCGCTACCACACCCGCGCCTATCTCGATCACGTCCAGCGCGACGAGGCGTATCGCGCGCTGCGCGAGAGCCAGCGACAGCTGATGCGCGTCAATCTGGAGCTGGAGCGGCTGACCCGGATCGACGGGCTCACCGGCCTCGGCAACCGGCGCTATTTCGACGAATATCTCGCCGCCGAGTGGCGTCGCGGCCTGCGCAACCGCGCCGCCATCTCGGTGCTGATGATCGATGTCGACAATTTCAAGCGCTACAATGACGCCTACGGCCATCTTGCCGGCGATGAGGTACTGAAGCAGGTGTCGTCCGTGCTGCAGGCGGGCGCCAACCGCTCGACCGATCTGGCGGCGCGCTATGGCGGCGAGGAATTCGTCATCGTGCTGACGGACGTGACGCCGGCCGGGGCGAGCGTGGTGGCCCAGCGCATCGCGCAGGGTGTGCGCGATCTCGCCATTCCACACGGGGAGGGCAAGGTCACGGTCAGCATCGGCGTTGCGACCATGATCCCGGGCGGCGACCCGGACGAGCTCGTCAATGCCGCAGATCTCGCCCTGTTCCGTGCCAAGGCGGCCGGGCGCGACTGCATCGTCCTGCATGAGCCATCCGCCGATTCCGGAAGTGCGGATTCGCAGACCCAAGGGGAAGCCTAGCCGGCGTATTTCCCGCGGGGCGATGCGGAATGGTCTCGCCAACACCTTGCGCGGGGCCGCAAAATTCTTTTTCCTGTCGGCAAAGGGCGCCTTCGCTCCGACAGGATCCATCTCATGGCCTTTGACTACATCATCGCCGGCGGCGGCTCGTCCGCCTGCGTCGCGGCGACCCGCCTGGTTCGCGATCATGGCGCCCGCGTCCTGCTGATCGAGCGCGGCCCGTCGCATTATGCGAAGCTGATGCGGATGCCGGCCGGCTACATGAAATATCTCGGCCGCGAGGACTTCCTCGAAATGCACCACACGGTCGAGCAGCCGCGCCTCGGCGGCCGCGGCCCGATCGTGCCGCAGGCGAAGGTGCTGGGCGGCGGCAGCTCGGTCAACGCGATGGTCTATATGCGCGGCCAGCGCGACGATTACGACCATTGGGACGCATTCCTCGGCGGCAACACCGGCTGGAGCTATGCCGACCTGCTGCCGCACTTCAAGGCGCTGGAAAAGAACCAGAAGTTCAACGACGCCTATCACGGCATCGATGGCAGCCTGCTGGTTTCCGATCCGGGCCAGCTCTGCGAGATGACGCGCGACTACATCCTCGCCGCCCAGGGCGCCGGCATTCCCTACAATCCCGATTTCAATGGCGCCCGCCAGAACGGCGTCGGCGTCATGCAGCACACCATGGGCGTGGTCGACGGCAGGATGCGCCGCAGCGACGCGGTGTTCTCCTTCCTGTCGCAGGTGATGGATGACAAGAAGCTGACCGTGGTCACCGATGCGCTCGTGACGCGGATCCTCACCGAGGGCAGCCGAGCCGTCGGCGTGGAATATGTGAAGGATGGCCAGCGCGTCGAGGCGCGGGCGGAGCAGGAAGTGCTGGTGGCGACCGGCACCTACAATACGGCCAAGCTGCTGATGCTGTCCGGCATCGGCCCCGCGGCGCATCTCAAGGAGCACGGCATCGCGGTCCATACCGACCTGCCCGGCGTCGGCCAGAACCTGCAGGATCATCATGAAGTGCCGGTCATCGCCACGACCAAGCGGGCGAGCGGCTATTTCGGCGAGGACAAGGGCTGGCCGATGCTTCGCAACGGCCTGCAATATGTGCTGTTCGGCACCGGGCCGGTGACCACGACGGGCATCGAATCCTGCCTGTTCTACGATCCGGACGGCGGCGACCGCCCGACCGTGCAGCTCTATTGCGCGCCGATCGTCTATCTCGACCGCGACGTCACCGACATGCAGCCGACGCATGGCGTCACCCTGACCTCCTGCCTGCTCCGGCCGAAGGCGCGTGGATCGGTCCGGCTGCGCTCGGCCGACCCGGCCGCCAAGCCGGTGGTCGATTGCAACTTTTTCGGCGATCCCGACGATCTGCGCCTGACCATCGCCTCGATGCGCTTCGCCCGCGAACTGCTCAAGACCGAGCCGGTCGGCTCCAACATCAAGGGCGAGTTGCTGCCGGGCGCCGACAAGCTCAGCGATGCGGAGCTTTCCGCCTTCTGCGCCAAGACGGTGAAGACCAATTATCACCCCTCCGGCTCGGCCCGCATGGGCCGCGACGACGACCCGATGGCGGTACTCGACACCCGGATGCGCGTGCGCGGCGTCGAGGGGCTGCGCGTCATCGACTGCGCGGCGATCCCCTTCATCCCATCGGCCAATACCAACGCCATCGCGCTGGCGCTCGGCAACAAGGCGGTGTCGATCCTGATGAACGAGACGGTCGCGCCTGCGGTGCTCGATCGCTAGCGGAAATCCAGAGCATGCCGAGTCGCCTGCTGGCCCGCTCCATCGATGCGTCGCTCCATGTCACGCATCGCAAGGCGACCCGCGCCTTTCGCGCCGAAATCGGCCAGCCGCCCCGCGTCGCACTGCCGGTCAGCTATAGCGACAAGATGTTCTGGCGCCGGGTGTTCGACCGCAACCCGGCCTTCATCGCCCATTGCGACAAGCTGCAGGCCAAGCGCCTGTTCCAGCAGCAGGACGTCGCGGTGGCGGAAGTCTTGTGGCAAGGCACGGACCCGGCCGATCTGCCTGCCTCGCTGCGGGATGCGGACGTTGTCGTGAAGATGAACGCCGCCTGCGACCGCAACTGGTTCTTCCGCCATCGGCGTAGCGACGCGGCGCTCTTCCTCGCCACCTGCCAGGGGTGGCTGCAGCAGACCTTTGGCGTCGAGGCGCTCGAATGGGCCTATGGCGTGGCGCCGAAGCGCCTGTTTGCGGAACGCATGATCGCTCCGGATCCCCGCGCCATCGACGAGATCAAGGTCCATCTCTTTTCCGGCGAGGTGTTCTACGCACTCATCTACCGGGGCGAGAAGACCGAGGACGGAAGGTCGGGCATCTTTGATGCGGCGGGACGCCGGCTGCGGGTCACCAATTCCACCGTCGCGAAGGATCCCGGCCGCGCGCTGCCAGCGCAGTACCGCGTGCCGGATTGCTATTCTCGCGCGCTCGCCGTGGCGCGGCGCATGGCGGCGGGGACGGACTATCTTCGGGTCGACTTCATGGTGGTCGATGGCAAGCTCTATGGCGGCGAGATCACTCCCTATCCCTCGGCCGGCTTGATGACCAATTCGGATCCCGCCGTGCTGGCGCAGATGGGGCGTTGCTGGGATCTCCGACAGTCGTGGTTCCTCGCCACGCCGCAAACGGGGTGGCGCGCCCTCTACCAGGCCATGCTGCGCCGGCATGTCGAACGGCTGGGTGTCGATCCGATTCCGGAGCTCGCCTGAGCCACCTGCTTCGTCCTCGTCCGGCCGCCGCAACGACCGCTTGATTGGCGGCGCGACTTCCGCTTGAACGGTAGCGGCGCCGCGCGGGCGGCGGCCGGAATCGCCCGGATTCCGGCGATGAGAATTCGGGGAAGCAATGCGCATAGTCGTGCTCGGCGCCGGGGTGATCGGCGTGACGACGGCCTGGTATCTGGCCGAGGCCGGTCACCAGGTCACGGTGATCGAGAAGAACCCTTCGGCCGGGCACGGCACCAGCTATGCCAATGCGGCGCAGATCTCGCCGGCGCTTTCCTCGCCCTGGGCCTTTCCCGGCCTCATCGGCAAGGCGGCGTCATGGATCTTCGCCAAGCATGCGCCGCTGATCGTCAGCCGCATGCCGGATCTCGCCATGAGCCAGTTTCTCTGGCGGATGTGGCGCGCCTCCAGCCTCGAGCAATATCTGGCTGCCAAGCGCAACATGGTGCGGCTCGCCGAATATTCGCGCGATTGCACCGACGCGATGCGGGCCGAGATCGGCATCCAATATGACGGCCGCCAGAAGGGGCTGATCGTCGCCTTCCGCGAGGCGGCGCAGGCGGAGGGCTATCGTCGCGATCTCGCCGTGCTCGACGAACTGGGCGTGCCCCATCGCAGCCTTGGCCGCGACGACCTGCTGTCGCTGGAGCCCAACATCGATCCCACCAGCGGGGTGGTCGGTGGCGTGCTGCTGGAGACCGACCAGACCGGCGACTGCTTCCTGTTCACCCAGGCGCTGGCGGCGCGATGCGCGGAACGGGGCGTCGCCTTCCTCTACGGCCAACCCGCCGAAAAGCTGGTCATCGAAGGTGAGAAGGTTATCGGCATCGTTGCCGGGGCTGAGACGATCGAGGCGGATGCCGTGGTCGTCGCGCTTGGCATCTGGTCGAAGGGGCTGCTGGAGCCGCATGGCATTCCCGTGCCGATCTATCCGGTGAAGGGCTATTCGCTCACCATCGACGCGCATTCGGATGCCGTCGGCCCGGTCAGCACCGTCTCGGACGAATCGATGAAGGTCGGCCATACCAATCTGGAGAACCGGATCCGCGTCGGTGGTACGGCGGAACTCGCCGGCTATGATTTCTCCCGGCCGGAGAAGCGCTATGAGGGGCTGATCGCCTCGCTCCGCATGCTGTTCCCGAAGGTGCCGCAGGCGGCGATCGATGCTGCCGAGCGCTGGTCGGGCCTGCGCCCCGTCACGCCGGACGGCCCGCCGCGCATCGGCCGATGCCGCTATCCCAATCTCTATCTGAACAGCGGCCACGGCACGCTGGGCTGGACCATGGCCTGCGGCTCCGGCAAGGCGCTCGCCGACCAGATCTCCGGCCGGCCCACCGAGGTCGATATCGCTGCCTTCGCACCGCGCTAGAGTGGGCCTTTCTGCTGCAGGCGCTGTTCGGCTCGGACGTTGTCTGCTGGGGGCATTATGGCGCGGTCTGCGAGCCGACCGGGAAGCCGTGCCGGTGTTTCACGTGTGACACTCGCCGGGTTTGACTTTCCTGCCAGTGTGCTTATGTCTTGAGCACCATGTTGAGCCACTCGACCTTTCGCCGTTTCCTGCACCACGCAGGTCTTCTGATCGCGGGCCACTAGCCCCGGGTTCGGCGTGCGCTTTCGCCCCGGACACGGGGCTGCTGCCAGCATGACTGCTCATTCAATCCATTCCCTCCGACTCGGTCGCCATGCATGATTGCGCAAGGAGATCGCGGAAGCCGTCACCGCCCTTCGCCGCCGAGCGCCGTGGGAAGGGCGGCCCCTGCATCGGATCATTCCCGGGACGATCGCCGCATGAGCGCGAGACGTCCCTGTCCAAATTTGGAGACCATCGCCATGACCACCCGCAGCGCCAGTCGCGCGAAGCCCAGGATCACCATCCTCGCTGCCGACCACGAGCGGCTTTCGACGCTCGCCCGCGCGGCGACGCACACGGTTCCCGATGTCGCGGCGGTGCTGACCGAAGAGCTGGACCGCGCGCGGATCGTCGCCGATGGCAAGCGGGCCCATCCCTTCGTGCGCATGGGCCATGAGGTCGAGTTCCGCGACGATACGGCCGGAACGGTGCGCAAGGTGACGCTGGTCTATCCGGAAGATGCCGATATCGGCCAGGGTCGCATTTCGGTCCTGACCCCGATCGGCGCGGCGCTGATCGGTGTCGGCGTCGGCGAATCGATCAGCTGGGAAACCCGCAACGGCGATATCAAGCGGCTGACCGTCCTGCAGATCGGCAGCACCGAGGCTGCCGCCTGATGCGGCGTCGGGCCTATCCAGGTCGCGGCCGGGCGTTGCCATGAACGATTGGCTGCAGTCCTTCATCGATCTGGTCGCCCAGCATCCGCATTGGGCGGGCCTGCTCGTTTTCGTCATGGCCATGGCGGAGTCGATCGCGGTCATCGGCATGTTCGTGCCGGGGACGGCGATCCTGATCGCCATCGGAGCGGTTGTCGGCCTGGGGGATCTGCCGCTCTGGCCGGTCCTGCTCTGGGCGACGCTCGGCGCGGTTGCTGGCGATGGCGTCTCCTACTGGCTCGGCCATCGCTACAAGGAGCGGATCCGCGCCACCTGGCCGCTCCGCGAGCGGCCCGAGCTGTTCGACAAGGGCGAGGCGTTCTTCCATCGCTTCGGCGCGATGAGCGTGGCGATCGGCCGGTTCGTGCCTGGCGTGCGCGCCGTGATCCCGGTAGTGGCCGGGGTCGTCGGCATGACGCCCCTGCGCTTCTACGTCGTCAACATTCTCTCGGCCCTGGTCTGGGCGCCGGCCCACATCCTGCCCGGCGCGGGCATGGGCTTGGCCCTCGGCGTACTCGGTTCGATCGCCGGACGGCTGGTGGCCCTCGTCGTCGGCGCGCTGATTCTGGCGGGCTTTGTGATCTGGGCGCTTCATCTCGGCATACGCTGGATCGCGCCCAGCCTCGCCCGGCGCTATCGCCGTTTCGTCGTCGGCTGCAAGCGGCGCGGCACATGGCTCGATCGCGCCGTCGTCTATGTCCTCGATCCCGACGATCCCGGCACCTCGACGCTGCTCGTCATGGGCATTGCGGCGATCGCGCTGGCGCGGGCCTTTGTCGGCCTTGCCGAAGACGTCTTCATGCGCGAACCGATCACCCGCATGGATGCCGCGATCTCGACGCTGGTGCAGGGCTGGCGCACGCCGGCGCTCGACAAGGCGATGATCGCCATCACCATTGTCGGCGACGGTGTCGTCATCACGGCCGTGCTCCTTGTCGCGGCGCTCTGGATCCTGTCGCATGGCAAGCGCAAGCTGGCCGGCGGCCTGGTCGTGACCCTGGCGCTGGCGGCGCTGTCGGTCCCGCTCCTGAAAAGCGTGCTGCTCATTCCGCGACCGATCGATCTCTATTCCGGCGCCGATGCCTTCAGCTTCCCGAGTGGCCATGCAACCTCCACCGCCGCGCTCTATGCCTCGATCGCCTGGCTGGCGACGCATAATACGGCGCTACGCTGGAAGATCGTCGGCTTCGGGCTCGCCGGGCTGCTGATCGCGGCGGTCGCCGCCTCGCGCGTCTATCTCGCCGCGCACTGGCCTTCCGATGTGCTGGCCGGCCTGACGCTGGGATCGGCGCTGGCGGCGATCTACGCGCTGGTGTTCCGCCGCACGGATATCCACGCCATGCAGCCCTGGCGGTTCGCTGCCGTCGTCTTGGTGGCGCTCGGGGTTGCAGGCGGCGTGCGGATCTTCCTGCATTTCCCGACCGCGCTCGAGGCCTACCGGCCGCGCATGCCCGAGACGACGCTGGTCGAGGCCAACTGGCTCGACGGCGGCTGGAGCACGCTGCCGGCGCAGCGCTGGGAGCTGGACGGCTCCGAGGGCGGCGCGCTGCCGCTGCAGGCCGATGTCGAGATCGCGGCATTGCGCGCGGCGCTGCTCGCCACCGGATGGCAGGAGGCGCCGTCGGGCGACACCGTCGCCATGGCGCGGTTCCTGTCGCCGGATGCGACGCTGGCGCAACTGCCGCCCCTGCCGCTCACCCATGTCGGCCGCTTCGCCGCGCTCACCCTGGTGCGCCCGCTCGGTCCCGATAGTCGGCTGGTGCTGCGCTTCTGGCCGACGACGACTGTCGCCGTCGACGACGCGGCGCGGCATCCGATCCACCTCGGCGCGGTGACGCGGGAGACGATTCGCCATCCGCTGCGTCTCGTCACGCTGCTGCATGACGAGGAGTATCCGCCCGGAGAGCAACTGGCTGCCATTGGTTCGCTCGCCGGCATCGACGTCCAGCCTCGCAGCCTCGGCGACCGGCGGGTCCTGCTCCTGGCCCTGCCGGCGCCGGTCGCGCCTATGCCCCGCGGAGAATCGTCTGGCGGTACAGCGCCTTGAAGCGTTCGGCATCGACCTCGGTGCAGATCTTGTGCGACGGCCGGTTGTCCCAGTCGCCGGGCGGGAAAGCGTAGCCATCCGGCTTCTGGATGGTCTGGCCGATCGCCATGCCCTCGGTGATGACCCGGATCGCGCCGCTTCGCGTGGTGAACAGGGTGGGATCGATCAGATAGGCCACGGCGGAGGAATCGTGCACGAACATGTTCGGCACGCCGGCCGCGTGGTGGAAGGCGACATAGAAGCGGGTGATGTCCCAGATGAACTGGCCGGCTTCGCCGCCATCGTGGGCCAGCGCTTCCAGATACTCGGTCGTGAGCTGCGTGCGTTGGGTGACGTCGAGTCCGACCATGGTGATCGGCCAGCTGCCGCCCGTCACCTCGTCGGCGGCGAGCGGGTCGCCGATGATGTTGGCCTCGGCCGCCGGCGTGACATTGCCGTGATTGCCATGGAAGCCGAAGGCGCCACCCATGATGACGACCTGTTTGACGAGGCCGGCGATCTCCGGGTCCTCGCGCAGTGCCAGCGCCAGATTGGTCATGCGGCCGACCGCGACGATGGCGATCTCGCCCGGGCTTTCCCGCACGAGGTCGATGATCAGCCGGTGCGCCGGGCGCGGGTCGACCGTCTTGGCGATGGTGTCGGGCAGCGGGATGTCGCCCAGCGCGTTATGGCCATGGACGTAATGCGGCGGCTCGCCGGCGGGGCCGACCAGCGGCGTGGCCGGGCCCTGCGCGACGGGAACGTCGATGCCGAAGCGCTCGGCCAGGTAGAGCGCGTTGCGCGTGGTGGTTTCGGTCGTGCCGTTGCCCAGCGTCGTCGTGATGCCGACGAGCTCGATTTCCGGCGCGTGGTGCAGGAAGAGCAGCGCCATCGCGTCATCGACGCCGGGATCGGTGTCGAAGATGACCTTGATCGTGTTCATGCGGGGAATTTCCTTTGGCTGTCGGTCCCGTCCGGCCGGGATGCGGCGGTCGGGCAAGAAGGGAAGGGGTGGCGCCTTCGCAGGGGAATCACGCCCGCGCCAGCTGGCGCTGGCGGCGGCGGGCGTGGACGACGAGGGCGATGACGGGAACGAGATAGGGCACCGTCTGCATCAGCTCGCTGGGCAGGCCAGCGCCCTGTAGCGCGATCGACGCGGCCTCGGCGAGGCCGAGCAGCAGCGAGGCGAACATCGTGCCCGAGGCGCTGCCATGGCCCATCACCTCGGCGGCAAGCGCGATGAAGCCGCGCCCGGCGCTCATGTTCTGCGAGAACCAGCTGACATAGCCCATAGACAGAAATGCGCCCGCCGCGCCGGCGAAGACGCCGGACGTCACCAGCGCGCCGATCTGCACGCGACGGACATTGATGCCGGCAATGGCCGCCGATTCCGGATTTTCGCCGACCGCGCGCAGCCGCAGCCCCATCGGCGTGCGCATCAGGAACAGGCCGACCCCCGGCACCGCCAGGAAGGCGGCATAGGTCAGGATGTGATGGCCGGAGAGTAGCGTGCCGAGCACGGGGATGCCGGCGATGACGGGGACGGTGAGATGGGGCAGGACCTTGCTCGACAGCGAGCCCGACATGCCCTTGTCGCCCGTCAGCATGAAGAGCAGCAGCGTCGTGCCGGCAGCCGCCGCCATGTTGAGCGCGATGCCGGACAGGATGAGGTCGGACTTCAGGACATGCACGGCGAAGGAAAGCAGGGCGCCGAGCAGGCCGCCGGCGATCAGGGCGGCGAGGAAGCCGAGCGACGCGCTGCCGGTCGCGGCGCTGACCACGACGCCGGCGAAGGCGCCGGTGAGCATCATGCCCTCGACGCCGATATTGAGCACGCCGGCGCGCTCGGAAATCAGCACGCCGAGGGCTGCGAGCAGGATCGGCGTGGTGACGCGCAGGATGGCCGGGATGAATGTGATGAGGGAGGCGAGGTCGAAATCGGTCATGCGACGCTTCCTTCGACGGCCTTGGTGTCCTGGGCCTGGCCGGCGGCCGGCTTCTTGCCCGTGACAAGACGGATCAGGCGCGGATTGCGCATGATCGCCTGGGCGGTGACGACGACAAGGACCAGGGCCTGGATCAGCCCGACCGCCTCGCTCGGCACGTCGAAATTGCGGGCGATCAGGTCGCCGCCGACCTGCAGGTAGGAGAGGAACAGCGCGGCCGGGATCAGCAGGATCGGGTTGTCGCGGGCGAGGATCGCCACGACGACGCCGGTCCAGCCATTGCCGGGCAGCGACTGCCAGGAGAAGCGCTGGTAGAGGCCGAGCATCTCGATGCCGCCGGCCCCGGCGGCGATCAGGCCGCCGATCACCTGCGAGCGCAGCAGGATCGAGCGGATCGGCAGGCCGAGATGGGCGGCGAAGCTCGGATTGGAGCCGACGATGCGCGCCTCGAAGCCGGCCCGCGACATGAACAGGTAGACGGCGCCGAGGCCGCAGGCGGCAAGCGCGACCAGCGTGCCGAGATGGATGCGGGTGCCGGCGATCAGCTTCGGCAGTTTGGCCTCGGCCGGGATCCTGAACGACACCATGGCGCCGGCGGCGGGATCGCGCAGGAAGTAGTTGACGACGAACAGGCCGATGAACAGCGCGGCGAAGTTCAGCATCAGCGACGAGACCAGTTCCGACGCCTCGTAGCGGGCGCGCAGATAGCCCGGCACCGCGCAGACGCTGGAACCGACGACGGCGCCGACGAGAATGCCGACCGGCGCCATGGCGAAGGCGGGCAGCGGCACCAGCAAGACGGTCGCCACCGTGGCGAGGCCGCCGAGGAAGAACGCGCCCTCGACGCCGAGATTGAACATGCCGGCCCGGAACATCACGGCGACGGCGAGCCCGCACATCATCGCCGGCGTCGCCATCTCGACGATGTTGCCGGTATGGCGGGGATTGCGGAACGGGCCGAACACGAAGGTATCCAGCACGGCGAGCGGATCGGGGAGGCTCAGGGCGATCGGCACGAGCACGATGCCGACGACCAGCACCAGCAGGACGGCGGTGATGACGAAGGACGCGAAAGCGGAGCGGATCATGCGGCGCTCTCCAGTCCGAGCATGTAGGGGCCGAGCCGTTCCGGCGTCAGGCCGGGTTCGTTCTCCAGCCGGGCGACGATGCGGCCGGCATAGAGAATGACGATGCGGTCGGAGAGGGTCAGCAGTTCGTCGAGGTCGGCGGTGATCAGCAGCACCGCTCCACCCTTGGCGGCGAGTTCGGCGAGCCGCTCATGCAGGAAGGCGGCGGCGGCGACGTCGATGCCGCGCGTCGGCTGGTCGGCGATCATGAAATGTGGCTCGGTGGCGAATTCGCGCGCCGCGATCAGCTTCTGCGCATTGCCGCCGGAAAGCGCCGATAGCGGTGCATTCGGGCCGGGGCAGCGCACTTTGTAGTGCACGATCATCTCTTCCGTCCGCGTCTCCATCGCCCGGCGCTTCAGGAAGGGGCCGGTCGAGAAGGCGGCAAGGCGATGCGCGCCGGCAATGGCGTTCTCGACCAGCGTCATGCGCTTGGAGCCGCCATCCTGGAACCGGTCGGCCGGCAGGTGGGCGAGGCCAAGCCGGCGCAACGCCGCCGTGCCGAGCCCGGCGGTGGGCTTGCCCTCATAGGTGATGGCGCCGGTCGTCGGCTGGGCGCGGCCGGTCAGCAGCGAGACGAGGCCGCGCTGGCCGCTGCCGTCGACGCCGGCGACGCCGAGGATTTCGCCGGCATGCACGGTGAGATCGATGCCCTCGAGGCGGTCATTGGCGTCGCGGGCTTTCAGATGCACGCCGGAAACCACCACGCGCGGCGTGCCGGAAACCCGGCCGCCGCGCTTCAGCGCCGGGCCCGCTGCCTGGCCCATGACCAGCCGGGCGATCGCCTCGTCGTCGATGGCGGCCAGCGGCGCGTCGCCGGCAAGCTTTCCCGCGCGCAGCACGGTGACATGGCTGGCCAAGGCGCGTACCTCGCGCAGCTTGTGCGAAATGAAGAGGATGGTGAGGCCCGCGGCGCGCATGTCGCGCAGCCGGTCGAACAATTCGTCGGTCTCGGGCGGCGTCAGAACGGCCGTCGGCTCGTCGAGGATCAGCACGCGGACGTCGCGCGACAGCGCCTTGAGGATCTCGACCTTCTGTTGCGCCGCCACCGACAGCGTGCGCACCGTCGCGTCCGGGTCGACGGCGAGATTGTAGCGCCGGGACAGTTCCTCGACCCGGCGGCGCGCGGCCACCCGATCCAGAAACGCACCCCGGCGCGGCTCCTGCCCCAGAACGATGTTCTCGGAGACGGAGAGCGAGGGCACCAGCGAGAAATGCTGGTGCACCATGCCGATGCCCTTTTCGGCGGCGATACGGGGCGAGGGGATCGCCACCGCCTCGCCATCCAGCAGGATCGAACCCGACGTTGGCTGCTCGAGGCCGAACAGGATCTTCATCAGGGTCGATTTGCCGGCGCCATTTTCGCCGCAGACGGCATGGATGACGCCGGGCCGGATCGCGAACGACACGTCGTCGAGCGCGAGGGTGCCGTTGCCATAGGTCTTGGAGATGCCGGCAAAGGCGATAAGGGGCCGATCGGTCATGCGACCTCCAGGGCTATCGGGCAGGGCTTCGGAACGAAGGCTCAGGGGCGAACGCTGTCGCGCAGCGCGTTGAGCTTGTCCGTCTCCAGGCCGAAGGCCGAGGTGACCTTGATCGAACCGTCGATGATGCCGGCGCGGGCCGTCTCGATCTGCTTCTTCAGATCGTCGGAGGCGAGCGTCTTCATGTTGCCGGTCTCGACCAGGCCGACGGCATTTTCCGCCAGGCCGATGGCCTCGACCTTGCCGACCGGCAGCTTGCCTTCGAGGAACAGGTCGTAGGTGCGCAGGATCGACACGTCGATGTTCTTGACCATCGAGGTCGCCACCTTCGCGGCCATGGCCGGGTCGCTCTCCCTGAAGATCGCTTCCTGGTCGGAATTGACGCCGAGCGCCCATTTGCCGACATCCTTGGCGGCGGCGAGCTGGCCGAGACCGGTCAGGCCGGCGACGTTGAAGCCGATCGCCGTGCCGGTGCGGTACTGCGCCAGCGCCAGTTCCTTGCCCTTGGCGGCGTCGTTGAACGAGCCGGCATAGGAGATCGCCACCTTGATGTCCGGATTGACCGACTTCGCGCCTTCGACATAGCCGGTGAGGAAATCGTTGATGACGGGGATGTCCATGCCGCCGAGGAAGCCGATCGACGTCCCTTGGTCGGCGGGAATGGTGCCGTCCTTCAGCAGGCCGGCAGCAAGGATGCCGGCGAGGTAGGAGCCCTCGTTCTGCTTGAAGACGACGGAATAGACATTTTCGTAGCCGCCCTTGTCATAGGGCATGACGCCGTCGACCAGCACATAGGTCTGGTCGGGATGGTTCGGCGCCACTTCGCTCAGGATGTCGGCGATCTCGAAGGTCGAGGAGAGGATCAGGTCAAAACCCTGTTCCGAGACGTCCTCGAAGGTCGGCAGCCACTTGGTCTGGTCCGTGCCCATCTCGATGACCTTGGTCTCGACCGCGTCGCCGTATTTCGCCTTGATCTGCTTCATGCCCGCGGCGCCGAGATCGAAGAAGGATTTGTCGCCGAGATTGCCGTTGACGAGGAAGACCACCTTCTTCGGGCCATCGGCCAGGGCGGCGCCGGTCGAGGCGGCGAGGCCGAGCGTCGCCGTCGCGACGGAGGCTAGAAGAAGGGCGGAAAGGCTCCTGCGGGTGATGTGCGCCATGATCTCGATTGTCCCTGCTGTTGTTCGCTCTGGTTCGGGCTCATCTTTTTGAGAGGTCGCCATGGCCCGGATGACGACCGAATAGAAATCGGTTAAACGTTTTCCATGAGCTTAATCGAGGCTGTCCGTGCGTCAAGCCGATTTCTCAGGCGCGCATCGCTGAAGAAGCGGGCAGGGGAGGATGCGGCGATGCGCCCCTGGCTGTCGAACGCACTGGACAGGCGGCGACGAGACGGCATGATCGCGCGGATGGGGTGGCGGATATGAGTACGATCAAGGACGTAGCGGCCCGGGCGGGCGTATCGATCGCCACGGTTTCGCATTACATGAACAAGACCAAGGCTGTCAGCGAGGCAACGGCCGAGCGCATCGGCAAGGCGATCGCCGAGCTTGGATACAGCAAGGATTCGATGGCTGCCTGGTTCAAGACGGCCCAGGTTCCGGTCATCTTCCTGGCCACGCCGCATGCCGACACCTCGTTTTTCGATGACGTCTCGGCGGCGATCGAGGCGCGCTTCGAGCGGCACGACCTGAGTGTGTTGCGGGTGCAGCTCGCGACGCTGGAAAAGATGCGGCGCGGCGGCGCCCTGGCCTCCCTGCTGCAGCGCGCGGCCGGCGTCGTCGTGCTGGGCCATTCCGATGAATGGATCGAGGACGAGGCGACGCTGGCGGCGCAACTGCCCAGTGTGATGCTGAACTGGGACCGATTGGCCGAGTTTCGCGAGCAGGGCCTGGTCGAGCATCTCGACCTCGGCGCCGAGATGGCGCTGACCTATCTGGCCGAGCGCGGCCACCGCGACATCGGCCTGATGACCGGCCCGAGCCTGCCGCGCGCCCAGGGATTGCTGGCCGGCTCGCGCAAGGCCGCCGCCCGCCTCGGCCTCAATCTCGACCCGCGCTGGATGGTCGAGACGGGCTATGACTTTCTCGATGCGCGCGACCGGGCCCGGGCTATGCTCGAGACATCGCCCCGCCCGACGGCTGTCTTCACCTATGGCACCCAGTTCGGCTTTGGCGTGCTGCAGGCCGCCTACCAGCTCGGCATCAATGTGCCCGGCGACCTCTCGGTGCTGAGCTATATCGACTGCAAGCAGACGGAACAGTGCGCGCCGCGCCTGACCACGGTATCGCCCTCGATCCCGCAGATCGCCACCCATGTCGTGGCGCGGATCCTCACCCTGATGACCGATCCCGAGGCGAGCGACGTCACCTCGCTCGACGTCGAGCTGACCGAGCGCGACAGCGTGCGCGCGATCTTAGTGTCTGGCCCCTGATGCAGAGTTGAAGGTGAGGTACTATCTCGAACCTCCCCAGCAGCAGGGCCCGAAGCCTTCCTTCACCTCTCCGTGAGGGAGAGGTAAGGCGCAGCGCGGCTTGAGCGGGAAGGCCCGCTTGTCGCATTGCGGGCCAGCCACTGAGACGACGGCCGCCGACGCTATTTGACGCCGAGCTGGCGCAGGCGCTCGTCCATGTAGGATTCGGCCGTGTAGCGCTCCGACAGCACCACCTCCGGGCGCGGTTGCAGGAACAGCGGGATCGAGACGCGCGAGCGGCGGGCGCCGTCGCCGGACGGGTTCACCACCCGATGCGTCGTCGATTTGTAGAAGCCGCCGGAAGCCTCCTGCAGCATGTCGCCGACATTGATCACCAGCGTGCCGAAATCGGACGGGACGTCGGCCCATTCGCCGGTCGCGGTCCGCAATTGCAGGCCGCGCTCGTTCGAGGCCGGCAGGACGGTCAGCAGGTTGATGTCCTCATGCGCCGCCGCCCGCACGGCGCCGGGCTCTTCCTCGCCGGTCAGCGGCGGATAGCGCAGGATGCGCAGCAGGGTCGCCGGGCTGTCCTCGATCATCCTGGCGAGCGGCATCGAGAATTTGGCGCTTACCTCCGGCGGCGTGTGCGCCTCGACCCAGGAGAGCAGCTCGCCGGCGAATTCGCTGGCCAGCGCGTAATAGCGCCGCGCCGCATCCGATACCTCGGCCGGATAGCGCCCCCAGGGGAAGACGTGGAAAAATTCCTTGAGGTCGCGCTTGGTGTTGCCCTTGGCCGTCTCCGAAACCGCCGAGGAAAAGAAACCGTCATGCTTTGCCTTGTCGAAGGCATAGGCGTGCTTGGCGTCGCCGTTAAAGAAGTCGAGCCATTCGGCATAGACCTCCTCGACGAGCGCCTGGGGGATCGGGTGGTCGCGGACGACGCCAAAGCCGGTGCGGTGCAACGAATCGGTAAACAGAGCCGGCGCGGCGGGATCCTTGTAGGAGACAGCGGCGACGCCATCCTGGCTGGCCGTCGGGTCGATCGTATCCATGCGCGAGATCCCTCCTGGATAAACGTTTAACTCTCCGGCTCCACGCCGATTTCTGCAGCTTGCGTCGGCTCTCGCATTTCGACAAGCGGGAAAATCGGGCCGGCATTTTCCCGCAATGCCGCGCTTGCCTTCGCGCCTGTTCGACAGCCGCTTCCCGCCGGCGTTGCGACGCTTGTCGAGCAGCCCTGTGGACCCCGTGCAACAGCGGTCCCGAATGGTGGATTGTCGGTCCCGCTCAAACCATTCGTTAACGCTGTTC
Source organism: Kaistia defluvii (assembly GCF_026343955.1). GTDB lineage: Bacteria > Pseudomonadota > Alphaproteobacteria > Rhizobiales > Kaistiaceae > Kaistia > Kaistia defluvii. The sequence goes on from NZ_JAPKNI010000015.1 coordinate 34,631, forward strand.
TTCGTATTCCTGAGCGACCAGCAACGGTCGGCCAGACCGCGTACCAGGGTCAGCGACAAACATGCGTTCTTCCAATCGGCCTCCCAATCCCATCGCCTTCATTCCCGCCGAACCGGCCGTGCCGAATTCGATGGATCGGGAGGCGCCCCGCTATTCCACGTCGTCCCGCGCGCCGGTAGCGCCTCCGGTTCAGCCGGCGCACCAGCCCGCGCCGTCCGCGACGCGCGACGCGCCCGTGCTCGGCCCCGATGGCGAGCCGCTGCCCACCTGGCTGCAGCCCTTCACCGCCGGCATGAACGCCCGCTTCACCCGCACGCCCGACTATCTGCGTCGCCCGCGCGGCCCGGCATCCGAAGAGGAAGACGTCGACGCGCCCGAGGCCGCGGCCCCGGTGGAGGTTGTTGCCGAAACAATCGAATCGTCCGTCCCCGAGGCGGGCGAGCCGATCGCGGCCTCGGTCGAGGCGCTGGTCGAACTGGCTCCGCCCCCGCCGCCGGTCGAGGCTGCGGCCTCGGAAGCCGACGCCCATCAGGCCGAGATCGCGGCCGCATCGCGGCCCACCAACATTCGCCGGCTCGAGCGCCTGATCCAGGTCGGTCGCGCCGTGCCGCCGCCGCGTGCCATCGGGCTTGAAGAGGCGCCCGTCACCGCGCCGCGCAGTCCGGCCGCCGATCTCGCGCCGGGCCGGGTTTCCCGTCCGGTCCGCCCGGAGCCCAAGGCCGAGGCGCCGGCAGCGCCCGTCCCTGCCGAGGTAAAGCCGGAAGCCGTCACGGCCCCTGTCGCCGCGGCGCCCGTCGCAACCGTCCCGCACATCGTCGCCCCGATCCTGCGTACACCCGAAACCCTGCTGCCCGGCTTCGTCCAGGCCTCGGTCCAGGTCTGGTTCGAATGGCCGATCTGGGTCACGCCCGTGCAGAGCCTGAGTGCCCGCTCGCGCGAAACGCGCCGCCTGCGCCGCGAGAGCTTCCTTGAATCCGCCGCCAGCGAGCCGGTGGAGGCCGTGCCTTCGCAGCCCGCGCCGACGCCTTCTGTCGCGATCGTCCCGGACAGCCAGCCCGCTCCGGTTCGCGCCGAGACGGTGGTCAGCTTCCATGCCGGCGAGTACGAGCTGCCGCCGCTCGAACTGCTGGCCGAGCCGCCGGTCACCGAGCCGCCCTTCGAGCTCTCGGCCGAATATCTCGACCAGAACTCGACCTTCCTGCAGCAGACGCTGCGCGATTTCGGCGTTCGCGGCGAGATCATCGACGCCAATCCCGGCCCGGTCGTCACCCTCTATGAGCTGGAACCGGCGCCCGGCACCAAGTCGAGCCGCGTCATCGGCCTGTCCGGCGATATCGCTCGCTCGATGAGCGCGGTGTCGGCCCGCGTCGCCGTGGTCGAAGGCCGCAACGTCATCGGCATCGAGCTGCCCAACCAGACCCGCGAGACGGTCTGGCTGCGCGAACTGATGGCCAGCCAGGATTTCGCCGAAGCCAAGGCCAAGCTCGGCCTCTGCCTCGGCAAGACGATCGGCGGCGAACCGGTGATCGCCGATCTCGCCCGCATGCCGCATCTGCTCGTCGCCGGCACGACCGGCTCGGGCAAGTCGGTCGCGATCAACACTATGATCCTGTCGCTGCTCTACCGGCACCGCCCGGAAGAATGCCGCCTGATCATGATCGATCCGAAGATGCTGGAGCTCTCGGTCTATGAGGGCATCCCGCATCTGCTGACCCCCGTCGTCACCGACCCGAAGAAGGCGGTCACCGCCCTGAAATGGGCCGTGCGCGAGATGGAGGAGCGCTATCGCAAGATGTCGCGCCTCGGCGTGCGCAACATTGACGGCTTCAACGTCCGCGTCGCCGAGGCCCGCGCCAATGGCGAGGTCATCACCCGCACGATCGATACCGGTTTCGACCGGACGACGGGCGAGATGACGCAGGAAGAGCAGGTCATGGACCTGACCCATCTGCCCTTCATCGTCGTGATCATCGACGAGATGGCGGATCTGATGATGGTCGCCGGCAAGGAGATCGAAAGCGCCGTGCAGCGCCTGGCGCAGATGGCGCGCGCCGCCGGCATCCATCTGGTGATGGCGACGCAGCGTCCCTCGGTCGACGTCATCACCGGCACGATCAAGGCCAACTTCCCGACCCGCATCTCCTTCCAGGTGACGTCGAAGATCGACAGCCGCACCATTTTGGGCGAGATGGGCGCCGAACAGCTGCTCGGCCAGGGCGACATGCTCTACATGGCCGGCGGCGGCCGCATCACCCGCGTGCACGGCCCGTTCGTCAGCGATCTCGAGGTCGAACATGTCGTGGCGCATCTGAAGCGGCAGGGGCGTCCGGAATATCTCGACGCCGTCACCGCCAGCGACGAGGAAGCCGACGAGGCCGCCCCGGCCGAGGAAGACGTGGCCGTGTTCGACAAGAGCTCGATGGGCGAGGAAGGCGGCGACGCCTATGAGCAGGCGGTGGCCGTGGTGCTACGCGACCGCAAGGCCTCGACCAGTTACATCCAGCGCCGTCTGCAGGTCGGCTACAACCGCGCCGCCTCGATCATGGAGCGGATGGAGCAGGAAGGCATTGTCGGCCCCGCCAACCACGCGGGCAAACGCGAGATCTTCATGGAGCGCTAGGGGAACGTCATTTCCCGGGTCTCTGCACCTACACCTTCAAACGGCGGCCCTCGGGCCGCCGTTTCTGTTTGGCGGCCTCCTTCTCGATCGCCCCTTATAAGGGACCGCCGGTGGCCCACTCTCTGCATCATCCTGAGGAGCCGCCGCAGGCGGCCTCGAAGGACGCACGATCCGGCATCAGTCGCCTTGCAAGGCCGGAGCCGGAAGTTCGCTCGCCCGTCTCCGGCTTCGCGGGCCCTTGATCCAGTCAATCGAGCCGTCCCGTATCGGCGGTCCCTGGTGGACGCATCGTTCCTTAACGAACGTTAATCTTTTCAGGCGCTTAGCTGTATCCGGCGGGATCCCGCGGTTTCCAGCGTCCGTGCGCTTGCCTTGTCCACAGGGTTTGGTGCGGCTTTCGGGATCTGGTTCGAATTGTTCGGATTTGGATTGACGGTTGTTGGGTTGGGGCCTATAACCCG
>NZ_JAPKNI010000016.1 GCF_026343955.1 Kaistia defluvii
GGGCGGATGCCGACGATCTCGACTTCCTCGCCGACCTTAACGATGCCGCGCTCGACGCGGCCGGTCACGACCGTGCCGCGGCCCGAGATCGAGAACACGTCTTCGATCGGCATCAGGAACGGCAGGTCAACCGGACGCTCCGGCTGCGGGATGTAGGCGTCGACGGCGGTCATCAGCTCGAGGATCGCGTCTTCGCCGAGCTTGGCGTCGCCATCCTGCAGGGCCACGACGGCCGAACCCTTGATGATCGGAATGTCGTCGCCCGGGAAGTCGTAGGACGACAGCAGCTCGCGAACCTCGAGCTCGACCAGCTCGAGCAGTTCCGGATCGTCGACCAGGTCGCACTTGTTCAGGAACACGACGAGGGCGGGGACGCCGACCTGACGGGCGAGCAGGATGTGCTCGCGGGTCTGGGGCATCGGGCCGTCGGCGGCCGACACGACCAGGATCGCGCCGTCCATCTGGGCCGCGCCGGTGATCATGTTCTTCACATAATCGGCGTGGCCGGGGCAGTCGACGTGGGCGTAGTGGCGGTTCTGCGTCTCGTACTCGACGTGCGCCGTCGAGATCGTGATGCCGCGAGCGCGCTCCTCGGGAGCCGCATCGATCTGATCATAAGCCTTGAACGTAGCGCCACCGGTCTTCGCAAGGACCTTGGTGATGGCTGCGGTCAGCGAGGTCTTGCCGTGGTCAACATGGCCGATCGTGCCAATGTTGCAATGCGGCTTATTGCGTTGGAATTTTTCTTTTGCCATCGGACTTCTCCGTCTCGTCTATCAGCAGGTTCAGTTTCGCGTCGTAAAGGTCTAGGCGTACTTCGCCTGGACCTCCTGAGCGACGGCCTGCGGGACCTGCTCATAATGATCAAACTGCATCGTGTAGCTCGCGCGGCCCTGGCTCATGGAGCGCAGGTTGTTCACGTAGGAGAACATGTTGGCGAGCGGGACGAAGGCCGTGATGACATTTGCGTTGCCGCGCATGTCCTGGCCCTGGATCTGGCCACGGCGCGAATTCAGATCGCCGATAACCGAACCCACATACTCTTCCGGCGAAACGACTTCGACCTTCATGACGGGCTCGAGGAGGGCCGGATTGGCCTTCATGAGTCCTTCGCGAAGAGCCGCACGGGACGCGATTTCAAACGCGATCGCCGAGGAGTCGACTTCGTGATAGGCGCCGTCGATCAGCGAGACCTTGACGTCCACGACCGGGAAGCCCGCGATCGGGCCGGAGGTCATGACCGAGTTCAGGCCCTTTTCGACGCCGGGGACGTATTCCTTGGGAACCACGCCGCCGATGATCTTGTTTTCGAAGCTGTAACCGGCACCGATCTCGCTCGGCTCGATGACGAACTTGACGCGGGCGAACTGGCCCGTACCGCCGGTCTGCTTCTTGTGGGTGTAGTCGATTTCCGTCGTCTTGCGGATGGTCTCGCGATAAGCCACCTGCGGAGCGCCGACATTCACGTTGATGTTGTACGGCGCACGACGAAGGATATCGATCTTGATGTCGAGGTGAAGCTCGCCCATCCCCTTGATGATCGTCTGGCCGGACTCGCTGTCCGTCGAGACGCGGAAGGACGGATCCTCGGAAGCGAGCTTCTGCAGCGCAGTGCCCAGCTTCTCCTGGTCGGCCTTCGAAGCCACTTCCACCGACATCTCGATGACCGGCTCGGGGAACTCCATCTTCTCCAGGATGATCGGAGAAGCGGGGTCGCAGAGCGTGTCGCCGGTGCGGGTTTCCTTCAGACCAACCAGTGCGATGATGTCGCCGGCGTAAGCCACGTCGATATCTTCACGCGAATTGGCATGCATCGCGACCATGCGGCCGATGCGCTCCTTCTTCTCCTTCGTGGAGTTGAGGAGCGTGGTGCCCTTGTTCAGGACGCCGGAATAGATGCGGGCGAAGGTCAGGATGCCGAACGGGTCTTCAATGATCTTGAAGGCCAGCATGGCAAGCGGCTCGTCGTCGGTCGAGTGACGCTCGACTTCCAGCTCGGTCTTGACGTCGATACCCTTGGTCGGCGGCACATCGACCGGCGACGGGAGGTAGTCGACAACCGCGTCGAGCAGGGTCTGAACGCCCTTGTTCTTGAAGGACGAACCGCACAGGACCGGGAACCAGCTCGAATGCAGCACAGCCTTGCGGATCAGCGCCTTAAGGGTCGCCAGGTCCGGCTCGTTGCCTTCGAGATAGGCTTCCATTGCGGTGTCGTCGAGTTCGACGGCAGCTTCGATGAGGTTGGCGCGAGCGGCCTGGGCCTTCTCGAGCAGATCCGCAGGGATCTCGACTTCCTCGTACATCGCGCCGAGGCTTTCGTCATTCCAGACGGCGGCCTTCATGGTCACCAGGTTGACGATGCCCTTGAAGTCGCTCTCGGCGCCGATCGGCAGCTGGATCGGAACGGGGCGAGCGCCGAGGCGCTGCTTGATGTCCGCGATGCACATGTCGAAATTGGCGCCGGTCTTGTCCATCTTGTTACAGAAGACAATGCGCGGAACGTGGTACTTGTCGCCCTGACGCCAGACGGTTTCCGTCTGCGGCTCGACGCCCTGGTTGGAGTCGAGGACGCAAACGGCGCCGTCGAGCACACGCAGCGAACGCTCGACTTCGATCGTGAAGTCAACGTGGCCGGGCGTGTCGATGATGTTCAGGCGCTTGCCGTTCCAGAACGTCGTGGTCGCGGCAGAGGTAATCGTGATGCCACGCTCCTGCTCCTGCTCCATGTAGTCCATGGTGGCAGCGCCGTCGTGGACTTCGCCGATCTTATGGCTCTTGCCCGAATAGTACAGAATCCGCTCGGTCGTCGTCGTCTTGCCCGCGTCGATGTGGGCCATGATTCCGAAGTTGCGGTAGTCTTCGATCTTATGCGTGCGGGCCATAATGGTCTGCCTTTGTCCGATCGTTACCAGCGATAGTGCGAGAATGCGCGGTTGGCTTCCGCCATCCGGTGCGTGTCTTCGCGCTTCTTCACGGCATTGCCGCGGCTGTTCGAGGCGTCGAGCAGCTCGCCGGACAGACGCTCGATCATCGTCTTCTCGTTGCGGCCACGGGCCGCGGTGAGGAGCCAACGAATGGCGAGGGCCTGGCGACGGTCCGTACGAACCTCGACGGGAACCTGATAGGTTGCACCACCAACGCGACGCGAACGCACTTCGATGTGCGGGGCGACGTTGTCCAGAGCCTGGCGGAACACCACGACGGGCTCCTGCTTGGTACGGTTCTGGATGATGTCGAAGGCACCGTAAACGATGCTCTCGGCAACCGACTTCTTGCCGTCATACATGACAGCATTCATGAACTTGGTGACGACGATATCGCCGAACTTGGGGTCCGGGATGATCTCGCGCTTTTCTGCACTATGGCGACGGGACATTGATCCTGTTCCCTATTACTTCGGACGCTTCGCGCCGTACTTGGAACGACGCTGCTTACGGCCCTTGACACCCTGGGTATCGAGCACGCCGCGCAGGATGTGGTAGCGCACGCCCGGCAGATCCTTGACGCGGCCGCCACGGATCATGACGACAGAGTGCTCCTGCAGGTTGTGGCCTTCGCCCGGGATGTAGCCAATGACTTCAAAGCCATTGGTCAGGCGAACCTTCGCGACCTTACGAAGGGCCGAGTTCGGCTTCTTCGGCGTGGTCGTATAGACGCGAGTGCAAACGCCGCGCTTCTGCGGGTTCTCCTGCAGCGCCGGAACCTTGTTCCGCTTTGCCGGCGCTTGACGCGGCTTGCGGATGAGCTGGTTAATTGTCGGCATGCTTCGCCTTTCAGCTAGCCTACGGTTCTGTTTCTGTCTTCCGCTCTTCGCACCTTCGCCACGGCCGATTGACCATGAACAAAGAGCGCCCGGACCGCTTACCGCGGAGGCGCTACGAAAAGCAGAGGATCACGGCGGTTGCCGCGATCGTGCGTGTCGTTCTTAACTCTTGTTTCGATTCGGACAGCGTTTAAGTCTGAACTCCGCGACGTGGCGCCGCTGGAAAAACTGAACTTACCGCCTGCCTGAAAGCTTGCGGAACCTACTTATTCGGATGGTTCCAGTCAACCCCTGCGCGGGGTTCTTTTCAAAGCGCCCCGGCGCGCAAGGATTCCCCAAACCGCGCCAGCGGCAGGACATTTTCGGAGCGATCGGCAGTCATTCACGAAAGATTGTTACCGGGCCGATCCTGCGGGTCGCCAGCGGGGCGGGAATCGCCCCGACTCACTCCGGGGCGGCCGTTCGCGTCGAGAACGGCATTCCTTTCTGACCGGTTACGATCATCAGGATTCGCACGGTTTCGTCACCAACGACTCGGCCGTTATGGCGGTGATCGACCATTTCCGCAAACGAATCTCCGGCTTTGAAGATTCGCGTTGCCCCGCCCTCGCTGTCCACCTCGATCGTCCCAGCCAGAATGTAGGCATAGGCCGGCACCGGATGGGTGTGCCAGCCCGTCTCGCCGCCGGCCGGGATCTCGACGATCAGGCTCTGCACTTCCGGATCGGGGACATCCGGGTAGCGGATCGGATCGCCGCTTGTCGTCGTGGTCGTCTGCAGGATGCGTTTCACCTTGACGGAGGGCTTGTAGCTCTCCTCGGCGAATGCGCTGGCGGTCGCGAGCGTCGCGCCGAGCGCGATCAGTGTCAGCAGTTTCATCCTGGCCCCTCCCCGGGCGCGCGCCGTCGAGCGCGACGTCGTGCCGGCCCTGCCCGGGGCCGGCCTTCCTCGACGTCATTGCTAGAGAGTTCCACGCCAAAGGAAAAGGGCCGCCGGGAGGCGACCCTTCATCATGATGAACGCCTGGCACCCGCCGGGCGCTATTCGGCCTTCAGGAAGTCACCGACCTCGAGCACGACGAACTCGTTGTTGTCGGCCTTGCCCTTCGCCCGGCCGACCGAGAACGGGAAGTTGTTGTCGTCGGCCACGATGATATGCGTGTCATCGATCCGGTCGACATTCTCGATCGTCTCGAACGGGAAGGTGAAGACGCCATCCTTCGAACCGGCGCGCGCGACCGCGTTGGGATCGCGGATATTCATCAGGTCGATGAAGGCGACCTTGCGCACGACACCGTCGGCATCGGTCTTGGAGAGATCGACCAGGTAGATGCGCTTGAACTTGGCCGGGGTCTCGGCCCAACCCTCGCGGGCATCGCCCTGCCCGCCATCGCGCTCGATCACGAGCGCCCGGTTGGCATCGATCATGTTGAAATCGCCGATCGCGTTGCCAAAATCCTCGAGCGGATAATAGCGGACGGTGTCGGCGAAGGCCTTCGACGCAATGTCGAAATCGAAGATCGGCAGCACGGACTTGCCGCCCTTCTCGACATACTTGCCGGCCTTGGCGTCCCAGGGCGCGCCTTCCAGCATGGGATGCAGCGTCTTGCCGTCCGCCGAGAGCGCCATGCCTTCAAAACCCTTGGAGCGGCGCACGTTGAATTCTGGCATCGGCTTGTCCGGCCCAGCGGGCATGACGACCGCGTAGTTGTCGGGGCTGCGATAGGTCACGCCGGCGACGACGGTCTCCTTCAGGCCGAGCACTGTGCCATCGGCATCCACCTCGACCAGGTAGGGTCCGAATTCATCGCCGATCCAGAAATGGTCGCCGACCTTCTGGATGCTCTCCGGATCGAAGTCGGCGCCGGTGAGATAGCGGGCATCCGTATTCTCATTGACCACCCGGAACGGCACGACGCGGTTCGGGTCCTTGACGAAGACCGTCCTGACGATCTCGACACGGCCCGTCTTCCAGTCCGGCTTGACGATGTGGAACATGATCATCGCGTCGGCGGAATTCGCCTTGGCGCCAAAGCCATTGTCGGTCAGCACCACATAGGTCCCGTCACCGAGCGCGCGGATGCCGGAGAAGCCCTGTACGGGCTGACCGGCGAACGGACGGGCCAGTCCGGTCTTTTCGTCGAAGATGGAATAGAGACGATCGAAGCGGCGGCCGAAGTCGGCTCCCGTGCCGGTGTAGCGACCGGACGTGTTGAGCGTCGCGGGCGTGTCGGCGGGCGGAACCGCGAAGCTCTCCGCCGGCAGGACGGCGTGCTGGCTCAGCACGGCATCGAACCGCGTGGGCTCGGCTGCGGCAGCGCTCGCCGCCGTGGCGATAAGCGAGAGGCCGGCAAGGAAAAGCTGGCGAAGCGACATGGACGAATCTCCGTTCTGGATGACGGAGTTCTCCTAGGCGGCGCATGTCTCAGCCGAGCGACAGCGCCATGTCGGCTCGATGACAGGCCGCGGGAACACCCGAGGCCCGGATCTCATGCCTAATAGGCAACCCCGCTGCTCGGGCGCAGCAGCGCGCCCGTGGAGGCGGCATTGTCCGACAGGGAACTGCCGAGCGCGCGGATCTGGTCGTCATAGGTGTCGCGGGTATCGGGGTCGATGATCGCGACCGGGGCCGTCACGATCAGCCCGGCGGCCGCGCCGACACTGGCAGCCGCTCCACTCGTCACCGCAACCAGCTTGTCGCCAAATGCCGACTTCGAGTCCGTCATGGTCTGGCCTTCGGCCAGTCGTGCCCCGATCAGCCGCACGACTTCAGGGCTCGCGGCGAACTTCGCATGGTTGAGGCGGTCATCGGTGCGCAGCTTGGTCAGATCGATGACCGTGATCCGGTCCTGCTGCATCTCGGACGCAAACGGCTCCTGCGCGACGTTGATCTGGCCCAGGCGCTCGACATTGCCCCAGACGCGCCGGGACACCTGCAGCGCGCGATCGTCCTGCGAGACAAAGAGCGTGACATTGGGACCGGCAGCACCGATATCCGCCATCTGACGGCGGAAGACATCGACGTCGACATCCGGCGCGGCCAGCATGACGTTCTTGATCTTCGGCGCAATGCGCTTGTCGCGGATCGCCATCTGGCGGAGCGCTTCCAGCGTCACCCAATTGCCCATCGAGTGGGCCAGGATCGACACTTCGTCCACATTGGGGTCCGACGCGACCGTCTTCAGCAGCAGTTCGAGCGCATCCCGCGAATAGTTGTTGCTTTCGCGGTCATAGCCATAGGCGAAGACGCTGCCGCGCGACGGCCAGGTGAACAGGATCGGCACCACGTCCGAATCCGAATCATGCACGATCTGCGCAAAGCGGTAGACGGCATCTTCGAAGCGGTTGTTGAAGCCATGGATGAAGATGAGGGCCTGGCGCTTTGGCGTCGCCTTGATGCGCTTGTTGAACCAGGTGCGGGCCTGCGCCAGGTCCATGTCCTGGGCCTTGACCGTCACGAAGTCCGTCGCGGGATTGCCGGGAAGCTTCTTGGGCCACTGCACGTCCCCCTTCTTCCGGACCGAATCCGGCGGGATCGAGACGACGATGTTGGCAAAATCGATGGCCCGGCCGCGTTCGCCCGTGAACATCTGGCCAGGGACGGTGGAGCGCTGGCGCGTGGTCGCCACCGCCATGTCGACCGTGGTGCTGCCGGGAACGGGCGCCGTGATCGACACCGGAAGCAGCACGTCCTTCGGGCGACCGCCGCAGCCCGCGAGCAATCCGACAAGAACCAGGCTCGTGACACCGGTCCGGACGAGAACCATCAGGCTACGCAAATCGACCCACCCCCGAAAAGCACGGCTGCCCTGGCAATCCCAGACCAGGCCCCCGCCACCGCATCATCCTAGCCTATCCCGCGTGCAAGTTTCATGTCCCTGCCCCACGGGACGAAACAAACTTCGGGAGCGCGGCTTCTGCGCCACGAAAAAGGCCGCCCGAAGGCGGCCTTTTCCATTCCTGGACCGAGCGGACTACTCGGCCGCGTTGGTCAGATCGCCGAGCAGGCCCGCCGGTGCCGGCGCAGGCTGCGAAGCTGCCGAGGAACGGCGACGCTCCTCGAGGATCAGATCGTCGCGCTTGGTCGCGATCTCGCGGATACGGCCCATCGTTCCACCGGTACCCGCCGGGATCAGGCGGCCGACGATGATGTTCTCCTTGAGACCCTCGAGCGGATCGACCTTGCCGTTGACGGCCGCCTCGGTGAGGACGCGGGTCGTCTCCTGGAAGGACGCTGCCGAGAAGAACGAACGCGTCTGCAGGCTGGCCTTGGTGATGCCGAGCAAGACCGGGTTGCCGGAAGCAGGCTTCTTGCCCTCGGCCTTGGCCTTCTCGTTCACCACGTCGAACTCCAGGCGATCGATCTGCTCGCCGTTGAAGAACTCCGTCTCGCCGGCATCATAGACCTCGACCTTCTGCAGCATCTGGCGAACGATCACCTCGATGTGCTTGTCGTTGATCTGCACGCCCTGCAGGCGATAGACGTCCTGGATCTCGTTGACGAGGTAGGCCGCGAGTGCCTCCACGCCCTTGATCGCCAGGATGTCATGCGGCGCAGGGTTGCCGTCCATGATGTAGTCGCCCTTCTCCACGGCATCGCCTTCTTGGAGATGGAACGGCTTGCCCTTCGGGATCAGGTACTCGATCGGCTCCAGCAGCTCGCCATCCAGGCCGACCGAACCCTCGACCGGCTCGACGATGACGCGACGCTTGTTCTTGTAGTCGCGGCCGAAACGGATCGTGCCGTCCATCTCCGCGATGATCGCGTGATCCTTCGGACGACGGGCCTCGAACAGCTCCGCCACGCGCGGCAGACCGCCCGTGATGTCGCGCGTCTTGGCGCCTTCCGTGGGAATACGCGCCAGCACGTCGCCGGCGTGAACCGTCGAACCGGGATCGACCGACAGAATGGTCTCGACCGACAGCATGTACCGGGCTTCACCGCCACGGGCCAGCTTGAGGATCTTGCCGTCCTTGCCCTTGATCACGATCGCCGGCTTCAGATCGCCGCCGCGCGGGTTGGCACGCCAGTCGATGACGACGCGCTTGGTGATGCCGGTCGCCTCGTCGGCCGTTTCCACGACCGAGATGCCTTCGACCATGTCTTCGTAGCCGACGATACCCGAGACTTCCGTCAGAACCGGACGGGTGTAGGGGTCCCACTCGGCCAGGCGCTGGCCGCGCTTGACCTGGTCACCCTCGTCGACGTGAACGCGCGAACCGTAGGTGACGCGGTTGACCGCGCGCTCCGTGCCGTCCTTGTCGACGATGACGATCGCCATGTTGCGGCCGAGAGCCACCAGCTTGCCGCCGGAGTCGCGGACCACGTTGCGGTTGCGCATCGTGACCGTGCCTTCGAAGCTCGACTCGATGAAGGACGAGTCGACCACCTGTGCCGTGCCACCGATGTGGAACGTGCGCATGGTGAGCTGCGTGCCGGGCTCGCCGATGGACTGGGCCGCGATAACGCCGACGGCCTCGCCCATGTTGACGGTCGTGCCACGCGCCAGATCGCGACCGTAGCAGGCCGCGCAGACGCCGATCTTGGTGTCGCAGGTCAGCACCGAGCGGATCTTGACCGCCTGGACGCCAGCCTTCTCGACCCGATCGACATCCTTCTCGACAATCAGATGACCGGCCGGAACCAGCACTTCGCCGGTCGCGCCCGAAACGATGTCCTCGGCAGCCGTACGGCCGAGAATCCGCAGGCCGAGCGACGCGACAACCTGGCCGCTGTCGATCACCGCCTGCATCTTCAGGCCGTTCGTCGTGCCGCAATCCTGCGCGATGATGATGCAGTCCTGCGCCACGTCGACGAGACGACGCGTCAGATAGCCCGAGTTCGCGGTCTTCAGGGCGGTGTCGGCCAGACCCTTACGGGCACCGTGGGTCGAGTTGAAGTACTCGAGAACGGTCAGGCCTTCCTTGAAGTTCGAGATGATCGGGTTTTCGATGATCTCGCCCGACGGCTTGGTCATCAGGCCGCGCATGCCGGCCAGCTGCTTCATCTGGGTCGGCGAACCACGGGCACCCGAGTGGCTCATCATGTAGACCGAGTTCATCGGCTTCTGACGGCCGGTTTCCGCGTCGTGGTGAACGGCGGAAATGCCCTTCATCATCTCGGCGGCGACCGCGTCACCACACTTGGCCCAAGCGTCGACGACCTTGTTGTACTTCTCACCGAAGGTGATCAGGCCGTCATTGTACTGCTGCTCGTAGTCCTTCGCGAGCGCCTGCGTCTCCTCGACCAGCTTGGCCTTGGTCGGCGGGATGACCATGTCGTCCTTGCCGAACGAGATGCCGGCACGGCAGGCTTCGCGGAAGCCGAGCGCCATGATGCGGTCGCAGAAAATGACCGTCTCCTTCTGACCGCAATGGCGGTAGACGGCGTCGATCGTGTTCGAGACTTCCTTCTTGGTCATCAGCTTGTTGACGACGTCGAAGGGCAGGTTGTGGTGCTTCGGCAGCAATTCGCCGATCAGCAGGCGACCCGGGGTGGTGTCGTAGATCTTCGACGTGACGTTGCCGTCCGCGTCGACGCCACGATAGCGCCCCTTGATCTTGGTGTGCAGCGTGATCGCCTTGGCGGCCAGCGCATGCTCGATCTCGGCGATCGAGCTCAGCAGCATGCCCTCGCCCGGCTCCTTGTCTGCCATGATCGACAGATAATAGAGACCGAGGACAATGTCCTGCGACGGCACGATGATCGGCTGGCCGTTCGCGGGATGCAGGATGTTGTTGGTCGACATCATCAGCACGCGCGCTTCCAGCTGCGCTTCGAGCGACAGCGGAACGTGCACGGCCATCTGGTCGCCGTCGAAGTCGGCGTTGAAGGCCGAGCAGACGAGCGGATGCAGTTGGATCGCCTTGCCCTCGATCAGCACGGGCTCGAAAGCCTGGATGCCGAGGCGGTGGAGCGTCGGGGCGCGGTTCAGCAGGATCGGATGCTCGCGGATAACCTCGTCCAGGATATCCCAGACTTCCGGCTTTTCCTTCTCGACGAGCTTCTTCGCCTGCTTGACCGTGGACGAGAAGCCCTTCGCGTCAAGACGCGAATAGATGAACGGCTTGAACAGCTCGAGCGCCATCTTCTTCGGCAGGCCGCACTGGTGCAGCTTCATTTCCGGACCAACCACGATCACGGAACGGCCGGAGTAGTCGACGCGCTTGCCGAGCAGGTTCTGGCGGAAACGGCCCTGCTTGCCCTTCAGCATGTCGGAGAGCGACTTCAGCGGACGCTTGTTGGCGCCGGTGATGACGCGGCCGCGACGGCCGTTGTCGAACAGCGCATCGACCGCTTCCTGAAGCATGCGCTTCTCGTTGCGGATGATGATGTCCGGGGCGCGCAGTTCGATCAGCCGCTTCAGACGGTTGTTGCGGTTGATGACGCGGCGGTACAGGTCGTTCAGGTCGGAGGTCGCGAAGCGGCCGCCGTCGAGGGGAACGAGCGGGCGCAGATCCGGCGGGATGACCGGGATGACCGTCATGATCATCCATTCCGGGCGGTTGCCGGACTCGATGAACGCCTCGACCAGCTTCAGGCGCTTGCCGAGCTTCTTCGGCTTCAGCTCCGAGGTCGAGGTCGCGATCTCTTCGCGCAGATCGACGGCGAGCTTCGGCAGGTCGAGCGCCATCATCATCTCGCGGATGGCTTCCGCGCCGATCAGAGCGGTGAACGAGTCATCGCCATATTCGTCCTGGGCGCGCAGGTACTCTTCCTCGGAAAGCAGCTGACGCTCCTTCAGAGGGGTGAGGCCCGGCTCGATGACGACGTAGTTCTCGAAATACAGGATCCGCTCGAGATCTTTCAGCGTCATGTCCATCAGCATGCCGATACGCGACGGCAGCGACTTCAGGAACCAGATGTGAGCGACGGGCGCTGCGAGCTCGATGTGACCCATGCGGTCACGCCGAACGCGGGCGAGCGTGACTTCCACGCCGCACTTCTCGCAGATGATGCCCTTGTACTTCATGCGCTTGTACTTACCGCACAGGCACTCGTAATCCTTGATCGGTCCGAAAATGCGCGCGCAGAACAGGCCGTCGCGCTCGGGCTTGAACGTACGGTAGTTGATCGTTTCCGGCTTCTTGATCTCACCGTACGACCAGGACAGAATCTTCTCAGGGCTCGCAATGTGGATGCGGATCTGATCGAAATTCTGTGCCGGCTGCGCCAGCGGATTGAAGATGTTCGCGACTTCTTGATTCATCGCCGATCTCCTTCGATGCCGGTGGCCGGTCGAGGATCACCCTCTACCGGAACACCGCATGTAAACTGAATGGGCCTATCGGAAACCGCGGCGGATTATTCCGCCGCGTCCGGAAGCCTTGCGTTCGCCTCGGCGTCCAAGGCCTTCTTGGACTGATTGAGCTCGACGTCGAGCCCGAGGGACCGCATTTCCTTGACCAGCACGTTGAACGATTCCGGAATACCGGCCTCGAACGTGTCATCGCCGCGGACAATCGCCTCATAGACCTTGGTACGGCCGGCCACGTCGTCGGACTTCACGGTCAGCATTTCCTGCAGCGTGTAGGCGGCGCCATAGGCCTCGAGAGCCCAGACCTCCATCTCGCCGAAGCGCTGGCCACCGAACTGTGCCTTGCCACCCAGCGGCTGCTGCGTGACGAGCGAGTACGGGCCGATCGAACGGGCGTGGATCTTGTCATCGACCAGGTGGTGCAGCTTGAGCATGTAGATGTAGCCCACTGTCACCTTGCGGTCGAATGCCTCGCCCGTACGTCCGTCATACAGAACCGACTGGCCGGAGTCGTGAAGACCCGCCTCCTCCAGCATCTCGACGATGTCCGGCTCACGCGCACCGTCAAAGACCGGCGTCGCAATCGAGACGCCCTTCTTCAGGTGTTCGCTCATCCGGATGACCGAGGCATCGTCCAGTTCCGCAACCGGCTGATCCTTCGGACCGTTATAGATGCCGTCGAGGGTGAGGCGGAGCGGCTTGACGTCGCCCGACTTCTTGTAGTCCTCGAGCATCTTGCCGATCTTCAGACCCATGCCGGCGCAAGCCCAGCCCAGATGCGTCTCCAGGATCTGGCCGACATTCATGCGGCTCGGCACGCCGAGCGGATTGAGCACGATGTCGACATGCGTGCCGTCCTCGAGGAACGGCATGTCCTGGATCGGGGTGATCCGCGACACGACGCCCTTGTTGCCGTGACGGCCGGCCATCTTGTCGCCCGGCTGGATCTTGCGCTTCACCGCGACGAAGACCTTGACCATCTTCATCACGCCCGGAGGCAGCTCGTCGCCGCGCTGCAGCTTCTCGACCTTGTCGATGAAGCGCTTCTCCAGCCGCTTGCGGCTTTCGTCGTAGGAACCGCGCAGAGCCTCGATCTCGCCCATGACCTTTTCGTCGGCGAAAGCGAACTGCCACCACTGCGAC
The DNA here is from genome assembly GCF_026343955.1 of Kaistia defluvii. Taxonomy (GTDB): domain Bacteria; phylum Pseudomonadota; class Alphaproteobacteria; order Rhizobiales; family Kaistiaceae; genus Kaistia; species Kaistia defluvii. The sequence goes on from NZ_JAPKNI010000016.1 coordinate 13,164, forward strand.
CGCGGATACTCCTCGATGACATCGCGCGTCAGCACGGTGTCCTTCTTGAAGTTCTTCGGGCCGCTGGAAGCGGTCTTGCCGTCGAACATATCGACCAGACGGCCATAGACGTTCCGGTCCAGGATGGCCTGCTCGTCGTCACGGTCCTTGGCGAGACGCTCGATCTCTTCGCGCTCGATCGCCATCGCGCGCTCGTCCTTCTCCACGCCATGGCGGTTGAAGACGCGCACTTCCACGATCGTGCCGGTCACGCCCGGCGGAACGCGGAGCGAGGTATCGCGAACGTCGGAAGCCTTTTCACCGAAGATGGCGCGCAGAAGCTTCTCTTCCGGCGTCATCGGGCTTTCGCCCTTCGGCGTGATCTTGCCGCAGAGGATGTCGCCCGGCTGCACGTCCGCGCCGATATAGACGATGCCGGCTTCGTCGAGGTTCTTCAGCGCTTCTTCCGAAACGTTCGGAATGTCGCGCGTGATTTCTTCCGGACCGAGCTTGGTGTCGCGCGCCATGACCTCGAACTCCTCGATATGGATCGAGGTGAAGACGTCATCCGACACGATGCGCTCGGACAGGAGGATCGAGTCCTCGAAGTTGTAGCCGTTCCAGGGCATGAACGCGACGAGCACGTTCCGGCCAAGCGCCAGATCACCGAGATCCGTCGACGGGCCATCCGCCAGGATGTCGCCCTTGCCGACGCGATCCCCCACGCGGACAAGCGGCCGCTGGTTGATGCAGGTCGACTGGTTCGAACGCTGGAACTTCATCAGACGATAGATATCGACACCCGACTTCGAAGGATCAAGATCCTCCGTCGCACGAATAACGATACGCGTCGCATCGACCTGGTCGACGATGCCGCCGCGACGAGCCGCGATGGCAGCGCCCGAATCACGGGCAACGACGGCTTCCATGCCGGTACCGACGAAAGGCGCCTCGGCGCGGACGAGCGGCACCGCCTGACGCATCATGTTCGAGCCCATCAGGGCGCGGTTCGCGTCATCGTTCTCGAGGAACGGGATCAGCGAGGCCGCGACCGAAACGAGCTGCTTCGGCGACACGTCCATGAAGTCGACGCGGTCGGACGTGACCATGACGTTTTCGCCCGAATGCCGGCTGATGATCAGGTCTTCGGTCAGCTTGCCGTTCGGATCGAGTTTCACGTTCGCCTGGGCGACGTAGTACTTCGACTCTTCCATCGCCGACAGATAGACGATGTCCATCGTCGCGACGCCGTCCTTGACGCGGCGGTACGGGCTCTCGATGAAGCCGTACTTGTTGACGCGGGCAAACGTCGCGAGCGAGTTGATCAGGCCGATATTCGGGCCTTCCGGCGTCTCGATCGGGCAGATACGGCCGTAATGCGTCGGGTGCACGTCGCGCACCTCGAAGCCGGCGCGCTCGCGCGTCAGACCACCCGGGCCAAGCGCCGAGAGACGGCGCTTGTGGGTGATTTCCGACAGCGGGTTGGTCTGGTCCATGAACTGCGACAGCTGCGACGAGCCGAAGAACTCGCGCACGGCGGCGGCTGCCGGCTTGGCGTTGATCAGATCCTGCGGCATGACGTTGCCGATCTCGACCGACGACATGCGTTCCTTGATCGCGCGCTCCATGCGGAGCAGACCGACGCGGTACTGGTTCTCCATGAGCTCGCCGACCGAACGCACGCGGCGATTGCCGAGATTGTCGATGTCGTCGATTTCGCCCTGGCCGTCGCGCAGTTCGACAAGCGTCTTGATGACCGCGAGAATGTCCTCCTTGCGGAGCACGCGCACGGTATCCTCGGCCGTCAGGTCGAGGCGCATGTTCATCTTGACGCGGCCGACGGCCGACAGATCGTAGCGCTCGCTGTCGAAGAACAGCGACTGGAACATGGCCGTCGCGGTATCGACGGTCGGCGGCTCGCCCGGACGCATGACGCGGTAGATGTCGAACAGCGCGTCTTCACGCGACTCATTCTTGTCCACGGCCAGCGTGTTGCGGATGTAGGCGCCGATATTGATGTGGTCGATATCGAGAACCGTGACTTCGTCGTAGCCGGCCTCGTCCAGGATCTCGAGCAGCTTCTCGCTGATCTCGTCACCGGCCTCGGCGTAGACTTCACCCGTGGTCGGGTTGACGATGTCCTCGGCGATATAGGTGCCGTGCAGGTCCTCGTTGAGAACCTTCAGCGCCTTGACGCCCTTCTCGGCCAGACCGCGCGCGGCGCGGGCCGTCAGCTTCTTGCCGGCCTCGACCACGATCTCGCCGGTGTCGGCGTCGATCAGGTCGATGGCCGCCTTCATGCCCTTCATGCGCGCCGGATCGTAAGGCATGCGCCAGCCGTCGCCGACCTTGGAGTAGACGATCTTCGAATAGAAGGTGTCGAGGATCTCTTCGCCGTCCATGCCGAGCGCGAACATCAGCGACGTCACCGGGATCTTGCGGCGACGGTCGATGCGGGCGTGCACGATGTCCTTGGCGTCGAACTCGATGTCGAGCCAGGAACCGCGATACGGGATGATGCGGGCGGCGAACAGGAGCTTGCCCGACGAATGGGTCTTGCCCTTGTCGTGATCGAAGAAGACGCCCGGCGAGCGGTGCATCTGCGAAACGATCACGCGCTCGGTGCCGTTGACGATGAAGGTGCCGTTGGACGTCATCAGGGGCATTTCGCCCATGTAGACTTCCTGCTCCTTGATGTCCTTGACGGACTTGGCGCCGGTGTCCTCGTCGACATCGAACACGATCAGGCGCAGCGTGACCTTCAGCGGCGCCGAGAAGGTGATGCCGCGCTGGCGGCACTCGTCGACGTCATACTTTGGCGGGTCGAAATCATAGCGGACGAATTCGAGCAACGCCGTATTCGAAAAGTCCGAAATGGGAAATACGGATTTGAAAACGGCCTGCAAACCTTCGTCCGCACGCCCGCCCTTCGCTTCCTCGACCATGAGGAACTGGTCGTAGGACGCCTTCTGAACCTCGATGAGGTTCGGCATCTCGGCAACGTCGCCGATGGACCCAAAGACCTTGCGGATGCGCTTACGACCGGTGAATTCCAGGGCCATGTTCGCTCCTTCTTTACGTTCAAGAACAGCTATCCGGAAAGCCGTATAGCCGCGCTCAGGCGCGGCTCTCTGGATAGCGGTCCTTATGGACCATGATGGAAACCGGCCCCGGCAATCCGGGGCCGGCCGATTGCAATCGACTTACTTGACGTCGACCTTGGCGCCTGCGCCCTCGAGCTGCGTCTTGAGCTTGGCAGCCTCGTCCTTCGAGACGCCTTCCTTGACGGCCTTGGGAGCGGCTTCGACCAGGTCCTTGGCTTCCTTGAGGCCAAGAGCCGTGATCGCGCGGACTTCCTTGATCACGTTGATCTTGTTCGCGCCGGCCTCGACGAGGATGACGTCGAACTCGGTCTTCTCTTCAGCAGCAGCGACCGGGGCAGCGCCACCAGCAGCGGCAACAGCGACCGGAGCCGCAGCCGAAACGCCCCACTTGTCTTCGAGAAGCTTGGAGAGCTCAGCAGCCTCGAGCACGGTCAGGGCGGACAGATCGTCCACAATCTTTGCAAGATCAGCCATTTTATATTCCTGTCAGTTCGAACTTCGTTTGAATGAGAGAACGGCCTACGCCGCTTCATCCTTCTTGGCATAGGCACCGAACACGCGGGCAAGCTGCGCCGCGGGTGCGCTGACGACCGTCGCGATCTTGGTGGCCGGGGCCTGGATCAGGCCGACCAACTTACCGCGCAGTTCATCCAGCGACGGCAGCGTGGCAAGAGCCTTGACGCCGTTCGGATCCAGATTGGTCTTGCCCATCGCGCCGCCGAGAATGACGAGCTTGTCATTCGTCTTGGCGAATTCGGACACGACCTTGGGAGCTGCCACCGGATCGGTCGAGTAAGCGACGATCGTCGGACCTGTGAACAGGTCCGAAATGTGAGCAGATTCCGTGCCTTGAAGGGCGAGCTTGACGAGGCGGTTCTTTGCGACCTTTACGCTGACCCCTGCCACGCGAGCCTTGCCACGAAGGGCGGTGAGCTCGGCGACGGTGAGGCCGGCATAGTGTGCCACGACGACGACATTGGCCTCCTGGAAGACCTCGTTCATCGTCGAGACAAGTTCGCGTTTTTCCGCTCTTTCCACTTGCCTCTCTCCAGTTGGCGGTTGGCCTTACGGCCGGTTCCGCCGGTTACGTATGCTGCGACCAGAGATCCGATCGCAGCGCTGCGTGCCTGTCCCCCAGCCGCTCTTGCGAGCTTCGGGTCAAAGAGGTTCGAACTGATAAGCGGCTTGCGCCGAAAATCCATCTTCCCCCCGTCTATGCAGGAGATTAAGCCGGCGAGCCGGCCCCTGCAGTCTCGGACAGGTATTGGACCAGGCGGAGGGCGAACCCTCCGCCGGCCATCTTGCCGCCCGGAAGACCGGGCGGAGATTCTTGAGCCTTACGCGCCGAGCGTGGTGGCCGGATCGACATGGACGCCGGGGCCCATGGTCGAGGAAACGGCAACCTTCTGAAGGTACGTGCCCTTCGCGCCCGTCGGGCGGGCCTTCTGGACGGCGTCCACGAAAGCCTTGATGTTCTGGACCAGCTTCTCGGTGTCGAAGCTCGCCTTGCCGATGCCGGCATGGATGATACCAGCCTTCTCGACGCGGAACTCGACGGAACCACCCTTGGCGCCGGCGACAGCCGTTGCCACGTCCATGGTCACCGAGCCGACCTTCGGGTTCGGCATCAGGCCGCGCGGGCCGAGCACCTTACCGAGACGGCCGACCAGCGGCATCATGTCCGGGGTCGCGATGCAGCGATCGAAATCGATCGTGCCGCCCTGAACGATCTCGAGCAGATCCTCGGCGCCGACGATATCCGCACCCGCTGCCTTGGCTTCCTCGGCCTTGGCGCCGCGTGCGAAAACCGCGACGCGAACCGTACGGCCGGAACCGTTCGGCAGGTTGCAGACGCCGCGGACCATCTGGTCTGCGTGGCGGGGATCGACGCCGAGATTGAGGGCGACCTCGATCGTCTCGTCGAACTTCGCATTGGCGCGATCCTTGATCAGCGCCACGGCGACGCTGATCGGATAGAGCTTGTTGCGGTCGATGCCCTCGCGGGCGTTGATAACGCGCTTACCGTGCTGAGCCATGATCAGGCAACCACCTCAAGGCCCATAGACCGGGCGGAACCTTCGATCATCCGAGCCGCCGCTTCGATATTCTCGGCGTTCAGATCCTTGAGCTTCTTCGTCGCGATCTCGACGCACTGGGCGTGCGTGACCGAACCGGCAGCGGCGCCCTTGCCCGGCGTCGTCGCGCCCTTGGCAAGGCCGGCGGCCTTCTTCAGAAGGAAGCTCACCGGCGGCGTCTTCATCACGAAGGTGAAGGACTTGTCCTGGTAGTAGGTGATGACCACCGGTACCGGGGAGCCCTTTTCCATTTCCTGGGTCTGCGCGTTGAACGACTTGCAGAATTCCATGATGTTGATGCCACGCTGACCGAGCGCGGGGCCGATCGGCGGCGACGGGGTCGCGGAGGCGGCCTTGACCTGAAGCTTCAGGTAGCCTGCAACTTTCTTTGCCATCTTTATTCCTTTCCATGCCGGCAACCCGCCGACGAGGTGGGTCGATATCGCATCAACCCAATGCCAGCCTCAGCTGGCAGGAATGGCGTGGTGCGGATGGCGACACTTGGCGAGCGCCGCACCCTCCCACGCCCAAACGATCAGAGCTTTTCGACCTGACCGTATTCGAGCTCCACCGGAGTGGCGCGCCCGAAAATCGACACGGCGACCTTGAGCCGCGCGCGGACCTCGTCGACTTCCTCGACAAGGCCATTGAACGAGGCGAACGGGCCGTCCGAAACGCGGACCTGCTCGCCGACCTCGAAACTGACAGACGGCTTCGGCCGCTCCACGCCTTCCTGCACCTGATGGATGATGCGGTTGGCTTCGGCTTCCGAGATCGGCATCGGCCGATTGTCGGAACCGAGGAAGCCCGTCACCTTCGGCGTGTTCTTGATCAGATGATAGGCGTCATCGGTCAGCGCCATCTTCACGAGTACGTAACCCGGGAAGAATTTGCGCTCCGCGTCGATCTTGCGACCGCGGCGAACCTCGACGACCTTCTCGGTCGGAACCAGGATCTCGTCGAAAAGATCGGCCAGGCCACGCTGGCCCGCCTGCTCGCGAATCGACTCCGCGACCTTCTTTTCGAAGTTCGAATAGGCGTGGACAATATACCAGCGTTTATCCAATGAACTGTCCTCCGCCTATCGGCCGAGACCGAGCAGGAACGAAACGCCCCAGCTCAGACCGAAATCGGCAATGGTGAAGAACAGGCTCGCAAGGACGGCCATAACGAAGACCATGACGGTCGTGATCGCGGTTTCGCGACGCGACGGCCAGACGACCTTCGATACCTCCGTGCGTACCTGCTGGAGGAACGTAAATGGATTAGTTTTGGTGGCCATTACCCGCTCACGGCTTGCGGGCGCGCGGACGTCTGTCTGCGCACCCCGCTGGGAAGCGTTACATAGAACCGATCACTCGATTCCTCAAGTAGTAAATTGGCAGGGGCAGTAGGATTCGAACCTACGACCTACGGTTTTGGAGACCGTCGCTCTACCAGCTGAGCTATACCCCTACCGGAGAGAAGGCCTGTTTCCAGCCCTTCTCAGAATCTTCCGGCGTCGTTCCCGCTACTTAGCAGACCCGCGCCGGGCTTGCATCACTTAATGATGCTGGCGACGACGCCGGCGCCGACGGTACGACCGCCTTCACG
>NZ_JAPKNI010000017.1 GCF_026343955.1 Kaistia defluvii
GCGGAATGTTGTCGTGCTTCTTCCAGGGGTTCTCCAGCGACTTGTTGCGCAGGAGCCGCAAGCCGCGGGCGATGCGGCGCCGCGTGGAGTGCGGCATGATGACTTCGTCGATATAGCCGCGCTCGGCCGCGACGAAGGGCGAAAGGAAGCGGTCCTCATATTCCTTGGTCCGCGCCGCCAGCCCCCCGGCATCGCCGTTCTGGGCGCGGAAGATGATCTCCACGGCGCCCTTGGCGCCCATCACCGCGATCTGCGCCGACGGCCAGGCGTAGTTCAGATCGCCGCGCAGGTGCTTGGACGCCATGACGTCATAGGCGCCGCCATAGGCCTTGCGCGTGATCACCGTGATCTTCGGGACCGTCGCCTCGCCATAGGCGAACAGCAGCTTGGCGCCGTGCTTGATCAGCCCGCCATATTCCTGCGCCGTCCCTGGCAGGAAGCCCGGCACGTCGACGAAGGTGACGATCGGAATGGAAAAGGCGTCGCAGAATCGCACGAATCGCGCTGCCTTGCGCGAGGCGTCGCTGTCGAGCACGCCCGCCAGCACCATCGGCTGGTTGGCGACGAAGCCGACCGTGCGGCCCTCGATGCGGCCGAAGCCAATGACGATGTTCCGGGCGAACGCCGCCTGGATCTCGAAGAAATCGCCCTCATCGACGGTCTTGAGGATCAGTTCCTTGATGTCATAGGGCTTGTTGGCATTGTCCGGGACGAGCGTGTCGAGCGACATCTCGATCCGGTCGGCTGTGTCGAAGCTGTCGATCTCCGGGATCTCGGCCCGGTTGTTGAGCGGCAGCAGGTCGATCAGGCGCCGCATCTCCAGCAGCGTCTCGACATCATTGTCATAGGCGCCGTCCGCAATCGACGAGCGCGTCGTGTGAATGCTGGCCCCGCCCAGCTGCTCCGACGTCACCGTCTCGTTGGTGACGGTCTTCACCACATCCGGGCCGGTGACGAACATGTAGCTCGAATCACGGACCATGAAGATGAAGTCGGTCATGGCCGGCGAATAGACGTCGCCGCCGGCGCAGGGGCCCATGATCACCGAGATCTGCGGGATCACGCCCGAGGCCAGCACATTGCGCTGGAACACCTCGCCATAGCCGCCGAGCGCCGCGACGCCTTCCTGGATGCGGGCGCCGCCGGCATCGAACAGGCCGATGATCGGCGCGCGGTTCTTCAGCGCCATGTCCTGGATCTTCATGATCTTGCCGGCATGGGCTTCCGAGAGCGAGCCGCCGAAGACGGTGAAGTCCTTGGCGAAGACGAAGACGGTACGGCCGTTGATCGTGCCCCAGCCGGTGACGACGCCGTCGCCGGGGATCTTGGTCTTCTCCATGCCGAAATCGGTGCCCCGGTGTTCGACATACATGTCGAACTCCTCGAAGGAGCCCTCGTCCAGCAGCACGTCGAGGCGCTCGCGCGCCGTCAGCTTGGCCTTGGCGTGTTGCGCCGCGATGCGCTTCTCGCCACCGCCGAGCCGGGCTTCGGCGCGGCGTTTTTCCAGTTCAGCCAGGACGTGCTTCAAGGGTATCTCCTATCCCCGCGCGGCCACAATCAGCGCCGCTGCCTGCATCTCGCTCCAGCGCCCGGCACGGCGGATGCTGGCTTCCTCGTCCTCGCCCCAGAGGCTGATCTGGTAGTCCTCGTCGACATGCGCCGCCGCCCAGGCTTCCTCGGCCGACAGGTGCCGGTGAAGGACGGCGACCGCGAGGACAGCCGAACCAGTCAGGGTCGTGATCGTATTGAGCGCGGCGAGCCGAAGGATGTCGAGCTCACCGAGCGCGGCATCGACGGCCTCGATCGTTTCGGGAAACTGCTCGACATGCACGATCCCCTGGGCCAGCACGAAGCGGGCATGGAAGCGCTCCTGCATCCAGCCGAGAAGCGGCGTCCAGGATGCCTCCTGCAAGGCCACCAGCCGGTCCGGTCCCTCCGAGCGATAGCAGAGCATGTCGGATCCGGCATAGCGCAGGATCTCGGCGCGGGTCTCGTCCGGCTCGCGGGCAACACCGTCCAGCGCCGAATTGACCAGCCGCGTCAGCGGCATCGTCGCGGGATTGATGAATTCCTTCTGTCCTGCCCACTCCGCGGCGATCGCAGCGGCGATCGACTCGTCGGGAACGACGAACGGCGCCTTGGCGGGAGTGCGCAGCGGGCGGCCGTCGAGATGGACGGCATAGCCGCCCTCGACGGCCGCGGTCGCGACTTTCTCATAGAAGCGCTTCGGCAACTTTTGGGTATCGAGTTTCTCGGGAGCTGTCGTCATTTCCGTCATCTGATCGTGCCGGCGCGTGCCGGGCCTTCCCCTCATCCGTCCAGGCGCCGCGGCGCCTCGACGGCTACTCGTCGTCTTCGGTGCCGGTGTCGCCAAGATCCTTGTCAAAGCCAAGAAGGTTCCAGCTCTGCACCATGTGCGGCGGCAGAGGCGCCGTGACGTCGAGCGTGCCGCTGCCGGACGGATGCGGGATGATGATCCGGCGCGCATGCAGGTGCAGCTTGTTCTGGACGCCGCCTGGAAAATCCCAGTTGATGTCGGCTTCGAAATATTTCGGGTCACCGATGATGGGATGGCCGATATGGGCGGCATGCGCGCGCAGCTGGTGCGTACGGCCGGTAACCGGACGCATGGTGAGCCACGAGAGGTTCTGCCCGGCATTGTCGACGACCGAGAACAGGGTCACGGCATGGCTGGCATCGTTCTCGCCATGGCGAGCGATCTTCATCTTGTCACCGGAGGGGCCGCCATCGCGCGCGAGCCAGGTCGAGATGCGGCCTTGCATCGGACGGGGCACCCCCTTCACCAGCGCCCAATAGATCTTCTTGGTCGCGCGGGCGCGGAAGCTGGCGGCGAGCTTGGAGGCGGCCAGGCGCGTCTTGGCGACCACCAGCACGCCCGTCGTCTCGCGGTCGAGACGATGGACGAGGCGCGGCTTCTGGTCCTTGGTGTCGCGCAGCGCTTCCAGCATGCCATCGACATGGGTGGTCAGGCCGGAACCGCCCTGTACGGCCAGGCCCTGCGGCTTGTTGAAGACGTAGACGTGGTCATCCTCGTAGATGCACATCGCCATTAGCGCGTCGGCGGCGCTGCCACGGGCACCGAGCGGGCGGGCCACGTGCGGGCTGCCACCGGCCGCATCGACGCCGAGCGGCGGAATGCGGACAACCTGCCCTGCATTGACCCGGTCATTGGTCTTGGCGCGGCCTCCATCGACGCGCACCTGGCCCGAACGCAGCAGCTTCTGGAGATGCCCGAAAGACAGGCCCGGAAAGTGTTCCTTGAACCAGCGATCGAGGCGCATGCCGGCCTCGTCGGGCCCTACAGTCTTGGAGACGACGGTCGCCATGAGAAAAGTCCTTCTATTGAAGGCGCCTCATATCATCCGGCGAGCGTCCTGACGAGCAAAAGCCCGGCAAAGAGCGCGAGAACGGAAACTATCAGCGACGAGCCGGCATAAAGGGCGGCGCTGCCGGTCTCGCCGCGCTCCAGCAGCATCACGACGTCGAGCGAGAATGTGGAGAAGGTGGTGAAGCCGCCCAACACGCCGGTGGCGAGAAACAGGCGCGCATGCTGTGTCCAGTGGGCGCCGCCGCGAAACGCCAGATAGCCGACTAGCATCCCCATGACACAGGAACCGATCACGTTGACGGTCAGTGTCGCCCAGGGGAATGCCGCGCCGAACCCGCGCGCAAGGCCGATATTGACGCCATGCCGGAATACGCCGCCCAGACCCGCGCCGATAAACACGAGAACAACCGGATACATGAAATCTCCTTGGGGGCCTGCCGCCCACGTGATCGCGTCCGGCACGAACATCGCTGCGACAGGAAGCCGGACAGACTCCCGCCAAGCGCTCGAAAGCTGCTGGCAGGGGTCATCGGCCATGCGGCGGTTCAGATCCGGTGGATCTCGGGAGACTCCATTCCCGACAGAAGAATTAGGCTCGGATTCGCCCGAATGCAAATCCCCGCGAATGCCGGCGAAGAAGCAGTCGCGCATAGGGCCGACCTCGATGCGGCCGACCAGGCGCACCCGAGGCGGCGACCGCGGGGCGCCCCCCAAGCCCCCCGGCCTCAAGGCAGTCGCGGCCCGGCGGCAGCCGGGCCAGCGCCTGTTCTCAGCCCTTCTTGCCCTTGCCGGGCGCGCCCAGGGTCGCTCTCGTGACCTGGGTCGTAAAGGTGGTGGCAGCCGCCGGAGCCTCCTTCACCTTTTTCGGCTTCTTGGCTTCGCGATTGCTTCGCATCTGACCCTTGGCCATCGGCATTCTCCTAAAGAGATCACGCCAGATCCTCGGCGCCCGGCAGTAGCCGTCTTCGTCGGAGAACCCGCCGGTCAGGCAGGCTCGGCAGCGAGCGGCAAGGATACCGCCTCCCAGCGCTTCATCGCCTTGAAGGGCACGAGTTGCTGGCGGCCTTCATCCCACAATACCAGCGGAACCGTACGAAGGCTCTCGCCAATCGTGATGCGGCCGACCTGCATGAGTTCGGGATGCTGCTTCAGCACTTCGGGCAGGCGATAGAACGGGATGCGGCTGCAAAGGTGGTGGACGTGATGGACGCCGATATTGGCCGACATCCAGCGCAGCACGCCAGGCAGGTCGTAATACGAACTGCCATGCAGTGCCGCTTCCTGATGCGTCCACTCCGGCGGCCGCGCCCAAAACGTCTCTTCGAACTGATGCTGGACGTAGAACAGCCAGACACCGATCGAAGCGGCGATGATGGCGATCGGCAGGTGGACCATCAGGAACGGGCCGACACCAACCAGCCACATCAGGCCACCGGCGACCAGGGCGATGCCGAGATTCGTGCCCATGGTGCTGAGCCAGGGCTGGGAGCCGCCGCCGCGCATCATGCCGATCGGCAGACGATGCTGGAGCAGGAAGAGGTAGGCCGGACCGATGACGAAGAGCACGACGGGACTGCGATAGACCCGGTAGCCGAGCCGTCCCCAGAAACCGCGGGCGCGATATTCCTCGACCGTCAGCGTGGTGATATCCCCCATGCCGCGCTGTTCCAGATTGCCATGCGTGGCGTGATGGATCGCGTGAGACCGGCGCCAGTAGTCATGCGGGGTGAGGGTGAACACGCCGAGAACGCGCCCGACCCAGTCATTGACGTCGCGGCGGCGGAAAAACGCGCCATGGCTGCAGTCATGCTGGATCAGAAACAGGCGCACCAGGAAGCCGGCGGCGGGGACCGCCAGCAGCAGCGACAGCCACCAGAAGCCCTGCTGGACCAGAAACCACATCGCGCACCAGAGAGCGACCAGCGGCAGCGCGGTGACAAGGATTTCTGCGACGCTGCGCGTCTCGTTCGGCTCGCGAAACCGGCCAAGGATCTTCGGCCAGACACGCGCCTCCGAAGCGCGGGCGGATAGATGCACATCGTTTTTGTGGGTCATGGGCGGCCACCCTACACGAAAGCCGCCGCCGATCGTCATGGAAAATCACGCGCCACGGTCAGGCTTGCGGGCGCGGCGGGCGGACGACTTCCGCAGCGACAACGTTTTCAAGCACATGGCCCGCTTCCGCTGCGGCAATATTCCGCAGCGTCGTTTCGCTAATCGCCGCAAGCGCTTCGGCGGTAAGAAACGCCTGGTGGCCGGTCACGAGCACATTGGGGAATGTCAGCAGGCGCTGGAAGACGTCGTCCTGGATGATCTCGTTGGACAGATCCTCGAAGAACAGGTCTGCCTCCTGCTCGTAGACATCGAGCGCGACGCCGCCGACCTTTCCGCTCTTCAGGCCCTCCACCAGCGCCTCGGCGTCGATCAGCGCGCCGCGGCTGGTGTTGACGAGGATGAATCCCGCTCGCGCCCGATCGATCGTAGCGGCGTTGACGAGGTGATGCGTCTCCGGCGTCAGCGGGCAGTGCAGGCTGACGATGTCGGCTGCCGCCATCAGATCGTCGAGCGGACCATATTCGATGCCGAGACCGACCAGCTCCGGATCCTGCCGCTGATCATGCGCCAGCACCCGGCAGCCGAAGCCGAGTTTCAGGCATCGTGCGACCAGCGCGCCGATGCGTCCCGTCCCGACGATACCCACCGTCTTGCCGAACAGGTCATTGCCGATCAGGCCGTCGAGCGCGAAATTATTGTCGCGGACGCGGGCCCAGGCGCGCGGGATGCGGCGATCGAGCGCCAGCAGCAGCGCCACGGTGAACTCCGCCACGGCATGCGGCGAATAGGCGGGCACGCGCACGACATCGATGCCGAGCTCGGCCGCCGCGTGCAGGTCGACATGGTTGAATCCGGCGCAGCGCAACGCCACAAGCCGCGTGCCGGTCGCTGCGAGTTGCGTCAAGAGCGGCCGGTCGAGCCTGTCGTTGACGAAGACGCAGACTGCCGGAAATCCGTCCGCCAGCGGCGCGGTCGAAAGATCCAGCTTGGGCTCGAGGAAGACAAGATCATGCCCGAAGGCGGCATTCGCCTCGGAGAGATACTGCCGATCGTACGGCTTGGTGCTGAAGACGGCGACCCGCATCGTTCACTCCCGCTCGACAAATTCGCCGAAGAGCTTGAGCCCTTCGATCCATGTCGCGCCGTCCTCCTTGACGACGACGCGCGGCGCAACGCCCGCTTCTAGCTCCAGCGCATCGGCCAGCGCCTGCGAATGCGTGACGACCCACACCTGAGTCCGCTCGGCCGCGCGGGCGATCAGCCGCGCCAGCGGCAGGGTCAGGTCGGGGTGCAGGCTGGTCTCCGGCTCGTTGAGCGCGATGAAGCCCGGAAGACGATAGCCCGAGAGCGCCGCGACAAGGCAAAGGAAGTGCAACGTGCCGTCGGAAAGTTCATGCGCACCCAGCGGGCGCGGCAAATCCGGAAATTTGAGCCCGATCGAGACGGTGCCCTTGCCAAACTCGGTGACCAGAACAGCACCGGGAAAGGCATCCTCGATCGCCGCCTCGATCTCCGGCGCTTCATCGCGGATCACGATCACACTCGCCAGCGCCGCCGCCAGATCATAGCCATCCGAGGAAAGCGTCGGTGTGGTGATGGCGAGCGCAGGCTGGCGGATTGGCGAGGTCTTGTCGGTGCGGAAATCGTGATAGAAGCGCCAGTCCAGCAGCGCGCGGCGCACCAGATCCAGCTCGGTGAAGCGGCCCTGGTCCCGAAAGCCCGACAATGCCGTCTCGGACGGCACGAGGGCTTCCTCATAGGTCTGCCGCCGGCCGTCCTCATCGCGCAGCCACGCGCTCGGGCCCTGCCGCTTCATCATCGTCACGGCCTTGCCCCGGGCGCGATGCACCAGTTCCTCGGCCTTGACCATCGGCTCCGTACCCGTCAGCGCCGCCTGGTCGATCGGCGCCGGCAGGCCGATCTCGATCGAATAGGCATAGGCGCCGAATTCGGCGCCGAGCTTCAGCCGCACCGGACCCTTGGCGCGGGGCCCGGCCCAGAGAACGGATTCAAACCCGCCCTCCTCCGCGATCTCGCGCGTGATCGTGCCGCGCGCGGCGGCGGCGAGCAATTCCAGCGAGCGGTAGAGATTGGTCTTGCCAACGCCGTTGCGGCCGACGAGCACGGTCAGCGGCTCGACCGGAACCTGGATGCGCCGGATCGAGCGATAGAGCTCGGCCGAGACGGATGTCAGGCGTAGCGGCAAGACCAGCCTCGTTGCTTGCGGTTCGCGAGGCGGGCGGCTTCAGGCAACGCCCGCCTCGCTCAACCGATCAGAATACGACGACGCTGCGGATCGACTTGCCTTCATGCATCAGGTCGAAGGCGGTGTTGATCTCTTCGAGCGGCATGGTGTGGGTGATCAGGTCGTCAATGTTGATCTTGCCGTCCATGTACCAGTCGACGATCTTCGGCACGTCGGTGCGGCCGCGCGCGCCACCGAAGGCCGAGCCCTTCCAGACGCGGCCGGTGACGAGTTGGAACGGACGGGTCGAGATCTCGACGCCCGAGGGGGCCACGCCGATGACGATGCTCTCGCCCCAGCCGCGATGGCAGCATTCCAGCGCCTGGCGCATGGTGTGGACGTTGCCGATGCACTCGAACGAGAAATCGGCGCCGCCGCCGGTCAGGTCGACGATCGCCTGCACGACCTTGTCGCGGCCGACCTCGTCCGGATTGACGAAATGCGTCATGCCGAACTTCTTGGCCATCGCAACCTTGGACGGATTGAGATCGACGCCGATGATCTTGTCGGCGCCGACCATGCGGGCCGCCTGGATCACGTTGAGGCCGATGCCGCCGAGACCGAACACGACGACATTGGCGCCCGGCCACACCTTGGCGGTGTGGATGACGGCGCCAACGCCGGTGGTCACGCCGCAGCCGATGTAGCAGATCTTGTCGAAGGGCGCGTCTTCGCGGACCTTGGCGACGGCGATCTCCGGCAGCACGGTGAAGTTCGAGAAGGTCGACGTGCCCATGTAATGGAACACGGTCTCGTTCGAGCAGGAGAAGCGCGAGGTCGAATCGGGCATCAGCCCCTGGCCCTGCGTCGAACGGATCGCCGTGCAGAGGTTGGAGCGCTGCGACAGGCAGGTTTTGCACTGGCGGCATTCGGGCGTGTAGAGCGGAATGACATGGTCGCCGGGGCGCACCGACGTGACGCCGGCGCCCACCTCGCGGACGATGCCCGCGCCCTCATGGCCGAGGATCGCCGGGAACTTGCCCTCCGAATCGAGGCCGGACAGGGTGTAGGCATCGGTGTGGCACACACCGGTCGCCATGATCTCGACCAGCACTTCGCCGGCGCGCGGCCCGTCGAGGTTGATCGTCTCGATCGTCAGCGGCTTGTTGGCTTCCCAAGCGACGGCGGCACGGGTCTGCATTCGGGCGTTCCTCTCTACGGGGCCGCGAGCGACCCTTCCACATAGACTCCGCCGCTTATACGCCAGCCTCGCCGCGTAAAAAAACCCTGTTGGTCACCGATCCCGTAGCGAGCACGACAGAAAGGCACCGCAACCGATCCATGCTAGCGTCGCGACAGGCGTTGGAGGTGGGGCAATGGACGAACCGGTTGAGAGAAAACAGGGCATGCTGCCGGGGATGCCGCAGCCAATCGCGTCCTTCCGCGACCGTCTGGCGCGACGACCCGCCTATCCCTGGTATATCGTCGGCGTCACCTGCATTGGCAGCTTCATGGGCCAGTTCGACGCCAGCGTCGTGCAACTGGCCCTGCCGCATCTCGCCGAGGTCTTCCAGCTTCGCGAGACCGTGACAAGCTGGGTCGCCCTCGCCTATCTGCTGAGCTTTTCCGTTTCACTGCCTGTCTTCGGATGGCTGTGCCAGCAATATGGCCGCAAGCCGCTTTATCTCTTCGGCATGGCGACGTTTCTGATCGCCTCGCTCCTGTGCAGCATCGCGACCAGTCTGCCACAACTGATCGCCTTCCGCGTGCTGCAAGGTCTCGGAGCCGGGCTGCTCGGCGCCAATTCGGTCTCGATCCTGGTCCGCGCCGCCGGTAAGGAGCGACGCGGTCGGGCCATGGGCATTTTCTCGGCGGCGCAAGCGGTCGGCGTCAGTCTCGGGCCAATCGTCGGCGGCCTTCTGATCGGCTCGCTGGGCTGGCGTTCGATCTTCTGGGTGACGCCGCCGATCGGTGTCATCGGCTTGCTGCTCGGCTGGCTGATCCTGCCGCACGACGATGAAAAGGGCGCCGGGCGATTCGACTGGCGCGGCGCCCTGCTGCTGCCTCCCGCCCTCCTCTGCATCGTGCTGGCGCTTAGCCAGGCCGCCGACTGGGGCATCGCCTCAGCGGCGTTCATCGGCACGAGCGCAACGGGGATTGTGCTGCTGGCGCTGTTCATCCTGTTCGAGCGCCGTACCGATTCACCGCTGGTCGATCTGAAGCTGTTCAAATCGGAAGCCTTCTCGCTTGGCATTCTCGCGGTGCTGTTCAGCTACGCCATGCTTTACGGCATGTTCTACCTGGTCTCCTTCGCGCTGGTTCGCGGCTTCCACGACGCCCCGGAACTCGCCGGGCTGCGCCTGGCGGCGATACCGATTGCCCTTGGCGTCGCCGCGCCGATCGCCGGCTCTTATGTCAACCGGCTCGGAGTAACGGCCCTCACCCTCGCCGGCATGGCGCTCTGCGCTGCAGCCCTGCTGGCGCTGTCGCTCGTGGCGCTCGAGCCCTCGCCTTCAAGGCTGTTCGGCATTCTGGCGCTGGCGGCGTTTGGCGCCGGCCTCGGCATGTTCATCGCCCCGAACAACAGCGCCACCATGGGAGCCGCGCCACCGGCCCTTTCCGGCGAGGCAGGTGCGATGTTCAACCTCGCCCGCATGCTGGGCGTCAGTCTCGGTGTTGCCAGCGCCGCCTCGATGCTGGCCTGGCGCATGAAGGTGATCGACGACGCGCGCACCGACGATGTCGCCTTCTACGGCCATCCCATCCTCGGCGCGGTCGAGACGAGCTTCCTTCTGCTCTTCCTCTTCGCCCTCGTCGCCACGATCGCGACGCTGAAACGGCGGCGCCTTCGCGGCGAGGACAGCGCCGCCGCGCCCGAACGCGCCGGAAAGGCCTGAGCCTACGGCCCGATTACGCTTTCTTCACGCGCCCCGATGTCCGCTCGGCCGAGCGCCGGCCATCGCGGCCCGATCCGCCACCCAACAGAAGGGTTTTCATCCGTGTCGAAGAAGATCTACCTCGCCGGGCCCGAAGTCTTTCTCGCCAATGCCCGCGAGATCCTCGACCGCAAGGCGGCCCTTGCCCGGGCCGCCGGCTTCACGCCGATCTCGCCCGGTGACCTGGATATTCCGCCGACGGATAGCAAGAAGGGATTCGGCCTGGCGATCAGCGATATCGATGAGCAGATGATGCTGGATGCCGACGCAATCATCGCCAATCTGACGCCGTTCCGCGGCATCGCCGCTGATACCGGCACCACCTTCGAGCTTGGCTTCATGTGCGGGCTCGGCAAGCCGGTCTTCGCCTATACCAACGTCGCCGCCAACCATTTTGCCCGCGTGCTCGACTATTACCAGGGCGCGGTCGCCGAAGGTGCCGACGGCCACAAGCGCGGGCCGGATGGGCTCTCCGTCGAGGATTTCGAGATGATCGACAATCTGATGCTGCATGGCGGCATCGAACGACGCGGCGGCGCGGTCGTGGTCGGCAATGCCGATCCGGCCGCGCTCTATACCGATCTCGCCGCCTTCGAGGCCTGTCTCGCCATCGCGGTCGAAAAGCTGCGCTAAGGCGATCCGCCCACCCGGACGATCAGGCCTTGGGCGGGGAAACCGCCTGGGCATTCTCCGCGAAGACCGGCAGGGCCTCGCACTCGGCCGAAAGCGCCTCGAGGCGAGGCCAGTGCCTGTTGCCCAGCAGTCCCGGATGCGCCTCGTTGGTGAAGCGCAGCGCGCAGGCGACGGCGATGTCGGCATGGCCGATGCGGTCGCCGAACCACCATGGGGTGGGTCGGTCAGCGCGATCCGCCTCCAGCGCGTCGAGAACGCCGGCGATCTGCGTCTTGCAACGCTCGACCCAGACTTCCGACCGGTCCTTGCGCAGCACGGCTTCGTAGACAAGGCTGACCGCCTTGTCGGCAAGGCCGGTCGCCAGCGCGCAGACCTTCAGGGCGCGCCGCCGCTCCGGTCCGAACGGCGCGATCATCGCCTTCTCCTCGCCGGCCATTTCATCGAGATAGTCGAGGATGGCGGCGCTCTCGATCACCACCTCGCCATCGTCGAGCACAAGGGTCGGAACGCGCGTCAGCGGGTTATAGGGGGCGATCCTTGTGGCATCGCGGAACACCGACCAGGGCCGGTGCTCGAAGGCGATCCCGTAGAGATGCATGGCGATCGCGACGCGACGGACGAAGGGGGAATCATACTGGCCGATGAGGATCAAGGCAGGGCTCCCGAGGTTTGCCCCAGCATGCAACGAGGCGGCAGGGATTGGGAAGGGGATCGGCGTCAGTCGCAAGCGATCCCCGTCTAACCGCCGCCCCGCTCCTTCCGGAGCTTCGCCCAATAGTCCATGCGCTTGCGGATATCGCGCTCGAAGCCGCGCTCGACGGGCTCGTAGAAATTCTGCCGACCGAGCGCGGTCGGGAAATAGTCCTGGCCTGAAAAGGCGTCCGGCTCGTCGTGGTCATAGCGATAGCCGACGTTGTAGCCCTCGTCCTTCATCAGCTTGGTCGGAGCGTTCAGGATGTGCTTGGGCGGCAGCAGCGAGCCACCCTGCTTGGCCGCCTGGGTCGCCGCCTTGAAGGCCATGTAGACCGCGTTCGATTTGGGCGCCGTGGCGAGATAGACGGCGGCCTGCGCGAAGGCGAGTTCACCTTCCGGGCTGCCGAGATAGTCATAGGCGTCCTTGGCCGCATTGGCGACGACGAGGGCCTGGGGATCGGCAAGGCCGATATCCTCAACCGCCATCCGCACCAGCCGGCGGCCGAGATAGAGCGGATCTTCGCCAGCATCGAACATGCGGGCGAGATAATAGAGCGCAGCGTCGGGATCGGAGCCGCGCACCGATTTGTGCAGGGCGGAGATCAGATTGTAGTGGCCGTCCTGCCCCTTGTCGTAGATCGGCGCCCGGCGCTGGACGATCTCCTGCAGGCCCTTGGCGTCGAAGATCTCGCCGGGTTTCGCCGCCCGCCAGACTTCCTCCGACAGGGTCAGCGAGGCCCGCCCATCGCCATCCGCCATGCGGATCAGCACTTCGCGCGCTTCCTCGTCGAGCGGCAGCGGCTTGCCCTCGACCGCTTCGGCGCGGGCCAGCAGCCTGGCGATCGATTCCGGGCCGTGCGAATGGAACACCAGCACGCGGGCCCGCGACAGAAGCGCGGCATTGAGTTCGAAGGACGGATTCTCGGTCGTCGCGCCCACCAGCGTGACGGTACCGTCTTCCATCACCGGCAGGAAACTGTCCTGCTGGGCGCGGTTGAAGCGGTGGATCTCGTCGACGAAGAGCAGTGTGCCCTTGCCGATCTGCCGTCGCGCGCGCGCCTGCTCGAAAACCTTCTTCAGGTCCGCCACGCCGGAAAAGACGGCCGAGACCTGCTCGAAATGCAGCTCCGTCTCGTTCGCGAGCAGCCGCGCCACCGTGGTCTTGCCGGTGCCGGGCGGCCCCCAGAAGATCATCGAGCCGAGCGAGCCCGAATTCAGCATGCGCGACAGCGCGCCATCGACGCCGACGAGATGATCCTGGCCGACGACATCGGCCAGCCGTTCGGGGCGAAGCCGATCGGCCAGTGGCCGCGGCGCAGCCCTCTCCATCCCGGCCGCCTCGAACAGATTGCTCATCTCAAATGTCCAAACCCGATCAACGACCGACCTGCGTGCGGATCAGGCGACCGCCGCGCTCGATGACCAGCCTATAGCGCGAAGCCCGCTGCGCCGCGACCTCGGCGAGACCCTTGGTCGATGCGATCTTCACGCCATTCGATTCGACGATGACGTCGCCGGCGCGGAACCCGACGCCTTCGGCAGGCGACCCGCTCTCGACCGATTGTATCAGAACGCCATTGTCGCGCTTGCCGGCATAGCCGAGTTCCTCGATCACGGCCGGCGAGAGATTGACGACCGTCGCGCCGGAGAAGGGCGAAACGCCATCGATCGTCCGCCGGTCGCGCGGCGTCGTCTCCGGCGCGGCGATGAGCGCCAGCTCCGCCGAAGTGGTCTTGCCGCCCCGGATATAGGCGAGCTTCACCGTGGCATCGACGCCCTTGGTGGCGAGGCGGTAGTTGAGCCCGTTCGGATCATCCACTTCGACGCCATCGACGCTGATGACGAGATCGCCCGATCGGAGCCCCGCCTTTGCCGCCGGACCGTTCGCCGCGACGTCGGTGACGAGCGCGCCGCGCGGCCGTCCGATGCCGAGCCCGTCGGCAATCTCCGGCGTCACCTGCTGCAGGTTCGCGCCGAGCCAGGGCAGCATGAGCTTGCCGTCCTTCAGCGCCGACTGAACAACCACGCGTACCATATTGGAAGGAATCGCGAATCCGATGCCGATCGAACCGCCGCTGCGCGAATAGATCGCCGTGTTGATGCCGACCAGCTTGCCATCCATATCGACGAGCGCGCCGCCGGAATTGCCCGGATTGATCGCCGCGTCGGTCTGCACGAAAAACTGGTAGTCGGACGCGCCGATCTGCGTGCGCGCCAGCGCCGAGACGATGCCGCTGGTCACCGTCTGGCCGACACCGAAGGGATCGCCGATCGCCAGCACGAGATCGCCGACCTCCAGCGCGTCCGAATCGGCATAGGAAACGATCGGATATTGGCCGTCGCCGCCCTTGAGCCGCAGGACCGCCAGATCCATCCGCTCGTCCTTGAGCACGACCTCGGCCTCGATCTCCCGCTTGTCGGAGAGCGCGACCTTGACCTCGTCGGCATTGGCGATGACGTGATAGTTGGTCACTACGATGCCCGAGGGATCGACGATGACGCCGGAACCCAGCGACTGCTGGACGCGCTTGCGCGGCGCATTGTTCATCTCGCCGCCAAAGAAGCGGCGAAAGAACGGATCATCCATGAAGGGCGAGGCGCGCTGCTGGACGACGCGCGAGGCATAGACGTTGACGACCGCCGGCGAGACCCGCTTGACGATCGGCGAGAAGGAATAGCGGAGCGCCGCCTCCGACTGGGGTACCGTGCGTTCTGCCGCCGTCGCCGGACAGCAAAGCAACGCGCCGGCCAAACCAACTGCAACCGCAATTCCAAACCGCATGGAGAGAGCCTTTCTGACGGGATTCCTTCGTGAACAATGCTACACGAAATGCGGCACCGCAGTGGCCTTGGCCAGGCGCCTCTCCTTCATGGTCCGCGATCGAATCCACAGGCCGGTGTCGATACGGCCTGTTCAACCGCCACAGGCTCGCCCAGACTTCATGCCACTCACGGTCGGATATAGAGTCCTGCCGGCCCGGCGACTCTTGGCGTCGGGCCCGAGATCTGGATAATCCAGCCGGGACGAAGGGATCAGCATGCTCTGGATCGCACTGTTCATCATAGGTCTGCTGGGTCTCCTGGCGGGTATGGTTCCCCTGCTCCTCAATGGGTTGAGCCGTACCAACTTCGCCGGGATCGCCGTCGGCACGGTGCTGCTCGTGGCCGGCGCCGCCGGCGTGATCATGAAGCCGTCCCTGCCGGTCACGATGCCGCATATCGCAGCCCTGGAGCCCGCCGCTCCCGAGAGCGCGCCGGAAACGCAGATCGTGCCTCCCTCCGAATCACCCATCGCCGCCGTATCCGAGCCCGCCACGCCCCCCGCCGCGGTTCGTGTGGTCGAGCCGGCCGAGGTTCCGGCGCCGTCCAGCAAGGACGAGTCACAGCTCGCACCCTCCGCCCTGCCCGACCCGGTACCCGTGACCACCACCATCATTCCCGGTGGCGAGCCAGATCCGATCACCGGCCAGGCCCCGGGCGCGGCAGCCGCGCCGGCCGCAAGCCCGGCCGAGGAAGCTGCCGCCGTGCTCGGCCTGCTGGCTCCGCAACAGCCGAAGGACCAGGCAGCCTTCACCCAGGCCGTGGGCTCGGCGCGCGAGGCCTTCGACAAGGCCGACGACGCGCAACGCGATTCGATCCAGCCGCAGCGCGCCGCCGCCATCTGCAAGGCACTGCCCAAGCCGGAGGTGAAGCGCTGGGTCGGCAAGATCCAGTCGATGGAGGCGGATTCCGGCAAGCGACTGACCCTCACCATGGCGCTGCCTGACGGAACGCTGGTGAAGACCTGGAACAATGCGATGTCCGACATGGAGGACCAGACGCTGGTTCCGGCCGGATCCCCCGTCGCGCAGAGCCTCGGCAAACTGAAGACCGGCGACACGGTCCGCTTCTCCGGCACCTTCTTCGCCGACGAGCCGGACTGCTACCGCTCCAGCCGCCTGTCTCTGACGCAATCCATGATGGAGCCGAGCTTCCTGTTCCGCTTCACGGCGGTGGAAAAGCTGTAGAGCCGGCCCGCGGCTGGTTGGCTCAGCCATTCGCCAGGAATGTGGGCGTCTCATATGGTAGCGGCCTTGGTGATCCAATCGCCGCAAGCCCCTCACCCCAGCCCTCTCCCGCA
>NZ_JAPKNI010000018.1 GCF_026343955.1 Kaistia defluvii
CGTGAAGGCGGTCGTACCGTCGGCGCCGGCGTCGTCGCCAGCATCATTAAGTAAGGTCGGCCGGACCGGGCACACGGCGGTGTCGTGTGCCCATGTCACCTGAGGACAGAAATCGATGAACGGTCAGAATATCCGGATCCGGCTCAAAGCGTTCGATCATCGGATTCTCGATGCATCCACGCGAGAGATCGTGAACACGGCAAAGCGTACTGGTGCCCGCGTTGTAGGCCCGGTGCCACTTCCCACGCAAATTGAGAAGTTCACCGTGAACCGGTCGCCGCATATCGACAAAAAAAGCCGTGAGCAGTTCGAGATGCGGACGCATAAGCGTCTTCTCGACATCGTCGACCCCACACCGCAGACCGTGGACGCGCTTATGAAGCTCGACCTGGCGGCCGGTGTGGACGTCGAAATTAAGCTCTGAGGCGAGCGAGGATAGAATGCGCTCTGGATTGATCGCACAGAAGGTGGGCATGACCCGCATCTATACGGATGCAGGCGAGCAGGTGCCGGTAACGGTGCTGAAGCTGGACAACTGTCAGGTTGTCGCTCATCGGACGGAAGATAAGAACGGTTACACCGCGGTCCAGCTTGGAAGCGGTCTCGCCAAGGTGAAGAACACGCCCAAGGCTGAGCGTGGTCATTTCGCCAAGGCCGAGGTCGAGCCAAAGCGCAAGGTCACGGAGTTCCGTGTGACCCCGGACAACCTCATCGAGGTTGGTGCCGAGCTCACCGCCGAGCATTTCGTCGTCGGACAGTTCGTCGACGTTAGCGGCACCTCGATCGGTAAGGGTTTTGCCGGTGTCATGAAGCGCCACAACTTCAGTGGTGGCCGCGCGACACACGGTAACTCGGTATCGCATCGTGTGCACGGTTCGACTGGCCAGCGCCAGGACCCGGGCAAGGTGTTCAAGAACAAGAAGATGGCTGGTCACATGGGCGATGTCCGCGTGACCACTCAGAACCTCAAGGTCGTTCGCACGGATGTCGAGCGCGGCCTGATCATGGTCGAGGGTGCCGTTCCCGGCGCCAAGGGCGGCTGGATCGAGGTTCGCGATGCGGTCAAGCGCGCACTTCCCAAGGATGCTCCGGTTCCCGGCGCCATCCGCAAGAACGGCGCGGCGGCTGAAGTTGCGGTCGAAGCGAAGGAGGCCGAATGATGGATATTAAGGTCACCAAGCTCGACGGTACGGCAGCAGGCGAGATCTCGCTCTCGGACGAGATCTTCGGTCTCGAGCCGCGCGGCGACATCCTGCACCGCATGGTGCGGTGGCAGCTGGCCAAGCGCCAGGCTGGCACCCACAAGTCGAAGGGTCGCTCGGAAGTCTCCGGCACGACCAAGAAGATGTACAAGCAGAAGGGTACCGGCGGCGCACGCCACGGTGCCAAGACTGCGCCGCAGTTCCGCGGCGGCGGCAAGGCCTTCGGTCCGGTGGTGCGCAGCCATGCGCATGACCTGACCAAGAAGTTCCGCCAGCTTGCTCTGAAGCATGCGCTCTCGGCCAAGGCCCGGGGCGACAACCTGGTCATCGTCTCGGACATCGCCATCGATGCGCCGAAGACGAAGGCGGTTCGCGAGAACCTCGCCAAGCTGGGTTGGGCCAATGCGCTGATCATCGACGGCGCGTCGGTCAATGAGAACTTCGGGCTCGCAACCCGGAACGTGCCGCACATCGACGTTCTGCCGGTGCAGGGCATCAACGTGTACGACATTCTGCGCCGCGAGAAGCTCGTGCTGACCAAGGCTGCGGTCGAAGCGCTGCAGGAGCGGTTCAAATGAGCAATCTGTCGCATTACGACATCATCCGCAGCCCGGTGCTGAGCGAGAAGTCGACCATTGCCACCGAACAGAGCAAGGTCGTCTTCAACGTTCTGAAGACCGCGACGAAGCCCGAAATCAAGGCGGCTGTCGAAGCGCTGTTCAAGGTTAAGGTCACGGGCGTCAACACCCTGGTCCGCAAGGGCAAGGTGAAGCGCTTCCGCGGTATCGTGGGCAAGCAGAGCGACGTCAAGAAGGCGATCGTGACGCTGGCTGAAGGTCAGTCGATCGACGTTTCTACCGGTCTCTGACGCGAAGAAAATAGGCTGAAGCCATGGCTCTCAAGCACTACAAGCCGACAACGCCGGGACAGCGCCAGCTCGTTCTCGTCGATCGCTCGGAGCTCTACGCCGGCAAGCCCGTCAAGGGCTTGACGGTCGGTCTCCGCCAGAGCGGCGGTCGCAACAATCTCGGACGCGTCACGGCCTATGGCCGTGGCGGTGGCCACAAGCGCACCTACCGCCTGATCGATTTCAAGCGGAACAAGCGCGACATTCCGGCTGTCGTCGAGCGGATCGAATACGATCCGAACCGTACGGCCTTCATCGCCCTCATCAAGTATGAAGACGGTGAGCTGAGCTACATCCTGGCGCCGCAGCGCCTGGCCGTTGGCGACAAGGTCATTGCATCGGCCCAGGCCGACGTGAAGCCCGGCAACGCCATGCCGCTCGGCGCGATGCCGGTCGGCACGATCGTGCACAATGTCGAGATGAAGCCCGGCAAGGGCGGTCAGATCGCACGGTCGGCCGGTGCTTATGCACAGTATGTTGGTCGCGACGCGGGCATGGCCATTCTTCGCCTGAATTCGGGCGAGCAGCGCCTGGTTCACCAGACCTGCATGGCCACGATCGGCGCGGTTTCGAACCCTGACCATTCCAACATCTCGCTCGGCAAGGCCGGTCGTAATCGTTGGCTTGGCAAGCGTCCGAGCGTGCGCGGTGTCGCCATGAACCCGGTCGACCATCCGCATGGCGGTGGTGAAGGCCGCACCTCGGGTGGCCGTCATCCGGTCACGCCCTGGGGCAAGCCGACCAAGGGCAAGAAGACCCGCAATAATAAGTCGACCGACAAGTTCATCGCGCGCAGCCGTCATCTGCGCAAGAGCAAGTAAGAGAGAGGCTGTCCGTGGCTCGTTCTATTTGGAAAGGCCCGTTCGTCGACGGTTATCTCCTGCGCAAGGCAGAGAAGAGCCGCTCTTCGGGTCGTGGCGAGGTTATCAAGATCTGGAGCCGTCGCTCCACGATCCTGCCCCAGTTTGTGGGCTTGACGTTTGGCGTCTATAACGGCCAGAAGCACGTTCCGGTCATCGTCAACGAGGACATGGTTGGCCACAAGTTCGGCGAGTTCTCGCCGAGCCGGACCTACTATGGCCACACGGCCGACAAGAAGGCGAAGAGGAAGTAACATGGGCAAGCCGAAGCGCGAACGCGCGCTGAAAGACACCGAGGCCCGCGCCATCACGCGGATGATCCGTGTCTCTCCGCGCAAGCTCAATCTCGTCGCCCAGCTGATCCGGGGCAAGAAGGCAAGCGCGGCTCTGGCCGATCTGACCTTCTCGAACAAGCGGATCGCACTGGACGTCAAAAAGACGCTGGAATCAGCGATCGCAAACGCCGAGAACAATCACGATCTCGACGTTGATTCGCTGGTCGTTGCCGAAGCGTTTGTCGGCAAGGCCCTGGTCATGAAGCGCTGGACGCCGCGGGCTCGCGGTCGTGTCGGCCGGATCGAGAAGCCGTTTTCGCACCTCACCATCGTGGTGCGTGAAACCGAGGAGGCTGCATAATGGGCCAGAAAGTCAATCCGATTGGCCTCCGCCTCGGTATCAACCGGACGTGGGACAGCCGCTGGTTCGCCAACAAGGGCGAATACGGCAAGCTGCTTCATGAGGACATGCGGATCCGCGAAAAGCTCATGGTCGAGCTGAAGCAGGCCGCGGTCTCCAAGATCGTGATCGAGCGCCCGCACCGTAAGTGCCGCGTGACGATTTACTCGGCTCGTCCGGGTATCGTCATCGGCAAGAAGGGTGCCGATATCGAGAAGCTTCGCAAGCTGGTCGGCAAGCTGACCGACAGCGAAGTGCATCTCAATATCGTCGAAGTGCGCAAGCCGGAAATCGACGCGACCCTGGTGGCTGCCTCGATCGCACAGCAGCTGGAGCGCCGCGTTGCGTTCCGCCGCGCGATGAAGCGTGCCGTTCAGTCGGCGATGCGTCTGGGTGCCCAGGGCATCCGCATCAACGCCGGCGGCCGTCTCGGCGGCGCGGAAATTGCGCGTCTGGAATGGTACCGCGAAGGTCGCGTTCCGCTGCACACGCTGCGCGCAGACATTGACTATGGCACCGCGACGGCGCACACGGCCTATGGCACGTGCGGCATCAAGGTGTGGATCTTCAAGGGTGAGATCCTCGAGCACGATCCGATGGCTTCCGAGCGTCGCCAGACTGAGGGTAACGAGCAGGGCTCGAATACTCGTCGTCGCGACTCCGCGGCCTAATCGGTCGACCTGAGGGCGAGAGAGAACAGAAATGCTGCAACCGAAGCGCACCAAGTTCCGCAAGCAGTTCAAGGGCCGTATCCATGGCGTTGCCAAGGGTGGTACGGATCTGAACTTCGGCGGGTTCGGCCTCAAGGCCCTCGAGCCGGAACGCGTAACAGCGCGACAGATCGAAGCGGCCCGCCGTGCGATTACACGTGCTATGAAGCGTGCCGGTCGTGTGTGGATCCGGATTTTCCCGGATGTGCCCGTCACGTCGAAGCCGACCGAAGTCCGAATGGGTAAAGGTAAGGGAGCGCCCGAGTTCTGGGCCTCCCGCGTCAAGCCTGGCCGGATCATGTTTGAGATCGACGGTGTCGACGAGGAGACTGCCCGCGAGGCGCTCCGCCTCGGCGCGGCGAAGCTCCCGATCAAGACGCGCTTCGTACAGCGCATCGCCGATTGATCGGCGAACGGACGAGGATACTGCCATGAAGGCGAAAGACGTTCGGCTGCAGACCGCCGACCAGCTCGATACCGAGCTCGGAAACCTGAAGAAGGAGCAGTTCAACCTGCGCTTTCAGCGGGCTACCGGACAGCTCGAAAACACGGCGCGTGTCCGGCAGGTTCGCCGCGACATCGCCAGGATCAAGACCATCGCTGCGCAGAAGAGCGCGGCGGACAAGCGCTGAGGAGGCGACAATGCCGAAACGCGTTCTGCAGGGCAGCGTCGTCAGCGACAAGACCGACAAGACTGTCGTCGTTCTGGTCGAGCGGCGCTTCACGCACCCGGTCATGAAGAAGACCGTGCGGCGGACGAAGAAGTACCATGCCCATGACGAGGGCAATGTTCACAAGATTGGCGATATCGTCTCGATCCAAGAGACCGCGCCGATCTCGAAGAATAAGCGCTGGGTCGTTATCTCCGAGCAGTCGGGCGATAAGTAAGGCACTGGATAAGGTTCGTTGCTGCTGATCCCTTCGGATCGGTGGCGACCAGAAAAGTAGGCGGCCAGTCATGATTCAGATGCAGACTAACCTCGACGTGGCGGATAATTCCGGCGCTCGTCGTGTGATGTGCATCAAGGTTCTCGGCGGTTCCAAGCGGAAGTACGCCTCGGTCGGCGACATCATCGTCGTGTCGATCAAGGAGGCGATCCCGCGGGGTCGCGTGAAGAAGGGCGACGTCATGAAGGCGGTCGTCGTTCGCACAGCTAAGGATATCCGTCGCGCGGATGGCAGTGTCATCCGTTTCGACAAGAATGCGGCGGTTCTGATCAACAACCAGAAGGAGCCGATCGGGACTCGTATCTTCGGACCGGTTCCGCGTGAGCTTCGCGCGAAGAACCACATGAAGATCATCTCGCTCGCGCCGGAGGTGCTGTGATGGCTGCCAAGATCAAGAAGGGCGACAACGTCGTCGTCCTCACGGGTAAGGACAAGGGTAAGTCGGGCGAAGTGCTCCGCGTGATCCCGACCGAAGACCGCGCCGTCGTGCGTGGTGTGAACGTCGCGCGCAAGCACCAGAAGCAGACGGCGAGCGAGCAGGGCGGCATTGTTGCCAAGGAGCTCACGATCCATCTGTCGAATGTCGCCCTGGCGGACCCCAAGGACGGCAAGCCGACCCGCGTCGGCTTTAAAGTGACCGAAGACGGGCGCAAGCAACGCGTCGCAAAGCGTTCGGGAGATGTGATCGATGGCTGAGGCAGCTTACGAGCCGCGGCTCAAGAAGTTCTATGAAGACGAAGTTCGGGCGAAGCTCGTCGAGGAGTTCGGGTACAAGAACCCGATGCAGGTTCCTCGTCTGGAGAAGATCGTGCTGAACATGGGCATCGGCGAAGCCGTCAATGATTCCAAGAAGGTCGGTACGGCCCTTGGTGATCTGGCGCTCATCGCCGGTCAGAAGCCCGCTGTGACCAAGGCCTCGAAGTCCATCGCGACTTTCAAGCTGCGCGAGCACATGCCGATCGGTGGCAAGGTTACGCTGCGCAAGTCGCGGATGTACGAATTCCTGGATCGCCTGGTCACGATCGCGCTGCCGCGCGTTCGCGACTTCCGCGGGCTCAATCCGAAGAGCTTTGACGGTCGTGGCAACTTCGCCATGGGCATCAAGGAGCATCTGATTTTCCCGGAGATCAATTACGACAAGATTGATCAGGTCTGGGGAATGGACGTGATCGTCTGCACCACGGCCAAGACTGACGAGGAAGCTCGCGCCCTTCTGAAGGCGATGAACTTCCCGTTCCGCCAGTAACCGGTGCCGGGATAGGACGAGGGATTATCGATGGCTAAGAAGAGCTCGATCGAGAAGAACAACCGGCGCCGCAAGCTTGCGAAGCAGTATGCTCCCAAGCGCGATCGCCTGAAGGCTGTGGCCAATGACGAGAGCCTGTCGCTCGAGGAACGCTTCCAGGCGCGCCTCAAGCTGGCAGAGCTGCCGCGGAACGCGTCCGAGACGCGCATCCGCAATCGTTGCGAAGTGACGGGCCGCCCGCGTGGTGTCTATCGCAAGCTGATGATGTCGCGTATTGCATTGCGCGAACTCGGGTCGCTGGGGTTGATCCCGGGCCTCGTCAAGTCGAGCTGGTAAGGAGCACGGTCCGATGACAATGACCGATCCTCTGGGTGATATGCTCACCCGTATCCGCAATGCTCAGATGCGCCGGATGTCGAAGGTTTCGACTCCCGCTTCCAAGCTGCGCGAGAACGTTCTCGGAGTGCTGCAGTCGGAAGGCTACATTCGTGGCTTTGCGTCGGTGGACAGCGGCGATGGCCGCCCGGTGATCGAGATCGAACTGAAGTATTATGATGGCGAGCCTGTGATCCGCACCATCGAGCGTGTCTCGAAGCCGGGTCGCCGGGTCTATGCCTCGGTCAAGAACATTCCGCAGGTCAAGAATGGTCTCGGCGTGTCCATCCTCTCCACGCCGAAGGGCGTGATGTCGGATACGGATGCCCGCGACCAGAATGTCGGCGGCGAGGTTCTTTGCCAGGTATTCTGATCTGGTTGATGGCGAAACACGAACCGGACGGATTTGTCTGATGTCTCGTATTGGTAAGAAGCCGGTAGCGGTGCCCAAGGGCGTAACGGCTACGATCAACGGCCAGACGGTTTCTGTGAAGGGTCCGAAGGGCGAAATGTCCTTCGACTTCACGGAGCACGTCGAAGTTGAACTGACGGAAGCGGGCGTTCAGGTCGCCCCGCGTGATGACAGCAAGCCGGCTCGCGCCGCTTGGGGTATGTCGCGCACGATGATTTCGAATCTGATGAAGGGCGTGACCGAGGGCTTCACCAAGAAGCTCGAGATCAACGGCGTGGGTTACCGCGCTGCCGTTCAGGGCACGAACCTGCAGCTCGCTCTTGGCTATAGCCATGACGTGGTCTATGCGATCCCGGAAGGCATCACGATCGTGACGCCGCGCCCGGTCGAGATCATTGTTTCGGGTATGGACAAGCAGCGCGTCGGCCAGGTCGCGGCCGAGATTCGCGAATATCGCAGCCCCGAGCCTTACAAGGGCAAGGGCGTCAAGTACGCCACCGAAACGATCTTCCGCAAGGAAGGCAAGAAGAAGTAAACGGAGCCCGTCATGGCAAATAATCTGCAGGACCGTCGCGCTGCGCGCGTCCGCCGGGCGCTCCGCAAGGTTGCGAACGGACGTCCCCGGCTCAGCGTGTATCGCTCGTCGGAGCATATCTATGCCCAGATCATCGACGATGCCGAGGGGCGTACCCTCGCCGCGGCTTCGTCGCTCGAGAAGGATCTGCGCGGCGCGCTGAAGACGGGTGCCGACAAGGCGGCCGCCGAGGCGGTTGGCAAGCTCGTCGCCGAGCGTGCCAAGGCTGCTGGCGTGAGCCAGGTCGTGTTCGACCGCGGTGCGTATCTTTTTCATGGCCGCGTCAAGGCGCTGGCTGATGGCGCTCGCGAGGGCGGTCTGGACTTCTGATGCGCTGAGGCGCGTCATCACGTAACACAGGACGATTGGATCTTTCGATGGCCAGAGAGCAGCGGGAAGAGCGCGACAGCGAATTCGTCGACAAGCTCGTTCACATCAATCGCGTCGCGAAGGTGGTGAAGGGCGGACGGCGTTTCGGCTTCGCAGCCCTCGTCGTCGTCGGCGACCAGAAGGGCCGGGTCGGTTTCGGCCACGGCAAGGCACGTGAAGTGCCGGAAGCAATCCGCAAGGCGACGGAAGCCGCGAAGCGCAGCCTGGTTCGGGTTCCGCTCCGCGAGGGACGTACGCTTCATCATGACGTTTTCGGTCGCCATGGCGCCGGCAAGGTCTTCCTGCGCGCCGCAGCGCCGGGTACCGGCATCATCGCCGGTGGTCCGATGCGCGCCGTGTTCGAGACCCTCGGTGTCCAGGACGTCGTCGCCAAGTCGATGGGTTCGTCGAACCCGTACAACATGGTGCGTGCGACCTTCGCGGCACTGAGTGCAGAAGACAGCCCGCGTTCCGTCGCGGCCCGTCGGGGCATCAAGGTGTCGGCACTGCAGGCCCGTCGCGGCGGCGAAGCCGAAGCTTCCGCCGAGGCGTGAGCGCCCGATTGAATTCGAGGATTTGACCAATGGCCAAGAAATCTGAAGGCGCCGCCCAGACGGTTACCGTCGAGCAGACCGGCAGCCCGATCCGCCGCCCGGCCGACCAGCGTGCAACGCTGATCGGCCTCGGCCTCAACAGGATCCGTCGCCGTTCGACGCTGCAGGATACTCCTGCGGTTCGCGGCATGATCGCCAAGGTGGCTCACCTCGTCCGCGTTGTGGACGAGGCGTGAGCCCAGAAGGACCAGTTCGATGAAGCTCAACGAGATCAACGACAACCCGGGCTCCAGCAAGAACCGTATGCGCGTCGGACGCGGTATCGGTTCCGGCAAGGGCAAGACCGGTGGTCGCGGCGTCAAGGGCCAGAAGTCGCGCACGGGTGTGGCGATCAAGGGCTTTGAAGGCGGCCAGATGCCGCTGCATCGGCGTCTGCCGAAGCGCGGTTTCACCAACATTTTCGCCAAGGACTACAACGAGGTCTCCCTCGGCCGTGTCCAGACGGCGATCGACGCGGGCAAGCTCGATGCGACGAAGCCGGTGACGGTCGAAGCGCTCAAGGAAGCCGGCGTTCTGCGTCGCGTTCAGGACGGTGTTCGTCTGCTGGGCGTTGGCGAGCTGAAGACGGCCGTCAACTTCGAGATCGCAGGCGCTTCCAAGCCCGCCATCGAAGCGGTCGAGAAGGCTGGCGGTACCGTCAAGCTGCTCGCCGTCAAGGCTGAAAAGACGGACGCAGAATAAACTGCGTCGTTCGGGGAGGGGCGCCGCCGGTTGTCGTGGCGCCTCCGAGAGACCACTTGATGCCCGGTAGGGGCATTGGGGCCCGGTTTCCGGGCCCGAACGGAGCGGCGAATGGCATCAGCGGCTGAACAACTGGCGGCCAATCTCAATTTTGGCGCCTTCGCCAAAGCCGAGGCTCTGAAGAAGCGCATCTGGTTCACACTGGGTGCGCTGCTCGTCTATCGGCTCGGCACCTATATCCCGCTTCCCGGCATCAACCCGGAAGCGCTGGCTAGCGCCTTCAACAATCAGCAGTCCGGCATCCTGGGCCTGTTCAACATGTTCTCCGGCGGTGCCGTCGGACGCATGGCGATCTTTGCGCTCGGCATCATGCCGTATATCTCCGCGTCGATCATCATCCAGCTGATGACGTCGATCGTTCCTTCCCTTGAAGCCTTGAAGAAGGAAGGGGAGGCGGGTCGCAAGATCATCAACCAGTACACGCGGTACGGTACGGTAGCGCTGGCCATCGTGCAGGCCTATGGCATCGCTGTCGGTCTCGAGGGTGGAACCAACATCGTCATCGACCCCGGCATGTTCTTCCGGATCGCCACGGTCATCACGCTGACTGGCGGCACGATGTTCCTGATGTGGATCGGTGAGCAGATCACGTCGCGCGGTATCGGCAACGGTATTTCGCTGATCATCTTCGCCGGTATCGTCGCCAACCTCCCGCATGCGCTGATTGGCATGCTCGAGCTGGGGCGCCAGGGCGCTCTGCCGACCTGGGTCATCCTGGCCGTTGCCGTCGTCGCCGTCGTCGCGATCGCTTTCATCGTGTTCATGGAGCGCGCACAGCGCCGCCTCATCATCCAGTATCCGAAGCGCCAGGTTGGCAACCGGATGTTCCAGGGTGAGTCGTCGCATCTGCCGCTGAAGCTGAACACGTCGGGCGTCATCCCGCCGATATTCGCGTCCTCGCTGCTGCTGCTGCCGGCCACGATTGCCAACTTCACGGCTTCGAGCGGTGCGCCGAGCTGGCTGACGTCGACGGTTGCGCTGCTCGGCCACGGCACCGTGCTCTATATGCTGCTCTATGCGGCGATGATCATGTTCTTCGCCTTCTTCTATACGGCGATCGTGTTCAATCCGACGGATACGGCCGACAATCTGAAGAAGCATGGCGGATTCATTCCGGGCATTCGTCCGGGACAGAGGACGGCGGAATACATCGACTATGTGCTGACGCGCATCACCCTTCTGGGCGCCGTCTACCTGGTCATTGTCTGTCTGCTGCCCGAGGCCCTGATTTCGGCTACCCACGTGCCGTTCTACTTCGGTGGCACGTCGCTGCTGATCGTCGTCAACGTGACGATGGACACGGTGTCGCAGGTCCAGGGCCATCTGTTGGCGCATCAGTATGAGGGCCTGGTCAAGAAGTCCAAGCTCCGGGGGAAGAAGCGATGAGACTTATCCTGCTCGGACCACCAGGAGCGGGTAAGGGCACGCAGTCTGCGCGTCTTGTGAAGCGTTACGGAATTCCACAGCTGTCCACCGGGGACATGCTGCGGGCGGCGGTCGCCGCCGGAACGCCGATCGGCCTCCAGGCCAAGGCGATCATGGACGCCGGCAACCTGGTTCCCGACGATGTCGTCGTCGGGATCGTGGCGGATCGGATCGAGGAAGCGGATGCCCGCAAGGGTTTCATTCTCGATGGCTTTCCGCGGACGATCGCGCAGGCGGATGCGCTGGAGAAGATGCTGGCGAGCAAGGGCGTGAAGCTGGACGCCGTGGTCGAGCTCAAGGTCGACCAGTCCAAGCTGACGGATCGAATCACCAAGCGCGCCGATGAAACGCGCGCTCGGGGTGAGCCGGTCCGCAAGGACGACGATCCGGAAGTCTTCAAGACACGGCTCGCGGCCTACAACCGAGATACTGCGGTCATCTCGCCCTATTACCGGGCGGGCGGCCGTTTGATCGAGATAGACGGCATGCGTTCGATCGATGAGGTTTCCTCGGATATCGCGACGACGCTGGATAGGCTTGACGAACAGGTCGAGAGTCGATAAGGCTCGCGACCTGCTGCAGACGGGTTTTGGCGTTCCCTGATATTTCAGGGGACGACACTGCTTGTTTGCGCAAGAGAATGCCCGCACGAGCCGGCCTCCACCGGACGCGGGATTTTGAGGCGCTGACGGAATGTTCCGTCGGCTGGAGATGGAGACGGCATTGGCCCGTATCGCAGGCGTAAATATCCCGACGAACAAGCGCGTTGTCATCGCGCTCCAGTACATTCACGGGATCGGCGCGAAGAACGCGCTGGACATCATCACGAAGACGAACATCGCTCCCGAGCGTCGCGTCAACGAGCTTTCCGACGCCGAAGTGCTGGCGATCCGTGAAGCGATCGACCGCGACTACGTCGTGGAAGGCGATCTGCGTCGCGAAGTCGCGATGAACATCAAGCGGCTCATGGACCTCGGCTGCTACCGCGGCCTGCGTCACCGCCGTGGTCTTCCGGTTCGCGGCCAGCGCACGCATACCAATGCGCGCACCCGCAAGGGTCCGGCCAAGCCGATCGCCGGCAAGAAGAAGTAAATCAGAATTCGGGGCGCTAGGCCCCCGGTGGAGCCGCCGGTACTACGGCGGTGTCGAGATCGAACGTAAGGATAGAGAATGGCCAAGGACACAACGCGCGTACGTCGCCGCGAGCGGAAGAACATCTCCTCGGGCGTCGCGCATGTGAGCTCGACGTTCAACAACACGATGATCACCATCACCGATGCGCAGGGAAATGCGATTTCCTGGTCGTCGGCTGGCATGATGGGCTTCAAGGGTTCGCGCAAGTCGACCCCGTACGCAGCGCAGATGGCTGCTGAAGACGCGAGCCGCAAGGCCGCTGAACACGGCATGAAGACCCTCGAAGTCGAAGTCACCGGTCCGGGTTCGGGTCGTGAGTCGGCTCTCCGGGCTCTCCAGGCTGCTGGCTTCACCATCACCTCGATCCGTGATGTGACGCCGATCGCGCACAATGGCTGCCGGCCGCGCAAGCGTCGCCGCGTCTAAAGCCTCGGACGGCGTCCTCTGTGGGCGCCGTCTTCACTGCGTATCGGCATTCGGCGCTCCGCCCTTAGCCGGAGCGCCACGCTACCCGAACCGTCGGGCGGCGTTCGAGATCGAAAGGATACGGTCGTGATCCATAAGAATTGGCAAGAGCTGATCAAGCCGAACAAGCTCGAGGTGACGCCGGGATCCGATCCCAAGCGTCTTGCTACCGTTGTGGCAGAACCTCTTGAGCGCGGTTTTGGTCTGACGCTCGGCAATGCGCTGCGTCGCGTGCTGCTGTCGTCGCTCCAGGGCGCTGCGGTTACCGCCGTCCAGATCGACGGCGTGCTGCATGAGTTCTCCTCCATTGCAGGCGTGCGGGAAGATGTCACCGACATCATCCTGAACATCAAGGAAATCTCCATCCGCATGCAGGGCGAAGGCCCGAAGCGCATGGTGGTTCGCAAGACGGGTCCGGGTGTCGTCACCGCTGGCGACATCCAGACGGTCGGCGACATCGAGGTCCTGAACCCCGAGCTGGTTCTCTGCACGCTGGACGACGGCGCCGAGATCCGCATGGAGTTCACCGTCAATACCGGCAAGGGCTATGTCGCTGCCGACCGCAACCGTGCGGAAGACGCTCCGATCGGGCTGATCCCCGTCGACAGCATCTATTCGCCGGTCAAGAAGGTCTCGTACCGCGTCGAGAACACCCGCGAGGGCCAGGTTCTCGACTATGACAAGCTGACGCTTACGGTCGAGACCGATGGTTCGCTCCGTCCCGACGACGCGGTGGCTTACGCCGCCCGCATCGTTCAGGACCAGCTGTCGATCTTCGTCAACTTTGAAGAGCCGCAGAAGGAAACCGTCTCGGAAGCCATTCCGGAGCTGGCCTTCAACCCGTCGCTTCTGAAGAAGGTGGACGAACTGGAACTTTCCGTCCGTTCGGCCAATTGCCTGAAGAACGACAATATCGTCTATATTGGCGACCTGATTCAGAAGACCGAGGCAGAGATGCTGCGGACGCCGAATTTCGGTCGCAAGTCGCTCAACGAGATCAAGGAAGTTCTCGCCCAGATGGGTCTCCATCTCGGCATGGAGGTCACGAACTGGCCGCCGGAGAACATCGAAGAACTCGCCAAGCGTTACGAAGATCATTACTAAGACAGCACCCACGGCGTGAGCCGCCGGTCGATAAACTGAGGAGAGAGCCATGCGCCACGGTAATTCCGGTCGCAAGTTCAGCCGTACCGCGAGCCACCGCAAGGCGATGTTCGCGAACATGGCTGTAGCGCTGATCACGCACGAGCAGATCGTCACCACCCTGCCGAAGGCGAAGGACCTGCGTCCGATCGTCGAGAAGCTGGTCACGCTCGGCAAGCGCGGCGACCTGCATGCCCGCCGCCAGGCCATCGCGCAGCTGCGCGACGTCGAGGCAGCCAAGAAGCTGTTCGACACGCTCGGCCCGCGCTACCAGGAGCGCCAGGGTGGCTACCTTCGCGTTCTGAAGGCCGGCTTCCGTCATGGCGATAACGCCCCGGTCGCCGTCATCGAGTTCGTCGAGCGCGACGTCGACGCCAAGGGCGCTTCGGACCGCGCCCGCGCAGCGGCTGAAGAAGCGGCTTCGGAAGGCGTCGCAGCGTAAGCTGCTCGTAGTTCGGGTTTGGATCAGGGCGGCCTTCGGGTCGCCCTTTTTCGTTTCGGGCTGGCGCTGCCGGGCAGGGGGGCGCTTGGACCGGTGCGGTCGATATCTTGCGGACGGTGGTTCGCTGCCTCGGCGGCCGTGACGAACCGGGGCTGGCAGCACGTTGCATCGCCTTGAGCGACTGCATTGTCGTGGTTGGACAAGGCTCCGGTCGTCGGTGCCGGTGGAGAGATCCCGCCGCAGAGAAAGCAAGACCCTCACCCAACCCTCTCCCACAAGTGGGCGATGGCTTTCGGTAGGCGTGTCGGTGGCTTGGTGGCTCCCGCCCCATGGCCGACGCCCAAGGCTGCGACGACTCTCCGGACCTATGGCTCAGGCGTTCCGGCTGGCACGACGCACTCCCTCTCCCGCT
>NZ_JAPKNI010000019.1 GCF_026343955.1 Kaistia defluvii
AAATCCGAACAATTCGAACCAGATCCCGAAAGCCGCACCAAACCCTGTGGACAAGGCAAGCGCACGGACGCTGGAAACCGCGGGATCCCGCCGGATACAGCTAAGCGCCTGAAAAGATTAACGTTCGTTAAGATTTGATCCGGCGCGGAGCCCGCGACCATGTCGGCCGCCAAGACTCGTCGTTCGCAAGCCAGGACCGTGAGCCCGTTCTCTGCGCCGTGCGGCAGCGCGACCGGCGAAAGAGAGAAAGAAAGCCCGAAGCGGCCGAAACGACCGCTTCGGGCTCTGGCGCCGGGTCGTTCAGGCAGGCCGCCAGCCGAGAAGCGGCCGCGCCAGCGCCACTGCCTCCGGCGAACCCGCCAGGTAATCGAACTTCTGCATCAGATCGGAAACACTCCAGTCGATCGTCGACACGCCACCCAGGCGCTCGATCGCCGGCAGGGCAGCCATCACATCCCAGCTCCGCACGCCAAAGCCGAGGCAGGCGTCGACCTGGCCGGCCGCCAGCATCAAGAAGGCAGCGGTCGTCGAGCCGCAATGGCGATAGGTCATCTTGAGATCGCCGACGATCGCCCGGATCGCCGCGATTTCCTTGTCGAGCGGCGTATCCGTGCTGAACCCGACGGCGATCACGCCCCGCCGACGATCGAGCCGTGGCAGCGGCGGCAGGGGATGGCCATTGAACAGCACCTCGGCATCGCGACCGCCAGACAGCGTCTCGCCCCTTGCCGGGGCATGGATCACGCCGAAGACCGGGGCGCCATTCTCGAACAGGCCGATCGAAACCGCCCAGGCGTCGATGCCGCGAACGAAGTTGAACGTGCCGTCGATCGGATCGAGCACCCATTGCCGGGGCGCCTCCGGACGGATCGCCGACCCTTCCTCGCCACAGATGCCGTCTTCGGGAAACAGGCGCTGCAGTTCGGCGAACAGATACGCCTCCACCTCGCGGTCCGCCCGGGTGACGAGGTCGAGCGGTCCCTTCTCCTCGACACCCGGCTCGGCCCCGGCGCCGCGAAAATAGGCGAGCGCGATCCGTCCCGCCGCCTCGGCCAGCTCCATCAATTGGTCCCGCATCGTCGCATCCGGCTCCCCGTTTAAATTCGATAGACAAATGTCACCATGATTTGACATGTGTCAATGAGCCGGTAGGATTGCTTAGCCGGGAGGAGATCCGGCATGCCGGCCTTCGCCGGCTCATTGGTCTGGGAGGACGAGATGACATCGGCAATCTGGAAGAAGACCCTGGCCGCGGCGGGCGTGGCGCTGCTCGCCGGAACGGCAGGCGCGACGGTCGCCCGTGGCGAGCCCGAAAAGGAACTGGTCGTCTACGCGTCGCATCCGTCCGAAATGGTGGATTATTTCACCCAGGAATTCGGCAACAAATACGGCATCCAGGTCACGACGGTGAAGGCCGGCACCGGCGAATTGCTCAACCGCATCCGCGCCGAAAAGGACCGGCCCGGTGCCGACGTGCTCTGGGGCGGCTTCGCCGATACGGGCGCCTCGGCCCCCGAACTGTTCGAGGCGTACCAGTCGCCCGAACTCGCCCATATCGAGCCGGCAATGATCGACAAGAAGGGCTACAATACGCCCTTCGCCGCCAGCCTGATGGTGCTGATGGCCAATCGCGAGCAGGTGAAGCCCGAGGACGCGCCGAAGAAGTGGAGCGATCTGGCCGACCCGAAATGGCATGGCAAGATCGTCCATGCCGACCCGTCCAAGTCGAGTTCGTCGCTGGCGGCGCTCAATACCTGGCTGATGATCTATGGCCGCGGCGACGAGGCCTGGACGCTTGTCGAGGCGATGACGGCCAATACCAACATCGTGCTGAAATCGAGCCTGGTCTTCCAGCAGGTCGGGCGCGGCGAATATCCGATCGGCGTCACCTATGAGGAGGCGGCGTTCAACTACGTTCTCGCCGACACCGCCGACATCATCTATCCCGAGGATGGCACGCTGGCGCAGCCGGAAGGCATGTTCATCGTCAAGGGCTCGCCCAATCCGAACGCCGCGAAGCTGTTCGCCGACTACATCCTCTCCGAGGAAGCGCAACGGAAGCTGGTCGAGCATTTCCCCGGCCGTCGCCCGACGCGCCAGGGCGTGCAGAACCATCCCCGGATGAAGCCGCTGAGCGAGATCAAGATCATCGACTATGACAGCGACTGGGCGAGCGCCGAACGCGCCGACATCCTTGCCCGGATGCAGAAGATCATCGTCAAGACCCAGTAACGCCGCGAGACGGCGGGCCGCCTCGCCGGTCCGCCGCACCGCTCCGATTCCCCCTCGCGCGCGCACCGCGCGGGATGCGGCCGCTCACGCAATCAGGATGCGCGAAGATGACAACCTCCGTCTCGATCGATTCCGTCACCAAGCGCTTCGGCGACTCGACCGCCGTCGACAATGTCAGCTTCGACATTGCCAAGGGCGAGTTCTTCACCCTGCTCGGCTCCAGCGGCTGCGGCAAGACCACCCTGCTGCGGATGGTGGCCGGCTTCATGCGCCAGACATCCGGCAACATCCGCTTCGACGGCAAGATCATCGACGACGTGCCGCCGCATCAGCGCAATACCGGCATGGTGTTCCAGAACTACGCGATCTTTCCGCATCTCACCGTCTTCGACAACGTCGCCTACGGGCTGCGCGCCCGGCGGCGCGGCAAGGCGGAGATCGATCGCGAGGTGAAGCGCATGCTCGAGCTGGTGCGGCTCGACCATCTCACCCATCGGCGACCGCGCGAACTCTCCGGCGGCCAGCAGCAACGCGTCGTGCTGGCGCGCGCCATGGTCATCCAGCCGGACGTCCTGCTGATGGACGAGCCGCTCTCCAATCTCGACACCGAGATGCGCATCCATCTCCGGAGCGAGATCCGCAGCCTGCAGCGCCAGATCGGCATCACCACCATCTATGTGACGCATGACCAGGAAGAGGCCCTGCTGATGTCGGACCGGATCGCGGTGATGAGCCGGGGCCGGATCGAGCAGCTCGACGTGCCGCACAAGATCTATGCCGAGCCGAAGACGCTGTTCGTCGCCGGCTTCATCGGCGAGAACAATCTGCTGCCGGGAACCGTCATCGCCCGCGACGCCGATGGCAGCAGCCTGATCGAGCTTCCCGGCGGCCATCGCGTGCGCGGCATGGGCGGCGTCGACGCGGCCGGCCAGCCATGCCTGGTCTCGATCCGGCCGCAGGACATCGATCTCGGCGCCCCTGGCGGCGCGCGTGAGACGGGCATCGACGGCACGGTGACGGACATCCAGTTCCTGGGCGGCACGGTGAAGCTGCTGGTCGAGATCGGCGCCGACAAGCCGATCACGGTCTCGCTGCAGGGGCGGCGCGGCATGGACATGCCGGAGGCAGGCAGTCCGCTCCGCCTCGATGTTCCCCTCCAGGCGGTGCGGACCTTCAAGCCCGAGGCACGCGCATGACGACCCTCTCGACCTCGCCAAACGCGCCCGGCCGGATGCAGGTCGCGATCGGGCGGCTGTTCGATTTCTGGCCGCTCGTCACGGTGGGCGCCCTCGTCATCACGACGCTGCTGCTGCTGCTGCCGGTCTACAACATCATCGGGCTCAGCTTCTCCGGCACGGAGGCGGGCAAGAGCGTCTTCGAGAACTACGCCATGTTCTTCTCCGAGCCGTATTACTACCGCTCGTTGATCAACTCGTTCATCGTCAGCCTCAGTGCGACCGTCCTGGCGCTGCTGGTCGGCATTCCCGCCGCCTATTTCGTCAGCCGCTACAACATCTGGGCGCGCAGCCTGATCAAGACGATCGTCGTGCTGACCTTCGTCTCGCCGCCCTTCATCGGGTCCTATTCCTGGGTGATCCTGCTCGGCCGCAGCGGCGTGCTGACCCGGTTCTTCGGCGAGTACGGCATTCCGCTGCCGTCCATCTATGGCGCCCCCGGCATCATCTTCGTCTTCACGCTGCAGTTTTTCCCGTTCGTCTTCCTGCTCGTCTCGTCTGGCCTCAAGTCGATCGACCAGAGCGTCGAGGACGCGGCGCGCAATCTCGGCTCCGGCGAGTTCGCCACCTTCGTGAAGGTGATCGCGCCGCTGCTGCTCCCCTCCATCACCACGGCGGGCCTGCTCGTCTTCGTCGCCGCCTTCACCGATCTCGGTACGCCGCTGATCCTCGGCGAGAAATTCCGCGTCCTGCCGCTGCTGATCTATGGCGAGTTCGTCAATGATTTCGGCGGCCAGCCGGTGCTGGCGAGCACGCTTTCGGTACTGCTGCTGGCGGTGACGACGGGAGCGCTGCTGCTGCAGCGCTGGCTGTCGGCGCGCTTCTCGCACGCGACATCGGCGATCCGTCCGCTCACCATGCAGGAGCCGAGGCCGGCGAAGCGCCTCGCAGCCGCCGCCTATGTCTACTGCCTGATGGCGGTCGCCATCCTGCCGCTCGTGAACATCGTCATCTCGTCCTTCCTGAAGGCGAACGGGCCGGTGCTGACGGCGCAACTCAGCCTCGAAAACTACCGCCGCATCGCGGGAACGATCTCACGCCCGCTATGGAACACCATCCTGTTCACCAGCACGGCGACGCTGGCCTGCGCCGTGGTCGGTACGCTCATCGCCTATATCATCGTCCGGCGGCCGGGACGGATCGGCGCGCTGCTCGACACCATCGTGATGTTTTCCTATGCCGTCCCGGGCATCGTGCTCGGCGTGGGGCTGGTGGTGACCTATCATCATCCGCCCTTCGCGCTGACGGGGACGGCGCTGATCCTGATCATGGCCTATTTCATCCGCCGCCTGCCCTTCTCGGTGCGCTCCTCCGCCAGCTCGCTGCAGCAATTGTCGCGCGATACCGAGGAGGCGTCGGTCAATCTCGGCGCCGGGCCGGCGGTCACCTTCGTCAAGGTGACCGTGCCGCTGCTCTCGATGGCGATCCTTTCCGGCGTTCTGCTGACCTGGTCGAACACCATCCGCGAACTGAGCGCCACGCTGATCCTTCAATCGGGCTCGACCGCGACCGTCAGCATCGAGATCTTCAACGAGGTGGTGAACGGCAATTTCGGCGTCGCCTCGGCGCTGGGCAGCGTCCTCATCCTGCTGACCTTTCTGCCGCTTCTTGTTCTCTTCACATTCATGGGGAAGAACGAGGAGGCCCTGGTTTGACCGAACCTGTCGGGCATACTCGGGCGACGAACCGCGCTGAAGGAAGCCAGCCTTGCCACCGAAAAAGACGCAGCCGACCGGGCGCACGCCGCGGCTTCCGGACGATCTGATCCTCGAGGCGGCCTGGCTTTATTATTACGAAGACCGCAATCAGAGCGAGATCGCCGAAACGCTCGGCGTCTCGCGCAGCTCGATCGTCGGCTATCTGCAGCAGGCGCGCGAACGGGGCATCGTCGAGGTGCGGCTCGACCCGAAGAGCTTCGGCCGTCACCATTATGCCCGCACGCTCCAGGAGCGCTACGGCCTGGCGGATGTCCAGATCGCGCCGGGCGACACCTTCTCGCTGGAGCGGGCGGCCCTTCTCGCGGCGCGCTGCCTGCCCGACCTGCTGGAGCCCGGCGATACGCTCGGCGTTGCCTGGGGCCAGACCGTTTTCACGCTGTCGGACCACGTGACGAGGCGAGCCATCCCCGACCTGACGGTGGTGCAGATGGTGGGAGCGGTCAATTCGCCCTACGGCTTCGATTCCGAAAGCTGCGCCTCGCGCATCGCCGCCGCCTTCGGCGGCCGCTGCGTCAACCTGCATG
Organism: Kaistia defluvii; assembly: GCF_026343955.1. Classification (GTDB taxonomy): domain Bacteria; phylum Pseudomonadota; class Alphaproteobacteria; order Rhizobiales; family Kaistiaceae; genus Kaistia; species Kaistia defluvii. The sequence goes on from NZ_JAPKNI010000019.1 coordinate 5,710, forward strand.
TGCCGGCGATCGTCTCCAGCGCGGCGATGGCGGAAGCCTTGCAGCGCGAAAGCGTCATCGCCGCCCAGCTCTGCGAACTCGACCACATCAACAAGGCGCTGTTCGCGGTCGGCTCCTGCGAGATCGACAGCCATATCGTGACGAGCGGAATCGCCGGCCCTGACGATCTCGCCGACTATCGGGCGCGCGGCGCGGTCGGCCTGATCTGCAGCCGCTTCATCGACAAGGCGGGCAACCACCTGCCCGGCCGCCTGGACGAGCGGATGATCGGCCTGACGCCGGACAAGATCCGCGGGCTATCGACCGGCATCCTGGTTTCCAGCGGCGCCGAGAAGATCGTCGGCATGGCCGCCGCGCTGCAGGGCGGCTATGCCACCCACCTCTTCACGGATCTGCCGACGGCCGCGGGCATTGTCGAGCTTGGAAACGCCGCGTCCGGCTGATCAGTTCGATCGCCACGCCATGCGGAAGGGGCAGAGAAGGCGCGCCGATCAGGACGCGGCCAGCGCCTTTTCGATCTCCGGCATCAGCACCGAGGACAGGCTCTCCTCGCTGAGCGGGCCGACGAACTTGAAGCGGATCTTGCCGTCGCGACCGACCAGGAAGGTTTCGGGCACGCCATAGACGCCCCAGTCGATGGAACTGCGGCCCTTCTCGTCGACGCCGACGGCGGCATAGGGATTGCCCATCTGGCCAAGGAAGCCGCGCGCATTGGCGGGCTTGTCCTTGTAGTTGATGCCGACCAGGTTGATCCGGCCGTCTGCCGCCAGCTTCTCGAGGATCGGATGTTCCTCCCGGCAGGGCACGCACCACGACGCCCAGATGTTCACCAGCGTGACCTTGCCGGCGAGCTCAGCCGTATCGATGCCGGGACGGTCGAGCCCTTCCAGCGGCGGCAGGACGGTGGCCGGCGCGGCGCGACCGATCAACGCCGAGGGGATCAGCGACGGGTCGCCGCCCTGCTCCAGCCGGATGACGAAGATCACGGCCAGCGCTGCAAAGGCGGCGATCGGCGCGGCGATGGCAAGCCGTCGTCCGAGCGAGCGCGCGGGCTTCGCCTCCGTTGCGGTCATGACGAGACTTTGGCGTTCGCGGTGGCGGCCTTGCGGGCCGAGCGGCGACGGATGCCGCGCGCCTCGAGATCCCGCATCTGGCGGCGCAGCAGCACGCCGTCGGCCAGGATCCAGCCCAGCACGGCGAACACGATGATCACGCTGGCCGCATAGGCGGCGAGGATGAAGCCGGAATGCGGCCCGAGGGACTCGATCATGCAGCGGCTCCCACCGGACTTGCCGCAGCGACGAGGCGCAGCGCCCGGATACGGCGGCGCAGGATTTCGTTGCGCATCGCCATCAGGCTGAGGCCGAGGAATAGGAGCGTCGCCCCGACGGCCGAGATCAGTAGCGGATAGAGCATGCTCGGATCGATCGTCGAACCGCTCATCCGGAAAACGCTGGCCGGCTGGTGCAGCGTATTCCACCAATCGACGGAAAACTTGATGATCGGCAGATTGACCGAGCCGACGAGGATCAGCACGGCGGCGACGCGGCCGCCCTTGATTGGATCCTCGATGGCGTTCCACAGCGCGATCAGGCCGAGATACATCAGGAACAGGATCAGCACCGAGGTCATGCGGGCATCCCACTCCCACCAGGTGCCCCACATCGGCTTGCCCCAGAGCGAACCGGTGATCAGCGCCATCAGCGTGAAGGCGGCGCCGACCGGCGCCGTCGCCTTCGCCGCGACATCGGCAAGCGGGTGGCGCCAGATCAGCGTGCCGAGCGCGGCGGCCGCCATCATGCCGTAGCCGAACATGGCGAGCCAGGCGGCCGGCACATGGATGAAGATGATCCGATAGGTCTCGCCCTGCAGATTGTCGGCCGGCGCGACGAACAGGCCCAGATAGAGACCCGTGCCGAGCACGAGCACCGTCGCGCCCCACAGCCAGGGCAGGAGGCGATCGGTCAGCGACATGAAGCGCGTCGGATTGGCGAGATCGATGATGGCCATGCCGATGTCATAGGGTCGCCGGGCCGTTTTCGCAACGCGACCGATTGGGCCGAGGCGATTTCTTGGCGACGCGGATGCCGGCTCAGGCGATCGCACAAGAAGCCGGCCCGGAAAAAAGAACGCCCGCATCGGTGAGGATGCGGGCGCGGTTGGGCGTTCAGGAGGCGTCAGGCTCAGGCGTTGCCGGCCGGCGTCGCCTTCGTGGTGATGACGTTGAACGAAGCCGGCTTCAGGCGGACGGTCATCCGCTCGCCATTGATCGTCACGTCCTTGTTGGCCTTGGGCGCGACGGTGTTCGGCGCGTCCTTGGTGTTGACTGCCTTGAGGTTCGAGTGATGCAGCTCGGTCGCGTGCACCAGCTCGCGATCGGCGCCGAGGCCGCGCAGCTCGACTTCGACCTCCATCGAATCCGTCAGGCTGCGGTTGAGCGCGATCACCGTCGTGGTGCCGTCGGCCGGGTTGTCGATGACGGTCGCATAGAGATACGGGATCTCCGGGAAGGTCTTGGCGCTGTAGGAATCCGATTCCGCGACGCTGCGCAGGACGCGGCCATGGCCGTGCTTCGAGGCGAGCGCGAAGGGATGGAAGATCGTCTGGCGCCAGGCGTCGCCGCCGGTCTCGGTCATGATCGGGCCGATGACGTTCACGAGCTGCGCCAGGCAGGCGACCTTGACGCGGTCGGCGTTGTTCAGCATCGCGATCAGGGCGCCGCCGACGATCAGCGCGTCCTCGGTGTTGTAGACTTCCTCGATCAGCGGCGGGGCTTCCGGCCAGCCGGGAACGCGCATGTTCTCGATCTTGTGCGTCTTGTACCAGACGTTCCATTCGTCCAGCGACAGCATGATCTTCTTGTGCGAGCGACGCTTGGCGCCGACCGCGTCGCAGATCGCCGCGACTTCCTTGATGAACGCATCCAGCAGCTCGATGACGCCGAAATATTCGGCGGCGGAATCCGCATGGTTGTTGAAGTAGGTGTGCAGCGAGATGAAGTCGACCTCGTCATAGCAGTGATCGAGGACCTGGTATTCCCAGGAACCATAGGTCGGCATGTTGCGGTGCGACGAGCCGCAGGCGGCGAGCTGGATGGTCGGATCGACCCAGCGCATCACCTTGGCGGTTTCGAGCGCGACCCGGCCATATTCTTCCGCGGTCTTGTGGCAGATCTGCCAAGGACCATCCATCTCGTTGCCGAGGCACCAGAACTTGATGTCGTGCGGCTTCTCGTAGCCATGCTCCTTGCGGAGGTCCGACAGGGCCGACCCACCCTCATGATTGCAGTATTCGAGGAACTGGCGCGCCTCGTCGGCGCCCTTGGTGCCAAGATTGACGCCGAACATCGGCTCGATATTGGCCTTCTTCGACCACTTCATGAATTCGTTGGTGCCGAACTGGTTCGTCTCGGTCGAGAACCAGGCGAGGTCGCGGCGGACGGGGCGCTTGTCGGCCGGGCCGACGCCGTCTTCCCAGTTATAGCCGGACAGGAAGTTGCCGCCGGGATAGCGGATGATGGTCGTGCCGAGCTCGCGGGTCAGCTCCAGCACGTCGCCGCGGAAGCCGTCCTCGTCGGCGGTGGCATGGCCCGGCTCGTAAATGCCGCCATAGACGCAGCGGCCCATATGCTCGACGAAGGTGCCGAAGATGCGTCGGTCGAGTTCGGATACGACGAAGTCGCGGTCAACGATGAGTCTGGCGTTCAACATGGGATGGAAGCTCTCGGCTTGGTCGTGAAGGAAACCGCCGCGATCCCGTTCCGGGGCCCGGTCGCGGCGGAGGTTGAAGGGTCCGGCGTCAACCCTTGATGCCGGCGGAAAGCATGATCGCCTGGGTCACGCGCCTCTGGAAAACCAGGTAGGCGATGGCGACGGGCAGCGCCGCGAGCACGGCGGCGGCGAGGTTTCGGGCGTATTGGACGCCGAAGTTTTCCTTCACCATCGTGATACCGACCGTGACCGTCATCGTGTCATCCGCGGTCGAGACGAGGAACGGCCACAGAAAGGCGTTCCAGGCGCCGATGAAGGTGATGATAGCCAGCGCGGTCGTTACGCCCCAGTTCATCGGCAGGTAGATGCGGAAGAAGATGTCGAACTCGTTGGCCCCATCCACGCGCGCGGCCTCACGAAAGTCCTTCGGCACGCTGTCGAAGAACTGTTTGTAGACGATGACGACGACCGGAACGATCAGCTGCGGCAGGACAATGCCGAGCCACGAGTTGATCAGCCCGAACTGGCTCATCAGCACGAAATGCGTGACGATCAGGGCCTGGATCGGCACCATGAAGCTCGCCAGCACGGTGAACCACAGCGCGGTCCGGCCGCGGAACCTCAGCTGCGACAGCGCATAGCCGCAGAGCGCACCCATCATGACGACAAGCACGGTCACCGACACCGCGACGACGACGGAGTTGACGTACCACTGGCCGATCTTGGTCGTCGTCAGCACATGGGTATAGGCGCCGAGCGTCCAGGTTTTGGGCAGCAGGTTGAGCCCCGGCTGCGCCACCTCGAATTCGGGCTTCAGGGTCGTTATGACGGCCCAGTAAAGAGGGAACGCCCAGACGATGGCGATGGCGAGCGTGACCAGCGTGATCAGGCGCCCGGCGAAATCGATCTTGAGAAGATTCATCGCGGTCTCGCCCTCAGAGCCTGATACTGCAACACGGACACCACGACGATGATCGCGAACAGGGAGAACGCAACCGTCGCGCCATAGCCGCCCTTATTGAGCTGGAACGCCTGCTTGTAGATGTACTGAACCAGCACCATCGTGTTGTTCACGTTGCCGCCCAGTGTCAGCAGGTAGATCTGGTCGAAGATCTTGAGCTGCAGGATCAGCTGGATCGTCAGCACGAGGGCCGTCACCGGCCAGATCAGGGGCCAAGTGATGTAGCGGAACTGCTTCCAGCGTTTGGCGCCGTCGAGCGCCGATGCGTCATACATGTCCTGGGAGATGTTTCGCAGCCCGGCGATGAACAGCAGCACGTTGAAACCGATCGTCCACCAGATCGTCACGAAGGCCATCATCGGCATGGCCCAGATCTTGTTGCGGAAGACCGCAACACGCTCGCCATAGAACGCGTCGAGCGCGTGCTGAGCAATGCCGAACTGATAGTCCATCATCCATTCCCAGATGCGGTACACGACGGAGACCGGGAGGATGTAGGGAAGAAAGAATGCCGCCAGGATGAAGCTCTGGACATAGCCCTTCTGCCGATTGACCATCATTGCGAAGACGAGGCCAAGCAGCGTGTTCGGGATAACCGTCAGCAGAACGAAATAGCCCGTATTCCAGACAGCGCTGAGATAGGCCTTGTCGTTGAAGAGCCTCTGATAGTTCTTGAAGCCAATCCATTTCCCGGCGCCGATCAGCGGCGCATCGGTGAAGGTGAGGATCACCATCCGAACGGTCGGGTAAAGGAACAGGACGAGATAGGCGATGACAAAGGGGGCGACAAAGGCCGCCGCGACCCAGTTATCGCGTGATTTGGTGTGCATGGGAGGCTTCCAGGCTTCAAGGCGGGTGACCCGGCCGGCGAACCGGCCGGGTCGTGAAGCGTCGATAGTTCAGGACTAGTCCTGAAGTCCCTGCAGTTCGTCGCGCAGGCCCTCGGCGCCCGCCTGGGGCTCCATGTCACCATTCACCACCGTGGTGATGTTGTTGGCGGAGGCCTCATAGACCGGCGAGGCGACGCCAGCGAGCTTGCTGGTCGGATCGAACACGGCGGTGGCCGCCAGCGTCGAATAGGTCGCGTTCGGCTCCATGGTCTTGAACGCGTCGGTCTGGGTCACCGGGACATAGGCCGGGATGTGACCGGCATTGGCCCAGCTGATCGAGTGCTCGTTCATCCACTTGATCGCGGTCAGAACGGCCTTCAGCTTCTCCGGCGAGATTTCCTTGCCCTTGCGGTCGGGAATGGCGAAGGCGTGCGAATCCGCCCAGGTGGCGGGCTTGTCGAAGAGGGTCGGGATCTGGACCGCGCCCCACTCGAAGCCGAGCTTGCCCTGCTTGGCGAGGTCGGCCATCGTCGGGACTTCCCAGACGCCGTTCATCAGGGTCGCGGCCTTGCCGGAGGTGAAGAGGGCGATCGAGGGATTGTAGTCGGTCTGCTTCGGCACGACGCCGTCCGAGACCCACTTGGCCATCGCGCCGGCCGCCTTGGCCGCCTTGTCGACATTGTCGCCGTCGAGGAACTTGCCGTCCTTGTAGAATTCGCCACCCTGCTGGTTGAACAGCGAATAGAAGACGCGCCACACACCGCCGTCGCCGGCCGTCTGGAAGGACATGCCGTAGTCATAGCCGGCATCCTTGAGCTTCTTCAGCGCGGCGTCGAAGTTCTCGATGCCATCCAAGCCCTTCGGCTTGCCGTCCTCGCCGAGCAGGCCGGCCTTCTTCAGCGCGTCCTTGTTGTAGAACAGCACGATCGAATGGATGTCGAAGGGAATCGCATACTGCTTGCCGTCGACCTGGGCCGCCTTCCAGTTCGCGGGAGCGTAGTTGGCGCCGTCAATGCCGGCCGCCTTGAGTTCGTCCGGCGTGATTTCGCGCAGCACGCCCGAATCGACGCCGAGGGGCAGGCGCGACAGGTGATAGGTCATGACGTCGGGACCTTCGCCGACCGCCGCCGAAGTCTGGACCTTGGTGTAGAACGGAACGCCCCATTCGAGCGTCGTCGCCTGGATCTCGATGTCCGGGTTCGACTTGTTGAATTCGTCGATCAGCGACTTCATCCGGACGCCGTCGCCGCCGGAGAGGAAGTCCCACCAGACAACCGTCTCCTTCGCCTGCGCGCCCGCCGTCATGGCCAGCAGCGCCGCCGTGGCGAGGGCCTTCGTCATCAATTTCCGCATATCGCGATTCCTCCGCTGTGTCGCACCTTCGGATCTCGCAACAAGACCCGTCCTCCGGCGACCTTTTGTTTCGATGTCGTCCTTGCTGGAACGACAGCATTTCCGATTCCGGCGCGGGCCCGGCCTTCCGTGCCCTTGCCTGCCTCACCCCGCTTCGACGCGCTTCGCGCGGCTCCCCGAAGCCGGGCCGGGCCTGTCCGTCTGCCGAAAAAAACGTCCCGGCAGCAGCCTCCCATACGATTTCCCAACGAGCCCCCTCCCCAGGGCGGCCTCAATGGTATTATCATATGCGTCGATCATGGTTTTGATCTCGGGGTTTGTCAATCGGCTCATGGCGAGCGCGCAACACCCCGAACCGCCCCTCGCTTCGGATCCGAAGCGGGGACTTGGCCTATCGAAGCAAAACCGCGTAAAGGGATGACACTTGGCGGGAGAGGGTGTGATGCTGGAGCGCGAGCTTCTACCGGTTGGGACGATGAGCGCGCAGGTCGCCAATCATATTGGCGTCCGGATCGTCTCCGGCGAATTCGTGCCCGGGACATCGCTGCCGATCGAAAGCGAGCTGTGCCAGACCTATGGCGTCAGCCGGACGACCATCCGCGAGGCGGTAAAGAGCCTGGCGGGCAAGCGGCTGATCGAGGTGTCGCCCAAGATCGGCACGCGGGTCCTGCCCTTTGCCGAATGGAATCTGCTCGATCGCGATGTGCTCGCCTGGCGCCTGCAGGCGCAGTTCGACCACAAGATCGTCGAGGACATTTTCGAGATGCGCCTCTGCTTCGAGCCACGCGCATCCTTTTTGGCAGCGCGCGACGGCACAGCCGACGACCTGGCCAAGATCGAGCACTATTTCCACGAACTGGTCGCAGCCTATGAACACAAGCTGCCGATCAAGGCGACGTCGGAATCGGCGCTTGGCTTTCACCTCGCCGTGATCAACGCCTCGCATAATGGCCTCTTCGTCACCATCGGCAGCGCGGTCAAGTCGGCGCTGCGGGTCTCGTCGGAAATGCTGCAGCAACATGCGGCGCAGCCCAACGAGGATATCGCGCTGCATGACGCCGTGCGCACCGCGATCGTCGCCCGCCGGCCGAAGGAGGCCGCCGATGCGATGACCCGCCTACTCGCCGCTTCTCGCGAACGCATGCTGCCGCTGACCGTCGACGCCGCCTGATGCGCCGGCCGCATCTGGTTGCAGCCCTTTCCGGCAAGACGCGGCGCGTTCCATGGCCTGGCTTTCACGCGGATCGCCGGTGGAAGTGCACGCCTGTCCCGACACCGGAACGATCTGGCGCCTGGTTCTTACCTCCCGCGCCCGCGCTCTGGGCTATGCCTCAGAACGGCAAAACCCCGCCGGCTTTTGGCTCGGCGGGGTTTTGTTTGT
>NZ_JAPKNI010000002.1 GCF_026343955.1 Kaistia defluvii
GCTTCTCGACGAGTTCGTCTCTGTCGAGCAGACGTTCAATACGGCGTCTCGCCCGCATCCGCGTTGACGGCCTGGCCGCGGACCAGCATGGCGTCGTCGCCGAGCAGGAAGGAGGTGACGCGCGCCACCTCCACCGGCTGCAGATGGCGCACCAACTGCGCCGACAGCATCTTGTCGAAGATATCAGGCGCCGGCTCGGCGGTGAATTCCGAATAGGCTTCCGACACTTCCTTCAGCATCGGCGTCGCCACGCCGCCCGGGCAGACGCAATTGACGTTGATGTCATAGGGAGCCAGCGCCTCGGACAGCATGCGCGTCATCGAGATCATGCCGGCCTTGGAAGCGCTGTAGGCGAGCGACTCGACATGGCCCTTCTTGCCGGCTTCCGAAGCGATCGAGACGATGGCGCCCTGGATGTCATGTTCAATCATGTGGGCCGCGACCAGCCGCGAAATGTCATAGGCGCCGAACAGATTAATCTCGAACTGCTCCTGCCAGTCGGCGCGCGAGATCGCCAGCGGGTCGGAATGCAGCACGATGGCCGCGCAATTGACCAGGCCGTCGACGCGGCCGAGCAGGTCGATCGCCTTGGCGACGCCATCCGCGACCGAAGCTTCCGAGGCGACGTCCATGGCGATGCCGAAGCAGCCGCCGGCCGCGCCGCCCAGCGTCTCGACCGTGGCGTCGACCGTTTCCTGGCGGAGATCGGCGATGACGACGCGCGCTTCCTGCGCGATCAGCAGTTCCGCGATCGCCTTGCCGATGCCGCCCGATCCGCCGGTGACGATGAAGCCCTTGCCGGCATGCACGGGAAACACCCGGCTCTTGCGCAGCGGGAGAGCCTTTTCGGGGCGGTGGGTGACGTATTTCGACATCGAGAATCCAATCATCGGCAGGGGCGGGGCAACCCGTACACAGGGCAAGTCACTGGACGCGCAAGGGTATCGGCTGCGTCCAGAATAGGCATGATCGATATGCGGTCAATCGCAGTTGTGGCGCCATCAACGAGTCGATATCTTCGCGGCCATTCCACATGCAGGAGATTGCAGATGAGGCTTCGGGGGCTTTTGGCTGGCGCGGCTGCGCTGATGGCGGTGACGACGGCGCAGGCGCAGGATGCCAAGCCGCTGGTCGTCTTCGTCTCGCCCAATCCGGTCGGCGTGAACGACTTCCTGAAGCTCGCCAAGGCCGGCACGGAAAAGGCGGCGGAAGCCGCCGGCGCGACCGCCAAGATCTATGAGAGCACGGACCCGACCACGATCCGCCAGAACCTCGACGCCGCCGCCAAGGAAGGCGCCAAGGTGGTGATCGCCGTCGGCTTCGAGTTCAACGACGTGCTGCCGGAAGTCGCCAAGGCCTATCCGGACACCAAGTTCCTTCTGGTCGACAGCTGCCCGCAGACCCCGGTCGCCAACATCCATTGCTCGGTGTTCCGCGAATATGAGGCCGTTTTCCTGGCCGGCGCCGAGGCGGCGCTGACCAGCGAGACCGGCAAGGTCGGCGCCATCGGCGCGCTCGATATCCCCTTCATCCATCGCTACACCGACCCCTTCAACGAGGGCGCCAAGCATGTGAAGCCGGAGATCGAGATCGCCCCGTCGCTCTGGATCGGCGGCAACAACCCGTTCTCGGATCCGGCCCGCGGCCAGCAGCGCGCCAGCGTCATGGTCTCCGACAATGTCGATCGTGTCATGGCGGCCGGCGCGGGCTCGAATGGCGGCATCTTCAAGGCCATGGAAGACCTGCCGGGCGCGGCCGCCTTCGGCGTCGACACCAACCAGTGCCCGCAGGCGCCGGGCCTGATCATGGACAATGTCCAGAAGCGCACCGACACCGTCATCGAGAAGGGTGTCGCTGGCCTGTTCAAGGGCGACCAGCCGGCCTTCGCCACCTACGGCCTCGCCGAGGGCGGCATGACGCTCACCAGCCTGGAGCCGGGCCTCAAGGAATCGGGCTGCCTGATCGCCAAGCTGCCGGACGTTGTCGCCAAGGTGAAGGCGCTGCGCGACGAGGTCGTTGCCGGAACGGTGAAGGTCGCCGATCCGATGCAGCTCGCCAAGTAAGGGCGGCCTGACCTCGGTATGTCGACGATCGAGCTCGAAGCCAGAAGCATCGTCAAGCGCTACGGGCCTCTCGTCGCCAATGACCACATCGACCTCTCCGTGCTCAGCGGAGAGGTTCACGCCGTGATGGGCGAGAACGGCGCCGGCAAGTCGACGCTGATGTCGATCCTCTACGGTATGCAGGCGCCCGATTCCGGGCAGATCTTTCTGCGCGGCGCCGAGATGCGCTATCGCTCGGCGCTGGATGCCATCGGCGCCGGCATGGGCATGGTCCACCAGGCGTTCAAGCTGTTCAATTCGCTGACCGTCTGGGAAAACGTCGTCTATGGCATGGAGCCGACCCGCTTCGGCTTCATCGACCGACGCGAGGCGGCCCGCCGCGTCGCGGCGCTGGCCGATCGATATCGCCTGCAGGTCGATCCGAATGCGGTCGTCGGCCAGCTTTCGGTCGGCGTGCGCCAGCGCGTCGAGATTCTGAAGGCGCTCTATCGCGATGCCCGCGTGCTGATCCTCGACGAGCCGACCGCCGTGCTGACGCCGCAGGAGCGCGACGGCCTGTTCGACATCATCCGCAATCTGACCGCCGACGACCGCACCATCCTGTTCGTCACCCACAAGCTGCATGAGGTGATGGCGATCACCGACCGCGTCACCGTGCTGCGCGACGGCAAGGTGGTCGATCGGATGGTGACTTCCGAGACTTCCGCGCGCGAGATCATCCGCGCCATGACGGGCCGCGCGGTCAACCTGACCGTCGAGAAGCGGCCGTCCGAACCGGGCGCCGTGGTGCTTGAGGCGCGCGGCCTTACCGTCGCCACCGATGGCGGCAAGCCGGTGGTCGACCGCGTCGATCTCGCAATCCGCGCGGGAGAAATCGTCGGCATTGCCGGCGTTGCCGGCAACGGCCAGACCGAACTGATCGAGGCGCTGACCGGCTTGCGCATCCCGGATGGCGGCAAGGTTGCCATAAACGGCGCCGACGTGACGGCGCTCGATGTCGAGCGCCACCGCGACGCCGGCCTCGCCTATATCCCGGAAGACCGCGCCACGACCGGCACGGCGCTGGCCGCCTCCGCCGCCGACAATCTGGCCATGGGATTCCAGCGCAAGCCGCCGCTTTCCAACGGCCGCCTGCTCGACGCCGGCGCCGTCACCGCGCATGCGAAAAAGCTGATCGATCGCTTTGGCGTCAAGATCGGGTCGGAGCAGCTCGCCGTCGGCACGCTGTCGGGCGGCAATCTGCAGAAGGTCGTCGTCGCGCGCGAGCTTTCGCATGCCGCGCCGCTTCTCATCGCCGAGCAGCCGACGCGCGGCGTCGATGTCGGCGCGATCGAATTCATTCACGCCCAGCTCGTCGCCGAGCGCGATCGCGGCGGCGCGGTGCTGCTGGTCTCCGCCGAGCTGACCGAGATCCTGGCACTTTCCGACCGCGTGCTGGTGATGTTCGACGGCCGCATCCTGGCCGAACTCCCGGCCGCCGAGGCGGACGAGGAAACGCTCGGCCTGCTGATGGCCGGCCGTGTCGGCGAGGCTCACCTGAGCGACGGAACGGAGGCCGCATGAGCGAGCGTAGTTTGCGGGCCCCAAGGTTGCCGCGTGTCCCGGCCGTGCCGCTGGCGATCGGCATCGGCATTCTGATCGGCGGACTGCTGGTGCTGGCTTCCGGCGGTGATCCGATCGCCGCCTATCGCGAGATCCTGATCGGGGCCCTGGCGCCGTCGAACTGGCCGAACACGCTCAACTGGGCCGTGCCCCTGGTCGGCATGACGCTGGTGGCCGCGCTGCCGCTGCGGGGGGGCATGGTCAATCTCGGCGGCGACGGCCAGCTGGTCATTGGCGGCCTCGCCGCGGCGATGGCCGCGCTCTATCTGCCGCTGCCCGGTCCGCTGCTGATCGCGGCCTCCATCCTCTGCGCCATGGTCGCTTCGGGCCTCTACGCGTCGCTCGCCGCCTGGGGCGAGACGCGCTTCGGCATCCCGATGCTGATCTCGACCCTGCTGCTCTCCTATCCCGCGATCGGCATCGCCTCCTATCTCGTCGGCTTCCCGCTGCGCGACATGGCGACGGGCCTCGCCCAGACCCGGATGATCCCCGACGCGGCAAGGCTGCCGGTCATCTCCGGCCCGCTCAACATCGGCCTGATCCTGATGGCGATCGTCGCCGTCGCCGTCGTCTTCTATGACCGTCGCACGGTGGGCGGCTATGAACTGCGCATGCGCGGGCTGAACGCCAAATTCGCCGGCTATGGCAGCGTGCGCCTCGCGGCGCAGCAGGTGCGCGTAATGTTTGCCAGTGGCGCCATCGCCGGCCTCGTCGGCGCCATCCTCGTGCTCGGCTCGCTCTATCGCTACCAGGACGGCGCGCTGCTGACCCCGGGCTACACCTGGTCCGGCCTGATGGCGGCGCTGCTCGCCGGTGGCGCACCGCTCGGCGCGATCTGCGCCGGCCTGTTTTTCGCGGGCCTGCAGACGGGCGGCTTCGCCATGCAGCGCGAGACCGCGATCCCGCGCGTGCTGACCATGATCCTGCAATCCGTCATCATCCTGTTCCTGGCGATCCGCCACGGCGTCGGCAGGAAGTCGTCATGAGCCTGATGAGCTTCATCACGCCGTCGCTGGTCAATTCGGCGGTTCAGTCGATCACGCCGATCCTGCTGGCGGCGCTCGCCGGCACGCTTTGCGGCCGGGTTGGCGTGTTCAACATGGCGATGGAAGGCCAGCTGCTGGTCGGCGCCTTCGCCGCCGTCGTCGGCTCCTACGCCACCGGCAGCGCGCTTGGCGGCGTGCTGTTTGCGATCGTCTTCACCGTGCTGTTCTCGCTGATCCTCGCCTATGGCGCGACGGTGTTCAAAGGCGACAGCGTCGTCATCTGCATCGGCATGAACCTGCTCGCGGCCGGGCTCACGGCCTATCTGCTGCGGCAGATGTTCGGCGTCTCGGGCACCTTCTCCAATCCGGGCATTGTCGGCCTGACCAGGATCCGCATCGACGCGATCAACACCATCCCCTGGATCGGCTGGATCTTCTCCCGCCAGACTGCGATCACGTGGCTCGCCTGGATCCTGACCGCCGCCGTAACGATCATGATGTTCCGCACCCCGCTGGGCCTGCGCCTGCGCGGCGTCGGTGAGGATGCGAGTGCCGCCGGCACCATGGGCATCGACGTGACGCGCTACCGCGTGGCTACCGTGCTGTTCGCCGGCGGCCTCACCGGCCTTGGCGGTGCGCAACTTTCGCTCGGCACGGTCAGCATCTTTTCCGAGGACATGAGCGCCGGCCGCGGCTGGATCGCCGTCGTCGCCGTGATGCTCGGCCGCAATCATCCGCTCTGGGCGGCGCTCGCCTGCGTGCTGTTCGGCGTCGCCGATGCGCTGTCGGTCCGCCTGCAGAGCCAGGGCCTGCCCAACCAGCTGACCGATGTCGTGCCCTATGTCGTGACGCTGCTGGCGCTCGCGCTCAGCCATCGCAAGCGGCTGAAGCGCCGCGCGGCCGAGACGATCACCGCGCACGCCTGACCCATTCTACCCTCCAAGGAACTTCGCCATGACCGAAACCTGCCGCATGATCCTCGACGTCGACACCGGCGTCGACGACGCCATGGCGATCTTCTATGCCGTCCGCCGCCCGGGCATTCAGCTGGAGGCGCTGACCACCACCTTCGGCAACACCGACACGGTGATCGCGACCGAGAACACGCTGAAGATCCTGGAACTGCTCGGCCGTCCGGAGATCCCGGTGGCGCAGGGCGTCGGCCGCTCGCTGATACGCCCCTACAAGCGCATGGCCGACCATATCCATGGCTCCAACGCGCTGGGCGACGTCGAATTGCCGGCGCCGAAGATCAAGGCAACCGACGAGCACGCGATCGATTTGATGATCCGCGTCATCAAGGAGAACCCCGGCGAGATCACGCTCTGCCCGGTCGGCCCGATCACCAATGTCGCGCTCGCCATCACCAAGGCGCCCGAAATCGCCAAGCTGGTGAAGGAGATCGTCGTCATGGGTTCGACGATCCTGCATCCGGGCATCCATGGCCCGATCGCGCCGATGGTCGATGCCAATTTCGCCAATGATCCGGAAGCCGCCCACATCGTGCTGCAGGCCGGCGCCAACGTCACGCTGGTCGGCATGGACGTCACCATGACGACGCTGCTCTCGACCGACATGATGGACGAGATCACCCGCGAGGGCGATCACGCGGCGCAGACGCTGATGAAGATCACGTCCTTCTATGTCGATGCCTACAAGACGATGTATCCGGGCATCCAGGGCTGCGGCCTGCACGATCCGCTGGCGGTCGCCGTCGCCGAGGATCCGACCCTGGTCGGCCTCGAGCGCATGTATGTCGACATCGAGCTGAACGGCGAGCTGACGCGCGGCTCGACGGTCGCCGATCGCCGCCGCACGGCGATCCCGTTCCACAACGCCAACGTCGCCATGACCGTCGACCGCCCCCGCTTCGAGGCCGAGTTCATGGCGCTGATGAAGGGGCGCTGAGGGTCTCTCTATCGCGTTTCCCGCGGAAATCCGGGTGGATTGCGGTTCCTTTTTGGAAGGCATCGCGACCATCGCTGACCAGGTCTCCCGGGATCTTTTGATTTATCGCGAGCGCGGCTTGGTCTAATCTGGGTTGCACAAGTTCGCAGCAATCCGGAGGCGCGCGCGTGCCGAAATTTGTCATCAATACGCCAGTATTCTTCGGATCTACGACGATTATCGCTCTGTTCGTTTGTGTCGGGGTTGTCTTCCCCCAGCAGGCTGACGAGATTTTCAGCGGCATGCAGGCCGCCATATTGTCCGGGTTTGGCTGGCTCTACCTTCTGGCGGTCGGAATTTTTCTGATCGCCATGATTCTGCTTTCCTTCAGCCGGTTTGGCGATCTGAAATTGGGGCCGGACGATTCCGAGCCCGATTTCCGCTTTCTCTCCTGGTTGTCGATGCTGTTCGCGGCCGGCATGGGTATCGGCCTGATGTATTTTGCCGTTGGCGAGCCGATGACGCATTTCGCGGCGCCGCCGGAAGCCGTGCCGCTGTCGATCGCCGCGAAGCGCGAAGCCATGAGCGTCACCTTCTTCCACTGGGGGATTCACGCCTGGGCCATCTATGCGGTGGTCGGCCTTTCGCTCGCCTATTTCGGCTATCGCTACAATCTCCCGCTCACGATCCGGTCCGGTCTGTATCCGCTGCTGAAGGAGAGAATCCACGGTCCCATCGGCCATGCCGTGGACGTGTTCGCTGTTTGTGGAACCATGTTCGGACTGGCGACGTCGCTGGGCTTCGGCGTCCTGCAGATCAATGCCGGCTTGAACTACCTGCTCGGCGTGCCGGTATCGCTTTCCGTCCAGATCCTGCTTGTCGTCGGCGTCACGATGATCGCCACGGCCTCCGTCACCAGCGGGCTCGACAAGGGGGTCCGCATTCTGAGCGAACTCAATCTGTCGGTCGCCGTGCTCCTGATGCTGTTCGTGCTTCTCGTCGGCCCTACGGGAATGCTGATGCGCGACTTCGTGCAGAACATCGGGCTGTATCTCGACAGCATCGTGCTGCGCACCTTCAATATCTACGCCTATGAGCCGCGCCCCTGGATCGACAAGTGGACGCTGTTCTATTGGGCGTGGTGGATCTCCTGGTCGCCCTTCGTTGGCATGTTCATCGCGCGGATCTCGCGCGGACGAACCGTGCGTGAATTCGTGATCGCCGTCCTCTTCCTGCCGGCGGGCTTTACGTTCTTCTGGATGACGGTGTTTGGAAACACGGCGATCGAAATCGATTCCGGAGTGGCGGGCGGCGCCTTGGCCAAGGACGTGCAGGCGGATCTGTCCGTGGCGCTGTTCCAGTTCTTCCAGTATCTGCCATTCCCCGCCGTGACATCGGCCCTGGCCGTGATGCTGATCGTCATCTTCTTCGTCACGTCGGCCGATTCAGGTTCGCTCGTCATGGACACGATCGCGTCTGGCGGCCGTACCGACACGCCTTACCTCCAGCGCGTCTTCTGGTGCATGTTGAGCGGCATCGTCGCCGCCGTCCTGCTGGCCAGTGGCGGCCTGTCCGCGCTGCAATCCGCCACCATCGCAACGGCGCTCCCGTTCTCCATCGTCATGCTGGTTCTGGTCTGGTCGCTGTTCGTGGGCATGAAGGCCGACGTCGCAAACAGCCAGACCCGTGCCGCGACGGTTCCCCAGGCCTATCCCGCTTCGGGCATGGCCTGGCAGAAGCGGCTTGCGATGCTGCTGCGCGCGCCGGTTGCCCGGGACGTCGACCGGTTCCTGGAAACGGCGGTCAGCCCAGCGCTGCATGCCGTGGCGAAGGAGTTGCAGGCTCGCTCGCGAGCGGCGTCCGTGGAGTATGATCGCGAGACCGGAACCATCTCGCTGACAGCCCCGGCCGATGATGTCCGCAACTTCATCTACGGCGTGCGGCGGGCGGAGCACAAACTGCCGGCCTTCAACGCCTATGATGCGACGAAGGCCAATTATCGCTACGAGGCTCACACCTTCTTCGCGGATGGCAGCCGCGGCTACGACATCATGGGCAGATCGCAGGAGCAGATCATCCATGACGTTCTCGCGAAGTTCGAGCGATATGTCCTTCAATCGCAGTCCCCGGCGACCTCGCTGATGACCGCGGCGCCCGAGCACTGAGACCGTTCGCCGTCGGCCGCGCTTGCGGGTCGGATGAGGCGGCGTTCTCCCAACGATCGGCCGGATTGCGAGGCCGCCTCCGAGATCCGTCAGTCCGTCGACGGCAGGCGGGGCGGTGCCGCTTCGTCCTGACGCCGGCCGCTGCGGCCGTCTCTTCCGCTCGCGTGCCGCGGATCGCCGCGTGCGGTTCCCGAAACCGTTCGGGATGAGCATCGTTTCCACCTTGGCCCAGCTTGCCGTCGGAGTTCTGGCGGGGCGCTCTGTTGGCAAGAATTCAAGGAATATAAGGGGTTTCACGTTCTCCCGCTCAACCGGCTCCCCTTGAAAATCCGGTAGCAGCGGACGAATGCCGCTTGACGCGGGCAAGACGGCGTGTTGACGTTTACATGAGGAAAAGGCGCTGGGTGGAGGCGCCTTTGCGGCATTGAGGAATGCCGTGGATGGGAGGGAAGCGCATGCGCAAGGTCGGCGGAGCTATGGTCGTGGCAATCCGGGCGAGGGGCATCTGATGCCGCGCGGTCCGATCGTCGATACGCATCTGCATCTCTGGGATCCGAAGAAGCTTCGCTATGCCTGGCTCGACGGCAATCCCGTGCTCGACCAGGCCTATGGGCTCGACCGCTACGATGCGGCGACGGAAGGGCTCGACGTCGAGGCCATGGTGTTCCTGCAATGCGAGGTCGATCCCGCACAGTATGAGCAGGAGGCGGAATGGATCGCCGGCCTCGCCAAGGTTGATCCGCGCATAAAAGGCATGGTCGCCTGGGCGCCGCTCGAAAAGGGGCGCACCGTCGCCGCCGATGTCGAGCGGCTGGCCCGCCACGATATCCTGCGCGGCATCCGTCGCATCATCCAGTTCGAGCCGGATCTCGATTTCTGCCTGCGGCCCGATTTCATCGAGGGCGTGCGCACGCTTGCTGATTTCGGTCTCTCCTTCGACATCTGCGTCGATCATCGCCACATGGCGAATGTGCTGAAATTCGCCGCGCAGATACCGGAAGTGCCGATGATCCTCGATCACATCGGCAAGCCGGCGATCAAGGACGGCGTGATGGAGCCGTGGGCGAGCCAGATGCATCAGCTGGCCGAGCTGCCGCATGTCTCGTGCAAGATCTCCGGCGTCGCCACCGAGGCAGATCACGCCAACTGGACCGGGGACGAACTGAAGCGATACGTCCAGGTCGCCATCGACGCCTTCGGCTTCGACCGCGTGATGTTCGGCGGCGACTGGCCGGTCGCCGTGCAGGCGATCGAGTTCCGCCGCTGGGTGTCCATCCTCGACGACGTTCTCGCTTCCACTACCGACATCGAGCGTCAAAAATTCTGGCGCGACAATGCCGTCCGCTTCTATCGCCTGGAGACGGCTCGATGACAGGTTCTGCGCCGCTCGTCTCCGCGCGCGGCATTTCGAAATCCTTTGGCGGCGTCGAGGTTCTTCGGAACGTGGATCTCGACCTGATGCCGGGCGAAGTGCACGCTTTGCTGGGCGAGAACGGCGCCGGCAAGTCGACCTTCGCCAAGATCCTGGCCGGCGTGCACCGGCCGACGCGCGGCACGATCGAGCTCGGCGGCAAGCCGGTCGAGATCCAATCGCCGATCGCCGCGCAGCGCCTCGGCATCACGCTGATCCACCAGGAGCCGATCTCGTTTCCGGACCTGTCGGTGGCGGAAAACCTCGTCATCGGCCAGGTCGGCGGAAAGCCGCTCGGCCGCGTTCGCTGGGCGGAGCTTGCCAAGGAAGCCCGCCGGCTGATGAGCCTGCTGAATGTGCCGATCGACGTTACGGTGCCGATGCGCGGCCTGTCGATCGCCGACCAGCAGATGGTCGAGATCGCCCGCGCGCTCGCCTCCGACAGCCGGCTGATCATCATGGACGAGCCGACCGCCGCGCTGACGCCGAAGGAGGTCGAGACCCTGTTCACGATTGTCCGCCGGCTGCGCGAAGAGGGCCGGACGATCATCTTCATCTCGCATCGGCTGGAGGAAGTGCGCGCGATCTGCGATCGCGTCACGATCTTCCGCGATGGCGACAAGATCGAGACGGCGACGACGGCGAGCCTGACCGACGCCGACATCATCCGCCGCATGATCGGCCGCCCCGTGGCGGATTACCTGCATCGCGGTACCAGCCATGTCGGCGATGTCGCCCTTTCGGTGCGCGCGCTGACCCTGCCGGGCCGGTTCGAGAACATCTCTTTCGATATCCGCAAGGGCGAGATCGTCGGCCTCGGCGGGCTGGTCGGAGCTGGCCGCACCGATGTCGCCCGTGCCATATTCGGGGTCGCGCCGGCGACCTCCGGCGTGATCGAGATCGACGGCAAGCCGGTGACGATCAAGGAGCCGACCGACGCCATCGGGCTCGGCATCGCGCTGGTCTCGGAAGACCGCGCCATCGCCGGCATTTTCCGCTCGCTGTCGGTCGAGACCAACATCACCGCCGCCGTGCCGAAGCGGATCGCGCCCAAGGGCATCATCCGCCGGACGGTCGAGAAGGCGCTGGCGAAGGAATCGGTCGAGAAGCTGTCGATCCGGCTCGCTTCCGTGCGCCAGCCGATCGGCGAGCTTTCGGGCGGCAACCAGCAGAAGGCGATCCTCGCGCGCTGGCTGCTGGCCGAGCCGGACATCCTAATCCTCGACGAGCCGACGCGCGGCATCGACATCGGCGTCAAGGCCGAGTTCTACGACATGATCGGCGAACTCGCCGCCGGTGGTCGCGCGATCCTGTTGATTTCCTCCGAATTGCCCGAGTTGCTCGCCTTGTCCGACCGCATCCTCGTCATGTCCGAAGGCAAGCTGACGGCTGATATTCCGCGCGCCGAGGCGAGCCAGGAAACGATCATGCACGCCGCCGTGCCGCGTTCCGGCCGCCATACGGTCTCGGGAGCGGCGGCATGAACCAAGTCTCCCGCCTGTTCCGCGCCCGCGAGGCCGGCATTTTCGTCATGCTCGTGCTGTTCGTGGCTGTGGTCAGCCTGATCCAGCCGCGCTTCTTTTCAACCGAGACGCTGCGCATCGTGCTGCTCGCCGTGCCGCTGATCCTGGTCGCGGCGATGGGCCAGATGATGGTGCTGGTCGCCCGCCACGTCGACCTGTCGATCGGCTCGATCCTCGGCTTCTCGGCCATCGCCGCCGGCATGGTGTTTCGCGATCACCCCGAACTGCCGCTGTTCGTCGGCTTTGCCGTCGGCGTGCTGTCGGGGGCGGCGCTCGGCTTCGTCAACGGCCTGGTCGTGACGGTATTCAAGCTGCCCTCGATCATCGTCACGCTCGGCACGCTCAGCCTCTATCGCGGCCTGCTGTTCATCCTGTCGGGCTCGAAGCAGATCGACCCGAACGACATTCCCGAGCCGCTGATCCGCATGGCGCAGACCTCGCCGATCGACATTCCGTGGATCGTGATCATCGCCTTTGGCGTCGCCTTCGCCACTTGGCTCTTCCTGACCTACAGCCAGATCGGCCGCCAGATCTACGCGATCGGCTCCAATCCGGTGGCAGCGCCCCTGCGCGGCATCCGCGTCATGCCGGTGACCATCCTCGTCTTCACGCTCTCGGGCGCGCTGGCGGGCCTCGCCGGCCTGATCTACGCGGCGCGCTTCGGCTATGTGAACCCGGGCATCACCGGCGTCGGCTTCGAATTCACCGTCATCGCGGCGGTGGTCATCGGCGGCGTCTCGATCAATGGCGGCGTCGGGTCGGTCGCCGGCACCGTGCTCGGCGTCCTGCTGCTCGGTTCGGTGCAGGTGGCGCTGCCGATCCTCGGCGTCTCCGGCTTCTGGCAGAACGCCATCTATGGAGGCATCATCCTGATCGCCCTCGTCATCGACCGCACCGTCCGCCAGGGCGGCCTGCGCGGCCTGCTTGCCCGAGGTGGCGCATGAACTCGATCGAGAAATCGCCGATTCCCGCCACCCCGCCCCGCGTGATCGTTCGCGAGGCTGCGGCCCCCCGCCCGCGCTGGCAGGTCTGGCTGATCCGGCCGGAAGTGGTGACGCTGCTGCTGCTGGTGATCGCGGCCATCGTCGCGACCCGGCTGTCGCCCTTCTTTGCCGATCTCGGCTTCATCCTGGAAAGCTCGACCTATTACATCGAGTTCGCGATCGTGGCGCTGGTCCTGACCATCGTCATCATCTCCGGCGAGATCGACCTGTCGCCCGCCGCGCAGATGGCGCTGTCCGCCTGCCTGTTCGGCACCGCCTTCAAGGCCGGCGCGCCGATCCCGGTCGCGATGGGCGTCAGCCTGCTGTCCGGCCTGGTCATGGGCGCCTTCAACGGCGTGCTTGTCACGGTGCTGCGGCTGCCCTCGATCATCGTCACCATCGGCACGTTGATTCTCTACCGCGGCCTGGCGCAGGTGCTGGCCGGCGACAAGTCGATCAGCGGCTTTCCGTCGTGGTTCGTCGGCATCGACTACCGCATGGTGGGCATCGTGCCGGTGCCGGTGCTGATTTTCATCGCCGCGTCGATCCTGCTCGGCCTGTTCCTCGGCATCACCATCTATGGCCGCCAGATCTACCAGATCGGCACCAGCGAGATCGCCGCCATCCATGCCGGCATCCGGGTCCGCCGCATCAAGATGGGCCTGTTCATCGCCTCGGGGCTGGTGAGTTCGATCGCAGGCCTGATGGTCGCCTCGCGCCTCGGCTCTGTCCGCTACGACCTCGCCACCGGTGGCGAACTGACCATGGTGCTGATCGTCATGCTGGGCGGCACCTACATCTTCGGCGGTCGCGGCTCGATCCTGGGAACGTTCCTGGCTGCCTGGCTGCTGGTCATCATCGCCACCGGCATGACCGTCGCCAACATTGCCATCAATGCGCAGCTCACCGTCATGGGCCTGCTGCTCATCGTCTCCATCATCGCCACCAACGCGATCTATGCCCGTAGCCAGCGCTGACGGGAAGCTAAACACAGCACGAACAGGGAGGAACTGAAAATGCTGAGAAGGAACCTGATGCTCGCCGTCGCACTCGGTGCGACGCTTCTCTCCGGCGCGGCCTATGCCGGCGACCCGGTCTCGATCGTCTACATCCCGAAGAACACGGGCAACCCGTACTTCGATTCGATCATCAAGGGCTTCGAGGACGGCTGCAAGACGCTCGGTTGCGAGTTCACCACCGTCGCTCCGGCCTCGGCCGAGGCCACCTCGCAGATCCCGTTCGTCACCGCGCAGATCCAGCGCGGCGTCAACGTCGTCGCCATCTCGCCCAACAGCCCGGATGCGCTGAACCAGGTGTTCGACCGCGCCCGCGCCAAGGGCACGATCATCCTGTCGGTCAATTCCGACATGCCGGGCAACGAGACGCACCGCGACGCCGCCATCCTGCCGGTCGATTTCACCAAGACCGGCCCGTCGCAGGTCGAACTGCTCGGCAAGCAGATCGGCTATGAGGGCGAGATCGCCATCCTCTCGGCCACCACCGACGCGCCCGACCAGAATGTCTGGATCGCAGCGATGAAGGATACGCTCGAGAAGGATCCGAAATATGCCAAGATGAAGCTGGTCACCATCGCTTACGGCGATGACGATCCGCAGAAGTCGACCACCGAGACCGAGGCCCTGCTCGCCAACTACCCGAACCTGAAGGGCATCATCTCGCCCACGACGGTCGGCGTTGCCGCCGCCGCCCAGGTCGTCGAGACGGCCAAGAAGGCCGACAAGGTCAAGGTCGTCGGCCTCGGCACGCCCAACCAGATGCGCCGCTTCATCGAGAACGGCACGGTCGAGGCGTTCCAGCTCTGGAGCCCCTACAATCAGGGGCTGCTCGCCGCCAACTTCGCCGTCGGCGTCAAGAACGGCACGATCAAGAACGAGGCAGGCACCGTCTTCGAAGTGCCGGGCCTCGGCAAGGTGACGGTCGAGAAGGACAGCGTGATCAAGACGCAGGCCGATCTCACCACCTTCGACAAGACCAATATCGCCGACTTCAACTTCTGATCCGTCGGTTCCGTTCGATGCCCGCGACGTGCTTCGGCCCGTCGCGGGCATTGTCATATCCACCTCTTCGCACCGGCGGCGAGCCCCTCGAGGCCCCGCCGTCGCAACGGAAGCCATCATGAACCACTATGATTTCAAGGACCGCGTCGCCATCGTCACCGGCGGCGGCCAGGGCATCGGCCGGACCGTCGCCGAGCGCATCCTCGCCTCGGGCGGCAAGGTCTCGATCTGGGACCGCGATTCCGCGCTGCTCGAGAAGACGATTGCCGAGATCGGCAGCGCGAATGTCGAGGGCCGCGCCGTCGACATCGGCGATCTGGCTTCGGTCGAGTCGGCGACGGCGGCGGTGATCGGCCATTTCGGCCAGATCGACATCCTGATCAACAATGCCGCCATCGTCGGCCCGAACGCCCCGACCTGGGAATATCCGCCGCAGGCTTTCAGCGACGTCGTCCATATCGGCCTGACCGGCACCTTCCATTGCTGCCGCGCCGTCGTCCCGCACATGATCGCGCGCAATTACGGCCGCATCGTCAATGTGAGCTCGGTCGCCGGCAAGGAAGGCAACCCGAACGCGGTCGCCTATTCCTCGACCAAGGCGGGCGTGCTGGCGCTGACGAAATCGCTCGGCAAGGAACTGGCGACGCAGAACATCTCGGTCAACGCCGTGACGCCGGCCGTGGCCAAGACGACCATGGCGCTGAGCCAGGCGCCGGAATTCCTCGCCTATATCCTGGCGAAGATCCCGCGCGGCAGAATGCTGGAGCTTTCGGAAGCCGCCTCGATGATCTGCTTCCTGTCGTCGGAGGAAAACTCCTTCACCACCGGCGCCACCTTCGACCTCTCGGGCGGCCGCGCCACCTATTGAGGCGATGGCTCCGCGACAGTCCCGGCGTCGGCCAGCCTTTCGCGGGCCGCCGCCCAGACGAGGATCGCATCGAGCGCCGGACAAAGCGCCTGGCCCCATTCGGTCAGGCGATACTCCACCTTGGGCGGCACCTGATGGTGGACGATGCGGCGAACCACGCCGTCGCTCTCCAGTTGCCGCAGCTGCTGGATGAGCATCTTCTGCGAGATGCCCGGCATGGCCCGCTCCAGCTCGGAGAAGCGGTGTTCCCTTCCGTCGAACAGATGGAACAGGATGAGCAGCTTCCAGCGCCCCTCCAGAATACCGAGCGTCGCCGCGACATCGGACGCCGCGGTCTGCGGCGTGTAGGGCGCGCCGCTGGCATCGACCTTACTTTTTGGTTCGTACCTTACTTTTTCGTCGGTTCTTGTCATTTTTGCAGCCTACTCGCATGTCTTGGCTTCATGCAACGGAGTGAGCCATGACCGACAAACTTCCCCATCCTGTCACCGCCTATTATTCGACCGCCGCCGCCCATGATTTCGAAGCGCTCGCCCATGGCTTCGCCGTTGACGGCGTGGTGCGCGACGAGGGCGCGGTCCGGACCGGACGCGCCGCCATCGCGACCTGGGCGGCCAACGCCTATGCGCAATACAAGCACGAAACCGAGGTGCTGGGGGCCCGCGAACAGGATGGCGTTCATGTCGTCTCGGTCCGGGTCCGTGGCGAGTTCCCGGGTTCGCCGGTGCAGCTGACGCAGCGCTTCGCCCTCGCGGGCGATGAGATCCGCTCGCTGGAAATCGGCTGATGGGGTCCGATTTTCACAGCAAGCGTGTCCTCGTCACCGGCGCCAGTCGCGGCATCGGCCGTGCGACGGCGCTCAAGTTTCGGGAAGGCGGCGCGACCGTGCTTGGCGTGGCGCGGACCGCCCCGGAAAGTGCCGACGACCGATTGATCTCGATCGCGGCCGACGTCGCCACGATCGAGGGCTGTGCCAGCGTCGCCGGGGCCGTGCTCTCGCGGCTGGGTGGCGTTGACATTGTCGTTCACGCGCTGGGCGGTTCGCACGCACCGGGCGGAGGCTTCGCCGCCCTGGACGAAGGCGAGTGGGCCAGGGAGATGAACCTCAACTTCTTTTCCGCCGTTCGCCTCGACCGCGCGCTGCTGCCTTCGATGCTGGAGCAGGGCTCCGGCGTGATCGTGCATGTGACGTCGATCCAGGCGCAATCGCCGGTGTTCGAATCGACGCTTGGATATGCCGCCGCCAAGGCCGCGCTGGCCAATTACAGCAAGGGCCTGTCCAAGGAGGTCAGCCCCAGGGGCGTTCGCGTCGTGCGGGTTTCGCCGGGCTGGACGGAAACCGAGTCGTCGGTGGCGCTGGTCGAGCGGCTTGCGGACAAGGCCGGGTCGGACTTTGACACCGCGCGCGCCGAGCTGATGAAGGCGATCGGCGGCATCCCGATCGGCCGACCCAACACGCCGACGGAAGTCGCCGAGCTGATCGCCTTTCTGGCCTCCGACCGCGCGGCGTCGATCACCGGGGCCGAATTCCGCATCGATGGCGGTTCGCTCCCCGTCGTCTAGGCGGTCGGGAAGCCCGGCGGGCGTTGCATCTTTCTGCCCCTCTCCCGTGGACGGGAGAGGGGGAATGCCGAGTCCCGAACCCTACGGCGTCGGCGCGTCGGCGCGGATCAGGCCTTCGTGCTTCAGCTCGGCCCAGAGATCGCCAGGGATATCGAGCCGGACATAGTCGAGATTGGTCGTTACCTGTTCCGGCTTGAACGCGCCGGGGATGACGGAAGTGACGGCCGGATGGTGCAGCGGGAACTGCAGCGCCGCGGCCGGCAGCGGCACGTTGTGGCGCTGGCAGACCTCGGCGATGCGGCGCGCCTTTTCCAGGATGTCCGGCGTCGGCTCGAAATAGTTGTACTTCGCGCCCGGCACCGGGCCCGTGGCATAGAGGCCGGACGAGAACACGCCGCCGATGATGATGCCGACTTTCCGCTCGACGCAGAGCGGCAGTTCCGTCGTCAACGTCTCCTGTTCGCCCAGCGTGTAGCGCAGCGCCAGCAGGAAGAAATCCATGTCGAACAGTTCGAGGAAGCGCGGGATCAGGCCGAGTTCGTTGATGCCGGCGCCGATGGCGCGGATGCGGCCGGCCGCCTTCAGATCGGCGAGCGCGCGAAAACCGCCATTGGCGAGCTGGGCGAAGCCCGCCTGCACCATGGGTTCCGAGCCGCGGTGCCACCAGTCGAGATCATGGATCACCAGCGTGTCGATGCGGTTCATGCCGAGGCGCTGGAGGCTGTCTTCATAGGCGCGCATGACGCCATCATAGCTGTAGTCGAAATAGTGATCGAAATGCAGGCCGCCGGACCAGAAGCCGGTATCGAACTGGTCCGGTTTCTGGATCGGCGCGCGCAGGATGCGGCCGACCTTGGTCGAGAGGATCAGCTCGTTGCGGTCCTGCTTGTAGAGGAAACGGCCGACGCGGTGCTCGCTCTGGCCCCGGCCATACCAGGGGGCGGTGTCGTAATAGCGCACGCCGGCGTCCCAGGCAGACTTCAGCGTCGCCTCCGCGTCACTGTCGGACACCTTGGTGAACAACTCGCCCAGCGGTGCCGCGCCGAAGCCGATCTGTGGCAGCATCACATCGGTGCGGCCGAGTTGCCGACGTTTGAATGGATCCATGTTTCCTCTCCCTTTCGCGACCTCGCCCAGGGACGCCGGCACTTTTACGGCGGTATCGGTCGGTCCGCAGGCATGCGTCTTCCGCCCCTGTTGGCGAGTTGATCCATAGAATGGCAGGACGATGTAAACGTCAACACAACTCTCCGGCAAGGTTTGGAAGTCCATCAATTCACATCAGAATGTGCGATAATCCTTGCTTGTGCATAGGCTCAATGGCAGCCTGCACGAATGAGGAAACGCGCATGCGATTGCCGGTCCATGCCCCTGATCCGCCAGAAGACAGGCTAGGGATGTAAACGTTATGTCAGGGAAGTTGCCGGGCGGCCGGCGTCAGCCGACCATTCACGAAGTGGCGGCCACGGCGGGCGTCTCGATTGGAACCGTGTCGCGTGTCGCCAGCGAAAGCCCGCGCGTCGCGCCGGAAACGCGGGCCCGCGTGCTGGCGGCGATGGCCGAGCTCGGCTACCAGCCGAATGCGGCGGCGCGCGCCATGCGCACCAACCAGACCATGACGATCGGCTTCCTGATCCCGGACATGACCAACCAGGTCTTCGCCCGCGTCGCGCAGGGCGCGGAGACCGTGCTGGCACCGGAGGGCTATATGCTGTTCGCCTTCTCGTCGAACCGCTCGCCGGCGCGCGAGATCGAATTCCTGCAGGCGGCCCGGCAGCGCCAGATGGACGGGCTGATCGTGACGCTCTCGGACGAGACGGCCACGGGCACGATCGAGGAAATCGCCCGCATGGGTGTGCCGGTCGTGGTGCTGGACCGCGAGATCCCGGTCGAGGCCGACGTCGTCTATAGCGAGCACATGCAGCCGATCGAGACCGTGGTCGAGCAGTTGCTGCAACTCGGCCACCGGCGCATCGGCCTGATCACCGCCTCGCACAATATCCGGCCCGGGCGCGACCGCGTTGTCGGCTTCAAGCGGGCGTTGGAAAAGGCCGGCGTGCCGATCGACGACTGGCTGATCCGCGCGCGGACCCAGAGCGCCGAACGCGGCATGGCGGAGACGCACGACCTGCTGACCGGACCCAATCCGCCGACCGCCATCCTCGCTGCCGGCAGCGACATCTTCTATGGCGCGCTCAAGGCGGTGCGGCTGCTCGGCCTGTCGATCCCGGACGATATCTCCTTCGTCGGGGCCGACGATGCGCTGCTGGGCGAACTGGTCTACCCCCCGATCACCGTGATCGATCGCGACATGGTCGAGGTCGGGCGTCAGGCGGCCGGGCTGCTTCTTGACCGCCTGAAGGGGCTTGATGGCCCGCCGCGCCGCATCATGCTCGGCAGCGACGTGCTGCTGCGTGGTTCGATCGCCGCGCCCAAGCGCCGCTAGCCGGTCTTCAGCCCGGCGGCGATGGCAGCCATCGGGTGCAGCGCCGTGGTTTCCGAAAGGCGCTCGACCTGGCAGCGGCACGAGAAGCCGCTGGCGAGCACCGCCGCTTCGCCCGCCAGCGCCGGCGCCCAGGAAGCGTCGAACAGGGTTCGGCTCACGGTCTGCTGGCGCTGCTCGTGCCCGAACAGGCCCGCCATGCCGCAACAGCCGGTCGGAGTTGGCCGCACCGGGAGGCCGAGCGCCGCGAACACTTCCTGCCATTGCCGGAGCGCCTGCGGCGCCGCAGAGGCCTCGGTGCAATGGACCATCAGCCTCGGCGCGCCCCCGGCGGCGAGAGCTTTCGGCCATGGATCACCGGCAGCGAGCCGCTGGCGCAGGAATTCCTGCACCAGCAGGATCTTCGGAACGGATGGCGCCACTTCGCGAAATTCGGCGCGGGTCATGAGCACGAAGGCGGGATCGACTCCGATCATCGGGCGGCCGGTCTTCTCAAGCTCCGTCAACGCGTCGATCTGCCGGGCGGCCAGCCGGGCGAAGCGCTTGCGCATGCCTTTGACATGCGCCGCCTTCGAGCCGGGCGGCAGGGTGACAAGGATGGGCCGGTAGCCGAGCGCCGCCAGCCCGTCGCATACCGCCCCGAGGGCCGCCGTATCGAAGGTCGCGGTAAAGGCATCCTCCAGCACCAGAACGGTCTTCTCGTCCGTGGCGACCGTCCCGATCTCCGTATGACGGGCTACCGGATGGCCAAGCTGGCGCAGGCCGCGCTCGGAGATCGCTGGCAGGTCGATGAGGCCGAGGGCGCGCGCCATGACGCCCGCCATGGGCATCAGCCGTCGTGCCAGTGGTCGCAGGGCGGCGAGCATCGGCGCCATGGCCTCGACGGCGACCGCCGCATGGTCGCGCAGCGGCCGGCGATTGTCATTGTGATAGGCGGCGAGAAACTGCGATTTCAGCGTGGGAACGCTGACATGCACCGGGCAGGCGCTGCCGCAGGCATTGCAGCCGAGGCAACTGTCGAGCGCTGCATAGGCGTCGCGGCCGATCGCGGGCAGGTCCGGGTCGTTGGCTTCCTGCGCCTGCCGCCATTTCCGCACGGCCTCGGCCCGGCCCTTCGGCGACTGGCGCAGATCGCGCGTCGCCTTGAAGGAGGGGCAGATCGGCACCGTCCTGCTGTAGGTGAGGCAGGACGCGTTGCCGTTGCAGTGAAACGCCTTCTCGAAGCCTGGGGCGTCGACGGCATTGCCCTGGCGAAATGGCAGATCGACGATGCCGATCGGGCGGCGAGAGACCGTGACCAGCTTGCCCGGATTGAAGCGCTCCAGCGGATCGAAGGCGTGCTTGATCCGCTGGAAGGCGGCATAGGCGACGGGTCCGACATAGTCGGGCAAATAGGCGCCGCGAATCCCCTTGCCGTGTTCGCCCCAGAAGATGCCGCCATGCCGCTTGCAGAGCGCGTAGACAGCATCGGAAATCGCCTGGAAGGTCGCCTGATCGGCTCGGTCGTCGAGATCGAGAGCCGGGCGGACATGCAGGCAGCCGACATCGATATGGCCGTAAATGCCATAGCGCAGGCCATGTCCTTTCAGGATCGCGTCGAATCCGTCGACAAACGCGACGAGGTTTTCGACCGGCACGACGCAATCCTCGACGAAGGCCACTGGGCGGCGGGCGCCCTCGCGCTTTCCGAGCAGGCCGACGGCGGCGGCGCGCGTCGACCAGAGCTTGGCGCTGTCGGCTTCGTCGCGGGCGCAATAGCTGCCGATGGCGCCGGGAAGCCGTGCCGCGTCGGCGATCAGGCGGGCGACCAAGTCCGCCAAGGCGTCTTCCGCCTCGCCGACGAACTCGACGAAGAGATAGGAAATCCGCGCCTCCGCATGCCCACGAAGCGCGACCGGCAGGCTGTCCATCAGGCCGGCGTCGCGGGCGAGCCGCTGCACCCAGTCGTCCATGATCTCGATCGCCAGCGGCGCGTGCGCGAGGATCGGCTCGCCGGCCGCCAGCGCGGCGGCGAAACTGTCGAAGGCGACCACGACGAGCCGCTTGTGCGCCGGTTTCGGCGTGAGCTTCAGGCGGATTTTCGTGACGAGGCCGAGCGTCCCCTCGGCGCCGAGCAGCAGCCGCCACCATTCGAGACGGTCCGGCGCCGGCCGCGCGCGTTCGAGGTCATAGCCGGTGAAGCGCCGCGAGATGCGCGGCGTGTTGTCGATCAACGCCTGCCGGCCCGCGTCGCAGGCATCGGCGATGTCGTCCAGCATGGACTGGGCCCAGGCGGGCGGTGGCTCGAGGCTGCGGATCGTCCGGCCGCCGCTTAGCGTCAGGTCGAGGCCCAGGACGTTGTCGCTGGTCTTGCCATAGATCCGCGAGCCCTTGCCCGAAGCATCGGTGCTGATCATGCCGCCGATGGTGCAGCGGTTCGAGGTCGAGGTGTTCGGCGCGAAGAACAGGCCGGTATGCGCAATCAGGCCGTTCAATTCGTCCAGCACGATGCCCGGCTCGACATCGACCCAGCCTTCGGCTGCGTTCAGTTCCAGGATCCCTGTCATGAAGCGCTGGAAATTGACGATGATGCCGCGATTGAGGCTCTGGCCATTGGTGCCGGTGCCGCCGCCCCGCGCCGTCACGGCGAGATGGCGGAACGCGGGACGGTCGGCGACGGCCATGAGTATCTCGACATCGGCAGCGCTTTTCGGCGCGACGATGATGTCGGGTTCGAGTTCGTAGACGCTGTTGTCGGTGGCCATCGCGGCCCGCGCCGCGTGGTCGGAGGCGACATCGCCGGCAAAGCCCGCCTCAACCAGCGCCGCGGCGAAGTTGGCGAGCTCGGCCGGGAGAGGGGCGGTCAATGGACGGACGGATTGGATCATGGCGAAGCCTTTCGAGCCTCCCTTGAACCACGCCTAGCCGCTTCGTAACATTGGAATGAAATGACAAAACATTCGAAAAAAACGAACATCGGCATCCGGCATTTCCGCGCTGCCGTGGCGCTCGCGCAGGAGCAATCCTTCACCCGCGCCGCCGACAGCCTCGGTATTGTCCCGTCGGCGCTTACCGAGACGATCAAGCAGCTGGAGGCGGATTGCGGCCTGCGCCTGTTCAATCGCGAGGCGCGGCCGGTGACGCCGACCGAGGCCGGCGAGGAATTTCTGGCCGGGGCGCGCCGGGTTCTCTCCGATTTCGAGATGGCGCTGGACGATCTTCGCCGGGTCGGCGGCATCGAGCGCGGCGCGGTCAAGGTGGCTGCCGCCCCGTCTGTGGTGCTGTTCCATCTCGCCCCGGCCCTCAGTGCCTTCCATGCCGCCCATCCGGCGATCGAGGTGACCGTCTATGACGACATCGCCGAACGGATCGGGGCGCTGGTGCTGGACCGGGTGGTGGATTTTGGCCTGGCCGAACGCTGGCACGAGACCGACCAGCTCGACTACGAGCCGTTCCATGTCGACCCTTTCGTGCTGGTCTGCCATCGCGATCACAAGCTGGCCGGGCGCGCCGAGGTCGACCTCGCCGAGATCCCGGCAGCCGACGTTATCGCGCTCGACGAGAGCACCGGCATCGGCAAGCGGATCGCCGCCGCGCCTGAAATCCCGCCCGAATTCCGGCGCGGCACGCTGCGCACGCATGGCACCATCGCGCAGCTCACGCTGATCTCGCAGGGCATGGGCGTGGCGCTGATGCCGAAGCTCGCGGCCTCGGTGATTCAAAGCCCGCAAATCCGCCATGTCGGCTTGCGCGATCTTTCTCTGAAGCGCACGCTTTGCATCATCACGCGATCGCGCAGGAGCCTGTCGCCGGCGGCGGAGCGGCTGCTTGCATGCCTGCGCCCGCTCGGATCGCTCGCCTCGCCCTGACGCGGCATTTCTGCCTCGAAACATGCGATTTCATGCCGGCTTTGTCTCTCGCTTTCCGTCCGTCGTCCTCCAAACGCAAAGCACGAAAGCGCTGTTGCTAATAGGGATTGCCTTATCATTATTGTTTGAACTCATATGAGTTTGCGTGTAGTTGACGAAGGGAGGCTTGACGATCTCGCGTTATGGAGAAGAGCGATGTCACACGATCCCGTCTCGGCGCTGCCGAAGGGCAAACTCGTCATCCGCAATATCGGCATGGTCCTTAGCGGCGCCATGGAAAACCCGATCCTCGACGCGGATACGGTTGTCGTCGTCGACGGCAGGATCGCGGCCATCGGTCGTCTGAAGGATGTCGACATCGACGACGCCAGCCAGGTCATTGACGCCAATCAGGCTGCGCTGGCTCCGGGGCTGATCGACAGCCACGTCCACCCCGTTGCCGGTGACTGGACGCCGCGCCAGAACCAGTTGGGCTGGATCGACAGCACCATGCATGGCGGCGTCACCACCATGATTTCCGCTGGTGAGGTGCATACGCCCGGCCGCCCGACCGATATCGTCGGCCTGAAGGCGCTGGCGATCGCCGCGCAGCGCACCTTCACCAATTTCCGTCCCGGTGGCGTCAAGATTCATGCCGGTGCTCCGATCATCGAGCAGGGCATGGTCGAGCAGGACTTCAAGGATCTGGCGGATGCTGGCGTGCGCCTGCTCGGCGAGATCGGCCTCGGCAGCGTCAAGGATGGCGAGAC
The DNA here is from genome assembly GCF_026343955.1 of Kaistia defluvii. Taxonomy (GTDB): domain Bacteria; phylum Pseudomonadota; class Alphaproteobacteria; order Rhizobiales; family Kaistiaceae; genus Kaistia; species Kaistia defluvii. The sequence continues at coordinate 24,110 of NZ_JAPKNI010000002.1, forward strand.
GGCCGGCAAGATGGTCGGCTGGGCGCGCAAATACGGCATCCAGTCGACGATCCACACGGGCGGCCCCTCGGTGCCGGGCTCGGGCCTGATCGGCGCCGACGTCGTGCTGGCGGCGGGCACCGATGTCGTCGGCCACATCAATGGTGGCCACACGGCCCTGCCGGATCTGGAAATCCGCTGCATCTGCGAAGGCTGCAAGGCCGGCCTCGAGATCGTCCACAACGGCAATGAGCGCGCCGCGCTCTATGCGCTGCGCATCGCGCGCGAAATGGGCGAGATGGAGCGCGTCATCCTCGGCACCGACGGCCCGGCCGGCTCCGGCGTCCAGCCGCTCGGCATCCTGCGCATGATCTCGCTGCTGTCGTCGCTGGGCGACGTGCCGGCGGAGATCGCGCTGTGCTTTGCCACCGGCAATACGGCACGCATGCGCAGCCTGGAAAGCGGGTTGATCGAAGTAGGCCGTCCCGCCGATTTCGTGTTCCTCGCCAAGGCGATGCACTCGGCCGGCCGCGATCTGCTCGACAGCATCCAGCTTGGCGATCTGCCCGGCGTCGGCATGGTCGTCATCGACGGCATCGTCCGCTCCGGCCGCAGCCGCAACACGCCGCCGGCCGAGCGCCTGCCCTTTGTCTGCACCTAGAGCTTTGGCCGGTCGCGTTTTCTTCACGCGAACCGGCACCCACATCGCTTGAAAACGCTCTGACGCTCTCGACTGACCCCTTCAGGAGATTGAAATGACCGACGTCGTCGTCCGGAAGTTCCTCATCCGCATCGAGGAGATTTTTCACGAGGGTGGACCCGTTTCCGCCAATCCGCCCCGCCGCGGCACGATCATGGCCGTGGTGAAGAACCCCTATGCCGGCCGTTATGTGGAAGACATCACCGGCTTCATGGAAGACCTGAAGCCGCTCGGCCTGGAAATGTCGACGCGCCTGCTCAATGCGCTCGGCGGCGACAAGTCGGTCATCGAAGGCTATGGCAAGGGTGCGATCGTCGGCGAGGGCGGTGAACTCGAGCATGGCGCGCTCTGGCACATGCCCGGCGGCCATGCGATGCGGGCGCTGCTCGGCGACGTCAAGGCGATCGTTCCCTCGGCCAAGAAGGTCGGCGGCGTCGGCGCCAATATCGACATCCCGATCACCCATATCCACGCCTCCTATGTCCGCAGCCATTTCGACGCCATCGAAGTGAATGTCCCGGACGCGCCGCGCGCCGACGAGATCGTGCTGATCCTGTCGATGACCACCGGTTCGCGCGTGCATGCCCGCGTCGGCGGTCTGGCCGTCTCTGACATCAAGGGCGAGGACGGCCTGCGATGACCGTCATCCGCAAGATCGTCACGACGCTGGAAGAGACGCTGATCGAGGGCGACGTCGTCCTGCCGCAGCCCTTCCGCAAGGTGTCGGCCGTCGCGGTCGTCTCGAATTCAGCCTCGGGCCGCTATGTCGAGGATCTGAGCGAACTGATGGATCTGGGCGAGCAACTCGGCGACATCCTGCCCCGGCGGGCCGTGGCGCTTCTGGGCATTCCCGGCGACCAGGTCGAGAGCTTCGGCAAGGCGGTGATCGTCGGTGCAGAGGGCGAATTCGAGCATGCGGCGGCGATCATGCACCCGAAGCTCGGCGCTCCGTTCCGCGCGGTGCTGGGCAAGGGCGACGCGCTGATCCCGTCGGCGAAGAAGCGCGCCAATATCGGCGCCGTCATCGACGTCCCGCTCGGCCACAAGGACCACGCGCGCGTGCGCAGCCACTTTGATGCCATGGAAGTCCGCATTCCGGATGCTCCCAAGAAGCACGAGATGGTCGTCGCGATCGCCGTCACCGATTCCGGCCGGCCGCTGGCCCGCGTCGGCGGCATGCGCAAGGAAGACATCGGCCAGTAAGGTCCGATATCGCTCCCAAACGAGAAAGGCCGCTGTTTCGACAGCGGCCTTTCTCGTTTCTGACGCCCTCGGATCTGTCCGCAGCTCGTTTAGACCCTCGCCCTCGCCCGCTGGCGGGAGAGGGTTGGGTGAGGGTCTTGCTTGGGGCCGAGCCTGGCTCAGGCCTTTGCCGAGATCTCCGCCCGGATCTCGTCGCCATGTTCGCCCAGGCGCGGCGAGCGCCGGGTCAGCGCCAGTTCCGAGCCAGACATGGTGATCGGCGAACGCACGCCCGGAATTCCGTCGATATCGATCTGCATGCCCCGCGCCAGGACCTGCGCGTCGGTGAACACGTCTTCGAGCGTGTTGATCGGGCCGGCCGGCACATGCGCCACGTCGAGCTTCGCCAGCAGCGGATCGCGCTGCCAGTTTGCAAGCTCGTCCGCGATCAGCGCCGTCAGCGCCGCGCGATTGGCGACGCGGAGAGAATTGGTCAGGAAGCGGGCGTCGGTGGCCAGTTCCGGCTTGCCGATCACGGTGGCGAAACGGCCGAACTGGCCGTCATTGCCGACCGCCAGGATCAGATGGCCGTCGGCGACGGCAAAGGTCTGGTAGGGCGCAATGTTGGGGTGGGCGTTGCCAAGCCGGTGCGGCGGCTTGCCGGTGGCGAGGAAGTTCATCGCCTGGTTGGCGAGCACGCCGACCGAGGTGTCGAGCAGCGCCATGTCGATGTGCTGGCCAAGCCCGGTACGCGCCCGCTGGGCCAAGGCCGCCTGGATGGCGATGACGCTGTAGAGGCCGGTGAAAATGTCGGAGAAGGCGACGCCGATCTTCTGCGGCTCGCCGGCGGGATCGCCGGTCAGATCCATGATCCCGGCCATGCCCTGGATGAGGAAGTCGTAGCCGGCGCGCTCGCGATACGGCCCGGTCTGGCCGAAACCGGTGATCGAGCAATAGACGAGGCGCGGATTGATCGCCTTCAGGCTCGCATAGTCGAGCCCGTATTTTTGCAGGCCGCCGACCTTGAAATTCTCGATGACGACGTCGGCATCGGCGATCAGCGCGCGGACGAGGTCGGCGCCTTCCTGGGTGCGGAAATCGGCGACGATCGAGCGCTTGCCGCGATTGCAGGCATGGAAATAGGCGGCCGACGTCTCGCCGCCGTTCTCGATGAAGGGCGGGCCCCAGCTGCGCGTGTCGTCGCCCTCGGGGCTCTCGACCTTGATGACGTCGGCGCCGAGATCGGCCAGCGTTTGGCCGGCCCAGGGGCCAGCCAGGATGCGCGCCAGTTCGATGACCTTCAGTCCCGCGAGCGCCTGCATCAGAAGAAGGCCTGGATGCCGGTCTGGGCGCGGCCGAGGATCAGCGCGTGCACGTCATGCGTGCCCTCATAGGTGTTGACGGTCTCGAGGTTCTGCGCGTGGCGCATGACGTGGTACTCGATCTGGATGCCGTTGCCGCCATGCATGTCGCGCGCCTGGCGGGCGATGTCGAGCGCCTTGCCGCAGTTGTTGCGCTTGACCAGCGACACCATCTCGGGCGCCGCCTGGCCCTCGTCGAATAGCCGGCCGACGCGCAGCGAAGCCTGCAGGCCCAGCGCGATCTCCGTCTGCATGTCGGCGAGCTTCTTCTGGAAGAGCTGCATCCCGGCCAGCGGCTTGCCGAACTGCTTGCGATCGAGGCCATACTGGCGGGCGCGGAACCAGCAATCCTCGGCAGCGCCCAGAACGCCCCAGGAGATGCCGTAGCGGGCGCGGTTGAGGCAGCCGAACGGCCCCTTCAGTCCGGATACGTTGGGGAGAAGCGCCTCTTCGGAAACCTCGACATCGGCCAGCACGATCTCGCCGGTGATCGAGGCGCGCAGCGAGAGCTTGCCGCCGATCTTCGGGGCGGAGAGGCCCTTCATGCCCTTTTCCAGGACGAAGCCGCGAATGGCGCCGTCATGCGCTTCCGACTTCGCCCAGACGATGAAAACGTCGGCGATCGGCGAGTTGGAGATCCAGGTCTTGGCGCCGTTCAGGACGTAGCCGCCCTCGGTCTTCCGGGCATTGGTGATCATGCCGCCGGGATCGGAGCCGGCGTCGGGCTCGGTCAGGCCGAAGCAGCCGATCCATTCGCCGGTTGCGAGCTTCGGCAGGTATTTCTGCCGCTGCGCTTCGCTGCCATAGGCATAGATCGGATACATCACCAGCGACGACTGTACGCTCATCATCGAGCGATAGCCGGAATCGACCCGCTCGACCTCGCGCGCCACCAGCCCGTAGGAAACGTAGGAGGCGCCGACGCCGCCATATTCGGCCGGCACGGTGACCCCCAGCAGGCCCATCTCGCCCATCTCGCGGAAGATCTCGGGGTCGGTAACCTCGTCCAGATAGGCTTTTTCCACACGGGGCATCAGCCGGTCGACGGCAAAGGCCTTGGCCGTATCGCGGATCATCCGCTCCTCGTCGTCGAGCTGGGACTCGAAATGGAACGGGTCTTCCCAGGCGAAGCGCGACAGCGCCGGTTGATCCTTGGCCTTCAGGGTGGGGTTCGATGCGGACATGCTGTCACCTCTGCAGTCGGGGCATGCGGGGCGAGGGCGCCGCGCGTTTCCCAAAAACTAGCAAATCGCGGCCTGGCGGGATAACAAGGCTTTCAGCGAAGTTGATGAGTACCGATCATAACCAGAGGACGAACGGTGGCCATGCGCGAAGGCTATATCCCTACGATCACAGAGCTTCAGGCCTTTTCGACCTGTGCGCGGCTGGGGGCAACCACGCGTGCCGCGCATGCGCTCAACCTGACACAAAGCGCCGTCAGCCGTTCGGTCGGTACGCTGGAGGAGCGGCTCGGCGTTCGCCTGTTTCACCGCGTCAAGCAAAGGCTGGTCCTCTCCGACGCAGGCCGCGCGCTGCATCGGGATGTCGACCGGCTGCTGGAGGATCTGCAGCAGGCGGCGATGACGGTGATGGCGTTCGGCGGCCATGCCGACGTGCTGCGGCTGGCCGTGCTGCCGACGTTCGGCAGCACCTGGCTGGTGCCCCGACTTGCGGCCTATCGAAGCGTCGCGCCCAATCTCACCTTCGACATCTCCGCCCGGCTGGACGTGGTCGATTTCGAGGCGGATGGCTTCGATGCTGCCATCCAGCGTGGCGATCATCGCCCGCCGGGGGCCCATGCCGACATGCTGATGGAGGAGCAACTCGTCGTTCTCGCCGCGCCGTCGCTTCTGGAGGGCAGGAGCGTCCTCGAGGACGCCGAATTGTCGCACATGCCGCTACTGCAGCAATCGACGCGGCCGACGCTCTGGCTCGACTGGTTCCGCGACGCCGGCCTTGACAGCCGCGCCATCCTGCGTGGCGCGCGCTTCCAGCATTTCGACATGGTGGTCCAGGCGGCGATCGCCGGTCTCGGCGTCGCCCTGGTGCCGGAAGTCCTCGCCCGCGCCGCCCTGGCGGCCGGGGATCTGGTGCTGGCTTCGGAGCGGCGCCTGGTCGGCGACCAACCCTACACGCTGATTTATCCCCATCGCAGCCAGCAGAGAGAGGGCTTCATGCGCTTTCGCGGCTGGCTGCTGCAACAGGTCGGGGACGAGGCGTCGATCAGTCGTCGCTGATGCGCTGCAGCAATTCGAGCAGCAGCGCCTGTTCGGCCGCGGAAAGCGGCGCCAGAAGCCGGGTGCCGGCTTCCTTGCTCTTGCTCAGCCGGTCGAGCGTGTAGTCGACGCCCTTGTCCGTCAGCGTGATGATCACCATCCGCTGGTCGGTACTCGACGTGCCGCGCGTCACCAGCCCCAGCTTGCGGAGCTTGCGCACCACCAGGCTGATCGTCGACGGGTCCATGGCGGTCAACCGGCCGAGATGGTTCTGCGAAACGTCGCCGTGCCGCAGAATGGTGGCAAGTGCTGCGAACTGCGTCGGCGTCAGGTCCTCGCCTGCCATGATCTGCTGGAAGCAGGTCGTGGCGCGCTGGTGCACCTTCCGGATGATATGGGCCGGATGGTGATCCAGATCGTAGCCGGTCGCGGCGATCATGTCGTCGATCTGCGCCCGGCTATAGCTTGTGCCTGCAACGGGCTCGTCACTGGCCTCGCTGTCCTGGCTCGTGTTTTCAATCAATAGGTGTAGCCCCTTGCCACTTTGGCGTTCAGAAAATCCTTAAACCTGACGCAGCGCAAGACCATCCTTGAGGGATGCAACCACGTCGGCGGCGTTCGTCACAACGCCGAAATGGGTCGCGATATCATAGAGCGAGCTTTCCTGCTCGCGCGCGCCGGTTGCGGCGCAGCAATCCTGCGGGACGGCGACGTCATAGCCGATGAAGAAGGCGTCATGCACGGTCGAGCGGACGCAGATATTGGTCACGACGCCGAACACGACGAGCTGCGAGATCTGCATGTCCTTCAGGGTCATGTCGAGATCGGTCTGGAAGAAGGCCGAATAGCGGCGCTTGATGATGTGGATCTCGTCGGCGCGAGCGCCAAGGTCCTCGATGATCTCCGTGCCCCACGTGCCTTCGACGCAATGCGGGGTGCGTTTCACCCATTCGCGGTCGCGGCGCATGTTGGCGCGGTGCACGTCATGGACCCAGAAGACCGGTGCGCCGACGGCACGCGCAGCTTCGATCACCTCGAGTTGCTGCGGCACCAGTCTTTCGTAGCCCGGCAGCACCATGGCGCCGCCCGGCTTGCAGAATTCGTTGATCATGTCGACGACGATGACCGCCGTGCGGGCCGGGTCGAGGGTCAGGGTCTCGCCATGGCGATGATCCGAGAAAACGTCAGCACTCATATGATCCTCCATGCGGGTTTCGCTGCATCGCCGGCGTTCATGCAGCGATCCATCCAGCCCTCAGCTCCAAGAACTTTATTTGGCTAGTAAGTATATTACTCCCGTCGTGTCAACCAAGGCAAGTTGGGCAAAATGCGATCAACTCCAAACCTTATCTGACTGATTTTAATGCAGATTCCGAAAATGAGCTGCGCACCTCCAGATGCATTGACAAAGGCCGGGATTCGATCTGATTATTGTATGACTATCAATGAATGGAGCGGTCGAGGGGACCGGTTCTCGTCATTGATCGGAGGGACTTCCATGCTCATTCGCAAGCTAACCGTTTCGCGCCTGATGCTAGCCAGTGCCATGACCGTTCTGGCTGCCTTGTCTCCGTCGATTGCCAGCGCCGAGGGTGTCACCCTCAAGGTGTTCGGCGGCTCGGCGCTCAATAAATTGGCCCCGCGTCAGACGCCCGACGTGCAGAAGGCCATCCAGGACAAGGTGATTTCTGGCTTCCTCGCGGCGCATCCCGAGGTCAAGGCCGTCGAGTGGGACGCCCAGGGCCCGCAGGCCAACGATGTCCAGCGCCTGATGACCGCGCGTCTCGCCAATCAGGAAATGGACCTGATCGCGTGCTCGGCCTTCTACACCAACGGCGCCTATGTCCGCCGCGGCCTGGTTCGTCCGATCACCAAGGAGATCGAGGCGTTTTCCGCCAATCTCGACCAGCCGGCGATCGGCGCCTTCACCGTGCGCGGCGAAGTCTACGCCGTGCCGATCACGACGATGTCGACCTCGGCGATCTTCTACAACAAGAAGGTCTTCGCCGATCTCAGCATTCCGGTGCCGCCGAGCTATGAGGACCTGAAGGCCGCTGCGCCGAAGCTTGCCGCGGCCGGGATGATCCCGCTGCTGCACCAGGGCTCCAACACGCCGATGTGGCCGATGTGGTACTTCGAGACCTTCGCCCAGGCCTCCGGTGACCCGATCGGCCGCACCACGGCGATCCTGGACGGCAAGGCGAAGTTCAACGATCCCGACGGCGTTGCCGCCTTCGACCTGATCAAGACATGGGTGGATGACGGAATCCTGTCCAAGGACTCGCTCGCCGTCGACCAGGACGGCATGCGCTCGGCCTTCGCGAGCGGCAAGAGCGCCATGTACTACGGCGGCACGTGGGAAGTCCCGTCGCTGCAGGAAAGCGTGCATGACTTCGAGTGGGGCACCTTCGCCTTCCCGAAAATGGCCGGCACGCCTGGCGATCCGAAGCATGGCGGCGGCGCCGACAACGGCATGTGCATGTCGGCGACGATTGCGCCCGAGAAGGTTGCGCCGGCCGTCGCCTTCATGGCCTACCTGACCCAGCCCGAGGTCGCGACGCTCTATCTCGAGCCCGAGCAGCCGCTGGCAACCTCGGTCAAGGGGGTCCCGGTCGTCGAGGACGCCTATGCCAAGGACCTGCGCGCCAGTGCTTTCCCCAACACGGTCAAGTTCCTCGACTGGGTCTGGCCGGCCGAAATCGCCACGGCCGTCTCGTCGTCGATCGCCGGCGTCGTGGGCGGGCAGTTGACCCCGCAGCAGGCGGCGGATGCCGTGCAGGCCGTCTATGACGACCTCGTCGCCCAGGGCAACTGGCCGCCGCAGGACTAAGTCTCCCAACCCGCGAGCGAGCCCCGGCATCATCGGAAAGCCGGGGCTCGCCGGTTGATCGGACGCATGCCGCCCGAAACGGATCATCGACAAGGACAAGATCATGACCACCCTGAGCGCCAAGCCGCAGCGTTTCTCCATCGGCTATCATCTGAACAGCTGGGACCTCGAAGGGCTGCCGCTGCAGCCGGCCTTGAAGTTCCTGGCGGATCAGGGCTTTGGCTGGTTCGAGATCCTGGCCTTCACCAGCCTGTCGGATCAGTTCGCGCGCAAATACATGCAGCTCGGCCACCAGGCGCCGATGGGTGTCACCACCGATACCGACATCCTGCGCCGCTATGCGATCCTGTCGAAGGCGCAGAGCGAACTCGGCATCCGCCTGTCGTCGCTCTACGTCAACGCCGTCTTCGTCAATCCGGTCGCCTGGGAATATGAGCGTGACGTCCTGCTGTCGCTCGCCCGTCTGCTCAAGGGTTTCGATGCGCCGGTGCTGGTGCTGGGCGGCGGACCGTCGGTTGCTTCCGGCAATGCGCATGACGCGCAGGACTATCGCGATTTCGCCCGCTCGCTCGAGGATATCGGCCGTCGCACCAAGGATCTCGGCATCGACACGGTCTACCACCCACATCTCGACACCTTCGTCGAGACGCGCGAACAGCTCGATCGCCTGATGGACGTGCTCGACACCTCCGTCGCCGGCCTCTGCATCGACCCGGCCCATCTGGCGCAGACCTATTCCGACCCGGTCGACGCGGTGAAGACCTACATCTCCGCCATCCGCTACATGCATTTGAAGGACACCAAGGTCGATCCGGCCTTCAAGGGCTATGACCGCTATGCCGCCTTCTGCGAACTGGGCGCCGGCGTCGTCGACCTGAAGGGGATCGTCAAGGAGCTGCTCGACGCCGACTATGCTGGCCTCGCCATCGTCGAACTCGATGCCTCGCAGAAGACCGCCGAGCAGAGCACGCTCGAAAGCATCGATTATCTCAAGAACACGCTCGGCCTCGTGCTCACGCCCGACGCGCGGGCTTAAGCCATGGCGGTGCCGGCAGCGTTGACCTCGAAATCTCCCGCGATCCCGCACGTCTCGCTTGCGAGGCGGCTGGGACGCAGCGACGGGTTTGTCGCGGCGATGATGATGTTGCCGGCCGGCATCCTGTTCGCGCTGTTCTTCCTCTGGCCCTTCGTCAGCGGATTCTGGCTTTCGTTCCAGCGCTGGGACGGCTTTTCCGACCCGCGTTTCATCGGCCTCGGCAACTATTGGCGGCTGATGAAGGACGGTGTCTTTCTCCTCGCGCTGAAGAACAGCTTCATCTTCGTCATCGTCAGCATCCTGGCCAAGAACATTCTGGGTCTGGCGCTGGCGCTGCTGCTGAACCGCGTCACCTTCCTGCGAGGCTTCATCCGCGCCTCGGTGTTCGTGCCGGTGACGATCTCCTTCGTCGCCGCGGGCCTGCTCTGGGCCTGGATCTACAATCCGGTATTCGGCCTGCTCAATGCCGGGCTGGAATTCGTGGGCCTGGCGTCCTGGAAGCGTAGCTGGCTCGGCGATGCCAATGTCGCGCTCTATGCCGTCATCGTCGTCGATGTCTGGAAATGGCTCGGCTTCCACGCCGTGATCTATCTGGCCGGTCTGCAGACCATCCCGTCCGAGCTCTATGAGGCGGCCCGGATCGATGGCGCCAATGCGCGCCGCCGGCTCTGGCACATCACGCTGCCGCTGATGGTGCCGGTGATCTTCATCAACACGATCCTCAGCCTCTCCGGCGCGTTCGTGCGCAATTTCGACATCGTTCATGTGCTGACGCAGGGCGGCCCCAACCATGCCACCGAGGTCGTGATCACCGCCATGGTCAAGGCGGCCTTCACCAATAGCCAGATGGGCTATGCGGCGGCGATGGGCTACGCGCTGTTCGTCCTGGTCGGCGGCATCTGCGCCATTCTCGTCTATTGGCTTGGCCGCACGAGGTTCAAGGTCTGATGACTATGTCCTCCACCCGTGACGTCCCCCCCGATTCCTCCCGCGCCTTCACCGCCGCGCTGGAGCGCATAGGCATCTATGCCGCCCTCGCGATCGTCCTGTTCCAGACTCTGTACCCGCTGCTCTGGGTGCTTTTCGGCTCGCTGAAGACCAAGTCCGAGCTGATCAACAATGTCTGGGGCCCGCCGACCAGCCCGATTCTAGACAACTACATCCAGGCCTGGCAGATGGCCGAGATGGGGACGCGCATCGTCAACAGCGTCACGGTGACGGCGCTGTCTCTGGCGATCCTGATCCTGGTGGTGACGCCCTGCAGCTATGCGTTGGCGCGGCTCCGCTTTCCGGGTCGGAACATCGTCACCGGCCTGGTGGTCGGCTCGATGCTGGTGCCGCCGCAGGTGCTGGCGATCCCGCTTTTCATGGTGGCGCGCGACCTCGGCATCATCAATTCGACCATCGGCATTTCCTTCATCTATGCCGCGTCGATCATGCCGCTTTCGATCTTCATCATGCGCAGCTTCTTCCTGTCGCTGCCGTTCGATCTGGAGGACGCGGCGCGGGTCGACGGGGCAGGGCGGGTGGCGATCCTGGTGCGGATCATGCTGCCGCTCGCCCGTCCCGGCATGGCGCTGATCATCATCTTCGGCTTCATCGAGGTCTGGAACGACTTCTTCCTCGCCTTCCTGCTGCTGCGGCAGCCGGCGGTGCAGACCATCCCGCTCGGGCTGGTCAATTTCTTCCAGCAGTACGACTCCCTGTGGAACCTCTATTTCGCAGCGTTGATGATCACCACCCTGCCGGTGATCCTCCTGTTCGTGCTCATGCAGCGGCAGTTTATTGCCGGCCTGACCGCCGGCGCAGTGAAGGCCTGAGAATGACCAAGCGTAAGATCGGTGTCGGCGTCGTGGGCTGCGGCGAGATTGCCCAGCTCATGCATCTTCCCATCATCAAGGAACTGCCCGAACTCGAGATCGCAGCCCTGTGTGACCTCTCCCGTCAGGTGGTCGACAGCCTCGGCGATGCCTATGGCGTCGCAGGCCGCTACACCGACCACCACGATCTGATCAACGATCCCGCCGTCGACGTCGTGGTGATCTGCACCTATGACCATGGCCCGATCATCGAGGACGTGATCGCCGCCGGCAAGCACTTCACCGTCGAGAAGCCGCTGGCCTTCACCGCTGAGGAAGCCGCGCCGCTGGTCGAGAAGGCCAGGGCCAAGGGCGTGCTGGGTCTCGTCGGCTACATGAAGCTCTATGATCCCGGCTATGTGCTGGGCATCGAGCGCATGGCTTCGATCGAGGCGCTGAAGCAGATCCACGTGCACAATTTCGCCGGCCGCTTCGACCGCTACCAGAGCCTCTATACGCAGGTTCGCGGCAGCGACGTCGATCCGGCCAGCCTTGCTGCCGGTCGCGCTTTGGCGGATGCCCGTATCGAGGCGTCGCTGGGTCCCGACCATGCCGGCTACAAGGACACCTATCTGATGCTGCTGATGCTCGGCAGCCATAACCTCGCCGTCCTGCGCGGTGCCTTCGGCGTCGCCGAAAGCGTCGAATACGCCAAGGCGGTCGATCCCAACCACATTTTCGCGCTGCTCAATTTCGCCAATGGCGTACCGTGCGTGTTAGAGGTCTCGTTCGGCGCGCAGTATGAGTGGTGGGATGAATGGATCGCGGCCTATGGCAAACATGACGAAGTGCGGGTCGATTTCCAGAATCCGTACATCCGCAACACCGCCGCGACCGTGACCATCCGCGAGCCGCGCGGCAACGGTCCGTCCGAGACCATCCTTCCCGGCAAGCCCGACACGGCGTTCCGCCAGCAGTGGCTCCACTTCATCGATTGCATCGAGAATGGCACCGCCCCGCGCACCGGCCTTGAAGGCGGTCTCGAAGATCTGAAGCTGGCGCAGGCCATCATCCAGGCGCTGCCGCCCCGTCCGAAGGTGCAAAACTGATGCGGATCGTCATCACGGGTTCCAGCGGCCTGCTCGGCCGGCATGTCGCCGCGGCTGCCGTTGCCGCCGGCTACGAGGTGCTCGGCGTCGATAGCGTGCCGCCACCGGCCGGGAGCGGCTGGCGACATGTCACCGCCGACCTGACCGATCTCGGCATCGCGTTGCAGCTGGTGCGCGATGCCGACGCCGTCTTCCACATCGCGGCCATTCCGCGCCCGACCGGGCGCGCGGCGGCGGAGGTGTTCCAGACCAACATGGCGCTGGCCTACAACGTCATCGAGGCATCGGCGCTCTCGGGCGCGACCCGCTTCGTCTACGCTTCTTCGTTCAGCATTTTCGGCTACCCGTTCTTCACCCACTGGCCGAAGCAGCTCTATCTGCCGATCGACGACAATCACCCGGCCGGCCCGCAGGATGCCTATGGGCTTTCGAAGTGGCTTGGCGAGGAAATGGTGCAGGCGGCGGTCGCGCGCGGCGCGTTCACGGCCGTCAGCCTGCGGATGCCCTGGGTACAGACGCCCGAAGGCTTCGCCGGCCAGATCGGTCCTCGCCGCGCCTCGGGCGATGCCGGCCGCGATCTCTGGTCCTATATCGACGCACGCGACGCGGCGGAAGCCTTCCTGCTGGCGCTGCAGGCGCCCGTCGAAGGCCATGCCCGCGTCATGATCAGCGCCGCCGACAGCTACATGGACGAGCCGACGGCGGAACTGGCCGAGCGCGCCTTCCCGAACGTGACGCGCAACCCGATGCCGGGCTTCGCCAGCACGTTCGATCTCGACAATGCGCGCCGGACGCTGGGCTACGAGCCCCGTCATTCCTGGCGCGACTATCCCACAAGCTGATTGGAGACCGTCATGACGAGGTTCATGGACAAGATCGTCCTGGTGACGGGCGGAGCCGGCGCGATCGGCCAGGCTGCCGTTCGACGCTTCCTGGAGGATGGCGCGCGCGGCGTGGCGATCCTCGACCAGGACGGCCCGCGCGCGTCGGCGCTGGCGGCGGAACTGGGCGACCGGGCGTTTGCCGTTTCGGCGGACGTGACTGATCCGGCGGCCGTCGACGTGGCGCTTGCCGCCGTCGTCGAGCATTTCGGCCGGATCGACATCCTGTTCAACAATGCCGGCATCTCCGGCACCCCCGCGCCGATCCCCGAGCTGGCGCTGGAAGAGTGGGACCGCGTGCTGCGCATCAACCTGCGCGGCATCTTCATCGTGCAGCAGGCCGTGGTTCGCATCATGATCGCCCAGAAGCAGGGCGGCGCGATCGTCAACATGGGCTCGTCCATGGCCGGCTGGGATGTGCTGTCGGGCGGTTCGCCCTATACGGCCAGCAAGCATGCGGTGGTTGGCCTCACCAAGGTGGCGGCACTTGACTGCGCGCCCTATGGCATCCGCGTCAACGCTGTCTGCCCGGGCGTCATTCAGACGACGCTGGGCGTGCCGGCCGCCGACCAGGCCGCCTTCGAGGCGAGCACCAAGCGCTTCTCCGACCGTATTCCGCTGCGCCGCATCGGCCAGCCGGAGGATGTGGCGGCGGTGGTGGCTTTTCTCGCCAGCGACGATGCGCGCCACGTCACCGGCTCGGAACTGCTGATCGACGGCGGCCAGACGCTGATGAGTTGGGCCAACGCGCCCGACGCGGACGCCTATCCGCGCTACATCTGAGCGATCGCCGCGCCGCGATGGGAGCGGCATCCAGGCATGAAAAAGGGGCGACGCCGACGGCGTCGCCCCTTTTTGTTGGGCAGCTTGAGGCGTTGACGCCTCAGGCCTGGTGGGGCGCAGCTGTGGGAGCCACGGGTGCGGTCGCCTCGACCTTCTTGTCCTTGCCGCCGCCGATCAGCTTGTAGAACAGCGGGATGAAGAAGATGGCGATGAAGGTCGCCGCCAGCATGCCGCCGATGACGCCGGTGCCGATCGAATGCCGGCTGGCCGAGCCGGCGCCCGTCGAGATCGCCAGCGGCAGCACGCCCAGGATGAAGGCGAGCGACGTCATGATGATCGGACGGAAGCGCAGGCGCGCCGCCTCCAGCGCCGCGTCGAAGGCGCTCATGCCTTCCTCGCGCTTGATGACCGCGAATTCGACGATCAGGATCGCGTTCTTCGCGGCAAGGCCGATCAGCGTAACCAGGCCGATCTGGAAATAGACGTCGTTGCTGAGCCCGCGCAGCCAGATGGCGAGAAGAGCGCCAAACAGGGCGAACGGCACCGCCAGGATGACCGCGAGCGGCAGCGACCAGCGTTCGTACTGGGCGGCGAGGATCAGGAACACCATGATGATGCCGAAGATCAGCGCCTGCTGGCCCGAACCGCCGGTGGCGATTTCCTGATAGGCCGAGCCGGTCCACGCCACCGTATAGTTGAGCGGCAGCGCCTCCGCCGCGACCTCGCGGATGGCGGCGAGCGCCTGGCCGGAGGAATAGCCCGGCGCCGGATTGCCCATTACCTTCGCCGCCGGGAAGTTGTTGAAGCGTTCCAGCAGGTCCGGACCGATCGTGCGGTCGACATGCACCAGCGCATCAAGCGGGATCATGCTGCCGCTGTCGGCCCGGACGAAGACCTGGCGCAGGTCTTCCGGCTTCTCGCGGAAGTTCGCCTCCGACTGCAGCTTGACCTGGAAGTTGCGGCCATAGAGCGTGAAGTCGTTGACATACAGGCTGCCGAAGGTCGCCTGCATGGTGGCGAAGATCGAGGTCAGCGGCACGCCGAGGGCCTTGGCCTTCTCGCGGTCGACGTTGATCTTGTACTGCGGCACGTTGGTAGCCAGCGTCGTGCGCACACCGGCGAGTTCCGGCCGCTTGGCTGCCGCCTCGACCAGCGCCTGGGTCGTCGCCAGCAACTGCGGCGTACCCGCGCCGGCGCGGTCCTGGACGTAGAGTTCGAAGCCGCCCGTCGTGCTGAGACCCTGGATCGGCGGCGGGTTGAAGGCCAGCACCATGCCGTCCTGGATGCCGGCATTCATGCCCATCACCTGGCCGGGCATGGCGCGGGCGTCGAGATCCGGCGTCGTCCGCTCTGACCAGTCCTTCAGCTTGACGAAGGCGGCGCCGGCGCTGGGCGAATTGGAGCCGGCGAGCAGGTCGAAGCCCGAGAAGGCCAGGATGCTCTGGACCGCCGGATGCTTCGACACGTTGTCGCTCACCGTCGACATCACGTCGCTGGTGCGCGACAGCGCCGCTGCCGGAGGCAAGATGCCGACTGTCAGGATGACGCCCTGGTCTTCTTCCGGCACGAGGGCGCCGGGGATCTTCATGGCCAGATAACCCATCGCGCCGACCATGATGGCAAACAGCGCGATGCCGAGCAGGGCCCGCTTCAGGAAGAAGCGAACGCCAGCCGTGTAGCCGCGGGTTAGCCAGTCGAAGAAGCGGTTGAACAGGCGGAACGGCAGGATCGGCTCATGATGGCCCGGCTTCAGCAGCAGGGCGCAGAGCGCCGGCGTCAGCGTCAGGGCGACGATGCCCGAGAGGGTGACGGAGACGGCGATGGTGATGGCGAACTGGCGATACATTTCGCCCGCCAGGCCGCCCATGAAGGCCACCGGCACGAACACGGAGACGAGCACCAGCACGATGGCGATGACGGGGCCCGTCACTTCGCCCATCGCCTTGATGGTCGCCTCGCGCGGCGGCAGCTTCTCCGTCGTCATGATGCGCTCGACGTTTTCGAGCACGACGATGGCGTCGTCGACCACGATGCCGATCGCCAGCACCAGGCCGAACAGGGTCAGCAGATTGATCGAGAAGCCGAGCAGATACATGCCGGCGAAGGTGCCGAGGATCGATACCGGCACGGCGATCAGCGGGATCAGCGTCGCCCGCCAGTTCTGCAGGAAGATGAAGACAACGACCACCACGAGGACCAGCGCCTCGATGAAGGTCTTGATCACCTCGTCGATCGAGGCCTGCACGAACAGCGTGGTGTCATAGGGGATCTTGTAGCTGACGCCTTCCGGCATCCGCGTCTGGATCTCGTCCAGCTTGGCCCTGACCGCTTCGATCGTGTTCAGCGCGTTGGCACCCGGCTGTAGATAAATGCCGATCGGCACGGTCGGCTGGCCGTTCAGGATGGCCTTGAAGCCATAGTCCTGCGCGCCGAGGTCGATGCGGGCGACGTCGCGCAGCCGCAGCGTCGATCCGTTGGAATCCGAGCGCAGGATGATGTCGCCGAACGCTTCGGCATCGGGCAGGCGGCCGTCGGTGGTCACGGCGTAGGAATAGGTCAGCTTGCCTTCAGTCGGCGGATCGCCGACGCGGCCGGCGGCATATTGCTGGTTCTGTTCGCGGATGGCGGTGGCGACGTCGTCGGTCGTCAGGCCGAACTGCGCCAGCTTGTCCGGCCGCAGCCAGACGCGCATGGCATAGTTCTCGCGGCTGAACAGGTTCGCCTCGCCAACACCCGCCGTGCGCTTCAGTTCGTCGATGACGTTCAGCAGCGCATAATTGGCGAGATAGACGGAATCGTATTGCGGATTGTCGGAGGTCAGCGCGATGACCGCGAGGATCGAGCTCGACTGCTTGTTGACGGTGACGCCCAGACGCTGCACCTCCGAGGGCAGCGCCGAAAGCGCGCGCTGGACGCGGTTGTTGACGTTGATCGTCGCCTGGTCGGCATCCGTGCCGGTTGCGAAGGTCACGATCAGGCGCGTCGAGCCGGAGCCCGAATTGATCGACTGCATGTAGAGCATGTCTTCGACGCCGTTGATCTGCTCTTCGAGCGGCGCCGCGACCGTCTGGGTCAATACGTCGGCGCTGGCGCCGGGATAGGTTGCGGTGACGACCACCTGCGGCGGCGTCAGCTCGGGATACTGGGCGATCGGCAGCGCGCGCATGGCGAGGATGCCCGCCAGCACGATGACGATCGAGATGACGGCGGCGAAGACCGGCCGTTCGACGAAGAAGCGGTTCATCAGTTCGCCTGCGCAGTCTGGACGATCGTCTTGGCAGCCGCGACCGGCGCGCCGGGGCGGACCTTGATCACGCCGGAGGTGACGACGTGGTCGCCCGATTTCAGCCCTTCGGTGACGATCCAGCCGCCCTCGACCGACTGGCCGAGGGTGACCGGCGCCATGGCGGCGACGTTCTTGTCGTCGACGGTGTAGACGAACTTGCCCTGTGGCCCCTGCAGCACGGCGATTTCGGGAACCACGATCGCCGAGGCAAGCGACATGCCCGAAATGGTGACCCGCACGAATTGGCCCGGGATCAGATAGAGATCGGGATTGGGGAACACGGCGCGCGAGCGGATCGTGCCGGTCTGGACATCGATGCTGGACGAGGTGAAGTCTATCTCGCCCGGCTTGTCGTAGACCCGGCCATCGCCAAAGGTGATGGTCGCCGTCAGCTTGGCGTCGCCCGATTGCGCCTTCTGGGCATCGGTGATGCTGCGCAGTTCGGCGGCGTTCGCATCGGTGAAGGAGAAGTTCACATAGACCGGATCGAGCTGGCTGATGGTGGTCAGCAGGCTGTCGGTGGTGCCGACGCCGATCAGGCTACCTTCCGGGACCACGTCGAGACTGGTGACGCCGTCGATCGGGGCGCGGACCGTCGCATAGTCGAGATTGATCTGGGCGGCCTTCAGCTGCGCCTTGGCGGCGGCCACGGCGGCCTCGGCGAGGTCGACGGCGGAAAGCGCGTCATCGCGCGTCTTCTGCGATCCGACCTGGCGGGCGAACAGTTCCACCGCACGGGCCTTGTCGCGCGTGGCCTGGGCAAGCTGAGCCTGCGCGGTCTGCAACTGCGCGTCCGCCCGGGCGACTTCCGCCTCATAGGTCTTGGGGTCGACGCGGAACAATACGTCGCCAGCCTTCACCCTGGCGCCTTCGACATAGGCGCGCTCCATCAGGATGCCGCCGACCTGGGCCCGGACCTGGACTTCGCGGAAAGCGGAGACGCGCCCGGCATAGCTGTAGCGCAGCGGCACCTCGCGGGCATTCACGGTGGTCAGTTCGACGCTGGGCGGCGGCGGGGCGGCCGGCGCCTGGGCAATGGCCGATGCCGGCAGGGCCAGCAGACTGGCGCCCGTGAGCAGCACGGCTATGGTTCGACGGGAGGGGAACGACAAACGCATGCTTTTGCACCGCAAAAAGAGATGTCTGGATCTATTGCAGCACAGCATATATACAAACAGCATTGTATGTAAAGGGAGCCGTATGAA
The DNA here is from genome assembly GCF_026343955.1 of Kaistia defluvii. Lineage (GTDB taxonomy): Bacteria > Pseudomonadota > Alphaproteobacteria > Rhizobiales > Kaistiaceae > Kaistia > Kaistia defluvii. The sequence goes on from NZ_JAPKNI010000002.1 coordinate 42,477, forward strand.
TGAGGCGGACGAAATCGGAGTCTGAGGAAACTCGGCAACGCATCATGGATGCCGCCGAAACCGTTTTCGTCGAGATCGGCGTTTCCCGTGCCTCCATGGAGAAGATCGCTGCCGAGGCCGGTGTCACCCGGGGCGCGATCTACTGGCATTTCGCCAACAAGCAGGAATTGCTGGGCGCCATCATCCGGCGCGTCCACGGCATTCATGACGCCGTTGTCGCCCGGGCGTTCGAGGGCGGTGCGGAGCCGCTCCGGAGCGTCCTCGACTGGGGGATGGAAGTCATCGAACTGTTCGCGACCGACGATCACACCCGGAAGGTCTACAAGATCGTCGTTACGCGCTGCGAGTATGTCGGCGAAATGCAGGAGGCGTTGGTCTGGCAGCAGGAGATGCATGAGGCCATGGATGCCAATTTCCGTCGCGCCTTCGAGGCGGCCGAGGCGGATGGGCAACTGGGACGGGGCTGGACCGCCTGCTCCGCCTCGATGACGCTGCGCTGTTTCATGTCGGGCATGCTCGACAACTGGTTGCGCCATGAGTTCGACGCCACCCTGGCGGAGACCTTGCGCGCCGCGCTCGAATGTCTGGTGGCGGGCTTCCGCTGTGACGTGGCGGCGGCGGCCAGGCGCGAAAGCGCGACACGGCCGACACCCGCCTGACGATCAGCCGAGGGCAAGCTTGCCGATGGCCCACCACAAAAGGATGCTGACCGCGATCAGGCCGGCATAGACGGCGGTGCGAGCGATGGCCCTGGGGGCGTCGCTCAATCGCAGGGGCGTTGCGTCGCGGCCTCTTGCCTTGGTGGCATCCCGGCGGCCGTCGGGCGTCTTGCTGTTCATGGGCGGCAAATTCCGGACGGAAAACAGGAAGGCGGCACAACCTGTATTGGAAATGCCGTTAGCGAGCAATTGTCGGATACCTTCCGTAAGGTGCGGAATGTACTTCCTCCCCATCAAATCGGCCCAGTCTTTCGCCACAATGGCATGTCCATCGTGAGGCGGGTCGTCCGTCTATCTCCCATTGGCAGAATGCTCGGGGCAATGAATCAGGGATCTGTAGAGATCCTGGTGACGGGCCGAATGGGTGGCGCGAAGAAAGTGGGCCTGCACGCGCTTTTTTCCTTCCGTGGCAAGACGGATGCGAAGCGCTTCGTTTCCCAGCACGTCGCGGATCGCATGCGCGTAGGTCGCCGCATCGAACCGGTCGATCAGTCGCCCGTTGACGCCGTCGATCACCACCTCGTCCGTTCCCCCAACATTCGAGGCGATCACCGGTAAGCCGCAATACAGCGCCTCGATCGGAGCGATCGGGAGCCCCTCCCACAGCGAGGGAAGCACATAGAGCTTGGCCGACAGGAACGCCCGCAGCACGTCGCGCCGGGGCAGGGCGCCGGAAAAAGCGATGCTGTCGCGCGCCGGGCTGGCGGCGATCCGCGCCCGCAGGGAGGGTTCCAGCGCGCCGCCGCAGATCATGCGCAGGCGGATGCCGGAACCGCGCAACGCTTCCATGATCTCGACCATGAAGAAGGGATTCTTCTGCCGGTGGGCGCGACCGGCAAACACCAGATCGAAGCGCTCCTCACAGGGGGCAAGGCCCTCGAATTCCGCGGGATCGATGCCATTGGCGATTACCGAATGCCGCTCATGTTCGGCGCACAGGATCCGTTCCCGCTTCGCCTGGATCTGGTCGCCGTCCGACACGAACACCACGGCATCGGCCCGGGCGAAGATCCGCCTTTCGGCGAGACGGCCCAGATGGCGTAGCGGAAGCGACTTCCTCGCGTGGTGAAAGCCATGCACCGTGTAGGCGAGCGGCACCGTCTTCGACAGAGACGGCAGGCAGAACGGCAGGCCGGCGCGGGCTCCATGGGCGTGGAGAAGGTCGGGGCGAAAATACGCCATCTGCTGCGCCAGGTGGCTGGCAAGGCGGAAGTCAAGCCGGGAGGTGAAGAAGTCGAGCGGCAGGCAGGCGATGCCGCTCTTCTCTGCCTGCTCCGCGACGGGCGAACGGGGCGCGGTAACCAGTCCGACATCCCAGTTTCCGGTTGCCACGAGATCGCGACAGAGCCCGAGGACCGCAGTGGCGCCGCCGCCCGCGCTGCCATCCGGGAGGATGTGAAGAACGCGTTGACGTATCCGGTTAGCCACCGGCGCGCTCCGCGTGTTGAATCCTGTCGCGGGCGGAAAGGGCGACCGCGCGCGCGACCAGCAGCAAGGTCGAATTCAACACCATCGCCAGTCCCACCCCGACGAGCCCAAGCATGGGCAGAAGGGCGAGGCTGAGTAGCACGGCAACGACCGCGCCGAGGATATTGATGCAGGCCAGTGAACGGTCGAGGCCGCGGCTGTAGAGGCCGTAGTTCAACGCGTCGGCCAGCAGCCGGATCACGGCAGAAGCCAGCATCAGCGCCAGCAGCGGCGCAGAGAACGGCAATGCTTCGGCCGGGAGCCCGGGCAGGCCCAGGACGGCGACGGCAAAGACCAGCAGGGAAAGCGGCGCGCCGATCGCCAAAACCCGCAGTCCCAGCGTGCGCAGTTCGATTCGCCATCGCCGGTCGCCGCCTTGCCGGTAGGCACTCACCAGCACCGGGAGAGAAACCTGCACTGTTGCCGCCGTCACGAGAACATGCACGGCGTTGGCGACCGCCCAGTGCAGGACGAAGATCCCGGTGGCGCGGAGGTCGAGCATCGAGTGAACGATATAGCGGTCGAGATAGGCCATGCCGACGACGCCGAGATCGTTCAGATAGATCAGCTTGCTGCCTCGCATCCGTGCCGCGATCCAGTCGCGGTCGATGGGGGCCCGGGCTATGGCGGCGAGCGGCCAGGCGCCGAGAATCGGCAGCAGGGCGATGAAATTGGCGATCAGCGCCAGCGTCCAGCATAGAAGCACGAAGTCGAGCGTCCGCAAGGCGGGAAGGGCGAGACCGAGCCCGGCGGCGGGAAAGACCCAGAGCCCGGACCGGACGAACAGCAGGAAATTGGCGGTGATCGGCCTGCCGACGCTGATCAGGGCGAAGTGCAGATCAAAGGCGAGCGCTTCCAGAAACAGAATGGCGGCGATCCAGGGCAGCGCGCCCGGCGCCTCGATCGTCTCCGTCAGCATCAGGGCTGCAAGCAAGGCGCCTGCGGCGGCGACGCTCGCCATCGTCAGCAGCAGTCGGTCGCGCACCAGCCGGCCGGCCTCGAGCCGCGTTTTGCCGACCAGTTCGCGGCCGAGATAATAAGTGATGCCCCAGCCGAGCACGACCGGGGTCAGGCTGGCCGCGCCCTGGATCAGGCCGAACTGGCCGACCTCGGTCATGCCGAGAAAGCGGGCGAGATAGACGACCAGGCCGAGCCGCATCGCCAGCCCGATGGCTCGCACCGAAAGATTGGCGGCGGGGACGACGAGTGCTTGCCGTCGCAGAACGAAGCTAGCCGCTGGCATGGCTGGATGCGACCTCTCGCGCTGCGCCGGCTGGCGTGGCCTGCCATCCGACCTGCCTTTCGAGCCGCGCGGCAATCGCGTTCCAGTCGAGGCCCTGGGCAAAACGACGACCGGCGTCGGCATGATCGTGCCATTGCTCGAGCACGCGTCGGGCCGCGTCGGCCAGGGCGGCTGGTTCCGGCGCGGCGACGAGACCGCATCCTGCCGCCATCAGCACATCCTTGGTCCCGTTGCCCGCAAAGCCGGCCGTGACGACCGGAAGGCCGCTGGCCATGGCCTCGGCGACCACGCGTGGAAAACCCTCGCGGCGGCTGACGATGGCGAACAGCTCATGTTGCGCCAGCAGCCTGGCCTTCTCGGCATCGCTCACCGGGCCGGGAAGGGCGATAGCGTCTGCCACAGGCGACGCGGCGACAACGCGGCGCACTTCCGGCATGGCAGGTCCATCGCCGGCGATGGTCAGCCGGCCCGGATAGCCGTCCCGCCTCAGCCGTTCAAAGGTCGCGACAAGCAGGGGCAGGTTCTTGTGTTCGACGATGCGGCCGAGCGACAGGATCCCGCTCCGGGTAGATCTTGGCGCCGGGCGATAGTCGTCGAGTGAGAGGCCGCTCGGCAGGACGAAGAAGGGCCGTCCGGAGGCCGTTCCGATCGCGCCCGCGACCGCGTCGCTGATCGCCGCATTGTATCGCACCAGCCGTGGCAGCCATTTCTGGAGCATCGCATAGAAGCGGCCGTCGCGAACTTCGCACCAGTGCAGGATGGCTTGGCGGCGATGCTCGGCCGGCAGCGTCACCACGTGCAAGAGTGGCCATTGGTTGAGGATGACCAGATGGTACGCGCGCTCCGACAGGCGGCCCCGCGTCCAGATGGCGTAGCGGAAAATCGTCGGCCAGGCGCGCTTCATCCAGGCTCTTGGTGGCGTCTTGTAGTCGGGGTCGGAGGGAAAGCGATGCACGGTGACGCCATCGACCACCTCCCGCCCCGGCAGCCCCTCGGCATGGGCGACGCAGAAGACATCGACGCTATGGCCCCGGTGGACCAGCGTTCGGCCGAGGCCCTCGAAGAAGAGTTCCTGGCCGCCGATGCTCGGCGGATAGAGCTCGGTGAGCAGTGCGATCCGCATCATGCCGTTCCCGCAGCCGGAATGTCCGGCAGGAAGAGCCCCGCGCGGATGTCCGGGTGGCGCCAGAGATCCTCCACGGCCTCCCGGATCGTCCGTTTCGGGCGCCAGCCGAAGCGTGTTTCGATCCGGCCGATATCCGCGGCGAGAAACGGCCGGTCGACGGCCCGGATGCGGGCAGGGTCGGTCACGACGCGAAAGTCGAAACCGGACGCCTGACGCATGTATTGCAGGATCTCCGCCACCGAGTGCTGGCGTGAGGTCCCGAGATTGACGGCCAGGGTTTCGCCAGACGCCACGTCGCCCTGAAGCGCCAGCGCGGCGAAGCCGGCGGCGGCGTCCTCGACATGGATGTAGTCGCGCTTCGGCCAGATATTGCCGAGGCGAACCTCGCGCCGGCCTGCCTTCAGCTGCCATGCGATCTCGGGCAGGAGATGCGGATTGGTCTCGCCCGGTCCCACCACGTTGAACAGGCGCGCCGCCACGCCGGCCAGACCCTTGGCGCGCGTGAAGTGCTGCAGATATCCCTCCGCATGAAGTTTGGTCAGTCCGTAGACATCGCTGGGTTCCAGCACCGAGACATCCTCTCGATGCGGCACATCGTCGGGCCCATAGACCGCGCCGCTGCTGGCCAGCACGAAGCGGCAGCCCCTGGGCGCTGCCGACAGCAGGTTGACCGTGCCCGCGATGTTGACCGTGATGGCCGTGACGGGGTCCTGTTCGCAGTGCGGAATGAAATGGACGGCGGCGAGATGGATGATCACGTCGGGCGCAAAGACGCCGACGGCTCGTTCGACGGCGGAAGGGTCGCGGACATCGCCCTCCACCAGGTCGATCCGGGCTCGTTCGCGCTCGGTGAACCGGTCTCGCCCGAAACGCAGGGCGTCATACACCAGAACGTCATGGTCGCGAGAAAGCAGGCGAACCAGCGGGCGGCCGACGAAGCCGGATCCACCGGTGATCAGGATGCGGATGCGATGACCTGTCATTGCCATGGCCCCCCGGTATCGCGTCATCGGACGGCGGGACGTGCCGTCACGAGATGCGATGCGAATACTGGCTTGCGGTCGTCTGTATGGTCTGTGGCAGAGGCTGCTGGTTCCGCCCGCTTCGGCTGGCGGAGAATGGCCGGAAATTGTCTGGAATCTGCGTATTCTATTGAAATAGTGCTCGGGCGGAATTGCAAGCGCTTCCCTGCACACGTCGAGGCTGCACTGGCCGGCGCCGGGGCAGGCTATGCCCGTGCCTGAACCGAAAATTAATCGCCCGCCAATTACCCTGCGCGCTCGCATCGCTGCTCCCTAGGGAACCGGCGATGGTCCGTCTTCGCGTTTTCACGGCAGTTCGGCGGTCCCCTGGGACGGATCGGAGCGCCGGACTGACTAACCCAGAGGAAGAGCCGCCGCACTCATGGCTGACGGTCCCCGTATCCACGCAACAGCCAACGGGGCTTCGGCAAGCGAAGCGGGGCCCTGGCCGATGGCGCTTGCCGTCCTGGCAGCCTCTTTACGTCGTGGCATCGGGTGGATCCTGCTCGCCGGTATCGTGTTCGGCGGCCTCGGCTTTGTTGCGAAGTCCTTCCTGCCGCCGCGCTATTCCGCCACCGCCCAGTTCCTGCTCGACCCGCGCGGCGTACCGGTTTTTCCGGGCGATCTCTCGACGGCGCAGTTCGATGCGAACAGCCAGATCGGCGTCGTGGAAAGCCAGATGCGTATCCTGACGTCGGAGCGGGTGCTGTCGAAGGTCCTGCGTGACGAAAGCCTGATGAACGAGCTGGCGCCGGAGGAGGATGCGGCGGAACCAGGAGCGATTCCGGTCGAGCCGATGCCACTGCGCCCGAGCCTGGACGCGGAGGGTGGCAATGCCGCCGCCCTGGCCGCGCTGCAGCGTTCCATCACCGTCCAGCGCGCCGAGCGCAGCTTCGTCATCGACGTTACCGCGACCGCCCGGACGCCCGCCGCGGCGGCTCGTTTGGCCAATGCGGTGGTCAAGGCCTATATCGAGGAAGACTCAGCCAACCGCGCGGCCGCCGCCCGTCGCCTGACCGAAGAACTGACTTCCCGCCTCGACACGCTGCGCAAGCGGCTGAGCGATGCCGAAACCCGGGCCAACGCTTTCCGTATCGACAATGGCCTGATCAGCACCGGTGACCGGCTGGTGGTGGAACAGAAACTGGCCGACGCGGTCAACGCGGTGAGTGCGGCGCAGATCCGCCTAGATCAGGCGACCTCGCGGGCGGCACAGCTCGATTCCTCCGGCGGCGATCTGTCCATGCTGGGGGCCAATGACGACACGCGGTCGCTGACCCTGCTGATCGAACGGCAGAACGCCGCGCAGGACGAACTGGCGGCGCTGGCCGCGCGCCTTGGCGACCGCCATCCGGCGCTGACTGAAGCGCAGGGTAGGGTCGAGGCTATCCGCCGGCGCATCCGGATCGAGCTCGACCGCATCCGCTTCGCCGCGCGCGCCGATCTGGAGCGCGCCCGCACGACCGAGCAGGCCGTCGCCCGTTCGGTCGCCTCGCTTTCCGATGCCGTTGCCAAGACGCAGCAGGCGAAGATCGAGATGCGGACTCTGGAGCAGGAAGTGGAGGCGAACCGCACGCTGCTCGAATCCTTCAAGACGCGCGCCTTGCAGGCGAGCGAATTCGGGCGCATCGATCCTGGCTCGGTCCGGATCGTCTCCGTTGCGCAGCCGCCCCAGGCGCGCAGATCCTTGACGGGGCAGTTGGCATGGGCGGTTTTCGGCGCCTTGATGGGCATGATGCTTGCGGCGGCGTGGATCCTTCTTCGGGCGATGTGGCGGCTCGGGCCCTTGGCAAGAGCGCCTGGCGACGATCCGGATCGTTTCCTCTCTCGTCGCTCCACCGGTGCTTCCGGTGGAATCGTGCTCCCGTCCTGACGCGATGAGCCTGCGTCTGCGCCATTCGCCCCCACGAGCCCTGCAATGAGCCAAGGCAAGGGGTCTGCCAAGCCTCCGCGTCTGCTCGGCTGGATCGGATGGGCGGGAGCCGACGCGATCGGGCGGCTTGCGCTTCTCACCGGCAGTACCGTCATTCTTTCGCGCATGCTGGAGCCGCGCGATTTTGGCGTCAGCGCACTGGTCCTGACCCTCGTCGCGGTCGCCTCGGTCTGTGTCGGGGCGCCGTTCGAGGAGGCGCTGGCGCAAAGGCGTGGCTTGCGAAAATTCCATCTCGGCGCGGCCCTGGCGGTAGCCTGGCTGGTGGCGCTGGGGCTGTTCGCCCTGTCCGTGGTGGGCGGATTCTGGTTGGGGCACGCCTATGGCGAGCCGGAGATGCGGGTTCTGCTGCCGGTCGCGATGCTGTCGATCTTCTTCAGCGGCCATTCGGATATCGCTACCGCGCTGGCGCGGCGGCTGCATCGCTTCAACGACGTCGCCATCGCCACCCTGGGCGGGCACGCGATCGGAATCGCGCTGTCGCTGGCGATCGCCTTTGCCGGTGGCGGCGTCTGGGCGCTGATCGGGCAGCGCCTGCTCGTCGTCGTCGCCCGCGCCATCCTGCTGCAATGGCGGCTCGGCTTCCTGATCCTGCCGCGCTGGTCGCTCGAGCATCTCGGTCATATCGGCCGCTTCGCGCGCATCTCCTTCTTCGATCGGCTGGCTGATAACCTCACCTATCTCGCCTTCAACAACGTCGTGGGCGCGCTCTATGGCGTCACGGTGCTCGGCTATGTGAACATGGCGATGCGGCTGATCGAACCGATCCGCGGCGCCATCGTCGCGACGTCGCACAACCTCGCCTTTTCCTATTTTGCCGGCGCCGGTTCGGATCCGCGCCGGCTGCGCGACCGGGTCGAACCCGTCGTCGCCAACGCCGCCTTCGTCATCGCGCCGCTGTTTGTCGGCATGGCGGCGGTGACGCCGATCCTGCTGCCGATCGTCGCCGGACCGGGCTGGGACGGGGCGATCGACATCGCCATCTGCTTGGCGCTCGGCGCCGCCATCCTGCTGCCGGCGCGGCTGGTCTATACGGCGCTTTCCGCCAGCGCGCGGCCGGAATTCAGCCTGTTCGGCTCTCTGTCCGGCTTCGGGGCAACCCTGCTGCTACTTGTCCTTGCCAGCCCGCTCGGTCCGATCAGCGTCGGCCTCTCCCGCCTGGTCGGCGATGCCGTGCAGTCGATCCTGGCGATAGGGTTGCCCGCACCCAACCTGGCCTGGCCGCAGCGCGAGCGCTTTCGGGCCCTGCTGCCGGCATGGAGCCTGGCAGGGGCGATGGGCCTCGTGGTGGCCGGAAGCGACCTCATCCTGCAGGGGCTAAATCGTCCGCTCGCGCTGGTTATTTCCATCGGGATCGGCGTTGTCTGCTATGCCGTGCTCCTGGCCGTCTTCGCTCGTCCGGCATTCCGGAACCTGCTGGCGATCGTCCGGCCAAGCACCCGCATAGTCCCGACCGTGGAGTCCTGAACCGATGACCCTTTATCCCGATACGCGCCGTTCCGCCCTGGTAACCGGCGCGACGGGCTTCATCGGGTCGGTCGTCACCGCTTCCATGGCAGCGGGGGGCTATGCTGTGCGCGCCGGTACGCGGCGATCTCCCTCCAGCGCGGCCTCGCCGGAAGGCATCGTGCCCACGCCCTGCGACCTCGACGATCTCGCACAGACCCGCGGCGCCGTGGCCGATGTCGAAATGGTCGTGCATGCCGCCTATGGCGACGAGGCGGGCATGGTGACGCAATGCCGTTTGCTGCTTCAGGCGATGACCGAGGCCAACGTCCCGGCGCTGGTCTATTTCAGCTCGATCGCCGTCTATGGCGACCGCACGGGCGTCATTGATGAAAGCATGCCGGCGATCGGTTCGCTCGGCGCCTATGCGCGGGCCAAGGTCCAGTGCGAGTCGCTGGTTCGAGCCTGGGCGCGCGATCCGGCCCATCCGCAGCGGCGCGTGCTGATTCTCCGGCCCGGCATCGTCTATGGCACCGGAAGTCGGTTCTGGACCGACAAGCTCGCCGAGCGGATCGCCGCCGGCGCCTGGGGCAATTTTGGCCGCGCGGCCGACGGCCCGGCGCCGCTGGTGCATGTCGGGGATGTCGGCGCGCTGGTGGTCGAGGCGGGGCATGCGTTGCTCGCCGGCGCCAGCATCGGCTGGCCGCCGCTGACGGTGCTGAACGTCGTCGGTCCCGAGACGCCAACCTGGAATGACTATTTCGCGGCTGTCGCACGGCGGATCGGCGCGCCCGCTCTGCCGGCGGTTGGCGGGACGGGGCTGGCCCTGCGCCAGTTCCTGGCGGTCGCGGCGAAGATCGGCCGTCGCCTGGGCCTGGCGGGATCGAAGCGCACGGCCCTCGCGCCGACGCGCGCCGAGATGGCGATCTTTGGCCGCGATGCGGTGTACAGCACGCAGGCGGCTTCGAATCTTGGCCTCGAGGCCCGCATCGGGCTTGAGGACGGCCTGGCGCGGACGGTGTTCGCTCAGCCGAAGCTGTAGCGGCGGGCCGAGCGCGCTGGCAGCAGTACCTGCAGGCCGCCATCGAAGTGGATCGGGATTTCTGTCAGGACAATTGTCGCGGGATTGGCCGCGTCGAAGCCGAGGACTGACAGGCAGTTCGGGGTTTCCGCCACTTCGAAGCGCAGATCGACCGTCGCGGACGCATCCGACTTGTTGATGACGATCAACTGCAGGCCCGGCTTGCCGTCTTGGAAGCTGGAGGCGTAGGCGACCAGATCCGGCGTGCCTTCGATCGTCACGGGAAGCGCCCGGTCGCCGAAGCGCCGGCCTGTCGCATCGGTGCTGCGAAACAGCCGGTAAGCGTCACCGAGCGAACCGTCGAGGCTGCCCCAGTGGGTGGCGAAGGAAACGCCCTGCTGGCCGAAACGGCCCAGCACATCGGCCAGCGCCAGTCCCGACGCGATCTGGCCGGCGCCACCATAGTTGAACTCGGTCACGGCCAGTTCGGTGCCGGGGAAAACATGATCGGCGATGCGCCGCAGGCTCGGCAGCAGCGGCAGGCCGACCTCGCGATCGCCGCCGGCATCGGCCAGTGCCCGCACGACCCAGCTATCCTCGCGAAAGCCCGCTTCGGTCAGCGATCGAGGGGCATCGAGCAGGGCTGCAGCCAATGCCGGATCTTCGGAGCGGAACAGGTCGCCCCGGTTGCTGTAGGGGTACCAGTGGACGTCGAGCGCATCGAGCAGGCGGATGCCGTCCTGTTCGGAAGCCGTGCGAAACGCATCCAGATAGGCAGCGAGGAAGCTGCCATGACGCCGGTAGTCGTTCCAGTCCGGCGCATCCTGGAACGAGACCATCTCGGACGCGCCCCAACTGACCGGGCCGAACACGCGCGCCGCAGGATCGGCCCGCTTGATCGCGCGCGCCGCCGCCAGAGAGCGTTCGAGAAAGGCTCGGATCGTCGGCTTGGCGGTGACGACACGCGGATGTGTCTCCGCCCAGAGGCCGGGTTCGTTGTCGAGCGCATAGGCATGGATGCCGCGTTCGCTGGCGGCGCTGCCATAGCGCGCCACCAGCCGGGCGAGCAGTTGTGGAATGTCGGCGACGGCCGGCACCACCGGATCGCCGGCCTTGGCGCCGGGCTCCCAGCGGGTCGGCACGAAACGGGATGAGGGCGCGCTCGCCTCTGGCGGCACCGGACCCTCGAAGTCGGCGGCGACATAGCCGGCGAGCGGCACGGTGACGAGGCTCTTCGCCCCCATGGCGAGCGACGTCTCGTGCATCGTCTCGATCAGCACGGCCGGCTTCTGCCATTCGCTCTGCGCCAGGCCAAGGGCGTTGAGCAAAAAGGGGCCATTGGCCTGATGGTAGTCCTTGCCGGAATTGGCGGCGTTGTTGACCCAGTTATAGGTCGTCATCAAATTGCCGCCGAGCCGGCGCGCGGTCACCCCGGCCGCCCGGTCCAGTTCGGACGAGGGGGCGCCCCCGTCCATCGTGCCGATCTCGTTCGAGCCGTAGATCAGCGGGTTGATCGGCGTTCCCGGCCCGCCATCCTGTACGCGGACCATCCATCGCCCGCCGGATTGGGCCCTGGCCGGCAAGGCGCCCAGCAGCCCGGCCGCCAGACCGCCGGCCATCAGGGTTCGCCGCGTCGGTCCTGCACGGTGCCGTCGGCTCACGAGACCAGGCCCGATCCATAGAGTGCCGGTCGGAATCGCTGCATCCACAACACTTTGCCCAGCCCGCCGCGCACCTTCACCCGCGCCTTTTCCGACCGGATCCGATCGAAAGGCGCGGTGGCGATGGCGGCGATGCCGTGCAGGACGATCTGCGCCATGCCGGCGCACATCCAGAAGGCGATGCGGCTCCACTCGACCGGCTGTGCCTTGTGGTGCGTCAGCACGCGGATCTGGCCGCTCAGGAACTTGCGCTTGCGGACATAGGCCCAGTTGAGCCGGCGTTCGGGCACCCATTCGGTCACGTTCGCCTCGGCCGACCAGGCGAAGCGCTTGCCCTCGTCGACCAGGCGCTTCAGCAGCAGCGTATCCTCGCCGCCCGTCTCGTTCAGGCTGGTGTCGAACGGGCCGCCTTCGCCTTGCAGGCAGCTGGCGCGCTCGAACATCGAATTGTTGGTGCCGAGATAGGGCGCGAGATCGGTGACGTCCTCACCATCCATCCGGTCGAAATGGCGCGAGAAATAGGGCGCCAATGGCCCGATCTCGCGATCCCCTTCGGCCTTCGCCGACACAGGACCGAACACCGCCTGGGCACCGCTGCGGCGCGCGATCTCGACATGCTGGCTGAGCCAGATCCCGGATGCTTCCTCGTCGTCGTCGAGGAAGGCGACCCAGCGCCCCTGCGCGGCGCCCACGCCGGCATTGCGCGCATTCGCGACGCCGGGCACGGGCATGGAGATATAGCGCAATGGCTGGTTGACGCCGGCGGCCATCGCCTCCACCAGCTCGCGCGCATTGCCATCGGAAGAATTGTCGATCACCAGGATCTCGACCTCGATCTCGGCCAGATCCGACTGGGCAAGCGCGCTCGCGACGGCGCGCTGCAGTGCCTTCGGCCGGTTCAAGGTGGGAATGACGATGGAAACACTACCCACCCGGAAGCCTTCTTGCGCTGCATGGATATCGCGTCCGGGCCGGCCGTATGGCACGCCGTAGGGCGATCTTTACTGTTGGACGCCGATCCTACGAATCTATGATTGCAAGGCAAGCGGATGGTCATGGTAGACGAACTTGCCGCACCGTCCATACCGGGCGATGCAGGCGTGGCCGAAGCCACGTCCAAAGCCCGCGTGACGGGTGCGACCTTGGCGTTTCGGAGCCGATGAGATGAGCGATGCGCCGATGCCGGCCAGCCTGCGAGATCCGGCGGATGCGCGCGGCCTGGTCCGCGCGGCCGGCGACAGCCTGCACGGCGTGCTGCTGGCTGGCTTCATGCTCTACACCTTCATCGGCACCCGCCCCTTTGCCGATGCATCGGTTGCCGATCGCGTCGAGGGCAGCCCGCTCGACCGCCTTGCCGTCCTCGGGCTTTTCCTGCTCGCGACTGTCACGCTCGTCGTTCATTACCGGGCCGCAGTCGGGCTCTTCATCCGCAACCTGCCACTTGTCGCTTTCACCGGCTTCTGCATGGCCAGCATGGCCTGGTCAGACTATCCCGGCCTGACGCTCCGCCGGGCGCTGCTCCTTGTCTTCCTGACCACGATCGCCGCCGGAATCGCGGCCAGCCTTCAGGATATTCGCCGGTTTCACACCTGGTGGTTCCTCGGATTGACCGGCGTGATGCTGGTCAATCTGGTGGGCACGGCGCTCTGGCCCGGCGTCGCGATCACCGATATCGGCGTTCGCGGCCTCTATACCCAGAAGAACGTCGCCGGGCTGGTGGCCATGATCACGGTCGTCTGCGGCGCGACCTGGATATTGGGGGCGACGCGGGCCCGTTCCGTTGGCCTCGGCCTTCTGATGCTTTTGCCGGCGCTGCTCTTCCTGGTCGTCACCAAATCCAAGACATCGATCGGATTGACCGGTGTCGCGGTGATGATGATGGCCTTGCTTGCCTGTGCCGAATGGCTGGGCGCGCGCTTCGTTCTGCTGATGATCGCGCTGGGGCTCCTCGCCGTCACCGCGATGCTTGGCCTATTCGCGGTCTTCGACTTCAACCTCGATGCGCTGTTGACCGCCACGCTGGGCGACGCTTCCTTCACCGGGCGCGACGAGCTCTGGGCCTTCGCGCTGCGCTCGGCAAAGGAGCGCTTCTGGCTCGGACACGGCTATGGCGCGTTCTGGGATGTCGGCCTCGCCGCCGATCCGCTGCAGCGGCTGGAGCCGGGCACCTGGCTCGGCGATGTCGAGATCGGCACGATCAACCAGGCGCATAACGGCTATCTGGAACTCTGGCTGCATGTCGGCCTGCCGGCGACCATCGCGGCCGCGCTGATCGTCGCCGCCGGGGCTCTCTCCGGCACGGCGCAGGCGATCGCCGGGCCGCTGGGCCGGCCGGCGCGCGCCGCCATCGGTTTCCTGGCGATGCTGCTCTGGCTCTATCTGTTGCACAACCTGACCGAGGCAACCCTGTTCATGCGCGGCACGGTGCTTTCCAACGTTGCGGTGCTCTGCCTGTTCGTCCTGTCGCGGGGGCGGGATTTCGCAACCGATGCTGGTCGTGCTGAGTGCGTTGGTCTAGGAAGGCGCCAATGGCGGGGGCAGCAGGTTTGGAAAACATGAGGACGACCGAGGCGGGGGCGATCGATCTCTCGATCGTCCTCTGCACCTATCGGCGCGAGGACCTTCTCGGCAAGGCGCTGGCGAGCATCCGCGCGCAGGCCATACCCTCCGGGACCCGGCTCACCGTGGTCGTGGCCGACAACAGCGATGACGGCTCGGCCGCCTCCGTGGTGGCGGCGGCGGACGCGGCGAGCCCGTTCGAGGTCCGCTATGTCGCGGCCCATCCCGCCAACATCTCGGTGGCGCGCAATGCCGGCATTCGCGCCACCACCTCGCCCTTCATCGCCTTCATCGACGACGACGAGGAACTGGCGCCAGGTTGGCTGGAGGCAGTGGTCAAGGGGCTGCGAGAGCATCCGCATGACGTGTTCTTCGGCGGCGTCGATCCACGGTTCGAGACGCCCGAGCGCGTGACTCCGGCGATCCACACCCTGTTCTCGCGCCAGATCGAGGCCCCATCCGGCCAGGACGTCGTGGCGCTCGGCAAGAGGAGCGAGCGCGTCATTACGGTGGCGACCTGCAATTCGATCTTCCGCCGCGCCACGACGCTGGCCGATGACGAGCCCTTCAACCCGCGTTTCGGCCATGCCGGCGGCGAGGATCTCGATCTCTTCTGCCGGCTGCAGGCGCGCGGCCGCCGCTTCGGCTGGCTGCCCGATGCGCGGGTGTCGGAATTCGTGCCGGCAACGCGCTGCGATCCCGGCTATCTCCGTCGTCGCTTTTTCGCCGGCGGACAGGTCTATGCCGAGGCCGTCGCGGGCAACAGCCCGTCACCCCTTGCCACCCGCTGGTGGCTGCGCGCCAAGGCACTGGTGCAACTGGGCCTGCTGGCTCTGCGCTATCCATTTGTTCGCCGAAAGGGTCCGGCCGCGGAGGCCGATTTCCGCTATCGCTGGGCGGGCGTGCTCGGCAAGCTGTCGCTCGGCAGCCTCTATCCCGTCTATCGCGAAACCGATCCGGCCAAACGCGCCGCTTCCTGATCCTGCTCGGCCGCGAGCGCCGCGACCCGGTCGAAGATCGCATGCCTTTTTGCCATCGACGTGTCGATCGTCGACTGGATCAGGCAGGTGACATGCTCCGGCCGCAGCGACCGCACAAACGATTCCTCGTCCTCGACGCCGGTGAATTCGTCGCCCCAGCGCGAGTGGCAAAGCGTGAAGGATTCCGGCATCAGCCCGGCCGCGTCGAGGCCGATCACCTTGTCGGCATAGACGCCGTAAAGGACATATTCGGCGAAATGCGGCGTGCGGGCGAGCACGATGCGCCAGTCGCGGCCGGCGATGGCCTCGATCCGCTCGATCATGCCGCGAAGGACGGAGCGCTTCCAGACGACGAAGGGGTTGATGTATTCGGCGCCGTAGTAGCGGCTTGGCGGCAGGCCGAGCAGCTTTCCGGCCGTCTCCTGCCAGACGCGATGCGTTTCCAGATCGACCATTTCCGGATTGCGATAGATCCGCACCTTGCCGTCGCGGGCGAGGTGTTCGAGCTTCAGCGGCCGGATGAAGACATTGTCGCTGTCGATATGGGCGACGATCTCGGCCGATGCGTTGGCGGTCGCAGAAATCTTCATGATCTGCTGTGCGATCCAGCCGCGTACCAGCGGGCTGTAGGGCGTCACATACATGTTGCGGCGGGGAAGGTGCAGCCGCCGCCGCCATTCGGGGCCGGGCAGCGGCAGCTTGCGGAACCAGTGTGGCAGCAGGTCTTCCTGCGCGGCGACGATGCGCCTGTCCGAGGCGAGGTCGGCGAAGAGCGGCAGGTCGGCGCGCGGCACGTAGAGGCTGTGCGGGATGGTCGCTGGCACGAAGCGGTCGATGCTCTCGCACAGCATCCGGCAGACGTCGAGATCGCCCCGGAACGAGCAGGTGATCAGATTGGCTTCTGGCATGGCCGTCATCGTGCCCAGTCCATCGGTTCGATCGGCGCGAAGCGCGACTGTACGCGGGCAGGGCGGTCGAAGCGCTCGGGATATTGCAGCATCTCCGTCACTTCCGTCACATGCACGGCGAAATCCTCGTCGAGCCGCGACCGGCGGCCTTCCCGGAGCGCGGACGCTAGTTCCGCCGGTCCGCGCATGAAATCCATGGTCGGCTTGCCACGCCCGCCCTTGAACGTAACGGGGCGCGCCATCGGCAGGCGCTTGCCGAGGCCGCCGCCGAGGCGGCGCTCGATCAGCCGCGCGATCCGTCCCTCGCCGGGGCGGCGCAGGATGACCGGCGAGGCATAGTCCCAGGGCTCCCTGATCTCGAGGATTCCCGTCTCGCCGATGATCCGCATGCGGTGGTCATAGGGTGCGACGATCGAATTGGTCAGCCGCGCGACGACGCCGCTTTCATATTCGATGCAGCCGACGGAGAAGTCCGGCGCCGGATGGACGAGCGGCGGCGTGGTCTGCTTGTCGGGCACCAGCAGGGCCGAGAAGGCGGTGACCCGCGTCGCCGGGCCGAACATCGCGCCGAAGATGGTCAGCGCGTAGCCGGCGTGCTCATAGGTGCAGCCGGTCTCGAATTCACCACGTCCCGGCCAGGGCTTGCCGCTGCGGCTCAGCCAGTCGCCATACTGGGTGCGGTGGATCATGCCGTCGTCGAGCTCGGCATAGGCGAGCAGCACCTTGCCGATCGCCCCCGCGCGGATTGCGGCCCAGGCCGTCTGCAGGCTTTCGCCAAGCACATTGCAGGGCGCGGAGGCGAGGCGGACGCTGGCGTCGCGCGCGCGATCGCGCAGGGCGGCGGCCTCGCTGGCCGTCATCGCCAGCGGCTTCTCCGAATAGACATGCTTGCCTGCGGCAATCGCGGCCTCGGTGACGGCGGCGTGGCTTTCGGGATCCGTCAGGTTCAGAACGATCGAACAGGTTGGATCGGCCAGCGCCGCGTCGAGCGAGGCGTAGGCCGGGTCGCCCCATGTGGCCTGGTAGGCGGAAAGCCGCTGCGGGTCGCGGTCATAGGCGCCTGTCAGGCGCAGCGTCCCTTCATGCAGGGCTAGGCAATGCCGATAGGAGTCGGCGACATAGCCGCAGCCGATGATCGCGATGCCCGTGCCCTGATCCGCCGCCATGCGCTGTCCGTTCCCCCGGCCAATATTCCGTCCTGCCTCGCCGCTGTCGCAGCCAGGCGGACCATCCATAGAAGCTGCACGCTTTCCGGGTGGTTACCCGGATGGGTCAGGCTGGAAGATTGGCGACGTAGCGCGCAACGAGGCGTTCGATGCCGATCTGGTCGTCGGCGTCGAACCGGCCGGCCCTGGGGCTGTCGAGATCGAGCACGCCCAGCACCCGCCCGTCGCGGATCAGCGGCACGACCAGTTCGGATTGCGATGCCGCGTCACAGGCGATGTGGCCGGGAAAGGCATGCACGTCCGGAACCAGGATCGTCTCGCGCTTCGCCACCGCGGTGCCGCAGACGCCCCTGCCGATCGGAATGCGGACGCAGGCCGGCTTGCCCTGGAAGGGGCCGACCACGAGGACGTCGGTCCCCTCGGGCAGGAAATAGAACCCGGCCCAGTTCAGCTCCGGCATCGCGTGATAGAGCAGCGCCGACATGTTGGCGGCGTTGGCGATCGCATCGGGCTCGCCCTCGATCAGCGAAGCCAGTTGCTGGTCGAGCTCACGATAGAAGGCGGTCTTGTCGGAGGAGTTGGCAATCGGAGTCGAATCGAACATCGGCATCTCGCGTCCTTGTCGCCCGATGCCGCTGTTCCAGACGGCGCCACCCGGCCTCTGGATTGCTATAGGCAGTCTCGATCGGTTTGGCGAGGATCGAGGTTTCCCTTCCAAATGCGCTGGTCAGAATGGCGATGTTCTAAGCGGCGGAAGATCTGGCAGGCTCCTGAATATTGACGAGCTTTGCCGGAGACCCGTATGGGGGACAGGGGAAATACGGTTGCATCCTGGCTGATGGACTCTGATTCGCGTGTAGTTCCGCCAGCCGATTGCGATCTTCCGACACGGTCCGATCTTGCCGAGAGATGCATCCAATGCCCCTCCATCTGCCCGCCCTGAACGTCTCTTCCGCCAAGCGGCGCCGGCCTGCGGCCGCGAGGTTGTGGACCGTTTTGCTGGCCCTTGGCATCGCGGCTGGAGCCGGCGGAACCGCCTCGGCGGCCGATATCCCGGCCGTGCCGGAAGCCGCCGTGGCAGCGCCGGCCTCGGGCTGGACCTTCACCGTCGCGCCCTATGTCTGGGCGCCGTCCACGTCGGGAAATGTCGGGTTCGGCACGGTGAAGGCGTCCTTCGAAATGGATTTCTCCCAGATCTGGGATCATCTCGATTTCGCGGCCATGGGTGTGGTCGAGGCGCGGCATGACCGCTTCTCGATCTTCTCCGACCTTCTCTATATGAAGCTCTCCGCCGATGCGAAGCTGCCCTATGGAATCGGCGCGGAACTGGGAACCGAGCTGCTGCAGTGGACGCCGGCCGCCGCCTACTCGCTGATCAAGACCGATCGTGGCAATTTCGATGTGCTGGCGGGCGCGCGGCTCTGGTCGGTCGAAGCGTCGCTCAATGTCACGGACGCGCCGCTGCAACTCGGCCTCGACCGGCGCCACAGGGCGACATGGGTCGACGCCGTGGTCGGCGTCAAGGCGCAATATTCCCTGACCGAGTCCGTGTTCGTGAGCGGCTGGGCGATCGCCGGCGGCGGCTCTTCCGATTACAATTGGGATCTGCTCGGCGCGGTCGGTTACAAGGTGAACGATCGTTTTTCCGCCATGGCCGGCTATCGCGCGCAGGGCATCGACTACGAAGACGGCCCCTTCGTCTTCGACGCCGTCATCCAGGGGCCCATTCTCGGCGGCACGATCAAGTTCTGAGCCGCGCCGTCCCCGCTCGCTCCCCCGAACTCATGTGAGGAGTTTTTCCATGAAGAAGCGTCTGTCCCGATCCGCAGCACTCGCCCTTTCGGCTGCGATGCTGATGCCGACCCTGACCGGCTTTGCCGATGCCTGCACCCGCACCCTCTTCGTCGGCGACGGACAGATGGTGGCGACGGGGCGCAACATGGATTGGAAGGAGGACATGTTCTCCAACCTCTGGGCGTTCCCGGCCGGAATCGAGCGCGATGGCGCATCTGGCCCGCAATCCCTCACCTGGACGTCCAAGTATGGCAGCGTCATCACCTCCGGCTACGAGGCCGGATCGACCGACGGAATGAACGAGAAGGGCCTCGTCGCCAACATTCTCTATCTGGCGGAATCGCAGTATCCGGCGCCGGTCGCGGGACGTCCGTTCCTGTCGATTTCGTTGTGGGCGCAGTATGTGCTCGACAACTTCGCCACGGTGGATGAGGCTGTCGCCCATCTGAGGACCGAGCCGTTCAACCTGCTCGCGCCGACGCTCCCCAACGGCTCCCCCGCTGCGCTTCATCTCGCCATGTCGGATGCGTCCGGCGATTCAGCGATCTTCGAATATGTCGAAGGCAAGCTGGTGATCCATCACGGCAAGCAATACACGGTGATGACCAATTCGCCGACTTACGACAAGCAGCTGGCGATGAACGAATACTGGGAAGAGATCGGCGGCCTGACCTTCCTGCCGGGTACCAATCGCGCGGCCGACCGCTTTGCCCGGGCCTCGTTCCTGCTGAGCGCGATCCCGAAGGCGGCGGATCCCAACTACATCAAGAGCGTGCCGCAGCACTCGTTCGACTATCAGGCCGTCGCCAGCGTCATGGGCGTGCAACGCGCCGTCAGCGTGCCGCTCGGGATCACCACCCCGGACCAGCCGAACATCTCTTCGACCATCTGGCGTTCGATCTCCGATCAGAAGAACCGGATCTACTACTTCGATTCCGCGACCCGGCCGAACACCTTCTGGGTGTCCCTCGACAAGCTCGACCTGAAGCCCGGCGCCCCGGTCCAGAAGCTGACGATCCAGAACGGCGAGATCTTCGCCGGCGAAGTCGCGGCCGAATTCAAACCGGCCAAGCCGTTCACCTTCCTGCCCGGCAATCCGGAATAGCGCAGGACAGTCGGCGTGCCGGATCGCCTTATCTGGAGGGCGGTCCGGCTTTGCCGGCCGCCCTGATCCGCGTGTCTGGATCAGGGCCCATCAGAGGCGCGCGACAGGGTATCCGACGGCCCCTGCTGCGATCGGGATCCGCCCCAACGCCCCGGACGATGCGTCACGCCGCCTGCATTGGCGGGATCATGAAAAGCGCACGGGAGCTGGCTTTTGCCAGCGTTTTTCGCGACCTTTCCGCAGGATTTCATGGGCTGTTCTGGCATGCCGATCGTATGGCATAAGAATAATTCATTGACATTCGCCGACTGGTATCGTAAATAGGGCGTGCTGAGTTTTGGTTGACGGGCTTTGATTGCCGCGCGATTAGCACCGCGCTCGAACGAACCTTCCTTTCAAAAATCATTCTATTACGCCATGGCGCCTCGTCGCCGTGGTCACGCAATTTGCTATGGAGGGTTCATCATGGCTACAGGTACCGTTAAATGGTTCAATTCCACCAAGGGTTTCGGTTTTATCGAGCCTGATAATGGTGGTCCCGACGCCTTCGTGCACATCTCGGCTGTCGAGCGCGCGGGAATGCGCGAACTCGTCGAAGGCCAGAAGATCGGCTACGAGGTCGAGCGCGACGCCCGGTCGGGCAAGATGTCAGCCTGCAATCTGCAGGCTGCTTAAATAGGGATCTGCTTTCCTTTGACCACGGATGTACTGGCACTGTTGAAAGCATGAGACCAATGAAGGTCAGGCAGATTGCCTGGCCTTTTTTATTGTCCGTCTTCAGATCGGAATGACCATGACAGAGACAAGCAGCAAATCTCGTCAAACGGCGGATTTGGCCTTTGGAAAGGTTCAGTCGCAATTCGTAGCGCGCAAGCGCGTGTTCGATGAACTGGATCTGATCGTGGTTGCTCGCGACGAAAAGACCCTACGCCTGCGCGAGGCTCGCCTTGCAAAGGAAGCCCAGGATCAACTTTCGCTCCTGGCCAAGAAGCCTTCAAGGCTCGCCTCGAAGGCCTGAATACCCTTCAGTCTGAAACGTCAATTGGAACCTAAGTTTGAAAAATATCGCCGATAAATTCGCAGACCGTCGCAGCACTTCCGCCGACGCCAAGGCCGCAGCCCTGCGCGCGTATCTCGCCGCCAAGGAAGCTGCCGAACCGACGCTGCTCGCCCGCCAGGCTGAGCGCAAAGCCGTTGCCGAAGCCCGGGACGCGCGCCGCTTGGAGCGCGAGCGGGTGAAGGCCGAAGAGAATGAGCGCCTTCGCGCCGAAGCCGCAGAGCGTGAAGCCGCCATCGAGGCCGCCGCCCGCGCCGAGAGCGACGAACGCGAAGCTGCCCAGAAGAACCGCGTTTCGCGCGTCATCGAAGACGAAGCCGCTCGCAAGGCCGAGCGCGACCGGCGCTACGCCAATCGCAAGGCGCGGCAAGCCTAGTCTGCCAAGTCCCTTCGGCCCGGACGGTAGCCACGCTGCCCGGGCTCGCGGCTTCGCCGATCCGACGCGATATCGCCTATTCGGCGAGATTTTTCGGGTTCGGCGTCAAGGGAATGGCCGCGCTGGTGGCGTCGCCCCGGCAGACCTGTCACGCTTCGCTGGAACCTCAGGCTGCGCCTGTTTCGGGTTCCAGGCTTTCCACAGGCGCTGGTCCTCGTCTTCGACGGGCATGGCGACGCTCCCAGGTCGCGGGTTGATCCGATCGGGCGCGGCGGCCGTCGCAGGCCGGCGCCCTCCTATTCCACGGCGCGAATGTCACGAACAAAGGGGCGCCCGATGGGCGCCCCTCGCATGTCGGCGGCTCTCGCTCAAAATCCCGTGGCGGATGCGGCGGGGCTGGCACTCCCGCCGGCTCGCCGCTTCCGGCTCAATTGTGCCGGATTTCGGTGCCGAGCACCTTGAGGCATTCGCGGATGAATGCCGCCAGCGCCGTCCAGCCCTTGGCCGAGACCATCGTGCCGTCGACATAGGCGTCGGTGGGCGAAAGGTCGATATAGGTGCCGCCGGCCAGGATCACTTCCGGCTCGCAGGCGCCAAGCGCCGCAACCTTCTTGCCGCGAACCACGCCATCGACCGCGATCAGGATCTGGACGCCGTGGCAGATCGTGAAGATCGGCTTCTGCGCCTCGTGGAAGTGGCGGACGATCGCCTGCACACGCTTGTCTGTACGGATATATTCGGGGCCGCGGCCGCCCGCCGCATAGACGGCGTCGTAGCGGTCCAACTGGGCTTCGGCTTCCGAGAAGGTCTTGTTGATGATGAAGTGATGACCGGGCTTCTCGGTATAGGTCTGGTCGCCTTCAAAATCGTGCAGCGACGTCTTGAGGATGTCGCCGGCCTTCTTGTCGGGGCAAATCACGTGAACCGTGTGGCCAACAGCCTCCATCGCCTGCTGGAACACGAAGATCTCGTATTCCTCGGTGAAGTCGCCGGTGAGCATCAGGATTTTCTTGCCGGGCATTCTTGCTTCCTTCGTGCGGTTGAAGGGCAGGCGGGTCGTCGACCCGCCTGCCAGTCCGTTTGTTAGAACGGCGAATCGGGGAAGTAGTATTCCGCCGCATTGTCCTTGGTGATCAGCGGCGCGTCGAGCTTCACGACGCCCCGGATCGGGGCCTGGCCGATGAGGTTGGCGACCGTCATGTAGATGGCCGTCTTGATCATCGAAGGCGGATAGGGCGTCTCGACGGGCGTCATCGCATCGCCGTCGATAACCTTCTTGATGATTTCCTTCATGCCGTTGCCGCCCAGCGCGTACTTGATCTCGGTACGGCTTGACTGCTTGATGGCCTCGAGGACGCCGAGCAGCATGTCGTCGTCATTGGCCCAGACCGCATCGATCTGCGGATACTTGGCCAGGTAGTCCTGCATCAGCTTGAAGGCATCGTCGCTGTTCCAGTTCGCATACTGGATGTCGAGGATTTTGAGGTCGGATCCCGCGATGCCGTCCTTGAAGCCCTGGATGCGCTCGTCGTCGATGACGGTCGGAATGCCGCGCAGCACGACAAGATTGCCCTTGCCGCCCAGCTTGTCGACCAGGAACTTGGCGGTGTTCTTGCCGACGGCGATGTTGTCGCCGGCGAGATAGAGATCCTGGATCGCCGGATCGTTCAGGCCGCGATCGACCACGGTGATGAAGGTGCCTCCCTCCTTTACCGCCTTGACCGGCATGGTGAGCTCTTCCGATGTGTGCGGAAGGATCACCAGCGCGTCGAGCTTGCGCCCTGCCGACAGATCTTCCAGCGCGCTGACCTGCGCGGCGGCCGAGGGCGAGGTCTTGACGACGACTTCCACATTCGGGAAGGCGGCGTTGATTTCCTTGGCGGCGGCCTGGGCATGATAGACGATGCCGGACGTCCAGCCGTGATCGGCTGCGGGGATCGAGACGGCGACGACCTTCTTGTCCGCGGCGATGGCGTTGCCTGCCAGGAGAAGTGCGCCAAGGGTCGCGGCGGTTACTGCCCATTTCATTTTTGTCATTGTTTCCTCCCGTTAAGATGGACCGATCGAGAACGAGACCCGCGTGGTCCGGCGCGGGCTATTTCGAGAACCTCTGGATCAGCATGGCGATGATGATGATGACGCCCTGCACGGCGGCCACGAGGTATTCGGAAACGAAATCCGAGAGCACCATCAGGTTGGCGATCAGCTCGAGGATGACGGCGCCGGCGACCGTGCCCCAGATCCGTCCCTTTCCGCCACGCAGCGCCGTGCCGCCGATCACGACCGCGGTAATCACCTGAAGTTCCCACAGCACGCCGGTGGTCGGCGTTGCCGCGCCGAGGCGTGGCACGTAGCAGATCGCGGCGATGGCGACGCAGGCGCCCTGGATCACATAGGCGATCGTCCGGGTGCGGATGATCGAGATGCCGGAATAGCGCGCCACATCCTCATTGGCACCGGCGGCGGCGCATTGGCGGCCATATTTCGTCTTGTAGAGGATGAAGGCGCCCAGCGCCGCCACGGCGAGCGAGATGAGGATCGGCAGCGGAATGCCGGCGACCGTGCCGAAATAGACCGGCCGGTAGGCTTCGCGCAGCGTGCGATCGATCGGGATCGTGCCGCCATCCGACATGTAGGTGATCAGGGCGCGGAAGATGCCCATCGTCCCCAGGGTCGCGATGAAGGGCTCGATCTTGCCGACGGTGACGATGACGCCGTTGACGAGGCCGCAGGCGATGCCGGCCAGGACCGCGATCGCCATGCCGGCCGGGATCGACCAGAGGCCGACATTCGGCACCATCATGTTCATGCACATGATGGTGATGCCGGTGATGAAGGCGGCCATAGAGCCGACCGAGAGATCGAGACCGCCCGAGGAAATCACGAAGGTCGCGCCCACGGCGATGATGGCGATGAAGGCGCTGCGCGTTATGACGTTGCTGAGATTGGTCGCGGACAGGAAGTCCGGATTGATCACAAAACCGATGGCGAGCAGCACCAGCAGCGCCAGAAACGGGCCCGCCGCGGCCCAGTTGAAGTTGAAATCCCTGTCGCGCTCGAGCCTTCCTGGCTCTGTCGTTGCAACGCTCATACTCTTCCTCCCTCGGTCGCGTGCGCGACCCCCGCCTCGGCGGTGGCGAGCCATGCGATATTGCTTTCCGTCATCCGCTCGCCGGCGATCTCGCCGTTGATCCGGCCCTGGCGCATGACCAGGATCCGGTCGCAGAGGCCGATCAGTTCCTGCATCTCGGATGAAATGACCACGCAGGCCTTGCCCTCGCTCACCAGCTTGCGGATGAAGGTGTAGATCTGCGCCTTGTTGGCGATGTCGATGCCGCGCGTCGGCTCGTCGATGATGACGACGCTGGGGTTGGTCAGCAGGATCTTGGCGAGCAGCAGCTTCTGCTGGTTGCCGCCCGAGAGCTGGCCTGCATGCAGGCGGAGGCTGCGGACGCGGATGTCGTACTGATCGACGGCCTGGTCCAGAGCGACCGCCTCCTGGCGCTTGCGCAGCCACAGTCCTGGATTGAGACGGCGGAGCGCCGACAGGGTCAGGTTGGGCGCCAGCCGCTCCTGCAGCAGCAATCCTTTGCCCTTCCGGTCCTCGGTCAGATAACCGATGCCGGCGTCGATGGCTTCGCGCGGGGAGCGGATGGCGATCGGCTGGCCATGCAGCTCGACGTGGGCATCGACAGGCCGCAAGCCGACGATGCCCTCGAACAGTTCGGTTCGACCGGCGCCGATCATCCCGGCAAATCCCAGGATCTCGCCCCGGTGCAGGGTGAACGATACGTCGTTGGCGTAGCCGGGAACGGTCGCGTTGTTAACCCGTAGGATGGCCTCGCCGCGCGGGGCGTCGCTCTTTGGCGGGTAGAGCGCCGACAGTTCGCGACCGACCATCAGTTCGGCCATGTCCATCTGGCTCAGCGTGTGGCCGGCATAGGTGCCGATCATCTTGCCGTCGCGCAGGACCGTGACCTTGTCGGCCAGACGCTGCACCTCGTCGAGCCGGTGGCTGATATAGAGGACGCCCATATTGCGGTCCTTCAGGCGCAGCACGATCTCGAGCAATCGCTCGACCTCGTTGCCCGTCAGCACCGCCGTGGGCTCGTCGAAGATCACCAGCTTGTGGTCGTCGAGCAGGGCGCGCCCGATCTGGATCAGCTGCCGGTCCGCGAGCCCGACGTCGCGCACGAGCGTCCGGGGCGAGACGTGGCAGCCAAGTTCGTCCAGCTTCTCGCGGGCGATCCTATGCATGGCCCGGTCGTCGACCAGCCCGTTTCGCGTGAGTTCGCGACCCAGAAACAGGTTCTCGGCGACGGTGAGCCCTTCCGCCAGGAGGATCTCCTGGTGGACGAGGACGATGCCGGCTTCTTCCGCCTGATGCGGGGTGGCGAAGGCGACCCGTTTTCCCGACACGGCAATCGTGCCGGCGCTCGGCTGCACATAGCCGGAAATCAGGCGCATCAGCGTCGACTTGCCGGCGCCGTTCTCGCCGATGATGGCGTGGATCTCGCCAGCGTGAATGTCGATGCCGACATTCGAGAGCACCGTCACGGGCCCATACTGCTTGGTAAGGTTCGCCGTACGCAGCAGGCAGGGTTCAGCCTGGGTAGCGTCGGGGCGGGGCGGCGTCTGTTGCATGTCCGGATCGCGTGCCATGGAAACGGGGAACGGTTCAGTCGAAGGCCGGCAGCAGCCGGTCCCGCGAATGCTCGATATGCGCGCGCATTGCCTTGGCGGCCGCTTCCGGATCCGCGACCGCGAAGGCGTCCAGCAGAGCCTGGTGCTCGTCCAGCGCTTCGGCCGTTACCCGCCAATGGAACATCAGTCGGAAGATGTGAAAGTGGGTGTGCTGGAAGCCCAGCATCTCGCGGATGAGCTGGTTGCCAGCGAACTCCATGATCTTGTCGTGGAAGATCGCGTCGAGCCTGGCGAAGGTCGAGTAATGGACATGGTCGTCCTTGCCTTCGCGGCCCGCCATCACACCTGCGGCCTCGCGAAGAATGGCGAGCTTCTCGGCGTCCATCGCCGCGGCGGCCTTGGCCGCCGCGTCCGGCTCGAGCAGCAGCCGAAGCTCGTAAAGCTCGTCGAAGCGGCGGCGCGTGATCTGCGGAGCGGCCCGATACCCGACGAGATGGGTCTTGACGACCAGGCCTTCGCCCTCCAGCCGGCCCAGCGCTTCGCGGATCGGGGTCTGCGAGACGCTGAATTCCTTGACGAGGCTGTCCACCGTGATGCGCGAGCCCGGCGCGATCTTGAGGGCCATCAACTGGTTGAAGATCGCCTCATAGACGTCCTCGGCCAGGCTGTTGGCCCGGTGGATGGCGGCACTGCCCTGGGTTGTGTCCGTGAAGCGGGTTGAAGTCATCGTCTTCCGTCTTTTGCCTATTGACAGGAGCCAGACCTAGCAGGCTATTTGGGCCAACGCAATACTATATCCTATAGGATCTGATATAGAGTGGGCTCGTGAACATCACCGAACAGGCAGCCATGGCGTTGGCCATGGACCTCCTCGATCAGAGAAAAGTGCCGATAGAACATGCGCTTATCCAATCGCGCGTGCTGGTGGAGGCCGAACTCAAGGGCCACCCGTCGCATGGTCTGCAGCGTCTGCCCCGCATCCTGAGCCGTCTCGAAAAAGGTTTGATCGACGGCGAAACCACCGGCGAGGCGCGCTGGCGCTCCGGCGCCGTGCTGGATGTCGACGGCAAGAGAGGGCTCGGCCCGGTTGTAGCCATGGCGGCGCTGGGTCGCCTGGAGGAGCGTATTGCCGAGACCGGAATCGCGCTGGCGGCGATCCGCAACAACAACCATCTCGGCATGCTGGCGCATTATGTCGAACACATCGCGGCGGCGGGGCGCATTGGCATCGCCATGTCTTCGAGCGAGGCGCTGGTCCACCCCCATGGCGGTACCCGGGCCATGCTCGGCACCAACCCCATCGCAATCGCCATCCCCACGGCGGACCGCCCGATGGTGCTGGACCTCGCGACCAGCATCGTTTCCATGGGCAAGATCCACTACCACGCTGCAAATGGCTGGCCGATTCCGGCCGGCTGGGCGCGCGACGCCGAGGGACGTCCGACGACGGATGCCGCCCGCGCGACCCAAGGCGCGATTGCGCCGTTCGGCGGCGCCAAGGGCTATGGGCTCGGCATGGCCATCGAATTGCTCGTCGCCGCGCTCGCGGGTTCGGCGCTCGCGCCCGATATCCAGGGCACGCTGGATGATCGGTTCGCCTGCAACAAGGGCGACGTGCTGATCGCGATCGACACGCTCGCCGCCCCCGATCTGGCGTTGCGCCTCTCCGCCTATCTCGACGCCGTCCGATCTTCTGCGCCCGCCGATCCCGAGATCCCCGTTGGCATTCCTGGCGACGGCGCTTCGCGGCGACGGCAGGCGTTCCTGGCCGACGGCTTCCCGATCGAGGTCCCGCTCTGGGACGCGTTGAACAGCCTGAATCTCACCCCGTCCTCGGTTCTTTAAGGAAAACACCAGTGAGCCTGTTTGCAGCCTTGAGGCTTCCGCGCGAAATCCTGTTCGGCAAAGGCCAGCGCCACGCGCTTCCCGATGTGGCGGGCAAGCTCGGCAAGCGCGCGCTGATCTGCACGGATGAGCGATTTGCCGGAACGGAAATGTTCGCCCGGAGTGTCGAGGGGCTGCGCGCCGCGTCGATCGAGGTCCTGGTCTATGATCAGATCCTGCCGGACGTCCCACGCGACAGCGTCGCCGTCTGCGTCGAGGCGGCGCGGGCCTTCGCTCCCGACATGGTGATCGGCATTGGCGGCGGCAGCTGCCTCGACATGGCCAAATGCGCGGCGCTTCTCCTCACCCATGGTGGCGTGCTGCAGGACTATTATGGCGAGTTCCGGATTCCCGGACCCGTCATGCCTGTCATCGCGGTGCCGACCACGGCGGGCACGGGGTCGGAAGTCACGCCGGTTGCCGTGATTTCCGATCCGGAAAAGACGCTCAAGGTCGGCATTTCCAGCCCGTATCTGATCGCGGCCGCCGCGATCTGCGATCCCGAGCTGACCATGACCTGCCCGCGCGGCCTGACGGCCATCGCCGGGGCGGATGCGCTGACCCACGCCATCGAGGCGTTCACGGCGGCCCGACGGGGAACCGGGGCCGAACTGGCGCAGCAGCACGTCTTCATCGGCAAGAGCGATCTCACCGATCACTTCGCGCTGCTGGCGATCAAGCTCCTGGGGCGTGGTCTGGAACGGGCCTGCACGGATGGCAGCGACGAGGACGCGCGGGCCGATGTCATGATGGGCGCGCTGGCGGCGGGTTGTGCCTTCGGCACCGCCGGCACTGCCGCGGCCCATGCCGTGCAATATCCGGTCGGCGCGCTCACCCACACGCCGCACGGCCTCGGCGTCGCGACAATGCTGCCCTACGTGATGACCTATAACCGCGCCGTGGTTGCGGAGCAGATCGCCGAGGTGGGCGCTGCTCTGGGCGTTGATGGCGCGGGCCGGAGCGTCGAGGCGATGGCGGATGCCACGATCGCGGAGATAAGCCGCCTGTTCGCGGCGATCGGCATCACCCCGACCCTGGCCGCGCTTGGATTGCCCGCCGACAAGGTTGACTGGACCGCCGAGCAGGCGCTGGGCATCGGGCGTCTGGTCAAGAACAACCCGCGAAGCCTCGATCTCGCCGCCATGCGCCGCCTGGTCCAGGCCGCTTATGACGGCGATCTCGCCGCTTCCGCTCAATGAAGCCTTCAGGAGAAACTCCGATGAACGTTCGCCAGCAAATCGATCCGTCGACAACGCATGGACTGGATCTTTCCGAATTTTCGCGCGGTCTCTACATCAACGGCGCCTGGCATGCCGCCCGCAGCGGCCGCGTGATTCCCGTTACCGATCCCTCGACGGGAAAAGTGATTGCGTCCGTGCCCGATGCCGCGCTGGAGGATGCCGCAGCCGCGGTTGCGGCGGCTTCCGCCGCTGCCGAGGGGTGGCGGGAGACCGCGCCGCGCAAGCGCTCGGAAATCCTGCGCCGCTGCTTTGAACTGATGGTCGAACGCTCGGAGATGCTGGCCACGCTGATTTCGCTGGAGAACGGCAAGGCGCTGCGCGACGCGCGTGGCGAGGTGGCCTATGCGGCGGAATTCTTCCGTTGGAACGCCGAGGAAGCGGTGCGCATCTCCGGCGAGTTCGGCAGGGCGTCGGCCGGCACCAACCGGATCATCGTCGACTACGAGCCGATCGGCGTCTGCGTCCTGATCACGCCGTGGAATTTTCCGGCTGCGATGGCGACCCGCAAGATCGCGCCGGCCCTGGCGGCCGGCTGCACGGTTATCCTGAAGCCCGCGAGCGAAACCCCGCTCACCGCCTATGCGCTGGCGGCCCTCTATGAGGAGGCCGGTGTTCCGCCCGGCGTCGTCAACGTCCTGACCACGTCCACCCCCGGTCCCCTGACGGCATGGATGCTCGCCGATCCGACGGTGCGCAAGCTCTCCTTCACCGGCTCCACCGGCGTCGGCCGCGCCCTGCTGGCGGAAGCGGCCAAGAACGTCATCTCCTGTTCGATGGAACTGGGCGGCAACGCGCCCTTCGTCGTGTTCGACGATGCGGATCTGCAGGCGGCGCTCGATGGCGCGATGGTCGCCAAGATGCGCAATGCCGGCGAAGCCTGTACGGCGGCCAACCGCCTCTACGTTCAGTCCGGCATCTATGACGCCTTCGCGGAGGGGCTGCGCGAGCGCATGGCCAATCTCAAGGTTGGCGCGGGACCGGAAGAGGCGACTGAGTGCGGTCCGATGATCACCCGCAAGGCCGTGCAGAAGATCGATCGCCTGGTCGAGGATGCGACCAGCCGCGGGGCGCGGGTCCTATGCGGCGGCACCGTCGGCGAAGGGGAGGGCTTCTTCTACCCGCCCACCGTGCTGGCAGACGTCTCGCCCGAGGCGGAAATGGCGCATGAGGAAATCTTCGGCCCCGTGGCGCCGCTCTATCGCTTCGAGACCGAGAGCGAGGCGATCGCCCGCGCCAACGACACGGAATACGGCCTGGCGGCCTATATCTTCACGCGCGATGTGGCGCGCGGCTTGCGGGTAGCATCGCGAATCGAAGCCGGTATGATCGCGCTCAACCGAGGTCTGGTTTCCGATCCCGCCGCCCCCTTTGGTGGCGTCAAGCAAAGCGGGTTGGGTCGCGAGGGCGGTCAGCATCACGGCATAGCCGAATTCATGGAGGCGAAATACATCGCCACCAGTTTCTGAGGGGGCCATCATGGCGACTGCGCATTCCACGCTCGATCCGTACCGGATCCGCGACCATGTGGCTGATTTCGACGCCATCGTCGCGGACATTCGAGCCCGCAGTGCGCAGACGCGGTCGGCAGTGCCGATGCGCGCCAACGTCGCCTACGGGGAGGATCCGACCGAGACGGTGGACCTGTTCTTCCCCGCCAACCCCGGCCCCTCGGTGCCGGTCCATGTCTTTATCCATGGCGGATACTGGCGGATGTTCTCGAAGGAGGACTATTCCTGCGTCGCGCAAACCGTGACGCAGGCGGGCGCCATCGCCGTGATCGTCGACTACGCGCTGATGCCGTCGGTGCGGATGGCGACGATCGTCGATCAGGTTCGGCGCGCCAAGGCCTGGGTGATTGCGAATATAGCCGACCATGGCGGGGATCCGGCCCGGCTGACCGTCAGCGGTCATTCCGCCGGGGCGCATCTTTCCACATTCCTGTTCAACGACCCGGAGACGCCATCGGGCGTCGGCGCGGCGCTGTTGCTGGGCGGTCTTTACGAACTGCAGCCGCTGCAATCCTCGTTCCTGCATGCGGAGATCGCCATCACGGACGATGAGGTCGCCCGTTTCTCGCCGATGCGCCATCGGCATAACGCGCATACCCGCGTCGTCGTGGCCGTCGGCGAGCTGGAAACGCCTCCCTTCCTCCAGCAGGCGCAGGCCTTTCGGGATGTCCTGGCCGGGCAGGGGCTCTCCGTGACGCTGCATCCGGTGCCGTCCCGGAACCACATGGACAGTGTCCGGGACCTCGCCATTCCCGGTTCCGATGCGGGCGCCTGCCTGACAGAACTGATCGAGCGGTCGTTCGAGCCTGCCTAAAGCCGTCATGCAAGCGAGACCCGGGCCCGGTGTCCTGACGCGAACACGGGTCTCGGGTCTGCTTTCATCGCGCTCGTCCCGCGCAGCGGGGCACGGTTCCTGCGAAAACGCTAGGACTCGGATCGGACCCACACGCTGACGCTGCCACCATGGGTGGGGAAGGCACCCCGGCCCTGATCATCGAGCACGATCTGGTCGTCCCGGTGACCCAGGAAATCGTGGAAGGTGGCGCCCGCCTGCTCGGGGCCGAGCTCGACCGATTTCTCGCCGCCCTCGCCATTGGACAGGACGACCACACAGCCGGGCTCGTCCGCCGTGCCGTGCCGGATGAACCCGACGCAGTTCGCGTCGTCGAACAGGTCCGTCTGCGCTCCATTCGCGAAGCGGCTCCGCGCCTCGATCAGCTTGGGCAGGCACTCGATCGCCGGCATGTCGATCTCGTGATCGTTGCCGTCGCCACCCTTGTCGGTGTAGTGCGCGCCGAACAGGTCCGGGTAGAAGACGCAGGGGACCCCCTGTTCCCGTAGCAGGATCAAGGCGTAGGCAAGCGGCTTGAACCAGGGCTCGACCGGAGCCTCCAGCGCCTGCAAGGGCTGGGTATCGTGGTTGTCGACGAGGGTCACCGCATGCTCCGGCGAGGCCGCCACCAGCGAGCCGTCGAAGATCGTGCGCATGTCGAAATCGGCGCCCTGGGCGGATGCGTCATGGAAGCGGTGGTGCAGCCCGACATCGAACAGCATCAACTGTTTGTCGACCAGCTCCAGATAGTTCGACAGCGTCTCCATGTCGGGATGCCAGTACTCGGCGACGACGAAGAGTTCGGGATCGACGGTGTCGCGCATATGGCCGACCCAATCGCGAAAGAACCACGCCGGGATATGCTTGGCCGCATCCAACCGAAAACCGTCGACCGGCACCTGTTCCGCCAGCCAGCGGCCCCAATATTTCAGCTCTTCATAGACGGCCTTGTTGCGGAACTCGACATCCGCGCCCATCAGGAAGTCGAAATTGCCGTTTTCGGCGTCGACCTCCTCGTTCCACTCGCCGTCGCCATATTCGTTGACCAGGCGGAAGATTCCGCTTTCATCCGGGTCCTTGATGACGTCCACGCCGCTGAAGCACTTCACGTCCCAGATGAACTGCGAATATTGGCCGTCGCGACCGGGAAAGGTGAAGCGGGTGTAGGCCTTGGCCTCGAACGCCTCGTCTTCGATCTGGGTGCGGTCTTCGGGATTGACCCTGCGCACGCGCACGGTCTCTTCCTCGTCTGCGCCCATCTTGTGATTGAAGACGACGTCATGGATGACGCGCAGGCCCTTGGCGCGCAGCGCGCCTGTCGCGTGTTCGAAGGCGGCGCGATCGCCATATTTAGTGGCGACGGTGCCCTTCTGGTCAAACTCCCCGAGATCGAACAGGTCGTAGCTGTCATAGCCGACAGAATAGCCGCCCGTGGCCCCCTTTGTAGGCCGGCGGCAGCCAGACATCGGTGATGCCCATGGTCGCGAGCGCGTCGGCCCGTTCCCCCACTTCACCCCACAGACGTCCGCCATCGGGATAGTACCAGTGGAAGAACTGAAGCAGGGTCCGTGCGGCCATGTTTTCCTCGCGTCGCGCTGAGCGAGGGAAAACGGCTGGAAGCAGAAACGGTTGCTGCGACAAAACAGCAACCGTTCCGGGCGGCGGAAAGGGCCTAGGCGCCGTCGACGCGATCCCAGAAGCGCAGAGCGCCGCATGTCTCGATGAAGCGATCCGCGTCGCCCGGCTTGGCGAGTTGGACGAATCCCGCGTCGAGATCCCCAGGCAGCCCTGCCTTGTCGAACAGGGCCTTCGCGGCGGCCGTGAAACCGCAGAACTTATAATGCGCGTAGACATCGGCGACGAAGTCACGGGCCGGCGGAAGCTTCAGCAGGTCGGCGAGGCCGGCCTCGCTGGCGAGGATGGCCACAGCGTCGAAGAGCACCGAGGGGCCGCCATCGATCTTGCGATGGGCGGGCAGTTGCGTGCCGTCGCCTGCCTTGACGCCACCGACGGTTGGCGCAATCCGCTCGAAAGTGCCCCCAGCCTTCTCGACCGCCTTCTCGAGCGCGGCGAGAAGAGCCGCGTCGACGCCGTCGGTGATTAGGATTCCTAGCTTGCGTCCCTTGAAGTGGCCAGGCCCGTTCTTGAGGATGCTGAGCGCGTCCGATGTGGGCAGGTCCATCTTCGGCTGAGCCGCCGGGGTCGCGGCCTTCGGAAGCTTGGGCAGGCCAAGGCCGGCAGCTACCGTCCTCGCCAGGTCGTCATCGATGTTGAGAAGGTGCGAAACCACGCGCTCCCGGATGGCGGGCGTCTCGCAATTGCTCAGCTCGAACACCAGCGCGTCGGCGATGTGCTTCTGCTCGATGGCCGTCTGGCTGCGATAGAACTGCCGGGCCTGGCTGTAGTGATCGGCGAAGCTTTCGGCGCGCAGCCGGACCTTCGGGCCCTCGGGTTCCTGGGCAAGGGTCTGGAAGCCCTGCATCGGCGCCTCGCGCGGTCCGCCGATTTCCGGGCCCCAGGAATTCGGCTCGTAATTGGCCCGTCCCTTGGGATTGTGGAAGGCCATGTGGCCGTCCTGCTGGAAATTATGGAACGGGCACTTTGGGGCGTTGATGGGAAGATGCGTAAAGTTGGGCCCGCCGAGACGCTTCAACTGCGTGTCGAGATAGGAGAAGTTCCGTCCCTGCAGCAGCGGATCGTTGGAGAAGTCGATGCCCGGGACGATGTTCTGCGTCATGAAGGCGACCTGCTCGGTCTCGGCGAAGAAATTCTCCGGCATGCGATCGAGCACGAGACGCCCGACCGGGGTAACCGGCAGGATGTCCTCGGGGATGAGCTTGGTCGCGTCGAGCACGTCGAAATCGAAGTTGTCGGCAAAGTCCTGGTCAAAGGTCTGCAGGCCGAGTTCCCACTCGGGGTAGTCGCCGCTCTGGATCGCGTTCCACAGATCGCGGCGGTGAAAGTCCGGATCGGCGCCGTTGATCTTGACCGCCTCGTTCCAGACGACCGACTGCATGCCGAGTTTGGGCTTCCAGTGGAACTTGACGAAGGTCGACTGGCCCTCGGCATTGACGAGCCGGAAGGTGTGGACGCCAAAGCCTTCCATGAAGCGGAACGAACGCGGGATGGCCCGGTCGGACATGACCCACAGGATCATGTGCATCGCTTCCGGCATCAGAGAGACGAAATCCCAGAAATTGTCATGGGCGCTCTGCGCCTGCGGGAAGTCCCGGTCCGGTTCCTGCTTCACGGAGTGAATCAGGTCAGGGAACTTGATGGCGTCCTGGATGAAGAAGACGGGGATGTTGTTGCCGACGAGGTCCCAGTTGCCTTCCTTGGTATAGAACTTGACGGCGAAACCGCGCACGTCGCGTGCCAGGTCGGCCGATCCCTTGTTGCCCGCGACCGTCGAAAACCGCACGAAGACGGGGGTCTTCTCTCCGGCCCGCTGAAAGATGTCGGCGCGCGTGAGGTCGGTGAGCGGCTGGTAGGTTTCGAAGAAACCATGTGCGCCGTAGCCTCTCGCGTGGACGACGCGCTCTGGAATGCGTTCGTGATCGAAGTGGAAGATCTTCTCGCGGAAATGCGCGTCTTCCATCAGCGCGGGACCCCGCGCGCCCTGGCGAAGCGTGTTCTGATCGTCCGCGACCGGCATGCCCTGCTGGGTCGTGAGGGTTTCGTACCCGCCCTCGGTGGTCTGGTGCGTCTCGCCTCCAGCGCCCCGTGCCATGACTTCATCGCCCAGTTTGGCGGGCGAGTTCACGCGACTTTTCGGGTCCATGAGGTTCCTCCCAATTGTGGTGCCTGGATGGAATGCGCTGCGCGTGTTTCACGCGGCGGCTGCGCATCAACGGGGCCAAGCCGGGATCCGTTCCACGCGGTGCGGGTGAGACCTGCCAGTTCCGCGCGCTCCCTGGCGACACGACCTTCGGAGGACCGCTCGGCGTGGGGCGGCCGGCTGGATCGGCTTGCGGGTGCCAACGCGTCCAGACTGCCATCGTGCTTTCGCCGCGTGCCCGCGCGGCAGACCATCGATCCGGGGACACAGGCGAAATAGAGCGGGGCCCGAAGGCCCCGCTTTTCTTCAGATTCGGTCGCTATACGTGCCGACGCGATCCCTCGGAGGCATCGGCGCATCCGGGTCAAAGCTGGTCCAGCCGGCCGTCTCGTAGTCGCTTCGGCGGCGCTCCAGGTCGACTGCGCGTGCGTCATGCAGCACGCCGCGGGCCAGTTCGGCCTTCTCATCGGCGACGCGGGCGGTGACCAGCGTGCCGCCGCGGCGAACGCCCTCTGCATACACATGCGCATCCCGCTCCGGCACGCCGGATTCCGTGAGAGCGCCCACGATCCCGCCGGCTGCGCCACCCACGACCGCGCCAGCGGCCGCGCCGGCTGCCGTTGCGATCAGCCAGCCGGCCGCCACGACCGGGCCGACGCCCGGAATGGCCACGATGCCAAGACCGGCGAGAAGGCCACCGAGGCCACCAAAGGCCGCGCCAATACCGGCGCCAGCGCTGGCGTCGACGGCAACATCCGAAGCATCCACGTCGCCATCGACATTGGAAGCCACCACGCTGATATCATCGTGGGCAATGCCCAGAGCCTGAAGGTCGCGGACGGCGGCGGTGGCATCGGCGCGCGTGTCGAACAGTCCCGAAACGGTGGTAGTCATGAGATATCCTTTCAACTCGAAACTTACTTGCTGGTGACGTTGCCCTGGAAGTCGACGGCGACGTCCATCATGGCTCCGCCCTTCGATGCCTTGCCGCGCCAGATGCCGTCGTCATCCTTGACCAGCGCCGAGACGTCGCTGTAGCCGGCGTCGGTGACGCGATCACGGGCCTGGTCCTCGGTGAAGCTGTTCGCACCGGCGACCGGAGCGGCGGGATTGGTCTGCTCGCCAGCGACAGCCGGGGTCTTGGCCTCTTCGGCGAAGGCCGGGGCGGCAGAGGCGGCGATCAGAAGGCCGGCGAATACGAGGTTCTTCATGGTGGATCTCCAGATTTAGACAAAGCTCTCCCGGCCACGGCAAAGCGTGTTGCAAAAGGCCGGGAGAAGAATGAGGGAGGGGTGGTTAGGCGCGAGCGGCCTTGCGGCCTTCCTCGGCGCTGGCATTGACGCCGGCTTCGGCGATCTGCGTGAGCAACGCGTCCGCCTTGTGCTCTTCCTGGAGCGTCTCATCGAGAAGCTTGGCGGCGTCCTTCATGCCAAGCTGCATCGCCCAGGTCTTGAGCATGCCGTAACGGGCAATCTCGTAATGCTCGATCGCCTGGCCACAGCCGATCAGAACGGCGTCGGCGGCGGCGGTCCCGCCGAAATCTTCCAGGTCTTCTTCCATCTCGGACGTGATGCCGACCATCGCGTCGCAGGTCTTGCCGCGTGCCGGCTTGCCGAGGATCTCGAAAACCTGCACCAGACGCTCGACATGGCCCTGGCTTTCCTCGCCATGGTCGGTGAAAGCCTTCTTCAGCTCAGGCGACTGTGCAGCCTTCGCCGACTTCTTGCACGCCTTTACAGACTGCTTCTCGGCAAAGTAGACATCCTTGAGCGTTTCGTAAAACGCATCCGACAAATTCTTCTCAGAAGCCATGATCTTCCTCCGGACTACTCGGAAATTCATTCCGAGTGTGTGATTATGCGGTATCAACCACCTCGATCGCTTATCGTTCCCTGAAATCTGCGTCAAAAGCTCAACCTTCGTGCCGCGAGACGCCGGAAGCTTCGGCGTTTTCGAGCCCGGCCGGGACAGGGCGAATGATGAGGGCGCGTGCAGGACGCCTTCTTGGAGCGAGGGCTTGTTCGATCCGCGAGACGAGGCCAATCTGGCGTCCATGTCGTCTCAGCCAAAAAAGAACGAGGCTCCCGAGCGGGTGCAAGAATGGGTGCTGCCGGCTGCGGTCACGCTGGGGTCGTCGGTGCGCGCTCATGGCATCCTTCTGGAGATGCGGGCGCGCCTGCCTTCCGCTGCGAAGAAGGCGCTGTCGGTCAAGGGCAGCATTCTCATCCTGACCATGTCCGAGACTTCCGCTGAAGCCTTTGCCGCTACGGCAGCTGTTGTTTCCCGTGTGCTGGACGGGATCGAGGCATTGCCCGTGATCCCGCGTGAGATCGAGGACATCCTGACGATCTCCACGACCGAGCGGCATCGATGGCTCAAGGACGGACGCCTGCACAGCGCCGGGACACGAACGGTCAAGCTCAGGGGCCGTTCGAAGAAGATCACCTTTCACGTTTTCGACCCGCGCCATGTCGAGGATGTTCTGGATCGCGATCTGGTCACCGTCTGGCGCGAGAATGACGCGGCGCAGGCCGCGGAGAACCGCAGAAGAGCCGCCGGCAAGGCCGCGCTGACCCGCTCCAGAAAGGGGGAGCCCAAGGCCGCGCCGCTGGCTTCCCCGGCAGGACGTCGAGAGAAGGCTCCTGCGCCAAAACTCCGGGGCTGGGACGAGTTCGACCGCGACGAACTCCTGCGCTGAACCCTTCGCCGCCTCGCGGCCCATGCGCTTGCCCTTCGCCCTCATTCCTGGGTATCAGCGGCGCTCACCCAAAGGACGGAACAGCATGAACAGTCTGGTTGGAAAAGTCGCCTGGATCACCGGCGCCGGCAGCGGCATCGGACAGGCGGTCGCTACCGCGCTGGCCGGTGCCGGTTGTCGCGTGGTCCTGACCGGACGACGTCGGCAAGCGCTTGATCAGACGGCGGAGACGATCGCCGGCAAGGGCGGCACGAGCGTCGCGCGGGCCGGCGACTTGACCGATCCCGAAACGGCGGATGCGATCGTCGCTGAAATCGAGGACCGGTTCGGACGGCTCGACATTCTCGTCAACAATGCCGGCGGCAATATTGTCGATCGCGCCTGGAAGGACCTGACACCCGGCAGCATCGATGCCCTGATCCACAGCAATCTGTCCGCCGCCTTCTATTGCGCCGCCGCCGCGATGCACCCCATGCGCAGGGCCGGGCAGGGCCAGTTGATCCACATCGCGTCCTGGGCGGGAAAGTTCATCCACCCGGTTAGCGGACCCGCCTATACGGCGGCCAAGCATGCCGTGGTGGCCATGAGCCAGAGCATCAACATGGAAGAATATCGCAACGGCATCCGGTCGACGGCCATCCTGCCGGCGGAGGTGGCGACGCCGATTCTCGAAAAGCGCCCGACACCGCCGACGGCCCAGGAGCGGGCCGAGATGCTGCAGCCGGCCGATCTCGCCGAGCTCGCGCTCTTCATCGCGACCCAGCCGGCCTCGGTCTGCCTCAACGAAGTTGTCATCAGCGCCAGGCTCAACAAGTTCTACGAGCGGTAGGGGTCCGCCGCGCGTTCCTGAAGGCCCGTGTCCCGGCGCCGTGGCGTCCGGACACGGGCCGATCCAGGGCGGAGGCCTCTCGCACCGCTGCGGCGAACTGACCGACCTGCGCGGTTTGACAATGCTGGCTATCTGGCCGAGACATCGAGCATGCAAACCGTTTCCTTTGCCCCACGCAAGATCCGCAAAGGCAGCCTCCAAACAGGCTGACTACCTGGTGCTGCTACCTGCGAGAGCAAGAGCGGCGCCAGGGAAGCATTCCTCACAACATCCGAAATCCGTGTGTCCTGGCTGAGCGATTGGCTGCGCTTTCCTGCGCGCCGCTCAACTCCGGAGGCCCCTTCTATTTGGGATCGGCCCAATGACCTTCAAATACACTTTCACGTTCCCCATCAGCGGCCCGAACAAGTTGCCGCGCTTCAAGGGCTGGGCTGCCGAAAACGCCCCTGACATCGCGATCAGCCTCCCGCCTCAGGTCCCCGCCAAGAACGATACGCTGACTATACGTCTGAAATCTGTCGAGGATCGGCAGACGCTGACGGCGAAGCTGGCAGGCGTCAGCCTCTAGTCCGCACGGCGGTGGCGGGGTCTCCCGCCACCGCCTGTCCTCATCGCGGTGTTGAAGCGTGCGCCAAGGCTGGCAAGGCCTATGCACCCGTCGCCAGGGTGTGCCGCGCGATCATGCTCTCCTCGTCGGTCGCGATCACGCGAACTTCGACCCGGCTTTGCGGCGCGCTGATAAGCGTCTCGCCGCGTTCATTGGCAGCCTGATCCAGAACGATGCCGAGCCACTCCAGACGGGCGCAGACTGCGGCGCGGATGGGAGGCGCGTGCTGGCCAATCCCGGCCGTGAAAATGAGGCCATCCAGACCTCCGAGCGAACTCGTCAGCCCCCCGGCCTCGCGGGCGATCCGATACGCGAACAGTTCGACCGCCTCGGCAGCCCGAGGATCGGGGCTTTCGAGCAGGGTGCGCATGTCGCTGGAAATCCCGCCGGAAACGCCAAGCAGGCCCGATCGGCGGTAGAGAAGGTCCTCTATCTCGGCGGCCGTCATCTCCTGCTCCTGCAGCAGGTAGAGGATGACGCCGGGATCGAGCGTGCCCGGCCGCGTGCCCATCACCAGGCCGTCCAGGGCGCTGAAGCCCATGGTCGTATCGATACTGCGTCCCCGATCGAGGGCGCAGAGACTGGCGCCATTGCCCAGATGCGCGACGATCACCCGGCCGCGGGCCAAGGCGGGCGCGAGGTCGGGCAGGCGGCTCGCGATGGATTCATAGGACAGGCCGTGAAAGCCGTAGCGGCGAATGGCCATCGTCTCATATTCGCGCGGCAGAGCGAAGCGGCTGGCGACGGCCGGCATGGTGTGGTGAAAAGCCGTGTCGAAGCAGGCGACCTGAGGCAGATCGGGTCGCGCGGCGGCGATCGCCCGGATCGGCGCGAGGTTCTGCGGTTGGTGCAGCGGCGCCAGTGGCGTGATCCTGTCCAGCGAGGTCAGAAGCGCCGGCGTCACCCGTTCGGGCTCGGCATGGTCGGGTCCGCCGTGCACCACCCTGTGGCCGACGGCGATCAGCCGGTCGCTGCCAAGATGCGCCTCGATCCAGTCGATCACTTTCTCAAACAGCGGTCGCGAGCCGCCTGCGGCATCCGGCCAGGCCTCATCGACAAGCGTCTCGCCGTCGACGTCCCAGGCCAGGAAGTGCGGGTGCTCGGCGATCGCCTCGATCTCGCCGCGCAGCGCGAGTTCCAGCGTGTCGGGACGGCCCACGCGGAAGAGCGCGAATTTGAGGCTGGACGAGCCGGCATTCAGGGTCAGGATCGCTTCGGTCATGGTCCTGATTTCTCCCCCGTGGACCGCCTGCCTCGCCCTTCCAGCTCGCCTTGATGCACATCAAGGCGTCCCTTGCAGAGGCGCCGCAGTTTTCAACGCACGGGCTTTTTCCGCTGGCTGCGCTATTCTGGGTGACGCAAGCCATAGTAGATCTTTCGCGGCCTCACAACGGAGCGTGCCGAATGACAACCGCCGAGCAGAGCGTTTCCGGAGCGGAGTCGCCACCCTTGTCGCCGGACGAGGTGCGGCTGATCAACGCCTGGTGGCGGGCGGCGAACTATCTCTCCGTCGGCCAGGTCTATCTGCTGGCCAACCCGCTTCTGCGCCAACCTCTGACCCGGGCGCACGTCAAGCCGCGCCTGCTTGGCCATTGGGGCACGACGCCGGGCCTCAACTTCATCTACGCCCATCTGAACCGGGTGATAAAGCGCGACCATGCGAGCGTGCTCTACATCGCGGGGCCCGGGCACGGCGCGCCGGGCGTCGTTGCCAGTACCTGGCTCGAAGGTACCTATAGCGAGCTTTATCCCGAGATTTCCCAGGACGAAGCAGGCATGTGCCGCCTGTTCCGGCAGTTTTCCTTTCCAGGCGGCATTCCCAGCCATGCCTCGCCGGACACCCCGGGTTCGATCCATGAGGGCGGCGAGCTCGGCTATTCGCTGAGCCACGCCTTTGGCGCCGTCTTCGACAATCCCGATCTCGTCGTTGCCTGCGTCGTGGGCGACGGCGAGGCGGAGACCGGCCCGCTCGCCACCGCCTGGCACGGCAACAAGTTCCTCAACCCGGCGCATGACGGCGCCGTGCTGCCGTTTCTCCACCTCAATGGCTACAAGATCGCCAATCCGACCGTGCTGGCCCGGATCCCGCATCGGGAACTCGAAGCCCTGCTGCGCGGCTATGGCTATGCGCCGATCTTCGTCGAAGGCGACGAGCCCGAGGCGATGCACCAGAAGATGGCCGCCGCCCTCGACGTCGCCTTCGCGTCGATCCGCGCCATCCAGCAGAAGGCCCGGACCGGTGGCGGCACGGCCGAGCGGCCGGTCTGGCCGATGATCGTGCTGCGCTCGCCCAAGGGCTGGAGCGGGCCGAAGACGGTGGACGGCAAGCAGACCGAAGGCTCCTGGCGTTCGCATCAGGTCCCGTTCACCATGGAGAAGCCGGAGCATCTCGGCCTGCTGGAGGCATGGCTGCGCAGCTATGTGCCGGAAGAGCTGTTCGATGCATCGGGGCGGCTGCGGCCGGAGATCGCCGCGCTGGCCCCCGTGGGCGAGAAGCGGATGAGCGCCAATCCGCACGCCAATGGCGGAGCGTTGATGCGGCCGCTCAAGCTGCCGGATTTCCGGGATTACGCGGTGGCGGTGCAGCAGCCGGGCGGTGTCAGCGCCGAAGCGACCCGGATCAGCGGCGGTTTCCTGCGCGACGTGATGCAGAAGAACGCGGCGAACCGGAATTTCCGCGTCTTCGGCCCCGACGAGACGGCGTCCAACCGGCTGCAGGACCTGTTCGACGTCACCAACCGAACCTGGGATGCCGAGATCCTCGCCTCGGACGATCACCTGTCGCCCGATGGCAGGGTGATGGAAATCCTCAGCGAGCATACCTGCCAGGGCTGGCTCGAGGGCTACCTGCTCACCGGCCGGCACGGCTTCTTCTCGTGCTACGAGGCGTTCATCCACATCGTCGATTCGATGTTCAATCAGCACGCCAAATGGCTGAAGACCGCGAAGGAGGTCGCCTGGCGGCGGCCGATCGCGTCGCTGAACTACCTGCTGACCTCACATGTCTGGCGCCAGGATCACAACGGCTTCAGCCATCAGGATCCGGGTTTCGTCGATCATGTTGTGAACAAGAAGGCCGAGATCGTCCGCGTCTACTTCCCGCCGGACGCGAATACATTGCTTTATGTCACCGACCACTGCCTGCGCAGCTGGAACCGCATCAACGTTATCGTCGCGGGCAAGCAGCCCAGTCCGCAATGGCTGACCATGGACGAGGCGATCAAGCACTGCGCGGCCGGCATCGGCATCTGGGAATGGGCCAGCAACGATCGCGGCGCCGAGCCCGATGTCGTCATGGCGTGCTGCGGCGACGTGCCGACGCTGGAGACACTGGCCGCCGTCGACCTGCTGCGCCAGTACCTCCCGGATCTCAAGGTGCGGCTCGTCAATGTCGTCGACCTGATGACGCTGCAGCCGAAGACCGAGCATCCGCATGGTCTGTCCGACGCCGATTTCGATGAATTGTTCACGCGCGGCAAGCCGGTGATCTTCGCCTATCACGGGTATCCCTGGCTGATCCATCGCCTTGCCTACAAGCGGGCCAACCACGAAAACATGCATGTGCGCGGCTTCAAGGAGGAGGGCTCCACCACCACACCCTTCGACATGGTGGTGCGCAACGAACTCGACCGTTTCCACCTCGTCGCCGACGTGGTCGACCGCGTGCCGGGCCTCGGCGCCGCCGCGGCCTATGTCAAGCAGGCGATGCGGGACCGGCTGACGGAGCATTATCATTACGTCCGCGAGCATGGCGCCGACATGCCGATGGTCGCCAACTGGCGCTGGCCGGGCGTGGAGTGACGAAGGGGGGCGGCGGCGGCTTGCGCGTCGCCCCTATATCCGGCGGACGGACACCCAAGGGCTGGCGGAGGTCGCAACATGCCCTATGCCGAGCTGGACGACCTGCCGCTCGCCGTGCGGGCCCACTTGCCAATTCACGCCCAGGAGATCTTTCGCGCGGCCTTCAACAATGCATGGACCGAATATGCTGCGAGGGGTGATGAGGCGCGGGAGGATATCGCGCGCCGGGTCGCCTGGGCCGCCGTCAAGCACAGGTACCGGAAGGAAGGCGACCAATGGATCGCCCGCTGAGTGCGGGGCAGCGAGAGAGGGCGGTTTCGTGAGCCTGTCGGCACCGCCCCTGATGGCACTTGGCCTTGTCTCTCTCGCGCCCTCGAAGGCCTGATGCGGGTGGCGATGAAACGGTCCCACGGGGATCCAGGCATTTCCGGGCCATGCAACGTGTGAACGGCCGAGCCGCTGGAAGGGGTGGTCAGGGCACCAGGACAGCGGCGCCCTGAAACCGGCCGGCGCGCAGGTCGGCCAGCGCCTCATTCGCCTTGTCGAGGGAGTAGACTGTGGTGGTCGTGCGGATCCCCGCCTTCGCGGCGATGGCGAGAAAATCGATTCCATCCTGCCGGGTCAGATTGGCGACCGAGACCAGCTGACGCTCCTCCCAGAGAAGATGGTAGGGAAAGCTCGGAATATCGCTCATGTAGATGCCGCCGCAGACAACCTTCCCGCCCTTTCGGACGGCTTGCAACGCCAGCGGTACCAGCGCGCCGACGGGGGCGAACAGGATCGCCGCGTCGAGAGGCTCGGGCGGCAGTTCGTCCGAGCCGCCGGCCCAGACCGCGCCGAGCGACCGCGCCATGGCTTGGGCCGCCTCGTCGCCGGGCCGCGTGAAGGCATAGACCTCGCGTCCCTGCCACCGGCAGACCTGCGCCAGGATATGGGCCGCCGCGCCGAACCCGTAGAGGCCGATCCGCTCGCCACTGCCGGCGATGACGAGCGAACGCCAGCCGATCAGTCCCGCGCACATCAGCGGCGCCGTCGCGACGGGATCGTCAAATCCGTCGAGCGGAAACGCGAATTCGGCTTCGGCCACGACGTGGGTCGCGAAGCCGCCATCGCGCGTATAGCCCGTGAAGGCTGGCTCGTCGCAGAGGTTTTCTCGGCCCGATCGGCAATAGGGGCAATGTCCGCAT
Source organism: Kaistia defluvii (assembly GCF_026343955.1). GTDB lineage: Bacteria > Pseudomonadota > Alphaproteobacteria > Rhizobiales > Kaistiaceae > Kaistia > Kaistia defluvii. The sequence goes on from NZ_JAPKNI010000002.1 coordinate 87,066, forward strand.
GTATGCGCGAGCCAGGGAACGCCGACGCGGGCGCCGAGGCGCGGCCAGGTGACGCCGGCCCCCTGCGCCTCCACGATGCCGACGATCTCGTGGCCCGGGACGACGGGCAGCGGGATGTGGCTGAGGTCGCCATCGACAACATGCAGATCCGTCCGGCAGACGCCGCAGGCTTCGACACGCAGGCGGATCTCGCCCGTGCCCGGGACGGGATCCGGCCGCTCTTCCAGCACCAAGGGTTGCCCGATGGCGCGCAGCACCATCGCCCTCACGGCAGGACCGCCATGCCGGAAAGCGGCTCGATATAGAGGAGTTCTTCCCGGACCGACTTCACGCCCGGCACGTTCTCGGCCGCGACCCTGGCCGCGGAGCGGCTGCGGTCGTCGAAAATTGTCCCCGTCAGCTCGACCTCGCCATTCTCCACCTGCACCCGCACGAAGCCTCCCCAACCTTGCGTGGCGATCTCGGCTTCGATGCGGGCCCGAATTCGTTCGTCATCGGAAATTCGCCGAGGCTCGGACGACAGGATCTGCAGCATGGCCCGCATGAGGTCCGAACGGGTCAGGATGCCGACGAGCTTTCCCTGATCCAACACCGGCAGGCGCTTGACACGATGCTTGATCATCAACTCCACCGCTTCGTCGAGCGGTGCATCCTTGCGCGTCGTCACGACATCGCGCGCCATGACCTCGCCGACCTTTCGGCCATGCAAGTGGACATATTGGTCAGCCTCGGTCCCCTCGGAGGTCAGCCACTCCAGCCACCAGGACTTCTTCGGCTCCGTCCCCAGTTCCGCACGCCGCATGAAGTCGGCTTCGCTGATCAAGCCGAGCAGTTCGCCATCTGCCGACACCACGGGAAGTCCGCTGATCCGGCGCGCCAGCATGAGGCGTGCGGCATCCTGGATCGACATGTCGGATCTCGCGCTAACAACCGGTGTGGTCATGACGCTATCGACGAGCATCTATATCTCCCGTTTACTTCGTTCTTCCACGAATGCTGAGATCTAAAAACTCAGTTCATTCCGTAAATTCATATACTTTGGTAAAGTTGAAATTATTATCCCGCGTCAGTCGAGAATTACCGGAAAATAAATTTCATATTTATTGAAATATAGTATTTAATCATCTAGATATATTAATCTATATTTCAATAGGTGTGATTTCAGATCCAATTTACTTTTCTGGTTCGCGGTCCGCGCGCGGCTCTTGATGCGCGTGAGGAGGCAATCCGCAACGCTTGGCTTCGTGAAGGGCCTCGATGAGTTGAGCGGCGAGTTGGTACTCCTCAAGAGCTTCCGCTTCCTTCACCAAAATGAACAACTGGCGGGATATTTCCGCTAGACGAGCATTCTTCTCCATCGTGTCTTCTCCAGCTTTCGATCGTACTCCCGAAGCAATGGTTCCGTCATCACATTTGCGAGGATCTGCCCACGGCAGATCGGGCCGCCTGGAGAGCCAGGAAAAGCAGAGGTCGGCAGGAAGTCTGCAAAGGGGCCGTGTCGTCATCGGACGAGCGAAGTTTCTGCGCAGCGGCGGCTGACGTCCATGGAAACGAAGTCAAGGAGGCCGACGGCGTGCGCCGCCTTCGAGCCCGCCCGTCCAGTACAAAACGGCCCCCGCATCTTGACGCGGACGCAACTTTCCTGTTCCAGCGGCATCCTCGGCGCCCGCATTGTTGCGAGAACGTCTCTACCCTGCCCCCCGCGGGCTCCACCGGCTATCACGATCTCTCGAGGAGGCTTGCCGATCCTCATGTATACTTACAATTCGTAGCGGCGTGACAGTGATTACTGGGGGCCCGGCTGTCGATCGGCTCCCTCTACTCGGAACAGCCATCTGGGTTCGTGCGGCTCCCGCTACGTCGCCACTGGGGCCCTGGCGAGCCCGAAGTGTTGGCGGCGCTGAAAGCGTAGAGAGACTTGGCAGGGGGCCTGGATGTCCGGCTCGTCCTTCCGATTGATGGATCGTGCGGACGCAGGTCGCCAGCTGGCGGCGAAGCTGGCGGGCCTGTCGCTGCACAATCCCGTTGTCTACGCCTTGCCGCGTGGCGGCGTCCCTGTCGCCCTGGAAATCGCGCGAGCCTTGCGGGCCCCGCTCGACCTGATCCTCGCCAAGAAGATATCCGCGCCGATGGCGCCGGAACTGGCCTTGGGCGCCGTGGTGGAGGGGGAGCCCCCTCAGATCGTCATCAACGAGAGCGTCAGACGCGCCACGCACGTGGACGATGCCTATATCTCGCAGGCCCGCGAAAGGGCGATCCTGGAACTCGCGCGGCGCCGCGCCCGCTATCTCGGCGACCATTCGCGGATCGACCCGGATGGGCGCACGGCCATCGTCGTCGATGACGGAATCGCGACGGGCGCCACGGCGAAAGCTGCCCTGATCGCGCTCAAGAGGCGGGGGGCGGTTCGGTCCATATTGGCCATTCCTGTCGCCCCAAGGGAAACCCTGGCCGAGATGGCCGAGGACGCCGACACGATCGTGTGCCTGCATCCGGCCAGCTTCTTCCAGGGCGTCGGCTACTTCTACGACGATTTCCATCAGCTCTCCGACGAGGAAACGATCGGTCTGCTGCGCCAGGCCTGGTCGGAGGGGCTGGAGGCGCCGTTGGGGCAGGGGCTGCCAACCGAGCGGCGCGAGGTGCTGATCCCACCGGTCGACCTGGCGGGAGATCTGTGCGTCCCGCCCAATCCGCGCGGAATCGTCCTGTTTGCGCATGGGAGCGGCTCGAGCCGGCTGAGCCCCCGCAACCGGGCTGTCGCCGAGACGCTGAATGGCGCGGGCTTCGCGACCCTGCTGCTGGATCTGCTGACCGCGGCCGAAGCCAAGGACCGGCGGAACGTATTCAACATTCCCCTGCTTGCCGAGCGGTTGATCGAGGCGACGCTCTGGATCGGCTCCGAGCCCGACATTTCCGATCTTGCGCTTGGGCTGTTCGGGGCCAGCACCGGGGCCGGCGCGGCGCTGCTCGCGGCAGCCGAACTCGGCGACCGGATCAGCGCAATCGTATCCCGGGGCGGCCGTCCGGATCTGGCAGGCCCGCGAATGTCGGAGGTGACCGCGCCGACGCTTCTCGTCGTTGGTGGCGCCGATCCCCAGGTGCTGGACCTGAACCGCCAAGCCCTGGCCAGGCTCACCTGCGAAAAGCTTCTTCGCATCGTCCCCAACGCCACGCACCTGTTCGAGGAGCCGGGCGCGCTGGAGGCGGTCACCGGCATGGCGAGCGCATGGTTCCAGCACTATCTGCTGCCGCTGCCAGGCCCCCGCCCGTCAATTGCCCCGGAAAAGGGAACCAGGCGGCCCTTGGTCGAATTGCTTCGCGCCGCCGCCGAGCCCTTGCCTCCCCTGGATGACCCGCTCTTCGCCGCCGCGTTCGACCGATTTGGCCGGGCGCAGATTGTCCTGCTGGGGGAATCATCGCACGGGACCTCCGAATTCTACCGCGCGCGGGCCGCCATCACGCGCCGGCTGATCGAGCGCCACAACTTCACGGCCGTGGCGGTGGAAGCCGATTGGCCGGACGCCGCCGCCATCGACCGTTACGTCCGCCATTCCGCGCATCGTTCCATGAGCGCGTCGCCCTTCACCCGGTTTCCCAACTGGATGTGGCGCAATCGCGATGTCGATGATTTCGTAGGCTTCCTGCGTGAGCATAATCGGGCGCTGCCGGCGGCGGACCGCGTGGCATTCTACGGTCTGGATCTCTACAGCATGACCGCGTCGATCGCTGCCGTGCTCGCCTATCTGGATCGTGTCGATCCAGAAGCCGCGAGGATCGCCCGAGCCCGATATTCCTGCCTGTCGCCCTGGTCGGGCGAGCCCTCCGCTTACGGTCGGGCCTCCCTTTCGGAAGGCTATGCACTCTGCGAGGCTCCCGTCACGCGGATCCTCATCGACCTGCTCCAGAAGGAGGTCCGGTATTCGGAACAGGATGGGCAGAGCTTCTTTGACGCCATGCAAAACGCCAGGCTCGTGGCCAATGCGGAGCGCTACTACCGGGCGATGTATTACGGTGCCCGCGAATCCTGGAACTTGCGCGATCGCTATATGTTCGAGACGCTTCAGAGCATCCTGACCCGGGCGGGGCCGCACGGCAGGCTCGTTGTCTGGGCCCATAATTCGCACATCGGCGACGCCCGCTACACCGACATGGGAACCGAGCGGGGGGAAGTGAATATCGGTCAGCTTTGTCGCGAGCAGTACGGGCAGGGCGCGGCGCTGATCGGCTTCGGCACCCATTCGGGCACGGTTTCCGCTGCGAGCGAATGGGATGCCCCCATGGAGGTCAAACGAGTCCTCCCCTCGCGTCCGGACAGTTTCGAGGCCCTCTGTCATGAGGCGGGATATGAACGCTTCCTGATCGATCTGCAGCAGGGCGACCAGGCGGCACTAAGGCAAGGGCTGAGCCAGCCGGTTCTGGAACGATATATTGGCGTGATCTACCGGCCGGACACGGAACGCTGGAGCCATTACAGCTATGCCTGTCCCGCCGAACAGTATGATGCTTTCGTCTGGCTGGACGATACCCACGCCGTGACGCCATTACCCGGCCAAGTGACGTCGGGAGAAGACGAAACCTATCCGTTCGGCTTGTGAGTTTTCAGCCTGAACGTCCGGCTCCGATTGGTTCGCCAGATATTTCTGGGTCCGGAATGAAGGACACGACAGACATCGCCCGATCGCTCGGGCCAGCGGCGGCGGCGCGAAGCGATCCGCGCAGCCAGGACCAGGCAGAACGGCGCCTCGTCGTCCGGCGCGACGGCCCCAATCTGCCAGATCCTGGCCTCGCAGCGCTGGCTGCGCCAGTCCGGCTGTGTCTGGGGCGGGGCGAGGCCGGATGGCTGCATGGAACCTCAGTCGCCAACCCTTTGAAGAAGACGGGGACCGAAGTCCCCGTCTCGTCGTCCGTCCGGAGACTAGTTTCCCGTCGGCATCGGAATATCGACGCCACCCTTCATGAGTTGGTCCCTGACCCACTGGAACTGCTGATATTTGGAGATCTCAATCGGGCCGCTATAACTGGCGCTCTGCAGCTTGCGTGGGGGGTACTTCACGTAGGTCTGCATCAGATCCTTGATGGCTGCGCCGATCGTGACCATCGTCCAGGTGCGCTCGGTGTAATTGTTCATGAAGATGTCGTAGCGCTCCTGCGGGTCCTGCCAGAGGTCGAAGACCTGGGGGACGGTGGCGACATATTTCTCGGCCCCCTTCCAGCCGAGATTGCTGTCGACGGCGAGGCCGCCCGTGTGGGCGCCGTCATCGCCGCGCAGGTTGAACACCGCCTTGTAGTTGCCGACGCGAGCTGCTCCCGGCGTCAGTTCGTTCTCGGTGAAATAGAACCAGGCCGTACGCTCCGACTTGCCGGTGCCCTTCAGGATCGGTGTCATGTCGTAGCTGTCGAAGATGATCGGCTGGCCCTCGCGATCCTTGTCCGGCAGCGGCACGCCGGCGGCGGCGGCGAAGGTGGCCATCAGGTCGAGTCCGCCGACGATGTCGTGGCTCTTGCTGCGCGGCTTGATCTGGCCAGGCCACACGGCAATGGCCGGAACGCGGTTGCCGCCTTCGCGAACCGTGCCCTTGGTGCCGCGGAACGGCGTATAGCCGGCGTCGGGATAGACGTCCTGCCAGGCACCATTGTCGGTGGTGTAGAAAACCAGCGTATTCTTGTCCATGCCGGTCTCGTGGAGCTTGTCCATGATGCGGCCTATGCGCGTATCCAGCTCGACGACGCTGTCGGCATATTTCGATTTCGACATCGACTTATGCTCGAACTCCGGCGCCGGCATGTTCGGCTGGTGCACCTTCATGAAGTTGACGCTGATGAAAAATGGCGTGTCCGGCTTGGTCGCCGCGTCGTCCAGGAACCCGAGAGCGGCCTTCTCGACATAGCTGTCGAAGAATGGAATGCCGACGACGCCTTCCTTGCCGTCGATCGTCGGGGTGTCGACATACTGGCCGTTGATCTTGAACTCCTCGACAACCGGTCCTCCGGCATTGCCCGTCAAGGCGCCCTTGGTCACCCGCTGGAACATGGCCCGCAGCTTAGGGTCCATGTCGGGGAACCAGGTTGGATCGCCATAGGTGTACGCATTGAGGTGGTAGAGGCCGCAATACCGCATCACGTCGAAGCCCTGGGCGTTCGGCAGAGCATAGTCCGCCTCGCCGAGATGCCACTTGCCGGTGAAGTAGGTGCCGTAACCGCCCCGCTTCAGCACCGAGGCCAGGGTCCATTCGGCCGCCGGCAGTCCGCCGCCCTCGCCCTGGAAGGCGACCGTCGTCATGCCGCTGCGGTTGGGGATGCGCCCTGTCATCATCGCGGCGCGTCCGGGCGTGCAACTTGGCTGGGCGTAGAAGGAGAAGAAGGTCATGCCGCTGTCGGCGAGCTTGTCTATATTGGGTGTCGGCATGCCGCGGCCCTCGCCGCCGCCATACGGCCCGAGGTCTCCATATCCGGTGTCGTCGGAAACGATCATAAGGATATTCGGTTTGCTGGTTTGCGCGGATGCTTCCCCAGCGGTAAGGGCTGTCATCGCCAATAAGGCGATGCTCAAATTCGACGGTTTCATTCCAATTCTCCCTGAGTCATCAAGAATTATCCGGAGAATCCGGCACATCTATTTGATGGGGCTTAGAATGGAGAGTCGTAATTTTAGCATGACGTAGATGCTATCCCGTCGATGACAGTAGCGCGGCCCGGCGGGGTCGCCAAGGAGGCGGGCGATGAACAAATCGCGGGTGACGTCGTCGGACCCGGTTCTGGGCGGCGTGTCATCGCACGGTATTCAAACTGGAAAGGACAACGGACGGCCCGGGCCACGCTTTCGCGCTGCGCGCTCCTGATCGGCGGGGCCGCCTTGCTGGCCGCCTCTCCCCTGGGGCTCTGACGCAAGGTGGAGGGCCGGCGGTTCACGTGATGAAGGATCCCGGCTGCGGATGCTGCTCGGCCTGGGTCGAGATCCTGCGGGCGGACGGGTTCGAGGTGGGGGGGGGCGAAGAGCGCCAGGCAACGTTGCCCGCACGCTACAAGCGAGACAGCGGCATCCCGCTACAGATGGCCTCCTGCCACACGGCGCGGATCCAGGGCTATGGGATCGAGGGCCACGTGCCGGCTGCCGACATTCGCCGGCTGCTGGCGGAACGTCCCGACGCCGTCGGCCTCTCCGTCCCCGGCATGCCTTATGGCTCGCCGGGCATGGGGGCGGAGCCGCAGCGCGAGGCCTATGACGGGTTCCTGATCCGCCGGAATGGCGGCACCAGCGACTTTTCCCACTATGCCGCCGCTTGAGGGCCGAGGTCGGCCGGCGGCTTGCAACCTCAACTGGTTGATGGAGGCTGGCGCTCGCACCCGCCTTGCGCACGACCCGCTTCCCGCAATATTCTGCGGGGGCTCATCCGGCGGAGACACCAGCGTGGTGCTTGCGCAGAGCGGTGTGCTGTTCCCGGCTGCGCAACAGCCACCGTCCTCCCAGGGCAGAGCGTGCCCGGACGGTGTTGCTTCGGCGCTGCCATCATCGGGTGAGGATGCGACATGAGCCGTGCCAAACGGAGTTGGCTGCTCGTTGGTCTGCTGGTGCTCCTTGCCGCAATCGCGTTTTATGCTTGGCAACGATCCCGAAACGATGCCTTGCCCGAGGGAATTGCACGGGCGAATGGTCGCATAGAAGCCGTCGAGATCGATATCTCGGCGAAGTCTGCGGGGCGGGTGAAGGAGATCCTTGCTGAGGAAGGTGACTTCGTGAAGGCCGGCGACGTGCTGGCACGCATGGACACGGCGCAGTTGCAAGCGAAGCGCCGCGAAGCCGAGGCTCAATTGCGCCGGTCCCGGATCGCCGTGGACACCGCCAATCTCCTGGTCACGCAGCGCCAGGCCGAGAAGAAGACCGCGGAAGCTGTCCTCAGCCAGAGGCAAGCGGAACACGATGCAGCGGTGCAGCGTTTCCAGCGTTCGGAGAAGCTCGCGGCCAGCAACACCATCTCGCAGCAGACGCTCGACGATGACAGAGCGGCCGAACGGGGCGCGGCCGCGGCGGTCGCTGCTGCGGAAGCGCAACTGGTGGCGAGCGATGCGGCGATCAATACCGCGCGGGCGCTGGTCATCGACGCCCAGGCGGCGATGGAAGCCGCCGGCGCCGCCACCGAGGCGATCGACACGGAAATCGACGATGCGACCCTCCGCTCGCCACGCGACGGGCGGATTCAATATCGCGTGGCCGAGCCCGGCGAGGTTCTGGGCAGCGGAGGCAGGGTGATCAATCTCGTCGATCTCGAGGACGTCTATATGACGTTCTTCCTGCCAACCGCCGAGGTGGGGCGCGTGGCGATTGGCAGCGAGGTCCGGCTGGTCATGGATGCGGCGCCGCAATACATCATACCGGCCAAGGCCACCTATGTCGCCGACGTGGCGCAATTCACGCCGAAAACGGTCGAGACGGAGGAAGAGCGCCAGAAGCTGATGTTCCGCGTCAAGGCGAGGATCGACCCTGAGCTGCTGCGCAAATACATCCAGCATGTGAAGACCGGCCTGCCCGGCACGGCCTATGTCAAGCTGGATCCGAAAGCCGAGTGGCCTGCCGCGCTGCAGGGAAATCTGCTCCAATGAAGTCTGGAGCGCCGCCCGAGCCGGTGGTGCGGCTGCAGGGCGTTTGCCAGAGCTATCGGGCGGTGGCGGCTCTCCAGGACATCACACTGGACATTCCGCCGGGCTGCGTGGTCGGCCTGATCGGCCCCGACGGCGTGGGAAAGTCGAGCCTGCTGTCTCTGGTGGCGGGCTCGCGCGTGATCCAGCGCGGCAGCATCACCGTGCTCGGCGGCGACATGGCGGATGCAGCCCATCGTCGGCGCACCTGTCCCCGCATCGCCTACATGCCGCAGGGGCTGGGCAAGAACCTCTATCCCTCGCTCTCAGTCTTCGACAATGTCGATTTTTTCGGACGCCTCTTCGGCCTTGACCGCCAGGAACGGGATCGCCGTATCGGCGCGCTGCTGGAGAGTACCGGGCTGGCGCCTTTCGCCGACCGCAGGGTGGCCAATCTTTCCGGCGGCATGAAGCAGAAGCTCGGGCTCTGCTGCGCGCTGATCCATGATCCCGATCTCCTCATTCTCGACGAGCCGACGACCGGCATCGATCCGCTATCGCGGAAGCAGTTCTGGGAACTGATCGAGCGGATCCGCGCCAACCGCGGCGGCATGAGCGTGATCGTGGCGACGGCCTATATGGAGGAGGCCGCGCGCTTTGATTGGCTGGTTGCCCTGGACCGCGGGCGCGTGCTCGCGACCGGCACGCCGGCCGAACTGCTCGCCCGGACCGGCGCCGCGGACCTCGATGCCGCCTTCATCGCCCTGTTGCCCGCCGAAGCGTCTCAAGGCCATGAGGCGGTGGTGCGCCCCGCCCCTCTGCCGGTCGCCGATGGAGAACCGGCGATCGAGGCCGAGCATCTCACAAAGCGCTTCGGTGATTTCACGGCGGTCGACGATGTCAGCTTCCGCATCGCGAGGGGGGAGATCTTCGGTTTCCTCGGCTCCAACGGCTGCGGCAAGACCACCACCATGAAGATGCTGACCGGCCTGCTTCCCGCGAGCGCGGGTCAGGTCCGGCTGTTCGGCCGGGAGGTCGATCCCCGCGACATCCAGATCCGGCGCCGCGTCGGCTACATGTCGCAGGCCTTCTCGCTCTACTCCGAACTCACGGTGCGCCAGAATCTGGAACTGCACGCCCGGCTGTTCGCCCTTCCGGAGGCCGGCATACCGGCGCGGATCACGGAGGTGGCGCAGCAGTTCGACCTGATCGAGCAGATGGACGCGCTGCCGGACGAATTGCCGCTCGGCATCCGCCAGCGATTGTCCCTGGCGGTCGCCATGATCCATTCGCCGGATATCCTGATCCTCGATGAGCCGACATCTGGCGTCGACCCGGTCGCTCGGGACAATTTCTGGCGCATTCTCATCGAACTGTCCCGTCGCGACGGGGTCACCATCTTCGTGTCCACCCACTTCATGAACGAGGCCGAGCGCTGCGATCGCATCTCCCTGATGCATGCGGGCAAGGTCCTGGTCAGCGACACGCCCGAAGCGATCGTGGCCAGCCGCGCGGCGCCGACCCTCGAAGCCGCCTTCATCCGTTATCTGGAGGACGCGGCGGGCGATACGTCCCGCAACGCGACGCCCGCGCCGTTGCTCGTCGGCGCTTCAACACATGCGGCGGCTGGCGCCACACGCCTCCTGTTCGATCCACGCCGGATGCTGGCCTACACGAAGCGCGAGAGCGTGGAACTGCTGCGTGATCCAATTCGCGCGACCCTGGCGACGATCGGCAGCCTGCTGCTGATGTTCGTGATCGGTTATGGCATCAATATGGATGTCGAGAAGCTGTCCTTCGCAGTTCTTGACCAAGACGACACCGCCATCAGCCGAGACTATGCGCTCCAGCTTGCCGGTTCGCGCTACTTTACGGAGAAGGCGCCCCTGACCGGCTATGCCGACATGGACCAGCGGATGGAGCGAGGCGAGATCAGCCTGGCGCTTGAAATTCCGCCGGGCTTTGCGCGCAATCTCGCGCACGGCCGCAACGTCACCGTCGGCGCCTGGATCGATGGCGCCATGCCGACCCGGGCGGAAACCGTCCGGGGCTATGTCGAGGGAATGCACTCGACCTGGCTCGCCCAGAAGGCGCGGGAGGCCTATGGCAAGGCTGCCGATCAGCGCGATTTCCAGATGGAGATCCGCTACCGCTACAACCCGGATGTCCGCAGCCTCGACGCGATAGCGCCGGCCATCATTCCCATGCTGCTCCTGATGATCCCGGCGATGCTGGCGGTTCTGAGCGTTGTGCGCGAGAAGGAACTGGGTTCGATCACGAATTTCTACGTCACCCCGGTGACGCGGATGGAATTCCTGTTGGGCAAGCAAATCCCCTATGTCGCGCTGGGGATGCTCAACTTCCTGCTGCTGACAGCGTTCGCGGTCTACGGTTTCCAGGTGCCCTTCACCGGTAGTTTCACGGCCTTCGCGGCAGCCGCCTTCCTCTATGTGGTCATCGCGACATCGATGGGCTTCTTCCTGTCGACCTTCATGCGCAGCCAGATCGCCGCGATCTTCGCCACCGTGCTCCTCACGATGATTCCGGCGTCGCAATATTCGGGACTGATCGATCCCGTCTCCTCGCTGGAGGGGGCCGGCGCGTTCATCGGGCAGATCTACCCGGCCACCTATTTCGTGATCATATCGCGTGGTGTCTTTTCGAAAGCGTTGGGATTCCACGATTTGTGGGGCGCGTTTGTCCCGCTGCTGATCACGGTTCCGGTCGTCATCGGCCTCAGCGTGGCTTTCCTCCGAAAGCAGGCACGCTGATGCGGCTGGCCAACATCTTCCAACTGGGCGTCAAGGAACTGAGGGTCCTGCTGCGGAACGTCATGCTGCTCCTGCTGATCGCCTATTCCTTCTCGCTTCAGGTCTACACCGCCTCTCGCGCCATGCCCGAGTCTCTCAACCGGGCGCCGATCGCCATCGTCGACGAGGACCGCTCGGCCATTTCCGACCGCATCGCGAGCGCCTTCTACCTGCCCTATTTCGTCGAGCCGAAGCTGATTTCGCCATCCGAGATGGACAGCCGGATGGATGAAGGCCTGGATACGTTCGCGCTCGACATTCCCCCCAACTTCCAGCGCGACCTTCTCGCGGGCCGGTCTCCGACCATCCAGCTCAACATCGACGCGACGCGCATGACCCAGGCGTTCACGGGGGGAGGCTATGTGCAGTCGATCGTTTCGGGCGAGGTCAGCGAGTTCCTGGCACGCCACAGGGCCGAGACGCAGTTGCCCGTCGGGCTCGACCTGCGCGCCCGCTTCAATCCGGAGCTGAACAAAAGGTGGTTCGGGGCGATCAACGAACTGATCGGCGCGATCACGATGCTGTCCGTGATCCTCACGGGCGCGGCGCTGATCCGCGAGCGCGAGCATGGAACGATCGAGCACCTTCTGGTGATGCCGGTGAGCGCCTTCGAGATCATGGTCGGCAAGCTGTGGTCGATGGGGCTGGTCGTTCTGGTGGCGGCAAGCTTCTGCCTCATCGTCGTCGTGCAGGGCCTGCTGGCGGTACCCATCCACGGGTCCATGCTGCTGTTCCTCGCGGCCGCGGCGCTGGATATCTTTGCCATGACCTGCCTCGGCATGTTCCTGGCAATCGTTGCCGGTTCGATGCCGCAATTCGCCTTGCTCGTGATGATGGTCCTGATTCCGCTGCAGCTTTTGTCGGGCGGCGTCACCCCCCGGGAGAGCATGCCCGAGATCATTCGGATCATCATGCTCGCCGCGCCCACCACCCACTTCGTGATGCTTTCGCAGGCCGTCCTCTTCCGTGGGGCGGGCGTCGCCGTGGTCTGGCCGCAACTCGTGGCCTTGCTGGCCATCGGCGTCGCGCTCTTCACATTTTCGCTGAACCGCTTTCGTCGGTTTCTCGGCTAGCCACCGGGGCCGATCCGGCCAATGGCGACCGGGTTCCTGATCAGCCATATGCTAAGAGGACGGCTGGGCGTTCAGGCCCGTTTTTCCCATCAACCGTACCAGCCACTCGACAAAGACCCGCACCTTGTTGCTCAGGTGCCGGTTTGGCGGATAGACGACGTAGAGTGGCACGGGCTCGATACTCCACTCCGGCAGAACCGAAATGAGCCGCCCGCTGGCAATCTCCTCGGCAACCATGCAGCGAGGCAGCTGGCCCGCACCGAGGCCGGAAAGAACCGCCGCCGTGTAGCTGCGTGCGTCATTGACCGATAGCGCATAGCGCGGGTTGATCTCGACCTGCTCGTCGTCCCTTGCGAACCGGAACGACATGCTCCGATTGCTCGGCGGCATGAAGTAGCCGACGCACTGATGGTCCGCCTCAAACTGCGAGGGATGCTTCGGCATCCCGTGCCTCTCCACATAGCCGGCGGAGGCGCAGAATGTCAGGTCGACCTGGCCCACGCGACGCGCAATCAGGGATTGATCGGCGGGCTGGCCGCCCCGCAGTGCGACATCGACATTTTCCGCGAGATAGTCGACGTTCCGGTCGCCGACACCCAGGTCGATATGGATGTCCGGAAACGCCTGGTTAAAATCATTGAGCGCGGGAATGACGATCCAGTCAGCAAAAATGCTGGCCATCTCCACCCGCAAGCGTCCGGTCGGGGTCGAGTAGGACTGGGACAGACTGCCGTCGAGTTCGTCCACTTCGGATATGATCCGCAAGGCGCGCTCATAGTAGAGGGCGCCGTCCGTCGTGACCATAACCCGCCGCGTCGTCCGATTGAGCAGCTTCGTCTGCAGGTGCGCCTCGAGATTCTGGACGAGGTTTGTCATCGATGCTTTCGACAGGCCGAGGGCTTCGGAAGCCTTGGTGAAATTGCCGGTATCGACGACACGAATGAAGGCGCGCATGGCCAATAGCTGATCCATATCAGAGCCTGCGCCTCCGGGAGCGGGTGATTGTTCGAAATCTCGAATAGAGTAGTCGGATTTGGCGCCCTTATTCAAGGCGTTGAATAATGCTAGATTTCTGAAATGACGGGAGCTGCGAACCTTGCGGCCTCAACATCCAGAGTGAGAAGCGTGATCGCCGTCCAAGTGAGAAATGTGGAGTTGGAGCAGCTGGAGGGAGGCTGTGTGTCTGCGCAGATCTATCAGGGCGCAGAATCGGTCCGATGCCCACCCGTCCTCCTGTATTTTCACGGCGGCGCTTTCATGCGTACGGGTCTGGAAGAGTGCCCGCTTGCCCGGTGCTTTGCGGCCACCGGCGCAATCGTCGTGGTGCCGGACTACAATGCGCCCCTCGGCGGTGTGTTTCCCAAACCCATGGAAGTCGGCTTTTCGATCTTCTCCGTCCTTGCGAAGAAATGCGTCGGGTTTGGCGAGCGAAAGTCGCTTCTGATCGTCGGCGGCGAGGAGTCGGGCGCCAACATCGCCGCTGCCGTCGCGCTGAAGGCACGCGATAACTTTGCCGGCGAACTGGATGGCCAGGTGCTTGCTTCGCCGCTGCTGGATCCTTTCATGGGCTCGCCGTCGTTTCGCAATTCCAATGATATCGGGATGCGCCAACGGTGGGAAAATGGGTGGGCCCATTATCTGAGCGGCGGGATCTGTCATCCATACGCCGCCCCCTCCCTCTGTTCGCGCCTTCGTGACGTGGCGCCGGCACTCGTGCTGACGTCGGAAGACGACCCCTTGCTGGATGAAGCGAAAGACTATGCCCGGCATCTGACGGATGCGGGGGTTCCCGTACACCAGACCATTCTGCCTGCCGGGACTGGCTGGCCATCCATCTATGGTGGCGACACGGGCCAGGCATCGTCATGGCAGGATCCAGCAGGAAGCCATTTTTTGAGTTTCACCCGCGAACTCGGCACCCGGTATGCGCGGCTTGAAACCTAGTTGACCATCGCCGGCACCCACACGCCGTAAGGAAAAGACAATGACACCGACTATCAAGCGCTGGGCCCTTGCGGGCACCGGCCTGGGCCTTGCTGCGTCCGTTCTGACCGCCGCCATGGTCCTGGATCTTCCCCTGAGCAGCCATGCAGCGGCATCGGACGGGGTGCTGCAATCCCCGGCAGTGCCCGTTACCGTCACCGTCATAGAGGCTCGTGACGTGAACCGGTGGCAGGAGTTCTCGGGCCGCCTCGAGGCGGTCAACCGCATCCAGATTCGCTCTCGCGTCGCGGGCGCCATCCAGTCCGTCGACTTCCGGGAAGGCTCGCTCGTAAACGCCGGCGACCTCCTCTTTACGGTCGATCCGGGCCCGTATCAGGCTGCCGTCGCCCAGGCAGAGGGCCAGGTCGCGTCGGCCGGGGCCAAATTGAAGCTCGCAGAAATCGAGTTGGAGCGAGGACAGCGGCTGTCGCAGACCCAGGTCATATCGCAAAGTACCCTGGATCAGCGCCAGAACGCCCTGGCCGAAGCGCGGGCGGCTCAACAGATGGCCCAGGCAGTCTTGCAGTCGGCGCAACTCGAGCTCGACTATACGAAGCTGTATGCGCCGGTCACCGGTCGCATCGGCAAGGTCGAAATCACCGCCGGCAATCTGGTGGCCGCCGGATCCGCCTCGCCTGCGCTGACGACGCTCGTCTCGATCGATCCGATCTATGCGAGCTTCGATGTCGCCGAGGACATTGCAGCTGAGATCCTTGCCAAGCTTCCGCCATCCGATGCCTCCCATTCTCCTCTCGAAGAGATACCCGTCGAGATCCAATCGCCGATGGCAGATGGCGCGCCCCTTCGCGGAAAGCTGCAGTTCATCGGCAATCAGGTCGATGCGACCAGCGGCACCATCGGGGTCCGCGCGGTCTTCTCCAATCCGGGTGGCAAGCTGATTCCGGGCCAGTTTGTGCGGATCCGTGTCGGCGAACCGAAGGCCGAGAAGCGAATCCTGGTCAGCGAACGCGCGATCGGTACGGACCAGGACAAGAAGTTCGTCTTCGTTGTCGACGCGGAAGACAAGGTGATCTACCGGCCCGTTCAACTCGGCGCCAGCGCGGGTGGCGAGCGTATCGTCGAAAGTGGCCTGGCCGCCGGTGACCGGGTCGTCGTCAACGGTTTGCAGCGGGTTCGCCCCGGCGCCCTCGTGGCACCGAAGGTCGATGAAGCGGTCGCCGTCCTGAAATAGAGGCCACAGCGGAGGGCCTCCAAGCTCCGCAAAAACCTCAGATTCTTCTAATCGGCCTGCGGAGCGATCCGGGGACTAGGACGATTCACGCAAATTTCGTCCCAGAGTAGGACTTGGAAATGAATATATCGCGGTTCTTCATCGATCGCCCCGTGTTTGCCGGCGTGCTGTCCGTCCTCATCGTCGTCGCAGGCCTGATCGGCATGCGGTCGTTGCCGATCTCTGAATATCCGGAGGTCGTTCCGCCTTCGATCGTCGTGCGGGCGACCTATCCGGGGGCCAATCCCGTCGTCGTCGCTGAGACCGTGGCAACGCCTCTCGAGGAGCAGATCAACGGCGTCGAGGACATGCTGTACATGAACAGCCAGGCGACGTCGGACGGCGTGCTGACCCTCACCGTCACCTTCAAGCTCGGCACGGATCCCGACAAGGCGCAGCAGCTGGTGCAGAATCGCGTCTCGCAGGCGGAGCCCCGCCTGCCGGCCGAGGTGCGCGCGCTGGGCGTCACGACCATCAAGAGTTCGCCCGACTTTATCATGGTGGTGAATCTGGTTTCCGACACGGACCGCTACGACATCACCTATCTGCGAAACTACGCGACCTTGAACATCAAGGACCGTCTGGCTCGCACGGAGGGCGTCGGCCAGGTCCAGATTTTCGGCGCCGGCGACTACGCCATGCGCGTCTGGATCGACCCGGAAAAGGCGGCGCGACACAGCCTCGCTGCAAGCGACATCACCAATGCGATCCGCCAGCAGAACATCCAGGCGGCCGCCGGCACGATCGGCGCTTCGCCCGCACCGTCGACCGCGGACCTGCAGTTGAACGTCAACGCACGCGGCCGCCTCGGCACGCCCGAGGAGTTTGGCGACATCATCGTCCGGACAGGCTCGAACGGCGAGATAACGCGGCTTCGCGATGTGGCCCGCGTTGAAATGGGCGCGGCCGACTATACGCTGCGCTCGCTGCTCGATGGCCAGCCGGCCGTGGCCATCGCGGTCCTGCAGGCGCCAGGCTCGAATGCCATCGAGATCGCCGACCAGATCTATTCCACGATGGATGAGCTGCAACGCGCCATGCCGGAAGGGGTTCGGTACGAGATCGTCTATGACACGACCCAGTTCGTGCGGGCTTCCATCGACAAGGTCATCGATACGCTGCTCGAGGCCGTCGCCCTCGTCGTTCTGGTCGTCATCCTCTTCCTGCAATCCTGGCGGGCGTCGATCATTCCCCTGATCGCGGTTCCGGTGTCGATCATCGGCACCTTCGCCGTGATGTACGTGTTCGGATTCTCCATCAACGCGCTGACGCTGTTTGGCCTGGTGCTGGCGATCGGCATCGTCGTCGACGATGCCATCGTCGTGGTCGAGAACGTCGAGCGCAACATCGAGATGGGGCTGAGCCCCCGGGAGGCGACCTATCGCGCCATGCGCGAAGTGTCCGGACCGATCGTCGCCATTGCCCTGGTGCTGGTGGCCGTCTTCGTTCCCCTGGCATTCATCAGCGGCCTCTCCGGCCAGTTCTACCGCCAGTTCGCGCTGACGATCGCGATCTCGACCGTGATCTCGGCCATCAACTCGCTCACGCTGTCGCCCGCCCTGGCAGCCCTCCTGCTGCGGGACCATCACGCGCCGAAGGACCGCCTTACCCGCGCCATGGATTTTGCCTTTGGCTGGTTCTTCCGCGGCTTCAACCGGATGTTCAGTTCGGCGTCCGCCGGCTACGGCAAGGGCGTCGGCGGCCTCATGACGCGCAAGGGCATCGTGATGGCCATCTATCTTGCCCTCGGCGGCGCGACCTATCTGGTGTTCAACAGCGTACCCGGCGGGTTCGTGCCGGCCCAGGACAAGCAGTATCTGATCGGTTTCGCGCAGCTCCCGGACGGGGCATCGCTCGACCGCACCGAGGCTGTCATCAAGCGGATGAGCGCCATCGCTTTGGAACAGCCGGGCGTCGCCCATGCGATCGCTTTTCCGGGCCTGTCGATCAACGGCTTCACGATCGGCTCGAACTCCGGCATCGTCTTCGCGGTCCTTGACGATTTCGAGAAGCGCAAGTCGCCCGAACTGTCGAGCGGCGCCATCGCCATGCAGCTGAACGGCAAATTTGCCGGGATCCAGGACGCCTTCATCGCCATGTTCCCGCCGCCGCCGGTCAACGGCCTTGGCTCGACGGGCGGCTTCAAGCTGCAGATCGAAGATCGGGCCGGCCTTGGCTACCAGGCACTCGACAACGCCACCAAGGACTTCCTGACCAAGGCCAGTCAGGCGCCCGAACTGGCCGGCTTGTTCTCGAGCTTCCAGATCAACGTGCCCCAGCTCTTCGCCGATATTGACCGGCCGAAAGCCCAGCAGCTCGGCGTCGCGGTCACGGACGTCTTTGACACGCTGCAGATCTATCTGGGATCGCTCTACGTCAATGATTTCAACGCTTTTGGCAGGACCTACAGTGTCCGCGTGCAAGCCGACGCGGCCTATCGGGCCGTGCCGGAAGACATCGGCCGGCTCCATGTCCGCTCGCAATCGGGCGAGATGATCCCCCTGGCCGCTCTGCTCAAGGTCGAAAGCGCCAATGGCCCGGAACGAACGACCCGCTACAACGGCTTCCTGGCCGCCGACATCAATGGAGGGCCGGCGCCTGGATTTTCCTCAGGCCAGGCGGAAGCGGCCATTGAGAAGATCGCGGGCGAGACCTTGCCGGCGGGCATCGACTTCGAATGGACGGACCTGACGTATCAGCAGATTATCGCCGGCAATTCGAGCTTCATCGTCTTCGCGCTCGCCCTGCTGCTGGTCTATCTGGTGCTGGCGGCTCAATATGAGAGCCTGACCCTGCCGGTCGCCATCATCCTGATCGTGCCGATGGGCGTGCTGGCGGCTCTGACGGGTGTCTGGCTGATCGGCGGCGACAACAACATCTTCACGCAGATCGGCCTCATGGTCCTGGTGGGCCTGTCCGCCAAGAACGCGATCCTGATCGTCGAGTTCGCCCGCGAACTCGAGTTTGAAGGTCGCAACCCGGTTCAGGCGGCCATCGAGGCCAGCCGCCAGCGCCTGCGTCCCATCCTGATGACCTCGATGGCCTTCATCATGGGCGTGGTTCCCCTGGTTGTTTCCGTCGGCGCCGGTGCGGAAATGCGCTCGGCCATGGGTGTCGCTGTCTTCTCCGGCATGATCGGCGTCACCTTCTTCGGCATATTCATGACGCCCGTTTTCTATGTCCTGATGCGCCGGGCGGCTGGCAATCGCCCCCTTGTCCAGCACCACGTGCAAGTCTCTGACGGGGGTGAGATGAAGATCGTTTCTTCAAGCAGTGCCAAGGTATGAGATGCCGGAGGACACCTTGGGTTGGTCGATCGCAATGTCTCGGTCTCATGGATGATTGCCAAGGTTCAACCGGAGATGTTGGTTAGCCATGGCCAAGCGGATTTCTTAAGTCCGGAGCATGCCGTGCAATCTAGTTCAGTGCTCCGGCCTCATTTTCTGTCTCGATTTCTTGCGGATTGTTCCGAAAAATATCCTCCCTCTCCGCAACGCCGAAATGCCTGCCGAAAAGCGCCCGGGGGTTCCCGCTGCGTGTGGATCGCGTGCAAAAGGATCCCCCTTGCGGGGGGATCGGGGTCCAAGAGGGGCCCCTCCTTTCGATGAATTCGACAGCGGCCTGGTTTTCCCGGTGGCGAGATCGGGATGCTGGTTGTGGAGACCGTGGTGCGGATTCGGCGGAACCATGCGAGCGGCAAGCCGATCAAGGCAAATGCACGTCACCTGCGTTTGTCGCGCAAGGTGGCGCGCAAGGCGATCCGAGCCCCGGATGGTGCGTTCGCTTGTCATCGCCCGGTCAGCCGCTGCCTCGGCGCGATCGGTTGCGGATGACACGGATCCACGATCTGATACGCCGCAAGGGGGAGGGTTCTTGCGGCCCGACACGTCTACCGACTGTCCGCGCCAAGAGGCCGCGAAGAGATCATGCCCATCTATCGCGTGGTTGTGTCACCCACTAAGCGGGACTGTAACGACGGGCGGGGTATGAGAGGGTGCAGGTCGAATAGGCTGCCAAGTTTACCGTCTGAAAACAGCAACTAGTTAGCAAGAATGGCGGAGGGAGCGTCCGCATCCGCCATATCCGGGATTATCCGGGAACATCCGGAATTAGCTGGGTATCCCTGCGTTATCCTCCCTTCCATTGTCCAAGATGTTCCGGTAATGTTCTATGCATTCCGGTCTCTATTGGGGGAAGCGGAGGGGGAATGCGTTGTCGCACTCGATAAACCGCCGGCCCGAAAAGGCGCTGACTGCCCAACTCGTCCGAACCGTGCAAGAGCCTGGCAAGTACTTTGACGGGCAGGGGCTCTATCTGCGTGTGGAGCCGAACGGTTCACGGTTCTGGGTGCAGCGGATCACCATCCGCGGCAAGCGGTGCGAGTTGGGCCTCGGCCCGCCTTCCTTGGTGCCGCTGGCCGAGGCGCGGGCGGTAGCGCTGGCAAACCGCAAGCTTGCGCGAGAGGGCGGCGACCCTTTGCAGGCTAAGCGGGAAGCCGCTGCGGTCCTGTCGTTTGAAGAAGCGGCCCGCAAGGTGCACGAAATGCACTCGCCAACATGGAAAAATCCCAAGCACGCGGCACAGTTCATTTCGACGCTTGAGACCTATGCATTCCCGAGACTGGGCCGGTTAAAGGTCCCGGACGTGACAACGGCCGATGTCTTGGCGGTGCTCAGTCCGATCTGGGTGGAGAAAGCCGAAACCGCGCGTCGCGTTCGCCAGCGCATCGGCACCGTCATGAAATGGGCGATTGCTCAAGGCTGGCGACAGGACAACCCGGCTGAGAACATAGCCCAGGCATTGCCCAAGGCTGAGACTGCGAAAGCGAATCGGAAAGCGCTCGCCTACGGCGAGGTTGCAGTTTGCCTCGACGCCGTAAGGGCATCGGGCGCGGGTCTAGCAACGAAGCTCGCCCTGGAACTGCTGGTGCTAAGCGCATCACGGTCTGGCGAGATCCGGCTGGCGGTATGGAGCGAGTTCGACCTGAAGGCCAAGGTTTGGGAAGTGCCCGCCGAGCGCATGAAGATGAAGAAGCTGCACCGCGTCCCCTTATCCAGTCGGGCGCTTGCGCTTCTCGATCAGGCCAAGGCGCTGGGCGATGGATCAGGTTTGGTATTCCCCGGCACGAAAACCGGAAAACCCCTTTCCGATATGACGTTGTCGAAGCTGGTCAAGGAATTGGGCTTCCCCGTCGATGTTCATGGCTTCCGGACGTCGTTCCGGACCTGGGCGCAAGAGCGGACGACCTTCCCGCGCGAGGTCGCCGAGGCGGCGTTGGCGCATGCGGTCGGCGATGCCGTCGAGCAGGCCTATGCGCGGTCGGACGTGTTCGAGAAACGGCGAAAGATGATGGACGCTTGGGCAGCATTCCTGGCTGAACGGCGCAACAATGTGGTGAGGATCGCATGACCGAAAACGCGCTTCAGTTTCCCAAAAGCCCGATAGATATCGATGGACCGATCGACTTTGAGCAATTGCGCCATGCCGTCGAGTCTCTTGGACCATTGCGTATCAGCCGTAGTGACAATCCATACTCGGTGGAAATCGATATTTATCGGTGCCCTTGCGGCCGAGACGGATGCCTTGAATACGTGGTCGGTGTTAGGCGGCGGAACGGTATCTTCTCGATCCGCTGGACGGTATCCCCGGCCGAATTACTCGAATTTGCAAGCTTGGGCGAATTCAATAGATACGTCTTGCTCGGCGCCTTGGATGATACTTCCTGCGAACGTCAGATCATGGAAACAGAAATAGAAAATATCCTTGAGAAGCACTATTCCGACGTCGATGCCATGCCCTGCCTCTGCAGTGAATGCGCTGCCGCCATGGGGCCTGAAGAGCTCGGAAGACGAATGGTCCTTTCGCAGTTGGCCCTGACTTTGGCTGAGCGGGATAACTTTATCGGCTTCGCTAGCGAGACGCCTGGCAACGCGGGTCGGGACAATGTGAGTGAGGCCTTCGATTTAGGGTATCTAGCTGGTCGTATCTTCAGCGAATACCAGGTCAAAGCTGGCATCGAGGCATATGCACTAGCGGGAATGGGATTCGAGAAGCTGAAGGCCAAGCGGGCGCATAAAGCAGGAGAAAAGTCAGCCGGCAAGCGAATTGAGCGGATCGCTTCACTTGTCGCACATATGGAGCGCTTGGCAGGCGGGAGTCCTGCTGTGCTGCGCATCGGGCCGCTGGGGCTTGCAAGGTTGGCTGGACAGGATGCCAGCGCGGAGAACCCCTCGTTGTGGTCGCAAGGACTGGGACAGGTAGAGGAGTATCTCGGCCTAGTCCGCAGAGGGGAAGCGGGGGAAGCATTGCAGGCTAGGTATTTGTCCCTGTTCCCTCCGAAGCTACACCGTCACTAGGCAACCGCTTAAGCAGTTTATCACTGTCGCGATGGACCTTAAGCGGTTCGTCATTTGGCCCGGAGAACTTAAGCGGATTGCCTAATTCCTTCAGGCGCTTAGTGGGCCCAGATCTTCTCTTAACATACGGGGACGGTTGCGTTCTTTTGGCGGTGTCCAGCGCCTGCCGAAAGGAACCGACATGGTTGAGAAGCATCTGAGACTGCCCGCCGTCATCGACGCGACTGGCCTGAGCCGCAGCACCATCTACGACAAGATGAAGGATGGCACGTTCCCGCGCCCGGTGAACTTGTCGAAACGTGCGATTGCTTGGCCGGAAAGCATCATCGGCCAATGGTTATCTAGCCGCGTCCAGCGCGCCGCCTAAGAAAAAGCCCCGCCACAATGGACGGGCCGAAGGCTATCAGTTTCGCGTTTCCAGAATAGCCTCGACCGTCCTCTGGCGCAAAGCCATCGAGGTTCAGTCATGCCAGTTACGGTACAGACCAAGCTCCCGCCGGCTCGGGCTGCCGCTCCCCCAGACACGCGAAAGGCCGCGGCTGGGTGCACAGCGCGCGGCCTTCGTAAAATCGATCACCTTGGCGGGCTGATCACTTCGGAAGATAGCCAACCCTCCCCCCTTCTACAAGCTGCCCGTCGCCTTCAGGCGCGGTTCGGGCTGTCGGAATCAACCGCGAAGGTAACGGCGGTCAGTGCCGGCCTCGCCATGCGTGAGGTGCACTCATGACCAATGTCACCAAACTCGAAATCCGCGTCGGCGGGCGCGAGGGTCGGACCGTCAAGGTTCGTGGCCGGGATGCCTGGGCACTGGATGCCCTGCTGCGAGCCGGCGAACGCGGCGTCACCCCGATTGAGCGCCCCGCGCCTAGGTGGTCTCACTACATTTTCAAACTGCGCCGTGCTGGCCTGGTTGTAGAGACCATCGACGAACCCCATGCTGGAACATACGCCGGCCACCATGCCCGCTACGTCCTGCGCTCGTCCGTCGAAGTTCTGGAAGAGGAGCGCGCGGCATGAGGGCACCCCTCGGCTACATCCCGTCGCCTTATGGGGTGCCAGTTGCCGTCTATCGGCTCCAAGGGCTCGACGACGAGTTCGGTCACGACCTCGACGGCTGCATGACCATCGCCGGCATCCACGGCAAGATCAACCGCGGGCGTTGCAAAGCCGCGTTGGAGAAGGCAATGGGAAAGGGCGGCGTGCACTTCCAGATCTTCCTTGATCACGGCGGCTGCAAGGTCCCGCACATACCGATCCAACGGCCAGGCCATTCGGCCTACACGAACATGCCGAAGACGCAAGGGATCGTCGAGCCGCTGGAAAACTGGGTAACGCTGGCCCTAGATCATTCGTCCTGGGACACGCGGGCAGCCACCTTCCTACCCGTGCTCGACCTCGCCATGGAGAGCACGAAGTCGTGGCAGGCACCGCCAGAGATTGCAGCGGCGGGCCTGTCGATCCTGCTGACGGCGGCTGTCGAACACCTTGCGGAATTGGAAATCGACTGTCTAGAAGCCGCGGCTTTCTATGCCGTCTGCTCTCACGACGATTGGCGCGCAGCTGGCATCGAGTGGCTGAAACCCTTCCGTAAAACGTGGTTCGCCGATTGGCAAAAGGACCGGCCGGTCTATCAGTCCTTCGCCTCGGCCTGCCGTGGGTTCTATGACGACCTGCCGGGTTGGATAGGCCGCCCTCATGCGTGACTACGGCAAGGTTCACACCTCATTTTGGACCAGCAGCACCACGCGAGCCATGTCGGAGGATGGGAGGGCGCTCGCCCTCTATCTTCTCACCTCGCCCCACAGCAACCAGATTGGCTGCTTCCGGCTGCCGGACGGGTATGTCGCCGACGACCTGCAGTGGTCGGTCGAGAGGGTTTCGGAAGGGTTTGCCGAACTGTTTCGAAACGGTTTCGCAGCCCGTGATAAGGGGTCGAGCTGGGTCTTCATCCGGCTCTTCCTCAAATGGAACTTGATCGAAAATCCGAACCAAGGCGCATCGGCCGCCAAGCTCTTCAAAATGGTCCCCGATGACATCCATCAAAAGCGAGAGCTAGCAAGGGCTTTGCGGGAATTCGCGCCCAAATTTCCGGTAGGTGTGCTGAACGGTTTCGAAACCCTTCCCGAACCCTTTCGAAACCAGGAACAGGAACAGGAGAGAGAACAGGAACAGGAAGAGGAGCAGGAAAGAACTATCTCGCGAGTGCTCGAAAGCGATGAGGAACCGATCCCGACGTCCGCGTCAAAACCTCAGATGAAGGCGGAAGCTGCAGCATTCGAAGCGGCTTTTGAGGAAGAGTTCTGGCCAGCCTATCCGCGGAAAGACGACAAGGGCCGAGCGCGCAAGGTCTTCCTGGCGGTCGTCAGGGCGAAGAAGGCGACCGTTGCCGAATTGGTGAACGGCGCGATGCGCTATGCCGCCGAGCGCGAGAACGAGGATCCGAAATACACCAAGCAGCCGGCGACTTGGCTCAATGCCGAGGCATGGCTGAACGTCGCACCCCCAGCAGTACCTGCTACCAGCCGTATGCAGTCCGGACAGCCGCGATCCCGCAGCCAGTCGGCAATGGCGGGCATTCTGAGCTACGGACTTACGCAGGAGGCGCCATATGTCGACGGCCCTGTCATCGAAGGCTAACTCCACCTCTGCGGTTCCAAGAACGCCCGTCGCCGAGCGCGCCCGGAAGAAGGCCGAGGAACTGGCCGGCTTGGTTTATGAGGCTGAGCGGATCCTGCAGGGAGACATGTATGCGGTTTACAGCCGCGACGTCGCCACCGCCCTCGTGGCGCACCTGGACGCTGCAGAGACGGTCGCCGCGTCCGTCCTGAACCAGCTCCGAACCGGCGAAGCCAAGGCCACCACGGCAGAGATAAGCCAAAGGCTGGCGCTCGTCATCGGCTCGAACCCATCCGCAGGCAAAGGCGACGCCGCGGTCTACGGCCGGATGCTGGCCGAACGGGTAGGGGCTCAAGAGCCGACGACCGGCGCGCTTGAAGCAGCGTGCTTGCGCATCATGGACACGCAGACTTTCCTCCCGTCGATAGCGGAGGTGCTGACGGCCCTGAAGGCGGAGGAAGCGCTGCAGGCGAGGTGGATAGCGTCCCTTTCCAGGCTATCGGAAGCGCGGCAGGGGCTTCTCGATCTATTGGCCGTGGAAGAGCGACGCACAGCCGAAAAGCGAGCCAGCGTGAAACGCGCCATGCGCTGGCACCTCGAACGGGGCAAAGACTTCCCGCCTCGGACCGCCAGTGAGCACGACATCATGGCCGAGGTTCAAGCCGAGATGGCTAGCGATGGCGTCGCCGCCGGCAGCGTGCCGTTTGTCGAGGGCGAAACCTGGTGGCAGTCGGCGACCGCGGGAACTTGAGGCCGCCACCAGCAACCCAGCCGTCTGGTCCGCACGACTTCGTGGCGGTGGGCCACGACGGGAACAAGCTGGGGGCGTTCCCAGATCAGGCGGCCGCAACGCATGCGGTTTGTGTGGCGGCCAAGCAATATTCCTTCGGTCGCTAGAACCGCGTGTTCCCGGATGACTTTAGGGAATGTATCGGGCAAACTAAGTTATTCGCCTATTGGGGCGGTTGGGGGGGACTTCATGAGAACTTTGATATTGGCGCTCGTCTTAGGCGCGATGAGCACTGGCGCGGCTTTGGCCGGCAACTGCACTTATTCCGATGACCGCGCTTCGGATGGCTCACGCTGCGGCGACAGAGCCTCAACGGTCCGCCCCGGCGGGAAGTAGTCCGATGAGAAATTATCTACGGATAGCCGCCGCTACGATTGTTGTTCTGTTCGTTACTACAATCGTCGTCGAGAGCGCCGCGGAAGCGCGCGGACGGAAGGGTAGCATCCGCATCGGGGGCTACAACAGCCACGGCAAGGGAAGCCACTACATCGGCGGGCGTTAGAACCAGGATGAACTTTGCGGTCGGGTTTCGCCGCGTCGGGGTGGTGCTAGGCGCCATCCCGTTTCTGATCGGCTTGGTCATGCTCGCAGGCTGGGCCTATAACCACCTAACAACACCAAGAGGGCCTTGGGAGAAGTACAGCGGCGCCGATAACGCCCTTTGGTTAGGATTGGGGTGGATAGCCCTGTCGGTGTTTTTGTTCGTTGCCAGTTGGGCGATTGGCTGGATCGTTCGAGGCTTTTCCAAAGGACAAAACACCTTATGAGAGCGGCGCATCTGAATCAGCAAACTCCAACGGGCTTGCGATGAGGCTGATGCATTTAGTGGTGCCGGTTGCGTTCGCTCTTGTCGCGTCCCCGGCGGCTGGGTTGACCGGCGCCGAGTTTAAGCAAGCCGACCCGTCCTTTGCATCCGGCTATGTCTTGGGGGTGGTCGAGGATCGCGTGCTGGTGGTCGACACAGACGATCCGAGGATCGAGGCGATCCGTGCCTGTGTCTTTGGCGCCAAGATAAACAGTGCGACGCTGTACGATTTGGTAATCTCCTGGCTCGCGAGGAACCCGAAGGACTTGCCACTGCCGGCCCTCGGCTCAATCTACAAAGCCGTCAACGAGATGTGCGGCCAATAGATCGCCGGGCTTTGGATAGGCGGCTGCCAGTGCGATATGCACTTTCCCGAGTCAGCCGAAGCCGCTGACGGCGCTTTGCAGGCCGGCCGCCACCCGGGCGGCCGCAGCACCCCAAACGCCAGCCAGTGGACTCGGCAGGCGATTTACGTGCAATGCTGGCTCGGCCTTCACGTGCATGCAAGTGCGCGGCGCGCGTGAGGGAGACAGGCGGTCCTCACGCCAAGGTCTGAGCTGCTTTATGGCCGCCGACCAAGAGTGCGCTCCATACGGCTGCCGTAAGCTTGCCAACGACAATCGTAATGATGGCCTGCTCCTGAAGCACCAGCGAGAACAGGATAGTGTCTAACCCGCCGCTATTTGCAGTTTTTCGTGATTCCAGCCTTTCGGACGGCTTCCTGTTCGCCTTTCAAGCGGGCTATCTCGGGAGCGATGTTGTCGCCACTCAAGCTTGAGACCGGCAGGCCAATCAATATGACGCCAGCAACGTCATTGCTTCTCGCCTTGGACTGTTGAGCCGAGGCGGTAGAAAGCGCCTGGGATAGCCTGACAGTCTCCTGCGCGAGCTGTGCGCAAGAGTAACCTTGGTAGCCTACTTCGCTGACGTAAGACGCGCTGATACTCTCAGGCGCTTTTGCGCACGAGAACGCCAGGCCGGAAAATACGGCCACCAGAATCATGGATTTCATCGATTTGCCCTCCCAAGCCGGGAGAGAATGACGTGGCGGTATGGAGTTGTCGAGGGTCTGATTCAGAGCCTAGGTTCTGTCCGCTCCGACCGCTCAGGACTTTGATAATCTATGCTGCGGGGCCTTCCGCCAGCCAGAACATTCAGGTGGCTTTCGATGAGCGCCAGAAATGCAAGAACGCCACACGCTAACGCCGCTACAATTATCCCTGCAAGCAGACCGAGTATCAGCCCACCTGGGCCGTTCGACCGATAGCCGATCGAAGCGGCGCCACCGACTATGATGATTGCGAACAGCCCGTTCAAAACGGACAGGGTGTCTGCCAGAAAACGGTTCATCCAAGTTCCCCCTAAGCGTAGGAAGAGCATGTCCTCGCGTTAGCTAGGAGTCGAGGGTCTGCTTTGGGGCCGGCGAACGGTCCCCGGTCCTCCAACATGCAGGTGAAAAGTTGGCGACGGTCACCCATCTGCCAAGGGGAGGCCCAGATGCGGGGCTGAGGTGTGAGGCGCCATCTTGAAAGAGAGCATTGGCTTTTTGCCAGCGCTAGCACTTGCGTTGCTGATCGGTGTGGTGACCGTCCTGCGCGCCTACGACTTCGTCTGGTTTTTCGCCCGCCTTTTCTGGGGGCGTCTGACACTCAAGCAGAAGCGCGAAAGGGGCTGGTGGTGGTGAAGTAAACGATTGGTCGCCACGAGCTCCGCGCCTCCCCTAAATGTTCACATTTGTTGACATTCCAAGGAGCCAGACATGGCCGACGAACTCGCCGTCTATAATAGCTGCACGTTGCTTGGAACGATGCGGTGAAACGGTGTCGGCATGGTTCTTGTGCCAGATCACGGATCCTTGTCGCAGTCGCCTTTAGGCTATGGCCTTGAAGGAAGCGAGTGAGCGCAATGGGCGTGACGACTCCATCTGGCGCAGCGATTGGGTCTTCGAGCCCAGATCCGGCGATGAGGGACCGTTTCCTACTTGCAGCTCACAACATCTTGGAGATAGGCGATAACTGTCTCCAGCGACCAGGCTTCCATGTCGAGGCCGACATATTTGTCGGGCCGAATCAGCCAAGCCGCGCCCGCCGAGGGGCCGAAAACCGATGCGAACTGCCCTTCGGCATCGAGAATGACCTCGACTCGTTCAAGCTGCGCGTCGGCCCTGTCGCCGATGGAAACGACCCTGACCAGGCCGGGCCATCTGGCTTCGAGTACCGCGGCGGCCGCCTCACAGGCCGCATCGTCTTTACCTTCAGCGACCAGCAGCACAAAGGATGTGCCCTTCAAAATGTCGAACAGGCGGAGCGGAAAGTTCAGCCCCTCCCGCCGCAGGCCTTGGACATCAGGAACCCGAAGCCCCGCCGGTACGGGCCCGCTGCCCTTAGACAGGCTCAGCGCGCTGTCGCGGTAGTCGACCAAAATCTGCGTGTCTTGCAGTCGATTGGGCGGCGCTGCGCCCGACTTGCCGAGATTGAGGCTCTGCTCGGTGGTGCGCGCGACGACATCGGCCGCCACGGCGCGGCGCTCAGCGCCGTAAGTTTCGAGAATGTTCGGCCCGGCGAGCCCGCGTACCACAAGGGCGAGTTTCCAGGCGAGGTTGTAGGCGTCTTGGATGCCCGTGTTCATGCCCTGACCGCCGGTCGGGGGATGGATGTGGCAAGCGTCGCCGGCGATGAAGGCGTGGCCAGCCCCATAAGCGTCGGCAAGGCGCATGCTGATACGGAAGCGCGACGACCAGCGTAAGTCGGAGAGCACCGCCGGGGTTTCGAGCAGCCGGTCGGCAACGGCCTGTAACTCCGCGAGCGTCGGGCCGGGCCGGTCGGCCTGGATGCCGTGCGCCCATTCACCACTCTGTTCGGTGGCGGTGGCGGTGGCGGTGGCGGTGGCGGTGGAGGCCGGCGCCAGCGTCGAGACGCGGTAGCGGCCATGGCCCGGAAGCGGGATGGCGACAATGAAATCGGGCGGTGCATCGGCCGCCGTTTGCGTAGCGCGGAAGGCCAGCCCGCGCGGCAGAGACCAGTCGATCCTGACGTCGCCGAGCATGAACTCCAGCGGCATGACGCTGCCCTCGAAGTTGATGGCGAGGGCCTTTCGGACGAGGCTGTGTGCGCCATCGCAGCCGACGACATAGTGGAAGCGATGCTTGGTCTCGATGCCGTCCGTCCCCAGTCCAATCTCGACATGGTCGTCTTGCAACGCGAGGCCGACGAGTTCGACGCCTCTCTCGACATCAACACCAAAGGTCGCGAGATGGCGGGCGAGCACGGCCTCGGTCGTATATTGCGGCACGCCGAGCGAGGAATAGGGTAGGTCGGAGAAGTCGTGCAGGACGTCGCGGGCTGGCGCGCCGTCCGTTTCCAGGCGCGTCCCCTTCAGCCAGATGCCGCCGTCGATGAGTTCACGAGCGACGCCCATATCCTCCAGCACTTCTAGCGAGCGCGGCGTCACGCCGATTGCGCGGCAAAATGGAAGCGGGGTCGCCTGCTTGTCGATGATGCGGACTGACACGCCATGGCGGGCGAGCTCCGATGCGACGGTGAGGCCAACCGGACCCGCACCGACGACCAGGACATCGGCATCTCGTGTGTCCATGCTGTACCCCCCCAAACAGATTGACCCCACGACATGCTACGCGGTTTCGACAATCGGTTGTAGATGCGTCTGAGCGGCAGCCTGCGTTTCGGTTCTGTCTCGTGCCTGTTCTCGGGCCAGAACGCGCCCCCTTTTTCAGGTGTCTGGATTGTCTGGATTGCCGGGGGCTCGATGCGTCGCCGCTGCGATGCATCGCGGTAGACCTGAATTTTTCTGAAGCTGCCCGTCCGATATCCGCCGATATGAAATGGCCAGCCCCCTTTTACAGCCCAAGAAGATCCGTCTGCTAGGTTGGTCGCCCACCGTTGAATGGTGAGGCGATCAATGACCCAGAAGAAAACCGGGTATGCCCGTCCGCTGATCCGCATCGCATTGGGCCGAACCGAAGTGGCTGAGGCGATAGGTGTCAGCGTGGCTTCGGTGGACAAGATGGTCCGCGAGGGCGCACTGCCCCCGCCTCGGAAATGGCACTCTCGAAAACTCTGGCTCGTTTCGGAGATTGAGGCCTACCTCAGCGAATGGCCCCTCGATGATGATGAGGATGAGATAGTGGACCTTGGGTAAGTGCGCGCAAATCGCCAACGGGTCTCGCAGACGGGCTTCGGCGCTTCGCTGTATGGCGGAGTGCGGAATCGCCGCTCTCCGCTACCCCCGGTAGAAGCCGGCCCCACCCGCTATTCCCCGTTTGTTTATTGGTTCCCGCCCCGTAGGGAGGCCGCCAGCGGCCACGGGACGCTCACCGGCTATCTAAGTCGCTTTCACAAGAAGGCCTGCCACTGGCCTCCGCAGCCGGTTTGCGCGCCTGTTCTCAGGTTGCCGGATGGCTCCCGTAGACCCGCCTATTCCGCGGGGCGGGCGGCCCCTTTTTTAGGTGTCCGGATTGTCTGCTTATCCGTCCCTGGTGTGCGATTTGTGCGGTTTGCTGCGGCACCTGAAGTTCTCTGGAGCTGCCCCAGCCCTTATCCGCCGATAAGAATCGGGCTCGCTCATCTGTCCCCCATGTAGGACAACCCCCCTTGGTATTTTGAGAGCGCGCCAAGAGAATCAAAGCAATGGCAGGGAAAACAGGCTACGGACGACCTTTGATCCGGTTAGCGTTAAGCCGAGTTGAGGTGGCGCAGTCCATCGGCGTGAGTGTTAGTTCGGTCGACAAGATGATTGAGGAAGGCGCTCTCCCGCCGCCGCGCAAATGGCACTCCCGAAAGCTGTGGCTAGTTTCGGAGGTCGAGGCATATCTAAATGAATGGCCATCGATGGACGGCTCGGCTCCTGATGACCGCCCGGTTCAAGATAGAACCTGGCTCGACGATACACCCCACCAACGGTATCTTGACATGCTCGGGGGCGACCCCGACGAGTTTAGGCGCCAATATCAGGCAGCGAAGGCCGAATGGAGAGCCTCCATCCCAAATTCGCCACTGAACAAGCGCGAGCGCGCGGCGCTCACCCAGTTTTCCCGGCCCGGCATTGAAGTTGAGGCACGGACGGTCAAGGGTGCTGGCATAGAGACAGCAGAACGCCTGGAGGCCCGCGGCTATATCGAGATCCACTTTTCTGAACCCAACCGGGTGCGCGGCTATGTTTTGACCGACAAAGGCATGCAAGCTCGGGAACAGCTTCTCGGGGTTAGGCTACCTATTACCGTCTAGAGAGCGCTGCTTGATCTCCACCTGCTGTTAAAACTGGGCCAGCAGCTCGCGCGCCTCCTGAAGCAGCGCCCGCGTCTGGCGACGGGTCTCGATGGCCTCGCCGGTATAGAGCCCGTGGCGGAATGCACCGTTGCCCGCACCCTTAGGCGCCCCGCCGTGGGCACCGTGGCAGCGACAGACCGCCCGCCCGCGCACTGCCGGCGCCTCGCACCGCATGCCGGTCGACTTCGCCCTCGCGGTGCAACGGGGTGCAATCCGGGCAGCTGATAGACGGTCTATGGGGTTGTCCACGATTTCGACCTTCACCCCCTCCGGCCTCCCCCTTGCTGGACATCGCCGACGATGGCCTGGCCGCCGCTCTCCACGGTAACGTTCTGGTGCTGCACCCGGATCGTCTGCACGCCGCTGGAGCGATAGCGCTTCATCGCCTCTACCTGGGCGGTGAACGTGCGCTGCAGCTTCGTGGCCATGTTGATGTAGCGCTCCGTCATGTCGATGTGCTTGGCCGTCATTGCCGTCGCCAGTAGGCGCATGGATGCCTCATGCGTGCCGGCCATCTGCACGGCCAGCGCCGCCTCCACCTCGTCCTGGGGCTTCTGGCCGCCTACAAAGGCCAGCGCGGCGTTTATGGTGCCCTCGTCGGCATCAGGGCCGAGCACGGTGGTGATCAGTGAAAGCTGGCGGTCTGCGAAATGCAGGGAGCCAGTCCCGAACGTCGCGCGGTAGTGATAGGCGAAGCCGTCGATATCGTCGTGAGGCGCGCCTATGACCCGCTGGCCATCCTTCTCGGTCAACTTGACCCTGAATGGCGCTTGGCGCTGTTGTTGGTGCTCCCGAGCCTCTTGGATGGCTTTCTGTGTCAGCAGGCCGGGCGCTGGCTTGGCAGGTTTCGGCATCGGCAGGGTGGTGTCAGGGAGGAGCGGCACGACCTTGGATTTCGATTTGCTCATAAGACGCCTCCTAGTGTGGTTTCGGCCAAAAGCGGTCGCCGAAGACCATGCTGCTGAGCCCCCGGGCCAGATTGTGCGCGGCCCTGGCGAGGATGTCGGGCGGACCAAAGGCGTTCGTCTCGGCGTGGACGAAACGAGCCAGCCAGGCGCAGCCTTCCGGCGTGACAGGCGTCAGAGAAAGCATGTAGTCGAGCGCTACCCGCTTCTCCGCGAGGGCATCCCTATGCCGGGCCAGGGCGTCATCCAGTCCGCTCCGTTGCCGGGCGCTCTCCAGCAATATCGCGTCGAGGTCAAACGCTGCGTGTGCCGCCGCTCGAAATGACTGGATCACCGTCAAATCGGTCGTCTCTCCGAGGTCCGGCGCCAGCTGCATCCTGTCCATAGCCTGGTCAATCTCTTCGTGGCTGTTGGCGAACACTGCCACCGTCTGCTCGCCCTCCCGCTCGGCACCGAGGAGCGCACGCGGATTGCGCTTTACGCTGTCCGGCATGGTCGCCGCGATGGCTTCGCATTCCTGCGCCAGCGCGGCCTCATGGTCACGAGCCACCAGGAACTCGTCATAGGCGATAATGAAGGGGTCGCCCTGATCCTCCTCAGGTTGGCGAAGATGCTCGATGGCCGCGGAATGGGTCGGGTCCATGCTCATCGGCTCAACCCCAAGGCGCGTGCATAGTCCGTGCTTTCGGCTTGATCGTCCCCGGCCTGGCCGCCCGGAATGGCTTCAGCCCAATTCGCCGGCTTTGTGCCCTTCACCTGCAACGGATCGTTCTGCTTGGCCTCGCTTAGGTCGTCGCGCGTCGTCGCGGCTCCCGTGATGGAGGCCTGGCTATAGCGCTTCATGAGAGCGACGGCCGGTCCAGTATCGGGTTTGAATGGCCGCGTGGACAGCAGCAGGGCAGCCCTATCCGGGTGCAACAGCGCATCCCGCACCAAGTCGTCGATGCTGTTGAGCCCCGCCTTGCGCGCCGCGGTGACCGCGTTCGCCCCGAGGATGGCGATAGCGCCACCGCCGAGCCCGCCGGCTGTCGATCCAAGGGCGGCGATTGCGAGTTTCGACAGGATCGTTTTGCGGCTGTCGCCCTTCGCCGCGGCGAGCAGGTCTTGCGCCGTGCCGGGGCCGCCTGGCAGCTTCACCGCATTGATCGAGCGGTTGGCACGCTGCAGGTCGTCGGCAATCGCCTGCATCTGGTCCAGTTCGTGTTCGCCAAAGACCCGCTTTAGCGCCGCCCGGTTCTGCTTGATGAAGCTTTGGAACTGGTCCGACTTCATGAGCGCCCGGCCGCTCGTTGCCGCCTCGGTATTCGAGACCAGCCGGCCCAGCATGTGGTCAACCACCGACTTCCGCAGGCCCTGGATGGCCTCGGGGTTGCCACTGACCGTCCGGGCAAGCTGACCCATCATGGCCCTGGCATCCTGACGCCCGAAGACGCTGCCGACCATGCGTGTGATGTCGTCGGGGTGTTCGGCTCCTATCAGCTTGCCGAAAACGCCCTTCTGCGCCTCGTCGAGCTGCGCGGCACGGTTGGCGCCGGCATCAATAGCGGCCTGGGAGGCTTTGGCAGCGTCAGCAAACTTGGCGTTGAGGGCAGGGAAGGCCTTCAGGGCCTCGCCATGGCGACGCTTCCACCCTTCCAATTTTTTAGGGTCGATGATCCCTTCCGGTGTCTCCGCCGCGCGCCGCATCGAACTGACGGCATAGTCCTGCAGATGACCCATCGCACGGTCATCGCCAACCGCCTTGCGGAAGCGCTTGATGTTCTCTGCCGATCGACCACCGGGGAAGAATAGCTTTTCGGGGACGGCCGCGTTCTGGAGGCGGTAAGGGCCTTCGCCGCCAGAACGTCGGAGAATGGAGCCGTTCGCGCCGTCGTTGAAATCTCGGGCACGCTGCTTCGTGCCGGTAGAGGCAGTGATCAGCCGGCCTCGGGCGGCGTCGTCGAAGTTGGGGGTGAGTTCAGGAGCGCCTTGTAAGCTTTGATCTCCCGGAGCACCGCCAGATTGCCGGCCGCCCGAAAATCTCGCTCCATTGCCTGCAGGGCCACCGCGCGATCCGCTAACGGCAACCTCTCCAATGCCTGTCGCACTAGCTCGCCCGACGTGTTGCCGCTCGACGTGTTCACTCACCCACCTATTGAGGACTGCAGCAATCGTGTCTTCTTCGCGCATCGCCCCGGTGGCGACGGCATCAGCCTCCTGCGCGGCCTTCTGTGTCAGGACGCCCTCAACATCCAGCTCAACCGCGCCGCGAAGCCGCGACAAGCGAGCATAAATCGGCGTCTGACCGTTTGTCATCATCTCCTGGCGCATCAGGGTCGAGACACGCGCCCGGAGCGCCGACATCGCGTTGAAGCTGATGACCGGCTTGAGTTCGCCCGCGACCTTAAAGATGGCGGCCTCCTCACCATCCATTGGCTTGGCGGTTTCCGGCATTTCCTTGCGGATGTCGGCCGCGGTGGAGCGGACGTTATCACTTTGGAGGGCGAGCTTGCCCTCCGGGTCAACGGCCTTCCAAAGCGACCGCTCGCTGTGGCGTGCCGTGGTCTCTGCGTCGCGCAGGAAGGTGCGCAGCGTGTCGCCATAGGTCTCGGCCGAGCCGTTGCCGCCGAGTGCCTGGGCCTTGCTGCGAGCGCTCTGGAGCGCCGTCTGCAACGCGGCGTCGGTCTGCTTGTCGATATCGGCAAGGCGCGACCGGAATGCCTGCGTGATGGCCTGTGGATCGCCTTCAGGCTGGATCGTGCCGAGGGAATCGAGGCGGGCCGCATTCTGATCGGCGCGGCGCTGATTGAACGCCACCGGGTCCTGCGTCGCATATCGCCGTTCGAGGGCGCCGAGGCCCATGTCGCCGGTCTGCTGGAAGGTCGTCGGCTTCGAACCCGGTACCAGCTCGCCGGGATTGGAGAGCGCCTCTGCTGCCGCGCGCGGATCGGTTGCTGCGTCCCGAATGGTCTGGGCAGCTAGTCGTTCCTGCCCGCCACGGGTCATGGGGGCGACCATATCCCCGACGATCCGGCCGCCTTCGGCCATCATCCGGGGGACACCCGACACCAGCGTGCCAACCGCACCGCCCGCCATGCCACCGGCAAGGCCGCTGAGCGGGTCGTAACGGTCGGGGGTGGCCTCCATAGCCGCCACGGAGCCGCCGCCCGCTGCGCCGCCCGCCACGGCATTCCCAGCTACAGCCGCAGTGCTGTTCGGCCAGCCGAGAAGGTTGAAGGCCGCGGCCGTCGCTTCAGGGGAGAGTGCGCTGGCCTTGGCGAGGCCGCCCACTGCCGCCTGCGGGCCGACCGTGTAGCCGATGCCCTCGCCGACGCCGCGGGCTATGCGTTCGCCGGTCGTGTTGGCCGGGACGTTGGCCGGGTCATCGACCCCGATGGTTCCGAAGGCGTTGGCAATCGACTGCGAGCCGCCGATGGGGTTCTGGATCTGGGAGAGGTTGGCGCCTGTCGCAGCGTTGACGCCCTGAATGCCCTTGTTGAGCCCCCAAGTAACCAGATCCACCGGAGCGCCCGCCGTGGCATAGAGCGCGTTGTTCATGCCGGCGGCGACGTTGCGCGTGATGCCGGCGCCCGGCCCCTTCGTCTGCTGATAGAGCGCCTTTAGATCGTCGTCGCTCATTTCCTGCAGCGAAGCAGCGCCGGCTTTCGCCTCAAGGCCTGCCTGCAGCTGGGGCCGCTGGGGCTGGGCCTCGATGTCGTCAAACCCCCCCGACACCCGATTGCGGCCCCTGGCCAGCATATCGTGGTTGTCGATGGGCGCGGCGGCCACAGCTTGGCCTTGGCCGCCAGCGCTTGGAACCGCCCCCTGGCTGCCTGGGCTGGCGAGCGGGCGGGCCTGCATCGGTTCGAGGTGCGACTGATCCTTGCCGCTCCCGGCGATAGGGAGATGGTCGGCCCACGAGGTATCAGGCGGCGCATACCCGCCACCAGCACCACCACCTCCGCCTCCACCGCTCTGGCTGCGGGCGTAGAGGTCGCGAAGCTCGTCGTCGGAAAGCGACTGTAGATCTGTCATTGCATGATCCCCCTGCGGCGCATTTCCGCTTCAATGTCCTGAGGCTGGTAGCTGGGTGTCTGCTGCTGACGGCTGTTTCTGCTGGGGCCACCGCCGATATCGTCGAGCGACATACCGAGCGCCGCCTCGATGGCATCCCGCGAATAGCCCTGCTGCGCATAGGCGGTTGCCATCTTGCGAGCGGCGTTCGTCGCCAACTCCTGCTGACGAGTGAGGTTCTTTCGGATAGCAGCGGGCGTCATGCCGGGGTTGATATCGGCCTTGTCGAACTCGCCCTTTTCCTGAGCTGTGAGCGCTGCGCCGAAGAGCTGGTTGCGGATCAGGTTTTTGCGGGTCTGGTAGTCCTGCCACCAGTTCGCCTGATCCCCAAAGCCAGCCCCGACGTTCCGCCCGAGCGTGTTGGTGATGTCGCCGGCCCAGCTGGTCCCGTACCCCCCATATCCATCCTGGAAGCCTTCCGTCAGACGCCCCATGTCGTCGACGGCTTGGCCCTTCGTGCCGAGGTCCTTGATGGTCATGGCGGGCAGCGGCCGGCCCGGCTTGGCCTCGCCTCTGACTCCAGCCAGCCGCGCAACAACCTCCGGGTCGGCAGGGCCACCGGGGATGAACGTCAAGCCGCCCTCAGGACGAGGCTGATACGCGTTCGGGATATTGCCCGTGGGCGACTTCGCGCCGCCGACCGGACGGAAGCCAGTCGGAGATTCCGGGTCGTAAATGCCCTTCGTCTCGCGGCCCTGATCATCGTAGAAAGTTTCGACGTTCGGGCGCTCTAGCCGTTCCGCCGTGCGCTGCTGCATTCCGAGCATCGAGTCTCGATAGGAGCGGTTGGCCGTGAACTCGTCCGCCCACTGCTTGTCCTTCACAGCGTCGCGTTCGCGATTGTACTGATCGTTGAACATCTGGCGGGCGGCGGATTCCTCGTACCGCCGGGTGCCTTCCGCCATCTGCTGCATCTTCGCGGCATAGTCCCGCTTTTCCTGGACGGCTTCGCCAGGTGCTGAGAAGGCATCGAATAGAAATCGGCTGTAATCGGCCATCAGTACATCAACCCCGTTGGCTGGGTGAATCCGCCTGTGAACATGCCGGCGAGGCTTTTGCCGGCGCCAAGAGCCGCACCTATGATGTTCGCGCCGGTTGCGTCTTTGCCCTTCTGGAAGTCAGCCTCGGCCCCGGCAGCGCCGGTTGCCGCGTTCCAGCCGTAATTCGCCTTGGCCGTGCCGGCGTTGTAGTCCATGCCCGCCATGCCGCCGTAGATGTTCGACTGGCTGTCAGCGGCCCCGAGGGCCTTGCCGTCGTACCCACTCAGACGCTCCAGCCAGTTGCCGTAATCCTGATCGGCGAGGCCGTATGCTGCCTTCATGGTGTCGAGGCTCGTCTGGCCGGAGCCGAGCTGCCCCTGAGCCGACGCGCCGCGGTTCACGGCTTGCAGCGCTTGATCAAGGGCGAACTGGTAGCCGGGGCCTGTCTGATAGGCGCTCGTGGCCCTGGCGTTGCCATCTGCACCATTCAGGCCGAGGGCGTCGGCGTATGTCTGCGAGCCCTTGCTGAACGTCTGGGCGAGGGGCTGATAGAGGCCGAGCGCGGCGGCGTAGTCTTCATTGGCGCCGGAAACGCCCTTGTCGATTGCGCCATATGCGTCGGTCTTCCCGGTCTGGTAGCCTGCTTTCAGCGCATCGGCCGCGGCCTTCTCGTTCTTGTCGGAGAAGAGGTCCAAAAGCGACATCAGTTCGCCCTCCCTGCGTGGGGGCGGCGGCGCCGATCAATCTCGCGGTAGCTCTCGATACCGAGCGTTGAAACGATGGAATCGCGGAACACGCGGGCGACGGAAGAGCCCCTTCGGTCGGCTTCCGCACGCACTGCCTCGGAAAGATCCGGCGGTAAGTAGATGGAGAATGTCAGCGGCATCTGGGCCTCCAATGAACTGGATTTCAGTTCATCAATTCTGGGCGCAGAATGCGGCTATTGCAAGAAATTACGTAATTGAAACAAGTAGATACGATAGGATTCGGGGCGATACGGCAAGATACGAAAAGGACAGCATTGAAACGCCTTCTTCTCCCTGGAGTAGAGTTTGCTAGACTACTCGCGTGGCACAGCCGTTCGGGGGAGAGGCAATGGCGCGGCGTAAGGGAGGGTCTGGCGGGACGATAGTGCTCGGGCTGATCGGCTTGGGCGTCTACGCCTTGGCGGGGCAAAAAAGCCAGACGCCTTCTGCCGCTCCAACACATTCATCCCTGCTGGAACCTTCACGGCCGGCAGCGTTAAAATCCGAACTTCCCCGCGCATCCACTGATCGAGCCCCAGCGCCTGCGGTGCAGTCTATCGAGCCGAAGACACTTACGGTCACGGTACAGGCCCTGCGTGTTCGTTCAGCGCCGTCAGACAAGGCCGAGATTGTCGGGAGGCTCGCCCTGGGGGACCAGGTGGTCGGGCATCGGCAGAGCGGAACTTGGATCGAGGTCGCCCGCGATGGTTCAATTCTAGGCTGGGCGGGTGAGGTCGGGTTCAAAGCCCCGGCCAAGCCTCCGCAGATTGCAAAGCCGAGAATAGAGAGTGTCCTTACCGCGGCGGCGATAGCCGTCATGCTCGTGAACGGAAGCAGACAATCCTACTACGCGAGCGGCCGGCCCTGCGCTTGCCCCGATGACGTCATGCGAAACGGCCGGCGGTGTGGAAGTCGAAGCGCCTACAGTCGGCCGGGTGGCGCCTCGCCGATTTGCTACCCCCGCGATGTGACGTCCGCAATGATCGAGGCATTCCGGACTAGGCAGGCTACTCGCCAATAAAAAGCCCGCCGGAGGGGGCGGGCTTGGTTGGTGGGCGGGCGGGCGAAGGTCAGGCAGCGATTGACCCAAGTGCCGTCTGAACCTTCGATACAATTTCCCGCTTCCCACCAGACCAGTCGCCCAAGCGGAGAATATCGTGGTTTATTGTGCGAGTGCGGGTCCGCTTCGAGACTGAGGACGCCAATAGATCCTCGTAGACAAGAAACGGTGTCACGTTGCGCATGCCCTCGCGTTGGATCAACTCCGCGCTCAATAGCGCTTCCAGTGCCTTGGGCTCACTTGTCGCGGCGTAGATAGCCGCGCTTCGGCCGTTGGCCGCAGTGACAAGCACATCAGTCACGTACTCGCCGTGATCTGGTGCAATTGCCGCTCTCTCTTGAACGTCGGCTCGCCCTTCGAAAAACTCTTGAACAGCAGCCACCAGATCGTCCCGAAACGAATGCTCGACCTTCTCGCGGGTGAGCATAGTGACGTCCTGAATGCGGTTCATGAATGAAAGAAACGAAAAAATCGCCGCGTCTGAATTATCGATTGGCACCCATTGAGAGCGAAAGGCGTTGTCGGCTTCGTCAAATATCAGGCCATGAGAGCCGGCCAAATCCCGGACGGTCTGTAAGCGAGCCTCGCTTCCTAGATCGATAGCATCCTCGATTTGCACCAGCGTATCGCCGCTATCCTCAAATCGGATTTGGCCACCTTCGACGCGGCCATAGAATGTTACTGGGCCATCGTCCAGCCAGAGAAATGGAGAGACAATCGCATAGCCCATCGGAACCTCGCGAACGCGAAATCCATTGGCCAACGCGTTGTTGAGCTTCCGCTCGAAGTTCATAAGTCCATCTCGGCCTGATCCGGCACCTCAAATCGGTACCTTCGAGCGGCAATCTGCATGGCATTTGTGAGCGTAACATTAAACTCGATCGTGCACGGGATCTCCTTGCCGCCACTAGGAAAATATACCGTGTTTTCCTTATCCCGCAAATAGCCGGGATTGGTGCGGTTAACGTCACCTGATACAAAGTGGCAGTGCCAATTTTTGTGAGACAGGTGCAATTCGTGGGTGCAGATGATTGCCCAGTCGTCCCCCATCTTGATAGCAAGCCGCGCGCTGAAGGCGCCAATCTCGGCGTTTAATACGAGCAACACCAAAAACTGACGCTGAACACTCTCGAACTTGATCACCCGCCATGACCAGGTATGGCTGTATTTTAGGCGCTTTTGCTTTCGTAGCGGAAATTTTGACGCGGGTACCGGTCCTGTCTGCCATGCGCCGTAGTCGACAACCTGCTTCGCGGGATCTTCTATGATGTCACGGACAGTAAGCGTAGCAGTGCTGCTCATTCTCTGTAAGGCCCCCTGACCTTGTGCCTCCGCACCAACTCAGCATTCCGCTCAAGCTCTATATTCTGACGAGCGAAGGAGGTCGGTGCGTCTACAGGGATGTTGGCGCTCAGTCGCCCATTTCGAGAGTGCGATACTCGCCGGCCTCGTGGTCGTAGACCTCGATTTCGTTCCCCTCCCGCACGAGATTGCCGCTATCGATTTCAACCGAAGCGCCGCTGTCCGCATCCGTACCGTCCCATGCCGATGCGCTCGACATGCAGGCAACCAGACCGGCGGCGACCAAAGCGATTACCCTGAACATCCAAATCCCCCGCACTTCATGACGCGGGGTAACGATACGCAGCCCGACGGCCCTCCGATAGAGGGGTTTCGCAATGCCTTACCGGAGACGGGAGCTGTCGTGTTCTTGAGGACTGTTGAGTTCTGCTTCATCCTGGGCCTCGTGACTTGGCCGGCAGCGCGGGGGATGCGATGCCAAAGCAGCACGAGTATCGGATTTCAAGAACGGCGTTGACGCGCGCCTTCGTCTACGCAGCTCTCATCGCGGTATCGATCCTTCTCTGGTGGGCTGTCGTCCAGCTTCTGGTGGATGTCGGCTCAATACGCATACCCACGGGGTAGCGGGACGCCTGCCAGCTGCAACGCGTTGCAAATTATTGCGCGATTTCGACGTTTAGGCGCCCGGTTTAGCCATGTTCGACGATGTGCAATCCGGTCAGCTTTCGATGCGTCTGGCTTTCCCTCAGTTTTGAGGAAATGTCCGGTTCTCGATAAGACCACGGCGGAGGCATCATGTGCGGACGCTTCAGCCAGTAATTCACCCTGGGCGGTGATCAACGCCTTTCCGTCGCGCTCCGACACAGTTTTCGACCAAGATACCTCGGATGTCCTCTGAGCGAGGCAACTCTCAGTTGCCGCACCAATGCGCGATGCGGGCCGCTTTGGGCGCTTTGCCGGGCCGATAGGGCACTGCGAGCCCTTACTGGATCAGCGCCGTCCAAGCATCGCCGTCAGCCGTCGTGAGGCTTGCCGGAGTCGTCCGAATGATGCCCGCTGCGAGATTGCAAGACGCCCATTGCGCCAGACTATTGCACCCAGATACACGCTATGGTTTAATTTTGAGTGTATCCGGTTGTGGTGGAGGCCAGCATGCGTCGCGCCATCGAGAAAGAGCTAGAACGCCAAATTACCCGGCTCTGGCAAACTCAGGCCCTCATCGATGAGTTGGTCGCGCTGCTGGATGCCTGGGACGGGGATGCCGACCGGGAGCCCTTGTTGGGTTCGCCCGAACTGCCGCCATTTGTATGGGGGTCGGGAATCGGGCGAGAGGTATCGCAGGTCCAATGGGCTGCCGGTGCTTTTGATGACCGCGAGGATGATCAGTGTGCAGCCTAGCTTC
This sequence comes from Kaistia defluvii, assembly GCF_026343955.1. Taxonomy (GTDB): domain Bacteria; phylum Pseudomonadota; class Alphaproteobacteria; order Rhizobiales; family Kaistiaceae; genus Kaistia; species Kaistia defluvii. Next base: position 129,037 of record NZ_JAPKNI010000002.1, read on the forward strand.
CTGCGGGCTGGCCTAGTGTTCTGGTTGGCCTGGCGACTCGGATTGGAGGTCGGCAAGTACCGCATCGGCGATAACGTTTGGATGCACTTCTAAGGCGTCGGCAATCTGTAGGAGCCTGAAAACGCTCAACCGGTCCTTCGCCTTCTCGTACTTCTGGATCTGTTGAAAGGTTATCCCAAGTTCGGCAGCAAGTCGCTCCTGGGAAACGGACTTCTCCATGCGAATCGAGCGGATGCTGCGCCCAATGATGACGTCGACGTACGTCGCTTGTGTCATCTTCCCACCATCCGCTCTACTCAGTTCGCTGTTCTGATTTTCAGGAGTCTTTCTGCCTCTTCGCGAGCAGTTAACAATGCATCATGCGTAACACGGAGATCCACCGTGTCACATAACTGTATCAAATTGCTCAGCTGAGAAATGATCTTCTGAAGATTCAAAATCTCGCCGGACATTTCGCTTGGCCCCCGCATACCGGGAGGCGATTCTAAGCAATAGGGATAAGTCAATGAACCCGTCCTTCAGTGCCAGTATGCTAAGCTCTTGAGCTAGGCTCTCTATATATTCCGCGTTATTTGCCATTCCTTTCCCCGCCGTTTGCTTACCTTACCCAGCGTAAGGTGCGGGATATTAGGCGCACATTAGTTAAAAAATTGAAATAAAAACTTTGTGATCGGAATAATTAAAAGTTGACTATGGCGTAGTTAGCTAAAATGGCCGTGTCTGCCCGCTCATGCGCACCTGAATTATGGCCCTCAGTTACCCCAATAGGGCGCTCGCCAGCCGGCTTTGATCGCCTCGCCCTCGCCGCAGAACCATCGCTCCCCCTTCTCGACGCTGACCTTTGTCCGGCCGTACCAAGGCGACCAAGGCGTGTGATAGATGTGCTCACCCTTTCGGTTGATGTTCCCCTTGATCGGGCAGCCTTCAGGGGTTTTCTGCTTCGCCACATCCCACTTGTGCGCGCGGAAATCCCATGGCGCCTCGGTCTCCTGTTCCCAGACCCCGACGGCTGCCGCTCGCGCCTGCTCCTCAACCTCCACGTAGTCGGTGGAGTATTTGCGGAACGCCCAAGCGAGTCCCTCTTTCACCATCAGGCGGCCGAGGTCGAGCCCAGCGACCCTACAGATGCCGAGCGTGCGGCCGTAGACGTCCAATCCGCGGTCGTCGCAGGCGACGGCGCCCTCTGCGACGGCGCGCTCCATCTCGCTGATTGCAGCCTGACCGCATTGCCATGTCCCGCCGCCAGGCTTCCTGCAGCTTTGGCCGGCCTCGGGTGCGTCAATGCCAAATATCCGGATCGTCTTGTTATCGACCCTGAGAGTGTCGCCGTCGATGACATGAACTTCAGAGGCCGACGCAGGCAAAGCAAAAAGCATGAATGCGAGCAGGACGGCAGTGCGCATGATTCTTGCCTTGAGCAGCGTTTGGAAAGCAATGATGGCTCGGCTGATGCGCGGAGCGCAACGCAGAGTGTCAGCGCTCCCATTCATCGCTGAAGTAATTCTCTTCGCCGCGCATCAGACATTTCAACTCCCAGGCAGTTGCCAGGCAGGTGCGACAAAGCGGCTGACAAGGCTCACGCTTGATGTGGTGTCGCATACAGATGACGGCCGCGATTCTGTCCCTTTTGGGATTGGCGAGATAGGCGCGCAATGCCCGTAGGAGGAGGTCGGCAGTGTCGTGCGAGATTCGCGCGCCCTTCTGCTGGCTCACTCTCTGCTGAAGCCGGGCGCAGACCGCCCATGGCGAGAGCGGTCGGTCTGGTTCGGTGTTCATGGCTGATCCGGCAGCGTGCCGCTAACGAACCCATACGAAATGCGGCTAGCCCGGATGTCCACTGCAAGCAGCAGTGTTTCGAGCGCGGCTCGTGCGTCGCCATTGTGGGCCGCCAACAGATTGTTGATGCGCTCGTCCAGTGCAACCTGCGCCTCATCCAAAATAGGTACGGCTGGGTCGCCCATGTCCCTTCTCCAACTTCGATGTTCCTATTTTGTTCTCATCGCAAAGAGAGTCAATGAGACTAGGAGTTGAATCCTACGCTCGCGTTCGGACTTCCGCGGAAGGCCTTCCCTTTTTGCACAGCCCCGATAGGCTCGGTGGCATGTGCAACCTCTACTCGATGACCCGAAACCAGGATGCCATCCGCGCAATCGCTAGAGCGATGCGGGACCAGACCGGCAATCTCCCGCCAATGCCAGGAATCTTCCCCGACTACCCTGCGCCGATTGTGCGGAACGCCCCCGACGGAATTCGCGAGCTGGCGTTGGCCCGGTGGGGCATGCCGTCGTCTCAGCTCGCACTCATGGAGGCGACCAAGAAGCGTGCTGCCAAGCTAGAGGCGAAGGGCAAGGCAGTCGACTTTCGGGAACTGCTGCGTATGGAGCCGGACACCGGCACGACCAATATCCGCAACATCGGCAGCAAGCACTGGCAGCGCTGGCTCGGGGTCGAGAACCGTTGCCTCGTTCCGTTCACATCATTCTCGGAGTTCAACCGTGATGCGGGCGGGGACATATGGTTCGCGCTCGCCGAGGATCGGCCGCTCGCCTTCTTTGCCGGCATCTGGGTCAACTGGACTAGCGTGCGAAAGGTGAGAGAAGGGGAGACCAGCAATGACCTGTTCGGCTTTCTGACGACGGAACCAAATGCGGAGGTCGGCGCCATTCATCCAAAGGCGATGCCGGTCATTTTGCGAAGCGAGGAAGAGATCGAGCGGTGGATGACAGCCCCGGCCAACGAGGTGCCGGCAATGCAGCGGCCCTTGCCGGACGGCAGCCTTAGGATTGTCGCTCGCGGCAAAAAGGAAGATGGCGTCAAAGGGCCAAGCTTCGATACGCCCGCCCAACCACCCTTACTGTGGGGAAATACCTAGGGTCTGAGAGAGGGGATGGACCTCAACAAAGGCCACAACATCTGCCCAGTTGTCAGACTGAAACAAGTCGTCTGCTACAAAGAGATACGTCTCACAGACAGAAAAGCGGGGTCCTTCGCCCACCCATCGCATGCCAACGTCAATGTAGTCCACAAACACCCTTAGTCCACCGACCAGCCAAGAAGGGCACATGTCGGTATCGACGGACGCGTCCTCCCATCCTTCTGGGATTTCTGGACAGTCTTCTTCTGGGAAGTCTGGGAAAACAATTGGGAAGGGACGCCGAGGTTCCCAGTATTCTTTGCCCACTGTCATAGGATGGCACCTCCTACGCAACGGGTAGCATGTCCCCATCCCCGCGGGCACTCGTCTAAAGGTGCAGCTTGGAGCGATAAGGCACATCTTTCCCGCGGAGCCGACTAGGCATGCGAAGGAGGTCGGTGGAGAAGCGATGGCCTAGGGCCGGCTCGCGCTTCAGTCGAAATTGGGTATCTCGGAGAAAACCCAGATACCAAACTCTCGAATGCCGTCCTTTCGAGAGGGCTCGTAGACCATCAGCATAATTCCCGGCTTGCCTCTGGTGCCGTTGGGAATTTCTATGCTGAGCATTGTCCCCTTGCGTCCGTCCCTTACGGCTCGAACGGTATCTGGGATTCGCACCAGTGTGAAATCGGCAGAAGCACAGCTTGCGTCGAATTGCTCCCGCATGGCCGCTTCATTCACAAAGGCCTGATCCGATAGCGCTCTGAATTGCTCCCAGTCTTTCGTCTGTGCCGCAGCGATAATGGCCGTGAGCCGATCAGATTGAGCTTGATCGGGCGGGCTCGCCCTAATGTTTCTCATCCGTCGTTCTCGCTCGTCAGCTCGTCGGGGGTTTTACCCTGGTCGGGTGCTGTCTGTCGGTCCCGCCATCGGACACCGGCACCTCCGCCGTTCTCAGGGATGAATTCGACGCCGGCTGCTTCGAGGGCTTTGATAATTGCGGCAAGATTGTTGGCGACGGGCACCGTCCGCCCTGCCTCGAAATTCCTCACCGTGCTTAGGCCGACATTCGATGCGGTAGCCAGCTCCGCTTGAGACAAATCAGCCAGGCCTCGGGCGGCCCGGCATTGCGCCGGTGTCAGTGTCACTGCTTTCTCCATCATAACTATTATCGTTATCCATAGCACAAAGCGGTTGACGTAACCAATATGATCATTTACGTTAAGGTTAACGAAAAGCGTTGCCGGAAACCCAGATCATGACCCGCCCACAACTGATCCAGGCGCTCGTCTCCGAACAGAACCGCATTGCCTGCGCCGGCGTGCCCATTGATATCCTGACCATCACCGGCCTGATGACCACGGCCGAGGTTGAGGCGCATCTGGCCCACTACCGAGCGTATCGACCGAATGCCCGCGCCGGATAAGCCGGCCGCCTAACCCCTCTTCCAGTTCCCCATCACCGCAAGCGACGGCAACACCATTGCCGCGAACGGAGAAGCTATGTCTGCCTTCGACCGCGCCGCCATCATGAGAGAAGCCCACGCCACGGCCCGCCGGGTCGCCAAGCCGGGCGAGTACCGCAAGACGTTCGCATGGGCGCTTCGCAACGCCTGGCACGCTGCGAAGAAGCTCGCCGGCTTCCGCTCCGTCTGGGCGGCTCAGACAGAGGCCCAGCGCCAGCGCGCCGACGCCATTATGGCGATTGAGACGCAGGAACGCCTCACACCCGCCGATTACGCCCGGATCGACGAGATCCGCCACGCCGCCTGACATCCCGCAAACACGAGGAAAATCCCATGAGCGTTAAGCCAACCCAATCTGATCGGCGGGCGTCGGTTCGCCAGACAGACCTTAATCTGGCCGACACGGCGAACGACCTCGGCCGCCTGATCCGTGCCGCCTTCATGGCTGCCGAGGCACTGCTGGACAAGGACGACCAAGGCGCAATCCAGACCGTCCTTCACTTCGCCGAGTACAAGCTGGGCGAGATCCAGAACGAGCTGGAGCTGCGGCTGCAGGCCGCGCGAGGTGCAGCATGAGCACCGCCGCCCCAACTCTCGACGATATCGATAGCGACGTGCACAACCTGTCGCAGCTTCTGGACGCTCTGGTCGAGAACCTGCTGAACATCGAGTGCCCTGCAAGCCGAACGGACCTCAGCCGCGCAGCCGCATTCTCGATTATCGCGCGCGACATGAGCTTGGCCCTGGGCCACGACATCGACACCTTCAACACGGCGACGTTTGCCATTCTGCACCGCGCACGGCGGGGAGCGGCAGCATGAGCGCGACACTCTCCGAAGTCGAAGATGCCCTCCACCGTACTATCGCTACCATCATGGCGATGTCCGAACTGCTCGACGCCACGCTCATGGAGCCGGAGAAAACAGAAGGCCACCTGCGGCACTATCTCCTATCGAACGGCCAAGTCGATGCCCGGCTGGAAATCATGAGCAGCGCCCTAGAACATGCAACCTGCCTGCGGGAGTTGTTCTATTCGTACACCCGCGGCCAGCGCGAGCGGAAGGCGGTGAGGCTATGAGCACCGCAAAGCAACGCGCCGCGGCGCATATCGACGAAGTCTTCGCCGAAGGTCATTCCATCGTTCTGATGGTGGGCGGCTGGAAAGACGGACGGGATGCCACCGTCACGAGCTTGGACGTGGCCGAGCCCTATGCACTGAGCCCCGACAAGCTGAAACTGGCGCGCGCCTGGCGGCACGACCGCAAGGCGGACGCGCGCGCCCTCAAGGCCGAACTGATCCGCAGGGGACTGGTGCAATGAGTCTTATCCGCCTGCTCTGCCTCCGGATCCTGTTCCGGATCGCTTTCAAGCTGCTCGACGCCGAAGAGCGGGCGCTCGGGTTAGCGCCCCTGCCGAAGGATCAAGCCCGATGAGTATTCACCCCAAGCATCAGCAGTTCTCGTTGGGCCGCACGCGGGCCGCCATCGAGACGGAGGCCGAACGCCTGGCGTCTCTGCTTGCCGAGACCGAGCGCGACCTAACCCGCCTGCTGGCTGTCCTCGACTGGATGGACGGCGACAACGACAACGAGCCCGAGCCGGCAGACGGTGACGCCGACGCCGAGCCCTCGCTGGCCGCCCCGGAGCGGCAACCACGACCAGGAGGGCGGGGCAGGGACTATGCCTGCGGTCAAATCGCCTGGGCGGCCGGCGGTGATAGCGACCGCGAGGTGGAGGGAGGTTGAACGAGAGCAACACGCTGTGTCACCTGCTCTCGCTCACCGGATCTATGCTGTCTGCCAAACCTTGTTGAGAATTTCCGCTGCTAGAGCAGCTTTGTCTTGCGGCAAAAACCTTCCATAGTGTTTTGCAACGGTGTCGGGCGTATCCTGAATCGCATAACTGGCCTGCTCGTAAGAGCCAGTTTGCTTGAGGATGTGGGTCGCCAACACGTCGCGGACATTATGGGGGCCATGCGGAAGTAGGCCCTTGATGGCTCCACGACCCGTATAGGGATTGTAAATGCCGTAGCGCTGAACAATTAGGCGCCAAGCGTCATAGAAAGCCTCGCTTCCGTAAGCAGCGTCTGTGCTAGACATTTTGACGGTTTTTACAAAGAAAGTGCCTGGGTCTTCGGCTTCACGCAGGAGGGCCGGCCGGTGAGTTTCTATGTAGGCGTCGATGAACTGATAAAGATTGCCGAGGTCTGGCAGAACCAGTCGAAGCGGTCTGCCTGAGAAGAAGGATGACGTCGCGTTTTTGAACGCTTCTGCGGGGATGAGGATTTCCCAACCAGCTTCTCTATCACTCCAGCGGAGTTCGCCTCGTTTGGCTTCTATCAGGCGCCTCTCAGACGTGGGGCTCTCACCACGGCGCCGGTAAAGGAGCTGCCTGAGGTTCTTCTGTCTTACCCCGAGATGCAGGCCAATTCGCATCATCAGGAAGGCACGAACGGATTCGGCTGCTGCACGCGGATAGCGCCGCTGATTCGGCATAAGCTTTAGGATCTCCTCCGTTATCTTGCGATACTCCCCGACCGGGTTGTCGGCCTCTAGGATCGGAAGGATAGGCTCGAAAGGATCTCGGTGGACCCTGGCGACTCGTTCGACCTCCTTCACTCGACTCAAAGCGTATCGGCAGAAGGTGTCGCAGGCAGAGGGCCAATCGTTCTTGGCGACTTGGATGTCATGCACGGATAGAAGCCCATCGACCGGCTCCACTCTGTCAATCAAGCTTGCGTTCTGCCTAAGCCAACCGGTCTCTTGCCGTGTCATAGCCGACGCCAGCCGCAGCATATCCACCTCCCAGGCGGTGTAGAAGCCGCGGCGCTGCTCTCGCCATTGGATGTACCAATCCCAAATTGATGGGAAGACGAGCATGCCGAATGACAGCGCCTTAGCGGGGATGCCGAGACCTTTAACTGGCCCTTCTGGATCGGCGGCTAGCGCCCCGAACAGCAAGGCTAGATGCTCAATCTTTTGAGAGGCCGTCTCATCCCCCCAGACGCCAGAACGTTGGAAGCCAACTGCTGTCAGTGTCGATGTCTTGAAGCGGACAAGATCCGCCATCTCCTGTTGCAGTCGTGCCGGGGCCACCCGGCTTCTGCCAACGAGGTCAGGGTCAACATGTGCGTCCTGATGCACAGCGGCGCGATGCGCCCGTGATTTTCCTTGAAGGCCTTTGAACCTTAGGGCGTAGCGCGTCTTCATCGCTGCAGCCTGAAAGCGCCGGTAGTCGGTGCTACCCGAGATTATTACGTCCCGGACCCATGTCAGGATTTCTTCTCTCTCTGCTGCGGAGCGGCTGTCGAAGTCGTCAGGCAGATGCCAGGCGAGGCGTCGCTGCTCCGAAGGCGCCACGCCAGGCAATTGGTGCCCTGCTGGAGCGCGGTCACGGTTGGGCAGTTTGGATTGAAAATATCCCGCTGGCAGGCGATAGCGACATTCGATGCGCTTCAGGATATCCAGACTGTCTAAGGTCCGCGGGACGCGAAAACCCGTCTTCCAGGAGTAGAGCGTTTTCGCATTGATGCGGTCTCCGGGGCGGACAATCGCGCGGTGCAGGTGCCCCCAACTGTCGTCGTGCCGCCGCATCTGAAGGTCTAGTGCGTCGTGAAACTCGACGGGATCTACGGTCACATCCCAGAGCGCGGCAGGAAACTCGACGACCTTCTTGGCTGGCACGCCAGTCGGTCGCTTTGGCATGGCAGATTCCGATTTTCCGGTATCTCCTGTCTTCGCTGTGCAGACTGGGCCCCGCGCGGTCTCAACAACAGCACGGGGCGCGCCCCGCTTTCTCGGTGCTGGGCGTAGCGCAGCCCTGGGATTTTGGGAGAGATGGCGGACTAGGGCGTCGAATCCAGGACGCAGTGCATTGCGTCCGGCCCGCAGGCGCGCGTACTCAATATCGCACGATATGGAGATAAGGCGCCAATTTACATAGCCCCCGGTCATCGGCGGCATTTCGCGCTCTTTGAGCAGCGAGTGGAGGTAACTTTCGAGCCGTTCGACCTCTCTCGGGGCCAGAACAGTGGCTGCCCGCTTCCGACAGAAGTCGGTCAGCATCCTCGGCAAGTGCATAGTGCTTTTGGTCATAAAGAAGTGAGCCGCTCCGGTCAGAATTGAGGGGACCGAAAGCGATAGCGAATGAGAAGGAGCACTTCGACCATTGCGACCAGCAACCCAAAGGATTCATTCCAGCCGCTCGGAACCGGGATGGCCTGACATGTCGCCGAAACTATAATGGGGGAAATATTGGGGGATCAAAATGGAGGCGGGCCGAAGTCGGCTTTTTAAATCAGTGCTTTAACTGATGTGGATGGCGGAGGGAGCGGGATTCGAACCCGCGATACGGTTTCCCGTATACACACTTTCCAGGCGTGCGCCTTCAACCACTCGGCCACCCCTCCGTACCAAACGCCTTGCGGCGTGGAAGTCTGCCGGCGCAATATTTCGAGGCGGCGGACGCCTCTTGCTCTCGGCAGGTCCTGCTCTCGGCAAGACAGGCCGTGCGGTATCACGAAGCCAGGGCAAGCCGCAAGGCTTCCCGTGAAAACAGCCGGGGATGGCCGTGTATTAATGGTCGCGAGGTCGGCAAACGTTGCCGAAATCGCACCGTCACACTATCTGTGGACCAGTCGCCACTGACCGTTCGCGTCAGCCGGGCCGCGACGAGGGATCAAGTCATGTTCACCCTTCTTGTCCGTCTTCTCGGCCTGTTTGCCATCGCCGGCGCGGTGGTCGGGCTGGTGATCGACGGCACAAAGTCGATCGCGGCCTCGACGCTCACCGTGACTCCGCTCGGCCAGGCCTGGTTCGCCTTCGATCCCGCCAGCCTGACTTCGTTCCAGACGGCAGTCGCAACCCATGTCGAGGCCTATGTCGGCCCCTGGGTGTGGTCGCCGGTGATCCAGTTTCTGCTGACCTTGCCGACCTGGCTGGTCCTCGGCGCGCTTGGCGCGTTTCTCGTTCTCGCAGGCCGGCGCCGGCGCTATCGCTCCATCGTCGCCTGAATTCATCCCATACAAGGAGACTACGCATGAATCTCCTCGATATCTTCCAGCGCAAGGCACGCATGCCGGCGCCGGACGAGGCCTTGCCCGGCCGCGCGCAGCCGATCACCACGCCGGGCGCGCATTTCGTGAATGGCCACCCGATCGCCGGACCCTATCCCGCCGGCATCGAGACGGCGCTGTTCGGTCTCGGCTGCTTCTGGGGCGCCGAGCGCAAGTTCTGGCAGGCGGACGGCGTCTATGCGACGGCGGTAGGCTATGCGGGCGGCCTGACGCCGAATCCGACCTATGGCGAGGTCTGCAGCGGCATGACCGGCCATAACGAGGTCGTGCTCGTCGCCTACGACCCGGCCGTGATCTCCTATGACGCGCTGCTGAAGCTGTTCTTCGAGAGCCACGACCCGACGCAGGGCATGCGCCAGGGCAATGATGTCGGCACGCAGTACCGCTCCGGCATCTATGTTGCCAACGCGGCCGAGCGCAACCGCGCCGAGGCGGCGCGCGACGCCTACCAGGCGGCGCTCTCCGCCCGGGGGCATGGCACGATCACCACGGAGATCCTGGATCGGCCGCCCTTCTACTTCGCCGAGGAAGACCACCAGCAATATCTGGCGAAGAACCCGAACGGCTATTGCGGCCTGGGCGGCACGGGTGTTTCCTGCCCGATCGGCACGGGCGTGGCAGCCCTGTGAGCGAGGTCATCGAAGCGGAGACGGATGACTTCGACACGCTGGTCGGCGACGCAGCCATCGAGGCTCTGGCCCGGGATGGTTATGTCGTCGTCGACGCGTTCTTCAACAACGGACTGGTCGAGGCGCTGGCCGGCGAACTGGCGGCGATGGAGGCCTCCGGCGCCCTGACCGATGCCGGGGTCGGGCGCGAGGGCGGACGCCGCCAGGCGGCCGAGATCCGGCGCGCGGCAATCCGCTGGTTCGATGGCGGCACGGGGGCGGAGCGCCGCTTTCTCGACATGGCCGAGCGGCTGCGCATCGCGATCAACCGCCGTCTTTTCCTCGGCTTGTTCGATTTCGAGTGCAACTTCATCGCCTATCCGACCGGCGGCTTCTATGGCCGGCATCTCGACAGCCTGACCGGCGCGCGCAATCGCGTCGTCTCGATGATCGTCTATCTCGATGCCGGCTGGCAGGCCGAGGATGGCGGCACGCTGCGGCTGTGGAAATCGGTGGCAGCCGACGCGGCGACCGTGGAGATCGTGCCGCAGGCGGGCCGGGTGGTTCTGATGATGTCGGAGGAGATTCCGCACGAAGTGCTGCCCTCGCATCGGCCGCGCCATGCCATAGCCGGCTGGTGGCGCATCAATGCGTCCTCGGGCCTGCGGCTCGACACGTCCCACTGACCCTGCCAAGGCGGTCGGGCCGAGGCCCGATCGCCATCCTTCCTTCCGCCAATCCGCAGGACGGCGTTTCGGGCGCGCGAGCGCTCGCTATCCTCGCCGTCCGCTCATGCCCCTGTATTTCGAATGGATCGATCGATGACCAGCGCGCTCTTCTCCCCCATCACGCTCGGCGAATTCACCCTGCCGAACCGCATCGCGGTCGCGCCGATGTGCATGTATTCCGCCGATGACGGCTCGGCCAGCGACTGGCATATGCAGCACTGGATGAACCTCGGCATCTCCGGGGCCGGCATGATCACCTTCGAGGCGACAGGCGTCGAGCGGCGCGGGCGCATTTCGCATGGCTGCCTCGGGCTCTATTCCGATCACAACGAGGCGGCGATGGCCCGGGCGCTGGCGGCGGCCCGGCGGGTGGCGGCCCCCGGCGCCGTATTCGGCGTGCAGCTTGGCCATGCCGGACGCAAGGCGTCGTCGCAGCTTCCCTGGCTGGGCGGCGGGGCGCTGAAGCCCGAAGAGGATGCCTGGCAGACGGTCGGCCCTTCCGCCATTCCCTTCGGTCCCGGCTGGCCGACGCCGATCGCCCTGGACGAGGCCGGCATCGAGCAGATCGTCACGGCTTTCGTCGACGCGGCCAGGCGGGCGGAGCGGGCAGGACTCGACTTCGTCGAACTGCATGGCGCGCATGGATATCTTCTGCATGAATTCCTGTCGCCGGTCTCGAACCAGCGCAGCGATCGCTGGGGCGGCAGCCTCGAAAACCGGATGCGGCTGATCGTGACTGTGGCGAAGGCGGTGCGCGCGGCGCTGCCGGAGCGGATGTTCGTCGGCGTGCGGCTTTCGGCTTCGGAATGGATCGAGCGCGACAGTTTTCATGTCGACGAGGCGATCGAGGTCGCCAAGGCGCTCAAGGCCGTCGGCGTCGTCTATATCTGCGCCTCGTCCGGCGGCAACGCGCATGACGCGCAGATCCCGATCGGGCCGCTCTATCAGGTTGAATTCGCGGAGAAAATCCGCGCCGGCGCCGGTATCGTCACCCGCGCCGTCGGGCTGATCACCACGCCTGCCGAGGCCGAGGGGCTCTTGCGCGAGGGCCGGGCCGACATGGTGGCGCTCGCCCGCGCCATCCTCGCCGATCCGCGCTGGCCCTGGCGCGCCGCCTATGAGCTGGGCGCGGAGGCCTATGCCCCGCCGCAATATCTGCGCAGCCTGACGACCGTGAAGCACTGGGTCGCCGAGCCGGACGACGCGTAGGGCGCCGAGACGAAAGCGGCCGCTTCGAGGGGATCGAAGCGGCCGTTTCCTGTTAGCATCCCGTTAACCCTAGTGGAGCGTTCCGGTCACCGGCGCGTCGGCGGGGTTCTCGACGTCGGCCGGCGGGGCGGCGTCATAGGCCATCGGGGCGGTGGCCGGCTCCGGCGTCATGCCGGGAGGCGCACCGATAAGCACCTGGCGGCAGGCCGCCGGCAGGTCGGCCAGCAGTATCGGCCGCGGCTTGACGGCCGGCTTGGTCGGCTTGGTCGGGGTCTTTGGCGGCTTGGGCGGCTGCAGCCAGGCGTCGAGCTCCGGTCCGCAGCCATCGCCCGGAGGCGGCGCCTTCTGCGGCACGCAGCTCGCCATGCCGGGCGGGCAATCGAGCCGGACGTGGAAGTGGTAGGTATGGCCCCACCAGGGGCGGACCTTGTTGAGCCAGCCGCGATCGCCGCGCGCATCCTGGCAGAGCGCCTTCTTGATCGCCGCGTTGACGAAGATGCGCGCCACCCTTGGGTCGAGCGCAGCGCGGCGGATCAGCTTGACCTGGCCCTGCGTCCATACCGAGCGGTCGATCGCGCGGGCCTTCTCGTTGACCATCGAGGTCGCCGACATCTTCTCGCGCTCCTCGCGCGATAGCAGGCGGTTGGGCATCGGCGTGAGCCAGAGGTCGACGTCGAGGCCGATCTGGTGGCTGGCATGGCCGGTCAGCGCCGGGCCGCCGCGCGGCTGGCCCATGTCGCCGACCAGAAGCCCCGGCCAGCCGTCCTGGCGCTTGGCGTCGTAGGCGAGCTTTTCGGTGAAGGCGATCAGCTCCGGCGTGCCCCAGTTGCGGTTGCGGGACAGGCGCATGGCCTGCCAGTCCTTGCCGTTGACGGGCAGGGCGACGGCACCCGCGAGGCAGCCCTTGGCATAGGAGCCGATGGCGCGCGCCTCGAGGGGGATCGGCGTCTTGACGTCGCTGAACAGGATCTTGGCCGGCGTCGTGTCGATCGATTCCGCCATGGCGGGCGCGACGGAGAAAACCGGCAGCAGGATCGAAAGCGCCAGCGCGCGGATCGGCCTTTTCAGCATGATGACACCTTCCTGGTCAGCGCTCCCCGAGGCGCAGTATCGCCGATCAATCTTGACGATCCGTCAACCATCGCGCGGCGCCGGTGGCGCGCCGGCTCTGGACGAAAATTCCAATATTGGGCCAGCCGCGCCCGAGAACTGGAACGAAATGGCGAGGGTGGTGCGAATTCTGGTAACGCATACTCGAAACCGTTCTGATTCCGCGATTGACCGGTTGCATGGTCATGCGATACTCGCGGTCGAAATGGCCGCCGGTTCCGTGCAGGCCGGCAACTCGCAGCGAAGGCAGTCCGAAAATGGCACTCAATCTGGGGGACGTGGTCCCCGATTTCACCGCCGACACGACCGAAGGCAGGATCTCGTTCCACGAATGGCTCGGCAAGGACTGGGGCGTGCTGTTCTCGCATCCGAAGAACTTCACCCCGGTCTGCACCACCGAGCTCGGCGCGGTCGCCAAGCTGAAGCCGGAATTCGAGCGGCGCGGCGTCAAGGTCATCGGCCTTTCCGTCGATGAGCTTTCCAATCACGGCCAGTGGATCGACGACATTCGCGACGCCACCGGCGCGACGCTCAACTTCCCGCTGATCGCCGATCACGACAAGACCGTCGCCAATCTCTACGGCATGATCCATCCCAACGCCTCCGATACCACGACGGTCCGCTCGGTCTTCGTCATCGGGCCCGACAAGAAGCTCAAGCTGACGCTGACCTATCCGGCATCGACCGGGCGGAATTTTGACGAGATCCTGCGCGTCATCGACAGCCTCCAGCTGACCTCGAAGTTCCAGGTGGCGACGCCGGTCGACTGGAAGCAGGGCGAGGACGTGATCATCGTCCCCTCGGTTTCCGACGAAGCCGCCAAGGAGAAGTTCCCGGGCGGCTGGAAGACGCTGAAGCCCTATCTGCGCGTCGTGCCGCAGCCCAAGGTCGACGAAGCCGTCTGACCCTGGTTGCCTTCGAAAGGGCGTCGGCTCCGGCCGGCGCCCCTTTTTTTATCGGCGCTTCGGTTCAGACGGGCCGTCGAGACGCGCGGGAACGTCGCGGGCCTTGCGACGTGGCTATGGCGGCGCTCCAAAAACCGCTATGGGAAGCAGCCCTCCGTCGCATCAACTGGCCTGCTTCATGACATCCACCCCTGCTGGCGCGCTCGCGCCGATCGCCGTCCTCAGCGACCGCGCCGGTCTTGGCGACGCGCTCATGGTCTGCCCGCTGATCTGGGCCGTGGCGCAGCGCTATCCGGGCCACCCGATCTGGTGGATCTCGTCCTGCCCGGACCGGCTGACCCGGCCGGTGCATGAACTGGTCGCCGACATCGCGCCGACCTTCGTGCACTTCCCGCGGGCCCGCTACTGGCCGGTGCCGGTCATCTCGGCGCTGCTGAAGCTGCCGCGTTTCCACCGGGTGTTCGACGTGCGCTCGCGCGTCGGCGACGTGCTTCTGGCGCGACTGTTCCTGAAATCAGGCGGGTTCCAGAGCAGCATTCCGATCGGCAAGTTCCACCGGCCCTCGCTGATCGTCGATCGCAGCTGGTCGACGATCGAGGCGGATGCCGGCAAGAAGCTCGACTGGACGATTTCCGCGCGCGACGGCTTTCATCTGCCGCCACAGGCGCAGGCGCTGGCGGCGGAGCTGTTTCCGGCAGGCCGGCGCCATGTCGGCATCGCCGTGACGACCAAGGGCGAGAAGGGCTGGCCGGTGCCGCACAACATCGCCTTCGCGAAGCGGCTGCTCGCCGAAGGGCTGACGCCGGTCTTCTTCTCGGGCCCGTCCGAGCGCGAGGAGATCGCGGCGATCCGCGCCGGCGTGCCGGAAGCCCTGTTCACGCCGGCGCGCTATGCCGGCGAGGTCGAGAGCGTCTATCGGCTGGAACTGACGGCCGCGAGCGCGCGACGCATGGAAATCGGTGTCGCGCCGGATACCGGACTCGGCCATCTGATGGGAATCTCGCTGGTGCCGATGGTGAGCCTGTTCGGCCCCGGCCAGCCGGAACGCTGGGCGCCGCAGGCGGTCCGCAACACCATCGTCCAGGCCCCCGAGATCGACGGCAAGCGCCGCATGGACACGATCGAGCCGGAAACGGTGTTGAAGGCCGTTCTCGACATGCTGCGCGGGTAGCTCTTTGGGCTCTACCTCTCCCGTTGGGAGAGGTAGACGACGCCGCCGGCGGGTGCGGGCGTAGGGAATTTTTCGGGGAAGCTGCTGGGCGCGCAAGAGAAGCAAAACCCTCACCCCACCCTCTCCCGCAGGCGGGCGAGGGCTTTACGGCCGGTGTGGCGCGATCTTGGAGCGTGGCTCGAACGGCTCCCTCGCCCGCCTGCGGGAGAGGGCTGGGGTGAGGGTCTCTCGACCCTGGATCCCCGCGTCCTGGCCTTCGGCACCTCCAGGAAAACAAAACGGCCGTCCCGAGGAGCCCGGAACGGCCGTTGAGATCGCAAAAGGGCGTCGCCGCCTCAATCGTCCATCTTCAGGGCGGCGATGAACGCTTCCTGCGGGATGTCGACCTTGCCGAACTGGCGCATCTTGCGCTTGCCTTCCTTCTGCTTGTCCAGAAGCTTGCGCTTGCGCGTGATGTCGCCGCCATAGCACTTCGCCGTCACGTCCTTGCGCATGGCGCGGACGGTCTCGCGGGCGATGATCTTGCCGCCGATCGCAGCCTGGATCGGGATCACGAACAGATGCTGCGGGATCCGGTCCTTCAGCTTCTCGCACATGGCGCGGCCGCGGCGCTCGGCCTGGGTGCGGTGGACCAGCATCGACAGCGCGTCCACCGGCTCGGCATTGACCAGGATCTGCAGCTTCACCAGATCACCCGGCTTGTGGTCGGTCAGGTGGTAGTCGAACGACGCGTAGCCCTTCGAGATCGACTTCAGCCGGTCGTAGAAATCGAACACGACTT
This sequence comes from Kaistia defluvii, assembly GCF_026343955.1. Taxonomy (GTDB): domain Bacteria; phylum Pseudomonadota; class Alphaproteobacteria; order Rhizobiales; family Kaistiaceae; genus Kaistia; species Kaistia defluvii. The sequence goes on from NZ_JAPKNI010000002.1 coordinate 144,941, forward strand.
CGTTGAGCGGCAGGTCGTAGGTGACCATGGCGCGCGAGCCGACATAGGACAGGTCGGACTGGATGCCGCGCCGCTCTTGGCAGAGCTTCAGGATCGCGCCGAGATATTCGTCCGGCGTCAGGATGGTCGCGCGGATCCAGGGCTCCGAGATCTCGCGGATCTTCATCACGTCCGGCATATCGGCCGGATTGTGCAATTCGACCTCGCTGCCATCGGTCAGGGTGATCTTGTAGATGACGGAGGGCGCGGTCGCGATCAGGTCGAGGTTGAACTCGCGCTCCAGCCGCTCCTGGATGATCTCCAGATGCAGCAGGCCGAGGAAGCCGCAGCGGAAGCCGAAGCCGAGCGCCGCCGAGGATTCCATCTCGAACGAGAACGACGCATCGTTGAGGCGCAGGCGCCCCATCGCGGCGCGCAGTTCCTCGAACTGGGCCGCATCGGCCGGGAACAGGCCGCAGAACACCACCGGCTGGGCCGGCCGGAAGCCCGGCAGCGCCTCGGCCGTCGGCTTCTTGTCGTCGGTGATGGTGTCGCCGACGCGCGTATCCGCCACTTCCTTGATCGAGCCGGTGAAGAAGCCGATCTCGCCGGGGCCGAGGTCGTCGACGGGAACGAGCTTGGGCGTGAAATAGCCGACCCGCTCGACATCGTAGACGGCATCGGCGCGCATCATGCGGATGCGGGCGCCCTTCTTCAGGCGGCCGTCGATGACGCGCACCAGCACGATGACGCCGAGATAGGCGTCGTACCAGCTGTCGACCAGCAGCGCCTTCAGCGGCGCGTCCGGGTCGCCCTTGGGCGGCGGCAGGCGGGTGACGACGGCTTCCAACACGTCGGGAATGCCGATGCCGGTCTTGGCCGAGATCAGCACGGCGTCGGACGCGTCGATGCCGATCACTTCCTCGATCTGCGCCTTGATGCGGTCGGGTTCGGCCGCCGGCAGGTCGATCTTGTTCAGGATCGGCACGATCTCGAGATCGTTGTCGATCGCCTGGTAGACATTGGCCAGCGTCTGCGCCTCGACGCCCTGCGACGCGTCGACGACCAGCAGCGCGCCTTCGCAGGCGGCGAGCGATCGCGACACTTCATAGGCGAAGTCGACGTGGCCGGGCGTGTCCATCAGGTTCAGGATGTAGGTCTTGCCATCCTTGGCCTTGTAGTCGAGCCGGACGGTCTGGGCCTTGATGGTGATGCCGCGCTCGCGCTCGATATCCATCGAGTCGAGCACCTGCTCCTTCATCTCGCGGTCGGTCAGGCCGCCGGTGGCCTGGATCAATCGGTCGGCAAGCGTCGACTTGCCGTGATCGATATGGGCGACGATGGAGAAATTGCGGATGTTGTCTTGCGGCACGGTGCTCATGGCGCGCTCAATAGCATCAAGGTTGTTGGCCGCAAAGCGCTGAAACGGGCCTTTTCAACGCCGGTCCGCATGAAGTACGCCGAGCGTGGCCGCGCGGGCGACGATCCGGTCGGCCAGTTCCGCCACCAGCGGGCGTGAAAGCGCGTCCGGCGTGCCCGCGACAAGGGCCGAATCGCGCCAGATGACGGGCATGTCGATCGGCGCCAGGTCGACCAGGCGGCCGCTCGCCAGATCGCCGGTGATCGAGGCTTCGAGCAGATGGCCGATCGCCGCGCCATGCTCGATCAGGGCGCGACCGGAGGAGAAAAGCACCTGCGAACTGGCGCGGGCGCGGTGGCGCAGCGACTGGATCGCATCGGGCGTCACCTGCCACCAGAAGAAGGACAGGAAATGCGGCGCCACCGCGAAGATGCGGTCGAGGGTGGGCTGCGGCCCGATCTCGCGGGCAAGCGCGGGCGAGGCGGCGAGCACCGCCTTTTCGCGCAGCAGCGCGACCGGTTCCAGCGCCTCGAGCAACGGATCGAAATTCGGCCAGCCGATGATGGCGAGGTCGATGCGGCGGTCATGCAGCCATTCTGCGATGTCGCGGTGGCGGCCTTCCTCGAACTGTAGCTCGACGCGCGGATGGGCGCGCATGAAATCGACCACGGCCGGGGTTGCCAGCGGTTCGATCAGGCTGCGCAGCGAGGCGAAGGCGATGCGGCCGCGATCGACGCTGCGCATCGCGTCCTCGCTTTCCAGCAGGGTCGCGAGCACGCGGCGGGCATAAGGCAGGAAGGTGGCGCCGCGCTCGGTCAGCTCCACCTTGCGGCCGCGCGTGAACAGCGCGCCGCCGACATGGGTCTCCAGCGCGCGGATGCGCATCGAGATCGTTGCCTGGGTGACGTTGAGCCGGGCGGCCGCCTTGGTGAAGCTGCCGTCGCGCACGATCCGGTCGAAACTGCGGAGCTGGTCGATATCCATAAATATTACTTATGCGATGGTTCAATATTTCCTATTCTGACAGTTTATCATTGACAGAAACGATGACAAAGCCTGTTTTGCGGAAGAGACGGAACCTTGGAGCCATGATGGTCTCGATCCTGAAACTGGACGCCGCCGCCGCGCGGGCGGCGATCCCGCAGCTTGCCGACATCCTGGCCGACGCCGTGGCGCATGGCGCTTCGGTCAATTTCATGGCCGGCTTCTCGCCGGCCGAGGCTGCGCGCTTCTGGCAGGGCCAGATGGAGGCGATCGAGGCCGGCGGCCGGGTGCTGCTGGTCGCTGAGGCCGGCGGCAGGATCGTCGGCACGGTGGTGGTGACCTTCGCGCCGCAGCCCAACGGGCCGCACCGGGCCGAGATCGGCAAGATGCTGGTGCATTCGGGCGCCCGCCGGCAGGGCATCGGCAGCGCGCTGCTGCAGGCGGCCGAGGATGCGGTGCGCGCCTCGGGCCGGACGCTGGCGCATCTCGACACGCAGACCGGCTCGGCCGGCGAGGCGCTGTACCGGGCGCATGGCTGGATCGAATATGGCGTAATGCCGGGTCATTCGTTCACGCCGGATGGCACGCTCGCCTCGGCGACATTCTTTTACAAGCAGGTTGGACCATGACGACGATCCGCCCGGCCACCGAGGCCGACCTTCCCGCCATCCTCGCCATCTACAATGATGCGGTGGTCAACACGGCGGCGATCTGGAACGACGACATCGTCGATCTCGACAACCGCGTCGCCTGGTTCCGCACCCGCACGGGCCAGGGCTTTCCGGTGCTGGTCGCGGCCGAGGACGACCGTGTGCTCGGCTATGCCAGCTATGGCGATTTCCGCGCGTTCCAGGGCTATCGCTTCACGGTCGAGAACTCGATCTATGTGGCGAGCGCTGCGCGTGGAAAAGGCGCCGGCTCGGCGCTGCTGGCGGCGCTGGTCGATGCGGCGCGGGCGCAGGGCAAGCACATGATGGTCGCCGGCATCGAGGCCGGCAACGACGTCTCGCTGCGCCTGCATGCGAAGCAGGGTTTTGTCGAGACGGCGCGCATGCCGGAGCTCGGCTTCAAGTTCGGCCGCTATCTCGACCTGGTGTTCCTGCAGAAGACGCTGGATTGAGTCTCGCGGGGGAGGCCGGCGAGGGAGTGAGCGGGCCAGTCGAAGGGGCTTTTCCCTAGATCGCCAGCGCCCGGGCGCGCATGGCGAGCGCGGCGCCTTCGGCGACGGCGGCATAGGCGACCGCCTTCTTACGGAAGGCGATGAAGGCCGGGTGCACTTCCTTGGCCATCGGGCTGGCTTCGCCGACCTCGGTGAGCACCTCGGCCGAGGTCTTGGCGAGCGCGTCGATCACCGGGTTCGGGAAGCTCTTCACCACCGTGCCGCGCTCCACCAGCATCGGCAGCGTGGCGATGTTGTTGGCGGCAAAATCGGCCGAGACTTCCGTCGCCGAGGCAAGGGCCGCCGCGCGCACCACCGCGCGCAGGTCGTCGGGAAGCGTCTCGAACGCGGTCTTGCCGACCATCAGTTCCAGCGCGGTCGCCAGTTCATGAAAGGCCGGCATGTAGCAGAAGGGCGCGGCCCGCGGCAGGTTGAGCGCCAGATCGCTCCACGGGCCGACCCATTCGGCCGCGTCGATCGTGCCGGATTCGAGCGCCGCGGCGATGTCGCCCTGCGGCAGCAGCACCGGGCTGGCGCCGAGCCGCTTCAGCACGTCGCCGCCGAGGCCGGTGATGCGGATGGTCAGGCCCTTGAAGTCTTCCGGCGTCCGGATCTCGCGCTTGAACCAGCCAGCCGCCTGCGGTCCGGTCGAACCGACATAGAAGGGCAGCACGCCGAACGGCTCATAGGCCTTTTCCCACAGCAACTGCCCGCCGCCGAAGACGAGCCAGGCGACATGCTCGTTCGCCGTCAGGCCGAAGGGCACGCCGGAGAAATAATGGAAGGCCGGGTCCTTGGCCGCCCAGTAATAGGGCGAGCCATGGCCCATCTCGGCCTTGCCGGTCGAAACCGCGTCGAACACCTGGCCCGGCGCCACGAGGTCGCCGGCGTCGAACACCTGGACCTTGAGCCGGCCGCCGGAAAGGGTGCCGATCCGCTCGGCCAGGCGCTGCGCGCTGATGCCGACGCCCGGCGTATCCTTCGGCCAGGCCGTGGCCATCTTCCAGACGAAGCTTTCGGGCGGGCGCGCGACGGACGGCGCGGCGAGCGGCGTCTCGGCGAGAGCGGGGGCGGCCAGCGATACCGCGACGGTCGAGCCGAGCCCGGCCGCGCCCAGCCGGAACAATTGTCGTCGTCCGATCTCCGCCTTGTCCCGCGTCATTTCATTCTCTCGCGATCCCCTCGTCATGCCGCATTGCAGCCTATCAGTGCTGAATGACAGCTGAACACTTATCTGGCCAGCGTGAACAGAAATCTGGACATTGACGTGTGGCCGCGCAGCGACCAGTTTTACCGCATGCAGAATGTCCGGCGTCTCGCTGCCCTTGTCTGGATCGTCCTAAGCCTGCTGGTGCCCGGCGGCGCCGATCCGGCCATGGCGGTGGATCATGCGGGCCAGGCCGATTGCCCGCACGCCGCGCAGATATCCGGCGCGGCGCATCGCATGGCGATGGCGTCGGGCGGCCCTTCAAGCCACACGCCGGCCGCCCCGATGGCGCTGCCTTCCTGCTGCGTCGCGCTGCCTGGCTTCGCGCTTCACGTCGAGGCGATGCCGGATCGTCTCGTCGCGCCCGGCGCTTTGCCGCGCCCGCGTTCCGACGCCATGCCGGCCCAGCGCGTCATCGGCCCCGACCTGCCGCCGCCCCGCGCCTGATCGTTTCCCTCGGTCATCGATGCGGCGGCGCGTGCGGGCCGCGACGCCGCCTTTTCCTGCCCGCCTCATTGCAATGAGAGAACGATCATGACGTCTTTTTGGAAACTGGCGGCCGCGGCCGTCTTCACCCTCGCCATCCTCCCGGCCTCGGCCGAGGAAACGATGGATCACAGCCAGATGGACCATGGCGCCATGTCTTCGGAAAAGCCGGGTGACAGCGCCTCGACCCAGGCTTTCCGCGCCGCCGACAAGGCGATGATGGAGGGCATGGCGATCGACTATTCCGGCAATGCCGATGTCGATTTCATCCGCGCCATGATTCCCCATCACGAGGGCGCGGTCGCCATGGCCGAGATCGAGCTGAAATATGGCAAGGACCCGGAGGCGCGCAAACTCGCCGAAGCCATCATCCGGGCGCAGAAGGAAGAGATCGCCTTCATGAAGGGCTGGCTCGCCAAGAACAGCCAACAATAAGCCGACAACCCACAATAAGCCTTAAGATAGCGAGAGATCGCGGTCGCCCGAATAGCGGCCGCGATCTTGCCGGCCCCCGTCAACGATTTTTGATCCGGTCCGCGCCGGGAGATTGACACTTGCGACGCGCGGATGTTCCCTCAGCCAACGAGGGAAGCCCGAGGTCGTCGCGGCTTCGTTGGGATCGGATGTCACTGCGACATCGAAGGGAGATCGGCACGATGAAGATGCGATCCACACTGATCTTGATGGGCGCCAGCCTGTCCCTGGGCCTGTTCGCGGCGACCTTGCCGGCATCCGCCGCCACCAAGTCGGCCGCCATGCAGAGCTGCAGCGACGACTGGGCCAAGATGAAGGCCGACGACAAGGTTCCGGCCGGCCAGACCTGGCCGAAGTTCTGGAGCCAGTGCAGCAAGGACTACGCCGCCGCCCATCCCGGTGACAGCGACGCTGCCGCTGCCGCGAAGGCGCCGGCGGCGCCGGAGCCCAAGGCCGCGCCGAAGTCGACCGCGAAGGCCGCGACCGACAAGGCGGCGGAGACCAAGCCGGCTGCCGGCAAGTCGTCCGCCATGCAGAGCTGCAGCGACGACTGGGCCAGGATGAAGGCCGCCAACAAGGTTCCGGCCGGCCAGACCTGGCCGAAATTCTGGAGCCAGTGCAGCAAGGATTACGCCGCCGCCAATCCGGATGCGGCTGCCCCCGCCAAGCCGGGCAAGGCAAAGACCGCCGCGGCCGATGAGGAACTCGGCATGGCGCTGCCGGATCCGGCCGCCGCCGCCAAGCTCGACACGACCAAGACCACGGCCGGCAAGCGGCAGATGACGCCCGGCCAGCAGGCCGCCGTCGTGCGCATCCGCGCCTGCGGCGCCGAATGGCAGGAGAAGAAGAAGGCCGGCACCCTGCCGCAGGGCGCGAAGTGGCCGCAATACTGGAGCGACTGCAACAAGCGCCTGAAGGCCAAGGGCCAGTAGCCAGTAGCCCGGCTCCCGGTTCGGCCGTCTCGCGGCGTCGTTCCGGCGCGCTCGAGACGGCCATACCGTCGAAGATTCTTTCGCCGCTCGCGGAGGGAGAGATCGACGGCCGCAGGCCGGCGGGTGAGGGGCTACGGCATCGCTTGTCGCGGGACCGGCCAGACATTCGGGCGTGTCCCTGGCCCCTCCTTCGGGACCCGGCCGTGCCGGGCGCCCCAAAATGTTGGTCGGGGCTTTCGATCGCACCCGGAGCAAAGCGCGACCGTCGACGCATGCCCTTATGAAACGGAGATGAGACTGGAGATCGCAGGCTGGAGAGATGCGCGCGGCGTCCCGACCTGCTAGGACGTCCCGAAACCTTTTCTTAACCACGAGCCTGCCTTGACCGAATCATCCGCCCCCGCCGATCAGCTCTTCACGGTCCGCGACTTCCTGCGCTACGCCATCAGCCGCTTCAACCAGGCCGGCCTGGCCTTTGGCCATGGCGCCTCGACGGCGTTCGACGACGCCGCCTTCCTGGTGCTGGAAGGCCTGAAGCTGCCGATCGACACGCTCGAGCCCTTCCTCGACGCGCGCCTGCTCCCAGAGGAGCGCAAGCACCTGGCAGACCTGGTCGAGGCGCGGGTCACCACCCGCAAGCCGACGCCCTACCTGCTCAACCGCGCCTATATCCAGGGCGTGCCCTTCTTCGTCGACGAGCGCGTGATCGTGCCGCGCTCCTTCATCGGCGAACTGATCCATTCGGAATTCTTCGGCGGCGAGGAGTTCACGCTGATCGAGGATCTCTCGTCGGTCGAGACGGTGCTGGATCTGTGCACCGGCTCCGCCTCGCTCGCGATTTTGGCCGCCGGCGTGTTCGAAAGCGCCGAGATCGATGCCGTCGACCTGTCGCCGGACGCGCTCGAAGTCGCGAAGATCAATGTTGCCGAGCACAATCTCGGCAACCGGATCGAGCTCTATGAGGGGGACCTGTTCGCCCCGCTCGGCGACAAGCGCTACGATTTGATCCTGACCAATCCGCCCTATGTCGACGAAATCGCCATGGAAGAGCTGCCGGAAGAATACCGGCATGAGCCGGTGATGGCGCTGGCCTCCGGCCTCGACGGCCTCGACATCGTCCGCCGCATCCTCGACGCGGCCTCGGCCCATCTCAATCCGGGTGGCGGCATGCTCTGCGAGATCGGCGCCGGCCGCGAGATCCTCGAAGCCGAATATCCGCATCTCGATTTCTTCTGGCTCGATACGGAAGAGAGCGACGGCGAAGTGTTCTGGCTTTCGGCCGAGAGCCTCGGCGTCGAGGACACCGCCGTCGAGGACCAGGACCTGGCCGATCTCGAACAGCTCGACGGCGACGCGCCCGAAGACGTCTGATCGGGCTGGCTGATCCGTTGAATAAGAAAAGCCCACTCCCGCGGCGCGGGGGTGGGCTTTTTTGTAGAACAGGATCCGTAGGGCGGATGCCAGCCCTTTACCTCTCCCTCAGGAGAGGTGAGGAACGAACCCGGCTCCGCACCATTCCATATCGGCTTTGACCCCCGCCTACGCGCCGATTTCCAGCATGATCGGCTCGCGGCGCTTCCTTGGCTGGCGGGTGCGCAGCGTTACGAGCGTGATCAGCGCGGCGGTGAAGGTGATCGCCGAGCAGATCAGCATGGTGTTGCGGAACGCCGCGCCATAGGCCTCGGTCGCGATCGCCCGCTCGATCGAGGGGGCGAGGGCAACCGCCTGGTCGAGACCACCGCCAGCCACTGCATTGGCGAACTGGCTGGCGATTTCGACCGGCAGATCGCCGACGCTGCCGCCGATTCCGCCGGTGACGAAGGCCGCCATCAGCGCGCCGACGATGGCGATCGCGACGGTTTCGCCGGCGACCCGCATGGTGCCGAAGATGCCGGTCGCCATGCCGGCCCGCTCGGTCGGCACGACGCTGATGGCGAGATCGTCCATCAGGCCCCAGGGCAGGGCGGCGCCGGCGCCGATCATGAAGAGCGGCAGGATGAACGTCGTCGGGGCGGCGCCGACCGGCACGAAGGCCAGCAACAGCACGCCGGCGCCCGCCAGGATCAGGCCGAGGCCGGCGAGGATTCCCGAGGGAATCCAGCGCGCGATGTTGGCGGCGACGAAGGGGATCGTCGCGATCGGCAGGCTGAGCGGCAGCAGCATCACGCCGACCTGCAGCTCGTCCATCCCCTCGATGCGGATGAAGCGGGCCGGCAGCAGGATGAACGGGACGATGAAGGAATAGGCGACCGCGACCGGCAGGGCCTGCACCGAGACGAAGCGGGCATAGCGGAACAGCGACAGGTCGAGCATCGGCCGCGTCTGCAGGTTCTCGATGGCGATGAAGGCGATCAGCAGGACCGCCGCGCCGGCGAGCAGGGTGACGACCAGCGTGTCGTCCCAGCCGCGCTCCGGTCCGAGGATGATGCCGAATGTCAGCGCCACCAGCATGGCGGTGAAGCTGGCCGCGCCCCAGCGATCGATGCCGATCGCGCCGGGATCGCGGGTTTCGCGCATGCGGGGCACGCCGACGAGCAGGGTCAGCAGGCCGGCCAGGGCGGTGGCGACGAACAGCGCCCGCCAGCCGAACGAGCCGATCAGCGCGCCCGCGATCAGCGGGCCGAAGGCAAGGCCGATGCCGAAGCCTGTGCCGAGCAGGCCGAGCGCCCGGGTGCGGTCGGCGCCTTCATAATCCTGCGCCACGGCAGCGAAGCCGGCCGAGATCGAGATCGCCGCCGCAATCCCCTGCAGCGCGCGCAGAAAGTCGAGGATCAGCACGCTGGGCGACAGCGCCACGGCCAGCGAGGTGAGGGTGAAGCTGATGGCGCCGATGCGGAACATGCGCTTGCGGCCATATTGATCGGCGAGCGCGCCGCCGAGCATGATCGTGCTGCCGAAGGCGAGCATGAAGCCGTTGACGATCCAGGTCAGCAGCGAAAGCTCGCCGCCGAGATCGCGGCCGATGGCAGGCGTCGCTACCGCCGGCCCGGTGAAGGAGAGCGGCATGGTGACCGCGACGAGGAAGACGGCGGCGAGCACGAGGTGCCGGCCCGCGGGCGCCGGGTGAGAAGCGTCGGTCATGGTGGTCTCGATCTGTTGGGCGGAGCCGGCGCGGAGGCGCGGCCCTAGGGACGCTGAAGCCCGCGACGGGAGAGGCGTCGCGGGCTCAGGGTCACCGCCGACTCGTATTTATGTGTCGGTCGATACATAAATCATAATGGCTTGATTCCCGCCGTCAAGCGCTTTATTTGTTGATCGTTACAAAAAGAAAAGGGCTGCACGCACGCCATGAACGCTCGCGGACGTCCCCGCAGTTTCGATCGATCCGTCGCCCTCGAACGGGCCATGGATGTGTTCTGGGCTCGCGGCTATGCCGGCACCTCGATCTCCGAGCTGACCGAGGCGATGAGCATCAATTCCCCCTCGCTTTACGCCGCCTTCGGCTCGAAGGAGGAGCTGTTTCGCGAAGCCGTCGCGCTCTACGTCGCGACCGACGACGCCTGCACGCTGCAGATGCTGGAAGGCGAGCTGACGACGCGGGATTCGATCTCGGCCATGCTGTTCGCCAGCGCGCGTTCCTGCGTGCGGCCCGACAAGCCGGTCGGCTGCTTCGTCGTGCTCGGCGCCACCAATGGCGGCCCCGAGACCGATGCCGCGCAGCAGTTCCTGTGCGACCAGCGCAAGGACATGGCCCGGCGCATCCGCCACCGGCTGGAGCGTGGCGTCGCCGATGGCGAATTGCCGTCCGGCCTCAACCTGGAACGGATCGCCGCCTATTTCGGCACCGTCATCAAGGGCATGTCGATCGAGGCCCGCGACGGCGCCAATGGCGAGACGCTGCTTTCGGTCGCCAAGAGCGCGATGCTCGGCTGGGACGCGCTGACGTCGACGCAGGGCTGATCGCCAGGGCGCGCCTGGCCCTGCGAAACCGGCTGCCCCTTGTCCGGCGCAGGGCGGCCGCTCATTTGAAGCATTCCTGATTTCCCGAAAATTGTGGTATGAGGCCGGCAACAATGATGGATGGCCTCGATGTGCGCGCTTCGCGCCCGGCCTCTCACCCGGATATCGACATGACCGCACCGCTCGCCGTGGCCACCACCGCCCCGCTTCAGGTTCCCCCGCTTTCGAAGGACGAGACGCCGTCCCTCGTCGGCCTCACGCGCGCCGAAATCGGCGAGAAGCTCGCCGGCATCGGCATCGAGCCCAAGCAGATCCGCATGCGTACGGCGCAGATCTGGAACTGGATCTATGCCCGCGGCGTCACCGATTTCAACGACATGCTCAACGTGTCGAAGGAGCTTCGCGCGACGCTGGCGGCCAGCTTCACGCTGAAGCGGCCGGAAATCGTCACCGAGCAGATCTCGCAGGATGGCACCCGCAAGTGGCTGCTGCGCTTTCCGTCGCGCGGCGCCGGCCGGCCGGTCGAGATCGAGACCGTCTACATCCCCGAGATCGGCCGCGGCACGCTCTGCGTCTCCAGCCAGGTCGGCTGCACGCTCACCTGCTCGTTCTGCCATACCGGCACGCAGAAGCTGGTGCGCAACCTGACGGCGGAAGAGATCGTCGGCCAGATCCTCGTCGCGCGCGACCGGCTGGGCGACTTCCCGGACAAGTCGACCCCGGTCGGCATGGCCGTGCCCTCGGAAGGCCGCCTCGTCTCCAACATCGTCATGATGGGCATGGGCGAGCCGCTCTACAATTTCGACAACGTTAAGCAGGCGCTGCTGATCGCCTCGGACGGCGAGGGCCTGTCGCTCTCGAAGCGCCGCATCACGCTGTCGACCTCCGGCGTCGTGCCGATGATCGAACGCACCGGCGCCGAGATCGGCTCGATGCTGGCGATCTCGCTCCATGCCGTGCGCGACGACCTGCGCGACATGCTGGTGCCGCTCAACAAAAAATATCCGATCGCCGAGCTGATGGAGGCCTGCCGCAATTATCCGGGTCTCAGCAATGCGCGCCGCATCACATTCGAATATGTGATGCTGAAGGACGTCAATGACAGCCCGGCCGATGCGCGCGAGCTGGTCCGCCTGCTCAAGGGCATTCCGGCCAAGATCAACCTGATTCCGTTCAATCCCTGGCCCGGCGTCAACTACCAGTGCTCGGACTGGGAGACGATCGAGACCTTCTCGGACATCGTTAACCGCGCCGGCTATGCCTCGCCGATCCGCACCCCGCGCGGCCGCGACATTCTCGCCGCCTGCGGCCAGCTGAAGAGCGAGAGCGAGCGCATGCGTGTCCGCGAGCGGCTGGCGCTCGAGGCCATGGTCACCAGCGACGACGACTGATGCGGGCTTTCCTTCGGATCATCCTGCTGATTCCGCTGGGGCTGATGGCGGCGATCGCCTCGGCCGTCGTCGTCTATCTCGCCGCCTTCGGTTTCACCGGCAACGACATCTGGGATGGCCCGAATGGCGAGATCCCGGTCATCCTCGCACCGGCCTTCGTTCTTCTGGTCGAGATTTCGCGCTACGCGCTGCTGCCGTTCCTGGTCGGCATCGTCGTCGCCGAGGTCTTCGCCTTGCGCTCGGCGATCCTGTGGACGCTGTTTGGCGGCGCGATCGGCCTTGGCATCCACCTCGCGGCCAAGAGCACGGAATTTGCCGCGCTGCCGCCGGTCGCGGCCGGGCTCGTCGCCGGCTTCGCCTATTGGGTCATCGCCGGGCATGGCTCGGGGCTGGCGGCCCAGGGCCGCGCGCGGACCGCTCCGGTGGAGCGGCCTACTTCCCCTGGGCCAGAATAAGCCGCACCGCGAAGCCGCCCATCACGGTGGCGAACAGCCAGTCGACGGCACGCGTCGCGCGCGGCGAGCGCTTCAGGAACGAAGCGAGCGAGCCGGCCGACCAGATCATCGCGATGCTGATCGGCGTGGCGACCACCACGAACATCAGGCCGAGAAACAGCAGCTTGCCCGCCGCATGCGGGTCGGTCGGCGTCACGAATTGCGGCAGGAAGGTCACGAAGAACACGATGATCTTCGGGTTGAGCAGATTGACCATCAGGCCCTTCAGATAGACCTTGCCGATCGGGTCGCTGGAGCCTCTCCCGCCGACCGAAAGCGCCGATCCATGCCGGATCGCCTGCACGGCGAGATAGACCAGATAGGCGGCGCCGACGACTTTCAGGATCGTGAAGGCCGTGGTGGAGGCGGCGAGCAGCGCCGAGAGCCCGACCGCCACCAGCACGGTATGGACGATCAGCCCGGTCGAGGCGCCGGCGAACGCGGCGACGCCGGCCTTTCGCGACTGCCCGATGGCCTTGCCGAGAAACAGCGTCATGTCCGGCCCCGGCGTCAGCGTCAGCGCGATGACGGCGACGAGATAGGCCAGGAAAACCGAAAGCGAAGGCAGGAAGGTGAGCATGGCGGCAGCTCCGTTGCGGCAAGAGCTATAACACGCCGCGGGCCGCCGTCGATGGGGGAGAAAGCATCCGGTCCTGATCAATCGGCTGCACCAGCACGGAGTATCTGGCTGATGTTCGAAGCACTCGACCATCATCCTGAGGTGCCCGGCGAAGCCGGGCCTCGAAGGAGGGTCCAGGGAGTGCTCTGATCGAGGCGCTTTGGTGGGGCTTTCGCTCGTCTGCAGGCCGCAATGCCCACTGGAGCCTCCTTCGAGGCTTCGCTGACGCGAAGCACCTCAGGATGACGGCGGAACGGGACCGATCCGCTCGCAGGTTCCGAATTCTCGAGGCCCTGCGAACGTCATCCGGGCGGATCCAGGCCTTCGACGGGGCGACGGCCTTGCGCTCGGATGGCTACCCAACCGTCACAAAACAGACAGCGGTCGGCGTGCCGACGGCGATGTCGTGGCGGAGAGCCGTCAGCGATCCGTCTGTCGCATCGACGCCGAACAGCGTGACCACGTCGCTGTCCTGGTTGGCGACGGCGAGCGTCCGGCCGTCCGGCGCGAAGGCGAAGTGGCGGGGCGTCTTGCCGCCCGAGGGCACCGCCGTCCGCAATTTCGCGATCCCGTCCTCGCCGATGTCGAAGATCGACAGGCTGTCGTCGCCGCGATTGGCGACATAGAGGAAGCGCCCGTCCGGGCCGAGCTTGATCTCCGAGCAGTGATTGCCGGTGGTGTCCGCCAGGGTCGGCGTCACGTCGAGCAGGCGGAACTGGCCGCTTGCCGGATCGAAGGCAAAGGAGGCGACCGTCGACGCCAGTTCGTTGACGCCATAGGCGAAGGGCATTTGCGGATGGAAGGCGAAGTGGCGCGGGCCCGAGCCGGGCGGCAGCGCGGTCTCGCCGGCCTTTTCGATCGCGCCGGTCGCGGCGTTGAAGCGATAGGCGACCAGCCGGTCGATGCCGAGATCGCTGACCACGAGATAGCGGTTGTCGGGCGACGCCAGCACGCAATGCGCGTGCGAGCGGTCCTGCCGGCCGGCATCCGGCCCGCGCCCGGCATGCGCCGCCGAGGCCGCGACCGGATCCAACCCGCCATCGGCGCGGCGAGGGAACAACACGACGGACTGGTTCGGCAATTCGCTCTCCGGCGTCCCCATGTAGTTGGCGACCGCCACGAAGCGCGCCGACCGGTCGAGGCTGGCATGCGCGGTGATGCTGCCCAGCGTCGACTGGCGGTTCAGATAGCGAAGGTCGCCGGTCCTGGGATCGATCGCATAGGCGCTGATCAGGCCCTCGTTCCATTCGGGCACTTCGCTCGTCGCGTATAGCGTGGCGCCATCCGGGGACGCGGTGAGGAAGGTCGGGTTCTCGATGCCGCCCTGGATGCCGAGCGGCCTTGCGGTGGCGCTCTCCAGATCGAAGGCGAAGACCGAAACGCCGGGGGCGTTGGCGCTGGCAAAATAGGGCGTCGGCCGATTGCAGCCGCCGATATAGAGAAAGGTGTTCCGCTCTGCCACGTCAGGCTCCCCCAGGATGCGCGCGGCGCGGCCGCGCTTCGGGCCGAACGATAGCCAAGTTCGCCTCGCGCCGTCACCGCCTTTTGCCGGGATCGTGCGGGAACCCCGGGGATCCGCAGCGCCGGCCCGTTCACGGCCTGCCCTTGTGCTCGCGCGCTCCTCTGTCACAATCACGCAAAATGGGAGGCGCGGTATGGACAGGGGCAGGAGCCCGGCTTGGCGATGGATGGCGGTCGCGGCCGTCTTCGGGTTCGGATGCGCCGGCGCGCTGGCCGAACCGGTATCGCGCGACAGGGTGATGGCGGCCTTGCCGCGCCTCGAGGCGATGGCGCAGCAGCTCGTCGCCAACCGTGCCGTTCCCGGCCTGGCCATCGCGGTGGTCCATGAGGACCAGGTTGTTTTCCTCAAAGGTTTCGGCCTGCGCGAGGCCGGCAGGGCGGAGACGGTGGATCCCGACACCGTTTTCCAGATCGCCTCGCTCTCCAAGCCGGTGTCGGCGACGGTCGTCGCCGCCCTGGTCAGCAATGGCGTCGTCGGGTGGGACGCCAAGGTCGCCGATCTCGATCCGGCTTTCCGGCTGCACGACGCCTATCCCAGCGCCGAGGTGACGCTGCGCGACCTGTTCGCCCATCGAAGCGGCCTGCCGGGCAGCGCCGGGAACGACCTCGAGGCGATCGGCTTCGACCGCGATACGGTGATGCACCGGCTTCGCCTCGTGCCGCCATCGTCGAGCTTCCGTGCCGGCTATGCCTACAGCAATGCCGGCCTGACGGCGGGGGCGCTGGCGGCGGCCAAAGCCACGGGAAGATCCTGGGAGGAAGTGGCCGAGACGCAGCTCTTCAAGCCGCTCGGCATGGCCTCGAGCAGCGCCCGCCATGCCGATTTCGCGGCCCGCGTCGACCGCGCCGCGCTGCATGTCGATATCGGCCAGGGCTGGGAGGCGAAGGTGACGCGCGATGCCGACGTGCAGGCCCCCGCCGGCGGCGTCAGCTCGAGCGCGCGCGACCTGGCCCAGTGGATGCGGCTGGAGCTGGGGAAGGGCACGCTGGATGGCGAAAGGCGGATCCGCGCCGAGGCGCTCGCCGCGACCCATGAGCCGCTGATGGCGCGAGGGGCCAACCCGGTCACGGGCGCCGCCTCGTTTTACGGCCTGGGCTGGGTCGTCGAATTCGGCCGCCATGGCCTGAGCTGGGGACATGCCGGGGCGTTCAGCGCGGGCGCCCGCACGCTCGTCCAGCTCTATCCGGATTCGTCTCTCGGAATCCTCGTCCTCGCCAATGCCTTTCCAACCGGAGCGCCGGAGGGGCTGGCCAACAGCTATGCCGACTGGGTGTTCGACGGTTCGTCGCGGCAGGATTGGCTCGCCGACTGGGACGGGGTGTATTCCAGCCTGTTCGGACCGGCCAACGAGACGGCGAGGGCGGTCTACGCCAAGCCGCCGCAACCGCCCAGCCCGGCCCTGCCGCTTGCCGCCTATGCGGGGCGCTACCGCAACGACTATGTCGGGGAAGCGCGGCTTGCCGAAGCCGACGGCGTGCTGACCCTGAGCCTCGGCCCGAAGGGGGAGTACGCCTATCCGTTGCAGCATTTCGACCGCGACCTGTTCCTTGCCTTCCCGACCCCGGAAATGCCGGATGTTCCCTCGGCCGTTCGCTTCGCCATCGATCCCCAGGGCAAGGCCGAGACGGTGACGATCGAACTCCTGGACGACAACCACCTCGGCACGCTCGTCCGCGTCGCCGACTGATCGCCTCCGGCCGGGCGCCAGCCCTCCGCATGGCGCGCGGGCGGACGAAGCCGGATCGTCGTTTCCGAAAATTGCGGTGTCCTGCCGGATCCGTTCTGCGCAGCCGGCGTAATTTTGCCATCTCCCGTGGCTTATCTCGGCATGTCTCCTCCTGCCTGTCGCCGGCGCGCCGCGCGGCGAGGCGGGAGGAGTGCCGAAAGTCATGTCGAAATGGCGGGAACGCTGGCTATCGGCGTTCCAAGGCCCGGCGATCCGTGCTTTAGATCGCCGATTGTCGGGCATCCTTTCGGCTGCCATGGGTGCAGGGTCGGCCGAGGGCCGGGAGGACAGCTTTGATGGCTCAATTCGGGCAGCGCTTCAGTGCGCCCGCGCAATATGCGCTGACCTGCCTGTTCGCCTTGCCTTGCTTCGCGCTTCGCTTGCAATGGCCCTGGAACAGCTTCTCCTTCTTCCTGTTCGCGCCGGCGGTGCTGCTGGGCGCGGCGCTGTTCGGCAAGGGCCCGGCGATCCTCGCCACCGTGCTGACGGCCGTTTTCACCGTGTTCTTCTGGATCGAGCCGATCTACACGCTGCGCATGTCCTCGGCGCAGGTGCCGCCGCTGGCGCTCTATGCGCTGGTCTGCATCAGCATCGTGGCGCTTTGCGAATGGTCGCGCGCCGCGCTGAACCGCGATCGCCGCGCGGCGCTGGCCGAAGCGCGCGCCAAGGCCTCGGCCCGTCTCGACGGCATCGATTTCTGGCGCGGCCTGGTGCTGTGCACGATCTTCATCAATCACGTCCCCGGCAATATGCTGGAGGCGGTCACGCATCGCAATTTCGGCGTCTCGGATTCGGCCGAGGCCTTCGTGTTCCTGTCCGGCGTCTCGCTGGCGCTCGCCTATGGCCACCGTTTCCGCCCCGGCGAACGGGTCGCGGTTCTGGTTGCCATGCTCCGGCGGGTTCTGAAGCTCTATGGCGTGCATGTCGCGCTGTCCTTCGCCGCGATCGCCATCTTTTCCGCCGGCGCGCTCTACTGGCGCCAGCCGGAGCTGCTGATGTCGCATGGCCGCTCGCTCTATGTGAAGGATGCCTGGACCTGCCTGATCGGCATCGTGACGCTCGGCCACCAGCTTGGCTATTTCAACATCCTGCCGCTCTACATGGCGCTGATCCTCGCGGTGCCGGCGCTGCTCTGGCTTGCCCGCATCGACGTCTCGCTGATGCTGGTGGCCTCGGCGCTGCTCTATGCGCTGACCCGCTATACCGGCTGGAATCTGCCCAACTGGCCCGGCCAGGGCGGTTGGTTCCTCAACCCGTTTGCCTGGCAGTTCGTCATGGCGATCGGCCTGGCCGCGGGCCTGGCGCTGAAGCAGCGCGGCGAGATCCCCGTGACGGCGCCCTGGCTGCTTCTGGCGGCGACCGTCGTCGGGATCGGCTTCCTGATGTCGCCCTACGGCCCCGGTGTCACGCGCAACTGGATCGGCGCCAGCGGCCATCTCGATACCGACAAGTCGGTGCTCGGCCTGACCCGTCTCAGCCATTTCCTGGCGCTCGCCTATCTCGTCTATGGCTTGCGCATCAGCGCCCTGTGCCGTCGCCTGGTCGTGTTCGCGCCGCTGGCGACAATGGGCCGGCATGGCCTGCTGATTTTCGCGCTGCTTTCGGTGCTTTCGGCGCTCGGCCAGGTCCTGGTCGTCACGCTGCGCCCCGGCATCTGGTTCGACATCGGCTTTGTGGGCGGCGGCCTGGTCCTGCTGTGGATCGTCGCGCGCCTTGCCGACGAGGCCCGCCCGCTCCGCCGCCCCGGCCCGGTCGTCCAGCCGGTCATGGCCGGCTAGGGTCGGGTTCCGGCGGCGGGGCGGCCGAGCGCGGAACGGGCGGGATCGCGAACGCGCTGCCGACCATGGCGCGTCGCGCGGGCTGAACGAGGCGCCGCAGCTCCGATCCGTTGGGCGCGGTTGCCCCGCGCATGCCGCGATGCCACCTCCCGGCCCGGCCCGGCCCGGCTCGTGCGGGTGGATGGCGATGGTTTTGGGGGCAAGTGAACTCTTCGGTGAAAGGCTGGCTTTCGCCATTGCTGCCTGCCGGTCCTTCGTTTATGTAGACCGGCACGCGGCCTTGCCGCGTCCGGCATGCACCCGTAGCTCAGCTGGATAGAGCGCTGCCCTCCGAAGGCAGAGGCCAGGGGTTCGAATCCCTTCGGGTGCACCAATCTTTCCAAAGACTTAGATCGGTTGAGTGCGTTTCGTACGGAACCGGTACGGAAAGCGCAGGTCGTGGCCTGTCCGCTGGTGTCGGTCCGATTCCGACGCAAATTCCGGGCTGGCACGGGACAACATGGCTGCCTCCGAGGCTCGAGCATCGCGCCAACTGGTGAGCTTCGACCAGACTTCAGCTGGGCTTCCGATATTGTGGGAGGCTGGCATGCAGGAAGTTTCCGAACACCGATTCGAATTCACACTCAGCGACTTGCCGCGGGCCGAATTCGTAAAACTGTCCGACGCGCTACACCTGGCGCTATATGGCGGCGTGCTCTCGATGCGCTACGAGGGCTCCATTCCGTCCTCTGCCATCGAGGAAGGGATGCTTTCCATCGTGCACACGATGCAGAGGCGACGGATACATTCGCGAGCAGAGCGGTGGCAAGCTTGTCGAGGGCGGAATCATGTGTGCGTAAAGCAATCCACACAAAGGCATTTGCCACCTCATACAGGAACCCGATTGACATCACGGTCGAGGCATTGGGGTGGCCGCGCTCAACGGCGACGCGGATCGCATGCTCGAGCAGATACGACAGCGGCAGCCCGGCTATCCGAAAGAGCACCAGGATTTACAACGCTACGACCAACTGTAGGGATGCAGATCCATCAACCAGCCGTCGACGACATTCCCGTTCATCGCTTTCCCTTTGAAAGATCCACGGCGTATGCCGTTTGAAGCCTCATGCACGGGCCCAAAAAGCCTTCAAGAGCAGTCTGATGACAGGCGCGGCCGCATTGGGTCCCTGGACACCTCTGCCAATCGTGATGGCGATGACAATGGCAATGAACGATTTTGACCCCAAGCAAACTTCGCTACACTCACGTGTAGGACGGGTTGGAAGCCTTGGTAAATTGCGCCCTTCAATCCCGTAGGGAACCAGTTGATGCGCCAACCGCTTTCGGCTTCGTTCTGGCATATCAATTGTAGAGAAGCGCGACATGACCAACCTCGTCGATTTTGCGCCAGGCGGGCCGGGCATTCCCTCCCGCTGGACGTCCAGCGCCAAGAGTGGAGTGGGCACCGCTTTGTCGGCGAACTCACCCGTATGGTTCACCCTCAGCCACGGCATTATCAATGAGGTTTATTATCCGCGTGTGGACAGTGCCTGCACCCGAGACCTGGGCCTGCTGATCACAGGGCCGGACGGCTATATCAGCGAAGAAAAGCGAGATTGCAGCGCTGTCACGACGCAGATCGAGTCCGGTATTCCAGCCTTTCACACCGTCAGCACGGCGCGGGATGGACGCTATCGACTGGAAAAACAGCTTATCTCCGATCCGGCTCGTCCCACAGTGATGCAGCGCATCAGGTTCATCCCCCTGGTCGGAACGATCGCTGACTATAAGGTTTACGCGCTGCTTTCCCCTCATCTGGTCAATGCCGGCATGAACAATTCCGGCTGGATCGGGGAACAATCAGAAACGGCCCTGCTTTATGCCAGTGGCCGATCCCGCTATCTGGCGCTGGGCTGTTCGCTTGGTTGGTCGACTCTGTCGGTGGGCTATGTCGGGGCTTCCGACGGGTATCAGCAACTGGTCCATGATGGCGCGCTCTCGCCCCGATACCAGCGGGCCGACGATGGCAATGTCGCGCTCACCGGCCTTATCGAGTTCTCTGAGAAAATGCCGGCCGCCGTTTTGGCGCTGGGGTTTGGCCAATCGGAAACTGAAGCAGGTACCCATGTTCTGGGCAGCCTGCGGGACGGCTTCGATACGGCGTTGTCAACCTACCGCGCCAACTGGAAGCAATGGCAGAAGAACCTGCATCCGCTCGACCATGTCTCGGCGAACGGGGGCAATGCCTACCGCGTATCGACGGCGGTGCTGGCATCCCATCGCGCGGAAGATCGGCAGGGCGCCGTGGTCGCCAGTCTGTCCATCCCATGGGGCTCGGCCAAGGGCGATGACGATCTGGGCGGCTACCACCTCGTCTGGCCGCGCGACCTTGTCGAAACAGCAGGCGGGTTCCTTGCCGCCGGGGACCACAAGGAGGCTTTGGCCATTCTCGAATATTTGCGCCAGGTGCAACTTGCCTCTGGACGTTGGCCACAAAATCTCTGGCTGGACGGGCGGCCCTACTGGTTCGGCGTTCAAATGGATGAATGCGCCTTTCCGATCCTGCTCGCCGACATGCTGCGGCGTCATGGCCACCTCGATGCCGTGAACGATCGATATCTGCCCATGATCCGGCGAGCCGCCAGCTACCTTGTCGGCAACGGCCCGGCGACCAGCCAGGACCGTTGGGAAGAAGATGGTGGCTATTCCCCGTTCACTTTGGCCGTGGAAATCGCGGCTCTCCTGGCAGCTGCGGACCTGCTCGAGTCCGGAGAGGAGAATGCCGTTTCCCGACACCTCAGAGAAACGGCGGATTGCTGGAACGAGCAGATCGAGAACTGGACATTCGCCGGTGACCCGGACATCTGCGAAGCCGCGGGCGTTCAGGGCTATTATGTGCGTATCGGTAGCAATAGCGTAACCGATATCGCCACCGCGCGCGTCGGAAATACAGCTATCCGCAACCAGGTGGAGAGCAAGTCCACCCTTCCGACGCGTGATGTGCTCAGCCCCGATGCTCTGGCTCTTGTCCGCTTCGGTCTGCGTGCAGCCGATGATCCGCGCATTCGAAACACGGTCACGGCCATTGACCACGCCCTCAAGGCAGACCTGCCGCAGGGGCCGCTCTGGTATCGCTATACGGGCGACGGGTACGGGGAGCATGCGGATGGCAGACCGTTCGATGGCACAGGCATAGGGCGCGCATGGCCTTTACTCGCCGGCGAACGCGCCCATTATGAGCTCGCCGCCGGCAATGCCGGGCAGGCAGCAGCCCTGCTGCAAACCCTCGAAGCCTCGGCCGGTGCCGAAGGTCTCCTGCCGGAGCAGAGTTGGGACGCGCCTGATATTCCAGAGCGCGAACTGTTTTATGGACGGCCGGCCGGCAGTGCCATGCCGCTGGTGTGGGCGCACGCCGAACACATCAAGCTGCTGCGCTCGATAGCCGATGGCGCGGTCTTTGACATGCCCCCGCAGACTGTTGTGCGCTATGTGACCGGGAAATCGCCCTCAACGCTGCGGATCTGGCGCTTCAACAACAAGATCACAACCATCCCGCAGGGCAAAACCCTTCGGCTGGAACTGGAAGCGCCCGCCATGGTGCACTGGAGTTCGAGCCAGTGGCAGGATGCGGCCGATGTCATCACGCGTGAAAGCGGTCTTGGGACACATTTTGTCGATCTCGACACATCTTCTTTGGACGCTGATCAGTCGGTCGTGTTCACTTTTCTTTGGACGGACGTGGATCGATGGGAAAACGCCGATTTCACTGTCCAGGTCGTCGGCAAGTAGAAACGGGAAACGCAAATGCAGCTGGGTATGATCGGGCTTGGGCGCATGGGCGCTAATATGGTGCGGCGCCTCATGAAGGCCGGACACCAATGCGTCGTATATGACGTGAATGCGCAAAGTGTCGCGACGCTGGTTGCGGAAGGGGCCATTGGCGCCAACGACTATGCCGACTTCCTGGGTAAGCTCACGACGCCGCGTGCCGTCTGGCTGATGCTGCCGGCATCCATCACCGGCCGTGTGGCGATGGAGCTAGCCGAGCACATGGATCGCGGCGATATGCTGATCGATGGCGGCAATTCCTACTATCGCGATGCGGTGGACTTGTCGGAAGTCCTCGCTCCGAAGGGCATCTCCATGGTCGATGTCGGGACCAGTGGGGGTGTGTGGGGGCTCGATCGAGGCTATAGCCAGATGGTCGGTGGCCCGCGCGAGGCGGTCGAGCGACTGGATCCGATCCTTGCGGCCCTCGCCCCCGGCGCCGATGGGAACGGCGCCACACCCGGCAGCGCCAATACGGCTGCCCAGGGCTATCTGCATTGCGGTCCGAGCGGCGCCGGTCATTTCGTCAAGATGGTGCACAACGGCATCGAATACGGGATCATGGCCGCCTATGCCGAGGGGATCAACATTCTCAAATCGGCCAATGCGGGCGACAAGGAACGCGCGGCGGACGCCGAAACCGCGCCCCTGACCGATCCGCAATATTACCGTTTCGACATCGATCTGGCTGCCGTCGCAGAAGTCTGGCGACACGGCAGCGTCATTGGGTCTTGGTTGCTCGACCTGACGGCGGCGGCCCTCAAATCCGATCCCGACATGTCCGGTTTCGATGGGCGTGTGTCGGACTCGGGGGAAGGGCGATGGACGCTCAAGGCCGCGGTCGAGACCGGGGTTCCCGCTCCGGTGCTCTCGACAGCCCTGTTTTCGCGCTACGCGTCCCGCGGCGACGACGAGTTCGCCAACAAGCTCCTCTCGGCCATGCGTTATTCCTTTGGCGGCCACGTGGAGAAACCCGAGGAGAAGTCGTCTTGAGCCCGGCACAATCCGACGCGCTTGTGGTGTTCGGCGTTACCGGAGATCTCGCCCACAAGATGATCCTGCCCTCGCTGTACCAGATGGTGCGGCGGGGCCATCTCACCACCCCGGTCATCGGGGTGGCACTCGACGACTGGACCATCGATCAGCTTGCCGATCGCGCCCGCGACGCCATTGTCAGGAAATTCGGCACGATCGAAGAGGACGTCTTCTCCAGGCTCAAGGCGCTTCTGCGCTATGTCAGCGGCGACTACCAGAGCGCCGATACTTTCGAGCGATTGCGCACCGAACTCGGCCAAGCTCGCCAGCCGCTCTACTATCTCGCCATTCCGCCATCGCTGTTCGGAACCGTCATCAAGGCGCTCGATGCAGCCGGTATCGCCAAGGGCGGAAGACTGATGGTCGAGAAGCCGTTCGGCCACGACTTCGCATCGGCAAAGGCCCTGAACGATGTGCTCCACACCGTTTTTGAGGAAGCGGCGGTGTTCCGGATCGACCATTTCCTTGGCAAGGAGGCCGTGCAGAACCTCATCTACTTCCGCTTTGCCAATGCCTTCCTGGAGCCGGTCTGGAACCGCACCTATGTGGAAAGCGTCCAGATCACCATGGCCGAGGACTTCGGCATAGCCGGGCGCGGCAAGTTCTACGACGAGGTGGGCTGCATCCGCGACGTCATCCAGAACCATCTGCTCAACGTCTTGCTGCTGCTCGCCATGGAGCCGCCGGTCAGCAGTGGCGCGGAGGATATGAGCGATGAAAAGGTGCAGATCCTCAAGGCGATCCCTCCCATCGCGAAGGCGGACCTGATCCGAGGGCAATTCGACGGCTATCACGACGAGCCCGGCGTTGCGCCCGGTTCCAAGGTTGAAACCTTTGCGGCGATACGGCTCTTTGTCGATACGTGGCGCTGGAAGGACGTCCCCTTCTATATTCGGGCTGGCAAGGAGCTTCCGGTGCGAGCAACCGAAGTCGTGGTGCGCTTCCGGCGTCCCCCGCTGATGCTGTTCGACGAAATCGGCCCTGCCGACTCGAACTATCTGCGCTTCCGTGTCGGCCCCCAGGTGACGATCGGGATCGGTGCGCGCCGCAAGGCGGCCGGTGGCGACATGGTTGGCGAAGATGTCGAGCTCGATGCCGTCGACGATACGAGTGATGACATGATGCCATATGAGCGGCTGATCGGCGATGCCATGGCCGGACGACGCCAGCTTTTCACCCGGCAGGATGCCTCCGAACTGGCGTGGCAGATCTTTGATCCGGTGCTGGACCAGCCCGGCCAGCCCGCGCCCTACAAGCCCGGAACCTGGGGGCCAGTGGAGGCCATGGCCGACTTCGCGCCCGCCGGCGGCTGGGTCGACCCGAAAGCGTGATGGAGACAGCGATGGACGGGAAAACTCGAATCGTTCTGGCCATCGATATCGGCGGCTCGCATGTCAAGATCATGAGCAGCGCCGGAGGCGAAGAGCGCAAAGCCGTCTCCGGACCCAAAATGGATGCTGCCGCCATGGCCAGCGCAGTAGAGGAACTGGCCCAGGGCATGGATTATGACGTCATCGCCATGGGCTATCCCGGACCGGTGATACACAACAAGATCCTGAGCGAGCCGCACAACCTGGCCCAAGGCTGGGTCGGTTTTGACTTTGCGAAACGCTTCGGCAAACCCGTGCGCATTGTCAATGATGCCCTGATGCAGGCCATTGGCAGCTATGAGGGCGGCCGCATGCTGTTTCTGGGACTGGGCACGGGACTGGGCGCTGCCATGATAGTGGACAATGTCGCCCAACCCATGGAGCTTGCCCACCTGCCATACCGCAACGGCCATAGCTTCGAGGACTATCTGGGCGAGGCGAGTCTTGAAAAACGAGGGCACGCGAAATGGGAAAAGCATGTCCTCGATGCCGTCGAGCAGCTCAGTGCTGCGCTTGAGCCCGATTATGTGGTGATCGGCGGCGGCAATGTCGCGAAGCTGAAGAGCCTGCCACCGAAGGCGCGCCGTGGCGACAACGCCAACGCGTTCAAGGGCGGTTTCGCGCTCTGGCTAAATCCGGACATCGTGGTCTAGTCGCTCGCGGCGCCGCGCCTTGGGTCAGCATGTTCGCACCTGCCGGCAGAGTGGTCGCCTTCAGTCAGCCAATCATGCGTTGATCGAGACTGGTCAGGATCCAGAGGCTGCCTCCTACCATGATCAGGATCAGCAGGCCGGTAAAAAGAATGAGCTGAAGATCCTCACGCTTGGATCGCGACAGATCGATATGCAGGAAGAAACGGAACTGCACTACGATCTGTAGCAGCGCCAAGGCGCCTATCGCCGCCAACAGGGCGGGACCACTCAATATCTTGAAGACCACAAGGCCAAAGGCCGCACAGGTGAGCACAAGCGCAAAGCCCAGCCCCCAGACATAACGGCGACGCTCATGTCTCGCCTCCGCCACGGGCTGGCGCACTTTGTGTCCGCCCAGTTCACCTTCCCAAGCACCGCTCATGTTGCCACCGCCGGTAGATAAACCACTGTGAAAATCACGATCCAGACCAGATCGAGGAAATGCCAGAACAGGCCCAGGCGCAGGATACGCGAGCGGACCTGCCGGTTGAGGCCGAAGACCGAGATTTGCGCCAGCATGACAACAATCCACAGGCAGCCGAAGAGCACATGCAGGCCGTGCGTGGACAGCAGAACATAAAAACTCGACAGAAAGCCGCTGGCTTGCGCCGTCGCACCCCGTGCGGCAAGGCCGGCAAATTCGCGCAGTTCCAGACCAATAAACACGAGGCCCAGAACCAGTGAAACCACGAGCCAGAGTCTGACCCCTCCTACGCGCCCTTCCTTGAGTGCCACGGCGCCCATGCCAAAGGTGAAGCTGCTGGCCAAGAGCACAATGGTTTCGATGAATGCATTGGTGATGTCGAACAGCTCGGCGGCCGTAGGGCCTCCTGCCGTACGGTTGACCATGGTTGCGTAGGTGGCAAACAGCAGCGCAAAGATGATCGCGTCGCTCATCAGAAAGGTCCAGAAACCGAACACTGTGACTTCGGTGTGACGACCGTCCTCCGGACGCGCGTGGCTGATATTGATGCCGGGGTGCTGGTTGGGCTGATCCGTCATGAGGATGCCTTTCCCTGGGCCAGAACGGCGGTACGCCAGCGGCTTTCGTGCGCCTTGACTTCGTCAGCTGAAATGAAGCGCGTCGTGTCGGTGGCAAAGCTGCGGGCGATGACGATGCCAATGACCCCCAGAAGCGATAACGCTGCCAGCCACCAGATATGCCAGACCGCGGCAAAACCGAGCACGAACGATGTTCCCCCCAGCAAGACACCGGTCATGGAATTGCGCGGCACCTCGATGGGATCGTATTTCTCAGGCCAGACATAGGGCTGCCCGCTTTCCTTTGCCTCTTCAAAGGCATCGAGCGAGTTGACCCTTGGCAGCACAGCGAAATTGTATTCCGGGGGCGGCGAGGATGTCGCCCATTCCAGCGTTTGCCCGCCCCAAGGATCGCCCGCAAAGCTGGTGGTCCGGTCACGATTGCGGATGCTCACCACCAGCTGGATCACCTGGCAGATGATGCCCGCGAGCACGGACAACGCCCCGATCGCCGCGATGACGAAATATATCTGCCATTCGGGCTGATCGTAATAGGCCATGCGCCGCGGGGCGCCCGTGAAGCCGAGGGCATAAAGCGGCATGAAGGCGAGGTAAAAGCCGACCACCCAGAAGATGAACGCGCGGCGGCCCCAAGCCTCATCAAGGGGAAAACCCGTTGCCTTGGGGAACCAGTAGGCATAGCCGGCAAACAAACCGAACAGCACGCCGGGAATGAGCATGTTGTGGAAGTGGGCAATCAGGAAAAGTGTGTTGTGAAACACATAGTCGAGTGGCGGGATGGCGAGGATCACGCCGGTCATGCCGCCGATCACGAAGGTCACGATAAAGGCGATGGACCACAACATCGGCGTGTCGAACCGCAGCCGGCCACGGAACATGGTCAGGATCCAGTCGTAGACCTTCACCCCGGTCGGGACGGCAATCACCATGGTCATGATTCCGAAAAACGCATTGACGTTGGCGTCGGCGCCCATGGTGAAGAAGTGATGCAGCCAGACCGTGAAGGAAAGCACTGCGATGCACATGGTCGCATAGACCAGAACATTGTAACCGAAGAGCTTTTTCTGCGAAAACGTCGGAATGACCGACGAGAAGATGCCGAAGGCGGGAAGGATCAGGATGTAGACTTCGGGATGGCCGAAAATCCAGAAGAGATTGGCGTAGTTCATGACGTTGCCGCCGCCGTCATTGGTGAAAAAATGCATCCCAAGATAGCGATCGAGACCCAGCAGGCCCGCTGCAACGGTGAGGCCCGGCAAGGCGAATACGGCCAAAAGGCTGGCGCAAAGCGCCGTCCAGCAGAACAGGGGCATCTGCATCAGCTTCATGCCGGGCGCGCGCATCTTGTAGATGGTCACGACGAGATTGATGGCGCCCAGTGTCGTGCCGACACCGCTGACCAGAAGCGCCATGATCCAGTAGTCGACGCCGACCGTCGGGCTATAGCTAAGCTCCGTATAAGGTGGATAGCCGGACCAGCCTCCGGTGGAAAACACCCCGATGACCAGGGACACCATCACGAGCGCCGCGCCTGCTGCCGTCAGCCAGAAGCTGATGGCGTTCATCAGGGGAAAGGCGACATCGCGCGCGCCCAGTTGCAATGGCACGACATAGTTCATCAGGCCGAACAGGAACGGCATGGCCATGAAGAAGATCATGATCGTGCCGTGCGATGAAAAGATCTGCTGGAAATGGTCTGGGGTCAGATAGCCCTCTGCATTCATGGCCATGGCCTGCTGCGCCCGCATCATCAGGGCATCGACAAAACCGCGCATCAGCATGACCAGAGCAAGCCCCACATACATCATGCCGATCTTCTTGTGATCGGTGCTGGTGAACCATTCGCGCCATAGATAGGGCCAGGCCCTGAGCCAGGTGATCAAGGCAATCACGCCCAGACCACCGAAGACGATCACGGCGGCGCCGGCAGCGGCGATGGGGCTATAGAAAGGCAGGGCATCGAGGCTCAGTTTGCCCAGTAGCATGCTGGTATTCATCGGGCGTGATCCGCATGGTGTGGCGCGCTGCTCATATCAGGCTCTGCCACCGTGTGTGGCATTGAGCCATGCGCGCCCATGATGGTGTGGAACAGGTTGGGCGCCACGCTCGAATAAAGCCGCAGAGGGCCATTGACGGTGGGCTCGGCCAATGTCTGAAAACTCTCTTCGGTCAATGCGTTAGGGCTTGTGCGAGCCTCGGCGAGGAAAGCCTGGTAGCCAGCCATATCCATCGCTTCGACGGTGAATGTCTGCGCCGAAAAGCCGTTACCGTTGAACATGGTATTGCGCCCCTCGAAGACCCCTATTCGGTCTGCCTTCAGGTTCAATTCGGTCTGCATTCCGGCCATGGCATAAATCTGCCCGCCTAGTGCTGGAATCAGCAGCGAGTTCATGACGCTGTCGGAGGTCAGCTGGATGGTCAGCGGGCGGCCAACGGGAAACACCAGCCGGTTGACCGAGGCAACTTCTTCCTCCGGATAGATGAATAGCCATTGCCAATCCAGCGCCACGACCTGCACCACCAGGGGTGGCTGGTCGCTTTCTATGGTGCGGTAGGGATCAAGCTCATGAGTGCGGTTCCAGACAACGAACCAGAGCAGCACCACGATTGTCACCGGCACGGTCCATAGGCCCATTTCCAGGAGGCGCGAGCCGTTCCAACGCGGCGTGTAGGCGGCGGAGGTGTTTCCCGCCCGATAGCGCCATACGACAAAAGCGGTCAGGACAAAGACCGGGACGACGACGATCAGCATCAACCCGACCGATTCGAAGAGCAGGTCGCGTGTTGCGGCCGAAACGGGTCCCGCCGGATCGAGCATTGTGTCTTGAAACATCGGCACTCCGGGAAATGAAGACGGCATCCAGAAGGAGCCTTGCGGGCATCTGAATCAGGTCGGCGACCCGTCATGTCCCCTGCGGCCGCCCTCTTATCCGCTTGCAGAAATGCACGAACGCGGCTGCGTAGCCAAGGGGGTTGGCAGGGTGTGCCGTTACTGCCGTGCCCCTTCACAGCCCGAGCCTACCGTCTGTGGGCTATTTGGACTGGTCGGGAGCTGGTCATCCCATTCTGCCATTTTTTTATCTTGCCCTTTGGATGCCTTGTCGGGGCTGGTTCGGACGATGTTCAAGGTGAGCTTTGTCATGGGGCCGGGTCTTGAGCCGTCTTGTCCCTTTTCGAGCGCGCCGCGTCTTCGCCCGGATCGACGTCTAGCACCCATCTCGCGCAGACAATTGGCGTTGGGGCTCTTCTCCACCGGCGCTCCAGGTTCATAGTTTCGTCGGGCATCGGTGGTCTATCCGGTACCAGGTTGGTGCAAACAATGACACCCTACCGCAAAGCGCCCATGACTACCGCGATCAGCACACCACGTCCGGGGACACTACTTGCGCCTAGACATGTCCGATCTTGCAAGGTGCTTGCGACAGCTGGCAACCAAGTGCGGCCAGTCTGGTTTCGGCCCCAATTCGGACGATCAGCGTGGTGGCATATCGTCCGAACCAACTCATGGCAATTCACCAATTCTGCAAATCAGTCAGTGTCAAGCCGCCCGGAAAAGGGGCGCTTTGCACAGCACGTCGACCGCAGTCTTCGACGCCTCGTAGCCGCGCCGACACGATCTCCGGCTTTGGGATGTTGAACAGTCGTCGCAGCTCGGCCGCCGTCACTGTGTCATAATCGATTGAGGGCGCGTTCGTCCTGTGGGCGGCCAGGAATGCAGCGGTCTGTGGATGGAGGGCCATGTCAATGCCCTCCCTGCGCTGTAGCCGGCGTAGCATCGCCCCGGGACGCTTTCATGGACGGCAAGGCGATTTGCCAGAGGAGCGCGATGACGGCGACCACGGCGATGGCCGCGCCGATCGGCGCGAGTGACGGCAGGCCCCAGGCACTGATGGCCGCGCCGCCGATCCCCGAGCCGACCACGACGCCGGCGTTGAAGGCCGCGATGTTCATGCCCGATGCCACGTCCATGGCCTGCGGCTGGTGGCGTTCGGCCAGCATCAGGATGCGCGACTGGAGAGGCGGTATCGCGCCATACGTTGTCAGCCCCAGCAGCGCCACCAGCCCAATCATCGCGGCAGGCTGATTCAGCGCAAAGGCGATCAGCACGAGGGATAGCACGATGCCGACAAGCAGGATAACTGAGGCGCGGTCCATGCCCTGACCGTCGGTCAGGCGACCGCCAAGAACGTTTCCGACTGCCGCGCCAAGACCGTAGGCGAGCAACGTCAAGCTCGCGGTCCCGACGCTGACATTGGTGACGTGGAGCAAGATCGGGGACACGAAAGTGTAGAGCGCGAACGAGCCTGTATAGGCGAGCATTGGGATGCTCGCCCCGGCGAGCAGGCGGCGATCGACGAGCACGCCGAGATCACGCAAACCCGTGCCCTTCGTCGCGGCTTCGCCCGATCCGGCGGGCATCAGTGCTGCGATGCCGACGCTGCCGATCAGGCCGCAAGCGGCGATGACGCGAAAGATGACCTGCCAGTGCAGGACGGTGCCGAGCCAGGTGCCGACCGGCACGCCGAGCGACATCGCGACTGTCACGCCTCCAAAGACCAGGGCGAGCGCCGCGCCCGCGCGTTCAGGCGCGACCAGCCGCGTTGCCACGCTGGAGGCGACGGCAAGGAAAACACCACGACCTAGCCCCGATCCGAACCGGGCAGCAAGCAACGAAGGGAGATCTCCGGACAGGCAGACAAGGAAGTTGCCAACGGTGAATACGATCATTGCCGCCAGCAGGAGATGCTTGCGGCTCCAACTCGCGGCCAGCGCTGTCAGGATCGGGGCGCCGATGGTCGCGCCGATAGCATAGGCGGCGACGGCCGCGCCCACTTGACCGACATCCACCCTCAGGTCGTCGGCGATGTCCGAGACCAGACCGATGGTGACGAACTCAGTGAATCCCAGCGCAAAGGCCGAGAGCGCGAAGACATAGATGACCAGCGGGATGCGGGTAGCCTGCGATCTGGGGTCGTTCTTTTGCTGGGCGCTCATAGTACTTCCCCGCCGTTCAGCGCCTCCAACATCAGCTTGGCGGTCAGTGCCGAGGACGCCGGGTTCTGGCCGGTAATGAGCCGACCATCGGCGATGGCGAAGGGCTGGAAATCGGCGATGCTTTCGTAACGGCCACCCAGTTCCCGCAGGCGGGTTTCCAGCGGGAACGGTACGGCCTCGTCCAGTCCGGCGGCGCGTTCCTCGCTGTCGGAGAAACATGTTACGCGGCGGCCGCTCACCAGCGGAACACCATTTTCGTCCTTGACGTTCACCAGTCCGGCCGGGCCGTGGCAGACAGCGGCAATGACCTTTCCGTCCGCCCATGCCTTGCGGAGCAGCACGGCCAGTTCGGCGCTCTCGGGCAGGTCCCACATGGTGCCGTGGCCGCCCGGCAGGAACACCGCGTCATATTCCGAAATGTCGATGGCGCAGACCGGAAGTGTTTCGTTCAGCGCCTTCGATGCGGTCTCGTCAACAAGGAAGCGGTCAACGCTGGCCTCGTTCTCGCCCCCAGCTTTTACAGACCGGGGATCGATCGGTGCCGGGCCGCCCTCAATCGACGCCAGCGTGACCGACGCGCCGGCGTCAAGGAAGGCGTAATAAGGCGTCGCCAATTCCTCGAACCACAGGCCGGTCGACTTGTTGGTCTCGCCCATCGTGGCGCTGGACGTGAGGATCATAAGAATTTTGAGCTGGTTTTTCATTGGTGCACTCCGGTTGTCGCCCGGAAGATGCGTCACGACAGATCGCGACAAAAATCATTCCATATGCTATCAGCCATAGAAATAACTATGGCTCGATGTTCATGAACTACCTCATCTATCTGCGCACCTTCCTCGACACCTACCGCGCCGGCTCGCTGACCCGCGCGGCCGGGCGTCTCGGCATCACCCAGCCGGCAGCGTCAGCCCATATCGCCTCGCTGGAGGAGATGCTGGGCAAGCCACTCTTCATCCGACAGGCGCGCGGGGTCGCCCCGACCGCCACCGCCGACGATCTCGCCCGCTCGATCGCCTCCCAGCTCGACGGGATCGAGGCGACCATGGGGGCGGCGCAGGCGCGCTCCAGCCATTTGAGCGGCACCGTCCATCTGGTCGGCCCGGCGGAATATCTGTCCGCACGCATTGGCCCCACCCTGGCACCGCTCGTCGCGGAAGGTCTGCGGTTACGCATTCAGACCGGCAACCGCGAGCGTATCTATGCGGCGCTAGATGCGGGCCACGCCGATCTCGCCGTTACCGCGTCGCCGCCGGACGGAAGCGTCCACGGTTTTGCCGAACTGGGTCGGGAACGCCTGGTGCTGGTCGCTGCGCCGACCATTGCAGAGCGGACCAAGGCGCGCAGCGTCACCGCCGAACTCCTGTGCGGGCTGCCCTGCATCGCTTATGATGAGGCCCTTCCGTTGCTGCGCCCGTTCTTCGAGCATGTCTTTGGCAAGGCCCCCGACATGCAGGCCGTGGTGACGGCGCCGGATCTGCGCATCGTGATCGGCATGGCGCTAGCCGGAACGGGATGGACCGTGTTGCCGGACTATCTATGCGCCGAAGCGTTGGCGAGCGGGCAACTCGTTGAACTACCGACGACGCGGCCGGGGCCGGACAACACGCTCTATCTCGTCTGGAACAAGACTGCGCTCCGCCATCCTCGTGTCGTGCATGTAAGAGATTTTCTGCTGCGTGCGGTTTGAGCGCGTAAACGTGGGTGAACGGTTGCCGCTTCCATTATGGCCCTCGACAGCAGCAAAAGGGCTGAGGGCCAGCACGCCGCGACGGATGCTCTGTGGTTTCGAACGTAGCTCGCGCCGACAACAGCCCGCGCTCATGCCTCATATGCGACACCGTAGGCCAACTTTTTTCGCTCGATCCGCGCGAACCCGAGCTCGCCAAGGTGCATCCCGGCGATCAGCAGCCGTTCCGAACTGGCGAGATCCAGCAGCCTCGCTCGCGTTTCGGCGGCGAGATGCGCATCCTGATCGAACGCGATCGACACCTCCGGACGCGGAACCTGAATTTGCGGGAAATGAACGATGTCGCCCCAGACCAGCAGGCTCTTGCCCCCTGAATCGAGACGATAGCCGGTGTGTCCGGCGGTGTGGCCCGGAAGCGGAACTGCCGTGATGCCGGGCAGCACCTCGCCGCCGTCGAAGGCACGCAGCCTGTCGCGATAGCCGTCGAACGCCTGACGCGCCAAGAGGAAATTGCCGCGCGCGCGCTCGGGTGCGCGGCTCAGGTTGCCGTCATCCTGCCAGAACGCGACTTCGAGGTGGTGGGCGACAAGCTCGGCGTTCGGGAAGGCGGCTGTTCCTGAGGCGTCCATCAGCCCCCCGACATGATCGGGATGGGCATGCGTCAACAGGATCGCATCGATTTCGGAAGGCTGAATGCCCGCGAGCAGAAGGTTGGTTTTCAATCGACCACCCCATTGCTTGAATCCACCCGCTCCGGCGTCGATCAGGATCGTGCGACCGCCGCTGCGCACCAGATAGCCGTTGATATGGATCGAGGTATGATCCGCTATCCCCGCATTTTCCTGCATGCGGGCGGCATCGGCCGGGTCGATATTCGCGAGGAGATCGAAACTGGCGTGGAGATAGCCATCGCTGACGGCGATGATTGTCAAATCACCGATCTGCTGACTGGGTAATGCGAGACTAGACATTGGTTTCCCCTGGCATCGGCTCAGTTTCGCGCGTGAATGCTCGACGCTTCATAGCCAAAGCAACGAATGCGCGCGGTGAGGCCGGTATTGCGCTGGATGGCCTCGTCCAGCTCTTCCATGAACCGATCCATGACGGGCGGCGTCCGAAAGGGCTCAAGGCGATATTGGATTTCTGCGAAGGCCGGGTGCCCTCGGCCATGCCGGACAGCGACGTAGACAATATGCACGTTCGCCAATGCGGCCCGGAGAATGCCGGTGCAGAGTTCGGTGCATTGCTCCGTGAGGTCCGCGAGGGCTTCGTCCGGCGGCATTCTGTCCGCGGGAATATAGATCGTGACATTCGGCATCGGGATCTACCGTGCCTTCCCTGGAGCAGCGTCATGGTCGCTCGTCAACTGCGCCGTCATCGGCGCATAGAGATGGACGCCTTCCGGTAGAGGCTCGATGTCAGCCGTCATGCCGCGCTCCACCTTGGCGAGCCATCGATATTCCGGGAACTTCTCCATGGCGACCGCGTGCATCGCATGTGGAGTGAGGCCAAGCCCAACCAGAGGCTCGGGGCCTGTTGCGCTCAACGCCAGATATTCGCCCTCGCCAATGGCCGGCGCGCGGTCGATGCCGCCATAGAGGTTCCGGTGCCAGTCGGTGATGTGCTGTTGCCAGCGTGCGAAATTGCCGCCGCCCTTCTGGTGGTATTCCTCACCCGCCAGAACATCGAGGCCATCGATCGAATGAAGGGCTAGATAGACGGGGCAGCCATCGCTCAGCGCCTTGAAACGCTGCGAGGTGTGGAAGCCGCTCACCGAAATCAGGGCCGGCAGCTTGTCCAGGCTGTAAAACTCGTTCCATTCCGCCTCGCTGACGGGATCGGCAAAGCTGCATTCCACCGTATAGATCATTGTATCACCTTCGACCGAAAGCACGGAGCTTTCGACCTTGCCTATCGTTGATATTTTCTCATGATAGACTGGCAATCCATGCCTATATCTCGACATCGGATCATGCTTCAGTGACCTAATATCAAGGTGACGGCGGATCGAAATGCCGAACCGTCCCGTCAGGAACCGTCATGCGCCGCAAGATTCCCAGCAATTCCGCACTCATGGCGTTCGAGGCGTCGGCTCGTCATGGGAGCTTCGCGCGCGCGGCCGACGAACTGGCCCTGACCGAAGGGGCGATCAGCCGGCAGATCGGCCGGCTGGAAGTGTTCCTCGGCGTCACGCTGTTCGAGCGGGTCGGCAATCGCGTCCGGCTTTTGCCGAATGGAGAGCGTTATGCGGCTCAGGTCCGCGAGACACTCGACCGGCTGGAGCGTGACAGCCAATATCTGATGGGGCAGCCGAGCGACGGTGCGAGCCTCGACATCGCCACCATACCGACCTTTGCCACGCGCTGGCTTATTCCCCGCCTAGCGCGGTTTCGGGAAATGCACCCGAACATCACCGTACATCTTGCCGAACGTATGGAGCCTTTTGTGCTTGCCGGAAGCGGTTTCGATGCTGCGATCCATTTCGAGCATCCCGCCTGGACGGGAATGAGAACGCACCGGCTGTTGCATGAGACGCTGGTCCCGGTTTGCCATCCGGCGCTTCTCGATGGAGGTGAAGGAGCGGTATCGCTGGATGAACTGCCCCGCCTCCATCGACGCCAGAACCCCGACGCTTGGCAACGCTATGCGCAGGAGACCGGGATCGCGCTGACCAACCCTGCGGTTGGTGCCCGTTACGATCTTCACTCCATGCAAATCGAAGCCGCGTTGGCCGGCCTCGGCGTTGCACTCGTACCGCGCCTCTATGTCGAAACCGAATTGGCGGAAGGCCGCTTGGCCGC
Organism: Kaistia defluvii; assembly: GCF_026343955.1. Classification (GTDB taxonomy): domain Bacteria; phylum Pseudomonadota; class Alphaproteobacteria; order Rhizobiales; family Kaistiaceae; genus Kaistia; species Kaistia defluvii. The sequence continues at coordinate 180,341 of NZ_JAPKNI010000002.1, forward strand.
GCCCTGGCCCGATGGCAAATCGATCGCCAAAACCTTCTGCCTGATCTTGCCGGAGCCGATCCGATTGAGCGAAGGGCCTATCCAGATGTTCGCGAACTGGCTGATCCAGGAAGCACGCCGCCACAGTCCAAGCTTTGATTGACACGGGGCGGCCGGATACTTCCGAGATACGAAGCATGCTGTAGGGGAGGGCTATGGCGTTGACATCGTTCTCCTCATCACCCGGTGCGGTGCGCCAATCATTTCAATGCGTTGGCACTATCATCCACCCCTTCGGGGATGTCGATGTCACCCGTGTGTCACTATGGCCCTGGTTGGTCGCACGCGTCTTCTCCGACGCGGAGCGCTCTTCCTCGGCCGACTGACGTGCACTCTGACCTCCGACGCGCTGGGCATGCATAGGGCGACGACGTTCGCAAAAACCGTCAGGACGATCCTTTGCCGCCTGTGCAGCGGCGGGTCCCGCCATCGCGGCAAGAAGCTGTCATCATCACGGCATCCAAGGGTGTTCGCGATGCCCGCGCGCAGGAAGTGAGCAAGTCTGAAGCGTCGCATCCAGTCCAGGCGCCTCTTGCGAGGCAAAGCGCGATGGGCGGCCGGAATTCTGCTTCAGAAGCACGCTTCAAATATTCCACAAACAATCAGATGCTACCAGTAATCCCACGCAAGTCGGCATCCTCTTCCTGAATACGCGCTTCGCGACCGGAGAACTCCAACATGGTCTGCGCTTGAGGATGCGGCGTCCGGCACGGCTCGATTTGCTTCGATCCACGCGAGTTGTGCTTGGCCGCTTGTGATCGCGAAGGCGCGGATGGTTGCCCCTAGATTGTTGGGGCGACCGCTGCGGGAATGAGGTGGGGATGATCGAAAACTCCGAATGTCGCCCTGCCTGGCCGGGGCGGCCGCAACGAGCGGGCTACCTCCCGCGAGCGCCAGGCGAAGACGCCTCGTGCATATCGCGCTCCGGACACGGCGCCTGTTGTGTGGCCGACCCCTTGCCCGCGCTTCGGCACGGGTCGTTCGATCCGTCTGAGACTCGCGGCCGGATCGGCGGCGCCACCGCCGCGCCTCGTCAACTCCATTCCTTCGACTGGGGGCCGCTGGCCTTCGACGCGAGCGCAGCCTGCGCCCCGACCGCTTCGGGCAGGGCAGGACTGCGCCTCGTCTTTCACCGTTTCATGGATTAAGCCGATGCCCGTTACTGCAGCTCCCGCCCGTTCCTACCGCCTGCGCGCGCAGGCCTATCGCGGCCAGACCGGCCTTTACTCCGGCCTTGCACGCACGCTGCCCGCGCTGCTGCTGGCTCTGGGGCTCGGCCTTGCCGCGACGCCGGCGCGCGCCGCGAATTTCAATGTCGCCAATGAGGCCCAGCTTGCCGACGCCGTCACCCGCGCGGGCAATGGCGACACGATCACCTTCACCGCCGATATCGAACTGAGCGGCAAGGGCAAGGCCGGCGTCATCACGACCAACGTCACCATCAACGGCAATGGTCACAAGCTGCTCGGCAAGGCAGGGGCGAATGCCAACGGCCTCTATGTCCAGTCCGGCACGGTGGCGATCCAGAATCTCGATCTGTCCGGCCTGACCACCAAGGGAACGAGTGGCGGAAATGGCGCCGGCGGTGGCGGCGGCGGCGCGGGCACGGGCGCCGGGCTTTTTGTCGGCGCGGCCGCGAACGTCACCCTCAGCAACGTGATCCTGCAGAATAACAGCGCCGTTGGCGGCAATGGCGGCATTGGCGTCACGGATGGACGGAACCCGGCCCAGGGCGGCGGCGGTGGCGGCAGCGGCCCCAATGCAGGGAACGGACAGACCTCGTCTGGCGGCAGTGTCGGGCAGGGCGGCACCGTCGGGGGCGGCAACGGCAATGGCGGCAATGGCCAGTGGGGCGCTGGCGGCGGCGGCAGTGGCAGCGTCGGGGCAGCCAAGGGCGGCAATGGCGGGTTTGGCGGCGGCGGCGGCGGCGGCCAGGACGATGCAATCGGCACGGGTGGATTTCTCGGTGGAAACGGCGGCAAGGGCCGGGCTGCCGGGGGCACCAGCTCCAACTGGTACAATGGCGGCGGCGGTGGCGGCGCCGGAATGGGCGGCGGCGTCTTTGTTCAGGATGGCGGGAAGCTGTCCGTCAGCGGCACGCTGAACGTTGCCGGCAATACGGTCGCCGGCGGAACGGGGGGCAGCAGCACCTCGCAGGGCGGTGGCAATGGCGGCGCCGCCGGCGCCGGCCTGTTCCTCGCCGGAAATGGCACGCTCAATCTGGCCCCGGCAGCGGGCGAAACGCAGACCATTGCCGACGCCATCAGCGATCAGACGGGCGCTGGCGGCACCGGTGCGAATGCCGGCAGCTGGGCGCTGGTAAAGGCCGGCGCCGGCACCCTCACTCTCACCGGCGCCAACAGCTACACCGGCGGCACCACGGTGAGCGGCGGCGTGCTGCGGGGCAATTCGACGAGTCTCAAGGGCGGCATCGTCAACAATGCCAGCGTGGTGTTCGATCAGACTTCGGCCGGGAGCTATGCCGGCAGCATGTCCGGCACCGGCGCGCTGACGGTCACCGGAGACAAGCTGACGCTGACCGGCGCCAACACCTATACGGGCCTGACCACGGTGACGGGTGGTGGAACGGTCGAAGTCACCGCCGCCAACAGCATCGCGGCGGCGAGCACCGTCGCCCTCGACAATGGCGCGCTGCTGCTTGGCAGCGGAGTCGGCTTCACGAACGCGATCACGGTCACGAACCAGGGCCGTCTCGGCTCGAGCAGCGGCATCGCGACCGTGAGCGGCGTCATCAGTGGCACCGGGGCGGTGGACGTCAACACCGGCACCGTCGCGCTGGCCGGCAGCAACACCTTCACGGGCGGTCTGAACGTCACCGGCGGCGCCACGGCGCTCTTCACAGCCGATGCCAATCTCGGGGCCGCGGGTGCGGCTGTCACCGTGGCGGACGGCGGCATGATCGGCGCCGCGGCGAATGCGGCGGCGAATTTCACCACCAACCGCAACCTGACCGTCTCCGGCACGGGAGGCATTTCCGGCGCGCAGCATGCCGTGAACTGGAAGGGCGCCATTGGCGGCACCGGGACTCTCGTCGTCAGCGGCGCCAATGTCGTGGAGCTCAGCGGCACCAACACCTATTCCGGCGGAACCTCGATCCAGGGCGGCGCCCTGAAGGTCGATTCCGACGCACGGCTTGGCGACGCCGGGGGCACGCTGGCATTCTCCGGCAATGGCCGCTTGCTGGCCTCCCAGTCCTTCACGACCGGGCGGGCCATCAATATAGGCACGGGCGGAGGCGGCTTCGAACTGGGGGCGGGAACCACCCTCGGCCTGAGCGGGGCGATCACCGGCGGCGTGGTCAACCAGACGGGCCAGGGCACCCTCGTCGTCACCGGCGCGAACTCCCACGCCGGCTTCGCGAATTACGGCGGCACCCTCCAGGGCGACTCCTCTTCGCTCGGGCGCAGCATCCGGTTCGACAGCGACGCCTCCAACACCAGTTCCCGCAAGGTGGTCTTCGCCCAGGCCACGGATGGCACGTTCACCGGCAATATCGGGAGCACCGGCTCGACCCCGGGGCTCGGCAATGTCGTGAAGACCGGCGCCGGCAAGCTCACTCTGATGGGCGAGAGCAATTTCAAGTCCCAGGTGCCCGGCACGGCCGAATTCCAGGTGCAGGAAGGCACCTTGCAGGGCAACAGCAAGAGCCTCGCCGGCAATATCGAGAACAATGCAGCGCTGATCTTCGATCAGTCTTTCAATGGCACCTATGCCGGCGCGATCACCGGCACCGGCTCGGTCGCTGTCAGCGGCGCCGGCCGGCTCACTCTGGACGCGGCCAGCACGATTGCCGGCGCCATCTCCGTCACGGGCGGCGGCGTCCTCGTCACCACGACCGCCAGCAATTTCGGCGCGACCTCGACCCTCGGCCTCAACGGCGGCACGCTGATGCTTGGCACCGGAGCGACCGCGTTCAACAAGGCGGTCACGGTCACCGGCATTGGCGGCATCGCATCGACGGGCGGCACCACGCCGAACAACGCCGTCGCGACGATGAGCGGCGTCATCAGCGGATCGGGCCAGCTGGATATCAACAGCAACACCGTCGTTCTGGCGGCGAACAACACCTTCACCGGCGGCTTGCGCGTCATCGGCAGCAACGCACAGGCACTCTTCACCACCGACGCCAATCTCGGCACCGCCGGTCAGGCGATCACGCTGCAGAATGGCGGCATAGTCGGCACCACGGCCGATGCCGCGCCCAACCTGACGATGACCCGCAACCTCAACATCGTCGGCTCGGGCGGGCTTTCCTCCGCGCTCCATCCGCTGGTCTATGCCGGCACCATCAGCGGCAACGGCACCTTCATCAAGTCCGGCGGCGGCATCGTGAACCTTACCGGCACCAACAACGCCACGGGCGGCACCGCCGTGCGCGCCGGCACGCTGCAGGTTGCCTCCGATGACAAGCTGGGTGCGGCGGGCGCGAGGCTGGAGCTTTCCGAAAACGGGCACCTCTGGGCGACCCAGAGCTTCACGACCTCGCGGGCCATCACCCTCGGCGGGGTCGCGGGCGGCGGCTTCCAGCTCGACAGCGGCACCACGCTCACCCTTACGGGCGCGATCAGCGGCACCACCCTCAGCCTGCTCGGCACCGGCACGCTCGTGCTCGACGGCACCAGCACCTATGCCGGCATCACCAACAGCGGCGGCACCATCATAGGCAACACCGACACGCTGAAGGGCAACATCATATTCGACTACAACGCGAACAATACCAATGCCCGCTCGGTCGTCTTCCAGCAAGATGAAGTCTACAGTGTATTTTCGGGTAACATCACAGGCCTCGGCACCGAGACAGGGTACGGCACCGTTGTGAAGACCGGCAAGGGCACCCTCGTCCTGACCGGCGAGACCAAGTTCGCGGGGCTGGCTGACGGCTACGCCTTCGATCTGCAGCAAGGCTATCTTGAGGGTTCAAGCAAGAACCTCGTCGGCAAGATCCATATCGCCGAAGGAGCGGAGCTGACCTTCAAGGAGATTGTCGACGGCACCTATGCCGGCGGTCTTGAAGGCGACGGAGAACTCGCCAAGAACGGCGAGGGGACGCTGACCCTCAATGGCATCAACAGCGCCCTTGGCGGCACCACGATCAATACCGGCACCCTCGTCTTGAACGGCACGCTGAACACGGCCGGCGAGGGCACCACTGTCTATGGCACCCTTGCCCTGAACGGCACCCTGAACAGCGCCGGCAACGGTACCAATATCGATAATCACGGCATCGTCTCCGTGAATGGCACGCTGAACGGCGACGTGTCAGTCAACAGTGGTGGCACGCTTGAGGGGAGCAGCCGGATCAACGGCAAGGTCACAAACAATGGTGGCAAGATCAACCCCGGCAACTCCATCGGCCATATCACCATCAACGGCGATTTCGAATTCGACGATGGCGAGATGGTGGTGGAGGTGAATGCCGCCGGCGAGAGCGACCGCATCATCGTCATCGGCGCCGGACATACGGCAACCATCACCGCCGGCACCCTCGTCGTCGTTCAGGAGGCCGGCGTCTATACGCCCGGCATCACCTATACAATCGTCTCCGCCGAGGGCGGCGGCACGGCGCATTTCGACGAGATCACCGGCGGTAGCGCCTTCCTCACCCCCGAACTGTCGTTTGATGCGCAGAACCTCTACCTCACCCTCGATTTCGCAAACGACGCCTTCCAGGCCGCCGCCGTCACGGCCAACCAGCAGGCGGTGGGCAGCGCCCTCGATCTGGTCGCCGCCACCGGCAGTTCTTCCGCCCTCCTGAACGCGCTCGGCAACGTACCGGTCGGCTACGGCTCCGCCGCGCTGCAGCAGCTCAGCGGCGAGCCCTATGCCGACTTCGCCACGGTGAACCTGCGCGCCAGCCAGTTGTTCATGAACGCCGTGGGACGGCAGATGTCGACCGCGCGCGGTGCCGGCTCGAGCGGTGACCGGGCATCCCTTGCCGGCCCCGGCTCGGACACGCTGGCGGGCTTCTCCGCCTGGATCAGCGGCATCGGCAGCACCGGCAGCGTGAGCGGCGACGCCAACGCCTCGGGCCTGGACTATTCCCTGAGCGGCACCGCCTTCGGCCTCGACTACCGCCTCAATCCGGATTTCCTGCTCGGCGTTGCCGGCGGCTATGTCTCCGGCTCGCCGTCGGTCGACGGTTTTGCCGGCGACACCGATGCCGACACCCTCAGCGCGGTCGCCTACGGCTCCTTCACGCAGGGCGCGTTCTATGCCGATGCGCTGGTCGGCTATGCCCATGCCAGCAACAGCATGGAGCGCATGATCCTGAGCCCTGGCCTGGCCTTCGGCCTCGCCAACGGCGACACCGAGGCGGGCCAGTTCCTCGGCCAGATCGAGACCGGCTACAAATTCGACCTGGATATCCCCTCGAAGACCTCGATCACGCCGTTCGGCCGGCTGCAGGTGGTCTCGCTCGACCAGAACGGTTTCACCGAGACCGGCTCGAGCCCGTACAACCTGGTCGTGGCCTCGCAATCCGCGACCTCGGTGCGCACCACCTTCGGCGCCGACTTCACGGCGAGCTTTGACCTCGGCAACGGCGTGCCGCTCGACCTCGGGTCGCGGCTCGGCTGGGTGCACGAGTTTGCCGACACCGCGCAGTCGATGACGGCGGCGTTCGCCGCGGCTCCCGGTGCCGACTTCACCGTCTGGGGCGCGGGCGTGCCGCGCGACAGCGCGCTGGTCGGCGTCTCCGCTACCGCCCGGATCCGTGACAACAGCTCGCTCTTCGTCAGCTATGACGGCGAATTCGGCGGCGGAGACGACAACCATCAGCTATGGGGCGGGTTCAAACTCACGTGGTGAGAGTTGGCGCGAAGACCGTTCGACGATCCCCGGTTCCTGAAGCCCTGGTTTTTTTGAAGCCCGAGCGTTCTTGAGGTCCCGGCGTTCTTGAAGCCCGAGGCGCCCCCGGTTGGGGCGCCTTGGGTCAAAAGCCGACGTTGAAGGGAGGCTGATCTCCGCGGCTGCTTCCGCTCCCCAATCCGTCCGTCACGCCAGGCAGCGCCGTGCGGCCGATCCTCTGCTCTCCCAATCGTTGCCGTGCGCGCCATGATCGGCCCCCGGGTCGGCCTGCCGACAAGCTGGCTTCGCAATCGGCGCGTGTCTTGCCAAACGTCACCACAATCCCAGGGATGTGACATTTTTGTTCTATTCCGCCCGATCTGGAGGTGTAGGCTAGGCATACTTCGGAATTCGGGGGGAATGGAGCGGATCTTTCGAGCACACCGGACGCGAATCGACAGGTGCGCCGCACCGAGATTCTGGCCTAAACGATCTGCCGGTGCTCGAGGCTGAAGGCGCCGGGCATGGCGAAGCGCATCAGCGCCTCGACGAAGAAGTAATCGCCGAACATCACCGCCGACTGCACGCCGATCTGGTGCGGCATCGAATAGCAGGCCTTCCTCAACAGGCCGCGATGGCCGGGTTCGCGGGCGAGATAGTCGCGACAGAGGCCGGCCAGAAGCCGGTCGGCCTCGCCCTGCCACTTGGCGCGCTCGGCCTCGTCGCGATGCAGGCGGGCGAGATCGATCAGACCCGCTGCCATGATCGCGCTGGCCGATGAATCCTTCGGCGCGTCGGCCGAAATGTCGTTGAAATCCCACGGCGGCACGACGTCTTCGCCGAGTTGTTGCAGCCATTTGTCGGCGATCACGCCGCCGCGTGCCAGATACTGGCGATCGCCCGTGGCGCCTGCCGTTGCCGCGAGGCCATAAACCGACCAGCCGGTGCCGCGCGACCAGGACGATTCGTCGTGCTGGCCCTGATAGGTGTAGCCGCGCAGCCGCGCGCCGCTCGTCGTGTCGTATTCGACGGCGTGGTAGAGCGTCAGGTCGGGTCGGGTGAAGGCGCGGTCGGTCATCCGGGCATGCGCCTCGGCGGCGAGCAGGAAGCTGGCATCGCCGCTCTCGGTCGCGGCCCAGTAGAGCAGGGGGATGTTGGCCATGGTGTCGATCGCCGAACTGGCGCGGCCGCGCGGATCGCTCATCGGTCCCCAGGACGAGATGTAGGCGCCCTTCCGGGTGACGACGAGGCGATCGCGCAGCCGGGCGGCGGCGCGCAGCGCGATGTCGCGATACCGGCGCTCGCCGGTGATGCGGTAGAACGGCATCGCCGAGCTCAGGAAGATGAAGCCGATATCGTGCGTATTGCCGTCCTCGGCGCGCTGTTCGACCAGCAGCATCCGCTCGCGCGCCAGCGTCAGGAATTTTTCATCCCGCGTGTGCAGGTAGGACGCCAGCAGCAGGCCGACCCAGAAGCCGCAGAACCAGTTGCCGTGGCTCCAGTTCGCCCCGGTATAGCCGGCCGAGACCGAGGCCGGCATGGTCTGCCAGGCGCCGTCCGGGGCGGTGACATAGGGGAACTCGACGCCGAGGGTCCGCTCGTCCTCGATGAGCTTGGCGGCAAGAAGATCGAGCGCTTCGTGATAAGGCGCAATCGACATCGGGTTCATGGCGTTTCCTCTGGTCGCTTTGTCGCGAGGGCGCGGTTTGCCGCGCCATGTGTGCGTTGGCAGCTTTGGATGGAGGCGATGTGTCAGCCATGCAGCGGGTTGGCGATGGGCGCGCCGACCTCGAGCCGCGTGAAGCGAACCTGGAATCCTGCCCGTTGTGGCGAGCAGGTCATGGGGCCGATCCGCAAGCTGGAAGTCTCCGTAAACGGGCACAGCCGCATCAACTGCCAGCCACCTTCGGTGTCGCGGTAATGCGCGATCGCCGCGCCACCGACGCGGGTCAGGCGCACCGCCTGGGGGCCCGTCAGCAGCGGGCGTGCCGTGACCGACCAGTCCGACACGCCGTCGCGCGTGCATACGAGGCTGAAATTGGTGACCCCGTCGGAATGCTCGATGCCGAGCTTGATCCAGTTTCGCTCATCGAGCCGCAGCATCAGACCCGCCTGGTCATAGAGCGTCTCGTATCGGCCCTCGAACTCCACCATCGCGGTGAAGTCGCCCTCGGCCTGTCCATGCAGGAAGTGGCCGCTGTCTCGCCGGAAACCGTAGAAGGTGGATTGCCAGAAATCAGTCTCCCCCGCCGTCGTGACCTGAAGAGCACCGGATTGAACGGACCATTCCGGCGGCTCGTTCATCCACTCCATCGCTTCCCATATCCCAATGGTCATGTCCGTTGCCCCTTCTCGTCGCCCAGGCGACGTCGTGGATGGTTGCGCGCTTCAGCATTGTTGGGGGCACCAAGGTTCCGTCGCTCACGTGTTCCGCGCTCCTGATCGTCTTGTCTGCGCCCTGTGCCGGATCTCAATTGCACGTTATGCTCCTTCATGCAGCGGAGCTTCGCCGCGAACCAGCGCCGCCCCCTTTTCGCCGATCATGATCGCGGGAGCGTTGGTGTTGCCACCGTTAAGATACGCCATGATCGAGTTGTCGATGACGTGGATGCCATCCATGCCGTCCAGCTTATCTTCCGGATCGACTACCGCATCCGCGCCCGCGCCCATCCGGCACGTCCCGGCCGGATGATAGTCGACCGATCCATATTGCCGGACGTAGGACAGGATCTGTTCGTCGGTCCGCAATTCGGCCGGGGGGAAGCGAGGGTCGGCTCTATCTCGAGCGCGTGAAGGCGGAAAGCCGGATGTCGGCTCCGACGCTTCCTGCAAACTTCCCCTTCCGGATTGATCCCGGCGCGATCGTCGTGCCGCAGACGGCGAAGGTCGGTGACGTCATCGAGATCACGATCCCGCTGGAGGCATGGCTGCCGCGATCGTCCCTCGGCAAGCGCAGGCACTGGGTGGCGTGAAGCAGGGGGGCGGAACCCACCACGGCCTGTCCTTACGGCGGCAGGAGCCTGCGGCATCGCGCAAGTCCGGCGAGCTGCACGGCCCCGCAGGCAGCGGGGCCGTGCGTCGCAAGGGCCTATCCCTGGTCCTGCGCCTTCGGCCAGCCCATCTCCTCGTCGACCTCATGCACCGGGTCGAGCAGCAGGAGATCCTGCATGTCGCCAAACGACTCCAGCGCCGGAGCGCTCATCGTTGCAGCCTGCGCGGCGGTGGCGGCAGGTTCGTTCGGAACTGGCGCCTCGGTGGTCGGGCGCATGAGGCCGCAGCTCACCACTTCGTCGGCGAAGCGCGCGATCCCGGCGGCCAGTTCGATGTTTTCACCGGCCAGTTCGACGAGTGCCTCGACCGAATGGCCGGCCGTCAGATCGTGCCAGAGCACGGCACCGGAATCCTTAATGCTGTAGTAGATGCCGGTTTCTAGATTGATCGCGACGATCTCGCCGTCGAAATCATCCGCCGAGCACTGGGGCGATGCGAGTTCAAGGTAATGGGCCGACACGAGAATGTCCTAGTGATGGGAGTGGTGGAATGGGAGCGCGCGCTCATTCTGAAAGAGCGGCGTCCCGCAGGGGCAGAAAGTCGCGTTCGGGTGGAATCGTCGCCAACTCCATCCCGGTCTCATCGACGAGATAGTCGTAGCCCTGGGCCTGGTAGCGATTGTCGGGATCCAGGGTGACATAGCGCTGGTGGCGCGCCTGGCGGTCTTCGGCGCGTATCATGCGCAGGTGATAGAGATTGTGCGGCAGTTGGGCGCCGACGCTTGCCAGGCGCGTGACGATATCGAGCGGCATCCAGTAGCGGTGGAGCGGGCGCGGATCGAATTTGGTGTGGCGAGGGTCGTTCCGGAACAGGCAGTAGCGCATCTTGCGGCCCCAGATGCCGTCCTTCCGGTAGTGCGCCCGGTCATCCCACAGCTCGCGGAACCGCAGCGAATAGGCCTCGATACCCTTCGTTTCGGCATCATCGAGAATTTGGCCGATGTCGCCAGCGAACCGTTCCTCCAGCCGCTCGTCGGCGTCGACGCAGAGAATCCATTCGGCGCCATGCTGGCGGGCCGCCTTGATGAGGGCCATCTGGTTGCCGCGCTCGTTCCATGGCTGCCCCACGGGATTGCGGATGAGCTGGATCAGTTTTGGGTGCCCGGCGAGGATCTCCGCGGTGGCATCCTCGGAGCCATCATCCAGCGCGAGGACGCCGTCGACGGCCGGGGCGACATTCTCGAGCCAGCCGGGCAGGAAACGTTGCTCGTTGCGGGCCTGCAGCAGAACCACCAGCCGCATCAGTTGGCCTTCGCGCTGCGTCGGCGGTCCAGCAGCGCCTTCAGCACGGGCGTGTAGCTTTTCTCGCGCAGGGCCCTGGTGCTCTGGTTGTCGAGATGGACGCGGCGTCGAGACAGGACGGCGTCGAGCATGATCACCTCGGCGGCGCCATCGCGCGCCCTGCCATACCAATCGAGGAATTCGCCGACCGTGAAGCTTTCGTTCAGCGGGCCGATGGCGCGAAACGTATCGAGTCGGGTCAGCAGCGTACCGGCCGAAAAGGCGGGCATCGGCTCTGGCGGACACACCAGGCCTGCCGCCTGGACCGGCGTCAGTTCGGGCGAAACGAAGTGCTGCATATGGCCGAAGACAAGCCGGTTCGGCGCGTCCTGCAGCGCCTGGTGCTGCCACGCGAGCTTGTCCGGGGACCAGATATCGTCCGCGCTGAGAAACGCGATGCAATCGCCGCTGGCGATACGGGTCCCGTGGTTGAGCGCCGCGGCGACGCCCGCATTGGCCTGACGGACATAGGTCACGCCTTGGATGCTGCGGGCGACGTTTCCGGTGCCGTCGCTTGACCCGTCATCGATGACGAGGATCTCGGCGGCAGGCGCTGTCTGTTCGAGGATGCTCGCCACGGCTTCGGCGAGATAGGCCTCGGCGTTGAAGGCGGGGATCACGACACTGACCCTTCTGCTGGTGGTGCTCGTCATGTTCCCCAAACTGTTCCGATACAGCATTACCTAAGGTCGAATACCTTACTGCCTGTCTCCATTTCGTAGGGCAAGGGCGGGTAGGTGAAAAGCGGGATTTCACCAGCGGGTAAATTTCGGAGGGCAGAGATCGAGCAGGGCATTGCCGGTTCGGGTGCTTCGGAGCGCCTCGTAAAGCGCCCGAGGCGTGAAATCCTGCGGGGCCCGGGCCAGGTAGGGTTTGAGGACACTCGCCCGCAGCGCGGTGAAGTCGTCCAGGGTCGCGTCTGCGACGAGCCCTCGCAGCGGATAGGCGACGATATCGTCGGGCAAAACGTCCAGACCGGCGGCAACGGCAAAGTGCCGGGCGGCATGACAGCGGATATTCAGCGTGAACAGCACCTGCATGACCCAGGAGAGCTGCGACATGCTGATCGGGTCCGCCTGATGGAAAGGGTGCAGATCCTTCAGCAAGTATCGTCCCGCGCTGTCGCGGATCTGGCCGCAATAGCCGATGAGGTCGTGTTCGACGGCAAGCTGCAGCATCGCAGAGGTCAGGCGGATATTGGCCTCGCCATAGTCTTCGCCGGGGATGAGACCGGACTTCCAGTCGCGGTGCCATTCGAAGATGGAGAACCACGAGACGTGCGTCTCCGTGTCGATCCTGCCAAAGCCCAGGCATGGGACGACGGGGACACCCCGTTCGGCCAGAAGTCGGCTGACATGGAATTCGGTCGATGCCTGCTGAAAGGAAGCGCCTCCCAGGAAGGCATTGTCGTGGCCAGACGCCACGTCCTCCATGACCCGCCCGTCAAAATCGAAGCGCCTTGCGGCTGGTCCCGTCTTGCTGAACACGCCGAAACGCACGGTGCCGCCATGGAGCCCCGCGCCCTTGATCTTGAGGGCGAAGCCGCGTTTCTCCGGGTGCGGCAGCTGGATGGAGCGACTGCCGTCGAGGATGCCGATCCGCTTGTCCGACTGAAACCATGCGTGAATTCGTCTGCAGACCGCATCGCTGGCGTGACGGACTTCAATGTTCTTGATCTTCATGAACGGCAGCATGCTAAGGCTTGGATTGTCCGGTGTCGCGAGGCGAAGAGCTAGACAGCAAACGGTCTCGCGCTTCAACTGCCACGAGAATATGCCGGCGCGCCGGATGGGAGATATCAAGACATGGAGACCAAGGCCGATCAGGGAGCCGGCGTGGATCGTTGCAATCTGGTCGATTGGATGCGCCAGGTGATCCGCGAGCTTGAAGCGACGCCGCGTGCGCTTTTCACCACCCATCGCATCACGCCGGCGGGCCTCAACATCGAAACGCATTTCGATGATCCCGATTTCGCCGCGGCCTATGCAGGCCGGCTCCGCGATGTCGAGGTGGAGGGGATGCCGGCCGACCGTCTCTATGTGCTGACCGGCAAGGCGGCGGCGTTTCAGGCTGTGCCGGCATGGCGGGATGCCGAATTTCCACCGCCTGCGTTTCACGCCATGATCAGGGCCGCCGGCCTGCGAGCGGCCTATCCCTTCCAGGCTCGTGTCTGGCGCTTCTTCGACCCCCGATCCCGGGTCGGCGTGCAATGGACGGCCAGTCCCGACGACCTGCCGCCGTGGGAGGGTTCGGCACCGCTTCGGCAGCATCTGCACTGGCTGTTGGACGAGAGCGGCCTGCGCCTGGCTCATGCCGCGACGCTTGGCTGGCGGGATCGTGGCGTCGTGCTGTTCGGCAAGGGCGGCGCTGGAAAGTCCGGCACCACGCTTGCCGGGCTCGCGGCGGGGCTTTCAACGGTGGGAGACGACTATGTCGCTCTCGCCGGTTCCCCCGGACCGGTGGCGCGCCCGCTCTATCGCGTGCTCAAGCAGGACCGGGCAGGGCTGGCGCGCACCCCGGAACTCGATGCGAAAACGGCGCATTTGGTTGACAATTGGCGTGGCAAGGTCGAGTTCGACCCGGATCAGTTCTTCCGAGGCGCAACCGTCGATAAAATGGACCTGCGCGCTGCCATCCTGCCGCGTATCGCGCATGCGAGCCGGCCGGCCATCGTGGCGGCCCGGCCCCAGGCGCTGATGCTGGCGCTGATGAGTTCGAACCTGCACCAGTTCGCTGGCGAAGCGGATGACGGCATGTCGTTTTTTGCACGGCTTCTGGCGTGCCTGCCCTGTTTCGAGATGGAGCTCTCCGACGACGCGGCTGCGAACGGGCGTGTGCTGCGCGACTTCATCGCGGCATTGCCGGCTCAGTTCGATGCACGAGAGCTGGTTTCGTAAAGCGCATCGAGCCGCGGGCGGATCGGCGCCGCGGCTGGATCGCGCGCCATCGCATCGAATGCCGCGAGTTCGAAGGCGGCGGGATCGCCGATGGCTTCTGCCGCCCGCGCGAGTCGATCATGGACGAGAAATGCCGAGGGCAGGCTGAAGGTCGCGATTTCGCCGAGCCGCCATGCCTGCTCGATCAGTTTCCGCTCAATCAGCCAGTCGGCCATCCCGGCCAGCCTCTCGTCGTGAAAGGCCGACTGCCACATTGCGATGTCCAGATGGGCGGCGATGTCCCGATGGGCGCTGGCGCTCGCATTGGCACCGTTCCCGCCGCTCGCGCGCAGGAGATCAACCAGTTCAAGGCGAATTGCCAGGTTCGCAGGATCCGCCTGCAGTGCCCTTTCGGCCTTGCGGAGCGCTGACCGAATGGCGCCCCCGGATCGCCACCGGCGACTTTGCCGGTGCAAGCGTTGGGCGCGGCGGATCGAGAGAAGTCCGAAATAGTTTCCGGCGCCATAGGCGAGCGAGGCAGGCCAGACGAGCTTCCCGATGGCAGCCTGCCGCGTCGGTTCCAGTTTCAGGAACGCGTCGGCGATGCGCAGCGCTGTCATGGCGCGCTGACGCGCGGCGGCGAGCAGGTCACCGAGGACCGCAGCGCGTTTTGACGATGGCTGGGTCCGCGCCGGCTGATAGCGGGCCGCCCGGCGGCCTCGGCCGAACATGTCGCGCCAGAAGCGCAGCCGGCCTTGCGGGCCGCCATGCTCGGTCTGCACCTGCGGAACCCAGGCTGGGTGAATGTCCCTGCCGAGCCGTCTGGCCAGATCCGTGTCCTCGCTGACCCTCAACGTCGAATTGAAATAGCCGAATTCGGCGAAGACCTGCCGATCATAGGACGCGCCGTATCGAAGCGCCTGCGTAGGCGGTATCTCCGGAGACCGGGCACCGAACAGGCAGAGATGGGCCGCCAGGGCCAGATCGTCATCATGATCCGCGGGGATGATCGCAGAGGCGACCGCCCGGGCTCCCCTGTCATGCGCGGCCAGCCGGGTCCGGATCCAGCCGGGCTTGGCCCTGCAGTCACCGGCGAGGAAAGCTATGTAGGGGGCGCTGCTCGCGTCGATGCCGATATTGCGCGCCGCCCCGGCATAGAGCGGCGCCTGGATATCGATGAGGCGAATGCGGGCTGCGCAGGATTGCAGCAGTGCCGCGGGGTCCCCGCCGCCTGAGTTGACGACGACAATTTCGGCCGGCTCGTCCTGTTCGAGCAGGGACTCGACGGCATGGATCAGGCCCGGTTGGGCCCGAAAGCCGATCACGATGACGGCCATCGCCGCGGTCGCGATGCTGTCGCCCTCCTGCGATGAACCGTCGCCCATGCACCATCGACGCCAGAGGCCGAAATCCGACCCCGTCGTGGAAGCGGTCACGCGCTTCTCCAGGGTCTGGATGCGGGCATTGTCGGGCGCCTGCGCGACCAGCGTCGTGGCAAGCTCTGCCGCTTCGAGGGGTTGGCCCCGGTTCAGAAGAACGTCGCAGAGCTTATAGCGAGGATAGATACGTTCCGGCGCCGCCGCCATCATGCGGCGATAGAGCCGTTCCGATTCGCCGTTGCGAGCTCCGACGCGCTCGAGGATGCGCCCCGCCAGCGCGAGGCTATGCAGGTCGGCGGCCTCGGAGTCCGTGATCTCGCAGGCGAGATCAAATGCCGCCTGCCTCTTTCCCTTGCGCAGGCTGGCAAGCATGCGCAGGGCGATATCGCGGCAGGGCGCGTGCTCCGTTGACGCATGCAGGGCCGCTTCAGAATGGTTCGGCAAGGTAGGATCGCTTGTTCTAGGGGGGCGACGAATCAATCCGTTCATATCGGCCGGTCCGACAGCCGTAGTTCTGGATCGCGCGCATCGCGCATGTCACGATGCCGCAGAGCTGCGCCAGGGGGAAGGTCGAACCGCACGTGACTGAGCAATATGTGCTGATTTCGTTCGATGGCTGCGTCGACATCGAGAGCTGGCGCGCCTGGACGGCTTTCGCCGACAAGCATCCCCGTCTTCGGCTCACATTCTTTGTCAGCGGGACCTGTTTCCTCACAGAGGAGCGTCGCACCCTCTACCAGGGTCCGGGCAGCGAACCCGGCACGGCCAGGATCCGGTTTGGCGGAACGCAACCCGAGCTGGTCGAGCGCGTCGCCTGCATGAACGCGCTCTTCCGATCGGGGCACGAAATCGCCTCGCATGCCGTCGGGCATCTGGATGGCGCATCCTGGAGCCCGGCCGAGTGGCTTGCCGAATTCGAGACCTACGACCGGCTGCTCGAGGGCTTTGCAGCCAATAATGGTCTCGGCGCCGAGGATGGCCTCGCTTTCGGCCCGAGCGATATCCAGGGGTTTCGCGCGCCCTTCCTGAGCATAGGCCCGGGGCTCGATGCCGCGCTTGCCGCGCGTCAATACCGCTATGATGCCAGCATGGCCGGCCGGGCCGGCGATTGGCCGATGAAGAACCGTGACGGGATCTGGAAGTTCAAGCTGGCCAGTATCCCGCTGAGGGGCTACCGGCGGACGCCGCTTTCGATGGACTACAATCTCTTCATCGTGCAGTCCCAGGAAAATCCTGAAATCTTCGAGGATCTGGAGGATCTGGAGGAACGCGTGGTGGAGGCGTACCTCCAGTACTTCAAGAGAAACTATGTCACGGATCGCGCTCCCCTCCACATCGGCCATCACTTCACGAACTATCGCGGGCTGGTTTACCGCAAGGCCCTGATGCGGTTCATCGAGAGTGTCATCGACCGGCCGGACGTGACGTTCTGCACCTATGCTCAGCTTTCCGACGATCTTGACCGCGTTGGATCGCCGCCTCGCGGCGCGGTGATGCGCGGCGCCTCGTTCGCCCAGGCAGGCCGGTGATCGCAACCCAGCCGCCAAAGAGCTGGCCGACCGGGCGCGTGGCGCTGCTGGTGCGCGCAGCGCTTTGTCCGTCGGCCGAGGCCGCTCGATCCTGGCAGGACTGGAAAGCCAGCCGGAACTTCGATGACATCACGTGGGAGGAGATGCGGCTTCTGGTGCCCGTGGCGGCGCGCCTGGCGGAGATCGATCCCCGCTCGCCGCTTCGGCCCCGCATCGATGGACTGGCGAAGCAGATCTGGACGCGAACCCAGATCAGGCTGCGCGAATCGTGCCAGGTTTTCGATGGCCTCAACGAGGCGGGCGTGCCCTTCATCGTGTTCAAGGGCGGTGCGCAATATGCCGAAGGCCTGGCGGTTTCCCCCCGCCGGGTCATGGGCGATATCGATATTCTGATCCAGAGGCGTGATGTCGTCCCGGCGCTGGATGCCCTCGAGGCCAATGGATGGCGGGCCGTGGGCGGCGAGTCGTTCGCATTGCTGCGGCAGTCCCTTCCGGGCCGGTTGCGAGTGAATTTCAGGAAAGGCCAGCATGGCGAGATCGATCTCCATGTCAGCCCCTTCCATTTCGCCCGCAGCACCCCGGTCCTCGAGGCGGCGCTCTGGGCCCGGGCGAAGCCTGCCAATCTGGTGCTTCGGCCCGTTCTGGTGCCCGACCCCACGGATTCGATGCTGTTGATGATGGCGCACGGGGTCGAAGGCGGTGGGGGCGACTGGGCGATCGACGCGGCCACGCGCATGGCCCGGCAGCCGATCGATTGGGACCGCCTCGTCGCTACGGCAGAACAACGATGCCTCGTGCCCGGCATCCGCGACGGGATCGCCTATCTTATCCAGGGTGTCGGCCTCGCCGTGCCGGAGCACGTTCCGGCCAGGCTGGCCAGGGCGCGGGTATCGGCGACCGAACGGCTCAAGCACTGGTCCAATACCCGCCACCCGGACGACCGTAGCCGCATCGAAAATCTGGTGGATGGGCTCGTCGATCGCATCCTGCGTCGTCGGGGCTTCGACCTGGCGGTCAAGAATGCGAGACTGGTAAGGGCGATGCGGACGCCCGGCGTCTGGATGAACCGGCGCCGCGGCTACGACACCGCCCCCTCCGCTGCGGCGTTCGATCATCACCTGTCCCTGCGCGATGTGCAGGGCAATGCCACGCTGTTCTTCCGGGTGCGGATGGATCCGCCGGAGAACCCGCGCCGCTTTCTCTTCGAGGTCAGTGTCGATGGCGTGGCCATCGGCCAGTTGAGGACCCGCGTCGTCGGCGGTCGCTCGCGCGAGCCGGTCGATCGCCTCTTTCGGCTGCCTCTGCCGGACGGCAGGCGCGGCAGCCTGCAAGTCGTCATCTCGGCCAGCCCGCTCAAGCTGGTCCGACCCGACGCGACGGCTGCCGAGATCGCCCGCTTCTCCGCCGCGCCGTTCCGCATTGTTGGCATCTGGACGGCGTGAGGTCCGATTCAGCGACGCTCGACAGCCGTCATCGCAGGAGATGAGCCGGTATCGAGACGGTCGAAGGTGGATAGGGCAACGTCATCCTTCGCGGCGACGACGCGAAAAGCTGCTCTTCCGCTCCCGGTCCCGGCTCAGCCGCGGCTTTGACACCTGCTGCGTGATGGAAGCGTTGCCGAGGTCCGATGGATATTCCGGCCAACACGGACGGATCCGCGTTGGCCGGCAGGGAGGTTTCGCGACTACTCGACGATGCGGAGTTCGACGGTGCGGCTCTGGTCGAACCAGGTCTCGAGACCGGTCACCTTGAGCTCGAGGCTGCCCTCGACCACTTCGCCGATATAGGAGATCGGCAGCGGCTCCTCCGCCGTGTCGTCGCCATAGACGACGCAGAACTGCTGGCGAGGGCTGTAGAAGCAGACCGACCCGGCGCCGCTGCCATACTTGGCGCGGCGTTCGCGACCGACATCCTCGGTCAGGTACTTGTTCTCCCACGGCGCGACGATCGGCAGCGTGAAGAACACCATGTCGCCGATCAGCTTGCCATGCTGCAGCATGGTGGTCATCGGCAGCTTCTTGCGGAACTCCTCGGCGAGCTTGGGAACCTTGTCTTCCCAGACTTCGATGGTGCAGACGTCCTTGCCCGCAACGGCCATCTTGAGCTTCATTGTCTTGGATCCTTTGATTGTGTTGCGGTCAGGCGGTGGTCTTGCGGCGGAAGCCGTCGCCGAGGCCCCAGGGCAGGATGAAGTCGACCCACATGTGCAGGCGGTTGGCATAGCTGAGCATGGCGTGCGTCAGGCGGACCAGTTCCTCGACGGAGGTGCAGGCGAGCGCGGTCTCGACATAGAGCTTGGTCAGTTCAGCCGCTTCCGGCAGGCTGACGAAGTCGAAGAAATCGGCCTTGTAGCCGATGATCTGCTTGATGATCGACTGCAGCGTCTTGAGGTCGGCGTTCGGGTCGTCCTCGCCGACGCGGATGATGCCCCAGAGCATCTCGTCGGCCAGCGTGCGGGTCTCGCCCTCGGCGAAGATGATCGTGCTCAGATACTGCCCGCGCGAGCCGGTGCCGCGCGGCACCTCGCCGCGACCCAGCGCCGCCACGTCATCGGGGCTCTTCAGCCAGATGCGCTCGCGTTCGCTTTCGAAGCGCTGGATGGCTTCATCGACAGTCATTGTGTTCTCCTAGGTCGAACAGCTGAAGGATGCCGGGTTGAGCGCGCTGTTCAGACGCCATGCCCGGCAGAGGTGAGATCAAAGAACGTGCGACAGGAAGTTGCGGGCGCGTTCCGTCTTGGGGGAATCGAACAGCTCCGCCGGGGTCGTGCATTCGACGATGCGTCCCTCGTCCATGAAGGCGACGCGGTCGCAGACATCGCGAGCGAAGTTCATCTCGTGCGTGACGACGATCATCGTCATGCCGTCGGCGACGAGGCCGCGCATGACTTCCAGGACCTCGCCCACCAGCTCCGGATCGAGCGCCGAGGTGGGCTCGTCGAACAGCATCAATTTGGGACGCATGGCGAGGGCGCGCGCGATGGCGATGCGCTGCTGCTGGCCGCCCGAAAGCTCGCTGGGATAGGCGTCCGCCTTGTGGGCGAGACCGACCTTATCCAGCAGGCCGCGGGCATGCTCGGTCGCCGCCTTGCGTTTCTCGCCCTTTACCTGCACGGGCGCCTCGATGATGTTCTCGATGGCGGTCTTGTGGGCAAACAGGTTGAAGCGCTGGAACACCATGCCGATCTCGGCCCGCTTCGCAGCCGTCTCGCGCTCGCCAAGTTCGTAGAGCTTGTCGCCCTCGCGCCGGTATCCGACGAGTTCGCCGTCGACCGAGAGATAGCCCCCGGTGATCTTGGTGAGGTGGTTGATGCAGCGCAGGAAGGTCGACTTGCCGGAGCCGGAGGGCCCGATCAGGCTGACGACCTCACCGCGGGCCACCGTGAAATCGACACCGCGCAGGATGTCGAGATTGCTGATGCTCTTCCTGACGTCGAGGGCTTCCACCATGAAGGCGCTCATTTCAACCTCCCGCGCGGACGATGCCGCGACCGTAATGCGCCTCGATGCGGCCCTGGATCACGCTGAGCACGCTGGTGAGCAGCAGATACCAGCAGCAGCAGACCAGCAGCAGCGGAATGGTCTCGAAGGTGCGGGAATAGATGGACTGCGCGGTGTAGAGCAGGTCGGACAGGGCTATGACGCTGACGAGCGAGGTCATCTTCAACATGCCGATCGTCTCGTTGCCGGTCGGCGGGATGATGACGCGCATGGCCTGGGGCAGAATGATGCGGCGCATGGCCTTGAGACGGGTCATGCCGAGGGCGCGCGCGGCTTCGTTCTGGCCGTCATCGACGGACGAGATGCCGGCGCGCACGATCTCCGCCATGTAGGCGCCTTCGTTGAGCGCGAGGCCCAGGATCGCCGCCGTCACCGGCGTGACGATGTGATTGGTGTTGGCCTGGAAGAAGGTGATGCCCGTGAACGGGATGCCGAAGCCGAGTTCGGGGAAAAGCGCGGCCAGATTGTACCAGAAGATGAGCTGGACGAGGATCGGCGTGCCGCGGAAGAACCAGATGTAGAGGCGCGCGAAGCCGGAGACGATCGGAATGTCGGACATGCGGCTGACAGCGATGACGATGCCGAGCGCGATGCCCAGCGTCATGCAGAGCACGGTAAGCCAGACCGTCGTGGCGAGACCATGCAGGATGGCCGGCGAGAAGAAATAGCTGGCGACCAGGGGCCACTCGAAGCGGGGATTGAGCAGGACGCTCTCGGTCAGCATCGCGGCGAGGAAGAGCACGATGACGACCGGCACCCAGCGGAAGCGGCCGCTGCGCGGAACGATGGTCAGGCCCGCGGTGGGAGGTTCTGGCCGCTCGTCCGCAACCGCGCCGACTTTGGTGTTGGACATTGACTAACCTTCATGAAGGGGAGGCGGGCCACGCCAGGAGGCGGGCCCGCCTTGGAAAATGAGGGTTGAGGATCAGGGCTTGGGGTATTCGAGCGGGTGGCTCGACGCCAGGTTGATTCCCGGCTCCTCGATGCCGAGGGCGGAGATGCCCCATTTGTCCATGATCTTGGCGTAGACGCCTTCCTTCTGGACCGCCTTCAGCGCGGCGAGCAGGGCTTCGGCCAGTTGCTTGTTGTCCTTCTGGACGACCATGCCGTTATAGTATTTCGGCAGCAGGCGGTTGGTCTCGAGACGGACGGGGCGCGGAGCCGCGGCTTCGATGGCGCGGGCGGCGGCGAGGTTGTTCAGCACGAAATCGACGCGGCCGGAATAGAGCGACAGCAGAACGGCGTCGGCGGAGGGATATTCGTTGGCCTTGATCGCGGGCAGGCCGGCGGCCTCGCAATGCGGCGTCATCACCTTGTTGACGACGTTGATGAAGTCAAAGCCCTGCTGGACGCCGACGGTCAGGCCGCAGAGCGACTTCGGATCCTCGGTGATCACCTTGTTGTCGGCCAGGGTGTAGACGGCCCCGGTCGCATAGGCGTGCACGACGAAGGTGACGCGCTTCTCGCGCTCGAGATTGTCGGAGATGCACTCCGATGCCATGTTGTAGCGGCCGCTCTCGACGCCCGGAATCAGGCCCGCAAAGGCAATCGATTCCACGCTGTAGGTGATGCCGAGCTTCTGGGAGATGGCGTTCCAGAGGTCGGGCTCGTAGCCGATGATCGTCTTGTTGTCCGAGGCGAAGGACTGGCAGGGCGGGTAGTTGGCGTCGGTCGCGATGGTCAGGACGCCGGCGTCCTTGATCGCCTGCGGCAGCATATCGTGCAGCGCCTGGTCCTTCTGCAGGACCGGCAGGCCGGATCCGACGACTTCCTCATATTTCTTGTCTTCGGCGGTCGCCGCGCCAAGGCCGGCGGCAAGCACCATGCTGGTCGCCGCGGCGGCGAGCATCAGCTTCATCGGGTTCATCGCGTTCTCTCCTGTTGGGCCCCGGGCGGAGACCATCTGGTTGGCGCGAAAATGTATGTACAAAAGAAAGTTCGCGTCAATCGCGTTGTTCGTAGATTTAAATGCTAATTGGGCAGTTTTTTGTAGAGCCTATTTTTTGAGCCAGTCGCACAAAATCATGCCACCCTGTCTCGTTCCTTCGTCCGCGAGCGATGGGCGACCTTATTCCGGCCTTGCGGCAGGCTCTGTACTGGCGAATATCTAGAAAAGGGCAAGGGCGACCTACGATTGCGCCCCTCCCAAGCCGCGTTCCAGATTCTGTCGCTCTCGGGGGATCTTATGGACAGCCTATTTTTATGTCTATACGAAATCAGAAGTTGCGACCTATCCTGATGCTCAGGACGGGCAGAATCGGAGAGGATCATCATTCATGAGGCAAGGGGTATCTCCGTGACCGTCCGCGAATCCGGAAATGCCACCCGGGTCGAAGGCTCGAGCCTGTCGGAGACGATCCGGCGCGACGTCGAGGCCAACATCATGTCGGGCCTCTGGGCGCCGGGAGAGCGCATCCCGAGCGAGCAGGAATTCATGGCGCAGTATCACTGCTCGCGCATGACGGTGAACCGGGTGCTGTCGCGCTTGTCCGAGCGCGGGCTGATCCTGCGCCGCCGCAAGGCGGGATCGTTCGTCGCGCCGCCGCGCCAGGACAGCGCGATGTTCCTGGAAATCCGGGACTTTGCCCGCGAGGCCGCGGGGCAGGGTCGCCCCTACCGCCACGAGATCCTGCTTCGGCGGATCGAGAAGCTCTCCGAGGTCCGCGCGCTCAGCCTGCGGCTCGTGCCCGGGCTGCCGGTTCTGCGTGTCCTCTGCCTGCATGTGCTGGACGACCAGCCACAAGCCTATGAGGATCGCGTGATCTCGCTCGAGAAGGTCAAGGCGGTGCGCGAGGAGACTTTCGAGGCCGTTCCGCCTGGTACCTGGTTGCTGGGGCATGTTCCCTGGACGGAAGCGCGGCATACCATCCGGGCCATCAATGCCGATGCGACGCTGGCGGGCATTCTCGGCATTCCCGAGCGCGATGCCTGCCTCGTGCTCAACCGCAGGACGTGGCATCAGGCCGAGTTCGTGACGGATGTCGACATCACCTATCCGGGCGAGGGGCACGAGTTGACGGGACAGTTCTCGTCAACGACCGGCCAGGTCGTCTCGCTCGACGTGCCGCACCGATAAGCGGCAGTGAGATATCAAGTGGAGGAGCTGTCTTGAAGAAACTCATCAATGAGATTCCCGTCGTCGTGCGCCAGGCGCTGGAGGGGCTGGTGGCGTTGCATCCGCAACTCGCGCTGCTGGAGGGCGAGACGACCGTGGTGCGCGCCGATATCGAGGCGTTCCGTCAGAGCGGCAAGGTCGCGATCGTGACGGGCGGCGGCGCCGGTCATGAGCCGGCTCATGCCGGGTATGTGGGGCGGGGCATGCTGACCGCGGCCGTCAGCGGCGATGTCTTCGCCTCTCCCAGCACGGACGCGGTCTATGCGGCGGTCAAGGCCGTTGCCGGCCCGGCCGGCGTGCTCGTCATCGTCAAGAATTATACGGGTGATCGGCTGAATTTCGGTCTCGCCGCGGAGATGGCCCGTGCCGATGGCATCCCCGTCGAGGTGGTTGTGGTCGACGATGATGCGGCGCTCGGCTCGGCCGAGCATACGGCGGGCCGGCGCGGCATTGCCGGCACCGTGCTGGTTCACAAGATCGCCGGGGCGGCGGCCGACGCGGGCCTGCCGCTCGACGCGGTCGCAGCCGCGGCGCGGCGGGCAATTGCCAGCGTCGCCTCCATGGGCGTGGCACTTTCCGCCTGCACGGTGCCGGCCGCCGGCAAGGCCAATTTCACCTTGGCCGACAACGAGATGGAACTCGGCCTCGGCATCCATGGCGAGCCGGGCGTGCGCCGCGCGGAAATGGCTCCGGCCCGGGCGATCGTCGTGCAACTCCTCGATACGCTGATCGCCGATCGCGGCATCATGCCCGGCCAGCCGGTCGCCCTGCTGGTGAACAATCTCGGCGCGACGCCGGTCATGGAGCAGACCATCATCGCCGGCGAGGCGCTGAGCGAACTGGCGTCGCGGGGCATCCCGGTGGAGCGCGCCTATTGCGGGACGTTCCTGACGGCGATCGACATGGCCGGCATTTCGCTCAGTCTTCTGGCGGCCGATCCGGAAACCCTGGCCGCCCTGGATGCGGGGACCGAGGCGCCCGCCTGGCCGTCCCAGGGGGGAGCGATCGCTCCGGCGCCGCGCCGCATCGCGGTGGCCGCCAATGCGCAGTCCGATCATGCAGGCACGGGACCGGCGATGCCCGACCGGGTCCTGAATCTTCTGAAGGCCGCCTGCGAGGCGCTGATCGCCGCCGAGCCCGAATTGACCGAAATGGATCGGCTGGTGGGCGATGGCGATATCGGCCACTCCCTGGCGGGCGGGGCCAGCGCGCTTCTGGCCGAGCTCGACGCCTGGCGCGGCAAGCCGGTTGATGCGGTCCTTCAGGCCGTGGGGAGGACGCTCCGACGCAGCGTGGGCGGCACGTCCGGCCCGCTCTATGCGGCCTTTGCGATAGCGGCCGGCCAGCAGGTGACGAAGGGCGCGGCCGATGCCGGCGCCTTCCAGCGCGGGTTCGCTGCCGGCACAGAGGCGATCACGCGGCTTGGCGGCGCGTCCGCCGGCGACCGCACGATGGTCGACGCGCTGCTGCCGGCTGCGGCGTCGCTCGCCCAGCATCCCCGTGATCTCCAAGCCGCGGCCCGGGCGGCGCGGGCCGGCGCCGAAGCGACGAGCGCGATGGCGCCGCGCCGCGGGCGTTCGAGCTATCTCGGCGCGCGTGCGATGGGGCATCCCGATCCGGGCGCGGTCGCGGTGGCGATGCTTCTGGAGGCGATCGCAGCGGGCCGGAGCTAGTCGTTGCGACGGAGCGCTTTCGAGCGGGGAAGGCCGTCTCGCCTCAGGGCGCGAAGGCTCTAGCTCTGCGGCGTGAACCGGGCGACCAGCGTGTGCCGGTCGCCCGGATAGGTGAAGCGCACATAGGTGACCGGCACTTGCATGCTCCAGGTGCGGCGTTCGATGACGAGGCACGCCGTGCCGGCCGCGACGTCGAGCAGCGCGGCGATCTCGGCGTTGGCGCCGGTTGCCTGCACGCGATGCTCGGCGCTGCTCCAGGGCACCTGGTCGAGCAGCCATTGTCCTGGCGTATGCGCTTCGAAGCTGGCGTCCGCCGCCGCCGGCACGGCCTCCAGGTTGATCAGGCGTTCCTCGATGCAGAAGGGCGCTGGGCCGGCGAAGTGCAGCGTGCGTACCTCGAGCAGCCGGCCGCCCTCCGCGACGTCGATCCATCGTCGGTCGTCCTGGCGGGCCCGGCGGTTGCGGCGGCTTTCGACGTGGAAGCGATAGGGTTGCCCGAGCTGCTCGACCTCGTTGCGGATGTCCTGGATCTCCAGCACCGCCGATTGCGCCTGCGGCTGGCGCACGAAACTGCCGGACCGCCTGCGGCGCTCCACGAGGCCGGCCTTGGCGAGCTGCGTCAGCACCTTGTTGACGGTCATCCGCGACACGCCGTACTGCGCGGCGAGATCGATCTCGAAGGGAATGCGGTAGCCGGGCGGCCAGGCGCCGGAGACGATGTTGCCCTCGATCTCGCCCAATATCCGCTGATGCAGTGTTGGATCCTTGTCCGTCTTCATCGTCCGCCCCAATGTCCCTAGGGCAGTAGCACACGGCGCGCCGGTGCGGGCAAGGGTTCTCAGTCCTCCGACAGGCGCGCCATCGTCGCGCGGTAGTGGGCCTCGATGGCGTCGCGGCGCCGGTGCCGTCCGCCGGCGACCTGCTTGCTGCCCATGGCCCAGACGCAGTCGACCCGGATGTCGTCGCCGAAGATCCAGCCGTCGAGCAGGGAATCGTCGCGAAGCTGCGGCGCCGCGCGGCCGTCGAGCGCGACCAGGTCGGCCCGGTTGCCGGGCGCGATGCCGGCCGGGTTGGCCAACGCCCGGGCACCCCCGGCGAGGGCGTCCGAAAACAAGGCGCGGCCGGTCGAGCCGTTGGCATCGGCGATGGCGTTGCGGATCCGGAGGCCGAGGCGCTGCGAATATTCGTACTGGCGCAGTTCGCCGGCGAGCGAAATCGAGACGTTCGAATCGCTGCCGACCGCGAAGCGGCCGCCCGCGGCGCGGAAGGCCGTGCCGGCGAAGATGCCGTCGCCCAGATTGGCCTCGGTGATCGGGCAGAGCCCCGCGACCGCGCCGCGCGAGGCCATGTCCCGGATTTCGTCCTCGGTCATGTGGGTCGCATGGATCAGGCACCAGCGTTCGTCGACCGGGGCGTTGTCGAGCAGCAGGCGCACGGGTCGCGCGCCGTGCCGCCGCTCGCAGGCCTCGACCTCCGCCGTCTGTTCCGCGACATGGATGTGGACCGGACCTGCGCCGGCGAGCGGCAGGATCGTGCCGATTTCAGCCAGCGTCGCGGCCCGCAGGCTGTGCGGCGCGATCCCGAGCACCGCGCCGGACTGCTGCGCGACGATCTCCCCCGAACGCTCCATCAGGCGGGCGAACGTGTCGAGCGAGGAGACGAAGCGGCGCTGCTCGGCGAGGGCGGGGGCGGGGCCGAAACCGGCATGCGCGTAGAAGACGGGCAAAAGCGTCAGGCCGATGCCGGTGGACGCGCTGGCGGCCGCGATCCGCGCCGCCATCTCGCCGATATCGGCGTAGGCCGAGCCGTCGCGGTCGTGATGAAGATAGTGGAACTCGCCGACCCTGCCGAAACCCGCCTCGAGCATGCGGACATAGAGCATGGCGGCGACCGCCTCGACATCCTCCGGGCGCATGCCGAGTGCGAAGCGATACATCGTCTCGCGCCACGTCCAGAAACTGTCGTCGCCGGCGCCGCGCCGTTCCGTCAGTCCCGCCATCGCGTGCTGGAAGGCGTGGCTGTGGACGTTGCCGGGAGCCGGCACGAGCACGGCGTGGCGCTCGTCTGCGGGGGCGGGCGCCGCGTCGGAAAGGACCGCTCCGATGCGGCCTTCCGCGATTTCGATACGGACGGCGGAATGCCAGCCATCGGGCAACAGGGCCCGCTCCGCGAATAGGCTCGTCATGTCGGCCGCTCCTTTCGTCCGTGCCGGCCGGCGATGATTCCGGCTTGTCAGGGTTCAAACTATGTATATACATAATGGCTAGCAAGCACCAGCCGCTCGCGATGGGATCGCGCCGCGGCAAAGGAGGCGCAGGGTGAAAATCTGGCAGGACGCAAACCTCGTCACCGTCGCGGACGGAACGGCGCGCATCATCCCCGACGCGGCGATCGCGGTCAGGGAAGGGCGCATCGTCTTCGCCGGTCCGCGTATCGACTGTCCGATTGAGGCCGGCGCCGAGACGGTCCCGCTCGGCGGGCGTTTGGTGACGCCGGCACTGATCGATTGCCATACTCATCTCGTGCATGGCGGCCATCGTGCCCGTGAATTCGAGATGCGGTTGGCCGGCGCCAGCTACGAGGAAGTTGCACGCGCGGGCGGTGGCATCGTCTCGACCGTCTCGGCCACCCGGGCGCTGGATGTCGACGGCATGGTGGCGACAGCGCTGCCGCGCCTCGATGCGCTGCTGGCCGAGGGCGTCGGCACGGTCGAGATCAAGTCGGGCTACGGGCTCAGCATCGCCAGCGAACTCGACATGCTGCGCGCCGCGCGGCGGCTCGCCACCCTGCGCCCGGTCCGCATCGTCACGAGCTATCTCGCTGCCCATGCCATCCCGGCGGAATATCGCGGCCGCGGCGACGACTATGTCGCCGAGGTGGTCCTGCCCGGTCTGAGGCAGGGCCACGCCGAGGGCCTGATCGACGCGGTCGACGGATTCTGCGAAGGGATTGCTTTCTCGCCGGTCCAGATGGCGCGCGTCTTCGATCTCGCGGTCGAACTGGGCCTGCCGGTCAAGCTTCACGCCGAGCAATTGTCCGATCTCGGCGGCGCGGCGCTGGTCTCGCGCTATGGCGGCCTCTCGGCCGATCATCTCGAATATCTCGATGACGAAGGCATCGCGGCGATGGCCGGGGCCGGCACGGTCGCCGTGCTGTTGCCCGGCGCGTTCTACACGCTCAAGGAGACCCGGAAGCCCCCGGTATCGGCGCTGCGCGCCGCCGGCGTTCCGATGGCGGTGGCGACCGACTGCAATCCAGGCACCTCGCCGCTGACCTCGATGCTGCTCGCCATGAACATGGCTGCGACCCTGTTCGGCCTCACCGTCGACGAATGTCTCGCCGGCGCGACGCGCCATGCGGCCAGGGCGCTCGGGCTCGCCGACGAGACGGGCACGCTGGAGGCCGGCAAGAGCGCCGATTTCGCTGTCTGGGACGTCGGGTCTCCCGCTGAACTCATCTACCGCCTCGGATTCAACCCTCTCCACGCCCGCATCGCGCGCGGCGAAAGGACTTCGTAATGGCCATCACGCTGCAACCCGGCGCCGTCTCGCTCGCGACGCTGGAGACCATCTACTGGACCGGCGAGCCGGC
Source organism: Kaistia defluvii (assembly GCF_026343955.1). Classification (GTDB taxonomy): domain Bacteria; phylum Pseudomonadota; class Alphaproteobacteria; order Rhizobiales; family Kaistiaceae; genus Kaistia; species Kaistia defluvii. The sequence continues at coordinate 209,181 of NZ_JAPKNI010000002.1, forward strand.
GCATCTCGACCCTGTCTGCGATCCGGCCATTGAGAAGGCAGCCGCGCGCATTGCCGAGATCGCCTCGGGCGACGCGCCCGTCTATGGAATCAACACCGGCTTCGGCAAGCTCGCCTCGATCCGGATCGCACCGGCCGATGTCGCGACGCTGCAGCGCAACCTGATCCTGTCGCATTGCTGTGGCGTCGGTGTGCCTCTGGCCGAGAACGTCGTCCGCCTGATCCTGTCGCTGAAGCTGATCTCGCTCGGTCGGGGCGCTTCGGGCGTACGGCTCGAGATCGTCCGTCTGATCGAGGCGATGCTCGAAAAAGGCGTGGTCCCGGTCATTCCCGAGAAGGGCTCCGTCGGCGCTTCCGGCGATCTCGCGCCGCTCGCGCATATGGCGGCCGTGATGATGGGCGAGGGGGAGGCCTTCTATCAGGGCCAGCGCCTTGCCGGCGCGGCGGCGCTGGCGAAGGCCGGCCTGGCGCCGATCGTGCTGGCGGCCAAGGAAGGGCTGGCGCTGATCAACGGCACGCAGGCTTCGACCGCCCTGGCGCTGGCCGGCCTGTTCCGCGCTCACCGCGCCGCCCAGTCGGCCGTGATCACGGGCGCGATGTCGACCGACGCGGCGATGGGATCGCCCGCTCCGTTCCATGCCGAGATCCATACGCTGCGCGGCCATCGCGGCCAGCAGGACGTCGCGGCGAGCCTCCGGGCGCTACTGGATCGGTCCGAGATCCGCGAGAGCCATGTCGAGGGCGACGAACGCGTGCAGGATCCATATTGCATCCGCTGCCAGCCGCAGGTCGACGGCGCCTGCCTCGATCTGCTCCGCAGCGCCGGAGCCACGCTGGAGATCGAGGCCAACGCCGTCACCGACAATCCTCTGGTGCTCTCGGACGGATCGGTCGTTTCGGGTGGCAATTTCCACGCCGAGCCGGTTGCCTTCGCCGCCGACCAGATCGCCATCGCCATCTGCGAGATCGGCGCGATCGCGCAGCGGCGCATCGCCTTGCTGGTGGACCCGGCTCTCTCGCACGGCCTGCCGGCCTTCCTTGCCAAGTCGCCGGGTCTCAACTCGGGCCTGATGATCGCCGAGGTGACCTCGGCCGCCCTGATGTCCGAGAACAAGCAGATGTCGCATCCGGCATCCGTGGATTCGACGCCGACCTCGGCCAACCAGGAAGACCACGTCTCCATGGCCTGCCATGGCGCGCGGCGGCTGTTGCAAATGACCGACAACCTGTTCTCGATCATCGGCATTGAGCTTCTGACCGCAGCGCAGGGCGTCGAATTCCGCCAGCCGCTGCGGACCGGAACGGAGTTGATCAAGGCGCTCGCCGCTGTCCGCCGCGTCGTGCCGACGCTCGAAATCGATCGCTACATGGCCCCCGATCTCGAGGCGGCTGCTCATCTCGTTGCCGATGGCGTGCTGGTCGCCTCGGTCGATCCGGCGATTCTGGCCGGCATGAGGGTGGGCGCGTGACGGGGATCGTCGCCGTTGCGCGCGGGGAGTCGCCCGTCATCCTCGCCTTTCCGCACAGCGGCACGGCGATGCCGCCGGCGATCCGGGAGAGGCTGAACGACAATGGCCGCATCCTGTCCGATACGGATTGGCACCTGCCGCGCCTCTATGACGGGCTGCTGCCGGAGGCGACGACGGTGCGGGCCGAGCAACACCGCTACGTCATCGACCTGAACCGTGATCCGAGTGGCGCCAGCCTCTATCCCGGCCAAAACACGACGGCGCTGGTGCCGCTGACCGATTTCGACAATGTCGCGATCTGGAAGGCGGGGGCCGAGCCGGACGCGGACGAGATCGCGCGCCGCCGCGCGCAGTATCACGCGCCCTATCACGCGGCGCTTGAGGCCGAGATCGCCCGCGTCAAGGCGCTTCGCGGCATCGCGGTCGTCTATGACTGCCACTCCATTCGCTCGCACATTCCCTTCCTGTTCGAGGGCCGGCTGCCGGACCTCAATATCGGCACCGACATGGGGCGGACCTGCGCGGCCGAGATCGAGGCCGCGGCGGCGATGACCGTCGAAGCGGCGCCGGGCTTCACCAGCGTGCTGAACGGTCGCTTTCGCGGCGGCTGGACCACGCGCCATTACGGCCGTCCGGAGACCGGCGTGCACGCCATCCAGATGGAACTGGCGCAGGCCACCCATCTCGCCACGGAAACCGCGCCCTTCGGCTATGACGCCGAGCGGGCTGACCGGCTGCGCGCTGTCCTGCGCGTGGTCCTCGAGCGCGTCGAAACCGCTGCGCTCTCACTCGCATCCCAGAGGACGACATGAACGACCCCCGCTACAACAGCCGCACCGTGCGGGCGCCGCGCGGCACCGAGCTTTCCGCGAAGAGCTGGCAGACCGAGGCGCCGCTCCGGATGCTGATGAACAATCTCGATCCCGACGTGGCCGAGAACCCGCATGAGCTGGTCGTCTATGGCGGCATCGGCCGCGCCGCGCGGACCTGGCAGGATTTCGACCGCATCGTCGATAGCCTGAAGACGCTCTCCGAGAACGAGACGCTGCTGGTGCAGTCGGGCAAGCCGGTCGGCGTCTTCCGCACCCATGCCGACGCGCCGCGCGTGCTGATCGCCAATTCCAACCTCGTGCCGCACTGGGCGAACTGGGATCATTTCAACGAACTCGACCGCAAGGGCCTCGCCATGTACGGCCAGATGACGGCCGGTTCGTGGATCTATATCGGCACGCAGGGCATCGTGCAGGGCACCTACGAGACCTTCGTCGAGGCGGGGCGCCAGCACTATCACGGCGATCTGAAGGGGCGCTGGATCCTGACCGCCGGCCTCGGCGGCATGGGCGGCGCCCAACCGCTCGCCGCCGTCATGGCCGGCGCCTGCTGCCTCGCCATCGAGTGCAATCCCGATTCGATCGATTTCCGCCTGCGCACCCGCTATCTCGACGAGAAGGCCGGGACGCTGGACGAGGCGCTCGCCATGATCGAGCGTTGGACCAGGGCGGGCGAAGCGAAGTCGGTCGGCCTGCTCGGCAACGCGGCCGAGATCCTGCCGGAACTCGTCCGGCGCGGTGTGCGCCCCGATATCGTCACCGACCAGACCTCGGCGCATGATCCGATCAACGGCTATCTTCCCAAGGGCTGGACGCTGGCCGAATGGCGCGCGCGCCGCGAGAGCGATCCGAAGGCGGTCGAGCGGGCCGCGCGCGCCTCGATGCGGGAGCATGTCGAGGCGATGGTCGCCTTCTGGGATCGCGGCGTGCCGACACTCGATTATGGCAACAACATCCGCCAGGTCGCCAAGGACGAGGGTTTCGAAAACGCCTTCGTCTTCCCAGGCTTCGTGCCGGCCTATATCCGTCCCCTGTTCTGCCGGGGCGTCGGGCCATTCCGCTGGGTCGCGCTTTCGGGGGATCCGGAGGACATCTACAAGACCGACGCGAAGGTGCGCGAACTGACGCCCGGCAACACGCATCTGCACAACTGGCTCGACATGGCGCGCGAGCGGATCGCCTTCCAGGGGCTGCCGGCGCGGATCTGCTGGGTCGGCCTCGGCGACCGCCACCGGCTCGGTCTCGCCTTCAACGAGATGGTGCGGAATGGCGAGCTGAAGGCGCCTGTCGTCATTGGCCGCGACCATCTCGATTCCGGCTCGGTCGCTTCGCCGAACCGCGAGACGGAAGCGATGCGCGACGGCTCGGACGCGGTCTCGGACTGGCCGCTGCTGAACGCGCTGCTCAATACCGCCTCGGGCGCCACCTGGGTGTCGCTGCATCATGGTGGCGGCGTCGGCATGGGCTTTTCGCAGCATGCGGGCATGGTTATCTGCGCCGACGGCAGCGATGCGGCGGCCGAGCGGCTCGGCCGTGTCCTCTGGAACGACCCCGCGTCGGGCGTCATGCGCCATGCCGATGCCGGCTACGACATCGCCCTCGACTGTGCCCGCGAACAGGGGCTCAACCTGCCGGGCATCCTCGGCTGATGGCCGCGCGGCTGCTGAGGCGGTCTGATCATCGCCGCATGCCGTGGAAGAACGGCGGCGGCGAGACGATCGAGATCGCCGTCGGCCCCGACGGGGCAGGGCTCGACGATTTCGACTGGCGCGTCAGCCTCGCGCGGGTCGAGCGCGACGGGCCATTCTCCGTCTTTCCGGGCATCGACCGTACGTTGAGTATCGTCGAGGGCCGAGGTATCGCGCTCGCCTTCGGCGGCGGCAGAACGGTGACGTTGACGGGCGGCGACGCGCCGTTTGCTTTCCCCGGGGACGTGGCCGTGGAAGGGCGGTTGATCGACGGGCCGCTCGTCGATCTGAACGTCATGACGCGACGGGGAACGGCCCGGTCCGAGGTGTCGAGGTTCACGGGCTCCCTGCAGATCGATCAACAGTCGGCCGAGGCCTCGATAGTCTATTGCCATGCCGGGCGATGCAGGGTGGTGACGGAGGACGCCTCCCACTGGGTCGGTGCCGGTGACGCGCTGATGGTCGTCGAGCCGCGGCATGTGTCGATCGATGCCGACGCGGAGGCGTATCAGGTCCGGATCCTCCTGGCGGGTGCCTGAGGGCGCATCGGGTGCTTGTTCAAGCCCGGCCGGGCGATTGCCTCCTCCACGACACGCTATGGCTGCCGGCGGGAACTCCTGCAGGCAGAAACCCAAGGCCCCCGCGGAAACAAGCGGAACGTCAGCGGCCCCATGGCGGCGAAGATGGCGCTCGCGATGTCTGAAACGCCCCTGGAATTCCTGCTTGACAATATGGCTGGCCGGGATAGTCTAAAAAACAAGCGCACGGCAGAGCTGCCTATATTTGCGCCATCTGAATTAAACATTTCCAACGGCGCCGCTCGGAAGCGGATGCTTGGTTGGTGGCACCGAAGCCCGCGATCGTTCGATCGGCGGGTTTTTTTGTTTTGGGCGGGGCATGTCGGCAAAGCACTATCGTATCGGCGTGATGTTTTCGACGACGGGGTCCTACAACGTCGTCGCTCGCTCCATGCTGAATGGCGCGCTTCTGGCATTTGGCGAGGCGGCGGCGCAGTCCGGCATCACCGTCGAGCCCGTCGTGGTCAATCCGAACGGGGAATTGGCGCGCTATGCGGAGCTTAGCCAGCAGCTGATCGCCTCCGGAATCCGCCATGTCGTCGGCTGCTACACCTCTTCGAGCCGCAAGGAGGTCATCCCCTGTTTCGAAAAGCACGATGCCCTGCTCTGGTATCCCTCGCACTATGAGGGATTCGAAAGCTCGGCCAATGTCATCTACACCGGCGCCTCGCCCAACCACCACGTCGCGTTGCTGGTCGACCATCTCCTGTCGAGCGGGCGGCGTCGCGCTGTCTGTGTCGGTTCCAACTATATCTGGGCGTGGGAGAACAACAGGATCCTGCGCGAGGCCCTGATGACCCGGCGCGGCCAGGTCCTGGCGGAGCGTTATTTCGCCATCGGCGACATCGAGTTGCAGCAGGTCGTCGACGAGATCCTGGAGTTGAGGCCGGATTTCGTCTTCAACACGCTGATCGGCACCAGCGCCTATTCGTTCTTCCGCCTGTTGCGGGCAGCCTGCGTGGCTCGTGGCATTGATCAGCCGAAGCAGATTCCCGTTGCCAGCTGCTCGCTGTCCGAGCCGGAACTGGAGGAGATCGGCGCGGAGGCTGTCGATGGGCATCTGAGCTCCAGCGTCTATTTCTCATCGCTCGCGACCCCGGCCAACACGACGTTCACGGAGGGCTATCGCACCGCCTATCCCCACGGGCCCGTGGTTTCGGCGGACGCCGAGGCCTCCTACAACGCCGTCACGCTCCTGATCCAGTCGCTGGCGGATGCCGGTACGGACGAGGTCCAGTCGGTCAAGGCGGCGGTCACGCGCCAGCGCCTCGCTGCGCCGCAGGGAGACGTTTGGATCGATCCGCAGACCCTGCATGCCTGGCTGACGCCGCGCATCGGACGCTCGACCCGCGATGCCCGGTTCGAAGTCATCGTGGAGTCGGCGGTTCCGACCCGGCCCGACCCCTATCTCGTCCAATCGTCGCCGCGCTACGCGCTTGCGCGCACCCCGGAACTGAAGGTGGTGAAATGACCGCTCCGCGATTGCTTCAGAATTTCAAGGGCAGTCGGGCGTTGATCGTCACGACCAACCGTGTCGCCGTGGAGGCGCTGGAATCGACATTGGTCAAGCTCGGCGTCGTGTCGGAATTCCCCGAGATCCGCGACGGCCGCGCCGAACTGGATCTCGCTCAGCTCGATCCGGATCGCGACATCCTGTTCGTCGACGGCGATCTCCACGAGGGTCTCGGCCTGGAGGGCGGGCCGGACGGCCGTCTATCCGCCGTTCCGGTGATCGGCCTCGTCGGCGTTGAGGCGCCGAGCCGGCTGAAGAGCCTGGTCCAGCTCGGCGCCACGTCGTTTCTGCGCAAGCCCGTGCACGGATCCGCCGTCTATATGGCGCTCTTCCTGGGCGTGAACCAGTTCCTGCTGCGCGGCGCCCTGCGCGCGCGGATCGAAGACATGGAGCGTCGCCGTCACGGCCGCCGCTTCGTCATCAAGGCGATCATTCGCCTGATGAGCCATGCGGGCATCGACGACGATGCCGCCTATGACCTGCTCCGGCGCGAAAGCATGCGATCGCGTCTGAGCCTGGAAGACTACTGCGAGGAATACCTCCGTAGAGGGGCCAACGAGCCCATACGACTGGCGCAGGGCGAGATGCCTGAAAAACGCGCCAACCGGGACTAGATCACAGAGGAGAAGCTGAAATGTCAGGGAATTTTGCAAGGGGGCTGCGAGCCGCGGCCCTCGCAGGGACGGTTTTGCTCGGCGCCGGACCTGCTTCTGCCGCCGATCCGATCAAGCTCGGCGTGCTCGAGGATCAGTCCGGCGACTTCGCCGCCGCGACGATCGGCAAGGTGCATGCCATCCAGATTGCCGCCGACGAGATCAACAAGGCCGGCGGCATTGACGGCCGGCCGCTCGAACTCGTCATTTACGACACCCAGTCGGACAACACGCGCTACCAGGAATTCATGCGCCGCGTCTTGCAGCGGGACAAGGTGGACGCCGTCTTCGCCGGCTTCTCATCGGCCTCGCGCGAGGCCTACCGGCCGATCGTCAACCAGTTCGACGGGCTCGCCTTCTACAACAACCAGTATGAAGGCGGCGTCTGCGACGCCAACATGATCGTCACCGGCGCGGTGCCCGAGCAGCAGTTCTCGACGCTCATCCCCTACATGATGGAGACCTACGGCAAGAAGGTCTACACGCTCGCCGCCGACTACAATTTTGGCCAGATCTCGGCCGAATGGGTGCGCAACATCGTCAAGGAGAATGGTGGCGAGATGGTCGGCGAGGAGTTCATCCCGCTCGGCGTGTCGCAGTTCTCGCAGTCGATCCAGAATATCCAGAAGGCGAAGCCCGACTTCGTCGTCACGCTGCTGGTCGGCACGCCGCAGGCCTCCTATTACGAGCAGGCCTCCGCCGCCAACGTCAATCTGCCGATGGCCTCGTCGGTCAATGTCGGCCAGGGCTACGAGCACAAGCGCTTCAAGCCGCCGAGCCTGAAGGACATGTACGTCACCACCAACTACATCGAGGAAGTCGATACGCCGGCGAGCAAGGCTTTCGTGGCGAAGTTCAAGGCCGCCTATCCCGACGAGCCCTATGTCAACCAGGAAGCCGAGAACTCCTATCTCGCCGTCTATCTCTACAAGCAGATGGTCGAGCGGGCGAAGTCGACCAAGCGCGACGATCTCCGGGCGGAGATCGCCAAGGGCGACGTCTGCATGGACGCGCCGGAAGGCAAGGTCTGTCTCGACCCGAAGAGCCAGCATATGTCGCACACCATCTACCTGGCGAAGGTCGGCGCCGATCACTCGATCACCTTCCCGAAGGTGTGGCAGGACATCAAGCCGTACTGGCTGGGCGAGGCAGGCTGCGATCTGACCAAGAGCGATCCGAGCGAGCAGTACACGCCCTCGAATCCGCCGTCGAAGTCCTGATCGCGATGCGCTCCGAAGGATGAGAGCGGGTGCCCGGCGCTGTGCCGGGCACCCGTCTTCGGCGTGTCCACGATCCCGGCTTCGCCGGATCCTCCAGACCTCGCCCGACGCGGCGCCCGCGCGGGACCCATGGCGGGACCTCCGCGACGGGCTGCTTCCTGGCAGCGTACTTTCGAACCCAAAGGCCCATTGACGATGGACGCCATCACTGTCGCCTTCGCGGCGCTCTACCAATTTGGCGACGCCTTCGCCTTTCTCGTTCTGTCGGCCTGCGGCCTGGCGGTGATCTTCGGCATGATGGGCGTGATCAATCTCGCCCATGGCGAATTCATCATGTGCGGCGCCTACGTGACCGTCTCCGGCGCCAATGCCGGCCTGCCGCTACCGCTGGCGATCCTCCTCGGCGCGCTGGTGTCGGCCGCCGTCGGTGCGCTGGTCGAGCGGCTGGTGGTGCGTCATCTCTATGAACGCCCGCTCGACACCATCGTCGCCACCTGGGGTCTCAGCCTGATCGCCACCCAGGGCACGCTGATCGTGCTGGGCTCGACGATGGGAGGCATCGGCACGCCGCTCGGCAGCTTCCAGATCGGCGGCTATTCCTATTCCGTCTATCGCCTCGTCCTCTTCGTCATGGCGATCGCGGTGCTGGCGGGGCTCTATGTGCTGTTCAACTGGACGCGCTTCGGCGTGATGGCGCGCGCGACCATCCAGGTGCCGCACATGGCGGCAGCGCTCGGGGTCGACACGCGCATGGTCTACAGCCTGACCTTCGCGCTCGGTGCCGGCCTCGCCGGACTGACGGGCGGGCTCTATGCGCCGACCATGACGCTGGTCCCGACCATGGGCACCACCTTCATCATGGAGGCCTTCGTGACCGTGGTCGTCGGCGGCGCCGATGTCTTCCTCGGAACCGCTCCCGCCGCCGTCATCCTCGCCATCGTCAAGTCGGCGATGACCTCCTGGCAGGGCCAGCTCTTTGGCCAGATCGGCCTGCTGCTCGCCGTCATCGTCGTCATCCGGGTCCTGCCCAAGGGTATTTCCGGCTTCCTGCTGCGCGAACGCACCTGAGCCGTGGGAGCATCATCATGAACGCATTATCCCGCTTCTTCGCCCGGTTGGAGGGGCCGCAGACGATCGGCAGGGGGCCTGTCTTCTGGGTCGGCTTCCTGATCGTTCTGGCTGGCGCCTGCTCCTATCCGATGTTCAGCGACGGCTATACCGTCGGCAACACGGTGTATTTCTTCACCTGGGTCTTCATGGCCCTCGGCCTCAGCCTGATCTGGGGCTATGGCGGCTCGCTCAGCTTCGGCCAGACCGCGTTCTTCGGCATCGCCGGCTACAGCTACGGCGTGCTGACGCTGAATTTCGGCGCGGCCTACGGCTTCACCCTGGTTGCCGTGGTGATCGCCCTGGTCATCGCCGCGCTCGCCGCGCTGCTGCTGGGCTACTTCCTGTTCTTCGGCCGCATCTCGGGCGTGTTCCTCGGCATCGTCACCCTGTCGGTGACCCTGGTGCTCGAACGCTTCATGGCCCAGACGGCCGGGCCCGAATGGGCGATCGGCAAGGCGCGGCTGAACGGCTTCAACGGTATGAGCAACATGCCGCCGCTGACCATTCCCTGGCCGGGTGGCGACATCATCCTGTATCCGGATGTCCAGCTCTACTATGTCGTGCTCGGGCTGCTGGTGCTGGTCTATCTCGGCCTGCGCATCCTGGTGAACTCGTCCTTCGGCAACGTCCTGGTCGCGATCCGCGAGAACCCGGAACGGGCCGAAATGCTCGGTTACGACATCCGCAAATACCAGCTCGGCGCGTTCGTCATCGGCGCTGTCCTCGCTGGTCTGTCCGGCGTGCTCTACACGAGCTGGGGCCAGTACATCACACCGTCCAGCATGGGCATGACGGCGGCTGCGCTGCCGATCGTCTGGGTCGCCGTCGGCGGGCGCTCCGATCTGACGGCGACGCTGATCGGCACGCTGGTGGTGCTGTCGGGTTTCCAGGCCCTCACCATCCACGGCGCCCAGTACGCGCTCGTCGTCATGGGCTTCCTGCTGGTGCTGACCGTGCTGCTGGCGCCGCGCGGCATCATCCTGGCAGCGGCCGGTCTGCTCGGCCGGTTCGGCAAGTCCAAGCAGGGAGGTGCGTGATGGCGCTTCTCCAAACCCGCGCGCTGAACAAGCGTTTCGGCGGCCTGCATGTCACCAACAATGTCGATCTCTCGCTCGAAGCCGGCGAAGTGCATTGCCTCATCGGCCCGAACGGCGCCGGCAAGAGCACGCTGTTCCGCCTCGTCCTCGGGGAGCACAGCCCGAGCAGCGGCCAGATCCTGTTCGCCGGCGAGGACATCACCGCGCTGAAATCCTTCCAGCGCATCCGGCGCGGCATGAGCGTCAAGTTCCAGGTTCCCGGGATCTTCAAGGCGCTCAGCGTCCGCCAGAACCTCGAGACGGCCATGCAGCACCACTATCCCGCCGCCTCGCTGCATGAGGAGATCGACCGGTTGCTCGAGTTCCTCAAGCTGTCGGGCGAGAGCCGGCAGCTCGCCGGCAATCTGAGTCACGGCCAGAAGCAGTGGCTGGAGATCGGCATGGCGATCAGTCTGAAGCCGAAGCTGTTGCTGCTGGACGAACCGACAGCCGGCATGTCGCCGGAGGAGACGCACATGACCGGTGAGATGGTGCGGCGACTGAACGCCGACGGCATGACCGTGCTCGCCGTCGAGCACGACATGGCCTTTGTCCGCCAGGTCGCCGACAAGGTCACCGTCCTCCATCTCGGCCAGGTCTTCGCGCAAGGGTCGATCGACCAGATCGTCGCCGACGAGCGCGTGGCGGCCATCTATCTGGGGCAAGCCCATGGTTAAGGAAACGTTGCTTTCGACCAAGGGGCTGCGCGCCGGCTATGGCGGCAAGCCCGTGCTGCAGGGGCTCGACCTCGACGTCCGCCAAGGCGAGATCGTTGCCGTCATCGGCCGCAACGGCGTCGGCAAGTCCACGCTGATGAAAAGCCTGATCGGTCTCGTGCCGACGATGGACGGATCCATCCTTTATCAGGGCGGGGATATCGGCAGCCTGCCGACGCACAAGCGCGCCCGCCTCGGTATCGGCTATGTGCCGCAGGGACGCGACGTGTTTCCGCGCCTGACGGTTGCCGAGAACATGGTGGTCGGCGGCCTGCGAAAGAGTGTCACCGAGGCGGACCGCGAGCGCGTGCTCGGCTATTTCCCGATCCTGCGCGAGCGCTGGTCGCAGCGCGCCGGCACCATGTCGGGCGGCCAGCAGCAGCAGCTCGCCATTGGACGCGTGCTGATCGCCGATCCCGAGCTGATCCTGCTCGACGAGCCGTCCGAGGGCATCCAGCCCAACATCGTGCAGGACATCGCCCGCATCATGGTCGAGCTGAACCGGCAAACCGGCGTCACCATCATCCTGGTCGAGCAGAACATCGACATGATCCGGGCCATGGCGCAGCGCTGCTACGTCATGGACAAGGGCCGCATCGTCGCGGAACTCGACCGGAGCGCGCTCGCCGATGGCGAGACCATGCGCCGCCACCTCGCCGTCTGAACGAGACAGTAAAAAGGAGAAAACGATGTCCTGGCTCGAAAATTCCATCATGGCTCGCAAAGGCCTCGCCAAGGGCCAGGCGGGCTCGTCCCATTCGATAACGGAGGCCGATCAGGGCAAGTATCACTATGTCTATGGTCCCTATGTCGAGCCCGTCCTGAAGGTCGATCCCGGCGCCGTCGTCTCGGCCGAGACGCATGACGCGTTCGAGGGCCAGATCCAGCACGAGACGGACAAGCCGAGCGAGATCCTCAACTTTCCGTTCCTGAACCCGCAGAACGGACCGGTCTTCGTCAACGGCGCCGAGAAGGGCGATACGCTCGCCGTCTACATCAAGAGCATCGTCCCGCGCGGACCGCAGCCGCGCGGGACCACCGTGATCATGCCGGATTTCGGCGGCCTGGTGCCGACCGGCGATACCGCCATGCTGAACGCGCCGCTGCCCGAGCGGGTCAAGAAGCTCCACATCGACGAGAACGGCACGAAGTGGAACGACAAGATCACGCTGCCCTATGAGCCCTTCATCGGCACGATCGGTACCTCGCCGGAGATCGAGGCGATCTCGGCGCTGCAGCCGGACTATTACGGCGGCAACATGGACCTGCCGGATGTCGGCGTCGGCGCGGTGATCTACCTGCCGGTCAACACCAAGGGGGCGCTGCTCTATCTCGGTGACTGCCATGCGGCGCAGGGCGACGGCGAACTGTGCGGCGTTGCGATCGAGCATCCGACCGTCACCACGGTACAGATCGACCTGATCAAGGGCTGGTCGCTCAAATGGCCGCGGCTGGAGACGGAGAACTTCATCATGTCGATCGGCTCCAGCCGGCCGATGGAGGACGCCGCCCGCATCGCCTATCGCGACCTGATCCGCTGGATGGCGACCGATTATGGCTTCGACGAGATCGAGGCCTACATGCTGCTGACGCAGTGCGGCCGCGTCCGCCTCGGCAACATGGTTGACCCCAAATACACGCTCGGCGCCTCGATCAAGAAATCATTCCTGGTCTGAGCCTGCCAGCCTCGCAACAACCTGACGGCACTTCGGTGGCGTCAGGATGCCAATGAAATCGAGCGTTCTTCTCTGGTGCCTTCAGCCGCGGTCGTGTTCGCTTCCGGCAATCCCAGGGCCAATGGAGGCTGTTCTCGCCAGGCGGCGACCGGACGACGCGGCAACCAATGCCGGACTCGCTCACGCCGAGCCGCTATTCGTCCCCCGGCGCCCCGCAACTCGTTCGGGAGGCGCTCGTTCGGGCGCCGAAGCCGTCAATCGCGGCGGTCGTCCGAGGCGGTCCGGGTTCAGGGCGCGGTGCCCGTCGGGACCATGCCGTTGGCCACGGCTGCGGCGCGCAATGCGTCATTCATCCGATCCTGCCAGCCGGGGCCGTCCGCCTGGAAGTATTCCAGCACGTCCCGATCGATCCTGAGCGAGACAAGCTCCCTCACATTCGGGAGCGAAGGCGCCTTGATCTCTGCGACCGGCTTCTTCTTGGCGAACACGGCCTCCGCTGCCGCGAACGGGTCCTGGGGGCGACGGGGCCTGTCTGATGGCATGGTTGGTCTTCTTCCTTGGTTGCATGGCTGCTGGCATGTGCGGCCACGACCGCCGCGCCATGGGGCCAGCCATCAATGCTCAATATGAATGGCGGGCACAAGCAGGCTCCGCGCCGTCCTGCTCATTACATTTGTACATTTGATTGGACATATGTCCAGATGCTGCGATATTGATCCCGAACCGGGCCGCGATGCGGCGGCGCCTGATGTTGGAGGGGATCCATGCCCAAGGAAATCACAGTCGACCCGAATATTGTCCGTCAGAGGTCGACGGTTTCTTTCGCGGAGATCCCTGTCAACGCCTATGCGACCCCCTTTTCCGAGGAGCGGGCGCGGCGGGGCGATGCGGCGCTGACGGAAGTCCTCCGCCACATGCTGATCATCCGGGAGTTCGAATCCATGCTGGGTTCGTTCAAGGCGACCGGCGCCTATGCGGGCATCCCCTTCAACTACAAGGGGCCGGCGCACCTTTCGATCGGGCAGGAGGGCGCGGCGGTTGGCGCGGCGCTTGCGCTCGAGCCGGAAGATCACATCTTCGGAAGCCATCGCAGCCATGGTGAATTCATCGCCAAGGGCCTGTCGGCGATCGCGAGGCTGGAGGCGCCTGCGCTTCGGGCCATCATGGCCGGTCACCAGGATGGCGGCCTGCTGCGGGCGGTGGAGACCCATCTGGGCGGCGATGGCAAGGTTCTGGCGGAGAATTTCCTGCTGTTTGGCCTGCTATCGGAAATCTTCATGCGCGCCAACGGCTTCAATGGCGGCATGGGGGGCAGCATGCATGCCTTCTTCCCGCCGTTCGGCGCCTATCCGAACAATGCGATCGTCGGCGCATCCGGCGGGATCGCGACCGGCGCGGCGCTGCGGCGGAAGCTGAGTGGGGCCAAGGGCATCACCGTCGCCAATAGCGGCGATGGCTCGACCGGCTGCGGACCCGTCTGGGAAGCGATGAATTTCGCCTCGATGGCGCAGTTCGAAACGCTCTGGGGCGAGAAGCACGGCGGCCTGCCGGTGCTGTTCTTCTTCAACAACAATTTCTACGCCATGGGCGGCCAGACGATCGGCGAGACGATGGGCTGGGATCGGCTGTCGCGCATCGGCGCGGCGATCAATCCGGCCTCGATGCATGCCGAGACCGTCGATGGCTCCAATCCGCTCGCCGTCGCCGACGCCGTGGCGCGCAAGCGTGCGCTGCTGCTCGAAGGGAAGGGCCCGGCGCTTCTCGATGTCGAGTGCTATCGCATCAGTGGCCACTCGACGACGGATGCCAGCGTCTATCGCTCGCGAGAGGAAATGCAGCTTTGGGAGCCGCATGATCCGATCGTCCTGTTCCAGAGCCAGTTGCTCGCCGAGGGCATCCTGACCGACGAGAGTCTGGCGGCGATGCGGGCTCAGGTCGTCGCGCAGGTCACCGCGGTCACGGCGGCCGCCGTCAATCCCGAGGCGGCGCCGATCGTCGACGTGCGCGCCGATCCGACCCTGATCGGCAAGCTGATGTTCAGCCATCACGAGATCCCGGTTCCGGCGACCCCGGCGCCGCTGCTGGCCGCGCCGGAGACATCGGCCCGCATTCGCCAGAACGCCAAGAAGGCTCGCTTCGGCTTGTCGGAGACGGGCGAAAAGCTGTCCTCGATGCGCGCCATCACCCTTCGGGACGGCCTTTTCGAGGCGGTCCTGCATCACATGACCCAGGATCCGAGCCTGATCGCCTATGGCGAGGAATGCCGCGAATGGGGCGGCGCCTTCGGCGTCTATCGCGGGCTCTCCGAAATCCTGCCCTATGATCGTCTGTTCAACTCGCCGATCTCCGAGGCTGCCATTGTCGCCACGGCGGTTGGATATGCGCTCGAGGGCGGCCGGTCTCTCGTCGAGCTGATGTATGGCGATTTCATCGGCCGCGCCGGCGACGAAATCTTCAACCAGATGGCGAAATGGCACGCAATGTCGGCCGGGGCGCTGAAGGTTCCTGTCGTGCTGCGCTGCTCCGTCGGCAGCAAGTACGGAGCCCAGCATTCGCAGGATTGGTCGTCGCTGGTCGCCCATATTCCTGGCCTCAAGGTGATCTACCCGGCGACGCCCTATGATGCGAAGGGGCTCTTGGCCTCGGCGCTGTCCAGCGACGATCCGGTCGTGTTTTTCGAGAGCCAGCGGCTTTACGACACCGTCGAGCCGTTCCGTACCGAAGGCGTGCCGACCGAGTACTACCGCATCCCGATCGGCGAGCCGGACATCAAGCGGGCCGGGTCGGACCTGACCATACTGACCATCGGACCTTCGCTCTATTCGGCGATGGCGGCCGCGGACGAATTGCAGGCCAATTACGGCATCTCGGCCGAAATCATCGACGCCCGCACGCTGGTGCCGTTCAACTACGACACGGTGCTGGAATCGGTGAAGAAGACCGGGCGGCTCCTGCTGGTTTCCGAAGCGTCCGAGCGCGGCAGCTTCGCCATGACGCTGTCGAGCAACATCACGCGCTTCGCCTATGGCGACCTGAAGGCCGCGCCGCGCGTCCTTGGTTCGCCGAACTGGATCGTGCCGGGGGCCGAGATGGAATCGACCTACTTCCCGCAGGTGGACGACATTCTCGATGCCGTCACCAGCGATTTCTTCCCGGAGAAGCGCGTCAATCGTCGCGGTGTGCGCGATTGGAACGACCTCGATCTTGCCCGCCTCGCGCTCTAGCCGCGTCCCCTGAACCTGGAGGAAACGATGAACATTCCACTGCTGATGCCGCAACTGGGCAATGAGACGACCGAGGCCGAACTGACGGAGTGGCTGAAGGCGGTGGGAGATCCCGTCCGCGAGGGCGAGCAGATCCTGATCGTCACGACGACCAAGCTCAGCATGGAGATCGAGGCCCCGGCGACGGGCGTCCTCAAGGACATTGTCGTGCCGGAGGGCGATATCGCCGAAATCGGCGCGACGCTTGCCATCATCGCGACTGAATAGGCGCTGCCGGCATGGCGGAGACCAACAAGGCGGCCGCCGTGGCAGTGCCGCATCGGCTCGGCGGAAGCGACGGTCGGCCGGAGGTCGTGTTCGTGCATGGCTTCGGATCGGACCGCTTGGCCTGGCTCGCCAACGCGCCCGCCCTGGCTGGCGCGTTCAAGGTCTGGGGTGTCGACCTGCCGGGGCATGGTGACGCGGAGCCCGGACAGGATAATAGCCTGGATGGTCTTGCCGATGCGGTGCTGGCAGGCCTGGCCCCCCATCTGACCGGCAAGGTGCATCTGGTCGGCCATTCGCTTGGCGGCGCCCTTGCGCTTCGCCTGGCCCATCGCGCGCCGGATCGGGTGCGGTCGATCGTGCTCATTGCGCCGGCTGGCCTCGGCAGGGGCATCGACGGCGATTTCACGGCCGGCCTCGCGCGGCTGGAGGAGCCGGATCCGGCGTTGGCCCTGCTGCAGCGGCTGGTGGCGCGCCCGCGCCTGATCAACAAGGCGATGGCGCTGCATGTGCTGGCGCATCTGGACCGGCCGGGACGGCGCCAGGCCCTGTCGGCTCTGGCCGAAAATCTGCCTGCCATCGAGGAGATGGTGCAGCCCGCCATCGCCGCGATCCGGCAAGGCGATTTGCCGCGAATGGTCATCTGGGGGGAGAATGACGCCATCAATCCGCTCGATCCGGAGCGGCTGGCGAATTTTGGCGGTGAACGGCACATCGTGCCGGGTGCCGGCCATCTGCCCCAGATCGAGGAAATCACGCGGGTCAACGGATGGATCCAGGGCTTCCTGACCGCGCATAGCTGACCGCTGCGCTCGCCGCAGAATTGAGGATTGTATTGGCCAGACTCCAACGAGCCGGACAGAAGCTGCTTTCCGAGACATCGTCGCTCCGCTTGCGCGCGGCGTGGCTCTATTACAATCAGGGCCTGACGCAGAAGGCTGTCGCCGAGAGGCTCGGCGTCAGCCGGACGACGATCATTCGCGTGCTCGACGAGGCCGTGAAACGTGGCGAGGTGCAGATCTGGATCAATGAGGGCATCCAGGAGTGCGTCGAACTCGGTCTGCAGCTCGAAAAGGCGTTCGGCCTGGATGAGGCGATCGTCGTGCCGGGAGCCGACGACGTCGAGGGGACGGCCAAGGCCGTCGGGCTCGCCCTCGGCCAGTTTCTGTCGGACGCCATTCCCGACGATTGCACGATCGGCGTCGGCTGGGGACGCACGCTGACCGCTTCGCTCGCCAGCTTCCGCCCGGCCCGGCGCGACCGCGTTCGTGTCGTTTCCCTGCTTGGCGGCGTGCTCGAGGCGCATCAGGTCAATCCGATCGAGTTTTCCTGGCGGCTGGCCAGCCAGATCGGGGCGGAGTGCTATCTCTTCCTGTCGCCGCTTCTGGTCGATTCCATCGAGACCAAGCGTCATCTGATCGAACGGTGCGGTCTGGATCGCCTCTACCGGCTGGCCGAAGAGCTCGATATCGCCGTCATCAGCGTCGGCGACATCAGCCCGGACGCGACGTCGCTCTCCCAGACCCTGATCTCGGCGCAGGAACTGAAGGAACTGGTCGAGGCCGGCTGCGTCGGCGACGCCATCTGCAATTTCCTGGATGCGGAAGGGCGTTCCGTCCCCCACGCGCTGAACGACCGGGTGATGTCGGTCGATCTCGACAAGATCAGCAAGGCGCGCCACGTCGTCCTGGCGACGGGCGGCGCCAAGCGCGCCGTCGCCATCCACGCGACGATTCAGCGCGTCGGCTGCAATACGCTGATCACCGACGAGGCCGCGGCGCAGGCCCTTCTCGCCATGGCGCGGTGACGCAAAGCATAATCGGGGGGATGATGTATCTCGGAATCGATGTCGGCACGACGGCGACCAAGGCCATCCTGGTCGACGAGCAGCAACGTACGCTGGCGCGGGCCACGCAGGACTATGCGACAGCCCGGCCTGGACCCGGGCGCAGCGAGCAGGATCCGGCGCTATGGATCCAGGCCGTTCAGTCCTGCCTTGCGGTCCTGCGCCAGTCATGCCCCGACGCCTTCGCGGCGGTTCGGGCGCTGGGGCTTTCGGGACAGATGCACTCGCTGGTAACGCTGGACGCCGATCATGATGTCGTGCGGCCGGCCATTCTCTGGAACGACGGCCGCGGCGCCGACCAGTGCGTGGAGATGGCGGCCAGCGTGCCGGATCTCGCCGAGATATCGGGCGTTCTCCCCATGACGAGCTTCACGGCTGCCAAGCTGTTGTGGCTCCGGCAGAACGAGCCGCAGGCCTATGACCGAGTGGCCCATGTCCTGCTGGCGAAGGACTATGTGCGCTTTTGGCTCACGGGCGAGATTGCCAGCGACATGTCCGATGCGGGCGGCACGCAATTGTTCGATCAGGCGCGACGGCAGTGGTCGCCCGCCATCCTGGACGGGCTGGGGATCGACCATGCCCTGATGCCGCCGCTCCTGGAGGGGTTCGAAATCGCCGGCCGTTTGCGCCCGACGGTGGCGGCGTCACTGGGCCTGAGGGCCGGGCTGCCCGTCGCCTGCGGCGGCGCGGATGTCGGCACCGGCGCGATCGGCCTCGGCTGCGCCGCGCCCGGATCGGGCTTCATTTCGCTTGGCACCGGCGTCGTCTATTTCGTGGCGCAGGATCGCTACGCCCCCAAGCCCGAGCTCGTCCTGCACAATTTCGCCCATTGCACGCCCGGCTGGTACCAGATGGCCGCCATGCTGAACGGCGCCAGCGCCCTGAACTGGGCCAGGAAGCTGATGGGCGTCGACGATATCGGCGCGCTGGTGTCGAGGGTGGAGGCCCGATATGCGGGCCCGTCTTCCCTGATGTTCCTGCCCTATCTGAGCGGCGAGAGGACGCCGCATGGAGACAGCGACATTCGCGGCGCCTTTTTCGGGCTGAGCCCGGCTTCCGACCCCCTCGATATCGCCCAGGCCGTGATGGAGGGAGTGGCCTTTTCGATACGCCAGGCGGATGAACTCCTGACGCAGGCCGGCAGTCCCTGTGCCGTTCCCGGTCTCATCGGCGGCGGCGCGCAGAGCCTGCTCTGGTGCCGCATCCTGTCGACCGTGCTGGGCCGAAATCTGGCGCGCTACGACGATGCCGATCTCGGGCCGTCGCTGGGTGCGGCCCGCCTGGCCATGATGGGCGAGAGCGGCTGTGGCATTGCGGAGATTGCGACGCCGCCGGACCACGAGGTGGTGATCGCTCCCTTTCCGGAGCAGGTCGAGCGCTATGACCGGCGATACGAGGCCTTCAAGGCGATGTTCCCGGCCGTCGCCACCTATTCGTCCCATGCGGATCGCTAGCGGGCTCGGGGGAGGCGAGGGCGGCTCAGCCGTCGCAGAGCAGCGCGGCTGTCTCCGCATCCGTGCCCAGCGCATTGATCATGCGCCCGCGCATCGCGGCGCGGATGGCGGGCACCTTCTCGGGTCCCGTGGCCACGGCAATGCTGTGTGTGACGCTCGGCAGGGCATCCAGCGGTAGCGAAAGCGTCCGTGCGTCGATGTCGGAATGCACCACCTGACCGTCCGCATTGTAGAAGCGGGCGCAGATCGAGCCGACGGCGCCGTCCGCGATGATCGCCTGCACGCGCGACGGCGGAAACAGCCCGTTGCGGAACGTCGACGCGCCTTCGGTCATGGCGCCGATGCCGACGATGGCAATCGATACGCGGTCGATCAACTGGAAGACGTCGCTGACGCCCGAGGTGGAACGCAGCGCTTCGGCCGCCTCCATCGAGTCGACCACGGCAGGGACCGGCAGAACCCAGGCCCGAGCGCCGATCCGCCGCGCCAGCGTCCGGCAGATTTCGCCGGTGTGGCTGGCCTCCTCGGCGCGGCCGACACCGCCGATCAGCGTTACGACCGACAGATTGTCGGCGCGGATCAGCCGGCCGGCAGCCGCGACACTGGCCACCGTCTCGCCATTGGAGACGCCGATTACCGCATCGTCGACAACGAGGTCCTCGATGCCGCGAAACACCGCGTTGCCGAGCAGTTGCAGCCGGTCGACATCGGAGGAGCGCCGATCGACCACGATCGCGAAGGAAAGGCCGAAGCGCTGCGTCAGACGCGCTTCGAGTGCGGCGTTGCGAAACGCCCTGGTCGCCACGCGGATCTCGACGATGCCGAGTTCCATGGCAAGCTTCAGATACCGGCTGACGGTCGCCTCCGAGATCTGGAGGTTTCGGGCAATCTCGTTCTGGGGGACCCCGTCCTCATAGCGGAGCCGGGCGACGTTGATCAGCGCCTGTTCGTCCGGTTTAGGGCGTGCCATGGGGCTCCTTGATCGCTGCCGGCTGGGCGAGGTCCGAGCCTCTTCGTGCTGACGACGCTATATCAGATATTCCTGCAATCGCTTTCTCTAAGCGCCTTTGTCGAGACTTTTTTCCCAAGCGGCCACAAGGCTCGCCCGGGCCCGGCCGATGCCTCCTCTACTTGATGCCCGATCCGATGGCGCTATCGATGAAATAGCGCTGCAGGAAGATGAACAGCAACGCCATCGGGATCGTCCCGAAGGTCGATACCGCCATGATTTCACTATACTTCGTATTCAGCGTCATCTGGAACGCAGCCATGCCGAGAGGCAGGGTGCGCAGCGTGTCGGTGCTGGTGATGATGAGGGGCCAGAGATAGTTGTTCCAGCTCAGGCTGAAGGTCAGGACCGCGACGACCACGATGCTGGGCGCCAGAAGCGGAACCACGATCCGGCGCAGAATGGTGAACTCGCTGGCGCCATCGATCCGTCCCGCCTCGAGCAATTCATTCGGGATTCCCTGGATCGCCTGCCGCAGGATGAAGATTCCCGCCGCATTCAGGGCGGTGGGGAGCACGATGCCGGCATAGCTGTCGTGCCAGCCAAAGGCGTGCACCTGCAGGAAGAGCGGGATCACGATCGCCTCGATCGGGATCATGATCGAGGCCAGCACGGCGATCCAGATCATCTCCGAGTAACGGTTGCGCATCTTGGCGAAACCATAGGCGGCGAGCACGCCCAGGAAGAGGGTGATCAGCACGGATACGCCTGCCGCCAGCAGCGAATTCACCAGATAGCGGAGAAACGGCCGTGCCTGGAACGCCTTCACATAATTGCTGATTCCGGCGCTGCCGAAATCCCACAGGCTGCCGTCCAGCAGTTCCTTGTCCGTCTTGAAGGAGGCGGCCAGCATCCACAGGATCGGAAACAGGGCGATGGCGGCAAAGATCGCGATGAACAGGATAATCGCGATGCGTTCGACCTGGGACCTATGCATCTCTTCGTCCTGAAATCAGCCAGATCTGAATGAGGCTCAGCAGCATGATGCAGCCGAAGAGCACGATCGAGTAGGTACTGGCCCGGCCCATGTCGAGATAGCTGAACGCTGTCTTGTAGATGAGAATCGTCAGGATCTGCGTCGCATTGGCGGGGCCACCATCCGTCAGCACCTGCTGGAAGACAAAGGCCTTGAGGCCGTTCACCGTCGCCAGCACGACCACCAGCGCGATGGTCGGACGCATCAGCGGCAGGGTGATGTGCCGGATCATCGGAAACAGCTTGGCGCCGTCGAGCCGGGCGGCTTCGAAGCAGTCGCGCGGCAGGGTCAGGAATCCGGCCAGGAAGATGATGGTGTAGTAGCTTGTCGCGTGCCACCAGCTCATGAAGATCAGCGCCCACGGCGCATAGGCGCCATTGGTGAGCCACGGAATCGACGCCATGCCAGCGGTATTGAGCGCGTCGTTGATCGGGCCGCGCTGGTTGAACATCAGCTTCCAGACCAGGGCGACGGAGACGAACGGCAGGATGGACGGCAGATAGAGCAGGAACCGCCAGACGCTTCGGCTGCGGCCCAGCGTGCTGAGAAGCCCGCCCAGCACGAAGGACAATCCGATCACCGGCACGATCGTCCAGAAGACGTAGAATGCGGTCACCCAGAGCGAGCGAAGAAACTGCTCGTCCGAGGCCAGCCGGATGTAGTTGGAAAGCCCGGTGAATACGGGCGGCGACATCAGGTCGTATTTATGGAAGCTGATATAGACGGCGTATAATACGGGGTAGAGCTGAAAGATCGCCAAATACAAAAGGGCGGGCGCTATGAATACAAGAGATAAGCGTTTTCTGGATTGAAACACGCGTCGGTACCTTTCGGCCGGCGTAGTGTCCATCCGGTTTTCATGCCGGATGGACAATAGACTGCGACGGATAGTTAGTTCTGGCTACGCACGAAGTCGATCTGCTTGGCAGCCTGATCGAGCGCCTCCTGCACCGAAGTACCCTGCATCATCTGCTCGATGGCGTCCTTGATCGCCTTGCCTTCCTCGTTCCAGGTCAGCGAACGCCAGAAATAGGTGCCGTACTGGAGCTGGTCGGCAAAGATGTCGGCGCCGATCGTATCCTTGGCGGCTTCCGACTTCTCCCAGCCCTTCAGGCCGGTCACGTAGCCGGTGTGGCGCAGATAGCCATCGCCATCGGAGGTCAGGAAACGAAGGAAGCGCCAGGCTTCTTCCTGATTCTTGGATGCCTGGGTGACCGTCATCGAGTAGTTGTAGAGCAACGTCTTGGGATTGGCGGGATCCTTCTGCGGGATCGGCGCCACGACGTAGTTCTTCTTGACGTCCTCGCCGAACAGCGGGGGCGACCAGATGCCGGCCATCATCATCGACTGCCGGCCATCGGAGAAGTCCTGCAGCGCATTGACCGGATTGACCGTGGCGTAGTCGGGGCCGCCGATGCCATCCTTGACCAAGCGCTGCCAGGTGTCGGTGAAGGCCGCGACGCATTGCGGCGAATTGATCGTTGCCTTGCCGGCGCTGTCGAGCACCTCGCAGCCATACTGGTTGAGGATCGGCCAATACTCCATGGCATACCAGAAGCCATCCAGGCCGAAGACCCAATTGAAGCCGAGGCGGGTGAAGTTGCCGCTCTCATCCTTCTTCTGGACCTTCTTGGCCATAGTGAAGAGATCATCCCAACTCTTCGGCCAGTTGGCCTTGTCGGTCACGTCGATGCCGACTTCCGCGAAATGTTCCTTGTTCATGAACAGCGCGAATGTATTCAGTTCCTCCGGAAGACCGTAGATCTTGTCATCGATCATCAGGCCCTTCAGGGCGCCGGGCGAATAGAGCGCTTCCAGCTCCTCATTGGTCTTGACGCCCATCGCCGGCAGGTTGGCTTCCGCCAGAATGCCCTTGCTGACGAATTTCGGATACAGGTAGTCGAGCACGTTGATCAGATCGGGCGCCTCGCCGGCCGCGATCGCTGCCAGCAGCTTGACCTCGTAGTCGCCGTGTGGATCCGACTGGAACGTGAACGTCACATCCGGATGAAGCTTGCTGTACTCGGCAGCCTTCTGCTTGATGAATTCTTCGGCCGGCGGGTAAGTGTGGTGCCAGATCTTCAACTCGGCGGCGCTGGCTAGGCTTGCCGACATTCCGATGGCAGCAACTGAAGCTGCGGCCAGAAAATTGATAGCTTTAAAAGGTCGCATTCTGGTTCTCCTCCATAGGTACTATTTTTATAGCTTTGTTATTGCTGGGCCGTTCGGGTCTTCATGTTGGCGATAACGCCGACATCTACGGGGACATCAATTCGGTAATCGAAAATATCCCAACACGAGCACTATCGATAAATAGAGACGATCTCGACGCTTATTGCAATAATTTATTATAAAGAAGGAAATTCAATTAAAATCGGACCTCTGCTTAAATGACCTTTCGTGAAGGTGCCGTGGCCTGATGCCTTGCGCCGAGCCGGGCCGACCGGCGGGCCCTGCGAGGCTGGGTGCGAAGACGGATGTCGACAGGCATGGATGGTCTTCCCGATGCTGGAAGGGGATCAGCCCAACAGGCCGTTCGCCTCGGCCACGACCCGTTCGGCGGTGATGTTGAGAAGGCGGTAGAGTTCCGGCCCGGTCGCGGACTCGCCGAAGCGGTCCACGCCGATCACCGTGCCGGGGCCCTTGAGGAACTGATACCAGTAGAGCGGCGAGGCGGCTTCGACGAACACGGCCGGCGTCCCGAATGCGAGGACCTCGTCCTGGTAGGCCCGGTCCTGCGCGGCGAAGAGATTGCCGTTGGGAATGGACACCAGCCGCACCGACTTGCCCTGTTGCTCGAGCTGCTCGCCGGCCGCGAGGATCTGGGCCAATTCCGAGCCGGTGCCGACCAGCACGATGTCGGGCTTCCCGCCGGCGGACTGGCGCAGCACATAACCGCCCTTGCGGATGCCCGCGAGATGGTCGGGCTCATGGGCGAACACCGCGCCATCCTGCCGCGCGGCGACGATGGCCGTCGGCCCCTTTCGCTTGAATGCGGCCTCCCAGGCCACGAGCGCTTCCAGTTCGCTGCCGGGGCGCCAGAGCGACATGCCGGGGATCGCCCGCAGCGCCAGCATCTGCTCGCAGGGCTGATGCGTGGGGCCGTCCTCGCCGACGCCGATCGAGTCGTGCGTATAGAGGAAGACGGCGCGCAGCCCCATCAGCGAGGCCAGGCGCACCGCGTTGCGGCTGTAGTCGCTGAACACCAGATAGCAGGAGCCGTAGGGGAGCAGGCCGCCATGCGCGGCCATGCCGTTCATCATGGCCGACATGCCGAATTCGCGCACGCCGTAATGGACGAAATTGCCGGTGAAATCGTTCTTCGTGATCGAGCGGGAGGCCGACGTCCAGGCCAGCGTCGAGACCGAGACGTCGGCGGAGCCGCCGACGACTTCCGGCATTGCCTCGATGAGCCGGGTGGCGACCCGGTTCGATCCCTTGCGAAGCGGCTGCTTCGCCGGATCCGAGCCAAGGATCCGTGCGGCTTCCGCGGCGACCACGGCGTCGAATTCCTTCGGCAGTTCGCCCGCATTGCGGCGGCTGAATTCGGCGGCCAGCTCCGGGTAGCGCTTCGAGTAGCCGGCGAACAATTCGTTCCAATGATTCTCCGCGGCCGCGCCCTTCGCCAGGGCATTCCAACCCTGCAGGATCTCGGCGGGCACGAAGAATGCCGGATGATCCCAGCCGAGGTTCTTGCGCGTCAGCGCCACTTCCTCCACCCCCAGCGGGGATCCGTGGACCTCTTCCTTGCCCTGCTTGTTGGGCGAGCCGAAGCCGATGATCGTCTTGCAGCAGATCAGGGTGGGCTTGTCCTGCGACCGCTGCGCCGCCGCGAACGCGCTGGCAATGGCTGCGCTGTCGTGGCCATCGACATCGGCCACGACGTTCCAGCCCAGCGCGCGGAAGCGGGCGGCCGTGTCGTCGGCGAACCAAGCTCCGACTTCGCCGTCGATGGAAATGTTGTTGTCGTCATAGACGGCGATGAGCTTGTTCAGCCCCAGCGAACCCGCCAGCGATGCGGCTTCCTGGGCCACGCCCTCCATGAGGCAGCCATCGCCGACGAAGACATAGGTGAAGTGGTCGACGATCGGGAAGCCGTCGCGGTTGAACTCGGCGGCAAGCTTCCTTTCCGCGAACGCCATGCCGACCGCATTGGCGAAGCCTTGGCCAAGCGGGCCGGTGGTCGTCTCCACGCCATCCGTGATGCCCAGTTCCGGATGGCCCGGGGTCTTCGAATGCAGTTTGCGATGATCGCGAAGGTCCTGCACCGTCAGATCGTAGCCGGACAGGTGAAGGAGCGAATAGATCAGCATCGAGCCGTGTCCGTTGGATTGGACGAACCGGTCGCGATTGCTCCATTTCGGATTCGCGGGATTGTGCTTCAGGAAGCCGTTCCAGAGAACCTCGGCGATATCGGCCATTCCCATGGCCGTGCCAGGGTGGCCGGAGCTCGCCTGCTGGACAACATCGGCGGTCAGGAACCGGATGGCGTTGGCAAGGTCGCGGCGGCTGGGGGATGTCATCGTCGGTTCCTATGAATGGATGCATGCATGTCATTATGTAAGGTTGACCGTACAACTTATATCGACCCTCCTGTCAACTGCTTTGGCGAGGCGGGCCGAAATTCCGTCGGCGCTCCGGCGCCTTGCCGGTGCGCCAAGACGGACTTGGGCGGCTCGCGCGTGCCCACCGGGAACCACGGCGGATGCGGGGGCGGCCGGGGAGGTGGATCCCGGCGCGCCTCGTAAACGGGGCTGCTATTTCTTGTTCAGGCTGCGGCGGCGCCACTGGTCGAAGATGACGACCAGCACCACGACCACGCCCTGCGCGATGCGCTGGTAGAAGGGGCTCACCCCGAGCAGATTGAGACCGTTGCCCAGCACGCCGACGAGCATGGCGCCGATGAGCGAGCCGATGACGCCGCCTTCCCCACCAAACAGATTGGTGCCGCCGATCACCACCGACGCGATCGAGCGTAGCTCCTCGCCCTCGGCCAGCAGGGCGTTTGCGGCACTGAGCCGGGCCACGAGCAGGATGCCCGCGATCGAGGCGAGCAGGCCCGAAATGGCATAGACATAGATCTTTGTCCGGCCGACGGAGATACCGCAGACGCGCGCCGCCTCCCGATTGCCGCCGACGGCATAGACCGCTCGCCCGAGGGCGGTGAATTTGAGCACGTAGATGGCAATGCCCGCGCAGATCAGCGCGATGAAGATGCTCGCTGGAATGCCCGCGACATTGGCCGTTCCAAGCCAGGTGAAGGCGGGCGGCATTTCACGGGTCGAGGAGGGTCCGGGCACGGACTGTCCCTGGGTGGTCAGCAGCGCGACGCCGCGAAATACCTGCATCGTCCCCAGCGTGGCAATGAAATCGGGGATCTTGAAGGTCGCGATGATCCATCCGTTCAGCAGTCCTGCGAGCAGTCCGACCATCAGGCCGGCCGCCAGGCAGACCGGGATCGGGAGGTAGCCGAGGTCGACCCCGAACAGGACCAGCGGCGACGTCATCAGGACGGCCGTCGTCGCGGAAGCGAAGGCGGCGATGGCAGCGACGGACAGATCGATGCCGCCCGTCAGGATGGCGAAGGTCTGCCCGATCGCCAGGATCGCCAGGGGGGCGGTCTGGCGGCCGATATTGGCGAAATTGGTATGGGTGGCGAACTTCGGAGAGGCGAAGGACAGATAGGCGATCAGCGCAATCAGGGCGATCAGCGGGCCTGCCTTGAAGAGAATGTCCCGCAGGGCCAGCCGCGACCGGTCAGCCTTGGTCGAGGCGGGGCTCGAGGTGGTCATTTCATGTGCCATCGTAACGCCTGTCAGTGAGAATGGAGCAGCAGCGCTTCCTGGGAGAGCTGTTCTCGCGTCAGTTCCACCTTGATGAGGCCGCTGCGCATGACGAGAACCCGGTCGGCCAAGGCGACCAGCTCGTTGATTTCCGACGAGATCATCAGGATGGAGGTTCCCGCCTCGACCAGCCGGCTCATGATCGCGAAGACTTCGGCCTTGGCGCCGACGTCGATGCCGCGGGTTGGTTCGTCAAAGATGAGGATTTTCGAGCCGCTCGACATCCAGCGGGCGAGGATGACCTTCTGCTGGTTGCCGCCGCTATAGTGCAGGAGCTTCTGGGTCATGGAGGGCGGCCGGATCCGCATCATCTTGATATAGTCGGCGCTCTCGCGCTTCTCGCGGCCGACCTCCAGCTTCGAGAGCATGGCGCGATCCGAGAGCCAGGCAAGGCTCAGATTGGGAGCGATCGGCTGCATCGGGATCAGGCTCTGCCGTCGATCCCGCGACAGAAGGCCGATCCGCGCGGCAATGGCATCGGCCGCGCTGTGATCCTTCAGGGGCGTCTCGCCGGCGTGTATTTCGCCGCTGTCGAAGGGCGTCAGTCCGAAGATGGCGCCAGCCAGTTCCGCCTGTCCCGCGCCCATCAGTCCATAGACGCCCAGGATCTCGCCCTGGCGCAGCGAGAAGGAGACGCCCTTGAGCGCCGTGCCTGAAACCAGATTTTCGACGCGCAGGACAGGCTGGCCGATGTCGCTTTCGAATTTGGGGAATTGCTGCGCCAGCGCCTGGCCGACCATCAGTCCGACGATCTTCGCCTCGCTCGCCTCGGCGATGGGCAGGGATGCCGCGAGCTGCCCATCGCGCAGCACCGTGACGCGATCCGAGATCGCCATGATCTCCGAAAGATTGTGCGAGATGTAGACGATGCCGTGTCCTTCCTCCTTGAGGAGGCGGATCACGTCGAAGAGGCGGCTTCGCTCGCTGTCGGACAGGGCGGATGTCGGCTCGTCGAACAGCACGATTTTCGGCGCGCGCTCCAGCACGCGAGCGATCTCGACCAGTTGCTGCTCGGCCACCTCCAGCCTGCCGACGGGCGCGCGCGGGTCGAGGTCGACGCCCAGGCGCTGCAGGATCGCCCGTGCGTTCCGCTCGGCCGCCCGCCAGTCTATGGAGCCGAAGCGCCGTGGCAGCCGGCCGAGATAGATGTTCTCGGCCACGGAGAGCGCCGGAACGAGGCTCAGTTCCTGATGGACGAGGCCGATGCCGTAGCGTGCCGCGTCGAAATTCGCCGGCAGGCTCTTGCCGTCGACAAGGATGTCGCCCGACGTCGCCGAATACTCGCCGGCGATGATCTTCATCAGGGTCGACTTGCCCGCCCCATTCTCGCCCATCAGGGCGTGAATTTCTCCGGCGCGGATGTCCAGCGAGACGTCGCAAAGCGCGACGTTGCCAGGAAATACCTTGCCAATGTTCCGGAGGCGCAGAAGAACCTTCGCTTCCGGAACCGTGTCAGGCAGAGCATGGGCGGGCGAGGTAGCCACCGGATGCAACTCCGTCAGGTATGTCCAGTCTCGGGCGGACCGACGGCGTTGCGCCGAGGTCCGACCGGCCCGGGACCGTTACTTCTTGCAGTTGGCGCGAAGCGTCTGCCAGTCGATCTGCTCAAGCTTCGGATCGGGATAGAAAAGACGGGCGTTGTTGATCTCGACGGTGCGCGGGCGGATGTCGAAGATTTTCGCGACCTCTTCCTTGCAGGCGATCTCGACGGCAATCTTGGTGCCGTACCAGCCCCAGTCGGCAAAACCATGCGTGGTTTCCCCGATCAGCTTGCCTTCCGCGATGCGATCGACCGATTCCGGCGTCACGTCATTGGTGAAGATGGCAACCTTTCCGTCGCCGACCTTGACGCCGTCGGAGGCTGTCTCCAGCCGGCCGGCATTCTGCGCCGCCAGCATCGCACCGAGGCCCATCTCGTTCGAGGCGGCCCAGATGAAGTCAATGTCGTCATGGGCCTGCAGGAAGTCCTCGGCGCAGTTGGTGCCCTTCTCGCGCTTCCAGTCGCCGGCGCAGGGCGCTCCAACGATCTCGATGCCCGGAAATTCCTTCAGGACGTTCCGGAAGCCGGTCAGGCGGGTATTCGAGTAGAAGTTGCCCGAGACGCCTTCGATGATGACGCCCTTCGCCTTGATGGCGGCCTTCTGCTCTGGGGTGAGCTTGTCGAACGTCTCTTTCCAGAACGCGCGATCGAGATAGATTTCCGGCTTCACATCCAGCTTGTCGCCGGCCCCGAGCACGCCCGGCGCGCCAAAGTAATCCGCCACCGCCGACGCGCTGACCTCAGCCGCGACGGTGTTGTCGTAGCCGATATAGCTATCGACCTCGAGACCCTCGATCGGCTCGAGCAGGTTCACGACAATGACGCCGATGCCCGCTTCCTTGGCGCGACGCAGGGCCGGCTTCACCGAATTCACATCAGCCGGAGAGACGGCGATGACGTCGACCTGCTGCTGGATCAGGTCGTCGATCGCATTGACTTGTTGAGCAATGTCATGGCCTTGGCCGGTAGAGGTAATGATCTTGATGTCAAAGCCTTTGCCTTTGGCATCCGCGGCCGATTTTTCAAAGAAATCGGTCGCTGTCTTGAAGACACCAGATACGTCCGGAGGCGCCCATCCGATTGTTATGTCTATCGGAGCATCCTGCGCATGCACTCCAGATACGCTGGCTATAATGGCCAGAGGCGCAATGGCGCTCGCCAGTACTTGCCTCAACCCTCGCATATTTTTCTCCTCCCAAAGACCAACATGACCCGGGGAGGCTGACAGCGCAAAATACGTATGTCAAGATAGACGCCTGTAATTACAAGTTGGTTGTTGCGTCCGGCTTGACCCTGCCCCCGCAGGCCGGGAGGGGCAGCGGGCGTGCTCAGCGCTCAGGCCAAGGAGAGGCAAGGCAAGAGGAGGGTGTCGGCGCGATGGGGGCGCTATGGCGAAATGGGGCTCACGCCGCGCGAGCAGGCGGAAACGCGAACCATGGCGGTCCGCCTAAGGCCCGCCCGCAGGGGGAGGCGGATCTTCCGCACCCGTGAAGTCCGGCTTCGACGTTCGCGTCTAAAGGCTTCGATACAGGTCGATCGTCAGCCGCGTGCGGTCGGGATGGTGCCAGGACTCGTAGTATTCGACGGCTCTGCCGCCTTCGTCAAAGGTGGTCTCGCGATTGAAAAGCGCCTGCGCGCCGGCTTCCAGTCCAAGAAGTCCGGCGACATGGCTGTCGACCTTGCCGATTTCGATCAGCCGCTTGCCGGTGGAGACGATGATGCCGAGCTCGCTGCGCAGGTAGTTGTAGAGCGAGGTGGTCTCGAGCTCCTTGTAGTGCAGCAGGTCGGGTACGCGGCTATAGGGCAGGTAGTTCTGCACCAGCAGAAGGACCTCGCCATCGGCAAGGCGCAGCCGCTCCAGGAAGACCGCCTTCTTGTCCCCGATCTGCTCGGCAACATGGGGCGGCGCGTCGATCAGGCGTTGCTGCAAAACCCGCGTCGTCAGTTTGAAGCCGGCTTTCGCCATGCCTTCCTGCAAGGGGTCGAGCTTCTGGATGAGCGTGATCGGGACCTTGCGGTCGCGCACGAACGCGCCACGACCGCGCTCGGTCGCGATCAGTCCGTCCTGCGCCAGCGACAGCAAGGCCTGG
The DNA here is from genome assembly GCF_026343955.1 of Kaistia defluvii. Lineage (GTDB taxonomy): Bacteria > Pseudomonadota > Alphaproteobacteria > Rhizobiales > Kaistiaceae > Kaistia > Kaistia defluvii. The sequence continues at coordinate 239,955 of NZ_JAPKNI010000002.1, forward strand.
CGGACGACGCTTCGGGACACGTCATATTCGGCGCAAAGCTCGTGTTCCGAGGGCAAGCGGTCGCCCACCGCGAACTGGCCGGAGCGGATCTGCTCTTTGAGCAGCCCTGCGAGTTGGAAGTACAGGGGTATGGGGGTCGTGCGATCTATCAACATCTTGCCCTGGCCGTGCATCCTGTACGCCTATCATACATGGCGCAGTTTGTGGTGTTTCAATCTGCCGGGTGGAGATGCTGAGCGGTACCTTTCCACCGAAAGGCAACGCTGGGGGAAGCTTGGCGGAGCCGAGCTTTCCGGGCTTCCGCGCCGAAGCCTGTCGGAGGGGCAGCCAAAATCGAGGATTTTGTACGTACAGGCGTATTCAGTAATGGCGGCCTGGTGGCGACGGCCAACCTCCCGAAACCGGCTTCAGGATGGGGATGCGGCACGACGCATTTCCCCGAAGCCGGGTCCGCGGGACCCTCGCCTGACGCGCACCCTCTCTCGCCTGGCCGCGCGTGGGCGGGCGCTGCCAGATGTCTTTCAGCTAGATCGGCAAGCCGTCTTCAAGCGTCCGGATGACCGATTTCGCGTCATAGGGCTTGGGAAAATAATGCGCGCCCGGCGGAAGTTGTACCTCGGAAACGTGCCGCTTGCCCGAGGCAACGAGGATCACGATCCCCGGCCATTGCTCGCGGACGACATTGGCCAGGGCCACCCCATCGATCGAGCCCGGCATGTCGATGTCGGTGAAGACGCCGTGGATCGGCTCACCGCTCTGAAGGATTGCCAGCGCCTGATCCGCATTATCGGCCTCGACTGCCTTGAAGCCCGCTTCCTCGACAAGGTCGACGGCGGACATGCGGATGAGGGGCTCGTCCTCGACCACAAGAACGGCGGCGACTGGTTTTTGCGCTGATGCCACGTCTGCTCTCTCTATCCGACTTCCCGGACCAGCCCCAGTGGGGCACGGAAGACCGCCACAAGGCCCGTGGGAAAGTAACTTTTATCGACGTCGGCGGTTCCGATAATTCCCATCCGGATCAGCCGCGAGCCAAACCCCCTGCGCGAGGGTTCGGTGACAGGTGGGCCAAGCCTCTCGGCCCAGATGAAGACGAGCCGGCTTTCGGCTGCCTCGCCCTGGATCTCCCAGGAGATATCCACATGGCCCTCGCTGTTGGAAAGCGAGCCATATTTGAGCGCATTGGTCGCCAGCTCATGCAGGATGAGCGAGATCGAAAGGCCCGCCTTCGGTCCGATCTTGAGCTCTGGACCCGAAATGGAAAATCGCGCCGGCTCGGCATGAGGACGCAGCACCGCCTGAACGATTTCCCGCATGTCGGCGGCGGTCCAGGATTGCTGCAGCAGGACGTCGTGAGCCGTGCTCAGCGATTGGAGCCGGCTCGTGAACGCCCGCACGGCTTCCTGCTCCGTGACATTCTTCAGCGTCTGCCCGGCGATGGCCTGGACCATGGCCAGCGTATTTTTCAACCGGTGGCTCAATTCCTCGTTGAGCAGCCGCTGCTGCGCCTCGGCCTGCAGCTTTCCAAGCGCGGCGTAGGTGCGGTCGGCGACGCCCCAGGCGAACGCCATCTCGTCATTGGTCCAGAAGCGGGGCGTATCGTCATGGGCGAACAGAACGCCGATCAGCGTGCCCGCTTCGAGAATGGGGACCTTGATGAACGAGCGGATGCCCGCCGCCTCATAGGCGTGGGCGTCCGCGCCCAGCCACGGCGCTGCCGGAATATTGGGCACGGCGAGGGTTTCGCCGCTTGCCAGCCGCGCGGTGGTGGCCTGGAAAGCGGTGAGCGGGTGGCGCCCCTCCATCGAGCTTGCGCCGGGCTCAAGCCAGTCGAACTCGACGAGGAAGGCATTGGCAGGCAGGTCGATCGTCGCATAGCCGGCCCGGTTCACGCCGAGGCCTTCGCCCAGGGTTTCGGCAGCGGTGCGCGCCGCTTCCTGCGCCGATCGGGCAACGCGAAGCCGGTCGCCGAGCGAGAGTAGCGCCTGGGTCCGGACGTCCTTCTGCTTGCTCTCCGTGATATCGAGGATGATGCCGATCATCCGGTCGACGCCGGTCTCGCCAACCGTGAAGCGGGCGCGGCGCGATATCCAGCGAAGGCTCTGATCGTTCTCCCGGCGGATGCGATATTCGACATCCAGTTCGGCGGTGCCCTCGCGCCGGCTGTCATCGCTGGAAATCGCCCGCCGGTCTTCCGGCAACACGATGTTCTCGAAGGTCGAGGCCGGATAGTGCCGGCGCACCGGCACGCCAAAAATGCGGCAGAACTCTTCGGAGACCGTCATCTGCCCGGTCGGCACGTCGATCTCGAACACGCCGACGCGGCCGGCCCCATGCGCCGCCCGGTAGCGCTCCTCCTCCTGCCGTGCCTGATCGCTGACCCGGCCGAGCTTGGACGCCTGGGCCTGGCGGCGCGCGCTAAGCCGCCGTTCGATGGCGAGTTCGCGCGCCTGCACTTGCAGGACCTTGCGCAATTCGAGCTGGGCCATCACCTGGCTGGCGAGCACGCGCAAGGTTCGCTGCTGCAGTTCGGTCAGCGTCTTGGGCTGGTAGTCGAGCACGCAGATCGTGCCGAGGGGAAAGCCATCGGCGGTCTTCAGCAACGCGCCGGCATAGAAGCGAAGATGCGGTTCGCCGGTGACCAGCGGATTGCCGTCAAAGCGACAGTCCTTCGTCGCGTCGGGGACGAGAAGAAACTCGTCTTCCAAAATGGCCTTGGCGCAGAAGGAGCTTTCGAACGGTGTCTCTCGGACGCCAAGCCCCACCTCGGCCTTGAAGAACTGGCGGGACGCGCCGATCAGGTTGACCACGGCGATGGGAGTTTCGCAGATATCCGACGCCAGGCGGGCGATTTCATCGAATTCGCGTTCGCGCGGCGTATCGAGAACGTCATAGCTGGCAAGCGCCGCGAGCCGGCGCTCTTCAAGGTCCAGGGTCCCGATCGGATGTTCGTTCATTCAGTGTGAACCTTGCCATTCGGTCATCGCGATTGGCCGGTGGGCAGGCGTCCAACGGCACATCATAGTCATCACAAGAGGAGTTTGACGAGAGACGCCGACAACCGGCTGGGCTCGGACGATAAAAGCGCGCCATCCCGAAAGTGGCGGTCCCGAACCGATCCCGCCCTGTCTAGGCGTCGGAATTGGTCTTTTGAAGGCGCTCCGCTTCCTCGATTTCCCGACGCACCGTGTCTGCGACAGGCTCGCCGTCGAGATCGTCAGCCCCCACTTGCTCGCCCTTTTCGAGCCGGTCGATGCGTTCGGCTTCGTTGCGCGCTTCGGCTTCGCTACCAGGCTCGGGCTTGTTCGCGTCATCCTCCACCAGGGGCAGAATGGGCGGTACCAGCGGCATATTGGACATGATGGCCTCCTTTGCGAGGGTTATGGGAGGCAACGGAGAGCGCGGGGCTGGGTTCCGCGCACCGTCCCGCGATCTTTATCGCGGCAACGTTTCCGACACGCTGGCGTTGCCGGAACGAGGGCGTGCGCTGCGCCGGAAAAGGAGGCAAGCTTGCAAAGCAAACTGATCCACGAGGTGGACGGCCAGAAGACCTTTGCCGTCATCCTTTCGGCAGGCGACGAGGTGATGGCCTGCCTTCAGGCTTTCGCTGCCGAAACCGGTCTATCCGCTGCGAGCCTTAAGGCGATCGGTGCGTTCGAGCGCGCGGAGCTCGCTTTTCTCGACTGGCAGACCAAGGAATATTCGACCATTCCGGTGAACGAGCAGGTCGAGGTCGCCTCGCTGATCGGCGATATCGCGCTGGGGCCGGACGGACAGCCGGCCCTGCATCTTCACGCGGTGCTCGGGCGCGCCGACGGATCCGCTCTGGCGGGCCACCTGAAGAGCGGCGTCGTGCGCCCCACGCTCGAGGTGATCCTGACGGAGTCCCCGGCCCACCTGCGCAAGCGCGAGGATCCGGAAAGCGGGCTGACCCTGATTTCGCTCGCCGCCAGCAGCGGGCAGGGCGGACGGATGTCGAGTTGAGAATGCGAATCAGGGGGAGCCGAACGATCGGCTCCCCCGGTTTTGATTAGGCCGCCTCGTAGCCGAGGATACCCTTGGTCTCCAGGAAGTCCTCGAGGCCATACTCGGCATATTCGCGGCCATTGCCGGACTGCTTGTAGCCGCCGAACGGAATGCCCGAATCCCACGCCGGATAGTTGATGTGGACGGCGCCCGCCCGCATCTTCGCGGCGGCGTCGCGGGCCGTCTGCAGATCGGCCGACTGGATATAGGCGGCGAGGCCGTACACCGTGTTGTTGGCCTCCTCGATCGCTTCCTCCACGCTGTCATAGGGCAGGATCGACAGCACCGGTCCGAAGATCTCCTCCTTGGCGATGCGCATGTCCGGCGTCACGTCGGCGAAGACGGTCGGGCGGATATAATAGCCGCGATTGAGATCGGCCGGGCGGCCGGGGCCGCCTGTGACCAGCGTCGCGCCCTCGGCGATGCCGCTTTCGATCAGGTTCTGGATCTTGTCGTACTGCACCTGGCTGACCACCGGGCCGAGCTTGGTGTTCGGCGCATCCGCCGGGCCGACGATGAACTTTTCCGCCGCTTCCCGAGCGTAGCCGATCACCTCGTCCTGGCGCTCGCGCGGCACGAACATCCGCGTCGGCGCGTTGCAGGACTGGCCGCTATTGCCGAAGCAATTGGCGACGCCCTTCGGCACGGCGACGGAGAAATCGACGTCCGGGAACAGGATGTTGGCCGATTTGCCGCCAAGCTCCTGCGCCACGCGCTTCACCGTGTCGGCGGCGGCCTTGGCCACCAGGATGCCGGCGCGGGTCGACCCGGTGAACGACATCATGTCGATGTCGGGATGGCTGGAAAGCGCCTCGCCGACGGTCGGGCCGTCGCCATTGACCAGGTTGAACACGCCCGGCGGAACGCCGGCCTCGTCGAGGATCTCCGCGAAGATGATGGCGTCGAGCGGCGCGATCTCGCTTGGCTTCAGGATCATCGTGCAGCCGGCGGCGAGCGCGGGCCCGACCTTGCAGGTGATCTGGTTGAGCGGCCAGTTCCAGGGCGTGATCAGGCCGACGACCCCGATCGGCTCCTTGACCACCAGCGAGGTGCCCTTGGGATGCTGGAACTGGAAATCCCCAAGAACCTCGATGATCTTTTCGAGATGGGCGCGGCCGATGCCGACCTGGCTGTCGAGCGCGAAGGGACGGGGCGCGCCCATTTCGCGCGAGATCGCATCGGCGAGATCGTTGGCGCGCTTGTTGTAAACGGCGAGGATGCTGCGCAGCAGCTCCAGCCGCTCGGCCGGCTTGGTGAAGCCGAAGGTGGCAAAGGCCCGCTTGGCGGCGGCGACGGCCTTGTCGACATCCGCCTTCGAGCCCAGCGAGATCTGCGCGAAGGCATCCTCGTTGGAGGGATCGATTACGTCGATGACCTTCGGGACCACCGGGTCCACCCAGGCACCGTCTATATAGAACTGCAGATTATGCGACATCCAAAATCCTCCCGTTGATCCGGCTCGCTTATAGTTTGGCGATGGACCCTGCCATGTTCAACCAGATATCCGCCACGCGTGAGAGGACGCGCTTCGCGGTGAACCATGCTGCCGGCTTGGCAAGATCGTCCTGCCTCGAGATTTTGCCTCTACAAGATGTGATCCGGGCTTGTTGTGGCGATATCAAGTCGATGCGCAATTCCGGGATGTAAAATTAACAAAGCCGGATCTTTTTCCTATGATATTTTTATAGAGTTGCTGCGCCAGCCCGATCGAGAAACTATGCGGGTCGATCCACCTTTTTCGGGTCGCAGCGACGCGCCGTGGATGTCGGGTCCCGGTCCTACGGGCCGCCTTCGGCGCGAAGCGCGTTGGCATGCCGACCGGACAAGGATTGGAATCATGCAGCTTCGCAGCCCCTTTGACGTCTTGCCCTCCAGCCACGATTGGCGCGGTTCAGCCGCTTCGTCGCCGCGTCCCGGCCATCGCTCCAGGGCGGTTGCGCTGGCGCGTCAGCATTCCGAGGAACTTGGCCTCGTTCTTCGCCTCCTCGCGGTCATGGCCTTCTTCGGCGGCATGGCCTTGCTGATGCTCTGCCTCACCGGCTGAGCGCCGGCTCGACTCGCCAAGGTTGAGCGACGCCGCGGCGGCGGCTCACGCCAATGCGGCTGGAGCGGCCGTGCCGAGGGGCCGGATTCATATGGGATCTTTATATCTTGGCTCCCCGGCCTCTCTCGAACGCCTATGCGGTTCGGGGCCATATTCCTGTCGTCCTTCGATCCAGCCGAACGACCCCGCAAACGTGGATTCGCGGGCGTCGCCTGTCGTTGCACGGCATCGATATTCGAAATTGGCAGCGGGACGGACTGAACACTGCAAGGAGTCATGACCATGGATTTCATCGTCGTCGGGATGGGCGTCCTGTTCTTCGCCGCGTCCCTCGCTTACGTGAAACTCTGCCAGAAATTGTAGAGCCGGAGCCGACCATGCTTGTCGATTACATTCTGGGCGGCGCCGTGACGGTGTTCCTGCTCGTCTACCTCACCTACGCGCTGGTGCGCCCGGAACGGTTCTGATCGCCAGCGCGATCCCCGTTCGAGGCGCCATTCTCGGAAAGCACGTCCCATGACCGTCAACGGTTGGTTACAGATCCTGCTCTTTTGCGGGATTATCCTCGCGCTCGTGAAGCCGCTCGGCGGCTACATGACCCGCGTCTTCAACGGCGAGCGCACGATCCTCTCCTTCGTCTTCGGGCCGCTCGAGCGCGGGCTTTACCGGCTTGCCGGCACCAGCGACCGCGAGGAGCAGCACTGGACGACCTATACCGGCGCGTTCCTGCTATTCAACTTAGCCGGCTTGCTGTTGCTCTATGCGATGCAACGGCTGCAGGGCGGGCTGCCCTACAATCCCGCCGGCATGGGCGCCGTGCCGCCGGAACTCGCCTTCAACGCCGCCGCCAGTTTCGTCACCAACACCAACTGGCAGAACTATGGCGGTGAAAGCACCATGTCCTATTTCGTGCAGATGGCGGGGCTGAACGTCCAGAACTTCGTCTCGGCCGCATCGGGCATCGCCATCGCGGTGGCGCTGATCCGCGCCTTCTCGCGCAAGTCGGCGAAGACGCTCGGCAATTTCTGGGCCGATCTTTTCCGCGCCACGCTCTATATCCTGCTGCCGATCTGCGTCGTCGGCACATTGGTGCTGGTCTGGCAGGGCGTGCCGCAGAACCTCAACCCCTACACCGTCGCGACGACGCTGGAAGGCGCGCAGCAGACCATCGCCCAGGGCCCCGTCGCCTCGCAGATGATGATCAAGCATCTCGGCACCAATGGCGGCGGCTTCTTCAACGCCAATGCCGCGCATCCCTTCGAGAACCCGACCGCGCTCGTCAACCTGATCCACATGGTGATGATCTTCGCCATCGGCGCGGCGCTGACCGACGTGTTTGGCCGCATGGTCGGCAGCGAGAGGCAGGGCTGGGCGATCCTGGCCGCCATGGGCGTGCTGTTCCTGGCCGGCGTCGTCGTCTGCTACGGGGCGGAAGCGTCTGGCAATCCGCTGGTCCATGCGCTCGGCATCGAGGGCGGCAACATGGAGGGCAAGGAGACGCGCTTCGGCATCGTTCTCTCCGCGCTGTTCGCCGTGGTGACGACTGCCGCTTCCTGCGGCGCGGTCAACGCCATGCATGACAGCTTCATGGCGCTCGGCGGCATGATCCCGATGATCAACATGATGCTTGGCGAGATCATCGTCGGCGGCGTCGGCGCCGGATTCTACGGCATCCTGCTGTTCATCGTCATCGCAATCTTCGTCGCCGGCCTGATGGTCGGCCGCACGCCGGAATATCTCGGCAAGAAGATCGAGGCCAAGGAGGTCAAGATGGCGATGCTTGCCGTGCTTTGCCTGCCCTTGACCATGCTCGGCTTCACCGCCATTGCCATCGTGCTGCCGACGGGCCTCGGTTCGATCGCCAATCCCGGCCCGCATGGCTTCTCCGAGGTTCTCTATGCCTATACCTCGGCGGCAGCCAATAACGGCTCGGCCTTTGGCGGCCTGTCGGGCAACACGCCCTGGTACAACCTCACCCTCGGCATGGCGATGCTGATGGGCCGCTTCCTGGTCATCATCCCGGCCATGGCGATCGCCGGTTCGCTGGTGACCAAGAAGGTCTCGCCCGCTTCGGCCGGCACTTTCCCGACGCATGGGCCGCTCTTCGTCGGCCTGCTGGTCGGCGTCATCCTGATCGTCGGCGGCCTGACCTTCTTCCCGGCGCTGGCGCTTGGTCCGATCGTCGAGCATCTCGCCATGATCCGGGCGCCGGGGCTGTGAGGAAGCATCATGAGCTACCGTTTCTGGCTGGCCAGCCCGGACCTCGCCCTCTCGCTCCAATCTCCTCGCGCCGGTTTGGCGCGGGGGAAGCGGGGGGCTCCCCGCGTGTCGTCCCTCATCCTGGGGCTGACCGTTTCGATGTTCCTGCTCGCGCTGGTCGTTGACCTTTTCAACCGGTGGATCGCGGCGACCTGAGGTCCAACCGCCTGTCCCGGAACTTCATGCTGGAGTCTCTGATGAGCCAGTCCAAATCCGCGAGCATAATGGACGCTCGCATCCTCGTTCCCGCCATAGGCGGCGCGTTCCGCAAGCTGGATCCGCGCAGCCTGGCGCGCAATCCGGTGATGTTCGTCGTCGCCGTCGTCTCGGCGCTGACCACGGTGCTGTTCCTGCGCGATCTCGCCACCGGCGGCGCCAATCTCGGCTTCTCGCTGCAGATCGTCATCTGGCTGTGGTTCACGGTGCTGTTCGCCAATTTCGCGGAAGCCGTCGCCGAAGGGCGCGGCAAGGCACAGGCGGAATCGCTCCGTCGCACCCGCACCGAGACGCAGGCCAAGCTGCTTTCGGGCAACGACCCCGCCAACTTCAAGCTCGTGCCGGGCACCAGCCTCCGGGTTGGTGACGTCGTGCTGGTGGAGGCGGGGGATATCATTCCGTCCGATGGGGAAGTCATTGAGGGCGTCGCCTCGGTCAACGAGGCGGCGATCACGGGTGAATCCGCGCCGGTGATCCGCGAATCCGGCGGCGACCGTTCGGCCGTCACCGGCGGCACGCAGGTGCTGTCCGACTGGATCCGGGTCCGCATCACGGCCGCCGCCGGATCGACCTTCATCGACCGCATGATCGCCCTGGTCGAGGGCGCCGAACGGCAGAAGACGCCCAACGAGATCGCGCTCAACATCCTGCTCGCCGGCATGACGCTGATCTTCGTGCTCGCCGTCGTCACCATCCCGAGCTTTGCGAACTACGCCGGCGGCTACATTCCGGTCGTCGTGCTGGTGGCGCTGTTCGTCACCCTGATCCCGACGACGATCGGCGCGCTGCTTTCAGCCATCGGCATCGCCGGCATGGACCGGCTGGTGCGATTCAACGTGCTCGCCATGTCGGGTCGCGCTGTCGAGGCGGCCGGCGATGTTGATACGCTGCTGCTCGACAAGACCGGCACGATCACCCTCGGCAACCGCCAGGCGACCGAGCTTCGCCCGGTGCGCGGCGTCACCGAGCCGGAACTGGCCGACGCGGCGCAACTCGCCTCGCTCGCCGACGAGACCCCCGAAGGCCGCTCGATCGTCGTGCTCGCCAAGGAGAAATACGGCATCCGTGCCCGCGACATGCAGAGCCTGCATGCCACCTTCGTGCCCTTCACGGCACAGACCCGGATGAGCGGGGTCGATTTCGACGGCTCGTCGATCCGCAAGGGCGCGGTCGATGCCGTGCTGAAGCATGTCGAGCAGGCCGGCGTGGCGGCCGGCGGCAGTCGGGCCATCACCGGCACGATCCGCGAACTGCAGACCATCGCCGACGAGATCGCCAAGACCGGCGGCACGCCGCTGGCCGTGGTCAAGGATGGCCGCCTGCTGGGCGTCGTCCATCTCAAGGACATCGTCAAGGGGGGCATCCGCGAGCGTTTCGCGGAGCTTCGCCGGATGGGCATCCGGACGGTGATGATCACCGGCGACAACCCGATGACGGCGGCGGCCATTGCGGCCGAGGCGGGCGTCGATGACTTCCTGGCCCAGGCGACGCCCGAGATGAAGCTCGCTCTGATCCGCGAGGAGCAGGCCAAGGGCAAGCTGGTGGCGATGTGCGGCGACGGCACCAACGACGCCCCGGCGCTGGCCCAATCCGACGTTGGCGTCGCGATGAACACAGGCACGGTGGCGGCGCGCGAGGCCGGCAACATGGTCGATCTCGACAGCGATCCGACCAAGCTCATCGAGATCGTCGAAATCGGCAAGCAATTGCTGATGACGCGCGGCGCGCTCACCACCTTCTCGATCGCCAACGACGTCGCCAAGTATTTCGCCATCATCCCGGCGATGTTCCTGGCCTTCTACCCGCAGCTTGGCGCGCTCAACGTCATGGGGCTGGCCACGCCGCAAAGCGCGATCCTGTCGGCGATCATCTTCAACGCGCTGATCATTGTCGCCCTGATCCCGCTCTCGCTGCGCGGCGTCAAATACCGGGCCGTCGGCGCCGGCGCGCTGCTGTCGCGCAACCTGCTGATCTATGGCGTCGGCGGCCTCATCGTGCCGTTTGCCGGCATCAAGGCCATCGACATGGCCATTACGGCCCTCGGCCTCGTCTGAAGGATATTTCCATGTTGAAACAGCTACGCCCTGCGATCCTGATGATCGTCGCGCTCACCGTGATCACCGGCCTGATCTATCCGCTGGGGATGACCGGCATCGCCCAGGCGCTGTTCCCGCGCCAGGCCAATGGCAGCCTGATCGAGCGCGAGGGCAAGGTCGTCGGTTCCGAGCTCATCGGGCAGAGTTTCACCACCGACCGCTATTTCCACGGCCGCCCCTCGGCCGCCGGCAAGGGCTATGACGCGGCGTCTTCCGGCGGCTCCAATCTCGGCCCGAGCAATCCGGCCCTGATCCAGCGCATCCAGGCCGAAGCGGAAAAGCTGAAGGCGGAAAACCCCGGCGCCGCCGTGCCGATCGACCTGGTCACCACCTCGGGCAGCGGCCTCGACCCCGATATCTCGCCGGAGGCCGCCCTGTTCCAGGTGCCCCGCGTCGCCAAGGCGCGCGGGCTGGACGAGGTCACCGTGAAGGCGCTGGTCACGGCGCATGTCGAGGATCGGCAGCTTGGCTTCCTGGGCGAGCCGGTCGTCAACGTTCTTGCCTTGAACCTTGCGCTGGACGCAGCCGGCGCGCCATGACAGGCAGGGGCCGGAACCCGCGCTCCGGCGTCGGTTCCGGCCGTTCGGACAGATGGGGCGTGATTGATGCCTGACGACAGTCGAGACGCGCCGAACCGGCCGTCCCCCGAGGCACTGCTGGAGCGGGCGACGCGCGAGACGCGCGGCCGGCTGAAGATCTTCCTTGGCGCGGCACCCGGTGTTGGCAAGACCTACGAGATGCTGATGTCCGGCCGGGCCCGCAAGGCCGATGGCGTCGATGTCCTCATCGGCGTGGTCGAGACGCATGGCCGGGCCGAGACGGAGGCGCTGGTCGAGGGCTTCGAGGTCATTCCGCGCAGGACGGTCGACTATCGTGGCCGCGTGCTCGAAGAGATGGACCTCGACGCCATCCTCGCGCGCCGGCCGGCGCTGGTGCTGGTCGATGAACTCGCCCATACCAATGCCGAGGGCAGCCGCCACCCCAAGCGCTATCTCGACGTCGAGGAGATTCTCGCGTGCGGCATCGACGTCTATACCACGCTCAACATCCAGCATGTCGAAAGCCTGAACGACGTCGTTGCCCAGATCACCCGGATCCGGGTGCGCGAGACGGTGCCGGATTCGATCATCGACCGCGCCGACGATGTCGAGGTCATCGACCTCACCCCCGACGACCTGATCAAGCGCCTGCATGAGGGCAAGGTCTATTTCGCCGGCACGGCGAAGCGGGCGATCGAGAACTATTTCTCGCCCGGCAATCTGACCGCGCTGCGCGAGCTGGCGCTACGCCGCACGGCGCAGAGGGTCGACGAGCAACTCGTCAGTCACATGCAGGCGCATGCTATCTCCGGGCCCTGGGCGGCGGGCGACCGCGTGCTGGTCTGCATCGACGAGCAGCCGCGTAGCGCGTCGCTGGTGCGCTATGCGCGCCGTCAGGCGGACCGGCTGCGGGCGCCCTGGGCGGCGATCCATATCGAGACGGCGCGTTCCGCCGGCCTGCCGGAGGCCGACAAGGACCGCATCGCCGCCACGCTGCGGCTGGCCGAGCAACTGGGCGGCGAGGCGATCACCCTGCCGGGGCAGGACGTAGCCCGGGACATTGTCCGTCATGCGCTGGCGGCCAATGCGACGCACATCATCGTCGGCAAGCCGGACAAGTCCCGCTGGCGCGAGGCGTTCGAAGGCTCGGTGTCGCATGAGCTGATCCGGCTTGCCGGCGACATCAGCGTCCACGTCATCTCCGGCGACGACCGCGAGGCGCCGCCAGCACGCGGCGTGGCGTTGGCCACGCCGCGCCGGTTCAGGATTGGCCCCTATGCGCTCGGCGTCGGCTATGTCGGCATCGGGCTCGCCTTCGCCATGCTGCTGCGCGTGCTCGACGTCCGCAATCTGGCGCTGGTCTTCCTGATGGCGGTGCTGACCTCGGCCGTAACGGCGGGTCTCGGGCCGGCTCTGTTCACCTCGGCCGTCGCCGCGCTCGCCTTCAACTTCTTCTTCCTGCCGCCGTTGTATACGTTCAACATCGGCGACCCGGAGAGCGTGATCGCCTTCGTGTTCTTCCTTGGCGTCGCGGTCATTGCCAGCAATCTCACCGCTCGCGTGCAGCGCCAGGCGGCGGCGGCGCGGCAGCGCGCCCGCACCACCGAAGGCCTCTATCTTTTCAGCAAGAAGCTGGCCGGCGCCGGCACGCTCGAGGATGTGCTCTGGGCGACGGTCTACCAGATCGCCTCGATGCTGAAGGTACGGGTCGTCGTGCTTCTGCCCGAAAACGGCACGATTGCGGTGCGCGCCGGCTATCCGCCGGATGACACGTTGCTCGATGCGGATATCGCCGCGGCGCGCTGGGCCTGGGAGCACAATCGCCCGGCCGGGCGCGGCGCCGACACGTTGCCCGGCGCGAAGCGGCTCTATCTGCCGCTGCGTACCGGCCGCACGGCGGTCGGCGTCGTCGGGCTCGACGATGACGGGCAGGGGCCGTTGTTGACGCCCGAGGAACAGCGGCTGTTCGACTCGCTCGCCGACCAGGCGGCGCTCGCCATCGAGCGGATCGAACTGGTCGCCGATGTCGACCGAGCCCGTCTCGCGGCCGAGGCGGATCGGCTGCGCTCGGCGCTGCTGACCTCGATCTCGCACGACTTGAAGACCCCGCTTGCCGCGATCATGGGCGCGGCAGAGGCGCTGCGCGACTATCCGGACACCATTGCCGAGGCCGACCGGGTCGACCTGCTTTCGACCGTCATCGACGAATCCGAGCGGCTGCATCGCTTCATCGCCAATCTGCTCGACATGACGCGGATCGAATCCGGCGCGATGGCGCCGAATGCCTCGGCGCAATATGTCGGCGATGTCGTCGGAACGGCGCTGCGCCGCGCGGCCAAGATCCTGTCGCGCCATGTCGTCGAGGTCGACATCCCCGCTGACCTGCCGATGGTGCGGCTCGATCCCGTTCTGTTCGAGCAGGTGTTGTTCAACCTGCTCGACAATGCCGCCAAATACGCGCCCGAGGCCTCGACGGTGCGGATCCAGGGCTGGGCCGATGGCGGGATCGTGCTGCTGCAGGTGATGGACGAGGGGCCTGGCATTCCGTCGGCCGACCTTGAACGGGTCTTCGATACCTTCTATCGGGTGCGCAAGACCGACCATGTGCTGGCCGGAACGGGCCTGGGGCTGTCGATCTGCCGTGGCTTCGTCGAGGCGATGGGCGGGACGATAGAGGCCAGCAACCGTAACGGCCGCTCGGGCGCGGTCTTCACCATCAGGATGCCGGTCCCGGCCGACGCCGCCACGCTGGAAGAGCTGCCATGAACGGTCCGATGGTCCGAATCCTCATCGTCGACGACGAACCCCCGATCCGCCGCCTGCTGCGGGTCGGGCTGACGTCCGAGGGCTTTGCCGTCGACGAGGCGACCAATGCGCGCACGGCGATCGAGCATGTCGCGGCCGAAAAGCCGGACCTGATCCTGCTCGATCTCGGCCTGCCGGACATGCCGGGGCACGAGCTGATCGGCCGCTGGCGGACCGAGCTGCCGGATCTCCCGATCGTCGTGCTGTCCAGCCGCACCGACGAGGCCGGCATCGTGCGGGCGCTGGAACTCGGCGCCGATGACTACATGAGCAAGCCCTTCGGGATGAAGGAACTGGTGGCGCGCATTCGTGTTGCTCTCCGCCACAAGTTGCAGCAGCAGGGCGAGAAGCCGATCTTTCAGACGGGCGAGCTTTCCGTCGATCTCGTCAAGCGGATTGTCAAGGTCGCCGACCGGGAGATCAAGCTGTCGCCGAAGGAATACGACATCCTGCGCGTGCTGGTGCAGCACGCCGGCAAGGTGCTGACCCATCAATATCTCCTGAGCCAGGTTTGGGGCGGCTCGACGGATGTGCAATACCTGCGCGTCTATGTGCGCCAGCTCCGCCAGAAGATCGAACGTCAGCCGGACCAGCCCGAATACATCACCACCGAAACGGGCGTCGGCTATCGGTTGCGCGACGTCGAATGAATGAACTGGCACAGGCCGTGCCGTGATCCGATGCGCACCTTGGTGCCGATGCGAGTGAGACGATGATCCTTTCCCAATTCATCAAGCCCGAAAGCGTGATGATTGACCTTCCGGCCCCCTCGAAGGCGAAGTTGCTGCGCGGCCTGTCGGATCAGGCTGCGCAGGCGCTGGACCTGCCGGCGGATGACATCTTCCAGGCAATCCACAATCGCGAGAGGCTCGGGTCAACCGGCGTCGGAGAGGGCATCGCCATTCCGCATGCGCCGGTTCCCGGCCTCGAGACGCCGTTCGGCATGGTGATCCGGCTGAAGAAGCCGATCGATTTCGAGTCGATCGACGACATCCCGGTCGACATCGTCTGCCTGCTGCTGCTGCCGGGCCAGAGTTCCACGACTTATCTGAACGTGCTGGCCTCCTTGGCACGCAAGCTGCGTTCGCCCAAGGTGGTCAAGTCGATCCGCCAGGCGGTTCTGAACGAACAGGTCTATTCCGCGCTGTGCGACGAGGCGGCCTGACCGAAGGCGGCCTTGGCCGGAACTCCCCCGGCGCCGCTGCGTTGACCCCCGGTTGAAGCAAACGGAGGTGCAACATGCCCCGGGGCGACAAATCGAAATATACCGACAAGCAGGAACGCAAGGCCGATCATATTGCCGAGGGCTATGAAGAGCGCGGCGTTCCGGAGAAGGAAGCCGAGCGACGTGCCTGGGCTACCGTCAACAAGGATGATGGCGGCGGCAAGAAGTCCGGCTCCGGCCGCGGGGCCGACACCGGCCACCCCGCCGCGCATAAGGGCGGCGAAAAAGGCGGTGCCGCGTCGGCAGCGCGCCCGGCGGCCGATCGCTCGGCTGCAGCCAGGAAGGCCGCGGCCACCCGGAAGCGCAATGCGGAGCATCGGGCGCATGGCTGAGCGCATGGCGACTGGTCCCCATTCCCCACGACCGAAAGAGGCGAGCATGGACCGGCGAGCAGGACAGTCCTCCGAGGAACACGCGACAACGACGCAGGCCCGGCAGGCGATCACGCCGCATCGGCTGCGATACATGCTGCTGGCCGGTATCGTGGCGGTGGTGCTCGGATTCCTCGCCGTCTATTTCATGATTCCGTAACCTGCCAGCGGACGAGAACATCATGGCGCCGCGTTCATTCTGGAAAGGCTATCTGAAGCTCTCGCTCGTCACCTGTCCGGTGGCGATGATCCCGGCCACCACCGACAATGAAAAGGTGCGTTTTCACACGCTGAACCGCGCCACTGGCAACCGGGTCGTCAGCCAATATGTCGACACGGAAACGGGCGACCTCGTCGAGGATGATGATCAGGTCAAGGGCTACCAGCGCGGCGAGCACGAGTTCCTGATGCTGGAGGATGACGAGATCGATTCCGTCGCTCTGGAAAGCACGCGCACGATCGATATCGAGATGTTCGTGCCGGCGGATGACATTGACTGGATCTGGTACGACAAGCCGCATTATCTCGTGCCGGACGACCCGGTCGGCGAGGAGGCTTTCTCGGTCATTCGCGACGCCATGGCCGCGACGGGCACGGTCGGTATTTCCCGCTTGGTCCTCTATCGGCGCGAGCGGGCCGTGATGCTGAAGCCGCGTGACAATGGCATCGAACTCTGGACCCTCCACTACGGTGACGAGATCCGCCCGGAGGATGATTATTTCGAGCCGATTGGCGACGCCAAGGCGGATGCGAAGCTGCTGGAAATGATGCAGACCCTGATCAGGGAACGCATCAAGACCTGGTCGCCGGCCATGGTGAGCGATCCCGTGCAGGAGCGTCTCCTGGATATCATCGCGGCGAAGAAGAGGGGCAGGAAGCCCCCGGCCCGCAAGGAAGCGCCGGTCAGCCACGGCAACGTGGTCAGCATCATGGATGCGCTGCGCAAGAGCATCGCTTCCGAGTCCAAGCCGAAGGGGCGCTGAGCCCCTGACCGGGGTCAAAAAGGCAGCGCGGAAGGATCCGCGCTGCCCTCTTGTGTTCGTCGCGCTTAGACGCCGTCGGCGAGCGTAATGATCTTGCCCGTTGCGGCCGCCTCTTCGATCGCCGTCAGCACGCGGGTCACGCGCAGGCCGTCCTGCGCATCGGCCAGCAGCGGCGCGTCATGCGCGACTGAATCGATGAAGCGGGCGATCGCCTCCATGACGAAGCCGCCGATGCGCCCGCCCGCCGCCGGTGTCACGCCGAGCAGGTCATGGGCCCGCCGGCCGGAGCCGGTGTATTTGCTGAAGGCGCTGTTCTGCGCCGTGTCGGTCTGGATCGCACCCTTCTCGCCGATGAACTCGAGCCGGAAATCGACGACGCCGGGCATGTCGCGCGGCAGCACCCAGCTGTTTTCCATCTGGGCGATGGCGCCATTGTCGAATTCGAGGATCGAGAGATGGACGTCGGCGGTATCGACGCCATTCGACGCCAGGTAGCCGCGCCGCACCATCGCCTGCACCCGCTTCACTTCAGCGCCCATGATGAAGCGCAGCGCGTCGAGCGAATGGCTGCCCAGGAACCAGAGCGCCGACGAGCGGCCGGCCCAGGACAGCAGGTCATAGGGCACGAACACGGTGTTCGACAGCTTCGCGGAGGCATGCAGCGGCATGCCGATCTCGCCGGCGGCGATGGCGTCGCGGGCGGCGGCGATGGCCGGGTTCACGCGGTTGTGGAAGTCGACCATCACCTTGACGCCGGCCTTGTCGGCGGCGGCGGCGATCGCCTCGACCTCGGCCAGCGTGGTCGCGAGCGGCTTCTCGCTCATCACATGCTTGCCGGCCTGGATGGCGGCCAGGACGATGTCGCCATGGGCGAAATCGGGCGTCGCCACCGTGACGGCGTCGATATCGGGATCGGCCAGCAGCTGACGATAATCGGTATAGGTCTTGGCCGCGCCGAACTGCTTCTGCATGTCGGCGACGCGGGCGGGGTCGAGATCGCAGACCGCGGCGAGCTCGGCGCCCTCGATGGCGCTCAAGGTCTTGCAATGGAACGAGCCCCAGAGGCCCGCTCCCACCACGCCGAAGCGAACTTTACGCGATGACGTCATTTCCGTTTTATCCTTTCACGGAACCAAAGGTCAGGCCTCGGACGACATAGCGGTCGAGCACGAGGAAAATCAGCATGGGGGGGATCATGGCGGCGACGGCGGCCGAGGCGATGAAGCCCCAGGTGACGCCGGCGGTGCCGAAATATTGCAGCGTGCCGACCGGCAGCGTCGTCGTGCTGCGGTTGGCCAGCACCAGCGGGAAGGCCGCGTTGTTCCACGAGAACACGAAGGCGAACATCGAGGTGACGATCAGGCCCGGCATCACCATCGGCAGGATGAACTTGAGCAGGATCGTGGTCGTGCCCGCCCCGTCGATGCGCGCCGCTTCCTCGATCTCGATCGGCACCTCGTCGATGAAGCTCCGCATCAGCCAGACCGAGAACGGAATGGTCAGGGTCTGCGAGATCAGGATCATCGAGAAATACGTCCCCTTCACACCGGCAAGGCTGGCCAGGATCGAGTAGGGGATCAGGAAGGCGACGGGCGGCGCCATCAGCAGGCCGAGATACCAGAGCATGATGTGCTTGCGGCCGCGGATCTTGTAGCGCGACAGCGCATAGGCCGCCGGGAACGAGAACGGCAGGTTGAGCGCGACCGCGCCCACCGCGACGATCAGGCTGTTCATCAGCTGCGGCGCGTTGTTGCCGGGGTTGAAGAAGGTGTAGCGGATCGATTCCCAGTTGGGCGTGAAGGACAGGACCGGCGGCATGGCGAAATAGGTTTCCGCCGGCCGGATCGCGAGCAGCACGAACCAGAGGATCGGGCCGATGAAGATCAGCAGCAGCAGCCCCATGGCCGCATAGCCGAGCAGCCGGCCGGCGACGCTTTCCGAGCCTTCCATATCAATCCCAATCCTTGAACGCGAAGAAGACGAAGAGGCCGATGATGGCGTTGACGACGATGACCATCATCCACGTCATGGCGCTGGAGAGGCCGATGTTGAAATCGACCATGCCGGCTTGATAGAGGCTGTAGCCAAGCGTCCGGCTCGACGTTCCCGGCCCGCCCTTGGTGAGCACCACGACCAGGTCGAAGGTGTTGAAGATCTGCATGAAGCGCAGCATCACCACGATCATCGCCGTCTTGCGGATGAGCGGCAGCTTGATGTGCAGCAACTGCTTCCAGGGCGTGATGCCATCGATCTTCGCCGCCTCGACGATCTCGCCGGGCACGGCGAGCAGGGCGGCATAGAGCACGATGGCAAAGAACGGGGTCCACTGCCAGATATCGGCGAACAGCACTGCCCAGAGCGCCGTCGACGGCGAGCCGAGCAGACCGGCGGCCGGCAACGGGATGCCTGCCGAGGTCAGTAGCCAGGGGATCAGCCCGCCATTGGGATCATACATGTAGCGGAACAGGAAACCGACCACGATCGGCGCAATGGTCGTCGGCATGATCAGCAGCACGCGGGTCAGCTTGATGCCGCGCAGCTTGCGCAGGAGCAGGAGCGCGATGGCGAGGCCGAGCGTGAATTCCACCACCGTGCCGACGACGGTCATCATCAGCGTCGTCTTCAGCGAGTCGAGGAACATGCCGTTCGACAACGCCATCCTGTAGTTGTCGAAGCCGATGAAACCCATCGGCGAGGGGCCCATCTGCAGGTTCCAGAAGTAGAAGCTGTTCTTGAGCGCGAACAGCAGCGGGAACGCGATCAGCGCCACCAGCAGCAGGATGGACGGGCTGATCAGCAGCCACGGCGTGTAATCGGGCAAGCGCCGTCGCGCCCGCGGCGGCGTGGCGATGGATACTGCGGACATGGACGCTCCAATGGAAAAGAGAGTGGACGGGGCCGGGAGGGAAGTCCCGTCCACTCTTTGTCGAGCAAAGATCTTGGGCTCTTTGCTCTCAGGTAGAGGCTCTGCTTGAAGCCGGAACCGCCTGGCAGGGAGGTTCCGGCCGGCCGCCGGACTTAGGCGAGCGACTTGAGCAGGCTCTTGGTCGCGTCCAGCGTATCGTTGAACGATGCCTGCTGGTACGGGATCAGGAAGTTGCCCTTGAGGATGGTCTCGAAGAAGGTCGAGGTATCCGAGAGGCAGGCCTCGGGCGTCAGCTGGCCGGTCAGGACCTTGTTGAGGTTGAGGCCGTAAATGCCTTCGAGCGTCGTGTAGACCGGCACCGGCGGGCGGACGATCTTGCCGTTGCCGCGCTCCAGATCGCCGAGCTGGGCGGTCAGGTGCGGGTAGATCTTCAGCAACTCGGCATCCTTGTAGAGCGACGGCCGGGCGAAGTCGGAGAACTGGTAGCCATACTTGTTGTAGAGGCCCATCGCCTTCTGCGTCTTGGCCGATGTCGCCCATTTGACGAACTGCCAGGAGGCGTCGCGATTGGCGGTGTTGGCGGTGATGCCGAGGCTGTGGCCGCCGAGCGACACGACCTGTTCACCCGGGCCCTTGGGCAGGCGTGCGATGCCGAGCTTGTCGGCGACGACCGAGTCCTTGCCGCTCATATAGCCGTCCTTCTTGCAAAGGTAGGCATAGGGCGTCCACCAGTAGAACATGCCGACATCGCCCTTGGCGAAGCGCATGCCGGCGTCGAACCAGTTGTAGCCGACCGATTCAGCCGGCGCGTTCTTGTAGAGCTCGGCGAAGATCTTCAGCGCGGCGAGGTTTTCCGGGCTGTTGATGGTGGGCTGGAAATCCCAGGCCGTCGCGGCCGGGAAGTCCTTGAACCAGCGCGTGCCCATGCTGGCGGCGAGCTGCGAATACATGTGCACGACGGGGGCGGGCTGCTGTCCTGCCAGCACGGTGCCGCTCATCTTGTGGCCGTCGAAATCCTGGCCGTTCATCTTCTGCACGGCGGCGAGATAGTCGTTCCACGACCAGCTGCCATCCTCCGGCACGGCGATGCCGGCCTTGTCGGCGAAATCCTTGCGGTAGAGCACCATCTGGCCATAGGCGGCGACCGGCAGCGTGCCGATCTGGCCACGCCAGGTATTCAGCGAGTAGAGCACCTCGGGGATGTAGTCCTCGATATGCGTGTCGCTATCCGCCTTGATGAACTCGTTGAGCGGGGTGATCCACTTGCTCTCGAGATACTGGCCGAGCCACATCTGGTCGACCGAAATGACGTCGGCGTCCGGCTCGTTGCTGATGAAGGACGAGGTCAGGCGCGCCTGCAGCGCCTCGAGCGAGATCGCCTCGATCTGCAGCTTGATGCCGGTTTCCTGCTCGAACTGGTCCTTCAACCCCTCGATCGCATAGTAGAACGGGTCGCCGGCAAGCAGAACGCGCAAGGTCTTGTCGGCAGCCATGGCACGGCGCGGCATCAACCCGCCGCCGATAGCCGCGGTGCCAGCAAGCGCTGCGCTGCTTTTCAGCAGGCTTCGACGCGAAAGATTGAAATCGAATCCAGACTTCATGTTCCCACTCTCCTCTTGGAAGCATTGTCCGGCGCCAGATCCATGACTGGCGCTCGTTGAGCACGACGAGCACGGCTGCTTACTGGCCGCTGCAGCCTCGGTTCCCATCGAAGGCTGTGGCGGCGACCGGATCGTCTTGTTAGTATGAGGCTCGCACAAACATTTTAACTCGTCAACGACCCGATGATCGGCTAAGAATTAATTCGGAGGTCGGACTGGCAGCGCGCGCACCCAGCCGAGTTTCCGTATAGGAAGCGGAGGGCCGGCCATCCGGTCGCCGCGAGCACAACGAGGGCAGCTTGGAGCGCGAACCTTCCACCCAGCGTTGGTCCATGGACGAGGAAGATGTCTCCGGCGACGTGCGGATGGTGCCGCATGGCCGGTCGCTGCTGTCGTCCTCGATGGTCGGGTCCGCCAATCGGGGGCGGGTGCTGCAGACGCTGTTCGATCTCGGCCCGACCAGCCGGGCGGAGCTGGCGCGACTGGCCGGCGTCAACCGCACCACCATTTCCGGCATCGTCCAGCCTTTGCTCGACCAGCAGGTGCTGGTGGAGGGGGAGCCGATCCGGCCGAGCGAGGCAGGCGGCAAGCCGGCGCGGCCACTGTGGTTTTCACCGGATGCCCGGCCGATCTGCGGCATGATGCTGATGCCGGACGCGGTCCATACCTGCCTCGTCACCCTGGCCGGCACCCTCTCGGCCGAGCACAGCGTGCGGTTTCCGGATAATCCGAAGATCGCCGATATCGAGCGCGCCATCGAGCGCTGCACCTCGCGCACCCTGGCTTCCGCCCGGCGCGAGCCGCTCGGCATCGGGGTTGCGGTCGGCGGCATGGTCGACACCGATCGCCGCGCCATCATCGCCGTCAACCTGGCGCCGGTGATGAATGGCTTCGAGCTCGGCGACATGCTGGCTCGACGCTACGGCCTGCCGGCTTTGCTCGACCATCATCCGCGTGCCCTGCTGGTCGGCGATCGCTGGTTCGGCAAGGGGCGCGGCATGCAGAATTTCGCCGCTGTCTATACCGGCGAGGTGCTCGGCGGCGCGCTCTATCTCGGCGGCCATCTCTATCGCGGTCGCAGCGGCGCCGGCGGCGAACTCGGCCATACCTTCGTGCAGGTCGATGGCGAGATCTGTTCCTGCGGCCGGCGCGGCTGCTGGGAGACGATCGCGACCGTGGGCTGGCTGCGCCGCCAGGCGCGCGCCATCGGCATCGACGCGCCCGACGAGATCAATTCGCGCCGCCTGGTCGCCCTGGCCGGCGCGGGCGCGCCGGGCGCGCGCGACCTGCTCGATCTCTACGCCCGCAACGTCGCCGTCGGCATCGCCAATCTGCAGCAGACCGTGGCGCCGAATTTCTACGTTTTGCACGGCGACGTCGTCGGCGGCGGGGAAATCATGGCCGAGGCGATTGCGGGACATGTCCGCGCGCTCGTACCATCGCGCAGCGGGGGAGAAATCAGCTTCGCGATCGGGGAGACGGAAGACCGCGCAGCGCTGCTGGGCGCGGCCGGTCTTGTCTTGTCGGAGTTGCTTCAGTTTCCATTGTAGGGTTCGACGCAGGGGGAGTGCTCATGGTCTACAAGATCGATCCGGAGATAGATCGACACTACATCGAGGAGTTCCGGCAGAAGCCGATCGGCGCGCACAGCCCCGGCCTGCAGCGGCTTCTCAATACCATGCGCCACGACCCTTCCGGCAAGCAGGTGGTGCTGGTCTGCAAGCGCCCGTTCGAGGAATGGGTGCTGGGGCTGATGCCGGCCGATCGTCGCGAACCGATCGCGATCGAGGACGGACCCGTCTTCACCGACATCGAAGAGGCGGAATGGGAAGTCTTCCGTCGCCGCTGGCGCCTGCTGACAGGCGAAAGCATCAACCGGCCGCTTCGCGACTGACCCTTCCCGTTCGAATCGCCGATCGCTGCCACAGCGATCCCGTTTCCTGCGCCAATCCGGATTTCATTCCATGCTCAAGATCGTCGGCTATCCCGACCGCTACAGCGTCGCCCCGGGCGAAGAGATCGCCTTCAAGATTTCACTGGAGGAAGGCGAGACCTTCGAGGCGCGGCTGGTCCGCGTCGTCAATGGCGACTGCAATCCCGCCGGCCCCGGCCTGAAGTTTCCCCACATCCCGACCGAGATCGACGGCATTCACGCCGGCAAGCCGCAGCGCATCGACGCCGGCTCCTACATGGTGGCCACGGAACTGCCGGCGGTGGCCGCTCAGACCTTCTCCTTCCTCGGCTTCGTCTGGCCGACGATGCCCGGACGCGGCGAGCAGGTGATCGCGGCGCAATGGGATCCCGCGACCCAGGCCGGCTTCCAGATCGGCATCGGCGACGAGGGCCGGCTTTCGCTGACGGTCGGCGACGGCAGCGGCGGCACCGAGACGGTCCGCGTCGATCATCCGATGCTGGAGCGCCAATGGTACCAGATCGCGGTCACCTTCGATCCGCCCAGCGGCGAGTTCACGCTCGACCAGCGTCCGCTCATCCCCTATGCGGTCGTCCGCGACCATGGCCAGTATCGCGGCCGCATTCGCCTGGAAGTGCAGGCGCCGCCGGTCGCCTTCTATCTCGCCGGCCGCCCCGATAGCGACGGCACGGTCGGCCATCATTTCGATGGCAAGATCGACGGTCCGATCCTGCTTTCGGGTGTGCGCACCCATGCCGATCATGATGGCCTGCTGGCTGGCAGCGCGCCGCAGGACGTGGTGACGGCGCGGATCGCCCATTGGGATTTTTCCCGCGAGATCGAAAGCGTCAACGCCATCGACATCGGCCCGTCCGGCCGGCATGGCCGGCTGATGCAGATGCCGGCCCGCGCCATGAAGGGCCACAACTGGACCGGCGAGGAACAGGCCTGGCCGAACAAGCCCGAGCATTACGGCGCGGTGCATTTCCACCATGACGACATCTATGACGCGCAGTGGGAGACCTCGGTCTCGCTGAGCATCCCGGACGATCTGAAGAGCGGCGCCTATGCGCTGCATGCCTGGTCGGGCGACAGCGACGAGACCGCGACGCGCGAGACCTACATTCCCTTCTTCGTCCGCCCGCCGCGCGACAAGGCGAAGCGCGGCAAGCGCCCGCCCGTCCTGGTGCTGGCGCCGACCATGTCCTACCTCTCCTATTGCAACCACGCCGAGCACATCACGGCGCGCGGCGCGGAGCGGCAGATGGGCCGGCTGCTGACCTTCGGCCATACCGACCTCTACATGTACGACCACCCCGAACTCGGCGGTTCGCATTACGACACCCATGCCGACGGCTCGGGCGTCTGCTATTCGAGCCGCCTGCGGCCGAACCTCAACTTCTCGCCGCGCTATCATTCCTGGCTCGGCGGTCCCGGTTCGGCGCTCTACCAGTACAATGCCGACACGCATCTTTTCGACTGGCTCGACCACAAGGGCGTCGACTACGACCTGATCACCGACGAGGACCTGCACGAGGAGGGCTATGACCTTCTCGCCGATTATCGCATCGTCATCACGGGCACCCATCCCGAATATCATTCGACGGCGATGTGGGACGGGATGAAGGCGTGGATCGATCGCGGCGGCCGGCTCATGTATATGGGCGGCAATGGCTGGTACTGGCGCATCGGATTCCACAAGACGGAGCCCGGCGTCATCGAGGTGCGGCGCGCCGAGGACGGCATCCGCACCTGGGCGGCCGAGCCCGGCGAATATTACCAGTCGTTCAACGGCGAGTTCGGTGGCCTGTGGCGGCGCATCGGCCGGGCGCCGAACGTCATGGCCGGCGTCGGCTTCATCGCCCAGGGCTTCGACATCTCGACCTTCTACCGGCGGGCGCCCGACGCGGACCATCCGCGCGCGGCCTTCATCTTCAAGGATGTGCCGGACGAAATCATCGGCGATTTCGGCCTGGTTGGCGGCGGCGCGGCGGGCATCGAGCTCGATTGCATCTCGGCCAATCTCGGCGGCCCCCCCAACATGCTGCGGCTCGCCTCGTCGGACGGCCACAGCGCCATGATGATGCTGGTCAACGAGGAATTCGGCGTCGTGCCGCCCAATCTCGGCGGTGACCAGAACGAGCGCGTGCATGCGGATCTCGCCTTCGGCGAAACGCCCTCGGGCGGCGCGCTTTTCGCCACGTCGTCGATCGCCTGGTGCGGCTCGCTCTCGCACAACGACTATGACAACAACGTCTCGCGCATCACCTGGAACGTGCTCGAGCGCTTCCTGGACGAGACGCCGTTCGTCTAGGCGACGGGGCGGCGGAGTCTTGGCTCCGCCGTCATTCATCGGGGGCGGTGCCCCGGTCCTGGCCTCCACCGGAGAGACTGTGCGAAACCGGAACTGAATCACGCAATGGTCATTGGACTCTCCGTTCGCACCCCTTGCTAGGGTTGGCGGATCGTTCGGTGGTGCGTGGGAGTACGGAAGATGGCTCCAAGGGCTATATGGAAGGGCTACCTCAAGGTCGCCGAGATCCTCTGTCCGGTGGCGCTGCACACCGCCGCTTCGACCTCCGACCGGATCGCTTTTCACACCCTCAATCGCGCCACCGGCCACCGTATCCGGCGTCAATTCGTCGACCAGGATACCGGCAAGCCCGTCGAGGCCGACGAGCAGATCAAGGGCTACGAGATCGCCGCCGGGGAATATGTCGAGATCGACCCCGAGGAAATCGCCGCCGCGACGCCCGAAAGCGACAAGACGCTGGCGGTCGAGACCTTCCTGAAGCTGGATCAGGTCGACGATGCTTATTTCGATCGGCCCTACTACCTGACGCCCGCCGATAAGGCGGCCATGGAGGCCTTCGTGCTGATCCGCGACGGCATGCGCAGGAGCGGGGCCGTGGCGATTGCCCGCGCCGTCCTGTTCCGCCGCATGCGCAGCGTCTTGATCCGGCCCGATGAGGAGGGACTGGTCGCAACGACTCTGAGCTTCGACTACGCCGTTCGCCCGGCGCGCGAAGCGTTCGATCCGATCCCGAAGCTGAAGATCGAAGGCGAGATGCTGGAGCTCGCCAAGCACATCATCGAGACCAAGCGCGGCACCTTCGACCCCGCTGCCTTCGACGATCGCTACGAGGCGGCCCTGGCCGATCTGGTCAAGGCCAAGCTCGAAGGCAAGACCTTCAAGGCGCCGCCGCCGCGCAAGACCGCCAAGGTGGTCGACCTGATGGCGGCGCTGCGCGAAAGTGCAGGTGTGAAGGCCAAGGAGACCGTCCCGGCCAAGGCCAAGACCGCGAGCAAGAGCAAGACGGCGGCCAAGCCGGCGGCCGCGCCGCGCCGCAAGGCAAGCTGACATGGCCGCGCCGCTCGAAGTCTATCGCAGCAAGCGCGATTTCAAGGTCACCGCCGAGCCGGCGGGAGGCAAGGCCTCCCGGAGAGGCAAGGCGACGAAGGGTCAGGCAGCGGGGCATAGTTTCGTCATCCAGAAGCATGATGCGAGGCGGCTGCACTACGACTTCCGCCTGGAGATGGACGGCGTCCTGAAAAGCTGGGCCGTCACCCGGGGGCCAAGCCTGGATCCTTCGGAGAAGCGCCTTGCCGTGCATGTCGAGGACCACCCGCTCGAATATGGCGGCTTCGAAGGCACCATTCCGAAGGGCGAGTATGGCGGTGGCACCGTGCTCGTCTGGGACCGTGGCAGCTGGGAACCGGTCGGTGACCCGCACAAGGGCTACGCCAAGGGGCATCTGGAGTTCGAGCTTAAGGGCGAGAAGCTGCATGGCCGCTGGCATCTCGTGAAGATGCATGGCCGGCCCGGCGAGAAGCGCGAGAACTGGCTGCTGATCAAGGCGGAGGATGAGGCCGCCCGTCCTTCCGGCGCGCCGGATATTCTGGAGGAAATGCCGGATTCGGTGAAGAGCGGGCGCGCGCTGGAAGATGTCGAGGGCGAAGAGCCCGGCTGGTCGTCCAAGACCGGCAAGATCGAGCGCGACCAGGGCGAGGCGGACAAGGCCAAGCCCGCCCGCAACCCCCGGGCGAAGGCAAAGCCCGAGGCCCAGGCAAAGCCGGTGGTAAAGGCCAGGCCTTCGAGCAAAGCCAAAGCGCCGGCCAAAGCCAAGGCCGCCGTAAAGGAGGTTTCGGCAAAGACCGAACCGGCATCGGAGGGCGAAGCGGAACCCCCGCCGTCACTTCCGGACCCCGCCCAGTTCGAGGGCGCCAGGAAGATGGCCATGCCGGCCTCCATAGAGCCGGAATTGGCGACGCTCACTGACGCGCCGCCCGCCGGCGAGCGCTGGATCCACGAGATCAAGTTCGACGGCTACCGGCTGCTCGCGCATGTCGCGGCCGGACGGGTCAAGCTGCTCACCCGCACCGGCCTCGACTGGACCAAGAAGTTCGGCAAGGAGGTCGCCGGCGCGCTGCAGGCGCTGCCGATCGGCACGGCCTGGATCGACGGCGAACTGGTGGTCGAGACGGATGGCGGCGCGTCGGATTTTTCGGCGCTGCAGGCCGATCTGAGTGAGGGGCGCTCGGATCGCTTCGTGTTCTATGTCTTCGACCTGCTCTATCTCGATGGCTACGATCTTCGCGACTTGCCCCTTACCCAGCGCCAGCAACTACTGGCCCAGGTCGTGGCGCAGGCTGGGCCCTGCCTGCGCCTCAGCCAGCATTTCGAGGAGGAAGGCGCTGTGGTGTTTCGCCATGCGAGCCGGCTCGGCCTCGAAGGCATCGTCTCCAAGGTCGCGGATTCACCCTATCGTTCGGGTCGCAGCAAGAGTTGGCTGAAGACGAAGAGTTCGAAGCGGCAGGAATTCGTCATCGGAGGCTATGTGCCGTCGACGACCTCGCGTCGCGCCATCGGTTCGCTGGTGCTGGGCGTGCAGGAGGGCGGCGCGCTTCAGCATGTCGGCCGCGTCGGCACTGGCTTTTCCGCGAGCGTGGCGGAGGATCTGTTCAAGACGCTCGAAAGGATGCGGACCAGCGAAAGTCCGTTCGGCTCGCCGCTCACGACGGAGGAGGGGCGAAAGGTTCGTTTCGTCCGGCCGGATCTGGTTGCCGAGGTCGAGTTTCGCGCCTGGACGGCGGATGGTCATCTCCGCCATGCTTCCTTCCGCGGCCTGCGCGAGGACAAGCCGGCCGTCGAGATTACCCGGGAGACCGCTGCCATGGATGAGAAGCCGGCGAGCAAGAAGAAGCCTGCGCGGGGAGAACCCGCGCGCTCAACCGTCAAGCTGACCCATCCCGACCGCGTGTATTGGCCGGATGCGGGGGTCACCAAGCAGGGGCTCGCCGACTACTATGCCGAGATCTGGCCCTCGATCGCGCCCTATATCACCCACCGGCCCCTGTCATTGCTGCGCTGTCCGAGTGGCATCACGGGCGAGCAGTTCTTCCAGAAGAACGCCTGGAAGGGTCTGAACGAGGCGATCGTGCTGGTCGACGACCCGTCGACCCGGGACATCGAGCAGTTGATCAGCATCGAGGATCTCGACGGGCTGACGGCGCTGGTCCAATCGGCCGTGCTCGAAATCCATCCCTGGGGCTCGACGCTCGACGCCTGGGAGAAGCCGGACATGATCATCCTGGACCTCGATCCCGGCGAGGGTATCGACTGGCAGGCCGTGATCGACGCGGCGCAGGAGGTTCGGCAGAGGCTGGCCGATGCGGGGCTCGACGCATTCGTGAAGACATCCGGCGGCAAGGGGCTGCACGTCGTGGCGCCGCTCGCGCCCAAGGCCGAATGGCCCGAGATCAAGGCCTTCACCAAGGGGCTTGCCGACGCGATGGCCTCCGACAGCCCGGATCTCTACGTCTCGACCATCAGCAAGGCCAAGCGCCCCGGCAAGATCCTGATCGACTATCTGCGCAACCAGCGCGGCCAGACGGCGGTGGCGCCCTATTCGACCCGTGCGCGCCCTGGCGCGCCGGTCTCAGCGCCGCTCGCCTGGGAGGAATTGAGCCCGGCGATCGGGCCGGCCTACTTCACGGTTCTCAACATGCCGACCCGTCTAGCCTCGCTCGGTACCGATCCCTGGGCCGACTTTCGCAAGGCGGCCAAGCCGCTGGAGATCGCTCCGGCCGGCAAAAAGAAGGTCCGGGCGCCCAAGAAGTAGCGTCGGTTTCTTGGAGGTGTGGCTGGGTAGCGAGACCCTCACCCTAACCCTTTCCCGCGTGCGGGAGAGGGGATCGAGCTGCGCTGGATAAACTCGCATTTGGGGAAGCCCGCCGACCGAAAAGCCCTCTCCCGCGCGCGGGAGAGGGTGGGGGTGAGGGACCTTGCTTGAAGCTCGCTTGGCTACTTCACCGCGCCGGCCGTCAAGCCCTTGACGATGTAGCGCTCCAGGAAGATGCCGACGATGGCGAGCGGCGCGATCGCGGCCGTCGAGAGCGCGGCCATCGACCACCAGTTGATGCCCTGCGATCCGGTCTGGCTCGCCACCATCACCGGCAGCGTGTTGGCGTTGGTCGAGGTCAGCAGGGCGGCGAAGAAATACTCGTTCCAGCAGAGCACCACCGACAGGATGAAGGCGGCGACCATGCCCGGCAGCGAGATCGGCAGCACGATGCGCATGAACGCGCCCCAGGTGGAGCAGCCGTCGACGAGGGCCGCCTGTTCGAGCTCGACGGGAATGCCGCGGAACTGGTCGCGCATGATCCAAATGACGATCGGCAGCACCATCAGCGTGTAGACGACGATGAGGCCGATGCGAGTGTCGAGCAGCGCCAGTTCCTTGTAGAGAACGAGGAACGGCATGGCGAGCACGACGGGCGGCAGGATCAGCTGCGACAGGAAGAAGAACGAGATGTCGCGGTTGCGCCAGATCGCGAACTTGTAGTCGAAGCGGACCAGGCCGTAGGCGGCGAGCGAGCCGAGGATGACGGCCAGCAGCGAGGCGCCGATCGACATGATGGCCGAGTTCAGGAAGCGCTTCATGAACTCTTCGCGCACCGTGGAGGTGCTGAAGATCGTATCCGGAGACAGGCCGATCGAGCGCCAGCCACGCCAGTCGGGCGTGTAGTCGTACCAGGGAATCATGTGGCCCTGGGTGACGTCGACGGCGACCTTGAACGACGTCGTGATGGTCCAGTAGATCGGGAACAGCGCGATGAAGGTCCACAGGATCAGCAGCGTGTAGATCGCCACCTTGCCGGCGATGCGCTTCGAATTGCTGACGAGCTCGCTCGGCGGTTCGCGGTAGGCTTGATAGCGGGGGGCCATGGCGTTTTGTGCTTTCATGCTCGTGGCCATTATCCGGTCACCCGCTTCATCCAGCGGCTGGAACCCCAGAGCAGCAGGGCGATGAACAGGGCGATCAGGATGAAATAGAACTCCGCCACCATGGTGCCGTAGCCGACATTCGAACGGTCGCGATATTCGCGGAAGATGAAGCTCGATACGGTGTCGGTCGAGCCGCCGGGCCCACCCGAGGTCACGGTGATGACGATGTCGGCCAGCTTCAGCTGGAAGATGACGCGGATGATGATGGCGGTGATCGAAACCGGCAGCATCAGCGGAAAAACGATCTGCCAGAACGAGCGCCAGCCATTGGCGCCGTCAACCTTGGCTGCCTCCATGATTTCCTTGGGCAGCGCCTGCAGACCGGCGAGCAACAGGATCATCACGAACGGGATCCAGACCCAGGCATCCATCGCCATGATCGAGAAGCGGGCGATCCAGGGCGAGGCGAAGAATGCGGGGCTCTCCCAGCCGAGATGGCGCGCGAGGGTAGCGGCAGGGCCGAAGCGGTATTCCATCAGCGACTTGCCGACCATCCAGCCGACGGCGACCGGGCTCAGCATGAAGGGCATCAGGAAGGCGACGCGGAAGAATTTTCGCGCGCGGATTTCGGCGTTGAGGAGAAGCGCCAGGCCGAAGGCGATGGCGTATTGCAGCAGCACCGCCAGCACATAGAAGCCCATGTTGCGCAGCGCGTTCCAGAAATAGCCGTCGTTCATCAGCGCCCAGAAATTGGCGAGGCCGTTGAACGAGCGGCCCTCGAACGACGCGAGGTTCCAGTCGGTGAAGGCGATGTAGAGGCCGGCGATGGTGGGGAAGATCACCACGGCGACGGTGAACAGGATTGCCGGCAGTACGAACAGCGCCCGTTTGCCGCCCTCGCCACGGATCATCACCTGGCCGACGCCGAGGGCGACGCCCCAGGCGAGATAGGCGTAGAGGACCGGACGCCAGTTGGCGAAGCCGGTTTCCGTCTGGCCGGCGGCGTACAGAATCTGGAACAGGACGATGGCGGCGAGCGCGAGCGTCGCCAGCGTGATCAGCCACTTGCCCGCCGCGCGGCGCGCGGGCGGTATGTCGTGCGTGGCGATCAGGTCCTGCGGCGCGGCAACTTGGGACGTCTGCATAGAGGTTTGCTCATCAATGAACGTCGCGGACGACGCTCCCAGAAAAAACCGGCTGGCGACGCATTCGCGCCGCCAGCCCATTACGTTCCGCTGGCATGTCCGCCGGCTTGCGGCCGATGGACGGTCTCCCGGCCCTGGGGCCGAAGAACCGCCTGCTGGCCCCGGAGCCGGCAGGCGCCAGGCTTAGCCGCCGAGCGAGGCCTTGTAGAGCTCGATCTGCTTGTCGCGGCCGATCTGATCGGTCAGTTTCTCCCAGGCAGCGGCGATCCTGTCGGCGCCTTCCTGGGCGGTACCCTGACCCGCGAAGGTCTTGGCCAGTTCGTCCTCGGCGATCGAGTAGTACTGGAAGATGCCGGGGATGCGCGGCTCAATCGCCGCGTTGGGGTGATTGTAGCTGTCCTTGTTGGCATTGAGGTAGGCGGTGATGAACGCCTCGTCATAGCCGGCAGCGACCCATTCCGGAATGTTGAACTGGCTGTTCCGGTAGGGCTGGAAGCCCGAGGGATAGGCCGACATCCAGAGTGCGATGTCCTTGCCGCCGAGATGGGCGGCAGCGGACCAGGCCGCCTTCTTCTTCTTCTCGTCGGCGTCGACGCGCGCCATGACATAGACGCCCCAGCCAAGGAAGGCCATGTTGGGCGCATAGTTCGGGCCGGAGGCGAGCTTGTCCCACTGGCCGGTCTTGGCGTTGTAGACGTCGTCCGAGCCCGGCAGGATCGAGAAGCCGGTGACGTCGCCGACGACCGAGGTGTCGCTGGTCTTGGCGTTGGAGCCGACGTCGCCCCACCAGGAGACCATCGAGCCGGTGCCGCCCAGGAACTGCTGGAAGGCGGTGGTGTTCGGGTCCGCGTTGATCTGGTCGGCCGGCTCCGAGGGCAGCGCGTCGATCACGTCCTGGATGGCGCGCACCCAGGCCGGATTGTTGATGCGCGGCTTCATCGTGTCGGCATCGAAAAGCCAGGCCTTGTCGTCGGGATGCTTCGCATAGCCGGTGGCGCGGCTGCCGAGGAAGTAGAAGCCGAAACCGCCCCAGGCCTTCGGCGCGTCGAGATAGCCATAGAGGTCCTGACCGCCGAGCTTCTTGCCCTTGAGGAACTTGGTCGCGGCCTGAACCTGCTGCCAGGTCTTCGGCACGCCCCACTCGCCCTCATGGCCTTCGTCCTTCCACGCCTTGGCGAGGTCGGCATCGGCGAACACGTCGGTCCGATAGTTGAAGGTGTGGCAGTCGCCGTCGATCGAGACGCGATAGGTCTTGCCGTTCCAGGTGCCGACCGGCGCCTTGAGGTAGCCGACATAGTCGTCCATGTCGATCTGGGCCTTGACCCAGTCCGGCATCTCGGAAGCGAGACCCTTGCCGCAGACGTCGCCCTCGAAGGGAGCGCCCATCTCGATGACGTCGAAATCGACGGTGCCGGTGGCAATCGACTGCTGCAGGCGGGCGTTATAGTCGGCCTGGGCGAGGTCGATCCAGTTGATCTTGGCGCCGGTATAGGCCTCCCACGGCTTCAGGAAGCCGCGGAACAGCATGTTGTGCAGGTTCTGGTTGTTGAGCCCCATGAAGGTCAGCTCAACACCGGCGAACTCGCCTTCCTTGACGTTCTTCTTGGTCGCGTCGAGCACCATCTCGCCGACCTTCTGCCAGTCGGCATCGGTGGGCGAACCCTTGCCGACGCCGGGAACCGCCAGAAGCTGGGCGCGAAGGTCGCCGGCCTGCGCCATGGCGGGCTGGGCGAACAGGCTGGCGCCGCCCATGCCGAGCGCGCCGGTCGCGGCGAGCGCGCCGAGGCCGGCGGCGCCCTTCAGGATGCCGCGGCGGCTGGCCAGCCACTTCGAATGCTGTTCGTAGTCCTGCGTCTTCATGAAAATCCTCCCGATTGAGACGACGTTTCGGTGATTGCCGCTGCTGGTGCCGGACCGTTGGACGGTTCATCTGGCGAGCGCGTGCATTCACCTTCCTCCATGCAGCCTCGCGGCGGCACAATTCCCGATCTGGCCGGCGTTGCGCGAAGGATGCGCCTGCCGGGCTGGGCAACAACAAAAGCGGCAATCGCAGGCGGCGTCAACGGGTAAGTTTTTCTTCCTTGCATTTTGCTTTTCATACATGAAAAAAGCAAAAAGTATGGAAGCAATACTATCTGCCTCTGCGATATTCAAAGATTGCTGCTATCTTCGCTTGCTCGGCGCCCGTGCGGACTTCACAGGTGCCGGATCTGCCGCCTCATGCACCGCTCGCCTGAAGCAGGTCTTCGACCTCGGCCCGGTAGGGCATCGAGGGCGCCGTGCCCGCGCGCGTGACGGAAATGCCGGCAACGGCGCAGCCGAAGCGCGCGGCGGCGACCGGGTCCGCGCCGCCCGCCAGCGCCGCGGCGAAGCCGCCATTGAACGCATCGCCAGCGCCGGCTGTCTCGACGACCGGGCCGGCGTTCACGGCCGGGATGTGAATCGAGCCGCTGCGGCTGTGCAGCAGCACGCCGGCTTCGCCCAGCGTGATCAGTGCCGTGCCAACGCCCTTGGCGAGAAAGGCGTCGCCAGCCTGGCGCGCACTGGCGAGGTCCGTGACGGCGATGCCGGTCAGCAGCGCCGCTTCGCTCTCGTTGGGCGTGACATAGTCGCAAAGCGCGTAGAGCGCGTCGTCGAAGGCTTCGGCGGGGGCCGGGTTGAAGATCGTCACCACGCCGGCGGCGCGGGCGATCTCGAGCCCCCGTCGGGCGGCCTCGACCGGCTGCTCGAGCTGGGTGATGAACACCGCAGCCGTGCGGATCCCGTCCGCCGCCGCCTCGACATCGCCGGCGCTGATCGTCGCCGCGGCGCCGGGCACAACGATGATCGCGTTTTCGCCCGTCGCGTCGTTCACATAGATGAAGGCGGCGCCGGTCGGCTGGTCCGTCATCTCGGTGACCTGGGCGGCGATGCCCTCGGTCCGCCAGGTGTCGAGGGCCACGGCGCCGAATGCGTCCTTGCCGATCTTCGACAGGAAAGTGACCGGTGCGCCCGCCCGGGCCGCCGCGACGGCCTGATTGGACCCCTTGCCGCCCGGGCCCATCTTGAAGCCGGAGCCGGCGATGGTCTCGCCGACGGCCGGCATCCGGCCGGCACGAAACGCGAGGTCCGCCACGAAGATTCCGAGAATGGCGACGCCGCGCCTCGTATCCGTCATGTTGCGCCTCCGCCTAGCGCGCGTCGGGCGGAATGACGCCCTTCTTCAGGATGAAGCAGCCATAGAAGCGGCGCTCGCCGGTCTGGATGACGCAATAGGCGTTGCGGGCGCGCTCGTAGAAATCGAAGCGTTCGACCGAGCCCATCGGCCAGGAACGGCCTTCGGCGGCGTCGATCTCGGCCTGTACTTCGTTCTGCACGTCGGGAAGCTGGTCGGGGCTGCCGACGATCTCCATCCGCAGTGCCGGCTGGTCGACGAAGCTGTCGAGCGGCATGACGGAGAGGATCGCGCGCGCCGCCTCGGCGGCCGAGACATTGTCGATCCGCAGCAATTCGCCCAGCACGGTTTCGCGGGCGACGGAGTCGGCGGGAAAATTGGTGTCGCAAATGACGAGGTCGTCACCATGGCCCATCGCCCTCAGGGCGTACAGCACGTCCGCGTTCAAAAGCGGGTCGATCGATTTCAGCATGAGTCCCTCCGTTGTCCGTCCGTTCGCGTGAGCAGATCTTGGCGTCGCCGACCGGCCGGTTACCGGGCCACTCTAGCGTGACACGAGCGGCGGCGGGAATGGCCAGAACGCTGATTCTGGCCCGACTCCGCCCTCCGATGCACAAAAAGAATCGCGGCTTTCCGCGCGTTGGAGCACGTTCGAGCGCGGTGACAGGTACGATCCACAAAGGAGCGCAGGGCCGCTCGGCGAGGCCGGCGATGGCGTTGGCGAGTTCAGTCCGTCGCCAGCCGCTCCAATTGCGATGAGGCGAGCTTCTGCGAGATCTGCGCCGTCGCTTCCTGAAGCCTGGCGATGAGGCGCGGGCGGATCTCCGCCGTGACACGACGCTCGGGCGCCGAGATGCTGATCGCCGCGACGGGATAGCCGGTCTCGTTCAGGATGGCGACGCCCATGCACATCGTGCCTTCCTCGTTCTCGCCGATCTCGATGGCGACGCCGGTCGCCGCCGCCTCGACGAGCTGCTTCTCGATCGTCTTCAGCTGCGTGATCGTGCGCAGCGTGCGCTGCGGCAGCGCGTCGGAGAGCAACTGCGTCCGTTCGTCGAGCGGCAACTGCGCCAGGATCGCCTTGCCCAGCGCGGTCGAGTGCACGGGATCGCGGCTGCCGATGCGCGCCTGCATCCGCAGCGCGCGGGTCGATTCGATGATGTCGATATAGACGACGTGGTTGTCGGCCAGCACGGCGAGGTTGGTCGTCTCGTTGAATTCGCGGTTGATCTCGGTCAGCGCCGGCAGCGCGCATTCGCGCAGCCTCTGGATGCTCTTGTCGGCAGTCGCCAGCGCGCGAAACCGGATGCCCACGCTGTAGCGGTCGCTGTTCGGGTCATAGGTGAGGAAACCTGCGGCGCTCAACGTGCGCAGATAGCGGAACACGCTGGTCTTCGGCAGCCCCAGTTCGCTGGCGATCGTCGTCAGCGAGGCAGGATGGCCTTTCTGTGCAATCGCATCCAGTACCTTGAGGGCCTTCAGGACGGGCCCCACAAGATAACGCTCGTCCGTTTCCGTGCTCATTGCCGGTCGTCCCATTCTCGCTTCCGCCGCGCGGAAACTAGCTTTTTTCCGCCACGCGAAACAAGCGCTCGTTTACATGAAACGGACCTTCTGGCTTGGTGCTGGCATACCAAGCAGAGGAGCTAGCGTTGACCATCCACAACCAGGCGGCCAGCACGTCCACCGAAACCGCCCAGTCGTCCAAGCCGTTGACCTTCGAGCGTTCCGCGGAGGAGATCTGCCGCAATGCCCAGTGGATCGCCGGTGGCGTCAACAGCAACTTCCGCCTGAACATCTCGCCGACGCCGCTCGTCTTCGAGAAGGCGGAAGGCCCCTATCTGTTCGATGTCGATGGCAACAAGCTCATCGACTACTACCTCGGCATGGGGCCGATGATCCTCGGCCACAATCCGAAGGCGCTCACCGACGCCGTCACCGAGCAGATGCGGCACGGCATCCTGTTCGGAGGCCAGTCGAAGGTCGAAGTCGAGGCCGCGCGCCTCGTCTGCGAGATGGTCCCCAGCGCCGAGCGCATGCGCTTCGCCTCGTCCGGCTCGGAAGCCGACCAGGCCGCGCTGCGGCTAGCGCGCGCGGCCACCGGACGCCAGGTCATCATCAAGTTCGAAGGCCATTATCACGGCTGGTTCGACAACGTCCTGTGGTCGACCGCGCCGCCGCTCGACGCCGCCGGCCCGGCCGACAAGCCCGTGCCCTTCGCCGGCAGCAAGGGCCAGCTGCCGCAATCGGTCGAGGGTCTCGAAGTCCTGCCCTGGAACGATCTCGCGCTGCTGCAGCAGCGTCTCGCCAAGGGCGACGTCGCCGGCGTGATCATGGAAGCGACGATGTGCAATGCCGGCGCCATCCATCCGGCGCCCGGCTATCTCGAAGGGGTGCGCGAGGCCTGCACCAAGGCCGGTACGATCCTGATCTTCGACGAAGTCATCACCGGTTTCCGTCTCGGCGCCGGCGGCGCGCAGGCCCATTTCGGGGTCAAGCCCGACCTCTCCACCTTCGGCAAGGCGATCGCCAACGGCTTCCCGGTCGCGGCCATCGCGGGCCGCGCCGACCTGCTCGACATGTTCGTGTCCGGCGGCGTCGTGCATGGCGGTACTTACAACTCGCAGCCCCTGTCCATGGCGGCGACTGTGGCGACGCTCAAGTCGCTGACGCCCGAGCTCTATGCCACGATCGGCCGCAACGGCACGCGGCTCATGGAAGGCATGCGCGCCGTTTTCGACAAGGCCGGCGTCAAGGCCGTCGTCACCGGCTATCCGCAGATCTTCCACGTCGCCTTCGGCCTCGATGCGCCGGCGCATGACTATCGCGATCTCGCCCGCTCCGACAAGAAGGCCTACGTCGCCTTCACCACGGCCCTGCTGCAACGCGGCGTTCGCGCGCTCGAGCGTGGCGCCTGGTTCATGTCGGTGACCCATGACGAGGCCGTCGTCGACGCCACTTTGGCAGCCGTCGAGGGTGCTGTGAGCGAACTGAAGGGGCAGGGTATCCTTTAGGTTGTAAAGCGCGGCGGTCGTGAAAAATTCCACCACGTGAAACGATGCCGTCTTGCTTTGCGTCCATCCGCAGGGGACGTTGTGCGCCGCAGCTTCGAAACTGCGGCGCAGAGAAACGGCGTCAAGCCGCACCCGCGCCAGCAAAATCGAGAGTGAAATTTTGGGTAGGCGAAGTTTAATTCGCCACGCAATCTTATCCATTCGCGGCGCGGCAGGGAAAGTCTTTGGACTAGTCGCGCTGCCTGACAGAGGGGAATAATATGCGCTCTACTGCATTGAAGGTTGCGGCGGGTCTTGGTGCCCTTTCGCTCGCTTTGTCTTTCACGCAGGTGGCTTCCGCCGCCGGCAAGCTCCAGGACGTGCTGAGCCGCGGCAAGCTCGTCGTCGGCACCGGGAGCACCAATCCGCCCTGGCATTTCCGCGATGAATCGGGCGAACTGGTCGGCTTCGACATCGACGTCGCCAAGATCATCGCCAAGGGCCTGTTCGACGACGACACCAAGATCGAGTTCGTGAACCAGGCGTCCGACGCCCGCATCCCGAACATCGTCACCGACAAGGTCGACATCAGCTGCCAGTTCATCACCGTGACGGCCGCCCGCGCCCAGCAGGTCGCCTTCACCGTTCCCTATTATCGCGAGGGCGTCAGCCTGATGATGGTGGCCGGCGGCAAGTATCCCGACTATGCCGCGCTCAAGGCTGCCGGTAATGCCGTGACCGTCTCGGTGCTGCAGAACGTCTTCGCCGAGGGCATGGTCAAGGCCGCGCTGCCCGACGCCAAGGTCGATCAGTTCGAGAGCGTCGACCTGATGTACCAGGCGCTGAATTCGGGCCGGGCCGACGCCGCGGCGACCGACACCTCGTCGCTCGCCTACTACATGAAGCAGAACGAGGGTCGTTACGTCGACTCCGGCTTCAGCTGGAACCCGCAGACCTATGCCTGCATCGTCAAGCAGGGCGATCCGGACTGGCTGAACTTCGTCAATGTCGCGCTGCGCGAGTCGATGACCGGCACGACCTTCCCGATGTACAAGAAGGCGTATGAGCATTGGTTCGGCACGTCGCCGTCCGAGCCGACGATCGGCTTCCCGGCCGAATTCCGCTAAGCCGGAGCCATTTCCGCCGTGAACTACACGCTGCACTTCGGTGCCGTCTGGGCGAGCTTCGACCATCTGCTGGGCGGGCTCGCCATAGGACTGGCTCTTGCCGTCGCCGCCGTGGCGGTCGGTACGGTTCTCGGGCTGCTTTCGGCCTTTGCCAGCGTGTCGAAATCACGCCTGCTGCGCGGGATCAGCGGGACCTATGTCCTGCTGATCCGCAACATTCCGCTGCTCGTTCTGGTGCTGCTGGTCTATTTTGCGCTGCCGGCGACCGGAATCCGGCTCGACAAATATGAGAGCTTCATCGGCTCGCTGGCGCTCTATGCCGGCGCCTATCTGACCGAGGTGTTCCGCGCCGGGCTGCTTTCCGTGCCGAAGGGCATCGTCGAGGCTGGCCGTGCGATCGGCTTGACGCGGATGCAGACCAATCTGTCGGTCGTCATGCCGGTGATGCTGCGAAATTCGCTGCCTTCGCTCGGCAATACCTTTATCGGCATGTTCAAGGACAGCTCGATCGCCGCCGCGATCGCCATTCCCGAACTGACCTTCGAAGCCCGCAAGATCAATGTCGACACGTTTCGCGTCGTCGAGACGTGGACGGTCGCGAGCGGCCTCTACATCGCCGCCTGCTTCACGATCGCCGCCCTGCTGCGAAGGCTCGAGCGCCGCTTCCCCAAATTCTGATCGGGTCACACCTATCCTATGGACGCTTTTCTCGCCCAGCTCTGGATCGCCCGATGGCCGATATTCGACGGCTTCCTGATGACATTGGGCATTTCGGCCGGGGCGATCGTGTTCGGCACGATCCTCGGCTGCATCGTCGGCATCCAGCTCGTTTTCGCGCCGCTCTGGCTCCGTCTTCCATTCCGCGCCTATGTCGACATCATGCGTGGAACGCCGCTGCTGGTCCTGATCCTCGCCGCCTTCTACATCCCGGCCGTGCTGGGGCTATCGCTGTCGGCGGCGCATGCCGGCACGCTGGCGCTTGGCCTGTTCGCCGGCGCCCATATCGGCGAGCTGCTGCGCGGATCGCTGCAGGCCATCCCGCCCGGCCAGATCGAGGCGGGGCGTTCGATCGGCCTTACCTTCCCGCAGATCCTCGCCAACGTGCTGCTGCCGCAGGCGCTCCGCATCTCGCTGCCGCCCTGGATCAATACCGGCGTCGAACTGATCAAGGGCTCCAGCCTGCTCTCGATGATCGGCGTCGGTGAACTGCTGCTGAAGACGCAGGAAGTGATCGGCCGCAATTTCATGACCATTCAATTCTACGTCTTCGCCGGCGTCCTCTATCTGGTGGTGAATATCGCCCTGGACCTGCTCGGCAAGTCGATGGAACGCCGCCTCGGAGCCCGCCAATGACCACGACAGACACCGCGCGACCGCTGCTCGACATTCGCGGGCTCCGGAAGAATTTCGGCGCCGTGGAAATCCTCAAGGGCGTCGATCTCAGCCTCCGTCCGAAGGACGTCGTCTCGATCATCGGCTCGAGCGGCTCCGGCAAGACGACGCTGCTTCGCTGCGTCAATCTGCTGGAGGAATTCCAGGGCGGCGACATCATTCTCGATGGCGAGACGATCGGCTACAAGACGGTCGGCGGCAAGCGGGTCCGGCTGCGCGACGCCGAGCTGTCGCGCCAGCGCGCCATGACCGGCATGGTGTTCCAGAGCTTCAACCTGTTTCCGCATCTGACCGCCGCCGGCAACGTCATGCTCGGCCTGCGCAAGGTGAAGAAGCTCGGCAAGGAGGAAGCCTTCGTCATCGCGGAAAAATGGCTGAACCGGGTCGGGCTCGGCGCGCGGCTCGAGCATTATCCGAGCCAGCTTTCCGGTGGCCAGCAGCAGCGCGTTGCGATCGCCCGCGCGCTGGCGATGAATCCGAAGCTGGTGCTGCTCGACGAGGTGACCTCGGCGCTGGATCCGGAATTGGTGCAGGAAGTGCTGACGACCATCAAGAGCATTGCCGACGATGGCGCGACCCTGCTGATCGTCACGCATGAGATGCGCTTCGCCCGCGAGGTCTCCAGCCGCATTGTCTTCATGGAGCAGGGACGGATCGCCGAGGAAGGCACGCCTGCGGAGATCTTCGGCGAGGGCCGCAGCCAGCGTCTCAACGAGTTCCTGAAGAGCTCGCGCCACTGAACGGCGCTGCGCCGGACGTCCATCAAAATGACGGAAGCGGGCAGCCCTCACCGGCGCCCGCTTTTTTCATGGGGCAGGGCGGTGTCTCGCCCGAGGCGGGGTGCCAGGAAGCGGGTGCCATGTTAGGCCTGTGCGAGGGCGTCGTGGACCGATGCCGGCAGGATGGAATTGGACGGAGATCGAGATGACGAAGGTAGCGTTCCTGGGCCTCGGCGTGATGGGCTATCCGATGGCGCGGCATCTGCAGGCGAAGGGCCACGCGGTCACCGTCTACAACCGCAATGCCGCCAAATCGGCCAAGTGGGTCTCGGAATTCGGCGGCCGCGCTGCCGCGACGCCGAAGGAGGCCGCCGAAGGGCAGGACATCGTTTTCGCCTGCGTCGGCAATGACGATGATCTGCGCTCGGTCACCATCGGGCCGGACGGGGCCTTTGCCGGGCTCGGCCAGGGCGCCGTTTTCGTCGATCACACGACCGCTTCCGCCGAGGTGGCGCGTGAACTGCACGCCGAGGCCGAGAGCCGCGGCTTCGCCTTCATCGATGCTCCCGTTTCCGGCGGCCAGGCGGGCGCGGAGAACGGCCTGCTGACGGTGATGTGCGGCGGCGATGCCGAGCCTTTCGCCCGCGTCGAGCCGGTGATCGCCAGCTACGCCCGCGCCTGCCGCCTGCTCGGACCCGTGGGCTCCGGCCAACTCGCCAAGATGATGAACCAGATCTGCATCGCCGGCATCGTCCAGGGCCTGGCCGAGGCGCTGCATTTCGGCAAGCGCGCCGGCCTCGACGTCGAGGCGGTGGTTGAGGTCATCTCGAAGGGCGCGGCGCAGTCCTGGCAGATGGAGAACCGCTACAAGTCGATGAATGCCGGCCAGTTCGAGTTCGGCTTCGCGGTCGACTGGATGCGCAAGGATCTCGGCATCTGCCTTGACGAAGCGCGCAACAACGGCGCGAAGCTGCCGCTGACCGCGCTGGTCGACCAGTTCTACGCCGATGTCCAGGCCCTGGGCGGCAACCGCTGGGACACGTCGAGCCTGATCGCCCGGCTGGAGACGTAGGGGCCTTTTGGGGCCCGCGCTCCCGCCAACGCCCACCCTCCGCCGTCATCCTCGCGAAGGCGAGGACCCATCCAGCCGTGAACTTGCCCATCCAGCCGTGAACTTGGGCGTTTGGCACGGCTGGCAACCCTGCTGAATGGATCCCGGGTCTCCGCCCGGGATGACGACTGAGGAGGGGCGGCGTGGGTATGCCACGCTTCCGGGAGGGGCTAGCGAAAAGGCGCGCCCCCCTCACACCCTCGCGTAAATATCCTCGATGCGGACGATGTCGTCTTCACCCAGATACGAACCCGTCTGCACCTCGATCAGTTCGAGCGGGATCTTGCCGGGGTTGGAGACGCGGTGGATGGCGCCGAGCGGCAGGTAGATCGATTCGTTCTCGTTCACGGTCCTGATGGTGTCGTTGAGCGTCACCTCGGCGGTGCCACGCACGACGACCCAGTGCTCGGCGCGGTGATGATGCTTCTGCAGCGACAGCTTGGCGCCGGGCTCGACCACGATCTTCTTCACATGGAATCGGTCGCCCCGGCAGATCGTCTGGTAGGTGCCCCACGGCCGGTGAATCTTGATGTGCTCGTTGGCTTCGTTGCGCTTTTCGGCCTTGAGGCTGGCGACCAGATGCTTGACGTCCTGGGCGCGGTCGGAGGGCATGATCAGGATCGCATCCTCGGAGGCGATGACGGTCATGTTGTCGAGGCCGATGCCGGTGACGAGCGGACCCTCGGAGTGGATGAAGGCGTTGTGGCTGTCGATCAGCGCGACGGGGCCGGAAGTGACATTGCCATGTTCGCCGGCCTCGCGGCTGTCGCGCACCGCGTCCCAGCTGCCGATGTCGGACCAGCTGAAGCGGCCCTCGATGACGGCGGCGCGGTCGGTGCGCTCGAGCACGGCATAGTCGATCGACTTCGCCGGCATCGACTTGAAGCTCGTCTCTTCCAGTCGAATGAAACCGAGGTCTTCATGGGCGCCGGCGATCGTCCTGTCGGCGCCGGCCGCGATCTCGGGCTCGAACTTGGCGGCTTCCGCGAGCATCAGGGCGGCCGGGAAGATGAAATTGCCGGAGTTCCATAGATAGCCGTCGGCGACGTAGCGCTCGGCGGTCTCCCGGTCCGGCTTCTCGACGAAGGAGGTGACGGCGAAGGCGCCTGGCGTGCCGAGCGGCTTGCCCGGCTTGATATAGCCATAGCTGGTGCGCGGTTCGGTCGGGGTGATGCCGAAGGTGACGATATGGCCTTCCTCGGCCGCGGCGGCGGCGTCCAGGCAGGCCTGCTGGAACAGGGCGACGTCAGGCACCAGATGGTCGGCGGCGAGCGCCAGCACCAGGCAATCATCGCCATGGATCTTCTGCGCATAGCGGGCGGCGACGATCAGCGCCGCGGCGGAATCGCGTCGCGCCGGCTCCAGGATAATGGTGACGTCGACGCCGATTTCCGCCGCCTGGCGACGGGCGAAGAAACGGAAGGCATCGGCGGTGATGATGATCGGATCCGTACCGCCCGCACTCTTCGGCGGCACCCGCAGCAGCGTGTCCTGATAGAAGGTGCGATCGGATCCGAGCGCCAAAAACTGCTTCGGCATGCTGTCGCGCGAGATCGGCCAGAGTCGTGTTCCCGATCCGCCTGCCAGAATAACCGGAACAATCTTCGAACCTGCCATAGTGATCGCCTCTCAAACGCAGCTTGCGCCTCATGCGCCTTTTGCCGGGGATGCCCCCTCGCTTTGCGGGGATGTTGCATGGCGGGGGGTACCAATTCAACGCGCCGGTCTCTCAGGAGTTCGGTTCGGACCGCTCAGTTTGGAACATTCTTTCCGAATGGTTGCGGTGGCGGCGCGGTGCGCGCTGTTCGGAAAGCGCGGCGTTGGGGGCGGGCGGCGCGGTTGAGCGCCAGCCAGAGATGCGCCGTGCCCCGTCCGCCGCGCGCCATCGCCCGGAGCGCGGCGCGGACATCACGGGCCGGCGTCGCGGCCTCGACGATCATCACGATATCGTCGGCATGGCGTATCCAGAGCAGGGTGTCGACGACGCCAAGCATGGGCGAACTGTCGATGACGATCTGGTCATAAGACTGCCGCGCAGTCTGAAGCCAGTTGCCGAGGCGGCCGGATTGCAGCAGCGCGTCCACTTTGAGCCGCGCATCGCCGGGACCGGCGGCGACGGTGAGATGGGGCGTCACGTCGTCG
The DNA here is from genome assembly GCF_026343955.1 of Kaistia defluvii. Lineage (GTDB taxonomy): Bacteria > Pseudomonadota > Alphaproteobacteria > Rhizobiales > Kaistiaceae > Kaistia > Kaistia defluvii. The sequence goes on from NZ_JAPKNI010000002.1 coordinate 283,909, forward strand.
AACAGGAAGGCGTCGGCGGGCAGGACCGAGGCGATGCGTCCGGCCAGATGATCGGCGAGGCCATGGCGTCGATCGCGATCGAGCGCGGCGTGAATGCCGGGCTGGCGAAGATTGCCGTCGATCAGAAGGGTCCTGCGGCCGGACAATGCGAAGGATCGCGCCAGTGTGATCGCGGTCAGCGTCGCGCCCTCGCCGGGGAGAGCCGCCGTGACCAGCGCCACGCGGGTGATTCCCTGTGGTCGCGGAATGGAAGGGGCGAGATCGAGCCCGAACCGCAATTGCCGCACGCTTTCGGCATAAGGGCCGGCCGGATGCTCCAGGATCTCGTCCGCCGGCCTTTCCCCCGGGCGTCCGGGTCGCGTCTCGATGGCGGGAAGGGAGGCCAGCACCGGCACGCCGGAGAATGCCTCGAGCGCACTCTCGTCCACGAAGCCTCCGGAAACGCGGTCGCGCACGATGGCGGCCGAAACCCCGATCAGCAGCGAGAAGCCCATGGCGAGGCCGGCGATCAGCGGCGTGTCGGGATAGTTCGGGGTGGAGGGCGGCAGGGCGGCCGAAACGATTCGGCTGTCGGGAAGCTGCAGGTCGATTTCGGCCGTGGCGGTCGTCGAATTGGTCGTCAGCTTGTCGACGACCAGGCGCAGCGCCGCCGCATCTCCCTCGACCTCGCGGAAATGCAGCACCAGGTCAGCCGGTACGTCGGGGGCCGTCAGCCGCTGGCTGAGGCGGTTGCGCAACTCGGCTTCGTTCTGCTGCGCCGTGCTCGCCTCGGCGGCGATCCGCGCGATCACGGCCTGGGCCTCCTTGTCGATCTGTCGGTCGAGTTGCGCGAGGCGGGCCTCGGTGTCCGCGCTGTTGGCAGGAGTCGGGCCCTGGCGGATCGCAGCGGCCTGGGCCTGGAGCCGCACCATACGCTCGGAATTGAGTTCGGCAATCAGCGCGTCCCATTCGCGCTTGCGGGCGCGCTCCCGGGATCGGCCGGCCAGCGCGTCATAGCGAAGGCGGTTCGCCTCCTGCTCCTTGATGGCGGAGCGGATGTCTCTCAGCTCGGCGCGAAGCTCCGTGTCGTCGATCTGCAGGATGCTGTCGTCAAGGAAACTGTCGAGCTTGCGGTCGATCTCGCGCAGCGCGGCGCGCGCGCTTTCGAGCTGCTGGGCGAGCCGCTTCTGCATGTCCGCCGCGAAATCGACCTTGGCGCGGATCTGCGCGTCGATATAGGCGGCGGCCAGCTGGTTGGCGATCCGCGCCGCCTTGTCGGGATCCTGGGAGCGCGCCGCCACTTCGATGACATAGGTTGCCCCTCGCCGCGTCACCGCGATCGCCTGGCTCAGCCGTTTCAGGGTCAGCCGGGTGGCCTGCTCGGCGGAAAGCGTGGCTGACCCAAGCCCAGGCAGGCTTGCCAGACGCGCCCGCAAGCCCCGCTTCGGCGTGAATTCTGGGTCGCGGACCAGGTCCAGCGTGTTGACCACGGACAGCAGCACCGAGGGCGAGCGCAGGATCTCGACCTCGCTCTCGACCCGCGCCGCATCGGTCGGCCTGCCGCCGTCGGGTCCGCCCGCGTCCAGCATGCTGCGTTGCCAGGGATCGACAATGACTAGCGCGGAGGCCTTGTAGGCCGGCGTCGCCTGCCAGAGGAACAGCGCGGCCAACAGGTTGATGGCAAGGACGACGCCGAGAAAGGTCCACGCCTGCCTGCGCAGCAGGCGGAACAGGCGCCAGGGATCGGGAGGCTCCGCGAGCGATGCGGCCGATGGCACGGAGGGCGGCGGCGCAGGCGAGTCCTGGCCATCCTCCGAAGCGAGGCGCAGGCCCCTGCCGTCCGACATCCTGACTTCCCCCGTCGAAGCCGATCCGTTTCGCAGATGCTGGGTACAGCGGTCCTGGGATGCAGGAAGCCGCCCGCACAACCCAAGGTGACGTAACGGAAATCGTGAGTCAACACCGGCCCATGCGGCGGTCGCCCGCATTGCGAACAAAACGGGAAACATGCTCCAATCCGGGACGATCCCGCCCTTGATTCGACGGAACCACGCATTTCCATGACGGCTGCCCATCTCGCCCGGCTGAACGACGACCAGCGCCGCGCCGTCGAATTCGGGGTCACCACGCCCGAGTGCGGCCCGCTGCTGGTGATCGCCGGCGCCGGCTCCGGCAAGACCAACACGCTGGCGCACCGCGTCGCGCACCTGATCCTGAACGGCGCCGATCCGCGCCGCATCCTGCTGATGACCTTTTCGCGCCGCGCGGCGAGCGAAATGGCGAAGCGGGTCGAGCGCATCGCGGCGAGCGTGCTCGGCGCCAAGGGCGGCGTGCTGACCGATGCGCTCGCCTGGTCCGGCACGTTTCACGGCGTGGGCGCCAAGATCCTGCGCGAGCACGCGCAATGGATCGGCCTCGATCCGGCCTTCACGATCCATGACCGCGAGGATTCCGCGGACCTGATGAACCTGGTCCGCCACGAGCGCGGGCTCTCGAAGAAGGAGAGCCGGTTTCCGGCCAAGGGCACCTGCCTCGCCATCTATTCGCGCGTCGTTAACTCCGAGACGACGATCGACGAGGTCCTGGTCCGCGTCTTCCCCTGGTGCGCCATGTGGAAGGACGAACTGAAGGCGCTGTTCGCCGCTTACGTCGAGGCGAAGCAGGCGCAGAACGTGCTCGATTACGACGATCTGCTGCTCTACTGGGCCTATCTGATGGCCGAGCCTTCGATCTCGGGCGAGATCGCCGCCCGCTTCGACCACGTGCTGGTCGACGAATATCAGGATACCAACCGCCTGCAGGCCTCCGTTCTGCTCGGGCTGAAGCCGAAGGGGGAGGGGCTGACGGTGGTCGGCGACGATGCGCAGTCGATCTATTCGTTCCGCGCCGCGACCGTGCGCAACATCCTCGATTTCCCCGGCCATTTCTCGCCGGCCGCCGAGATCGTCACGCTGGAGCGCAATTACCGTTCGACCCGGCCGATCCTCGCGGCCGCCAATGGCGTGATCTCGCTGGCGACCGAGCGCTTCACCAAGAACCTCTGGACCGAGCGTGAAAGCGGCGACAAGCCTCAGCTGGTGACCGTGCGCGGCGAGGCCGAGCAGGCGCGCTATGTCGTGGAGACGGTGCTGGAGGCGCGCGAGCGCGGCGTCGCGCTGAAGGAACAGGCGGTGATGTTCCGCGCCTCGCATCACTCGGGCCCACTCGAATTCGAGCTGACCCGGCGCAATATCCCCTTCGTCAAGTTCGGCGGGCTGAAGTTCCTTGATGCGGCGCATGTGAAGGATCTGCTCGCCGTGTTGCGCTTCGTGGAAAATCCGCGCGACCGCGTCGCGGGCTTTCGTGTCGCGCAATTGCTGCCGGGCGTCGGGCCGGGCACGGCGGGCAAGATGCTGGAATCGATGGCCGGCGCCGTCGATCCAATGGCGGCGCTGGCCGAGTTCAAGCCGCCGCAGAAGACGGCGGCCGACTGGCCGGCCTTTGTCGAGCTGGTGGGCCATCTGCGCCAGGCGAAATTGGGCTGGCCGGCCGAGATCGAGGCGGTGCGCAGCTGGTACGAACCGCATCTCGAGCGCATCCACGACGACGCGACGGTGCGGCTGGCCGACCTGGTGCAGCTCGAGCAGATCGCTGCCGGCTTTGCCTCGCGCGAACGCTTCCTGACCGAGTTGACGCTCGATCCGCCGGATGCCACCAGCGGCGAGGCGGGCGTGCCGCTGCTCGACGAGGATTATCTGATCCTCTCGACCATCCATTCCGCCAAGGGGCAGGAATGGAAATCGGTGTTCGTGCTCAACGTCGTCGATGGCTGCATGCCGATCGATCTGTCGACCGGCACGGCGGAAGAAATCGAGGAAGAGCGGCGGCTGCTCTATGTGGCGATGACGCGGGCCAAGGACGAGTTGCACCTCGTCATGCCGCAACGCTTCTTCGTCACGCAGCAGACCCGCGGCGGCGACCGCCACATCTACGCGACCCGCACCCGCTTCATTCCCTCCGCCATCATCGGCCTGTTCCAGCAGGTGATCTGGCCCCCGGCGCCGAGCGAGGTGGCGGGCGCGGCCGCGCAGCCGCGCGTCCCTGTCGACATAGCCGCCCGGATGCGGGGCATGTGGAAGTAGGGGCCCTCTTCTTTGAATCCTCCCCTTGAGGGAGGGTCGAAAACGCCATCGGCGTTTTCGGGGAGGGGGCGTTTCGACGGGAAGGGAACTAGCGTCTGGATTGGACGCGCCGAAGATCCCCTCCCCAAAACCGCTACGCGGTTTTGACCCTCCCTCGAGGGGAGGGTTCAAGGGACGGCCTTATTCGTCCTGCAGGCAGACCCGCAGGCGGTGGCCGTCGGGGTCGAGGGCGACGAAGGTCGGGCCGAAATCGAGGACGGTCAAGGCCTGCTCGATCCGGAGCCCGCGCTGCTGCCAGTCGGCATAGAGTGCGTCGATTTTCGGCTTGTTCTCGACCATGAAGACGATCTCGCCATTGGCGCCGTTTGCCGTGGCGGTGGTGGCAGGGTTGGCCTGGGCGCGGCCCCAGAGGCCGAGCGTCAGGCCGTTGTCGAGCGGCAGCGCGGCGAAGTTGGGCGACAGGCTCGCGGCCGGATGGCCGAGCAGGTCGCCATAAAAGGCGGCGCTGGCGGCCGTGTCGTTCACATAGAGCAGGATCATGCTCGGGGTCGTCATGGTGTTGCCTCCGTTGTCGATGAGGCAGATGTAGCGGGGCCTGCTGTCAGTTTATGACAGCAGTGTCGGATGGCTGATCCCCTCGGCGATCTTCCATTCCTTCAGCAGCGCCTGCCGGCGGCGCGGGTAGCGCGTTTCCGTGACGACGAGATCGGTCATCCGTTCGGTTCGGAAATGGCGGAAGTCTTCCCGTGTTTCGCACCAGGCGACGAGCACGCGCACCTTCTCGAAGAAGCCGAGCGCGAACGGCCACACTGTACGTTGCGAAGCGGCGCCGACCGCGTCGACATAGGCGAAGGCAAGCTTGCGCTCGCCGCGGATCGCCGCGCGGATTGCGGCCAGGTCGACGCCGGGTGTCTCGGTCGAGCTGGCGCCGACCAGAAGCGTCGAACTGTCGAGATCCTCGCGCAGATCCGCCGGCAGCACGGCGGCGATCTTGGCCAGCGCATTGCTGGCGGCGAGCGCCAGTCGGGGATCGGCGCGTTTCGAAACCCAGCGCGAGCCCAGCACCATCGCCTCGATCTCGTCCTCGGAAAACATCAGCGGCGGCAGCATGAAGCCGGGCTTCAGGATATAGCCGATGCCAGCTTCTCCCTCGATCGAGGCGCCCTGCGCCTGGAGCGTGGCGATGTCGCGATAGAGGGTGCGCAGGCTGATGCCGAGTTCCGTGGCCAACACCTGGCCGCTCACCGGCCGGCGATGACGGCGCAGGATCTGGATCAGGTCCAGCAGGCGTTGCGATCGCGACATGGGGCATCCCTTTCATCCCATGATGCCATAAACTGGCAGCATTGGCACGGCGACCCGCGTCCTTTCGCCTTTTCATGACGCTCCAGGATCTCCCCCGTAGGCGATCGCCCCCTCCGGATGACGGTACCCGTTCTGATACGCGACAGGCTGGGTAGTTCGCTTGCCGCGCGATTGACTCTTGCCGGATTTGGAGTCGTATTGGATAGAACAAAACAGGAACGATGGCGATCGGATCGGATAGCGACGACCAGGATGGATACCGCAAGGACGACCCTTTCCGCATTGCGGCAGCGCATTGCCGCGCTGGAGACGACGGCCCGGCCCGCGCCGCCGGGCGGGGCCCTCTCGCCGAGGGCAACCGCGCGCGCGTCCCGGATCGCGCTCGACAGGGATGCGGTCGACGCCGCGCTGGGGGGCGGGCTGGCGCGAGGCGCGCTGCATGAGATCCATGCCGCCTCGGGCGCCGATACCATGGCGGCGTCGGGCTTCTCGCTGGCTCTGGCGCTGGCGGCCGCTCCCCCCGGGCGACCGATCGTCTGGGTGCGGCAGGATTATGCCGCCCACGAGGGCGGTGACCTCCATGCCGATGGCCTGCAGGCGCTGGGTCTCGATCCCTCCGCGCTGATCCTGGTGCAGTTGCGGGATGCGCTGGCCGTCTTGCGCGCCGGCGGCGAGGCGGCCCGCTGCGGCGCGCTGGGCGCCGTGATTATCGAGCCCTGGGGCGAACCGAAGGCGCTCGACCTCACGACGCAGCGCCGCTTTTCGCTGGCGGCGGAGGCTTCGGGCGTCACCGTCCTGCTGCTGCGGCCGGGCGCGCGGCCGATGCCGGGCGGGGCGGAGACCCGCTGGCTCGTGCGTTCCGAACCGGCCGCGCCGTTGGCGATGAACGCGCCGGGCCATCCGACCTTTGACCTGACCTTGTTGCGCCATCGCCACGGACCGCCCGGCGGACCCTGGCGGCTGGAGTGGAACCGCGATGAAAAACTCTTCAAGCGCCCGGCGCTATTGCGCGATCCGGCTGCCCTTCCTCGCATCGAACCGGCTCCGAAACCTGCCGAACGCGCCCCATTCCGGCTTGCCGGCTGAAGCGCCGCTGCTGATCGTCGAAAAGGCGAAGGGCGCGCTGGCACTCGCCGCGCCGGACCCGGCGGCGTTGCGCCAGGGACTTTGCCCCGGCCTGACGCTGGCCGAGGCGCGGGCGCGCATCGCCAATCTGGTGGTGGCCGAGCACGATCCCGCCGCCGACGAGGCCTTGGTGGAGCGGATCGCCGATTGGTGCGATCGTTATACCCCGCTGGTCGCCCGCCATGGCGAGCGCGGCCTGATGCTCGACATCACCGGCGCCGCCCATCTCTTCCAGGGCGAGGCGGCGCTGCTCGAGGACCTCCTGACGCGGCTTGCCGGCTTTGGCCTCACGGCCCATGGCGCGATCGCCGGCGCGCCGGCAACCGCCCGTGCGCTGGCCCGTGGGCGGGATCGCGTGATCGTGCCGCCCGGCCGCGAGGCGGAGGCGGTAAGGCCCCTGCCCATCACGGCGTTGGGGCTGGACGCCGCGCGCGTGCAGGCGCTGCGACGGGCCGGGCTGAAGATCGTCGCCGATCTGATCGACCGGCCGCGCGCCCCGCTCGCCGCCCGCTTCGGCGCCGATTGCGTCGAACGGCTGGAACGGCTGGCCGGCATTGCCGAGCACCCGATTTCGCCGCGCCGGCCGGTTCCGGCGGCGCTCGCCGAGCGCATCTTCTTCCAGCCGATCGCCCATCAGGACGATATCGCGGCCACGCTTGCCCGCCTCGCCGCCGATGTCGCCTCGCTGCTGGAGGCGCGGGGCGAGGGCGGCCGCCATTTCGAGGCGAGCTTCTATCGCGTCGACGGCGCCGTGCGGCGGATCGAGGTTGCGACCGCGCGGCCCAACCGGGCGCCGAAGGCGATCGCGAGACTGTTTCACGAGAAACTGGACGCGCTTTCCGATCCGCTTGATGTCGGCTTCGGCTTCGACCTGATCCGTCTCGGCGCCTTTCGCACCGAGCCTTTCCTGGCCGCGCAGTCGAGCCTCGAGGGTCATGCGCTCGACGACGAGGCGGTGGCCGATCTGGTCGATCGTCTCGGCGCCCGTTTCGGGCCCGAGCGGGTGCAGGGCTTCCTGCGGGAAGACACGCATATTCCCGAGCGGCGGGCGAGGCGGGTGCCGGTCTTCGCCATGAGCGGCAATCCGGCTCTCTGGCAGGACGAACTGGAGCCCGGCGACCCGCCGCTCCGGCCACTCAGCCTGTTCGACCCGCCCGAACCCATCGAGGCGATGGGCGAGGTGCCGGACGGCCCGCCGCTCAGCTTTCGCTGGCGCCGCGTGCTGCACCAGGTGACCCGCGCCGAAGGACCGGAGCGGATCGCGCCGGAATGGTGGCGCGCCGGGGGCGATTGGCCCGACCGCGATTATTTCCGCGTCGAGGATCGCAATGGAGGGCGCTTCTGGCTCTACCGGGAAGGGTTTTATGCGGCCGACCGGCCGCAGCCGCGCTGGTTCCTGCATGGATTGTTCGCATGAGGAGTCGAGCAAGGCTCTCACCCAGCCCTCTCCAAAGGGGAGAGGGCTTTGGGCGGCGTCCGGCATGGACGATGAGCGCGGCAATCTGCATAGGCGCGCTCCCTCTCCCGCGAGCGGGAGAGGGTTGGGGTGAGGGTTTCTTCTGCCGCTTCCTGAGGATGGAGGCTGCATGAGCCCCTATGCCGAACTCGCCGTGATGTCGAACTTCTCCTTCCTGGAGGGCGGGTCGCATGCCCATGAACTGATCGTCCAGGCGCATGCGCTGGGGCTGAAGGGCATCGGCATCGCCGACCGAAACACCTTTGCCGGCATCGTCCGGGCACATGATGCCTGGTCCAGCGAGGACTATGGCAACACGCGGGTTGCCGGATTCCGCCTCGTCGTCGGCGTCCGGCTGGTGTTTCGCGATGGCACCCCCGATATCCTCGCTTATCCCGCGGATCTCGCCGCCTATAGCCGGCTTTGCCAGTTGCTGAGCCTCGGCAAGCGCCGCGCGCCGAAGGGCGAGTGCCATCTCGATTTCGACGATCTGGCCGGGCATGCGGAGGGGGCGCTCTTCATCCTGATGCCGCCGGCTCGGGTGCCGGGAGATTTTGGCGCGGCGGCGCGAAAGCTCGCCGATCTCGCGCCCGGCCGGGCGTGGATCGCCGCCGTGCTCTACCGCAAGGGCGACGACCGCCGCCGGCTCGCCGCCCTGTCGGAGCTTTCGCGGGAATGCCGGCTGCCGCTCATCGCCGTCAACGACGTGCTCTATCACGCGACCGAGCGGCGTCCGCTGCAGGACGTTTTGACCTGCATCCGCCACAAGACGACGATCGAGACGGCGGGGCGCTTGCTGGAGGCCAATGCCGAGCGGCATCTGAAGCCGGGCCTCGAAATGGCGCGGCTGTTTCGCGATTTTCCAAGAGCCGTCGGCGAGACGATGCGATTTCTGAAGCGTATCACCTTCACCCTCGACGAGATAAAATACGAATATCCGCATGAGGCCGTGCCGGAAGGCATGAGCCCGCAGGACTATCTCGAGATCCTGACATGGCAGGGGGCGGAGCGCCATTATCCCCAGGGCATCCCCGCCGAGGTCCGCGCGACGCTCGCCAAGGAATTCGCGCTGATCCGGGAGCGTAACTACGCCGCCTATTTCATCACGGTGCATGACATCGTCGTCTTTGCGCGCGGCGTCGGCATCCTGTGCCAGGGGCGCGGCTCGGCCGCCAATTCCGCCGTCTGCTATTGCCTGGGCGTCACTTCGGTCGACCCGGTCCAGCATCAGTTGCTGTTCGAGCGCTTCCTGTCGTCGGAGCGTGAGGAGCCGCCCGATATCGACGTCGATTTCGAGCATGAGCGGCGCGAGGAGGTGATCCAGTTCATCTATGAGCGCTATGGCCGCGACCGCGCCGCGATCTGCGCCACCGTCATTTCCTACCGGACGAAGAGCGCCATTCGCGAGGTCGGCAAGGCGCTGGGGCTTTCGGAGGATGTCATCGTCGCGCTCGGCGGCACCGTCTGGGGCGGCGGCTGGGGCTCGGACATCCAGAACAAGCACATCACCGATTCCGGCCTCGATCCGAAAAACCCGGAGATAGAGCGCGCGGTCAGGCTTGCCATGGAACTGCGCGGCTTTCCGCGCCACCTCTCGCAGCATGTCGGCGGTTTCGTGCTGACGCAGACGCTGCTGAACGACCTCGTGCCGAGCGGCCCGGCGGCGATGAAGGATCGCAGCTTCATCGAATGGGACAAGGACGACATCGATACCGTCGACATGATGAAGGTCGATATCCTGGCGCTCGGCATGCTGACCTGCATCCGCAAGGCTTTCGACCTGATCGCGGAGGCGGGCGGAGAACGTCACGAACTCCACACCTTGCCCTCCGAAGATCCGGCCGTCTACGACATGCTCTGCAAGGGCGACTCGATCGGCGTCTTCCAGGTCGAGAGCCGGGCGCAGATGAACATGCTGCCGCGCCTGCGGCCCCGCCGGTTCTACGATCTCGTCATCCAGGTGGCGATCGTTCGCCCAGGCCCGATCCAGGGCAACATGGTGCATCCCTATCTGAAGCGCCGCGCCGGCCTGGAGGAGGCGACCTATCCCTCGCCATCGCCGGAGCATGGCCATCCCGACGAACTGAAGGAGGTCCTGTCGCGGACGCTGGGCGTGCCGATATTCCAGGAACAGGCGATGAAACTCGCCATGGTCGCGGCGAAATTCACCGGCGACGAGGCGAATGGCCTGCGCCGTGCCATGGCGACCTTCCGGCACAATGGCACCATCCATCGCTATGAGGAAAAGATGGTCAGCCGCATGATCGCGCGCGGCTATGACCCCGCCTTCGCCAACAGCTGCTTCGAGCAGATCAAGGGGTTTGGCGAATATGGCTTCCCCGAAAGCCATGCCGCGAGCTTCGCCCGGCTTGTCTATGTCTCGGCCTGGATCAAGTGCCATCACCCGGCCGCCTTCGCCGCGGCGCTGCTGAACTCGCAACCCATGGGCTTTTACGCGCCGGCGCAGATCGTGCGCGACGCCGCCGATCACGACGTGCCGATCCATCCTGTCGATATCAATGCAAGCCTTTGGGACAACACGCTGGAGCCGACGGAAAAAGGGCTGGCGCTGCGGCTTGGCTTTCGCCAGATCGACGGCTTTCGCAAGGATTGGGCGGAGACGATCGCGTCGCGGCGGGGCGAGGCCGGTTTCGCGGCAATGGACGATCTCGTCCGCCATACGGGGCTGGAGCGGCGGGCTTACGAAAAGCTTGCCGACGCCGATGCGCTGCGCTCGCTCGGGCTCGACCGGCGGCAGGGGCTCTGGGAAGTGCGCCGCCTGCCCAGTTCCGACATCCTGCCGCTCTTCGCCGCCGCCGATGCGGCTGAACTGGGCCGCGAGCAGGATATGCCGCTACCCGCCATGCCGCTTTCCGAGCATGTCGTTGCCGATTACCAGACGCTGCGCCTGTCGCTGAAGGCGCATCCGATGCGTTTCCTGCGCGAGCGCTATACGAGCGAGCGCATCCTGTCCGCCGCGGCGATGGCGGCGCTGGCCGATGGTGCCTTCGCGCGGACGGCGGGCGTCGTTCTGGTCCGCCAGCGTCCCGGCAAGGGCAATGTCGTGTTCATGACGCTCGAGGACGAGACCGGCATCGTCAATGTCGTCGTCTGGACGCGGCTGTTCGACGAGTTCCGCCGCACCATCATCGGCGCCAAACTGGTTCTGGTCGAGGGCAATATCCAGAAGAGCGCGGAGGGCATCGTCCATCTCGTGGCGAAGAAGCTGATCGACCGCACGGGCGACCTCGATCACCTCGACGAAGACCGCCGCCCGAACCTTGCTCTGTCGCGGGCCGACGAATTCGTCCACCCGCAACAGCCCCGCCACCCCGGCGGCAGCCACCCGCGCAACGTCCGCATCATCCCGAAATCGCGGGATTTTCACTGAGGACGGTGGGCAGGAGCAAGAGCCTCAATGCTCGAGGTCGTAGACCAGGATGCCGTCGATGCCGCCTTCGGCGGCGGCGACAATGGCGGCGCCAACCTTGGCGTGCTCTTCATCGGCCAGATACTGGTCCCGCGCCGCGACGTCGCGGAAGGTCACGATGAAGCCTTCGGAAAAGCCCTTGTCGAGCCCTTCGGGGCTCATGTTGTTGCCGACGATGATGTTGATCAGGCCGTCGATGCGCGGGCGCAGCGCCAGCAGCGCGTCGAGGATCGCCACCTTAGTCTTGGCGGTGGTGTCGGCGCGGTAATTGATGAAGACGCAGTGGGTGATCATGATTCTGGGTTTCCTCCGTGGCCCGCAGGATAGGCGGTCGGAGGACAGGGCGTCACGCTGTTTCGATCGGCGGCTTGAAAGCAAGACCCTCACCCAACCCTCTCCCGCGAGCGGGCGAGGGCCTTGGGCCGAGGCGGCTAAAGGGTGAGGTCCAGTGCCAGGCACGAACCGGAAGTCGATGCACAGCGCCGCGGAGGGAAGACTCCCTCTCCCGCGCGCGGGAGAGGGCTGGGGTGAGGGGCTTCGAAACAGCCGGGAATCGCGGCCCTACTCCGCCGCGATCCGCAGTTCCTTCGAGAGCGGCGGCGCGGCCGGGGTCGGCTTGTGGCCGGCATGGGGCTCGTCTTCGTCGACCTCGTTCGGCGCGAAGGCGTGATGGAACAGGTGGCCGACGAGCCGGGAGAGGTCGTCCATGATCGTGTAGACCGACGGGATGAAGACCAGCGACAGGATCGTCGACAGGAACAACCCGCCCATCACGGCGATTGCCATCGGCGCGCGGAATTCGCCGCCCTCGCCAAGCGCCAGCGCCGCCGGCAGCATGCCGGCGCCCATCGCGATGGTGGTCATCACGATCGGTCGGGCGCGCTTGCGGCCGGCGTCGATGATCGCCTCCTTGCGGTCCATGCCGTGCTTGACCTGCTCGACCGCGAAATCGACCAGCATGATCGCGTTCTTGGTGACGATGCCCATCAGCATCAGCATGCCGATGATCACCGGCATCGAAAAGGCGTTGTTGGTGAGCAGCAGCGCCGCCACCACGCCGCCGATCGAAAGCGGCAGCGAGGCAAGGATGGTGAGCGGCTGGAACACGCTGTTGAACAGGATGATCAGCACGACGAAGACCAGCAGGATGCCCGAGCCCATGGCGACGCCAAAGGCGGAGAACACCTCGGCCTGCGCCTCGGCATCGCCGGTTTCCTGCAGGCGGACGCCCTCGGGGAAGTTCTTGACGGCGTCCATCGTCTTGATGCGCTCGGTGCCCTGGCCCGACGTAAAGCCATGCGCCATGTCGGTGCCGACCTTGACCAGCCGTTCGCGGTCATAGCGCTCGATCGTTGCCGGACCCTGGCCGAAGCTGACATCGGCAACCGTCGAAAGCGGCACCGAGCCGCCGGCCGGCAAGGGAACCCGCAGCGCCGACAGCACCGAAAGATCGGAGCGGGCGACGCGGTCGAGTTCGACCCGGATCGGCACCTGACGGCCATCGACCGTGAACTTGGCGAGATTGGCGTCGGCGGCGCCGGTCGTGGCGACGCGGATCGTCTCCGAGATCCGGTCCGGCGCGATGCCGAGCGCGGAAGCCTCGTCAAGTTTCGGCACGATGCGGATTTCCGGACGCGCGAAGGAGGAGAGCGCGACCGGGTTCAGGAACATCGGGTCGGCCTTCATCGCCGCTTCGAGGTCGCCCGACGCCCTGGCGACGCCGTCGCCATCCGGTCCGGTGACGGCGATCGTGGTTTCGCGGTCGCCGCGTTCGTTGACGACGTAAAAGCGGATGTCGGGAATGGTCGAGAGGACCGAGGCGACGATCGGCTTCATGTCCTTCTGGCTGACGCTGCGCTCCTTCTTCGGCACGAGTTCCAGGATGACGGCGGCGCGGCGGGTTTCGAGTGTGCCGGTCGGCGATGTGCCGCCCATGACGAACACGCGCTGGATCTCCGGCAATTGCCCGAGCGCCGCGGCGATCTTGTCGGTGGTGACGGTGGTTTCGTCGAGCCCGGTGCCCGGCGGCAGCTCGACCGAGACCATCAGCCGGCCCTCGTCGCCTTCGGGGATGAACTCGGACGGCAGCAGGCCTGTCGCCCAGATCGAGACGGCGAAGGTGGCGATGCCGATGCCGAGCGTCACCCAGCGCATGCCGCGGGCGAGGGTCGCCCGGAGCAGGCCGGTATACATCCGCATGACGAGACCATCATGCTCCTCGGCCGGGTGCGGCTGGCCAAGCCAGGCGCGCACCAGGGCGAAGCCGGCGGCCAGCGCCAGCGCGCCGAGCGCGATCTTGGTCCAGCCGATCGAGGCGACGCGTTCGGCGAGCGTGCCGAGCAGCGGCACGCCGACGAGCGCTTCGCCGGTGATCTGCAGCACGAGTGCGCCGAGCCCCATCACCACGGCGATGGGGATCATCGCGCGGAGCTTGCGGCCGAGATCGTTCCGGAAGCCGCCATAGACGGGCTCGCCGTCCGAGCCGTCGCCGAGATAGGGCGCGCGCATGAAATAGGCGGCCATCATCGGCGTGATCAGGCGGGCGACCAGCAGCGAGAAGAATACGGCGACGGCGACCGTCAGGCCGAACTGCTTGAAGTACTGGCCGGCGATGCCGCCCATGAACGAGACCGGCGCGAAGATCGCCATGATCGTCGCCGAGATGGCGATGACGGCGAGGCCGATCTCGTCGGCGGCCTCGAGCGCCGCGCGATAGGGCTTCTTGCCCATGCGGGTATGGCGGACGATGTTCTCGATCTCGACGATGGCGTCGTCGACGAGGATGCCCGTCACCAGCGTGATGCCGAGCAGGCTGACGAGATTGAGCGAGAAGCCCAGCATCGACAGCGCCCAGAAGGTCGGGATCGCCGAAAGCGGAAGCGCGATCGCCGCGACCAGCGTCGCGCGCCAGTCGCGCAGGAACAGCAGCACGACGAGGATGGCGAGGATCGATCCCTCATAGAGGGTATCCATCGCGCTTTCGTAATTGCCGTAGGTGTAGTGGACGGTGTTGTCGATGACCGAGAAGGTGACGTCTGGATGCGCCTGGCCGATCTCGGCGATCTTGGCGTCGACGACCTCGGCGACGGAGGCATCGCTGGCGCCCTTGGCGCGATAGATCGCCAGCGCCACGACCGGCTTGCCGTCGAGGCGGGCAAAGGATTTCGGCTCTTCCCAATGGTCCTCGACCGTGCCGAGACTGCCGAGCCGGACCTCGCGGCCGCCGGAAATCACGATGCGGGCGTTGGCGAGATCCTCGATCGACTTGGCGCCCGCCAGGGTGCGGATGGTCTGCTCCTGGCTGCCGACTTCGCCCTTGCCGCCGGCGAGGTCGACATTGGTGATCTGCAGCTGGCGATTGACGTCCGCCGCCGTGACGCCGAGCGCCATCAGGCGGTCGGGATCGAGACGGATCTGGATTTCGCGGGTGACGCCGCCCATGCGTTCGACGCGGCCGACGCCCTTCAGCGCCTGCAGGTCGCGGATGACGCTGTCGTCGATGAACCAGGAGAGCTGCTCCGGCGACATGGTCGGCGCCAGCGCGCCATAGGTGATGATCGACTGGCTTTCGACGTCGATTCGCTGGACGATCGGTTCGTCCACCGTGCGCGGCAGGTCGCCACGGATCTTCGCGATCGCGTCCTTGACGTCGTTCAGCGCGCGGTCGGTATTGACCTCGAGGCGGAATTCGATGGCGGTCGTCGACTGGCCGTCGGTGATGGTCGAGGAGACGTGCTTGACGCCGGTGATGGCGGCAACCGCGTCCTCGACCTTCTTGGTGATCTGGGTTTCCAGCTCGGCCGGCGCCGTGCCGGCATCGGTCACGGTGACCGAGATGATCGGCACGTCGATGTTGGGGAAGCGCGTGATCGGCAGTCCCATGAACGAGACGATGCCGAAGGCACAGAGCACGACGAACAGGAGGATCGGCGGAACCGGATTGCGGATCGCCCAGGCGGAGAAGTTCCAGTTCATCCCTTCGCTCCCTCGCTGTCGCCTTCGCGCTTGGCTTCCACCGGGGTCACGGCATCGCCGTCCCGTACGAACGTGCCGGCGCGCAGCACCACGGCGTCGCCCACCGAAATGCCTTCGACGACCTCGACCAGTCCCTTGCCGGAAATGCCGGTCTTGATCGGCCGCGTCTGGATCTTGCCGTCGACGACGACCTGCGCGGTCGCTTCACCGGCCGTGGTGACGACGGCGGAGACGGGGATCGTCACGCCTTCCCGGCGGGCGAGTTCGACCGTGCCGCGCGCAAAGGCGCCGGCATTGACCTTGATGCCGGCCGGCAGCGCGACGCGCAGGCGGCCAAGCCGGCTCGCATTGTCGATGCGCGGAGCGACGAGGCGCACCGTGCCGGGAATGCCTTCCGGCACGCCCTGGACGGTGACCAGGACCGGCTGGCCGACCGCGATCTGCGCCAGTTCGGCTTCCGGCACCTGCGCTTCCAGCTCGATGGCGCCATCCTCGGCCAGGCGGAACAGCGGTTCGCCGCCGCCGGAGACGATCGCGCCGATGCGGGCCGAGCGCGACAACACGAGCCCATCGGTCGGCGCCTTGATCTCGGTCTTGGCGACGCGCAGTTCCAATTCGCGGCGTTGCGCCTCGGTCAGAGTCTTGTCGGCCTCGGCAAGCGCCAGGCCCTGGGCGGCGGCGTCGCGGCGGGCGGCGGCCGTCTTGGCGGTCGATTCCCGCAGGTCGAGCGTGTCCTGGGCGACGATGCCCTTGGTCTTCAGCGACTGGCCGCGATCGAAGGAAGCGTTGGCCTGCGCCTCGATGGCGGTCGCCTCGGCGATCTGGCTCTTGGCCTGGGCGATCGCCGCGTCGTTGCGGGCGAGGGACGAGGCGTTCTGCGCAAGCTGGACATCCAGCATGTCGGTCGAAAGCCGCGCCAGAACCTGGCCGGCCTTGACGTGGTCGCCTTCCTCGGCCGAAAGCTCGGTCAGCCGGTAGCCGTCGAGATCGACGCCGACCAGCACTTCCTCGCGCGGCACCAGCGATCCGATGACGATGGCGGTCTGCACGACCTCCTTGCGCGCCGCGGGAATGACGGTGATCGCCGGCGGCTTGGGGGCTTCCGTGGACGGCCTGGGCTCGTTGGCCGACGCCGGGAACATCGAGTCCGGCAGGGCGAGCGCCCCGGCGGCGATGGCGGCGACGAAGGCGGCCGAAGCCGCGAGACGGGTCATACGCTTCATATTCGTTCGGCCGCCTCAAGCGGCCCCTCTGGTCAGGTTGGCGCGGGCGGTCTCACGCCGCCGTCATGCCGCTCAGGCTTTCATTCCCAAAACACCGGCGACGAGCCGCCGCAGCAGCGGCTCGACCCGGGCAAGCGATAGGTCGGGGTCGTTGATCTGGCGCAGCGCAATGCCGTCGACGGCGGCCTGCAGCATGCTGATCGTTGCATCGAGATCGGCGTTCGGCGGCATTTCGCCCGTCTCGATCGCCTCGAGGAAAACTTCGCGCATGATGTCGCGCACGCTGTCGTCGATCTGGGCAAAGCGCTTGCCGATCTCGGAATTGCGCAGGCTTTCCGCGCTGATTTCCGCCATCAACTCGCAGGCGCCGGGATCGCGCATATAGGCGAAATAGCCCATGGCGCAGCTCATCATCCGATCCAGCAGCGGCCCGGTTCCGCGCATCGTCTCGATCAGTTCGGCCGCGCCGCAGCGTTCCTCCTGGGCGATGGCCTCGATGATCGCTTCCTTGGAAGGGAAATAGCGATAGAGGCCGCCGGGGCTCATCTTGGCTTCGAGGCAGATCTCCTGCATTGAGGCGCCGCGAAACCCGGAGCGGGCAAAGCAGGTGCGGGCCGCGTCGAGGATCTGCGTGCGTCGGGCATCCTGCGCGCTTTCGCGCGGCGAGAGGTCGGTGACTTCAGGTTGCGCGAGCTGGGTCATTGGCATCCGGACTTACTTGCGAATGAATGTTCGCTCGCAGCAGATGCTGTCGCCATGCCGCTAAGTCAAGATGGGGCTGGAAGCGCCGCTGTCGAATCTTCGTCCGGCCCGCCAATCTGCGGCAAATCCGTCACAACTCGCCCGGCGCTGCCGCGCTGGATGGAGAGATTGGGAGTGAAGAGGGCGCCTGCAAGGGCGCCGATCGCGGTGAGTCGTCCCGCCGGCGACTTTTTCGGTTGCGTCGGAAGCACGGTGCTCCGTCCGCGCAAGGCCGGGTGCAAGCCAATAAAAAACCTCCGCCCCGCTGCGGGGCCGGAGGTTTGCTGGGAAAGCGCGATGATCAGTAGGTAGCGCGGCCGCCCGAAAGATCGAACACGGCGCCGGTGGTGAAGGAGCATTCCTCGCTGGCGAGCCAGGTCAGGATGGCGGCGGCTTCCTCGACCGTGCCGAAGCGGCCCATCGGGATCTTCGACAGCATGTAGTCGATATGCGCCTGGCTCACCTGCTTGAGGATGGGCGTGTCGATCGTCGCCGGCGTGATGGCGTTGACCGTGATGTTGTCCTTGGCCAGTTCCTTGCCGAGCGACTTGGTGAAGCCGATGACCGCGGCCTTGGCGGCCGAATAGGCCGATGCCGTCGGATTGCCTTCCTTGCCGGCGATCGAGGCGACATTGACGATGCGGCCGTAGCCGTTTTTCTTCATCAGCGGCGCGACGAAGCGGTTGCAATAGAACAGGCCGTGGACGTTGATCTCGAACACGCGCTGCCATTCCTCGATCGGATAATCGACGACGAGCGCGTTCTTGCCGGCGATGCCGGCCGAACAGATCAGGATGTCGATCTTGCCGAGATGGCTTTCGGCGGTCTTGGCGGCGGCTTCGACCTGTTCCGGCTTGGAAATATCGAGCTGCACGCCATGCGCCTTCGGGCCCAGTGCGGCCTTGGCGGCGTCGATTCGGGCTGCGTCCACGTCCCAGATACAGACTGTTCCGCCCTCGGAGACAATGCGCTCGGCGGTCTTGAACCCGATTCCCGAAGCGCCGCCCGTCACGATCGCTCCCCGACCGGAAAAACGCTTGATATCTGCCATTCGTCTATTCTTCCTCTGTCCGCGTCCGAACAACGCCGCCTCTACGGTGGCGATACTGGTAAGGCCCATATGGTCATCAGACAACCCGTTTTGCGCGCTTGCGGAGTGGCACTCCGTGGTTGATTGCTTATAAGGACAGGATCTTTTCCGCTCACGGACATGGTTCATGGCCCTCAATACGATTGAAGAAGCCGTCGCCGCGATCGCTGCCGGCGAACTGGTTGTCGTCGTCGACGATACGGATCGCGAGAACGAGGGCGACCTGATCATGGCCGCGTCGAAGGCAACGGCCGAGAAGGTCGCCTTCATGATCCGGCATACCAGCGGCATCATCTGCGTTCCCGTCCATGCCGATCGCGCCGAGGCGCTGCATCTGCCGCCGATGGTCGCCAACAACCGCGATCCGATGCGCACTGCTTTCACCGTCACGGTCGATTACAAGGTGGGCCTCACCACCGGAATTTCCGCCGAGGAGCGCGCCAACACGATCCAGGCGCTTGCCAACGACAATTGCACCGCATCGGACTTCCTCCGTCCCGGCCATATCTTCCCGTTGATCTCGCGCGAGGGTGGCGTGCTGATCCGTTCCGGCCATACCGAGGCGGCGACCGACCTGTCGCGCCTGGCCGGGCTGGAGCCGGCCGGCGTGCTGGCCGAGGTCGTCAATGACGATGGCACCGTCAAGCGCCTGCCGGAATTGCTGGAGTTCGCCAGGGAGCATGGTCTGAAGATCGTCTCGATCGAGGATCTGATCGCCTATCGGGCCCGCACGGAAAACTTCGTCAAGGTCGTCGACAGTTTCCAGGTTCCGGTCGGCGGGCGCACCGCGACGGCCTTCGTGTACGAGACCCCTTTCGATCCGCTGCAGCATCTGGCTATCGTCTTCGGCGACGTCGCCGAGCAGGCCGACGTGCTGGTTCGCATCCATCGTGCCAATCCGATCTCCGACCTGATCTCGCGCGGCCCGGACTCCAAGGGCTGGCTCGAAACGACCTTGCGCAAGGTTGGCGCCGCCGATCGCGGTGTCTTCGTGCTGATCCGCGATCCCGCGGTGGTGCGTCCGGATGGCTCGGCCGCCGGCGATGGCGAGGAGCGCCATATGTCGGCCCGGCAGCGCAAGGAGCGCTGGCGCGAGATCGGCGTCGGCGCTCAGATCCTGCGGGATCTCAAGGTCCGTTCGATCCGCCTGCTGTCGTCGCAGGAGCGCCAATATGTCGGCCTGCAGGGGTTCGGCATCGCCATTACCGGCCGCGAGCATTCGGATGAGTGATTTCCTGGCCCGGAAGGCATAGCGGGTTTTCGCGGAGGGAACCGCATCGCTCATTCTGCATTGGATGCTTGAGCGGCCTGAAGCCGCGTGCACCCATGGAGAATTTTGATGCTGAGCTGGGCGATTTTCTTTCTCGTAGTCGCGCTTGTCGCTGCCGTTCTTGGTTTCGGCGGCATCGCTGGTACCGCCATTGGCATCGCGAAGATCATCTTTGTGGTCGCGATCGTTCTGTTCCTGATCTCCGGTGTCATGCACCTGATGCGTCGGGCCTGAACGCTCGAAGGCGACGTCACAAAAAACCCCGCGATCTCGGATCGCGGGGTTTTTTTGTTGGGCTATCGGGGAGCGGTTCAGCCGGCGCGCAGAGCCATTGCCTGTTCGATCTCGTCGGCGGAGCGCTTGGCCGTTTCGGCCGGCGGCAGGGGAACGCCGCCGCTCATGATCTCCTCCAGCCGGGCGCGGGCGCGGGAGACGCGGCTCTTCACCGTGCCGACCTTCACGTCGCAGATCTCGGCCGCTTCTTCGTAGGAGAAGCCGCTGGCGCCGATCAGGACGAGCGCTTCGCGCTGTTCGTCGGGCAGGAGCTGCATGGCGCGCAGGAAGTCGTCCAGTTCCAGATGGCCGTGCTGGGCTCCGATATCGGACAGACGGGCGGCGTGCGTGCCTTCCGCGTCCTCGACCTCGCGCCGACGTTTACGGCCTTCCGAATAGTACTGATTGCGCAGGATCGTCACCAGCCAGGCGTGCAGGTTCGTGCCGACCTGGAACTTGTCCTTGTTGGCAAGGGCGCGCATGACGGTTTCCTGCACGAGGTCGTCAGCGCGATCGCGATTGCCGCTGATCGAGCGAGCGAAGGCGCGAAGCATGGGCAGTGCGTCGACCAGTTCATTCTTCATGTCTGTCTCCGTGGCAATCCATGCCTTGGGGCAGTTTCAGGATATGCGGCAGTCGTCTCACGGGGTGCCCTTGGGTGGTGGCGGCGGCTCGGACTTCACGGGCTCGTCGTCGATCCTGTCGAGAAGGGACATGATGTCGTCGGGGAGAGGTTCGCTCAACGAATTGTCGAAGACACGGCGCAACTGCCGGCCGATCCAGTCCTCTTTTTCGCCCTGGCTGTTGGCCGAAGGGGGCGCGGAGCGAAACTCGGCGCTTTTCGCGTTGCTATCGTTGTTGTCCACGTTTCTTGTCCTGGCTGTGCCCAATTTGCGCTCCGTTGGTGAGTGCGGTGCGTCTCTGTCGGTGCCAATGCGGCACCCCAAAAAAGGTTCCTGAATTTTTGGAACCGAATCGAACCGACTGCGTTCTCTCGTCTGGAACGATCCTTTTGAAGGGGGAATAGATGCCCGAAAGTCTGTCGCAGGCGCTTGCGCCGCATCTGCCGTTTCTGCGGCGCTACGCGCGCGCCCTGACCGGCGGCCAGATCAGCGGCGATGCTTATGTCCGGGCTTGCCTGCTCGCGATTGTGAACGCGCCCGCGATCATCGATCGCTCGGTCCATCCCAAGATTGCTCTCTATCGCCTGTTCCACGCCATCTGGTCGGGAACGCAGCTTGGTAGCGACGTTGTCATCGACGGCCTGAGCCGCCAGGAGACGACGGCGCAGCAGCGTCTTGCCGCCATGACGCCGGAAAGCCGGCAGGCCCTCCTTCTGACCACGATGGAAGGTTTTTCCGACGAGGACGCCGCCGCCGTCATGGGCATTCCGGCCGAGCGAGTCCAGCCGCTGCTGAGCGACGCGCTCGCGGAGATCGATCGCCAGACCCGCACGCGGGTGCTGATCATCGAGGACGAGCCGCTGATCGCGATGGATCTCACCGGCATCGTTCAGGAACTGGGTCACGAGGTCGCCGCCGTGGCGCGCACTCGCACCGATGCGGTCGAGGCTGCCGCGCGCGAGCAGCCCGGTCTGGTGCTGGCCGACATCCAGCTTGCCGACGGCTCCTCCGGCATCGATGCCGTGAAGGACATCCTCTCCGGTTTCACGCTTCCCGTTATCTTCATCACGGCGTTCCCCCAGCGTCTGCTGACGGGCGAACGCCCGGAGCCGACCTTCCTGTTGACCAAGCCTTTCGATCCCCGCACCGTCAAGGCGGCGATCAGCCAGGCTCTGTTCTTCAACTCGACAGCGTCGGTGGCAGCCTGAGGCGAGAGGGCCCGGCGTCAAGCCGGGCCTCCCCCCGCATCATGACAGCCGCTTCATCCATTCATCGACTTCGGCCTCTGCCTTTTCGCGCGCGATGCCGTAGCGCTCCTGAAGCCGGCCGGCCAATTCCTCGCGTTTGCCGGCCGCCACGGTGAGGTCGTCATCAGTGAGCTTTCCCCACTGCTGGCGGGCCAAGCCCTTGAACTGCTTCCAATTGCCTTGGACTGCGTCCCGGTTCATTGTCCGTCTCCTCTTTCGGGTGGAGTAGTGGAAGGTCAATGGCCGGTCGGCCGGATCGTTCCCGCATTTACGCAGCGCGAAGAAGGACCATTCCATGGACTGGCTGCTCAACATCCTTTCTCAGGGTTCGGATGCGCTGGGCGGAAATCTGTTGCGATCGATCCCGAGGCTGATGGTTTCGGTCAGCACTTTTGCGATCGCGGTGGCCGCGATATCGTTTCTGTGGCGTCGCCGCGATCTTCCCACCGTCTATCGGCGCGTCGCGCTGTCGCTCATCCTGCTGCTGTTGGGAATCGCGGTCTCCTATCTGATTGCGGCCTTTCCGGTGCTGCGACCGTCGATCTATGCGCGGGTCTTCGAGATCGTCGCCGCCCTGAGCGCGCTGGTGGCGGTATTCCTCATCCGATACGTTCTTCCGGAGCTGCTCGCTTTGCCGTCGCCTCGGCTGCTGGAGCGCAACAACCGCCATCTCAAATCCGAGATCGACGCGCATATCGACACGATGCGGCAGCTGACCGACATCCGCAGCGAGCTCGAGGAGAAGGTATATGTCCGCACGCGCGAGCTGACGGCGACCAAGCAGCGCTTCGAAGCAGCGCTCTCCGGCTCGGATATCGCGGTCTTCAACCAGGATACGCGGCTGGTCTTCACCTGGGCCTATGACCCGCGGCGCGGCCTGACGCCGGAAGAGGTGGTCGGCAAGACGGACGCGGACCTGTTTCCCGAAGATGTCGCCCAGTCCGTGGCGGACGCCAAGCGCAACGTGGTCGAGAGCGGCAAGGGGACGTCGCTCAACGTCGTGGTCAAGACCGATGGCGCGTCCCAGTATCTGCGCCTTTCGATCGAGCCGCTGCGGGACGGGTCGGGCGAGATCATCGGCCTGACGTCCGCGGTCGTCGACCTCACCGAGCGCCATGACTACGAGACGCGCCTGTCGGCGCTGACCTCCGGACTGGCCGAGGCCAATGCCCGGTTCGACATGGCGCTGCGGGGATCCTCGATCATGGTTTTCAGCCATGATCGCGACCTGCGCTACAACTGGGTCTACAATCCGGCGATCGGCCTCAATGCCGATGACATGATCGGCCGCACCGACGAGGAATTCTGGCAGGACGAAGGCAGTCAGTCGATCGTCGACATGAAGAAGGCGGCAGTGGCCTCCGGCGAGGCGCAGCATGGCGAGATCGTCATGACGCTCGATGACAAGCCACGCTATTTCCAGCTACGGCTGGAGCCGATCCTCGGGCGGGATCGCAGCATCCAGGGACTGGCGGGCGTGGCGGTGGATGTCACCGAGGCGCATCAGCAGGAACTGCATCTGCGGCTGGTCATGCGCGAACTGACCCACCGCTCCAAGAACCTGCTCGCGGTGATCCAGGCCATGGCGCGCCAGACCGCCGCCCGCTCGGACGATCCGCAGACCTTCGTCACCCGTTTCTCCGCCCGGCTGCGGGCGATGGCGGCGTCGCACGACCTGCTGGTCGCCCGCGAATGGCACGGCGCCACGCTGAAGGACCTCGTCAGCGCCCAGCTTTCGCAGGCGATCGATCCGGGTTCCGACCAGCTCGTCATCGAAGGACCGATGCTGAGTCTTCGCCCGGATGCCGTGCAGAATATCGGCCTGGCCTTGCATGAGCTGACAACCAACGCGGCCAAGTACGGCGCGCTTTCGGTTCCGGACGGGCGCATCTCGCTAAACTGGGGCATCCGCAACGGCGATCGGCTTCACCTCCGCTGGGAGGAGACCAACGGGCCGATGGTGCAGCAGCCGGAGAAGACTGGCTTCGGTGTCACGTTGCTGGAGCGCAGCGTCGGCCAGGCGCTCGACGGCATCGTCACGCTGGAGTTCACGCCGGGCGGCGTGGTGTGCGAGATCGACATCCCCTCGAGCCACGCGCTGGACTGAGGCCATTCGAGGTTCCCGGTCGGACGGCCACTCCGCCGAAGCCCGCAACAAAAAAGGAGCCTGTGAAAGGCTCCTCTCCGTTTCCGCAATTTGGATGTCTAGCCGCGGCGCGGGGCCGGGCTGGAATTCAGCGCTTGCGCGCCAGGCCGCCCAGAAGGCCCATGGCGAAGGCAAGGGCGACGCTGGTGGTGCCGACCTCCTGCTGCTGGCGGCGGCCGTTACGCCAGTTCGCCACCAGCAGGATGATCAATCCAACCACCAGGAACGCTCCGCCCACGACCATCTTGGCGACCAGCGATCCATAGCTGTAGGCCAGTGCCTGGTACCCGGCAGCCACGCCGAAGCAAACGCCGACAATAATGAACACCCCCGCGAGGGCCAGAAGGCCGACTCGCTTGAGGGTGCGCACGGTGGTTTGCGTGGCGGCAGCGGCCGCCACGCTTGTCAGGGCCTGGAACAGGCCGCTCATCGCCGGCCTATGAGCGCACCGATGAACAGGCCGATGCCGGCTGCGATCAGCACGGCGGGAACCGGATTGCCGGTGATCTGGCCTTCGATATCCTCGGCGACCCTTTGCCCGCGGCGGCGTGCCTCGTCGGCCGAGGCGCGGAAGGTCTCGCTGGCCCGGCCGGCGGCATTGTGCAGCGCGTCCGCTCCGGCGCTCGCCTGTTCCGAACCGAATTTGCGGATCGTATCCGTCAGCGAGGCCAATTCGGCCTGGATGGCCTTCACCTGGTCGGAGAGGTCCGAACCGTCTGTCTTGGTCACCATTTTGGCACTCCTGTTCGTTGCTCAAGTTTAAGAAGGCTTGAGAGATCTACCCGGAAGTATATGCGGCGCGGGCATCGAGTTGTCGACATGTTTCAGCGCGGTGGAGAGTTCCATGGTTAGCTTTTTATAAGCTTCCCGCTCCTCGGCTGAAGCAAGGGGCGCCAGCCTGCTGACCGCTCGTCGCCAATGCAGCAGCGTTTCCGCCTTTTGGCTGTCCGAGAGAACCTTGTCCTCGACGATATCCCCGGGCCGCCAAAAGCCGGCATATCCCTGATATGCGATCATTTGTTCCATCCTGGTTCATTCCAAGCGACCCGCAGAGAGAACGGCCCAAATCGCCAATGGTTCCAGTGGGATCGCGACCGCTCTTCGCCGCACGATGGCAAGCCTGCTCCAATGCAATCCGCCGCGCCCGGGTGACCCGGACGCGGCGGAAGTCTGTCATTTCGACAAGAACCGGGGTCGTGCCCCGGCGTCCTGTCAGGTCGTGCCCTTGCCCGCGTCGGAGCCATGACGCTTGCGGCGATGCTGGGCGATCAGCATGGCGAGGATCGCCAGGCCGATGACGGCGAAGGAGACCGCCGTCGTCACGGTGCCGAGCGCGTAGATCACGGGTGTGGTCACCGTGGTGGTGAGGCCGCGCAGCGTCAGCGGCAGGGTATTGACCGAGCCGACCGTCTGGCTGGAGCGGGCGATCTCGTCCCAGGACAGCGTGAAGCCGAACAGCGCGACGCCAACCAGCGACGGTGCAATCATCGGCAGCACGACATAGCGGAAGGTCTGCCAGGACGAGGCGCCGAGGTCGCGCGCCGCTTCCTCATAGGCCGGGTTGAATCGGTTGAAGACGGCGAACATGATGAGCAGGCCGAAGGGTAGCGTCCAGGTCAGATGCGCGCCGAGGCCGGAGGTGAACAGCCCCATCAGGGTCTGGAAATTGTCCTGGATCAGGATGCCGATATTGCCGAGGAAGTTCGTCCACATCGTCGGGTCGGGGATGTCGACATAGTTTTCGACCAGACGGTCACCGAGGCCGGTGATGGTCTGGTTGAACAGCTGGAATTCCAGCGCGATGCCGAGCGACACGACGATCGAGGGCAGGATCAGGCTGGCGATCGCCGTGAAGAACAGGATGTTGGAACCCTTGAACTTCTGGCGGAAGGCATAGCCGGCCATCACCGAGATCACGACGGTGACCAGCGTCACGACGAGGCCCAGCTTCAGCGAGTTGATCAGCGCGTCGACGACGTTGGGCACGCCGATGCCGGCCCACAGATTGTGGAACCAGTGCAGCGAGACCCCATTCATCGGAAAGGTCATGCCGCCGTTCGGGCCCTGGAACGACAGCACCAGGATGGTGATCGTCGGGCCGTAGAGGAACAGCACATAGAGGGCGAAAACCGCCGACAGCACGTAGAATGCGCGGGAGCGTCCTTCGGCCATGCTCAGAGCTCCTTGCGAATGTCGACGAAGCGCAGCAGCGTCCAGATGATCATCAGCACGATGGCCAAAAGGACGACGGCGTTGGCGGCGGCGATCGGGAATTGCAGCGCGTTGATCTGGCTTTCGATCACCTTGCCGGCGGAGGCGATCTGCTGGCCGCCCATCAGGCCGATCGAGATGAAGTCGCCCATCACCACCGTGATGACGAAGATCGAGCCGATGGCGATGCCGGTCTTGGATAGCGGGATGATGACGTTCCACAGCGTCTGCCAGCCCGAAGCGCCCGTGTCATAGGCGGCCTCGACGAGCGATTTGTCGATGCGCGACATCGAGTTCAGGATCGGCACGATCATGAAGACGGTATTGAGGTGGACGAGCGCCAGCACCACGGAAAAATTGGAATAGAGCAGCCAGTCGAGCGGCTCGGAAGTGAGGCCGACGCCCATCAGCCACTGGTTGACGACGCCATTGCGTCCCAGCAGCGGGATCCAGGAGATCATGCGGATGACATTGGAGGTCCAGAACGGGATCGTCGTGACCAGCGCCAGGATCAGGCGCATGTTGTTGGACTTGATCTCGAAGACGAGGAAATAGGCGATCGTGAAGCCGAGCACGAGCGTGATCAGCCAGACCATCAGGCAGAATTTCAGCGTCGACAGATAGGTGCGGAAGGTGGTGCAGAGGTCCGGCAGCGAGGCGAGGCACTTGTCGAAGGCCGTGGCGTAGTTGTCGCCGACAAAGGCCGGTTCGATCGAGTAGCCCGTATAGGTCCAGAAGCTGACGGCAAGCGTTACCAGGAGCGGCAGCACGAAGAAGATCAGGAAGACGATCGCGAGCGGCGCGGCCTGCCAATAGGGTGCCCAGCGCGATTTCATTTCCAGCATGGTCGGGCAGGCTCCATTTCGATGGAAGAAGGCGGAAAGCCGGGATCGCATGACTCTGCGCCGACGGGCAGGGGCATTGCGGGGGCGACCGGGCTAGGAACGGCGGGCGGGCGCGGTCGTCTGGTATCGCAGTTTGCCTGCGGGCGGGGGTTGGGATCCCGCCCGCAGGCAAGGTCATGGCCGATCAGGCGGCGATGAACTCGTTCCACTTCTGGATCATGTAGGCGTTCTCATCCATGATCGAGTTCCAGCAGGCCACGGCACCCATGCGGGTGTTGTAGGAGCCGCCGTCACGGATCGAGCCGGCCTTCTCGAGCAGGCCGCCATCCGGACCGAGAATGTCCTTCTCGGCCGGCTTGCCTTCCATCCAGAACGCCCATTCATAGGGTTCCATGCTCTGCTGCGCGGTATCGAGCACGGCGGCGTAGTAGCCCTGGCGGTTCAGATAGGCGCCGGCCCAGCCGTCGAGGAACCAGTTGATGAACTCGTAGGCGGCGTCGAGCTTCTTGCCCTTCAGCGTCTTCGGCAGGCCGAAGCCCGAAGCCCAGGCGCGATAGCCTTCCTTCAGCGGCTGGAAGGTGCAGGGGATGCCCTTCAGGCGGACGGCGGTGACGGCCGGCGACCACATCGACTGGATGACCGTCTCGCCCGAGGCCATCAGATTGACGCTCTCGTTGAAGTCCGACCAGAAGGCGCGGAACTGGCCGGCCTTCTTGGCTTCGATCAGGGTCGCGATCGTCTTGTCGATCTCTTCCTTGGTCATGTTGCCCTTGTCGCCGTACTTCACGGTGCCGAGGGCTTCGTTGACCATCGCGGCGTCCATGATGCCGATCGACGGGATGTTGAGGATCGAGGTCTTGCCCTTGAATTCCGGGTTGAGCAGCTCAGCCCAGCTTTCGATCGGGCGCTTGATCAGGTCGGGACGGATGCCGAGCGTGTCGGCGTTGTAGGTCGTCGGTATCAGGGTGATCCACTCGGTCTGCTCCTTGGCGAACTCCTTGCCGCGCTGCTTCTCGAGATACATCACCTTGTGCGGCGCGGTGCCCTGGTCGCCGATCTTCTTGCCGTCGATCTCGCCCTTGGTGATGGCGGTCGCGAGCTTGTCGACCAGCTTGACCTTCTTGGCGTCGATCGCCTGGAAGTTGCCGGAAGGGATCAGGTTGCGCAGCGAGAAATACTCGGTATCGACCAGATCGAACGAGTCCGGCTGGGTGATGATGCGCTTGGTGACGTCATCGGTGGTGACGGTGACGTATTCGATGTTGATGCCGGTGATTTCCTTCGCCTTGGCGGCGATGGCCGGCGACTGGTTGGTCGCGGTCGAGAGGTAGCGCAGCGTGATCGGTTCGTCGGCATGCACGGCCGGAAAGCCGGTCACGGCCGTGGTGCCGAGGAAGCCGGCGGTGATCGCGGAGCCCTTCAGCAGCGTACGGCGGGAGATCCCGCTCTTGGTCTTGTCGCTCATTCCCTGTTCTCCTCTGGGTTTGTTGCCGTGATCCGCGCTCAGGCCGAGGCGGAGAGTTCGTGGACGTCGTTGGGATCCCACTGCACCGTGACGGTGTCGCCGGTCTCGAAAGGCTGCTGGTAGAAGGCGCGCTCGGGGACGATCGCGGTCATCTCGATGCCGGCATCGGTCGCGAGGCTGAGATAAACGGCGGTGCCCTGGTACTCGACGTCGCGCACCGCGGCGGCGACGCCTTCGCCGCCACCCGGCGAGACGCTCAGCCGGTCGGCGCGGACGCTTACCGTGCGTCCATCGACCGGCAGGACGTTGTGGCCGCCGATGAAGCGGGCGACGAATTCGCTCGCCGGAGCGTTGAAGATCTCGCGCGGCGTGCCGGCCTGCTCGATCTTGCCGTTGTTCATGATGACGATCAGGTCGGCCAGGGCCATCGCCTCTTCCTGGCTGTGCGTCACATGGATGAAGGAGATGCCGAGTTCGCGCTGGAAGCGCTTCAGTTCGGCGCGCACGCGGATCTTCAGGAAGGGATCCAGCGCCGAGAGCGGTTCGTCGAGCAGCAGGATCTGCGGATCGGTGACGAGCGCGCGGGCCAGCGCCACGCGTTGCTGCTGGCCGCCGGAGAGCTGCGCGGGCAAGCGCTCGGCATAGCGCTCCATGTCGACGAGCTTCAGCGCCTCGGTCGCCTTGATCGAGCGGTCGACCTTGCCGACGCCCTTCATCTTCAGCGAGAAGGCCACGTTGTCGCGCACCGAGAGATGCGGGAAGAGAGCGTAGGACTGAAACATCATCGCAGTGCCGCGCTTGGCGGGCGGCAGCTTGTTCACGATCTCGTTGCCGAGCGCGATGTCACCGTCGGAAACAGCCTCGTGCCCGGCGATCATCCGGAGCGTCGAGGACTTGCCGCACCCCGAGGGGCCGAGAAGGCAGCAATAGGTGCCAGCCTTGATCTTGAGGTTGATCGCGTCGACGGCGATCGTGCCGCCATAGCTCTTGGTGACCGATGCCAATTCCAGATCTGCGGGTCGTGCCATCATCGTCTCCAATGGAACCTGCGGAGAGAGTGGCAAGTCGCGTGCCAGCGGCGGAATTCCGCGGTTTTCCGATTGGGAAAGGCTTGGGGAAGGAGAGGGCGCGACTGTTTGGCATGGCGAAATAAGATGCCTGCCGAATTTTTAAGCAGTCTGAGTGTCTGGCCAATGGCGGGCAGCCCGTTTTCAGGGCGCTGCGCAATTTCCATGCAGAAGCGAATCCATGGGTTTCCAGCGCGCCGCGCCACTGGCTCGTTCTTGTGCAGCGCACACTTTGGAATGGCTCAAATCGAGCCTTGACGAAATTTCTAGAATTTGTCCAAATGATCAAGCTTTTGAGCCGCGACCCCAAAAATCAAAAAATGAGGGGTGGTCGCGGCAGCAGTTTCGACCGGTTGGCGGAGCGCCTGCCGGACCATGGGAACCCAGGGCCACGCTTGGCCGGTAGGGAGGGATCAGCGCATGCCGTCGCATCTGCCGGGCATCGCATCGGGCCGTCTTGCGCCCGACGAATATGCCGCCAATTTTCTCGATATCCACCCGCCGCTCGACCACCACCAGGCCGTGGTCGAGGCGGATCGCTGCTACTTCTGCTATGACGCGCCCTGCGTGAAGGCGTGTCCGACATCGATCGACATCCCGCTCTTCATCCGCCAGATCATGACCGACAATCCGATCGGCTCGGCCGAGACGATCCTGTCGCAGAACATCCTGGGCGGCATGTGCGCCCGCGTCTGCCCGACCGAAACGCTGTGCGAGGAAGCCTGCGTTCGCGAGGAAGCAGAGGGCAAGCCGGTCAAGATCGGCCTGCTGCAGCGCTATGCGACCGACGTTCTGATGGAAGAGCAGGGCGAGCAACCATTTGCCCGGGCCCCTTCGACGGGCAAGCGCGTCGCCGTGGTCGGCGCCGGGCCTGCGGGCCTTGCCGCCGCGCACCGCCTCGCCATGCATGGCCACGACGTCGTCATCTATGATGCGCGTCCCAAAGCCGGCGGCCTCAACGAATATGGCATCGCCGCCTACAAGGCGCCGGACGATTTCGCCCAAAAGGAAGTCGACTTCGTCCTGTCCATCGGCGGCATCACCGTCGAGCACGGCAAGGCGATCGGCCGCGACGTCGAGCTGTCGGATCTGCGCAAGGGCTATGACGCCGTGTTTCTCGGCATGGGCCTTGCCGGCGTCAATGCGCTCGGCCTCGAAAATGAGGATCTCGCCGGCGTCGCCGACGCGGTCGACTATATTGCCGAGCTTCGTCAGGCGACCGATCTCTCGACGCTACCGGTCGGCGCCCGGGTCGTCGTGGTGGGTGGTGGCATGACGGCGATCGACGTCGCCGTGCAATCGAAGCGCCTCGGCGCAAGGGACGTGACCGTCGTCTATCGGCGCGGCCAGGAGAAGATGGGCGCTTCCGGCTATGAGCAGGATCTTGCCCAGACCGACGGCGTGGTCATCCGGCACAACGCCAAGCCGAGCCGTCTCCTGACCGAGGATGGCCGCGTCGCGGCGATCGAGTTCGAGGAGACGATGGAGGATGGCGGCCGGCTGGTAGGCACCGGAGTCACCTTCACGCTCCCCGCCGACACCGTGTTCAAGGCGATCGGCCAGACCCTCGTTCCCGCAGCTTTGAACGGATCGGCCGAGACGATCGCGCTCGATGGTGGCAAGATCCGCGTCGACGACGAGCGACGCACGACGCTTCCCGGCGTCTGGGCCGGCGGGGATTGCGCCGCCACCGGAGAAGATCTGACGGTCGCTGCCGTCGCCGACGGCCGCATCGCCGCCGAGTCCATCCATCGCGCGCTCTCGTCTGTCGCGGCCTAGGAGGAACCCATGGCCAATCTCGCGTCCAGTTTCGTCGGCATCAAGTCGCCCAATCCGTTCTGGCTGGCCTCCGCGCCGCCCACCGACAAGGCCTATAACGTCGTCCGCGCCTTCAAGGATGGTTGGGGCGGCGTCGTCTGGAAGACGCTCGGCACCGATCCGCCGGTTGTCAACGTCTCCGGCCCGCGCTACGGCGCGATCCACTCCAACGACCGCCGGCTGATCGGCCTCAACAATATCGAGTTGATCACCGACCGTCCCCTCGACGTCAATCTGCGCGAGATCAAGGAGGTCAAGCGCGACTGGCCGGATCGGGCGCTGGTCGTGTCGCTGATGGTTCCCTGCGAGGAGCATTACTGGAAGGACATCCTCGCCAAGGTCGAGGACACCGAGGCGGACGGCGTCGAGCTGAATTTCGGCTGCCCGCATGGCATGAGCGAGCGCGGCATGGGCGCCGCCGTCGGTCAGGTGCCGGAATATGTCGAAATGGTCACGCGCT
This sequence comes from Kaistia defluvii, assembly GCF_026343955.1. Taxonomy (GTDB): domain Bacteria; phylum Pseudomonadota; class Alphaproteobacteria; order Rhizobiales; family Kaistiaceae; genus Kaistia; species Kaistia defluvii. Next base: position 315,779 of record NZ_JAPKNI010000002.1, read on the forward strand.
GGTGCAAGCAGCACACGCGCATGCCGGTCATCGTCAAGCTGACGCCCAACATCTCCGACATCCGCACCTCGGCCCGCGCCGCGCATAATGGCGGCGCCGACGCCGTGTCGCTGATCAACACCATCAACTCGATCATCGGCGTCGACATCGACAATTTCGCGCCGATCCCGACGGTCGACGGCAAGGGCAGCCATGGCGGATATTGCGGCCCGGCGGTGAAGCCGATCGCCCTCAACATGACGGCGGAGATCGCCCGCGATCCGCAGACCCGCGATTTGCCGATCTCCGGCATTGGCGGCATCACGACCTGGCGCGACGCGGTCGAGTTCATGGCGCTCGGCGCCGGCAACGTGCAGGTCTGCACCGCCGCCATGACCTATGGCTTCCGCATCGTGCAGGAGATGATCACCGGCCTGTCGGAATATATGGACAAGCACGGTTTTACCTCGGTGGACGAGATCGTCGGCCGCGCGGTCGGCAATGTCACCGACTGGAAGTATCTGAACCTCAACTATGTGGCCAAGGCGAAGATCGACCAGGATGCCTGCATCAAGTGCGGCCGCTGTCACATCGCCTGCGAGGACACCTCGCACCAGGCGATCACCTCGATGCTCGACGGCGTCCGGCATTTCGAGGTGATCGACGCCGAATGCGTCGGCTGCAATCTCTGCGTCAATGTCTGCCCGGTCGAGAACTGCATCACGATGGAGCAGATGGTCGACGGCGTGGATCCGCGCACCGGCTACGCCATCACCGGCGAATATGCCAACTGGACGACCCACAAGAACAACCCGATGGCGGCTCCCGCCGCGGTCGTCGAGCCTGCGGAATAAGGAACGCAACCCCCTCCCGCGTGTCGCGCGGGAGGGGGCTTCCTATGTCGGCGGGCGTCTGTTTGAGAGCGGCGGCGTAAGCCTCTTTGACCTATTGGCGAACGAGGGGAGCGCCTTGCCGCTTCAGCTGCGGAAAATGCCCTTGAGGAACAGGTCCTCGAGCGTCCGCGTCGCCGTCGCGAAGTGGCGGTTGTCATCGGTCTCGTCGCCCAGCATGGCGCGGACCTGAACATCGAAATCCGCGTAATGCTGTGTCGTTGCCCAGATCATGAACAGAAGATGGTAGGGATCGATCGGCGCCAGGCGGCCCTCGTCGATCCAGCGTCGGATCACCTCGGCCTTGCTGTCGACCAGCGTCTTCAGCCGGCTGTTCAGCACCGTCCCCATCACCGGCGCGCCCTGCAGGATTTCCATGGCGTAGAGCCGCGACGCCTTCGGGTTGTCGCGCGAGATCTCCAGCTTGCGGTCGATATAGGCGCGGATCTCGGTGGCCGGGTCGTCGCCGTCGCCGAGCGATTCCAGCGGCTGCAGCCAGAGCTCCAGCGTCCGGCGCAGGATGGCGAGATAGATGTCGTCCTTGCGGCGGAAATAATAGAGCAGGTTCGGCTTGGTCATGCCCGCCAGCTCGGCGATCTGGTCGACCGTCGCGCCGCGAAAGCCGTAGCTCGAGAAGATTTCCAGCGCCGCGTCGAGGATACGTTCCTCGTTTTCTTCCTGGATGCGCGTCCGCTTCTTCGTCTGGCCGGCGCGGGCGGTGTTGGCAGGTGTCATGGTGGTGGCCGATTTTCCCGTTGGTTCTCCGTGGCGCGCCCGACCACCCGGCAAGTTCCGGCCTTCTGTCGCGGAGCGTCGCGACGCCGGCTTGCCGTCCCGGTCCGACTTTCGGTCGATTCTAGCTCGACTTCAATGGTTTCGCGGCCGCGGCGGCGGCTAGAAGCTGGGCGGCGTGCAGGCCGATACGAGTTCCAGATCCTCGTCGCCGATATTCTTGAAGGCGTGCGGCTTGCGGCTGTCGAAGAAATAGGCGTCGCCCGGATTGAGCTCGTAGCGGGCGCCGTCGACCTCCAGCCCCATTCGGCCGCGGATGATCAGTCCGGCCTCCTCGCCCTGATGCGACAGCATCGCCTTGCCCGAGACCGCCCCCGGCTTGTAGCGCTCGTGGATCATCTGCAGCGAGCGCCCTTCCAGATTGCTGCCGACCTGGCGGAACGAAATCCTGCCGCCGGCGATCTCCTTCAGCTCCGAGGCGCGGAACACCACCTGCTCGACCGTCGGCTTCGCCTCGGCGAAGAACTCGGACAGGCTCAACGGGATGCCCGACAGGATCTGCCGCAGGCCGGAAACGGAGGGGCTCATCCGGTTCGCCTCGACCATCGACACGGTCGCGTTGGAGACCCCGGCGCGCTTGGCCAGCGCGCGCTGCGAAAGGCCGTGGCGCACGCGCAGTTCGCGCAGCCGGGCGCCCACGTCGACATCGAAATTCGAAGCGTTCATCCGTTCAATATAAAGAACATTCTTAACGGCTGCAACGAATTGACCGGCTCATACCCTGCGGATACGTTCATAAAAATGATCGGCCGTACAGGGAAGTCGGCCGTATGAGGACCCCCGAAAAAATGACCAGCGCGCAGTATTCGAACAATCTCGAAGCCTTCTGGATGCCGTTCACGGCCAACCGCCAGTTCAAGCAGAACCCGCGCATGCTCGTCTCTGCGAAGGACATGCACTACACCTCGGCGGATGGTCGGCAGATCCTGGACGGCACGGCGGGCCTCTGGTGCGTCAATGCCGGCCACGGCCGTCCCAAGATCGTCGAGGCGGTGTCGAAGCAGGTCGCGGAACTCGACTATGCACCGGCCTTCCAGATGGGCCATCCCAAGGCCTTCGAACTGGCGGCGCGCCTCGCGGCGATGATGCCGAAGCCGCTCGACCATGTGTTCTTCACCAATTCGGGTTCGGAATCGGTCGATACGGCGCTGAAGATCGCGCTTGCCTATCACCGCGCCAAGGGCAACGGCACCAAGTATCGCCTGCTCGGCCGCGAGCGTGGCTATCACGGCGTCGGCTTTGGCGGCATCTCGGTCGGCGGCATCTCCGGCAATCGCAAGACCTTCGGCACCATGCTGACCGGCGTCGATCACATCCGCCACACGCATGACCTGGCGCACAATGCCTTCACGCGCGGCCAGCCGGAATATGGCGCCGATTTCGCCGATGATCTGGAAAAGGTCATCGCGCTGCATGACGCGTCCAACATCGCGGCGCTGATCGTCGAGCCGGTCGCCTGCTCCACCGGCGTGCTGGTGCCGCCGAAGGGCTATCTGAAGCGCCTGCGCGAGATCTGCGACAAGCACGACATCCTGCTGATCTTCGACGAGGTCATCACCGGCTTCGGCCGCCTCGGCACCCCGTTCGCCGTTGATTATTTCGACGTCATCCCGGATCTCGTCACCACCGCCAAGGGCCTGACCAGTGGCGTGGTGCCGATGGGCGCCGTGTTCACGTCGAGCAAGATCTACGACGCCTTCATGAATGCGCCCGAGAACACGATCGAGCTATTCCACGGCTACACCTATTCGGCCCATCCGGTGGCCTGCGCCGCGGCGCTCGCCACGCTCGATGTCTATGCCGAGGAAGGCCTGCTCACCCGCGTCTCCGAGATCGCGCAATATTGGGAGGACGGGCTGCACAGCCTGAAAGGCCTGCCGCATGTCATCGACATCCGCAATCTCGGCCTGATCGGCGCGATCGAGCTGGAGCCGATCCCGGGTGCGCCCACCAAGCGCGCCTTCCAGGCTTTCCTGAAGGCCTATGAGAGCAATCTGATGGTCCGCACGACCGGCGACATCATCGCCCTGTCGCCGCCGCTGATCATCGAGAAGAGCCATATCGACGAGATCTTCGAAACGCTTTCGAGCGTGCTGAAGCAGATCGACTGAGGCTCGTGGAGGAAATCATGGACGCCATCGCCTTGAATACCATCACCAATCTCGTCGGCGGCAAGCCGTCGCCCTCGACGTCGACCCGCAGCCAGCCGGTCTACAATCCCGCGACCGGCGAGCCGTCCGCGACGCTGCCGCTTTCGACCGCGGCCGAGCTCGACGCCGCCGTCGCCTCGGCCAAGGCGGCGTTTCCGGCCTGGGCCGATACGCCGCCGATGAAGCGCGCCCGCGTGATGTTCAAGTTCAAGGACCTGCTGGAACAGAACGCCGACCGGATCGCGCGCGCCATCTCGGCCGAGCACGGCAAGACGCATGACGATGCGCTCGGCGAAGTGCAGCGCGGCCTCGAAGTGGTCGAGTTCGCCTGCGGCATCCCGCATCTGCTCAAGGGGGAATATTCGAAGAATGTCGGTCCCGCGATCGACACCTATTCCGATCGCCAGGCGCTCGGCGTCGTCGCTGGAATCACGCCGTTCAACTTCCCCTGCATGGTGCCGCTCTGGATGTATCCGGTCGCGATCGCCTGCGGCAACACCTTCATCCTGAAGCCCTCGGAGCGCGATCCGGGCGCCGCCATGCTGGTGGCCGAACTCCTGCATGAGGCCGGCCTGCCCGCCGGCGTGCTGAACGTCGTGCATGGCGACAAGGAAGTCGTCGACGCGATCCTGCATCATCCCGACATCAAGGCCGTCTCCTTCGTCGGGTCGACGCCGATCGCGCAATATGTCTATGCGACCGGAACGGCGGCCGGAAAGCGCGTCCAGGCGCTGGGCGGCGCCAAGAACCACATGGTCGTCATGCCGGACGCCGACATGGACAAGGTGGCCGACGCGCTCATGGGGGCGGGCTATGGCTCGGCCGGCGAGCGCTGCATGGCCGTGTCGGTGGCGGTTCCCGTCGGCCAGAAGACGGCGGACGCGCTGATCGAGACGCTGGCGCCACGCGTGCGCGCGCTGAAGATCGGCCCGGCGACCGACCGCGACGCCGAGATGGGGCCGCTGGTCACGAAGCAGCACATGGAAAAGGTGCTCGGCTATATCGACAAGGGCGTGGCCGAAGGCGCCAAGCTGGTCGTGGATGGCCGCGGCTTCAAGCTCCAGGGCTACGAGAACGGCTACTTCGTCGGTGGCACGCTTTTTGATCATGTGGACAAGGACATGACGATCTACCGCGAGGAGATCTTCGGTCCCGTGCTCTCCGTGCTCCGGGCGAACTCCTATGCCGATGCCCTCGAACTCATCAATGCCCACGAATTCGGCAATGGCACCGCGATCTTCACCCGCGATGGCGACGCCGCGCGCTCCTTCGCCGACAAGGTCGAGGCCGGCATGGTCGGCATCAACGTGCCGATTCCGGTTCCCGTCGCCTATCATTCCTTCGGCGGCTGGAAGCGGTCGATCTTCGGCGACCACGCCATCTACGGACCGGAGGGCGTCCATTTCTACACCCGTCTGAAGACGGTGACGACGCGCTGGCCGGACGGGATCAAGTCCGGTGCGGTGTTCAATTTCCCGACGATGTGACGCTAAAGTGTTGTCGGGACAGAATCTTGTTGCCGCGATCCCTGCTTCGTCGGGGACGCATCCGGCCGGCGCCTTTTCCGGCTGGATGCGACGCGGGAGTGTCCCGGCTCTGACCGTAACCACGGCTGAAAGCCTTCCTGTAGAGAGATGAACGCATGACTGGCCCGACCGACAATCTCCGCATCAATGGCGAGCGCCTTTGGGAAAGCTTGATGGAGATGGCCAAGGTCGGGCCGGGAATTGCCGGCGGCAACAACCGCCAGACGCTGACCGATGCCGATGCCGAGGGCCGCGACCTGTTCAAGTCCTGGTGCGAGGCGGCCGGCATGACTCTGGGCGTCGACAAGATGGGCAGCATGTTTGCCGTCCGTCCCGGCACGGATCCGGACGCGCTGCCGGTCTATATGGGCAGCCATCTCGATACCCAGCCGACCGGCGGCAAGTATGACGGCGTGCTGGGCGTCCTGGCGGGGCTGGAGGTCGTCCGCAGCCTCAACGATCTCGGCATCCGGACCAGGCATCCGGTCGCCATCGCCAACTGGACCAATGAGGAGGGCGCGCGCTTCGCTCCCGCCATGCTGGCCTCCGGCGTGTTCGCCGGCGCGCTGACGCTCGATTACGCCTATGAACGCAGGGATCCCGAAGGCAAGACCTTCGGCGACGAGCTGAAGCGGATCGGCTGGGTCGGCGACGAGGAAGTCGGCGCGCGCAAGATGCACGCCTATTTCGAGTATCACATCGAACAGGGCCCGATCCTCGAGGCTGAAGCGAAGCAGATCGGCGTGGTCACGCACTGCCAGGGCCTCTGGTGGCTGGAGGTGACCCTGACCGGCCGCGAGGCGCATACCGGTTCGACGCCGATGAACCTCCGCGTCAATGCCGGCCTCGCCATGGCGCGCATCCTCGAGATGGTCCAGGCCGTGGCGATGGACAATCAGCCAGGCGCCGTGGGCGGCGTCGGCCAGGTCAATTTCACGCCCAATTCGCGCAACGTGCTGCCGGGCAAGGTTGTGTTTACCATCGACATCCGGACGCCCGACCTCGCCAAGCTGAATGCCATGCGCGCCCGCATCGAAGCGGAAGCCGCCGGGATCGCCGAGGCGCTGGGGGTCGGCTGCGCCATCGAGGCCGTCGGCCATTTCGACCCCGTGACCTTCGATCCGACGCTGGTCGGACGCGTGCGCGGCGCTGCCGAACGGCTCGGCTACAGCCACGCCGACATCATCTCGGGTGCGGGCCACGACGCCTGCTGGACGGCGAAGGTCGCGCCGACCACCATGATTTTCTGTCCCTGCGTCGGCGGTCTGTCGCATAATGAGGCCGAGGAAATCAGTCCGGAATGGGCGTCGGCGGGTGCCGACGTGCTGCTGCACGCCGTGCTGGAGACTGCCGAGATCGCCGGCTAGGGCGTTTTCGAGCGAAGTGGATTCCGGTTCGCGTGAAGAAAACGCGACCCGTCAGGGTGTTAGAGCCCTTCCCCGTTCAACGAAACGGCGAAAGGCTCTAACCTCCGGCACAAGAACAAAAAGGCTGGCAAAGTCGGCCGAGAGACCAGAGGGAATTTCACCATGTCGACGGTTATCAAGGGCGGAACGATCGTGGCGGCGGACCGCAGCTACGAAGCCGACATCCTCATCGAAGGCGAGACCATCCAGGCCATCGGGCCGGATCTCTCCGGCGATACGGTGGTGGATGCGTCGGGCGCCTACATCATCCCCGGCGGCATCGATCCGCACACCCATCTGGAAATGCCCTTCATGGGCACGACGGCGGCCGAAACCTGGGAAAGCGGCACCTTCGCCGCCCTTTCCGGCGGCACCACCACCGTGGTCGACTTCGTCATTCCGGGCGAAGCCGGCATGCTGGCCGCGCTTGAGGAATGGGAAGGCCGCGCCACCCGGCAGGCGTCTTCTGACTATTCCTACCACATGTGCGTCACCGGCTGGTCGCAGAAGCACTTTGAAGACATGGCCAAGGTGGTCGATCGCGGCATCAATACCTTCAAGCACTTCATGGCCTATAAGGGCGCGCTGATGGTGAATGACGACGAGATGTTCGCGTCGTTCCAGCGTTGTGCGGCGCTTGGCGCCTTGCCGCTGGTGCATGCCGAGAACGGCGACATCGTCGCGGCGCTGCAGCAGAAATATCTCTCCGAAGGCACGACTGGACCGGAAGGCCACGCCTTTTCGCGCCCGCCGGAAGTCGAGGGTGAGGCGACCAACCGCGCCATCATGATCGCCGACGCAGCCGGCGTGCCGGTTTATATCGTCCATGTCTCCTGCGAGCAGAGCCACGAGGCGATCCGCCGGGCCCGGCAGAAGGGCATGCGCGTCTATGGCGAGCCGCTGATCCAGCACCTGACGCTCGACGAGGGCGAATATTTCAACCGCGACTGGGACTATGCCGCCCGCCGTGTGATGTCGCCGCCCTTCCGCAACAAGATCCACCAGGACAGCCTCTGGGCGGGCCTCGCCGCCGGGTCGTTGCAGGTGGTCGCCACCGACCATTGCGCCTTCACCACCGAGCAGAAGCGCTTCGGCCTCGGCAATTTCGCCAAGATCCCGAACGGCACCGGCGGCGTCGAGGACAGGCTATCCGTGCTCTGGACCAGGGGCGTCGAAACCGGCCGGCTGACGCCGAACGAGTTCGTCGCCGCGACCTCGACCAATATCGCGCAGATCCTCAACATCTACCCGCAGAAGGGCGCGATCCTGCCCGGGTCGGACGCCGATCTCGTCGTCTGGGATCCCAAGCTTTCGAAGACGATTTCCGCCGCCAACCAGAAATCCATCATCGATTACAATGTCTTCGAGGGTTTCACCGTCAACGGCCTGCCGCGCTACACGCTGTCGCGCGGCGAGATCGTCTGGGCCGACGGGCAGAATTCGCAGCCCCAGCCCGGCCGCGGCAAGTTCATCAGGCGCAAGCCGTTCCCGGCGGTCAACGCCGCCCTTTCGAAGTGGAAGGAAGTGACGGCGCCGCGCGCCGTGACCCGCTCGCCCGAGCATATGCCGATCGGCGTTTGAGGCGGGGATGAGCGCCGTGTTCCAGCCTTACGAGGAAAGAGCCGACGATCAGCCAGCCGCCGGAAACGCCGCATCCGTCATCGATATCCGGGGGCTCTCGCTCACCTTCGAGACGAATGACGGGCCGGTCCAGGCGCTGTCCAACATCGATCTCGATGTGAGGCGGGGCGATTTCGTCTCGTTCATCGGGCCTTCGGGTTGCGGCAAGACCACGCTGCTCAGGGTCATCGCCGATCTCGAGCAGCCGACCGGCGGGTCCATCACGGTCAATGGCGTGTCGCCGGAGGAGGCGCGGCAGGCCCGCGCCTATGGCTATGTCTTTCAGGCGGCAGCACTTTATCCCTGGCGCACCATCGCCAGGAACGTCGCTCTGCCGCTCGAGATCATGGGCCTGCCCAGGGCTGAGCGGGAGCGGCGGATCGCCGACAACCTCGCGCTGGTCAACCTTGCCGGCTTCGAGAAGAAATATCCCTGGCAGCTTTCCGGCGGCATGCAGCAGCGCGCCTCGATCGCCCGCGCGCTCGCGGTCGAGCCCGAGCTTCTGCTCATGGACGAACCCTTTGGCGCGCTTGACGAAATCGTCCGGGACCATCTGAACGAGCAACTGCTGAAGCTCTGGGCGAAGACGCAGAAGACCGTCGTCTTCGTCACCCATTCGATCCCCGAGGCCGTCTTTCTTTCGACCAAGATCGTCGTGATGTCGCCGCGCCCGGGCCGCGTCACCGACATCATCGATTGCGGCTTTCCCCGCGACCGGACGCTCGACATCCGCGAGACGCCGGAATTCCTGGAGGTCGCCGCCCGCGTCCGCAACGGTCTCAGGGCAGGGCACTCCTATGAGGACTGACGTAGCGAGAACCGCCGGTGAGGGGGTTAACGCGCCCGGCGCGTGTAAACCCTCCGTTATCCTTCCGTCAGCGCGGCACCAGGCATTCCAGCTCCGGCAGCGGGACGACGCTTTCCTGTTCGTTCGGATCGGTGCGGGCGATGACCGCGACGCAGGGTTCCGTCCCGCGATTGGCGGCGAGATGCGGCATGTCGGCGGGGATGTAGAACATCTCGCCCGCCTTGACGACGACATGGCTTTCCAGCCGCTCGCCGAACCAGGTCTCGGCTTTGCCGGCGATCACATAGATCGCGGTCTCGTGGTGCTCGTGCTTGTGAGCGCTGGCGCGGCCGCCGGGCGGGATGGTGAGCAGCACCATGCACAGGCCGGTCGAGCCGACCGACTGGGCGGAGATGCCCTCGAGATAGGAAAAGCCCTGCTTGCCGGCATAGGCCTCGTTGGGTCGGATGATCCGGCAGGTCGGCCGGGTCGCGGTCGTGGTGCTCATTGGGGTTCCCCTCGGCTGGTCGCGTCGCTGCGGGATCGTCGCGGGATATATGGGGAGGGGCTCGCGGCATGACCACGCTCGCCGTCCCAGCACCCCGCCCGCTGAAGAAGCCCGGCCAGGTCTTTCCGGTGATGGTCGTCGTCGTCGCCATCCTCGCCATCTGGTATGTCGGCGCGTTCTTCCTGAATGCGCAGCTGGCGCGCGATGCCTTCGCCCGGCAGAAGGTCGAGCCGACCCTCGGCCAGATGATCGGCGCCACCTATTCGATGGAGCGTCCGCTGCTGCCGGCGCCGCACCAGGTCGCGACCGAGCTCTGGAAGAGCACGACCGGCTATGCCATCAACTCCAAGCGCAGCCTCGTCTATCACGGCTGGGTGACGCTCTCGGCGACGCTCGCCGGCTTTGTCATCGGCACGCTGCTCGGCCTGCTGCTCGCCGTCGGCATCGTGCATGTGTCGAGTCTCGACAAGAGCCTGATGCCCTGGGTCGTCGCCTCGCAGACCATCCCCATCGTCGCGATCGCGCCGATGATCGTCGTCGTCGGCTACAACCTCATGAACGGCCAGCTCGGCCTCTCGACCGATACGTCGCGCTTCCTCGCCAAGGCGATGATCTCGACCTACCTGTCCTTCTTCCCGATCACGGTCGGCATGGTGAAGGGGCTGCGCTCGCCCGATCCGATGCATCTCGACCTGATGCGGACCTATTCGGCGACGGGCTGGCAGGCCTTCTGGAAGCTGCGCTTCCCGGCCTCGCTGCCCTATCTGTTCACCTCGATGCAGATCGCCATCGCGATCAGCCTGGTCGGCGCCATTGTCGGCGAATTGCCGACCGGCGCGGCGGCGGGCCTCGGCGCGCGGCTGCTGGCCGGCTCGTACTATGGCCAGACGGTGCAGATCTGGGCGGCGCTTCTCGCCGCCTCGATCCTCGCCGCCGTGCTGGTGGCGATCGTTGGCTATGCCAACCGGCTGGTCGTGCGGCGAATGGGGATGGCGCGATGAACGATGGCGTCCGCAAAACCCAAGCAAGCAAGACCCTTACCCAACCCTCTCCCGCGAGCGGGAGAGGGCTCTTTCCAGCCGGACGAAGCGCGGATCGCTCCCTCGCCCACTTGCGGGAGAGGGCGGGGGTGAGGGGCTTTCTTTCCTTCCCCCAAGCCGCCCGCAAGTTCGAAGCATGCAGGACCCTCAGAAAGCCCTCTCCCGCAAGCGGGCGAGGGCCTGAGCACGCGGAGGGCCGGTCATGAGGGCCATGGGCGCCACCCACCCGCGCGGGCATCTCCAGCCCTGGATCGCCTTTCTGGGTCTGTTCGCCGCCGTCGCCCTGCCGCTGGATGCCGCCGATGCCTGGCGCCTGCTGCCGCGCGAGGGCGCTTTCGGCTGGGTCGTGATCCTTCTCCTGGCGGCCGCCGCCTATGCCGCGGTCAAGGCGGAGCGCAGCCCCGTCACCGCCGTCCTGCTGGCGCTGGCCTCCTGCGCCGGCGCGTGGATGGTGCTTGACATCCTGCCCGGACTCGCCGGCCATGCCGGCCCCGGCTTCTGGGCGCTGCTCGCCACGGCCTGGCTGCTCGCCTGGGCGCTGGTGTCGCAACTGGCCGCCATCAAGCCGCGCGCCGGGCCGGCGGGCTTCCTGCTCAAGCTGGTGGTCCCGCTGCTGTTCGGGGCGTGGCTGCTGGTCTTCTGGCAGGTGATCGTCGTCGCCTTCCAGGTGCCGAGCGTGCTGATCCCGCCGCCCTCGGCGATCTGGGCCAAGCTCGTCTCGTCGATCCCGATCCTTGCCGCCGATTTCCGCCAGACCTTCCTGAAGGCGGTGATCGCCGGCTATGTGCTCGGCTGCGGCTCCGGCTTTCTCGTCGCCATCCTGGTCGACCGCGTTCCCTTCCTGCAGCGCGGCCTGTTGCCGGTCGGCAATCTGGTCTCGGCGCTGCCGATCATCGGCATCGCCCCGATCATGGTGATGTGGTTCGGCTTCGACTGGCCGTCCAAGGCGGCGGTGGTCGTCGTCGCGACCTTCTTCCCGATGCTGGTCAATACCGTCACCGGTCTTGCCGCCTCGCAGCCGATGCAGCGCGACCTGATGCGCACCTATGCCGCGAATTATTGGCAGTCCCTCTTCAAGCTCCGGCTTCCCGAGGCGCTGCCCTTCATATTCAATGCCCTCAAGATCAATTCGACACTCGCCCTGATCGCGGCCATCGTGGCCGAGTTCTTCGGAACGCCGATCGTGGGCATGGGATTCCGTATCTCCACCGAAGTCGGGCGCATGAACATCGACATGGTGTGGGCGGAAATCGCGGTGGCGGCGCTCGCCGGCTCCGTCTTCTACGGGGTGATCGCGCTCATCGAGCGCGCCTCGACCTTCTGGCATCCGTCCTTCCGCACCTGAAGGCGGGGCTGGAGCGTTTTCGAGCGAAGTGGCTACCGGTTCGCGTGAGGAAAGCGCGACCGGCAAGAGACGACAACGAACAGAACCTGGAGGGGTCAATGAAGAAGCTTATGATTGGAGCGCTCGCGATTGCGGCGGGGCTCATGACCAGCGTCTCGGCCCATGCGGCCGATGCGTTGACGCTACAGCTGAAATGGGTCCCGCAGGCCCAGTTCGCCGGCTACTATGTCGCCAAGGAGAAGGGCTTCTACGACGAGGAAGGCCTCGACGTGACGATCAAGCCGGGCGGCCCGGACATCGCCCCCGAGCAGGTGATCGCCGGCGGCGGCGCCGATATCATCACCACCTGGATGCCGGCGGCGCTGGCGTCCCGCGAAAAGGGCGTGCCGCTCGTCAACATCGCCCAGCCCTTCAAGAAGTCGGGCATGATGCTGACCTGCCGCAAGGAAACCGGCATCAAATCGCCGGATGACTTCAAGGGCAAGACGCTCGGCGTCTGGTTTTTCGGCAACGAATATCCCTTCCTCGCCTGGATGGCCAAGCTCGGCCTTTCGACCGAGGGCGGCCCCGACGGCGTCACCGTGCTGAAGCAGGGCTTCAACGTCGACCCGCTGATCCAGAAGCAGGCCGACTGCATCTCGACCATGACCTACAACGAGTTCGGCCAGGTGCTGGACGCCGGCATTCCGGAAAGCGAGCTGATCGTCTTCAAATATGAGGACCAGGGCGTCGCGACGCTGGAAGACGGCCTCTATGTCATGGAAGACAAGCTGAAGGATCCGGCTTTCGTCGAGAAGATGGCGAAGTTCGTCCGCGCCTCGATGAAGGGCTGGGCCTATGCCCGCGACAATACCGACGAAGCCGCCAAGATCGTTCTGGAGAACGACGACACCGGCGCGCAGACCGAAGCCCACCAGAAGTTCATGATGGGCGAGGTCAACAAGCTGACCGAAGGCACGACCGGCGCGCTCGACGAAGCCGATTACAAGCGCACCGTGGCGACGCTGCTGGCAGCCGGCGGTGAATCGCCCGTCATCACCAAGGAGCCGACCGGCGCCTGGACGCATGCCGTGACCGACGCGGCGGGCCTGAAATAGGCCGGCTTCGCCGCAACGCGATCGATCAAGGACGGGCGCCCCTGGGCGCCCGTTTTCCATGTCAGGGCTATCTGTGCCGCGATCAGGCGGCGGTGAGGCCACCATCGACGGGGTAGACGCCGCCATTGATGTAGCTGGCGTCGTCGGAGGCGAGGAAGGCCGCGAGTGCCGCCACTTCCTCCGGCTTGCCATAGCGTCCGGCCGGTATGGCGGCCTGGGTCGCCTTGCGGACCGCCACGGCGTCGGCGGCGCGGGTGGAATCGAGCGAATCCATCATGCGGCCCTCGATCGGGCCCGGATTGATGGTGTTGATGCGGATGCCCTTTGCGCCCCATTCGACGGCCGCGACCCGCATCAGGCCGATCACAGCGTGCTTCGAGGTATTGTAGGCGACCATGTTGGGCGAGCCGGAAAGGCCGGCGACGCTCGACGTGTTGATGATGCTGCCCTTGCCGGCCTTGGCCATCACCGGGATCACATATTTGAGGCCGAGGAAGACGCCGATGACGTTGACGGCCATCACCTTCTGGAAGGCGGCGAGCGGGTAATCGGGGATCGGGTGGGTTTCGCCCTCGATGCCGGCATTGTTGAAGAAGGCATCGATGCGGCCGAAGCGCTTCACCGTCTCGTCGACATAGGCCTTCACGGCCGCCTCGTCGCTGACGTCGGCGGTGATCGTCGCGAGCTTGTCGGCGGCATTCAGCTCCGTCTCGAGCTTGGCCAGCGCGTCGCCGGAATAGTCGACAGCGACGACGGTTGCGCCACGCGCCAGCATGACGCGGGCAGCGGCAGCCCCGATCGCGCCGGCAGCACCCGTCACGATGATGACCTTGCCGTCGAGCCGGTTGGTATCGGACATGATGATCTCTCCTTTTGAGCCCCTGGTCCGGAACGGCCGGTAGAGGCAATTTCTACATAGGCACGGCGGGGTCAAAAGGTAAGTTGCAAAGGTTGGCTTATTAACCATTCGAGGTTGAGGTAGATCACGGCCTCTGTCATCCCCCCGAGCGCGGAGCGAAGCTACGGGTGAGGGGGTGCGATCTCCCCGGTGAGGCCTGAACCCCTTACCCGCCGGCCTGCGGCCGTCGACCTCTCTCTCAGGGAGAGGCGAAGAGCGTCTTCACTCAATCCGCGCGCAGCCATTGAGCGCCAGCGGAATGAGGGCCGCGTCCCGGGCGACCATCACGAGCTGCACGTCGCCGAGCGGGAAGGCGCAGACGGTCGCGTCCCTGGCGATCGCCGCCGGGATCGTCTGGTAGGCGCCGAGGACGAGGTATGCGATCGGCCGGTCCGCCGCCCTGGCCCAGAGCGTCGCTATCGGCTTGGCATCGGGGTCGAGCGTGTCGAAGGCGAGATGGTCGGACGCCGGGGCGTAGTGGCGCAGCGCCTTTTCGATCGGCGGCGCATCGGCCAGGATCGTCGTGTCGCGCACTCCCTTTTCGTGCAGCAGGGCGGCGACCGGGCGCCAGTCGAACTTGCGCGGCGAGACCAGCATGTCGAGCGCCTGCAGCGCCAGTCCGGCGCCGAGCAGGGCCAGCGTGGCGCCGACGGCAAGCCGCATGCCCCGGTCGGCCAGCAGGGCGGCGACGCCGGCGGCGGCCAGCAGGATCGCGGCCGGCAGCATGCCGATCAGATAGCGCCCGGCGCTGGCGGAGAAGGCCCCGAGCGCGAGGAAGACCAGCGGCGTCAGGAAGGCCGAGACGGCGAGCATCCGGTGCGGCGCGCGATCGCGGTTGGCGATCAGCCCGATCGCCATCAGTGCCAGCAGGGCGAGCGCCAGCGGCGCGGTCCATTCCTCCGGCAGGAAGCGATGCAGGTCGCGCGAAACGGCCAGCCCATAGGTCTCGCCGAATGCCTCGCGGATGCGGAACGCCGACGGGATCTGGCTCTGCCATTTCATCAGCCCGACGGGCTTGGCCGCCTGGTCGAGGATGGCGGGAAGCAGGCACAGCGCGGCGGCGACAATCGCGACCCAGGTCACCGCGACATGCCGGATCCAGAGCCGCTTCTCGGCCGGTTCGAACCGGCGGAAGCCGCAGGCGAGCAAGCCGAGGTGCTGCATGGCGACCGAAACGATGCCGGCCGGCATCGCCAGCGCCGCGCCGAGGGTGCCGATCGTGGCGAGGATTGCCTGCCGGCGCGGCGGGGCGCGCCGGGTGAGCAGCCTGATCTGGCCGGTGATGGCGAGCGCGATGAAGGCGAGCATCAGCGCGTAGGGCCGCGCCTCCTGGCCATACTGGATCAGTGCCGGGTAGAGCGCGTAAAGAACCGCCGCCGCGACGGCGCCGATCCCGCCGGAAAGCCGGAGCGCCACCAGCGCGATCAGGCCGCCGGCCAGGCCGTCGAGGATGGCGGAGGGCAGGCGCAGCCAGAATTCGTCGGCCCCGGCCAGCCCCAGCGCCTTCAGCATCGCGAAATAGGTCGGGAAATGGCCGTTGGCGAGCCTGTCGGCGACGAGGTCCCGCCAGGAGCCGGCGATGACGTCGGCGGTGATGATCTCGTCGAACCAGAGCGCCAGATGCCCGAGCGTCGACAGCCGGATGACCAGGCAGAGCGCGAAGGCCGCGAGAAAAACGGGGAAGGGGGCCAGCGCGAAGGTCTTGGGCGCGCGATGGCCATGGGGCGGCGGCGAAGTGGCGATGTCGGTGTCCTCTTGGGGTCGGCGCGATCATGGCGTCGACGCGGCCGGCTGGCAATCGCGACCACGCTTGCCGCTTGTCGAAGGCCGCGCATCGGGCTACGAGCCCGGGAGACCCTCCTTCGCCAGACCTGCGAGATCCGATGCACGCGCTCGACGATGCCCTCTACGAAGCCCTGATCGCGACGACGATCGCCGCCGGCCGCGTCGTCATGCAGGTCTATGACGGCGCCTTCGCGGTCGAGCACAAGGGCGATGCCTCGCCGGTCACGGAGGCGGACAAGCAGGCCGAGATCGTCATCCTCGCCGATCTCGCGCGCCTGACGCCGGAGATCCCGGTGGTGGCGGAGGAATCCTGCGCCGAGGGGCGCATCCCGACGGTCGGTGGCTCGTTCTTCCTGGTCGATCCCGTCGACGGCACGCGCGAATTCATCAGCCGCAACGGCGATTTCACGGTCAATATCGGCCTGGTCGAGAACGGCGTGCCGGTGTTGGGCCTCGTCTATGCCCCGGCGCGGGGCGATCTCTATGCCGGCCGGATCGGCCTTGGCGCCGAACATCTGTCCATCGTCGATTTCGAGGTTTCGGCCCGCCGCGCCATCCATGTCGCCGATCCCGCGCAAAGTCCGCCGCGCATCCTCGCCAGCCGGTCCCACCGCACGCCGGAGACGGACGATTTCATCGCCGGCTTCCCCGGCGCGTCGCTGGTCGCGGCGGGATCGTCGCTGAAGTTCTGCCTGATGGCGGCCGGCGAGGCCGATCTCTATCCGCGCATGGGGCCAACCATGCAGTGGGATACGGCGGCGGGCGACGCCGTGCTCCGCGCGGCCGGCGGGGCGGTCGAGACGGTCGGCGGCGCCGCGCTTCCCTATGGACCGGGTGGGGGCGCGGGCATCTCCGCCTATGCCAATCCGTGGTTCGTCGCGCGGGGAGCGCGGATGGCAGCCGAGGCTAAGACGACTAAACCGATCTAGTTTACTGAAATCAGGTTGCGGGATTCGGCCCGATCGCGGCACGGATCGCGGCATCCGCGCGGATATACGGCATCCCCGTTGCTTGAGGCGAAGGCCCCCGGCAGACTAGGTTTCGGCTCCAGTCCGGAGTTCCCCGATGTCGCCACGCCCCCCATCGCCGCATGCCCCGTCGCATCTTCGCCGCCTCGAAGCCGAGGCGATCTTCATCATGCGCGAGGTCGTGGCGAATTTCGAAAATCCCGTGATGCTCTATTCGATCGGCAAGGATTCGTCGGTCATGCTTCACCTGGCGATGAAGGCCTTCTATCCGGCCAAGCCGCCCTTCGCGCTGCTGCATGTCGATACGACCTGGAAGTTCCGCGAGATGATCGCGTTTCGCGACGAGACGGTGAAGCGGCTGGGGCTGGAGCTTCGCGTCCACACCAACCAGCAGGGCAAGGCGGCCGGCATCAACCCGTTCGACCATGGCTCGTCCAACTACACCCAGGTGATGAAGACCGAGGCGCTGAAGCAGGCGCTCGACGCCGGCGGCTATGACGCGGCCTTTGGCGGCGCCCGCCGCGACGAGGAGAAGAGCCGCGCCAAGGAGCGCATCTTCTCCTTCCGCTCGGCCAATCACGGCTGGGACCCGAAGAACCAGCGGCCCGAGCTCTGGTCGCTCTACAACACCCGCATCCAGCCCGGCGAGACGATCCGCGTCTTCCCGCTGTCGAACTGGACCGAGCTCGACATCTGGCAATACATCCTCGCCGAGGAAATCCCGATCGTGCCGCTTTACCTCTCGGCCGAGCGACCGGTGGTCGAGCGCAACGGCCAGCTGATCATGGCGGATGACAGCCGGATGCGGCTCCTGCCCGGCGAGGTGCCGCAGAACCGGCGCGTCCGCTTCCGCACGCTTGGCTGCTATCCGCTGACGGCGGCGGTCGAGTCCGACGCCGACACCCTGCCCGAAATCGTCCGCGAAATGTTCCTCGCCACCACGTCCGAGCGCCAGGGTCGGCTAATCGACCATGATGAATCCGGCTCGATGGAGAAGAAGAAGCGCGAGGGATATTTCTAATGGCCGAGATCGTTTCCGCCCGTGCCGCCGCACCTGATGACGGCGCCAGCTTCCTCGCCGCGTCGGACGACAAGGGCATCCTGCGCTTCCTGACCTGCGGCAGCGTCGACGACGGCAAGTCGACCCTGATCGGCCGGCTGCTGTTCGACACCAAGAAGCTGTTCGAGGACCAGCTGGTCACGCTCGAAAAGGATTCGAGGAAGTTCGGCACCGTCGGCGACGACATGGATCTGGCGCTGCTGGTCGACGGCCTCGAGGCCGAGCGCGAGCAGGGGATCACGATCGACGTCGCCTATCGCTTCTTCGCCACCGACAAGCGCAAGTTCATCGTCGCCGATACGCCCGGCCACGAGCAATATACCCGCAACATGGCGACCGGCGCCTCGACGGCCGACCTCGCAGTGCTGCTCATCGACGCGCGCAAGGGGATCCTGACCCAGACGCGCCGACATGCCACCATCGCCTCGCTGCTCGGCATCCGCCATGTCGTGCTGGCGATCAACAAGATCGACCTCGTCGGCTTCGATCGCGGCGTCTATGACGCCATCGTCGCCGCCTTCGACGCGGATGCCGCCCATTATGGCTTTGCCAGCCGCGTCGCGATCCCGCTCTCGGCCCGTCATGGCGACAATGTCAGCGTGCTCAGCCCGAATACCCACTGGTATCGCGGCCCGACGCTGATCGAGCATCTGGAAAATGTCGAGCTGGAACCCGGCATCGACCGGCCGTTCCGCTTTCCCGTGCAATGGGTCAACCGGCCGGACCTGACCTTCCGCGGCTATGCCGGCACGATCGCCAGCGGCACGGCGCGCCCGGGCGACGAACTGGTCGTGGCGCGCTCGGGCCAGGTGGCGAAAATCGAGCGCATCGTCACGCATGACGGCGACCTCGGCGTCGCCGGCACCGACGAGGCGGTGACGCTGACGCTTGACCGCGAGATCGATGTTTCGCGCGGCGATGTTCTCGTCGCTGCCGAGGCGCGGCCGGAGGTGTCCGACCAGCTCGCCGCCCATCTGATCTGGATGGCCGAGGAGCCGATGCTGCCCGGCCGACCCTACCTCATGAAGATCGGCACGCGCACCGTCGGCGCGGCGGTGACGGAGCTGAAGCACCGGGTCGAGGCGGACACGCTGAAGCCGCTCGCCGCCAAGACGCTGGCGCTGAACGACATCGGCTTCGCCAACCTGTCGCTGGCCGAGCCGATCGCCTTCGACCCCTACGAGGATAACCGCGCCACCGGTGCTTTCATCCTGATCGACCGCTTCACCAACCAGACGGTGGCGGCCGGCATGATCCGCTTCGGCCTGCGCCGCGCCACCAACATCCATCGCCAGGCGCTCGACATCGACAAGGCGGCGCGCAGTGCTGCCAAGGGTCAGAAGCCGGGCGTGCTGTGGTTCACCGGCCTTTCGGGCGCGGGCAAGTCGACCATCGCCAATCTGGTCGAGAAGAAGCTGCACCTGATGGGGCGGCACACCTACCTGCTCGATGGCGACAATGTGCGTCACGGCCTCAACCGCGATCTCGGCTTCACCGATGCCGACCGGGTGGAGAACATCCGCCGCGTCGCCGAGACGGCGAAGCTGTTCGTCGACGCCGGGTTGATCGTGCTGGTCTCGTTCATCTCGCCCTTCCGCTCGGAGCGCCAGCTGGCGCGCGAACTGGTGGAGGAAGGCGAGTTCATCGAGATCTTCGTCGACACGCCGCTCGAGGTCGCCGAGGCGCGCGACGTGAAGGGGCTCTACCGGAAGGCGCGCGAAGGGCTGATCAAGAACTTCACCGGCATCGACAGCCCCTATGAGGCGCCGCTCGCCGCCGACATCCACCTCGACACGACCTCGGGCGACAGCGAACAGCTCGCCGACGAGATCGTGGCGTATCTGGTGGCGAAGGGCTATTCGGCCGGGTAGGACAGCCGTTCGCCTCCCTATCCGGGAAGCACGTCCGCTGTATGAAAAACGCCGTCATCCCCGTGAAGGCGGGGATCCATGCAGCCGGGTTCTTGGGCGTCTCGCACGCAACCCGGCTGGATGGATCCCGGGTCTCCGCCCGGGATGACGGCGAGGTATGGCGGGGTGGCGGAGCTTTTCGTCCTCCGCCGACAATCACAGGCCAAGCTTTCGTGCTCGATCGTCACCCTCGCCCGCTTGCGGGAGAGGGTGGGGTCTGGGTCTCGCCTCGCTTTATTGCAGCACTTCGATCCGCGCCGACTTGATGTCGGCGGCCGTACCGTCGCCGGGAATGCCGGGTTCGATCAGCACCGCGTCCGTCTCGGGGCCGCCGCGCTCCTTCGGCACCGTCCAGGTCGCCGAGAGCGGGGCATAGTCCTTGCCCAGTTCGCCATCCTTCCAGGGACTGAGGCTGCGGCCGTTCTGATAGGCGAAGCGCAGCGAATGGGCCGGGTTGGTCGCGGATGCGCGCGCCACGACGACGAGGCGGATGGTGCGGCCGGCCAGCCTTTCATAGACACCGCGGCCGACGGTGATCCGCGAGCCCGTCGAATGGATCGATGTGGAGACGCGTGCAAAGCCGCCCTGCGTATCGCCCTCGAAGCGGACCGGATTGTCGGGAACCGACTGGAACACGCTGGGATCGCGGCCATCGAACAGATTGAGTGTTTCGAGCGCCAGCGCGCCGGCCGGTATGGCAGCGGCCGGCGCCGCAGGGGCGGGGGCTTCTTCCGGGGCGGCGGCGATGACGCCGGCAATGTCGGTCGGCGGCGCCGGCTGGGCCGGGGCGGGTGCCGAAGGCCCGGCCTGGGTGGCGGTCGCGGCGGGCGTCGGGCTGCGCGAGAGCAGGAAGGCGCCGCCGCCAAGGCCCGCGACGAGCAGCAGGACGACACCGGCGATGATGCCGATCATTCGGCCGCTGATCGCATCGGCGATATCGCGCAGCCGGTCGCCAAGGCCGCGACGCGGTTCGTCCGCCTCGAACGGCTCGTCCTCCAGCGCATCCGCGTCGAAGGGTTCCTCGTCGAGGTCGTCCTCGGCATCGTCTTCCACGGGCTGGCGCGGTTCGGTCCGCAAGGCGGCGCGATCGTCGAAGCGCTCGCGGTGCCGGCGCAGGATGTCGTCAGCCGATTCACGACCGGCATTGCCGGCCAAGTCCGGGTGCCCGTCGTCGCGGCCGTCCTCTTCGTCGTCCAGCGGCTCTTCCCCTTCCGCCAGTCCTTCCTCTTCCGCCAGTCCTTCCTCTTCCGCAAGGTCGCCTTCATCGGGCGGCTCGTCGTCGGCCCGATGATCTTCCGTCTCGTCCTGATCCTCGGACGGCTGCTCATCCTCGGCATCCGCGGCAGGCTCGTCCTGCGCTGCCTCGTCCAAGGGGTCGGGCTCCTCTTCGGGGCGCCAGCCATCCGCGGCGCCGGCCTCGGCAGGTGCGGCAGGGGCGCCGCCCTGGGTCGACTTGGCCAGGATGGCCCTGTCGCCTCGGCCGGCCGGCTTGTCGGCGGCCGTGCTGTCGAGCGCGGCAAGCGCCGCCAACACGGCGGAGTCGGCGGTGGACGCCGCCGGGATGCCGTTCCTGTCGTCGTTCTTCGTCGCGTCCCGCATCGGCGTCGGCGAGCCGATCCGCGACAGCGGTTCGAAACGCGCCAGCTTGCGCGCCGGCTCGCGCGGCGGCAGCGTCAGCGCGGCGGAAAAGGGCAAGGCCTCGGGCTTGGCCGGAACGCCGGCTTCGGGCGTGACCAGGCTGGACGGTTCGTCCTCGGCCTCGTCGTCCTCGGGCGCATCGCCCTCCGCGTTCCGGTGTTCGCTGAGGATCGACGCGACGACGCCGTCGAACTCGTCGATCTTGCTGTCGATCTCGCTCGGCGTCAGCGGCGGGTCATACGACCACAGCAGCCGGATCATCGCTTCGCGCGCGCTGGTGAACATGCGCTCCCGACCATCGTGGTCCGAGGGGGCAAGGTGCGCGACGGAGCGGCGCAGGACCGTTTGGAGTTGGCTCATAACGCTCGGGAATGACCGGAAAAGGGTGAACGAACCGTTGATAGCAGCGCCTGAAGGCGAAACTTCGGCAGCATACGGCTCCTTCAGGGGGCGCGCCCCCGCTGGAGCCGCGGGCTTCAACCCTTCTTGAGGAAGCCGGGGCCGGATCCCAGGATCAGCGGATCCGGCTCGCGCACCACGTCCTTGTCGCGGCCGGGATAGTCGATCCGGCTCAGCACGTAGCGGATGATGTTGAGGCGGGCGCGGCGCTTGTCGTTGGCGAGCGCGATGATCCAGGGAGACTTGTCGGTATGGGTGGTCTCCAGCATGGAGTCGCGGGCCTTGGAATAGTCCTTCCATTTGCCGAGCGCGGCATAATCCATCGGCGACAGCTTCCAGATCTTCAGCGGGTTGTGGCGCCGTTCGTGGAAGCGCTTCAGCTGCATCTCCTGGCCGATGTCGAGCCAGAACTTGAACAGGATCGTGCCGGCCTCGATCAGCCCCGCCTCGAGCATCGGCGCCTGATCGATGAAGACCTTGCGCTCTTCGGGCGTGCAGAAGCCCATCACCGTCTCGACGCCGGCGCGATTGTACCAGGAGCGGTCGAAGGTGACGATCTCGCCGGCGGTCGGCAATTGCTCGATATAGCGCTGGAAGTACCACTGGCCGCGTTGGGTGTCCGACGGCTTCGGCAGGGCGACGTCGCGCGCGTTGCGCGGGTTGAGATACTGGCGCAGCGCGAAGATGGCGCCGCCCTTGCCGGCGGCGTCGCGGCCCTCGAACAGCATCACCACCTTGAGGCCCTTTTCGATGACGTGGTGCTGCAGCTTGACCAGCTCGATCTGCAGCGCCGTCAGTTCCTCCTCGTATTTGTCGGATTTCATCGACTTGTCATAGGGATAGCCACCCGACCCGAACGCCGTTTCCTCGACCCAGGCCGGCAGGACGGGATTGTCGAGATCAAAGCTGCCGAGCTTGGTCTCGATCGGAGGGGAGTCGACGCTGGGTTCGAGCTGCTTGGGCAGGGGCGCGGCGGCCTTGCCCTCTTCGGACTTGCCCTTGTCGCCGTTCTTGCCGCTTTTCTTGCCGTCGCCGCTCTTCTCCTCGCCGTTCTTGCCGGCATCCTTGCCGGCCTTCGGCTCGTCGGACTGGCCCGCCTCCGCTTTCAGATTGTCGGACTTGGACTTCTTCTTGTCTGAATTCGCCATGTCGATTCCGATCTCCTACATAGAAGCCGTTTGGAGGACGACACTGCCATGCTGTCATCTGCTTGTCCTGTACGACATGCGATGATGAGCCGGCATAGTCATGGCGGATGCCCCGTCCGGGGAACGCCAACCTGGGAAATGGAGACGGAATGAGCGACAGGGACCGGATCGTCGTCGAGGACGAGGCGCAGGACGCCGGCAAGCGCGGGGTGATGGCCCGGCTTGTCGAGGCGCGGCCGTTCTTCCTGACGATGGCGGCGCTGCTCCTGTTCCTCGTGCTGATCGACCAGGTGAGCGCGGTCGCCGCGGGCGCGGTGCTCGCCGCGACGGTCGGCTTCTTCGCGCTCTTCCTGCGCGGTCAGGGGGAGCTGCCGGTGCGGCTGACCAGCCGCCCGCCGCCCTCGATCTGGCCGGAGACCGGCATCAAGCGCATGGCCGACGCGCTGCCCGATCCCTGCGTCATCCTCGATCGGCGCGGCGTCGTGCGCTATGCCAACAGCCGGGCGGAGGCGACCTTCCCGATCCGGCCCGGCGATCCGCTGACCTTCCGCCTGCGCAATCCCGATTTCGTCGGCGCCTTCGACCGCGTCGCCGCCGGTGGCGCGGCGGAGAAGGTGCAGTTTCTCGAGCGCGGCGCGACCGAGCGCTGGTATCTGGCCTGGTTCTCGGCGCTGGAACCGGCCGGCGGCGCCAGCGACCGCTCCGGCTTCATCATCCTGATCTTCTCCGACCTGACGGAGCAGCGGGTGAGCGAGAAGATCCGCGTCGATTTCGTCGCCAATGCGAGCCACGAACTGCGCACGCCGCTCGCCTCGCTGTCCGGCTTCATCGAGACGATGCAGGGCCCGGCCAAGGACGACGCGGTGGCGCGCCAGCGCTTCCTCGGCATCATGCACGACCAGGCGACGCGCATGAGCCGGCTGATCGACGATCTGCTGTCGCTGTCGCGCATCGAGATGAAGGCGCATATGCGCCCCGAGGCGCCGGTGGACCTGACCGGCGTCATCCGCGGCGTGGTCGATGCGCTGGAGCCGCTGGCGCGCGATCTCGGCGTCACCATCGAGACCGAGCTGCCGGAGACGCCTCTGGTGGTGCCGGGCGACCGCGACGAGCTGGTGCAGGTGTTCCAGAACCTGATCGAGAATGGCTGCAAATACGGAAAGCTGGGCCAGCGCGTGCAGGTGACGGCGACGCCGCCGCCCGGCGGACGCGGCGGGCCGGTGGTGACGGTGCGCGATTTCGGCGCCGGCATCCCGGCCGAGCACCTGCCGCGCCTGACCGAGCGCTTCTACCGCGCCGACATCCAGGCGAGTCACGCCCAGCGCGGCACGGGTCTCGGCCTCGCCATCGTCAAGCACATCCTCAACCGCCATCGCGCCCGCCTGCTGATCGAGAGCCGCCCCGGCGAGGGGGCGAGCTTCACTGTCGCATTCAACGTCGCCCTCTCGGGGGGCTCCTTGCCCGGCGAAGGAAAAAGCCGTGACGTTTCCTATATTTAGACTGTCATAAAAGAGTGATGATACTGTCATAGAACCATTACCTGTGGTGACTAGGGTCCGCTCGCGTCCCGGTCGCAAGTGGTCGGGGCAAGCAACTCGCAAGTTCCGGAACCCCGTCAGGGAGACGTCAGGTGACATTCAAGAAATTCGCACTCGCGGCCGGCCTTTTCGCCGCCACCATCGGCTTCGGTTCGGCCCAGGCAGCGGACATTTCCGGCGCCGGCGCAACCTTCCCTTATCCGGTCTACGCCAAGTGGGCGGACACCTATAAGAAGGAAACCGGCATCGGCATGAACTACCAGTCGATCGGCTCGGGTGGCGGCATCAAGCAGATCAAGGCCAAGACGGTCACCTTCGGCGCTTCCGATGCCCCGCTGAAGCCGGAAGAGCTGGCCAAGGCCGGCCTGGTCCAGTTCCCGACCGTCATCGGCGGCGTGGTTCCGATCATCAACGTCCCCGGCCTGAAGCCGGGTGAAGTGACCCTCGACGGCCAGACACTGGCCGACATCTTCCAGGGCAAGATCACCAAGTGGAACGACGAGGCGATCAAGAAGCTCAACGCCGACGTCAACCTGCCGGACATGGCGATCGCCGTCGTGCGCCGTTCGGACGGTTCGGGCACCAGCTTCGTGTTCACGACCTACCTGTCGCAGGCCTCCAAGTCCTGGGCTGACGAAGTCGGCGCCGCTTCGGCCGTCGAATGGCCGGTCGGCCTCGGCGCCAAGGGCAATGAGGGCGTCGCCGCCAATGTCGGCCAGACCCAGGGTTCGATCGGCTATGTCGAGTATGCCTTCGCCGCCCAGAACGGCATGTCCTACACCAAGCTCGTCAACAAGGACGGCCAGACCGTGGCTCCGGAAGCGGCCAACTTCGCCGCCGCCGCCGCCAACGTCGATTGGGCCAAGGCTCCCGGCTACTACGTCATCCTGACGAACGAGCCCGGCGCGACCTCGTGGCCGATCACCGCCGCGACCTTCATCCTGGTCCACGCCAAGCCGGACAACGCCGCCGACGTCGCCGAAGCCCTGAAGTTCTTCAGCTGGGCCTACGACAAGGGCGACGCTGCAGCCGAAGAGCTGCACTACATCCCGCTGCCCGACTCGGTCGTCGCTGACATCAAGGCGACTTGGGCCAAGGATATCCTTGGCGCCGACGGCAAGCCGGTCCTCGCTGCCAACTAGGCTCGATCAGATGGAAAGAGGGGCGCACTGCCCCTCTTTCTTCCTTCACAAAATTGGCTCCCAATGCGGAACCGGGAAAACAACATGGTCGATGCTGCGATGACAGGCGCGATCAGCGCCGGCATGGATAGTGCCAAGCTGAAACGCATGAGACGGTTCAAGGCCGGGGATGCCACCTTCCGGGCGTTGACCCTGAGCGCGGCGCTGATGGTTCTGGTGCTGCTGGGCGGCGTGATCATCTCGCTGGTGCATGGTTCGATCCCGGCGCTCTCGACCTTCGGCTTCGGCTTCATCACGAGCCAGTCCTGGAATCCCGTCACCGAGAAGTTCGGCGCGCTGGCGCCCATCTACGGTACGGTCATCACCTCCTTCATCGCGCTCCTGATCGCCGTTCCCGTCGGCATCGGCATCGCCATCTTCCTGACCGAGCTCTGCCCGCCCTGGCTGAAGCGTCCGATCGGCGTCGCCATCGAACTGCTCGCCGGCATTCCCTCGATCATCTACGGCATCTGGGGCCTGTTCGTTTTCGCCCCGTTCTTCCAGACGACGATCCAGCCCTTCCTGATCGACATCTTCGCGCCGATCCCGGTGCTGAACAGCCTCTTCGCCGGCCCGCCCTACGGCATCGGCATCCTGACCGCCGGCTTTATCCTGGCCATCATGGTGCTGCCCTTCATCACCTCGATCACCCGCGACGTGTTCGACACCGTCCCGCCGGTGCTGAAGGAAGCGACCTACGGCCTCGGCTGCACGACCTCGGAAGTCGTGACCAAGGTGGTGCTGCCCTATACCCGCGTCGGCGTCATCGGCGGCGTCATGCTGGGCCTCGGCCGCGCGCTCGGCGAAACCATGGCCGTCACCTTCGTCATCGGCAACGCCCACAAGATCTCCGCCTCGATCCTGTCGCCCGGCACGACCATCTCGGCCTCGATCGCCAACGAATTCACGGAAGCGGTCGGCGATCTCTACACCTCGTCGCTGATCGCGCTTGGCCTGATCCTCTTCGTCATCACCTTCATCGTTCTCGCCGCGGCGCGTCTGCTGCTGATGCGCATGAACGTCAAAGCCGGCAATTGAGGCGCCCGATCATGGCAAGCAATCTCGGCACAATCGGCTCCGGCGGCCTTTCCGCCGCCTCGACGCCCGCGGCCCAGGCGATCTACCGCCGCCGTCGTCGCGGCAACAAGATCCTGCTGACGCTCTCCGTCGGCGCCACCATCTTCGGCCTGGCCTGGCTGGTGCTGATCCTCGGCGCGCTGCTCTATCAGGGCTTCAGCGGTCTCTCGCTGGCGGTCTTCACCGAAATGACGCCGCCGCCGGGCTCGGCCGGCGGCCTTCTGAACGCCATCATGGGCAGCCTGGTCATGACCTTCGGCGGCGTGATCATAGGAACGCCGATCGGCATCCTGGCCGGCACCTACATGTCGGAATACGGCCGCAACAACAAGCTGACGATGGTCGTGCGCTTCATCAACGACATCCTGCTGGCGGCGCCTTCGATCGTCATCGGCCTGTTCGTCTATGAGGTGGTCGTGGTCCGGATGGGACACTTCTCGGCCTTCGCCGGCATGGCGGCCCTCGCCATCCTGGTGATCCCGGTCGTCGTCCGCACCACGGAGGACATGCTCAACCTGGTGCCGAACCAGCTTCGCGAGGCCGCCGCCTCGCTCGGCCTGCCGCGCTCGATCATGATCCGCCACGTCGCCTACAAGGCCGCGATGTCGGGCATCGTCACCGGCGTACTGCTGGCGATCGCCCGCGTCAGCGGCGAGACCGCCCCGCTGCTCTTCACCGCGCTGAACAACCAGTTCTGGAGCACCAACCTGAACGCGCCGATGTCGTCGCTGCCGGTGACGATCTTCCAGTTCGCCCTGTCGCCCTATCCGGATTGGCAGAAGCTCGCCTGGACCGGCGCCCTGCTCATCACCTTTACCGTGCTGGCGCTCAACATCGTCGCTCGCGCCTTCCTCAGCCCCAAGGCTCAAAAATGACCCAGACCGCGATGAACACGGCCGGCATGGCCGAGAAGATCTCGATCCGCAATCTGAAGTTCTTCTACGGCGACAACCTCGCGCTGAAGACCATCAACCTGCCGCTGTTCGAGAAGAAGGTCACCGCTTTCATCGGCCCGTCGGGTTGCGGCAAGTCGACCCTGCTGCGCGTGCTGAACCGGATGTACGACCTCTATCCGCGCCAGCGGGCCGAGGGCGAGGTGATCTTCGACGGCAAGAACGTGCTCGACCCCGACCAGGACCGAAACATGCTGCGCGCCCGCGTCGGCATGGTGTTCCAGAAGCCGACGCCGTTCCCGATGTCGATCTACGACAACATCGCCTTCGGCATCCGCCTGTATGAGAACATCTCGCGCTCCGAGATGGACGGCCGGGTCGAGGCGGCGCTGACGCGCGGCGCGCTCTGGAACGAGGTCAAGGACAAGCTGCACACCAGCGGCCTCAGCCTTTCGGGCGGCCAGCAGCAGCGCCTGTGCATCGCCCGCACCATCGCGGTGCGGCCGGAAGTCGTGCTGTTCGACGAGCCCTGCTCGGCGCTCGATCCGATCTCGACCGCCAAGATCGAGGAACTGATCGACGAACTGACGACCGACTACACGATCGCCATCGTCACCCACAACATGCAGCAGGCGGCCCGCGTCTCGGACTACACGGCCTTCATGTATCTCGGCGAGCTGATCGAGTTCGACGAGACGACGAAGATCTTCACCGCCCCGAGCGACAAGCGCACCCAGGACTACATCACCGGTCGCTTCGGCTAAGCCGGGCCACGGGTAGGAGCACGACATGTCCGAACACATCGTTTCCAAGTACGACGAAGAACTGAACGACGTCGCCCGCCGCATCGCCGAGATGGGCGGCATGGCCGAGCGTCTCGTCGACGTGGCGGTCAGCGCGCTGATGCGCGTCGATGCCGAGACCGCCCGCACCGTCATCGCGGACGACAAGAAGCTCGACGTGCTGCAGCGGGAGTGCGAAGAGCGCGCCATCATGATCATCGCCCGGCGCCAGCCCATGGCGATGGACCTGCGCGAAGTCATCGCCGCGCAGCGCATCGCCAGCGATCTCGAGCGCATCGGCGACCTGGCCAAGAACATCGCCAAGCGCGTCATCGCGCTGGACGGCCACATCCAGTCCAAGCGCTTCAACACCGGCGTCGAGCACATGGCGCAGCTTTCGCTGGCGCAGCTCAAGGACGTGCTGGACTCCTACGCGACCCGCGACGTCGACCAGGCCTACCAAGTGTGGAAGCGCGACGAAGAAATCGACGCCATGTACACGTCGCTCTTCCGCGAGCTGCTGACCTACATGATGGAAGATCCGCGCAACATCACCTTCTGCACGCATCTCCTGTTCTGCGCCAAGAACATCGAGCGCATCGGCGACCATGCGACCAACATCGCCGAAACGGTCTATTATGTCGTCACCGGCCAGGTCCTGGCCGAGGATCGTCCCAAGCAGGATGAATCCAGCACGACCGCCGTCGCGTATGAGAAGAACTGACGCCTGCGTCAGGTTTACTGGGATATCCGTGAATGACGCCACGCGTTATGATCGTTGAGGACGAGGAGGCGCTGAGCCTCCTCCTCCGCTACAACCTCGAAGCCGAGGGCTATGCCGTCGAGGTGGTGCCGCGCGGCGACGACGCCGAGATGCGCCTGCTCGAGACCGTGCCCGACCTGCTGCTGCTCGACTGGATGCTGCCGGGCATCTCCGGCATCGAGCTGTGCCGCCGCCTGCGGGCGCGCGACGCCACCCGCACCCTGCCGGTGATCATGCTGACGGCGCGCGGCGAGGAACAGGAACGCATCCGGGGCCTCGCCACCGGCGCCGACGACTATGTCGTCAAGCCGTTCTCGGTGCCGGAACTGATGGCCCGCGTCCGCGCCATCCTGCGCCGCTCGAAGCCGGAGGTGATCGCCTCGCTGCTGCGTGCCGGCGACATCGAGCTCGACCGCGAGACGCATCGCGTCCGCCGCTCGGGGCGCGAGCTGCATCTCGGTCCGACCGAGTTCCGCCTGCTCGAATATCTGATGAAGAGCCCGGGCCGCGTGTTCTCGCGCGAGCAGCTGCTCGACGGCGTCTGGGGCCGCGACGTCTATGTCGACGAACGCACGGTCGATGTGCATATCGGCCGGCTGCGCAAGGCGGTCAATCGCGGCCGCGTCAAGGACCCGATCCGCACCGTGCGCGGCTCCGGCTATTCCTTCGACGACCAGTTCGCGATGGCGTGACGGGTTGCCTTGCCTCTCTCAGACGGGAGGGGCGGGGCAGTCTTCCAAAGATCGAGCCCTACAAAAAAGCCGCGTGGCGTCGTCCGCGCGGCTTTTTTTGACGTGACATGCAGAGGGACAAAAAAAGGCCGTGCGCCTCGGGGGAGGCGGCACGGCCAGACTGGCATCGCAGGCGGACAGTGGGAGGGCGCCGTCCGCCGCGGCGCGGCGCGATCAGGCGCCGACAGCCTTCTTCTGGCGACGATCATGCACGGGCTGGTAGGCGACCCGCGAATGATATTCGCAATAGGGAATGCCGGAATTCGAGCGCTGGCCGCAGAAGTGGAAGTCCTCGGTGCTCGGATCGCCGATCGGCCACTTGCAGGTCTGCTCGGTCAGGGTGAGGATCGTCGCGTGCAGGCTGATCGGCACGACGACGTCGTCCGAACCAACCGCCCGGGGCATGCGCCGCGGCTCGGGCGCGAGCTGGCTCATCGGCTTGAGGGCCGTGTTGCCGGCGACGAGTGGCCTGACGGGATTGGGGCGCCCTGTCGTGACCGAGCGTCCGTTGGTGGCAGCCGCGGGCTTGCGGGCGCGGGCAACGGGCGCCGTTGCCGGCTTGGCGCGGCCCGAGAGGCTCAGCCGGTGTACCTTGCCGATGACCGCATTGCGCGTTACGCCGCCGAGTTCCGAAGCGATCTGGCTTGCGCTCAAGCCGTCGGTCCAGAGTTTTTTCAGCAACTCAACCCGTTCGTCCGTCCAAGTCATAGCGTGTCCTTGTCGGTCGGAGCGATACCCGGAATCCTGTCGCGGTCGTTCAGCCGGGATGCCGGACGACTGCGGACGCCATACAAGGGTCAGGGGGAGGTACCTGCTCGATATTTCGTGTCTTAACGAAAATTAAGATACTATATGGCGTGACTCGGTGACAAGAGTCGGAGGGATGGCTGGAGGCCGATCTGGCCGTTTTCCCCAACTAGCGACGGATTTCCGATCCGTGAGTCCCGTCAATCGGTTAGCCGTCATGGCCGCCCGCGAGCGGCGATTTCATTGACACAAATCGTCACCGCCGTGATATAAGGGCAACGCATAAAGGTGCTGCCCGGCGCGTTGGCCTCGGGCGGCACCTTTGATTTTTAAGCACCCATTTCCGTGGTTTCATCCGAAGGAGGGGATATGAGCGCCCCCGATACAAGCGTTAAAAAGACCTCGTCCAGCCTCTACGACACCTTTTCGCGTGCGCCGCTCGAGTTCGAGCGAGGTGAGGGGGCCTGGGTCTTTACGCGAGAGGGCGACGCTTATCTCGATTTCTCCGCCGGCATCGCGGTGAACACGCTCGGCCATGCCAATCCGATCCTGGTGCAGGCGCTGACCGAACAGGCCGGCAAGCTCTGGCACACATCGAACCTGTTCCGGATCCCGGGCCAGGAGAAGCTGGCCGACACGCTGGTCGCCAATACCTTCGCCGACCGGGTCTTCTTCGCCAATTCGGGCGCCGAGGCCAACGAGGCCGCCATCAAGACGGCCCGGCGCTATCATTACGTCAATGGCCAGCCCGACCGGTACCGCATCCTGACCATCGAGGGCGCGTTCCACGGCCGGACCCTGGCGACGCTCGCCGCTGGCGGGCAGCAGAAATATCTCGACGGCTTCGGCCCCAAGGCGGACGGCTTCGACCAGGTGCCGTTCGGCGACATGGCGGCGATCAAGGCCGCGGTGACGCCGGCGACCGCCGCCATCATGATCGAGCCGATCCAGGGCGAGGGCGGCGTGCGCGCCTTCCCGAACGCCTTCCTGCGCGAGCTCCGGGCGCTTTGCGACGCCGAGGGCATGCTGCTGATCATGGACGAGGTCCAGACCGGCATCGGCCGCACCGGCAAGCTGTTCGCCTATGAATGGACCGGCATCACCCCCGATATCCTGACCGCGGCCAAGGGAATTGGCGGCGGCTTCCCGCTCGGCGCCTGCCTCGCCACCAACGAGGCGGCGAAGGGCATGACCCCCGGCACGCATGGCACGACCTTCGGCGGCAATCCGCTGGCGATGGCGGTCGGCAATGCCGTGCTCGACGTCGTGCTCGGCGATGGCTTCCTGGAGCATGTGCGCGAGACCGCGCGCTATCTGACCCAGCGCCTTGGCGGGCTGATGGACAGCCATCCCGGCGTGATCGACGACATTCGCGGCGAGGGCCTGCTGATCGGCCTGCACGCGCTGAAGCCGGTTCCCGAAGTGGTGGCGGCGCTGCGCGAGCAGAAAATGCTAGCCGCCGGCGCGGGCGACAATGTCCTGCGATTGCTGCCGCCGCTCAACATCGGCAAGGCAGAAGTCGACGCGGCGATCGACAAGCTCGACGCCGCCTTTTCCGCAATCGAAGCCGAGGCTGCGCAAGCGGCACGGCAATCCGCCTGAGCGGACAGGACAGACCTATGGTTCGGCATTTTCTCGACCTGACGGATTTCGATTCCGCCACCCTCAGACAGATCATGGAAGGCGCCAAGCGCATCAAGTCGGTGCGCAATGGCGCGCGCGACGGCGTCGGCCCGCTGGCCGGCAAGGTGTTGGCGCTGGTGTTCGAGCAGCCCTCGACCCGCACGCGCGTCTCCTTCGATGTCGGCATGCGCGAGCTCGGCGGCCAGACGCTGATGCTGACAGGCGCCGAGATGCAGCTCGGCCGCGGCGAGACCATCGCCGACACGGCGCGCGTCATGTCGCGCTATGTCGACGGCATCATGATCCGCATTCTCGACCACGACTCGCTGAAGGAACTGGCGGCCAACGCCACCGTACCCGTGATCAACGGGCTGACGCGCCGCTCGCATCCCTGCCAGATCATGGCCGATATCCTCACCTATGAGGAGCATCGCGGCCCGATCGAGGGCAAGACGGTGTCATGGCTGGGCGACAGCAACAATGTCATGGCGTCGTGGGTCCACGCCGCCGCGCGCTTCAACTTCCGCCTGAAGATCGCGACGCCGGAGGAGCTTGCGCCGTCGCACAAGCTGCTCGACTGGGCGCGCACCAATGGCGGCGAGGTGATCGCCGGCGAGGACGCGGACGACGCGGCGGCCGATTCCGACTGCATCGTCACCGACACCTGGGTGTCGATGGGCGACAGCGAGGCGGAGCGCCGCCACAACCTGCTGAAGCCCTACCAGGTCAACGCCCGCCTGATGTCGTGCGCCAAGAAGGATGCGCTGTTCATGCATTGCCTGCCCGCCCATCGCGGCGAGGAGGTGACGGCCGAAGTCATGGATGGACCGCAATCGGTCGTCTTCGACGAGGCCGAAAACCGGCTGCACGCACAGAAGGGCATCCTGGCCTGGTGCCTGGGCGGCCCGGAGGCACTTTGATGGAAGAAATCCCGTTCGGCCCCGGATCGATCGATCCGGCGGGCGATGACGCCGTGCTGCCTTTCGAGGTCAACGGTCTCGACGTGCGCGGTCGCGCCATCCAGATGGGGCCGGCGCTGTCGGCCCTTCTGGCGCGCCACGATTATCCGCTGCCGGTATCGAAGCTGCTGGGCGAGGCCGTCGTGCTCGCCGTGCTGCTCGGCTCGTCGCTGAAGTTCGAGGGCCAGTTCCTGTTACAGACGCAGACGGACGGCCCGGTCGACATGCTGGTCGTCGATTATCGCACCTCGGGCGACATCCGCGCCTATGCCCGCTTCAACAAGGAGCGGGTGGCCGAGATGGACGTCGACGGCCTCTCCAAGCCCGAACTTCTGCTTGGCAAGGGCATCCTGGCGATGACCATCGACCAGGGCGAGTTCACCAGCCGCTACCAGGGCATCGTCCAGCTCGACGGCGTCAGCCTCGAGGAAGTGGCGCATCTCTACTTCTCGCAGTCGGAACAGATCCCGACCCTCGTCCGCCTGGCGGTGGCCGAGATGATGACGCGCGAGGATGGCGGCGCTTCGCATAGCTGGCGCGCCGGCGGCCTGCTGGTGCAGTACCTGCCGGAAGCCTCGATCGGCGTCCGGCGCGACCTGCCGGGCGGCGACGCGCCGGAAGGCATGGAGCACCACGCCGAGGAGGAGGATGCCTGGGCGGAGGCGACCTCGCTGGTCTCGACCGTCGAGGATCACGAACTGATCGATCCCGACGTCCCGGCCGAACGGCTGCTCTATCGCCTGTTCCACGAGCGCGGCGTGCGCGTCTATGACTCGCTGGCTGTTCGCGAGCAGTGCTCCTGCTCGCGTGAACGCATCCGCGGCGTGCTCGGCAGCTTCTCGGCCGAGGAAATCACGTCGAGCATCGAGGATGGCGAGATTTCCGTGACCTGCGAGTTCTGCGGCCAGAAATACGGTTTCGACCCGCAGGAATTCCTGGTCTGAGGTGTTCTGACGGCGTTGAGGGCGGCGCGTAGGCAAGCCCCGCGCCCGCAGCCGCCCCCACGGCGTCATCCTCGCGCAGGCGAGGATCCACTCAGCCGATGACTTGGGAGTTCCCAAGCACCGCTCGATCCGCTTGAACCGCCGACGCCCCAAAACCCTGCTGCTTGGGGCCTGGCCTGGGTGAGGGTGACGGCGGAGGTGGGGGGGCTACGCGCCTTCGAGAAGGCGTGTGCCGTCCCAGATCCTAATGCAGCACCCGGGGCGCGTTGGGGACGTCGAGGGAGAAGGCGGGGATCTCGACGGAGAACATCTCGCCGCTCTCGGTCTGCATCTGATAGGTGCCGGCCATGATGCCCGAGGGCGTCGAGAGCGGGCAGCCGCTGGTATATTCGAAACTCTCGCCCGGCTTCAGCGACGGCTCCTTGCCGACGACGCCGACGCCGCGCACTTCTTCCGTGCGGCCCTTGCCATCGGTGATCCGCCAGAAGCGCGAACGCAGCTGGACGTTCTCAAGCCCGAGATTGACGATCTCGATCGTGTAGGCCCAGACGTAGCGGTTCTCGCCCGGCGAGGAATCGTCCTCGACGAAGCTGGGCCGCACGGTCACCTGGATCGATCGCGTGACGGTTCGATACATCGGCGCTCTTTTCGAAAATGATCCGTGGCTCATAACGCCAAGGGAGGCAGGGCGTCAATCGCGCGCTGCGCCGCATCGGGTCGGTTCGCCGCCGCCCAGTGCAGCGTGGCAACACCGTGCGACAGTTGCTGCGGGCACGTTTCGCCTGCGAAACCGCTGCGCTATAGTCGCGTGGGTTGTGAAGAGTGGGTTCGCGAAGAGCCGGGCGAAAAGGGAATATTGAATGCTGAAGGAATTCCGGGAGTTTGCCCTGAAGGGCAACGTGGTCGATCTGGCCATCGGTATCATCATCGGCGCCGCCTTCAGCGGCCTGGTCAATTCGATCGTCAATGACATCATCATGCCGATCATCGGCGTCATTACGGGCGGTATCGACTTCACCAACAAGTATATTCAGCTCGCCGGGGAACCGCAGCCGACCCTTGACGCCGCCCGCAAGGCCGGAGCTACCGTCGCCTACGGCAATTTTCTGACCTTGCTGATCAACTTCATCATTGTCGCCTGGATCCTGTTCCTGATCGTCAAGGGCATGAATCGCCTGAAGCGCGAGAAGGCCGCCGCGGCGGCAGCCCCGGCCGCGACGCCGGAAGACGTTGCCCTGCTGCGCGAGATCCGCGACCTGCTGGCCAAGAAGTAATCCGGCCGGCCTTGCGGCCGCGCCAGCGAACCATGAAACGGCGGCTTCCTGGCCGCCGTTTTGTCTTGGTTGGTCATTAAAATCCGCTACATCATCCGTAATGGCGTCGCCCGCCCGTGGACATGGCGCCTGCAGACATTGGAAACGTGCGTGTCCGTCCATCCCGCATTGAATATGTTGCGCCCCGAAGCGGGCCAGGCTCCCGAAAGCGGCATCGTCGAGGTCTTCAATTACGGCCGTGACCGCGAGGGGCTGATCCCGCTCTGGGTCGGCGAGGGCGACCTGCCGACGCCGGGCTTCATCAGCGAGGCGGCCCAGGCGGGGCTGACGGCGGGCGAGACCTTCTATACCCACCAGCGCGGCATTCCCGAACTCCGGCAGGCGCTGGCGGCCTATCATGCGCGCCTCTATGGCCGCCCGTTCGATCCCGAGCGTTTCTTCGTCACCTCCGGTGGCATGCCGGCGATCCAGATCGCCCTGCGCATGGTCGCCGGCCATGGCGACGAGGTGGTCGTGCCGACCCCGGCCTGGCCGAATTTCTCGGCCGCCGCGGAGGTCGGCGCCGCCAAGGTGGTCGAGGTGCCGCTCACCTATGGCAATGCCGGCTGGACGCTCGACCTCGACCGCTATTTCGAGGCGGTGACGCCGCGCACCAGGGCGCTGTTCCTGAATTCGCCCTGCAACCCGACCGGTTGGACGGCGACGCGCGACGAACTCCAGGCCATTCTCGACTTTGCCCGCGCCAGGGGGCTCTGGATCATCTCCGACGAGGTCTACACGCGCTTCTTCTACGAGGGCGAGCGTTCGCCCTCCTTCTACGACATCGCCGAGCCGGACGATCGAATCCTCTACGTCAACACCATGTCGAAGAACTGGGCGATGACCGGCTGGCGCGTCGGCTGGCTGTCGGCGCCCCCGGCCTTTGGCCAGGTGATCGAGAACCTGGTGCAATATTCGAGCTCGGGCACGCCAAAGTTCCTGCAGCGCGGCGCGGTCGCGGCGCTGGAGCAGGGCGACGCCTTCATCGACTTCCAGCGCCAGCGCGCCGTGGAAGCGCGCGAGATCGTCTGTTCCGGCCTGGAGAAGACCGGTCGCATCCGGCTCGTGCGCCCGGCCGGCGCGTTTTATGCCTTCTTCGCCGTCGACGGCGAGCCCGACACGCGCCGGCTGGCGCTGCGGCTGGTCGACGAGGCCAATGTCGGCCTGGCGCCGGGCGACGCCTTTGGCGCAGGCGGGGCTGGTTTCATGCGCCTTTGCTATCTGCGCAACCTCGACCAGATCCGCGAGGCCACCCGCCGGCTGGCCGAGTGGCTGGCGAAGTAGCAAGACCCTCACCCAACCCTCTCCCGCAAGCGGGCGAGGGCCTTTTTGCCGGCGCCATGTCGATCTCGCACCAGACGCGGCGCGCCCCCTCTCCCGCGCGCGGGAGAGGGCTGGGGTGAGGGTCTGGCCCGCCCCCGCAGATTCTGTTGCCAAGCGGCCTTGGCTCGGCTAAATCAGGCGCATACATCAAGAGTTGGGCCGACGCCCGACGCCAACCTGCCTATCCGGGCAAGGTGGCACTCCTGCAAGGGAGGATGTGGCCGATCCGGCAAGAATACGGACCCAGTCACACAACGTCGGCTCTTCCAGGACAGGACGATGCCCGATGCCGATCAAGATCCCCGACGACCTGCCAGCCCGCCGCAAGCTCGAAGCCGAAGGCGTCATGGTCATGCGCGCGGCGGATGCGGTACGCCAGGATATCCGTCCGCTCCGGATCGGCCTGCTCAACCTGATGCCCAACAAGATCTCGACCGAAACGCAGATCGCCCGCCTGCTCGGCGCGACGCCGCTGCAGATCGAGCTGTCGCTGGTGCAGATCACCGACCACGCGCCGCGCAACACGCCGGCCGAGCACATGCTCTCCTTCTATCGCCCCTGGGAGGAGGTGAAGGGAGAACGCTTCGACGGCTTCATCGTGACCGGCGCGCCGGTCGAGCGCATGCCGTTCGAGCAGGTCACCTATTGGGACGAGCTGCGCCGGATCTTCGACTGGACGCAGACGCATGTGCATCGCTCGCTGAACATCTGCTGGGCGGCGCAGGCGGCCGTGCACCATTTCCACGGCATGCAGAAATACGACCTGCCCGGCAAGGCGTTCGGCATCTTCCGCCACCAGATCCCGGCCCCCGCCGCGACATCGCCCTATCTGCGCGGGCTGGCCGACGAGTTCGCCGTCCCGGTGTCGCGCTGGTCGGAAGTGCGCAAGAGCGAGATCCCGCCCGACAGCGGCGTGGTCGTGCTGGCCGAAAGCGAGGAGACGGGCCTCTGCCTGCTCGACGACACGCGCCACCGTGCCCTGCATATGTTCAACCATCTCGAATATGACACGCACTCGCTCGGCGACGAGTATTTCCGCGATATCAACGCCAGGATCGATGTCGCCCTGCCGGTCGATTACTTCCAGAAGAACGACCCGACCCGCCCGCCGATCAACAGCTGGCGCGGCAATGCGCATCTGCTGTTCGGCAACTGGATCAACGAGATCTACCAGACGGTGCCGTTCGACATTTCGAAGATCGGTGAGGCCGAGGCGGCCGAGGTCGCGGCGTAGCGGGCGGATCGTGCAAGACCCTCGGCCCAGCTTCTCCCGCACGCGGGGGAGGCCGTTCGACCGTGCCCGCTGCGGCATCGCCCGCTCGATGACAGGCGATGGCCGCCGTGGAGCCATCCCGCTAATTCAAGCGCAGGAAACGGATCGCGGGACGCGACCGGGCCATGACACCGTGTCGCTGGAACCCGCCCGAAGGCGGAAAACAGGACAGGAAAAGGACGTCATGGAGCTGGAAAACAAGTCGATTCTGATCACCGGCGCGAGCAGTGGCATCGGCAGGGCAGCGGCGCTGCTGTTCGCGGCCGAAGGTGCCGACGTGGTTCTCGGCGCGCGCCGGTCGGCAGAACTCGAAACCCTCGCGGAGACGATCAACCAGGGCACCGGCAGGGCCGTGTACCTGGCCGGTGACGTCCGGGACGAGCGTTATGCCGAGGCTCTGGTCGA
Organism: Kaistia defluvii; assembly: GCF_026343955.1. GTDB lineage: Bacteria > Pseudomonadota > Alphaproteobacteria > Rhizobiales > Kaistiaceae > Kaistia > Kaistia defluvii. The sequence goes on from NZ_JAPKNI010000002.1 coordinate 354,277, forward strand.
TCTCGCCACCACGGCGTTCGGCGGGCTGGACGCCGCATTCAACAATGCCGGCATCGTCGGGGAACTGGTCCCGGTTCCCGACATGGGGCTCGGGCGCTGGAACGACGTGATCTCGGTCAATCTGACGGCAGCGTTCCTGGCGGCCAAGGCGCAGATCCCGGCCATGCGGGCGCGGGGCGGCGGCTCGATCGTGTTCACGTCGTCCTTCGTCGGCTTCAGCAATGGCGGCCTGCCGGGGATGGGGGCCTATGCCGCCTCCAAGGCAGGACTGATCGGCTTGACGCAGTCGCTCGCGTCGGACCATGCGGCGGAAGGTATTCGCGTCAACGCGCTCCTGCCCGGCGGGACGGTCACGCCCGCCGGTGGCGAAGACAATCCGGACTTCATGGAGTACATCGCGACGCTGCATCCGATGAAGCGGATGGCGAGCGCGAAGGAAATCGCCCAGGCGGCGCTGTTCCTGCTCTCCGATCGGTCGAGTTTCATGACGGGAAGCCCGATGATCGCGGATGGCGGCATGTCCGTCCGCTTGATCTGACCCTCCGGCCCGGGCAAGGAGCCGTCGGCTGCGATCCACACGCAAAAAAAGGCCCGCCGGGACGACCGGCGGGCCTCTTTGAATTCGGAACCGGGCCCGGATCAGCCGCCGGCGGGCGGGAAGACGTCGAAATGCGAGCTGCCGCCATTGGCGACGAGGCGAGCCGTCTTGGCCGGGGCGGTGCGGCCGAGCGGCAGCCAGAGGCGGTGCCAGACATCGACCAGCGCATCGCGCAGGCCGAGGATCAGCGTCTCGTCATGGCAGGGCGTCGGCGTGATGCGCAGCCGCTCCGTGCCGCGCGGCACCGTCGGGTAGTTGATCGGCTGGATGTAGATGCCATGCTCGTCGAGAAGCATGTCCGAGGCCTTCTTGCAAAGGTCCGGATTGCCGACGAACAGCGGCACGATATGCGTCTCGGACGGCATCACCGGCAGGCCGGCGGCGATCAGCACTTCCTTGGTCCGCTGCGCGTGATGCTGCTGCAGGTCGCGCTCGACCTGCGAAGCCTTCAGGTGGCGGATGGAGGCGGTGGTGGCGGCGGCGATCGACGGCGGCAAAGCGGTGGTGAAGATGAAACCCGGTGCATAGGAGCGAACGGCGTCGACCACGGCGCGGCTGGCGGTGATGTAGCCGCCGAACGTGCCGAATGCCTTGGCCAGCGTGCCCTCGATGACGTCGACGCGGTGCATGACGCCCTCGCGCTCGGCGATGCCGGCGCCGCGCGGGCCATACATGCCGACGGCGTGCACTTCATCGAGATAGGTCATCGCGCCATACTTCTCGGCGAGATCGCAGATGCCGGCGATCGGCGCGATGTCGCCATCCATCGAGTAGACGCTCTCGAACGCGATCAGCTTGGCGCGGCCGGGGCCGGCCTCCTTGAGCAGCTCTTCGAGATGCTCGAGGTCGTTGTGGCGGAAGATGCGCTTCTGCGCGCCGGAGCGGCGGATGCCCTCGATCATCGAGGCGTGGTTCAGCTCGTCCGACAGGATCAGGCAGTCGGGCAGCAGCTTGCCGAGCGTCGACAGCGCCGCGTCGTTGGAGACGAAGCCCGAGGAGAAGACAAGGCCGGCTTCCTTGCCATGCAGGTCGGCGAGCTCATGCTCCAGCTCGACCAGCGGGTGGTTGTTGCCGGAGATGTTGCGCGTGCCGCCGGCGCCGGTGCCCATGCCCTGTGCCGTCTCGACCATGGCGCGGACGACGTCCGGATGCTGGCCCATGCCGAGATAATCGTTCGAGCACCAGACGGTGATCTCGCGCGGACCGCGCTCGGAGCGCCAGATCGCGTGCGGGAAGCGGCCCACGATCCGCTCGAGATCGGCGAAGACCCGATAACGCTTCTCGGAATGGAGGGCGTCGATCGCGTCCACGAAGAAAGATTGATAGTCCATCAGCAGCGCCCGCTTTTTGGATGGGTTCCAAACTAGCGCGGGAATCACAGCGAGTCCAACGACGTTTGGCTTTGGCGGCAGTCAACTTGCCGTCAATAATCATGGCCGCGCCTGCGCCGCCACTGCGCAATTTAGCGCATCTTGCAACTTTTCTTATTCCAGCAACACGTTGACCGGGCGTCGGGATGCGAAAAAGCCGCCGGGGCGGGCGCCTCCGGCGGCTTTCTTCCTGTCGGGGGATCAGGCCTGGTCGAGCGCCAGGGTGATGTCCTCGATGAGGTCGTCGGCGTCTTCGAGGCCGATCGACAGGCGCAGCATGCCCGGCGTGATGCCGAAGCCGAGCCGCGCCTCTTCCGAGAGCCGCTGGTGCGTCGTCGTGGAGGGATGGGTGATCAGGCTCTTGGCGTCGCCGAGATTGTTGGAGATCGTGACGACCTCCATGGCGCTGGCGACGCGGAAGGCCGCTTCCTTGCCGCCCTCGACCTCGAAGGCGATCAGCGTCGAGCCGGCGCCCATCTGCTTCCTGACGACATCGGCCTGCGGATGGTCGGCGCGTCCGGGATAGATCAGCTTCGCCACCTTCGGGTGCCTGGCCATCGCGTCGGCGATCCTGGCCGCGCTCTCGGTCTGGCGGCGGACGCGGATATCCAGCGTCTCCAGCCCCTTCAGCAGAACCCAGGCGTTGAAGGCCGACAGTGTCGGGCCGGTCTGTCGCAGGAAATTGTGCAGGTGGTCGGTGACATAGGCTTCATCGGCCGAAAGGATGATGCCGCCCAGGACCCGGCCCTGGCCATCGATATGCTTGGTGCCGGAATACACGACGACGTCGGCGCCGAGCTTGATCGGCTGCTGCCAGATCGGGGTGGCGAACACATTGTCGACGATCAGCAGCGCGCCGGCCTCATGCGCGATCTTGGCGACCTCCGCGATGTCGATCACTTCGAGCGTCGGATTGGTCGGGCTTTCCAGGAAGAACGCCCTGGTGTTCGGCCGCACGGCGTCGCGCCACTGGTTGAGGTCGGTGCCGTCGACCAGCGTCGACTGCACGCCGAAGCGCGGCAGCAGGTCTTCGACGACATAGAGACAGGACGAGAACAGCGCCTTGGCGGCGACGACGTGGTCGCCCGCCTTCAGCATGCACATCAGCGCGGCGGTGACGGCGGCCATGCCGCTGGCGGTCGAGCGCGCGGCGGCGGCGCCCTCGAGCAGGCGGATGCGCTCCTCGAACATGAAGGTGGTCGGGTTGGAGAAGCGCGAATAGATGAAGCCGGGGTCCTCGCCCTTGAAGCGCGCCTCGGCGGCTTCGGCCGTGTCATAGGCGAAGCCCTGGGTCAGGAACATCGCTTCCGAGATTTCGCCGAACTGCGAACGGAGGGTGCCGCCATGCACGAGCTGGGTGGCGGGGCGGCGAGGGCGCTTGGCTTTGTCTTCGGACATTTGGCTCTGATCCCGATCAAGAAAAACCCGACGCGAGGTCGGGCAAAAATCGGATGTCGGATTTCCGGCAACCGACCTTTTAGCGACATTGTTTAACGTGGCGGCAAGCCGGTCGGCTCAAATAGACCACGGGTGATGCGTTTCCTGATATGCCCGTGGTGGCCTGGCGTCAACGGGAGTCTGGTAACGACTTGCCGCAGTGCATCTGCTCGCCTATGCAGTGGCATGGGTCACGGAGCGGGCATGTCAAGCGAAGCAGCAATCGGAATTCTCTCGGCCGAGCAGATCCGGGCGAGCCTCGCCCTGGGCGAAATCGTCATCGACCGGCCGCTGGATGCCGACCAGGTGCAGCCGGCGAGCCTCGACCTGCGCCTTGGCGCCGTCGCCTATCGCGTCCGCGCCAGCTTCCTGCCGGGCCCGAACGTGCTGGTGAAGGACCGCCTCGCCGAACTCACGCTGCACGAGATCGACCTCTCCGCCGGATCGGTGCTGGAGACCGGCTGCGTCTACATCGTGCCGCTGCTCGAAGGGCTGGCGCTGCCGGCCGATATCCAGGCTTCGGCCAACCCGAAATCCTCGACCGGCCGGCTCGACATCTTCACCCGCGTCATCACCGACCGGGCGCAGTCCTTCGACACGATTCCCGCCGGCTATCAGGGCCCGCTCTACCTCGAGGTTTCCCCGCGCACCTTCCCGATCGTCGCGCGCACCGGCTCGCGCCTGTCGCAGATCCGGTTCCGCCGCGGCGACACCCATCTGAATGATACCGAACTGGCTGCCCTCAACGCGCGCGAGCCGCTGGTCGATGGCGCGTTCCGCGCTTCCGGCGGGCTGCTGCTTTCGATCGATCTCGAGGGCTCGAACGGCATCATCGGCTATCGCGCCAAGCGCCATACCGGCGTCGTCGACGTCGACAAGCGCGCCGCCTGCGACGTGCTCGACTACTGGGAGCCGATCCCGGTGCGCGGCAAGGCCGAGCTGATCCTGGATCCCGACCAGTTCTACATCCTGGTCTCGCGCGAAGCCGTGCATGTGCCGCCGGATTATGCCGCCGAAATGGTCGCCTTCGACCCGCTGGTCGGCGAATTCCGCGTCCACTATGCCGGCTTCTTCGATCCGGGCTTTGGCCATCAGGCAGCCGGCGGCGCCGGCAGCCGCGCCGTGCTCGAGGTGCGCAGCCATGAGGTGCCGTTCATCCTCGAACATGGCCAGACGGTCGGCCGCCTCGTCTACGAGACGATGTCGGAACGTCCGAAAAAGCTCTACGGCAGCGACCTCGGCTCCAACTACCAGGCCCAGGGCCTGAAGCTCTCGAAGCATTTTCGGTAGGGTTGCCGGACAAGACCCTCACCCCAGCCCTCTCCCGCGTGGCGGGAGAGGGGGCGATCGCGGCCGTCTGGGCTCGTTCTGAATAAAGGCCGCCGGCGGAAAAGCCCTCGCCCGCTTGCGGGAGAGGGTGGGGTGAGGGGCTTGCTTTCAGCGCCTACTCGGAAACCGTCAGCGAAACCCCGCCAAGCCCCGCGATTTCGATCTCCACCCGGTCGCCGGCATTGAGCCAGCGGGTTTCGACCAGGCTGCCGGTCAGCACGATGTCTCCCGCCCGCAGCCTTTCGCCTCGTGCCGCGAGGCTGCTGGCGAGCCAGGCGAGCGCCTGGAACGGATGGCCGAGCACGTCGGCGCCGACGCCGCGGCCGACCTCGACATCGTTGATCAGCGTCACGCCGACGACGGCGGCGAGATCCGGCGCGTCGGCCAGCGACAATGGCTCGCCCAGCACGCAGCCGGCCGCGAAGAAATCGTCGGCGATCAGCGTCGGCGTGTCGGTCTGGCGCCAGTCGGCATAGCGGTCGTCGACCAGCTCGATCGCCGCCATCACGCTGCCGACCGCATCCGCGACACGCTCCGCCGTGAACGGCGCGCCGGTCGCCGGCAGGTCGCGCGCGAGCTGGACCGCGATCTCGCATTCGATGCCGACATGGCGGAACCCAGCCGCCGAGATCGCCACGCCGGAAGCATGCCGCGTGCCCTCGAACAGGCCAGCGGCGCAAGGGTTCGGGATGCCGAGATAGGCATGCATCACCTTCGTGGTGCAGCCGATCTTCCAGCCGATCCGCCGGCCATAGCGGCTCGTCGCCAGGCGCTGGTGCACGGCGGCCTGCACGGCATAGGCGCTCGCCTCGTCCGCAGGCCGGATCGCCTCGGGCAGCCGTTCGAGCGCGGCCAGGGCGATGCGGGCCTCCGCGATGCGCGCGGCGGCGGCATCCTTCGGCGGTCTGGGAGGCTGAGGCATGGGCGATTCCGGTTTGGCGCCTGACGGCTTTCGGCTCGAAGCGGGGCGCGCACGAGTTGCATCGCCGGAACGAGCCCGGCTAGGATCGCTCACGGATCATGTCTCCGCCCGTCGAGCCAGCGTGCCGCGACGGCGCGCCGGGGGCAAGAGCGAACAATCAGATCCGCTGGCGAACAGCGAAACGGGCAGGGAAGCGACGATGGAAGCGCGTGTGGACGGCAAGATCCTTCTGGTGACCGGCGGCACGCAGGGCGTGGGCCGGGCCGTGGCGCTGGAGGCGGCGCATTCGGGCGCGGAAGGCGTGATGCTGGTCGGGCGCAATCCGCAGCGCGGCGCGGATGTCGTGGCCGAACTGGAGGCGCTCGGCGTCGGTGGCGGCTTCGTCTCGGTCGATCTCGCCGATTCCGACGCGGCCGAAATCGTCATGGACGCGACGCTCGACCGGTTCGACCATGTCGACGGCCTCGTCAACGCCGCCGCCAGCACGGATCGCGGCTCGATCGCCGACGCCGATATCGACTTCTTCGACAAGGTGTTCGCCACCAATGTGCGCACGCCGATGTTCTTGATGCAGGGCGTCATCCAGCATCTGAAGTCGCGCGGCGCGCCGGGCACCATCGTGAACATCCTCTCGGTCAACGCCTATGGCGGTACCCCGGAACTCGGCGTCTATGCCTCGTCCAAGGCGGCGCTGTCGATCCTGACCAAGAACGCCGCCCATTCGCACCGTTTCGACCGGATCAGCGTCAACGGCATCAATCTCGGCTGGGCCGACACGCCGGGCGAGCGCGAGATGCAGGCGGTCAAGCTCGGCAAGGGCGAAGGCTGGCTGGAAGAGGCCGAGGCGATGATGCCCTGGGGCCGGCTGATCAAGCCGGAGGACGTCGCCCGCCTGGCGCTGTTCCTGATGAGCGACGCCGCCATCCCGATGACGGGCGCCATCGTCGACCAGATCCAGGACTATGTCGTCGGCGTGCGCGACTGAGCCAGAAGACAACAGACATGACAATCGATACGAATTCGGCCGACGAGGCCATTCTTCGCGCGCTGTTCGACGCGGCGCTGGCGGCCTCACTGCCGGATGGCCGGTTCGCGGGCCGGCTGCCGGAGGCGCCGAAGGGGCGGACCATCGTGCTCGGCGCCGGCAAGGGCGCGGCGCGCATGGTGCGGGCGTTCGAGGACGCCTGGGAGGCGGCCGGCAACCCGGCTCCCGAAGGCCTCGCCGTCACCCGCTATGGCCATGGCACGCCGACCCGCTTCGTCGAGGTGGTGGAGGCGTCGCATCCGGTTCCCGACGCGGCCGGCATGGCGGCGGCGCAGCGCATTCTCGATTATGCCGGCACGGCCGGGCCGGACGATCTCGTCGTCTTCCTGATGTCGGGCGGCGCCTCGTCGCTGCTGGCGCTGCCGGCGCCGGGCGTGAGCCTGGAAGACAAGCAGGCGCTGAACCGGGCGCTGCTGAAGAGCGGCGCGCCGATTGGCGCCATGAACCGCGTGCGCAAGGCGCTCTCGGCGATCAAGGGCGGCCGCCTCGACGCTGCCGCCGCGAAGGCGCGGCGGGTGACCTATCTGATCTCCGACGTGCCGGGCGACGATCCCGGCGCGATCGGCTCCGGACCGACCATTCCGGAAGCCTCCGATCCCGAGGGGGCGCTGGCAATCCTGGCCGAATACGGCATCGCGATCGAGCCGCGCATCGAGCAGGCGATCCGCGCCAATGCGGTTACGGCGGGCGAGGGCGGGACGATCGAAATGCTGGCCACGCCGAAAATGGCGCTGGACGCGGCGGCCGAGGCCGCACGCGCCATCGGGCTGGCGCCCCTGGTGCTGGGCGACGCGCTGGAGGGCGAGGCGCGCGACGTGGCGCGCGTGCTGGCGGCGATCGGCACCTACGCGGCGGCGCATGACCAGCCGGCGGCGAAGCCCTGCGTGATCCTCTCGGGCGGCGAAACCACCGTGACGGTGCGGGGAAAGGGCCGGGGCGGGCGCAATGCCGAGTTCCTGCTGGCGCTGGCCGTCGCGCTCGGCGGCCACAAGGGGATCGCCGCGATCGCCTGCGATACGGACGGCATTGACGGCTCCGAGGACAATGCCGGCGCATGGATCGACGCCCGCATCCTGGACGCGGCACGGGCGAGGGGCATCGACCCGGTGGCACGTCTGGCCGATAATGACGGCTACGGCTTCTTCGAGGCGCTCGGACGCCTGGTCGTCACGGGACCGACGCTGACAAACGTCAATGACTTCAGGGCGATCCTCGTCCGCTGAGGGGCGTCGCCCGCTGCGGATTGTTTCGGGATTCCGTCGAATGCCTGTTGCAAGGATGCTTCGCTGCATGACTCTTCGTCAGGCTCACGCCCGCTTGTCTTGACGGGAGGGCCGTGGATACCGATTTCTGGGCTGGATGAGCCACCGTGACGCCTTTTTTGGGCGACATTTTGGATCCGGGCGGCGGGTATCGACGGCGTTTCCGGTCGAGAGGGTACGTGATGAAGCAATGGATCTTGGCGGGCGTTGCCCTGCTGGCGCTTTCGGGCGCGGCTTCCGCCGCGGACATCGCGTATGAATCTCCGGCCCCGGTGGCTCCCGCGGCCCCGGCCGGTTTCGACTGGAACGGTTTCTATGCCGGCGTGCATGGCGGCTATGGCTGGGGTGGCGGCACCAAGGACGCCGATTTCCTCGACAGCCTGAGCGGCGGCTTGTTTGGCGTGCAGGCCGGCTACAACTACCAGGCCGATCCCTGGCTGGTCGGCTTCGAGACGGACATCGCCTATAGCGGGCTCAGCGACACGGCAGGCAGCGCGGCGCTCGATCTGAACTGGATCGGCTCGACCACCGGCCGCATCGGCTTCACCTATGACAAGTGGCTGTTCTACGGCAAGGGCGGCATCGCCTATGGCGACATCGAGGCCAAGCAGGCCGGGCTCGGCTCGGACAGCCAGTGGGCGATCGGCTGGACGGCCGGCGCGGGCGTCGAATATGGCTTCACCAAGAACCTCACCGGCCGGCTCGAATATGACTATGTCGATCTCGGCAAGAAGACGATCTTCGAAGGCACCGGGGCGCAGTCCGAAGCCGGCGTGACCACCAACGCGGTCAAGGCGGGCCTGAACTACAAGTTCTAGGGTCTTGCCGCGGTTGGCGGCTGCGGCGGCCGTTGGGACCGGGTGGTTTTCACAGCGGACGGTTGCCCTCCGATTGCCATGCCCTCGCCGTCATCCCGGGCTCGACCCGGGATCCATTCCGCCGTGCGCGTGGCCCGCCAGCCCCCGAATCCCCAGCTGCATGGATCTCGCTTTCGCGCCGATGACGCCAGAGGTGGGGGCGTTCTGACACCGGAGCGTGGGTCTTGCGGTGGAAAAAAGGCCCGGTCATGCCGGGCCTTTTCTCAGTTCGAAGTCACCCGCCTCAGCCGTTCACATAGGGCTGCAGGAAGGCGAGGTCGGCCGCGCCGAGGCGGTCCTTGGCGGCGGCGACCTGGTGCCAGTAGGGGTAATCCAGCGGCTTCTGGCTGACCTTGTCGAGGCGGGCGCGCTCCTCGGCCGTGAGCTTCAGCTCGGCGGCGGCGAGGTTGTCCTTGAAGTGCGCCTCCGTGCGGCCGCCGATGATCACCGAGGTGACGCCGGGACGGCCGAGCAGCCAGGCGAGCGCCACCTGCGCGCCGGAAACGCCGCGCGCGTCGGCGATCGAAACCAGCTCGTCGACGATGTCCCAGAGACGGTCCCAGTCGTGGATTGGCGGCTCGGTCCAGCCCTGCGACAGGCGGCTGCCCTTCGGGGTTTCCTTGTCGCGGCGATGCTTGCCCGAGAGCAAGCCGCCGGCGATCGGGCTCCAGACCAGGATGCCGAGCTTCTGGTCGATGCTGATCGGCACCAGTTCCTGCTCCGCCTCGCGCGCCTGCAGCGTGTAGTGGATCTGCTGCGAGATGAAGGGGATGCGGTTGTCGCGGCGGGCGATCTCCATCGCCTTCATGAGGTGCCAGCCGGAATAGTTGGAGCAGCCGATATAGCGGACCTTGCCCTGGCGCACGAGGCTGTCGAGCGCTTCCAGCGTCTCTTCCAGCGGCGTCACGCCGTCCCACTGGTGCACCTGGTAGAGATCGATGACGTCGGTCTTCAGCCGCTTGAGGCTGGCCTCGCATTCGCGGATCAGGTGATAGCGCGACAGGCCGCGATTGTTCGGGCCGTCGCCCATGGGGAAGCGCGCCTTGGTGGCGATCAGTACGTCGTTCTTGCGCTTGCCGCCCAGCGCGTCGCCAATGATCGCCTCGCAATCGCCGGCCGAGTAGACGTTCGCCGTGTCGAGCAGGTTGACGCCGGCGTCGATCACCATCTCGATCTGGCGCCGGGCTTCGCCGACATCGGTGATGTTGCCGACCTTGGCGAAATCGCCCTTGGCGCCGAAGGTCATGGTGCCCATGGTCAGCACCGAGACCTTCAGGCCCGAATTGCCGAGTTGCCGATATTCCATCGTCCGCTCCTATGCCGTTGCGGTTGATTCCGGATAAAATTGGGACAGCACCGTCCTGCATTCGGACAGCGCTGTCAAAGCGGGATTTTGCCGGGAAGCGGCGCGTCAGACGGCGATGATCGCCTTGATAAGGCCGCGCTTGTCATGGCTCCAGACCGGCATGTCGGTGGTGAGCCTGTCCAGCGTCGTGCTGTGGGTGGCGAGCGCGTCGAGCGGCACCAGGCCGGCCTTGATCGAGGCGACGACATGGTCGAAATCGGCCTTGGTGGCGTTGCGGCTGCCGATCAGCATCATCTCGCGCTTGTGGAATTCGGGATCGGAGAAGCTGATCCTGTCCTTGACGATCGATACCAGCACATAGGCGCCGCCATGCGCGACCAGGGCGAAGCCGGCCTCGATCGCCTGCGCATTGCCGGTCGCGTCGTAGACGACGTCGAAGCCGTCGCCCTGGGTCTGTTCCATCAGCGTCGCCTGCGCGTCGGGGCCGGTCAGGGCGGTGTTCGCGAAGCCGAGCGTGTCGCGGGCGAAGGCGAGCCGCTCCTCGCTCGAATCGAGCAGCGTCACCTCGAGCCCGGCGATGCGGGCGAAGATCGCCACGCCGATACCGATCGGTCCGACGCCGACGACGAGGGCGCGGCCGCCTTCCGGCTGCGAGCGGCGGACGGCATGCGCGCCAATCGCCAGGAACTCGACCATGGCCGCGTCGCGCAACGACAGGCCCTCGGCCGGATAGAGATTGCCTTCCGGCATCGTGATCTTCTCGGCCATGCCGCCATCGGTATGGACGCCGAGCACCCGGATCGAGGTGCAGCAGTTCGGCTTGCCCTTGCGGCAGGCGACGCAATGGCCGCAGGCGATATAGGGATTGATCACGACCGGCGTGCCGACCTTGAGCGTGCCGCCCGGTCCGACCGCCGAGACAACGCCGGAAAGCTCATGGCCCATGACGCGCGGGTATTCGAGGAAGGGGTGCTTGCCCTCGAAGATGTGGTAATCGGTGCCGCAAATGCCGACATGCTTGATGTCGACGACGGCATAGCCCGCCTCGGGCGCTTCCGGGTCGGGACGCTCGACGAACTCCAGCCGGCCCGGTTCCACGCAGATCACGCTTTTCATGTTGTCCTCTTCGACATCGTCCCTGTGGCGACCGTCCTAGCGCAGCCTAGGCGTTGCGGCCAGACGAATGTCCGGGTTGCATGCGTCGGACTTCGCGCATGCGTTGTCCCTGGCTATTGTCTACAACGGGTCTGGCCGGGCGGCACGAGGGATCGATATCGCCGTGCGAGCATTATCGGAAGACGGTTTTGTCAATCTGCAGAAGGAAAAAGCGATGGCGCCCCTGAAATCCTCGATTGATCTGAAGTCCAACACGAAGACCGCCGCGATCGAGCTGATGAACGCCGTATTGGCGGACGGCATCGATCTCTCGCTGGTCACCAAGCAGGCGCACTGGAACCTGAAGGGCCCGCAGTTCATCGCCATTCACGAGATGCTCGACACGTTCCGCGCCGATCTGGACGGCCATGTCGACACCGTGGCCGAGCGGGTTGCGCAGCTGGGCGGTTTTGCGCTCGGGACGATCCAGTCGGTCTCGGGCGCCACCAGGCTCAAGCCCTATCCGACCGATATCTCGGCGATCAAGGATCATCTGGCGCAGTTGATCGAGCATTATGCGCAGGTCGCGAACGAGGTCCGCAAGGGCATCGACAAGGCTGCGGATATCGGGGATGCCGACAGCGCCGATATCCTGACCGCCTTCTCGCGCAGCCTCGACAAGTCGCTCTGGTTCCTGGAATCGCACCGCGAAGTGTAAGGGCTCGCTGCCAATCGCGCACAAAACAAAGCCCGCCATTTGGCGGGCTTTGTCATTCAGAGGGTGCTTCGCCTCAGTAGGGCGAGACGCATTGCTGGCGCGGACCATTATAGGGCTGGAACGTGTTGTCCGAAGCCCTGTACGAACGGTAGCGATTTTCGCACCACTGGTAATGGGCGCTGGAATAACCGCCGCGATAGGTCGGCTGGGCGATGGCGGATCCGACCGCCGCGCCGACGCCGAAGGCCGCCAGCGGGTACCACCAGCCATTGTAGTAGCGATAGCCCGGCCGCTGGTAACGATAGCCGTAATGGCCATTCCAGTAGCCCGGCCGATAGCCAGGGCGGTAGCCGGGCCGATAGCCCGGGCGATGGCGCGGATAGTAGTCGCGACCGCGGTGACGATACTGCACATCGAGCACGTTGGAGGCGGCGTCCGGGCGGATGCCGGGATCGGCGACGGCCGGCAAGGCCATGGCCGGCAATGGCACCGAGAACAGGAAGGCGGCGGCGAGCGTGCCGGCGCAGATCTTTGTGATGAGACGGGTCACGGTACGATCATCCTTTCGAACAATTTCCCAATAGAACCGATCGGCTTATCGAAGCATCAATTCATAGGTGGCGACTTTGTTCCATCGGCTTGCCCGGGCGCGACGGGTTCGCCCGTTGAACCCAAGCGCGCCACGGCCTATCCATGGTCGAAACGGCAGGACGGAACCGGCAAGGATCGAGGCGGCAATGAGCAGGCCACAGGCGACACCCGAGATTCGCAGCGCCGAATCCGCCTGGCGCGAAAGGGCGCTGAAGGCGATCCAGGGGGCCGATTTCGAGGCGAAGCTGGTCTCCCACACCGCCGACGATATCCGCATCGAACCGCTCTACCCCAAGGCCGAGGGCAGCCGCGCCCGGCCCGTCCGCGCCAAGACTGGCGCCTGGCGCGTCGTCCAGCGCATCGATCTGCCGGAGGCGGGGGCGGCGAGCCTTCAGGCGCTGGAGGATCTGAACCAGGGCGCCAGCGGCCTGGCGCTGGTCTTCGCCGATGCGGCTTCCGCGCGCGGCTTCGGCCTTGTCGCCGCCGATGGGGCGACAGTCGCGGCCGCTCTCGACGGCGTCATGCTGGATCTCGTCTCGCTGCGCCTGGAGGCGGGTCCATCGGGCGTCGAGGCGGCCCGTTCCGTCCTGGCGCTCGTGCGCGGCCAGGGCCTCGATCTCGACAGCCTTTCTCTCGATCTCGGCATCGATCCGTTCTCGGTGCTGGCGCGCGATGGCGACGACGGCATCGATGCCGCGCTGGATGGCGCGGTGGAACTGGCCGGCCTTTTCGGGCCGGAGGCGGGAGCCCGTCTGCTGCGGGCGGACGGGCGTCCCTATCACGATGCGGGCGCTTCCGAAGCGCAGGAACTGGCGCTGACGATTGCCGCAGCGGTCGCCGGCCTGCGCGGGCTGGAGGCGCGCGGCGTCGCGCTCGACCGGGCGCGGGGCCTGATATCGTTCCTGCTGGCCGCCGATGCCGACGAATTCCTCACCATCGCCAAGTTCCGGGCGCTGCGCCGTCTCTGGGCGCGGGTCGAGGATGCCTGCGGCCTAGAGCCGAAGCCGATCCGGCTTGACGCCGAAACCAGCTTTCGCATGACCACACGGCGCGATCCGCATGTGAGTATGCTGCGCAGCACGGTCGCAGCATTTTCCGCAGGCCTCGGCGGCGCCGACAGCGTGACGGTGCTGCCCTTCACCGCGCCGCTCGGCCTTGCGGATGCGGGCGCAAGGCGGATCGCGCGCAACACGCAGACGATCCTGCTGGAAGAATCCGGCCTTGGTCATGTCGTCGATCCCGCGGCTGGCGCCGGTGGCTTCGAGGCGCTGACCGATGCGCTCTGCGACAAGGGCTGGGCGATTTTCCAGGAGATCGAGCGGCAGGGCGGGATGGCGATGGCCCTTGCCTCCGGCTGGGTGGCCGGCGAGATCCGCACCGTCGCGGCAAGGCGCGAGCGCGACGTGCGCCGCCGCAAGTCGCCCATCACCGGCACCAGCGAATTCCCCAACCTCGCCGAGGCGCCGGTCACGATCCTGGCGCCCGCACCGCCGGCGCCGTCCGTGCCTCACGATCCCTCGTGTCTCGTATCGCGGCGTACCGCCGAGCCGTTCGAGCAGTTGCGCGACCGGGCCGATGCCTTGGCTGACGTGAACGGCCGGCGTCCGTCCGTCTTTCTGGCGACGCTCGGCAAGGCGGCCTCGTTCAGCGCCCGGGCCGGCTTCGCCAGGGGCGTGTTCGAGGCGGCGGGCATCGCGGCGCCGATGCAGGAGGGGTTCGCCTCGCTCGACGCGCTGGTCGCCGCCGCGCGCGACTCCGGCACGGCGGCCGCCTGCCTCTGCGCCTCGGACGAGGTGTATGAAAGCGAAACCGGTCACGCCACCTATGAGGGCGAGACGCTGGCCGAGGTGGCGGCGCGGCGGCTGGTCGAGGCAGGGTTCGACCATGTCGCCCTCGCCGGACGGCCGGGCGATCGCGAGACGGCCTATCGCCATGCCGGCGTCGAGGCCTTCCTCTTCGCCGGTTGCGACATCACGGATTATCCCGCGAAACTGCTCGATGGGATCGAGGCCCAGCCATGACCCGCGTTCCGGATTTTTCGTCGATTCCCTTCGCCGACGCGCCGCTTTCGGCGCCGGCCGAGGGCGTGCCTTGGCTGACCCCGGAAGAGATCGCGGTGAAGCCTCTCTACACCGCCGCCGACCGCGAGGGACTGGAGGCGATCGACAGCTTCCCCGGCGCCGCGCCGTTCCTGCGCGGGCCCTATCCGACCATGTATGTCAACCAGCCCTGGACGATCCGGCAATATGCCGGTTTCTCCACCGCCGAGGATTCGAACGCCTTCTACCGGCGCAATCTCGCCGCCGGGCAGAAGGGGCTTTCCGTCGCCTTCGATCTCGCCACCCATCGCGGCTATGACAGCGATCATCCGCGCGTCGCCGGCGATGTCGGCATGGCCGGCGTGGCGATCGACTCGATCTATGACATGCGCACGCTCTTCTCCGGCATCCCGCTCGACCGGATGAGCGTGTCGATGACGATGAACGGCGCGGTGCTGCCGATCCTGGCGCTCTATATCGTCGCCGCCGAGGAGCAGGGTGTGCCGACCGAAAAGCTCTCCGGCACGATCCAGAACGACATCCTCAAGGAGTTCATGGTCCGCAACACCTATATCTACCCGCCGGAACCGTCGATGCGGATCATCTCCGACATCTTCGCCTATACCTCGCAGCACATGCCGAAGTTCAACTCGATCTCGATTTCCGGCTATCACATGCAGGAAGCCGGCGCGACGCAGGACCTCGAGCTCGCCTATACGCTCGCCGACGGGGTCGAATATATCCGCGCCGGTCTGGCGGCGGGGCTCGACATCGACCAGTTCGCGCCGCGCCTGTCATTCTTCTGGGCGATCGGCATGAACTTCTTCATGGAAGTCGCCAAGATGCGCGCCGCGCGCCTGATCTGGGCGAAGCTGGTCAGCCAGTTCGCGCCGAAGAACGAAAAGTCGCTGGCGCTGCGCACCCATTGCCAGACCTCGGGCTGGTCGCTGGCGGCGCAGGACGTCTACAACAATGTCGTCCGCACCACGATCGAGGCGATGGCCGCGACGCAGGGCCATACCCAGTCGCTGCATACCAACGCGCTCGACGAGGCTCTGGCGCTGCCGACCGATTTCTCCGCCCGCATCGCCCGCAACACCCAGCTCTTCCTGCAGCAGGAGAGCGGCACGACGCGGATCATCGATCCCTGGGGCGGCTCCTATTACGTCGAGGCGCTGACGGCGCAGCTGGCCGCGCGCGCCATGGCGCATATCGACGAGGTCGAAAAGCTCGGCGGCATGGCCAAGGCGATCGAGGCCGGCATTCCGAAGCTGCGCATCGAGGAGGCGGCGGCGAAGACGCAGGCGCGCATCGATTCCGGCCAGCAGACCGTGGTCGGGGTCAACAAGTACCGCCTCGACGACGAGCCCGCGATCGACGTGCTGAAGGTCGACAATTCCTCCGTCCGCGCGCAGCAGATCGAGAAGCTGCGCCAGCTGCGTGCCGAGCGCGATCCGGCCGCGGTGGAAGCTGCGCTCGCGGCGCTGTCAGGCTCGGCCCGCTCCGGCGAGGGCAATTTGCTGGCGCTTGCGGTCGAGGCTGCCCGCGCCAAGGCGACGGTGGGCGAGATCTCTGCGGCGCTCGAGAAAGCCTGGAAGCGCCACAAGGCGGTCATCCAGGTCAATTCCGGCGTCTATCGCGAGGGATTCGGGCAGGATCCCGCGCCGATCGAGCGTCTGTCGGGCCTCGTCTCGGAATTCACCCAGGACGAAGGCCGGCCGCCGCGCATCCTCGTCGCCAAGATGGGCCAGGATGGGCATGATCGCGGTCAGAAGGTGATCGCCACCGCCTTCGCCGATATCGGCTTCGACGTCGTCATCGGGCCGCTGTTTGCAACGCCCCAGGAAGTGGCGGCGCATGCGATCGCGGAAAAAGTGCATGTCGTCGGCGTCTCTTCGCTCGCCGCTGGCCATCTCACCCTCGTGCCGGAGCTGAAGGCCGAACTGGCGCGGCAGGGACGGCCGGACATCATGATCGTCGTCGGCGGCGTCATTCCGCCGGGCGACTTCGAGGCGCTCCGGCAAGCGGGCGCCGCGGCGATCTTCCCGCCCGGCACGCCGGTCACGGAAGCCGCCGCCGATCTGCTCGAGAAACTGCGCGGCCATCTCGGTTTCGCGCAGAAACATCCGTCCGCCTATGTCTGACCGGGCGGGGAGGGCGGCCTGATGGTCCTTCGCCTCTCCGCTCTGGCCGGGCTGGTCCTCCTCGGTGTCACGCTTCTTCCCGTTGCGGCGCGGGCGGCGGAGGAATCGACGGTGCAGACGATCTGCCGGCTGATCGAGACGGCGGCGGACGCGCAGGGCCTGCCCCGCGATTATTTCACCCGGCTGATCTGGCGCGAGAGCAGTTTTCGTGCGCATGTGACCAGCAGCGCCGGCGCGCAGGGCATCGCCCAGTTCATGCCGGGCACGGCCGAGGAGCAGGGGCTCGACGATCCGTTCGATCCGGAATTCGCGATTCCCGCCTCGGCTAAATATCTGAAAGGCCTGAAGGATCGGTTTGGGAATCTCGGTCTTGCCGCGGCAGCCTACAATGCCGGCCCGACCCGGTTTGCGCGCTGGATCGAGCGCGGCGGGTACCTGCCGGCCGAGACGGAGGATTACGTCGCCTTCGTCACCGGCCGCAGCGTGCAGGACTGGAAGGCCGGCGAGATCGAGGTGCTGGACCCGCCGGGGGGCGTCGAGCCCCGACCATCCGATCCGCGGCCGGCCGAGGCGAGATCCGCCGGTCCGAATCCGGCTAAGCAGAAATCCTTGGCCGCCAGGGCCGAGCCGAAGACGAGGGATTGCGTCACGCTGGTGGCGGCGATTCGCGCCTATCGCCCGTCGCTGATCGAGGGCGCCTATGCGCCATTCGGCGTCCAGCTTTCCGGCAATTTCTCCAAGAGCCGGGCCATCGCCTCCTATCACCGCCAGGTGGCGCGCTATCCCTCGCTGCTGGAAGGCAAGCCGACCCTGATCCTGGGCTCGCGCCTCGCCGGGCGGGGGCGGCGTGCATTCTATCGGGTGCGCCTGCCGGCCGACACGCTGGCCAGGGCGAACCAGCTCTGCAACGCGCTGCGGAAGCTGGGCGGCCCATGCGTCGTGCTGCGGAACTGACGCGGTCGGCGTGTTCGAGCTCTTGCGGACAAAAAAAGCCCGCCAAAGCGGCGGGCTTCTTCCGGCATGTTGCCGATCGATCAATAGTAGGGCGAGACGCAAGCCTGGCGCGGACCCTCATAGGGCTGGAAGGTGTTGTCCGACGCGCGGAACGAGCGATAGCGGTTCTCGCACCAGCGCAGGTGGTCCCGCGACAGGCTCGGCGGCGCGACTTCGCGGCCGCCCTGGTTGGCGATGGCGCCACCGATCAGCGCGCCGACACCGAACGCTGCCAGCGGATACCAGTAGCCGTCGCTATGGCGGCGATAGCCGTTGCGCGGACCATGATAGCCATGGTGACCATTCCAGTAGCCGGGACGGTTGTTGGGGCGATTCCAGTTGGGGCCGCCATGTCCGGGGCCGTGGCCGGGACCATTCCAGCCGGGACCGCCATGGCCAGGGCGACCGGGGCGATCGCCGGGCCGGCAACCCTGCGGCGGGCAGCGCCTGCCCTGGACCTGGATGACGTCAGACGCGGTGTTCGCACCCGGATCGATCCGCATGAGCGGTGCCGCCTGAACCGGCATGGCCGATACGGCGAAAACCAGCGCCATGGCTGCCGAACTGAATTTGCTCAAACCCATGTGTATTCCTTCCCGAATGACCTGAAACGCCTTGTGAAGCGGGGGTCCGCAGTCGCAAAGAACAAGCCTCAGTCGATACCTAGACCCAAAACCCTAGAAACCACGGATAGATGAAACGCTTTGAGCTTGTCTAGCTGATCATCAGTCGCGCAGACAGAGTTGCCCATCGACGCACCCAACGGGGATCCCCGGCGTTTGGTTCCCGGCGCCGATGTCTCGTGGGTTGCTCGCCGCGATCGTCAGATATCCGAGGATATGAGGCTCTTCATCCAGAGAGCATGGGCCGAGTTGTGTTCCTTGCCGATTTGCAGCCATATCGAACGAGGCGCGGGGGCAAAAATTCGATGTATTCGAAAAACGGCACGTCCATCGATCGTCATGCTGCGGACCGACGATCCGACATTCTTCTGTTCCTTGTCGGCTTTGCCCTATGTCTCATGGTCCGCCTGTCGACTCTGGGCGATCTGCCGCTCTGGTTTGACGAGGTGGTCACAGCCGATTCTATCGGGAGAACATGGGGCCGCATGGCCCGCGAGAGGCTGTCGCAGGGCCATTTCGTCACCTACTTCGCCATGCTCAAGGCCCTTGGTCTTGCGGGTAGTTCGGACTTCGCGCTGCGATTGCCGTCGGCGATCCTGGATGCGGCGGCTGGGGGGGTGGTCGCGCTTATCGCGCGCCGGGTTGGAGGATGGAGCACCGTCGTCCCTGCCACTCTGCTCTATGCAGCCTTTCCGATCCTGATCCTCTATGGGCAGGAGGCGCGGCCCTATGCGCTTCAGCTCTTCTTTGTGACGCTGGCGATGTTCGGACAGATCGCGCTGTTGGCGGGTTCCGATGACCCGCGGCGCCATGCAACCCTCGCGACGATCGGCACGCTCGGCGCGGTTTGGACTATTCCGGCGAGCGTGGTCATCGTCGCCATCCAACACCTCAGCCTGCTGTTCCTTGGTGTCGCGCGCCGGGGACATTCAGAGCGGCCGATTTGGATCCGGCACATTCTGGTAACGTGGATCGGAGGGATCGCGGCCTTCGCCTTTCTGATTCCATCCATCTGGGTCCAGGCAAACAAGCCCCAGGGACTGATGAAGTGGCAGAAGGGCGCTTCGGTCACGGGCAGGGCCAAGGAGATCCTTCATGGGACCTATGGCTTCAGGGTCCCCGAGGACATAGACCGGTATTGGCCGCAGCCGTTCGAAGCGATGTTGATGTGGATCCTCTTCGCTCTCCTGTTTGCCGGGCTCATCGTGAATCGGCGATCGACGGTGCACCGCTATCTGGCGGGACTCGCCATTGGGACCTTTCTGGTCTTCATCGGCATTTCAGCCGTCACGGCTGTCACAAGCCGCTACCTGATTGGCATGATGCCTGCTGTCGTTCTTCTCGCATCGTCGGGAGCCGTCGCGCTTGTCTCGGATAGGCGCAGCCGTTGGCTTGCTGTCCCCCTGATTGCGCTGTTCACCGTCGGCGTTGTCTTGCAGGCTACGGATACGCTGGGGTCGCAACGCAAATATGATTGGCGTCCCATCGCGAACTTTCTGCATGATGCCGGTGTTCGGGGCGCCGTCATACATTCCAATTTTCCGCATGCTGAAAAGGAGTTGAAGTACTACGTCGACAGTGCCGACGAACTCACGGTGCTTCGGCTGCCCGATACAGGGATGCCGATGGAGACGCCTTCGCAATCCGATTCAGGCTTGCCGAATGTCTGGTTCGTACTCACGACCGAGCCGGAGACACCGCCTCGGCTTCCGCCAGGGGCGGCTTCGTGCTCCTGGTACTTCGGCAAGATGAAAGTGGTCATGGTGGCGCGAGACCTGTCGAGCCTTCCCCTCAGGCTCCGTGACAATCTGGCCAATCCGAAAGTTTGCGTACCTTCGGCTTAGACGCATGACGGTCGTCGAACATCGTGGAGGCGGCCTTCGAGCGGGTGGCCAACCTGTACCGGAGGAACTTCGAAAGAATGGAGCGGGCGATGGGAATTGAACCCACGACATTCAGCTTGGGAAGCTGACGTTCTACCTCTGAACTACGCCCGCATATCCGCCCGACCCATGGAGGACGGCAGGATGAACCGCCTATCCGATGCGTCGAAGAGGCTGGATCGTTTGTAGCCGGTTCCTCCCGCCAGGATCAAGGCACGTGTCGCGCAGCCCCGGGATTTCTTGCGGTGGTAGGCGGGGAAACGCCGCATTCGACCGCCCGATCTGCCGGGCCGCGAGGGCAGGAAGTCCGGCCGAAGCGGCTATCCCTCGATGACGATGGCGGCGCCATATTCCATGGCCAGTCTTTCCAGACGCCGGCCCAGCTCGGCCTCCGTCTCGTCATGTGCCGGCAGGCGCTCCTTGCAACGGCGGGCGGAGGCGCGAAGATCCACCGGTTCGTGCTGCTCCAAAGCGGTCAGCACTTCGCAAATGATCAATTCGGACATCAGCAGCGTCGTCGTCATTTCTGAAAGGCTGCTCACGATGCAGGCGGCCGGGCCCGCCCCGGCTGGCGTCGATATGGATGTCCATCTCGTCATGGAGGGCGGGATGGAGGGCGGGCGCGCCGCCATGCGACGCGCTGGGAGAACCGGTCCGCAGGGCCCGCGAAGGCACGCCGGGCCCGTCATGGTCGGAGGTCAGTGATGCTTCTCATCCTCGGACGGCTTCGGCACGTCGGGCGGCGGCGGCACGGACGCCCCTTCATGCCGGGGCGTTGCGGCGTGGCCCTTGTCCATCGCTGGCGCCGGCCGGCCCTGCTGAGGGTGCGCATCCTGCGAACCATCATCCGGTCGTTTCGGATCATCGGGGACCGGCGGAGTTTCATGCATCCCGCTCCGATGCCGCGTATCGTGGGGCGGCATGGGTCTCGAGGGCTCCCCGGCTTCCGGCGAATGCAGGTTCCCGCCATGTGCCGGGTGCTCGCCACGGACATGGGAGGCGTCCGGCTTGTCGGGGACCAGCTGGTCCCGCAACGCGTCCAACTGGTCGGCGATCCACTGGACATGCTCGACGACGGGGCCGCGCTGCAGGGGACCCTTGGCTTCCGACAATTCGAGGAAGTCGGAGCGGAGCAGGCCCATGAGCGCAGAAATCTTCTGCAGGCTGTCCTTCAGTTCCGTCGACGTCGCCATTTGCTGGCCCTCCACATTGCACGATGCCCGCCACCGGATCGTCAACGCCGCCAACCGGGCGTCGTTCCCTTTCGCCTCGGCAAAACCCGTTCCTTTTCGCCGCGGCAAAACCATTGTCGGCGCGCTCAGATTTCGCCGCTGTCGGGTCCCGGGAGCCGGCCCCGGACGAAGCCGAAGGAGATTCGCGCGGCCCGCGCGTCAATGGCCAGGAGCAGGGTTTCGATCACGGCCCGCGCATCGCCCTGGTGCGCCGCCATCAGGCTGTCGACGCGCTGGTCCAGGGCACTCTGCGCCGGATCGATCGGGTAGGCGGCTTCGGCCATCAGCGGAACTCCAAAAAGCTATGTTCCTATTTTGTTCTCATCCTGGCAGGAGTCAATGCGGCCCTGTCCCCTATCCACGCCAATCCCGGGCGACAGGGAGGGCGTCGCGGCGCCGCTCGCCTGGGCGGGCCGCCGGGGGAACAAAAAAGACCCCGCCGATCGTCTCGGCGGGGTCTCTGTGTCGAGAAATCCGGGGCTTCGATCAGAAGCGGTAGTTCACGCCGACGGTGGCGGTCTGCGACTTCAGGCCGACGTCATAGGAACCGTTGTCGTCCGGGAACGTGTAGGTCTTGGAGCCGAAGTCCGTGTAGAGGTATTCGGCCTTGAGCGTCCAATTCTGCGTGAAGGCATATTCCACGCCGGCGCCGAGGGTCCAGCCGAAATGGATCTGGCTGTCCGTGCCATAAATCGTGTCGTCGATCTTGTTGTGCGCCCAGGCAAAGCCGCCGGTGACGTAGGGCAGGAACTTGTCCATTGCGTAACCGGCGCGGACGCGGCCCGTGCCGAAATACTGGAGCTTGGATTCCGTCGAGTAGCTATCGAGGCCATCGTCGAAGTTGAACGTGTCCTTGGCGTTCGAATAGTACACGTCGACCAGAGCGCCGATGACGACATTGCTCGGGAACTGGTAGTCGCCGCCGATCTGCAGGCCGGCGATGAAGCCATCCGGCTTCAGGTCGCCCGAATTCTCGGTGATCAGGCCATCAAAGCCATCGGTCTGGTCGGTCTTGCCCCAGGCATAACCGATGCTGCCGCCGACATAGAAGCCGGTCCAGTTGCCGACCGGGGCGATTTCCACGACCGCGGGAGCGGGCTCGTAGGTGAGATCGGCCGCCTGGGCTGCAACG
Organism: Kaistia defluvii; assembly: GCF_026343955.1. Classification (GTDB taxonomy): domain Bacteria; phylum Pseudomonadota; class Alphaproteobacteria; order Rhizobiales; family Kaistiaceae; genus Kaistia; species Kaistia defluvii. The sequence continues at coordinate 376,853 of NZ_JAPKNI010000002.1, forward strand.
ATGCCAGAGGCGATGACGGTGGTAGCCGAAAGGATACGCAGGAGCTTCATGACATTCCCAGTTGTGCGAGAAGGTAATTCTGTAAGCCCAATATACATATTACCCAACGGGATGCTGTTGCCGTTTTGCACCTTTGTCGAGGGAGAATTCGACGAGAGTAGAGAATACGTCAGTCGAATACTTCGGGTTGTCGTGTATTGGCATAGTTATGCAACTTGAGGATGCTATGCCGGCGGGCATATCTGCAGCACCCCCTTGGCGCGCGGAGCGGCCCAAGGGGGTCCCGAAGCAATCGTAGAGACGGAGCGGATGAGGATACCCGTCAGCTTCCGGGCCTGAGCATGCGCAGCAGCAGGCCGTCGCGCAGCCAGAACTGATGCCACAGCGCCGCCACCGCATGCAGCGCGATCAGCACGATGAAGGCGGGCTTGCCCAGTTCGTGCACGTCGCCCAGCGACGGGATGAACCAATAGGCCAGAATGCCGGTCACCGGCACGGCCACCAGCAGGACATAGAAGGCGATATGGGTGAGGCGGGCCAGCGTCCCCAGCAGGGCAGAGCCGGGGGGCAGGGGCGGCGCGCCGAAGCGCAGCCGCAGCGCCAGGCGGATGGCGACGGCGGCCAGGATGGCGAAGCCGACCCAGATGTGCAAGGTCGCGAGTGTCGCGTCGGACGGGTCAAGCGCCGTGCCGCGCCGGGCGGCCCGGACGCTGTGCGACATGCTCTCGCCGAAGATGAGCTGGAAGAGCACCATCACGACGATCACCCAGTGCAGGGCGATCTGGCTGGCCGAATAGCCTCGGGGGGCGGGTCGCGACATTCATGCCTCGCTGGCGTTGATTTCTTTAGAATAATTCTAAACAAAATCGATGCTGGCGCAAGCGTCAGCCCTCGGCAGCGGTCTCGAACGCTTCGGCTGCGGCCTCGGTGAGGTCTTCGGCGAAGAGTGACGTGGCGACTGCGGGCGAGAAGGTGAAGGTATCGAGGCCGAGCCGGCCGAGACGGACGAGGTCGTCGGCGGCGCGCAGGCTGGCGACGAGCACGCGGGTTTCGCTGCCGGAAGCGCGCAGGATCTCCTGCATGGCGGCGATCTCGCCAAAGCCGTCGCGGCCGGCATCGTTCATGCGGCCGAGATAGGGGGCGACGTAATCGGCGCCGAGAGCGGCGGCGCTCAGCGCCTGGTGCGCGGCGTAGACCGCCGTCATGGTGATGCGGACGCCCTCGGCCTTCAGCGTCGCGGCCGCGATGGCGCCTTCGCGGGTGATCGGCACCTTCACCACCATGCGCGGATCGAGCGCGGCGAGGATGCGGCCATTGGCGATCAGGGCTTCGCTGCTGCGGCCCCAGGTCTGGGCCTGGAATTCGGCGACGTCGGCCTCGAAGGCGACATGCGAAAGGCGGCTCAATTCGGCCAGCGTGTTGGCGACGCCGGCATTGGCGAGAAGGGTCGGGTTGGTGGTGATGCCTTGGAAAAGGCCGGTCGGCAGCCATTCGTCCCAGTCGGCCCTGTCGGCGCTGTCGAGAAAGAGGCGCGGGCGGATCGTCTGGGTCTGGTCGTGCATCAGGGCCTGCCGGTGGTTCGATTGGGCCGGCATACTATGGGGTGGCCCCGCGATGCGGAAGCGCCAATTCCAATTGCTGCACTGTGCTGAAAGCGGCCGGATGGCTGGTCGAGGAGCGCCGGTTTGCGCCCGCGATCCCGCCCTGCGATCCGGCGGCCGAAGCGTGCCGCCCCGTCGCATGCCCTGCGGGAATGGGTCGCCATGCCGGTGTTTGTGATGGCCATCACTGACTCTTCCCTTTCGTCATGGTGGAACGAACTCACGACAGCGGGCGTTGGGCCTGCAACGGGAAACAGGGGGCGTCTAACGCGACGCAGATCGAAAATGACAGCAGTCACCACGCGCACTACCATCAGTCTGATCACCACCGCGGCGCTCGTCGCGTTCGGCGTCACGGTCTATGGCGGACAAGCCATCAGCCGCACGAGCGGCGCCAAGGATCCGACCGCGCTGACGCTGTTCGACAAGGCTTCGGTGGGCGGTCGCAAGGGCTGCGAGATCCAGTCCTGGCCCTATATCGCCCCGGAATGCCTGCAGCCCTCCGACGGCAAGCAGACCCTGGCCAAGCCGGCCCGTACGGTCTGAGTCTGATTCAAGCTGCATTTCCGGCTTCCGGTGCTGAGGGCCGGAACGGCATCGGATCTCCAGCATCAACGCCCCTGCCAAGCCTTATGTAACCGGCTTTCGCAGCCGCAAGCCTCGCTAGTTCTGTAGGCAATCGGGCGGCGTCTCGACTTCCCGCCACACACCACGCCTGGCGCAGCGCGCTTCCTTCTCGGCGGCGACATAGCCCTCGGGCGCTTGCTTCGCCGCCTGCGCCCAGCCCTGTTCGACCAGCCAGAGCGCAAGGTCGGTCGGGCCGATGCGGCAAGGCGCAACGACCGGATCGGCTGTCTCGTTGGCGGAAATCCGGCATTCGACGCCAAACGCGCGAATCCGCCGGCGGAGCGCCACCAGCGCCAGATGAGAGCAGGCCACCCTGGCCTCAGTACCATCGCTGGCGGGCGGGCTGCAGAGCCGGTCGGCGGCGGGCGTGTTGATCCCGGCGAGCCGCACCTTGCGCGGGCCGATATCGAGCAGCCCGGCTTCCTCCACCACCACCGGCGCATAGGCTTTCCAGCGCGGTGGCGTCGGCGCCTTCTTCGGCAGCGCCTCGCGTTCGAGCGGGCCGCTGCCCGAAGGGGCGGGGGTCATGCCCGGCGCGGTGACATTTCGGGTCGCGCGCGCGACAGGCTCGGCAGGCGCGGGTAGTGGCAGTCCCGGCGTGGTCTCCGCGACCGTTCCGGGCTGGGGCGGCAAGGCCCCGGACGACGGCGGAGCGGGCGGCACGGCGCCGGCGGGATCGTCGCGATTGACAGGCTGGCCATCGAAAGGATCGGCGTCCGTCTCGGCCGGGTCCGATCCGGAAGCGGGCGGACCCATCAGCCCCGCGAGTTCGTCCCGGTCGAGGCCGCCGATCTGGGAAGTGATGATGAAGGCGAGGGCGAGCATCGCGGCGAGGCAGAATGCGGCGAGCGCCGTCCTCACTGGCTCGCCCAGATGATCCGGGCCATCCACTCGATCTCGCGCGCGGCGATCTCGCGGCTTGGATGTTCCGGATTGATCGAGAGCAGTTCCACGCTCTTGGCCGTCCGGCGCGCCAGCACCTTGGCCATGACCTCGCCGCCCTGGGTGCGCACGACGACGCGGTCGCCCGGGCGGCAGGTGGCCGTCGGCGAAACGATGATGATGTCGCCGGCGCGATAGAGCGGCATCATCGATTCGCCCGAGACCTCGAGCGCATAGACGCCTTCGGTCGCGCTGGTCTGGGGAATCGCCACTTCGTCCCAGCCCTGTCCGACCGGGAAACCGCCATCGTCGAAATAGCCGCCGGCGCCGGCCTGGGCAAAGCCCAGCAGCGGCACATGGCGGAAGGGACCGGCCTGCTCCGGCGGCGTGGTTCGCCTGGCCGCGATCAGTTCCATGAAGCCGTCGAGCGGTTCGCCGGTGGCGTCGAGGATCTTGGAGATGCTTTCGGTCGAGGGCCAGCGCAACCGGCCGTCGCCGGCGATCCGCTTGGAACGGTTGAAGGTGGTCGGGTCGAGCCCGGCCTTGCGGGCCAGCCCCGAGGTCGTCAGGGCGTTGCGGGCGGCCAGCCGATCGATCGCCGCCCAGATCCGCTCGTGCGACAACATGGCGGACACCTCCGGGAATGCGGGTCACGCCCGCGTCGTCCCGCGCCTGGAAAGCTGCGGAAAGGAATATATCCCTTTCCACCAGCTTTTATCCCCGTGCGCCGGACCTGTCCAGCCGCCGGCCCGGCATTTTGACGCTTGCGGCAAGGCGACCCTTGTTCCGGCGTGGCGGCGTGACTAGTTTGCGGCCAGCTTGTCAAGGATCCCACATGACCATCATCTTCAAGATCGCGCCAGACACCCTTTGGAGCGAGGCTAAGGACGCGGGCGTCTTCACCGGCGCGCCGATCGACCACGCCGATGGCTACATCCACTTCTCGACCGCCGAGCAGGCGCGCGAGACGGCCGACAAATATTTCCACGGCCAGACCAACCTGCTGCTGGTCGCGGTCGATGGCGAGAAGCTCGGCGACAAGCTGAAATGGGAACCCTCGCGCGGCGGCGCGCTGTTCCCGCATCTCTACGGCCCGCTCGATTTCTCCGCCGTGCTCTGGACCAAGGCGCTGCCGGTCGGCACGGATGGCAGCCACATTTTCCCCGAGCTCGCCGCATGAGCGCCTTCGGCAGCCTCGTCCGGCCGCTGCTGTTCCGGATCGATCCGGAAAAGGCGCATGGCCTTTCGATCAAGGTGCTGTCGTCGGGGCTGCACCCGTCGGTCCGCCCGGACCGCGATCCGCGCCTGGCGCGAAAACTGTTCGGGCTGGATTTTCCCAATCCCGTGGGCATCGCGGCAGGCCTCGACAAGAATGCCGAGGTGCCGGATCCGCTGCTGGCGATGGGCTTCGGCTTCGTCGAGATCGGCACCGTCACGCCGCTGGCCCAGCCCGGCAATCCCAAGCCGCGCATGTTTCGCCTCGTCGAGGACCATGGCGTGATCAACCGCCTCGGCTTCAACAATGAAGGCCATGCGGCGGCGCGGCGCCGGCTCGAGGCGCGGCGCGGCAAGGGCGGCATCGTCGGCGTCAATATCGGCGCCAACAAGGATGCCACGGATCGCATCGCCGACTATGTCGCGGGCATCGAGACCTTCTCCGATCTCGCCTCCTATTTCACCGTCAACGTCTCGTCGCCCAATACGCCCGGCCTGCGCGACCTGCAGGCGCGCGGCGCGCTCGACGAATTGCTGTCGCGCGTGCTCGCGGCGCGCGACGCCCAGTCGCGGCGCGTGCCGGTGCTGTTGAAGATCGCGCCCGACATGGATGAGGCCGGCCTTGCCGACGTGGCGGAGGTGGCGCTGGCGCGCGGGATTGACGGCGTCATCATCTCGAACACGACGATCTCGAGGCCGAAGCTGATCGACGCCGCGACGGCGAAGGAAGCCGGCGGCCTCTCCGGCCGGCCGCTGTTCCGCCTATCGACGATCCAACTCGCCCGTTTCCGCAAGCGGGTCGGCCCGGATCTGCCGCTGATCGGCGTCGGCGGCATCGAGTCGGCGGAGACCGCCTTCGCCAAGATCGCGGCTGGCGCCGACCTGGTGCAGCTCTATTCCGGCTTCGTCTATGGCGGCCCCGGCCTGCCCGCCGCCATGCTGGCCGGGCTGTCGCGCATCCTCGACCGCCGGGGCATCCCCTCGATCGCCGAGGCCGTCGGCATCGACACGGAAAAGTGGGCGAGCGAAACGGCCTGACCGTTCCGCCGCCCGGTTGGCAAAGGCTCGCCCGAGCCCTTGCCCTGTCCGGCGCCGCTTACGGCAGGATGGCGATGTCGCGCAGCGTGCCCGTCAGGCCTTCCAGCTTGCCCGACGCCTTGGCTTCGCCGCTGGCGAGATCGACCGTGTAGAGCGTGTCGCCGGCGACCAGATAAGCCGTATTGACCAGATCCCCAGTCGAATGGATGTCGAAGGCGTAGCCCGGCGCTCCGTCGATCTTCAGCTTGCCGATCGCCTTCAGCGTGCCGTCATTCGGCTTGGTCTGCTGGATCAGCGCGACGATGGTGGCGTCGATGTCGAACATTGCCGTCTTTTCCGGCTTGCCGACCGAATTGGTGTAGGCGGCGGCAACGATGGCCGGCTTCTCGCCTTCATGCATGTCGCCGGCCTCATAGGCGAGCGAGCCGTCGACCGTCACCTTGCCGTCATCGACATTGACGCGGAGATTGGTGCCGTCCGTGCCCATCAGGCGCAGGCGGTCGGCGGCGGGATTGAAATCGACGATGGCCGCGACGCCATCGGGCAGCATCTGCGAAAGCTTGCTCTTGTCGGTCGCCTTGCCGGAGGCCGGGTCGATCGTGACGATACGGCCGTCCGAGGCGACGCTATAAAGCATCTGGTTGGCCGGGCGCACGTCGATGCCATGCAGCTTGTCGACGCCGGCGACGTCCACAGTGCCGGTGACCTTGCGCGTCTCGGTATCGAACATCACCAGCGTCCTGTCGCCGGAGAGGCCGATGGCGGGGGCGGCCGAGGCGGCGGAGAGGCCGGCGACGCTGACGAAGGCGGTGGCGGCGAGGCGGATGGCGGTCTGGTGGATGGCGGTCTGGTTCTTGGGCACGATCATCTCCTTTGGAACGACTGCGGGTCGCAGCCCTGCAGGTTCGTTACCCACCAGCCCGGCCGCTGGATGCAGCGGAAGAAAATAATTCTCGAGCCTGCATCGCGATGCCGCCGCCATGTGTATGAAGGGAATGACCGCCCACGCCATGCCGCAGGAGCCGATGCTGGATCAGACACCGGACGGATGGATGCTCGCCATGGCGCGCGGCGACCGCGCCGCCTTCGCCGCGCTGTTCGAGGCGGAGGCAGGCCGGCTGATCGCCATCGCGCGCCGCATCGTCCGGCGGCAGGATCTGGCGGAGGAGGCGGTCCAGGAGGGCTTCGTTTCGGCCTGGCAGTCGGCGGCTCGCTTCGATCCGCAGCGCGGTTCGGCCCGCGCCTGGCTGACGACGATCGTGCGCAACCGCGCCCTCAACCTGATCCGCAACGACGCCCGCCTCGAATTCCACGACGCGGAGGATGTCGCCGCCATTGGGGACCGCGCCGCCGACGCCATGGCGGCGCTGAACCAGCTTTCCGACCGCGACGCGCTTAAATCCTGCCTCGGCGCGCTGGACGAGCCGAAACGCCAGGCGATCCTGCTCTGCTACGTCACCGGGCTCGACCATGGCGAGGTGGCCGCGACGATGAAGGCGCCGCTCGGCACGGTGAAATCCTGGATCCGGCGCGGCGTCGTCGCCTTGCAGGAGTGCCTGTCATGAGCCGCCAGGACCAGATGGCCCGCGCCGGGCGCTATGTGCTCGGGCAGATGGAAGGCCGCGAGCGCGACGATTTCGAAGTGGCGATGCAGGCCGATGCCGAACTGGCGTCGAGGGTCGACCGTCTGGCGCAATCGATGCAGGCGCTGGACGACACGGTGACGCCCGGCGCCATCCCGCCCGGCATGTGGAAGGCGATCGAGGCGCGCACCGCCGGCATGGCGCAGCTTGGCCCGGTCCGCGCCGGGACGGTCGTCAGCCTGGAAGCGGCGCGGGCGCGGCGGCGCTGGCTGCCGGCGGCTCTTGCCGCCAGCCTCGTCCTGGCTTTAGGCGTGGGGTACCTTGCGGGCACGCGCCTCGGCGCACCGCGCGAGCCGGTCGCCGTCGCGGTGCTGCTCAACGAGACGGATTCCATGCCCGGCGCGATCGTGCAGGCCTATGCCGATGACAGCGTCACGCTGCGGCCGCTGCGGGCCTTCGCCGTGCCGGAAGGCAAGATCCTGCAGGTCTGGACGCTGCCCGACCGCGAGACGGGGCCTGTCTCGCTCGGCACGCTGCCGCGGCAGGCGACGACGCGCCTGCAGGGGCCGGACCTGCCGCTGCCGCATGAGGGACAGCTCTACGAGATCACGCTGGAGCCGAGCCCCGGCTCGCCGACGGGCAAGCCGACCGGACCGATCCTCGTCAAGGGCTATGCCCGCTTCTCGCCGTCATGATCCGGCAAAGGCGACCCGCGTGCGGACCCGGCATCGCCAGAGCAGGGTGAAGCCACGCGCCGACAGGAAGACGAGCATGGCCAGCCACAGGCCATGCGCGCCCCAGAGCGGCTCCGCCACGGCCCACACGGCGAGATAGAGCAGGAGCGACAGCAGCATCATGTTGCGCATGTCGTCCGACCAGGTGGCGCCGATGAACACGCCGTCCATCTCGAAGGCGAGCACGCCGGCAAGCGGCGTCAGCGCCGTCCAGAACAGGTAGTGCCGCGCCGTTTCGCGCACCTCGGGGTTCACCGTCATGGCGTCGATCAGATACGGGCCGCCGAACCAGAAGCAGAGCGCGGCGATCGTCGCCAGCACATAGCCCCAGCCGAGCGTCAGCTTCATCGAGCGCAGGAAGGCGGGCTTGTAGCGCGCGCCGATGGCCCGGCCGGCATATTGCTCGGCCGCTGCCGCGAAGCCGTCGAGGAAATAGCCGCCGACCAGGAAGAAGTTCATCAGGATCGCGTTCGCGGCGAGGACGACGTCGCCCATCTTGGCGCCGCGCGAGGCGAAGAAGCCGAAGGCGAACAGCAGCGCGAAGGAGCGGATCATGATGTCGCGATTGACCGCGACCATGCGCAGGATCTGCGTCCGGTCGAGGATCCGCGCCATCGAAGGCCGGTGCGCGCGGTCGAGCCGTCGCATCACGATGGCGAGGCCCAGAATGGCGGTCACCGCCTCGCCCAGCGTCGTGCCCCAGGCGGAGCCGGCGATGCCCCAGCCAAGGCCCAGCACGAAGGCGATGTTGAGCACGATGTTGAGGCCGTTCAGGAAGGTCTGCAGGAACAGGCCGAGGGTCGAGCGGCCGAGGCCGATCAGCCAGCCCAGCATGACGTAGTTGGCCAGGGCGAAGGGCGTCGAGAACACGCGGATGGAGTAGTATTCCGACGTCGCGGCCTGCACAGCCGGACTGCCGCCGAGCGCGGCCAGCGCGACCGCCAGGATCGGCCCGGACAGGACAATCACGACCAGGCCGATGCCGAAGGCGACGATCAGCGCACGGAAGAAGGTCGCCTGGATCTCGGTGCGGTCATCGGCGCCCAGCGCCTGGGCGACCAGTCCCGTCGTGCCGCTGCGCAGGAAATTGAACGTGGCGAAGACGAAGTCGAAGATGACCGCGCCCAGCGCCACGGCGCCGAGCAGCGCGGCGTCGCCCAGCCGGCCGATCACGCCCATGCCGACAAGGCCAAGCAGCGGCGTCGAGAGATAGGCGAGCGTCATCGGCACGGCGATCGACAGGATGCCGCGATGCGTGACTTCGAAGGGGCGGATGGGAATCATGGACTCGGGGTGCGGTTGTGGTGGTGCCCCAAGAGCGATAGCGGCTTCCCCGTCCGGCGTCGACGCGCTCGTTGCGAGGCCCTATGTTCGGCGCATGCTGCCGCCCATCGTCCACCATCCCGCCTACACCGCCGAGATCCCGGCCGATCATCGCTTTCCCATGCAGAAATACCGCCGCCTGGCGGAGATCGTGGCCGCCGACGGGCTCGCGCCGGCGGGCTTCGTCGTGCCGGAGCCGGCGACGGCGGCGCAATTGTCGCTGGCGCATGACCGGTCTTATGTCGACGCGGTGCTGGCGCTTGCCCTGCCGCCGGCGGTCGAGCGCGAGATCGGCCTGCCGATGAACGAGACGGTGGTACGACGCGCCGCCGCCGCCACGGGCGGCACCATCCTGGCGGCGAGGCTCGCTCTGGCGCACGGGCTCGCCTGCAACACGGCCGGCGGCAGCCATCATGCCCGCAGCGACCAGGGCGCCGGCTTTTGCACCTTCAACGACGTCGCCGTGGCGATCCGCGTGCTGATGGCGGAGGGGATGATTGGCACGGCGCTGGTGGTGGATTGCGACGTGCACCAGGGCGACGGCACCGCCGAGATCTTCGCCGCCGACGCCACCGTGACGACGCTGTCGCTGCATGGCGAGAAGAACTATCCGGTCCGCAAGCGCCAGTCGACGATCGACATCGGCCTTGCCGACGGGACCGACGACCGCGCTTATCTCGCCGCGCTCGACGGCATTCTGGCGCCGCTGCTGGACCGCACCCACCCGGACATCGTCTTCTACAATGCCGGCGTCGACCCGCATGAGGCGGACAGGCTCGGCCGCCTGTCGCTGTCCGATGCGGGGTTGGCGGCGCGCGACCGGCGGGTGATCGAGGCGGTGCGCAGCCGGGGCATTCCGCTGGCCGGCGTGATCGGCGGCGGCTATGGCGCCGACGTCGAGCCGATCGCGCGCCGCCACGCACTGCTGCATCGCGCGGCGGCGTCCTTTGCGGGGTAGGGGAAGGGTGGAGACATCTGCGCTGCTTCTCACCTCTCCCTCAGGGAGAGGTGAAAATAAGGTCTGCGGATTCAAAGCCAAAGCTTCCGCCTGATCAATTCTTTCGAAACGTCAGGTCCGACAAAGTGGTGGTAGGCCCTTTCGGATCGGGCTGGCTGACGACCCGGATGCGCAGCAGGCCCTTGCCGTCATTGACGATCGTCATCCGCGCCCTGGTGCTGCCATTGACCGGCTTCGGCCATACCATGGTGAAGTTGACGCGGTCGCCATTGCGCTTGCCCGAAATCGCCGCCGGCCCGGCGCGCGCGCCGACATAGGTCCCCGTATAGCGGCCCGTGGCGGCGTTGTAGCGGACATTGGCGCTGATATCGCGCGAGACGATGATAGCGCCCCGGCAGACCCCGCCGATCGACATGCGGTTGGCGGCATGGTCGCCGGCGACGGTGCACCGGGCGTTGAAGACGGGCGATTCCGCATTGCGCCGAACCGCGCCGCTACCCGACCAGTCGCCGGTGAAGCGGTTCAGAAAGCCCTGTTCGTCCGCGAAGGCGAGGCCCGTCGGGCTGAACAGGACCGCGAGGAAGAGGCTTCTCAAGTAGGTCATGGCAGTCGCTCCCGAACGGCAACGGCTGACTATGGCAACCGTTGCGTCGGTGGCGACGCACAACCGATCACGATCTGTTCAAAAGAACCGGATCGCGATCGGCGATCTCCATGTTTCAGCTAGCCGCCAGCTCGCCCTTGAGCGCCCTGGCGATGCGGTCGCGCGTCTCGGGAATGCCGTAGATCGCCACGAACGAGCCGAAGCGCGGGCCCTGGTCCTGGCCAAGCAGCACCTGGTAGAGACCGCGGAACCAGTCGAGCGAAACGCCGGGCGGGTTGCCGTCCGGACCCTTCTTGTTCGGATCGGGGAAATACTGTCGGCCGATGTCGAAGACGATGGTCTGGATCTCGTCGGCGGTGGAGCCCGCCGGCAGTTCGGCCAGCGCCGCGTCGAGCGCGATGAGCGCCTCGCGGATGGCGCCTTCCGGTACGACATAGTGCTTGCCGGACTTCAGCACGTCGTTGAAGTAGCGGATCGCATAGCCGGCGAGGCGGTCGAGCTTCTCATGCGTCGCCGCGGTCAGATGCGGCATGTAGCGCGAGATATAGGCCCACAGCACGCCCTTGTCGGTGGCGTCCGAGACGCTGACGAGGTTCAGCAGCATGGCGAAGGGGATCGGCGAGGCTTCCGCCGGCGGGTGGCCGGAATGAATATGCCAGGCGGGATTGCCCAGTTGCTGCTCGACCGGCTGGCGCGGATAGGCGTCGACGAAGCCGAAATATTCGTCGACCGTGCGCGGGATCACCTCGAAGGAGAGGCGCTTCGCCGTCTTCGGCTTCGAATACATGTAGAGCGCCAGGCTGTCATTGTCGGCGTAGGTCAGCCACTGCTCGATCGTCAGGCCGTTGCCCTTCGACTTCGAGATCTTCTCGCCGTTCTCGGCCAGGAAATGCTCGTAGGTGAAGCTTTCCGGCGGCTCGCCGCCCAGCGCGCGGCAGATCCGGGTCGAGAGCTTGACGCTGTCGATCAGGTCCTTGCCGCTCATTTCATAGTCGACGCCGAGCGCGAACCAGCGCATCGCCCAGTCGGCCTTCCACTGGCACTTCACCGCGCCGCCGGTGACCGGCACCTCGACGCGCTCGTTCGTGTCGGGGTCGACATAAGTGATCGTGCCCTTCTCGACGTTGCGATCGACCATCGGCACCTGCAGCACGACGCCGGTGGTGGGCGAGATCGGCAGGAAGGGCGAATAGGTGGCGCGACGATCCGGGCCGAGCGTCGGCAGGATGATTTCCATCACCTGATCGTACACTTCGAGCATGCGCAGCAGCGCCTTGTCGAAGCGGCCGGAGGTGTAATAGTCGGTCGCGCTGGCGAACTCGTAGGCGAAGCCGAAGCCATCCAGGAAAGCGCGCAGGCGCGCATTGTTGGCCGCGCCGAAGGACGGGTATTCGTTCGAGAACGGGTCCGGCACGCGGGTCAGCGGCTTGCCGATATGGGCCTGCATCATCTCCTGGTTCGGCACGTTGGTCGGCACCTTGCGCAGGCCGTCCAGATCGTCCGAGAAGCAGAGCAGCCGGGTCGGGATCTTGTCTTCGGTCAGGAGGCGGAAGGCGTTGCGCACCATGGTGGTGCGGGCGACCTCGCCGAACGTGCCGATATGCGGCAGGCCCGAGGGGCCGTATCCGGTCTCGAATAGCACCGGGCCGTCCGGGCGGCCCTGCCGCTTCAGCCGCTCGACGATCCGGCGCGCTTCCTCGAACGGCCACGCTTTCGAAACCTGCGCGGCCTGAACGAGTTCGGGCGCAAGATCGAGAACAGGGAGCGTACCGGTCGACATCGAAAACCTCTTCTGGGGAAACGCGCGCGAGACGGCGCGCGTGGGCGCGGACCCTAGGCAGCGGCCCGCGCCGCGTCAATGGTCCGCCCGCGCAATCGGGCACGAAGGGGGCAGGCCAGCCTGTTGAATGGCGGCGCAAGAGATCCTACCCTAAGGACCGTCAATTCTGGACGGCAACCGTCCGCCTTAGGAGCGTTTCGACATGGACAAGCCCACCGGCAGCACGGTCTCCCCGCAGGAGGCTCTGATCTATGCGATGGTGACGCTCTCGGCCGTCGACAAGCAGATGACCGATCGCGAACTGCGCAAGATCGGCGATGTCGTCAACACGCTGCCGATCTTCGGGGGCTTCGATACCGACCGGCTGATCAAGATCGCCGAGGACTGCGCCGCGATCACCCAGGAAGAGGACGGCCTGCATGCGGTGCTGGCGACGATCGCCACCTCGCTGCCCAAGAAGCTGCATGAGACGGCCTATGCGCTCGCCGTCGAGGTCGCGGCGGCCGACCTGCATGTCGAGCAGGAGGAACTGCGCTTCCTCGAACTGCTGCGCGACGTGCTCGACGTGGATTCGCTGACCGCCGCCGCCATTGAACGCGGCGCCCGCGCCCGCCATCGCACGCTCTGACATTCTTCACCTCTCCCTGAGGGAGAGGTCGGAGCGTAGGTCCGGGTGAGGGTTTACGCCCTCACCGGAGAAGGCCCTCACCCCAACCCGCTCGCGGGAGAGGGGTGGGTGAGGGACTTGCTTGCTAGGCGCCCCCCGGTCGCCCGCCCTCAAAAATATCCGACCGGGAAATAGCGCAGATAGAGCTCGGCGAAGACGCCCTTGTCGTAGAGGCTGTCGAGCGCCCAGTTGACCGCCAGGCGCAGGTCGTTGCGGTTGGGCGGCAACGCGATCGCCAGGCCCTGGCCGAAGAAATGCGGCTCGACATAGGCGCCGCCGACAAAATCGCAGCAGCCCGCAGCCGGTTCCGACTGCAGCCAGAAGGCCAGTTGCACGCCGTCGCCGAAGACGAGGTCGACGCTTCCCGCCTTCAGCGCTTCCTCGGCCGCGCCCGGCGTGTCGACCGCGACCCGCGTGCTGGCCGGGAAGAAGGCGGCGAGATAGGCTTCGTGCGAACTGCCCTTGGTGACGGCGATCTTGCGGCCGGCCAGCCCCTCGGCGTTGAGCCGCGCGGCGGTTTCGCCCTTGCGGCCGGCGAAGCGGGCGACGGGACGGAGATAGACGTCGGAAAAATCCAGCTTCGCCCGGTTTTCCGGCGTGATCGCGATCCCGGCCAGCGCGGCGTCGACACGTCCGGCGGCAATCGTCTCGACCAGCCCGTCCCAGGGCCGCGCCTGGATCGTGCAGGGCACGCTCAGTTCGCGGCAGATGGCGCGGGCGAGATCGACATTGAACCCCGTCAGCTTGCCGTCCGGTCCCGTGAAGTTGAAGGGCGGGAAATCGTCGGTCGTGGTGAAGCGGATCCCGGTCAGTGCCGTCGTGGCGGGCCGGTCGAGACGGCGGTTGGGGTCCCACAGGTTGGGTATGGTGACGGCAGGCGCGGCGCTGGCTGCTGGCGTCGCCGCCACATCCTGGGCCTTCGCCGCGCCGACGGTCGCCATCATGCCCGTCAGCATCGCGATGCTCGCCCAGATTGCGATGCTTGCCAAATGCCGCCGCATGCCTGTATCACTCTGCGTTCTGGTTGCCGTTACGTAAGCCATGAGAATGGCGCGTGCGGGACTATAGACGAATTGTCGATGGGCACGAAGCCGGGCAATCGCGTTGCCCGGGCCAGCGGCGGGGGAGCCAATGGGCTATGGGTGGAATCCGCCGGGCGGGGAGCCGCCGGACGAGCCGCTTCGCTATGCGGTTCTGGCCGCGCGCCTTGGGCTTCCGTTTGATCTCGCGCCAAGAAAGACCTTTGAAGCCGTGGTGCCGCATGACGGCGCGGGCGACGTGCAACGCCTCGCGGCGGGCATTCGCGCCGGCCGTGTCGCCATGCTCGACGATGGCGGGTCGCGCCGCCTAGTGATCGCGCCCCGTCCGCAGGATGCGGACAGGCTGGCGGAGGCGCTCGCCCGCAAGCCCGAACTGGCGGGGCGGCTGACGGTCACCACGCCCGCGGCGATCCGGCGCTGCCTCACAGAGGCGGCTGCGCCGCAACTGGTCGAGGAGGCGGTGTCGGGACTGACTCGAAGCCATCCGGACTGGTCGGCCCGGCGCCTGCTGACGCCGGCCCAGTCGCTGGCGGGACTGGTGTTCCTGGCTCTGGTGGCGCTGGCACTGTGGCAGACGGGCTGGCTGGTCGTGCAGATCTTCAACATCGCCGCGGGCCTGCTGTTCCTGGCGCTGGTCATGCTGCGCCTGCTCTCCATCAGCGTCGCGCTCGAGCGCACCTTCCGCCCGCCGCCCTCGATCGAGGTGGACCGGTCGCGCCTGCCGGTCTACAGCGTCCTCGTGCCGCTCTATGACGAGGCGCATATGGTGGCCGACCTGGCCCGGGCGCTCGACCGGCTCGATTGGCCGAAGGACCGGCTCGACATCAAGTTCATTGTCGAGGCGCGCGACCGCTCGACGAAGCGCGCGCTCGACCGGCTCGATCTCGGCCCGCATGTCGAGATCCTGGTGGTGCCGGACTGCGCCCCGCGCACCAAGCCGAAGGCGCTCGATTTCGCCCTGCCGCTGGCGCGCGGACGCTTCGTCACCGTCTATGACGCCGAGGACCGGCCCGATCGCGGCCAGTTGCTGGAGGCCTACCTCGCCTTCAAGGCCGGCGACGAGCGGCTTGCCTGCATCCAGGCGCCGCTGCTGATCGACAATGACGACGTCAATGGCCTGACCGCCTTCTTCGCCATGGAATATTCGATGCAGTTCGACGGCGTGCTGCCCACCCTGGCGGCGCTCGACATGCCCTTGCCGCTGGGCGGCACGTCGAACCATTTCCGCATCGAGGCGCTGCGCGCCGTCGGTGGGTGGGATCCGTACAACGTGACGGAAGACGCCGATCTGGGCATACGGCTCGTCCGCTGCGGCTATCGTTCCGGCACCATCACGAGGCCGACCTATGAGGAAGCGCCGCGCACGATGCGGCTCTGGCTCAAGCAGCGGACGCGCTGGCTGAAGGGATGGATGCAGACCTTCCTGGTGCATACGCGCCATCCGGTCCAGCTGTGGCGGGCCATCGGCTCGCGGCGGACGCTCGGCTTCCTGTTGACCGGCTTCGGCACCCTCGTCGCGGCGGCGATCCACCCGGTCTATATCGTCACCGCCTTCGCCATGGTGATCGACCCGACGATCATCTGGCGGGCCGACAGTCCGCTCGACGCGGCGATGATCTTCCTCAACGTGTTCAATTTCGTCGCCGGCTATGTCGTCTTCGGGCTGCTGTCACGCGCCACGCTGCGGCTCCGGCGCAAGAAGCGGCAGCCGGGCGTGCTGCCTTTCCTGCCCGGCTATTGGCTGTTGCTGTCGCTCGCCTGCTATCGCGCCTTCTTCCAGCTGATCGTCGCGCCGCATCGCTGGGAGAAGACCCGGCATCACGGTCGGGAGCGTCCCGGCCGGCAGGCGATCGCCGCCAGAATTCCGCAGGCGCCGCCGCCCCGGCCGCCGAGGCTGCTCGCCGCGCCGCGATCCCGGCTGCGGCAAGCCTGATCATTCCGGCCGGACAGCGATCCAGATGACGTGCTTGGCGCCGCTGCGACCGCGATTGGCGCGGACCTTCACCTCTTCGACGGTAAAGCCGGCCTTGCCGAGGCGCTGGGTGAAGGCGGCGTTCGGACCGGACGACCAGACGGCGAGCACGCCGCCGGGACGCAGCGCCGCGAAGGCGGCGCCGAGGCCGCGCATGGTGTAGAGCCCGTCATTCGATTCCCGCGTCAGCCCTTCCGGGCCGTTGTCGACATCGAGCAGGATCGCGTCGAAACCCTTGCGACCGGCGAGGATCAGCGGGCCGACATCGCCTTCGTGGATGGTGACGCGGGGATCGTCGAGGCAATTGCCGAACACGGACTGCATCGGGCCGCGCGCCCAGGCAACGACCGCCGGCACAAGCTCCGCCACGGTGATCGCCGCATCGGGGGCGAATTCGGCCAGCGCGGCGCGCAGCGTGAAGCCCATGCCAAGACCGCCGATCAGCACGCTTGCCCCGGGCCGGCCCGCGATCTTCGCGGCCGACAGGGAGGCGAGCGCCTCTTCCGAGCCGCTCAGCCGGCTGTTCATCAGCTCGTTCGAGCCGATCATGATCGAGAACTCGGCGCCGCGCTGCATCAGGCGCAATTCGCCGCTGGCGCCGGGGATGGTTGCCGTGTCGAGCCGGACCCAGGGTATCAAGCGCGCGTTTCCATTGTTGCGGGGACAATCGCCGGCACCATACACGGACCAGGCGGGATTGGCCGGTCAGGGATAGAAGTTCTTCGCTTCCCATTCGGAATGCGGCACGTGCCGGATGCCCTTCACGCTCAGTTTCGTCACCTTCATATGGTCCGGCGTGACGGCGCAGCGATAGGAGAATTCATACCATTCGCCCTTGCGGCGAAAGGCGCCGCCATCGCCCGCCGCGACATCGCCCTCGATCTCGGGGCGGTGCAGCATGTCGATGAACGCGCGGTCCGTGGCCCCGTCCTTGCGGCTCGAGGTCTTGTCCATCACGGCGATGTCGCAGACCTGGATCAGGCGCGTCGTGTCGTCGAGTTCCTTCAGGCTGGCGGCAAGGCCGGAATCCGCCGCGAGCGCGGAACCTGGCAGGACGGCCATCAGGACAGGCAGGATCAGGGCCAGGCGGCGCATCGCGGTTTCCTTTCAGGGGTATTTCAGGGGCGTCAGGGACGGCAAGGGATGCCGGTGGATCGCCTGGCGCTAGGGCCGTCGCGGAAGGAACGTGGAGGGCGCGGCCCCGTGAAGGTATCGGCGTGAGACTTTCTCTCGGGAGCAGATCGGGAAGGCTAGCCGTCGACCAGGCGATGGCCGGCGATGGCGTGCACGGCGTCGCCCAGCATCCAGGCATGGAAGGCGCGGCCATCGAAGAGCGGCCGGAACGCCGCGTCGAGGACGTTGAGGCCGCCGGCCAGCGCGCCAAAGGCCGGCAGGATCAGGCGGCGGCCATCGGCCGCGAAGCAGCGGCGGCGGATCGAACGGCCGCGACCGACAAGCCGGGCGGAGGGGTGCAGGTGGCCGGCAATCTCGCCCGTCTGCGCGCCCGGACGGGGTTCGTGGCGGAAGGTGAGGGGGCCGATCGAAAGTTCGCTCGTCGCCCAGCCGCCGAGGTCGCGCGGCGGATCGGGGTCGTGGTTGCCGGCGATCCAGATCCATTCGGCCGAGGCGGTCATGGCGCGCAGCGAGGCGCGGTCTGCCGCGTTCAGCCGGTCGCCGGCGTTCCGGTCATGAAAGCTGTCGCCAAGCGCGATGACACGGGAAGGCGCCAGGCGGGCGAGGATCGTGGCCAGCCGCTGCAGCGTTGCCATCGTGTCATAGGGCGGCAGCATCTGGCCGCGACGGGCGAAGGACGAACCTTTTTCGAGATGCAGGTCGGCGACGACGAGCGTCCGCTCCTCCGGCCACCAGAGAGCGCCCTCGACGAGCGGGATGAGCGACACGGAGGCGACCGAAAGGCCCGGCTGCGCCGTTTCCGTCTCGTTTCGCGCCACTGCCTCGCTCTGCATTCCAGCCTTCGCCTCCGGGGAATCTCGCCCGACGCATCCGATTCAACGTCGAGTTTATCATTCGAACACGCGGGGAACACCCTGAAGCCCTGATTCCGATCGCCGCAGCGGATCGAGATGGCAAAGGCACGGGATGACGCCGAGCGCGCTGTCGGCAGGGGCAGGCGAAGACCTCACTCCACTTCGGCCGGCGCCTCGGTCATCTCGCCCATAGCCTCGCGCACCAGATCGTCCGCATTCTCGCGCAGGATCTCCTCATTGGCCTGGCCGGCGACGGGCTCCCGGCCGATGTCCAGCATGACCGGCACCGCGAGCGGCGAGACGCGGTCGAGCGGCTGGTGGCGGATATGGTCCTTCACCCGCGCCAGCATGTCGGAAAGGCGGCGCACGTCGAGCAGGCCGGTGGCGGCATCGGCCCAGGTCGCCTGCAGCAGGATGTGGTCGGGCTCGTGCGAGCGCAGCACGTCGTAGATCAGGTCGGTCGAGATCGTCACCTGGCGGCCGGACTTCTCCTTGCCGGGGTGGCGGCGCTCGATCAGCCCGGAGATCAGCGCGCAGTTGCGAAAGGTGCGCTTGAGCAGATGGCTTTCCGCCAGCCAGGCGTCGAGATCGTCGCCCAGCATGTCCTGGTCGAACAGGTCGCCGACCGAAGGCTTCTGCCTGGCGAAGGCCGCGCCCATGTCGCCGAGCCCCCAGACCGCGAGCGCGTAATCCGAGGCGACGAAGCCCATGGGCTTCAGCTTCGCCCGCTCCAGCCGTCGCGTCAGCAGCATGCCGAGCGTCTGGTGCGCCAGCCGCCCCTCGAACGGATAGGCGACCATGTAGAAGCGATTTCCGCGAGGAAACGTCTCGACCAGCAGCTCGTCCCGTTTCGGCAGGACCGACGCCCATTGCTGCAAAGCGAGCCAGTCCGAAACCTGGTGCGGCAGCCGGCCCCAGGCGGATTCGTCGGCGAGCAGGCCGCGCACGCCATCGGCGAGATAGGTGGAGAGCGGAAATTTGCCGCCCTGGTAGGATGGCACCTTGGGCGCCTCGTTCACCGTGCGGCTGACGATCGCCTCATTGTCGCGGATGCCTTCCAGGCGCAGCACCAGGCCGGAGAACAGGAAGGTATCGCCCGGCGAAAGGGCCTCGGCGAAATACTCCTCGACCTCTCCGAGCACCCGGCCGCCCATGCCGAGCGGGCCGCCCCGCCGGCGCGAGGCCAGGCGAACCTTCAGCATGGGGGATTCAACGATGGTGCCGACATTCAGCCGGTATTGCTGGGCGACCGCGGGGTTTGAAATCCGCCAGAGGTCGTCCGGACCGCGCCGGATCTTGGCGAAGCGCTCATAATTGCGCAGCGCATAGCCGCCCGTGGCGACGAAATCGATCACCTGCTCGAAGATCTCGCGCGGCAGTTCGGTATAAGGCGCAGCCGAGGTGACCTCGTCATGCAGCGCCTCGACCGAAAACGGCGCCGCGCAGGCCATGCCCAACACATGCTGCGCCAGTACGTCCAGCGAACCCGCCTTCAGTCGGGGCGTATCCTGCGCCCCGGACGTGCTCGCCTCCAGCGCCACGGTGCATTCCATCACCTCGAAGCGGTTGGCCGGCACCAGCAGGGCGCGCGACGGCTCGTCCATGCGGTGGTTGGCGCGGCCGATGCGCTGCGCCAGGCGGCTGGCGCCCTTCGGCGCGCCGATATTGATGACGAGGTCGACATCGCCCCAGTCGATGCCGAGATCCAGCGTCGAGGTGCAGACGACGCAGCGCAGGCTGCCGGCCGCCATCGCCGTCTCGACCTTGCGGCGCTGGCCGACTTCGAGCGAGCCGTGATGCAGCGCGATCGGCAGCGCGTCCTCATTGACCTGCCAGAGTTCCTGGAAGACCCGTTCGGCCTGGCTGCGGGTATTGACGAAGACCAGCACCATGCTGTTGGCGCGGACGGCCTCGTAGATCTCGCCGATCGCATGCACGGCCGAGTGGCCAGCCCAGGGCAGCCGCTCTTCGGTGTCGAGGATGGTGATCTCCGGCTTGGCGCCGCCGGATACGGTGACGAGATCCGCCAGCACCCGTCCCGTTTCGGGCGCCTGCGGCATCAGCCAGGCGCGCAGATCGTCGGGCTCCGAGACGGTCGCCGAAAGGCCGACGGCACGCAAGCCGGGCGCCAGCTTGCGCAGGCGGGCCAGGCCGAGCGAGAGCAGGTCGCCGCGCTTGGCCGTCACCAGTGCGTGCAATTCGTCGAAGATGACGGTCTCGAGATCGCCGAAAAAGCGGCCGGCATCGGGATTGGAGATCAGCAGCGCCAGTTGCTCCGGTGTCGTCAGCAGGATTTCCGGCGGCTTCAGTTTCTGGCGCTGGCGCTTGTGCGCCGGCGTATCGCCCGTTCGGGTCTCGATCGCGATCCTGAGGCCGATCTCGGCGACCGGCGCTTCCAGATTGCGCGCAATGTCGACGGCGAGCGCCTTCAGCGGCGAGATGTACAGCGTGTGCGGCCCGCGCCCGCCTTTGCCCGCCGGCGGTCGGGTCGCCAGGTCGACGAGGCTGGGCAGGAAGCCGGCGAGCGTCTTGCCGGCGCCGGTCGGCGCGATCAGCAGCGCCGAATGCCCCTCGCGCGCCTTTTCGAGAAGCGCGAGCTGATGCGGCCGCGGCGCCCAGCCGCGACGGGCGAACCAGTCGAGAAAGGGAGCGGGCAAAAGATCGGGGGAGGTTCCGGCGTCGAGGCTTTCGGTCACGATCTAGAGGTAGGAGCGGGGAGGGCGGAAGTCGAGGGATGAGGCCATCACACGGGAGCCCTTTCTTTCGGGCACGTCCTTCCCCACTATCAGGCCAGCATGATCCGTCCCGAAGAACTCCTCTGCCCGACGCCCGATGGTCTCTGGTGCCCGCTCGGCGGGTTCCACATCGATCCCGTGCGCCCGGTCGCGCGCGCCCTGATCACGCATGGCCATGCCGACCACGCCCGACCGGGCCATCAGGCCGTGATGGCGACGCGCGAGACACTGAAGATCATGGCGGCGCGCTATGGCGAGGGCTTCGCCACCAGCCAGACGGTGGCGCATTTCGGCGAGGTCACGCGCATCGGCGACGTCACCGTGCAGTTCCACCCCGCCGGCCATGTGCTGGGCTCGGCGCAGATCGCTGTCGAGGCGAAGGGCCTGCGGATTGTCGCGTCCGGCGACTATAAGCGCCGGCGCGACCCGACCTGCGCGCCGTTCGAGCCGGTGCAATGCGACGTCTTCATCACCGAGGCGACCTTCGGCCTGCCGGTATTCCGCCATCCCGATGATGTCAACGAGATCCACAAGCTGCTGGCCTCGCTCGCGGCCTTCCCGGAGCGGGCGCATCTGGTCGGCGCCTATGCGCTGGGCAAGGCGCAGCGGGTGATCAAGCGGCTGCGCGAGGAAGGCTACGACCGGACGATCTACATCCACGGCGCGCTGGAAAAACTCTGCCGGCTCTATGAGGAAGAGGGTATCGACCTGGGCCCGCTGGAGCAGGCAACCGTTGAGACCGGGCGCAAGTCCAAGGACTCGGTCGATTTTGCCGGCGCGGTGGTGGTGGGGCCGCCTTCGGCCTTTGCCGATCGCTGGGCGCGGCGCTTTCCCGATCCGGTCTCGTGCTTTGCCTCGGGGTGGATGTCGATCCGCCAGCGCGCCAAACAGCGCGGCGTCGAGCTGCCGCTGATCATCTCGGATCACTGCGACTGGGGCGAACTGACCGAGACCATCGCCGAGATTGCTCCCGCCGAGGTTTGGGTCACGCATGGCCGCGAGGAAGCGCTGGTGCGCTGGTGCGAACTGGCCGGCATCCGCGCCCGTCCCCTGCACATGGTCGGCTACGAGGACGAGGCGGAGTAGGGCTCCTGGCCGTTCGGATGCCGCGTTTCCCGCCAGAGCAGGAACATCGACGCGCCGACGATCAGAGCCGCGCCGAGCCAGAGCTGGCTTGACGGCACCCAGCCGAAGACGAGCCAGCCGGCGAGCACGTTGAGCGGCAGCTTCACATGGTCGAAGGGCTGCACATAGGCGGCGTCCGCCCTGGCATAGGCGAGCGCCAGAAAGCCCTGTGCGGCGGCGGTCAAAACGCCGACCGCTACGATCGCGATCCAGGCATCGCCGGAGGGAATGGCGATGCCGGAAGGCAGCGCCAGCACCAGATTGACCGGTGCGAGCAGCAGCAGAAGCCAGGCCGTCACGGTCTCGGGGCTATCCTCGGCGAGCAGCTTCTTCTGGATCAGCGAGACGCCGGCCCACAGCACCGACGCCACCAGCGGATAGAGGCTGGCGGTGGTGAAGCTTTCGGAGAACGGGTCGAGGATGATCAGCCCGCCGGCAAAGCCGACGAGCACGGCGAGCCAGCGCTCGAGCGAGACCTTTTCGCGGAGGAACAGCCCGGCGCCGAGCGTGACGATGAAGGGCGAGGTCATGACCAGCGCGATCGCCTGGCCGATCGGCACGGCATGCGACAGGCCGAGCACCCAGAACTGCACGCCGACGGCGGCGAACAGCACGCGCAGCGCCTGCAAACCGGGACGGCGCGATTTCAGCGATGGAAGGCCGCGTCTCGCCGCCCAAGGCAGGATGACGACAAGGGCGACGGCATACTGCAGGAAGGCCGCCGTCGGCGCCGGCAGGTGCAGATTGACGGTGGCGATCTGTTCGAGCGTGTTGACGCCGGCAAAGGCGACGCCGGCAAGGATCATCCAGAAGGCGCCCGCGACGGGCGCTCCGAGAGCGGAAGGCTTGGTGAGGGTCGTCTGACTCATGTTGGTTCCCATCGGGTTCGACAACACGAAATCAGGGCATAGCAAATACGCATGCACCGGCCGCAGGCGGCCGGTTCGCATCGTCTTCGCCGTTCTCTTCCATCCGGACTATGACCGTCGGCTTCGGAATTCAACCGAATCTGCTGACCCTTCCCGTTGGAACGGAAAGGCGCTCGCGGGCTTGAAGGAAAACCTTCTTACCGCCGGTGGGGAGTTGCACCCCGCCCTGAGAACGAGTCCCGGCCGCGAGGCCGAGCCGCCGATACTTAGGCGCTCGGCCGCATCACCGCAACCCGTGCCCGGGCTGGGGCTTTTCGCAGCCGGTTGCAGAACCTAGATTGGCGCCATGCAGGATTTCGCCGCCCTCCTCGATCGCCTGATCCTGACGCCCTCGCGCAATGCCAAGCTGCGGCTGATGGCGGAGTATTTCCGGGTTACTCCCGATCCCGATCGCGGCTGGGCGCTGGCGGCGCTGACCGGCGGGCTCGACGTGCCGTCGGTGAAGCCGGCCATGCTGCGCGCGCTGGTGGCCGAGCGCATCGACGAGGTGCTGTTCGCCTATTCCTATGACTATGTCGGCGATCTCGCCGAGACGATCGCGCTGGTCTGGGACGAGCGCAGCGGCCCGACCATGTCCTCCAGCCCCGCCGCGCAAACCGGCAGCAACATCCCGTCGCTGTCGGCGATCGTCGAGACGCTGCTCGCCTCGTCGCGGGCCGATGGGCCGAAGCGGGTGGCGGCGTTTCTCGACGCGCTCGATTCCGACGGCCGCTGGGCGCTGCTGAAGCTCGTCACCGGCGGGCTGCGCATCGGCGTCTCGGCTCGCCTCGCCAAGCAGGCGCTGGCCGATTTCGGCGCCGAAAAGGTCGAGGGCTTGCAGGTCAACGAGATCGAGGAGCTCTGGCACGGGCTGAAGCCGCCCTATCTGGCGCTGTTCGCCTGGCTGGAAGGGCGGGAGGAAAAGCCGGTTTCGTCGGCGCGGGGGCCGTTCCGGCCGGTCATGCTGGCGCAGCCGCTGGAGGAAAACGACCTGCCGCGCATCGTGCCGGAGGTCTATGCGGCCGAGTGGAAATGGGACGGCATCCGCGTGCAGGCCGTGTCGGATGCCGGCGTCCGGCGGCTTTACACCCGCACCGGCGAGGATATCGGCGATACCTTCCCCGACATGCTCGATGCGCTCGATTTCGATGGCGCCATCGATGGTGAGTTGCTGGTCGGCCGGCGCGCGGGCGAGGCGATCGAGCCGGGCTCGTTCTCCGAATTGCAGCAACGCCTCAACCGCAAGACCGTCTCCGGCAAGCTGATCGCCAGCCATCCCGCCTTCATCCGCGCCTATGATTGCCTTGTCGACGGCACGGAGGATGTTCGAACGCTGCCGTTTCGCGAGCGGCGGACGCGGCTCGAAAACCTGGTCGCCGGCTCGCTCGCCGGCCGCATCGACCTGTCGCCGCTGGTTGCCTTCGACACGGCCGACGACCTGATGGCGAAGCGCAGCCTGCCGCCGGTGCCGATCATCGAAGGGCTGATGCTGAAGCGCTGGGACTCGGTCTATGAGCCGGGCCGGCCGAAGGGCCCGTGGTTCAAGTGGAAGCGCGATCCCTACACCGTCGATGCCGTGCTGATGTATGCGCAGCGCGGCCATGGCAAGCGCTCGTCCTTCTATTCGGATTACACCTTCGGCGTCTGGAAGGCCGGCGAGGGCGGCGACGAGCTGGTGCCGGTGGGAAAGGCCTATTTCGGCTTCACCGACGAGGAGCTGGTCGAGATCGACCGCTTCGTCCGCCGCAACACGCTGAACCGCTTCGGGCCGGTGCGCGAGGTAACGCACAACGCCGATGTCGGGCTGGTGCTGGAGGTGGCGTTCGAGGGGCTGAACCGCTCGGCCCGGCACAAGTCCGGCGTCGCGATGCGTTTTCCCCGGGTCAGCCGGCTGCGCTGGGATAAGCCGCCGCGCGAGGCCGATCGGATCGAGACGCTGGAAGCGTTGCTCGAGCCCGAGGCGGGGTGAAACGCGGACCGCGATTTTAGCCCGTTTTCCCGCCGCAGGGATCCGCTATCATCCGCCCGAATCGAACGCCGGCCCCGCGTCGGGGCGGCGTCACAGGAGATGACGATGAACGGCCTTCAACGCTTCATGGGCGGCTCGCCCGCCCAGGTTCTGCTTCGGCTGATCGTCATTTCCCTGATCGTCGGCATCGTGCTGTCGGCGCTCGGCATCTCGCCCTACGATATCGTCCACAACGCCCAGCAGATGGTCCGGCGCGTCTGGAACATGGGCTTCGGCGCGATCGAATGGATCTGGCAGTATTTCCTTCTCGGCGCCGTGATCGTCATCCCCGTCTGGATCGTCATCCGCCTGCTCAATCTTGGCAAGGGCGGCTGAGTTTCGCCTCTCGAACCGCTCAGTCCCTGCGGAAGATGAGGCCGGCCAGCCAGCCGGTGAAGACGGCGAGGATGACGCAGATCAGGCCGTAGATCAGGCCCTGATTGTGGGCGAGATCGAAGGTGAACTGCTCGAAGCCCATCTTGGAGATGCGGATCTCCGACTGGTCCGAGGCGAGCATCGCGCCGTCGCGGAACAGATAGACCGTCACGACATAGCGCCCGACCGGCACGTTGGCCGGGATCTGCACGGCGGTCTGGAAGATCTCCGTGCCGGGGAATTTCACGCCATAGGCTTCGGTGCGATAGAGCCCGTCCTGCTGCTTCAGGCGAACGAAAGCCTGGCGAAACGCGTCGTCCTGTCCCGCGCTCTGCGCTCCATCGCCGGCCGAGACGGGGAAGACGAGATCGTCGGCGCCGATCTGGAAGCGCTTCAGGATCTGCGGCGTAGTGACCTCGGAGAGCGGCCGCGACGAGTTCACCGCATAGAAGGAGGGAATGTTGACGAAGGTGCGGGACTCGCTGTTGAGCCAGATGCCGACCAGACGGTCCTTGCGGCGGGTGACGACGGTCTCGGGCGGTCCCTTGATGGAAACCACCACGTCGTAGAACTCAGCCCGGGAGACCGTGGCGGCGTCGCGCTCGATCGCGCCGAAGACGGTGATGCTGGTCCCGGTGAAGTTCGATGTGATCCGGACTTCCTCGGCCGAAAGCGCGACGATCAGCTGTTCGGCGCGCGCCTGCGTCGCCGCCAGCGCCAGGGCGCAGAGGGTGAACCAGGCTGCGAACCTCGTCACCGCGTGTCGCCCGCCAGCGTCGCCAGCGAAAACAGGTCCGCCGGCGTTTGCACGAGATCGACGAAGAAGCGGATGCCGACGCCCAGCACCAGCAGCGCCAGCATGGCGCGCAACTGGTCGCCGCGCACATGCGCGCCGACCCGCGCGCCAAACTGGGCGCCGATGACGCCGCCCACCATCAGGATCAGCGCCAGCACGCCATCGACCGTGTAGTTGCTGGTCGATTGCAGCACGGTAGCCACCGCCATGGTGCCCGTCATCTGGATCAGCGAGGTGCCGATGACGATATTGGTCGGCACGCGCAGCAGGTAGATCAGCGCCGGTACGAGGATGAAGCCGCCGCCAATGCCGAGCAGCGAGCCCAGAATGCCGATGCCGACGCCGATGGCGATGATCGGGATGACGCTGACATAGAGCTTGGAGCGCTTGAAGCGCATCTTGAACGGCAGGCCGTGCGCCCAGTTGTGCTGGCCGGGACGGCGCAGCGGGGCCGGGCGGCCCTTGCGCGCATTGATCATGGCGCGGATCGATTCCGTCAGCATCAGGCCGCCGACCAGGCCGAGGAAGGTGACGTAGCAAAGCGCGATGACGAGATCGAGCTGGCCCCAGCGGCGCAGCAGGCTGAAGATCCCGACGCCGATCGACGAGCCGACGACACCGGAGGCGACCAGCACGCCGGCGAGCTTCATGTCGATCATGCGGCGGCGATAATAGGTGATGGCGGCCGAGGAGGACGAGGCAACGACCTGGGCCGTCGTGCTGGCGACCGCCACGGCCGGCGAGATGCCGGAGAAGATCAGGAGCGGCGTCAGCAGGAAGCCGCCGCCCACCCCGAACAGACCGGAGAGAAACCCCACGGCTCCGCCCATGCCGAAGATGATGAACATGTTCACCGGCATCTCGGCTATGGGGAGGTAGATCTGCACGACGACAGAACCGCTGACGAAGGGTGGCGTGGAGGCAAGGGCCGAAAGGCCGAAGCTGACGAGAAGCCCTGTCGGGCACCGATCCGGCAAGGCCGTATGCGGCGTCGCTGACAAAATGATGACAGGCGACCGCCGACCGGGCCGATAAAGCCGCTTGGGCCTGCCCTGTCAACGCCTGTTCCGGCGGCAGCGGCGAACGCGCCGTCCGTGGGTTCCGCTAGCCGCGCGCCGGAACGCGGGCCTGGCTGTCTCGCATCGTCGTCCGCGCGCTGGTCTGTTTCCACTCCGGCTTGATCGCGGGTTCCGAATTGGCGGTGGTGTCGAGCGGCTTCGGCTTGAAGGTCTGCACAGCGGCGCGGGCGGCGGCCAGCGCGTCGGGCTTCATCGCCTTGGCGACCTCGTCGCGGCGCTTGCCGGCATCGCGGTCGCCCTGCTGGGCCGCCAGAGCGAACCACTTGTAGGATTGCACCAGGTCGACGCCGACGCCGAGGCCGCGGGCATAGAGCACGCCCAGATTATACTGGCTGTCGGCGACGTTCAGGTTGGCGGCCTGGGTGAAATACTGCGCGGCTCTGACATAGTCGGGCTCGGCCGTGGCGCCCTCGCTGAGCAGGACGGCCAGGTTGTGCGTCGCCCGCGCATTGCCCTTCTCGCTCGCCTTGGCATACCAGGACTGGGCGGCCGACAGGTCGCGCGGCACGCCTTCGCCGCGTTCGTACAGGCTGCCGATACGGTATTGGGCCATGGCGAAACCGGCCTTGGCGGAGCGTTCGTACCAGTCGGCCGCGAGGCGCGCGTCCTGCGGCGTGCCGTTGCTGCCCTCGGCGAGACGGCGCGCGACCTCGAAGGCGGCGATCGGATCGCCCTTCGCGGCGGCGGTCTGCAGGGCCGAGCCATCCTCGGCAAGGTCGGGAATGGCGCTGAAGCTGGTGGCCGGCGGCGGGTCGGTTGCCAGGGCCGCGATCTCGCTGTCCGCGGCGTCGGGCGGCGTGAAGGCCAGCGCGCTGGTGCCGTCCGTCGATGGCGCGACCATGGCGTGGGGCTGCGCGGCGGTGGCCGGCGGCGGTGTGACGTCGCGCATCGGCGCGGCCGGGATCGAGCCGGTCGCGACGGGGTCGGTGGCGGGCTTCTGCGCCTGGCGCGAAAGCGGCGGGGTCAGCTGCATCGCGCCGATCGCCAGAACGATGGCGGCGATTGCCAGCACGATCGGGCGACGGCGCGAGCGCAGGGCATCGCCGATCCGCGCCAGCGTGCTCGGCCGGGCTTCATGGTCTTCGGTCATCGCTTCCGCGGACGCGGTCTGCGCCGCATGCGCGGCGCGGCGCGCGGCGGCGATGAAGTCGGCCTTGCGGTCGCCGGGACGGGGCGGCTGCGGCGCGGCGCCCGTCTGGGTGCGGGCAAGGCTCGCCTCGGGCTCGACGAGCGGCGGCAGGATGGGGCGGCCGGAACCCGGAGCCAGAGGGCGGTCCTCCTCCGGCAGGCCGGCGGCGAGCGATGAAGCGGTTTCGCGCGGCGCCGGGGCGCGTGTCGCGGCCGAGGCGCCGGATGCCGTGCCCTCCTCGATTTCCAGCTGCGCGATGCGGCTGACGACCTTGGCCAGCGTGTTGTGCACGGCTTCGAGCGTGTCATGCGTCTGCCGGTCGGAACGCTCCGCCGCCTGCTGGAGCTGGCGCATGTCCTCGCGCAGCGCCTGGATCAGCGCATCGTCGGTGCGGGCGGGAAGGGTGCTGGCGAATTCGCGGAAGGTCGTGCGCGCGGCGTCGCGGGCGGCTTCGATCGTGTCCTGCCGCGTATTGCCGAGCAGGTCCTGCAGCCGGTCGAGGTTCTCCTCGACGCGGGCCAGCGCATGCACGCCGGGAACGGAGGAAAACTGCTCGGCCAGGGCGCCGACCTGCGCTTCGAGCTGCGCCAGCTGCTGGTTGTCATCCTGGCGGGTGGTTGCATCAAGCCGGCGAACCAGGGCCTGCATCTGCTCTTCGATGGCGTCGAAGCGGGCGGGGTGGGCAATATCCTCGCGCAGTTGCGTGATCTCCGAGCGCAGCCCGTCCAGCGCATCGGGGGCCCGCAGGGTCGGCAGTTCTGCCAGCGCGTCGAAACGGCCGGCCAGCGCGTCGATCCGGTCTTCCAGCCGCGACAGCGCGGTGGAATCGAGGCCGACCGGACGCGGGTCGATCTCGTCGATCGTCGTGCGGATGCCGGCGATCTGCTTCTCGAGCCGGATCAGCGCCAGGGGGTCGGCACCGCGTGAAAAGCCGTCCATGTCGCGGCGCAGCGCATCGATCTCGCGCTCGATGCCGGAAAGGTCGACCGGCGGTGCAGGCCGGGCGGCGAGCGTGTCGATCGCGGCATGCAGGCCGGAGATCTGTCGCTCCACGGCGGCGCTGACCGCGTCGGAACGGGAGATCGACAGCGAGGCGACCGCATTGCGGATGTCTTCGAGCTCGGTCTCTACCTCGCGCGACGGTGCGACCGCCTCGATCGAGTTGGCGAGCTGCGCGATCTCGCGCGCCAGCCGGTCGAAGCGTTCGGTCTCGGGCTCGCGGCGCACGATGTCGTCCAGCCGCTCGATGATGTGGCCATAGCCGGATTCGATGCTGGCGAGGGTCGTTTCGCGCGCCGCGAGGTCCAGCGACTGGCGGATCTCGGCGAGGTCCTGGCGCAACTGGGCAACCGCCTCGGCTTCCGGCGCGGACCGGGCGCCGCTCAGGGCCTCGATGCGGGCGGCCAGCTCGTTCTTGAGCGTCTGAGCGGCTTCGTCATGGCGGCGCGACTCGGCGCTGACGCGCCGGCCGAGCAGCGCGATGTCGTCGCGCAGCGCCGCGATGGCGTCCTCGATGGCGATGGCGTCGAAATGATTGGCCGGCGTGCTGATCTCGTGATCGATCGCCTTCTGCCGGCTGGAGATCTCGGCGATCGCCGCCTGCAGGCTTGTCAGCGTTTCGCGCGGGCGGGCGGGCTCCTCGATCGGGAGCGCACGGAAGGCGGGGTTTTGCGCCGGAGCGGCGGCCGCCTTGGCCGCGGCAAGCTGGGATGCGATGCCGGCGAGCCGTGTCTCGATCCCGCTCAGCCGTTCGGATTGGCGTTCGTCGAGCTGGCGGCCGAGGGCGTCGAAGCGGCCTTCGAGCGCGCTGCGCGGATCGGGATCCACGGCCTTGGCCGGTGCGGGGGGCGGTGTGGGCGCGGCGGGCCGCTGGGGCGCGTTGCGGATCGGCTGGCGCGACGAGGCGCCCTCGATCACCTCGATCTGCTGGGACAGGCTGTCGACGAGGGCGGAAAGGGCCGCCAGCCTTTCGGCGCCATCGGGCTCGGTGCGTCGCGGGAGGTCGGCCGCAGAACGCGGTGATGCGTCCGGGCTCAAACGGCTCGCCCCATAACCCGACCTGCTGCCAGTCTTCATGACGTCCAACCCCCGGATGCCCGTTTCCGCGGCATCGTCCCCGTTTTCACTCTCTCGCCGCCCCTTGGTGCCGTCGCGTTCGGATGCAGCGACGCGTGATTCCCACTCCCGCGTGTCGCCGGAGCTTCGCCGCATCATGGTAAACAACGCGTTAACCCTCTGCGCCATTGGCAATGCTTCGGTAAGGAGGCTTAACGGTTTTCCCCGGAATTGCGCGCTTTCGCCGCGCGCGACATTTCCTTTTGAAGCCACACTTAACAGTTATCAGGAACGAGATTTCCGTTAGGTGACGCTAAAGCGCTTTACCTGACGCAGCGACACCTGCATGACTGGAGAACGCATTTCGGCGAGCCGGACGTTGGCCTGCCGTTTTTCGCGACGATCAAGAATAAGGATGACAAGATGAGCATGGCACAACTTGCGGGTATCTCCCGCGACGACATCGATGGTGCCGGTGCCTCTGATGGCAACAAGCAGACCACCTTCACCATTGGTGATCTGTCTCGTGAATTCGACGTGACACTTCGCACGCTGCGCTTCTACGAGGACAAGGCCCTCCTGAACCCCCGTCGGGAAGGCCTGAACCGGATCTATTCGCGCCGCGACCGTTCGCGCCTGAAGCTGGTGCTGATGGGCAAGAAGGTCGGCTTCTCGCTGACCGAGATCAAGGAGATGCTCGATCTCTACGATCTGAAGGACGGTCAGGTCCTGCAGATGCGTTTGGCTCTGCGCAAGTTCAACGAGCAGATCGACGTTCTGGAACGCCAGAAGGTCGATATCGAGCAGGCGCTCGACGAGTTGCGCCGCACCGTCGACGTTGTCGCCGGTCTGCTGCGCCAGAAGGAAGCCGGCGCCGCGTAAGCGGCCGGAACGAAGTTGGCTGGCCGCGCCGCCTTTCGGCGCGCCACCGAGGTCGGTGCCCGGAAATCTCCTCCCGCGGGCACCGGCCTTGGCCTTCCGACGAGCCATGCCGGGTTCGCTCCCGAGGTTTCCCATGCTAGGGTAGCGTGGGGCTCAAGAGGGAGGAAGCCGATGCGGAACCTGTTTGCCGCCTGGCGTGCCGGACTTTTCCTGTTCGCACTCGCGGTCATGCCGATATCGGGCTCGGCCCTTGCCGAGACGCCGACGGCCTCGCAGGCGCCACCGGCTGCCGCCGATGCCGCCCGCCCCGGGCGCTACACCATGGTGCCGGCCGAAGGCGGCTTCGTTCGTCTCGACACGGAAACCGGCACGGTCTCGCATTGCCGGCGTGGCGATGCCGCGAGCGGTTCCGTCTGGACCTGCGCCGCCATTCCCGAGGACGTGCTGTCCCGCCCCGATCCCGCCGTCGCCCTCGGTGCCAAGGTCACGGAACTCGAGCGCGAGGTCGCGGATCTGCGCGCCCGTCTCGAGGATGTCGAGGGACGCGCCAGCACGCGCGCCGTCGCGCCCACGGGGGATCCCGAACTCGACAAGGCGCTGAATTTCAGCGAGGAGCTGATGAGCCGCTTCTTCGGCATGGTGCGCGAGATGAAGCGCGAGGCGGACGATAGCAAGTCCTGAGCCGCGCGCGCGGTCGCATCAGCCTGTCTTGAAGCGCTCGGTCGCCGCGACCAGTTCGTGAATGTTGCCGGGCTCCGACATCGCATGGCCGGCATCGGGCACGATGTGCAGATCCGCCTTCGGCCAGACCTTCGCCAGATCCCAGGCGATCGCGGCCGGCGTGCAGAGGTCGTAGCGTCCGTGCACGATCACGCCTGGAATGTCGGCGATCCGCCCGGCATTCGCCAGCAGGTAGTCGTCGCGCTCGAAGAAGCCCTTGTTGACGAAATAGTGCGCCTCGATGCGCGCGAAGGCGAGCGCGTAATAGGGCGAGCCGAAGGCCGAGACGCGCAGCGGATCCGGCAGGAGGGACAGCGCATTGCCCTCCCACATCGCCCAGTTGCGCGCCACCTTGATCTGCGAGGCTTCGTCGCCCGTCGTCAGGCGCCGGTGATAGGCGCCGATCATGTCGTGCCGCTCGTCTTCCGGGATCGGCGCCTGGTAGATCTCGAACGCTTCCGGCAGCAGCCAGGACGCGCCTTCCTGGTAGAACCAGAGCAGTTCGCGCTGGCGCAGGGTGAAGATGCCGCGCAGCACCAGTTCGCTCACCCGCTCGGGATGGGTCTCGGCATAGGCGAGCGCCAGGCAGGAGCCCCAGGAGCCGCCCAATAGCTGCCAGCGCTCGATGCCAAGATGCGTCCGGATCCGCTCCATGTCGGCGACCAGGTCCCAGGTCGTGTTCTCGCGCAGTTCCGCATGCGGCGTCGAGCGGCCGCAGCCGCGCTGGTCGAACAGGATGATCCGGTAGGCGGCGGGGTCGTGATAGCGCCGCATGTTGGGCCCGCATCCGGCGCCCGGCCCACCATGCACCATCAGCACGGGCTTGCCCTGCGGATTGCCGCATTCCTCGACATGGATCTCGTGCAGCTCCGACACCTTCAGCCGGTGGACCGCATAGGGCTCGATGGCGGGAAACAGCTGCAGGCGGGTCTGAGCGGATGAATCAGGCGGCATGTCAAACTCCGGGAAGGCGACGGATCGGGTGGGGGGCGCCGGGCTCCGTCGGGCCGGCGAATTCGGGGAACGGGCCGAACATCGGAACCGTGGCCGCCGACGCGGCGACCGCCGTCCCGGTTTCGGGCCTGGGGCCGGTTTCCGGCGCGGTCTCCGCCGCTGCGGGTTCGGCAGCCGCCTCCGCGAGGGGAGCCGATGGCGGAGCGGCGTCCGGCGAGGGGGCTCGCCTGGGTCGGGCGGCGGCGAGCTTTCGCTTCAGCCGTCGCGCCGTATGGCGCACGCGCAACCACAGCAATGGCCATGACACCCGCGGCAGGATCGAGACGGCGAGCAGCGTCGCCAGCCCGCAGCAAAGCCCGATCAGGCCGGAAAGCCCGACCGGCAGGCCGAACCAGCCGGTCGGGCCGAGCACGGTCGGCGTCACGGTGCCCATGCCGAGATAGGCGCCGGAGAATTCGGGCGCGAAGCGCGCGAGAAGCACGTTGGCGACCGTGAGCCAGAGCCCCACCGCGATGGCCGCGAAGGCGGCGGCCGGGGTCGCGGCGGGCAGGCGCCAGCCGAGCAAAAGCACGGGGGCGAGGCTGGCGGCCGCGATCGACAGCGAAACGCCGGCCAGCATGGCGACGCTGCCGAGCGACAGGCGATCGAGCCCGAGGATCGCCAGGACCAGGAGGATCATGCCGAGGCGACTGATGAAGATGCGCCGTCCGGCCGGCGCCCGGCGCTCGATGAAACCGCCATAGAGATCGTGCCCCAGCGTCGTCGCGGCGGTCGCCAGCGCCATGGCGATGGTGATCAGCGCGGCCGAGAGCAGCCCGCCGATCAGCAGCACGGCAGGCATGGCGGACAGGCCGACGCGGTCGGGGAAGCTGACGACGAGGCCGAGCGGATCGATCGCCGCGTCGATGCCGGCGAGGCGGCCATAGACGGCATAGCTCGGCGCCGCCAGCAGGATGATGGCCGCGAAGGCGACGCCCCCAAGCACATGCCGGCGCGCCGGTGGCCTTTGGGCGGTCGTCCAGGCCGGGAAGAGCAGGGGGGGCATCACCGCGACGCCGGCCACCAGCGAAACCGAAAAGGCGAGGATGACGACATCCGGGATCCGCGTCGCCGTCGTCAGTGTCTCCGGCTCGACCAGGCCGATCCAGGGCATGGGCAGCCAGGTTTCGCCCAGCGATACCGCCGCCACGGGCACCAGATAGGAGAGCGCCACCACCGGGCCGAGCACGGCGGCGAGCGCGATCGCCGCGCGCAGGCCGCCGGCGATACAGGCGATGGCCGCCAGACCCAGGATGATGTCTTCGGCGAGCTGCGGCGACAGGCCCAGCATGCGCGCCGCGACGGTTCCGGCCAGCGTCGCCTCGGCGGCGAGCAGCGGCAGCAGCGTCAGCACGATGGCGACCGCTGCGATGCCGCGCGTCGGCGCGCCGAACCGCAGGCCGATCGCCTCGGCCAGCGTGGTCGTTCGCATCGATCGCATGGCGGGGGCGACGACAAGGCTCGCGAGCGCGAGGCCGACCACGAAGGCGGCGATCAGCACGATGCCACGCCCGCCGCCGAGCGCGGTTCCGACGGGGCTCGCGACCAGCACCACGGTGGAAAGGGCCGCGCCGCCCAGCGCCCAGCCCATGCTCGAGGACTGGATGTTGCCGCCCCGCAGGATGTCGTTGAAATCGAGAGAGCGCATGGCGACCGCGACGGTCGCGGCGATCGCCAGCGGCACGAGCGGAAACAGCGCCGGCAGCACCGGCCATGCGCCGAAGCGGTCGAGGGCATCGACCAGTCCGAGGCTCGCCAGCACGACGACCATCGCCACGGTCGCCATTGTTCCCAGACGCACTTCTCCGACCACGCCAGCCTCTCTGTCCAATCCGGAGCGGATCGGACAGGACCCCGCCGGCCTTGTCAATGCGCAGCCGGGGGCGGCGGTGCGTCGAGGGAAATCGTCAGGGACGGATCAAGCGGGCGGCGGCGCGCTCGAACGTCTGGATGCCGCGCTTGAAGCCCATCAGCGGCTGCGCGATCTCGGCGACCGCATAGGCGGAGTCGGTCGCGTCCATGATGACGAAATCGGCGGCCTTCCCGATGTCGATGCCGTAATCGGCGCATCGCATCAGCCGGGCCGCGCCCGCCGTCACCATGTCGAGGCAGCAGAGCATCTCCGCCTTGCGGCCGAGCTGCGCCACATTGGCGTAGAGATTGGCGATGCGGGTCAGCGAGCCGTCGCCAAAGGGCGTGAACGGGTTCAGGACGTTGTTGGTTGCGAGCGAGCAGGTGACGCCGAGCGCGGCCAGCCGATGCGCCGGGGCGACGCCGCGTGGCACGTTGTGATCCTGCTTGCGCCCCATCAGGAACAGATCGGTCGCCGGCAGCACGGTGACGGCGATGCCGGCCGCCGCGAGCCGGTTTCCGACGGCGGTCAGCGCGTCCGGCGGCAGGGCGGAAAGCTTGGTCACATGGCCGACGGCGACGCGGCCTCCCCATCCCGTCCGCTCCGTGGCGGCGATGACCGCGTCGAGATGCATCCAGCTCGGGTCCAGGTCGAAATCGAGGTGGAAATCGATATCGAGATCGAAGCGGCCGGCGATCGCGAAGATGCGGTCGATATGGGCGACCGCATCGCTGTCGGTATAGGGGCAGCCGCCGATCAGCTCGGCGCCGGCTTCGCAGGCTTCGAAAAGCAGTTCCTCCGTGCCGGGATCGTTCAGCAGCCCTTCCTGCGGGAAGACGCAGAGTTCGAGATCGACCGCCCAGGCATAATCGCGCTGCAGGCGTTTCAGCGCCTGGAACGAGCGCAGGCCGATCCTCGGGTCGATCTCGACATGGGTGCGGATACGCATCGTGCCCTGCAGGATCGCCTTCACCAGCGTTGCCTCGGCACGGGCATAGACGTCGTCTTCGCTGAAGTCGCGCTTCAGCCGCGCCACTTCGGCGATCGCCTCGACGAGGGCCCCTTCCGCCGTGCAGCGATCGAGGATGCAGGATTTGTCGAGGTGGATATGGCTGTCGACGAAGCCGGGCAGCACGAGCCGGCCACCGGCATCCTCGCTTCGCAGGGCCGGGCCGAGCCTGGGCCCGATCGCGGCAATTCTGCCTCCGATCACGCCAATGTCGACGGGCTCATGGCCGCGCTCGGACAGGTGGGCGTTGCGCAGGGCCAGATCGAAGGTCATGCTGATTCCAGGGCTTGGGACGCGCCGCAGCCGGGCGCATGCGGATTTCGGGTAGCGCTGCGGCCTCCTTCCAAGCAAATTTCAAGCCAGTGTGGTGGCGCTGGAGGCCGGTGCCCGGGCGTGGGCGATGGCATGCCCTCGCCGCCGCCGGGGAAGGGTTGTCGGCCGTGCGTCCGCGACAGACTATGCGGGAAGCCGGTGGTCGATTCGGCCGGGGCGAGGAGGCGATATGCGGAGTTTCGCGAGCGATCCGGCGCTGATGTTCCTGGCTCTGCTTGCGCTCTACAGTCCGCTGGCGGCGCTGTCTTCCTATCTGCCGGTGGTCGGGCGCTTCAGCCAGAGGGATCAGCTTCGCCTGGCGCTCGGCCTGTTTACCAATGTCGTGATCTTCGTCCTCGCGGCAATCTGGATCGGCGAGCCGCTGCTGCGCCTGCTGGGTATCAGCACGGCGGCGCTGTCGGTTACCGGTGGCATCGCGCTGCTCTATGCCGGCGTGCCCATGATGCGCGGGATTGAGGAAGTCGTTCCGGAGCAGGCGTCGGCGACGCCGGATACCCCCGGCGCGTCGGAAAGCTGGCGGTCGGTTCTGTTCACGCCGCTGACCTTTCCACTCACGGTCGGCGGGACGAGCTTCGGCCTGATCGTCGCCTTCGCCTCGCGCGGCAACAGCATCGCGGATGAACTGCGCTTCACGGTGGCCGGCCTTGCCTATGCGCTTGTCACCGGTGTCACCCTTTACGCCGCCGGCCATCTCCATCGCCGTGTCTCTGCCCAGATGCGGCTGATCCTGTCACGCGTTGCCGGCATTCTTCTGACGGCGATCGCCGTGACCTTGCTTGCCAATGGCGGCGCGCAATTGGTCGTGACGAGCCTTCGCGAACTGGGCGTTCTGTGATCGGCTATCGCGCCAGTTACTGACCTTGACCAAGCTCTTCCCGGGTTTCATCTCGCGGCATGGCCATTCTGGCCGTTGTCGGGGCGGTATTTCGAGCATATGACGTAGCGTAAGAGCCAGATGCCGAAAAAATGGCACGTTGCGACTAGACTTGGGATTCCACGCTCATGCCCCTCCATCTTGAAGCGGGCATAACGTCTGCAAGTCCTTGAATCTTGGGAGGGGAACGAGATGGCGTCGTCGACGACTGGAAAGTTGTCTCTCGGGGCGTTAACCGCGATGGTCGTCGGCTCGATGGTCGGGGCGGGTATCTTCAACCTGCCGGGACGTTTCGGAGCGGCGACGGGCCCGTTCGGCGCGATCATCGCCTGGGCGATCGCGGGCACCGGCATGTATATGCTGGCGCGCGTATTCCAGGCCTTGGCCGAGAAACGGCCGGACATCGACTCCGGTGTGTTCGCCTACGCCAAGGCTGGCTTCGGCGACTATATGGGCTTCCTGTCGGCGTTTGGTTACTGGCTCGGAAGCTGTCTCGGCAACGTCTTCTACTGGGTGTTGATCGGCTCGACCTTGGGCCGCTTCTTCCCGGAGTTTTTCGGCGACGGCAGTTCGCCGACGGCGATCATCGTGTCACTGATCGGCATCTGGCTGTTCCACTTCATGATCCTGCGCGGCGTCGAGCAGGCCGCCTTCATCAACACCATCGTGACGATCGCCAAGATCGTGCCGATCCTGGTCGCCATCCTCGTCTTCATCTTCGCCTTCAACTACCACCAGTTCGCCGAGAACTTCTTCGGGGGCATCGGCATGCCGGAGAAGACGCTGGTCGCCCAAGTGCGCGACACCATGCTGATCACGGTGTTCGTCTTTCTGGGCATTGAAGGGGCGAGCGTCTATTCGCGCTTCGCCAAGACCCGCGCCGATGTCGGCTCCGCGACGATTCTGGGCTTTGTCGGCGTCACCGGCCTGATGGTCGCGATCACGCTGCTGCCCTATGCCACCGCCCCGCGCGCGGCGATCGCCGGCGTTGCCAACCCGTCGCTGGCCGGCGTGCTGGAACTGGTGGTCGGCCACTGGGGCGCGGTGTTCATCTCGATCGGCGTCCTGATCTCGGTGCTCGGCGCCTATCTCGCCTGGTCGCTGATCTGCGCCGAAGTGCTGTTCGCCGCTGCCAAGTCGAAGGACATGCCGAGACTGTTTGCGGCCCAGAACGGCAATCGCGTTCCCGCCAATGCGCTCTGGCTGACCAACAGCGTCGTGTCGCTGTTCATCATCTCGACCTACTGGTCTCGCGACGCCTTCAACTTCATGCTCGACATGACCAGCGTCACGGCGCTGCTGCCCTATTTGCTCGTCGCGGGCTACGGCGTGCTGCTGGCCCGTCGCGGCGAGGGCTACGAGACGACACCGAACGAGCGCCGCCGCGATCAGATCTTCGCCTGGATCGCCGTCTTCTACACGCTGGTCATGTTCGTGGCCGCGGGCCTGAAATACGTGCTTCTGGTCGCCGTCCTCTTCGTGCCCGGCACGATCCTCTACGTCTGGGCGCGCCGCGAGCAGAACGCACGGCTGTTCACCTCCACCGAGCTCATCGTCTTCGGCGTCACGCTGGTTGCGGGTCTCATCGGGGCCTACGGCCTGCTGAGCGGCGCCATCACACCTTGAACGGAAAGGCAGTCACATCATGGCGAATGAAACCCCGTTTGGCGTCCACTCGGAAGTCGGCCAGCTTCGCAAGGTGCTGGTTTGCGCGCCCGGCCGCGCGCATCAGCGCCTGACGCCCAGCAATTGCGACGATCTGCTGTTCGACGATGTGCTGTGGGTCGACAATGCCAAGCGCGACCACTTCGACTTCATGACCAAGATGCGCGATCGCGGCGTCGAGGTGCTGGAGATGCACAATCTGCTCGCCGAGACGGTCGCGATTCCCGAGGCGAAGAAGTGGATCCTCGACAACCAGGTCGTGCCGAACCAGGTCGGTCTCGGCCTCGTCGACGAGGTGCGGTCCTATCTCGAAGGACTGGCGCCGCGCGCGTTGGCCGAGACGCTGATCGGCGGGCTATCGACCGAGGAATTCCCGGAGACACTGGGCGGCGAGATGATGGCGCTCGTGCGCGACGCGGCCGGCGCCAATGAGTATCTCCTGCCGCCGCTGCCGAACACGCTCTATACCCGTGACACCAGCTGCTGGATCTATGGCGGCGTAACGCTGAACGCGCTCTATTGGCCGGCGCGGCACGAGGAGCCGATCCTCACCACCGCCATCTACAAATTCCATCCGGACTTCGCCGGCAAGGTGAATGTGTGGTGGGGCGATCCGACCGAGGACCACGGCCTCGCCACCTTCGAGGGCGGCGACGTCATGCCGATCGGCAAGGGCAATGTGCTGATCGGCATGAGCGAGCGCACCTCGCGCCAGGCGATCAGCCAGGTCGCGCAGGCCCTCTTCGACAAGGGCGGCGCCGAGCGTGTCATCGTCGCCGCCATGCCGAAGCTGCGGGCGGCCATGCATCTCGATACCGTCTTCACCTTCGCCGACCGCGATTGCGTGCTGCTGTATCCCGATATCGTCAACGGCATCGAGGCCTTTTCGTATCGGCCGGATGGCAAGGGCGGCCTCGAGCTTTCCAAGGACAAGGGTACCTTCGTCGAGACGGTGCGGGACTCTCTCGGGCTGAAGAAAATGCGCGTGGTCGAGACCGGCGGCAACGCCTATATGCGCGAGCGCACGCAGTGGGATTCGGGTGCGAACCTCGTCTGCGCCTCGCCAGGTGTCGTCTACGCCTATG
Organism: Kaistia defluvii; assembly: GCF_026343955.1. Lineage (GTDB taxonomy): Bacteria > Pseudomonadota > Alphaproteobacteria > Rhizobiales > Kaistiaceae > Kaistia > Kaistia defluvii. Next base: position 416,488 of record NZ_JAPKNI010000002.1, read on the forward strand.
ACCGCAATACCTACACCAACACGCTGCTGCGCAAGGAAGGCATCGAGGTCGTCACCATCACCGGCGCTGAACTCGGCCGCGGACGTGGCGGCGGCCATTGCATGACCTGCCCGATCACCCGCGACGCGGTCGACTACTAGGCGGGGCTATCGGCCACCGCGCTCGCCTGCGATCCGTGGTTGCGTCGGCCTTGATTGTCGCCCATTGAAGATGGACCGTCTGCAGGGCCTCGCTGCCATGCGGACGTCATCTCGATGCTGCCTTTCTCGGAGACGTCCCGCTCCATGACCCGCCGGTTTCTGCGCTATCTGAAGCGCGCAACGGTCATCCTTGTCGTGATCGCCCTGACGCTGCTGGCCGCCCGGGTCGTCGATGTGCTGCGCGGCCCGCCGTTGCAGCTCTGGCACAAACATGCGCCGCACGAGCTCTCGGTGAAGCAACTGGATGGGGCCAACTGGGAGGATTATCTCAAGGCGGAGCAGGCGGCGTTCGAGGACGTTCGCACCCATGTGACGGACAAGCTGAAGCGGGCCCAGCAACTCCGGGCCAATCGCTATTTCGACGGCAGCCCGCTCTATCCGCCCCACTTCCAGACGGACTGGAACCGGTCCTTCCTATTGACGCCGGAAGGTCCGCCGGTCGGCGCGGTGGTCCTGCTGCACGGATTGACCGATTCCCCCTACAGCCTTCGCCATATCGCGAAGCTCTACCGGGATAACGGCTTCGTCGCGGTTGGCTTGCGCGTGCCCGGCCACGGAACGGTTCCGGCCGGGCTGACGACGGTTCATTGGGAACAGTGGCTGGCGGCAACCCGGCTCGCGGTGCGCGAGGCGCGGCGACTGGCCGGCGGTGAGAGGCCGCTGCATCTCGTCGGCTATTCGAATGGCGGCGCGCTGGCACTGCTCTATGCGCTGGATGCGCTCGACAATCCGGCCCTTGCCCGGCCGGACCAACTGGTGCTGTTCTCGCCGATGGTCGGTGTCACGCGCTTCGCCCGCTTCGCCGGCCTCGCCGGTCTGCCGTCCATCTTCCCTGCCTTCGCCAAGGCGGCCTGGCTGGGGCTGATGCCGGAATTCAATCCGTTCAAATACAATTCGTTTCCGGTCAATGCGGCTCGCCAGTCCTACGAGTTGACCGCCGTCCTGCAGGATCGGATCACCCGGCTCGCTCGCGACAACCGGCTCGCCAAGCTGGCGCCGGTGCTGACCTTCCAGTCGATCGTCGATTTCACCGTCAGCGCGCCCGCCGTGGTTTCCATGCTCTACGGGAATCTGCCCGAGAACGGCAGCGAGCTGGTCTTGTTCGACATCAATCGAAACGCCGATCTCGGGCCGCTGCTGAGCACGGCCGCCGAGACGGCGGTCGAGCGTATCCTGCCGGCGGCGCCGCGCCGCTACCGGATGGATGTGATCACCAACGCGGTGCCGGATGGCGATCTGGTCGAGGCGCGGGTCGTGGAGCCCGGCCAGACGGAGCAGCAGAAGCAGGCGCTCAATCTCGTCTATCCCCCCGACATCTATTCGCTGTCGCATGTCGCGTTGCCGTTTCCCGTCGAGGACGGGCTCTACGGGACGAATCCCGACCCTGCGGATGATTTTGGCATTCATCTCGGGGATATCGCCTCGCGCGGCGAACGCGGGACGTTGATCGTCGGCCTGGATACGCTGATGCGGATTTCGTCGAATCCGTTCTTTCCCTACGTGGTCCAGCGGATCGAGGCTCTGATGCCGTCGAAGCCGGATCAAGGAACGGTGTCGCCGCCGTAGCGGCGACACGGGCCGATCCTCTCACTCCGGCGATCGGCCCGGGATCGTTCGCCGTCAGCGCAGGAAGAAGCCGATGGCGAAGGCGTTGGCGATGTCGATGAAGAAGGCCGAGACCAGCGGCAGGATGATGAAGGCCATCGGCGCCGCGCCATGCACCTTGGTCACGGCGGTCATGTTGGCGATCGCGGTCGGCGTCGCGCCGAGGCTGATGCCGCTGAAGCCGGCGGAAAGAACCGCTGCCTCATAGTTGCGGCCCATGGCCGGGAAGACGACGAACAGCATGTAGAGCACCGCGGCGACCGTCTGGAGGCCGAGGACGAGCATCAGCGACGGGCCGAGGTCGCCCAGTGTCCAGAGCTGCATGCTCATCAAGGACATGGCGAGGAAGATATTCAGCGACAGGTCGGAAATCAGCGCCAGCGCGCGGGTCCGTGTCGGCCAGGCGACCTGCGGCAGCACGCGCGGGATGGTGTTGGTCAGCACGATCGCCACAAGCAGGCAGGCGACGAAGAGCGGCAGGCGGATGCCGAATTCGGTGAAGATCTCGTCGAGCGTGAAGCCGATCAGGACCGCGACGTTGAGCACCAGGATCGTGCGCAGCAGGCTGATATGGCTGATCTCGTCCTTGCCGGGCTGCTCGGCGCTCTTCGGCAGGCCGACCATGGGCTTGATGGCGGTGGGGCCGCTCAGGTGGTAGCGGGCGATCAGCAGTCTGGCGACCGGGCCGCCGACCAGGCTGGCGACGACGAGGCCGAGCGTGGCGGCGGCAACGCCGACTTCCATCGCGTTCTGCAGGCCGAACTGCGTGGCGATCATCGGTGCCCAGGCGATCGCCGTGCCATGGCCGCCGATCAGGGAGGCGGAGCCGAGGAGGACGGTGATGCCGTCCGGAAGACCCAGCAACGCGACGCTGCCGGCGGCGATCAGGTTCTGGATGACCAGGAAAATCAGCGTCAGCGCCAGCAGGATCAGCAGCGGCTTGCCGCCGGAGAGCAGGTCGTCGAGCCGGGCGTTGAGGCCGATGCCGGTGAAGAAATAGAGCAGCAGCATGTCGCGGGCGGCGAGATCGAAGGAGATGCTGGTGTCGAACACCCGGTAGGCGACCAGCGTGACAAGCGCCGCCAGCAGGCCGCCGGTCACCGCCTCCGGTATGTTCCAGCGCCGCAGCGGTGCGATCCAGCGGTTGAGGCCCGTGCCGACGAAGAAGACGACGATCGCGATCGTCAGGCTCAGAAATCCGGGAACTGCAACGGTCGTCACGTCAGCCTATACCTGTTCTGCCGAGCCTCCGCGGGCCCTGGGTCGATCTTTGACGCGTATCAGAAGGATCCGAAAGCGGAGCCGAGCAGAATCACTGCCGCCAGAGCGATTAATGCACCGACGATACCAACCATGACGATATCGAAATAGCTTTTGCCGTGCGTCGAGCCGCAGACGGCGAGCAGCGTCACCACGGCGCCATTATGCGGCAGGCTGTCGAGCGTGCCGGCGCCGATCACGGCGACCCGGTGCAGCAGGGCCGGGTCGATGCCGTGTTCGGCGGCAAGCTTCATGTAGGTGCCACCGAGCGCGTCGAGCGCGATGGTCAGGCCGCCGGAGGCCGAGCCGGTCAGCGCCGACAGGATGTTTGTGGCGAACGCCAGTGAGACCAGAGGGCCGCCATCGATGGACAGCACCCAGTCGCGCACCAGCGCGAAGGCCGGCACCGCGGCGACGACGGCCCCGAAGCCGACGAGGCTGGCGACGCTGAAGGCCGGCAGCACCGAGGCGTTCGCGCCCGCGTCTATCGTGGCCCGCAGGGTCGGCAGGCGGCGACCGCTGACGGCGAGCAGCGTCAGAATGGCGGCGGTCAGCGCGACGATCACCGACCAGACGCCGCCGACCGCGGTGATCGAGGTGGAGCCCCAGGCCGGCTCGGCCAGATAGGCCGTATCGAGGCGCGGCAGCACGACGAAGCTCATGACCAGGTTGACGACGATCACCATCCCCAGTGGAAGGGCGGCGAGCCAGATCGGCGGCGCGCTCGGGCTCTGGGCGCCATGGCTGATTTCGGCGGGATCGAATTCATGCGCGACGGTCGCCCGCTCGCGGATCAACGCATCATCGACGACGATCTCGGCGGGGTCGCCAAACCCCTCGCCGGCGCGGCGCGCCCGGGCCTCGGCCCGCGAGAGCCACCAGAGGCCGAAGGCGAGCATGATCGCCGAGGCGATGATGCCGAGGCCGGGGGCGGCGAAGGGTGTCGTGCCGAAGAACGGCATCGGGATGGCGTTCTGGATCGCCGGCGTGCCGGGCAGGGCGGACATGGTGAAGGTCGAGGTGCCGAGCGCGATCGCCGCCGGCATCAGGCGGCGCGGAATGCCGGCGCGCCGGAACAGCGCGATCGCCATCGGCGCCAGCACGAAGAAGGCGACGAACAGGCTCACGCCGCCATAGGTGACGAGCGCGCCGGCCAGGACGACCGCGAGGATCGCCCGCCGCTCGCCCAGCTTCTCGACCATGGTGTTGGCGATCGCCGTGACCGAGCCGCTGTCTTCCATCAGCTTGCCGAACAGCGCGCCGAGCAGGAAGATCGGGAAGAATTGCGCCAGGAATTGCGCGGCGCTCGCCATGAAGGTCTGCGTCCAGTGCGCCAGCAGCGGCTCGCCGGAAAAGAGCGCCGCGATCAGGGCGGCGATTGGCGCCAGCAGCAGGATGCTCCAGCCCCGGAACGCCAGCCAGATCAGCAGGCCGAGGCCGAGAAGGATGCCGAGCAGTCCCATCCTTCAGCACTCCCCCAGCAGCACGTCGAGATCGGCGGTCGAGCGCTGGCCGAGATCGTGGCCGTGCTCGTCGAGAAAGGCGCTCGCGGCGCGGTGGCCCTCCGCCCGCAGCATCGACAGGAACGCCCATTCGGCATTCAGCTTCGACGAGGCGCTGAGATCGACCATCATCTCGGTCATGATCCGGTGCGTCCGCATGCCGGCCCAGCGCGCGCCTTCGCCATGGCCGGGATCCGCGACCTGGCGCAGCAGCGCGATCATGCGCAGTTCCTTCATCAGCGGCGAATTGAACGAGATCTCGTTGAGGCGGTTCATGATCTCCGGCGCCGTCTTGGGCGTTTCCAGCCTTTCGCGCGGATTGATCTGTACCAGGATGGCGTCGCTGGCATCGCTTTCGCGAACCAGCGGCGTGATCGTCGGGTTGCCGGCATAGCCACCGTCCCAATAGGGGACGCCGTCGATCTCCACGGCCTGGAACATGGTCGGCAGGCAGGCCGAGGCGAGCAGCACGTCGGCGGTGATCTCGGGATTGCGGAAGATGCGGCCTCGGCCGGTATGGACGTTGGTGGCGGTGATGAAAAGGCGAACCGGCGAGCGCGCGAGCCGCTCGAAGTCGATGCTCGCGGCGAGCAGGTCCCGCAGCGGGTTCTTGCCGCTCGGGTTCAGATCATAGGGCGAGAAGACGCGCGACATCAGGTCTACGGCGACATAGGCGGGCGAATGGTCGAGCGACCAGCGGCCGAGCAGCACGTCCATCGGGCTGCGCTGGAAGGGACTGAAGCGCGCCGCCTTCGAAACGGCTCGCCAGAAGGCTTCGAGGGCCGTCTTCGCGCCCTCGGCGCCACCGGCGGCATAGCCGTCCGCCAGCACGGCGGCGTTCATCGCGCCCGCCGAGGTGCCCGAGATGCCGTCGATCCTCAGCGAGGGTTCCTCGAGCAGCCGCTCCAGCACACCCCAGGTGAAGGCGCCGTGCGAACCGCCGCCCTGCAGCGCGAGGTCGACCAGAAGCGGGGCGGAAGCGGAGCGCTTCGGGCTTTTCGGTGCACGGGACATCGGACCTCGCCGAGACAGGTGGACAAGCGAATCGCGGAAGCGACCACGCGCCATTCCCTAAGGGTAATGCTGCACTGCGATATTGATCCATATCATTTGTCACACGCAACTTGTATTGATAGGAAATGGCCAAGCTGGCGGCGTGTTTCCGTTTGGATCGGAGTCGACGGGTGCGATGAAGAGTGTTCCCGAACCGTTGTCAGCGGTCCCCCTGGAAGTCTCCACCACGCGAATTACGCCGCACTATTTCAGTACCCGGTCTGTCCCTGTCCGCAGCCAGTTCGAGGCGTGGCGCACCCTGATGTCGCCTGTCATCGATCTTGACCTCGCCGGCGACCGCGACGGCGGATTCGACGCTGAACAGCGCGTCTGGGATGTCGGCGGCTTCGCGCTGACGCGGGCCCGCCTGCCGGCAGACGGGCAGACCCGCGTCTGGCAGCACGTCAAGAAAAACCCGCTCGACCATTGGTGCTTCGTGCTGGTGAATGACGGCACGGCGCCGTCCTTGCCGGACAGTCCGGCCGAGCCCCGGCAGCTCTTCTTCCGTTCGCTGGGCAGGCCCTTCGACGGCGCCGCCAAGGACACCAGCGTGCTGACGCTTTATGCGCCGCGGGAACTCTTCGGCGGCAATCTGGGCGGCATCGATCACGCGATCGATACGGTGGCCGATCGGGGAATCGGCGCCCTGCTTGGCGACTATTTCCTCAGTCTCGAAAAGCGATTGCCCGATGTCGCGGTCGAGGATCTTCCAAACGTGGTTGAGGCCACGCGCGCCATGATCGCCGCCTGTGTCCGCCCGTCCCTGGACCGGATCGAGATCGCCCAGGGCGCGATCGTCGCCACCTTGATGGAGCGGGCGCGGGCGATCGTCAGCCAGAATCTGCGCTCCGTCACCTTCGGTCCGGAAAAGCTCGGCCAGGCGCTCGGCGTGTCCCGTTCGCGGCTCTACCGGATGTTCGAGCCCTTCGGCGGCGTGGCCCGCTATATCCATCGGCAGCGGCTGCTGGCGGCCCATGCGGCCCTGTCCGATGTCGCCAGCCATACACCGATTATCCAGATCGCCGAGAGCCTCGGCTTCAGCGACGCCTCCGGATTCAGCCGCGCCTTCAAGCAGGAGTTCGGCCACAGCCCCAGCGAAGCCCGCCTTGCCGCCGCCGTCGGCGCGCCGATTGCGTCCGCCACCCGGCGGCTGGACGACGGTGATGGGAGCACGGATTTCGGCGAACTGCTGCGGCGGCTCCGCGCCTAGGTCACAGGTTTGAAGCGGGGTGGGGCCCGCTTCGGCTGCTGCACTGCATCAATCGGGGGTGTGTTTGGGATGCGCGGCACAGGGGCGGGACGCCGGGCTCATGCCTTTGGGCGAGCGAGCCGCTAGGTTCCGCCGCGTGTGTCTGGCTGCCATCGGTCCGGTAGGGCCCTCGGTGGCATGTCGAGCTCCGCTCTTGACTGCTTTCGGGTCTCGTTCCAGACAAGAGTTTATCTTGCGCCAGATGGCGTGTCGGTTCCGGGGTGAAGCGTGGCTGAGAGGTGCGATTTCACCCGAGCCAGGATCCCCGGGCATTTTTTGGTGTGGGGGTATTTCGTGACGAAACCGGCCGATCGTCGGAAGAGCGTGCGTGGCTTGATGCGCATCGCCGCTGTCCTGTTTGTCGCGGCCCCCGTTCTGGCGGCCTGCCAGAGGGAAGCCGAAACCCAGGCTCCGGAAATCCGCCCGGTCAGGACCGTGATCGCCACGCGCGAGAAGGCCGGGGAGAAGGTCGTCCTCACCGGCCAGATCGAAGCGCAGAACGAGGCCGCCATGGCCTTCCGCATCGGCGGCCGGATGATCGAGCGGCCGGTCAATGTCGGCGACCGCGTCGAGGCCGGCCAGGTTCTGGCCCGGCTCGACCCCGTCAACGAACTGAACGCGCTGCGTTCGGCGCAGGCGGCGAATGTCGCGGCCGAGGCCCAGCTGGTCCAGGCGCGCAACGCCTTTGGACGCCAGGAACATCTGCTTCGCAACGGCTTCACCACCCGCGCCAATTTCGATCAGGCGCAGCAGGCGCTGCAGACTGCGCAGGCGCAGGTCGACAACACCGAGGCCCAGCTCGAGATCGCCAGCGATCGCGTTGCCTTCACCGAGCTGAAGGCCGACGTTTCCGGCACGATCACCGCCCGCGGCGCCGAGCCCGGCGAAGTGGTCCAGGCCGGGCAGATGATCGTCCAGCTCGCTCGCCAGGATGGCCGCGACGCCGTCTTCGACGTGCCGGCCCAGATGCTGCGTACGGCGCCGAGCGATCCGGTGGTCAGTGTCCGCCTCACCGACGATCCCTCCGTCTCGGCCGTTGGCCGCGTCCGCGAAATCGCCCCCCAGGCCAATGCGCAGACGCGCAACTTCCCCGTCCGCGTCGGCCTCGACAACCCGCCCGCCGGCCTTCGCCTCGGCTCGACGGTGACCGGCACCATGGTCATGGACTCGGTGCCCGTGATCTCGCTTCCCGCGAGCGCGCTGACGACTGCCGAGCAGAACCCGGCCGTGTGGGTGGTCGATCCGGTCGCCTCGACCGTTTCGCTGCGCAATATCGAGATCGTCCGGCACGATCCGGCGACCGTGATCGTCTCCAGCGGCATCGATACCGGCGACATCGTCGTCACCGCCGGCGTCCAGGCGCTTCATCCGGGCCAGAAGGTCCGCCTGCTCGGATCCGCCAAATGAGCGGCTTCAACCTCTCTGCCTGGTCGCTCAACCATCGCTCCTTCGTCATCTACTGGATGATCGCGGTGATGGTGGCGGGCATCGCCTCCTTCATCAGCCTCGGCCGCAATGAAGACCCGCCGATCACCATCAAGACGATGATCGTGCATGCCGTCTGGCCCGGCGCGACGATCGAGGACACGCTCAACCAGGTCACCGAGCGGCTCGAACGCAAGATCCAGGAAATTCCCGAGGTCGAAGACGTCCGAAGCTCGACCAGCGCCGGGAGCACGACGCTGTTCGTCAATCTGCGCCAGGACGTGACTTCGGCCGAGGTCCCGGACGTCTGGTACGAGGTGCGCAAGGGCATCGGCGACATCCGCCAGACCTTGCCTTCCGGCGTGCTCGGGCCGTTCTTCAATGACTCGTTCGGCGACACGTTCGGCATCATCTACGGCTTCACCGCCGACGGCTTCTCGCATCGCGAACTGCGCGATTATGTCGAGGCGGCCCGCTCCCGCCTGCTGCAGGTGCCGGATGTCTCGCAGATCGAGATCATCGGCGCGCAGGACGAGAAGATCTTCGTCGAATTCTCGACCAAGCAGCTCGCGGGCATGGGCATCGACCGGCAGGCGCTTCTGAATGCGCTGCGGGCGCAGAACGTCGTCAGCCCGGCAGGCGTGCTCGAAACCGGCGAGGAGCGCATTTCGCTGCGCGTTTCCGGCGCCTTCCAGAACGAGCAGGACCTGCTCGACCTCAACGTCGTCGCCAATGGCCGGCTCATTCGCCTGCGCGACATCGCCGAAGTCCGTCGCGGCTATGCGAGCCCGCCGCAGCCGCAGTTCCGCGTCGATGGCCAGCCGGCGATCGGTCTCGGCATCGCCATGCGCGACGGCGGTGACATCCTCGCGCTCGGCAAGAACATCCGCAGTGCGATGGCGGAAATCACCGCGCAGCTGCCGCTCGGCATCCAGCCATCGCTGGTTGCCGACCAGGCCGTCGTCGTCGATGAGGCGATCGGCGATTTCACCACCTCGCTGTGGCAGGCGATCGCCATCATCGCGGTGGTGAGCTTCGTCAGCCTCGGCATCCGTGCCGGCACGGTGGTGGCGCTGGCTATCCCGATTTCGCTCGCCATGGTGTTCGCCGTCATGAACATCGTCGGCATCGATTTGCAGCGCATTTCGCTCGGCGCGCTGATCATCGCGCTCAGCCTGCTGGTCGATGATGCGATGACGACCGTCGACTCGATGACATCGAGGCTGGCGGCCGGCGAGACCAAGGAGGATGCGGCGGCGAATACGTTCCGGACACTGGCGCTTGCCATGCTGACGGGAACGCTGGTCACCGCCGCCGGCTTCGTGCCGATCGGCTTTGCGCGTTCGTCGGCCGGCGAATACACCTTTTCGATCTTCGCCGTCGTCGGCATCGCGCTCGTCGTGTCCTGGCTTGGCGCGGTGATCTTCTCGCCGCTGATCGGCGCCGTCCTGCTCAAGGCGCCGAAAGAGAAGCCCGATCCCAACAAGGTCGGCATCATCGTGCGGGTGTTCCGCTCGATCCTGCTCACCGCGATGCGGATGCGCTGGATCACGATCGGCCTGACGCTTGCCTGCTTCGTCGGTGCGCTTCTGCTGCTGCCTCACGTGCCGCGGCAGTTCTTCCCGGCATCCGACCGCACCGAGCTGATGGTGGACCTGCGCCTGCCGCAGAATGCGTCGATCTATCAGAGCGGCGAGGTCTCGGCCCGGTTCGACGCCATCATGCGCGACGACCCGGACGTCGAGCGCTGGAGCACCTATATCGGCCGCGGCGCGATCCGCTTCTACCTGCCGCTCAATGTCGAGCTTCCGAACGAGTTCTTCGCCCAGGCGGTGGTCATCGCCAAGGACGTCGACGCGCGGCTGCGGCTGGAAGAGCGTCTGGAGACCAAGCTCGCGGAACAGTTCCCGGACTCGGTTTCGCGCGTCGCCCCGCTCGAGCTCGGGCCGCCGGTCGGCTGGCCGGTGCAGTACCGCGTCAGCGGACCGGACGTCGACCAGGTGCGCGACATCTCGATGCGGCTTGCCCAGATCGTCTCGGCCAATCCGGACACCAAGCGCGTCAACTTCGACTGGATGGAGCCGGCGCGCATGGTGCGCGTCAAGATCGACCAGGACCAGGCGCGCCTGCTCGGGCTCAGCTCGCAGGCGCTGGCTTCCGCGCTGAACGCGGTGGTGACCGGAACCACGGTCACGCAGGTTCGCGACGACATCTACCTCGTTGACGTCATCGCGCGCGCCACCGACGAGCAGCGTGTCTCGCTCGCCAACCTGCAGACGCTGCAGGTGCCGCTGCCGAACGGCCGGACGGTGCCGCTCAGCCAGTTCGCCACGTTCGACTACGGTCAGGAATATCCGCTGATCTGGCGCCGGGACCGCGTGCCGACGCTGACCGTGCAGTCGGACGTCCGCCCTGGCGGGTCGCCCGAGGCGGTCGTGGCCGAGCTGACGGATTCCGTCGAGGCGCTGCGGGCCACCTTGCCGCCCGGCTACAACATCGCCGTTGGCGGTGTCGTCGAGGAGAGCGCGCAATCGCTGCAGTCCGTGATGGCGGTCGTGCCGATCATGCTGTTCCTGATGGTCTCGTTCCTGATGGCGCAATTGCAGAGCTTCGGCCGGCTGTTCATCGTGCTCTGCGTCGTGCCGATGGGCCTGATCGGCGTGGTCGGCGCCCTGTTCCTGTTCAACCGGCCGCTCGGCTTCGTCGCCATCCTCGGCATTCTCTCGCTGCTCGGCCTGATCGCCAAGAATGCGGTGATCCTGATCGAGCAGATCGAGGCGGAGCGGGCGCGCGGCCTCTCGATCTGGGATGCCGTGCTCGAAGCGACGGTGTCGCGTTTCCGGCCGATCATGCTGACGGCGATCTCGACCGTGCTCGGCATGATCCCGATCGCGGCGACGATCTTCTGGGGTCCCATGGCCTTCGCCATCATGGGCGGTCTCCTGGTCGCGACCCTGCTGACGCTGGTGTTCCTGCCGACGCTGTACGTGACCTTCTATCGCGGCAAGGAAGGCGAGGCGGCGCCGAAGCCACCCGTCGCCGCGACCCCGGCGGTTACGGCCGCCTGACGCTTGTCCGGGTGACGAACCAAAAAGGGCCGCGGTATTCCGCGGCCCTTTTTGGTTGGCGAGCCGACCGGCTTTCCCGCCCCGCCTCGGGCAGATCGCTCAGCCCTGACGTGCCGAGCAGGTCCGGAGGGCTGTCTCGAAGCCGCAGAGCGGCAGCAGCCCGGAGATTTGCCCTTCGACCGTGCGTCCTTCGAGACGGCCTGCTTCGCAAGCCGCCTCAGGCTGTCGGGAGTGGAGATAGGCACTCGACGGTGGGAAACTGCATCGACCTCTTCGTCCGGGCAAGGCGAGGGAAGGGCGCCACACCGGCTCCCTTGCGCTACCCCAATGTCGCGTGGCGTAACGCCTATTTCCGTCCGGCGCTCTCGAAGATCAGGATCGGCGCCGTCAGGACCGCCCCGGCGGCCGAACCGAGCACCTGGCCCGCGCCCAGTGTCGTGGCGCCGAGGCCACCCGCGCTGCCGAGGGTGGAATCCGTCACCGATTGCCCCTGGATCAGGCGGTCGCCCATCAGTTGCACCACCTCCGGGCTGGTGGCGAACTTGCTGTGATTGAGCCGGTCGCCGTTCTGCAGCGCCGTCAGGTCGAGCACCGTGATGTTGGCAGCCGATTCCATCTGCGACAGGTAGGGCTCGCGCGTGATGTCGACGGCGCCAAGCCGCGTCATCCGGCCGGAAAGCAGGCGCGACAGACGCAGGGCCCGGTCGTTCTGCGATACGAACAGGGTGATGTGCGGCCGTTTGGGGCCCATCTCCAGCACCTGCTTGCGGAAGACGTCGATGTCGAGATCCGGCGAGGCAAGGATGAGGTTCGACACCTTGGCGGGCACGCGCCCCTGCTGCAGCGCGATCTGGCGCAGAGACTCGACGGCAAGCCAACCTCCCATCGAGTGGGCCATGATGGTGACGTCGGAAACGGCCGGGCTGTTGGCGGCGGCGAGGATGACGGAAGCCAGCTCGGAGCGGGAATAATTGGCGCTTTCGCGGTCGTAATTATAGTCGAAGACGCTGCCGCGCGACGGCCACGAGAACAGGATCGGCGCGACATTGGCATCGGTGTCATGCACGATCTGCGCGAAGCGGAAGACGCTGTCGGCGAACTGCGTGTTGAAGCCATGCACGAAGATCAGAACGCGCTTGGGCTTGCCGGCGGTGCGCTTGAACCAGGCCTTGGCCTGGTCCGGCTGCATCGGCGTCACCTGGGTGGTGACGAAATCCCGCGCCGGATCGCCCGGCACGCGGTTGGGCCACTGGATGCTGCCGACCGGGCGCTGGTCGGGGATCGAGACGACGATGTTGCTGAGCGAGAGATCCGGCCCGCGCTCGCCGTTGAAATAGACGCCGGGCTCCGCCACCGGCGCCCGGGTGGTGGCCACCAGCAGGTCGACCTTCTGCGCCACGGCGGCATTGGCCTTGACGGGCGCCAGGACGCCCTGCGGCCTTGACGCGCAGGCGGCAAGGCCCAGGGACAGTCCGAGGAGCAGAACGGCCCTGGAAAGGTAACGCGCAACTGACGACACGGAGACCCCGCAAGCCATTCGATCCGCCAGCAACTTGCCCCGGCGTGCTGGCGGTACTGTTACACGGCTCGTCTGGCGCGGTGAAGGGTCGACCGGGCCACACGGGCCGGCTTTGCGGGAAGGGCTCCCTGCCATCTTTCGATCGCGAGGCCCGAGTTCGGCATCGTCTCGACCGACCGCACAAACAGAACGGCGCGCCACCCTGTCGCGCGCCGTGTCGACCTGTCGTCTTGCCGGGATCAGGGGGCGGAGACGAGCGTCAGCTGCGTGACGCCGGCGGCGATGTTGATGCCGATTTCACCTTCGACCGAGATCGGCTGCAGCGCGAACGCATCGCCCGAGCCGCCGACCAGAACATTGGCGCCGAGGCCCGGACCGAAGGCTGCGTCGGCGCTGGCGCCGACATACTTGCCGGCCAGGGCGCCGACCGCCGGTGCATTGTTCGTCTGGGCGATCACGCCCCAGATCAGGTGGCCCTGCTCGACACCGCCGAGCGCGACGCCGAAGGTTTCGATCTTGCCGGTGTAATTGTTGGTGGGACCGGCGTTCTGCGCCGGGACGAACTGGCAGGTCATGGTCTGCTTTTCGACCAGGATCAGGCCAACGCCGCCGGAGACGTCGCATTTCAGCGTGCCGACCTGGGTCGCCGACTGCGCCATGGCGCCGGAGGCCAGCAGCAGCGATGCCGCGACCGCGAGGCCGGCGCCGAGAGCCGCGTTCTTTGCACGCGAAGCTGCGGGCATTTTCCCGGATACGAAGAACATGGATGAACCCTTCCTGAGATCGTTTTGGCGGATCAGATCCGTTTAGAAATGCACGCCGAGGCTGGTGAAGACGCCCTGCTGCGTGGTGTCGAAGACGAATCCGTCCTTCTCGTAGTCCGTATAGATTACACGGTAACCGAGTGCGGTCGAGATCGTCTTGGTCCAGTTGTAGCCGACAGCGGCAAAGCCCTGTGCCGTGAGATTGGAGCCGACATCGAAGCCGCCGATGTCGCCCAGCGCGTTCAGGAACCAGCGGTCGTTGAAATCATAATGCAGGCTCAGTCCGACGGTCGGGTCGATCCATTGCTTGGTCCGGTCCGCATCGAACGAAAACTGCGGATCGGCGGCGTCGAAATCGAGTTCGACGTTGAGGTGCTGATAGCGAAAGCCCGCCGTTGCGCTCAGCTGCAGATTGGGAATGTCGAGCGGCAGCCGGTAGCCGACCAGCCCCGATGCCGTGAGCTGCTTCTGCACGAAGTCGATCTGGCCGCCATTGCTGCCGATCGGCCCGTCGCTGCCGATCTTGACCCACATCAGGTCGGTCAGGATCATCCAGTTGCCATATTCGGCCAGGAAGGACCCCATCACCGCGCCCTGGAGGTGCTCGATGGCGTCCCATGGCGTGATGTCGATGCTCTTGGGCGGCAGACCCAAGACTCCGACATCGCCGCTGACGCCGGCGGCCCAGCCATAGAGGGTGGCCTGGAAGCGCCACGCTTCCGCGGGGGCGACGGTTTCGACCGGCTGCGGCGCCAGATCGGCGGCGGCGGCTGGAGCCGCCATGGCCGCGAGCAGAAGCGGGACATGCAGGCAGAATGCTCTCATTTCCCCTCGTCTCCAATCTTTGCGGCAGCAGGTCGACAGGCCCTGTTCGCGCGAGGCGGAGCTCGCGGGTCCTGTTCTGTACTGTCTGCGCATCCCCACTGCATCGTCCCGGCCCGAATGATTCTCGACCGGCAACGAAGCCGCTTGACCTTACAGGACAAGGGCCTGTCTTTTGAAGATGCACCGCTTGCCGTTCCGGAAGCTTCGACGAAATACAGTGGGATTTCATGGGACCGTTGCAGGGATGCCAGCATGGGCGGCAATTGTTTGGCCTCGCGGGGGGGGGGCCGTCTTTCGGCGGTCGGCCAAGTCTCTTCTCTTCGTCCCGGTTCGGCCCCTGCGGGCGAGACTCGCGCGGTCGGGCCTAGCGGGGCTGGCATGACATCGATCGCCACCGGCATAGCCGCCTTTCTCGCCATTTTCGGCGGGGCCTTGCTCGGCCTCACGGGCGCCCGCATTCTGCCCGATCACCATCTCGGCCCCGAGACCCGAACCGCCGTGTCCGTCTCCATGGCGGTCGTGGGGACGCTTTCGGCGCTCGTCATCGGGCTTTTGATCTCGACTGCCAGCACTTCCTTCTCCGCCCGAACCACCGCGATCGGCAACCTTGCCGTCGACATGGTGCGGCTCAATCGCTCGCTGGTCCGCTACGGATCGGAAGCCGATGGCATCCGCGACACCCTGCGCAGCTATGCGCAGGCCAAGATCGGCGAACTGGGTTCCGGCGTTGGGCGGGACGAGATGGGCATGCAGACGCTGGCCATGCTGGAGACGATCAGCGACCGGGTCATCAACCTGCATCCGGCCGACGATCGGCAGCGCCATATCCAGGAGCAGGCGCTGCAGCTCATCAGCAGCATTTCGAACGCGCGCTGGTTGCTGATCGAAAACGACAGAAGCGCGGTGCCCGTGCCGTTTCTGGTGCTGCTGATCTTCTGGCTGGCCATCCTGTTCGCGAGCTTTGGCCTGTTCGCGCCCCGCAACGGAACGGCGCTGACCGCCCTGTTTCTCTGTTCGGTCGCGGTCGCCGGCGGCATCTTCATGATTCTGGAGCTGGGGTCGCCGACCGAGGGCGTCATCCGTCCGTCCCTCGACCCGATCCGCGCGGCGATCGATGAACTCGGCCGTTCGTGACGGCGCCGCCCCGGCTCGGGCGGCCCGTCGCGCCAACCGGCATCCTTCTTGCGTTTCGCAGCCGGGGATGGTGGCCTGTCCGCGTCGGCCGGTGGAGGTCCGGCTTGGCGCTTGGCCGGAATAATTGTTGGTGGTCATCCAAGTTGGAGGCCGCCGGCTGAATCTTGTTAATTAGCCAGTCGATCTATCGCCCAAGATATACCGGGCAGATTTTGGCGCGCATTTCCGCATTGACAGTATCCTGCGTTCCCCGCAATCTCATACGGCCATCAACGATATTCGAGTGACCGGTGCAGGGGAAACTGTCGGGCTCGTCAGATGTCGAGGGTGGGTGTCGACAACGAACACCTGTTTTCAGCTCCAGAGGTCGGTTTCATCATGTCCAGTTGGTCTCGTCGTCTCGTCGCGCTGTGCGGCGCCTCCGTCATCGCGCTCGCCAGCCAGGCTGCGCTCGCCAAGGACGTCTCCGTCGCGGCGATCTCCGGCTATTTCGCTCAGGGTTTTGGCGTTGCCATCGTCGAGGGCCTGAAGAAGGCCGAGAAGGATCTCGGCGTGAAGGTCAAGCTGGTCGACACGGGCAACCGCGCGCTCGACTATGAAGAGCAGTTCAACAACCTCGCCAAGGGCGGCGAATACGACATCGTCTTCGTCATGGGCTGGGAGCTCGTCGACGCGCTGCAGAAGACCGCCGAAGCCTATCCGAACACCAAGTTCGTGTTCATCGACGGCGTGCTCGATTCCAAGCATATCGTCTATGCCAATTTCGCCCAGAACCAGGGCTCGTTCCTCGCTGGCGCTCTCGCCGGACTGATGGCCGAAAAGGGTAGCGAGATCGAGGGTCTCGGCGACGGCAAGGCCATCGGCTTCGTCGGCGGCCGTGACATCCCGGTCATCCGCGACTTCATGGTCGGCTACGAGCAGGGTGCCAAGACCGCGGCTCCCGACGTCCGTCTCGACGCCGTCTTCGCCGGCACCTTCGACGATCCGGCCAAGGGCAGCGAGCTGACCATGGCGCTCTACGGCCAGGGTTCGGACATCGTCTACAACGTCGCCGGCCCGACGGGCGAGGGCGTGCTGCAGGCGAGCGCCGCCGCCGGCAAGTACTCGATCGGCGTCGACGTCAACCAGTGCGACGTCGCGCCGGGCCATGTCATGGCCTCGATGCTGAAGAACGCCAACGTCGCCGTCTATGACCTGGTCAAGGACGTCGTCGACGGCAAGACGCTCGAGCCCGGCAGCGTCCACACGGCGGACATCAAGTCCGGCGGCGTCGAGCTGCTGCTTTGCCCCGGCGTCGCCGACAAGATCCCGGCCGACGTCAAGGAGAAGCTGGAAGCGCTGAAGGCTGACATCGCTTCGGGCAAGATCACGGTCGCCACGACGACGCAGTAAGCCATCTCCTGCCTGGATCGCCCTCCCTTTGCGAAGGGAGGGCCGAAGCCTGCCTGCGGTTTCGGCAAGGGGTTGCGGTGAGGGAGCGTGCATGTGCCATAAGGCCTGTGCCGGTCCCGCGCCGTGATTGCCATGCCGGGGCCCAGTCGCCGTGTCGCGCCGCCCGACCTTCGGGCGAAGGCGCGGACGCGAGAATTGGTCCCGAGGACACTCCACCATGCCCTTAGCCATCGAGCTGAAATCGATCACCAAGAGGTTCGGCGCCTTTGTCGCGAATGAGGACGTGAACCTCGCCGTCGAAAGCGGCAAGATCCACGCGATCATCGGCGAGAACGGAGCCGGCAAGACCACGCTGATGAACGTCCTGTTCGGGCTGCTGCAGCCGGACGAGGGCGAGATCTGGATCGATGGCGAGAAGAAGAATCTCCCCAATCCGGCGGCGGCGATCGCCGCGGGCATCGGCATGGTGCATCAGCACTTCAAGCTGGTGCCGTCGCTGACGGTGGCCGAGAACGTCTTTCTCGGCATGGAGATCCGCAAGGGCGGCCTGATCGACCATGCCGCCCAGATCCGGCGCACCGCCGAGCTCTCCAGGCAGTTCGGTCTCCAGGTCGATCCGACAGAGCGCGTTGGCCTGCTATCGGTCGGCATCGAGCAGCGTATCGAGATCCTGAAGGTTTTGGCGCGCGGCGCCCGGATCATCATTCTCGACGAGCCCACCGCCGTGCTGACGCCGCAGGAAAGCCGCGAGCTGTTCCAGACGCTGCGCGGCTTCGTCGCCCAGGGCATGACGGTCATCTTCATCTCGCATCACCTGGAAGAGGTGATGGAGGTCTCCGACAACGTCTCGGTGCTGCGTCTCGGCAAGAACGTCGCCACGCGCCCGACGGCGGAACTGACCAAGTCCGACCTCGTCCAGCTGATGGTCGGCCGCCTCGTGTCGTTCGATCGCCTGCCGCGCGTGGCCAGCGTCGGCAAGACCGTGCTCGAGGTCGAGGATCTCTGGGCGCGTGATGATCGCCGCCTTCCGGCGCTCCGCGGCGTCTCCTTCGGCGTCCGCGCCGGAGAGATCGTCGGCATTGCCGGCGTCGCGGGCAATGGCCAGACCGAGCTCGCCGAGGTGCTGTCCGGCCTGCGCCCCTCCAGCCACGGTTCGATCCAGCTCAACGGCCGCACCATCACCGGCGCCTCGGCGCGCGAGATCCGCGCCGCCGGCGTCGGCCATGTCCCCGGCGACCGGCTGGTGCGCGGCGTCGACCGCAACGCCTCGATCTCGATGAACCTGCTGATGGGACGCCAGGACCAGAGCCCCTGGTCGAAGCATGGCATCATCAACCGCGCCTACCTGCTCGAGCAGACGCAGGCGCTGATCAAGCGCTTCGACATCCGCGCGCGCGGCCCGGAATCGACTGCCAAGAGCCTTTCCGGCGGCAACATCCAGAAGATCGTGCTGGCGCGCGAGTTCACCGGCGACGCCGATTGCCTGCTGATCGACCAGCCGACGCGCGGCGTCGACATCGGCGCCCAGGAATCCATTCACGGCGAGATCATGCGCCAGCGTGACGCCGGCAAGGCGATCCTGCTGATTTCCGTCCAGCTCGACGAGCTGATCCGCCTCGCCGACCGCATCCTGGTGATGTTCGGTGGAACCATCATGGGCGAGATCCCGGGTGACCGGGTCGATGAGGAAGAGATCGGCATGCTCATGGCCGGCGTCGTTCCCGAGGCGCATTCCAACACCGTGGGGGCCGCTTGATGTCGGACCGCTTCGATAGTCTCTTCGGCCAGGGGCTGGCCATCCTGTTCGCCCTCGGCCTCGGCGCCCTCGTCATCCTCACCGTCGATGAGAGTCCCGTCCGCGTCTTCGTGACCCTGCTCAACGGCGCCTTCGGCAGCCCCGAGCGCATCGCCGGCACGCTGCTGCAGACGACGCCGATCCTGATCTGCGGCATCGCCGCCTGCATCTCGTTCCGCGGCGGCCTGTTCAACATCGGCATCGAGGGCCAGCTCTTCATGGGCGGCTTCTGGGCCACCTGGGTGGGCTTCTCGTTCAATCTGCCGCCGGCGCTGCACCTGCTGCTCGCCATGGCCGCGGCGGTGATCGCCGGCATGGCCTGGATCGCGATCCCCGCCTTCTTCCGGGCCCGCTACAAGACCAACGAGGTGGTCTCGACCATCCTCGCCAACTATGTCGCGATCCTGTTCACCTCCTACCTGACGATCAACTGGTTCAAGCGCTCCGGCGGCCAGTCCGAGACGCCGCCAATCTTCGAAAGCGCCTATCTGCCCGAGCTGTTCTCGTTCTCGCGGCTGAACTGGGGCCTGATCATCGGCCTGGTGCTGGCGATCGGCGTCTATCTGTTCTTCACCCGCACCGCGCGCGGCTATGCCGTCAGCGAAATGGGCGCCAACCCGAAATTCGCCGAATATGGCGGCATCGACATCAAGAAGCAGACCTTCCTGGTGCTGATCGCCTCCGGTGCGGTCGGCGGCCTGGCCGGCGGCGTGGAAGCGCTCGGCGTGCACCACCGCTTCATGGAGGGCTTTGCGCCGGGCTTCGGCTTCGACGGCGTCATCGCGGCGCTGCTCGCCAACGGCAATCCGATCGGCACCATCTTCACGGCGCTGTTCTTCGGCGCGCTCCGCAGCGGCTCGCTGCTGCTGGAAGTCGACACCACCGCCTCGCGCGAGATCATCACCGTCATCCAGGCGCTGATCATTCTCGCCGTCTCGGCCCAGATCACCATCCGCCGCAAGGCATCGGATTCGACCGCGGGAGAGCGTCGATGGAAGTTCTAGAACGTCTCCTCAACATCTCGCTCGTCGTCGCGACGATCCGCACGACGGCGCCGATCCTGCTCGTCGCGCTGGGCGGCTCCTTCACCACCAAGGCCGGCATCTTCAACATCGGCCTCGAGGGCCAGATGCTGGTCGGCGCCTTCTTCGCCGTGATCGGCACCATCGCCACCGGCTCGCCCTGGCTGGGCGTGCTCTGCGGCGTCGCCGCCGCATTGACGCTGGCGCTGATCTTCGCGCTGCTGGTCGTCAGCTTCAAGGCGAACGAGGTCGTCGTCGGCCTGGCGCTGAACATCCTGGCGGGCGGGCTCACCGTCTCGCTGATGAAGGCGATCTTCGGCACGCGCGGCTCGATCTTCGGCCATGGCCTGGTCGGCCTTCCGGCGCTTCGGCTGCCCAACGTCAAGGATTTCGGCTGGTTCGGCCAGATCATCTCCGGCTACACGCCGCTGGTCTATGCCGCCTTCCTGCTCGTGCCGGTGCTGATCCTGTTCTACAACCGCACCCGGCTTGGCCTCTATATCCGGGTCGTCGGCGAGAAGCCGGAAGCCGCCGAAGCGCTCGGCATCTCGATCACCCGCATCCGCTATGTCTCGTCGCTGCTCTGCGGCCTGCTGGCAGGCCTCGCCGGCGCGCATCTGGCGCTCGGCTATACCACGATGTTCACCGAGAACATGTCGTCCGGCCGCGGCTTCATGGCGGTGGCGATCCTGATCTTCTCGAATGGCGATCCGCTGAAGATCCTGCTCGGCTGCCTGCTGTTCGGCTTCTCTGACGCGCTGTCGCTGCGCCTGCAGACGCTGGGCATCTCGTCCTATCTGGTCCTCGCCGTGCCCTATCTGGTCGCGCTGATCGCGCTCTTCGCGCTCTCCTACCGGTCGCGTCCGCGCGTCATCCAGGAGACGCTGGCCAGCATGGGCCGCGCCCTTTCCGTCAAGTCCAACACCATCCAACCAGCTGCCGCCACGGACGCTTCCAAGCCGTGACAGGGGATAAAATGGAACGCATCATTCTCGACGTCGACTCCGCGGGCGACGATATTCTTGCGGTGCTCTTCGCGGCGATCTCGCCGTCGATGAAGCTCGAAGGCGTCACCACCTGCACCGGGGCCGCAGGCCCGATCGACCAGGTGACCAACGTCGTGCTCAACACGCTGGCGCTGGCCGGCAAGGGCGACGTGCCGGTCGCCAAGGGCGCCTGGCGCCCGATCGTCGGCAATTCCAAGGAAGACATGCAGGCGCCGGTGCATTTCGAGAAGCGCCTCGTCGCGCGCTTCGGCGACCGGCTGAAGAAGTTCAACCCGCCCGCGCCGACCCCGACGCTGAAGGTGATCGACAAGCATGCCGTCGATTTCATCATCGACACGGCGCTGGCCAATCCGGGCGAGATCACGCTGGTGGTCACCGGCCCGATGACCAATGCCGCCATGGCCTTCCTGCAGGAGCCGGCGCTCGCCAGGGCGCTGAAGCGCATGGTCCTGCTCGGCGGCAATTTCATCACCCCCGGCAACATCACGCCGCTGTCGGAATACAACATCTGGGCCGACCCGGAAGCCGCCCGCGTCGTGCTCAACCAGGGCGTCGACACCATCCTGGTGCCGCTCGACGTCTGCGAGGACAACCGCGCCGCCGCCTCGATGCTCACCCGCGATGACCTGGCCGATCTCAAGGACGCCGGCGACCATCCCGTGCTGCAGATGATCCAGGACAGCTTCCCGATCTACATCGATATCTGGCGCGAATTCTTCGATCTCGTCGGCTTCCCGATGGACGACATCATCACCGTCGCGCTCGCCTTCGACCCGACGCTCTGCACCATGACCGAGCCGCTGTTCTGCGACATCGTGCTCGACGGGCGCGTGGCGCGCGGCCAGACCGTCGCCTATCGCGGCCGCCAGCTGCTTCCCGGCGGCGGACCGAAGACGACCCGCATCTGCACCGACATCGACGGCCGCCGTTTCATGAAGCTCTTCAAGGAAACGATCGTCCGCTACCAGACGGCCAAGGCGTAAGGGCATTCCCATGACCACGACCGACCTCAACAGCATCCGCCCGACGCCGATCCTGCTCGATTGCGATCCCGGCCATGACGACGCCATCGCTCTGGTGATGGCGCATCGCTCGAAGGCGATCGACCTTCTCGGCGTCACCGTCACCTGCGGCAATGCGGAGCCGGAAAAGACCGTCTCCAACACGCTGCGCATCCTGGAATTCATTGGCGCTGAGGACGTGCCGGTCGCGGCCGGCTGCGTGCGCCCGCTGGCGCGCCCGCTGGTGCTCGGCACCGCCGACGGCCCGAGCGGCCTGGAGGGCTCGCCCTACCTGCCGCAGGCGACCAAGAAGGTCGAGCCGATGCATGCGGTCGACTTCATCGCCAAGACGCTGCGCGAGCAGGACGAGCCTCTGCGTATCGTCGCGACCGGCCCGCTCTGCAATCTCGGCCTGTTCGTCCTGAAATATCCGGAGCTTCTTTCGAAGATCAAGGACATCACCTGGATGGGCGGTGTCTTCTGGCGCAAGAGCGAATACATCACGCCGACCGAATTCAATGCCTTCTGCGATCCGGAAGCGCTGAAGATCGTGCTCGACAGCGGCGTGCCGATCACCATGGTCGGCCTCGACGTCACGATGAAGGTGCTGGTCGAGGAAGCGCAGTATCGCGAATTCGAGAAGATCGATACCGAACTCGGCCGTGTCGTGCTGGACTGGCTGAAGTTCTACGAGAAGCTGCACCGCGACTCGATGGGCGTCGGCGGCGCGCTGCACGACCCGCTCGCGCTGGCGTTGATCATCGACCCGACCCTGGTCAAGACGCGCCCGGCGCATATCGGCGTCGACCTGACCGGCACCTACACCTTCGGCGCCACGGTGGCCGACTACTGGAACGAGCGCGGCCTGCCGCCGAACGCGCAGGTCTGCGAGGAGGTCGATTCCGACCGCTTCTTCGACCTGCTCTACAGCCTGCTGCGCGACTGATCCCCGATTCGCGCGACGTATCGACGACAACATCCCGGGCTGGTCCCGGGATGTTGTTTTTGGGGTAGACGTCTGATGGCTTGGTGTGGCGTGCAGGGCGTCGGTGAGATCGCCCGGATGGCTCTTGCCGAATTCGCCGGTATTGTCGCCGAGACCATGCAGAAATTTGGCCAGAGCCTGCGTGTCGGGGCGCAGATAGCTGGAGCTTCCGGGAAGCCGCGGCTGTATCATGCCCGTGCGTGGCAACGCGACAGGCCTCGCCCCGCCGGAGAACTATCCATAGGGAGAAGCGCTTGGAGAGTTTCGAGGCGATCCCTTGTCCAATCCGCGCTCATGCGCTTTGATCGCGGCGTAAGTCGGGTCAATTCTTGCTGGATAGAGAGCGGCCATGGCATCTCCCGTCGACACTCCGCTATTGGCGTATCAACTGCATGGCGAGTTGCTTCTGATCAGCTATTCGCTGCGCCCGAGCGACCCGGCCTTCGGGACGACCCAGTTCCTGGGCGCGCATTTTTCGCACAGGAGCTCGGATTTTGCGGCCGGCGGGGCGGGCGCTGTGCACCCGATCGGGGGCGACGTGATCCTCTCTCCGACGGTCGGAGGGGTCGTCACCGTATCGCTGGACGACGCCGAAAACTTCTTCGTCGAATACAAGATCGACTTCAGCGGCCATGTCCGGAAAGGCTCGGTCGCGGTCCCGCCGGGCGCGCATGTTCCATTCATGCTCAACGCCAAGCCCTTCGAGTTTGGCGAGACGCTGGCCAACCGCTGCGCGGTGCTCCAGGGCACCCTGAGCGCCACCAAGAGATCCGCCCCGCTCACCATGTGATGTCCGGTTCCCCTGGTGGGTTCGAGCAGGGCCTTTGCCCGTGTCTTGCGCTCGAGCGGGCATGCCGCAGGGCGGCCATCGTCTGCGCCGAGACCGAAGCTCAAACCGGCCGATGCCGGACGCGGAACGGCGTAGCATCCACTCAAAGCCGAAGCGGCGGAAGTGCAGTTGTTTCTTGATCTGGCTGTGGGAAAAAGTGGTGCTGCAAGAGAGGATTGAACTCGCTCCGCACGCTCCATACCCTAGGAAAACTGCGGGTTTCCGAGAGGTAGCTTACTAGGCTGTGGCACGGTCCTGTAGCACGATGTCCGTTTGGCGGGCAACCGCGAGGGTGATCGGCAGATGACCCAGGTGGTCAGAAAAGGCTGAGTTGCTCCGGCCAACGGCGAAGACTGAGTTCGAGGCAATCCTTCTGCAAAACGATCTGTATATCGATATTAAACTCCGGAAATTGGAGGGCCCTCTGATAGCCCAATTCCGAGAACCCAAAAAAAGCAAACGGTATTCGGTATACGTAGTCCGAACTCAACTCGCCGACTAAATCGGCCGAAGTGACCGATGCCCTCGAGATGAGTTCTTCGCCTGTCCTGGGGAGGCTCGTCGCGACCAAGAGCTTTCCATCGTCAAAGCCACCCGCGCGCTTCCTCTTTTTGTCAGCCGCGAGAATTACGTCATCCAACTTCTCGCCAGACGCCGAGACAATTGCACGCAATACCTCATATATATCCGCAAGCTCGACCAGCCTATCTTTCTCGTTATCCGCCTCTCGGGCTTCGAGAACTTCTTCGATGATCTTACCGATCAGAAAGGCCTTGCGGGCGGATTGAGGTATAGTCGCGACACTTTGTTGTTCGCCTTGGCTGGCAATCTTTTCTGGGATCTTATCCCGGACCAATTTTCCGAAATTTGCATGTCGCCGTGTGCGTTGGTGATCTTTGTCGAATTCAGGGATAACAACGCATCCATTCTTTCGAAGTTGATAGAATGCGTGAGCCAATGTCGACCCGGACAGCACCACTGGAACATTTAATGGCCGAACAACATCAGACACCTTTGCTAAAAACGTGTTGTCGCGTAGTAATTCTACGCTACTCGGCCGCAGTGAGATCGCAAGTTTTCGATATTTGGCCTTCATCGCTGCGACGCGTGAAAGATCGTCTTCCTTCTCAATGACGAGTATTTGATGGTTGCCCCGTTCCGGATTTTCTGTGTCGTGTGCTTTGGTCCAATACCAGGGCACGTTCGAGACGGTGCCGTCGTCGGACACGCATCCGACGAACCACATTATATGGCACGAGCAAGCCAGCTTATTTGCGAGATCTCGGCTACGACGTGCTATTTCAACTACTTCGCTGCGGATTATGCTTTGATATCGTGCGACATCATTCTTCACACGTTCGTATTTCCAGCTACCATCGTCTTGAAGAAGTAGGATGTCCGACTTGTAGTTTGTATACTCCGTGACATCTTCCGTAGGAGCGTGAACCTCCCAAATATCATACGGGCAGAACTGGAGGGCATCTGGCAGTCCCCACGTTCCATGAACTTCCACGATAGGTTCACCGGGAGTTGCTCGGACCCATGCAGACGCGCGCGACGCGATGTACCTATGCGCGATAAACGCAAGGTCATCTTGGGGGTGTTCGCTGGATAACTGTGCGGCTTTCTCGCAGCACCAAGTCGCAGCCTCCTCAGCCGTCATACAGTCGGTCTTAGGGAGGTTTGTGATTTTCTCTCTGCCCGTTCGAACACTCGTACGAACAACTATGTTCTTTTGCAGAAGATCCGAAAAATCTTTGACTAGTAATTCCTTTGCTGCGTTGACCTTCAGGTCTTTCAAGCATACGTAAAACAAAGCCGGGGTGGTCGAAGGATGGCTGTCGAAAAGTTGCTCTAGAACCGCCAATTTATCCCAGTTCTTTTGGCTCGCAGCGTCGGCGGGCTTCAGAAGGGCGCCAATCTTAGGGGTGGCGGTGATGGACTGCTCTACGAATAGCTGCATGGGATTTATCCCATCGAGGTCTTCATCCTCTGCGTCAATCTGAACGATGTAGAAGCGATCGTTGTTCCGGACCCACTCGCAGTTTACCCGTGTTCGAAGGCCTCTCATCAATTCGTTATTGATCCAAGCCGCGACAGACCCAAAAAAGCGCTCGCGTTGCAAGCCGACACGAGGCAATAGGGCCTTCCTGGGGTCGGGGGCCACGTCTCGTTGCGAGTTGAAGCGGTCGATCCGTGTGACGCCATCCGCAGTGCGAACAGACAATTCCCAGTGATCTCTAGTTCGCGATATGCGCAGGAGGTTTCCGAACTCACCCATTTCGCTTTGAGGCATATGGACTTGTATAACTACAGCGCACTTTTCCTCGATCGCGGAGGCATGGACGCGGGAGACTGCTCTTACAAGTTGATTGGCGAGGTCTTCATCGGGCGTGGCTCGGATGACTACACTCTCATAGGTTCCGCGATCCCAGATTGTTTCAGCCACAATGCTGGAGCGCACGATGATTTCGCCGCTCTCTCTAAGCAGTTTTCTTGCTAAAGGTGATACCTCTGCTTCAAGAAAAGCATCTCTTTCGTCTGCGCTGGCGTGGAGAAGGAGAGTTACAGCATCGTGCGACAATGCCGCAAATGCTGGACACCACTCTCTGGGGAGGCAGAGTAGTCGCGCTGCCTTCTCCCCAATCATCGGCGCGAGCGCCTCTGCATCTCGCCAGGGTAAAACTTCGGACGACAGAGATGAGTAGACCTTAGCGGTCATTTTTTCTCAATTGTTCCAAATACAGCGTTGGCGACGTTGGTAAGTAAGCCACTCACGCCGTCCGAAAAATAGCCGACGAGAAATGCCAGGGCGGTCACCGTGCCCATGGGGGCTTCGCTGGAAGAGTTTCCCATGCCGATCAAACCGCCATTAAACAGGTTCATGACAACCACGGCGTATACCCCTCCCACCATCGGGACAAAAACACGCCAGTAGAACCTGTCAACGTGCCATTTTCCGGTGGCGACCGAGTGCATGAGCCACTTGATTGAGAAGGTAGTTCCGCCCAGTGCGCCAGTGAAAAATATCGCTAGGAGCTTAATCTCCAAGTTGAAGATGATATCCCAGCACAGAGGAATCTTGAAACTCTGGCCCGAAAGTCCGGCGCAAACAAATGTAGCAACCAGACCTACGGCCAAATAGGCGCCAGCGATGAAAGCCTCTCGATTGATGAGAGCCTTTGCGTCGGGACCAAATCTTGTCTGCCATTCCCAAGGCTCCCGGCCGTCTTCAAATCCTTTGTCGGGATCCTTGGGGGGCGTCGGATGCTGCTCTACGGGCGGTTCATTCATGCAGCATTCGCGACGCGTGAGTAGTTATCAACGGTGTATTGAGCGTTTTCGACGTTTTGGAAGGAGTTGTAGTCCCATTCTGCTGTCCGTTCAGCGATCTCCGCAATTACCTTGCGAAAGAACTGTCGACCCAGGCTCCTCCCGTTTATATGATAGGCACGGTTAGCATCTCCGAAGACGTAGTAGTCTTCATCAGCCTGAATTTCATTGTAAACAGAAAGTGGGGAGCTCTCTTTCCACACAGTTCCAGACGCTGTTATTGCCACTGAGGAGAAGCGATCCAACGAGAATTCGGGCGCCAGCAAAAGGTGAATGTGTGCGTAATCCACGCCGCACCCCACTTCACTAGATGGCATCCCGGGGCCGTGCTCAAACCAAAGGTAGTTGGCAACGGCACCGAGTTCTCGCGCAACACTCCGCACTTCAGAAAATGCGTTGATCTTCTGCTGATATTGTACTTCGGCGAAGCTCAAAGCAGAATTCTGCGGAATGATCAGAACCCAGTTTGCGACAATTGAGCCCTTGGTCGGTGTCACAAGGCACCGCTGGCTTTCAAAAAGCACCGTGTCCCATACGTGTTGGGGAGGCTGCCGCTTGCTCAACAGCGGAGCGAAGCGTCCCTCGTTCGATGCCTTCTTGTCGCCAGCCATGTTGTCACTCTTGTCCTATCGGGCCGTCGCAATGCGACGTTCAACAACCATACACGATTATCCCCAAGGCCATAAGATCGTCTCGGTTACTCCTTGGTCGCAATCCCAATTGCGGTGAACAGTTTGGGCTGATTTGCGGCCGAAATTAAACGGAAAAATCCGAGGGGCCGAAATTAGGCTTTGCGGACCGCGTGGCCCCCCCGTGCCACTCGTCCTCACGGTGCCCGCCATGGGGCGTTTCTCTGACAGATGTGGCCACAGTGGCGGAACCCCGCGCGAGGGCCTGAGCGCCAATGCCGACTGACACGCCGCGCTTTCCGCAACCACTCTCTGCAGCAACTTGGCGCTGCTTCGCTTTGGTAAACCCTGAGAGGACAAGAGAAAGGCTCCCTTGAGGGGGACGAACCTGCGAGCACCGCCGAGTGTCGGCAAGTGCGATTTAATGCTCGGTTCCGTCATTGGTTCGTTACCGAGGCCGAGCGGGCGGACCAACCTGAGAGTATCATCGCGGAAGTGGTGGGGCACGAGGAAGGACGGAAGTCGATCATCCTGAGCATTCACTCGGGTGGACCCTAGAGGCACCAAAAACGGACCTGCGCGGAAGCTGTGACCCTTCCGTCGAACTGAACTTTTGACGTGAGCCCCGGCGTCTCCGGCATTGCAACCCTGAATGCAGCGGCTAGCTGGTCGGCAAGCCGACCGCCAGTTGATATCAGGCGGTCGACGCAATTTTCTCGTGATCGAATTCTTACGTTTTTTCAAGCCTCGGCCGTCGCTGCTTCGCCAGCTCCTTCCTGGCCTCCCATCCCCTCCACGGGGATCTCGGCCGCAACCGCCGTCAAAAGCTCGTCAACTGTCTCATACGGTAGAATTCCCGCTGGCGGATCAGTGCGAAGGTAGAGCAGGTAATCAAAAACCCATTTAACTCGATCGCGCGCTACAGGATCATTGCGCATGAGCATCACGGTTTTGTAGGGCTTGTCGCTGGAAGCAGATGTTCCGAACATCGCGTGTTCGAAGTCGACAACGCTCGCAGCAAGGCGCACTTGAGTGCCCCCCGGTGCGGACTTGACGGCCTTCAGGATGGCTTCATTCGCGCTCCAAGCTGAATTCGCTTTCCCGTTTTTATCTTTTGGGCGATCCGTATCGTGCAGGATCGCATAGCTGCTCCCGAACTGATTAAGTATCTTCGTTATTATTGGGATAATCCACTTTCCGCGGGCGCGAACTATGTGCACATTACGGTATTTCTGGAGGTCAGAATTTATAATCTCCCGGAAGGCAGAATACTCTGTGTCTCCTTCGACGACTATAGTGTCTCCTCCAAAGAAAAACTCTCCGACGTAAGGGTCCCACTGATTGAGAAGCTTCAGAAGTTCCTTATCTTCGTCACTAAGTTTGACTTTGTCGGGTCGGAACACAGTTGTTCCGCTTATGCTGCCAGATTGCGCGCGGGCCACTCGTACGATCGTTGTGTTGTCGCGGGAAACGTCGATGAATGGCGGAGAGTGGGTAGTGACCATCACCTGCCAGCCACTCCCTTCCGACGCTAGATCATAAAGAACTCTGCACGCATCGCGAACAGCCGCCGGGTGGAGGCAGATCTCCGGCTCGTCTAACAGCAAGACGTGTGGGCGACTGAGTACCTCGTTCTCGGGCTCGGCGCCTTTGTCGGATTTTTTGACCTTCTTAACGTCCGGTTGCCGTTCCGACGCGATCTTTAACGACGACCAAAGAAGCGTTCGACGCGCCCCGCTTCCCTGTTTATCCAGCGGGGCCATATGCCCGCCATCAGGCCCCATGCGGATTATCGGCTTGGCCGCAAACAAGCTAACGTTTTTGTCTGAGATCTGCTCAGGACGCGTGTCGAGCAAGACCTTGAAGCCCACAAAAATCTCTTTGACATAGCCCGACAGCGCCTCTTGAAGCCCTACGATCTCATCCTGACTGTCTTCCACAATCTGCTTTTGCAATTCGCGGATTTGCTCGGTGAGCTTCTCAATGGCGGAAACCTCTTCACCTGCTGCCCGTGCGGCGCGCTCGGCTAAAATGTCCTGCATGAGCTTCGAGATTTTTTCGCCCTGCTCTTCCGGGCTGGAAAAAGCATCGACGCGGTGCGGAATGGGGCGCCGCGACTTGGCTACATTGGGCGCTCCCCACGGAACGCGCTCATCCCAATCTTCGGCGTCAGCTCTTCGGCCTTGCCGTTTAGGATCCTTGTTGGGCTCCTCCCAGCGCCACCTCTCGCGAACAAAGAGAGATCCAGTCTCCTCATCTTTGTGCAGCCAGTGTTCAGCCGGTAGGTCCTCCCACACGAAGGTTTGGAGTTCAATTTCTGGAAGATGATTGGCGTCCACGACCTCGCCGGGAAAGTCCTCCAGTTTCAAGCGTCCTTCGGCAGTCGCGTGCGACATGACGACTTCGTAGGCTCGCAATATCGTGCTCTTACCGGCATTGTTGGGGCCCACTAAAACTACGATATCGTCCAGATCGATAGACACCGGCTCCGGGCCGATCGACCGAAAATTTCGAACTATGAGCCGCTTCACTTTCGACTTGGTGAGAGTGAATGTGGTGTCCTCTCCCTTGGCTACTGCTTTTGCCATTTCTGCCCCTCCTGCGACCAATCCTGAATTGTAGTAGAGCCGATTTGCTCTCGTGGAGAAATAGCGACTTCGCGCGCAGCGAAGAGCGGCGTTGATCCTAGGCACTGAGGGGGCGAGAGAAGGGCTAGTTCAAAATTGTTGAGAAATCCGAGGGGGCGAAATCCGGCTCTGTTGAGCGCGCATCACCCCCCCCCCGCCGCCCATCGTCCACCTATAGGCCACCATCAAATCCACGTTCTCAGCCATCATCGGCTTAACGCCACAACGGCCAGCGGCTCCTCGCTCATCGGAAATCCATCGGGGAGCACGATCTATCGCCGTCGGTCGTGCACCAGGGTGGGGCACGCCGCCCCGTCTCGTCTCTGGCGATGCCGCGCCCATCTCTGACATTTTGCCCGCTTCGATTTGGCTGTGCTTCAGGAGAAGCAACGGAGGAGATCCGAATGTGAGCATTGCTTCGCTTCGACAATATCGCTTGACCACTCAAATCGTAGCGGTATTAATCGAAGCATCCAAAACGAAGCAGAGCGGTTCCCGATGTTCATCCGAGCCTATCTCCGCGCGTCCACGAAAGAGCAGGACGCAACGCGGGCCCAGTCCGACCTTCACAAGTTCGCGGAGGAGCGTGGGCTGAAGATCGCGGCGTCCTACGTCGAGAACGAGAGCGGCGCATCGCTCAAGCGCCCCGAACTGTTCCGGCTCCTGGCTGACTGCTCTCCCGGCGACGTGCTGTTGATCGAACAGGTGGACCGCCTAAGCCGCCTCAACGCCGCCGACTGGGAACGTCTCAAGGACGAGATCAGGTCTCGCCGGGTGAAAGTCGTGGCGCTCGACCTCCCGACTTCGTGGAGCATGATCCAGTCCAACCCCGACGACATCCATAGCCGGATGCTCGACGCGATTAACGCCATGATGCTCGACATGCTCGCCGCCATCGCCCGCAAAGACTACGAGGACCGGCTCCGGCGTCAGGCCCAAGGCATCGCCAAGGCGAAGGAAGAGGGGGTCTATCGTGGACGCCCAGAGGACACCGAGCGCAACGCGGCTATCCTTCAGATGCTCAGGGGTGGGCAGAAGTGGCGGGACATCGCTGCGGCGACGGGCTGCTCCATGTCTACGCTGTCGCGGCTGGCGAAGCGGCTGGCGGACGAGCCCATGCAGACGAACACGGCGGGAGCTTGAGGTCATGGTTGAGGTGATCGTCATGGTGGTCATAGGCGCAATCGCGGGTGTCTTCGCGGTTGCGGGATTGGCTGGCGTTCTGCGGGGCTTCGGGCTCTTCGATTGACGCCGGATGGGCGGCTTTGATCCGAGGTCAGACATCGCTTCAAACGCTATGCAAGGCCGCCAGAAGCCAAAATTATTGGCCTTTTGTGCTTCGCCACCCGCGCTCAGGCTCGGGCTCAGGCCGACGCCGATGCTGCCCGCCTTCGCGGTGAGGCCGAGGCGGACGCCATCCGCGCCAAGGGTGCGGCACTTCGCGACAACCCGACGCTCATCGAACTGACCTCGGCCGAGCGCTGGAACGGCATCCTTCCGACCACCATGGTCCCCGGCGGGGCTGTGCCTTTCGTCAACGTCTCGGGGAAGTGACATGACCGCACTCAAGACCGCCGAGCCGAAAGTCACCCTGTTCGATTTCAAAGGCCATCCGTTTCAGGTTGTGACCTTCGACGGCGAGCCATGGTTCGTCGCTAAGCAGGTGAGAGAACTCCTCGATATCCAGCAGGGCGGGGCAAATCTCTCCTACCTAGACGCCAGCGAGAAGATGACTTTGAACAGAGGTCAGACATCTGTTCAAACGCTCTTCAAACCCTCTGAGGGCCGAGGAGGGGCACGCCGCCTGAACCTGATTGCCGAAAGCGGCCTCTACAAGACGGTCCTTCGGTCGGACAAGCCGAAGGCCAAGGAGTTCCAGAACTGGGTCACTAAGGAGGTCCTCCCCTCGATCCGCAAGGATGGCGGCTATGTCATGGGGGAGGAGAAGCTCGCGACCGGCGAGATGACCGAGGGCGAGTTGGTCCTGACGGCCATGCGGATGATGGAGGACAAGGTGGCGCGCTATCCTGCGACAATATGTCAGTAAGTCACCGCATGATGACCATCGCAGCGTTCAGCAATGATGGGTTCGACCATCGACTTCAAATAGTAGTCACCATGTGATGACGATGCATATTCAATATATCTATGAGGTGACGAGCGGATCATATTTCGGCATTGCCGAACGAACATTCAGGTCACACAAATCCGTGGTCGATTAATATCGCTTCGGAGATCCATTGTGCCATCTAGCTACCATTCATGCCGTCGGGTGAATGCCCGGCCCCAAGACCAGATCGCAGCCCACATTGTGGCCGCCGAGGACCTTCTAACGGCCATGGCCACAAGCGCGGGGCTCACCTATCCCGAGAAGGACGCCGTAGCGGCGCTGCGGAAGGTCAACGGCTTTGTCTTTGAAGCCGCCGTAGCGATGGCCTCCGGGTTCCCCATCGGGCACGGAGAGGTCCTAGAGCCGTACAGGCGGGCCCTCATGAAGCTCATCGAGTTCAACCGTCTTCTGCCCGAAGAGGCGCAGACGCTCCCCGCGCAATGGCTCGCCTCGTTGAGCGCGTCCAAGCCCGCCAAGGGGAGTAAGTGATATGGCGCGGATGAGAGGACGACGCTGGCAAGGCGATGTGACCACCGCTGACGGTACGCGCCTGAGGCCGACCTTCGCGACCGAGGCGGCGGCGATCCAATGGGAGGACGAAGCGCGGGATGCCGTCCTGCTCGGGAAGCCGATCCCGAAGGCGCTGGAAATGCCACGTGCCGAAGCAGCCCGAGACCTCAGCCGGTTGGGCGTCCTGTACAATTTCGTTTGCAGGACCGAATGGGACGCCATGCGCGCCTCTGCCGACCTAAAGCGCAACGGGCTCCATGTGGTCGAGTATTTCGGGCGGAACAAGGATGTCCGTGAGATCCAGATGCCCGACATCGCTGACCTCAAGACCCACTTCGCCAAGCGTGGCAACTCGACAGCGACGATCAACCGGAAGTGCGCAGCGCTGTCGAAGATGCTGCATGTGGCGGTAGAGGCCAGCGTTCTCGCCAAGGTCCCGAAGATCAAGCGCAACGCCGAGGTGAAGACCCGCTTCCGCTATATCGATGAGGCCGAAGAGCGGGCGATCATGGCCTATTGGAACGCCCGAGGGTGGACCGATTATGCCGACCTGACGACGCTTCTCGTGGATACCGGGGCGCGCTGCTTCTCGGAGATGATAGCGGCTCACTGGGACGCCTTCGGGCCGCACGATGCGTCCGTCACCTTCTGGACCACGAAGACGAACCAGCCGCGCACCGTGCCGATCACCAAACGGAGCCGGGAGATCCTCGCCAGAAGGCGTGGACTGCATGGCCACAACGCGGGCCCGTTCACGATGATGCGGAAGGGGACGATGGCCGTCCGGTGGGATGCCATGCAGGAGACCTTAGGACTGGATGACGTGACGCCGCACACCCTGCGACATACCTGCTGTACTCGGCTGATCCTCGGCGGCGTGGACGTGAAGCGCGTCATGGAATGGATGGGGCACAGTAACCTGACCACGACGATGCGATATATGCAGATCCGGCCGGATGCCCTTCAGGAGGCGCTTCAGGTGCTGGAACGGGGCCGGGAGTAGAGCGCGGGTCCGGCCTTTTCTGGACGGTCCTGCCGACGCAGCGAGAATTAGGCCGTCCACTAGGTACATACAGGCGCCAATTCCGGCCGCCCCATCGGCATCCCGAACTACGACGCCCAATAGGACACACAGTCGTGGTCCCGGTTTCACCAGCGCGACCGTGTCCGCCTACCTGTTTACAGGCATGTATTGCGCTCAGGCGCTGACGCTGCCTCCGCCTCCGCCACCACCATCACGATCCACCCCAGGGCCTCGAAGGGACAACCTTCGGGGCCTTCTTCATTTCACGAAAGGAAATCAATGGCTTCTGGTCATTCCGAGCAGCAGCGCCGTCCGCTCGGCCATACCCGGCATCCCGCCAATCGCCAGCCCATCGCCTTCATTGACGAGTTCGGAATGGCGGCGCTCAAGGTGCCCCTCGACAACCACGGACGAAGCCACGCCATTGTGGAGCCTCATGCCTATCAGCGCGTCCTCGACAGTGGCCTGACGGGCATGTGGTTCACGAACAGCAACGGCCATGGGCGGCGGTATGTCCGCACTGCGACGGCGGGAAGCCGAGGCACGCTCACGCTTATTGCCCGCGTGATCATGGATGCAGGGCCCGGTGAGGTCATCCGCTACGCCAACGGCGACAGCCTCGACCTTCGCGTCATGAACCTGCTGTCGATGCGGGGCAGGGCGAAGCGGCGGGACAGTCAGATCGCGTCGTCACGTGGCAATGCTCCTGCATCCTGAGGCAACCGTTCGTGACCGGAGGTTCCGCCATGACCTGTTCCCCGCGAGTGACGCCCTGAGGAACCTCGTGGCCGACATTGCGGAGCGGCTCCTACGGCACGAAGACAAACAACGCGTCAGGCAGCGGAAGAGGAAGCCTAGCGACCTGGATGGGCTCCGGAATGCCGTCGCGGTCATCGTCGCCAACCTGGTGCATTCCACGGTCTTCCCGGCCGTGTCGGCTGCGATCATCCTGCCGCTGGCCAACGCTCGAAAGGCCCGAATTTCACCAGTTCTCCCCGGCTTCGGCAGGGGGCTCAAGGCGGTCCTACAAGGGCTTCAGGCAATCGGGGTGGCCATTGTCACCCTTCCGACGGAACTCCATCAGGCAACCACGATAGCGCCCTCTGGGAGCTTCCGGAGCGAGGTCCTGTCATACGCATTCACGACGCACGATTTCCGGTGGAGCCCGGTGATCGACTGCATTCGCCTCAACAGAAAGGACCGGCAAGGAAGGCGGGAAGCGTTCGCGATACCGACTACGGCGGAGGCTGCCCAGTATCGAGAGGAAATGGCGGCGATCAACGGCTATCTGGCTTCGGCGGATATCGCCTATGTCGGGAATGATCCTGTCGACATCAGCGACAGGTTGATGGCCCGCTACTTCAATCACCCGCCTCACGTATCTCGGCCTTCACTCGACCTTGGCGGGCGTATGTTCGGCGGCTTCTGGCAAGGTCTGAAGCGGGGGGCTCGTCGGCATATCCGGATCAACGGGGAGCCGATTGTCGAACTCGACTACGGGCAGATGTTCCCTCGGCTGGCCTATGCTCATGTTCAAGCCAGCCCCGGAACCGACGTTGATCTCTACGCCCTTCCGCAACTTGCCGACATCGGGCCGGAGCATCGGAGCACAGTCAAGAAAGCGTTCAACGCCCTGATGTTCAAGGCGGGGACGATGCGGAAGTGGCCACCTGAGATTGCCGATGGGCTTCCTTCGGGCTGCTCGGTAGGGAGGTTCCGGAAGGCGCTCCTCGCCCGACATCCATCCCTCGCGTACATCCTGAACACGGGCATCGGCTATCGGCTGATGAACCGGGAAAGCTGCATCATGTGCCGTGTGCTCATGGGCTGCATCGCTCTCGGTATCACCGTCTTGCCAATCCACGACGCTGTGCTCTGCCCCGCATCCGCTATCTCCACGGTCGAGCAGATCATGGCCGATGCTGCCCGCTATGTCGTGGGCCATACGGTGCCTGTCTCCGTGAAGCCCTAACTGGTTCGGACCTTCGTCCGTCCCTGATGGGAGGAGCACTCCGTCAGGAACCGACCCATCACCTCCACCACCCCCACCTCTATCTCCCTTAGTGAGCACCATAAGCTTGACCATAGGGAACCCATCGCCACGAAACCATGAAAGCGAACCTCACACCGATGCACATCATCGACACGACCACGACCCCTGACCTAACCCGCGTCACCGTTCACACGGACGGAGCCTGTTCCGGTAATCCCGGCCCCGGTGGATGGGCCGCCATTGTCGTTGCCCGCCATGACGGCATCGAAGCGCCCCGGCAGGATATCAGCGGCGGCGAGCGCGAGCCGACCACGAACAACCGAATGGAACTGATGGCCGCCATCAAGGCGCTCGGCTGGATCAAGGATCGGAACGGGCTTACGGCGGCAGTCCCGATCTACGTCCGCAGCGACAGCCAGTATGTCGTCAATGGCATGAACGTCTGGCTGGCGAAGTGGCTCTCGAACGGCTGGCGGGGCTCCGACAAGCGGCCCGTCAAGAACCAAGACCTCTGGACCGAACTGCATGGTCTGGCGGGCGAAATGGACGTGACGTGGCAGTGGGTCCGAGGACATTCCGGCGACCCGTTGAACGAAGCCGTAGACGCCCTGGCTGTTGCGGCAATCCCGAAGGACGAAGCTCTTCACGCAGCCTGACGACACTACGTTTTCCCATCCGAACCACCATCCGGCCTCCGAGTGTCACCGCTCGGGGGCCTTTTCGTATTCATCATCAAAACAAGGATAACGCTCACCCATGGCCAACGGCCTTTTTGGAACGAACATCGCCGCCCCGGAAATCCGACAGGCGCAGCTACAGCCCGCAGCGGTGCCCGGCAGCACCTTCGTTCGCCCCCAACAGCGCGAGGCGGGCGGCAACCTCCGCGCCCTCGCGGACGCCCTCGGTGGTCTCAATGGAGCCCTCCAAACCTACGGCACTGTCGTCGCCAAGGAGGAGGAAGATCCGCAGTCTCGGGCAAACCGGGATTGGATCGCCAAGCGGCAACTCATGTCCACCGATCAGCTTCGCGAGGAGGCCCGTCTGGGCACCCCTGCGGGCGTTCGGGTGCGTGAGGATGCGCTCAATGCGCTGCTCGGTGAGAAGGCTAACGACGACTTCCGGACCCGGTGGACGGCCTTCTACAACACCGAGTTCGACCGGACGACCGGCGATGCCGCTGCCGAGTATGAGCGCCTCCGACAGGAGACCGCCGAGGCTCTTCCCAACGACCTGGCTAAGGCCGCCTTCTACCGCCTGACGAAGGACCACCAGTCCGCGTGGATGCAGAAGGACGTTGAGGAGAAGACGAGCTACGTCAAGCAGCAGATCAACACCACGGTCATCGACAGCTTCCGCAACTCGATCGATGACAGCCTCAACATCCACAAGCTCGACCCCGCCAAGGCCGCCGAGATCGTCTTCGCCAAGTCCGCCTCGAACCGGGATTTCCTCGGGCTCTCGGGACAGGAGCAGAACGAGACCATCTTCGCGATTGCCGAGGAGTACGCCCTCAAGGGCAACGAGGAGTTGGCCCGAGCGCTGCTGGATGGTGTCCGGAAGTGCTCTGACGGCAAGAAGCTTCCGCCCCTGTCGAAGATCGCCGGCTACGCCGACAAGTCGATCCGTCTGATCGAACAGGCCGGGTCGATCCGGGACAAGAATGTCCGAGAGGGCAGCTTCAAGGTCCGCGTCGAGGATGACGACCTGATCCTGCGCGGGGCCTTCACGGAGGCCGAAGCGGAGAAGCGTCGGGGCACCGGCGTCTACACCGACCCCGAACTGGCGAACATGGTCGATCAGTCCAAGCGGGCGGGCCTCGCCATCCAGACCAAGAAGGCCACGGAGGAGCAGAAGCGGGCCCTCAGGGTCAACTCAGAGCGGGAGCGTGGGCGCGTCATCGCCCAGGCGTACAGCGCCATGCAGCGGGTCGGCGGTATCACCAGCATTCGGGATGTCGAAATCCCTAGCCCTACCGGAGAGGGCACGACGACGCTCTCCCGCGCTAAGTCCATCGAGTTCGTGACCGATTTGTTCGAGGAGAACCTTGAGGATCGTCAGGCGCAGTTGATTGAGCGGGGCACACCGGAGGATGTCGCCAAGAAGCAGACGCAAAGCGCCCGCATCGCTTGGTACTCCATGAACAGGCTGGACAATGCCGAGTGGTCCCATGCCCTCAACGGCATCGCCAGTCTCGTTACTCCCGAGACCATCGCGCAGCGCGGCCAACTTCTGCCGCAGATGACAGCCAACGCGGAACTCTATCGGACCCTGAAGGCGGCCAATCCCGGCTACCTCTCGACGCTCATCACGGACAAGGCGTCGCGGGAGTTCCTGGAAGTCTACGATAGGGCGATCACGACGCGGAGGATGCAGCCGGACGAAGCGCTGCTGATGGCGGCGCACGAGGGGGCCAAGGACGAGAGCACCAAGGTGCGCTCCATGGTGTCCCAGCAGGACGCCGCGAAGATTGCGGACCGTCTCCTGCGGGATCTCGGGCTCAAGCGCGAGGGAGCAAACGCGGCCTTCGTGATGGGCCGCATCCACGACATGTCCCGCTCCGGGGCTTCCGAGAAGGAGATCACGGCCGAGCTTCAGAAGGAGATCGAGGACACGTCCGTGCCGATCAACGGGGTGCTGGTGTTCGATCACCGGGACCTTCCGGCCGACTTCCCGGATCTCGTTCAGGACGAACTCAAGGGCGTCTTCGAGGTGTTCGGGAAGCGGTATGGGCTCCCGGATGTCAGCGATCTCTTCATTGTTGCCGAGAGTGGCGAGAGCAAGTGGTCCGTGTGGAGCAAGCAACTGCGGCGTCCTGTAGGGGCGAGCATGATCACCCCGGCGATGCTGGATAGGCGCAGGGGCATCCGACAGGCGGCGCAGGATGAGTTGGTCCGACAGACGGTGGCGGCAGATGACGCCAAGCGCGCCGATGCTCAGAAGCGGTTTGAGGAGGAGATCGCCTATGAGCGGGCTCGTCTTGCTGAGACCCGGAAGAACGGCGGCCGGTTCATGAACTGGTTGGCCGATGACCACGAAGAGCGTCTCAACAAGCGCATCGCGGAGGCACAGGCGGTTCGCCTCAGGGGTGAGCAGGAGCGCGCGAAGGCTCTTCGAGAGGAGCGCCAGAAGCGGAACAAGGGCGGTCGTCAGTAGACCGGAAAGCGGCCCCGTCATTTTGGCGGGGTCGCTCCTTCGGACAGAGCCATGTCCGCCTTCGGACTACTTCAACGGCTCCTTCGGGTACTTGTCCATCTCTGCCCGAAGGCCTCCCATGTCGCCATAGGTGTCGCCCAAGCCGGGCAGACGATGGCCCACGATATACTCGCGCTTCTCGTGGTCGATCCCTGCGGCTCTTGCACGTGTCACGAAACGGTGCCGCCAACCGTGGTTGGGCTGTACTTCCTTGTCAGCCACTCCGACGACCCCGCGCACCCATTCGCTCACGCGGCCGCCAGCCGTCTTAGCTCGTTCCGAGTTCTTCTCTTGGTTTCCGGCGTCATTGATGAAAAGCGGACCGGCCCCGACCGCATCGATCATCGCCAGAAAGCCACGCTCCACGAGGTCAGCATGAACCGGCACGTCTCGATAGATGCCCGACTTGGTAGACCCCGCCTCGGGCTTCAATCGCATCACCCACCCGTCCGCTTCCTTTCGGACATCGGAGCCACGAAGCTGGGCCACCTCAGCAACGCGAGCCCCGGAGTAGGCCATAAGCCACGGTA
Organism: Kaistia defluvii; assembly: GCF_026343955.1. Lineage (GTDB taxonomy): Bacteria > Pseudomonadota > Alphaproteobacteria > Rhizobiales > Kaistiaceae > Kaistia > Kaistia defluvii. The sequence goes on from NZ_JAPKNI010000002.1 coordinate 456,071, forward strand.
GCCATTGAAGGGCCCTGTGAGACGCGGCCACTCGACGCCCCTTCTCGACACTGAGAGAGGCGCACAGGATCGCCTTTGCCTCGGCATCGGTAAAACCCTTCTCGCGGTTCCGCTGCTTCTTGTCTGCGCCTATGAGTGTGCCGCTGGCAGGGTTGACGCCCAAAGCGCCATCGGCGACTTGGCGCTCATAGACCGCCCGCACACACGCCAGCTTCTTCCCGCTGATCGTTTTTGCCGACAGCCCCAAGGCCAGAAGATGGTCGCGCCAAGCAGCAATGTCGGCCCGAGATACGCGCAGCGGGTCAGCCAGCTTCCGCTCTTGCTGGACGAAGCCCCCGAACTCCTCAACGAAGATGCTCCGGTAAGAGCGAATTGTTTTTTCGGAACGGGAGCCGTGTTTGCCGGGAACGCGCACATAGGTGGCAAACACACTTTCGAAGGATGCCGGATCTACAACAACAGCGACCGTTGCGGGCGGCTCCAGGGGCACGAAGCGCTGCTCTACCGGATCAGGAGAATAGTCATCGCGTGAATAACGCTTCAGCGTGACGGCGGCGTCAGTTGAGGCGCGCTCAACAGCCAGCAGGAGCCGTGCCCGGCTATCAGCGTCAACGATTTCGCCATAGCCCGCCAATACCCAGTCCGCAAGCCAGCCAAAGCGCCGCTCCATGCCCTCAAAGGCCGTCGAAGTCGTACGGGGCAGGGCGTCGATAGCGTCGCTCAAATCAGCTCCAAAGGCATTCAGGGCGTCCTGCGCGGCGTCCCTGATATCCGGGGAGAGCGACGGCGGCGACGAAATGCGACCCTCGCGGGTGGCCCTGTTGAATGCCTTCACGGCGATCCACATTTCGGGCGTTCCGGGGTTCTCCTCGAAGCGGTCCTTGAACAGCCGGTAGACTTCCCCCGACAGTGCGTTGATGCGCCGCTGCGAGAGCGTTGCGGGGCCGGTTCTCAGGTTCTGCCAAACGGTTTCAAGGTGGGCCAGAGCGAGGCCCTGACGCTGACGGCCAACCGCCTCATCGCTTGTCGCCAAGGAGCAGCGCACGGTGTCGCTAAGGGTGACGACAACGCAATGCTCGGGTGAATTTCCGTTTGCGGGGAAATCAAATCGGACTGGGAGGCCCCGCGCACGTTCCCGGATATCAGCGGGAACACGAAGCTTCAATTGGTGCCGAGAGCTATCTCGGCGGGCTGTCGGACGCGGCATTCTGAGCACCATTGTGGCACGCTCCTGTGGCACGGTGGAGCAAGCCGAACCCTAGGAATGACGCAGTTTTCTAACGATATCAAGGGGATAGAGTGGTGCTGCAAGAGAGGATTGAACTCTCGACCTCACCATTACCAATGGTGTGCTCTACCACTGAGCTACTGCAGCGCCGGCCGGTGAATTTCCCGGACGGCGGTCTATTGCCACAGCGGGGCGGTGGGATCAAGCGCCTCCCGGCACAGTTCCCGGTCTTTCTCGCCGGAAACGCATAATCCGGCCCATATCCGCCGAAAAGGCCTGTGAAAGACAAAGTCATCCACAGGCAGTGCGCTCAGGATCCGGCAGCACGACAGAGCGAGGGCAGGGGAACACGCGAACAGCCGCTCGGGCCCTCCGCGACCGACTCCGGTACGAATGACTTTGTGTGGGGCGTGCCGGTTGGCCTATAGAGACCGGCATGGCGCCGTTTCGATGGCGTCTTGTCCAGATTTTCGAATTCGGGACCGAGTGGCATGACCCGCAAACCTGTCGATGAGACGATCCCGCCCGTGGCGGATTCCCCCTTGCGCGACCCGGCCGCAGGGGCGGCCGAGACGGCCGATTCCGCCGGCGAGGCGCCCGCGCTTTCTCCGCACCAGGCCTCGGTCGCCCGCGCCGCCAAGGCGCGCGAGGAAAGGCTCGCGGCCGCGCTGCGGACCAATCTCTCGCGCCGCAAGGCGGCCGCCAGGGCCGCGCGCGACGGCGAATAGGGCGATCGCGCCGACGGGACGCCGTGCCATAGCCGGCTTTTCCTTGTATCGGCCTCATTCCTGCATTAGAGCGACAGACCATTCGGGGTGGGGCACGATTTGATGCAGGGCCGCCGCTCGACACCTTCGCTTCGGAAAGGCTTGGCTTCTCATGGATAGAATCCGCATCGTCGGTGGCGCGCGTCTCAACGGCACGATCCCGATCTCCGGCGCCAAGAACGCCGCTCTGCCGCTGATGATCGCGAGCCTGCTGACCGACGAGACGCTGACGCTGGCCAACCTGCCGCGCCTTGCCGACGTGGCGCAGCTGAAGCGCATCCTCGGCAATCACGGCGTCGACATGACCGTGGCCGGCAAGCGCCTCGGCGAGGCCGAGCTTTCCGGCGAGACGGTGCATCTGACCGCCCGCACCATCGTCGACACCACCGCCCCCTACGAGCTGGTCTCGGCCATGCGCGCGAGCTTCTGGGTCATCGGCCCGCTTCTGGCGCGCGAGGGCTTTGCGAAAGTGTCGCTGCCCGGCGGCTGTGCCATCGGTACGCGGCCCGTCGACCTGTTCCTCGAGGCACTGCAGACCATGGGCGCCGAAATCGACATCGAGGGCGGCTATGTCATCGCTCGCGCCCCGAACGGCCTGAAGGGCGCCCGCGTCGTCTTCCCGAAGGTGACGGTCGGCGCGACGCATGTGACGCTGATGGCGGCCACCCTCGCCAAGGGCGAAACTACAATCGAGAACGCGGCGCGCGAGCCGGAAGTGGTCGATCTCGCCGAATGCCTGATCAAGATGGGCGCGCGGATCCATGGCGCGGGCACCTCGACCATCCGCGTCGAGGGCGTCAGCCGCCTGAACGGCGCGCGCCATTCGGTGATGCCCGACCGCATCGAGGCCGGCACCTATGCCATGGCCGTGACGATGACCGGCGGCGACGTGCTGCTGGAAGGGGCGCGGGCCGACACGCTGATGCGTCCGCTGGAAGTCCTGCGCGAGGTCGGCGCCGAGATCACCGAGACCAATGAAGGCCTGCGCGTCTATCGCAATGGCGCCGATCTGCAGCCGGTCAACATCGCGACCGAGCCGTTCCCGGGCTTCCCGACCGATCTGCAGGCGCAGCTGATGGCGCTGGTGACGCGGGCCGACGGCACGTCGGTGATTCGCGAGACGATCTTCGAGAACCGTTTCATGCACGTGCAGGAACTGGCCCGCTTCGGCGCGGAGATCCATCTCGACGGCCAGAAGGCGACCGTGGTCGGCGTGCCGCGGCTGAAGGGCGCGCCGGTGATGGCGACCGATCTGCGCGCCTCCGTCTCGCTCGTGATCGCCGGTCTCGTCGCCGAAGGCGAGACGATCGTCAATCGCGTCTATCATCTCGATCGCGGCTTCGAGCGGCTGGAAGACAAGCTGTCGCGCTGCGGCGCGACGATCGAGCGGATTTCCGGCTGAGATCGAGCAAAAGCCCCGCTGACGGGCCGCGCCGTGCAATTGCCCTGTTGCGGTCCGGTCACACAGACCCTACCTGTCGGTTCAAGTAAACAGGCCGACAGGTGTGCTCATGGATCAGCTTAAACTCGCCGCGTTTGACGCAGAAGACCTCGCCGTCGTGTCCGCGCATGTTCAGGACGCCGTTCTGAAGGTTGGCGACATCGCCTTCATTCCGAAGGAGAAGCGTTTTGCCGGCGTCATCAATCGGTTCGTCTGGGAAAAGCAGCCCGAGGGCAATGCCCGCAAGAAGAACTGGGAGCGCCGTCGTTCGGGCTTTCACTTCGATCGTGTGCTCGCCGTCCGCTCGACCGGTATCGACCGCAGCCGTCCTGACGCCGTCCTCGATCTTCTCGCCATCGCCTTCGAGGCCAAGGAAGAGCCGGCCGGCACCATCACGCTGATCTTCGCAGGCGGCGGCGCGATCGCGCTCGACGTCGAGTGCATCGAGGCGGCCGTGCGCGATCTCGGCCCCGCCTGGTCAACCCAGTGCTGCCCCGAGCATCGTCTGGACGAGCAGTCCGCCTGAGGTGGATTGCGCGGCCTCGGGAGGCTGCGCAAGACCCGGAACGCGCTTGCGGCCTTTCCCGCCCGCCCGAACCGCGCTAGAGACGTCGCGCGCATCTGAGGAGCCGACGTCTTGGCCATTCGCCTGTCCCAAACCGATCCCGATTTCGAAACGCGCTTCCGCGCGCTGCTCGCCGCCAAGCGCGAAGTGTCGGAAGATGTCGACGCCACGGTGCGCGGCATCCTCGCCGATGTCCGCGCGCGCGGCGATGCCGCCGTCCTCGATTACACGGCGCGCTTCGACCGTCTCGAGTTGACCGCCGATGCCCTGCTCGTCTCCGAGGCCGAGTTCGAGGCGGCCGACGAGCGCGTCGATGACCGCACCCGCGCCGCGCTGGTGCTCGCGCGGGACCGCATCCAGTCACATCATGCCCGCCAGAAGCCGGTCGATGACCGCTATACCGATGCGCTCGGCGTGGAGCTCGGTTCGCGCTGGACGGCGATCGAGGCCGTCGGGCTCTATGTTCCGGGCGGCACCGCCTCCTACCCAAGCTCCGTGCTGATGAACGCGGTGCCGGCCAAGGTCGCCGGCGTCGATCGTCTCGTCATGGTCGTGCCGACGCCGGACGGGGTCATCAACCCGCTGGTGCTGGTGGCGGCGCGCCTTGCCGGCGTCGATGAGCTCTATCGCATCGGCGGCGCGCAGGCCGTGGCGGCGCTCGCCTATGGCACCGACACGATCCGGCCGGTCTACAAGATCGTCGGCCCCGGCAATGCCTATGTCGCGGCGGCCAAGCGGCAGGTGTTCGGCACGGTCGGCATCGACATGATCGCCGGTCCGTCGGAAGTGCTTGTGATCGCCGATGGCGACAATGATCCGGACTGGATCGCCGCCGACCTGCTGGCGCAGGCCGAGCACGACACGGCCGCGCAGTCGATCCTCATGACCGACGATTCGAAGCTGGCCGACGCCGTCGAACTGGCCGTCGAGCGGCAATTGAAGACGCTTCCGCGCGGAGAAACCGCAGCGGCGAGCTGGCGCGATTTCGGCGCCGTCATCGTGGTCGCCTCGCTCGACGACGCCGTGCCGCTGTCGGATCGCATGGCGCCCGAGCATCTGGAGATCGCCGTCGCCGATCCCGAGCCGCTGGTCCGGAAGGTGCGCAACGCCGGCGCCATCTTCGTCGGCCGCACGACGCCGGAAGTGATCGGCGACTATGTCGGCGGCTCCAATCATGTGCTGCCGACGGCGCGTTCGGCCCGCTTCTCGTCGGGCCTCTCGGTGCTCGATTTCATGAAGCGCACGTCGATCCTGCGCACCGGGCCGGAGCAGCTCCGGGTTCTCGGCCCGGCCGCCATCGCGCTGGCCGAAGCCGAGGGCCTCGGCGCGCATGCGCGCTCGGTGGCGATCCGGCTCAATCTGTAGCAGGATCGAGCCGCCGATCGATGAAAGCGGAACTCGACATGGCCAGCGCTTCCCAAGCCGAGATCGCCGGCAAGCTCGTTGCCGTCGTCCTCGACGGGGCGACGTTGGGCCGAGCCTCGGCCGATGTCGACCACGAGCGCCAGATCGCGATCTACGATCTGGTCGAGGACAATCGTTTCACGCTGCCGGACCATCCGGCCGGTGGCTACCGGCTGCATCTCGCCATCCGGGAGAACCGGCTGGTGTTCGACGTGCGCGACGAGAACGACGCGCCACTGATCCTGCACGCCCTGTCGCTGACGCCGCTGCGCAAGATCGTGCGCGACTATTTCCTGATCTGTGACAGCTATTACGCCGCGATCCGCACCGCGACGCCGAGCCAGATCGAGACCATCGACATGGGACGGCGCGGCGTGCATGACGACGGCTCGCATCTGCTGATGCAGCGGCTGGCCGGCAAGATCCTGGTCGACTTCGAGACGGCGCGGCGACTGTTCACGCTGGTCTGCGCGCTGCACTGGAAAGGCTGAGCCTTGGAAGCAGCCGAGGCTCCGGGTGTGTTCCAGCCCCGCGATCAGCGGCCACCGGCCTCCGTCCTGTTCATGTGCGGCATGAACGCGATCCGCTCGCCGATCGCCGCCGCGATCACGATGCAGCTGTTTCCGCGCCTCTATGTCGCCTCCGCCGGCGTGCGCAAAGGCGAGACAGACCCGTTCGTCACCGTGGTGATGGAGGAGAGCGGCCTCGATCTCGGCCGTCACAGGCCGCACACGATCGAGGAACTCGAGGATACCAATTTCGATCTCGTTGTCACGCTGTCGCCGCAGGCCCATCACCGCGCGCTGGAACTGACACGCACCATGGCCGTGACGGTCGAATACTGGCCGACGCCGGACCCGACCCTGGTCGATGGCACGCGCGAGCAGATCCTCGATGCCTACCGCGACGTGCGCGATCAGTTGCGTCGCCGGATCAAGGACCGCTTCGGCTGGATTCCCCTGCCGAGCGGATAGGGGGCACGCGGTCTGTCGCGATCTGTTTCCTTGCCTCGGCAATTCGGCTACGGTCCCGCCGCTCCGCCACGGGCGATCTTCGTGGCGCCACCAGACAATCGACCGGACGGAAGAATGACAGGCACTGCCAAACTCCTGCTTGCATCGGGCAGCCCGCGACGGCTGCAGCTACTCGCCCAGGCAGGGTTGGAACCGGACAGTCTCCTGCCGACCTCGGTCGACGAAACCCCGTTGAAGAACGAACTGCCGCGCAGCCTTGCCAAGCGGCTGGCGCGCAGCAAGGCGGACGCGGCCCGCGCCATGGCGGCGCGCACACCGGAATTTGCCGATGCCTATATCCTGGCCGCCGACACGGTGGTGGCGGTGGGCCGGCGCATCCTGCCCAAGGCGGAATTCCACGATCAGGCGGCAGAGTGCATCCGCTTGCTGTCCGGCCGGTCGCATCGCGTCTACACGGCCGTCTGCCTGCTGACGCCGAAGGGCTCCGTCCGCCAGCGCCTGGTCGAGAGCAAGGTGCGCTTCAAGCGTCTTGGCCGGCAGGAAATCGATACCTATCTTGGGTCCGGCGAATGGCGCGACAAGGCCGGCGGCTATGCGATCCAGGGCCTTGCCGGCACCTTCGTCGTCAAGCTGGTCGGCTCCTACACCTCCGTGGTCGGCCTGCCGCTCTATGAGACGATCGCGATGCTCGACGGGGAAGGCTTCCCCGTCCGCAAGGGCTGGCTGGGGTCGGCCTGAGGTAGGGACGGATCCATGACAGCACCCAAGAAGCCTGCCACTCCCAAGGTCGCGGAAATCCTGCCGCTGCGCGCACCCCGCCGCTGCGCCAATTGCAGCAAGGATACCGTCCGCGCCTTCTATCCGTTCTGTTCGAAGCGCTGCAAGGATGTCGACCTGCACCGGTGGCTGTCCGGCGCCTATGCCATTCCGGTGGTCGAGGCCGACGCCGGCAGTGGCGAAGACGATTGAGCGGTGCCTTCGAGCCCTGCCGGGGCGGTCCGCCCGGGCCGGTTTCGGTTCTTCCGACCGAGTTGTTCACAGCCTGCATTCTTCGTTCTCCGGCCTCTGGACACGTCTCGGACCGTCGCCTATAAGGCACCTGTCTTCGCGATCGAGACGCCCTTGCGGCGCCGGTCGCCGGCGCCCGGATAGCTCAGTTGGTAGAGCAGCGGATTGAAAATCCGCGTGTCGGTGGTTCGAATCCGCCTCCGGGCACCATTTCTTTTCAAAGAGATGATTGTTCTAGAAGAGAAGCCGCTGGCGTGGATTTCGCTATCCACCTTGCGCTCTGGCTTCTTCGTTTCGCGCAAAGTCCGTCATCTCTGCCGGCTGGTCGCCTGACGTAGGGGGCGATCGCCAATGCCTCGGTACCATCTAGGGGCGAGGCCGGTCCTCCGCCATGCGGCCATGGACTTCCCTGTCTTCAGCCTCTGTGGGAATCACGGCGCTCGGCTCGGCGGGGAAAAAGCGAGCCAGCGTGACTGTGCCCATGTTCCGTTCGAACTGCCCGGCGGGTGAATGACATTGCGGAGCGCATCCTGCCTGGGGAAGCTCGCATTGCCGCTGGCTGAGTAGGGCAGGGGCGGCCCGAGCCCCGACGGCGGTGAACGCTTGATTTGTCCGCCTCCTGCTTGTGGCGGACTCGACCAAAATCCGGACGAGATCCAGCAGGCCCAGGTCGCCGGCCTGCGCCGCGCCGCGCTCGCGCGTGGCCGCCTTATTTGCAGACGAGACGCCTTATCGTGTCGATGTTGAACGCCAGGCGGTCGTCCAGCGCCTGCGGTGTCATCAGGTCCTTCTCGAACACGATTGAACCGGTGAAGCGGTTGTTGAGATAATAGTAGCCGATCGCCGCGATGGTGATGTTGAGCTGCACGGGGTCGATGCCCGGCCGGAACACGCCCTCCCGCACGCCGCGTTCCAGCAATTGCTCGACCAGGGTCACCACCTTGCGGCTGACGACGTGGATCACCTGCGACTTCTTCAGGTGCTTGGCCTTGTGCAGGTTCTCGCTGTTGACCAGCGTCAGGAATTCCGGATTGGCGAGATAATAGTTCCAGGTGAAGCGGACCAGCGTATCGAGCGCCGTCCCGGCGTCGAGATGGTCGAGCTGCAGCTTCTGCTCGGCCATTCGGATGTCGGTGTAGGCGTCCTCAAGCACGCGCTGGAACAGCGCTTCCTTGCTCTCGAAGTAGTGGTAGATCATCCGCTTGTTGGCTTTGGCCCGCTCGGCAATCAGGTCGACGCGTGCGCCCCCCAGGCCGTTCTTGGCGAACTCCTTCTTCGCCGCCGCCAGGATTCGCTTCTGGGTCGCCTCAGCATCGCGGGCACGCGGTTTTTCAGTGGTGGACGTGACCATCGCTTTTTCGGTTTCCCTTCTTCCGTTCATCATTCTTAGCGTTTCGCGGCCGGGCTGCAAGGCAATCGCCCTCACACGGCTGATCGGCCTGTACTGGCGCGCCGCCGCTGCGCCGGAACGCCGCCGGATGCTCTGTCAGGACCCTCCCGGCCGCCGCTCCCTAGCACGTCGTACGATTAAGTTGAACTAACGGGATATTTACAACGGCGACGATGCGACGAGCCTTTCCGTCGCCGTCGGCGCGATTGACAGGGGGAATTCATCCCAGTAACTAGTTAGTGCAATAAGTCCCTCGTGGCGGCGATGCGTGGGTGGGTCCGCGTCGCTCGGGAGCCGCAGGGGCATCGTTCGTTTCGGGATGGTTTTCACAGGGAGGAACCAATGTCGTTCATCAAGGATTTCATCGAGAAGGAAACGCTGAGCCGGCGTAATTTCATGCTGGCCTCGGCTTTCGGCCTGACCGGCGCCGCCGCTGCGTCGATCGTAGGGACGGGCCGGGCGCAGGCCGCCGGCGCGATCGAGGACCCGACGATCGCCTGGTCCTATCGTGACCGCACCAACCCGTACTGGAATTCGATCGTCTCGGGCGGCGAATCCTTCGTCGAGAGCCTCGGCAAGCCGAAGAGCGCGCTGGTGCACCTGATCAACGAGGGCAGCAGCGAGAAATCGCTCGCCGACGTCAAGGCGCTGCTCGGCAAGACCGACGGCAAGCTGGCGCTCGCCATCGACACCAATGACTCGCCGAATGCGCGTCCCGTCGTCGAGGCGGTCGTTGCCAAGGGCGCCTATGTCTCGACGATCTGGAACAAGACTGATGATCTGCATCCGTGGGATTTCGGCGACAATTACGTTTCGCATATGAGCTGGTCGGATGTCGGCCCGGCCGAGCAGACCGCGACGATCCTGTTCAAGGCAATGAACGGCAAGGGCAGCATTGTCGGGTTGGGCGGCATCGCCTCCAACAATCCGGCGATCGAGCGTCGCAAGGGCCTCGACAACGCGCTGAAGAATTTCCCCGACATCAAGCTGCTCGACTACCAGGCCGCCGACTGGGACACCCAGAAGGCGAACAGCATCATGTCGAGCTACCTGACCCGCTTCGGCGACGAGATCACCGGCGTATTCTGCGCCAATGACACCATGGCCTATGGCGTGCTCGAGGCGCTGCGTGCAGAAGGCCTGGCCGGCCAGATCCCCGTCGTCGCCTATGACGGCAATGCCCAGGCGGTCGATCTCGTGATTGCCGGCGAATTGCTCGCCACCGTCTACACCAACCCGCATTGGGGTGGCGGCATCACCGCGGCGCTGGCCTATTACGCGGCGACCGGCGCCTTCAAGCCGTCGGAAGAGCCGCATGAGCATCGCGAGTTCAACGGCCCGACCATCCTGATCTCCAAGGCCGACGCCGAGGACTTCAAGAAGAAGTACATCGACGCGACGCCGACCTATGACTGGAAGGACTTCTGGGGTCCCTCCAACGGTCCGATCACCTACTGAGTCCGTCGTTACCGCGTGACCCCGCAGGGGAGGCGCCCGGTCGCGGGCGTCTCCCGTCGCCCGCCGCTGCCGCAGCGGCGGCAGGCCGGGCAGCGCATGGACGAGGCTGAGCGAAATCCAGGCCGCGCGTCTTCCAGGAGCCAAACATGCCGAACCTGTCCTTCCGTGGTGGGGATCTCCAGCGCTGGGCGCCGCTCTTGGTGCTCGTGGCGCTGGTCGTCTTCTTCTCCATGGTCAATCCGAACTTCTTCTCCCTGAAGAACTTCGCCCGTATCGGCATCTCCGCGACGCCGCCGCTGATGATCGCCGTCGGCGCCACCTTCATCATCATCATGGGGTCGATCGACCTGTCGATGGAGGGGGCGGTCGCCGTCTGCGCCGTCGTCTTCGCCAGCATCTTCATGGCGTTGGGTGGAACGCTTGGTGGCTGGGGCTGGCTGGCTCTGCCGGCCTGCCTGCTGGTCGGGGCGGCCTGCGGCCTCGTCACCGGCGCCGTCCATGTCGGGCTGCGCATTCCCTCCTTCATGGCCAGCCTCAGCATGGGCTTCGTCGGCATCGGCCTGTCGCTGATGATGACCGGCGGCGACCGCATCCGCGTTGAGGACCCGCTGTTCCGCTCGCTGCTGACCCAGCGCTTCCTCGGCTTCCCGCTGATGGTGCATGTCGCTTTCGTCGTGCTGCTGTTCGCCTGGTTCATCCAGAGCAAGACCACGCTCGGTCGCAATTTCTACGCCGTCGGCGGTGGCGAGGACCTGGCGCATGCCTCGGGCCTCAATGTCCGCCGCGTCCGCATCGCCGGCTTCGCGCTGGCCGGCGTGTTCTATGCCTTCGGCGCGCTGTTCGCCGTGGCGCAGCTCGGCATCGCCGAGACGGCGACCGGCTACAATTTCATGTTCGTCTCGATCACCTCGATCGTCGTCGGCGGCACCGCGCTCTGGGGCGGCAGCGGCGGCGTCTGGAACACGCTGGTTGGCGTGCTGATCGTCAACGTCATCAATAACGGCATGATCGTCATGGGCCTTCCTCGATACGTGCAGGACGGCGTCCTCGGTCTCTTGGTCATCATCGCCGTCGTGCTGTCGACCGACCGCAAATCCCTCGCTTTCGTGAAGTGACCGCCAATGTTCGAGCTTAGGAAAGTCGAGAAGCGCTTCCCGAATGTGCGGGCGCTGAAGGCGATCGATTTCGAGATCCGCCAAGGCGAGATCGTTGGCCTGGTCGGTGAGAACGGCGCCGGCAAGTCGACACTGATGAAGGTGATCTACGGCGCCTACCAGCATGATGGCGGCGAGGTGCTGAAGGATGGCATCCCCGTCCGCTTCGAGAACCCGCGCCAGGCGATGCAGAAGGGCATCGGCATGGTGTTCCAGGAGCAGTCGCTGATCCCCAATCTCAGCGTCATGGAAAACATCTTCCTCGGCTTCGAGCAGCAGTTCGTGAAGCTCGGCGTCGTCAACTGGAAGAAGATGGCGGCCGCCGCCCGCTTCCAGCTGGCCAAGGTCAAGCTCGATATCGATCCCCGGATCATCACCGCGAAGCTTTCCTTCGCGCAGCGCCAGCTGGTCGAGCTCGCCAAGGTGCTGACGCTGGAGGAGCGCGTCGATGGCGATCTGGTGATCCTGCTCGACGAGCCGACCTCGGTGCTGGCCAAGGAAGAGGTCGAGTTGCTGTTCAAGCTGGTGCGCGAACTGCGCTCGCGCGCCGCCTTCATCTTCGTCTCGCACCGGCTCGACGAAGTGCTCGAGCTGACCGACCGCGTCTATGTGATGAAGGATGGCGAGGTCGTCGACCATGTCGTCTCGGCCGAGGCGAGCGCGGAGAGCATCCAGCGTAAGATGGTCGGTCGCGACATCAACAAGGAATACTACCGCGAAGAGAAGCAGCTTCCCTATGACGCCAGTCGCGTGCTGGTCGAATTGCGCAACGCCACGGTTCCCGGCCAATACAGCAATGTCTCGTTCCAGCTTCACGCCGGCGAGGTGCTGACGCTGGTCGGCACGGAGGGTTCGGGCCGCGAGGCGATCCTGCGCACCATCTTCGGGCTGCAGAAGCTGGTGCTGGGCGACCTCGCCGTCAAGGGACGCAAGGTCGAGAGCTTTTCCGCCGAAGCGAGCGTCGCCAGCGGCGTCGGCTACATCCCGCGCGAGCGCAAGGTCGAGGGCATCGTCGCCGGCATGAACGTCTACGAGAACATCACGCTCTCGCAGATGGGCAATTACAGCCGCTTCGGCTTCCTGCGGATCGGCGACGAGAAGGCGACCGCCAAGGACTGGATCGCCAAGCTGTCGATCAAGGCGTCATCGGAGATGGCCGATTGCGGCAATCTCTCCGGCGGCAACCAGCAGAAGGTCGTTCTCGCCAAATGGCGCAGCGGCGGCTCCGACATCATTCTGCTCGACCATCCGACCCGCGGCCTCGACATCGGCGCCAAGGAGGACGTCTACGAAATGGTGCGGGCGATGAACGCGGACGGTGCGGGAATCGTCCTGATCGCCGACACGCTGGAAGAGGCGATCGGGCTCTCGCACACCATCCTCGTCGTCAAGGACGGCGCCATCCAGAAGCGGTTCGATTGCAGCGCCGGCACCAAGCCGTCGCTGTTCGATCTCGTTCATTACATGATCTAGGGGCGCGGACGGATGAACCTTCATAATCTCAAGAAGCACTTCCCCTGGATGACGCTGGTCCTGCTGGCGCTGTTCGTCGGCATCTTGGATCCCAACTTCCTGCGGCTGGAGAATCTGATCGATCTGGCCGGCGATATCTCGACGCTGTTCATCATGGCGCTTGGCATCACCTTCGTCATCTATATCGGCAGCATCGATCTGTCGGCGCAGTCGGTCGCCAACATGATCACCGTGCTGGCGACGCTGCTGCTCGTGCACATTGGCGCCTTCGCGGCGCCTGTCTGCATCGCCATCGGCGCGCTGTTCGGCTTTGTCTCCGGCCTGGTCTCGACGCGGTTCAAGGTGCCGTCCTTCATCGCGACACTCGCCGTCGGCGGCATCGCGCTCTCGGTCGGCCAGTACGCCTCGGGGCAGAAGGCGCTCTACATGGACGCCACCCTGCGCGAGCAGGCATTCGGCTGGATGATCGGCACCACGGCCGGACTGCCGCGCGAGATGATCATCGCCCTGGTGTTGCTGGTGGTGGCGCTGGTGATCGAGCGGCGCACCGTGCTCGGCCGCGCCCTGAAGGCGATCGGCGCCGGCGAGCCGGCAGCGGTTGCCTCCGGTTTGCAGGTCAACCGCTACAAGATGATCGCTTTCGCGATTTCCGGCGCCTTCGCCGCCATGGCGGGACTGTTGTTTTCCGTCAAGCTTTCGGGCGGTTCGCCGGTGATGGCGAACGGCTTCCTGCTGCCGGCGATCGTCGCCGTACTGGTGGGCGGAACGCCTCTGACGGGCGGCGTCGGCGGCGTGCTCAACACCTTCATCGGCGCCCTGATCGTCGCCGTGATCCGCACCAGCATGCTCTATCTGAACGTGCCGGCCACGGCGCAGCAGATCTTTTTCGGCCTCGTGCTCGTCGGCGCCATCGCGATCACCATCGACCGCACCAAGGTGAGGACGGTGAAGTGAGCGCGGTTCCCTCCCTCATGCGCGCGGCGGTGCTGGTCGCGCCCGGCCGGTTCGAGATCCGCCAGGTGCCCGTGCCTGCGGTCGGCCGCGACGACGTGCTGATACGGGTCGAGCGCTGCGGCATCTGCGGCACCGACATGCACATGTTCAATGGCCACTACGCGGCCGAGAGCCTGCCGATCATTCCGGGCCACGAATTCGCCGGCACGGTGGCGGCTGTCGGCGCGGATGTTCGCGGCTTTGGCGAAGGTGACCGCGTCGTCGCCGACATCAATATCGGCTGCGGCCATTGCTTCTACTGCCGCCGCAACGAGGTGCTGAACTGCGCCGAGGTCCGGCAGGTCGGCATCTCGCGTGACGGCGCCTTCGCCGACTATGTCGTGATGCCGTCGGGGCTTGTGATGGCCGCGCCTGCGGACGCGCCCTTCGACCTCCTGGCGCTGGTCGAGCCGATCGCCTGCGTCGTCAGGGCGGCGCGCAAGGCCGATGTCCGCTTCGGCCAGTCGGTCCTGATCCTTGGCGCGGGGCCGATCGGCAATCTGCATATCCAGATGATGCGCCTCGTCGGCGCGGCGCCGATCCTGGTCGCCGAACCCTCGGCGGTGCGTGGCGCCATGGCGCTGGAGGCGGGCGCAGATGTGGTGATTTCCGATCCGGCGACGCTGCGCGAAACCGTGCTGAAGCACACTGGCGGACGGGGCGCCGACATCGTCATCGAGAGCGTCGGCCTGCCGGCGCTTTATGCCAAGGCGTTCGAGCTGATCCGACCAGGCGGCCACATCGCTGCCTTCGGCATTGCCGGTCCGGCCGACACCGTACCGCTGCCGCTGCTCGCCACCGTGCTGCGCGAAAACTCGATCAAGGGCTCGGTCGCGGGCATGGGCGAGGACATGCATGACGCGCTGACACTGCTGGCACATGGCCGCTTCCGCACGGAGTCGTTCCGCGCTCGCAGCCTGCCGCTGGCCGAAATCCAGCAGGCCTTCGAGACGCTGCCACGCCATCCAGAAGCGCTGAAGGTTCAGATCGTCATGGCCTGAAACCGGGTCTTGTTATAACGGAATGGTTACTGGGTAACGCTGGTTTGTGACGCGCGGCCGCCAAGGCGTGTCGGGCGTGGGTAGGAGAATGATGATGGACGTGAACTCTGCAGTCTGGACGGTGCCGGCGAGCGCCCGCGAATTCGGCTTCTTCGTCGATGGACAATGGGCGGAGGCCGGCGATCGTCCCATGTCCGAGCGCAAGAGCCCCGCGCATGGCGTCGCCGTCACCCGCACGGTCCGTTGCACCAGGGCGGATATCGACCATGCCGTCGGCGTGGCCCGCACGGCTTTCGAGGACCGGCGCTGGTCGGGCCTGCCGGGCGGCGAGCGGGC
The DNA here is from genome assembly GCF_026343955.1 of Kaistia defluvii. GTDB lineage: Bacteria > Pseudomonadota > Alphaproteobacteria > Rhizobiales > Kaistiaceae > Kaistia > Kaistia defluvii. The sequence goes on from NZ_JAPKNI010000002.1 coordinate 471,263, forward strand.
GAGCGTGCTGCTCAAGGCCGCCGCCGGCATCCGCGCCCGCGTCGAGGAACTCGCATTGCTGGAGTCGCTCGAAAGCGGCAAGCCGATCGGCCAGGCGCGCGGGGAGATCGAGGGCGGCGCGAATATTTTCGAATATGCCGCCGGCGCGGCGCGAGCGCTGCACGGCGACGCCTTCAACAATCTCGGCGACAAGATGCTGGGGCTGGTGACGCGTGAGCCGATCGGTGTCGTCGGCCTGATCACGCCGTGGAATTTCCCGTTCTTCATCCTGTCCGAGCGGGTGCCGTTCATCCTCGCCGCCGGCTGCACGATCGTTTCGAAGCCGAGCGAAGTGACGTCGGCGACAACGCTGCTGCTGGCCGAGATCCTCTCCGACGCCGGCCTGCCGGATGGCGTCTTCAACGTCGTAACCGGCAGCGGCAGCGAGATCGGCCAGGCGCTGGCCGAGCATGCCGATGTCGACATGATCTCGTTCACCGGCTCGACCGCGGTCGGCCGCAGCGTGCTGCTCGCCTCGGCCGGCAATTTCAAGAAGGTCGGCCTGGAACTCGGCGGCAAGAACCCGCAGGTGGTGTTCGCCGATGCCAATCTGGACGAGGCTGCGGACGGCGTTGTCTTCGGCATCTGCTTCAATGCCGGCCAGTGCTGCGTCGGCGGGAGCCGTCTCGTCGTCGAGAAGTCGATCGCGGCCGAGTTCGAGGCGCTGGTCGCCGCCAAGATGGCGCGGGTTCGGATCGGCGATCCGCTCGACCCGAACACCCAGATGGGCGCCATCGTCACGGCGGCCCAGAACGCGACCATCCTCGGCTATATCGAGGCCGGCAAGCGCGAAGGCGCACGGCTGGTCTGCGGCGGGGAGGCCTATCCGAGCGACACAGGCCAGTTCGTCCAGCCCACCGTCTTCGCGGATGTGACGCGCGAGATGAGCATCGCGTCGGAGGAGATCTTCGGTCCGGTGCTCACCATCTCGACCTTCGAGACCTTCGACGAGGCGATGGCGATCGCCAACGACACGATCTATGGCCTGGCGGCCAGCATCTGGACGAGCAATCTCGACAAGGCGACCGATGCGTTCCGCCGCATCCGCGCGGGCCGCGTCTGGGTCAACACGACGATCAACAACGGGCCGGAACTGCCGCTCGGCGGCTTCAAGCAGTCCGGCACCGGCCGCGAAGCCGGCATCTATGGCGTCGAGGAATATACCGAGGTCAAGGCGACGCATATCGCGCTCGGCCGTCGCGAGCCCTGGGTGTCGTGATGGCGGCGAAGGGCTACGACTACGTCATCGTCGGCGGCGGTTCGGCCGGCTGCGTCATGGCCAACCGGCTGAGCGAGAACCCGGACGCCCGTGTCCTGCTGCTCGAGGCGGGCGGTCGCGACACCAACCCCTACATCCACATGCCGGTCGGCTTCGCCAAGATGACCACGGGGCCTCTGACCTGGGGGCTCGTCACCGCGCCGCAGAAGCACGCGGGAAATCGCGAGATCCCCTATGCTCAGGCGCGCGTGCTCGGCGGCGGCAGCTCCATCAATGCCGAGATTTTCACCCGCGGCGTGCCGGACGACTATGACCGCTGGGCGCAAGACGAGGGCTGCGAGGGCTGGTCGTTCCAGGACGTGCAGCCCTATTTCCTTCGCTCGGAAGGCAATGAAATCCTCGCTTCCGGCTATCACGGTACGGAGGGGCCGCTCGGCGTCTCCAACATCCGCGATCCGCAGCCGGTAACTCGTGCCTTCGTCCAGGCCTGCCAGCAATATGGCATGCCCTACAATCCGGACTTCAATGGCCCGGTGCAGGAAGGGGCGGGCGTCTATCAGACGACGATCCGCAACGCCCGGCGCTGCTCGGTCGCCGTCGGCTATCTGCGCCCGGTCCTGCGGCGGCCGAACCTGACCGTCGAGACGGGCTGTCTGACGACGAAGATCCTGTTCTCCGGCAATCGCGCCATCGGCGTCGAATACCGGCAGGGCGGCGCGCTGAAGAGCGTGCACGCCGATCAGGAGGTCGTGGTGACGGCCGGCGCGGTCGGCTCGCCGAAGATCATGCTGCTTTCGGGCGTTGGCCCGGCCGACCAACTCCGTGCGCTCGGCATCGAGGTGGTGCAGGATCTCCCCGGCGTCGGCGAGAATCTGAGCGATCATTTCGGCATCGACATCGTCTACGAGCTGAAGACCGCTGACAGCCTCGACAAATACAACAAGCTGCACTGGATGCTCTGGGCTGGCCTGCAATACACGCTGTTCAAGTCCGGGCCGGTGACGTCCAACGTCGTTGAAGGCGGTGCATTCTGGCGACAGGACCGCTCGCTGGCCAACCCGGATCTGCAGTTTCATTTCCTCGCCGGCGCGGGCGTGGAGGCCGGCGTGCCGGCGATCCAGTCCGGTTCCGGCTGCACGCTCAACTCCTACACGCTGCGGCCGAAGAGCCGCGGCACGGTCAAGCTGCGCAGCAGTCGGCCCGAGGACAAGCCGATCGTGGATCCGAACTTCATCGCCGAGCCGGACGACCTCCGCGTTTCGGCCGAGGGGGTGAAGATCAGCCGCGAGATCATGAACCAGCCGGCTTTCGCCAAATATGTCCGGCAGGAGCATTTCCCGGGCAAGGAGGTGCGCACCCAGGCGGATTTCGAGAACTATGCGCGCCAGTACGGCCGCACATCGTATCACCCGACCGGCACCTGCAAGATGGGCGTCGACGCGATGGCGGTGGTCGATCCGCAACTGCGCGTGCGCGGGCTGGAGGGCATCCGCATCTGCGATTCCTCGATCATGCCGAGCCTGATCGGCTCGAACACCAACGCCCCGACCATCATGATCGCCGAAAAGGGTTCCGACTTGATCCGGGGAAATCGCTGAGCGGGCTTTCCGCCCCCGTCTCCTCTCGCGACGGCGGCGCTTCTTCGAGCGCCGCGTTTGTCTGCGAGGGGTTCAGTCCCATTCGGGGGCGGTCGGCACTTTCGCCTTGTCGACGCAGCGATAGCCGGTCGCGCGCATGGCATCGATACGGTCCATGTCGATGCTAGAGAGCGTGAAATCCATCACGTCGAAATTGGCGCGGATGTTGTCGGGCTTGGTCGACATGGTGTTGATCGGCACGCCCTTCTGCAGGATCCAGCGCAACACGATTTGCGCCGCCGACTTGCCATAGCTCGCGCCGATTTCGGCGAAGACCGGGTATTTGAACACTTCGCCCCGCGCCACCGAGCAATAGGAGGTCAGCGGAATGCCGGTCTCCGTCGCGGCCTTCAGCAGGATGGTCTGGTCGAGCAGCGGATGGAACTCGACCTGGTTGGCAATGATCGGCGCGTCGACAAGTACCGCCGCTTCGCGCATCATCCGCGACGTGTAGTTGGAAACGCCGATATGGTCGGTGAAGCCAAGCTCTTTCGCCTTCTGCAACAGGCGCAGGGAACCGGTGTTGTCGCCGTCATAGGCCGGCCAGTGCAGCAGGAGCGCATCGACGCGGTCGACGCGGAGTTTCTTCAGGCTCTCTTCTACGGAGGGGAGAAAAAGGGCGTCCGAGAAGTTGTCCGGGTGGACCTTGGTGGTGATGCAGATTTCGTCGCGGGGCAGGCCGAGCGCGGCGATCGCAGCGCCTACCTCAGCCTCGTTGTTGTACATCTGAGCGGTATCGAAGGCACGATATCCGACCTTGGCAGCATGGGCGACGGCGCTGGTGAGTTCGTCTCCCATCAGCGGATATGTGCCGAACGAGCGCTGGTAGGTTCGATCGAAGTACAGACTCATCAAGTGCCTCCCTGTATAATAACTAATTAGTTACTTAATATCCTGAAAGCCTGGGAGCATCAAGTATGCGCCGTCATGGGGTTTTTCTCCAACTCCGGGAGGGCAAGGAGGCGGGCCTCCATTCGGCGTCGAACCGCGTGACGGGCATTTTGCCCCTTGCGAGGGAGGCGGGGATTTTTTAGGGTAATAACCAACTGGTTACTTAAATAGCGCGTCCGGAGGAATGATGTCCAAGTTGCGAGCCGCATCGGAAGTGGCGGCCCTGGTCAGGGATGGGGCGATCGTCGCCGTGAATTCGTCGAGCGGCCTCGCCTGCCCTGACGCGGTGCTGGCCGCCCTTGGCGAGCGCTACCGCAACGAAGGCGCGCCGCGCGGTTTGACGACGATCCACCCGATCGCGGCCGGCGACATGTTCGGCACCAAGGGCGTCGATCATCTTGCCCAGCCGGGCATGATCTCGACGATCATCGGCGGCTCCTATCCCTCGGGTCCGTCCTCGGCCGAGCCGCCGCTGATCTGGCAGATGCTGGGCCGCAACGAGATCGCCGCCTACAACATTCCAAGCGGTGTGCTGTTCGATATCCTGCGCGAGGGGGCCTCGAAGCGTCCCGGTGTGTTGACCAAGGTCGGCCTGGAGACCTTCGTCGATCCCGACAACCAGGGCTGCGCGATGAACGAGCGCGCCCGCGCCAGGCCCGTGGTGAGCAAGGTTCAGTTCGCCGGCGAAGAGTGGCTTTTTTTCCCGTCGATCCAGCCGGATGTGGCGATCATCCGCGCCAGCACCGCAGACGAACGCGGCAATCTCACCTTCGAGCATGAGGGCGCCTATCTCGGCGCGATGGAATTGGCGCTGGCCGGCCACAACAGTGGCGGCATTGTCATCGCGCAGGTGAAGCGGGTCGCGCAGGCCGGCACGCTTCGCCCGCATGATGTCCGCGTGCCGGGCATCCTCGTCGACTACATCGTCGAGGTCCCGGACCAGTTGCAGACGACGGCAACCGAATATGACCCGGCCATTTCCGGCGAGCTGTTCCGGCCGCTCGACACCTTCAGCCTGCCGCCCTTCGACGTCGCCAAGGTAATCGCCCGGCGCGTCGCGCAGGAATTGCAGCCCGGCTGGGCCGTCAATATCGGCTTCGGCATTTCGGCCAATGTGCCGCGCATCTTCCTGGAGGAGGGGAGACATGGCGACATTACCTGGGTGATCGAGCAGGGCGCGGTCGGCGGCATTCCGCTGCTCGATTTCAAGTTCGGCTGCTCGTCCAACGCCGAGGCCTTTGTCGCCTCGCCGCACCAGTTCGCCTACTTCCAGGGGGGCGGCTTCGACGCGTCGCTCTTGTCCTTCCTGCAGATCGACCGGCACGGCTCGGTCAATGTCTCGCAACTCTCGGCCCGGCCGCATGTGACGGCGGGGGCCGGCGGTTTCGTCGACATCACGTCGCGGGCCCGCAAGATCGTTTTCTCCGGCTATTTCAATGCCGGCGCCAAGTTCTCCATCCATGACGGCAGGCTGTCGATCGACAAGGAGGGCAAGGTGGCGAAAATCGTCGACGCGGTCGAGCACATCTCCTTCTCGGGCCAGCGCGCGATCGCGCAGGGTCAGGACGTTACCTATGTGACCGAGCGCTGCGTGCTGAAGCTGACGCCGGAAGGCCTGATGGTGACGGAGATCGCCCCCGGCATCGACCTGCGCAAGGACGTGCTGGAGCGCGCGGAGACGCCGTTGCAGGTGGCGCCGCACCTGAAGCAGATGGACGTGTCGCTCTTTCATCCGGAGAAGGTCGGGCTGCATCCGGTCCTGGATGCGGCATGACGGGTGCGTCCGAACCTCGGGTGCGGTTTGGGCAGGACGGCGCCATCGCCATCCTGACGCTGGCGCGGCCCGACAAGCTCAACGCGCTTGACGAGGCGGCAATCGGAGAACTCGGCGCGCTCTGCCAGCGCATTGAGCGCGACGAGACCATTCGGGCCGTGATCCTGACCGGGGAGGGCGGCAAGGCCTTCTCCGCTGGCGGCGACATCGGCGGCTGGAGCGGCAAGACGCCGCTCGAGTTCGGCCGGTTCTGGCTGCGCGAGGGCCATGCGGTGTTCGACGCGCTGGCGCGGCTGCGCCAACCGCTGATCGCCGTCCTGAACGGTCATGCGCTCGGCGGCGGGCTCGAACTGGCGGCGGCAGCGGATCTGCGCATCGCCGAGAGCCATGTGAAGCTCGGCCTGCCCGAGGCCGGGCTGGGCATCATTCCCGGCTGGTCGGGCACGCAGCGCGCCGTGCGCCGCTTCGGCGCCCCGGCCATCCGGCGGATGGCCTTGTTCGGCGAGGTCTTCGAGGCGCAGGCGGCGCTGGAGCTTGGCCTCGTCGATGTCGTGGTGGCGACCGGGGAGGGGATGGCCGAAGCGAAGCGGTTGGCGGCGAAAGTCTGCGAACGCGCCCCGGTCGCGACCGAACTCACCAAGATGCTGATCAATGCTGCCGAGGGCGAGGAGCGCGAGCGCGTGCTGGAGACGATGGCCGGCATGTTCGCCGCCTCGACGGAAGATCTGGCCGAGGGCGTCGCCGCCTTCCGCGACAAGCGCAGACCGGATTTTTCCGGGCGCTGACAGCGGCTTCGCCTTTTTGCGGTGTTCGGCCCGCGCCGGCAGTCCGGCGCGGGCCTTCTTGCGGATCAGGCGGGGGTGGGGGCGTCCTCGCGCAGCAATCCCTGCTTCTTCAGTTCACCCCAGAAATCGCCCGGGATTTCGTGGCTGAACCAGCCGAGATTCCTCTGCAATTGCTCGACGGTTCGGGTGCCGGCGATGAAGGAGGGAATTGCCGGGTGGGCCGTGACGAACTGCATCGCCGCGGCCGGCAGCGGCACGCGGTAGTCGCGGCAGACCTGCTCGATCTTGCGCACGCGGTCGAGGATTTCGGCCGGGGCGGGCGCGTAGTTGTAGCGGGCGCCCTCGACGGCGCCGGTCGCCAGGATGCCGGAATTGAAACCGCCGCCGATCACGACCGCCGCGTTGCGCTCGACGCAGAGCGGCAGAAACTTGTCCAGCGATTCCTGCTCCAGAAGCGTGTAGCGGCCGGCGAGCAGGAAGCAGTCGAAATCGCGCTGCTTCAATGCCTCGTAGCAGACCTCCCATTCGTTGACGCCGACGCCGATCGCCTTGACGAGGCCCTGGTCGCGCAACTCCGATAGCGCCTTCCAGGTACCGTCCATTGCCTGGCGAAACACTTCGGGCTGCTCAGCGCCGCGGGTGAAAACGTCAATGTCGTGGATGAAGCAGATGTCGATGCGCTCCAGCGCCAGCCGCTGTAGCGAATCCTCGAATGAGCGCATCGTGCCGTCATAGGAATAGTCGAACACCATTTCATTGGCGGCGGCGTTGTTCCAGGGCGAGAAATCGATCTGGGAACGCTTCGCCGGCTTCAGCAGCCGGCCGACCTTGGTCGACAGCACGAAATCGTCGCGTTCCTTCCAGCGCAGCGAGTGGCCGCAGCGCAACTCCGACAGGCCATGGCCGTACATCGGCGCGGTATCGTAGTAGCGGACGCCGGCATCCCAGGCCGCCTGGATCATGCCGTCGGATGTCGCCTCGTCGATGGGCCGCGCAAAGTTGCCGATCGGGGCCGTGCCAAAGGCGAACGGCGTCACCTCCAGATCGGTGCGCCCGAATTTCACTCGCTTGGATGGCTGCATGGACTTCCTCCCTTGAAAAGTAACTGTTTAGTTATTTAATGCGGCGGAGGTTGGCAAGAGGGTGCGCGGCAACTCCCAGGATCTGCCAGCCAATCCGCCGCGCGGTCGACCCGCATGCGCCAATTCGCGAGCCTCTCCCGCTTGACCGGATGCAGAGCCAATGATAGCCAGTAACTAGATAGTTACATAAGAGGTCATCTGAGATGTTTGTGACGGAGACGCACGAGCAGGTTCGCGACATGGCACGCCAGTTCGCCGACGAGGTCATCCGGCCGGTCGCCATCGACCTCGATCGGGACGAGCGCTTTCCCGGCGAGATCTTCGAACAGATGGGCGATCTCGGCCTGTTCGGCATCGGCGTTCCCGAGGCGCTCGGCGGCCCGGGCTTCGATACGCTGGCCTATGCGCTCGTCATGGAGGAACTGTCGCGCGGCTATGCCTCGGTCGCCGACCAGTGCGGCCTCGTCGAGTTGATCTCGACGCTTCTGGTGCGTCACGGCACGCCAGAGCAGCAGGCGCAATGGCTGAAGCCGGTGATGTCGGCCCGCACCAAGGTTGCCTATTGCCTGACCGAGGCCGAGGCCGGCAGCGATCTCTCGGGCTTGCGCACCACGGCGGATCGCGACGGCGCCGGCTGGAAGCTCAATGGCGGCAAGATCTGGATCCACAACGCGCCCGTCGCCGATATCGGCTTCGTGCTCGCGCGCACCGACAGGAATGCCGGCCATCGCGGCATGAGCATCTTCATCGTCGATCTGAACGCCAAGGGCGTCGAGCGCGGTCCGAAGGAACACAAGATGGGCCAGCGAGCGAGCCAGGTCGGCGCGCTCAACTTTTCCGACGTGACGCTGCCTCCCGAGGCGCTGCTCGGCGAAGAGGGGCGCGGCTTCCACATGATGATGAGCGTGCTCGACAAGGGCCGGGTCGGCATTGGATCTCTCGCCGTCGGCATAGGCCAGGCCGGCCTCGAGGCGGCGCTCGACTACGCCCAGCAGCGCAAGCAGTTCAACGCCAGGATCGCCGATTTCCAGGGCGTGCAATGGCTGCTCGCCGACATGGCGAAGGATATCGAGGCGGCTCGGCTGCTGGTCCAGAGCGCGGCGGTGAAGATCGATCGCGGCGAGAACGCCACCAAGGCCTGCTCGATGGCGAAGTGCTTTGCCGGCGACATGGCCGTGGCGCGTACGGCCGATGCCGTGCAGATCTTCGGCGGCAGCGGCTACATCCGCGGCTTCGAGGTCGAGCGGCTCTACCGTGACGCCAAGATCACGCAGATCTACGAGGGCACCAACCAGATCCAGCGCATGATCATCGCGCGCGAACTGGTGAAGCATGGAGCACGCGGATGACCGGAGCTCGACAGGCGGCGCTTGTCACCGGCGCGAGCCGGGGCATTGGTCTCGGGATCGCCAAGGCTCTTGCTGCAAGCGGGTTCGACATAGCGCTGAACGGCCTGACGGACAGCGAGGAACTGGACCGCGCCGCCAGCGCGGTCATCGAAACCGGCGCGCGCGTCGTCAAGGTGCCGGGCGATGTCAGCCTGCTCGCCGGCCATGACGGGCTGCTGCAGCAGGCGGAAGCGGCGCTCGGTCCGCTCACCACGCTGGTCAACAATGCCGGGGTCGGCGTGATCTCGCGCGGCGACCTGCTCGATGTGACGGAAGAAAGCTATGACCGCTGCATGGCGATCAACGCCAAGGCGCATTTCTTCCTGACGCAGGCGTTTGCCCGCCGGCTGCTGTCGCGCAATCGCGCCGACGGCCGCTTCTACAGCATCATCAACGTCACGTCGTCCAACGCCACGGCCGTTGCCGTCCAGCGCGGCGAGTATTGCGCCTCCAAGGCCGCCGCCGCGATGATCTCCAGGATTTTCGCCGTGCGCCTCGGCGCGGAGAACATCGCCGTCTATGACGTGCAGCCCGGCCTGATCGAGACGGACATGACACGCGCCGTGACCGACATCTATCGGCGCCGCATCCGCGAGGAAGGGCTGACGCTATTGCCGCGCATGGGCCAGCCGGAAGATCTCGGCCGGGTCGTTGCGACGCTTGCCGAGGGCGCGCTGCCCTACACGACCGGCCAGGTCATTTCCGCCGATGCCGGCATGCTTGTTCCCCGCTTCTGAGGACTTCCGATGGATATCCAGCTTCCTGATCCCAAGGGTCGCCTCACGGCCTACACGCTCGTCGGCAAGCCGATCGAGACCGCGTCTTTCTCGCGCGATTTCAACCGCACGGTGTTTTCGGCAGCCCATGTCGTCGCCGATCCATTCACCGCGCGCGATCCTTCCGGCCCCGCATCGATCGACTGGGACGCGACGATGGCGTTTCGCCGTCATCTTGCCGAGCTCGGGCTTGGCATCGCCGAGGCCATGGATACGGCGCAGCGCGGCATGGGGCTCGACTGGAGCGGCGCGCTCGAGCTGATCCAGCGCACCAAGCGCGAAATCCCCGACGCGCTCGTCTTCAACGGCGCGGGCACCGATCATCTCGACCCGAAGGACGCGCGGACCCTGGACGATGTCCGCCGCGCCTATGCCGAGCAGATCGAGGCGATCCAGAAGGTCAATGGCCGCATCATCCTGATGGCGAGCCGCGCGCTTGCCCGCGTCGCAACCAGCCCGCAGGACTATGTCGACGTTTATCGTGATGTGCTGGCGCTTTGCGACAAGCCGGTGATCCTGCACTGGCTCGGCGACATGTTCGATCCGGCGCTTGCCGGCTACTGGGGCGCCGACTCGTTTGACGCGGCGATGGAAACCGCGCTCGCCGTGATCGCGGAAAGTCAGGCCAAGGTCGACGGCATCAAGATCTCGCTCCTCGACAAGCAGAAGGAGATCGACATGCGGCGTCGCCTGCCGGCCGGCGTTAAGATGTATACGGGCGATGATTTCAACTACCCGGAACTGATCGAGGGTGACGCGCAAGGTTTTTCGCACGCGCTGCTCGGGATCTTCGATCCATTAGGTCCGGCCGCCGCCTATGCCATGTCGCGGTTGAGCGCCGGGGATACGGCCGGGTTCCGCGAGGTGCTTGATCCAACTGTGCCGCTCGCGCGACTGATTTTTCGCGCGCCGACGCAATACTACAAGACCGGCGTCGTCTTCCTTGCCTGGCTGAACGGCTTCCAGAAGCATTTCATCATGCTCAACGGTGCTCAGGCGATGCGTCCCTTGCCCTATTTCACCGAGATCTTCCGTCTCGCCGATCAATGCGGTCTGCTGCGCGACCCCAACCTTGCCGTGGCGCGGATGCGATCGCTGCTTGCTGTCTACGGCGTCTGAGGGCAGGCGGGTGCGTGATTTTTCGCAGGATCATTCGGCCCTGGCGCTGAACACCGCGACCCTTGGGCACAATGTCGAGGGTCATGGCGCTGGCTGGCCGCCGGAGCGGGTAATCGACGCCTGCGCCGAGCGCGGCTATGGCGGCATCGTGTTCTGGCGTCGGGAACTGGGCGCGCGCGCCGTCGAGATCGGCGCTCGGGCGCGGGCGGCGGGCCTTGCCATCCCCGGTCTTTGCCGGACGCCCTTCCTCGTCGGACCGCTGGCGCCCAAGCCGGATGCGGCGATGTTCGACGATCTCCATGCCTCGATCGACATGGCCGCCGATCTCGGGGCGGCCTCGCTGACGATCTGCGTCGGCGGCGTCGTCGAGGGCTCGCATTCGATCGGCGACAGCCTGAAGCGGGTGGCAGAGATCGTCGCCGAAGCCGCGCCACGCACTGACGCGGCGGGGGTAAAGCTGGCGCTGGAGCCCCTCAATCCGGTCTATGGCGGCAATCGGTCCTGCCTGGTGACGGTGCGCGATGCCGTCGACATGGTGGAAGCGATCGACCATCCGGCGATCGCCGTCGCCATCGATGTCTATCACGTCTGGTGGGATCTCTCGCTCGCGGCCCAGCTTCAGCGCCTCGGCGGCGACCGGATTGCCGGCTTCCACCTTTGTGATTGGCTCGCCGATACCCGCGATGTGCTGCTCGATCGCGGCATGATGGGCGATGGCGTTGCCGACCTGAAAGGGCTGCGCCGCGCCGTCGAGGACGCCGGCTATGCCGGGCTTTGCGAGGTGGAGGTGTTCTCCGCCGGCGATTGGTGGAAACGCGACCCGGCCGAGGTGCTGGATGTCTGTGTGGAACGGTTCCGGACGCTCTGCTGAGCGGACCGTGGCGGGCCCGTGAGCCCGGTTTGCGAGAAGCGGCCGGCCCTGGCGGCTCCCGTTGAAGGAAAGGTATTCCCGATGAAGATTCTGGTGCCCGTCAAGCGGGTCGTCGATTTCAACGTCAAGATCCGCGTCAAGCCGGACGGCTCCGGCGTCGACCTTCAGAATGTGAAGATGTCGATGAACCCGTTCGATGAGATCGCCGTCGAGGAAGCCTTGCGGCTGAAGGAGGCCGGCAAGGCGGAGGAGGTCGTGGTTGTATCGATCGGCCCCGCCAAGGCCGAGGAGACCCTTCGAACCGCGCTCGCCATGGGCGCGGATCGCGCCATTCTCGTCGAGACGGATGACGCGGTCGAGCCGCTCGCCGTGGCCAAGATTCTCAAGGCGGTCGGGGAGGCCGAGCAGCCGGGCCTGATCCTCCTCGGCAAGCAGGCGATCGACGATGATTGCAACCAGACTGGCCAGATGCTGGCCGCGTTGCTCGGCTGGGGGCAGGGCACCTTCGCTTCCAAGGTGGAACTGGCCAGCGATGCTGTCACGGTGACGCGCGAGGTCGATGGCGGATTGCAGACGGTTTCGCTGCGGCTGCCGGCGGTCGTTACGACGGATCTGCGCCTGAACGAGCCGCGCTATGCCTCGCTGCCCAACATCATGAGAGCCAAGAAGAAGCCGCTCGATCGCAGGACTCCTGCTGATTTCGGCGTCGCCACGGCCGCGCGGCTACGGATCCTCAGGACCGAGGAGCCGGCCCGCCGCATGGCCGGCGTCAAAGTCGGGTCCGTCGCCGAACTGGTCGACAGGCTCAGGACCGAGGCTGGCGTTCTCTAGGGATCGCCCCGGCTCGTTTTCCTCCCGCGAACCGGTCCGCGCCTCGCCCGGAACCGCTTCAGTTCGAAAGGATATCATCATGGCCATCCTCCTTCTTGCGGACCACGACGCTGCCGGGCTTGCCGGACAGACCGCGCGCGCTCTGACGGCGGCGCTACAGATCGGCGGCGACGTGCATATCCTGGTCGCGGGCGTGAATGCGCGTCCCGCTGCCGAGGCGGCGTCGCGGCTTGCCGGCGTTGCACAAGTGCTGCTGGCGGAAACAGCGGCTTTCGAGCACGCGCTGGCCGAGCCATTGGCGGACCTGATCGTCTCGCTGGCGCCTGGTTATGACACGATCCTCGGGGCCGCTACCTCGACCGGCAAGAACGTGCTCCCCCGCGTCGCAGCGCTTCTCGACGTGGCGCAGGTCTCCGATATCGTCGAGGTCGTGTCGGCCGACACGTTCAAGCGGCCGATCTATGCCGGTAACGCGATCCAGACCGTGCAGGCGACCGACGCTACCCGGGTGATCACCGTGCGCACGGCCAGCTTTGCTGCAACGGGCGAAGGCGGCAACGCGCCGATCGAGCCGGTTGAAGCTGTCGCCGCGTGCGGGCTTTCACGTTTCGTCGGCGAGACGGCGCCCATCTCCGATCGGCCGGAACTGGCCTCGGCGCGGGTGATCCTTTCGGGCGGCCGCGCGCTCGGCTCGCTGGAGAAATTCAACGAACGGATCCTTCCCGTCGCCGATAAGCTGGGCGCGGCCGTCGGTGCGTCGCGCGCCGCCGTGGATGCCGGCTATGCGCCGAATGACTGGCAGGTCGGCCAAACCGGCAAGATCGTCGCGCCACAGCTCTATATCGCGGTCGGAATTTCCGGCGCGATCCAGCATCTTGCCGGCATGAAGGACTCGAAGGTCATCGTCGCCATCAATAGGGACGAGGACGCGCCGATCTTCCAGATTGCCGACTATGGCCTCGTCGCCGATCTGTTCGTTGCGCTTCCGGAATTGGAGAAGGCGCTCTGAGCCCCTTTCTGCGATGGGGCGGGCGGGAACTGTCCCCGCCATTCCCCTCGGGGTACGCATCCACTGCCGGTCTTTGATTTCGACCGTTGTGCAGTGCAGCATCAATGCCCATTATCTGGTGCCACTGTTCAAGCCCGGATGGAAACACGATGCGGCCCCTCTCCGATACGCTGGCGCGGCTCGCCGCGATGAAAGCCCGCACGGCGGTTCCAGTATCCCGAAGCGGGCCGTCGCGTCTTGTTCCGTTCCCATTCTCCGGCCCCAATCCCGGCCATCTCGGCGTCAAGGCCTATATCCCGTCGGGGGCGGCTCCTGGCGCCGCGCTCGTCGTGGTGCTGCATGGCTGCACCCAGACGGCCGATGGCTATGACCACGGATCCGGATGGTCCACGCTGGCGGAGGAGCACGGGTTTTTCCTGCTCTTCCCAGAGCAGCAGCGCGCCAACAATCCCAATCTCTGCTTCAACTGGTTCCAGCCCGAGCACACGCAGAGGGGAAGCGGGGAGGCCGCCTCGATCCGTGGGATGATCGAGGCGATGAGCCGCGCCCATGCGATCGACCCGCGCCGCGTCTTCATCACCGGGCTTTCGGCGGGCGGCGCGATGGCCGCGACGATGCTTGCCGCCTATCCCGAAGTCTTTGCCGGCGGCGCCATCATCGCCGGGCTGGCGCATGGCGTCGCCAACGGGGTCCCGGAAGCCTTCGACCGGATGCGGGGCCATGCACTCCCCTCGCAGGGCGAGTTGCAGGGCGCCCTTCGCAACGCCTCCCCGCATGGCGGGCCCTGGCCGACGGTTTCGATCTGGCAGGGGACGGCCGACAACACGGTTCATGCCACCAATGCGAATGCCATCGTCGATCAGTGGCTCGAGGTCCATGCGCTCGAGCGCACCCCATCGGCCAGGCGGACGCTCGGCGGTCGCACCACGAGCGAATGGTCGAGCCGGGATGGCGTGGTGAAGGTCACCCAGCACCGCATCGACGGCATGGGGCACGGCACCCCGCTCGCGTCCTCCGGTCCGGCCGCCTACGGCCATCCCGGACCGTACATGCTGGATGTCGGCATCGGCTCGACCCACGAGATCGCCGTGGCATGGAGCCTGACGGACGGCGTTCGTTCGCAGCCAGCGAAACAGACCGGCGCCGTGTCGGGCGACGAATATGTCCGCAGCGACGTCATGCCGGAACCCGTCCAGTCCGGCGAGCGCGCTTCGGCGGGCGCGGACGCTGCCCCGGGAAAGGTCGGCGAGATCATCGAGGCCGCGCTGAGATCCGCCGGCCTCATGAAGTAACGCGCGCCGACGTCGGCACCGCTGCCGAGCCGGAAGTAGTGTCTTGGATAAAAAAAGGCCCCGCAGCGTGTGCTGCGGGGCCTTTTCGTTTCGCGGATCCGGCCCGGGCCGGGGCGGGATCAGAAGTTGTGGCTGGCCTTCAGGCCGAAGGCGTTCTCGGTCGAGGTCTGCCCGAAATTGCCATCGTAGAAGGCGCGCACGGTGTTGCCGTTCTCAAACAGCATGTCGACGCCCACCGAGGTGTTCCACAGCAGCCGGTCGCTGCTGCTGGTGACGGTGAAGTCGCTCGTCCCCGACGTGTCGGCGGCGAAGCGGGCGTTGAGGTCGAAGCTGTCGTTCGAGAAGACCGTGACGCCGCCCTTGACGTAGGGGCGGATCATCGTGCCGCCGGCGGTGATGACCTGGCCGCCGACTTCGAGTTCCGGCGCAACGCTGAACACGGTGCGCGAGCCGCTGTCGACCGCGACGGCGGCGACGCCGCCTTCTTCTGTGAAGGCCGCCTGGTAGAGGTAGGTCGCGTTGCCCTCGATCTGCGGACGGATGTAGATCGACTCGTTGCCGAAGTCATAGGACGCGCGCAGGCGGGCGTTCAGAGAGCCAGCCTCCGGCTTGCCGGTCAAATCGTTGCTGAAGTCGCCGAAATTCACCGACCGCTCGGTGTCGTACCAGCCATAGCTGCCCGAAACCGCCGCCGCGAGGGTGAGCGGGCCGGGGACATACTTCACGACGAGGCCGCCCTCGATCCGCTTGCCGTCGCTGGTTCCGCCATTGACGTCCGTCGCCTTGGACGTACCGACTGCGACGGCGAAGCCGACGCGGTAGTCTTGC
Organism: Kaistia defluvii; assembly: GCF_026343955.1. Classification (GTDB taxonomy): domain Bacteria; phylum Pseudomonadota; class Alphaproteobacteria; order Rhizobiales; family Kaistiaceae; genus Kaistia; species Kaistia defluvii. Next base: position 486,804 of record NZ_JAPKNI010000002.1, read on the forward strand.
TTGACGGCATACTGGGCGCCGCCGGCGAGTTCCCAGGTGGTGCGGTCGAAGCCGACATTTTCGGCCGTCGTGTCGCGGTCGAACGTGCTGTAGCCGATCCGGCCCCAGGCACATTCGCCCTCGGCGTTGAAGGCGTAGGCACCGTCGCGGACCTTACAGCTCAGCATGCTGGTGGCGAAGCCGAGGGAGTCGTAGATCGCCGTCATCTGCTCGTTCAGATAGGTATCCGGCGAGAGCTGGTTGTAGGCGTCGTTGACTTCCCCAAGCGAGGTCAGGTTCAGCAGCGCCAGGCCGATCGAATCGAGCGATGGCGAGTTGCCGATGGCGCTGTTGAGATAGCCGCCAATCGCCGTGCCGTTCGGATTCACACCCTGGGTCAGATAGTCGTAGCCGGCAACCGTCAGGTCGAGGTGATCGCTGTCCGACGAGTTGATCGTGTAGTTGACCAGCGGATTGGACACCGAGAGACCGTCCGTCGTGACGCTATCGGCCGTCACGACCGTGAAGGTCTGGCCGAATACGCCAAGCGACGTCAGATGCAGCCCAAGCGAGCCGGCCATATGGGCATTGTCGCTGACCTGGAGCTGGTCCGCCGTCGAGTTCTCCAGATCGATGTCGATCATCAACGTGCCGGTCGGGCCGTTGACGAACGAGCCGGTCAGCGCGGTCGTCGCGATGGCGTCGCCGCCGATCGTGACGATGCCGTTGTTCGTCAGCGTATTGCCCTCGGCCAGATACACCGTCTCGCCCATGTTGAACACGCCGTCCTCGCCGTTGAGGAAGCTGTTCGCCCAGTCGCTGAGCACGACATTGCCGGTGATCGTGCCGTTGTTGGTGATCGTGGTGTCGCTATCGCGGGCCGAGATGGCGAGGCCGTTGATGCCGTCGGCGCTGAGGATCTCGCCGTGGTTGGTCAGCGAGTTCAGATGTCCGCCGTCGAAATGGACGCCGGCGAAGCCTTCGCCACCCTTGACCGAGCCGCCATTGATCGTGACGTCCTGGTCGCCATAGCTGGTGAGAAGGATGCCGTCCTGGGCCGCGTCGATCTCGCCATTGGTGGTGACATCGATGTTTGCATTGGCGGTCTCGACGCGAATGCCGCTGCCATTCGTCGTGGTGATGTCGCCGGTGTGGTCGACCGAGATGGCGCCCTGGTCGCTGAGGTTGCCGGCATAGATGCCGTCCGTCTTGGCGAGGATGGTGCCGTCGCTGATGACGGTGATGGCGCCCAGCGCGGACACGGCGACGATGCCGCTGCCATTGCTGGCCGTGATGTCACCGGTCCGCGTGACGCTGATCGCGGCTGCGCCCTCGTTCTTGGCGATGATGCCGTCGAGATCGGCCAGGATATCGCCGGTGCCGAGCACGGTCACGGAACCCAGCGAGGATTCGGCGATGATGCCGGTTCCCTTGTTGGCCGTAACGCCGCCGGCATCGACGGTAACGCCCTGCATGCCGACATTGGTCGCCACGATGCCATCGAGGTCGGCGATCAACTGGCCGATGCTGGTGACGGAGACTTCACCTGTGGTCGATGTGGCGACGATGCCCGTGCCCTTGTTGGCGGTCAGGTTGCCGTCCTGGTAGACGCTGACCTTGGTGTCGCCCTCGTTGGTGGCGACGATGCCGTCGAGATCCGCGACCAGCGTGCCGGTGTTGGAAACGACGATTTCGCCCGATGCCGAGGAAGCGACGATGCCGGTGCCCTTGTAGGCCGTCAGGTTGCCGCTCTGCGTGACGCTGACCTTGGCAGCGCCGATATTGGTCGCAACGATGCCGTCGAGTTCGGCCGTGATCACGCCGTTGTTCTCGAGCGAGATTTCGCCATCGGTCGAGGAGGCGATGATCGCGCTGCCCTTGTAGGCGGTGATGACGCCGGACCGGTCGATCGTGATCTTGCCGTAGCCCTCGTTGCCGACCTTGATGCCGTCGAGTTCCGCGGTGATGGCGCCTTCGCCGGTGACGTTGATCGCGCCGGTCGACGACCAGGCGGTGATGCCGGTCTTCGAATAGGAGGTCAGGTCGCCGTTCTGCTCGATCGAGACGGTGCCGTCGCCGAGGTTGGTGGCCTTGATGCCTTCCAGCTGCGTCGTCACGGCGCCGTTGTTGGTGATGGTGATGGCGCCCGTCGCCGAGGAGGCGAGGATGCCGGCGCCGTCATAGGAGGTCACCCCCGCACCGGTGATCCCGATCGTGTCGCCGCTCAGATTGGTCGCCGTAATGCCGTCGAGCTTGGCGACAACGGCGCCCGTGCCGATGGTGATCGTGCCGCTCGGCGTATAGGTGTCGATGCCCTTGCCGGCGTTCGAGGTCACCGTACCGGTCTGCGCGACGATGACGTTGCCACTGTCGCTCTTGGCGTGGATGCCGGTGGTCTTGCTCTCGATATTGCCCGACGAGGTGACGGAAACCGTGCTGCTGCTGGACGTGGCCCAGATGCCGGCGCCGTTCGAAGCCGTGATGGCGCCCGTCTGGTTGATGGTGTTGCTATAGGTCGATTCAGAACGAATGCCGTCCTGATAGGCCGTGATCGTGCCGCTATTGGTGATCGAGGCCGTGCCGCCGCTGGCGCTGACCTTGATGCCGGAACCGTTGGTGGATTCGATTGCGCCGGACGTGCGGTTGACCGTCGCGAGAGTGCTGCTCGATACGGTGACCGCGTCGCCCTTGGCGGTGATCGCGCCGGAGCCTTCCAGCGTTGCCGAGCTGGCGCTGGACGTTACCAGGACGCCCTTGCCCTCGTAGGAGGTGATGGCGCCGGTCTGGACGACCATGGCGGAGCCGCCACCCGATGTGGCGGTTACAGCGTCGAGTTCGGCGGTGACGGTGCCGGTCTTGCTGATTTCGACATTGCCATCGCCCGAGGTCGCATAGATGCCCTTGCCCTCGAAGGATTCGAGCGAGCCGGTCTGGCTCACGGTGACCGGGCCGGAACCGCTTTCTGCATAGATGCCGAAACCCAGTGCCTGAACCATGCCGCTATTGGTGACCAGAACGGCGGCGTTCGGCGACTTGGCGACGATACCGTCGCCCTCGTGGGCGATCAGGGAGCCGCCCTGGTGGCTGACGGTCGTGGTGCCCTCGCTCGAGCGAGCATAGATGCCGGTGCCGCCGGCTTCGATGGCGCCATCGATATCGACATTGATGCTGGCAATGGCATCGGCATAGACGCCGTAGCCTTCGTCGGCCGTGATCGAGCCGGTGTGCAAAAGCTCCATCGTGGTGCCGCTGCCATGGCCTTCGAGATGAATGCCGTCCGACTTGGCGTGGATCTCGCCCTCGCTTGTCGAGGTGACGGTCTCATTGCCCGAGGCATAGATGCCGTGGCCGCCGAGCGCATCGATATTGCCGACATGGTCGATCGTGACGCTGCCGGTCTCGAAGCTCTGCAGCGCAATGCCATCCGTCGCCGCGTGGATGGCGCCCCGGCTCTTTTCCTCGATGCCGCCATTGGTCGAGGCGGCGATGCCGGCGCCGCCGGTCGAGGTCAGTTCGCCGGCGACATCGATTTTCACCGCGCCGGCCATCGTGCCATGCAGGTTGATGGCATCCTTGCCTGCCTCGATGGCACCATTGGTGGTCAGCGTTATCGCGCCATCCGTCTCCGCCCAGACGCCGAAGCCCTCGTCGGACGTCACATCGCCGGTATGGTTGATCGAGATGTCGCCGATATTCTGTCCGCCATCCTCATAGCTCTGCGCCTTGATGCCGTCGGCACCGTCGCCCGTCGCATGGATGGAGTATTCGCCCGTATTGCTCTCGATGGTGACGGCGCCGTTCGAGATGAAGCGGATACCGGAAACGCCTTCTGCCGGCGCGATCTCGCTCGTCACATCGGACACGTTGAGCGTGTCGACAAAGGCGTCCTCGGTGACGTCGATGCCGGCGGAGACGTCCTCGCTGCACTGAAGCGTGGTGCCGTTGGGAACGCAGGCACCCCAGGCCGGCGCGCCCATGGCCAGGATGAGGGCGCTGGTGGCGGCGCCGCCGAAGAGGGCGCTGCGCCAGGCGGAAGGCCGCGCCTCGCCATCATAGAGAGGCGATGCTGAAGTGCGGTTTTGCTGGCGGTGGCCGTAGCCCCCTACGCTTTCTGATTTCGACACAATGTCCCCCGGCTCTGAAAGTTCTGTTTGATCGGCTGCTGCCAAACTGGAACCGCACTTCGCGATGTCCCTGTTCGGCGAAAAACTCTTGTCTGGTTCGGAAGCGCCTGGCTCCCGACTGGCTTCCGGGCTCGCCTGATCCACCCCTGGCGGACGTGGCGGCACGCGCGGATCCTGTTGCTCACGGATCATGGGCAGTCCCTCGCAACAGGCTCGAAAGCGCGGCGCGCGCGGCTTCGCGCTCGGCAACCGACGCACGGGCGACGGGATGCGGCGACGCTTTCATGGGCGCTGCGGCGGTTGCCGTGCTGCTCGTCTGGCTGGCGATCGCGCCGCCGATGAAGTCTTCCGGCGAAAGCGTCGGCGCCAGGTTCATCGGCGCGAGCAGAATGAGCGCGAACAGCCCGGTGGCCGCCATGGCGCGCATCGGTCGCCGGTTCAGCGCGCGAACGCCGCTGCCGGCCGCGTCGAGGCTGGTCAGAACGGGCCTGAGCGCGGCGGAAAACTGGGTCCGAACCGCCAGGGCGAGATCCGCGAAGCCATTGCGGAAGCCGATGAAGCGATGCAGGCCGTAGCCATAGAGCGAAACGTTCAGCGCCGGGACGATGGCGCCGAGATACTGGCCCGCCAGCAGGCCGTCGGCGACGTAGCGCAGCATCAGCAGCAGCATGAAGCCGTTGAACAGGAAGCAGTAGGGCGGGATGAAGGTGCGGTCGGCGACCTTCGGGGTCCGCGAGAAGCTGCCCTTCTTGCCCGTGATGATCTGGCGGATCGAGGCAGCGATGCCGGCAAAGCTCACCGGCAGCAGCATCAGATTGAGTGCGCAGACGGGGAACAGGTCGCGGAAGCGATAGCCGAGCCGCTTCAGATCGCTGCCATAGAGCAGGAAGTAGGGGATCATCACCAGCGGCGTCCAGACCAGCGCGCGGCCGTCCGACCCTGCCCAGATCATCAGGATGAAGACCGCGACATTGCCGATCAGCGGCGACAGCAGGTAGTTGGTCCGAAGCATCAGTTCCGGCAGGCGCCGGATTCGCCCGGGATTGGCGAGATATTGCTTGAGCAGCATCGGGAAGATGATCAGCCCGCCATTGCTCCAGCGCTTGCGCTGGATCGCCAGCGCGCCGAAATCGGCCGGCGTGGCGCTGTAGGCCATGGGCGAGAAGTGATTGTGCACCGACCAGCCGGCATGCAGCAGGTCGATGGTCGAGCCGGTATCCTCGATGACCGTCTCGTCCTGGATGAAGACCTTGCAGCGCTTGCCGCCCTCGACCTGTTCACGAACGATCTGCTGCAGCGCGGTGAAGCGGATGAGCGCGTTGGCGCCGACCCAGTAGGATGCGTTGAAGAAGGTCGCGCCCTGGTGGATCAGATACTGGATGTCCGTCGTGGCGCCGGCGATCCGCTCGACCGGCGAGCTTCCCTTGGGAAAGGTCAGGTAGGGGGTCTGCGCGACGCCGAGCGTCGGATTGCCGTTCAGCAGATGGACCAGCTGCAGCATGTAGTCGTTGAGAATGACGCTGTCGGCGTCGAGCGTCAGGACATAGTCCGCGCCCGGGATCGCGATCACATCCGCGGCGCTCGCATCGGTCGCCTCGATGACGGCGCCGCCCTGCGTCGGGCGGGCCACGTAGCTCCCCCCCATCAACCCGATATAGGCGTTGAGGTTCATGGCCTTGTTCGGCGCGTGCGACAGGTTGTCGAACGTCTTGCGCTGGAAGCTGCTGATCTCGGTGCAGAACAGATTGGCGAGGATGCGATATTCGCGGGCGATCTCGGCCTTGGTCAGGTCACTGGCCGCCATGCGGGTGGCTTCGGCGCGATAATGCTTCGCCAGATCGAGCACGATCCGGTCGATGAAGAAGCGGTCGACATGGCCGAAGGCGGGCGAGATCTCGGCCTGGAGCGTGCGGGCCAGGTCTTCCAGCCAGTAGGCGGCGTGGTCATAGCATCGCTTCAGCCGGCAGGCTTCGGCGGCGAAATCGATCGGCCCCGCCTTGGCGCGCCGCCGCCAGGCGGCGGTTTCCGCCCGTAAAGCCTGCATCGGCTTGTCGAGCATGCTCCAGACTTCATCGACCGTCGAAAGCGTCAGCTCGACCGAGTCGGGATCACTCGGCGGGTCATCGACCAGCAGCACGATGCGCCGATTGGAATAGCGGGCGAGCGCTGCCGAAAGCATCGTCATGATGATGACGCGCCGCTCTTCCCGATAGGTCGGGATCAGCACGGCGACACGCGGCGCGCGGTCTTCCAGCAGGTACGAAACGTCGGCCTCGGCGAAGGCGCGGTGCTGCTGCGCGCGCCGGGCCGCGCCATAGCGGCTCAACTGGTACGACAGGCAGCAATAGATGAGGCCGAGCAACAGCCCGCAATAAAGCAGGCGGTCGACGAGATCCATGTCGTCCAGGACATAGAGGAACACGGCCAGCGCACTGACCGAGGCGAGCGAGCAGAACAGGAAAAACAGGACGAGCAGGGGCTCGCCCGATGCCGCGCGGGTCGAGGATTTCAAGAAGGGCAGACGCAGAACGGGCATGCAGGCTGGGTTCGATCCGGAATTGCAACGAAGGATGCGCGGGACGCCGAGGCGGCGTCCTAGGGCGTCTCGCAAGGTCTAGCGAGACGCCGTGTTGCCGGATTCGAGTGGAGGCGGGCGACCAATTTCCCCGAGCGGCAGAATGCCGCGAGCCGGGGGCAAAAGGTCGAAATCGAAGGGATGGCGAGGAAAGTTGTTCTGTAATGCAATACAGTCCGACCGGAAGAAGACGGGCCGGTTGGACTGGCTTGTCTCGCGGATCCTCGGACTCCGCGGCAAACCTGCGGCCCGCTTTGCGAGCTGCCTTCCCAATCCGTCTTCCATGTTTCGCAGCCCCCCGGCCAGCTTGCGGTTCCGACGTTACGTCAAGCGAAGTAAGTTCTGTATTAAAGAACAAAGAATCAATGACATAACGAGGTCATTACGGCACCTATCCCTCCGTTACACGGCGCCGCGCACCGGCGCAATCTCCGCGCCTTACGTCATGGGAATATGTTGCGGGATTATCACGGTTTTCGAATGGCCTCGCCGACGACGGCCATCTTGTTCCCCACCGACGCAGCGGCTACGAATGTCGCGATCCGGGGGGCTTGACCGTTTGTCCAGCCTCCGCAGCGGGCGGCATGACGAGACCGTGGTCCGGCCAGAGCGCTGAGGCCCCGATCTCCGCGAAGGGGCTGGGTTCGAGACATGGGCTATATTATTCCGGGCGATCGATCGCCGCTTCGGGCTCTGGTTGCAGGGGTTCTGCTCGCCGGCTCGATCGTCTGTGCACAGGCGGGGCCGAACGACGAGGGCGACAAGGCGCTCGCCGCGCAGAACTACGATCGCGCCATGGCGCTGTATCGCAAGGCAGCGGACGCCAATGACCCCTGGGGTCAGATCAATGTCGGCAAGATGTACGAGAATGGGCAGGGCGTCGCGAAGAGCCCGAAGCAGGCCGCCCTCTGGTATGCCAAGGCCGCCAGCCAGGGCAATGACTGGGCCCAGAACAGCCTGGGTTCGCTCTATGAAAACGGCACGGGCGTGCCGAAGGACGTCGCCAAGGCGGTCTCGCTCTACAAGAAGTCGGCCGCCAAGGGAAACAACTGGGCCCTGTACAATCTCGCCCGCTGCCAGGCCGAGGGGATCGGCATGGCCGCGAGCCCGGCCGACTCGCTGAAGAATTTCCGCAAGGCGGCCGAACTGGGAAATTCGTGGGCGCAATACACGCTTGGCGACAAGTATGCGACGGGCGCGGGCGTGCCGCCGAGCTATCCAACCGCGGTCGCCTGGTACAAGAAGGCCGCCGACCAGGGCAATGCCTGGAGCCAGTTCAAGCTCGGCCAACTCTATGAAAAAGGCACGGGTGTCATCCAGAACGACGCCACGGCCGCCCGATATTACAAGGCGTCGGCGGACCAGGGCAATCATCTGGCCCAGGCAAGCTACGGTCTGGCCCTGGAGACCGGCAAGGGCGTCAAGCGCTGGAACAAGAAGGAAGCGGTTCGCTACTACAAGCTCGCGGTGGCCAATCCGGGTGCGCCCGAATGGGTCATGAAGCGGCTGACGGCTCTGGACGGAGCCCAGCCGAAGCCGCAGGCGAACTGAAACCGCTTCCAGAAGGGGCGGCAAGCCCGGTTTCGGGGACGCTCGTCCCGTTTCCCTCTCCCGCGGTGGGAGAGGGAATGTGCGGCGCCGCCGCCTGGCTCCGGCTCCAGCCAACCTGTTCGCCGCCCGCGTCACGCGATCCGATGCGGGAGCGGCAGGGGCGGGGCTTGCCTGGCCCGGGTTCCGCGATCCGACCCGCCTCAGCCGGCGGCGCGGCGCGCTTCGGAGGCGGCCTGGATCTTGGTCAGCTCCCGGGCATAGGCCGCGTCTGCGGCGGCCTGGGTCATCTGGCCGCTATCGACCCGTTTGGCCAAGGCCAGCCGCAGGCCCTGCTGCTGGCTCAGCGCCGCGCGATCGGGAAATTCCGAGGCGAAGCGGTTCTCGGCGTTGTTCAGGCACTGTGCCCGGCTTGTCCGCGTCGGCCTGGCGCTCGTCTCATACGCCGTCTGGCAGGCATTATAGGCCCGGTTGAGCCCGGCGCTCGGCCCCGTTGGAACCGACGGCGCGGTCGATGTCGAGGTGGTCGTGCAGCCGGCGAGCAGCCCGAGCAACGCAAAGATGGCAATGCGCATGATGTTCAGCCTCCCGTTTCCCGCAGCATCGCCCAGCTTTGGTCGGGAGTCGATACCTGTTTCCGTAACGTAATGTTGATCGCCGCAACGCAGGGCTGACGTCTTTTCTGCTTGCTTCAGGGTAGAGCGGCGACCGCCGTGATCTCGATCCGGTAGTCGGGATCGGCGAGCGGGATTCCACCCGTGGCGCGGGCCGGGGTGTTGTCCGGGTCGACCCAAGCGTCCCAGACGGAATTCATGGCGGCGAAATCGGCGATGTCGGCGAGCCAGATGGTCACCGAAAGCAGGCGCGACTTGTCGGTTCCGCACAGCGCCAGCACGCGGTCCATCTCGGCCAGGGCGCCGCGTGTCTGGGTGACGATATCGGCGCCGGCCGGCCCGACCTGTCCGGCGACATGCACGACGCCGTCATGCGTCGCGGCCTCGCACCAGCGCGCTGCCGGCTCCAGTCTCAGAATCTGCACGAGCGTCTCTCCTTTGTCTCGGCGCAACCCCGTCACGTCCACGGGGACGGGCTCTCTGTTAGTCCGAGACGCCGCGCGGCACCACTCGGAATGGGTTGCTGGATGCCGAACGCAACCCAGGGCGATATTTCTTGCCGCAAAATGCTGCGCTTTGGCAACACGTCAAAGAAAACGCTTTCAGGTCTGACGTTGGGGCACATGCCGTTTCGGTAACCATATAGACGTAGGGGAGGAACTCGTGCCCTCCGGCGCGAAGGCTGGGGAGCCGACACATGTTCGGGATTGTTTCGCGGTTGGCGACGGTAGCGGGTCGCGCAGGCGGAGTCCGGCTCGGCATCAGGGCCATTCGTCCGGTGGCCGCCGCGGCTCTGGTTTCGGGAATCCTGGCGCTGTTCGCGATGGCGGCGGGAAGTGATCCGGCCGCCGCTGCCTGTGTCGGCGCGAGCGGCAATGTGATGAACTGCACCGACAATGCCAATGGCGGCTCGGCAGTCTACACGGCGCCCGGTGTTCTGACGCTGAACGTCAACTCCCTGACATCCAACCTTTCGCAAGTCGCGCTGACTGGCACCGGATCCACCCCCAGCGATCCGGCTGCCGTCGAGCACTACACCTGCGCCGCCCCGGCCGAGGGCGCGGATGCCGACTGCACCATCACGCCGGCCGTGCCCGCCAGTGGCGAGGATCCCGCCAAGCCCGAGACCTGCGCCGGTGCCAACTGCATCGCCCCGCCGGTGAAGGCGGCGAGCGGCCCGACCGGAAACTCCGGCCCGACCCTCGTCGTCAACTACCTGCCGGGCGCGAATGCTTCCAGCGGCGTGGTCGGCGGCAATACCAGCGGCCAGCCGGGCGTCCTGGCGCAATCGAACGGCAGCCGTGGTGGCAATGGTAGCAATGGCTACGTCTTTTCCGACGGTGGCGATGGCGGCAATGGCGCCGATGGCGGCAACGCCACGGTCAACGCGGCCGGCAAGGTCTCGACCAGCGCGGAGCATGCGGCCGGCATCGTCGCGACCAGCATGGCGGGCAATGGCGGCAATGGTGGCGGCGCCTATGGGATTTCCGGCGATGCCGGGGATGGCGGCCTGGGCGGCAGCGGCGGCGTCGCGACGGTCAATTTCACGGGCGGCACCGTTGTCACGACGGGGGATTACTCGGTCGGCATCGCGGCGGTCAGCCAGGGCGGCGGCGGCGGCAATGGCGGCGGCGGCGGCGGTCTCGTCTTCAATCCCGGAGGCGGCAGCGCGGCCGGCAGCGGCGGCAACGCCAATGTCACGACCAGCGCCGGCACCTCGATCACCACGTTCGGAATCTACTCCCACGGCATCGTCGCGCAGTCGATCGGCGGCGGTGGCGGCGGTAGCGCCGGCGGCTTCGGCCTGTTTGCGTCGTCGGGTGGCGATGGCGGCAATGGCGGCAATGGCGGCGTCGTGTTCGTCGTGAATGGCGGCTCGATCACGACGAACGGCAACAATTCCCAAGGCATTCTGGCTCAGTCCATCGGCGGCGGTGGTGGCGATGGCGGTTCCAATTTCGGCCTGTTCGCGTCCGGCGGCAGCGGCAGCCTGGGTGGCTATGGCTACGCCACCGGCCTTGCGGATGAAATCGCTGTTGGCGTCACCAATTCGGGCGCCATCGTCACGAAGGGCGAATCCTCGAACGGTATCCTGGCCCAGTCGATCGGCGGCGGCGGAGGCAATGGCGGCTCGAGCGGCGGCCTCGTGTCGCTTGGAGGCTCCGGGAGTTCCACCACCAATGGCGGCATTGTCCAGGTCACCAACACGGCAACGGGCACGATCAAGACGGACGGCAAGGCCTCGGCCGGCATTTTTGCGCAGTCGGTCGGCGGTGGCGGCGGCAATGGCGGCACGGCCGGCGGCCTGTTCTCGGCCGGCGGATCCGGCGGTGCCGGCGGCGCGGGCGGCCTGGTCACGGTGATCAATGGCGGCGATATCGAGACGGGAATCAACGGTTCCGAATCCCTCAACTCGGCCGGTATTTTCGCCCAGTCGGTTGGTGGCGGCGGCGGCAATGGCGGCGGCGCCTATTCCGGCGGCCTGGGCTTCAGCGTTGCGCTGGGCGGCAAGGGCGCGGGCGGCGGCGATGCCGGGGCCGTGCAGGTTCTGCGCGATAGCAACGACAGCCGCTACTCGATCATCACGCATGGCGCCCAATCCGACGCCGTGTTCGCGCAATCGATCGGCGGCGGTGGCGGCAATGGCGGCTTCGCCGTATCCGGCACGGTCGGCGTCTTGGCGCTTTCGATGGGCGGCGATGGCGCAAAGGGCGGCAAGGGCGGCGCGGTCACGGTCGAGACGGCCGGGTCGCTGACGACCTATGGCGACGGATCGCGTGGCATCTTCGCCCAGTCGGTCGGCGGCGGCGGCGGCAATGGTGGTGCGGCCGTCGCGGTCGCCGTGGATGCCGTGGGCGCCGGCTTCGCGGCGGCGATCGGCATCGGCGGCACCGGCGGCGCGGGTGGCGATGCAACCATCGTCAACGTCTCCAGCCTCAGCGATATCGAGACCAACGGCGACAACGCCCAGGGCATCTTCGCGCAATCGATCGGTGGCGGCGGCGGCAATGGCGGCTATTCGGTCGGCGGCGCACTCGGCGGTATCGGCATTGCCGTCAATATCGGTGGCCGCGGCGCCAGCGGCGGCCTTGGCGGCACGGTCGAGGTCGACAGTTCCGGCTCGATCTGGACCAAACGTGCCAATTCGACCGGCATCCTGGCGCAGTCGATCGGTGGCGGTGGCGGCAATGGCGGCTTCGCGATCAGCGCCGCGCTGGGCGCCGGCGCGGTCAGCGTTGCGCTGGGCGGTTCAGGAGGGTCCGGCAGTTCGGGCGGCGACGTCACCGTCAATGCCGATGGGGCCGGTCATTTCATCAACACCACCGACGGGCGCAACTGGAATCTCGTTACCGAGGGCGACAATGCCGTCGGCATCCTGGCGGAAAGCATCGGCGGCGGTGGCGGCAATGGTGGCTTCTCCGGCACGCTCGCGGCCGGCGGCCTGGTTGGCGTCGGCGTCAGCCTGGGCGGCACGGGCGGTGGCGGCGGCGATGCCGGCAAGGTCACGGTCAACAATGGCAAGAAAGTCGACTCGGTCGTCACCCAGAACAACATCCTGACCTTTGGCGACGGCTCCTCCGGCATCGTCGCGCAGTCGATCGGCGGCGGCGGCGGCAATGGCGGCTTCGCGGTGGCGCTGAGCGCCTCCGGTTCCTATGGCGGCGCCGGCGGCGCGGCCGCGGTTTCGCTCGGCGGCAGCGGCGCGACGGGCGGCATCGGCAAGGATGTCGATGTCACGAATTATGGCAACATCGCCACCAATGGCCAGCAGGCGAACGGCATCCTCGCGCAGTCGGTCGGCGGCGGCGGCGGCAATGGCGGTTTCTCGGTCTCGGGCGCCTTCACCTCCGGCGCGCTCGCGGCGACGGTTGCCATTGGCGGCAGCGGCGGTGCCGGCCAGGATGGCGGTATCGTCACGCTTCACTCGACCGGCGACATCGAAACCCGCGGCGACCAGTCGATCGGTATCTTCGCGCAGTCGATTGGCGGCGGCGGCGGCAATGGCGGCTTCTCCGGCGCCGGCTCGATCGCGCTGCAGGGCGGCAGCGTTGGCGTTGGCCTCGGCGGTTCGGGCGGCGGCGGCGGCGCCGGCAAGCTGGTCGAACTTACCTCGACGGGTAACGTGACCACGGGCGGCGATCAGTCGATCGGCATTTTCGCGCAGTCGGTCGGCGGTGGCGGCGGCAATGGCGGTTCCAACGTCACGCTGGCGCTCGGCCAGGACGCCGGCATCGCGGTGGGCCTCGGCGGTAACGCCGACAAGGGTGGCGCGGGCGGGGTCGTGACGGTCGTCTCGACCGGCGACATCACCACCGGCTATGATTTCCAGACCGGTACGCTGATCGCCGGCGGCGGCACGGGTGCGTCCGGCATCCTGGCGCAGTCGGTCGGGGGCGGCGGCGGCAATGGCGGCTTCTCGGCCGCCGTCAGTGGCGGCAAGTCGCTCGGCGTCAGCGTCGCTCTGGGCGGCAGCGGCAAGGGCGGCGGCAAGGCCGACATCGTCACCGTCACCAGCACGGGCGACATCAGCACCGGCTTCGACAATTCATCCGGCATCCTGGCGCAGTCGGTCGGTGGCGGCGGCGGCAATGGCGGTTTCGCCGGTGTGCTCGCCATCTCGACCGATGGCGGCGCCGCGGGCGTCAGCCTCGGCGGCTCCGGCGGTCTTGGCGGCGCGGGCGCGGTGGTCACGGTCGGCAGCACCGGCAACATCCTGACGCTCGGCAACGGCTCGAACGGCATTCTGGCGCAATCGGTTGGCGGCGGCGGTGGCAATGGCGGCTTCAGCCTGGCGGCCAGCGGCTCCGGCAAGAAGGGCAGCGTTTCCGTGTCGCTCGGCGGCGGCGGTGGGGATGGCGGCGTTTCGGGCCTCGTCACGGTCAACAATTCCGGCACGATCTCGACCAAGGGCCAGATCGCCAATGGCATTCTGGCGCAGTCGGTCGCCGGCGGCGGCGGCAATGGCGGCTTCTCGGTCGCGGGCAACCTGACCGTGGACGGTTCGGGCGGCGCCAGCGTGAGCGTCGGCGGCTTTGGCGGCGCCGGGCAGAATGCCGGGGCGGTCGTGGTCAACAGCAATCTCGGCGCCACGCTCGACGGCAATGCCGCGACGATCCACACCGAAGGCGGCGATTCCAACGGCATCTTCGCCCAGTCGGTCGGCGGGGGGGGCGGCAATGGCGGCTTCTCCGGCGCGATCTCGGTCACCGGCGAGAACGCCAAGACCGCGGTCGCCGTCTCGATCGGCGGCTTCGGCGACGGCGGCGGCAATGGCTCGACCGTCAATGTGACCTCGGTCGACAACATCCTGACCGAAGGCGACGGCGCCAACGGCATCCTGGCGCAGTCGGTCGGCGGGGGGGGCGGCAATGGCGGCTTCTCCTTCGTCGCGGCGATCCAGGGCTCGCTCGGCAAGGCCGAGGGTGGCGCCAAGACGGCGATCTCCGCCTCGCTCGGGGGCTTCGGCGGCGCGGCCGGCGACGGCGAAGCGGTCACGGTCGATTCGACCGGCATCATCCAGACCCAGGGCAAGAAGGCCTATGGCGTGCTGGCGCAATCGGTTGGCGGCGGCGGCGGCAATGGCGGCCTCAGCGTTTCGGCAAGCCTTTCGGGCGGCGAGGAAGGCCGTCAGGTCGGCGTCTCCGTCGGCGGCTTCGGCGGCGACGGCGGCAAGGGCGGCGACGTCACGGTGATCCGTGACGGTACCATCATTACCGAAGACGACCAGTCGGTCGGCCTGTTCGCGCAGTCGGTCGGCGGCGGCGGCGGCAATGGCGGCATGGCGATTGCCGGCACGATTGGCGGCGCGGGCGCCAAGAGCCTGTCCGCCTCGTTGGGTGGCTTCGGTGGCGAAGGCAGCGGCGGCGGCATCGTCATCGTCGACAGCAGCGGCGCGATCTCCACTGGCGGCGTCGAGGCGCACGCCATCCAGGCGCAGTCGATCGGCGGCGGTGGCGGCAATGGCGGCCTGGCGATCGCGGCGACGATCGGCGTGCTCGGCGAGGAGGGCACCAACGTCAATGCCAGTGTGGCGGTCGGCGGCTTCGGCGGCGATGGCGGCATTGGCGGCCCGGTGACGATCGACAATGACGGACTGCTGACGACGACGGGCGACGGCGCCTTTGGCATCTTCGCGCAGTCGATCGGCGGCGGCGGTGGTTCCGGCGGCAACGCGGTCACCGGCGTGCTCGGCCTCGGCGGCAACACCAAGGGAACGCAGGTCAATGTCAGCGTCGCGGTCGGCGGCCTGGGCGGCGACGGCAATCTCGGCGGCAAGGTTAAGATCACCCAGGATGGCGGCATCGAGACGTCGGGCGTCGGTTCGTCCGGCATCGTCGCGCAGTCGATCGGCGGCGGCGGCGGCACGGGCGGCCGCTCCAATTCGATCTCGCTCCAGCTCGGACCTTCCTGCAAGCCGCCGGCGGATTGCGACGAGGTCAAGAAATCGCCGAACTGGAACCTGCAGGCGACGGTCGGCGGCGAGGGTGGCGAGGGCAATCTCGGCGGCATGGTCGATGTCGCCAATCTCGATTTCATCACCACGCATGGCGACAAGTCGATGGGCATCTTCGCCCAGTCGGTCGGCGGCGGTGGCGGCACGGGCGGCGACGCCTATGTCGGCCTTGGCGGCCTGGTGTCGATCCCCTTCGTGCCGATCGATCCGCTCACCTTCCTGAAGCCGCTCAGCACCGGCAGCTTCAAGCGCTCCGCGGCCATCGGCATCGGCGGCACGGGCGGGGAGGGCGGTGACGGCGGTGTCGTGATTGTCACCAACACCGGTCACATCACCACCGAGGGCCAGACCTCGAATGCGATCCACGCGCAGTCGATCGGCGGCGGCGGCGGCGACGGCGGCGATGGCAATGCCGGCATGCTCGGCACGGTCGCGCTCGGCGGCAGCGGCGGCGCCAGCGGCAATGGCGGCGCGGTCACGGTCACCAATGGCAAGGAAGACCTGTCGCAGGCCAATATCGCCCTGATCGAGACCTTCGGCGGCGTCGTCCTGAACAACGAGGGCATCCGCACCAATCCCGACGCGGACACGGGTCGCTCGAACGGCATCTTCGCGCAGTCGGTCGGCGGCGGCGGCGGTTCCGGCGGCGGCGCGGGCGCACTGCTGGCCATTGGCGGCACCGGCGAGGCGGCCGGTTTCGGCGGCACCGTCACGGTCGACAATTATGGCGGCATCCTCACCCATGCCGACGATTCCGCGGGCATCTTCGCCCAGTCGGTCGGCGGCGGCGGCGGCGCCGGCGGCTCGGTCGGTCTCACCATCGTCGGTGTCGGCGGCTCGGGCGGCTCCAGCGGCGTCGGCGGCGAGGTCGACGTGACCAACGCGGCGATGATCCAGACGTCCGGCCTCGATTCCCATGCCATCTTCGCCCAGTCGGTCGGCGGTGGCGGTGGCTCCGGCGGCGGCAAGAATTCCGGCAAGTTCACCGACAGCGTTCCGGCGCTGGTGCTGGTGGGCGGCGCAGGCGGTTCGTCCGGCAATGGCGGCATTGTCAAGGTCATCAACGCCAACACCCTGCATACGCTGGGCGATGGCGCCGATGGCATCAATGCGCAGTCGATTGGCGGCGGCGGCGGCTCCGGCGGCCGCACCTACGGCCTGATCACGGTCGGCGGCGATACGGCGTCGACCGGCAATGGGGGCGACGTCACGGTCGAAAACCAGATCGTGCTCTCCGAGGACGAGACGACCACGCTTCGCCAGGGCAACATCCTGGTCGAGGGCTATGGCTCGCATGGTATCTTCGCCCAGTCGGTCGGTGGCGGCGGCGGCAATGCCGGCGGCGGCTTCGCGTCCAGCCTGACCTCGGGCTCGCTCGGCGTCGGGGGCGCCGGCGGCGGCGATGGCGGCATCGTCAAGGTCACCAACGCCGGCGGCATCACCACGACGGGCGACGCGGCGGTGGCGATCTTCGCCCAGTCGATTGGCGGCGGCGGCGGCAACGGCGCGATGACCGGCGGCACGGCCCTGACCAGCGGTTCGGGCTTCGACTTCACCATCGGCGGCGCCGGTGGCGCCAGCGGCAAGGGTGGCGATGTCACCGTCACCAACGAACTGACCGGCCTGATCCACACCAAGGGCTACGGCTCGACGGGCATCCTGGCGCAGTCGGTCGGCGGCGGCGGCGGCACGGGCGGCATCACCTATCTGACGAGCCTCGGCGCGACGCCTTCGATCGCCGTGGCGGTCGGCGGTTCCGGCGGGGCCGGCGGTGATGGCGGCATCGTCAAGGTCATCAACGACGGCAACATGCTGATCGAAGGCGACAATTCCGTCGCGATCTTCGCCCAGTCGGTCGGCGGTGGCGGTGGCAGGGGTGGCGCGGCCACGGCGGTCGCGCTCGGCGATCCGGCGGTCATCGGCGGCGACGGCGTGACCGGCAAGGGTGGTGACGTGACCGTCACCAGCACCGGCACCATCGGCCTCACTGGCGACGGATCGGTCGGCATCTTCGCCCAGTCCGTCGGTGGCGGCGGCGGCGTCGTCACGGCGGGCACGGACGGCATCGTCGCGGCCACCCAGAATGGCGGCACCGGCAATGGCGGCAAGGTGACGATCACCGGCGACGCCAAGATCCTGATATCCGGCGACAACTCGGTCGGCGTCTTCGCCCAGTCGGTGGGCGGCGGCGGCGGTGTCGGCGGCCTCGACGGCAACTATCTCGGCCTGGATGGCTTCTCGGGTGCCAGCGCCCGGACCTTCGGTCTGTTCGCGATGCCGGCGGGCTTCATGGGCTCGGTCGGCGGGACAGGCTATGGCGAGACTGTGAAGCTGACCCAGACGGTCGATGTCGCGGTCACGGGCCAGAATTCCTTCGGCATTCTGGCCCAGAGCGTCGGCGGCAGCGGCAATGGCGACATTGACGTCACCATCGATGACAAGGTGGAGGTCGTCGGCGGCTCCGAAATGGGCGCCGGCGTCGGCTTCAAGGACGGCAAGACCAACAGGCTGACCAACAAGGGCGTTGTCGCCTCGATCGACGGGATCGACGGCTATGCCATGCGCGCCACCGGCGGCGATGACACTTTCGAAAACCAGTCCATCGCCATCGGCTCCGTCGCGCTCGGCGAAGGCCTGAATGCCTTCAACAATCGCTTCGATGCCATCCACTACATGGGTGACACCGTCGATCTCGGCGCGACGGGAAAGTATCTGAATGAAGGCTACATCAATCCCGGCGACTGGGACCGGGTGATGACCACGACGCTGACCGGCAATTTCGAACAGGTCGAGAAGGCCGCCTATCTGCTCGATCTCGACCTGGCCGATACGACGGACCGGATCGATGTCAGCGGCACGGCCGTGGTGGATGGCTTCGTCGCCATCAACGTCATGAACCCGGGCGCGGCGCGCACCGGCAGCACCGACTACGTCATCATCCACACGGAGGAAGGCGTCACCGACGAGGGCCTCGCCATCGACGCCATCCAGAGCGCGGTGGCGCAGTACAAGCTGCTCTATCCGGTGGATCCGCAGGATGTCGTCCTCAACGTCGACATCAACTACGCCCGCGGCGGCCTGACGGAAAACCAGACCGCGGTCGGCTCGGCGATCAATGCGATCCAGACGGACCTGACCTCGCCGAAATTCACGCAGATCGCGGCGGCGCTGTTCTATGTGCCGACGCTGGATGCACTCGGCGCGATCTATGATTCGATCTCGGGCGAGGGCGTCAGCGGCTTCCAGCAGCCCGAATTCGACATGAACAATACCTTCCTGGCGGCCATGACCAGCCAGGCGGATAGCTGGCGCATCGGGATCGGCATCGACCCGGCGAGCCAGAGCATCGCGCCGAAGCCGCTCGGCTATGCCGCCGAGCCGGACAAGAACCCGGCCTTCGAAGCCCTGGCGAAAGCCGAGGAACGCCGCTGGAAGATCTGGGCGACGGTCGGCGGCAATTCCGGCAACGTCACGGGTGATCCGACGGTCGTCGGCAGCGCCGACCTGACCTACAAGGGCGGCAGCCTGGCGGCCGGCCTCGATTACCAGCTCGATCCCGACACGCTGATGGGCTTTGCGCTCGGCGGCGGCGCGGGCTCGTTCTCGGTGCCGGATCGCGAGACGAGCGGCAACATCGTCGGCGGCCATCTCGGCGCCTACGCGTCGAAGAAGTGGGGCCAGCTCTACGCCAATGGCGCGGTTTCGCTCGACATCTACGACAACAGCACCACCCGCCAGGCCACCGTGCCGGGCACCGATGCGCCGCTCAATCCCGTGCCGGGATTCTCGGAGCGCTGGGATGGCGACTTCCTGAGCGGCGGCTTCGGCGCCAAGGTCGAGACCGGCTGGCGCCAGCCGGTGGCCGGCCTCGGCGCGGTCACGGGCTTTGCCGGGCTGCAGTTCGCCTCGCTCTCGATGCAGGGCTTCTCGGAAACCTCGCATGATGGCGATGTGCTGGGCCTCGACTATGCCAGCCGCACCATTACCTCGCTGCCGTCCTCGCTCGGTATGCAGTTCGATACGGTGATCGGGCTTGGCGGCGATACGACGATCCAGCCCTGGGCGCGCGCGGCATGGCTGCACGAGTTCAACCCGGATCGGTCGGTCAATCCGAGCTTCCTCTCGGCGCCGGGCTATCCCTTCGTCGTGCAGGGCGCTGCGGCGGCCGAGGATGCGCTGGCGGTCAATGCCGGCTTCAAGATGAACTGGGGCCCGGACACCTCGTTCTTTGCCACCTTCGACGGCAAGTTCGCCGACAATGTCCAGACCTATGGCGGCAATGCCGGCTTCCAGGTCCGCTGGTAGAAAAATCCTAGCCAGTCGCGCCCCGGCGCGGCTGGCTAGCTCGATCCGACAGGACGCCCGTTCGCGTGATTTTCACGGGGGCGGGCGTCTTGCGTCGGGCGGTCTGCGGTACCCCCGCTGCAGGCTTGATCCCGCTGCGTAAACAGGCGCTGTCCAGTACCAAATACCAGTTGACAGGATGGCGGCTTGCTATCTGATATGAACGAAAGCTCTCACCTGCGAAAAGAGCTGAAATTGGGCGTTGGGAGCGGATGTCCGCCCCCGGCCGAGAGGGAGGGAGACAGGATCATGACACGGGCCAGCAGGACCAGATTGCGCTTGGCGGTTTGCGCCGCAGCGATGATGAGTGTCGCCGGATTTGCCAGGGCGGAGACGCCGCCGGCTTTCGCGACGCTGCCGCCGGAAGTGCAGGCGCTCTATCTCGGCGTCGAGGAGACGATCCAGCCCTCCGCCTATGACAATTTCGGCCCCGTGAAGCAGCCCTGGAAGTGGTGCCATTCGGAGTCCTACCAGGGTAATCCCTGGCGTGTTTCCGTCACGCACGAACTGGAGCGCCTGGTCGGCCTCTACAAGGAGAAGGGCTGGATTTCCGATTTCGAAATGTCGGATTCCAACGGTGACACCGGCCAGCAGATCGCGCAGATCCGCGCCTTCATCGACAAGAAGTGCAGCATCATCACCTCGTTCGCCGGTTCCTCGACCGCGCTGAACGAAGTGATCGAGGCCGCCTTCAAGGCCGGCATTCCCTTCGTCACCGGCTCCGGCGCGGTCACCAGCCCCTATGCCATCAACGTCGACTCGAACTTCGTGAAGTTCGGCTATGACGTCGCCAAGGGCGTCATCGACGGCATTGGCGGCAAGGGCAATGTGCTGCGCATCGAGGGCATTGCCGGCAGTCCGCTGGTCGCCCAGCAGCGCGCCGGCGCCGACAAGGCTTTCGCCGAGGCGCCCGACGTCAAGGTGATCCGCGACGTCAATGGCAACTGGTCGCCGAACGTCACCAAGACCGTGACGCTGCAGGTGCTGGCCACCACGCCGCAGCCGATCGCCGGCGTCTGGACCTCCGGTTCGGAGTCGCGCATCGTCGCCGAGGCCTTCCAGCAGGCCGGCCGGCCGATCCCGGTCGTCTCCGGCTCGATCTCGGGCGATGCGCTCGGCTTCTGGAAGGACAACCAGGACACGTTCCGCTTCACCGGCGGCGCGCTGATGCCGTCCTGGACCGCGCAGACCCTGTTCCGCGTGGGCGTGCGCGTGCTCGAGGGCCAGCAGCCGAAGCTCAACATCCTGATGATCCCCGTGCCGGCCGTGAAGCCGGACGAACTCGGCAAGTGGCACCGCGACTGCATGACCAAGGACGCCGTCTCGATCTTCCCGGTCGCGCCCGAGGATCCGATGCCGGAAGCGCTGATGGATGCCTATTTCGCCAAGCCGGCGCATACGCAGCTGTTCGACTACGCGCAGACGCCGGACCCCTGCGCCAAGTAGGGGCGGGCTTGCAGGCAGGACGGGTGGCAGCCACGCTGTCGCCCGTCTTTTGATTCCATTCGCGACGTTGCACGGGGGCTGACGTTTCATGCTGGAGATCCGCGATCTCTCCAAGCGCTATGGCGAGACGGTGGCGCTGGACGGCGCGAATATCGATTTCACGCCCGGCACGATTCACACGATCCTCGGCGAGAACGGCTCGGGCAAGAGCACGCTGGTCAAGCTGCTCTCCGGCATCGTCACGCCCGATCGCGGCACCATCACCTTTTCAGGCCGCGCCATCGCCGGCCGCGATCCGGCCGAATTCCGCGCCGCCGGCTTCGCCACGGTATTCCAGGAAGTGCTGATCGCGCCGGACCGCAGCGTCGCCGACAATATCCTGCTCGGCTATGACGGCCTGTTCCGCCGCCGCGTACCGCGTGGCGAGCGCCGCGCGCTTGCCGGCCGCATCCTGTCCGAATTCGCCTCGACGGCCGTGCCGCTCGACGAGCCGGCGCGGGAGGTGCCGCTGGCGGCGCAGCAACTGATCGTGCTCGCCCGCGCCCTGACCCGGTCACCGCGCGTGCTGATCCTCGACGAGGTCACAGCCGCGCTCGATTTTGCCGATCGCGAGGCGGTGTTCGCGCTGATGCGGCGGCTGGCGGCGGAGGGCTGTCTCATCCTGTTCATCACCCACCGCATGGACGAGGTCACCGGCCTCTCCGACCGCGTGACCGTGCTGCGCAGCGGGCAGGTGGTGAAGACGCTGGAGAAGGGCAATCTGGTGCCCGACGAACTGCTCGCGCTGATGGCGCCGGATACCGCGCGGGAGCTGCACCATGGCTGATCCGTCCGCGCTCTCCATTCGCGGCCTGTCGCTGAAGCCGGGCGCCATTCCGTTCGATCAGGATATCCGCCGCGGCGAGATCGTCGGGCTGGCGGGCCTCGACGGCCACGGCCAGGACGCCTTCATCGAGACGCTGGCCGGCCTGCGTCCGCCGGTCGTCGGTCATGTCGGCACCGGGCGGGACGGCGAGCGGGTGATACGCAGCTTCCGACAGGCGGTCCGGAGCGGCATCGCCTATCTACCGCGCGACCGCCGCGCCACCGGCATTTTCCCCTCCATGTCGATCCTCGACAATTTCGCCATCGCGACGGTGGGCCGGGACCGCAAGCTCGGGCTGATCAGCTTGGCCGAGCGGCGCAAGCGCTACGACTATTACCGCGACCGGCTGTCGATCGTCGCGCCCGATCCCGGCCGCATGATCACCACCCTATCGGGCGGCAACCAGCAGAAGGTGCTGCTCGCCCGCGCTTTGGCGCACAAGCCGGACGTGCTGCTGCTGAACGACCCGACACGCGGCGTCGATATCGCCACCCGCCGCGTCCTCTATGCGGTGTTTCGCGAACTGGCGGCGGAGGGCATGGCGCTGGTCATCCTCTCGACCGAGATCGAGGAGGCGCTGGTGCTCTGCGACCGCATCCTCGTGTTCCGCGAGCAGGAACTCGCCGCCTCGCTGGCGGGGGCCGAGCGCTCCTCCGAGCGCATCATATCCACCATGTTCGGGCGCGCAGCATGACGGCATCCGCAATCTCCCCGCCGGCTGGCAAGGCTTCGGCCCTCAAGGCGGTCTGGCGCCAGACCGGCTTCGCGCCGATCCTGTTCGTCGTGCTGCTGGCGATCAACATCTTCATCAACCCCGCCCGCTTCGCGCCCGCCGCCTGGGGCACGCTGATCGGCCTCGCGGCGCCGCTGGTCGGCGCGGCCATCGCCTCGGCGCCGGCGATCCTCGGCGGCCGGGGCGGCATCGACATCTCGGTCGGGCCGATCATGGGCTTCGTCAACGCCATCGTCGTGCTGGTGCTGATCCAGAAGCTCGGCCTCAGCTCGCCCTTCATCGTCGTCGGCGTGGCGGTTCTGATCGGCGCCGCCATCGGGGCGCTGAACGGCTTCCTGGCCACCATCCTGCGCATCCAGCCGATCGTCGCGACGCTCGGCACCTATCTGCTTCTCGTCGGCACGACGCTGACCATCCTGCCGGCGCCGACCGGTACGGTGCCGGTGTGGCTCAAATCGCTCGGCGGGCCGCTGTCGATCCTGCCGCTCGGCGCCGTCTTCCTGGTCTGGATCGGCATCCGCCGCCTGCCATACTATGACCACCTGATGGCGGTCGGCAGCGATGACCGCGCCGCCTATACGGCCGGCATCCCGGTCACGCTGGTGCGCTTCCTCTCCTATGTCATCACCGGCGTGTTCGCCGGCGTCGCCGGGCTGATGATGACGGCGCTGATCGGCTCGGCCGATCCGTCGATCGGTCCCACCTACACGCTGATCGCCATTTCGGCGGTAGCGCTCGGCGGTGTCAGCCTGGCCGGCGGGCGCGGCGGATTGCTGGGGGCGGCGATCGGCGCGATCGACATCTTCCTGCTGCAGAGCGCGCTGACCTTCTTCAACTTCTCCACCTTCGTCCTGCAGATCGCCTATGGCGCGATCCTCGTCATCGCCATCGTGCTGACGGCCTTGCAGGACCGATGGCTCGGACGCATGCGGGGAGCAGCCTAGATGGCACGCCTGACCAGTGACCAGGCGCGCGTTTTCGGCGCGCTCATCGTCGCCGTCGCGCTCCACCTCACCGGCACCGCGCTGATCGAGGGCTATTCGAGCGAGTTTTCCATGCGGGCCATGCTGGTGCTTGGCTCGCTGCTGGCCATCGCCTCGATCGGCCAGACGCTGGTGGTGATCATCGGCGGCATCGACCTGTCGATCCCCTTCGTCATCGGCTTCGCCAATGTCGTCACCGCGCAGCTCTATGGCGGCGGCATGAATTTCGCGGTGGTCTGCGCCATCGTCATCGGCCTCGCCTGCGCCATCGGCGCGCTGAACGGGCTGATCGCCTCGAGCCTGAAGCTGCATCCGCTGATCGTCACGCTCGGCATCGGCACCATCGTGCAGGGCTCGGTGCTGCTGTGGACAGGCGGCTTCCCGTCCGGTTCGGCGCCGGCAGGAATCACCGAATTCGTCTCCATCGGCGGCTCGGTCGGCTTCCTGCCCGTGCCGTGGCTGGTGCCGTGCTTCATCGCGCTCGCGGCGATCGTCACCGTGGCGCTCGCCCGCACCGCCTATGGCCGCCGGCTGTTCGCGCTCGGCAGCAATCCGCGCGCCGCCCCCCTGGCGCTGATCAACCCGGTGGCGATGTGGACGGCCACCTTCGCCCTTTCCGCCGCCTTCGCGGCCGTGGCCGGCATCCTGCTGCTCGGCTTCACCGGCTCGGCCTATGGCGAGGTGGGCCAGCCCTATCTGTTCCAGACCATCGCCGCCGTCGTCATCGGCGGTACGGCGCTGGTCGGCGGGCGCGGCTCCTATCTCGGCACGGTCGCCGGCGCGCTGGTGCTGACCGAGATCAACACCCTGCTGATCGGCATCGGCCTGCAGCCGTCGCTGGTGCAGGCCGTGCTCGGCGTCGTCATCGTCGTGCTGGTGTCGTTCTACGGCCGCGACGCCCATGTCCGGACGACGATCTGAGTGGTGACGACGCGCCTCAGCCCCGGATCGGGAATTTCGGCTCCGGCAGGTGGCCGCCGATCTGCCGGCAGAGTTCGGCCGCCGCCTCATAGAGATGCTTCGAGGCGTCGGCGAGCTGGACCTGGTTGGTGACCCAGAGCAGGAACGGCATGGTGAGCGCCGCCTGGGCCATGCCGCTGGCGTCGAAGATCGGGAAGGACACGTCGGTGATGCCGCGCAGCGTTTCGTCGGCCACCACCTCGTAGCCGCGCTTCTGGATCTGCTCGACCCGGCGGATCAGCGGTTCCGGGTCCTTGCCGCGGGAGCGCAGCTCTTCCGAGGCGCGCTCGATCAGCATGGCGCGCGTCAGCTCGTTCTGGAACGCGATCAGGGTTCGGCCCGATGCGGTGGAAAGCATCCGCGTCTGCGTGCCCAGCCGGACGCGAAAGCCGACCGGAGCGGGATTGTCGGCGACCGCGATGACGCGCACCGAGAGCCCGTCCAGGATCGACAGGATGATGGCTTCCTCGACCTCGGCCGCCAGGCTCTGCAGGATCGGCTGCGCTGTTTCGCGCAGGCGCCGGATCGGCGGATGGCCGCAGGCGAGGTCGAAGAGCTTCATCGAGATCTGGAACGCCTCGCCCGGCGGCTTGCGCTCGACATAGCCGCGCCGCTCCAGCGAGACGACCACGCGATACACCTCCTGCACCGAGCGGCCCAGCGACTGGGCGATCTGCGACAGGATCAGGCCGCCCGACTGGCCGGCCAGCAGTTCCAGTATATCCAGCCCCTTTTCCAGGGCCGGTGCCTTGTAGGCGAGGGCGGCGTTCGCCTGCTTGTCAGGCTCGGCCCTCTTGGCCTTCACGGCTTCATTCGCCATCTCTGGTCCCGTTCTGATTGCGTTTCCCCGTCGATACAGTAGCCCGCCCTTGACAGGGCGCGCCAGCCTGTCCCCTATTTCAAAATCAAGTATCATATGTGGAAAAGGACGTCGTAACGGCAGCCTTTTCCCTTGGGAACGGGGATATGACGGGGCAACGCTATAACGGGCCGATCATCGACGCCCATCATCACTTCTGGGATCTCGGGCTCGGCAAGCATGGCTGGCTGGAGGGCGGCGACCCATCCGACGAGCTGGCGCCGTTTCGCCGGAACCATCTGGTGGCCGACTATGAGGCGCTGGCCGTCCCGCAGGGCATCGTCGCCAGCGTGCATGTCGAGGCGAACTGGGATCCGGCGGACCCGGCCGGGGAAAGCCGTTGGCTCGATACGCTGGAGCGTTCGCCGGGCATCGCCGCGCGCTATGTCGCCCATGCCGCGCTGCTCGACCCCGGCGCCGAGAGGGTGCTGGAGGCGCACGCCGCCAACGGCCGCGTCGTCGGCATCCGCGAGATCCTGAGCTGGCATCCCGACCCGGCCAAGCGCCGCATGCCGGACAATGACCGCATGGACGATCCGCGCTGGCGCGCCACCCTGGCCCGCTTCCGCGAGCACGGGTTCAGCTTCGATCTGCTGATCACGCCGCATCAGTTCGAAAGCACGCGCCGGCTGGTGGCGGATTTCCCCGACATCGCCTTCATCCTCAACCATTGCGCCAGCCCGATCGACCGCGACGCCGAAGGCATGAAGCGCTGGCGCGACGGGCTCGGTCTGCTGGCGGCGGCGCCGAACGTCGCGATCAAGATCTCCGATCCGGTGGCCTATGACCCGCAATGGACCCGCGAGAGCCTGGGCGAGGTGATCGACGCCTGCATTGATGCGTTCGGGCCGGAGCGCGCCATGTTCGCCACCGACCATCCGGTCGCCGGCCTGCATATCGGCTTCGCCGAGTGGGTCGACGTGTTCAAGGAAGCGACGCGGGGATTTTCGGCGGAGGAGCAGGCGGCCCTGTTCGAAGGCAGCGCGCGGCGCTGGTATCGGCTGGCGTAGCGTTCCCGGTCGGAAGCAAGACCCTCAGTTGCTCGCCTGGGTCTGGACGTCGTCGAGCTTGACGAACACCGTGCCGGACGCCACGAGGCGCTGGATGCCCTCGACCACGCCGAGGCCGGCCGGATGGCCCGGCTGGTTGATGTGGGCGATGATGACGTCGCCCGATTTCGCGGCGGCGATGCGCCTGGCGACGGTGGCGGCCGGCAGCGAGGCGCCCATGTCGGCATTGAGCGAGAAGCCGGCGATCGAATAGCCGGCGGCGCGGATCTGGTCGAGCGCGTCGCGGCTGTAGACGGCGGTAGCGCCGCGGAACCAGCGCGGCGGCTTGCCGGTCGCCTGCCGGACGGCCAGGGCGCCGCCATCGACCTCCCGCTGCACCGCTTCCAGCGAGCCGGCGGTCTTCACGCCATAGAGGCTCGGAATGTCGGTGATGGCGGGCACGTGCTGGTCGCCATGGTTCTCGACCTCGAACAGTTCGGGATGGGCCATCACGACGGCCATGGCGGCGGCGTTCCGCTTCAGCCAGCGATGGGTGACGAACAGGGTCGCCGGGATGCGGTTGTCCACCAGTTCCTTCAGGATGCGCTGGTCGATCGCGCCGGAGCAGGCATCAAAGGTCAGCGCCACGACGCGCGGGCCCGGCGGCGGCGCGGCGATGCGCAGCTTCAGCTCGATGTCATGCGACCTGGCGGATGCCGCCGTGCCCATCAGGAACGACAGGGCAAGCCCGATCAGGGCGGTGCGGATGGTGAGCGTCGGCATCAGGAACTCCGGAGCAGCCGATTGTCGGCCCCGCGGAGCTAGGCGCTGTCTTCGTCCAATTTGTGGCTGGGGCGTCTGGAAACGCCGATCGACGCGAGTTTGTCACAGGCCGTCGCGAGCCTCCGATCTTAACCATCTTCGGAGCTAAATCTCTCCATCGCTAGGTCGGGGTGGGGGATCGCGGTAACGTCGTTGGCCCCGGAGCGTAGAGGCGTAGGGTCGATTTCGGCCCGCAGCGAGGGCCGCGTCGTGATCGATCTGTCGCCGAGTCCCATTGCCCATGCCGCGAGCCAGGTCGGAACACCGTTCGCGGCATTCCGTGCGCCGCTTGCCGAGTCGCCCGCCTTTTGGAGCGATCGCCATGGCTGAGGGCGGACCGGTGATCCTGCTGATCGAGGATGAGCCGCTGGTTCGGTCTGCGGTTGCCGAAATGCTCGAGGATCTGGGCTTTGTCGTCGAACTCGCGTGCTCGGCCGCCGAGGCGTCGGCTCGCCTGGGCGGGGCCGACCATCCCTATCGTGCCATCATCATCGATGTCGGCCTGCCGGATCGTTCCGGCGAGGATCTCGCCAAGGACATTCTGGCGGCGCTGGCCGAGGTTGCGGTCGTCATTGCCAGCGGCGGCGATCCCGCCGATCTCGACCCCGCGCTCGCCAACGACCCGCGCGTCGCCTTCCTGGGCAAGCCCTATGGAATGCGCGCGATGATCGGGGTTCTCTCCCGCCTTGGCATAGCGGCAACGCCGGACTGAGCGCCGTCCCGCCATTTCGCCCATGGGTGCGGCGGCGGCGCGGCTGGCATGGCGACGCGGATATGCGACTATGCGAACACACGCATTGGCATGGGAGAGGGGCGGGTCTGTCGATGGATCTCTATCTGGATACGGCGCTTCGCCTGGGCGTGGCGGTGTTCTGCGGCCTGCTGATCGGCATCGATCGCGACGCCCGGGAAAAGCCCGCCGGCATGCGCACCCTGGCGCTGGTCTCGCTCGGCGCGGCGCTGGCGACGGTCAGCGTCAGCCATATCACGATGTTTGTCGGCCACCCCGATGCGCAGAGCCGGGTGCTGCAGGGTGTCGTGCAGGGTGTGCTGGCCGGCATCGGCTTCATCGGCGCCGGCGCCATCCTTCGGCGCGGCAAACGGGACGAGGTCGTACATGGCGTGACCACGGCCGCGACCGTCTGGGTGGCGGCAGCGCTCGGGGTTACCAGCGGGCTCGGCGACTGGCCTGTCGTGATCCTCGCGCTGGTTCTGGTCTTCCTCGTCCTGATCGTTGCCAAGCCGATCGAGCGGCGTTGGCTGGAGCGTCTTCAGGCCCTGGAGGAGGCGCGTCATCCCGCGCCGCCGCCGCCGGCTGCCGATGGTCCCGCCTAGGTGAGCACGCTGGCGCCGAGATTGATGGCAAGCGCCAGCAGCGTCGTGTTGAAGACGAACGACGCGATCGAGTGGAACATCATCACCATCCGGAAGCCGGTCGTCCGCACATTGACGTCCGAGGTCTGGAACGTCGCGCCGAGGCAGAACGAGAAATAGAAGAAGTCCCAGATCACCGGCTCCGGCGTATCGGGGAAGATCAGGCCGCCGGCATCGTCCTCCTTGCCGTCCGCATCATTGTCGGTTCCCGCCGGCGCGTAATAGAGCCGGGCATAGTGGAACGCGAACAGCGTGTTGAACACGGTCCAGCCGAGCGGGATGCTGATGATGGCGATCGCCAGATGCGCCGCCGTCGTATTGGGACCGTTGAGGATCGAGAAGATCGAATAGAACGAGAAGGCGATGGCGCCGAGCGTCAGGCAGACGATCAGGACGATGCCTTCATCCTCCCGTCGCGCCCGCTTGCGCAGCGTCTCGAGATTGGCCTTCGCGGCAAGCCGGAACAGGAAGAACAGATAGGCGATGAAGAACACGTCGCCCGACGCGATCATCGCGAATTCCGGCCGCACCAGGCGGATGAGGAAATAGGCGACGAGGGCGACGAGGATGGATTGGTAGAAGTGGGTGTGCTGGCGCCAATGGCGTTCAAGGAGGGAAATCGCAGGGCTCCGTTCTGGCCTATTCCACGAAGACCGTCACGCGGTCGGAACGCCCGGCCGAATCGACGACGGACAAGGTAACAAATCCCGGCCCGTCCGGTTCCCAGCTTTCGGCCCGCGAGAACGGCGTCTGCGCGATCGGCACGCCATTGGCGAACCAGGTGAAGGGCGGCTGGCCGTTGCGGATCTTGATCATCAGCGGCATCGGATCGCCGGCGCGGATGCCGAGATCGACCTGGACGCCGTCCGGGGGGAAGGCGATCTGCGGCGTGTCCGGCGCCCGATTTGCGAGGGTGTCGGTGCCGCGAAACCGCTTCAGCGGTGGCGGCAACTCGCCATTGGAAGCGATCAGCGCGCCGCGCGGGGCGGTCGGCAGCGGTGCGCGCTCGCCGCCCATCTTGTCGAACGCCTCGAACAGCACCGGCGCCGCCGTGCCGATGCCGGAAAGGCCGGAGACCGGCGCGCCATCGGCCCGTCCCGCCCAGACGCCGATCACCGTGCGGCCGTCGAAGCCGATCGACCAGGCGTCGCGATAGCCATAGGAGGTGCCGGTCTTGTAGGCGATGCGGCCGCGCGCGCCGATGGTGGGCGGCGGCACGTCGGCCAGGATGTCGGCGACATACCAGGCGGCCAGCGGATCGAGCACGGGCGCGGTATCGGCCGAGACGACGATCGGCACCGGCTCGGGATGCAGCGCCACCGGCCGGCCGCCGCGCGCGATCGCCGCATAGACCGAGACGAGATCGCGCAGCGAGATGCCGACGCCGCCGAGGCCGACGGCGAGGCCCGCCGCCGACATGTCCGGCAGGCGCGGATTGGCGGCGGCGCGCTTCAGCCGCGCGATCAGCCGCGCCGGCCCCACCGCGTCGAGCACCTGCACGGCCGGCACGTTGAGCGACTGCGTCAGCGCGTCGTGGATCGTCACCGTGCCGCGATAGAATCCGTCGAAATTGACGGGGGCATAGCCCGCGAAGGCGGAGGGCTTGTCCTCGATCAGGCTTTGCGGATGGGCAAGGCCCTGCTCGAAGGCGAGACCGTAGATCAGCGGCTTCAGCGTCGAACCGGGCGAGCGCACCGCTTCTGTCATGTCGACATAGCCGTTGCGGCCGTCATCCATGAAGCCGGCCGAGCCGACCGAGGCGAGGATGTCGCCGGTGACCTGGTCGGCGACCAGAATGGCGACCGAGGCCTTGGCGCCGACTTTTGCCGCGCGCGTGCTGGCCAGCGCTTCCAGCTTCGCCTGCAGCCGACCGTCGAGGGTGAGCTTGATGACCGGATCGGCGGGATGTCGCTTGCGCGCCTGGTCGCCCAGATGCGCGGCGAGCATCGGGAACGGTCTTCTTGCTTCCGGAATGCGTTCGGTCTTGGCCGAGGCGGCGGTCTCTTCGTCCAGGATGCCGGCGGTAACCAGCCGGTCGAGCACGCGGTCGCGCGCCGCCTTCGCCGCCCTGGGGTCCCGGTCCGGCCGCCGCGCCTCGGGCGATTGCGGCAGGGCGACCAGCAAAGCGGCCTCGGCGATGGTCAGCCGACGCGGCTCCTTGCCGAAATAGGCGAGCGTCGCGGCGCGGATGCCTTCCAGATTGCCGCCATAAGGAGCGAGCGCCAGGTAGAGCGACAGGATCTGGGTCTTGTCGAGCTTCTGTTCGAGCGCCCGCGCATGGACGATCTGCTTCAGCTTGCTCTCCGCCTGCCGTGTCGAGCCGCCCTGCACGAGGCGCGCGACCTGCATCGTCAGCGTCGAGCCGCCGGAAACGACATGGCCATTGCGCAGGATCTGCCCGGCGGCGCGGGCAAAGGCGCGCCAGTCGACGCCGCGATGCGCGTCGAAGCGCCGATCCTCATAGCCCTTCAGCATGGTGAGGAACATCGGATCGACATCGGCGAGCGTCACCGGCAGTCGCCAGCGCCCCTCGGCGATCGTGTAGGGCCGCAGCAGCGTGTCGCTGCGGTCGACGACGATCTGCGAGGTAGGGATTTTCGCCGGATCGGGCAAGGGCGGCAGGGTCCGGTCGATCTCCGCCAGCACGCCGCCAAGCCAGGCATAGGAGAAGAACGCCACCAGCCCGAGCGACAGCCCGCCAATGGCGGCGCGGCGAGGCCATTTGGAGCGCGGCCGAGACACTTCTTCCCCCTCTCCCGCGGCGCGGGAGAGGGCAGGGGTGAGGGTCTTTCTATTTCTCTTCGTCGGATGAGCGAAGGCAAGCAAACCCCTCACCCAACCCTCTCCCGCAAGCGGGCGCCGGCTCTTGAGCGAACCCCGATCTGGCTTGCCGTTCATGGCTGCCGCCTGTCGAGGCTCGGCGCAAATCCCACGCTCGCCGTCATCCCCGCGAAAGCGGGGATCCATTCAGCCGGAGGCTTCGGCTGTATGGATCCCGGGTCTTCGCCCGGGATGACGGCGAGCGTGATCATGCGTTTCGTCCGCTCACTTCGTCGTGGTCGGGCCGACGATCTCGACCGAACCGGTGTCGGTATGGGCCTGGCGGTCGGGGTCGTACATGTCTTCCACCGTCGCGGCCGGATGCACGAACTGGCCCGGCGACACGGCGCGCACGCCATAGGCGACCGAGAATTCGAGCGGATCGCCGGCCGAGCGGGTCACCGCCGCGACGAAGCGGTCGGTGCGGGCCTCTGTATGGGCGACATTGGTCTCGACCTTCAGCCATTCATACGAGGACGTATCGCCCGAGCGCGAGATGTTGGGGTTCTCGATCTCGAAGCCGGCCGGCAGCGGATCGACCACCATCAGCCGTCCGAAACGCTGCTTGTCGGCCAGCACCCGCAGCACCACCACCAGCCGGTCGTTCTGACCGACCGTCGTCGGGTCGGCCTCGCTGCCGTCGGTGTTGAAATAGCTGCGCGTGATGGTGAAGCCCTCGCCGCCGGCCGGTTCCGGCGTGGCCGGGATGCCGGTCAGCGTCAACGCCGCGTCGAGCGCCACGTCGCTGGTGTTCTCCACCACCAGCGGACGCGGCGAGACGTCGGAGCCGAGCAGCTTGCGGTAGAGCGGCACGTCGGCGGCGTTGCCATCGACATCGATCGACGCCTGGCTCAGGTCCGACATCATCGCGGCCGCCGCCATCAGCATCCAGCCCTGTTCCTGGGTCGAGATGTAGCGGCGGTTGTCGCGGGTGGTGGCGACGTCGTCGACCAGGGTCTTGACGTCGAAGCGCTTGTCGCCGCTCTCGGCGACGAGCGTCAGCACCGCCGCCTGGTCGCGCAGGGTGGAGCCATAGTCCTCGCGCCCGGCCAGCATCGGGCCGTAGTGGCGCTGCAGGTTGTCGATCGCCACCTTGAGCACCGAGCCCGAGCGGGCCTTGTCGCCATACAGCGCGAGGGCCGCGCCGATCTGCGCCTGCGCCAGCGGCGTGGCGAAGTTGTTCAGCTTCGATTCAGCGTAGTAGCGCAGGTCGCCAATCGCCGCCTTGCCGTTGCGCGCCAGCACGTAGAGCGAATAGGCGATCGCCTCGCCACCCTTCTCGAAGTCGGGCGCATAGCCGACCTTGTTGGAGAGGTTGTCAAGCGCGTTGTTGAACGCGACCTCGGGCACGAGATAGCCGGCCGCCTTGGCGCGGGTCAGGAAATCCGTGACATAGGCGTCGAGCCAGAGATCCTCATAGCCCGGTCCCCAGAGGCCGAACGAGCCGGACGACGACTGGTTGTCGAGCACCTTGCCGATCGAATCCTGCAGGCGCTTGCGCAGCTCGCTGTCCTGCGCGATGCCGATCGTCGCCGCCACCTGGTTGAGGTAGAGCAGCGGCATCGCCTTGGACGTGATCTGCTCGGTGCAGCCATAGGGGTAGCGGTCGAGCGAGGCGAGGATCGCCGCCACGTCGAGCTTGGCCGAGCCGCCGATGGCGAGCGTCGCGCTGGTCGTTCCCGGGACGAATTCCGCGAAGGCGTATTCGTCGACGGTCAGCTTGTTGCCGGGCGCAAGCGAGATCAGCGAACGGCGCGAAACCGGCTGGCCGGCCGGGCGGATGCCCAGCATGTAGCTGCGGTCGAAGGTCTGGCCGTTTTCCGGGCTCGCCAGGCTGACGGTGATCTGGTGGTCGCCAATGTCGACCGCCTTGATCGGCAGCGCGACCGTCATGCGGCCGGCCTTTTCCAGCCGGACCTGCTTGTCGGCATCGCCGGGATCGATCGCGACGCCGGGCGCATCGACGGTGAGCTGGAAATCACCGGCCGGGCCTTCGACATTGTTGATCTCGACCAGGATGCGGCTCTGGTCGTCCGGCGTCATGAAGCGCGGCAGGCTGGCCATCACCACGATCGGATCGCGGATGATGACTTCCTTCTCGGCATGGCCGATGCCTTCCTTCGACCAGGCCATCGCCATGACGCGGACCGAGCCATTGAAGTCGGGCACGTCGAAGGTGATCGTCGCCTTGCCGTTCTCGTCGACCTTCACTACGCCGGAATAATAGGCGATGAGCTTTTCGGTCGGCGGCACCGACTTCAGGCCGGGCGCGCCGCCATCACCGCCGGAGCGGAGACGGCCGGGAACGCCCTGCATGCGGTCGATCAGCAGCCCGTAGAGATCGCGGATCTCCATGCCGAGCCGGCGCTGGCTGAAATACCAGCCGTCCGGGTCGGGCGTCTTGAACTGGGTCAGGTTGAGAATGCCGATATCGACGGCCGCGACCGTGACATAGGCCTCCTCGCCCTTCTTCAGATTGGCGAGCGTGACGGGGATGGTGAGGGGACCGCGCGGACGGATCTGGTCTTCGGTGTCGAGCTGGACGTCGATCCGGCGATCGGCCGGGTCGACCGGCACCCAGGCGAGGCCGAGCGCGCGCGTCGGCATGCGCTTGGCCTGGACGTCCATCGGCCGGAACAGGGTGGCGGTCACGTAGGCGCCCGGACCCCAATTGGCCGTCACGTCCAAGTCGACCGTGGTGCCGCCTTCGGGAACCTCGACCGTCTTCATGTCGATGACGCGGTCGTCGATCACCATGATCTGCGCGATGCCGGGGAAGCGCGGGTCGAGCCGCAGCTTGGCGGTGTCGCCGGGCTCGTAATTCTTCTGGTCGAGCGAGACGGTCAGCATGTCCGGCGTCTCGGAAGCGGCGGAGGCGTCGACATACCAGCCGGCGTCGAAATTGTAGCTCGAGGAGGTCGGCGTCTCGCCGGCGAGCGCCACCGTCAGGCGGAAGCGGCCCCAGTCGACCTTGCCCTCGATGGAGGCGGGCTTCGAAGCATCGAGGTCGACGGTGCCATTGGCGACGCGGGTCGCCGTGGTGATCGCCTCATACTTCCAGGCGCCGTCGCGGCGATACCACTGGTAGTTCGTGTCGAGCTTCTCGATCTGCCAGGTCGCGCCCTTGGCGTCGATGCGCTTGCCGTCCGGGCCGATGGCGATCAGCTCGAAGCCGGCGGCCGCCCCTTCCGAGACGCTGCCGTCGAAATCCGGCTTGATGCCGATATGCGGCTTGGTGCCATCGGCCGGCAGTGACAGCCGGCGCTCGACGGCGCGGCCATTGGTGTCGGTGACGCGAACGACGATCTCGGCGTTGAACAGCTTGGTCGTCTCGGGCAGCGTCGGCACGGTGGCGTCGAAGCTGGCCTCGCCCGCATCATCCGTGACGGCGCTGGCGCCGAGCGAATCCCTGATGCTTTCAACGGGATCGTCGGCGAGGCCGAAGGAGAAGCCCGGATAGTCGGCGCTGGTGCTGGTGGGCGTCGCGATGATGTCGCCGTCGACGCCGAGGCCGATCGCCTTGGCGCCGTAGAGATATTTGGCGGTCAGCTGGATCGGGAAGGTACCGCCGGAGGTCAGCCGTTCGGCCGTGGTCTTCAGTTCGAAGGCGATCCGCTCGGGCTCGAAATCGTCGACCAGGGCCGAGATTTCGGTCAGTGCCGCGCCATCGGGGTCGGCATAGAGCTGGAAACGCCAGGCGCCGCGCTGGGCGCCGTCGGGAATGGCGACGTCATGGCTGTAGCCGCCCTGACCCTCTTCGGTGAGCTTGGTGCGCAGGAATTCGACGCCATCGGGACGATCGACCACCAGCGTCAGCGGCAGGCCGTTGACGGCCTTGGCCTGCGCGTCGCGCAGCAGCGCCGTAAGATGCACCGTCTCGCCGGGGCGGTAGATGCCGCGTTCGGAGGTAAAGAAGGTGTCGAGCGGGCCGGGCGCCGGGCGTCCATCGACGCCCCGATCGGTCAGGTCGAAAGCCGTCTTCTTCATGTCGAGGAAGGCGTAGTCGCCGGCCGCCGTCTGGGCGACGAGCAATTGCGGCGCCATGCCGCCCGTGCCGCGCGCCAGGCCCGGCTCGAAATGCACATAGCCGTCGGCATTGGTGGTCGCTTCGCCCAGCACTTCGTCATTGGTGGCGACGAGCTTGACCTTCACGCCGGCCAGCGCCTGCGCCGTGTTGAGCGAGCGGATGACGGCATGGACGCCGTCATTGCCGGAAAGCGCCGACAGGCCGAGATCGGAAACGATGAACCATTGCGTCGCCAGCGAGGAATCATAGCCGTTGTCGCTGGAGCCCTTGGTCGCCGCCTTGGCGGTGATGACATAGACGCCGGGTTCGATCGTCTTCACGGCGTCGCCGATCGGGATCGCCGTGGTGATGGTCTCGTTCAGCTTCTTGGCGCCGACCTCTATCTGTCCCTTCCAGACGGAGACGCCCGACTGGTTGGCGATCTGACCGGCGGAATAGCTGTCGAGCTGGCGCAGGAAATTGCCGTCGCGCACCGCGATGGCGATCGAGCGGTCGCCGATGCGGTAGACCTCGGCGTCGATCAGGTCGGTGTTGATGCTGTCGATCGGGATCGAGGCGCCCTGGCCGGCGGGCAGCACATAGGCGTTGCCGGCGAAGCCGACCCAGGGGGCGCGGTCGCGGATATAGCTGGAGACGGAAGCGGTCTGCGCCAGCTTCTCGCCATCGGCGGAGGGCAGGCCGGCGCGGAAGCGCAGCGTATAGCGCTGGCCGTGCTTCAGCCCGTCGACGCAGATCTGGCTGTCCTGCGGCTCGACCGCCAGACCCTTGCCGCCCTCGACGATCACATAATCGGAAAGCGTCGTGTCGGCGACGGGCAGCGGATCGGAGAAGACGACGCACATGCGCGGCGAGGCGGCGTCGGCATCGACCGTGTTCGAGACGATGCGGAAGCCGCGCTCGGCGATCAGCTTGTCATAGGCGGCGCGGAATTGCGGGTCCTGCTTGTATTCGAGGCTGAGGCGATAGGCCTTGATCGCCTGCTTCCACATCTCGCGCCGTTCCAGCGAATGGGCGAGCAGGGCCAGCGACAGCGCCTGATCGCCGGCGCCGTCGGCGCGCAGATAGGCGTTGATGGCGGCGGAGGTGGCGGCCGCCAGCACTTCCTGGCGCTGCGAATAGTCGTCGGGATTGCGCTTCAGCAGGCCGAGCGCGAATTCGCGCCAGATGCCGGCGTCGTCGGGGGCAATCGCCAGCATCGCGCCGAGATCGCGCTCCAGTTCCGTCGTGTTGCCGTTCGCCCGCGCCCGGTCGGCGCCCTGGCGGATCGTGTCATAGCCGACGCCATGCGAGGGATAGTCCCGCGCCAGCGTGTTAAGCTGCGCCTTGGCCGCCTCGAACGGGGAGGGGCCGAGGAAGGTGAGTTCCTCGATCCGCTTTTCCTGGGTGGTCTTGTCGATCGCCTTGGCGACGACGATGCGGCCCGCATTGGCGCCCGGCGCGACGGCGAGGCTGCCGAAATCGCTCTTCAGGAAGCACCACTTCGCCTTGGTATTGTAGGTGAAGGCCTTGCAGGACTGGTCGTCGACGCAGGCCGTGGCGCATGTCTTCTGGTCGATGTCCTTGATCGTCTGCAGGTCGAAACCGGGATAGTCGGCGTCGCGGCTGATGATGACGCGGCGCGCCTCGCCATCCTGCGCCTGCGCCGGGGCGGCCAGCCCGCCCAGGGAAAGCGCCAGGCCGAAAGCGAGCCCCAGCAATCGGCTCGCACCGCGAATTCCGCCCATAGCGCGCATGTCTCTCTCCCGGAGGCCGTCCTTACCAAGGCGCGCAGTCTAGGCGTCGGAAGGCTTCAGGTAAAGCTGCGGCATGAAGGGGCTCGCACAGCTAAGTATTTATAATTGAATGGAAATAATTCTCGTCTGGCGCGTTTGTGATGCCGGTCACAGGAGCTGCGCGCTCGGCGCTATCCCTCGCCGAGCGCCGTCAGCGCGGTGATGGCGGCCGAGGCGCGGTTCTCGACGCCGAGCTTCTGGAATACCTGTTCGAGATGCTTGTTCACGGTGCGTGGCGAGAGGCCGAGGATCTCGGCGATGTCGCGGTTGGATTTGCCCCGCGCGATCCACAGCAGCACCTCCGCCTCGCGCTGCGTCACGGCGAACTGGCGGCGCAGCGTCGCTTCCTGGCCGCTGTCATCGTCACTCGACAGGCGGAACAGGAACTCGTCCTCGCCGGTCTTGCCGACAAAGGCGAGCTGCAACTGCCTTCCGCCCTCGACGGTGATGGGGCCGGGCGGGGCGAGGCCGCCGCGCTGGCCGGCCGAGATGCGCAGCCAGATCTTGACGCTTTCCGGCAGATGAATCGTGCCGTCGCGGTTCGGCAGCGTCGCCTCCAGCAGCTTCACCGCCTGTGGCGTGCACCAGCGGATCTCGCCCTCGCGGTTGGCGGCGAGCAGATAGCGCCCGGCCGTGTCGAGCGCCATGCGCGCGCTCTGCGCGGTGCGGGCATTGGCGAGATGGACGCGGATGCGCGCGAGCAGCACGTCGAGCACGATCGGTTTTGTGACATAGTCGACGCCGCCGGCCTCGAGCCCTTCCAGCACATGCTCCGTTTCCGACAGGCCGGTCATGAAGAGGATCGGCACATGCGCCAGCGCCGCATTGGCCTTGAGGCGGCGGCAGGTCTCGAAGCCGTCCATGCCCGGCATGATGGCGTCCATCAGAACCACGTCGGGCGTGATCCGCTCGACCAGCGCCAGGGCGCGCATGCCGGAAGTGGCTACCAGCACGGTGGCGCCGGACCGCTCCAGGGCTTCGGTGAGAAAACTCAGTGTTTCGGGCGAATCGTCGACGACGAGGACGATGTCACGGGCATGCGCCGGCTCAGTCATGCTCGCCCACCCCCTCGAGCGTCGTCTGGTACAGGTCGAAATCGAAATTGCGCAGATGCGTGCGCAGCGCCGCGACCAGCGGCTGGTTGTCGGTATTCCCGGCCAGCTCCGCCAGCTTCGCCTCGATGCCCCGGACATAGCCGATCTGGCCGAGATCGAGAAGTTCCCGCACATGATCGGCGCCCGGGCTGACCAGCGTCACGGGCGTCTCGAGTTTCGGCGGCGTGGGCGGCTCGTCGATCCAGTCGAGCTTCAGCAGCGCCTGGATGCGATCGAGAAGCTGCCGCATGTCGAACGGTTTTGGCAGCGCCGCGTCGTGCGCCGCGTCCTCGGCCGGCTCCGGCTGCATCTCGCCGAGGCTGGCCGACAGCATGACGATCGGCGCGACATGGCCGTTTTCGCGCAGCCGTCGCGCCAGTTCCCAGCCGGTCATGCCGGGCATGGAAATGTCGAGCAGGAACAAATCGGGGCGGATGTCGGCCGTCAGCGCGAGGCAGGCGGGGCCGTCCGGCACCGGCAGCACGATGAATCCGATCGGCTCGAGGATCTGGCGCACCAGCTCGCGATGGTCGGGGTCGTCGTCGGCGACCAGGATGGTGCGGCGGGCGCCCTGATAGCCGAAGACGCGGCTTGCCTGCGGGGCGGGCGGGGTCGGGCGGTCGATCGCCGCCAGCATCAGCCGCACCTCGAAGGTGCTGCCGCCGCCCTCCGTCGGCCGGAGCACGATGTCGCCGCCCATCAGCTGCGCCAGCATCTTGGTGATGGTGAGGCCAAGCCCGGTGCCAGGCACGGCGAGCGACTGCGAACTGGCGCCACGCTCGAATGGCTCGAAGATGCGCTCGATGTCGCCGGCGGGAATGCCGGGGCCGGTATCCTCGACCTTGAGCGTCGCGACCTGGCTGCGATAGCCGATCTTGAGCGCGACATGGCCCGTCTCGGTGAACTTGATCGCGTTGGAGAGCAGGTTGACCAGGATCTGGCGCAGCCGCTTCTCGTCCGTCGCCACCACTTCCGGCAAGGTGTCCGGCCGCTCGAAGCGGAAGGCGAGCCCCTTGGCCTCGGCCTGGAAGCGGAACATGTCGACGACCTGGTCGAGGAAGTCGGTCAATCGGATTTCGTCGCGCTGCAGCCGCAGCCGGCCCGCCTCGATGCGCGAGATCTCCAGCAGCCCGTCGATCAGGCCCGACAGATGCTCGGCGCTGCGGCGGATGACGCTGATATTGCCCTGCCGGGCCGGGGGAATCGTCTCGTCGCGCTCGAGGATCTGCGCATAGCCGAACACGGCATTGAGCGGCGTGCGCAATTCGTGGCTGAGGCCGACCAGATAGCGGCTCTTGGCCTGGTTGGCCGATTCCGCCACCTCCTTGGCGCGCTGCAGTTCGGAATCGGTCTTCCGGTGCGCCTCGATCTCGCGCAGCAGCAGGGTGGTCTGCCGTGCCGATTCCTCCTGCGCCACATGCCGGCTCTCATTCGCCAGCACCAGGAACCAGGCGGCGATGCCCGACACGATCAGCAGGATGAAGAAGGCGGCCCAGAGGGTCTGGGCGATGATGTCGCCATGCAGACCGCCATAGGCGGTCGCCTGGACATGGATCAGCAGCAGCACGAGGCTGATCACCGCCATGAACAGGGTCAGGATTCCCGCATATTGCACGATGCGCGGGCTGACCCGTGCGGCGATACCCGCCGGCAGGACGGCCGAAACCGCCTCGCTCACCTGGCTCTGCAGCCGCGCATGCGGCTTGCACAGATCATGGCAGCGCGCGTCGAGCGAGCAGCAGAGCGAACAGATCGGACCGGAATAGGCCGGGCAATAGGCGCTGTCCTCGGGCTCGAAATGGTGCTCGCAGACGGTGCACTGGATCTCCTTCAAAAGGTGCCAGTGGGCGCGCGGCTTGCGCGCCAGGTAGTATTTCCCGCCCGTCGCCCAGGCGATGGCGGGGGCCGTGACCAGGGCGACGCCGAGCGCGATGAAGGGCGCAAAGGCCCTGGCGACCTCGCCGAACGGGCCGACGGCCGAGACGAGCCCGAGCAGGGTCGCGATCGCCATCGCGCCGACGCCGACCGGGTTGATGTCATAGAGATGGGCGCGCTTGAACTCGATGCCGGGCGGCGACAGGCCGAGCGGCTTGTTGATGGCGAGGTCGGCGACGATGGTCCCCAGCCAGGCGACGGCGACCACCGAGAACAGCC
Source organism: Kaistia defluvii (assembly GCF_026343955.1). Taxonomy (GTDB): domain Bacteria; phylum Pseudomonadota; class Alphaproteobacteria; order Rhizobiales; family Kaistiaceae; genus Kaistia; species Kaistia defluvii. The sequence goes on from NZ_JAPKNI010000002.1 coordinate 527,340, forward strand.
CAAGCGTCTGCTCCAGCGCCCGGTAGATGCCGAGCTCCATCAGCAGCAGCGCGATCGCCACGTTGAAGACGAGCCAGACGACGCGGCCGGGATGGCTGTGGGTCAGACGCGAGAAGAAGTTCGACCAGGCCAGCGAGCCGGCATAGGCGTTCATCACGTTGATCTTGAGCTGCGACACGACGACGAAGGCGGCGGTCAGGAATAGCGCCGCGTCCGTCCAGGGCAGCACATAGCCGAAGGCGACCACATACATCCGCGCCGGTTCGGCCGCGTGCTCGACCGGCACGCCATGGCGCAGCGCCAGCACGGCCAGGAACGAGCCGAACAGCAGCTTTGGCGCGCCGACGATGATCCAGCCGGCGCCGGCCAGCAGCGTCGCGATGCGGCCGCGTCGCCCTTCGAGGCCTGCGGCCGGCAGGAAGCGCAGGATGTCGACCTGCTCGCCGATCTGCGGCATCAGCCCGAGAATGACGGAGCTGGCCGCCCCCAGCGCCACGATGTCGAGGCCGTGATGGCCATTGGCGGGTGCCAGCCCCTCAAAGGCGAACCAGGTAGCGACCGAACCGGAATCCTGCCAGAGGATGAAGCCGACCGGCAGGAGGTTGAGGAAGATCCAGAGCGGCTGGGTGAAGATCTGAAACCGGCTGATCCAGGTGATGCCATGCGTCACCAGCGGAATGACGGCGGCGGCGCTCAATATGTAGCCGAGCCAGATCGGGATGCCGAAGGCGATTTCCAGCGCCGTCGTCATGATCGAGGCTTCGATCGCGAACAGGATGAAGGTGAAGGTGGCGTAGATCAGCGAGGTGACGGTCGAGCCGATATAGCCGAACCCGGCACCGCGGGTGAGCAGGTCGATGTCGACACCGTAGCGCGAGGCGTAGCGGGCGATCGGCAGGCCGGTCAGGAACAGCACGACGCCGACCACCAGCGTCGCGGCGATGGCGTTGATCGTGCCGTGCGACAGGGTGATGGCGCCGCCGATCGCTTCCAGCGCCAGAAAGGAAATCGCGCCAATGGCCGTCTGGGCGACGCGCGGCGTGGTCCAGCGCCGGGCGCTCTTGGCGGTGAAGCGAAGCGCGTAGTCTTCCAGCGTCTGATTGGCGACCCAGCGATTATAGTCCCGGCGGACGGGTAGGATCCGCTGTCGTCCCGTCATCGCGCGTCTGCTTATCTTCTGGGCCTGCCTAGGATTTGAGCGATCATGCGGGATCGGTCGCCGTGACGCAAGAGCTTCTGGTCGCCTTCGGGCGCGACGGATTGGGGACGGCGGTAGAAAGACCCTCACCCCAGCTCCCTCCCGCCCGCAGGCGAGGGAGCTCTGTCGCGCGTGTCCCTGCGGGCGAGACACCCGAGCAACCGGCTAGGTCTTTTCTCCCGCTATCAACCGACGCGGCCGACCTCCTCTCCCGCGGGCGGGAGAGGGCTGGGGTGAGGGGCTTGCCTCAACCCCATCTCCCGTCCCACTCCGCCAGTCGTGATCCACATACGTCAATCGACGTATATGCTGCACCGCGAAAACTATCGGACAGTTCCCCTCACGAACGAGCCGACATCGCCTTCCAGAGCGCCAGGTCTCGTCTCGCGATTGTCGCAAGCCAACCGCTCCGCCCGGCCGCAAAAGCCGGGAAAAGGGCTGAACAGGGGGAATTGAGACCGATGAGCTATCTGAGCCGTACATTCGGCGCGATCGCAACGGCCGCCATGATTGGCGCCGGTGCAACGGGCGCCATCGCTGCGGAGGAGACCATCAAGGTCGGCGTCCTCCATTCGCTTTCGGGAACGATGGCGATCTCCGAAACCACGCTGAAGGACACCGTCCTGTTCCTCATCGACGAGCAGAACAAGAAGGGTGGCGTCCTCGGCAAGAAGCTGGAGGCGGTCGTCGTCGATCCGGCCTCGAACTGGCCGCTCTTCGCCGAGAAGGCGCGCGAGCTGATCAGCCAGAACGGCGTCTCGGTCGTGTTCGGCTGCTGGACCTCGGTTTCCCGCAAGTCGGTGCTGCCGGTATTCAAGGAACTCGACTCGATCCTGTTCTACCCGGTCCAGTACGAGGGCGAGGAATCCGAGCGCAACGTGTTCTACACGGGCGCCGCTCCGAACCAGCAGGCCATTCCCGCCGTTGACTATCTGATGAGCGAAGACGGCGGCTCGGTGAAGCGCTGGGTGCTCGAAGGCACCGACTACGTCTATCCGCGCACCACCAACAAGATCCTCGAAGCCTACCTGCTGTCGAAGGGCGTCGCCGCCGAAGACATCATGGTCAACTACACGCCGTTCGGCTTCTCCGACTGGCAGACCGAAGTCTCCGCCATCAAGAAGTTCGGCTCGGCCGGCAAGAAGACCGCCGTCGTCTCGACCGTCAATGGCGACGCGAACGTGCCGTTCTACAAGGAGCTGGGCAATCAGGGCGTCAAGGCGACCGATATTCCGGTCGTGGCCTTCTCGGTCGGCGAAGAAGAGCTTGCCGGCATCGACACCAAGCCGCTGGTCGGCCATCTCGCCGCCTGGAACTACTTCCAGTCGATCGACACGCCGGAGAACGCGGAGTTCATCAAGAAGTGGCGCGCCTTCATCGGCAACGACAAGCGCACCACCAATGACCCGATGGAAGCGACCGTCATCGGCTTCAACGCCTGGGTGAAGGCCGTCGAAAAGGCCGGCACGACCGCTCCGGACAGCGTCATCGATGCCCTGATCGGCGTCTCGGTGCCGAACCTGACCGGTGGCTTCTCGACCATCATGCCGAACCACCACATCACCAAGCCGGTCTATATCGGCGAGATCCAGGACGACGGCCAGCTGGACGTCGTGTGGCAGACCCCGGGCCTGGTCGTCGGCGACGAGTGGTCCGACTACCTGCCGGACTCCAAGGACCTGATCTCCGATTGGCGTGCGCCGATGTCCTGCGGCAACTTCAATGTCGCCACCGGCAAGTGCGGCGGCAAGGGTTCCTGACACCTTGCCATCCGCCTAAGCCAGACGGGAGGCGGAATGTCCGCCTCCCGTACTGCCTTCGAGAGTGCGGTCATCGGGGAAAAGACACCCCTCCCCAAAACCGGCCGTGCCGGTTTTGACCCTCCCTCAAGGGGAGGGTTCGGAGGCGGGGCGCTTCGATGAGGCAACTCGATCGCGGAGACCGGATCGTCTGACTGGGTTCCGCTCGAACCCTCCCCTTGAGGGAGGGTCGAAAACGCCTTCGCGTTTTCGGGGAGGGGTTCGACAAGAACGAACTCTCCGTCACATCTGCGCGAGCCTCCGACCAGCCGGGGCTCCGGTCCGCCAGCTCCATGTCCAGATACCGAGGACAAACCCGTGGTCGACATGATCTCCCGCTTCAAGACCCTTCTCGCCACCCTGGCTCTCGTCTTTCTCGCGGCCGTTCCGGCAGCCCACGCCGACGATCTGAAGCCGCTGGTGGATGGGCTCGGCAAGTCCGGCTACGCCGCTTTGAAGGACGCCGTCGGCGCGCTCGCCGCGACGGGTGATCCGGCGGTGGCGCCGATCCTGCAGTCGCTTTCCGCCGGCGATCTCTATGTGCGCAAGTCCGATCGCGCCGTTTTCGCCGCCACCAAGGCCGAGGGCGGCTACAAGCTGACCGATCCCGCGACCGGCGCCGACGCCGGGACCGCCGCATCCGGCGAGATCGACAAGATCAAGGTCAACAATGCGGTGCGCGAGGCGGTGACCGCGGCGCGCGGCTCGCTGACGCTGATGAGCCCGGATATCGCCAAGCGCCGCGCGGCCGCCGCTGAAATGTTCCGCAATGGTGATCCGGCGCAGATTCCGCTGCTCGATCAGGCTCTCGCCAAGGAAACCGACGCCGGCATCGCCGCGACGCTGCAATTGGCCCGCGCCGCGGCGATCCTGAAATCCGACCAGCCCGATGCCGACAAGATCGCCGCCATCGCCGTGTTGCAGGCCAAGGGCGGCCGCGACGTGCTGGGACAATTGACGGCGATCGAGGCGTCCTCGACCGATGGCGCGGTCAAGGCCGCCGCCGCCAATGCGCTGTCCTCGATCCGCGGCACGCTGAAGCTCTGGGATGGTGCGCAGAACATCCTCTATGGCGTCTCGCTCGGCTCGGTGCTGCTGCTCGCGGCCATCGGTCTCGCCATCACCTTCGGCGTCATGGGCGTCATCAACATGGCGCATGGCGAGATGGTGATGCTCGGCGCCTACACGACCTTCGTCGTGCAGGAGCTGATCCGCAACAACGTGCCCTGGCTGTTCGACTGGTCGCTCGCGATCGCGCTGCCGCTCGCCTTCCTGGTGGCCGGCCTGGTCGGCGTGCTGATCGAGCGCATGGTGATCCGCTTTCTCTACGGCCGCCCGCTGGAAACCCTGCTCGCCACCTGGGGCGTGTCGCTGATCCTGCAGCAGGCGGTGCGCACCTGGTTCGGGCCCAACAACCGCGAGGTCGGCAATCCGTCCTGGATGTCGGGCGCGTTCGAGCTCGGCAATCTGACGATCACCTACAACCGCATGTGGATCGTCGTCTTCTCGCTGGTCGTCTTCGCGGCGCTGATGCTGGTGCTGAAGCGCACCGCCTTCGGCCTGCAGACTCGCGCCGTGACGCAGAATCGGCCGATGGCTTCTTCCATGGGCATCCGTACGCCTTGGGTCGACGCGCTGACCTTCGGCCTCGGCTCGGGCATTGCCGGCATCGCCGGCGTGGCGCTCAGCCAGATCGACAATGTCAGCCCCAATCTCGGCCAGGGCTACATCATCGACAGCTTCATGGTCGTGGTGTTCGGCGGGGTCGGCAATCTCTGGGGCACGCTGGTCGGCGCCTTCACGCTCGGCATCGCCAACAAGTTCCTCGAGCCCTATGCCGGCGCCGTGCTCGGCAAGATCCTGGTGCTCGTCTTCATCATCCTGTTCATCCAGAAGCGCCCGCGCGGCCTGTTCGCGCTCAAGGGCCGGGCGGTGGAGGCATGATCGGCCGGATGGTGGCAACGGCAGATACTTTGCACCTCTCCCTGAGGGAGAGGTCGACGGCCAAAGGCCGGCGGGTGAGGGGTTACGGCCTCACCGGTTGGTTCCCTAACCCCTCACCCGGCTCTGCGAGCCGACCTCTCCCTCAGGGAGAGGTGAAGAAAGGGCTCCAGTCATGATCACCGCCTTCATCCTGCGCGCCCTCGACCGCCGCACCTCGATCGTGCTCGCGGTCATCCTCGGCATCGGTATCCTGCTGCCGGTGCTGAATCTCGCCACCGACCCGTCGAGCCCGTTCCATGTGCCGACCTACGTCCTGACGCTGCTCGGCAAATACCTGACCTATGCGCTGCTGGCGCTGTCGGTCGATCTGGTCTGGGGCTTCTGCGGCATCCTCTCGCTCGGCCACGGCGCCTTCTTCGCGCTCGGCGGCTATGGCATGGGCATGTATCTGATGCGCCAGATCGGCGATCGCGGCACCTATGGCAATCCGATCCTGCCGGACTTCATGGTCTTCCTGAACTGGAAGGAACTGCCGTGGTTCTGGTACGGCTTTGACCACTTCTGGTTCGCCGCCCTCATCGTCCTGCTGGCGCCCGGCCTGCTCGCCTTCGTGTTCGGCTGGTTCGCCTTCCGCTCGCGCGTCACCGGCGTCTACCTGTCGATCATCACCCAGGCGATGACCTATGCGTTGCTGCTGGCCTTCTTCCGCAACGACATGGGCTTCGGGGGTAACAACGGGTTAACAGACTTCAAGGACATTCTGGGCTTCGACATCCAGGCGGACGCGACGCGCGGCGCCCTGTTCTTCGCCTCGGCGGCGGCGCTGGCGCTCGGCTTCTGGATCTGCCGCGCGGTGATCGCCTCCAAGTTCGGCAAGGTTCTGGTCGCCGTCCGCGACGCCGAGAGCCGCACCCGCTTCATCGGCTACCGGGTCGAGGGCTACAAGCTGGTGGTCTGGACGCTGTCGGCCATGATGGCCGGCGTCGCCGGCGCGCTGTACGTGCCACAGATCGGCATCATCAATCCCGGCGAGTTCGCCCCGGCCAATTCGATCGAGGCGGTGATCTGGGTGGCGGTCGGCGGCCGCGGCACGCTGATCGGCCCGATCGTCGGCGCGTTGCTCGTCAATTTCGGCAAGACCTGGTTCACCTCCGGCATGCTGGCGGAATACTGGCTGTTCGTGCTCGGCGGCCTGTTCGTGCTGGTGACCCTGTTCCTGCCCAAGGGCGTCGTCGGCTCGTTGATGACGAAGGGCTCCCGGAAGCCGGTTGAAAAGCCGATCGAGGATGTCGTGGCGCCCGGTGTCGCCGCCGGCCAGGCAGCGGAGTGAACGCCATGACCGTGACCAACGAGCCAACCCGCGTCGCGCATGCAAAGGCCAGGGATTCCCTGCTTTACCTCGATGGCGTCAGCGTTTCCTTCGATGGCTTCAAGGCCCTTCGCGGCCTGTCGCTGGTGATCGAGCCAGGCGAGATGCGGGCGATCATCGGCCCGAACGGCGCCGGCAAGACGACGATGATGGACGTCATCACCGGCAAGACCAAGCCGGATTCGGGTGACGTCTATTTCGCCGGCGATACCGACCTGACCCGCATGGACGAGGCTTCGATCGCCTCGCTCGGCATCGGCCGCAAATTCCAGAAGCCGACCGTGTTCGAGAGCCACACGGTCTGGGACAATATCGACCTGGCGCTGGCCGGCGTTCGAAAGCCCTTTGCAACCCTGTTCCACCGCACGACCAAGGCCGAGATCGCGCGGGTGGAAGAGATCCTCGAGACGATCCGCCTGATCGACAAGCGCGACTGGCTCGCCGCCAATCTCTCGCACGGCCAGAAGCAGTGGCTGGAGATCGGCATGCTGCTGGCGCAGGAGCCGAGGCTGCTGCTGGTCGACGAACCGGCCGCCGGCATGACCGACGCCGAGACAGCCGAGACCGCGATCCTGCTCAAGGAAATCGCCAAGACGAAATCGGTCGTGGTGGTCGAGCACGACATGACCTTCGTGCGCGACCTCGGCGTCAAGGTGACGGTGCTGCATGAGGGCTCCGTGCTCTCGGAAGGCTCGCTCGACGTCGTCTCCGCCGATCCCAAAGTCATCGAAGTGTATCTGGGGCGATAGAGATGGCGGCCGAGCCCCGGAGCGATATCGAGCCCGCCGAATCTGCCAAGCCGGCGAAAAAGCGGGTGCGCGAGCCACGGTTGCGCCGTTCCGCCGCCTGGAGCCTGACCGTCGCCGCACATGCGGAACCGACGAAACTGCCGGAAGAGAAGGGCTGACCATGCTCGAAGCGAAGAACGTCGATCTGTTTTACGGTGCGGCGCAGGCGCTGCGCCACGTCTCGCTCTCGGCCGAAACCGGCAAGGTGACATGCCTCATGGGGCGCAACGGCGTCGGCAAGACCAGCCTGTTGCGCGCCATTGTCGGGCAGAAGCCGATTGCCGGCGGCGAGATCCTCTGGGAGGGCAAGCCGCTCGGCCGCATGGCGCCGCATGAGCGGGCCAAGGCTGGCATCGCCTATGTGCCGCAGGGACGGGAGATCTTCCCGCTCCTGTCGGTAAAGGAGAATCTGGAAACGGGGTATGCACCGCTCGCGCGCCGCGATCGCAACATTCCCGATTATGTGTTCGATCTGTTTCCTGTGCTGAAGGACATGCTTCGCCGGCGTGGCGGCGACCTGTCAGGCGGTCAGCAACAGCAATTGGCCATAGGCCGGGCGCTGGTGATGCGACCGCGATTGCTCGTCCTCGACGAGCCGACGGAAGGCATCCAGCCGTCGATCATCAAGGATATCGGCCGCGCCATCACATGGCTCCGCCAGCAAGGCACGATGGCCATTCTGCTGGTGGAACAATATTTCGATTTCGCGCATGAGCTTGCCGATGATTTTGCCGTGATGGACCGCGGGGAGATCGTCGTCTCGGGGCCGCAATCCGAAATGGGCTCGGAGATCGTCCGCGCCCATCTTACCGTATGAAGCAGCGCTCCATGGCCTCGAGGTCGCGGCTGCGCCGGGGCTCGATCTTGCGCTCCATCTTCCGATAGAGCTTGCGGATGTCGTCCGAGTGAACGCCGTCGCTCGCCATCATCAACCCGATGATCGGGTCATGCAGCAATTCGTTGAGTGAAGCCTCCCGTGGGAAGCAGGCGGTGGAAACGTCCATGACGGTTCTCCTGATCTCGCTTCGATGGGGGATACTAACCAGATCCATGTGCGCATTTTATGACGGAGTTCACACGCCGGGTTCACATTCGCTTGAGACATGGCCGTCTTTCGCGCTGGTGAACCCGACTTGTTGTTTTGCCGCCGTAGCTTAGTGGCAGCCGGATGGCAGCGTGCCCGGCTTGATGACGGTGCCGCCGACCGAGAAGCTCTCGCCATGGGCCTGCGTCAGGACGGTTGACGTCCAGGTGCCCGTGTCGGCGATGCAGTTCGCAGAAGCCTGGCCGACGGCGATGTTGCCCGACAGGTTGTTCAGTTCGCCGGCAAGGTGAACCGCCCCGTCGGTGGAACTGGCCACCTTTACCTTGTCGAAGCTGACATCGCCCAGCGCGCCGCCGAAGAAGGACGGACCGTAGAGATAGATGCCATGCGTTCCGGCATCGGTGATCTCGATGTTGGAGAAGGCGACGTCGGAGGAGCCCATGTTCATCATGATGCCGGCGCGGCTGGTGTCGCGGATCGTCACGTTCGACACGGTGATGTCGCGCGCCGGATCGGCGAAGGAGGACGGGCCGATGAACTGAAGGGCATTAACGCCGCCAGCCAGTGTGAGGCCGTCCATGCTGATGCCGGAACTCGCCATGATCACGATCAGGTCCATGGTCCGGTCCATGGCGGTGTTGTCGATCGACAGGTTCCGGATCGAGATGTCGGAGGCGCCGACCAACTGCATCGCCTCGCGGCGGGTGTTGGTGATCGCGACGTTCTCGATCGTCAGGCCGGTCGTCGGGTTCGGCGCTCGCAGGCCGTAGATGTCGTTTTCCCAATCATCGATGTCATCGAAGGCCGCGTTAGCGAAGATGCCGTAGGTAACGTCCCGGATTTCGACGTCGCGGATCGTGACGTCCTTGGCGGAGAACAGCGAGATCGCGGTGTTGGGCACGCTGCGCTCGGGATCGTAGATCGAGAATTCGCATTCGGTGTTGTTGGCGCAGATCGTCAGGTCGTGGATCCGGCTGCTTTCGATCAGCGCGCCATCCACTTCGCTCAGGAGGATGCCGTTGCCGGCGGTCTGGGCGACGTCGAGATCGCGCAGGACGACGTTGCCGACGCCGTCGGCAAGGATGCCGTCGCGGCCGCCGCGGATCGCGAGGCCGACCGCGCCGCTGTCATCGGCCATGGCCAGCACGTCCGCCGTCGTGGTGGTCCCGACCAGACGGGTCTCGGCGCCCGCGCGCATGAAGGTCGCCGTGCCGCCGCTGCGGGCACCGATGATTTCCAGGCCGCCCTGGCCGCCGACTAGGAACTGGCCGGAAGAAAGCAGCAGCGTCTGGTCGAGCTGGATCACGCCATCGGCGAGGATGAGCGCATTGTCGCCTGCTGCCGCGATGGCCTGGTTGATCGCCGTCGCGTCGCCGGTCGCCGAGGAGACGCTGCGGACATTGCCGACGACATTGCCGGTATCGGCATAGATCGCGGCTTCCGCGTCGCCGGTCGCGCCGACTGCGGTGCGGATGAAGTTGGCGCGCTCGACCCGCTGCATCATCGGATCGCGATTGGCGAGCGCAGGGCCCGCCTTGCCGAGTGGGATGCGGAGGCGCGCGAGGAACTGGCCCTCGGCCTTGTCCTCATTGTCGTAGGTGAATCCGGCCGACAGACTGAAGGTCGAGCCTTGCGTGAAGCCCGGCAGGTCCGCGAAGGATAGTTCCGCTCGGGCGCTGACGCCGGTGATGTCGTCGAGGCGGTCGCCATCATACCAGTAGCCGCCGCCATAGAGCATCATCTGGGCCGAGGACTTGGCGTCGAACATCGGCAGCCGGAAACCGGCCTCGCCGTCAAATCCAGCGAGCGCGTGTTCCTGGCCGGCGCGGAACACGAGGCGTCCGGCCTCGATCAGCGCGGCGTTGGCCTCGGCGGCGGTACCGTACTTGTCACCGAAGGGCAGATAGCCATTCAGGCGAAACACCATGTCGCGCGAGAGCAACTCGGCGCCGGCGGAGATCTGGTGGAAGTCGTTGTTGTGGCCGCTGCGAAGATAGTCGTAGTAGCCGTAGGCGCCGACCGTCCAGATGCCGTCCAACTGCATCCGCCAGCCGAGACCGGCGGAAAGCTGGCCCATCTGGTCGTTGTTCATGTGGCCGCGAATGTCGCCGAAGCCGGTCGACCGGTCGCCGAAGCCGAAGGGCAGGAAGATGTCGAAGCCGCCAATGGCGCCGTTTTCCTGGCCACCTCCCAGGGTGATTTCGACAGTGGGGCCGACGGCGTCGGCCTGGGCCGAGGCGGTGATGGCGAGCGTCGAGGTGGCGCAGAGCAGCGCGGCGATTGCGGAGGATCGCATGGTGCAGGTCCCGGTTCCAGAATGGGCCGGGATTTGAAACAATCGCCCGGCAATGACTGCCGGGCGGTATAGGATCGAATCAAGTCATTGAAAACACATATGTTTTCTAATTAGACCAATGTAAAACTGAGGTTACGCGACGCCAGCGGCTGCCTTGAAGGCTACGACCAGCTTGAGGGCTCTCTCGCCGATGTCGGCCGCCGTCATTCCCGGCTTGTAGATGTTCGAGCCGATGCCGAACCCGGCGCAGCCTGCCTGGATGTATTCGGCGAAGTTGGTCTCGTTGGCGCCGCCCACGGCGAGGACCGGGACGTGCTTGGGCAAGACGGCCTTCATCGCCTTGATGCCGGACGTGCCAATCAGTTCGGCCGGGAAGAACTTCAGCGCATCGGCACCGGCGGCGAGCGCCGCGAATGCCTCGGTCGGCGTGAACACACCGGGGTAGGAATCCATCCGCAGCGCCTTGGTCTTGCGGATGACGGCCGTATCCGCATTGGGCGAAACGATCAACTCGCCGCCGACATCCTTCACGGCCACCACATGCTCTTCGGTCAGCACCGTGCCGGCGCCGACCTTGGCGCGGCCGGCGGCGCGCTTCACCATCCTCTCGATCGAGACGAACGGGTCGGGCGAATTGAGCGGGACCTCGATCAGGGTGACGCCGGCCTCGACCAGCGCGTCGAAGGCCGCGTCGGCCTCGGCCGGGGTGATGCCGCGCAGGATCGCGACGATGGGGAGATGGGTGCCGAACAGGGGGTGGGTCATCGTTTTCAATCTCAAAGAAGGCCGTTGGCGCGGGCGAGGCGGACAAGGCCGCGGCGGACGAGGGCGGAGCCGTCCCGGGTATCGGCCGGATGGCCGGCGACTTGGAAGGCGGCATGATAGGAGCGGGCGAGCGTGCGCGAGCCGATGATCCGGATCGGACGGTCCGCATCGAGCAGGCCGATCTGCCGGGCCGCGGCGATCTCGCCGCCGATGACGAGGCCGGAGAGATAGGCGAGGTTGTCGTCACCCGAGACGCCGTCCAGCAACTGGCGCACCCGCACGGAGAAGATGGCGCCGAGGAAGGGCAGGCCCTCGGCGACGGTGCGCTTCACCGCCAGGGCGAAATGCGGGGAGCCGGCGATATCGTCGGCATCTTCCGCCACCGAATGGCGCAGGAACGACTTGCGCGCCAGCAGGTCGAACATCTCGCCGGTCAGGAAGGTCTGGAAAGTGGTGATCTGGCCGTTCGAAATCGCGGCCCATTTCGAATGCGTGCCCGGCAGGATGGCGATGCCCTCGAAATCGGGTTCCTCCTCCATCAGGCCGACCAACTGCGTTTCCTCGCCGCGGATGACGTCGCCATCGCGCGCTTCCGAGCGCAGAACGAGCCCCGGGACGATTGCCATCGGGCGATGATCGGAGGTCTGGAAGCTGAGCAGCCCGCCGGCAAGAGCGTCGGGCGAGGTCGGCACCGGGACATAGGCCGCCTCGTGCCAGCCCTGCCGGCTGCCAACCATGCCGGCCATGATCGCCGGCAGCTTCGGCCAGTTGGCGACGAGCGCCTGGAACGCATCCTCGTGGCCGGCACCGCCGAGCGAGCCGATGCCGTCGGCGCTGTCCGCCTCGGCCAGCACGCCGCCGTCCCCGTCGAGCAGCATGGCGCGGCAGCGGGTCGTGCCCCAATCGACGGCAATGAGGGCGGCATTGGCAAAGGCGACGGGCATCGTCTGGTCCGTAAGTTCTAAACTGCGTGAATCTGGAATGGTTGTTCGATGATCGGCCGGCGCTGTCAAGGCGACAGCAGGCCGCTGCGGGGTCAATCCCGTGGCGCGGGACCTGTCGACCGGCGGATGACGAGGTCGACGGGCCAGAGTTCGTGGATGCTGGCCGGGGCGCGGCCATCGGCGATGATCTCCATCAGCAGTTCGGCGACACGCGTGCCCGCGGCGCGGATAGACGAGCGCGTCGTCGACATGGTCGGCACCATGGCGTCGGGGTTGAGGAAGGGGATGACATCGTCATGGGCGATCAGAGATATGTCGCGGCCAAGGTCCAGTCCGGCGGAGCGGATCGCGCGCAGGCTGCCCAGCGACATCATCATCGAGGAAACCAGCAGCGCGGTGGGGCGAGGGGACTGCGCCAGGAAGCGGGCGGTGATCCGGTAGCCCGTCTCATCCGTCATGACGCCCTCGGCAATCAGGTTATCCTCGGCCAGGACGCCATGTTCGGCGAGCGCCTTGCGGAAGCCGCGCTCGCGATCGGCGGCGAAGGTATGGCGGGTCTCGCCATTGATCAGCCCGATCCGGCGATGGCCGAGATCGAGCAGATGCTGGGTCGCGTGCCGAAAAGCACCCTCGTTGTCGATATCGAGCCAGGCGTGCGGGATCGGGCTTTCCGAGCGGCCATGCACGACGAAGGGCAGGCCCAGCTCGGTCAGGAGCGCGATGCGGGGATCGTGGGAGGTCGGGCTCGACACGATGACGGCATCGACCCGCGAACTGATCGCCATGCGCCGGTAAGTGGCCATCTCGTCGCCGGCGCGCGAGGGTGACAGCACGATGTCGATCTCGTCCTTCATCAGCCTTTCCCCGAGGCCGGCCTGAAACTCGATATAGTTCGGGTCCAACAGCAGGTTGCGGTCGGTCGGAAGCACGATGCCGATGGCATTGTTGCGGCCAGTGGCAAGGCGACGGGCGCTGGCGTTGGGGCGGTAATCATAGCGGCGCGCCGCATCGAGCACGCGCTGCCGCGTTTCCGCATTGACCTCTGGGTAGCCGTTCAGCGCCCGGCTCACGGTCGTCTGCGAAAGGCCGAGATGCAGCGCTAGTTCCTTCAGCCTCATGAGAAATTCCGTCCTCCCTGGAAAACATTCAAAGCGCTTTCAATCGACCGCGCAAGCAGACTTGCGGCACGCTTATAAAATCCTTGCTTCATGTTGCAGTGCGCCATCGGCGGCTGTTTCAGAAATCGGCGATGAATCAATTAAGTACACTGTTTAATCATATGAATTTCGCGTCTTGCCATGCTGCGTTGCACTATTTCGCGCGCGCCGCCGGGGTTGACAGCGAAGTGTGTTGCCGGTTTGAATGCCTTCAAAGCGCTTTGAGGAGGGCGGGCGGCGTTCTGTCTCCGCCGAGGGCGCTTAGGGGGAGAAGAGGCGTCGGGTTCGCGGTGCATGGCATCGGCGGGCGCGATGGTCTCGATGCTCCTGTCATGGACTGTCTCTCAGGGAGGTTCTTTCAAATGAAGTTGCGCTCCGCGCTTATGGCCTTTAGTGCCGGCATTGTCCTGATGGGCAGCGCCGCCAATGCTGCCAATCTGTCGATCGTGTCCGGCGATACGGGCAATGGTCTCGCCGTGCTGCGCGAGCAGCTCGACATCTTCGAGAAGAACACCGGCAACAAGGTCACGATCGTGCCGATGCCGTCGTCGACGAGCGATCAGTTCGGTCAGTACAAGCTTTGGCTTGCCGCCGGCAACTCCGATATCGACGTCTACCAGACCGACGTGATCTGGGCGCCGCAGCTCTCGGACCAGCTCCTGGACCTGACGGATGCCACCAAGGATGTGGTTGGCGCGCATTTCCCGTCGATCATCGAATCGCAGACCGTGAACGGCAAGCTCGTCGCCCTTCCGATCTTCACCGATGCGCCGGCGCTCTACTACCGCAAGGACCTGCTCGAGAAGTACGGCAAGCAGCCGCCGAAGACCTGGGACGAGCTCGCGGCAACCGCGAAGGAAGTCCAGGACAAGGAACGCGAAGCCGGCTCCAAGGACATCTGGGGTTTTGTCTGGCAGGGCAATTCCTATGAAGGCCTGACCTGCAACGCGCTCGAATGGGTCAAGTCGAATGGCGGTGGCCAGATCATCGAGGCCGACGGCGAGATTTCGATCAACAACCCGCAGGCAGCCGCCGCGCTCGATCGCGCCAAGGGCTGGGTCAACACCATCTCGCCTCCGGGCGTGCTGGCCTACCAGGAAGAAGAGGCCCGCGGTGTCTGGCAGACCGGCAATGCCGTGTTCATGCGCAACTGGCCCTATGCCTATGGTCTCGGCAACGGCGCCGATTCCGCGGTGAAGGACAAGTTCGACGTCGTGCCGCTTCCGGCAGGCTCGGGCGAGGGCGCCAAGTCCGCCGCGACGCTCGGCGGCTGGAACCTGGCGGTCTCGAAATATAGCAAGAATCCGAAGGAAGCGATCGAACTGGTCAAGTTCATCGCCTCGCCGGAAATGCAGAAGCTCAAGGCCCTGAAGGCCTCGAACCTGCCGACGATCCAGGCCCTCTATGACGATGCCGACATCGCCAAGGGCCAGCCGATCATCCCGCGCTGGAAGGAAGTCTTCCAGAACGCCGTGCCGCGTCCCTCGGCCCCCACCAAGGTCAAGTATAACGAAGTCTCGTCCAATTTCTGGACCGCAACCCACGACACGCTCAGCGGCAACGGTTCGGCAGCCGACAATCTCGAAATGCTCGAGGCCAAGCTGACCAAGCTTAAGGGTGCCGGCTGGTAGGCCACTGGCCCGCGTGACGGCATTCCCCGCGAATGCCGTCATCGCAGCTTGATCTATCGGCGTGGCGGATATTCGTGCGGTCCGCCATGCCTTTCCCGTTCATGCCGAGCCGTCGGTCCAAACAGCGAGAGCCGAGAACATGGCGGTAGCCGAGACAGTTGCTGCGCCCGTCGCAGGGATGCGCTCCGACCTGATGCGCCAGAGGGTGCGGTCAGCCTGGGTCTTTCTCGCCCCGATGCTCATCGTGCTGGCGATGGTGGCCGGATGGCCCTTGGTCCGAAGCATCTATTTTTCGTTCACCAACGCCTCGCTCGCCAATATCGACGCGGCGCAGTGGATCGGCTTCGAAAACTACCTGTCGATCACGCGGCTGAAGAGCGGCAAGATCCTGTATGATGGACTGCTCGCCGACCCGATCTGGTGGCGCGCCGTCTGGAATACCGTCAAGTTCACGATCGTCTCCGTCACGCTGGAAACGATCTTCGGCACCATCGTCGCGCTCGTGCTCAACGCCGAGTTCAGGGGCCGCGGCATCGTCCGCGCCGCCATCCTGGTGCCCTGGGCGATCCCGACCGTCGTCTCGGCCAAGATGTGGAGCTGGATGCTCAACGATCAGTTCGGCATCATCAACGACGTGCTGATGAATCTCGGCATCATCTCGAGCAAGATTGCCTGGACCGCCAATCCGGATACGGCGATGTTCGCGGTGCTGCTGGTGGATATCTGGAAGACCACGCCCTTCATGGCGCTGCTGATCCTCGCCGGCCTGCAGATGGTGCCGGGCGATATCTACGAGGCGGCCCGGATCGACGGCGTGCATCCGGTCAAGGTGTTCTTCAAGGTGACGCTGCCGCTGATCCGTCCGGCGCTGATGGTCGCGGTCATCTTCCGGATGCTAGATGCGCTGCGCATCTTCGACCTGATCTACGTGCTGACGCCAAACAACTCCCAGACCAAGACGATGTCGGTCTATGCCCGCGAGAACCTGTTCGATTTCGACAAGTTCGCCTATGGCTCGGCCGCCGCAACCTTCCTGTTCCTGATCCTGGCGGTCATCACGGTGGTCTACATCGTTGTCGGACGCGTCAATTTCGATGGAGGCCGATAATGCTCTGGGCCCTCACCAAGCGGACGGCTTTCTATGTGCTGGTCCTGCTTATCGTCTTCATCTCGGTTTTCCCGTTCTACTACGCGATCCTGACCTCGTTCAAATCGGGCACGGACCTCTTCCGGATCGATTACTGGCCGACGTCCTTCGCGCTCGACAACTACATATCGGTGCTGACCACGGGCAGCTTCGTCCGTAACCTCGGCAATTCGCTGCTGGTTTCGACCGTGGTGGTGGCGATTTCCCTGCTGCTCGCGGTGACGGCGTCCTTCGCGCTCGCCCGCGTCCGCTTCCGCGGCCGTTCGCTGCTGCTCTTCACCATCCTGTCGGTCTCGATGTTCCCGCAGATCGCGGTGCTGGCCGGCCTGTTCGAGATCATCCGCTTCTTCGGCATCTTCAACACGCCGCTGGCACTGATCTTCGCCTACATGATCTTCACCCTGCCGTTCACGGTCTGGGTGCTGACCACCTTCATGCGTGACCTGCCGATCGAGATCGAGGAAGCCGCGATCGTCGATGGCGCGTCGCCCTGGGTGATCATCACCAAGGTGTTCATGCCGCTGATGTGGCCGGCGCTGGTGACGACGGGCCTGCTCGCCTTCATCGCCGCGTGGAACGAGTTCCTGTTCGCCCTGACCTTCACCTCGTCCAACGCCACCCGTACCGTGCCGGTCGCGATCGCCTTGCTGTCCGGTGCCAGCCAGTACGAAATTCCCTGGGGCAACATCATGGCCGCATCGGTCATCGTCACCGTGCCGCTGATCGTTCTGGTGCTCATTTTCCAACGCAAGATCATTTCCGGCCTCACCGCCGGCGGCGTGAAGGGCTGATCGAATGAATGAAGTTGTTTCCGGTGGCGTGATCGCCTCGCACGCCGCCGATGCGGACTGGTGGCGTGGCGCGGTCATCTACCAGATCTACCCGCGCTCGTTCCAGGATACGGATGGCGATGGCGTCGGCGACCTGAAGGGCATCGCGGCCCGGCTGGATCACATCGCCTCGCTCGGCGTCGATGCGATCTGGATCTCGCCGTTCTTCAAGTCGCCGATGAAGGACTTCGGCTACGACGTATCCGACTATTGCGCCGTCGATCCGCTGTTCGGCACGCTGGAGGATTTCGATCATCTCATCACCGAGGCGCATGCGCGCGGCATCAAGGTGACGATCGATCAGGTGCTGTCGCACACCTCGGACCAGCACGCGTGGTTCAAGGAAAGCCGCTCGTCCAAGACCAACGCCAAGGCGGACTGGTTCGTCTGGGCCGACGCCAAGCCGGACGGCACTCCGCCCAACAACTGGCTGTCGATCTTCGGCGGCTCGGCCTGGGAATGGGACACCACGCGCTGCCAGTACTACCTGCACAACTTCCTGACCTCGCAGCCCGACATCAATTTTCACTGCATGGCGGCGCAGGACGCGCTGCTCGACTCGGTCGAGTTCTGGCTGAAGCGCGGCGTCGACGGCTTCCGCCTCGATACGGTGAACTTCTACGTCCATTCGCAGGGACTGGAGGACAACCCGCCCTCCAGGCCCGAGGACCGCAACTCGCCAGAGGCGCCCGCCGTCAATCCGTATAACTGGCAGGATCACATCCACGACAAGAGCCAACCGGAAAATCTCGAATTCCTGAAGCGCCTGCGCGCGCTCCTGAACCGCTATCCCGGCCAGATGACGGTCGGCGAGATAGGCGACGGCCCGCGCTCGCTCAAGACCATGGCAGCCTATACCGCCGGCGGCGACAAGCTGCACATGTGCTACACCTTCGACTTCCTGAGCCCGATCTTCACGAAGGAACATTTCGTCAATCGGATCCAGGCCTTCGAGGCGATCGTCGGCGACGGTTGGCCCTGCTGGGCCTTCTCGAACCATGACATTGTTCGCCACGTCACGCGCTGGACGCATGATGGCGAGTTCGATGCGGTTGCGAAGCTCGCCGCCGGCATTCTCCTGTCCTTGCGCGGCTCCGTCTGCCTCTACCAGGGCGAGGAACTCGGCCTGACCGAAGCCGACATCGCCTATGAGGATCTGCAGGATCCCTACGGCATCCGCTTCTGGCCGGAATATAAGGGCCGCGATGGTTGCCGCACGCCGATGGTGTGGGAATCAAACGGCACCTATGCCGGTTTCTCCTCCGCCAAGCCCTGGCTCCCGGTACCCCAGGAGCATGTCGCCCGGGCGGTCAACCGCGAGACCGCCGACCAGGCATCGGTGCTGACGCATTACCGGAAGATGATCGCTTTCCGCCGCGCCCATCCGGCTTTGCGGGATGGCTCGATCGCCTTCGTCGACTCGCCCGACCATGTCCTGGCCTTCATTCGGGAGGGCGCGGGCGAGAAGGTGCTCTGCGTGTTCAACCTCGGCAGCGCCAGCGCCAGCTTTGCGGTCCCGGCCGGGATCGATGTCACGGCGCTGCTGAATAGCGGCTTCGCGGGATTGCTCGACGCTTCGGGCCGCACCGTCGAGCTCGGCGGACGCGATGCATTTTTCGGCAAGATCGCCTGAAACAAGAGAACGGGCACGGGAGAGAACAACATGGCCGGCTTGCTGCTACGCGATATCCGGAAGGCCTATGGCAACGTCAAGGTGCTGCACGGCATCGATCTCGACATCAAGTCGGGTGAGTTCGTCGTCTTCGTCGGGCCGTCCGGCTGCGGCAAGTCCACGCTCCTCCGCCTGATCGCCGGACTGGAGGACATCACCTCCGGCACGCTGCAGATCGACGGCAAGGTGGTGAACCAGCTCGCGCCGTCGAAGCGCGGCATCGCGATGGTGTTCCAGAGCTACGCGCTCTATCCGCACATGACCGTCTACGACAACATGGCCTTTGGCATGAAGCTCGGCGGCGGCGGCAAGGAAGAGATCGACCGCCGCGTGCGCGAGGCGGCGAACGTGTTGCAGATCACGCCGTATCTCGACCGCCTGCCGAAGCAGCTTTCCGGCGGCCAGCGCCAGCGCGTCGCCATCGGCCGCGCCATTGTGCGCGATCCCAAGGTGTTTCTGTTCGACGAGCCGCTTTCCAACCTCGACGCGGCGCTGCGCGTGCAGACCCGCATCGAGATCAACAAGCTGCATGAGCGCATGGCCGGCGTGACGATGATCTATGTCACGCATGATCAGGTCGAGGCGATGACACTGGCCGACCGCATCGTCGTGCTGAATGCGGGCCGGGTCGAGCAGGTCGGCGCGCCGATGGAGCTCTACCACCACCCGGATAATCTGTTCGTGGCGAAGTTCCTCGGTTCGCCGTCGATGAATACCATTCCCTGCGTGATCGAATCCGGCGGCGCCAATCCAATCGTTCGCCCGAATGGCTGCGACGCGATCCGCGTCCAGGCTTCGATTCCGGAAAGCGCGGCCGGCACCAAGGGCACCTTTGGCGTCCGCCCCGAGGATCTCGAGATTACCACCGGCGACGACGCGATCTTCCGCGGCACCATCGACATCGTCGAGCAACTCGGCGAGGTGACCCTGATCTATGTCGATATCGGCACCGAAGAGCCGATCGTCGCCAAGCTCGAAAACGACATTCCCTTCACCAAGGGCGAGACCATCGCGCTGACCTCGCCGCTCCGGCATCTGCAGGTCTTCGACGAAAAGGGCGTCGCCTACCGCCGGACCTGAGCCGACACTACCGGCCCATCGCGGGACTTGCATGACAGGGACGGGCTTGCGTTAACTGTCATGCAAAGGTCTCGCCCACGCGAGTGCGGGGGGCGGATCGGTGACGCCGCCCCACGGACGGGCGATGTGGGTCACAAAGAAGCGAGGCCTGACATGACGCTCACGCTCTATATGCATCCGCTGGCGTCCTACTGCCACAAGGCGCTGATCGCGTTCTACGAAAACGACACGCCGTTCAAGCCGCATTTCCTCGATCTCGCCGACCCGACCGTGCGGGCGGAATTCAACGCGCTCTGGCCGGTCGGCAAGATGCCGGTGCTGCTGGATCATCGGCGCGAACAGACGGTACCCGAAGCGACCGTGATCATCGAATATCTCGACACCTACTATCCGGGGCCGACGCGTTTCGTTCCCGACGATCCCGAGCGCGCCTGGCAGACCCGGCTCTCCGACCGATTCTATGATCTCTACGTGCATGAGCCGATGCAGCGGATCGTCGGCGACCGGTTGCGTCCGGATGGGAGCAAGGATCCCTTCGGCGTCGAGGCGGCGAGGGCGACGCTCCGGACCGCCTACGACATGCTCGAGAAGCAGATGGAACAGCGCTTCTGGGCAATGGGAGAAACATTCTCGCTGGCCGATTGCGCCGCCGCGCCGGCGCTGTTCTATGCCGACAGGGTGCAGCCCTTCGGCGAGACGCATCCGGCGCTGGCCGGCTATTTCGGCCGGCTGTTGGACCGGCCCTCCTATGCGCGGGTGCTCGAAGAGGCCAAGCCGTATTTCGACATGTTCCCAGGCTAGCGGAAGCGTCCGCGGCATGGTCGACGCTGGGCCCGTTCGGAGCGGCCATTTGCCCGCTGGTCCTCTGCTATCCAGGTGAACTCGTGAAGCCAGCGACGCCTACGCTTCGGGTGAGGTCTCGCGCTCGATGAATTCCAGCCGGTTGCCGAAAGGGTCGTTGAGATAGAAGCGTCGACAGCCAAGGAGCGGCTCGTCGTCTTGCGGCGCCTGCCCATGGGCGACCAGATGTTGCCGGAATTTCTCGAGATCGCGTACGAGGAGGGCCGGATGCGCTTTTCTGGCCGGTCGAAAGTCGTCTTCGATACCAAGATGCAGCTGGCGGTCGCCGGTCTGGAACCAGAAACCCCCCCCCGATGTGCCAGATTGGCCGGCTTGGCCACTTCCGGCAGGCCCAGCAGTTCGCCGTAGAAGGCGCGTGCTTCGTTTTCGCCGCCTGACGGCATGGCGAGCTGGACATGGTCGAGGTCGACGATCGGCATGCGGCATCCTCGGGCACGGCAAGATCCGGGACGATGTGCGCGCCCCGGAAACGTTCGTCAGCCGTCGATCTTGAACACGTTTTCTGCCACGCCCGCGACGTCGAGCTCGACGGCGAACAGGCCGCCGGCGAGGCGCTCCAGCGGACCGTCGCCGCCCTGCGCCGTGGTGATGTAGAGCGTCTTCAGATCCGCGCCGCCAAAGGTGCAGTTGGTGATGTTGGAGACCGGCATGTCCAGGACCCGGTCAACCTTGCCGTCGGGCGTGATGCGGACGATGCAGCCGCCATGATAGCGGCAGTTCCAGACATGGCCTTCGCTGTCGATCTGCGAGCCGTCGGGCGCGCCGCGGTCAAAGCCCTGGAACCAGACGGCCGGGTCGCTGACCGCGCCCGTCGCCGGGTCGTAGTCATACGCCCAGATCTCGTTCTTCATCGTGTCGCCGGTATAGAAGCGGTTGCGCGACAGATCCCAGCACATGGTGTTGGAGATGCCGATCGCCGACCGGATCGTCTCGCTGGCGCCGTCCTTGGTCACGCGGTAGAGGCCGCCCAGCGCGTCGTCGGTGATGTCGACGCCGGAGCCGTCCGGGGCGACATTGTTGAACATCGAGCCGACGACCAGATTGCCGAAGGGATCGGGCCGGCCATCATTCAGCCGTGCCTTCGGCGTGTTCTTCTCGGGATAGGCGAAATCGGCGCGGGCATCCCTGGCCGGCTGCCAGAGGATTACCTTGGAACCCAGGGCGAGAATCAGGGTGCCGGGCCGATCGGTCAGGCCGATCGTGGTAACCGGCTCATCGAACAGCCAGGTCTGCGTGGCGCCGGTCGCCGGATCGTAGCGATGGACGAGGAAACGGTTGATGTCGGTCCAGTACACGGCCTGCTCGGCGGCGTTCCAGACGACGCCTTCCCCGCAACGATCGCCCGCAGGCACAACGCAAACCGGATCCGCCATTGATTTTTCCCCTTGGCCCGCCCGATGCGGGTCTCGTCCAAATGCCTGAAATCGCATAGCGTGATGTGAAAGCCATCACACGCGAATCTTGTCGCAAAGATTTTATTTCGGTGCTCTAATTTTTTCCCTCAACTTATGAAGCGGATTTGATTAGGACACTGAACAGACCAGTTGAGGTCCGGCTGACTCCGGAAAGAGGGATTTCATGACAAGTCGTATCATCGCCGTCGACCCCTTCGATCTCGTCGTCTTCGGCGCTACCGGCGATCTCGCCTACCGCAAACTCATGCCGGCGTTGTATCACCGCCATCGCGACGGTCAGATCCCCGAGGTTGCGCGGATCATCGGCGTCTCGCGCCGTCCGATGAGCGACGACGCCTACCAGAAGCTCACCGAAGCTGCGCTGGAGAAGTTCGTGCCGGCGGACGAGCGCGAGCCCGAGCAGGTCGCCTCTTTCCTGAAGCGCATCTCCTATGTGGCCGTCGACGCCACCGCCGATAAGGCCGGCTGGCCCGAACTCGCCAAGGCGCTGGAAAGCGGCAAGGATCGTATCCGCGCCTTCTATCTCGCCGTGGCGCCCGACCTGTTCGGCATCATCTGCGAGGGGCTCGGCGCCCATCACCTCGTGACGCCGAAGACTCGCGTCATCATCGAGAAGCCGATCGGCAAGAGCCTCGCCTCCGCCAACGCCCTGAACGATTCGATCGGCAAGGTGTTCAAGGAAAGCCAAATCTACCGCATCGACCACTATCTCGGTAAGGAGACGGTGCAGAAC
The DNA here is from genome assembly GCF_026343955.1 of Kaistia defluvii. Taxonomy (GTDB): domain Bacteria; phylum Pseudomonadota; class Alphaproteobacteria; order Rhizobiales; family Kaistiaceae; genus Kaistia; species Kaistia defluvii. Next base: position 550,014 of record NZ_JAPKNI010000002.1, read on the forward strand.
CTGATGGCGCTTCGCTTCGCGAATGCGCTGTTCGAGCCCGTCTGGAACGCCAACCACATCGACCACGTGCAGATCACGGTTGCCGAAAGCCTCGGAGTCGAGGGTCGTGCCGGCTATTACGATACCGCCGGCGCGCTGCGCGACATGGTGCAGAACCACATCCTGCAGCTCGTCTGCCTCGTCGCGATGGAGCCGCCGGGCCGTTTTGATGCCGATGCGCTGCGCGACGAGAAGCTCAAGGTGCTGCGGTCGCTCAAGCCCATCGTGGATGGCGATGTCGATACTGTCACCGTGCGGGGCCAGTACAAGGCTGGCGCCTCGGCTGGCGGGCCTGTTCCGGGCTATCTCGAAGAGCTTGGCAACGAGGAATCGACGACCGAGACCTTCGTCGCCGTCAAGGCGGAGATCGAGAACTGGCGTTGGGCCGGCGTGCCCTTCTATATCCGCACCGGCAAACGCCTGCCGTCGCGCCTCTCCGAGATCGTCGTCAACTTCAAGGCGGTGCCGCATTCGATCTTCGAAGGCGCTGCCGGTCAGCTCGCCTCCAACCAGCTGATCATGCGCCTGCAGCCCGATGAGGGCGTGCGGCTCTGGCTGATGATCAAGGATCCGGGCCCTGGCGGCATGCGACTGCGCCATGTGCCGCTCGACATGAGCTTTGCCGAGACTTTCAAGGTGCGAAGCCCCGAGGCCTACGAGCGGCTGATCATGGATGTCATCCGCGGCAATGCCACGCTGTTCATGCGGCGCGACGAGGTCGAGGCGGCGTGGAAGTGGATCGATCCGATCCTCGACGGCTGGGCCAATTCGCGCGAAGCGCCGAAGGCCTATACAGCAGGAACCTGGGGCCCTTCCTCGTCGATCGCCCTGATCGAGCGCGATGGACGCACCTGGCACGAAGAAGGCGCCTGAGGAGCCACCTCGCCCGTTTGACAGAAGGCGAGGAGCTCTGGACCCTCTTCCACGCGACACGGATAGGCTTCGCGGCAGGAAGACGGGTCAAGGCAGGAATGGGGAGCCTTTCGTCGTTTCCGGACGGTGAAGGGCTCCAGGCCAGAAATCGACCGAGCGGGAAACCCTCTTCCCGCTCATGGAGGGGGTTCGGCGAGGGGTTTGGAGCGAGCAGGCGCCACCCTGCTTCTCACCCGTTACGGACGTCCAGGAGACACCACATCATGACCATCCACCCCAAGGTCCTCGAAGTGACCGATCGGATCCGCGCCCGCAGCGAAAAGACGCGCGGGCTGTATCTCGATCGCCTGGCGGCGGCCAGCGAGGCCGGACCGCGTCGCGCGTCGCTCGCCTGCGGCAACCAGGCCCATGGCTTCGCCGCCTGCGGACCCGGCGACAAGGCCGTGCTGAAGGGCGACATCTCGCCCAATCTCGGCATCATCACCGCCTATAACGACATGCTGTCGGCGCATCAGCCCTATGAGACCTATCCCGAGTTGATCCGTCAGGCGGCGCGGGAAGTCGGCGGCGTGGCGCAGGTCGCCGGCGGCGTCCCGGCCATGTGCGATGGCGTCACCCAGGGCCAGACCGGCATGGAGCTGTCGCTGTTCTCGCGCGATGCCATCGCCATGTCGGCGGCGATCGGCCTGTCGCACAACACCTATGATGCCGCCGTCTTCCTCGGCATCTGCGACAAGATCGTGCCCGGCCTCCTGATCGCGGCGCTTTCCTTCGGCCACCTGCCGGCCGTGTTCATTCCGGCCGGTCCGATGACCTCCGGTCTGCCCAACAGCGAGAAGGCGCGCATCCGCCAGCTCTATGCCGAGGGCAAGGCGACCCGCGCCGACCTGCTGGAGGCCGAGAGCGCCTCCTATCACGGCCCCGGCACTTGCACCTTCTACGGCACGGCCAACACCAATCAGATGCTGATGGAGATCATGGGCCTGCATCTGCCGGGCTCGTCCTTCGTCAACCCGAACACGCCGCTGCGCGACGCGTTGACCAAGGCGGCCGCCAAGCGCGCGCTGGCGATCACCGCGCTCGGCAACGAATTCACGCCCATTGGCGAGATCATCGACGAGAAGGCCGTGGTCAACGGCGTCGTCGGCCTCAACGCCACCGGTGGTTCGACCAACCACACGCTGCATCTGGTTGCGATGGCCAAGGCCGCCGGCATCCAGCTGACCTGGGACGATTTTTCCGACCTTTCCGATGTCGTGCCGCTGCTGACGCGCGTCTATCCGAACGGCCTGGCCGACGTGAACCACTTCCATGCCGCCGGCGGCATGAGCTTCCTGATCCGCGAATTGCTGCAGGCGGGCCTGCTGCACGAGGACGTCAAGACCGTCTGGGGGGCGGGACTGAGCGGCTACACGGTCGAGCCGAAGATCGACGAGGCCGGCGTGATCGCGTGGCGCGAGGGGGCGACCACCAGCCTCGACGAGAAGGTGCTGGCGCCGGTCTCCAAGGCATTCCAGGCCTCCGGTGGCCTCAAGGTGCTGGAGGGCAATCTCGGCCGCTCCGTCATCAAGGTCTCGGCCGTGAAGGTCGATCGTCACGTCATCGAGGCGCCGGCCCGCGTGTTCCACACGCAGGACGCCTTGCTGGCCGCCTTCAAGGCGGGCGAGCTGACCGAGGATTTCATCGCCGTCATCCGCTTCCAGGGGCCGCGCGCCAATGGCATGCCGGAGCTGCACAAGCTGACGCCGACGCTGGCGGTGCTGCAGGATCGTGGCCTCAAGGTGGCGCTGGTCACCGATGGCCGCATGTCCGGCGCCTCCGGCAAGGTGCCGGCGGCGATCCACGTCACGCCGGAAGCGGCCGCCGGTGGGACGATCGGCAAGGTGCGCGACGGCGACATGGTCCGCCTGGATGCCGTGACGGGCACGCTGGAAGTCCTGGTCGATCCCGCGACCTTCGCGGCGCGCGAACTGGCGGTGGCGGATATGACCGGCAACGAATTCGGACTTGGCCGCGAACTGTTCGCCATGTTCCGTGCCAACGCCGCCCCGGCCGAACTCGGCGCGGGCGTATTCTAGCGGCTCGACCCCTCAATCCACTTCGCCGCCTCTCCGGAGGCGGCGGAGGTAGCGAACTCGTTTAAGGCGACAAAGTAAGTCGTGTATTCGAGGCGGGGGGTCTTGGCTGCGCAGGCCGTCGGCCAAGACCTCGTTTGTCCAGCATCCGCGCGAGATCTGGCGCGCGAGGGTCCCAGAGCGGTGAATACGCAGGCGCCGCCGCACCCTGGCGTCTGCGTGGAATGTTTTTCCAAGTCTCTTCCAGAGATTGGAACGCCCGTCGTCGTCTTCCCTCGGTCAACTCTCTACAAAGTCTGCAATCGTTCCAGACTTTGCGATCCCTTGTCCGGGTCGCGCCCAGGGAGAGACGGATGGCCTCGGTCCATCGTTCGGTTCAGCGCAAGCTCGGTACGTTTCCGGCCTTTCACAAGGTCGAGGGGCGGCGCGTCGTGATCGTCGGCGGCGGTGGCGAGGCGGCGGCCAAGGTCCGCCTGCTTTCGGAGACTAGCGCCGATCTCGTCGTGTTCGCGGCAGAGCTGGAAGACGAGGCGCGCCGCGATATGGAAGCCGCCGGCGCGTCCTGGATCGCCCGGGCGCCGATCGCTGCCGATCTTGCCGACGCGGCGCTGGTGTTTGCCGCGACCGGCGAGCTGGAAGCCGATCGCGCCGTGCGCGATCTCGCCAAGTCCGTTGGCGTGCCGGTCAATGTCGTCGATCGCCCCGATCTCTGCGATTTCTATACGCCGTCTCTGGTCAACCGCGCGCCTCTCTCGATCGCCATCTCGACCGAAGGCGCTGCTCCCGTCCTGGCGCGGCATGTGCGCGCCCGCATCGAGGCGATGCTGTCGCCCCGCCTTGGCGATCTCGCCAATCTGGCCGAGAGCTTGCGCTCGCGCGTTGCGGAGAAGATCGCGCCGGGCGAGGGACGTCGTCGCTTCTGGGCGCATTTCTTTACCGGCACGACCGCCGCCAAGGTGCTGGCCGGTCAGCTGGCGGAAGGCGCTGTGGATGCCGTCGCGGATATCGAGCGCGCCGCCGATGCTTCGAAGGCGGCTGGCGTTGGCCATGTCAGCCTCGTCGGCGCAGGTCCGGGTGCGGAAGATCTGCTGACGCTGCGCGCGCAGCGGCTGCTGCAGGAAGCCGACGTCATCGTCTACGACAAGCTGGTGCCGGACGCGATCGTCGCCATGGGTCGCCGCGACGCGCTCAGGATCTATGTCGGCAAGGCCAAGGGCGCCCATGCCGCCAGCCAGGACGAGATCAACGCCATTCTGGTGCGGGAGGCAACCGATGGCCGCCGCGTTGTCCGGCTGAAGTCGGGCGATCCGCTGATCTTCGGCCGCGCCGGCGAGGAAATGGCCGCGCTCCGCGCCGCCGGCATCCCGTTCGATATCGTGCCGGGCATTACCGCCGCCTTCGCCGCCGCCGCCGAGAACGAGATTCCGCTGACATTGCGCGACGTTGCCTCGAGCCTGGTGGTCGCCACCGGCCACGACATGCGCGGCGATACGCTGCCCGATTGGGCGGGCCTGGCGCTCTCGGGCGCGACGGTCGCCGTCTATATGGGCCGCAGCGTCGCCACCAAGGTCGCGGGCAAACTGATCGAGAACGGCCTGCCGCCATCGACGCCGGTGGCTGTCATCGAAAACGCCTCGCGCGCCGACCGACGCGCTTATGCGGGCCGGCTGGATGAACTGGCGGAGATTGCCGACCGCCCGGAACTCGACGGCCCCGTCGTCATCATCGTCGGCCGCGTGGTCGCCGAGAGCGCATTGGGCGTTTCGCCGCTTCCGCTCGTGGCGATGGCGGCGTGAAGACAAGCATCTGGAAAGCGCAATGACCGACAAGCTCATCACAGCGAACCATCTCGGCGACGGGCTCGTCGTGTTCCTGACCGCCGAGGGTGGCTGGTCCTACAAGCTCGCCGACGCCCGCGTCATTGCCGATGCCGAGTTGGAACCCGCGCTCGCCCTCGCCAAGGCCCAGCACGAGGCGGGCATCGTCGTGGATCCCTACGAGATCGAGGCGACGGTCGTCGGGGGCATTCCCGTTCCGGTCCGTCTGCGCGAGCGAATCCGCGCCGCCGGCGGACCGACCGTCACCTATGGCGAGGCCGAGATCGCCGAACGCGCCGCCACTTTGAAGCATGCAGGTTGAGTGATGTATCGCTACGACGAGTTCGACCATGAGTTCGTGACCGCCCGCGTCGCGCAGTTCCGCGACCAGGTCGGCCGGCGCGTTTCCGGCGAATTGACCGAAGATCAGTTCAAGCCGCTGCGGCTGATGAACGGCGTCTATCTCCAGTTGCATGCTTACATGCTGCGTGTCGCCGTGCCCTATGGCACGCTGAACAGCGAGCAGATGCGCATGCTGGCGCATGTGGCGCGGAAATATGATCGCGGCTATGGCCATTTCACCACGCGGCAGAACATCCAGTACAACTGGCCGAAGCTGTCGGAGATCCCCGATGCGCTGGCCGAGCTTGCCTCGGTCGAGATGCACGCGATCCAGACCTCGGGCAATTGCATCCGCAATGTCACGGCCGACCATTTCGCCGGCGCCGCCGAGGACGAGGTCGCGGATCCGCGCCCCTATGCCGAGATCCTGCGGCAATGGTCGTCGCTGCATCCGGAATTCGTCTTCCTGCCGCGCAAGTTCAAGGTCGCCGTCACCGGCGCCGAGCGCGACCGCGCAGCGATCCAGGTGCATGACATCGGCCTGCATCTGAAGAAGGATGCGGAAGGCCGGCTTGGCTTCGCGGTCTATATCGGCGGTGGCCAGGGCCGCACCCCGATGGTGGCGAAGAAGATCCGCGACTTCCTGCCCGAGGAGGATCTGCTCTCCTATTCGGAAGCGATCCTGCGCGTCTACAATCTGAACGGCCGCCGGGACAACAAGTACAAGGCGCGCATCAAGATCCTCGTCCACGAGACCGGCGCCGATGAAATCTCGCGCCAGGTCGAAGAGGAATGGGAGCGCATCCGCCACGGCGCGCTGAAGCTGCCGCAGGGCGAAGTCGAGCGTATCCGCGAGTATTTCGCGGCGCCCGACACGCTGACGGCGCTGCCGCCGAGCCCGGTGCTGGCAATCGAGCGGGCACGCGACCCGGAATTCGATGCCTGGGTCGAGCGCAACACCCATCCCCACCGCATCCCCGGCCATGTTTCGGTGACGATCTCGCTGAAGCCGATCGGCGGCACGCCGGGCGACGCGACTGCCGACCAGATGGACGTGGTGGCCGATCTCGCCAAGCGGCTCGCCTTCGACGAGATCCGCGTCAGCCATGAGCAGAATCTCATTCTCCCGCATGTGGCCAAGCGCGATCTCAAGGCGATCTATGACGAGCTGGTGGTGGCGGGCCTCGCGACCGCCAATGCCGGCCTCGTCACCGACATCATTGCCTGCCCGGGGCTTGATTATTGCGCGCTCGCCAACGCTCGCTCGATCCCGGTGGCGCAGCGCATCTCGCAGCGCTTCGGCGACATGGCCCGCCAGCGCGACATCGGCGACCTCAAGATCAAGATCTCCGGCTGCATCAACGCCTGCGGCCACCACCATGTCGGCCATATCGGCATTCTCGGCGTCGAGAAGAAGGGCGAGGAATTCTACCAGATCTCGCTCGGCGGCTCCGGAGACGAGCATTCCTCGATCGGAGAGATCATCGGCCGCGGCTTCTCGACCGAAGAGATCGTCGACGCGATCGAGACGGTGGTCGACACCTATATCGCCAAGCGCGAAAGCCACGACGAGACCTTCCTTGCCGCCTATCGCCGCCTTGGCCAGGCACCCTTCAAGGAAGCGCTCTATGGGCAGGCTTGAACCAGTAGCCTTCGGCTTCGATCATGAAAGCGCGGGGCTGCAGGAAGCCGCGATCCTCAATGCGCGCTTCAGCGGGCTGAGCGCCCAGGAGCTGGTGGCCCGCTCGCTCGAGGAGATCTTCCCGGGCAAGATCGCGCTTGTCTCTTCCTTCGGCGCGGAATCGGCGGTCCTGCTGCATCTGGTCGCGTCGATCGACCGTCATGTGCCGGTGGTGTTCGTCGATACGCTGCGTCTCTTTCCGGAGACGCTGGCCTATCGAGACGCACTGGCGGATCGGCTGAGCCTGACCGACATGCGAACGGTCAAGCCGGAGCCGGAAAAGCTTGCCGTAGCGGACCCTTACAAGGCGCTTTGGATGACGGACGCGGACGCCTGCTGCCATGTCCGCAAGACCGAGCCTCTGGCGCGCGCCATGGAGGGCTTCGATGCCTGGTTCACCGGGCGCAAGCGTTTCCAGGCCACGACGCGCGCCGCGATTCAGTCCTTCGAGCAGGACGGCGCGCGGATCAAGGTCAATCCGCTGGCCTCCTGGGGCGTCGATGAGCTGAAGGCCTATATGGCCGAGCACGATCTGCCGCCGCATCCGCTGGTGGCGCAGGGTTACCCTTCGATCGGTTGCCAGCCCTGCACATCGAAGGTAAAGCCCGGCGAGGATGCGCGGGCGGGCCGCTGGCGAGGTCTGGAAAAGACCGAGTGCGGCATCCATCTAGGTCTCGAGAAAGACGGAAGCGGCATCTGACATGAGCCTCTGGAAGAACGGATCCTTTGTCCTGGACGCGTTTCAGCGCGTCGCCGACGACGAGGCGATCGGTGCGAACGACGCGGTGATCGTCAGCCTGGCGCGGTTTCGCGCCGAGCGCGATGCATTGCTCGCCCGCTCGGCGCCGCTTGGCGTGGTGATCGAGCCCGGCGCCGACTGGTCGGATATCGTAGAGGACCTGCCGCGCTTCGCGGTGGTAGCGGCGGATCTGCCGAAATTCGCCGATGGCCGGGCTTTCTCGATTGGCCGGCTGCTGCGGGATCGCGACGGCTTCACCGGAGAACTGCGCGCTGTCGGGGCGTTCTTCCTCGACCAGATCCCGTTTCTGAAGCGGGTCGGCTTCGATGCGTTTTCGACCGAGGACCCGCTTGTGCTAAAGGGACTTCGCGAAGGCCGCTGGCCGGAAGTGACCGAATATTTGCAGCCCGTCGCCGATCATGGTGAGGTGCCGGCGGGAACGCGCCCCTGGGCACGGCGACCTTCGGCCCCGGCTGCCGAGCAAGGATAGGATTTCATGAAGATCTTCGTCACCGATCATGCGGGCGTCGAGCATGAGCTGGAAGCCCTCGAGGGCTGGCGGGTGATGGAAGTCATTCGCGACTGGAATATCGGCATCAAGGCCGAATGCGGCGGCGCCTGCGCCTGCGCGACCTGCCATGTCTATGTCGATCCGGAATGGGTCGACCGACTGATCCCGATGAGCGACGAGGAAGAGGAGCGGCTGGACGACGCGATGGCGGTCAAGTCGAACTCGCGCCTGTCGTGCCAGTTGCTGATGTCCGACGAACTGGACGGCCTCCGCGTCCGCTTGGCGCCGGGCAGCGAGCCGGAAGAACTGGCGGCGTAAGGCAGGGCTTAGAACAGACCCTCACCCCAACCCTCTCCCGCGAGCGGGCGAGGGAGCTCGCCTGCGCCCGTCATCGAAGTCTTGCCTAGCACCGGGCCGCATCAATGAAGATTGCCGGCTGAAAAGCCCTCGCCCGCTTGCGGGAGAGGGTTGGGTGAGGGGCTTGATTGGATTCTGTGTCGCCCATCAGTCCAGCGTTCTGCGATAGCGGAACAAGGCCAGGGCGCCGACTGCCAGCCAGAAGGCGACAAGCGGCCATATCTCGTTGACGAGATCGGCCGGGCCGCTGCCCTTCAGCATGATGCCGCGCACCGAGCGGATGTAATGCGTGATCGGCAGCGCGCTACCAATCACCTGCGCCCAATCCGGCATGCCCCGGAACGGGAACATGAAGCCCGACAGCAGGATCGACGGCAGGAACCAGAAGAAGGTCATCTGCATCGCCTGCATCTGGTTGCGGGCGATCGTCGAGAAGGTGTAGCCCAGCGTCACGTTGCAGCCGATGAAGAGGAAGGTAACGCCGAGCAGTACCGCGAACGAGCCCATCATCGGCACATGGAACAGGATCTGCGCACACACCAGGATGACCGCGACCTGCACCAGCCCGAAGCCGATATAGGGCACGATCTTGCCGATCATGATCTCCAGCGGCGTCGCAGGCATCGCCATCAGGTTTTCCATCGTTCCGCGCTCGATCTCGCGCGTCAGCGCCAGCGCCGTCATCAGGATGGTGGTCATGGTCAGGATGGTGCCGAGCAGGCCGGGCACGATGTTGTAGGCGGTGATCCCTTCCGGATTGTAGCGGCGCTGGATGACGAGATCGACCGCTATAGGCGGGCTCGCCTGCGTCGCGAGCGGCCCGGTCAGCTCCCGCTTCAGCGCGCTGGATAGAATTTGGGGCAGGGCGCCCAGCGCGTTCGAGGTCGCCGCCGGATCCGTGGCGTCGGCTTCGACCAGCAATTGCGGCCGGGTGCCGCGCACCAGATCGCGCTCGAAGCCGGGCGGCAGGGTGATCACATAGCTGGCCGAGCCGTCGATCAGCGCCTCGTTCGCCTCGGCCGGGCTGGCGAGGCCTGGCGCGATCGAGAAATAGCCCGACGCTTCCATCGCCGCGACGATGGTCCGGGTCGCCGGACCGCTTTCGGCCGCCACCATCAGCGTCGGCAGGCGTTTCGGATCGAGGTTGATGGCATAGCCGAACAGCACCAGCTGGATGATCGGAATGCCGATGATCATCGCGAAGGTCAGTCGGTCGCGCCGCATCTGGATGAATTCCTTCACCATCAGCGCGAGGATGCGGGAGAGCGAGAAGCCGGAGCTCATGACGGGGATTCGGCTTTGGCGGTGCCATTCGCCGAGTGGTCGCGCGCCCGCGCTTCCTGCATCAGGCGGATGAAGACGTCCTCCAGGCTGGTTTCGCCGGGTTCGGCCAAGGCGTCGGAATGGGTCTCTACCAGCGCGGCGTCGACCGCCTGTTTCAGCGCGACGGCATCGGGCCCGACGACGTGCAGATCATTGCCGAAGGGTGCTACCTGCTCGACGCCCGTCTTTTGCCGCACGAGCCGGGCGATCGCGCCGACATCGTGGCCGCGGACAACGATGGTCGAGAGCCCCGAGCGCTCGATCACCTCCGCTACCGTACCGCGTGCGACGATCTTGCCATAGGCGATGTAGATGATGCGGTGGCAGCGCTCGGCTTCGTCCATGTAGTGGGTCGAGACAAGGACGGTCAGCCCGTCCTCCGCGAGCGCATGGATCTCGTCCCAGAACTCACGGCGCGCCTGCGGGTCGACCCCGGCGGTCGGCTCGTCGAGCAGCAGCAGCTTGGGCTGGTGCATGACCGAGGCGGCCAGAGCGAGGCGCTGTTTCCAGCCGCCGGAAAGCGAGCCGGCCAGTTGGTCACGACGCTCATACAGGCCGAGCCGTTCCAGCGTCTTCTTCACGATGGCGGATCGATCGGGCAGGGCATAGATCCGCGCCACGAAATCGAGGTTTTCGCGAATCGTCAGGTCTTCGTAATAGGAAAAGCGCTGCGTCATGTAGCCGACCTGGCGCTTGATGCGATCGGCGTCCCGCAGGATGTCGAGCCCGAGGCAGGTGCCGCTGCCGCCATCGGGTCGCAGCAGGCCGCAGATCATCCGGATCGTCGTCGTCTTGCCCGAGCCGTTGGGACCCAGAAAGCCGACGATCTCGCCGCGCCGCACGTCGAGCGACACGTCGTCGACCACGGTCTTGTTGCCAAATCGCTTGGTCAGGCCGTGAATGTCGATGATGATTTCTTCGGGCCTGTCCCCCGCCATGGCTATTGCGCCGCCGCCGCGAGCTGGACGTCGACGGGCTGGCCAGGATCGAGCTGTTCAGCCTCTCCCTCCGGTCTCGCCTCGACGCGGAAGACCAGCTTGGCGCGGCTCTCCTTGGAATAGATCACCGGCGGCGTGAACTCGGCGTCGGTGGCGATGCTCGCGACGGTGGCGGTCAGCCCCTGGGCGCAGCCATCGCAGAGAATGCGGACCGTCTGACCGGGATGCACGGAGGAGCGAGCGGCTTCCGGCACGTAGAACAGGATTTTGCGCGCGCCTTCCGGCAGGAGCGAGACGACGGCCTGGCCAGCCGGTACCAGCTCGCCGACCTGATAGTAGACCTCTTCGACACGGCCGGCTGCGCCGGCGTGCTGGGATCGCCGCGCGAGCTTCGTCTCGGCAGCCGTTACGGCGGCGGCAAGCGCTTGCACCTGCTGTTCCGCGGCCGCGATCTGGTCGGGCCGGGCGGGAAGGGTGGCGACCGCCCGGTTTTCCCGCGCCGCCTCCACCCGCGCCCGGGCGGAATCGAGATCGGCCTTGGACTGGTCGAGGGTCGCGACCGCGACGACGGCCCGGGTCGAGAGGTCGCGATTGCGATCGTAGGTCTTCTGCGCCACCGTCAGCGACGCCTCGGCGTCAGCGACTTGCGCGTCCAGCACGCGGATCTCTTCCGGCCGCTTGCCGGTCTGGAGATCGGCGAGGCTCGCCTTGGCTTGCGCGAACTGGGCCTTGGCCTGGGAAAGTGCGGCCGTCTCGTCGCGATCGTCGAGGGTGAAGAGCGCGCCGCCGGGCTGGACGGGGTCGCCGCGCCGGACGGAAAGCGCCGTCAGGCGTCCTGTAGCCTCGGCCCCGACCAGCACATAGTCGGCATCGACATATCCATGCAGCGGCGCGTTTCGCCCGCCGTCGCCGCAGCCGGCCAGAAGCAGCAGCGCGACGATCCAGGGCGCGTGGCCTGCCCGCATGTCATCCCTCGCCGACCAGCGCCTCTCCAACCAGCAGATCGATATGCTCGGCAACGACACGTCGGATCTCCTCGCGGTCCTTCGTTGCCAGCGTATCGCGACCGAGTTTTTTCAGCACCATCGGACGGCCGACGCAGAAGATGACGAACTGGCCGGAGATCGCGAAGGAACGCAACGTCGCCTCTTCCGAGCGCGGGTCGAGATCCAGTAGCAGCGCCACCAGATTGGTGGTCGTGCTCTGGCATTGCATCATGAAGTCGTAGATGACGTCAAAGGTCGAGGATGGTTCCATCTGTTCGCGCATGATGAAGCGGCCCCAGAGCTCCGCCTCCGCTTCGCCCAGCATGGAATCGATGTGGACATCGACGATACGCTGCAAAAGGCGACGGGCGGTCGGGCGGTCGATGTTGCCTTTCAGCGCATCGGCCGCAGCGGTGATGCTGTCGCCGATCCGAGCCTGCATCTGCTCGACGACATATTCGGCGACGGCGCGATGCAGGGCGTCCTTGCTGCCGAAATGATAGACGATGGCGGCGAGATTGGCTCCGGCGCGCTTGGCGATGTCGCGGGTGGCGGCGCCCTCGAAGCCATAGCGGCCAAACACGTCGAGGGCGGCGAGCAGGAGACTTTTGCGTGTTTCGGCGCCGCGATCCTGGCGCGCACGCCTATAGTGGCGCGAGGCCGGGAGCTGTGACAGCTCGGCGCCCATGTCGGCTTCAAGCACAACCTCGGCGATCGGCTCCGCGTCGAACTCTGGTCGTTCCATGGCTACAGCTTCCGCGTTCATACCCGCATGACTCCGATTCACTCCGCCCCGCTGGCAACGTCATGCAGCCACGCGAAGAAGTCAATCGATCGATTTAATTTATGCCGGACTATAAATTGCGTCGGCGGGCTTGCGAAACCGGCCCTGAATCCCCAAGGAAATCAACATCGAAGCTGAAGAACATAGCATGCTGGCGGCTGACGATGGCACGGCGCTAGGTCCGGCCTGCGGCTTCGGCGGCGTCCGGTGGTTGCAGCCGGCGACCGGCCCCTGTCCGGGAGGCCGGATCGCCGGAATCTGCATCTTTCACCCGGTCTTGACGATGCCCTTGCCGATCAGCCAGTCGACGGCCTCGCGCACCGCCTCGAACGAGGTGTAGCGGGGTTGGTAGTCGAGATGGCGTTTCGCCTTGTCGATGCTGCAGTTCGGGCTGTGGGCGATGTGGTCGTATGTCTGTTCGACGATCTCGGCGCTGTGCGCCTGCTTCCATTGCTCCCAGGGCAGGTAGGACAGCTTCGCCTCGTGGCCGAACCAGGAGGATACCGCTTCGGCATAGCCGCGCAGCGTCACCGCCTGCGACGACACCGTATGGAAAGACTCTCCGATCGCCATGCTCCAGTTGCCGATCGCCTTCATGAACATCTGCGCCACGTCGTCGGCATGGACGTGGTGCACTGTCTCCAGGCCGAAGTTCGGCAGGACCAGTTCCTGGCCCTGCGCCAGCGTCGAGAATACCGCCGGGTCGAAATGGCCGGCCGGATTGAGCGGCGCCCAGCCGGGGCCGACAATGTGGCCGGGATGCACGATGGTGGCGGGGAATGCGTTTCGCTGCGCCTCGTGCATCAGATAGGCTTCGATCGCGGCCTTCTGGGTTCCGTATTCGCCGAAGGGACGGCGGGCGACGGTCTCCGGCGTCGGCACGGCGACGCTCGGTCCATGCACCCAGATCGTGCCGGTATGCAGGAAATGCTCGACCCGCCCGCGCAGGGCGTCGACCAGCAGTTGGGCGCTCGGCAGGGTGAAGCAGATCATGTCGATGACGATGTCAGGACGGAGATCGCTGATCTTGGCGCCGAAGGTGCCGGCGCGGTCCTCCGCCTCGCGATCGAGTGTCACCGTCTCGACCTGCGACCAGGCCGCGTTTGGCTGGTAGGCTTCGCGCTGGCCCCGCGCGACGTTGACGACTTCAAACCCCGCGCCCACCAGACGTGGCACCAGATAGGTACCGACATGGCCGCTGCCTCCGATCACGATGACCCGTGTCATGGACCTGTCCTCCCGTTTTGCCTGGCGAGGATGTTACCGAAAGCGCGGAGGCAAGCCAGAGCCGCGGCGAGCTCCAGAGGGGTTGCCAGCATGTTTATGTTGAGGTCCCGCGTGGTGTTATCGTCAAAATCCCATGCATGACAGGAGTCGCCCGATGACCGATTGGCCCGATCGCCGCATTCTGGACCTGTTCGGGATCGAGTATCCGGTGCTGCTGGCGCCGATGGCGGGTTTTGGCACGCCTGAACTGGCGATCGCCGTGGCGGAAGCGGGCGGTCTCGGCGCGCTGGCCTGCGCGACACTCACGCCAGAGCAGTCGCGCGCGGCGCTGGATCGCATCCGCGCGGCGACCGCCAAGCCGATCAATCTGAACTTCTTCTGTCACCGTCCGCCCGAGGACGACCCCGAGCGCGAGGCGAGCTGGCGAGCGAGACTATCCCCCTATTATCGCGAACTCGGCCTCGATCCTACGATGGCGGTGGCGCCATCCAGCCGCGTCCCCTTCGACGACATTTTCTGCGAGGTGGTCGAGGCCTATCGGCCGGAAGTTGTGAGCTTCCATTTCGGCCTGCCGGAGAGAGGCCTGCTCAACAGGGTCAAGGCAGCGGGCGCCAAGGTGATCTCGTCCGCCACGACGATGGCCGAGGCGCGGTATCTCGAGGCGGAGGGCTGCGACGCCATCATCGCGCAGGGCGCCGAAGCCGGTGGCCATCGCGGCATGTTTCTGACCGCAGATGTTTCCGGCCAGATCGGCACGGTCTCCCTGGTGCCGCAGGTGGTCGACGCGGTCCGCGTTCCGGTGATCGCCGCCGGCGGCATCGCCGATGCGCGCGGCGTCGTCGCCGCCCTGGCCCTCGGCGCCGCGGCGGTGCAGATCGGCACCGCCTTCCTGCTGTCGCCGGAAGCCAGGATCTCGCCGCAGCATCGCCGTGCGCTCGAAACCGCCGAAGCGGACGAGACGGCGATCACCAATGTCTTTACCGGCCGCCCTGCGCGTGGCGTGGTCAATCGGCTGATGCGCGAACTCGGTCGCTTTTCTGCCGACGCGCCCGCCTTTCCGCTTGCCGCCGGCGCGCTGGCGCCGCTCCGGGCCGAGACGGAGCCGCTCGGTTCGCGCGATTTCATGCCGCTCTGGTCCGGCCAGTCCGCGCGTCTGGCGAGATCGAGGCCGGCGGGCGATTTCGTCCGCTCGCTTGCAGCCGAGGTGCTGGCGAAGATTGGCTGATGCCGGGGGAGGCGCAGGGGTTGTCCTTCACCTCGCCGCGCACGCTTCCTCCGGAGGCGGGAAACCGGGGTGGCAAGCTGTCAATCGGGAGGGTGCGACGATCTCGCCGGCCTGAGGCTCTCAAAGGAAAGGGCGGCCTGATGCCGCCCCTTCAAACCTTTGCGGGAGCCCGGCCTCAGTGCGTATTCGGCCCGAGCGCGTGCGCCAGTTCCTCGTCGGTCATGCCGGTGATCACCCGTTCCACCGCCTCGACCGTCGTCTTCTTCGGGTCGATGTCATCCGCCACCACCTTGCCGCGCCGCATCACGACAATGCGGTCGACGACCTGGAAGACATGGTGGATGTTGTGGGCGATGAAGATGCAGGAATGGCCTGAATCCCGCGCCCCGCGCACGAAGCGCAGCACGCCCTGGGTCTCGGCGACGCCCAGATTGTTGGTCGGCTCGTCGAGGATGATCAGGTCGCTGTCGAAGTGCATGGCGCGGGCGATCGCCACCGCCTGCCGCTCGCCACCCGACAGCGAGCCGATCGGCGTCTCGGGCGGGATGTTCTTGCTGATGCCGACCTGCCTGAGCAGGTCGCGCGCGACCTGATTCATCATCTCGGTATCCATGCGGTTCAGGAAGGGCGGCCCCTTGATGGGCTCGCGGCCGAGAAACAGGTTCCTGGCGATCGAAAGCTGCGTCACCAGCGCCGAGTCCTGGTAGATGGTCTCGATGCCGGCGGCGATGGCGTCGGTCGTCGACTTCATCTCGACCTTCTTGCCGCGCACATAGATCGAACCGCTGGTCAGCGGCACGGCGCCCGAAAGCACCTTGATCAGCGTCGACTTGCCGGCGCCATTGTCGCCGAGAAGCCCGACGATCTCCCTTTCCCTGACGGTGAAGCTGACATTTTCCAGGGCCTGGATGCGGCCATAGAACTTGCTGACATTGTCCATGCGGATGAGTGGTTCGCTCATGATCTCATGTCCCCGCGTGGTGGCGGCGTTCAAGCCACGAATGCAGGGCCATCATGCCCAGGATGATGGCGCCGATGAAGATGTTGTAGGCGAGGCCCGGCACACCGATCAGCACGATGCCGTTGCGCATGACGCGCAGGATGAAGATGCCGAGCACGGTGCCGATGATGGTGCCGCGACCGCCGGTCAAGGCTGTGCCGCCGATGACGACCATGGCGATGACTTCGAGTTCGTAGCCCATTCCACTATTGGGATTGGCGGCGGACGTGCGCACCGAGGAGATGATGCCGGCGAAGCCCGCCAGCGTCGAACACAGGATGAACAGCGCCACCTTGGTGCGGTCAACGTTGACGCCGCGCGCTCGCGCAGCACCGGGGTTGCCGCCGGATGCCTGGATCCAGTTGCCGACACGGGTGCGGTTCAGCACGTAGCCAAGGATGATCACGGCGGCGATGAACCAGAACAGCGACATGTAGATCCGGAACGGGCCGACATAGAAATCGCCGACCAGCACCTCGGCCAGCCAATGCCCGCCCGCGTTCCAGGTGCGCTGCGGGAAGCCGTTGGTGATGAACAGTGCCGTTCCGCGCACGACGAGCAGCATGCCCAGCGTGACGAGAAAGGAAGGAATCTTCAACTTGGTGACGAACCAGCCATTGACCAGGCCGATCAGCGCCGCGACCACGATGGCGATCAGGAAGCCTATCTCCATCGGCACCATGCCGCCATTGACGAAGGTCCACATCAGCACCGGCGTGAAGCCGAATACCGATCCGACCGAAAGGTCGAATTCGCCCGACGTCATCAGCAGCGTCATGGCGAGCGCGATGAGGCCCAGTTCAACGGTAAAGGCGAGGGTGTTGCCGATGTTGAGCGGCGACAGGAACTCGGGATTGATCGCCCAGAAGACGAAGAGTTCCAGGGCAAGAAGAATGAAGGGGCCGAATTCGGGCCTGGCAATCAGGCGTCGCAGCATCGGGAATTTCCTTGAGGCTCAGACCGTCGATGCCGCGGAGGCGTCGCGTCAGATGGCAAGCGCTAGGGAGCCGCGGACACAAGGTCGCGGCGGCAGCAGTCATGCAGCGGATGATGAAAGGCATTCGCGACGGCGGACCGCCGCGAATGCCCGCGATGCCGGAGCTTACTTGCCCGAAAGGATGTCGTCGTAGAGCTGCGCGGTGTCCTTTTCGTAGAGGGCACCGGTGATGACGTTGAAGCCCGGAGGAATGCCGCTGGCTGCCATGTTGGCGAGCGAGAGGGCGACATAGGACGTCGCCTGCGGATCCTGCCACTGGGCGGCGTTCACATAACCCTGCAGCACTTCCTGGGTGGTGTCGAGCGAGTTGCCCCAGCCGACGACCGGGATTTCGCCCGGCTTGACGCCGACCTGGTCGAACACGCGCTTGATCGATCCATTGACCAGATCGCCCATGCCGATGATCGCCTTGATCTTGGCGCGGTTGGTGGTCAGGTAGTCCGACATGCGGGTGATGATCTCGCCCTGGTCGAGCGTAGTATCCGTGACTTCCCAGGTGATGCCGAGCGGCTTGAAGACCGAAGCGATGCCTTCTTCTTCCTGCACGCCATAGGTGGCGCCGGGCACTTCAACTGGCATCCAGACGAAATCGCCTGCTTTCACATGGCCCTTGTCGACCAGATACTGCGCCCAATGGCGGCCGAAGACGACGTTGTCGCCGCCGACATAGGCGTTGAACGAAGCCTTGGGATCGGGCGTGTTGAAGTTGATGATCGGGATCTTGGCGGCGTTCGCTTCCTTGGCGATCTCGACGAGGCTGCCCGGATCGGGGCTCGACGTGACGATGCCGTCCGCCTTGGCGGCGATGGCCGCGCGCAGGGCTTCCTGCTGCGAGGGCACGTCATTGCCGTGGAACGAGGTGTTGACGGTATTGCCCGTATCCTTCGCCCATTGCTGCGCACCGGCGAGGAAATAGGTCCAGACCGGATCGGCCGGCGTGCCGTGCGAGACCCAGTAGAAGGTCTTGGCGTTGGCGGCGGCCGGGATTGCTAGCGCTAGCATTGCGCCGGACAAGAGTATCGTCAGCTTCTTGAACATGGTCGTCCTCCCAATGAACTTTCTTGTTCCCTTGACCACGGCTCTGGCTGCCGTTCAGCCGCTATTTTGCGGCGCGCATGCGACCCCTCCGGGTTGATTCCCGTCATCGGCGGCAGCGGTCTCGGGGGGAGACTGACAGAAATGCCGCACGCGTCAACTGCTGGTGCGACAGATTGTCCAGGAAAATGACATCGCTGTCATTGCGGGCGCGCCTCGGCTCGCTCTGGGCCCGGCCCCGGTGACGTCAGATCCGGTCGCGCAGGGCGAACCAGCTCATGCCGGCGACCAGCGCCGGCCAGCGCAGCAGCTTGCCGCCGGGAAAGCGCGGGCAGGGCAGGGCTGCGAACGCGTCGAGCTTGGCGGGATTGCCGAGGATGGCCTCGGCCAGGATCTTGCCGCCGTAAGGCGCCAGCGCCACGCCCTGGCCGGAATATCCCGAGGCTGCGTAGACGCCGTTGCGCACCTTGCGCAGGAAGGGCAGACGGTTGACCGTGACGGCCAGCGTGCCGCCCCAGGCATGATCGATCCGCGTCCGCTCGAGCTGCGGATAGATCTTCAGCAGATGTCGCCGCACGAAGGCGAAAATATCGGCGGGGTCGGTGCGGGAATAGGTTTCGCCGCCGCCAAACAGGATGCGGCCGTCCGGCGTCGGGCGCCAGTAATAGACGACGAAGCGTGAATCGGAGACGGCCTCGCCGCCGGGAAGGAGGCCGCCAGCCCCACCGGCGCCGATCGGTTCCGTCGTCAGGATGAAGTTCTTGATCGGCATGGCACGGGTCTCGACTTCCGGATCGATGCCGTCGAGCAGGCCATTGCCGGCGAGCACGATGATCTCGGCCTTGATGCGGCCACGCGGTGTCTCGATCACCGGTTGCGCGCTGTCGACGAGCTTTGTCGCCGCCGTGCCTTCGTGGATGCGCGCGCCCGCCTTGGCGCCGGCGCGCGCCAGCCCCTGCGCGAATTTGAGCGGGTGCAGATGACCGGCGGTACGGTCGTAGCGGCCACCGAAATAGCTGGTGCTCCCGATCATGGGCGCCAATTGCTCGCGGTCGATCCATTCGGCCGGCGCATAGCCATAGTCGCGGTTCAGCACGTCGACATAGTGGCGTTCCTCGGCGACGAGGCGCTCCTTGTGAACCGCCTCGATCAGGCCGGGACGCCATTCGGCATCGATCGCGTGCTTGTCGATCAGCCTGTGGACCAGGGACTTGGCTTCCTCGGCCAGCCCGAACAGCTCCAGCGCCGCCGGTTTGCCGAGCCGCTTTTCCAGCCATTCCTGATCGCGCCGCTGGCCGGTATGCAACTGGCCGCCATTGCGGCCCGAAGCGCCCCAGCCGACCTTCTCCGCCTCGATCAGGATCGTGTCGATGCCGGCTTCGGCGAGATGCAGCGCCGCCGACAGCCCGGTATAGCCGCCCCCGACGATGACGACATCGGCGCTGGTGTCGCCATCGAGCGGCGGGAAGGCCAGCGTCGGGTCGGCGGTTTCGGCGTACCAGGAGGGGGCATGCGGCTTGCTCATGCGCGCCTCACAGCAGGCCAAGCCGCTTCAGCTCGGCCTGGGTATCGTCAAGCGTCTTGCGGGCAGAGGCGAGCAACTGGTCGGCCTCGTCATGGGAGAGCGTCAGCGGCGGCGCGATGATCAGGCTGTCGCGCACCGCGCGCATGACGAGGTTGTTGGCGAGGGAGATGTCGCGGGCGATCGTGCCAACCCTGCCGGTATCGGCGAATTTTTCCGCCCGCGCCGGCTTGTTCGGCACTAGCTCGATGGCGCCCATCAGGCCGGTCATGCGCGCCTCGCCGACCAGCGGATGATCGCCGAGCGCCCGCCAGCCTCGTTGCAGATAGGGGCCGATATCATCGCGCACGCGTTCGACCAGCTTCTCTTCCTCGATGATGCGGAGGTTTTCCAGCGCCGCCGCCGCGGTGACCGGATGCGCCGAATAGGTGAAGCCGTGGTGGAATTCGCCGGCGTCGTACAGCACGTCGGCGACCTTATCGGAGACCATGACGCCGCCGATCGGCAGATAGCCGGACGAGATGCCCTTGGCGATCGACATCAGATCCGGCTCGATGCCGAAGGTCTCGGAGCCGAACCAGTTGCCGGTGCGGCCGAAGCCGGTGATGACCTCGTCGGCAACCAGCAGGATGTCGCGCTTCTCCAGGATGCGCTTCACTTCCGGCCAGTAGGTGGCGGGCGGGATGATGACGCCGCCGGCGCCCTGGATCGGTTCGGCGACGAAGGCGGCGATGTTGTCCTCGCCGATTTCCTCGATCGCCCTTTCCAGCTCGCGCGCGGCGAAGATGCCGAACTCGGCCTCGCTCATTTCGCCGCCCTCGCCGAACCAGTAGGGCTGGGCGATGTGGTGGATGCCGGGGATCGGCAGGCCGCCCTGGCTGTGGATCGAGGTCATGCCGCCGAGGCTGCCGCCGCCCATGGTCGAGCCGTGATAGGCGTTTTTGCGTGCGATCAGCACCGTCTTGTCCGGCTTGCCGAGGCTCGCCCAATAGTGGCGGACTATGCGGATGACGGTGTCGTTGGCTTCCGACCCGGAGCCGACGAAGAAGACCCGGTTGAACTGCGGCGGCGTGATCGCGGCAAGCTTCTCGGCCAGCGCGATCGCCGGCGGATGGGTCGACTTGAAGAAGGTGTTGTAGAACGAGAAATCCGCCATCTGCCGCTGCACGGCCTCGGCGATCTCCTTGCGGCCGTGTCCGATGTTCACGCACCAGAGGCCGGACATGCCATCAAGGATCCGGTTGCCCTCCGAATCCCAGATCCAGGAGCCTTCCGCGCGGACGATCACCCGGCTGCCTTCGGTATTCAGGCTCTTCATGTCGGAAAAGGCATGGATGTGGTGCGCCGCGTCGCGGGCGCGGTAGTCGGCAGTGGCGTTGGATGGCTTCGTCATGAGCAGGTCCGGTTGCGGGACTTTCTAGATTGCCGGTGGCGCCGAAGCAGCTTTCGTTTGCCTGGATACATCGGTCCTTACTTCACCTCTCCCTGAGGGAGAGGTCGTTGGCCGAAGGCCGGCGGGTGAGGGGTACGGCCTCACCCGGAGAATTCCCTGAACCCTCACCCGGCTCTTCGAGCCGACCTCTCCCTCAGGCAGAGGTGAAGGAAAAGTCCTCTCAACCCTAGACGTTCAGCAGCAGGAATTCCCGCTCCCATGGGCTGATCACCTGCATGAACGTCTCGTATTCCGCCCGTTTGATCGCGCCGTAGGTGGCGACGAAGCGCTCGCCGAAGATTTCGGCCAGTTCTTCCTGTTCCTCGAACAGGGCGACGGCTTCGAGCAGGCCGCGCGGCAGGTCGATCTCATTCGAATTGGCGGAGCCGGACACCGGGTCTCCGACCTTCAGCCCTTCGACCAGGCCGAGATAGCCGCAGGCGAGCGACGCGGCGATCGCCAGATAGGGATTGGCGTCGGAGGAGGGCAGCCGGTTCTCGAGACGCCTTCCCGCCGGATTGGAGTTCGGGACACGCAGGCCGACGGTGCGGTTGTCGTAGCCCCATTGCGTGTTGACCGGCGCGGAGGATGAACGCACGAGCCGGCGATAGGAGTTCACATAGGGCGCCAGCATGCAGAGCACGGCCGGCAGGTATTTCTGCGAGCCGCCGATGAAGGCGAAGAACTTCGAGGTCGGGTCGCCGTCGGCGTCGGAGAAGATGTTCTTGCCGGTCTCGACGTCGATCACCGACTGGTGGATGTGCATGGCCGAACCCGGCTCGCGCGACATCGGCTTGGCCATGAAGGTGGCGTACATGTCATGCCGCAGCGCCGCCTCGCGGATCGTCCGCTTGAACAGGAACACCTGGTCGGCGAGCGCCAGCGGGTCGCCATGCAGGAGATTGATCTCCATCTGCGCGGCGCCTTCCTCGTGGATCAGCGTGTCAATCTCGAGACCCTGCTGCTCGGAGAAGTCGTAGATGTCGTCGAACAGGTCGTCGAATTCGTTGATCGCGGCGATCGAATAGGATTGCCGGGCTGCTTCCGGTCGACCGGAGCGGCCGGTCGGCGGCTCCAGCTGATAGTCGGGATCGGTATTCGGCTTGACCAGGTAGAATTCGAGCTCCGGCGCCACTACGGGCTGCCAGCCCTGATGCGCGTAGAGCTCGACGATGCGCCGCAGCACCTGGCGCGGCGCGGTTTCGACCGAGCGGCCGTCGCGGTGATAGCCGTCATGGATCACCTGGGCGGTCGGGTCGGCTTCCCATGGCACGACGCAAAGCGTCGAAAGGTCCGGCTCGAACATCACGTCCTGGTCGGCGGCGTCGCTCTCGAAGCGGTCGTCGTCGTCGGGATAGTCGCCGGTGATGGTCTGGGTCAGGATCGACCCGGGCATCGACATGGTCGGTCCGGCAAGAAACTTCTGCACCGGCATCATCTTGCCGCGCGCCACACCTGCCTGGTCGGGCACGACGCATTCGATATCCTCGATGCCGCGCGCCTTGAGCCAGTCCCGGGCCTCGTCCAACGATTTGACGCCGCGAACATCGCCCTCGATGCCCTTGGTGCCCTTCTTCCGTTTTGCCACGATTTCCCCTCGGCTTGCAGGCGACTGTCTCCGGAGTGTCGCCATGGCGGAACCGAAGTCAACTTGGACGGGTTCGGCATGCGGCTTCCGGTCTCTGCGAATGGCGCAGGAAACGGTTGAGGTAGGCCAAAAAGCCTTCTAACCTCTGAATCTTAGGAGAGGATTGTGGCCGGTTCGTTCACTCTGGCGCGGCTGTATCTAGGGGAATTGCATGATCAAGTATGTCTTCAGCGGCGTCGCCCTCACCGCGATGCTGACCGTCGGACCGATCAGTGGCGCCAAGGCCGCCGACAAGGAACTTCATATCTTCAACTGGTCCGACTATATCGACACGTCGATCATTGACGATTTCACCAAGGAAACCGGCATCAAGGTCGTCTACGACGTCTATGATTCCATGGAAATCCTGGAAACCAAGATGCTGGCCGGTGGCTCGGGCTACGACATTGTCGTGCCGACGGACCGCAATCTGAAGCGTCTTATCGATGTTGGCGTATTCCAGGAACTCGACAAGTCGAAGATCCCGAACCTCTCGCATATGTGGGACGAGATCACGACCCGTCTGGCCACCTATGATCCCGGCAACAAGATGGCCGTCAACTATATGTGGGGCACCACCGGCATCGGCTACAATGTCGAGAAGATCAAGGCGGCGATGCCGGATGCGCCGGTCGACTCGATGGACATGTTCTTCAAGCCGGAAGTGGTCTCGAAGTTCAAGGATTGCGGCGTCTACATGCTGGACTCGCCGGATGACGTGATCCCGGCCGCGCTCAACTATCTGGGCCTGCCGGCCGATTCGAAGGACCCGGCCGAGATCGCCAAGGCTGGCGAACTGATCGAGAAGGTCCGCCCCTACATCCGCAAGTTCCACTCGTCCGAATATATCCAGGCGCTGGCCAACGGCGATATCTGCCTGGCCTTTGGCTATTCCGGCGACGTCATTCAGGCCCGCACCCGCGCGACCGAGGCCAACAACAAGGTCGAAGTCGGCTACGCCATCCCGAAGGAGGGCGGCCTGCTCTGGATGGATTCGATGGCGATCCCGAAGGATGCCCCGAACCCCGAGGCGGCCTTGGCCTTCATCAATTACATCCAGCAGCCGGAAGTCATTGCCAAGGCGACGAACTATGTCGCCTACGCCAATGGCAACAAGGATTCTCAGGCCTTCGTCGACAAGGCGATCATGGAGGATCCGACAATCTATCCGCCGGCCGACGTGATGAAGAAACTCTACACCACGACGCCGAACGATCCGAAAGTTCAACGCGTCGTGACGCGGCTCTGGACGAAGATCAAGAGCGGCACCTGAGTGGACAAAAGAGGCCCGGTCTTGTACCGGGCCTTTTCTTGACGGCATGGAACACGGGGTGGAGGCCGCATGGCTGGTAAGTCTCTCTCGACGGGCAAATCTCTGGGGCCGATCCGCAGGGCCTTCGCGCCGTGGAATGATCCGGCGGCCAAGCCGTTCATCCAGTTCCAGAACGTCACCAAGTCGTTTGGTGATTTTACCGCGGTCGACGATCTCTCGCTGAACATCTACGAACGCGAGTTCTTCGCCCTGCTGGGGCCGTCGGGCTGCGGCAAGACCACGCTGATGCGCATGATCGCCGGCTTCGAAGAGCCGACCAGCGGCCACGTCATGCTCGACGGCCAGGATTTGGTCGGTGTGCCGCCCTATCGCCGCCCGACCAACATGATGTTCCAGTCCTACGCGCTGTTCCCGCACATGAACGTCTGGGACAATATCGCCTTCGGCTTGAAGCAGGACGGCATGCCGAAGGCCGACATTGCCACCCGCGTCGACGAGATGCTGGCGCTGGTGAAACTGGAGAAGTTCGCCAAGCGCAAGCCGCATCAGCTTTCCGGCGGCCAGAAGCAGCGCGTCGCGCTCGCGCGTTCGCTGGCCAAGAAACCCAAGGTGCTGCTGCTCGACGAACCGCTCGGCGCGCTGGACAAGAAGCTGCGCGAGGAAACCCAGTTCGAACTGATCGACCTGCAGGTCAAGCTCGGCATGACCTTCGTCATCGTCACGCATGACCAGGAAGAGGCGATGACGGTCGCCGACCGCATCGCCGTGATGGACCAGGGCAAGATCGTCCAGATCGCCACGCCGGCGGAAATCTACGAACAGCCGAATTCGCGCTATGTCGCCGACTTCATCGGCGACATCAACCTGCTCGAAGGGCATATCAGCTCGACCGAGGGCGGCGTGACGACGCTGGATTGCGACGGCACGGGAGCCAAGGTTCAGGTGAACCAGGATGGCGGTGCCAAGCTCGGCGACCGCGCCTGGTTCGCGGTGCGTCCGGAGAAGGTCGCGATCTCCCTGTCGCCCCCGGTCGATCCGAGCGTCAATGCCGTCACCGGAGAGGTCTGGGACATCGCCTATCTCGGCGACGTCTCGATCTATCATGTGCGGCTCGCCACGGGCGCGACCGTCAAGGCGACCATCACCAACACCACCCGACTCGTTGAGCGGCCGATCACCTGGGACGACAAGGTCTGGCTGACCTGGTCCGGTGACGGCGGCGTCGTGCTGACGAGGTAGATCATGGCGCTGACCAACTCCTCCTCCGGACATTCGCGCCTGCGATGGCTGGTGGTCGCGATCCCCTATCTGTGGCTTATCCTGCTCTTCCTGGCGCCATTCCTGATCGTGGTGAAGATCTCGCTGTCGGCCACGGCGATCGCGATGCCGCCCTACCAGCCGGCGCTGGATTTCTCGGCCGGCCTCGGGGTGCTCTGGCAGCAACTCAAGGAGTTGAGCTTCGATAATTACGTCTTCCTGACGGAAGACGCGCTCTACTGGGAGTCTTATCTTTCCAGCCTGAAGATCGCGCTCATCTCGACCTTCCTCATCCTGATCATCGGCTATCCGATCGCCTATGGCATGGCGCGCGCCCGCAAGGAATGGCGTACGACGCTGCTGATGCTGGTGATCCTGCCGTTCTGGACCTCGTTCCTGATCCGCGTCTATGCCTGGATCGGCATCCTGAAGCCGGAAGGGCTGCTCAACCAGCTTCTGCTGAGCGTCGGCGTCATCAGCGAACCGCTCAACATCATGCCGTCGACGCTCGCCGTCTATATCGGCATCGTCTATTCCTACCTGCCCTTCATGATCCTGCCGCTCTACGCGACGCTGGAAAAGCTGGACGAGACTCTGCTGGAAGCCGCCGCCGACCTCGGCTGCCCGCCGATCCAGGCGTTCTGGAAGATCACCTTCCCGCTGTCGCTGCCCGGTGTGATCGCCGGCTGCTTCCTGGTCTTCATCCCGGCGGTGGGCGAGTTCGTCATCCCGGATCTGCTCGGAGGGTCCGACACGTTGATGATCGGAAAGACACTGTGGGCCGAGTTCTTCTCGAACCGCGATTGGCCCGTGTCTTCGGCGGTCGCTGTCGTGCTGCTCGCGATCCTGGTGATCCCGATCATGCTGTTCCAGAATGCCCAGAAAAAAGCGTCGGAGTAGGCTCATGCGGATGAGAACGCCACGGTCGGGCCTGCCTGAAACCCTAGCGCGGAGGGCGATCCGATGAGGCGCGGCGCGTCCTGGTTCAACGTCACTTCGATCACGCTCGGCTTCGCCTTCCTTTATCTGCCGATCGTGCTGCTGGTGATCTATTCCTTCAACGCCTCCAAGCTGGTGACGGTCTGGGGCGGATTCTCGACCAAATGGTATGTGTCGCTGCTGACCAACCAGGGCCTGCTCGACGCCGCCTGGGTGACCATCCGTGTCGCGCTGCTGTCGGCGACGCTCGCCACCGTGCTCGGCACGCTCGCGGCGATCGCTTTGGTGCGCTTCGGCCGCTTTCCAGGCGGCACGCTGTTCTCGGGCATGGTCTACGCTCCGCTGGTGATGCCCGAGGTGATAACCGGTCTCGCCATGCTGCTGCTCTTCGTTGCCATCGGCTTTGCCCGCGGCTTCTGGACGCTGACATTGGCGCACATCACCTTTTCCATGTGTTTCGTCGCGGTGGTCGTGCAGTCGCGGCTGGTTACCTTTGATCGCAGCCTGGAGGAGGCGGCGCTCGATCTCGGCTGCCCGCCCTTCCGCACCTTCTTCACCATCACCCTGCCGCTGATCCTGCCCGCCGTCGTCGCCGGCTGGATGCTGGCCTTCACCCTGTCGCTCGACGATCTCGTGATTTCGAGCTTCACGACCGGGCCGGGGGCCACCACCCTGCCGATGAAGATCTACAGCCAGGTCCGCCTTGGCGTGACGCCGGAGATCAATGCGATCTGCACCATCCTGATCGCCATCGTCGCAACCGGCGTCATCATCGCCTCGATCGTCACCAAGCGACGGGAAGTTGAACGGCAGCGTGCGGAACGACTCGCCATTCAGGGCGTTTGACATCGACGGACTGCATAAAATACCCGGGTAATATTGACTCTGTCTATTTTACCCGGATACAAAGCGCGTCTGCTTTTTGAAAGGCGTGGTGATGAGCATTCCGCAACAGATCTACTGCACGGCGTTCCAAGGCCTTCGGCGCATCGCGACAGGGCTGCTGCCGGACGTGGCTCTCAAGAGCAAGGCGGCCGTGGACGAGGGTGGCGAGCCGGTCCTGCTTTTCGATGACGAGACGAGTCGATCGATCGAGGTCGATTTTCGCGGCACCGCCAGCGAGGTGCTGGCGCGACTGGGGGAGGGCTTGCCGACGTCTTCCCCGGACCTCGCTCCCGCCCCGGCGGTCGCCGTGCCGACTGCGGCACCCCGTGGACCCGGCCGGCCGAAGCTCGGCGTCGTCGCCCGCGAAGTGACGCTGCTGCCCCGCCATTGGGCATGGCTGGGCAGCCAGCCGGGCGGCGCCTCGGTGGCGCTGCGCAAGCTGGTGGATGAAGCCCGGCGCGAGAATGAAGGTCGCGATCGCGCCCGCCGCGCGCAGGAAGCGACGCAGCGCTTCATGACCGCCATGGCCGGCGACCAGCCGGGCTATGAGGAAGCCGGTCGTGCGCTGTTTGCCGGCGACAAGGATCGGTTTCGCCAGATGATCGACAACTGGCCCGCGGACATACGGGAACACGCCGCCAAGCTGGCCGGCCCCGCCTTCGAGGCCATCTGAGCCGCATCCGGAGACTGTCGATGTCCCTGCCGCCGCTCTGGAGGACGTTCCTCGTCTTCCTCGGCCCGATGATTCTGAGCAATATTCTGCAGGCTCTCTCGGGTACTCTGAACAACATCTATCTCGGCCAGATGCTGGGCGTCAGCGCACTCGCTTCGGTCGCCGCCTTCTTCCCGATCCTGTTCCTGTTCATTTCCTTCACCATCGGGCTGGGCGCCGGCGCCTCGGTGCTGATCGGACAGGCCTATGGCGCGCAGAGGCTGGAAACGGTGAAGGCCGTCGCCGGCACGACGCTGACCATGGCGATCCTGCTCGGCGCCGTGGTTGCGATCTTTGGCGGCCTCTTCACGGCGCCGATCCTGGAACTGGTCGGCACACCGGCGGACATCCTCCCGGGCGCAACGGCCTATGCCCGCATCATGCTGATCGCCATGCCGGGGCTGTTCGTCTTCCTTCTGATGACCTCGATGATGCGGGGCGTCGGGGATACCGTAACGCCGCTTTATGCGCTGGCGATCTCGACGGTCACCGGCCTTCTGGTGACTCCAGCGCTGATCCGGGGCTGGTTCGGGCTGCCGCAACTGGGTGTCGCCAGCGGCGCCTATGCCTCGATCGTCTCCTTCCTGATCGCGCTCGTCTGGCTGTTCTTCCACATGCGCCGCCGCAAGCATCCGTTGGCGCCGGATGCCGTACTGATCCGCCATCTGCGCATCGATCCCAAGCTGCTGCTCTCGGTTCTGAGGCTCGGCATACCTTCCGGCGTGCAACTGATCCTCGTCTCGCTGGCGGAGATCGCTGTCCTGGCGCTGGTCAACTCGTTCGGCTCGGATGCGACGGCGGCCTATGGCACCGTCAACATGGTGGTCAACTATGTGCAGTTTCCGGCGATCTCGATTGCCATCACCGTATCGATCCTCGGTGCCCAGGCGATCGGGGCCGGCCGTGCGGAGACGCTGCGCATCATCACCCGAACCGGCATCCAATTGACGCTGTTGATCACGGGTGGGCTGGTGGCGCTTTGCTATCTGTTCTCGCGGCCCTTGATCGGGCTCTTCATCACCAGCGAACCTGTCATCGAACTGGCCCAGACGCTGCTGCATATCGTGCTCTGGGGATATGTCGTCTTTGGCATATCCAGCGTGCTGGCTGGCATCATGCGGGCCAGCGGCACAGTGCTCGTGCCGACGCTGATCTCGATTGTCGCGATCCTGTGCGTCGAACTGCCGGTGGCCTACGGCCTGTCGGGCCATTTCGGCATCAACGGGGTCTGGGCCGCCTATCCGATCGCCTATATCGCCATGCTGTCGATGCAGGCGAGCTACTACTGGTTTGTGTGGCGAAGAAAGACCATCCAGCGCCTGGTCTGAGGCCTTCAGCGGATTGCGCGCAGCAGCGTATTGGCCATGCGGCGGACCGGTCCCATCGCCGGCGTCGCATCGCCGCGGCGGGAAAGGCCGCTGAAATCCGGGACCAGCGTCGGTCGTTCCCAATTGCCGCCGACGATGAAGGGAACGCGGATCGGCGTGCTCGTCGCGCCG
Organism: Kaistia defluvii; assembly: GCF_026343955.1. Taxonomy (GTDB): domain Bacteria; phylum Pseudomonadota; class Alphaproteobacteria; order Rhizobiales; family Kaistiaceae; genus Kaistia; species Kaistia defluvii. The sequence continues at coordinate 579,109 of NZ_JAPKNI010000002.1, forward strand.
GTGGCGCGGTCGATCGTCAGTTCGCCGCGCGCGCTCAGCGTCGTCGCCTGCAACGGCGCTTCGCCGGACAGGGTGATCGTGTAGCCGGTACCCGTCACCAGGATCGACGGCGCGGTGATCCGGTCGGCGCTGATGGCGAAAGTGCCGTCCGCCTGGGTGAATTTGGTGGAGCCGCCGAGCAGGTTGCCGCTCATCGTCCCGTCCGCGGTAATGGCCTGCGATAGCGCGCCTATGTTGACGCCCTCGAACGTGCCGTCGGTGATCGTTGCCTTGCCACTGCCGGAAAGGGACGCCATCAGCCCGTTCCAATTGGTGCCATGGGCCGAAAGATTGACGGTGCCCGAGCCGGTTCCGTCGAGCTGGCCGATGCCGAACAGATCAGAGAGCGCGGCGCGCACTGGCAGGCCGTCTATGCGTCCCTGCAGCGAGGCGGAGGCGGCCTCGTCCTGCAGCGAGGCGGACAGGCTGGCGGACAGGCGGCCACCATAGAGCAGCGCCTCGCCGACCGAGAGGTTCAGCCGTTCGTCGCGGATCGTCGCCGAAGCCGCGGTGCGCCCGAGCCGGGCGCTGCCGAGCAGCACCTGAGCCGCCGAGACGCGCAGGTCGAGGTCGTTGCTGTCGAGCGCGCCGAGCGGAAAGGGCAGGTCGGGCGTCGTGCGCGCCGCCGTGACCATGCTGGCCAGCGCCTCCGCATAGGCGGAGAGGTCAAGGCTCTCGAAGGCGAGCGTTCCCTGCACGGCGGGGCGACCATGCGTGAAGTTGATCGAAAGCGCGCCTTCGCTCTCATTGCCGTCGACGCTGATCTTCGCGTTGGAGAAGGTCAGGGTGCGGGCGGCGAGCGTGGTCGGGGATTCGATCGAGGCGCTGCCCAGCGTCGAGCCTTCACCCATCGGCACGCCGAAAATGCCGGCGAGTCGCCGGATCGACGGCGTGGTGACCGTGAGGTCGCCTTCGCCTTCCGGGTCGGCCAGGTTCGCGACCGTCCCGGTGAAGGCGGCGCGCAGCGGCGTCGAGGCGATGGCGAAGCGCAAGGCCGTCTTCCGGCCGCTGACCAGATCGAGTGGCGTGCCGATCGAACCGTTGAAATCGAACGGCTCGTCCTGCCAGACGGCGCTGCCCTTGATGCTGGCGGTGGCGGCCGGATCCGGCCAGTCGAGCCGCGCGTCCACGCCCGTCAGCAGCAATTCCCTCTGGTCCCGGCCGAGATAGTGCAGCGTGCCGGAGCGGATGACGAGGCGGCCGAGTTCGGAATCGCCGCGTAGCGCGCGCGGCAGCGTCCAGTTCGGCAGGCCCTTCTCGTTGATCCCGAAGCGGAACACCGGATTGTCGAGTTCCAGCAGGGACGGCCGAACCCGGCCGATCAGCAGCGGCAGGAAGCTGAGCTCAGCCGAGAGCGAGTCCATCTCGACCAGCGGCTGTGGATCCTTGTCGGAGCTGATCCGCACTTTGGAGAAGGTGACGGTCGGGTAAGGCGTGAACGCGACGGTCGGCGTGCCGTCAAAGGTCAGCGCACGCCCGCTCCAGCCTGCGACTTCGCGTGTCAGCGATCTTCGAACGGCTTCGATGGTGACCAGCTTGGGCGCCAGAAGGACGAAGGCGCCGCAAAGGATCAGAATCGTAGCGAGGGCGAATAGGATTTTTTTCATGTCACCCGGTGACGATTGCCCCTAACGTTTCGGAAGGTGCCACGACCGAATGGCTCCCGGATAGGCAGAATTCCGTGATTTCGCAAGGCCTTTCTAGCCAAAATCGGCAAGGTTTCGCGCGTGACTTGGCGGCAGGCTGCGGATATCCATGGCAGGACAGCGAATTTTTGCCGCACTGCAACCGTCTCGGAAAGGGTCGTTCAACCATGACGTCTCCGATTGTTTCGTCCTCTTCCGAATCTCCTTTGTGGACACCGTCGGCGGCGCGTCTGGCCGGGCATCCGATGACGCATTTTCGCGCCGCGGCTGCCGAATGGACTGGCCTGCCTTTCCCGGACCACGACGCCCTGCACCAATGGTCGATCGATGACCGGGCCGCGTTCTGGGATCTCGTCTGGGATTTTTGCGGCGTGGTTGGCGAGAAGGGCGAGCGACTGCTGGTGGATGGCGATCGCATGCCGGGAGCGCACTTCTTTCCCGATGCCACGCTGAACTTCGCGCAGAATCTGCTCCGGAGCTCCGGCGATGCCGATGCGTTGGTCTTCTGGGGCGAGGATCGGGTGAGGCGCCGCCTGAGCTGGGATGAACTGCATGCGCTGGTTTCGCGATTGCAGCAGGCGCTGCTCGATGCTGGGGTCACGGCGGGCGACCGAGTCGCCGCGATGATGCCCAACATGCCGGAGACCATCGCCGCCATGCTGGCGACCGCCTCGATCGGCGCGGTCTGGTCGTCCTGCTCGCCCGATTTCGGCACGCGCGGCGTGCTCGACCGCTTCGGCCAGATCGAGCCGACGGTCTTCATCGCCTGCGACGGCTATTACTATGCCGGCAAGACCATCGACATCGCGGCCAAGCTCGCCGAAATCGTGCCGAGCCTGCCCAGCCTCCGCGCGGCCGTCATCGTGCCCTATATCGGCACGGCGGCGGCGATCGCCCCGACACTGGCGCACGGTGTTGCGCTGGGGGATTTCCTGGCGCCGTTCGGGGCGCGGGAAGTTCGGTTTGCGGCAATGCCCTTCGCCCATCCGCTCTACATCATGTTTTCGTCGGGGACGACGGGCGTGCCGAAATGCATCGTGCATTCGGCCGGCGGTACCTTGCTGCAGCATATGAAGGAGATTCACCTTCATTCCGGAGTCGGCGAGGGCGACCGGCTGTTCTATTTCACCACCTGTGGTTGGATGATGTGGAACTGGCTTGCCTCGGGCCTTGCCGTCGGCGCGACGCTGCTGCTTTACGACGGATCACCATTCCATCCTGACGGCAACATCCTGTTCGATTTCGCCGATGCCGAGCGGATGACCTTCTTCGGCACCTCAGCCAAGTTCATCGATGCGCTGCACAAGTCGGGTCTGAGACCGATCGAGACCCATGATCTCGGCACGCTTCAGATGATGACCTCAACCGGTTCGCCGCTGGCACCGGATAGCTTTTCCTTCGTCTATGAGGGCATCAAGAGGGATATCCACCTCGCCTCGATATCCGGCGGCACCGACATCGTTTCCTGTTTCGTACTCGGTATTCCCGGAAAACCGGTCTGGAAGGGCGAGATCCAGGGACCAGGCCTTGGCCTTGCCGTCGATGTCTGGGATGAGGACGGAACGCCGCTCGCCAGCGGCAAGGGCGAACTCGTCTGCCGCAAGGCGTTTCCCTCCATGCCGATCGGTTTCTGGAACGATCCGGACGGCAGCCGCTATCACGCCGCCTATTTCGACCGCTTCGACAATGTCTGGTGCCATGGCGATTTCGCCGAATGGACGGTGCATGGCGGACTGATCATCCATGGCCGGTCAGACGCCACGCTCAATCCGGGCGGCGTGCGGATCGGAACCGCCGAGATCTACAACCAGGTCGAGCAGATTCCCGAAGTGCTGGAGGCGCTGGCGATCGGCCAGGACTGGGACAATGACGTGCGCGTTGTGCTGTTCGTCCGCCTGCGCCCGGGCGCCGAACTCGACGAGGGGTTACGCAAGACCATTCGCGACAGGATCCGCATCGGCGCTTCGCCCCGCCATGTACCGGCGAAGATTCTCGCCGTCGCCGATATCCCGCGCACCAAATCCGGCAAGATCGTCGAGCTCGCCGTGCGCGAGATCGTGCATGGCCGCCCGGTGAAGAACCAGGAAGCGCTGGCCAACCCGGAAGCGCTGGCGCTGTTCCGCGATTTGCCCGAGCTGGCGTGAGGACCCAACGCTCCGGCCGTCATCCTCGCGAAGGCGAGGATCCATTCAGCCCGAGTGTTGGGAGTCTCGCACCTTCGCAACCCGGCTGAATGGATCCCGGGTCTGCGCCCGGGATGACGCCGAGTTTGGGGCTGGGTCTTGGCGTCTTTGCGATACGGGCAGGCGACTCTCTATGATCGCGCCGCCTCATCTTGGCCAGTGTGGAATAGAATAGCTCGAGCGAGACCTAAAACAGGCTTTCCTGTGTCGGCGCCTTGGACTTGGCGGCCTTCTTGGAGCGTGGCTCCGCAGCGCCGCCGGCCGCGATCGCGGCGATCTTTCCATCCTGGAATTCGATCGTCAGCGCGTCCCCGCTCGTGACCTTCGAGGCCGTGCGCACCGTCCTGCCCTCGGCATCCGTCACCAGCGCGAAACCGCGCGCCAGCACGCTGCGATAGGATAGGGTCTCGGCCAGCCGCCAGGCGCGGTCGAGCCGGTCGCGGTTCTTCTCGACAATGCGGAGGAAGGCGCGATCGCCCCGGCGTTCGATCTCTGCGATCTGCACGCCGCCACGGGCAACACGCTGCGCGATCGGCTCGATCCGCAGCCGGCCGGCGATGCGGGCGAAACCCGCGCGCTTGCGTTCGGCGTGAACCTCCAGCGCGCGGCCCTGCCGCTCGCCGAGCGCCTTCACCCGGTCATGGGCGCGCAGGGTGAGGCGCTCGAGGGACGAAGGCGAAAGCCGTCCGGCGGTGCGTTCCAGCCGGCCGCGATGCGCCAGCGTATTGGCGCCAAGCGCACGGCCGATGCGGGCGGCAAGCTCGTCGAAAGAACGGCGGGGAATGGCAAGCAGGTCGTCGAGGCGCGGCAGGGCGCGGGTCGCGGCGCGCAATTCGCGGCGGCGGCTTTCGACTAGCCGCAGCATCGCGCCATCGAGGCGGCGGCCGAGGTCACCGACGGTGCCGACCAGCTCCGAGCGCACCGGCACGGCCATTTCGGCAGCACCCGTGGGCGTCGGCGCCCGGAGGTCGGAGGCGAAATCGATCAAGGTCGTATCGGTCTCGTGGCCGACCGCCGAGATCAGGGGGATCGTCGAAGCCGCGACGGCCCGCACGACGATTTCCTCGTTGAAGCCCCAGAGATCTTCGAGGCTGCCGCCGCCGCGCGCGACAATCAGCAGATCGGGGCGTGGAATGGCGCCGTCAACGGCAAGTGCATTGAAGCCCGCGATCGCGGCAGCCACTTCGGCGGCCGAGGTTTCGCCCTGCACGCGCACCGGCCAGATCAGGACCCGGATGGGGAAACGGTCGGAGAGGCGATGCAGGATGTCGCGGATCACGGCGCCGGTCGGCGAGGTGACGACGCCGATCACGCGCGGCAGATAGGGGATCGGCTTCTTGCGGTTCGAATCGAACAATCCTTCGGCCGCCAGCTTGCGCCGGCGCTCTTCGAGCAGAGCCATCAGCGCGCCGACGCCTGCCGGCTCCAGGGCCTCGATCACGATCTGGTATTTCGACGAGCCCGGGAAGGTGGTCAGCTTGCCGGTTGCGATCACTTCCATGCCCTCTTCGGGACGGAAGCGCAGTTTGCCGAAATTGCCCTTCCAGATGACCGCCTCGATCTTCGAGCGGTCGTCCTTCAGCGCGAAATAGGCGTGGCCGGAGGAATGCGGCCCGCGATAGCCGGAAATCTCGCCGCGCACGCGCACGAAGCCGAAGGCGTCCTCGACGGTGCGCTTCAACGCCATCGAGATTTCGGAGACGGAATATTCGCCGGCGTTATGGACGGGATCGGTCAAGTCGGTCGCGGCCTTGCATGATTCCGCGCGAGGGCGGTGGGGACTGTCGGTCCTGAATGCCCCCGCCATCCGCGCCGGTCAAGCCGGACAGCCGCGCCACCTTGCGGTGCGGCCATGCTTTGCGTAATCGAAGCGGATGTCGCGCTATGATTTCACCACCCAACGCCTGTTCATCGATGCCCCGCTTGGTGAGGGCGCCCGCATCGTCATGGACAAGGGCCAGACCAACTACCTGGTCAATGTGCTTCGCATGCGCGAGGGCGACCCTGTGCTGATCTTCAACGGCCGCGACGGGGAATGGCAGGCGACGCTTGCCGAGGCCGGCCGAAAGGGCGCGGTGCTGACGGCGGATGCGCTGTCGCGCGAGCAGACGCCGGCTTCCCGGCTCATGTATCTGTTCGCGCCGATCAAGCAGGCGCGGCTGGACTATATGGTGCAGAAGGCTGTCGAGATGGGTGTCGGCCATATACGCCCCGTCATCACCCGCCGGACCCAGGTGGCGCGACTGAACGATGAGCGGCTGCGCGCCAATGCCATCGAGGCAGCGGAGCAATGCGGCGTGCTGTCAATTCCCGAGATCGACGCGCCGGAGCCACTCGCTGCCTTGCTCGCCCGCTGGCCAAAGGATGAGCCGGAGCGCCACATCGTTTTCTGCGACGAGGACGAGACGGGCGCCGATCCGATTTCGATCCTGCGGGGCCTGCCCAAGGGGCCGCTCGCGGTGCTGATCGGGCCGGAAGGCGGCTTTTCGCCGGAAGAGCGCGAGGCGCTGCACGCGCTGCCCTTCGTGACCGCCATCCCGCTTGGCCCCCGCATCCTGCGGGCCGACACCGCCGCCGTGGCGGCGCTGGCACTGGTTCAGGCCGTGGCCGGCGACTGGACCGCCGACGCGCCCGGGCCGCTTGTATAGTTTCCAATACACAGTTCACGAAATCGTGACTGAAAGGGTTTGGAATATGGCGTTGGAGCGTCTGCTTGTCCCGCCAAGAGAAACGACCGACATCTGGATTCATTCTATATTAGAATGGATCTAACCTATAGAATAAATGTAAAACTGCCGGTTGACCTCTATTCGCGATGATGGGATGGAGCCGGCAGAAGTTGCCGAACATCGACGGTGACCAGGGTTCCGCCCCCTCTATGAACGGAGTTCACTATGCTTAGCCTGACCCGCCTGATCCAGGGCGCCGCTGCCGCTGCGCTGCTGGCGACCACAACGCTCGCTGCCTCGGCTGCCGGCGAAGTGAATGTCTACACGACCCGCGAGCCGGGCCTGATCCAGCCGCTGCTGGAGACGTTCTCCAAGGAAACGGGCATCAAGGCCAATGTGATTTTCGTCAAGGAAGGCCTGGCGGAGCGCGTCGCCACCGAAGGCGCCAATTCGCCGGCCGACGTGCTGTCCGTCGTCGATTTCGGCAATCTGATCGAGCTTTCGGATCGCGGTTTGACCCAGCCGATCCAGTCGTCCGTGCTGGAAGAGGCGATTCCCGCCAATCTGCGCGACCCGAACGGCCAGTGGTTCGGCCTGTCGATGCGCGCCCGCGTCATCTATGCCTCGAAGGATCGCATCAAGGACGAGGCGCTGACCTATGAGGATCTCGCCGATCCGCGCTTCAAGGGCAAGGTCTGCATCCGTTCGGGCCAGCATCCCTACAACACCTCGCTGATTGCCGCCGTCATCGCCAAGGACGGCGCCGAGGCCACCAAGACCTGGCTGACCGGCGTCAAGGACAATCTGGCCCGCAAGGCCGGCGGCGGCGACCGCGACGTGGCACGCGACATCCTCGCCAATCTCTGTGACATCGGCGTCGCCAATTCCTACTATGTCGGCCTGATGCGGTCCGGCAAGGGCGGCCCGGAGCAGGTCGAATGGGGCAACGCGATCCGCGTGATCCTGCCGACTTTCAAGGACAAGGCCGGCACGCATGTGAACGTCTCGGGCGCCGCCGTCGCCAAGAACGCCCCGAACAAGGAGAACGCCGTCAAGCTGCTGGAATTCCTTGCTTCCCAGGAAGCGCAGGAAATCTACGCCAAGGCGAATTTCGAATATCCCGTCCGCGCCGGCGTTGCGCTCGACCCGATCATCGCCGAGCTCGGCACGCTGACGGTCGACCCGCTGCCGCTGACGGATATCGCCAAGCAGCGCAAGCAGGCCAGTGAGTTGGTCGACGTGGTCGGCTTCGACGGCTGATCCCCCGCATGCCTAGGCCCCTCGGCCCGACACCAATCACCTCATGCCCCGGAAGCCCCGGGGCATGAGCGATTCCGTTCACCCCGCGGCGTCGATGCCGGCAGCGCCCGCTCGCTCGGATCGAGCCTGGGTCATCGGCTCGGCTCTGGTTGCCCTTCTGGCCCTGGCGCCGATCGGCGGTCTTGTCTTCTTCGCCTCGCGCGGCTCCGGCGAGCTATGGCCGCATCTGATCGCCAATGTCCTGCCGGTCGCCGCGCGCACCACAGCGCTCCTGCTTCTCGGCGTAGGCGTTCTGGTCACCATTCTCGGCATCGGAACCGCCTGGCTGGTAACGGCCTATCGCTTTCCCGGTCGTCGGCTTTTCGAATGGGCGCTGCTGCTGCCACTTTCGGTGCCGAGCTATGTCATGGCATTTGCCTATCTCGACGTGGTGCACCCGGTCGGCCCGCTGCAGACGGGCCTTCGTCATCTCCTCGGCATCAGTGACCCGCGCGGCCTGCCGTTTCCCGAGATCCGGTCGCTCGGCGGCGCGATCCTGCTGCTCGGCCTGATCCTCTACCCCTATGTCTATCTTCCGGTTCGGGCGCTGTTCGTCATGCAGTCGGCCTCGATGCTGGAAGCCTCGCGCACGCTGGGCGCCGGCCGCTTCCGCGCCTTTCGCACCGTTGCCCTGCCATTGGCGCGCCCGGCGGTGGCGGTCGGCGTCAGCCTGGCGCTGATGGAGGCGCTGAACGATATCGGCGCGTCGGAATTCCTCGGTGTCCGCACGCTAACGGTCGCGATCTACACCACCTGGGTGACGCGCTCGTCGATCGAAGGCGCCGCGCAGATCGCGCTCGTCATGCTGGCGATCGTCTTCGCGCTGGTGCTGCTCGAACGGCTCGGCCGGCGTGGCATGAACTATTCGGGACCTCGCGGCAGCACGCCGGCGATGGCGCAGACGCTTTCGGGCGTCTCGGCGTTGGTGGCGACCGTGGCCTGTGCGCTGCCGATCCTGCTCGGCTTCGCGGTGCCGGCCAGCTATCTCGTCGTCTCGGCCGCGCGACGCATCCGGCTGAGCGGATTGCCGACCGATCTCTGGGTCTGGACCGGAAACAGCGTCTTCTTCGCCGCCATCGCCTCGATCCTCACGCTCGCCATCGGGCTGTTTCTCGCCACCGCCGGCCGCATGTCGCGCCGAAAATCGCTGCATGGCATGATCCGCCTCTCCGGCATCGGCTATGCGATCCCCGGCACCGTACTGGCAGTCGGCCTGCTGGTGCCGATCGCCGGCCTCGACAACTGGATCGCCGATGCGGTGAAGAGCGTCTGGGGCCGTTCGCCGGGGTTGATCCTGATGAGTTCGGGCGCGGCGCTGGTGCTGGCCTATTGCTTGCGTTTCCAGGCGATCGCGATCGGCGGCATCGAAGCCGGCTTCACCCGCATCGCGCCCTCGATCGACATGGCGGCGCGTAGTCTCGGCGCTGGCACAGCCCGGATCTCCGGCGGCATCCACATGCCGCTGCTGTCGCCGGCGCTCGCCGCGGCCGGCCTGCTGGTCTTCGTCGATTGCATGAAGGAATTGCCGGCGACGCTGCTGCTGCGCCCCTTCAATTTCGAGACACTGGCGACCCATGTTTATGGCGAGGCAGCGCGCGGCACCTACGAGGATGGCGCGGTGGCGGCGCTGGTCATCGTCCTCGTCGGCATGCTGCCGGTCGCGCTCCTGGCCCGCGCCGGAACGCGCGAGCGGCGAAGGCCGGCGGGTTAGCCCTTCAGGCTCTTGCCCTTGATCTCGTCGATGGTCGAGGAGGGAGAGATTGCCTGCGGGTCGACCTTCACATGCAGGATGGCGGGACGGCCGCTCGTCCGGGCGCGTTCGAAGGCCGGCCAGAAATCTTCGGTCCGCTCCACCGTCTCGCCATGGCCCCCATAGGCGCGGGCAAGGGCGGCGAAATCCGGATTGACGAGTTTCGTCGCCTCGATCCGGTCGGGGTAGCTGCGCTCCTGATGCGCGCGGATGGTGCCATACATGCCGTTATCGACGACGATGACCAGGATCGCCGCGCCCTCCTGCACCGCGGTGCCGAATTCGTTGCTGGTCATCTGGAAGCAGCCGTCGCCGGCAAAGGCGATCACGGCGCGTTCGGGATAGCGCAGCTTGGCGGCGACGGCCGCCGGCAGGCCATAACCCATCGAGCCGGAGGTGGGCGCGAGCTGCGTCTTCGATCCGCGGAAGCGGTGATAGCGATGCACCCAATTGGCGTAGTTGCCGGCGCCGTTGGTGAGGATCGCGTCCTTGTCGAGATGGTCCCGAAGCGTCCGCATCACGGCGCCCATCTCGACGCCGCCGACATTGCGCGGCTTCGGGTCGGACCAGGCGCGATAGGATTCGTTGGCGGCGCGCGTTTCGGCGCTCCAGGGGATGGTGGCCGGGGGATGCACCGCCTCGAGCTGGGCGGCAAAGCCGTTCGGCGTCGCATTGATGGCGAGCGCCGGGCGATAGACGCGGCCGAGTTCGTCCGATCCGCCATGCACGTGCACCAGCGTCTGCTGCGGCTGCGGGATGTCGAGCAGCGTGTAGCCGGAGGAGGGCATCTCGCTCATCCGGCCGCCAACCAGGATGAGCAGGTCGGCTTCCTTCACCCGCCTGGCGAGCGCCGGGTTTATCGCGATCCCGACTTCGCCGGCGAAATTCGGGTGCTCGTGGTCGAACAGGCCCTGCCGACGCAGCGAGACGCCGACCGGGAGGTCGAAGCGCTCGGTAAAGCGCTGCATCGAGGCGATCGCCGCGTCGCTCCAGCGCGAGCCGCCCAGCACCAGCAGCGGCCGTTGGGCTTTCCAGAGCATCTTCTGTAACTGCGCGGTCTGGGTCAGGCCGGGATAGGTCTCGATCGGCTCGGACGCGCCGACGGAGGCGACGGCGGACTTCTCGCGCAGCATGTCCTCCGGCAATGCCAGCACGACAGGACCGGGCCGGCCGGAGGTCGCGACGTGGAAGGCGCGGGAGAGGAATTCCGGGATGCGCTCGGCTTCGTCGATCTCGGCCACCCATTTGACCACGTCGCCGAACATCGCCCGGTAGTCGATCTCCTGGAACGCCTCGCGCTCGCGCATCGAACGGCCCACCTGGCCGACGAAGAGGATCATTGGCGACGAGTCCTGCATGGCGACATGCAGGCCGGCAGCGGCGTTTGTCGCTCCAGGTCCGCGCGTGACGAAGCAGATGCCGGGCTTGCCGGCCAGCTTGCCCCAGGCTTCGGCCATCATCGCCGCGCCGCCCTCATGCCGCGCCACGGTCACGGGAATCTGCGAATCATGCAGCGCGTCGAGAACGGCCAGATAGCTCTCGCCGGGAACGCAGAAGACGCGTTCGACGCCATTGGCCTCCAGCGCCTCGACAATGAGTTGGCCACCGGTGCGGGACGGAAGGGCGTCGGGCATGCAGGAGATCCTTGCGAGAGGCGGGTCCATTCGATCGTCCGGGCCGAACCGGGGATCGCGAAAGAGGGGATGGTGGCATCAACTTCTGTTCGGCGAAAGCCGGTGTCGCTAGACTGGTGTCACGGGGCCATTCTAGGGACGGAAAAATTGCGCAGCGGATCAATTCTCTGGAAGACAGGCCTTGCTGGTATGGCGATGGCGGCCCTGATCACGGTCTCGTCGACGGCGCTTTTCGCGCAATCCGAGGGCGAGGACGACAAGCCGCTTTTTCCGACGACCGAGCTGGCCGAGGGCGCGAAGGACGCGACCATCACCGATTCCGGCATCACGGCGCGCATTTTCCAGGAGCGGCGGCCGGAGATCGACCCGGACGACGATGTTCCGGTCCTGCAGGTAAGCGTCGGCGGCAAGATGGTGCTGGAACATGTCGGCACCGCCTCGGGCATGGCCGTGCCGACGATAAGCGCGTCGATCGTCGACATCGACCCCACCAACAAGAGCAAGGAAGTCTATTTCAGCAGCTATACCGGCGGCGCGCATTGCTGTTCGGAAGTCGTGGTCGCGACCGAAACCGACAAGGGCTGGGTCGCAGTCCCGATCGGCTCGTTCGACGGCGATGGTGATTACCTTCAGGACCTCAACGACGACGGCGAGGCCGAGATCGTCACGGTCGACAACGCCTTCCTCTACACATTCGACTGCTATGCCTGCAGCGCCGCGCCGCTCGTCATCAAGTCCGTGCGCGATGGCAAGATGGTGGACGTCACCACAGAGCCGCGTTTCGCCAAGGCCCATCGCGAATGGCTGCGCCAGTTGGAGAACGATTCCGATCCGGTGGAGCGCTGGAAGTCGCCCGGCTTTCTTGCCGGCTGGGTGGCAGCCAGCATTCGTGCGGGCGAGGGTGAAACGGCATTCAAGCAGTTGCGGAAGCACTGGAACCTGGCTGCTGATCCCGGCGAGGAGGCCTGCGTCACCGGAGGCGAAATCGAGAGCTGCGCGGCAAAGGATCGGAGAATCCTGAAGTTTCCGGAGCGCCTGAAGCTCTTCCTCGACCATAACGGCTACCGCTTCTGATTTTTTTCATTCACGGGCAACGGAAGCCCCTCGCTGGCGCGTTGAAGCCTATGCGGGTGGCTTCGGACGCGTTCGCGCGTCCTCAATCTTGATGGGATGGAAGACAATGCTTTCTCGACGTTCTCTGTTGACCGGATTGCTGGCTGCCGCCGTCGCAGCACCTTTGGCATCGGTGGCCCCCGGTGAGGCTGAGGCGCAGCAGTGGGGTCCCAATCCCAATCGCCGGCCGCCGCCGCCGCGTCGCGAGCGCGTTCCCCCGCCGCGTCGCGGCTATGTCTGGGTGCCCGGGCACTGGCAGTGGCGCCGCGGTCGCTATGTTTGGATGAGCGGTGGCTGGGTCCCGGCGCGTCCGGGCTATCGCTATCGTCGGCCGGACTGGGTTTGGCGCGGCGGCCGCTGGGTCTATGCTCCCGGCGGCTGGTACCGCTAGGCTTCAACAATCGACGGGAAACGGCGCGGATCCTTCCGCGCCGTTTTTTCATCGGCGTGACTCGGGGACGCGCTCAGCGATAGGTCGCGCCCAGATGATGCACCGTGAGGTCGGCTGCCTTCGGCAAGGCATAACCGGCTTCTGGCTTGAAGGTGACGATGCGGGGTTCTCCCGGCAGAAGCAGGAAGCTGGCGTCGTCGAAATGGCCGGGAATGCCCTCCGCCTCGGCGCGAACGTGGAACGCCGGCGCATCGGCCGAAAGCAGGAAGCGTCCCGCTCCCGCGTCCTGGACCGAGACCGTGGTCTCGGGCAGCTCGAAGCGCTTGGGCACATCCGGGAAAACCACGATCTGGCGCTCCGGCGACGCGACGCCGTCGACGATGGCGTCGATGACGTAGAATCGATCCTGGCCGATCGGCGCCGGGATCGCCATGACTTCGACCGCGCGGTCGGGCGGAATGCTGTCCTTGGCATGGCGCTCGGCAATCAGCGTGCCGTCGAGATCGAAACTGCGCAGCCGCGTTTCCAGCGCTACCGGCTCGTGCAGGTCGTTGATGGCGCGGATGGTGAGCTTGCCGTCAATCATGCGGGCGGCCAGCGCGACCGGCGCGAAGAAGCGCTTGGCGTGGTAGTGCAGCGTCTTCCAGGCCAGCGAATGGTCGATCGACGACCACGAAACGGCCGGCCACACATCGTTCAATTGCCAGTACAGCGCGCCCATCGAGTGCGGCTTGAGGCTGCGCCAGTAGCGGACCGCCGTCTCGATCGCCATCGCCTGCTGCAATTGCGACAGGTAGACGAAGCTCTCGAAGCCGGAGGGCACCCGGAAGTAACGCGCCATCGTGTCGATGATGCGCGAATTGCCGGCGCCGTCGCGCTGGTGGAATTCCATCACCGGCGAGGTGGCGTTCCAGTTCTCGCGGCCGCCGGCAAAGGCGCGGATGCCGGTCATGGATGGAAAGGACTGGAAGCCGAATTCGGAGCAGAAGCGTGGCTGCACGGTGTAATAGTGCTCGAAGTTCTTGTTCGAGTGCCAGACGTCCCAGAAATGCAGGTCGCCCGAGCGGTCGTCGTGCCAGGCGTCGCCATAGTCCATATCGCCATTACAGGGCGAGGACGGCCAGAAACGGCGGTCCGGATCGGTATCCTGTACCGCCTTGTCGATCACCCGGTTGAAACGGTCGTAATTGACGAGATAGCGGTCCCGGTTGTTGCGCGAGATCTCGAACCAGTTGAGCGAGCCGATCACCTCGTTGTCGCCGCACCAGATGGCGATCGATGGTCGGCTGGAGAGGCGCTTGATCTGGTAACGCAGCTCGGCGTCGATCTCGGTCAGGAAATCCGGCGTCGAGGGATATTGCGAGCAGGAGAACATCATGTCCTGCCAGATCAGCAGGCCGAGACGGTCGCAGGCGTCGTAGAAGGCGTCGAATTCGTAGAAGCCGCCGCCCCAGAGCCGGACCATGTTCATATTGGCCTCGACGGCCGCTGAAAGCAGCGCTTCGATCCGATCCGGCGTGATTGCGGCGGGCAGGGAATCGGCCGGGATCCAGTTGGCGCCCTTGGCGAAGATGTCGACGCCATTGACGCGGAAGAACATCGAGGCGCCAACCTCATCCTTCTGGGTCACCACTTCGAGCGTGCGGAAACCGATATGGCGACGAACCGTGTCGCCGGGGATCGTGACCACCGCCTCATATAGCGGCTGCGCGCCATGGCCGGCCGGCCACCAGAGATCCGGGCTCTCGATGTCGAGCGCCAGGGACGCCTTGCCGCCGTGCTGGTCCGATACCTTGGCCTCGGCATGGACGGTCTTGCCGGCGAGCTCGAAGGTCACGGGGACTGTCATGTCGGCTTGCGCCAGCAACTCGATCTCGGCGATCGCCGTCACCGTGCCGTCGCCATGATGACGCTGGCGGATCTGCACCGATTCGATGCGCGCGGTCTCGTAGAAATGCAGGGTCGGCTCGGCGTAGATGCCTGTCACCATCAGGCAAGGTCCCCAGTCCCAGCCGCCATGGCATTGCGCCTTGCGGATCATGTTGAGGTCGGGAACCCGGTTGTTCGAGACGCTCCACGGGATGGGGAAGGGCTGCTTCCTGGCGCGCTCGATCGCCTCCGCGCCGGCCGGCGAAAAGCGGATGCGCAGTTCGTTGGTGCCGGGCTTCAGAGCCTCGCTCACGTCGATGCGATGGCGGATGAAGCTGGAGCCGAGTTTCGCAATCGGCCGGCCGTTCAGGAATAGCTCGGCGAAAGTGTCGACAAATTCGAGCTCCAGCACGGCCCAGCGGTCGGACAGTTGCGACGCCGCCACCTCGAAGTCGTGCACGATCTCCCAGACAGCCTCGCCCACCCACTGCATGTCGGCCTCATTGGTGCCGACATAGGGCGAGCCGATCCTTTCCTGCGCCATCAGCGCCGAATGCACATCGCCGGGAATGGGGCAGGGGCCCTGCAGGACGCCTTTGTCATCCAGAAGCTGCCAGGCTCCGGCAAGGGAGAGTTTCGACATCAGCGCGTTTCCTCAATGCGATGCGGGTCTTTGCCGGCGAGCGTCGCGGCTAATGGGCGGGATTGCAACGCCGGACCGTGCGGAAGCGCGCTTCGTGGACCGTTTTCGGCCTGCGAAGATATTTTCGCGCTTCCATTTGCTCGCCGGGATGATCATATGCCTCGTACAAGCGCGCGAAGGCGCGGCAGCCAGACTGGAGGAGTGTCGGATGACCTCGAAACTTGATCAGCTCAAATCCATGACCGTGGTCGTTGCAGACACTGGCGATCTGGACGCTATCAAGACTTATCGTCCGGTGGATTGCACGACCAATCCCTCGCTCGTTCTGAAGGCCGCCGAATTGCCGGCCTACAAGGACGTCATCGAGAGCGCGATCGCCTGGGGCCGCAAGCAGGGCGGCACGCAGGACGCCATCGCCGCGCATGTCGGCGATCGCCTGGCCGTCGCCTTCGGCGCCGAAATGTCGAAGCTCGTGCCAGGCCGCATCTCGACTGAAGTGGACGCCGACCTGTCGTTCGACGTCGAGGCTTCCGTCAAGCGCGCGAGAGAGATCATCGCCGCCTATGATGCGCTGGGCGTTCCGCGTGAAAAGATCCTGGTCAAGCTCGCATCGACCTGGGAGGGCATTCGCGCCGCCGCCATCCTTCAGAAGGAAGGCATCGATTGCAACCTGACGCTGCTGTTCTCGCTCGCTCAGGCCGCCGCCTGCGCCGAGGCTGGCGTGTTCCTGATTTCGCCCTTCGTCGGCCGTATCCTCGACTGGCATGTCAAGGCCTCGGGCAAGACGTTCGAGCCGGAAGAAGATCCGGGCGTCCTCTCGGTTCGCCAGATCTACAGCTACTACAAGCAGCGCGGCATCGAGACGGTCGTCATGGGCGCATCGTTCCGTTCGACCGGCGAGATCGAGGCGCTGGCCGGCTGTGACCGTCTGACCATCGCCCCGGCCCTGCTCGAGAAGCTGGCCGCCGACAATGGCACGCTGGTGCGCAAGCTCGACGCGAACAATACTGGCGAGAAGATTCCGACGGTCGCCTCGGACGAGAAGAGCTTCCGCTGGGCGATGAACGAAGACCAGATGGCAACCGAGAAGCTCTCGGAAGGCATCCGCCTGTTTGCCAAGGACCTTCGCGCGCTCCGCACGCTGATCGCCAAGCGCCTGGAAACCGGCGTTCCCGCCTGATCAGTTCGGTTTGAGACAAGAGGCCGGCTATTCCTCGGGGTAGCCGGCCTTTTCTGTTTCAGAGGCGGATCCCGGGCTTGTCACGCCGCGGCCGAAATCCCGGATAATTTTTGCGTGCAGTCTGTCGACAAATCAGCCAAGTTGCTTTGGACGAATTGAGCAAAGGTTTTCTCAAACGCTTTGGCCGGCAAAAGCCGGGCCGACGCGGTTCGTCACCAACGCTCAATCGCGCATGGAAACGCCCGATGTCGAAGCCTGAAACGACCCCTTTCCGCCGCCTCAAGCCCGTGCCGCACACGCGTGTCACCTTCACCGAGGGCTTCTGGGCAGACCGCATGCGCGTCAACCGCGAGACGACGATCCCGACACAGTTCCAGCGCTTGGAGGAGGAGGGTTTCATCGAGGTGCTGGACGTCGACCAGCCGCCCAGACCGCTCGTCCGGCCGATCAATGAGTACGGCCTGTCGATGCAGATGTTCTTCGATTCCGATTTCGGCAAATGGATCGAGGCGGCGAGCTTCAGCCTGGCCACCCATCCCGCCCCCGACATCGAGGCGAAGATCGATTTCCTGGTCGAGAAGCTCGACCACGCACAACTGGCCGATGGCTACCTGAACAGCTGGTTCATCCGCCGGGCACCGGAGAAGCGCTGGACCAATCTTCGCGATTGGCACGAGATGTACTCGATGGGCCATCTCGTGGAGGGTGCCGTCGCCTACTTCGAGGCGACGGGAAAGCGCCGTTTCCTCGATGTGATGATCCGCTGCGTCGATCACATCGCCAGTGTGTTCGGCCGCGAGCCCGGCAAGCGGCGGGGCTATGACGCGCATGAAGAAATCGAGCTGGCACTGGTCAAGCTCTATCGCGCCACGGGGGAGAGCCGTTTTCTCGATCTCGCGCGCTATTTCATCGACGAGCGCGGCGCGCAGAATCCCCATTATTTTGACGAGGAAGTGAAGGAATTTCCCGGCGGCAAGCCGTTCAATTTCGGCACCTACGAATACAGCCAGTCGCACAAGCCGGTGCGCGAGCAGGATGAGGTCGTGGGCCACGCCGTCCGGGCCATGTACCTCTACAGCGCCATGGCCGACCTCGCCGCTGAAGACGGCGACGCCAGCCTCAAGGCAGCGCTCGACAAGCTCTGGCGGCATCTGACCAGCCGCCAGCTCTATGTCACCGGCGGGATGGGGCCGGCGGTCGAGAACGAGGGATTCACCCGTTCCTTCGACCTGCCGAACGAGACCGCCTATGCGGAGACCTGCGCCGCCGTCTCGCTGGTGTTCTGGGGACATCGCATGGCGGCGATCGACCTCGACGGCCGCTTCGCCGATCACATGGAACTGGTTCTGCACAATGGCGCGCTGTCCGGCGTGTCACTGGGCGGAGATCAGTATTTCTACGAGAATCCGCTGGAAAGCCATGGTCAGCATCGGCGCTGGCGCTGGCACTATTGCCCCTGCTGCCCGACCAATGTCGCCCGCCTCGTTGCTTCGCTCGGCGGCTATGTCGCCAGCCATGATGACGAGAACATCGCCGTCCATCTCTATGGCGCCTCGACCATCGACATGGTGGTCGCGGGCCGGGCGCTGCGGCTGACGCAGGCGACCGCGTACCCGTGGGATGGCGACATACGCCTGTCGGTCGAGGCGGGTGACCCGGTGCCGGCAACCCTCTGGCTGCGCATTCCCGGCTGGTGCCGCAGTGCGACGGCCAGCGTCAATGGCGCTCCGGTCGATGTCGGGGCAGGCACGATAAAGGGCTATCTCGGCATCCGACGCGTATGGGCAACGGGCGATGAGATCCGCCTCACGCTCGAGATGCCGATCGAAGCGCTGCATGCCCATCCCGATGTCGGCATGGATGCCGACCGCGTCGCGCTCAAGCGAGGACCGGTGCTCTATTGCGTCGAGGAGGCCGACAATGCCGCGCCGCCGCAGCATATGCGACTTGCGACCGGCGAGGCGAAAGCTGCTTACCAGCCGGACGTGCTCGGTGGCGTCGTGACGCTCAACGTGCCGGCCACGATCGACCAGACCGGCGACTGGCAGGACACGCTCTATCGGCGCGAGCCGGCCGAGAGCGTTCCCGGCACCATCACCGCCATTCCTTATTTCGCGTGGGCCAATCGTGAGCCCGGCGGGATGCTGGTCTGGCTGCGCGACGGGCGGCGATAGCGCCCTGCGAAAGGATCGCAAGCCGTGCTATGGATCGCTGCCATCAGCAAATCGGCTCGCCACGCGCAGCCTGGGGAGAACGCATGCGCGTAGGCATCATCGGGTCGGGTGTCATCGGAGTCGCCATCGCCCATGCATTGCTGGATGAGGGCCACCTCGTCGATCTGATCGATCGCGAGGGGATCGCGGCGGGAACGTCTGCGGGCAATGCCGGCTGGATCGCGCATCTCGACATCCTGCCGCTTGCCTCGCCCAAGGCCTGGCGCAACCTGCCGCGCTGGGCGCTTGATCCGCTCGGGCCGCTGGCGATCCGGCCTTCCTATCTGCCGGCGCTGACGCCCTGGCTCGCCCGCTTCATCAGCGCCAGCCGCCCCGCTCGCATCGAGGCATCGACGCTGGCCATCGCCGCCTTGAATGGAAGGGCCCTGCCAGCCTGGCGGACGCGGCTGGAGGCCGTTGGCCTCACGCATCACCTGCGCGAAAAGGGCCTGCTCTCGGTCTGGGCCGACGAGCGCGGCTTTCGCGCCGCGCAGCCGCTGTTCGAGCGCCAGCGCAGGCTCGGCATCGTCGTCGAGACGCTGGATGCGGCGGCGCTCCGGAACCTGGAACCGGCCTTCGGCCCGCGCGCCGCCGCAGGGGCGCTCTATCCCGCAGGCTGTCATGTCTCCGATCCGCTCGACTTCACCCGCGCGCTTGCCCAGACCGCGATCGAACGCGGCGCCGAAGTTCGCAAGTTTGAGGTCGTCGATGTCCCAGCGGGCGGGGACCTGGTCACGATCCGCACCGCGTTCGACACCCTGGCGCAATACGACCGTATCGTCATCGCGACCGGCGCCTGGTCGAAGCCGCTCGCCGCGTCGCTTGGAGATAAGGTGCCGCTCGATACCGAGCGCGGATACAACGTCACGCTGCCCTCGGGCCGGCTGGGGCTGACCCGCCCGGTGATGTTCGAGGGGGAGGGCTTCGTCACCACGCCGCTCGACGGCGGCGACCGCGTCGGCGGCAGCGTCGAGTTCGCCGGGCTCGAAGCGGCTCCCAACTTCAAGCGCGTCGACGCCATTCTGGGCAAGCTGCAGCGTTTCCTGCCCGAAGCGGAGCTTTCCGGCGGCACGCGCTGGATGGGCTTCCGCCCGTCAACGCCGGATTCGCTGCCCGTCATCGGCCGCGCCTGCCGCGATCCGCGCATTGTCTATGCCTTTGGCCATGCCCATCATGGCTTGACCCAGGCCGCCGCGACGGCTGAGCTCGTCGCCAGCCTGATCGCCGACCGGCGGCCCGATATCGACATCGCCCCCTATTCTCCCGAGCGCTTCGCAAAGAGGTTCTGAGCATGGCTCGCCATACCTTCGTCTGCATCGATGGCCATACCTGCGGCAATCCGGTCCGTGTCGTCACGGGCGGCTCGATCCCGGTGCTGAAGGGCGCCACTATGTTCGACAAGCGCCAGCATTTCCTGGCCGAATTCGACTGGATCCGGAAGTCGCTCTGCTTCGAGCCGCGCGGCCACGACATGATGTCGGGCTCGATCCTCTATCCGCCGTCGAGCGACGATTACGACGTTGCGATCCTGTTCATCGAGACCTCGGGCTGCCTGCCGATGTGCGGCCATGGCACCATCGGCACGGTGACGACGATCATCGAGCACGGTCTCGTTACCCCCAAAACGCCCGGTCTGCTGCGGCTGGAAACGCCGGCCGGTCTCGTCGAGGCGCGCTATATCCAGAACGGCCCCTATGTCGACAGCGTCACACTCACCAATGTGCCGTCCTTCCTGCTCGGGCGCGGCTATGAGGTCGAGGTTGACGGCATCGGCGCGCTGACCGTCGACGTCGCCTATGGCGGCAATTTCTACGCGATCGTGGAGCCGCAGCCGAATTATGCGGACCTGTCGGATCTGGAGCCGTCCGATATCGTCCGCCTCTCGCCAAAGCTGCGGACGGCCTTCAACGCGCGGCACAGCATCGTGCATCCGGAAAACCCGGCGCTGAACAAGCTCACCCATGTGTTGTGGACCGGCAAGCCGAAGAATCCGGGCTCGTCCGGCCGCAACGCCGTGTTCTATGGCGACAAGGCCATCGATCGCTCGCCCTGCGGCACCGGCACGTCAGCCCGCGTCGCGCAGCTGTTCGCCACGGGCAGGCTGCGGGAGGGCGAGGCCTTCGTACACGAGAGCATCATCGGCTCGACCTTCACGGGCCGCGTCGCCCGCCAGACCACGGTCGGCGGCAAGCCGGCGATCATTCCGACGATCGAGGGCTGGGCGCGGGTGACGGGCTACAACACCATCTTCGTCGATGACCGGGACCCGTTCTGGGCCGGCTTTCAGGTGGTCGACGGCGAAGGCTAGCCGTGCGCGAATTGCAAAGAAGTGTGATGTCCGCGACATCGCACTCGTAGCGGGAAGGGCGCCGCTTCGCTAAAACGACTATCCCGACGCCAATCTGGATCCGCTGCCATGCGTGCCCTCGTTCTCGAAGAAAAGCTCAAGCTCTCGCTCCGCGACATCGACCTGCCGCTCGAGGTCGGTCCGCGCGATGTTCGCATCGCCATCCACACGGTCGGCGTCTGCGGCTCGGATGTGCACTACTACACCCATGGCGCGATCGGCCCGTTCATCGTCAAGGAGCCGATGGTGCTGGGCCACGAGGCCTCCGGTACCGTTCTCGAGATCGGCTCCGAGGTGAAGAACCTCAAGGTCGGCGACCGCGTCTGCATGGAGCCGGGCGTTCCCGACCTGAATTCCAAGGCTTCCAAGCTCGGCATCTACAATGTCGATCCGAGCGTCACCTTCTGGGCGACGCCGCCGGTGCATGGCTGCCTGACGCCGCAGGTCGTGTTCCCCGCCGCCTTTACTTACAAGCTGCCTGACAACGTCTCCTTCGCGGAGGGTGCTATGGTCGAGCCTTTCGCCATCGGCATGCAGGCGGCGACCAAGGCGAAGATCGTCCCCGGCGACACAGCGCTGGTGATCGGCGCCGGCCCGATCGGCATCATGGTGGCGCTGGCGGCGCTCGCCGGTGGTTGCAGCCGCGTCTATATCTCCGATCTCGTGAATGAGAAGCTGGCCATCGCCGGCCAATATGACGGCGTGATCCCGGTCAACATCCGCGAGCATGACTTGAAGGCGAAGATCGCCGAGGAGACGGAGAATTGGGGCGTCGACATCGTGTTCGAGGCTTCGGGTAGCCCGCGCGCCTATGACGGCATCTTCAACTACGTCCGTCCCGGCGGCTGCATCGTTTTTGTCGGGCTGCCGGTCGAGCCGATCGCGCTCGATATCGTCTCGGCCTCCGCCAAGGAAGTCCGGATGGAAACCGTGTTCCGCTACGCCAACGTGTTCGATCGCGCCCTGGCGCTGATCGCGTCCGGCAAGGTCGATCTGGCGCCGCTGATCACCGGCACTTACGATTTCGAAGAGTCGATCGCTGCCTTCGAGCGCGCTGCCTCCGCCAACCCGAACGACGTGAAGCTGCAGATCACGCTGTAGCTTGGTGGAAAGGGCGCTGTGCCTTCACCTCTCCCTCAGGGTGAGTTGAAGAAGGAGTTCGCTATTCGAAACTGAAAAAGGCCCCGGATCGCTCCGGGGCCTTTTTGTATTCCGGCTTAAGGGGCCGGATTACATCATCCAGTAGGGGGGCATGCCGTAGTAGTCATGCACCTTCTTCTCATAGTCGCGGTCGCCCCAGGCGGGTTCATCGCCCTCATCATAGGCGGGGCCACCTTCCAGCTGTTCCTTGGTGAGGCCGACCACGTAGCCGCCCTGCGTCGTGTCATACTTCAAGGTATTCCACGGCAGCGGGTGGTATTTCTCGCCGAGGCCAAGGAATCCGCCGAAAGACATGATGGCATAGGCCACTCGGCCGCTCTGCTTGTCGATCATAACGTCATGAATATCGCCAAGACGGTCGCCCTGCGTATTGTAGACGGCGGTGCCGTCGACCTTCGTAGCGCCGATCAGGGAGTTGGTGGTGTGAATCTGTTCCATCTCGTTCCTCCATGTTTGCATGTCCATGGTGGTAAAACGTCGATGGAAGAGCTTGGTTCCGATAAATCGAGGCCTCGGATCAGGCAGCGCGCTTCGCCACGAGATAGATGTGCTCGCAGGCAAGAACCGTCTCGCCGGTCTGTTTGGTGACGGTCACCAACTCAGACACGATACCGTGCGTCGCTCGCTTCGGGTGATCGCGCTTCTCGGTGATCTTCGCTTCGACGGTGATCGTGTCGTCGATGAAGACGGGCTTCACGAACCGAACCTTGTCATAGCCATAGGACATGGCGTGCGGGTTGATCGTCGTTGCCGTCATGCCGACCGCGACCGAGAGGATCAGCGTGCCGTGGGCGACGCGCTGCTTGAAATCCTGCGTCGCGCACCATTCGGCGTCCATATGGTGCGGGAAGAAGTCGCCCGTCTGGCCGGCATGCAGCACGATATCGGTCTCGGTGATCGTCCGCCCCATCGTGCGGCGGCTGAAGCCGATTTCGTAGTCTTCGAAGAACTGCTCGACGATCATGGTGTTTCTCTTGCGGTATACGCGGCGCCTGTACGGGCAAAGCTCCGTCATCCCGGGCGAAGACCCGGGATCCATGCAGCCGGAGCGAGTGACGTAAAGGCTCCGGCTGGATGGATCCCCGCTTGCGCGGGGATGACGGCGGAGGGGCGTTGGCCGTGAGGATGCCCTGCCGCCGTCGTGTAGCGTGAAGGACTTGCTGGTCCTAGTTGACCCAGCCGCCGTCGATGATGTGCATCTGGCCGGTGGTGTAGGTCGCGGTCGCCAAATAGATGGCGAGGTCTGCGATCTCGCTCGGCTGGCCGATGCGGCCGATCGGCTGGCGGGCGATGAAGGCCTTGCGGGCGGCTTCGTAGTCACCCTGGTCGCGCAGACGCTGCTGCAGCGACGGGCTTTCGACCGTGCCGGGGCAAATGCCGTTGCAGCGGATGCCCTTGGCGACGTAATCGGCGGCGACCGACTTGGTCAGGCCGACGGTGGCTGCCTTGGTCACGCCATAGGCGAAGCGGTTCGGCACGCCCTTGATCGAGCCGGCGACCGAGCAGATGTTGACGATCGAGCCGTCCTTCTGCGCCAGCATGCCCGGCAGGGCAGCGGAAATCGTGCGCCACATCGACTTGACGTTCAGGTCGTAGGCGAAATCGAGATCGGTCTCGGTGGCCTCTTCCAGCGTGCCGGCATGGACGATGCCCGCGCAGTTGAACAGCACGTCGATCGTGCCGATCTCGGCGATCAGCGCCTTCACGTCGTCATTGGACAGCACGTTCAGCTTGCGCGTCGTGATGTTCTCGACGCCGCTGAGTTCGGCGAGCGCCGTCTCGTTGATGTCGGTCGCCCAGACGATGGCGCCTTCGGCCGCTGCCTGCTCCGCGATCGCCCGTCCGATACCCTGTGCCGCTGCCGTGACCAGCGCGACCTTGCCTGCGAGCTTGCCGCCCATTGTCGTCCGTCCCTTTGGTTCGTCGTCAAATCATGTGGTCAGGAAATTCGATCCCTCGACCGTCTGGCGGCCGATGGCGTCGAAATCCCAAGCGATGCCGAGTCCGGCCTCGGCGCTCGGAATGGCATATCCTTCCGCGATCGTCATGCCCTTTGTCGTCAGGCTGTCCAACTGCGGGATGTACTCGACCCAGCGCGCATTCGGCACGGCGGCGCAGAGCGCGACATGCAGTTCCATCAGGAAGTGCGGGCAGACGACGACGTTGAACGTCTCGGCCAGGTGCGCGACCTTGAGCCAGGGCGTGATGCCGCCGATGCGGGCGACGTCGACCTGGACGATCGAGCAGGCGCGGCGCTGCAGGTAGTCGCGGAAATGCAGGCTGGAATAGAGGCTCTCGCCGACCGCGATCGGGATCGAGGTGGATTCGCAAAGCCGGATATGGCCGTCGACGTCGTCGGCCGTCAGTGGCTCTTCGAGCCAGCCGATATCGGCCGCCTCATAGTGGCGCGCACGCCGGATCGCCTCGTCGACCGAGAAGGCCTGGTTGGCGTCGGTGAAGAGCTCGAAGCCGGGGCCGACAGCCTCGCGAACGGCGTTCAGCCGCGCGACGTCCTCGTGGATCGGCCGGCCGACCTTCATCTTGGCGCCGCCGAAGCCATTCTCCTTGGCCCGCAGCGTGTCCTCGATGATGGATTCGACCGGCAGGTGCAGCCAGCCGCCTTCGGTGGTGTAGAGGCGGATCTTCTCTTGTGCGCCACCGGCTAGGATATGCACCGGCAGGTCCGCCTTGCGCGCCTTCAGGTCCCAGAGCGCCGTATCGATCGCGGCGAGCGCCAGCGAGGTGATGGCGCCGACCGAGGTCGCATGCGTCATGAACAGAAGATCACGCCAGATCTGCTCGATCATGCCGGCCTCGCGGCCGATCAGGGCCGGCGCCAGCGTCTTCTCGATCAGCGACATGATGGCCGGGCCGCCGGTGCCGATCGTGTAGCTGTAGCCGGTGCCGACCGCGCCATCGGCATCGGTGATGCGGATGATCGGCGTTTCCTGGCTGACGAAGGACTGGATCGCGTCGACCCGTTTCACCTTCGGCTTCAGGTCGACCATCAGGCCTTCGACGCGAACGATCTTTGCCATGGTTCCTCCCCCCCCTGTTTCTCTTCTAGACCAGCACGCTCTTGCCCGACGCCCTGTCGAAGACATGCAGGCGGGAGAGATCGAGATGGAAGGTCATTTGCTCGCCCGGCTTGACGAAGCGGGGGTTGAGCATCTTGCCCTGAACTTCCTTGCCGCCGAGTTCGGTGTAAAGCAAGGTTTCCGTGCCGAGCGGCTCCGGCAGGATGATCGTGCGCTTGACGGTCGCCACTTCGTTGTCGCCATAGAGGCCGTAGCCGACTGGCGAGAACGCCTCGGCGCGGAAGCCGACGGTGACCGCCTGGCCGTCCTTGACCTTTTCCGCGGCCGCGGCTGGCAGGGCCAGCGTCACTCCGTCGGACAGCTTGGCGACCTTGCGGCCGGCATCGGTCGAAACCGTCGCATCGAGCAGGTTCATCGGCGGCGAGCCGATGAAGGAGGCGACGAAGGTGTTCTTCGGCTGTTCGAACACTTCTGCCGGTGTGCCGACCTGCTCGATATGGCCGTCCTTCATGATCACGATGCGGTCTGCGAGCGTCATCGCCTCGACCTGGTCGTGCGTGACGTAGACGATCGTCGTCTTGACCTTCTGGTGCAGCTTCTTGATCTCGACACGCATCTGGCCGCGCAGCTTGGCGTCGAGGTTGGAGAGCGGCTCGTCGAACAGGAACACGTCCGGGTGGCGCACGATCGCGCGGCCCATGGCGACGCGCTGGCGCTGGCCGCCGGAGAGTTCGCCCGGCGTGCGCTCGAGCAGCGGCGTCAGGCCGAGGATTTCGGCGGCTTCCGCCACCCGCTTCTCGATGGTCGCCGTATCCTGCTTGGCGATCTTGAGCGAGAAACCGAGGTTCTCCTTGACCGTCATATGCGGGTAGAGCGCGTAGTTCTGGAACACCATGGAGATGTTGCGCTCGCGCGGCGCCAGGTCGTTCACCACCCGGTCGCCGATCGAGATGGTGCCGCCGCTGATCTCTTCCAGGCCGGCGATCATGCGCAGCGTGGTCGACTTGCCGCAGCCGGACGGGCCGACCAGCACCACGAACTCGTTATGCGCGATGGTGAGATCGATGCCGTGAACGACGCCGACCTTGCCGTAGCTCTTGACGAGCTTTTCGAGTCTGACCTCTGCCATATCGAATTATCCTTTGACGCCGCCGAAGGTGAGACCGGCGATCAGATGTTTCTGCACGATGAAGGTCAGGATGAGCGCCGGCACGATGATGATCACGGCCATGGCGCACATGCCGGTCCAGTCGACCGTGAACTGTGCGGTGAAATCCATCAGTCCGACCGGCAGCGTCTTCGACGCCGTGGTTCGGGTGAGCTGGGAGGCGAGGGCGAACTCGTTCCACGAGGTCAGGAAGGCGAAGATGCCGGCCGACGCGATGCCCGATTTGGCGAGCGGGAACTCGATCTTCCAGAATGCCTGCCAGCGCGTGCAGCCGTCGACCTGGGCGGCTTCCGAAAGCGAGAGCGGGATCTGCCGGAAGAATCCGTCGATCAACCAGATCGTGAAGGGAATATTGAGCGCCAGATAGACGAGGATGACGCCGAAATCCGTGTCGATCAGGCCAACCCGGCTCCAGATCATGAAGACCGGCAGCGACAGGGAGATGCCCGGTACGGTGCGCGAGAGCATCAGCCAGAGGAAGGCGACGTTCTTGCCCTTGAAGCGGTAGCGGGCGAAGGCGTAGCCGCCCATCATGCCGATCAGAACCGCCAGAACCGTGCTCGTCACCGAGATGATGACGGAGTTCATGAAGTAGCGGATGACGGGTATGCCCTGCTGGCTATCCGAGAGACCCAGGATCGCGCGGAAATTGTCGAGCGTCCAGCGTTCGGGAATCCAGACCGGGGGGCGGGCCATCACCTCTACATTGTCGCGGAAGGCCGTCATCACGATCCACAGACCGGGGACGCAGATGATCGCCATGACGATGAAGACGCCGAAGCGGATCAGCCAGCGTTGCCAGGAGCGTTCCATTTATTCGACTCCGCCCATGGTGCGTCGCGCGGCGGCGAGCTTCCGGAAGAAATAGACGGTGAAATAGACCGACAGCAGGATCGAGGCGTAGGACATGGCGTTGGCCATTCCCATGCGGGCGTCCTGGTAGCCGGTGCGGGCGATCAGCGTCCACAGCAGTTCGGTGCGTCCCGCCGGGCCGCCATTGGTCATGATCTTGACCATGTCATAGGCGCGCGCGACGTCGAGCGAGCGGATGGCCATGGCGATGTAGACGAAGGGCATCAGGTAGGGCAGCGTGATGTGGCGGAAAACTTGCCACGGATTGCAGCCGTCGACCTTGGCCGCCTCGATCGGATCGCGCGGCATGGCCATCAGGCCCGCCAGCAGCAGGATCGCGAAGATCGGCGTCGACATCCAGACCTCGGCCATCAGGATGGCAAGGTTGGCGGTGATCGGGTTGACCAGCCAGGGGATCGTGACGTTTTCCCAGCCGAGCGACTGGATGGCGTTGTTCACCAGGCCGACATTGTCGTTGAAGATGTATTTGAACTGGAAGCCGACCAGGATCGGCGAGAACATCATCGGGAACATCATGATGGTGCGGATCACGCGCTGGCCGGCGGTCAGCTTGTCGATCAGCAGCGCGATGCCGAGACCCAGCACCAGTTCGAGATTGAGCGCGACGGTCAGAAAGACCAGCGTGCGGCCGAAGGCCCACCAGAAGTCCACATCGCTCAGCAGCCGCTGATAATTGCGCAGGCCGACCCACTGCCAGAGCGAGTCCGGCTTCACCAGGCGATAGCCGGTGAAGCTCGTATAGAGCGAGAAGAGGAGCGGCACCGCCACCACCAGCACGATGATGACGAAGGCCGGCATCAACAGCAGGATCGGAGGCGAGAGCCGGCTTCGGAAGAAACGCATGAATGGATTCCGTGGGCCGTTGGAACGGGCTTGGACCGCAAGGTCCGGGTCTTGGCCGCGAATCCCGTCAAGGGAAGGCGGGGAAGGCGTCGGCGCTGTCGGCCGGCGCGATCCAAAGGACCCTCGCCCAGGGAGGGCGAGGGCCGATCTTCGGGACGCGAGGCCTATTGGAGGACGCCGGCGTCTTCCATGATCTGCGTCGCCTTCTTGGCAGCCGTATCGAGGGCTTCCTGAGCCGTCTTCTGGCCGACGATGGCAGCCTGCAGTTCGGGCCAGATGACGTTCGACACTTCGATCCACTGCGGGACGAGCGGCGGCGTGCGGGCGTCGGCGAGCGACTTTTCCCAGACCGCGAACATCTCGGCCATGTACGGCGTGTCGCTCTTCTTGAATTCCTCGACCACGTCGGTGAAGGCCTTGGTCCGGGTCGGCAGGTTGCCGGCGCGGGCTTCGAGCATTTCGGAATCGTAGTCGGTCAGGAAGGTGATCAGGCTGGCCGCGGCCGGCTTGTTGTCACAGGCTTCCGTGACCGAGAAGGAGTGCGAGCCGGACCAGCCGCCGCGCTTGCCGGCGGTGCCGAGCGGTGACAGGGCGAAGCCGACATTGCCTGCGACCTTGGACTTGGCGGGGTCATTGTAGAAGGCGGCGAAGCCGGGCCAATCCAGATCGACGGCGAGCGTGCCGGCGGCGAAGGCCTGGCCTATGTCGTCCCAGGTGTAGTTGACGGTGCCGGCCGGGACGGCCTTGGCATTGTAGATGTCGATGAACCACTGCAGGGCATCGACGCCGGCCTTCGAATTGAAGATCGGCTTCCAGTTCTCGTCGAACATGTCGCCGCCATTGGCGCGCACGATCTCCATGAACCGGCCGGTCATGCCCTCGTCCTTGCCCGCGAAAGCGGTGCCATAGAGGTTCGGCGGATTGGCGAAGAAGATGACCTGCTGCTTCAGCTCGTCATAGGTGGTCGGCGGCGCGAGTTCGGTGCCGAACTTTTCCTTGTACTTCGCCTTGTTGTCGGCGTTCTCGTACAGGTCCTTGAGATAGTACAGGTTCGACACGTCTGTGACGCGCGGGAGCTGCACGAGGCGGCCATCCACCATCGACGAAGCGAGCGTGCCGGGGACGAATTCGTCCAGCGTCGCCTGCGGGATCAGTGTCTTCAGGTCGACATAGATGTCGCCATATTGCGGCGCGAAGCTGGTGTGGTTGGAGCCGACGCACCAGGTGATCGCGCCGGTCGCGATGTCCTGCTTGATCTCGCGGTCGAGCTCGAAATGGTTCTTCGACGAAACGATCTCGACCTTGGCGCCGGTCGCCTTTTCCCATTCGGGAATGCGCGTGTAGAGCTTCTCATACTGCGTGCCGCCGATCAGCTTCACCTTGAGGGTGTAGCCCGGGAACGAGCCCCAGTTGGCGGCATCTTCAGCCGAAGCGACCGCGGTCAGCGCGCCAAGAGCCGCGCACGAAAAAAGAGCGGCCTGAATGCCGCGCATAAAACGCATGTGTCGAATTCCTCCCAGAACACGACCGAACCCCTTTGGATTCGAGGTCGCACATTCTCCACCACTGAATGGAGTATTCGTATATAAGCGAAATTGACTGGACCGAGTCAATGTCTAACTTGTCACGGCCGGGCCCGGGGGCCATGGGGAGGCGGACCATGCTGGACGACGCAAACGATCGATATCGCGCACCCGCCCTCGACAAGGGGCTGGACATTCTCGAGCTGCTCGCGGCGACCGACGAGAGCATGACGCAGGCGGAAATCGCCAAGGCGCTGAACCGGTCTCCGAATGAAATTTACCGCATGCTCGACCGTCTGGTCCGGCGCAGCTATGTCGCCCGCGTCCATGGCGATCGCTACGAACTGACCCTTCGGCTGTTCGCGCTGGCCCATCAGCATGCGCCGGTGCGCCGTCTGGTCAGTCAGGCGCTGCCGGTGATGCGGCAGTTCTCGCGCGATTCCGAGCAGGCCTGCCATCTCGCCATCTACGACCGTGGCCGCATCGTCGTCGTCGCCCAGATGGATGCGCCAAGCTATTGGAGTTATTCAATTCGTGTCGGCGCGCGGGTCAGTCTCTACAATACCGGCTCCGGCCATGTTCTGCTCGCCTTCGCGACGCCGGAGGAGCGAATGATGATGGAAGCGGAGCGCGAGGAGCAGGCGGAGGACAAGGGGCGGCCGGACAATCTCGACGAGCGCCTGGTCCAGATTCGCCGGCGCGGCTACGAGTCGACGGCGAGCGCGCAGTCGCAGTCCGTCTATAACCTGTCGGTGCCGGTTCTTGGCGCCAACGACACGGCGCTTGCGGCGCTGACCTGTCCCTTCCTGCCGCGCATCGATCGCCCCAACGTGCCCGACATGCAGGAGGTGATGACCATCCTGATGGCCGCGAGCCGGGATCTGTCGCATGTGCTCGGCCGCGGTCAGGCCGAGGCGTGAAGGTCGAGCGGAGCCGGCGAATCCGGGGTGCGGTATCGCCTAGACGGGCCTTGTCAGGCTCGTAACACTGTGAATGATATGCCCACATATGAATAGCCGGGACAATGAGCCCGGGCGGAGGAGACGTGCCATGCGGATGATCGATACCCACCTGCACCTGATCCATCAGGAGCGGTTTTCCTATCCCTGGCTCGGTGGCGCGCCGAAGATCAATCGGAATTTCACGCTTGAAGATTACCTGCCCCAGGCGAAGGCCGCCGGCATCACCGACATGCTGCACATGGAAGTCGATGTCGCGGAGAAGGACATTGAGGCAGAGACGGAATTCGTCACCGGTCTCGGTCAGGGCGTGATCGGTGCCATTGCCGCCTGCCGGCCCGAAAAGGCTGACTTCGCGGGCCAGCTCGAGCGCCTTGCCGCCAATCCGAAGGTCCGGGGCCTGCGCCGCATTCTGCATGAATCGCCGGATGAGCTTGGCCAGCGGCCGATCTTCACCGAAAACATCCGGCGCCTTGCCGCGCACAAGCTGAGCTTCGATTTCTGCGTGCTGCCGCGGCAGATCCCGATCGCGATCGCCATCGCCAAGGCAGCCCCCGACGTGCAGTTCATCGTCGATCATTGCGGCGTGCCGAATGTCAAGGACAAGGCCTTCGAGCCTTGGCGTACCAACATGTCGGCGATCGCCGAGCTGCCGAATGTCGCTGCCAAGATTTCCGGCGTCATCGCTTATGGCGATCCCGTCAACTGGACCGTGGAGGACCTGCGCCCCTTCGTCGAGCACACGATCGGCGCCTTCGGCTGGGACCGCGTCGTCTGGGGCTCCGACTGGCCCGTCTGCACGCTAACCGCCGATCTTGGCCGCTGGGTGGCGGCGACGCATGCGATCATCCAGGGCGCCAGCGATGACGAGAAGGCCGGCCTGCTTCACCGCAACGCCGAGCGGATCTATCGTCTGGATTGAGCTCCGGAGGGTTTGTGCGTGTTTCGAGGCCCGCTTTGCCGCGCGCCTCAGCCCGTTGGGAGCGGAGTTCGCCTAACCTTCGCTCCCTTCAACATGCTGAGGAGCCCGCATCAGCGGGCGTCCCGAAGCCTGCATCGCCCAACGATCCAAACCAACCGGGAGGAACCACCATGCAGCGCATGGGTAATGTCATCGGCCTGCAGCCCGACGCCATCGCGGAATACAAGCGCCTGCACGCCGCCGTCTGGCCGGGTGTGCTCGCCAAGATCGCCGACTGCAACATCAGGAACTATTCGATCTACCTCAAGGAGCCGGAAGACCTGCTCTTCGCCTATTTCGAATATCACGGCACCGACTTCGCCGCCGACAGCGCCAAGATGGCTGCCGATCCTACAACGCAGGAATGGTGGTCGGTCTGCATGCCGCTGCAGAAGCCGCTCGACACCCGCAAGGAGGGCGAGTGGTGGGCCGGCATGGAAGAGGTCTTCCATATCGATTGACGGCACGCGCCGGGCGCTTTGTCCAATCGTCGCAAGACCGTCACCCTAGCCCTCTCCCGCCCATGGGAGAGGGGACACCAAGGCGCCTCCTGCCGCGCGAAAAGAGATTGCCATGACGTCCTTTGACCCCGCATCGCTCGCCCAGGCCTGGCCGCGGCCCACCGTGCCGCGTCCGATCGTCATCATCGGCGCCGGCGGCATCGTCAATGACGCGCATCTGCCGGCTTATGCGAAGGCGGGCTTCCCCGTCGCTGGCATTTTTGACCGCGATGTCGGGCGTGCCAAGGCGTTGGCCGAATCCTGGGGCGTGCCGTTCCTGCGGGCGCTGGACGAGGCCCTCGCCGTGCGCGACGCCGTATTTGACCTGGCGACGCCGCCGGTCGCGCATCTGGAGATCATGCGCCGCTTGCCGAAGGGCGCGACCGTGCTGATCCAGAAGCCGATGGGGCGCGATCTCGACGAGGCGACCGCGATCCTGAATCTGGCGCGCGAGCGCCAGTTCCATGCCGCCGTGAATTTCCAGCTTCGCTTCTCGCCGATGATGCTGGCGGTGCGGGACGCCCTGGCCAGGGGCCTGCTCGGTCGGCTGGTCGATGTCGAAATGCATCTGAACCTGGTCACGCCCTGGCACCTGTTCCCCTTCCTGAAAGGCATGTCGCGGGTCGAGATCGCCGTGCATTCGATCCACTATCTCGACCTGATCCGCAGCATGCTCGGCAATCCGGTCGGCATCCATGCCCGCACGCTGGGCCATCCCGGCAACGAACTGGCGCAGACGCGCACCTCGGCGATCCTCGATTTCGGCGGCGATGTCCGTTGCACCCTGTCGATCAACCACGACCATGATTTCGGCCGCAAATTCCAGGATGCCACCTTCCGCTTCGAGGGCGACCAGGGCGCGGCCTCCGTCAAGCTCGGCCTGTTGCTCAACTATCCGGAAGGCGAGCCGGACGAGCTCTGGATCACCGCTGCGCGGGGCGCTGACGCCAACTGGCAGCCGGTACCGCTTGCTGGCGGCTGGTTCCCGGATGCCTTTGCCGGCGTGATGTCGAATTTGCAGCGCTTCGCCGCCGGCGAAGATGACAGCCTCGTCACCTCGGTCGAGGACGCCTGGCACACCATGGCGCTGGTCGAGGCGGCGTTCCGTTCGGCTGCCGAACCCGCGACGCCGGTGCCGCAACAACCCTGATCGGCGGGACAGCTGATCCAATCGATCAATCAATCTGCGGGTGGAAACTTGATTTGCAGATGAGCGATTGATTGATATATGAACAAAATTGAGGGACGGAGAGGACGATGACAACTGAGGATTTCGCGCCGACCGTCGGCGTGAGTTCGACGCATCCCAAGGACATGCCGCGGGATCACGCCGACCTTCCGGTCTGGAATGCGGAGAACTGGCTGTATGAGGATTGGCCGGTCGGCCAGAGGATCCGCTCGCTGCGCCGCACGATCGGCGAGAGCGACTCGCATCTCTTCAATGTGCTCGTGACCGACATCCACCCCTACGTCCAGGACCAGAAATTCGCCGAGACGGAAGGTGTGTTCGGCCGCCGTCTGGTCGCCGGTGCCTTCGTCTTTTCGGCCGGCCTCGGCCTTGTCGCGACCAACTGCGTCAACGCCTTTTCCTATGGTTACGACAAGCTCCGCTTCATCAAGCCGGTTTTCATCGGCGACACGATCTACACGATCCGCACCAATCTCGAGAAGCGGCCGAAATACACGGAGATGGGCCTGATCCGCGCCTCCTACGAGGTGTTCAAGGGCGAAGGCGAACTGGTGCTCTATTGCGAGCATCTGCAGACTGTCCGCTACCGTGATGCAAGCGCTTTTGCCGATCAGGTCGAGAAGAAATAGGCCAAGAATGTCCCAATCCGATTTGCCGCTCGACGGCCTGCTTGTCGTTGATCTCAGCCAGTTCCTGTCCGGTCCCTATTGCGCGCTGCGGCTGCTTGATCTCGGTGCCCGAGTCATCAAGATCGAGCGCCCGGACGGCGGCGATCTCTGCCGCCGCCTCTATCTGACCGACACCGAGATCGGCGGCGATTCCACGCTCTTTCATGCGATCAACCGCAACAAGGAGAGCTATGCGGTCGACATGAAGAATCCGGCCGAACTGGAGAGCCTGAAGAAGCTGCTCGCCAAGGCCGACGTCGTGATGCAGAACTTCCGCCCCGGCGTGATCAACCGCCTGGGCCTCGGCTACGAGACGATCAAGGCGATCAATCCGGATGTCGTCTATGGCTCGATCACCGGCTATGGCGATGAGGGGCCGTGGGTCACGCGCCCGGGCCAGGACCTGCTGGCGCAGGCGCGCTCCGGCGTCACCTGGCTGAATGGCGATGAGGGCCAGGGGCCGGTGCCGTTTGGCCTCGCCATCGCCGACATGCTCGCCGGCGCGGCCCTTTGCCAGGGCGTCTTGGCGGCTCTGGTCAAGCGCGGCATCTCCGGCAAGGGCTCGCATGTCGAGACCAGCCTGATGGAGGCGCTGATCGACTTCCAGTTCGAGGTGCTGACGACACATCTGAACGATGGCGGCCGCAAGCCGACCCGCGCCAGTTTCCGCAGCGCGCATGCCTATCTTTCCGCGCCCTACGGCATCTATCCGACGAAGAACGGCTTTCTTGCCGTCGCCATGACGCCAATTCCGAAGCTTGCCGATCTTCTCGATATGCCGGAGCTCGATCTCTATCGCGATACGCCGAAGAGCTGGTTCTCCGAGCGCGATGCGATCAAGCGGCTGATCGCCGACAAGCTGGCGACCGAGACCACCGAGCATTGGCTCGCCATCCTCGAGCCCGCCGATATCTGGTGCGCCAAGGTGCTGGAATGGCCGGAATTGCTGCAGAGCGAGGGCTTCACCGCGCTGGACATGCTGCAGACGGTGGAGCGCGCGGACAATGTCCGCGTCGTCACCACCCGCTCGCCCATCCGCGTCGACGGCAAGCGCCCGCCGTTGTCGCGCGCTGCGCCGCGCATCGGTGAACACACGGAAGAGATCCGGGCCGAATTCGGTCTTTGAGGGGGAAGAGATATGACCAAGCCGATCACGCTCAAGGGCATGACCTGGAGTCACCCGCGCGGCTACGACCCGATGGTTGCCTGCGCCGAGCTGTATCTGAAGAAGACGGGTGTCGCGGTCGAATGGGACAAGCGCTCGCTGCAGGATTTCGAGAGCTTCCCCGTCGAGGAACTGGCGCGCGCCTATGACTTGATCGTCATCGATCACCCGCATGTCGGCCAGATCACCAAGGAAGGCTGCCTGGCGCCGCTCGATGTCCCGGGCCGCGAGGCCGAGCGTGAGGCGCTGTCTGCCGGCTCGGTCGGCAAGTCCTATCCGAGCTACACCTGGCAGGGCCAACAGTGGGCATTTCCGATCGACGCCGCCACCCCGGTGCTCGCGTATCGTCCCGATCTGATCGACACGCCGCCGACGACCTGGGACGAGGTCCTGGCGCTTGGCCCTGGCAAGGCGCTGATGCCGTTCCGCGCGCCGCATTCGCTGATGACCTTCTATTCGCTCGCCGCCAATCTCGGCCGTCCCTGCGACGTCTCCGGGGAGGGCAATCTGATCGACCCGGAGGCGGGCGCACGAGTCTATGAATTGCTGCAGAGCCTGGCTGCCAACGGCATGGCCGATTTCGACAGCGACCCGATCGACGTGTTCGAGAAGCTCGCTGCGGAAGGTTCCGAGATCGCCGTGGCGCCGCTTCTCTATGGCTATGTCAACTATGCGATCGACGGCTTCCGTCCCAATCGCCTCGCCTTCGCCGACATGCCGGTCCTGGGATCGAAGGGGCCGGTGGGCTCGGCACTCGGCGGCACCGGTATCGCCGTCTCGGCCTATTCGGAAAACCGTGAAGCCGCGATCGATCTCGCCTACTGGCTCGCCAGCGCCGATATCCAGCGAGGCCCCTATGCCTCGAATGGCGGTCAGCCCGGTCACGCGACGGCCTGGGAGGATCCCGCCGTCAACGCGCCGACGCACGGCTTCTATCAGAACACCCGGCCAACGCTGGAAGGTGCCTGGCTGCGCCCCCGCCACAATGGCTACATGGAGTTCCAGGACGCGGCCTCGAAGCGCATCAATGTCGCGTTGAAGGCAGGCGAGCCGGCCGCATCGGTGGTGGCGGAACTGAACCTGCTGTTCCGCCAGAGCTTCGCCAACGCCTGAACCGCGCCAGCTTCTCGAATGGAAAACGGGGCGCGCTGGCGCTCCGTTTTCTTGCCGGTCCCAAACGGCACGCCCTATCGTTGATTGTTAACAATATAGTTGCCGCGCGAATGGCGCGCGGTAGTCAAGCGGGCGACTGCTGCAGAAGCTGCTCGCGCAGGCGGGCATAGGCGCCCTGGATATGCGCGTCTATGGCGTCGACCGCTTTCGTCGCATCGCGTTCGCGCAACTGTTCCACCAGACCGGAGTGATCGCGGTGCCACGACGTCAGATAGTCGTCCGGCAATCCGTCACGGAGCAGCAGAAACACCAGGATCTGCGAGCGGAGCGCCTCCCAGGCGCGGTAGAGCCGGGTGTGATGCGCGGCGCGAAACAACGCGTCGTGGAAGTCGATGTCCAGTTCGGCGACGCGGCGGCGCGTCATGCTGCTACGCGGAACCGACTGAAATAACAGCAAGATTGCTTCAAGCGGCGCAAGATCCGCCTCGGTCGCCTTGAGGCAGGCGCTTTCCACGGCCAGCCGCTCCAGAGCGCGTCGCAGCGTGTAGATCTCGTCCGCATCCTCGACCGACACACGCGCCACGGTGGCGCCGCGATGCGTTTCATGGATGACGAGTCCCTCCTGTTGCAGGCGGAAGATCGCCGCGCGGATCGGCCCCCGACTGACCTTCAGGCTCTCTGCCAGTTCATCTTCGATCAGGCGCGCGCCGCTTGCGATACGGCCGCTCAAAATCGCTTCGCGGATCGAATCCGCGACATCGTCGGTCAGGACGCGACGTTCGCGGCGCTGGAGTGGAGGCGTCACGGGGCTCTTGCTCATCGCTTCGGTCTACTGTTAACAATCTGGTTCAGGCCAACATGAAGCTGGCCGCAAAACGGTGAGGAGCACTATGCGCATTCTGAAGGCCAATTGGTATCCGCCCGAGAACGAGGAACTGATGCGTCTGTTCGGCGCGACGGTGGATTTCGATATCGACGCGACCCCGACGAGCCCGGACTACCGCCTGGCGCGCGAGCGCAGCGCCGCCGCGGATGCGCTGATCAATTGCTCGGCCACGCTGCCTGTGCCGGCCGATCTCGATGACTTCGCCAAGGTGAAAATCGTCGTGCGCGAGGGCGTCGGCTACGACAATCTCGATCTCGAAGGCTGGGGGGCGCGCGGCATTCCGGTCTGCAACGTGCCAGACTATGGCACCACCGAGGTCGCCGATCATGCCATCGCCCTGATGCTGGCGCTCACGCGCGGCACCGAGACCTATGACCGCCTGCTCAACAGCGATCCGGCGAATGGCTGGAGTTTTTCGCGGGCGCCGCTGGTCCGGCGGCTGCGGGGCGCCACGTTCGGCGTCGTCGGCCTCGGTCGGATCGGCCTCGCCGCGGCACGGCGGGCGGCCGCCTTCGACATGCGTGTCGTCTTCTACGATCCGCATCTCTCGAACGGCGTCGAACTCGCGACCGGCTATGAGCGGGTGCACAGCCTCCGTGAACTGATGTCGATCTGCGACGTGCTGTCCGTGCATGCGCCGCTCAGTGCCGAAACCCAGGGCTTCATCGATGCCGAAGCCTTCGCGGCGGCCAAGCCGGGGCTGATCCTGATCAACACCGCGCGCGGACCGATCGTCAATCTCGACGATCTGACGGAAGCCCTGCGGGACGGTCGCGTTGCCGGCGCCGGGCTCGACGTATTGCCGAAGGAGCCGGCGGATCGCAGCCACCCGCTGATCGCCGCCTGGGGCGCCCGGGAGCCCTGGATTGACGGACGTTTGGTGTTGAGCCCGCATGCCGCTTTCTACAGCCCTGCGTCGATGAAGGACATGCAGCGCAAGGCGGTCGAGTGCATCCTCGCCTATTTGAACGAGGGCCGCCTGACCAATTGCGTCAATCGGCAGTTTTTGACGACACCTCTCGGCAAGGCCTCCTAGCGGGAATTGCTATCGGAACAGCAAAAGAGGCGGTGATCGCAGGATCGCCCCCTCTTTTGGATGATGCAGGGCCAAGTCGCTACGGTTTCGACTGGCGCTCCAGCAGGGCGAAGAACACCACCGTCATGGCTAAGACGATCACCAGCAGAACGAAGGCAGCGGCCGCGCCCTCATTGATCGACAGGCCGAGAAAGGCCTGGCGGTAGGCGAAGAAGCTCAACACTTCGGTCGAGGTGCCAGGCCCGCCCTTGGTCAGAACATAGGGCAGGTCGTAGGTGCGGAATTCATTGATCAGCTGGATGATCACCGTGATCGCCGCGACCGGGCGCAGCATCGGCAGGGTGATGAACCAGAATTGCTGCCAGCCCAGCGCGCCATCGACTTCGGCGGCCTCATAGGGCTCGCGCGGCAGCGAGGCGAGGCCGGCGGCCAGGATCAGCACGACGAAGGACATCTGCTGCCAAATATCGATGCCGGCCATGGTCCAGAGTGCCAGGCTGGGTGAACCCAGCCAGTCGAGGCGCGGCAGGCCGATCGTTTCCATCAGGTGATTGACGATGCCGAGATTGGGCTGCAGCAGCATGCGCCAGATCAGCGCGACGCTGACCGGCGACATCGCCATGGGGATGGTGAGAATGGCGAAGTAATAGGGCTTGGTGCGCACGACGCGGTTCAGCATCAGCGCGATGCCGAGGCCGATGACGAATTCGCCGGTGACGGTGATGACGGAATACTTCACCGTCAGCCAGGTTGCGTTCCAGAAACGGTCGCTCCCCATCATCGTGGCGAAATTGTCGGCACCCACGATCGGCAGGATCGCCGGCTTCAGCAGCGTATAGGACGAGACCGAGAGCACGCAGGCGTAGAGCAGCGGAAAGCCCATGACGATGGCGAGCAGGATCAGCCCGGGCGAGGCGAAGGCCCATCCCGTCCGCGCTTCCCGATGCGCCCAGTTCATCCAGCCTGTCATGAGGTCCCGTCCGATGTTTCTGCTAGTCGAGCGCGCGGCGCGGCGTTTCCGGTTTTTCCGGCGGGGGAAGCGCAGCGTGGGCCGCGCTTCCGTAGGTCTGATGCCGGCGATGTGCCGGGAGAGGCCTTACTTGGCCAGCAGTTCCTCGAGGCCCTTGGCCGCGCCCTTCAGCGCTTCCTCCGTGGTCGCCTCGCCGCCGCCGGCCTGCGAGAGATGCGTGCCGAGCACGTCCTCATACTGGGCCGAATAGGCGAAGATCGGGAACGACTTGCCGGTCGCGACGATCTCCTGGGCTTCCTTGTAGTAGGGGTACTTTTCGAGCACCTTGGCATCCGTGTAGACGTCGGCGCGAACCGGCGCGTGGCCCTGCAGGGCGCGGGCGATCGAGACGTCCTTGCTCTGCACCCACTGGATGAACTTCCAGGCGGCTTCCTGCTCTTCCGGGCTGACATTCTTGGGAATACCCCAGCCCCAGCCGCCGCTCTCGCCATGCCCGCCCGGCATGGTGGTCAGCGCGACCTTGCCGGCGACGTCGGGGCACTTCTCCGCATTGTCGATCTGCGGCAGCATCCACCAATAGGTGACCATGCTGAACGCCTTGCCGCTGCACATCAGGCGCAGCGTGTCGTCGAGATTGGCGGAGAGGGCGCCCTGCTGCGCGCCATTCTTGATGTTGTCGACATAGAGGTCGAGCGCGACCTTGCCCTCGGGGCTGTCGAGCGTCACCTTCTTGCCGTCGCCGAGATAGCTGCCGCCCGACGAGAACAGGTAGTTGGAGAACTCCATGCTGTTCGGGTCGCCACGCTGGCCCTGCATGGCAGCTCCCGCCACGTCGGCATTGGCCTTCATGAACTTGGAGATCTCGACATACTCGGCGAGCGTCTTCGGAGCGGCGAGGTCCTTGCCCGTCGCCGTCTTGAAGGCTTCCTGCAGCTTCGGATCGGCGAGCAGGTCCTTCCGGTAGATCAGGCCCATCGAGTAATTGTACATGGGCAGGATCTGCAGGCTGTCCGGCGTACGGCCGAGCAGGTCGAGGGTCGAGGGAATGAACGGCGACAGGTCGTAGTTCGACTTCTCGATGAAGGGCTTGAGGTCGGCGAGCCAGCCGGCGGCCGGAAATTCGCCCGCCCACAGGAAGTCGACCTCGAGCAGATTGTAGTAGCTCTGCGGCGAGACCAGCTGCGACACGAGCTTGTCGTGCATGTCGGGGTAGCCGATCTTCTCGAACTCGACCTTGATCCCGGTCTCCTTCTCGAAGTCGGGCAGCATCGTCTCGATGATCTGGGTCTCCGGCACATCCTCCATGAGGGCGCGCAGGACAATGTCGTCGGCATAGGCCGGAGCCGTCGCCATTAGCGCGCCCATACCAGCGGCCGCGAGTAGAATCCGTTTCAGCGTCATGATTTTCTCCTCATTGTGCCGGCGATACGATGCCTTGCGGCTTATTTGACACCGCCGAACGTCAATCCCTGAATGATGAACCGCTGGATGAAACGCGACGCGATCACGAGCGGCAGGATGGCCAGCACCACACCTGCCGAGACCTTGGCGATCTGCACGCCATTCGATGTCTGCAACGCAGCCAGCGAAACCGGTATCGTGGCGGTCTGTGGACCGCTGAGCACGAGGGCAAACAGGAACTCGTTCCACGAGAGAATGAAGCCGAGCACGCCGGCCGCGGCAAGGCCGGGCAGAGAGATCGGCAGAACGATGCGCCAGAACGCGCCCCAGGCGGTCGCGCCATCGGTCATTGCTGCCCATTCCATGTCGACCGGCACACCCTCGAAGAACCCCATCAGGATCCAGGTCAGGAACGGCAGGTTGAGCGCGGAGTAGACGAGGATAAGGCCGGGCAGCGAATTGGTCAGGCCAGCGCCGCGCAGCAGCGCGAAGGCGGGGAGCACCAGCGCCACGGGTGGCAGCATCTGGGTCGCCAGCACCGCGAACCGGGCGAAGCGCCCGCCGGTGCGAAAGCGGGCAAAGGCGTAGCCGGTACAGGCGGCGAAGGGGAGGGCCACGATGACCGAGCCAAGCGCCACGATCAGGCTGTTTACATAGAACGTGCCGAACCGGTTCTTGGCGAACAGGCCGGTGTAGTTGTCCAGCGTGAAGGCCGGGAAGATCTCCGTGCTGTAGGACATTGATTCCGGCACCAGGCTGGTGCGCAACGCC
Source organism: Kaistia defluvii (assembly GCF_026343955.1). Taxonomy (GTDB): domain Bacteria; phylum Pseudomonadota; class Alphaproteobacteria; order Rhizobiales; family Kaistiaceae; genus Kaistia; species Kaistia defluvii. The sequence goes on from NZ_JAPKNI010000002.1 coordinate 620,310, forward strand.
CAAAGCGGGGGTAGCAGCACGACCACGCATGCCAGAATCAAACCGAAATGCAGGCCGAACTTGCGCATGGAACCCTCGCCTTAGCGACCGACCGGCAGAGGCGGTCGCGCGACCGCCTTGCCGGTTTCTGAATCGAAGAGATGCATCGGCTCGACATCGACATAGAGGTCGATCATCGAGTCCACCGGCGCGAAGACGTGCCGGCCGAGCCGCGCCTGGATTTCGATCGGCTTGTCGCGACCGAGCTGGCCGATCAGGATGTTTTCGGCGCCCAGCGCTTCGACCGCAACGACCTTGACGCGAATGTGCTGCCAATCGGGCCGTTCCCGGGTCTCGTAGATGTCCTCGGCGCGGATGCCGGCGGTAATCGGCCCGCCAGCCTTCTGGACATAGGGCAGATAGTGCTTGTCGGGGACGGTGACGCTGGTCTCGGAATCGATCCGTACCACCAGCTTCTCGCCTTCATGCTCGAGCCGGGCCGGGATCAGGTTCATCGGCGGCGTCGCCAGGAAGCGCGCCACGAAGGTATCGGCGGGATTGGCGTAGACGTCGAGCGGCCGGCCGGTCTGGATCATCCGCCCTTCGCGCATGATGCAGATGCGATCGCCCATCGTCATCGCTTCGACCTGATCATGCGTCACATGCACGATGGTGCGGCCAAGGCGGCGATGCAGCTTGACCAGTTCCAGACGCATCTCGGCGCGAAGCTGTGCATCGAGATTGGAAAGCGGCTCGTCGAGCAGAAAGGCTTCCGGCTCGCGCACGATGGCGCGGCCGAGCGCCACGCGCTGGCGCTGGCCGCCGGAAAGCGCGCCGGGCTTGCGCTGGAGGAGATGGTTGAGGCCGAGAAGATCGGCAGCCTTGGCGACCTTTGAGTCGATCTCGGAAAGGGCGACGCCGCGCATCTTCAGGCCGAAGGCCATGTTGTGCCAGACGGACATGTGCGGATAGAGCGCATAGCTCTGGAACACCACGGCGACATTCCGGTCGCGCGGGGCGACGTTGTTGACGCTCCGGCCGCCGATCCGCAGATCGCCCGCGGACATGCTTTCAAGGCCTGCGATCATGCGTAGCGTGGTGGATTTCCCGCAGCCGGAGGGGCCCAGGAAAATCACGAATTCGCCGTCCTCGATCTTCAGATCGACGTCGCGCACACCATAGGCGCCGTTGGCGTAGATCTTGGAGACTCGATCGAGCTCGATGGATGCCATTGTCGTCCCTCGTAGGGTGAGAACCTTGCGGCTCCCGTTTCGCCCTCCGCAATTTGCCGGCAAGAGGCCGACATCTTCCAGCGTAAGCGGCGTGATTGTATGCGCACAAATTCAAACGCCTCAAGGATCTTTTTTGGTCGATCGTGTTTAATTTTTGCGCGCGAACCCCGTCGGAAACCCCAAGCGCAAACCTAACCAATTGAAAATCATACCATAACGGTTTCCTCTGAAACTCGATCGAATGTTGTGCAATTTCAGCAAGGAGCATAATTCAACATAATCGCACACATCTTGGCCCGCTGTGTTTGAATTTGTTTATTTTCCTGCTATGCAAGGGGACCGACTCGAGCGTCCTCGCATGCAGCAGGAAAGTTGATTGTCCGAAACCCCGGTTGACGCCCCGAAGCCCGATCCGAACGCCGCAGCCCGCGGTCGTATCTTGCCGGAAATGCGGCACGCGGCCATTCTGGACGCGTTGCGGGCCACGGGCGCCGTGTTGGTCGCCGAAATCGCCGCGCAGCTTCAGGTCTCCGACATGACGGTGCGGCGCGACCTGGTCGAACTGGAGCGCGCCGGCCGCCTTGTCCGTACGCATGGCGGCGCCGTGAGCGCGGTCGGGACCACCACGGTATCGATGGACAGCGAGGAACCGAGCTTCGACGCCAGGCTCCGGCGTCAGCACGAGGCCAAGGAGCGCATCGCGGTCGCCGCGGCGGGTCTGTCGATGGCGCATCGCACCATCGCGCTCGATGTCGGCACAACTACCTATCTGATCGCCAGCCATCTGCGCGAGCGGGCGCATGCCAAGGTTTTCACAAATAGCGTCCGCGTCGCCGCTTTGCTCGGCTCCAGCCAGGCCGAGGTCTACCTCGCCGGCGGCCGGGTGCGGCGCGACGAGCTCTCCGTCGGTGGTGCCGAGGCCGTGGCGCAGTTCGAAAAGCTCTGGTTCGACATCTGCTTCATCGGCCTTTCCGGTCTCACCGAGAGCGGGCTGTTCGACTATTCCTTCGAGGATGTCGATCTGAAGCAGGTCTATCTGAACCGGTCCGGCCTGAAGGTTGCATTGTGCGACTCGTCCAAGTTCCAGCGCATGTCGCTGGTGCATGTCGCACCCTTGACCGAGATCGACGTCCTCATCACCGATGCGCCGCCGCCGGCTGAAATCGCGGCCGCGCTCAAAGCCGCCAAGGTCGACGTGCACGTCGCCCCCTGAGTTTCCACCCCTTCCCAGTTTCTCTCGCAATGGAGCGGACTATGGTTTTTGACTTTTTCGGCGACAAGAAGAAGGTCGTCATTTCGATGTCGCATATCGGCGCCCTGCCGGGTTCGCCGCTGTATGACGCCAAGGGTGGCCTCAACAAGCTGATCGACGACGCGCTCGCCGATGTCGAGAAGCTGCAGGCCGGCGGTGTCGACGCCATCATGTTCGGCAACGAGAACGACCGTCCCTACGTATTCAAGGGCGCGCCGTCGGGCATCGCGGCCATGTCGGCCATCATCCAGGCGATCAAGCCCGAGCTCAAGGTGCCATTCGGCGTCAACTACCTGTGGGATCCGATCGCCTCCGTCTCGATCGGCGCCGTCACCGGTGCTTCGTTCGTGCGCGAGATCTTTACCGGCGTGTTCGCCTCCGACATGGGTATCTGGGAGCCGAATTGCGCCGAGGCATCGCGTCTGCGTCACAATCTCGGCCGCGATGACATGAAGCTGCTGTTCAACATCAACGCCGAATTCGCCCATTCGCTCGACCAGCGTCCGATCGAGTTGCGCGCCAAGAGCGCCGTCTTCTCGTCGCTCGCCGACGCAATCCTCGTCTCGGGTCCGATCACCGGCGAGCCGGCCGATGCCTCGAATCTGCGCAAGGTCTGCGAGACCGTCACCAGCGTGCCGGTCTTCGCCAATACCGGCGTCAACATCGACAACGTCACCGATATCCTGAACCACGCCAGCGGCGTCGTCATCGGCACCCATTTCAAGGTCGATGGCTACACCTGGAATGCGGTCGACGCCGACCGCGTCAAGCGCTTCATGGACGTCGTCTCGCGCCTGCGCTAGGCCCGGTTTCCGGCCGGGTATCCCGACCGTGCCTTCCCATGCCGGCCCTGCCTCGCGCAGCGGCCGGCATGGTCGTTTTGGGCCCTCGCGTGTGCCGGAAATCGCACGGCTCCCGAAAATTAGCGCCTTCGTGCGGTTCCGACGCGCTCTGAGGTGTTTCACCTCATTCATCATTTGAATGCGGAGCGGTTTCGCCTTAGACGAGGGTTCGCGGCTGCGTTGGCTCGCGACGAGCACCCTCGCACCCCTTCGCTTTTGTTGAATTGGCGAACCAGGAAGTCGGACCGACGCCTTCCGGTTCAACGCTTGCTTGAGGAATAGACATGGCCTTGGAAAAGATCGCCGGCGTTCGTGCTGCGGCCCGTGACGTGGAACCGTTCGTCGCCGACCTGTTCAAGGCAGCCGGCGTTAGCGCGGAGAGCGCGGAAGCCTGCGCGCGCGCCCTGGTCGACGCCTCGTCGCGCGCGTTCGACACGCATGGCGTCCGCCTGATCCCCTTCTACATGCAGGGCGTCACGGGCGGCCGGATCAACAAGACGCCGACTCTGTCCGTGACCCAGAAGGCGGCTTCCGCCGTTCATATCGATGCCGATGACGGCTTCGGCCATTTCGCCAGCTACCGCGCCATCGACGAGGCCGCGAAGCTTGCCGACAAGACCGGCGTCGCGGTTGCGACCGCCGGCCGCTCGACCCATCACGGCGCCACCGGCTGCTATACGCGTTATGCCGCCACAAAGGGCTATGTCGCGATCGGCATGACCCATGCCGATGCCATGGTGGTCCCGCATGGCGGCGCCGCCGCCTTCTTCGGCACCAACCCGCTTTCCTTCGCCGTTCCGGTCGAGGGTGAGGACCCGCTGCTGCTCGACATGGCGACCAGTTCCATCCCGTTCAACCGGGTCGGCCTGCGCCGCGCCACCGGCACGCCGCTTCCCGAGGAAGTCGCCGTCGACGATCAGGGCCATTTCACCACCGACCCCAATGCGGCGGTCTGGGTTGCCCCGGTTGGCGGCGCCGGCTTCGGCTATAAGGGCTCTGGTCTCGCCGCGATGATCGACATTCTCTGCTCGGCCTTCACCGGCATGGGGCATGGCAAGACGATGGCGTCGTTCAACGGCCCGGACTTCTCCAAGCCCATCCAGATCGGCCATTTCTTCATCCTGTTGTCGCCGGCAATGTTCCAGACGCTGTCGATGTTCGACGCCCGCATCTCCTCCTTCGTCGAAGACCTGCGCGCCCAGCCGGGCAAGCCGGGCCAGACGGTTCATGCGCCGGGCGATATCGAAAAGGTTGAGGCCAAGAAGCGCGCCGTGGAAGGCATTCCGGTCGACAATGTCACCTGGGCCGCGCTGGAAGGCTTTGCCGACAAGCTCGGCGTCAAGGTCCCGAGCTCCACCATCGACGCAGTCTGAAAGACGAACAGGGAGGCGGCGATCTTCCGGCCGCCGCCTCCGTTGTCTCAATCAGGCCTTGATGCCGAGGCCGTCATTGCCGCTGCCGCAGAGGACGACGACCGTCTTTTCGCCGGCGGCGAGCTTGATGTGGCCGTTGAGAACCGCGGCCGCCGCCGTCGCCGCGCCAAGCTCCACGGCGAGCCCGGTGTTCTTCCACATCCATTCCGCCGCCGCGACCGGCTCGTCTTCCGGCACCAGCACCAGTTCGTCGACGCAGCGCTCGATGATCTCGAAATTGATCGGCGCGGTCGCGCGCGCTGCCAGGATCGGCACGTTGGTGACGACGTTCTCGAGCATGACCGGCTGGCCGGCCTTGCGGGACTCGAAGAGCGTCGGGCAGCCGGCCGCCTCGACGCCGACGATGCGCGTGCCGGGCTTGCGCTGCTTGATCGCCTCGGCGATGCCGGCGATGAGGCCGCCGCCGCCGATCGAGATCACGACCGTATCAACGTCGGGCATGTCATCGAGGATCTCCAGGCCGATCGTCCCCTGGCCGGCGATCGTTGCTTCGTCGGCAAACGGGTGGAGGAGGGCGCCGCCGCGTTCCTCGGCGAGCTTGCGGCCGGCCTCCCAGGAGAGGTCCCAGAACGCGCCGACCACATGCAGTTCCGCGCCATAGGAGGCGATGCGCTGGCGCGCCAGTTCCGTCGAGGTGGTCATGACGCAGACGCTCGCTGGCACGCCCAGCTGTTGTCCGGCATAGGCGATCGCCGCGCCGAAATTGCCGCCAGACGCGGTGACCACGCCGCGACTGCGCACTTCTTCCGGCAGCGACAGCACGGAATTGAAGGCGCCGCGCGCCTTGAACGATCCGGAGACCTGAAGGCATTCCGGCTTGAACCAGAGCTCGGCCACGTCGCCCTTGCGGGGCGAGGGCGCAGCCGGCACCAGCGGTGTGCGGCGGACATGGTCGCGGATACGGGCGGCGGCGTCGGTATAGGCTGTCGGTTGCATGATACGCGTTTCCGGGAATGGCGGGGCCGAGAGCTAGCCCTTGACTGCGCCGGCAAGCATCGACTTGCCGATATAGGGATAGGCGAACAGGCCGAGGATCAGCGGCGGCAGGATGCCGATCGTCATGGCCGCGGCCGTCGGGCCCCATTCGATGCCGCGCGACGTGACGAAGAAGGTGGCGCCGACCGTCACCGGGACCGCGTTCTTGGTGGTCAGGATCAGGCCGAACAGGAACTCGTTCCAGCTGTAGATGAAGGATAGCAGGAAGACGGCGAGCATCACCGGGCGGCTCAGCGGCAGCACGACGTGCCAGAGTGTCTTCCACATCGATGCGCCGTCGATCTTGGCGGCGTCGTCCAGTTCGCGCGGCACGTCCTGCACGAAGCCGACGAACATCACCAGTGCGATCGGGATGTTGATGATGCAACTGATCAGGGCGAGGCCGATGCGGGTGTCGAGCAGGCCGACCTGCTTGTACATGAAATAGAACGGGATCGCGAAGATGATCAGCGGTAGCGCGCGCAGATTGGTGATGATGGGCAACAGCCAGGTCCGGCCGACACCCTGCCGCACCATGGCATAGGCGGCCGGCAGGGTCAGCACGATGGCGAAGATCGTCCCCAGCGTCGCGATGACGATGCTGTTCATGATGTAGTGCGAATAGTTCACGTTCGGCGAGGCGAGGACCGCGCGATAGTGCTCCAGCGTCGGGGAGAAGATCCATTTCGGCGGGTAGGCATTGATGTCGGCATTGGTCTTGAACGAGGTCAGCACCGTGGAGAGGATCGGGAAATTGACCAGAAGCGCGACGGCGACGAACACCACCCAGCGCAGGAAATGGGCGACGCTGTCGATACGGCTGTGACGCGAGACGATCATGTCAGCTCCTCCGGACCACGAGACGCATCGCCACCACGATCAGGGTGAGCGACATCAAGAGCAGCAGGATCGAGACGGCGACGGCCTCGCCCAGCGTGTTCTGCACGAAGAACAGCTTGTAGATGTAGATGCTGATCGAGGTAGTCAGGTTGCCAGGCCCGCCGCCCGTGAGCACGTAGATGTGGTCGAACACGCGAAAGCTGTCGATGAAGCGCACGAAGATCACGATCACCAGCGCCGGCTTCATCATCGGCAGCAGGATGTGGAAGGTCGAGCGGAAGCCCGTCGCGCCGTCGACGGCGGCGGCCTCCTCGAGTTCGTAGGAGACGGTCTGGCGCGCCGTCAGCAGGATCAGGAACGCGAAGGGCGTCCACTGCAGCACCTCGATGGCGACCACGGTCTTGTAGATGCTGCCGCGCCCGAGGAAGTTGACGGCATAGCCCATCATCTCGAGATAGACCGGAACCGCGCCGGTGAATTCGTTGAGGATCAGCCGGTACATCACGCCCATCAGCGCCGGCGACACCATCATCGGCAGCATCAGGATCGCCGTCATCCACGGCCGCTTGACCAGAAGCGGATGCAAAATGAAGACGAGGATCAGGGCCGCGCCGACCTCGATGGTGGTGCAGATGACGGCGAACTGCAGCGAGAAGCGCAGCGCCTGCCACATCTTCGGATTGGTCACGGCGGCGACGTAGTTATCGATGCCGACGAAACTGCCGATCATGTTCTGGAACGAGACGTCGCTGAACGAGTACCAGAGGTTGATCAGCGTCGGAAAGCCGAGCAGCGCTCCCATGAACAGGCAGAGGGGCACGAGAAGGGCGCGGGCCGAGGCCTGCTCCTTGGTCTCGAAGCTTGCGTAGGACATTCGGGCTCCTGGGCGCGGAGGCTGTCGCGAGGGTTTCCCGCGACAGCCTGAGGTCATCGGACGGAAGCTATTGGGCGAAGGCCTTCTTCATGTCGGCGACGACATTGGCAATCGCCTCGTCCTGCTCGATCTCGCCGGTCCAGTAGCCGGTGAAGTTCTCGGCCATGTTGGTGTAGATGCCCATCGCCTTGGCGCTGGTGGCGCCGTCCATGACGAAGCCATACTTGGCGGCGTGCTCGCCCATCAGCAGCATTTCCGGCCGGTCGCCGGCGATCTCCGCCATCAGGCCCTCGGCGAGCGGCGGCGAACCGCCTTCCTTGGCGTAGAGCTTCATCGGCTCGGCGGTGGCGAGCCACGAAAGGAACGCCTTGGCTTCGTCCAGCTTCGCGGTGTTCTTGTTGATGCCGAGACCGAGGCTGTGGAAGTGGGTCTTCGGGCCTTCCGAGCCGGCGGGCTCGTGGCTGAGGCCGAGCTTGCCGGCAACCGTCGGATATTTGGTGGCGTCGTTGAACTCCGGCACGGCGGCGTTCCACTGCAGCATGAACGCGACCTGGCCGGCGCCGAATACGCTGTTGGCCTCGCCATATTCATAGGTCGAGCTGTCGCCGGGCGTCGCTTCGTTGTCGGTGATGATCTTGTAGATCTCGAGGCCGCGCTTGAAGGCGGGCGAGTCGACGGTGATATTGCCGTCCTTGTCGCGCCAGTTGCCGCCATTCGAGGCGACCGTGCCCTGCCACAGCATGATGTTGTAGAGCAGGTTCTTCATCTGCAGCACGGTGCCGTAGCGGGTCGGGCTGTCGGGATTGATCGACTTGGTGAAGAACAGGGCCGAGGCGATGAAATCGTCCCAGTCCCACTGGTCTGCCGGCTTCGGCGACAGCTTCTTGCCGAGGATCTTTTCCGAGATCTCCTCGTATTTCGCCTTCCAGGCCGGATCGGTGTTGAGCTGCTCGATCAGGTCCTTGCGGTAATACAGGAAATGCAGGCTGAGATCGGTCGGGATGCCGTAGGTCTTGCCTTCATATTTCTGGGTCTCGATCGAGTTCTTCGAAACCACCTTGTAGACGTCCTCGGTGACCAGGTCGTCGATCGGCGTCATGAACGGCGCGTAGAGGCCGACGTCATAAGTCGCCGTCAGCATGACGTCGAATTCCTTCGAGCCCGCGGCGACATCGGCCAGCATCTTCTCCTTGAAGCCCTGCTGGCTGAAATAGATCACCGACGCTTTCGAATTGTTCTTGGCGCCCTCGGTGGAGTTGTAGAGGTCGAGCACCTTACGAAAGGCGGACTCGGCCGGTTCGCCCGGCCAGGCCAGGATGGTGATGTCGGCGAGCGCCGTCGAGGCGGAGAGCGCGGTCGCCAGGATGGCGGCACCGGCGGTCAGGAATCTGGTTTTCAACATGTCGTTCCCCGTTGCTGTTCTCTGGACTTCGCTGTCCGGTGCCGACCCATTTCCCGATTGCCGCGCTTCTGCGAGCCGGTCTGCGGGCAGGGCCATCGGCCCGGCGCGGATTCGATTTATTCCATATTTATAGAATTGAATTCATTACAACAGAAGCCTAGCATGGTGACCTCCCGGGTCAAGGCCCGTTTGATCGACCGGTCACCGCAGGAATCTCCGCGATGAGGTGTTGCAGCATCCCGACGGCCGGCCCAGCGGCGGCCCCCCAACGCGCTGCCTCACTCGAACCGGGCGAGGTTCATCAGGCAATCGCCCGATTGGCTGTGGGTGTGCAGGCGGCGGGTCAGAACGATGCCGCCTTCCTGGAAGCGCAGCACCAGCGGCTCTTCCAGCGGCCGCTCCAGGTCGTGCAGCCAGCCGCAGATGTCGCCGGCAGCCACCGTGTCGCCGATATCGACGGCCGGCTCGAACCAGCCTTCGCGCTCGGCATAGACGAACAGCGACTGGCCGCCGGTCGACAGGATCACCGTCTCGGGGCCGCGGTCCTCCTTCAGATAGAGGATCGGCCGGCTGGTAAGCCCGACGGCCTGCAACAGATTGTCGACAGCGCGCTGGGTGACGGCCATGCTGGTCTTGGTCGCGGTGGCGCCGCCGCCGAATTCGCCGGACAGCGCAATGCAGCCGGCGCGCAAGGCCGCCGCCATCGAGGTCGGCGAGTCCGGGCCGTTGTCGGCGATCATGCCATAGGGCAGGCGCATCGAGCGCATCAGTTCCAGGCCGCGCTGGTAGCGTTCGCCATCGCCAAGCCGTTCGATCAGACTGCAGATCAGGTGGTCCATGCTGGTGCCGCCGGAGTGGAGGTCCAGCACCACCTCGTGGCGCGGGAAGATCTCGTGCTCGATGAAATGCGCCATGCGCTGGGTCGGGCCGCCGAACGCATTGCCGGGGAAGGCGCGGTTCATGTTGCCGCCATCGAAGGGCGAGCAACGCTTGGCCGCCATCACCGCCGGCGTGTTGGCGGAGGTAAGAATGGTGAGCGAACCGCTTATGTCGGAGGCCTCGATCAGGCGGATCGCCTTCAGCAGCGTCAGTTCGCCCTCATACTCGTCGCCATGATTGCCGGCCATCAGCACCAGGCTGGGCCCATCGCCGTTCTTGATCCGGCAGACCGGCATCTTGATCTGGTAGTAGGGCGAGCGGTCGATCGAATAGGGGAAGCTGAAGAAGCCGACCTGCTTGCCTTCCTGGTCCCAGGATATGTCGGAAAAGGCGCCCGTATGCATTCTCTAGATCCTTCGTGATTCACGATTCTCCAGCGCCCGGGCCGTCGCCCGTTCCGCTGGGATTTCCAAGCTTTCATTGCATTCTTCAGCCTGCGACGGCATCGGCCGCCGCATCCTCAAAACCGAGCGGGAGTCGAGACGGACGTGCGTATCGAAGAGGGTCTTCATCTGGTGATGAGCGGCGGCGGCGGGTTCGACCTGACCGATGCTTTTGACTGCAACGTATTCCTCGTCGCGGCCGATGGCGGCTGGCTGATGTTCGACGCCGGGGCAGGACGCGATCCGCAAGGCGTGTTCGACGTGCTGGCCGAAGACGGCATCGACCCGTCGAGCGTCCGCCATCTGCTGCTGACGCATGGCCATGCCGACCACTCCGGCGGCGCGGCGGCGCTGCGGGAGAGGCTCGGACTTACCGTTCATGCCGGCGCGGCGACGGCGGCGATGGTTTCCCAGGGCGATGAGGAGGGCATCAGCCTCGGCAAGGCGAAGCGTGGCGGCGTCTACCCGCCCGACTATGTCTATCACGCCTGTCCGGTCGACAGCGTCTGGCAGCCGGACGAGGTGCGGCGCTTCGGCGACGTCGCCGTGCAGATGATCCTGACGCCGGGCCATAGCCATGACCATGTGAGCTATCTCGTCACGACGCCGCGACGAAAAATGCTGGTGGCGGGCGACGCGCTGTTTCATGGCGGCAAGGTCGCGATCCAGGACATCCGGGACTGCGATGTCGGCGCGATCTGCGAGACCGTCCGCAAGCTCGCGACGATCGAGTTCGACACCTTGCTGCCGGGACATCACGCCTTCACGCTGAAGCATGCGCGCCGCCACGCCGACCTGGCCCTTCAATGTGTGGACCGTATGCAAATCCCGCCCTCCATCATCTGATGCCCCGCCTGTCGAGATACGCTGTGGCCTGGTCAGCTTCCCCGCATGCCGCCGAAGATCATGGCGGACATGCCGCCATCGATGGTGATCGTCGACCCCGTGATGAAGCTCGATCCGGCCTCGGCGAGGAAGACGGCCGCGGTGGCGACTTCCTGCGGCAGGCCGGGCCGGCCGAGCGCCACCTCATCGCGCACTTCACCGGCCAGTTTCGGTTCGCTGTAGCCGGTATTGTTGCCGGTCACGTCGACCGGGCCCGGCGCGATCATGTTGGCGAGGATGCCGTATTTGGCGAGGTCCACCGCCATGGCGCGGGTCAGCATGGCGACGCCGCCCTTGGCCGCGACATAGGCCGCTGCCTCCGGCTCCGACAGGAAGGAATTGACGGAGCCGGTGGTGATGATCCGGCCGCCCTTGCCGCCCGCGACCATGGCGCGCGCCGCGGCGCGGCAGGCGAGGAAGGTGCCGGTCAGGTTGACGTCGACATAGCGGTCCCAGTCCGCGTCGGTCAGATCGATGAAATTCCCGGTGCCGCCCTTCAGCGCTCCCGAGGCGACGAGGATATCGAGGCCGCCGAGCTTCGCCACCGCCTCGTCGGTCGCGTCCTGGATCGCGGCGCGGTCCGCGAGATCGCAGGCGATCCGGATCACGCCGTTGCCTTCGAACGCTATGCGGGCCAGCGGCGCGGCAAGGTCCATAGCCACGACTTCGGCCCCCTCGCGAAGAAAGGCCTCCACCGTGGCGCGGCCGATGCCGCCGGCGGCGCCTGTCACGATGGCGGCCTTGCCGGCCAGGCGTCCGCGCTGAGCCATTCGATCCTGCATGTTGCTTCCCCGTCCCGTCGGCGGTCCCGGCTCGCCGGGCTTGACCTCATTGGAGAGGATGCTAACGTTCCGCTCTAATGAGCGCAATTACACAATTATGGAATTAGAGCGCGGGTCACGATTTACGTCGATCCCGCAGCCACCTCGACAGGAAGGGCTCCGATGCGCGGAGCGGAAAACGGATCATCGAATGCGCCACAATCTGACTGCCGCCCCCGCAGCCGAGGGCGGCTCGCCCTATGACCGCCTGCGCGCGCTCGGCATTGAATTGCCGCGCGTGCCGCCGCCGGTGGCGAATTTCGTGACTCATGTCCGCGAGGGAAACCTGCTGTTCCTCTCGGGGCAGGGGCCGATGCAGGGCGACGGCTTCGAGCATCACGGCCGCGTCGGCGACGACGTGACGGTCGAGCAGGCCTATGCGCATGCCCGCATCACCGGCCTCAACCTGCTGGCCGTGATGCAGGAAGCGCTGGGTTCGCTGGACAAGGTCCGGCGTGTCGTCAAGCTGCTCGGCATGGTCAATGCGGTGCCGCATTTCACCCAGCATCCGCAGGTGATCAACGGCTGTTCGGACCTGTTTCTCGATGTGTTCGGCGAGGCCAGGGGCCGGCATGCCCGCTCCGCCGTCGGCATGGGCTCGTTGCCAAACCAGATCACCGTCGAAATCGAGGCGGTCGTCGCCGTCGAGGATTAGGCGCCGTGGGAGCCTAGCGCTCGCGCCATCCGAGTTTGCGCTCGATCGATTCCGAGGCGTCGCGGACGGCCTTGCCGTAAAGCTCGGGATTGGCCACCACCTTGTGCTCCGGCAGCACGATGGAAATTGTCGCGACGCATGCGCCGGACTCGTCGCAGATCGGCGAGGCGACGCAGGAGACGAGGAAATCCGTCTCGCTGATCTGGATCGACAGCCTCTTTTCAAACGCCTCGCCGGCCAACTCGGAGAGAGCGGCGGCGTCGGTCTTGGCCTTCTCGGTCGGCGACGCCTTGGCGCTGCGGCTGAAAATGGCGACCCGCTCGGCATCCGGCAGATGGCCGATCAACAGCCTTCCAGACGCTGTCCAGTTCAGCGGCACGCGGGTGCCGACTTCCGACATGACGCGAAAATGGCCGGGGCCATCGGCCATGGCGAGCACCACCATGTGGTCGCCGTCGCGGCCGCAGATCTGCACGGTCTCGCCGATCTGGCGGCCAAGCTCATGCATGACGTGGCTGGCCTCGCCGAGGAAATCCAGCGACCGGGCATAGACGAGGCCATAATGGTAGAGGCGCGGCCCGAGCCAGACGAGGCCGTCGCCCCGACGGGACAGCAGCTCGCGTTCCACCAGTTCATCGATGATGACATAGATGGTCGAGAGCGGCGCCCCCACCGCCTTGGCGATCGCATAGCTGCCGGCCGGTTCGCCGGTCTGGTAGAGGTGGTCGAGGATCTGCAGCGCGCGGTCCATGCCGCTGACGCGCGAGCGGCGCGGCGCCTTGGCGTCGTTCGCTTCCGGTTCGGCGAGAGGGCGTTGCACGGACTTCATGGCGGAGGACATTCTCTCTGCATGCGATCTATTACATATATATGGAATAGTGTTGCTCAACGTCGCCGTCAATCGGATCCGGCGGCGTAAAGCCTGCAAGGCCTTGCGATCGACCCTCCCGCGACGCAAGTTCGGCCTCGCGGCTTGTCAGAGTCGCCCGGACCGAAGACGGTAGCCGAGCCTCGGCTGTTCCAAGGAAAGATAGAGACATGTCCGATCTGGATCGCGCGCGCGCCCAGCGTCTGTTGCAGGAGCGCGGGCTGGACGCGCTGGTGTTGACCCAGCCGGAGAGCTTCACCTACGTAACCGGCTTGCCCGGCGGGGTGCCGGCCATGTGGCGCCGGGCCGGTGGTGCCACGGCGCTGGTGCCCTCGGATGCAGGCGCCCGGCTTGGCGCGGTTGTCGGCGACCTGAATGCCGATGCGCTGGCGCGCCGCGCCCCGGACATCGACATCCGCACCCATCCGCTGTGGATCGACCTCGTCGATATCGAAGGTCTCGGCCCCGATGCCCCGGCCGATACGGCGTCGCGCGTGACCGAAGCCTATCGTCGCGACAATGGCGGCCAGGATGTCTTTTTGCCTCGTCCGACGACCTTCTCTGCTGCCGGCGCGTTTGCGGTGCTGGGCGATCTGCTGCGCGAGCGCGGACTGGCCCGAGCAAGGATCGGCATCGATCTGGAATTCATGCCCGCCGCCGATTTTGCCACGCTGCAGCGGGTCCTGCCCGACATCGAATGGGTCGACGCTTCCGAGGTCGTGCGCCGGCTTCGGGCGATCAAGTCGGCCCGCGAGATCGACTGCATCCGCCGCGCCTGCTCCCTCGCCGATGCAGGCTTCCATGCGTTGACGGCGGGGATCGAGCCCGGCCAGACACCAAAGGACATGACGCGTCTCTGGCGCGATGGCGTCGTGGCCGCCGCTGCTGCGTGCGGCGAGACGGGTCTGACCGGCATGTGGGACTATATGTCGGTCGGTTCCGATCCCTGGAGCGGCGGCGGCTCGGTGGTTCCGGGCGCGATCCTCAAGGCCGATGTCGGCTGCATCGTCGAAGGCTACAATTCCGATACCGCGCGCAGCTACGTCTTCGGCGAGCCTGACCGGACTGCGCGGGATGTTCATGCGGCTTTGGAAAGCGCCTTCGAGGCAGGATTGACGGCGATCCGGCCGGGTATCGCCATGCGGGACGTGTTCGAAGTCACGGTTGGCGCCATGCGCGCCGCTGGCTATTCTGGCTACCGGCGCGGTCACTATGGCCATTCGATCGGCGCCAGCGTCGGCTCGGAGGAATGGCCCTTCTTCGCCGCCGACAGCGACGTCATCCTCGAGCCCGGAATGGCGCTCGCCTTTGAGACGCCGTTCTACGGCAAGGGCATCGGCGCGCTGACGATCGAGGACAGCCTGATCGTCACCGAAACCGGTATCGAGGTCCTGAACAACCTGCCGCGGGAACTCGTCCGTCTCGGATAGACGGGTCAGGCGTCGCGCGGCAGCACCGAGGTGACGCGGGCGATGAAGATGTGGAAGGCTTCCATGTAGTCGCGCAGGAACGTCTCGGTCGATGGTTCCGAGACTTCGCCCCTATCGTCGATCAGGCCCGGCTTGAACTGGATATAGGCCTCCGGTGCGTTCATCTGCGGCGCGTTGCAGAAGGAAAGCACGCTGCGAAGGCTCTGCTGGGCGACCGCCGTGCCGATCGCGCCGGGCGACGTGCCGATCACGGCGGATGGCTTGCGGGCGAAGGAGTTGGTGCCATAGGGGCGGCTCGCCCAGTCGATGGCGTTCTTCAGCCCGCCGGGGATCGAGCGGTTATATTCCGGCGTGACGAACAGCAGGGCATCGGCCTCGGCGATTGCGGCCTTGAATGCCTTGGCGACCGGCGGATAGTCGGCGTCATAGTCGTAGCTGTAGAGTGGCAGGTCCTTGAACGGGATCTCGCTGAACTGGAGGTTCGGCGGCGACAGCTTGATCAGCGCCGTCGAGAGCTTGCGGTTGATCGAGCCCTTGGCGAGGCTGCCGATGAAATAGCCGACCTTGTAGGTTTTCATGATCCATCCCGATGGAGAGCGGCGCGAGGGTTCAGCCAGAAAGCATCTGGCTCCCTGTTGCTAAAGAGCGCGCGCGGCTCTCGTTTCAAGACGGGACAGGTCAGCCCCGGGCGGCGCGGATGGCGGAAAGCGAGTCGGCCATCCGGTCCCTGACGCTTTCGGTCGAGCCTTCGGCATACATCCACGAGCCGCCAACCGAGGTGATGTTGCGCAGCTTGCCGTAGCCGGCCAGGTGAGAGAGCTGGATCTTGCCACTCGGCATGAAGGTGGCGGTGGTGAAGATATTGGCGAAATCGGCCAGGACCAACGTGCCGCCGGCCGGCTCGGACGGGTAGAATTTCAGGAGATCAAAGCCGGCCGCCTGCGCAGCCATGACCTCGCTCGCCGTCTGAACGCCGGGCACCAGCGTGATCGGCCCTTTCTTCGCGTGGGCGCAGACGGAAGGCAGGAAGCCGGGGCTGATGCCGAACTGGGCGCCCGCCGCGACGGCGGCGTCATAGTGCTCATCGGTCAGGATCGTGCCGGCGCCGATCAGCAGGTCCGGGAAATCGCGGCGGCAGGCCGCGATCGACGCCAGCGCCGCCTCGCTGCGCATGACGATCTCGATCGCCTCCGCGCCGCCCGCGGCGAGTTCCGCCACCAGCGACAGCACGAAGTCGACGGAGCGCGGCTGCACGATCGGCAGGATCGCCGCCTGGCGGAGGCGGGGTTCGAGAAGGTCGGGTGTCATCCGGCTAGCTGTCCTTCCAGCATGGCGAGGGTTTCGGCCCGGTTGGGCGCGCCGAGGCGACCGCCGAACGTCAGGCATTTCAAGGCTGCGGCAGCGCTGGCGAAGCGGATGATGCGCTCCATGTCCCAGCCTTCGGCGAGGCCGACGGCAAAGCTGCCATGGAAGACATCGCCGGCGGCCAGCGTATCGACCGGGGTGATCTTCGGCGCGGGGGTATGGCAGACGCGACCGCTCTCGGAGTCGAGCCAGAACGTGCCGTCGCCACCCGCCGTCACCGCGACGAAGACGCCCGTGGGGGTGTGCAGCGCCTGCACGGCCTCTGGCGCTGAAATCTCGTCGCCGCAGAGGATCGCGGCGGCCGGCTGGGAGGCGACGATGTGGCTGGCGAAAGGCAGCAGGCCCTCGATCACCGAACGAGCCGCGACATCGGCGTCGAGAATGGCCGGAATGCCCGCCGCCTGGGCTGCCTGCAACGCCATCGCAGCCGCCGCAGGCCAGCGGACATCCGCCAGCACGGCGTCGAATTGGCTGATATCGAAGGGCAGCGCGTCCGGTGCGGTGGTGGCGCGCGGATCGTAGAACGGCACAATCATGCGTTCGCCGCGCGCGTCGACGAGGATGGTGGCGATGGCCGAGCGCGCGCCGGCGACCCGCCGGATGCCGGAACAATCGATGCCCTCGGCCGATAGTTCGGCGATCAGTTCCTGGCCGAGCCAGTCGTCGCCCACGCTGGCCCAGAGCGCGACGTCGGCACCCTGGCGTTTCGCGGCGGTGGCGGCGCTGGACGCCATGCCGGCGGCATTCTGCACGGCCTCGATCGGGATGAACTTGCCCGGCCCGCGCGGCAGCTCGTCCAGCCGATAGATCGTGTCCTGCGTCAGCGCGCCGACGGAGAGAATGCGGGGAACGGATGCCATCGATGAACTCGCGACCGGGATCGGGCCGGAACGCTAGCAGAGAATGGGCGCGCCCGGCATGGTGGCGGCCCGTCCGTCTTGCGACAGCGCACGGCTTTCTGGAGCCTTTCCCCCGCTGGGCGCGAAGGCGACAGGGCGGGGCTCAGGTCATATGCTGGAATTATGGGCAGCCCGCAGCGACTGAGTCGCGCCGATGCCCGCACACGGCCTGAACGGCCGAATGACGATCCGCCGCCCTGACCGGATGGCGGAAAAGGCCACGGGGACCCATGTCGTTTCGTTTCATTCATGCCGCCGATATCCATCTCGACAGCCCGCTGCGCGGCCTTGCGCGGCGTGGCGAATTGGCGGGCGCTTTTCTCGAAGCGTCGCGCAAGGCGCTGGAGAACCTGGTCCAGGCGGCGATCGATGCGAAGGTCCGGTTCGTCGTCATCGCGGGCGATGTCTATGACGGAGACTGGAAGGACTACGCCACCGGCCAGTTCTTCGTCCGCGAGATGGGAAGGCTGCATCGCGCGAACATCCGCGTCTTCCTGATCCGGGGCAACCACGACGCCGATTCCGTCATCAGCCGCGGCCTGACGCTGCCCCCCAATGTCCACAGCTTCTCCGTCCGCACGGTGGAGACCGAGACGATCGAGGACCTGCGCGTCGCCTTGCATGGGCGCGGTTTTGCCAATCGCCATGTGCCGGAGAATGTCGCGCTCAGCTATCCAGCGGCCCGGCCCAGCTATTTCAACATCGGCGTGCTGCACACCTCGCTGACCGGTCGTGATGGGCATGATGTCTATGCGCCGTGCTCGGTCGAGGATCTGCGCGTCGCCGGCTATGATTATTGGGCGCTTGGCCACATCCACAGCCGCGAGGTCGTCTCGGAAGACCCGACCATCGTCTTTCCCGGAAATTTGCAGGGGCGGCATGCGCGCGAGACGGGCCCGAAGGGCGCGACGCTGGTCACCGTCACCGATGGCCGGATCGAAAGCCTGGAGGCGCTGACGCTCGACGCGGCGCGGTTCGAGGCGATCGAGATCGATGCCTCGGGGATGAGCGAACCCGCGGCCCTTCTGGCGGAGGCGCGGCGCGTTATCGCTGCCGCGCGCGACGGCGCGGAGGGACGGCCGCTGGCGCTGCGGCTGACGCTCTCCGGCGAAACCGCGCTGCACGACTATCTCTCCGTGCAGGCGGAACAGGTGCGCGAGGAGATGCAGGCGCTTGCCTGGGAGGCGGGGTCCGATGTCCTGATCGAGAAGGTCCGCGACAAGACGACGTCCCGGGCCGGCAGCGCGCGGCTTTCGACGCTGCTCGGCTTCGATGCGATCCTCGCCGACATTGCCGCCGATCCGGCCTTTCGTGCCGAGATCGCCAAAACCCTGGGCGACCTCCGTGCCCGCACGCCGGGCGATGCGCTGGCGCTGATCGACACGGCAGGCACCGAGCCCGAGGCGCTGGCGGGGGGGGTGATCGGCACCGCCACCGAGGCGATCCTCGCCGGCCTCGGCCATGTCGGCAGCGAGGGGGAGGGCAAGCGATGAAGCTTCGTTCCCTCGGACTGGAATGCTATGGCCGCTTCACCGGCCGGACGCTGGCATTCGATCCCGAAGCGCGGGTCACCGTCATTGTCGGCGCCAACGAGGCCGGCAAGACGACGGCGCTCGCCGCCGTCGCTGATGCGCTCTACGGTATCGAGACGCGGTCGCGCTATAATTTCCTGCATGATTACAAGACGATGCGGCTTGCTGCGACTGTCGAGGCGTCGGATGGCCGCTCTCTCTCGTTTGCCCGGTTGAAGCGACAGAACGCGACCTTGATCGATCCTGCGAGCGAGACGCCGCTGGCCGACGACGTGCTGGCGCCGTTTCTGGGCGCGCATGACCGGCAGGCGTTCCTCGACATTTTCGGCCTGAACCAGCGCCGTCTGCGCGAGGGTGGCGAAAAGCTGCTGGCCGGCGGCGGCGATCTGGCCGAAACGCTGCTGGCGGCAGCGCCCGGCCTGGGCCAGGTGGCGGCGCTGCGGGATCGCTTCCAGGAAAGCGCAGCAAAGATCTTCAATCCGGCGCGCAAGACCTCCAGCAACGCCTTCCGTGTGGCGGTGGAAAAACGCGCCCAGGCGCAAAAGGCGATCCGCGAGCTGGAGCTTCGGGTCGACGAGGTGACGAAGCTGCGCAAGGAGGCCGAGCGCACGGCCGAGGCGCGCAGGCTGGCCGAGACGGCGGAACGTGCTGCCGATTTGGCGCTGGCGCGCGCGCGCGCGCTGGTGCATGGCGCAAAGGAACTGCGTGTCCTCGACGCGCAGGGGCGCGCCCGCGCCGAACTGGGCGACTTGCCGGTTGTTCCTGCAGGCTTCGTGTCGAGAGCGCGTGGATTGCTGGCGGCGCTCGACAAGGCGCGCGAGGCCGCAGCCCTTGCGGCGAGGGAGGAGGCGGCCGCCAGGGCCGCGCTCGATTCCATCGCCGTCGACGACGCCATCCTCGCCTTCGCGGGGACGATCGAAAGCTGCGACGAGGAGCGCGCGGCGGTCGAGAAGGAATTGCAGAGCCTGCCCAAGCGACGCGTCGAGGCCGGTGAGGCGCAGGCGGCGCTGCACCGGATCGCGTTGGCGCTCGGCCTGGCCGATATCGAGGTTCTGCGCGACCGGCTGCCGGACCTGCCCTTGCTGGCGCGTGCCGAGGCGCTGGTCGAAAGGATGCGCGCGGCTGCCATTCGCGAGGAGACCGTGTCGCGGGACAGCGCGCGGATCGTCGCCGACCGGCGTGCGATCCAAGCGGCCCGCGCGACGCTCGGCTATGTGGTCGACCCGGTGCCGCTGCAGCGGCGGCTGGCGCGGCTCGATGGCGCCGAGGAGCGCGAACGGGCGCTTCGCACGCTCGATCACCGGCTGGTGGTGCAACGCGCGCAACTGGACGAGCGAGTGGGCCGGCTTGGCCATGGCATGACGGATGCGACGGCGCTAGCCGCTCTGCCGCTGCCGATTCTGGCCGCTGTCGAGGCGGCGCTCCGAGAGCAGAAGCTGGCGTCCGACGCGCTGGATCGCCAGCGCGAGACGCTGGATGGCTTCGAGGAACAGCGTGCGCAGGCCGAGGCGCGGCTGGCGGCGCTTCGATCCGGCCGCCCAGCGCCCACCGAGGACGTGATCGCCGCCGCCCGTACCGAGCGCGACGCGGCCTGGACGTCGCTTCGCCCGCTGGCCCTCGGCGAGCGCGGCCGGGAGGAAGGCGATGCCGGGCTGGCCCAGCGCATCGACCGCACGCTGATCGACGCCGATCGGCTCGCCGATGAACGGCAGGTCGAGACGCAGAGGCTGGCGGCGCTGGCCCAGGCCGAACGCGACATTGCCGAACTCGGCGTTCGGATCGACATGGCCGGCAGGCGCGTTGCCGAGGCGCGTGCGCGTCAGGGCGCTTTGGCCGCCGATTGGGGAGCGCTGTGGGCAGCCTCGGGGTTGTCGCTTCCGGCCGATGAGCGGTCCACCGCCTTCCTGCGCGATGCGGAACTGGTGCGTCAGGCGCGCGATCTTCTCCGGCAGGACGAGGCGCAGGCCGCTGCGCAGCGCGAGGCGGTCAATATCGAGCGCGCCGAGACGGATCGGCTTCGTCAGGAGCTTGGCCTGCCCCCCCTTGGCGACGCCCCGCTTCGCATGGCCGATTTGCGCGAGGCGATCGCCGCGACCGAGGCGCGTTTCCTGGAGGCGCGCGATCTTGAACGCGATCTGCGCCAGTTGGAGCAGGCCGCGGCCGATCTGGCCGTCCGCCAGCGCGACGTGATGCTCGAGACCGAGGCGCAGGCGGTGGAAGCGCAGGAGATTTTCCCTCGCCTCGTCGTTCGTCCCGGTGCGCTGGCCGGCGAAGCGCGGGCGGCGATCGATCTCTGGCGCGAGGCGCTCCCCCAGTTTACCGCGCTTCGCTCGCTGGAAACCCGCATTGCCGCCATTGAGCGCGACAAGGCTGTGTTCGTCGGTCACGTCGGTGAGCTCCTGGCGGGAGCCGGCGACAGCGCGTCGGCGGGGGACGCCTTTGCCGCCGCGCGCCGGCTTCGGAGTCGGTTGGAGCAGGCAAGGCAGACGCGCGCCAAGGCGGACACGGCCGGGGAGGCGCTTGCGTCCCGGCGGACGGCGCGGACCGCCGCCGACGAGGCCCTGCTGCAGGCGGAGACGGCGCTGGCGGAACTGCTGGCGGTCGCCAACTGTCCCAGCGCGGAGGCCTTGCCGGCGCTGCTGGAACGGCTGGACCAGGCTTCGGTTTGCGACGGCAAGCTGGCCGAGGCGCGGGAGCGGCTAGACGGGCTGCGGGGATCGCGCAGCGAGGAGGAGGTCCGGGTCGCGATCGACGGGCGCGACGACGAGGCCCTGGCGCTGGCAGCGGCCGAAATCGAGGCGGCGCATTCGGAGGCGCGCGCCGCCCGCGACGCCGCGATCGAGGCGGATACGCAGGCGAGGTCGGCGCTGGCCGCGTTGGACCGCCGCGACGGCGCCGCGGCGGCAGCGCAGGACGAGCAGGACGCGGTGGCCGAGATCGCCGAGGCCGTGGAGCGTTTCAGCCGCGACCACGTCGCGGCCCGTCTGCTTCAGGCGGCGATCGAGCGCTATCGGGCCGAGCACCAGAACCCGATCGTCGAGCGAGCCTCGCGGGCCTTCGCCATGTTGACCGGCGGGCAATGGAGCGGCATCGGCATTGACTATGATCAGGAGCCGCCCCGGCTGGCGGCCTTGCGCGAGGGCGCGCTTCTCGCCCCCGACGCGCTTTCCGAAGGGACGCGAGATCAGCTTTTCCTGGCGCTGCGGATCGCGGCGATCGAGGAGCATGCGCGTCGCGCCACGCCGCTCCCCTTCATCGCCGACGATCTTTTCATAACCTTCGACGAAGCGCGGACGGCATCCGGTTTCGAGTTGCTGGCGGAACTGGGTGCCGTGACGCAGGTCATCGTCTTCACCCATCACGTCCATGTCGCCGAACAGGCCGCTCGGGTCTTGGGAAGCCGCGCAGGGCGGATCGAGCTGTGAGGGCCTACCCGGAACGGCGCCGGGAAAGTCCTACCTCTCGGTCGCCCATTCGCCGAAGTTCTGGATGAAGCGGTCGACCTCGGCGGCCGTGTTGTATTGCGCCAGGCCGACGCGGACGACGCCGCCCTTGTCCATCAGGCCAAGCCGGGTCGTTGGCTCGATGCCGTAATTGTGCCCGTGCCAGAGCGAGATGTTTCTTTTCGCCATCGCCTTGCAGATATCGGCCGGATCGGTGCCTTCATAGGTGAAGGAGACGGTGGGCACACGGCGCGCCAAGGCCTGCTTTTCGGTCAGCCCCTGAATCCTCAGCTTCGGAAAGGATTGCAGTCCGTCGATCAGGCGCGCCGTCAGCACACGCTCATGCGCATCGACGGCGTGCATTCCGGCAACGAAGCGCGCGCGCCGGGACCCGCCTTCGGGGGCGTCACCAAACCTCGTGCCGAGCCATTCGAAATGTTCGATCGCGCCCAGCACGCCGGCAAGGGACTCGCGGTTGGTCGTGCCGGTCTCGAACTTGCCGGGAGGGATAGTCGACGCGGCGCGCACCTTGTAGGCTTCTAGGCGGTCGAGAACGTCGCGGCGGCCCCAGAGGACGCCGTGATGCGGCCCGTAGAACTTGTAGGCCGAGCAGACGAGAAAATCGCAGCCGATATCCTGCACGTCGATGACGCCATGCGGTGCGAATTGCACGGCGTCGACATAGACGAGCGCGCCGGCCGCCTTCGCCGCCTTGGTGATCGCCTTTACGTCGTGGATGGTGCCGGTGACGTTGGAGGCATAGCCGATCGCCGCGACCTTGAGCTTGTCGGTGATGACGCTGTCGAGTTGTGTCAGGTCGAATTCGAAGGTCTCTGGATCGAAGTCGATCCAGCGCACGACCAGACCCTTGTCCTCCGCGAGCATCAGCCAGGGCGCGACATTGGCGTCGTGATCCATGCGGGTCAGCAGGATCTCGTCGCCTTCCTTCAAGGTCCGGCCGATGGCCCGCGACATCGAGAAGGTGAGGGTGGTCATGTTCTGGCCGAAGATCACCTCGTGCCAGTCATTCGCGTTGAACAGGTCGCCCATCGCCTTGTGGGCTTCCTGCGCCTGGGCGATGGCGCGCTGCGAGGTGTCGAAATAGCCGCCGAGATTGGCGTTGTCCTCGACCAGCGCCTGCATCATCCGGTCGATGACGCGGCGCGGCACCTGGGTGCCGGCCGGATTGTCGAAGAAGACGGGAGCCGCGTCGCCGCGAGTGGCGAGCGCCGGGAATTCCAGGCGAATGGCGTCGATATCCAGGCGCGAACCAGCCATGGTCGCTCCCTCCCTCTTGATCTCGTTTGATTTCAGCGATGGATGGCGACAACCCGCGCTGGAAAGCCCGATCCGCCCCTGGCCTTCGGCCAGCTCGCCATGATCAGCGCCCCCGTCTCGGGCACCTTGTCGAGATTGTTCATCAGCTCGATCTGCCAGCGGTCGAGTGACAGGACATAGTGCTCGAGCGCATAGCTTCCGGCCGAGGTGGCGAGGCCGGGATCGGTATCGATCTGTTCGTGGCCGATAGCCGTGATGCCGCGTTCCGTGAACAGGTGCTCGAGTACTTCGCGGCTCCAGCCGGGCGTGTGCACGACGCCATCGGCAGAGCGATTGTAGAACCGGTCTGTATCCGGCCAGCGCTTGTACCAGTCGGTGCGAAGCGCGACGAAGCACTTCTCCAGGATGCGGCCGTTGCGCGCCTCCCATCGGGCGACGTCGTCGAGGGTCGGCGTGGCGTCGGCATCCGCCGCCACGCGTTCGCTGATGTCGAGAATGACGAGCGGCAGCAGCATCTCCGAGACCGGGATCTGGTCGAGCGTCCGGCCGCCTTCGATGAAGTGGACCGGGGGATCGACATGCGTCCCCCACTGTCCGGGAATGCTGTAGCGATGGACCTGAAATCCATGGCCCTTGGCAAAATCGAACAGGAGTTCCCGCTCCTCATCCGGGAAAGACGCGAAATGCGGCTGCCCCGGATGGAAGGCGTGGGTGAGGTCCGTGAAGGTCGCGCCGGCAAGGCCGGTGCGATGGAGATCCCAGAGGCTGCTGCCGCTCATGGTTCCTACGGCTCCGGAACGAAGGTCGGGGCGGCTTCGCTGGCGAGCGTCAGCTTGCCGTCCTTGACGCCGATGACGGAGACGGACTTGTCCGGAACGGCGACGCCGGGGCGGTAGCTGATCGTGCCGGTGACGCCGGCGAGGCCCTGCGTGGCGGCGATGGCGTCGCGGATCTTGGCGGGCTCGGGCGAACCGGCGCGCTTGATCGCATCGGCCATCAGCTTGGTGGCGTCATAGCCGAGCGCTGCGAAGGAGTTCTCCGGAGCGTGGCCGGTTGCCTTCTGGTAGGCCTCGTTGAAGGCCGCGACGACCGGGCTGGCGCCTTCGCCCATGAAGGCATGGGTGGTGAAGTACGAGTCGTTCGCGGCCGCGCCGCCCACTTCGATCAGCAGCGGCGTGTCGTAGCCGTCGCCGCCGACGACCGGCAGGTTGATGCCCGCCTGGCGCAGCTGCTTCAGGATCAGGCCGATTTCCTCGGCATTGGACGAGGCATAGATGAAGGCGGGCTGTTCCGGCAGCGCCTTGATCTTGGCGATCTGCGCGGTGAAGTTCTTGTCGCCGATCTTGTAGGTATCCTTGCCGAGCAGCTTGCCGCCGCCATGCTCATAGGCCGCGACGAAATAGTCGGCCAGCAGGGTGGTGTACTCTGAGCCGATGTCGGTCAGCAGGTAGCCGGTCTTGGCGCCCAGCTTGTTGAGCGCGAATTCGGCGCCGACGGCCGCCTGGACGTTGTCGCCGAAGGCAGCGAGGAAGACCTGGTCACCGAGCTGGGCCGGCAGCTTGGGCGAGGTGGCGCCCGGCGTGATGAACGGGATCTTGGCCTTGTCGACCTGCGGGCCGATCGACAGCACGCTGTCGGAATCGGCGAAACCGATGATGCCGACAACCTTGTCGCTGTCGATCAGCTGCGAGGCGACGGTCGAGATGACGGTCGCGTCGCTCTTGGAGTCATAGGTGACCAGTTCGAGCGGGCTGCCCAGCACGCCGCCGGCGGCGTTGATCTCGGCGACCGCCAGCTTGGCGCCGTTCAGCATCGGGCCGTCCAGCGATGCCTGGATGCCGGTCACATTGGCGGGGAAGCCGATCTTGATCGGATCGGCCGCGTAGGCCCCTGCGGTGGAGAAGGCAAAGGCGGCGCCGAGCCCGAGGCCGATGGCCGCCCGTCGTGAGAGCTTCATCATCTGTCTTTTCCCTCTTTATGATTTTGGTTCGCCGATCTTCCGGAGAGACCGAACGTCAGCTCGCGGTCTCCCATGATCCCCTTCGGCCGGAAGATCATGATCAGGATGAAGAGGAAGCCGAGCACGATCTGGCTGGCTCCGAAGAGAGCAGGCACGGTGATGTCGCCGATCGTGAAGCCGCGTTCGACCGAGCGCAGCAGTTCCGACAGGATCGACACGCAGATCACGCCGATGATCGCGCCGGAAAGCGAGCCCATGCCGCCGAGGACCAGCATTGCGATGAGGTTCATCGTCATCGCGAAATAGAAGGTGTTGGGCGAGAAAGAGCCGAGATAATGGGCGTAGAGCGAGCCGCCGACCCCGGCGAAGAACGCGCCGATGACGAAGGCGACCAGGCGGGCGCGCAGCACGCTGATGCCCACCGCGCTCGCCGCGATCGTATCGTCGCGCACCGCCTTCATGCGTCGACCGAATGGGGAATAGACCAGCCGTGCCAGCACCAGCAGGGTCACCGCCAGCCAGCCGATCACCCAGGGCAGGGTGGTCGCCAGCGGCACGCCGGTGAAGGTGCGGGCGCCGCGGGTGAAGTCGGAGGCGTTGATAAGCACCACGTTGACGATGATGAGAAAACCCATCGTCGCGACCGAGACGAAATAGCCGGAGAGCCGCATCAGCGGATAGCCGACGATAACGGCCAGAAGGGCGGCGAACAGGCCGGCCACCAGGGTTGCCGGCAGGAAGGGCAGGCTGAACCAGTTCAGCAGGTCGGGCAGGTGCGGCAGCAGCGCCTTCTTCTGCTGGACAGTCAGCGACAGGATGCCGGCGGCATAGGCGCCGGCGCCGATGAAGCCGACATGGCCGAGCGAGAACACGCCGGTGAACCCGTTCGAGAGCGACAGCGACAGCACCAGGATGCTGTTGAGCGCGATCAGCAGCAGGATGCGGACGAAGTAGTCGCCGACCATATGCGGGGCGCCGAAGGCGACCCCGGCGGCGAGGAGGAGCGCCGCACCGACGGCGATTGGAATGCGCGGATCGGCCTTCACAGCTTGATCTCCCGGTTCGGCTGCAGAAGACCGCCCGGCCGGAACAGCAGGAAGGCGATCAGGAGCGCAAAGACGATGGCGTCGCGATAGGGCACGACGGTATCGGGCAGGAAGGCGATGATGAAGATCTCCAGCGCTCCCAGCATGTAGCCGCCGAGCAGCGCGCCCGAGATCGAGCCGAAGCCGCCGATGATCGCCGCGACGAAGGCCTTGAGCAGCGGTGTGAAGCCCATCTGGGGCTGCACGACGCCCGCCTGGGCCGCCCACAGAACGCCGGCAAGGCCGGCATAGGCCGAAGCGACGATGAACGCCACGACGATCACCTTGTTGACATTGAGGCCGACCAGCTGCGCCGCCTGCATGTCCTCCGCGGCCGCCCGCATGCCGAGGCCGATCGTGGTCCGGGTGATGAACCAGCCGAGCCCGATCAGCGACACGAAGGTGAGCAGCACCGTCAGCACGTTGATATTGGTGAAGGTGATCGCGCCGCCGGAAAGCTGCCACGAGCTGTTCAGGATGTCGGGCAGCGGGAAGTTGCGCGGCGACGAGGTGAACAGCAGGATGCCGAGGTTTTCCAGGATGTAGGTCACCGCGAGGCTGGTCAGCAACCGCGTCACGTCCGGCGCGTTTCGGATCGGCCGATAGGCAATCCGTTCGATCAGGAAGCCGGCGATGGCGGAGGCGGCGATGCCGCAGATCATCGCCGGCACAAAAGGCATGCCGAGGCCGATCAGCAGCACGGTCGTGAAGGCGCCAACCATCATGACGTCGCCATGGGCGAAGTTGGTCAGCTTCAGCACGCCGAAGACGATCGAGAGGCCGACGGCCACGAGGGCATAGAGGCTGCCCAGGCTGACGGCGTTGATCACCTGCTGGAGGATGTATTCAAGCTGGCTCATTCCGCCGCCCCCAGATAGGCCTGAGCCACGCGGTCATCGACGCGCAGTTCGGAGGCGATGCCAGACAGCGCGACCTTGCCGGTGCGCAGGACATAGGCGCGGTCGGCGAGTTCGAGCGCCAGCGCGATGTTCTGTTCGACCAGCAGCATGGTCATGCCCTGCCGTTTCAGTTCCGCCAGCGCGTCGAAGATGTGGCGCACCAGCAGCGGCGCGACGCCCAGCGACGGCTCGTCGAGAAGCAGCAGCCGCGGCGCCGCCATCAGGGCGCGTGCGAGCGCCAATTGCTGCTGTTCGCCGCCCGAAAGCGTGCCGGCCAACTGGCGCCAGCGTTCGCGCAGGATCGGGAACAGCACGAACATCTTTTCCGTGTCGCGGGCCACGCCTTCGGGATCGGAGCGCGTGCAGGCGCCGAGACGCAGGTTTTCCGCAACCGACAGGCCGCCGAACAGGCGCCGGCCCTCCGGGCTATGGGCGATGCCGAGGCGGACGATCTGCGGCGCGGTACGCTTGTTGATCACCGTGCCGGCAAAGGTGACGGTGCCGGATTTCGCCCGCGCGAGGCCGGAGATGCTGCGCAGCGTCGTGCTCTTGCCGGCGCCATTGGCTCCGACCAGCGCGATCACCTCACCCTCATAGACGTCGAGCGAAACGCCCTTCAGCGCGCGGACGGCGCCGAAATTCACTTCGAGATTGTCGACGCGCAGCAGCGGATCAGCTGTGGCCAAGATACGCCTCCCGCACGCGAGGATGGTTGCGGACTTCTTCCGGCGTACCGACGCAGATGACTTCGCCGGTGGCGAGCACCTGAATGCGTTCGCAGAGCCCCATGATCAGGTCCATGTCGTGCTCGACTACGACGACCGCGACGCCATAGCGGTCGCGGATCGTGCGGATGAGCCCGGCAAGCACCTTGGTTTCGTTGGAGTCGAGGCCGGCGGCCGGCTCGTCGAGCAGCAGCAGTTCCGGCTTGGTTGCCAGCGCGCGGGCGATTTCGAGCCTGCGCTGGTCGCCATAGGGCAGGTCGGCGGCGAGCCGGTCTGCCTGGTCCGACAGCCCCATCAGGTCGAGCAGTTCGGTCGCCACCACCTCGGCGGCGGCGACGCGGCGCTGGTACAGCGATCCGCGCACGATCGAGGCGATCGGTCCGACCGGCTCGCGCAACTGCGCCGCGGCCAGCACGTTCTCCCGTACCGTCAGCGTGCCGAACAGGCGCGACCCCTGGAAGGTGCGGGCGATGCCGAGCGCCACGATGCGCGAGGTGTGCATGCCGACGATCGAGCGGCCCTTGAACTCGATCTGCCCGGAGTTCGGTTGCGAGAAGCCGGTGATCAGGTTGAAGAAGGTGCTCTTGCCCGAGCCATTGGGGCCGATGACCCCGACGATCTCGCGGGCCCGGAGCGTGATGGTCTGGTCGCGCAAGGCGACGAGCCCCCGAAAGGCCTTCGTCAGACCTGTCGTTCTGAGCAGGATCTGCTCATCCGTTTTGCCGTCACGCAATGCCAAACTCGACCCCTCAAGAGATGCTCGCGCAGTTCACGATGCTTGCAGAAAATCGTCAAATGTTTCTGCGGCGTCTTTCCGGTGCCAGATAAAATCTGGTCTATGTTTGTTGTTGCGGAACAAAGACTTGCGTCTATTTTGTATTCAATGTTCCGTCCATCGTCCTGTCAAGTGATCGCGATCCGATTGATTCAAATTACGATCAAATTCCGTGTTTCAGGTCTTGGCGTTCAGTTCCCCGATCAGTGTCGTCGTATCGGTCAGCCGGCAATAGCCCTTGAAGGCGGCGAGCGCCGCGTCATGGCGCTCGCGGCTGTCGGTGGTGCACGCATCGACGGGGCAGATCATGCGGAATCCCCGGTCGGCGCCGTCGCGAACCGTGTGGTCGACGCACTGGTCGGTCAGGAAGCCGGTGACGATGACGGTATCGATGCCGATATTGCGCATCAGATATTCGAAGATCGTCGAATTGAAGAGGCTGGAGGACGTCTTCGGCAGGATGATCTCGTCGTCGCCCGGCTTCAGCGCGTCGATGACGCGGGTCTCCGGCGATCCCGGCGCGAAATGGAAGTTGGTCTGCTTGTAGTCGAGGCTGCGGTCGCGGCCGTCCCGCGTCAGGCTCTCGATCACCGTGAAGACGATCTCGGCGCCCGCCGCGCGGCCGGCGGCGAGCAGGCGGGCCATGTTGGGCACGGCGGTATCGCGGGCACTCTGGAAGAAATAGGGACGGGAGGCTTCGGCCCCGGGATGGAAGATGCCGTCCTGGGTATCGATGAAGAGGATCGCCGTCCGGTTCGCCTCGACGGGCGACAGTCGGGCGAGGGGCGGCGGACGGGTCATGATGCCACCGTGAAATCGCGGTGCGCGACGGAAAGCGCGCGGCCGAGACGCGCGGCCCATTCTTCCTGTCCTGCCGTCTCGCCGATCAGATCCTGGCGGATCTCGAACTCGACATAGGGAAGACCTCGCTCCTCGCCGTGAACGGGGATCGAATAGTCCTTCACCAGATCGACCGAATAGGGTTCGTTGCTGCCGATGACGAGGCCGGCTTCCTGGCCGAGCGCCGCCAGCACCGGAACGGTAAAGCGCTTGTCATTGCCGTAGCAAAGGCCGATCTGCCAGGGCCGCTGGAACGGCCTCGCCCGAAGCGACGGCGTGAACGAGTGCATCGAGACCAGGATGGTCGGCAGGCCAGCCTCGGCGCGGCGGTCCAGGATCGCCACGATCTGGCGATGATAGGGTGCGGAGATTTCGTCGAGGCGTTGTGCCCGCTGGTCCGGCGAGAGATCGGCATTGGCCGGAACGATCGTGCCATCCGATACCAGCGCGATGCTGTCCGGCGACGTGACGCGACGGTTGCATTCCACGACCAGGCGCGAATAGCGCTGGAAGATGAGCGAGGCGCCAAGCTGTTCCGCCAGACGCTCGGACACGCCGAGAATGCCGATATCGATGCCGATATGCCGATCGAGTTCGGCCTGCGGTAGCCCCAGCCCGGCCAGCGCCTTGGGCACGGCGTTGCCGGCATGGTCGCAGATCAGCACGAAGGGCGAGGCGTCGCCTCGGTCGACCAGGCCGACCGGTTTGGGATCCTCCGGGCCAAGCAGCGTGCGTGGGGTTTGCAAGGCTTCGCTCATCCTAATAGGCCCGCGCATAGATGCGGCAGAGCTCGTCCATATCGATACCCTCGGCCATCGCGATCTCGCCGCGCTTGTGCATCAGATACGCTTTGGAGAGCACTGGCCCGAGCCAGCCCATGGCGGCGCCGTCCTGCTCCAGCGCGTCGAGCGCTTCCGGCAGGGTGCGGGGCAGATCGCCAATGCCACGCTCGTCGCGCTCGGCCTGCGAAAGCGTGCCGGGGTCGCCGCTGGAAAGATAGGGCGCCGGCAGTTTCTCGCGAATGCCGGCAAGGCCGGCATGCACCAGCATGGCCAATTGCAGATAGGGACTGGCCGTTGCGTCGGCGCCGCGGAACTCGATGTTGTAGCGCTTGGCGACGTTGACGCCCTCGACCTCCGGATAGGGGCAGATGCGCAGCAGCGCCTCGCGGTCCCGATCGGCAAGGTTGAGGTAATAGGCGGCCCAGGAATGCGGCTTCAGCCGCTCATAGGAGACGACGCTGGGCGCGGCGATGGCGCAGATCGCCCGGCCATGCTTCAGGATGCCGGCGCAGAACGAGGCGCCGAGCGCGCTGAGCTTACCGGGGGCCTCCGGATCATAGGCGACCGGCTTGCCGTTCTGGTCGATGAGGCTAAAGTGGATGTGCACGCCATTGCCGACGATGCCGCGGGTCACCACCGGCGAGAAGGAGAGGTGGTAGCCATGCTTCTTCGCGACGGATCGGCCGATTTCGCGCAGCTTCACCGCTTCGTCGGCGGCCGTCAGCGCCAGCGCCGGATCGACCGTGATCTCGTATTGGCGCGGACCATACTCCGGCAGGAAGGTATCGGGTTGCAGGCCGTTGGCGCGCAGGGCGCCGACATAATCGCCGATGAACGGCTCGAGGCCGCGCAGCGTGCTCGCGGCATAGGAATCGCCCGGCCTCTCCTCGCCGCCGTCGAGCCAGAATTCATGTTCGAAGCTCGCGAGAACGCGCAGCCCGGTCTCGGTCTCCAACTGGTCGAGCGCATTTTTCAGGAAGCCGCGCAGGCAGCAATCCCAGCGCTCGCCGGACAAGGTCAGGATGTCGCCCAGCACGATGCGCTCGACGGGCGTGCCGTCGCCGTAATCGAGCGTGATGTCGCCCTCGGGGCTCGGCACAAGCATCAGGTCGCCTTCGGCACCGAAAGGTGTCGCCGGAATGCGGCCGAAACAGTTGATCATGATATTGGTTGGCGTCCAGCCGACGCCGAAACGGCGCCGATTCTCGAGTTCGCGGGCCGGAAAGCCCTTGCCACGAACCTGCCCAGCGATATCGCTGCAGCAGACTGTGACGATCGTTTCACGCTCGATCGCCATTCTTCCCCCGGATATCCCTCAATCGCAGGCTGCCGTGGCGCGTTGTCGACCGCATCTCTCTCGGCAGCCCCTGACGCTAGCATGTGTGACGAAAATTTTACAAGACGCGCAAATAGGCAGTGAAGCTGTAATTTTTCGCACGACTGCGCTCAGGGGATGAGCTTGCCTCTCACCTGCTCGATCGCTTCGAAGCGGGAGCGTCCAATCGGCCATTGGCGGGCATCGATCGAGAGCGCCAGGGTTTCGACCAGGGCGATCAGGCCGATCAGGCTGTCCCAGGGCGAGGGCAGGTCGACCTGGGCGCGAATGACGATGTCGGCGACCTGGGCGACGTCGGACATCCAGCGGTCGGTGAAAAGCGCGACCACCGCGCCACGTTCCTTGGCGATCTCGGCGGTTCGGATGGTGTCGAGCTGATACCGGCGGATGTCGAACAGGATGACGACGTCGCGCTTGCGGATATCGGCCAGTTCATCGGCGCGGCGGGGAAGTGCCTGCGAGAAAAGCCGCACGCGGCTTCGCATCTTGCGCAGGTGGAATTCGAGATGCCGGGCGGCAGGATCGGTAAAATCGCCGCCGAGCAGAAAGATCTCCCGCCGCTCGTCGATCAGAAGGTCCGTCAGCTTCTCCATGTCGGCCTGGCTGACCATGGCAAGCGAATTCTCGACCGTGGTCACGAGGCTGCGGGTAAAGGCGGAGAAGGCCGTCGACGTGCCGTCGGCGTGCGGGCGTGTCAGCGGGTATTCGGCCTGCGCCTCCATCTCCTCGCGTAGGGCCCGGCGGAAGTCGGCATAGCCGGCGAAGCCGAGCTTGGCGACGAAGCGCAGGATGGTTGGCGCGCTGACCTTGGCGCGTTCGGCAAACAGTGCGACAGTTTCCATTCCTGTCGTCGGGTAGCGGGCAAGGAGCGCCCGCGCGGCCCGCCTTTCCGCCTCGCTGAGCGAGGCCATGCTGGCGGTGACACGATCGGCGAGGGTCGGCTTGCTCGTGCGTTGCGACGGCCCGTCGGCCGGCTCTGCCTCGTCGTTCATGTCACTCCCCCGGATGATGATGGAATTATTCGAGAACATTCTGGCAGCATCTTCCCAGAACCGTAATCCCTATTACACTGGCGCGGCGCAAACATTGGCGTCGCCACGCAGTCCGACCCCACCTCCCGGTGGATGCTCTTCGGCGCGCCCACGCATCCGTCGCCGGGATATCCGGCCAGGTTTTGAAGGACCGATATGTCAGAACAGCCGACGCTCTCGCACAATGAACTCCACGCCTGGGACCGGGATCACTTCTTCCATCCTTCGACCCACATGGCGCAGCATGCGCGGGGCGATACGCCCAACCGCATTATCGCCGGCGGCGAGGGTGTCTACATCACCGATGTCGACGGCAAGCGCAGCCTTGATGCCTTTGCCGGCCTCTATTGCGTCAATGTCGGCTATGGCCGCACCAAGATCAGCGACGCGATCGCCCACCAGGCATCGCAGCTTCCCTATTACCACGCCTATGTCGGCCACGCCTCGGAGCCCTCGATCCGGCTCGCCAAGATGGTCATCGACCGCGCGCCGTCGCATATGAGCCGGGTGTTCTTCGGCCTGTCCGGCTCGGATGCCAACGAGACCAACATCAAGCTGGTCTGGTACATCAACAATGTGCTCGGCCGCCCGGAGAAGAAGAAGATCATCTCGCGCTGGCGCGGCTATCATGGCTCTGGCGTCATGACCGGCAGCCTGACCGGCCTCGCCGCCTTCCACAATCTGTTCGACCTGCCGCGCGCGCCGGTGCTGCACACCGAGGCGCCGTATTTCTACCGCCGCGAGGATCGCAGCCTGACCGAGGAGCAGTTCTCGCAGTTCTGCGCCGACAAGCTGGAAGAGATGATCCTGGCCGAAGGGCCCGAGACGATCGCCGCCTTCATCGGCGAGCCGGTGCTGGGCACGGGCGGCATCGTGCCCCCGCCAGCCGGCTATTGGGCCAGGATCCAGGCCATTCTCGACAAGTACGACATCATCCTGATCGCCGATGAAGTGGTGACCGCATTCGGCCGCCTTGGCTCGATGTTCGGCTCCGATCATTACGGGATGAAGCCGGACCTGATCACCATAGCCAAGGGCCTCACCTCGGCCTATGCGCCGCTTTCCGGCGTCATCGTCTCGGAAAAGCTCTGGCGCATCCTCGAGCAGGGCTCCGATACGTTCGGTCCCATCGGTCATGGCTGGACCTACTCGTCGCATCCGCTCTGCACGGCGGCGGGCGTTGCCAATCTCGAAGTGGTCGATGAACTCGACCTCGTCAACAATGCCCGCGAGGTCGGCGCCTATTTCCGCCAGTCGCTGGCAGACGCCGTCGGTGGCCACAGAAACGTCGGCGACGTTCGCGGCGAGGGACTGCTGGCCTCGGTCGAATTCGTTCGGGATCGCGACGACCGCGTGTTCTTCGACGCCTCCGAAAAGGTCGGCCCGCGCATCTCGACCGCGCTGCTGGGGCAGGGCGTCATCGGCCGTGCCATGCCGCAGGGCGATATCCTCGGCTTCGCGCCGCCACTCTGCCTGACGCGCGAGGAGGCGGACATCGTCGTCGCCGCGACGGTCCAGGCGATCGATGAGGTCGCCGCCACGCTGTAGGCCGCCGCGGCAAAGAACTGCCCAAAGAGAAAGGCCGGGCCATACGAGATGGTCCGGCCTTTTTGGATCGGTGGAGGCCGCGGCTACGGGTCGGCCTTGTGCAGCTTGCCCTCTTCGGCGCGGTGCAGGTATTGCGAGCAGACCAGCCACCCCTTGATCGGCCTCAGCAACAGCAGGGTCGGGAGCAGCAGCAGCGGCAGCGTCGTGAACACGTGCACCCAGAGCGGCGCCGCGAACTTGACCTGAAGCCACAGCGCGAACACCACGGCCGGAATCGCACCGATCAGCTGCGCGAAGAAGGCGGGGCCGTCGGCCGGGTCGGCAAAGGAGAAGTCGAGACCGCACACCTCGCATTTCGGCGCCATCTTCAGCCAGCCGCTGAAAATGTGACCCGACTGGCATCGCGGGCAGCGGCCGGAAACGCCGAGCTTGAAGGCCAGGCGATAGGGAGATTCGGTTTCGCTCATCGGGCGATCCTTCGGTGCGTATTCGGCCACCCTGCCCGTAAGGGGGCAAGGCCTTGCCTGCGGAAAGAACTTGCCGGCACAGGCGAAAGCAGAATGCCTGCGCGAAATGCCTGTCTTTCGATCTCAGTGAACAAAATCTAGCCGCTTTTCTTGCGGCGAACGAGGCGACGAAATGTAGCCGGCAACATTTGTCGCAGCCTGCGGCTGTTTCAGGATGCAAATGCTCGCGTCGGCGGAGGGATCGTGCCGGTTTCGAGCCGGCTCGGCGGGAGCGCTGGCATCTGGAGCGCCCTCCCTTGGCCTGGGGCCAGGCGTCGTCAGACCTTCATCCAGACTCGCGGATGCGTGCCGTTCGATCGAATGGGCAAACAAACGAATACGTGGCCCGGAATTCCGAGCCACGTCTTTGCAGTTTCGCGTGGAAGAGCTTGCATTCGTCGAACACGGCGCAGCCCCAAGCCCCAAGCCCCAAGCCCCAAGCCCCAAGCCCCTTGGCTCAGGGCTGGATCTCGTCCTCGTCTTCGAGATCGTCCTCGTCCATCTCCTCTTCCGGCATGTCGACGGCATCGCGCATCGGACGGCCATCGGTATCGATCAGCGCATCGACGAAGGCCTGATTGGCGCGCTCGTCGATCTCGGGAACGGCATGCGGGTCGCGGCCCGGCGTCATCGGATCGGGGAAAGGCTTCTTCGGATCCATGTCGTTCTCCTTGATCGATGAATAGACTTTCGCACAGCACCCATTGTTCAGCGCCGGGAACCGTCGCTGCCACAGGGCTATTGCCAAAGCGCGCCGTCAGTCGGTCAGCAGGTCGTCACGCACCCGCAGGCCGCGCGCCAGAAGCCGCAAGGCCTCCTTCGAAATCAGCCAACCCGTCTCGCAGCGCATGATTTGCGTCACGGCCACGCCGGTGCGGTCCGCGAGGTCGGTCTGGCTGATGCAGCGCCACTCACGGATGGCTTTCAGCGGCTGTTCGCCGGCAGCGATTTTTTCCAGAACATGGTCCGGCAGCCCGGCTGTATCGCGCGGTCCTATATTGGGCTGCTGGCGGAAATGACGAAGCTCCATCTTTCCCTCCCAAATGGCGGCACACTCCTGCCGCCTTGGAAAGAAACGCACGAAAGCCGAAACCGTTCCAGACTTCCGTGCCCTCGATAGCAAGATATTGATCGGATGGGCGGGGACGGCGATCAGGCCGTGGGCAATGCGGGCAGACCAGCCCGCTCGCGGAATTCCGCATTGCGAATATCGATCTCGCCACCAGCCAGATCCGCGGCGGCATCCGTGCAGAGATAGACGATGGCGCGCGCCGGATCGGCCACGCCCGCCAGTTTCTCGCGCGGCAACTGGCTGACCGGATTGATACCCGAGGCTCGGATTTCGACCTGCATGTCGGTATCGACGATTCCAGGCGCAAAGCCGAAGGCGCGGATGCCGCGCGCGCCATATTCGAGCGCCAGGGATCTGGTCACCATGGCAAGCCCGGCCTTGGCGGCGCAATAGGCGCTCCAGCCCTCCATGGCATGATGCGCGGCACCCGAGGACAGGTTGACGATGGTGCCGCGCCCTTGGTCGAGCATGGCCGGCAGCACGGCCCGCGCCATCGCCGCCGCGCCGATCAGCGTCGCGTTGATGTTGGCGGCCCAGGCGTCGGAGTCTGTTTCGTGCAGAAGGCCAATCGGCTGCACCGTGCCGGCATTGTTGACGAGAATCGTCGGCGCGCCGACGATTGCGGTTGCCTCGCGTACCGCCGAACGGACGGAATCCGGCTCGGCCACATCGCAGGCGAGGCCGACGGCCCGGGCTTCGGCGCATTCGCGCGCGATCGCTTCCGCATCGGCAAGGCGGCGGGCGGTGACGATGACCCGGGCGCCGGCCTCGGCAAGCGCCCTGGCGGTCGCTGCGCCGATGCCGCCCTTGGCGCCGGTGACGAGGGCGATTTCTCCGTCGAGCATGGTCATCAATCCATGTGCCATTGCAGGGGAAGCATATAGGCGAAACCGGTGCGCGGGTCGCCCTCAAGCTTCATGATCGGCGCCATGGCCTCGCCCCAGCGCTTGTTGACCGGATCGTCCTTCAGATGGGCGATGGTCTTCTGGAGGTCGTCGGTTTCGAAATAGCCGATCAGCTTCAGGCCGAGCCGGAAGATCGAATAGTTGCGAATGCCGGCCGCCTTGAGCGTTTCCAGCATTTCCGGCCAGATCTCGTCATGCGCCTTCTTGTATTCCTCTTCGCATCCCGGACGGACTTCCAGAACCCAGGCGTAGTGACCCATGATTTCCCCCTTCAGGCGAGATAGTCGTGAACGATGCGCCCCGGCACCAGCGTGAAGTCCGCCTTCCAGTGCAGGCCGTCCAGCATGTCGACCACGGGCAGGCGGTGGATTGGCGCCTGGGCGTTGGGCCGCAACTCGACCGTGCAAGGGCCGCCCCAGCATTCATGAACCACGACATTCTGGAGCCGTCTCGCCGTCAGCTGCCGGATCGCCGGGCGCTGGTCGATGTGGTCGATGACCTTCAGATTGATGTTCTCGGCGAAGTCGAAATGCTTGTTGAGACTGGCGAGCGTGTCGGTGCGCTGCTTGTAGGGCAGCGTGCCGGTCAGGACGTCGATGCCGTTGCGCGCCACCGTGCCGACGACGAGATCGCCGCGCAGTTCCAGCTTCGGCTCCCCCAGTTTCTTGGGCTGGCCATGCAGTTCGCGGCCATGCGCGACGCCGGCATCCGATGAAAGGAACAGATAGGGCGAATAGGAGCCTTCCACGACGCCCGGCAGGCGGCAGCCGAGCGAGATATTGCTCTCGCCATAGGGGCCGAGCCATTCCGTGTCGTTCATGCGGTAGATATGCGCCATGACGATGTCGCTGGCAGGCTCCAGCGGCGGCGGCAGCAGCCGGGCGACGGCCGCCTCGGTGGTGCGCCAGACCAGCGTCAGCACGTCGACATTGCGGAAGGTGAAGGGGTAGGGCGGCACCATCGGCGCGTCCCACGGCGTCGAGAAGCCTGGCTTCAGGATGTCCTCGACCGTCAGCCGGTCGAGCCCGCCATTGCGCAGATCCTTGCTCATCAGTCGGCATCCCTTGCGAAGCGCGCTTCCTTCGGCGGCGCGATGCCGTATCCGACGAAGCCGCCGGTCACATTGATCAGTTCGCCGGTGACGAAGGAGGCTTCCGGCGAGGCGACATAGGAGACGGCGGCGGCGACGTCGGCCGGCCGGCACCAGCGGCCGACAGGGATCGTCTTCAGCACCTGCGCCTCGAACGCCTCCCAGGAGAGGCCGAGCTTGTCGGCCTTCTCGCGGAACTGCTTCTCCATGCCGGTGCCGGGGCCGACATGGCCGGGCGCGACGCCGTTCACCGTGATGCCGTAGGAGGCCAGTTCGACCGCGAGGCACTGGGTCAGGCCCCAGAGCGCGTTCTTCGACGAGATGTAGGCGCTGGAGTAAGGATTGCCGAAATTGAGCCGGGTGATGATGTTGATGATCCGGCCGCTCTCGGCGCGCATCATCGCGCGTGCGGCGGCGCGGCAGGTAAGGAACGGCCCGCGTGCGTTGACCGACTGGATCCGGTCCCATTCCTCCGGCGTCGTATCGACCACCAGCTTCTGCAGATGGATGCCGGCGGCATTGATCAGCACGTCGAGGCGGCCATGCTGCTCCAGCACAGTCTCGAAGGCCAGATCGACGGAGTTCGCGTCCGTGATATCGATGCCGATGGCGCTGCCGCCGACGCCGTTGGCGATCTCGGCCGCGAGCGCTTCGTTGTGATCGGCGGCGACCACGTGATAGCCGTCGCTTGCCAGCCGTCGCACGATCTCCGCGCCGATGCCGCCGGCGCCGCCGGTCACGAGCGCAATGCCTTTTGCCGTCACGCCAGCCACTCCCTCACGCAATCCCGCATGTCGACGGTCTCGGTCAGCACGTCGTCATGCCGGCCGTCCATGTAGTCCTGATGCACATATTCGATGGAGAGATAGCCGTCATAGCCGGCCGCCTTCAGTGTCCCGAGCATGGCGCCGAAATTGAGCGTGCCGAGCGACAGCTTGCATTGCAGCACGCCGGCGCGCGCCTGGCGCAGATGCACATGGGCCGCATGCGGCGCCAGCCCATCGATCTCCTCCTGCCGATAGCCGAGGCAGGCGAAATGCGCGTAGTCGAGCGTCAGCTTCAGCCCCGGCACGCGATCGAGCAGGTCGAGCACCAGGGTCGGGCTTTCGAGATAGGAATGGACATGCGGCTCGACGGTGAGTTGGATGCCTTCCGGGGCCGCGATCGCCACCAGCCGGCGCAGGCTTTCCGCCGATTCCAATAGCGCCATGGCGCGGTCCTGGCCGGGATTGACGACGCCGGGCAGCACGAAGACGGTTTCGAGGCCAGCGCGCTTGGCGAAGCGCACCACCGCCCGGAAATCCGCCTCGTTGCGCTCGCGGTGGCTGGGATCGGCGAGGTTCCGGTCCGATAGCGAGCCGCCGAACAAGTGGTAGAGATTGGGCAGGGCGACGCCGAGCTGGAGAACGCGGTCAGCCGTGCCGTCCGGGTCGGCGATCAGAGCCTCGCGGTCGAGGCCGGGCCTGTAGAAATAGCCGAGGTCGAGCGCGCCGATGCCGAGCAGATTGGAGAGCCCCGACGCTTCTTGCAGTGTCAGGCTGCGCAGGGACCAGGTGGTGAGCGAAAGCTTCATGGCGCTCAGACCTTTTCCATCCGGCCGCTTTCGGCGGAGCGATACAACGCGTCGAGCACTTCGACGGCGCGCATGCCGACCGTGCCGGGCGAAGCATTCGGCGGATTGAGGCCCCGGCAGATATCGACCAGCAGATTGACCGGCTCGACGCAGCTATAGGCGCCAGCGCCCGGCTCGATTTCAACGAATACATCGGTCCCGTCGCGCCGGCTTACTTCCAACCGCTCCCGCTCGATATCGAGCAGCAGCATCCCTTCCGAGCCGAAGATGCGCAGGTCGATCTGGAAACCGCGATGTTTTGGAACCGTCGAGGCGCCGGAAAGCGAGGCGGTCGCGCCATTGGCGAAGCGGACGACGGCTGCGTCGTAATAATCGACCCCGGCCGGCGAGCGGCCGACCATGGCAAAGACCTCTTCCGGCGCGATGTCGGCGATCTTGAACAGCAGGCCCAGCGCATGGACCAGCTGGCCCCAGCCATAGCCGCCGGCGCGCTGCGGATCGGCCCAGGTCGAAGCCGGCGGGCGGAACATGGCGCCTTCGGTTTCCTTCATCGGCTGGCCGGCCATCAGGTCGCCAAGCGCCGAGGCCATCTGCAGCACGACATGCTCGACCTTGCCGATCGCACCCGACGCGACCAGTTCGGCGGCGCGCTCGCTGAACGGCTTGAAGTTCCAGCCATAGGGCACGACGACTTCGCGGCCGAAGGCTGCGGCTTCCGTGACGATATCGCGCGCATCGGCGGCGTTGGTCGCGAGCGGCTTCTCGACCAGCACATGGCAGCCGGCGCGGATCGCGGCGATTGCGTGCTCATGGTGCAGCACATGCGGCGAGGCGATGATGACGCCGTCGAGCTCGACCTCGCGCAGCATGTCGCGATAGTCCTCAAACCCGTGCGGGATATCGAACTTGGCCTGGATCTGCGCCAGTTCGGTCTCGCCCAGCCGGTTGACCGCAACCAGCTCGCAATCCGGGTTCGCCTTCAGGATCGGGATGTGGTTCTCGACCGCCCACCAGCCAGCCCCGATGATGCCTATCCTGGCGCGCTTCATGAGTTTCGTTCCATTAGGGAGTGATATCCATGGCGTTGACCGTCGAGAGGTGCACGTTGGTCATGTGCTGCACCATTGCGGCTTCGGCGGCGTCCGGGTCGCGCGCGTCGAGCGCGGCGACGATCCGTTCGTGATCCTGGAAGGATTGGCCGAGGACGCCGGGGTTTTCGGCGGCGATGCGGCGATATTCCATGCCGAGGATGTAGAGCGAGGTCGAGACGCGCACGAGGAACGGGTTGCCTGTCGCGTCGGACAGAACCCGGTGAAACTCGACGTCGGAGACGCGGAAGCCTATGGGATCGTTGATCAATCCGCGCTGGACGAGAAGCATGTTCTTCATCCGCGTCAAATCTTCCGGCGTGATGCGCTCGGCCGCCATCCGCCCGATTCCGCCATCGATCAGCTTTCGCGACTCGTAGAGCGCATTGACGTTGTGCTCGTTCAGCGTGATCAGCAGCTGCAGCGGCCCGAGCAGGTCGGAGGCTTCGAGCGACGACACATAGATGCCGCCGCCCTGCCGGACCTTGAGCACCCCGAGGATCTGCAGGCCGCGCAGGGCCTCGCGGACGCTGGGCCGGCTGACCTGCATGGCGGCCGCCAGTTCGCGTTCGGGCGGAAGCTGGTCGCCCGGCCGGAGGTTCTTCGTCCGCACCAGGTCGAGCAGCTTCTTGGCGACCTGCTCGGCCACCGAGCTGCGCTCGATCGGTTCGAAGTCGCCTGCGCCCATCTCCGCCATCTTATTCGCCCAGCGCGCGGGTTCGGATCTGGTCGAGGCTGACGGCCAACATCAGGACGACGCCCCGCGTGACATCCTGCCAGAAGCTGGAAACATTGAGCAAAGTCAGGCCGTTATTGAGCGTGCCGAGGATCAGCACCGCGAGCAGGGTGCCCCAGACGCTGCCGCGCCCGCCATTCAGGCTGGTGCCGCCAAGGATGATCGCGGCGATGACGGTGAGGAGCTGCGAGCCGGCGGCGGTCGGGCCTGCCGCGCCCAGCATGGCGCCCAGGATGGTGCCGGCGATGGCGCCGGAAATGGCCGAGATCACATAGAGGGTGATGACGGTCTTTTCGAGCGGAATGCCGATCAGGCGCGAAGCCTCGGCATTGCCGCCGGCGGCGTAGATGTAGCGGCCGAAGCGCATTTTCGTCATGACGACCCAGAGCC
Source organism: Kaistia defluvii (assembly GCF_026343955.1). Classification (GTDB taxonomy): domain Bacteria; phylum Pseudomonadota; class Alphaproteobacteria; order Rhizobiales; family Kaistiaceae; genus Kaistia; species Kaistia defluvii. The sequence goes on from NZ_JAPKNI010000002.1 coordinate 661,978, forward strand.
CGACGAAGGTCACCATCATGATGATGAAGGGGATCGGGATGCCGATGACACGGCCCGAACCAACCCAGTTGAAGCCCGGAACCATCAGCGGCCGGGTCAGGCCGCCGGTCAGCACCAGGGCGATGCCCGAGATGATGCTCATCATGCCGAGGGTCACGATCAGCGGGTTCAGGCGTAAGCGCGTTGTAAACAGTCCGTTAACCACGCCGATGGCGGCGGCGACGACGATGGCGAGCAGCACGCCGATCCAGATCGGGAAGCCCATGCCGTGCAGCATGGAGATGACGACGCCGGTCAGGCCGGCGATCGCGGCGACCGAGAGGTCGAGACCGCCGGCGATGATCAGCGGCGTGCCGGCGGCGGCCATCAGGCCGATATAGGCGACGTTGCCGCCGATCTGCAGCATGTTGCGGAGCGTCAGGAAATAGGGCGACAGGACGGAGAAGACCGCGATCAGGATCAGGTAGAAGATCCCGAGCATGGCGACGCCCGACCACGGCTTGCCGAACAGCTGGATCATCTGTTCCCTGGCGCCGCCGGTGGAGTGGGTTTCGATGGATTGGGCCATGGGATGGGTCCTTACGGGGCCTGGAAGGCAGGGTCGTTGCCGGTGGCGGCCATGAGTTCGGCGGGCTTGGCGCCGCGTTGGAAGTGTCCGACGATGCGGCCGCGATCGAGGACCAGCGAGCGGTCGCTGATGCCGGCGACCTCCTCGACGTCGGAGGAGAGGATCAGCACGGCATAGCCGCGGTTCGCGAGTTCGCGCAGCTTGCCGTAGATCTCCCGCCTGGCGCCGACATCGACGCCGCGGGTCGGTTCCTCGAGGATCAGCAGCTTGACGCCCTCCACCAGCCAGCGGGCGATGCAGACCTTCTGCTGGTTGCCGCCGGAAAGGGTGCGGATCTTCTGCTCGGGCCCGCGCGTACGGATGCCGAGTTCGCCGATCCAGCGGATGGCGTGCTGGGATTCTTCCGCCTGCGACATGAACAGGCCGCGCTCGAAGCGCTCCTCGAAGGGGAGGGCGATGTTCTCGCGCACGCTCAGGTCGGCGATGATGCCTTCCTTCTTGCGCTCGGCGGCGACGAAGCCGATGCCGGCGAGCTTGCCGTCGCGGGCGCTCATCGGCCGGTAGCTCTGGCCGCCGAGGCGGACGTCGGCGGTCTTCAGCGGCCCCAGCGCGCCATAGAGCGCCCGGCCGAGCACCTCGACGCCGGAACCGACCAGGCCGAAAATGCCGAGGATCTCGTTCTGGTGCAGGCTGAAGGCGATGTCTTCGAGCTTGCGCGGGATGGTCAGCTTCTCGACGTTCAGGATCTCGGCGCCGGCGATGCCGGGCGCGCCGACGTCGTAGAGATCATCGACCGTATTGCCGAGCATGGCGGCCAGCACTTCCGCGCGCTTCGTCTCGGCGGTCACGAAGGTGCCGGCATTGCGGCCGTCGCGCAGCACGACGATGCGGTCGGAAATCTCGAACACTTCGGAGAGGTAGTGCGAGATGTAGATGACGGAGACCTTGTTCTCCTTCAGGCGGCGGATGATCCTGAAGATCATCTTCGCTTCCTGCTCGGTCAGCGCTGCCGTCGGTTCGTCCATGACGAGGATGCTGGCCTTGCCGGCCAGGGCCCGGGCGATCTCGACGATGCGCTGCTCGGCAACGGAGAGCCGCTTCACCAGCATGTCGGGCACGATGTTCGCGAAGCCGAGCTGGTCGAGGAGGTCGCGCGAGCGCACCCGCATCGCGTCCTTGTCGACCTGCATCACGCCGAATTTGCGCTTCATCGGCATGTCGCCGAGGAAGATGTTCTCGGCCACCGTCATGTCCGGCATGACCGAGATTTCCTGCGGCAGCAGCTTGACGCCGGAGGCGACGGCGGCGGCCGGATCCTTGAAATCGACCTCGTGGCCATCGATGCGGATCGAGCCGCCATCGCGCGTGTAGAGGCCGGTCAGGATCTTCATCAGCGTCGACTTGCCGGCGCCGTTGGAGCCGAGCAGGGCGACGACTTCGCCGGGGTCGACGGTCAGGTCGACATCCGTCAGAACCGGCACGCGTCCGAAGGACTTGCCGATGCCGTGCATGCCGAGGCGGGGTACGGTGGTCGCCATGCGGCCCTTCCTGGAAAGTTGAGACATCGGCGGACGCCGCAGCGTCCGCCGAAGGATCCGATCAGTTGGTCGGGATCAGGTTCTGGTAGTCGGCGAGGTCCGGCAGCGTGCGGATCTCGGCCAGATGCTTCTCGAAAGCTTCCTGCGGGAAGGTGAACTGGATCGGGTCCTTGCCCTTGGCGCAGGCGAACTTGTCGTAATAGGTGCAGACATTGTCCTTGGTGACCATGACATGGTTGACCAGTACCGTGTCCGGCACGTCCTTGCCGGCCAGCTGCATCAGGGCCAGCGGGATCAGGTAGTTGCCGTAGCGCTCGGGGAAGTAGCCGACCGAGGACACGAAGGCGGGCTCGTCGATCATGGTCTGGATCTCGTCGGCGCCCATGCCGACGACGATCAGGTCCGCCTCGCGGCCAGCCTGCTTGACGGCGCGCAGCATGCCGGTCGCCGCCTGGTCGTTGATCGCCGTCACCATGATGGGCGCGCCTTCGGGGATGCGCCCGATGACGTTGTTCATCTGGGTGAAGCTCTCTTCGAGCGTGTTCTTGGTGTCGATCTTAATGATGTGATCGTCCGAGAAGCCCTCGACGGCCGCCTTGAAGCCGGCGACCTGGCCGCCGGTGCGCATGGCGGGAATGGCGCCCGATTGCGGCAGTTCGCCGACGACGAAGAAACCTTCCTTGACCTTGTCGGCGCCAAACTTGGCGATCGCCGCCTGGCCGAGATAGGCGCCGCCCATGAAGCCCGAGCGGGGGTTGTTGGCGCCGAAGAAGGTCGCACCCGGCATCGGGATATCGATCGCCACGACCTTGGTGTTGGCGTCGTTCATCTGCTGCATGATGGTGGCGCCGAAATTGGCGTCGGTCTGGAATTCGGTGACGTGATCGACCTGGCGCTGCAGGAAGCTCTGCGCATTGGCGAGGGCGGTTGCGCCGTCGAGGCGGTTGTCGGTGATCTGCAGGTCGACGCCGGCGGCCTTGGCGTTCTCGACCATGCCGTTCTCGACCTTCAGGCAGAACGACACGTCGCGCTGCAGATTGGCGAAGCCGAGAACGAGGTTCTTGCCGTTGTTGGGCTTATGGGCGGCGGTGGCGTCGGCGACCATCGCCTTGAGCTGGTCGGCGCTGAGCATGGCGCCGTCGAACTTCGTCGGGTCGAAGCCGTGGAAGTCCTCGGCATAGGCCGCGCTGCCGAGCAGAAGCGACAGGACCGCGGCGCTGGCGACACGGCGCATGGCGTGGAACGGAATCCGAGCGTGCATGGAAAAGTCTCCTCCCTCAAAGAGCATTCTGAATTGGTAAGGCCAATTTCTTGGCGGCAAAACTGGCACGACATTTCGGATGACGCAAGGGTCACGTTGCAATAATTGGCCTGACCAATTCGATTGACGACCTCAGGGTTTTGAATCTAGCCTTGCTGCAAACGACCGCGCGGCAAGCGCAGGTTTGGGGAGGAAACTGCATGCGTCTCGGCGGAGCTGAGTGCTTTGTGCTGCGTTGGCCAGAGCCGAATGATTTCAACCACGAGCGGATGACGCTGCTGGTCCGGGTCGATACGGCCGAGGGCATTTCCGGCTGGGGTGAGGCGATCGCCATGTGGCCGGAGGCGCTGCGGGCCACCGAAACCATCATCCGCGATGGCCTGCTTCCCGTCCTTGCCGAGCGCGACCTTTCCGATGTCGAAGCCTGCTGGCAGGCGATGAAAAATCACTGCTGGTGGTATGGCGAGGGCGGCATCGCCTCGATGGCGATCTCGGCGCTCGACATGGCGCTGTGGGACATCAAAGCGAAGGACGCCGGCACGCCGTTGGTCGAGCTGTTTGGCGCGCATCACAATTCCCTGCCGGTCTGCGCCAGCCTGCATGTGAACCAGGCGACGATCGAGGCGAGTGTCCGCGAGATCGCAGGCCATATCGCCGCCGGCTTTCGCTCGACCAAGCTGGGGCTTGGAAAACGCGGGCTTTCGAAGGCCGGCCGCGACCCCGATTACGACGTGGCGCTGGTGGCGGCGCTCCGCGAAGCGATCGGCGGGCAAGCCGGCATCATGGTCGACGCCGGCAACGGCACGAAATGGGACCTCGACACCGCCATCCGCACGGTCAAGCGGATGGAAGAATCTGATATTGCCTGGATCGAGGAACCCTTCCTGCCGAGCCGGGTCGCTGATCACGTCGCCCTGAAGGCAGCCATTTCGACGCCGGTCGCGGTCGGCGAGCGCGAATTCACCGTCGCCGGCTATCAGCGCTGGCTCGATACGGGCGCCGCCGACGTGCTCGGCCTCGACCCTGCCCGCATCGAGGGCGTCACCGGGTTCCGTAAGGCGGCCGCGGTGATCGAGGCGGCCGGCAGGACTGTCAACGCGCATGCCTGGAGCACCGCGGTGCTGACCGGGGCCAGCCTGCATCTGTCGCTCGCCTCGAAGGCGGCCGAGCTTTTCGAACTGAAGCCGCTGGTCGGGCCGATGCAGTTCGACCTCATAGACGAGCCGTTCTGGCATGAAAACGGGCTGATCTCGGCGCCAAGCCGCCCCGGCCATGGCGCCGAGCCGCGCGCCGATGTGCTGGCGCGCTATCGCGTGAACTAGGGGGCATGGATGGCAGGTAGACCCTCACCCCAACCCTCTCCCGCGTGGCGGGAGAGGGGGTGGTCGGAGCCCGGTCTCGATGCCTCCGCCCCGCCGGCCAAAAAGCCCTCGCCCGCTTGCGGGAGAGGGTGGGGTGAGGGGCTTGCTTGGACTTGCCCTGCCACGGGAAGGGCGGAGACGGGGTCGCCAAAACTGCGTCATCCCTGCGAAAGCAGGGATCCTTGCAGCAGGAGCCTCGCCGAACGAGTTCTTGATGCCTCGGCTGGATGGATCCCTGCTTTCGCAGGGATGACGGCGAGGGTGGGGAAGGGGTGGCGGCAGGGCTGAGGCAGCGACCTAGGCTCTGTTTCGAGACTTGTGCCAAGCTGGGGTGTGATGGAACTGGTTGTCTCGGCCCCGTCATTCGCAGCTGGGCGAAGTCCCCACAGTCAAAGTGAAGGTTAGAATTCAGATGGCTCGTGCCGAGGAAAGCCCGATGAAAACCGTGATGGTCTATGGCGATTCCAATAGCTGGGGCGCGGAACCGCAGCGTGAGCGCGGCGTCGGCGGCCGGTTCGCGTGGGATGTGCGCTGGCCCGGCGTCATGCAGAAAGTTCTCGGTAATGACGTGCAGGTGGTCGCCGAGGGGCTGAACGGCCGCACCACCTGCGTCGATGATCCCGTCGAGGGCCATCACAAGAACGGCTCGCGCTTCCTGCAGGTGGCGATCGAGACGCACATGCCGCTCGACCTCGTCATCATCAAGCTCGGCACCAATGATCTGAAGGCGCGGCTTTCGATGCAGGCGGGCGACATCGCCGATGGCGCGGTCCGCCTTGCCGACATCGTGCTCGGCTCCGCGACCGGGCCGCAGGGCAGGGCACCCAGGGTGCTGCTCGTCGTCCCGGCGCCCTTGTCGAAACTCGGCTGGCTGGCCGAGATGTTCGAGGGCGGCACGGAGAAATCGCGAAAACTCGCCGCCGAATTTGCGCGCGCGACCAGGGGGCGGAACCTCTCGGTGTTTGATGCAGGCTCGGTGATCACCTCGAGCGAGGTCGACGGCATCCACCTGGATGCCGACGCACATCGCATTCTGGGCGAGGCGCTGGCCGTTCGCGTCGCAGATATCCTGGCGGATTGAGGGGTAAAAGAGATGGCGCATGACACGCTCAAGGTCGGTCTGTTCGGCATCGGTCTCAACGCCTACTGGCCGCAATTCGCCGGTCTCGAACCGCGCCTGCGCGGCTATATCGAGCGGGTGGCCGAAAAGCTGGCGCGTCCGGGCGTCGAGATCGTCAATCTCGGCCTGATCGACGATCCGGAAAAGGCGATGGACGCCGGGCACCAGTTCCGCGCCGCCGATGTCGACCTGATCTTCCTGCATGTGACGACCTACGCGGTTTCATCGACCGTGCTGCCGGTCGTGCAGCGGGCCAAGGTGCCAGTCGTGATCCTCAACCTGCAGCCCGAAGCGGCGATCGATTACGCCAGCTTCAACGCGCTCGAGGATCGCACCCAGATGACCGGCGAATGGCTCGCCTTCTGCGCCGCCTGTCCGGTGCCGGAGATCGCCAATGTCTTTCGCCGCTCGGGGATCGATTTCCATCAGGTGACCGGCGTGCTCGATGGCGACACGCACGTCGACCGCGAGATCGAGGCCTGGATCGAGGCGGCGCGCGTCGCCTATGTGATGTCGCACAATCGCCTGGGCCTGATGGGGCGCTATTACAACGGCATGCTCGACATCTATTCCGACACGACGGCGCAGGTCGCGACCTTCGGCGGCCATCTCGAAATCGTCGAGATCGACGAACTGGCGGCGTTGCGCAAACAGGTAACCGAGATCGAGGCGGCGGCCCGCGTCGACGCCTTTCGCGATGAATTCGAGATCCAGCCCGATTGCGACCCGGCCGAACTGCTGCGTGCGGCGCGGACGTCGGTGGCGCTGGATCGGCTGGTGGCGAAGCACAGGCTGGGCTCGCTCGCTTATTATTACGAATCGACGCCGGGCCATGACCATGAGGACGTGATTTCCTCGGTCATCCTCGGCTGTTCCTACCTGACCGCGCGCGGCGTGCCGGTGGCGGGCGAATATGAGGTGAAGAACGCCCAGGCGATGAAGATCCTCGACACCTTCGGCGTCGGCGGCTCGTTCACCGAGTACTACGGCATCGATTTCAACGACGACATCGTGCTGATGGGCCATGACGGCCCCGGCCATACGAAGATCGCGGAAGGCAGGACCAAGGTGCGGCCGCTGAAAGTCTATCACGGCAAGGTCGGCTCGGGCGTCAGCGTCGAGATGTCGGTCCGGCACGGGCCGGTGACGCTGCTCTCGGTCGCCGAGGACGGCGCCGGCAAGCTGAAGCTGGTCGTGGCGGAAGCGGAATCCGTGCCGGGCCCGATCCTCGAGATCGGCAACACCAACAGCCGCTATCGCTTCTCCGTCGGCGCCAGAAAATTCGTCGAGACGTGGAACGCCGAGTGTCCGGCGCATCACTGCGCGATCGGCACGGGCCATATCGCGGACAGGATCGAGAAGCTGGGCCTGCTGCTCGGCATTCGCACCGTGAAGGTCTGCTGAAAAAAAAACGGGCGTCCCGATGCGGGAATCGGGACACCCGTCTCGAGACCTCAGGGGGTGATCGCGACCTTCAGCACACCGTCGCGCTGGTGCCCGAACAGGTCATAGGCCGCCTCGATATCGTCGAGCTTGAAGCGGTGGGTGACCAGCGACTTCAGATCGACGCGGCCGGAGGCGACGACGTTCATGAGCCGGCGCATGCGCTCCTTGCCGCCGGGGCAGAGCGACGTGATGATCTTGTTGTCGCCGAGGCCGGACGAGAAGGCGCTGAGCGGGATCGTCAGGTCTTTCGAATAGACGCCGAGGCTGGAGAGCGTGCCGCCTGGACGCAGCACGCGCAGCGCCGATTCGAACGTGCCCTGGGTGCCGAGCGCCTCGATCGCGACGTCGACGCCGCGCCCATCGGTGAGCTTCATGATCTGCTCGACCGGATCGCCCTTCTTGAAGTCGACGACGATGTCGGCGCCGAGCTTCTTGGCGACCTCGAGGCGGGCGGGCACCGTGTCGACGCCGATGATCGTGGTGGCGCCCATCAGCTTGGCGCCGGCGACGGCGCAAAGCCCGATCGGACCGAGCGCGAAGACGACGACCGTGTCGCCGATCTTGACGCCGCCGCTCTCGGCGCCGGCGAAGCCCGTCGACATGATGTCGGGACACATCAGGATTTCTTCGTCCGACAGTCCCTCGGCGACCGGGCTCAGATTGGCCGCGGCGTCCGGGACGAGGACGTATTCGGCCTGGCAGCCATCGATCGAATTGCCGAATTTCCAGCCGCCCGTGGCCTTGAAGCCGTGCTTGGTGCCGGGGCCATCCTGCGAGCCGCAACCGCAGAGACAGGCATAGCTGTGGCCGCTCGGGGTGATCGCGCCGGCGATGACGCGCTGGCCTTCCGTGTAGCCCTCGACGGCGGAGCCGAGCTTCTCGATCACGCCGACCGGCTCATGGCCGATGGTCAGCCCCTTGGCGACCGGATACTCGCCCTTGAGGATATGAATGTCGGTACCGCAGATCGTCGTCGTGGTGATGCGCATCAGGGCGTCGCGCGGGCCGACATCGGGGATCGGTTTCTCGTCAAGCACGATGCGACCCGGCTCGACGAAGATGGCGGCTTTCATGCGTGGCATTTCTGGACCTCCTGCACCCAATGGGAGCGGAAAGGATAGCCGGGCCATGCGACAGCCGAATTGATGCACGTCAAGGTAACGAAAATTTGATGCGATCACCCGGATGGGTTGTGCCGGTCGTTCAGCCCGGGTCGTCGGGACGAGCGTCGGAGGCCATTGCCGACGATGGAGGGACGTCGTTCTGGAAGCCCGGTATCTTGGCCTTGCCCTCGGTGCGGTCGCGATAGATCGCGGCTCGCGCCAGCAGCATCAGCGTCACCGGCGTGGTGACAGTGACGAACAGCGTGATCAGCAGTTCGTGCAGGGCGAGGCGCGATTGCAGCACCGAAAAAAACAGCATCGAGGCGATCAGGATACCACCGGCGCCGCAGGTGGTGCCCAGCGTCGGCGCGTGGACGCGCTCGTAGAAGCTCTTGAACCGCACCAGGCCGATGGTACCGAGCAGGGTCAGCGCGGAGCCGGCCAGCAGCAGCAGCGAGACGAGAATCGCCGCCCAGAGCGGGAAATCGTCGAGGCCGGTCATTCGATCACCTCGCCGCGCATCAGGAACTTGGCAAGCGCCGCCGTCGAGACGAAGGCGAGCAGCGCGATGACCAGCGCCGCCTCGAAATAGATCGTGCTGCCCGAGCGGATGCCGAAGGTGAGGATCAGCAGCATGGCGGCGACATAAAGTGCGTCGAGGCCGAGCACGCGGTCCTGCGCGCGGGGGCCACCAATGACGCGGAAGGCCGCGCAGCCCATGGCCGCGACCAGCATCCATTGCGACAGGGTGAGGGACCAGAGGAGGATCGTCGCGCTCATTCGAAAATCTCCGACAGCATGCGCGCATAGCGGTCGCGGATCAGTTCGATCCAGGCCTGCTCGTCGACCAGGTCGAGCACATGGATCAGCAGCCGGCCATTGTCCGCGTGATATTCGATCCACGCGGTGCCGGGCGTGGCGGTCAGGATGCAGGCCAGCACCGCCAGCCCGGTGCGGTCGCGCAGTTGCAGCGGGATGATGACAAAGCCCGGCGTGCGCGCCCGGCGCTTTCCCTGGAGGATGATGCCGGCGACCGCGATGTTGGAACGGAAAATATCGCCGAGAACGACGAAGAACAGCCGTGGGATCATGTCCCAGCGCCGGATGCGCGGCTTGGCCGGCTGCAGCGCCGTCATCGCCCAGGACGCACCATAAGCGAAGATCGCGCCGAGGAGCAGATGGCCAAGCGAGAAGCTGTTGAGCAGCAGCCACATCAGGATCAGCGACGCGGTCAGCAGCGGATAGGGCAGCACCCGTCTCATGGCGCAGCCTCCCTTGCCGGCGGTGGCACACGCGGCGCGTTCATCACGCCCTCGATATAGGTGCCGGGTGAATGCAGCGATTGCGCGGTCTGTTCCATATAGCGCATCACCGGGCCGCCGAAGACGGTGAGCCCGACGCAGAGCGTCAGCAGGAAGGCGACCGGCGCGATCTCCATCAGCAGCACGCGCGGCACGCGGCCCTCGATCGGCGCCCAGAAGGTCTGGATGCCGGATCGGGTGATGGCGATCATCGCCGCGAGACCCGAGACCACCAGAAGCCCGGCGAAAACCCAGGTCGAAAGCGACAGCGTGCTGCCCTGGGTCAGTCCGTTCGGATTGAACACCGCCGTCAGGATGGCGAACTTGCCGATGAAGCCGGAGAGCGGCGGCAGGCCGGCCAGCAGTAGGCCGCTGCTCGCAAAGCAGATGCCGAGAATCACCAGCGTCGCGGGAATGGCGACGCCGACCTCCTCTTCCGCCTCTTCTTCTTCCATGTCGTCGCCATAGGCGTCCATGGTGACGGCCAGCACGTTGGCGGCCGGATCCTGCACGCGGTCGACCAGTTCGATCAGCAGGAAGAAGGCGCTCACCGCCATGGTCGAGGAGACCAGGTAGTAGAGCGCACCGGCGGTGGTCGGGGCATTGGCCATGCCGATCGCCGCCAGCAGCGTCCCGGACGAGATCAGGATATAGAAGCCCGCGAGCCGGCCCTTCGCCTGCGAGGCCAGCACGCCGATGATGCCGAAGGCCATGGTCGCCATCCCTCCGACCAGAAGCCAGCTGTCGCCGAAGCCGGTCGAATCGCCCGCTCCGGCGCCGAACAGCAGCGGCGAAAGCCGCATCAGTGCATAGACGCCCACCTTGGAGAGGATCGCGAAAATCGCGGCGACCGGCGCTGCCGCGGCGTTATAGGCGGTGGGTAGCCAGAAGCCGAGCGGCCACATGCCTGCCTTGACCAGGAAGGCGATGCCGAGAATGCCGGCGCCGGCATCGAGCAGCATGCGGTCCGATGCCGGCACCAGCGCGATGCGCACGGACAGATCGGCCATGTTCAGCGTGCCGGCGACGCCATAGATCATGGCGACGCCGATCAGGAACAGCGACGAGGCGGCCAGGTTGATGACGATATAGTGCAGGCCCGCCTTGACGCGCAGCGGGCCGGAACCGTGCAGCATCAGGCCGTAGGACGAGGCGAGCAGCACCTCGAAGAAAACGAACAGGTTGAACAGGTCGCCCGTCAGGAAGGCGCCGTTCAGCCCCATCAGCAGCAACTGGAACAGGGTGTGGAAATGCGGGCCGCTCTTGTGCCAGCGCGCCAGCGAATAGATCAGCGCCGGCAGCGCCAGCATCGCGGTCAGCACCAGCATCATCGCCGACAGCCGGTCCAGCACCAGCACGATGCCGAAGGGCGCCGGCCAGTTGCCGAGCAGATAGACGATGGCGGCCGCCTTGTTCGCGGCGGTCGGCGTGTCGGCGATATCGAGCAGCGATACCGCGACCAGTGCCAGCAGGATGGTCGAGACGACGTTGATCGTTGCCTTCAGCCTGTGCCTTCGCTCGTCGAACATCAGCAGCATGGCGCCGGTGACAAGCGGCAGCAGTACCGGAACGATCACCAGATGATCCATCCACCCCATCAGTTGGGCTCCCGGCCATCGACGTGATCGCTACCCGTCAGGCCGCGCGAGACTAGCAGCACGACGAGGAAAAGCGCCGCGGTGGCAAAGCCGATGACGATGGCGGTCAGGACGAGGGCCTGGGGAATGGGGTCGGCGTAGTCGGCGGGATTCACGGGCCCTCCCGAGGCCAGCACGGGCGGGGCCGCGATTTTCAGCCGGCCCATCGAGAAGATGAAGAGATTGACGCCATAGGCGATCAGGGACAGCCCGATGATGAGCTGGTAGGTGCGCGGCCGGAACAGCAGGAACACACCCGAGCCGATCAGGACGCCGATGCCGATGGCGAGAACGAATTCCATCAGGAAGCCTCCTCGCTGGGGCCGGCAGGCGTGCTGGGCGCGCGGAGGCGGCGGATCGACTGGTGGGCCAGCGCGATCAGCATCAGCGTGGTCGCGCCCAGCACAAGCGAGAACACGCCGAAATCGAACAGCAGCGCGGTCGCCGCCGGAACGGCGCCGATCCAGGGCAGGTCGACATATTGCGAGTGGGTCGTCAGGAACGGGTAGCCGAAGATCCAGGATCCCGAGCCGACGGCCACGGCGAGCAGCAGGCCGATGCCGATCCAGCGGACCGGCAGCACGCGGAGCCTGTCTTCGACCCACACGGTTCCCGCCGCCATGTATTGCAGAATGAACGCTGCCGCCAGTGCGATGCCGGCCGCGAAGCCGCCGCCCGGCAGGTCGTGTCCGCGCATGAACAGATAGGCGGCGAAGACGATGATCACCGGGAACAGCCACTGCATGATGACGGCGGGCACCAGCAGGTAGTCGCTCACCGTATCGCCGAGCTTGCGGTCCGGCCGCGCATCGTCATCGGCGTTCTGGATCCGCTGCTGCTCGGGCGATTCGACACTGTCGGCGGCCGGGCGGAAGCGGCGCAGCAGCGCGTAGACCGTCAGCGCCACGACGCCGAGCACCGTCATTTCACCCATGGTGTCGAAACCGCGGAAGTCGACCAGGATGACGTTGACCACATTGCGGCCGCCGCCCTCCGAATAGGCCTTTTCGAGGAAGTAGTCGGAAATCGTGTCCGGCACCGATCGCGTCATGATCGCATAGGAGATCAGCATCATGCCGGTGCCGGCGACGGTGGCGACGATCAGGTCGCGATAGCGTCGCAGCTTGGCGCCGATGCCGGTGTCGCCGGCCGCGATTTCGGGCGAGCGCTTCGGCAGCCAGCGCAGGCCGAGCAGGATGAGCACGGTGGTGACGATCTCGACCAGGAGCTGCGTGACCGCGAGATCGGGCGCGGAGAACCAGAGGAACGTGATGCAGGTGACAAGTCCAGCGCCGCCCATCAGCGTCAGCGCGACGAGGCGGTGGAACTTGGCCTGCCAGGCCGCGCCGATGGCACAGACAATACCGATCGCCCAGATGCCGACAAAGGCGGGATCGGCGCCCGCGAGCGTCAGCTTGTCGCGATCGAAGCCGAGAATGGTCAGCGGCCAGAGGGCGGCGATGATGGCGACCAGGACCAGGAGCCGAAGCTGCGGCTGCAGGCGGCGGGTGCCGAGGCGGGCTTCCAGGAAACGCGCCCAACGCCACGACATGGTGACCATGGCGCGCTCGAAGATGCGCTGGCCCTTCAGGCGGCGGAAGTAGGGCGGGCCTTCCTCGCTGGTCGCAAGATAGCGCTTCAGGCAGGCAAACATGATGATGCCCAGGACCAGCGCGCCCATGCTCATCATCAGCGGCAGGTTGAAGCCATGCCAGACGGAAAGGCTGTAGTTCGGCGTCCGATCGCCCAGCACGGAGGTGACGGCCGTGTGCAGGTAGGGGCCGATCGTGATGCCGGGCACGATGCCGACGACCAGGCAGGTGATGACCAGGAGCAGGATCGGGAAGCGCATCCAGAATGCCGGCTCGTGCGGCTGGCTGGGCAGGTCGGTCGGCGGCGGCCCGAAAAACACGCCGTGGATGAAGCGGACCGAATAGGCCACGGCAAAGGCGCTGCCGACGAAGGCCGCATAGGGAGCGACCGTGTCGAGGATCGAATTGACATGCGTCTCGATCGTCTCGGCGAAGAACATTTCCTTGGACAGGAAGCCGTTGAGCAGCGGCACGCCCGCCATCGCGGCGCTCGCCACCATGGCCAGCGTCGCGGTGAACGGCATGAACCGGAACAGGCCGCTCAGCCGCCGCATGTCGCGGGTTCCCGTCTCGTGATCGATGATGCCGGCCGCCATGAACAGCGATGCCTTGAAGGTCGCGTGGTTCATCATGTGGAAAATCGCGGCGACGGCGCCGAGCGGGCTGCCGAGGCTGAGCAGCATGGTGATCAGGCCGAGATGGCTGATGGTCGAATAGGCGAGCAGGCCTTTGATGTCCTGCTCGAAGATCGCGAAATAGGAGCCGAGCAGGAAGGACATCATGCCGGCGAGGCCGATGATCCAGAACCACTCATTGGTCCCCGCCAGCACCGGCCAGAACCGCGCCAGCAGGAAGACGCCCGCCTTGACCATGGTCGCGGAATGCAGGAAGGCCGAAACCGGGGTGGGCGCCGCCATCGCGTTGGGCAGCCAGAAATGGAACGGGAACTGGGCGCTCTTGGTCAGCGCGCCGAGCGCGATGAAGCAGAGAGTCGGCACATAGAGCGGATTCGAGCGGATCAGGTTGCCCGAGGCGAGCACGACGTCCAGCTGGTAGCTGCCGACGATATGGCCGAGCAGCAGCACGCCGGTCAGCAGCCCCAGGCCGCCAATGCCGGTGATCGTCAGCGCCATGCGCGCGCCATCGCGCGCGCTGGCATTGTGGTGCCAGTAGCCGATCAGCAGGAAGGAGAAGATGCTCGTCATTTCCCAGAACACGACGAGCAGGATCAGATTGCCGGACAGAACGATGCCGAGCATCGAGCCCATGAAGGCGAGGAAGAACGAGAAGAAGCGCGGGACGGGGTCTTCGCGCGACATGTAGTAGCGCGCATAGAGCACCACGAGCAGCCCGATGGCGGCGACCAGCAGCGCGAACATCCAGGCGAAGCCGTCCATCCGCAGCGAGAAATTGAGGCCGAGCGCCGGGATCCAGTCGATCTGGTTGCGCACGACGCCCGATGACGCGACCGGGGCGTAGAGCATCAGCGCGAGGGCGAGACAGATCGTCGTGACGCCGCCAGCCAGGGCCGCGGCGGCGGTGCGGGCATTGGTGGGGAGTGCCGCGGCGAGAATGCTTCCGGCAAATGGAAGGCCGACCATCAGAATTAGCGATGCGTCGTCCGTCATAGATGCCGTGGCCCGTTCGATCACAGGCCCCATTGCCTGATCTCACCCATTATGGTTGACTTGAGGGACGTTAGGCAAGGCTTTGAAACGATGAATCTGCTTCCGGAGCAATGTCGTGCGGCGCGGGGACTGCTTAACTGGACACAGGAGCATCTCGCCAACGTCGCGGGCGTCTCGCGCAGTACGATCAAGGACTTCGAGTGCAATCGCCATGCGATTCACCGGGCTACCGAGGCTCTCCTGGTTCGGGCGTTCGAGGAAGGGGGCGTCCGGCTGATTCCAGCCCAGGGCGAGGGACCGGGTGTCCGCCTGGCCTGCGTCCATGGCGATGCCCAGTCGGAGACGATCAACTGACGCGAGAGCACCGCTGCGGCCCGGCTGTTTCAAGCCGCCCATGAAAAAGGGCTGCCGCGCGGTTGCGGGCAGCCCTTCTTCGTCACACCGGGGGTGTTGACCTTACTTGGCTTCGGTCAGGTACGGGGCCAGGTCGAGCTTGGCGCCCATGTACTTCTCGAAGATCGTCGAGAGCGAGCCGTCATCGGCGCCCTTCTTGACCCAGCCCTGCAGCCAGGCCTTGAGCTCCGGCTCGTTCTGGCGCAGGCCGATGCCCAGCGGCTGCTGGACGACTTCGGCCTTGGGCTCGAGTTCCTTGGCCGGGTAGCGTTCGGCCAGCGTCAGATACATGCCGTAGGGCGCGCACATGGCGTCGACCTGGCCGGACATCAGCGCGGTGATGGTGGTCGCGTCATCGTCGAAGCGGACGAGCTTGGTGTCGGCCGGAGCCTTCTTGGTCAGCTCGGTGTCCTGCAGATTGCCGCGCACGACGCCGACGCGCTTGCCGGAGAGGTCCTCGAGCGACTTGATCTCGACGCCCTTGGGTCCGAACACGATCAGGCGGTTGACCGAGTAGGGAACGAAGTCGACGACCTTGGCGCGTTCGGGGGTGATCGCGAAGGACGAGACGACGATGTCGGTCTTGCCGGTGAGCAGGAAGGGCACGCGGTTCGGGCCGGTCACTTCGACCAGCTTCATCTTGACGCCGAGATCCTGCGCCAGCTTGTTGGCGACTTCGACGTCGGCACCCGCGGGCTTCAGATCGGCATCGGTCATTCCCCATGGCGGCGCGCCGAGGTCGATGGCGATCGCGATCTCGCCCTTGGCCTTGATGTCGGCCAGAAGATCGGCCTTGGCGACACCGGCGACGCCGATGGCCAGGGTCGCGGCGAGCGCGACGCGCGTCAGAAACTTCATGTCATTACCTCCAGTTGAAACGTCAAAGGCCGCTGCTGAGAAACTGGCGCAGTTCCGGTGTCTTCGGATCTGCGAAAATCTCGGCCGGCGGACCTGCCTCCCAGACCTTGCCCTGATGCATGAACACGACGACGTCGGCGAGCCGGCGGGCGAACGCCATTTCATGCGTCACCAGAACCATCGTCATGCCCTCGCGGGCGAGGTCTTCCATCACCTTCAGCACTTCGCCGGTCAGTTCCGGGTCGAGCGCCGAGGTCACTTCGTCGAACAGCAGCACTTTTGGTGAAAGCGCGAGCGAGCGGGCGATGGCGACGCGCTGCGCCTGGCCGCCCGAAAGCTGTTCGGGATAGGCTTCGGCCTTGTCGGCGAGGCCGACCATGGCGAGCACCTTCTGGGCGATCGCCTCGGCCTCGGCGCGGCTCTTCTTCTGCACCACCGTCAGCGCCAGCGTGATGTTGCGCAGCACGGTCAGGTGCGGGAACAGGTTGTAGCTCTGGAACACCATGCCGACATCGGTGCGCAGGCGCTTGACCGACGGGCGGTCGCCCATCGACACCTTGTTGCCGCAGACCTCGATGGTTCCGCCATTGATCTCCTCGAGCGCGTTCATGCAGCGCAGGAGCGTGCTCTTGCCGGAGCCGGAGCGTCCGACGATGGCGACCATGGTGCCGCGCTCGATGGTCAGCGACACACCGTGCAGCACCTGGAGGGGGCCGAAACTCTTCGAAACATTGTCGACGACGATGATGGGTTCGGCGCCCGGCACGGCTTCGTTCCGAGGTCTCGTGCCGGTGGCTTCATTTACCGACATTGAGCTTCCTTTCGAAATGTCTGCTGGCGAGAGAGAGGGGGTAGCACATGGCGAAATAGATCATCGCCACGAAGACGAAGGTGATGAACGGCTCGAAGGTCGAGTTGTTGACGATCTGCCCCGCTCTCGCGAGCTCGACGAAGCCGATGATCGAGGTGATCGAAGTGTTCTTGATGATCTGGACCATGAAGCCCACGGTCGGCGGGATCGCGATACGGGCCGCCTGCGGCAGGATGACGTAGCGATACTGCTGCAGCCGGTTCAGGCCGATGCAGTTGGAGGCTTCCCACTGCGTCTTCGGCACCGAGAGGATGCAGCCGCGCCAGATCTCGCCGAGGAAGGCCGAGGTGTAGAGCGTGAGCGACAGGCCGGCGGCGACGATCGGCGGGATGTCGAGGCCGAGGATCGACAGGCCGAAATAGGCCAGGAACAGCACCACCAGCAGCGGCGTGCCTTGGATGATCTGGATGTAGGCGGACGACACCCAGCGCAGCCAGCGGATCTGCGAGACGCGGCCGAGCGCCAGGGCGAGGCCGACAATGCCGCCGCCGATGAAGGCCAGCACGGACAGCAGCAGCGTCCAGCGTGCCGCCTCGATGAGGTAGATCAGATGGGTGGAGGAGAACGTGATCATGGCTTCACCTCACCTCACGTGCGCAGCTTGCGGCGGCGGACAAAGGCGACTTCGCCGATGGCCCACAGGACGACGCGGAAGAGGACGGAGAGGGCGAGATAGACGGCCGCGACGATCAGGTAGACCTCGAACGAGCGGAACGTTTCGGACTGGATCAGGTTTGCCTCGGCGGTCAGTTCCTGCGCCGAGATCTGCGAGGTGATCGAGGAGGACAGCATCAGCAGCACGAACTGGCTCGACAGCGCCGGATAGACGCGCTCGACGGCCGGGATCAGCACGATGTGCCAGTAGATCTGCAGCTTGTTGAGGCCGAGGCATTCGGCGGCCTCGATCTGCCCCTTGGCGATCGACTCGATGCCGGCGCGGATGATCTCGCTGCCATAGGCGCCGGTGTTGATCACCAGCGCGATGACGGCGGCCGTCTCGGCCGAGAGCCGCAGGCCGAGGCTGGGCAGACCGAAATAGACGATGAAGATCTGCACCAGAAGCGGCGTGTTGCGGATCACCTCGACATAGGCGCCGACCAGGCCGGAGGCGAGCTTGCTCTTGCCGGAACGGATGATCGCGCAGACCAGCGCGACGACGAAGCCGAGGGCGATCGACGTTCCCGCGAGCAGGATGGTCTGCCAGGCGCCGCGCATGAAGGCAGGCCAGGTCGTCAAGAGAAAAGAGAAGTCAAACGAGTATGAGATCATCCCGTCGCCTGCTGTTGGGGGGCTCGGTAGGGCTTGTGCGAAATCGCGGGTGGGGGCGTTTTTTCGCTACACGGCGCGGATCTTCGTGGCGGCGTGACCCGTCATGAGGTTGCAGCGGCCCGTTCCATCGACGGCGGCATATTCCCCGCGGACGGCGATCGCAACACCGCATGGCTGTGGCAATCCGACCTAGGCGGAATCGTAAGGCTCCCGTTCGATGCCCGGTGCGGGACCGGGCGGTTCGGCGTGAAGGCCATCGGGTTCGTGGTGTTCATTGCGTCGCCTTGGTCGAACCTCCTCCCGGAGGCATGCGTAGTGGAACTGCGCCGGTGAGGGCGGGAACCGCGCGGGCCTTGGCGAGCTGCCAGGACCCGGTGTCGCGATGGGCTCGCGCAGTCGGGTCACTTCCCGGCGCCGGACCGCTCCGATCCGTTTGCCAGTCAGGCTTGCCTTGCCTCTTTGTGCGTCCCGGCACTAGTATTCTAGTCTACGGTTCTTGACAATATGGCCCAACAATCGGCTTGTTTGGCCGGAATGGACGGCGGAAACGTTTGGTTTCATTCTAAGATTCATCGTATCCACCGAAGGTGGGACGCAAAAAAGCCGAATAAAAAAACAGGGGGCGGAATCATGGAGTCGGGAAGTCACTCGCTCGGGGCGATTCTGGACGACGCCAATCTCACGCGAGACCGGCGCGCCTCGCAGCAGGTGTATGACCTGCTGCGGCGGGCGATCCTGTCGCTGCAACTCGAGCCCAATCGTCCGATCTCCGAGCAGGACGTCGCCAACCGCCTGTCCGTCAGCCGCACGCCCGTGCGCGAGGCCTTCATCCGCCTGTCGGAAGAGGGGCTCCTGACCAGCTATCCGCAACTGGCGACGGTGATCGCGCCGATCCGCATGGAGGCGCTGCTGGAGGCGCAGTTCCTGCGCGAGGCGATCGAATGCGCCACGGCGGAACGGGCCGCGCGCATCATCGACGAGGACGGCATCCTCCGCCTGCGCGCCGTGCTCGCCCGCCATTCGGCGGCGCTCGAGGCCGAGCGGTGGCCCGAGTTCCACCTGCTCGACGAGGAGACGCACCGGCTGATCTGCGAGGTCGCCGGCCTGCGCGGTCTTGGCCGTCCCGTGGAGCAGGCGCGCGGCCATCTCGATCGCGTCCGCTACCTTACCCTGCCCGAACTCGACACGTCGCGCCGGGTCGTCGCCCAGCACACGACGGTGGTCGAGGCGATCTGCGAGCATCGTCCCGAAGATGCGCGCGAGGCGATGCGCGTGCATGTCCGGGACCTGCTGCCCCGGCTGGAGGGCCTGCGCGAGCGCTATCCCGACTTCTTCGAGGAAAAACCGCAGTTCGCCCGCCGCGCGTCGACCCGGTAGGGGCAAGCAAGCTCCTCACCCCATCCTGTCCCGCGAGCGGGCGAGGGCTTTCTCCACCGAGGCAGTGTCGACGGGCAGACGGGGTGCGATGGGCTCCCTCTGCCGTTGCGGGAGAGGGATGGGATAGCGGTCTTCCAGAGCTACAGCCCGAAATAGTCGGCCATCAGCTCCAGTTGCTGGTCGAGCATCGGCTTGCCCAGGTGGATGCGGCAGCCGGCGGCCTCGGCGGCGACCAGCAGGGGCGTCATGGTTGGCTGCATGATCACCTCGGCGACGATCATCTCGGGCTCAAGGCGGGCGAAATCGAGCGGCGCCGCGTCTTCGGCGCGCATGCCGAGCGAGGTGCCGTTGACGACAAGGTCATGGCCGCTCGGGTCGCTGTCGCCGATAGCGACATTGGCATCCGGATGAAGGCCCAGGATGCGCTCCCGCAGCGCCTCGGCCTTGGCGCGGGTTCGGTTGGCGATCGTGAGCTTGGACACGCCGCCCTCGACCAGCGCAAAGGCGATGGCGTTGGCCGCGCCGCCGGCGCCGGCAAGATAGGCGCTGCGCCCGGCGATCGGGATGCCGGCGACCGTCAGGCCCGCGACGAAGCCGAGGCCGTCCAGCATGTCGCCGACCAGCCGGCCATCCGGCTCGCGGCGGATCACATTGACGGCGCCGATGGCGCGGGCGCTGGCGCTGACCTCGTCGCACAGCGCGGCCATCGCGCCCTTGTGCGGCACGGTGATGATGGCGCCGTCGAAGCTTCTCAGGTTCCGCAACGCGTCGGCGAAGTGCGGCAGCGTCTCTGGGGAGATCTGGAACGGCACCATGACGGCGTCACGGCCGCGCCGGCGGGCGATGCGGTTGATGCCCGGCGGCGCTTTCACATGCGCGATCGGGTCGGCCAGGATGCCGAGCACGCGGGTCTTGCCGGTGATCTCGCGGGTCTCGGTCATGTCGGTGCGCCTTTGTGGGACGTGGTCTGGAAAACAGAGCGCCGCGCCGATCTCTGCGACTCCCAGAACTCGACCATCATCCTGAGGTGCCCGGCAAAGCCGGGCCTCGAAGGAGGGTCCAGGGAACGCTTCTAGGGAGGCGGGATACGGCGTCGTCTGCAACGAACGAGCTCCGCTGGAACCTCCTTCGAGGCTTCGCTCGCGCGAAGCGCCTCAGGATGATGGCGGAGGCGGTAGATCTGCCTGAAAGGCCTGGACATTCCTTGCCTGAAAAGGCGGGCCCCGAGGGGCCCGCCGCGCTTCTTATTCCGGGATGGTTTCCGGCAGGTTCTGGTTGAAATACTTGACGTAGATCTCGTTCAGCTTGCCGTTCTTCAGGTTGGTCGCGACCCACTCGTCGACCCAGGTCTTGAGTTCGGCGTCGTTCTTGCGCAGGCCGATCGCCATCGGGTAGGCGGCCAGCGTCAGCTTGACCTCGAGGCCCTTGTCCGCGTTCTGCTCGGCAACCGAATTGGCGGTCGACAGCGCGGCCGCGAACACGTCCTGCTGGCCGGTGGCGACGGCGGTATTGGTGGTTGCCTCGTCCTCGTAGCGCACGATGCTGGCGGCGGCGCCGGCTTCCTTGAGGGCGCGTGTCAGCTCGATGTCGGCGGTCGTGCCGCGGGCGACCGCGATGTTCTTGCCGGCGAGATCCGCGGCCGAGGCGATCGCGACCGCCTTGGGGGCCGAGACGACGACGGGAATGACGCCGTAGGGCTTCGAGTAGTTGACGACCTTCTTGCGCTCGGCCGTGATCGAGAACGAGGCTATGACGACGTCGGCCTTGTTGGCGAGCAGGAACGGCACGCGGTTGGCGCCCGAGACCGGCACGACTTCGAGCTTCACGCCGAGGTCGTCTGCCAGAAGCTTGGCGGTCTCGATGTCGGAGCCGGTTGCCTGCGCCTGCGCGTCGAGCATGCCGTAGGGCGGATGGCCGATATCGACCGCGACGCGCAGCGTGCCGCGCTCCTTGATCTGCGCGGGCGTGTCGGCCTGGGCCGTCGCCGCGCCGGCGCAGAGCGCCAGCGACAGGGTGAGCCCGCCGACGAGATGCCTGAAGTTCATGGTGTTTCCTCCACTGGGTAGTTCGGTTTGACGCCTGGGGCGTCGCCTAGAGACCGTTGCCGACGAACTGGCGCAGTTCCGGCGTCTGGGGATCTTCGAGCATGTCGCCCTTGCCGCTCTCCCAGATGCGGCCCTGGTGCATGAAGACGATCTGGTCCGCGACCGAGCGGGCAAAGGCCATCTCGTGGGTCACGAGCATCATGGTCATGCCTTCGGCGGCGAGCTTCGCGATGACGCGCAGCACTTCGCCGGTCAGTTCCGGGTCGAGGGCGGACGTGACTTCGTCGAACAGGATCAGCTTGGGCCGCATCGCCAGCGAGCGGGCGATCGCGACGCGCTGCTGCTGGCCGCCGGAAAGCTGCTCGGGATAGTTCTTCGCCTTGTCGGAAAGGCCGACCTGCGCCAGCACCTGGTCGGACAGCTCGCGCGCCTCTTTCGCGCCGATCCTGTGGACCTTGCGCGGAGCGAGGGTGACGTTCTGCTCGACGGTGAGATGCGGGAACAGGTTGTAGCTCTGGAACACGATGCCGACGTCCTGGCGCAGGTCGCGCAGGTCGACCTTGCCGTCATGCAGCGTGCGGCCGCAGACGGTGAGTTCGCCGGCGTTGATCCGCTCCAGCCCGTTGACGCAGCGAAGCGCCGTGCTCTTGCCGGAGCCGGAGCGGCCGATCAGCGCCACGACCTCGCCCGACTTGACCTCGAGATCGATGCCTTTCAGCACCTCCAGCTCGCCAAAGCTCTTGCGGACGCCCTGGAAGCGCACGAGCGGGGTATCGGATCGGGTCATGTTCTGAATCTCGGTCGCGCGTTGCGGGCTGGCGGCGATGTTCATCTGGATCTCCTCAGCTCCGGCTCAGCCGGCGCTCGAACCGGCGCGCCAGGACCGACATCGGGAAGCAGATGGCGAAGTAGATCAGCGCCGCGAGGGTGAAGACGGTGAAGGGCATGAAGGTCGAGTTGTTGATCACCTTGGCCGAGTAGGTGAGGTCGAAGAAGCCGATCACCACCGCATAGGAGGTGTTCTTGACGATCTGGACCAGGAAGCCGACCGTCGGCGGCACGGCGATGCGCAGCGCCTGCGGCAGGATGACGAAGACGAAGCGCTGCGTGTTGGTCAGCGCCAGACATTCGCCCGCTTCCCACTGCGTCTTCGGCACGGCCTGGATGCAGCCGCGCCAGATCTCGCCGAGATAGGCGCTGGAATAGAGCGTCATGGCGATGCCGGCGGCGACCAGCGCCGGCACGTCATAGCCACCGATCGAGATGCCGAAATAGACGACGAACATGATGACCGGCAGCGGGATGCCCTGAACCAGCTGCACGAACAGGCCGGAACCGGTCCTGAGGCTGCGGCGGCGCGAGGCGCGCGCCAGCGCCACCGGCAGGCCCAGTATCGTGCCGCCGACGAAGCCGAGCAGCGACAGGACGATGGTCCAGCCGGCGCCGCGGAAGATGAAGGCGATCTGCTCGATGGTCAGTCCGAACATGGGCGGGATCCGTGCATCGTGGAAAGGGCGGGCGGGAGCCGGCGGGCGGAACGCTAGAGTGGCGTGCCGAGGCGCCGCCGCCGCGGGAAGGACACCTGCGCCACGCCGAGCAGGGTCAGGCGCAGAAGGCAGGACATGACGAGGTAGATGCCGGCGATGACGAGGTAGACCTCGAAGCCGCGGAAGGTGAAGGACTGGATCATGTAGGCGACGCCGGTCAGTTCCTCGGCGGAGATCTGCGACATGATCGAGGTCGCGAGCATCATCAGCACGAACTGGCTGACAAGGGCCGGATAGACCCGCTCGACCGCCTGCGGGATCTGCACCGACCAGAGGCTCTGGCTCGGCTTCAGCGCCAGGCAGGCGGCGGCTTCCAGCTGGCCCTTGGGAATGCTCTGCAGGCCGGCGCGCATGATCTCGGCCGTATAGGCGCCGACATTGATGACCAGCGCGATCACGGCGGCGGGGAAGGGGCCGACGCGGACCTGAAGGACGGCCAAGCCGAAGAACAGCCAGAACACCTGGATGATCAGGGGCGTGTTGCGGATGCCCTCGACATAGATGGTGACGAGGCGCTGCACCCAGGGCGGGCCATAGAGACGGCCGACGGCGCAGCCGGTGCCGAGCGCGAAGCCTGGAACGATCGAGACGACGGTCATTCCCAGCGTCAACCAGATTCCGTGCCAAAGTTCCGGAAGATAATCGTTCAGGAACGAGAAATCGAATTCATATGACAAGGCGCAACCCCGCACATTCCGTAACGATGATGAATCGAAACGGAGCCGTATTTCTGAATCTTGAGTTTGGAAGTGGCGCGTTCGCTATCGAGATTTACGCATAGGCTCGATTTCTGCCTTGGTAAACCATGGCAGAGTTGCCCCCATATCCTGATGATTATTATTGTTTTTCTGTTGACTAGAGTAGATCTAACATGATTGATTGATGCACGCAATAACCATTTTAACGGAAATGATCATGTCGCTGCCGACGCCGTCATCCCCTGTCATCCAGCTCAACCCGCAAGACAATGTGAGCGTGGCGCGGGCGGTCATTCCCGCTGGCACCGTGCTGCCCGGCAGCAATGTCGTGGCGCGGGACGAGATTCCCTCGGGCCACAAGATCTCGATCCAGCCGATCGAGGCCGGCGAGCCCGTGCTGAAATATGGCCAGGTGATCGGCACGGCGAGCGCCGCGATCCAGCCCGGCGAGCACGTGCATTTGCATAATCTGGCGATGCAGGAGAGCGACGTTACCCACAACTTCGCCGCCGATGCGCGGCCGACGCCGCTGCTGCCGGAGGCCGAGCGCCGCACCTTCGAGGGCTATGTCCGCGCCAATGGCGAGGTTGGCACCCGCAACTACATCGGCATCATCACCTCGGTGAACTGCTCGGCCACCGTGTCGCGCGCCATCGCCGATGCTTTCAACCGAGGCGGCGCGCTGGACGCATTCGAGAATGTCGACGGCGTCGTGGCGCTGACGCATGGCACCGGTTGCGCCATCTCGACCAAGGCCGAGGGCTATACCTACCTGACCCGCACGCTGAGCGGCTATGCTAAGCATCCGAACTTCGCCGGCATTCTGATGATCGGCCTTGGCTGCGAGACCAACCAGATCGAGCCGATCGTCGAGAAGTTCGGTCTCGAGGTCGGGCCGATGCTGCGCACCATGACGATCCAGCGCCTCGGCGGCGCGCGCAAGACGGTCGAGATCGCCTCCGAGATCATCCGCGAGATGCTGCCGATCGCCAACCAGGCCCAGCGCACGACCGTGCCGCTTTCCGGCCTGAAGCTGGCGCTGCAATGCGGCGGTTCCGATGGCTATTCCGGCATTTCGGCCAATCCGGCGCTCGGCTATGCGGCCGATCTGATCGTGCGGAATGGCGGCACCGCCGTGCTCAGCGAGACGCCGGAAATCTATGGCGCCGAGCACCTCCTGACCCGCCGCGCCGTGACGCCGGCCGTGGCGCAGAAGCTGGTCGACCGGATCGAATGGTGGCGAGACTACACCGTGCGCAACGGCGCGGAACTGAACAACAATCCCTCGCATGGCAACAAGGCCGGCGGGCTCACCACCATCCTGGAAAAGTCGCTCGGCGCGGTGGCCAAGGGTGGCACGATGCCCCTCGAAGCGGTCTATGAATATGCCGAGCCGATCAACCAGACCGGGTTTGTCTTTATGGATACACCCGGCTACGATCCCGTAGCGGTAACGGGGCAGGTCGCGGGCGGCTGCAACGTCATCGTCTTCACCACGGGGCGCGGTTCCGTTTCCGGCTTCAAGCCTGCGCCGTGCATCAAGGTCGCTACCAACAGCGAGATGTACGAGCACATGCAGGATGACATGGACGTCAACTGCGGCGGCATCGTCACGGGCGAGGATACGATCGAGGCGGCCGGTCAGCGCATTTTCGAGGCTGTTATCGCCACCGCGTCGGGTCAGTATACCCTGAGTGAAGACTTCGGATTCGGCGATAATGAGTTCGTGCCATGGCAGATCGGCGCGGTGACCTGACGGTCGCGCGAAACGGAAAACGTGCGGAAGGCGGCGGCGTGGATCGCACGCCGGCCTATGCCTCGATCACCGAGCGTCTGCGCCGCGGCATCGAGAGCGGCAGCCTGCCCGAGGGCGCGGTGCTGCTGGAGGGGCCGCTCGCCTCGATCTTCGGATCGAGCCGCTCGCCGGTGAAGCAGGCTTTGGCGCGGCTGGAGGAGGAGGGACTGCTCAGCCGCTTCGACGGCCGCGGTCTTCTCGTCGGCACCGCCGGCGAGCCTATTCGGCTGAAGATCACGGCCGAGATGTTCGACATGGATGCGGCCGCGATGCCGGCTACCAAGCATTTCGCCTGGCAATCGCTCTATTACGATTTCGAGCGGGAGGTCATCCTGCGCTCGGTATTCGGCCGGTTTCGCGTCAACGAGCTGGCGTTGGCCCGGCACTTCAATGTCGGCCGCACCGTGGCGCGCGACCTGCTGATTTACGCGCAGCAGGTCGGCATCGTCGCCAAGGGCGAGAAATCGCATTGGTGGATCGTGCCGCTCGACGAGGCGCGCTTCCAGGACCTCTACGATCTGCGCATGCTGCTGGAGCCGGCGGCGCTGGAAACGGCGGTTGGCGCCATCCCGACCACCGTGCTGTCGGCGATGGCCGGGCGGCTGGAAGACGGCATCAACCGCGCAGGCGACGCCGGCATCGCCGAACTCGACGTGCTGGAGGAGGAACTGCATATCGGCTGCCTCTCCTATGGTCGCAATCCTGAGATCGTCGAGGCGCTGAAGCGCACCCGCTGCATCCTGGTTTCCGGCAAGCACTTCCAGGTGGCGCTGCAGCGCCAGCCCTTCTTCGATTCCTTCATGGAAGAGCACCTGGAGATCCTGCAGGCGATCGGCCGGCAGGACGTGAACGGCGCCAAGCACCTGTTGCGCGCTCATCTCGAAGCCTCCAGCGAAAAGGCGGCCGAGCGCCTCGCGGCCTTCCGCGCCACCCACCAGGTGTCGCCGACCTCCTATTTCGTCTGAGCCGTCGCCGCCGTTCGATACGAAGCCGTCTTCCCCAAGCCGGGGTCCTGTGCAATCGTCGCGACAAATCTGATGCGAAAATGAAAGCGCGGGAGAGACAGCGGATGGATGGCCGCCGGCGACGGGCACGGACCACGGATAGCCCGGAGCTTGGCGGTGGCGGAGCGGTGCGCGACCGCGGCACCGATCTGTCGATCTCCGTCGAGGATGCGCAGTCGGCCGCCAACGACATCCTCGCCGCCATTCTCGATCGCGAGCCGGGCCTCTCCAAATCCCACCGCAAGATCGCCCAGGCGATTCTCGGCTATCCGCGTGTCTTCGTCGAAAAGCCGATCGAGGAACTGGTGCCCTGGATCGGCGTCTCGGCGCCGACCATCACCCGCTTCAGCCGCGAGGTCGGCTGTGATGGCCTGCGGGATCTCAAGCTGAAGATCATGGGCAGCATGCGGGTCGGCCTGCAATATCTGGAGCCGCAGACCCCGCCCGCGACCCTGATCGAGGTGGGCGAGCGCGTCGCCATGCGGGCGCAGCGCGCGATCGTCAACGCGCAGAAGACCCTGGATCTCGGCGCGCTGGAGCAGGCGATCGAGATCATCAGCCGCAGCCGCATGATCTATGCCTTCGGTTCCGGCGGCGTTTCGAGCTGGCTGATCGAGGAAGTGCACAACCGGCTGTTCCGGCTCGGCCTGCATGTCAGCACCAGCGCCGACCACCAGATGCAGATGATGCTGGCGGCGACGGTCGGGCGCGGCGACGTCATCTTCTGTTCGTCGCTGAGCGGCACCAATCCCGAATTGATGCGCGCGCTGCGCATCGGCGCCGATTATGGCGCGCAGACCATAGGGCTCACGGTGGCCGGCACGCCGCTGGCTGACATGGTCGATATCTCGCTGGCCGTGAACGTCGCCGACGATGGTGACGTGCTGGGGCCGACCTCGGTGCGCTATGCCTTTCTCGCCGTCATCGACATGCTCGCCTATGGCGCGGCGGTGCGCAGCCGCCCGGCGGCGTTGGAGAAGCTGCGGCGGATCAAGCAGCAGTTCACCATGCATCGCGACTCGGACACCAGCAAGCCGCTGGCGGATTGACCGCGGCGCTGCACCGCGAATGGGCTGAATCTGCCCAGGAATTGATTTTTCAGATCATTTTCTCGCCGCACTGCGAAGGCGCCCCCGAGCGTATGCGTAAAATGACGGAAAAATGAAAAATCAGCTTGGCGACCGCCCCGATCGATGCTCATCATCGGGTGCCGTCACGATGCGGTTTTCCGGTCCGGTCGGCCGGATGCCGCGAGACATGCCTGTCGCCTTCATCGTCACAACGCAGAGCACCTGCCCACCATGTCATTTGACCTCGTTCTCCAGAAAGGTCGGGTCATTGATCCGTCCCAGGGTATCGACCGGATCACCGACGTCGCCTTTGCCGATGGCAAGGTGGCGGCGATCGGCGATGGCCTCGACGCCGCCGGCGCGGATATCCGCGACGTCTCGGGCCGGATCGTCACGCCGGGCCTGATTGACCTGCACACCCATGTCTATTGGGGCGGCACGTCGCTCGGCGTCGATGCCGAGGCCTATGCCAGGCAGAGCGCGGTCACGACCTCGGTCGACACCGGCAGCGCCGGCCCCGGCAATTTTCCCGGCTTCCGCAAGCATGTAATCGAGCCGAGCGCGGTGCGCATCCTCGCCTATCTGCATGTCTCCTTTGCCGGCATTTATGCCTTCTCCAACCGCATCATGGTCGGCGAGAGCCACGACATGCGCCTGATGGCGGCGCAGGACGCGGTCGAGGTGGCCGACGCCAATCGCGACGTCGTCGTCGGCATCAAGGTGCGCATCGGCCGTCACGCCAGCGGTGACAGCGGCATCGCGCCGCTCGATATCGCGCTGCAGGTTTCCGACGAGCTCGGCATGCCGATGATGGTGCATATCGATGAGCCGCCGCCTTCCTATGAGGCCGTCGTTGATCGCCTGCGGCCGGGCGATGTGCTGACCCATTGCTTCCGCCCGTTCCCCAACGCGCCGATCACCGGCAAGGGCAAGATCAAGCCCGAGGTGATCGCGGCGCGCGAGCGCGGCGTGATCTTCGATATCGGCCACGGCATGGGTTCGTTCTCCTGGAAGACCGCGCGCGCCATGCTGGAGCAGGGCTTTGCGCCGGATACGATTTCCTCCGACGTGCATGCGCTCTGCATCGAGGGCCCCGCCTTCGACCAGGTCACGACGATGTCGAAGTTCCTCCATCTCGGCATGCCGCTGAACGAGGTGGTCGCCGCCTCGACGCTCAACGCCGCCAGGGCGCTCGGCCGGCCGGAACTTGGCACGCTGAAGCCCGGCAGCCCCGGCGACGCCAGCATCCTGTCGATCCGCAACGGTCAATTCCCGCTGGAGGATTCGCGCAACGGCATCGTGACCGCGGATGAGCGCATCTTCGCGGATGGCGTCGTGGTCGCCGGCAAGTGGTGGCACTCGAATTAGCGGAACGGCAGACGGCGGACGCTCCGCAGGGCTTCCGTCGCATCCGGTCAGATAAGCGGCAGCGGCTGCCAATATTTGGCTTTGTCGAACAAATATTGCTCAATCGGAATGCTCTGGCCGCTCATTTGTCGACAAATGACACAAGAATAAAAAAATCGCTTGGCAGAGGCCGTGCCGGCGACACATGATCGGGCAACAAGTCCAGGGAGCGGTCTCCAGAGCCGGATCCCGCAGAGGCGCGATAGTAAGTCTGGCCCCATGACGGGGAGGCGTACCGCTCGGTTCTGTCGAGCGAAGAAGAGGAGACGGAGTTTGCAAGACAAGCCGGGTTTCCGGCTGTCGATCGTTCGTGATCAGGACTTTTCACGACGAAGTCATCCTGCGAGGATGACACTCAGTTCTGCCCGGTTGGCCGCGCGGGGAACCAAAACAATAGCGCCGGCCATCAGAAGCGGAATTCAAGGATACATCGGCCACTATCTAGATCGATCAACATTCACATCGTGAATACGACAGGATCAGCTCAATGTACCAAAACAAGAAAAGCAGGGTTCTCGGTTTGCTGGCTGGCGCTGCCGCCATACTTGCAACCTCGTCGATGGCGCAGGCCGAAACGGTTCGCGTCGTGCTCGGCTATTACAGCGCCGCGACGCAGGAACTGTTCGAGGGCATGGCCAAGGATTTCATGGAGAAGCACCCCGGCGACGAGGTGAAGATCGAAGTCATCCAGTGGGATAACCTCCAGCAGCGCCTGACCACCGACATCGCCGGCGGTACCGAGCCGGACATCGCCATGATCGGCACGCGCTGGCTGGTCGATTACGTCAAGAACGACATCGCCGAGCCGCTCGACGGCTACATGACGCCGGAATTCAAGGGCGCCTTCATCGAGTCGTTCCTTTCGCCATCGACTTTCGACGGCACGATGTACGGCCTGCCGGTCGCGGCGTCGGCGCGCGCCATGTATTACAACAAGGACCTGCTGGCCAAGGCCGGCGTCACCGAGCCGCCGACCAACTGGGACGGCGTCGTCGACACCGCCAAGAAGATCAAGGCGCTCGGCACCGACGCCTATGGCTTCGCGCTGCAGGGCAAGGAAATCGAAACCGACGCCTACTGGTACTATTCGCTCTGGACCCATGGCGGCGACCTGATCAAGGACGGCAAGTCCGGCGTCGCCAGCCCCGAGGCGATCGAGGCGCTGACGCTCTACAAGTCGATGATCGACCAGGGCCTGACCGAGCCGGATCCGAGCGGCCTCAACCGCCAGGACATCGAGCGCCTGTTCAAACAGGGTCGGATCGGCATGATCCTGACCGGCCCGTGGCTGCGCGGCCAGATCAAGACCGATGCCCCGACGCTCAACTATGGCCTGTCCCCGATCCCCGAGGGTACCACCAAGGCAACCTATGGCGTCACCGACACGCTGATGGTCTTCAAGTCGAGCAAGAACAAGGAGCTCGCCATGAAGTTCCTGACCGAGACCGCGTTCAGCCCGAAATGGCGCATCGAGTTCTCGACCAAGGAAGGCTTCCTACCGGTCATGAAGGAAGAGGCCGCCGCGCCCGTCTTCGCCGACGACCCGCAGCTCAAGGCCTTCACCGACATGCTGCCCTATGCCCGCTTCGCGCCGCCGGTCGCGAACTGGGAGCAGATGGTCGATGCCGTGATCGCCGCTGTTCAGAAGGTCTATATCGGACAGGCTCAGCCTGAAGCCGCCCTGAAGGAAGCCGCGGCGACGATCGATGGCCTTATCCAGCAGTAAGGCCGGTTCGGCACCGGAAGCTGGCGTCGGACGCGCGATGAATCGCGCCAGGACGCCGGCCAACGGCAAGATAGGGCGCGCCAGCGCGCCCTATCTTCTCATCCTCCCCTCCATCCTGTTCGCCTTCTGGATCATCGGCTATCCGATCTACGACATGGCCAACATGTCGGTTCATGCGGTGAATCGGTTCGGCAAGACGGCGGCCTTCAACGATTTCGCCAACTACCAGCGGCTGTTCTCGCACCAGCTGTTTATCGGCTGCCTGATCCGAACGCTGGTCTGGACGGTCTTCGTCGTCGGCGGCACGGTGCTGCTCTCGGTGCCGATCGCGCTGATCCTCAACGAGAAGTTCTTCGGCCGGACGCTGGCGCGCATCATCATCATGCTGCCCTGGGCGGTGTCGCTGACCATGACCGGCATCGTCTGGCGCTGGTCTCTGAACGGTCAGTTCGGCATGGTCAACGCGACGCTGCGCGAATTCGGATTGCAGGATACGCCGATCGAATGGCTCGCCACCTCGACGACGGCGTTCCCGATCCTGATCGCGATCGGCATCCTCGTCTCGATCCCGTTCACCGTGACGGTCATCCTCGGCGGCCTCTCCTCGCTGCAGGCGGACGTCTTCGAGGCGGCGCGGATCGACGGCGCCACAGCCTGGCAGCGCTTCCGCTATCTGACGCTGCCGCTGATCCGGCCCTTCCTCAACATCGTGCTGGTGCTCAACTTCATCTACGTCTTCAACTCCTTCCCGCTGATCTGGGTGATGACGCAGGGCGATCCGGCCAACAGCACCGACATCCTGGTGACCTGGCTCTACAAGCTCGCCTTCCGCTATGGCGAACTGGGCATCGCCTCGGCCCTGTCGATCGTGATGTTCGTCATCCTGCTGGCGCTGACGATCACCTATGCGGCGCTTGCCATGCGCAACGAGCGGAGCACCGCCTGATGGAACATCCGGTTCGCAAATCCCTGCTGATGTGGCTGCTGCTGTCGCCGCTGGTGATCCTGATCCTCTTTCCCTTCGCCGTCATGGTTTCGACGGCGGTGAAGCCGAGGGTCGAGGTGCTGATGTATCCGCCAAGCTGGTTCCCGTCGGAAATCCGGCTGCAGAACTTCGTCGACATGTGGCATGCGACGCGGCTTGGCCCGGCGGTGATGAACAGCCTGGTCGTCAGCATCGCCGCCACGGCGCTCTGCCTGCTGGTCGCCATCCCCGCCGCCTATGCGGCGGCGCGGATGGAGTTCACCGGCCGCAAGCTGTTCCGCCAGTTCCTGCTGGTCACCCAGATGCTGTCGCCGATCGTGCTGGTGCTCGGCATCTTCCGCCTGATGGCGAAGATGGGTTTCGTCGACCAACTGCCGGCGCTGGTGCTCGCCTATGTCGCCTTCAACCTCGCCTTCTCGGTCTGGATGCTGCAGGCCTATTTCCAGACCATCCCGAAGGAGCTGGAAGAGGCGGCGACGCTGGACGGCGCGTCGACAATGCAGAGGATGCGGCTGATCTTCCTGCCGCTTGCGGCGCCGGCCATCGGCATCACCGCCGTCTTCATCTTCATCTATTGCTGGAACGAGTTCGTGCTGGCGATGACGCTGCTGCGCTCGCCGGAGAAAAGCACGCTGACGCTGCAGACCTTCTCGCTGGTCGGCGGCCGCTACCAGGTCGAGTGGGACCATGTGATGGCGGCGACGCTGGTCGCCAGCGTGCCGGTCGCGGCGATCTTCGCCTTGCTGCAGCGTTCGCTCGTCAGCGGCCTCACGGTCGGCGCGGTGAAGTGACATTTCCAGACCGGTTGTGAACGGCGGCGGGCGTTGGCCCGCCGTTTCCCCCGCGACGCCAGAAGAAAATCGGAGACCGAGATGGGACTGAAGGATTGGTTCGGGCTGGAGGGCAAGCGCGCGCTCGTCACCGGCGCAAGTCGCGGCCTGGGGCGCGAAATGGCCCTGGCGCTGGCGGAAGCGGGCGCCGACATCATCATCACCGGCCGCACGCAGGAAACGCTCGACGCCACCGTGGCCGAGATCCGCGCGCTCGGGCGGCAGGCCTGGGGCGTGATGGCCGACATGGCCCAAGCGATTCCGTGCGAGGCGGCCTGCAAGACGATCCTCAAGGAATATGGACCGGTCGACATCCTGATCAACAATGTCGGCAACCGCATCGCCAGCATGCCGATCGTCGAGGAGACGCTGGAGACCTGGCAGCAGTCGCTCGACATGAACCTGACCAGCTGTTTTCTCGGCACCAAGATCTTCGGCGCCGCGATGCTGGAGCGCGGGCAGGGCGGCCGGATCATCAACATCGCCTCGATGAGCGGCCTGATCGCCAATCGCGGCATTGGCGGGCGCGACTACGAAACCGGCAAGGCGGCGGTGATCCATTTCACCCGCTGCGCCGCCGCCGACTGGGCGCCGCATGGCGTCACCGTGAACGCGATCTGCCCCGGCCTGTTCATGACGGACACCAACCGCAGCTGGAACGAGCGCCGGCCGGACGTGATCGACGCCATCGTCGCGCATATTCCGATGGGGCGTCCCGGCAATCCGCCGGAGATCGCGCCGCTCGCCGTCTATCTCGCCAGCCCCGCAGCCTCCTATGTGACGGGCGCCGCCTATGTCATCGATGGTGGCTATACGCTCTGGTAGGCGTTTCTCCCTTGCGGGAGCCGACGGTGGCTGAACTCCAGCCGCAGGATGTTGGACATGGAGCCCTGCAGACCTGTCTGCAGGGCTTTGGCGAGAATCGAGACAGGGCGCTCCTACTCGCGGTAAAGTAGGTTGCAGGAAACCCGCAGGAGACATCGTGTCGATCCATTTCTTCGGTCGCTTGCCGGACGGCACGGCCATTTCCGAGATCCGGCTTGCCAATGCCAGAGGCGCCTCGGCCTCGATCCTGACCTTTGGCGCGGCGCTGCGCGATCTCGTCGTTCCGGTGCCGAATGGAGAGCCGCGCCGCGTGGTGCTCGGCTTCCGGGAACTGGATGGCTATCTGGAGAACAACCGCTTTCTGGGCGTCACCGCCGGCCGGCATGCCAGCCGGATCGGCGAAGGCCATCTCGCCATTGACGGCAGGGAATACCAGCTCTCGCTGAACGAAGGCGGCGTGCATCTGCATGGCGGTGTCACCGGCTTCTCGCGCAAGCCGTGGCAGATCCTCGAATCGGATGAGCAGTCGGTGACGCTCGGCCTGATCTCGCCCGATGGGGACGACGGCTATCCCGGCACGCTCGACGTTCGCTGCACCTATCGGCTGCTCGAGCCCGGAACCATTCACATCACGATGACGGCGACGACCGATGCCCCGACCGTCGTCAGCCTGGCGCATCATTCCTATTTCTCGCTGCTGCCCGGGGCCACCAGCCGCGAGCACCGGCTGCAGTTCGCCGCTTCCGGTTATACGCCGTTCAGCCCGGAGCTGGTTCCGAGCGGCGAGATCGCCAGCGTCACCGGCACGCCCTACGATTTCCGGACCCCGCGACCTGTTTCCGATCCGGCCGGCGACCCGGACTTCGACTATGATTGCTGCCTGGTGCTCGACCGCAGTGGTGAAGGCCTGCTGCGCGCAGCGCGGCTGGAGGCGCCGGATGGCTCGCTGGCCATGGACGTGCACACCACCGAGCCATGCCTGGTCTTCTATGACGGGGCGGGTCTGGCGCCCGATTTCACCGGCCTCGACGGCGTGCCCTATCAGGCCCATGCCGGACTCTGCCTGGAGCCGATGCGCTTCCCCGACAGCCCCAACCAGCCGACCTTCCCCTCGGCCATCCTCCGTCCCGGCGAGATCTACCGGCAGGAGACC
This sequence comes from Kaistia defluvii, assembly GCF_026343955.1. Lineage (GTDB taxonomy): Bacteria > Pseudomonadota > Alphaproteobacteria > Rhizobiales > Kaistiaceae > Kaistia > Kaistia defluvii. Next base: position 696,386 of record NZ_JAPKNI010000002.1, read on the forward strand.
GAATATCGCTTCGGGTGAGAGGGCAGGGGGCTGGGTCCCCCTCCCCAAAGGCGCCTGGCGCTTTCGACCCTCCCTCAAAGGTGGGATCGAGCGGGAGTTGTCCGGCCCGGTATCGATGCGAGAACAAGTCCTTCGTTGAACCCTCCCCTTGAGGGAGGGTCAAAACCGGCTTCCCGGTTTTGGGGAGGGGGTCTCGTCACCCCTGCCGAGGCCCGTGCCATGGGAATGCAGTCTCCTCACCTCTCCCTCAGGGAGAGGTGAAGAACGAGGCACGCCGCCCTTATGTCCTCAGGCTCCGAGACGGGTCAGATCTTCGGCTTGGCGATGGCGATGCACTCGACCTCGTAGCGGAGCGCCGCGCCGAGGCAATTGGTGATCGTCGTGCGGGCCGGAAAGGGCTCGCTGAAATATTCGCGGTAGAGCTTGTTGAACAGCGGGATGTCGGCTGGATCCTGCACGTAGTTGCGGGTCTGCAGTACATGCTGGAAATCGCTGCCGGCGGTTTCGAGCACCTTGCGCATGTTCTCCATCGAGCGGCGCATTTCGCCTTCGAAATCCTCGGAGATGATCTTGCCGGTTGCATCGACCGAAGCCTGGCCGGAGACGAAGATCAGATCGCCAAACTTGGTCGACGGGCTGAAGGGCAGGTGCGACCGCGGGGTGTCCGGCTCGCTCGGATATTCGATCATGGTGTCTCCAGGTTTCAGCGGATCGGGAACACCGGCTGGCGCAGCCGGCGATAGGGAAGCGAGGTCAGCACGCTGGTGCAGGGGCCCGGCGTCGCCACCGTGTAGCTCCTGACCGTGATCGGGTCATAGGCACGGCGGTGCGCGACGGCCGCCTTGACGCCGATCGCCGTCAGCGTTTCCGGCACGATGCCCTGCGAGCGGAACTGGCCGAGATCAAAGGGCGGCGTCTTGCGGCTGTTGACCAGGATCTTCACGCCGTCCGCTTCCAGCACGACCGAGGCGCCCATGCTGATATCGACGCCCTGCATCGCGGCGAGATGGCTGTTGCGATCCTCCAGCGTGAATTCGCCATCGCTGCGGCTGACGAAGGTCACGGCGATCTCGAGCGGGCCGGCGCCGAGCTGGCTGCCCTTGCCGCCGAGGCGCACGGTTCGGACATCGCCCGGCGCGGCGTCGGCGAGCGCCTGCACGGTCTCGGCGTCGGCAATGGCGACCGCGGCGTTGCGGATGCCATGGCGCAGGAAGCCGCGCAGGATCGCCGTGTCGTTGCCCGGCGCGCCGCCGCCGATATTGTCGGCCGGCTCGACCACGATATAGGGGCCGCCCGGAAGCGTCTTGATCTCGGCGAGCGCGGCGTCGAGGTCCCATTCCTTCGGTTGGCCCAACTCGCGCAATTCGAGCGCAAGCGTTTCCAGCCGGTCGAGCGCGGCTTTCGCCCGCTCGGCGCTGCCGGTAGTGACCAGCGAGAAGGCGACGCCGGCGTCCGGCACGTCGGAGAAGGAGTAGCCGGCGATGACGTTGACGGCCCAGATCTCGGCATCCTCGGCCTCGATCTGTCGGGCGAGCGCCTCGAGATCGCGCATCGGCCGGTCGGCCGTGCCGGTGCCGGGCGGCGCCCACAGGATCGCGGCGTTGCGGGCCTGCATGACCGGCGAGGCCCTCTCTCGAAGGGCGCGCGCCAGCAGTTGCGCCGAGCGGACAGCCGACTCGCGCGCGTCGGTATGCGGGTTTTCGCGGTAGGCGACCAGGCCGTTGGCATGCCTCGCCATGGCGGCGGTGAAGGTCGCGTGCAGGTCGAACACGCCATAGAGCGGCAGCGCCTCGGCCCCGGGAATGGCGCGGATGCGGGCGAGCAGCTCGCCCTCCGGGTCGACGCTTGCCGTCGTCACCATGGCGCCATGCAGGGCCAGCCAGATGCCGTCGAGCCCGCCATCGTCCAGCGCATCGCGGAGGCCGGTCTCGAGTTCGCTCCAGAATTGCTCGAACACGGCGTGGTCGGTCGTGCCGGAGGGGAGGGCCGAATATTCGACCACAGGGACCACCTCCCAGCCTTCCGACTCGGCCACTTCGAGGAAGCCGTCGACGGTTGAGCCGTCGCCCCGGCGCGCCGGCAGCTCGGCGCCGCGCAGGATCTCGTAATCGGCAAGCCGGGTGATCTCGTCCACGAAGGTGTGGGTCTCGTGATAGAGCCCGGCCAGCAGGATGCGAGCGCGTGGTTTCATGGAAAGGCTACCTGTTGCGGGACATGTTCGCCGTGACTTCGGCGAGGGTGGCGACGAGAAGCCGGCCGAGCTTCTCGATGGCGTCGGGCTCGAAGCGGGCCGACGGGCCGGCGATGGAGACGGCGGCGATGGCTTCGCCGCCGGGCGCGAAGATCGGCGCGGCGACGCAAGCCCCGCCGATCTCGTTTTCCTCGAATTCAGTGGTCCAGCCGACGGTGCGGCAGCGCTCCAGCACGGCTTCCAGCGCTTCGGGGTCGGTGATGGTGCGGTCGGTTGCGGCCGGCAGCGAGCCGAGATTGTAGATGATGCGTCGGAACGACAGGGGCTGATAGGCGAGCAGCGCGCGGCCGCAGGCTGTCGAATGATAGGCGGCGCGGGTGCCGGAATAGGACGAGACGCGCAGCGTCTGGCTGCCTTCGAGGCTTTCGACGATCACCGCGTCGGTCGGGCCGGGCAGGGCCAGGTTGACGGTCTCGCGCGTTTCGGCGCAGAGCCGGACCAGATAGGGTTGCGCCAGCGCCGCGATGTCGAGCCGGCGCTCGACCGCCTTGCCATAGACCAGATGCTGCAGGCTTAGCCGGTAGGCGCCGCCCTTGATGTCGCGCTCGGCAAGGCCGACATCGACCAGCGCGGTGACGAGGTTGAACGCCGTGGTCTTGGCAAGGCCCGTGCGGGCGGCGAGCTCGCGCAGCGTGACGAAATCGCCGCTCGTCATGGCGTCGAGCAGCGCCTTGGCGCGGGCCACCGACTGGATGCGCGCGGCCACGGCGGCGCCGCTAGGCTCGTTTTCTGGCTTCGACATGCGGGTTCCGACCGTTGCTAGCGCGACTATCCGGACATCAATTCCATATCATAGAACGAAATGGCGATGTTCGCTCGGATATTAAGACATCAACTCCGGGGCGTGCGCAAGCCGAAGCTCTGGTTTCGATGGAGGAACGACGACAGGCTTGTTGACAGGTGCCCCGTCCTGCCGCTTAAATTTCACCCAGCAGCCAAAGTGTTGTTCCATGATGTAGAATAGTTGATGTCGTGCCCTTCCGGCATGGCGAGCAGGGGTCGGCAATGCGGGTCTTCGTGGCGTCTTTGGCAACCGAGACGAATACTTTCTCGCCGCTCTTCGTCGATCGAAGCGCGTTCGAGGGCGCCTTTTATTGTCCGCCCGGCACCCATCCCGAGACGCCGACGCTCTGTTCCGGGCCCATGGTGGCGGCGCGCCGCCGCGCCCGCACGGATGGCTTCACGCTTGTCGAGGGCACGGCGACCTGGGCCGAGCCGGCCGGGCTCGTCTCGCGCGCCGCCTATGAAAGCCTGCGCGACGAGATCCTCGACCAGTTGCGCGCGGCGATGCCGGTCGATGTCGTGCTGTTCGGCCTGCATGGGGCGATGGTGGCGCGCGGCTATGATGACTGCGAGGGCGACCTGCTGGCGCATGCCCGCGCCATCGCCGGGCCGGAGGCGATCGTCGGCGCCGAACTCGACATGCATTGCCACCTGACCGACCAGATGGTCGAGGCGGCGGATGTCATCGCCGCCTTCAAGGAATTCCCGCACACCGATTTCCTCGAACGGGCCGAGGATCTGGTCGATCTCTGCCTGCGCGCGGCGAAGCGCGAGATCGCGCCGGTCAGCGCGGTCTTCGATTGCCGCGCCATCACCGGCTTCATGACCAGCCGCGAGCCCGGCCGCGGCTTTGTCGATCGCATGCTGGCGCTGGAGGGGCAGGAGGGCATCCTGTCGATCTCGGTCGCGCATGGCTTCCAGGCCGCGGATGTCCACGACGTCGGCACCAAGGTGCTGGTGATCGCCGATGGCGCCGCCAACCATGGCAAGGCGGCGGCGCTGGCCGAGCGCCTCGGCCGCGAGATCCTGAGCTGGGGCGCGGGCGGCGGCGGGCCTTATCACTTCAAGCCGGAAGAGGCGATCGTCCAGGCGCTGGCCGAACTGGGCCAGCCGGTCGTTCTCGCCGATCGCTGGGATAATCCCGGCGGCGGCGTTGCCGGCGATTCCACCGTCATGGTCGAGGCGCTGCTGCGCCATCCCGAGATCCCGGCCGCCATCGGCGCGCTCTGGGATCCGGTCGCCGTCAGTTTCTGCCGGGCGGCCGGAATCGGCGCCGAGATCGATCTGCGCTTTGGCGGCAAGGCGGCCTCGACCTCGGGCAAGCCGATCGATGCGCGCGTGGTCGTGCGCGGCGTCACGGACGATCTGCTGGTGCCGTTCGAGCAGAGCTGGGTTTGCCTCGGCCCGGCGGCGGCCGTGACGATCGGCAATCTCGATGTCGTGCTGGCCTCGACCCGTGCCCAGACCTTCAGCCCGCCCGTTTTCACCGATCTCGGCGTCGATCTCGCCGCCAAGAAGATCATCGTGGTGAAGTCGTCCAACCATTTCCACGCCGCCTTCGCGCCGATTGCCCACAAGGTGCACTACCTCGATACGGGCGGTCCCTATCCGAGCGACACGGCGAAGATTCCCTATACCCGGGCGCGTCGCCCGCTTTCACCGCTGGACCCCAATCCATGGCTCTGATCCCCCGCCTCGACATCGCTTCGCTCGATGCGCTCGAACTCGATCCCTCGACCAAGGGGCTGCCCTATGATGCGCCAAGCCTCACCGTCGGCGATGTCGCCGCGCAGGGCTGGAGCCTGCTCGCCGGCGACCTGCCGCTGCCGGTCGCCGTCATCCGGCAGGAAGTTCTGGCCGCCAACAGCGCCTGGATGAGCGCCTTCACGGCGGAGAACGATCTCGTCATCGCACCGCATGGCAAGACGACGATGTCGCCGCATCTGTTCGACCTGCAGATCGCGGACGGCGCCTGGGCGATCACCGCCGCGACGCTGCAGCAGGTCGGCGTCTGCCTGCGCTTCGGCGTCAGGCGTGTGCTGCTCGCCAACCAGCCGGTCGGCACCCAGGCGATCGATGCCTGCTTCCGCGCGCTGCACGCCAAGGGCGGCTTCGAGCTCTATTGCCTCGCCGACAATCCCGACGGCGTGGCCATGCTGATCGAGGGCGCGCGCCGCAATCCGCCGCCGGAAGGCAATCCGCTGCGCATTCTGGTCGAGATGGGCTTTCCCGGCGGGCGCACGGGTGTCCGCACCCGCGAGGGCGCGATCGAGCTGGCGCGTGCGATCGCGGCGGCGCCTGGGCTGGAACTTGCCGGCTTCGAATGCTTCGAGGGCATGCTGCCGACGCCGGAAACGGCGGACGGCCTGATCGACGATGTCGCGTCGATGGCGTTGCTGGCGATGGAGGAGGGGCTGTTCACCACCGCGGCGCCGATCGTCATCAGCGCAGGCGGCTCGGCCTTCTTCGACCGCGTCGTCGAGCGTTTCAACCGGGTCTCGTTTCCGCATCCGGTGCTGCGCGTGCTGCGGTCCGGTTGCTACCTGACGCATGATTCCATCGCCTATGCGGCGGCGTTCCGGCGCATCGTCAGCGAGACCTCGCTGAAGCTTCCCGAAGGCGGACTGGAGCCGGCGCTGGAGGTCTGGGCGATGGTGCAGTCTCGTCCCGAGACGGGCCGCACCATGCTCACCATGGGCAAGCGCGACGTCAGCCACGATGCCGGCCTGCCGGTGCCGCTGCGCTGGTATCGGCCGGATGGCAGCATGACGGCCCCCGCCGCGATGCCGGCCGGCCATGAAGTCGTGGCGCTCAACGACCAGCATTGCCACCTCGTCACGCCCGAGGACAGCCCGCTCCGGACGGGCGACATGGTCGGCTTCGGCATCAGCCATCCCTGCACCACCTTCGACAAGTGGTCGCTGCTCTACCGCGTCGACGAGGATTACCGCGTCACCGGCGCGCTGAAGACGTTCTTCTGAACGGGGCGCGGGACGGGGCACGGTGCCAATGCACGAATTTGTTGCAGTGCCGCGTTGTTTCGCCCAGTGAAACGTCGCGGGATTGACACGAAACGGACCGCTACCTAGCCTGAATATCAATAAGGCTTCGATATAGATCGGGCGGATCTGCTGCTCGCTCCGGCCCAATACCACGCATGTCTTGGTCGTTTCGGCGACCCGTCATCTGCGCGGTGGATTTATTCGTGCGAGGCCAGAAGTAATTCTCATGGAGATTGATGTTGCGTATCGCCGTCATCCACATCTCGCAGGAAACCAACGACTTCAATCCGGTGCCGACGACGCTCGAGGATTATGCGGGCTTCGGCATCTATGAAGGTCAGGAAATCTTCGAGAAGCTGCGCGGCTTCGGCCAGGTCGGCGGCCATCTGCAGGTGATGGAGGAATCCGGTCTCGAGATCGAGCTGATCCCGATCATTCGCGGCTATGCCTCGGCCGGCGGACGCCTGTCGGCGGAAACCTTCCAGTTCTTCCAGGACAAGATCCGCGCCGGCCTGCTGGCGGCGGGCAAGATCGACGGCCTCGAACTGCAGCTGCACGGCGCCTGCTCGGCGGATGGAATCGACGATGTCGAGGGCGAGCAGATCGCGCTGTGCCGCGAGATTCTCGGCCCCGACGTGCCGATCGTGCTCGGGCTCGATCATCACGCCAATGTCACGCAGAAGATCATCGACAACGCGACCGCCATCGTCGGCCACCGCACCCAGCCACACGATGTCTATGACACCGGCCTCCTCGGCGCCAAGCTGCTGCTGCGCATCCTGATCGAGGGGCTGAAGCCGACGATCGCCTGGCGCAAGATCCCGCTCGTCTCGCATCAGGAGCAGTTCCTGACCTCGCAGGGGCCGATGAAGGTCTGGTTCGACGCGGCCCGCGCCGTGGAGGCCGATCCGCGGGTGCTGCAGGCATCGAACTATCCGATGCAGCCCTGGCTCGACGTCGCCGAGGGCGGCTGGGCGACGATCGTCGTCACGGACAACGACCAGGCCTTGGCGGAAAATCTCGCCGACGAACTGGCCGATCTCTGTTGGTCGCTGCGCGACGAGTTTCAGGTCCGCGAGTCGGTCTCGGTCGACGATGCGGTTCTTCAGGCGGACGCCACACCCGGTCTGGCGATCCTCAGCGATACCGGCGATACGGTGTTCGGCGGCGCGGCCGGCGACAGCAACCTGCTGCTCGAAGCCATGCTGCGCCTGGGGATCCGCAAGCGCGCGCTGGTGCCGCTGATCTCGCCCGAGGCGGCGGCCAGACTGGTCGCGGCGGGCGAGGGGGCGACGGTGACGCTGCCGCTCGGCGGCGACGCGGCGACGGAATTCTTCACCCCGCTCGAAGTGACGGGCACGGTTCGCACGGTCGGCGGCGGCTTGTTGAAGATCGAGGGCTACAACCATCAGAGCGAGGTCGATCTCGGACCGTCCGTCATCTTCGATGTCGGTCCGGTTACGCTCATGATCACCACGCTGCGCGCCGTTGCCGGCAACGTGCCGGGCGTCTACCGGGCCATGGGGGTCGAGCCGACCGAATACGGCATCGCGGTCCTGAAGACGGCGTCGAACTTCCAGTATTTCGCGCCGATCGCATCCACCGTCATCCGCGCCGATACGCGCGGTCCCGGCCAGTCGGACGTGTTCACGCTGCCGTGGAAACGGATTCCGCGCCCGATCTATCCGATCGAGACGTTTGACGACTGGCGGGCGCATTCGTCTCAGCCCGGCCAGCGCGTCGACGCCTGACCGTCCCATCCTGTCGGCCATGGCCGACCCCATGCACTCGAACGGGGGCCCACATCATGAAGACCCAATTCCTTCGGACACTCAGGCGGCTGGGCTTCCTGTTTCTCGCCGCGACCGCGCCTGTCGTCGTCGGCAGCGCCGGCTGGATTGCGCCGCTCCACGCCGAGGAACAGGCGCTGAAGGGCGGCACGCTTCGCGTCGCCCTGCTCGGCGACATGACCAATTTCGATCCGCAGCAGTTCTCGACGGTGAACTTTCACCTGATCAAGAACCTCTATGACAGCCTGATCGAATACACGGACGAGGGCGAGGCGGTGCCGAGCCTGGCGACCGCCTGGGCGATCGCGCCGGACAACCAGTCCGTCACGGTGACGCTGCGCGACGACGTCACCTTCCATAGCGGCGCCAAGCTCACCTCCGCCGACGTCGCGGCGACGCTGGCCAAGGCGGCCGATCCCGAGCGCGGCAAGAACGTCTACGCCACCATGTCGATCGTCAAGGATTGGACGACGCCGGACGAGAAGACCGTCACGATCAATTTCAAGAGCCCGGCTCCGCAGCGCCAGATCACTGATCTCCTGCAGTTCCTGATCCCGATCGAGGCGGCCGGCATCGCCACGGTCGAGACCGTGCCGGCCGGTACCGGCGCCTATCTGCTGGATAGCCGCGCCGTCGGCCAGGGCCTGACGCTGAAGGCCAATCCCAACTACTGGCGCAAGGGCCAGCCGATCGCCGAGAAGATCGAGTTCACCATTTTCAGCGAGGACGCCTCGGCCAGCGCGGCGCTGGAATCCGACGCGGTCGATATCGTCTATGGCGGCACCTCGCGCAGCGCCGTGCGCCTGCAGGATGCCGGCTATCAGGTTTTGCGCGGCCCCGGCCCGCTGGTGCAGATATTCCGCATCAACTCGACCCGCCCGCCCTTCACCAACGCCAAATTCCGTCAGGCCTTCAACTATCTGATGGACCGCGAGGGCATGCTGCGCGTCGGCTATGCCGGCCTGGGCGAAGTTGTGGCGCTGCCCTGGGCGCCGGCGAGCCCGGCCTTCGACGCGGCCTACACGGACGAATTCGCCTATAATCTCGACAAGGCCAAGAAACTGCTCGCGGAGTCCGGTCTGACGCCGGCAGAACAGAGTAACTGGAAGATGCTGGTCTGGGGCAGCGACGAGCCGACCGTGGTCATCAGCCAGATCCTGCAGAGCGCGCTGGCGGAAGCCGGCATCAACATCGAGCTCGATGTCCGTCAGGGCGCGGAATATACCGAGGCGCTGCTCGCCGGCAATTTCGACGCCACCTTCGGCGCGGTCGGCAACGTGCAGAAATTCCCTTCCCGCGTCGCCACCAACAGCATCTACCGCGTCGTCAAGAACCCGGTGCTGAAGGACCCGCATCCCCATCCCGATTATGTCGCCGCCATCGAGCGGGTAAACACGACCTCGGGTTCGGATGCCGATGTGAAGGCGGCCTACGACAATCTCAATCGTGTCCTGGTCACGGATGCCTTCGCGATCCCGACCAATTCCTACGACACGGGCCTGATCGTCGCCTCGCCGAAGCTCGGGGGGCTGGCGCTCGATATCGACAACCTGTTCGTCGCCCGCACGGTGGGCTTCCAGTGATGGCGACGGGCGCCGCGTCTCTCGCCGGAAGATCCCCGCATGGTTGACCCGGTTCTCTCCGTCCGGGGGCTCAAGGTGGATTTCGGCGGCGAGGGGCGTTCGGTGCCCGTCGTGCGCGGCGTCGATTTCGACGTCTATCCCAATGAAGTGCTCTGCATTGTCGGCGAATCCGGCTCCGGCAAGAGCGTCACCTCCCTCGCGGTCACCGGACTTCTGTCCGAGACCGCGCGGGTTGCCGGCTCGATCCGCCTCTGCGGCATCGACGTCACCACCGCTGCGCCGGAGACGCTCCGAAAGATGCGCGGCAGCGATGTCGGCTTCATCTTCCAGGACCCGACCACGACGCTCAATCCGGTGCTCACCGTCGGCCGCCAGATCACCGAGGGCGAGGTGGCACATGGAAGGCTCAAGAAATCGGATGCGCATGCCCGCGCTGCGGAACTGCTGCGCGAGGTCGACATCGCCGATCCCGAGGGTCGGGCGGGGCAGTATCCGCACCAGTTTTCCGGCGGCATGCGCCAGCGCGCCGTCATCGCCATGGCGATGGCCGGCCAGCCGAAGCTGATCATCGCCGACGAGCCGACGACCGCGCTCGACGTCACCGTGCAGGCGCAGGTGCTGGCCGTGCTGGCGCGCCGCCAGGCCGAGATGGGCTCGGCCGTCATCCTGATCACGCACGATCTCGGCGTCGTCGCCGAAGTCGCCGACCGCGTCGCCGTCATGTATGGCGGCCGCATCGTCGAGACGGCCCCGGTCGCCGAGATCTTCGCGAGCCCGCGCCATCCCTATACCCGAGCGCTGCTGCGCAGCATTCCCCGCATCGACACGTCGGATTCACGGCTCGACCCGATCCCCGGCCAGCCGCCGATCCCGGGCGCCTTGCCGCAGGGTTGCGCCTTCCAGCCTCGCTGCGCCGTGGGCCAGGACCGGCCGATCTGCGCGGCGGAGGATCCGGCGCTGCGAGCGGTCGGCGAAAACCGCCTGTCCGCCTGCCACTTTGCCGAGGAACTGCCGGTAGCGCCGCTTGCCGCCGAGCCGCGCCTCCATGCCGTGGCGGCGCCTAAAAAGCCGGAACCGCTGCTCGTCGTGGACGGCCTGAAGGTGCATTTTCCGGTCAAGACTGGCGTGCTTCGGCGCACCACCGGCTGGGTCAAGGCGGTGGATGGCGTCAGCCTCTCCGTCAATCCGGGCGAGACGGTCAGCCTGGTCGGCGAATCCGGCTGCGGCAAGACGACGACCGGCCGCGCCATCATGGGCCTGATCCGCGCCACGGGCGGCAGCATCCGCTTCGCCGGCCAATCGATCCGCGACCTGGATCGCGGTTCGATGCGCAAGGCGCGCCGGCAGATGCAATATGTCTTCCAGGACCCCTATGCCTCGCTCAATCCAGTGCTCTCGGTCGAGGACATCGTCGCGGAGCCACTGCGCATCCACGGCCTCTATGACGAGATGGGCGGCGCGCGGCGCATCGCCGAATTGTTCGATCTTGTCGGGCTGTCGCGCACCATGCTCGGCCGGTTCCCGAGCGAATTCTCCGGCGGCCAGAAGCAGCGCATCGGCATTGCCCGCGCGCTGGCCCTGCAGCCGAAACTGCTGATCCTCGACGAACCGGTCGCCGCCCTCGACGTTTCGATCCAGGCGCAGGTGATCAACCTCCTGCAGGACCTGCAGCGGGAGCTTGGTCTCGCCTATCTGTTCATCGCGCACAATCTCTCGGTCGTGCGCCACGTCTCGGACCGGGTCGCCGTCATGTATCTCGGCCGCATCGTCGAGGAGAGCTCGCGCGACGGGCTCTACGACCTGCCGGTCCATCCCTATACGCAAAGCCTGCTTTCGGCCGCACCGGTGCCGGATCCGGCCGTGCGCGACACGCGGCGGCGGATCGTGCTCGAAGGCGAGATCCCCAACCCGGCCTCTCCGCCCTCGGGCTGCACCTTCCATCCGCGCTGCTTTCGCGCCACCGAGATCTGTTCGGCCGAGGCGCCCGCCTTCGAGCGCTATCTCGACCTCCCGACCCGCGCGGCGTGCCACCATGCCGGCCCGCTGGATGGCCGGCGCAATGCGTTCGCGTCGGGCGCGATGGAGACGGCCTCGTGAAGAAGATCGCTTCCAGGAAGCTCTCCATCCTCGGCCGGCTGCTCGCCAGCAAGGGCTCGGCGCTGGCGCTGATCTTCCTCGTCGGCATCACGCTGGCGGCGATCTTCGCCGACTTCCTGCCACTCAATCCGGTGGGTCAGAAGCTTGCCAATGCCCTGAAGGGCCCTTCCGCCACCAACTGGTTCGGCACGGATGAACTGGGGCGCGACATCCTCTCCCGCGTCATCTTCGGCGCGCGCACTTCGCTGGTGACGGCGGGCGGCGCGGTGATGATCGCGGCGCTGGTCGGCGTGCCGATCGGTCTCGTCGCCGGCTTTTTCGGCGGCTGGCGCGATGCGGCTCTGATGCGCTTCGTCGACGTGCTGCTGGCGCTCCCGGCGATCCTGTTCGCCATGGCGATGATCGCCGTGCTCGGCCGCAGCCAGGCGGCGGCCCTGATCGCGGTGGGCCTGACCGGCATTCCAAGCTTCGCCCGCATCACCCGGGCGCAGGTGCTGACGCTCAGGAAGCGCGATTTCGTCACCGCCGTCGAGGCCTTCGGCGGCACGGCCACCTACAACATGTTCCGTACCATTCTGCCCAACAGTTGGAGCCCGATCTTCGTCCAGGTCGTCGTGCTCTGCTCGGTCGCGATCCTGCTGGAGGCAGCGCTGTCCTTCCTCGGCGTCGGCGTGCCGCCGCCCACCCCAAGCTGGGGCGAGATGCTGCGAACCGGAAAATCCTACCTGCATGAGGCGCCGTATTACGCCGTTCTGCCGGGCATCGTGCTGACGCTCACCATCCTTTCCTTCGATGTGCTCGGCCGGGCGCTCTCCGGCCTGCTTGAGGGCCACCGCGATCCCATCATCGCTCCCAAGGGCGAAGGGGCAACGCCATGATCGGTTTCGTGCTGCGCCGCCTGCTGCAGCTGGCGCCCGTCCTGCTGCTCGCTTCCACCGCCATCTGGGCGATGATCTACGCCGTTCCCGGCGGGCCGATCGGCGCGATCGCCGGCGACAATGCCAACCCCGAACAGATCGCCGCCGCGACGGCGCAGTTCGGCCTCGACCGGCCGGTGCTGGTGCAATATGCGGACTGGCTCTGGAACGCGATCCGCGGCGATTTCGGTATCTCGATCCGCGGCCGCGCGCCGGTCCTGCAACTGATCGGCGAACGCCTGCCGGCGACGCTGCAGCTTGCCGTCGCCGCGACGATCGTCTCGCTCGTCATCGGCATTCCGGTCGCGATTGCCTCCGCGCTCCGGCCCGGTTCCTGGCTCGACCGCGTGCTGTCGGGCTGGAGCGCGCTGGCGCTCGGCGTGCCGACCTTCTGGCTCGGCATCCTGCTGATCCTGGTCTTCGCGGTGGAATTGCGCTGGCTGCCCTCGGCCTCAGCCTATGTGCCGATCTGGGAGAACCCGATCGGCGCGCTGCGCAATCTGGCGCTGCCGGCGCTGACGCTGGGCATCTATGTCTCCGGCATTCTGGCGCGCTTTTTACGCGCGTCGCTGGTCAGCGAATTGCGCGCCGACTATGTGCGGACGGCCCGCTCGAAGGGGCTGCCGGAGCGGCAGATCGTCGGCGTACACATCCTGCGCAACGCGCTGCTGCCCTTCGTCACCATCGTCGGCCTGATGATGGCGAATTTCATCGGCGGCGCGGTGGTGACCGAGGCGGTCTTCACCTATCCCGGCATAGGCCGGCTGCTGATCCAGGCGATCTCGACGCGCGACTACCCGCTGATCCAGGGCTGCATCGTCATCATCCTGGTGCTCTACATCGCGATCAACTTGGCCGTCGACGTGCTCTACGCCTATATTGACCCGCGCATCGACTACCGGTGAGGGGAGCTTCGCGCGATCCTCCTTCGAGGCTTCGCTGCGCGAAGCGCCTCAGGATGATGGCGGAGCGCAGCCCATCGATGGCTGAGCGTTCGAAAGCGAAGCTCCGCCATCATCCTGAGGTGCCCGGCGAAGCCGGGCCTCGAAGGAGGCTCCAGTGAGCCAGGATGACGGGGGCTTAACCGACCTTGTGGCCCGGCCAGCCCATCAGCAATTGCGCCGATTTTTCCGCCTCGCGCGCCTTGTCCGGATCTTTAAAAATCCGCGTCACGCATTGCGGTTTGGTGCGGTCGATCACGTCGTAGACCATGTGATATCCGGTCTTGTCCATGATCGGTCCGATCCATCCGGCGCAGTGATCGCAATAGCGCTCCATCGGGGCGGCGTCATTGTCCATCACCTTGGAAAGGCTGGGGCAGACATTCATCCGGAGCTCGAGGCGGTCCTCGTTGAAATCGAGGTCCATGTCGCAGTTTTCCTCGATCTTGATGTGCGACCAGTACTCGTACATGCCGGCCAGCCCTTGCGTCTGGATCAGATCGAGGATGTGGCGCTCCTGGTTCTTCGAGATCGCCAGCCAGTAGGCTTCCAGCGCCTCCTCGCCCTGGCTTTCGAGGAACTTGAAGATCTCGTTGTAGAACCGCGTGAAGTGGTCGCTCGGGATCATGCGCGCCTCGCAATCACCTGCCGGCATGCGCCTTCGCCGGTGATTTCGGTATCGATGGCGAAGGGCGAGCCTTCGGCCATGGCCTCGTTGGTGCGGCTGGTCTGGTCGCAGAAATGCGGCGAGACGTGACCGACAAGCCCCTTCACATGATGCCAGGCGGTGCAGCGGCGAACGGTGAGAACGATTTCGTCCGCGCCGATCTCGATATCGTACTCGGCGCCCTCGCGATCGAAGAAATGGCGCCATTGGCGCACCAGCTGGCGGGTGTCGCCGGCGATGAGGTCGCTGCGGATGCTGGCGTAGACGTCGCGGCCGACCTTCCTGAAAATCGCATCCATGGCGTCGACGCCGAAGCGCTCGACAATGAAGTCGATCGTCGTGTTGGTCGCGCCGTGGAAGTCGAGATGGACGTTGCCGTCCTCCTCATAGCGCATCGGACTTTCGTGTGTCGCCATGCTCAGACGCTCCCATAGAGGCATTCGCCGCCGACATAGGTCGCCTTGACGGCCAGCGTCGCCGGGTCGAGGACGCAGAAATCGGCGCGCTTTCCGCGCGCGAGGCTGCCGATCTCGCTTTCCATCCCGAGCAGGCGCGCCGGCACCAGGCTGGTCGCATGCGCGGCGCGGACCAGGTCCTTGCCCGAGAAGGCGAGATAGTTGCGCATTGCCTCGTCCGGCGCCAGCGACGAGCCGCAAAGCCCGCCCTGGCTGTCGCGCACCGCCTTGCCGGGCGCGCTGGTGACGACGTAGCCGGGATAGAATTCGAAGGTCCGCCCCGGCGTGCCGGCATATTTCATGGCGTCGGTTTCGAGGAACACGCGATCCCTGGGCAGTTGCGCCAGCAGCCTGACCAGTTGCGGATCCACATGGATGCCGTCGCAGATCAGGCCGAGCGCCAGCGTCGGCTCTGCCAGCAGCGCATCGGTCAGCGACACGACATGCACGCCCATATTGCCCGGCGGATAGGTCGGCATGACATTGTACATGTGGGTGACGGAGTCGACGCCCCAGGCGACATAGCGCGGCACGTCCTCCGGACGGGCCAGGCTGTGGCCGAGATGGACCGAAACGCCGGCGCGCTTCATGACGCCGATGAAGCCTTCCGCGCCCTCGCGTTCCGGCGCCACGGTGACGGCCTTCAGCAGGCCGCCGGTCGCGGCCAGCATTCGCTCGGCCAGCTCGACGCTGGGAGCGACGATGTTTTCCGGGTTGTGGGCCCCGGGCGAGCCGAAACAGGGCCCTTCGCTATGCACGCCGAGCGCCCGCGCGCCCTTCGCTTCGCCGCATTGGGCGGCAAGGCGGGAGAGAACGCCTTCCATGCTCGCGGGCGGCAGGCATGGGATCGTCGGCAGGAAGCCGGTGACGCCATGGCGCAGCATCACCTGCGAATTGGCGGCGACGGCGCCCGGATCGACATCGCAATAGAGATGTTCGCCGAAGCCATGCTGCAGCAGATCGATGATGCCGGGAAACAGGACCGCCCCCTTGCCGTCGATCCGCTCCCAATCGTCGCCGACCGGCGTCTCGGCGGTGACGATGCCGGCGATGCGGTCGTTCTGGACGAGAAGCTCGTTTGGCCGCTGCCCCTCGGGGGTGACGATCGTGACATTCGTCCATCTCTGCTTGACGTGCATCTCGCAATCCATCGTTATGATGTTATCATGCTAACAAAATAACTCTGTGCGGCAAGGAGAAAGAGATGACGCAGCCCTGCGTTCTGGTGACGGGTTCGACCCATGGCATTGGCTATGGCATCGCCGAGGCGTTTGCCCGCCAGGGCGCCCGGCTGGTGATCAATTCGCACCTGCCGGACAATGGCGCGCAGGCGAAGCTTTCGGCGCTGACCGAGTGCCATTTCATCCAGTCGGATCTTTCGACCGCCGCCGGTGCGGTGTCGCTGGTCGAACAGGCGCACGCCAAGCTTGGCTGCCTCGACACGCTGGTCAACAATGCCGGCACCTTCCTCGACACGCCCTTCGACGATCTGACCGAGGCGCTGTTCGACCGCACCTTCAATCTCAATGTGAAGGCCTATGTCTTCGCCTCGCAGGCCTTCGTGCAGCTGCTGGCGCCGGGGCAGGAGGGCGCCAGCATCGTTCTGGTCGGCTCGACCAATTCGGTGACCGCCGAGCGCCACAGCGTTGCCTATGACGCCTCGAAGGGGGCGGTGTTGATGCTGGTGCGCTCGCTCGCCGTTTCGCTCGCCGGGCGCGGCGTGCGCGTCAACGGCCTCGGCCCGGGCATCGTCGAGACGCCGCTGACCCAGCGCGGTCTGGACGTTCCGGGCGTGCGGGCCTCGCTCAACAAGCAGATCCCGTCCGGTCGCGTGGGACAACCGGAAGATGTCGGCGGCGCGGCGGTCTTCCTTGCTTCGCCCGCCGCAGGCTATATCACCGGCCAGATGCTGTTCGTCGATGGCGGCATCCTCGCCATCCAGAAGACATGGGAACCGCCGGTTTGAACCTCGACGCCTCGCCGCGCCATCTCCAGCTCCGCGACTGGCTTTTCCGGCGCTGGAAGACGGGCGGGTTGCAGGCGGGCGATCGCATCGAATCGCAGAACGAGATCGTCAGGCTCTGTGATTTCTCGCTGATCACGGTCGTGAAGACGCTGAAGGACCTGGAGAGCGAAGGGGTCATCCGCCGCCAGGTCGGGCGCGGTTCCTTCCTCGTGACGACGCCCTGGGCCGAGGCGCACCGTCGCATCGGCTTTTTCTACAATCGCGACATCGTCGGCGGCGGCATCTTCGACAATGAGTTCTATACGCGGCTGGTGATGGCGTTCGAGAAGGGCGTCGTCTCGGCCGGGCATGAGTTCGTCATGGGAAGCTTCACCAACGAACGCATGCCGACCGGCATGTGGGACACGCTCGACGCGGTGGTGCTGACCGGCTTCACCCGGCAGACGCGGCTGGAGCCGTTGAGCGCAACCTCGAGCCAGGTCAGCCTGATCGACGCCAGCCTCGACGATCCGCGCTTCCACACCTACCGCCTCGACTATGGCCCTGCTTTCGCGGGGATGTTCGGGGCGCTGGGTTCGGAGCGCCGACGCTATCTCTATCTCGACTCGACGATCGGCTCGAAGGAGCAGGCAGCGAGGCTCAACGCGTTCCAAGAGGCCTGCGCCAGCGCGGCCGTTCCGCAGGATCTGCAGATCCTCGCCGTGAACCAGGAGACGGATATCGGCAACACCGCCGCTCTGGTCGAGGCGATCGAGCGGGGAAAGCCGGATGTGATCTGCGGCCATGTCCACCAAAGCTGGCGGCCGCTGATCCGCAGCCTGAGCGAGGCGCGGATCTATCCGTTCCTGCTCGACCAGAAGGGCCCGGGTTTCGTCGTCGATACGGCGGACTGGATGGCCGAGGTGCTGCCGACGATCGAGTCCAACCTCGTCGACCGGCAAAGCCCGCCGGCCGTGCATGCGTTCCCGGCGCGGTTTCTGGAGTAGGGGGCTTCTTCACCTCTCCCTGAGGGTCGTTGGTGAAGGGCGGCGGCCGCCATTCCAGCTCTTCGTCAGCCCCACACTCGGCGTCATCCCGGGCGGAGACCCGGGATCCATTCAGCCGGGTTGGCTGACGTACGAAACGCCCAATGTCGTGGCTGTATGGATCCTCGCTTTCGCGAGGATGACGGCCAGGGTGAGGATATGACGGGAGTGGACTACCCCAGCGCATTCCCCGCCAGGCCGCTCTCCACCGTCAGGATCGCGCCGACCAGGTTTTGCGTCGCTTCGGCCTGCGGGCGGACGAAGAGGTCCATCGGCTTGCCGACTTCGACGATCCTTCCCGCCGACATCACCGAAACACGGCTTGTCGTGTAGGCGACGACCGAGAGGTCGTGCGCGATGAAGACCAGGCTCAGGCCCAGATTGTTGACCAGGTCCTTGAGCAGGTTCAGCACCTGCGCCTGGATCGACACGTCGAGCGCGGAAACCGGCTCGTCGGCGATCAGCACCTTCGGGCCCGGCATCAGGGCGCGGGCGATGGCGATGCGCTGCAACTGGCCGCCGGAGAACTCGTGCGGATAGCGTTCGAGCGCCTGGCGGGTCAGGCCGACCTGGTCCAGCACCTCGAAAACGCGCGCGGCATGGTCGCCGTCGATCTTCAGGCTGCGCAGCGGTTCGAGCAGGGACGAGCCGATGCGCATCCGGGGATCGAGCGACGAGCGCGGGTTCTGCATCACCACCTGCACCGAGCGGCGAAACTCGCGCCAGTGCTCAGCGCCGCCTGTCCAGACGTCCCGGCCGTCATAGAAAACATGCCCCTCGCGCGGCTTCTCCATGCCGGTCAGGATGCGGGTCAGCGTCGTCTTGCCGGAGCCGGATTCGCCGACCAGGCCGACGGCCTCGCCGGGGCGGACATCGAAATGGATGTTGTCGAGCACGGTCAGCTGCGGCCTTGCGCCCAGCAGCGACTGGCGGTTCAGCGCATAGGTCTGCGTGACCTGCCGCATCTCGAGCAGCGGCGGCACGAGCGACGTATCGTTTGCGGCCATGGTCATGCGACCTCCATCGGAACCGTGGCGCCGATCGGATGCCAGCAGGCGGCCCGGCGCGGGCCGTCATCGAGTGTCGGTACCTCACTCATGCACTGCTCAGTCGCGGCGGCGCAGCGCGGATGGAAGGCGCAGCCGGCGGGCAGGCTGTGCAGCGGCGGCACCATGCCCGGGATCGAAGCGAGCCTCGAACTGCCATCGAGCGCGATGTTGTCCATGGTCGGCTGGGAGTCGAGCAGGCCCTTGGTGTAGTGGTGGCGAGGGTTGCGGAACACCTCCGCAACCGGGCCCATCTCGACGATCTTGCCGGCATACATGACGGCGACGGTGTCGCACATCGCGGCAATGATGGGCAGGTCATGCGTGATCATGATCAGCGCGGAGCCGCGCTCCTGCACGGCGGTGTTGAGCCGGCGCAGCACCTGTTTCTGTACGGTGACGTCGAGCGCCGTGGTCGGCTCGTCGGCGATGATCAACTGCGGATAGCAGGCGAGCGCCATGGCGATCATGATGCGCTGGCGCTGGCCGCCGGAAATCTCATGCGGATAGGCGCGCATCAGCTGCTCCGGCCGCGGCAGCGACATCTGGCGGAACAGGTCGACGGTCCGCCGCTCGGCTTCCTTCTTGCTGGCCTGGGTGTGGCGACGGATGACCGAGGAGACCTGCTGGCCGATGTGCCGGACCGGGTCGAGCGAGGAGAGCGGGTCCTGGAACACCATGGAGATCGTGCGGCCGCGCCGGCTGGAAAGCGCCCGGTCGGATTGCGTGATCAGGTCGACGCCGTCATGCCGGACGCTGCCATTCGCCTGCCAGCCCATCGGCAGCAGGCCCATCAGGGCGAGTGCGGTCAACGTCTTGCCCGAGCCGGATTCACCGACCAGACCCATGCGGGCGCCGGCAGGCAGCGTGAAGTCGAGGCCGCGCACGGCGGTCAGCGCCGTGTTGTGGACGACGAGGTTGCGGACCTCGATGGCGTTTTCCTGGCTCATGACGCTCTCCGGGCCAGCTTCGGGTCAAGGACGTCGCGCAGGCCGTCGCCGAGCAGGTTGAGACCCAGCACCATCAGCACGATGGCGAGGCCCGGCCAGATGGCGAGCGGCGACGAGATGCCGACCTGCTGTTGCGCTTCGTTCAGCATCAGCCCCCACGAGATCGACGGACGGTGCACGCCGACGCCGAGATAGGAGAGGCCCGCCTCGGTCAGGATGCCGGCGGCGAAATAGAGGGTGAACTGGACGATCATCACGCCGGCGATGTTGGGCAGCACATGCCGGATGAGCACGAAGATCTTGCCGCGCCCATAAAGCCGGGCGGCGGTGATGAAATCCTCGTTGAGCACGCCGATGGCCGCCGAACGGACGACGCGGGTGAAGGACGGCGTGAAGAAGGCGGTCAGCGCCAGGATGGTGGTGAGCGCGCCGGAGCCCATGGTGGCGGCGAGCACCAGCGCCGTCACCATGCCGGGGATCGACAGCAGGATGTCGGCGCCGCGCGAGATCGCCTCGTCGGCGATCTTGCCGGAGGAGGCGGCCGCGAGCCCCGCGATCAGGCCGAGGATCAGGCTCAGTGTCGCGCCACCGGCGCCGACCAGGATCGAAGTGCGCGCGCCGACCATCAGCTGCGCGACGATATCGCGGCCGAGCACGTCG
Source organism: Kaistia defluvii (assembly GCF_026343955.1). Lineage (GTDB taxonomy): Bacteria > Pseudomonadota > Alphaproteobacteria > Rhizobiales > Kaistiaceae > Kaistia > Kaistia defluvii. Next base: position 716,519 of record NZ_JAPKNI010000002.1, read on the forward strand.
GTGCCGAGCCAGTGGCCGGCCGTGCCGGCGGGCAGCAGCCGGTTGCGGATCACCGGGATGTTGGGATTGGACGGCAGGTAGAAGAACGACACCAGCGCCACGGCGAGAAAGATCGTGGTCAGCACGATGCCGACGAGCAGCGAGGCGTTGCGGGGCAGCTTGCGCCGCTGCCTGCGGGCCGGCGGCGAGGCGGGCACGCCCAGGGGAGCGGGGTTGGGCAGATGCGAGGATTTGCTCAGGATCATGGGGCTCTCCTTCACCGGGTCGCACGGACGCGCGGGTCGAGCAGGCCGTACAGCAGGTCGACGATCAGATTGATCGAGATGACGAAGACGACGATCAGCATCACGGTCGACTGCACGACGATGACTTCGCGCGCGGCGACATTGGCGAGCATCATGCGGCTGAGGCCGGGCAGCGAAAACACGGTCTCGATGATCACCGTGCCGCCGATCAGCTCGGCGATCTGCAGGCCGACAATGGTGACGAGCGGCAGGGCGGCGTTGCGCAGCCCCACCTTCAGCAGCGCTTCGGTGCGCGTCATGCCGACGGCGCGCGCTGTGCGCAGATAGTCCTGGTTCATCACGTCGAGCACGGCGGAGCGGACATAGCGGATCAGCACGGCGGCCATGATCAGGCCGAGCGACAGCACGGGCAGCACGAGCGAGCGGATCGCGCCCCAGGGGCTCACCGACCAATCCGTCCAGCCGCCGGTCGGCAGCCAGCCGAGACGCACGCCGAACAGCAGCGACAGCAGGATGCCGGCCCAGAACACCGGCACGGCGACGCCGATCTGGCTGACCAGCGCGAGCAGGGCGCCGGATGGCGTGCCGACATTGCGGGCGGCATAGGTGCCGACAGGAATGGCGATCAGCAGACCGAGGACGAGGCCGGAAAAGGCGAGGGGGATCGAGACGGAAAGCCGTGCCGTGACGAGATCGGCGACGCTTTCATTGGTGCGGAAGGAGCGGCCGAGATCGCCGGAGAGCATGTTGCCGATCCAGTCGAAATACTGGACGGCCATCGGCCGGTCGAGGCCATAGGTATGCGCCAGCGCATTGATCGCTTCCGGCGTGGCGCCCTTGCCGAGCACCACGGCGGCGACGTTGCCGCCGGCGCCCCGGATCAGCAGGAAGATCGCAACCGACGCGATGAAGAGCGCGCCCAGGAAGAACGCCAGTTTGCGCAGAATGTAGATCGCCATTCAACTTTCCCAGGAAGAGGCCTTGCAGGCGGGTGCGACCGCCGCCGGCCCCGAGGAGCTGGCGGCGGTCCGATCGCGGGAAGCGACTACCAGTGCAGCTTGTTGAGCTCGATCGCGACGTTGACACGCGGCTCTTCAAAACCCTTCAGGTCGGGATTGAACAGGCCTACGCCCTTCTTGGCGATCAGCGGCACGATGACGGCATCCTTGCGCAGGATGTCGGCCGCCTGCTTCATCTTCGCGACATAGTCTTCCTGCGTCAGGGCGACGTCCGCATCGGCGAGCGCCTTGGTGTATTCGGGCGAGCAATAGGTGCTCCAGCCGGCCTTGGACGGATCCGGGCAGGCGAACTGGACCGGGTTGGCGTCGCCCGACATGATCGTCACGTCGAACTGCGGCGGACGGCCCTGGAAGATCAGCTGCGAATAGCGCGCCAGGTCGATGGCGTTGCGGGTGACGTTGAAGCCGGCCGCCTGCATGGCCGGAACCATGATGTCGGCCGGCAGCGACAGATCCGGCACGTCGCTGAGCGAAGCGTATTCGAGCGGCGTGCTCGCATAGCCCTTCTCGGCGATGGTAGCCATCGCGCCTTCCATGTCATAGGGGAAGGGGCAGGTCTCGGGGCTTTCCGGCGAATACCAGACCTGGTTCGGCAGCGCGAAGGTGCAGGTGTTTTCCGCGCCCCAGGCGGCGCCGAAGGCGTCGTTGTAGGACTGGCGGTCGAGCGTCTTGGCGATGGTCTCGCGCAGGTCCTTGTCGAGCTTCTGGTTCAGCACGGCATAGGTCGGCTCGCCGACCTGCGGGTAGGTGACGAGCGAATATTTCTTGTCGAGCTCGCGCTTGGAGAGTTGCTCCCACAGGTCGATCGTGATCACCGGCAGCGCGTCGACTTCGCCGGCTTCGAGCGCGTTGAGGCCGGCCGTGCCGTCGGTGATGATGCGGACGGTGACGTTCTTGACCGGCGGCGCCTCGCCCCAATAGGTCGGGTTGGCTTCGAATTCGAAGGTGCTGTTGGTGGTGTAGCTCGCCAGCTTGTAGGGGCCGGTGCCGATCGGGTTGGTGGCGATGGTGCCGGCCGAGGCTTCCGGCTGGATCAGGCCGGAAATGGCGCCCATGCCCTGCCAGAAGTTCTGGCTCGGACGCGACAGAGTCACCTTGACGGTGCGGTCGTCGACCTTGTCGATCGCCGTCACGGCTTCATAGGCGGCGGCGTAGTCGACCACCGGGCTCGCCTTCATGGTGTTGAGCGAATAGATGACGTCCTCGGCCGTCACCGGCGCGCCGTTCGAGAACTTCGCCTCGCGGATCTTGAAGGTGTAGGTCTTCTTGTCGTCGCTGATCGTCCAGCTTTCGGCGACGCCGGGCGACACGCTGCCGTCCTTGTTGAAATAGACCAGCGGCTCCACGACATTGGCCGGAATCCAGAGCCGCATCGCCGTCAGGTTGCTCTTGACGAAATCGAGCGTGCCGGGGTCCTGCCGGGCGACGAGGACCATCTTGTTTTCCGCCGCGCGCGACGAGGCTGCCTCGGCGAGCGTCGCCGCGCCGCCAAGCGCGCCGGCAAACAGGGCCGCTGCCGCCGTCAGCAGGCCCAGGCGCTGGGTGATCAGATGCATTTTTTCCCGCATGGTCTCGGTTCCCTTCTGGAAGTGTTGGACGCTGAAACGCCTCGTCGTGGTGTGATCTGATGTGTCACTTGCCACGGTCTGCTCTTGTCCCGGCTTGCCTGGCCTTCGCATCTCGCGACGCGGCGCCCGACGTCCCTGGCCGGCCGGAGGTGGCGGATGCCGCGCTTCGGCCGTGTCTCTCCTTGCGGCGCGCCGGTGAAATCGGCCTCGCGGCGACTGGGGAGGAGTTGCTCGCGCGTGTCTTTCGCGCCGCGCCGCTCCCCCTGCATTGTTGTCTTCAAACTCTCGATGGTCGTCCCATGATGTAGAACAGTAAATATCTCGGCTGGGGAACAGTTTGTCGAGGACGCGGCGGGAATGCAAGTATCATCCAGAACGATTGGATGCGCCAAATGAGGGCGCAGAAAGTCCTCGGCCAGATCGTTCTATTATGTGGAATAAGAGGTCGGCTTACGCGGGTAGCCAGGCAGCGCGAAGCGATGCCGCTGTCGCGTTCCAGCGCACGGCAGAGGCGGCAAGCCTGCGAATATCGATAGTTTTCCCGCGACGGGCGAGGAATGTCGAGACGACCAAGCGCCGGCATCCGCATGACCGAACCGGCACGGAAAGAATGAAGGGGAAAATCCGGGGATAGGGGCAGGCGCCGCCAGAGGGAAGTGGGCGCCGGGAATGGCCTGGCCGGCGCAGGCGAGCCGGTGCCCGCCCGCGCGTATAACAGGCGGCGGGCGGCAGGCCCTCAGTTGTCGTCGGAGCCGGCCACGGCGGAGGCCGGCATCAGGTAGCGCACGGCGATCAGGCAGAGCGCGGTGGTGAATAGCAGCACGAGCGCCACCAAAGCGTTGATGTCCGGCGTGAAGCCGAGCCGCATCATCGCCCAGAGCCGGACAGGCAGGGTGCTCTGCGTGCCGGTCACCAGCAGCGTGATCATCGTCTCGTCGAAGGAGAGCGCGAAGGCGAGGATCGCCGCGCCGGCCATGGCGCTGGAGAGATTGGGCAGAAGCACCAGCCGGAACGTCTGCCAGCTGCTGGCGCCAAGATCGTAGGACGCCTCGACCAGACTGCCGCTCAGCGATTGCAACCGGGTCAGGATGGTGCGGTAGACCAGCGCCAGCACGAAGACGGTATGACCGATGATGATGGTCAGCAGCGATCGTTCGAACTCAACCTGGCGGAAGAAGATCAGCAACGCCAGGCCGGTGATGATCGGCGGCATCAGGAAGGGCAGGAAGATGATGAACTGCAGGAAGTTGCGGCCCTTCGCATTGGGCGAGGCGTAGTAGAGCGCCAGCCCCGTGCCGAGCGCCACCGACAGCACGACCGCGCCGGCGCCGACGATCAGCGTCGTCCAGAGCGCCGACAGCACGCTGTCGTTCTGGGTCAGGGCGACATAGGCCGAGGTGGTCGGCTGCGACCAGTCGACGGTGCCATGGCTGACGGTAAAGAAGGACGAGACGATCGGCACCATCAGCGGGCCGTAGAGCAGCACGAAGACGAAAAGGGTGAGGGTGATCAGCAGCGCCGGGGCTGCCCTGTCGGCGAACCGCATCACTTGGCCCCTCCATGCTTGCTTTCGAGCCGCCCGCCCAGGCGGATGGCGAGGATCACGACGGCGGCGAGGATGACGGAGAGCGCCGCGCCGAAGGGCCAGTTAAAGGCGGTGCCGAACTGGCTGTAGATGATGCGGCCGAAGGTGAAGCCGGACTGGCCGCCGACCATTTGCGGCGTCAGGAAGTCGCCGATCGCCAGCACGAAGACGAAGCTCATCGCCGAAAGCGTGCCGGGCAGGCTCAACGGCACGGTGACGCGCCAGAAGGTCTGCGCGTTGGTGGCGCCGAGATCGGCCGAGGCATGGCGAAGCGCCTTCGGGATGCGCTCCAGCGACAGGAAGATCGGCAGCACGGCGAAGGGGATCAGCAGCACGGTCAAGGTCAGCAGCACGGCGTTCAGGTTGAACACGAACAGCATGGAGGGCTTGTCGATGAGGCCGGTCGCGAGCAACGCCCGGTTCAGCATGCCATTACCGCCGAGAATGCTGCGCACGGCGTAGATCTTGATGACGTAGCTCATCAGCAGCGGCACGAGCAGCAGCACCAGCAGCATGTAGCGGCTGCGTCCGCGCAGGGTCGTCAGGAAATAGGCGACGGGAAAGGCGAACAGCACGCAGAGCAGCGCCACCGCGAGGCAGAGAAGGCAGGTACGCCAGAAGATCGGCAGGAACACCGGATCGGTGAAGAAGCGGACGTAATTGGAGATCGTTGGCGAGAAGACGATGCTGCCATGGTCGACGCTGAAGAACGAATAGACGAGGAACAGCGCCATCGGCGCCAGCACGAAGCCGAGCGGCACGATGTAGGCCGCGAGCGTCGCGAGCCATGGCGTCAGCCGGTGCGGCCCGGCATGGGCAGCGCTGTCGCTCATGCCGCCACCAGGCGGCAGGCACTGGCCGGGACCACCAGCGGTATGGTCTCGCCCTGGGACAGGGACGTGCCATCCGGGCGGCTTTGCAGCCGGGCTTTCAGGATCTGCTGCGACTGATGGACGGCAGCCGTGTTGACCATGGTCGAGGCGCCGCCGAAGGCGACCTGGTCGATGCGGGCGGCGATCCGGTTCTCGCCCTCTGCCGCGTCGCCGATGCCGACCGCTTCGGGCCGGAACACGGCCAAGGCGGGGCTGCCGGCCGGCAGGGCCGCGATTTTCGGCTGGCCGTCGATCGAACAGACAAGGCGGCCGACGGCCGTGTCGATGGCGCGCGTCGTGCCTTCGACCGGGCCGAGCGTGCCGGGGACGAGATTGTTCTCGCCGAAGAACTTGGCGACGAACTCGGTACCCGGCCGGTAATAGACCTCGTGCGGCGAGCCGATCTGCTCGATCCGGCCGGCGCTCATCACGCAGATCCGGTCGGCCATGGCGATCGCCTCTTCCTGGTCGTGCGTGACGAACAGGAAGGTGGTGCGGATCTCGGTCTGGATCGACTTCAGGAAGGTCTGCATGTGACGGCGCAGCTCGACGTCGAGCGCCGCCAGGGGCTCGTCGAGCAGGATCAATCGCGGCCGGCAGATGATGGCGCGGGCGAGCGCCACGCGCTGGCGCTGGCCGCCGGAAAGCTGGCCCGGGAAGCGCTTGCCGAGAGGGCCGAGCTGCACCAGCTCGAGCGCGTCGGCGACGCGCTTGGTTATCTCGGCGCGCGGCGTGCCGCGCACGGCCAGGCCATAGCCGACATTCGCCTCCACCGTCAGGTGCGGGAACAGCGCATAGTCCTGGAATACGGTGTTGAAGGGTCGGCGGTTGATCGGCATCGCGGCGATGTCGCTGCCGTCGAGCAGGATCTGGCCGCCGGAGGGCTGCGTGAAGCCGCCGATCAGGCGCAGGATCGTCGTCTTGCCGGAGCCGGAAGGCCCCAGGATGGTGATGAACTCGCCGTCACGCACGTCGAGGTCGATCGAGTGCAGGATGGCGGTCGCGCCATAGCTTTTCGAAACCGACCGCAGTTTCAGAAGGATACCGGCTTCGGCCATTGCCACCCCGAACCATCGATAAAGGGGCCCGTCCGCGAGGCGGAGGGGCTGAGACAGGAGAGGGATGGAGCCGTGGCTCCATCCGACCGTCGAACGACGGGGCTTACTGCGACGCCTTGATCTCGTTCCAGAGATCCGAACGCTTCAGCGGGTCTTCGACGCTTTCGAGCCAGACCAGCTTGTCGCTGTCATTGGCGTTCGAGCTGGCGGCGGCGGTATTGCCGAAGCCGGTGCGCTCGGAAAGCTGGGCGCCGATCTTCTTGTCGAGCAGGAAGTTGACCCACTTGGCGGCAGCGTCGGGATCCTTGGCGCCGCTGGTGAGCGCCCAGTTGTCGAGCCAGGAGAGCGAGCCCTCGGTCGGCGCGATATAGGCGACATGGGCGCCGGCCTTCTGCATCGCCTTCAGCTGCTGCTGGCCGTAATTGGCCCAGATCAGCGCCACGTCATTGTTCTGGTAGATCTGCAGCGCTTCGTCGGCCGTTGTGTAGAAGCTCAGGACGTTCGGCTTCAGCTCGAGCAGCTTGGCCTTGACCGCCGTGAACTGGTCCGCCGACAGCTGGAACGGGTTGGCGATGCCGAGGGTGAGCGCGGTGAACGAGAAATTATGCTCGCCATTGTCATAGGCCAGCACCTTGCCGGCATATTGCGGGTCCCACAGCACCGACATCGAGGTCGGCGCCGGCTTCACCTTGTCGGTGTCGTAGATCAGGCCGATCGAATCGAAGCAGAACGGGATGCCATAGGCCTTGCCGTCGCGCGTCACGCCGGTGATCTTGGAGAGATCCTGGAAGCGCGGCAGCACCTGCTTCTGGTTCGGGATCTTGGACAGGTCCCAGGGCTTGACTAGGTCGGCGTCGATATAGCGCTGCAACTGGGCCGTGTTGACGGCCATGACGTCGAAGTCCTTGCCTTCGCTGCCCTTGATCTTGGCCCAGATCTCGTCATCGCTGCCGACGAAGACGACATCGACGTCGATGCCGGTCTCCTTGGTGAAGTCCTTGACCCAGTCCGGGTCGGCATAGCCTTCCCAGGCAAGGACTCGCAGCGTCTCGGCCGAGGCGGCGGAAACCCAAAGGCCGGCCGCAAGCGCGGCGGCTCCCAGCGCAGCTTTCAAACTCTTCATGACACTTCTCCTCTGGATGAGTGTTCTGGTGGTGTTGGAGGAGCGCCTTCACCGTGGCTCGGCTGGCGCTCTCTCAGGCTTTGTTGTTTTCAGGTCCGTTCCGCTCAGAGCGGGGTGACGGTGAACAGCGTTTCCTCGGGGCCGGCCACCATGCGGTTGCGCAGCGGCTTGCCGAAGGTCGGCGACACGATTTCGAACTCGTCATTCACCTCGGTCTTGACGTTCGAGGCGTAGCTCATCGCATCCGCGCCGAAGAAGTAGGCGTGCAGGTCGCCCGGCCGGCGGAACATCGGATAGCGGAAGTGGTAGTGCTCGAGATTGCCGATCGAATGCGACATGTGGCTTTCGCCGGACAGGAACGGCTCGTCCCACACCACGTCGCCGTCGCGGATGATGCGGACGTTGCCGGAGACTTCCCGCGGCAGCTCGCCGAGCAGCAGTTCCGGGCCGAGCGAGCATTCGCGCAGCTTCGAATGCGCGAGGTAGAGGTAGTTCTTGCCCTCGGTGATGTGGTCGGAGAAGTCGTTGCCGAGGGTGAAGCCGATGCGACGGGGCTGGCCCGCCTCGTCGACGATATAGAGGCCGGCGATCTCGGCTTCCTCGGCGCCGGCGAGCGCGAAGCCCGGCAGGTCGAGCGGCGCGCCGGTCGGTACGACGCAGGTGCCGACGCCCTTGAAGAACCATTCCGGCTGGATGCCGATCGCGCCCTCGGCCGGCTTGCCGCCGTCGAGCCCCATCCGGTAGATCTTCATCGAGTCGGACTCGATCGCATCCGGGCCATGCGTGTCCGTGTGCATGCGGTTGCGCGCGGTGGCGCTGCCCGTATGCGTGAGGCCGGTGCCGGTGATCAGGAAGCGGGCCGGCTCGGGATGGTCGAGCGGCGGCAGCACGCGGCCGGCGATCAGCACCGTGTCATAGTCGATCGCCGCATCGCGCGGCAGGCTGGCCACCAGCGCTTCGAGCGCGGTCCCGGTCTCCATGCTGCGCAGGGCCAGTTCGTGCACGGTCGAAAAGCCCTGGATCGGCAGCAGCGTCTCGCCATCGGCGCCGACGACGGCGACCTTGCGCTCGCCCGTCTCGGTCTTGAACTGAACCAGCCGCGTGCGGCCTGTCTCTACGCCGTGCATCAAACCCAACCCCCGTCCACGATGAAATTCTGCGACGTGCACATGCGGCTGTCGTCGGCAGCGAGAAAAAGCGCCATGCGTGCGATGTCGGACGGCTGGACCCGGTCCTGCAGGCATTGGCGGTCTGCGATCTGGCGCTCGCCCTCGGGCGTGAGCCAGAGGCGCACCTGGCGTTCCGTCATGACCCAGCCCGGGATCATGCAGTTGACGCGGATGCGCTCGGGGCCGAATTCGCGCGCCAGCGCGCGGGTCAGGCCGGTGATGGCGGCCTTGGCCGTCACATAGGCCGGGCAGTCGCCGTCGCCGACCATCCAGGTGATCGAGCCGAAATTGATGATCGAGCCGCCGCCGGCGTCCCGCATCATCGGCCGAACGGCCTGCGCCGCGAAGAACTGGTGGCGCTGGTTGACCGCCATGCGGTCGTCCCAATAGGCGACCGTGACGTCCTCGGTGCGATGGCGATCATCGTTGCCGGCATTGTTGAGCAGGACGCGGATGGCGCCATGCTTTTCCTGTGTGGCCCGGATCGCGGCCTGCAGCTTTTCGATGTCGCGCAGGTCGCAGGGGATGAAGTCCGGCGCGCGGTGGCCCTCGGCTTTGATCCGTTCGACCAGAGCGCGCGACGGTTCCTCCGCCAGATCGACGAAGGTGACGTTCGCGCCCTGCGCGCAGAAATGCCGGACCAGGCTTTCGCCGATGCCGCTGCCGCCGCCGGTAATGAAGACGACGCGGCCGTCCAGGCTCGGATATACCGCGAAGGGAAAATCGTGTTCCATCAGCGCCTCAGTGAGAATGGCGGGGGATGCCCGCTTCGCGTTTGCCAAGCAGGAAGTCGAAATCGCAGCCTTCGTCGGCCTGCAGCACGTGATCGACGAAGAGCTTCTGGTAGCCGTTGATGCCGTCATGCGTCGGCGGCACCCAATCGGCGCGGCGGGCTTCCAGCTCGGCGTCGGAGACGTCGAGATGCAGGCGCCGGCCGGCAACATCGAGCTCGATCATGTCGCCATCGCGAACCAGCGCCAGCGGACCGCCAGCGGCGGCTTCCGGCGCCGTGTGCAGCACGACGGTGCCGTAGGCGGTGCCGCTCATGCGCGCGTCGGAGATGCGCACCATGTCGGTGACGCCCTGCTGCAGCAGCTTGGCGGGGAGCGGCATGTTGCCGACCTCGGCCATGCCGGGATAGCCCTTGGGGCCGCAGTTCTTCAGCACCATGATGCAGCTGGCATCGATGTCGAGATCGGGATCGTCGATGCGCTTGTAGTAGTGCTCGATGGTCTCGAACACGACGGCCCGGCCGCGATGCTGCATCAGCGCCTCGGTCGCCGCCGACGGTTTGATGACGGCGCCGCCGGGCGCGAGATTGCCGCGCAGGACGGCGATGCCGCCCTGCGGCGTCAGCGGCTCCTCGAAGGAGCGGATTACCTCGCCATTATAATTGGGCGCATCGGCGACGATCTCGCCGATGGTCGGGCCGGCGACGCTCGGCGCGTTGCCATGCAGCAGGCCGTGCTCGTCGAGCACGCGCATCACGGCGCGCAGGCCGCCGGCATAATAGAAGTCTTCCATCAGGTAGCGGCCGGACGGCATCAGATCGACGATGGTCGGCACGTCGCGGCCCAACTTGTCCCAGTCGTCGAGCGATAGATCCAGCCCGAGGCGGCGCGCGACCGCGATCAGGTGGATGACCGCGTTGGTCGAGCCGCCGATGGCGCCATTGACGCGGATGGCGTTTTCGAACGCCTCGCGCACGAGGATCTTCGACATCTTCACGTCGTCGCGCACCAGCTGCACGATGCGGCGGCCGGATTCCTGCGCCAGGATGGCGCGGCGGGAATCGACGGCGGGAATCGCCGCGTTGTCAGGCATGCCGATGCCGAGCGCCTCGACCATCGAGGCCATCGTCGAGGCGGTGCCCATGGTCATGCAGCTGCCGGCCGAACGGCTCTGGCCCTGCTCGGCGGCGAGGAAGTCGTCGACCGACATGCGGCCGGCCTTCACGTCCTCATAGAACTTCCAGACATGGGTGCCGGAACCGATCGCCTTGCCGCGGAAATTGCCGTTCAGCATCGGGCCGCCGGAGACGGCGATGGTCGGCAGGTCGCAGCTGGCCGCGCCCATGAGCAGCGCCGGCGTGGTCTTGTCGCAACCGACCAGCAGGATCACGCCATCGATCGGATTGGAGCGGATCGATTCCTCGACATCCATCGAGGCCAGGTTGCGGAACAGCATGGCGGTCGGGCGCATGTTGCTCTCGCCGAGCGACATGACCGGGAATTCGAGCGGGAAGCCGCCGGCCTCGTAGACACCGCGCTTCACATGCTCGGCGATCGTCCGCAGGTGGGCGTTGCAGGGCGTGAGTTCCGACCAGGTATTGCAGATGCCGATCACGGGCCGGCCGTCGAACACATCCGGCGGATGCCCCTCATTCTTCATCCAGCTGCGATGCATGAAGGCGTTCTTGCCCGCTCCGCCGAACCAGGAGGTGGAGCGATATTTGCGCGGCTCATCGGCCATGAGTGCCTCGGGAATTGTTTTTTATTGAAGAACACTATTTTGTATTACAGGATGCTATTCCTTTCCTGATCCGAGTCAACAAGGATGGCGCGACGGCCTGGGGGCAGAGCCGGGCGACAAATCGCCCGCGGGCCCGCTCCTGGCGAGCGCCGGCGGATGCGAAGTCCCGGCGCGCTGCGGGTTTACGGCGGATCCGACGGGAGAGGGCAAAACGATTTTTGTCACGACACAAAGTTTTGTATTGAAGAAGAATGTTTCTTATTGCGACTCGATTGTCGCCGGCGTTGCTGCTTAGCTGCGCGTCGATCCAACCAGGGGCGAGCCGACCATGACCGATGAGCGATACAGGGTGCAGAGCCTCGGGCGTGCGCTCGACCTGCTGGAGCGGATCGCCGATAGCGGCCAAGCGGGCGCGCGGCTGACGGACCTGGCCCGTGACATCGGCCTGTCGAAACCGGCGGCCTACGCCATCCTCGCGACGCTGCGGGCGCGCGGCGTCGTTACCGATATCGGCGAGGGCATGACGCGGCGCTACCGGCTCGGCCTGTCGCTGCTGCGCCTGGGCGATCTCGCAGTCGCCAATACCGGCCTCGCCGACATCGCGCTGCCCGTGCTGCGCGATCTTACCCACGAAATCGGCATGACCTCGCGCGTTGCCATGATGGATGATGGCTTCGCGGTGGTGATCGGCCGCGTCGATGCGCCGGGCGCGATCCGCTTCGACGCGGCGCTGGGCCGGCGCGAGCAGCCGCATTGCTCCGGCGTCGGCAAGGTGCTGCTCGCCGCCATGCCGCGCGCCAATGCGCTGCAGCTGCTCGAGCGGGTCGGCTATCCGGCCCGGACGCCGAAATCGCTCACCTCGATCGCGGCGCTCAGCGACGATCTCGACCGGATCGCCAGCCGCCACTATGCGATCGACGACGAGGAAGACCATGAGGGCATCATCTGCGTCGCGGCGGCGGTATTCGGCCGCGGCGGCCAGACGCTCGGCGCCATCAGCGTCACCACGCTGAAGCAGTTGCTGCCGCTGGAATCGGTCCCCTCGATTGCCGAGCCGCTGGTCCGGCATGCCGACCTCATCTCGCGCGCGCTGGGCGGTCCCTCGGCCCAGGAGGCCTGGGCCCTACGGCCGATGACGGATGCGCGGCTGTGACGGCGCCGGTCGGGCTGGAGACGGAGCGGTTTCGTCTTTCGCTGTTGCCGGAACTGGGCGGACGCATCGCCGCGTGCCAGTGGCGCCACCCGGACGGGCGCTGGCTCGACCTGATCCGGCCGATGTCGTCGCCCTATGACGGCGACGAGGAAGCCGGCTGCTTTCCGCTCACGCCCTTTTCCAATCGCCTGCGCCATGGGCGCTTCACCTTTGGCGGTCGCGAAATTGCCATGCCGCGCAACACGCCGGGCCCGCATGTCGAGCATGGCCATGGCTGGCAACGGCCTTGGGCGATCGCGGCGCGCGGGCCGGGTCGCATCGTGCTCGGCTATGAGCATGCCGGCGACGAATGGCCGTTTCCCTACGGCGTGACGCAGACCATCGAACTGCTGCCCGACCGGCTGCGCATCGAGCTTGCCGCGCTCAATCGCGGCGAGGAGCCGATGCCCTATGGCTTCGGCCTGCATCCCTTCTTCCCGGCGACGCCGGAGACGACGCTCGAGGCGCGGGTCGAATCGGTCTGGCATGTCGACGACGAGGTGATGCCGACGCGTCTCGGCCCTGCCATCAAACTCTGGGGAAGCAAGCCGCGACTGGCGGTCGCGAGCACCGCGCTCGACACCGCCTTTGCCGGCTGGGACGGCGAAGCGACGATCCGCTGGCCGGAGCATGGCGCGGGATTGAGCATGTCAGCCGACGCGCCGCTGCGCCATCTCGTGGTCTACACCCCGCCCGGCGCCGGCCATTTCTGCGCCGAGCCGGTCAGCCACTGCACCGATGCGTTCAACCTCGTCGCCGAGCGAAACGACACGGGAATGACGGTGCTGCCGCCAGGCACGGCGCTGATCGCGTCGATAACGCTGAGGCCCTTCGCGCTGTCCTGATCCAGAACGGAACTTGGGCGACCAATTTCGCGCGAATGCTTCATTTCAAAGCGTTTTGACTGATTTGCGGGCAGTAGGCCGAGAATAGATCGAGTCGAAAACGAATGTCCAAAGGCCTTCCGCACGGGAAAACGTGCGTTGACATTCGGCTTGAGCAAACATAGCATTTGATTACAGAACGCTGTTCTGCATAACCGAACAAAGCGGATAAGCTCGACACGGGTTCCCGGGGGCCTTGTCGAAGCTGGTTCGCCTGAAAAAACGACCGTGCATCTATGACTGATACGGAAGGCGTCCTGTGCTGACGACATTCATCAACCTGTTCAATTTCGAAGGGATCGGGGATTATTTCCCGGATCTGATGCGCGGCGCCGCCATCAGCCTGCAGCTTACCTTCTGCGTCATGCTTATCGCCCTGCCTCTGGGGCTGTTGCTGGCGCTGGCGAAGATCGGGCGTTCGCGAATTCTGCGCATCATGGCTTCGTTCTACATCGAGGTCGTGCGCGGCACGCCCTGCCTGCTGCAGCTTTTCTATATCTACTTCGTACTGCCGGCCTTCGGCATTCGCTTTGATCCTTTCATGGCCGGTGTCATCGGCCTGTCGATCAACTACTCGGCCTATCTCGCCGAGGTGTATCGCGCCGGCATCGTCGCCATCCCGCACGGCCAGGTCGAAGCCGCCAAGGCGCTCGGCATGTCGCGCCGCAAGATGCTGCGCCTGATCATCCTGCCGCAGGCGATCCGCGTCGTCGTTCCGCCGCTCGGCAACTATTGCATCTCGCTGTTCAAGGATACGTCGCTGGTCTCCATCGTAACGGTGCGGGAACTGATCTTCACCGGCCAGATCATCTCGTCGACGAATTTCCAGTACTTCACCGTCTTCACGATCATCGGCGCCATCTACCTGTTCTTCTCCTATCCGGCGGCGCTGTTCGTCCGCTACCTGGAGAAGCGCATGGCGATCGGCGCACGCCGCCCGGTCGTGCCGATCGCTGCCGACGCCGTCGAAGGGACCACCAAGCCATGATCCGCCTCGAACGCATCAACAAGCATTTCGGCGCCCATCACGTGCTGAAGGACGTCTCGCTCACCGTCGACAAGGCGGAAGTCGTCTGCGTCATCGGCCCGTCCGGCTCGGGTAAGTCGACGATGCTTCGCTGCATCAACAACATGGAAGAGATCGGCAGCGGCACGATCACCATCGATGGCCAGCCCGTCTATCGCTACGAGAAGGACGGCAAGCTCGTCATCGACAGCGAGAAGCAGGTCGAGGCGATCCGCGCCAAGGTCGGCATGGTGTTCCAGTCCTTCAACCTGTTCCCGCACCTGACCGTGACGGAGAACATCACCGTCGCGCCGATCCATGTTCTCGGCCGGTCGCGCGGCGAGGCGACGGATATCGCGCTCGGCCTCCTGGAGAAGGTCGGCCTCGCCATGAAGGCGCAGGCCTACCCGCACGAGCTTTCCGGCGGCCAGCAGCAGCGCGTGGCGATTGCACGCGCCCTGGCCATGCGGCCGAAGGCGATCCTGTTCGACGAGGTTACCTCCGCGCTCGATCCCGAACTGGTCGGCGAGGTGCTGCGCGTCATGCGGGCGCTCGCCGACGAGGGCATGACCATGGTCGTCGTCACGCATGAGATGGGCTTTGCCCGCGACGTGTCCGACCGCGTCGTGTTCATGGCCGACGGCAAGATCGTAGAGAGCGGCAAGCCGCACGAGCTTTTCTCCGCGCCGCAGCAGGAGCGGACGCGGGACTTCCTGCGATCTGTCCTTGAGCGCAACCGGGAAATGGGCGCCGCGGCCAGTCAATAAAGCGTTTGCCTTCAACAAAAACAACGAGGGGACTATCCAGTGAAACTGACCAGTTTTGTTCTTGCTTCGGTCGTGGCCGGCGTGATGTCGGCATCGGTCGCCTGGGCCGGCGACATCGGCGTCGGCAACGCCACCTATGACGGCGGCGACGGCTCCTACAAGCGCGCCCGCGACGAAGGCATCACGCTGCTGATCGCTGCCGATCCGCCGAACACCTTCCAGGACGAGAAGACCAAGGAATATGACGGCACCGACGTCCGCATCTTCCGCGAGATCACCAAGCGTCTCGGCATCGAGAAGGTGACCTGGCAGCTCATCCCCTTCGACGCGATGGTGCCGACGCTGCTTTCCAAGCGTGGCGATGTGATCGTCGACAATCTGCATGAAAACGAGAAGCGCCTGAAGGTGCTGGCCTTCACCGGCCCGTCCTACTGGTATGGTTCGGGCGTCACGGTCGCCAAGGGCAACCCGCTCAACATCCATAGCTGGGACGACTTCGCCGGCAAGACCGTGGGGACGCTGCGCGGCTCGGTCAATCACGGCCTGCTCGAGAAGCGCACCGACCTGAAGGAGCTTAAGCTCTACACGAGCAACGAGGCCGAGTTCTCCGACATCATCGCCGGTCGTCTCGACGTCGGCATGGAAGACGACATCAAGGTCGGCCAGTTCCTGAAGAAGCACCCGGATGCCGCCATGGAGCTGGTTTCCGACTACAAGCCGCTTCCCGAGGAATATGGCTATGCCCGCTACGCGCTGCGCAAGGAGGACGTCGACCTGAACAGCGCCATCTCGCGCGCGCTGGCCGAAATCCGCGCCGATGGCACCATGTCCGCCATCATCAAGGAATTCGGCTACACCGACCGCAATCTCTGGTTCTTCCCGGTCGACAAGTAATCCCTTCCTCGCCGGTCCCCGGATCGGGCGAGGTTCTGATCGACTCTCTGGCAGGCCGGCTCACGCCGGCCTGTTTTCGTTGGGATAGCCCGCATTGCATTTGCTTCCCGCGCCAAGTCGCGCAAGGGTAGGGTGCGTCGACCCGCCGTCGCGCCGCAGCCGAGCGACCCGCGTTGCCGGCAACGCGGCCGATCCCCGGCCGGGTCTCCGACGAACCCATTGGGAGCACGCGCATCAAGCGCGACACGGCCGTCCGGCCGGTGGAAACGAAAGAACAGGACATGAAGAAGCGGCAGCTTGGGCGCACCGGCGCTCAGATCTCGGAAATCGGCTTCGGCGCCTGGCAGATCGGTGGATCCTGGGGCGATGTCAGCGAGGAGGACGGCAAGAAGGCACTGAACGCGGCCCTCGACGCCGGCGTCACCTTCATCGACACCGCCGACGTCTATGGCGACGGCCGCTCCGAGAAGATCATCGCCGAAGTGCTGAAGGCGCGCGGCGGCGACCGTCCCTTCGTCGCCACCAAGGCGGGCCGCCGCCTCAATCCCCATGTCGCCGAGGGCTATACCGGCGCCAATATCGAGGCCTTCATCGATCGCAGCCTGAGTAATCTGCAGGTCGAGACGCTGGATCTCGTGCAACTGCATTGCCCGCCGACCGACGTCTATTATCGGCCCGACTTTTTCGGCGAACTCGACGACCTCGTGGCCAAGGGCAAGATCCGCAATTACGGCGTCTCGGTCGAGCGGGTCGAGGAGGCGCTGAAGGCGATCGAATATCCCAACGTCGCCACCGTCCAGATCATCTACAACATCTTCCGCCAGCGCCCGCAGGATCTCTTCTTCGCCGAGGCGAGCGAGAAGAACATCGGCGTCATCGTCCGGGTTCCGCTGGCATCCGGCCTGCTCTCGGGCAAGATCACCCGCGACACCGCCTTCCGGGCCGACGACCACCGCAACTTCAACCGGAATGGCGAGGCGTTCGACGTGGGCGAGACCTTTGCCGGCGTGCCGTTCGAGGTCGCGCTCCAGGCCGTCGAGGAATTGCGCCCGCTGCTGCCGGCCGATGTCGCGATGGCGACCTTCGCGCTGCGCTGGATCCTGCTGCAGCAGGCCGTGTCGGTGGTAATCCCCGGCGCCCGAAACGAAGCGCAGGCCCGGTCCAATGCGGCGGCGAGCGACGCGCCCGGTATCTCGCCGGAGAACCGCGCCCGGATCGTCGAAATCTATGACCGGCTGGTCAAGCCGCACGTCCACCATCGCTGGTAGGCGTTGGGCCGGCATGGTCCGGCCATCGCCATGAAATCGAAGCCCGGCCTGTCTCGCGACGGGCCGGGCTTTTTTCTGGTCCGTCAGGCAGTAGGCTCGTGCTTGTCGAGGAAGGCCTCGATATCGAGGCTTCTGAAATCGAGCAGCGTCTCGCGCAGCCGGGCATGCGGCCAGTCCCACCAGGCGAGCGCCATCAGCCTGTCCGCGATCGCTTCGGGGAAGCGCCGCTTGATCGGCGTGGCGGGCACGCCGGCGACGATCGTGTAGGGCTCGACCGGCTTCGATACCACGGCACCAGCGGCGATGATGGCGCCGGTGCCGACGCTGACGCCGGCGAGCACCACTGCGCCATGGCCGATCCAGACGTCATGTCCGATGGTGACGTGATGATCACGGCGCCACTGGAAGAATCCGCTGTCGTCATCCTCGGCCATGCCATAGCGGCGGGCGCGATAGGTGAAATGATGCTGCGTCGCCCGCCACATCGGATGGTTGCCGGGATTGATCCGTGTCGATGCCGCGATCGAGCAGAACTTGCCGATCGTCGCATAATTGACCATTGCGTCGCGGTCGAAATAGCTGAAATCGCCCATCTCGACCTCGTCGAGCAGCACGCGCTCGCCAATGTCGACATAGCTGCCAAGCTTCGAACGGGTCACCACGGCGGTCGGGTGGATATGGGTGTCGAAGCCGAGAACGTTGCCGTCTTCGGGGCTTGCCGTTTTCGCAGTGTCCGTCGTTCCGGTCACGACCGGGCCTCGTCGGCGCGCCAGATCGAGCGGATGACGGGGTGGCCGTCGACCAGGCGGATGCGCAGCAGGTCGGCCCGCCGCCCCGGCTCGATGCGGCCGCGATCCGCGAGACCGAGCATATCGGCCGGCGTCGCGCTGACCGTCGCGACGGCCTGGGGCAGGGACATGCCGTTGGCCGCCAGCACGAAGGCGGCCTCGAGCAGGCTGGTCGGCACATAGTCGGACGAGAGGGCGTCGAGCAGGCCGTTGGCGGCCAGTTCGGCGGCACTGACATTGCCGGAATGCGAGCGCCCGAGCACGACGTTCGGCCCGCCCATGACGATCTTCATGCCGCGTGCGCGCGCCTGCTCGGCCGCCTTCAGCGTCGTCGGGAATTCGGAGATCGCCACACCCTCGTGCCGGGCGCGATCCACCTCCTCCGGCGTCGTGTCGTCATGGCTGGCGAGGGGAATGCCGCGCGCCGCCGCCTGTCGGCGGATCTCGGCGCGCTGCGGCGCCGAATAGGTTTCGCGGTCGGCGCGCCGCTGCGCGATGTAGGCGTCGAACTCCGCATCGGTCCAGACGCGGCCGTTCTTCTTGCGGCGGAAGGCGCGATAGATGGCGAGGTCGCTCCACTGGCCTTGACCGGGCGTGTGATCCATCAGGCTGATCAGGCCGAGGCGCGGATGGTCGGCATAGCGGCCAAAGATGTCGAGCGCGCCCGCGTCGGAAACCTCGCAGCGGAAATGCAGGAAGTGGTCGGCCTTGAGCAGGCCATGGGCGCGCGCCGCATCGAGGTTCTCGATGCTCTTGCGGATCATGGCGCGGCGTTCCCCGCCGCTGTCGTAATCGCCCATCGAAATGGCGTCGTAGACGGTGGTGACGCCGGCGCCGAACATGTCGCGGTCATGCGCCAGCACCGCGCCGATGGCCGAGGGCCAGGCGACGGCCGGACGCGGCGCGAAATGGCGCTCGAGATTGTCGGTGTGGACGTCGATCAGCCCGGGAAGCAGGAAATCGCCGTCCCCGTCGATCGCGTCCGCGTCGGCGCTGAGATCTGTGTCGATCGCCTGGATCCGGCCATCCCCGATCGTGACGCTGCCCCGGACGACCTCGTTCGGGAGGACGATCTGGAAATTGTTCAGGACGGTGTGCATGGCGATCCGGGAGACATGTCAGGTGAGCGGGCTGCTTGTCGCGCCCGATGGGCTGCACCTAAGCCTGCTTTGTTGCGGTTTCGTGACGGGTGGGCTGGCCGGAAGGGTGGAACACCCAGACGGCCGCGAAGCAGAGGGCAGGGCGCCGGGGCCGATTGACAGAAACCGTTCCTCCATGCAATTTGGGTAAACGATAACTCAGAGCCAAACGCCAATGGCCGACGCCAAAGTCTCAATGCAGGATATTGCCGGCCGGCTGGGCGTCTCGGTGAAAACCGTTTCGGGCGCGCTGCACGGCGGCTCCATCCGCATGTCGGACGAGACGCGCCAGAAGATCAAGGCGCTGGCGGATGAACTGGGCTATGTCCCCAATCTGGTGGCGCGCGGCATGCGTCAGGGCTTCTTGCCCATCCTCGGCATCGTCGCCGACGGCCTGATCACCCAGCCCTTCGCCACCGAGATCATGCGCTCCTTCGACAATGCCGCGCGTGCCGACGGCCTCTCGGTCGTGGTCACCAATATCGGCGGCCGCACGGTCGAGGCGAGCGTCGCGGAACTGCAGCGGCTGATGCCGCGCACCATCGCCTATGCGAGCATGTATCATCAGGTCGTCGCCATTCCGGAATCGCTGCGGGGCGTGATCTCGCTGATGATCAACTGCCGCGACGAGGCGGGCCTTATTCCGTCGCTGGTGCCGGCCGAGCAGGATGCGGCCGAGACGATCGTCGAACATCTTTTCGCGCATGAACGGCACAAGATTGCCTTCCTGAACCTGCCCGGCCTGATCGCGGCGCGGATGCGCGAGGACGGCTTTCGCGCCGCTCATGCCGCCCGTGGCATCGAGATCAACGAGGCCTGGATCCTGCCGGCGACGCGCGGCCCGCTCTATGCGGATCGCGCGCGCAGCCTGGTGCACGAGCACATCGCGGCGCTGTTTTCCGGGCCCGCGCGGCCCGATGCGATCCTGTGCGGCAATGACCGTGTCGCCATGGAAGTCTATGGCGCGCTGCGGCGGCAGGGCCTCGAAATTCCCGAGGACGTGTCGATCGCCAGCTTCGACAACCAGGTCGAGATCGCGGCCAGGCTCGACCCGCCGCTGACGACCATGGAACTGCCGCACCGCGCCATCGGTCGCCGCGCGGGCGAAATCCTGTCCGGCTACAGAAAGCCGGTGCAGAAGGTTGACGAGATTCCGTTTCGCCTCGTGGAGCGTGCCTCGGTCTGAGGTGACGAAACGGTTGAATTGAGCAAAACAGCTAGATTGGGAGGAGTTTGCAATGTCTGCTACTTTGGGTAATCGTTTACTGAAGGGCCTCGGCGCCGCGTCGGCGCTGAGCATCGCGGTCGGGGCGGGGCTTTCGGGCGCCCAGGCGGCCGAACTCAAGGTGATGTTCCAGGGCGACCCCTATGAGGTCACCATCATCACCGATGTCGCCAAGCGCTTCGAAGCGGCCAATCCCGGCACCACGGTGCAGCTGATCAATACGCCGCACGACGCCTATAACGAGAAGATCGGCGCGGCTGTCTCGGCGGGCTCGCTGCCCGACATCCTGCAGCTCGATGCACCGTTCCTGGCGAACTACGTCTGGTCGGGCTTCCTGCAGCCGGTCGGCAACCTGCTCGACAAGGCGCTGGTCGACGACATGACGGCCTCGAACGTCGCCCAGGGCACCTATCCGATCGACAAGGCGCTCTATGCCGTCGGCCTGACCGACAGCACGGTCGCGCTCTATGGCAGCCGCAAGCAGCTTGAGGAACTGAAGATCCGCATCCCGACCTCGGTCGAGGATGCCTGGACGCGCGATGAGTTCGAGGCGGCGTTGAAGACACTGTCCACCGCGCCGGGCGTCAAGTGGCCGCTCGACCTGTTCCGTTCCTATGGCAGCAAGACGGAGTGGATCACCTATGCCTATGAGCCGATCCTGGTCTCGATGGGGTGCGACGTGATCGACCGCACCAGCTGGAAGGCAACCGGAACGCTCGACGGCAAGGCCTGCGTCGACGCCGCGACCGAGATGCAGAACTGGGTCAAGCAGGGCTGGGTCGTGCCGCAATCGGCAGGACAGAACCAGTTCTACGCCGAGGGCCGGCCGGCAGCGCTCGCCTGGGGCGGTCACTGGTTCTACGCCGAGGCCAACGCCAAGATGGGTGACGACGTCGTGGTCATGCCGCTGCCGAAGTTCGGCGAGAAGGGCGTGAGCCCCAACGGCACCTGGATCTGGTCGGTCGCCAAGACCGCTTCCGATCCGGCCGCGGCCGGCAAGTTCCTGAGCTTCATGCTGCAGGATCCGGCCTACCGCGATGCCTATAAGGCGCATGCCGGCTTCCCCGGCCTGAAGTCCTTTGCCGCCGCCTCGCCGCTCTACGCCGACAAGGGTGCGATGGCCATCGCCTTCGAGCAGGCCGGCAAGAGCGCCGTCGCGCGCCCGCCGCATCCGGCCTACCCGACCATCACGCTCGCCTTCCAGAACGCGATGACCAACATCTTCGACGGCGCCGATCCGCAGGCCGAACTCAGCAAGGCCGCCAAGAAGATCGACGACGATATCCTGGACAATGACGGCTACCAGCCGTTCGGCCAGGCCGAGTAGGCCCACGCTTCTGTTCCCGCCGCGCCACTGCGCGGCTCGGGACTCTCTTCAAGAAGGACCCGGTCGCGCCCCGACGCGCGACCGGGAAACAAGTTCCGGGAGGCATCATTATGTCGAGCCAAGCGTCCCCCATGCCGGGTTCGGCATCGCCGGGGCCCATCCGCGCCGCCATGCCGCGTCGCAAGCCGCCGATCTGGGGCGGCCGTCTGCAGGAACTGGGCATGCTGCTGCCCGCCTGCATCCTGATCGCACTATTCCTGTTGCTGCCGTTCCTCTCGTCCTTCGAGATCGCGCTGACCAATCAGCGCCTGATCCCGCGCCCCGTGCCGGTGCGCTTCGTCGGACTCGGCAATTTCCAGCAGATCCTGACCGATTCCGCCTTCTGGACGGCGCTGTGGAACGTCACGCGCTTCACGGTGATGGTGCTGCCGATCCAGTGCGGCTTCGCGCTGGCGATCGCGCTGCTGCTGAACCAGAAGCTGCCCTTCCGCAATTTCTTCCGCGGCCTGTTCTTCCTGCCGGCGATCACCTCGATGGTGGTCGTCTGCGTGATCTGGTCGACGCTGTTCCAGTATCCGACGGGACCGTTCAACCAGATCGTCGGATTCCTCTCCTTCGGTCTGGTCGGCCCGATTGACTGGCTCGGCGACCCGAACTGGGCGATGCCGTCGATCGTGCTGCTCTCGGCCTGGCAGGCCTATGGCTTCCAGATGATCGTCTATCTTGCCGGGCTGCAGAACATTCCCGAGACGCTCTACGAGGCGGCCGAACTGGACGGCGCCAACGCATGGCAGCGCTTCTGGAACGTCACCATGCCGAGCCTGCGCCAGACGCATATCTTCGTGCTGATCATCACCACCATCCAGGCTTTCAAGCTGTTCACCCAGGTGAACATCCTGACCCAGGGCGGTCCGCGCGGCACCACCGACACGCTGGTCCACTACATGTTCACGGCCGGCTTTGTCGACCAGCGGCTGGGCCTCGCCTCGGCTGTCGCCATTCTCCTGTTCCTGATCGTGCTGGTGGTCTCGCTCGTTCAGCGCTTCGTCGTGAGGGATCGTCGATGAGCACGGTGGTATCCACCTCCACCCCGTCGCCGGTCGCCAAGGTCTCGGCCAAGCCCGACATCGGCGCGATCGTCAAGTTCGTCGCCGTGCTGATCATCGCGCTGGTGGTGATCTCGCCCCTGTTCCTGCTGTTCGTCGCCAGCCTGAAGCCGGACCGCTTCCAGATCCTCGCCGATATGGGCAGCTTCCGCGCCTTCTGGGTGTCCGAACCGTCGCTGCAGAACTTCACCGATATCGCGACCTTCGGCGGCGCGCTGCCCTTCGGACGCTATCTGGTCAACTCGCTGATCATCCTGTTCTGCACGGTGCTGGGTGGCGTGTTCCTGAACTCGATGGCCGCCTTCGTGCTGGCCTGGGGCCGGTTGCCCGGCCGGGCCTTGGTGCTCACCGCGCTGATCGGGCTCTATATCGTGCCGCAGGAATCGATCGTCCTGCCGCTGCTCAGCCTGGTCAACAAGGCCGGCCTCGGCGACAGCTTCGCGGCGCAGATCCTGCCCTGGATGGCGAGCCCCCTCTATATCTTCCTGATCTACCAGTTCTTCATCCAGGTGCCTCGTGACATCTATGACGCTGCCACCGTCGACGGCGCCTCGCCGTTCCGGATCTACTGGTCGGTGTTCCTGCCCCTGAGCCTGCCGGTCCTGGCCACTGTCGCCATCCTGCTCGGCATCGAGACCTGGAACCAGTATCTCTGGCCGCTGATGGTCACCCAGACCGATTATGCGCGCCCGATCTCTGTCGGCATCGCCAGTTTCTTCGGCCATGACAGCGTCTACTGGAACAGCGCCATGGCCGCCTCGGTGATGATGATGGTGCCGGTGCTGATCTTCTATCTCGCCTTCCAGAAATGGTTCGTCAGTTCCTTCATCAGCTCCGCCGTCAAGTGCTGACACCACTATGGATACCCTTGCGACAATGGAAGACCTTGCAATGACCGAGTTCGAAGCCGACCTGGACGCCGGCGATATCGTCCATCTCTGGCAGAAGGCGCCGTCGCGGACGGCGCTTTCGGAAGTCGTCGTCACCGGGGGCGGAAGCCAGCCGGTGCGCCGGGCGGGCGCGCATTCCGACGATTTCACGCGCTCCGTTTTCGAGGCGCCCGTGGCGGGAACCTACCGCTTCGGCTGGCAGGAGCCGGGAACGGCCGTGTCGCTGGCCTATGGCTTTACCCCGGCGCGCGTGGCCGGGGAGGGCGTGCGCCTGCTCCACACCACCGAGAAAAACCGCGCCAGCGGGGCTCGCTACAAGCTGCACTTCCAGGCGCCCTGGGGCTGGATGAACGATCCGAACGGCCTCTGCCAGATCGATGGCGCCAGCCACCTCTTCTACCAGCATTATCCGCACAGCCTGCGATGGAACACGATGCACTGGGGCCACGCGGTCTCGGAAAACCTGGTCGACTGGATCGACCAGCCGATCTTCCTCGAGCCCCGCGCCGAACTACTGGCCGATAACGGGCTGACGGGCGGGGCCTTCTCTGGCTCGGCCATTCCGCATGCCGGGGGCGGCGTGCGCGTCTTCTATACGGATCGCGAGGACGACCGCGAGCCGAGCCAGGAATGGCAGATCACGACGGTGTCGCGGGACATGCTGTCGGCCGGACCTTCGACGCCCATCATCACCGACAGGCCGTCCATCCCGAATTTCGGCAAGGACATTCGCGATCCCTATGTCTTCAAGGGACCCGATGGCCTCTGGAAGATGGTCGTGGCCGGCGCCGACGATCGCGGCGGCCTGGTCCTGCTCTATGAAACGCGGGATCCCGAGGCGGCGGACGGCTGGTCATATGTGGGCATTCTGCATCGCGAGCCGCTGTCGCGCAGCCTCCCGGCAGAATGCCCGGGCCTGGTGGCGCTCGACGGCGAGGGGGAGGGGCTCTACGCTCTCATCTTCGGCATCATCGGATATCGGGACGAGGCGACCCGCCGCCGCAATCTGAGCTACGCCATCGTCGGCCGCTTCGACGGTCGCATGTTTGAACCGATGGCGCGCCGCGAGGTCGATTTCGGCACCGACTGCTATGCGATCCAGGCATTCCAGCATGCGGATGGCCCGGTCGGCATCGCCTGGGCCGCGAACTGGACCGATGTCTTCAAGGATCGTGACTTTGCTTCCGCCATGACCTTCCCGCGCCGCTTCATCTGGCAGGACGGCCAGCTGCGCATGCCGCCGGTCGAGGGCGTCAAGGCATTGCGGACCGGCGTCGCCACCGAGGCTCTCGCCGGCGCCGGCTCTGTGCCGCTCGCGGGCGGCCTTGGGGAAATCGAGATCGAGCTGGCGACACCGGGCGCTCCGTTTCGGCTCGACTTCGCCCATCCCGATCATGGCATTGCGCTGGTCTATGACGGCGCGGTGCTGGAGCTGATGTTCGATCCGCCGGGCAACCGCGTCGTGCCGCGCTACCTGACGTCGACGACGACACTCAAGACCGTCCGCATTTTCGTCGATGTCGGCCTGATCGAGATCTATGCCGATGACGGTCTGCAATGCGCCACCAAGCGGCTCGACAGCGACCAGCCGATCAGCGCGATTGAGCTCCATGTCGATCCGGCAATAGTCCAGACAGCCAAGCTCTGGAACCTGCGGTCGAGGCTTGGCGCGGCCGCCTGAGCGGCGCGCACCGGCAGATCATTCGTCTTGCGAATTGGGGCCGGCTTGTTCCTGCCCCTTTTTCGTATCCGTGGCGCGGCCGTCCGGGACCAGCGCCCGGATATCGGCGAAGATGGATTCCCACGCCCCGTCGTCGAACTGCGCGAGGCCGAGGCCACGCAGCAGGAACGCCCCCTCGGCGGCCAGAACGGCCGTCAGGGCACGCCGCCCGCCCGGCGACCGGGTGTCGAGCTTGTCCAGCAGCTCGCGGTAGTAGCCTTGGATCTCGCTCCGGTAGTCGGGTGTCTGCACCAGGCTCGCGAGCAGGGCGCTGGCGCGAATGGCAGAGACCTCGTCTTCGCGATGGCTGGCGTCGACATGCGCCGCTGCTGTGGAGTGGGGCTCGTCACCATGCGCCGCCAGATAGTCGCCCACCAGGCGTTCATAGGACTTTCCGGCCCGCTCGAACATGGCTTCGATCAGCGCATCCTTGGTGCCGAAGGAATAGAGCACGCCGCCCTTGCTGACGCCGGCCTCGCGCGCGACGGCGTCGATCGTCAGGCTGGTGACGCCACCCTTCGCGATCACGCGATCGGCTGCGTCCAGCAAACCCTCGCGATCAATCGTCGGCCGTCTGCCCATGTCTTTTCTCTTTTAATACCGTCTGGACGGATATATAGGTCCGTTCCCCGACGCCGGCAATCCCTGTTGCGCGGGAATGGAGAAGAGAATGACTGTCGCGCCGCGCAATCGCTGGCTGGTGCTCACCGCCGTGATCCTGGCGTTCCTGCCGGTGGTCGTCGACATGACGATCCTGCATATCGCTGTCCCTTCGCTGACCGTCGCGCTCCGTGCGTCGGGCACGGAAATCCTCTGGATCATCGACATCTATCCGCTGATCATGGCGGGCCTTCTCGTGCCGATGGGCACGCTGGGAGACCGGGTCGGGCATCGTCGGCTGATGTTGACCGGCTTGACGATCTTCACGCTGGCCTCCGTCTGCGCCGCGTTTTCGCAGACGGCGTTGATGCTGATCCTGGCGCGTGTCCTGCTGGCCATCGGCTCGTCGATGATCATTCCGAGCGTGCTGGCCATCATCCGCCAGACCTTCGAGGATCCGAAGGAGAGGGCGCTGGCGCTCGGCGTCTGGAGCACGGTCGCCTCGGCCGGCGCAGCGATCGGCCCGCTGGCGGGTGGCTTCCTTCTGGAGCATTTCTGGTGGGGATCGGTATTCCTCATCAACGTGCCGATCATGCTGGTCGTGCTGCCGGTGGTGTACCTGTTCATTCCCAATCGGCCGCTTGAGGCCCAGGGCAGCTGGAAGATCGGGCATGCCCTGCTGCTGATCGCCGGCCTGATCTCTACCGTCTATGCGGTGAAGACCGGCTTCAAGGTCGGGCCGTCCGTCTGGGTCTTTGGCGTCCTGGGGATGGGTCTCGTCCTGATGGCCTGGTTCGCGCGGTTGCAGATCGTCGGTTCCCAGCCGCTGCTCGACCTGTCGCTGTTCCGCAAGCCGGCGATCTCGGTCGGCATGTTGATGGCCTTCGTCGCCTCCGGCTCGCTCGCCGGCTTCGAACTGCTGCTGGCGCAGGAACTGCAATATGTCTATGGCCGGACGCCGCTTCAGGCTGGCCTGTTCATGATGCCGCTCGTCGTCGCCTCCGCGATTGCCGGACCGATCGCCGGCAAGCTCGCCGGGCGCTTCGGCCTGCGCTGGCTCGGCACGGTCGGTCTTGCCGCCGCGGCCACGGCGTTGTTCGGCATCAGCCAGTCGAACATTGGCGGCGACGGCGCCGTCATCGGTTGCCTGATGGCGGTGCTTGGCTTCTCGCTCGGCGTGGGCCTGCTGGCCTCGTCCGCCGCCATCATGGGCGCCGCGCCCGTCGAGAAGGCCGGCGCCGCCGGTTCGCTGGAGGCGACGGGCTACGAACTCGGCGCCGGCCTTGGCATCACCTTTTTCGGCGTCCTGCTCAGCACCATCTATCGCAGCCATTTCAGCAGCATGGCGGGCCTCGGGCCGGATCGCGATGCCGCGTCCGGCTCGATCGGCGAGGCCATGGTGATCGCCAGGCAGGTCGGCGGTCCGGAGGGCGAAGCGATCGCGGCGGCCGCCCGCACGGCCTTCGCCAGCGCCCATGGCTCCGTGCTGATGGTGACGGCCGCCCTCATCGCGGTCCTGACCGTGGTGGTGTTCGTGGCCCTGCGCCACGAGAGCGTGCCGACGGGCGCCGGTGCCACGGCGCACCATTGACCAAGAGGTCCCCTTCAGGCCGTCCTCCCCGGGGGCGGGCTGAAGGTCCCTCGCAGCGCGCCAACGACGCGAGTCTTGCATCAAAAAAGTATCAGCGCGACGATGGGCGTTTGGTAGCGCCCCTCTGCGGGGCCTCCTAAGGTCGCGTTATGCAGAGACCGCGTAAGTCGGCCTGCGGGAGTTGGATGCCTTGGGAAGGGCATCGAATGGGTGGGGAGGTCCGCCGTGACGCCAGATCTGGAAGTCGTGGATATTCGCCGCGGTGAATCCTACAAGGCTTGGGAGCACGGCTACCCGTTCCGCACGGTGCGCTGGCATTTTCATCCCGAATACGAACTGCATCATGTCGTCGCGACGCGCGGGCGCTATTTCGTCGGCGACTTCATCGGCGAGTTCGAGCCCGACAATCTGGTGCTGACCGGGCCGAACCTGCCGCATAACTGGATCAGCGACCTGCCGGAAGGCGCGACCGTGCCGCTGCGCTGCCGCATGGTGCTGTTCTCGCAGGAGTTCATCGGCAATCTGATGAGCGTGGCGCCGGAACTGGCGGCCTTCGACCGGGTCCTGGAACAGAGCCGGCGCGGCGCCCTGTTCCAGCCGACGACGGCGGCCGAAGCGGCTCCGCTGATGAAGGAAATGATCGATGCGCAGGGCATCCGCCGCATCGAGCTGTTCATCAACCTGATGGGCGTACTGAGCCGGGCCAGCGACATGCGCCCGCTCGCCAGTTCCCACTATCTGCCCGACCCCTCCGGCTATATGTCGGCCGGCATCAACAAGGCGCTCGCCTATATCGGCGAGCATCTGACCGAACCTTTCAGCGAGACCGATCTCGCCCAGATCGCCGGGCAGAGCGCCAGCGCGTTTTCCCGCAGCTTTCGCCGCCACACGGGCATGGCGCTGGTGCAGTTCGTCAATCGCCTGCGCATCAATCTGGCCTGCCAGCTGCTGATGAGCGACGGGGCGCAGCCGATCACCGAGATCTGCTACGCGGTCGGCTTCAACAATCTTTCCAACTTCAACCGCCAGTTCCTGACGCAGAAGGGCATGCCGCCCTCGCGGTTCCGGACGTTGCTGGCGGAGAATTCAAGGGTGGCAAAAGCCGCCTGAGAGCCGCGGAGGAGCAGGAGGACGTCGATCTCGGTCGAAGCCCAAGGTGAAGCGCTTGCCCGTTTCGCCAAGGGGAATGCTTTTCCGAAATTCCAAGAAGAAGGCAGGGCAAGGCAGTCTTGACGCGACGATCCCCAGGGATCCGAGCTGAACTGGCAAAGATCGGGATCTCCGAGGATTGCCAGGAACTGTCGGGCCGACAGCTTCTCATAAGCATAACATTGTCACAGGGAGAAGACGGAATGACCCAATTTGCTTGGAAACGCGTTGCCGCGCTGGCGCTGGCGACATCGGTGCTGGGGGGTCTCGCCGCCATGGCGCAGGCAGCGGAGGTCACGGACGCCACCGTGGCGTTCCTGATGCCCGACCAGGGCTCGACGCGGTACGAAGAGCATGACTATCCCGGCTTCAAGGCCGAGATGGCCAAGCTCTGCCCGGGCTGCAAGGTGATCTATCTCAACGCCGGCGCCGACGCGACGCGCCAGCAGCAGCAGTTTAATTCGGTCATTTCGCAGGGCGCCAAGGCGATCGTGCTCGATCCCGTCGACTCGGCCGCCGCCGCCTCCCTGGTCCAGCTCGCCCAGAGCCAGGACATCAAGGTCGTCGCCTATGACCGCCCCATCCCGGACGCCAAGGCCGACTTCTACGTTTCCTTCAACAATGAGGGCATCGGCAAGGCGATCGCGGATTCGCTGGTCGAGGAACTTAAGGCCCGCAACGTTTCGCCGGATACCGGCGGCGTGCTGCAGATCAACGGCTCGCCGACCGATGCGGCCGCCGGCCTGATCAAGAAGGGCATCCATGCCGGCCTCGACAATAGCGGCTACAAGATCCTGGCCGAATACGACACACCGGACTGGACCCCGGCCAAGGCGCAGGAATGGACGAGCGGCCAGGTGACGCGCTTCGGCGACAAGATCGTCGGCATTGTAGCGGCCAATGACGGCACGGGCGGTGGCGCCATCGCGGCCCTCAAGGCGGCCGGCGTCGATCCGGTCCCGCCTGTCACGGGCAATGACGCGACGATCGCGGCGCTGCAGCTGATCATCGCCGGCGACCAGTTCAATACGATCTCCAAGCCGAGCGAGATCGTCGCGGCGGCCGCCGCCAATGTCGTGATGCAGCTTCTGAAGGGCGAGACGCCGAAGGCGGAGATGGAGCTCTACAATACCCCGTCGCAGCTCTTCACGCCGGCTGTCGTCACGGCCAAGAACCTGAAGGCCGAGATCATCGACAAGAACATCACGCCGGCCGAAACGTTGTGCGTCGATCGCTATGTCGAGGGTTGCAAGGCGCTGGGCATTCTCAAGTAGGCGGCACCGCCCGGCCCCGTCCGGGGCCGGGCGGACAGCTTTCCGCGAACATTCCTGCAGAGGCTTGCCAAGCATGACCAATACAGAGCAAGGCGCTCGCCGCGTTCAAGACACCCCCCCGGCCGGAGATCCGGTCCTCAGCCTCCGGGGCATTTCCAAGCATTTCGGCGCCGTCTCGGCCCTGAGCGATATCGATCTCGACGTCCGCGCCGGCGAAGTCGTGGCGCTGGTCGGCGACAATGGCGCCGGCAAGTCGACGCTGGTGAAGATCCTTTCCGGCGTGCACCAGCCGAGCTCCGGCACCATCCGCTTCCAGGGCGAAACGGTAACGCTCGATGACCCGAGCGCGGCGCTGTCGCTGGGCATCGCGACGGTGTTCCAGGACCTTGCGCTCTGTGAAAACCTCGACGTCGTCGCCAACATCTTCCTCGGCAAGGAGCTCAATCCCCTGCAAATGGACGAGGTCTCGATGGAGACACGATCCTGGACCCTGCTGAACGAGCTTTCGGCCCGCATTCCCAGCGTCCGTGTCGCCGTCGCTTCGCTTTCGGGCGGGCAGCGCCAGACGGTGGCGATCGCGCGGTCGCTGCTGCTCAACCCGAAGCTGATCCTGCTCGATGAGCCCACGGCAGCGCTCGGCGTTGCGCAGACGGCGGAAGTGCTGGACCTGATCGAACGCGTGCGCGATCGCGGCCTCGCCGTGGTGATGATCAGCCACAATATGGAGGACGTTCGGGCCGTCGCCGATCGCGTCGTCGTTTTGCGCCTCGGCCGCAACAATGGCGAGTTCACCCCCGACGCCTCGAACGAGGAACTGGTGAGCGCCATCACCGGCGCCTCGAACAATTCGGTGTCCCGGCGCGCCGGCCGACGGCAGGCGCAGGCCGCCAGCCCCCATCCGGAGGCGGGCCTATGACCGACAAGAGCAAATCCGGCGCCGCGCCGATGCTCGACCGCCGCGACGAGCGCGTCACCCATGCCGCCGGCATCGGCGACACCATCCGTGCCTTTCTCGACCGCGTCCGTTCCGGCGATCTCGGCATGCTGCCGGTCATCGTCGGCCTGGTCATCATCTGGACGGTCTTCTCCATCCTCAATCCGGTGTTCCTGAGCCCGAACAACCTGGTCAATCTGCTGTTCGATTCCTCGACGGTCGGCATCATCTCGCTCGGCATCGTCTGCATGCTGATGGTGGGCGAGATCGATCTTTCGGTCGGGTCGGTCAGCGGCGTCGCCTCGGCGATCCTTGGCGTGCTCTGGGTCAACCAGGGTGTCCCCGCCGGTCTTGCCATCCTGGCGGCGGTGCTTTCGGGCGCGGCGATCGGCTATGTCTATGCTCAACTGTTCAACCGCTTCGGCATGCCGAGCTTCGTTGCGACGCTCGCCGGCTTGCTGACCTTCCTTGGCCTGCAGCTCTACCTTCTCGGCACGACCGGCTCGATCAATCTGCCCTATGGCTCGCCGCTGGTGCGGTTCGGCCAGCTGATGGTGATGCCGTCGATCGTCTCGATCATCCTGGCCGCCGTCCCCGGCGCGGTGATGCTCTACACGGGCCATCGCACGGCGGCCCGCCGCCGCGCCGCCGGCCTGTCGTCGCAATCCTCGGGCGGGATCATCGCCCGCGCTGCGGCGGTGACGATCGTGGCCGAACTGGTCGTCGCCTATCTGAACCAGGGCCGCGGCGTACCGTGGATGTTCGGCCTGTTCGTCGGCCTCGTGCTGGCCATGCAATATGCACTGACGCGCACGCGATGGGGCCGGTCGATGTTCGCCGTCGGCGGCAATCGCGAGGCAGCCCGGCGCGCCGGCATCAACGTCCGCGCCATCTACACCAGCGCCTTCGTGCTGTGTTCGACGCTGGCGGCCTTTGGCGGCGTGATGGCGGCCTCGAGGCTGGCATCCTCCAGCCAGCAGGCCGGCACCGGCGACGTCAATCTCAACGCCATCGCGGCTGCGGTCATTGGTGGCACCAGCCTGTTCGGCGGGCGCGGCAGCGCCTATTCCGCGCTGCTCGGCATCATCGTGATCCAGTCGATCTCGAGCGGCCTGACCTTGCTCGATCTGTCCTCGTCGCTTCGCTACATGATCACCGGCGGCGTGCTCGCCATCGCTGTTATCGTCGACTCGCTCGCCCGTCGTTCGCGCGCCAGCCACGGTCGCGCCTGATCCGGAAAACCCGATCGGCGCCCCGCGGGATCGCGCCGGTCTCCATCCTTGCCGATGTCGGGCAGACAGCTCTGCTGCCCGGGCGGGATGGCTTGTCCCGACGTTCCGGCGTCACCGTCGCGTTGGCGCCCCTCATCCCCCTTGCTGAAGAAGGAAGACGATCGTGATCCTCAGGAGAGGCGAAGGCCAGTCCGTTCTCGTCACCGGTTCGTCGCGCGGCATCGGCCGCGCCATCGCGCTGCGCTTCGCGGCCGAGGGCTACCATGTCGTGGCGATGGACATTCCCCGGCAGGAAGCCGAACTGAAGGAAGCCCAGGCGCTGATCCGCGACGCCGGCGGCCGCTGCGACCTCGTCTTCGGCGACGTCAGCGATCCCGAATCCGTCAAGACCTTCGTCGCCGAGGCCAGGGCGATCGCCGGCCATATCGACGTGCTCGTCAACAATGCCGGTGTCCTGTCGCTGGCGCTGGTCGACGACATCGCGCCCGACGAATGGGACCGCATGTATGACGTCAACACAAAGGGCACGTTCCTGGTCTGCAAGGCGCTGCTCGCGCAATTCCGCGAGGCGGGTAAGGGCCGCATCGTCAACATCGCCTCGATCGGCGGCAAGCGCGGCGCCCCATTGCAGGCGCATTATTGCTCGTCCAAGGCGGCGGTCATCAGCTTCACCCATATCCTCGCGCAAGAAGTCGCCAGGGACGGCATCACGGTGAACGCCGTCTGCCCGGGGATCATCGATACTGAGATGGGCCGCAACAACTATCGCGACGCCGCGGCGCTACAGGCGGTGAAGGACAAGACGGCCATGGGCCGGCTCGGATACCCCGACGATGTGGTTGGCGCCGTCGCCTTCTTCGCCTCGGACGACGCCTCGTTCATCACCGGCCAGGCGCTGAACGTCTGCGGGGGCATTATCTTTCACTGAGACAGGCTCTCCCCCCGTCCGCCGTCGGAAAGGGGGGAGCCTGCTTTGGTTCCGGCAGCTACTCCGCGACAAGCCCGACCGTGGCCAGAGCGTTCTCGGTCGAGGCGAGATCCGTATGCGTCAGGCCGCGAATGCCGAGGCCGGCGGCGAGGTCGACATATTCGCCGGTGTTGTCGACGTAGAACACCTGCTCCGGCCGGGTCATCGAGACCTCGAGCGCGATCTTGAAGATATCGATGTCCGGCTTGCGGACATGGACGAAGCTGGACGAGATGAAGATATCGAACAGGCGGTCGAGGCCGAAGGTCTCGATTCTGTAGGCATTCAGTTCCTTCGCTTCGTTGCTGACCGCGACCAGCTTCAGCCCATGGCGCTGCTTGAGCCTGGGAAACAGCGCCAGCATGCCGGGATCCGGCTGCGACTGCGCGCACATGAACTGCCAGAACGACTCCCGGCTGAAGGCGCGCGGCTCGTTGAAGATCACCTGGGTAAGATAATCGTCGAGGCTGAGGCGGCCCTTCTCATAGGCGTCGACATGCGCCTGATGCCGGGCCTCCATCGCCTCCCAGTCAAGCCCGAAGGTTTCGGCGGCGCGATGGCGAGAGGTGTGGTCCCAGCCATTGGTCAGCAGCACGCCGCCAATGTCCAGGAAGAGGGTGGTGATCCCCGAAGGTGCCGGCACGGGTCACTCTCCCGCATCGGACGAGGCGGCGCGGGTCGGCGCCAGCGGAACGATCGGCGGCTTGGCCTCGAGATGGCCGCCAAAGCCGAACCGCATCGCCGAGAGCATCTTGTCGCCGAAATGAAGCTCCATCCGGGTGCGAAAGCGGGCAAAGAGCGACGCGGTGAGCACGTCCGCGGGAACCGATTCCTCGATCGCGGCCTGAACCGTCCACCGCCCTTCGCCGGAATCCTGCACGAAGCCGGAGAACTCCTGCAATTGCGGATCGCGCGCCAGCGCGGCGGCGCCGAGATCGAGCAGCCACGAGGTGATGACGCTGCCGCGCCGCCAGACTTCGGCGATCTCGGCGATGTTGAGCGTGAAGCGCTCGTCTTCCGGCAACTCGGTCGAATCCTTGTTGCGCAGGATGTCGAAGCCCTCGGCATAGGCCTGCATCAGCCCGTATTCGATGCCGTTATGCACCATCTTGACGAAATGGCCGGACCCGGCCGGTCCGGTGTGGATGTAGCCCCGTTCGGCCCGCGAGACGGCTTCGCCGAGGCCCGGCGTTCGGGGGATGTCGCCAAGGCCCGGAGCGAGCGTCGCAAAGATCGGGTCGAGATGCTCGACCGCTTCCTTGGTGCCGCCGATCATCATGCAATAGCCGCGATCGAGCCCCCAGACGCCGCCCGAGGTGCCGCAATCGACATAGCGGATGCCCTTTTCCGCGAGGTGGCGGGCCCGGCGGATATCGTCCTTGTAGAAGGCGTTGCCGCCGTCGATCAGGATGTCCTCCGCCTGGACAAGGCCTTCCAGCTCATGGATCGTGTCCTCGGTGATCTTGCCGGCAGGCAGCATCAGCCAGATGGCGCGGGGCCGTTCGGTCAGCGACGAAACCATCCCCTCCAGCGACCGGACGACGATCGCGCCCTCGATCGCCAGGGCCTCGCCCGCCGTGGGATTGCGGTCGTAGACTACGCAGCGATGTCCGGCCCGCATCAGGCGGCGTGCGATGTTTCCGCCCATGCGGCCCAGTCCGATTACACCAATCTGCATTTCAGGAATTCCTCGCGAGAATGTTGATGGGCAAGCTTGGCAGGGAGGGAGAAAGCTCGGGAGCCTCGGGCTCGTCGTCTCTCTGTCCGGGGGAGGCGACATCGGGAGACATAGAGCTTGCGTCACCCGAGTGTAGGCTGGCCATCCTATCGAGTCATGTGCAAGCCTTTACGACGTTCGGCGGAGCGCTGGTCTGTTGCCGTGATTTTCCTTAGGGATAGCGGCTATGCCGCTGGCTGAATTTCACGCCGCGTGGAACGGGCGCCTCGCCCGAGCCGTTGATGTCGGACCGGGCAGGGTTCCTGCCCGGCATTGTCGTGCGTAGTCCCAGCGGCAGCGCGTGTCGAAAGGACGAACCGGAACCATCATGAAGAAGCTTGCAGTCTTCGATCTCGACGGCACCCTCGCCGAAAGCAAATCCTCGCTCGATCCCGAAATGGCGGACCTGCTCGTTCGCCTGCTGGCGGTTGCCAAGGTGGCGGTGATCTCCGGCGGCGCCTGGCCGCAGTTTGAAAGCCAGTTCCTGCGCAATTTTCCCCAGGATGACAGGCTCAAGGACCTTTCCCTGCTGCCGACATGCGGCACGCAGTTCTACCGGTATGACGGCGGCTGGACGAAGCTCTATGCCGAGGATTTCTCGGAGGCGGACAAGCAGCAGATCATCGATGCGCTCAACCGCGCGCTGGATGAGACGGGGCTGCGTCCGTCCAGGCATTGGGGGGAACTGATCGAGGATCGTGGCAGCCAGATCACCCTTTCCGCGCTGGGCCAGCAGGCGCCGCTGGAAGAAAAGAAGAGCTGGGATCCCGATTTCAGCAAGCGCAATCGGCTGAAGGAAGTGCTCCAGCCGATGATTCCGCGCTTCTCGGTCAATCTCGGTGGCGCTACCTCGATCGACGTGACCAAGCCCGGCATCGACAAGGCCTATGGCATTCACAAGCTGCG
Organism: Kaistia defluvii; assembly: GCF_026343955.1. Lineage (GTDB taxonomy): Bacteria > Pseudomonadota > Alphaproteobacteria > Rhizobiales > Kaistiaceae > Kaistia > Kaistia defluvii. The sequence continues at coordinate 752,206 of NZ_JAPKNI010000002.1, forward strand.
CGAAATCCTGCGTATCGCGATCCCGGACATGGTCTTCGTCGGCGACGCGATCTTTCCGGGCGGCAATGACTACCCGCCCAAGGAGGCCGGCGTCGTCTCGATCCGCGTTCGCGATCCCGAGGAGACGAAGCGCGTCATCGAGGCCTTCCTTGCCTGCATGGAGAGCGGGAGCCCGTCGTGACCGCATTCAAAATGAAGCGGCTCGGCATGATCATGCAGCCGCTGCAAGGCGAGCCCAATGAGGCGGAGGGCGTCCTCAATCCGGCTGTCATCCGCGGCAAGGACGGGGAGCTCTATCTGTTTCCCCGCCTCGTCGCGAAGGGGAATTATTCCCGCATTGGAATTGCCCGGGTGCTGTTCGATGCCAAGGGCGACCCGCGGGATGTCGAGCGCATGGGCGTCGCGCTCGAGCCCGAGGCCGATTACGAGCTTCGCCCCGATGGCGGCGGGGGCTGCGAGGATCCGCGCATCAGCTATGTCGAGGCGCTGGGTCAGTACGTCATGACCTACACCGCGCTGTCGCCGCGTGGTCCGCGCATCGCCATTGCCGTTTCCGATGACCTGTTTCACTGGACGCGCTTGGGGCTCGCCACCTTCCGTCCCTATCACGGCATCGACTTCGAGGGCGTCGACGACAAGGATGCGAGCCTGTTCAGCGCGCTGGTCCCGGATCCGATGGGGCGGCCGACGCTGGGGCTGATTCACAGGCCCCTCTTTCCGGGCACCCGCCCGGAAGAGACGATCCATCAGCCGGCATCAAAACCGCTGGACACCGATCGCGAGTGCATCTGGATCTCCTATTGCCGGCTCGGCAATGGGGGCGACAAGCCACAACTCGGCGAGTTCGTCGAGCATCACAAGCTGACATGCCCGGAGGCCGTCTGGGAGCGTCTGAAGATTGGCGGCGGCGCTCCGCCCACCCTTTGCCGGCATGGCTGGCTGATGATCTATCACGGCGTCGGCGATATGACCCACCCGAGCCCCTCCGGCCGGAAGATGCACTATTCGGCGGGCGCGATGATCCTCTCGCAGGGGCATCCCAACCGGATTGTGTATCGTTCGCCGGAGCCAATCCTGGTCCCCGACAGTCCGCTGGAACTGGAGGGAGCCGTCGATGCCGTCGTCTTCCCAACCGGCATCGATCGCCGTGACGATCTGGGCCTGCCTGATCGCTTCGATGTCTATTACGGCATGGCCGACGACCGGATCGGCGTGGCGCGCCTCGATGTGCCGGAGGAACTGCCACCCTTGACGCCGTGAGGGCAGTCCCGTGTCCGAGCCGGCGCGGGCTTCGGCCCGCGCCCCTTTTCGCTCTCTATCCCTTCACCGCGCCTGCCGTGAGTCCGGCGACGATATGCTTCTGGGCGGCGAAGAAGACGATGATCGTCGGCAGGATGGTGAGGGTGATGAAGGCGAGCACGAGCTGCCATTCGGTCGAGTATTCGCCCTGATAGACCATGATGCCGAGCGGCCAGGGATATTTCGCATCCGTGTTCAGCAGGATCAGCGGCATGATGTAGTTGTTCCAGGAATTCACGAAGGCGACGATGCCGACGGTCGCCAGGATCGGCCGCGAGAGCGGCAGCGTGACGTGCCAGAAATAGGCGATGTAGCCGCAGCCATCGACCTGCGCCGCGTCGAACAGTTCATGCGGCACGTTCTGGAAGAACTTGCGGAACAGCATGATGCTCATGCCGAGGCCGAAGGCGACCTGGGGCAGGACGACGCCCCAGTACGTATCGAGCAGGCCGAGGTCGCGGATGCGGATGAACAGCGGCAGGATGGCGGTCGCGACGGGAAACATCAGCCCGATGAGGAAGTAGTTCAGCAGGAAGCCCGAGCCGAAGAATTTCACATGCGCGAAGGTGAAGGCGGCCATGGAGGCGACGGCGAGGGTCAGCACCACCGTCAGCACCGCGATGATCATGGAGTTGGCCAGCATCTGCCAGTAGCGGCCGCTGCCCAGGATATCGAGGTAGTTGGACCAGATCCATTGCGAGGGCAGGCCGAACGGATTAACGCGCAAATCGCCCAGCGTCTTGAACCCGCCGATCGCGGTGGTCAGCAGCGGCAACAGCACGATCGCGGCCACGATGAACAGGCTCGCATAGAGATAGAGCCAGGTGACGAAGCTCATCCGGTGCTTCGAGAAGACTTCCCGGCGCGGACGCGTGACGACGGCCGGCTTCGCGGCCACGGGCTTTCCGGCGATGAATGTCTGATCAGTCATTGCGCATAAAGATCCGTTTGTAGCCGAAGGCCAGCGTGATGCAGATGACGAACAGGACGACGCCGATGGCGCTGCCGAAGCCGACCTTCATCCGGGTGATGCCGTAGGAATAGAGGAAGGTGACCATGGTCTGGGTGCTGTTCGACGGCCCGCCGCCGGTCAGCGGCATGATCATGTCGAAGAGCTGCAGCGAGCCGATCACCGAGAAGAAGACGGAGAGCCGGATCGTCGGCGCCAGCAGCGGCAGCGTGATGTTGCGGAAGCGCTGCCAGCGCGTCGCGCCGTCCATCTCGGCCGCCTCGTAATAGCTCTTGTCGATCGATTGCAGGCCGGCGATGAACAGCATCATGTGAAAGCCGAAATACTTCCAGACGATGACGCCGAGCACGGCATAGATGGCCAGGTTCTTGTCGGCCAGCACATAGGGCGAGGCGACGTTGAAGAACGAGGCGATGGCCGCGAACAGCCCATAATCGCCATCATAGACGAAGCGCCAGATCAGGCCGGCCGCCACGTCTGCGAGGACATAGGGCATGAAGAAGATCAGCCGGAACGACACGGCGCCCGGAATGCGGTGCGACACCATCGTCGCCAGCCAGAGCGCCAGCGGGATCTGGATCGCGATCGAGACGAGCATGATCAGCCCGTTGTTAATCAGCGCCTGGCGGAACGCGCCATTGCGGTAGAGCAGTTCGAAATTCTTCAGGCCGATGAATTTCTCGGGCAGGCCATAGCCGTTCCAGTCATAGAGGCTGTACCAGGCTGCCTCTCCCATCGGCAGGATGACGAAGAGGGTGAAGACCAGCAGGGCAGGCGGCAGGAACAGGATCAGGACGGGCAAGGTGCCCCGGGTCCTGGGTCTGCCCGCGCGGCCTTGTGCGGGCGCGGCGATCATCGTTTGGCTCATCGGCCCGGGCTCTCCAGCTGGAAAGGATCCGCCGCCGCGGTGAGGGACCCGCGGCGGCGACGGACGGCTTGGGGAACTACTGTTCGAGTTCCCAGGCGTCCTGGATCTGCTGGGCGGCATCCTCGGGCGACATCTGGCCTGCGACGATCTCGACGGAGACGTCGTTGACGACGCGCCCGACGGCCGGGCCCAGGTCCTGGTCGAGGTAGTTCTGGTGCCAGGTCGAGGCGGCGAGCTGCTTGGCGGATTCCGCCACCAGCGGATCCTTGACGCCATCCTCGGCGCCGATGGCGACCGGGATCATGATGCCTTTCTCGGCCTGCAGCCGCTCATTGTCGACATTGGTCAGGAAGGCGGCGAATTCGACGGCCTCCTTGGGCGCGTCCTTGCTGATGACCCAGGCATTGAGGCCGCCAAGCGTGTCGGTGACCTTGCCGGCGCCTCCGGCAACGATCGGGAAGGCGAAGCGGCCGAGGTTGTCGCTGGCAAGGCCCTTGCCGTCGGCAGCCTGGTTGGCCTGGTTCTTTTCGGTCGCCTCGAAGCCGAGGATCATCGCGGCCTTGCCGTCGGCGAAGGCGCCGAGCGCCTGCGGCCACTTGGTGCCGAGATAGCCGGGCTGGAACGGCTCCAGCGCGCCCAGCGCCTTGAGCTGCTCGCCCGCCTTGATGAACGGCTCGGCCTTGAAGCCATCGCCGCCATTGGCCTTGGCGGTATCGAAGGCTTCCTTGCCGCCATTGCGCATGGCGAGATAGCTCCAGTAGAAATGGAGCGGCCATTTCTCGCCGCCGCCGCCCGCGATCGGCACGATGCCAGCGTCCTTCAGCGTCTTCACGGCGGCCAGGAAATCGTCCCAGGTCTGGATCTTGTCGGCGTCGACGCCGGCCTTTTTGAACAGTTCCTTGTTATAGAAGAACGACACCGTGCCCATCTTGTAGGGAACGGCCCAGATCTTGTCGTCGAAGGTCAGGCCGGCGACCGAGGCCGGGTTGTAGCTCTTTTCCCATTTGCCGCCATCGGCCTGCATCTCGGTCGTCAGGTCCTTGATCGCGCCCGTCTCGGCCTGTGCCTTCAGCACGCCGCCCGCCCAGGAAAAGAAGAGATGCGGCGCGTCCTTCGATTGCAGCAGCGTCGGCAGCTTGGCCTTGAAGGCCTCGTTCTCGAGGAACTGCGTCTGCACCTTGACGCCGGGATGCGCCGCTTCGAACTGCTTGATGATGTCGTCCCAGGCCGACAGCGTGACGGGATCTGTTTCCAGGTGCAGCCATTTGACCGTAACGTCGGCCATGGCGGTGCTGGCGGAAAGCGCAAGGCCGATCGCCGCGCCGAAGAGCGTTCTGAACTTCATCGGTTGTCCTCCCAGACGGCCCGGCTGTTTCCTCCCACCGGCGCTCGTTTAATAAACAATGCGGATTAAATCTGGTCTCGATCGGGGGCGCCTGTCAAGAGAAGCTCTTATTTGTTGCGCTGCAGCGCGGAATCTTGCGTTGACAGCTTCCCTCCGCAGTGTGAATAACTGCCTGACCCGGAATAAATGGCTCCCTGGAAATGAAGACAGCTGATCCCGAATTGATGCGCGCCATCAATCGCTTCCACGTGATGGACGCGATCCGGCGGTTCGGCCCGATTTCGCGAGTCGAGATATCCGACCGCACCCAATTGTCGGCGACGACCGTCTCGGCGATCACGGCGGCGCTGCTCGATGACGGCCTGATCATCACCCAGCAATTGGGCGGCATACGCGACGCGGCGCGGGGGCGGCCGCGTGTCATGCTGGAACTGAACCCGGCCGCCGCGCATGTGGTCGGCGTCAAGCTGGCGCTCGACCAGATCACCGTGGCGACCACCAATTTCCGTGCCGACGTGCTGTCGAGCCTGGTGCTGCCGATCCGCCTGCAGCGTCAGTCGGTGTCGGTCATCGCCGATCTGGTGGAGGATGGCATCCGCCGCTGCGTTGCCGATGCCGGGCTTGCCATGGAGCAGATCTCCGGTGTCTGCGTCGGCCTGCCCGGCGTCGTCGAGCGGATGGCCGGCGTGTGCCGCGCCAGCCCGATCTTCGGCGAGCGCGACGTGCCGTTTGCCGCTGAAATGACCGACCGGCTCGGCGGCGTCGTGGCGACGATCGACAGCGACGTCAATCTCGTCACGCTGGCCGAGCACTGGTTTGGCCAGGCCCGTGGCCTCGATGATTTTCTCGTCATTTCCGTCGAGCTCGGTCTCGGCCTCGGCATCATGCACAATGGCGAGCTGTTTCGCGGTGCCAATGGCCTGAGCCCGGACCTCGGCGACCTGATGGTGCGTCCTCCGGCCGGCAATGGCTCGACCCGGCTGGCCAGCGCCGCCTCCGAGGCGAGCCTCGTCGCCGAGGCACGCGAAATCCTGGCCGGCGAGGAGCATGAGCATGCCTTCCGGCTCGGTCGCGGCCTGGAGAAGATCCTGGAACTCGCGGAGAAGGGGGAGCCGCGAATCCTGGCCTTGCTCGAGCGGGCCGGAGGCGCGCTCGGCTTCGCGATCGCCAACCTGATCACCCTGTTCGCGCCGCCCAAGGTCATCATGGCGGGGGCGGCGCTGGAGGCGGGCGATGCGCTGGTTGGGCCGATCCGGCGCACGGTGGCGGAACTTCTGCCGCCGAGCCTCGCGGATGTTTCCGACATCGTCGTCCACCACTGGCAGGACGACATCTGGGCGCGCGGCGCGGCCGCGATGACGCTTCGCGACCTCTATGGCGCGCCCTGGAACACCACGGGACCGGTCGTCCATCGCTGACGACCGACGACACAAGAATCGCATCTGGGAGAGAGCGCGAGATGGCTGAACGGGTAGGAATTGGATTCATCGGCTGCGGCAATATCAGCGCGGCCTATCTGAAGGCGGCGGCGGGATTCCCGATCCTCGACATTCGCGGCGTCGCCGATCTCAATGCCGACGCGGCGCAGGCGCGCGCGACGGAGTTTGGCCTCGCCGCCATGTCGATCGAGGCCATGCTGGCCGATCCGTCGATCGAGATCATCGTCAATCTGACCATCCCCAAGGCGCATGTCGAAGTCGGCCTGCAGGTCGTCGCGGCGGGCAAGCATGTGCACTCGGAAAAGCCGCTCGGCATTTCCACGGGCGAGGCGCGGAAGCTGGTCGAGGCGGCCAAGGCCCGGGGCGTTCGCCTCGGCAGCGCGCCGGATACCTTCTTCGGCGGCGCGCACCAGACCAGCCGCAAGTTGATCGACGAGGGCGCCATCGGTACGCCGATCGCCGGCACCGCCTTCTTCATGTGCCCCGGCCATGAGCGGTGGCACCCCAATCCCGGCTTCTACTATCTCGATGGCGGCGGGCCGATGCTCGACATGGGACCGTATTACGTCACCGACCTGGTCAACCTGCTCGGTCCCGTCGCCCGCGTGGCCGGCGTCGCCACCAAGCTGCGCGACGAGCGCCTCGTCACCAGCGAACCGCTGAACGGCACCAAGATCCCGGTCGAGGTCGCGACCCATGTCGCCGGCACGATGCAGTTCGTCTCCGGCGCGGTCGTCACCATCGCCATGAGCTTCGACGTGCCGCGCCACCAGCACAGCCCCATCGAGCTCTACGGCTCGGCAGGCTCCATCCTCGTGCCGGATCCCAACCATTTTGGCGGCGACATCAAGCTCGCGACGGCCTCGGAGGACTGGCAGACCGTCCCGACCCAGCATGGCTATGCCGATGGCAATTTCCGCGTCATCGGCGTCGCCGACATGGCAGAGGCGATCCGCACCGGCCGGCCGCACCGCGCCAATGGCGACCTCGCCTTCCATGCGCTGGAGGTGATGGAGGCATTCCAGCGCTCGTCCGACACGGGCGAGCACATCACGATCGAGAGCCGCCCGGAACGCCCGGCCGCGCTGCCGGTTGGCGTCGCCATCGGTGCGATCGGCTGAACCAAACCAATTCAAGAGGGAGTGAGACCATGCGCGAGGCATTGATTGTCTGGGGCGGCTGGAGCGGCCACGAGCCGGAGCAGGGCGCCAACATCATCGCGGGGATGCTCGAGGAGGAAGGCTTCAAGGTCTATCTCGAGAATTCGACCGAGGCGTTCGCCGATCCGGCCATCGCCGACATGAGCCTGATCGTGCCGATCTACACGATGTCGAAGATCGAGAAGGAGGAGCTTCTCAACCTGACCAAGGCGGTCGAGGGCGGCGTCGGCCTTGCCGGCTATCATGGCGGCATGGGCGATGCGTTCCGCGAGGCGGTCGAATACCAGTTCATGGTCGGCGGCCAGTGGGTCGCCCATCCGGGCAATATCATCGACTACCATGTCGATGTGACCAAGCCGGACGACCCGATCATGCAAGGCATTCCGACCCGCTTCCCCTATCGCTCCGAGCACTACTACATGCATGTCGACCCCTCGAACGAGGTTCTGGCAACGACCACCTTCACCGGCGATCACGCCTATTGGATCGATGGCGTCGTCATGCCGGTTGTCTGGAAGCGGAAGCATGGCAAGGGACGGGTGTTCTATTCGTCGCTCGGCCATGTCGCGAGCGAGTTCGACGTGCCGGAGATGAACACGATCATGCGTCGCGGCCTACTCTGGGCGGCGCGCTGACGACCCTCTTTCCCGCCGCGACCGGAGGCCGGTCGCGGCGGGAAAGATCTCTGCGGGCTTTCATCGATAGATATCTAAAATATCAGGCGAGGTGGCTTTGTGGCTCTTGTCGGCATGTCCATTCTCGCGTCCCATGACGGGTGACGCTGCGCCAGCCTGCTGATTCGCACGCGCCGGATTTCAGGACGGTCGCCGGGATCTCCCAGACATCCATGTGGACCCGAGGCTGCCGAAGAAGCGGCGGCACGAATTGCGCCAACATTCGTGCCCATCTCTGACCTAGGACGATACCGATGAAAGCCTCCGACAAGAAGCACCTCAAGCGCTCCAATATCGACCTGACCCTGCTCGGACTTGGCACGGCCCCGTTCGGCGGCCTCTACGCTTCCGTCCCGCTTGCCGATGCCGAAGGCGCGATGCAGGCGGCGTGGGACGCGGGCCTGCGCTACTTCGACACCGCGCCGATGTACGGGCTTGGCCGCGCCGAGCATCTGGCGGGCCATTTCCTGCGCGAGCAGGATCCGGAGTCGTTTCGCGTCAGCACCAAGGTCGGCCGGCTGATGAGCTTCGACCGCCCCGGCCGCGTCCTGCCGCCGGAGCCGCCGAAGAACGAGTTCGATTCCGGCTGGAACAACGGCCTGCCGTTCCGCGAAGTGTTCGATTATTCCTATGACGCCATCCTGCGCTCCTATGACGACAGCCGTCAGCGCACCGGTCTTGGCCGTCTCGACATCCTGTTCGTGCACGACATCGGCCGCGTCACGCATGGCGAACTGCACGATCATCATTGGGGTGCGCTGACCAAGGGCGGCGGCTTCAAGGCGTTGGCCGAGCTGAAGGCCGCCGGCCTGATCGCCGGCTTCGGGCTTGGCGTCAACGAATGGCAGGTGATCCGCGACGCCATGCAGGAGGCCGATCTCGACATCTGCCTGCTCGCCGGCCGCTATACCCTGCTCGACGACGACGCGGCCGAGACCTTTCTGCCGCTGGCGCTGAAGCACGAGGTCGATCTCGTCATCGGCGGCGTGTTCAACTCCGGCATCCTGGCATCGACCTCGGGCCGCAAGAAGTTCAACTATGTCGACGCCCCGGCCGAGGTTCTGGCCAGGGTGGAGAAGCTGGAGGCCGTGTGCAGCCGCTTCGACGTGCCGCTGCCCGCCGCCGCGATCCAGTATCCGCTGCGCCACCCGGCCGCGACCGTCGTCGCCATCGGCGCCAAGACGGCGGCGCAGGTGAAGGGCAATGTCCAATGGTTCGAGCGCGACATTCCCGCGGAACTCTGGACGACACTCGAGTCCGAAGGCCTCATCCCGGCGCTGCCATAGGCCGGAGTCGGCTCGGATCCCTCCGTTCCGGAGCGATACTCAAAAGAAGAACGGACCCGATCGGGTCCGTTTTTCGTTTCGGCAAGGGCGTGTGCGCGTCAGACCCAGCCACCATCGACAATAAAACTCTGGTTGGTGCAGGCGCCGGCCTCGTCGGAGGCGAGGAACAGTACGGGCCGCGCGATGTCGTCGGCGTCGAGCTGCCGCTTCAGGCACTGCCGCTCCAGGATGCGCTTCTCGCCATCGGCGTTGAGCCAGAGCCGGCGCTGCCGTTCGGTGATGATCCAGCCGGGCAGCACGGAATTGACACGTATATTCTCTGGGCCAAGCTCGCGAGCCAGCCCGCGCGTCAGGCCGATGACGGCGGATTTGGCGCTCAGATAGGCGTCGTTGTCGGCGGCGCCCATCAGGTAGGAAATCGAGCTCATGTTGATGATGGCGCCGCCGCCGGCCGCCGCCATGTCCTTGTGCACGGCCTGGGCGCAGAAGAACTGGTGCTTCAGGTTCACACTGACGGCCCAGTCCCAATATTCCGACGTCACGTCGTCGAGCTTGTGCCGATCGTCATTGGCGGCGTTGTTGACGAGGATCGTGATCGGCCCCAGCGCCGCGCGCATCCGGGCGATCGCCGCCTGGATCTCGTCGACCCGGGTGATGTCGACCTTCTCGAAATGGGCGCTGAGGCCATCCTTTGCCAGCGCGGCCACGAGCGCCCGCGAGGTTTCCTCGGCGATGTCGAGGAAGGCGACGCGGCAGCCCTGTTCGGCAAAGCGGCGGACGATGGTCGCGCCGATGCCGCTGCCGCCGCCGGTGATCAGCGCGACGCGGCCTTTCAAGCTCGGATAGGTGGCGATGCCGGAAGGGCGGGCCGCGTGGTCGTCTGTCATGGCATCGTCTCGAGGGGATCAGGAGATGGGCCGGCCGCCCGAAGACGACCGGCCTATGGGAAGGCGGTCAGGCCTTGGCGGCTTCTTCGATGATCCTCTGGATGTCGTAGACCGGCTTGTAGCCGAGGATCGATTTGGCTTTCGCGATCTCGTGGCTGGCGCGGATCGCAGGACCCGGAATGCGGACCTCCACATAGGGGAAGCCGAAGGTCTTGTGCAGCGCTTCGACGGCGACCTTGTAGGAGAACGGGCTGGGGCCGCTCAGATTGAAGATCTCGCCAACCGCCGAGATGTCGCTCAGCATCAGATTGATGCCGCCGATCAGGTCGATCACGTCGCAGAAGTGGAATTCGTACGGGATACCGTCCTCGTCGAGCGCGAGAAGCAGCGTGTCCTCCGGGCCGGTCTTGGCCGCATCGAGCGCCGCGACGGCATCGGGCCGGCCGAGCGCGGTGAACAGGTTGCGCATCGGCTCGACGAACAGGAAGCGACCCGACCAGCCGCTCGGCCGCCGGATCTCCTCGGAACGCGCGATCAGCGCGAAGCGGGCGATGGTGACCGGAACGCCATGCGAGCGGTGGTAATAGAGCGCCAGTCGCTCGTCGATCTCCTTGGTCAGGCCATAGAAGCTGTAGGGCTGCTGCGGATGGCGCTCGTCGATCGGCGAATAGAGCGCCTTCAGCGACGGATAGACCTCGTCGCTGGACGCGATGAAGAAGCGCTGCAGCTTGACCTTTTGCGAGACGACCGCGTCGAACAGGTTGAAGGTGCCGGCGATGTTCTGCTGGAACAGTTCGCGGTCGGCGCCCTGTTCCCACAGCATGGCGGCGGCGAGATGCACGATGATGTCGACGCCGGCCACCGCCTGCTCGACGGCTTCCTTGTCGGTGAGCGACCCGACGATCACCTCGACGCCGGCATCCTTCAGGCCATCGAGGCCGGGATCGCCCGGCAGCACCAGCGCGCGCACGCTGTCGCCCAGAGCCTGGCGGCTCGCCACCATCTGTCGGCCCACCCGTCCGGAGGCCCCCGTGATCAACGTCTTCATGGTCTCATTCCTCTTTGAGCGGTCAAACTTCAGGGACTACGGGACGCGGATTGCCTCGCCGCTTTCGGCGGAGAAAAAGCGGAGCCGGTCCGGATTGACAGAGAAGGAGAGCCGGTCGCCGAGCCGGATCGGCGCGGCGTTCTCCGGCGACATGCGGGCGATGAAGGCGTTCTCGCCTTCCTTCACGCTCACCAGGGACTCATGGCCGAGCCCCTCGATGACGTCGGCCGAGCCGGTGACGCCATTACCCGCGGCGCCCGGATCCATGACGATGTCCTCGGGGCGGAAGCCGATCAGGAATTCGCCGTCCCGTATCTTGGGGCGCAGCACGGTCAGGCTTTCCAGGCGGATCGGGATGTTCACGCCCGCGCCGCGCGCGACGATCGCGCCATCCTGCGGTTCGAGCCGGCAGCGCAGCAGGTTCATGGGCGGCGTGCCGATGAACTGCGCGACGAACGTATTGGCCGGGTGCTGGTAGAGCTGCTGCGGCGTGTCGGCCTGCTGGATGCGGCCGCCATTCATGACGACGATCTTGTTGCCCATCGTCATCGCCTCGGTCTGGTCGTGCGTGACGTAGATCGTGGTGATGCCGAGTGAGCGCTGCAGGCGCGTGATCTCCGCGCGAGTCTGCACCCGCAGCTTGGCGTCGAGATTGGAAAGCGGCTCATCCATCAGGAAGAGCTTTGGCTCGCGGATGATGGCGCGGCCCAGCGCGACGCGCTGGCGCTGGCCGCCGGAAAGCTGCGATGGCTTGCGGTGGAGCAGGGGAGCGAGATCCAGCGAGCGCGCGACTTCCGTGACGCGCCGGTCGATATCGGCGCGCGACCAGTTGCGCAGGCGCAGCGCATAGGAAAGGTTCTGCGCCACGGTCATGTGCGGATAGAGCGCGTAGTTCTGGAATACCATGGCGATGTCGCGGTCGCGCGGCGAGACATGGTTGGCGGGCTTGCCGTCGATCCAGATCTCGCCGCCGGTGGCGCGTTCGAGACCGGCGATCATGCGCAGCGTCGTCGACTTGCCACAGCCCGACGGGCCGACGAAGACGACGAATTCGCCATCGGCAATGTCGAGATTGATGCGGTCGACAGCGAGGTGGCCGTCATATTGCTTGGAGAGTTGTTCCAGGCGGGCGGTGCTCATGAGGGTCTCCGATCAACCTTTGACGCCGCCGGCCGTCAGGCCGTGGACGAGGTATCGCTGCAGGAAAAGGAACACGATGGCGGCCGGCAGCGTGACGATGGTCGCTGCGGTCATGACCTGATCCCAGGGGGTGACGTATTCGCCGCTGAACGAGGCGAGGCCGACGGAAACCGTCCAGTTTCCCGGCTGGCGCACGAACATCTGGGCAAAGAGATATTCGTCCCAGGCGATGATGAAGCAGAACAGGAAGGTCGAGGCGAGGCCGGGCAGCGACAGCGGCAGCGTGATGCGGAAGAAGGTTCCGATCCGCGACGCGCCGTCGATCAGCGAGGCTTCCTCCAGCGCGACCGGGATGCCGTCGAAGAAGGTCTTCAGCAGCGAGGTCGCGACGGGAACCAGCAGCGCCAGGTAGGCGACGGTGAGGCCCGGCAGGCTGTTGAGCAGGCCGATCTTGCTGAACAGAACATACATCGGCATGGCGAGCAGGATGCCGGGGAACATCTGGGTCGCGAGCAGCAGATATTCCGTGAAGCCGCGGCCCTGGAAGCGGAAGCGCGACAGGGAATAGGCCATCATCGCGCCGATGAAGGAGGCCAGGATCGCCGTGCCGAGTGCGACGCGGATGCTGTTCCAGAGCCAGGTCCCGAGCGCCGTATCCTGGAAGATCGTCACATAGGTCGAGAACACCGAGTTGGCGCTCGGCAGCATCTCCGGGGGATAGGCGAACAACTGGCCGGAGGGCCGGATCGAGGTCACGAACATCCAGTAGAACGGGAAGACCGCGATCGCGCAGAGGATCAGGATGAGGGCGGCGAGGGCCAGCCGTCCCGCGATCCGCGAGAGGTTCGGCAGGAAGGCCTCGCCGTGGCGGGCGCTTGGGGCGTTACGCATCTTTACCTCTCCGCACGATGAAGGCGTAGGCCAGTGTCAGCAGCACCGCGACAAGCAGCAGCAGCGATCCCATGGCGAAGGCAGGACCGGCGCGGAAGAAGCGGAACGCCTCGAAATAGACCTTCACGACCAATGTGTTGGTGGCGCCGGCCGGGCCGCCCTGGGTCATCAGGAAGATGAAGACGAAGTTGCCGAAGCTCCAGATCGTCAGCAGCAGCACGACGATGGCGAGCACATGCTTGAGGCCAGGTAAGGTGATGTCGAGGAAACGGCGCACGGGTCCGGCGCCGTCGATCTCGGACGCTTCGTAGAGTTCGTCGGGGATCGACTGCAGGCCCGCGAGCAGGACGAGCGTTGCGAACGGATAGGTCTTCCAGATGTTCAGGATGATGATCGCGGGAAGCGCCAGGTTCGGATCGCTCAGCCAGTTCGGCTGGCTTGTCACGAAGGGGATCCAGCCAATGGCGTAGTTCACGACGCCGTAGTTCGGGTTGTACATCCACTGCCAGATCAGCGCCGCCACGACATGCGGCACGGCCCAGGGCAGGATGATCAGCGTGCGGACGATGCCGCGGCCGGGAAAGGCGCGGGTCAGCACCAGCGCGGTGACGAGGCCGAGGGCGATGCTGCCGATCACAGTGCCGAGCGAGAAAACGGCCGTGACATACAGCGAGTGCCACGTGTCGGGATCGGTTAGGACCGACTGGTAGTTGGCGAGCGTGAAGGCCTCTGTGAAGGCCCGGCCGATGATGCGGCTATTGGTGAAACTGATGCGAATTCCCCAAAGCAGGGGAATGATCACCAACGCCGTTATGGCGAGGAGAAACGGAAGAACCATCACGGCAGGCAGCCAGCGATCCTGGCTGTCGGCATAATGAACGGTCCTCACGCCCGCGACGCGGGCGGATGTCTGGGTGAGGGCCATGGACCACGCTCGTCTGGAGAGGGGAAGGATCCGGGCGACGAGGCTTTCGCGCCGCCGCCCGGAAGGCGCTGCGTCAGTTCTTGACGAGGGCGACGACCTGGGCCTGGGCTTCGGCCATGGCTTCGGCGACGGGGCGGTTCTTGTAGAGGATCTCTTCGACCTTATCGGCGATGATCTTCAGGACCTCGTTGCCATAGAGCTCGAGGCCGGCCGGCATGATCGAGACGGCGTATTTGTCCGAGGCTTCCTGGAAGGTGGCGAACCACGGATTGGCTTCGAGATAGCCGTCCGGGATGCTGTTCAGGCGCGGCGACACGGCATTGGTGATGGCGACCATCTCCTTCTGCCACTTGGCGCTCTGCATGAACTCGATCAGCTTGAAGGCTTCGTCCGGATGCGGCGCATCCTTCGGGATCGCCCAGAGCTGGAACGCCGCCGCCGTGCGATGGCCAGGCCACGGCATCGGCGCCGTGCGCAGGTCCTTGACGATCTCGGGATTGCCGGCCTTGGCGAAGCCCATCATCCAGGAGCCGTCGAACAACGTGCCGACCTTGCCCTGCCACCACATCTGCCGGTAGGTCGACTTGTCGACGTCGCGCGGCATGACGCCGGCATCGAAGAGCTCCTTGAACATGGAGATCGCCTCGATGTTGCGGGGATCGTCGACCGTCGGCTTACCGTCGATGGCGAAATGGCCGCCATTGGCGATCACCCACTGCGCCACGTCCATATAGGTCTGGATGTAGCTGCCCGGCTTGACCATCGCGGCGTAACCGAACTGGTTCGGCGCCTTGGTGGTCTTCTTGGCAAGCTCGAGGAAGTCCTTCGGATTGTCCGGGAACTTGTCGTAGCCGGCCGCCTTCAGGATCGTCTCGTTGTAGAACGGCACGTAGTTCGCGACCATCTGGATGACGCCGTAGGTATGGCCATCCACCATCAGCGGCGATTCAAACTGCGCGGGGCTGTAGGTTTCCTTGCTGATGTCGCTCTTGGCGACGTAGCCGTCGAGCGGCAGCAGCAGGTCGTTGCGCAGGAAATCGCCGATATTCATGTTCAGCAGGTGGATGACGTCCGGCGGCGAGCCGGAGCCCATTTCCAGCAGCATCTGGTCGGCATAGGCGCCATAGGCGACGTTGTAGCCTTCCACCTTGATGTCCGGATTTTCATCCATGAAGGCCTGCACGACCTTCTCCATCCAGACTTTGTTGCCGGGCTCTCCGAACCACCAGCTCGGCACGCGCAGCGTGATCTGCTCGGCGAAAGCGGTCATCGGCACCGATGCCAGCAGGGCGGCGGCCGCCCCGGCGAGTATCCCCTTGCGGATACCGGACAAGATTTTCATGGAACTTCCCTTTCCCTCTGATCGCAGTTCTGGAACGTCGCGTTCAATCGGGACCAGTTCTCTGGCTTCTTGCTTTTGGAGGTCGTGGCCTCGATCGATTCAGGCATGAACGGCCCGTCGTCCTGCCGGTGGGCAGGGCGGTCGTCCGTTGGCCGGGTTTGGGTCAGCGGCGGCCGAGGCCGCCGCCTGTCTTCAATGGCGGACGCGATGCAGCGACAGCAGGAACTCTGTCAGTTCGCTGAGGCTCAAGGCGCTCTTGGGCGTGTCGAGCGCGATCTCGCCGCGGTCGAGCACGATCAGCCGGTCGGCGACTTCATGCACATTGGCGAGCGTGTGCTCGATATAGATGCAGGAGCGTCCGCCGGCCTTGATCGACTGGATGAAGTCGAGCACCCGCCGCACTTCCTTGATGGCGAGCGCGACGGTCGGTTCGTCGAGGATGATCAGGTCGCTGTCGAAATGCATGGCGCGGCCGATGGCGACGCCCTGTCTCTCGCCGCCGGACAGCTTGCCCACGGTCGAGTCGACGCTGATGCCGCGCGACCGGAAGCCGATGGTCGACTTCATGATCTGCTCGGCGATCCGCTTCTCCGCCTTCACATCGATGAAGCCGAAGCGGTTGGTGATCGGCCGCCCGACGAAGAAGTTGCGCCACAGCGGCTGCTTCTCGCCGAGCGACTTGTCCTGGTAGACCGTCTCGATCCGGAAGTCCTGGGCCTGGCGGACCGAGTGGCCGCCGGCCTCGACTTCCTTGCCCTTGATGAAGAGCTGGCCGGCGGTCGGCGCCTCGACGCCCGTCATCACCTTGATGAGCGTCGATTTGCCGGCGCCGTTGTCGCCGATCAGGCCGACGATCTCGTTGCGCCCGATCGTCAGGTTTACGTTCTTGAGACTCTCAACCTTGCCGTAGTGCTTCTGGATGTTGACCATCCGCACCAGATCGGTCGCGCCGTTTTCGGCCTGCATGCTTGTCATCTCCTCAAGAGGGGCGGGGTCCGCTGCAACTCAGCGAACGCCTTCCTCGACCAGCGGCGCGATGGCCTCGACATTGTCCTTGGTGACGACGCCGCCGCCGGTGTTCAGCATCAGGCCGGCCAGGCCGTAGCGCTTCTGCAGCACCGCGGCGACGACGGGCATGAAGCCCTGGAGGTAGGGCTGCTGGTCGACGACGACGGTGACGTAACCCTTCTTCAGGCCATCGATCGAAGCCGGCGAGATGTCGTAGCCGCCGGTGATGACGGAGCCCGGCGCCTTGCCGGCTGCGTCCAGGACCTTGGCGAGGATGGCGGTGATGCCGCCATGGCCGGGAACCGCGATCGCCTTCACATCCGGATGGCTCTCGAGATAGGCGGCGAGAACCGGCACGGCGAGCGAGGGATCCTGTACGGCCTCGTTCGACCACTGAAGCTTGTCATAGGCCACCCCGGCCTTGTCGAATTCCTCGATCGTGCCGCGCGAGATGTCGGCATGTGCCGTCTGTTCGAACGTGCCGTAGATCACGGCCTTGTCGCCCTTCTTCAGGCCGGCGGCGACCATCTTCTCGCCCAAGACGCGGCCAGCCTCGTAGTTGTCGAGGCCGAAATAGCTGAGGTCGGTGCCCGGCAGGCGGGTATTGTTGGTGACGACGACAATGCCGGCTTCCTTGGCCTCGTTCAGGAAGCGCTTCATCGAGTCCGTGCCGGAATGACCCATGACGACGATGGCATCGGGCTGGGAGGCCAGCGCCTGGTTGGCCTGTTCCAGCATCTTCTGCTGGTCCCACCCGGCATACTGGTTGATGAGCTTGACCTTGAGCATGTCGGCGGCCGCCTTGGCGCCGAGTTCGCGGGCCAGGGTGGTCGGGTCGCCGGAATTGCCACCCATCTGGAAATAGATGGTCATGCCCTCGCCAGTCAGCACGGGCTCGGCGGCAAGCGCCGTGCCGGAGAGCATGCCGGTCATGCCGAGGGCGCAGGCCGCGCCGAGAAGGAAACGCCTTGTGATCATGTTGTGGTCCCTTTGTCTGTCAGGTGCTTGTTTTCTTTATTGAAACGCGTCGAGGTCGTTTTGCCTCAACGTCGCAGCCGCATCCGGATCTTCTTGAAGAGCGGAACGCGATCGGGATCCTCGAGCGCCATGTTGAGGGTGACGGAAACCAGGAAGACGACGCCGATCAGGAAGCGGGTCCAGAAGCCCTGCACGCCGCTGGCGACCAGCCCGGCCTCGATGATCGCGACGATCAGCGCGCCGACGACGGTGCCGACGATGGTGCCGGAGCCGCCGAAGATCGACGTGCCGCCGATGAACACGCTGGCCACGACGATCAGCAGATAGCCCATGCCCTGCGAGGAGAAGTAGGTGGTGGTCTCCAGTGTCAGAAGGATGCCGGCAAAGGCGGAGAGCAGGCCCATCAGCGTGAAGATCTTGAGCTTCTCGCGATCGACCCGGATCCCGACGACATGCGCGACCCGGGCATTGTCGCCGATGAACAGCACGTTCTCGCCGAAGCGGTGGCGGTTGAGGATGAACCAGAGCGCTACCGCGACGGCGAGCGCCCAGAGCGCCTGCACCGGCAGCACGCCGATCCGGCCGGCGAACACCGAGTGGATGACGGTGTCGGTCACGGACGGCACGGCGACGGTCAGGCCGTTGGAGACGATCACCACGAGGCCGCCATAGAGGAACAGCGTGGCGAGCGTGGTGATCATCGACGGGATGCCAAGCTGCGTGACGATCAACCCGTTCACGAAGCCGAGGATGACGCCGACCATCAGCGCCGCCGCGAAGGCGAGCCAGGTCAGTTCGTAATTCTTGAACAGGATGGCGAAGACATAGCTCGAGAAGGCGACGATCGAGGGGAAGGAGAGATCCATCTCTCCCGCCACCACGACGAAGGTGAGGCCGAGCGCCAGGATCATCGGCGGCGGCACGTTCGCGAGGAACGTCATGTAGATCCGGTAGCTGAGGAAGGTCTGCGGCGCCGTGACCATGAAGATCGCGATGAGCAGCGCGAAGACCGCGAGGATGGCCATGCCTTCGACGGCGAAGATACGCCGGCTCAGGGAAAGCCGCAGGCTGGCGGCAGATGGATCGTGCGAAGCTTGCATGGCCATGGTCTTTTTCCGCTTGGAGCGTTTTCGAGCGAAGTGGTTACCGGTTCGCGTGTAGAAAACGCGACCCTCGACGACCTAGAGGACGCCGTGGCGTTCGTAGACGTCGCGCAGGTATGCGCCGTTGCGGAGGTCGTCCATCGAGCTGTCCTCGCTGGCGATCTTGTCGAAGGCGATCCGCAGAACCTCGGCCTCGACCGCCTGCGGGATCACCACGACGCCATCGGCATCGCCGAACACCAGATCGCCGGTGCAGACGCGTACGCCGGCACAGATGACGGGAACGTCGATTGCCGCGATCTGGCCGCGCCCCTTGGAATCGAGTGGCGCGATGCCGGCATGGAAGACGGGCAGCTTCAGGTCGCGGATCGTCTTGATGTCCCGCACGAAACCGTCCGTGATGCAGCCGGCCGCCTTGCGGCCGACCGCAGCGGTCGAGAGCAGGCTGCCCCAAGGCGCGATGCGGCCGGAACCGCCACAGGCGAGGATGGCCACGTCGTCCGGCTTCAGATCATCGATGAGCTTGATCTCCAGCTCATACGGGTTGACGTCCGGGTCGACATGGGCGGTTTCCATGTAGATGCCGGTGCGGGCGCGACCGCAGAGCACCAGCGTGTCGTCGAGCGGCCGGATCCGGGACGGCATCGCCTGCGTCGTGACGCCGACGGCATCGAGCGCATCCGACAGAACGGCGGCGTAGAGCTTGTTCCAGCCTTCGGGCAGGGGGGCAGTAGACGTCATGAAAGATCCTGTAACTAGAGCGATCAGGCGGATTCGGCGGGCACGGGATGGCCGCTGCCGCCAACGAGAAAACCAAAGTCGACGCCACGGTCGGCCTGCTGGACGTTGTCGAGGAACATCCGGCCATAGCCGCGGTCGTAATGGGGAGGGGGAGGCGTCCATTCGGCCCGGCGCTGGGCGAGTTCGGCCTCGGAAACGTCGAGATTCAGGCTGCGCGCCTCGACATCCAGTTCGATGAAGTCGCCGTTTCGCACCAGGGCGAGCGGGCCACCGATCGCGGCCTCCGGCGCGACATGCAGCACGACGGTGCCGAAGGCCGTCCCACTCATGCGCGCGTCCGAGATGCGCACCATGTCGAGCACGCCGGCGGCGCGAAGCTTCTTCGGCAGCGGCATGTTGCCGATCTCCGGCATGCCGGGATAGCCGATCGGCCCCCCATGCTTCAGCACGAGGATGCTGTCGGCATCGACGTCGAGATCCGGATCATCAATGCGCTTCTTGAAGTCCGGCATGTTCTCGAAGACGACGGCGCGGCCGCGATGCTTCATCAGTTCGGGCGAGGCGGCCGACGGCTTGATGACGGCGCCGGAGGGAGCGAGGTTGCCCCGCAGCACGGCGATGCCGCCGAGCGGCTTGAACGGTTCTTCCAGCGTCCGGATGACGGTGCGGTCGAAGCACTCGGCCTCGTCCAGCCGGTCGGCGATGGTGGCGCCTTCGACGGTGATGCAGCCGCCATGCAGCAGCGGCTTCAATTCCTTCATCAGCGCCGGCAACCCGCCCGCATAGCAGAACTCTTCCATCAGGAACTGGCCGGACGGCATCAGGTCGAGAAGGCAGGGGACGACGCGGCCGAGGCGATCCCAATCGTCGAGGGTCAGCTCGAGGCCGAGCCGTCCGGCGAGCGCGATCAGATGCACGACCGCATTGGTCGAGCCGCCAATGCCGCCATTGACGACGATGGCGTTTTCCAGCGCCTCGCGCGTCACGATCTTCGACATCGGCACGTCGGTGCGGACGAGATCGACGATGTGGTGGCCGGACTTTTCGGCCAGCACCGCGCGGCGGCTGTCGACCGCCGGCCAGGTCGCATTGTAGGGGAGGGCGATGCCCATCGCTTCGGCGAGGCTTGCCATGGTCGAGGCCGTGCCCATGGTCATGCAGGAGCCGGGCGAGCGGCTCATGCTGGCTTCGGCCTCGTAGAATTCTTCCTGGCTCATCGTGCCGATCTGGACGGCTTCGGCGAAGCGGATGACGTCGGTTCCCGACCCAACCTGCTTGCCGCGCACGCGGCCATTCAGCATCGGCCCGCCGGAGACGAGGACGGTCGGAAGGTCGACGCTGGCCGCGCCCATCAGCAGCGCCGGGGTGGTCTTGTCGCAGCCGGCCAGCAGCACGACGCCGTCGATCGGATTGGCGCGGAGCGTCTCCTCGACGTCGATGCTGACCTGGTTGCGGTAGAGCATGGCGGTGGGTCGGACGAGCGTTTCGCCCAGGCTCATCACGGGGAATTCGAGCGGCAGGCCGCCGGCAACGAGGATGCCGCGCTTCACATGCTCGGCCAGCTGCCGCAGATGCGCGTTGCACGGGGTGAGTTCCGACCAGGTGTTGCAGATGCCGATCACGGGCCGGCCGTCGAACATCTCGGACGGAATGCCCTGGTTGCGCATCCAGCTACGGGCATAGAAGCCATATTTGTCGGGGCGGCCAAACCACCGCGCGCTCCGAAGCGGCTTGCGCTCGCTCATCGGACCATTCTCCTCTGCCCGAACCCTGCGGTCCGGTTTCCCTGGTTGGTTCAATTTTTGAACCATGTGGACACATTTATATGTATCGTTAAAGTGAATGCTAAGCGGCGAAGAGCCCGAGAGTCAATTTAGAAAATGCGGCAACTTTCGCTTTTCTGCAGCCGCTTCCGACGCTGCCGCCGAGCGTTTAGTATGACGATAAAGGCGACGGGGCAGCGACTCCCGCCCGGGCGGCACGGACGGGTCGACAGGCTTGAGCCCCGTGGATTCCGCCG
>NZ_JAPKNI010000020.1:2500-5458 GCF_026343955.1 Kaistia defluvii
CTTGGCGCTAAGAGGCGATGAAGGACGTGGTACGCTGCGAAAAGTTACGGGGAGCTGCGAACAAGCTTTGATCCGTAAATATCCGAATGGGGAAACCCACCCAGCGATGGGTATCGTGCACTGAATCCATAGGTGTACGAGGCGAACCCGGGGAACTGAAACATCTAAGTACCCGGAGGAAAGGACATCAACAGAGACTCCGCTAGTAGTGGCGAGCGAACGCGGATGAGGCCAGTGGTTCATGTGAGACAACCGGAAGGACTTGGAAAGGTCCGCCATAGTGGGTGATAGCCCCGTACGGGTAATGCGAACATGGATCCTTGAGTAAGGCGGGACACGTGAAATCCTGTCTGAACATGGGGGGACCACCCTCCAAGCCTAAGTACTCCTTAGCGACCGATAGCGAACAAGTACCGTGAGGGAAAGGTGAAAAGCACCCCGACAAGGGGAGTGAAACAGTTCCTGAAACCGGATGCCTACAAACAGTCGGAGCCCAAGGTTTGTCCTGGGTGACGGCGTACCTTTTGTATAATGGGTCAGCGACTTAATCTGACGAGCAAGCTTAAGCCGATAGGCGTAGGCGCAGCGAAAGCGAGTCTGAACAGGGCATTCAGTTCGTCGGATTAGACCCGAAACCGGGTGATCTAGCCATGAGCAGGTTGAAGGTGCGGTAACACGCACTGAAGGACCGAACCCACGTCTGTTGAAAAAGACGGGGATGACTTGTGGCTAGGGGTGAAAGGCCAATCAAACTCGGAAATAGCTGGTTCTCCGCGAAAACTATTTAGGTAGTGCGTCGGATGAATACCTTGGGGGGTAGAGCACTGGATGGGCTAGGGGGATTTACCGTCTTACCAAACCTAACCAAACTCCGAATACCCAAGAGTACTATCTGGCAGACAGACGGTGGGTGCTAACGTCCATCGTCAAAAGGGAAACAACCCTGACCGCCAGCTAAGGCCCCCAAATCATGGCTAAGTGTGAAAGGATGTGGGGATCCCAAAACAACCAGGATGTTGGCTTAGAAGCAGCCATCATTTAAAGAAAGCGTAACAGCTCACTGGTCTAAATAAGGGTTCCTGCGCCGACAATGTAACGGGGCTCAAGCCATGTGCCGAAGCTGCGGATTTGACCGCAAGGTCAAGTGGTAGCGGAGCGTTCCGTAAGCCTGTGAAGGAAGACTCGTGAGAGCTTCTGGAGGTATCGGAAGTGCGAATGCTGACATGAGTAACGACAAACAGTGTGAGAGACACTGTCGCCGAAAGTCCAAGGGTTCCTGCGTAAAGCTAATCTGCGCAGGGTTAGCCGGCTCCTAAGGCGAGGCCGAAAGGCGTAGTCGATGGGAATGGGGTGAATATTCCCCAGCCTGCGGGTAGTGACGAATCCCGTGTGTTGTAGTGCCTTACTGGATTGGTGCTGCAGCGAAGGGGTTCCAGGAAATAGCTCCCGCGTACAGACCGTACCCTAAACCGACACAGGTGGACTGGTAGAGTATACCAAGGCGCTTGAGAGAATGGTGCTGAAGGAACTCGGCAAATTGCCTCCGTAACTTCGGGAGAAGGAGGCCCTCGTCTTGGGCAACCAGGGCGGGGGGGCACAGACTAGGGGGTAGCGACTGTTTACCTAAAACACAGGGCTCTGCGAAGCCGTAAGGCGACGTATAGGGTCTGACGCCTGCCCGGTGCCGGAAGGTTAAGAGGAGAGGTGCAAGCTTTGAATCGAAGCCCCGGTAAACGGCGGCCGTAACTATAACGGTCCTAAGGTAGCGAAATTCCTTGTCGGGTAAGTTCCGACCTGCACGAATGGCGTAACGACTTCCCCGCTGTCTCCAGCACCTACTCAGTGAAATTGAATTCCCCGTGAAGATGCGGGGTTCCCGCGGTCAGACGGAAAGACCCCATGAACCTTTACTATAGCTTTGCACTGGCATTCGTGTTTGCATGTGTAGGATAGGTGGTAGGCTTTGAAGCATGGGCGCCAGCTCGTGTGGAGCCATCCTTGAAATACCACCCTTGTGAATATGAATGTCTAACCGCGGTCCGTCATCCGGATCCGGGACCGTGCATGGTGGGTAGTTTGACTGGGGCGGTCGCCTCCCAAAGTGTAACGGAGGCGCGCGATGGTGGGCTCAGACCGGTCGGAAATCGGTCGTCGAGTGCAATGGCATAAGCCCGCCTGACTGCGAGACTGACAAGTCGAGCAGAGACGAAAGTCGGCCATAGTGATCCGGTGGTCCCACGTGGACGGGCCATCGCTCAACGGATAAAAGGTACTCTGGGGATAACAGGCTGATGATGCCCAAGAGTCCATATCGACGGCATCGTTTGGCACCTCGATGTCGACTCATCACATCCTGGGGCTGGAGAAGGTCCCAAGGGTTCGGCTGTTCGCCGATTAAAGTGGTACGTGAGTTGGGTTCAGAACGTCGTGAGACAGTTCGGTCCCTATCTGCCGTGGGTGTAGGAATATTGAGAGGATCTGTCCTTAGTACGAGAGGACCGGGATGGACGTACCTCTGGTGGACCTGTTGTGGCGCCAGCCGCATTGCAGGGTAGCTATGTACGGACGGGATAACCGCTGAAAGCATCTAAGCGGGAAACCCACCTCAAAACGAGTATTCCCTTGAGAGTCGTGGTAGACCACCACGTTGATAGGCCGGGTGTGGAAGTGCGGCAACGCATGTAGCTTACCGGTACTAATAACTCGATTGGCTTGATCATTCTCATTAATCCATGCTCATCCCAGGTGATCTCCAAGAGAACACCGACATGCGAGATGAACATCGCTGACGCAAAAACCAGTTTCTGTGCTTCGCCGGCCTGGTGGTCATGGCGAGGAGCCTGAACCCGATCCCATTCCGAACTCGGCCGTTAAACTCCTCTGCGCCAATGGTACTTTGTCTTAAGACACGGGAGAGTAGGTCGCTGCCAGGCCTGCAAAGCACAGAAAAATCTTCGA
>NZ_JAPKNI010000021.1 GCF_026343955.1 Kaistia defluvii
GGCCCAGGCGCCAGAGCCCCTCTCCGGAAACACAGTTCCGGCACCGCGGCGGCCGAGCGGCAGAACCGCGAGCGAAAAACATTCGCGGTGCCGACGCGGCGGCCAAGCCACCTCGAGCCCAAAGCCCCAAACCGCCTCGCCGGACAAACCGTGCGGCATAAGCGCCAGCGCCAAACCGCGGCCAATCCGGTGCGCCAGCGCAGTCCTCGATCGAGAAGACCAGAGCGGTCGTCCGATCTGCAGGTGGAAGACAGCCGCCCATCCGGCGAGAGTGGTGCGTTCGAGCCCCGCCTCCGCCAAAATCTCCGGATTGATCGACCCCGCTTTCTTGGCAATCGAATGACCCGGCCCGTACCCCGGCGCTAGTCACCGGACTGACGCGATCCGTCATCGACTCGTCCCGGCGTGGGCCCTCGGCAGGGGAGGGGCATTCTTCCTTGCGCGCTTCCGAGGCTGCGAAGCGGCGCCGACTTGAGCGGCCGATCTCCGTAACGTCGTGGCCCCGATCTCTCCGGCCCAAAACGATGCGATGCCCGACTTTTGAAGCTGGCAGATCCACTTGGCCATTCCGGCGTGGGCCGCCAAGCCTGCGCGGGGAGACCGGCCGGATGGATTCGAGTCGGCCCAACCAAGCGGTTCGCAGCGATTCGCCCGTTCGGGGGCCTTGGAATGTCGAAGCGTCGCCAGGATCGAGCTGGCGGCGCCGATCTGCATCCCTACCGGCGGCTTTTGCAGGAAATGACGCCGATGCCGGCACCGATCGGCGGACTGCCGGCGCCCGACCCAACGCCTGGCATCGGAATTTTGGAGATTTTCGAATTTTGCCGCAGCTTCAAAATTCCGCAGGATCCTGCGGCGATGCGGGCGACAAAAAGCGAGTTATGCACCCTTGTCCCCAGCCTCCCGGGGAACCATTTTGAGAATAG
>NZ_JAPKNI010000003.1 GCF_026343955.1 Kaistia defluvii
TTTTGCGGGTCGCTCTTCATCGAAGTTGGAGCAAGCCGTAACAGCAGGCGCAAGCGAACCCCCTCGCCCGCTTGCTTGCGGGAGAGGGTTGGGGTGAGGGCCTCTCGGCTGTCGACCCATCAGGCCGGGTACCGCTCAAAGAG
The DNA here is from genome assembly GCF_026343955.1 of Kaistia defluvii. Classification (GTDB taxonomy): domain Bacteria; phylum Pseudomonadota; class Alphaproteobacteria; order Rhizobiales; family Kaistiaceae; genus Kaistia; species Kaistia defluvii. The sequence continues at coordinate 144 of NZ_JAPKNI010000003.1, forward strand.
CGGCCGAGAATGGTTCCCCTGCGCCGAAAAAGACAGCCTAAGCCGTCCAGACTTCCGGGCGCGCCTCGCCGGTGCCGAGTTCGGCCAGCAGTTCCTCGATCACGGTGACCACCAGCTTGTGGTCCTCCGCCTGCGGCAGGCCGGAGACGGTCGCGGTGCCGACCATGCCGACATTGCGGACCAGGATCGGGAAGGCGCCGCCATGCGGGAAGTATTTCAGCGGATCGACCAGTTGCGCTGTGGCGAAATCGACGCCCTTCACCCGCGCCTTCTGGCCCATGTAGAATGAGGAATGGCCGTAGCGGCGCACGACCGCCGTCTTGCCGGCGACCCAGAACTCGTTGTCGGCCGAGGTGCCTTCCAGCGCGCAATAGAACAGGCGCTGCTCGCCTCGCGAAATCTCGACGACAATGGAGAGATTGTCCTGCCGCGCGCGTTCGATGATCCGCGTGCCGAGCGTGATCGCGGTGTCATTGTCGAAACGGTCGAAGACCAGCCGCTTTTCCTGGTCGAGAAGTTCCTGCAACAGGGCTTCGTCGCTCATTCGTTCCCCCTCCATGAGATCCCGATCATCGCGCAGCCGCAGCGCCTGCCGCAAGGGCCGGCCGATCGAAGGTCGCGGCAATCCGCCCCTCCGCCATGCGGGCCGCGCGGTCGCACATATGGCCGATCACGTCCGGGTCGTGGCTGACCAGCACGAAGGTCATGCCGAAGCGCGCCCTGAGCGTGACGAGCAGGTTCAGGATCTCGGCCTGCACCGACATGTCGAGCGCCGAGGTCGGCTCGTCGAGCAGCAGCAGTTTCGGCCGCAGCAGCAGCGCGCGGGCAATCGCGATGCGCTGGCGCTGGCCGCCTGAAAGCTGGTGCGGATAGCGCGCCGCGACATCCGGGCCGAAGCCGACCTCGGCCAGCGCCTCGGCGACACGCTGGTCCGGATTGTCGAGGCCGTTGACGACGAGCGGCTCGCGCAGGGCCCGGCCGATCCTGTGGCGCGGATGCAGCGAGGCGTAGGGATCCTGGAAAACCATCTGCACCTCGCGGCGCAGCGTGCCGGTGAAGCGGCGGCGCGGGGCGACGCCCTGCCCCAGCAGCGCCATGGAACCATGCCAGTCGCGGTTCAGCCCGGCGATGACGCGCAGCAAGGTGGACTTGCCGCAGCCCGACGGCCCGAGCAGGCCGAAGGTCTCGCCGTCCTCGATGGCCAGCGTAATGCCGCGCAGGATGTGGCGGCCGACATCCTGGTCCCGGAAGGTAACGTTGAGATCGCTGATATCGACGAGGCTCATGCGCCAGCCCCCAGGCTGACGCGGTCGAGCGTCGGCAGCAGCGTGCCGAAGGTTGCGGGCGAAGGCCGGCACGCCCACAGCGTCTTCGTATACGGATGTTCCGAGTTTGCCAGTTCGGACGCCGGCAGGCGATCGACAATGTCGCCGCGATACATGACGAGCGCCCGGTCGCAGAAGCGCGCCACCTGGTCGAGGTCATGGCTGATCAGGATCAGCCCCATCTCCCGCTCGTCGACGAGCTTCAGCATCAGATCGAGCACCTGGTCGCGCAGGTCGCGGTCGAGCGCCGAGGTCGGTTCATCGGCGATCAGCAGGCGCGGTTCGGCGATCAGCGTCGCCGCCAGCATCACGCGCTGGCCCATGCCGCCGGAAAGCTGGTGCGGGTAGGAATGATAGGCGCGCAGCGGATCCGGCAGGCCGACGGCCTCCAGCATGGCGAGCGCCCGCTCGCGGCGTTCGGCCTTCTTGGCGGCGGTGTGCAGCTTCAGAGGTTCCTCGACCTGACGGCCAATACTCATCACCGGATCGAGCGCGAATTTCGGATCCTGCAGCACGAGCCCGATCCTGGAGCCGCGCCAATGCTTCCATTGCCGGGGCGAGAGCGCGGTCAGATCCTCGCCATCCAGCATCAGCCGGTCGGCAGTGACGCGGCCGGGCTTGGCCACCAGCCCGATCAGCGCGCGCGCCGTCATCGATTTGCCGGAGCCGGATTCGCCGACGAGGCCGAGCTTTTCCGCGCCCATGGCAAAGGAGATGCCGTGCACGACTTCGACCGGCCCGCGATCGGACGGGAAGCGGACGGAGAGCTCTTCGACGTTGAGCAGGGTCGGATCAGCCATTGCGCGGGTCCATCAGGTCACGGAGCCCGTCGCTCAGCAGGTTGAAGGCGAAGCTGGTGAGCAGGATCGCCGCGCCCGGCGTTGCCGCCACCCACCACTGGTCGAAGATCACCTGCGTGCCTTCGGCGACCATGGCGCCCCATTCGGGCGTCGGCGGACGGACGCCGAGGCCGAGAAAGCCCAGGCCGGCGGCGATCAGGATGATGCCGCCAAGATCGAGCGCCATGCGCACGATGGCGCCAGGCAGTACGAGCGGCAGTACATGGCCGAACAGCAGGCGCGGGCCAGTGATGCCCATCATCTCGGCCGCGGCGAGATAGTCGCTCTTGCGCAGCGCCACCGTTTCCGAGCGCGTCTGGCGCGCATAGGCGGGCCAAGCGGTCAGCGCCAGGGCCAGCGCGCCGTTGACGAGGCCGGCGCCCAGCACGGCGACGAAGGCCAGCGCCAGCACCAGCTTCGGGAAGGCCATGGCGATGTCGGTGATGCGCATCAGGATGCGCTCGACGATGCCGCCATAGAAGCCGGCGACGATGCCGATGGCGATGCCGATCGGAGTCGTCAGCAGGATGACGATGGCCAGCAGCATCAGGGTCGGTCGGGTGCCGTAGATCAGGCGGGACAGCAGGTCGCGGCCGAAGCCGTCCGTGCCGAACCAGTGCGCCGCCGAGGGCGGCATCAGCCGGTTGGCGACGTCCTGCGCGATCGGGTCGTAGGGCGCGAGAAACGGCGCGAACAACGCCACAAGCAGGATCAGCACCACCAGTGCGGCGCCGATCGCGGCCGTTGGCGAGCGGCGGGCGAAGCTGGCCAGCGACAGACGATTGGGAGCGACGGCGACGGTCAGCGGCAGATTGGTCATGACAGCCTCGGATCGACGATGCGGGCGAGAATGTCGGTGATCGCGTTGACGATCACGAAGCAGACGCCGATGACCAGCGTGCCGCCGAGCACGGCCGGCATGTCCGAGGCGAAGATCGCCGTCGTCATGTAGCGGCCGAGGCCCGGCCAGCCGAACACGGTTTCGGTCAAGACCGCGCCTTCCAGCAGCGTCGCATAGGCGAGCGCGATCACCGTCAGCACGGTTCCGGCGACATTGGGCAGCAGATGGGTCAGCATCAGGCGAACCTCGCCGACACCCTTGGCGCGCGCCGCGACGGCATATTCCTTGCCGAGTTCGCCGAGCAGGCTCGCCCGCGTCAGCCGCGAGATCGAGGCGAGCGAATGGATGGCGAGGACCGATGCCGGCAGCACGAGATGCGACAGCGTATCGAGGAACGAACCCTCCTCGCCCCAGAGCGCCGTGTCGATCAGGTAGAAGCCGGTCACCGGCGTCACCGTATAGGCATAGATGTCGCTCAGGCGGCCGGGTCCGGCAGTCCAGTGCAGGCGGGCATAGAACAGCAGCAGGAACAGGAGGCCGAGCCAGAAGATCGGCACCGAATAGCCGATCAGGGAGACGATCCGGACGATGCCGTCAATCAGCCCGCGTGGTCTCAGGGCCGCGATGACGCCGAGCGCCACGCCGATCAGTGCGCCGAAAAGGATGGCGACGGTGGCGAGTTCCAGGGTTGCCGGGAAAACGCGAAGGATATCGGTGAAGACGGGCTGGTTGGTCGACCAGGAGGTGCCGAGATTGCCGGTCAGCACATGGCCGACATAGGCGGCGAAGCGCTGCGGCAGCGGATCATCGAGGCCGAGCGTCTGGCGCGCTGCCTGATAGGTCGCCTCGGTCGCCTTGTCGCCGGCCAGATGCAGCGCCGGATCGGCCGGCGAAAGCTCGGCCAGCGCGAAGGTGACGACCATCAGGCCAAGCAGGGTTATCGCCAGCGTCACCAGCCAATTGGCGACAGCCGACACATATGAAAGTCCCCGCCGGCCGCGAGGCCGACGGGGAAGCAGTTCAGGGGCCGCGACGCGGCCGCCAGTATCTGTCAATTACTTCTCGACCCCTGCGAAATAGACCTGGTCCGCATTGAGGCCCTGGATGAAGCCCTTGACGTTGTCGCGCAGCACGATCTGGTTGTTCGGCTGCAGGAGGACGACGAAGGGCGACTTCTGCTGAACCTCAAGCTGAATAGCCTTATAGTCCGCCGCGCGCTTCTCCGCATCCTGTTCTTCGACAGCGGCCTGGGTCTTGTCGGAAAGCTCCGGAATCACCCAGCCATTGCGCCACGCGACCGTCTTGGTGCCGTCATCGCGGTTGAGCGCGAAGGCCGACGCGTTGGAGTGCGGATCGAAATAATCCGGGATCCAGAACAGCAGCGCCGCCTCGTGGCCCTGCGAGCGGATCTTGGAATAGAACTGGCTGGCGACGGAGGGCTGGATCTCCAGCTTGATGCCAGCCTGGGCGAAGGTCGCCTGGATCGCCTGGGCGATGTCGGTGTAGGGCGGCTGGTTGATCACGTCGAGCTTGATGGTCAGGCCGCCATCGAGACCGGCCGCCTTCAGGATGCCCTTCGCCTTCTCGACGTCGAGCTTGAAGGGCGTATCGTCGAGCGAACCGGCAAAGCCCTTGGGGATGAAGCCCTGGTGCACGGCCGACTGGCCCTTGAGCAGGTTCTTGGCGATGCCCTCGTAATCAACGAGATAGCGGGCCGCTTCCCAGAGCGCGGGGTTCTTGGTGTTCGGATTGTCCTTGCTGGCGACGTTGAAGGCCAGATAGTCGATCTCGGCCGAGGGTGCCGACAGCACGTTGATGCCGGGCTTGCCGGACAGCGCCGCGATCTGGTCCGCGCCAAGGTCGCGGGCAATGTCGGCGTCGCCCTGCTCGATCAGCAGGCGGCGGGCGGCCGGGTCGGCGACGTTCTTGAAGATGACGCCCTTGAGCTTCGGCGCGCCAGTCGGCGAGGAGGCGTTGGCATCGAGCACGAGCGCCTCATGCGGCTGGTAGGCGCGGATCTTGAACGGGCCGGAGCCAGCCGAAGCCGTGTGCAGCCAGGCATTGCCGAAATCGCCGTCCTTGGCATGCGCCTCGACTTCCTTCTGGTCGACGATCGAGGCGACCGGCGCGGAAAGGATCGAGAGCGCGAAGGACGGGCCGACCTTGGCCGGCCAGGAGACCTTGACGTGGCTGTCGTCGACCTTGGTCAGGAAGGTGTCGACATTGTCGGCCGACCAGCCGAGCTCGTTCAGGATGAACACCGGCGACTTGCCGAGCTTCACGGCGCGCGACAGCGAGTAGATCACGTCATCGGCCCGCACCGGATTGCCGGATGAGAAGGTCGCGCCGTCGCGGATCTTGAAGGTGATCGCATTGCCTTCCGGCGCCACGACCCAGCTTTCGGCGAGCACCGGATCCAGCTTTGTCGGCTCGTTCGGGTTGGACTGGATCAGCCGCTGATACAGGCTCGAGAACGACTGCACCGAGGTCAGCTCGAAACCTTCGGCCGGGTCGAGGCTGACGATGTCGTCGATCGCCTGGGCGACGATCAGCAGGTCCTTGGGCGTGGCGGCCATGGCCGCCGGCGCCCCGAACAGGCCGGCGAGCGCAATCGCGCCGGCCAGCGCCGTCGCGGAAAGGAAACGCATGGTCATGCGGCATTCTCCATCACAATCGGGGAGCCTTCGACCGGCCCTGCCCGCTTGCCGGCATGGAACCATTCCCCGGAAAGCTGCGCAACGGCGGCGATTGCGCGATTTGATCAGATGGTGAAAAAAACAGTCGACAACCGGCCTCGAGGCGCGTGTTCAGTGCTTGTCCCACACGCCTTCGTGCAAGGCGGCCGCTTCCCCGACCAGCAGCGGCCCGATCACCTGGATCGGCCGCTGGCCGGCATCGAACACGACGCGGCAGGGCAGATCGAGGGTCGGATTCTCGGGATGGTCGCCGGTGATCGCCTTCATCTCGTGCTCGCCCAGGCCATAGACGACACGGCCGATGCCGGCCCAGTAGGCCGCGCCGGCGCACATCGCGCAGGGCTCTGCCGAGGTGTACATCGAACAGCCACGCAGAAAGCCCGGTTCATAGGCCTTCGACGCCCGCGTCATCAGCACGCGCTCGGCATGCCCGGTCATGTCGTGATCGGGCTGAAAGGCGTTTTCCTGCTCCATCAGCACGCTGCCATCCGGCCCGACCAGGATCGCGCCAAAGGGATGCGAGCCATTTTCCAGCGATCGCCGCGCCACGGCGAAGGCAAGACGGAGATAGTGCTCGTGATCCAGCGGCGGCAGGGACGTCGCGTTCAGCGTGGTCGTGGTCATGCGCTTGCCTCCCAGCACGAAGTCGCCAAGCTTTGCAAATTCGGTGCCGGCCGGACAGGGGCCTCAGGCGGGTTCTACGGTGGCACCGACGCGCAGGGTGTTGGAGACGGTGCAGATCGAGTCGGCCGCCTCGACGAGATGCGCCTTCTTTGCCGCGTCAAGCGGGCCTTCGATCGTCACTGTGGTGACAAAACGCGCGACCCGCGACGGCTCGTCATGCGCCTTTTCCGGGATCACCCTGGCGCTGACCTGATCGATCTGGTCGAGCCAGCCCTCGTGCCGCGCCGCGCTCTGCACGCTAAGCACGATACAGGCGGAAAGCGAGGCGCTGATCAGGTCGAGCGGATTGAAGCCCTCGGCCGAGGGCCGCGTCACGACCGAAAGCTGGCCGCCGGTTTCGCTGGTGACTTCCGGCAGGCCATCGCGGCTGGCTGTAGCGGTGGCGCCGATGGCGCGGGTTCGGATCGTGGCGTTCATGCTCTACCCTCGGACGGACCGGACCGTTTCCGGCATCGCTTCGCGTGCTACAACCAGGGCCAATAGGCAAGCGCCCAGACGAAATCGGAAGTCGCGTCGTCGTCATCGCCCTTGTCCGATGGGCCGGCCGCGATGGGATGCTCGACGGGACGGGCCTTCGGCTCAGAAGCCCGGAAGAACGAGAAAAAACGGGGAAGGTCGGAAGGAACGTCGTTGGCAAGCGTCATCGGGTTTCTCCCAGAATAGGCGCCGCGAAAGGCGGGCGGCCGGCAGTCTCCGTCGTTCGGCGGCCGGGCGGAACGACCCGGCCGATGCCGAGATTTCCCGAACTCGCGGCCTCTGTCAAGAAACCCGACTCATTCGATCGTGTAAGATCGCCGGCCAGATCCGGCAAGCAACTGATCCACATCGTGGATTTCGGATTGTCCAAAGGACTGGGATCGCCCCGGCGGGAGGGCAGGAGCGAAGGGAAGAAAGCCCCGGCCTCACCAACGAGAACGCCGCGAACCCGGGGGCTCGCGGCGTCAGGAAACAGGCCGGATGCAGTGGCCGAAATCAGCCCTTCATCTTCTCCTGGAAGGTCGACAGGTGCTTCTGCTGCGCTTCCAGCATCTTCTCGCGATAGATGCCGTAGATCACGTCTGTGTCGTGCAGCGTCACGCCCTCGATCGTCGGCGAAGCGAAGACGGGCAGTTCGACGCCCTTCTTCGACAGAGCGTCGGCGGTGCGGGCGATCAGCTCATGCGTCAGGATCATCGCCAGCACGGTCGAGGAACCCGAGACCGGACGGCTCCAGCCCTCGATTGGAACGATCGCGTCCTCGACCGGCGAGTTGGTGTCGATGACGATGTCGGCGACGTCCTTCAGGCGCTTGCCGGACGAATGCTTGGCCGGCTTGTCGTTCGCCTTCGAGGTGACGGCGACGACGAACAGGCCGCGCGCCTTGGCGTAGAGCGCCGTCTCGATGCCGGCCGAGTTGGTGCCGGAATGCGAGTAGATGATGATCGAATCGCCCGCGTTGAGCGGCTGGTGATCGAGGAACTTGTCGATGTAGTTCTCGGTCCGCTCCAGCCAGAGCAGTTCGCGCACGCCGCCGGCGCCGAGCACGTTGTGCCACATGACGCGCGGGTCGGTCAGCGGGTTGAAGCCGACGAATGAGCCGTAGCGCGGGAAGGCCTCCTGCGTCGGCAGGACCGAATGGCCCGAGCCAAACAGGTGGATCAGGCCGCCCTTGGCGAGCGATTCCGAGAAACGCTTGGCGGCCTCGGTCAGGGCCGCGTCATTGGCGCTGCCGGCGGTCTCGATCAGCTTGATCAGCCTGTGCAGGTAGAAATCGGACATGGGTCGTCTCCTTGGAGGATGGTGTGGGGGAAAGGGAGCTGCGGCCGCCGGCCGTCAGATCCGCAAGGTGGAACGGATCTCGTAGCGGTCGCCCCGCATGATCGAGAGGGTGAATTCGAAGGGCCCGCGCGGATCGATCGCGAGGCGCTCGACGATGAAGGCCGGGCTGCCGATGGCGATCTCCAGCAGTTCGGCATCCTCCGGCCCGACGGCGCCGACGCGGTAGATCTCCGTCGCTTCCGACGGCTTGATGCTGTAGCGCCGCTCGATCTGGCCATACAGAGAGCCGCCCGAGAGATCGTCATCGAGCAGGCCGGGCACGCGGTCGAGCCGCAGATGGGCCGTCTGCACGCCGATCGGCGACCCATTGCCGAGCCGCAGCCGGCGCACCAGCGCGACCGGCTCGCCCTCCTCGATCTCCAGAGCCGCCGCGACCCGGGCGTTCGCCGGCACGATCTGCTGTTCCAGCATGCGCGAGCCGACGGTGAGCCCAAGAGCCGCCATTTCGTCGGAGAAGCTGGTGAGGCCGCGCGCGCCGGCCACCACGGTGGCGCTGCGCACGAACGTGCCGCGGCCATGCTCGCGCCTGAGCAGGCCGAGCGCCTCGAGATTGCGCAGCGCGTGGCGCACCGTGATGCGGCTGACGCCGAGCAGGTCGCAGAGCCGGTCCTCGGCCGGGATCTGCGAACCGGCCGGCCACTCGCCAGCTTCAATCCGGGCGCGGATCGCGCGCTCGGCCTGGTGCCAGAGCGGCTCCGGGCGGCGGCGGTCCAGCGATGTCATCGCAGATTCGGTCATCGCACTCTCCACCATTCCGGACCGAGGCCGGCGGCCACGGCAGCACCCACAAGCCCGGCGCGCGCGCCGAAATGGCCCGGCCGGATTTCGATTGGCCGCAGATGCGGCGGCAGGTTTCGCGTCAGCGCCGCGCGCAGCGGCGGCCCGAGCACGTCGATCGCCTCCGAGACGCCGCCGGCGAGCAGCACCGCCTGCGGGTCGAGCAAGGCCACGGCACCGGCAAGCGTCGTGCCCAGCGCAGCACCGACCTGGTGGATCGCGAGGCTCGCGACCCGGTCGCCGGCCCGCGCCGCCTCGATCAGGGCCGCGCCATCGGCAAGGCCGGCATCGCGGCCAAGCCGGTCGAGCGCTCTGCCCGCCGCCTGCCGCTCGAGCCAGCCGGAACGATCCTCGCCCGGATCGGCGACGTCGGCCGACGCCCAGCCGAACGAGCAGGCGGCCCCGTGCGCGCCGCGCACGATGCGCCCTCCGGCGAGCACGGACGAGCCAATGCCCGTGCCGATCGCAAGCAGGATGGCGTCGTCGAGGCCTGCGGCGGCGCCAAGGCGGGCCTCGGCCAGCAGCGCCATCTGCGCGTCATTGCCGGCGGCGACGGGCACGCCCGCACCGCCCAGGAGTTCGGCGAGATCGATGCCGTCGAGGAAGGGCAGGTTCGGCACCCAGCGCGACACGGTGCCTTCGACGAGGCCGGGAATGGTGATGCCGATGCCGGCGAGCGCCGCGGATTGGGGTCGCGCGGCGACCAGCCCGAGCACCTTGTCGCGCAGCGCCGCGGCGCTTTCCGGCGCCGCCCAGCGCTCGGCGGCGTCAAACTCGGCCGGCGCATCGAGGGGCGCAAAGCCAGCGCGCAGGCTTGTGCCGCCAAGGTCAAGCGCCAGGACGTGGGAGAGCGCGCTCATTGTCCCGTCATTCCCGAGGCGGTGATGGTCCGGACGAAGAAGCGCTGCAGAAAGACGAACAGGATCAGCGGCGGCAGCACGGCGAGCGTCGCGCCTGCCATGACGAGGCCCGTATTCACCGCCGATCGATTGTAGGAGAGCAGGCGCGAGAGGCTGATGACGATCGGATACTGGCTCGAATTGCCCTGCAGCACGGTCAGCGGCCAGAGATAGCTGTTCCAGTGATAGACGAAGGCGAACAGCGCCAGCGCGGCCAGCGCCGGGGCGACGGCCGGCGCCACGATGGTGAAGACGATGCGGAATTCCGACGCGCCGTCGAGCCGGGCCGCCTCGACCAGTTCGTCCGGCACGCCGGCGATGAACTGGCGCATCAGGAAGATGCCGAAGGCGTTGGCGAGGTTCGGCACGATGACGCCGGCGAGGCTCGCATTGAGGCCGATCGAGCCGACCAGCCGGTAGAGCGGGATCAGCGTCACGATCGGCGGCAGGAACATCGTGGCGATGGTAATCGCGAACAGCACCTCGCGGTAGCGGAAGCGATATTTGGCGAAGGCGTAGCCCGCCATCAGCGAGGTGACGAGGATGCCCGCGGTGGTGATGCCGGCGATCAGGGCCGAATTGGCGAAGGAGCGGCCGACGCTGATCAGCTCCGACACCTTTTGATAGGCGTCGAGGCTGGGCGTGCCGGGAATCCAGACCGGCGGGGTCTGCATCGCCTCGGCCGGGGTCTTCAGGCTGGAGAGCACCATCCAGACCAGCGGGAAGGCCGAGACGACGGCGATCGCGATCATCAGCAGATAGAGGATGCCGCGCCAGGCGGGCGATGCGGCGCCGGGCGCCGGCGTGGTGACGGGAAGGCTCATCGCCGATCCTCCCTGCGGGCCAGGGCGAAGACGGCGGTCACCGTGACGACCAGCGCCAGCAACAGCGTCACCGACATGGCCGAGCCGAGCCCGCCCTGGGCCCGTTCGATGCCGACGCGGCGGATATGATAGGTCATGACGTTGGTCGAGCCGACCGGGCCGCCCTGGGTGACCAGCGCCACCGGCTCGAACACCTGCACGGCGTTGATCAGCGCGATGACGGCGGAGAACAGCAGCGTGCGCTTCAAGAGCGGCAGCGTGATGAAGCCGAACAGCGCCGGGCCGCGCGCGCCGTCCATCTTCGCCGCCTCGTAGATCGATTGCGGGATCTGGGTCAGACCGGCGATGATCAGGATGGTGAAGTAGCCGACCTGTTGCCAGACATTGAGCAGCACGACGGAAACGAGCGCCGTGTCGGGCGAGGAAAGCCAGGGTAACGGACCGATGCCGACCCAGCCGAGGATCTGGTTGATGGGGCCTTCCGACGGCGAATAGAGCTTCGAGAACACCAGCGCCACGGCGATCATCGGCACCATGTAGGTGGCGAACAGGATGGTGCGCAGGATATTGGCGCCCCTGAGATCCGCCTGGTGGATCAGCATGCCGAACAGCACCGAAAGCGGCAGGATCAGCGCGATCGACATCAACGAATAGAGCGCCGTGTTGGCGAGCGCGCCCTTGAAGTCGCGCCCCACGGAACCCGTGCCGAAAATCTCGCGAAAATTGTCGAGGCCGATGAAGGTGGCGGTCGAAAACGGCGTCTGCGCCGACCATTTGGTGAAGGCGAGCCAGACGGTGAGCGCGATCGGCACCAGGATGAAGATCGCGATCAGCCCCAGGCTCGGCGCCAGCATCGCCACCATCGATTTTCGGAAGCCGCTCATCGGTATGCGTGTTCTCTGTTCATGGCCGTCTGGAGGCGTGACTCGACCGGCGCCCTCTCCCGTTTTGCGCGGGCGAGGGAGTCGGACGGAGACTCTCCTCGATCGTCATCCCCGCGAAGGCGGGGATCCATTCAGCTTCCCGAGGCGATCGGCTGAATGGATCCCGGGTCGAGCCCGGGATGACGGAAGAGGGTCGTCGCGAACTTACTGCGCTGCCTTTTCGAGGATGGCCGCGGCGTCGGCCTGCGCTCCGGCAGCGGCTTCCGCGGCCGTTTCCTTGCCGAACTGCACCGCCTCGATATGGCCCTGCAGCGATTCCGTAAATTCCTGGCCGCCCAGCACGGTCGGGAACGGACGTGCCTCGGACAGGGCCGAGACATAGCCGGCCAGGAACGGCGTCTTCAACCGCTCGGAGAAGGCCGCGACATCGGAGGTGCGCGACGGCAGAATGCCCATGGACTGCAGCAGGTCGCCCATGGCGGAAGCGCCGTTCTCGCCCGAGGTCGGGCCGTTGAACCAGGCAAGGAAGTCCCAGGCCGCCTTCTTTTCCGCATCCGAGGCGCCGTCCGAGACGACGGTCATCCAGGAATAGGATATCGAGTGCGGCCCGTCGCCCTTGGGACCGACCGGGATCGGCGCGGTGGCGATGTCGGCGAAGCGGTCGCCCATGCCGGCCTTCAGCGCCGATTCCCACCAGTTCGCCATGATGATCATGCCGGTCTTGCCGGACACGAAATTGTCGAGGAACGGGCCGGTGGTGTTGGCGTCGGCGGTGCCCATGGTAGCGACCGAGGCGCCGGACTGGATCAGCTTCTCATAGAGCTCGAAGGTCGCCTTGGCATTGTCGCTGTCGAGCTGCGGCTTGCCGTCGACCACCAGCGCGCCGCCATTCGAGGCAAGGAGGGAGGCGAAGGGATGGACGACGCCCGCCGCCCACGAATTGATCATGCCGAAACCCTGCTGGCCCTTGTCCTTGTTGGTCAGCTTTTCGGCGGCGGCATAGAACTCGTCCCAGGTCTTCGGCGCTTCTTGAATGCCGGCTTCCTCGAACAACTTCTTGTTGTAGTTGAGCGCGTAGACGTCGATCTCGTTGGGATAGCCATAGACCGTGCCGCCGACGCTGGCGGCGGTCGCCACGCCCTTCGGCCAGTTGGTCGTGACGTCGGTTGCATTGGCTTCCGGCGCGGCGTTGACGAGCTTGTCGCGCGCCAGTTCCGGCAGCCAGAGATCATAGATGCCGGTGATCGTCGGCCCGCCCGACTGGCCGGCCTGCGAGCGGAGCGTCGTCAGCAGGTCTCCGAACGGCACGGCGCGAACCTCCACCTTCACGCCGGGATGATCCTTGGCGTAGGTGGCGGCGGCGGCTTCCAGCTTGGCGACCGTCTCCGGCGGCCAATGCGTCAGGAACGATACGGTCACGTCCTCGGCCCAGGCTACGCTGGAGAATGCGGCCAGGGCGGAACCCAGGAACAAGCCCATCAAAGGTCTGATCGTCACGGAACCCCTCCGTTCAATGCCGACGGTCCGATGGTGTCTCGGCCGCCTTTCTTCATTATGACGTAAGGACGTTATAATGACTTTTCCCGATCGGCAAGCCGACTTTTGCGCCAGTCACCAAAACGCACTGCACAAAGTGGCGACATTCCAGGCGATGGAATGCAAGCCCCCACGAGGGCGCGGCGCCAGGGTTCAGCAGCCCTACGCCCGGCGGGGGTGGCAAGGCAGGATTTTGCCGGGAACCGGGCGGCGGGGAAACGAACAGCCTTGTTGCGGCAGGGGCCCACCCCACATGCTGTTGGCCGCATCGCGACCCTCGCGTGGAGATCTTCGATGACCGAGCAAGCTTCGACCCGGACCGGCAAGGCGATCAAGGTGGATACCGGGACGCCCCTGCCCCGTCCGGTCCGCTCCAGCCTCGACCTGATCGGCCGCACGCCGATCGTCGAGCTGACGACCTTCGATACCGGCCCCTGCCGGCTTTTCGTCAAGCTGGAGAGCCAGAATCCCGGCGGCTCGATCAAGGACCGCATCGCGCTGTCGATGATCGCCGCCGCCGAGGCCGACGGCCGGCTGAAGCCCGGCGGCACCATTGTCGAGGCGACGGCGGGAAACACCGGCCTTGGCCTGGCGCAGGTGGCGCTGCCGAAGGGCTACAAGCTGATCCTGATCGTTCCCGACAAGATGTCGCGCGAGAAGGTGCAGCATCTGCGCGCCATCGGCGCCGACGTGCGCACGACCCGCTCCGATGTCGGCAAGGGCCACCCGGACTATTACCAGGACATGGGCGCCCGCATCGCCGAGGAAACCGGCGGCTTCTTCGTCAACCAGTTCGCCAACCCGGCCAATCCGCGCGCGCATGAGACGACGACGGGCCCGGAGATCTTTGAGCAGTTGGACGGCGACGTCGACGCGGTGGTGGTCGGCGTCGGCTCGGGCGGCACGCTGACCGGCATCGGCCGCTATTTCCAGCGCGTCTCGCCCAAGACGAAGATGGTGCTGGCCGACCCCAAGGGTTCGATCCTGGCGCCTCTGGTCAATACCGGCGAGACGATCGAACCGGGAAGCTGGGCCGTCGAAGGCATTGGCGAGGATTTCGTGCCGCCCAATGCCGACCTCTCGCTGGTCTCGCGCGCCTACACGATCACCGATCGCGAGAGCGTCGCCGCCGCCCGCGCGCTGCTGGCGCAGGAAGGCATTCTCGCGGGCTCCTCTTCGGGTACGCTGCTGGCCGCGGCGCTGCGCTATTGCCGCGAGCAGAAGGAGCCGCAGCGCGTCGTCACGCTGGTCTGCGACAGCGGCAACAAATATCTCTCCAAGGTGTTCAACGATGTCTGGGTCGCCGAACAGGGCCTGATCGAGAAGATCCGGCATGGCAATCTGCGCGATCTCGTCGCCCGCAGCTTTGCCGAGGGCGGCACGGTGACGGTGTCGCCGGACGACACGCTTTCCACCGCCTATGCGCGGATGCGCTCGGCCGACGTGTCGCAATTGCCGGTGATCGAGCATGGCGAACTGATCGGCCTGATCGACGAAAGCGACGTGCTGGGCGTTCTTCGCCCCCCGGCCCGCGACGGGCGCAGCGATTTCGGCGCCTCGGTGCGCGACGCCATGGTCACGTCGCTCCACACGCTGCAGGCGGACGAGCCGGTCGACGCGCTGCTGCCGGTGTTCGAGCGCAACGAGGTGGCCATCGTCATGGATGGCGATGAATTCGTCGGCCTCATCACCCGGATGGACCTGATCAATCACGAGAGGTTAGCGTTTTGAACCAGCCCCTGAAGCCGAACCGCCTCGCTTTCGAGACGCGCACCATCCATGGCGGCCAGAGTCACGACCCGCTGACCGGCGCGGTGATGGTGCCGATCTACGCCACCTCGACCTTCGCGCAGGAAAGCCCCGGCGTGCACAAGGGCTTCGAATATGGCCGCTCGCAAAACCCGACCCGCTTCGCCTTCGAGCGCGCCATCGCCGACCTCGAAAGCGGCACCGCCGGCTTCGCCTTCGCCTCGGGCCTGGCCGCGATCGCCACGACGCTGGAACTGCTGTCGGTCGGCGACCACATCGTCGCGACCGACGATCTCTATGGCGGCACGTTCCGCCTGCTCGACAAGGTGCGCAAGCGCACGGCCGGCCTCGAGGTGAGCTTCGTCGATTTCACCGACCTCGCCGCGGTCGAGGCGGCGATCCGGCCGGAGACGAAGCTGCTCTGGATCGAGACGCCGACCAATCCGCTGCTGCGCATCATCGATCTCGAAGCCGTGGCGGCGCTCGCCAGGCGGCGCGGCCTGATCACGGTCGCCGACAACACCTTCGCAAGCCCCTACATCCAGCGCCCGCTGGAGCTTGGCATCGACATCGTCGTGCACTCGACGACCAAATATCTGAATGGCCATTCCGACATGATCGGCGGCACGGTGGTGGTCGGCGGGCGGCAGGAGATCGTCGACCAGATCCGCTTCCTGCAGAACGCGGTCGGCGCGATTTCCGGCCCGTTCGATAGCTTCTTGGCGCTGCGCGGGCTGAAGACGCTGGCGCTCCGGATGCAGCGGCATTCGGAGAACGGCCTTGCCATCGCCCGCTGGCTGGAGGGGCGGCCGGAAGTTCGCCGCGTCCTCTATCCCGGCCTCGAAAGCCATCCGCAGCACGCGGTCGCCAAACGGCAGATGCATGCCTTTGGCGGCATGATCAGCGTCGAGTTCGACCGCGATCTCGCGGGAACCAAGCGCTTCCTCGAACGCGTGCGGCTGTTTACCCTCGCCGAGAGCCTGGGCGGCGTCGAAAGCCTGATCGAGCATCCGGCCACGATGACCCATGCCTCGATCCCGCTGGCGCAGCGCGAGGCGCTCGGCATTTCGGACGGTCTGGTGCGGTTCTCGGCCGGCATCGAGGCGGCGGAGGATTTGATCGCCGATATCGAGCAGGCGCTGCTTTAGGTGAACCTGTTCGCTCTGTGACCTGGATCACTGTGCGCAACATGACGTTACGTTATCTTTGGTGTAGAAGAAGAAACTTCGACACCAGGATGATCATGTCCAGTTCGACGAAATCCTCAGACTTCGAGTCCGTTCCGCCCCCTGATGGAGCCGGAACGGACATGTCTCCCCCCCCGGACGGCGAGGCCATTCCCGCCCGGCGCCGCAAGGCGGCGGCAGAGGCCGAGATCGTCACCCTCGTGACATTGCCGCTCAGCAATCGCGTGATCGAGTATTTTCAGGCCGATGGCGACGACTGGCAGGGCCGCATCAACGAGGCGCTCAACCTGATCGTCAACCGCCACCAGGCGCGCGAAGCCAAGAAGCGGGCCCGCCTGCGCGCCCGGAATTCGATTCGCCGCAGGCCGCCCGGCGCCCGTGCCTGACCGGTTCACGTGAAACAATGCAGAACGGAGGATGGCTGCTAAAAGGCGCCGCCGCGGGCGTTTTCACAGGGCGCGCCTTCGCGGCACGCACCGAAATTCCCCGCTCCAGGCAGCTCTAATTGCCGCCGCCATAATAGAGCACCCGCGTCAGCAGCGTGTAGTTCGCTTCCGACGCCATGATGCCGACAAAGACCATCACCAGCAGCGGGGGCAGCAGGATGGCGTAGATCAGCGTCAGCCGCTCCCATGCCATGTGCATGAAGATCGCGAGGATCAGGCCGGCCTTCAGCAGCATGAACAGGACGATCAGCGTCCAGCGCAGCCAGCCCTGCAGGCCGATATAATCCACCAGATACGAACAGGCGCTGAGCACGAACAGCCAGCCCCAGACGGCGAGATAGAGCTTCACCGGGTGATGCTGCGTGTCGGCAGGTAAAGGCGGGGCGGCGGGAGCGCCGACCTTGGCATGCGCGGTCGTCTCGACCATGCGAACCTCCTACCAAAGGTAGAAAAACGCGAAGATGAAGACCCAGACCAGATCGACGAAGTGCCAGTACAGGCCCATGATCTCGATCGCCTCGTAGCGGCCCCTGCGGCTGGTGAAGAAGCCGCGCCGGCCGGTCTCGTAATCGCCCCGCAGCACCTTGCGCGCCAGCACCAGCAGGAAGATCACGCCGATCGTGACATGGGTGCCGTGAAAGCCGGTGATCATGAAGAAGGACGAGCCGAACTGCGGCGCGCCCCATGGATTGGTCCAGGGCCGGACCCCTTCACGGATCAGCTTCGTCCACTCGAAAGCCTGCATGCCGACGAAGCACGCGCCGAACAGCGCCGTCGCCAGCATCAGCCGCCCCGCCTTGCGGCGGTCGCGCAGGTAGCCGTAATGCACGGCCAGCGCCATGGTGCCGCTGCTCGAGATCAGCACGAAGGTCATGATGGCGATCAGGATCAGCGGCACCTCGGTGCCGCCGATCTCGAGCGCGAACACCTCGCTCGGATTGGGCCAGGGCACGGTGGTCGACATCCGCGCCGTCATGTAGGCGACGAGGAAACAGCCGAAGACGAAGGTGTCGGAAAGCAGGAACACCCACATCATGGCCTTCCCCCAGGAGACGCCCTTGAAGGAGGTCTGGTCGGAAGCCCAGTCGGCGGCGAAACGGCGCCAGCCACTCCCTGGCCTCGCCTGGGCAGGCGGAGCGGCGGCGGGATCGAGCGACGATTCGGTCATGCGCGCCTCCTAGGTCAGCAACTGGCGGCAGATGGCGACGAAATCGCCGACCCAGTTGGCGAGCAGCCCGAGCAGCACCAGCCAGATCAGCAGCAGCGCGTGCCAGTAGGTGGCGCAGAGATCGACGCCGAGCCGCAATCGCGCGATGCCCGCGCCGCGCTCCATCCGCCACGCGACGCGCCCCAGCACCGCCAGCCCGCCCGCGACATGCAGCCCGTGCAGCCCGGTGAGAAGATAGAAGAAGGCGGTTGCCGGATTGCCGGCGAGGAAATAGCCCTCGGCACGCAATTGCCGCCAGGCGAGCCACTGGCCCGCGAGAAACAGCAGCGCCGTGAGCGCTCCCGCCCGCACGCCGGCACGCACCCCTTCGATGTCGTCGCGCCGGGCCGCCAGCCGCGCCGTCTCCAGCGCGATGCTGCTCAGCGCCAGCACGCCGGTATTGACCCAGACGATGCCGGGCATGCGCACGGCCTCCCAGTCCCCGAGGCCGGCGCGCATGAGATAGGCGCTGGCGCTGAGCGCGAAAAGCGAACCGACCACCGCCAGGAACACGGCGAGGCCGACCCTGGCGCCTCGCGCCGGGGAACGATCGGGCGGCGCGGCCGGGCCGGCGACGCCGACCTCGAGCCAGGGCTTCGTCAGGATGCCCTGGCGCCAGAGCCAGCCGAAGGCGATGGCCAGAATCCCGACGAGGAACAGCAGGATGACGCTCATCGCACGCCCTCCGCGACTGTCTCGCCGGATGAGGCGAGGTCCGGCCCCGGGTCGTTCTGCGGCAGGAAATCCTGGGGGGCGCCCGGCACGGAATAATCATAGGCCCAGCGATAGACGACCGGCCGCTCGGCGCCCCAATTGCCATGCGCCGGCGGCGTCTCCGGCGTCTGCCATTCCAGCGTCGTCGCCCGCCACGGATTGCCGCCCGCCTCGCGGCCATGCCGCAGGCTCCAGGCGAGGTTGAACAGGAACAGCATCTGCGTCGCGCCGACCACCAGCGCGGTGATGGTGATGAAGACGTTCAGCGTCGCCGCCGAAGCCGGCACGAAGGCCGTCTCGCCCATCTCGAAATAGCGGCGCGGCACACCGAGCAGGCCGAGATAATGCATCGGGAAGAAGATCAGATAGGCGCCGAGGAAGGTCATCCAGAAATGGATCTTGCCGAGCGTGGTATCGAGCATCCGGCCGGTGATCTTCGGATACCAGTGATAGATCGCGCCGAAGATGACGAGGATCGGCGCGACGCCCATCACCATGTGGAAATGCGCCACCACGAACATCGTGTCGGACAGCGGTACGTCGACCACGACATTGCCGAGGAACAGGCCGGTCAGCCCGCCATTGATGAAGGTGACGATGAAGCCGAGCGCGAACAGCATCGGCACGGTGAAGTGGATGTCACCGCGCCAGAGCGTCAGCACCCAGTTATACACCTTGAGCGCGGTCGGGATGGCGATGATCAGCGTCGTCGTGGCGAAGAAGAAGCCGAAGCCCGGATTCATGCCGCTCACATACATGTGGTGCGCCCACACCACGAAGGAGAGCGCGCCGATGCCGACGATCGCCCAGACCATCATCCGGTAGCCGAAGATGTTCTTGCGGGCATGGGTGCTGATGAGGTCGGAGACGATGCCGAAGGCTGGCAGCGCGACGATGTAGACCTCGGGATGGCCGAAGAACCAGAACAGGTGCTGGAACAGAATCGGGCTGCCGCCGCCATAGGGCGCCTGTTCGCCCGTGACGACGATCGCCGGCATGAAGAAGCTGGTGCCGAGCAGCCGGTCGAACAGCATCATCACGGCCCCGACGAACAGCGCCGGGAAGGCCAGGAGCGCCATCACCGTGGCGGTGAAGATGCCCCAGATGGTGAGCGGCATGCGCATCAGCGTCAGGCCGCGCGTGCGCCCCTGCAGCACGGTCACGACATAATTGAGCCCGCCCATGGTGAAGCCGATGATGAACAGCATCAGCGAGGCGAGCATCACGACGATGCCCCACGATTGGCCGGGCGTGTTGGCGAGGATCGCCTGCGGCGGATAGAGCGTCCAGCCCGCGCCGGTCGGCCCGCCCGGCACGAAGAAGCCGGCCACCAGCAGCAGCACGGCGGCGAGATAGATCCAGTAGCTCAGCATGTTGAGATAGGGAAACATCATGTCCCGCGCGCCGAGCATCAGCGGGATCAGGTAGTTGCCGAAGCCGCCGAGGAACAGCGCGGTCAGCAGGTACACCACCATGATCATGCCGTGCATGGTGATGAACTGGTAATAGTGGTCGGCGTCGATGAAGGGCAGCAGCCCCGGAAAGGCCAGTTGCATCCGCATCAGCCAGGACAGCACCAGCGCCACGAGGCCGATCGCCATCGCCGTCAGCCCGTACTGGATGGCGATGACCTTGGCGTCCTGCGAGAAGACGTATTTCGTCACCCAGCTCCTGGGGTGGTAGAGGTCCGGCTCGCCGACCTCGAAGGCCGGCGCCGCGCCGGAAGCCGTTCCGCCCGATATGGGTCCGCCATGCGTGACATCGACCATGAGCCGCCACCCGCTGCGTTGCGGGGCGGCGCGATGCGCCGTCCCGGCCTAGCTTGCCTCGTCCCTGCCTGCGCCGACCGTCCGGCCGCCGGAATTGTCCTCTAGTTCAGGGCGCCGGTTTGCGCCGGCGCCTGCATCTGCTCGAAGGTCTGCTGCTGCGCGAGCCAGGCCTGGTAGTCGGCCTCCGCCTCGACCACCACCGTGCCGCGCATATAGGGATGGCCGACGCCGCAGAGTTCGGCGCACAGCACCTCGAAACTGCCGGTGCGCGTCGGCGTCAGCCAGTAATAGGTGACCGAGCCCGGGATCATGTCCATCTTGGCGCGGAACTCCGGCACGAAGAAATCATGTACGACGTCGAGCGAGCGCAGCAGCAGCGCCACCGGCTTGCCGACCGGCAGATGCAGTTCGCCGCCCTGCACGATGACGTCGTCGCGACCGTTCGGGTCGTTCGGATCGATGCCGAGCGGATTGGTGTCGTTGACCTCGCGCGTGTCGGCCGCGCCGAGCCTGCCGTCCTTGCCGGGCAGCCGGTAAGCCCATTGCCATTGCTGGCCCACCACCTCGACCGAGGTGGCGCCGGCCGGCACGCGGATGAAATGCGCCCACACGACCAGCCCCGGCGCCAGCATCGCGGCGACGCCGACCGCGGTGCCGATCGCCAGCCAGCTTTCCAGCCGGCGGTTCTCCGGCTCGTAGGCGGCGCGGCGGCCGGGCTTGTGCCGGAAGCGCAGCAGGCAATAGGCCATGAACAGCACGACGGCGGCAAAGACCGCGCCGGTGATCCAGAAGGTGATGTTGATGGTGTCGTCGATATAGCCCCAGTTCGAGGCGATGGGCGTGAACCACCACGGGCTCAGGAAGTGAAACAGCACCGAGCCGACGACCACCAGACCCAGGACTATCGCGATCGGCATGCCTTTTCATCCATGTCACGACGACGGGCGCGCGCGCCCCTGTCCTCCGCGCCTACATCTTTTTGCCGTCCGGTCCGAACTGCTTGAGATAGGCCACGATGTTATCGATATCCTTCGGGTTCTTGAGCCCCGGGAAGGTCATCTTGGTGCCGGGGATCTTGCCCTTCGGGTTCTGGATGTATTCACGGAAGATCGTCTCGTCCCAGACGATGCCCGAATTCTTGTTGGCGGCTGAATAGGTGTAGCCCGGCACCGAGCCGGTCTTGCGCCCGAACAGGCCGTTCAACTCCGGGCCGACGGCGTTCTTGGCGCCCTCGCCGATCTGGTGGCAGGATTTGCACTTCAGGAAGACTTTTTCACCCTGGGCCGCGTCGCCATCCGCCAGCGCCGCCACCGGCAGCAGGACGAGGAGCGCTCCGGCACCGAGCCAGGCCGCACAGTCCCGAAAGATCATTGACGCCTCCCGACAATCGACGGAAACGCAACAACATCGCATCGCGCGGCAACGTCTGGGCCTCAATGGGGGAACCAGGGGCTCGCCGCATGTCCAAGCTTAGCACATTTACGCAACGTCATCTCGCAATAGAATCACGATGATAAAGTGCGACATACAACAGCGCGCGAGCCTGCATGGCCAAACCGCGCTTGCCTTGGCCGCGCGAACAGGCTTGTCTTCGGGCAACCGCCTTCCACCCACAAGACAACGCCAACCCAACCGGTCGAGACGCGAATGATCTATGAACTGCGAGTCTATTCCTGCCTGCCCGGCCGCATGGCCGCCCTTCAGAACCGTTTCCAGAACCACACGCTGCGGATCTGGGAAAAGCATGGCATCCGGCAGGCCGGATTCTGGACCACGCTGATCGGTCCGGCCAACAACGACCTGACCTACATGATCGCCTGGGACAGCCTGGCCGACCGCGAGGCCCGCTGGAACGCGTTCATGGCCGACCCGGAATGGATCGCCGCCCGCGCCGACAGCGAGAAGGACGGGCTGATCGTCGCCAATGTCGAAAGCTCGTTCCTGCAGCCGACCGCCTTCTCCTCGGTCCGCTGAGGCCGAACCGCCCCTCTTCAGGGGCGGATCTCGATGACGTCCTCGAGCTTCACCAGATCGAAGTCGGAGACGAGGATATCGATCCGCGCATGCCAGCGGCCGGCGACCGGCAGGGTCAGGTCGTCGATGCGCCAGGTCCCGTCGCCGGGCTTCTTTGCCTGGCGGCGGATCGCCTCGATGCCGGCATCCGGATTGGACAGGACCAGCGTCACCCCCTGGGCGTCGAGCGGGCCGAAATCGCCGGTAAGGAGGGAGATGGTGGCGCTGGTGACGCCGGCGCGGCCCGGCGCGATCTCCAGATCCGCCATCGCCTGAGCGGCGTGGATATGGATCGCGACCGGCGCTGAGGCCGCCTCCGCCAGCGCGCGCGGCGGCGGCGTGAAGCGCCAGAGCGCCGCGACGGCGAAGATCATGACGACCAACAGCAGTTCAGCGGCGATCGACCGGCGCAGATGCATGCTCGCCCGCGCGTCCCCTTTGCCGGCGGGCGCCGTCAGGCGCAGGCGATTGAACAGGGCCAGTCCGAACAGCGGCGCCAGCAGAGCGAGCTTGGCGAGAAGAACCAGCCCATAATTGGTGGTCCAGAGCGCCTCCGGCACCCGCACCTGCACCAGCGCCAGCAGCAGCCCGGCGCCGATCAGCGGCAGGACGAACCAGGGCGCCAGCTTGGAGAACCGGCGGAGCGCGGTCGCGGCTTCGGGCGCCGGCGAGGCCAGCGCCCGGCCGAGCGGAAACAGAGCGCCGGCCCAGAACGCGATGCCCACGCCATGCAGGAACACCGCCGGCCGCGTCAGCCAGCCCGGATGGGCGGCGCTGGCATGCCCGCTGGAGGCCAGCGCGACGCCGGTGAGTGCGAGCGCGGCGAACGACAGGATCTTCGCCAATACACCACCTGTGAAAAGGGCGGCGAAGGCTGCGATCAGCGCCGCCAGCGCCAGGCAGGCGAGCGTGCCGAGGCTGGTGCCGAATCCGGTCTTCCAGACGACCGGCTGCAGGAGGCTGCCGATCGGAAGGCCGAGCGCATCCAGTCCCTGGAAGCCGATGGAAAGCGGCACCGCGACGAGGCCCGCCAGGATCCATCCGGCGCAGAACCGGCGCGATCGCACCCCACCGCCGGCAAGGCTGACGAAGAAGGCTCCGCCGACGCCGAGAAACAGCCCGGCATAGGTGACAAGCTTGCCAAGCCAGATCGCGCCGCGAACCGGCGCGTCGATGGCCTCAACGGCGACCTTCGCTCCTCCCGCGCTCGGCGCGCCGATCGAGAATACGGCGGAGCCGCCGATCGGGTGGCCGTCCTCCGAGACGACGCGCCAACTCAGCACATAGGTACCGTTGCCAAGCCCGGCCGGCGCCGGGATCTCGACGGTCGCGTTCCGCAGCGTGAAGCGCTCGAGCGCGACGGTCGAGCCATCGGGACGAACAAGCCTGAGGGAAAGCGGCGAGGTCGGCTCGCTGAAGGTAAGCGAGAAAGCCGGCGGCGCCGTCGCCACGACAGAGCCATCGACCGGGCTGGCGCGGATGAGCGAGGCGTGCGCCAGGGCTTCCCCGGCCGCCAGCAGGCCTGCGACAAGCACCAGCGCCGCCAGCAAAACGCGTGTCCATCCGGTCGCGACGGTGACCATCGTCCCGCTCCTGTCTGACGATCCCATGCGACGGATCCGGCACGCCCGCATGGACGCGCCGGATCCGCGTAGGAAATCGCGATTCTTCTATCTTGCGGAAACGCGCTTTATTTCTTCGGCGACAGCATCACGCCGGGCGCCGGCTGCTCGTAGTCGTCGGCGCTCTTGCCGGCGGCGGGGATCTCGATCCAGCGCTCGACGGCGCCGTCCGGGCATTCCTGAACGACCGGGAAGTAAAGCGTCGTATCGGCCTTCAGATCGCCGGTCAGATAGGCGCGCAGGACGAATTCGTCATATTCGTCGTCCGGCAGGCTGCCGCCACTCCAGACGATCTCCTTCACGCCCTCGGTCGTCGGCGTGCCGTAATAGTCATAGGCCTTGTCATAGGCGCCCTTGACCTTCTCGATCGTCCAGCCCGCCTTGGGCTGCGGCTTGACGGCGATGACGCCGTCGGGGATCCGGACGCGAACCTTGACGGTCGGCTTGCCTTCGCAGCCATGGCCGACGCGGAACACGGCCTTGTAGGTCGAGGCGACCGGCGCCTGCTGGGTTTCCAGGGTGATATGCGCCGAAGCGGCGGAAGCGCCGAGCGCGACCAGCGCGGCCGCGGAGATCAGGGTCGAAAGGCGCGTCGAAAAACGTTGAACAAACATGGATTCGCTCCAAAAGGGCAGCACCACCCGCGAGGGTGGAAAGGATCGGATGAGCCGGCTCCAGGAGCCGGAAGCAGATCAGACCTGCCCGGGAGGCGCCCTGGGATTGTGCGGCTTGCGTTCGACATGCGCGACCAGCCGGGGCGATGCCGGCGCGGGTTTGCTCACGAAGAGCAGCCGGTTGGTCAGCGCCGCGCTTTCGTCCGGCGCGGGCGGCACGGCGCCGCCGACCATGCTGCAGCCGAAGGTGCAGCAATCAAAAGCGTGGGCCGGGGGCGCGTCATCGGTCGGGGAGCCGGCGGCGACCGTGCGACCCTCGGTGGTGCAGAGCACATGCCCGAGCGCGCCGGAATCGAGCGTCGCCGCCCTCGCGCCCAGAGAAAGCCCGCTGAACAGCACCTGGATGACGAGCATGAAGGCGACGAACAACGTCACCTCAGCCGACAATCCCTGGCGCAAGCGGTGCTTCAATGCGGTTTCCCCCTGCCGGCAGCGATAGCATGAGAACCGGCGCCGGGAACATTCCGTTCTGCCCGCGACGTCGCGACAAAACATCCCGTGCCTCCCCGAGGCCGGTATCGCGGGCGCCGCGTGGATCCGCCCTTGCCGCTCCGTGTCCGTTCAGCGCGGAAGAGACGACAATCGCGATGGAGACGAGAGGCGAACGGCGCTATCCTTCCCGGTGGGGAAGGCTCCGCATAAATCAGTTTCGCGCAGCCTTTGCGGCCGGCCGGGTCCGCCGCGAAAGGGAGATGGGCGCCATGCGATTTCGACGCCGGGCGATGCTGGCGACCACCCTCTTGCTGCTCTCGCCGACCTGGACCTTCCCGGCCGCCGCCGACGAGACCGAGCCCCCCGCTGCGCCAACCGCCACCGGGCCGAAGGCGACGTGGATTCCGCCGCTCCGCACGGGCGACGACGACGCCTACCTCCGGTTCTATGGCCAGATCGACAAGGGTCTGCTGGTCTTCGACGATGGCGGGTCGACGCTCGGATACGGACCGGTCGACAACGGCAATTCCTCCACCCGCGCCGGCCTGCTGCTCCATGGCAAGGTGAATGACGACTGGGCGGTTGGCGGCAATCTCGAATGGGAATGGACGCCCTACGCGACGGTCTACGCCAACCAGCGCAACCGCGGCGATTTCGACTGGGATTCCAACCAGTTGCGCCATGCCGAGGTCTATCTGGAATCGCAGACATACGGGAAGCTGTGGCTCGGCCAGGGCAGCATGGCGTCGGACGGCTCGGCCGAGGCCGATCTCTCCGGCACCAAGGTCGCCGGCTATGCGATGGTCTCCGACATGGCCGGCGGACCGTTCTTCCGTTTTTCCGATGGCACCCTCTCCTCGATCCAGGTCAAGGATGCGTTCACCGACTATGACGGGCTGAGCCGAAAGCTGCGCGTCCGCTATGACACGCCGCAATTCTACGGCTTCAGCCTGGCCTCCTCGGTCGGGACACAGGTCGTGCCCACCACGACCGATGTCACGGTCTGGGATATTGCCGCGCGCTATCAGCAGACGCTTAGGGACTTCGAGGTCTCCGGCGCGCTGGCCTATTCCCAACCCGCCGACAACCAGTCCCTGATCGATGGCTCGATCTCGATCCTGCACCAGCCATCGGGCCTGAGCCTGACGGTCGCGGCGGCCTATTCGGACAAGGAAGCGATCGACGGCCGCTATGGCTACGTCAAGCTCGGCTACCAGACCCGCATCTTGGAGGTCGGCAAGACCGCCTTCTCGGCCGATGCCTATTTCGGGGAGGATATCGATGCCGCCGACAGCACCAGCCGGTCGTTCGGCGTGCAGGTGGTGCAGAATCTGGACTACCTCCAGACCGAACTCTATCTCGGCGGCCGGTCCTATTCCTATGACGAGCCAGGCCATGACCTCGACAGAAGCTATGCCGTTCTTGCGGGCGCCCGGCTGAAATTCTGAACCGGCGCGACGGGCCGGTCGCGGCGCACGGAAGGACGATGCGGGGCGTCGCTCAGGCCGGATCCAGATGCACCGTCGACCCGTCGGCTTCCTTGCATCGACGCTTTCCAAGAGCTGGAAAACAAGTAACATCGCCCGCATGGACGTAATGCGATCCGGAGGCGGAGCCACCCTTTGGAATAGCGTACCTTAACGGCCGGGACGGAATGGGCGAAGACAGGCCCCGCCTCGCGCACGACTGCCGGCGCGGTGGCGGAATGACCGGAATCAGCAGCGTCACCCAGGAACGCAATCTTGGGAGAGAGAAATCGATGGACGACAAGATTCATCCCACGGCGATCGAACACCTGCCATTCTTCATCACCGGGCCGGGCCAGACGGACATCCTCTTCAACGTGATGGTCGTCTTCATGCTGGTGGCGATCCTGGCCGTCGGCAATCTGTATTTTCAGCTGCATGCCTTCCCGGAGCGCATGGCGCACCGGACGAACGTGGTGCAGATGGAAGTCGTCGCCGTGCTGGCGCTGATTTCGCTGTTCACGCACAACCACCTGTTCTGGATCGCCGGCCTGCTGCTGGCGCTGATCCGCTTCCCGGATTTCTCCAGCCCGCTGGGTTCCATCGCGGACTCGCTGCAGCGGCTGGCGGGCCGTCGCGATGCCAGGGTCACGGCCGTGGCTGTCGCCCTCCCCGGCTCGACGCCGGGTGTCGCCACGGTGGCGGGCCTCTCCCCGGACCCGACCCTCTCGCCCGAGGATGAGCCCACCGATCCCTCGGATCCGGACCCGGGAACCGATCTCCCGCGCGGAATTCACCCGTCGAAAGAGGGAAACTGAGCGATGCTCGAGTTGCTGCTCTGCTCGATGCTCACCATCTTTCCCGATTATCTCATTCGCCGGTACGGCCAGGGGAAGCGGATCGGCCGCGAGATCACCCTCTATTCGGTCTGGTACGAGCTGCGCTGGGGCATCACCGCCTGCCTCATCCTGACGGTTTCGCTGATTACGCTGATCTTCTACTTCCACCCCTCGACCAAGAATGTCGCCGCCGTCTTCCGGACCATCTCGATCCTGCCGGAGACGGGCGGCCGCGTCGCCAAGGTGTTCGTCGGCGTGAATGAGAAGGTCGAGGCGGGCGCCCCGCTGTTCCAGCTCGACGATTCCCAACAGCAGGCGGCGCACGATGCCGCGCAGCGTCGCATCGCCGAGATCGATGCCGAGATGAAGGTGGCCGAAACCGAACTTGCCTCCGCCGATGGCGCCATCCGGCAGGCGGAGGGCGCCTATCAGCAGGCCCTGAACGAGCTGGAGACCAAGCAGGAGCTACTCCGGCGCAACGCGAATGTCGTCGCCACGCGCGAGATCGAGCGATTGCAGGTCGCCGCCGACGGCCGCCAGGGCGCGGTCGATGCGGCGATCGGCAACAAGCGCACGCTGCAGGTGCGCCTCACCTCGCTGCTTCCAGCCCAGCGCGCGAGCGCCGAGGCCGCCCTCGCCCAGGCCCAGGTCGAACTCGACAAGATGCTGGTGCGGGCGGGCGTCGCCGGCACGCTCCAGCAGTTCACGCTCCGGCCCGGCGACGTCGTCAACCCGATGCTGCGGCCCGCCGGCATCATGGTTCCGGCCGATGCGGGGCGCGTCGCGCTGGTCGCCGGCTTCGGGCAAATCGAGACCCAGGTGATGAAGGTCGGCATGATCGCCGAAGCCACCTGCATCGGCAAACCCTTCACCATCATTCCCATGGTCGTCACCCAGGTGCAGGATGTCGTGGCGGCCGGCCAGTTTCGCCCGACCGACCTCTTGGTCGACGTCCAGAAGCTGGGTCAGCCCGGTTCGATCACCGTCTATCTGGAGCCGCTCTACCCCGGCCAGCTGGAAGGCGTCCCGCCGGGCGGCAGCTGCATCGCCAATGCCTATACCAACAACCATGATGCCCTGGCGGACAAGAACATCAGCGGGCCGCGCTGGCTGTTCCTGCATGTCGTCGATGCCGTCGCGGTGGTTCATGCCGCGATCCTGCGCATGCAGGCCATCCTGCTTCCCGTTCAGACGCTGGTCTTCAGCGGGCACTGATGGACGCCGCGGCGCCTGCCGACCAACAGGCGCCGCTTCCCGAGGCGGCCGGTGGGGCGCCCCGCATGGCGTGAAGCAGGGTCAGGGGTAGAACGCGATGACCCGGCAGCACCAGGACATCACGCGGATCACGCTGGCGGTTCTGTTCATTGGCGGCATTCTGGTCACCTGCATCTGGGTGATGCTGCCCTTCCTGCCGGCCATCATCTGGGCCACCACCCTGGTGATCGCCACCTGGCCCCTGATGCTGTGGGTCCAGCGCCATACCGGCAACCGGCGCGGCCTGGCCGCGCTGATCATGACGGTCCTGTTGCTGCTGATCCTGATCGTGCCGTTCTGGCTGGCGCTCAGCGCCGTCGTCGCCAACACGGACGAGATTCGCGAGCTGATCCGAACCCTCTTGTCCCTGCGCCTGCCACCACCGCCGGCCTGGCTGGCCGAGATTCCGCTTCTCGGCGCGCGCGCGAGCGAGGCCTGGACCACCCTGTCGTCCGACCGGCTGGAGGCGCTGACGCCGAGACTCGCGCCCTATGCCGGCGCGATAACCCAGTGGATCGCCTCGACGGCGGGAAGTCTGGGCTCGATGTTCGTCCACTTCCTGCTCACCACGCTCATCGCCGCCTTGATGTATCTGAGCGGAGAAAAGGCGGCCACGCAGATCATCCGCTTCGGTCGGCGCCTGGCGGGCGACCGCGGCGAAATGGCAGTGCGTCTCGGCGCGCAGGCGATCCGGAGCGTGGCACTGGGCGTCGTCGTGACCGCGATCGCCCAGAGCGCCATCGCCTGCATCGGACTTCTGGTGGTGGGCGTGCCCTTCGCCGCCATCCTGACGGCGATGATCTTCCTGCTATGCCTGATCCAGCTCGGCCCCGGGCTCGTGATGGTGCCCGCCGTGGCGTGGATGTACTATTCCGGCGATGCCCTCTGGGCGACGGTGCTGCTGGTCTTCACCGTGATCGCCGGAACCATCGATCAACTGGTGCGTCCGATCCTGATCCGGCGCGGCGCCGATCTGCCGGTCCTGCTGATCCTCGCCGGCGTGATCGGCGGGCTGATCGCATTCGGCATGCTCGGCATCTTCATCGGGCCGACGGTCCTGGGCGTCGGCTACACGCTGCTCAACGCCTGGATCAGCGAGAGCGAGCCTGGCTGACGGTACAGCCAGGCAGAGGCTTGCAGCGCCCGAGCCTAGTCCGCGAGAAAGTCCGCCATTTCGGCGTTGTAGAAGACCTTGGTGCGCGGGCCGGTCTGGATCGGCTCGAGAAGGCTGACGCATTTCTGGTAGTGCGGCGTGCGGCGGTGTTCCTCGAGGGCGGCCTCCGACCTGAAGACCTCGTAGATCAGGAACTTGTTGCCATCGTCAGGGTCGCGCAGCACGTCGAAGCGCAGATTGCCCGGCTCCTGGCGCGTGCCTTCATAATTGATGCGGAAGGCCTCGATGAAATCATCGGCATGGCCCGGCTTGACCATGATGGTCACCATCTGGATGAGCATAATCACTCCTTTGCAAAGAGATTGGCGCAGCGCCCGAAGCGCCGCGAAACGTTGGAAGCTCAGAGGCCGGGGGCCTTCCACATCGAGGTGGTGACGCCCTCGTCGACGAGCTGGAGCTGCAGCGCATAGGCGCGCGCCCACCGCTCGCCGGCCTCGTCGTAGATCGCCTTGTGGCCGAGATCCGGCTCGAAATGCCGGTCCCAGCGCACCCAGGATTCGGCGGTCGAAACGAAATCCCGCTGCAGGCCGGCGCCGATCGCGGCGGCGGCGGCGCAACCGAGCGCGGTCGCCTCCTTGACCACCGGCGTCACCACCGGCAGGCCGGTCGCGCTCGACAGGATCTGCGCCCAATGGGCCGACTTGGCCGCACCGGCCGCGAAGACGATCTGCTTGGGCGTGACGCCGGAGAGCTTGAAGATCGCGGCGAGGTTTCGCGCCGCGACGATCGCGGCGTTTTCCTGCAGGGCGCGGAAGATCGCCGCCTTGCCGGACTTTTCCGGATCGATCGAGAGGTTCAGCAGCGACGGCGCGGCGTGGTACCACTTGCCGTAATGCATCACGTCGGAGAACACCGGGATGATGCCATAGGCGCCGGGCGGGATATGCGCCGACTGCGCCTCCAGCAGCGAATAGGCATCGCCACCCGTCGCGGCCGCCTCCGCCACCTCCGCCGCGCCAAAACTGTCGCGGAACCAGCGCATCACGATGCCGACGAAGAAGCTGATCGCCTCGGCCTGGTTGAGGCCGGCGACGACATGCGGATTGATGCGCAGATCCATGGACGGGTCGGTCAGCGTCTGGTCGACATTGACGATCTGCTGCCAGAAGGTGCCGCCGAGCACCGCGCAATCGCCCTTGTTGACGACGCCGAGCCCGGCCGTGCCGATCTGGCAATCCCCGCCACCGGCGACGACCTTCGTGCCGGCCTGCAGGCCCGTCGCCTCGGCCGCCGCGGCCGTGACATGGCCGATCACCGTGCCGGACTCGACCGTCTCCGGGAAGATGTCGTCACGCATGCCGGCCCAGCGCATCGCCTCCGGCATCCACTTGCGCGCGCCCAGGTCCAGCAGGCCGGTGGTGCCGGCGTTGGAAGGCTCGCTGACGAGCACGCCGGAAAGCCGGGCGAGGACCCAGTCGGACAGCATGCTGATCCGATGCATGCGGTCATAGACGTCCGGCAGGTTGCGCTTCAGCCAGAGCAGGCGCGGCAGCGCGCCGAGCGCGAAGGTCTGGCCGGAATGCTGATAAAGCCGGGCCTCGAGTTCGGGAAAGGCCTGCTTCAGTTCGCGCACTTCGCTGTTGGAGCGGCTGTCGACATTGGCGCAGGCCCAGATCTCCCGGCCGTCGGAATCATAGACCACCAGCGCCTCGCGCATGCTGGTGGCGCTGACGGCGGCGATGTCGCCGGCCGAGATGCCGGCGCTGGCGATCGCCTGGCGGATGGCACGGGCGAGATGGGCCCAGTTGCCCTCGACATCGAAATCCATCGAGCCTTCGAAGCGCGGATCGGGCTTGTGCCACCATTCATGCTGGGCGGCGGCCACCTGGTTGCCGGCCGCGTCGAAGACGACCGCGCGGCCGCTTCCCGTCCCGGCGTCGACCGCCAGAAGATATGTTCCCGCCATAGCCCTCTCCCTAATCCTTCAGGTCCATCAGACCCAGCGCCGTCGTTTCATCCGTGATCAGGATGCCGACGAACTTCCCCTTGAGTGCGGCGTGGATGGCCGGCACCTTTTCCAGCCCGCCGGCGGCCGCCACGACCTTCTCGGCGCGCGACAACGCGGCGAGCTTCACGCCGATGACGCGGTCGTGCAGCTGCAGGTCGAGCACTTCGCCCTTGTCGTTGAAGAACTGGCAGAGGATGTCGCCGACCGCGCCCTTGCGGCGCAGCGGCTCGACCTCGTCCGGCGTCACATAGCCCGAGCGCACCACCGTCGAGGTGCCGGACAGTTCGCCGATGCCGACCAGCTGGTAGGAAGCGTTCAGCGCCATGTCGAGCAGATTGGCGACCGCCGGCTCCGAGGACAGGTTCTTCGCGACGTCCGGGTCGCGCACCACCAGCGGGGCGGGCACGAGATGCACGCTGCTGCCCCAGTTCGCGGTGCGCATGCCATCGACATAGGTGCCGACGCCGCCGGTCAGGCTGACCAGCCCGATATTGCGCTCATTGGCGAGATGGCCGAGGCGCTGGATGGCGTTGCTGACGGTGGCGCCCCAGCCGACCGCGAGCAGGTCGTCGGGCTGCAGCCGCTGCATCAGGAACTGCGCCGCCGCCTGCCCCAGCCGGTCGCTGGCGCTCTGCTCGGGAAGTTCCGGCACGACATAGGCCTCGAGCAGGCCATAGCGGGCCTTGATCTCGCGCTCCAGCGACAGGCAGCCCTGGTAGCGCGAATTGATCCGGACCTGGATGATGCCGGACCGTCGGCCGCTTTCCAGCAGGCGCGACACCTTGATCCGCGACATGGCGAGCTTTTCGCCGATCTCGTTCTGCGTCAGGCCGTCATTGTAATAGTACCAGGCAATGCGCGTGAGGATCTCCTCGTCGGCGTCGCCATAGCTCCACTCGTTGCTTTCCAAGGCCATGCGCCGAGCACCCCTCCTGCGTTCTGTGATCATATCGATATCGTAAAAACATTTGATCCGTCAACAGGACAGGCTGCGCTTGTTCCGACGATCCGACGCAACCGTGGTAACTCCACTGAAATAGCCGTATTGCAGCGCAATATCGACCACCGCGATCGCGAACGCCGAATCTGACCATATTGACGCCCTCCAAATCTTGTGATCACTTGAGCGATAAGAGAGACATCTGAACAGGTGCGGAATGACTGAGGACACAGCGGCCGGGAGGGCTGCACAGCTCACCGGCATATGGAAATCCTACGGTCCCGTCCCGGTCCTGAAGGGGGTTTCGCTCGCCTTGCAGAAGGGCGAGGTCCATGCGCTGCTGGGCGGCAACGGCGCCGGCAAGTCCACGCTGATGAAGATCATGTCCGGCCTGGTCCCGGCCAATGCCGGCTCGATCGAGATCCATGGCGAGCCCCTGACGCATGCGTCCCCCGCCCTCGCCCAGCAGCTCGGCCTGTACCTGGTGCCGCAGGAAGCGCATATCCTCGGCAACCAGTCGGTGCTCGAGAACATCTGCCTCGGCCTGCGTCCCTCGCCGCGCTCCCTGCGCAAACGGGTCGAGCAGCTGATCGCCGAACTCGCCGTCACGCTCGACCTCGACGCGCAGGCGGCGACGCTGGAAATCGCCGAGCGGCAGATCGTCGAGATCCTGCGCGGCCTGATCCGCGATGCCCGCGTGCTGATCCTCGACGAGCCGACCTCCGCGCTGACGCCGTTCGAGGTGCACGCCCTTTTCCAGCGCGTCCGCAAGCTTCAGGCCCAGGGCGTCGGCATCTTCTTCATCTCGCACAAGCTGCGCGAGATCCGCGAGATCTGCGGCACGATCAGCGTGCTGCGCGACGGCGCGGTGGTGCTGAGCGGACCGCTCGACACCTATAGCGACGCCGAGATCATCGATGCGATGAGCCGGGTCGCCACCGGCGACGCCCCACTCGCTTCCACCCGATCCGGCAGCGATCACGGTCCCGTTCGCCTCGCGGTGCGCAAGCTGAGCGGCGAAGGATTTCGCGATATCAGCCTCGAGGTCCGCGCCGGCGAAGTGCTGGGCCTTGCCGGCGTGGTCGGGGCCGGCCGCACGGAATTCTCCGAGACGCTGTTCGGCCTCCGCCGCCAGAGCGCCGGCTCCGTCACGCTGGACGGCGTCGAGCTCATCCGCCGCTCGCCGCGCGGCTGCATCGATGCCGGACTGGTCTATCTGCCGGAAGACCGGCAGCAGAACGGCCTGTTCCTGGAGGCGCCGCTCTACTGGAACGCCTCGTCCTACCTGATCCACCGCCTGCCCTTCCTGCTCCGGCCCGGCCGCGAGCGCAGCCTGTTCAACGGTTTTCGCCAGAGCATGGGCATCAAGTGCACCGGGCCCGGCCAATCGGCCAAGGCGCTCTCGGGCGGCAACCAGCAAAAGGTGCTGATGGCGAAATGCCTGTCGGCCAAGCCGAAGGTGCTCGTCCTCGACGAGCCGACCCGCGGCGTCGACGTGGCGGCGCGCAACGACATCTACGCCCTGATCCGCCAGCTCGCGGCCGAGGGCGTCGCCGTCATCCTGATCTCGTCCGATTTCGACGAGATCGAACTCCTGGCCGACCGGGTGGTCGTCATGGCCTTCGGCCGGCTCGGCGGCGAATTGACCGAAAACATCAGCGTCGACGCGATTGCCCGCCTGGCATTCGGCGCAGGGGAACAGGCCCATGCTTAATCTCGTCGCCCGCAACCGCGTCCTCATGCTGCTGGCGGTGATGGCGGCGGCTTGCCTCGCCCTCGGCTTCGCCGCGCCCGGCTATCTCTCGGCCGCCACCGCCTCGGTAATCCTGTCGAACAGCCTGGTGCTGCTGCTGATCTCGCTCGGCACCATGCTGGTGATCCTGACCCGCAACATCGACGTGTCCAGCGGCTCGATCCTGGGCCTCAGCGCCGCGACCCTCGGCCTGTCGCTCAATGCCGGCGCCAGCCTGCCGCTGGCGATCGCGCTCTGCATCCTGACCGGCGTCGTCGCGGGCGCCGTCAACGGCCTGCTGGTCGCCTATCTCCGCATCCCCTCGATCGTCGCGACGCTCGGTACGCTCGGCCTCTATCGCGGCATCATGCTGATCCAGACCGGCGGCCGCTGGATCGAGGACCTGCCGCAGGGCCTGAAGGCGCTGGCAGGGGGCATCGGTTTCGGCGTCTCGATCCTGACCGTCGCCGTACTTGCCCTCTTCGCGCTCGCCTGGATCTTCCTGCGCCGCACCCGCTTCGGCCGCTATTTCTATGCCGTGGGCGACAACCGCGACGCCGCCCACCATCTCGGCGTGCCGGTCCGGCGCGTGCAGTTCACCGCCTTCGTCGCGTCAGGCGCCTGCGCCGCGATCGCGGGACTGATCTTCGCGGCGCAGATCGGCTTCATCCCCAACCAGGCCGGCAATGGCGTCGAACTGAAGGCGATCGCCGTCAACGTGCTCGGCGGCGTCAGCCTGCTCGGCGGCAGCGGCTCGGTCGCCGGCGTCTTCACCGCCGCGATCTTCCTGACCTCGATCGACAGCGCGCTCGTGTTCCTGAAGATCCCGGCCTTCTGGAACGACTTCATCGCCGGCGCGATCCTGCTGACCGTGCTGCTGCTCGACGGGCGCATCCGCCTGCTGATCGACCGGCGCATCCGCGCCCGCCGCTACGCCGTGCATGACCGCGTGCCGCAGGCTGCCGAGACGCCCGGCAACCATGCCGACAAGACCCTGCTGGCGGAGGCAAGCCGATGAAAAACGTACTCTTCCGCTGGGAAACGGCGCTGTTCCTGATGCTCGTCGCCGAGCTGGCCATTTTCGGCGTCGTCAATCCGCGCTTCCTCAATGTCGGCAACCTGATCTACGGCACCTCGGATTTCGTCCAGATCGGCATCGTCGCGCTGCCTCTGACGCTGGTCATCATCGCCGGCGGCATCGACGTTTCCTTCGCTTCGACCATCGGCCTCTGCGCCATCGTCTTCGGCGTCTCGAACTTCTTCGGCATACCGCTGCCGCTGGCGATCGGCATGGCGCTGGTCGCCGGCGGACTGGCCGGGCTTCTCAACGCCACCGTCATCCACCTGTCGAAGATCCAGCCGCTCGTGGTCACACTGGGCAGCCTTTATCTGTTCCAGGGCGCCGCCACGGTGCTGTCGGGCGTCGTCGGCGCCGGCGGCTATGAGGGCATCGGCAACTTCCCGGCCAGCTTCACCGCCTTCGGCTATGCCGAGATCCTCGGCCTGCCGGCGCCGCTCGCGGTCTTCCTCGCGCTCGCCGCCGTGCTGATCGTGCTGCTGCATTTCACCCGCTTCGGCCGCGCCGTGTTCCTGATCGGCCAGTCGGCGGAGGCCGCGCGTTATTCCGGCCTGTCGGTCGGGACGACCCAGACCATCACCTACGTCATCACCGGCGTCTGCGCGGCGATCGCGGGGCTCGTCATGTCGGCCTATTTCGGCTCGGCCCGCGTCGATCTCGGCGCCGCGACGCTGCTGCCGGCCGTCACTGCGGCCGTGCTCGGCGGCGCCTCGATCTATGGCGGCCAGGGCTCGATCCTCGGCACGCTGCTCGCGACATTCGTCATCGGCTACCTGCAGCAGGGCCTGCAGGCGAGCGGTGTCCCAAGCCAGATTTCCAGCGCGCTTTCGGGAGGTTTGCTGGTTGCGGCGGTCGCATTGCGCCACGGAAGCGCGCTGCTGGCCGATTTTATCGCTGTCGCCCGACAGAAACGAAACGATCGGGCGTCGGCCTTTTGAGGAGGAAACGAAAATGACGATGAAATTCCTGAAGTCCGGACTGATGGCGGCAACGCTGCTCGCAGGCACCCTGCTCGCCTCGGGCGCGGCGCAGGCTGAATCCCAGATCGCCTTCATTCCGAAGCTGGTCGGCGTCGGCTTCTTCACCAGCGGCGGCGCCGGCGCGGTCAAGGCCGGCGAGGAAGTCGGCGCCAAGGTCACCTATGACGGCCCGACCGAGCCCAGCGTCTCGGCGCAGGTGCAGTTCATCAACAACTACGTAAACCAGGGCTACAACGCGATCATCGTGTCGTCGGTCTCGCCGGATGGGCTTTGCCCGGCGCTGAAGCGCGCCATGGAGCGCGACGTGCTGGTCATGACGTGGGACAGCGACGTCAATCCGGACTGCCGCAGCTACTACATCAACCAGGGCACCCCGGATCAGCTCGGCGGCCTGCTGGTCGACATGGCGGCGGAAGGCGTGACCAAGGAGAAGGCCAAGGTGGCTTTCTTCTATTCCAGCCCGACCGTGACCGACCAGAACGCCTGGGCCGAAGCCGCCAAGGCGAAGATCGCCAAGGAGCATCCGGGCTGGGAGATCGTCACCACCCAGTACGGCTACAATGATGCGCAGAAGTCGCTGCAGACGGCCGAGAGCATCCTGCAGACCTATCCCGACCTCGACATCATCATCGCACCGGATGCCAACGCCCTGCCGGCCGCCGCCCAGGCCGCCGAGAACCTGAAGCGCGCCGAGGGCGTGAACATCGTCGGCTTCTCGACGCCCAACGTCATGCGGCCCTATGTCGAGCGCGGCACGATCAAGCGCTTCGGCCTCTGGGACGTGACCCAGCAGGGCAAGATCGCGGTCCATGTCGCCGAGCACGTGCTGAAGAACGGCAAGATGAAGGTCGGCGACAAGCTCGAAATCCCGGGCGTGGGCACCGTCGAAGTCTCGCCGAACAGCGTCCAGGGCTATGACTACGAAGCCGAAGGCAACGGCATCATCCTGCTGCCGGAGCGGACCGTGTTCACCAAGGAAAACATCGGCAAGTTCGACTTCTAATTCGCAAAACCCATGCGGGCGGCTCCATCCGGGGCCGCCCGCTCCATTTCTCCAGAACAACGGATCCAGACCCATGCAAAGCCGCTGGAACGGCGACGAGGCCAATCGTTTCATCCAGGCAGCGCTTGACGCCGGCCAGAGCGAGGCCCTCGGCCTTCGCATCTATACCTCGCGCATCATCGGCCAGGATCCCGATCTCGTCCTGCATGGCGGCGGCAACACCTCGGCCAAGGTGACGGACGCCGACGGCAACGAGATCATGCACATCAAGGGCAGCGGCTGGGATCTCGACACGATCGAGGCGCCGGGCCTGCCGGCGGTGCGGATGGAGCCGCTGATCGCCGCGCGCGACGGCGGCAAGCTCTCCGATCCCGAAATGGTGGCGCTGCTGCGCGCGGCCCTGCTCGACCCGACCTCGCCCAATCCGTCCGTCGAGGCTCTGCTGCACGCCTTCCTGCCCTTCCGCTTCGTCGACCACACCCATGCAACGGCGGCCCTGGCGCTCGCCAACCAGCCCGACATGCGCGAGACCGTGCAGCGCGTCTATGGCGACCGCCTCGCCTGGGTTCCCTATGTCATGCCGGGCTTCGATCTCTCGATCGAGGGCGACAAGGTCTATCGCGACCACCCCGGCTGCGAGGGCCTCTGGCTGGAGAACCATGGCCTGTTCAGCTTCGCCGACACGGCCGAAGCCTCCTACGCGCTGATGATCGAGTTCGCGACGATGGCCGAGCAGGAACTCGCGCGCGCCGGCGTCGTGCTGGAAGGCCCGCAACAGAGTGACCGCGAGGCCGACCCGGCGCTGGCGGAACGGCTCACCGCCGCCCTCACCCGTCCCGGCTCGCCCTTCGCCAAGGGGCTTTCGCTCGACTACCGCTCGACGCCGGCGATCCGCCGTCACGTCTCCAAGCCGGAGGTCGCGGACATCGCCCTGCGCGGCACGGTCACGCCCGACCACGTCATCCGCATCAAGCCGTTCCCGCTGATCCTCGAGGCCGGCGCATCCGAGGCCGATATCGACCAGGCGCTGGCCGGCTATATCGAGCGCTACACCGCCTATTTCGAACGCAACGCCGCCAAGGCGTCCGAACCCAAGACGATGCTCGACGCCTATCCGCGCGTCGTGCTGGTCCGTGGCGAGGGCATGTTCGGCCTCGGCACCAATGCCAAATCGGCGAAGATCGCCGGCGACCTCATCGAACAGTCGACGCGCGTCATGAATGCCGCCGAGGCCTATGGCCGCTTCACGCCGATCTCGGAGCCGGACCTGTTCGACATGGAATACTGGTCGCTGGAGCAGGCCAAGCTGAAATCGGCCTGATGGGCGCGGGCGGGGGCCGCCCCCCCGCCCGTCCCTTGGAGGCTGCCTCGCCTCCAAGGGCGCGCGACATCGGCAATTCGCGTGGATCCGAAAACCAGTTGTCGACTTGGTCCGTAAGAAGCGAAGGGGGCTGCCGCCGACCTCGCGAGGAAACGACCATGCCGATCACGACGACGCCCGACCATCCGACCGCGACCCAGGATCCCTCCGGCCGCGTCGCCTGGATCACCGGCGCCGGCTCCGGCATCGGTCGGGCCCTGGCGCTTCGCCTCGCGCAGGAAGGCTGGATCGTCGCCATCAGCGCCCGGACATTTCAGGACCTCGAGGCGCTGGCCGAGGAAATGCCGGACCGGCTGCACCCTTTCCCGCTCGACGTGACCGACGCGGCGGCCAGCAGGAATACAGTGGCGCGGATCGAGGAACGCCTGGGGCCGATCGATCTCGCCGTGCTGAATGCCGGCACCTATCGCCGCGACGCCGTCGACTCGTTCGATGTCGCGGCATTTCGCAGGACCGTCGACGTCAACCTGATGGGCACGGTCCATTGCCTGGCGCCCGTGATGCAGGGGATGCTGGCGCGGCAGGCGGGGCACATCGCCGTGGTTTCCTCGGTTGTCGGCTATGTCGGCCTGCCGGGCGCGATGGCCTATGGCGCCACCAAGGCGGCTCTCATCAACATGTGCGAAGCGCTCTATCCGCAATTGTCCGACCGCCAGGTCGGCCTCAGCGTCATCAATCCCGGCTTTGTCGACACGCCGCTTACGCAGCAGAACGACTTTCCCATGCCGTTCCTGATCTCCGTCGACGCGGCGGTCGATCACATCATGGCCGGGCTGAAGTCCCGGCGCTTCGAGATCGCCTTCCCGTGGAAGATGGTGCTGTCGCTGAAGCTGCTCGCCCGGCTCCCGTCGCGGCTGTTCTTCGCGATCACCCGCAGGATGGTCCGCTGAAGCGCCCCGCTATTGCGGGCGCTCCAGCAGGAACTGGCCGACATCGATCTTGCCGCGCCGGAAACCGACGGCGCAATATTGCAAATAATAGCGCCACATCCGCTTGAATGGCGCGTCGAAGCCCTGCGCCTCGATGCGGTGCCAGGCCGCCGAAAAGGCCTGGTCCCAGATCAGCAGGGTCTTCTCGTAGTCGCGGCCGAAGAATTCGGATTCCACAAGGTCGAGCCTCGCGGCCGAGACCCCGGCTGCGAAA
The DNA here is from genome assembly GCF_026343955.1 of Kaistia defluvii. Lineage (GTDB taxonomy): Bacteria > Pseudomonadota > Alphaproteobacteria > Rhizobiales > Kaistiaceae > Kaistia > Kaistia defluvii. Next base: position 40,018 of record NZ_JAPKNI010000003.1, read on the forward strand.
GCTGTCCGGGACGGCAGCATGCCGCCCGGAAAGATATAGGTCTGGATAAAGTCGGCGTTGCGCCGATAGTGCTCGAAGCTGTCTTCCGCAATCGTGATGACCTGCAGCATGGCGCGGCCGCCTGGCTTGAGCCGCGTCCGCAGCGCGTCGAAATAGACCGGCCAGTTTTCCTCGCCCACCGCCTCGAACATCTCGATCGAGACGATCTTGTCGAAATGGCCGGCGCAATCGCGATAGTCCTCGAGCCGGATCTCGACCCGATCGGCAAGCCCCGCCGCCACGATGCGTTCGCGGGCGAATTTCGCCTGCTCCTGCGACAGAGTCAGGCAGGTGATGCGGCATCCGGTTTCGCGCGCGGCGAATTCGGCGAAGCCGCCCCAGCCGCAGCCGATTTCCAGGACGTGGTCGCCTTCGCCAAGCGCGAGTTCGCGAACGACGCGGGCATATTTTGCGCGCTGCGCATCGGCCAGCGATTGCTCGGGGCTGGTGAAGATCGCCGAGGAATAGGTCATCGTCTCGTCGAGCCACTGGCGATAGAAATCATTGCCGAGGTCGTAGTGGAAGGCGATGTTGCGCCGGCTGCCGGCGCGGGTATTGGCGCGAAGCCGGTGACGGAGATAGGCGAGGATCCGGCCAAGTCCCGGCGCATGCAGCACCGATTGCAGCGCCTGCTCGTTGACGAGGCCAAGCTCCAGCAGCGCGCCGAGATCGGCCGTGTCCCAATCGCCATCGATATAGCCGCGCGCCAGTCCCAGATCGCCGCCGCTGGCGATCCGCCACAGCAGCCTGCCCCGGCGAACCCGGAGACTGGCCGACGGCCCCGGCAGGACGCCGCGGACCATATGGCTGGCGCCATCGGGAAACTGGATCGTCAGTTCGCCCGCGACGATCCGGTCGGCCCAGCCCCGAAGAACGCGCGACCAGAGCGGCGTGAGGAAGCCCCCGGCCAGGATTACCTTGTCTTCAACGTGGCTCATGGGCTGTCGCATCCTCGAAGCGGGTCGTAACGATGGTGCTGGCAACGGGCCGGTCAGCGGCCTGGTGACGGTGAAGGGGGACGCCCTTCCACCAGAGGCGAAGCGCCTCCCAGTGGATCCCGGCCGTCACCTTGAGGGTCATCAGCGGGTAGCGCAGCAGCGCACCGAGCAGGGACCGGTCGGTCATCGGCTGGCGCGTTCCGGCAAAGGAGGCGACGAGCAGGGGGCCATCGGCGTCCGACTCGTCGATCCGCACCAGGATGGCCTCGCCCGGCGGCTCGATATGAAAGCGATAGAAGCAGGCCATCGGCAGGAAGGGCGAGACATAGAGCTCCTTCGGGCAGCCATGCCGGATCGGACCGGCCTCGTCGCCCGAAACGGCGATGACATAGGTGTGGCGCTCGCCGAAGGTGTTGCAGACCTCGTAGAGAATGGCGCGCAAGCGGCCATCCGGCGCATGGCAGAAATAGACGGTCAGCGGATTGAAGACATAGCCGAGGATGCGCGGATAGCAGAGCACGCGAAGGCTCATGCCATCCTCGAAGCATCCGGCCTCGACCAGCCGCGCCTCGACCCAGGCGCGCAGCCCCCCGGTTTCGCCGTTGCCGTGATCCTTGTCCCAGAAGCTGAGCACCGCGCGACGATTATAGCCAAACAGCCGCGACGTCGCGCTGAACGACGGCAGTTCGTCGAGATCGAGCAGCAGCGAAAAGACGCGGTAGTGCAGCTTGTGCCGGCGCGGCCGGAAGCGGGCATGCATCACGTCGCCAAGGTAGAGGGCGGATTGGCCATTCATTCGGCCGCCTCGCGTTGCGGCGCCAGCACGATCCGGCCGGACTCGTCTCCGACCGTCCAGGGCCGGCGGAGACCGGAAAGATCCTCGGCCGCGGCCAGCCCCGCCTGGAGGCCGTCCTCGTGAAACCCATAACCGAAATAGGCGCCGCAGAACCAGGTGTTGCGCCGCCCCTGCAGCCGCCAGAGCTGCTGCTGCGCGTCGAGCGCCGGCTGATCGAACAGCGGGTGGGTATAGTGGAAGCTCTCGATGACCTTGGCCGGATCGATCGCGCGCGTCGGGTTGAGCGTCACGAACAGGGGATGACGGCTGTCCAGATTTTGAAGGCGGTTCATCCAGTAGGTGACGCAGAGCGGCTGCGCCCCGTCCTGCTGTCGCTCGCCGATATAGTTCCAGCTCGACCAGACGCGCTTGCGCTTCGGCATCAGCGTCTCGTCCGAATGCAGCACGGCCAGATTGTCGGTATAGCGGAAGGCGCCGAGCACGGAGCGTTCCTGCGCATCGGCATCGCCGAGCAGGCGCAGGGCCTGGTCGGCATGGGTCGCGACCACGACATCGCTGAAGCTGTCGGTATGGCCGGAGGCATCGGTGACCAGGACGCGGTCCGTCTCCCGCGTGATCCGGCTGACCGGCGTCTTGAGGCGGATCCCATCGGTGAAAGCCGCGCTCAGCCGCTCGACATAGGCGCGGCTGCCGCCCTGAACGGTGCGCCAGAGCGGCCGGTCGATGAGGTTCAGCAGGCCATGGCTGGCGAAGAAGCGGACGAAGGCCAGCAGCGGATAGTCGCGCATCTCGCGCGCCGTCATCGACCAGATCGCGGCCCCCATCGGCAGGAGATGGTCCTCGATGAAAGCCGGCGAATAGTCGTTCCCATCGAGATAGTCGCCCAGCGTCAGCCCGTCGAGGTCGGTGCGCGGCAGGAGGCGCGGCGCCTCGCGATAGAAGCGCAGGATATCGCGCATCATCCGCCAGAAGCGGGGCCGCACCACATTACCGCGCTGGCCCATCAGCCCGTTGAGGCCTGAGCCGGAATATTCCAGCCTGCCGCCGTCGAGCGACGCCGCGAACGACATTTCGGACGCTGCCGTCTCGACGCCGATCTCCCTGAACAGCGCGACGAGGTTCGGATAGTTGCGCTCATTGTAGACGATGAAGCCGGTATCGACGGGAATGGGACCGTTCGCCGTGGGGACCACCACCGTGTTGGAATGGCCGCCAAGCCTGGTGTCGCTCTCGTAGAGGGTGACGCGCATGGTCCGGCTGAGCAGCCAGGCGGCCGACAGGCCGGAAATTCCCGAACCGACGACGGCGACGCGACGCGCGAAATCCGGATGCTGGCCCTTGGCTTCAATTCGCACGTTCTACCTTCCTGCGCCGATCTGGTTCCTGCTTGTTGATACGGGGCGAAAGACGTTCTGGATCCATCGGCGGCAAAAAATCGCCCGCCGGTGATCCGCTCGCCGCAGCGGCGCGTAGAAGCTGCATGAACGCGCTCATTTCCATTGCCGCTGCGCCATGGCAGAAACGATCCAGGACGGTGGTGCCCCGGCACCGCGTCGGATCGCTGGATCGCAGGTTGGGAATGGTTGAAATGCGCCGTCCGACAGAGAGCGACGCGACGCCGAGCATGGCGGCTCTGCTGGTCGCGGTCGGCGCGCGCCGCGATGTCGAGGCCTTCGAGGCGCTGTTCCGGCACTTCGCGCCGCGCGTGAAGGCCTATATGGCCCGCCTCGCCGGCGACAGTCACCTGGCCGAGGAACTGATGCAGGAAACCATGGTAGCGGTCTGGAACAAGGCGGATCGCTTCGATCCGGCCAAGGGCGCCGCTTCGACCTGGATCTTCACCATCGCGCGCAATCTGCGCATCGACGCATTCCGGCGTGACAATCGCCCGGATTTCGACCCGAACGATCCCGCCTTCGTGCAGGACGATGTCGCGCCCGCCGACGAGATGTTCGAGTCACAGGAAGTTTCGGCCCAGCTGCACCTGGCGATGGCCTCGCTGCCGGAGGAGCAGGTGGCGCTGCTCAAGCTCGCCTTCTTCGAGGACCGGTCGCACAGCGCCATCGCGACCAGCCTCAACATGCCGCTCGGCACGGTCAAATCGCGCCTGCGCCTTGCCTTTGCCAAGCTGCGCGCCGCGCTCGACCGGAATGGAGACGCGTCGTGACCATCCGCCATCATCTGAGCGACGACCTCCTCGTCAGCTACGCCGCCGGCAGCCTCGCCGAAGGCTGGAGCCTGGCCGTCGCGACCCATCTGGCGCTCTGCCCCGAATGCCGGAAGCGCCTGGCCCTGGCCGAGGACATAGGCGGCGAATTGCTGGATGCGACGGAAACGTCTGAAGACGTCACGTCGTCCTGGGAAGCAGTCCGCCGTCGCCTGGCCGAGCCGGTGGTGAGCGAAGCCCCGCGCGCCACACCCGGCGGACGGCGCGAAGGCGGGTTGCCGGAGCCGCTGCGCTCCTATCTCGGCGGCGATATCGACACGTTGCGCTGGCGCTCGCTCGGACGCGGCGCCTACCAGATCCGCATCCCGACCGCCGACAGCGAGACCCAGGTCCGACTGCTGCGAATCCCGGCCGGCAAGCCGGTGCCGGAACATGGCCATGGTGGCCGCGAATTGACCCTCGTGCTGACGGGCAGCTTCGCCGACGGCGACGACCTGTTCGCGCGGGGCGACATCGAGGATGCCGATGCCAGCCTGACGCACCAGCCCATCGCGACACCCGGAGAGGACTGCATCTGCCTCGCCGTCACCGACGCGCCGCTGCGCTTCCGCAGTTGGATCGTCCGCGCCATCCAGCCCATCCTGGGCATCTGATCCAACCTGAGAGCCTCCCCCATGCTGAACTTCGCCATTGCCTATGCCGGCACCGCGCTGGTGTTTTTCGGGCTGGATTTCGTCTGGCTCTCCAGCATGGCCTCCGGCTTCTACAAAAGCCGGATCGGCGAGCTTCTGCTGGCGCAGCCCAATCTCGGCGTCGCCGGATTGTTCTATCTCGTCTATGTCGCCGGCCTCGTGCATTTCGCGGTCATGCCGGCCCTGCAGGCCGGAAGCTGGGGCACGGCGCTGCTCAACGGCGCGCTGCTCGGGCTGGTGGCCTATGGCACCTATGACATGACCAATCTCTCGACCCTGAAGAACTGGTCGGTCTCGGTCAGCATCGTCGACATGACCTGGGGCGTGACGCTGAGCGCCGTCGCCGCCACATGCGGCTATCTGGTCACCACCTGGATGGCGACGCGCAGCGGCGGCTGATCAGACAAGTGGCCCCACCGGCGCGCTCGCCTCGATGCGGGCGCGCAATTCTGACTGCGCCGTCTCGCCGAGCGGGAAGTTCCACATGATGGCGATCGCCGCCAGCTTTGGCAGGATCGGCAGCCAGGCATAGAGCGTCGTCAGCGTGTCGAGCGCGAAGGCGGGCACCACGGCGTCACTTCCGGGCACGAAGCCGGACCAGGCCAGGATCGGGAACACCAGGCCGACGCCGAGCGCCAGCGACAGCTTGGTCGCCAGCCCCCAGGCCGCGAAATAGACGCCGGTGCGCTGCTCGCCCGAAAGGGCCGTATCGCAATCGATGACATCGGCCTGGATCGCCGGCGGCAGCGCCAGATCGAAGCCGAGCAGCACGCCGGTCAGCGCGCAGATTACGGCGAAGGCGACGACGTCGCCGGTGCCCAGGAATCCCGAAAAGAAGAACACGACGCAGGCAAGCAGCATGGCGCCGCACCAGCTGCGGTGCTTGCCGAACCGCGCCGCCACCCAGACCGCGATCGGCACGCCGAGGATGCCACAGAGAAAATAGCCGAACAGCAAGGGGCCGCGCAGCCCCTCGGCGCCGAGGCGCTCGGACACGAAATAGAGGAACAGCGTGGCGGGGATCGCATTGGCGAAGCCGTTGAGCAGGAAGGCGGCGACCAGCCGGACGAAAGGCCGGTTGCGGACGAGATAGCGCAAGCTGGCGAGGAGCGGGAGACGCGATCGCGATCGGTTGGCGGGCTCGGGAACCACGCCAACCGCCACGAATCCGAAGGCCGGAAGCGCGATGAGGGTCAGCACCGCGACGGCGGCCATGCCATGGAAGCCGTCGATCGCCTCCATGCCGACCGCGAAGGGCAGCACGATGGCGATCAGGGTACCCACCAGCGCCGCGCCTTCGCGAAACGCCGAAACGACGGAGCGGCCGCGATAATCGGTCGAGAGTTCCGCGCCCCAGGCGGTATAGGGCAAGAGCGTCGCGGTATAGCCGATCGAAAGCAGGATGCCCCAGAAGGCGAGGTAGCCGGTCCCGGCCGTGCTCGGCGGCCAGAACACCATGAATCCCGACAGCGCGGTCAGGGGCAGCGACAGCATGAAGACCACGCGCCGCCGCCCGAAGGTCGGCGACACCCTGTCCGACAGCCAGCCGATCACGGGATCGCTCGCGGCGTCAAACAGGCGGATGAGCAGCAGCACCGTGCCGATCGCCGCCAGCGACAGGCCGAGATGGTCGGCATAGAAGGTCGGCACGATGACATAGAGCGGCAGCGCGATCGCCGCGAGCGGCACGGCCGGCAAGGCATAGGCGAAAAGCACTCCGCGGCGGGGCGCTCCTGCCTGCGCTTGCGGAGCCGGCGCCACTACCGCCCGATCCGCGCGGTTCCCGACGCGCCATCGTCGCGCAGCCAGGTGATCTTGCCGCCGCCGAGCGACGTGATCTTGAAGCAGAACTGCCGGCCGTCATACCAGCTCGGCCATTTCTGGCAGAGCGAATTGCCCGAGATCCACCAGCGCCCTTCCTCGCGCGGCGCCAGCATCCGCGCCGCCGAAATTCCCGAGACATCGCCGACGACGACGCCATTCTCGCGATAGTGAAGCGGCAGCGCGATGCCGAAGGGCGTGCTGAGGCGAACCTTTTCGCCACCGATCAGCTGCCGGATTTCCGGCCCGCTGAGTTCGGCCGCCGCGGCCGGCATGGCCGCCGCGCATCCGGCAAGGACGATGGCAAGCAACAGCTTTCGGCGAGAGCGAACCGACATGATGAGACATCTCCCCTTTGCGTTGGCATTGATCGGGTGGCGTTGCGTCAGCGTCGGAATTCGACGTGGGTCTTGGCGACGGGCAGGCCGAACTTGGTGATCGTGGCGTTGTTGATCAGCCGGCCATCGTCCTGCAGCACCATGGTGTCGTGGAAGCGGACGCGATTGCGCTTTCGCGCCGCGTCGAGATCGACCAGATAGGTGAAGCGCGCCGTGTTTCCGGTGACGGTCACCAGCGTGTCGCCGACGACGTCCTCGCGCGTGCCGCGATACTGGTTCGGTGCGATCTTGCGGAAGCGCCAGGTCTTGCGGTCGCGCTCGCCGTCCGAATAGACGAAGTCCTCGACCAGCGTCAGCGTCCGCCCGTTCCATTGGCCGCGCAGAGCGACGGTGAAGTCGCGCTTCACGCCGTTGATCGCCTTGAAACTGCCGACCGCCGACGTCTTGCCGGAGAAATAGCGCTCCAGGGAAAGGTCGCGGGCCGTCGCGGGCAGGATGCCCAGGAGCGTCGCGATTGCCATGGCCGCCAGCCCTGCCGTTCTGCCGTTCATTCCACCCTCCTCCGATGCCGTCCGTGCTGCTTATACGGGGCGGAGCGATGGCTGGATCAGCGCATGGCGCGCTTCCCTTTCCCGGAGCGCCGGCGGCAGTCCGTGCTAACATAGATGCAGGCCCTCGAATGGATGCAGCCCAGATTGGATGCAGCTTTGTCGGCCGCCGCGGGTTATCCGACAGTCCGGTTGTCGGCAGGGAGGTCCATCCGTTGAGCGTTGCATTCACCAAGGAGGAAAGCGCCGAGACGGCGTCCGAAACGATCCTGCCCGCTCGGCCCATCTCCGATCGTATCAACCTGGTCACCGAGACCGGGCTCGCAAGGCTGCAGGAAGACCTGGCGCGCGCCCGACAGGCGCTCGACGCCGCCAAACGGCTGGAGGACGTGAACGAGAGGCGGCGGCAGTCGGCGGTCCCGCTCCGGGACATACGCTACCTTGCCGAACGCGTTCGCACGGCCCAGTTGATGCCGGCGCCGACATCCAGCGAGGCCGTCGCCTTCGGCCACACCGTCACGTTCGAGCGGGACGATGGCCGCACCCAGACCTTTCGCATCGTCGGGGAGGACGAGGCGGACCCGTCGCAAGCCACCCTCTCGCATGGCTCGCCGGTGGCGATCGCCCTGATGGGCAAGGCCGTCGGCGACGTCGTCCGCTTCGGCCCGGGCGAACTCGAAATCCTCGCCATCGCCTAGCTTGCGAACGCCATTGCCGGGTCGTTCCGCCGGGTACCGCCAGGCTCACACCGGGCAGAGCGCGGTCCGGACCCGGCTCGTCGGCATCCCTGAGCATTGATCTGCATGGCCGGCCCTTTCCGGGCGGATGGGAACCGCACAGAAGTGGCTCCCACGCGGTGAGAGCCGACGGCGGACGGCCGACCCACGGCGATCTGGCGCCGATGGAAACACAAAATATCAATTTGCGAGCTTACCGGGCGGTCTTGACTTCATGGCCAGCTGCTGCAGATTGGTTTCAGTCCGGATTACGCTAGGGAATTTTATAGTCAACCGGCCAATCCCATTGAAGCTTAAAGCAAATTTTTAAATATAAGGCTAGGTAATTACTATCACCGAAACGCCGGATAGGCAGCCACCGCCCTATCTAGCTGGCCCTGAGCGACGCATTCAGTTTCGTGTTCCCGACGGGCAGATTCCGATGCACATCACCGGGAGGATAGAATGACCATTTCGCAAGATGAGCCTGGACCCACGGCTGACGCTGTAAGCCGTCGAACCCTTCTGAAGGGAACGACCGCGCTGATCGCCACCTCGGCACTCGCAACAACCGCCCTCTCCGCCGCAGCTCCCTCCTTGGCGCGGGCGCAGGATGCCACCGCTCCATCGGGGAAGCTTCCGAACATTCTCGTCATCTTCGGCGACGATATCGGCATTCCGCAGATCAGCGCCTACACGATGGGCCTGATGGGCTACCGCACGCCCAACATCGACCGGATCGCCAATGAAGGCGCGATTTTCACCGATTCCTACGGCCAGCAGAGCTGCACCGCCGGCCGCGCCTCGTTCATCCTCGGCCAGGAGCCCTTCCGCACCGGCCTGCTGACGATCGGCATGCCGGGCGACCCGCATGGCATTCAGGACTGGATGCCGACGATCGCCGACGTGCTGAAGACCAAGGGATACGCGACCGGCCAGTTCGGCAAGAACCATCTCGGCGACCAGGACCAGCACCTGCCGACCAATCACGGCTTCGACGAGTTCTTCGGCAACCTCTACCACCTCAACGCCGAGGAGGAGCCCGAGGGCTACTTCTATCCGAAGGATCCGGAATTCCGGAAGAAATACGGGCCGCGCGGCGTCATCCATTCGTTTGCCGACGGCAAGATCGAGGATACCGGCCCGCTCAATATCAAGCGCATGGAGACGGTAGACGAGGAATTCCTGACCGCGGCCAAGGACTTCATCGACCGCCAGCACAAGGCCGACAAGCCGTTCTTCGTCTGGTTCAACGCGACCCGCATGCACGTCTTCACCCATCTCAAGCCGGACTCGCTCGGCAAGACGGGCAAGGGCATCCACGCCGACGGCATGGCCGAGCACGATGCCATGGTTGGCGAGTTGCTGAAGCAACTGGACGATCTCGGCATCGCCGAGGACACCATCGTCCTCTACACCACCGACAACGGCGCCGAGATCGCGCTGTGGCCCGATGGCGCCATGACGATGTTCCACGGCGAAAAGGGCACCACCTGGGAGGGCGGTTTCCGCATTCCGATGATGGTGCGCTGGCCGGGCGTGGTGAAGCCGGGCGCGCAGATCAACGACCCCGTGGCGCTGATGGACTGGATGCCGACCTTCGCCACGGCCGCCGGCATCCCGGACATCAAGGAGCAGATGAAGAAGGGGTTCCAGGCCGGTTCGAAGACGTTCAAGGTCCATCTCGACGGTTATGACCTGACCGAGCTGCTGAAGGGCGACGCCAAGGAACCGCCGCGCGACACGATGTTCTACTTCGACCAGGGCGGCAATCTGAACGCGCTGCGCTGGAACGACTGGAAGCTCTCCTTTGCGATCAACAGCGAAGGCAACATCGCGACCGCGACCCGCGAGGTGCCGGCCTGGGCGAACATCACCAATCTGCGCATGGATCCCTATGAGAGGGGCCTGCGCGAGGGCGGCGGCGCCATGGACTTCCTGGCGCGCAACATCTGGCTGCTGGTGCCGGTGCAGGGGAAGATCAAGGAATTCTTCTCCGACTTCACCGAGTTCCCCTACCAGGAGGGCAGTTCGCTGAACGCGAGCGGCATCAATTACAGCCTGCTCCGGCAGGAGGCCGCGCTCAACCGGCTGAAGCAACTGGAAACGCTGGCACCACGCTGACGCCGGTATCCACGCCTCCCTTGCCGTGGCGCCCCATCGCGCCACGGCAATCGCCTCCAGGGCCGGGAAACGGCCGCAATGACACCGCGAGGATGCTGACATGTCCGCCGAGGCCCGAACCAAGCCGCGACCGCCTGCCGCCGCCGACATGGTCGCTATTCCCGGCGGCACGTTCCGCATGGGGTCCGACGACCACTATGCCGAGGAGAAGCCGACCCACCGCGTCACGGTCGACAGCTTCTTCATCGACCCGACGCCGGTGACCAACGCGCAGTTCCGCGCCTTCGTCGAGGCGACCGGCCATGTCACCTTCGCGGAGGTTCCGCCGGACCCGAAGGACTATCCCGGCGCCCTGCCCCACATGCTGAAGGCCGGCTCGCTGGTGTTCACGCCGCCCAGCCACCCGGTCGACACGCGCGACTGGTCGCAATGGTGGGCATTCCGCTTCCGCGCCAATTGGCGCAGGCCCTATGGCCCCGGCAGTTCGATCAAGGGCCTCGACGACCACCCGGTCGTGCATGTCGCCTATGCCGACGCGGAAGCCTATGCCCGCTGGGTCGGCAAGGAACTGCCGACCGAGGCGGAATGGGAATACGCGGCGCGCGGCGGGCTGGAGGGGGCGGAATATGCCTGGGGCGACGAGTTCAATCCGGATGGCCGCGAGATGGCCAACACCTGGCAAGGCCAGTTCCCCTCCGAGAACCTGATGACAGACGGCTACCTGCGCACCTCGCCCGTCGGGGCGTTCCCGCCCAATGGCTACGGCCTCTACGACATGATCGGCAATGTCTGGGAATGGACGAGCGACTGGTGGTCGACGCGCCATCCCGCCGATGCGCCCAAGGCCTGCTGCGTGCCCGAGAATCCGCGCGGCGGGCCGGTCGACGCCAGCTACGATCCGCGCATGCCGGCGATCCGCATTCCCCGCAAGGTGCTGAAGGGCGGCTCGCATCTCTGCGCGCCGAACTACTGCCGCCGCTATCGCCCGGCCGCCCGCCATGCCGAGCCGATCGACACCTCGACAAGCCATGTCGGCTTCCGCTGCGTCCGGCGCATGGAAGCGGATGCCCCGGAGCCGCGCCGGAACGGAGATGCGCCATGATCCCGGCCTTTGCAGCGCTCACCCGGCGGGCCCTGCTTCGCCTCGGCGTCGCCGCCGCCCTGGCCTGCGCCGCCCTTCCGGCGGCAACCGCACAGGCCGACCCGCTTCCCTCCTGGAACGACGGCAAGACGAAAGCCGCCATCGTCGATTTCGTGACCCGCACGACGACGCCGGGGCCCGATTTCGTCATCGTCGATGACCGGATCGCCACCTTCGACAATGACGGCACGCTCTGGTCCGAGCAGCCGGTCTATTTCCAGCTCGCCTTCGTGCTGGGCCGCGTCAAGGCGATGGCCAAGGATCATCCCGAATGGAAGGAGACCCAGCCCTTCCAGGCCGTTCTGGAGGGCGACCTCAAGACCCTGCTGGCCGGCGGCGAAAAAGGCATCATGGAACTGCTCGCCGCGACATCCTCGGGCATGTCGGTCCAGGATTTCGCCGCTTCGGTCCTGGAATGGACGAAGACGGCGCGTCATCCGCGCTTCGACAGGCCCTATACCGAGCTGGCCTTCCAGCCCATGCTGGAACTGCTCGCCTATCTGCGCGCCAATGACTACCAGACCTTCATCGTTTCCGGCGGCGGCGTCGAGTTCATGCGGCCCTGGACCGAGGGCGTCTACGGCATCCCGCCCAACCAGGTCGTCGGCTCCTCCGGCAAGACCGAGTTCAGGCTCGATGGCGACACCCCCACCATCCAGAAGCTGCCGGCGATCGAATTCGTCGATGACGGCCCCGGCAAGCCCGTGGGCATCAACCGGTTCATCGGCAAGCGTCCGGTCTTCGCCGCCGGCAATTCCGATGGCGACCTCGAGATGCTGCAGTGGACGACGCTCAACAGCGGGCCACGCTTCGGCATGATCGTCCATCACACCGACGCCGAGCGCGAATGGGCCTACGACCGGGACTCGCATGTCGGCAAGCTCGACAAGGCCCTCGACGAAGCGCCGAAACGCGGCTGGACCGTCGTCGACATGAAGGACGACTGGAAGGTCATCTATCCCTTCGAAAAGTGAGGCGGCATGCCGGCACGCGACTCCATCCTCGAAATCGAAAAGCGCGTCAACGCGGCCGTGATCGGCCAGGAAAGAGTGGTGGAGCGGCTCGTCATAGCGCTGCTTGCCAACGGCAACGTGCTGGTCGAGGGCCTGCCCGGCCTCGCCAAGACGCGCGCCATCAAAAGCCTGTCAAAAGCGCTGGAATCCGAATTCAGCCGAATCCAGTTCACGCCCGACCTGCTGCCCTCCGACGTGACCGGCGGCGAGATCTACCGCACCGACGCCGCCGGCGCCGGCTCGTTCGAATTCCGCAAGGGGCCGATCTTCGGCAATCTCGTGCTCGCCGACGAGATCAATCGCGCGCCCGCGAAAGTGCAGTCGGCGCTGCTCGAGGCGATGGAGGAACGGCAGGTCACCGTCGCCGGCAAGCGCTACGCGCTGCCGGATCTGTTCATGGTGCTGGCAACGCAGAACCCGATCGAACAGGAAGGCACGTATCCGCTGCCCGAGGCGCAGATGGACCGCTTTCTGATGCATGTGCGGATCGACTATCCCAACGACGACGACGAGGTGAAGGTGCTGCGGCTGGTGCGGGCCGAGACCGCCGGGGCGGCCGCCGACGATCCCGCGAGGATCCCACAGCAGGTGATCTTCGACGCCCGCAAGGAGATCGACAGCGTCACGTCGGTCGATGCCGTCGAGAGTTACATCGTCGCCCTGATCTCCGCGACCCGGCGCCCGGCCGAATTCGGCGACAGGCTGAAGGACTGGATCAGCATCGGCGCCAGCCCGCGCGGCTCGCTGGCGCTCGACAAGGCGTCGCGCGTCTTCGCCTGGCTGCAGGGCCGCGACTATGTCACGCCGGAGGACGTGCAGGCGGTCGCGCATGACTGCCTGCGCCATCGCCTGTCGCTCTCCTATGAGGCGAGCGCCGATGGCATGCATGCCGACGACGTGATCGACGAGATCGTCAAACAGGTCGCCGTGGCCGTGTGAACCGGGAGGCGACGATGGCGACCACATCCGCATCGGCCCGCGCCTATGTCACCCTCGACGAACTGCTGCGCCTGCGCCATCACGCCAAGGGCTTCAGCTTCCTGCCGCGCCAGCCGGTGCATTCCCTGCTGACCGGCCGCCATGCCTCGCGCCTGCGCGGTCGCGGCCTCGATTTCGAGGAACTGCGCCACTATTACGAGGGCGACGACACCCGCGCGATCGACTGGGCCGCCACCGCCCGGCTCGGCACGCCGCATGTCCGCGTCTTCACCGAGGAGCGCGACCGCAGCGTCCTGCTCCTCGTCGACCAGCGCCTGTCGATGTTCTTCGGCAGCCGGCTGATGATGAAGTCGGTGGCTTCAGCCGAGGTCGCGGCGCTTTCCGCCTGGCGGGTCACCTCCCTCGGGGACCGCGTCGGCGCCCTGGTCTTTTCGGAAGATGGCATCGCCGAGATCCAGCCGGAGGCGCGCAACAAGGGCGTGCTGCCGATCCTGCACGCGGTCGCCCGACAGAACGCGGCGCTTCGCGCCTCGGACAGCCGGGCCGCCGACCCGGCCCTCTTCAACGAAGTGTTGCGGCGCGCCGCGCGGCTCGCCCATCACGATTGCCTCGTCTGCATCATTTCCGATGCCTTTGGCGCCGACGCCGAGACGGTCAAGCTGGTGACCCGGATCACCGCGCATAACGACGTACTGATCATCTTCATCTCCGACCCGATCGAGGCCGACCTGCCGTCGCTGGGTCGGGTCATCGTCGGCGAGGGCGACAACCAGATCGAGCTGGACAGCGCCTCAACGTCGCTGCGTGGCCGCTTCGCCCAAAGCTTCAGCGAACGGCGCGACAGCCTGGAGAGCTTCTCGCGCAAGCGAACGATTCCGGTCTTGCCGATCCAGACCGGGCGGGACGTCTCGACGCAATTGCGCGACCTGCTCGGCCAGCGGCTGGCCCATGCGCGCACCGGCGCGGCTCGGACGACGCCATGAGCAGCGACCCGTCCGATCTCTCCAATCTTCGCGACATCGTGCTGCCGCCGCCCGTCTCCTACTGGCCGCCGGCACCCGGCTGGTGGGTTCTCGCCGCGGCGGGGGCCGCTCTCCTGGCGCTGCTTGTCGCCCGCCAGGTCCTCCGCCATCGCCGCGACGCCTATCGGCGCGCGGCGTTGCGGGAACTCGCCGCCCTGCCCGCGCCGCTCGACGCCCGCGGCGCGCAGGCGCTGTCGGGGATCCTCAAGCGCACGGCGCTGGTCGCCTTCCCCCGCGCGGAAACCGCCGGGCTGACCGGTGCCGCCTGGCTGCGCTTTCTCGATACGACCGGGCGGATGCAGGCCTTTGAAAGCGGCCCGGCCGCCACGCTGCCCCAGATCGCGCTCGGAGCTTCGATGCCGGCCGACGACGGCGCCATCCGCCATGCGGCGCGCGACTGGATCCACCGTCATCGCGCGGAGGGCGGGTAGATCATGCCGAGCTTCGCCTATCCCTGGCTTGCCCTGCTGCTGCCGTTGCCGATCCTGGCCTATTCCCTGCTGCCGCGACACCGCGAGCAGAGACCGGCGCTGCGCGTGCCCTTCTTCGCCCGACTGGTCACGCTGACCGGCGCCAGACCGGACGGCGGCGCCGTCATCAGCCATCGCGGCCTCGTTCGCAGCTTGCTGCTGGGGCTCTGCTGGCTGCTCGCCATCGCCGCGCTGATGCGGCCGCAATGGATCGAGCCGCCGCTGCATTTCGACAAACCGGCGCGCGATCTGCTGCTGCTGGTGGATCTCTCCGGCTCGATGGACACCCAGGATTTCACCGACGCCTCCGGCGCGACAGTCAACCGGCTGTCGGCCGTCAAACAGGTCCTGACCGACTTCCTGAAGCGACGCGAGGGCGACCGCGTCGGCGTCATCGTCTTCGGCGACGCGCCCTTCACGCTGGCGCCATTCACCACCGACCTCGGCCTGTCCGAACGACTGGTTGGCGAGATGCAGGTCGGCATGGCCGGCCCCCGCACCGCCTTCGGTGACGCCATCGGCCTCGGCATCAACATGTTCGCCAAGTCGACGGTCCCGGCCAGGACGATGATCGCGCTCACCGACGGCAACGACACGGCGAGCCAGGTTCCCCCGGATCAGGCGGCGCGCATCGCCAAGGACAATGGCATCGTCATCCACACCATCGCGGTCGGCGACCCGGCCGCCGCCGGCGAGGACAAGCTCGACGAGGCGGCGCTGAAGGACGTCGCGAGTACCACCGGCGGCGGCTATTACCGCGCCCTCGACCGCCAGCAGCTGGCGACCATCTATGACGAACTCGACCGGATCGAGACGCGCAAGGTCGACACCGTCACCTTCCGGCCGAAGACGGAGCTCTACTGGATCCCGCTCGGCGCACTGGTCATCCTCTCCATGCTCGGCGAGGGTCTGTTGCTCGTCCGCTGGCCGCATCGCCGCGCGGCGATGACGGCGAACCCGAGGGCGGAAAACGCATGAGCACGTTTTTCGCCGCCCTCCACTTCATCCGCCCCTGGTGGCTGCTGCTGCTCCTGCCGGCGCTGGCGCTCTGGTGGGCGGAGCGCCGCTCGGCCGACAGCACCCATCGCTGGCAGAAGGTGATCGATCCGGAGTTGCTGAAGCATCTCGTCACCGGCGGCGAGGCGCGCCGCCGCATCCGTCCGGGCGATGTCGCGCTGCTGGGCTGGATCCTCGGCACCGTCGCGCTGGCGGGCCCGACCTGGCGCGAGGTTCCCTCGCCGTTTGCCGCCGCCGCCCGGCCGGCGATGATCATCCTCAAGGTGACGCCCTCCATGCTGACGACCGACCTGGCGCCGACAAGGCTCGACCGCGCGCGCCAGAAGCTGGACGATCTGCTCAAGAGCCGCGCCGGAGCGCCGACCGGCCTCGTCGCCTATGCCGGCTCCGCCCATCTGGTGCTGCCGCCGACCGTGGACGGCGATGTCGTGCTGACGATGGCAGGGGCGCTTTCGCCCGGGATCATGCCGCGCGAAGGCGATGCGCTGGCGGACGCGGTGACGCTTGCCGCCTCGGTGCTTGCCGATGCCGGACTTGGCGGCTCGATCCTGATCCTCGCCGATACCGTCGCGCCCGATCAAATCGCCGCGCTGGCGAAGCCGGCCATACCGGTGACCATCCTCGGCCTGACGCCGCCGGAACTTCCGGCCGACAGCGGCCTCGCGGATGCGGCCAGGGGGCTCGGCGCGACTCTGATCCCCACTCGCGTCGACGACACCGACATCGAAGCGATCACGCGCCGCCTCGCCGCCGGCGCCGCGCCGACACTCGGCCAGGGCGAGGGCCAGCGATGGGAGGAAGCCGGCTACTGGCTGATGCCGTTGATCACGCTCATCGTCCTGCTCTGGTTTCGGCGCGGCTGGGTGCTGGCATGACGACCGCGGCGCGCCCACCGCATTTCGGCAAGCTCGCGCTTTCATGCCTGGCGATCGCGGCGGTGGCGCTCGTTGTCGGCGGGCTCAGGATCGGCTGGGACGGCCTCTGGGCCTCGCCCGACCAGCGCGGCCGCTATCTCTACGAAAAGGGCCGGTATGCCGACGCCGCGGCGAGCTTCCGAGATCCCGTCTGGCGCGGCGCGGCCCTGATGCGGGCCGGTGACTTCAAGACGGCGGCGCAGGCCTTTGGCGGCCGCGACACCGCCGAGAGCGCCTATGACCAGGGCAACGCGCTGGTCATGCTCGGCCAGTATGACGCGGCGGTCGCCCGCTATGACCGTGCGCTGGAACTGAAGCCCGGCTGGGACGACGCCACCGCCAACCGCAGGCTGGCGCAGCTTCGCGCCGACAAGACGAAGGCGCCCGGCGGCGATCTCGGCGACCAGGAGGAAGGCGCCGATGAGATCGTCTACGACAAGGACGCGAAAAACCCGGACGGGCAGGATACCGAGGTCGACGACAAGCCGATGAGCGACGAGCAGGTGCGCGCGCTCTGGCTGAAGCGGGTGCAGACCCGGCCGGCCGATTTCCTCCGCGCCCGCTTCGCCTATCAGCTGCAGGTTCCCCCGCCGCCGACAGAGGCGAGGCCATGAAGCGCGTTGCCCTTGCCTTGACGCTTCTGCTGCTCGTCGCGACCGCCCGGGCGCAGGAGGCGATGCCAGCCAACCCGCCGTCTCCCGCCGGGCCGATCGTCCGCACCACCCTCGATCCAGCGCAGGGCGCCGTCGTCGGCCAGCACCTCTCGCTCTATGTCGACGTGCTGTTTCCCGGGGACATGCCGCATCCGCCGCGCGTCGTCATTCCCGACATGCCCGGCGCGCAGGTGATGCGTTTCGAGACGCAGGCAACGACGATTCGCGACACCGTCGACGGCACCGCCCATGTCGGCCAGCGCTTCGAGTTCGCCGTGTTCCCACGCCGCAGCGGCCCGCTCGCCATCCCGCCGGCCGCCGTCACCCTGCTTGACCGCGCCGGCGACGTGGCAGGCCGAGCGGCCGGCCAGCCCCTACAGGTGACGATCGTCGCGCCCGAAGGAATCGATGCCAACGCCATCGTGGTCGCGACCGAGAAGCTGACGCTGGAGCAGAGCTGGAAACCCGACCCGAACGGCGCCTTCCACCCCGGCGACGCGCTGGTCCGCACCATCACGCGAACGGCGACCGATGTTCCGGCGATGGCGATGCGCGACCTCGCCTTCTCCGCGCCGGACGGCGTTCGCGTCTATCTCGATGCGCCGACGAGCCAGGACCAGAGCAACCGCGGCACGATCACCGGCAAGCGCATCGACCGGGCCACCTATGTCTTCGAGAAGGCGGGAACCTTCGACCTCCCGGCCGTGGATCAACCCTGGTGGAACCTCGCCGACAAGCAGGCGGAGAACGCCACCGGCAAGGCGGCAACCGTGACAATCAAGGCTGCCCCCGCACCGGCCGATGGCGCTCCAACCTCTTCCCCCGGCCGGGACGCCGTCTGGGCGACGATCGCCGCGGCCATCATCCTGTCGATCCTGCTGCTGGCAATTTTCTGGCGAAGGACGCGCGCCCATGTCGAGAACCGCCGCTCCGCACGCGCCCTCTCCGAGCCGGTCGCGTTCGACGCGCTGGCTCGCGCCTGCGGCAATGGCGACGCCGCGACCATTTACAGGGCGTTAACAGGCTGGCGCTCGCGCGTGCCATCCAACTGGCCGAAGCCGCCAGACGCGCGCCGGCTCGAGGCGGCGCTGTTTTCGACCGATGCCGGCAGACAGCCGACATGGTCGCGAGCCATGGCGCATGAACTCCTGGCCCGGTTGCGCAGCTTCCGGCACGGCTGCAGGAACCAGTCGAGCCGCTCCCCGCGATCCTCGCTGCCGCCCCTCAATCCGCCGCATGCGACCGGCGCGCACGCCGCTCGGCACGGAATCGCCGATCACAAGACGTGACCCGGAGCGCCCGCCTCTAGCACTCCGGCGAATTTACATTGAGCCGAGAGCTTGCCGAAAAGCGTCTGCGGGCGTCAGGCTCGACCGCGCTTCGCTTGCCGTTGGCATCGACCGGCAGCCTTGTGGCAACTGCGCGCCTCGGTATCGCAGATGACACCGTCCGCCAGCGCAACGCCGGCTTGTGTCACGAAGCGGTCGCTCCCAAGACCTCGTGGCCGTTGCCATCCGTCGGATGGAAGCCCTTGCCCGGTCCCCGCCCCCGCGTCTGCCCGTACCCCTTGCGAGCCCCAGAGATCAACCTTGAGAACCTGCCCCGCGTTTAAGCAGATTGGTTTCTTACTGAGCAACCTGCAAGAAATCATTCCTTCATAGAAAACCAGTGTTGCGTTCATATCCGTTTGATGAAAAGTTGCTTACAGAGCAACCTCTGGAGGACGGATGGAACGGTCTTCCACCATCTGTGACGACACGACAGATCCTGCAGCCGAGGATGTGCCTGCGTCCCCGAACGGTTTCAACGTCGGTGCGCGCCTGCGCGCATTTCGGCAGCAGAAGAACATTTCGATCGATGTCGTGGCGGCGAAGGCCGGCGTCAGCAAGTCTTTCCTCAGCCGCTTCGAGCGCGATCTCGTGCAAGCCTCCATCGCATCGCTCCTGCGCATCTGCGACGCGATCGGCGTGAAACCCGGTGCGATCTTCGATCCGCCCGCGACGAGCTACGTCAAGGCCGGACAGGGCGCGCCGATCAATCTCGGCGGTGTCGGCATGCGCGAGCGTATCGTCGGTGGCGTCGGCAACGAACACATGATGACGCTCCATTCCGTGATCGACCCGGGCGGTGGGTCTGGCCCCGAGGCCTATGCGATACGCGCCGATCTCGACGTCGTCCACATCATCTCCGGCGAACTCGACATCTCCGTCGGCGGCGAGGACTACCACATGTCCTCCGGCGACACGCTGAGTTTCGACCCGAAGATTCCGCATACCTGGCGAAACCCGTCATCGAGCGAGCCCTGCGTCACGCTCTGGATGATCGTGCCGCCCCCGGCCTGACCGGCCTTCCGAAGCTTTTCCCTGAGGCCGCCCATGCAGAAGCTCCACGTCACCGACATTCACAAGCGCTTTGGCGACACCGAAGTCCTGAAGGGCATCGGCCTCGACGCCGCGGCGGGCGACGTCATCTCCATCATCGGCTCTTCCGGGTCGGGCAAGAGTACGTTCCTGCGCTGCATCAACATGCTGGAGCGTCCGAACAGGGGCACGATCCGCGTCAGCGGCGAGGTCCTGGACCTCGTGGCCGACCGCCGCGACGGGACCCTGCGCGCGAAAAGCGCCAGCCAGTTGCAGCGCATTCGCTCGCGCCTCGCCATGGTGTTCCAGAACTTCTGCCTCTGGTCGCATATGAGCGTCCTCGACAACGTGACCGAGGCCCCCGTCAGCGTGCTTGGCGTATCCCGCAAGGAAGCGGTGGAGCGCGCCAAGGCCAATCTCGCCAAGGTCGGCATGAAGCCGGAAACCTACGAGCGCTATCCCTCGCAGCTTTCCGGCGGCCAGCAGCAGCGCGTCGCAATCGCCCGCGCGCTGACCATGGATCCCGACGTGATGCTTTTCGACGAGCCGACCTCGGCGCTCGATCCCGAGCTCGTCGGCGAGGTGCTGCGCGTCATGCAGACACTCGCCGAGGAAGGCAGGACCATGATCGTCGTCACGCACGAGATGGGTTTTGCGCGCCATCTCTCCTCGAAGGTCATGTTCCTGCACGAGGGGCGCGTCGAGGAAGAAGGCTCGCCCGAGGCCGTGTTCGGCAATCCGGAGAGCCCGCGCCTGCGACAGTTTCTGGCAGGTCGCCTTCAGTCCTGACTCATCGCCGCGCCAATCGCGGCTCACGAGATTTCGGCGCCAGGGCCCGGCGCCGGATGCAATGCCAAATAACCCTTTCAGAGAACGAGACTTCCCATGACGAAACTTTCTACCCTCTTTCTCGGCGGCTTCATCGCTCTGGCGTCGCTCTCGCCGGCGATCGCCGAGCAGGTGACGATCGCGACCGACGCTACCTTCCCGCCCTTCGAGTCCGTCGACGCGAACGGCAAGCTCGTCGGCTACGACATCGATCTGATGAGCGCCGTCTGCAAGGCGGCTGAACTCGACTGCAACATCATTGCCGCCGCCTGGGACGGCATGATCCCCGGGCTTACCGCCGGCAAGTATGACGCGCTGATCTCGCAACTGACCGTCACCGACGCGCGCCGCAAGATCATGGCCTTCAGCGACATCTATTCGCATCCGACTTTCCGCTTCGTCGCCAAGAAGGGCGCCGATCTCGACATCAGCCCGGACGGGCTCGCCGGCAAGATCATCGCCGTCCAGACCGGCACGCCGATGGACGCCTTCGTCACCAAGACCTTCCCGAAGGCGACGATCAAGCGCTATGACGGCGGCAGCGCTCCCTATCTGGAGCTCACCGCCGGACGCGCCGATCTCCACATGAGCTACGAGGCGCAGATCACGCACGCCTTCCTCAATGGCGACAACGCCGAGACATTCGAGCTCGTCGGCCCGCAATATACCGGCAAGGACGCGCCGGAATTCGGTGAGGGCGTCGCGATCGCGATCAACCGTCGTAACGCCGACCTCCTCGCGAAAATCAATGCCGGCCTCGCCAAGATCCGCGAGAACGGCGAGCTCGCGGCGATCGACGCCAAGTATTTCGGCAAGAACTAGAGCGGATCGATGCTCGGCGGCTATGTCATATCCGTGCTGGCGGCGGGGTGGATCACCCTGTCGCTGGCCTTCGTATCCCTGATACTGGCCGTCGTGATCGGGATCGCGGCAGCGCTCGCGAGGCTTTCCCGCTCGCGGGCGCTGCGCATCACCGCCACGCTCTATACCTCCGTGGTCCGAGGCATCCCGGACCTCGTCATGATGCTTCTCGTCTTCTATTCCCTGCCCGCGCTGCTCAGCCAGGCAGCGCAGGACTGGGGCTACGACGTCTATATCGAGTTCAGCCCGTTCGGGGCGGGGGCCGCGACGCTGGGGCTCATCTTCGGCGCCTATATGGCCGAGACCTTTCGCGGCGCCCTGATGAACATTCCCAGAGGCCAGCTCGAGGCTGCCGAGGCTTATGGGCTCGGACGGTTCCGCATCTTCTGGCGCATCCTCCTGCCGCAGATGATGCGCCTCGCCCTGCCCGGCTTCACCAACAACTGGCTGGTGCTCGCCAAGGCGACCGCGCTCGTTTCGCTGCTCGGCCTCCAGGATGTCATGTTCCGGGCCAAGGGCGCGGCGGAGGCGACGGCCAAGCCCTTCACCTTCTACGCTCTCGCCGGCGGGTTCTATCTCGCGGTCACCGCCATTTCGCTCTTCCTCCTTTCCCGCGCCGCCAGGCGCTACGAGCTTGGCGTGAAGGAACTTGCCCGATGAGCTGGGATATCATCGTCGAGAATCTCGGCTTCTATGCCCAGGGCGCGAAGCTGACGGTGCTCCTCACCGTCGCCTCGCTCGCCATCTCTTTCGTTCTGGCGATGCCGCTGGCGCTCGGGCGCAATTCGCACAACGCGTTCCTGCGCAATGCGATCGCCCTCTATACGCTGGTGTTTCGCGGCACGCCGCTCCTCGTCCAGCTGTTCCTGATCTATTACGGGCTCGCGCAGTTCGATCTCGTGCGCGAAAGCCTCCTCTGGCCCTGGCTGTCGAGTGCGCTCGTCTGCGTCATCCTGACCTTCGTGCTGAACACGACGGCCTACACGACGGAGATCTTCGCGGGCAGCCTTCGACATCTGCCGGTGGGGGAGATCGAGGCGGCGCGCGCCTATGGCATGTCGCCCTTCACGCGCGCGCGGCGCATCCTTCTGCCGGCCATGCTGACGCGCTCGCTGACGCTCTATGGCAACGAGACCGTGATGATGCTCCACGCGACGTCGCTCGCCAGCACCGTGACGCTGCTGGAAGTTACCGGCGTCGCCCGCAACATCGCGCTGAACTACTACATCATGTTCGAGCCCTATGTGACGGCGGCCGCCATCTATCTCGTGCTGACGCTCGTGCTCGTCCTGCTTTTCCAGTTCGCCCAGCACCGTTGGGCCGGCTACCTCCAGGCGCGGCTCTGACCGCGCCTTTTCCAGCAAGGATCATCCTTCCATGAACCAGAAGCCCGATCTCGGCGCCCTGTTCGGCGCGGGCGAAACCTCGACCTTCCTCGGCCTCGATGCCTGCGACGACCTCGCCACTCTGGACGCGCCGATCGCGATCCTCGGCGTTCCCTGCGCGACGCCCTACCGCGCCGTCGGTGCCTATTGCCGCAACGCGCCGGACGCGCTGCGCCGCGCGACGGCATCGCTTACGGCCAATCTCGAACGCCACGACTTTGACATTGGCGGCCAGGTCTTCCCCGAGCGGCGCCTTCGCGCGGTGGATTGCGGCGACCTTCCCTTCGACGAAGCAGACGGAGCCGCCAATCGGGACGCGATCCGCGGCGCGGTGCGCGCGATCCTGGAGCGCAACGCTGTTCCGGTGCTGCTCGGTGGCGACGATTCCATCCCGATCCCGATGCTTCAGGCGATCGGCGACATGGCCGGGGACCGCAAGTTCACCATTCTCCAGATCGACGCTCATATCGACTGGCGTGAAACGCATATGGACGAGCGCATGGGTCTCTCCTCCACCATGCGCCGCGCCTCCGAGATGGCGCATGTCGAGCGCATCGTGCAGGTCGGCGCGCGGGGCATCGGCTCGGCCGCGACGAGCGACTATGAGGATGCCGTGAAATGGGGCGTGTCCTTCGTTCCAGCGCGCGAACTCCACCGGTCGGGCGTCCAGAAGGCGCTGGACCTCATTCCCGAGGGAAGCGACATCATCGTCTGCGTCGATGCCGACGCGATGGACCCATCCCTGGTTCCGGGCGTCATTGGCCGCTCGCCCGGCGGCCTCTCCTATGACGAAATCACAGACCTCATCCGGGGCGCGGCGGCGCGCGGTCGGATCGCGGCGGTCGACTTCGTGGAGTTCATGCCGGAGCGCGACGTCGACGGCATCGGCGCCCTGACCTTCGCGCGCGTCATCACGACGGCGCTCGGCCTGATCGCCCGCCAGAAGGCCTGATCGCCCCTCATCGTCATTGCGCTTGCACGGCCTCCCGCGTATCCGCGCGGGAGGCCGTTTCGCGTTCAGACCGAGCTGAGGAGAATGCTCGTCTCACTGTTGAGAATGCCGTCGATCTGGCGGACCTCACGCAAGACGCGGTCGAAATCGTGCAGCGAGGAAGCGCGGATCTCGGCGATCAGATCCCAGCTTCCATTCGTTGTGTGCAGCGAATGAAGCTCCGGCATGCCGCGCAGGCGCTTGATGATCGCCGTGGTCGACTTGCCCGCCACCTCGATCATCATCACCGCGCGGATCGCGTTGGCATCATGGTCCTGCCGCACGCGCACTGTGAAGCCGAGCAGCGCGCCGCTATCCAGAAGTCGGTCGATGCGCGCCTGCACCGTGCCGCGCGTGACGCCCAGAATGTCGGCGAGCTTGGACACGGGGGCGCGTCCGTCACTGCGCAGGACGTCGATCATCTTTCGATCGAATTCGTCGAGCTGATACATGCAAAACGTCCGAAACCTACTGACAATCTGCGTAGCATAGCACGCATTTTTTGCCATTACTGACATTTCGACCAGCATTTTGCTCGCCTATGCTGGGGTCTTTCCAGCCTACCCCAAGCCTTCTGAATCGAGTGCCATGAGCGGTTTCGCAGCCCAGGCGCCATCCGGCGTCGTGATGATCCGACCCCACCATTTCACGCCCAATCCCGAGACGGCCGCGGACAACGTCTTCCAGTCGGCGGACGGCTTCCGTACGCGCGGGGAGATCGCCGAAGCGGCCTTCGACGAGGTAACGCGCATGGCCGGGCGCCTGCGCGAAGCCGGCGTGACCGTCCATCTCTTCGAGGACGAGAGCACCGCGACGCCGGACTCGGTCTTTCCGAACAACTGGTTCTCGACCCATGCCGGCGGGCATGTCGCGATCTATCCGATGTTCAATCCGAGCCGGCGCCGCGAGCGCCGCTCCGACGTCATCGAGATGCTGAAGCAGCGCTACCGTGTGCAGGACGTCATCGACTATTCCGGCCTCGAGCCCGACCATGTCTTCCTGGAAGGCACGGGTGCGATGGTGTTCGACCATATCGGCCGCATCGCCTATGCGGCGCGCTCGAACCGCACCAACGAGGTCGCGCTGGAACGCTTCTGCACGCATTTCAACTTCGAGCCCATGCTGTTCGAAGCCGCCGATGCGAACGGCGCGAAGATCTACCACACCAACGTCATCATGTGCGTCGGCACCGAGATTGCGCTGGTCGGGCTCGACACGATCGTTGGAGAGGCGCGCCGGGCCGAAATCCGGGCGCGGCTGGAGGAAACCGGTCGCATCGTCGTGCCGCTGAGCCACGCGCAGATCGGCGAGTTCGCCGGCAATGCGCTCGAACTTCGAGGCAGCAGCGGGCGGTTTCTCGCGATCTCGTCGCGCGCGGCCGCCTCGCTGACGCCGGCGCAGCGCGAAAGCATCGAAGCCGTCACGCCGCTGCTGGCCCTCGACGTCCCGACGGTCGAACTCGCGGGCGGGTCGGTGCGCTGCATGCTGGCGGGCATCCATCTCGCCGAGCGTTCCGGGGCCGCGGCTTCGTTCGCCTGACCGCCTGAAAGTGGAGACGAAAGTCATGACTCCCAAGCTGAACGTCGTTCCCTTCGTGAGCGTCGACCACATGATGAAGCTCGTGCTGTCGATCGGCATCGAGCGCTTTCTTCTCGAGCTCTGCGCCTATGTCGAGGACGACTTCCGGCGCTGGGAGAGCTTCGACAAGGTGGCGCGCGTCGCCGCCCATTCGCCCGACGGGGTCATCGAGTTGATGCCGACGTCCGATGGCGCGGCTTACGGGTTCAAATATGTGAACGGCCACCCGAAGAACACGCGCGACGGTCGCCAGACCGTGACCGCCTTCGGCGTCCTGGCGGATGTCGCGAACGGCTATCCTGTTCTCTTTACCGAAATGACGATCCTGACCGCGCTGCGCACCGCCGCCACCTCCGCCGTCGCTGCCCGGCACCTGGCGCCCAAGGGCGCGCGGACCATGGCGATCATCGGCAACGGCGCGCAGGCCGAGTTCCAGGCCCTTGCGATGAAGGCACTGATCGGCGTCGATCGCCTGCGCCTGTACGACATCGATCGTGCGGCCAGCGAAAAATGCCGACGAAACCTGCGGGGCTTCGGCTTCGACATTGCGATCTGCGATGGGACGGAGGAGGCGGTACAAGGCGCCGAGATCGTCACCACCGTCACGGCCGACAAGCAGAATGCGACGATCCTCACCGACAATCTCGTCGGCGCGGGGATCCACATCAACGCGGTCGGCGGCGACTGCCCGGGCAAGACCGAGCTTCAGGCCGCCATTCTGCGACGCGCCGACATCTTCGTGGAATACCCGCCGCAGACGCGCATCGAGGGCGAGATCCAGCAACTTTCGCCCGACCATCCGGTCACGGAGCTCTGGCGCGTCATCCTCGGCGAAGTCCAGGGCCGAACCGATGGACGGCAGATCACCCTTTTCGACTCCGTCGGCTTCGCCACCGAGGACTTCTCGGCCCTTCGCTATGTCCGCGACAAGCTGGCGGGTACGGCCTTCTACGAAGAGCTCGACCTTCTCGCCGACCCTGACGACCCGCGCGACCTCTTTGGCATGCTGCTGCGCGCAGCCGCGTAAGGCTCCGCTTCCGGATGCTTGCCGGTCTCCACCAGGCAGGGGGACGTCGATCGACCACACCGGCTCGCGTGCCGGCGCGATGGCGTAGTGATGGTACGCACGCAGACGGATGCAATGTCATCGAGCGCGGGCTCCCCCGCGGATGACGATGCCAATCACGTGTGACGCGTGGCACGCCGCATTTCCAGCAGCAGCTTAACTCAAAGCGATAGAAGTGGTGTCCCGGAAGGGGCCCTGGCAAGTGAATAGGATCAACGGCTTAACCCAAAGGTGCGGGGGTTTTGCCCTATTTGATTCCATTGCGGAATTTCAGATGCTCCCCGCACCTTTTGAGCCCCATGTCATACCGTCGCCTGCGCATACCCCTCAATGAGACTAGGGGCCGTCTCCTAGTCTCATTGACTTTTCTCAAGGTGAGAACATAATGGGAACATCAGCGAGCGAAGGGCAGGAGAACGAGATGGTCCAGAATACTCAGCTGTTGCAGAACGCTTTGGGAATAAAGTGCGGAGCTGCTGGCTATCAGATTTGCCGAGAGGTTTTGCCGCATTCGAGGTGGTATTCACTCCAACGGGGCGATCAGCCGTAAAAGTGGCTAGTGACGAGCGGAGGAACGCTCTTGGAGCTGAAGCGACTACCATGTCTGCCAGAGCCTTCGCTTGATGCGCCGTCCGCCAGACCCACTTGCGATGAAAGGTGGGGGTTTCGGTTTCCGGGGATTGCGGATAGCACGGAAAGACGATACCAGATCGCTCACTGATGACCTGTGGGGTTGGAACTTCGCGAGACGGAGCTCCCCTCCCACACGACCGTCAACAGGCGCCCGTAGCTCAGCTGGATAGAGCACCAGACTACGAATCTGGGGGTCAGGAGTTCGAATCTCTTCGGGCGCGCCAAAAGTCTTGCTGTAGGTTCAGTAACCGAGAGCACAGCGCCGTAGCGCCTATTTTTACCCCCCTCGACGACCCAGTTCAAATGAGCTACCGTCACTGAAGTTTGGCGTTGACGCTGGACGATATCGAATGGGCGGCACACCACCGGCTAGCTGGGCGCACCAGAGGGACGATACCGAATGAATTACGTTATTCCGTCGAATGAAATTCAGCGCAGAGCCACCCCTGACGGTAGCGATCCTTCGAAGCTTCACATCACGGCACCCTTTTGCAAAAAGCTCTTTGGCGACGCTAGACGCGTACCGCTGCGCACCGGGGATGCAGATATTGTCGTTACCTCTCCGCCTTATTGGCTAAAGCGCGATTACGGCGTTACCGACCAAATCGGCCAGGAACCGTCGGCTGACGCGTTCGTCGCAAGCCTGCTCGAGTGCATGGAGAACTGGAAGACCATCTTGCCGGCATGGGGATCGGTCTTCATAAATATAGGAGATACCTATCATAAGGGATCTCTGGCAAACACACCTGGCCGGCTCGAGATTGCCGCCCAGGATGCGGGATGGACCGTTCGAAATCGAATCATTTGGGTGAAGGATGCCGGCATGCCAGATCCAGCCAAGGATCGGCTCAAGAGTCGGCATGAGTACATTATTCATTTCGCTGCAAGACGAAGGAATTATTACTACGATCAGTTCGGCTATGCAGAAAAGTACGGTAACGGCACAGGCCCGAGTGACGTTTGGCAGATTGGCCTCAAGCGCGACATGAGCGCGCACTTGGCACCCTATCCTACAGAACTCGTGGAACGCATTCTGACGCTCGCGTGCCCCGAACAGGTTTGCACTCATTGCGGCAAACCGCGTGAGCGCATAGTCCGTCGCACTTCACAACTTGATACATCAAGACCGCAGGCGAAGCGTGCGATGGAACTGGCGCAAGAAAAAGGACTGACCGCTCAGCATATCGCCGCGATTCAGGCGACTGGCATCTCGGACGCCGGCAAGGCGATGCGGGTTCAGACCGGGACGGGAAGAAACTCCGCAACGGTCAAGGTCCTAGCGGCAGAAGCGAAGGCCGCGTTGGGGGGGTACTTTCGAGAGTTCACTTTTGCAAAGCGCGAGACGGTCGGCTGGACGGACTGCGGCTGTGGCGCGCCCTTCCGGCCAGGCATCGTGCTGGACCCATTCATGGGGACCGGAACGACGCTTCGGGCAGCCGGGGATATCGGACGGAGCGCTATCGGTGTAGACCTTGCTCAGAAAACTGAGTCTGAAAGGCTTACACAGCGTGGTGGTGGCGACTGAACTCAACACTTACGTTTTTACGAAGGCAGCGGTTAAGCGATCGATTGACGGCCTCACGCAGCTTCAGATTCACGAGCATTTTGCCGGCTATCTTGCTATTTTGCGGGCCACCAAACAAAAAGCCCCGTTGCCCGTAAAATCCGCGGACATTACCGCGTTTCACGATCTGTATATGCGGGCAGCAGGGGCGCCCGAAAATGCCCCATACGTCCGGCCATTTAAATCGCGGGGGCAGGGCCTCGAAACCTTCAACGCCAATGTTGCGGGTTCTTATGCGCCCAGCTCCCTTCGTTCGAAGGGTAAGCTGATAGACGTCATAGAAGTCTCTGGCAGCGGACGTAGTGCCATTTATGGGTTGCGCGCAAATCACGCCGCATTGGCTCTAGGCAGCCTAGTAGCTTCAAAAGTGCCCATTGTCGCCCTATCGGCCTTTATCTATCGAGACTATGGATTTCATCTATCCCAGCCTCGAGTAGATGCCGTAGTTGCGCTCTTTCGCAAGGAGTTTGGATTGTCGGCTCAAGACCCGGTTGAGCGAAAGGTCTTTGACACGCTTTTTTTTGACGACAGCGCTGATTATGACTCAGCGGATCTTGAACTGAACGTGTGAGGCCACCCTTCATGGATAGTGTCACCCGCAACCGAGTGCGCGCCCTCACCCTAGAGGACCTAGGGGTTAAGCCTGCGAGCTCGAGAGGCCAGACAGTCGGAGAGGCAGAGATCACCGCTCTTCCGGAAAACGACGAGGTGCTCATCGAAGTGCGGGCCGCGTTGAAAATGGGATTTGCCGGTGTCATATTTTCCGGCCCTCCAGGCACCGGAAAAAGTTGGTATGCAAAGCGTGCCGCGCTAGCGATCTCGGGCGATGTAGACGCCATTCGGATCGTGCAGTTTCACACCTCTTATCAATATGAAGACTTCATGGAAGGCTTCAGCCCCCAGGAGGGCGGGGGGTTTCAGTTACAGAAGAAGACATTTCTTTTGCTGTGCGACGACGCATTAGAACAGCCAGAAACGACTTATGTTCTTTTAATCGACGAAATCAGTAGATGCGACGTGGCACGCGTGTTTGGCGAAGGATTGACATACATAGAATCAGACAAGAGAGGCCATAGTTTCACTCTATCGTCTGGGAACTCCATGATTATTCCGCCTAATATTGTCATACTGGCAACAATGAACCCATGGGATAAAGGGGTTGATGAACTCGATGTAGCGTTAGAACGGCGATTTGCCCGCATCGAAATGCCACCAAGCAGCGTAGAGCTGAAACGTATATTATTGCTGAAGCAAGCAGAACCAGAAATATCTGCTAAGATTGTCGGATTTTTCGAATTTGTGCAAAGCCTTGATGACGAAATGTTGCACCTCGGCCATGCTTACTTCTTGGGGTGCACCGACGAGCTAAGCGCGCAACGCGCTTGGAAATTCAGTCTTCTGCCTTTTTTTAAGAAAACATGCCGTCTGGACAGGGTTACTCTTAATAGGATCGTAAAGCATTGGGACGGTTTGTTTACTCAGGCTAGCTTAGCAGCAGAGCCAACACCGGGCGCTCCGGATCAGGCGCCCGCCGCTGCCGAAGCTACCTAGGATGCTTGGACTATCCGCGCTGGAGCAAACTCTCAGTGGTAGCGGTTCAGCCTCACCTTTGCTTCACGAGCGCATCCTCATCAAAGCACTGGAGCATGAGACCGTCCTTCTGCCACCAACAGTTGTCCAGGCGGACGGAACCCTCGACGTCTATGACGATGTCCTCAATCGGTTTCGCTTGACCTACCATAAGACCCGCCCTTCAATTCAATGCGGGGGGTGGGTCGGATATATCCCGATAAATGATAAATACGCCCTCCAGGTTTCGACCCGCGTTCCGGTTGGCAATCTTGAGAGACTTGTCGCGATGGCGGCAGGGTATGCTCCCTCGGTCCTCCAAAAATACAAGCGCCTGTTCGCATCCACCGGGGATCGCCCAGAGGCTCTGTTTGACATTCTAGCTGACCAATTTCTGCTCGCGTTCGACCGAATCTGGGAACACGGACTAATTAAAACATACAATCGCGACACCAGGATCAGCGCCAACCCAAGCGGCCGCATCATGCCTTTTGAAACGGAGTGGCTAACGGCTAGGTCCGGCCGACCGACTGCAAAGTCCTCCAGCTTTCGCCGAACACCAGATTTCGGTCCGAACCGCATGCTGCGGTATGCGTTCGAGAAGTTATTCGTGCGGAACCTTGGCTTGCCAGACCAGAGCCAGCGGGCTCGCACACTTCAAATACGAACAGCGCTGCTTCGTCTAGGAGACGTGAGACCGGCATCCGCCTCCGAAGTCACCCCTTTGGCCGTCGCCAGCTATCTTAAGCGATTGCCCGCGCATCATGAGCAATATACCGACGCGCTGATTACGGCATTGCTGATTGTTTCCGACCGGGGGCTTTCCATACGCCATTCCGGCGGCATAGCTGAACTACCTTCGATTTTGATCGATATGGCGACCGTTTTTGAGAGCTATATGCGCCACGTCCTGGGCGAGGGGCTGGCTCGGTATCAAGAGATAGCCGTAAAGGATGGCAACAAGGATGGGGCGACCGGAGCAAAATTGTCGCTATACAATTCTGTACCAGCCGGAAGCAGCAATCCGGATGCGACACCAGACATAGTCATCGAAGTGAACGGCCGAACCGCTTTAATAATCGATGCAAAATACAAACCGGCCCCAAAGTCTCCTGATAGAAATGATGTCAACCAAGCGATCGTCTATGGAGCAAGGTATGATACGCCCAAGGTAATGCTACTTCATGCGGGTCGTCCTTCAGGGCGAATGTCCGTAGAACTCTGTGGGTCGATCGGCAGATATCAGGTTTACAACGGCATGATGGACCTAAACGCTCCGTCTATCGAGAAGGAAGAAATGGGATTCGTCGCGGCGGTTCTTAACCTACTGAAGTGAAAATGCTCTGCTGGAACATGCCAGGGTTCAGACTTGAAGTGCCTATCGGCAAGGTTAGGCCTACTTGTTGTGCCCGCTTGGAAGCCGCTTCAGGATCCGCTGCAACTTTGCCTCCGCCTTCTCCTCCGCCCGGCGCTCGATCTCCGCCTCATCGGCCGCGTCGCGCATCAGGTCGCGGATATCCTCGATCGCCGCGGTGCATGCTCGGAACGCAGTTCCCAGCCCGCGCACCTCTTCGACTAGTTCCTTGATGGGCTTGGTATCGGCGATCGAGGCGGCCGTGATCACCAGGTCGTCGGTCGGCTGAGCCTTCCCCTTGATGAAATATCCCACGAAGCAGGCAAAAGCGGCGCCGAGCAGACCGCCGACATAGAGGATCGAGCGAAGCCAGTCGGGCAGCGACGACACATCAGGCATTGCGTCCATGTTTCCAGGCCTCGTCTGCATGCCGGGCGTCCGTCGAGGTCCGGACGATGTTGTAAATGTCGAGCGCGAAAAAGACGGCCGAGGCGGATAGGCCGGTCGCTGTCGTCTCAGTCACCCAAACGGATAGCGACTGGCTGAGCCAGAAAAAGCAGGACAGGAACGCCATCGCCGCCCGCACATGTGGCGATCGCCGCGACCAGGCCGTATCGGCGAAAGTCCCGTTGATGATCAGTGCCACCAGGCGAAGTGCGGCAATGCCGAAGGCCGCGCCGCCCCAGAGCCCTTGCGATCCATGGTCGGCCAGCCACACCCAGGCAGGCCGCTCGAGATAGGCGGGCGTGAAGATGCAGTTGAGAGCCCATATCATCAGGATCAGCGCGAGCGCCCATTCCGAGGCCCGCGCCGGCAGGTGCTTGGTGATGCCGGTGGCGATGCGCGCGATGATCATGGCGACGGTTTCCAGCCGCAATGCTTCTCGCCAAACTCGTTGTGTGCGACGAAGTCCTGTCTCTGCGGCTTGGACAGGGCTTCATAGGCGCCGGTCGAGATCCGCCAGGACTTCTCTACGAGGCAGAAGTCACCGCCGCCGTGCGTCTGACAGCCAGCGAGAAGCACGGCGGTCCAAATCGGCAGGGCCAAGAGCGTCAATCTCATTCTCAAGATCCTTTCGGTCTTGGGCGGCAACTTCGTTCTCGTGCGCTTGGGCCGCCCTTTCCTGCGCGCGGCCTATGGCGAGCAGCTTCAGCACGAAGCCGGCCACGACCAGCACAAAAGCTCCACCGGCCGCGATATAGCGACCGGCGCGTGTGGCGAAGAACCAGGCGATCACGACGATGCCTGCAGGGCCTGGCGAATGAAGTGGAAGGCGGCGACCGCGGCTCCGATGACGATCACCGCTCCGATGGCATAGGCGATAGGACCAGGTCCGTTGGCTGCGGCGATCACCGTGCCGGCGGCGGTCGCCGCAGGCATCAGGACTGCCGGATTTGTAAGAACATTTGCCTTGGGCGGGGCGGCCGGCACCGAGGCGCTCGAGACGAACGCTCCTTTCACCCAGAGGCCGCCCTCGGCATTGCGTCGATTCACCAAGCCGGTGATGCGCTTGCCGTTGTCGTTGACCCACTTCAGCAGCTCGGACGGGACGGCGGCATAGTCGCCCCTGTTCAGCTTCTTCAACAGCGTCGAGCCGCGGAACTGCTTCTCGCCGATGTTGAAGACGAAGGAGACGAGCGCGGCGAACTGGTTGTCGTTCAGCGACACCTTGACCAGCCGGCTGACGGTCTCTTCCGCTTCCCGAAGATCCTGCTTCAGCAGTTCCTCGGCTTTCGCTTCCGTGATGACCGCGCCGGGTCTCACCACATAGTTGCTATCGGACGTGTGGCCGTATCCGATCGTGAGAACCTTGCCGGTATCCAGGTAGGCTTTGGGCTTGAAGCCCTCGAACCGTTTGACCATGGCGATGCCATCGCCCGAGATCTCGCGCGTCATGTCTTGTCTCCGCGTTGTGAAAAGGTGGTGAGTGGTGAGTGGTGCGTTGCCGTCAGCTCAGGCGCTGGCGAGGCTTTCGAAGAGCGGCATGCCCCGCTGGGGTGACGGCACGCCACGCTCGTTACTGATGATCAACTCGGGGACGGTTTGCGCCGGCCCGGACGCGATGGAATAGGTCGTCTCGACCCGTTCGATCGCGAAGGCCTCGAAGGCCGCACGCACTTCCGGCGTGTCATTGATCGACAGGATGAATCCGCCGGCGATCGACCGCAGCTGCGTGGCCAATGTCACGAAATCCTCGGGGCCAAAGACACCCTTGCCGTAATCGTCCTCGGATCCGACATAGGGCGGATCGAGATAGAACAGCGTCCCCGGCCGGTCATAGCGCGTGATGAAATCGCCATAAGGCAGGCATTCGATTACCACCCCGGCGAGGCGCTCGTGGACCGCCTCGAGGATCGGACCCAGCTTCGTGACATCGAAGCGGGACGACTGTTCCGGCGACACGCCAAAGTTCCGGCCGCGAACCTTGCCGCCGAAGGCCAGGCGCTGCAGGTAGAGGAATCGCGCCGCCCGCTCGAGATCCGTCAGGGTCGACGGATCCGTCAGCGCGAGCCGCTCGAACTCCCGCCGGCTGGTGATCTGGTAGCGCAGCATTTCGAGGAAAGCGACGTAGTGGCGCTGGAGCACCCGAAAGAACCCCGCAACGTCGCCGCTGATGTCATTGATCACCTCCGCCTTAGGTGCCCGCTCCCGCTTCAGAAAGATGCCGCCCATGCCCACGAACGGCTCGGCATAGGTGACATGCGGGACCGCATCGATCATCGCGACCAGCCTGGCCGCGAGATTGCGCTTGCCGCCGATATAGCCGGCGACAGGCGAGACCGGCTCAACCGGCCGGAATTCCATTTCCATGGTTCGTTTACTCAGATCGGTCATGTTCCGCGGGCTGTGCACAGCAGCGGCGGACGTGACGTTGAGCTTCTTGGCGTCGTGCGGGGCTTCAGGTGCCCACCTTATCCCGCAGTTCGGAGCGTTTGCGCGCTCCGGGCCGTCCGCTCCTTGTGCGGGCTAAGGCCAGCGGGTGTCATCCGCATAGTCAGATGGAATATCGGCAGCATCCTTGATCGCCCATGACGAGGCATAGACGGCCGCGACGAAGGCCAAAGCCTGTTGCCCCAACTCGGCCACCTCCGCCGCGTTCAGCGCATGCATATTGTTGGCAGCGTCTCGGAAAGCTGCCGAGAACGCGCGATTGTTGAGGGCCGCTATCGTCGCGCCCAGTGCCAGGTTGCCGATGATCCCTTGAGACTTGGCGTCGACCTGGGCGAGGAATGACGCCCCCGACGACAGCGCAATCGGAGCACCGGCGGCCAGACGTCGGTCCCGCTCGACGTCGATCGCGCTGGGGTCAATCTTGGCAGGCTGCGTGACGTTCACGAAGCGCACGACCCCGGAAACCCGCTGCACACTGGACGACACGACTTCCATGCCGGCAGGGACATCTTCGGCAGGCGCGGGTCGAAACAGCCCGAGGGCGGCTAGCTCTGCATCAGGCCAAAGCTCGGCGATGTTCTCGGAGTACAGATCCCCGTTGATCCTTTCGGATGCGCTCCACGCGCTGAAAACATTCGGGGACACTTCCTTGAAGAGCTGGGCCATCAGAACGGACTCCACGAGCATTTAATGGCGTTGCCTGTCGGCAGGGCGGCGGGGTTGGCCAGCTTGACGGGAGAGCCCCCCGTCAGATCGTAGATGGTGACGTATGGGGGCGACGAGTGCGCGAGAGCAAGGAACAGATTGTCCTTGGACCACCCAGAACCAGCCACTGTGCCGGTCGGTAAAGTCGCAGGATTGGAACGACGAACGGGGCTCCCCGTCGACCAATTGTAGATCGCCATGTACGGCGAATTCAGGAAGCCCACCGTCACATCCAGTCCGTCCGGTGACCACTCGGCGGACTGGCCATCGGAGCCGGGAAGCGACGACGGGTTGCTCGACTGCACCGGCACACCGGTGATCCAATCGTAGATCAGCATCCATGGCGACTGGTCGTGGGCGATCACGAGATACCGCCCGTCAGGAGACCAGGTGGCGCCGGATGCGCCGCCGAGAGAGCCTACCGTGGGAGGAACCACCGCCGGGTTTGCGATCTTCACGGGCGCTCCGGAAGACCAGTCATAGATCGTCACATACGGAGCGACGGCGTGGGCGATGGCCAGATAGCGACCATCAGGAGACCATGCTGCAGCATTGCCTACACCGGCCGGTAGGGTTGCCGGATTTGCGACCTTCACCGGAGCACCTGAAGCCCAATCGTAGATTGCTAGCCAAGGCGACGTGTTGTGGGCGACGGCCATGTATCGACCGTTAGGCGACCACGCCACGTATCGTCCGTTACCGCCAGGCAGTGTGGCCGGGTTCGCGATCTTCACCGGCACGCCCGAGCGCCAGTCATAGATCGTGATGAACGGGGTCGTCGTGTGCGCGATCGCGAGATATCGACCATCGGGCGACCAGCCGGCGCCGCGCCCGTTTCCTGTCGGAAGAGTGGCGGGGTTGGTCATTTTGATGGGGGAGCCGGTAGACCAGTCGTAGAGTGTGACGAAAGGCGAGGTGGTGTGGGCGACCGCAAGTATGCGTCGGTTCAACCTCCACCTGGCAGCGCCAAGAAGCATGCTATCCGAAAGCATGGGTCAAACCCCCACGCTGGAAACACTGTAGTCGACAGTACCGTCCAGGCGCACGTGATAGTCGATCCGCCACCGGTCGTTCAGGTTCGGGGGGATAGGCGGCGCGGACGAGGAACCGACCGGGTTGGCGCCGGAGCCGTAGCCGAGCGTCCGCGACCCCGATGCATTCTTGCCGGTAATGCAGCCCTTCTGACCGATGGCGGAAGCCATGCCGGAAAAGCTAAGCGTGCCGAGATGGCTGTACGCGGCAATGTCAAAATCCTGCCCGAGCGTTAGGTCCGCCGTCATCGAGGTGCCTGACTCGATCGGCACCGGCGTGGATCGCTGCGGCGCGGTCCACGTGCGCGCGACGTTCACCAAGGATGCAGGCAGCAGCTTGCTCGAAGTCCCTGCCTGGGCTTCGGCCAGCGTGGCGATGCAAGCTTCCGTAAGGACAATCGCCACCTCGGCAGAGCCGGAAAGGTTGATCGGCGCCGTTGTCCCGGCGCTGTTGTTGATGACGGCCGTGCGGGCCAATACCGTTCCCGCCGAAGCATAGGTGCCGATGCCCGTTTCCCAGTTCGCTCCGTCCTCGATCAGGTACGGCACCGTGTCGCCATTGGCGACGCCGGCAGCCGCGAAGGTGCGGTAGTAGCCCTTTGCCGCATTCGCCACGGCAGCGCCGAGCGCAATAGCGCCCGTTCCGGTCGTCGCGGAGTTCACCCGCACCCGGTCTTTCAGTACGAAAGCCATGGTCAATCCTTACTGGTAGTTGGTGCGCCAGGCGCCGGAGCGGCTCATCCAGCTCTGCGTGACGGGCTTCCAGCTTCCGCCCTTGCGGACGAACAGCTTGGCCGGTACGGCGATGCCGCCGCGCTTGACGAAGTAGAGGCTGCCGCCGATCAGCCCGAGCGCGATTTGCGCCGGCAGAGACAGGACGTCGTTGCCCTGCAGAACGTGGATCTGGCCGAAAGCCGAACTGCCGACCGTGGCAGGCATCGAGACGATCGGCTGGCCGAGAAGCGCATGGATTTGCCGGAGGACGGTGCTGCCCACCACGGCCGGAGCGCCGGTGACGCTCAGTCCGACCAGCGGGACCAACTCCGCCAGCGACGCCGGGCCAATGACGGCGGGGGCGCCCATGACGGGCAAACCCGTCAACAGATGCAATTGGCCGAGCGTCCCGGCACCGACCATCGCGAGGGCGGACACCAGGCCCGCCCCTGAAAGAGTGTGGATCTGGCCGAGCGCCGCTGTCGCGATCACGGCCGGAGCGCTAGTGACACTCAGCCCGATAAGGGCCACACCAGCGACACCGAGCGCACCTTGCCCGATCACGGCTTGGGCCGACTCGATCCCGAGCCCAACCAGAGCGTGACGCTGGCTAAAACTTCCGAGACCGATCAACGCCGCCGAGGATGCCAGATCAGCGCCATTGAGGGCATGGATCTGACTGAGCGCTCCCGCCCCAATGACGGCAGAAGCCGATGTGACACCGGCGCCGATAAGCCCGTGGCGCTGGCCGAGCGCTGCCGTAGCGATCTGGGCATTGGCAGAGACAACGCCAACGCCGGAGAGCGCGACGATGTTGCTCGGCGCCTGTCGGCCAAGCGGGACAGAGCCGAGAGGGGATGATCCGAGCATCTATCCTCGCATGGAGAAGGTCAGGCCGGACCGAGCAGAGAGACGTCCATGGCGGCGAGCGTAAACACATTGCCGGCCGTCACCGGCTGCGATGCTGTCAACGCTTGGGCGACGAGAAGGCGGCTGTTGACGGTATCGATGCCGGCCCAGTGCGATGCCGAGCCGGTGGTGGCGATAACGCCGTCGGAGATCGCCGTAGTGGCGACCTTGCGGCCGCCTGCGCGGGCTGCCGGCGAGCCGAACGCTGCGCCGACGGAGAAGGATTTGCTGCCGAGCGCATTGGTGGCGTTCGCCGCGGTGAAGGTTGCGGGCTCGGCATTGCAGACGGTGATCTTGTCGGCCTCTGTATCGAGAACGTTCAAGCCGAGATCGAGCACCCGGTCATTCAAATAGGGCATGACATAAGTCTTTCAGGTCGGAAGGAATGGCCGATCAGGCGGCGGCGATCTCGGTGGCGCGAGTGATGGCAGCGGCTTCATCCGCCGCACCGAAGAAGCTGTCCTCGACCCAACTCTCGTCGACGAGCGCGTAGACGTAGAAGCCTTTTGGCGCGAGCCAATCGAGATAGGTCATCGGCTTGCCGGCCTCGATCAGATTGCCCGCAGCGTCGCGTACACCGAGCTGGTAATGCGCGGCGGTTCTGTCATTCGCGAGCAGCTTCTCCGTCGCCTTGCCAGTCTTTTTGGCAGGGCCACGCTCAACGCGTGCCTTGCCGCCGATTTCGATCAGATCTTCGTTGATGCGGATCGTTTCCATGTCCGGTCCTTTCTAGGCTGGGACTTTGAGCCAGAGAGCATTTTCCGGCGCGCTGCCGGTGGGGTCGCTCGTGCTGATGGTGATGGATGGAACGCCGAGCGCGGCGAGTACGTCGGCGGTGGTGGCGCCAGGTACGCCGGGCGTGCCGGGGGGGCCCTGCATGCTGGTCGGGCCCGCCCAGTCGCCCGAGGTGGCGCTGGCCTTGATGTAGATCTGGAAGGGCACGACGTCGGTGCGGACGAAGATGAAGCCCTTGGCCGCATCGTCATTGGCCGCGCGATCGGTCAGCGTGCCCGTGGCGTCGGGATCGAAACCGCGTCCCGCCTCGATCGCCGCGACGATCGCGGTCAGGCGGGTGTTGATCTCCACCGCGGAATGCCAGCCAACGCCGGTGCGCAGGATCCGATAGTCTTCCTCGTCGGTCAGCATCGTGCCGTTCCAGGGCAGCGCCAGCGTCAGGCTGGTGTTGCTCGGCACCGTCTCGACCACGGCGAAGCCGTCGCCCTGCATCAGCGTGTCGCCGGGCTTCACCTGGCTCAGGAACGCCGTCAGCGTGCCAGTGACGGCCAAGCCGCCGGCGGCAACCGAAATGGAGCCGGCGTGATAGGTGCTGTCAGCCATTTAGGAACTCCTCGAGGGCGGCTTCGATGGCCGCCGGATGCGGCGCCGATCGGATGGCGGATTGCGTGGACTGGCGCCGGGTCTCGATCCCTGTCAGGGCGGCTGCATCGGCCGACGCCTTGGCAACGACGCTCGACGCCAGCTCCGCGACGGGGAGCCCTTTCGCCACGGCCTCCGCGGTCAACATCGGGGCGCCGCCCTCACCGCCTAGCACCCGCTTCGCCTCGGCCAGTTTCCGCGCCCGGAGCGCCGCGATTGGTGACGACGTCAGCGGGTGCAGCTGCTCGCCCGCCATCTCATCCAGGCGCGCGAGAGCGCTCGCCCGGAGCGGCTCCAGGTTCTTCGTCAGACGGATTTTCAAGGCGGATGGCTCCGGCTAGGTGACCGTGATCTCGGCCGACCAGGGCATGTACGGGAAGCAGTCGAGGGATACCCAATAGGCGGCCGGCATTTCGGCCGTCAGCTCGAGCATGCCGTCGTCGACCGTCAGGGCCTGGTCATCGATCTGCACGACACATGGCACCGGCAGGCCGGTGATCTTGACCTTGCTGCGCTTATCGGCAGGGATCTCTATGCGGTCGATGCGGATATCGGCGACGGGTCGCGGCACGAGCTGGCCTTCGACGACATAGTTGGTCGTCATGGATGCCCGGTCCGGCACGACCAGGAACGAAAACCCCCGCGTCCGCAGATCGTCGAGGTCGTCGGGGCTGAAAGCACCGCTCACCCCACCTGTGATCCGGCCGTCGTCGTCGTGATAGAACAACTGCATCAGGTCATCTCATTGTCAAAGACGTGGTAGGAAAACACCGCGCCGGCCGTGCCATTGTTGATCGTGAAGACGTTGCTGGAACGACGATAGGTGACCTCGAACCCCCGCCCCGGCCCCCGAACGCCGTTCGTGCCGTAGAACATGTCGACCAGGATCAGCGGCAGGCCAAGGAACGTCTTCGGCAACGGGATATTGGTGTTGCCGGTCGGCAGAGCGGCTGTGATGCCCGACACCAGCGGCCGCAGCCGCTGGGTACCACTGTCGAAGACGAGCCCCTCCGGCGGCGCCGTATCGACATCAAAGCCGGGCTTGGAGAACTGGATGACGAAGCTCGAGCCGCGCTTGCCAAGATGTCCGCGTTTGGTTGGCATG
The DNA here is from genome assembly GCF_026343955.1 of Kaistia defluvii. Taxonomy (GTDB): domain Bacteria; phylum Pseudomonadota; class Alphaproteobacteria; order Rhizobiales; family Kaistiaceae; genus Kaistia; species Kaistia defluvii. The sequence continues at coordinate 80,288 of NZ_JAPKNI010000003.1, forward strand.
GATCAATCCGATGGCGCGGGGACGTCCAGGACGATGATCGAGACGTTGCCCCAGGCTTCGCTGCCCCATCGCCGGATCCACACCTCTCCCGCGCCTGGTGAAGGCGATGTGATGAAGCCGGACATCGGATAGGAAAAGCCCCAGGTGTTCACCTCCTTGTCCGATGGCAGGGTGTAGACCTGGTCGTTCTGGGCGCCATTGAATGTCCCGAAGAAGAAGATGATCGGGTAATAGCCCTTCCAGCTGTAGTCGAAGCGGATCACCGTGTAGACGTTGTCGGTCGGGCTGTTCGCCACGCCTCTTCGGCTGCTGGAAGGGGCGAAGGTCGCGTTGATGACCGTGAAGTCGTCGTCCGAACTGAACGCCATCTGGGCCTTGGCGCATGTTCGGACGTCGAAGCCCGGACGTGACACGTAGAGGCCATAGTCGGAGCCTCGTTTGCCGATCAACATCCGCGCCAACGGGTGGGGATCGTTGCCGACCATGCCGAGATCCCGCGCCGGAATCTTGAACACCACGGCACAGACATAATGGGCGAAACGAAACTGGCCCGACTGGGCATAGATCACGACGCGGTCGTTATAGGCCTCATAGGTGAGCGAGCCGGTGCCAGGAGCATTCGGCCCGATGTCCTCGCGCCAGTAGATCGTGCTGCCGTTCGACAGGAAGATCTTCACGCAGGGCACATAGGGCAATGCCGGGAAATACAGGGTCCGCGGACTCAAATTGGCCGGGCCCGGACTTTGGTTCGCGGTGATGCTGTATATCCTCTCGCTTGCCACAGCATGGATATTGCCGGCGAACGGCCACGCCGTGTCGAAGTCGAGTTTCTCCCGTGTCAGGTTGGGATCGGAGGCATCAAAGCCCGGCTTGGACACGCGGGCGCGCCAGTCGCCCGGCGATAGCTGACCTGCGAACAGGCGAGGGTTGAGGGCCATCAGGGCTCCGAGAAGATCAGGTTTTCGCCGCTGAGATCGAGCTGCAAGACACTGTTCGTGGACCGGATCACGACGCCGGTCATGTAGACGACACCTCCGACGATCGCGAAGGGGACGACACGGGTGGTACCGTCGCCGATCGAGAACTGGTCGACCAGGAACGTGCAGCGCGACACACCGCCGACGATGTCGAGCAGCATGCCGGCTTCCTTCCAGTTCGGCGTGCCAACCGTCCCGGCATTCAGGAAGATCTGGAACCGGACATCGACACCGCTCGGCGCCGCGGTCGCCGCGAATTTGACGAAGCCGCCGGCTGACATCTGGTCGGCCTTGACGTTGATCGCCGTCACCTGAGACGCAACGGCGGAATCGGCAGTGGCAAACGCCTGCGTCACCTGCTGGATCGAGGCCTGCAGATCGCCGCGTATGGCCGCACGCTGGATGTAGCCAGCGCCGACACTCTCGGCCCCATCGAGCGCGATCCGGTCGATCACCTCGTCCAGCTGCCGCTGCAGTTCCTGCATGGAGCCGCGAGCGTCGCCGGTCATCAGCGACAACTCATAGGCTTGCTGCTGCGTCATCCCCTCCGCGACGTCCGGGGTCAGGACATTGAGCCAGCCCGACCAGGAGGTGTCGCGCGGCGAGCTGGGCCGATAGCGACCGCGGGCCTGATACTGGGTGCGGCCCAGGATGTTCTGCGAAATCAGGATTGAGCCCGCATCGTATCGGTCGGTTTCGCTCTGCAGGATGACGGTCCCGTCGACCGCCAGCCGGATCTCGAATTGCACACCATCGACGTCGTCGACATTCGGATCCCAGGCGAGCCGGACGCCGGCGCGCTGGCTGCCCTGGTCACCATTGATCGCCACCGGCGTAGCTGACCAGTCGATGATGATCTGCGAGGCGGGCGGAAGGTTGAGCGTCGGCGCAATGACAATCGGCGTCAGGGCGCCAGGGTTGTAGTCGCTGGGATCGACCTCGGTCAGCGTCCAACCGCTGTTGAGGCTCGGCAGATCCTGCACGGCATCAATGCGCCAGAGCTTGTTGGCATAGCGGTTCCGGTCGCTCGACCAGGACACGAAGTCGTTCGGCTCGAAGATCGAGCAGTAGGACGGCATGGGCAGGTTGTGACGGCGGAACCGGCGCGATTCATCCCGCGCCGACTTCATCAGCCGCTGCACCTGCGTCCCGGAGAAGACGAGCGCATAGTCGACATCGACCGCCTGCCGGCGCCCGCCATCGTCCGCCTCGAGCGTCAGCGAGTAGAGCGGCGGCGCATCCTTCTGCACCCAACCCTCGCCGGGCTCGAGATACTTCGCAGTGACCGCGTTGACGGCTTGGTCAAGCGACGGGAACGGCTCCAACGACTGCTTGTCCGAGGTCAAAATATCGGCATCGGTGAAGGCGAACACAGCTGATCCAGCAGCGCCGACATGGGGCTTGTAGACCCCTCCGACCTCGGCGAGACGGCCGTTGCAGGCCTTCATCAGTTCCGACAGGACGTCGGAGGGGAATGCGTCGAGCGTGATTTCGCCGGCGGCGCGGAACTGCTTTTCGGTGCCCGAGCCAATAGCCGCCACCATGCGGTCGCATTCGTTGGCGGCAGCGGTCGCGACCGAAATCGGCCATTGCGCCGCAGAAACTGTTTGGCCGCCGAAGAACCACTTTCCGTCATAGCGGAGGCCGCGACCGATGTTGTATGCTTGAACGACGGGGTTGTCGGAGAAGGTCCAGGTCGTGGGGTCACTCCAACGCTGGGGCCCGTCGCCGCCGGCCGAACTATCCGCGCGCCAGTCATAGAGCGGGATGCCGTCCACGACGAACTTGTACTGCGGCAGGCCCGACCAGAGCTTGTCGTTGAGCCGCGCAGTCATCACGACATAGGCGACACCCTTGCCGACCCGCGTGCTGAGGTAGGGGTGCGCAGAGCCTGCGAACTTCTCCACCATCAGGCTGTCGGCGGTGGTCTGGCGACCATCGTAGAAGCGCACCATCAGGTGGTTCTTGTTGTCGTTGCGATATTCGGGGATCGCGATACCGATGCCGCCAGGCGTGGCGTTCGGGTCCCAGGTCACCTTTTCGCCGCCAACCCAGATCTCGGCCAGGCCCTGCACCGGAAGATCCGAAAGCGCGATGACCATCGACAGATAAGCGTTCGGGGTGTTGTCGATCTCGCCCCAGGTGCCGGCATAGACCAGCTTCCCGCCTGTCATGGCGCGACCGAGAATGAAGCTGCGAGGCACGGCGCCGCCGCTCTGCAGCTTGCCGGACATGCCGCCGACGCCCTGCTGCGGCTTTTTGCCGAACAAGGTCTGCGACAGATAGGACAAGCCGAGCCCGACGGCTAGATTGATGCCGGCGGCGACGACGGTCGCCAGCGTTCCGGTCAGGCCGATGAAGCCGGCAATGGCGGCGCCGATCGGCAGGGCCTGGGCAGGCTCGATCGCGCCGGCGAAGAACACCAGCGCGGTGATGATCAGCATGATGAAGCGCATGTCAGGGAACCCGGAAGGCCTTGGTCACCATGGAGCGATCGACGCTTCCGAGGCCGTCCGGCCGCAGCACGGTCACCCGCGGGCCGCCATAGACGCCGAGCGACCAGCCTTCGGCCGTCTCGATCGCGGCGATGTCGCCGACGCCGGCACGAACCGGATGGATCTCTTCAAAGAAGCCAGCGACGACATCCGGCAGATATTGGAAGCCGGCACGGCGGATCGCCTTCATGGCGCCGGCCGCATCTTCATACGCACCGCGGAAGCCGAGGCCGAGATCATGCCCGGTCATCGCCTTGACGCAGTCGGCCGCGAACAGGGCGCAGTCGCGCTCGCCCCAGCGGAAGGGTTCGCGGCGGGTCGTCTCGATCGCCTCATGCAGGGCCGGCCGCCAGTCGTCACGACGCTGGATGGTCATGTCTGCTTCACCTTCGCCTGCTTCTTGCCCCAGAACAGCGTCCAGTCGCCGGCAACGCCGGTATCTCGATAGAAGTCGTCATCCGCCTTGCGCAGGATCTGGCTCTCATGCGAGGCGACGTCTGGGTTCTTGCGGCGCAGTTCCTGCGTGGTTGACGTGCAGGAGAACGTCACGGTGGAAGCGCCGCCTTCGGCCGCCGTCTCGATCGGCGCCGTGTCCACCTGGCCGAGGAAGCGGCAGCGCGCCGGCGCCACCTGCGCCATCGTCACCGGGTCGAGATAGACGCGGTGGATCTCGATCGGCGCATTACGCGCGTCATAGGTCCGCACGGCCTCCTGGACGCTGTCATCGATCGCCGACAGCACCACCTCGACCTCGCGCACGGAAATGTCGGAGATCAGCGGGATCTCGCCGACGCTGATCAGCGCGTCGCCGAGGAACGACCGCGCCTCCGTCGCGCCGGTGCGCGGGTTGACGACATTGAAGGCGCCCGGGCCGGCATCCATCCAGAAGCCCAGCGGGACCGGGTTGCCGGTCAGTCGGTTCTTGACCGTCAGGGACACGAGCGTGCGAGCGACGACGGTGCCGGCCTGAATTGCAGCCAGTTCAGCGGGATCAACATCGCGCATAGAATCATCCGCCGCCGAAGCAGCGCCTTCAATAACCCGGTCGATTGGAAAGCTAAGCCTGGGGGGCTGACACTCGAGATTGTCGCCTGATCTTCTCCAACATCGACCCACGGCTGCGCATGGACCAGATGCCCAGCGCAACAAATACAGCCGACAGAACAATCAAAGCGGGCCCGCCTCCCCACAGAAGAACCTTGCCTTCGGGGCTGAGTTCAGAGCTAAAAGCAGCACTGACCCAAATGCCTGCACCGATTGAGACACAGCCGGACGCCACGCTAAAGAACACGGTCGCTTGAGTGTTAAGATGAGTCATCATCTCAACTTCCCCCTCGTGCATGCCGTAAACTGTCATCGTTCTGGTCATATACAGGTTCTCGACGACAAGCCCCGACTGGGGCTGCACAGACAATGTCATGGCAAATCCCCAGCGCTGAATGTGAACGACATGGAACGCACGGGATTGTCGCCGATCGAATGAACGACAATTGCGTAAGAGAATGGATTTCCGTTATTGGCGAAGGCACCGATTGATGAAGTTCCGAGCGGGCTCTGGAAGTTCGACAGGTAGATCTCAAGAACCTTGGCTGATCCAACCTTAATTTCCGTGCCAGGCGGGCCACCGCTCCCAAGGAATATCACTCTGACTACAAAGTCCGAGATCGGTATATCTACCTGACTATCGCCTGGGAGCAAAACTAGCGTTCCCGAGCCGATCACCGCGCGACTGCCGATCCGAATTGTCATTTATGCCCCCCAAGTTTAGCCGGAGGAGATAGACGATCATGCAATTGCCTGATCAAGCAAGGTACATCACACCACCTGCACCGCTTGCAAGGACATCGAGCCGATCAGGCCTTCCGCATTGCCGTTGAAAGACCCCGGCACCAGCCGCATCTCAGCCGCCGGTCGCTTCAGGATAACATCGGCGTTCAAGGCGGCACCCGGCCGGATATTCGGCACTACCTCGAACACCGACGTGACGCCGCCGCCATTGGCGATCGCAGAGGCGGCGGCAACCCGGTGCAGCGCCCTCCTGCCGGCGCCGAAGTCGAACGCCAGGGTGTCGCCGCGAGACATCCCATAGCCTGCAGGAAGCCCCTTCAGCGACAGGCTGCGATTGTCCCCGCCCAGACTATTGATCTTGACTGCGCTCGCGCCGAGCGCCGACCCATCGGGATCGAGCTTCGGATAGGGCCGGCGCGGATCCCAGGCATAGAAGCTGCCCTTCGCGCCGCCCATCTGGTCGATCAGCGTCTCGATGTCGAGCAACTGGTCGAGGTTGAGCGTCGAGCACTCGGCCTCCATCGTCCAGAGCGGGGAGCGCAGGTCCGCGACGCGGATCGTGCCGCCGGCCTGGCCGGAGGTTTCCTGCCCATAGCTGAGACTGAACTTCACGCTGGCGACGACGAGCGTGGCCATCAGGTCCGTGTTCGCCATCAGCCGCGCCCCTGGAACTGACCGCGCACCTGCGCCTTGGTGACCAGGCCCGGCAGCTCCGCCTTGATGGCCCGGTCGCGCCGGTCGAGTTCGCTTTTGAGCTGGGCCAGCGTGTCCTTATCGGCACCGCCCTGGACGATGATCGACGTCGTCGGCGCGAAATGGACGACGTTGCCGCCCTGTCCGCCACCGCCGCCAACAGCTTCGATGCCGAGCCGGCCCGCCGACGTGCGCCGCAACGGAACAACCGCCTCGCTGCCATCCTCGCCCATAAGACCGGTGCGTCCGCCTGACATCGGGAACGTCGTCGGCCCGCTGACAACACCGCCTTTCGCAAATGGAATGACGTTGCCGCCTGAGAAAGCCGCGCCGTTCGCGAACAGGCCGCCGGTAATCGCGGCTGCGCCGCCTCCGCCAAAAGCACCCATCAGGTTGCCGAACAGACCGCTAATCAGCTGATCCGTGGCCATCTCGATCAGTTTGTCGGCGATTCGGTTGAGCGCATTGCCAAACGACTCGAGAACCGTCTGACCGTCGCGCAGACCCGAGATGAAGCTGGACGCGAAATCCATCGCCATGCCCTTGCCGATCGACAGCTGTTCGTTGAGGCGGATCATCTGCGCCTCGGTCGAGTTCAGATCCTCCGGCAAGCCGGCACCGCGAAGCGCCGACGCGACGGTCTGGTCGATCGAGGAGCGTCCGAGCTGGCGGCGGTCGAACAGCAGATCCTGTTGCAGGCGAGCTTTCGCGACCTGCTCAGCGAGGTCGGCGTACTCGTTGGCGATCTTTTCGATCTCCGCCCGCATGGGCTCGGAAACCTCGCGCCCCTTGTCGGTCGCGCTCGCCAGAAGCTCCTGCTGCATGCGGTATTTCTCCGCCGCCGCTTCGGCCATGCCGACCGTCTGGATCTCGACCTGCAGCTGGCCGATCCTGTCGTTCGCGTTCTTGATCAGGTCGCGGTAGGCGTTGGCCTCCCGCTCGGCCGCCTTGCCGGCTGCAGCGCCGTAACTGCCGTCGGGGTTGGCGCCGAGATAGTTCGGCTTCGCGCGCGGCAGCGGCACCTTACTGTCGGCGATGCGCTGGCGCGCTTCGTTGGCCAGGCTGATCGCGGCCGCCCGGTCCGCAGCGCTCGCGGTGCTGCCAATCGCCGTTTCCAGCGCCCTATCGACCTGCTCTAGGTCGGAAAGCTGCGGCAAGGCGATCTGCGAGATGGTCTTCAGCGCGTTGGCGTAGTTGTCGAGGCTGGTCTGATTTCGGCGCGCCGCAGAGCCGGCGGCATCAAACCCGCCCGTCAGGCCCATGAGCGATCCCTGTGCATGGTTGGCCGTGTCGGTGATCTCCATCAGCTTCTTGACGGATTTGCCCAGCGCCTCGTTGGTCGGATCCAGATTGGCCAGATTGGCGACCTCCGAACGCAGCTTCCGCACGTCCGGCTGTCCCGAGCGCACGCTTTCGAAGAACCGGTTCAGCGGCCCCTCGAGCGCCTTGAACTGGTCGGCTATGGCAAAGCCGCCGCCGCTGGCGCCGCGAGCTAGATCTCCGAAACCGATGCGAGCGGCTTCAGCCGTTTTCCGAAGCTGGGTTTCCAGATCAATGCGCTGGATCCTCGCCAGAGCGTCCGCGACATTCCGGCCCTCGGCTGCGAATGCCTCGAGCTTCGGTGCGGCGTCGCCATAGCTGGCCTTCAGCGTCTGGATCACGGTCTGGTGCCGCTTCAGCACATCCTCGAGGCTTTCGGAATCGCCGCGCATCTTCCTGAAGACGAGGCTGGCGGCATAGCCGCCCGCGGCCAGCGCGGCCATGCCGAGCGTCACCGGCGTGATCATCGACGCCAAGCCCTGGAATGTGCCGACAAGCGCCGTGCGGATCCCTCGATTGCCGAAGATCTGCGAGACCTGGCCGCTTTGCTGCGCCAGGATCATGAAGGGCGACTGGCCGGTGGCGAGGCCGGTCGCGATATCATTGAGCTGATAGGTGAGGTTCGTCACCTCATGCGCGGCCAGCTTGCTGGTGCCGCCCATGCGGGTGAGCGAACCGGCGGTGTCGTCATAGCGCGCACGCGCCATCGCCTGCGCCTGCGTCAGCTCGGTGGCGGATATGGCGCCGGCATCCGCCAGACGAGAATATTGCGCCAGTTCGTTGTTGAGCTGGTCGAGCGCCGCGCCGAGCGGGTTGAGCTGGGCGCGCAGCTGCGCCGCCTCCCGCGCCATCCGATCCTCGGCACGGGCGACATCCTCGAACACGGAAGCGCTGTCGCGGGCGGACTTGCCCGTCGTGGCGAAGCTCGTGCTCAGAGCCTGGTTGAAATTCTGGCCGATCTGCTGCGCCTTCAAAACGGCGACCTGGTCGAGCCGATCCAGCTCGGCCGCGAAGGCTGCCGCGCTGGCGCTGGCCGACGCGCCCGATTCCTGCGCCCCGATCAGCTGACCGGGCGATACGCTGACGTTCATGGCCCCATGCAGGCGGGCATAGCGCGCCGTCAGCATGTCGATGGCGTTGGCGGCGCCCTGCGCGTCGATCACGCCCTGCTCTAGCGCCGCATTGATCGTCCGCTGGCCTTTCTCCATCTGCAGCTGGGCGCGATAGTCGAGATCGATCGACTGGCGCAGACGGTCATAGGCGCCGGCGGACGACGTCACTTTCTTGGCAACCGTATCGGTAACCGTCGCCAGCGGCCCGGATGACGCGGCCACCTGCTTCTGGGCCGTGTCGACCAGACGCAGATCAGCCGCGACCTTGTCCAGGCCTTCCGATCGGCCCCGGATCGTCAACTGGCGGATGGCTTCAAGGCTGGCCATTGTCGGGTTTGTCTTTCCGGGCTTGCTCGAGGTGGTCGAGATAGGTGCCATCCATCGCCCGGATCAGGGCAAGGAAGCGCTCGAAGGAGTCCGTGCTGTCGATTTGATGGCGGGCGGCGTAGCGATCGACAGCGGTCCAGGGTATCGGCCCGGTGGCAAAGCCCACCGGCCGATCCGTGGTCAGGTGCCAGAAGGCATCCCAGGCGAAGCGCACGGCTTCGTCTGGATCCTCGCGGTTGGCCAGAAAAGGCAGGTCGGCCATTGGAACGCCGCTGTCATGGGCGGCGGCGGCGATCGCGTCGGCGTGCGCCCCGTACTGGAGATGCCAGTTCAGGGCCGCTTGGACTTTCCCACGTCGGCGTCGAGATCCGCCTTGCGCCGTTCACTGACGACCGACGCCGCCCAGATCACACCGTCGTTGAAGGCACGCATGTCGGGGTCGGAGAGGATCGCCAGTACGGCTTCCCGCGAGAACGGCAGCGGCTTGCCGTCGTCGCCTTCGACCTTTTCCCAGCCCTCGAGCAACGTCTCGACGATCAGGGTGTTCGCCACCTTGTCCTGCTCCGCAGGCTCCTTGCGCAGGTGGCGCGGCAGCGCGGCGGTAAGCTCGGCCTGGCGACGGCGATAGTCGTCATTGCCGAGGCCGCGCACCAACAGGCGAATGTCGCCAAGGCCGGGGATGTCGCCGACCCAGTCGCCCTGCTCGAGCTTCGCGGAGTCGATCTTGAGATTTGTAAGTCTCATGGGCAAACTTTCTGGGAACCGGAGGGAAGATGCTCAACGCAATATTTGCCATCGCGTGCATCACGTTGATCGCCTTTTTCTGGGCGAACGGCTGGCGAGAAGGGCGGACTGCTTTTGAAAGGCTGCGGGCAAATCAAAGCGCCACGTCTCAGATTGAAAAGGAAGCCTGCCGAAGCATCCCCGTCAGGCCTATGCAGATAGAGCGGGATCAGATGGCTCTCGCCGAAAAGATGCACCCGAAGGCAGACGTTCGACCGCGATCGGCCAACGCTATGGCAAGAACCAGAATCGACCCACGCTCATGGTGTAGCCCTTGACGGCATCCATGATCGCGGTGAAGCCGGCCGAAAGCATCACGTCGGCATTCTTGCCGGAGACGCCGGGCGAACCGCCCGACAGCTTGATGGACGGGAAATCGAACAGCAGCGCTTCCTTGTTGCCCTCCGGTCGGCCGAGCCGCATATCGAAGGCAGTCAGCGTGTTGTTGATGACCTTCTGGTAGACCGACGCGTCGCCGAAATAGGTTTCCAGCGTGCCTGTGACCGAGAACTCGCCATTGCCGATGCCGACAGCACCGATCGACGCGACGGCGTTCTGGCGGCGCAGGTTGTTGTTGATCTCGAACTGGGCCGACATGACGAAGTTCGGACCGAGAAGCGACGAGCCGCCGAAGCCGATGCGGCCGACATTCGACGAGGTGTTGAGCACCGGATAGGTCGGCGCCGGGACATCGGTGGCGCCGGCGATCCGCGCCGATTGGACCGCTGCATCCGAACCGACATAGGCCTTCGAATAGGTGGCGATCTTCTGGGCGGGGGCGTTGACCGAGAGCCGGTCGAGCGTTTGGCCGCGCAGATATTCGAAGGTCGGCGGGGAGTGGTCGAGGTACTGCCGCTCGATCGTATTCGAGCGCTTGGTCGAGCCGTTGACGAGGAAGTCGCCAGTGTAGATCTCGATCAGCTTGCCGGTGCCGGCGTCCGCCGCGAAACCGGCCGGCGTGTTGTCGAGCGCCAGGCGGTTGGCGCTAATGGCCGCGATCCGCGCCCAGCCGTTCGTGCCGGCGGTGGCGAAGAAGCTGCTCGCCGCCGTGCCGCCGATCAGGATCCATTCGCCGACATGCAGACCGAGCGTGGTAAAGTCGAGAGCCGTCGACGTCAGTGCGTTCCCGCCGACCGTGACCGCGGCGATATCGGCCGCGGCGCCAGCGAAGCCCACGACGCGGGCCGCAGCACCGACGGGAATCGGCGCCGTCTCGATCGTGAAGGTCGCGGCCGGGAACACGATGGTGGTGCCGGTGGCCGAGGTGACCTTTGCCACCTTGTTGTTGGCGGCCGTCGGCAGGCCGGTCAGCAGCACCAGGTGGTTGGCCTTGAATGGCGTCCCGAGCCCTGCCGCGACGGTCAGCGTGGTGGCCGTGACGTCGGAGATCTCGGTGTCGAGTGTGGCGACCTCGATCGCCGACTTGCTCGCCCAGGTGCCCTGCAGCGCTTCCTCGAAGTCGTCGTCGACCGAGCGAAACGACAGCTCGCCGCCGATATCGCCGCCGGCCTGCATGCCGACCAGGATCAGGTCGGTCACCTGCCGGTCCGGCCGGATCTCGGCCGAGGTCTCGGTCTGCGGGCTCGCCGCGAGACCGGACGAGGTCTGGCGGATGCTCTTGAACGCGGGATTGGCAGGGGTGACGCCGAAGACCGTTTCACGGACCTTGGCGAGGGCAACGCGGTTCGTCGACTGAAGGTCGGCCATGAAACGTCTCCGTCAGGGAAAGTGGTTAGCCGAGCAGGTCGGCCTGGTAGGGAACGGCGATCGAGAGCAGGAGATAGTTGCCGTTGTCGGTGTCGTCCTCGATCGACGGGGACGTGGGCGCATAGGTCGTCACGCCCATGAAGTCGGCGCTGGCGCCGAACTGCTTGCTGCGGAACAGCTTCGCCAGCTCGTCGGTCCAGATCAGGGCGAGCAATCGCCCTTGCATCGTCCGCGGCATCGCCAACACCAGCCGGAAAGCACCTTCCTCCCGGAAGACGTTGGCGCCCGGCGCGCCGACCGTGATCTGGTCAGACATCGCGACCGGGTACTGGACCGTGAGAAAGGCCGAGGCATCATCCGGCGTGTCGCCATTGTCGTCGGCAAAGCCTCGGACCGGGCAAAGCGTCCAGCCGGAAGCGAGCCGGGCCTCGACCGCGGCGACCACCTGTTGCATCGGCATGTCAGTGCGTCCTGATAACGATGGCCGGCTGGCGGCGTAGCCATTCGGCCGGCGACTTACGGCGCTTGTTCCGTCGCGCAAGACGAAGTGCCGTTGCGGTTTTGGCCCACTCGTCAATCATGCCGGCCTGCAGCACGACGGTAGTAAATCTGATCGATGCGAGATTGGAGAAGCGCCTCGAGGCGATCGCCGCAACTGCATGGAAGACGCCGTCGGGAGCCAAAGGCGAAAGCCCCTGTTCAATCTTGCGGGCATAGGGAACCGAATTGACGAAGACGTATTCCGATGCCGGCGGCACGGCGGCGCCCGGATCAACCACTGCGCCATCAGCCAAGAACAGGAACGAGCGCGCATAGCGACCCGTCCGCACCGGCGAGGCCTGCCGGAGCATCGAGCCGATCTGGGCGAAGATATCCTGCAGCATCTCAAACTCGAACACGACGACACCGTCAGGCCGGACCGTCTCAATCGCGGCGCCCGCCTTGCCGTCGACGAAGGTGTCATGCGGCGGCACCACACCGAGCGCCTGCTGATTGATCCGCTGCGCCTCGGCAAGTTGCTGCCTCGCGAACGCCGCCAGCTCGATACTGCGAGCCTCCGGCGAAAGCGTCTCGTCGAGCATGACGGCGATGTCACGCTCGATCGAGTCGATCCGCGACGAGATCACCATCAGCCGCGCACCTGCAGGTTGATCCGCACGAGCTGGTCCGCGATCAGGATGGGATCGGCGGACTGCACATTCCGCACACGCCCTCGGATCACGACCTTATCGTTGCGCAGGATGGATTCAACGAAGGGCGTGCCGGCAATCTGGGTCGGCGAAAGGACTACGTTGCTGTCACCCTGCGCGATGCCGCCGACAATTTCGTCGGGCCGGAAGTCGCGCACAAAGGCGCGGACGGTGAGTTCCGTGTTGCCGCGGCGCAGCAGCACGGTTTGACCGTGCCTGGAAATCGTTCGATCCAGAATCGCAATAGCAATTGCGGGCGTCATACGCGGGGGATCCTCAAGCCCGACAGGAGGCCATCGATCGCTCGCGTGATCACCGCGCCCGCCGCCTCGGATACGACGTACTGCGTCGAGCCGACGCCCTCGATCTCTTCCGACCGCAGGAACAGATTCTCAACGCCTGCCGCCTGCAACTGTCGCACCGCCAAAACGACGGCCTGGCGGACACGCTCAGGCACAGGACCGGTGCCACCATCGGCCGGGGATCGGCCATCAAAACCCGCACGATAGCGAATGCGCCCGCATACATGGCTGCGGACCCAGCCGGCGCCCGGCTTGAACGACAGCCCACCGTCGCGCTTTTGATACTCAGTAGGATCTAGGAGGTGTTCCACGCCATCGGCAGCAGTGTGAGCAACCTCGACGATCTCGATCAGCGGCGGATAGGGCAGCTGCAGATACTCGCGGCCGAAATAGCCCCGCATCTCCAATACCTGCGGACCAATGGCTCTACGAAGCCAGCCATCAGGGCCGTCAATCTGTTCGGTCGCGGCCTGAATAAGAGCCGCAACCGTCGCGTCATCAGCCGCATGCGGTCCCGGAATGTCCGCCGGCGAGAGCAGCGGCGCAGGCGGCGTGATGACGACGACGGTCATGGTTCAGTCCTTCGACTGCTCTTCGAGGTTCTTCGCGACGGCCTCGGCGCCCGAAAGGGTCGGATCGTTGAAGTCGATGCGGTCCTGATCGCGGACCGGCGCGGCGACATCACTGTCGCCCTTCTGTTCCGCATCGCTTCCAGCGTTGGGGTCTTTCTTGACCATCATGGCCTCCATGTTTCGAGGGGAATGGAAGGCGGGCCGGGGTGGCCCGCCATCGTTCGCTGCCTGCGCTTAGGAGTTTGCGGCGACCTTCAGAGCCCGCATCGGCTCCGGATTGAACAGCCCGCCGCCGACACGCTTCGTCGTGTAGAAGTGGACGTAGGGCTTGTTGGTATAGGGGTCGCGCAGGACACGGATGCCAACCCGATCGACCACCAGGAAGCTCGAACCCATGTCGCCGTAGAGCGCAGCGATGGCGCCAGCGGCGACGGCCGGCATGTCGGGGATGTCCACGATGGTTTCGCCGCCGAGAGTGGCCGGCTGGCCTGCCGCATAAGACGGCTGCCAGAGATAATTGTTCTGCCCGTCCTTCAGCTTGCGCATTGCAGCTTGCGAACCGCGAGCGGTGTAGAGCTTGGCATTGGCCCGATATTCGCTGGGCAGCGAATAGAACAGGTCGATAAAGCCATCTGCAGTGAGCAGCGCCGCCGCGCCGCTGTTGACGACCGGGATCGCGCCCCACGGATGCTTGGCGGCGTTGGCCGCACCCGCGACATAGGTAAGAATGCCGAAGGGCTTGTTGACGCCGTTGCCAGACAGGAATGCGATGCCTTCCTGGCGTGCAAACTCGGTATCGACTTCGTCCGCGAGCCACTGCTCGAGGTCGATGGCGGCATCATCAAGCAGCTGCTGCGAGATAGCCGGGTTTGCGTAGATCTCGCCCGGCGTAAAGTCGAGCTGGCCAAAACCCGGACCAGCCGTCTCAGGCCGGGCGGCGGTCTCACCCACCCAGCCGGAAGCAATCGAGCGATCGGTGAACAGCTTCTTGAAGCCGGCCGCCGTGATCGAGATCACGCGAGCATTGGCGCGGATGGGCGACACTTGCTTGAGCTTGCCGGTGATGGAGCGATCCCACTCGACCGGCGCCAGGTAGCCGCCATCGGCGTCGGTGCCCTTGGTCAGAGCTGCTTCCACCGTGCCCTTGCGCATATGCGCCTTGAACGCTGCCAGATATTCCGGATCCGGCGGGATATCGCCGATGACGCCGCCACCTGCGGCCTGGGCGGCGATCTTGGCGTTGAGGTCGTCGATGATCTTCTGGAAGCCGTCAACCGCAGCGTCGATGCGGCCGATCTTCTCGGTCATGACGACGTCATCGACCTTGGCCTTCAGCGCCTTGTCGTTCTCGGCTTTGAAGGCTTCGAACGCCGAGTGCAGCTCAGCCAGCATCTTCTTCGGGTCATTCACGTCCGCCCGGACGCCCATACTGGTGACCGCCCGCGGCACCGGGCGCAGCGCCGTGCCTGCGACGAGGTCCGTCTTCATGGTGCTGGCCGGCAGCATCACGCAGGCCATGATCGGCGCGGTAAGACGGACAAAATGGGAGGCGAGCGCGACGTCGGGCGAAAACGCATAGACGCAGGCGATCGCCGCGGCAGCGAAAAGCGCCGCGAAAGCAAGGGTTCGCATGAGGGTCTCCAGTGCGAAGAAAAGGGTTAGGTTCGGAAGGCAGAAAGCAGGGCCGAGAGCCCCGACCAGTCGTCGCCAGCGCCCGGCGTGGCGTTCTCAATGGCAGCGCCCGGCGTGCCCTTGATCTTGTTGATGCGCGCCCGAGCGTCGGTGCGCGACATGCCGGAGCAGCAGAGCTGTAGCTCCATTGCCCGCAATTCGTTGACGCTGCGATCGCTCGCCTGCGCGTCTTCGTCCACCGTCATCTGATCCGCGGAAAGCAGGGCCTCAGCGAAGCCCCGCTCGATCGCTTGAGATCCCGACATGAAGGTTTCGGCGTCCATCCATTTCGCGATATCCGCAGCCTTTTGCCCCGACCGCGCTGCATAGAGATCGACCATGGCCTGGTCGAAAGGCGCCAGCCATTCCGCAGTCTCGGCCATGTCATGCCGGTTGCCGACGGCCATGACCCAGCAATTGTGAATCATCAAGAATGAGGCAGCGCCGATCTCGATTCGGTCACCGGCCATCGCGATAATCGAGGCCGCCGACGCCGCCATGCCCATGACCTTGATGGTGATACCCTGCGGGTGCTCGCGCAGGACATTGTAGATCGCGATCCCCTCGAACATGTCGCCACCCGGCGAATTGATCTGGATCTCGATTGGCCGATCACCGATGGCGCGGAGCTGGGAAGCAACCTTTTTGGCCGTGATACCGCCGCCGGACCAGAAGTCTTCGCCGACCGTGTCAAACATTGTGATGATGTTGTCACCGCGCTCAATGGCGCGAACGCCAGCCGCGTCTGCTCCCCACTGCTCAAAGACCTGTGGCTTTGTAAAAGCATGCACGTCCTGACGGACTGGCAACGGCATTGCGCCGGGCCGGGCCATCGCCATGACGCGGCGGCTAGGCATCTTCGTCGTCATCGATTTCATCCTTGCGTGCGGAACGCTTGGTGGGTGGCTGCTCTTCTTCTTCCAGCGGCGGGCCGCCGTTGTGGCCGGCCATACTCGACCCGGGATTGAGAACATCCCCGCCAGCGTCGCGAGGCATGTCGAGCGTGTCGCGAACTTCGTTGGCCTTCATCCAGGCAGGCGATCCGCCGGAACCCAGAGCCTTCGCGAAATAGTCGGCCTGATCCTTCATCGACCCGCGCAACAGGGCGGCAGGGTTGAACTTGATCGAATAGAGGTCCTGCTCTTCCTCCGTCAGCAGGATGCGCTCGCCCGCCTGTTGCCAGGCCTCAAACCACGGGCCGAGCGCGAACTGAACGAAGAACCGCCCCAACGCCTCGATGCCCGAACCCCATGAGGTGTCGTCGACCATAAGCAGGGGCCGAGGAACACCAGTGGCGCGGCCGATTTCCTCGACCTGCATCTTGCGGATATCGGCGAGCTGAGCGTCACGGGCCGTCGTGGATAGGGTTTCGTACTTCATGCCCTCTTCAAGGATGAAGTTCTTGCCCGCGTTCTCCGCGCCCTCTTTCTCCGCCAAACTGGCTCTCAGGCGCTCAAACGCTGGATCGGACAGCTTGCCGGGATGCGTCAGCGCCCCGCCGACGAACGTACCATTTTTGAACAGACGCCCGGCGGCCAATTCAGCAGCCAAGGCAAGACCGATCGCCTCTGCCGCCTGCTTGACCACCGACAACCCCGTCAGTCCATCTACAGACAGGCCTCGCAGATGCAGGATGTCGGATTGCGGGTAGCGTCGCAGACCACCGGTCTTTGGCTGGTAGTCGTAAACCACCGACCAATCATCCAATTGCTTCAGCTGTACCCGATCTGGATCCAGCGGCACGAGCTGACCGATCTTCGTCTTACCGGTCCGCACATCCACCGATCGGACGACGAGAGCGTATCCGTTGCCCTTCACCAGGGCGCGCAACTGCATGAGGGTGCGAAAGTCGAAGGCGGACTGCCAACCATTGGGACGGCGGTGCAGGACGCGGTAGAGCGGGTGTCCTGTCGCCTTCTTTTTGGTCGCTTCGTCTATGAGCTGAAGCGGCAGCATGCCAATCGAGTAGCTGATCAGGCTGACCGCCCGAAACATCGCTGTGTTCTTGAGCGCCCGGTCAACATTGACCGTGATACCGGTGGCGGACACGTCACCACCAAAACGCATGAACTCCACAAGTCGCGGGTCCTCGAGCGTCATATAGCCGGCTGCCTGGGCGAAGGGCGGCGACTGCCGCGTCGCCAACGGCTCACCAGGAGCCGACGCCGCGGCTGCAGATTGGCGGATGGTTGGCAATCGCATTGCCGCTCCCTCAGATCATTCGGATGCCGTGCGATTCGTAGACCGAAGGTCCACCGCCCGGCTGGAAGGCCATGCCGAGCGCCATGATCAGCGCGACAATGCCGTCGATCTTCTCGGCCGCCTTCTTTTTCGAAGGTTTGATGTTGCCGGCGTCGTCCTGGACATAGGCCACATGGTCAACCTGCCAGCGCATGCAGGGGTGCCCGCCAGCATCAAGAAGGCTGGACAGCGCCAAGCGCTCGAAATCCTTCGACGGCTGGGACATCGACACGAAGCCTTGACCGAAGAACTCGACCGGCAATCCCTGTTCGGCTAACGCCACGCCTGTCTCATGGCCTTGGAACAGGCGATCGACGGCCAGCTTGCGAACATCGAAGACTTCACCATCGGCAAGCACCTGAGCCCGGATGGTTGGATAATCGACGCTGTTGCCGTCCGTCGTTCGAATTGCGCCGATTTTCGCCCATGTGTCGTAGGCGACGCGATCGCGACGAGCTCGAAGCTCGATGTTATCGGCCGGCACCCACAAACGCGGCAGCACCACCCACCGCTCGTCCCCCTCGACAGGAGGAAAGATCCATACCAAGGCGGTCAGATCGCTTGTCGACGAGAGATCGAGGCCGCCGAAGCAGGTCCGGTCAGTCCGAGCCAGCATCTGCTCTTCGATGACCTTCCAGCGCTGCTTATCCGGCGCCCCTGCATCCCATCGATCGAGGGGAATCCACCGATCCGCCGTACCGATCCACTGGTTCAAATAGTACCGTTTGAAGTCTGCCTCGAGGCGCGGCGAGTCTTTCGCCTTAGCGCATTCGTCGCGCAGGAATCGCAACGTGGGCGAGACTCCGAGGTTCGGATTGGCTTTGTACCAAACGGCCTCATCCTGCCAGTCATCGTCGGGCTCGGCGGCGAAAATAACGACAAGCGTATCGACGGTAGAAACCGCATCCGCACCGCCCTCGGCGCGCTCGATCCTGCGACTTTCGTCGAACAGAATCTCTCCGTAGCCGCGCCCTTTGAGACCGGCAGTCGACGCCAGCAGTTCGATCGGCTGGTCTCTCGCCGAGGTCGACTGATGCAGCGTGTTCAGCAGCTCGCCGTCGCGCCACTCGTGCATTTCGTCGCCGACAGCAACGGATGCGGAGAGGCCATGCTTTCCGACGGCCTTACCCGACAGCGGAACGAACTTGGCCCGCAGCGACTGGACGAAGAGGGTATCGGCGCCGACCGTGATCTCTCGCATGAGATCCGGCGACAGCGTCGTCATCGTCTTCGCCTTCTCGAACACGATCCGGGCCTGCGCCTCCGAAGAGGCAAAGGCGTAGGCCTGCCCACCAAACTCTCCGTCGACGAGAAAGAACGCCAGAGCCAACGAGGCCAGGAATTCGCTCTTGCCGTTCTTGCGGGCAATCCAGAGCAGCAGCCGTCGGTAAAGGCGAAAGCCGTCCTCTAGCTTCCATCCGAACAGCAGGCGAACGATGCACGCCTGCCACTTCGTCAGATGGAAGGGCTTCCCGCCCCAACGGCCCTCGGTGTGGCGGAACCACTTGGGCCACATCTCGACCATTCGATCGGCCAAAGCGCTGTCGAACCAAGCACCAGGCACGGCAGCCGATCGATCCCATTCTCGACCGACGAAGGCGTACTCTTCCGCCTGTTGCACCCATGGCGGACGGACGATCGCCGCCATGGCTCAGTTCGGCATCGATGAATTGCGACGAGCAAAGCCAGCGATGGAATTGGCGTCCGACAACTCTTCGGAGGGCTGTTCCGCGTGATCCTTGCCGTGGCCCGGATTGTCGCCGAACAACTGACCTGCCGGCGCACCCGTTCCCACCATCTCTCGGATCAGCTTGTAGCGATCGAGTGGCGTGAAGCCGAAGCGAACCGAAAGGTCCATGACGATCTTGGCGGCATCGTCACGATGCGCCACGGCCGGGTGATCATGGATGCGGTAGCCGCCGGACGTGGTGCGAACGCGCTGCGTTTCACCGTCTTGGGCCAACCGCTTCACCGCCGACCAGAAGCGATCCAGGTAGTAGCAGAACATCGCCATCGAATGTCGGTCGAGGCGGTCGAGAACATTTCGGCGGCGAAGCTCCGGCACGTACTCGTTCCAGATCTGGACGGCGCCTGCAAACTCGTCGAGGCCGAACAGAAGGGGCGGCGACAAAGCATCGGACGAAGCTGGAGGCGCCTCTGCCAGGATCTTGATCCTGTCGTTGATCGACGGCTTGGCCTTCCTGCGTTTGCCCGGATTCCCCTTCTCGTCTTGGGTTGCGATATCTGGGCGACGTCCACGCACCGGCGGTCTCCATAAAAAAAAGTTGCGCCGATTTCTGCGGGGAAAAACAGGTGCCCCCCAAGCGGTCCGGCGCCCCTTCGCCCCAGACTTCAGACCCCCCCACCCCCTCGACGTAGGCTTCGGGTGAGCGCGACAGCGGTTGGGCTGTCGAGGCGAAGGTCACCGACCGAGATCTCTCCGCGCCCATGCCTGCTTTCGAGCAGCTGCTTCACCACGTTGTGGTGCCATGTGCAGCACGACTGCCAATTGGCCCGATCCCACATCAGCGCGTCATCGCCCCTATGGGGGCGGATATGATCGACGGTTGTTGACGGCTCGACATGGCCAACAGCAAGACAGCCGAGGCAGATCGGATACTCGGCCTTGAACGCCAGCGCTGCCCGATCCCATGCCGAGGTGTAGCCTCGTTTCCGAGCGCTGCCCCGAAGGTGGTCATAGTCCCGCTTGGCGTTGAGATGAGAGGCGGAACCGGTCGGTCGAAAGGTCGGCGGGCGCACAGGCATCGTACCTCTAGACATGAAAAGGCCCGGCCTGCATCTCTGCATCCGGGCCTGAATTTGTCGGATGGATGGCGCCTTTATTTATGACTAAACTTCGAAGTAATGGCGCTTGTTGTGCAAGCTATCGCTGCGGTCTTTCCTGCGTATTGGGCTATGTTGGTGCCGCAATCCGCGTAGGCATAAATCGTAAACGCTGTGACGACGGGAACTTGGATTGGACCAGCCTCCGACTGAACGGTTATCTCAGTCTCTTCGACGCCTTGCAGATCACATCCATGCTTCTTCGGTGCCCATCCCGAATGAACACCTACTGTGATAGACGACTTCTTAAAAAATCTGTCGTTCGTGGCGCGAAACGTCTTCGATTCTTTGATTTCGTCTCCGCTCGGGCTCATGCAGGTGATGTGCCCGAAGTCGGACGTATCGGTGAAGGTGTCATCCGCAGCGATCGCTGCTGTGCTCGTCATGAGGAATGCGACTATTGCGTATTTCAGCATCTCATCTCTCCTACGTCGAGCGGCAGACCCAGCCCAATCCGTCCTGCCCTCGCTTCCGTGACGTAAGACAAACCTTCAGTTGTGAAAAGAGATAATACCCCCCAACCAGCAGCGATAGCGCAACTAGCTACTGCTGTGCCACCAGACAAACGAAAGCCCGGTCTGCACATCTGCATCCGGGCCATACTTCGTCTCTGGTGAAGAACGGTTTGTGCCGTCTTCCGGGGGGACCGACCTCGCTCAGAGCCTAGGGCTGCGATGGTGTTCCAGTCACTCTCGTCCGCCCCAATTCGCTATGCCAGAACCTCGATGTGGTCAAGTGGCATGGAAACCGGCGTGCTGCCGCCGAACACGAACACCTCGCAGATGACAGTCACAGGGTCGCCTCCATTGACCACCAGCCCAGCCAAGGATGCAAAGGGACCCGAAACAACCCGGATCTTGGTTCCTGCCTTTGGCTTCAAGGTCTTAGCTGGCTTTGCCTCATCGAGCGTGCCCCGTTCTTCGATGCCCTTCATGCAGGATATCACGTCGTCGGCCAGCCGCACGACCTCGCTGCTATTGTGCCGAATGACCGCCGCGACCCCCGGGATCTCCGTCAGATCCCACCACGTTCCCCGCCGCGGATCGATCGCGACGAACACGTATTGCGGATAGAGCGGCACGCTGATTCGCTGCAGGGTGGGCTCGGGCTTGCGCCATACCTTGCCCTTGCGCAGCTTCGACTGCGTGCGATCCGCCCGAAGACCCCCTCGCCGCTTCACCGGAACCCATCGCTGCACCATCGGCCGATAGACCGTATAGCCGCGCCTCTCCAGAGCCATCGTCGCACGGCTGTCGCCGCCCGCCACATAGACGATGTACCAGCCAGAGGAGCCCGGCACGAACGACGCCTGCGACCGACCATGCACTGCAGGCTCGACGATATCGCCCACCCGCCAGATCTTGTCGTTCATCGTGAGCCTCGCGTTTGCCATCGTCATTGTCTTGCCTCTTCGCCTGTCGCCGCCATCCTGTGGCCGTCGCGGCCAGGTGGCCACTCGCTCGGCACCTTGATGAAGGGCATGTGCAGGTCGTTCGCGTTGAACCGGAACACGAGATCCTTCGACATGCGATCGGCCCAGGCACGGAACTCCGCCGTTACGGCGCCAGCCTGATCGCGCACGGCGATGGTGACGAGCGCCGACACCTCGTCTGGCTTCGGTACGGCACCAGCCGGCACGCCAACCCCCTGTCGCGGCTGGGCCCCGATGGGAAAAGCTTGATCGAACATGAACTTGACCCGCTCGCCGTTCTTCCAGCGCCGCCAGAAGATGGCCCACCAGAGATCGGTACCAGGCTCGATCGGAAGCAGCGTCCCGCTCGCCGAAACGCTGCCCGTCTTCGCGGCCAGATCGAGCCACTTGCGCTCTTCGATGAAGGTGAAGAAGCGGCAGTGAGCCTTGTCGATGCGCAGCTTTGCGATGAACACGGGAACTGCCGCACTCGCAGCGGCCCGATCCGCCTCGGAGAGCCGCTGCCAGCTCCCATGCGAGCGGACGATGTTGTCGTTGTCTTGCTTCGGCCATTGCCGAAACTGAGACATGAACGCCTCATCGGCTCGTGCCGCCTCGGCAAGAGCGGCGCGCTCTGCCCCAGCATCGAGCTTCCTGCGAATTTCCGATCCAGAGCCCAGAGGCGAGCGCGCATCTCTCTCCAGGTCGTTATTAGAAGGGGTCGTTCTAATGGATGCCGGTTCTGGACCGGCATCCCTATGCCGGTTCTGGGTCGGCATGGGGGATGCCGGTAAACCGGCATGGGGGTGTGCAGCATCGGTCAAGTCGTCGTCGCTGTCCTCATCCAAATCATTAACGCTATTGATGAATTCGGCCGGGCGTTTGTCGTCGAGCAGCACACGATATTCATGCGAACGCTTGCCATTGTTCGGATGAAAACGTTCCTGCTGCTGCACGTATCCGCACTCGACGAGGATGGAAATGGCGGCTTGGATGGTCGATCGGGCGCACTGGAGCTGGGCGGCCATCTTCACCTGGCTGCGTGAGCACCAGCCGCCGCGATCCGTGTGCCGACCGAGGATGCAGAGCACCTGCAGAGCCTTGCCCTTCAGGCGCGGATCCGTAGCGGCGTCGCCGTGAATGATCGAATAGCGCGGGCCGCTCATACCTGCACCTTTTTCTGGTCGAGAGCGCTGCGTCCCGGCAGCGGATCACCGAAGAACGCAGCTGTGACGCTCCGTGTCGGTTCGTGCGGCATCATGACGACCTGTCGCCAGCGGCGCGGGCGCAGTTGCGTGGAAATAGGGCCCGCAGAGCTGCGATCGCTGTCCTCGACCGCATACACGGCAGCATCGGCCTCGATCACAAGGCGCAGGTGCTCCGGCAGCGAGACATCATGCTCACGCGCCGCCCGGCTCATAAGCCGCCAGGCCCGGTCGCTGATGCGAATCCTCACATCTACCGACATGGGACATCCCCCCATGCAAAATATCGCAATTTGCTATTTTTCCTGTTGTCAGCGATATCGCTATTGGCTATAAAGGAGACATGAAAACGCTCGCTTACACCTCCTACGCCCGCCGCGCTCTCCGGAAACTCCCGGCAGATGTGCGCGCACAGGTCGAAGCCCGGCTGGCTCGGTTGGCCGAGACGGGTGAAGGCGACGTCAAGAAGCTGGTCGGCGAAGTCGGCTCCCGCCTGCGGGTCGGCGACTACCGCGTGATCTTTGTCGAAACCGCCGATATGATCGAGGTCCGTGCCCTCGGTCATCGCCGCGAAATCTACCGTTGAAAGGAACCCATCATGGGTAAGCCCCACTTCATCAGCGACGAGATCGTCGTCCTGTCCCGTCGCGACTATGACGCCCTGATGGCGCGCTCCGGCGACGAGGGCGCCGAGGATCGCATGACGGCGACCATTATCGCGGAGAGCGATGCCGCCATTGCAGCCGGTGCGGATATCGCTCTGCCCGAAGATGTCTGGACGGCGATCGAGGCTGGCGAGACGCCCGTCCGCGCGATCCGCAAGCACCGCGGGATGACCCAGACCGGACTGGCGGCCGCTGCGGGCGTGACGCAGGGCTACATCGCGGATATCGAGACCGGCAAGAAGGCCGGCTCGACCGAGACGCTCAAGGCCATCGCCCGCGCCCTCGCCGTTCCACTGGACACACTGGTTGATTGAGCGGGCGGCCGTCATGCTGACGTCTCCGGCGCTTCCAGGCCCCAGACGTCCCAGCCCGGCCGCGCGCGACGGGCGTTTAATTCGATCTTGGGCAGGTTCGGATAATAGGCTTCGATCAATTCGGCGAAGATCTCCGGCTTCGCGGAATGCTCGCCGACGGGCGCCTTGATCACGGAGGGCCACTGCTCGCCCATCGCCGGCGCCGGCACGTTGCCGCGCGTGCCGACGAGCAGCAGCTCGTGCATGTTACGGTTCCAGTAGCCGGTGCTGAGCTTGTCTTTCTCCCAGATGAATTGGGCTTTGTATTCGAAACCCCAATGTTCCAGGACGCGTAGCGCGGCCTTGATCATGGGCGCGGTCGCCCAAAGGAACAGCACGGAATCGGACGCGGCGATGTCACCGACAGGACGCAAAACGATGTCGTTGGTTGGCGTCGTCGGATAGTGATTGTCGGCGGCGCGATCCAGGCCGGTTTCGCGGCTGTAGGTCTCGAACTGCCACTCCGGATCGGCATAGACGACGCCGAACCGCTTGTTCGGCAATGCGCGCTGCTTTCCGGCAAGAGCCGCCTCACGCCGGGCGCGTTTCGCCTTCTTGTCCGCCGTCTTCGTATCCCGCAGCCGCTTGATCGCTGCGCCGAGAGCGCGCGGGTCAACGCTGTCAACGATGCGCCTCTGCTCGGCCAGCGGCAGCGAGGCGATGTCCGCCGCTGCCGAGACCGAGATCCGGCCGCCATCGACCGCCGCAACCAGTTCGGCAGCACCATGCGAAAGGACTTCGCGCGCCGTGGTGACGCTTCGGTCGGAGACATTGGCCACGCGCGCCGCCTCGCCTTGGCTGACTTTCCGCAAATTTGCGGAAGGTTCGGCCAAGTCCGTGCGCTCGCCTTGGCGCATCGTGGCGACGCGCGCGGCGACGAGCGCCCGCTGGCTCTGCGAAAGCTGCCGACGATGCAGGTTCTTCGAAATCACATAGGCGAGAGGGTCGCTGCCTCGGAACTGGCGCGTGTGGATCGTGGCCCCGACGACGAGGGCGGCGCGATAGCGATTGCGCCCGTCAAGGATAGCCCCGTCGAGAAGCTCGATCGGTTCCTGCAGGCCATTCGCCGCGATGTCGGCCATGAGGTCGTCGAACGCCTCGCCCTCGATCAGCGGAAAGAGATTGGCAAGCGGGTGAAACGGCAGCTGGCCCACCGGCGTCGGCGCGTCGCCAGGCAGCCAAGACAAGGGCGGTGGAAGAAAGGCGATCGCCATCAGACCATCCCCAGCGCGTTCTTGTAGAGTTCGAGGATCGCTTCTTCCTCCTCGCGCTCGTTGGCGTCCTTCTTGCGGAGTGCGACGACCTTGCGCAGAGTCTTGGTGTCGTAGCCGTTGGCCTTGGCCTCGCCGTAGACGGCCTTGATGTCGTCGGCGATCGCCTTCTTTTCTTCCTCGAGGCGCTCGATCCGCTCGACGATCGAGCGCAGTTGCGCGGCGGCGATACCGTTTATTTGGGGCTCGCTCTCTTCGGCACCGGGCTTGAGCGCCTTGCCGGGCCGCACGCGGCCGGTCGCATAGGGATCGTAAGTGTCTTCGTGCTCGCTCACGATGCGCCTCCGAAAAGCTCGCTCTGACCGGCTTCGGCAGGTGGCGTCACCAAGGCTTCCTGCTCGGCCTGCCAGCGCGGGATGGTGACGATCGCCCGCTTGTCTCCGGCCATGGCGACGTCGAGATGGACGAGCGCGACCCAGACCGCGTTGCGCCGGTCGCCGTCCCGCGAGAGCTGGACGGCGCGGTCGGAGCGGCCATGCACGAAGAGATCGAGCGTCAGGACGGGCTCAGCCACGGCTCACCTCCCGTGCTGCGAGCCTCGACATTGCGCGGGTGCCAGGCGCGAAGACGAGACATCCATTCACGCGCAACGTCGTTTCGGTTGCCGCCGCGGAAAAAGTCCCAGCCTTCAAGGCTGCGGATCGGCGCGGCAGTCTCGACATTGTTGGCCCAGCGCTCGGGCGGCGCGCCCATCAGCTCGTCGCGCTCCCGCCGAAGCATGCGCAGGTCCATGTCGGCGACGATGCCGTGATGATAGGGCGAGAGCGGCCAGGAGAGCCCGAGCCGTCTATAAATCTCGGCATCCAGCCCGGCCTTCAGGATCTTGAGCGTGCTGCGGATGATGCCGTTGACCGGCCGGCCCAGCCGGTCGATCGCGATCCGGTCGAGGGCATCGACGAAAGGCAGCGTCGGGTCGCCGATGAAGGCCTCATGCGCATCATGCAGCAGGAAGGCCAGCGCCGCGTCTGTGTCGCCGCCGGTTTCCTGCAGCACGGCGTCCGCACCCAGATAGGAATGCTGGGCGGTCGAGAATCCTCCACAGTCGAGCCGCGCTGTATGGCCGGCAAAACGGTTGGTCAGCGAAAGCGGGATGGCGATATCGACCATGATGTCGATCGCCGAGAGATCCGGCCTCGCAAGATCGACGGCGAGGCCGGAGCGCGTCTGCATCCAAGTCATGACTTGATCCATTCGATGGTGGTGGAGAGGATTTTCGCCCCGGTCAGGGACACGGCGGTGGCGCCAGTGAGCCAAAGGGCGATCGTGCCGATCACCTTCCAGAGGTGGTCGCGGCGGGCGTCGAGAGCGGGAGGGTCAACGCGCATCTTCGCCCACGACCTTGAGAGCCGAGCCGCCCTTGGCGCTGGCGATGCCGAACCGCAGCCCAGCTGCCGCGCGCTCCAGCGCACCCGCATTGCGATCGAGGATTTCCAGTTCCGCGCCGGTGATCTTGCCATCGGCTAGGGCTGCGGCGGTCGAGGCCATCAGCTCGGAGGCGGCGCGCATCGTCTCGGCATAGTGGCCGAGAACGGCGGTGGCGCTGCCCGCCTGCTCGGACGGCCCTTCAAGCCGGCGACCGCCCAGATCCGCCATGACGGTCGTCACGAGTGGCAGTCCGCAATCCGCCTCGAGCACCAGGACGGATGGGAGCGGAATGATCGCCTCGTCGGTGGCCGTCTGCCAGCGCGAGACCTCCGATTTGGAGTTGTGCGAGATCTCGCCGGCGCGAACAACACCACCGCAGGCCTGGACGAGGTCGCGGGTGGCGGATTTCACGCGGTTGAACCAGGCGTCGGAAATGGGTCGGGACATGTTCGCCTCGGGCAAAGGTTTCCCGGCCCGGGAAAAGCCTTGCAGCTTTCCCAGCGCGGGAACGGTTTCGGTCTGTCAGAAACGGAGTGTCAGAGACGGCTCAGGGAGGGCCTCGCCAATGTCGACCGTCCGGGTTCGGATCCTCGCCAAAATGGAGCGGGCGCGACGGAAGGAGGCGCCGGCCCGCTCCAAGTCTCGGGAGGAAGGAACCTGCGCGCCGGCCAACGGCGCGCAGGGCAGTCACGATCGCCGCACGGGTGAAGCTTCGATCGCTTGGCGGTCCGGCAATAGCCGGAAAGTCGGAACTCTCGGCAGAGCGGAGCCGATGTTCGATCGTCATGCCGCGGCCTCTTCAACTACCGGGCGAGCGACGCCTTCGGGCCAAGCTTGGTCGTCAGGCCAATGTTCGGAAAACCACAGCATCGCTCGCTCAAAGGATCGTGTGTTGATGTCACTTCCCTTTTGAAGCAGCTCGAACTTGGCACCGTGATTGAAGACGAGCGTCGATATGCGCGCCAGGCTTAGGCCAGTCGCATTGCTGTACGTCATCATAACGCTGGTGAGTTGTTCGAGGAGGCGCATGCCGCATGATTTGCGGTTTTAAAACCGTATTGTCAACGGGTTTAGAACCGCTCGCGCCGATAATGCGGTGCGGTTAGAATACCGCACGATGAGCAACCAATTGAAAACACGCATCAAAAGCCGGCTTCAGGCGCTCGGCCTGTCTCCGCGCGCGGCTTCCCTTCGTGTTGGAACGAATGCTGACCTCATTCGAGGCCTCATCCGAGACGACATCGAGCCGAATCCAACCTCGGAGACCGTCAACAAGGTGGCTGCTGCCTTGGAAGTCTCTGCGGAGTGGCTTCTCGGCCTCGACGACACGGTTCCACCCACCATCCCCCCGCCTGAAAAATCAGAAGTCAGCATTACAAATTTGGAACTTCCCGCGCGACACGCCCTGTTGCAGGATGTGCCCGTTCTCGGCACCGCGAGAGGATCCGTTATTGATGATTTTCAGGGGTTTATGCTGGAAAACAGTGTCGTCGAATACGCCCGGAGACCGCCTGCAATGGCAGGGGTGAAGGATCTCTACGCCATCTTCGTCGAGGGTGAATCGATGTTCCCCGCGCATCCCGAAGGCGAGATGCGATTCGTCCATCCGCATCGGCCCTGCAAAGTCGGCGACACCGTCATTGTGCAGACGCGCCGCCATGACGACGACCCCGGCCAGGCCTATATCAAGGTCCTCAAGAGGCGCACCGCTACAGTCGTGGTGTTGGAGCAATATCACCCCCCAGCAATCATTGAGATGCCGGCTGAATACGTCTTGAGCATCCACAAAGTTCTCACAATCAACGAACTGTTTGGGGTGTGATTCGACGATCCTTGCCGCGATGTGGTTCTTAAACCGCGAATGTTGACACGGTTTAAAAACCGCACTAGCGTCTATCCATCGGCGCAGGCCCTGTCCTGGCGCGCCGAACCGAACCCGGTTCCGATGGAGCGACCATGCATTCCCCGAATACCCCGCTGCGTGTCCGCCGCAACAGCCGCAACGAGACCGCCCTTGAGGTGGCCCGCCGCACGGGCAGCGTGCCGAACCTGATGGCGGCCGAGATGCTCGATCGCGCATCGATCGACGGCAGCTGCAGCGAGGACTTCCTGAAGCTCTGCGGCTTCACCCAGGGCGAGATCCTGATGTACGGCCCGCAAGCCCGCCAGCTCGCAGAGCGCAAGGCGAACGAACGCATCGCCGCCTGACACGGATCCTCAGGCCAGCGCGGCTTCGGCGCCCTCCCCCCAGCCGAAGCCGCGTCGCCGGACGATCATGTCCTTCGACGAGATCCCCATGAAAACCCTTCTGGATACTTTTGACGCCGTTCGCGCAAGCGAACGCGACGACTGGCTGGCGCTTGCCTGGACCTTCAGCCTGATCGGCCTTCTTTGCATGCTCGCGCTCGGCTTCGCGCGATGAGAGAGATCATCGTCGACAGCTTCGCCGGCGGCAAACATCCCGCGCCGCAGTTCAGGACGGCTCGGCGGGTTCCGACCGGCCGCAACCATCCGCAGCCTTGGGAGCACGTTGTAAGCGTCTCCGGCGGCAAGGACAGCACAGCGCTTTACTTGCTCGCGATCGAGCGGGGCATGCCGTTTACGGCTGTCTTTGCCGACACCGGCCACGAACATCCGGCAACCTATGAATATATCGCCCAGCTGGCCGAGCGCGCCGGCGGTCCGCCTATCTTGACCGTGAAGGCCGATTTCACGGAGGCCATGGCTCGAAAGCGAGCGTTCATTCTGGCGAAGTGGCCGGCCGCCGGCGTGCCGATCGATCGCGTCGAGCGCGCAGCGGCGTTGATGAGGCCGACGGGCATCCCGTTCCTCGATCTCGTTATGGTCAAGGGCCGCTTTCCAGGGGCGAAGTCCCGCTTCTGCACTGACGAACTCAAGATCGCGCCAATGTGGTTCGGAGTGCAAAAGCCTGTCCTCGAAGCGGGCCGCAGCCTGATTTCATGGCAGGGCGTGAGAGCGGAAGAAAGCCTTGTCAGGCGGCAAATGCTGCGCTGGCAGCGGGTCAATCTCGCTCCCTTTTCCCTGCCGAAGCGCGAGCGCGAGGCGGCTTGGGCATTTCGTGCTTACACCTATCGACCGATCCACAGCTGGCTGTTGGCAGACGTGTTCGCCATGCATGACCGGCACGGCATCGCGCCTAATCCGCTTTACGCGAGGGGGGCTGAGCGGGTCGGCTGCTGGCCGTGCATCTTCGCCAAGAAAGACGAGATCCGGCTGATCGCCCAGATTGATCCTTCTGCGATCGATCGCGTCGAAGAATGGGAGAGCATCGCAGGAGGGGTCTCTAAGCGCGGAGCGGCGACCTTCTTCTGCGCCACCGATGACCCTCTCTATCACGACGGGGGCACCGTCACGGCGGAGCAGTTTGGCATCAGGGCGCGTGTCGAATGGTCGAAGACGACGCGAGGCGGCGTTCAGTACGACCTGATGGCCAGATTTGAGGCCGGCGCATCCTGCCTCGAGGTGGGCCAGTGCGAGTAAGTCACTCACTTCAAACGCTTGTCATGGAGGCTGCAGAATGAGCCGGAACTATCTCGTCTGCGAGGGCTGTGTTCAGCCCCTCGACGTCAGCGACCGCTACTATCCAGGCATCGATTGCGTGCTCTGCATCCGATGCGCCCCGACCTTCATGGATCTGCTCACCGAGCCGACCGCCTTCGTCGAATCGGACGATGACGGGGTGCCGCTCAGCCGAGAGAAGCGCGAGGCCATGCTCGACGCGCACATCGCCGCCGGCGGCCATCCGCAGGACAGCATGGCGACGAGGGCGGTGGAATGATCCAGCGCCGGTACATTTCGCCAGCCATGCGCCAGAAGGCGAACGACTTCTTGCACTGGCGCCAGGCCAATGGCGGAGCCGTCCGATGGGATCGCGGTGGCGCGAAGGCCCGCCGGCGCAACCGCGACCGCCGCGACGAGATCAACTCGACCGGGCTGGTACCGACGGACACCACCCTGATGAGCGAGGGAGCGTTGGAATGAGCTACTCGCCCTCGAAGGGAGAGACGTGATGGGACAGCGAGCCGCAACGTTCACCGAGGTGGATCTCAAACGCGCCATACGCGCCGCGACCAAGGCCGGCTTTGAGGTGAAAGGCGTCGAGATCACGAGACTGGGCACCATTCGGCTACTGCAAACCGTCACTGAGGAAAAGATCGAGGTTGACGACTTGGAGCCGGTCATCCTGTGATAGGCCCTATGCCGCGTAAACTGCATGCCCACGTCTATCGAGAGAAGACCCGCCATGGGCGCCCGGTCTGGTACTTCCGCCGTGGAAAGGGCGTTAGAACGCGCCTGCCGGGTGACTACGACAGCCCGGAGTTCATGGAAGCCTATCACGCTGCGCTGGCGGGAACGGCAGTCCAACGGGCCCGGCCGACGGCGAAGCCGAACACGCTCCGTTGGCTTGTCGACCGTTACCGGGAATCCTCCGACTTCGTCCGGCTGGCACCGTCTACCAAACGCGTCCGCGAGCGCCTTCTACTGCGGCTTTGCGACGCGGCCGGCGACACCCTGGTCGAGCGATTGACCCGCGCAGCCATCTTGGCGGGCCGGGAGCGACGCGCCGAGACGCCCGAAGCGGCGAACGCCTTCATCAAGACAATGCGCGTGCTGCTCGACTATGCCATGACCGCGAACCTGATCGACAGGAACCCGGCTCGCGATGTGAAGCTGTTCTCCAGCAAGACCGGCGGCATCCACACATGGACCGTCGACGAGGTGGCCCGTTACGAAGAGCGGCATCCACTCGGCACCAAAGCCCGGCTTGCGCTCGATATCCTGCTCTACACAGGGCTGAGACGGTCGGACGCCGTAGTGCTGGGGCGCCAGCACGTCAGGAACGAGATCCTG
Organism: Kaistia defluvii; assembly: GCF_026343955.1. Lineage (GTDB taxonomy): Bacteria > Pseudomonadota > Alphaproteobacteria > Rhizobiales > Kaistiaceae > Kaistia > Kaistia defluvii. Next base: position 111,452 of record NZ_JAPKNI010000003.1, read on the forward strand.
AATATCCGTACGAAGAAGACCGGCAAGACCGTGACGCTCCGAATCCTGGCGCCTCTTCGCGCCTCCCTCGACGCATCAAAGACTGGCGACCTCACCTATCTGATCACCGAGTACGGTAAGGCCTTCACAGCCGACGGATTCGGCAACTGGTTTCGGGATCGGTGTGCAGAAGCTGGCGTACCTGGTTCGGCGCATGGGCTGCGGAAAGCAGCTGCGACTCGCGCGGCAGAGGCAGGCGCGACGACTTCCGAGCTGATGGCCATGTTCGGCTGGCAGTCTTCCAAGCAGGCCGAACTGTACACCCGAGCCGCGAACCGAGCCGCCATGGGCGTGCATGCGAGCGACAAGCTGCAGCAACATAAACAGAACAAAACGCCCGCACCTTAATACGAGGTGCGGGATATATCGGGAATTACCCTGCAAAATCAGATACTTGATTTTTGGATGGTGTCCCGGAAGGGATTCGAACCCCTGACCTACGGTTTAGGAAACCGTTGCTCTATCCTGCTGAGCTACCGGGACATCCGCCGCCCTGGGCGGAGACGCGCCGCCGGACCGGCTTGGCCGGGCGGGTGACATGCTTATGGTCCGATTGGCGCCTCGTTTTCAAGAGCGCGCCGCGGAAATCTGCGACGCAATCCACCCCCCGGGCCGCGGGCGGCCGCCTCGAGAGCTTAAGCGCCCGTCTTGCGGATTTCCGGATGCGCGGGCAGGGCCTGCATGAGACGATGTCATCGCGTCGCCATCACGATGACACAAGGACGGGGGAATCAGGACGCGGATGGGCTCGAAGCGCCGCAGCGGATCGGCATCGGCCGCGCCGGGAGACGCCGGCAGGCGCGGATGGGCGCTGGCGGCGACCGGGCTTGTCCCCGGGCTTGTCATGGCGGTGTTGGGAACGATGATGGCGGAAGCGACGGGGGCCGAACGGTCCGAAAGGACGGCGGGCTTGCACGAATGCCGTCTCGTCGATGGCGAGACCGGCCTCGTTGCCAGCGTCGTCGACGGCGACACGCTGGTGCTCGATTCCGGGCTGGAGGTGCGGCTGGTCGGCATGCAGGCGCCGAAACTGCCGCTCGGCCGGCCGGATTTCACGGCATGGCCGCTGGCGGAGGAAGCGAAGACGGCGCTGGAGCGCATCGCGCTCGGCCAGGCGGCGCAGTTGCGCTATGGCGGCGCCCGGCGCGACCGCTACGGCCGCGCGCTCGCCCATGTCGAGATCCTGCCGGAGGACGGCGCCCCCCTCTGGCTGCAGCAGGCGATGGTGGCCGGCGGCCTTGCCCGCGTCTATTCCTTTGCCGACAACCGCCAGTGTGTCGACGCTTTGATGAATGTTGAACGGCAGGCTCGCAAATCAGGGCTTGGCCTCTGGCCCGATCCATACTACGCCATCCGCCCTGCGACCGATCCCGCACTTGCAACCCGACACGATGTATATGATCTGGTTGAGGGAAGAGTCGTTTCCGTCGGGGAGCGCGGTCCGATCGCCTATCTGGATTTCGGGCGCGACTGGTCGACGGATTTCACGGCGGTGCTGACGGCCGAAGCCCTCGCGGCTTTGGCGGAAGACGGCATCGACGTGAAGGCGTTGCGGGGGAAACGGGTAAGACTGAGGGGCTGGATCGAGAGTCACGACGGGCCGAGCTTGCGGATCACGCATCCCGAGCAGCTCGAACTGTTGGACCAATGGTGAAGAATGACGGCATTCGGTGCCACACGGGATAGGGACCGCTCCGGCTCCCGCGGCGCGCTTCTCTGGAAGGCGGCGATCATCACGGCGAGCCTGCTGCTCGCCGGCTGCACAACCGTGCTTGAACAGACCTATGGCCCGCCGCAGACGACGGCCGGCGCCGCCATCCCGCCCCCCGTCGATCCCAAGCAGGCGCGTATTGGCGCGCAGGAGCATCCGCGCATCGTCGCGAGCTTCGGCGGCGTCTATCACGACGACAAGCTCGAGAAGACCGTGGCGCGCATCGTCGGCCGCATCGTCGCGGCCTCCGACGATCCGTCGCAGTCCTACCGGATCACCATCCTCAACACGCCATCGGTCAATGCCTTCGCGCTGCCCGGCGGCTATCTCTATGTGACGCGCGGCCTGCTGGCGCTGGCGAATGATTCCTCGGAAGTCGCCGCCGTGATCGCGCACGAGATGGGCCACGTCACCGCCAACCACGCCATGCAGCGCCAGAACAAGGCCCGCGCGGCGATGATCGTCAGCCGGGTCGTCACCGACGTCCTGCAGGACGGCGACGCCGGCCAGCTGGCGCTCGCCTCGAGCCAGCGCACGCTCGCCGCCTTCTCGCAGCAGCAGGAGCTGGAGGCCGACGCGATCGGCGTGCGCACGATCGGCAAGGCAGGCTACGACCCCTTCGCCGCCGCGCGGTTCCTCGACCTGATGGGCCGCTTCGCGGCCTACAAATCGGCCGGCAGCGTCCAGGACAAGCGGCCCGATTTCCTCGCCTCGCATCCGGCGACGCCGCAGCGCGTCGATTTCGCGGTCCGCGCCGCGCGCCAGTTCGGCGCACCAGGCATTGGCGAGGTCGACCGCGAGCGCTACCTGCAGGGCATCGACGGCATGCTGTTCGGCGACGACCGCTCGCAGGGCTTCGTGCGCGGCAAGAACTTCTACCATCCGACGCTGGGCGTGGCCTTCACCGTGCCCAACGGCTTCATCCTCGACAACACGACGGATGCCGTGCTGGCGACCGCGCCGGACGGCACGGCCCTGCGCTTCGACGGCGCCAACCTGCCGGTCGGCACGGCGCTGGCCGATTACATCGCGTCGGGCTGGGTCAACGGGCTCGACCGCAACTCGATCAAGAGCTTCTCGGTCAACGGGCTGGAGGCCGCCTCGGCGCGCGCCGAGGCCAAGGGCTGGGTGTTCCGCATCGCCGTGATCCGCGTCGGCCCGAGCGCGACCTATCGCTTCATCTTCGCCAACGAGACCGACACGCCGGGTCTCGAGCAGTCGACGAACGAGACGGTGCAGAGCTTCCGCAAGCTGTCGCCTCAGGAAGCCGCCGCGCTCAAGCCGCTGCGGGTGCAACTGGTGACGGTGAAGTCGGGCGATACGGTCGAGAGCCTGGCGCGCCGCATGAACGGCGTCGATCGGCCGGCAGACCTCTTCCGCGTGCTGAACGACATCAAGGGCAATGCCCTGCCGCCCGCCGGCGACAAGGTCAAGATCATCAGCGATTGAAGGCCAGGCGGCGCGAAAGTCGGCTTGGCGCCGTCGTTTTCTGCCAGGCCAGGCCACAAAAAAGGGCGCCCGAAGGCGCCCTTTTTACGTTTCAGCCGATAGCGGGTCAGACGTCGAAGCGGCTGACGTCGCGAACCGCGCCCTTGTCGGCGCTGGTCGCCATCGCGGCATAGGCCTTGAGCGCCGTCGTCACATTGCGCTTGCGCGGCTTGACCGGCTTCCAGCCATCCCGCCCGCGCGCGTCCATGGCGGCGCGACGCGCGGCGAGCTCTTCGTCGGAGATCTTGATGCGCAGGATGCGGTTGGGGATATCGATCTCGATCGTATCGCCTTCCTCGACCAGGCCGATGGCGCCGCCGGCGGCGGCTTCCGGTGCGACGTGGCCGATGGAAAGGCCCGACGTGCCACCGGAGAAGCGGCCGTCCGTCACCAGCGCACAGGCCTTGCCGAGGCCGCGCGACTTCAGATAGCTGGTCGGATAGAGCATTTCCTGCATGCCGGGGCCGCCGCGCGGTCCCTCATAGCGGATGATGACGACGTCGCCTTCCTTGACCTTCTTGTTCAGGATGCCGAGCACGGCGTCGTCCTGGCTTTCGAAGATCACGGCCGGGCCGGTGAACTTGAGGATCGACTCGTCGACGCCGGCGGTCTTCACCACCGAGCCATTGAGCGCGATGTTGCCCTTCAGGACCGCAAGGCCGCCATCCTTGGAGAAGGCATGCGGCACGTCGCGGATGGCGCCCTTCTCGCGGTCGAGATCGAGTTCGGTCCAGCGGCGATCCTGGCTGAAGGCCGTCTGGGTCGGCACGCCGCCGGGTGCGGCGCGATAGAATTCACGCACGCTCTCGCTGTTGGTCTGGCGGATGTCCCAGCGGGCGATCGCCTCGGCAAGAGTCGAGGAATGCACGGTCGGCAGGTCGAGGTTCAACAGGTCGCCGCGCGCCAGTTCGCCAAGGATGGCCATGATGCCGCCGGCGCGATGGACGTCTTCCATGTGCACGTCCTGCTTGGCCGGGGCGACCTTGCAGAGCACCGGGACGTGACGGGACAGGCGGTCGATATCGTCGAGGTCAAAGTCGATCTCGCCCTCATGCGCCGCCGCCAGGATGTGCAGCACGGTATTGGTCGAGCCGCCCATGGCGATGTCGAGCGTCATGGCGTTTTCGAAGGCGCCGAAGGAGGCGACGTTGCGCGGCAGCACGCTCTCGTCGTCCTGCTCGTAATAGCGGCGGGTGATGTCGACGATCTGGTGACCCGCCTCGACGAACAGACGCTTGCGGTCGGCGTGGGTTGCGAGCGTCGAACCGTTGCCCGGCAGCGACAGGCCGAGCGCCTCGGTCAGGCAGTTCATCGAATTGGCGGTGAACATGCCCGAGCAGGAGCCGCAGGTCGGGCAGGCATTCTGCTCGATCAGCGTCACGTCTGCGTCGGACATCGACTCGTCGGCGGCGGCGACCATGGCGTCGACGAGGTCGAGCGCATGCATCTTGCCGTCGGACAGCACGACCTTGCCGGCTTCCATCGGGCCGCCGGACACGAAGATCGTCGGGATGTTGAGGCGCAGCGACGCCATCAGCATGCCCGGGGTGATCTTGTCGCAGTTCGAGATGCAGACCATGGCGTCGGCGCAATGGCCGTTGACCATGTATTCGACCGAGTCGGCGATGATCTCGCGCGAAGGCAGCGAGTAGAGCATGCCGTCATGGCCCATCGCGATGCCATCATCGACGGCGATAGTGTTGAACTCCTTGGCGACGCCACCGGCCTTCTCGATCTCGCGCGCCACCAGCTGGCCGAGATCCTTCAGATGGACGTGGCCGGGGACGAACTGCGTGAACGAGTTTACCACCGCGATGATCGGCTTGCCGAAATCGCCGTCCTTCATGCCGGTGGCGCGCCAAAGGCCGCGCGCGCCGGCCATGTTGCGGCCATGGGTGGTAGTACGGGAACGATAGGCGGGCATGTTGACCTCGATCTGCATCGTTTTCCCCCATAAAGGACACCGGCGATCGAGCGGAGCGTTCCGGGGGAAGTGGTAAGAGGTTTTGGTTGCACCAAAGCGACCGGGATGTCGAGAAAATTTCGCGTTTCGCACCTTGCGCCGGGTTGGGCCGAGTGCCATCTCCTGCAAACGAGCGGGGTCCGGGCCCCTCTGGCGGTGCGTCGCCCACCGTGATGTCGGACCCTTAAATTTGTTGGCCCGGCGACCAGTGCTCGTGACCCATGGATATGATTTCGTTTTTCGGCGCCGAGTTTCTCGGCCAGCCGGCTGCCGTCTGGCTTTTGTTCACCGGCATCGTCGCCTTGCTGCTGGTCCTTGACCTCGGCGTGCTCAATCGCGGCGACCACGAGATCGGCATTCGCCGCAGCCTCGTGCTTTCCAGCTTCTACATCGGTGTCGCGCTGCTGTTCGGCGCCTGGGTCTGGTACGATCTGGGCGCGGATGCCGGCATGCTCTACCTGACCGGCTTCGTGGTCGAGAAGAGCCTAGCGCTCGACAACATCTTCGTCATCTCGCTGATCTTTTCCGCCTTCGCCATCCCCCGGGCCTACCAGCACCGGGTGCTGTTCTGGGGCATTCTCGGCGTTCTGGTGCTGCGCGCCATCATGATCGGCCTGGGCGCGGCGCTGATCTCGTCCTTCGGCTGGATCCTGTACATCTTCGGCGCCTTCCTGATCCTCACCGGCATCAAGATGCTTTTCGCCGGCGACGAGCCGATGGATCTGGAGAACAGCCGGATCCTGAAGCTGGTGCGGCGGATGATCCCCGTCTCGCCCCATCTGGACGGCCACCGCTTCTTCACCCGGGTCCAGCAGGCGGGCGGCAAGGCGCATCTCGTCGCGACGCCGCTGTTCCTGGCGCTGGTTTCGATCGAGATCGCCGACATCGTGTTCGCGGTCGACAGCGTGCCGGCCGTCTTCGCGATCACGACCGATCCCTACATCGTCTACACCTCGAACATCTTCGCCATTCTCGGCCTGCGCGCGCTCTACTTCGCGCTGGCCGCCATGGTGCACCGCTTCCACTATTTGAAATACGCGCTGGCGCTCGTGCTGGTTCTGGTCGGCGGCAAGATCTTCTGGACCCACCTGGTCGGGCCCGTCGACACGCTGATCTCGCTCGGCTCGACCATCGGCCTGCTCGGCGGCGGCGTCATTGTCTCGCTCTGGAAGACGCGACGCGACGACCGCGCCGCGCTTCAGGCCGGCGCGAGCGACGTCTCGATCAAGCGGACCCAGTAGGAAGCGCCGATCGGCAAGGCGTCGTCATTGAAATCATAGGCCGGGTTGTGCAGCCCGGCCGTGTCGCCATTGCCGATGAAGATGAAGGCGCCGGGGCGCTTCTCCAGCATGTAGGAGAAGTCCTCGCCGCCCATCATCGGCGCGACCTCGCGATCGACGCGGTCGCCGCCGACGATCTCCGAAGCCACGTCGCCGGCGAAGATGGCGTTGGCGACGTGGTTCACCGTCACCGGATAATTCCGGTCGTAGTCGACCTCGATGCTGGCGCCATAGGTGGCCCCGATGCCGGCGGCAATCTCGCGGATCCGCTTCTCGGCGAGATCGCGCATCTCCGGCGTCAGCGTGCGCACGGTGCCGCCCAGATGCGCCGTCTGCGGGATGATGTTATGCGCCTCGCCGGCGTGGAACTTGGTCACCGAGACAACCACCGAGTCGAGCGGATCGACCGAGCGGGACACGATGGTCTGCAGGGCCTGCACGAGATGCGAACCGATGACGATCGGATCGAGGCTCAGATGCGGCTTGGCGGCATGGGCGCCCCGGCCGGCGATGGTGAAATTGAACTCGTCGGTCGCCGCCATGATCGGGCCGGGCCGGATCGCGAACTTGCCGATGTCGAGACCCGGCATATTGTGCATGCCATAGACCTCGTCGATGCCGAACCTTTCCATCAGCCCGTCCTCGACCATCGCCTTGCCGCCGCCGCCCCCCTCTTCGGCGGGCTGGAACACGACCACGGCCGTGCCGTCGAAATTGCGCGTCTCGGCCAGGTATTTGGCCGCGCCCAGCAACATCGCGGTATGCCCGTCATGACCGCAGGCATGCATCTTGCCGGGACTGGTCGAGGCATAGGGCTTGCCGGTGATCTCGGTCAGCGGCAGCGCGTCCATGTCGGCGCGGAGCGCAACGGTCCGGCCGCCATCTCCCCGCCTGCCGCGAATGACACCGACCACGCCGGTGCGGCCGAGGCCCGTCACCACTTCGTCGACGCCGAATTCCTGCAACCGTTCCGCGACCTTGGCCGCGGTACGGTGCACGTCGTAGAGGATTTCCGGATGCTGGTGCAGATCATGTCGCCAGGCGGCGACCTCGTCCTGATACTCGGCCAGACGATTGATGATCGGCATTCCGGAACTCCGCGAGGTTTACAACACGAAGCCCCACTCTAGCTGCGGCGCAGCAAAAAATCACGATCCGGTTTGCTTTTCCCTTGCCCTAGCCATGCCGGGCGGACGGATCGTCCGGGCCGGACTCGCGCGCCGCGCCGGGATCGCGATGCTCGTGGCCCGGACTGCGGGCGTGGCTCTCGGACCAGCCATGCGACTGCCGCGACCGTCCTGCCGAGAAGGCATGGCCATGCGCCTCGGCAAATGCCGGGCCATGGCGGTGGAAAGATCCCCTCTCCCCGGAATGACTCTCGCCATCCGCCGGGTCGAAGCCCCGGGAAAAGGGCTGGCCCGCAAAGCTTTGCCAGAAGCCCGACCACGGATTGTCGTCATCCGGCAGCGCGTTCTCCGGATCGAACGGCGCCTCGACGCGACGCAGGATCGCCTCCATCTCCGCCAGCCTCGCCTCGACGAGCGGATCGGGGCGGATCCACAAATGGTCCCCCACCATCTGCGCCGGCATCTGGCGTGTGCCGATATACCAGGCGATGCGGATCAGTTTCGGCTGGCTGCCGGCGGAAACCTCGATCAGAGGCTCCCTCGCCGCCTCGACCGCAATGATGCGGCCATCCTCCAGCAACAGTCCGTCGCCATCGCGCAGCCCGACCGGCATCGGCAGATCGAGCAGGAACGACACGCCGCTCTTCGCCGACATGGCAAGGCGACCGCGTCGACGGGCTTCAAAGTCGAGCAGGACCGTATCAGCGACAGCGCCGGTCCAGGAGCCTGCGGGAAGAATGGTGGTTGCGCGGATCATGAAGCGCCTCCTCACAATCGTGGTCCGTCCCGGACCGCGACGTCGGTCCGGCGACTTCCTGCATACCGCCCCCCAAAGACCCATCGCGGCAATCTAGATCATAACGTAGCGTCAGACCATGGCATACGCACCGGGATCGCCCGCGCCGAGCGTGAATCGGTCGCCAGAAATCGGCAGAACGCCTCGCGAAATCTGCTTTGGCAGGCTCGACGGCCGAGAGAGATTTCCGCTCTCATTCCAAGGACTTCCGGACCATGCGCGAAATCGGCGGATGCGCCGCTTTGCCAAGGATGCCCCGGATCGGTTACTCAGGAGCGACGCGCCGGCCTCGTCGGTCCCGCCCCCTTCCCGACACGGACAAAGCCTGACATGCACTTCGTGACCCGATCGATCGCCCGGTTCCTCTCACTCATCCTGCTGGTGGGCCTTGGCGTGAACGCGGCATCCGCGGTGGAAACGCCCTACATCGTCGCCGACATCGACAGCGGCAAGGTCCTTGCGGCGCGCAACGCGCACCAGGACTGGTACCCCGCCTCGGTTACCAAGCTGATGAGCGCCTATGTCGTGTTCAAGGCGATCCGGGATCGCAGGATCTCGCTGGCGAGCCAGATCGTGGTCTCCCGCCACGCGCTCAACGAGCAGCCGAGCAAGATGGGCTTCAAGGTCGGCACCGTCATCGATCTCGACAATGCTCTGAAGATGATGCTGGTGCATTCGGCCAATGACATCGCCATGGCGATCGCCGAGACCGTCGGCGGCAGCGAGTCCGGCTTCGTGGCGATGATGAACGCCGAAGCGGCGCGGCTCGGCATGACGAACACCCATTTCATCAACCCGAACGGCCTGCCCGGCGAGGGCCAGTTCACCTCGGCGCGCGATCTCGCCTTGCTGGCACGCGCGCTCTGGATCGAGTTTCCCGAACGGCGCCAGCTCTATGGCATCACCGCGATCCGCTCCGGCAAGCGCGTGCTGAAGTCCGCCAACTCGCTGCTCGAGCGCTATCCCGGCTCCAGCGGCATGAAGACCGGCTTCATCTGCGCCTCCGGCTTCAACGTCGTGGCGACCGCCTCGCGCGACGGCCATACACTGGTCGCCGTCGTGCTCGGCGCCAGCACCGCCAAGGAGCGCGCCGAGTTGACGGCCCGCCTCATGAACCAGAGCTTCGGCAGCCTGGCGCTCACCGGCAACCGGCCCACGCTGGCCAGCTTCCGCGGCGCCTCGCCGGTCGAAGGCGCGATCAACATGCGCGACGACATCTGCAATCGCAAGGATCGCGGCGAGCACGAGGCGGAGAACGCCGCCGCGCCGAACCTGCCCAGCGCGTTGATGCCCCGGGTCAAGCTGATGGAGCCCGTCGTCGTGTCGACGATCGGCGTGCGCAATCCGGACGGTTCGATCAAGCCTGCCGCCGTGGCCGAGGCGGAGGACGAAGCCGCCGCCATCGCCGCGGCCGCCGCGAAGCAGGAGAAGAAGCAGAAGGGCAAGGCCGCCAAGGCCAAGGCCGGGAAAAAGGCCGCCGACAAGAAGACGGTTGCCAAGCCGGTCGCCAAGCCCGCCAGGAAGAGCGACGACAAGCCGGTGAAGGCCAAGGCGTCCACCAAGCCGAAGATCGAGCTCGGCGTGCCGTTCGATTCGACCGACGTCGCCCCCCTGCCGGATTCGGCGCTCGCCATCTCGCAGTGACGCGCTTGACCCAGGAACCCGCCCAAATCCCCGCCCGCCCCCGCCCGAAGCCGATCCCGCTGACTGTGCTGACCGGCTTCCTCGGCGCCGGCAAGACGACGCTGCTGAACCGGCTGCTGCGCGATCCGGCACTGGCCGGTACTGCCGTCATCGTCAACGAATTCGGCGAGATCGGGCTCGACCATCTGCTGGTCGGCGAGTCCGAGGACGGCATCATCGAGCTTTCCTCCGGCTGCCTCTGCTGCACCATTCGCGGCGAACTGGTGACCACGCTCGAGAATCTGCTGCGCGCGCTCGACAACCACCGCATCGAACGGCTCGACCGCGTCATCATCGAGACCACCGGGCTGGCCGACCCCGCGCCGGTGCTGCAGAGCGTGCTGCTCCATCCCTACCTGTCGATGCGCTACCGTCTCGACGGCGTCGTCACCGTCGTCGATGCCGTCAATGGAGTGCGCACCCTCGACATGTCGGATGAGGCCAACCGGCAGATCGCGGTGGCGGACCGCATCGTGCTGACCAAGACCGACCTTGCCGAGGCCGATCCGGCGATCCGCGACCGCATCCGCGCTCTCAACCCCGGCGCCGTCCTCCTCGAAGCGGGGCGTGACGATGTGGCGCCCGCCAATCTGTTCGACACGCAGCCCTTCACGACCGAAGGCAAGATCGCCGACGTCGTCGGCTGGCTGGCGGCCGAAGCGCATGCCGGTCACGACCACCACCATCACCATCACCATCACCATCACGACCATGGTCACGGGCATGCGTCCCATGCACACCAGCATGCACATGACGTGAACCGACATGACGCGCGCATCCGCTCCTTCGTCGCCACGCGGGCAACGCCGATCTCCCGCCATGCGCTGGATGATTTTCTCGACCGACTGGCCCGTGAGCATGGCGCAAGCCTGCTGCGGCTGAAGGGGCTGGTACAGACGACCGACGCGCCCGACCGGCCGCTCGTGGTCCAGGCGGCGCAGACGATCTTCCATCCGCCCGTCCGGCTTCCCGCCTGGCCGAGCGACGACCGTCGCTCGCGGCTGGTGCTGATCGTGCGCGACATGCCGGAGGCTGCCGAACACGCCCTGATAGGCGCCTTCTCCGACCTGCCGCAGACCGATATTGCCGATGCGACGACGGTGGCCGACAACCCGCTCGCCATCTCCGGTTTTTCCGGCGTCTTCCGTCTCTAGGCGGGCTTTCCCTGCTCGCCATCGGCCATTGCGCGCGACGATGGGACAATCGTTTGGGCCTGAACGGAACCGAATGTAAAAAGCGTCGTTGAGGCCTCAGACGCACCCCGGAGGAGAGCCAAGATGTCGATGAGATTTGCCGTCGCCGCAGCCATGTCGATCGCGGCCTGCCTGCCGATGATGCCGACCCAGGCCCTGGCTCTTTCGCAGAACGCGGCGAAGAACATCTGCATCAACAAGGCCGCCGCCAAGCACAATTCCTTGCGCGGCAACGTCCAGGTCAACCGCACCAAAGTGCGCAGCAGCACCTATGAATTCGGCCTCGTGATCGATGGGTCCCAGTTCAACTGCATCGTCACCAAGGGCGGCAAGATCCGTTATCTCGGCTAGTTTTTTCCCGGCTGACGCCAGCCGCTCGCTTCGGCACCATGGTCCCGGCCATGCTGGAGCGATTCGGTACGTTCATGCCCAGGATCCTGACGCTTTGTGGCAGCCTGCGCGCCGCCTCTTCCAATCGTAGCCTGCTGCGTGCGGCCGAAAGGGCCGCGCCGGCTGGAGTCGTTTTCGAGCATTTCGAAGGCTTGGGCGAACTGCCGCATTTCAATCCGGATGTCGAAGCCGGCCCCCTGCCAGCCCCGGTCGCCGATCTTCGCGCCCGGGTGGAGCTCGCGGACGCGATCCTGATCTCCTGCCCGGAATATGCGCGCGGAATCCCGGGCTCGTTCAAGAACGGACTGGACTGGCTCGTGGGAGGACCTGAGCTTCCCGGCAAGCCGGTCGCGCTGTTCAATGCCTCGCCGCGCGCGTCCGATGCGCAGGCGGCGCTTCGACTGGTCCTGACCACCATGTCGGCCCGGGTCGTGGACCAAGCGTGCATCGCGGTCCCCCTGCTTGCCGGGAGCCGCGAGGCCGAGGCCATCGCAGTCGATCCAGAACTTCGCCCGATCCTCGAGCGAGGTCTCGCGGCACTGCTGGCCGCGATCGAGCCGCCTCAGTCAGACTGAGCGCCGGTGGCCCCCCGCTCGATCAGGAATCGCAGGATCAGGCGGCCGCTCTCCTCCAGCCGTTCCTGTCGGATCAAGCGGTGGCCATCCTGCTGGCAAAGATGCGGGATATCGATCGCCGCCATTGGATCGGTGGCCTCGACCATCAGTCGACTGCCCCGCGCCATCCCGCCGAGCAGTTTGCGCGCTTTCAAGACCGGCAACGGACAGGCGATCCCCCGCGCATCGAGCCTGCGATCGGCGCGCCAGAGGGCGCCTTCGTCCGGGGTGGCATGGGCTGCATCATCGGTCATGTCGTTCGGCATATCCTCGGGGATCGGCGGGCTGGCCCGTCTGGACGGGCGAACGCTTTCTTAAAGCAGAAACCGTTACAGAATGCTCGGATCGTCCCGTTTTCCCTTCTCGGTTCAGGAGTTCCGCCGGGTGCGTGTTTCCTTCGTCGGCATGGTAGAGCGCCTCGCGCCGGCTGGGCTGCGCGCCCGTCTGGTCCGCATGGCCGCGATCGCCGACAGCATCGTCGCCGGCCGCGATGATCGCGCTGTCGCCCAGCGCATGGCCCTGACCGCCTTCACCATCCGCATCCTGTCCGCCGTCATCGCCTATGCGAGCCAGGTGCTGCTGGCGCGCTGGATGGGCGAATTCGAGTATGGCGTTTACGTCGTCGTCTGGGTCGGCGCCGTGATCATCGGCGGCCTTGCCTGCCTTGGCATCCAGACCGCGGTGGTGCGCTTCGTGCCGGAATATGCCGCCCGCAACGAACTGGCGCTGTTGCGCGGCATCCTGATCGGCAGCCGCGTGCATGGCCTCGCCACGGCGACGCTGATCGCTGCCATCGGCCTCATCGGCATCTTCCTGTTCCGCGACAGCATCGCCGGCTACTACGTCATGCCGCTCTATCTCGCGGCGATCTGCATCCCGATGCTGGCCATCGGCGAGATCCAGGATGGCCTGGCGCGCGGCTTCAACTGGGCCGACCTCGCACTCTGGCCAACCTTCATCATCCGTCCCGTCCTGATCATCCTCTTCACCTATCTGGCGCTGGAGATGGGCGCGGTCCCGGACGCCACCACGGCGATGACGACGGCGATCCTCGCCACCTACCTGACAAGCCTGCTGCAGATGGGCGCACTCGCCTATCGCACGCAAAAGGTCGTGACGCCCGGCGTCCGCCACTACCGCTCCTTTACCTGGATCGCGGTCGCCTTCCCGATCTTCCTGGTCGAGGGCTTCTTCAACCTCTTGACCAATGTCGACATCCTGATCGTCGGCCAGTTGCGCCCGCCGGAAGAGGTCGCCGTCTATTTCGCCACGGTGAAGACGCTGGCGCTGGTCCACTTCGTCTATTTCGCCGTCCGCGCCGCCACCATGCAGCGCTTCTCGCAATATTATTCGTCCGGCGACCGCGTCCGCTTCGAGGCGACGGTGCGGGATTCGCTGCACTGGACGTTCTGGCCTTCGGTCGTCGCCGTTCTCGTTCTGCTGCTCTGCGGCCGCTTCCTGCTGTCGATGTTCGGCGCCAGTTTCGTCTCCGGCTTCCCGCTGATCTTCATCTTCGCCGCCGGACTGCTGGTGCGCGCCTCGATCGGCCCGGCGGAAAGCATCCTGACCATGGCGGGCGAACAGCGGATCTGCGCCGCCGTCTATGCGGGGACGTTCCTGGTCAACCTCGTCCTCAACTACACGCTGATCCCGCATTTCGGATTGGAGGGCGCGGCGATCGCCACCTCTTTGGCGCTCTGCCTGGAAACGCTGGCCGTGTATCTGGCGGTACGCTGGCGGCTGAGACTGCGCTGCTCGATCCTGCATGTGCTGGGGTCGCACGGCACCATCCGCCTGACGCCGCGCTCGGAGAGCCAGCCGTGACGACCCCGTCGGTCGCGGAAGCGCCGACTTCGGCGATGGGGCCGGTCGCCCGCCCGGCCGAGGACAATCCCTTCTTTAGCGCCGGCATTCTCGGCGCGGCGCAAAAGCATCTCGGCGACCCCACGGTGACGATCGCCGCCATTGCCGATGCCAGCGGCGACGTCATCGCCCTGGCGCCGGTCCGCTCCACCCCTCTCGGCCGGCTGATCCCCGCCATGTCGATCTGGGTGCATCCCCATGGGCCGCTCGGCACCCCGCTTCTCGACGCCGGTGCGATCGACGCCGCGGCGGCCGGCCTGATCGCCGCGATGGATGGCGGGAAGCCGGGACAACGCATTCTCGAATTCCCCTATCTGCCGCTGGCCGGCCCCGTCGCCGACGCATTGCGACACCAGGCCGAGATCACGGGCCGGCCGATCGCCGTGCTCGGCGCGCACCGCCGCGCGATGTTGAAGCGCACGGATTCCGATCCCGCGCGCTTCCAGCAGGCGATCTCGGCCAAGAAACGGAGAGAACTGGCGCGCCAGCTTCGCCGCCTCGGGGAATTGGGAACGCTCACCGTCGAGCACGTCTCGGATCGGGACCGTCTCGCTGCCGCGCTGGAGGATTTCTTCGCGCTGGAGGCGAGCGGCTGGAAGGGCCGGCGCGGCACGGCGCTCATGCTCCGCGAGCCAGAGAAGGCGTTTGCCAAAGCCGCCGTCGCCGGAGGCGATGCGAGGATCCACGCGATCCGGCTCGACGGTCGCGCCGTGGCGATGCTGGTCAGCTTCACGGCCGGCCGCAGCGCCGTGACCTGGAAGATCGCCTATGACGAGGCCTATGCGCGCTTCTCGCCCGGTGTCCACATCATGCTGGAAGCGTCCGTCGCCCTCCTGGCGGATCCGGCCATCGACCAGATCGATTCAATTGCCATTCCCGACCATCCCATGGTCGACCCGATCTGGCCGGACCGGCTGGAGATCGGCACGCTCGTCATCGGGCCGAAGGGCGGCGGTCTCCGCTACGAGATCGGACTGGCGCTGGCGCGGCTGGAACTGAACCTGCGCGCCCTCGCCCGCCGCCTCGTCCGCACCGCGCGCAGGAAAGCCGGGGCGCTGAAGGCGGGGCTCAGGCGATCCCCATCCACCGGATCGCCACCAGGCTGATGATGCCCAGCGCCGCGAGCGACAGTACGACCGTTGCCGTGACCCGCAGGCCGGCCCGCGCCACGGAACGGACGTCGACGCCAAGGCCCAGCGCCGCCATGGCGAGCACCGTCAGGAAGCTCGCGAGCGGGGCCGTGTAGCCGACGACCCAATCGGGGATCAGGCCGGCGGAACGCAGCATGCCGAGCCCGATGAAGCCGAGGATGAACCAGGGCACCATGTGGCGGAGATTGGGGCGGCCGGTCGCGATCTCCGCGCCGTCGATCCGGCTTTGCAGCAGCGACAGCACCAGCACGACCGGCCCCAGCATCAGCACGCGCAGCAGCTTGACCAGCGTGCCCATCTGCACGCTGGCGGCGGCGACCGGCGCCGTCGCGGCCAGCACCTGCGGCACGGCATAGACGGTGAGCCCGGCGAATACGCCGTACTGCGTCACGGACAGGCCGAACACGGATATCAGCAGTGGCAGCGTCAGCACCACCACCACGCCGAGCACCGCCGTGAAGGCGATGGCCGAGGCGACGTCCTCGCCATCGGCATGGATCACGGGC
Organism: Kaistia defluvii; assembly: GCF_026343955.1. GTDB lineage: Bacteria > Pseudomonadota > Alphaproteobacteria > Rhizobiales > Kaistiaceae > Kaistia > Kaistia defluvii. The sequence goes on from NZ_JAPKNI010000003.1 coordinate 127,256, forward strand.
GCCGCGGCGGCGATGGCGGAGTTGCCACAGATCGAGTTGCCGCAGGCGATCAGAATCGCCATGCCGCGATCTAGCCCCATCATCCGGCCGATGCCATAGCTGACCAGAATGGCGCAGGTGACCACCAGCGCGACGCCGATAAGGAGGGTCAGGCCCTGCGCGGCGACGGCGGCGGCGCTGATCGAGGCGCCGAGCAGCATGACCGCCAGTTCCAGCAGCGTGCGCGCGCTGAACACGACGCCGGGCAGGAAGCGCCCGCCAGGCCGCCAAACGGAGCGCACAGCCACGCCGATCAGGATCGCTAGTACGACGCCATCCAGCCAGGCGCGGCCGAAGAAGGCGGCTTCGGCATGCTCGACCAGGAGGGCCGCGACCGCCACGGCAGCGGTAAGGGCCAGTCCCGGAGCCAGGGGGTGCAGACGAGCGGGGAAGGAGCGGAGCGCGAAGGACATGCCGGGAAGATGCAGCCGGCTAATCATGCAATCCATTTCGAAATATAATACTGTTCATTCGATCCAATCGAACAAACATTCTCATGACCCTCGACCAGCTTAGAATTTTTATCGCCGTCGCCGAGCGCGAGCATCTGACGCGCGCCGCCGAGGCGCTGCGGTTGACGCCGTCAGCGGTAAGCTCCGCCATCCATGCGCTGGAAGCGCGCTACGACACGCGCCTGTTCGACCGGGTGGGCCGGCGGATCGAACTGACCGAGGCGGGGCGTGTCTTCCTCGTCGAGGCGCAGGCGACGCTGGCCCGCGCCCAGGCGGCCGAACTGGCGCTGGCGGAACTGGGCGGGCTGATGCGCGGCACGCTGGAAATCCAGGCGAGCCAGACGATCGCCAGCTACTGGCTGCCAGCGGCGCTCGTCCGCTTCCGCGCCGCCTATCCCGCGATCGGTATCCATCTCGCCACCGGCAACACCGAAACCGTGCGTCATGCGGTGCATGAAGGTCTCGCGGAAATCGGCTTCATCGAGGGCGAGATCGACGATCCCGCGCTGGCGACCCGGGCGGTTGGCGAGGACCGGCTGATCCTGGTCGCCGCCCCCGGCCATCCCCTGACGATGGCAACCGAGGTCGGCGCGGCGGAGATCGCTGCCACACGCTGGGTGATGCGCGAGCGCGGCTCCGGCACGCGCTCAGTGTTCGAGGCGGCGCTGACCGCGCGCGGCATCCTGCCCGAGACGCTGAAGGTCGAGCTGGAATTGCCCAGCAACGAAGCAGTCCGGGCCGCCGTCGAAGTCGGAGATCACGCGACCGTGGTATCCGAGTTGGTCGCCAGCCCGCCTATCGCGGCCGGCAAGCTGGCGCGCGTCGCCTTCGAGATGACGCCGCGCGCTTTCAGCATGGTCTGGCACAAGGAGCGCTACCGCTCCAAGGCCGCCCTGGCCCTGGAGACGCTGCTCGTCGCCCCGGCTAGCGGTTGACGACCGCGCCGCCGATCGAGACGACCGTGCTGCCATCGGCCGGCAGCGGTCCGCCGCCGATGACGGCCGGGCGCTCATAGGGCTTGGCCAGCACGAGCGACCAGTAGACCTTGTACTTGCTCTTCGGCGCGTAGGCCGTGCCGATCCCGATCCGGGTCACGCCCGGCTTCAGCATGTTGGCGTTGTGGTGGGGCGAATCGCGCCATCCCGAAAAAGCTTCGGCCAGGGTGCGGTAGCCCGCGCCGACATTCTCAGCCGCGATGCCCGCATCGAAGCCGGAAGCGGCGAGACGGCGCTGGAAGCTGCCGCCGACGTCATGATTGACCTTGTCGGCCTTGGCCATGGCGCGCGCCTGATCGGCCGCCATCTTGTTCAGAAGCGGATCGACCGTGACGGGGCCGAGGCCCTTGTTCATGCGGTATCCCGTGATGAGGCTGGCTGCGGCCTGCGGATCGACGGTGGCGCCGGCGGAATCGATCCGGTTGTAGAAGACCGGCGATTTCGGCGTCGTATCGACGACCGTTTCCGAGCAGCCGGCGAGGACGGCGGCGGCGGTCAGAGCGGCAAGCAGCGGCGGCATGCGCCGGAGGAAAGGGTTCATGGAGCAGCCTCGGGGGGTAAGGAAAGCGGAGACATCGACATAGTCAAGAAACGCTAACGAACTACGAGCGACGGCAGGAGAGGCAGGCGGCTCAGCCTGGCAGAGCCACCCCCGCTTCCTTCAACCGGCGGAGGATGGCGAACCGCAGCTCCGAACGAACGGTCGCGCCGGTCGCGATATCCGCAAGGTAGCAGCGCAGCTCGAAATCGAGCGCCTTCTCGCCGAAATTCAGGAACAGGACGATCGGCTCGGGATAGCGCAGCACCAGCGCGTGGTCCCTGGCGGCTTCGAGCAGGATGGTCTTCACCACCTCCGCATCGGACAGCTTGCTGACCGTGACCGGCATGATGATGCGGCCCGACCGGTCGCGCAGCACCATGTTCTTGACGACGCCGGTGATCAGGCTCGAATTCGGCACAATGACGGTGGCGCGATCGAACGTCTCGATCTCGGTGGCGCGCACGTTGATGCGCTTGACCGTTCCCTCCTCCGCCCCGACCGTGATCCAGTCGCCGGCGCGGATCGGCCGCTCGGCCAGCAGGATCAGCCCCGAGACGAAATTGTTGACGATCGCCTGCAGTCCGAGACCGATACCGACGGAGAGCGCACCCGCGACGATCGCGATGTTGGAGAGATCCAGGCCAGCATAGCCGAAGGCCAGCGTCGCCGCGCAGATCATGCCGACATAGCCGAAGGTGGTGCGGATCGAGTTGCGCAGGCCCGAATCGAGCCGTGTGGTCGGCAGGAAGCGCGTGTCGAGCCAGCTCTGAAGCGAGCGCGTGACCAGCAGGCCGACGACGAAGACGGCGATACCCGCCATCAGCGTCGACAGCGAGATGGTGATGGACCCGATCTTGAAGCCGAAGAAGAGCTGCCGGATCGTCTCGAACAGCCCCGATGAATCCACGCCCCACTGCGCCACGATGGCCAGACAGGCGAAACCGATCAGCACCAGATGCGCCACGCCATTGGCGAGCACGCCGGCCTGCGTCACCGAACGCGGCGCGAAGCCCACCGAGGAGATCAGGCGGCTGCCGACGACGCCGTCGCGCCGGAAGGAGGCCGCGGTCAGTTCGTCCGTGACCTTTAGCAGCAGATAGAGCAGCGAAATGACGACCGTGACCCAGACCACCTGCGTCGTCAGGAAACGTCCCAGCGCGACATAGCCCATCAGGTTGGCGAGGATCGCGACACCGGCTACCAGGCCCGCGACCATGAGCGCGATCCGACCCAGGCCGTAATCCTCGTCGGCCGGATCGTCAGCTTCCTCCTCCTCGGAATCGTTGCGCCGGGTCAGCGTGCGAACCATGCCGATGACGAGGATCGCTATGATGATCGACAGCATGCCGTCCAGCGCGATGACGAACTGCAGCGATGCCAGCGTCACCTTGGCGAGACTCTGATGGACGATCACAAGTGCTTCCAGCGCGGCGATCGCCACCGAGAAGCGGAAAGCGCGGATGGCGACGGCATCCTCCACCGGTACCAGACGCCAGGACGCGCGCGTCGGCGCCAGCAGCGCCCGCGACACGCCAAAGGCGAGCGAGAAGAATACGATCGCCGCCGTCCCGCCCGTCCACACCAGATCGATGCGATAGGGCATCAGATCCAGCGCCTTCAGGATCGACTGCACGCCGGTCAGCACCACCAGCGGCAGGAAGGCGTTGACCGCGACGATCGCGGCGGCGGACATCACCCTGGTTCGCATGGTCGGTTGCTGGTCGGCGGTTGGCCGGCGCAGCCTGGAAAGCAGGAACCGGCGGCCCGGCACCAGCACCAGGACGATTAGTGCCAGAAGGCTGGCGAAGATCGCGATCACCGAGCGGTCGCCGCGCTTGACGACGACGCTGGCCCATTCATCCGCGATCGAGCCGGAGCGGCTCGCGATCGCGGGCACATCCGTGGCGGCATCGCCCCACAGACCGGGGTCGATCAGGCTGGAATTGCGCTCGAGCAACGCCGCGGTGAAGCGATTGCGCCGACGCTCGCTGATCTGCGAAAGCGTGTAGGAACCATGCGTGGCGACGGCAAGCGCCTGTTTCTGGAAGCCGGTCAGATCCGCCAGCTGTTGCTGCGCCTGCGCCCGGTTCGCCTTGGCAGCGGCCGATTCCGCCGCCTCGGTCGTCTCCGTCGGCTTCAGCTGTTCGAACTGCGTCGTCGCGGCCTCGACCTTGGGCGTCAGTGTGTCGGCAAATGCATTGGCCGCCAGCACGATGTCCGTCGCGTCCTGCTTGTAGCGGCGGAAATCGGCATCGGTCACCCCCGGCTGATCAATGGCGAGATCGATCCGCTCCAGCGTGGCGTTCCAGGTATCGATCTGCTTCTGCGGGTTGTCCGGCTGGGCCCATGCCGCCCCGACCGTCATGACGGCGAGCAGCAGCGTGGCGACAGCCAGGCGCAGATGCGCAGCCAGGCCGGCGCGACGCATGTCGACAAAAGCGGTCTGGCGATGGAAGGAGGCGACGCTGAACAAGCAGATCTCCGGCTAGGCTACGAAGCGCGTCATGCGCCCGCCTGAGCTATAGGAGGAAAGATGACGAGAATAGGGATTTAAGCGGCAATTTGCCGAGGGTGCACGCGCTGTTTGTTCGGTACGTCTGGGGTGGCGCGGCGTCGCCGGCACCCCATATGCGAGCCTCGATCCATCGCAAAGGGACTCCGCCGCTTGCTTCGAGATCAGCCCCCCGAGGAAACCACGGCGGCGTTCTTCCGCACCCGCTCCGCCTCGGCGATTCTGGCCGATCTCGGCTCGGTCCTGACGAAGGACCGGGTGAGCCTCGGCGACATGGTGGACGCGCTTGGCGAAGCCGGGCTCGGCCTGACCATCCTGATGCTGGCCCTCCCCTCCTTCATCCCGATCCCCGGCCTGCCGACCGGCTTCGTCTTCGGCACGGCGCTCGCCATCCTCGCGCTGCAGATCATGACCGGGGCCGACCGGCTGCTGCTGCCGCAATGGCTGCGCCGCCGCAGTCTCCCCAGGGGGCCGGTGGTGAGCGGCGGCGCCTGGATCGCGCCCTGGTTCAAGCGCGTCGAATGGATGCTGCGGCCGCGCTATTCCTTTCTTTCGGGACGGCTGGCCTATTCCATCCTGGCCGTGCCGATCTTCGTGCACGCCGTGATGATCCTGCTGCCGATCCCGCTCGGCAACCAGCTTCCCTCTCTCGCCGTCATCGTCTTCGCCTTCGGGCTGATCGAGCGCGACGGGCTGGCCGTGATCCTTGGCTGGGTGCTGACCGGAATCGCCATCGCCTGGAACTCGGCGATCGTCTTCTTCGGCACAGAACTGTCGTTGTTTCTCTATCGCTGGACGGCGGATCTCTGGGTGTCGGCCTGAGGCGCCGTTCCCCGGACGCGAACCGGCGGCGGGCCCCGGAAGGCTCTCTCCCCCGCGACACGTCTCCTCAAACTTTCTCTGCAACTTGCCCTCGACCGGCTTGCGCGACGAGAAAACTGTGCTAGCCTTGACTGAGAAAAGGTTTTCTCAATAGGCCCGGGCGGCGGGACAATCCCGTCCGCCCTTTTTCTTCCCCGGTTGAGAAAACCTTTTCTCTAAAGAACAGGCCACTGCTCGAACGGATGGCCAGGGTGAGGAACAACGGCATGAGCGACGGCAGCGACAACGTGATTCAGCCCGCCCGCAGGCGGCCTGTGACGTTGCGCGACGTCGCCGAGACGGCCGGCGTCAGCGTCGCCACCGCCTCCAAGGCGCTGAATGACCAGGGCCGCATGACCGTCGAGACGCGGACCCGCATCCGCAGCGTGGCGCTGCAGCTCGGCTTCCGCCCCAACGGCCTTGCCCAGAGCCTGCTGCGCCGGCGCAGCTTCACCGTCGGCCTGCTCACCAACGACACCTATGGCCGCTTCTCTCTGCCGGTGATGGCCGGTGTTTCCGAAGCGCTGCTCGACAATGGCGTCTCGGTCTTCCTGTGCAATGTCGAGGACGACCCGCGCCTCGGCCAGATGCATGTCGACGCCATGCTTGAAAAGCGCGTCGACGGCATCATCGCCTCGGGCAAGCGGCTCGACCGCCACCTGCCGGTCGACCTGTCCAATCTCGGCATCCCGGTGATCTATGCCTTCACCGAACCCGACCCGAACTCCATCGCCTTTGTCTCCGACGATGCCGGCGGGGCCCGCCTCGCCGTCGAGCATTTCGTGGCGCTGGGCCGCCGGCGTATCGTGCATGTCACGGGGCCGGAGACCTTCGAGGTCGTGCACCAGCGCGCCGGCGCCTATCGGGCCGTCCTGGCCGAACGGGGCATGGCGCCGCCGCGCGTGCTGATGGGGCCCTGGTCGGAAGGCTGGGGCCACCAGGCGGTGGCGCAACTCTTCGACGCAGCGGGCGAGAAGCCCGACGCCGTCTTCTGCGGCAACGACCAGATCGCGCGCGGCGTCGTCGATGCGCTGCGCGAGCGCGGACTGCGCGTGCCCGACGATGTCGGCGTCATCGGCTTCGACAATTGGGAGATTGTCGCCGCGGCCACGCGCCCGCCGCTCACCACGGTCGACATGAATCTGACGGCGCTCGGCCGCGAGGCCGGCCTCACCTTGCTTTCGCTCGTCGACGGAAAGCCCGTCGAGCCGGGCATCCGAAAACTGCCGTGCCGGTTGGTGGTGCGTCAGTCATGCGGTCGTCCGCCGGGCGACTAGGGTTACCTGTCACGGTCCCGGGAGGAGCCTGGATCGGACATACAGGGAGGGAAGACCATGAAAAGACTGACAAGCCTGCTGGCGGCAACCGCCACGCTGCTTTCGATGACGGCGCTCGCCTCGGCGGCCGAAACCGCCAATATCTGGGTCCGTGCCGACGGCTCCAATTTCATGCCGCAGATCGTCGAGGCCTTCAACAAGAGCCACGAGAACCAGATCAAGCTCGACATCATCCCCAACGCCGAACTGGTCCAGAAATACGCGACCTCGGCGGCGGGCGGCACCGCGCCGGACGGCCTTTCGCTCGACCTGATCTACACGCCGGCCTTCGCCGCCGCCGGCCAGCTCGAGGACATCACCGACTGGGCGAAATCACTGCCCTATTTCAAGGATCTGTCACCGGCGCATGTGAAGACCGGCACCTACAAGGACAGGATCTACGGACTGCCCTTCTCGGCCGACAGCTCCGTGCTGATCTGGAACAAGAAGCTGTTCAAGCAGGCCGGCCTCGATCCCGATAAGGGTCCGACCAACTTCGCCGAGATCGCGGCGGATGCCGAGAAGGTCGCCGGGCTCGGCGGCGACATCAAGGGCTTCTACTTCTCCGGCGCCTGCGGCGGCTGCAACATCTTCACCTTCACCCCGCTGATCTGGGCTTCGGGCGGCGACATCCTGAGCGAGGATGGCTCGAAGGCGACGCTCGACACGCCGCAGATGCGCGACGCCATCGCGCTCTATCGCGGCATGGTCGACAAGGGCCTGGTCCCCGAAGGCGCCAAGACCGATAGCGGCGCCAACTTCTTCGCCGCCTTCGCCGCGGGCAATATCGGCATCGCGCCGTCCGGCGCCTTTGCCATCGGCGCGCTCAACACCCAGTACAAGGACATCGACTACGGCGTGACCTTCCTGCCAGGCAAGGACGGCGGCTCGTCGTCCTTCGCCGGCGGTGACAATTTCGTCGTCACCAAGGGCACTCCGAAGCTGGCCGTGCTGAAGGAATTCCTTGATTACGCCTATTCGCTCGAGGGCCAGACGCTGCTCGCCAGCCGCGGCAGCCTTCCCGTCCGTGGCGACCTCGCCAAGGAAGCGCTGAAGGATCTAGATCCGCGCTACCAGGTCGCGGCCGAGGCGATGGCCAAGGGCCGGACCCCGTACAGCGTCGTCTTCAACGACATCATCAACAGCGCCAACGGCCCCTGGGCCCAGATGGTCAACGAAGTGTTCTTCGGCGACGACGTCGATGGCGCGCTCGCCAATGCGCAGGAAACGATGCAGGGCATCATCGACGCCGGCACCGGCCAGTAAGGCCACTCGATCGGCGGGGGCGCGGTTGCGCCTCCGCCGTCCGCCAGCCTCGCTCGCGAAGGAAATATCCATGTCCTCGATCACGGCCAAGGCGGGCGCCATGCCCTCCCAGCCCGTCCGCCGACGCGCGAAAGTCGACCGCAGCCACTGGGTCGGCCTCCTCTACATCGCCCCGGCCATCCTCCTGGTGACGGTGTTCTTCGTGATCCCGCTCGGCATGACCGCCTGGATGTCGCTGCACAACTGGCCGCTGATGGGCCAGCACCGCTTCATCGGGCTCGACAACTACCTCGCGATCACCAAGGACACGCGCTTCTGGAACGCCCTCAAGTTCACGCTCTACTATACGGTGATCGTCACCATCGCGATCTTCGCGGTCGCCTTCCCACTGGCGCTCTTCGTCGAGAAGCCACGGCCGATGGCGAGCGTCTATCGCACGGCCTTCTTCATGCCCGTGGTCGTCGGCTTCGCCTCGGCCAGCCTGCTCTGGGCCTGGCTGCTCAATGTCGATAGCGGCCTGTTCAGCCCGGCGGCGCAGCAACTCGGCCTGACGGAAAAGAAGTTCAACCTGATCGCCACCTTCAACCCGGCCTTCTGGTCGATCATCGTCATGGTGGTGTGGAAGGTGGCCGGCTTCACCATGGTCATCCTGATGACCGGATTGCAGTCGATCCCGACCGAATTGCAGGAAGCCGCCAAGATCGACGGCGCCAATGCCTGGCAGCGCTTCCGCACCATCACCCTGCCGCTGATGCGCCGGACCGTGGCGCTTGCGCTGATCCTTTCGGTCGCCGGCTCGATCCTCGCCTTCGACCAGTTCTACATCCTGCTGCGCGGCGGCCCGCGCAATTCGACGATCACGGCGGTGTACTGGATTTTCAACCAGTCCTTCGTCTCGTTCAAACTCGGCTATGGCGCGGCGCTGTCCATGGTGCTGCTGGTCATCCTCGTCGTGCTGAGCCTGATCCAGCTCCGGCTGCTGCGTAACCCGGAGGGCACATGATGGCCAAGGCATCTTCCATGGCGAAGACCAAGCACGGCGAGGGCGGCCTTTCCGCCCGCCTCGTCGGCGAGCACGGCATCGGCCTGTTCCTCTCGATCCTGTTCATCGCGCCGATCGCCTGGGCGATCCTGTCGACCTTCAAGCCGCCGGCCGAGGCGCGGCTGCCACCGATCCCGCCCTGGCCGACCACCGGCTTCTCGCTCGAAAATTATGTGACGCTCGACAGCTTCGGCGCCGGGCTCTGGCACTCGGCCCAGAACAGCATCTTCGTCGCCGGTTCCAGCGTCGTGCTGACGGCGGTGATCAGCCTGCTGGCCGGCTATGGCTTCTCGCGCTTCCGCTTCCCGTTCAAGAACCTGTTCTTCATCCTGATCCTGTCGACGATCATGATCCCGTTCCAGTCGATCCTGACGCCGATCTTCCTGATCCTCTCCTGGCTCGGGCTGCAGAACACGCTGACCGGGCTCATCCTCGTCTATGTGACACTGCAGATGCCGTTCTCGATCTTCATGATGCGCAACGCCTTCGACGCGGTGCCGAAGGAGATCGAGGAGGCCGCCCGCATCGACGGCGCCACCAATTTCGCGCTGCTGACCAAGGTGATGTTGCCGCTGGTCTGGCCCGGCGTGGTGACGGTGGGGCTCTTCGCCTTCCTCAACACCTGGAACGAGTTCCTCGCCGCCCTCGTGCTGATGACCGACCAGGGCAAGTTCACCCTGCCGATCATGATGACCGCCGTGCAGTCCGGCCGCTTCGGCGCCGTCGACTGGGGCGCCGTGCAGGCGGGCGTCACCGTGATGATGATCCCCTGCCTGATCCTCTTCCTGCTGCTGCAGCGCTACTACATCCGCGGCCTGACGGCCGGCGCGGTGAAGTAGCCCCCCCGAACTCAAGCTTCCAATGAACAGGAGTCTTCCATGAGTGCCCTGCCATCCGCCGCCCACGACGTGCCGCGCGCCCGTTTTCGTCCGCCCGCAGTTCCCCAGGTCGAAGTCCGCGGCTTCTGGGGCGCGCGCGTCGACGCCGTCGCCGACAAGACCGCCGACATCCTCTACCAGCGCTGCGTCGAGGCGGGCATGCTCGACCAGATCGACCCGGACCGGCCGGTGCCGGCGCTGCGTATCCCGTTCCACCCGAACGGCACAGTGACGATGCAGATGTTCTGGGATTCCGATCTCGGCAAGACGATCGAGACGGCGGCCTATTGCGTCTATCGCAAGCCCAATCCCGCGCTCGAGGCCAAGATCGACGCGGTGATCGACATGTTCGAAAAGCTGCAGCAGGAAGACGGCTACCTGTCGAGCTGGTACCAGCGCATGGAGCCCGGCAAGCGCTGGACCAATCTGCGCGACTGCCACGAACTCTATTGCGCCGGCCATCTGATCGAGGGCGCCGTCGCCTATTACCAGGCGACCGGCAAGCGCAAGCTGCTCGACGTCATGTCGCGCTATGCCGACCATATCGGCACCGTGTTCGGCCCCAATCCAGGCCAGAGGAAGGGCTATTGCGGCCATGAGGAGCTGGAGCTGGCGCTGGTCAAGCTCGCCCGCGTCACCGGCAACCACAAATACATGGATCTCGCCAAGTACATGGTCGACCAGCGCGGCCAGCAGCCGCACTATTTCGACGAAGAGGCGAAGGCGCGGGGCGCCGATCCGTCCGAGTATCACTTCAAGAACTACGAGTACAACCAGGCGCACAAGCCGGTGCGCGAGCAGGACAAGGTCGTCGGCCACGCCGTCCGCGCCATGTATCTCTATGCCGGCATGGCCGATGTCGCGACGGAATATGGCGATGACGACCTGCGCAAGGCGCTCGATCGGCTCTGGGACGATTTGAACTCGAAGCGGCTCTATGTCACCGGCGGCCTCGGCCCGTCGGCCGATAATGAGGGCTTCACCTCGGACTACGACCTGCCGAACGAGACGGCTTATGCCGAGACCTGCGCCGCCGTGGGCCTCGCCTTCTGGGCCAACCGCATGCTAGGCATGGGCCCGAACACGCGCTATGCCGACGCCATGGAACTGGCGCTCTACAACGGCTCGATCTCCGGCCTGTCGCTCGACGGTTCGCTGTTCTTCTACGAGAACCCGCTCGAGAGCCGCGGCGGCCACAATCGCTGGAAGTGGCACCGCTGCCCGTGCTGCCCGCCGAATATCGGCCGCATGGTCGCATCGATCGGCACCTACATGTACGGCCAGGCCGAGGGCGAAGTCGCCGTTCACCTCTATTGCGACTCGACCGCGACACTCGACATCGGCAGTGCCGAGGTCAAGCTGACCCAGAACACCCGCTATCCCTGGGACGGCGCGATCGGCATCACCGTCGATGTCGACAAGCCGACCCGTTTCGCGCTCAACCTGCGGATCCCGGCCTGGTGCCGCAAGGCGACGCTTTCGGTCAATGGCGCGCCGATCGATCTCAAGGGAGTGACCGAGGACGGCTATGCGCGGATCGAGCGCGAGTGGAAGGCCGGCGACGCCGTCCAGCTCGATCTCGACCTCACCGTCGAGCAACTGCATGCCCATCCGGAGGTCCGCCAGGACGTCGGACGCGTCACGCTGAAGCGCGGGCCGCTGGTCTATTGCCTGGAAGGCATCGACAACCCGCTGTCGCTGAACCGCATCCGCGTTCCCGCCGCATCGAGCTTCACGGCCAATTTCGAGCCGGGCCTGCTCGAAGGCGTCGTGACGCTGGCGGCCGAGGCGGAAGCGGATGCCACGGGCGACTGGAACGGCGATCTCTACCGGATCGCCCCGCCCCAGACCGAGACCGTGCCGATCAAGGCCGTTCCCTACTATGCCTGGGACAATCGCGAACCCGGCGAAATGCTGGTCTGGCTGCGCGGCGGCTAGTTCGACCGGCCCGAACCGGACCGACAAAGGTAGGGCGTCGCGACCGCAAGGTCGTGGCGCTCTTCTCGTTGGGGGAGAGACAGGAATATCCTCGCCAGCCGAATTGCCAGACGCTGCGCAAACCCGCATCAAAGATGCGACGAGGCGGGCGAGAGCGATCGATGCTGGAAGAGGTGGACTTCACCGGCCGATGGGAGATCTTCCGCGATCAGCCGGGGAACGGCTGGATCGACTGGCCCGGCGGCCCGGCCCCCTTCGACAGCGGCACGGTCGACGTCCGGTTGCGCTCGGGCCGCCTGATTCTCTATCGCAGCCCCATCGGGATTGGCGGCCGACCGACGCCGGGCGGTGGCTGGCTTCATACCGGCGAGCGGACGGATATCGTCGCCTATCGCCGCCACTTAGAACCGACACGGCTTGGAACGGAAGACGACGTCCTGCCGTTCTAGCTGACGACCGCCGCACCGGCTCTGGCGCGGCAGGCGTTCTTGTCTATGCTCGGCGAAACTTTGCGTCGCACAGGGGTTATCAGCGGTGTTCTTTCTCGTTCGTATGGCGGTGTTCTACTGCGTGATCGGCGTCGCCATCCTGCTTGTGCAGCTCAGCTTCACCACCTGCGAACGGCCACTCGTGCTGGATGACGGCACCAGTGCGACGCATGGCCCGATCGAACTCGGCCGCATCGGCAAGGACAGCGACTACACCAAGCAGCTCGCCAAGGACGTGGTGTTCTGGGGCCCCCGCGCCTTCGACTTCGTGATCAAGGGCGACGTGTCGGTGAAGAACTTCCTGTTCGCCACCGACTGCAAGCGCTGAGGCGCGGCCGGCTCCCGCTTCAGATCACGACCAGCGACGTCTTCGACGGCACCCGGTCGTAGAGATCGATGACGTCCTGGTTGAACATCCGCACGCAGCCGGAAGACGCCGACTTGCCGATCGTGCGCCATTCCGGCGAACCATGGATACGGTAAAGCGTATCGGCGCCGTCCTTGTAGATGTAGAGGGCGCGGGCGCCGAGCGGGTTCTGCAACCCGGGCGGCATGCCGGTGCGCCATTTCTCCAGCTCGGGCTTGCGGCCGATCATGGCGGAGGGCGGAGTCCAGGTCGGCCATTTCCGCTTCCACTGCACGACCGCGCGGCCTTTCCAGGAATAGCCCTGGCGGCCGAGGCCCACGCCGTAGCGCATCGCCTTGCCGTCCTTCAGCACGAGATAGAGGTGCTTTTCCTTGGTGTTGACCACGAGGGTGCCGGGCGCCTCGCCGGTCGGATCGTCGACCAGTTGGCGCAGATATTTGGGATCCACGGCGTCGTGGCGAATGGCCGGCAGCTTGAAGTCGCCATCGGTGACGGCCGCATACATCCGCGCATAGTCGCTGCCACCGGAAACCGGCTCGGCGGCGGCAGCGACCGGCTCGGCCGCCGCCGGGGCGGAAGACAGCCCCGGCGCCAACGGCGCGAGGCTCGTCTCCACGCCGGCCTGCTTCGGCACTTGCGCGCAGGCGGCAAGCGCCGAAATGCCGACAAGGGACATGCCGGTCAGGAACGACCGGCGCGATAGAACGGAAGACACGGGAACGGAAACCTTGGAAATGGACGGGAGCGGTCAGGCGCAGCGCACGGACCTTGGCCCGCCTCCTACCAGAGGGAATGCGGCGCGTATGTGATGGCGGCCCGCAACGCAGCCATGCAGGGGCGCATCGGCAGCTACAGTTGCGGAAACATCACACTTCCGTCCCCGCCCGGTGCCACGTCGAAGCTCGCGCCAAAGCCCTGGCGGAACGATCGGCGCAGCGACTCGGCCGACAGCTGCGGAAGCCGGGGCAGCCGGCCGAGGATACGGACGCAACCGATCCCGGCGATCGCCTGCTCCGTCTCGGGCTCGGCCTCGCCAACGAACGCGACGCCGAGAAGCGGAACGGCGCGATGGCGAAGCGCCTCCAGCGACAGCAGCGTGTGATTGATCGTGCCAAGCGACGTTCGGGCGCACAGCACGACCGGCAAGCGCCAGCGCGCAAAGACGTCGGCGAAGGTCTCCGTCGGGGTCAGGGGCACCAGGACGCCGCCCGCGCCTTCGATGACGAGCGGCCGGGGCGTCGCCGGCGGCCTTAAGGCAGCAGGCACGATCGAGATGCCTTCGCTCGCCGCGGCATGGTGCGGCGAAGCTGGCAGTTGCAGCCGGAACGCCTCGGCATGGATGCGATCGGCGCCCGCCTCGGCGAGACGGGCGACCACGTCGCCATCCGTCTCGCCGTCGAGCCCCGCCTGCACCGGCTTCCAGTAATCCGCCGCCAGCAGCCCGACGAGACCGGCCGAGAAGACCGTCTTGCCCACGCCGGTATCGGTGCCGGTGACGACGATGCGAGGCGGAGTCAACCCGGGCGAGCCGGGACAACGGCAGCACGCATGCCAAGCTTCGCCAGAAGCTCGGCATCCTGCTGGCGTTGCGGGTTGCCAGTGGTGAGCAGCATGTCACCGGTGAAGATCGAATTGGCCCCGGCAAGGAAACAGAGCGCCTGGGTCTCAGCGCTCATGACATGACGTCCCGCCGACAGGCGCACGACGCTTTCCGGCATCAGGATGCGCGCCAGCGCCACCAGCCGGACGAAGTCGATCGGGTCGACCCGCTCGCCCGTGTCCATCACCGGCGTTCCCCGGATCTCGCTCCACATATTGATGGGAACGCTTTCTGGCGGCGGATCCAGATTGGCAAGAAGGACGAGCATGCCGATCCGGTCGGCAATCGTCTCGCCCATGCCGACGATGCCACCCGAGCAGACCCGGATGCCGCCCTGACGGACCAGGGACAGCGTCTCGAGACGGTCTTCCATGGTCCGTGTGGTGATGATCTCGGGATAGAATTCGCGCGAGGTATCGATGTTGTGGTTGTAGAAATCGAGCCCGGCTTCGCGCAGCCGTCCGACCTGGTGCGGCGTCAGCATGCCGAGCGTCACGCAGGTCTCCAGCCCGAGGGCGCGGACGCCGCCGATCATCGCGCATACCTTGTCCATGTCGCGATCCTTGGGGCTCCGCCATGCCGCGCCCATGCAGAACCGGGTCGCGCCGCCCTCCTTTGCCCGCCGCGCCGCGGCGACGACGCGCTCGACTTCCATCAGCTTCGTCGCCGCGACGCCGGTGTCGTAGCGAGCACTTTGCGAGCAATAGCCGCAATCCTCCGGACATCCTCCGGTCTTGATGCTGAGCAGGCTTGCCTGCTCGATCTCGGCCGGATCGAAATGCTGGCGATGCAGGCTCTGGGCCCGAAACATCAGCTCCGGGAACGGCAAGGCGAAGAGCTCCGCCGCCGCCTCCGCCGTCCATGCCAGACAGGGCTTCTCCGCCAGCGTCGCAGGCGGGGAAACCGTCACGGTGCCGCCACTCCCGATCATCGGCCGATCGTCCCGACAAAGCGGGCAGGCACGATGGCAGCGCCGAGCGCGACCATGGCGATATTGATCAGATCGCCGAGAATGAACGGCGTGAAGCCGAGCGTCAGAATGTCCCGGGCCGGCACGAACATGCCGAGCCAGGGCAGACCGATGGCATAGGTGACGGCAAGGCCGGAGAGCATGGCGAGCGTGCGGCCCAGCGTCTTGCGCCCCTCGGCCAGCGCGCCGGTGACCCAGCTCGCCGTCAGATAGCCGAGCAGATATCCGCCGGTCGGCCCCACCATGTAGGCAAGGCCGATGCCGCGCTCCGGCGAATCCGAGAAGACGGGCATGCCGGCGGCGCCGACAGCGAGATAGCCGAAGAAGGTCGCCGTCGCGAGACGCGGACCGGCGGCGATCGCGATCGCCATGACGGCGAGCGTGTGCAGCGTCATGGGCACCGGCCAGGACGGGATATGGATCTTAGCGCAGAGGGTGATCAGCGCAATGCCGATCGCCACGACCGCGGCAGGGCGGACCAGCGTCCGCACGTTGCGGGATGTCGGGTTGAGAACCGAGTTCATGCCGTCTCCGGGAAAATTATAGATAATAATCAAGTCTATCTATAATAGAATCCATAACGGGTGACGATTCGCAACTCACTATCTATAATTCTTAGCCAACGATAGCGAAGGCCTCGCGAACCTTGCCACCGGAGGCCGGGACCGGGCGCCGGCCAATCCACTGCACATGGCCCGCCAGCGTCGAGCAGGCGGCATCGACCTGCCGGCTGCGCAAGGCTGCGAGGATCGCGCGATGATCGTGATCTGTCCGCGCCTCCCAATCGGCGCGCCACGCGGCGAACAGGAAGCGCGCGCTTGCCGCATGCAGGTCGTCGATCGAGGCCAGCAGGCGCGGCATGGCGCAGGGGGTCAGAATCAGGCGATGAAAGCTTCGGTTCGCCTCTTCCCAGGAGCGGACGTCGCGCGATTCGTCTCCCGCCTTCGTCGCCGCCTCGGCTTCGTCGAGAATGGCGGCCGTCAGATTGGGGGCGGCGTGGCGCAACGCCAGGACCTCCAGCGCGGCGCGCATTTCCGCCACTTCCTTGACTTCGGCCAGGTTGAACGAGGCAACCCGCACCCCCCGGCGCGGCTCGCTGACAGCAAGGCCCTGCGCCTCCAGCCGGCGAAACGCCTCGCGGACCGGCACATGGCTGGCGCCGAATTCCTCTGCGACATGGTCCTGCCGCAGCCGCGATCCCGGCTCGATCTGGCCCGCTATGATGCGATCGGCCAGTGCGCGACTGATCCGGACCGCCAAGGTCTCTTCTTTCGGCTTGCTCATGTTTTATAGATAATTTCCGGTGCGATCCTTGTCGATGGTCCATCCACCCGCTTTCGCGCCAATATTCCGCCGCCGGCCGCGCGCCTCCTGTCCGTATTTTCAGCCGCAGGTTGTTCGACGATCCGCAAGATGGCAATCTTGCCGATATTCCCGCGGACGGTCCGGTAAGACCCCGATCGAGGCGGACGGGCCGCCCCAAATACGCCGATATGGGAAGCGACGCTGAAGCAGAAGCCATCTGGGAGGAGGCCATGTCGAAGCCGGAAATCGTACAGCATGCCGACAGGATTCAGCTCGCCATCCGATCGGGCGAGGCAGCGACGTCGGCGCTGGTCGCATCCTGGCAGCGCTCCGTCCGGCTGCATCAGCTCGACCCGGCTGAACGCCGGCAACCGACCCGTCTCGGCGAGCAGGAGTTGGCGGTCGCGCGGCAGCGCATGGAGCCGCTGCTGCGCGCGGCTCAGTCGAGCCTGGACAGGCTCTATCTCGCCGTGGGCGGCATGGGCTGCTGCGTCCTGCTCGCGGATGCCGACGGGATGCCGGTGGAGCGCCGCTGCGGCGACGCCGACGCCGACACCTTCGAAGACTGGGGCCTCTGGACGGGATGCATCTGGAGCGAGGAGAGCGAAGGCACCAATGGCATCGGCACCTGCCTCGTCGAGCAGCGCGCCCTGACCATCCACCGCAACCAGCATTTCTACTCGCGCAATACCGCACTCTCCTGCACCACGGCGCCGATCTTCGACCATGAAGGCCGCCTGGCCGCCGCGCTGGACGTTTCCTCCTGCCGCACCGACCTGACCGAGGAACTCGTCAATCTCGTCGCCATCGCCGTCGGCGAGGCGACGCGGCGGATCGAGGCCGAGAATTTCCGCCTGGCCTTCCCCGATGCCCGCATCCTGGTCGCGCCGACCGCGGAGTGGTCGCCGAGCGCGCTGCTCGCGATCGACAGGGATGACATCGTCATCGGCGCCACCCGCGCCGCGCGCCATGCCTACCGCCATCGCGAAGCCCTGATCGGCCAGCCCCTACCCCTCGGCGACCCCGCCAACGAAACCCGATTCGACGACGGATTGCGGCATGCCGAGCGGATCATCCTGGAAAGGGCCCTGCTGCGCTCCGGCGGCAATGTGACGGCGGCGGCCCGCAACCTCGGCGTCTCGCGCGCCACCCTGCACCGCAAGCTGGGCAAACTCGGCCTCGAACGTCCCCACTGAGTATTGCACTGCACAGTGTCGCAAAGCTGAGACAGTTGCACGTCCCAACCCTTTGCAGCCGGGCTGACAGAAGCCGCCGGAGGGCCGACCTTTCTCTCATGACGCCGTTCAAGCGTCGACCAAGGGAGGTCTTCATGAACAAGCCGGAATTCACCCGCGCCACCAAGGCGCCATTCGCACCCCGCTACGACAACTATATTGGCGGCAAGCGCGTCCCGCCCGTATCGGGCCGCTATTTCGACAACACGTCCCCGGTCAACGGCCGTGTGCTGTGCGAGATCGCGCGCTCCGAGGCCGCCGACATCGAGCTGGCGCTGGACGCCGCCCATGCCGCCAAGGACGCCTGGGGCCGCACCAGCGCCGCTGAGCGCGCGCTGATGCTGAACCGCATCGCCGACGTCATGGAAGAAAACCTCGCGACGCTGGCGCTGGCGGAGACCTGGGACAACGGCAAGCCGATCCGCGAGACGACCGCCGCCGACATGCCGCTCGCGATCGACCATTTCCGCTACTTCGCCGGCGCCGTCCGCGCCCAGGAAGGCGGCATTTCCGAGATCGACCATGACACGGTCGCCTATCATTTCCACGAGCCGCTCGGCGTCGTCGGCCAGATCATTCCGTGGAACTTCCCGATCCTGATGGCCGTGTGGAAGCTGGCGCCCGCACTCGCCGCCGGCAATTGCGTCGTACTGAAGCCGGCGGAACAGACGCCCGCCTCGATCCAGGTCCTGCTCGACCTGATCGACGGCATTCTGCCGCCGGGCGTCCTCAACGTCGTCAGCGGCTTCGGCCTCGAGGCCGGCAAGCCGCTCGCCTCCAGCCCGCGCATCGCCAAGATCGCCTTCACCGGCGAGACGACGACCGGCCGGCTGATCATGCAATATGCCTCGCAGAACCTGATCCCGGTGACGCTCGAACTCGGCGGCAAGTCGCCGAACATCTTCTTCGCCGACGTCGCGGCCGAGGACGACGATTTCCTCGACAAGGCGATCGAGGGCTTCGTGATGTTCGCGCTCAACCAAGGCGAGGTATGCACCTGCCCGAGCCGCGCGCTGATCCACGAGAAGATCTATGACCGCTTCATGGAGAAGGCGCTGAAGCGCGTCGCGGCGATCCAGCAGGGCGACCCGCTCGATCCCGCCACGATGATCGGCGCCCAGGCCTCCAGCGAGCAGCTGGAAAAGATCCTCTCCTATCTCGACATCGGCAAGAAGGAAGGCGCCGAGCTGCTGATCGGCGGCGAGCGCAACGAACTGCCGGGCGACCTCGCCGGCGGCTACTACGTCAAGCCGACCGTCTTCCGCGGCCACAACAAGATGCGCATCTTCCAGGAGGAGATCTTTGGACCGGTTGTCTCCGTCACCACCTTCAAGGATGATGCGGAAGCGCTCTCGATCGCCAACGACACGCTCTACGGCCTCGGCGCCGGCATCTGGACGCGCGACGGCAACCGCGCCTACCGCTTCGGCCGGGCGATCCAGGCCGGCCGCGTGTGGACCAATTGCTACCACGCCTATCCGGCGCATGCGGCCTTCGGCGGCTACAAGCAGTCCGGCATCGGGCGCGAGAACCACAAGATGATGCTCGATCACTACCAGCAGACCAAGAACATGCTGGTCAGCTACTCGCCGAAAAAGCTGGGCTTCTTCTGACAGGGCTCCTCCCCAGACTAGCACCGCGCGGGCGCTCCGCGCGGTGCCTTTTCCAGCGGGATCGCCAGGAAGCGCAAATGGAGGCCGTCATGGAACAGCATTCCGAAGACCGTGTCACCGCGACCCCGGCGGCACGAGAACTGCTCGACGAGATCATCGCCGATCACGGTCCGGTCCTGTTCCATCAATCCGGCGGCTGCTGCGACGGCTCGTCGCCCATGTGTTATCCGCGCGGTGATTTCATCCTCGGTGACCGCGACGTGCTGCTCGGCACGATCGGCGACACGCCTTTCTATATCGGCGCCGCGCAATATGAGGTCTGGAAACACACGCAACTGACGATCGACGCGATCAACGGCCGGGGCGGCATGTTTTCGCTCGACAATGGCCGCGAGCGCCGCTTCCTCGTCCGTTCGGATGTCTGTGCCGTCGGTTGAGCCGATACCTGCGCGATCAGGGTCCGGGTAGCCGGATCGCCTCGTGAAAGACATTGGCGCTCGCCTGCTCCAGCAGCCGGTTCATCTGCCGCAATACGGCTTGGGAACGCCGCAGCGCGACCGCGACCTCCGCGAGCCTCGCCTCCGTCGCGTCGCCAGGGCCGTCAGCCGAGACGGGTATGGGAGTGCCTGCGTTTTCCATGGAGAGCAGTTTATCGACCCGGCGACCGAGCCGGTCCAGTGTCCACCGTCACAGCCCATCGCCTCTTTCCCACCGCAGCGGGCCGGCGGGGCTCACGACCGTCGATCGCCGCCCCGGGGCTGGGACGATGCGCGACATGAAGCCGGATCGGAATGGACGCAGCCAGAAGATTTGAAGATGGTGCGGGCGGTCGGAATCGAACCGACACTCCTTTCGGAACCGGATTTTGAGAGACCG
The DNA here is from genome assembly GCF_026343955.1 of Kaistia defluvii. Taxonomy (GTDB): domain Bacteria; phylum Pseudomonadota; class Alphaproteobacteria; order Rhizobiales; family Kaistiaceae; genus Kaistia; species Kaistia defluvii. The sequence goes on from NZ_JAPKNI010000003.1 coordinate 147,550, forward strand.
AATATCCCCTATCCTTTATCTATCCGGGGGTATCCGATTTCCCGATAACCGATTGCAAGCACTAGCTTTTCTCGGATATCGCATCATCCATACCTAACCGGATTTACGCCACGGTTGGATTTCTAGGTGCTCCTATTTTGCACCTGATTTCCAGCCTCAACGGAGGTTAGGGAATGCCCAAAATCAAGCTCACAAAGACCGCTGTCGACGCCGCGAGTGCGCAGGGGCGCGATTACGAACTCAGGGACACGATAGTCCCTGGGTTTCTGGTAAAGGTTACGCCGACAGGTCGCAAGACCTTCATGCTGGCCTACGTTGCGAACAACGGTCAACGCCGAAAGCCCGCCATCGGACGCTACGGCGAAGTGACCGTCGAGCAGGCTCGAAATATCGCTCAGGATTGGTTGGCCGAGGTCCGACGCGGTGTCGATCCGAGCGCGGAGCGCGAGGCTGCGCGCAAAGCGCTTACGGTGAAGGAGCTGTTTGATCGCTTCATCACGGAGTATTCGGAGGGCCGGAATAAACCTTCGACGGTGAAGTCGAACCGTGGATACGGGAAGCGCTACATTCTTCCGATCCTGGGGCAGCTCAAGGTGCCCGACGTGACGCGCGCGGACATCGCGCATCTGATGAAGAAGATGTCGAAAAGCCCGACGAACGCCAACCGGGTGCTCGCCGCCGTGCGGAAGATGTTCAACATGGCCGAGGTGTGGGGCCTTCGACCGGATGGGTCCAATCCGTGCCGTCACATTCCCAAATTCCCCGAGCGCGGAAAGACACGGCTTATCCCCGACGCGGAATTGCGGAAACTCTATGAGTACCTCGACCGTGCAGAGGCCGAGGGCTTGGAACACCCGTTCATTTTGCTCGCCGTTCGGCTTCAGTTCGAGTTTGCGGCTCGCATGTCCGAAATCCTCGAGATGCGTTGGGAGTGGGTTGATTTCGATAATCGCCGTGTTGTTTGGCCAGACAGCAAGACCGGCGGAATGTCCAAGCCCATGAGCGCCGAGGCTCTGCGCCTTTTCGAGACCGCGCCTCGACTAGAAAGTTCGCCGTTCGTTTGCCCTTCGATTTTCGACCCCGAAGCGGCAATGTCAAAACACACCTACTATCATGGCTGGCGGCGCATCCTCTCGCGTGCAGGAGTGCAGCACATCGGAACGCATGGCATTCGCCACCGCGCGGCGACCGACATCGCAAATTCCGGAATCCCGGTGAAGGTCGGCATGGCCCTCACGGCGCACAAGACGGTCACGATGTTCATGCGCTACGTCCACACGGAAGACGATCCGGTAAGGGCGGCGGCCGAGGCGGTGGCTCAGCGGCGGCAATCCGTGGTGGCCAGCGCCCCTGTACCCACCACTCCACCCGCCCTCGTGATCCAGCAGCCGGTGGAAGTCGTTGCGGCAGCTCCGGCCGAAGCAGCGCCCCCGGCCCGACTGGCGCCGGATGGGAAACCGCTTGGCTTCGAAGACGGTAGCTACACGTCTAGGACGCGCCTGGGGAACTATCGCCCCTATCGTCATCGTTCCGGCGAAAATCGCGCCACGCCTCCGGGCACCAAACCCGTGCCCACCAAGGAGGTGAAACATGTCTAAACAGGCGCGCCGTGGATCTAGCTGGCCTTCGACCGAGCTGTTGCAGCGAGCGACATTCGTGGACGACGCCGGTCCGGTTCGCTTCGTCGATACCGAGGCTGCGGCGCGCTATCTCGCCCTCGATGCCCATACGCTCGAGTGCTACCGCTCCCTCGACAGCGGACCGGCGTTCTACAAGTTCGGCCGTTATGTCCGCTATGCAGTCACCGACCTCGACGCCTGGGCGGAAAGCTGCCGACGTTCGACATCGGCCTCGCCGCATGCGCCGCGGGTCCTTCCCGTTGACGCAACATAGCCTGAAAGCTATATCATGTGGGAAGTCCAATTCCATGCAGCCTTCGAAGCTGAGGTTTTGGCCTACGAGCGCGACGTTCGCATCGCCTTGATCGCCGTCACCAAGCTGTTGGCCGATTACGGCCCTCAGCTTGGCCGGCCCTATGCGGACACGCTCAAAGGTTCGAAGCACTCAAATATGAAGGAACTGCGCTTTGAAGCAGCCGACGGCGAATGGCGCGCAGCCTTCGCCTTCGACCCGCAGCGACGGGCAATCCTGCTCGTCGCCGGCGACAAATCCGGCGGAAGTCAGAAATTCTTCTATCGTCGTATGGTCGCCAAAGCGGATTTCAGGTTTTCCGAACATCTGGAAAAACTGAAACCCGGAAAGAAGGGAAAGTAAAATGGCGCGGAGCCTGAACGATATAATCGCCAGTCTGCCTCCGGGCGAGCAGGAGGAGATCGAAGCGCGCTATCAGGACCTCAAGCAGGAAGTAGAGGGTCTTCGAGAGCTGCGGCGGATCGCAGGAAGGGCGCAGGAAGACGTCGCGACTGCCCTCAAGATCAAGCAACCCTCAGTCTCGAAAATCGAGAAGCAAGCCGACATGTACCTGTCGACCCTGCGCGGCTATGTGGAGGCAATCGGCGGGAAGTTGGAGCTTATCGTCAAGTTGCCGTCTCGACCGCCGGTCACAATACAGCACCTTGGTGACCTTGCTCTCTCGGAAGGTCCAAAATCGGCCAGGCGCGGCACTACGAAGTCATAAGACCTTGCGCTTGGCGTGAATGGGGGACAATCTGTACACTGAGGGGGCTCGTCGCTGGCGGTTCCCCGTGAGATCAGGTGGCAAATAACTAATTCCAGCCCTCTTCGGGGCGCATATTAGCAGGGAGGCGCCGGCCCCCTGCCGCTGGTTACTAGCCGACCGTGATCGTCGGGACAAAAGCCTGCGCAGTTCGGTTCTGGTCGTAGAGTTTCATCGCGAGATCCGCTTTCGGCATCCATACTCGCCCCGTCTCAACCGCTACGGACGCCGGCACTACCGGGAAGACATGCAACAACACGCCTTCCCCGTGATAAGCCTTAATCCGGTTGAATAGGTCGCGCAGCAAATGCTTGTAGGCGGCGAGGTCGTCTTTCCGTCGCATGATGTCATTGCCGGGCTGGTCGCAGGTAATTGACCAGATGGCAGTATTTTCGCCCAATACCGAGGTAATGCGGTCGTCATTCACCGTGGCGCTCAGGGCCAACTTCAACGCGACCGGCACGTCCTTCCTGCCGCCATACTCGTTGACTTTGTAGGCAATGCGCGGCTGGTCGGGCAGCCATTTCCAGGTGTCCGGTTCGCGGTGCTTTTGATGCACCGAGACCGGTACTATGTCGCCAAGAAGCGTCCCGAGACGGATGAGCAACGGCTGCGGCGCCAACGCGAAGACGCTGAGTTGGCGAATTTCCCGCTGCTCGATGCGTTCCTTGATTTTGCGGGCGAAAAGGCGCTCGAGGTTCTCGTTCTGCTCGGTCCAGTAGACTTCTTCGTGATCCTTGCGCTCCGACCCGATCAACTCGATGTCGATTGTCCGGCCTTCGGCGGGATGGTGATCCGGAGGCATGGCGCTGAAGATCGAACGGGTTGTTACCAAGGAGTCACGCTGGCCAATAGTCGCCGCGAACCTGACGACATGGGAGACACGGTCGACATCCATGTCGGTAACGATCTCGATGCGGTCCTCATGCTCCGCTTTCATGGCCAGGAGGACATCCTCGGGGTAGTCGGCCAGATAGTCCACATCGATCGCCTTATGGTGGACGGGACACATCAGCATCAGGTTGTCGATGTCTTGCGCAAGCAGTGGCGATCTCACGGGATCACCCCTGGGACCTCCAGCCTCGTCGGCGACGATGTGGGCGATATAACCGAACTTGCCCGTACGCTTGCCGGCGATCAAGTCACCGATCAGGAGCTTGTTGCATCCACGAAACTGACACCGCCCCCCAGCCTTTGCCCAAAGCGCATTTGCAACTTTTGGTGGAATAGCAGTCTTAGACATGTCGCCCCTCCAATTGCCGACGCCTTCAGATGAATCTTCTTTTCGGTCGTGACACCGGGTCGTCGATCATCTCGACGCGTTGCGGACTTTGGCCGCGCATGAACAGGTACGTTCCCACCTGCAGCATCACGAACATCCGCAGCCGAACGATCATCAAGACCGAGAAGTCGATGTTTCCGGCGTCCTCGACCATCGCTTGCATGGTCCTGATGTCGGTCGTGCTGGGGCTCACCGGAAAGCGTGGATGGGAATGCCATTCCCCCAAGTAGTTGAAACGACTGAAGTCGTTGCCATTCTTCTCGAAGAAGGCTTCCAGTGCCTGTGCGTGCAGTTCCGGACGACGCTCGAAGTACGCGCTCTCGCCGCCCCTCGGGTCCACAGTGACGTCCACGACCCGAAATCGCCCTTCGTCGTCGAGTTGCTCGGCAAGCAGCAACCCCCCGGTTTCCCGGCGCCCTGATAAGGACAGTTCCTTGCAAATCTTCTTGCGAACAGAGCTAGGCAGGGCGATCTGCATCTTGGGCCTGTTCGGGGAAGAGGAGGGTCACGAGCTCTTTCAGTTTCACTTCGTCGGGCGACGATCCCGCGTCCCAGCCTTCCGTGCCGGTATAGGTGATGGGGTGCGTATCGAATGGGGCAGTGAATATCCAACCTTCCCCGAGGCCGACTGCATACGCCGGTGCGGGGAACTGGCTCCCCCCGCCGCGAAGCGTGTCGATCGCGAGCCGCGCTAAGTGACTGGCAATTACGGAAACGTCGGCATCGTCTGCGATCAACGGGGCCTGATCTGCCCGCAGGATGCCGTACTCCATCTGTCGAGAGGGCATCTCCCACTCGACGCCCTTGCCGTCACACCACGTCAAGATTTGGCGGCGCGCCACGTCGGGAGCCGGATCGTGACCGGGTCGGGACCGCGCAACGATTCCGCCGATCCCTCCCCCGAACACCTCGCCCCATACCATTGGACGGCCCTTGAATCTCGCGGCAGCAGCAGCGAGGCCGAAAACAGTCGCGTCCGCCGTAGCGTCGATGATCAGGTCACAGTTGGAAAGCGTCTCCAGCGCGGTGGCGGTCCACTCGGAACTCTCCTGGCCACCAAGGTTCACTATCTGCACCGTGATCTTCGCCTCGGGGGCAATCTCGAGCAGCCGTGCCCGCAGTGCCTTGGCCTTGTGCGCCCCGACACCACGCCAATCCAACTCGTTCCTCACCAGGTTGCCGGGAGAGAGAATGTCGTCGTCGAACAGTTCGAGCTTCCGGGCACCCGATCGCACAAGCATTGCTGCTGTTCTCGATCCGAGTGACCCGCATCCGATCAGCGCGATCCGTTTGTCGGCCAGCGCCGCGTTCATGGTGGGCAGTCGCTGTTGGTCGGCATCGATAACAAACGTGGCGTAGCCGTAATCCTGAACGACACCATCGGCCTTGCGGTAGACCATCGCCAACCACGCGGTTGTGTCATCTACCAGCAGGTAGGTTCCAGGCGGCCACGCCGGATATTCAGTGGTGATGCCCGCAGACTTGAGGGCAACCTCCAGGGTCTTTTCGGTGGCCGGTCCCGGAAATTTTAGACCCCGTGGAATACGAACTGCGGTGCCTTTGTAGTTGGATGCAGTCGAGACCGGCTTGCTCCGATGCCATATCCGATCACCGTCTCCACCCAGGGCGGTCAGATGGGCAACCGCGGCTTCGCCATAATAGTGTTCTTCGACCTCGATCGGCTCCGTGTGGCCATCAGCCATCGCCTGGATTAGTCGCAATGGTTCATCGGGTATGACCAGCCTGAGATAGCTCCCGCGAAGACGCTGGCCTTCGGATACGGCATGAGCTGACGGAACCCCGTGACCCGCCAGCTCCGCGCTCTCCCCAACGAGTAGTCGATGGGCGCTTTCGATCATCATCGCGCCAGTCCAACTAAGCTCCCAGTTGTCGGGTCGATACTCCAGGCAAAGTTCGCCTGACAGACCATATTGATGCCCGGATAGGCGCTCGCCGTCCGCGTTGAATACCAACGGCGGGATAGAAGGGAAGAAGTCTGGGTAGTGCATCACGAGACGCCACCTGGATTCGGCTTCGACAATCTCAAAATCCAGGAGCAACTTCAGGCCGTCGAGGCGCCACCGTGCGTTCTGAAGCCAGTCGGCAGACTGCTCGAGCCGAGCGATCGCAAGCCGCTCCGACAGGCCCCGGTCCGGATCCGAAACCCACCAGATCATCTGCCGCCGAACCCTGCCGGTTTGCCCGGAACGCGCGCCGCCGCAGGGAAGGTTGGTGCAGCCGCGGCGGCGGATGCTGCCGTAGCGGGACGCAGGAGCGATGAAGCCGGCTTTGGTGCCGCACGATCCCTGGCCCTCTCGGCAAGGCCACGGCCGATGCGGGGAGCAACGGAGTCGGTGATCATCTGACGACTGGTCACCTGCGCTGCATAGAAGAAGTCTCGCCGGGCTGCTTCCAGCCATTCGAAGAACGCCGCCCGGCGTTCCGGATGATCGGCCCATTTGTCGGCGAAGTTCTCGAGTGGATCAGACGGGTTAGGTATGTAGGACCGGACGCCATCGAAGTCGATGAAGCGGTGCATGTTGGCCAGGATCGAAACGAGGGCTTGGCCGATTGTTTCCTCGCCTTCGTATGCGTGGGCGGACAGGGTCGTGAGGATGACAGAGATCGGTTTGACATCCTTGCGTTCCGCGAACATCTGATCGCGATGCCGTTTCAGGATCATGATCGCCTGTTGCAACGGGGTGACTACCCGGTATTCGGGAATGCTCTCAACGCTGGCTTGGGCCGCTTCGGCAAGCTTGCGGCGCTTGCGCGCGAAAGCCACAGCCATCCGCGAACGGAACCAGTTGGCATAGCCCTTCGGGTTGGAGCGGGGCCATTCGGTGGTAGGCTGATAAAACAGTGGGTGCTTGTTGTCCGTGATGGCGATCGCCGTGCCGGCCCACTGCGCGTCTAGGCCGCGAGACTCCAGCAACAACCTTGTGGACGCGCCATTTGGCAGCGCCGGCACGATATCCATGTGGAATTGGGCACCGTCGGCATATTCGAGCGTCCAGCAACGACGGCCTTCGCCGAGCGGCTTCACCATCGCCTGTGCCGTGCGATACGCCTCGATCTCGACCCGAAGCAGTTCCTTAAGCGCATACTGGGTCAACTGTTCCTTCTTCAGGGCGGTCAACTCGCAAACCGAGTCGATGTCATACTGGCCGTTTTCGTCCTCGGGCTTGATGACTGTGCCCAGCCGGAACGAACCCTGCGAGTAGACCTGCGGGTCGTACTGTTTCACCTTCGAAGCGTCACGATGCAGCCACTTGCCTAAAGACTCGTACCGAGCGACCGCCTGCTCGTATCTGGCGGGTGAGATCGTGAGCTCGTCTGCCAGCGCCTCGAGGTAGCCCTCGGCTTCCTTAGTAATCGTAACCATCGTGTCCTCATCCTGCAGACCCAGTGATGAGCACGACCACCGGTGCCCGCGCCAGATGGCGCATGTCGTTCGACAACTCGGATCGGCTATGCCTAAAGCCGGACCGGGTGCGTCGCGACAAACGAAGCAGAATGGATAGTGCCCCCACGGCAATTACCGCCTACCAATAACATGTAGGCTGGCGCCAAAGGCCGATCAACGGGGGCGCTGCTATATGTCTTGCCATTAGCGGCTTTGGAGTTGCTCGCTTCTTAAGGAATGGCGAATATCGATCACATCGTCGAGAGAAAAATGGAAGAACTAGACCGCGTCACTCGGGAAGCCACGGCAGTTATTGATGTTATCTATTTTCATTTGCCTGTGGATGGAGGTGACCCTGTCTATAGAGAGCGCGTCTACTGTTACGAACTGATATCATCAGATGAGGTCGATCTGCGCTCGGTTCTACCGGCAGCTCATCGCAAAAGCGGATCTCCGGTTTTCCGAGCATGTGGAAAGCCTGAAATCCGCAAAGAAGGGACGTTGAGATGGCACGGAGCCTGAATGAAATCATCGCCGGGCTTCCTGCTGACGAACAGGCAGCTATCGAGGCGCGCTATCAGGAATTGCGGCAGGAGGTAGAGAGTCTGCGCGAGCTTCGCCAGATCGCCGGCAAGGCGCAGGAAGACATCGCCTCGGCCCTCAACATCAAGCAGCCGTCGGTGTCCAAGATCGAGAAGCAGGCGGATATGTATCTCTCGACGCTACGCAGCTATGTCGAAGCCATCGGCGGCAAGCTCGAACTCACGGTGAAGCTGCCATCGCATCCGGCGTTTCATCTCCATAGCCTGGGTGACATGACCATGGGCGAAAGCGCTGGCGTTCGCACTGTGGCCCGCCGTCGAAAGCAGGCCGGAACAAGGTGAGCAGTTGAGGTGAAGGGGGAAAGCCTTCCCCCTGGCCGGCGCCGAGGTCGCCGGCACACCCCCTTCTGCGGGGAGACCCCGCAACGCCCCCTGTAGAGTGAGAGTGCGGACGGGTTTTCCGTGACGGGTTGAGGACCGGGAGAGAGTCTTCCGGCGCCCGTCGCGGAGAACCGCGATGTCCAGACATGATCGCACCCCTTGCACCGGCGTCGACCGGGCGAACCTCTATGACGAAATCACCGACAAGATCATCGCCGAGCTGGAAGCCGGCCGCGTCCCGTGGGTGCAGCCTTGGGGAACCTCGGCTGCCAAAGCCCCGCTCGGCCTGCCGAAGAACGCCGCGACCGCGCGCAGCTACAGCGGCATCAATGTCCTGATCCTCTGGGGCGCCGTCGTCGAACATGGCTTCCCCGGTCAGGGCTGGCTCACCTTTCGGCAGGCGCTGTCACTCGGCGGCCATGTCCGCAAGGGCGAGCGCGGCACCACCGTCGTCTATGCCGATCGCTTCACGCCGGAGGATGAAAAGCGCCGCGCCTTCGAGGCCGGCGAGAAAGCGCAGGCGATCCCATTCCTCAAGCGCTTCACGGTGTTCAATACGGCGCAATGCGACGACCTGCCCGACGACATCGAGGCGATCGTGCCTCCGCCGCCGCCCGGCATGATCGAGCCCCAGGTCGAGGCGCTGATCAAGGCGACCGGCATCGACTTCCGCATCGGTGGCAACAGGGCGTTCTACGTGCCGTCTCTCGACTATGTGCAGGTGCCGCCGCCGGCCGCCTATTTCGACCCGATCAACTGGCACCGGACGGCGCTGCACGAACTCGGTCATGCCAGCGGCGCAGCGCACCGGCTGAACCGGAATCTCTCCGGCTCCTTCGGCTCGAAGCTCTATTCGGTCGAGGAAATCACGGCCGAATTGACCTCGGCATTCTGCTGCGCTTCGCTCGGCATCGTCCCGACCGTGCGCCATGCCGACTACATCGGCTCCTGGCTGGAAGTTCTGCGCGAGGACAATCGCGCCATCGTCCGCTGCGCTTCGCAGGCGAGCAAGGCGGCGGACTGGCTCTTGTCCTTCCTGCCGGATGCCGAGCATCTTCCCGACACCGACGATATGCGGAGGGCCGCGTGATGAACGCGCTCGCTTTCCCCGGCTTCGTGCCCGATCCCTGCCTCGCAGCCGACATACAGTTGCGCGTGCTCAGTCTCGGTGCGGGCGTCCAGTCCACCACGCTCGCCCTGATGGCCGCTCATGGTGAAATCGGCCCCATGCCGGATTGCGCGATTTTCGCCGACACCGGCTGGGAGCCCAAGGCGGTCTATGAGCATCTCGCCTGGCTCAGAACGCCCAACGTCCTGCCGTTCCCCGTCCATATCGTGTCAGCCGGGAATTTGCGTGCAGACCTCATTGCGGCTTCGCGCGGTGAACGATGGGCTTCGATCCCGGCTTTCACCCGCACGGTCACGCCCGCCGGCTCCGAGCTGCCCGTCTATGATGAGGACGATAACGGCGACCTCGTTCCCGTCGGCTCCCGCATTCTGAAAACCGAGCGCATCGGCGTCGGCATGATCCGCCGGCAATGCACCTCTTCCTACAAGATCGTGCCGATCCGCCGGAAGGTGCGCGATCTGCTCGGCATAGCCGGACGGCGCTCGCCTGGATCGCCGGTCTCCGAGCAATGGATCGGCATTTCACTCGATGAGGCGCTGCGCATGAAGCCGTCGTTCGAGGACTGGCAGGTCAACCGCTGGCCACTGATCGAGCGGGGCATGACCCGGCACGACTGCCTGCGCTGGCTGGAGCGCCACGACTATCCCCGGCCACCCAAGAGCGCCTGCATAGGCTGTCCCTTTCATTCGGATGCCGCATGGCGGAGCCTGCGCGACAATGATCCCGAGGCGTGGGACGACGCCGTGTCGCTCGACGCCATGATCCGCACTGGCCTTCGCGGCATTCGTGGCGAAGTCTATCTTCACCGCTCTGCGGTGCCGCTGGAGGAAGCGGACCTGACGACGGCGGCCGGCCACGGCCAGCTCGATCTCTGGCAGAACGAATGTGAGGGGATGTGCGGAATCTGATCGGCTGAAAGCCGGAAATACGGAAAGCCGGATGCGTGCGTCTGCGACAATCCCGCGAGCATGGCGCGTGGCGCTGCCCTCCTAGAGTGAGAGGGCGGCGCTTCGCTTCGTGACGGATTGAGATCCGAGAGAGAGCCTCACGGAGTCCGTCATGGAGTGAAGACCATGGCCAAGGCCGCACGCAAGCAGACCCCCGCCGTCGCCCCAATGATCGAATTTTCGCGCGCGCGCGACATTCCGTTCAACCGTATCAGGCTTTCGGACAGCAATGTCCGCGAGATCGACGTCGAACAGGGCCTCGATGAGCTGACCCAGGACATCGACCGCCGCGAAGACCTCGTGATGGGCCTTAATGTCCGTGCCGTCCTCGACGATGCCGGCGCCGAGACCGGCGATTTCGAGACCCCGGCCGGCGGCAGGCGCTACCGCGCTATCGCCCGCCTGGTCGCGGCAGGCCGCTTCCCCGCCGATGGCTTGGTGCCCTGCCTGGTCAAGAAGGCCAATGCCAAGACCTCGGCCGTCGACGATTCCTACGCCGAGAACGTCATCCGGCTGGCGCTGCATCCGCTCGACCAGTTCAAGGCGTTCAAGCGCATGGTCGATGGCGGTATGTCCAAGGAGGAAGTCGCCGACGCCTATCGCACCACGCCGCGCTATATCGCCCAGCGGCTCCGGCTCGCCCGCGTCGCGCAGTCCCTGCTGGACGCCTATGCACGCAGCGAGATGACTCTGGCGATGCTGGAGGCGTTCACCGTCAACCCGGATCATGCCCGACAGGAACAGGTCTGGGAGGCGATCCAGCGTTCGCACAATCGCCAGCCCTGGAATATTCGCGATCTTCTCACCGAGACGACCGTGCCGACCGATGACAAGCGCGCGCAGTTCGTCGGAGTCGAAGCCTATGAGCAGGCCGGCGGCGTGATGCTGCGCGATCTCTTCTCCGACGAGGACGAAGGCTGGCTGGAAAACCCCGCGCTGCTCGACCGGCTCGTCTCCGACAAGCTCAAAGCCATCGCCGATGAAGTCGCGGCCGAAGGCTGGAAGTGGATCGAGGTCGATACCGATCTGCCCTACGGCCATGATCGCGGCCTTCGCGTCCTGACCGGCACGTTCCCCGATCTGAGCGAGGAGGAACGCGCCACCCGCGAGGCGCTGCGCGAGGAATATGAGCGGCTCGAGGCGGAACACGCCGATTACGACGAGTTGCCCGATGACATCGACACGCGCCTCGGCGAGATCGAGGCCGCGCTGAGCACCTTCGAGAACCGCCCGGCCATCTATGACGCTGCCGAGATCGCCCGCGCGGGCGTCTTCATCAGCATCGACCGCGCCGGCGAGCTTGTCGTTGCGCGCGGCTACGTTCGTCCCGAGGACGAGGCGCTCGTCACCGTCGACGGCGAGGAGGATGCCGGCGATGGCGAGTCCGATGCCGAAGGCGGCGCGGTCGCGGCCCAGGTCGGCGTGCAGCGCGCCGTCATCACCATCGGCGGCGAGCCGGTCGATGCGGAGGACGAGGAGGACGACAGCATCAAGCCGCTTCCCGAACGGCTGGTGATCGAACTCACCGCCCATCGCACGCTCGCGCTCCACGACGCGCTCGCCAACAACCCGCATGTGGCGATGACGGCGCTCCTGCACCGCATGGTCATGCAGCGTTATCACTACTCGGCGCCGACCGGCTGCATGGAGATCTCCGTGCGCCAGCAGCATTTCGGTGTGCAGGGCGGTGATCTCAGCGACACGCCCTCGGCCAAGGCCATCGACGAACGCTTCGACGCCTGGAAGGCCGATGTGCCCTCCGACGAAGGTGCGCTCTGGGACTGGATCGCCGCGCTCGACGACGCCAGCCGGATGGCGTTGTTGGCTCATTGCGTCAGCTATGGCGTCAACGCCCTCTACGAGCGGCCCAATCCGCACAGCGGTTCCGGCGTCTCGCAGTTCGGACTAGATCGTCGCCTCTCCGGTGCCGATCGCATCGCCCGCGCTACCGGCTTCGACATGGTGGCCGACGCCGGCTGGAGGCCCACGGTCGACAACTATCTCGGCCGCGTGACCAAGCCGCGCATCCTCGAAGCCGTCCGCGAAGGTGCGGGCGAGCGCGCCGCCCAGCTCATCAGCCATCTGAAGAAGGGCGACATGGCGAAGGAAGCCGAGCGCCTGCTGGCCGAAACCGGCTGGCTGCCCGAGCCGCTGCGCCTGGTGGACGTCGACGGTGACGCCGCGAATGCTGGCGATGCCGGTGACGGCGAGACCTTGCCGGACTTCCTGGCAGGCGATGGTGACGAGGATGAAGCCGCTGAGGCTGAAGACGAGCACGTCGCGCTCGTCGCGGCCGACTGATCGAAACATGCGCCCCATCATCCGGTGGGGCGCATTTTTCATGCTGGCCACAGCCAACCTTCCAGAGTGGAGAGAGGCAGAGGCCGGACGGCCTGGCCGTGACGGGTTACGAGGTGGAGGAGAGGCTTCCGCCGACCGTCGCGGAGTGAATCCCATGATCTTTTCTCGCCAATCCCGCGTCGCCTCGATCGGCGCCATTCTCGCCCGCCACGTCCTGCCGACCCTGCAGCGCGCACAGAAATTCCCGTTGCGCATCTCCTGCATCGGCACCGCCAGCTACGACGGCAGCAATGAAGCCGATGGTTTCGACCATATCCTCGTCATCGGCGAATGCCCGTCGCCCGAAGAGGCCATGTCGCTCGCCGGCCGCCGTCTCGCAGGCGGCGACATCCGCGCCGGAACCGACGACATGCTGCGCTTTCGCCCGCGCATCATGGTCATTCAGGATTGCGATCAGGGGCTCGTGCTCGCCGGAACGATCCGAGCCGGGATTATCCTCTGGCAGCAGCCGGTCGCATCCGACGCCGAGGCCAGCCAGATCGTGACCGAGGCCAGCAAACTGCGTGGCGCCGCCTTCGCCGCGGCCGGTCGCGGCGAGCACGGCCCGGCTCGCGAATATCGCTACCGCGCCAGCCAACTCGAAGCGCGGCTGGTCGATGCGCCGTGGCGCGAGACGGTCGCCGCGCTTCTGCGATTGCCGCTCGCCGCCTGACTTTCCGCCACGCTCTTTCATCCATTCGACCCGGCCATGCGCCGGGTTTCGTCGTTTCAGGAGCCAGTCATGGCCGAATATTTCACCCGCTTTTCCTGCCTGCTCGACGTGGGCACGCCCGACAATGCCGCTCGCGCGCTCGAAATCTACAACACGCTCGCCGCCGAGAACGCCGCCGAAGACCCGCCATCGGAAAGCTTTCTCCTTTCGATCGAGTCCGAGCATGGCGGCACGCAGCTCTGGATGCGCGACGATGCCACCGGCGATCCCGCGCGTGTCATCCAGTTCGTCCAGCGGTGCGCGGCGGCGTTCGGTCTCTCCGGCCGCTGGGGCTTCCAATATGCCAACACCTGTTCGCGGCCGCGCCTCGACGGCTTCGGCGGCGGCGCGCATGTCCTCGATCTCGCCACCGGCGAAACCATCGCCTGGATCTACACCGATGGCTGGCTTGCCCAGGTTCTCGATGGAGGCGCCCCCGATTCCTGAGATCATCGAAACGACCCTCTATCGGCTCGACGAGCTTTCCGATGACGCCAAGGACAATGCGCGGGCCTCGTATCGTGAAGGCTGTTTCGACCACGACCGGTATGAAACCGTCTCGGGGATTTCCAGCGAATCGCGGAAATCCTGGGCATCTCCCTCAAAATTCGGCTCGGCCGCCTCATGCTGGATCGCCTACCTCGCCGGATGGAAGCCGCGCGGAGAGCTGGATTTCCTTGTATAACGGTGAGGTCGCCCCAACCTTGCAGGCAGGTGCGCAGAGAAACACTACGGGCCGCCGATACGCTTGCAGTGCAGAGCCAAGAACGACGAAGCGGAGAACTACATCTACTCCATATCCCTCTAGAACCCTCTTTTGCGACAACGAGGTGAAATGCTCCTTTTGCTGGACGATGAAGCCTCACAGCCTGAAATACGGCCCCGCCATGTCTGGATGATCGTCGCCGACGAATCCATGATCATCGCGCCCGCCTGCAAACCTGCAGGCGGGCGCTTTCATAATCGGCGGGACCTGCCTCTCACCCTCCGACACTTGGAGCGCCTGGCCTGCCGAGAAAAGAGGCCCTGTCGCTATCGGTCTGACTCCGTCCGAGGCGTCGCGCAGAAGAAACAGCACGTCTAGGCCAAGGTGCTGGGCAAGCTCGGTCCCGGACGTCGGGCCGAGAACCGTCAACGCGGTCGCCCAGGCGTCGGCTTCAGCGCAGGTTCGCGCGACGACCGTGACCGAAGCGGGCGACGACAGCAGCGGCGCGCCACGGCGCGGATCCATGGTGTGCGAGAGACGGCGACCGTTCACGACAGTCCAATGCCGGTAATCGCCAGAGGTAGCGACCGCAGCCTCCTGCAAAGCGAGGATGGAGTGCGGCGCTCGACGGGCCGTGTCGGGACTTTCAATGGCGATATTCCAAGGCTCACCGCCGGGACGCAGACCGAGCGCCCTCATCTCGCCGTCAATTCCCGCGAGGCCAGAAGTTATGCTGAAGCGCCCGAGGATCGCGGCCAGCCGGTCGACGCCATATCCCTTGGCAATGCCGTTGAGGTCGATGGCGATCGGCGCGCGCTTTCGCACCGTCGCGTGAACAGGATTGAGCTCGAGCGCCGCATGGGCGGGTTGGCGCGATGTCGCGAGTGCCTTCTGGATTAGGGCCCGGTCGGCCGCTTGCGGGCCAAAACCCCAGGCGCCGACAGCATCGCCCACGCCGATATCGAAAGCCCCGCCGGACGCACGACCGATTTCAAGCGCCAAGCGCAGCACGTCTGCCAGACGCGCCGGCACCTCGATCCAGTCGCCGACGGGACCGGCGTTCAACGTCATCAGGGCGCTGTCGGGCTTCCAGGTAGACATCTGCGCGTCCACCTCGTCCATTTCCGCCTGAAGAGCGTGCCGAACCGGCTCCGGATCGAACCCTGCCTCTGTGTAGAACAGCGCGGACCAGCGCGTTCCCATGGTGGGTCCGTTGAGCGCATGCCTCATCGGATCAGTAGACGTCTTCGACATAGCGTCCCTCCGCCTTGAGCAGGGCCGGCGTCAATCCGGCCGGCGCGAGAATCTCGGCAAGCGCCGTCGAAACGCCGACGGCCATATCCCGCCCACCACAGACCATGACCTTCGCGCCGCCGCGGATCAGGGCCGCGATCTGGGCAGCGTCCTCAAGAAGGGCGTGCTGGACATAGCGCGGCATCCGCCCACGCGAGCAGGCCCCGACGAGCCGGCGAAGACGTCCTTCGCGATGCCAGCGCGTCAGTTCGTCCTTGTAGAGGAAATCACTGGCAGGATGACGCATTCCGAAGAACAGGTGGATCGGACGGCGGCGCGCATTGGCGCGCACGAAGCCCGCCAGCGGCCCTATTCCTGTTCCAGCTCCGATCAGGATGAGCGGTGTCTTGCTCCTGCCGGCATGGAAGCCGGGATTGGTTCGGATGAATGCGCGAACGGCACATCCTGGCTCCAGATTGAAGAGCTGCCCGGAACAGAGCCCCGCCGGATGCTTCTTCACGACGATCTCGATGAAGCCGTCGCGCCGTCCCGAAGCCAGCGAGTAGAACCGGGGAACGGACGAGCCCTCGGGCAGCACGCCGAGAAGATCGCCTGCCGAAAACCGACCGAAGCCACGCCCGGCCAACCGATGCCAGAAGGGGACTTTGGGCAGCGCGAACCGCAGGATCACTGTCGGTGCTTGCACCTCCGCGCCGTATTCGCGTCGCGAAACGAGGGTCAGTGGGGAGGCCGCCGGCAAGGCTGGCCGATGGACAAGCTCCAGCCCGATCCCCATCGCCTCGCCCAGCGATCGTCCCCAACGGGCAAAATCCTGCGGCGACTGCCGGTCGACGGTTTCGTATGGGATGAGCGTGCTCCACCCTCGCGCCTCGGCGGCCCTCGCAACGACCTGGGCAAAAGCGCAGTAGGCCGGGAAGCTGCGGTCACCGAAGCCGAGCACGGCCACTGGAATGGCCGGTTCGGCCGGCAGGGCTTGCAGGCGATCGAGGAACTCCCGCGCCGAAGCGGGCGCATCGCCATCGCCATAGGTTGCCGCAAGGATGAGAACGCGCCGGGCATGCCGGTAACGCTCAGGATCGAATGACGACATCGGCGCGGTGTGAACCGCCTGCCCGAGCTTCGTCAGCGCGGCGTGCAGTGTCGCAGCGAAGCTCCATGTGCTGCCGCTCTCGCTGCCGACAAGCAGGATCGTTTCCGCACGTCCAGCCGTTACATTGCCGTGAATTCGTGGCCGCCCGCGCCGACCCGCCAGCCACAGGATGAGGCCGGTGCCCGCCATCGCCGGCACGCCGAGCGCCATCATGCCGAGCACGAGGCCCAAGGCGGCCGCGCCTCGACCGGTATGCAGCATATAGATGGTCTCCGAGAGACGCTGCCATCCGGTCAGGTCGCTCCAGGCCAGCAGCACGCCGGTGCCCTGATCCAGATAGCCCGTGCCGCGATCGGTCTTGAGCGTGAAGACATCCGTCGCATCGGCCGGATCGGGAAACGCCAGGCTGCGCAGTTCGGTGACCGGTGTCCGTTTCAGCAGGTCCATATGCGATGCGGCCATGCCGGCCCGGCCGCTCGCCTCGATCCGGGCAACGGGAGACGTGGCCGCGTCGGGAAGGAGATCGAATGTCGACGCCGTCATCCACAATGCAGTGACCGAGGACAAGACGAGGCCCACGACGGCGACGCGCGCGATCTCGACATGCAATCTTCCGGCGAGCGGCCCGCGTATCGGCGCGAACCATCGCCGCCAGCCGCCGGCCCTGCGGGCGACGAGCATGGTGCCGGACACAGCCAGGACCAGCATGGCGGCAGCGCCCACTGCCGCCGCGATACGCCCGCCGTCACCGAGAAAGAGCGACCGGTGCAGACCGGTAAGCCACTGCTCGACGGTATTCGGATCGCTGGAGGCGACACCCAGCCCTGTTGCGGGATCGATGATGGCGGCCTGAGGCACCCCATCCTCGAACCAGTAGGCGGTGATCTTGCCGGAGGGCGCGCGACGTATTTGTTCTATTTGAGGGTGGATGGCGAGGATACGTCCGGCCAGCGTCCCGACGGAAAGCCCTGCCTCGGCCTGCGGGGCGGACAACCGTTCGGCGGCGGGAAACAGCGAGAGTGCTGCACCGCTAAGGCTCAAGACCAGCAGAAAAAGAGCGGCCAGAAGGCCTGGCCAGCGATGGATGGCACGGATCATGTCGTCCACCGCCTAGAAGGAGTAGGCAACGGTCGAAACGTAGCGTCGACCGCGAACAGACGCCTTTGCGCCCGCAGTGGTCAGGGGAACGGCGACCTCGTTGGGGCTGTCACGCATGTCCTCCACGGCTGCGTCGACATGCAGCGTGTAACCTGCGTCGAAAAGCGCATCGGCAAGGTCGAGCGAGATCTCCAGCGTGCGCCCCGCACCGACGCTGGCGCCGGTAATGCCGTCGATACCGGCGCGGCCGCCAGTGGCGCGATACCAGCCCGATAGATGCTCGTAATATTTGGACTTGCCGCCAGCGACCCAGAGCGTGCCAGCATATTTGCCCTGGGGATCGGTGACATAGAGCGCGAGATAGGCGCCGTCGCCGCCATAGTTGGTCAGCGTTGTGGTCAATGTCACCGGCCGGGCCATGGCAAGGCCCGGCAGCGTGAGGGCGGTTGTCATGGCGAGAGCTGCGAGAAGCGATTTCATGTCGGCTTGCCTTCTGCGAGGAAACGATATCCGGGTCGTCACAGAGCGCCGACCCGTCCTCGTCACTCTGGCAACGCCGCCTGAGAGCTGCCTGACGGTCATCGGGATTTTCCGTCAGCACTTCGTCAGGAAGCATCGGACACGGTCAGGTCCACAGCAGATAGAGCAGCGGCCGGCCTGTTGGCAGGCCAGCCGCGAAAGCTCCGGGGACTGAACAAGTCGGCAGCCAGCCACGCTCCGCTCGGGCGCGTGATTCTGCCGCCGCGTTAGCGCGGGGACATCCGCTGCAACGTCCCGTCGCGCAGGACGTACTGGTGCCAGACCGCCATCGCGGCATGCAGTCCGGCGAGGTAGAGGATGATCGTGCCGGCATTCTCATGAATGTCCGCAATCAGGCCCGGTGCGCCCTGCACCCGCTCGGTGATCGCCGGAAGCTGGAAGCCGAAGAAGGAAACGGGAACACCGAGGCGCGAGGCGGCGTACCAGCCGCTCAACGGCAGGGCAATGAGGAACAGATACAGCAGCGCATGTCCGGCTTTGGCGGCAAGGGCGAGACGGCCATTGGACTGCGGCGCGTCCGGGGTTGCGCCCACAAGGCGCAGGATCAAGCGCGGAAGCACCAGGACGAGCACGGCCAACCCGAACGAGAAATGCAGCAAGGGCGGGTTTTCGGCCATATGACGGCCTCCCGTCGAGGTCAGCCAGGCCCCGAGGATCAGCAGGGCCGTCAGCCAGTGGATGACGATCATGCTTCTGGAATAACGGGCCGGATCATGAGGCATGGCGGAATCTCCTTGCGACGGTCGCAGTGCTTGAGCGACAGCGAGATGGGATTGTTACTTGATGGTGGTTTTGGGCCGCACGGTCGTCCCGAGCAGGGTGTTGGAGGATGTCCCGCCTGCGGCGTCGTTCTCCGAGGCCGGCAGCCGCTGACGCCTCGATCCGTGACGGTCGTCATCGCGATCCCTGTGCCGGAACTTGACGATTTCGAGGGTTTCCGGATCGACCTTGGCCTTGAAGGTGAGGCCGTTCCGGTCGGTTCCCCGGATTTCGTAACAGCCGTCGTCGATCTTGATCCTGGCAACGGTCCAGCCTTGACCGGAGGCCATCGTTTCGACCGCTTCCCGCGGCTTCCATCGATCCATCGAGACATGGCAATCGTCGTCGTCAGCCTTGGCGATACCGGGACCGGAAAACGCCAGAACGAGGATCGCGGCCAGCAAATGTTTCATCGTTTCATTGTTCCTGATCAACGCGCTTTCGGGGGGAACCATGGCACGCTCTCCTGACGAACGCCTGAAGCAGCGATGGGGCGGTCTTCAGCAAACCGACAGCATCGGACGCTAGGCAGGAGGATGGCGAGACGGGTGACCTTGGGATGAGAGTTCTACTGATCGAAGACGATGCAATCCTCGGAAAGGCCGTGCGCGAGCAGGTCGCGGCTCTCCACTCGGTGGACTGGGTGACACGGCTCGATGCGGCGCGCGAACATCTCCAAAGCGCGGCATACGATCTTATCCTGCTCGACCTTATGCTCCCGGACGGACTGGGCATCGCCTTTCTCAAAAAGCTTCGAGCCGAGGGCAGTGTGACACCGGTCATCATCCTGACGGCGCTCGACCAGATCTCCGACCGCATCGCGGGCCTCGATGCCGGTGCCGACGACTACATGATCAAGTCGTTCGATCTGTCTGAACTCTCCTCGCGGCTGAATGCCGTGGCGCGGCGATATAGCGGCAACCCGAATCCTCTCATTGAGATCGGCGACCTGCGCATCGATCTCGCCGCCCGGACCGTGATGCACGGTGCGCGCCCGGTCGAGCTTACCGGGCGCGAATGGGCGTTGTTCGAAGCATTTCTGCAGCGGCCCGGCATCGCGATGACCAAGGCGCAGCTCGAAGACCGGCTCTATGCGTTCGGCGCAGAGGTCGAGAGCAATACGATCGAGGTTCACGTCAGCAGACTGCGCAAGAAGCTCGGCCACGGCGCGATCGATACAGTGCGGGGCATCGGGTATCGTCTTGGAATAGCAAGATGATGCGGCCCAGGAGCCTGCAATGGCGGCTCTCGCTATGGCTGGGGCTGGGGCTAACCGTGTTGTGGGCGCTTGCCGCAGTCGTGACCGCGCAGATGCTGCGCCATGAAATGGACGAGGTGTTCGACAGCGCCCTTGAAGAGACGGCGCAACGCATCCTGCCGCTTGCGGCGATCGAGATCATCGGGCGCGATGCCGATGACACCGAACAGCGCGTTGCCACGCTCCGCCAGCATGATGAGTATTTCACCTATGTCGTGCGCGATGCGTCAGACAAGGTTCTGCTGCGATCGCACAGCGCCGACCTCGCTGCATTCCCGCCGTTTTCCGGGATGGGCTTTGCCACGACGCCGACGCACCGCCTCTACTCCGACGCGACCCTCCAGCAGAACCTGACCATCACCATCGCGGAGCCCCTGTCGCATCGCCGGATAACCGCCGGACGATTGTTGCTCGGGCTGAGCCTGCCGCTGGCCGTCATTGTCCCACTCGGCTTGATCGGCATCTGGGTCATTGTCCGGCTGTCCATGACCCCGGTTCGAACCTTCCGCTCGCAGATCGAGGCGCGCGGCGGCGGTGATCTGACACCCATCGACGCGGAGGACCTGCCTTCCGAGATTGGCCCCGTCGCCAAAGCAGTCAATCACCTCCTCGACCGATTAACGCGCACCTTGCAGGCCGAGCGCAGCTTGGCGGCCAAATCGGCCCATGAGCTGCGGACACCGGTGGCGGCAGCACTGGCACAGGCGCAACGCATGATCGCGCAAGCGCCGGACACCGCCACGCGCGAGCGCGCCGAGGATATGCAGACCGCCCTGCGGCGCCTTTCTCGCCTCACCGAGAAACTCATGCAACTGGCGAGAGCCGAGGGGGGACGCCTTTTCGCTGAAGTGCCTGTCGACATCGGCGCCATCCTGCGGATGGTCGTGAGCGAATTCGACGGGCAGGTCGAGATGGCAGGGCGCATCGACCTGACGCTGCCAGACGCTCCGGTATTCTCAAGCATCGACGCCGACGCCTTCGCCATCCTGGCCCGGAACCTGATCGAAAACGCCCTCAAATATGGCGTGCGGGACGAGCCAGTCGCCGTCACCTTGTCGGCAGACGGCTGTCTGCGCGTCACGAACGCCGGCCCGGTCGTGCCTCCCGCAGTGCTTGCGCGGCTGAGCGAGCCCTTCGAGCGCGGTCAGGCCCTGGTGCGGGGGGCCGGCCTCGGACTCGCCATCGCCCGGACCATCGCTGCCGGAACAAATGGACGGATAGAACTCCAATCTCCCGCGAGCGGCAGAATTGACGGGTTTGAGGCAAGGTTCTTCATAGACAAATCATCATCAACATTCGATGCCAGATGCTGAAAGGCAACTCCGGAGACTATGGACACTGACGCCCTGCTCAGCCGCCTTGCGGTATCTCTTTCGATCGGTCTGCTGATCGGCCTGGAGCGTGGATGGCATACCCGCAACGAGGAAGACCATCAGCGCGCGGCAGGTCTACGAACGTTCGCGCTGACCGGTCTCACTGGCGGCATTACCGGCGCTTTGGCCCGGCAATTCGACTCAGGCCTTGTGATCGGTCTTGTCTTCCTCGGGTTCACCGCGGCATTCGCCTCCTACCACTGGCTCGAAGCGCGGGCCGAACGAAATTACAGCGCGACATCCGTCATCGCCGGCATAGCCACGTTCCTGTTGGGAACGCTTGCCGTCGTCGGCGACCTTGCAGCCGCCATCGCCGGGGCTGTTGCCACGGCTGTGCTGCTTGCCCTGCGCGAGCCGTTGCATCGTTGGGTCGCATCGCTGAGCTGGAATGAGATCCGGTCGGGCCTGACGCTTCTGGCCATGACCTTTCTCATGCTGCCAATCCTGCCGAACAGGCCGGTCGATCCCTGGGGCACCGTCAATCCATATGAGATCTGGTTGCTGACCATCCTGATCGCCGCGGTCTCCTTCGCCGGCTACGTCGCCGTCCGCGTGTTTGGGGACCGCCTTGGCGTCCTGATGACGGCAATTGCGGGCGGCCTCGCCTCTTCGACAGCGACGACCTTGACCCTGGCAAGGCTTGCCCGCCGGCACCCGGAGTCCAGCACGCTGCTTTCCTGCGGCGTGCTTCTTTCCGGCTTGACCATGATCATCCGCGTTGCAGTCGTGGCGACGGCCTTGAACCCAAGCTTGATTCCGCATCTCAAATGGCCGTTGCTCATCGGCGGTGGCGTGCTCGCCATCGGCGCCGGGCTCCTACTAATGCAGAGTCGCGACTCTTCTGAGCAGCTGGGCCTTACGATCACCAACCCGCTGGAATTGGTGCCTGCCCTGAAAATGGGGACGCTCATCACCGTGGTCATGGTGGTGTCGCATCTGCTTCAACAGTCATTCGGAAATGCCGGCGTCCTGGTGACAGCCGCCGCTTCGGGCATCGCCGATGTGGATGCGATTTCGATCTCCATGGCCCGCCTGGCGTCGCATTCGATCGAGCCCGGTCTTGCGGCAGATGCGATCCTGATCGCCGTGGCCATGAATACACTTGTCAAAGCCGTGATGGCGGCATGGGTCGGAGGCTCAAGGATCGGCGGGCCCGTCGGCGCCCTTAGCGTGCTCGGCCTTGCGGCCGGCATGGCAGCGTCTCTGTATCTTGGCCGTTCGTGAATTGAAGGGGAGATTGCGGCCGGGCATGCGGCCACACTTGGGCCTTAATGGGCCGGTCTGGTCGGCTGTAAGCGACGGTTTCGGGGAGAGTGGCGTCGCAGATCTCCCCGAAATCGGGTAATGCAAGCGGGGCAGCCAAGCGCGGCCGCGCTGTCCCCTCACGCGTTGCGGAGCGATGCCACGATCTTGTCTTTTAACATCAGCCGCTGGCGGCGCAGATCGGCCTCGGCTGCTTCGGAAATGGCGTCGAGACGTGTCTCGGACCGATGAATCTTGTCGTTCACCGCGTCATATTCCGTCAAAACATGCGCAAACTCCGGGCTTTTCGCCTTCAGGGCATGAATGGCGTCCATCTGGTCTGGGAATTCGTCGCCAAGAGTGTGAGGTGTATTCGACAAGGTTCTTTCTCCTTTTTCTGCAATTTCGCCCCGGCGTCAGGGCTTTTCGACGCGCGCGACCTGATAGGTGACAAACGCGCCTTCCCGCCCGACCGAGATGTATTCGCCAAGACGGAAGCACTCCTCGGCCAGGCGGAAACCGATCTCGTCGTCCCGATCACCCGGCTCGTAATCGAAATACCACTGCCCGCCGGGCTTGCGCCGCAACAGCCCGATGCGGACCGTCTCACCATCCCGGAAATGTCGGACGCGACAGGCGTCCCGAGATTTCTTCCATTCGAGCGGATCAAGGAACCCTTCGTGGTTGAGCGGAACCAGAAGATCATAGCCTTCTTCCCGATCTCCCTCCGGATGATCTTTGCCGCGTGCGAGAGCCAAACGCACATGGCGGAAACTCGAGGGTAGTTCTTGTGCCTTGACCACGATCCGATCCTTCATTTTCCCCCTGATACGCCATTGGCAAAGGAACTTTCTTGATCTGGCGCAAGTGAGATCGAGGCACCCGTCATCCAACGCCGGCCGCTACAGGTGAAACTCCTGGTTCTGCCGTGGCACCACACTCGGCCAGCGCAGTTCGCGCTCGATCCGGACACGGAGCGCCTCGGAAGCTTCCGGCTCGCCGTGGACAATGAACACACGCCGGGGCGCGCGCTTGAAGCCAGAGAGCCAACGCATCAGCTCATTGCTGTCGGCATGAGCCGAGAGCATGTCCAGTTGTGCGACCTCTGCATTGATCGGCACCCAATTGCCATGGATTTTGAGGTCCTTCGCCCCTTGCTCCAGCGTACGCCCGCGTGTTCCGGGAGCCTGGAAACCGGAAAGCAGGATCGTGCATCTCGGATCGGGGCCAAATGTCTTGAGATGGTGCAACACGCGCCCTCCCGTCGCCATGCCGGAGGCAGCGATGACGATCTTCGGGTATCGGTTCGCCGTGATTGCCTTCGAAGCCTCAACATCGTTGGTATACTGGGCGATACCGAAGGCTTCCCGGCATGTCGCATGGTCGAGTTTATGTTCGCGCGGGTGTCGGCACATCATCTCTGTTGCGTCGATAGCCATTGGGCTATCGAGGAAGATTGGCGTGGAGGCGATGCGCCCTGCCCGCTTCAGTCTCCAGAAATAGTAGAGAAGCTGTTGGGCCCGGCCGACGGCAAAGGCCGGTATCACGAGCGTGCCGCCACGCTTCACGGTGCGTTCCGCGATCGCGCCGAGCGCCTCGGCCGGATCCTCCGCCGGATGGACCCGATCGCCATAGGTTGATTCGACCATGATATAGTCGGGCTCCCATCTGATACGGGATCGGGAAACAGCGCATCGTCGTAGCGCCCGATGTCACCTGAGAAAACCAGGCTGCGGCCGCCCCAATGAATCTCGGCGTGCGCGGCGCCTAGGATGTGGCCGGCGTGTCGGAAGCGCAGCGTCAGGCCATTGGGCAGAGAAATAGTCTTGCCAAATGGCACGATCGAAAATTGCTCAATGGCCCGCCGTGCGTCTTGCGCACCATAGAGGGGCAAGGCGGGGGTATGCTTCGACAGGTGATGTCTGTTCAGGAACTCGGCGTCTTTCTCCTGCAGAAAGGCACTGTCCATTAGAATCAACTCGGCAACGTCCCGCGTCGCCTCCGTTGCGTAGATGCTGCCACGAAAACCGTCCCTGACGAGTCGGGGCAGGTATCCGGAATGGTCGAGATGAGCGTGCGTCAGGATGACCGCGTCGATCGCCCCCGGATGAACCGGAAGCTTCTCCCAATTCAACTCACGCAGGTTCTTGAGCCCCTGGAACAGCCCGCAGTCGATAAGGATGCGGTGGCCGTCGTGTGTCAGGAGATGTTTCGACCCGGTTACGGTTCCTGCTGCGCCGAGTGAAGTTAATGTTAACATTTGCGACCTTTCAAAATCTCGGCCATGTCCAAAATAAAAGATTTCGCCTGCAATTTGCGGCCCGAAAGCCCCCTCTTTGAACTGAGCCATGCCCTCCGGATGCGGGAGAAAGTGAGCTGTTGGTGCGTTAGGCGTTCCTCCGGTAGGTATCTACAGCAGAGCCTGGCGGAGCGGGTGGTTTCTGACTTCAGCAACGGCGAGTTTTGAAAACCAGACGCCCTCGAATTGCTGTCACGGGGAGGAATGGTCGCTGCCACTGCCGGCTATCGATGGACTGGGATCGATTATCACCCAACAGGAGAACATGCTGTGGCGGAACGATGAAGGTGCCAGCCGGCCCCGCCCACGTTTCGATATAAGGTTCAACGAGAACAAGATTATTGACCTTGATACGACCGCTTCCATCAATGTCGATTACGTCTCCGGGTGTACCGATAACCCTCTTGATGATCATCAAGCCGAGCTCATCTGAAGCGGCAACAACAATGTGTCCCCGCGCAATCGACCTTTCGCTATATACACGGGTGACCAGCGCGAATTGACCCGGCATCAGCGTCGGACACATTGACCAAGATTGGATCCTTATAACAAAGAAGATCCAGCGATGTACTGTGGCACCAAGGATGGCGCCGAGCATGAGGGCGAACCCAACGACAATCGTCGTGCTCACGGCGGATAGCGATGGCAACAGTGCGCCTGCGAGCCGACCGGCCTAATGATGATGTAACCCATGAACATCGTGTCTATGATGATCATGATCCTCACCCTCCGCGAACTTGAAAAAACTTACATATGCCTGAACATAAGCGCGCCCGCCGTCCACGTCGTCAGGATCGTAGTTTTTGAGGCTCATCACTTTTGCAAACCGATGCTTCAACTCATCGACGGCGTTAGGAGCGACTAGCTCAATCAACGGGCCTAGGACCCCAGTCTCTACACACTTATCGGCTACGACGATCTTCTCATCGACAGGCGTGCCGGAGGGCTTCAGGCCCTCGAAGGGAGCGCCTTCGCCGGCGCGGTGGATTCTTACTAGGCTCTCCAGGAAGAACCGGTCAGCCAAATCCTCAGCATCTGGTCCAAGCGCGCGCACCTTGATGCTCTGGGCAAAAATCTTGCGCAACTCTTCGGTATCGTCGGCCGCAATCCACTTCAGTGCATAGTTGAGATCATTGCGCTCCAGTGCCAGCTTTCCATCCTTGACAGTCGGTCCGTCCATAGTGTCGCAATGAGCGCTGACTCTTCGAGGATAAAAAACAACAGCCGCAAAAGCAGCCAACGCCACTAGCATGACGATCAGCAAGTACATGGTTGAGGTCTCCTATTGCGTTCTCAAATCTATGCAAGCTCGTTTCGAGCAACGTTGTCGTAGATCAAATGTGGAAGGGGATATAAAACAATTGCGGCGAGCGCCCGCCGCCAGACGCACTAATCGGAAGGTGTATCTCGGTCCGCTCCTTCAATTGGCGGTGAGCCCGGGGGCCGCAATCGAACTGGCGTCGAGCATTCCACGCCGGACCTGTTCATGGCGAGGTGGGCGATGCGGCCCGAGTTCGAAGCGCCTCGCTGTCAGAAGATGGAGGATCGGGCCGGCGTTGAACGGCAGCACTTCCATCACCGCTGCGGATCTTGTCGGACAAAAGGCGCAAACCGTTCATCACAACCAGAACGGTACCGCCCTCGTGTCCGATCACCGCGAGCGGAAGCGGCAGGTCGAAGAACAGACCGCCAGTCACAAGCAGCAGCATGGCGCCGATCGCGACGACGAGATTCTGTTGGATGATGACGGCCGTCCGCCGTGCCAGCCGGTGCGCATCGGCCAGCTTCTTCATGTCTTCCGACAACAGGGCGACGTCGGCGGCCTGCAGTGCGACGTCCGACCCCGCCGCTCCCATCGCGATGCCGACGTCGGCGCGAGCCAATGCGGCGGCATCGTTGACGCCATCGCCGACGAAAGCGACCTTGCCATCACGCGCGAGGTCGCCGACCTGGAGCACCTTGTCCTGCGGCAGCATCTCGGCATGAACCTCGTCGGGAGCAAGGCCGAGCTCCGCGCCGATGCGCAACGCCACCGGCCTGCGGTCGCCGGTCATCATGACGATGCGGTTGACGCCACCGGTGCGAAGCGCGGCCAGCGCTGGGGCTGAGCTGGCTCTTGCTTCGTCCGCAACACTGACCGCCCCCAGAACGGTCGCACCGCGCCCGAGATAGACCACGGTCTGAGAACTGTCGGCGAGTTCCCGGAACGCCGGATCATCGACGGAGGCGCCCATGTCCTCGACGAGGTGAGCGTTACCGGCCCATATCGGGCCGAAGGCATCGTAGCCGACGATGCCGGCGCTCGGATGCGACGTCACGTCCACGACCACTGCCGGCTCAACGCCATGAACCAGGGCCTCACGACGGATGGCGGCAGCGATGTGATGCTCGGAATGCGCTTCCAGTCCGGCAAGAAGCGAAAGGAAACGGCGATCCTCACCATCCAGGGCGACAATGCGCGTGACCTCTGCACGTCCATTGGTCAGGGTCCCGGTCTTGTCGAACGCGAAGGTATCGACAGCGGCGAGCATTTCGAGCGCACCGCCCCCCTTGAACAGCACGCCGCCTCGCGCCGCGGCAGAGAGCGCCGACAGGATCGCAGCCGGGACCGATATGACGATCGCGCAGGGACTGGCGGCGACCAGCAGCGTCGCGGCCTTGTAGAGGGCCTGCTCCCAGTCGCGGCCAAGCCAATAGAAGACCGCAAGGGCCAGAGCGGAGCCCAGCAGGACGCCGACGGTATAACGCTGGCCGAACCACGCGCTGAAGCGCTCGGATGGCGCCTTCGCTTCCTGAGCCTCGGTGACGAGCTGGATCATGCGCGCGATCGTGCTGTCGCCGACCGTCCTGGTGACGGTCATGTCAAGGACCCCGTCAAGATTGACTGTCGCCTCGAAGACCTGGTCGCCCGGCTCCTTCGAGACCGGCATGGATTCACCGGTGATGTTGGCCTCGTCGATGCCGCTGCGGCCATGCAGGATCACACCGTCGGTCGGCACACGTGCGCCCGGACGCAGCACCACCACATCGCCGACGGCAAGCTCCGCAGCGGGAACCTCCACGACGGTGCCATCGTCCCTTTTGCGGAAAGCCGTCTCCGGCCGGAGCGCCATGAGCGCCTCAACAGCCCGGCGTGCGCGTCCCAAAGCCTGATGTTCGAGCGTGGTCGACACGCTGAACAACGTCAGCAGCACCGCGCCTTCGAACGGCGCCCCGACGATGGCCGCCGCAACGGCCGCGACGACCATCAGCAGATCGATGTCTAGGATATGATCGCGCCACAACGCCGTCAGGGCGCTCCAGGTGGCCGGAAGCCCTCCGGCCAAATAGACCATCGCCAGACCGGGAGATCTTAGAATGGAAAGGCCTTCCGCCGGCGGCCAGGTCCCGGCGACGGCCAGCATCATCCCGAGGACCGCAATTGCCGACATGACGGTCTGGAAATCGAACGACACGCGTTTCATCGTCACACCGCCCGGCCGATCAGGGAGCCGATCAATGCGGTCGAGGCCATCGCGACCGCGCCCCAGAACACCACCCGGATGGTCGGTTTCCAGATGCTGGCACCACCGGCGCGAGCCCCGATCGCACCGAGGATGGCAAGACCGATGAGGCAAGCAAGGGATACGGTCCATGCAGCCGTTCCGGACGGCGCAAGCAGGGCGACGATCAACGGCAAAGCCGCACCCGCCGCAAACGTGACCGCCGAGGTCAGCGCGGCTTGAACCGGTCTCGCCATCACATGGCTCGCCAATCCAAGTTCGTCCCGCGCATGGGCTTCGAAGGCATCCTTCGCCATCATCTGTTCGGCAACCTGCCGGGCCAGATCCGGGGCCACGCCGCGCTGCTCGTAGATCGCGGCGAGCTCGGCCAGTTCGGCCTCCGGCTGCGTCGCCAGCTCGTGACGCTCCCGCGCCATGTCGGCTTCCTCGGTATCGGCCTGCGAGCTGACGGACACATATTCGCCCGCCGCCATCGACATCGCCCCGGCTACGAGTCCGGCAACACCGGCCACAAGAATCTCATGCGAGGCGTTGGTCGCCGCGGCGACACCGACGATCAGGCTCGACGTCGAGATCAGGCCGTCATTGGCGCCCAGTACAGCCGCCCGAAGCCAGCCTATGCGTTCGATGAGATGATTTTCCTTGTGAAGGGCGCGCATGGATAGTGCTCCGGGCAGTGATCGTGTGTGCAACGGGAACGATGCCGCGTCGACGCAACCTCGTTCCGTGATGGTGGGAAAATGCAGAAGGCTATCAGTTTAGAATTATTCTAATTCGAGATTGATTCAAGATACGATCGGCCATTGGAACCCCTTTCGTCTTTTACGGCCCCCGGCCGTTGAGCGATGACCGGGGCCCGGAGGGTCTGCGATCAACACCAAGATCGCTCGCCCGCCGGGCGACCCGGCATCGCCCATCGATGTACCTCGATGAAGAGCTTCGAGGCCAAGCCGACTTGCTGCGCAACCGCCGCTAGTCCGTTTCCGTCTCCAGCGACGTGCCGACGGCGCTGCCATCGCCGAAGCGCTTGACGCTGCCATCGACGACCTCGAGCGTTGCGGGATCGATCTTCACCTTGAGGACGTTTCCGCTGGTGTCAGTGACCCGAAGTTCGTAGCAACCATCATCGATCTTCATCTTGTCGATGGTCCATCCGAAGTCGCCTGCAAGCTTCCCGAGAGCTTCGAAGGATTGCCTCTTCTGAGGCGGAACCTCGCACACTTCTCCAGCAAACGCGGCCGTTGCCGGAAGCGTCGCGAGCAATGCAAGCACTGCCAATGTCTTTCTCATGATTTATGCTCCTGGGCTGTGTTGTCGATGGAGGAAATCATGCACAGAGGGACTGACGGGCTACTGAAGATCGGTAGGAATTGTCGTCAGCTTCCGGTCAGCAAACACCGCCATCGTTGCAGCGGAAAGATAATCGTTCTCACGGGCCTGCGTCGAAGCCGCGCCCTTCGCCTGCTTCTTCGTGGGTGACCCCGTCGCGGATGTGGTAGATGCGCCTGAAGGTGGGGATGATCTTTTCGTCGTGCGTGACGACGATGATCGCCGTTCCGAATTTGACAGCCATGTCGTTGAGGATCCGGATCACGGTCAACGCGCGCGCACTGTCGAGTGGGGCGGTCGGCTCGTCGGCAAGAATGACAGGCGGCCGGTTGACCAATCCGCGCGCGATGGCAACGCGCTGTTGCTCGCCGCCGGAGAGCTGCGATGGCATCGCATCGGCTCGGTGCTCGACATCGAGTGCTTTTAGAAGCTCTCGCGCGCGCTGGCGTGATTCATGATTTGGGATGCCGGCAAGCATGGGAAGCAGGGCGACATTGTCGGTCACGTCCAAAAAGGGAATGAGGTAAGGCGCCTGGAAGACAAAGCCGATCTTGTCGCGCCTCAACGCGCGCAGATCGCGGATCTTCCATCCATCGTCATAGATCAGCTCGTCGCCGAGAGTCATGCGTCCACCGCTCGGGTCGATGACCGCCCCCAGAGCTTTGAGCAAGGTACTCTTTCCAGAACCCGACGGTCCAATCAAACCGACGACCTCGCCGGGCGCGACCCGCATATTGACGTCTTTGAGAGCATCGACGGCGGTGGAGCCGCTGCCATATCGCTTCCGGATTTTCTCGATCAGGATCCCGCCGCCCATCTCAGCCACCGATCGCCTCGGCAGGGTCGACCTTCAACGCCATCCGGATCGCGACGATGCTGGCGAGCGCGCATATGGCGATGACGGCGATAACGCCGACGATCGTATCGGCGGAAAGAAGAAGGACAAACTTTGGGAACAATGGCGCTGCAAAGGTCGCTGTAATCTTGCCAACGACGAAGCCGATCAGCCCAAGCACGATCGCCTGCTGCAGGATCATCGACGCGATCGTGCGATTGCGGGTACCGATCAGCTTCAGCACCGCGATCTCGCGTATCTTGTCCATTGTCAGGGTGTAGATAATGAAAGCGACGATCGCTGCGCTGACAACGGCAAGGATCGCCAGGAACATGCCAATCTGCTTGGCCGAGGTGGCGATCAGCTTGCCGACCAGGATCTCCTCCATCTGCGGGCGCGTATAGACCGTCAGCCGCTTCCACCGTGCGATGTCTGTCGCGATCCGGTCCTGGTCGTATCC
Organism: Kaistia defluvii; assembly: GCF_026343955.1. GTDB lineage: Bacteria > Pseudomonadota > Alphaproteobacteria > Rhizobiales > Kaistiaceae > Kaistia > Kaistia defluvii. The sequence continues at coordinate 178,712 of NZ_JAPKNI010000003.1, forward strand.
CGGTTTGGTGCGCACCAGAACGGCATTCACATAAGGGTTGCTGTTTTGCGAGGCGATGATGGCGTCCAGCAAGCCGGGAACGCCCGGCCGATTGAACTCGGGATTCTCGCTGGTGCGCCGACGCTGACGGACAATGGAGTCGTTGTCCTTGAGGAATTGCGCTTCCTGCGCGTCCTTCAGCGGGATGAAGACCATCGGGTCGCCGCCCGACGACACCGTCCGTCGCGTCAAACCCACAACGGTAAAATGGTTCCTTCGGACAACGATCCTGTCTCCCAGAGAAAAACCTGTGGCGACATCGGCAACCGCCTCGTAGTGGCTGCGCGTGATGTGCCGCCCGGCGACAAGGAAGGGCGGTCGGCCAGGTGTCGCCATGTCCCCTGGCGCAACGCCCACCACCATGGATCGCACGTCGGAGGTACCTTTGCGGACCTGCATCGTAAGATAAGTCACGTTGGCCGCTCGCTCGACTCCGGGGATCGCCAGGATCATGCGGTAAATGTCATCGTTAATGCTCGAGGACTCGGCGTACGGACCGAGCGTGTTCTGCTGGACAACCCACATATCGGCGCCACTATTGTCGAGCAGCACCTTGCCGTCATCGACCATCCCCCGATAGACGCCTGCCATGGTGAAGGTCACACCGATCAGCAGACCCAGACCGACACCCGTGAAGACAAACTTCCCCCAGGAATGCAAAATGTCGCGTCCGGCAAGACTGATCATTTGAGGAGCTCCGCCGGATTGTCAGCGACACGAATGCGGCTCGTGCTGAGCAATTTCGAGGCGCTGTAGACGACAATCTCGTCGCCAATTTTCAGACCCTTCGTAACCTGCACGGTTCCTTCCAGGTCGGCAGCGCCCAATTGGACTGCCGTAAACCGGATCTTCCCACCTTCGATCTTCCAGACACCCAATTTGCCGCCGACGTTCTGGATCGCGGCATTCGGAATGGTCGGCGAGGCGGCGATCTCGGGCAGGGCGACCGATACTTCGGCCAACTCGCCAATTGAGGGCAGCGGCACGGGAAGCGTGTCGAAGTTCACCTTTGCAAGATTTTCTTCCGTCACCGCATCTGCAAGGACTTCCACCCGTGCAACGCTTCCCGGTAATCCTTCGCCGGCGCGTGAGCGCAACGCGATCGTGGCGGACAAATCCCGCCGCAAGCCCGTCGCGGCAATCTGATCGAACCTGGCATTGATCCAGAGATTTTTTGGATCGATCATTTCCACCACCGATTGGCCCGCGACCACGGTCGTTCCCGGCTCCGCTTTTCTTGCAGAAACGACACCGTCTACCGGCGCAAGCAGAACCAGGTTCTCCCGCTGCTTGACCAGACCGTCACGGTCGGCGCGGTTACGATGGAGATCCTGCTGCGAAGCGAGAAGATTGGACTGAGCGGCCGAGAGAGCGGCCTGCGCCACCTCGCTCTCTTGCCGCTTCGTTTCGACTGCGACCTCACTCACGGCGCGGGTCTTCCAGAGTTCTTCATACCGCTTCGCCTGAGCAAGTGCGTAATCCTTGCGCGTCCTGGTATCGACCACCTGCGCTTCGGCGACTTTGATCGACGCTTCCGCTCGGCCGATCGCCGCTTCAAGTGCCGCGATGCGGGCATCAAGGTCTACCGGGTCCATTTCGGCCAGGGTCTGGCCGGATCGAACCTGATCACCCACGTCAACAAGAATCCTGCCGATACGTCCCGCGCTGGTGGGGCCGATCTTGTAGGAGAAACGCGCTTCGACAGTGCCAATGCCGAACAACGCCGGTGAAATCGAACGGGCTTCAACGACGGCAGTCGTAACGGACACCGGCGCGAGAGGGCCGGAGCGCAAGACCACATAGCCAAACAAGGCCGCGGTCACAGCTCCAACGCCAATGAGCAGCAGTGTGCGGCGCTGCAATGAAGGCAGTTTCATCGACCTGCCTCCAGGTAAATCTGCGTCATTGAATGATCTGCGATGGGGGTGACGCGCCTTGCTGACGTCGCCTTGATCGAGCGAACGGGAGATTTCGTCGCCGAGGAATGCCGATCGATCATCTCGGCACCTCGACAGCGCGCCGATACAACGCAAAAACACCTGGGGCGATTGCACGTATCTGCGCAACATCGCCAACTAGCAGGGATTGCATGACAAGACCCTGGATCGCCCCGATAAAGAGCGCTACGGCGGCCTTGTCATCCAGCGTGTCGGCGAATTCACCCTGCTCCTTGCCGTCCGCGATGAGCCGCCCGAGACGCTCGCCGTAGCGTTGGATCAAAGTATGCGCCATTTGCTTGGCAAGGGTCTGCTCCGCGCGCTGCAGTTCGCCGAACAGCATCCTGGGCACACCGGGATGTTCCATGATGAACTCGATATGCGCGAAGAATGCCGCTTCCAGTGCGTCAATCGGAGAGGACGTCGCGGACGTGGCCTTGTCGATGCGCGCCAGAAGGCGCTCCGCTACCCACTCCATAACCGCCTGAAGAATGGCGTCCTTCGATGGGAAGTGCCTGAACAGGGCGCCTTGTGTCACACCCATGCGCTGCGCGATCGCTCCGGTCGTAATGTCCGCAGGGTTTTGTTCGGCCGCCAGATCGATGACGGTCTCGACGGTCACCCTGCGTCGTTCCGGAGCTGAGAGGTTGGTCGAGCGCGGCATCAGCGGTTACCCCAAAGATAGTAATTAATTACTATCTTACAATTTAGACCATTTTTCAAGAGGCTATGCAAGCGCCGATCATTTCAGCGCCACATAGATCGCCGGAATGACGAGCACCGTGAGAAGCGTCGAGGAGACGAGACCGAACAGCAGCGCGATGGCGAGCCCCTGGAAAATCGGGTCGGTCAGGATCACGCCCGCGCCGATCATCGCGGCGAGCGCGGTCAGCAGGATCGGCTTGAAGCGGACGGAGCCGGCCTCAAGCAGTACATCGACCATTGGCCTGCCCTGCCCCCCGGAATGGCGGATGAAATCCACCAGCAGGATCGAATTGCGCACGATGATGCCGGCAAGCGCGATAAACCCGATCATCGAGGTCGCGGTGAACGGCGCCGCGAACAGCCAATGCCCGAGCATGATGCCGATGAAGGTGAGCGGGATCGGCGTCAGGATGACCAGTGGAAGCTTGAACGAGCCGAACTGCGCGACCACAAGGATATAGATGCCGAGGATCGCCACCATAAACGCCGCGCCCATGTCGCGGAAGGTGACCCATGTCACTTCCCACTCTCCATCCCACAGCAGGGTCGGGCGGGTTTCGTCATCGGGCTGGCCGTGCAGCGCGATCACCGGCTTCGGAACATTGCCCCAATCCGCCTTGGAAATCGCATCGTTGACGGCGAGCATGCCGTAGATCGGCGCCTCGTAGGCACCGGCAAGCTCGGCCATGACCATCTCCGCCGCTCGGCCATTGTGCCGGAACACAGGATACGATGCCGGCTGCTCGGAGACCGACACGACGTCGCCGAGTTCGACGACACCCCGGCCGCCGGGCAGCGCGTTGGCCGGAACGGGCGTGGTGAGCGCGCGTTCGTCAATGACCTTCTCACCCTTCGGCAGGGCGATGCGGATCGGGATCGGCTGACGGCCACCGCCGCGATGCGAATAGCCGACCGTGGTGCCGCCATGGAGATAACGCAACGTGTCATAGACGTCGGACTGCTCGACCCGATAATATTCGAGATTGTCTTGATCGATCGCGACGCGCATGCGCTGCGGCTGATTGTGGTAGCTGTCGTCGACGTCGACAATGAAGGGCACGCTCTTGAAGGCCTCGCGCACTTTTCCGGCGACGGCACGACGCGTCTCGGCGTCCGGTCCGTATATCTCAGCCAGCAGCGTCCCCAGCACAGGCGGGCCAGGCGGCGGTTCCACCACTTTCGCTACTGTGCCCTGCGGCAACGCAAGGCCCTCGATGCGCTTGCGAATATCAAGAGCGATCGCATGGCTCGCACGGCCGCGCACGCCTTTGGGTAGAAGATTGACGACAATGTCGCCCTGCTGCGGTTCTGCGCGCAGGTAGTAGTGCCGCACCAGTCCGTTGAAGTCGAAGGGCGACGCTGTTCCGGCATAGGTCTGGAAGGATACGATCTCCGGCATGTCGCCCAGCCGCTCCACCATTTGCTGCAATGTCCGGTCCGTATCCTCGACCGAAGAGCCCTTGGGCAGGTCGACGATTACTTGAAGGTTGGTCTTGTTGTCGAAGGGCAGCAGCTTGACCGTGACGTGCTTGGTGTAGAGAAGGCCAAGCGACGCGATCGTGGCCATGCCGACGACCAGGAGGAACGCCCAGGCCCGGGCGCGGCTCCGCAGGACAGGCCGCGCGACCATCGCGTAGATTCTGCCGAGACGCCCTCCATCGGCCGCCGCATGAGCGTGTCCGCCCACTGCCTCCTTCCGGCCGAGCTTCATCATCAGCCAGGGCGTAAGGATCACCGCGACGAAGAAAGAGAACAGCATCGCTGCCGAAGCGTTCGCCGGGATCGGGCTCATATAGGGTCCCATCATCCCCGACACGAACAACATCGGAAGGAGCGCAGCTACGACGGTCAGCGTGGCCACGATGGTCGGGTTGCCGACCTCGGCAACGGCGTCGACAGCGGCCGCGCTGCGCGATCGGCCGTCCTGCATGGCCCAGTGGCGGGCGATGTTCTCGATGACGACGATGGCGTCGTCGACCAGGATGCCGATCGAAAAGATCAGGGCGAACAGGCTGACACGGTTCAGCGTATAGCCCATGAGCCAGGACGCGAAGAGCGTGAGCAGGATGGTGATCGGAATGACGACCGCGACCACCATCGCCTCGCGCAAGCCGATGGCAATGGCGACCAGGAGGACGATCGAGACGGTTGCGAGCCCAAGATGGAACAGAAGCTCGTTCGCCTTCTCGTTGGCGGTCTCGCCGTAATCGCGCGTGACCGTCATCTCGACATCCTTCGGAAAGATCTGGCCGCGGGTCTGCTCCAGACGCTTTACGATATCGTCGGCAATGACCACGGCATTGGTGCCTGGCCTCTTGGCGATCGCAAGAGAAACCGCCGGAACCCTTTGCAGCCCATCTGCTGTCGAACGGACATCAGTGACACGGGCCTCCGCCGGCGAGGTGGCAAGGACCGTTTTTGCGACATCGCGCACATAGACGGGCCTGCCGTCGCGCGCGGTGAGAAGGATGTTGCCAATTTCGGAGAGCTCCTGCAGCGTCTGCCCGGCAACAATCGCGCGCTGCTGGCCGCCTTCGCGCACCGTGCCGACGCGGAAGGAACGGTTTGCCCCCTCGATCTTGGCGGCGAGTTGCTGAAGGGTGATGCCATAGAGCGAGAGCTTTTCCGGATCTGGCTCGACTTCGAACTGCTCGGGCTGCTCGCCAACGATATAGGTGAGGCCGATATCAGGCAGCTTGGCGACCTCGACCTGCAGCTCGCGCGCCAGCCTTGTCAGCCCGTTGGCGGTCCAGTGCCCGGCGCTCCCTTGTGTTGGCCGCAGCGTAACGACGACGATCGCCACATCGTCGATCCCGCGTCCTACGATCAGCGGATCGGGAATGCCGACGGGGATGCGGTCCATGTTCGCCCGGACCTTCTCATGCACCCGCAGGATCGCGGCATCGGCATTGGTGCCGACCTTGAACCGCGCCGTGACGAGCGCACCATCATCCTCGGTCTGGGAATAGACGTGTTCGACGCCGTCGATCGCTTTGACGATGGTCTCGAGCGGTTCGGTTACGAGCTTGACCGCATCCTCGGTCTTCAAGCCGTTCGCCTGTACGCGGATATCGACCATCGGCACCGAGATCTGCGGCTCCTCCTCGCGCGGCAACGATACCAGTGCAACCAGCCCCAGGACGAAGGCGGCCAGCAAGAAGAGCGGCGTTAGCGGCGAGCCAATGAAGGCACGGGTCAAGCCACCGGCCAGACCGAGAGCAAGTCTTGGCGGCGTCATGGCAGCACGATCCGATCGCCGTCATGAAGGCCGGTGAGGATTTCGATGCGGGGCTGGCCGTCATCTTCGAAGCGCTCGCCGATGATGACGGCCACATCGATCGCGCCCCCTATTCCAGCGACACGTACATAGTCGATCCCATGCAGCGTCCGCACCGCTTCCGGCGGCACAGCAAGCACGGAGCGTTTGCCGACCGGGATGGATACGAGGGTCCTCTCATTGACGAAGTAATCGCCGATGCCGGCGACCTCGACATCGGCGGTGACACGTCCATCGACGATTTCCGGATAGACCTTGACGATTCGACCCGGAAGCCTCGTTTCGGATTGATCCGGCGACCGTTTCAGGCCGCGCTCGCCGACTGTGACATTTGCTCCCTGCACGATATCGGCCGCATGGCGCTCCGGCAGAGAAAGACGCAGATAGTAGGGGCCAGGAGCAATGCGCGCGATTTCCTCGCCCGGCAGGACGACCGAGCCGAGCGTCACCGGCACGGTCAGGACACGGCCTGTGGCGGGCGCGACAACAGTGCCTTCCCGAGTGCTTTGCTCGATAACGGTCTTGTCGGCCCGAGCCGCCACGACCTGATTGGTCGCCACCTCGAACTGCATTCTGGCCTGATCGAGACTGGCTTGCGTACCGGCGCCGCTTGCCCTCAATTGCTGCGCCCGCTCGAGCTGCAGTTTGGTATTGTCGAGTTGAGAACTGAGAGCATCGATTTTGGCTTGGGCGGCGTCGAGCTGGAGCGAGAGCTTGTCATCGACGATGACGGCGATGGCGTCGCCTTCCTTGACCTCATCCCCCTGGCTGACGCGCAGTTCGCGCACCGAGCCGCCGGTGCGAACCCGCGCCGGCAGCACGATACGGCTTTCAACCTGCCCGAACACGGCCTTCATGTTCGGAACAGTCGTCGTTTTCACGATGAAGTCGGCAGCGTATGCGCCATGGCTCGTCAAAGCCACGATCAGGGCGAGCATTGCCGCTCGAGGGTAAGGGATCGGTCGATACATGAAGGGATTGCTTCCAAAGAAGACCGGCGCTCCACGCGACGGTGGCAAACAGGAATACTTGACTGCTATTTGAACGCGATGCCTGCCGGGCAGCCGAGCTTCCTGAACAGGATCGCCGCCGGGCAAAACCCGGTGATCGACGATTGGATCAGATTGAAGCCGACGAAGACGTTCAGCAGATACCACCAGGGCGAGACATAAAAGCCGAGCGCCAGGGACAACAGAACCATGAACCCCGCGAACATCAGCACGGCGCGATCGATCGTCATTTTGAATACTCCTATGTTGAGAACTCAGGTTGGAAATTACTCGGTAGTCTCGATGCGGATGTCCTTCAGCTTCCCAACGCCAAGCATGTTGAGCACGAGATTTTCGTAGAACGTCTCAGCCTTGCCCTGCCGCACCTTGAGCAGGAAGTATTTCTCAAAGCCGATCTTGGCGGCATGGACCCATTTGCCGCGTGACGCCCAGTTCACGTTGCGCGGGGGAATTTGCGGCTGCGCGACGAAGGCAATGCCATCATCGCCAAAATCGGCGAGACAGACCGCGTTCCAGGTCGCGACGGCCCTGGGCTCCTCCCCCTTCAGCAGCGCGGCAATATTTTCGGCCGTCGCTGTCACCATGGATTCGATCATGAAGCCGGTCTTCGGCACGCCGACCGCGAGCGGGCTCTTGCCGACCGGCGGAATGGCAACGCAGACCCCGATGCCGAAGACATTCGGGAAAGCCGGATTGCGCTGGTGCTTGTCTATGAGGACGAAACCGCGCGGATTGGTCAGCCCTTCTATACCAGCGATCGCCGGCACACCGCGGAAGGCCGGCAGCATCATCGAGAAGGCGAAGGGCAGCTCATGAGTTGTCTTGACGGTGCCATCGTCGTGGACCTCTTCGGCGATCAGCTTGCCAGGCTCGACCGTCGTCGTCCGGGCATTGGTGATCCACTTGATGTGACGTTCGCGCAAGGCGCTTTCGAGCAGCCCCTTGGTGTCGCCAACGCCATCAAGCCCGAGATGGCCGATATAGGGCTCGGGCGTGACGAAGGTTATCGGAACCTGATCCCGCACCCGCGCATTGCGCAGCGCCGTGTCGAGGATGAAGGCATACTCGTAGGCCGGACCGTAGCAGGAGGCGCCTTGCACAGCTCCAACGACGATGGGACCGGGCCGTTTCACCAGTGCGTCGAATGCGGTCTTCGCTTGGGTCGCATGGCCGATCTGGCAGATGGATTGGGTATGAGCATCGGGGCCCAGGCCCGGCACCTCATCGAAGGCAAGGGCGGGGCCGGTAGCAATGATCAAGAAGTCATAATCGAGAAGGGAGCCGTCATTGAGTTCGACGCGGTTTTGCGCGGGCTGGACCCGACGTGCTCCCTCGGGCCTGAGTGCGATTCCATGCTGCTTCAGAACGGGAACGAGATCGACGGTTATGTCCTGCGGCTGCCGCCAGCCAACCGCGACCCAGGGATTGGAAGGAACGAAGGAATAGCTGGAGCCGAGATTGACGACAGTCAGACGATCGTCACGCCGGAGCTTGCGTTTCATCTCATAGGCCATGATGATTCCACCGAGGCCTGCGCCGAGAATGACAATATGAGTCATGGCTTTCGCTCCGCTGTTTCTATGATCGGTCTGCCCATTTCTGGTTGCCGGAGACCATTCAATTCAGACGCTTCCAAGCTTTATGGCTTGCATCTAACATTCAAAGGTTTTAAATTCAAGGATATGAATGTAGAAGAAATGATACCGGCCGCCGAAAAGGCCGCCGAATTGATGCGCAGTCTGTCGCACCCCCAGCGGCTGCTCGTTCTGTGTGCGCTGGTCGATGGTGAACGATCGGTCGCCGAACTGCGGCAAGGACTGGCAATCGAACAAGTGCCGATGTCGCAACAACTTATGCGGTTGAGAGCGGACGGGCTGGTCGAGGCGCGGCGCGAGGGAACGACTGTCTATTACTCGATTGTCCGACCGGAGATCCTGACTGTCGTGCAGGCTTTGCACGACGCGTTCTGCCCACCAGGCAGCGGCAAACAGCCGCGAAGCGGTCCGGCGAATGGAGGAAATGATGATGGAGCAGCGAAGCAAGCGAACGGCAACCCAGCTTGAGCCCGGCAATTCCGGTTTGCCGGATCAACCATCCTTCTTTCCAGAGCTTCAACGCATTTGCGTTGCGTTGATGAGGAAGGACGAAGCCGCAGCTTTCTTGAAACTACTCGCAAACGACAAGCGCTTGCTCATTCTTCACTACTTGCTGACCGGTGGAGAGCATTCGGTAGAAGAAATCGGGATAGGTCTCGATATCAGGCAACCATCGCTCTCGCAGCATCTGGCGAAACTTCGTAACGCAGGATTTGTTCGCACGCGCCGCGATGGACGGCACATCCTTTACAGTATTTCGGACCATCCCTCGATCATGCGCTCGTTGAATGGCATCGATCGATTGCTGCAACAGAAATGCTGATAACGGCTGCTTTTGAATTGGCTTCGGCTATGCGCCGCCCGACCCCACACCAGAAATCTTGCGCGAACTCATGGCCCGGGAGCTTTCGCGTTTTGGTGAACTGATACGCCGGGCAGGCCTGTCTCGGGTTCCAACCACCAACCTATCGCGCCAGACCGTAGGGATAGGAGGCCGCGCGCTGTACATCAACCTGCCCGGCAAGCCGGCGGCCTAGATTTATACTTTGCCCTGTGTCCTGGTCTTTCCAGCCGTATTTTTATTACCGGGAGCTGATCGGCGCCGAACGCATCGAACTCTCCAACTGATTGAACTCGTTCTTCGAGCCTATCCCTGTCAGGATGGCGAAGCACCAGTCCACGATCAGTGCCGCATCTGGTGCCAACTCCTGCGCCATTCCCCCGGCAAATTCTAAGAAGGCTGGCAGGTTCAGACCGTTTACACCTACGAGTACCGGAAGACCGCGTTCGAGAGCGTCCGCGATCGTACCGGTCAAACCCTTGCCCTCCGCTTCCTGCTTGCCGAATTTGTTGACCACCAGCATCTCGGCATCGTCCAGAGCGTTCGAAACCCACAGCACCGATTGCTCCAACACACCGGCATCCAGTCGGCAGCCCCGCGCGTGGGCACCGCGGTCAACGCTGATGCGCACCACCGGACCGTCGGGTAGCAACCGCAGATCCATGTCGCACCGAGGGCGATCACTTCGGTCGATATTGGTCTGTACGGTGCCCGCCAGGGCCACGCCATGCGCTTCAAGCCGGTCGACGACGTCGGCCAGAAGAAGGTCGATCCGACCGCGACCCCGCATGGTTACATAGCCAAGCTTCATCGCGTTCTCCCTCGGGTTCAGCCGTCCGAAAACGGCAGAAATTCCAGCATATCGCCACGCTGGATGTGGTGGGTTTCCGAGGGGATCAGCAGCAGCCCATCGGCTTGTGCCAGAAGCGCCACCCGATGCGATACGGCTGAGGCTGTAATCTCCACGTTTCTGGTTCCGTCTTCGTCATAGCTGCCGAGACGGGCCGGCAGGAACTCGCAACGGCCCGGGTTCCGGATGCGATCGAAGTCCGCGCGCACGACGCAGCGTGGTGGCCTTGCCTTCCGGATACCCGCCAGCGCCTCTGCGATACGCGCTCCGATTACATACCAGGCGACGAAAGCTGAAACCGGATTGCCCGGCAAACCAATGTAAAGCGCCGAACCGAGGAGGCCGATGATGAGCGGCTTACCGGGCTTCATCGCTACTTTCATAACGTGAATCTTGCCGCCTGCGGCGTTGAGCACTGCGGGCATATGGTCCTCATCCCCCACGGAGACTCCGCCGGTGGTCACTACCAGATCGGCATCGCGGGAAGCCTGCTCCAGCGCTTCACGCAACCGGTCGGGCTGGTCGGGAACGGCGCCCATGTCGATTGTCTCTACCCACGGAAGATCAAGGGAACCCTGGAGATGATAGCGGTTGGCGTTCCAGATCTGCCCTGGCGCCAACGGCGTTCCCGGTGCGCGCAATTCCGAGCCGGTGCTGAAGAAGGCGACCCGGGTACGACGCCTGACGACCACCTCGCTGCAACCGGCCGCTGCGAGCAGTGCAGCCACGCGCGGTCCTATGCGACAGCCGACTGGCAGAAATTCAGAACCGAGTACCAGGTCCTCACCGGCGCGCCGAATATTTTCGTTCGGTCGGGGACGCCTTTGTATCTCGACGGTATCGCCTTCCAGCCGTGCTAACTCCTGGATGACTACCGCATCGCATCCCGGAGGGATGGCCGCACCGGTAAAGATGCGCAACACCGCGCCGACCGGAAGCGGCCCGCTGTCGGTATCGCCGGCCGCCACTCGCCCTGACACCCGCAGCCGCCACGGCCCCTCGCCAGCAAGGTCGGCAAGCCGGACGGCGTAACCATCCATGGCGGAACTGTCGAACAGTGGGAGCGAGACGCCCGACCGCACAGCCTCGCCCAGTACCCTGCCATGCGCCCTTTCCAGCGGCAGCCGTTCCACCTGCGCGACTGGCTTGACCAGCGCCAAAGCCCGGCGAAGAGCTGCGTCGACGGAAATCAGCGCGCCCATCTCAGGCTTGATTTCGCAGCCGCAAAGGAAGGGATCGGACAGGGCGGGGGCGTCGTTCATTTCGAAAATTTCACCTCCCCGGCGGGGTGGCCTGCAAAATCGACGCCCGCCACCTGGTACCGTGCCGCGAGCTCCTCGACATAGGCGCGGCTCGCCCGCACCCAATCTGCCTTTTCCTGCGCTTGGCGCAGATGTGGCAGAACGGTCGTGAACGGCAAGACCTCGCCACGCACACGCGCGTCAAGCCGGATCAGGTGGAACCCATAGCGGCTTTCTACTGGCGCGTCGGAGATGCTTTGTTCCTCCATGGAACACAGCGCTGCTTCGAATTCCGGCACCGTATCGCCTGAGGCGAGTTGGCCCAGCATCCCGCCATTGGCGCGGGAAGAGCAGGCGCTGAACTCGCCCGCCAGCTCAGCGAAGCGGCGGGGGTCGCGCTGCAGGTTCGCCAGCACGGCTTCCGCTTGCTGGCGCGCCGACGCCCTGCCGGCGGCGTCGCCGGGCGCAGCGGCGAAGAGGATATGCGCGGCCTCGAACAGCGATGGCCCGCGGAACCGGTCGGGCGCCGCATCGTAGAGCGCGCGCAGCGGCGCCTCGTTGACCGGAGCCGGGGCAATCGTGCGCTCGAACAGCTGGCGGATTAGTGCTTCCTCTTCGGTCTCCCACTTCCCTTCTTCCAGCTCGATCGGCTCGGGCGCGATGTCGTGCGCGCGCGCCTCCTGCAGGAGCGTCTCGCGTAGCGCCAGCGCCCGCGCCGCCGCCCGCCAGGCAAAGCCGGGCTGACCTTTGGGCGCCGGATGGTTCTGCGCCTCGGCGGCAATGGCTTCGGGGGCGATGGTCACGCCGTTGACCGTGACCGGCTCCGGCCGGGCGGTGCGATCCAGGATAATCATTCGCCCGGCTCCATGCGCGGCCCCGGCAGTGGCGTAAGCCCGGTCGGCGCGGGTTTGGCGCCGCGCCGCGAGCGCACGATCTGGTAGCCCGGCCGCCACAAATAGCGCACCGGCGCCGAGAACATGTGAACGAGCCGGGTGAAGGGGAACAGCAGGAAGATGGTCAGCCCGAGGGCGATATGCGCCTTGAACAGCGGATTGACGTCGACGATAAAGTTCGCAGCGCCAGCGCGCATATAGATGATCGCCTGCGCCCAGTTCATGAACTTCACCATCTCCGTGCCATCGAGATGGCCGAGCGAAACGATGATGGTGGCAAGCCCAAGCAGGAGTTGGGCCATCAAAAGCACCATGATGCCGGTATCGGCGAGCGTGGAATTGGCGCGGATGCGCGGATCGAACAGCCTGCGATGTAACAGCAGCGTGCCGCCGACAAGGGTCATGATTCCAGCGATGCCGCCGGCGGAGATGGCGAGAATCTGCTTGGCCTCGTGGCTGACGCCGAGAAAATCGAACACCTGGATCGGCGTGAGCAGCCCAACGAGATGGCCTCCGAAGATCGTCAGGATGCCGACATGGAACAGCACCGAACCGGCGATGAACTGGCGCTTGCGCAGCAGCTGGCTCGACTTGGACTTCCAGGTGAAGGGGTCGCGCTCATAGCGGGCGATGCTGGCCATCACCATCACCGTGATGGCGATATAGGGATAGATGCCGAAGACGAAATTATGCATGGCGGTCTCCTGTTCACCGAGCGGCCCGCGCCGGTGCGGGCTCCATGCGGGCAAGAATGTCGCGGCTGACCGGGCAGCCGGCGTTCGGGTCCGGGCCGAAGGTCACCTGCGCTTCTTCCCAGACCGCGTCGAGGGCGGCGAGATCCTCCGGGTTGTCGTCCTGTTGCGCCAGCAGGGCCTGTGCCTCCTCGGCCGCTGGATCGGCGGAGGAAAGCTTGACCAGCCCCTCGAAAACGGCGGCATAGACGCTCTCCCGCCGCGCCAGCCGCTCGGCGAGCGCGATCAGGATATGACCCGCATCGGCCAAGATTTCGCGCGCCTCGGCCAGCGGCCGCATCGAGAGAAACTCCAGCAACACCGGCAGGTGGTCGGGCAGCTCCGGTCCCGCCAGATCGAAGCCGCCGGCGCGGTAGGTTTCCAGCAGGTCGACCATCGCCCCGCCCCGGTCGCGGCTTTCGCCATGGATATGCTCGAACAGGTTGAGCGACAGGGTGCGGGAACGGTCGAACAGCAGTACGTAGCGCTCCTGCAGATCGTAGAGATCGCCGTTTTCCAGTGAAGCGAGCAGCGGCTCCAGGGCGGTGGCAGCGGCTGGCGTCACGACACCTTCGGCGAGGATCGCCCGGATCACCGGAATCGCCTCCTGAAGATCGTGACTCGGATAGCTGAGCAGGGCCGACAGCGCCTTGAAGGTCTTCATGCGATGAACTCCTGCGGGCTGCGAAACTTCTTGGCCCCGAACAGCGACTGACCCGAATGGCCCGCCGAGCAGCCGTTGCCGTCGGTGAAACCGCAGCCGCTCCTGAGGTCGTAGGCATCCTCGACCAGCTCGCGATGCGTGGTCGGGATGACGAAGCGGTCCTCGTAATTGGCGATCGCCAGCAACTGGTACATCTCGTCAATCTGCTGCGGCACCATGCCGACCCGCTTGGCGACACCGAGATTGACGACGCCGTCCACGGTCTTGGAGCGCATGTAGGAGCGCATGGCCAGCATTCGCTCCAGTGCCGAGACGATCGGCGCCTCGTCGCCGGCCGTCAGCATATTGGCGAGGTAGCGCACCGGAATGCGCAAGCTGCGCACATCCGGCATGTCGTCCTGCGCGGCAATCCGCCCCGCTTCGGCCGCGTTCTGGATCGGCGACAGCGGCGGCACATACCAGACCATCGGCAAGGTGCGGTATTCGGGATGCAGCGGGAAGGCGATCTTCCACTCCATCGCCATCTTCCAGATCGGCGAGTTCTGCGCGCCCTTGATCCAGTCTTCGGGAATGCCTGCGGCGCGCGCCTCGGCAACCACTTCCGGATCATTGGGATCAAGGAAGACACCGAGCTGGGCGTCATAAAGGTCCTTCTCGTTTTCCGTGGCTGCCGCTTCGGCGATCCTATCGGCGTCGTAGAGCATGACGCCCAGGTAGCGGATGCGTCCGACGCAGGTTTCCGAACAGACAGTCGGCTGGCCGCTTTCCAGGCGCGGATAGCACAGCGTGCATTTTTCCGATTTTCCGGTCGACCAGTTGTAATAGATCTTCTTGTACGGGCAGCCAGAGACGCACATGCGCCAGCCGCGGCATTTTTCCTGATCGATCAGGACGACGCCGTCATCCTCGCGCTTGTAGATCGCGCCTGAGGGGCAGGCGGCCACGCAGGTCGGGTTGAGACAGTGCTCGCACAGTCTCGGCAGATACATCATGAAGGTGTTTTCGTACTGGCCGTAAATCTCCTTCTGGATGCCATCGAAATTATAGTCCTTCGAACGCTTTTCGAACTCGCCGCCGAGGATTTCCTCCCAGTTCGGTCCCCATTCGATCTTTTCCATGCGCTCGCCCGAAATCTTCGAGCGCGGGCGGGCGGTCGGAAACGCCTTCATCTCCGGCGCGGATTTCAGATGGTCGTAGTCGTAGTCGAACGGCTCGTAGAAATCGTCGATCTCGGGCAGGTCGGGATTGGCGAAGATATTCGCCAGGATGCGCCATTTGCTGCCCTGCCTGGGTTGCAAAGCACCGCTTTTGGTTCGTCGCCAGCCGCCATTCCAGCGTTTCTGGTTTTCCCAATCCTTGGGATAGCCAATGCCGGGCTTGGTTTCGACATTGTTGAACCAGGCGTATTCGACACCTTCGCGGCTGGTCCAGACATTCTTGCAGGTGACGGAGCAGGTGTGACAGCCGATGCATTTATCGAGATTGAGCACCATTCCGATCTGGGCACGTATTTTCATTCCGCGGCCTCCGTAGTCTGGGTTGCGGGCTGGTCCATCCAATCGACCTTTGGCAATTTGCGCAGGATCACGAACTCGTCGCGGTTGGAGCCGACCGTGCCGTAATAGTTGAAACCGTAGGCCAGCTGGGCATAGCCGCCGATCATATGGGTGGGCTTCAGCACGGTGCGAGTGACGGAGTTATGGATGCCGCCGCGCTTGCCGGTGACCTGGCTGCCCGGCGTGTTCACGATTTTTTCCTGTGCGTGATACATGAACATGGAGCCTTCCTTCATCCGCTGGCTGACCACCGCGCGCGCTGTGATGGCGCCGTTGATGTTGAAGACCTCGACCCAGTCATTGTCGACCAGCCCCGCCGTTCTGGCGTCAACTTCAGAAATCCACACCACCGGGCCGCCCCGATTGAGGGTCAGCATCAGGAGGTTATCGGTGTAGGTGGAGTGGATACCCCATTTCTGGTGCGGGGTGAGAAAGTTCAGCACCACATGCGGCTCGCCCGCCGCCAGCGGCCGCTTGGCCGCTTCGCCCACCGTCTTCAGGTCCACCGGCGGACGCCAGGTGACGAAGCCCTCGCCGAAGGCCCGCATCCATTCATGATCCTGATAAAGCTGCTGGCGGCCGGTGACGGTACGCCAGGGGATCAATTCATGCACATTGGTCCAGCCGGCATTGTAGCAGACCTCCTCGCTTTCGATGCCCGACCAGGTCGGGGAGGAGATGATCTTGCGTGGCTGGGCGGCGATGTCGCGGAAGCGGATTTTTTCGTCTTCCTTCACCTCGGCCAGATGGCGATGACTTCTGCCGGTCGCCTTGCTGAGCGCATCCCACGCCTTCACCGCCACCTCGCCATTGGTTTCGGGCGCCAGCATCAGGATCATCTCGGCGGCGTCTATTGCCGTGTCGAGCCGGGCCATGCCCTTGGTTGCACCCTCCTCGGTGACGGCGCCGTTCAGCGCCCTGAGGTGATGCACCTCGTCCTTCGTGTCCCAGGCGATGCCCTTGCCGCCATTGCCGATCTTTTCCATTAGCGGCCCGATGGCGGTGAAATGCTTGTAGAGATTGGGATAGTCGCGTTCGACGGCAATATAGGCGGGCGCCGTCTGGCCGGGGATCAGTTCGCATTCGCCGCGCTTCCAGTCGCGCACCACGCCTTGCGCCAGTTCGCCGGGGCTGTCGTGCTGCAAGGGCAGTTGCACAACATCGCTCTCCATTCTGAGGATTTCCGGGGCCACTTCGGAGAATTTCTTGGCGATAGCCTTGAAGATTTCCCAGTCGGTTTTCGATTCATAGGCCGGGTCCACCGCCGCTTGTAGCGGATGGATAAAGGGATGCATGTCGGACGTGTTCATGTCGTCCTTTTCGTACCAGCTGGCCGTCGGCAGCACGATGTCGGCATAGACGGCCGTGGTCGACATGCGGAAATCGATGGTGACCAGAAGGTCGAGCTTTCCTTCCGGCGCGCTGTCGTGCCAGATCGCCTCGACCGGCTTCATGCCGCCCTCGGCGCCCAGATCCTTGCCTTGCACGCCGTGGTCGGTGCCGAGCAGGTGCTTCAGGAAATATTCATGCCCCTTGCCCGACGAGCCGAGCAGGTTGGAGCGCCAGACGAACAGGTTGCGCGGCCAGTTTTCAGGCGCGTCTGGATCCTCGCACGACATCTGCAATTCGCCCGATTTCAGACGCTCCGCCACATAGTCCTTCGCCTCGACGCCGGCTTCCTTGGCCGCGCGGCCGATCTCCAGCGGATTGGTCTTCAGTTGAGGGGCGGAGGGCAGCCAGCCCATGCGCTCGGCGCGGATGTTGTAGTCAATCAGGCTGAGCTTGTTCCAATCGCCGGCCGGTGCTGTCGGCGACAGGATTTCGGCCGCACTCACCGTTTCGTAGCGCCACTGGTCGGTATGGGCGTAAAAGGCACTGGTGGAGTTCATGTGGCGCGGCGGGCGCGCCCAGTCGAGCGCGAAGGCCAGCGGCGTCCAGCCGGTCTGCGGGCGCAGCTTCTCCTGCCCGACATAATGCGCCCAGCCACCGCCCGACTCGCCGACGCAGCCGCACATCACCAGCATGTTGATGACCGCGCGATAGTTCATGTCCATGTTGAACCAATGGTTCATGCCGGCGCCGATGATGACCATGGAGCGTCCGTTGGTCTTTTCGGCATTGTCGGCGAATTCGCGCGCGACCTGGACGATCTTGTCACGGCGCACACCAGTGATGCGTTCCGCCCAAGCCGGGGTGAACGGCACGTCGGCGTCGTAGTCGGAGGCGACGTGCTCGCCGCCGAGGCCGCGGTCGAGGCTGTAATTGGCGCACAGGAGATCGAAGACTGTGGCGACCAGCACCTCCTCGCCGCCGGCGAGCTTCAGCCGCTTCACCGGCACCTTGCGGGTCAGCACCTCGCCGCGGTCGTCGACTTCGAAGCCGTTGGTGGCGGCGCCGCCGAAATAGGGAAAATCGACGCCCGCCACTTCGTCATGATCCTCATCCAGAATCAGGCTGAGCTTGAGGCGGATGTCGTCCTTGCCGGCCTTTTCCTCGAGGTTCCACTTGCCGCTCTCGCCCCAGCGGAAGCCGATGGAGCCGTTGGGCACGACGACCTTGCCGGAAATCTCGTCGAAGCCGACCGTCTTCCAGTCGGGGTTGTTCTTCTCGCCCAGCGAGCGGGCGAAATCGGCCGCCCGCAACTGCCGGCCGGGAACCAGCCGCTCGCCTTGCCGATCGAGGCGCACCAGCATCGGCATGTCGGAATATTTGCGGCAGTAGTCCTCGAAATAGGGCACCTGCCGGTCGAGATGGAACTCGCGCAGGATGACATGGCCGAAGGCCATGCCCAGCGCCGCATCGGTGCCCTGCTTGGCGTTCAGCCAGATGTCGGCGAACTTGGCGGCCTCGGAATAGTCCGGGCAGATGACGGCGCTCTTGGTGCCCTTGTAGCGCGCCTCGGTGTAGAAATGGGCGTCGGGCGTGCGCGTCTGCGGCACGTTCGAGCCCCACAGGAGCAGATAGCCCGCATTGTACCAGTCAGCAGATTCGGGCACGTCGGTCTGCTCGCCCCATGTCTGGGGGCTGGCCGGCGGCAGGTCGCAATACCAGTCGTAGAACGACATGCAGGTGCCGCCGAGCAGGGAGAGGTAGCGGGTGCCGGCGGCATAGGAAACCATCGACATGGCCGGGATCGGCGAGAAGCCGAATACGCGGTCGGGGCCGTATTTCTTCGTCGTATAGGCGTTGGCTGCGGCGACGATCTCGGTCGCCTCGTCCCAGCTCGCCCGCACGAAGCCGCCCTTGCCGCGGATGCGGGTGTAGCTTTCGCGGGCCGCCGCGTCGTCCTGGATCGCCGTCCACGCCTCGATCGGGCTCATGGTCCTGCGCTTCTCGCGCCACAGCCGCATCAGCCGGCCGCGAATGAGCGGCGTCTTCACGCGGTTGGCGCTGTAGAGGTACCAGCTGTAGGAGGCGCCGCGCGCGCAGCCGCGCGGCTCGTGGTTGGGCAGGTCGGGCCGGGTGCGTGGATAGTCGGTCTGCTGCGTCTCCCAGGTGACGATCCCGGATTTGACATAGATCTTCCACGAGCAGGAGCCGGTGCAGTTCACTCCGTGGGTGGAGCGCACGATCTTGTCGTGCTGCCAGCGGCGGCGATAGACGTCTTCCCAGTCGCGGTTCTCGATGGTCGTCTGGCCATGGCCGTTCGCAAACGTGTCCTTGCGCAACGAGGTCAGGAAGTTCAGTCGATCCATCAGCTGGCTCATGGCTGTCTCCTCAAGTTATTTCAGCTGGAAGGGCGGCAGGCATGGCCCGACCGCGCTCGATGTCATGCAGCAGGCCGCCGCGACGGGTGTAGACGGCCCAGGTGACGGCCAGACACAGGACGTAGAAGGCAAGGAAGGCCCACAGGGCCGCTAGCGGCGCGCCGGTCAGTCCGATGGAGGTGCCGTAGGCTTTCGGGATGAAGAACCCGCCATAGCCGCCGATGGCGCTGGTGAAGGCGATAATGGCGGCGGCTTCGCGCTCCGACTGCCGACGCTGCTCGGTCACGTCCCGGTCGGGCGCCAGCCGGGCGACTTCCTTGCGCATGATTACCGGGATCATCTGGAAGGTGGAAGCATTGCCGACGCCAGTGAAGAAGAACAGCGCCATGAAGAAGGCGAAGAAACCGGCGAAGGAGCCGATCTGCAAAGACCAGATCACCCCCAGCACGGATGCGATCATGCCGGCGAAGACCCAGAAGGTGACGCGCCCGCCGCCGACCCTGTCGGACAGCCATCCGCTGCCCGCGCGGCTCAGCGCGCCGACCAGTGGGCCGAGGAACACGTATTTCAGCGCGTCGACCTCGGGGAAGACGAGCCTGGACAGCAGCGGGAAACCGGCCGAATAGCCGATGAAGGAGCCGAAGGTGCCGACATAGAGCAGGCACATCACCCAGTTATGGGTGCGGGTAAAGATCACTGCCTGCTCACGGAAGCTTGCCCGTGCATCAGCCAGATCGTTCATGCCGAGCCATGCGGCCGCCGTCGCGGCGAGGATGAAGGGCACCCAGACGAAGCCGGCATTCTGCATCCAGATACGGCCGCCATCCGACAGTTCCTGCGGCCCACCGCCAAGGGCGCCAAAGACGCCGGCGGTGATGGCCAGCGGCACCAGGAACTGCATGACCGAGACGCCGAGATTGCCCAGACCGGCGTTCAGCGCCATGGCGTTGCCTTTCTCCGCGCGCGGGAAGAAGAAGCTGATATTGGCCATGGAGGAGGCGAAGTTGCCGCCGCCGAGGCCACACAACAGGGCCAGAACCGCGAAGATCAGATAGGGTGTATCGGGGTTCTGCACCGCATAACCGATGCCCATGGCCGGGATCAGCAACGAGGCGGTCGACAGTGTGGTCCACAGCCTTCCGCCGAAGATCGGCACCATGAAACTATAGAAGATGCGCAGCGTCGCCCCCGACAGCGCCGGCAGCGCCGCCAGCCAGAAGAGCTGGTCCTGGGTAAAGCCGAAGCCGATCGCGGGCAGTTGCGCCACCACGACCGACCAGACCATCCACACCGCGAAGGCGAGCAACAGGGCGGGAATCGAGATCCATAGATTGCGCCTTGCGATGCGCTTCCCTTTCTCCGCCCAGAATTGCGGATCTTCCGGCCGCCAGTCCTCGATCACATGCGGCATGACCGTGCGTTCGGGATCGTGGACTTCCGCAAGTTCGGGGAAGCTGGGCAGCCGATCGAGGGCTGCGCCCTGCGCCTGCCGTTCCATGACCCGGATCGACAAATGCATCCAGCCGAGCGAAACCAGGACGATTAGCAGGAGCAGCACGAAAGCCGAGGTCCAGATGCCGGTCACATCGAGCAGCGCGCCGAAGACGATGGGCAGGACGAAGCCGCCCAGACCGCCAATCATACCGACGAGGCCGCCGACCGAGCCGACATGGTTGGGGTAATAGATCGGGATATGCCGGAAGACCGCCGCCTTGCCGAGGCTCATGAAGAAACCCAGCCCGAACAGCGTTGCCACGAACGGCCACAGGTCCATCTCGGTCGAGAAGGCGATCGGTCCCTCCTTGCCGCGGATCACGTACTCTGTCGGCGGGTAGGACAGCATGAACAGGAACAGAGCCGAGAAACCCAGCGTCCAGTACATGACGGTGCGGGCACCGAAGCGGTCGGACAGCACTCCGCCATAGGCGCGGAAAACGCTGGCCGCGAGGCTGAAGACGGCTGCGGCGAGACCGGCCGTGCGCACATCCACGCCATAGACCTGCACGAGGTAATAGGGCAGCCAGAGCGCTAATGCGACGAAGCCGCCGAAAACGAAGAAATAATAGAGCGAGAAGCGCCAGACCTGCAGCTTCTTCAGCGGCGCGAACTGCTCGGCAAGACTTGGCGCGGCGATGCCCTGAGCGCGCCGGGCAGCAAACTCGGGATCGTCCTTGGCCAGAAGGTAGAAGACGACGCCCATGGCGGCGATGGCCGCCGCCCATACTTCCGCCACCCCCTGCCAGCCCCAGGCGATCAGCACGAACGGGGCAAGGAACGTGGTCACCGCCGCGCCGGCGTTGCCCATGCCGAATACGCCGAGTGCGGTGCCTTGCCGCGCCTGCGGATACCATTTGGTGACATAGGCGACACCGATGATGAAGGAGCCGCCGGCCAGCCCGACGCCCAGCGCCGCGAGCAGGAAGGTGAAATAGCTGTCGGCCCAGGTCAGCGCGAAGGTGGCAGCACCTGTCAGGATCATCTGCGCCGAAAACACCAGCCGCCCGCCAAAGCGCTCGGTCCAGACACCGAGGATCAATCTTATGATTGAACCGGTCAGCACCGGTGTCGCGATCAAAACGCCATACTCGAAATCGGAGAGACCCAGCTCATCCTTGATGGACAGCCCGATGATGGAAAAGATCGTCCACACCGCAAAGCACAGCGTGAAGGCAATGGTGCTGAGCCAAAGAGCTCTTTGCTGATCGCGACGGCTCGGTGCTGTATGGCCTGCCATGGTCTCTCCCATCCGGTTCCGGTGGTTGGGTAGCCTAATTATAGTTGCACAGCGGAGCAAACATGCGCGACAGGGTCACGTCTTTGATCCATGTCAACTGGTATGGAGTCGAATTGTGTATGACGCTTTTGTCGCAGGCAACGCATTGAGCACTAGCAGTAATTTGGCAGTGCAATCGATCAGGTTTCTTGCAGAAATTGACAATCTGAAGTTATGGGCTTGATAAATATCAAGCAGTTTGTGTGGAAGGGGCGCGCCCTATGCATGACGATGACAAGTCGCGCCTGCGTCGTCTCCCTCTGTTTCGTGAGATGACGACGCCAACCTTCGACAGCCTGATGGAGATCGCCCACGCCCAGACCTTTCCAGCGCAATTGTAACTGATCCGTCAGGGCGACTATGCTGACTTCCTTCACGTCATGATCGAAGGATCCGTCGAGTTGCACGCGGCGTGGAACGGACATGACACCGTCATGGGTGTCGTGCATCCGGTTTCGACGTTTATCCTGGCGGCTTGCGTATGCGACGAGGCCTATCTGATGTCAGCGCGCACTCTTGAACGATCGCAGATCATCATGATTCCCGTCGCTGACGTCCGGGTAGCGCTGCGGCGCGATCCGGATTTCGCCATGGCCGGCATGCGGGAATTAGCCAATGGCTATCGCACCTTCGTGCGCCATGCCAAGAACCTGAAATTGCGCAATTCACAAGAACGGCTCGCTGCCTATATCCTTTACCAATCACATGGCAGCGGCGATCCTGACACGATCGTTCTGCCGGTAGAGAAACGCCATCTCGCCTCCCATCTGGGCATGACGCCCGAAAATCTCTCCCGGTCTATGAAGGCCCTGAAAGGTCATGGCGTAGCAATCAAGGGCACGCGCGTGACCATCACCGACCGGACGCGCCTGGCCGCGGTTGCAGCACCTGATCCGCTGATCGACGGACCACAGATCAAGACCACAATTGCCGCGACTTAGCCATTCCCCAAGGGATAAGGCGTCGGTCCAAGGCAAGTTCGGAGGAGGTCATCAGCCAGAAGCGCGCAGTCGCGAGTGCGGAAAGCTGATTTGGAACCGGCTGAAGAAGCTCAAGAACCCCGACACCGGGCGCGATACCTGCCGTTTGAACCCGTAAAGCGAATGGGTTCACGAAGACGCGCCGGAATTGCGCATCCTGCCGCAAGAGCTATGGGACGCCGCCAAGGTCCGGCAGGATGAGTTGACCACGCTCTACAATGGGTCGTTTGCCGGACGCGGCGAAATCCTTCGCTCCCATGAACGATTTAGGTTTTCCGGGCACGTTTGGGCTACCCCACTGACGCGAGGTTGGTCATTTCTCCCTCTACCTGAACCCCTCTGAAAGGGCTCGCTCCAACGCGGCGCATGCAAGCAATCTGGTTGTGTCGATCAGCGGTATTGCGCAGTTATCGTCGCCCAAGGCCATCGGAAGTTCGGTACATGCCAGTATGATGGCATCGACGCTGCAAGATCATCCCGATCTCCGCAGCACAAAATCCTCGCACTGCATGGCTCATCAGGATGAAGCCGCGAGCCATGCGTGGAGGGCGCGATTGTGCAGCTAGTGCGATCGAACCTGGCATCGCGAGAGATTGAGATCGCCCGATCAACGACGGCGATAGTTGCCGCCGCACGCACGTAAAAACCGAGACGCGGCCTTGAACCCGAGCTCATCTCCGCCGTATCCCCGGCTAGTCCACTTCGGTTTCCTGTGCTGCAGTGCCATTGCTGCCATCGCCGAACCGCTTGACGCTGCCGTCGACCACTTCCAGCGTTGCGGGATCGATCTTCACCTTGAGGACGTTTCCGCTGGCGTCGGTGACACGTAGCTCGTAGCAGCCGTCGTCGATCTTCATCCTGTCGATGGTCCATCCGAAGTCGCCCGCAAGCCGCCCCAGGGCCACGAAGGATTGTCTCTGCTGGGTGGGACATTGCATGTCTCACCGGCAAATGCCGCCGTTGCCGGCAATGCCGCGAGCAGCGCTAGCATTGCGAATGTCGTTCTCATGTTTCCAACTCCTGCGTTGCGGTTGTTCACGAAGGAGATCATGCGTCGATGAACTGACGGGCCACTGAAGCACAACACGAAGTGTCGTCAGCGTTTCGTTAGCGCGACCGGGGCAGCTTCCGTTTCTCTGATACGTGTCGGTATGGGTTGGCATGGGCGCCTCGGGCCGGCTGCTTGGGGTTTGGCGTGGCGCAACGGATCGCTGGGACGGGTTTAAGCCCGTCCAGTCCGAGCGCGCGCCGGGCACTCTTGATGTTGCATATTTGATGTCACTATCAATGCCATCAATTGACTCGGGGCGATATTAGTGTCATTTGAAGTGACATTAATTCAATGGAGACCGCCATGGCCGAAACGCGCAGCTACAACAGCCCGCTGCGAGAGGAGAAAGCCCGCGAAACGCGCGAGGCTATCCTTCATGCTCTATATCGGCTGATGAGCACGTCGGCCGTTCCGGACGAGATCAGCATGGATGCCATCGCCGCAGAGGCTGGCATCCAGAGACGCACCGTCTTCCGTCATTTCCCGACGAAGGACGACTTGCTGACCGCCTTCTGGCCCTGGCTCAACGCGCTGATCGGCACGTCCATAGCACCCGACAACGCCGGGGATATCGTCGCTGGTCCGCGGGACGCCTTTCCCCGCTTCGATGCGCATGAGGCGGCGATCCGGGCCTCGCTTCACTCGCCAACAGGGCGTGCCATGCGGGCGGGCATGATCCCGGCCCGGCGCCTGCGCTTTGCAGGGGCGCTTGCCACCCTTCTCGAAAACCTTCCGCCCGCCGAAGCCCGGAAGGTCGAGGCGCTGGCACACCTTCTCTATTCGGCCTCCGCCTGGGAGGTCCTCAAGGATTACGGCGGTCTCGACGGCGCCCAAGCCGGTGAGACCGCCTCTTGGGCGCTCGAAACGATCCTGTCCGCGGTCGCCTCGGGCTTGTCACCGCGGACATGACATCAAAAGCCAGGAGATATTGGCAATGAGCATACAGGTAACATCTGCGCAGGATGGCGAGACGCGCTGGGTTGTCGCCGACCGAATCCGCTTTCTCGGCGGACCCGCGGGCGCGAACCTCGAACTGGTCGAGGTCGAGATTCCGCCGGGTTCCGGAACGCCGCCACACAGTCACGCCTCGCCGGAACTGTTCTACATACTCGACGGCGAGATCACCATTCGGCACTTCGCCGCCGGCGAGCCACCCGAGGTCGTTGCGGCGAGAGCCGGAACCTCGGTTCGCATCGACGGTCATGCGCCACACAACTATGTCAATGAGAGCGGTCGATCCGCTCGCATGCTGGTGCTGGTCGAGCCCTCGATGACGGCGTTCTTCCGGGAGATCGGCACGACGGAGCCACAGGCCGCACCGGACTTCGCCCGTATCGGCGCTGCCATGCAGCGTCACGGTATCGAAGCTTTGCAGATGGCGTCCTGACCGGTGCCTGACACGAGCGCTCCTTCCATCGAATGGGGCGCTCGTTCAATTGTGGCGGGCATGGACGACGGAAACGGATGCGTCCGATCCGTAAGAGATAGAGAGGGGCCGGGACGGGTTTGAGCCCGTCCGGTCCGAGAGAGAGCGCCGGCGGGCTTGCCCGTTTCCGCTCTCCCGAGGATGCCCCGATGAACGCTCAGTTCCCTCTTGCCGATACGCTGTCGGCAGCACCGCTTGCCGCGCCTGTCGATTCCGCCGCCGCCGTCCGTGCGGCCGCCACGGCGCTTCTGCCTCATCTCGAACGCAGTCAGCGCGTCGATGCCGCCGTCCTGCGCAACGCGATGGAGACCGCATTCGGAGCGTCCGACGCCACGGGCCTCTGGGACTGGAAGACAGCCTATGAGGCGTGCGAGGTCGCAACCGTCCTCTTCCTGCGCAAATACGGAAAGGCGCTCTTCCGCAAAGCCGGTTCTCCGGCCGCCACTCTCCCGTTGCTCGGCAAGATCGCCGGTCTCCTGCCGACCCATACCCGCCGCTCGCAGGAGAGCCAGGCGCTCCAGCAGTTCTCGACACCAATCCCGCTCGGCCTGGTCGCCGCGACCGCGGCGGCGATCACGCCCGCCGACCGCGTGCTGGAGCCCTCGGCCGGGACCGGGCTGCTGGCGATCCTCGCCGAGATCGCCGGCGGCTCGCTGGTGCTGAACGAGCTGGCCGACACGCGCGCCGCGCTCCTGTCCTCTCTCTTCCCGGCCATTCCCGTCACCCGCTTCGACGCGGCGCAGATCGACGATCATCTCGAAGCGACCGCCGTGCCCTCTGTCGTGCTTATGAACCCGCCGTTCTCGGCCATGGTCCATGTCGAGGGCCGCATGGCCGACGCCGCGTTCCGTCATATCGCCTCCGCGCTGGCGCGGCTGGCGCCCGGCGGCCGCCTCGTCACGATCACCGGCGCGAACTTCGGCCCGGAGGCTCCGGCCTGGGCTTCCGCCTTCGCCCGCTTGCAGGAGCGCGGCCGGGTCGTCTTCTCCGCCGGGATCGACGGCGCCGTCTATGCCAGGCATGGCACGACCTTCGCCACCCGGCTCACCGTCATCGACAAGCTGCCCGCCGACGATCCCACGGTTTTCCCTGCCTCGCCGGGGACCGCGCCGGACGCCGCGACGCTCATGGACTGGATCGGCGCGTATCTTCCGCCGCGCCTGCCGGTCGATCCGTCCGTCATCGTGCAGGCCGCTCAGCCCGCCGCTGCGCGCAGCGTGCGCGGCTATCTCAACCGCGCCGCCAGGAGCGCGCCTACAGCGCCGATGGCCGAGCCTGATGGCGTCGCGCTCGACTACGAGATTATCGACGCCGAGGTCGGGGCTGACGACGATGGCCGCATCTCGGACGCGATCTACGAAGAATACGGATTGCAGGCGATCCGCATTTCCGGGTCTCAGGCCCATCCGACCAAGCTGGTGCAGTCGGCGGCGATGGCGAGCGTCGCACCGCCGAAGCCGAGCTATCGCCCGAAGCTCCCTGCCAACATCCGCGATCTCCTGTCCGACGCCCAGCTCGAAACGCTGGTCTATGCCGGCGAAGCCCATTCGGACTATCTGGCCGGTGCATGGACGGTGGACGAGACGTTCGACCTCGTCTCCGCCGCGCGCGACGATGCGGAGAAGGCCGTCCGCTTCCGGCGCGGCTTCTTCATCGGCGACGGCACCGGCGTCGGCAAGGGCCGCCAGTCCGCCGCGATCATCCTCGACAACTGGCTGCAAGGTCGGCGCAAGGCCGTCTGGATCTCCAAATCCGACAAGCTCCTGGAGGACGCCCAACGCGACTGGTCCGCGCTCGGCATGGAGCGGCTGCTGGTCACGCCGCTGTCGCGCTTCCCGCAAGGACGGCCGATCACGCTCGGCGAAGGCGTCCTATTTACAACCTATGCCACGCTACGCTCCGACGACCGCGGCGAGAAGCTATCGCGCGTCAAGCAGATCGTCGAATGGTTGGGCTCCGATTTCGATGGAGCGATCATTTTCGACGAGGCGCACGCGATGGCCAATGCGGCAGGAGGCAAGGGAGAACGCGGCGATGTCGCCGCCTCGCAGCAGGGTCGCGCCGGGCTTCGCCTCCAGCACGCGCTCCCGAACGCCCGCGTCACCTATGTCTCGGCGACCGGCGCCACCTCCGTCCACAATCTCGCCTATGCCCAGCGGCTCGGCCTCTGGGGCGGTGAGGATTTCCCATTCGCGACCAGGGCCGAGTTTGTCGAGGCGATCGAAGCCGGCGGCGTTGCGGCGATGGAGGTGCTGGCGCGCGACCTGCGCGCACTCGGCCTCTACACCGCCCGTTCGCTCTCCTTCGACGGCGTGGAATACGAGCTGGTCGAGCACGCGCTGACGCCGGAGCAGACCCGCATCTACGATGCCTATGCCGGGGCCTTCGCCATCATCCATAACAATCTCGACGCGGCGATGGAGGCCGCCAACATTACCGGGTCGTCCGGCACGCTGAACAAGCAGGCCAAGTCCGCCGCGCGCTCGGCCTTCGAGAGCGCCAAGCAGCGTTTCTTCGGCCATCTGCTTACCAGCATGAAAACGCCGACGCTGATCTGGTCGATCACCCGCGATCTCGAAGACGGCCATTCCGCCGTCATCCAGATCGTCTCGACCGGCGAGGCGCTGACCGAACGGCGTCTGGCAGACATCCCGACCAAGGAATGGAACGACATTCGGGCGGACATCACGCCGCGCGAATATGTTCTGTCCTACCTCGAAACCAGCTTCCCGGTGCAGCTCTATGAGCCGTTCACCGACAGCGACGGCAAGGTCTCCTCCCGTCCGGTCATGCGTGACGGTCAGCCCGTCGAAAGCCGCGAGGCCGTCGCCCGCCGCACCGCGCTGATCGAGAAGCTGGCGAGCCTGCCGGCCGTCCCCGGCGCGCTCGACCAGATAGTCCAGCATTTTGGGACCGACATTGTGGCCGAGGTGACGGGACGCTCGCGCCGGATCGTCCGCAAGGGCCAGCGGCTCATGGTCGAGAACCGCGCCGCGTCCGCTAATCTCGCCGAGACGCAGGCGTTCATGGATGACGCCAAGCGCGTGCTGATCTTCTCGGACGCCGGCGGCACCGGGCGTAGCTACCATGCCGAACTCTCGGCGCGAAACACGCGGCTGCGCGTCCACTATCTGCTCGAACCGGGCTGGAAGGCCGACGCCGCTATTCAGGGCCTCGGCCGCACGCATCGCACCAACCAGGCGCAGCCGCCGCTGTTTCGCCCGATCGCGACCGACGTGAAGGCCGAGAAGCGCTTCCTCTCGACCATCGCGCGCCGTCTCGACACGCTGGGCGCGATCACGCGCGGCCAGCGCCAGACCGGCGGTCAGGGCCTGTTCCGCCCCGAGGACAATCTGGAAAGCCCCTATGCGCGCGATGCGCTGCGCCAACTCTACATGCTGCTGGTGCGCGGCAAGGTCGAGGGCTGCGAGCTCGATCGTTTCGAGTCCGCGACCGGCCTGAAGCTTATGGATTCGACCGGCATCAAGGACGAGCTGCCGCCGATCACGACGTTCCTCAATCGCCTGCTGGCGCTCACCATCGAGCTTCAGGGCATCCTCTTCACCGCCTTCGAGCAATTGCTGACGGCGCGCATCGAGGGGGCCATCACCAGTGGCACCTATGACGCCGGGCTGGAGACGCTGACCGCCGAGCGGTTCATCGTCACCGATCGCAAGACCATCTATGTCCATCCGGGCACAGGCGCCGAGACGCGGTTGCTTACAATTACCCAGCGCGAGCGCAATCGTCCGCTCTCGCTGGACGCCGCGCTCGGCCACCTCGATGACTGGCGCGCGAAACTCCTCGTCAACGAGCGTTCCGGCCGCGCCGCCGTGCAGGTGCCGACCACCAGCACCATGCTCGACGACGGTGAGATCGAGCGCCGCGTGCGTCTCCTGCGCCCGATGGAGGGGCACAACATCCCGCTGAAGACGATGGGCGAGACGCACTGGATCGAAGCGGATCAGGATGCGTTCGCCGCCGCCTGGACGGCCGAGATCGCCGAGGTGCCGGAGTTTGCCGACAGCACGATCCATGTCGTCACCGGTTTGCTGCTGCCGATCTGGAAACGCCTGCCGAACGAGTCGACGCGGGTGTATCGCCTCCAGACCGATGACGGCGAGCGCATCATCGGCCGCAAGGTCTCTCCGGCCTGGGCCGCGAATGCGACCACGACCGGCGCGACCGCGCTCACGCCGGATGACGCCTTCATGGCGCTGATGGACGGTCGGACCATCCTCGATCTCGCCGAGGGCCTTCAGCTTCGCCGCGCTCGCGTCATGGGTGCGAACCGGATCGAACTCTCAGGCTTCACCGACACCATGCGCGAGCGGCTCTCGGCCGATGGCCTGTTCCACGAAATCATCTCGTGGAAGCTCAGGATGTTCGTGCCGGTCGACGCCAACGGGCCGGTCGTACTCGCAAAGCTGCTCGAACGCTGGCCGGTCGAGCGCATCGGCGAAAAGGAGGCAGCGTAAATGGCTCGCCTCGATGCCGGCGAGCTCGCAATCCGTCTCGGCCGGAAGGCCGAGGCGGTTTGCCGTCACTATCTGTCGTCCGGCCATCGCGCCGGGCGATACTGGCAGGTCGGCGACGTGCGCAACACGCCGGGCCGGTCCATGTTCGTCCGACTGACCGGGCCGGAAACCGGCAAGGGCGCAGCCGGCAAATGGACCGATTCCGCCACCGGCGAGCATGGCGATCTTCTCGACGTCATCCGCGAGAGCTGCGGGCTGATCGACTTCAAGGACGTTGCCGATGAGGCCCGGTCCTTCCTGGCGCTGCCGCATCCTGAACCCGGACCGGGGAACCGTGACTGGCGACCGGCATCGGCGCCGACAGGATCGCCCGAAGCCTCTCGGCGGCTCTTTGCCATGGCAAAGCCCATCGGGCGGACGCTCGTGGAAACCTATTTGCGGGGTCGCGCCATTACGGCTTTGCACGAAACCGCAAGCCTGCGCTTCCACCCCCGCTGCTATTATCGGGCCGACGAGAACGCACCGACCGAGACATGGCCCGCGATGATCGCTGCCGTCACCGACCTCGCCGGCGTCATCACGGGGGCGCACCGCACCTGGCTCGATCCCGACGGCTTCAGCGAGGCGCGTCTTGGCCGTGCGCCGATCGAGACGCCCCGGCGTGCGATGGGTGATCTCCTGGGAAACGCCGTCAGGTTCGGCATGGGCTGCGACGTGATGACGGCCGGCGAAGGCATCGAAACGGTGATGTCCGTCCGTTCGGTTCTGCCCAGGATGCCGGCACAGGCGGCGCTCTCGGCGGCCCATCTCAGCGCCATCCTGTTCCCGACGACGCTGCGGCGGCTCTACATCGCCCGCGACAACGATCCGGCTGGCGACGGTGCGATGGCGACCCTGACAGAGCGTGCGAGCGCGGTCGGGATCGAGACGGTCGTGCTCACACCACGCCTCGGCGACTTCAACGAAGATCTCAGGCTGCTCGGCCACGACGCATTGGCGGCACGGCTGCGGGACCAGATTGTCTCGCAGGACATTGCCCGCTTCATGCTGCTGGCGGCCTGATCTATCACGGTCAGGTGGCGGCGGCAACGCGCGATCGCGGGCCGGTTCAGCTATGGCGATCTACCTCCGGCGCGGAGAGGCCACACCCACGGCCTTCTGAGAGGGCGATCGGGGCGTCAGCCGTGCCGGACAGGCAATGCCGGTTGCCGACGATTTTCCGCCGCGTCCTGCGGACGCTTTGCATCGCGAGGCAAAATCGCCGGCCCCCGTCATCCTCCTCTGCGTTCCGGCCTTCCGCTTCGCGTCAGGTGCAGGTCCGTCCCGCCCGCCGCCTTTCGTCGCCACGAAGGCCGCGATGGGCGCGGCCACGAGCCGGAGGCAGACCACCATGACCGAACACCACGACACCGACTACGAGCCGCACCACGCTTCCTCCCCGACCGATCACGTCCTTCAGGAACTGGCGCTCTACGGCTACCGTCCCTTCGAGGACGAACCCGACCCGCGGCCGCTCCCCGAGGGCAATGTCGTGGCCGGCAGCATCGCCGACATCTTCGACGCCCTAGTGGTGGCGCTCTCGGACACCCGCCTCGAACCTGACCTCGAAGAACTGCTCTGGGGCACGGTCAACCTCTTCCAGCGCGCAGGCGACCGGATCGAACGCGAGCTGGACGACAACGAAGTCGCGCAGCGCCGCCTTCAGCGGGAACAGGACGGCTCCGAGGTGAAGTCCGTCGAGCTGGAGCGCCTGACGGCAGAGGGGCAGACCCTTCTCGAACGGCGCGACGCCTTCGAGTTGATGCGCGACCAGGCCGCCGATCACTTCGAGCGCCACACCCACTCGGTCTGGCGGCCGCGCACAGGCTCCATGGTCAACCATCGCAACCTGACCGCCGCGATGATCGACAGCCGCGACTTCCTCTCCGCGAAAAAGCACGCCGAGAACGAGGTGCTCCTTCCGCCCGGCCCGAAAGTGGCCTTCACCGGCGGTCTCGACTACAACGACCATCGCTTGATCTGGGCCAAGCTCGATCAGGTTCACGCCAAGCACCCCGACATGGTGCTGCTGCACGGTGGAAGCCCGAAGGGCGCCGAACTCATCGCCGCGAAATGGGCCAGCAACCGCAAGGTCACTCAGGTCGCCTTCAAGCCCGACTGGGCGAAGCACGCCAAGGCCGCGCCCTTCAAGCGCAACGACGCGATGCTCGACACCATGCCGATCGGGGTCATCCACTTCCCCGGAACCGGGATTCAGGACAACCTCGCCGATAAGGCCCGCAAGCTTGGCATCCCGGTCATGAAGCACGGCGGCGCGTAAAGCGCCGCCGCAAGGCGGTTGTTTCAACCGCCAATACTTGACGGCACAGCAGACAAATGGCTTTGATGACGCTTCCTTGCAGAACCGGCGAAGCAGCATAGTCGCAGGCGGAGCGTATCTCCCGGCAGCCTGTCGTGATCCTCAACCGATCATCTGGAGGTTTCCATGACGCTGATCCTTCTCGCCATCTCGCTCACCATCACCTTCTGCGTGATCGCTTGGCATCTCGCCATCTATGCGCTGCCGGTGATGACCGGCATCACCGCCTTCCAATACGTCTATGCGACCGGCTCGGGCTTCATGATGTCCGCCCTTGTTGCCGTCGGTGCGGCCATCGGGTCCATCGTGCTGGTGATCGCCGTGCTCGGCTTTGCCAGGAATCCCGCGCTACGGCTGATCGCGCTCGCCATCTTCGCCATTCCGGCCGTCATCGCCGGCTTCGCGCTGGTCCATGGCGTGACCAAGCACATGATCGACTCGGCCATCGCCATCAACATCCTCGGCGGGATCGGCGGCATCGTCATCGGCATCGCGGCGGTGCTGAACCTCAATGCGGTCGGAACGGTTGCGCTTTCACGCTGACATCGCTGCTGCGGTGATGTTGGCGGCATGGGCCTGAAAGGAAGGGTGTCGCCCTTCGGGCCGCGCTTTCGGCTGCGCCGGAACCACGCCTGCGGCGCGTTTCCGCCATTCGGCTTCAATCGCTGACACGGGGCGGCGGCGATCCATCGCTCCCATGACCATCCCGGCAGCTTTCGCCGCCGGGCCTCCCGCCGTCCGATCAGAACAGAGTGTCATCGCCGTCGTTGAACCGCCATCGCAGTGTCGGCCGCTCCGTTCGGCCAGGTGCGTCGGGATCGGTCGGGATCTGCGATCGCGGCGGGCGATGCGGTGCCGGTCAGCCCATGGCGTTGCGCTACGGACTGCACTGCGAAGACCTTCATGCCTTTCCTGCAATGAATTGGCTCGAGCTTCATCCCGCGGCACAATGATCCGGCTATCGGTGCGGGCAATCCGGCAGGCGTCATTCTGGCGGAAATTCTCGCTTGCCTGCGAAGCCACGGCGCGGGTCGGCAGGCGAAGGAGAACGTGGCCGGTGCGCTATCAGGGCGGTGCGTCTGGCCCTGTCGTCATCTGCCGCCAGCAAGGATGCTGTTCTGGCTCCGGTCTCCATCGGGCTTACGGAAGCACCAATCCCTCCGACTGACTGATCCCCTAAGTCCGTTCTGTTTCCTTCCGGCAACCCCCGCGGTTTCCGGCCGTGTTGCCGCGCCGGGCGCGGCTGCCCGCTCCACCCGGACCTTGGGGGTCAAGCCGCCGCCGAAGGCGGCGATGCAGGAGTCTCCCGACGGCCTTGGTCGGGTCTCGTCGGAGGGAATGGTCCCTCCGGACGCAACGGAGACCTACAATGCAGAACATCGTCATCCTCGCCGGCAACATCGGCCAGACCCCGGAAACCCGCACCACCCAGGGCGGCACCAGGATCACCCACTTCACCCTCGCGACCTCGCGCCCCCGCTACTCGGACGGCAAAGTCGTCCGCGACAGCGAAGGCCGCCGGGTGCAGGACACCGAATGGCACCGGATCACCGCCTTCAACGGCCTCGGCAAGACGATCCAGCAATATTGCGATACGGGCATGAAGGTTCTGGTTCGCGGCCGCATCCACTACACCAAATGGACCGATCAGCAGGGCAACGACCGCTACGGCTGCGAGATCATCGCCGAGACCGTCGATTTCCTCAGCCGGGCGAAGCAGACCGAGAACGGCGGCGACGACCAGGGCGACATGGATGACGACATCCCGTTCTAACCGGACGGCGGCAGACCCGGCGGCGAAAGCCGCCGGGATTTCTCATGTTCGCGCCGGAGCGCCGCCCCACTCGCATCGCCCCACAACGCCGGGGCTACGCACAGTCTCACGCGCGGGATCGGAACAACCGGGCGTGCGTCAGGCACATATCCGGCGGCGGGCATCACGCAGGTCACGAACGGCGGTGGCCGGATCGCGATCGTCAGGCGGCGAGCCAGAGCAGCACCGGCAATGGCATTGCAGGGACAACCGGCTCCGGCAGCCGGAAACCACCCCGCTCTTATGGCTTAACCTTGGTTCCGGCCCCGGCCTTCCAGGGTCAACCCTCATGGGGTCCGCTACGCAAAGCGTGCGGTCGCTTCGTCTTCGCCTGCGCGATGACCCCGGCCGAGCCCAGAACACTTCGGGTGCCCGTCGAGCGGGGAATGGTCCCCGCCAAAATCGGGAGCCGGACAATGACCCTCGCAACTGCCAACGCCTACGCCGCCAGCCTCGCCTCCACCCTGATGGTCGCCATCATCATCTTTCGCGCCGGCGACGGCACCATGAGCGTGATGCCCGCCACCGAATATGACGGCGACGACGACACCATCGTCTCCGAGATCGATCCCTTCGCATGAGACGGGGCGGATCATCCGCCCCTCCATCTATTTCAGACGCCGCCCGCCCAATGCGGTCGTCGGTGTGGGACGGGGCTGGGGCCGCCTCATAGGCTTCCCGACGCCACCCGGCCTCGCGAATCGCTGCGCCGGAGCCACGTCATCGCGGGTTCCGCGCAGCGCCTTTGGGCTGGCAAAAAGAAGCCAGAACGACTAAAATAGCCGTAGTTCTGGAGTACGCGTAGGTCTGAATGGGAGGTGATCATGTATGATCACCGCCCGACAATCACGGGCCGCACGCGCGTTGCTGGGTTGGACACAGGAGACGCTCGCTGACAAGGCCCGCATATCGCTGACCGCGCTCAAACGCCTCGAATCCGAAAGCGGACTCGATGTGTACGAGACGACGCGCGATCAGGTGCGCAGGGCCTTGGAAGCTGCCGGCATCGTCCTCCTGTCCACCGATAAAGGGCAAGGAGTGTTGCTGGTCGATGAGCGCGGAAGTAAACCCAATCCATCCAACGGCGCGCGTTGATCGGCGTGCAAATCCCGTCGACGCTTGCCATCGCTCCATTTTGGATCAAACTTGGTCTAGATGCAGCAGCCGCTTAGTAATCGAGCCTGCACGATGATCGAGACATTCGAAGATACCGCACCGGCAGGGCAGGAACTGACCGCCTACGACAAGGCGCACGTCAAGCTCTACGCGCGCTTGCTTGACGCGGATGCCGATGGCGCCGATTGGACAGAGGCGGTGCAGATCCTGTTCGGTCTCGATCCCGCACACGAGCCCGAACGCTGTCGACGCATCCACGACAGTCATCTCGCGCGCGCCCGCTGGATGACGCACACCGGTTATCGGCACCTTCTGCGCCAGTCCCAGCGCTGATCGCCGATGCTCGCGCGATGCTCTTTCGACATCGCGCAATGTCGTCTCCCGACCTTCCGCCACCTAAGATGAAATAGGAAAACTGGCCGTTCGACTTGTGCGCGTAATATGCGAGGAGTTGAACGATGAGGCCAGATACAAGCGACTGGCGGGACGACAGCCGATATGACTATTTCGATAGCTTGCCGGTCGAAGGTCTCGCTTGGGAATGCCTTCGCCGATACGTTCCTTATCAGGAACTCTACAGCGGTCTAGCGAATACGGCCGCCGAGGCCGTACCGCTTCCGAAAGATGCAGAACAGCTTTGGGGGCTGCGATTTCGCTGCCAGGCCGGGCCTGTCCGCGCTGGACCAGAATGTCGTGTGGTCGCCCTCATGCGATGGCGCCGTTCTCATGCTGACGCGCCGACCCGAGTTTCTGCCGCCTGCCTCCGCTGCATCCGCCGACGCGTTCGCCGTAGGGCGTAATGCTCCCGAAGGCGCCTATGCGTCTGTCTCCGAGCACGACATCCCGGTGCTTCTCCTTTCCGGCACGGTTCCAGACGACCAGCTCGCGGCTCTGGTTCCGTTCGATGCCGACGTCCTCGACCGGATCGACGCCCTGACGCGAATGGCGCGCATCTGGCTCGGCCGCCCGCCACCGCGCGACACGCGCATGACCGCCGAGCAGCGGCGGCGCTTTCGCCTGAAGCTGCGCGCCGCCGACGGCCATATGAACGGCGCCACCTATCGCGAGATCGCCATCGCAATCTACGGCGCGGCGCGCGTCGACACCGAGCCCTGGAAGACTTCGCCGCTACGTGATGCCGTCATTGCCTTCGTCGAAGGTGGCCTTGCCCTCATCAACGGGGGCTATCTGCAACTCCTTCGCCAGCGCCGCCGCTCCTAGTCGCCGCGCCGCCATGGCCTCCGGGGTGGAGATTTAGGCCACCTCAAGTCCCCCATCCATCCCGCCGACGGTTCTCCGCCACCGTGGTCGTTGTCAGCCGCTGATCGCCAGCGGCCCCCAGCAACCCCACGGAGGCCCGCCCCATGCGACCCGATACCGCCGCGCTCCCGCCACGCTACCTGCGGACCAAGGAAGCCGCTGAGTTTCTCAGCCTGTCCGCCCGCACCCTCGAAAAGCATCGGACCTACGGCACCGGCCCGGCCTACCGCAAACTCGGCGGGCGCGTCGTCTATGCCGTCGACGATCTCGAAACCTGGGCCGAGCGCGGCGCCGTCACCTCGACCTCCGATCCGCGCGGCTCCGTGCTGCCCGCCAAGCGCCAGACGCTGCCGACCGGCCAGAGCGCCGGCCGATACGCGCGCTGATCGTGGCCGGACCCTTTCATGGTGGTGCGGCGTCGTGACTCTTCGGAGCGTGGGCAGCTCGATCTGTTTCGCGCGCTCCCCGGCGACTTCGCGCCACGAGATGCGCAGGATCTCATGGCCTATCCCTTCTTCTCCCTCTCCAAATCCCATCGCGTGGCCCCGATCGACTTTTCGGCCGGCGACATCACGATCCGCGTCGAGGCCGTTCCCGATCATGGCATGGCCACGATCTGGGACGCCGACATCCTGATCTGGGCCGCCAGCCAGATCGTCGAAGCCCGCGACAACGGGCTTCGCACGTCCAGGCTGATGGCCGCGACGCCCTATGAAATCCTCACCTATGTCGGACGCGGCACCAGCTTGCGCGACTATCAGCGCCTCAAGGCGGCGCTGGACCGGCTGCAATCGACCACCATCTCGACATCGATCCGCCAGCCGGCCGAAGGCCGCCGCCATCGCTTTTCATGGATCAACGAATGGCAGGAGCGCACCGACCGCCATGGGCGGCCGGACGGCATCGAACTGATCGTCCCCGACTGGTTCTACAAAGCCGTCCTCGATGACGCGCTCATCCTCACCATCGACCCGGCCTATTTCCATCTCACCGGCGGTCTCGACCGCTGGCTCTACCGCATCGTGCGCAAGCACGGCGGCCGCCAGCGCGACGGCTGGCGTTTCGATCTGCGCCATCTCCACGTCAAATCCGGCAGCCTGTCGCCGTTCAAACGCTTCGCGTTCGAGATGCGCGACATCGTGCGGCGCCAGCCGCTACCCGGCTACGTCCTGTCGCTGGAGGTGGAGATCGGCGGGCGCACGCTGCTCGCTTTCGAGCCGCTCCCGGCCTGTGGAAAACCTGTGGACGGGCTCGTGCTATCGGGAACCCGGACTATCGTGCCATCGGGAACCCGAGGCTCGTGCTATCAGGAACCCAAACCGGCCTTAACGTCTGGAAATCGCAGGCGGATTCGCGCCCTTAACTTAGAGTCTAACCAAGAATCTAACTTTGAAGAGCGCGCGCGCGATGTGGAAAACCTCATCCGCGACGCCGCCAGAAGCCTCAGCGTAGCCGCGAAAAAGCGCCTCCCGACCGCACAGGCCGGCGATCCCGACGCGCCCCGGCTTCCCCTCGATCCGCCGGGGGGACGCCGATGATCGTCGCGCTTCTCAATCAGAAAGGCGGCGTCGGGAAGACGACGCTCGCGCTCCATCTCGCCGGTGAACTCGCCGGGCCTGGCCGCCGTGTCACGCTGATCGACGCGGACCCACAGGGTTCGGCACTCGACTGGTCCGAGCAGCGCAGCCGGGAGGGCCTGCCGCGCGCATTCGGCGTCGTCGGCCTGGCGCGCGATACGCTCCACCGCGAAGCGCCCGAGCTGGCGCGCGATGTCGATCACATCGTCATCGACGGCCCGCCGCGCGTCGCCGGCCTCATGCGGTCGGCATTGCTCGCCGCCGACCTCGTGCTGATCCCGGTGCAGCCTTCGCCGCTCGACGGCTGGGCTTCAGCCGAAATGCTTTCGCTCCTGTCGGAAGCGCGCATCTACCGGCCGCAGCTCGTCGCCCGCTTCGTTCTCAATCGCTGCGCCGCGCGCACCGTCATCGCGCGCGAGACCGCCGAGACGCTGGCCGATCACGATCCGCCGGTGCTCGCCGCGACCATCGGTCAGCGCATCGTCTTCGCCGACGCCGCGCAGTCCGGGCGGCTCGCCTCGGAAATCGACAGCCGTTCGCCCGCCGCCCGCGAGATCGCTGCACTCGCATCTGAGATCGGGCGGCTGCGCATCGGCAACGGAGCCGCGTCATGACGGCCCGCGTCGAGAAGCGCGGCTTCGCCAAGCGCCCCGCCGATCCCGAGCAATGGATCAAGACGGCCGAGAGCTCGCCGCGCGCATCCGAGGCGACCGCCTACACGGCGCGGCTCACCATCGACGTGACGCCGGAGCTGCGCGGCCGGATCAAGATCGCGGCTTTCGGGCGCGGCGTCACCGTCGCCGACATGCTGCGCGAGCTGCTCACGCGCGAATTTCCCCCGAACCCAGGAGACCCCGAATGACCGGCACCGCGGCCCCGCGCGCGCGCGGCGGCCCAATGCCGTCCGCGCTCTCCCATGATCGCATGACCCGCGTCGAGCTGACGTGGATCGAGAAGAAGATCGAATACTGGATCAGGTTCGGCCAGGCGGCCAACGAACAGATCGTCGACCGTCGCCAGCGCATTCTCTCTTTCCGGCCGAACACCGTCTTCGCCTTCGTGCGATGGGCGGCGAACGACTTCGGCACGATCATCTCGCGCATCGACATCGTGCGGGCGGTCGAGCCGGGCGAAGCGTATCAGACGCTGCCTTTCGTGCGGCCGGGCGGCGAAATCCTGCTCAAGATCGAGGGCTGGCCGAAGGTCGAGGACGTGCTGCGCCATGTCGATGCGATCGAGGCGATCGGCATCGATGCGGACGCCGTTTCGCCGGAGCACTGGCGGCACGTCCACAACCGGATGGCCGCCGCCCATCAGCCGCGCGCCTACACGCTCGAACAGCATCGCGCCTTCCTCCTGCGCAGGAAGGTCCAGCCATGACGCGCGCCAGCCTCGTCCTCGTCATGGCGCTCGCCACGATGGGCATCGCCTATCCGGCGCTCACGCCGATGCCGGTCAAGCTGATGTGGAACGCCTCGGCCAGCGCGCCTGTCGGCTTCTACACGATCGACTTTGACGGGCCGTTCGACGTCACCGATCTTGTCGCGGTCGATGCCCCCGAACCGCTCGCCGCCTTCATGGCCGAGCGCGGCTATCTGCCCAGGGGCGTGCCGCTCATCAAGCGCGTTCTCGGCGTTTCCGGCCAGACCGTTTGCCGCACCGGCCGCACGATCACCGTGGACGGGATCGAAATGGGCGCGGCGCTGGAGCGCGACCGGATCGGACGGGAACTGCCGGTCTGGCACGGCTGCCGCCGCATCCAGACCGGCGAAGTCTTCCTCATGAACTGGCAGGTCCGCGACAGCCTCGACGGTCGCTACTTCGGCCTGACTTCCACCGACCAGATCATCGGCCATGCGATCCCGCTGTGGACCGACGAAGACGGCAACGGCCGGTTCGAGTGGCGCGCGCCGACGCGCTGACAGCTTCCCCCATCGGCGGGAGCGGTGCTCGCCGATGGCTTTTTCAACGCCACCGCAAAGGAAGCAATCATGCCTCAGATTGGTGAATTCAGACGCGAAGAGACCGGCTTCATCGGCAATCTTCTGACGCTGCTGCTCGTCCAGGACATCATCATCGTTCCGGCCGAGCCGTCCGACACCGAAAACGCGCCCGATTATCGCGTTCACGTCTTCGATGCCATGAGCAACGAGACCACCGCCGAGATCGGCGCGGGCTGGAAGCGCACCGGCGAGAAGGCAGGCGAATATGTCGCGTTGCTGATCGACGATCCGACATTTCCGCAGCCGATCCGCGCCAACCTGTTCCGCGACGACGATGCCGGAAATGACTGGTCACTGCATTGGTCGCGTCCGCGCGACCGCGCCGAGAAGGACTGACCGATGCCCGCTCGCCGTCCATCGACGAGCCATCGGAGTGCGCACGGGCGGCATCACGCCGCCCGGCGCATGGCTCTCTTTCTCCTTTCCGGCCTGATCCTCGCCACGAGCGCGACCGGCGCTGCTCTTGCACAGTCGGCCCCGGTGTCCCGTCCGGCCGCCGTCGATCCCTATGCCGCCCACATCACCGAGGCGGCGCAGCGGTTCGGCATCCCCGAACGCTGGATTCGCGCCGTGCTGCGCGCCGAGAGCGCGGGCGACGTGCGCGCGATCTCGTCGGCGGGCGCGTTGGGGCTGATGCAGATCATGCCCGACACATGGGCCGCCTTGCGCGTCCGATACCGTCTCGGCCGCGACCCCTATGACCCGCACGACAACATCCTGGCGGGCCCGGCCTATCTGCGCGAAATGTGGGACCGCTATGGCGATGTCGGCGCGATGCTCGCGGCCTACAATGCAGGCCCCGGCCGCTATGACGATCATCGTTCCACCGGCCGCGCGTTGCCTGCCGAAACGCGGGCCTATGTCGCCGCGCTCGTGCCGGTTCTCGGCGGTGCGGCCGCATCAGAAGCGTCAGTCCGGCGGGGCGATCCGCCGCCCGACTGGCGCGATGCGGCGATCTTCGTCGTGCGTTCCGCCGACGCTCGCCCCGCCGCGTCACGGTCGGCCAGTGAGCGTTCGGACGATAGCCGATCCTCCGTCACGGCGAGGCCGACCGACCCGGCCGCAACATCGGATTCGCCCCTTGTCGTCGCACGCTCCGCCCAAGGAGAGCGCCCATGAGCGTGCGAGCCGCCATTCGCGCGCAATCGTGGTCCGGCGTGCCATGGAGGGCGTCAGGGGCAGAGGCAGGCACAACAACCGGACGATGGCGAGATAAAAAGGCGCACGGTGCGCTTCGGTCGGTCGGTTGTTTTTGCTTGGGTTTTCGGCGCGTTCCGCACCGTGCCGCGCTTTCGCGCACTGTGCGCCGCGCGCCCATCTTACTGATTTCCCTGTGCCTTTTGCACCGTGCGGGGCTGCGTCATGGCCGATGACAGCGATATTCGCGTCCGGCCTGGGCGTATCCGATCGACCCGCGCACAGCAGGCGCGGCCTTTCATTGCGCAGGCGCTCGCCGCCGCGCAGAAGGCCGGGGGCCGCGTCTCCCGTTCCGGCAAGATCACGACGGGCAACCGCTCGCGCTTCGGGCGCGGCCAGCGCGCCAGCATTCAGGCCAATCGGCTGCTCACCGGCCGCTCGCGCATCGTGGTCATCAAGACCCGCGTGGTGCGCCATGGCGCGCGCGCCGCGCCGCTCGGCGCACACCTGTCATATCTGCGCCGCGACGGCGTGACCCGAGACGGGGAGAAGGCGCGGCTGTTCGGTCCTGAAAGCGACAACGTGGATGCCCGCGATTTCGCGGCGCGCTGCGAGGACGACCGGCATCACTTCCGCTTCATCGTCTCGCCGGAGGACGCCGTGGATATGGCCGACCTCAAGGACCACGCCCGCGAGCTGATGGGCCAGGTGGAAAAGGATCTCGGCACGAAGCTCGATTGGGTCGGCGTCGATCACTGGAACACCGACAATCCCCATATCCATATCATCCTGCGTGGCCGTACCGACGACGGCCAGGATCTCGTGATCTCCCGCGACTACATCAAGGGGGGAATGCGCGCCCGCGCGCAGGATCTCGTCACCCAGGAGCTCGGTCAGCGCAGCGATCTGGAGATCAACCGCAATCTGGAGCGGCAGGTCGAGGCCGAACGCTGGACGCAGCTCGACCGGCAGCTTGTCCGCGACGCCGGCAGGTCGGGCATCATCGACCTCGCGCCGCAGCCCGGCCAGCAGCCGGACGAGTTTCATGCGCTGAAGGTCGGCAGGCTGCGCACCCTCGAAATCCGTGGGCTCGCCGGACAGGTCGGACACCAGCAATGGTTCATCAAGGCCGAGGCCGAAGCCACGCTTCGCAAACTCGGCGAGCGCGGCGACATCATCAAGCGGATGCACCGGGCGCTCACCGAACGCGGGATCGAGCGCGGCTCGGCCAGCTATGTCCTCGCCGGCGAGAGCCTCGATGTCCCCGTCATCGGCCGCCTGGTCGAGCGCGGCCTTGACGACGAGCTGAAGGGAACGGCCTACGCCGTGGTCGACGGCGTGGACGGCCGCACCCATCACATCCGGCTGCCGCATCTCGACGCCACAGGCGACAGCCCACCGGGATCGATCGTCGAGCTGCGCGCATACGAGGACGCGAAAGGCGATCGCCGTGTCGCGCTCGCCGTCCGCTCCGATCTCGATCTCCAGCATCAGGTGAGCGCCACCGGCGCGACCTGGCTCGACCGGCAATCCATCGCCCGAGAACCCGTCGCCATGTCGGACGGCGGCTTCGGCGCCGAAGTGCGGGACGCGATGCGGCAACGCGCGGAGCATCTCGTCGGTGAAGGATTGGCCGAGCAGCAAGGCCGCCGCATCATCTTCAACCGCAACCTGATCGACACGCTCCGCCGCCGTGAAGTCGATGCCGTGGCCGGAAGGCTCGCGAAGGAGACCGGCCAGCCGTTCAAACCGGCCGAGAGCGGGGAATATGTCGCCGGCACCTACCGCCAGCGCCTGACGCTCGCCTCCGGCCGCTTCGCCATGATCGACGACGGCCTCGGCTTCCAGCTCGTGCCCTGGTCGCCATCCCTCGACAAGCAGCTCGGCCGCCATGTCTCGGGCGTCGCCCGCGACGGCGGCGGCGTCGATTGGGATTTCGGCCGCAAGCGCGGGCTCGGCCTCTAGCTCCAACAGACAAGGAACATCGCAATGTCCGCGACCAAAATCCTCTGGGGACAGATTCTGATCGTCTTCCTCATCGTTTTCTCCACCACCTGGGGCGCGACCGAGTATGTCGCCTGGAAGCTCGGGTTTCAGGCGCAGCTCGGGCCGCCATGGTTCGTCCTGTTCGGCTGGCCGTTCTACCATCCGCCCGCCTTCTTCTGGTGGTGGTTCTCCTACGATGCCTATGCGCCGGAGATATTCACCCAGGGCGCGTTCATCGCCGCGTCCGGCGGTTTCATCGCCATCGCCGTCGCCATCGGCATGTCGGTCTGGCGGGCGCGCGAAGCCAAGGACGTCGCCACCTATGGGTCGGCGCGCTGGGCCGAGAAGGAAGAGGTGAAGGCCGCCGGGCTGCTCGATCCCGATGGTGTCGTTCTTGGCCGCTACGACCGCGACTATCTGCGCCATGACGGACCGGAGCATGTGCTGTGCTTCGCGCCGACGCGATCGGGCAAGGGCGTTGGCCTTGTCGTGCCATCATTGTTGACCTGGCCGGGCTCGGCCATCGTCCACGACATCAAGGGCGAGAACTGGACGCTGACCGCCGGCTTCCGCGCCCACCACGGCCGCGTGCTGCTCTTCGATCCGACCAATCCGAAATCCTCGGCCTATAATCCCTTGCTCGAGGTGCGCCGCGGCGAGTGGGAAGTGCGCGACGTGCAGAACATCGCCGACATATTGGTCGACCCCGAAGGGAGCCTGGACAAAAGAAACCACTGGGAGAAGACGAGCCATTCCCTTCTTGTCGGCGCGATCCTGCATGTCCTCTATGCCGGGAACGA
Source organism: Kaistia defluvii (assembly GCF_026343955.1). Lineage (GTDB taxonomy): Bacteria > Pseudomonadota > Alphaproteobacteria > Rhizobiales > Kaistiaceae > Kaistia > Kaistia defluvii. The sequence continues at coordinate 222,517 of NZ_JAPKNI010000003.1, forward strand.
CAAGACACTCGCCGGCGTCGCTGCTTTCCTCTCCGATCCGAAGCGCCCGATCGAGTCGACGCTTGCCGCGATGATGACGACCAGCCATCTCGGTGAAGCGGGACCGCACCCCGTCATCGCCAGCGCCGCGCGCGAGTTGCTCAACAAATCCGACAATGAACGCTCCGGCGTGCTCTCCACCGCCATGTCGTTTCTCGGCCTCTATCGCGATCCCGTCGTGGCCGAGGTGACGCGGCGCTGCGACTGGCGGATCGCCGACATAGTGGGCGACAAGCTCCCGACCACGCTCTACCTCGTCGTGCCCCCATCCGACATCAATCGCACCAAGCCGCTGATCCGTCTCATCCTCAACCAGATCGGCCGCCGCCTGACCGAAGACCTGCAGGCGAAGGGCGATCGTCACCGGCTGCTCCTCATGCTCGACGAGTTTCCGGCGCTGGGGCGGCTCGACTTCTTCGAGAGCGCGCTGGCCTTCATGGCGGGCTACGGCCTCAAAGCCTTCCTGATCGCGCAATCGCTGAACCAGATCGAAAAGGCATACGGCCCGAACAACTCCATCCTCGACAACTGCCATGTCAGGGTCAGCTTCGCCACGAACGACGAGCGCACCGCCAAGCGCGTGTCCGATGCGCTCGGCACCGCCACCGAAATGAAGGCGATGAAGAACTATGCCGGGCATCGGCTCTCGCCCTGGCTCGGCCATCTGATGGTCTCGCGCTCGGAAACCGCCCGCCAGTTGCTGACGCCCGGCGAGATCATGCAACTCCCGCCGAGCGACGAAATCGTCATGGTCGCCGGCACGCCGCCGATCCGCGCGAAGAAGGCGCGCTACTACGAGGATGCCCGTTTCCGCGAGCGCCTGCTGTCGCCGCCTCAACTGAAACGCCCCGACAAGCCTCGGCCCGACGACTGGAGCAGCCTGCCGATCCCGGCGAGGCCGGAGGCGCTGGACGCGCGGCCCGCGGACGGATCGGAAGAGGAAGACACCACCGATTCCGAACGCCGGCTGCAACCCGAACTCAGCCGCGCGAAGCCGACGGAAAAGAAGGAACCCATCGCCAACGAGTTCGAGATCGAGCTTCCAGACGAGAGCGACGAAGATGCCATGCGCAATCGGCGGATGATCAGTCAGATGCAGGGTGTCGCGCGCCAGGTGTCGCTCGACCCCGATGACGGCATGGAACTGTAAGCGCCATGGCCAGGTATCGGAAAAAGTCGAAGTTCACGGTCTATCTGGACCCCGACGTGACGCGGGCGCTGGCGGATTTCGCCGCTCGCCGGGATCAATCGCAGTCCATGATCGCCGAGGCCGCCATCGCATCCTTCCTGTCGCCGGACGATGCCGAGCGGCGCGAGGCCGTCGTCGCCAAGCGCCTCGACCAGATCGATCGCCGCATGAGCCGCCTGGAGCGGGACGTCGGCATCGCCGTCGAGACCCTGGCGGTGTTCATCCGCTTCTGGATCACGACCACGCCGGCCTTGCCGGAGCCTGCTGCGCAGGCAGCGCGCGCCAAGTCGGCCGAGCGGTATGAGGCGTTCATCACCGCGCTCGGCCGGCGCCTCGTCAAAGGGCCGAAGCTGCGACAGGAGATCCCTGAAGACGTCTCCGACACCGAGGCGTGACGATCTCGCGCGTCATCTGGTGAGGCCGTAACGACATCAAGATCAGGGCTCCACCGCCGTTCTCCTGTATTTGCACGCCACGCTACTACTACGACCGATACTTGTTGAACCGGCCCGATTTCAGGCTCTTTTAATCGACCCCGATCCGGGGATCGTCTGTCGCGCCTCGTGAACAAACGGGGCCGATATGACTGCCAGCCATCAAAAACCGGAAGCCATCGCACGCGGCGCGCGGATGCTGCGCACGGCGCTGGGTCCGGCGATTTCGCGGTTTCTGGAGGAGCCGTCCGTCGTCGAAGTGATGCTCAACCCGGATGGCCGCATCTGGATTGACCGACTTTCCGAGGGACTGTCCGACACGGGCGAAATCCTGTCGCCTGCCGATGGCGAGCGCATCGTGCGCCTGGTTGCCCACCATGTCGGCGCGGAGGTTCACGCCCGATCCCCGCGCGTCTCGGCCGAATTGCCCGAGTCGGGTGAACGGTTCGAGGGTTTGCTACCGCCTGTCGTCGCCGCACCCGCCTTCGCCATCCGGAAGCCGGCCGTGGCGGTGTTCAGCCTCGATGACTATGTGGCCGCCGGGATCATGAGCGTTGAGCAGGCCGCGACCCTGCGCGAAGCCGTGGCGGCGCGCGCCAACATCCTCGTCGCGGGCGGCACCAGCACCGGCAAGACCACGCTGACCAATGCGCTGCTGGCCGAGGTGGCGAAGATGCAGGATCGCGTCGTCATCATCGAGGACACCCGCGAGCTGCAATGTGCGGCGCCCAACCTCGTCTCCATGCGGACAAAGGAGGGTGTCGTCACGCTCTCCGATCTCGTCCGCTCATCCCTGCGCCTGCGTCCCGACCGCATCCCCATCGGCGAGGTTCGCGGCGCGGAAGCGCTCGACCTCCTCAAAGCATGGGGCACGGGCCATCCCGGCGGCATCGGCACGATCCACGCCGGAACAAGCATCGGCGCGCTGCGCCGCCTCGAACAGCTCATTCAGGAAGCCGTCGTCACGGTCCCGCGCGCCCTGATCGCCGAGACCATCGACCTTGTTGCCGTCCTCTCCGGCCGAGGCTCCGCGCGCCGGCTCGCCGAGCTCGCCCGCGTCGAAGGGCTCGGCCCGGACGGGGACTACCGCGTCACCCAAACCATCCCTTTGGCCATCCCCACCAGCACAGGAGACCCCGCATGAAGCCACCGATCAACTTGTCCAAGCCGTCGAAACCCTCGGTCCTGCGCGGTGCCTATGATCGCCTCGCAGCCTCGACCGCGCTTGTCACCATCATTGTGATGGCGGCCACGCCGCCCGCCTATGCCTCCGGCTCCTCCATGCCGTGGGAAGAGCCGCTCCAGAAAATCCTCCAGTCGATCGAAGGCCCGGTCGCCAAGATCGTCGCGGTCATCATCATCATCGCCACCGGCCTGGCGCTCGCCTTCGGTGACACGTCGGGCGGCTTCCGCCGCCTGATCCAGATCGTGTTCGGCCTGTCGATCGCCTTCGCGGCGTCGAGCTTCTTCCTGTCGTTCTTCTCGTTCGGCGGCGGGGCGCTGGTCTGATGGCGGGCGCGTTCGAGCAACTGGACGTGCCGGGCTTCACCGTGCCGGTCCACCGGGCGCTGACCGAGCACATCCTGCTCGGCGGCGCACCGCGTTCCATCGCGATCCTCAACGGGACGCTGGCCGGGGCCGTGGGCCTCGGCCTGCGTCTCTGGCTGGTCGGCCTACTCATCTGGGCCGTCGGGCATTTCGCGGCGGTCTGGGCCGCCAAGCGTGATCCGCTCTTCGTCGAGGTCGGGCGCAGGCATCTGCGCATTCCGGCTTTCCTCGCGGTCTGAGGGAGGCGCAACCATGATGAACCTCGCCGAATATCGCCGCTCGGCTTCGCGCCTTGCCGACTATCTGCCCTGGGTCGCGCTGGTCGCGCCGGGCGTCGTGCTCAACAAGGATGGCTCATTCCAGCGCACCGCATCGTTTCGTGGTCCCGATCTCGATTCTGCTGTCGCCGCCGAGCTGGTCGCCGTCGCCAGCCGCATCAACAACGCCTTCCGCCGGCTCGGCTCAGGCTGGTCGATCTTCGTGGAAGCACAGCGCTCCGAAGCCGCGACCTATCCCGACAACCACTTCCCCGATCCGGCCTCCGGTCTGGTCGATGCCGAGAGGAAAGCGGATTTCGAGGAAGCCGGCGCGCATTTCGTGTCGGGCTATTATCTGACCTTCCTCTATCTGCCACCGGCCGAGGAAGCCGCCCGCGCCGAGACCTGGCTCTACGAGGGCCGCGAGCGCAGCGGCGTCGATCCGCATGAGATCCTGCGCGCCTTCACCGATCGCACCGACCGCGTGCTGGCGCTGCTCGACGGCTTCATGCCCGAATGCGACTGGCTCGATGACGGCGAGACGCTGACCTATCTGCATTCGACCGTCTCGACCAACCGGCATCGCGTTCGTGTGCCGGAAACGCCGGTCTATCTCGATGCGCTGCTCGCCGGCCAGCCGCTGACCGGCGGGCTGGAGCCGCGCCTTGGCGACCAGCATCTGCGCGTCCTCACCATCATCGGCTTTCCGACCGCGACGACGCCCGGCCTGCTCGACGATCTCAACCGCTTGGCGTTCCCGTATCGGTGGTCCACCCGCGCGATCCTGCTCGACAAGACCGACGCGACCAAGCTGTTGACCAAAATCCGCCGCCAGTGGTTCGCCAAGCGCAAGTCGATCGCCGCCATTTTGAAGGAGGTGATGACCAACGAGGCGTCCGCCCTCGTGGATACGGACGCGGCCAACAAGGCGGCCGATGCCGATCTTGCCTTGCAGGAACTCGGTCAGGACGTCGCGGGCATGGCCTATGTCACGGCCACGATCGTGGTGTGGGACGCCGATCCGCGTCTTGCCGACGAGAAGCTGCGCCTCGTCGAGAAGGTCGTTCAGGGCCGCGATTTCACGGCCATGATCGAAACCGTCAATGCCGTCGATGCCTGGCTCGGCTCGCTCCCCGGACATGCCTACGCCAATGTCCGTCAGCCGCCGGTCTCGACGCTCAATCTCGCCCACATGATCCCCCTCTCTGCCGTGTGGGCGGGGCCGGAACGGGATGAGCATTTCGGTGCGCCCCCCTTGCTGTATGGCAAGACCGAAGGCTCGACCCCGTTCCGGTTGTCTCTTCATGTCGGCGACGTCGGCCATACGCTGGTCGTCGGCCCGACCGGCGCGGGCAAATCCGTGCTGCTCGCGCTGATGGCCTTGCAGTTCCAACGCTACGAGCAAGCCCAGGTCTTCGCCTTCGACTTTGGCGGATCGATCCGGGCCGCCGCGCTCGCCATGGGCGGCGACTGGCACGATCTCGGCGGCGGGTTGACCGAGGGCGACGAGTTCTCCGTCGCGCTCCAGCCGCTCGCGCGCATTCACGACACCTACGAGCGGGCCTGGGCGGCCGACTGGATCGTGGCGATCCTGATGCGCGAAGGCATCACGATCACGCCTGAGGCCAAGGAGCATATCTGGACGGCGCTGACCTCACTCGCTTCCGCGCCGGTCGAAGAGCGGACCATCACCGGCCTCAGTGTCCTTCTCCAGTCCAACGACTTGAAGCAGGCGCTCCGCCCGTATTGCGTTGGTGGGGCCTATGGCCGGCTGCTCGATGCCGAAGCTGAACAGCTCGGCCGCGCTGCCGTGCAGGCGTTCGAGATCGAGGGGCTTGTCGGAACGGGCGCGGCTCCGGCCGTCCTGTCCTACCTGTTCCACCGCATCGGCGACAGGTTGGACGGGCGGCCGACGCTGCTCATCATCGACGAAGGTTGGCTTGCGCTGGACGACGAAGGGTTCGCCGGCCAGCTTCGCGAATGGCTGAAGACGCTGCGCAAGAAAAACGCATCGGTCATCTTCGCCACGCAAAGCCTGTCCGACATCGACAATTCGAGCATCGCGCCGGCCATCATCGAAAGCTGCCCGACGCGGCTCCTCCTGCCGAACGAGCGCGCGATCGAGCCGCAGATCACAGCGATCTATCGCCGCTTCGGCCTCAACGATCGTCAGATCGAGATCCTGGCGCGGGCGACGCCCAAGCGGGATTACTACTGCCAGTCCCGGCGCGGCAACCGCCTGTTCGAGCTAGGCCTGTCCGAAGTCGGCCTCGCGCTCTGCGCCGCCTCCTCGAAATCCGACCAGACCCTGATCGCCAACCTCGTCGCCGAGCACGGCCGCGACGGTTTCCTCGCCGCGTGGCTCACCGCCCGCGACGTGACCTGGGCCGTCGATCTCATCCCGAACTTCCCCCAAGCCGAAAAGGAGTCCCGACCATGACCATTCGCCGTTTCCGCTCGCGCGCCGTGGCGCTCGCCGCAACCATGCTTGCCGCCGCGCCGCTCGTGCTCACGCCGATCATGACCACGCCCGCCCATGCGTGGAAGATCGTCTATGACCCCTCCAACTATGCGCAAAACGTGCTGACCGCCGCGCGCACGCTGGAGCAGATCAATCACCAGATCACCTCGCTTCAGAACGAAGCACAGATGCTCATCAACCAGGCGAAGAACCTCGCCAGCCTGCCGTATTCGGCGCTTCAGACCTTGCAGCAGAACGCCCAGAAGACCCAACAGCTTCTCGGCCAAGCACAGAACATCGCCTTCGACGTCCAGCAGATCGATCAGAGCTTCCAGCAGCAATACGGCAATGTCTCGCTGTCGACGACCGATCAGCAGCTCGTCGCCAATGCCCGCGACCGCTGGCAGAACACGGTCGGAGGCTTGCAGGACGCTATGCGCGTGCAGGCCGGCGTCGTCGGCAATATCGACGCGAACCGTGGCCAGATGTCGGCGCTAGTCGGCCAGAGCCAGTCCGCGACCGGCGCATTGCAGGCGACGCAGGCCGGCAACCAGCTTCTCGCTCTGCAATCGCAGCAGCTTTCCGATCTCGTCGCGGTCATCTCGGCCAATGGCCGGGCAAGCGCGCTGACCGATGCGGAACGCGCCGCCGCCGCCGAACAGGGCCGCGAGCAGCGTCGCCGGTTCCTGACGCCAGGCTCGGGCTACCAGCCCGGCAACGCGCAGATGTTCAACCGCAACTAAGCTGGAAGGGAGCATCGTCATGGACGGCAAGATGCTGGCACGCCTCGGCGCAATCGCCTTCGTCGCCGTCGCCATCACGGCGACGGTGATCGAGCTGAACCGCAAGGAGGATGCGCCAGCATCTTCGCCGGTGCGGATTCTAAAAACCGACACCGACCCGCTGCGCGAAGGCCAACGCCGCTGCCAACAGCTCGGACAAAAGGCATTGGACGACACCGATTGCCTGCGCGTCTGGGCCGAGACACGCGACCGCTTCCTCGGTCGTCAGCCGGCTCCGGCCGCTCCGGAAGGACGGTAAACCATGGGCGGCGCGAGCGTCATCGACTCGTTTCTTGGGGTCTTCACCCGCTACATCGACTCCGGTTTCGGGTTCCTGTCCGGCGAGGTCGCGTTCATCGCCACCACGCTGATCGTGATCGACGTGACGTTAGCCGCACTCTTCTGGAGCTGGGGCGCGGATGACGACATCATCGCTCGCCTCGTGAAAAAGACGCTGTTCGTAGGCGTCTTCGCCTATCTCATCGGCAATTGGAACAATCTCGCAAAAATCGTCTTCGAGAGTTTTGCGGGTCTCGGCCTCAAGGGCTCCGGCACAGGCTTTTCGGCCGCAGACCTGATGCGCCCCGGCAAAGTCGCACAGACCGGCCTCGATGCCGGACGGCCGCTGCTCGAATCCATTTCCGATCTGATGGGCTGGGTCGCCTTCTTCGAGAACTTCATCCAGATCGCGTGCCTGCTCTTCGCCTGGGCGCTGGTGATCCTCGCCTTCTTCATTCTGGCCATCCAGCTCTTCGTCACCCTGATCGAATTCAAGCTGACGACGCTCGCCGGCTTTGTCCTGATCCCGTTTGGCCTCTTCGGAAAAACCGCCTTCATGGCCGAACGGGTGCTCGGCAATGTGATTTCCAGCGGCATCAAGGTTCTGGTGCTTGCCGTCATCATCGGCATCGGCTCGACCCTGTTCAGCCAGTTCACGCAGGGGTTCGGAGGCGCAACCCCGAGCATCGACGACGCCATGGCCGTCGTGCTCGCTGCCCTGTCTCTCCTTGGCCTCGGCATCTTCGGCCCCGGTATCGCTTCCGGCCTGGTCAGCGGCGGCCCGCAGCTCGGCGCTGGCGCTGCCGTCGGCACGGGTCTCGCTGCCGCCGGCGCAACCATGGCCGCGGGCGGTGGCGCGATGCTCGCTGCGCGCGGTGGAGCCGCAATGCTGTCGGGCGGAGCCGCCGCCGTGCGCGGCGGGGCAACGGCCGCTGGCGCGGCATCCGCCGCCTTCAGCCTTGGTTCGCTCGGCCAGTCCGGCGCAGCGGGTGCCGCTTCCGGCATCGGCGGCATCGCACGCGCGGCAGGCTCCGCCGCCATGTCGCCGCTGCGCCGCGCCTCGGCCAGCGTCAAATCCAGCTTCTCCGATGGCGTGAAGAGCGGCTTCGGCGCGACCGGCGGGTCTTCGACCATGGGTACGGTCGGCGGTTCCGCCGATGCAGCAGCCGCCGCCGCTTCCGCCACCCACACCGCCAAGGGCCAGCCCGATTGGGCGAAGCGAATGCAGCGTTCGCAGCGCGTGACCCACGGCGTTCAGGCGACCGCCCACGCCGTCCGCTCCGGCGACAGCCACGCCTCCGGCTCCTCCGTCAACCTCTCAGAAAGTGACCGCTCATGAACCTCTTCAGACGACCCGCCGCGCATTACGGCAAGACGCCGCAGCCCGGGACGCCCTATCAGCGCGCCGCGCAGGTCTGGGACGAGCGGATCGGCTCGGCCCGCGTGCAGGCGAAGAACTGGCGCTATATGGCCTTCGGCTCGCTGTTCCTCTCCGCCGGCTTCGCCGGCGCGCTGGTCATCCAGTCGGCGCGCGGGACCGTGGTGCCCTGGGTGGTGCAGGTCGACAATCTCGGCCACTCGCAGGCGGTGGCTCCGGCGACAGCCGACTATCGGCCGACCGATCCGCAGATCGCATGGCACCTGGCCCGCTTCATCGAGCAGGTCCGCTCCATTCCAGCCGATCCGGTTATCGTGCGGCAGAACTGGCTTCGCGCCTACGAGTGGACGACCGATCGCGGCGCTGGCGCGCTCAACGACTATGCCCGCGCCAACGATCCCTTCGCCAAGGTCGGCAGGCAGCAGATCGCCGTCGAGGTCTCCAGCGTCATCCGTGCCTCGCCGGATTCGTTCCGCGTGGCCTGGACCGAACGGCGCTACGAGGACGGTAAGCTCGCCACGACCGAGCGCTGGACCGCCATCCTGACCATCGCGCTTCAGCCGCCCCGCGACGCCGAACGCCTCAAGGCCAATCCGCTCGGCATCTATGTCAACGCCATCAACTGGTCGCGGGAGATGGGCCAATGAGCAGCGCTATCCGCAAGCCCGCAATGGCGGCCGTTCTCCTTTCGGCGACCATGCTCGCCGGGTGCGCTACCAACCGCCCGCCGGAAATCAGCTACGACAACAGCGTCCCGCCGCTTCCGGCCATTCCTGCCGCCGTGACGGATGAGCGGCTGAAGCCGATCCATGTCCCGCCGGCCTGGACTGTTGCGCGCGGCGGCACGGCAGGGGCGACACCGACGGCGCGCGTGGAAAATGCCAATGCGGCAGCCCGCGTGCAGCCGCGTCGCGAGGGCTATTACAACGCCATCCAGGTCTATCCGTGGTCGGAAGGCGCGCTCTATCAGGTCTATGCCGCGCCCGGCCAGATCACCAACATCGCGCTCGAACCGGGCGAGAGCCTGACCGGCGCCGGACCGATCGCGGCCGGCGACACCGCCCGCTGGATCATCGGCGACACGGAATCCGGCTCCGGCGTCGCCCGCCGGGTCCATGTGCTGGTAAAGCCGACGCGCGCCGACATCACCACCAATCTCGTCATCACCACCGACCGGCGCACCTACATGGTCGAGCTGCGCTCCGGCGAGAAGCCCTATATGCCGGTCGTCGCCTGGGCCTATCCGCAGCCGGCAGGCGGCGGCCGTCAGGCCACCCCGGCAACGCCGGTCATCCCGGCCGTCGCCGCGCGTAATTATCGCTACAGCCTGACCGGCAGCAGCAATCCGCCATGGAAGCCCGCCGCAGTCTATGACGACGGCCGCCGCGTCTATGTCGAGTTCCCCCGCGGCATCGTGCAGGGCGAAATGCCGCCGATCTTCGTCATCGGCCCCGAGGGCGAGGCGCAGATCGCTAATACACGCATCTATCAACACATCCTAATCGTCGATCGCCTGTTCGGCGCGGCCGAGCTACGCCTTGGCAGCGGCGACCGCCAGCAGACCGTCAGGATCGTCCGCACCGACGGGAGACCGCAATCATGACCGAAGCCGAATCCAATGCAGCTCCCATGCGCCTGCGCGCCGAAGCCCCCCGCGTCACGCGTCTGTCACGCAAGATGCTCGCCGGAGTCACGGCTGTCGCCCTGGTCGGGATCGGTGGCGCGCTGATCTATGCGCTCCAAACACGCACCGGCGGCGATGGCGGGGAAGAACTCTATTCCACCGCCAACCGTCAGCCCGCCGATGGTCTTGCCGGTCTGCCGCGCGACTATACCGGCCCCGTTCTCGGGCCAGCGCTGCCCGGCGATCTCGGCGGCCCGATCCTTAGCGCGCAGAATGCCGGCCAGCCCATAATGCCGCCCGTTGTTCCGACACCCGGTGTCGACGAGGCCGAGCAGCGCCGTCGCGCCGAGGAAGAGGCCGCCCGCCTCAGCACCGTCTTCTTCCAGTCCCGGCAGGGGTCGACGACTGCCGCTTCGCCGAGTGCCATGCCCGGCTTTACCGGCTTCGACCCCGCCAGCGCGGCGGGACAGCCGACCGCGCAGGACAAGCAGCTCGCCTTCCTCAATGCGGCGGCCGACCGGCGCACGGTGACGCCGGATCGCGTCACGCCACCGGCATCGCCCTTCGTGCTTCAGGCCGGCGCGGTCATCTCGGCCGCGCTCATCACCGGCATCCGTTCCGATCTACCGGGCCAGATCACCGCGCAGGTCACGGAGAACATCTATGACAGCCCGACCGGCAGCATCCTGCTCGTGCCGCAGGGGACGCGCCTTATCGGTCAGTACGACAACGCCGTGCAGTTCGGCCAGCGCCGCGTTTTGCTCGTCTGGAACCGCCTCATCATGCCGAACGGCCGCTCGATCGTTCTCGAGCGCCAGCCGGGCGCGGATACGCAGGGCTATGCCGGCCTGGAGGATGGCGTCGATTACCATTGGTGGGATCTCGCCAAGGCGGCCGCGCTCTCGACCCTGCTCGGCGTCGGAGCGGAACTCGCCACCGATGACAATGACCGCCTGATCCGAGCCATCCGCGACGGCGCGCAGGACACGATCAACCAGGCCGGTCAGCAGATCGTCCAGCGTCAGTTGCAGGTCGCGCCGACCCTGACCATCCGGCCCGGTTTCCCGATCCGCGTCATCGTCACCAAGGATTTGGTGCTCGAACCTTACAGGAGCTGACCATGACTAAGCTGAAACTCGGCCCCATTGCGGACGATAAACCCGTCAAGGTCGCGCTGGAGCTGCCTGCCGCGCTCCATCGCGACCTCATGGCCTATGCCGAGATCCTCGGCCGCGAGTCGGGACAGGCATCGGCCGATCCGGTCCGTCTCATTGTTCCTATGCTGGAGCGATTCATAGCCACGGATCGGGGATTTGTGAAAGCGAGGAAGTCAAAAGCATCGCAGTAATGATTGTTGCTCTTGTTGATCGGGATAATGTACGCGCGAGACTGAGCAATCGACGGCAGGCCGGATTATCGTTCCGGGGCGACCACACTGCGCTGAAGGGCAGAACTTCGTTCGCGATCGGTCGATATGTGATTCCTGGGAACTGTGCGACCGTAGTTGCTTCGCTTGTCAGCGTTAGACCTCGGCCGACCGCTACGAGCGAGAGAAGATTGTCTCGACCGACATATTGTGTGTCAACTTCCGGATGCCGTCCAAGATCAGCGAGGCGCTGCACCAAGTAGTCGTGAATCTCCGGCCCCGGCGCCCCGTCGCTTACAATGAACCGCTCGCCGACGAGGTCGCGCCAGTTGAGTTCCGCCTTGCCGCAGAGCGAGTGGTTAGCGGGAAGGACAACAAATACCCGCTCCCACCAAAGCTGATCGACTTCGCAATCGGGCCACTGCGACGTATCGGTGATGAACGCAACATCAAGTCGCAACTGACGAATCGCCGAAACATGATCCGCCGGATCGCCGTCTATCAGCTCGATTCGAACCTGCGCGTGACCCTTATCATAAGCACGCAGCAACTCCGACAGGAAGCCCGAGGCGAGCGAGGAGAATATCCCGATCTTGATCCTACCGTCTTCGGAGCGTCCGATCGTCGCGACGTCCTTTGCACCATACTCGATCTGCCGAAGTGCCTTTCGCGCGTGCCGCACGAAGCGCTGCCCGGCCAGCGTCAGAATGACACCGCCATTGTGCCGCTGAAAGAGCGAGGCGCCCAAGTCATCCTCAAGATCGCGGATTCGACGGCTGACCGCTGACTCTCGGATGCCAAGCGCCGACGCAGCCTTGCGAAAACTGCCATGTTCCGCCGCGGCAACGAAATATCGGAGGTGGCGTAGCTCCACTTATATCCCGCTGAGTTCATGACGTAACCGGCCCCTCCCACAGGGAGAAAGCAGGCGCCCTCGTTTCCATTCACATAGGATCGACCAGTACCGGGCGACCGGGATAACGGCCTTGCTGTCGATGACAATTACCCCCTCGCGGTTCCCTCTTGTGGTATGCACCCATAGCAGATAGATAGTAATAAATTACTTTCTTTTACGAGTGCAAGCCATGAGTGGACATCCCAAGCATCTTCCCGCTGACGAGCGACGGGCGGCAACCGTGGAGGCTGTGGTCGATCTGGCTGCAGAACAGAATCCGAGCGACATCACAACGACGGCCATCGCGCAGCGAATGGGGCTGACCCAGGGGGCGCTGTTCCGCCACTTCCCGACCAAGGATGCCATCCTGGAGGCAGTCATGTCCTGGGTGGCCGAGCGCTTGCTCGCCCGTGTGGATGAGGCCGCAGAAGGAGCCACGTCTCCAATCGCAGCCCTTGAGGCGGTCTTCGTGACGCATATCGATTTCGTGTCTGAACACCCGGGGGTGCCAAGAATGCTCTTTGGGGAGTTGCAACGTCCGGGGGAGACTCTTCCGAAGCGGATGGCCCAGACGTTGATCCGCCACAACGGCGAGCGGCTTCGTGGCTTGCTCGAAGCAGGGAAGACACGGAGCGAACTGCATGCAGATCTCGATCCAGACGCCGCAGCTACCCTGTTCATCGGCACGGTCCAGGGACTCGTCATGCGATCCATGCTGGCGGGCGATGTCACACGCATCCGTGGCGATGCGCCCGGCGTATTTGCCATTTATCTGCGCGGTATCGGAACGGTGCAATGAAGAGTATCCGCCTATCCAGCGTCGCAAAGCGGGTCATCATTGTTGCCGCCGTCATCACGATAATTGGTGCTGGATGGCTGTGGATGCAGAGCGGCGACCGCGACGACAATGCACTGCGCCTGTATGGCAATGTCGACATTCGGGAAGTTCAATTGGCCTTCCGTCAGTCGGGCCGTGTAGTGCGGATGCACTTCGATGAAGGAGATCACGTCGAAGCGGGCGCGCGCTTGGCAAGCCTCGACGCACAGCCATTCGAGGAAGCACTCGCGGCTGCAGACGCGTCTGTGGATGTTTCACAGGCGGAACTCGACAAATTGCGCCGCGGCCTGCGGCCGCAAGAGATCGCACAGACGCAAGAGGTCCTCAATCAGGCATTGGCCGTCGCCAGGGAGGCGGAGCGCAATTTCGATCGTCAGAGCCAGTTGCTCACGTCGGGGGCCACGAGTCAAAAAGCGGCCGATACTGCTCGCGCCGCGCGCGATCAGGCCGTGGCCAGTGTCAATGCGGCCCGGGCAGCCCATTCGCAAGCTGCAGAGGGCTTCCGCAAAGAAGATATCGCAGCGGGGCAAGCCCGCCTGGCCGCCACACAAGCGGCACGAGCACAAGCTGCCACCGCCCTTGCAGACACCGTGCTGCTTGCGCCAAGCACTGGCACGATAATCGCCCGGGTGCGCGAACCCGGCAGCATGGTTGTCAGCCAGAGCCCGGTCTACAGTGTCAGTCTTGACGCACCGGTTTATGTGCGCGCTTACATCGGTGAACCGGATCTGGGGCGCATTGCGCCCGGGATGCGAGTGCGCGTTCGCAGCGACTCCTCCGACAAACTCTATCAAGGTCAGATCGGGTTCATTTCCCCGCGCGCCGAGTTCACGCCAAAAACGGTAGAGACCGCGGATCTGCGCACGGATCTCGTCTATCGCCTGCGGATCGTGGTGATCAATGCAGATGCAGCGCTGCGCCAGGGCATGCCGGTGACCATTGAGGTCGATGCCGGGAAAGCCTCCAACGCGCGCACCACAGGCCATTAACGTGTCGGGTAGCGTAACATCGGACCCGCCTCGCGACCCTAATAGTGAGGTCGCGGTCGTCATCGACGGGGTGAACAAGCATTTTGGCAGCGTGCATGCATTGCAGGGCTTGAACGCACATATCCGGTACGGCTGCCTTACCGGGCTGGTTGGACCGGACGGCGCAGGCAAGACCACCTTGATGCGCATCCTGACAGGTCTGCTGACACCGGACAGTGGCCACGCCACGGTGGCGGGTTTCGATGTGGTGGGCGACAATGACGCCATCCACGTCGCAACCGGCTACATGCCGCAGCGCTTTGGTCTCTACGAAGACTTGTCGGTCATGGAGAATATGCGGCTCTATGCGCAGTTGCGCGGCATGGATGCCGACAGGAACGCTGATCTTTTCGCGGAATTGCTCGACTTCACGCGCCTTGCCCCCTTTACCGAACGCCTGGCGGGCAAGCTCTCCGGCGGCATGAAGCAAAAGCTGGGTCTCGCCTGCGCCCTGATGGCCCGGCCTGCCGTACTGTTGCTTGATGAACCCGGCGTCGGCGTCGACCCGGTCAGCCGTCAGGACCTGTGGCGCATGGTGCAGGCGTTGACCGACGAAGGAATGGCTGTGGTCTGGTCGACCGCCTACCTCGACGAAGCCGAGCGCTGCGACAGCGTATTGCTGCTCAACGAAGGGCAACTCGCTTATGACGGACCGCCCGGAGAGTTGACGGCGCGCCTTACAGACCGAAGCTTTCGCCTGGAGCAGGTCGGCGATAGCCGCCGGGCCGTGCTTGCCGAAGCACTGAATCTGGAAAGCGTCAGCGATGGGGTAATCCAGGGTGCCGGCGTACGCATGGTGTTGCGTGCGCATTCGGGAACCGAACAGATAACCGCGCTTGCCGATCGGGTCGAGGCGCAGCTCAGGGCGGTGCCCGCCCGCTTCGAAGACGCCTTCATCGACCTTCTTGGCGGCGGCCCCGGCGGCACATCGGCGCTCGCCGAGGGGTTGCCTCCTGTCGAGCTTGCTTCGGACGTCGCCGTTTCCTGCCGCGATCTGACGAAGCGCTTTGGTGCTTTCACAGCCACCGACACTGTGAGCTTCGAGGTCCGCAAGGGAGAAATCTTTGGTCTGCTCGGGCCGAACGGCGCTGGCAAATCGACGACGTTCAAAATGCTGTGCGGCCTGCTCAAACCCACCAGCGGAGAGGCGCATGTGGTGGGCCTCGATCTGCGCCGGGCGACCGGCGCGGCCAAGGGCCAGCTTGGCTATATGGCGCAGAAGTTCTCGCTCTATGGTTTGCTATCCGTGCGGCAAAATCTGGAGTTCTCCGCAGGCGTATATGGCCTGGAAGGCGCAGCGCGGCAGGCGCGGATCGCGGAGATGGTCGAAATCTTCGGTCTGCAGACCTGGTTGTCGGCGGCGCCGGATTCGCTGCCGCTCGGATATAAGCAACGCCTAGCACTGGCCTGCGCGGTGATGCATCGCCCGCCCGTGCTGTTCCTGGATGAGCCGACTTCAGGCGTCGATCCCATCACTAGGCGCGAATTCTGGACCCATATCAACGGTCTTGCCCGCAAGGGCGTGACGGTGATGGTCACCACCCATTTCATGGACGAGGCAGAATATTGCGATCGGGTTGCGATGCTTTATCGCGCCCGGCTGATCGCGCTCGATACGCCGGACGCTCTCAAGCGCGGCGCTGTCAGTGATCTTCGGCCGGACCCGACCATGGAAGACGCGTTCATTCATCTGGTCGAAGCCGAAGATCTCGCTGACGACCCTCGCAGCGGGACGACCGCATGAACGGCGTGAACGAACCGCGCCCGCATCACCGGGTGCCTCTTGAGGCCATGCGCCGCTTCGACCCAAAGCGTCTTTGGGCGCTGGTGCTCAAGGAAAGCCTGCAGGCGATGCGCGATCCATCCACGCTGTTGATCGCCTTCGTCCTTCCGGTCGTACTGTTATTTCTGTTTGCCTATGCCGTGTCGCTGGACGTGCGTGCGGTGCGCATTGGCGTCGTGCAGGAATCCGAATCCGCGTCAGCTCAATCACTGGCCGCCGCATTCGCCGGCACACGCTATCTGGACGTTACCTTCGCCCATGACCGGCGCGAGGTCGCTGACCGGGTCGTCTCCGGCAGCCTGCGCGGCTTTGTCGTGATTCCGCAGGATTTCGAGCAACGGCTGGCCAATCGTGGAGCTCAGCCTCTCGTGCAGATCATCACCGATGGCTCGCAACCCAATACCGCCAACTATGTCACGAACTATGCGCAGGGCGTCGTGCAGACCTGGCGGAACGGCCTTGGTGTCGAGGCATCCCCGGCAGGCGTAACACTGGAACCCCGCTACTGGTTCAACGCAGAGCTGGAAAGCCGCCGTTCGCTCGTACCCGGCGCCATCGCCATCGTCATGACCATCATTGGCACCATGCTGACCGCCCTCGTGGTCGCACGCGAATGGGAACGGGGCACGATGGAAGCGGTGCTTTCAACGCCCGCTTCTGTCGTTGAAATCCTCATTGGAAAGCTCTTGCCCTATTTTGCGCTTGGTATGTTGTCCACGCTTGGCGCCACGGTGCTGGCGGTCTTCGTGTTCGACGTGCCACTGCGCGGATCGCTGGCTGCTCTTCTTTTGCTTTCGGCCACGTTCATGGTTCCTGCGCTCGGCCAAGGGTTGCTGATCTCCTCTGTTACGCGCAATCAGTTTCTGGCTGCACAGATTGCACTGTTCTCCGGCTTTCTTCCGGCATTCATGCTGTCGGGCTTTCTCTATGAGATCGACGCCATGCCAGCGCCGATCCGGGCCATCACCTGGCTGATCCCGGCACGTTATTTCGTGTCTTCGCTGAAGACCATCTTTCTGGCCGGAGACATCTGGGCGGTCTTTGTGCCAAACCTCTTGGCGATGGCCGGAATCGGAATCCTGTTTTTCCTCCTGGCGAAACGCGCCACGCGCAAGAATCTGGAGTGAGAGGCCGTGGCGCAACACAATAGCTATTTCGCTTTCACCCGACTGCGGGCGCAGTTCATCAAGGAAGTCCTGAGCATCCTGCGCGACCCGCGCAGCCGGATGGTCGTGTTCGTGCCGCCACTGTTGCAATTGCTGGTGTTTGCTTTCGCCGCCACGCTTGAAGTGCGCAATGTCGATATCGCCGTGCACAATCAGGATGCGGGCCGCTGGTCGTATGAACTGATCACACGGCTGGACCGGGCCGAGTTCATTGCCAAAGTCCATCACGTGACCGACAGCCAGGCGTTGCGCCAGCTTATCGACCAGGGCAAGGTGATCGCGGCGCTCGATATCCAGCCAGACTTTTCGCGCTCCATTGCTGCCGGCGACAACGGTCGCATCCAGGTGCTGATCGATGGCCGGCGGAGCAATTCAGGGCAGATCACCACCGGTTATCTCTCTGCCATCGCTGCCGAGGTTGGAGCGGAGGCCAACGCCGACGCCGGTCCCGCAACGCCAGCGGCGGTGCGCAACTGGTTCAATCCCAATCTGACGTACCGCTGGTTCATCGTACCCGGTCTCTCCGGCATATTGGCCTTCTTCAGCGCGCTGCTTATTACCTCGCTGTCGATCGCCCGCGAACGCGAACTGGGTACGTTCGACCAGTTGCTGGTGTCACCGACCTCCACGCCGGAAATCATCGTGTCCAAGTCGCTGCCGGCGCTGGTCATCGGCACCATGCTCGGACTTCTGATGATGGCGGCAGCGGCCGGGCCGTTCCAGATTCCGTTTAACGGCTCGTTTGGGTTGCTTTTTGTCAGCCTGGTCCTGTTCATCCTGTCGGTGGTGGGCATCGGCTTGATGATTTCCGCGATCAGCGCGACCCAGCAGCAGGCCATCCTTGGCGCCTTCGCCATCGGCGTGCCCGCCGTTCTGATGTCGGGCTTCGCCACGCCGGTCGAGAACATGCCCACAGTGCTGCAATGGCTGGCGCAGGCGATTCCACTCACCCATTTCCTGATCATCGTGGAAGGCAGCTTTCTCAAGGCAATGTCGCCCGGCGATATTCTTGCCAGCCTTTGGCCATTGGCGCTGATCGCCCTGGTGTCGCTGACCATGGCCATCATCTTCGTTCGAGGACGTCTGCAATGAGTTTGATCCACTATCGCCAGTCAGAATCTTTGGCGGATCCGGGCGGACCTTCCTCTCGATGGCCGAATTTCATAGTATTGATCTTCGGCTGCACCTCGTTGACCGCCTGCGTCGTCGGTCCCGACTATCGCGTGCCACCTTCCATTGATACGGGCAGCGGCTGGACCCGGCCCGTTCCGAAGGCGCCTGCGCCAACGGACCTTACGCGCTGGTGGACAACACTTGGCGATCCTGAATTGGAGCGATTGGTCGACACCGCCCTCGCTGAAAACCTGGATATCCGCCAGGCGGCGGCGCGTATCGACGAAGCGCGCGCGCTGCGGGATCGGGCCGCTGGTCAGCAACTGCCCGCTGTTTCCGCGGGCGCTAGCGTGAACCGGCGTCGGCAAAGTGAAAATGGCCCGCTGCCCATTGGCGTCATTCCCGGCCTCGAAGCGTCGCAGACAATCTACGATGCCGGTTTTGACGCGGCCTGGGAACTCGACCTGTTCGGCGCCAATCGGCGGGCGTTGGAAGGCGCAAGCGCCCGCTTGCAGGCAACGGAAGCCGAAGCGCTGGGCGTTCGCATGCGGATCGCGGCCGAAGTCGCCCGCACGTGGTTCGAGGCGACCGGCGCCAGAGAGGAATTGCGTACGCAGCAGGCGACGGTCGCAACCCTGCAACAGACCCTGGACCTCATGCGCAGCCGTGCCGCTCTCGGCGACGTTTCCGGTGCCGACGTGGATGCAGCCTATGAGCGATGGGCCGCGGCCAGTGCCATGCTACCAGGCATCGAGGCTCGACAGCGCGGGGCGGTGCTCGGTCTTGGCGCCCTGCTCGGCTCACCGCCGGAACGGGAACTAAAGCTGCTCGATACCGCCGCGTCGACCCTTACACTGCCGGCGCTGCCCGTGGGCGAACGTGCCGACATATTGCGTCGCCGCCCCGATATTCTGGCAGCCGAACGGCGGCTGGCCGCCAGCACCGCCGATATCGGCGTGACTACCGCGGAGCTGTTCCCCAAGCTGTCCATTGGCGCTGGGGGCGGATTCCAGGCGCTCAGTCCCGGCGACTGGTTCGACTCATCCAGCAGCCGCTTCTCCATCCTCCCACTCATTTCGTGGCGATTGTTCGATGGAGGCCGTGTGCGCGCAGAGATCCGTGCCCGGAAGGCTGCTCAGCGGCAGGCCGCGCTGGGCTATGAGCAGGCCGTACTGACAGCGCTGGGCGATGCGGAGCGCACTTTGGGCGACTATGAAGCGGGACTGGATGCGCTTGCACTTCGTCAAGCGGCGCTGGAGGCGTCACGCCGCAGCTTTCGTCATGCTGAAACGCGCTTTACTGCCGGCGACATCGCGCGAGTTGAATGGCTTGCGGCCCAGCGTCTCCTGCACGAGGCCGAAATTGCAAATGTGCGTGCGCAGACGACAGCTGCCGTTCAGTTGGTAGCATTGTACAAAGCGATCGGAGGCGGCTGGAGTGCGGCCGAAGTAACCTCATCCACCCCCATTTCGTAACAGGTTCGGTGGTCGACTTTTGGGCAGCGATGTATTGTCGGCTACCATTCTACAGTATATTGTCGTTGCCGTGACGCGGCATCTCCTTCCCAGGACAATCGGGATTATTTGATCTCGAACCAGTTTCCGTAATTGGCGAAGTTGAATAAGCACTGCGCGCGACCAATGCGACAATGCTCACGATACACCAAAATGTGGTCCGCAGGCTCATGGCAACGAGAGTTCGCATTTCGTAAGCGCCACCCTGGAAGATCCACACACCAAAGCCAGCAAAGACTATGACAGTAGCAACAGCTACAGAGACCGCGGATGCAGGCGCCCATCTGCTTCGCAACATCAAACCAATCCCGATGATGATGTATGTAAATCCAGCAAGAAAATTAAAATATAAGACGAATGGTACAATTTTCTCGCTAGATTCGATTATCCCATGAAGACCGAGAATAGCGTTTCCACCCGAAACGACCGTGGCTATTCCAAATAGAATTGCCGCTACACCGGAGGCTTTTATAGCCACATTTATTCTATGTTTAGACATCGACCTCGCCCCATTCGCTCTTGTGAAGCGTAGCCTATCGTTCCAACTTGAAGAGCTGCTCGCCAGCCCTCATGCCGATATATCCATTGTTGGATCGCACCAATTGCACGCACCGCTCGGGAAGCAGGGTGCCGGGTTTGAGGCATAGGCCATCTGGCGTCGCTCTCCATTTCGGAGACAATTCCACAGGCCCGCCGGTCATCTTGCCTTTGCCGTTTTCAAAAAGGACAAGGGTGGTAACGCGGCCATCGTCCATCGTCATCTTCCACGGACGCCCGTCCGTAATATTGTGGGCAGGCGACATCTGCTCTGCCATTACAGGGGCAACCGAAATCCCCATCACAAATGTTGTGAACACTGAAATTAGTAGCACGAAGCGATTTACTTGACCGCTTCGGCGATAATTAATCAGGGCGTCCTTCATTTATATCTACTCCAGAGGTTGCAGAGGCCCATCGTCAGCATGGCGCTCTACACTCACGCCAACCCACGATTCCTTGGGCGGTCGATCAAAGCGTCCTTGGATAACTCCCAACCGTTTGGCGACAGCTTCGGTCGTGAGATCCGTAGAATCTTGTTTGCGGGCAAGGTCAACGACGGTTTGGACCGTCGCTTCACGTCGGTCACCCGGGCGAAGACGAGCTTGCCGACGGACCATATATGCCGTCATTAGAAAGTAACTTATTACTATCTAATGACGGCGCGATTTGTCAAGTGTGCCCAGTCCGGAGCAGGAAAGCTCTCCTGCCCTAGCCTTCTATGGCAGTAGCGAAGAGAGGATCAGCGGCAGCCCGAGACCGGACGCAAAGGGCGTTGCCGAGTAAAGGTTGACGCTGGTGCGCCTTAACCCCGGAAGCAGAGAGCTTTCATTGCGCAGCTTCAATGCCACGGCGATAGATGGCATACACGGCTGGGGCGTCACGGCGAATCCGACTAACCTTGCCGGCCAACAATGACTGCATGACCAATCCCTGAATGGTGCCGATGAACAACACGGCCGCGGCATCCACATTCAGTTCCGCATTCAGTTCGCCTTGCGCCTTGCCTGCTTCCATCAGGCGACGCAGCCGCTGTTCGTACTGACGGATCAAGGTCTGGACCATTCGCTTCGGAAGGGTCTCGCCCGGTCGTTGCAACTCCCCGAACAGCATTCTTGGCACACCCGGGTGCCTTGCCACGAAATCGATGTGCGTCATGAACATGGCTTCGAGGGCCGCCGCTGGGGTCGCCGCGCCTTCGGCCGCCTTGTCCACGCGGGCCAGCAGGCGTTCACTGACCCAGGACATGGTTGCTTCCAGGATCGCGTCCTTGGTGGGGAAGTGGCGAAACAGCGCGCCCTGCGTCAAGCCCATTCGATCCGCAATTGCGGTGGTCGTAATCTCGGCCGGGTTTTGCTCGGCCGCCAGATCCACAACGGCCTGTACGGTGGCGGCTCGCCGTTCTTCGGCGCGCAGGTATTGAGGGCGTTCGTTCACTGTTCAGATCTCCACATAGTGAGTGATGTATTACTTCAATAATCGTCAAATGTCTTCCCGGAAGAAGGTCAATCTGACGATTCGGGACAGAACGAGCGAGGCTGTGATCATAGGTAACGGTGGTCTGGTTCGGCTTGGTTCGATGCGTTGCGACGTCACTTGCGTGGAAAGTCGCTGAGCGCGACTCGGCGGCGTCAGCCAGAAACCCGCGCGTGCCGATGCCCCAGAAGAACTGTCGTCGGCGACGTGGGTTGCACATTCGCGCAAAGACGATTAGATAGTAATATGTCACTTACTAAACGGGGCTGGTGATGAACACTGCTGCCATGATTGACAAGCCCGCGTCGGCATCGCTTGAAAGCGCGCCCCCCGATGCCTTGGATGCGGTTGCTAACGCCTTGCGGGCACGTGGCACTGGCGGGTTGTCGCCGGCGGCGGGCTTGTTGGCGTGGTATGACTGGGCGCTGCACCTGAGTCTTTCACCGGGCAAGCAGCGCAACCTGCTGGAAAAGGGGCTGCACAAGCAGCAGCGACTCGCGCGTTATGCAGTGCGCGCGGCAAGTGCGCACGACTGCCCGACTTGCATTGAGCCGCTGGAGCAGGATCGGCGCTTCGCCGATTCTGCTTGGCAGCAATGGCCCTTCAACGTGATTCACCAGGGCTTCTTGCTGCAGCAGCAGTGGTGGCACAATGCCACCACCGGCGTGCGCGGCGTGTCCCGCCATCACGAGAGATTGGTCACTTTCGCCGGGCGGCAGTGGCTGGACATGTGGTCGCCTGCGAATTTCATTTGGACCAACCCCGAGGTGCTGCGCGCCATCGCGGATAGCGGTGGCGCCAACCTGTGGCGCGGTGCGATGAACTTCCTCGATGATGCGCGGCGTCTCGCGCTGAACGATGCGCCAGCAGGGGTCGAAGGGTTCGAGGTTGGCAAGGACGTGGCGGTCACACCAGGAAAGGTGGTGTACCGCAACCACCTGATCGAACTGATCCAATACACACCCACGACACCTGATGTGTATGCCGAGCCGGTCCTGATCGTGCCATCCTGGATCATGAAGTACTACATCCTCGACCTGTCGCCGCACAACTCGATGGTGAAGTATCTGGTCGACCAGGGGCATACGGTTTTCATTATTTCATGGAAGAACCCGACCGCAGCCGATCGCGACCTCAGCCTGGACGACTACCGGCGTTTGGGGGTCATGGACGCGTTGGACGCGGTCACGGCCATCGTGCCTGAGCGCAAGGTGCAAGCCGTCGGCTATTGCCTGGGCGGTACCTTGTTGGCGATCGCTGCTGCTGCGATGGCGCGCGATGGTGACGAACATCTGCAAAGTTTGACGCTGCTAGCGTCTGAGACCGACTTTCGTGAATCTGGCGAGATCGCGCTTTTCATCGACGAGAGCCAACTGGCGTGGCTCGAGGCCGGCATGTGGGACAAGGGCTATCTTGACGGCAGGCAGATGGCTGGCGCGTTCCAGATGCTCAATTCGCGTGACCTGATCTGGTCACGACAGGTTCGCGAATACCTGTTGGGTGAGCGGCAAGTCTTCAACGATCTGATGGCCTGGAATGCCGACGTGACCCGCATGCCGTATCGCATGCACAGCGAGTACCTGCGGCAACTGTATCTGGGCAACGATCTGGCAGAGGGACGCTATCAGGTCGACGGGAGGCCGGTGGCGCTCGCCGACATCGACGTGTCCATGTTCATCGTCGGCACGGTGCGCGATCACGTCGCTCCTTGGCCCTCTGTGTACAAGATGCACCTGCTCAGTGATGCGGAGTTGACCTTCGTGCTCACCAGCGGTGGGCACAACGCCGGCGTGGTCAGCGAGCCGGGGCATCCCCGGCGCAGCTTCCAGATTGCCACCCGTGCCGCCGGCAAGCGCTACGTCGATCCGCAGATGTGGCGCGCCGAGACGCCTTTGCACGAGGGTTCCTGGTGGCCGGCCTGGCAGCAGTGGTTGGCGCAGCGCTCGGCCGGGCGCGTAGCGCCACCTGCCATGGGCGGCAGCACGTACACACCACTTGGCGACGCGCCCGGGACATACGTGGCAATGACGTGACATGGCCATCCGCGGCGGAGACAGAGCCGCCGCGGTTCAATCGGGTCACCTCGCAAGGAATGGTCCATAGCCGCCCCCAATGGGGCACAACGTGACCGTGGAGCACTGCAATGAACAGCGAACTGCCCATCCAACTCTACAAAGCCAACGCCGAGCTACAGCTACAGATCACTCGTTTGCTGCAAGAAAGCGGACATCGCTGGCTAGAAGCCATGCAACAGCTCAGCGCTGGCGGCGTAGAGGAAACCACTGCGCGCATCCAGAGGCTTCAGCAGGCGGCAGACTGGCAGGCGCTCGCGACCTTGCCATCCGAGGCGTTCCGGTGCCTGTATCAGGGCCGCGTTGGCGATGCCCAAGCAATCGCTCAAACCGCCACCAGGGGCCAGGCCGCCTTTGTCGATGGCCTGCGCCAGGCGCTCGCGACCTGGCAGGCGTCTGTCTCCGAGACACTTGGTGCTAGTGGTGACGCTGCTTCTTTTGCGCAGCTTTTTCAGCCATGGACACAGCCCTGGTCTGCACCAGCCGCCACGCCCAAGAGCAAGGCCGAAAAGTGAGGAGGTCGCCATGAGTACCTCTCAGCGAACAGCCCTGGTGACCGGAGGCAACCGGGGATTGGGCGCCGCGATCGCCCGTGCTCTGCACGACGTCGGCCACCGCGTAATCGTGACACATACGCCGGGCAACACCACGATTGACCAGTGGCAGCAAGCGCAAGCAACACAGGGTTATACATTCGCCGCCTACGGGGTGGATGTGTCCGAATACGAATCGACGCAGCAACTGGCGCGGCGCATCCACGCCGATGGTGATCGGATCGACATTCTGGTGAACAACGCCGGCATCACCCGCGATGCCACGCTGCGCAAGCTCGACAAGGCCGGCTGGGATGCCGTGCTGCGCACCAACCTGGACTCCCTGTTCAATGTCACCAAGCCATTCATTGATCCGATGGTGGAGCGAGGTTGGGGACGCATCGTAAACATTTCTTCGATCAATGGCAGCAAGGGCCAGTTTGGCCAGACCAATTACTCGGCTGCCAAGGCCGGCGTGCATGGATTCACCAAGGCGTTGGCGCAAGAGGTGGCGCGCAAGGGCGTGACGGTCAACACCGTCTCGCCTGGCTACCTGGCCACCGAGATGGTGATGGCGGTGCGCGAGGACGTACGCCAGAAGATCATCGATGCGATACCAGTCGGCCGCCTTGGTCAGCCGGATGAGATCGCAGCGATGGTAGCATTCATCACGAGTGATGCCGCTGCCTTCATGACCGGCAGCAACGTCGCCATGAACGGCGGTCAGCACATGTACTGATACGCGGGGAAGCTACGCTTTAACCGCAGAGCTGGCGCATCGGGAACCTGTGTTCATCAACACTGAGGCAGACTTGGATCAATCTCTACTCAGGAATCGCACCTTCGACGACCTCACGATCGGCGAGAGTGCTTCCCTCGTGCGCGTCGTTGGCCGCGACGACATCGATCTTTTCGCCACCGTGTCCGGCGATGTAAATCCCGCTCATCTCGATCCCGTCTTCGCGTCGACCGATATTTTCGGACATATCGTCGCTCATGGGATGTGGACCGGCGCGCTGGTCTCGGCCGTGCTCGGCACGAAGCTGCCGGGCCCGGGCACGATCTATCTCGAGCAGGATCTACGCTTCCGCAAACCGGTCTCCCCCGGAGATACGATCACTGTCACCGTCATCGTCCGGGAGAAGTGGCCGGAGCAGCGCATCGTCGTACTCGACACGCGCTGCGCGAACCAGCGCGGCGAGGAGGTATTGAACGGCTCGGCGACCGTGTTAGCTCCGGACCGCACCGTCGAATGGCCGCGCGCGAAGCTCCCCGACGTTGCACTGGTACGGCGTCACCGATACGAGCATTTCGTCAACGAGGCTCGCGCCCTGCCAGTGCTCAAGGCAGCGATCGTCCATCCTTGCTCGCCTGATGCCATACTTGCCGCGGTGGAGCTCCGTAACGAGGGTTTGCTCGAGCCGCTTCTCGTCGGGCCCGAGGCCAAAATCAGGGCTGCGGCTGAGGAGGCCGGCGTCTCGCTTGATGGTATCCCGATCGAAGCCGTCGAGCACAGCCACGCGGCTGCTGCCCGCGCCGTCGAGCTTGCCGCCGGCGGTCGCGTCGCCACGCTCATGAAGGGTAGTCTGCATACCGACGAACTGCTCGGAGCGGTTATCGCCGAGAATTCCGGACTGCGGACAGATCGTCGCGTCAGCCATGTCTATGCGATGAGCGTGCCCGCCTACTCGAAGCCGCTTGTCGTTACCGATGCGGCGATCAACATTCAGCCGACTCTCGATCACAAGCGCGACATCTGCCAGAATGCAGTCGACCTTCTGCACACGCTCGGCGTCGTCGAACCGCTCGTTGCCGTCCTTACTGCCGTCGAGACCGTCAACTCCCGCATGCCATCGACGCTCGACGCCGCCGCGCTGACTGTCATGGCGGCTCGCGGCCAGATCACGGGCGCACGCGTCGATGGGCCGCTCGCCTTCGACAACGCCATCAACTCCGACGCAGCGCGCACCAAGGGTATAATCTCGCCGGTCGCCGGTCAGGCAGATATTCTGCTCGTACCGGATCTCGAGGCCGGAAACATGCTGGCGAAGCAACTGATCTATTTCGGCGGCGCGGACGCAGCCGGGCTCGTGCTCGGCGCCCGCGTGCCGATCATCCTGACGAGCCGAGCCGATTCCTTGCGCACCCGCATCGCCTCCGCTGCCCTTGCCAAGCTCGTCGCATTTCGCCGGTCTCAGGAAGTAAAACCCGCATGAGCCAGCGCATGCTTGTCACGTTCAACGCGGGATCGTCCACGGTGAAGCTCGGCCTGTTCGCCCTCGAAGGGGATGGGGCGCGGCGCATCGGGAAGGGAATGATCGACTTCCACAAGCCGCCCCTTCAGTTTCGTCTTCTCGAGGGACAGGACAGGTTCGATGTGGCGCTTGAATCCGACCCTGCCGCCGAACTGCATGAAGTGCTCGGCGAGGCCTTCCGCCGGCTGTCCTGGCACTACGATATGGATCAGATCACCGCCGCCGGCCATCGCATCGTTCATGGCGGCGACACCTTCGCCGGACCGATCCGGCTCGACGACACGGCGTTCGAAACCTTACAAGCCCTGACGCCGCTCGCGCCGCTGCATCAGCCGCAGGGGTTGCGGCTCGTCCGCGCGATCAGCCGCTTGCGACCCGGGCTGCCGCAAGCGGCCTCTTTCGACACAGCTTTCCATCGCACCCAGACGGACCTCGTTCGTCGCTTCGCGATCCCGCGCGCCCTGCATGACGAAGGTGTGAAACGCTACGGTTTCCATGGACTTTCCTACAAGTTTATCGCAAGCGAAATTGCGAAAAGCGAGCCCGAACTCGCCGGCGCGCGCGTCGTGGTCGCCCATCTTGGCAGTGGCGCCAGTTTGTGCGGATTGGCGGGCGGCCGCAGCTGCGACACCAGTATGGGCTTCTCCGCCCTGGATGGGGTTCCGATGGCGACCCGCTGCGGCGCGCTGGATCCTGGCGCTGTTCTACATTTCATTATGCAGAAAGGCATGAGCCCGGCCGATGTCGAGGATCTGCTCTATCGTCGCTCCGGGCTCCTCGGCATCTCCGGGATCAGCGCCGACAGTCGCGAATTGATCGAAAGCGCTGCCCCCGAAGCCGCCGAGGCGCTTGAACTCTTCTGCTTTCGCATCGCCGGCGAAATCGCCCGACTCGCGGCCACGCTCGGCGGGCTCGACGCTGTCGTCTTCACGGCGGGCGTGGGCGAAAATCAGCCGCCGGTGCGCGCCGCGGTCGCGCGTCGTCTCAGCTGGCTCGGGCTCGAGCTGGACGAGGCCGCAAACGCCGTCAATGCCCGGTCGATTGGCGCCGCAGGCGCGCGCGTCAAAATACTGGTCATCGCGACGGACGAAGAGAGCGTCATCGCCGACGAGGCGCTGTCGGTTCTGCGACCTGACAGCGCCGCTGTAGAACGCTTGTGATGTCCCCCATCGTCGACCTCTCGGGCAAACGCGGGCTCATCATCGGCATCGCCAATGCACAGAGCATCGCCTCCGGCTGCGCTCATGTCTTTCGTCGGTGGGGGCGGAACTTGCAATCACCTATCGCAATGACAAGGCGCTGCCTCATGTGGAGCCGGTCGCGCGCGCAACGGACGCGACGACCTTCGCGCCCTGCGACGTGCGCAGTCCTGGACACCAACTTGATGCTCCGGGCAATTAGGAGTGGGAATGAGCAACATTTTCCGTGCGCTCGGCCGTCTATCGTTCGTCGTCATCGCCATGACGATCCTTGCCGCCTGCAGTTCTCTTCCGCGGACACAGTACACCGCCAATGACGCGCTATCCTCGCGTGTGCTCGACCTCAACGATCTGCGGAAATATGCGGACGAGCCAGTATCGACGTTCTCCAATGAAGCGCGCATGCCCCTTCGTGCTGGCTCGCATAGCTATCTTGCGCTATCCGGAGGCGGTGCCGACGGTGCCTACGGTGCCGGCGTCTTGAGCGGCTGGGCCGCAGCCGGCACTCGCCCGCAGTTTTCAGTTGTTTCGGGGGTGAGTACCGGCGCATTGATTGCGCCGTTTGCATTTCTTGGGTCTACCTACGATGCCACGCTGAAAGAAATATACACCAGCGGCATAGCGGAGAGCCTTCTCGGATCGCCAAGTATTACGAATGCCCTTTTTAGATCGGGCGTGTTTGGAAATACGCGTCTGCGCGAGCTCGTCGCTCATTATGTTGACCAGCGTATGCTCGCAGCAATTTCTGCCGAGCACGCTAGGGGCAGAAGGCTTTTCATTGTAACCACCAATCTCGATACGCAACGCACGGTGATCTGGGACATGGGGCGAATTGCTTCGATTGGATCAACTCAGGCTTTGAACCTGTTTCGGGACGTCATTGCCGCATCGGCAAGCATCCCGGTGGTATTCCCACCTATCCTAATCGACGTTGAGGCAAATGGGCGTCGTTTTGAGGAGATGCATGCGGATGGGGCCGTGATGACGCCCGTACTGACGTTACCGGATGCATTCCTCTTACGGAATGGAAACTTCAGCCGAAATCTACATATAGACATCTATATCTTGATCAACAACAAGGTTGACCCAGATTTTCAAGTGGTGCGGAACAACACTGCGGATATCGCTGCGCGGAGTTCTGCCTCGCTCACAAAGAGGCAAACTCGGTCTATTCTATACGACACCTTTGACTTCGCCCGGCACAACAAGCTTGGGTTCAACCTGACCTACATCGACGGGAATGTTCCGTCACCTGCCTCGCCTGACTTTGATACAGGCTATATGCGGTCTCTTTATGAGTACGGTTATGAAAAGGCGAAAACCGGTCCGTTCTGGGAGAAAGCGCCACCATCGAATGATCGTCCTCTGAATGGCGGCCGCGAACAAAGGGTTGGAATGTAGCGAGCCGGAGACCGTCGACAAAGCTGTTTGGTGTGAACTCGGGCTGGCTAAGACATCAAACACGCAAATCAGCTTTGCTCGGCTCGCATGCACTCGCGATGTCGGGCTAACCGTCGACGATGGCCATCTGTTAGCGGAATGGGGGAATGCCAGCGCAGTTCGGCACGCGCTTGCTCGCTGAGGCTGGCCGAGAACTCGGGCCTGCCCTGGTCGTCAAATGTGACGAGCGCACGGTCGAAGGCAGCATCCCACAGCGCCGCTCGGCGTCGCTTTCGCACGCGCTCCACGGCACGATGTGCGAGGCTCGCAGCAGCGCCGGGTCGGAGATCCCCGTCAGGCCCCGCATACGGCCCACCTTTCGTCTTCGGCAACAGAAACGCCGACACGTTGAGATCGCATGCCGTTTCAAGTTGCCATGCGACTGCACCTTGCTTGGTCAGCGCACGTAGTCTTGCAGACTTGGCTTCAATCTCGTCGACGGTATTTTCCGGCATAGCGCGAAGCGCCTCGAAATCGCGCGTGACGTCTCTTGCACGGCTGAAACCGGAGCCTTCGGCGATACGATCTTTTTCTGCTTTCTCCAGGTTGTTCTTTCGGGCGTAGTATCTTGCTACCTCTTTGTTGTCGCCGGCGAGCTCCTTGAACGCAGCATCCGGAATACCCTGCTCCAGCACCTTTAAATCGAACACGCCAAAAAGAGAGTCGCCGCAACGGATCTGCGCATCGAAGAAGCCAAGCAGAAGGCCAGGGTCCACCGTCTCGATCCAGAGAGCGACCTTGGTGAGTTCAACCGCCATCGGGTTGCGATCGACACCATAGATGCAGCAGCGGGTGACATCACGCAGCGCATGTCGGAAATCTGCAAGCGAGGGTGTGCCCTCCGCTCGAATGCGGGCAAGACGAGTAGCGATTCGGCGGGCAGCGGCTAGCAGGAAGTGGCCCGATCCGCAGGCGGGGTCGATGACGCTGAGCTTCAACAAGGCTTGGGCTGGGTCGGCGGCTTCCGCCTCTGTCTTGTCGCGAATAGGATCGAGCGCTGTGTCGAGGAGTGCCTGCACGAGGCTGTCCGGCGTGTAGTAGGAGCCGGTGGTTTTGCGCTGGTTACCCTTCTGCTCAGTGGCTTCCGAGGCGAAGGTGAGCGTCTTGCCGTCGTCGCCAAGCTGCGGCTGGAGTTCGAGCAGAGATTCATAGACCGAACCCAGCTCCTCGGTTTCCATCGCGCGCCAGTTCACCGGCACCATGCCGGTTTTTTCGGATATCCGACCAGATTCTGCCGGGAATGCGGACATGAGGTCCACGTCGTCACCAAGACTGAGGACGCTGACGGCATCCTGCTTCTGCCGAGAAACATCGACGATGCGCCCCTCGATGATCAGGAGGGGGGACGCCGCGGGTTATCTGACCGCTACGGGAGACGGGGATCCCGACTACGCCTTCACTGGTGAGATCGAGAGCTATCCGGAGGATTGGCGCGAGGAGCGCAATGGCATCGAGCGGCTTCGGGCTAACAGGAAACGCCGGATGCCTCAGATGGTCACGGTGGCTCCCGACGGGCGGTACGATTCATCCGGGAAGAGCTTCTGGTTCATAGGCGATGCCGCCGTTCGGCTGACGAGCAGCATCACTCGTTCCAGATGATGGCCGCGGCCGCGGTCAATCACCTCGCTGGCTTAGTGGCCGAGACCCAATGGCGCGAGATCCAATGTCTCAGCCGATACAAGCCGTCGGTCGAGCTGGGTCGGCCCGTTCGCGCCAATCTGCTGGATGTTGTGAATCGGAGCCGGGATCAAAGATGGTGCGGGCGGTCGGACTCGAACCGACATATCCGTGAAGATGGTGGATTTTGAATCCACTGCGTCTACCAATTCCGCCACGCCCGCACACCACCGCCGATCCTACCCCAGGTTTCGGCTCCTAGCCGGCTCCTAGACTATTTTCGGCGATTTTCCTACTCGCCTTTGCCACTCTGTCAGCCCGTTGAAAATACGACGGTTTCAACTCGTCGTGATTTTCTGTGGATTGGTAGACAAACCACTTTTTGAGTCCGGCGCGTCTACCAGTTCCACCACGCCCGCAACGCGCTGGCCAGTGGCCTGCGACGGCGCGACTATAGTCAGGCTTGCGCCAGAAGCAACGGCGTTTTCGCGCCTATGCCCAATTGTCGGGCCCTCGCGCACGAGGCGCTATCCCCACCGCACGCGGATGTGAAATACCGGGACGTCGACAGTTTCGATCCCGCCGGGCTAGAAGCAGACCGCATCGATCAAAGCGAGACCTGAATGGCCGATAGTTCTTCCCGCCGCCTGCCGCTTGCCGTCCTCAGCTTCGGATTGGGCCTCGCGGCGATCCTCGGCGCCTGGGGCTTCCAGATCTTCGGCGGCTATGCGCCCTGCAAGCTCTGCCTCGAACAGCGCATCCCCTATTATCTCGGCCTGCCCGTCCTGCTGGTCGCGATCCTGCTGCTTTTCGCCCGCAAATCCGAGGGGTTCGCACGCGCGCTGCTCGTCCTCGCCGGCCTGATCTTCCTCGCCGGCCTCGGCCTCGCCCTGTATCACGCCGGCGTCGAATGGAAGTTCTGGCTCGGACCGGCCGATTGCGGCGGCGGCCTCGCGACCACCGGCAATGCCGGCGACCTGCTGGCGCAGATCGGCAAGACCAAGGTGGTGAACTGCGGCGAGGCGGCGCTGCGCGTGCTCGGCCTGTCCTTCGCCGGCTGGAACGCCGTCGTCTCGGCCGTCATCGCCGCCGCCCTGCTCCGTGCCGGCCTGCGGCGGGCCTGAGGCAGACCTACCGCCCTTCACCTCTCCCTCAGGGAGAGGTGAAGGTACTTCCCGCTCTACTCGTCGTCGCCCGCCGCCTGGGTCAGCTGGTGCAGGACGATGCCGCTCGTCGTCGCGACGTTGAGCGAATCGACTCCCGGCGCCATCGGGATCCGCACCGTCCGCGTGCGGGCGAGCACGGCGGCGTCGAGGCCGGGCCCCTCGGTGCCGAGCAGCGCCGCGACGCGGGGCGGACGCTTCAGCTCCGCCAGCCGATATTCGCCATTCGGGCTCAGCGACACCGCCGTGAAGCCATGCCGCTCCAGCAGCGCCACGACATCCTCGTCCGGCGCCAGCCTGGCATGCGGCAGGGTCAGCGTGTTGCCGACCGAGACCCGGATCGCCTTGCGGTAGAACGGGTCGCAGCATGGCGCATCGAGCAGGATCGCGTCGGCGCCGAAGGCCGCGGCGTTGCGAAAGATACCGCCGAGATTGTCGTGGTTGGAAATGCCCATCAGCACGACGACGAGCGCCCTGCCCTCGAGGCCGGCCAAGAGCGCGTCGGGGACAGGCGCGGGCGCCCGGTGGCCGAGCGCGAGAATGCCCCGATGGATATGGAAGCCGACAATGCCGTCGAGCACCGCCTGGCTGGCAACATAGACCGGCACCTCGTCCGCCAGGCGCTCGGTGATGGCGGAGAGGCCGTCGACGCGCTTTTCATCGAGCAGGAGCGAGACCGGCTGGTGGCGCTCCGACTGGACCAGCGTCTGCAGCACCACTTCGCCCTCGGCGATGAAGTGATCGTCGCGGCCGACCAGGTCGCGCTCGCGAACGGCGCAATAGGGCGCGATGCGCGGGTCGGCGGGATCGGTGATGCGGATCAGTTGCGGCAAGAGTCGGACAATGGCTGCGAAAGGGTGGGCTTACGGGTCCAGTTCCGTATCCCAGTAGAGATAATCGAGCCAGCTGTCGTGCAGATAGTTGGGCGGGAAGGCGCGGCCATTGTTATGCAGGTCGGAGACGCTGGGCTGGAACGGCTTCTGCCGCGGCCACATGCGCGCATCGGCCGAGGTCAGGCTGCCCTTGCGCAGATTGCAGGGCGAGCAGGCGGCGACGACATTTTCCCACGTCGTCTGGCCGCCATGGGCGCGCGGGATGACGTGGTCGAAGGTCAGATCCTCGCGGGTGCTGCAATACTGGCACTGGAAGCGGTCGCGCAGGAACACGTTGAAGCGCGTGAAGGCGGGATTTCGCGTCGGCGTCACATAGCTCTTCAACGAGACGACGCTGGGCAGCCGCATCCGGAAGGAAGGGCTGCGAATGTCGATGTCATATTCGGAGACGATGTTGACGCGATCGAGGAACACCGCCTTGATCGTATCCTGCCACGACCAGAGCGAGAGCGGGTAATAGCTCAGAGGCCGGTAGTCGGCATTGAGCACAAGGGCCGGGTGGGCGCCGGGTGACACGGCTATCGTCAAGACATGGGCTTCCTCTGTTGAGACGTGCCGAACCTCGAGATTGCCCAAATAGTCTATAGGCTCTGTGTCATCCTTGTGAAGCCAATGAAACGTTGACGTTTGCGT
Source organism: Kaistia defluvii (assembly GCF_026343955.1). GTDB lineage: Bacteria > Pseudomonadota > Alphaproteobacteria > Rhizobiales > Kaistiaceae > Kaistia > Kaistia defluvii. The sequence continues at coordinate 256,029 of NZ_JAPKNI010000003.1, forward strand.
GCGCGACGATCAGACGTCGGCTGTGGCAAAAATGCGTTTCAGGAAGGCGGCACCTGCGGCAAGTCCGGCCTCGTCGATGCTGTGCCCCAGGGCGGGCCGCTCGATCGAAGCCACCGCGAAACCGGCATCGCGCAGCGCCTTTTCCGTCTCCTGGAGGGCGGCGACCGGGATGACCTCGTCCAGCGCGCCATGCACCAGCAGGATCGGCGGCCGGCTCCTCGTCTCGGCCTTCAGCCGCTCGACGCCGGCGATGCGACCGGAATAGGCGACGATGCCGGCCATTTCGCGCGGCCGGCGCGGGCCGACCTGCAGCGCCATCATCGTGCCCTGGCTGAAACCGACCAGCGCCAGATCGGCGTCGGTGAGGCCGAGCCTCTCCAGTTCGGCGTCGAGAAATTCGTCCAGCTTCGGCGCGGCGGCGGAAGCGCCCTGCCAATATTCATGCGCATCGCGCACCGAAAGCCGGAACCACTGCCGCCCCATGCCCCAGTCGGACGGATCGGGCGCGTCGGGCGCCACGAAATAGGCGTCGGGAAACAACGGCGCCCAATGCTTGCCGATATCGATCAGGTCGTGCCCGTCGGCGCCGACGCCATGCAGCAGGACGACGAGCTTTTTGGCGGGACCGCCGGAAAGCGGGGCAAGGCGCGGACCATCGAGCATGGAAATTCCCGGTTAGGCAGGCGAACGAATCTGCCGCATGCTAGCAAGTTGCCGCCCTGTTTCGCCATCCCGCACGACGTCGCGCCCATTTCCGCCATGACCCGCACCTTCCGCTTCGCCCCGAGCCCCAATGGCGACCTGCATCTCGGCCACGCCTACTCGGCCCTGCTCAACGGCGATCTCGCGCGCGAGGCCGGCGGACGCTTTCTGATCCGGATGGAAGACATCGACGTGACGCGGTGCCGGCCGGAATTCGAAGCGTCGAGCCTGGAGGATCTCGCCTGGCTCGGGCTGACGTGGGAACAGCCGGTGCGCCGGCAGTCGGAACATTTCGATGCCTATGCCGCGGCGATGGATCGCCTGAAGGCGATGGATCTGGTCTATCCGAGCTTCCTGAGCCGGGCCGAAATCCGCGCCGCGACCGCGGATCCGGACTGGCCGCGCGATCCCGATGGCGCGCCGCTCTATCCGGGCTTCGATCGGGATCTGTCGGCCGAGGCGGCGTCGGCGAAGATCGCCGCCGGCATGCCCTATGCCTGGCGGCTGAAGATGGACGCGGCGCTCGCCCGCGCGGGCGCGCTGACCTTCCAGGAGGCGGGTCGGGGCCCGGACGGCGAGACGAGCACGGTTGCCGCCGATCCCGCGCGCTGGGGCGACGTCGTCATCGCGCGCAAGGAGATCCCGACCAGCTATCACCTCTCCGTCGTCGTCGACGACGCGCTGCAGGGGATCAGCGATGTCGTGCGCGGCGAAGATCTCTTCCACGCGACCAGCGTGCACCGTCTGCTGCAGACGCTGCTGGACCTGCCGGAGCCGCGCTACCGCCACCATGGCCTGATTCGAGATGCGGCCGACCGGAAGCTTTCGAAATCCGAAGGGGCGACCGGACTCCGCCAGCTTCGCCAGGCGGGCATGACGCCGGCCGATATCCGGGCACGGGTCGGGCTTCAGCCGACGCCCAGCACATAGAGCCAGATCGTCACCGTGAAGAGGCTGAGCAGGGTCGACAGCGAGACCGCGCTGGCCGTGCTGGCAACGCCGGCCTTGTAGTGGTTGGCGAGCAGATAGGCGTTCACGCCGCAGGGCATGGCGGCAAAGACGACGGCGACGCCGGCCCAGACCGGCGGCATCGGCAGGACCTGAACCAGCGCCAGCACGATCAGCGGATGCACGATCAGCTTCAAAAAGCTGATGACCAGCGAGGCATGGATGTCGCCGGCGAAGCCGTAGCGCCGCAGCGCGAGCCCCATCGAGATCAGCGCGCAGGGAACGGAGGAAGCAGCCAGCATCCGCACCACCTCGCCGGCCGGACCCGTGGCATGGATGCCGGCGATCTGGCCGATGGCGCCGGCATAGATGCCGAACAGGATCGGATTACGCGCCAGCGCCTTCAGCAGCCGCGTCAGCGTGGCGCGCGAAATGCCGGACTCCGAACCTTCGGCGAACAGGGTCGCGGCCGTCGTCATCACCGGCAGATGGATGGCGATCAGCAGGAACAGCGGCACCGCGCCCTCGTTGCCGAAGGCGTTGAGGATCACCGGCACGCCGACGAAGACGGTATTGGACTGGCCGGAGGCGAAGCCCTGCATCACCGCTTCGACATGCGCCCGGCCGAACACCCGCCGCGCGATCAGGAAGCCGATGCCGAACACGATGAAGGCACCGGTGAAATAGGCGATCCAGTAGCCCCAGGGCTGGCCGCCCTCCGGCATCTTCGATTCCGACAGCGTCTTGAAGATCAGCACCGGCACGGCGATGCCGAAGACATATTCCGACAGGCCGTCAGCGGCGCGGTCGCCCAGATGCTTGGTCCAGCCGGCGAGATAGCCGACGAAGATCAGCCCGGCGATCGGCAGCACGATGAAGGCGATCTCGGCCAGCCGGCCGAGGATCAGCATGCGCTTGACCCCGGCAGGGCAGACACGGGGAAGACGCAGCGGGACATGGAAACCACGATGTCGGTGGGGCTATCGGCCGACAGTAGAAATCTCCGCCCGAGCGGTCAACCACAACCGCACGCGACCATCCTGCCGCTTGGCTCCTCCGCCCCGCCCTCTATAGTCCGCCGGCCACCCGAAGGCGGCGGACCACCGCGAGCAGCAAGGAACAGCATGACGGACGCCCGATCGATCCTCGTCACCGGCGCTTCGTCCGGCATCGGCCGCGACGCCGCCCTGACGCTGAAGGCAAGGGGCTGGCGCGTCTTCGCGACGGCCCGCAAGCCGGAGGACCTCGCCGCCCTGGCCGAGGCGGGGCTGGAGGCGCTCTCTCTCGACTATACCGACGAGGCCTCGATCCATGCCTGCGCCGACGCCGTGCTGGCCGCGACCGGCGGCAGGCTGGATGCGCTGTTCAACAATGGCGCCTATGGCCAGGTGGGCGCCATCGAGGATCTGACCACCGACGTGCTTCGTCGCCAGTTCGAGACCAACGTCCTCGGCTGGCACACGCTGACCCGCCGGATCGTGCCGGTGATGCGCACGCAGGGCCACGGCCGCATCGTCCAGTGCTCGTCGATCCTCGGCTTCGTCGCCGGCAAGTATCGCGGCGCCTATGTCGGCTCGAAATTCGCGCTCGAAGGACTGACCGACTGCCTGCGGCTGGAGCTTGCCGGCTCCGGCATCCAGGTGTCGCTGATCGAGCCGGGTCCGATTGCCACCCGCTTCACCCAGAACGCGCTGGCGAACTTCCACGCGACCGTCGATGTCGACGCCTCGCTGCATCGCGAGGAATACCAGTCGCAGCTCGCGCGCATGCAGGGCACGCGTCGTCCCTCGCGCTTCAAGCTCGGGCCCGAGGCGGTCACCGCCGCCCTGCTGCATGCGCTCGAGAGCCCGCGTCCCCGGCTGCGCTACCGCGTGACCGTGCTGACCAAGGCGGCGGCGCTGATGAAGCGGCTTTTTCCGGCCCGCCTGATGGATGGGTTGATCGCCCGCAATTCTTGAGCCTGAATGTCGGGGTCCGGGAACCGGAACGCCGGATGCGCGTAGAGTGGGCAGATGAAGCAGGGTGCGCCGCCATGAATTCCCTTTCCGCCGAATTTCGTTCGCCGCAGTTCTGGCTGTCGCCCGGCTCGCTGGTGCGGCTCGTGGTCAGCCTCGCCATCTGCTTCGCCGCCGCCGCGCTCGGCTCGTGGCTGACGCTTCCCAGCATCCCGACCTGGTATGCCGGTTTGACGAAGCCGTTCTTCAGCCCGCCAAACTGGGTCTTCGGGCCCGTCTGGACTCTACTCTACGCGATGATGGCGATTGCCTTCTGGCGCGTGTGGACGCTCGGCCGCGGCACGGCGCTGCAGGTTGCCGTCCTCACCTTCGCGGTCCAGTTGGCGCTGAATGTCGCCTGGTCGGGCGCCTTCTTCGCCCTGCACATGCCATGGCTCGCCCTGATCGACATCGTCGCGCTGCTGCTGGCGATCATCGCCACCATGGGCGCTTTCTCCCGGATCGACGGCCTCGCAAGCTGGCTGCTGGTGCCCTATCTCGCTTGGGTATCCTTTGCCACCGCGCTCAATGCCGCGATCTGGTGGCTCAATTGAGCGCAGGCAGCGGATATGGCGAGGCGGCAGGGATCGAGCGTATAAGGTCGGATCGCCCCGATTCCTGAAGCATGAGCCGATGAACAGCTTTTTCCATTACCTGATCCCGATCGCGCTCGCCGCCGTGGCCATCGTGCTGCTGCTCGGGCTGTTCAACATGCTGCGCGGCGGGTCGCCGGAGCGCTCGCAAAAGCTGATGCGCATGCGCGTGATGCTGCAGTTCGCAGCGGTCGTCATCATGATGGCCGCCCTGTATTTTTCGGCCCGCTGAGGCATATCGATGGTCGCGCTCAACCGCATCTATACGAGATCAGGCGATGACGGCACCACGTCGCTCGTCACGGGTGAGCGCCGCGCCAAATCCGATCTGCGCGTCGAGAGCTACGGCACGGTCGATGAGACCAACGCCCAGGTCGGCGCGGCGCGTCTCTATGTCGGCGACGATGCCCTGGTCGATACCATGCTGGCGCGTATCCAGAACGATCTCTTCGATCTCGGCGCCGATCTGTCGACACCGGAATCCGGGCTGAAGCCGGGCCGCGAGGCGCTGCGGATCATCGATGCGCAGACCGACCGGCTGGAAGCCGAGATCGACCTGCTCAACGCCGAACTGAGCCCGTTGCGTTCCTTCGTGCTGCCCGGCGGCTCGCCGGCGGCGGCGCATCTGCATATCGCCCGCACCGTGGCGCGCCGCGCCGAACGGGTGATGGTCGACCTCGCCTCGCACGAAGCTGTCAACCCGGCGGCGATCCGCTACGTCAACCGGCTGTCGGACTTCCTGTTCGTCGCTTCCCGTTACGTCAATGATCGCGGCGCCACGGATGTCCTGTGGGTGCCGGGCCAGAACCGCTGAGGAACGGGCATGTTCGTCCCGTTCCACGACCAGAATCCGCTCCGCTACATCCGCTTCCCCTGGGTGACGCGCGGCCTCGTCGTGCTGAACTGCCTGATCTTCCTGATCTACCAGCGCGCCGGCAATGCGGACGCCGAAGCTGCCTCGGTGATGGCCTTCGGGCTGATCCCGTCGACGCTGGCCGGCATCCATATCCGCACGCCCGGCCTCTACCACGCGCCGGAATATCTGACCTTCATCACCTCGTCCTTCCTGCATGGCGACATCTGGCATCTCGCCGGCAACATGCTGTTCCTCTGGGTCTTCGGCGATAATGTCGAGGATGCGATGGGGCATATCCGCTTCATCCTGTTCTATTTCCTTTGCGCCATCGGCGGCGGCCTGGCGCATGTCATGGTCGAGCCGGGATCGGACATCGCGCTGATCGGCGCATCCGGATCGGTCGCCGGCGTGATCGCCGCCTACCTGGTCCTCCATCCCCGCGTAAAAATCTGGATCCTGCTGCTGTTCCGCGTGCCGATCCGGCTCCGCACCGTCTGGGTGCTCGGTTTCTGGATCCTGCTGCAGGTCTATAATTTCGCCTTCGGGGCGCCGGGCGAGATCTCCTGGGCGGCCCATCTCGGCGGCCTGCTGATGGGCACGGTGCTGGTTCTGTTCTTCCGCCGGCCGGGCGTTCCGCTGCTGGCGCGGCAAGTGGACGAGGAAATGCCGGTCGACCCGGTGATTTGACCGCTTCCAGCGTGCATCGCTTGCGTTGACTCAGGGAGAACCCGCCGGTACGGTCCCGCGCCAAACGCTCCGCAAATCGCTGCAGCGAAAGGATAATCGTCGAGATGAAGATCCTCGTGCCCGTCAAGCGGGTGGTCGACACCAACGTCAAGATCCGCGTCAAGGCGGACGGCACCGGCGTCGACCTCGCCAACGTGAAGATGTCGATGAATCCGTTCGACGAAATCGCCGTCGAAGAGGCGCTTCGCCTCAAGGAAGCCGGCAAGGCGACGGAAGTCGTCGTCGTCTCGATCGGTACCGACAAATCGGCGGAAACGCTGCGCACCGGCCTCGCCATGGGGGCCGACCGCGCCATCCTGGTCAAGACGGATGCCGCAAGCGTCGAGCCGCTGGCCGTCGCCAAGCTGCTGAAGGCGGTGATCGCGAATGAGGCGCCCGGCCTGGTCATCCTCGGCAAGCAGGCGATCGACGACGATTCCAACCAGACCGGCCAGATGCTGGCCGCCCTGCTCGGCTGGCCGCAGGCGACCTTTGCCTCAAAGGTCGCGCTCGGCGACAGCTCGGTCGACGTGACGCGCGAAGTCGATGGCGGCCTCGAGACGCTGCGGCTCAAGCTCCCGGCGATCGTCACCACCGATCTCCGCCTGAACGAGCCGCGCTACGCATCGCTGCCCAACATCATGAAGGCGAAGAAAAAGCCGCTCGACGAGACCAGCCCGGAGACGCTCGGCGTCGACGCCAGCCCGCGCCTTACCGTTCTGAAAACCGTGGAGCCGACGGGCCGCACCGCCGGCGTCAAGCTCGGCACGGTGGATGAACTCGTGGCGAAGCTCAAGCAGGCGGGAGTACTCTGAGATGGCAACGCTGATCCTCGCGGAACATGACGACGCGCATCTGAACGAGGCGACCGCCAAGACCCTGACCGCCGCCCTGGCGCTCGGCCAGCCGGTGGACGTGCTCGTCGCCGGCCAGAATGCCAAGGCCGTGGCCGACGCCGCCGCCCAGCTTACTGGCGTGCGCAGCGTGCTGCTCGCCGATGGCGAAAGCCTCGCCAATCGCCGCGCCGAGCCGTTGGCCGACCTGATCGTCTCGCTGGCCGGCCAGTATGACGCGATCGTCGTCCCGGGCACCTCGACCGGCAAGAACGTCGCGCCGCGCGTCGCCGCCCTGCTCGACGTGATGCAGATCTCGGAAATCACCAAGGTCGTTTCGCCCGACACCTTCGAGCGTCCGATCTATGCCGGCAACGCCATCGAGACGGTGCAGTCGAGCGACAAGACGCGCGTCATCACCGTGCGCATCGCCGCCTTCCCGGCCGCGGCTGCGGGCGGCAACGCTCCGGTCGAGACCATCGCCGCTCCCGGCGACAGCGGCCTTTCCAGCTTCGTCGGAGCGGATCTCTCCGTCTCCGACCGGCCGGAACTCGCCTCCGCCAAGGTGATCGTCTCGGGCGGCCGCGCGCTCGGCTCGGCCGAAAAATTCCAGGAAGTGATCGCTCCGCTCGCCGACCAGCTCAAGGCTGCCATCGGCGCCTCGCGCGCCGCGGTCGACTCCGGCTACGCCCCGAACGACTGGCAGGTCGGCCAGACCGGCAAGGTCGTCGCCCCGGATCTCTACATCGCCATCGGCATTTCCGGCGCGATCCAACATCTGGCCGGCATGAAGGACTCGAAGGTCATCGTCGCGATCAACAAGGATGGCGACGCGCCGATCTTCCAGGTCGCCGATTACGGCCTCGTCGACGATCTCTTCACGGTGGTTCCGGCCCTCACCAAGGCGCTCGCGAACTAAGCCTTTACCAACGCCGGTTGACAATCTCGACGGCCGTGCTTCGACTGACCTCCGGTCATCGGGCACGGCCGAACTTTTTTGAGCAAGATTTCGGATTCTGGAAGACAAAGGAGCCCTTGGGGCATGAGCACCGCGATTAAGACGATCGGCGTCATTGGAGCCGGTCAGATGGGCAATGGTATCGCCCATGTGAGCGCGCTTGCCGGCTACGAGGTCTTCATCCACGACCTCGCCGAGGAGCGTGTCCGCAAGGGGCTTGCCACCATCGACGGCAATCTCTCGCGCCAGGTCCATTCGGGCCGCATCACCGAGGAAGACCGCAAGGCGGCGCTCGCGCGCGTCAAGCCGGCCTTCGGCGTCGACGATCTCGGCGATTGCGATCTCGTCATCGAGGCGGCGACCGAGGACGAGTCGGTCAAGCGCAAGATCTTCGCCGGCGTCTGCCCGGCGCTGAAGCCCGATGCGATGCTGGCCACCAACACATCCTCGATCTCGATCACCCGCCTCGCCTCGGCGAGCGACCGGCCCGAGCGCTTCATCGGCATCCATTTCATGAATCCGGTTCCCGTGATGCAGCTTGTCGAGCTGATTCGCGGCATCGCCACCGGCGACGAGACCTTCGAGGCGGCCAAGGGCTACGTGGCGGCGCTCGGCAAGACCTCGACCGTCTCGGAGGATTTCCCGGGCTTCATCGTCAACCGCATCCTGCTGCCGATGATCAACGAGGCGATCTACGTCCTCTATGAGGGCGTCGGTTCGGTCGACGCGATCGACACGGCCATGAAGCTCGGCGCCAACCACCCGATGGGCCCGCTGCAGCTCGCCGATTTCATCGGCCTCGACACCTGCCTGTCGATCATGCAGGTGCTGTATGAGGGACTGGCGGATTCGAAGTACCGCCCCTGCCCGCTGCTGGTGAAATATGTCGAGGCCGGCTGGCTCGGCCGCAAGACCAACCGCGGCTTCTACGACTACCGCGGCGAGCACCCGGTCCCGACGCGCTAATCCCGTCGATCCGGCAAGAAGGCAAGCCCCTCACCCAACCCTCTCCCGCAAGCGGGCGAGGGCTTTTCGGCCGGTGTGGTGCGCAGGCAGCGGATCTTCGGGACGACCGGGCTCGCCAAGACCCCTCTCCCGCGCGGGAGAGGGTTGGGTGAGGGTCCTTGCCCCCTCAGATGCTCTTGGTCGCCGCGCCGATCAGCGCCTTGGCGTCTTCCGAATCCCATTCGGCCGGCCCGGACATCACGCCGAGCGCGCAGCCCTGCTTGTCGATCAGCACCGTCGTCGGCAGGCCGACGGCCATGCCCTTGCCCTTCAAGCCGGTGAAGATGCCGGTGGTCGGGTCGCCATAGAAGGCGAGCGACTTGACGCCGATCTCCTCCAGGAACTTCTTCGGCTTGGCCGGGTCCTGCGTGTCGATCGAGACGGCGACGACGGAGAAGTCCTGGCCCTCATGCGCGGCGTCGAGGCGATCGAGCGCCGGCATTTCCTGCCGGCACGGCGCGCACCAGGTCGCCCAGAGGTTCAGCAGGACCGTCTGCCCCTTGAAATCGGCGATGCTCTTCTTGTCGCCATTCGCGGTCTGGAAGGAGAGTTCGGACAGCCGCGCGGGCTCGGTGGCGACGCGGAACGCGGCGACATCGCCCTTCGCAAGCGGGGCCAGCAGGCCGGCCGCCTCGATCGTCGGGCCGCAATCGACGCCCGCCAGCGCATCAGCCCCGTTGCCTTTCCCCGTCTCGGTCACGTATACCGCGCCAACTCCGACTGCGATGCCTGCGATCGCGGCCAGGCCGAGTATCGGCCAGCGTCGCGATATCCCGCGCGTCTCATTCATTCCGTCCTGCCTCCAAGGCCTCCGAGAGAGGGTATATGAGCAATTCGATGTGGGGTGGCCGCTTCTCCGAAGGCCCGGCCGCCATCATGGAAGAGATCAACGCGTCGATTGGTTTCGACCAGAAGCTCTACCGTCAGGACATTGCCGGCTCGAAGGCGCATGCCGCCATGCTCGCCCGCCAGGGAATTATCGCGGCGGACGATGCCGAAAAGATCGCGGCAGGTCTAGACGCCATCCTGCGCGAAATCGAAGCGGGCGAGTTCAAGTTTTCGCGTGCGCTCGAGGACATCCACCTCAACATCGAATCGCGCCTGAAGGAACTGATCGGCGACGCCGCCGGCCGGCTGCACACCGCCCGCTCGCGCAACGACCAGGTGGCGACCGATTTCAAGCTCTGGGTCCGCGACACGATCGATGCGATGGACGCGGCTCTGCGCGAGCTGCAGGTGGCGCTCGCCGACAAGGCGTTCGAGCATGCCGGCCAGGTGATGCCGGGCTTCACGCATCTCCAGAGCGCCCAGCCGGTGACGTTCGGCCACCACATGCTGGCCTATGTCGAGATGATCGGCCGCGACCGGGGCCGCTTCCAGGATGCGCGCAGGCGGCTCAACGAGAACCCGCTCGGCGCCGCGGCGCTCGCCGGCACCTCGTTCCCGATCGACCGCTTCCAGACCTCGGCGTCGCTCGGCTTCGACCGGCCGACGGCGAATTCGCTCGACAGCGTTTCCGACCGCGACTTCGTCATCGAGGCGCTGGCGGCCGCCAGCCTCTGCGCCATCCATCTGTCGCGATTCGCCGAAGAGATCGTCATCTGGTCGTCGGCGCAGTTCCGCTTCATCAAGCTTTCCGACAAGTTCACCACCGGCTCGTCGATCATGCCGCAGAAGCGCAACCCCGACGCAGCCGAGCTGGTGCGCGCCAAGACGGGCCGCATCATCGGCGCCCAGACGGCGCTGCAGATCGTCATGAAGGGTCTTCCGCTCGCCTATCAGAAGGATATGCAGGAAGATAAGGAACAGGCCTTCGACGCCTTCGAGAGCCTGGAACTGGCGATCGCCGCGACCACCGGCATGGTGCTTGACATGGAGCCGGAAGCCGCGACCCTGAAGAAGGCAGCGGGCTCCGGCTTCGCGACCGCGACCGACCTCGCCGACTGGCTGGTGCGCGAACTCAACATGCCGTTCCGCGACGCCCATCACGTCACCGGCCGCATCGTGGCGATTGCCTCCGAGCGCGGCGTCGAGCTGACCAAGGTGACGCTGGACGAGATGCAGGCCGTGCATCCCGCCATCACCGAGGCAGTCTACTCGGTGCTGACGGTCGACAAGTCGGTGCGCAGCCGCACCAGCTATGGCGGCACCTCGCCGAAGAATGTCCGCTCCCAGGCCAAGCGCTGGCAGCGGGCGCTGGCGCGCGAGGCGAAGGCCTAGAGCGTCTTCGAGTGAAGCGGCGACCGGTTCGCGACGCGAATACGCGAGCCGACAAGGCGCTGGGGACCTTTCGCCGTTACGGGGAAAGGCCCTAGACAAGACCGGCGAAATCCGCCGAACATTGGCAATGACGGGGCGGCGCGATCGGATAAGATGCGCCGCCGGATCGACAAGCCCTTCAGGAGAAGCCGCCTTGGCCCTTGCTGCCCGAATCCTCCTTTTGTCCGCCGCCATGGCGCTCGCCGGCTGCGGCGTGAAGGGTGCTCCCGAGCCGCCGCCGGGTGGCCCGCAGGCGCTCTCCGCCCAGCAGACCGGCCCGGACGGCAAGAAGGTCGACGTTTCGAAACCGGCCAAGCCCGACCGGTCGCTGTTTATCGACAAGCTGCTCTGAGCCGCTCCCCGTGCCGTAGGCCGAACCTCGCATCTCCCCTCTCCCTGAGGGAGAGGTCGACGGCGAAGCCGGCGGGTGAGGGTTTAGGGAACTCTCCGGAGAGGGCGTAAGCCCTCACCCGGACCTGCGGTCCGACCTCTCCCTCAGGGAGAGGTAAGGGAACGCGACCTTCCACCATTCGACCTTCAGAATGTTGCCATGAACCATTTCGAATATCGCGACGGCGCGCTCTACGCCGAAGACGTGGCGATCGCCGATATCGCTGCCGCCGTCGGCACGCCGTTCTATTGCTATTCGACCGCCACCCTGGTCCGCCACTTTCGCGTTTTCCGCGATGCGCTGGCGGGGATGGACACGCTGATCTGCTACGCCATGAAGGCGAACTCCAACCAGGCGGTCCTGAAGACGCTGGTCGCCGAAGGCGCCGGCATGGACGTCGTCTCGGAAGGCGAGCTGCGCCGCGCGCTGGCCGCCGGCTGCCCGCCGGAAAAGATCGTCTTCTCCGGCGTCGCCAAGACGGCGCGCGAGATCGCGCTGGCGCTCGATACCGGCATCCTCTGCTTCAACGTCGAATCCGAGCCCGAGCTCGAGCGGATCTCCGAGATCGCCACCGCCAAGGGCGCGACCGCGACCATTTCGCTGCGCATCAATCCCGACGTCGACGCCAAGACGCACGCCAAGATCACCACCGGCAAGGCCGAGAACAAGTTCGGCATTCCCTATGTCCGCGCCCGGGAGGTCTATGCCCGCGCCGCGACGCTGCCCGGCATCAAGGTCGCCGGCGTCGACATGCATATCGGCAGCCAGATCACCGACATGGGCCCCTATGACGAGGCCTACGGACTGCTGGCCGACCTGGTGCGCGACCTGCGCGCCGACGGCCACGTCATCGACCACGTCGATGGCGGTGGCGGACTCGGCATCCCTTATCACCTCGGCGAGGAAGCACCGCCGGATCCGACCGTCTACGCCGCGATCGTGCGCAAGCGCCTCGGCAATCTCGGCGGCAGGATCCTGTTCGAGCCGGGCCGGATGATCGTCGGCAATGCCGGCATCCTGGTTTCGGAAGTCGTCTATGTGAAGGAAGGCGCCGCCAAGACCTTCGTCATCGTCGACGCCGGCATGAACGACCTGATCCGCCCGACGCTCTACGAGGCGCATCACGATGTCCAGCCGGTCGCGGAGCCCAAGCCCGGCGCGCGCGAGATCTTCGCCGATGTCGTCGGCGGCGTGTGCGAGACCGGCGACTTCCTGGCGCTCGACCGCACCATGACGGCCGTCGAGCCCGGCGACCTGATCGCCGTGATGACGGCGGGCGCCTATGGCGCCGTGCAGGGGTCGAGCTACAACACCCGCCCGCTCGCCGCCGAAGTGCTGGTCAACGGCCGCGAATTCGCCGTCATCCGCCCGCGCCAGACCTATGAAGACCTGATCGGCATGGACAAGCTTCCGCCCTGGCTCGACAAGTAGCGGGACCTCGCCCGGCCCCACGCGGGGCCCCGGCGATTGCCAAGCCCAGGGGGAATGCCGATATTGGGGCCATGACCAACATCGACGCACTTCCCCCTGACCCGGACCGGCTCCCGCGCGACGAGCCGCCGCGCCTCAGCGACCGGCAGATCGTGCTGATCTCGAAGGCGCTTGCCGAGCCGCGCCGCTATCAGATCCTGAAGGACATCGGCGCCACCGGCGGACCGATGGCGTGCAGTTGCGTCGTCCAGAACCAGCAGGTCAGCGCCGCCACCATTTCCCACCACCTGAAGGAACTGGAAATGGCGGGCCTGATCGAGATTGTGCGCGAAGGCAAGTTCGCCAGCCTTGTGCTGAAGCGCGACGTGCTGGAGGCCTATCTGGCCCAGCTCTCCGAAATCTGACTCTCGACCTGAACTATCACCGATCTCGCTCTTGTAATGATTAGACAGTTATCTAAATGTCTAATCAACTCATACCAACAGGAGCGAATGAGTTGAGCAAACTGACAGGCAAGGTCGCGGTCGTAACGGGCGCATCCAAGGGCATCGGGGCGGGCATCGCCAAGGAGCTGGCCGCCGCCGGCGCTTCGGTCGTGGTCAACTACGCCTCCAGCAAGGAAGGCGCCGACCGCGTCGTCGCGGAGATCGAGAGCCAGGGCGGCAAGGCCGTCGCGGTCCAGGGCGACGTGTCGAAATCCGCGGATGTGACGCGTCTGTTCGCCGAGACGAAGTCGACCTTCGGCGCGCTCGACATCCTGGTGAACAATGCCGGCGTCTACCGGTTCGGCGCGCTCGAAGACGTCACCGAGGACGAGTTCCATCGGCAGTTCAACACCAATGTGCTCGGGCTCCTGCTGACCACCCAGGAAGGCGTGAAGCATTTCGGCGCCGAGGGTGGCAGCGTCATCAATATCGGCTCGACCGTCAGTCAGATCGCCCTGCCCAACACGTCGATCTACACCGCCACCAAGAGCGCGGTCGACGCCATCACGCATGTGCTTTCCAAGGAACTGGCGGGACAGAACATCCGCGTGAACTCGATCAATCCGGGCGGCGTCGAAACCGAAGGCACGCATACGGCCGGCATTGTCGGCGGCGACATGGAAAAACAGATCGTCGCGCAGACTCCGCTCGGGCGGATCGGCCAACCCGCGGATATCGGCACGATCGCGGTCTTCCTCGCCTCCGCCGATTCCGGCTGGCTGACCGGCGAGCTGCTGCTCGCCTCCGGGGGCATGCGCTAACCGTCAGGTTGGTGGCGCGCTCGCGGTTCCGGTCGCGAGCGCGCCGCAATGCCGCTGCAAACCTTGCCTTAGGTGTCGCTCGTCCCAACTTCAGTTGCTACACTGGTCGGGGCGGCGGGCATGACGGACAAGACGGAGCGGCAATGACCGAGCCCGCGGGCGGCACTGCGGATAGCAAGCGAACGGGACCGGATCTTCCGGCTTCGCTGGAATCCGCCGCGCATCAGCGGATCGCGAGCGCGGTCGACCGGGCCAAGCTGGTACTGATCTGGGAGGCCGCCTGGCCCCGGCTTGTGCCGATTCTCTGCCTTTTCGGGCTGTTCCTCGCGCTTTCCTGGCTCGGCGCCTGGTCGCGCCTCGCCGATCCGCTGCGCTATGGCGCGCTGGCGCTGTTCGGCATCGGCTATGTCGCGCTGATCCTGCGGATGGCGCGGATGCCAATGCCGACCCAGGACGAGGCGCTCGCCCGCGTCGCGCGCGAAAGCGCCATGGAGCATAGACCAGCCACCGCCTTTGGCGACCGGCTGTCGCAGCCGACCCACGATCCACTGACGCAATCGCTCTGGCGCGCCCATCGCCTGCGCCTGCTGGAAAAGCTCGATCATCTCCGCAGCGGCTTCCCCTCGCCGGGCATGAATGCGCGCGATCCCTATGCGCTGCGCTTCCTGCTGCCGCTGGTGCTGCTCGTCGCCTTCCTGATGGCGGGTCCGGACCGTCTCGACCGCATCGCCGACGCCATCCGGCCCGGCGCCTCGGCGGTCGAAGCGCCGCCGCGCATCGACGCCTGGGTGACTCCGCCCGCCTATACCAGCCGGCCGCCGATCTTCCTGACCGGCGACGCCGCGCGGCCGGGAAGCCTGGATCCCGACCTGGCCGTCAACGTGCCGCAGGGCTCGGTCGTGACGCTGCGAATGCCGACCGAGCCGGATCTCGCAGCGGTGGCGACGACCGCTGCGGGCCAGGCCATTGCCTTCGACGCGGCGGTGACCGCCAAGACCGAAAGCGAGGCGGCAGGCGACGCCACGCCGGCGAGCGAACACAGGCTGACGCTCTCCGCCGATAGCGCGCTCCGCGTGGAACGTGGCGGCAGGCCCCTGCTCGCCTGGTCCTTCGCCGTCACCCCGGACGCGCCACCCGGCATCGAATTGACGCGCGAGCCTGCCGCCACGCAAAGCGGCGCGCTGTCACTCGCCTATTCGCTGAAGGACGATTACGGCGTCCTGTCCGCCGCCGCCACGATCAGCGCCGTGGAGGCGCCCGCGGAAAGCGGCGCCCGGCCGCTGGTCGCCGCGCCCGAACTGCCGCTGAACCTGCCGCGCCTGCGGATGCGGGAGGGTACGGGCGAGACGATCCGCGACCTTTCGGCCCATCCCTGGGCCGGCGCCAAGGTCAAGATGCAGCTGACGGCGACGGACGAAGCCGGGCAGACCGGCAGCAGCGCGGTCACCGAATTCACCCTGCCCATGCGCAGCTTCCACAATCCGATCGCCCGCGCCGTGGTCGAGCAGCGTCGCGTGCTGGCGCTCGATGCCCGCACGGCGCCGCGTGTCGCCATGGCGCTCGACGCGATCACGCTCGACCCGGCCAGGTTCAAGACCAACGGCTCCTATCTCGCCCTGCGCGCCGCCTATCACCGCCTGACCGGCGCGCGCAGCGACGCCCAACTGGTCGAGACCGTCGATTTTCTCTGGCAGATCGCGCTCGGCATCGAGGATGGCGACCTGTCGCTGGCCGCCCAGGACCTGCGCGCCGCGCAGGAAGCCCTGCGCAAGGCCATCGAATCCAACGCCTCCGATGCCGAGCTTGAAAAGGCGATGCAGGACCTGCGCGAGGCAATGGACAAATATCTGGAGGCGCTGGCGCAGGACGCGGCCCGCAACCCGCAATCCGCCAACCGGCAGCCGATGGATCCGAATACCCGGGTGCTGCGGCCGGAAGATCTGAAGAAGATGATGGACCAGATCGAAAATCTGGCCAAGACGGGCTCGCGCGACGCCGCGCAGCAGATGCTGAGCCAGTTGCAGCAGATGATGGAGAATCTCGAGGCGAGCCGCTCGCAGCAGGGCCAGGACGGCCAGAGCGGCGAGATGAACCAGGCCCTCGACAAGCTGGGCGAGATGATCCAGCGCCAGCAGCAGCTGATGGACAGGACCTTCAAGATGGATCCCGACACCGATGGCAGCGGCGCCGAGGCGCAGCCGATGACGCCGGAGGAGCGCGGGAAGGCGCTTCAGGAACTTCGCGAGGGACAGCAGAACCTGCAGAAGATGCTGCGCGAGCTGCAGCAGACGATGAAGCAGCAGGGCATGCAGCCGGATGGCAAGCTTGGCCAGGCCGACCGCTCGATGGGAGACGCCGCCAGACAGCTTGGCGAAGGTGCGCCGGGCCAGGCCGTCGGTCCGCAGGGACAGGCCCTGCAGGCGCTGCGGGACGGCGCGCGCAGCCTTGCCGATCAGATGGCCCGCCAGAACGGCGCCGGCACCGGCACCCGCCAGGGAGGACCGATGCCCGGCCAGGACCCGCTAGGCCGCCAGCAGCAGGGTCGCGGCACGGATCTCGGCTCCACGGTCAAGGTGCCGGACGCGATTGATGCCCAGCGCGCCCGCGAGATCCTCGACATGATCCGCAAGCGCCTCGGCGATCCCTCACGCCCGCTGATCGAACGCGACTATCTGGAGCGGCTGCTGCAGAAATATTGAGGCGGTTCTTCGGATCTCGGCTCGCCGCCCAGCCGTCCAGACCCTCGCCGTCATCCCGGGCTTTGCCCCGGGATCCATCCAGCCGGGGCGATGGCCGCACAAGGCTCCCGGGAACCCGGCTGCGAAGATCCCGGATCTCCGCTTCGCGGCCTCCGGGATGACGCCGGAGGGATGGCTCAAGCAAGCCCCTCACCCTCTCCCGCAAGCGGGCGAGGGCTTTTGGCTGGCGCGTGGGAAACAATTCGCGTGGTTCGATAGAGCTCGGCGAAGGTGAGCGTCCCCTCGCCCGCTTGCGGGAGAGGGACAGGGTGAGGGTCTACCTCTCCTACGCCACTGCGGAACGCAGATTGTTGGAATTCAGCGCGCATTTGACGCTGTGGCGGATCTCGGCCAGCGAGAACGGTTTGGTCACCACGTCGAAGATCAGTTCGGCGAGGCCATCGGCCCGCTCGCGCTGGTCGGCGAAGCCGGTCATCAGCAGGATGGTCAGGTCGCGATATTGCGACGCCGCCGCGTGGGTCAGCGCGATGCCGTCCATGATCGGCATCTTGATGTCGGTAAGCAGCAGGTCGAACGCGCCCTTTTCGCGGATCAGCACGTCGAGGGCGTCCTCCCCGTCCTCGGCCGTCAGCACGTCATGGCCGTCCATCATCAGCGCGCGCGATACGAACATCCGCACCGCGTCATCGTCTTCGGTCACCAGAATGCGCGCCATCAGTCCGTTCCCAGAGCATGATCCCCGGGGCGAAACCGGCCCCTGGGATCATCCGTCAAACAATCAGACCGGGATCATCGCCCATTCCCCTAAACAGATCGTGACCTCCAACGCCGAAGTGGCAAATCAAAACGGGACAGGCGCGCCGGGGTCCGACGCGCCTGTCCGAAATTCCTGCAATCCGGGGAATCGCCTACGCGGCGAACCGCTCTATCCGGCGTCTTCGACGACGCCGACGAAGGGCAGCTCGCGAAAGGCGTGCGCCACGTCCATGCCGTATCCGACGACGAACAGGTCGGGGCAATAGAAGCCGACGTGGTCGGCCGTGATGTCGGTGGCCCGCTTGCCCGGCTTGTCGAGCAGCACCGCGATGCCGACCCGCGCGGCGCCGCGCTCCTGCATCAGCTTGCGGGCGAAATCGAGCGTCCGGCCGGATTCGAGGATGTCGTCGATCAGCAGCACGTCGCGGCCGGCGACCTCGCTTTCAATGTCCTTGACGACGCGGACCGTGCCGGCCGAGGTCGTGCCCGTGCCA
Organism: Kaistia defluvii; assembly: GCF_026343955.1. Classification (GTDB taxonomy): domain Bacteria; phylum Pseudomonadota; class Alphaproteobacteria; order Rhizobiales; family Kaistiaceae; genus Kaistia; species Kaistia defluvii. The sequence continues at coordinate 273,920 of NZ_JAPKNI010000003.1, forward strand.
TAGCTGGACAGCGAGATGAACTCGACCTCCGGCGCCATGCCGGCGCCATGCAGGGCGCGGATCAGGTCGGCGGCGAAGACGAAGCTGCCCTTCAGGATCGATATCACCAGCAGATCGCGATAGCCGGCAGCAGCGATCTCGGTGGCAAGTTCGGCGTTGCGCCGGGCAATGTCGGGAATGTCATAGAGAACCCGGATCGACCGGCCGCGGACTACAGGCATCACTTCTTTCCTTCGTTGGCGAGAGCGGCGGTGGCACCCTGATCGGAGGGAGCTTGTCCCTTCCTCCCACGCGCCGTCTCGCTCGCCCGGCCGGGCGCGCAGGCCCGGGAAAGCAGTTCTCTTAGTCGCGGAATGGGCGAATGTCACCGAAAACGAGCCGAAAGCGGCGGAAAGCGGCCCGAATCTCCGCAATTTGTCGCAGCCAGCGTCCGTTAGGCTGCATCAGCGACGCGGAATTGCGGCGCCGGCGCCTTTTGCCGGCGGCCGGCCGGCCCGCATGCCGCTGCTTTGCCTTGATCGGCTGCCATATAAAACGGGAACCGCCCGGCCGCCCGGGCATCGCTAACAACTCGTTAACGCTGATCCCCGCAAGCTGTGCGAATCGTCCCCGCCCCGGCGTGGTGGATTCCAGCGCGGCCGGAGCGCGGCGGCCCAGCACGGCAGAGAGAGCGGAAACAGGAAAAATACGGTGATCCGCTTCGAAAATGTCGGCCTGCGTTATGGCATGGGTGCCGAGGTCCTTCGCGACCTCTCCTTCCAGATCGCGCCCAAATCCTTCCAGTTCCTGACCGGCCCGTCCGGCGCGGGCAAGTCGACCTTGCTGCGCCTGCTCTGCCTGTCGCTGAAGCCGACGCGCGGTCTGATCACGGTGTTCGATCGCGACGTGGTGACCCTCCCCAAGGCGGAGTTGCCGGCGCTGCGCCGCCGCGTCGGCGTCGTGTTCCAGGATTTCCGCCTGCTTGACCACCTCACCACCTTCGAGAATGTCGCGCTGCCCCTGCGCGTGCTCGGGCGCGAGGAATCGAGCTACCGCGCCGACGTCATCGAACTCTTGAAATGGGTGGGCCTCGGCGACCGCGTTCAGGCCCTGCCGCCGATTCTATCGGGCGGCGAGAAACAGCGCGCCGCGATCGCCCGCGCGCTGATCGGCCAGCCCGAGATCCTGCTCGCCGACGAGCCGACCGGCAATGTCGACCCGCCGCTCGCCAAGCGCCTGCTGCGGCTGTTCGTCGAGCTCAACCGGCTGGGCACCTCGGTCGTCATCGCCACACACGATATCGGATTGATGAACCAGTTCGACGCACGTCGCCTCGTGCTGCATGAAGGACGGCTGTCGATCTATGAGTGAACGCGCCGTCCATCGAGGCCCGGGCCTGTTCAGCCGGATGTTCGGAGCGGTCCTGCCGTCGCGCCGCCGCCGGTCCCGTACCGGCACGCCGGTCTCGGCGCCGATCGTCCCGGCGCAATCGATCGCCGGCAAGTCGCTGATGATCGTCATCGCCATCATGAGCTTCCTCGCCTGCCTGACGCTCGGCGCCGTATCGCTGGTGCGCGACGCCTCGCTCGGCTGGCAGGCGGATATCGTGCGCGAAATCACCATCCAGGTCCGGCCGGTCGATGGCGTCGACACGGCGGCGGAGGCGGCCAAGGCCTCGGCCATCGCCGCCTCGATGCCAGGCGTCGCCCAGGCGCGCGTGCTGGAAGACTGGGAAAACGCCAAGCTGCTGGAGCCTTGGCTCGGCAGCGGCCTCGACATGAGCGATCTGCCGATTCCCCATCTGATCGTCGTCGAACTGGCCGACCCCGACGCCGTCGACCTGATCGCGCTCGCCGCCCGCCTCGACAAGGAGGTGAAGGGCGCCAGCCTGGACGACCACCGCAACTGGACCGACCGGTTGAAGACCATGGCCAACGCCACGGTGATCATCGGCGTCTCGATCCTCGGCCTCGTCTTCATCGCCACGGTGCTATCGGTGATCTTCGCGACGCGCGGCGCCATGGCGTCCAACCGCGACATCGTCTCGGTGCTGCATTATGTCGGCGCCGAAGCGAGTTTCATCGCGCGCGAGTTCCAGCGCCACTTCCTGTTTCTCGGCCTCAAGGGCGGGTTGCTCGGCGCCTCCGGCGCGGCGATTCTGTTCGCCATCCTCTCTTTCTTCATCGGCCGATCGATCGCGACGCCGGAGGGCGACCAGGTCTCGGCGCTGTTCGGCCGCTTCGCCATCGGCCCGACCGGCTATCTCGGTGCGCTCGTCATCGCGCTGCTGATCGGCGTCATGACCGCGATCACCTCGCGCCTCACCGTCTATCGTCACCTGGCCTCGATCGAATGACCGGCGCGACATCCCTGTCCCCATTACCCCGCTGTCACGACAGTTTGAAATCTGCCCATTCTTGGCCGCAATCAGCTAGCATCCTTCGTGACATGACTGACGCGGCCCAAACCGATCCGGACCTTGGCCGACGGAGTTTCGCCGGCACGCCGCCGCGCGGCCGCCCACGGCCGCCGCAGCCGGCTCCCGGCCGACGGCCCCTCATCACGGTTTTGCTGTTGCTGGCGATCGCCGGATCGTTTGCCGGCATCGATTTCGCCCGCTTCGCCCGGCAGGTCGCCCATCTCAGCCCGCCGGCGGATGTTTCGGCGGAAGGCATCGTCGCGCTGACCGGCGGTACGGCCCGAATCGATGGCGCGCTGGCACTCCTGCGCGACAACCGGGCCGAGAAACTGCTGATCTCAGGCGTCAATCCGGCCGTCGGCCGACACGATATCGCCCGTGCGGTCGAGCGCGCCTCCAGCGCCGTTCTGGACCAGCGCGTCGATCTCGGTCATGCGGCCCGCGACACGATCGGCAATGCCGACGAGACGCGGGACTGGGTGGAACGCAAGGGAATCCACTCGTTGATCATCGTCACCAGCGACTATCACATGCCTCGAAGCATGGTCGAACTGGGCCGCGCCATGCCCGGCGTCCGGCTCATTCCCTACCCGGTTTCCAACAAACAGCTCGAAATGGACCGTTGGTGGCGACACGGCGCGTCGGTAAAGCTTCTCCTCAGCGAGTACCTGAAGTATACGCTCGCACGTGCGCGGCTCGCCTTCGAGACGCCGCGGGGGGAAAGCGTCGCCGCGTTTGCCGCGGATACGCATACTCACGCGACAACGGGCGGGGTCCTGCGCTGACGCCGTATTTTTCGACGCCGACGTAGAACCGCACCATGTTGATCCTTCGCTCACTGCTCTTCCAGGCCGCGTTCTATCTGATCATGGCGATCATCCTCGCCGTGACCCTTCCGTTTTTCTTCTTCCTGCCGCATCGGGCCGCCATCGCCGTGGTCAAGTTCTGGACCGCGTCGTCGATGTGGGCCCTGCGCGTGTTCGCCGGGACGAAGATCGAAGTTCGCGGCATCGAGAAGCTGCCCAAGGGTGGCGGCCTGATCGCCCCGAAGCACCAGTCCGCCTTCGAGACGATGGCGCTGTTTCCCATGCTGGACGATCCGACCTATGTGATGAAGCGCCAGCTGATGTGGATCCCGCTGTTCGGCTGGTACACGTGGAAGGCCGGCATGATCCCGGTCGACCGCGCCGGCGGTTCCAAGGCGCTGCGCAAGCTCGCGGCCGACGCAAAGGAAGCCGTGCAGGAAGGTCGCCAGGTCATTCTGTTCCCGGAAGGCACGCGCCGCGCGGCCGGCTCGCCGCCCGACTACAAGTTCGGCATCATCCATCTCTATCGCGAGCTGAAGGTGCCGGTGGTGCCGATCGCGATGAATTCGGGCCTGTACTGGCCGCGCAAGAGCTTCCTGCGCTTCCCCGGCACCATCGTCATCGAAGTGCTCGATCCGATCCCGCCGGGTCTCGATTCGAAGACATTCCTGGCGACGCTGATCGGCGTTCTCGAGCCCGCGACCGACAAGCTGCTGGTCGAAGCCGCCGAGGGCCCCTCTCCGCCGCCGCTGCCGCCGGAAGCCGCGTCGCGCATCGACACAATCCGGGCGAGTGAATCCGCCTAGCGCCGCACGCTCAGGCCGCCGGCTCTTCGGCCAGAAGCTGGCCGGCCAGCCACTCGAGCTGCGGATCCTCGATGCCGAGGCTTGCCAGATGCGCGGCCGTGGCAAGCACGTAGTCGCGGTTGCTGCCGGCTTTGCCGACGCTGTCGCGCACCTGCGCCAGCACCGCCTCGCGCGAGAGGTCGCCGGCATATTGCGGATGGTCGCGGTCGACGACATAGGTCACGGCCCGCACATAGTCCCGCGCCGGCCGCTCGAGCCGGATGCTGCGCTCGACCTCCAGGTAGGAATTGGTCACGAGTTCACGCTCGCGCAGATAGGCGAGAACCGAGTCCCGCGCGTCCGGCGCGACGCGAAACGCCATGCCCCGGCAGGAACCGCCGCGATCGAGGCCGAGCACCAGCCCGGGATGTTCCGGCGTCCCGCGATAGATATAGGACTGGACGCAGAAGGCGCGCCGCTCGCCTTCGAGATGCGCCGGAAGCGCTTCCTCAAACGGGAAGCCGGGCCGCCACATCAGCGAGCCATAGCCAAAGATCCAGAAATCGGACATGAGTGCGTCCTCGAAAAGACAGATTGTCACCGCGTAACAGCCGCCGCCCGCCACATCAACGGAGGAAACGGATGATCGACCCGGCCAAGACGGACGCAACCGCAGGCGCGGACGCTGCCGCGACGATCCGGCCCCGTTCCGCCCGACGCAAGTTCCAGTTCGTCATCGGCGCCGCCGTGCTGCTGTGCGCGCTCTGGGCCGGCGGCTGGTTCTGGGCCAACCGCATCGCGACCGAGCGAATCGCCGCCATGAAGGCGGATTTCGTCGCCGAAGGCGGCGTCATCGGCTGCGACGCCGAATCGCTGGGCGGTTTCCCGTTCAAATTCACGCTCGATTGCGCCCCTGCCTCGCTGGAACTGCCCTCGCGCGGCCTGTCGGCCAGCGTCGGCGCGCTGGAGGCGATCGCGCTCCTCTACAATCCCGGCCATGTGCTGGCCTCGGTGCAGGGACCGCTGTCGCTGAAGGCCCCGGGCGATCTCGCCATCCAGGCGAACTGGACCTCGCTGCAGACCAGCATCCGCGTCGGCACGTCCCGCCTGAAGCGCTTTTCCGCCGTCACCGACGACCTGACGGCCACCATCAACGCGCCGGCCGACCCGCGCCTGCCCACCGCCGCACGGGCGAAGCATGCGGAACTGCACCTGCTGCAGAACGACGCCGACGCCACGGCGCTCGACCTCGCCGGCACCGTCGACGGTTTCGCCGCCACGATTCCCGGCGCCCCGCAGCTGCCCGATCTCTCCGCCCAGCTCTACGCCATCCTGCCCGGCGCGCTGCCAGAGCTTCGCGACGGCCATGTCGATCCGCTGCCCGCCTGGCTCGCCGCCGGCGGTCAGGTCAAGCTCGGCCAGCTTGGCATCGATGTCGGCGGCTTCTTGGCCAATGCCAGCGGCAACCTCTCGGTCGCCCACGACGGCGTCATCTCCGGCAAGGTCGCGATCCGCGTCGACCAGCTCGAAAAGCTGCCCGATCTCGTCGAGCTTCTCCATCCCGGAAGCCGCGACCGCGTCGCGCAGATCCTGGTTCCGCTCTCCGCCTTCCTGAAGCCGGTTCAGGTCGACGGCAAGACCTGGCGCGAGACGACGCTGACGATCAAGAACGGCCGGGTCTCGGCCGGCTTCATCCCGCTCGGCCGCCTGCCGCCGCTGAAGCTCGGCAATGCCGCCGGCGTCGCCGGAACCTGAACCAGGCCTGGCGCGCGGCTTGCTTGCCGTTATCGGAACAAAAGCACTCCGGAGACCTGCGCATGATGAAACGGCCCGTTGGCACCCAGGCCCCGCTGCTGGGCACCCAAGCCCCGCTGCGGCTGATGGTGATCAATCCCAACACGTCGGAGGCGATCACGGGCAGGATCCAGGCCCTGGCCGAGGACGAGGCCGGACCGGATGTCGCCGTCTCCGCCATCACCGCCCGCTTCGGCGCGCCCTATATCTCCGACCGGGCCGGCGCGGCGATCGCCGCCGACGCCGTGCTGGATGCCGCCAAAGCGGAGGCCCTGAAGGGCGTCGAGCCGGATGCAATCGTCATCGCCTGCTTCGGCGACCCGGGCCTCGACGCCTTGCAGGCCGCCTTTGCCTGCCCTGTCGTCGGCTTCGCCGAGGCCGGCCTTCGCGCGGCGGCAGCCGAGCCCGGCCCGTTCATGGTTGCCACCAATGGCCAGGCCTGGTGCGACATGCTTTCGGAGCTCGCCGGGACGATCGGTCTCTCCGACCGCATCTCCAGCTTCCTGTCGATCGGCGATGCGGCCGCGCGCGATGCCGAACTTTGCCGCACGATGATCACGGAAGAGGCGGAACGGACGGGAGCGGCCCGCGTCGTGCTCGGCGGCGCCGGCCTGATCCCGATCCTCGGCGACGTCGCCACCGACCTGCCGCTGCCGCTCATCGACCCGCACAGGACCGCGATCCGCAAGGCGATCGCATTGGCAAGGTCTGATCCTTCCTTCACCTCTCCCTGAGGGAGAGGTGAAGGAAGCGCGGGCCTCAACCCCTACGGCTTCGTGTGATCCCGGCGGCCGAAGTCCGGCGCGGCGGTGTCCTGGCCGATCGCGACGATCGAACGGCGGATGGCGCGGGTGCGGGTGAATAGGTCGAACAGCGTGTCGCCGTCGCCATTGCGGATCGCCCGCGTCAGCGTCGCGAGGTCCTCGTTGAAGCGGCCCAGCATCTCGAGCACGGCTTCCTTGTTGTTGAGGAAGACGTCGCGCCACATCGTCGGGTCGGAAGCCGCGATGCGGGTGAAATCGCGAAAGCCCGAGGCCGAGAATTTGAGCACTTCGGAGCGGATGCCGGATTCGAGGTCCGCGGCCGTGCCGACGATGTTGTAGGCGATCAGATGCGGCAGGTGACTGGTGATCGCCAGCACCAGATCGTGGTGCTCGGCGCTCATCGCCTCGACATTGGCGCCGAGCGCGCGCCAGAACGCCATCAGCTTTTCAACCGCTGCGGGATCGACGGTTTCAGCCGGGGTCAGAACGCACCAGCGGTTCTGGAACAGATCGACCAGCCCGGCATCGGGACCGGAATGCTCGGTGCCCGCCAGCGGATGGCCGGGGATGAAGTGCACGGCCGAGGGCAGATGCGGCGCCATCGCCTTGACGACGGAAACCTTGACCGAACCGACGTCCGAGACGATCGCGCCGGCCTTCAGATGCGGGCCGATCTGTTTCGCCACCTCGCCGGACGCGCCGACCGGAACGCAGACGATGACGAGATCGGCATCGCGCACGGCATCCGTCGCATCCGCGAAATAGACGTCTCCCAAGCCGAGCTGTTCAGCGCGGGCGAGCGTCGCCGGACTGCGGGTCGAGATCGCGATCTCGCCCACGACGCCAGCGCGGCGCGCGGCGAGGGCGATCGAGGCGCCGATATGGCCGATGCCGACCAGGGCGAGCTTGCCGAAGAGAGGCTCCGACATCAGGGCGCCGTCCGGTGCACGAAGTCGCGCAGCGCCGCGATCGTCGCCTCGTTCGCCTCGGCCGATCCGATGGTCATGCGCAGCGCATTGGGCAGATGATAGCTGGTCATGACGCGCAGAATGATGCCATGCGAGACGAGATATTCGTCGGCGTCGACCGCGCGGCGACCCTTCTCTTCCGGGAAATGGATCAGCACGAAGTTGCCGACGCTCGGCGTTACCTCGAGGCCGAGGGAGCGGATGCCCTCGGTGACCCGGGGCAGCCACTCCTCGTTATGGGCAACGGCGGCGTCGATATGCGCGCGATCGCGCAGCGCCGCAATGCCGGCCGCCATGGCCGGGGCGGAGACGTTGAACGGGCCGCGAATCCGGTTCATCGCGTCGATCACCTCGGCCGGACCATAGCCCCAGCCGAGGCGCACGCCGGCCAGGCCGTAGATCTTCGAGAAAGTGCGCGTCATCAGCACGTTCGGCGCGCTGCCGGCGAGTTCGATGCCGCTCTCGTAATCGTTGCGGCGGACATATTCCGAATAGGCGGCGTCCAGCACCAGCAGGACGCGCGGCGGCAGCGAGGCATGCAGCCGGCGGATCTCGCTGAACGGCAGATAGGTGCCGGTCGGGTTGTTCGGATTGGCGACGAAGACGATGCGCGTCTTGTCCGTCACCCGTTCGAGGATGCCGTCGACATAGGCCGTCAGGTCCTTCTCCGGCGCGACGACGGGCGTGGCGCCCGCGGCCTGGATCAGGATCGGATAGACGTTGAAGCCGTGCCGCGAATAGATCGCCTCGTCGCCCGGCCCCAGATAGACATGGCTGACCATGGCCAGCACGTCGTCGGAGCCGTTGCCGCAGATGATGCGCGATGCATTGATGCCATAGGCGTCGGCGATGGCGGCGCGCAGTTCGCCGGCCGAGCCGTCCGGATAGATCTCGAGCTTCGCCGCCGTCGCCTGATAGGCGGCAACCGCCGCCGGGCTCGGTCCGAGCGGCGTCTCGTTCGAGGAAAGCTTGTAGACCTTGGAGCCGCCGGTGGCCTTCGAGCGGCCCGGCACGTAAGGCGCGATATCCAGCACGCCGGGACGCGGCACGGGCCGGTCGGCGGGCTTGGCGTCCGGCGTCTTCGACGACTTGCTCATCACGATACTCCCGCCTCGCCGAGGCGCTCATAGAGAACTGGATTGGCGTCGACATCGCCAATGGCGATGCCGCGCGACAGCGCGCCCACGCGCGCCACATCCTCGAATCCCGCATGCGCCGCGAGGGCGGCGACCGGTGTTCCGACCGGCAGAGCGATCAGCTTTTCCGCCCCTGCCTCGGCCAGCACGGTTCCGCCGGCCGCGACGATCGCCGGCCACGGATCCTTGCCGATCGCCGTCACGGCGAAAAGGTCAAGGTCAGGCGGCGTCGGATCGGCGAGTTCCGGCGCGATGACGAAGGTCGGATGCTCGGCCGGACGGCCGGCGATTCGGATATAGGGCGACATCGCCATGATGCGCGGCGCGGACGGACGCCCGAGCGCCCGCCACCAGGCGCCGGCGGAGGCCGGCTGCTCGGCCGAGACCAGACCGAGATCGGTGCCGGTCTCGCGGATATGGTTGATGGTCGATACCGCGTCGGCATAGCCGTGCAGCGCGACGGTGAAGCCGAACAGGAAGCGGGCGGTATCGCGCAGCGCGTCGCGGGCGACACCCTGGTCGATGCCGACGTCGAAATTCGCCTGCATCCGCGTGAAGGTCGTGATGATCTCGCGCCAGATATGCTCGACGGTCCAGATCGGCAGGGCTCCCTCGTGGCGGGCGACCAGCCGGCGCATCATGTCGGCTTCGCGGCCGGGACGGAACGCGGCGCCCGGCCGGCTCGTGCCCTTGACCTTGATCAGCGTGTCGATGGCCGTGCTGCGCTCGACCAGGCAGCGATGCATCTCGGCATCCAGCTCGTCGATCGTTTGCCGGATGCGGGCGAGTGTCACCGCGTCTGCTTCGGTGGCAGAATTCTTTGTCTCGGTCGAGGCCATCGTTCCGATCGGCTCTTGGCGGGAAAAACACAGGCCGCGCCAAGGCGGCCGGCGGCGGCCGATTCATAGGCAAGCCCAACCGCAAAATCAAAGAAAACATCGCGGTGGCGGCCGACAACGGCGGAGAAGATCTATCCGGGCGGCGCCAGCGCCGGACGGAAGGCGGGCTGGCGTCGGCGATGACTGCGCGCCGGCAGGCCCTGATAGACCAGCTTGGTCGCCTCGACGATCTGGACGCCGGCGAAGCCCGGCCAGAGCATCTCCCCGGTCCGCTCCCAGCCACGCCCGCTATGAATCAGCATCCGGCTGGCAAAGGGCGGGGCGAACAGCGCGCCGCTCCACGCCGTCTCGCTGAGCTCGGTATTGCGCAGCAGCGTCGCCAGCTGGCCACGGCTGAACGGCCGGCCATAGCCGAAGGGCGTGCTCTCCACCCGCGCCCAGATGCCGCGCCGGTTCGGCACCACGACGATCAGCTTGCCGCCTGGCACCAGCACGCGCCAGAGTTCGCGCAGCGTCTCGCGCGCATTGGACGCCGTCTCCAGGCAATGGATGACCAGGATGCGGTCGATCGACGAATCGGTCAGCGGCAAGTCGTCCTCGGCGACGAGCGCGGCCAGGTTGCCGCCCTCGGACGGCCAGTTCATCACCCCCTGGGCGGCCGGCATGAAATTGAGCACGCGCTCCGCCTGCGCCACGAAAGGGGCGAGATAGGGCGTCGCATAGCCGAGTCCCAGCACCCGGTCGCCGGTGACGCGCGGCCAGAGCGCCGTCAGCTTGGCCGCAACCAGGCCCTGCGCGACGCCACCCAGCCGCTCGGTGTAGAAGCTCGCGAGATCGAGCACGTCGGGCGTCAACGTACGGCCCTGTTCCAAGCACGATCTCCCCTGTCGATGTCGGCGCGACGATGTTAGGTAACGATCCGAAACGACGCCACCCCATCCCTACGCCCATATTGGAGTTCGTCATGGCTCTCGCAATCTTCCAGTTCCCCTGCCTCTCCGACAATTACGGCGTGCTGATCCACGACGAGGCTTCCGGCCGCACCGCCTCGATCGACGCCCCCGACGCCGCGGCGGTCAGCGCCGCGCTCGACAAGACAGGCTGGAGACTGACGGAAATCCTGACGACGCATCACCACGCCGACCACACCGACGGCAATCTGGCGCTGAAGACGACCACCGGCTGCACGATCACCGGGCCGAGCTACGAGGCCGACACCATCCCCGGCATCGACAACACCCTCTCGGAGGGCGACGTCTATGATTTCGCCGGCCATCCGGTGCATGTGATCCACACGCCCGGCCACACGCTGGGCCACGTCGCCTACTACCTGCCGGAAGACGGCCTCGCCTTCGTCGGCGACACGATGTTCGCGCTCGGCTGCGGCCGCGTCTTCGAAGGCACGCTCGACCAGATGTGGGATTCGCTGCAGAAGCTCGCCGCCCTGCCGGACGAAACGGTCGTCTATTGCGGCCACGAATACACCGAATCGAACCTCCGCTTCGCCATGACCATCGACGCCGCCAACCCGGCGCTGGTCGCCCGCGGCGAGGAAATCCGTGCGCTGCGGGCCGCCGGCAAGCCGACCGTGCCGACGACCATCGCCGCCGAGAAGGCGACCAACCCCTATCTGCGCGCCGGCGATCCCAAGGTCCGCGCCGCCATGGACATGCCGACCGCCCCGGCCTCCGAAGTCTTCGCCGCCATCCGCACCGCCAAGGACAATTTCAAGTGAGCTCGGCCGACGAGATCATCCGCAAGCTCGAACTCGAACCACATCCCGAGGGCGGCTTCTATCGCCGCACCTTCGAGGACAGCGTCACCCAGGACGGCCGGCCCGCCTCGACGGCGATCTACTACCTGCTCGCCGCGGGCATGAAGTCGCACTGGCACAGGATCGATGCGATCGAGGTCTGGCACTATTATGCCGGCGCGCCGATCGAGCTGTCGCTTTCGGAAGATGGCGGCGTGACCGAGACGTTTCGTCTCGGCGGCGATGTTCTGGCCGGGGAGCAGCCGCAGGTCATCGTGCCCACCGGCTGGTGGCAGGCGGCCAGGAGCCTGGGCGACTGGACGCTGGTCGGCTGCACGGTGGCGCCGGGCTTCCGTTTCGAAGGCTTCGAACTGGCGGCGCCGGACTGGGTTCCGCTCGATCAGCCCGAGCGTTGCTGAGGAGAAGACCGCCATTCTTCATCGAGAGTGGCGAAGCGGCATCGCCAAATCGGCGACGGCCCGTTAAGGTGCGGTCGCCGTTGGGGCAATGGCATGAAATCCTAGATCTGAGTTTGGGGGGAAGACGTTGGTGTACCGCAGGGATAGGTCATGACGGCCCCAATCAAGAGCGTTCTCTTCGTCGACTATGACAGCCTTTATCTGAGCCTTCGGGCCCGCGATCCGGGCATGGCGCGGCGTTTCGCGCTGCGGCCCGGCGTCTGGCTCGAGGCGATCGAGGCCGGATTGCTGCTGGAACCGCGCGGCGAGGAGATCGCCCGCCGCCGCATCCTGATGCGCCGCTGCTATGCCGATCCCAAGCTGTTGGGCAAGGCGCGCTCCGCCTTTACCGGCCATGGCTTCCAGATCGTCGACTGCCCGCCTTTGCCGGGCCGCGAGCGCAACTCGGCGGAAATCCACATGGTGCTCGACACCATCGATGCGCTGGCGCACCAGACCGGCTTCGAGGAATTCATCCTGCTGTCGGCCGATTCCGACCTGACGCCGGTGATCTACCGGCTGCGCTCCTACAACCGCTCCACGGTGATCTACTCGACGCTGACGACCTCGTCCGGCTATCGCGCCATCGCGGACGGCGCGCTGGATGAACAGGCGCTGATCGCCCTGCTCGCTCCCACCGCCGATGGCGAAACGCCCGAGACGACGGACGAGGCGGAAGAGGAGAACGCACAGGGCCGCCCCCATGGCAGCGAGCGCGACGGCCTGGCTGGCCTCGCCCGCCGCGTGCACCAGGCCACCAACGTCCCGCTGTTCTCGCCGCGCGTTTATGGCGAGCTGTTCCGTGCGCTGACCCGCGAAGTGGCCGAGAACGGCTATCACTTCCAGACCACCGCCGAGAATGTCGCCGCGCGGCTGACGGCCAATGGCCGCAACGCATCGCGCCGGCAGATTGCCTTCGTGGTCAAGGGACTGGCGCTGAAGGGACATGTCTTCTCGACCAGCGACAGCCCGGAAAAACTGGCGGAAGCGTTCAAGGAGCAGGTGCTTTATCTCGCCCGCAATGCCGGCGTCGAAATCGACGAGGGCATGGAGACGCTGATCAGCACCTGGATCGTCGGCCGCGACGGTTCGGCCCCGGCCGCCTTGCCGCCGCCGGAGGCGCCATTGGTCGCAGCCGTTCCGGTCGAGCGCCCGGCGCCGCGCCCGATCCCGTCGCCGCCGCCCATGCCGGCCGCGTCGCAGCCGGCCCCGGTCCAGACAGCCGGAACACGGCCGGCAGTGTCGCAGCCCGATGCGCCGCAACCCGCCACGCGACAGCCGCCTTCGGCGTACCAGCCCCAGTTCCAGCGGTCTGTGAGCGCGCCGCAGCCGGACGCCCCATCGCCGGTTTCCGCCGCCTCGCGCCTGTCGGCGCAACCCGCGGCCCAGCCGGTGGCGCCGCAGGCGGCCCCGCGCGAAGCGCGTCCGATCAGCCTGCAGCCGATCTCGGCGAGCATGCCCCAGCCGAGCCGACCGATCCAGGTCCACGCCATCGTCGAGCCGGCGCCCGAACCGGTCGCGCCGGAACCGCCGGTCGCCGCCCCCGTCGAGCGGACTCCACGTCCGGTCGCGGAACCCGCGGCGCCGGTGCTGAGCCCCGCGCCCCAGACGCCGCCGCCGCAGGCCAGCATTCGCGCCGAGGTCCGGGCCGAGCCGCCGCAGCCGGCGCCGCGCCGCTCGCAGGTGGATCCGGAATCGCTGCTCGCCGAGATTTCCTCGCCGCAGCCAGCCCCCCGCGCCCACATCGCCCCGCCGCGTCCGCGCGCGCCCCGGCCAATTGCCCCGGAACCGGCTGCCGAACCCGCGCCGTCAGCCAGCCCGGCGCGCCCGCAAGCCCCCCGCGCCCCGGCCGGCACCGCCGTCGCCACGCGGCCCCCCGCCCGGCGCCTCTCCAATCCGGCGCCCGACGATGCCGGCGACCCGATCGAAAGCTCGATCCTCGCCGCGATTGCCCAGGCGGTCGATGTGCTGGTCGATGACGGCGAGGCGGAGATGCCGCAGCCGGCGCCCAAGCCGGTCGAGCCGCCGGCGCAGCGCGCCACGCCGCCGCGGGCCCCTGCCCGCATCGCGGCACCCGCCCGGGCGCCGGAACCGACGCAGGACCCGGCCGCCGAGGATGGCGACATCGGCGACGAGATCCAGCGGATTCTCGCCGCCTACAGCCAGAACCGGAAGCCGACCGGCCGCTGATCGGGCGAACGACGCACCCAATGAAAAAGGCCGGCGCTGAGCGCCGGCCTTTTTTATGAGCGATGGCAGATCCGCTGCCGGCGATCAGCCATTCGCCATGTACTGGCCGCCATTGATGGTGAGCACGGCGCCCGTCATGAAGGCGGAGGCGTCCGAGGCGAGATAGGCGACAAGGGCGGCGATTTCCTCGGCCTTGCCAAGGCGACCGACCGGAATCTGACCGAGAATCCCTTCCATCACCTTGGGCGGCACCGCCATCACCATGTCGGTATCGATGTAGCCGGGGCAGATGCAGTTGACCGTGATGCCCTTGCGGGCGTTCTCGAGCGCCAGCGCCTTGGTGAAACCGACGACGCCGGCCTTGGCGGTCGCGTAATTGACCTGGCCGAGTTGCCCCTTCTGCGCGTTGATCGACGAGATGTTGATGATGCGGCCGAAGCCGCGCTCGCGCATCCCTTCGATCAGCGGACGCGTCATGGTGAACATCGAATCGAGATTGGTGCGCATCACGCTGGACCATTGATCCTGGTCCATCTTGTGAAACCAGCCGTCCCGCGTGATGCCGGCATTGTTGACCAGCACCGCAACGGGCCCGACGGCCTGTTCGACGGCGCGAACGCCCTCCGCACAGGCCGCTGCATCGCTCACGTCCCACTGAAACACCGGGATGCCGGTCTCCGCCTGAAAGGCATGCGCCTTCTCGACATTGCCGGCGAAGCTGGCCGCAACCGTATAGCCGGCCGCCTGCAGCCCCTTTGACACGGCCGCGCCTATGCCGCGCGTACCGCCGGTAACGAGGGCGACTTTCCCCATGTGTTCCTCCCCAGATTGACCGGTTGAATTCCGGTCTCGATGAAATCCGCCGAAGCGTTAGCGCTCGACGGTAAGAGCAATTCCCATTCCACCGCCGATGCAGAGGGTGGCGAGGCCCTTCCTGGCGTCGCGGCGCGCCATCTCGTGCAGCAGCGTGACCAGGATGCGGGCACCGGAGGCGCCGATCGGATGACCGATGGCGATGGCGCCGCCATTGACGTTGACCTTGGCCGGATCCCAGCCGACGCCCTGGTTGACGGCGCAGGCCTGGGCGGCGAAGGCCTCGTTGGCTTCGATCAGGTCGAGGTCGTCGACCGACCATCCAGCCTTCTGCAGCGCCTTCTTCGAGGCCGGGATCGGGCCGGTACCCATCAGGGCCGGGTCGACGCCGGCCGTCGCCCAGGAGGCGATGCGGGCAAGCGGCGTGACGCCGCGCCGCGCGGCCTCGGCGGCCGACATCAGCAGCAGCGCCGCGGCGCCGTCATTCAGGCCCGAGGCATTGCCGGCCGTGACCGTCCCGTCCTTCGAGAAGGCCGGGCGCAGCTTGGCGGCGGCCTCCATCGTCGCGCCGGCGCGGATATATTCGTCCTGGTCGACGACGATGTCGCCCTTGCGGGTCGAGATCGTGAAGGGCGTGATCTCGTCCTTGAACTTGCCGGCCTTCTGCGCCGCCTCGGCCTTGTTCTGCGAGGCGGTGGCGAACTGGTCCTGCTGCTCGCGGCTGATCTGGAATTCGCGCGCGACATTCTCGGCCGTGACACCCATGTGGTAGCCGTTGAAGGCGTCCCAGAGGCCGTCCTTGATCATGGTGTCGACCATGTTCATGTCGCCCATCTTGGTGCCGGCGCGCAGATGCGCCGCATGCGGCGACAGCGACATCGATTCCTGCCCGCCCGCGACGATGATCGAGGCATCGCCGGTCGCGATCTGCTGCATGCCGAGCGCGACCGAGCGCAGCCCGGAGCCGCAGACTTGGTTGAGGCTCCAGGCGGTGGTCTCCTTGGGCAGGCCGGCCAGCATCGAGGCCTGGCGCGCCGGGTTCTGGCCCTGGGCCGCGGTCAGCACCTGGCCGAAAATCAGCTCGCTGACCGCTTCCGGCTCGGTCTTGCCCTGCTCCAGCGCGGCCTTGACCACGGCGGCGCCGAGCTGGTGGGCCGGAATATTGGCAAAGGCGCCGTTGAAGGACCCGACAGCGGTGCGCGTGGCGGCGGCGATGACGATGTCGTTTTCTGAAGCCATGGTGCTTTTCCTCGATCGGGGTTTGGCGACTGCCGGTTGAAACAATCAGAGACCGGGTGGCGGAGGCTGTCAATCGAGGCTCACGTTACGCGATTGTTGCAATGCATCGTTTGCGCAGCATGGGACTGACAATGCAGCGCACAATCAATTTGGTGGATTCCTGGAAAGCTCCTATCGTGGCGATGTGGGAGACAGGTTGCCCGGCGCGCCAGCCCGACAATCACGCAAGAGGGACGAGGGGAGCGATCATGACCAAGGAAAAAGAACCGACCACGATCAAGAAATATGCGAACCGCCGGCTCTACAATACCGGCACTTCGACCTATGTGACGCTTGAGGACCTCGCGAACATGGTCAAGGCGGGTGAGGATTTCGTGGTTTTCGATGCGAAGTCCGGCGATGAGATTACCCGGTCGGTGCTGACCCAGATCATCTTCGAGCAGGAGAACAAGGGGCAGAACCTGCTGCCGATCACCTTCCTGCGCCAGTTGATCCGCTTCTACGGCGATTCCATGCAGAATCTGGTGCCGACCTATCTCGATTTCACCATCGACAGCCTGACGCGCGACCAGGACAAGCTGCGTGGCCAGATGGCCAATGCCTTCGGTCCGAGCGCCTTCACCGCGATCGAGGACACCGTCCGGCGCAACACCGAGATGTTCGAGCAGGCGATGCGCATGTTCCTGCCGTTCAGCGGCGGACGCCCGGAACCGGCCGGCACAGGCCCGAACGGCAAGCCGGAGGCGCGGGCGGATAGCAAGCCGGCCGAGCGCGCCGATGGCGAGTTCGACCTGCTCAAGCGCCAGCTCGACGAGATGCAGAAGAAGATCGAGAAGCTGGCCGAGAAGGGCTGACGTCCCCTTCCGCCCGCAGGACATCGCCCCGGCCGCGACGCGGCCGGCGCCGGCGGGCGCGTGTCGCTCCGTCCGAGGAAACGTCGATTCGTTGCAGTCCGCCTCCCCAGTTCCTAAATGGATACCTGCCCTGGTCGGCGTGCGAATGTTTCGCCACCTTCCCGACGGGTCGATAAGGCTACTGGCACATGGCGAAGATTCTTCACGGTGACATTCTCGGCCCGGAAACGCCGGGCTCGAAGGAAGACAAGGCGCGCGCCGAGACGGTGCGCCGGGGCTTCTGGAAGAAATTCCGCGCCGCCGCCCGCCACATTCCCTTCGCCGAGGACGTGGCTGCGGCCTATTTCTGCGCCTTCGACAGCGCGACACCGATTCGGGTCCGCGCCACGCTGATCGGTGCGCTGGCCTATTTCGTCCTGCCGGTGGACGCCGTCCCCGACTTTCTCGTCGGCATCGGCTTCGCGGATGATGCAACCGTGCTGATGACCGCCCTGACCCTGCTGCGCGGTCACATCCAGCCGGCCCACTATGAAGCGGCGAAGCGGGCATTGGCCGGCGAAAAGCCGGCCTGACCCGGCCGGCGCCGCGCCTTTCGGGCGGGAGGGCCACACTCTCGCCCCATTGGCTCCACCTTCTCTCCCTTCGACTGTCTGGCTGGACGACGGGGTGGGCGAGATTCATGATTGGTTAGTGTTTCATGGATTGTTAACGGAACCCGCGCAGTTTGACGTAATTGCTCGGGTGAAGGATCCACCCGCCCGATCGTTTTCTGCAAATTTGGTGGGAAAAATATGAACGGAAAAAGGATCGCAACGGCAGCGCTCCTCATGGGTGCTTTGTTCGGTTTCGCAGCGACTGCGGCGGCGCAGACCCCGAAACGCATCGGCACGTACAAGGACTGGAGCTCCTACGCCTACTCCGACTCGCGTGGAAAAGTTTGCTACGCGGCCTCCCAGCCGAAATCCCAGGCTCCCCAGGGTGTCAACCGCGACCCGGCCTATTTCATGGTCACCGCGCGGCCGTCCGAGAATGTCCGCAGCGAGGTCTCCGTGATCATCGGATATCCCTTCAAGGAAGGCTCCAAGCTGACGGTCGATATCGACGGACAGAAGTTCTCGATGTTCACCAAGGATGATGGCGCCTGGATCGAGAACGCCGCGCAGGAAACCGCCATGATCGCGGCGCTGAAGAAGGGCCACTCGATGTCCGTCAGCGGCACCTCGCGCCGCGGCACCCAGACAAGCGACAGCTATTCGCTTTCCGGCGTCACGGCCTCGCTTGACGCATTGGCAAAGAACTGCCCCTAGGGTTTTCTGGCCCTCCAGAATTTCAAATGGCCGGGCTCGCCCGGCCATTTTCATGTTCAGCCGAGGGAACCCGCTCGCCGGCGGCGGCGAGCCGGGCCCGAAGCGGTGCGAGATGGTGCGCCGGCCGCAGCCGCTCGCGCAAATGCTCCGGCCGTGTCAGCGGCCCGTAGCGTTCCGCCCAGCGCACCAGATTGGCCGGATCGCGCACGGCATTCCAGTCGTCGACGATGACGATCGGCAGATCGGCAAAGAGCGGATCGAGCGGCGACGTCCTGGTAATCACGATCGAACCGAGCATCAGGGCCTCCCATGTGCGGTGGCAATCGAGGCCATGGCCGACCGCACTCAGGACGAAGGGATGGCCGGCATAGAGCCGCCAGATCTCCGTCTGGGAAACGCGCTTCGCCGGCACCGCGACATGCGGGCAGCCGGCAAGGACGCGAACGGCCTCCCGACGCTCCTCCGAATGGAGCCCAAGTCCGAGATCGCAGAAGACGCGCGGCGCCTGCAACTCGGGCGGCCTGCGCCCGCCCGCTCGCCGCGCAAGATGTCCGAGCAGACGCCGCGGACTGGCAAAGGGGCGGCGCGAATGCAGGTCGAGTCCGATCGGATAGGCACGAATCCGAGGGTCGCCACCGCCGCCGTCATGGTTCTGCGTCGCCCATGCCACGAGGTAGGGCGAGGCCAGCAGGGACCGGACAGTCTCTGGCGCCAGTTCCGACGGCACAGACAGATCGCCATCCGTCGTCACCAGGACGAAAGGCGCGCGGATCGTCGGCAGCGACTCGCGCGCGAAAAGATCGAGATCGCAAGTTTCGCCCCGACGGGCCGCCGTCCCGAGGCGCACCCATACCAGACCGCGGGCTCCCGCATAGTGCGCTCGGAAGAAGCCGGCCGGCTGGACCGCCTCGGTGTGGCCGAGCCAGTAATCCTCCGGACCTGCCACGTCGCAGAACTGCGCGATCCCCTTCGA
Source organism: Kaistia defluvii (assembly GCF_026343955.1). Classification (GTDB taxonomy): domain Bacteria; phylum Pseudomonadota; class Alphaproteobacteria; order Rhizobiales; family Kaistiaceae; genus Kaistia; species Kaistia defluvii. The sequence continues at coordinate 292,997 of NZ_JAPKNI010000003.1, forward strand.
CCAAAGGCAATCGAGCGGCGCGGCGCCCGGGCGGGGCGCCCGGAAGGTCAGCTCCGTGATCCAGCGTCGAATGGCACGTCGGCTCATAGGCAATCCCCCCGCCTCACCCCCGATACTCGCGCCGCAGGCTACCCGCTGATACGGTGGATACAAGCGGCAAGACGGCTCTTTGATTGACTCGGCCGACCGTTCCGCGTTAAAAGCCGCCAAATTCTCGCGAAGAGGTATCCTCTGAGCCGCCGACCGGGACCCGATCCCGGAGGTCAACGTCCGCCAGCGCGTCGCGCCCGCGGGCGCTGAACGTCTTTGGGAATTCGGCGGATCGGAAGCGGTCCATTCGAGGAAGAGCGGAACGGATGTTCGACAACCTTTCAGAACGCCTCTCAGGCATTTTCGACAAGCTCACCCGTCGCGGCGCGCTGTCGGAAAGCGACGTCAACGAGGCGATGCGCGAAGTTCGCCGCGCGCTGATCGAGGCCGACGTCGCTCTCGACGTCGTGCGTTCCTTTACCGACAAGGTCCGCTCGCGCGCCATTGGCGCAGATGTCATCCGCTCGGTGACACCTGGCCAGATGGTCGTCAAGATCGTTCACGACCAGTTGGTCGAGATGCTGGGCGCCGAAGCCGAGCCGATCGACCTCAACGCGCCCGCCCCCGTCGCCATCATGATGGTCGGCCTCCAGGGCTCGGGCAAGACGACCTCGTCCGCCAAGATCGCCCGCCGCCTGACCCTGCAGCAGAAGCGCAAGGTCCTGATGGCGTCGCTCGACGTCCGCCGCCCGGCGGCCCAGGAACAGTTGCGCATCCTCGGCGAGCAGAACGGCATCGACACGCTGCCGATCGTCGCCGGCCAGTCGCCGACCGACATCGCCACGCGCACCCTCCAAGCCGCCCGCCTCGGCGGCTATGACGTCGTCATCCTCGACACTGCCGGCCGCACGCATATCGACGAGCCGCTGATGGTCGAGATGGCCGACATCAAGGCCATCGCCAAGCCGCACGAGATCCTGCTCGTCGCCGACAGCCTGACCGGTCAGGACGCCGTGAACCTTGCCCGCTCGTTCAACGAGCGCGTCGGCATCACAGGCATCGTGCTGACCCGCGCCGATGGCGACGGCCGCGGCGGCGCGGCGCTGTCGATGCGCGCCGTCACCGGCAAGCCGATCAAGCTGATCGGCACCGGCGAAAAGGCGGACGATCTCGAGGACTTCCATCCCGGCCGCATCGCCAACCGCATTCTCGGCATGGGCGACATTGTCTCGCTGGTCGAGAAGGCCGCGCAGAACATCGACATGGAAGAGGCCGCCAAGGCGGCCGAGAAGATGCGCAAGGGCATCTTCGATCTCGACGATCTCGCCGCCCAGCTTCGCCAGATGGAGAAGATCGGCGGCATGTCCGGCATGCTCGGCATGCTGCCGGGCGTCGGCAAGATCAAGAAGCAGCTCGACGGCGCCAATCTCGACGACAGCATGATCAAGCGCCAGGTCGCGATCATCTCGTCCATGACCAAGGCCGAGCGCCGCAATCCCGACATCCTCAAGGCCAGCCGCAAGAAGCGCATCGCCGCCGGTTCCGGCTCGAAGGTCGAGGACGTCAACCGCCTGCTCAAGATGCACCGCCAGATGGCCGATATGATGAAGGCCATGGGCAAGCAGAAGGGCGGCGGCATGCTGGGCAAGATGATGGGCGCCCTCGGCAGCGGCATGGGGGGCATGCCTCCCGGCGGCATGGGTGGCGGCATGCCCAACATCGATCCGGCCCAGCTGGAAAAGCTTGCCAAGCAGATGGGTGGCGGCGCCGGCCTGCCGCCCGGCCTCGGCAAGGGAATGCCCGGCCTGCCGGGCCTCGGCGGCAAGCTGCCGGGCCTGGGCGGCATACCCGGCCTCGGCAAGAAGAAATAATCCGTACGGACCCCGGTCCCTAACCCTTCAGAAGATCTCGCTTTAAAAGGAAGAAAAGCATGTCCCTCAAGATCCGTCTTTCCCGCGGTGGCGCCAAGAAGCGTCCGTTCTACCGTATCGTCGTCACCGATGCCCGTTCGCCGCGCGACGGCCGCTTCATCGAGCGTATCGGCACGTTCGATCCGATGCTGGCCAAGGACGCCGCCAACCGCGTCGTGCTCGACCTCGACCGCGCCAAGCATTGGCTGTCGGTCGGCGCCCAGGCGACCGATCGCGTCGCCCGCTTCCTGAGCGATGCCGGCGTCGTCAAGCGCGACCCGCGCAACAACCCCGAGAAGGCCGTCCCGGGCAAGAAGGCCCAGGAGCGCGTTGCCGAGAAGGCCAAGAAGGCCGAAGCCGCTGCTGCCGCCGCTGCCGAGTAATTCAGGGATCCGTCCCTCGCCATTCCCTCTCCCGCACGCGGGAGAGGGTTTCTGCCGACGCGCCGCCCTGCCTGATGACGGCCGCCGGACGTCCTGCCCGCCCAAGGTGTGTATTCGACCGGGATCGGGCCGCCTGCTTCCCATGCAGGCCCCTATCCGGCCATGACCGCTGACAGAAAGACTCGCCGATGCCCGCTCCGGACCCAGACCAGGTTCTCCTCGGCCAATTCGGTGCCGCCCACGGCATCCGCGGCGAGATCAAGATCAATTCCTATACCGAGGAGCCGCTCGGCATCGCCGATTACGGCCCGTTCACCCTCGATGACGGCCGCGCCGTCGAGATCGATTCCGTTCGCATGCAGGGTGATGGCGTCGTCGCCCGCATCAAGGGCATCTCGGATCGCAATGGCGCCGAGACCCTGCGCAACCGAAAGCTGTTCGTCGAGCGCGCCGCCTTGCCGGAACTCGAGGAAGAAGACGATTTCTACCACGCCGACCTGATCGACCTGGCGCTCGAGCTCACCGATGGCAGCGCCTATGGCAAGATCGTCTCGGTGCAGAATTTCGGCGCCGGCGACCTGATCGAGATCGAGCCGGCCGCGGGCGGCAAGACCTTCTACCTGCCGTTTACCCGCGCCATCGTGCCGACCGTCGACATCAAGGCTGGTCGCGCCGTGGTCGTGCCGCCGCCCGAGACCGAAGCGCGCCCGGAGGACGGCGAGCCCGAGTCCGAGGCGTGAGCGATTCGTTGGCAGACGCGCCCGGCGCGGCGACCGTGACGCCCGGCCTGGGCGGTCGCTGGCGCGCCACCATCTTGACCCTCTACCCGGAAATGTTCCCGGGCCCGCTCGGGCAGTCGCTTTCCGGCAAGGCGATGGCCGAGGGCAAGTGGTCGCTCGACGCGGTCAACATCCGCGATTCCGCCACGACCAAGCACCGCAATGTCGACGACACCCCGGCCGGCGGCGGGCCGGGCATGGTGATGCGCGCCGATGTGGTCGCGCGCGCGCTCGATGCCGCGGCGCCGGCCGACGACCCGCGCCCCCGCCTGCTGATGAGCCCGCGCGGCAAGCCGCTCGACCAGGCACGGGTGCGCGAACTCGCTGCCGGCCCCGGCGCGCTGATCCTCTGCGGCCGGTTCGAGGGCGTCGACGAGCGCGTCATCGAGGCGCGCCAGCTCGAGGAAGTCTCGATCGGCGACTACGTGCTCTCGGGCGGCGAGCTTGGCGCCATGGTGCTGCTGGATGCCATCGTCCGCCTGCTGCCCGGCGTCATGGGCGGCGCGGAATCCGGCACCGAGGAGAGCTTCGAGGGCGGCCTGCTCGAATATCCGCACTACACCCGCCCGCGCGAATGGGAAGGCCGCTCCATTCCCGACGTCCTGCTTTCCGGCGATCACGCGGCGATCGCCAAATGGCGGCGCCAGCAATCCCTCCGCATCACCGCCGAGCGCCGGCCCGACCTGCTCGACAAGGGCTGATCTCAGCTTTCGCCGGCGGGGCTGACGGCCGCTTCGAACACCCGGGCGAAGCCTTCGACGAGTTGCTCGTCCGAATAGAGCAGCGGATCGTCCATCGGCTCGACCATGCCCTTCATCGTCAGCAGGCCGATCGCCGAGAGATAGGCGAGGAACGCCATCAGGCGCGGTTCCACAGCCGCGCGCGGCGGCCGCTCGCCCTGCTCCTGGCGCAGGACGTTCGTCGCTTTCGCGAACAGCAGGTCGTTGAGCGGCCGGATACGGGCGAACTGCTCGCGATCCCAACGGATGGCGCCGGCGCCGGCGACCTGACCGAACAGGAAGGCAAGGCGGAAATCGTCGAGCCGCGGCGCGAAGGAATCGACCGTCCCGCCAAGGATGGCCCGCAGCGCGCCACCGCCGTCGGCAGCCTCGTCGACCCTTGCCTCCACCGCCTTCGCCTGCGCCTCGATCACGCCATGCACGAGTTCGAAGGCCAGCGCGTCCTTGGAAGGAAAATAGTAGTAGAGCCCGGTCTTCGACATCCCGACCTCGCTCGCGACCGCGTCGAGGGTCATCGCGCCGATGCCGTCGCGAAGCAGCACGCGCCGGGCCCCCGCCAGAATTTCCTCGCGCGACTGGTCGCGCTTGCGCTCGCGCCGGGCCGCCCGCGCGGCTGTCTTGTCATGCCCCTGCTCGTCCGATTCCGCACTCGTCACGCTCGCCACTCTCCCGACTGCCGCACTCGATTTTACCAGAATTCCAAAAGTTGTCCCACGTTTGACTTTTTCGAACAACGGTCTAAAATTCAAATCATAGTCGTTTGGGATGTCGGATCGCCGATCGGAGGAGCTGGCAATGGACGGGCTGAGTTTCGACAACCCGCTATTCGCGACCTATGCGATCGCGGCGACGATCCTGATCCTCAAGGCAGCCGCCATGGCCTGGCTGGTTGTCTTCCGGATGATCCGGGAAAATGGCGGCTTCCGCTCGCCCGAGGACACCCGCAAGACCCTCGCCAACCCGAACCCGCATCCGGACCAGCTCGCACCGAACGAGCGCGTCGAGCGGCTGCGGCGCATCCAGCTGAACGACCTCGAGAGCCTTCCCTACTTCTTCGTGGCCGGCTTCCTCTGGATCCTGACCGAGCCCTCGCTCGTCCTCGCCCAATGGCTGTTCTATGGCTACGTCCTGACCCGGCTGGCGCATTTCGTCGCCTATCTGACCGCGCAGATCCACGACATCCGGGCGCTGCTCTGGACCCCGGGCTCGCTGATCCTGATCTACATGGCGGCCAGTACGCTCGTGACCGCGCTCTTCTAGGCTCGATCGAAAGGGAGATGGAAATGACCGTTCAGGACCCGATCGCCGGATCGCAGGCCAAGCCCGCGATGCGTGATTTTCTGTCGCTGCCGACCTGGATCCACGCTGGCCGGAACGAAAGCGGCGGATCGCTGAGCCTGGTGGAACAGATCATTCCGCCCGGCTTCACCTCGCCCTGGCATGTCCATCACGACGAGGACGAGTCGTTCTTCGTCATGGCCGGCGAGATCACCGTCTACGCCTCCGGCCGCGCCCGGATTGTGGGAGCCGGCCAGTTCGCCTTCGGCCCCCGCGCGCTGCCGTATGGCTTCCGCGTCACCGGCGCGGAACCGGCCAGGCTCCTGCTCATCACCACCGGCTCCGGCTTTGCCGATTTCGTCCAGGATGCCAGCGATCCGATCGCGGACGGGGTCGCGATCGAGCCGCACGAACCGGACATAGCCCGCGTCATCGCAGCGGCCGAGCGGCACGGGCTTGCCATCCTAGGCCCGATCCCCGACCTCGCTGCCGCATGAGGTGAGGACGAGACATCCGGTCCGGGTCGGCATCATGCCGGCACGGGCACGGCAGCGCTGGACTTTCCGGCCCGCTTCCTGTACACGCGCGCCATCCGAAGCCTTCAACGGCTAAGGAACAATAACTGAAAACAGCGCACCGAAACGCTAGCGGTCCGAAAAGGGCCGCATCGGCAGGAGTTGAGACTATGGTCAATATCATCGAACAGCTCGAGAAAGAGCAGCTCGAAATCGTCGCCGCCATGCGTGCGGTTCCCGAGTTCCAGCCCGGCGACACCGTCAAGGTCAACGTGAAGGTTGTCGAAGGCACCCGTTCGCGCGTGCAGGCCTATGAAGGCGTCTGCATCGCCCGTTCCGGCGGCGGCCTCTCGGAGAGCTTCACCGTCCGCAAGATTTCCTATGGCGAAGGCGTCGAGCGCGTCTTCCCGGTCTATTCGCCGCTGATCGCCGGCATCGAAGTCGTCCGCCGCGGCAAGGTTCGCCGCGCGAAGCTTTACTACCTGCGCGATCGTCGCGGTAAGTCGGCTCGTATCGTCGAGCGGACCGAGCCCCGCAAGGAGAAGGCGAAGGCTTGAGTCCTTCGACTTCCAGAATTGCGAAGGCGGGTCCCAGCGACCCGCCTTTTTTATTGGGAGAAGACCATGGATCGCTTCAAGCAGAGCAACCGCGCCAATTGGGACGAGCGCGCCGAGATCCATGCGCAGGACCGGACCGGCTTCTATGCGATTGACCGCTTCCTCGCCGGCGAGGACGTGCTCTATCCCATCGAATCCGCCGAGATCGGCGCGGTTGACGGGCTGAAGCTGGCGCATTTTCAGTGCCACATCGGCATCGACACGCTCTGCCTCGCCCGCCGTGGCGCCATCGCCACCGGGCTCGACTTCTCGCCCCAGGCCATCGCCAAGGCGCGGGCGCTTTCGGCTCGCTCCGGCGTTCCGGCGGACTTCGTCGAGGGCGAGGTCTATGACGCCCCGGACCTGCTCGGCACGGATTTCGACATGGTCTTCACCAGTTGGGGCACGATCACCTGGCTCGACGACATCCGCGCCTGGGCAAAGGCGATCGCCGGCACGCTGAAGCCGGGCGGCCGGCTCTACTTCGCCGACAACAGCCCCGCCATCGCGACGCACGAGGAAATCGACGGCGTGATCCGGCCCCATTACGACTGGCGGTCCGCGCGCGAAAAGCCGCAGCGCTTCGACTCGCCGACGACCTATACCGGCGACGAGACGCCGCTGGTCACCGACTTCACCTATGAGTGGATGCGCGGCACGTCGGACGTGATCGACGCCCTGCTCCGAGCCGGAATGCAGCTCGACTTCCTGCGCGAGCACGAAGTGTTGCCTTTCAAGCTCTTTCCGATGATGGTCGATGCCGGAGACCGCATGTTCCGCTTGCCGGCCGGCATTCCGCGCATGCCGCTCGCCCTGTCGCTCGGGGCGACGAAACGCTGACCGACCGGTCATGATCCGAATTGTCGTTCCGGCAATTGACTGCTATTTAGAACCGCTATGAACAGCCCCTTCGCCCGCATCCATCAGCCGACGACCGCCGAATTCGCGGCGCTGACGGATCATGCGCGGCTTCCCTGGCGGTTTTTCGCCCGTCTGCTGGCAACCGAGGATCGCGGTTCCGATCGACTTTGACGGGGCAGTGGCCCCGAACGATCGCCCCTCGCGCAAGCAATTTATCCTTCAGGAAGAAGACGTCATGACCACGTCGAACGGCAATCCCCGCACTCTCTACGACAAGATCTGGGACGACCACGTCGTCGAGAAGAACGACGACGGCAACACCATCCTCTATATCGACCGTCACCTCGTGCATGAGGTGACGAGCCCGCAGGCCTTCGAAGGCCTGCGCATGGCCGGCCGCAAGGTTCACCAGCCTAAGAAGACGCTGGCCGTCGTCGACCACAACGTGCCGACGACCGATCGCACGCATGGCATCGAGAACCCGGAATCGGCGCTGCAGGTCGCGACGCTGGCCGAGAACGCGGCCGAGTTCGGCGTCGAATATTATTCCGAGCTCGACCGCCGCCAGGGCGTCGTCCACATCGTCGGCCCAGAGCAGGGCTTCACCCTGCCCGGCATGACCATCGTCTGCGGCGACAGCCACACCTCGACGCATGGCGCCTTCGGCGCGCTGGCGCATGGCATCGGCACGTCGGAGGTCGAGCATGTGCTCGCCACCCAGACGCTGATCCAGACCAAGGCCAAGAACATGCTGGTCACGGTCGATGGCGTCGCGCCGGAGGGCGTTTCGGCCAAGGACATCGTGCTGGCCATCATCGGCGAGATCGGCACCGCCGGCGGCACCGGCCATGTGATCGAATATGCCGGCGAAGCGATCCGTGCCTTGTCGATGGAAGGCCGCATGACGGTCTGCAACATGTCGATCGAAGGCGGCGCCCGCGCCGGCCTTATCGCGCCCGACCAGACGACCTATGACTACATCAAGGGTCGCCCCAAGGCGCCGACCGGCGAGACCTGGGAACAGGCGCTGCGCTACTGGGAAACGCTCAAGTCGGATCCCGGCGCGCATTTCGACACCGAGTTGCGCCTCGACGCCGCCAGCCTGCCGCCGATCGTCACCTGGGGCTCCTCGCCCGAGGACGTCGTCTCGATCGCCGGCGTCGTGCCGAACCCGGACGAGATCGCCGACGAGAACAAGCGCAAGTCCAAGTGGCGCGCGCTCGAATATATGGGCCTGAAGCCCGGCACCCGCATGGTCGACATCCCCGTCGAGCGCATCTTCATCGGCTCCTGCACCAATGGCCGGATCGAGGATCTGCGCGCTGCCGCCGCGATGATCCGTGGCCAGACAGTGCGCGAGGGCGTCAACGCGATGGTGGTGCCCGGTTCCGGCCTGGTCAAGGAGCAGGCCGAGGCCGAGGGCCTGGACGTGCTGTTCAAGGCCGCCGGCTTCGAATGGCGCGAGCCGGGCTGCTCGATGTGCCTGGCCATGAACGACGACCGGTTGAAGCCGCATGAGCGCTGCGCCTCGACCTCGAACCGCAATTTCGAGGGTCGCCAGGGCTTCAAGGGCCGCACCCATCTGGTGTCGCCGGCCATGGCCGCCGCCGCCGCGATTGCCGGCCACTTCGTCGACATCCGCAGCTGGCGCTAAGCCGCCGGCACAGCCGACAAAAAAGGGGCCCGGACGTCACCGTCCGGGCCCCTTCTTCATTCTAGACCACTGTTACCAGCGCGGGCCGCCATGGCCACGCGTGTAGTAGCAACGCTCGCCGACCACGACCTTTCGCCACTCCATGCGGCCGTGGCGCCAGACCTTGCGCTGCTTCACCACCGGGCGGCAGACGCGATGACGCTTATTGCCCCAGCCGTGGCCGCCGCGCGGACCATTGTCCCAGCCGCGACGGTCCTGACGGCTGTGGTGCGGTTCGCCGCGATGCCAGGCGAGCGCCCCACCCGTCGAAGCGGCGAGCGTGCCGGTGGCAAGGACGAGGGTCGTCGCAACGGCAATCATGGTTTTCTTCAGCATCGAAAACTCCCTTGGTGACGGTCAGGCCGACGGCCGGCCTGCTGCGTCTATCAAGGGCTTCAATGCATGAACCACGGCTGAGATGCATGTTCAGCCATGGTTCAGGATCACTATCTGTTAAAGGGCACGACAGTCAGACAACCTTACCAGCCATTGTCGACCCAGTAGCAGCGCCGGCCAACCACGACGTTGCGCCAGCGCCAGCCATGCGAGGTGTGCACCCGCACATTGCGGACCACCGGCCGGCAGACACGGCTCGCGCCATTGTCCCAGACGCCGGCGCCGTAGCCGAGGCCGAGCCCAAGCCCGAAGGCCGGGCCCCACCCCCAGCCCCAGCCGCCATTCCAGCCGCAGTTCCAGCAGCCGCCATTCCACCCGCCGCCGTGCCAGCCACCATTCCACCCGCCCCCATGCCAGCCGCCGCCACCGCCGTGCCAGCCGCCACCGCCGCCATGCCATCCGCCGCCACCACCGTGCCAGCCGCCGCGGGGCCACATATAGCCGCCGCCGTGACCACCCCGATGCTGCGCCAGAGCATCCCCTGTCGTGGCGCCGACCATGCCCAGGGAAAGGACAAGCGCGGCCGCGGCGGAGACCAGTGTATGTTTCACCATCACCCTTACTCCTGAAAACCACGACGTCGCCGCCCCACCACGATCCCGGCGAGCCGTGCTGTGGATGCAGTTTCAACGGGCAAGCCCGGCCGTTTCTTCAGCGCGGCGCGGGTTCAACCGGCCGCAGGGGTTCCGACACATTCAAGATTGCATCGTGGAAACCGATGCGACATTGCTATGAAATGGGAAACAGTCCGGGCGCCGCCAGTGGCAAGCGGACATGGCGATACGGAATCATGGAAACGCTGCCTCTCTCGACCCGCTTCGAAACCGCCGCGCTCACCATCGATGATGCGCTGGAGTTCGCGCCGCTGCTGGCCGCCTATGTCCAGGACATGAAGCGCGGCGCGCCGCGCCACCCCGACCTCTATTACGCCGAGACCCTGCTGCGCGACCGCACGGCCGAGATTTTGGGCGCCCGCCTCGATGGCGTGCTGGTCGGCTTCGCCGTGTTCTGCGACCTGCCCGACGCCATGTCCGGCATGCGCGTCGGCCAGTTGGAGGACCTGTTCGTCATCCACGAATCGCGCGGCCGCGGCATTGCCCGCGCCCTGGTCGAGGCGCTGGCCCGCAAGGGCCGCTCGCGCGACTGGCTGTCGCTGCGCTGGATGGTGCCGGAGGGCTCGTCGATGCGCACCACCTTCGCCGAGACGCTCGGCAAGAAGGCGCGGCTCGAGAGCTTCATCGTGCGTATCGAGCGCGGCCCCTCCGCCTGACTGGCGAAACCCGGAACCCGGCCCCATATCCAGGCGGCCGCGAGCTGCCTGTCGCCGGCAGCCTTCCCACCCCACCAGCCGGATCCGACCCGCACCATGGCAAAGCTCGACCTCGACGCCCTCAAGGCGCCCTCGCTCGATGATTTTCTGACCCTCGGCCAGGCGGCGCTCGAAAGCCTGCCGGATGAATTCCGCAGCCTGTCCGGCGAGATCGAGATCCGCGTCGACGATTTTCCCGATGACGAGGCGCTCGACGCACTCGGCATCGAGTCCGAATTCGACCTGCTCGGCCTGTTCCAGGGCGTCGGCCTCGCCCATGCCTCGGCCACGGAATATACCGGCATGCTGCCGAACCGCGTCTGGCTCTACCGCCGCCCGATCCTCGACTACTGGGCCGAGCATGACGAGACGCTGGGCGCGATCGTCAGCCATGTGCTGATCCACGAGATCGGCCATCATTTCGGCCTCTCGGACGCCGACATGGAAGCGATCGAGGAAGCGGCCGGCTAAGGCGGCCTGAAACGTCGCCCAATCGCCGAAAGTCTTGACCTTGGCCGGTTTTCAGCGCATTTACCGCCGTCTGAACGGCTAATTGGGAATGATCACCATGGAAAAATTCACGACGATGACCGGCGTCGCGGCCCCGCTGCCGCTGATCAACATCGATACCGACATGATCATTCCGAAGGACTATCTGAAGACGATCAAGCGCACCGGGCTCGGCAAGGGCCTGTTCGCCGAAATGCGCTTCAACGACGATGGCAGCGAGAACGAGACGTTCGTCCTCAACAAGCCGGCCTACCGCCACGCCACGATCCTGGTCGCCGGCGACAATTTCGGCTGCGGCTCGTCGCGCGAGCATGCACCCTGGGCCCTGCTCGACTACGGCATCCGCTGCGTGATCTCGACGTCCTTCGCCGACATTTTCTACAACAACTGCTTCAACAACGGCATCCTGCCGATCCGCGTCTCCAAGGAAGACCTCGACAAGCTGTTCGACGACGCCAATCGCGGCGAGAACGCGCGCCTGACGGTCGACCTCGAAGCGCAGGAAATCCGCGGCCCCGACGGCGGCTCCGTGCATTTCGACATCGACCCGGCCCGCAAGGAAAAGCTGCTGAGCGGTCTCGACGATATCGGCCTGACCATGGTCAAGGCGCCGAACATCGAAGCCTTCGAAAAGACCACCGAAGCCGTCCGCCCCTGGGCCTGATCGCTTTTTTCTCGCATTTCGAAAGGCGCCGGAAGCACTTCCGGCGCCTTTTTTGTTTGGCGCCCGCTCGGCTGCTGACCCACCCATCCAGACAAGGCACTGCTCACCTCGCCGTCATCCCGGCCCCGAGCCGGGATCGATTCACCCGAGGCATAGGAGGTTCGCGAGGCGACGAACCCAGCGGCACCGGGAGGCTCGCTGGGCAGGGAACGCGGCTGCATGGATCCTCGCTTTCGCGAGGATGACGGCGAGCGTGGGGGAGCGGCGAGCCAGTTCTGGTCGGCGGCCGTGAGGAGACGCCGGCGTCTCTCTTCACCTCTCCCTGAGGGAGAGGTCGACGCACGCAGTGCGGCGGGTGAGGGTTTACAGCCTCCCCGGATAGGCGCCCATACCATCCATACAGGGCACCGCCCTCACCCCACCCTCGCCGTCATCCCGGACTTGATCCGGGATCCATTCAGCCGAGGCATCGGGAGGTTCGCACGCCCAAGATCGCAGCTGCATGGATCCTCGCCTTCGCGAGGATGACGGCGAGCGTGGGGGAACGGCGAGCCAGTTCTGGTCGGCGGCCGTGGCCGACGCATAGAGCCCGTCTTGGACGGCGGCCGCGGCGGAAGCATAGAGCCAGTGTTGGACGGCGAGCGGGCGCAAGCACCGAGCCCGCGTTGGACGGCGAGCGTGGGGAGGGCTGGCGCCCCTTCCCCTCTCCCTGAGGGAGAGGTCGACGGCCGAAGGCCGGCGGGTGAGGGTTTACGGTCTCTCCGGAGAGGCTCCCATGCCGATACCCATCCGGACAAGGCACCGCCCTCGCCCCTCGCCGTCATCCCCTACCCCCGCGCGGCGATCGCCTCGGCCCGCGCCAGCAGGCGCTTGGCCATGTCGGCGTGCAGGCGCTCGACCATGCGGCCGTCGACGCGCACCACGCCCTTGTCCGCGTTCTCCGCCGCGTCGAACACGAAGGCGATCCGGTTCGCCCAATCCAGTTCCTCGGCGTCCGGCGCGAAGGCGGCGTTGGCACCAGCGATCTGGGCCGGGTGGATCACCGTCTTGCCGTCGAAGCCGCATTGCCGCGCCTGCAGGCACTCGGCCGCAAAGCCTTCCGTGTCGGCGATGTCGTTGTGGACGCCGTCGAGGATCTCGATCCCCGCCACCCGCGCCGCCGCCAGCGCATTCATCATCCAGGGCAGCATCGGCGCCCGGCCGGGCAATTGCCGCGTGCCCGTCTCGCGGGCGAGGTCGTTCAGGCCCAGCACCAGCACGCTGAGCGGCAGGCGAGCATCCTGCGCCTCGGCGATCTCGAGCGGATCGAGAACCGCGCGCGGCGTCTCGATCATCGCCCAGAGCGGCAGCGCGACATCCGAAGGGATCATCGCCCGCACGCGAGCAAGGTCGCCGGCCCGCGAAATCTTCGGCAGCAGCAGCGCGTCTGGCAGCGCCGCGATGACCGAGGCGAGGTCGGCCTCGATCCAGGGCGTGTCGAGCCCGTTGGCGCGCACGACGATCTCGGCCCGGGTGCCCGCCTGCCGCAGCGCGCCGACCGCTTCGATCACGCGAGAGCGCGCCGCGTCCTTCTCCGAGGGCGCCACGGCATCCTCAAGATCGAAGATCACGACATCGGCGCCGAGCGTCGGCGCCTTGGCCATGGCGCGGAGATTGGAGCCCGGCACATAGAGGGCGGAGCGGCGCGGACGGATCGGCTTCATGGGGGCTTCCTGGGTTGCGTCGACCGCAGCATAGGCAGGAGAGCAGATAAGCGGAACCGAATCGGCTAGTTTCGCACCGCCGGCCAGGCCGCCGGCGCCGCAGGAAGCATGCGCATGACCGTCCCGACCGCACCCGTCACCAAGCCCGCCATCCTCGTGATCTCCTCGACCGTCGTGCGCGGCGCCGTCGGCGGACGCGGCGCCGCCTTCGCGCTGGAACGCTTCGGCCATCCGGTCTGGTCCGTGCAGACGGTGACGCTGCCCTGGCATCCGGGCCACGGCAAATCCAGCCGCATCGTGCCCGATGAAGCCGCCTTCGAGGCGCTGATGGAAGACCTGATCCGCGCCCCCTGGCTTGGCGAGATCGGCGCGATCCTGACCGGCTATATGGGTGCGGCCAGCCAGCCGGCCGCCGTGGCCCGGCTGGTCGACGCGGTGAAGGCGGCGCGGCCCGATGCGCTCTATCTCTGCGATCCCGTGATGGGCGACGCCGGTATCCTCTATGTGCCGGAGGCGACGGCGAGCGCCATTCGCGACCATCTCGTGCCGCGCGCCGACATCCTGACCCCGAACCCGACCGAGCTGGGCTTCCTGACCGGCAATCTCGCGCTTCCAGCCGAGGCGCTGCACGCCGCCGCCACGCGGCTGTCGACGCCGCGCATCGCCGTCACCTCGGCCGCCGGCACGGAAGGCGAGATCACCACGCTGCTGCTGTCGCGCAACGGCGCGGGTCACGACACCATCCGCGCCAGCCACGCCGCGATCGGCGGCCGCGTGCCGAACGGCACCGGCGACCTGTTTGCCGCGCTGTTCCTGGCCCGTCTGGTCGAGGGCGCGGCCGACGCGGAGGCGCTGCGTCTCGCTACCGCCGCCGTCGCCGACGCGATCGACGCGGCAGCCAGCCTCGGCAGCAACGAACTCCCGCTCGCCGCCATCCAGGATCGCCTGCTTTCGCCGCGCACGCCGGTGCGGATCATCCCGTGAGCGGGATGCGGGTCGTCGGCATCGACGGCTGCCCCGCCGGCTGGATCGCCGTTTCGATTTCTCCCGAAGGTCCGATCGAGCCCGAGATCCGGATCGTTTCGCGCTTCGCCGAGCTGATCGAGGCGGCCGAGAACGCCATCCTTGCGGTCGACATGCCGATCGGCCTGTCGGATTTCATCGGGCCGGAAGGACGCGGCCCCGAGCGGCTGGTGCGCCAGCGGCTCGGCGAGCGGCAGAGTTCCGTCTTCTCGGTCCCCTGCCGCAGCGCCGTGATGACCGAGGATTATCGCGAGGCCTGCGCGGTCGCCGCCGCAGCGTCCGATCCGCCCCGCATGGTCTCGAAGCAGTGCTTCCACATCTTCCCCAAGATGCGCGAGATCGACGCGCTGATGACGCCGGCATTGGAGGCGCGGGTCTACGAGGTGCATCCGGAACTCGCCTTCTGGCGGCTGAATGGCGAAGCGGCGATGTCGCTGCCGAAGAAGGTCAAGAGCCGCCCGAATCCGGCGGGCCTCGACCAGCGCCGCGACCTGCTCGTCCGCCATGGCTACGAGGCCCGGCATCTCGCCAACCCGCCACGCGGCGCGGCGGCCGACGACCTGCTCGACGCGGCGGCGAATGCCCTGATCGCGCGGCGCATCTTTCGCGGCGAGGGCGAGAGTTTTCCGGCCGAACCGGCGCGCGATTCCAGAGGGCTGCGGATCGCGATCTGGGCGTAGACAGACGCGTTCGCGGCGTGCAAACCCTCTCGACCCATGCGTCAAAGCCGTTTATTGGAACGCCACGATCATGCTGCACTGCATGATGCCGTCTCAGGCCCCCTTTGGAGCACCACCCGATGGCCAAGGCCCATGAATTCCCGTCTCGGCTGCTGCGCGGCTATGCGACCTTTCGCGATCAGCGCCTGCCGCAGGAGAGCTCGCGCTACAAGGTTCTGGCGGAAACCGGCCAGCGCCCGCGCACCATGATCCTCGGCTGCAGCGACAGCCGCGCCGCCCCGGAAACCATCTTCGACGCCGCGCCCGGCGAGCTCTTCGTCGTCCGCAACGTCGCCGCTTTGGTGCCGCCCTTCACCCCGGATGGCGAGCATCACGGCACGTCGGCGGCGATCGAGTTCGGCGTGATGGGCCTCAAGGTCCGCAACCTCGTCGTCATGGGCCATGGCCGCTGCGGCGGCATCACCGCCTACCTGGCCGAACGCGACGCGCCGGAACTGCAGGGATCCAACGACTACATCAGCAAGTGGACCTCGCTGCTGAAGCCGGCCGAGGCGCTGATCTGCGACGATCCGGTCGAGACGAGCGACCGCCAGCGGGCGATGGAGTTCGCCTCGATCCGCCAGACGATCGAGAACCTGCGCACCTTCCCGTGGATCAAGAGCCTGGAAGAGATCGACGAACTGGAGCTGCATGGCGCCTGGTTCGATATCTCGACCGGCGAGCTCTATCTGCTCGACAAGGAAACCGGCCGCTTCACGGTTCCCGACGAGATCGTGGTTTAGGGTAGCGGGACGCTCTTTTCTCGCGGGTTGTTCCAACCTCGACCCTCATCCTGAGGTGCCGGGCAAAGCCGGGCCTCGAAGGAGGGTCCAGGAAACACCCGGTCGACGTCGCGACATGGCATCCCCCGGATAGGACGACAAGCCTGGGCACCGGCTGGATCCTCCTTCGAGGCTTCGCGGACGCGAAGCACCTCAGGATGATGACCGAGCGAGTCCATCGGCAGTCTCAAACGAAAAAAGGCGCAGCCTCGCGGCCGCGCCTTTTGTCATTTGGAGCCTAAAAGTCTCAGGCAGCCTGCTTCTTCGGCTGGATCAGCTTGCGGTTGACCAGCACTTCGGCGATCTGCACGGCGTTGAGCGCGGCGCCCTTGCGCAGATTGTCGGAGACCACCCACATGTTGAGGCCGTTCTCGACGGTGGCGTCCTCGCGGATGCGCGAGATGTAGGTCGCGTCCTCGCCGGTCGCCTCGTACGGGGTGATGTACTGCTCTTCTTCCGGATTATCGATGACCAGGCAGCCGGGCGCCTCGCGCAGGATGTCGCGCGCCTCGTCGGCGGTGATCGGCTTCTCGAACTCGATGTTGACGGATTCGGAGTGCGAGACGAACACCGGCACGCGCACGGCGGTGCAGGTCAGCTTGATCTTCGGATCGAGAATCTTCTTCGTCTCGGCCATCACCTTCCACTCTTCCTTCGTGTAGCCGTCTTCCATGAAGACGTCGATGTGAGGGATGAGGTTGAAGGCGATGCGCTTGGTGAACTTGGTCGATTCGACGGGATCGTTGACGAAGACGGCGCGGGTCTGCGTGAACAGCTCGTCCATGCCTTCCTTGCCGGCGCCCGACACCGACTGGTAGGTCGAGACGACGACGCGCTTGATCGTGGCGATGTCGTGCAGCGGCTTCAGCGCGACGACGAGCTGCGCGGTCGAGCAGTTCGGGTTAGCGATGATGTTGAGCTTGGAGAAGCCGACGATCGCATCGGCGTTCACTTCCGGCACGATCAGCGGCACCTGCGCGTCATAGCGCCAGGCCGACGAATTATCGATGACGACGCAGCCCTGCGCGCCGATCTTGGGCGCCCATTCCTTGGAGATGGCGCCGCCGGCCGACATCAGGCAGATGTCGGTGTCGGAGAAGTCATACTGGTCAAGCGGCTTCACCTTCAGCACGCGGTCGCCGAAGGAGACTTCGGTGCCCTGGCTGCGGCGGGAGGCGAGCGCCACGACCTCATCGGCCGGGAAGCCGCGCTCGTCGAGGATCGAAAGAATTTCGCGGCCCACATTGCCCGTGGCGCCGACGATCGCGACCTTGTAACCCATGTTCTGTCCTGCTCCTTGTCCGTCTCTCTCCCCCACCCGTCCGTCCGCGAAAAACCGCGTCCGATCGGCCCCGTCTCCCTCAGGGCCCCGAGGGAGATTGGGGGCGCAGGAGGGACAGTCAGGCGGTCGTCGTGGTTTTCGACGTTTTGTCGGTGGTGGAGATGCGCGTGACGGCCGTGCTTGCCCGGGTGACGGAAGCCACCAGGTCGACTAGGATCGAAGATGCAACGGCGTGCGCGGTCATCGGTCTGCCCGAATGATGTTGGCGCACGTTTTGCCGCCAAACCGGCGCAAAGTCAACGGAGACGAACGACTTGAGCCACATGCAGCGGGTATTCGGACGTCTCTCGGCCATCCTCGTCGCCCTGGGCGTTGGGCTGGCAGCGCAGGCCGCGCACGCCGGCGCGCGCGTGCCGGAAGCCGAGATCGCGGCGCTGTTTTCCGGCGTGACGCTGGACGGCATCTACAACAATGGCGCGTTCTTCAGCGAGACCTACAGCGAAGACGGCTCGGTGCGCTATCACGACATCGACGGCTCCGATTCCGGTCAGTGGTCCGTGCGCGACGGCAAGTTCTGCACCTTCTACGACAGCCAGGAAGGCGCCTGCTTCTTCGTCGAGCGCGACGGCGCCAACTGCTTCACCTTCTTCGTGCCGGACGAGACCGGCGGCCCCGACGCCGGCCCGGCCAAGGACTGGACCTCGCGCGGCTGGGACCGGCGCAAGCCCTCGACCTGCCCGACCGCGCCGGAAATTCAGCTCTGAGCCGGCTCAGCCTGCCGACGGCGGGGATCCAACCCGCCGATCCCGTGTGAGGCGATCCGTGCCGGACGCGGGCGGTCAGCCCACCAGCGCGTGGAAGGCGGCGAGGTCGGCGGCGGACAGGTTCCACTCCGAGGCCTTCGCGTTGGCGGCGATCTGCTCCGGCGTCGTCGCGCCCGCGATTACCGAGGGCACCGATTCCTGCGCCAGCAGCCAGGCGAAGGCGAGCTCCAGAACGGTGTGGCCGGACGCGACGGCGAAAGCGTCGAACTTTTCCACCAGCACCAGATTGCGCTGCGTCAGATAGCGCTCGCCGAGCGCCTTCCAGGCGCTGAACCGGCTGCCGGGCGGTTGTTCGCCATTTCGGTACTTGCCGGTCAGCAGCCCGCTGGCGAGCGGGAAGAACGGAATCAGCGCCAACTGCTCGTCGCGCACCACCGGCAGCATCGCGCTCTCGATCGTGCGCTCGACCAGGCTGTATTCATCCTGGCTGGAAACGAAGCCGCGATAGCCAGCCTTGCGGGCCGCGTCCTGCGCCTCGCGCAACTGCTTCGGCGAGAAGTTCGAGGCGCCGTAATGGCGGATCTTGCCGGCCGTCACCAGTTCCTCCAGCGTGGCCAGCGTCTCCTCGATCGGCGTTTCGGGATCGGGCTCGTGCTGCTGGTAGAGGTCGATGCGATCGGTCTTCAGCCGCGTCAGGCTGTCCTCGACCGCCTTCAGGATATAGGGGCGCGAGGCCCGCTTGCCCTCGGGCGAGCCCTTGATCGGCTTGCCGAACTTGGTCGCCAGCACGATCTTGTCGCGCCGCGCGCCCAGCACCTCGCCCAGAATGATCTCCGAATTCGTGTCGGCGTAGATGTCGGCCGTGTCGAAGAAATTGATGCCATGGTCGATCGCCGCGTCGATCACCCGTCGTGATCCCTCGAGGTCGATGCGTCCGCCGAAATTATTGGTGCCGAGACCAATCACGGAGACGTCGAGATCCGTGTTGCCGAGCTTGCGGGTCTGCATCGAGGGTACCTCTTGGTCAAATGGAACGGCGATCATCAGGCTCTCAAACTAGGGCCTGTCCATCGCCACCGCCAGTCGCACCGTGCAATTCGCACACCCGCCGGAATCTGTGGCGCGAATGTCGCGCCCCTGCGGCATGGAGGGTTCGCGCCCCGCTTCCGCAAGGTTCCGGTTGACTTTGCCCGCGCCGCCTCCATTTATTGCGAATAGTTCTCAATTGCATTCTTGAAAGCCATCATGCGGACCATCGAGGAAGAGAAGGCGTCCGGGGCCGGCTGGCGTCGCGAGCGGGGCGCGCCCTCGCTCTCCGAAGTCCACAGCTCGATCGCGGTGGATCCCGGCGCGCCGAATTGGCGCAAGGCGGCGGCGTTCCTGGGCCCGGGCTATCTGGTGGCCGTCGGCTACATGGATCCCGGCAACTGGGCGACCTCGATCGCCGGCGGCTCGCGCTTCGGCTACACGCTGCTATTCGTCGTGCTGCTGTCCAGCCTGATGGCGATGATCCTGCAGGCGCTGGCTGCCCGGCTCGCCATCGCCACCGGGCGCGATCTGGCGCAGGCCTGCCGCGACGCCTATCCGGCGCCCGTGGCCGCCATGCTGTGGCTGTTTGCCGAGATCGCGATCTGCGCCACGGACCTTGCCGAGGTGATCGGCACGGCGATCGGCCTCAACCTGCTGTTCGGGATTCCGCTCGAGATCGGCGTGCTGATTACGGCGCTGGACGTCTTCCTGGTCCTCTACCTCCAGACCAAGGGCTTCCGATGGGTCGAGGCGCTGGTCATCACGCTGCTTGGCGTGATCGCGGTCTCGTTCCTGGTGCAGATCGTCATGGCCGACCCGGTCTGGGGCGACCTGGTGCGCGGCTTCGCGCCGACCACCCAGATCGTCACCAATCCGAACATGCTTTATCTGGCCCTCGGCATCATCGGCGCGACGGTGATGCCGCATAATCTCTACCTGCATTCCGGCATCGTGCAGACCCGCGCCTACCACACCGACAGCCAGGGCAAGCGCGAGGCGATCCGCTTCGCGACGCTGGATTCGACGCTGGCGCTGCTGTTCGCGCTCGCCATCAACGCCTCGATCCTGATCCTGGCGGCGTCCGCCTTCCACGCCAAGGGCTCGACCGAGGTGGTGGAGCTCGACAAGGCCCATGCGCTGCTGCATCCCCTGCTCGGCTCGGCGCTGGCGCCCACCCTGTTCGCCATCGCGCTGCTCTGCTGCGGCCTGAACTCGACCGTGACCGCGACCATGGCCGGCCAGATCGTCATGGAAGGCTTCCTCAACATCCGCCTGGCGCCCTGGCTGCGCCGGCTGATCACCCGCGGCATCGCCATCGTGCCGGCGGCGGCCGTCACGATCTATTATGGCGACAAGGGCGCGGGCCAGTTGTTGATCCTGTCGCAGGTCATCCTCAGCCTGCAGCTGCCCTTCGCGGTGATCCCGCTGGTGAAGTTCACCGCCGAGCGGCGCAAGATGGGCGAGTTCACGGCCCCGCGCTGGCTCACCGCCGTCGCCGGCATCATCGCGGCGACGATCATCGTCCTCAACATCAAGCTGATCTTCGATGTGCTGGCGGGCGGATAGGGCTCCGCTGCTTCCCCACCCTCGCCGTCATGCCCGCGAAGGCGGGGCGCCATACAGCCGAGGCTTGGCCCGCAAAACCTCCCGAGAACCCGGTTGAATGGATCCCCGCCTTCGCGGGGATGACGGATGTGTGGGGAGGTGCTTCCAGACAACAAAAAGCCCCCGTCCATCGAACGGGGGCCTTTTCAAGACACCGGGGAAAGCCGGCCTTACATCACGGCGCCGATCTGCCACGGCACGAATTCCGCGTCGCCATAGCCGAGGTCTTCCGACTTCGAGTGCTTGCCGGAAGCGACCGCGACGATCTCATCAAAGATCTCCTGACCCTTGGCCTCGATAGAAACGCCGTCGAGGACGTCGCCGCAATTGATGTCCATGTCCTCGATCATGCGGGTGTAGACGTCGGTATTGGTCGCCAGCTTGATCGACGGCGTCGGCTTGTAGCCGGCGGCCGAGCCACGACCGGTGGTGAAGACGATCATGTTGGCGCCGGACGCGATCTGGCCGGTGACGGCGGCCGGGTCGTAGCCGGGGCTGTCCATGTAGACGAAGCCATGGGTATCGACCGGCTCGGCATATTTGTAGACGCCGCGCAGCGTCGAGGTGCCCCCCTTCGCCGCCGCGCCGAGCGACTTCTCCAGGATCGTCGTCAGGCCGCCGAGCTTGTTGCCAGGCGAAGGATTGTTGTTCATCTCGCCCCGGTTCCGTTCGGTATAGTCTTCCCACCACTGGATCAGGCCAACCAGCTTCTCGCCAACTTCGCGGTTGGCCGCGCGGCGGGTGAGCAGGTGCTCGGCGCCGTAGATCTCCGGCGTTTCCGACAGGATGGTGGTGCCGCCATGCTTGACGAGGATGTCGGAGGCATAGCCCAGCGCCGGATTGGCGGTGATGCCGGAATAACCGTCCGACCCGCCGCACTGCAGGCCGACCATGATCTCGGAAACCGGCGTCGCCTGGCGCTTGTAGGCGTTGGCCGCCGGCAGCATGTCCTTGATCACCGCGATGCCGGCCTCGATCGTCTTGCGGGTGCCGCCGGATTCCTGGATCGTCATCGTGCGGAAGCCGTCATGCTCGACGAGATTGTACTGCTTCATCAGGCGCGGGATCTGGAACACTTCGCAGCCGAGGCCGACGACGAGAACGCCGGCGAGGTTCGGATGCGCGGCATAGCCCCACTGCGTCCGCTCCAGCGTCTCGTAGCCTTCGCCCGAGCCGCCCATGCCGCAGCCCTGGCCGTGCACGAAGGCGACGACGCCGTCGACATTGGGATAGTCCTTGAGGATATCCGAGCGGTTGAAGGCATCGGCGATGTAGCGCGCCACGGTCGCCGAGCAGTTCACGCTGGTCAGGATGCCGATATAGTTGCGCGTACCGACCTTGCCATTGGGGCGATAGTAGCCGTCGAAATGACGGCGCTCGGCCAGCGGCAGCAGGCCGTCATCATGCGCGCCCTCCGCGAACTGGTAGTCGCGGTCGAATTCGGACATGCCGCAATTGTGCTCATGCACCCATTCGCCCGGCGCGATCGCCGTCTTGGCGAAGCCGATGATCTGGCCGAACTTCAGCACCGGCGAACCCTCGGCGATGCCGGTGACGGCGATCTTGTGACCCTTGGGCACGCGCTGGCTGGCGGTCACACCCTCGACGATCGATCCCGGCAGGATCGTGTCGATGGCGACGCGGACATTGTCGGTCGCGTTCAGGCGCAGGGTGCGGGGATTGGCAGCGGTGGTGACGCTCATCGAGGTTCTCTAAAACAAGAGGCAAGGGCTGAGGCTCCGCCCCGCGATCGCGCAGCCTTGGCGCGCAGGGCGGGAACCCCAGTCGTATTTTTCAGGTGAAGATGACATTCACCAGTGATCAGTCTTGTCGATCGTCATACAATAGCGACGACCGCCTGTCACGGAAAAGCCGGGTCGTTGCCCAGCGACAATTCGATCGCCTCGCGAAGCGGGAAGCTGGGTTGCGCGCCGGGCTTGGCGCAGGCGAGCGAGCCGGCGACGGCGGCATGGCGCATCGCGGTCGCCAGGTCCGCCCCCTCGTCGAGCAGCGCTGCCAGCACGCCGCAGAACGTGTCGCCGGCGCCGGTCGTGTCGACCGGAACCACCTGAAGCGCGGGGACGCTGATCGTGTCCTCGCCGGTCGCGGCGACCGCGCCGTCCGGCCCGAGCGTCGCGATCACGGTGCGCTTCAGTTCGCCGGCGAGACTTGCCACGGTCTCGGCGCCGGTGGAGCCCGGCAGCAGGCCGAGGTGACGTGCGAGATCGGCCGCCTCGGTCTCGTTGACGAGGATCATGTCGATGTCGGCAAACGCTTCGCGCTCGATCGGAAGGAAAGGCGCGATCGAGAGGATGACGCGGGCGCCGGCAGCCTTTGCCGCCCGGGCGGCGGCCAGCGTCTCCGCGAAGGGCGTCTCCATCTGCAGCAGCAGCGTGTCGCCGGCGCCGATGGAACCGGACGGCAGATCGGTCGCCTTGAGCCTGGCGTTGGCGCCCGGCGACAGAACGATGGTGTTTTCGGCATGATCGTCGACGGTGATCACCGCCATGCCGGTGGTCTTGCCGCGGCGCTGGACGCCGGAGAGATCGACACCGCCAGCCTCCAGTTCGGCGAGCGCGGTCGCGGCCATCTCGTCATCGCCGACTGCGCCGATCATCTTCACCCTGGCGCCGGCGCGCCGCGCGGCGAGCGCCTGGTTGGCGCCCTTGCCGCCCGGGATCAGCTGGTATTCGGATCCGGGCACCGTCTCGCCCGGGCGCGGCAGGCGCGCGGTCCGACTGACGAGATCGATATTGATGGAGCCGAAAACCGTGATCATGAATGTTTCCTCAACAGGACGTTTCGTGGCGTCATAGCGTATTTCAGCCGGTCCGCGCGCAGAGAATGCCGACGCCGCACGGCGCGCACAAGGGGCCCGTCGGCCGGACGGGGAAACGGCCTGGCGGGCCCGTCCGCGCCCGGCGCGGGCAGGAACGCGGGCACTGCAACAAATAAGATCGCGGAGAGGGCTGCTGCCACATTCCGCAATCCCGAAAACACAGTTAAGCTCTCTCGAAATTAACCGGAATCGTGGCGCGGAGATCGCGGGCTTGTCGAACGTGTGTTTTGGGGCGCGGATGAGCCGGCACGGCCGGATGACGCACCGTCTCGCCGCATGGTCCGTATCGTCCCGTCGCGCCGAAGGCCTTCTGGTCCATCAACCGCCTTGACCAAATCGGCGACGGCAGATGGACCGCGAAACTTTCACCACAGTTCGACCCTAAGTTCGGGCAACAAGACCGGTTTCCCGAGAAAACAGACAGAAAATGACTGAGACTCCGTACCAGATTTCGCGGCGCCGCCTTTTGGCATCGGCCGGCGCCTTCGTCGCCGCCGCAGCCATTGGCAACCTGTTCCCGGTTGAGGCCATGGCGCAGGCCAACAGTGTCGCCGCCTCGCTCGCGACCGACGGACCCTTCACCCGGTCGACCGTGGCGGAAATTGCGCGCCGCCTCTCCCGCGTTCCGTTCGCAGCCCCCTCGTCGCGGCTGCCGGAAGTACTGCAGAACCTGACCTACGACCAGTACCGCGACATCCGCTTCAAGCCCGAGGCGTCTGTCTGGGCGGATGACGGTCTGCCGTTCAAGTTGCAGTTGTTCCATCCGGGCTTCTATTTCAAGGAGCCGATCGAGGTCGCGATCGTCAAGGAAGGCCAGGCCAAGCACCTGCCCTACTCGACCAACATGTTCGATTTCGGGCCGCTGGTGCCGAAGGGCATCCCCGATACCGACATGGGCTTTGCCGGCATCCGCGTGCACGGCCCGATCAACAGCCCCGACTATTTCGACGAGATCGTCGTCTTCCAGGGCGCCAGCTATTTCCGCTCGGTCGGCCGCGGGCAGACCTACGGCATTTCGGCGCGCGGTCTCGCCATCAAGACGGCCGAGCCCGAGGGCGAGGAATTCCCGATCTTCCGCGCCTTCTGGGTCGAGACCCCGGTCAAGGAAGGCGACACCATCGTGCTGCACGCGCTGCTCGACAGCCCGAGCACGTCCGGCGCCTACCGCTTCACCATCCGCCCCGGCTATCCGACGACGATGGATGTCGAGGCGACGCTGTTCCCGCGCGTCGACCTCACCAAGGTCGGCCTCGCGGCCGGCACCAGCATGTTCTTCTTCGGCTCGAATGACCGCATCGGCATCGACGACTTCCGCCCGGAAGTGCACGATTCCGACGGCCTGCTGATGGTCAATGGCCGCGGCGAGCGCCTGTGGCGTCCGATTTCCAATCCGACGACGCTGCAGATCAGCGCCTTTGTCGACGCCGGCCCGCGCGGTTTCGGCCTGATGCAGCGCAACCGCGTCTTCGACAATTACGAGGATCTCGAGGCTTCCTACGAAGCCCGGCCGAGCCTCTGGGTCGAGCCGGTCGGCGATTGGGGCCAGGGCGCCGTGACCCTTGTCGAGATTCCGACCAATTCGGAAGTGCACGACAACATCGTCGCCTATTGGCAGCCGAAGGACGTGATCGCCGCGGGCACCGAATACGCTTTCGCCTATCGGCTGTCCTGGGGCGGCGACCCCAATTACGTGCCGGGCGGCATGGTCGTGGCGGGCACCCGCATCGGCCGCGCCTCGCTCGATGGCGACAGCCCCAATCGCCGCTTCGTGATCGACTTTTTCCCGCCCCAGGCGCAGGAAGGTCATCCCTCCAAGGAACCGAAGGCGACGGTCAGCACTTCCAAGGGTAAGATCACCAATGTGGTGGTCATGCCCAACCCGAAACTGGGCGAGGGTTGGCGCGTCAATTTCGAGCTCGACCCAGAAGACGCGACCATGGTCGAATTGCGGGTCGTGTTGCAGTTCCCCGACGAGCGCCCTGCGGAGACCTGGGTCTATCGATGGACGGCCTGATCACTCTTTCTGCCCCGGAAGCGGAACAACCGGCGGATCGGCCCCCGCCGGTTGATCCTGGCCCCCATGCGACGACCGCCCCGCAGCTTACGCCCGGCATGCCGGAGGAAACCCCGTCCGACATGCCGACCCAGTCGCTCTGGCGCTTCCGCCGGCGCGACCGTCGCAAATTCGTTGATCCGCGCCGCTCGCGCTCGTCCTGGGTTCGCCGCATCGGCATCCTGGGCAGCGCCTTCCTGCTCGCCGCCGTCGCCGTCTACGAGATGGAGCAGGTGCTCATCGTCGGCGGCCTCACGCCGATCGAGATCGCCGTGCTGGTGCTGTTCGCGCTGAATTTCGGCTGGATCGCGCTGGCCTTCGTCAGCTCGATCGCCGGCTATGGCGTTGTCATGGCCCGGCGCTACCGCCAGAAGCGCACGCCGCCCGGCCCGCTCGGCGGCAAGACCGCCATGCTGATGCCGACCTACAACGAGGATCCGTCGCGCGTCTTCGCCGCGGTGGAGGCGATGGCCGTCGGCCTCGATGAGTTGCAGCAGGGCCCGGCCTTCGACTGGTTCATCCTGTCCGACACCACGGATCCCGACGTGGCCCTGGCCGAAGAGGCGGCGCTGCTGACGCTGCGCGACCGGCTGGGCGACCGGGGCCGGGTCTATTACCGACGCCGCCGCAAGAACGTCGCCCGCAAGTCGGGCAATGTCGCTGACTTCTGCACCCGCTGGGGCGCCGCTTACGACCATATGCTGGTGCTCGATGCCGACAGCCTGATCGCCCCCGAGACGATCGTCGAGCTGGCGCGCCGGATGGAGGAGGATCCCGATGCCGGCCTGATCCAGACCATCCCCGCCCTCGTCAACGGCACCACCATCGTCGCCCGGCTGCAGCAGTTCGCCGGCCGGGTCTACGGCCCCGTCGTCGGCGCCGGCCTCGCCTTCTGGACCGGTTCCGAGGGCAATTACTGGGGCCACAACGCCATCATCCGCACCCGCGCCTTCATGGATGCGGCGGGCCTGCCCGACCTGCCCGGCAAGCCGCCCTTCGGCGGCCATATCCTCAGCCACGATTTCGTCGAGGCGGCGCTGCTGCGCCGCGCCGGCTGGACCGTGCGCATCGCCGAGGATCTCGCCGGTTCCTACGAGGAAAGCCCGCCTTCGATCATCGACCTCGCCGTGCGCGACCGCCGCTGGTGCCAGGGCAATCTGCAGCATGTTCTGGTGCTGCCCGCGCGTGGCCTGCACTGGGTCAGTCGCATCCACCTGATGACCGGCATCGGCTCCTATCTCGCCTCGCCGCTCTGGCTGCTCCTGATCCTCGCCGGCCTGGCGCTGTCGCTGCAGGCGCATTTCATCCGGCCGGAATATTTCACCGAGGACTTCCAGCTCTTCCCGACCTGGCCGGTGATCGACGCCGAGCGGGCGCTGCGCCTGTTCGGGCTGACGCTGGTGATCCTGTTCGGCCCGAAATTCCTCGGCCTGGTGTCGTTCCTGCGCAACCGCACCGACCGGCGCAAGGTCGGCGGCTTCCGGACCATTGCGAGCTTCCTGTTCGAGATCATCATCTCGGCGCTGATCGCCCCGGTGATGATGCTGGTCCATACAGGCGCGATCCTGTCGATCCTGCTCGGCCGCGATTCCGGCTGGAAGCCGCAGCGCCGCGACGATGGCGGCGTGCCGATCCGGTCGCTGATCATCCGGCATCGCTGGCATTTCCTGCTCGGCGTGGCGCTGCTTTGCGCCGCCTGGCTCGATTCGCTGGTGCTGGTCGCCTGGCTGTCGCCCGCCATCCTCGGCCTGCTGCTGGTGGTGCCGGTTTCCGGCATGACCGGCTCGAACAAGGTCGGCCGCTTCATCCGCAGGATCGGCCTGCTGCGCACGCCCGAAGAGGTCGATCCTCCCGCCGTGGCGATCGCCGCCGCCGCCGCGCGCCCGAGCTACGAGGCAGCGGTGGACAAGGCGCCTGACCTCGTCGCCATCGCCGGCGACGAGACCCTGCGCGCCACCCATCTCGCCCTGACCGACGCCGTCCCGGCGCGCCCGCGCGGCAAGATCGATCCGGTCGAGGCCCAGGCGATCGCCAAGATCCAGGAGGCCGACACGATCGAGGAGGCGGTCTCCTTCCTGACGCCGCAGGAGCGCGCCATGGTGATGGCAACGCCGGCCCTGCTCGCGCGGTTGAGCGCTCTGCGCGCCTGAGAACGATTCGCGGCGTCCTCTCCCTGGCGGGAGGGGACGCCAGAATGCTTCGACTTCCATAATAAACGACGGACCCGACTGCGCACAGGCGCGAGCGGGCGAAGGTGAAACGCGCCAAGTCCTGGTTGCAGGCCGCCCGCGAGCAAGTCCCGGCAGAGGGTTTTGTTATTCGTCGTATGAAACTAATGTGCTGCCGCCGCATTGCAGCGTAGAATTCCGATCTTTTCGCAAGCGCACAAACCTTGTAATCATTCCCGGGAGAGGCTCGCTCGCGCAGCGACAGAGCACGGCAATGTTGGGGGAATACGTGACCATCAAGAAAATCCTGGTCGCCAACCGGTCCGAAATCGCCATCCGCGTTTTTCGCGCGGCGAATGAGCTGGGCATCACGACCGTCGCGATCTTCGCCGAGGAAGACAAGCTCGCGCTGCACCGCTTCAAGGCGGACGAGGCCTATCAGGTCGGCAAGGGTCTCGGCCCCATCGAAGCCTATCTGAACATCGCCGACATCATCCGCATCGCCCGCGAGGCGAAGGTCGATGCCATCCATCCGGGCTATGGCCTGCTCTCCGAGAGCCCCGAATTCGCCGAGGCCTGCGCCGAGGCTGGGATCATCTTCATCGGCCCGTCGCCCGATACCATGCGCATGCTCGGCAACAAGGTCGCCGCGCGCAATCTGGCGATCTCGGCCGGCGTGCCCGTCATGCCGGCGACCGATCCGCTGCCGGACGACCCGGAATTCATCAAGGCGGAGGCAGCCCGCATCGGCTATCCGCTGATGCTCAAGGCCTCCTGGGGTGGCGGCGGACGCGGCATGCGCGTCATCCGCGACGAGGAGACCCTGCTCAAGGATGCGATCACCGCCAAGCGCGAGGCCAAGGCCGCCTTCGGTAAGGACGAGATCTATCTCGAGAAGCTGGTCGAGCGCGCCCGCCACGTCGAGGTGCAGATCCTCGGCGACCAGCACGGCAACATCGTCCACCTCTATGAGCGCGACTGCTCGGTGCAGCGCCGCCACCAGAAGGTCGTCGAGCGCGCCCCCGCGCCCTACCTCGCCGAAAGCGAGCGCAAGGAAATCACCGACTACGGCGTCAAGATCGCCAAGGCATCGAACTATTACGGCGCCGGCACCGTCGAATTCCTGATGGATGCCGATACTGGCAAGTTCTACTTCATCGAAGTGAACCCGCGCATCCAGGTCG
This sequence comes from Kaistia defluvii, assembly GCF_026343955.1. GTDB lineage: Bacteria > Pseudomonadota > Alphaproteobacteria > Rhizobiales > Kaistiaceae > Kaistia > Kaistia defluvii. The sequence continues at coordinate 321,812 of NZ_JAPKNI010000003.1, forward strand.
AACACACCGTCACCGAGCAGGTGACCGGCATCGACATCGTCAAGGCGCAGATCCACATCGCCGAAGGCGCGGCCATCGGCACGCCCGAATCCGGCGTACCCGAGCAGGACGCCATCCGCCTGAACGGCCATGCCCTGCAGTGCCGGATCACGACGGAAGACCCCGAGCAGAACTTCATCCCGGATTACGGCCGCATCACCGCCTATCGCGAGGCGTCGGGCTTCGGCATCCGCCTCGACGGCGGCACGGCCTATTCCGGCGCGGTGATCACCCGCTTCTACGACCCGCTGCTGGAAAAGATCACCGCCTGGGCGCCGACGCCGCAGGAAGCGATCTCGCGCATGGACCGCGCGCTGCGCGAATTCCGCATCCGTGGCGTCGCGACCAACCTGACCTTCGTCGCCAACATCATCAACCACCCGCAGTTCCGCGACAATTCCTACACGACGCGCTTCATCGACACGACGCCGGAGCTGTTCTCGGCGGTGCGCCGGCGCGATCGTGGCACCAAGCTGCTCAACTACATCGCCGATGTCACCGTCAACGGCCATCCCGAGACGCGCGGCCGCGTCAAGCCGAAGGCCGACGCGCTCGCCAAGGTCATCCCGCATTTCGCGGCCGACCCGGCCCCCGGCACCAAGCAGTATCTGGACGCGCACGGTCCCGAAGCCCTCGCCAAATGGATGCGCGCCGAAAGCCGCGTCCTGATCACCGACACGACCATGCGCGACGCGCACCAGTCGCTGCTCGCCACCCGCATGCGCACGCATGACATCGTCGGGATCGCCGACGCCTATGCACGCGGCCTGCCGGGGCTTCTCAGCCTCGAATGCTGGGGCGGCGCCACCTTCGACGTCTCGATGCGCTTCCTGACCGAGGATCCCTGGGAACGCCTCGCCATGGTGCGCGAGCGCGCGCCGAACATCCTGCTGCAGATGCTGCTGCGCGGCGCCAATGGCGTCGGCTACACCAACTATGCCGACAATGTCGTCAAGTTCTTCGTCAAGCAGGCGGCCAAGGGCGGCGTCGACCTGTTCCGCGTGTTCGACTGCCTGAACTGGGTCGAGAACATGCGCGTCTCGATGGATGCGGTGCGCGAGGAGGGCAAGGTCCTCGAGGCGGCGATCTGCTACACCGGCGACATCCTCGATCCCGACCGCGCCAAGTATGACCTGAAATACTATGTCGGCCTGGCCAAGGACCTGGAAAAGGCCGGCGCGCATGTCATCGGCCTCAAGGACATGGCCGGCCTGCTGAAGCCGGCCGCCGCCAAGAAGCTGATTGCGACGCTGCGCTCCGAGACCGAACTGCCGATCCACCTGCACACGCATGACACGTCCGGCATCTCCGCCGCGACCGTGCTGGCCGCGGTGGAAGCCGGCGTCGACGCCGTCGACGCGGCGATGGACGCGCTGTCCGGACTGACCTCGCAGCCCTGCCTCGGCTCGATCGTCGAGGCGCTGAAGGGCTCGGATCGCGACACCGGACTCGACCCCGATGCAATCCGGAAGATCTCGTTCTACTGGGAGGCAGTGCGCGGCCAGTATGCCGCCTTCGAGAGCGACCTGAAGGCCGGCGCCTCGGAAGTCTACCTGCACGAGATGCCGGGCGGCCAGTTCACAAATCTGAAGGAACAGGCCCGCTCGCTCGGCCTCGACACGCGCTGGCACGAGGTCGCGCAGGCCTATGCCGACGTCAACCAGATGTTCGGCGACATCGTCAAGGTGACGCCGTCCTCCAAGGTCGTCGGCGACATGGCGCTGATGATGGTGTCGCAGAACCTGTCCGTCGCCGACGTCGAGAACCCGGCCAAGGACATCGCCTTCCCGGATTCGGTCGTGCAGATGATGCGCGGCGATCTGGGTCAGCCGCCGGGCGGTTGGCCGCAAGCGATCCAGAAGAAGGCGCTGAAGGGCGAGACCCCGTCGACGGCGCGCCCCGGCTCGCTGATCGCCGACGCCGACCTCGAGGCCGAGCGCAAGACGGCCAGGGAGAAGGTCGGCAATGGCGAGATCGACGATTTCGCCCTCGCCTCCTACCTGATGTATCCCAAGGTCTTCACCGACTTCGCCAAGGGCCTGCAGAACTGGGGGCCGACCAGCGTGCTGCCGACCCCGGTCTATTTCTACGGCCTGCCGGTGGGCGAGGAGATCCTGGTCGAGCTCGAAAAGGGCAAGACCATGGTGATCCGGATGCAGGCCATCGGCGACGCCGACGAGGAAGGCCTGATCCGCGTCTTCTTCGAGCTGAACGGCCAGCCGCGCGTCATCAAGGTGCCCGACCGCGCCAATGCCGGGTCGGTCGTCGCCAAGCGCAAGGCCGAGGACGGCAACCCGAACCATGTGCCGGCGCCGATGCCGGGCGTCGTCTCGACGCTCGCGGTCAAGGCCGGCCAGACGGTCAAGGCCGGCGACGTGCTGCTGTCGATCGAGGCGATGAAGATGGAAACCGCCATCCACGCGGACCGCGACGGCACGATCGCCGAAGTCCTGGTCCACGCCGGCAGCCAGATCGACGCCAAGGACCTTCTGGTAGTGTTCGGATAGGATCTTTCGGGACGCGGTTCCCTGGGATCGCGTCCCGGATTTCGAGACGCCTCCAGCAGACTGGACAACCGTCAGAAATGGTGGAGCTCCGCTGGACCCTCCTTCGAGGCTTCGCTCCGCGAAGCTCCTCAGGATGATGACTGATTTTGTTTCGAGAGTGGAACACCATGCCGGAGCAGGCTCGGTGGTTCCAATCCTGCAGGCTATCCGATCGCACGACCTTCATCCTGAGGTGCCCGGCGAAGCCGGGCCTCGAAGGAGGGTCCAGCCACCTCCAAACCAACCGTTGAACGTCAACGGGCACCCGGCCGCTTGGACAGGATCTGCACGAGCGCCCACTCGCCACGGACCAGCGCTTCCTTCTTGGCTCGCGACCAGCCTTTCAGTTGGCGCTCGGCCGCGTGCGCGTCGGTGATCCGCTCGAAATCCTCGGCCCAGACCAGTTCGACCGGACGGCGGGAAAACGTGTAGCCGCGATAGGCGCCCGACTGATGCTCCAGCAAGCGCCTTTGCTTGTCCTCGGCCGCCGTCGAGCCGACGTAATAGGACCCATCCGCACAGCGAAGCATATAGACGGACGCGCCCATCGAGCCTCCTGGAGCCCTCCTTCGAGGCCCGGCTTCGCCGGGCACCTCAGGACGATGACTTTGGGTTTCGTGGAAGTTTGGGTGAGGTCCGGCCCAAGCGCAACGCGATTCGTGAAGGCGTCAGCATCACAAAGCCAACTAAACAGCGCGGCTACCGCCCAAACGCTCTCCGCCTTGCTTCTCACCCTCTACCATCATCCTGAGGTGCTTCGCGCCAGCGAAGCCTCGAAGGAGGGTCCAGCGAACTCGGATCTTTCGTTTGAAGACAGATACAAGGGCGGAGCGCGCCCCAACCTCAGTGACAGTACTTGCGGCCGCCGCCCTTGCCGCGCTGGCGCAGGTCCATGTGGTAGTGGTCCTCATGGTAGCCGTCGGAGCCCGGCCCCAGCACCGTGTTGAACTTGTCGCAGGCCGACACGCGCGCCGCCTTCAGGAATGTGTCTTCCTTCTCGGTGCGATCCTTCGCCTTGGATACCGTCACCCAGCGGCCTTTCACCTCGAACGCCGCGATATCGACGGCATTGAGGAAGGCGTGTTCGGAGAGCATGGCGTTGGCGACGCGGTTGCGGCCGCGGCAGGAATAGGAATCCGCCACCCGCAATGCCGTCACCCGGCCGCCCAGCGTCACCTGCGCCGAGGGCTGGATGTCCTCCTCGACCCAGCGGGCCAGCGTCGTCGCCATCGCGCAGTTGATCTTGGCGCCCGGCTGGAGATCCACCTTGCCGCCTTCGAGCGCCGTGACGTCGAACGGATCCGGCCCGCCACAGCTGCCGGCATGGATCGCCGGCAGGGCGGCGGCCGAGATCTTCAGCCCGCTCATGGACGCCCTGCAGGCGGCGAGCGCCTCCGGCACGGCGGGGGTGATCTTGGGAACCAGAGCGGCCAGCACCACCTCCGGCTTGCGACGCGGCATGGGCAGCGCGGGCGGCGGCGCCTCGGCGACCGCGGATTTTTCGTCCTCGGTTTTACCAATGGGCGCGGGATCGGCCGGGGCGAGCGCAGCTTCCTTATCCGGCGGTGGCAGCCGGTCGCCCTTCTTCAGGCTGCCGTCGACATTTCGCCCCTCGGTCGGCGTCGGCTTCAGCAGCGTCGGCAGCACGGGCGGCGCAAAGGCGAGTTCGCCCTCGCTCGGCGGATCGGCCGGCACCGCGCCGGCGAGCGCGGAAGCGGCGGCGATGGCGCCGGCGGCAAGAGCGGGGTCGGCGGGAACGGGCACCGTCTTCACCGTGCCGACCGTCGCCTCGGCCGGGGCCGGAATGGCGACCAGCCCGGCTGCCTTGCGGTCCTCCGCCGGCTTCGTCCGCGGCAAGGGCGTGGCGGCTACGGCCGGCGCCTGGGGCGCCACCGCCTCGACCGCCTCGGCCTTAACGGGAGGGCGCGGGGTGGGTAACGGCGTGCTAACAGCCGCGCTGGCCGCCGGGGTTTCCGCGACCGGCGGCGGCGCCGCCGCCGCCTTGGCAGGCTCGACGGCCCGTGGGGCGCGATGCGGCTTCCGCTTGGCGGGCTTGCGCTCAGAAGTCTGGTTGACCTTGGGAAAGACCTTCTGGAACAGCTGGTCGGGGGTGACAGCCCGGGCCTCGATCGGCATCGCGCCGACGAACAGGGCGGCCAGAAGGCCGCCCGCGCCAAACGTCAGGACCCGCAATTTTGCCATCGCCGTACCTGCCCGCCTCATGATTGCCAGTGGCTTCTCAAAGATAAGCAACGCAATGCAACAGCGTTCCGTTCCGGCCGGCGCCGCGGGACGCCCTCGCCTACCAGACGAAGGCCTCCGTCAGATCGCGCCGCCCGACCAGCATGGCATCCGCGACGAGACGCAGCGGCGCCCCGTCGACATCGCTCTGGCCGGACGCGAGAAGCCGGGCGAAATGGGCGTAGATCCGCTCATATTCCTCGCTCGGCGCCTCGACGGCGAGCTTGCCGTCGACCTCCAGCGCCGCGCCGCCCTTGTAGAGGCGCAACCTGTGGCCAGCGGCGGTCTCGATCGTCATGTGCCACTTCTCGTCGCCCTGCTCGCGCCAGTCGAAGTCTGCGGTGAGGGCCGGCTGTGACGCCTCGGCGCTGCCGAAAGTGAGCTTGGCCGCGATCGGCGTCTGCCGGTTTTCCGGATAGGTCAGCGTCGCCGCCTTCACGAAGGGCGCGAAGGGCAGGATCTTGACGAAGATTGACAGCGCATTGATGCCGGGATCGAACACGCCGAAGCCGCCCGGCTCCCAGATCCATTCCTGGCCCGGATGCCACTTCTTGACGTCCTCGCGCCATTCGATCTTGACCGAACCGACGCCATGCTGGGCGAGCAGCGCCTTGGCCTCGTCCACGGCCGGGTTGAACTGCGAATGCCAGGTGGCGAACAGAACCTTGCCTTTCGCCGCTGCAAACGCCTTCAGATCCTCGAATTCGGCCAATGTTGCCGCCGGCGGCTTCTCAAGCAGCACATGCTTGCCGGCTTCGAGCGCCTCGCGGGCGATGGTGTGGCGGACGTCCGGCGGAGTATTGACCGAGACGATGCCGATCTCCGGCATCGCCGCGTAGAGATCGGCCGCCGTCTTGAAGCTCGGCACGCCGTTATGGCTGAGCCCACGCTGGCTGACCACCGCCGCGACCTCGAAATCGTCGCTCTTGTCGATCACCGGCAGGTGCTGGTCCTGCGTGATCTTGCCGAGCCCGATGATCGCGATTTTCTGCTTGGCCATCTATTCCGCCCTGATCGTTTCTGCTGTTTGATTTGGTTGTGGGCGATCTAACACCATGCAGCGCCGGATCGCAAAAGGCCCGACCCGCCGGTCAGGCGGGCTCGACGTCGAGATGCCGGATGAAGATCACCAGCTTGTGCGCGCCGACATCGCGCTCGACCTCCGTCCAGCCGCGCGCGGCGTAATAGCCGCTCTTCTCCGGCACGGCGCAGAGGTAGATGCGGTCGAAGCCGAGCGCGCGGGCCTCGTCGACGATGCGGCCCGACAGCATCTCGCCCATGCCCTGCCGGCGCTCTTCCGGCTCCACCCACAGCGCCGCCAGCCAGGGCGTATATTGCGGCCGCTCCTCGACATCGCTGTCGATCAGAATGGCGGAGCCGACGAATTCGTCGCCCCGATGCGCGACGACCCCGAGCGGCACGGCGTCGGTCTTGAACTGGCGCAGATGGCCGAGCAGCGTCGCCAGCGGCTCGCCGGCCTCGCGCCACCAGGCATGCCACATCCGGTCGGCGACGGTGCCGATGAATTCAGAGCGCGCGGCAAGGCTGGAGATCGTCACGTCGGTCACTGGAACTGAGCCCTCAAATCCACGGTGTCGCGCACGCCTATATCGGCAAAATGAGCCTGGAGCCAATCCTCCGCCGCCATCCGGCCGGCGGCCTGCAACTCCTCGAAGAAGGCCCGCGACGTATCGAACTTGGTCGAGGCCGAGAACTTTTCCAGCGCCTTGCCGGCATCGATGCGATGGATGCGGTTGTGGCGGTAATGGCCGGGATCGAGCCTTCCCTCGGCCAGCATCCGGTTGACGAAGTCGATGGTGCGGAGTTCGCGCAGCAGCGAGGCATTGAAGGTAATCTCGCTCATCCGCTCCAGGATTTCCTTGGTCGAGGTCGGCACGGTGGGTCGCTCGATCGGGTTGATCTGCACCAGCAGGATGTCGGCCGTCCGGGTTTCGGTGAAGAACGGAAACAGCGCCGGATTGCCCGTGAAGCCGCCGTCCCAGTAAGGCTCGCCATCGACTTCGACGGTCTGGAAGAGATAAGGCAGGCAGGCCGAGGCCATCACCGCATCGACCGTGATGCCGCCATCGGAAAACACCTTGATCTTGCCGGTCTTCACCGCCGTCGCCGAGATGAACAGCCTTGGCGCGGCGCAGGCGCGGACCCGCTCGAAATCGACCATCTCGATGACGATCTCGCGCAGCGGGTTGATGTTCATCGGGTTGAAGCCGTAGGGCGAGGAGAAGTTCGTCATCGCCTCGATCATGTGGATGGGCTGCATCGCCGGCACCCGCCAGGCGCCCATCCAGGCGCCGATGAAATCCCGCGCCGAGGCGCCGGGGCGGCCGGCGGCGCTGACCCGCATCCAGAATTCCTGGAGCCGCGAGCGCGCGCCCGCCGCGCCGTCGCGCGCCATGCCGTCGGCGAGCGCCACGGCGTTCAGCGCGCCGGCGCTGGTGCCCGAGATCGCCTCGAAGCCAAGGCGGCCGTCTTCCAGCAGCCTGTCGAGCACGCCCCAGGTAAACGCCCCATGCGCCCCGCCGCCCTGCAGGCCGAGATTGATGATCTTCCGTCCCGGTGCCGCGGCGCTCATGCCGCCGTCCAGCCGCCATCGATCGACTGCAGCGATCCGGTGATGCTGCGCGCGCCATCGGTGGTCAGGAACAGCGCCAGCGCCGCCACTTCCTCGACGGTAACGAATTCCTTGGTCGGCTGGGCGGCGAGGATGACGTCCTTCTTCACCTGCTCCTCGGTCATGCCGCGCGCCGCGGCGGTGGCCGGAATCTGCTTTTCCACCAGCGGGGTCCAGACATAGCCGGGGCAGATGGCGTTGACCGTGATGCCCTTGTCGGCCACTTCGAGCGCGACCGTCTTGGTGACGCCGGCAATGCCATGCTTCGCCGCGACATAGGCCACCTTGTAGGGCGAGGCGACCAGCGCATGCGCCGAGGCCGTCGAGATGATGCGGCCCCAGCCCTTCTGCTTCATCGCCGGCAGCGCCAGGCGGATGGCGTGGAAGGCCGCGGTCAGGTTGAGCGCGATGATCAGGTTCCACTTGTCGACCGGGAATTCATCGATCGGGGCCACATGCTGCACGCCGGCATTGTTGACCAGCACGTCGATGGCGCCGAACTCCTTCTCGACATCGCCGATCATGGTGGCGATCTCGTCCTCGCGCGTCATGTCGGCGCCGGAATAGCGCACCTCGACGCCGAACTCGGCCGCCAGCTCGGCACGCAGCTTTTCTATCGCCACCGGGTCACCGAAGCCGTTCAGCACGACATGAGCGCCGGCGCCCGCCATGGCCCTCGCCATGCCGAGACCGATGCCGGAGGTCGATCCCGTCACCAGCGCAACCTTGTCCTTCAGATGACCGTCCTTCGACATGAATTCGCTCCGGAATGAATGATAAGGGGTGAGAACCGAGCCAGACGACCATATATTGCGGCGCAGCAGCAAGGGAAGTTGACGTCGGTGTCGCGCCCCGCTCGGCCTTGCGGGCGATCCGTGATAGAACGCGGCGCGGCGGATCCTTGCCCGCGCGCATGAGGATTGGATGACCATGAGCGGAGCCAAGCACGCCACGGCGACCGGAACGGACCAGATCGTGCTCGAACATAGCGACCACGACCACGACCATTGCGCCCGCGACGCCATCGCCCATGCCGAGGCGATTTCCGCCGCCGAGGGCCTGCGCTTCACGGAGCAGCGCCGCAAGGTTCTGGCCGCTCTCGCCGAAAGCCATGTCCCCGCCAGCGCCTATGACGTGATCGACCGGCTCGCCGCCGAGGGCCCCCGCCCGGCGCCGGTCTCCGTCTATCGCGCGCTCGAATTCCTGGTCGAGCACGGCTTCGCGCACCGGATCGAAAGCCGCAACGCCTATATCGCCTGCTCGCGCGGCCCGGAGGGCCACGACAAGCCCGGCCATGGCGCGGCCACCGTCTTCCTGCTCTGCGAAAGCTGCGGCGCCGCGGGCGAGGCCTCGTCCGCCGCGCTGACCGAGGCGCTCGCCGCCGTGACGCAGGCGGCCGGCTTTGCGCCGCGCGCCCCGATCATCGAAATCCGCGGCCTCTGCGCCCGCTGCCGCGAGGCGGCATGATGCCTGGCGATACGCTCCTGCACCTGAGCCCGAAAAGCTCTCGCCCGCTTGCGGGAGAGGGTTGGGTGAAGGCCTTGCCTTCAAACGAAGTTCCAAATTCGCGCCTTCGGCGCGCCCTCACCCCAGCCCTCTCCCGCATGGCGGGAGCGGGAGCGACAACGCGTGATCTCGCATGAACGAAATCTCTTGCTCCCCCGAATTCACCGCCGGCCCGCTGCCGCGCCGCCGCGCCACTGCCGTGCGTGTCGGCAAGGTCCTGGTCGGCGGCAACGCCCCCGTGGTCGTGCAGTCGATGACCAATACCGACACGGCCGACATCGACGGCACCGTGGCGCAGATCGCGGCCCTGGCCCGCGCCGGATCGGAACTGGTGCGCATCACCGTCGACCGCGACGAGGCGGCGGCCGCCGTGCCCTTCATCAAGGAGAAGCTGCTCGCCCGCCGCATCGACGTGCCACTGATCGGCGACTTCCACTATATCGGCCACAAGCTTCTGACCGATCATCCGGCCTGCGCCGAGGCGCTGGACAAATATCGCATCAATCCCGGCAATGTCGGCTTCGGCGAGAAGCGCGATCGCCAGTTCGCGACGCTGATCGAACTCGCGATAAAATACGACAAGCCGGTGCGCATCGGCGTCAACTGGGGTTCGCTCGACCAGGACCTGCTCACCCGCCTGATGGACGAGAACGCCGCTTCCGCCACGCCGATCTCGGCTGCCGCCGTGATGCGCGAGGCGATCTGCCAATCGGCCATCCTTTCCGCCAACCTTGCCGAGCAGATCGGCCTGCCGCGGGAAAAGATCATCCTCTCGGCCAAGGTGTCGAACGTGCAGGACCTGATCGCCGTCTATCGCGATCTCGCCCGCCGCTCCGACCATTGCCTGCATCTGGGCCTCACCGAGGCCGGCATGGGCACCAAGGGCATCGTCGCCTCCTCGGCCGCGATGGGCATTTTGCTGCAGGAAGGCATCGGCGACACGATCCGTGTCTCGCTGACGCCGGAGCCGAACGGCGACCGCACCCGCGAGGTGCAGGTGGCGCAGGAACTGCTGCAGACCATGGGGTTCCGCGCCTTCCTGCCGATCGTCGCCGCCTGCCCCGGCTGCGGCCGCACGACCTCGACCGTGTTCCAGGAACTGGCGAGCCGCATCCAGGAAGACATCCGCACCTCGATGCCGGTCTGGCGCGAGCGCTATCCCGGCGTCGAGGCGCTGAAGGTCGCGGTGATGGGCTGCATCGTCAACGGCCCCGGTGAATCGAAGCACGCCGACATCGGCATCTCGCTCCCCGGCACCGGCGAAACCCCGGCCGCGCCCGTCTTCATCGACGGCAAGAAGGCGATCACGCTGCGGGGCCCCGCCATTGCCGAAGATTTCCGCAAGCTCGTGGATGAGTATATCGAGAAGCGGTTTGGGATTGGCGCGAAGGCAGAGGCGCCGGAAGCAGCGGAGTAGGCGCGAACGCCCCCTCCCCGAAAACGCAGAAGCGTTTTCGACCCTCCCTCAAGGGGAGGGTTCGGAGCGAGCTTGTTCTGCTGCGTCTGCGATGGCCCTGTAGACCGCTTCGACGTTGTTCATCACATCGGGATTGGTGAGGCGCAGGACACGGAAGCCCCGCGCTTCGAGCCATGCGGTCCGCCTTGCGTCGGCAGCGATCGCCGCCTCGGCAAAATGCTGGCTGCCATCGATCTCGACGACCAGGCGACGTTCGGCACAGAAGAAGTCGACGATGAACGGACCGATCGGGACCTGGCGCCGGAACTTCAGGCCCTCGACGGCGCGAGCCCGCAATCGCAGCCAGAGCCGGAACTCCGCTTCCGTCATGTTCCGGCGCATGGTGCGGGCAAAGCCAAGTTGACGAGGATCTGCGATACGCCGGCTCATCTCCAGCCTCCCAAGATCTTCCGTCAGTCTTGCGGGATTCCACGGTTTCGGCAAGCTTCGCTGAACCCTCCCCTCGAGGGAGGGTCAAAACGGGCGGAGCCCGTTTTGGGGAGGGGGACTATCAGTAGCCACCCTCGATTGCCCCCGTTTACGGCGGCTTCCGTAGAGACTAGATCTGTTGCGTTCGCCCCCGTCATCGAGGATCGATCGTGATCAAGCTTCTGCCGATGCGCCTGTTATTTGTCCTCGCCATCCTGACCGCGCCGAGCCTGGCGCTCGCGCGGCCGCTCGATGGCTCCGTCACCTATCGCGAGCGCATCGCGCTGGACCCCAAGGCGGCCATCACCGTCACCCTGGTCGATGTCAGCCACGCCGACGCCCCGGCCAAGGTGATCGCCAAGCAGCGCATCCGGCCGCGCGGGCGCCAGGTGCCGATCGATTTCCGCCTGCATTACGCGCCGAACCGGATCAAGCCCGGCCACCGCTACCAGCTGCAGGCGCGGATCGATCGCGGCGACGATCTGCTGTTCATCAACAAGGAAGCCGTCCCGATCTCGCCGCTCGATACCAAGGGGCCGGTGACGATCCGGGTGCAACCGGTCGCGGATGGCGATGCGCCGGCCGGTGCGGGCAAGCCCACCCGGACCAAGGCCGCCGTCAATCCGGGGCCGTCAGCCCCGCTCCAGAGCACCGAATGGCTGGCCGAGGACATTGGCGGGCGCGGCGTGCTCGATATCGTGCAGTCGACGCTGACCATCGAGGGCGGCGGCAAGATCTCCGGCTCGGGCGGTTGCAACCGCTATTTCGGGACAGTTACGGTCGAGAGCGGCAAGATCAAGGTCGGGCCGCTCGGCGCGACACAGATGGCCTGCGTCCCGGCCCAGATGGACCAGGAACGGAAGTTCCTCGATGCGCTCTCCAGCACCCGCGGCTATCGCATCGAAGGGTCGAAGCTGACCCTGCTCGACGCGAACGGCAAGCCGCTGGCGCGGCTGGTCCGAAACACCAAGACCTAGAACCCCTCGCCTTTCCGAACCTCAAACCTCGCGGTTGGCGACGAAATGCGCGGCGGCGGCCAGCGTCTCGGCGCGGTTCCCGAGCGGCGCCAGCACGCCTTCCGCCTCGAGGACGAGATCGTCCAGCATGGCGCGCACCGGCGTGACACCATAGAGGCCGACCAGCGTACCCTTGCCGCGCGACGAATCCTTGCCGGTCGCCTTGCCCAGCGCCTCCGTCGTCGCCGTCTCGTCGAGGATGTCGTCGGCGAGCTGGAAGGCGAGGCCGATGATCTCGCCGAAACGGCGGATGCGCGCCCGGTCATCCGCCGATGCGCGACCGAGAAGGGCGCCGGCCTCGCAGGAAAAGCGGATCAGCGCGCCGGTCTTCATCGCCTGCAACCGGCGGATCGCCACCTCGTCGGGCGTCTCGGTCTCGGCCTGAAGGTCGAGCATCTGCCCGCCGGCCATGCCGCCGAGTCCAGACGCGCGAGCCAGCCCCAGCACCAGGTCGGCCCGGACAAGCGGATCCACATCGGTAGCGGGATCGGCCAGGATGTCGAAGGCCAGCGTCTGCAACGCATCGCCGGCCAGGATCGCGGTCGCCTCGTCGAAGGCGCGATGCACCGTCGGCCGGCCGCGCCTCAGGTCGTCGTCGTCCATGGCCGGAAGGTCATCATGCACCAGGCTGTAGGCGTGCAGGCATTCGAGCGCCGCGCCGACGCGCAGCGCGCCCTCGGTGTCGGCGTCGAACATCCTTGCCGTCTCGATGGCCAGGAAGGCGCGCAGCCGCTTTCCGCCGCCGAGCGTGGCATGGCGCATCGCCTCGACCAGCCGGACCGGCCGGGCGATCTCGCCCTCGCGCGGATTGGAGCCGAGCACGCGATCGAGCGCGCGCTCGACCGCCGTCGCCGCGCCGGAAAGGCGGGCTGCAAAATCATCGTCAAGCCGAACCAAGATTGCCTCATCGATACGCCGGGGTCCCGGAAGCCTTGCCGCGATCGGGAGGCCGGCGTCAAGCTTGGCGTTCAGCAGCGATCCGGGACGACGGGCCTGCCCACCATCGCAAGGGGCAGGCCGTCGGGAGTATCCCGCGATCAGGCGGCCTCGGCGGCTTCGAGCGAGACGGCGACCGACTGGATGATCGCGGCGAAGCGGACCGCGGCCTGGATGATGTCGGAGGGCACATTCGCCTTCTTCAGCACGGCCTCGTGGCTGTCCATGCACATGCCACAGCCATTGATCGCCGAGACGGCGAGCGACCAGAGCTCGAAATCGACCTTGTCGACGCCGGGATTGCCGATGACGTTCATGCGCAGCTTGGCCGGCATGGTGCGGTATTCGGGGTTCGAGACCAGATGGCTGAAGCGGTAATAGACGTTGTTCATCGCCATGATCGAGGCGGCCGACTTGGCTGCGGCGAGAACGGCGGGCGCCAGATGCGGCGTGGCTTCGGCCTCGAGCGCCGCCTTCACGACCGGGCTGCGGCTGGCAATGCCGCAGGCGACCATCAGGCCGTATTTCTGCTGCGGCGTGAGCGTCTCGTCGGAAGCGAGCGTCGACAGATTGAGGCGGACATCCTTGGCGAAGTCGGGGATGCGGGACTTCAGCTGATCGATCGACATGAAAAACCTTCAGGGAGAGAGCGCCTCGAAGGCCGGCGGCCGGCGAAGCGCCCTGGGAAACGGAACGAGGCCGGGCGCCCCGGGGTCCGCGCTAAGGCGAAGCCGGGGCGTCCGGAAACCAGGCTCAGGCTGCCAGCGTGGCGCCGCCGACGTCGCGGTTGCAGGCGCAGAGCTCGTCGGTCTGCAGCGCGTCGAGGACGCGCAGCGTGTCCTTCGGATTGCGGCCGACATTGAGGTTGGTCGCGTAGGAATGCTGGATCACGCCATCGGGATCGACGATGTAGGTGACGCGGTAGGCGACGCCGTCCGGCGAACGCACGCCGAGGCCGTCGACCAGCGAACCATTGGTGTCGGCGAAGTTCCAGATCGGCAGCTTGTCGAGATCCTTGTGATCGCGGCGCCAGGCGAGCTTCACGAACTCGTTGTCGGTGGATCCGCCGAGCACGACGGCGTCGCGATCCTCGAAATCACCCGACAGGCGGGCGAATTCGGCGATCTCGGTCGGGCAGACGAAGGTGAAGTCCTTCGGGTAGAAGAAGATCACCTTCCACTTGCCGGGGAAGCTTTTCTCGGTCAGCGTCTCGAAGGCGCTCTCGCCATTTTCTTCGTGGCTGTTGAAGCCGGGCTTCACGCCGGTCACGGAAAATTCGGGCAGCTTGTCGCCAATGCCGAGCATTTGTCTCTCCTGTCACGATGGGGATCGTGTTGTGAACTTCCGCAGTGCAGCTAACCCCGGAGAGTCGCTGCTGCATGTGCGAATGGATCTCACGCGGGAGCGGTTCGGTCAAATCGTAATAACCGGAGTTTGGCATCGGAAATCCCGATTGCCGCTGCCGCCATCGGCGGCTATAGCAGGCTCCATGCTGTTGCCGACGCTCCGCCAGATGCAGTATTTCGTCGCCCTCGCCGAAACCGGATCGTTCAGCCGGGCGGCGAACGTCTGCCATGTCACGCAATCCACGCTTTCCGACGCCGTCCGCCAGCTGGAGGAGACGGTCGGCGTGTCCCTGATCGACCGCTCCAACCGGACGATGGCGCTGACGGCGGCGGGCGAGGAGGCGGTGCGACGCATGAAGGCGCTGCTGGTCGACGCGCGCGAGATGGTCGATGCGGCGCGCGCGAGCCAGGCGCCGCTTTCCGGCCGCATCCGCCTGGGCGTCATCCCGTCGATCGCGCCCTATTTCCTGCCGCGCGCCCTCCCCGAGCTGCGCCGCGCCTATCCCGATCTGCGCCTCCATTTGCGCGAGGACCTGACGCGGACCCTGCTGGATGATTTGCGGGGCGGCCGGCTCGACATCTGTCTCATCGCCTTCCCGGTCCAGACCGAGGGGCTGGCGACGGAGATCATTGCCGAGGACAGCCTGCTGCTCGCCGTCGATGCCGGCCACCGGCTCGCCGGCCGCAAGACCGTGCAGCGCGAGGAGCTCGCGGAGGAGACGCTGCTGCTGCTGGAGGACGGCCATTGCCTGCGCGATCACATCCGCGCCGTGGCGCCCGGCCTCGCGGACCAGCAGAACGAGGAGATCCGGGCCTCCAGCCTGACCACCCTCGTCCATATGGTGGATAACCGGCTCGGCATCACCTTCCTGCCGCGGATTGCCGTCGAGGCGGGGATCCTGTCGGGAACCGACATCCAGCTTTCCGAACTCGACGGCAAGGCGGCGCGCCGCTCGCTCGGCCTCGTCTGGCGCAACGGATCAAGCCGCGAGGGCGATTTCCGGCTGCTCGCCGGCTTCCTGCGCCGGTTCGCCATCGAGCCCGTCCGCGATCGAGCCGCACTGGATTCCGCATGACCTTCCAACTGCCGGCCGCTCTCGCCCGACCGTTTGCAGGTCGCAAGCGCCTCGTCACAGGTGTCGCCAAAGTGTTTGCCCTCCTCGTTGCCCTGCCCCTGATCCTGACGCCGATCTATGCGGTCGTGCCGCCGGTCTCGACGCTGATGCTGTGGTCCGGCCTCACCGGCCAGGGCATGAAGCGCGACTGGGTGCCGCTCGACGAGATCTCGCCGAACCTCGTCAACTCGGTGATCATGTCCGAGGACGGCCAGTTCTGCTCGCATTGGGGCGTCGACTGGGGCGCGCTCAACGCGGTGCTCGACCGCGAGGGGGGGCCTTCGCGGGGCGCCAGCACGATCGCGATGCAGACGGTGAAGAACCTGTTCCTGTGGTCGTCGCGCTCCTACATCCGCAAGGGGCTGGAGATTCCGCTCGCCTATTACGCGGATTTCATCCTGTCGAAGCGGCGGGTGATGGAGATCTACCTGAACATCGCCGAATGGGGGCCGGGCCTGTTCGGCGCCGAGGCCGCATCGCAGTTCTATTTCAAGAAGCCCGCCGCCAAGCTGACGCCGCGCCAGGCGGCGCTGCTGACCGCGGCGCTGCCCAACCCGATCACCCGCAATCCGGCCAAGCCGACCCGCTATCTGAACAGCCGCGCCCGCAACATCGAGGCCCGCGCCCGCGCCGCCCGCGATTATGTCGGCTGTCTCTAGGACACCGCATCCGGATCGGCGATGACGCTGACATGGGCGGCGACCACGCGCCAGCCGGCCGGGGTTCGGATCCATGTCTGCATCTGGCGGCCGACCTTTCCGGGCGCATTGTCGCGCCGGAACAGCGTCGAGGCCGTGCCGAAATCGCGGCCATAGGTCGTCACCACCGTGCGCTCGAGGGCGCGGGCGAGACCCGCCGGCGAACGGCCGGCCCGATACGCCTGGATCTCGGCATAGCCGTACAGGTTCTCGCCGCCGCCATAGCGGATCGTCGTGGGCGCGGCGTGAAACAGCCCGTCCAGCGCCTCGACATCATTCGTCACCAGCGCCGTTTCATAGCGGGCGAAGGCGGCTTCCAGCTCGGCCTTCACCTCCGGGATGTCGATTTCCATGGCGAAAAGTCCTTCCAAAGCGGGGTCGGCCGGGAAAATTGCACAGAAGCCGAGCCTCCGCATGCGCAAATCCGGGGCAGCCAGCGCCCTAAAACCGACCAGCCATATGGTCTAAACCTCCTCGCGCGGTATAACGGTGGCCCGCTCTTTCATTCCTCAAGATCGGCTTCATCGCTGAACGTCCTGGAGATTGTCTATGCCGCTCGACACTGCTGCCCCCTTCGCGCTGCCCGAGGATGCGGAGGCCGCAACCCTGGTCGGCCGCGTCTTCCGCCCCGACGTCGACGGACCTTCGGTCGTGGCGCTGCGCGATGGCCAGTTGATTGACATTACCGCGTCGGTCGTCACCATGCGTGACCTTTGCGAAAATCAGGATCCGGCCCACGTCGCCGCGACCGCCGATGGCGAATTTGTCGGCAGCTTCGAGGAGATCCTCGCCAACACGCCGGTCGCCAATCGCGACCCGTCCAAGCCCTATCTGATCGCGCCAATCGACCTGCAGGCCGTCAAGGCCGCCGGCGTCACCTTCGTCGTCTCGATGCTCGAGCGCGTGATCGAGGAACAGGCCCGCGGCCTGCCCGAGCGCGCCACCGCGATCCGCTCCGAGATCCTCTCGACCATCGGCGACGACCTGGCGGCGCTGCGCCCCGGCTCCGAGCAGGCGGCAGCACTGAAGAAGCTGCTGATCGAGAAGGGCATGTGGTCGCAGTATCTCGAGGTCGGCATCGGTCCGGACGCGGAGATCTTCTCCAAGGCGCAGCCCATGTCGGCCGTCGGCCACCTGGCCGAGATCGGCATCCATCCGATTTCGACCTGGAACAATCCCGAGCCGGAAGTCGTTCTGGTCGTCTCCTCGACCGGCAAGATCGTCGGCGCGACGCTCGGCAACGACGTCAACCTGCGCGATGTCGAGGGCCGCTCGGCCCTGCTGCTGTCGAAGGCCAAGGACAACAACGCCAGCGCCTCGATCGGCCCGATGATCCGCCTGTTCGATGGCGGTTTCTCGCTCGACGACGTGCGGGCGACGGAAGTGCGCCTGACGGTGGACGGCGAGAGCGACGGCTTCCGCATGGATGGCGGCAGCGCCATGTCGAAGATCAGCCGCGACCCGGAAGACCTGGTCAAGCAGACCATCGGCCGGAACCACCAGTATCCGGATGGCTTCGTGCTCTATCTCGGCACGATGTTCGCACCGGTGCAGGACCGCGACGGCCCCGGCCAGGGCTTCACGCACAAGGTCGGCGACATCGTTACGATCAGCGCGCCGAAGCTCGGCAGCCTGTCGAACCGCGTCGTCCTCTGCCCCGATGCCGAGCCCTGGACCTTCGGCACGGCGGCGCTGATGCGCAACCTTGCCGGCCGCGGCCTGCTCTGAGGCATGAATAACCGGCCCTCCCGTCGGGGAGGGTCGGATTCGTCTGGAGCGGGCTGTCTCGCGGACCAGAGCTTTGCCGCTCCCTGAGCTCCGCACCGCCGCGAACCCGTGTCTTGCCCCTCTCGATGACAACATCCTGAAAGAGGCTTGCGGAGCAAGCCGTCTCGAAGGACGTACGGTCCGAGGGGCAAGCCTTTACGCCACAGTCGCTCAGCGTGCTTCGAGTCGGCCCTCAGGGCCTCCTCAGCCTGTCGAGGATCGTGCCGGATGAGATCGTCGCGCTGAACAAGAGCCTGCCCCGGACCAGATCCGAGGCCCAGGCCACAAGGCCTCCGGTCGAGTGTCTATGACCTGACCGGATTGTTCCCTGGACCCTCACCCAGAACTTCGCTCTGACCTCTCCGTCAGGAGAGGAGAAGGCAGCCCGATCAGGCGGTCGCCAACTCGGCCTTGCCCTCGTCGAACTGGTAGCGATACAGCTTCTCGTAGACGCCGCCCATGCGGACGAGTTCCGGATGGGTGCCCACTTCCACGACGCGGCCGCGCTCGATCACGGCGATCTTGTCCGCGCTCAGGATCGTCGCCAGACGGTGCGCGATGACAATCGTCGTGCGACCTTCGACGAGCTTGTCCAGGGCGATCTGGATCATGCGCTCGGATTCGGAATCCAGCGCCGAGGTCGCCTCGTCCAGCAGCAGGATCGGCGCGTTCTTCAGGATGGCACGGGCAATCGCCAGACGCTGGCGCTGACCACCCGAAAGCTGCACGCCGTTCTCGCCGACATGGCTGTCATAGCCATTCGGCAGGTTGCGGATGAAGCCATCGGCAAACGCGTCCACAGCAGCGGCCTCGACCTCTTCGTCGGTCGCATCGAGGCGGCCGATGCGGATATTGTCGCGCACCGTGCCCGAGAACAGGAACACGTCCTGGCTGACGAAGGCGATGTTGTGCCGGAGCGAACCGACCGAGACGGTGCGGATATCCTGGTCGTCGATCCGGACGGAGCCTTCCTGCACGTCATAGAAGCGCTGGACCAACGAGAGAATCGTCGACTTGCCGCCGCCGGACGGGCCGACCAGCGCCAGGCGCTGGCCGTGATCGACCGAAAGATTGATGCCAGACAGTACCCTATCGACCGGCCGGTAGCCGAAGGCGACATCGATCAACTCGATCTTGCCGCGCGTGAGCCGGAGCGGCGGATGATCGTCGGTCTCCGTGGCGCTCGGCGGATGATCGAGGATGTTGAAGAGCGCACGAACCGGCGCCAGGCTCTCCGCGATGCTGACATTCAGGCGAGCCAGGCGCTTGGCCGGCTCATAGGCGAGCAGCAGCGCCGTGATGAACGACATGAACTCGCCGGGCGTCTTGCCGGCCGAGATCGTCGCCCAGCCCGAATACAGGATCACGAGACCGATCGAGATGCCGCCCAGCGATTCCATCAGCGGGCTGGTGCGCGCCTGCAGCTGCGACACCTTGTTGGCGCGTTGCTCGACGGAGGAAACCGCCGTCACCATGCGCTCGCGCATGTGTTCGCTCAGGCCGAATGCCTTGACGATCTTGGCGCCCTGGACGGTTTCCTGGATGATCGAAATGATCTGCGTGCTCGAGGCGAATTCCTGCTTGGCGATGGCGCGGATGCGCTTGACGAGCTTGGACACGCTGATGATCGCGATCGGCGCCACCACCAGCGCGATCATCGACATCAGCGGAGCCTGGTAGACCATCACCGTGATGAGGCCGATCAGCGTCACCAGATCGCGGCCGAGGCTGAGCACGATGGTATCGAGGATCGAGCGGATGGCGTTCGAACCGCCCGAAATCGACATGATCAGTTCGCTGGAAGCGCGATCATTGTAGAAATCGAGGCCGAAACGCAGGCAGCGATCGTAGAAGCGCTTCTGGTTCTCGGCGACGATGCGATTGCCGATCCGGCTCTGCACCACCACCTGGCCATAGGTCGCGAAGCCCTTGACGATGAAGATCGCCATGACCCCGAACGACAGCACCCACAGCATCTCGATGCTCTGCGCGACGAAGATCTGGTTGACGACGTCACGCATGATCCAGGCGGAGAGCGAGGTCATGGCCGCGACGATGAAGAGGAACAGGAAGGAGATCATGTACCCCTTCCGATGATCGCGGAAGTTGGCGCGCAGAATGCGCACGACCACGCCGACCGTTCCCTCATCATTGTTGATGATCGCGCGGTAGAAATCGCCCCAACGCCGCAAATTCAGCTTTCCGTCGTCGGAAGGCAGCGGGGATTTGGGAAGCACTTTCGCTTCGGGCTGGGTCATGTGCACGCGATCCGGCGCCAGATGGGCGCGCGCGGATCTCTGCTCCGTCCTGTTGTTGACAGCGCCTTTTATCGGCTGCGCGGACCTCTGTCCACAAAGGGGCCTGCGGCGGATGCGAACGGCCGCGTCCCGAAACCCGCTCCAGCAGGAATGTCTTCATCATGCCCGAGGCTCGCCGCTCGATGCCTCTGGCATTTCCAGCCCGGTTGTCGGATCGTGAGCCTCTGCTCCGGAGCGCCTCCAGGGCCGCGCCAAAGCTGTTCGATCGATCGTCCCGAAAGGATCTCACCATGACGCTGCGGGCAATCCGCGCCCCCGCCATGACGTTTCGCGGCGACCCCTTCCGCCTCGATTCGGGCGAAGCGCTGCATTATTGGCCCGATGCGCTGATCGTCATCGAGGATGGCAGGTTCGTTCGCATCGACGATGCCGCAGCGGGGCTTGCCGCCCTCGCCCCGGATATCGCCATCACCCATTACCCCGACTCGCTGATCTGCCCCGGCTTCATCGACGCGCATGTGCACTACCCGCAGATGCAGATGATCGGCGCCTTCGGGGCCGGGCTGCTCGAATGGCTCGACAAATATACCTTCGTCGCCGAGCAGGACTTCGCCGATCCGGACCACGCCCGCGACGTGGCGAAACGCTTCCTGCGCGAGCTGCTGCGGGCCGGCACGACGACGGCTTCGGTCTATTGCACCGTCCACCCGCAATCCGTCGATGCGCTGTTCGAGGAATCGGTGCGATTCAACACGCGCATGATCGCCGGCAAGGTGATGATGGACCGCAATGCGCCGGAAGCCCTGCTCGATACGGCCGAGAGCGGCTACGCGCAGTCAAAGGCGCTGATCGAGAAATGGCATGGGCGCGGCCGCCAGCTCTATTGCATCACGCCGCGCTTCGCGCCGTCTTCGACCGAAGCGCAGTTGGAGGCCGCCGGCCGCCTCTGGCGCGAGCATCCCGGCACCTATGTCCAGACGCATCTGTGCGAAAACCAGGGCGAGATCGAATGGGTCCGCGACCTGTTCCCCGAGCGCTCCAGCTATCTCGACGTCTATGACCATGCGGGCCTGACCGGCCCGCGCGCCATCTTCGGCCACGCCGTGCACATGGAGGAGGAAGACTTCGCCTGCTGCCACCGCACCGGCTCGGCGCTGGCGCACTGCCCGACCTCCAACCTCTTCCTCGGCAGCGGGCTGTTCCGGATGGTCGACGCCAAGCACGTCGAGCGCCCGGTCCGGGTCGGCCTCGGCACGGATATCGGCGCCGGCACCAGCTTCTCGCAGCTTCAGACGCTGGGCGAGGCCTACAAGGTGGCGAAGCTCGGCGGCCAGGCGCTGACGGCCGAGCAGGGCTTCTATCTCGCGACGCGCGGCGGCGCCGAGGCGCTGCGGCTGGACGACCGGATCGGGTCGCTCGCGCCGGGCTACGAGGCGGATTTCGTCGTGCTCGACCTCAAGGCGACGCCGCTGCTCGAATTCCGCCTGTCGCATGCCCGCGACCTCGCCGAGACGCTGTTCGTGCTGATGACGCTGGGCGACGACCGCGCCATCCGCGCCACCTACATCGCCGGCGAGCCGGTCTATGAGCGCGACCGGGCGGAGAGCTTTGTCTATCCGGAGCCGACGCCTTAGTTCAAGGAACGCCCCTCACCCTGCCCTCTCCCGCGCGCGGGAGAGGGTTTCGGCCTGCATTCGTATCGATACGGGACTTCAACGAGCACCGATGGGCTCCCTCGCCGCCAGCGGGAGAGGGTCGGGGAGAGGGTCTTCGCTTATCCCGTCGCCGTCACGCCGCCATTCGCGACGATGTCGCGATAGGTGTCAAAACTGCGTTTCGGGGTCCGCTTCTGGGTGTCGAAATCGACATGCACGAGGCCGAACCGGCGGCCATAGCCGTGCAGCCACTCGAAATTGTCGAACAGGCTCCAGACCATGTAGCCGCGCAGGTCGACGCCGTTTTCCTTCGCCTTCAGCGCGGCCTCGATGTGGCGGCGGATATAATTGGCGCGGCGCGGGTCGTGCACCGTGTCGCCGTCCAATACCTCGTCGGTCGGGCCGAAGCCGGCGCCGTTCTCGGTGATGTAGATCGCCGGATTGTCGTATTCGTCGCGGATGCGCTCGAGCAGCCGGCGCAGGTAGTCCGGCCGCACCGGTCCGTTGAAGGCGGCAGGCTCCGGGTCCGGATTGGTGTTCATCCAGTCATAGCCGAGCGGCGCCGAATCCTCCTGGCGGACGAAGGCGGGCGCATAGAAATTGACGCCGAGGAAATCCGGCTTGTTGGCGGCAAGGATGGCGAAATCCGCCTCGAACGGCGCAAAGTCGGGGTTGAGCTGGCGGAACAGCGTCATCACCTCGATCGGGTAGCGGCCCTTGAACAGCGCATCCAGGCACCAGCGATTGATGACGGCGTCGGCCAGCGCCGCGGC
The DNA here is from genome assembly GCF_026343955.1 of Kaistia defluvii. Classification (GTDB taxonomy): domain Bacteria; phylum Pseudomonadota; class Alphaproteobacteria; order Rhizobiales; family Kaistiaceae; genus Kaistia; species Kaistia defluvii. The sequence continues at coordinate 344,225 of NZ_JAPKNI010000003.1, forward strand.
CCTGATATCCTCGGACTTGCCGGGATTCTCCGGGATGGTCGGCATCAGCGGCAGCGCCATGCCAATCTCGCCGCGATAGCCGGCGGCACGGAAATCGCCGATCGTCTCGGCGCTGGCGACCAGCCAGTGATGCAGCGCCATTGCCTGGTGGCCATATTGCGCATCGGTGATCGCGAAGGGGCTGCCGACCCCGGACTTGATGTTCTCGATCATCGGCTCGATCAGGAAGAGATCGATGAACGGCTCGTTGAAGGTGATGAACTTCGACACCTTGGCGCCGAGCGCCTCGCGGACCACGCTGGCATAATTGCGGAACCAGCCGACCGATTCCCGATTGAGCCATCCGCCGCGATCGTCCAGCGCCCGCGGCAGGTCCCAGTGATAGAGGGTGACGATCGGCTCGATGCCGGCTTCCAGCAGGTCGACGACGAATTGCTGGTAATGCGCGATGCCCGCCTCGTTGATCCGCCCGACGCCATCGGGAAGGATCCGCGCCCAGGAGAGCGAGAAGCGGTAGCCATTGATGCCGAGCTCGCGCATCAGCGCGATATCCTGGAGATATTGCGCCCGGTCATAGGCGTTGATCGCGACGTTGCCCGTCTCGTGCTTGCCGGTCACAGTCTCGGTCGCGCGGTAGACGTTGGTATAGAGATCCCAGTTCGACAGGCCCTTGCCGTCGGCCTGCCATGCGCCTTCAACCTGATAGGCAGCGCTGGCCGCGCCCCAGAGGAACTTCGTCGAAACCATCAAGGCGCTCCTTTTCATGCCGCCTCACGGGCGGCATTTCGGATTCGACGCCCGGAACGCGGCTTCTTTCGGGCAGCGCCACCTCACCGGCGGTTCAGCTCCGGGCCTTGGCACCTCGTCCGTAGATCAGCAGCATCGCGATGATGACGCAACCATAGATCACCTGCCGCCCGGCCTCGGGCATCTGCATCACCGACAGGATCGATTGCAGCAGGGTGATCAGGATGACGCCGGCGATGGTGCCGAGATAATTGCCCTTGCCGCCGAGGATGTTGGTGCCGCCCAGCACCACCGCGGCGATCGCCGGCAGTAGGTAGGCGTCGCCCATGTTCTGGTAGGCCTTGTTGGAATAGCCGGCGAGCAGCACGCCGGCGAAGGCCGCCATCGCGCCGGAGAAGGCGAAGCAGCCGATCAGCACGCGGTTGGTGTTGACGCCGGAGAGATAGGCGGCGGATTCGCGGTTGCCCACGGCGTAGACGGCGCGGCCAAAGGCGGTACGCTTCAGCAGATAGATGACGAAGGCGCCGACCAGCGCCCAGACGAACAGCGCATTCGGAATGCCGAACAGGCTGCGCTGCACGGCGATGAAATGCATCGCCTCCGTCGCCTGGTCGAGCGGTGCAAAGCCGCCCGTATGCAGCACCATCAGGCCCTGCACCACGGCGTTCATGCCGAGCGTGAAAATCATCGACGGCAGGCGCAGATAGGCGACGCCGAGGCCGTTCAGCACGCCGACGACGGCGCCGCAGAACACGCCGAACGGGATGCAGAGCCAGACGCCGGCCGGGCCGCCCCAGCCGACCATGGCGGTCGCCATCATCGCACCCAGCGTCACCACCCAGGGAATCGACAGGTCGATATGGCCGAGCAGGATAACCATCATCGCGCCGGAGGCGACGATGCCCAGGAAGGCGCCGACCTGCAATTGCTGCAGCAGATACTCCGGCGACAGGAATTCGCGCGAATAGAGCGCGCCGCCGCACAGGATCAGCAGGATGCAGCCAAAGGCGATCGTCACCGAACGATCGATGCCAAGCCGCGCAGCCAAGGTCGGACCTCTCACGGCCCCGGTGTCGACGCCGGTCACGAGAACAGCTCCAGTCGGTTGCGGACGCGCAGGATGCGGAAGGCGCCGAGGCTGACGGCGAGGAGCAGCACGACGCCCTGGAACAGCGGCTGCCAGAGCGGCGGCAGGTCGAAGACGAACAGAAGATCCTCGATCGTGCGCAGAACGAAGGCGCCGAAAATCGAGCCGATGGCCGAGCCCCAGCCGCCGAACAGCGAGGTTCCGCCGATGACGACGGCGGCGATGGAGTTCAGCGTATAGGTGCCGGCGATCGGCGCAGAGGCTTCGCCCGAATAGGTGTTGAAGGTCAGCATCAGCCCGGCGATCGACGCCAAAACCCCGGCGAGCGTATAGGCCAGCAGTTTCGCCTTCTGCACCGGTACGCCCGACATGTAGGCGGCCTGCTCGTTCGAGCCGACGGCATAGGCAGCGCGGCCGAGCACGGAGCGGCGATAGGGGATCCAGACCACCAGCACGACGACGAAAAGCACGACGAGGGCTGCCGGAACCACGCCGAAGACCTGGCCGGTCAGGAGATCCGCGATATCGGATTGCACATCGCCGCCAGGCCCCGGGCGGACGAACAGCGAGATGCCGTAATAGACGGCGCCGGTGGCGAGCGTGGTGATGATCGGCTGCAGCCGGCCCCAGACGACGATGGCGCCGTTGATGAAGCCGGCCAGCGCGCCGATCAGCAGCACCGCGACGATGCCGAGCAGACCCTCGCCGACCGTGCCGACGACGATGACGGAGGCGATGCAGTTCGCCATCACGAACACCATGCCGACCGAAAGATCGAGGCCGCGCGTCAGCACCGGCAGCGTCTGCGCCATGGCGACCAGCGCCAGCAGCACCGCCTTGTTGGCCGCCGTGGTGGCGACGGCGGGCGTCAGGCCGGCGCTGTGGTTGGAGATGTAGAGCGTGAACATCGCCGCGAACAGGACGACGGCCGTCAGCACGCCGGCATTGTGGGCGAACCAGTAGCGCCAGTTGCTCATGCTGCCTGCTCCGACGCGTCGATGTTGAGGGCGCTCTGCAGCAGGTTGCGCTCGGTCAGCGTCTCGCCGGCCAGTTCGCGCCGGATGCGGCCGTCATAGACGACGAGCACGCGGTCGCAGCAGCCGATCAGTTCGGCATAATCGGTCGAATAGAACAGGATCGCTGCCCCCTGGTTCGCAAGCTCCCGCATCAGGCGGTAGATTTCCTGCTTTGTGCCGACGTCGATGCCGCGCGTGGGATCGTTGAGCAGGATGATGCCTGGCGCCGTCATCAGCCACTTCGCCAGGACGACCTTCTGCTGGTTGCCGCCGGAAAGCGCCGAGACGGGCGCCTCGAGATCCGGCGTCTTCACCCGCAGCCGGTCGACCATCACCTGGACGGCGGCGTTCTCCTTGTCGGCATCGATGCCGAAACGGCCGAGCAGCTGCGGCAGGGCGGCGAGGGTCATGTTGTCCCGCACGCTCATCGGCAGCATCAGGCCTTCGGTCTTGCGATCCTCGGGGATCAGCGCCATCGGCAGCGGCGCATGCATCGCCTGGCGCGGACCATCGAGCGAGATCGGCTTGCCGTCGACGGCGACCGTGCCCGAGACGCCCTTCAGCACGCCGAAGAGAGCGAGCAGCAATTCGCGCTGGCCCTGGCCGTCGAGACCGCCCAGGCCGACGATCTCGCCCTTGCGGAGGTTGAACGTGACATCCTGGATCTCGCGACCCCAGGCGAGGTTGGCGGCGGCCAGCGCCACCGGCCTGTCGGTCGAGGGTTCCGGCTTCGGCGGATATTGGTGCGTCACCTCGCGGCCGATCATCATCTCGATGATGGCGTCGACGGAGCGCGCGCCCTTGGTGAAGGTCTCGATCTTGCGGCCATTGCGGAAGACGGTCGCCGTATCGGCCAGCGCCTCGATCTCGCGCATGCGGTGCGACACGTAGAGAATGCCGACGCCGGACTTCTTCAGCTCGCGAATGATGCCATAGACGCGCTCGACATCGTCGGCGGTGAGCGCCGAGGTGGCCTCGTCGAGGATCAGGATGCGCGGATCGCGGCCGAGCGCCTTGGCGATCTCCACCATCTGGCGGCGCGACAGCGGCAGGTCGCGCACGAGTTCGAGCGGATGCACATCCTCGCAGCCGACGCGCTTCAAGAGCGCCCTGGCGCGCTCGCGCTGGCCCTTGGCGTCGATCAGGCCGAGCCATTTCGGCGGATCGACGATGGAAAGGTTGTCGGCGACCGTCATTTCCGGCAGCAGCGACAATTCCTGGAACACGCAGACCACGCCGGCACGCATCGCCTCGGTCGGCGATTTGAACCGGACCGGCCGTCCCTCGATGAAGACCTCGCCCTCGGTCGGGTCGGTGACGCCGGAGGCGATCTTGATCAGCGTCGACTTGCCAGCGCCGTTCTCGCCCAGCACGGCCTGGATCTCGCCGGGATAGACGGAAAAATCGACATCGGTCAGCGCGGCGACGCCGCCATAGCGCTTCGAGATCCGCTTGAGCTCGAGATAGGGCTTCCGGTCGGACAAGGATGAACCCGCAGAACTGGAGGACAAAAGAGCCGGCGGGCCATGACAGCCCGCCGGTCGATCTCGGATAGGATCTTACTTGTTCTCTTGGGTCTGACCCATGATTTCCTGGGCGGTGAAGTTGATGCCGCAATCCGGGAAAGCGTTGCCGACGAAGAAGTTGTCGGATTCCTTCGAGTAGAAGTTCACGCCGTCCTTGAAGTCGGGATCATGGTCGATGGCGAGCGGCAGCGCGATCGACTGCGGCACGACATCGCCTTCGAGCGCGGCGATGGCGGTCTTGATGGCGACGGCGACCTGCGCCGGGCCGCTGCCGGCCGAGGTGCACTTCAGGCCATCGGCCGAATGCTCGGCGCAGAGCTTGCGGAAGCCGTTCTCCGTCTCGCCGCCGACCGGCACGAAGGCATGGCCGGCGTCCATGAGGGCACGAACCGTACCGGTCGAGCCACCCTGGACGGTGACGCCATCGAACTTCTTGTGCACGGCGACGGCGTCGGCGGTCACCTTCTGCGCGGTGCCGTCGTCCCAGCGGCCGATGACTTCGACCGTCTCGAACTTCTTGCCCGACTTGCCGAGCACTTCCTGCACGCCTTCATGGCGGTCACGGTCGACCGAGGTGCCGGTCACGCCGCGTACTTCGAGCACCTTGCCGCCATTCGGCAGGTGATCGACCAGCCACTGGCCCCAGAGTTCACCGAGGCCCTTCTGGTTGACGTTGACGTTGATGGCCTCGTCGGTGTCGAGCGTGTTGTCGAAGGCCACGAGCACGACGCCGGCCGCCTTGGCGCGCTTGATCACCGGCTTGAAGGAAGTCGGGTTCTGCGCGTTGACGACGATCGCGTCATAGCCGGAATTGATGAAGTTATCGACGGCGGCGATCTGCGCGGCGACGTCGTCACCGGTCGAGACGACCTTGAATTCCTTGAGCTTGGCCTTGATGTCCGGCTGCTCGGCATAGGCCTTGGCGGTCTGGATCATCTGGATGCGCCAGGTATTGCCGATGAAGCCGTTGGCGAGCGCGATGCGGTACGGGCCTTCCTTCTTCGGGAATTTGAAGAACTTCGTCTCGGGCGTCCAAGGCTTGAAGCACTTGGCGTCGGCGCTCGGTCCCGCGACGATCTCGGGGCCGGCCGCATGCGCGGCCGTTGCCAGGGCACCCACGGCGATCGTTGTCGCCAGAAGCTGCCGGATGAGCTTCATCATGTCGTATCCTCCCAATTGTATTTTCTATATTCCGGCTGACGACGGTCGCGCCGATGGCGCGCTTCTCCCCGTCCTTCATCCGTCTCGACTGGTCTGCCTCCGGTCGAAGCCCGCGCGCTCCCATCTCAAATGGGATGCCCTCTTTACCGAGCCGCGATGCTCCTTGCACGCAAAATGCGTCCTTGCGGCAGCGCCGTCCAGAACTTCTTTGTGGCGGCCTTCGCGACTGCGCATCTCTTTGCGTCAAGCGCCCTGTTACGTTTCGTCAACACCGGATCCGCAGTTTGCGATTGTCCATTCTCCGGAGACAACCTTATTCTGAGTGGCCGGTTGAGTTTCGAGCCAGAAAGGCCATTTTCCTGCCAACGAACTCTTTGGGAGACCTGATCATGGACCTGAAGCTCAACGGCTTCCATCATCTCACCGCGATTACAGCAGACGCGCCGGGCAATCTTGCCTTTTACACGAAGGTGCTCGGCCTGCGCCTGGTCAAGAAGACTGTCAACCAGGACGATACCAGCGCCTACCACCTCTTCTATGGTGACGGCGCCGCGACGCCCGGTTCCGACATCACCTTCTTCGACTGGCCGGTCGGCCCGGCACGCCGTGGCACGCATTCGATCGTCCGCACCGGCTTCCGCGTCGATGGCGACAGCCTCGGCTGGTGGCGCGATCATCTGCGCGCGCAGGGCGTCAAGGCCGGCGACGTCACCGATCTCGGCGGTCGCCAGGGCCTGATCTTCGAGGATCCGGAAGGGCAACGCCTGTCGCTGGTCGACAATGGCGTCAAGACGCAGGGACATCTGTGGGAACGCAGCCCGGTTCCGGCCGAGCACCAGATCCTCGGCCTCGGCCCGATCTCGATCAGCGTGCGGGATCTCGCCCCGACCGAGCAGGTGCTGACCCGCGTCATGCACATGAAGAAGGTGCGCGACTATCCGCAGAGCGCCGTCTCGACCAACCAGGTGCATGTGTACCAGATGGCCGAAGGCGGACCGGAGACCGAGCTGCACGTTCTGGTCGAGCCCGATGCGCCGACGGCGCGCGAAGGCGCGGGCGGCGTCCACCATGTCGCCTTCCGCACGCCGGACAATGACAGCCTCAGGCTCTGGGCCGAGCGGGTGCGCGATTTCCGCATCGGCTCCAGCGGCGAGGTCGAGCGCTACTATTTCCGCTCGCTCTATTTCCGCGAGCCGAACGGCATCCTGTTCGAGATCGCCACCGACGTTCCGGGCTTCACCGCCGACGAACCGATGGAGACGCTGGGCGAGCATCTGTCGCTGCCGCCCTTCCTGGAAGGACGCCGCCAGTCGATCGAGGACAATCTGAAGCCGCTCTAGCCGCTTCGGAGCCAAAGGAAGGCCGGATCGCGGGCAGACCGGCGATCCGGTCCAACGGGAAAGGGGACGGGACGACCATGACCATCGACAGGACCAGGGGCTCCGGCCCGCATTCGGGCCAGCGCATCCTGACGGCCGGCGCGCCGATCGAGGCCGCGCGCGGCGCGGTCATCACCATCCATGGCAGGGGCGCCAGCGCCGACGACATCATCGGACTTTCCGGGCATCTCGGCCAGGACGACATCGCCTACTTTGCACCGCAGGCGGCCGGGTCGGTCTGGTATCCACAACGCTTCATCGAGCCCAAGGCCCTCAACCAGCCCTGGCTCGATTCGGCGCTCGGCGTCGTGCATGCCCTGGTCGACGACATCGCGGCCGCGGGCATCGCCCGCGAGCGGATCGTGTTGCTCGGCTTCTCGCAGGGTGCCTGCCTGGCGCTCGAGGCGGTGGCGCGCAAGCCCGGCCGCTATGGCGGCGCCGTGGGGCTGAGCGGCGGCCTGATCGGCACGTCGCGAGAGCTCTGGGACGGCGCCGATGATCTGGCCGGGACGCCGGTGCTGCTCGGCTGCGCCGAACTCGACGGCCACATCCCGCTGTCGCGGGTGCAGGAGACGGCGGATCGATTCGAACAGGCCGGCGCCAGCGTGACCACCCGCATCTATCGCGGCTCCGCGCATGGCGTGAATGCCGACGAGATCGAACTGACGACGGCGCTGCTCTCCGCCCTGGGCAGCCCGGCGACGGCCTGATCCGTCCAGGTGAGAGACTCACCCCAACCCTCTCCCGCGCGCGGGAGAGGGGGACCGTCTGCGCCAAGGACGGGCATCGCTCCACGTCGATGATGGTCGCCGTAGAAAGCCCTCGCCCGCTTGCGCGTGAGGGTTGGGCGGGGGCTCCTCTTGCTTCCTCAGCTCGGCGTGAGGCGAAAATCCTTGCTCTCCGGCAGGGTCTGGCCGCCATCGACGACGATGGTGGTGCCGGTGATGTAGGACGACTCATCGGAAGCCAGGAACAGCGCCGCATTGGCGATGTCGTCCGGCGTGCCAAGACGGCCGAGCGGGATCGAATCCTCCATCCCCTTGATGAAGGCGGCGCTGCGGCCGGCCTTCATGCCCTCGGTCAGGATGTTGCCGGGCTCGATGCCGTTGACGGTGATGCCGTAGCCGGCGAACTCCAGCGCTGCCGCCTTGATGAAGCCGTTGATGCCGGCCTTCGAGGCCGAGTAGTGGCCATGGCCCGGGCTGGTGACGCGCGGGCCGGTGATCGACGAGGTGAAGATCATCCGGCCGTAGCCTTTGGCCTTCATCGCCGGCAGGGCGGCGCGGGCGACCAGATAGGTGCCGCGCAGGTTGACGCCCATGACGGCGTCCCATTCGTCCGGCTCGATGTTCTCGATCAGCGTCCAGGGATAGATGCCGGCATTCTGCACGACGATGTCGATGCCGCCGAAATGCGTGACGGCCTCGGCGACCGCCCGCTCGGCATCGGCCTTCTGCGAGATGTCGGTCTCGACGAAGCGCGCCCTGTCCGGTCCGCCAAGCGAAGCAGCGAAGGCGGTGCCGGCCTCGACTTCGGTATCCGCGACCACGACGCGCGCGCCCTCGGTGGCAAGGCGCCTCGCAATGGCGCCGCCAATGCCGCGCGCACCGCCGACGACCAGCGCGGAGCGGCCCATGAGCCGTTGGGGGGAATTGCTCATCAGGCGAGCCTCTTTCGGATGTTGAGCTTGAAGGTATCGAGAAGGACCGCCACCAGGACCATGCCGCCCTGGATCAGCTGCGTGAAATGCGCCGGCATGCCCATCAGGTTGATCGCCGTCTGGATCGAGGCAAGCAGCAGCACGCCGGCATAGACGCCCGGCAGGCTGCCGACGCCGCCCTTGAGGCTGACGCCGCCGATGACGACCGCCGCGAAGGTCTGGAACAGCATGCCGACGCCGAGATTGGCGGTCGCACCCGAGGTGCGGATGGCGAGCAGCCAGCCGGCGAGGCCTGCGATCGAGCCGGCGAGCACGAAGGTGATCGCGGTCAGCTTGTCGACCTTGATGCCGGCGCGATAGGCCGCGGTGGGGTTGCCGCCGATCATCAGCAGGTGACGGCCGAACGGCGTGCGGTTCAGGATGAAGGCGAAGACGAGCGTCGCGAGGATCGCGACCCAGCCCATCAGCGGGATCTGCAGGAAGCGCTCGATCGCCAGGAAACGCAGTTCGGCCGGCAGTTCCTGCGCCGAGCGACCACCCGAAAGCGCCACGACCAGGCCGCGGCCCCAGATGAAGGCGGCGAGCGTGACGATGAAGGAGTTCATCTTCAGCCGGACGACGAAGAAGGCGTTGCTGGCGCCGACCAGCGCCCCAACGCCCAGCGCGATCACCAGCGAGATCGGCACTACCAGCCAGGCGGGCGTGAAGCTGAAACCGAAGCCGACGCCGGACTTGGCGAACAGGATGCCCACAACCATCGCGGCCAGCGCCATGACGGATTCGATGGAAAGGTCCATGTAGCCGGCGATGATCAGCAGCGACAGACCGATCGCCAGCGTGCCGACGAAGGTCGACTGCTCGACGATGTTGGCGAAGATGCCGATCTGGAAATAGTTCGGGATGGCCAGCGAGAACAGCGCCAGCACGGCGATGAGGATGAACCAGACGAGATGATCGAGGACGAACTCGATCACAGCCCTGCGGTTGGACGAGAGCATGGAGCGGCTCCGGGTGTTGCGCGATAGCGGGATCAGGGCGCACGGTCGGCGGCATCCGGGGAGGCGGATGGCGCGGGACCGGCAGGGGCAGCCTCAGCTGGCCATTCGCGGACATGCCGGAATGGACGCGGCGGCGGCTGTCGTCCCGGCCCCTGGCCGGGACGACGTCTCTACGCCTGGGGCGCCTACTCGACCGACCTGATCGGCGCTTCCGGGGTCTTCATGTTGCCCCAGAACTTCGGATCGTCGACATTGGCCTTGGTGATGGCGGCACCCGGGATCTTGATGTTCGGGCCCCAGCTTTCCTCGGTCACGACACCTTCCAGGCCGAGCACGTCATAGGTGCCGGGCTTGATCGGCTGCTTGTTGACGACCTTGTCCGCGAACATGGCGAGCGCCGCGGCCTGGGCGAACAGCGGCTGCTCGACCTCAACCTGCTGCCAGCCCTTGCGGATTAGGTCGAGACCGACCGGCGCGCCGTTCGACGAGATCAGAAGCACGTCGCCGGGCTTCTTGCCGGCGGCTTCGAGCGACGCGACGGCGGCGACCGAGAGATGCGCGGCATGGACGAAGATCAGGTCGATGTCGGGATTGGCCAGAAGCTGGTCCGACACGATCGAACCGGCGGCCGAAGCTTCCCACTGCATGGCCGGCTTCGAAATGATGGTGACGTCCGGAAACGCCTTCATCTTCTCTTCGAAGCCCTTCTGGATATCGAGCGTGTAGGGATCGCCGGGGTCGCCAAGAACCTGCAGGATCTTGCCCTTCACCGCGCCGTTCTTTTCCTTGAGCAGGCGCTCGGCCTCGCCGGCCGCGACATGGCCGATCTCGACCGTGCCGGCAACCGAGGTCAGGTCGCTCTTCGTCGACGTGATCTGGCGATCGAACTCCATCACCGGAATGCCGGCCGCGCGCGCGGCCTCGATCTGCGGCTTCAACGCGTTGAAGTCGACGGCGGCGAGCACGATCGCCGACGGCTTGAGCGCGATGACGTCGTTCATCTGGCCCTGCTGCACGTCGGTCTTGTTGTCGGCGTTGAGCGCGACGGTCTCGTATCCGACGTCCTTCATGAACTTGGTGATCGCCGTCACCGAGCCGGTCTGGAATTCGTCCAGCAGGGTCGGCACGAGATAATAGATCTTGCCCTTGTCAGCCGCCCAGGCGGCCGGGGTCAGGAAGGTCGCGGCGCCGAGCACGACGGCTCCCGCCAGAACACCCATCAATCGCTTCATATTGCTGTTCCCTTCGCTCTTGTCGTTCAGTCTGGAAGTCCGGATGAGCTGTTAGCCAGCCCTATCCCGCGTGCTGGGCTTGACCGTTGGTGTGGTCGGCAGTCCGCGCGCGGCCGCCCAATGCCTCGCCGGTAATGAGGTGAACAATCTGATCCGGCGAGGTTTCGCTCGTGCGGACGTCGCCTGCGACCATGCCCTGGCGGATGACGACCATGCGATCGGCGACCTGGAAGGCCTGGCTCATGATGTGCGTGATGAAGACGACGCCGATGCCCTGGTCGGCGATGCGGCGGATCAGATCGAGGCCGCGGCGCGTCTGCTCGACGCCGAGCGCTGCGAACGGCTCGTCGAGCAGCACCAGCTTGCCGCCCCAATGGACGAAGCGGTTCAATTCTATCGCCTGGCGCTGGCCGCCGGAGAGGTGCTCGACATTGGTGCGCAGCGACGGGATCTTGGTGCCGGCCGAGGCCATCGCCTGGGCGACGACGTCCTCCATCGCCTTCTCCTGCAGCACCGGAATGCCGAAATACTTCTTCACGATCTCGCGGCCCATGAAGAAATTGGCCACGACGTCGACATTGGTGCAAAGCGAAAGGTCCTGATAGACCGTCTCGATGCCGGCCGCCTTGCCGTCGGCGGGCGACGTGAAGTGGCGCTCGGCGCCGTCATAGATCACCTTGCCGGAGCTTGGCTCCAGTCCGCCGGAAATGATCTTCACCAGCGTCGACTTGCCGGCGCCATTGTCACCGAGCAGGGCAACGACCTCGCCGCGACCGATTTCGAAGCTGATGTCGCGCAGCGCCTGGATGGCGCCGAAGCTCTTGGAGATGTTCTCGAGCCGCAGGAGCGGCGCCTCGGTTGTCATGCAGCTACCTCTTTCTTTGCCGGGCCGGTCATGATCGGATCGCGCTCGGTGCGCTCCTCTTCGCCGGCGAAGAGGAGACCAAATCGAGGGGACAGCGCCCCAGAGATCGCCAGTGCCGCCGCGCCGCGCAGCACGGCGTCCTGGCCATCACGGGACAGCATCAGACGCGGCGTCGTGCGACCGCTGCGCGCGGCGACCGAGGGCGTCAGCGGCTCCATCGCCACCAGCAGACGCTGCAACAGCGCCTCCGACGCAAGGCCGCCGATGACGATCGTCTCGGGATCGAACAGGTTTTCGATCATGGCGATGGCTAGGCGCAGCACCGGAGCCGCCTCCGCGATCCAGGCATCGACGACATCCGGATGGTCGTCCATGGCGGTTTCGACGGTGGCGGTCGGATCCACCGCCTTGAGGCGGCGATCGAGCGCATCGCGCGACACATAACGCTCCAGGCAGCCGCGATTGCCGCACGGGCACGGGTCGCCACCCGGCACAAGCGGCAGATGGCCGATCTCGCCGGCATTGCCATAGACGCCGCGCAAGACGGCGCCGTCCTGTACCGCCGCGCCGCCGAGGCCGACGCCGAAATAGACATAGTAGAAGCCCTTGAAGTCGCGCCCGATGCCGTAGAGGCGCTCGCCCAGCGCGACCGCGCCCAGTTCGGCACCGGCAAAGACCGGCAGGGCATTGGCTTCGGCCAGACGGTCACGCACCGGAATGCCCTTCCATCCCTCCAGGGTCGTCGGGCCGACGAAGCTCATGGAATCGACATCGCTCGGACCCGGCATGGCGACCCCGATGCCCAGCATGCGGCCTTCGGGACGCAGGGCGCGCATCTCGGCGATCAGCGCCTCGAAGAACGGAAACGTCGCCTCCGGCGATACCCGGGACATCGGATGGTGGCGGGTGCCGACGATCTTGCCGGCGAGATTGACCAGCGCGGCCGAAACACCGATCGGCGTCACATGCAGGCCGATGGCAAAGCCACCTTCCGGATTGAGCGTCAGATTGGTGCGCGGCAGTCCCCTGCCCTTCGGCGCTTCGCGCGAGCCCATGACGAAGCCCTGCAACTCCAGCTCGCGAATGATGGTGGACACGGTCTGGACGGTCAGCCCGACCTTGCTCGCAATCTCCCCCCGAGCGATCGGCGCCTCCAGCCGGATCGTTTCGAGCACGATCCGCCGGTTATAGGGTCGCCCAAACTCCTGGTTTGTCCCGCGCAGCGCCATCGTCGCTCCCATCCTTATGCCTCTACGTTAGGCGAGCCATTTATTAAGTCAAATGGATTTACAGATTAGGTCAAAACGGTCCGGGAACAGCGGCCAGGCCCGTGCACAAGCGGTGCGCAAACCGTGCAAAACCCTGTTTGCAAGCTGTGCAAAGCTGGTGCACGGAGCGGGGAAAAGCCTGTGCAGGAGGCAGGGAAAAAGTCTGGAAAAGTCTGTGGAGACCTTGTGGAAAGGCCCTGCTCAAGGCTGGGGATAGCCGCGGCAAAGCCTGTGCATGACCTGTGGATGCGAGGCCGGCAGCGCACAAAAAAGCCCCGGCGCGCAGGCACCGGGGCGGATATTCCGTCGTTTGAAGAAGACGGCGCGCGGCCGGTTTAGTCGGCCAGTTCGAACACGATGTCCTGCGCGCCCTTCCAGAGCGTCAGCTTGCCGAGCGCGACCAGGTTCTCGCGGCCTTCCGTGATCGTCAGGAAGTGGTTGCCCGAGAGCTGGCCGACCTTGGAGGAGAAGTCGACGCCGCCATAGGCGAGCAGGATTTCCGTCTCGCTGATGCCGCCGGGATAGAGGATGAACTCGCCCGGTGCCGGATGGCTGGTGTTGTTCTCGAAGCCGAGGCCGAGATCAAGATCGCCCAGCGGGATCCAGCAACCCTCGCCGCTCCAGCGAACATGGATGATCTTCTCGCGATAGGGCAGCAGCGTCTTGAAGACCGCGCAGGTCTTCGGCGCCAGTTCTTCCTCGAGCTTGCCGTAGAAGGTGAACGGGCCTGCGGTGATTTTCAGCTTGGTCATTCGATCTCGTCTTTCTCGCTACGCTCGATGCAATCTTGGCGGTCGCCGCGCCCTCACCCTGACGTGATGGGCTGCGACCCGCAACCGGTTCGAGAGACGGGAACAATCATTCCGGCCGCTCGTTTTCCGTGACCTGTCACCTAGCACGAGGTTCGACATGTCCGCTTCCCTCAAGTTTGTCATGGCAGCTTCAACGCTGATCGCCCTATCCGCCGCCATGCCGGGTGCTGCTTCCGCCGCGACCCGGACCGGCACGCTGGTGTGCAAGGTGGCGCCGGGCATGGGATTCATCGTCGGATCGAGCAAGAAGCTCGATTGCACCTTCAACTCCCGGCAGGGCGCCGAGCGCTATATCGGCAAGATCAACAAGCTTGGCCTCGATGTGGGGATGACGACCGGCGGCCAGATCGTCTGGGCGGTGATGGAGCCGTCCAGGCGGCATGGCGACCTGACCGGGACCTATGCCGGCGCCACCGCCGAGGCAACCGCAGGGGTCGGTCTCGGCGCCAATGTGCTGGTCGGCGGCGGCAACAACTCCGTCTCGCTGCAGCCGCTCTCCATCTCGGGACAGAAGGGTCTCAATCTCGCTGCGGGAATCGGATCGGTGACCTTGTCGCGAGCCGGACGTTAGCCGGGCGGCGGGCGACACCGGGTCGCACGGCGCTCGGAAGAAACATTTAGGCTATAGCAACCAAATATGCCGTACGGTGACCCTGCTTGCTACTCTGGGCCGGGTCAACCAGAGGGTTGCGTTGGATTGACCCGTCATAACGAACCGGGTTGATCTAATGCAGTGTGAGCCGAGCACGGACGGCAAGATGTTCGATATCGCGCCGGTTTCGCTGTGGGAAGAAGACTACAGTCGACTCAAGGCCCTGTTCGTCGAGTGGCGGGAAGCGGGTGTAACCGATCTCGGCGCCTATCTGCGCGCCGACCTTTCCCGCGTGAACACCTGCTCGAGCCGCCTGCAGGTGCTCCGGGTCAACCGGAAGACGCTGTCGCTGTTTGAAGCCGACAACCTCGCCCACCTCGTCGACAATCTCGACCGGGTGTTTCGCGACGACATGCTGCATGCCCATATCGAAGAACTCGTGCAGCTGTGGAATGGCCAGACCGAATTCACCAGCCACACGGTCAATTACACACTGGGTGGGAGGCGCCTGGATATCCAGCTGAAGGGCACCATCGTGCCCGGCTACGAGACAGGCTGGGAGCGCGTGCTGGTCGCGATCGAGGATGTCACCGAGCGCGAGACGGCGCGCCGCAGCCTCGCCCTGAGCGAGGAATATGCCCGTGGCCTGTTCCACCATTCGCCGGTCTCGCTCTGGGTCGAGGATTTTTCCAGCGTCAAGCGGCTGATCGACGAGATCCGGCTGAAGGGCATCATCGATTTCCGCGTCTTCACCGACGTGCATCCGGAATTCGTCACGCGCTGCATGAGCGAGATCCGCGTCATCGACGTCAATCGCCATACGCTGGAACTCTTCGGCGCGACCGACCTTCCGACGCTTCTGCTGGGGCTCGGAGACATCTTCCGCGACGGCATGAACCGACCGTTCCGGGAACAACTGATCGACCTGTGGGACGGCAAGCTGTTCCAGCAGCGCGAGGTGGTGAATTATGCACTCGACGGCAAGGAACTGCATCTCCTCATGCAATTCTCCGTCCTGCCTGGCCATGAACACGACTGGTCGCTGGTTCAGGTCGCGCTCACCGACATCACCGCCCGAAAGGCGGCCGAGGCCTATCTGGAATTCCTCGGCAAGCACGATGTCCTGACCAAGCTCTACAACCGTTCCTTCTTCGTCGATGAACTGAACCGGCTGCGCCGCAACGGTCCCACGCCGATCTCGATCATCGTCGCCGACCTGAACGGGTTGAAGGCGGCCAATGACCAGTGGGGCCACGCGGCGGGCGACGAATTGCTGCGCCGGGCCGGGGAAGTTCTGGGCAAGCTGGTGACGACGCCGGCCCACTCGGCCCGCATTGGCGGCGACGAGTTCGCCATTCTGCTGCCGGGCACGGACGAGGCGGGGGCGGAGAAGACGATCTACGACATCCGCCGCCTCGTCGACCTCAACAACCAGTATTATTCCGGCAGCACGCTGAGCCTTTCGCTCGGCGCGGCGACCAGCACGGCCGGAGAAGCGCTCGAAGACGTGGTCAAGCGGGCCGACGCGCGCATGTACGAGGAGAAGCACCAGTATTACGGCCTGACGCCGCTGGAGAGCCGCCGCGAAGCGGCGCTCGCCGAGGCCGGGCAGCAATCCTGAGACGCGGCGAGTTCGCGGCGTCCACAGTCCACTGTGGACAGACCGTCGCGCCCCGGCTTCTGCTGCAGCGCCGCGACGCTCGGTGCCTATAAGATGCCGGTGTAGGATGCGGCAATGCAACCGGCTGATGGCGTCACGGAACGCCGGCGCGAATGGAGGAAAGCAAGATGACCCAGCCTGGCAACGATACCACCGACGGCGAAATCGGCTACCAGGAGCGTGAGGCCGTCGCTGTCTTCGACAGCGAGAAGGCCCTGAACGCAGCCGTCGATGCCTTGATGCAATATGGCCTCCGCCAGAAGGACCTCAGCGTCCTCGCGCCGTCCGAGAAGCTCTCCGCGTCCAATCCCACCACCGCGCTCGAAGACAAGGACGACGCCGCCCGCGCGGCCTACGTGACCCCGGATTCGCGCGTCGAGGGCCTGGCGGCCCTGACCGGCGGCCCGGCCCTCGTCACCGGCCTCGGCGCGGCGCTCGTCGCCGGCACGGTCGGCCTGGCACTGATCCCGACACTGGCGGTCACGATCGGCGGCGCCGCCGCGACCGGATCGGTCGGCTTCATGCTGTCGCGCATCTTCGGCCGCAAACATGCCGACGCCATTCAGCAGCAGCTCGCCAATGGCGGCATGCTGCTCTGGGTCCATGCCCCGGACACCAAGGACGACGCGAAGATCCTCGAGATCCTGAACCAGAATGGCGGCCGCGACGCCCATATCCACGTCGTGCATCGCAACTGGGGCGTTGACGAGGTGCCGTTCAAGGACGCGAACCCGGACCCGCTGCTGAAGCTGTAACGGCCGATCCTGCCCTTACATTCGACCCACGGCCGGCCATGCAGCGCATCGCCGGCCGTTTTGTTTCAGTCGTGATAGACGACCGACCGACCGCCATCCATCGTCAGCACCGAGCCGGTGCTGAACGCGGATTCGTCGCTGGCCAGATAGACGGCAGCGAACGCCACCTGCTGCGGCGTGCCGATGCGGCGGACCGGGATCTGCCCCTCGATCCGGCTGCGGGCCGCGGCCGGATCGGGAAATTCGGCCAGCCAGTCCCTGACCTTGTCCGTCTCGATATAGCCCGGCGCGATCGCGTTGATGCGGATGCCCTTCGGCGCATAGTCCACGGCGAGAGAACGGGTCAGGCCGAGCAGACCATGCTTCGCCACCGGATAGGGGAAGGTGCCGGGGATGATGGCGAAGGCATGGGTCGAGGCGATGTTGACGATCGAACCCTGCCCCGCCTTCAGCATGCCGGGCAGCACGGCGCGGATCATGTGCCAGGCGCCTTCGAGATTGACCGCCATGCAGCGCTGCCACGCTTCGTCGGTCAGTTCCATCGGATCGGCGAAGACATTGATGCCGGCATTGTTGACCAGCACGTCGACCCGGCCATAGCGCGTCAGCACGGCCTCGACGGCGGCCTCGACCGAGGCACGCACGCCGATATTCGCCTCCGCCGTCACGACGGTGGCGCCCGCTTCCGCCATCTCGGCCGCGAAGGCGGCGAGCGCCGGACCATCGATGTCAACCAGCCCCAGCGAGGCCCCCTCGGCGGCGAACTGGCGGGCGATGGCGGCGCCGATGCCGCGCGCCGCCCCAGTGACGATGGCGATCTTGTTTTCCAGGCGAGCGGTCATTTTGGATCCTACCAGTCGACGATGGTGCCGTCGGGCAGCACGGCTTCGCGAGTCGGGAACGGCTCCTGCTTCCAGGGATGCTTCGCGGCAACCGCCAGATCGACCTCGACGCCGAGGCCCGGCGCCTGCGGGATCTGCCACGCGCCGTCGACGCGCTCGATCGGTCCCTGCACCACCTCGAAATACCACGGCACCGCGCCGGTCATCTCCTCCTGGATGATGAAATTCGGCGTGGCGATATCGAAATGCAGCGCCGCGACGCCGGCGATCGGCCCGAGCGGATTGTGCGGGGCAAGGCCGATGCCCGCCACTTCGGCCAGCGCCGCGATCCGTCGCGCCTCGCTGAAGCCGCCGCAATGGCAGAGGTCCGGCTGCGCCACGGTCATGGTCCGCGCCTCGATATAGGGCGCGAATTCGGCTGCGCTGGTCAGGCGCTCGCCATGCGCGATCGGCACCGGCGAGGCATCGGCGATCACCTTCATCGAGGCGACGTCGCCGGGCGGAATCGGCTCCTCGGCGAACATGACGCCGAACGGCTCCAGCGCGCGCAGATAGGAAAGCGCCGCGCCGGCCGAGGCGCAGCGGCCGTGGAAATCGACCATCAGTTCGATCTCCGGCCCGACCGCCTCGCGCAGCGCGCCCATGCTTTTCACGAAATCATCGATCGCCGAAGGGGTCGCCGTGTAGTGGGTGTAGGGTACGTTGACGACCTTCATCGCCTTGTAGCCCTGCTCCTTCACCGCGAGACCACGCTCGACCAGCGAGGAGGCGTCCATCGAATGATAGACGGCATCCATCTGGCCGAGGCCGAGATGGGTGTAGATCGGCACGCGGTCGCGCACCCTGCCGCCGAACAGGCGCCAGACCGGCACGCCGAGCGACTTGCCGAGAATGTCCCAAAGGGCCATCTCGATGCCGGACAGCGCGGTCATGCCGATGACGCCCAGCGGCTGCCAGAAGCCGTGCTTCTTCATCGCGCGCACGGCGTGCTCGATGTCGCGCGGGTCGAGGCCGAGCAGGATCGGCTCGAGGTCGGCGATGGCGCCGACGATCGCGCGCGCCTTCCATTCCAGCGTCGCCTCACCCCAGCCATAGAGGCCCGGCTGGTCGGTCAGGACGCGGACGAACACCCAGTTCCGCATCTCCGCATTGACGACATGCGTCTCAATCCTAGTGATCTTCATGGATGAGGTCCTAGCGCCGGCCGAGCGAACGGGAGCGCAGATTGTCGAGAAGAACCGCGAGCAACAGGATCAGGCCGCGCACGACATACTGGTAGAAGGCCTGGATGTTGAGCAGGTTCATGACGTTCTCGGCAATGCCCAGGATGAGCACGCCGACGATGACGCCGGTGATCGCCGCGCGGCCGCCGGCGAGCGACACGCCGCCGAGCACGCAGGCCGAGATGACCGAGAGCTCCAGCCCGGTCGCCGCATTGGGCTGGCCCGAGGTGATACGCGAGGCGAGCAGGATGCCGGCGATGGCGCAGACCAGTCCCTGCAGCGTGAAGATCCAGATCCGCATCCAGTCGACATTGACGCCGGCCAGCCGCGAAGCCTCGGGATTGCCGCCGATCGCCAGCGTGTTGCGGCCGAAGACGGTGCGGTTCAGCACGAAGCCGAAGATGACGAACAGCGCGACCATCACCCAGATGGGCGTCGGCACGCCCAGGAACTTCGACAAGGCGAGCTGGTAGAACGACGCGTCCTTGATGCCGACGGCGCGGCCATCCGACGAGATCAGCGCCAGGCCGCGCACGATCTGCATGGTGGCGAGCGTCGTGATCAGCGCGTTGATCTTCAGCTTGGCGATGACGACGCCGTTGACGAAGCCGACAAAGGTGCCGAAACCGACGGCGATCAGCAGGCCGAGCGGGATCGAGCCGGTGGCGTTCGAGGCCATCACGGCGACCATGCCGGAAAAGGCAACGATCGAGCCGACCGAAAGGTCGAAGTCGCGCGAGGCCAGGCAGAACATCATCGTGCAGGCGACGATGCCGATGGTGACGACCGACTGCAGCAGGCCGAGCATGTTGCGTTCGGTCAGGAAGTTCGGGACCGTCAGCGACACCACCGCGAAGGCGATGGCGAAGATCACGACGAGGCCCTGCTCGCCGAGCAGGATGCGTTTCAGGGAACCGGTCATCAGGAAACCTTCTGGATGGGTTCGGCGGCAGAGCGGTCCGGCAGCGCGGCCGCGAGAATGGCGCGTTCGTTGAATTCGGGACGATCGAAGGTGGCGGCGATGCCGCCGCCGCACATGACGGCGACGCGATCGGAAATGCCCATCACCTCCGGCAGCTCGCTCGACACGACGACGATGGCGAGGCCCTTTTCGGCCAGCGAATAGAGCAGGTCGTAGATCTCCGCCTTGGCGCCGACGTCGATGCCGCGCGTCGGCTCGTCGACGATCAGCACCTTGACGTTCTCCTCCGCCAGCCAGCGGGCAAGGATCACCTTCTGCTGGTTGCCGCCGGACAGGTTGACGATGTCCTGCTTGCGCGACGGGGTGCGGATGCGCAGGCTCTGGATGAAGCCATCCGCCAGCGCCGCTTCCTTGCCGAGATTGAGGATGCCGAAGGGCGAGAAATGCCGCCGCGCCGAAATCGAGATGTTGTCGGAAACCGAGCGGCCCTGCACGATGCCGTCGAACTTGCGGTCCTCCGGGCAGAGCACGAGCCCGGCGCGGATCGACTGCCGCGGATCGCTGGCTGCGACCGGCCTGCCGTCGATCGAGACGCTGCCGGCGGCGCGGGAATCGGCGCCATAGACCAGGCGCATCAACTCGCTGCGGCCGGCGCCGACCAGGCCAAAGAAGCCGAGGATTTCCCCGGAGCGCGCCTCGAAGCTGACCGGCTTCGGCAGGCGGGTGCCGGAGAGCCCGGCGACCTTGAGGCGGACCTCGCCGATGGCGCGACCGCGCCAGCCCCAGATGTCGCTGATCTCACGGCCGACCATCTCGGACACGATCTGGTCGCGCGTCACGCCTTCCATCGTCGCGTGATGAGCGGCAAGCCGGCCGTCGCGCAGCACGGTGCAGCCATCGCAGAGGCGGAAGATCTCGTCGAGGCGGTGCGAGATGTAGAGGATCACCTTGCCCTGCCCGCGCAGGCGGTCGATCAGCCTGAACAGGATCTCGCTCTCGCGCGAGGAGAGCGACGAGGTCGGCTCGTCCAGCGCGATGACGCGGGCATCCTGCATCACCGCCTTGGCGATCTCGATCATCTGCCGCTCGCCGATCGACAAAGCCGCGACCTTGGTGCGCGGATCGACGTCGATGCCGATGTCCCGGAGCTTGCTGCCGACATCCTCGACCAGTTCGCGGAAGCTGATGACGCCGGCCTTGGCCGGGAAATGGCCGAGCCGCAGGTTCTCGGCGACCGTCAGGCCGGGCACGAGCTGCAATTCCTGGTGCACGACGGTCACGCGGGCAGCGAAGGCGTCGCGGGTCGAATGAAAGTTCTGGGCGGCGCCCTCGATCCGGATTTCGCCCGTATCGGCGCGCGTATCGCCAGAAAGGATCTTGATCAGGGTCGACTTGCCGGCGCCGTTCTCGCCCATCAGGCCGTGAACCCGGCCCTTGCCGATGCCGAAGGAGATATCCGACAGCGCCTGAACGCCGGGGTATCCCTTGGAGATATTGGAGAATTCTAGAAAGTGCGTCATGTCCCGACCCTCCCCGCAAACGAGAACCGGCGGCGGAACGGATCCGCCGCCGGAATATCCGAGGCCGCGTGACTATTCGATGCCGAGATCCTTGCGGACGGCTTCGTAATTGTCGCGAAGGGCGAGCTGGCCGGCGGTGAGCGTCAGCGCCGGGGGCGCCTTGTCGTTGGCGATCCAGTCATACATGTTCACCGCCGTCTCGTAGCCGTGGCGCTTTGGCGAGATGATGACGGTGCCGACGAAGCCGGTGGCATCGGCCTTCTTGAACTCGTTGATCGCCGATTCGGCGCCACCGATGCCGACGCCGATGACGTTGGCGGCCGGGATGCCGACGCTTTCGGTCGCGCGGACGGCGCCGAGCACGGCTTCGTCGTTGAGGCCGAAGGCGACCCAGTTCTTGATGTCGGCATGCTTGTTGAGCACGACGGTGGCGGCGTTCAGAGCCGCTTCCGTGTCGGTCTTGGCCTGCGGCGCATCGAAGATGTTCTCGGCCGGGAAGCCGGCGGCCTTCAGCGCCGCGATGGCGCCATCGACGCGGTCGACGGCGGTCGGCAGCTGGTCATAGGAGACGCGGATCGCGCCCACCGTCTTCGGGTCCCAGCCGCGCTTCTGGATCTCGGCCGCGATCGCCTCGCCAACGGCCTCGCCGATCTTGGTGGCCGAGATGCCCATATGCGGCACGGCTTCGAGCGGCTTGCCATCGGCATCGACCAGGCGGTCGTCGACGGTCATGACCTTCAGGCCATTGGCCTCGGCCTTGGCGACGATGCCCGGGCCGAGCTTGACGTCCGGGGTGCAGACGATGAAGCCCTGCGCGCCCTGGGCGCCCAGATTGTCGATCGCCGACTGCAGCTTCTCGCCGTCCTCGGCGCCGATCTTGACGAGGGTGAAGCCCTTCTCCTTGGCCGCGACCTCGGCGAACTTCCACTCGTCCTGGAACCAGGGCTCTTCCGGCTGCTTGACGATGAAGCCGATCTTGACGTCGGCGGCATAGGCCGACGACAGGGCGATCATCACGGCTGCACCAGCCATGATGGCACTCTTCCAAAGGCGCATTGTTCTCTCTCCCACGAGAATTCGTTCCACCGCCTCCGAGCGGGGGTGAGAATCCATATTTCGAATCATCATACCCGTCAACTTTTGTTGTATGATTATATAAGCGCAGGTTCCGCCCTTGATCCCGTGGCAGCCGCATGGGATTGGCAGGGAGCCGATCCCAGAATGACGACACCCGAACCGAGTCCGATGACGAGCCCAGCCGATACCACCGCCGAGACGGGTGCCGACACGCTTGTCCGCCGCGCCAAGCCGCGCGTACAGAAGGAGATCATCGCGACGCTGGCGCGCGCCATCGCCTCCGGCCGCTTTCCGCCCCACAGCAATCTGCCGCGCGAAAACGACCTCTGCGCCGAATTCGGCGTCAGCCGGACGGTGATTCGCGAGGCCTTGAAGGTGCTGGAGTCAAAGGGGCTGGTGCGCGGTCGTCCGCGCGTCGGCACCACGGTGCGCGACAAGGAGGACTGGAACCTCCTCGATCCCGACATCGTCGACTGGATGGGGACGGGATTTCTGGATCCGGCGCTGCTGATGTCGATCCTGGAGGCGCGGCGCGCCATCGAGCCGGCGGCCGCGGCCCTGGCCGCGACCCGCGCCACCACCCAGGAGATCGCCGATCTCGACCACGCCTGGCAGCGCATGGCCGGCGCCGTCGACGACGAGGCCTTCACGGAAGCGGATGTGGCGTTCCACACCGTGCTCCTGAAGGCGAGCCACAACCGCGTCTTCGCGCAGTTCTCGGGCCTGATCCACGCCGCGATGCAGCGCGCGCTCGGCGCGTCCAATCGCTCGGTCGCCAACCACGAGGAAGCGCTTCGCGTACATCACTGGCTGGTCGAGGCGCTGCGCCTTCGCGACGAGCCGGGAGCCCGCCAGGCCGTCAACGCCATCCTCGACCTTGCCGAACGCGATCTCCGCGCCGCCGCCGCGGCGGAGAGCTGATGGCCGGCAGCCAGGCTGCCGGCCCGTTTTCAATCGGTCAGGCCGTCAGGGCAGCGGCGTTGTCAGCCGCGTAGGTCGCGACCGAACGCGGCGCCTGGCCGGTGAGGGTCTCGACATCCTTCGTCACCACGGCCGTCCAGCCCTGGCGCACCGGATAGAAGATCGAAGTCAGCAGGCCGGCATAATCGGCCGACACGCCGGCGCCGGTCAGCAAGGCGATGAAGGCGTCATCCTCGACCGGCTTGTAGACGACCGGCTTGCCGACCACGCCCGACAGGATTTCTGCCGCGTCGGCATAACCCAGCGCCTCGGGGCCGGTCAGGTTGAAGGCGCGGCCGTCGAAGCGATCCGTGGTCAGCGCCGCAGCGGCACTCTCGGCGATGTCGCGCACATCGATGAAGCTCGACTTGCCATCCGCCGCCGGTACGGCGATCACGCCATGGTCGAGCCCGGCCTTCCAGTAGGTGTGGAAATTGTCGGCGAACCAGTTCGGCCGCAGAATCACATAGGGCACGCCGGATTTTTCGATGGCGATCTCGACCTGGCGATAGGGAATGGAATCGTCGGCCTCGACGCCGAAGACGCTCTGGAACACGATCTTGACGTGGCGCGCGGCCGCCGCCTCGACCACCGGCAACAGCATCTCCTTCACCGCGACATAGCCGGCGGGCAGCATCAGATAGAGACGGTCGACGCCCTCGAAGGCCGCCGCCACGCTCGCCGGATCGGCGTAGTCGAAGGCGACGCCCTCGGCGCCCTCGACCGGCTTGCCGGAACGCGACGCGGCCTTGACCGCCTCGCCCTTCGCCAGCAGCGCCTTGACCAGCGGACGGCCGACATTGCCGGTGGCGCCGAGCACGAGGATCTTGTTCGTCATCTCTTCCATCCTAGTTTCATTTGGAAACCTTGTTTCTATTTGCTACATACCGCCGATCGAGACGAGGCAAAAGAGAGCACTTTTGGCTCACATGGTTTCCTCCGGGATACCGGGGCGGGAGAACGCGATGGAAACGACGACGCTGCAGCGCGCCTATGACGTCTATGAGGATCGCTGCCCCACCCGGCTGGTGCTGGACCGGATCGCCGACAAATGGGCGCTCTTGATCCTCGACCGGCTGCAGGGCGAGCCGGTGCGCTTCAACCACATCCGGCGCGACATCAAGGGCATCTCGCAGAAGGTGCTGTCGCAGACGCTGAAGAAGCTGGAGCGCGACGGGCTGGTCTCGCGCACCGTCTTCGCCACCGTGCCGGTGACGGTCGAATATGCGCTGACGCCGCTTGGCCAGACGCTGACCGAAACGGTGGCGACGCTGGCCCACTGGGCCGAGCGCAACATGGACGCCGTACTGACGGCACAGCGCACCTATGACGCGGCGGCGGAGCTGCGCTGAGGCTGCTCCTTCTTGAACCTCCCCCTCAAGGGGAGGGTTCAAGCATCCCGTCCTTCTGAAAGGAAGGGCACGCGACTTCGTCGCGAATCCTCAATCCCAGGCGAGCGCGCCGCCGTTCTGGTATTCGATGACGCGGGTCTCGAAGAAGTTCTTCTCCTTCTTGAGATCCATCGCCTCCGACATCCAGGGGAACGGGTTTTCCGTCTCCGGGAACACCGGCGCGAGGCCGAGCTGGGCGCAGCGGCGGTTGGCGATGAAGTGCATGTAGCTCTCGCAGAGCGCCGCATTCAGGCCGAGGAAGCCGCGCGGCATGGTATCGCGGCCATAGGACGCCTCGAGCTCCGCCGCCTCGCGGATCATCGAACGCAGCTCGTCCTGGAACGTAGCCGTCCAGAGATGCGGGTTTTCCGCCTTGATCTGGTTGATGACATCGATGCCGAAGTTCAGGTGGATGCTCTCGTCGCGCAGGATGTACTGGTACTGCTCGGCGATGCCGACCATCTTGTTGCGTCGGCCGAGCGACAGGATCTGCGCGAAGCCGGTGTAGAACCACATGCCCTCGAAGATGACGTAGAAGGCGACGAGGTCGCGCAGGAACGCCTGGTCGGTCTCCGGCGTGCCGGTCTTGAAGTCGGGATCGTCGAGATGCTGGGTGTGCTTCAGCGCCCAGGCGGCCTTGTCGGTGATCGACGGCACTTCCCGGTACATGTTGAACAGCTCGCCCTCGTCGAGGCCGAGGCTTTCGACGATGTACTGGAAGGTATGCGTGTGCACCGCCTCTTCAAAGGCCTGGCGCAGCAAGTACTGCCGGCATTCCGGATTGGTCAGGTGGCGGTAGATCGCCAGCACGATGTTGTTGGCAACGAGGGATTCCGAGGCAGCGAAGAAGCCGAGATTGCGCTTAATGGCGCGACGCTCGTCCTCGGTCAGCCCGTCCTTCGACTTCCAGAGCGCGATGTCGGCCTGCATCGAGACCTCGGTCGGCATCCAGTGATTGTTGCAGCCGGCGAGGTACTTTTCCCAGGCCCAGCGATATTTGAGCGGCAGCAACTGGTTCACGTCGGCGCGGCAATTGATCATCGCCTTGTCGTCGACGGAGACCCGGCCGCCAGCGCGGTCGATGGCGCCGAGGCCGGTGGCGTCAGCAGCCGGTTCACCCTGCCCGGCCGCCGCGAAAGGCGCGCCCGGGGCGGGAGCGGATTTGGGTTCGGACCAATCGAGCATGGTCAACTCCTTGGAATTCTGATGGCGCAGCCTTGGAAAGGCGCAGCAAGACAAGTCTTCACCCCTCCCATGGGGAGAGGTCGAAAGCACTAGCGAAAAGCCCCTCACCCCAGCCCTCTCCCGCAAGCGGGAGAGGGGGAAAGCGAGACGCAGCCTCCTCATCGGCACCGGCTGAAAGCCCTCTCCAGCTTTCGAGAGAGGGTTGGGTGAGGGTCTTGCTTGCGTACCGATTCCTGAAGCTCGGCATCACAAGTGCAAGACCCCTCCCGCCTACTGGCAGGCTTCGCAGTCGGGGTCGTCGATGGAGCACGCCTGGCCCCAGGCCTCGCCGATCGGGACGGCGATCGGTGCCGGCGCCAGCTTCGCGGCCGGCATGACGATCGGCGCGGCAGCGACCGGGGCGGTGGCGAGCACGGCCGAGACCGCGTTGAGCTTGCCGTCCGTGCCCTTCAGCGTCGACTTCTCGACATGCGTCGCGGAGCGCGAGCGCAGGTAATAGGTCGTCTTCAGCCCGCGCTGCCAGGCCAGGCGATAGAGCGCGTCGAGCTTCTTGCCCGAGGGATTGGCGATGTAGAGGTTGAGCGACTGCGCCTGGTCGATCCACTTCTGCCGCCGCGCCGCCGCCTCGATCAGCCATGCCGAGTCGATCTCGAAGGCGGTCGCGTAGAGCGCCTTCAGATCGTCCGGGATGCGGTCGATCGGGCCGATGCTGCCGTCGAAATATTTGAGATCCGACACCATCACCTCGTCCCAGAGGCCGCGCGCCTTGAGATCATGCACCAGCGCCGCGTTCACCACGGTGAAGTCGCCCGACATGTTCGATTTGACGAACAGGTTCTGGTAGGCCGGCTCGATCGACTGGGCGACGCCGCAGATGTTGGAGATCGTCGCCGTCGGCGCGATCGCCATGGTGTTGGAATTGCGCATGCCGACCGTCTTGACCCGCTCGCGCAGGCCTTCCCAGTCGAGCACGGTCGAACGGTCGAGCTCCAGCCCGCCGCGCGCTTCGGCCAGCAGTTCGACGGAATCGATCGGCAGGATGCCCTGCGACCAGAGCGAGCCGTCGAAGCTCGGATAGCGGCCGCGCTCGGCGGCGAGATCGGTCGAAGCCGAGATGGCGTGGAAGGAGATCGCCTCCATGCTCTCGTCGGCGAAGCGGACGGCGGCTTCCGAGGCATAGGGAATGCGCAGCGCCTGCAGCGCGTCCTGGAAGCCCATCAGGCCGAGGCCGACCGGACGGTGACGCAGGTTGGAACGGCGCGCCTCGGGAATGGTGTAGAAATTGATGTCGATGACATTGTCGAGCATCCGCATCGCCGTCTGGACGGTGCGCGCCAGCCGGTCGAGATCGAGGCCGTCGCCAACGATGTGATGGGCGAGGTTGATCGAACCGAGATTGCAGACCGCGACCTCGTCATTCGACGTGTTGAGCGTGATCTCGGTGCAGAGATTGGACGAATGCACGACGCCGGCATGGCGCTGCGGCGAGCGGATGTTGCAGGGATCCTTGAAGGTGATCCAGGGATGCCCGGTCTCGAACAGCATGGTCAGCATGCGGCGCCAGAGGTCGGTCGCCCTGACCTCCTTATGGACGCGCATCTCGCCGCGCTTCGCCTTCGCCTCATAGCCCTCATAGGCGCGCTGGAAGGCGGGGCCGTAGAGATCGTGCAGGTCCGGCGTCTCGTCGGGCGAGAACAGGGTCCAAGGCCCCTCCTCGGCGACGCGCTGCATGAACAGGTCCGGCACCCAGTTGGCGGTGTTCATGTCGTGGGTGCGGCGGCGGTCGTCGCCGGTGTTCTTGCGGAGATCGAGGAATTCCTCGATGTCGACGTGCCACGTCTCGAGATAGGCGCAGACGGCGCCCTTGCGCTTGCCGCCCTGGTTGACGGCGATGGCCGTGTCGTTCGCGACCTTCAGGAACGGCACCACGCCCTGGCTCTCGCCATTCGTGCCCTTGATGTGGGCGCCGAGGCCGCGCACGCGCGACCAGTCATTGCCGAGCCCGCCGGAATACTTTGCCAGCAGCGCATTGTCCTTCACCGACTTGAAGATGCCTTCGAGATCGTCCGGCACCGTCGTCAGGAAGCAGGACGAAAGCTGCGGCCGCAGCGTGCCCGAATTGAACAGGGTCGGCGTCGAGGCCATGAAGTCGAAGGACGACAGCAGATTGTAGAACTCGATCGCCCGCGCCTCGCGATCGATCTCGCGGATCGCCAGGCCCATGGCGACACGCATGAAAAAGGCTTGCGGCAGCTCGATGCGGGTCCCGCCTGTCTGCAGGAAATAGCGGTCATACAGCGTCTGCAGGCCGAGGAACTGGAAGTTCAGGTCGCGCTCGGGTTTTAGCGCAGCGGCGAGGCGGACCAGATCGTAGCGGCCGAGTTCGCCATCGACCAGCTCATGCTCGATGCCAACCCGGATGAAGGCCGGGAAATAATCGGCATAGCGGCCGGCCATCTCGCTCTGCGTCGGCTGGACCGGAAGGCCCTGCACGAACGAGACCGCCTCGGCGCGCAGCATGTCGAGCAGCAGGCGGGCGCTGACAAAGGCGTAGTTGGGCTCGCTCTCGACCAGCGTGCGCGCCGCCATGACGGGCGCCAGCGCCAGTTCGGCCAGCGAGATGCCGTCATACAGATTGCGGCGGGTTTCGGAGAGGATCGCGGCCGCATCAACATCGGCGAGGCCGGCGCAGGCCTCGTCGACGACGAGCCGCAGCCGGCGCTCGTCGAGCGGACGGAGCACGCCATCGGCGCCGCGCACCTTGAGCAGCGGCGCGCCGGCCGGCGCGACCGCCTCGGCGGTGCGTCGGGCGCGGGCACGCTCCTCGCGATACAGAACATAGGCGCGGGCGACCTTGTGGTGCTCGCCGCGCATCAGCGCCAGCTCGACCTGGTCCTGCACGTCCTCGATGTGGAGCGCGCGATCGGAGCCGACGCGGCGCGTCAGCGCGCTGACGATCTGGCCGGTCAGGTCCTCGACGATCTCATGCACACGGCGCGAGGCGGCGGCGCTGTTTCCCTCGACGGCGAGAAACGCCTTGGTCAGCGCGACGGCGATCTTGGACGCGTCGAAATCCGACAGCGAACCGTTGCGGCGGATGACGTGGAACACCGGCGTGGCGACGGCGGACGGCCTGGACGGCGCATTCGCAGGCGCCAGCGACGCATGGGGGGCGACCGGCATGCTGCGGTCCAGATCAATCGTTTCAGACATCGGCTTCAGCCCGGATGTTGGGAGCAAAGGCCGAGCGGAAGCGAACAGGACCAACGGCCCCCAGAAACGGGCCGCACGAATCCAGCGCTCCACCGGGACACCCCGCCCGAGGACGTTTTCATTCTGTCGAGGCAGGTCTCCTGGCTCACGGGTCGTCGTTCTGCCCACCTTCCCGGGACCTCGCGGCCCCAGTGGTCTCTCCGGGCAGATACTCGCCGTTCACAGTTGCGGGGGCAGCTCCGGCTTCGCCCTTCCCAGGACGTCCCGGCATTCCCTCAAACTTCCGAATCTTGCGACTCGAAAGAGCCTCGACACGCAGATCTAGTGCGCCGCCTCGCTCTATTCGTCAACATGTAGTTATTCTTGACTCACAGCGAATCAGGCGGGCGTCCGCCGGAGCCGGCGCTCGCATACATGCCGGTGGTGCGGAATTCGGTCGGGCTGGTGCCGAAGAAGCGCCGGAACACCTTGGCGAAATAGTTCGAATCGTCGAAGCCAGAGAGCACCGCCACCTCCTTGACCGAAAGCACCTGCTGCCCGGCCAGCAGCCGGGCGGCGCGGCGCATCCGCTCCTGCAGCACGAACTCGGCCGGCGGCATGCCCTCGCTCGCCGCGAACATGCGCGAGAAATGCGCCCGGCTGAAGCCCGAGAATTCGGCCAGTTCCGGCACGGAGAGCGGCTGGTCGAGATTGGCGAGGATGTGCTCGACCACGCGCTGGATGACGCCATTATCGGCCAGCAACGCGCCGTGCGAGCCGAACACGTCGTCATAGAGCGCGGTCGCCGCTTCATAGGCGACGGCCGAGGCGGCGCCCGGCGTCTCGCCGCCACCATCGATGAGCCGCAGGCTGCAGTCGGCGAGATGGTCGATCGTGTCGGGCCGCAGCCGCAGGACCGGTCCCGTCGCCTCCAGGATCTGCCGGTGGATGCGCAGCGCCTCCTGCCCGTTCATCGAGATCCAGAAGAATTCCCAGGGGGTTCCGGGCTCGACCGAATAGCAGTGATTGTGCGGCACGACGACCAGCATCGTCTCGCCCGGCCCGATCCGGTAGTGGCGCCGGTCGTAGCGCAGGCTGCCGGAGCCGGCGACGGTATGCTGGAGCACGGTGAACGGCGTCTGGCCCCGCTTGCGGCCGTCCCAGCTATAGCTCGAATCGGTCCGGATCTCGTAGCCCGTGCTGGTGGGCATGGTGTGCAGGCGGTGGCGGCCGCGGGGCAGGGATACGGTCTTCATGACCGGAGCGCGCTGGGCCAGTTTTCCGAGCATAAAATCACCCACGAAAGCACAAATTCTCTCTGGTTCACGCATGAACCTTGCGCATACTAGCCTTGAGCCAAGCGGTCGGGCGATAAAAAAGAGAGCAGCGGCATGAGCCAATACCACCCAAGGCTGCCAGAACCCCGCCATATTCGAGGCAATTCCGTAGCTTTCGCGAACGCCCGACCAAGCCCCTTTGCCAGGAAACGCGCCATGGGCGCGACGGCCGCCTCCGAGGCCCCCCAGAAACGCCATGTCTAGTTTCAAGATCGCCATCATCGGCGCCGGCAGCGTCGGCTTCACCAAGAAGCTGGTCTCCGACATCCTCTGCGTGCCGGAACTGCGCGAGGTGGAATTCGCGCTGACCGACATCAGCGAGCCCAATCTGACCATGGTCCGGCAGATCCTCGACCGCATGGTCGCGGAGAACAAGCTGCCGACGAAGATCACGGCGACGACCAACCGGCGCGAGGCGCTGACCGGGGCGCGCTACGTCATCAGCTGCGTGCGCGTCGGCGGGCTCGAGGCCTATGCCGACGACATCCGCATTCCTCTCAAATACGGCGTCGACCAGTGCGTCGGCGACACGATCTGCGCCGGCGGCATCCTGTACGGCCAGCGCAACATCCCGGTCATTCTCGACTTCTGCAAGGATATCCGCGAGGTCGCCGAGCCCGGTGCGCGCTTCCTGAACTATGCCAACCCGATGGCGATGAACACCTGGGCGGCGATCGAATATGGCGGCGTCGACACGATCGGGCTTTGCCACGGCGTGCAGCATGGCGGCGAGCAGATCGCCGAAGTGCTCGGCGCGACCGACGAGAGCGAGCTCGAATTCATCTGCTCGGGCATCAACCACCAGACCTGGTATGTCGACATCCGCTTCCGCGGCCGCAAGATCGGCAAGGACGAGCTGGTCACCGCCTTCGAGGCGCATCCGGTCTTCTCGCAGCAGGAAAAGGTCCGCATCGACGTCCTGAAGCGCTTCGGCTTCTATTCGACCGAAAGCAACGGCCATCTGTCGGAATACCTGCCCTGGTATCGCAAGCGGCCGGACGAGATCCATCGCTGGATCGACATGTCGAACTGGATCCATGGCGAGACCGGCGGCTATCTCCGCCACTCGACCGAGACCCGCAACTGGTTCGAGACCGACTTCCCGAAATTCCTGGAGGACGCCGGCAAGCCGCTCGACCCGAAAAAGCGCTCGAACGAGCATGCCAGCCACATCCTGGAGGCGCTGGAGACCGGGCGCGTCTATCGCGGCCATTTCAACGTCAAGAACCGCGGCATCATCACCAACCTGCCCGAGGATGCGATCATCGAATCGACGGGCTTCGTCGACCGCTTCGGCCTCAACATGACGGCCGGCATCAAGCTGCCGGAAGCCTGCGCCGCCACCTGCCTGTCCTCGATCAACGTCCAGCGCATGGCCGTGCATGCCGCCGTCACCGGCGATGTCGAGCTCTTGAAGCTCGCCGTGCTGCATGATCCGCTGGTCGGCGCGATCTGCTCGCCGGACGAGGTCTGGCAGATGGTCGACGAGATGCTGGTCGCCCAGGCGCGCTGGCTGCCGCAATACGCCCATGCCATCGACGACGCCAAGTCGCGCCTCGCCAACAAGACCGTCGCCACCCGCGACTGGCAGGGCGCGGCGCGGCGCGAGATCCGGGGCATCGAGACCGTCCGCGCCGAGCGGGCCAAGGAGAAGGCCGAGGCGGCGGAGTAGCCGCCGGGCCGACATCTGGATCCGGCGCGACGGGAGGAGCCATCGCGCCGGATCGGCATCCCATGCCGCGCCCTTGGGACGGCGTTGCGCGGGAGGTCGCCATGGAAGGCAGAAGAAACGGGTGCCAGTGCGTCGCGCGGGTGCCGTTCAAAGGGGAGGAACTATGAACAGATACGCATTGGCTCTTGGTGGAGCCGGCCTGCTTCTGGGCGTTTCGGTCCTGGCCGCGCAGGCCCAGGTGAAGCCGCCGATCACGCCGCCCGATCCGCCGAAATTCGACGCCCAGGGCAAGATCGACTATGTCGGCGCGGCCGACATCCTCGAATTCAAGGCACTGCCCGACTATCACGAGCCCGACTGGGTCACGAAGAACTTCGTCTCGACCGGAAAGCTGCCCGCCGTCAAGGACCGCCTCCCCAAGGAGCCGATGGTCTACAAGACCGGCAACATGGTCGACGGCCTCGGCGTCTATGGCGACACGATGCGCCACGTCATCGGCGGCCGCCCGGAAGGCTGGAACTATGTCGGCGGCCAGTCGCAGGGCTGGGGCGGCATCGATATCGGTCTTTCCGAATGCCTGACCCGCTCGGGTCCGCTGTTCCAGATCAAGGCGGATGAGCTGCAGCCGCTGCCCAACCTCGCCAAGAGCTGGGAATGGTCGGAGGACGGCCACACCCTGACCATGCATCTCATCGAAGGCGCGAAGTGGTCGGATGGCCAGCCGTTCACCACGGCCGACGCGATGTTCTACTGGGACGACAACGTCAACGACCCGAACGTGACGCCGCTGAACGGCGCCGCGCCCGGCTCGTTCGGCGAAGGCACCACGCTGAAGGCCGATGGCGACTACACGCTGATCTGGACCTTCAAGGAAGCTTTCCCGAAGCAGTATCTCTACCAGATGGCCTATGGCACCTTCTGCCCCGGCCCGGCGCATATCCTGAAGCCGCAGCATCCGAAATACTCGAAGAACACCTACGAGCAGTACAAGAACGCCTTCCCGCCGGAATACATGAACATTCCGGTGATGGGTGCGTGGGCGCCGGTCGAGTATCGCCCCGACGACATCGTCGTCATGCGGCGCAACCCCTATTACTGGAAGGTCGACGAGGCGGGCAACCAGCTGCCCTACCTGAACGAGCTGCACTACAAGCTCTCGACCTGGGCCGATCGCGACGTCCAGGCCGTGGCCGGATCGGGCGATTTCGCCAATCTCGAGCAGCCGGAAAGCTTCGTCGAGGCGCTGAAGCGCTCGGCGAGCGCCGACGCGCCGGCCCGCCTGGAATTCGGTCCGCGCATCATCGGCTATTCGCTCTATCCGAACCTCTCGGCCAATGGCTGGGGCGAGCCGGACGAGCGCGCCCAGGCCGTGCGCGAACTGAACCGCAACGAGCATTTCCGCAAGGCGATCACCTCGGCGGTCGACCGCAAGCGCCTCGGCGAGTCGCTGGTCAAGGGTCCGTTCACGACCATCTATCCCGGCGGCATCTATTCCGGCACGACCTATTACGACAAGGATTCGACCGCCTACTATCCCTTCGATCTCGAAGGCGCCAAGGCTGAACTGGCGCTGGCCGGCCTGAAGGACACCGATGGCGACGGCATCGTCAACTTCCCGGCCGGAACGGCGGGCGGCAAGAACGTTGAGGTCACCCTCCTCGTCAATGCCGACTACCAGACCGACAAAAGCCTCGCCGACGGCGTGGTGGCGATGATGGAGCCGCTCGGCATCCGCGTCCTGCTCAACCAGGTCGAGGGCAAGCAGCGCGACGCGCTGCAGCAGGGCGGCCAGTTCGACTGGATGATCTTCCGCAACCAGGAAGACCTCACCTCGGTCGTGCAGAAGACCGTCAACCTCGCCCCTGTCGGCCCGAAGACCAGCTGGTTCCACCGTGCCGGCAAGGATGGCCAACTCGACCTGCTGCCCTTCGAACAGCAGATCGTCGATGTCGTGAACAAGTTCATCACGACCCCGGACGCGGCCGAGAAGAAGGAACTGATGAAGCAGTTCCAGAAGCTCTACACCGACAATGTCTATGGCATCGGCCTGACCCAGTATCCGGGTGCGCTGATCATCAACAAGCGCTTCGCCAACATCCCGAAGGGCGTCCCGATCAACCTGTTCAACTGGGCCGAGGACAGCATCATCCGCGAGCGCGTGTTCGTGCCTGCCGACAAGCAGGGCAAGTACGAACTGTTCCCGGAAACGCTGCCCGGCGCGCCCGGCGACAAGGGCGGACCGGCCAAAGGCTGACCGGTAGCGGGCTAAGCCCGCGCCGATCCATCGATCCGGACAAGGGAGCGGGCTGCCGCCCCCTTGTCCCCCTTTAGCCCAGAACAGGGAGCTGTTGCCCCGATGTTGCGCTTCCTGACCATGCGGATTCTCTCGGCGATCCCGGTGCTGTTCGTTCTCAGCGTCGTGACCTTCGCCATCATCCAGGCGCCGCCCGGCGACTATGGGGATTTCATCCGCGCCCAGTTGATGAACCAGGGCGGCGCCTCCGCCGTCGTCGCCGAGGCGCAGGCCGAGGCCTATCGCCAGGCGCATGGCCTCAACGATCCCGTCGTCCTCCAGTATTTCAAATGGCTCTGGGGGATCCTCACCCGCTTCGATTTCGGCGACAGCTTCTTCTACAACAAGCCCGTCTCGACGGTCGTGGCCGAACGGCTGCCGCGCACCCTGCTGCTGGCGCTGACCTGCCACATCCTGGCGTCGATCATCGGCATCACCTTCGGCATCGTCGCCGCGACCCGCCAGTATAGCTGGATCGACTCGGTGCTCTCCTTCGTGTCGTTCCTCGGCATGACCGTGCCGCGCTTCCTGATCGCGATCATCATCGTCTACCTGCTCGCCTTCAAACTGAACGTGCAGGAGATCGGCAGCTTCTTCTCGCCGCAATATGGCGGCGCGCCCTGGTCCTGGGCCAAGTTCGTCGACCTGGTGAAGCATGTCTGGCCGGTTGTCGCGATCGCGACCTTCGGCGGCCTCGCCTACAACATGCGGGTCATGCGCGGCAATCTGCTCGACACGCTCAACGCCCAGTATGTCGAGACGGCGCGCGCGA
The DNA here is from genome assembly GCF_026343955.1 of Kaistia defluvii. Classification (GTDB taxonomy): domain Bacteria; phylum Pseudomonadota; class Alphaproteobacteria; order Rhizobiales; family Kaistiaceae; genus Kaistia; species Kaistia defluvii. Next base: position 379,369 of record NZ_JAPKNI010000003.1, read on the forward strand.
AAGGCCTGCCGGAATCGCAGGTGATCCTGCGCCATGCCGTACCCAACGCGCTGCACCCGCTCGTCATGTATCAGGGCGTCGTGCTGCCCTACATGCTGACCGGCGAGATCGAGGTGGCGATCGTGTTCTCGCTCGCCACCGTCGGCCCGGCCATCGTCAGCTCGATGGCGGTCGGCGACGTCTATGTCACCGCCACCTTCATGCTGGTTCTGGCGACAACCCTGATCATCGGCAACATCATCGCCGACATGCTGCTGGCGCTGCTCGATCCGCGCGTCCGGTTGGGCGGAGGCAATTCATGACCGATACCACCGAGACTACCATGACCGTGCCGCCCGCCGCCTCGCCCGCCGTGCCGAGCACCCGCTTCGCGCATGGCAATGAGGGCTATTTCGCCCTGGTCTGGCGCCGCTTCCGCCGCTCCGTCATGGGCATGATCGGCCTGGTGATGGTCGTCGGCCTGCTGCTGATGGCGCTGTTCGCGGATTTCGTCGCCCCCGTCGATCCGCGCGCCAACGGCATCGGCTTCGCGCCGCCCGATCACATCAGCTTCTTCAAGCCGGACGGCTCGTTCAGCCTCATCCCTCGCATCTATCCGATCGTCGAGACGGACGAGCTCGATCCGGTGACGTTCCAGCCGATGAACGGGCCGGACCTCGAAAACCCGCATGTGCTCAGCTTCTTCGTGCGCGGCTTCGACTACAAAATCCTGTGGCTGATCCCTTCCAACATCCATCTGTTCGGCTCGCGCGACGGGGCGCCGATCCACCTGCTCGGCACCGACAAGTTCGGCCGCGACATCCTCTCCCGAGGGATCGTTGGATCCCGGATCTCGCTCACCATCGCGCTGATCGTCGTATTCATCACGACCACGGTCGGCACCACGATCGGCATCACCTCGGGCTATCTGGGTGGGCGGATCGACGCCTGGGTGCAGCGCTTCGTCGAGCTGGTGCTGGCCTTCCCGCAACTGCCGCTCTACCTGGCGCTGACCTCGCTGATCCCGATCACCGCGCCTTCCAACGTCTTCATCGCCTTCGTCATCGGCGTGATGGCGGCGCTCGGCTGGGCGCAGCTGTCGCGAGAAGTGCGCGGCAAGACGCTTGCGCTGGCCCGCATCGAATATGTCCGCGCGGCCATGGCGATCGGCGCTGGCGACGGGCGGATCATCTTCCGCCACATCCTGCCCAACGTCATGAGCCACGTCATCGTCGGCGTGACGCTGGCGATCCCGACCATCGTGCTGCTGGAATCCTTCCTGGGCTTCCTCGGCTTCGCCGTGAAGCCGCCGCTGATCTCCTGGGGCCTGATGCTGCAGGATACCGGCGCCTTCTCGGTGATCGGCTCCTATCCGTGGATCCTCTCCCCCGTCGTCTTCGTGCTGATCACCGTCTTCGCGTTCAACGCGCTGGGCGATGGTCTGCGCGACGCGATCGACCCCTACTAGGCGGAGCCTCATGGCCTTGACCCCCAACGAATTCGCCCCGGCCGAACGCTACGACCTGAACGCGCATGGCCGCGAGCTGATCCTCGATGCCCGCAACGTCGCCGTCACCTTCAAGGTCGAAGGCGGCTCGGTCGAGGCGGTGCGCGACGTGTCGTTCCAGTTGCACAAGGGCGAGACGATCGCCATCGTCGGCGAATCCGGTTCCGGCAAATCGGTGACGGCGCGCACCATCATGGGGCTGCTGTCGAAGCGGGCCACCGTCGCCAAGGAGGCGCGCATCGAGTTCGAGGGCAAGAACGTGCTGGCCTTCAACCCGGTCGCCAAGCGCAAGCTGCGCGGCAACCGCTTCGCGATGATCTTCCAGGAGCCGATGAGCTCGCTGAACCCGGTCTACACCATCGGCCAGCAGATCGCCGAAGTGCTGCACATCCACAACCGCAAGATGACCCGCGCCGAGGCGACGGCCCGGGTGCTCGAACTCTTGAGGGAAGTGCAAATCCCCGACCCGGAAGCGCGCATCAAACAATATCCGCATCAGCTTTCCGGCGGCCAGCGCCAGCGCGTAATGATCGCAATGGCGCTCGCCAACCGGCCCGACATCCTGATCGCCGACGAGCCGACCACCGCCCTCGACGTCACCGTGCAGGCGCAGATCCTCAACCTGATCCGCGAACTGCAGAAGCGCTACGGCATGGCGGTGATCCTGATCACGCACGACCTGACGATCGTCCGGCAGTTCTCCGACTATGTCTATGTGATGCAGCATGGCGAGGTGAAGGAGCACAACGTCACCGAGACGCTGTTCCAGAGCCCGCGCCATGCCTATACGCGCCACCTGCTCGCCTCCGAGCCGAAGGGCGCCGCCAACCCGCTGCCCGAGAACACGCCGGTGATCCTGGAGGGCCGCAATGTGCGCGTCGCCTACACTTTGAAGCGAGGCGGCCTGTTCAAGCCGGACTTCTTCCAGCTGCTCGCCTGCGACAATCTCAGCCTCCAATTGCGACGCCACGAAACCCTTGGCATCGTTGGCGAATCGGGTTCAGGCAAGACGACGTTCGGCCAGGCGCTGATCCGGCTGATCCAGCATTCGACGGGCGAGATCGTCTTCGACGGCGAGCCCATCCACGACAAGGACCGCAAGGCGATGCGGCCGCTGCGCTCGCGCATGCAGATCGTCTTCCAGGACCCGTTCTCGTCGCTCAACCCGCGTATGTCGATCGGCCAGATCATCGAGGAAGGGCTTGTAGTCAACAACATCGGATCGAGCCGCCAGGACCGGCTCGACCGCGTGCGCCAGGCGCTGCGCGATTCCGGCATGCCGGACACCATCCTGTCGCGCTTTCCGCACGAGTTCTCCGGCGGCCAGCGACAGCGCATCGCCATTGCCCGCGCCATCGCGCTGGAGCCCGAATTCATCCTGCTCGACGAGCCGACCTCGGCGCTCGACCTGTCCGTGCAGGCGCAGATCATCGATCTCCTGCGCAAGCTGCAGGACGAGCGCGGCCTCTCCTACCTGTTCATCTCGCATGATCTGAAGGTCGTGCGCGCGCTCTGCCACCGCGTCATCGTCATGCAGCACGGCAAGATCGTCGAACAGGGTCCGGTCAGCGAGGTGCTGACCCGTCCGCAAAGCGAATACACCGCCCGCCTCGTCCGCGCCGCGTTCGAAATAGCCGCCTAACTATTCTGCCTACCCCGGAGCTTCTCCCCATGACTGCCAATCCCAGGATCACCTTCATCGGCGCCGGCTCGACCGTGTTCATGAAGAACATCGTCGGCGACGTGCTTCAGCGCCCGGCGCTGTCGGGCGCCACCATCGCGCTGATGGACATCAACCCGCAGCGCCTCGAAGAGAGCGCCGTCGTCGTCCGCAAGATCGCCTCGACGCTCGACGCGAAAGCCAGGGTCGAGACCTATACCGACCAGAAGAAGGCGCTCCAGGGCGCCGATTTCGTCGTCGTCGCCTTCCAGATCGGCGGCTACGATCCCTGCACGATCACCGATTTCGACGTGCCGAAGCGCTACGGCCTGCGCCAGACCATTGCCGACACGCTGGGCGTCGGCGGCATCATGCGCGGTCTGCGGACCGTGCCGCATCTCTGGAAGATCTGCGAGGACATGCTCGCCATCTGCCCGAACGCCATCCTGCTGCAATACGTCAACCCGATGGCGATCAACACCTGGGCGATCACGGCCAAATACCCGGCCATCAAACAGGTCGGGCTCTGCCACTCGGTGCAGGGCACAGCGATGGAACTGGCGCATGACCTCGACATTCCCTACGAGGAAATCCGCTACCGCGCCGCCGGCATCAACCACATGGCGTTCTATCTGAAGTTCGAGCATCGCCAGGCCGACGGCTCCTATCGCGATCTCTACCCGGACCTCGTCCGCGGCTACCGCGAAGGCCGTGCGCCGAAGCCCGGCTGGAATCCGCGCTGCCCCAACAAGGTGCGCTACGAGATGCTGACCCGCCTCGGCTATTTCGTCACCGAAAGCTCCGAGCACTTCGCCGAATACACGCCCTATTTCATCAAGGAAGGCCGCGAGGACCTGATCGAGACGTTCGGCATTCCGCTGGACGAATACCCCAAGCGCTGCATCGAGCAGATCGCCCGCTGGAAGAGCCAGGCCGAGGAATACCGCACGGCCGACCGTATCGAGGTGTCGCAGAGCAAGGAATACGCTTCCGAGATCATCAACTCGGTCTGGACCGGCGAACCTTCCGTCATCTACGGCAATGTCCGCAACAATGGCTGCATCACCTCGCTGCCGGCCGATTGCGCGGCGGAAGTGCCCTGCCTGGTCGACGCCTCGGGTATCCAGCCGACCTATATCGGCGAACTGCCGCCGCAGCTGACCGCGCTGATGCGCACCAACATCAACGTGCAGGAACTGACGGTGAAGGCGCTGCTCACCGAGAACCGCGAGCACATCTACCACGCCGCGATGATGGACCCGCACACCGCCGCCGAGCTGGATCTCGACCAGATCTGGCATCTCGTCGACGACCTGCTGGCCGCCCATGGCGAATGGCTGCCGGAATGGGCCCGCGGCGAAGCCAAGCAGCGGGTGGCGTGAAGGCGCAGCCTTGCTTATCGGCTCCAGGAGCCGGGCGAGGGTTTAGGAAACGATCGGGTGAGACCTTAAATCCTCACCCGCCAAACGTCCGCACAACCCAGGAAGGACATTCGGCAGCTCTCCGACCCCAACATCCTGAGGTGCTTCGCGCAGCGAAGCCTCGAAGGACGCACCGCCCGAGGGCAGATCTTGGTAGCGGAGCCGCTCGGCGTGCTTCGAGACGGCCCTCTGGGCCTCCTCAGCATGTTGAGGAGGGGGGCACGCGAATTTCTCCTCAGCGAGAGGGGAAGAATGGGGCTCAGTCAGAAAAGTCAGAGCGTGGCGTAGCCTGCCCCTCCCCCGGCATGCGACGCGCAGGGGCCCCGGCGTTTCTCCGCCGGGGCCTTTTCGTTTCAGGCGAACCTGGGCTCAGCGGCCAAGTTGGTTCACATGCTCGAGAAATTCGGCATGGCCGAGCGCTTTTGAGGCCGCCTGCCGGTATTCCTTCACCAGGCTGTCCACGGTCTGGCGGGCGAAGGCGCGCAGGGCCGGCGATTTGGCCATCTCGGCCCGCGCCAGGGCCGGGTCGAGCAGGCCAAGCCCGTCGAGCACGGGATAATGCAGCTGCGTCTCGACATGCGGCAGGCCGTCGAGAAAATCGCCGAAATGCTCGCGCCGGGGCATTTCCCGCTTCCAGTGCGCCAGTCGCTCCTTCGTCTCCGGATGCAGCCGCTCCGCCTTCACATTGCGCCAGAAGGGCGTGTCGTCGCGCTCGGTGACGTAATGGGTGTTGACGAAGATGCGGAAGTCGTCGACCTGCCGGCCGACCCGGCGGTTGTAGTCGGCACGGTCAGCCGCGGTCATCGCCTCCGGACGCTTCATGTAGCGCTGGGTGAACAGCATCATCTGCACGATGGTGCCGTGGATCGAGGTCGATTCCAGCGGTTCCAGGAAGCTCGACGACAGGCCGACGGCGAGGCAGTTGCCGATCCAGGCATTCTCCAGCCGGCCGATCTCGAAGCGGATGTCGTCGCGCACCTCGATCTCGCGGCCGAGCGTCGCCTCGACCTCGCGCTTCGCCTCTTCCGGCGTCTTGAATTCGTCGGAATAGACATAGCCGCAGCCATAGCGACCCTGGGTCGGGATCTGCCAGATCCAGCCGGCTTCCTGCGCCCAGGCATGGGTATAGTTGTTGATCTCCTCGCCGGGCTGGATGTCGAGCCAGAACGGCAGCGCCCGGTTTACCGGCAGTTCCTTCTGGTAGGAGATCCAGGGCGCGTTCAGCTCCCTGCCGATCAGCCGCTTGCGGAAGCCGCTGGCGTCGATGAAGAAATCGCCGGCCAGGCGCTCGCCCGTATCGAGCTGAAGCGCCGTGATGTCGCCGCTCTCCCCGTCGCGCTCGACACCCTCGATCACCGCGTCGACGATGGCGACGCCGCGGGACTTCGATTTCAGGAATTTTCCCACCCGCGCCTGGTCGAAATGGAAGGCGTGGTGGAACGGCCCGAGCGCCACCAGCGAACCGTCCGCCTTCCTGGCATAGGGCGCCTTCTTCTGCTCCAGCAGCGGCCCGAACAGGTGCATGTCCTGCACCTTGCGGCCGGCGGCGACGCAATAGACGTTGAGATAGTCGGAAGGCGCGCCCGGCGGCGCGGCGATGACCTGATGCGGGTCGTCGATCGGGCCGTAATAGGTGAAGCCCTTGCGGCGCCAGTCGGTGTGGCGGATGCCAAGCTTGAAGGTGGCGCCGGTCTCGCGGAAGAACTCGAATTCGTCGATGCCTAAATGCTGGAACAGCACGCGCATCGCCGCCGTGCTGCCCTCGCCGACGCCGACCGTCGGGATCTTCGAGGATTCAACCACAGAGACGCGTATATCGAGCTTCTGGCGGCGGGCGCTGTCCTCGATGATGAAGGCGGTCAGCCAGCCGGCGGTGCCGCCGCCGACGATGACGAAATGTGCTGGTTCCGCCAAGCGGACGTCCTCCCCGGTTTAGGCGAAAGATCGTCGCGATCTCCGCCCTTTTTTACCAGTCTAGGACGCCGGCTTTCCCACCCTCCAGAGCGATTTTGGCTTATGATGGGTAATCCTGTGCTCGGCCGCGAACCAGGATACGCCTGCATTGAAAATGAGCGCGATCCTTCACCTCTCCCTGAGGGAGAGGTGAGAAGTCGGAGCTCGGCCGGGCGCGAAGGCCGGCCGAGCGACGTTTCCGACCGCTACCGCCCCATGAAGACGCGGCGGGCGATCTGGTCTTCGAGGCTCAGCCAGCGGCGCGAGACCTCGTCGTCACTGTGGCGCGACGCCTCGCGGGCCTCGCCCTTCAGAGCCTTCAGCCGCTCGACCGGCAGCTCGATATGGGCGTCGAGTTCCTCGGCCACCGCAACGAAGCGCTCGGCCGCCGCCACGCCGCCCAGAAGCGGCGCCGCGTCCTCGGCGATGAAGCGCTCCCAGCTCAGCGTCGGCTCGTAGCCGAAGCGGGCAAAGGCGAGATAGGAGAGCTCGACGGTCGCGTGATAGGGCGACGGCTCGCCCCAGACGGTCAGGCCCTCCATGCCGACATCGGCGCAGAACTTGTTCATGTCGGCGAAGGTGCGGCCGTTGAAGGCATAGCGCTCGGTGCGGCGATCGCCGTTCCACTGGCAGGCAAACTGGCAGCGCAGCACGTTCGGCTGCGTCGGCAGCTTCTCGACATCGGCCCGCGTAAGTTCCTTCTGCAACCGGCCCCAGAAGGTGCGGTTGGTGGTGTGCTGGTAGATCGCACCCTTCGGCATGCTGCGCTGCGCGTCATGCGCGACGGGATCGAACAGATTGTCCCATTGCAGCTCGCTGTAGATCCAGGCGTCCGGCTTCTTCGCCTTTGCCGCGCGGTAGAGGCGCGGGAAATTCTCCGCCATGTCGGTATGCGACCAAGAATCGCCATGGTCGTCGACGCGGCGGGCGGCCTCGGCCTCGTTGTTGCGGCGGGCGACGCACCGCGCGCAGCCGCAGACGCCATAGTCGCCGCTCTCGATGTTGACCCCCCCGATCTCGAAGGTGTCGGCGAGCCAGGATACCGCCTCCTCCATCCAGTCCATCGTCTCCGGCGCGCTCGGGCAGGCGCTCATGGTGTAGTCGGAGCGCGGGAAATTGAGCGGGAAGTCGAGGTCCGCGATCTGGAAGCCGACGCCCTTTTCCATCGTCGCGGCATGCTGCGGATTCTTCTTCAGCCAGGTCGCGAGGTTGTAGGGGTGGTCGCCCTCCCAATACACGCCGCCATAGGAGCCGATGGCGATGCCCGGCACGATGCGCACGCCGCGCTCGGTGGCATAGCGGCAGAGCTCCTTCGCCGCTTCGATGCCGCCATGCGAATTGCGCAGGAAGCCGTAGATCACGACCGAGGGAATGCGATTGCGGCTCGCGAAATCGACCAGCCTGGTGTAGTCGCCGAGGAAGCCGGCAGGCGGCTTGCCATAGGGGTTGAAAACGCCGATTTCCTGGTGGCCGACCTGCGACAATTCCCAGTTGGTCGAATGGTCCCAGGTCCAGAAGGTGCGATAGGCAAGGCCCGGCGCGACGCGACGCTCGCCGGTCGGCACCTGCACCGCGCCACCCTCGATCTTGGCGCGAGAAATCAGCTCTTCCGCGCCATAGATGACGCCGGAGAAGGGGCCGCCGGCGATGGTGATCTCGGCATTCGAGCCGTCCTTCGGCCGCACGGTGAGCGTGAAGGCGCCCTCGGCCAGCGACCGGTCCTCGACCAGGCGGATGACCGGCAAGCTGGAGGATGCCGCGGCGGCGGGCACGAATTCGAGCATCGGAAACGCCGCGCGGAGCCGCCGTGCCGCATGCACGTGCCGTTCGCCACCCTCCAGCCCGACCTGTCCCGCGATCCGAACCTCACCCGTACCGACCATCCTGTCATCCTCCTCTGGACTGCCGCGCGGCCACTGCCCGCGTTGTTGACAGGATTGCCCATCTCCTATCAAATATCAACGTCGACTATCGTCAGTGATACAAATAGACAGTTTCAGGCTGCCGGATCCGCTCTGGCGGCGCTTCGGAGGGTGGCATGACGGCTGGCTTGAATCTCGAACAGACCTGGCCGATGCCGAGCCGGCCGCGGCCGATCACCCTGATCGGCGCCGGCGACATTGTCAGCAGCGCCCACATGCCCGCCTATCGCAAGATCGGCCTGCCCGTCGCCGGCATCTTCGATCTCGATTCGGCCAAGGCGCGCGCGGTCGCGGACCAGTTCGACATCCCCGTCGTCTATGAAAGCATGGCGGCGGCGATCGCCGCGCGCAGCGAGGACACGGTGTTCGACCTCGCTTTGCCGCCGGTGGCGATCCTCGGCGCCGTCGAGCAACTGCCGGTCGGCAGCGTCGCACTGATCCAGAAGCCGCTCGGCGCCAATCTCGCCGCGGCGCGGCAGATCCTCTCCGCCATCGACGCGCGAAAAATCACCGCCGCCACGAATTTCCAGCTCCGCTACACGCCTTCCATGCTGGCGATCCGCGACGCGGTCCGGCGCGGCCTGCTCGGCGACATCGTCGAGCTGGAAGTCCGGCTCGCCGTCTACATGCCGTGGGAGATGTGGTCCTTCATCCCGCATCTCGACGCCGTCGAGATCCCGCTGCATTCGATCCACTATCTCGACTGGATCCGCTCGATCCTCGGCGAGCCCGACAGCGTCTATGCCAAGGCGGTACCGCATCCGCGCTATCCCGACCTCAAGGATGCGCGTTCCAGCATCATCCTCGATTATGGCCCGAAGGCGCGCTGCTGCCTGTCGCTCAATCACACCTATAATTACGGCCCCAAGCACATTGACGCGACCATCCGCGTCGAGGGCACCAGGGGCTGCGCCCATCTCGATCTCGGCTATCTGCACGATTATCTGAAGCCGGTGCCGGAGAAGCTCGAAGTGATCGTCGAGGGCGGCGAGTGGACGACGATTCCGCTGGTCGGCGAGCGCGTGCCGGATGCGTTCGGCGCGGTGATGTCGAACCTGCAGCGCTTCGCCGCCGGCGAGGACAGCGTGCTCGACACCGACGTGCACGATTCGATCCGCACCATGGCCCTGGTCGACGCCTGCCTCGCCTCCAGCCGCCTCGGCGGCATCGTTCCGCAGACGGTGTAGGGGACGACTGCCGCTCGATTGCCGGCGTCCATCCTTCGAAGAACTCGACCATCATCCTGAGGTGCCCGGCAAAGCCAGGCCTCGAAGGAGGGTCCAGGGGACGCTTCGATCGTCGGCCTCCGATTTCGTTGGCAGGCCGGATTGCCCGCTGGAGCCTCCTTCGAGGCTTCGCTGACGCGAAGCGCCTCAGGATGAGGACGGAGCGGGCTGATCCGCAAGGAGGTCAGCAGCTGCGCTTCTCTTCTCTCCCGGCGAGAGGCGGTCCCACCATCGGATATTTATCAATCTTTTAAATCACTTGCTCCGCCGCGCTTGCGCGGCGGGCTGCTTTCGGCTGCCCCTCGCCCCACCCGATCGACAACGCGCTTTCTTATAAGAAATTACTATTTCAATAGAAAAACCGCTGTGCTAGCGTTGCCGCATGGCCGCGCAAAATCCCGCTTCAAGGGAGGCGGCCATGGCGGGGTGACAGGGATGCTGACCGCTTCAATCGCGCCTTCTTTCGACTGCCTCGCGCAAGCGATGGCGGCGCGGGAAGCGTACCGCTCGGCGACCCGAAGGAAGACCAGACCCAGGCGGCGGATTGCTCTCCGCCGGGTCCGGTCCGGATTCCAGAACAGCAGCGCGACCAAACCTGACGGAAGGGACACACCATGACATCGACCTCTCTCGCGGCCGGAGGGCGCCGCCGATCGGCCCGCGCCATGCTCGCCGGCCTCGCCTTCGCCTCGCTGACGGCCTTGGCAGGCCCGGCGGCGCTGGCTGCCGACACCACGACGATCCGCGTCCTGAACTGGGAGCCGGGCGGCGCGGATTATTGGAAGGCGCTGGTCGCCGAATTCGAGAAGCAGAACCCGGATATCAAGGTCGAGCTCGAGACGGTGCCGTTCGACCGCTATCCGGAAGTCCAGGGCCCCTACATCACGACCAAGAGCGGCCCGGACGTGATGGAGAACAATGCCGGCCTCGAGCTGTTCGACCGCCGCCGCGCCTATGCCGAGCTGCCGCCGGAAGTGCTGGAAGCCGGCAAGGACCTGATCACCTATAGCGGCGGCTGCCTGAACTTCGACACGACGAAAGCCTGCTATGGCCTGCCCTTCGGCTACCAGGGCAACGTCATGTACTACAACAAGAAGGTGCTCGCCGAAGCCGGACTCGATCCGGCCAACCCGCCCAAGACCTGGGACGAGATGGGGGCGGCGTGCGAGAAGGTGAAGGCGGTCGGCAAGACCTGCCTCGCCATCGGCCTTTCCGGCATCTTCCCGGCCTATTGGGACTTCCCGGAAATCGCGCGCAACTACCTGACCGAAGACGACATGCGCGCCATGCTCGCCGGCAAGATGCCCTGGACCGACCCGAAGATGGTCAACATCCTCAAGGGCCTGGCCTCGATCACCGAGAAGGGCTGGACCAATTCCAGCGCCCCCTCGATCACCATGCTGCCGGACGGCGCCGACATCTTCCAGAGCGGCAATGCCGCCTTTGCCGGCACCATCATCTCCGACGCCGTCAACTGGGCCGCCTTCGGCAAGGTGCTGGGCGACGAAAACCTCGGCGCCATGCGCTGGCCGACCCTTGTCGCCGACGCGCCACTGGCCAACAGCTTCTCCGGCATCGAAAGCTCGGTCTTCGGCGTCACCTCCTGGAGCGACAAGAAGGACGCCGCCTTCAAGTTCGTGAAGTTTATCGCCGGCAAGGAGAATGCCGAACTGCTGACCAAGATCGCCGGCGGCATATCGCTCAACAAGAACGTCGATCCGTCGGTCATGCCGAAGTCGCAGGCGCTCTCCCAGATCCTCGAGATCATCAAGACGCCGACGCTGCATGCCGGCGTGCTGCTCTCCGGACAGGAAGCCGACGCGCTCGCCCGCGGCTGGCAGGAGGTCGCGCTCGGCCGTCTGTCGGTCGAGGATTGGACCGGCCGCATGCAGAAGGCGCTCGAGCAGAGCCCGAGCAAGCGCCAGTAACGCTTGGCGCCCGCAACAAGGGAGGACGGTCCAGGCCGCCCTCCCCGTCTCCCCCAGCAACAGGCAGGAATTTCGATGGCTGAAACGGCCAATCTGGCGACCGCGCCGAACCGGATGGCGAAACGCGACCCACGCCGCGAAGGCGCGACGGGATCGCGGCGGGTGTTCATCCGCAAGGAGACGCTGATCGCGCTTCTGTTCGTGCTGCCCGGCCTGGCGCTGGCGATCCTGTTCAAGCTGGTGCCGCTGCTGCGCGGCATCTGGCTGAGCTTCCTGGAGACGCGCGGCTTCGAGGACCCGACCTTTGCCGGCCTCGCCAATTACCGCACCATGCTGGCCGACCCGTCGGTGCATGACTCGTTCCGCAACGCGCTGATCGCCTTCGCGACGCTGCCGGTCTGGATCGTGCTGCCGCTGGTGCTGGCCTTCCTGCTGTTCCAGAAGACGCCGGGCTGGAAGTTCTTCCGCGCCGCGTTTTTCCTCCCCTACATGATCGCGCCGATCGTCGTCGGCATCATGTTTCGCCAGATCCTGGCGCCGGATGGCCCGCTCAATGCGGTGCTGCGCGCCATCGGCCTGGCGCCACTCGCCATCGAATGGCTGAACGGCCCGACCAGCGCGCTGCTGGCGCTCACCGCCGTCGCGCTTTGGAGCTTCTTCGGCCTCGGCGTGCTCACCTATCTCTCGGGGCTATCGACCGTGTCGGAAGAGGTCGTCGAAGCCGCCAAGCTCGACGGCGCCGGCTTCTGGCGGCTGCTCTTCCACATCATCATGCCGCTGCTGAAATCGGTGATCGGCTACTGGGCGGTGCTCTGCACCTCCGGCATCCTGATCTGGATGTTCCCGCTGATCTACGCGCTGACCAAGGGCGGGCCGGGAACGGCGACCGTGCTGCCGGAATTCCTCGTTTTCACCACGACGTTCCAGTTCCTCGATCGCGGCCTCGGCGCGGCCATCGGCATGGCGCTGTTCGTGTTCGTCGCCATCGTCTCGGCCTTTGTGGTCCGCCGCATGTATGTCGAAGGAGCGCAGAAGAAATGACCGCGACCGCCGCCTCCGACAAGATGACGGTATCCTCGATGCGCATCGTTCTGACACGCTGGCTGGTCACGGCGGTGCTCGTCGTGCTCGCCGTGGTCACGCTCTACCCGCTGATCTTCACGGTGATCAATTCGCTGAAGACGCGGGCCGCCTATTCGGCCGATCCGCTCGGCTTCCTCACCGACATCACCTTCGAGAACTACCTCGAGACCTTCGAGCGCATGAAGGTCTGGCGGCTGCTTCTGAACAGCATCATCACCACGGCGGGCGGGCTGGTCCTCTCCACCGTCGCGGCGCTGTTCATCGCCTATGCCGTCACCAAGCTGAAGATGCGCGGCGGCAACTACATCTTCCTGTTCGTCATCGCCATGCTGGTGATCCCGAGCCAGGTGATCATCTATCCGCTCTACGAGACCATCCTCGATCTCGGCTTCGGCGGCACCTATCAGGGCCTGATCCTCGCCTATGCCGCCTTCGGCCTGCCGCTCGGCACCTATCTGCTATCGGCCTATTTCCGCGCCATTCCCGACGAGCTGATCGAGGCGGCGCGGCTCGACGGCGCCGGCGACATCCGCATCCTGTTCTCCATCCTGCTGCCGATCTCGACGCCGGCGATCGCCGCCCTCTCGATCCTCAACTTCGTCTGGATGTGGAACGACCTGCTGCTGCCGCTAGTGATCATGGGCGGCTCCGAAAAGAAGACGCTGATGGTCGGCGTGGCGCTGCTTTCCGGCCAGTACGACGTCTCCATCCCCCTGATCAGCGCCGGGCTGATCGTGGCGCTGGCCCCGGTCATCGTCGTCTACATGCTGTTCCAGCGCCAGATCCTGTCCGGCGCCATCGCGGGAGCCGTCCGATGAAGCGCGATCCGAAGCCGGGCGAGCCGGTGCTGTTCCTCTATCGCCTGAAGCCCGGCGCCGGCCCGGAATATGACCGCTGGCACGCCGCCGTCTGGCCGGAACTGCTGGCCGAGATCGAGGCGGCCGGCTTCGAGGACTACCAGATCTGGCGGCACGAGGAGATCGTCGTGTCGCGCCTGCGCGGCCGCGAGGGATACCGCGCGGCGGAAGCGATCATGCAGGCGAGCGCGATCCAGAAGCGCTGGACCGCGACGCTGTCGCATCTGTTCGAAAGCTACGAGACGCCAGACGGCGAGCCGCTCTGGCTCGACGAAGTGTTCCGCCTTGCCGTCCGGCCCGACCGTGACGGCTGAGCCCCTAGCCGCCGACCGGGCCGCCCGTATTGGCGAGCGGGAAGCGCGGCTCGGCCAGATGACCGCCGAACAGGGTGGTGATGCTGGCGGCCGCCTCGTACAGGATCCGCGTCGCATCCTCCATCGGCACCTTCTCGGTCGCCGAGGCGAGGAACGGCATGGTGATCACCGCCGGCGCGTGGCCCTCGGCATCGAGGATCGGGAAGCTGATGTCGGTGATCCCCTTCAGCGCCTCGCCGACGATCATCTCGTAGCCGACCGAACGCACCACCTCGACCCGCTTCCTGAGCCAGTCCATCTCGCTTTTCGGCGCGGTCTGGCCGATCGCCTCGAACAGCCATTCCTGCATCGATGGCGACTGGTAGGCGATCAGCAGGCGGCCGGACGCGGTGCGGATCGCCGGGTTCTGCGTGCCGACGCGCAGGCGGAAGCCGAGCGGCGCCGGGCTGTCGACCTGGGCGACGACGCGGATCGACAGGCCGTCGAGCACGGCCAGGTGAAAGGCCTGGTAGGCCTCGATCGAGGCGCGGTTGATCACCGGCCGCGCCACGTCGATCAGCCGGCGCATCGGCGGATAGCGGTAGGACAGGTCGTGCAGCTTGGTCGAGAGCACCAGGCTTTCCTCGCCCGGCGGGCGCTGGATGTAGCCGCGCCGCTCCAGCGCCACGACGACCCGGTACACCTCCTGCAGCGAACGGCCGAGCTGCTGCGCGATCTGGCTCGGCGTGACGCCCTCGGAAAGGCTGGCGAGCAGTTCGAGCACGTCGAGGCCCTTTTCCAGCGCCGGCGCGCTATAAGCCGGCTTCACCACCTTGCCGGCGGCCGCGGTCTTGGCGGCGCGCTTGGGCGCCGGCTTCTCGGCCTTTGCCGCCTTGGACTTGGCGGCCTTGGCGACGGGCTCGTCCGCCAGCGCGGCCGCCTGCTGTCCCGCCCCGGCTTCGCCCGCACCCTTCCCGCCGGATGGCCGCTTCGCAGTGGTCATAGCGTTTCTCCTTTGGTTCAGGTCATCGCCGGGCTGGCGCCGGCGCGCAAGATGGCATTTGCGCCAGCATGCCCTCGCCTTGTATCAAATATCAACTCTTGATATCATCAGTGATAGAAAATAGGGTTACACCATCCGCCGACCCGATCGGTTTTCCTCTCGATCTCACCCCTTTGGTCGTCCCCGCACAGAGCAGAAAATGGGCCTGAACGCTAAACAACTGGCACAATGCACCGTCGACTTCGACAAGGACGGCAAGCAGAGCGGCTATTTCAACTTGCCGCTTTCCGTTCATGACGACGCCTGGGGCGTGATCCGCGTACCGCTCGCCGTCATCAAGAACGGCGTCGGCCCGACCGTCATTCTCGAAGGCGGCAATCATGGCGACGAATATGAAGGCCCGATCGCGCTCGGCGAACTGATCCGCGATCTCGACCCCGGCAAGGTCGCCGGCCGGCTCATCTTCGTGCCCGCGATCAACCTGCCGGCCGTGCTTGCGGCCCGCCGCACCTCGCCGATCGACGATCTCAACATGAACCGGACCTTTCCGGGCGACGCTAACGGCACCGCGACGCAGCAGATCTCGGCCTTCGTCAACGACGCCCTGTTCCCGATGGGCGACGCGTTCCTGGATCTGCATTCCGGCGGCTCCTCGCTCGATTTGATGCCGAGTTCGGTGATCGAGCCGGTCGCCGATCCCGTCCAGCACGCCAAGAACGTCGCCGCCGTCACCGCCTTCGACGCGCCGCTGATCGTCGTCATCGACAATCGCGGCGACCACCGCACGGCGACCGCTTCGGCGGCCCGCGCAGGCCTTACCGTGGTCGGCACCGAGATGGCCGGCGGCGGCACCGTCTCACTCGATGCGCTCGACATCTGCCGCCGCGGCGTGCGCAACGTGCTGTCGCATCTCGGCGTGCTGCCGCCGGAAATGGCGGCGGCGCCGCGCCACGAACAGCGCCTGTTCGAACTGCCGGGCTCCGACGCCTTCGTGCTGGCCGACGATGACGGCGTGTTCGAGCCCTTCCACAGAAACGGAACGATGGTGTCGCGCGGCCAGCCGGCCGGCCGCATCCACTTCCTGTCGCATCCCGACCGCAAGCCGGCCGAACTCGCTTACGCCGCCGACGGCATCCAGTATGGTCGCCGCCAGCCCGGCCGGGTCCGTCCCGGCAATTGCTGCCTCGTCGTCGCCTCGCCCTATGGGGGTTCGCTGAAATGATTAATCTCGCCGATATCCAGGCCGCGGCCACGCGGATCGCGCCGCATATCCGCCGCACGCCGAACATCCGCGCCGATGCGCTGGCAGAGCCCGTCACCGAGGCGAACCTGTCGCTGAAGCTCGAATGCCTGCAGCCGACCGGCTCGTTCAAGGCGCGCGGCGCCACCAACAAGCTGCTGACGACGCCGAAGGAAGAACTGGCCGGTGGCGTCGTTACGGCGTCCGGCGGCAATCATGGCCTCGCCACGGCGCGCGCCGCCAAGCTCGCCGGCGTGCCGGCCACCATCTTCGTGCCCAAAAGCATCACGCCGGCCAAGGTCGACAAGCTGAAGCGCTGGGGCGCCACGGTCGAGATCATCGGCGACATCTGGAACGAGACCAACCTGCACGCGCTGGCCTTCGCCAAGGCGAACGGGGCCGCCTATTTCCATCCCTTCGCCGACCCGGCCGTCATCGCCGGCCAGGGCACCACGGCGCTGGAACTGCTGGACGAACTCCCCGACGTCGACACCGTGCTGGTGGCGATCGGCGGCGGCGGCCTGATCTCCGGCATGGGCGTCGCCATCAAGGCGCTGAAACCATCGGTCCGGATCATCGGCATCGAGCCCGTGGGCTCGCCGACGCTGAAGGCCTCGCTCGACGCCGGCCATGTCGTCCGCCTGCCGACGATCACCAGCCGCGTCGCCACCATGTCCTGCGCCGAGACGGATCCCGGCGTGTTCGAGCTGGTGCGCGACCATGTCGACGAGATCGTGCTGGTCTCCGACGAGGACATGCTCGAGGCGAGCCGCTGGCTGTGGTTCGAGATGGGGATCGCCGCCGATCTTTCCGGCGCGGCCGCCATCGCCGCGCTGCGTGCGAAGGTGCTGACCTTCCCCGCCGGCCACACGGTTGGCGCGCTGGTCTGCGGCGCCGGTCCCGACGCGCTGGTCTGAACCGACCGCCGCACGAAGACCGCTGTCGCGCAGCCCGCGATGGCGGCTTTGGCGCGGCCAATTATTTTGAGTCGAAGATTCCGTCCAATCCGGTACCATGCTCCGCGAGGAACAGGGACCGAACGGCTCAGGCGTGGCAACAACGCCGCCGCAGGTCCCCCGAGAAGGAGGGGCCGCCATGGGGTTCGAGCGCCGGTTTGCGCCCGATTTCGAGGTCATTGTCTGCGCGCCGTCGGAATCGTTCCGATGGAACGTGCACGACTATCCGCATCATCTGGCGAAGTGGCACCACCATCCCGAATATGAACTGCACCTGATCCAGGCCAGTTCGGGCAAGATGATGATCGGCGACCATGTCGGCGACTTTCAGGCGGGCTGCCTGGTTCTGACGGGCCCCGACCTGCCGCATAACTGGGTCAGCGCCAGCCAGCCCGGCGAGCGCATTCCCGATCGCGACATGCTGATCCAGTTCAGCCCGGCCTTCGCGGAGAAGGTCTCCGACCTCTGCCCGGAATTCGGCGATGTCGCGACCCTGTTCGCCGACGCGGCGCGCGGTGTCGAATTCAGCGGCGAGACGGCGGAGGCAGGTCGCCGCCTGCTGCGCGAGATCGGCGGCACGCACGGGCCGCAGCGGCTGGTGCTCTTCCTGGAACTGATGACCGTGCTGGCGCAGACCCCGCGCGAGCGCCGCATTCTTTCGCGCGCCGCGCCCAGCTTCGTCGCCCAGACGCGCTCGTCGGAGAAGCTCGAGATCGCGATCAGCCACATCCTGAAGAATTTCGCCAGCGAGATCCGCCTGTCCAAGGTCGCCGCGCTGTGCGGCATGGAATCGAGCGCCTTCTCGCGCTTCTTCAAGAAGCAGACCGGCCATACCTTCGCCCGCTACGTGAACTGTTCGCGCGTCCACGCGGCCTGCAACCTGCTGAGCCAGACCGAGAAGCCGATCACCGACATCTGCTTCGAGGTCGGCTTCAACAATGTCGCCAATTTCAACCGCCAGTTCGTCAAGATCTGCGGTCAGTCGCCCTCCACCTATCGGCGCGATTCCCGCCGCATCGGCACCATCACGCGCTTCGATCACCGGGTCGGCGCAACCGTTTGAGAGGGTTCGGCGGACCGCACAACGCCGCCCGTCCCTCCGACAAAAATGTACAGAAGCGACGGCAATCGCGCGTGGTGACGTCGTTCTCGCTCTTCTAGAGTTTGGTCCTGAAGCATGCGGTTCATCGGCAAGTCCGAGGTTTTGAGGAAAGCCCCGCCAGCTTCTTGAGGCCACACATACGGCGCGCGCCGTGCAGACCATGGCGCGCTTGAGGTCCGGTCCACGCGAATGGGCGCGAATGTCCATGCCTGTTTCACCGGGTCGCCGTCGACAATCCGAGGGAGGACGAGGAATGTCTGGTTTGAAACGTATGATGCTCGGCGCGATCGCGGCGGGCCTGATGGCCGGCGTGGCGCCGGCAAAGGCGGACTTCTGGTCCGACGCCGGCAAGGAACTGACCGGCACGACCATCCGTGGCGTCTCCGAGAGCACGCCGCCTTCCAACTACGTCAAGAACGTGCTGGCCCCTGCCTTCACCAAGGCGACCGGCATCAATGTCGAGTTCGAGGCGACGTCCTGGGACCAGATGTACGACAAGGCGATCAAGGACATGGAGGCCAATACAGGCATCTATGACTTCGTCTATATCGAGCAGGACGCCGTCTATGGCTATCTCGCCCGCGACTTCCTTGTCGACATCACCAAGTTCATCGCGGACAATCCGAAGCTGAAGGCGCCCGATTACGATCCGGCCAACTTCACCACCTTCGCCAACTACTTCAAGGGCAAGGACGGCGACCTGTTCGGCGTGCCGATGGAGGCCTTCATCAAGGTCTACCTCTACCGCAAGGACCTGTTCGAGGATCCGGCGGTCAAGGAAGCCTTCAAGGCGAAGTACAATCGCGACCTGGCGCCGGCCAAGAACCACGCCGAATATGTCGAGATCGCCGACTTCTTCACCCAGTGGGGCAAGGACAAGGGCATCGAGCTCTGGGGTTCGACGGTCCAGGCCAATACCGGCCACCCGGCCTCCTGGTATGAATATGTCGAGAGCGTCGCCCCGACCTTCGGCGTCTACAACTGGGGCATCGATGCCTCGAACAACTACGCCGCCACCGTCGAGCATGGCGGCAAGATGAACAGCCCCGAAGCCAAGAAGGCGCTGGAATTCTGGGTCGGCCTGCTGAAGGACGCCCCGCCGGAATCCACCGCATCGACCTGGGACGAGGTCGCGGCGACCTTCGGCGCCGGCCGCGCCGCGCAGGGTCTCGTCTATGGCGAGAACGCTGCCTGGATCGCCACCGACGAATCCAAGTCGAAGGTCGTGGGCAAGGTCGGCGTCGCCCTGCCGCCGGTCGAGCCCGGCGTGATGGAAGCGGCCGAAGCCGGCACCGGCTATATCGGCTACTATGATGGCGGCGCCTTCGGCATCCCGCACTCGTCGAAGAACAAGGCCGCGGCGGCCCTGTTCCTGCAGTACATCGCCCAGCCTTCGGTCCAGGCCGATTGGGCCGTGGCCGGCTCCCGCATCACGCTGCAGTCGACCTATGACGACCCGAAGGTCCAGGCGCAGGACGCCAAGACGGACGGCTACTACACGCTGATGCGCGACCAGGGCAAGCTGTTCGCCGGCGCACCGCCCTATCCGTTCCACAACCAGGTTCGCGAAGCGGTCGCCCCGATCTTCTACCAGGCGATCACCGGCGAACTGACGCCGTCCGATGCCCTCGACCAGATGGCCACGACGGCGGAAGCCGAACTGACCAAGCTCGGCTACCGCAAGTAAGCCTCCCGACGGCGGGCGGGGTTCCCCAGGGAATCTCGCCCGTTTTTTCCGGCCCGCGATTGCCTCGCTCCGCCGGAGGCGAAGCGGCCGGGTCGACGCCGGGCGCCGTCCCGTGGCAACTGGAGACAGCTTCATGCGCTCTCAATCCGTCGGCTGGCTGTTTCTCGCCCCGACCATCCTGATCCTGTTCGTCTTCGGTGTCTGGCCCTTCATCTATGTGATGGTGATCAGCTTCTTCGACTGGAACAGCTTCGCCGCCGACCCGACCATGCGCTTCAGCGGCGTGCAGAACTACCGCGCCCTCGTCTTCGACAAGGGCTTTCTCATGGCGCTGTGGAACACGCTGAAATTCGGCGTCTTCGCCGTCACCAGCCAGGTGATCCTGGGCTATCTGCTGGCGCAGCTGTTCATGAAGAACTTCCCGCTCAAGGGGCTGTTCCGCACGGTGCACACCCTGCCGCTGATGATCGCCCCCGTCGCCGTCGGCGCCACCTGGCGGCTGATGACGGTGCCCGGCCTCGGCCCGATCCCCTATTATCTCGACAAGTGGTTCGGCTATGAATTCCTGATCAGCCGCTATGTCGGCCAGGCCTTCATGACCACCGTGGTCATGGACATCTGGCACTGGACGCCGCTGGTCACGCTGACGCTGCTGGCCGCGCTGTCGTCGATGCCCAAGGAACCGTTCGAGCAGGCCCAGATCGACGGCGCCAACCGCGTCCAGACCTTCTGGTACGTGACGCTGCCGATGCTGAAGCCGGCGATCCTGTCGGCCGTCTTCATCCGCCTGATGGATGCCATGCGCACCGTCGACGAGGTCTGGATGCTGACCGGCGGCGGCCCCGGCTCGGCCACCCGCTATATCGGCCTCTACATCTGGCGCGTCGTCTTCCCGAAGACGGATTACGGCTATGGCTCGGCCATGTCGCTGATCACGCTCTACCTCACCATCGTGATGTGCTGGCTGCTCTATGCCGGTCTCGTCGCCCGCCGCGATCTGAAGAGGCCAGAATGACCCGTCCACGCCCGCTTCTGTCGATCCTGTTCTGGACCGTCTCCAGCCTGGTGACGCTGTTCCCGATCTACTGGATGTTCGTCGTCTCGGCGAAGAGCCGCGTCGAGCTGTTCGGCAAGCCGAACTTCATCATCACGACGTTCTTCTCCGAGAACTACATCAAGACCCTGACCGACCCGACCTTCCAGAAATACATGTTCAATTCGATCGTGGTCGCCACGACGAATGCGGCGCTGGTGACGACGCTGGCCCTGTTCGCCACCTATGCGCTGACGCGCTACAAGCTGACGGGCAAGGAGAACATCTTCTTCTGGACGATCACCAACCGCATGGCGCCGCCGGCGGCCTTCCTGCTGCCGCTGTTCCTGCTCTACACGCAGGTCTTCGTCGTCGGCGACTGGAAGCTGTTCGACACGCGCACCGGGCTGATCCTGCTCTATTGCGTGTTCAACCTGCCCTTCGCGATCTGGACGCTGCGCGGCGTGATCGACTCGATCCCCTCCGAACTGGACGAGGCCGCCTTTGTCGACGGCGCCAAGACCTGGCAGGTGATCTGGTACGTCATCCTGCCCCTGGCCAAGCCCGGCCTGGCCGTCACCGGCATCCTGACCTGGGTGTTCGCCTGGAACGAGTATCTGTTCGCCGCGACGCTGACGAGCGTGCATGCCCGCACCATCACCACGGGCCTGGCCGAATTCGTCACCGTCACCGGCACCAACTGGGGCCAGATGGCGGCCACCGCCATGCTGACCCTGATCCCGGCGATCGCCTTCCTGGCGCTGGTGCAGAAGCACATCGTCGCCGGTCTGACCTTCGGCGCCGTGAAGGGATGATGCGATGAGCCTCGATACGCCAGCCAAGCTCCCGGCCAAGCACGGCTTCCTGCCGATCACGACCAACCTGTTCGACCGCATCTTCATCGCGGTCGTGCTGTTCGTCGCCATCCATCTGTTCTGGATGCGCTTCGTCGAGCAGTCGCTGTCGCTCTATTTCGCGACGGCGATCTCGGTGGTGGTCGGCGCCATCGTCATCGCCCGCGGCTAGCGACCGCCGGCCCGCCCAACAAGAAGGGCCGCTCTCCTTGCCGGGAGAGCGGCCCTTCTTCGTTCGTCCACGCTGAAGCGAATGGCGGACTACTTCATGCCCATGACATGCGGCAGCCAGAGCACCGTCTGCGGCACGAAGGTGATGACCAGCAGCACGACCAGCACGATGCCGACGATCGGCAGGCTCGCCCAGACCACGTCGCGCATCGGCACCTTGGCGATCGACTGCGTGATCAGCAGGTTGAGGCCGAGCGGCGGATGGATCAGGCCGACCATCAGGTTGAGCACGATCACCAGGCCGAAATGGGTCGGGTCGATG
Source organism: Kaistia defluvii (assembly GCF_026343955.1). Lineage (GTDB taxonomy): Bacteria > Pseudomonadota > Alphaproteobacteria > Rhizobiales > Kaistiaceae > Kaistia > Kaistia defluvii. The sequence goes on from NZ_JAPKNI010000003.1 coordinate 401,566, forward strand.
CCGAAGCTGGTGGCGGCGGGCAGGAAGATCGGCACCAGGATGATGGTTGCCGGCGTCGAATCGAGGAACATGCCCGCGACCAGGAAGATGACGTTGACGATCAGCAGGAATTCCCAGGCCGAAAGATCCGCGCCATGCAGCAGCGCCTGGATGTCGCGCGGGATGCCGTGCACCACGACCAGATAGGCGATGAAGGACGAGACCGCGACGACCAGCATGATGTTGGCGGTCTGCAGCCCGGCCTCGGTCAGCATGCCCGGGAACAGGCGCCATTTGAATTCGCGGTGGATCACCCAGCCGACGAAGATCGCATAGAGCACCAGCACGGCGCCGAGTTCGGTGACGGTGAAGAGCCCGCCCTTGGCGCCGACGATCAGCAGGAGCGGCATGGACAGCGCCCAGGCGCTGCCCTTGAACTGCTTGCCGATCACGCCCCAGGGGCGGCGGCCGCGCGCCGGCAGATTGTGCCGCTTGGCGTAGAAGATGACGTAGGCGATCAGCGCCGAGGCGATCATCAGGCCGGGAATATAGGCGCCGATGAACAGCTTGGTGATCGAGACCTGGGCGATGACGCCGTAGATGACGAGCGGAATGCTGGGCGGGACGATCGGGCCAATCACGGCGGCGCCGGCGGTGAGCGCCGCCGCGAAGCCGCCGGAATAGCCTTCCTTGCGCATCTCCGGGATGATCAGCGCGCCGGAGGCCGAAGCATCCGCCACCGCCGAGCCGGAGATGCCGGCCAGGAAGACATTGGTGCCGACATTGACCACGCCCGACGAGCCGCGGATGCGCCCGAGCGCCGAGGAGAACAGGTCGACGACGCGGGTGGTGATGCCGCCCGAGTTCATCACCGCGGCGGCGAGGATGAAGAACGGCACCGCCAGCAGGGGGAAGGAGTCGATGCCGTTGACCATCTTCTGCGCCAGGATGAAGCCCGGCATGCCCCAGATGGCGACGATGACCAGGGCCGAGACGCCGAGCGCGATGGCGATCGGCACAGCAAGCAGGGCCAGCACCAGGAAGGTGACGGAGAGGACGCCGAGCATGATCATGATGCGGAGCTTTCGGTCGCGGCGGCGCGCGTCTCGCTGGCCGTGGCATGGGCGGCGGCCTGGGCCGCCCGGAAGGTGGCCTCCCGCTCGGCCGAAATGCGCGGCGTGAGAATGCGCTCGAGGATGAAGAACAGGCCGAGACCGGCAAAGGCGACGATCGAGCCGTAGAACCAGGCGAAGGGCAGCCCGGTGGCGGGCGCGATCTTCTGGCCGACGACGATCATCAGGTGCCGCGCATAGACGATCAGCATGACCAGGAACACCGCCGTGGCGAGATCGATGACGATGCCGAGCCGCTTGAACAGATCGGCGTTCAACCGGTCATGCAGGAAATCGATGACGATCAGTTCGCGACGGCTGATGAGCAGGGCCGAGCCGAGAAAGGTGAGCCAGATGAACAGAAGCCGAGAGATTTCGGCCATGCCCGGGGTCGCCGCGCCGATGAAATAGCGTGAGAAGACCTGGACGCAGACCAGAAGGACGATCGCGAGCAGCATCGCCCCGACCAGAAAGGTGAGCAGTCGGCGCAACAGATTGCCGGTCTGGACGAGAAGACGCGTCATCGATACCCCTCAAGGGAAGAAGAGCCCGCCGCGCGAACGCGGCGGGCTCCATGCTGCGTTACGAGCCGAGTGTTACTGGACGGCGCGGATCTTGGCGATGATCGGCTGCAGCGCCGGATCATAGGAAGCGGTCGCGGCCTTGGCCATGAACGGCGCGAGGTCCGGCTTGTGCACGATCACGCCCTCGGCGACCAGCGAGGCCAGCACGTCGGCCTGCGACTTGTCGGTATAGTCGCGATACCAGTCGGCGCTTTCGTTGGCAGCCTTGGAGAAGGCGGTGCGCAGACGCTCGTCCTGGCCCTGGTACCATTCCTCACCGCACATGAAGCCCATCGTCTCGGCCATGTGGTTGGTCATGACCAGATGCTTGGCGACTTCGTAGAAGCGCTTGTCCTTGATCGCGACCAGCGGCTGCTCGACGCCGTCGACGACGCCCTGCTGGATGGCGGTGTAGACTTCCTCGAACGGGACGGTGGCCGGATTGGCGCCGAGCGCGCGGATCGACTCGATATAGGCGGGAATGCCGGGCGCGCGGATCTTGCGGCCCTGCAGGTCGTCGAGGCTGTCGGCCGGCTTCGTCACCAGGAACTGGCGGAAGCCGTGGAAGGCCGGGCCGATGACGCGGAAGCCGGCATCCTTGGCGATCGACTCGATGATCTCCTGGCCGACCGGGCCGCGCCAGATGCGGAAGAAATGGTCCTCGTCGCGGTAGAGATAGGCGACGCCTTCGGCATTGGCCGCCGGATGGAACGAGCCGAGATCGCCGACGCTCTCATACATGCATTCGAGCACGCCGCCCTTCACCTGCTCGACCATCTCGTCGACGGTGCCCAGATGCGAACCCGGGAACAGCTCGATCGAGACGTCGCTGCCGAGATCGGCCTCGATCTTCTCCTTGAAGACCTGCATGGCCTTCGTGTCCGGGCTGTCGTCGGAGCCCGCGCCGCCAATGCGGATGGTGACGCCGGCCTGGGCCGAGACGGTGGTAATCGCTGCGACACAGACGGCCGCCAGAAGTGTCTTCAACATGCTGCATTCCCCTCAGTGGTTCTTCTTGTTCCGGCACGCCGCATTCGCGTGCTTACCGGCCCTGCTCTTCGATCCAGCGTCGTTTCCGGTCGTCAACTCTCGAAAACGATACTCGATTATTGATAGTCTGCAAGTCTCTCTCCGCGCCAGCCGCCTGCCCAATCTTCGGGCGGACGGCGCGGCGCGAGGCTATTGCCGGCTTCGGACCCGCGCCCGAAACCTATCCCGACGGGCGCGCCCCCTTAGGCGATCGAGCCGATCGTATCGTCGAGCGCATCGACCAGGATGTCGATTTCCGCCTCGCTGACGATGAAGGGCGGCGTGATCTGGATGTGGTCGCCGCCCTGGCCGAAATTGGCGCCGGGCACGCCGCCACCGATGATGACGCCGCGCTCCTTCATGCCGGAAACCAGCCGCGAGGTAAAATTCGTCTCGGCCGGGAACGGCGCGCGCGTCGCCCGGTCGGCGACGAACTCGACGCCGCCATAGAGGCCGCGGCCGCGCACCTCGCCGATGCAGGCATGGCGCTGCTGCAAGGCGTTCAAGCGGGCGTGCAGATGCTTGCCGATCTCGGCGGCGCGGGTGAACAGCCCCTCGCTGGACATGATGTTGAACACCTGCTGCCCGATGAAGCAGGAGGTCGGGTGGCCGCTATAGGTGAAGCCGTGCACGAAGCGCTTGCGGCTGTCGCGGAAGAAATCGGTGATCTTGTCGTTGATCAGAACGGCGCCGAGCGGCGCGTAGCCGCTGCCGATCGCCTTGCCGCAGGTGATCATGTCCGGCACGACGTCCCAGTCCTGGATCGCGAAGGGCCGGCCGGTGCGGCCATAGCCGGCCAGCACTTCGTCGGCGACGAACAGGATGCCGTAGCGGTCGCAGATCTCGCGGATGCGCTTGTAGTAATCGGGGCGCGGCACGAGGCCGGACGCCGTCGTGCCGACGATCGTCTCGGCGAAGAAGGCGGAGACGGTCTCCGGTCCCTCGAGGTTGATCGCGCGCTCCAGCTCGTCGGCGCAGTCCAGCGTGCAGCCGCCCCTGTCCTTGCAATAGGCGCAGCGATATTCGTAGGGCGGCGCGATGTGGATCACCGGCAGCATGTAAGGGGTGTAGGGTGCGCGCCAGCTGGTGCGGCCCGACAGGGACAGCGTCGCGATGGTCACGCCGTGATAGCTCTGCCAGCGCGAGATGATCTTCTGGCGCTGCGTGTCGCCGCGCTCCAGATGATATTGCCGGGCGAGCTTCAGCGCAGTCTCGTTGGCCTCGGAGCCGCCGGAGACGAAATAGACGGATTCGATGCCCTTCGGCGCGACCGAGAGAATCGATTTGCCGAATTCCTCCTGCCAGGGCGTTGTGAACTGGGCCGAATAGGCGAAAGGCACCTTGTCGCCGGCCGCGGCCAGCGCCTGATAGATCTCGGTGCGGCCATGGCCAATCCCGACCACGCCGGCGCTGCCCATGCCGTCGAGATAGGCCTTGCCGTCCGCATCATAGAGATAGACGCCCTCGCCGCGAACGGCGGTCGGCAGTTCGCTCGCATAGTCCCGGGAAAAGATCGACGACACCTGGCTCTCCTGCTGGGGCGTGCGCCGCGCTGGCAGCGGCGTCTCATGCGGCGTTGTTCCGGCGGCCTCGCGGCGGCGCTTGGAACGGCGCGCAAGATCCTGCGAGTTTGGAGCGGTGTCAATATCGATTATTGATAAAATGGCAAGCCGACGCGACAGGAAGTTGCTCGTTCTGCGCGCGCGCCATCCCATCATTTCGCGGTTAAGGTGTGCAGCGAGCGAACGCCCGGCCTAGTCGTGGTAGGAATATCGTTTATTGTTAGTTTTCAACGCCGGAAGGCGTAGAGATCGCAAAGAGACTGGCGGGAACGCATGAAGGCAAGGCACGGATCGGGGCAGGCGCGACGGGACATGGGTCCCGTGGCGGGGCTCGTGGCGAAACGGCCCCTCGACGGAGATTCCCTTTGCGCCCCGCTTTCCCAGTCCCGTCCAGGAGCGATCCGATGATCGGCCGCCAGAGCAAGAAAACCGTATCCGGCGACACGCATGCGAGCCTCGAGGCCGAGATCGGCGCGGCGCTGCGCACCGCCATTCTCGATGGCGAGCTGGCCCCCGGCGCCCGCCTGATCGAGCTGGAACTCGCGACCCGCTTCAATGTCAGCCAGGGCACCATTCGCGCCGCGCTGAAATTCCTGCAGGCAGAGGGTCTTGTCGAATATCGCCCGCGCCGGGGCAATTTCGTCATCACGGTCGAGAAGGCCGACATTCACGAGATCTCGGTGCTGCGCGACGCGCTGGAATCGCTGGGCGCGCGGCTCGCCGCCAAGCGGATCGACGACAACGGCCGCAGGGCGCTCGAAGCGCTGCTGCAGGCGATGCGGACGGCGGCGCAGAGCGGCAACCGCGCCCGGCTGACCGAACTCGATTTCGATTTCCACCGCACCGTGATCGAGATCTCGGGCCATCGCCGGCTGATGGACGTCTACAGCCGGCTGGAGGGCCAGACGCGGATGTTCCTGCGGCTGACCGACAAGTTCTACCAGAACCCGCTCGACATCATCGAACTGCACGAGCCGCTGGTGAACGCGATCTGCAATGGCGACGCCGAGGCCGCCTTCCAGCTCGCCAACCGGCATGCCGATGCGGATGCCGAGGACTTGATCGAAAGCATGCGCTGACCGCCCCACCTCTTCGCTCCCGGCAGACGGCGCGGCCAATGCGATTGACCGTCCATTCCGCCTATGAGAGCCTGAGTTGCGAGCCGCAAAGAGACGCGCTGAAGCGACAGGCTCCGGGAGGAATACGCCATGAAGAAATCGCCCGTACTGGCTGCGCTTGCCCTGTTGCTGATGGCCGGCGCCGCCCATGCCGACACTTCGTCGAAGAAGATCGCCTTCTCCAACAACTACGCCGGCAATTCCTGGCGCCAGGCGATGCTGAAGAGCTACGACATCATCACCAAGAAGGCGGTCGCCGACGGCATCGTCGCCGCGTCGGACGTCTTCACCACCGCCGATCAGGAAGTGCCGACCCAGGCCGCCCAGATCCAGAACCTGATCCTGCAGGGCTATGACGCCATCGTCATCAATGCCGGCTCGCCCGACGCGCTGAACGGCGCGGTCAAGCAGGCCTGCGACGCCGGCATCGTCGTCGTCTCGTTCGACGGCATCGTCACCGAGCCCTGCGCCTACCGCGTCGTCGTCGACTTCAAGGCGATGGGCAAGGAACAGGTCGCCCAGATGGCGAAGTTCCAGCCCAAGGGCGGCAACCTGCTCGAGATCCGCGGCCTCGCCGGCACCTCGATCGACGAGGAGATCCACGCCGGCATCCTCGAAGGCATCGCCGCCAATCCGCAGTTCAAGATCGTCAATTCGGTGACCGGCAACTGGGACCAGACGACGGCCCAGAAGGCCGTCGCCACCGTGCTGCCCTCGCTGCCCGAGATCGTCGGCGTGGTGGACCAGGGCGGCGACGGCTATGGCGCGGCGCAGGCCTTCGCCGCCGCCGGCAAGCCGCGCCCGACCATCATCCTGGGCAACCGCCAGGACGAACTGGCCTGGTGGAAGGAACAGAAGGCCAAGGACGGCTATCAGACCTGGTCCGCCTCGATTGCCCCGGGCGTCTCCTCGCTCGCCTTCTGGGTCGCCCAGCAGGTGCTCGATGGCCGCACGGACATCCCGCATGACCTGCTGGTGCCCTACCTCGCCTTCACCCAGGAGGACTTCGAGGCCGCCCTGCCCAACATTCCCGAGGGCGGCGTCGCGACCCATGAATACTCGCAGGCGGACGCCCTCGAAGCGATCAAGGCCAACATCAAGTAGGCCGGGATCCCGCCCTCTCCCCAGTCGGGTCGCATGCAGGTTGGAATGTCAGAGGGTAAGTCTGTCATCGTAAGGCTGGACGGCGTCGAAAGACATTTCGGCGCCGTCCGCGCCTTGGACGGGGTCGATCTCGCGGTCGAGTCCGGCTCCTGCGTCGGACTGGTCGGCCATAATGGCGCCGGCAAGTCGACGCTGATGCACATCCTGGCCGGCAGCGGCCGGGCCGACCGCGGCCGCATCGCCATCCGCGGCCACGAAGAAACCGCCTACTCGGTCGCGCGGGCGCAGAAACTCGGCATACGCTGCGTGTTCCAGGAATTGTCGCTCTGCCCCAACCTGACGGTGGCCGAGAACACCCGCATCACCCATGCCTCGCTGAAGGGGTTCGGCTGGCGCAAGCGCTCGGCCGCCCTGATCCGCGCCAAGCTGGACGAGATCTTCCCAGGCCACGGCATCGACCCGTCCGATGTCGTCGGTGACCTCGCCATTGGCCAGCGCCAGATGGTCGAGGTGGCGCGCGCCTTCACCGTCACCGACGAGCCGCTGCATCTCGTCATTCTCGACGAGCCGACCTCGTCGCTCGACGCGCATACGGCCGGCCAGTTGCTCGCCTTCGTCCGGCGCGCCGTCGACCAGGGCATCAGCTCGATCCTGATCTCGCACATGCTGGGCGAAATCCTTTCCACCTGCGACCGGGTCGTCGTCATGCGCGACGGCAAGGTCGTCGCGACCGACACGGCCGCTGCCTTCGACCGCGACCGGCTGGTCGCGACCATGGGCGGCACCAGGCATCGCGACAAGGTGGCGGCCGTCGCCCGGACGCGCGAGGAGACCGCCGTCATGGTGCGCGCCCGGCCGCGCGGCCAGGTCGCGGGGGCCGAACTCGTCGCGCACCGGGGCGAGGTCATCGGCCTTGCCGGGCTCGCCGGCCATGGCCAGACGCGGCTGCTGCTCGACATCGTCCGCGCCTCGACGGCAGCCCGGCCCGGCGTCACGGTCGGCGCGCCGGTGGCGCTTGTCGCCGGCGACCGCCAGACCGACGGCATCTTCCCGCTCTGGTCGATTGCCGAGAACATCGGCATCCGCTCGCTCGCCGGCCTCAAGCGCGGCCTTCTGCTGTCGCGGGAGCGCGAGGCGGCGCTGGCCCGCGCCTGGCAGGAAAAGATCAGCATCCGCACGCCGGATCTCGACAACAACATCCTGTCGCTGTCAGGCGGCAACCAGCAGAAGGTGCTGTTCGCCCGCGCGCTCGGCTCGGATGCCGGCATCATCCTGATGGACGATCCCATGCGCGGCGTCGACATCGGCACCAAGCTCGAGGTCTACGACCTGATCCGCGACGAAGCCCGCAAGGGCCGGACCTTCCTCTGGTACACGACCGAGATGGACGAGCTGGAAAACTGCGACCACGTTTATGTCTTCCGCAACGGCCGCATCGTCGCCGATCTCGCCCATAGCGAACTGACCGAGGAAAAGGTGATCCAGTCCTCCTTCGAGGAAGGCGCCGGCGCGGCCCTTCGGGAGCGCGCCTCGTGACCGCATCCGCTTCCGCCGAGACACTGGCCCGCACCGGCTTGCGCTCGCCGGCCTTCGCCCGCCTGCTGCGGGCTTTGCTGCCCGCGCTGTCGATGACGCTGATCCTGATCGCCATCGCCTATCTCAACCCGCGCGCCATCAGCTATTTCGGCTTCAGCCTGATGCTGAACCTGGCGATCCCGATCGCGCTCGCCACCATCGCGCAGATGTTCGTCATCACCGTCAACGAACTCGATCTCTCGATCGGCACCTTTGTCGGCTTCGTCGCCTGCGTCACCGCCACCTGGCTGCGCGACGCGCCGCTGCTGGGCGTCGTCGTGCTGCTCGGCTCGATCGGCGTCTATGCCGCGCTCGGCGCGCTGATCCATCTGCGCAACCTGCCTTCCATCGTCGTGACGCTCGGCATGAGCTTCGTCTGGCAGGGGCTGGCGATCCTGATGCTGCCGAAACCCGGCGGCAAGGCGCCCGACTGGCTGCAGGGCTTCATGAGCCTGAAGCCGCCCTTCGTGCCCTTTCCGATCATCGCCGCCCTCGTCATCGGCCTCGGCGTGCATGTCGCGCTGATGCGGACCTCCTATGGCGCGGTGCTGCGCGGCACGGGCGGCAACGCCCAGGCGATCCACCGCGCCGGCTGGTCGATCCTCAAGACCAAGGTGACGATGTTCGCGCTGACCGGCCTGTTCGGCGTGCTCTCCGGCATGGCGCTGGTCGGCATCACCACCTCGGCCGACGCCAATCTCGGCAATGGCTACACGCTGCTGGCGATCGCCGGCGTCATCCTCGGCGGCGGCGAATTCGTCGGCGGCCGCGTCTCGCCGATCGGCGCCGTGATCGGCGCGCTGACGCTGGCGCTTGCCGCCTCGCCGCTCCTCACCTTCATGCACATCCCGCCCGATTGGCAGGTAGCCGCCAATGGCGCGATCCTGATCATCGTGCTGGCCGCCCGCGCCCTGATCAGCCGCCGGGAGGGCGACCGATGACCGCCGTCAGGACCCTTCTCGCGCGCCCCTGGATCTGGTCGTTCATCGGCGCGCTGATCGTCTGGCTCGCCGCCATCCTCTTCACCGGCGGCTATGGCGCCGGCGGCATGATCACGGCCGCCCTGTCGCTCGCCGTCTTCATGGTGATCGTCGGCATCGGCCAGATGTTCGTCATCACGCTCGGCCCCGGCAATGTCGACCTGTCGCTGCCGGCCAATATCGGCCTTGCCAGCGCCGTCGCCATGAAGGTGATGGGCGGCAGCAATGCGATGATCGCCGTCGGCCTGGTGGCGGCGCTCGCGAGCGGCATGGCGGTCGGCGCCGCCAATTACCTGCTGATCCGCGTGCTGCGCATCCCGCCGATCATCGCCACCCTGTCGTCCAGCTTCATCGTGCTGTCGATCGACATCGCCTATGGCCGCGGCCTGCAGATCAAGCCGCCGCCCGCCTTTGCCGATTTCACCAACATCCAGGTCTTCGGCATCCCGATCCTCGCCATTGGCGGCGTGGTCTTCGCCTTCCTCGCCGGCATCGCCCTGCAGCGGATGATCTATGGCCGCTCGGTGCTGGCGATCGGCCAGAACATGCGCGCCGCCTGGCTCGCCGGCATCCCGGTCGAACGCATCCGCTTCTTCACCTACACGCTCTCCGGCGCGCTCGGCGGCATCAACGGCGCGCTGCTCGCCGGCTATTTCCGCGGCGCCAGCGTCGATATCGGCAACGAATATCTGCTGAGTTCGATCGCCGTGGTGGTCATCGGCGGCACGTCGGTGGCCGGCGGCAAGGCGAACGTGCCGGGGATCTGGGGCGCCTCGCTCTTCCTGGTCCTGCTCCTGACCATGCTCAACACCTTCGGCGTCAGCGCCGGCGTCCGCCTTCTCCTGACCGGGCTCATCATTGTGGGCGTCATCACGGCGGCAGGTGGGCAAAAGACGCTGCGCTAAGCCGGCGCATCGCGTCCGGCGGTATTCATGAAATCGGCATCAATGTTGACTTATGCGCCGGGGGCTGGTTTCACCTTTTGACCGAACAAACAATTTACAAATAAGCCACCAAGGGGGGCCACTTGATGAAGTTCCTGACTGCCGCCGCGATCGCGACCCTCGCTTTCGCCCAGCCTGCCCTGGCGCGCGACGTGACCGTCGATGTCACCGCCATCGTCGAGCATCCGGCGCTGGACGCTGTCCGCGACGGCGTCAAGGACGCGCTCGGCGAAGCCGGCTTCAAGGTCGGCGAGAATCTGACGTTCAACTATGAATCCGCGCAGGGCAATCCCGGCACCGCCGCGCAGATCGCGCGCCAGTTCATCGGCAACGGCCCCGACATCATCGTCCCGATCTCGACCCCGTCGGCCCAGGCCGTCGTCTCCGCCACGCGCGACATCCCGATCGTCTTCTCGGCCGTGACCGACCCGGTCGGCGCCCAGCTCGTCAAGCAGCTGCAGAAGCCGGGCGGCAACGTCACCGGCCTTTCCGACCTGTCGCCGGTGGCCGATCACGTGGCGCTGATCAAGGAAATCCTCCCGTCGGTGAAGACCATCGGCGTGCTGTTCAATCCGGGCGAGACCAATTCGGTCACGCTGGTCGAGCTGCTGAAGAAGTATGGCGCCGAGCAGGGCATCGCCGTCGTCGAGTCGGCCGCGACCCGCTCGTCGGAAGTGCAGAACGCCGCCCGCGCGCTCGCCGGCCGCGTCGACGCCATCTACGTGCCGACCGACAACACCATCGTCTCGGCGCTGGAATCGGCTGTCACCGTCGCCATCGAAAGCAAGCTGCCGCTCTTCACCGCCGACACGGATTCCGTCTCGCGCGGCGCCGTCGCGGCGCTCGGCTTCAACTATTATGACGTCGGCAAGCAGACCGGCGCGATCGTCGTCCGCATCCTGAACGGCGAGAAGCCGGGCGACATCGACATCAATGTCGCCGCCGGCACAGATCTGGTGATCAACCCTGGCGCGGCCGAGAAGGTCGGCCTGACGCTGCCGAAATCGGTCGTCGACCGCGCGACCAAGGTGATCCAGTAATCGAAGGACGGCCCGGCCCAGCGCCGGGCCTTTCTTCACCTGAGGGGAAACGGCCGGCGATCGCGCCGGCCGGATGCTCGCCGGGACACACAGACACGAGCCCGGCCCCGCGCAGAACGGGGCGGCTCCATCGGAGAGGCCGCTTTCGTGAGCCAAATTGCCTTCCTCGGCGCGGTTGAACTCGGCCTCGTCTTCTCCTTCGTGGCGATCGGCGTCTATCTCGCCTTCCGCATCCTCGACTTCCCCGACCTGACCGTCGACGGCTCGTTCCCGCTCGGCGCCGCCGTCGCCGCCGTGCTGATCATCGCCGGCTGGAACCCCTGGCTCGCCACGGCGATCGCCATGGCGGCGGGCGCCGCCGCCGGCCTCGTCACCGCCACGCTGAACGTCAAGTTCCGCATCCTCAACCTGCTCGCCTCGATCCTGACGATGATCGCGCTGTTCTCGGTCAATCTGCGCGTCATGGGCAAGCCGAACGTCGCGCTGATCAACCAGGACACGATGCTGACGCCGTTCTTCGGCCATGGCCTGTCCGAGTTCTATGTCCGGCCGCTCTTCATCGGCGTGCTCGTCATCATCGCCGTCTTCCTGGTCTGGCGCTTCCTCGCCAGCGATCTCGGCCTCGCCATGCGGGCGACCGGCGCCAATCCGCGCATGGCGCGCGCCCAGGGCGTCAACACCAGCCTGCACATCTATCTCGGCATGGCGCTTTCCAACGCGCTGGTCGCGCTGGGCGGCTCGCTGTTCGCCCAGACCAACGGCTTCGCCGACGTCACCTCGGGCGTCGGCACCATCGTCGTCGGCCTCGCCGCCGTGATCATCGGCGAGACGCTGTTCCATTCGCGCCTGATCCTCTGGGCGCTGGTCGGCTGCGTCATCGGCTCGGTGCTCTACCGCATCGCCATCCAGCTGGCGCTCTCCAGCGACATTCTCGGCCTCAAGGCGTCGGATCTGAACCTCGTCACCGCCGTGCTCGTCGCCTGCGCGCTGATCCTGCCGCGACTGCGCCGCGGGAGGGCCGCGGCATGATCGAGCTTTCCAACCTTTCCGTCATCTTCGGACGCGGCACCCCGCTCGAGAAGCAGGCGCTCTCCGGCCTCGACCTCGCGATCGAGACCGGCTCCTTCGTCACCGTCATCGGCTCGAACGGCGCCGGCAAGTCGACCATGCTCGGCGTGCTGGCCGGCGACGTCATCCCGACCTCGGGCCGCGTCGCCATCGGCGGCCGCGATGTCACCCGCATCGCCACGGCGCAGCGCGCGAAATATGTCGCCCGCGTCTTCCAGGACCCGCTGACCGGCAGTTGCGGCGCGCTGACAATCCAGGAAAACCTGGCACTCGCCGCCGCCCGCGGCAGCCGGCGCGGCTTCGGCCTCGCCATCGGCAGCAACCGCCGCGAGGAATTCCGCGCCCGCGTCGCCGAACTGAAGCTCGGCCTGGAAAACCGCATGGACGACCGAATGGACCTCCTGTCCGGCGGCCAGCGCCAGGCGCTGTCGCTGGTGATGGCGACGCTCGCCGGCAGCGAGGTGCTGCTGCTCGACGAACACACCGCGGCGCTCGATCCCGGCATGGCCGAGTTCGTCATGGAGCTGACCCAGTCGCTGGTCGAGAAGCACAAGCTGACGACGCTGATGGTCACCCACTCGATGCGCCAGGCGCTCGATTACGGCACCCGCACCGTCATGCTGCATGGCGGCAAGGTGATCCTCGACGTGGTCGGCGACAACCGCCGCAATCTGACGATCGAGGACCTGATCGAGATGTTCCGCAAGGCCCGTGGCGGCGAAACGCTGGATGACGACGCCCTGCTGGTGAGCTGATCCGGGGCCGCTGGTCGTCGACCGGACAGACGAAGCGCCCTCCCCAAAACCGGCGCTGCCGGTTTTAACCCCCCCTCAAGGGGAGGGTTCAAGGGAAGTCTGCCGCTCTCCCGGACCATGGCCGTCTCGAACCCTCCCCTTGAGGGAGGGTCGAAAATGCCCTTCGCATTTTCGGGGAGGGGGCTCGGCGAGCTGCCGCCATAGCCACCCGGCGACATGAAAGCCCGAAAACCCCGCTGGATGGATCCTCGCTTCCGCGAGGATGAGGGCGGAGACGGGACACGCGGCCTCAGCGGGCTGACCGGCCCTTGCCGGCGTCCCCGACGCAGCGAAGGCCGCTCGATGCGCCGATGCCCCAGAACAGCGAGCTGCAATTGCGGCAGGTGCCGCAGCCGCTGGGCGGGGTGGATGCCGTGCTGTTCCTGGTGGTGGCCATGCCGAAACGCTCCGCTTCAATCGATGACAATATCATCGCGGGAACAGGCAGCCCTGCCAAGAAACGGCATTCCGGACGTCGCCTGGTTCCGTGGAACAAGCGACGCCCGAATGAGCCAAAAGTGTTAAGCCGGCACCGACTCGAAGGTTTCGGGCGCGACCGGCCCGCCCGTCTCGATCGACTTGTAGGCCGCTTCGACCAAGGCGAAAGTGTTGAGGTTGTCGTGGCCCGAGGTTGCGGGCTCGCTGCCGGCGTCGAGGCTGTCCAGCCAGTGGCGCTGGGTCGAGACAACGCTGTCCTGGATCAGCAGCCAGGGCTCGCCACCCCACGATAGCGGCTTCGGCGCCGCGATTTCCGTGAAGTTGCCCTCGGGCGAGGTGACGACCAGCCGGCAATCCGCCTCGACCCGGATCGATCCCTTCGTGCCTTCGAAGTGGATCAGCGTCTGCGGGAACAGGTCGGGCGACTGGCGGCTGGCATAGCTGCATTCGGACACGCTGACCGCGCCATTGGCGTGGCGCATCATCACCGTGGCCTGGTCCTCGCCCTGGATGCCCTGCTTGATTGCCTGGTCGAGGCAATAGACGCTGGTCGCCTCGCCCATGAACACGCGCGCCACGTCCAGCACATGCACGCCGATATCGAGCAGCACGAAGCGCTCAACCTCGGCGAGATAGGGCTGGCCCTTGTAGATGTCGTAGCCGGTGCGGAAGGCGAAGCGGCCCCAGGTCGGCTCGCCCAGCACGCCCGAGCGGGCGATCTCGGCGGCGCGCAGCAGCGGGGCCTGGAAGCGGAAATTCTCGTGCACCATCAGCGGACGGCCAGCCTTGTCCATGGCCGAGACCAGCGCGCAGCAATCGGTCCAATCCGGCGCCAGCGGCTTCTGCACGATCGCCGCGACGCCATGCCGGGCGCAGGCCTCGACCAGCGCGCGATGCGACGGCGCCGTCGTGACGATGTCGACGAAATCCGGCTTCTCCGTCGTCAGCATCGTCTCGAAATCGGTATAGAAGGCCGGGATGCCGAAATCGGCCGCGGCCGCCGCCGCCTTCTCGCCATCGACATCGCAGACCGCCACGATCGTCGCGCGGTCGGCGAGCTCGGCCCAGGCGTTCAGATGATTGCGCGCAAAGAACCCGCACCCGACAAGGGCGCCCCTCCGAAGTGTCATCGTCTCTCTCCCTCGACTGAATCAGCCTGCGCCCGCGCGATTTCGCGATGCGCCGCGGCCGGTCCCGTTGGCGCGTCGGACCGGCCCGCAGCTTCCCGTCAAGTCGAGCAGCCGGCCGCGCCAACGTCAAGCGGAGGCAGACGAATTCGGCAGGGAGAGCACGCGGTCAGTCGCGAAAAAGATCGACCGAGAAGCGCTTGGAGATGCCGAGGCCGACGGTGAACTGGTTCTCGCTGCCGGCCGTCGCCACGATCGGCGAGTTCCTGGCGTCGCCGACGAAGCGGTCGTAGCCAGCATCGGCGTTCAGGAACCAGTCCGGCTTGAACTCGTAGCGCGCCGACGCCTTGAGGCCGACCGAATAGATGCCGCCGCCGGCATCATAGGCCGCGAGGTTGCCGCCGCTGGCGAGGCTCTCGGCCTCCGAGACATTGAAATAGGTGCCGGTGAAGCCGCTGGAGCCGAAATTGGCGCGCGGACCCAGCTTCAGCTCGACCTGCTGGGTCGGCCGGACGATCGCATCGGCGCCGAAGCTGCCAACCACGCCGCTGGCCTCGCCGAACGCGCCGCGAAGCTCGCCCAGCACCTCCGCGCCATAGACCGCGTCGAAGTTGAACTCGTAGCCGGCCTTGACGCCCAGCTCGTAGGTCGCGTCGAGCCCGCGCGTGCCGGCAAGGCCCGGCTCGTCATTGGGGTCGCGCTCGCCGATGATGCGGAAGGACGGGCCGAAGTTCAGCGCCGTCTTCGGGCCGCCGCCAAGCTCGAACACGCCGGGCAGCCGGAAATAGGACATGGAGACGATCGGATAGGGCGTGAACAGCAGGTCCTTCGAGCCCAGGAAGCTTGGCACCAGCTTGCCGCCGGCGCCCAGCTCGATCACCAGGTCGACATCGCCATAGGGACGCCGCTCGGCCGCGTTCGCGGACAGGACGGCAAGCGGCAGCATCAGGGAAGCGGCAGTCAGAATTCGCAACAAGGCTGGCATTCTCCGGAACGCGATACGCCGGGGCCAGTCGCAACCTCCCCACGCATTATGGTTAGCTAGATATCACGCGTGTTGCTGAAGAATTTGTTACGAGCCGCCGGGCGGCCCGTCATGGCTCCGTCGCGGCGCCTGGCCATGACGCGGGAACGGCGGCGGCGCGTGCAGGAAAGCCATTCCACGCCGCGCGGCGCGCAAGAACTGATCCAATACAGATTTCGACGGCGTAGATAAGAATTGCACATTTCCTAGCGTCATATAAGGTCGAGAAGCTTGTCCAGGATCGTCAGGTGGCGGAATGACAGCTCCATCCCAAGGTACCCGCGGGCCGACCATCGGCCTTGTCTTGTTCGCGGCGACCGCGCTGATCACCAGTTCTATCGTGGCACGGGCGCAGGACGCCCCGGCGACACAGGCGCAGTCCCCGACGGCGGCGCCTGCCGACGCGGCCCCGCCCGCTCCGGCCCAAGCCGCGCCGGACGACGCCTTCACCCAGGACGAACTGCGCAAGCTGCTCGCGCCCTTCGCGCTCTATCCCGACGCCCTGCTCGCGCAATTGCTGCCGGCCTGCGCCTATCCCGTCGACATCGTCCAGGCGGCGCGCTGGCTCGCCAAGAACAAGGCTGCCGTCGCCAAGAACGATTTCTCCGGCGTCGACGCGCAGAACTGGGACCCGACCGTCAAGGCCCTGGTGCGCTTCCCCGACATCATCGAGCGCCTCAACGACGATCTCGACATGACGACCGACCTTGGCGACGCCTTCGTCAACCAGCCCGACGACGTCGCCGCGATGATCCAGGACCTGCGCCGCGAAGCGCAGAAGGCCGGATCGCTCAAGACCACCGAGCAGCAGAAGGTCGTCGTGCAGGACCAGGGCGGCACCGATTACGTCACCATCGAGCCGTCGACGCCCGGCGTCATCTATGTGCCGACCTATGATCCGCAGACCGTCTATTACGAAAGCGGCGACACGGTCGCGGCCGGGCTGATCGGCTTTGGCGTCGGCGTCGCGGTCGGCATCGCCGTGGACAATGCCTGGGACTGGGGCCGCGGCTGGGTCTACCCGCCGCGCTGGCCGGGCTATCCCGGCTACCGGCCGGGCGGCGGAAACAACATCAACATCGGCAATGACATCGATATCGATATCGGCGGCGGCAACCGGCCCTGGCGGCCGGATGGCGACCGCTATCGGCCCGGCCAGGGCACCAAGCCGGGCCTTGCCAACCGGCCCAACGGCCCGGGCGCCGGCAATCGCCCCGGCGCCGGCAACCGGCCGGGCGTGGATCGCCCCAACGCAGGCAACCGGCCCGACATCGGCAACCGCCCGGATGCCGGCAATCGTCCCAATGCCGGCAACCGCCCCGACCGTCCCGCCGGCGCCAACAAGGCGCAGCGCCCCGGCTCCGGCGGCAAGGCGGCGGCCAAGAAACCGGCCAAGGACACAGCCTTCAGCAGTGCGAAGATGGGCGGCAAGGGATCCAAGGCGGTCTCGAACCGCGGCGCATCGAGCCGGAAATCGGTGGCCCGGCCCTCCCAACCGCGCCCGCAGGTCAATCGCGGCGGCGGACGGCCCCAGCAGATCCATCGAGGCGGGGGCGGACGGCCGCAGATGCATCGCGGCGGCGGCGGTGGTCGCCAGATGCATCGCGGTGGTGGTGGCGGGCGCGGCAGGCGCTGAGGAGAATGGTCATGCTGAAGATAGCCCTCGCGCTTGCCATGTGGATCGCCGGCGCCATGCTTCTTGCCCAGCCCGCCGCTGCCCAGCAGGTCTTCCCCACACCCGAGGCAGCCTCGACGGCGCTCGTCGACGCGGCGAAGGCGCCGGAAAAAGGCATGCTGGACAAGATCTTCGGTCCCGGCGCGCGGGAATTGATCGCCTCCGGCGACGAGGCAGTCGACAGGCAGCGGCTCTCCGATTTCCTGGATCTCGCCAGCAAGGGCAACGCCGTCACGGATGGCGAGGACGGCACCAAGGTGCTGACCTTCGGCGCCGATGCCTGGCCGTTTCCCATTCCGCTCAAGTCCTCCGGCGGCGGCTGGGCCTTCGATCTCGAGGCCGGCCGGCAGAAGATCGCCGACATGGCGATCGGCCGCAACGAACTGGTGGCGATCGGCGCCTGCGAGGACTATGTCGCGGCCCAGAACGAGTATTTCCGCGGCCTGCATGACAATGAGCCCGTGCACCAGTTTGCGCGCCGGCTCATCAGCACGCCCGGCCGGCATGACGGCCTCTACTGGGAACCGGAATCGCCGACCGATCGCAGCCCGCTCGGCGACCAGATCGCCGCCGCCTCGGTGCGAGCCGCCAAGGATTCCGACGCGCCGCGCGCCTATCACGGCTATCGCTACCATGTCCTGACGCGGCAGGGCCCGGCTGCGCCCGGCGGCGCCTATGACTATCTCGTCAAGAACCGCTTGCTGGCCGGCTTCGCGCTCGTCGCCTATCCGGAGATTTGGGGCGAGACCGGCATCATGACATTCCTGTGCGACCAGCGCGGCAAGGTCTACCAGCGCAATCTCGGCGCTTCGACCGGGGCGGTCGGCCCGAAAATCCGGAGCTTCAATCCCGGCCCGGACTGGGAGCCCGTGAAGCCCTGAACCTGGAAGCGGCGCGAAACCGGTCCGGTTGCGCGCCGCTGGTGGCTTCGCGGGCTCGTCGACGCCGGTCCTACACCGGCTTTTCGGCCGGGGCGCGTGTCTTGCGCGACATCCGCCAGGAACCGAGGCGGCGCACGGCGACATAGAACAGCGGCACGAAGAAGATGCCGATCGTGGTCGCCGCGATCATGCCGCCCATCACGCCGGTGCCGACCGCGTTCTGCGCGCCCGAGCCGGCGCCGGTGGCGATCGCCAGCGGCAGGATGCCGAAGATGAAGGCCAGCGACGTCATCAGGATCGGGCGGAGCCGCATCCGCGCGGCGTCGAGCGTCGCCTCGACCAGGCCCTTGCCGGCCGCCTGCTGGTCCTTGGCGAATTCGACGATCAGGATCGCGTTCTTCGCCGCGAGGCCGATCGTCGTCAGCAGACCGACCTTGAAATAGACGTCGTTCGACTGGCCGAACAGCTTGGCGGCGATCAGCGCGCCGAGCACGCCGATCGGCACGGAGAGCATGACCGAGAACGGGATCGACCAGCTTTCATAGAGCGCCGCCAGGCAAAGGAAGACGACGAGGATCGAGATCGCATAGAGCGCGGGCGCCTGGTTGCCCGAAAGCTGCTCCTGGTAGGAAAGCCCCGTCCACGAGGCGGTGAATCCGTCCGGCAGCCTGGCGACCATGGCCAGCATCTCGTCCATGGCCGTGCCCGAGCTGACGCCCGCCCCGGCCGAACCCTGGATGCTGACCGCCGAGATGCCGTTATAGCGATCGAGCTTCGGCGAGCCATAGGTCCAGTCCGTCGAGACGAAGCTGGAGAACGGCACCATTTCGCCGCTGGCATTGCGCACGAACCAGTCGTTCAGATTGTCCGGCTGCATGCGGAAACGCGCGTCGGCCTGCAGATAGACCGGCTTGACCTTGCCGCGATCGATGAAGTCGTTGACATAGCTGCCGGCGAAGCCGACCGAGATCGTGTCGTTGATGTCGCCGAGATCGATGCCCAGCGCCCGGGCCTTGGCCTGGTCGATATTGATCCGGAATTCGGCCTGGTCCTCCTGGCCGCCCTGACGGACGCCGCTCACCAGCGGATTTTCGCGCGCCATCGCCAGAAGCTGGTCGCGCGCCGCGGCCAGCTTCACCGGCCCGGCGCCGGCCGAATCCTGCAGATACATCTCGAAGCCGCTGGAATTGCCGAGATTGGGCAGGGCCGGCGGCGAAAGGGCGAAGACCTGGGCGTCGCGGATCCCCGAAAAGGCCGCCATGGCCCGGCCGGCGATGGCCGAGGCGGATTGGTCGGCGCGGGTACGCTGGTCGAAATCCTTCAGCTTGATGAAGGCCATGGCCGCGTTCTGGCCATTGCCGTTGAAGCCGAAGCCGAGGGCGACGAACACACTGTCGACGGAATCCTTCTCCTGCGTCAGGAAATGATCCTCGACCTGCTTCACCACTTCCAGCGTCCGGGCCCGGGTGGCCCCGACGGGAAGCTGGATCGAGGTCATCAGCACGCCCTGATCCTCTTCCGGCAGGAAGGAGGTCGGCAGCCTGTTGAACAGGACGGCGACGCCAGCGCACATCAGCAGGTAGATGAGAAAGAAGCGGATCGGCCGGCGGATGATCCCGCCGACGCCGCGCTGGTAGCGGTTTGCATTCCGGTCGAAGGTCCGGTTGAACCAGCCGAACAGGCCCTTGCGCTCGCCATGGCCGCTGGAAGGCTTCAGCATGGTGGCGCAGAGCGCCGGCGTCAGCACCAGGGCGACGAAGACCGACAGCACCATGGCCGCGACGATCGTCACCGCGAACTGGCGATAGATCACGCCGACCGAACCGCTGAAGAAGGCCATCGGCACGAACACGGCGGAGAGCACCAGCGCGATGCCGATCAGCGCGCCGGTGATCTCGCGCATCGATTTCTTGGTAGCCTCGCGCGGCGGCAGGCCGTCCTCCGCCATGACGCGCTCGACGTTCTCCACCACGACGATGGCGTCGTCGACCAGCAGGCCGATCGCCAGCACCATGGCGAACATGGTCAGCGTGTTGATCGAATAGCCCGCGAAGGAGAGCACCGCGAAGGTGCCGAGCAGCACCACCGGCACGGCGATGGTCGGGATCAGGGTGGCGCGGAAGCTCTGCAGGAACACGAACATGACGATGAAGACGAGCACCACGGCCTCGATCAGCGTCTCGACCACCTTCTCGATCGAAAGCTTGACGAAGGGCGTCGTGTCATAGGCCGTCACCACCTCGATGTTCGGCGGCAGGCCGGCCGAGAGCTTGGCGATCACCTCGGCGACCCCGGCGGCCGTATCGATCGCGTTGGCGCCGGTGGCGAGGTTGATACCGAAGCCGGCGGCGTTCTTGCCGTTGAAGCGCGAACTGGTGGTGTAGCTTTCCGAACCGATCTCGACCCGCGCGACATCGCTCAGATGGACGATCGAGCCATCGGTCGCGGTTTTCAGGATGATGTCGCGGAATTGCTCGGGCGTCTGCAGCTGGCTCTGCGCGGTGATGGTGACATTGAGCTGCTGCCCCTCGATGCTGGGCAGCGCACCGAGCTGGCCAGCAGACACCTGGCGGTTCTGCGAGGCGATCGCCGCCACGACGTCGCTCGGGATCATCTGGTATTTGGCCAGCTTGATCGGATCGAGCCAGATCCGCATCGCATAACCGGAACCGAAGACATTGACGTCGCCGACGCCACTGACGCGCTTGATCGAATCCTCGAACCGGCTGGAGAAATAGTCGCCGAGATCCTCGGACGACTGGCTGCCATCGGTCGAGACCAGGCCGCCGACCATCAGGATGCTCGAGGTCGACTTCGTCACCGTGATGCCCTGCGCCACCACAGCATCCGGCAATTGCGACTGCACCAGCTGCAGCTTGTTCTGCACCTGCACCTGCGCGATGTCGGGATCGACGCCGCTGGCGAAGGTGAGCTGGACCGAGGACTGGCCGGAAGACGTGCTGGACGCCGACATGTAGTCGAGATTCTCAAGCCCGGTCATGCCCTGCTCGATGATCTTGGTCACCGAGTTCTCGACCGTTTCGGCGCTGGCGCCGGGATAGGTGGCGGAGATGCGCACCGTGGTCGGCGCGATCTCGGGATATTGCGCGATCGGCAGGGTGTAGATGCCGAGCAGGCCGGCGAGCATGACGGCGATCGCCAGCACCCAGGCAAAGATCGGGCGGTCGATGAAGAAATCGGCCATGCGATCAGCCTCCTGCCGCAGGGGCGGGGGCGGGAGCGGCGGCCGGAGCCGGTGTCTTGGACTCGACGGCATGCGCGACGCCCGCCGCATCGATCGTGACCTCGATCGGCGTGACGGCCTGGCCGTCGCCGATCTTCTGCAGACCGTCGACGATCAGCCGGTCGCCATCCGAAATGCCCGACTCGACCAGCCAGTCCGAGCCGACCGATTGCATGGTCTTCAGCACGCGGGTCTCGACCTTGCCGTCCTTCGACACGAACATCGCCGTCGCGTCGCCCTTGGCGTTGCGGTTGACGGCGCGTTGCGGCACCAGAAAGGCGCCCTCGTCAGTGCCGAGATCGACGATGGCGCGGACATACATGCCCGGCAGCAGCATGCGCGTCGGATTTTCGAAGCTGGCGCGCATCGAGAAGGTGCCGGTGGTCTCGTTGACCGTCGCCTCGGCCGAGCGCAGCTCGCCGATCTTGTCGTAGACGAGCGTGTCGCTGAGCTTGAGCCGCACGGCGGGCGGTCCATCGCCGCGCTTCAGCCGCCCGCTTTCGATCAGGCTGCGGATGCGCAGCAGATTGGTGCTGGAATCGGTCAGGTCGACATTGATGGGGTCGATCTCGCGGATGGTGGCGAGCGCCGTGGCCTGGTTGGCCGTCACCAGCGCGCCCTCGGTCACCGTCGACGTGCTGATCAGACCGGAAATCGGCGCCACCACCTTGGTGTAGTCGAGGTTGATCTGGGCGGAGGCGAGCGCCGCCTCGGCGGCCGCGACATCGGCCTTGGACTGGGCCAGCGTCGCCTTGGCATCGTCCAGGCTCTGCGCCGTCACGGTGTTGACGCCGACCAGCTGTTTGTAGCGATCGACCTTGGCCTGGGCGCTCGGCACGGCGGCCTGCGCCTTTTCCAGCGCCGCCGCGGCGGCGTCATAGGCGGCCTGATAGGGGCGCGGATCGATCTGGTAGAGCAGGTCGCCGGCCTTGACCTGGCCACCCTCGGTAAACACCCGCTTCTGGATCAGCCCGTCGACCTGCGGCCGGATCTCCGACACCTTGGTGGCGCTGACGCGGCCGGGCAGTTCGATGGTGATCGGCACGTTCTGCGGCCGGAGCGTGACCACGCCGACCTCGACCGGTCCCGCCGGTGGCCCTCCCGGGCCCGGCCCGCTTCCCGTGGACGGGCCTGAACAGGCCGCTAGGAAGAAAGCGCCGAACAGGCTCGCCAATGCGAGGGCCGTAGGTTTCATGCGAGATGCTCCGAAGATCGCCACTGCCACGCTCATCGCGTGACTATATAGAGCCCCTCTTTCCAGTCGCTGACTATGGGCGCAACCATTATTGGGCGTCGAAACATTGCTGGCGTTTCGAAATATTGCTGCGAATTCTACCTTCGCGCGAAGGTTCTGGACGGTCACCGCCCGCGCGTCGGTCCGGCGGCGGCAAGCCGGCTTTTTCAAGCCGGCCGGACGATGCCCTTCTTGAGGATGAGATTGCCATATTGCCGGGTCTCGCCCGTCTGGACGATGGCGTAGCCGGCATTGGCGCGTTCATAGAAGGCGAAACGCTCCAGCGAGTGGACCTTGTGCTCCGGCTCGTGGCGCTGGACGATCTGCTCGAACTCGTCGACGATCGGCTCGCGCCGGTCGGGATCGCCCACCACCTGCATCGAGATTGCGGCGACATCGTCATACTGGTCGAGCGGCAGCAGCGACAGGATCGCATCGAGCACCTGCGGCGCCGTGGCGGCGTCGATCCGGATCAGCTCCGGCCCGGCACTGGTAGCGGGGTAGTTGGCGTCGACGATGGTGATCTCGTCGCCATGGCCCATGGCGCGCAGCGTCCAGAGCAGATCCGGCGAGAGGATCGGCGAAAGTCCCTTGAGCATGTCGTGTCCTTCGGTTGCGAGGTCGGGTGGAAGCCGGGATAGCCCCAGCCCGGCCCGCTCCGGCCGGTGAAGGCTGGAACGGACCGGACCGGCCCTCCCCTCGGGTCTGGAAATGCGGTGGCGCGAGGCGGCGCGCGCCTGGAGCATAGGGTTAACGGGAGGCTAACAAATCTCGCCTCCGAGAGACGGTCGAAGAGGCCCTAGAATGTCGCCCCGATCTGCCACGGCACGAATTCATTGTCGCCATAGCCGAGCAATTCCGACTTGCTCTTGTCGCCGGAAGCGACTTCGAGAATCCGGTCGAAGATCTCCTGCCCCTTGGTCTCGAGCGACTTGCCGTCGAGCACGTCGCCGCCATTGATGTCCATGTCGTCGATCATCTTGGCGTAGATCTCGGAATTGGTGGCGATCTTGATCGAGGGGGTCGGCTTGCAGCCATAGGCCGAGCCTCGCCCGGTGGTGAAGCAGAGGATGTTGGCGCCCCCCGCCACCTGGCCGGTCGCCGAGACCGGGTCGTAGCCGGGCGTATCCATGAAGACAAAGCCCTTCTCGGTCACCGGCTCGGCATAGCCATAGACGGCGGTGAGCGGAGAGGTACCGCCCTTGGCGGCGGCCCCCAGCGACTTCTCCAGAATGGTCGTAAGCCCGCCCTGCTTGTTGCCGGGCGAGGGATTGTTGTTCATCTCCATGAGGTTACGGGTGGCGTAGTCCTCCCACCAATGGATGATGTCGACCAGCTTCTCGCCGACCTCGCGCGACACGGCGCGGCGGGTGAGCAGATGCTCGGCGCCATAGATCTCGGGCGTCTCCGAAAGAATGGCGGTACCACCATTGCGCACGAGGATATCGGCGGCGACGCCGAGCGCCGGGTTGGCGGTGATGCCGGAATAGCCGTCGGATCCGCCGCATTGCAGCGCCAGCATCAGTTCGCTCGCCGGCACCGTCTCGCGCTTCACCGAATTGACGATCGGCAGCATCGCCTTGACCGCCTCGACGCCGGCATCCACCGTCTTCCTGGTGCCGCCGACTTCCTGGATGGTCATGGTGCGGAAAGTCTCGCTCTCCTCGATCTTGTAGGCATCCTTGAAGCGCGGAATCTGGAAGCCCTCGCAGCCGAGGCCGACCATGACGACGCCACCCATATTCGGGTTGGTGGCATAGCCCCAGGTCGTGCGCTTCAGCGTGTCGAAGATCACGCCGCGATAGTCGATGACGCAGCCATTGGCCTGCTTGAGCGCGACGATGCCATCGATATTCGGATAATCGTTCAGGATGCCTGATCGTTCGATCTCGGTCGCGATGAAGCCGGCGACCGTCGTCGAGCAGTTCACCGAGGTCAGGATGCCCACATAGTTGCGCGTGCCAACCTTGCCATTGGCGCGGCGAAAGCCCTGGAAGGTCGCCTGGAACGCCTTCGGCACGAATTGGGTGGGGACCACGCCCTCGCTGAAGGCGTAGTCACGCGCGAAGGCGCCATGCTCTTCGCCGATGCCGCAGTTATGCTCATGCACCCAGTCACCCGCGGCGATGTCCATCTTGGCGAAGCCGATGATCTGGCCGAATTTGCGGATCGGCTCGCCGGCGGCGATCGGCCGGATCGCGAATTTGTGCCCGCGCGGCACGCGGCGAATGATGGTGGCGCCCTGCGCCGTCACCATGCCGACATCGAGATTGCCGAGCGCCACCGCGATGTTGTCCTCGCCATGGAGGAGAAGCGTGCGCGGCTGGGCCGGAAGGGGGGCTGCCTCGTTCATGAGTTCGTTCCTATCGCGGCCACACGGGCAGCCGCCGTTGCGCGGGCCTCAGGCTGAACGCCAGCCATCGCGGATGAGCGTGAAGCCGTCGCTGTAGACTTCGGTGGCGGCCGGGAAAAGGTCGCGCCAGATCCGCGTCGCCGCCGCCAGCAGCGGCATCGAGCGTCCGAACGCCTCGATCGTGATCCAGCCGTCATAGTCGACCTGCTTCAACGCCTTGAAGGTACTTGCGAAATCGATGTGACCCTTGCCGGGTGTCCCGCGATCGTTCTCCGAGACATGCACATGCCCTAGCTGGGGCGCGATGGTTGCCACGGCGGCGATCGGGTCCTTTTCCTCGATATTGGCGTGGAAGGTGTCGTACATGCCAGCAACGTTCGGGTGAGCGACCGCGGCGAGGTAGTCGTTCAGGTCGTGCATGGTGTTGACGAAATAGCATTCGAAGCGGTTGACCGCCTCCAGCACCAGCGTGATGCCCTTGGCGCGCGCCATGTCGCCGGCGTCGCGATGGAAGGCGATGGCGCGCTGCCGTTCCTCGAAGGTCGGCGCATCGCCGGAAAAATGGCCGAGCGTCGAATGCAGAGGGCCGCCGACGACCTTGGCGCCCAGCGCGGCCGAGCAATCCAAGATCCAGGCCATATGCCGGCGGGCACCCTGCTGCTGCGCGGCATCGGCGCCGAGCGGGTTCATCTCGACGCCGGGAAACAGCGAAATCACCGTGCGCTCCAGCCCGAGCCGGTCGAGCTCGCGGCCAAGTTCGGCATAGTGCTCGGGCGTGCCTTCAAAGATCGGGATCTCGACGCCGTCATAGCCGCAGCGTTTCAGATCCTCAAGGATCGGCCAATGTCGCGGTTCGACATGCGCGGTCCAGAGCAGGAGATTGAAGCCGATCTTCATCGAGAATGTCCTGGTTCGCATCCGGCGGGTCGGCGGCGCGATGCCACCGTCCGGAAGGGGCCGGCGGACCCGAGGGTCCACCGGCCGCAACGCATCACTCGGACGGGGGGACCGGCGGAGCGGCACCCTGCGGCAGAGGCTCTTCCAGCCACTTCGCGACCATCTCCGGCTTGGCATCCCAGGGAGCGGCATCGGCCAGATTGTCCTTGGTGATCACCTGGCTCGGCGCGTAGTAGAACTGGCCCGGCTTGACCGAACCGTCGATGACACCGAGCAGCAGGCGCAGCGCATGGACGGAGGCGATCGAGGGCGGGTTGCTGCCGGTCAGGGTCATCTGGCCCTTTTCGATCAGTTCGACGCCATAGGGAGCGCCATTGTTGCCGCCGATCAGAATCTCTCCGGTCTTGCCCGCGCGCTCGATGGCGATCGCGACGCCGACGGCCATGTCGTCATTGGCGGCGTAGATCGCCTTGACGTTGGGATGGGCGGCCAGGATCTGCGAGGCCGCGTCCATGGCCTTCTGGCGGTCCCAGTCGGCGGCGAGGTCGGCAACGCTGACCGCCTTGGAGCCGGACTTGGCGATGCCGTTCTTGAACGACTGCACGAAGGCTTCCGCGTCGCCGCGGCCGAGCTTGCCGGTGATGGTGGCGTATTCGCCCTCCGGCAGCAGCTTGCCGATCGCCTCGCCGACGGGCTCGCCGAACCGGTAGAGATCGATCTGCATGATGCCGGCCGAATCCGCCAGGATCGACGGGTCATAGCCATACTGGAAGAAGATCGGCACGCCCGCCTTCTTGGCCTGGGCGATGGCGGCCTTTTCCGAGGAAAGCGACACGGCGTAGATCAGGATGCCGTCGACGCCCTTTGTGATCGCGTCCTGGACGTTGGCGAGCTCCTGGGTCGGGTCGTTGTTGGCGGAATAGGTGATCAGGTTGACGCCGAGCTTGTCGGCGGCGGCCTGGGCCGCGTTCATGCCATACTGGTAGTAGGGATCCGGACCGCCGCGCATGAAGGCGATGGTCTTTTCCGCTGCCTGCGACAGGCTCGGCGCCAGGATGGCCGTTCCCAGCGCCAGCACAGCGAGGGCTCTCCTCGTGATATTCATTGCTCGTCTCCTCCGTTGCAATGTCCCTGAAGCGGCGTGCCGGTTAGGCTTTCTTCTGCAGCAGGACCGCCGCCGTTATGATCAATCCCAGCACCGCGCTCTGGAAATTCGCGCCGACGCCGAGAAGGTTCATGCTGTTGCTCACCAGACCGAGCAGCAGGACGCCGCCCAGCGTGCCGAGCACCGTTCCCCGCCCGCCGATCAGCGGCGTGCCGCCGATGACCACGGCCGCGATGGCGCGAAGCTCGTAGCCCGTGCCCATGCTGGGCAGGCCGGAATCGAGAACGCCGGTGAGGATGACGCCGGCGACGCCGACGAAGAGGCCGCTCAGCGCGTAGAGTGCGATCTTGATGCGCCGGACCGGAATGCCGGAAAGCCGCGCCGCTTCCTCGTTACCGCCAATGGCGAAGGCGTAGCGGCCGAGCGTCGTGAAGCGCAGGATCAGGAACATCACCAGGATGGCGAGGAACATGGCGTAGACCGGCCATGGCACGCGCAGGAAATCGCCGAGGCCGAAGACGTCGAACAGCGCGCCGGTGCCGTTGATCGGGCTGCCGCCCGACATCAGGATGGCGACGCCCTGCAGGAAGGTCATCGTGCCGAGCGTGATGATGAAGGGCGTGGCGCGGTTGGTCGCCACCAGCATGCCGTTGATCGCGCCGATCACCGTGCCGGCCACCACGCCGGCGAGGATGCCAAGCGCGACCGAGCCCGTATGCATGATGGTGAGCGCCGTGGCGAGGCCGGCCACCGACAGCGCCGCGCCGACCGAAAGATCCAGCCCGCCCGCGATCAGCAGGATGGTCTGGCCCGAGGCGACAATGCCGAGCGCCGACACCTGGAACAGGATGTTCAGCAGGTTGTTCACGGACAGGAAGCGCGGATTGCCGATCGCGGTCACCACCACGATGAGCAGGAGCACGATCAGCAGCGTGTAGCGGCCGAGATCCTGTCCACGGAGCGCGCCGGGCTTTCGGGAGGCCGGCTTGGCAGCCGTTGCGGCGGGAGAAGACATCAGTTCACGCTCCGGGTGCTTTGGGTCTGGATGGCGGAGAGCAGGCGCTCGGGATC
This sequence comes from Kaistia defluvii, assembly GCF_026343955.1. Classification (GTDB taxonomy): domain Bacteria; phylum Pseudomonadota; class Alphaproteobacteria; order Rhizobiales; family Kaistiaceae; genus Kaistia; species Kaistia defluvii. The sequence continues at coordinate 429,483 of NZ_JAPKNI010000003.1, forward strand.
GAGCCGATCCGGCGACAGGGCCTGCTCGATGCGGCCATTCCGAAGGACGAGAATTCGATCGGCGAGCGCGATCAGTTCTTCGAGGTCCGTCGACACGAAGACGATGGTGGCGCCCTTGTTGGCGAGGCTGCGCAGATGATCATGGATCTGTCGCTGCGACTCGACGTCGACGCCCTGGGTTGGCTCCTCGAGCACGAAGAGCCGTCCATCGGCGAAGATGGCGCGGCCGAGCAGCGCCTTGCGCTGGTTGCCGCCGCTCAGAAACCGGACTTCGCGGCTCGGCGCGCGCGGATTGAGGTCGAGCCGTTCCGACATGTCGGTCGCGACGCCGGTCTCCCGCGCAAGCTTGAGCCAGCCCAGCTTGGACAGCCGCCGAAGCGCCGCGAGCGAGATGTTCTTGGCGATCGACAGGCTCATCACCAGCCCGCGCCCGCGCATGTCCTCGGGAATGAACAGCACACCGCGGGCAATCGCCTCGCGCACGGCGCGCGGTGCATAGGGTTCGCCGCCCAGCGACATACGGCCTGCGACATGGCGATGGTCGATGCCGCCGATCACGGCGGCCAGCGCATTGGCGCCGCCGCCGATCAGCCCGGTCAGCCCGACGATCTCTCCCCTGCCGACCTCGAGCGAGACATTGTCGAGACCGCCCGCGTTGGAAACCCCGTCCATCACCAGGAACGGTTCCGTCTTGGGCCGGACGCTGCGATGCGTCTCGACCGCGTCGAGCGTCCGCCCGACGATCATCGAGATCAGCCCGTCCTTGTCAGCGCTGCCGCCCTCGACCAGCGCGACCTTACGCCCGTTGCGCAGCACGGTGATGCGATCGGAGATCGCCAGCACCTCGTCGAGGTGATGCGAGACATAGACGACGGCCATGCCCTGTCTGGCGAGGTCGCGGATCAGCCGGAACAGGAACTCGGCCTGCGCCTTGTTCAGCGCCGCCGTCGGCTCGTCGAGCAGCAGAACATGCGCCTTTTCGCGCACGGCCTTGGCGATCGCCACCTGCTGTCGATCGGCGATGTCGAGGTCGCCGAGCCGCTGGTTGACGGGCAGATCGAGCCCGAGCCGGGCCAGAAGCTCCGTCGCCCGCGTCGCCATCGCCTTGTCGTCGAGGATGCCGAAAGCCTTGCGCGGCTCGGCGCCGAGGAAAATGTTGGCGGCGACCGAGAGATCGAGATGCAGTTCCGGGTTCTGGTAGACGATGGCGATGCCGGCCGCGCGGCCCTCGGCCGGATTGAGCGCCTTGAAGGCGGTGCCGCCGACGATGATCTGGCCGCTGTCGGGCGGCTGCGCGCCCGACAGGATCTTCATGAAGGTCGACTTGCCGGCGCCGTTCTTGCCGACCAGGCCATGCACCTCGCCGCGCGCGACCTCGAAGTCGACGTCATCCAGCGCGCGCTGACCCAGAAAGCTCTTGGTCACGCCCTGTACCTGGATCGCGAGCGGTGTATCGGGGGTCATGGCCGTGATGCCGCTCAGCCCTGGACCGCTTCCCAGCGGCCCGACTTCGCCGAGGCCAGCACGGCGTCGGTGACGTAGTCGGTGCGGAGCGCCTCGCGGAAGGTCGGCGCGGCAGGCGTGCCGGAGGTGAGGCCGGCGAGGAAATCGGCGGCCTGATGGATGAAGGAGTGCTCGTAGCCGATCTGCAGGCCCGGCACCCACCACTGGCTCATATAGGGATGGTCGCCATCGGTGATGTGGATCGAGCGCCAACCGCGCAGATGCCCTTCGTCGCTGTAGTCGAAGTAGGACAGCCGGTGCAGGTCGTGCAGGTCCCAGGCAATCGAGCCCTTCTCGCCATTGATCTCCAGCGTGTAGAGCGCCTTGTGGCCGCGGGCATAGCGGGTCGCCTCGAAGGTCGCGAGCGAGCCGTTGTGGAAACGGGCGAGGAAAGCGCTGGCGTCGTCGATCTTGACCTCTTCGACCTTGCCGCTGACGGCATGCGAGCGCTGCTTGACGAAGGTTTCCGTCGCCGCCGTCACGCTGTCGATGCCGCCGTTCAGCCAGATCGCGGTATCGATGCAGTGCGCGAGCAGGTCGCCGGTGACGCCGCTGCCGGCGACGCTGGCGTCCAGCCGCCAGGTGCCCATGCCGCCCTGCGGCACATCGGCCGAGATCGTCCAGTCCTGCAGGAATTTGGCGCGATAATGGAAGATGCGGCCGAGCCGACCCTCGTCGATCATCTGCTTGGCGAGCGTCACCGCCGGCACGCGGCGATAATTGTACCAGACCATGTTGGCGACGCCGGCCGCCTCGACGGCCTCGACCATCTTTTCCGCCTCGGCAGCGTTGCGGCCGAGCGGCTTCTCGCACATCACCATCTTGCCGGCCTGTGCCGCCGCGATGGCGATCTCGGCATGGGTATCGTTGGGGCTGGCAATATCGATCAGGTCGATATCCTTGCGCTCGATCAGCCTGCGCCAGTCGCTTTCGGAGCTCTCATAGCCCCAGTTCTCGGCGAAATCAGCGGCGCCCTTGGCATTGCGCGTGGCGATCGCCTTCAGGACGGGCTCGTATTCGCTGTTGAAGAACTGACCGACCTGGCGGAAGGCGTTGGAATGGGTGCGGCCCATGAAGCCGGCGCCGACCAGGCCGATATTCAGCTTTTTCTTGGTCATTTTCTTGAGATCCCCGAAACCGTTATTCGCGCCAGCCATGCGCGTCGCGCACCTTGATCATCGCGCCCAGAACGTCGTTCCAGGTCTGCTGGGCCGTCATCACGGAGTTCGGGAACATGCAGCCGTCCCAGGCGATGTGGCGCATCTTCTTGGTGAGGTTGCCCTGGTCGTCGCGCAGCCAGTAGCCGGCATGCTTCGTGACATCGAGCTTGCCGTTGGGGTCGGTGACCTGGACGTGGCGGCCGGTCTTCTCGTGATCGCCGGAGCCGAAAACGGTGCCGTCGTTCTGGGCGACGTGGAAATCATAGGTCCAGGGGCGCAGCGCGTCGGCGACTTGTCTGTAGGCCGCGTCGAGGACCGAGCGGTCCTGCCAGTCATAGCCCTCGGGAAGCAGGCGATCCTGCTCGGCGTTGTAGCCCAGCGTGAACAGCATCGAATGCGCCATGTCGGCCTGGTAGCCGACGACGCCCGGCATGTTGACCGCTTCGAGCAGGCGGACATTCTCGCGCCAGGACTGCATGCCGCCCCAGCAGATCTCGCCCTCGGCGACGAGGAATTCGCCATGATCCTGCGCCGCCTTGCCGGCTTCGCGGAACGTCTCGGCGATGATTTTGGTGTTGCCGACGGGATCCCTGTCCCAGTCGCCGACGCCGGTCGAGGAATCGATCCGGATGCCGCCGGTCGTGCGGATGCCCAGTTCGCGCATCTGCTCGCCGATCGCGGCGGCCTTGCGCACCTGCGAGACGAAGCGCTTGCGCTCCTCGGCCGAGCCCATCGCCGAACCGCCGCCGGCGCCAGCCCAGATCGGCGCCACGAACGAGCCGACCTTCAGGCCATAGCCCGCAATGTGGTCAACCATGCGCTTGACCTGATCCTTGTCGCTGTCGATCGACAGGTGCGGATCGGCCAGCCAGAGATCGATGCCGTCGAACTTCTGTCCGTCGACTTCCGCCTTGGCGGTCAGTTCCAGCAGCGTGTCCAGCGGAATGACCGGTTCGCCCCCCTCGCCGCCCTTGCCGACGACGCCCGGCCACGCGGCGTTGTGCAGCTTCGGATAGTTGTTCGGATCCGCCATGTGCTCTTCCTCCCTTTCGGACCCGCCCACTCGGCGGCGATGGTCCACCTGCATGCGGGGGAAGCAACGCGGTCGCCGTGCAGGCGCACCTCTCCGCCGGCAGCCCCATCAGGCTCCGTTCAGATTGCGCCACGCCGCGAGGGTCTCCTCCCCTGCGCGCCCCGACCGCTACCTCTCTTGGCCGGAACGCAACGGAACTCTCTGTTATATTAGTGTAACGTGTCAAGCGGGCTTCAACGCATGGTTGGACACCAGGGGGAGGATTGGAATTCCTGAGTTCTATTTTCTGGTTTTTTCTGTCATATCGTTGATAACGATCGACTTCTCGCCGCTTCCTACTGCTGGCGCGGGACGGCGGCCCCTCCAACCGATAGCCGGATGCGCTTGCGGGTCGACGGCGGAGTAATATAACAGTAAAGCAGGCGGGGTCGTTCGGGCGCCAGGGCGCCGCTCCGGCCCGAAGGACGGCACCCGTTCGGCCGACTGCCGCCAGCGAATTCTGGGAGAGGATCCAAGCGGGTGGCCGACGCGGCATTACTGCAATTGCAGCTGGTCAACCTCGACCGCAAATCGCCGCTGCGCGACCAGATCTATCAGGTCGTCCGCACGCTGATCATCATCGGGCAATTGCGGCCCGGCCAGTCCGTCAACGAGGTCGAGATCGCCGAGCAACTGGGTGTGTCGCGCACCCCGGTCCGCGAAGCGGTGAAGCGGCTGAGCGACGAGGGCTTGATCAACGTCTACGCCCAGACCGGCACCTTCGTCGCCGCGCTATCGCGCGACGCCATCGAGGAAGCCTATGTCATCCGCAATGCGCTCGAGGTCGAGAGCGTGCGGCGGGCGGCGTCCAAGATCAGCCCGTTCCATCTCGAGGAGCTGGAAGACATTGTCGGCCAGCACCAGACCGCGATCGGCCGCAAGCGCTACACGGAGGCCATCCGGCTCGACGACCAGTTCCACCGCTACATCGCCGAGATCAACAATCTCTCGATGCTGTGGCGGGCCGTCGATATCTCGAAGGCGCAGATGGATCGCGGCCGCTATCTGGCGCTGCCCAAGCCGGGCCTGGGCGAGACGACGATTGCCCAGCACCAGGCGATCCTGACGGCGCTCGCCGCGCGCGACGCGCAGCAGGCCATGGAAGCGATGCGGGTGCATCTCGACACCTCGCTGCGCAACACGCTGAGCCTGCTCGGCGACATGCTGGATCCGCCGGAAAGCTAGGGCGTTCCGAAAAGACAGACGGGGCCCCTCTACGGGAGGGGCCCCTTCGGCTTAGAGCACCACGACCTTCGAGCCGTCGGGAACCCGGCCGTAGAGATCGATGACGTCCTGGTTCATCATCCGGATGCAGCCCGAAGAGACGGCCTCGCCGATCGACCAGGGCTGGTTGGTGCCGTGGATGCGATAGAGCGTGTCCTTGCCGCCCTGGAACAGATAGAGCGCGCGGGCGCCAAGCGGATTTTCCGGACCGCCTTCCATGCCGCCGGCCCATTGCTGGTTGATCTCCGGCGAACGGGCAATCATGTCCTGCGTCGGGGTCCAGCGCGGCCACTGTCGCTTGTACTGGACATTGGCGGTGCCGGAGAACTCCAACCCGGCCTTGCCGACGCCGACGCCATAGCGCATCGCCTTGCCGCCTTCCTGGACCAGGTAGAGGTAGCGATCATGCGGATCGACGATGATGGTGCCCGGCGGCTGGTCGGTCGAATAGTCGACCTGCGTGCGGATGTTGCGCTGCTTCAACTTGTCGAGCGGCACGGCCGGGATCGGGAATTTCTCCGTCTCGATCGCCGCGTAATGGCGCGCCACCTGCGGATCGACCGCGGGCGTCAGCGGGGCGGCGAAATCGCGTCCTGTCGAGGCGCAGGCGGCGAGCGCCAGCGGCAGCAGGATGGCGACCGTCATCCGCCGTAAGAAGGGAAGGCTTAAGGACATGCTTGGGGGGTTCCGTTGTCGTCACGAAGAAGGGGATGGGAGGGACGGGATCAGTTGGCGGCCTGCCGCCGGCGCGCTTCGGCGACCGCTTCCTTGAAGCCGTCATAGTCGAGCGTCGAGGCCCGGAACGGACCGATCAGGTAGGTGGGCGTGCCGTTCATGCCGAGGCCTTCGGCCTGGGCGAGGTTGCGCTGCATCAGCGCCGAGATCTTCGGCCCATGCGCGGTGAGATCCGCCTGCAGCCGCTTCATGTCGACGCCCGAGGCCTGGATCGCCTCCAGCATCGTGTCGCCGGTGACGCCCCGGCCCGAAATGCCCATCAGCGCGTGATGCGCCGTCTCGTATTTGCCCTGATAGTTGGCCGCCAGCGCGAACTGCGCGCCCTGGACGGAGGATTCGGTCAGGATCGGCCAGTCCTTGTAGACCAGGCGGATCTTGCCGTCCTCCTTGACAACGCGCGCCAGGTCGGCCGCCGACGTCTTGCAGTAGGGGCAGTTGTAATCGAAGAAGGCAACGATGGTGACGTCGCCCCTGGGGTTTCCGCCTGTCGGCGCCTCGGGATCGTTCAGGACCGCGTTGACATCGACGCCCTTGGCGATGGCCGGCAAGCCGTCGAGAACGATCGCGGAAGAGGCAAGAAGGCTCGCGGCGGTTCCGAGGAAAAAGCGGCGGTTCATGAAGGGCTCCATTCTGGAAAAATGCTGTCCGTGGGCGCTTGGCTACCGGTAGACACGGCGTGCTCAAGCCGCTGGGCAAAGTCGTTGCCGGCAATCGCGCCGATCATGCGGGATCCGGCCAGTTCCGAGCCGGCGGCGTTGAGCAGGAACATCGTCGGCGGCCCGACGACGCCGAAGCGCTGCATGAGCCGGCGGCTGTCTTCACCGTTCCGGGTCACATCGGCCTTGATGAAAGTGACGCCGGAAAGCGGGGCTGCAAGACCGGGCTCCGCCAGAACGCGGTCGTTTGATTTGCATACGGTGCACCAGTCTGCGGTAAACGAGACGAGAATGGGGCGCCCCTCGGCCTTGGCGGCGGCCAAGGCCTGATCCAGCGCCGCTTCCGAGCGAACGGTCAGCGTCTGTGGCACAACGGCCACAACAGGCCCCGCCCCGCCGAGGAAAGCGAGCGGGCGCAGCGGATCCGTGCCGCCGCCCGCAAAGCCAACGATCAGCGCCGCGCCATAGATGGCAAGCGCCAGCCCGGCTGTCTTTTCCAGCCTGCGCACCCACCCCGTCGCAGCCGTCAAGCCGTCGAAGGCGCCGAGGAACACGGCGACGCCCAGCGCCCCGGCGCCCCAGACCGGCAATGCGAATTCCTCCGGCAGCGCACGCAGCAGCAGGACGGCGGCAAGGCCGAGGAAAACCACGCCGAAGGCCTGCTTGACCCGCATCAGCCAGGGACCGGATTTCGGAAGCACCCGGCTGCCGAAGGTGCCGAAGACGATCAGCGGCAATCCCATGCCGAGGCCGAGCGCGAACAGCGCGGCCGCGCCGCGCAGGCCGTCGCCCGTCTGCGCCACATAGAGAAGGGCGGCAGCCAGCGGCGGCGTCACGCAGGGACCCACGATCAGGGCCGAGCCGAAGCCGAGCCCGGCGGCGCCCGCGACCGATCCGGCCCGCGTCCCGTTCCGGCGGGCGATCCAGCCGGCCCAGCGCGCCGGTACCTGCAGTTCGAACAGGCCGAACATCGACAAGGCGAGAATGACGAAAACCGCCGCCATCAATCCCAAAGCCCAGGGGGCTTGCAGCACCACCTGCAAGTTCTGGCCCGACCAGGCGGCGGCGAGGCCGAGGACGCCATAGGCCAGCGCCATGGCGCCTACATAGACGGTCGAGAGGACAAAACCGCGTCGGGCGGACAGGTTTTCCCCGGCGCGCGCCAGCATGCCGGACAGGATCGGGATCATCGGGAAGACGCATGGCGTGAGAGATAGAAGCAGCCCGAATCCGAGGAAGCTCGCCAGCGTCAGCGCCAGGCTGCCGGTCATCAGCGAACTTGCCGGCGGCGTGGGCAGGCCCGTCCCGGCCGGCGCGACGGCAGCTACCGACGCGGTCTGCGTTCTAAAACCAAGCCCCGTCTCGACATCCGTCAGCGCCAGCGTTGCGAGATCGAGCGCCTTGGTGACCGGCGGATAGCAGATGCTGTCCTCCGCGCACCCTTGATAGGTGACCCGCACCACGCCGCTGCGCGGGGCGGAGGTTTCAAGAGGGATGGAGACGCGATCGCGATAGATCTCGCTCGGGCCGAAGTTCGGATCATCCTTGCTTTCGCCGGGAGGCGCGGTGATGGCGACCGGCCTGTCACCGCCGGCGACCGAGATCCTGTCGCGATAGAGATAGTAGCCGGGCTCGATCTGCCATTCGAGCCGCAGCGGGCCGCCCGCATCCCGATGGGCGGCAAGACGAAACGCAGCATCCATAGGCAAGGGCGTCTGCGCCCTCGCCACGGCGCCCAGCAGCGTGGCGAGAACGCCAAGCGCCAGGATCATGCGATACAGGAAGAACTTGCCCGACATTGCGACTCCGTCCGGAATGGAGGCGCACCATCGGATGACCACCTTAAGCCAGCCTTAAGTCTAGCGGAGAATAGAGAAGCGGAAGCAAAGGATCCTCGCATGCGCGTTCTCGTCGTCGAAGACGACCCCATCCTGTCGGACGGCCTGAAGGTTGGCCTGGCGCTCGGCCTCGTCACGGTCGATTGCGTGGCGACCTGCGCCGACGCGCGCGCCGCGCTCGCCAGCGCGCAGTTCGACGCCATCGTGCTCGACCTGATGCTGCCGGACGGGTCCGGCCTCGACGTGCTGCGGGAAATGCGCCGGGCGGGCGACCACACACCGGTGCTCCTGCTGACCGCGCAGGACGAGACCCCGGATCGCATCCGCGGCCTCGACAGCGGCGCCGACGACTATATCGGCAAGCCCTTCGATCTGGACGAACTCGCCGCGCGGGTGCGGGCGGCGGCACGGCGCCACGCCGGGCGCGCCGCGCCCCTGCTGCAGACAGGCTCGATTTCGCTCGATCCGTCGACGCTCTCCGTCACGGTCGCCGGCGAGCCGATATCCCTGTCGCGGCGGGAATTCTCGGTGCTGGCGGCGCTGATGGAACGGCCGGGCACGATCCGCTCGCGGGGTGAGATCGAGGAACGGCTCTATGGCTGGCAGGAGGAGGTCGACAGCAACGCGGTCGAGGTCCACATCCACAACCTGCGCAACAAGATCGGCCGCGCCGCCATCGAGACCGTGCGCGGCCTCGGCTATCGCATGGGGTCGGCGCCATGACCTCGCTGCGCCGCCGCCTGTTCTTCATCCTGGTGGCCGCGACCGGCCTGATCTGGCTGAGCGCCGGAGCCTGGATCTATATCGGCAGCCGCTCGGAACTCGAACATGTGCTCGACACCCGGCTGCAGGAAGCGGCGAAGATGGTGCATTCGCTCGTCGACGCCCACACCATGCCGGCGTCGGTGAATGCCCTCAATGCCGCGCTTCCGGCGGAAGTACACGGCTATGAGCGCCAGCTCTCCTGCCAGATCTGGTCGCTGGACGGCCATCTCGTCGCCCGGTCGAGCGGCGCGCCGGCGGCCCAGCTCGCCGAGAACGTCGATGGCTATTCGGACAGGGTGGTCGATGGCGAACCCTGGCGCGTCTATACGATCCAGGATCCGGTCAAGCGCGTGCGCGTCATGGTCGGCGACCGCATCGGCCTGCGCCACAAGCTGGTCAACGACCTGATCGTCGGGCTGCTGGCGCCGGCGCTGCTGGTGCTGCCGCTCTTCGGCCTGCTGACCTGGGCAAGCCTCGGGCGCGGCCTGCGGCCACTTCGCAGCATGGCCGCGGAACTGCAGGGACGGGATGCCGAGGACATGCGCCCGCTCGATGCGAGCCGGCTGCCGGCCGAGGTTCAGCCGCTCGCCCACGCGCTCAACGCATTGTTCGACAAGGTCGAAGCGGCCCGCCGGCACGAGCGCGAGATCACGGCCTTCGCGGCGCATGAACTGCGCACGCCACTCGCCGGGCTCAAGACGCAGGCGCAGGTGGCGCGGGCGGCTGCCGATCCGGCGGTGCGGGATCGCGCCCTGTCGCAGATCCTCGTCTCCGTCGACCGGACGACCCGGCTCGTCCGTCAGCTGCTGGTGCTCACCCGGCTGGAAGCCGAGGGGGTCCATCCCTGCAACGGGACCCACGCGGCAGGCGAGCTGCTGGCGGAAATCGTCGCGACGGCGCCGCCGCTCCCCGACATCGTCCGGGTCGAGATCGATCCTGCGCTCGCCGAGGTCCATCTGCCCGGTCCGCGCGAAACCTGGATGCTGGCCCTGCGAAACGTGCATGAAAACGCCATCCACCACATGCCGGAAGGCGGCCTCGTCCGCTGGTGCGCGGCACCGGACGGGCGGGGCGTGATGGCCATCGACCAGGGCCCGGGCATCCCCGAGGAGGAACTGGCCCTGGTGACGCAGCGCTTCTATCGCGGCCGCCACAAGAGCACGTCGGGAACCGGCCTCGGCCTTACCATCGTCGCCATCGCCGCCCGCCGGCTCGGCGTCGAACTGGTGCTGAGCAACCGGCAGGACCGCACCGGCCTGCAGGCGGCCTTCATCCTGCCACGCCGGTGAAACGGAACGCCGCGGGGGGCTGTCGCGGCGAAACCGCCGCGGCGCCCTTGATCTTCGGCGCCGGGCTTTGCATGGAAGCCTCGGCGAGGTACGAGCGGCAGCCATGTTCACCCTTCTGAAATCCGAAACCTTCCGGCAGGAAATCAAGAAGAGCCGCTTTCTCGCGGTGGCGGGGCCTGTATCCGACGAGGCGGACGCGAAGGCGTTCATCGCGGCGAATTCCGACCCGGCCGCGAACCACAATTGCTGGGCCTGGAAGATCGGGCAGCAATACCGCTTCAGCGATGATGGCGAACCGAGCAGCACGGCCGGCAAGCCGATCCTGCAGGCGATCGAAGGGCAGTCGCTCGACGGCGTCGCCGTCGTGGTGACGCGGTGGTTCGGCGGGATCCTGCTCGGCGGCGGCGGTTTGATCCGCGCCTATGGCGGCACGGCGGCGGCGTGCCTGCGCGGGGCGGAGAAGCAGCCGCTGGTCGTGACGCAGGAAGCGACGATCCTTTGCGGCTTCGGCGACCTGGCGCTGTTGCAGGCGCGGCTGGCAACATGGCCCACCACGCGCGTGACGGCGCAGACCTACACCGCGACGGGCGGCGAACTGGTCGTCGCGATCCAGCAGGACGACGTCGAGGCCGTGCGCCAGCTGGTTGCCGACCTCACCAGCGGCCGCGCCACCATGCGCCTCGCCGATTAGGACGGACGCGCTTCCGTCGGTGCCGGGAAAGCGTCAGACCCCCGACGTTCAGGCATGCAGCACGACCTGACGTAAACTTCAGCAACAAACGCACGCCAGAGTCTGCTCGCATCGACCTTCTTGAGCGTAATGTATTGGTGGCGGTCCTGCGGCATCCTCCCCCGCGACGGCCCAAACATTTACGCAAAAGGAGACTGACCATGACTTCCCTTCGCATGAACCACGAACCCATCGCCTTCGCCAACCCGAACGCCGGCTCGGCGATCCAGACGGCAGCCGAGGCCGCCCGCGCGATCCACGATATCGGCTATGACAACCTTCATCTCGACATCGACACGGTCAACGCCACCTGCTGGTGCTACATGGAGCCGGTCGGCAAACCCTCCTACACGCACGAGCTGATGGGCGACATCAGCCGGATGCAGAAGGCGATCACGCAGACCTTCGCCAATCTTTCCGGACCGGAAGCGACCCCGTTCGGCTGGTTCGTCATGGCCTCGGGCGTTCCGGGAATCTACAATCTGGGCGGCGATCTCGGCCATTTCGCCCAGCGCATCCGCAGCCGCGACCTGAAGGCGATGCGCCACTACGGCCATGTCGCCGTCGAAGCCATCCACCGCAACGCCGTCGCGTTCGACGCGCCGGTCGTGACGATGGCGCTCGTCCAGGGCGACGCGCTGGGCGGCGGCTTCGAGCATGCCCTGTCCTTCGACCTGATCGTGGCCGAGCGCAGCGCCAAGATGGGCCTGCCGGAAATCCTGTTCAACATGTTCCCCGGCATGGGCGCCTACAGCTTCCTGTCGCGGCGCATGTCGCGCGACAAGGCGGAAGCGCTGATCCTGTCGGGCCGCATCCACACCGCCGAAGAATTGTATGAGATGGGCGTGGTGGATGTGCTGGCCGAGGACGGCCAGGGCCAGGCGGCGGTGCTGGATTACATTGCCCGCCACAACCGCAAGCACAACGCCCATCAGGCCCTGTACCGGGCCCGTCGGCGCGTCAACCCGGTCACGCTCTCCGAACTGATCGACGTGGTCGACATCTGGGCGGAAGCAGCGCTGAACCTGACCGAGGCCGACCTGCGCAAGATGGATCGGCTCTGCTCGGCGCAGAACCGCCGTCTCGCAAGCCTGCAGCCGGACATGCCCGTGCTTGTGGCTGCCGAATAGGCCCGATTGGCGATGCGCCCGCGGGCGCATCGCCAGCCGCCCGACGGCTATCCCAGACCCGCCTCGCGCGCCGAATAGGCGCGCATGGCCTTTTGCGTGCGCCTCAGCTCCGCCTTGGCCTGCCGCGTGAATTCCGCCGCGCCCGCGCGCAGTTCATCGCCGCGCAGCTTGCGCCAGGGAGCGCAGATGGCGCCAAGCGCCACCGCGCCCATATTGGCAGAACTGCTCTGCAGCGCATGATCATCGCTGCGGAACGCCTCCAGATCGCCGCGGCTGGCGCTCTGGATCAGCCTGTCCAGCATGATCTCGGCATCCGCCAGATAATCCTCCATCAGCTCGACCACGAATTCCGCGTTGCCGAGCCGCTGCAAGCGCTCGATCGCCCGATCGTCCAGGCTGGGCAAGACGGCATTGCGCACCAGAGTGAGCCGGGGTTCCGCGCGGACGGCCTTGTCCGGCCCGTCGCCGGTGATCCGGTCGATGGCGGCGAGCAGCGCCGAAGGCTCGACCGGCTTGATCAGGCAGTCGTCCATGCCGGCATCGCGCCAGCGGCTGTCGTTCATCGCGGTCGCATCGGCGGTCAACCCGACGATGGGCAGCCGCCGGTCGCCGGTCGCCATGACCCGGTAGAGCTTGGTCGCCTCCAGCCCGTCCGTATCGGGCATGTTGAAGTCCATCAGCACGATGTCGATCTGGTCCGCCTTCTCCTCCAGCAGGTCGAGTGCCTGGTCGCCGGTCTCGGCCAGCAGGACGGAATGGCCCGCCGCCTCGAGGATGCGGGAGAAGACGCGTTGATTGATGCGGTTGTCGTCCGCCAGAAGAATGCGGCGCGGACGGCTCGGCCGGATCGGGCGCGGCGTCGCGGCGGCGACTTCCGCCGGCGCCGGCGCGTTCAGACGGCTGGCGACCATCAGGGCGCGGCGCAGCTCGGTCGGTGTGGGCCGCTCCGACAGCAGGCTCGAGCAGCGCTGCCGGGTCGCCAGCGGCGGCAACCCCGGCGGCACCCATGGCTGGATCAGCACGCCCTTCGAGGACCCCGTCACGCCGGTATTAGGCAGGGGCAAATTCTTGCTGTCCGGCTCGAACAGCAGACGGATCGCATTGGCCGCCTCGGGCGGAAACATCCGAGCCGGTCCCTGGCGCGGATCCGCCAGGATCGGCGTCACGCCGAGCGAGGACAGCGTGCCGATCAGGTCCTGCAGGGGCGCAGCGTCCCGGCAGACCAGCACGACGCCGCGCTCCCGCCACGGTTCTTCCGCTGACAGGCCCTCATCGACCGGCGTCGCCGCGACGATGTCGAAGCGGAAGGTGCTCCCCTCGCCCAGGGCACTTTCGACCGAGATCGAACCGCCCAGCAATTCCACCAGTCGCCGTGCGATCGCCAGCCCGAGCCCCGTGCCGCCGAACCGGTTCATGATGCTGGCATTGGCCTGGGTGAAATCCTCGAAGATCCGGTCCTGGTCCTTCGGCGCGATGCCGATGCCGGTATCCGTTACCTCCATCGTCAGCCGGAAACGGCCGTCCTCTTCCGGCTGGCCGTCGACGGCGATGGTCACGCCCCCCTCGCGGGTGAACTTCACGGCGTTGCCGACCAGATTGACGAGGATCTCGTGCAGGTGCTGGCGGCTGCCGAACAGCCGCAGCGGGGTGCGCGGCGTGACATAGATGTCGAAGGTCAGGCCGCGCTCGCGCACTTGCGCCTCGACCAGGCGGCGCGCATCGACGAGCAGGGCGATCAGGTCGATCTCGCCATTCGATACCGGCATCCGGCCGGCCTCGATGCGCGACAGGTCGAGCAGGCTGTTGATCAGCGACTGCAGCGAGCGGGTCGCGACATCGACGGTCTCGACCATGTCGCGCTGTTCGGCGACGAGCGGGCTGGCCCGCAGCAAACCCGTCATGCCGACAATGGCGGTGAGCGGGGTACGCAGTTCATGGCTGACGCTGGCGAGGAACAGGCTCTTGGCCTGGCTCGCCTCCTCGGCCGCCTGGGTCGCCAGCGACAGCTTGCGGATCAGCGTGCCGGCATAGGCCGGAAGGATGACCAGGCCGGCCAGAAGACCGACCGAAAGGTGCCAGCGCTGCGCCCAGAACGGGGTGGTCAGAACCACCACGCCGAAACAAAGGGTTGCAACGGGAATGGCGGTCGCGAGCGCGGACAGGCCGAAGCGGAAGCCATTGCCGAAGATGACCCAGAGATAGATGGGAAAGAACAGCGCCGCGACTTCGCCGCCCAGATGCAATTGCCAGGAGAGGAAGCCGCAATCCATCACTAGCGCGAAGAAGCGCCGCGCGCGCGACACGCCGGGATAGAGCAGGATGTGGCCGAGCACGCCCAGGGCGAGCGGGATGTAGAGCGCCATGACATCGAGCGCGTAGCCGATGTCGTCGCTGCTCCGGTTCACCAGCAGAACAATGACGATGATGGTGGCGAAGACGAGCCGGTTGTAGCTCATCTCATGCTCGCTGTCGGGCCGGTTCCGCAGCCGCGCAGCCATCCAGCGAAGGGGGAGAGTGAGCGCCTGAACGACTCTATCCGGCGCGCGCATGCTCATTCTCCGTCGCCTCCTGCGAGGGTCCGGGGGCCGTCTGGCCATGCTGCATCACCCAGGTGACGAAAGCATCGGCCGGAATCGGTCCGCTGAAATGGTATCCCTGTACTTCGTCGCATCCTTCAAGCCGCAGAAGCTGCAATTGAGCCTCGGTTTCGACGCCCTCGGCAAGCACCTGCAGATGCAGGATATGCCCGAGATCGATGATGGTGCGCACGATCGCGAGCGCGCTCGGATCGCTGCCGAGATCCTGGACGAAGGAGCGGTCGATCTTCAGGCGATGCAGCGGGAAGCTGCGCAGATAGCTCAGCGACGAATAGCCGGTGCCGAAATCATCGACGGAGAGCGTGACGCCGAGCGACCGCAGCACATGCATCTGCTTGACGATATGCTCGTCATGGCCGAGCAGGATGCCTTCGGTCAGCTCCAGCTCCAGCAGCGTCGGCCGCATGCCACTCGCCCGCAACGCATCCTTGACCAGGGTTTCGACGCCCTGGCGGCGGAACTGGATCGGCGACATGTTGACGGCGATACGCAAATCGCCGAGCCCTTCCGCCTCCCAGACCGCCCCCTGGCGGCAAGCCTCGTTCAGAACCCACTCATTGATCGGCAGGATGAGGCCGGTTTCCTCGGCAAGGCCCAGGAAAGCTCCTGGCGCGAGCAGGCCACGCTCGGGATGCCGCCAGCGCAGCAGCGCCTCGGCGCCGACGACCTTGCCATAGCGAAGGTCGATCTGCGGCTGGTAGAACAGGACGAATTCCCGGCGCGACAGCGCGCCGCGCAACTCGGTCTCGAGATGCGCCGTCTGGCTGGCGCGCGGCCGCATGTCCGCCGCGAAGAACCGCCATGTGCCGCCGCCCAGCGACTTGGCCAGATACATGGCCTGGTCCGAATTCTTCAGGAGCTCGTCCGGATCGGTCCCGTCCAGCGGCGCCAGGGTGACACCGATGCTGGCGCCGATATTGAGCGCGAGCGGACTGTCCTCCTTGCTGTTGAGCAGGTCGAGGATCGACTGGGCCAGCCGGCCGGCATCCTCCGGCCCGTCAATGCCGGGCTGAAGGATCGCGAATTCGTCGCCGCCAAGTCGAGCGACCGTGTGCCCCTCGTCGACCAGCGCGGACAGCGCCGCCGCGACACGCTGCAACAGTTCGTCGCCGCTGTGATGGCCATGCGCGTCGTTGACCGCCTTGAAGCGATCCAGATCGATGAAGTGCAGGGCAAAGATCTGGTCGCCGCGCCGGCCGCGCGCCAGTTCGCGCCGCAGCCGGTCCCGCAGCATCAATCGGTTGGGCAGTCCGGTCAGCGCGTCATGATTGGCGATATGCAGCAGCCGGCGCTCGGCATGGCGCTGCTCCGTGATGTCGATCGAGGTTGAAAGCACGCTCGCGATCTCGCCCGAACTGTCATAGAGCGGCGCCTTGCTGGTCAGGTAGATGCGCGGCTCGCCGTCGGGCGACAGCACTTCCTCCTGGCGCGGGGAGATGGCGCGGCCCGTCTTGAGCACGAGTTGGTCGAGCCGCCGGCTGATGTGAGCCCGGTCCTCGCCCAGCAGCGCCTCGATCGGTTTTCCCACGAGATCGCCAGGCGCCTTGCCGAAAAAGGCGGCCTGATGCGCATTGACGAAGACGCAGCGACCGTCCCGGTCCGTGGCGTTGATCATCGCCGGCACGGTGTCGATGACCTGGGCCAGCGCCTCGCGGCTTTCGCGCAGCAGCCGCTCCTTCGCGTTCAGGCTGATCTCCAGCAGGTCGGCGCGCTTTGAGATCACGAGCTGCTGGCTCCGCAGCTTGAGCAGGTTCTTGGCCCGGGCGAGAAATTCGACATGGTCGACCGGGCTGAGCAGAAAGTCCGTCGCTCCCGCCTCCAGCGCCTCGACCCGGAACTGCTGGTCGCTATAGGCGGTGATGACGATGATCGGCACATCCCAGTTGCGCACGTCGGCGCGGACGGCTGCGGTCAGGTCGGCGCCCGACATCGTCGGCATCTTGTAGTCGGTGATGATCAGATCGGCGGTGTTCTCCGCCAGCCATTCGAGAGCCTTCCGCGGATTTCCGAAGGTGCGGATATCCAGCTCGGTATCCAGCTGACGCGCCAGCTTCGAATAGATGCGCTGATTGGTCGAACTATCGTCGACGATGAGGATCTTGGGCATCAGTGCTGGCGCCATGGACACACAAAAAGCCTCTTGCGATAGCGTTGGCACGCTGAACTGGGATGACCGTATAGCATTGAAAGTTGCTTGGAAGCGGCCAGAGGGCATCGGGTCGAGCTTGATTCATTTGTTTACGCTGCCCCACTGACAAGTGGTAGCGCAGGCTGGACGATCCGGCCAACTTTCATCGCTTCGCCGGCTCGTCGGGCCACGACACGGCCATGCCCAAAACATGTGGACAAGAGTCAGCCGACGCGCGCGCTCCGGCCGGAAGGCGCTCTACCCTCTAAGGGAACCGTGCCCGTCCCGATCCCATTGCCCTCGCATAAAGGAAAAAGCCATGACAGCGACCGCCTGGCACGCCGATCCCTTGGTATGGGGAACCGGCCCGCGTCGGTTCGAGGTGTTTCTCGAACCCACCTGCCCCTATTCGGTTCGAACCTTCAACAAGCTCGACGCTCTTCTCGCGGAGGCCGGGGAAGACAGGATCACCATCGCCATCCGCCTGCAGTCACAGCCCTGGCATCTCTATTCCGGCGTGATCGTCCGCTGCATCCTCGCGGCGTCGACGCTGGCGGGCGGCAAGGAAACGGCCCGGAAGGTCATGGCCGCCGTCGCCGCGCATCGCGAGGAATTCGAATTCACGCATCATGCCGGCGGACCCAACATGGACGTCACGCCGAACCAGATCATCGAGCGGCTGGAAGGCTATAGCGGCGTCGCGCTTCAGGAGGCGTTCGCCCTCCACACGCTCGACCGCGAGATCAAGTGGCACTGCAAATATGCCCGCCAGAACGGCATCCATGTCTCGCCGACCTTCATGATCGACGGACTGATCCAGCCCGACCTGAGCAGCGGCGACGAGGTATCGGCCTGGGTGTCGCGCCTGGTACCCGGCTGATCCGCAATCCCGACCCCGGCGTCGCCGGGGTCGGTTTTGAATGGGCTAGAGAACGTCCAGCGAGAGCTCGTCGGAGAGCGCCTCTTCCTTCTGTTCGTCGGTCAGCGTGATCTCTTCGGAGACGCCGGCCTCGTCCTTCACCTCGAAGGTGTCGGGCAGTTCGTCGTTCAGCGACCAGTAGGCGAGCATGGCCGCCTCGGTCCGGTTGCTGGCGATCACGTCCACGGTGATCGTCACCTGGAAATGGTCGCCTTCGAAATCCTCGAACTCCGGGTCGAGTTCGGCTTCGGTCTTATCGGACATCGTTCTTCTCCGCAGATTTCCGGTCAAGGTGGCCCTACTTGCGCGCTGCCTCACAGCCGGTCAAGCCGCAACGCGGCCGCCCGGCTCGATGCGTGGAGATCGTGAGGCACCGGGCTATCGGCCTTTGCAGTCCGCCCGACCTCCGTGCTTCACTGGCAAGGATTCGAAACTCCATAGCAGGAACCACCGTCGTGACCCGTGTCGATCATAGCCCCTACCATACGGCGCTCGAGGAACTTGGCACCGTATTCAGTCGATTGGATGACGGGAAGGTCGATGAACTGATCGATGCCATCGCCAAGGCGAAGAGCACGGTCGTGTTCGGCGGGGGCCGCGAGCGCCTGCAGATCATGGGCTTTGCGATGCGCCTCTACCATATGGGCGTGCCGGTCGCGGTGGAAGGCGACATGACCACGCCGCCGGTCGGCCCCGGCGACCTGTTCCTGGTCACGGTCGGGCCCGGAGAAATCTCCACCGCCCTGGCGCTGATCGGCGTCGCGCGCAGCGCCGGCGCGACCGTCGCGGTGATCACGGCACAGCCGGGCGGCAAGGCGCCCGCCATGGCCGACCTGGTCCTGCACCTGCCGGCTCAGACCATGGCCGACGACCAGGGCGAAGCCCGCAGTTCGATCCTGCCGATGGGCTCGCTGTATGAAGGCGCGCTGTTCGTGCTTTTCGAGGTCATGATCCTGAAGCTGCGCGAGCGCCTGCAGACGACGCCAGAAGCGATGCGGGCACGGCACACCAATCTGGAATAGATCTCCAGACCAGCGATGCCAGCCTTCCGCCTCGACGGCCGAGGGAGGCTGGCATCCCCCAGGACGCGTCCATTCCGCCTAACGAGCCCTCGCCCATGCGGGGCCGGCGCATGTCCGCCGCGCGCTTCCCAAGGCAGCCGGACGCTTTCTCCCTTCTCCCTTCTCCCTTCCCCAATCCACGATCCGGCATGCCTCGACCCGCGGGCGGGACGCTCCCGGCCGCGATGCATCGCGCCAGGCATTCCAGCCGGGCTGCGCGATTTGATCATCCATGCCCTTTCGTTTTGCGCAGGATGCGCATAAATTGACGATGGTGAGCCAATCCCCGGCGCAACACCTGCCCCGTTCTGCGTGAATCGCGCAATGGAGGTCTCGACCTTGCCGCTTTCGACCAAGCCGAATATCCCCCCTTTCCGGGTGCAATCCTTTCGATGACGCGCTGGCTGATCCTCGCCGATGACCTGACGGGCGCGGCCGACAGCGCCATTCCCTTCGCCAGGCGGGGACTTGCCAGCGTGGTCAGTTGGGGCATGACGGCCCCCGGCGCGCCGCGAACGGCCATCGTCTCCTACAATACCGACAGCCGGGGATTGACCGCCGAAGCCGCCGCGAAACGGCAGCATCATGCGCTCGCGACCTTCTCCGAGCCCGGGCGCGACGTCTTCAAGAAGATCGATTCGACCCTGCGGGGCCAGCCGGCCGCCGAGATCGCCGCCACCATGGCCCATATGAAGGGGCGGTTCGGCACGGCTTTCGGCCTGCTGGCGCCAGCCTTCCCGGCGACGGGCCGCACGACGCGCCACGGCCGCGTCCTCGTCAACGGTCAGCCGCTCGAACAGGCCGAAGTCTGGCAGCGCGACCACAGCTACGCCAACGCCGATCTCGCAGATGTTCTTGCCTCGGCCGGCATGGCGGCAGAGGTCGTGCCGCTTTCGACCATCCGCGCGAGCGAGAGCGAACTGCGCGCCGCCTTTGCGTTCCTCGCCGGCCAAGGCGACGTCGTGGCGATCTGCGATGCCGAGACCGAGGACGACCTGCGCCGGATCGCGGCGGCGGGCCTGCCGCTGGCGCCGGGCGCTTTCCTGATCGGCAGCGCCGGCCTCGCTTCGGCCGTGGCGGCGCTCGCGCCATCGACTCCCGCCTCCACGCCCCGCTTCGCGGCCCAGGCGCAGGGCTTCCTCATGGTCGTCGGTTCGCTGGCGGCGGCGTCGCGCCGGGGCGCCGCCAAGCTCGTCGCCAGCGGACAGGTCGTGCATGTGCCGATCTCGCCCGAGACCCTGCTGAGCGATGCTGCCGAAAGCGCCGCGATCGGCCAGGCGGTCGCAGCCCGGCTCGATGCCGGCCAGGATGTGCTGATCGAGATCCAGATGGGTGACCGGCCGGAAATGGCGCTGGGGCCCAGGCTCGCCGAGAGCCTGGCCGACGCGCTCGCGCCCGCCGCCGCCCGCATGGGGGCCTTCGCGGCGACCGGCGGCGAGACCGCGGCGGCGCTGCTCTCCCGCTTCGGAGCCCTGGGCATCCGCCTGATCGACGAGATCGAGCCCGGCGTCGCCCTCGGCCAGGCTCTCGGCGCGCTCTCCTGTCCCGTGGTCACGAAGGCCGGCGCCTTTGGCGACGACGACAGCCTCGGCCGCATCGCCCAACGCCTTCGCGATATCCGCACCCAAGGAAATCCAGCATGACGCCGACCCAGAGTTCACTGCCCACCATCGCCATCACCATGGGGGATCCCTCCGGCGTCGGGCCCGAGATCATCATGAAGGCGCTCGCGCACGATTCGACCCGCCAGCTCTGCAACGCGCTGGTGATCGGCGATGCAGAGCGCCTGCGCCTCGCGGGCCGCCTGGCAGGGGTCGACCTGGAGGTCGCCTCCCTCGACGATCCGGCGGAGGCGGATTTTGCCGCGCCGGCCGTGCAATGCATCGACCTCAAGCTCGTGCCGGCGGATCTCCCCTTCGGCAAGGTCTCGCCGGTTGCCGGCGAGGCCGCCTTCCGCTTCATCGAGAAGGCGGTCCAGATTGCCAGCGCCGGCCTAGCCCAGGCGATCTGCACCGCGCCCCTCAGCAAGGAGGCGCTCCATGCGGCCGGGCACAAATATCCCGGGCATACCGAGTTGCTCGCGGAACTGACCGGCACGCCGGAAGTGTCGATGATGCTGGTCTCGCCCAAGCTGCGCGTGATCCATGTGACGACCCATATCGGGCTGATCGACGCGATCGCGAAGATCGAGCCGGGCCTCGTCGAGCGGGTCATCGCCCGGGGCCATGACGTGCTGACAAAGGCCGGCATCGCCAACCCGAAGATCGGCGTCTGCGCCATCAACCCGCATGCGGGGGAAAACGGGCTGTTCGGCCGCGGCGAGGAGGCCGAGAAGATCACCCCCGCGGTCGAGGCCTGCCGGGCGAAGGGATGGGACGTCCGCGGCCCGCTGCCGGCCGACACCCTGTTCTTCCTCGCCGGGCGCGGCGACTATGACATGGTGGTGGCGATGTATCACGATCAGGGCCATGGCCCGATCAAGGTTCTGGGGCTGGAATCCGGAGTCAACATCACGGTCGGCCTTCCCGTCATCCGCACTTCCGTCGATCACGGCACGGCGTTCGACATCGCCGGCACCGGCGCCGCCGACGAGCGCAGCCTGATCGAAGCGTTGCGTCAGGCTGTGGGACTCGCGCCCCGCCCCGCCGCCGTTTAGCCGACCACCCCTCAGGAAAAGCACGCCCATGCGCAGCACCGAACGCCGCTCGCGCCTTCTCGAAGCCTTGCAGCTTGGCGAAGTCGATGTCGAGGAACTGGCGCGCCGCTTCGCCGTGTCGGAATCGACCGTGCGGCGCGATCTGCAGCGCCTTGCCGCGGACAATGCCGTCCGCCGCACCTATGGCGGCGCCATCCTGCTCGGCCGCGGCCGGGAAACGACGCTTGGCGAAAGACTGGACGAGCGCGGCGCGGAGAAGCGGGCCATCGCGCAGGCGGCGCTCGCGTCGATCGGGGACGGCGACACCCTGCTCCTCGATGCCGGGTCGACGGTCCTCGCGCTCGGGCCGCTGCTGACCGGGCGGCGGCTGCGCATCATCACCAACAACCTGGCCCTGCCGCCCTTGCTGGTCGGCGAGCCCGACATCGAGGTGATCGTGCTGGGCGGCACGCTGCGCGCCAGCAGCATGGGCACCGGCGGCCCGCTTGCGATGGAGACACTGCGGCGGCTTACCGCCGACAAGGCGTTTCTGAGCGCGGACAGCATCGTCGCCGGACGGGGCCTGTGCGAGGCGCATCTCGACCAGGTGGCGCTCAAGAGCCTGATGATGGAACAGGCGCGGGAAACCATCATCCTCGCCGACGCGACGAAGCTGGGCCGGGCGGACCAATCGGCCTGGGCGCCGCTGCCCGCGCACTGGCGCCTGATCACCGACGCGACCGCCACCGACCGCCAACTCGCCGCGATGACCGCCGCCGGCGCGGCCGTAACCATCGCCGGTTAAAAGACAGGCGCCACGTCGTCACCGGCCGGGCCGACCCGCCACAGGCTGAAGCGGCGGTCGAGCGATCCGGCACCGCTGTAAATGTGGGATTTATCCCACATTCCTCTGGAAACACGCTTCGAAGTACGGCTGGGACCGTCCCGATATTGCGTGCATCCAGCGGCGCTTGCTATCGCTGCCCGCAGAATGACGTTTGGTAAGCTGGCGAAGCCGGAGATGAGGTACGAGAGTGGTTGAGGCGACCTATCTGACTGTTGCAGTTCCGAACTGCGTCGCCGACGATTTCGGCGGCGAAATCGTGGCGCTCAACCTGGACACGGGCTTCTATTTCAGCCTGCGCGACCTCGCCGCCGCCGTCTGGCGCGATCTGGCAGCCGGACATTCCGTCGAATCCGTTCTCGGGCCACTCGGCGCACAGGCGCCACACTTGGCGGAGGATGCCACCCGGCTGATCGACCGGATCCAGTCCGAGGGCCTGATGCAACCGGCCGTCGCAGTCGTCCTGGCGGAAGGCGATCCTTCGGTCGCCACTTTCATCGCCGGCGGCATGACGTCGCTGGTCATTGATTCCTATGACGATCTTCGGGATCTGGTGATGACCGACCCGATTCACGAAGTGGTCGAGGAAGTGGGCTGGCCAGTTCGTCGGGAGGACGCCTGATCCATGCCGGCGGGCGTTGTGGCAGGCGCCGCCTCGAGGGTCGACAATGGGAGTCTGGGTGCCTTCTTCGACCGCTTGTTCGAGCGGCTCGACACGACTCCGGATGATCGGTTGCATGTGGCTGACCTGAGTCTGGGCGGCGCCAGCTTCAAGCTGCGCTGCAGCAACCGCGAGGTTCTCAAACAGTATAGCGATCGCCTCGCGCCATCGGGCGCCGCCACCGCGCCGGGCGGCCGGATCGATATCATTGCAGCCGCCGACATGGGATGGACCGCCGGCCAGTGGGCCGAACCCGACTGGAAGATGCATCACTACGATGAATCCGCGGCCCTCGGCGGCTATCTGGCGACCTATCCCTATTTCGACAGGCAATGGATTGTCCGCCAACGGCGGTCCGGCAACGCCGCCTATTTCCTCGACCGCATGGAGGATCTCCTGCCGTGGGACAGCGGCGCTCCCGTGCGGGTTCCCCTGAACTGGGCGCTTCACACGGCGAAGCGCCGCATGGTCCACGCTGGCAGCCTCGGCGTCGACGGCCATGGCGTGCTGATCGCCGGCCCCGGCGGGGCGGGAAAATCGGGAACGACCCTGGCAGGCCTGGCGGGCGGCCTGCAAACCGTGGGCGACGACTATGTGCTGCTCGATCAGCACGAACATCCGACGGTGTCGCCGCTCTATCGCTTGCTGAAACAGGATGCCGCCGGAATCGCTCGCATTCCAGGCCTGGGGGATCGGCTTGGCGCACTCACGCCGAACTGGCAGGGCAAGTTTGAGTTCGATCCCGACATCGCTTTCCCCGGATGCGTCGCCGGGCCACTGCGGCTCGGCGCGATCCTGCTCCCGGCGGTGGCCATGCAGGCCCGATCGACATTGGAGCGGGTGCCGCGCGCCGAAGCCGTCCGCTATCTCGTGGACGCCCTGTTCGGCGAATTCCAGTCCCGATCGGCCGAGGATCTCCTGTTCCTGACCGGGCTGTCGATGCGGTTGCCCATCTATCGGATGCGGCTTTCGGCCGACCCGGCCGAGATCGCGGCGACCGTGCGCACCGTGATCGGAGACCATTCGTCATGACGCTCGTCAGCATCGTCGTGCCCGCCTACGACGCGGAACCCTTCATCGGCGAAGCCCTCGACAGCCTCGCGGCGCAGACCTACCGCGAATTCGAGATCCTTGTCGTCGATGACGGCTCGCGCGACCGGACGGCTCGGCTGGTCACGGAAGAGGCTGAACGGGATTCCCGCATCCGCCTTCTTTCGATCCCGCATTCCGGCGTGGCGGCAGCCCGCAATGCAGGCGTCCGCGCAGCACGCGGCTCCCTGGTGTCGTTTCTGGACGCCGACGATCTTTGGCGGCCCGACAGGCTTGAGCGGCACGTGTCGCTTCTCGGGCGCGAGCCGGCGACCGATCTGATCGTCGGGGAGGTCCTTGTCTTCGAGGCGCTCAGCCCCACCTTCGAACCCGTGCTGGGGTCTGACCACGTCCAGCTCCGCAGCGTCAATCTCGGGGCCGCGACGATCCGCTCGACCGTCTTCGACGCGGTGGGTGTGTTCGACGAAACCATGCGCTTTTCGGAGGATCTCGATTTCCTGCTGCGGGTCCACGAAGCGGGGATGAGCCTTGCTGTGGAAAGCGAGGTGGCACTCCTCTATCGGCGACACGACGCGAACATGACAAATGATGCCGATGCCAACCGCCGTTACATCCTGCGGGCGCTGCACCACTCCCTGGCACGTCGGCGCGATCGAAACTCTCGGCCGCCGGCGATGGCATTCCCGCTACAGACGCGCTTTGACGAACTCACCATGTCGCCAGCGGATGTCGGCAACGCCATCGCGAGCAGAAGGAGGAGCGGATGAACGCACCTCCCGCGCTTTCGGTCATCATCCCCGCGTTCAACGGCATGGCCCTCATCGAGGCAGCGATCGTTTCAGTGCTGGCTCAAGGCGAGGTGAGCAGCGAAATACTCATCATCGACGATGGCTCGCAGGACGAGACTGCCTCCTGTGTCGAGCGCATGGCCCGGAACGACGATCGAATCCGACTATTTCGTGAAATGCATGGTGGCGTCGCTGCGGCACGCAACCGGGGCCTGGCGCGAGCCCGGGCGCCGTTCGTTACCTTCCTGGATCAAGACGATATCAAGCCCGCGGGCGGGCTTACGAGGCATGTCGAGATCCTGACGGGGAATCCGAACCTTGGAGCGGTCGTCGGAGAGAGCGTCATGTTCGATCAGATCAGCGAAAGAGGCGACGTCACATTGGGACGCCACCAGCGCATGCTCGCGACGTTGCTTGGTGCAGGAACCTTTCGACGAGACTTGTTTGCCGACCTCGGCGATTTTGCCTGTGATCTCGAAATGGGCAGCGACTACGACTTTTACCTGCGCATGATCGAGGCGGACATCCCCATTGCCGTCGACGAGGAGGTGGCACTGCTCCACCGGCGACACAGCGGCAATGCCAGCAGCGACCGTCGCACGTTGAGCCGTGAACTCCTGCTCGTCTTTCACCGATCGGTTCAAAGACGCCGGAGGAACGGATATTCGGCCGCGCTGCGGCATCCGCTGCTCGACGCCATGCGAGCCCAGTGGCCAGGAGGGTAGCATGACGATCGATCGTCCCACGGTCAGCATCGTGATGCCCGCCTTCAACCGCGCGGACTATATCGCCGAGGCGCTCCAGTCGCTGCAGGCCGAGCCCGGCATCGACGCGGAGATCCTCGTCGTCGACGACGGCTCCACCGATGGGTGCGACGCGATCGTGGCGTCGATCGCGGCAGCCGACCCGCGCGTCCGGCTGATCCGGCAGGATCATCGCGGCGTTTCCGCGGCGCGCAATACGGGCCTGCGCGCCGCGACAGGCCACTTCCTCACCTTCCTCGACTCCGACGACATCAGCGCGCCCGGAAGGATCCTCAGGCAGGTGACAAAGCTCGCGGCGCGGCCGGACCTCGTCGCGGTGATCGGGCAACGGATCTATTTCAACGCGATGAACCGGGACTTCGAGCCCGAAGCAGGTTCGCTCTGGCAAAGGACCCTCGATATCTGCCTGGCGAGCGCCGTCTTCCGACGCTCGACCTTCGACGTGTTCGGCGGCTTCGACGAGGCGCTCACCTATGGCGAGGATATCGATTTCTATTTCCGGCTGTTCGAGGCCGATTGCCGTTTCCTGATCGAAATCGATACGGCGATCTACTACCGCCGCCATGCCGGCAACATGACCAACGACCGGGACGCCATGCACCGGGCCTGCCTTCGGGCCTACCACAACTCCATGCTGCGCCGCCGGGCGACCGGCCGGACACGCCGGCTGGACCTCTTCTTTTTCCGGCAGTTCGACCAGGAAACGGAATTTGGCGGCGAGCCGGATACGGCACCGCAATCCTCCCCCCTCAATGCCTAGCCGAGAGGACAGGCCGCCATGTCGAGCCGCTATACGGTGATTATTCCGGCCTTTAACGCGACCAGGACGCTCGCCGATGCCATCGCCTCGCTGCGCGGCCAGACTGTTCCGCCGGCGCGTGTTCTTCTGGTCGATGACGGTTCGACGGATGGCACGGGCGATCACGCGCGGGAGCTCGGGATCGACGTCATCCGGCAGGACAATCGGGGTCCCGGCGCCGCCTGCAATCTCGCTCTGCAGACGGTCGACACGCCGATCACCGCCTATCTCGACGCCGACGATCTCTGGCTGCCGAAAAAAGCCGCATGGCAGCTGGCGAGCCTAGACGAAGCGACCGATGTCGACGCGGTGTTCGGCCATCTCCGCATCTTCTTTCATGGCCGTCCCGTCGACCCCGCCGCCAGGACCCAGGAAGGCTGGGGCCGCACGACGATGATGATCCGGACCGACTGCGCCCGTCGGATCGGGCCGATCTACGATCCGCTCGAGGGTGGCCGGGGCGATATGATCGACTGGATTGCCCGGGGGCGCGAAATGGGTCTTCGTTTCCAGATGTCCCCCTCGGTCGTCGCGCTCCGCCGCGTGATTGCTGGCAGCATGAGCTATGGCCGCGACGAACGGGATGTCGGCTATCTGGAGATCGCGCGACGCGCCCTGACCCGCCGGCGCGCCGCCCTCGCCGCCAGCACGGGATCCGGCTCATGAGCTGGCGACGCGAACGCAGTTGGCCGGACGGTCTCGTGCACCTGCTGCTCCAGGCGGCGCTCGGTCCGGATGCCCAGGCCAGGGCGGCCTGGCAGGCTTGGAAGGCGCAACGGAACTTTGACGACGTCACATGGCCGGAGATGCGCCTGTTGGCGCCGCTCTCGCTTCGCCTGCCGCAACTCGATCCGGACACGCCGCTGCGGCCGCGGATCGACGGGCTGACGAAACAGCTCTGGACCAAGACCCAGCTCGGCCTGCGCGAGACGGCGACCGCCTTCGACCGGCTGAGCGCGGACGGCATACCGTTCCTCGTCTTCAAGGGCGGAGCGCAATATGCCGAGGGGCTCGCCGTGACGACGCGCCGGATCATGGGCGATGTCGACATTCTGGTGCGGCCGGCGGACACGGGGCGGGCGCTCGATTCGCTCGCTGCGGACCACTGGACGGCGACGAATGGGGAATCGTTCGAATATCTGCGCCAGCTGGCTAATGTCCGCCTCAGCGGCAATTTCAAGAAGGGCGAGCACGGCGAGATCGACCTGCACAATTCGCCGTTTCACTTCGCTCGGATCCAACCCGCCCTCGACGACGCGCTATGGGACATGGCCCGCGGCGCGAAGCTGGCGTTGCGCCCTATCCTGGTTCCGTCGCCGACCGACGCCACACTGCTTCTCCTTGCCCATTCCGCCACGAGTAACAGCGGCGACTGGGCAATCGATCTTGCCACCCGGATCGAGCGGCAGGCGATCGACTGGGACCGGCTGGCGTCGATGGCGCATCAGCGCGGCCTCGTGCCCGCCTGTCTCGCCGGCCTGCGCTATGTGCGACAGGAACTGGCGCTCGCCGTGCCGGACCACGCTCTCGACGTTATGGCGAGGGCGTCCGTGCCGCTTGGAGAACGGCTGAAATACTGGTCGAATGTACGCGACCGCAGCGACCGCAATCTGGCGGAGAAGGCCGGCAACCGGCTCGCCGACCGGCTGCTTCGGCATCAGGGCTTCTCGCTCATCGTGAAGGATCGCCGCGCCATCACCGTGACGCGGCCGCGCATTCCGCTGCGCTGGCTGCTTGGTCTCTCCAAGCCGGTCGAGAGCTTGCCGCCGGGACGCGAGCTGCTGCACACGATCACGCTGCGCCAGCCGCGCAGGAGCCTGATCCTGAAGATCGCGCTCGACGCCCCGCCGCTGTCGCGACGGCTGTTCTTCGATATCAGCTGCAATGGCGTCGCCATCGCCCGGCTTCGAAGCCGGGCGGGGGGGCGGGGCGCGGGACTAACGGTGTCGCGCACCTTCCATCTGCCGCTGCCCAATGGCGTGGTGGGAGACCTGTCGGTATCCGTCTGCGCGCGACCCGTCCGATTCATCCCGCCAAACGCGACCGAAGCGGAACAGGCCGCCCTCGGCCCGACCCCGTTCTCTCTCGCAGGGGTCTGGACCGCATAGGGGACCGACAGAGGCCGGGCGCTACTTGACCGTGATGGCCAGGCCGCTCAAATCGGCATTGACCTGCAAGCCGACCTGCTTGCCCGAAAGCTCGAGCCGGGCGCCCTTCTCATTGGTCATGACGATGACCTGCGCGCCCCGGCCGATCGCGCCGCCGCCGCCGGCCGCGCCATAGACACCGGTCACGTCGCTCGCCCGGCGGATGTTGCGGACCGTGCCGCGGAAATTGGTCTTGGACGCGCCGAAGGCGATGCCGCCGGAAAGGCCGGCGATGGAGATCGGATAGCGACGGCCGTGGAAGGTCAGCGTGCCATCGCCGCCCGAGCCGCCGACGAAGAAGGCCGCCTTGTAGACGGAGAAGCGGATCGTGCCGCTGTCGGCATGCGCGGCGCTGGAAAGGCTGACAGCGCCGGCCGCGATGGCGGCAACCGCGACGGCGCGAATTCTGGACGAAATCATCATGATCAAGTTTCCTCAAGGGTTGCCGCTTGCCCGGCGGCCGGGCACGTCAGCCTCGTCTCCGAATGACAGAGGAACCCTCTCGTGCCCCATTGGTTCCACCTGCGCGCCGAATTCCGCTGCAGGACGGGCGGAACGGCAGGGCCTGCCCGAACCGCTTCGCGCCGAGGCGGGGGACACGCGTCCGCTTGTCACCCCCGCCCGTGCCTGTCGCGGCGAGCCGTCAGGCGCCGGGTACGGCGTGTCTCGGCGCCGCGCCGTCGTGCCCGGCACGCTCGGCACGCCCGAGGCGCGGCCAGCGGCCGTTCAGGATGAGCGTGGCGGCGAGGCCGATCACGAGCCCCCAGAACGCCCCGCCAATGCCCAGCAGCTGGATGTTGGCGGCGGCGGCGAGGAAGGTGATCAGCGCCGCCTCTCGCGAGCCCGGATCCGCCATCGCCCCGGCAAGGCTGCCGCCGATGGTGCCGAGCAGCGCGAGGCCGGCAAGCGTGGTGATGAAGGTCGCGGGGAAAGCCATGAAGACGGCGGCCAGCGTCACGCCGAACACGCCGACCAGCCCGTAGAAACACCCGGCCGCGATGCCGGCGATCCAGCGCTTCGACGGATCTTCATGCGCGTCCTTTCCCGTGGCGATCGCCGCCGTGATGGCGGCGATGTTGAAGGCATGCGATCCGAACGGGGCCATGAGGAGCGAGCCGAGGCCGGTCAAGGCGACGATCGGATTGGCGCTGGTCTTGAAGCCGTCGTTCCGCAGCACCAGCATTCCCGGCATGTATTGGCCGGTCAGCGTGATCACGAACAGCGGCAGCGCTACCGAAAGCAGGGCGTTCAGCGAAAACTGCGGCATGGTGAAGACCGGGGCCGCGAACTCCAGCTTCAGGCCCGTGAGATCGACCCGGTCCTGAACCAGCAGGAAGGCCAGCCCGATCACCAGGATGCCGACCACGGCGTAACGGGCGGCGAAGCGCTTCAACGCGACATAGGCGACGATCAGCAGCCCGACCAGCAGCGGATCGACGCTCGCCCCGCCAAAGGCGCCGATGCCAAAGGGCAGCAGGATGCCGGCGAGCAGGCCCGAGGCAATGCCCGGCGGGATGAGCCGGATGACCTTCTCGAAACAGCCGGACATGCCAAGCACCACGAAGGCCGCCGCCGAGATCATGTAGGCGCCGACCGCCTCCGCATAGGGCGTCGTCGCCAGCGCGGTAACGAGAAACGCCGCCGCCGGGGTGGACCAGGCGGTGATGATCGGCTCGCGGTAGCGCCAGCTCAGGAACAGCCCCGTCAGGCCAACGCCGATCGAGACCGACCAGACCCAGGACGCGGTGAGGCCGGGATCGAGGCCCGCGACCTTCGCCGCCTGGAAGACGAGAATGAAGGTGCCGCCATAATTGACGAGGACGGAGATCAGGCCCGCGATCACGGGATGCGCGAGATCGCGGGGGCGAATGGAAGCAGGATGAGATGGCATGGTCGTCAGGGAACTCC
This sequence comes from Kaistia defluvii, assembly GCF_026343955.1. Classification (GTDB taxonomy): domain Bacteria; phylum Pseudomonadota; class Alphaproteobacteria; order Rhizobiales; family Kaistiaceae; genus Kaistia; species Kaistia defluvii. The sequence continues at coordinate 459,886 of NZ_JAPKNI010000003.1, forward strand.
GGAAAGACTCGGCCGCACGGACGGCGAGCCGGGTTGACAACTAGCCGGTAAATGGACTGATCTTTCCCGCCAATTTTTCCAATGGATCCAGACCATTTGTTCAAGCATTCGCAACTGGAATCGGTGAAGGCATGGATGGCCCTGCCCGCCCATGCGGCCATGCCGCTTCATGCGCGGATCCAGCGGGCGATCCGGCAGCTGATCGTCGATGGCGCGCTCGGACCCGGCAAGCCCCTGCCCGCCTCCCGTGCCCTCGCCACGTCGCTCGGCGTATCGCGCGACACGATCGAAGCCGCCTATGGCCAGCTTCACGCGGAAGGCTTCATCGACCGGCGCGTGGGCAGCGGCAGTTTCGTCGCCGAGATGACGGCGTTCACGCCCGGTCGCCGGCAGACGCCGCCGGATACGCAGGTTCGCAACCTGCCACCGAAGCTCAGCCGGCGCGGCGCCGCCATGTTCGGTGGCGGCGGCGTTCGGGAGAGGCTGGCACCCCGGCCCTTCGCGCCGGGCGTGCCGGAAACCCGCACCTTCCCGCTGCCGCTCTGGGAGCGCCTGGAACGGCAGGTGCGAAAGGAAGTTGGCGCGCAAGCCCTGCTTCACGGCGATCCGCAGGGCGTGGAGCCGCTTCGCCGCGCCATCGCCGACTATGTGAACCTGGAACGGGGCGCGCGCGCCACGGCGGATCGCGTGCTGGTCCTCACCAGTTCGCAGCAGGCCCTGTCGCTCTGCGCCAACATGCTGCTCGATCCCGGCGACCGCATCTTCATCGAGGATCCCGCCTATTACGGGGCGCGGCGCGCCTTCGACGCGGCGGGACTGGACTGCATTCCGGTCCCCGTCGACGGCAATGGCCTCATGGTCGAGACGATCCTGGCGGAGCCGCGCCGGGCCCGGGCGGTCTTTCTCACGCCCTCGCACCAGTTTCCGACCGGCGCGACCCTGGCGCTGGAACGTCGCCTCGCCCTGATCGAATGGGCCGCCCGGCATCAGGCCTGGATCATCGAGGACGACTACGACAGCGAATTCCACTACGCCGGCAAACCGACCGCCTGCGTGCAGGGCCTCGATGCGCATGACCGGACGCTTTACATCGGCACCTTCACCAAATCTCTCTTTCCCGGCGTGCGGATCGGCTATCTCGTCCTGCCGACGCCGCTCGTCATGCCGATGACGGTCGCGCGCACCTTGCAGGACGGTCACACGGCGCCGATGGCGCAGTGGACGCTGGCCCGGTTCATGGAGGGCGGGCATTTCGGCGCGCATGTTCGGAGCATGCGCGCCGTGTATGCGGACCGTCTCGACGTGCTGGCCGGTCTGGTGCGCCGGCATCTTTCGGATTTTGTCGAGCCGCGCATTCCCGCCGGCGGGCTGCAGATGCCGTGCCGGCTGACCGCCGACCTGCCGGAGCGCACCGCGATCGACGCCGCCCAGCATGCCGGCGTCGATCTGCTCGGCTTGTCGGCGCTGCACGCCGAGGGCCGCGGCGAGGCCGGCTTCCTGATGGGCTTCGCCGCTTACACGCCCTACGAGATCGAGCTTGCCGTCCGGAAGCTGGCGACGGCGCTTCGGACCCTGAAGGTCCCCTAGCCGCGCCGCTCAATCCATCGGAAAGGACCGCTCGGCATCCGGACCGAACTGGACCCGCCGCGCCGGATGACACCAGGCGCCCTGCCATGTCGAGGCCGGCCCATCGATGCGCGCTGGATTCACCCTCTGCGGGCCCCGAGCCCGATCCAACGATCCAGCGCCAGCGGACCGCCGCCATAGACGACGAGCGTCAGCGCCATCGCCGCCCAGGGCAGATGGAAATTGGCCCAGCCCTCCGGCACGGTCAGCTGGATCACCGCCGTCATCAGCAGGATGCCAAGCGCCGCGAAACGCGTGCCAAGGCCGAGCCCCAGCAGGATCGGCAACACGATCTCGCCGATGCCGGATAGCGTCGCCATCAGGATCGGCGCCGGATAGGGATACTGATTCCCCAGGATGTGCAGGCTGAATTCCTGCGTGAACAGATAGCGCGCTCCATTCGACAGCGTCAGGAAGCCATCCCATTTCGTCAGCCCCGACTTGAAGAACGGCACCGCCAGCGCGAAACGAAGCGCCAGCAGCGGCAGTGCCTCCGGAATGGCGGCGAGAGCCGCCTCGACGCGCTGCACGATGCGCCAGAGCGAGCGCCCGCGATCGGTCGGCGCCTGATCGATGCCGGTCATGCCGGATCTCCTTGCAAGGGGCTGTCGGCAAAGGCGCCGAGAGAGGCCAGGCCCAGGAGCGCGTGGCCGAAATCAAAGTCGGGGTGCCGCGCGAAGGCGGTCGCAGCCGCCTCCCCGAGCGTTTCGCCCCGCAATACCGAATCGGCGAAGACACCGTCGGCCGGCGGTACGACATGCACGCGAACGTCGAAGGTCGGCCGGGTCACCAGCACGCTCTCGGAAGCCGCCACAATCACAGAGCCGACGACCTCAGCCTGATGCGCCTGCCAGATCGTGCCGATGGCGAAGTCCGAGCGCGCCAGGGCGACCGCCGGGTGGAGCAAAAGCCGAATCCCGGCAAGCCGTTCCGGCGCAATCGCCAGAAGGCGTTCCACCGGAAGCGGCGTGGCGTCGGCGGCGTGATAGGCGCGGGTCCAGTTGGCCTCGAGCCGGGCCGTGTCGGCGAGATAGGGCAGAGCCGCGGCCGGCGCGAAGCCGGCGACAAAATCCGGGAACGTGTCGCCATAGGCAAAGATCAGCGGCGATCGTGGCAGCGACACCGTGAGGAAGGCGCGCGCCATGCCGTTGAAGAATTCGTCGCCGACCAGTCGCCGCACCACCGGAAAGCGCTCGCCAAGCGCCCGCGACAGGCTGGCGACGACATTGTTGCGATAGACGGAAAAGCGGGTGGCGTCGGGCTCGCCCCGGGCGCAGGTCACGCCGGCGGGAAGCGGCAGGGACGGATCGAGCAAGGCGGCGGCAAAGGCGCTCTGGTCCATGATCACGCCCGCCTTGCGAGGCGCGCATCGCGCCAGGACTTGGCCGAGTCCAGCACGGCTTCGGCGCGCGCGGCTTCGGCCAGCAGCACCGGGAAGGCGGGCACGTCATTATCCCACTCGATCAGGGTCGGCAGCGGACCGGCGCGATCGATGGTGTGGCGGTAGAGCGCCGAGACGTCGTCGCTGACCGGGGAACCATGCGCGTCGATCAGCAGCCGGTCGCCGGCGCCGTCCATCGTCTCGTCATAGCCGGCAAGATGGATCTCGCCGACGCGCTCGACCGGAAAGCGGTCGATATAGGCAAACGGATCGGCGCGATGGTTGACGGCCGAGACCATGACATTGTTGACGTCGAGCAACAGACCACAGCCCGTCCGGGCCGCGACGCGCTCCAGAAAGTCGATCTCGTGGATCGTGCTGTCCTCGAACAGGATGTAGGTCGACGGGTTCTCCAAGAGCATCTGCCGGCCGACCGCCTGCTGCACCTGATCGACATTATCGGCGACCCGCCGCAGCGTCGACTCGGTGTAGGGCAGCGGCAGCAGGTCGTTGAGGAAGCCGCTTTCATGCGTCGACCAGGCGAGATGCTCGGAGAAGGACCGCGGCCGGTAGCGGTCGATCAGGGCGCGCAGCCGCGCCAGATGGGCCGTGTCGAGCGGCCGCTCGGCGCCGATCGAAAGGCCGACGCCGTGAAGCGACAGCGGATAGCGGGCCACGATCTCGCCGAGCGCCCGATGGGGCGCGCCGCCATCGCCCATGTAATTCTCGGCATGAACCTCGAAGAAGCCGACATCCGGCTCGGTATCCAGGATCTCGCCGACGTGCTCGGGCTTGAGGCCGAGCCCGGCGCGGGCGGGAAGCAGGGAGGTGGAGGGTGTGATGGCGTTCATGAGGTGGACCCTGGCTTTCGAAGCGACGGAGCCCGGCGCAGCGGGCCCCGTCGCATTGGCGGCGGGAAAAGCGACGTCGCGGCCTCCAGCGAGACCCGCGTCGCGGCTTACATGGGCTTGAGCATGCCCATGTGGCCGTTCACCTCCATCGAGGTGCAGGTGCCGGCCGGAACGGCCTTCCAGGCATTGGCCTGATAGTCCATGGTCGAGGTGCCGGCGCAGGTGGTGCCGGCGCCGGCGGCGCAATCGTTCTGACCCTTCAGGGCGATGCCGTAGCACTTCTCCATGCCGACCATCTTTTCGGCCGGAAGCGGGGCGGCATAGGCAGTGGTCGCGAAAGCCGAGACGAGCGATCCGGCAAGGGCGAGGGCAAGGGTCTGGCGGTTCATGGCGTTCTCCTGTGAAGGTTGGGAGGAGCGCTTTCTGCGCCCCATAGCGTCGACTTCGGGAGGCGAGCATGGTTCGTTACAGCGACTGTCGAACACGGTTTCGTGATGGCGCTTGCCGCCGGTTCCGGGATATTTCGCCAGCGTCGTAACAATTGGCGGACACGGCCGAAGAAGAGGGATGACAGGCTTGACGAGGACGGACGACGCCGAACTCGCGCGGCTTTTCAGGGCGGCCATGGCTGGCGATGAAAGCGCCTATGCCGTCTTTCTCGAACGCGTCGCCCGGCACGTGCGCGGCTTTTGCCGCCGGCGCATCGTTCATGGCGGCGTCGAACCGGAAGATATCGTGCAGGAAACGCTGCTGGCGATCCACCTGAAGCGTCACACCTGGCGTCAGGACGAAGCGGTGATGCCGTGGGTCTATGCCATCGCCCGCTTCAAGCTGATTGATGCGTTCCGCCGGCGCGGCCGTCACGTCGAGGTCGATATCGACGATTTCGCCGAGACGTTGGCCGAGCCGGAGAAGGAGGCGTCGATGACGCGCGACATCGACCGCGCGCTGGGCGGGCTGGCGACCGTGCAGCGCAATGTCGTCGCCTCGATCTCGGTCGAGGGGGCGACGATCGGCGAAACGGCGCATGCGCTGGGCATGACGGAAAGCGCCGTGCGCGTGGCGTTGCATCGCGGCCTGAAGGCGATCGCCCGCCGCTTTGTGCAGGATTGAACGGAACGGACATGAACACCCACGATCTCATCAAGGCGATTGCCCGCGACGCCGCCGCGCCCCGGCCTTCGCTCGGCCTGTTGCTGTTGGGCGCCTGCGGGCTGGCCAGCGTGATCGCCGCGATCGTCTTTTCCACGCTGCTCGGCCCGCGTCCCGATTTCGCGCAGGCCGCGCATACGTCCCGCTTCCTGCTCAAATTCGTCATAACCGCCACGCTCGCCGTGACGGCGCTGTTCCAGGTCGCCGAACTGGCGCGCCCCGTTTCGCGGTCCAGCCATCGCGTCGCGCTGCTCGCCATCGCGCCTGCGATCCTGCTCGCCGCGCTGCTGATGGAGATCGCCACCATTCCGGCCGCCGAATGGGGAGCGCGGCTTGTCGGCACCAACAGCCTGATCTGCCTGACGATGATCCCCCTGATCGGGATGGGACCGCTCGCCGTTTTCCTGGCTGCGCTGCGCTATGGCGCACCGACGCGGCCGGGCCTGGCCGGCGCGGCCTGCGGCCTGCTCGCCGGCGGGCTGGCGGCCACCTTCTATGCCGCCCACTGCTTCGACGATTCGCCGTTTTTCGTGGCCACCTGGTATTCGCTGGCGATCGCCATCCTGACCCTGGCGGGCGCCGCGGCCGGCCGCTTCATCCTGCGCTGGTAGCCGGCCCGGCACTGGACGCGCGACGCCGGAGGCCCAGCCGTCGCGGTCGAAGCGACCCGGTCGAGATGCCGACATCCGCCGAACCCGGCCCCCTCTTCCGGCGCGGCGCCGCGCCGCCACCGCAAAGCCGCCAGCCTCCGGAATTGAGAATATCGGGCCAGTTCTGCCGCCATTCCCCAGCAGATTCAGACGCAGCCGACGTTTATCGAAGGCACATTCTGGCAATATTCGCGTCTACCGTGCTAGCCTAAAACGGAATCAGGAGGGGAACATGTGCAATAATTGCTACGAAGTATCCATGAAGCGCCGCGATATCCTCGGCGGCGGCATCGCTCTCGCAGGTTTGGCGCTATTCGGAAACACGTTACTTTCCGGCAAGGCGGAGGCCCAGTCGGTGCGGGCCGCGGAGACGCCCGACGAAGCGTTGAAGCTTCTGACCGAAGGCAACGAGCGCTACGTTTCGAACACCACGCGCGAGCGCGACTTCAGCGTCAACCGGGCCAATACCGCCGCCGGGCAAGCCCCGTTCGCCTCCGTCCTGGGGTGCGCGGACTCGCGCGTCGCCCCCGAACTCGCCTTCGATCAACGGCCGGGCGATCTCTTTGTCGTCCGCGTCGCTGGCAACTTCGTCACGGATGAGGGATTGGGCAGCCTGGAGTTCGGTTCCGCCGTGCTCGGATCCAAGCTCATCCTGGTGCTCGGCCATACCCGGTGCGGCGCGGTCACCGCCACGATCGAGGCGCTGCAAAAGGGCAACCAGCTTCCCGGGCATATTGCCGGCCTCGTGACCGCCATGAAGCCGGGCATCGAGGCCGCGGTCAGCAAGGGAGGCGACGACCTGGTCGCCGCGGCGACGATCGCGAATGTCCGCTACAATGTCAGCCGGCTGGAGAAGGCAAGTCCGATCCTGACGAATCTGATCGCGAAGAAGCAGCTGCGAATTGTCGGCGGGGTATATGACCTGGCCACCGGCAAGGTCGCGCTCGTCTAGACGCCTCGGGCGTTCCGTTCTCGAGGTTGGGAACGGGACGCCCTCGGATCCGATATCCGAAGGCGCCCCTTGCTCGCGGCAACGCGCCGCGCAGGCCCATCGCCCCATCCGTCCTCGCGCCTCCAGTGCCCACGGCACATTCCGGGGGAGCGCAAAGTCGTGTGGGCTGGCGGCAACGCTATTCTGGCCAGCGATCGTCCGGGCGCCAGAAGCCGAGCTTCGGGGTATTCCAGGCATCGGTCGGCAGGAACAGCGTGTCCTCGGTGCGCAGGTTCTCGCGGATGGCATCCAGATTGATGTCGACGCCAAGTCCCGGCTTCTCCGGCACCCTCACATAGCCATCCGCCATGTAGTCGGGATCGATGCCGGTCACGAGGCCATGCCAGAACGGCAGATCGAGACCGTGATGCTCGCAGGCGACGAGGGCGAGGGGCTGGTCGAGATCTTCCCGAACCGGGGCGTCCGTGTCCGGGCGCTGGATCGCGAGCGGCTGATCCATTCGCATGAGATCGGCGAGGCGCTGGACGCGCTGGACTGGCCCCGCATCGACGCCGCGAACTATGCCTTCCACCGCTTCATCAACATGCATGGCGGCAATGTCGAAGCGGCCGAGATCATCATCCCTCGCTACTACGGCCTCAGTGAGAGCCTTCTCTATAAGCGCGGGCGAACCCAGGCCTATGCCGATGGGTCAGGGCCGAGCATCATGCGCTGCTCGACGCCTTTCGCGATCGCGATCCTTCCCGCGCCCGGGAGATCAGCGGCATGCACGTTCGTGCGACCCTGCAGGATGTGCTGGACGCCTTCGAGGCGACGCAGGCCAAGCCGAGCCCAGGACCGGCCGGCCGATAGGGGGCGGCAGAAGACGGATCGGAGGGCGCTTCCTGCAGCAGGGGATTTCCGGGGACGAGGCGGCGCACCGCGCCGCCCTCCCCGTCCATGACTATCCTTGCCGGTGTCCCGGGCCGCCCAAGGCGCCTCGCCCCCCCGACGCAGGGCCGCGCTATGCGTCTTCCTTCACCCTGAAGTCCGCATTGGCCCGCATCAGTTCCCTGGCGATGCGCGTGATGTCAGCGACGATCGCGGGATCCGAGGCGGACTCGAAGAAGGGGCCGATCGGGCCGGTATCGGCGATGCCGGCCAGGCGGATCGCATCATGCACGACGGGAATGGCGGAATAGGCAGCGCGGGCGGCATCGAAATCCACGAAGACCTGACTGAGGCTGTCGACCGCGGCGCGGTCTCCGCGCTTCACCGCTTCCAGCAGAGCCTGCGAGATATGCGGCGCCAGCAGGCCCGTGCCGGAGGTGTAGCCCTGGATGCCGAACTTCGAGCTTTCGACGATGGTCAGTTCGCCGGCGCCGTCGATCAGTCGGTCGGCCGAGCCGACCAGGTCCAGCAGCGCGGTCAGATGCGGCGACTGGCCGGTTTCGTCCGGGACGATGCCATATTCGACGCCGCAGAGCGCACCATCCTTCAGCAGCGCGGCGACGTCCTGCGGCGTCAGGTAGTCGAGCGCCTTGAAGAACACCATCAGCGGCTTGCCATAGGCATCGGCCAGCTTGCGGATGCCGGTCGCCACGCCCTTCGGCTGCACCAGCCAGAACGGTAGCAGGATCGCGGTCGGGAAATCGCGCTCGCGCAGCATCGCGACCTGGTCGATCGCCTTGCCAAAGTCGCCGCCGATCGCCGGCACCATCCATGCGTCCTCGGACGGCGCCACGGCCTCGATCAGGTCGAGCACCGCGCCATATTCGCTGAGCTTCGCGTTGAACAGGTTGGCGATGCCGCCATACATGAACGAACGGACGCCGGCGGAGGCGAGCCAGTCGACGATCTTGCGGCTCTCGCCGGGATTGATGCCGCCATCCGGATCCCGGGCGATGGGCGGCAGGGCGATGATCGAGGCAACGAGATCGTCGGGCGTGACGGGGGTGGTCTTCATGGCAAACTCCGGGAACGATCGGTGAGGAAGGTCAGGCGCGAAGGACGGCTGGCCGGGGGTGGATGCGGGTGGACATCGGCCACGGCAAGGCGAGCCCCATCGCGCCGCGCATGGCGCGACGGTCTTTGCATGGGGCGCATGCGGCCTGGCTAGTTGGCGTAGGCTTTCAGGACGATGCGTTCGACCAGCCCGATCAACGCGTAGAGAAGAATGGAAAAGGCGGTCGTCAGCGCGACGCGCGCCCAGAGGCCCTCATAGTCCGAGACGGCGGCAGTGGTGACGATCGCATAGCCGAGCCCCTTGCCCGTCGCGAGCCACGCCGCCAGCAGGGCGCCCGTGATGGCGAGCGGCGCGGCGGTGCGCAGCGAGGTGAACAGCGCCGGCAAGGCGCTCGGGATCTGCACGGTCATCAGCGTCCTGAGGCGCGAGGCGCCGAACACCTTCATCAGGTCGCGCGAGCGGGCCGGCGTCTGGGCCAGCGCCAATGTCATGTTCACCAGCGTCGGGAAGAAGGTGACGATCGCGCCGATCATGACGACGGCCAGCATGTTGCGGCCGAACACCAGGGTCACCAGCGGCGCCATGGCGACGAGCGGGATCGAGCGCAGCGCGATCGCCACGCCCATGAAGGCGCGCTCGACCCCGCCCCAGAGATTGAAGGCGACCGCGACCAGGACGGCGGCCACGGTGCCGACGACAAGCCCGGCGGCGCTGTCGCGGATCGTGATGACGGCCTCGCGCATCAACTGCGCGCGGTTCTGCGCGCCCATCAGCGGGTCGACGAGATAGTTCCAGACCTCCACCGGGCCCTTGCCGAAGAAGGGCGGCACGGAAAAGCCGCGCAATATCGCCCACCAGACGAAGAGCACGAGCCCTAGCGAACCGACCGCCGAGGCGATCGCCATCGCCCAGTCGCCCTGGCCGCCGGCCTTCGCATGCAGGCCGCCGCCGATGTCGGTGGAGACTTCCCGCGCCCAGGGCGTCATCAGGCGGGCGACCAGGCTGGTCGCCGCATAGGCGATGGCCGCCAGCACGCTGGCGACGACGGCGATCGCCCAGGTCCGGGGAATCTCCATCGCCTGCTGCGAATTGACCAGCATCAGCCCCAATCCGGTTTCCGTGCCGCCCATATATTCGCCGACGATCGCGCCGAGGATGGCGGCCGGCGCCGCGATGCGCAGCGCGGCGAAGAGGTGCGGCAGGGCCGAGATCAGCCGGACCTTGAACAGCTTGTGCCAGGTGCCGCCGCCAAAGCCGTGCACCAGGTCCAGCATGGTGCGGTCGACATAGCGAAGGCCCGTCACCGTGCCGATCAGCGTTGTGAAGAAAACCGACAGCGCCGCCAGCACCACCTTTGGCGTATCGCCGGAAAACAGGATCATCATCAGCGGCCCGATCGCGACGATCGGCAGGCAATAGGAGACGATGCCGAGCTGCAGGATCGGCCGTTCGAGAAACGGAATGGCGACGGCGACAAGCGCGAGGAGGATCGCGAGACTGTTGCCCCACAGCCAGCCGCGAAACGCCGCCGAGACCGTGTAGGAGGCCGCATCCGCATAGAAGGCGAAGCCGTCGGAGTGCATCTGCCGTGCGATCTGCAGCGGAGACGGGATCGTGCCATTGCCCGACGATACGAAGAGCACCGCGAACTGCCAGAGAAGCACGAGCGCCGCGAGGCCCGCGGTCGCATACAGGATTGCGGACCAGTTGAGGTCGCGCAGCCGGTCGAGGGGCCGAGCCAGGGTCGCCGCGGTCATGAGGTCGGCTCCATGTCGTCGACCTTGGCGCCGAACAGCAATTCGCTGAACCCGTCGCAGAGCCGGTGGAATTCCGGCGTGCGCATCATCTCCGGCGTGCGCGGACGCGGCAGGTCGATCGCCAGCGTCTCGACGATGCGTCCGGGGCGCGCGGTCATGACCGCTACCGTATCGGACAGGAAAACGGCCTCCGAAATCGAATGCGTCACCAGCACGGTGGTCGTGCGGCGCTCCATCCAGATCCGCTGCAGGCCGAGATTGAGCCGCTGGCGCATCATGTCGTCGAGCGCGCCGAACGGCTCGTCCAGCAGCAGCGCCTTCGGCTGGTTGACCAGCGCGCGGGCAATGGCAACGCGCTGGCGCATGCCGCCGGAAAGCTGCGCCGGCCTCGCCTTCTCGAAGCCCTGGAGGCCGACCAGCGCGATCAGGTCGCGGACTACCGCGTCCTGCCCCGTCATGCCGCTGATCTCTAGTGGCAGGCGGATATTGTCCTCGACCGAACGCCAGGCGAGCAGCGAGGCGTCCTGGAACGCGATGCCGATCTCGTGGTTGGCGCGCGATACGCCCGGCGACTTGCCGTGAATCAGCGCGCTGCCATTCGTGGGCACTTCGAGATCCGCCAGGATCCGCAGGATCGTCGACTTGCCGCAGCCCGACGGCCCGAGCAGGGATACGAAGGACCCGGCCGGGGTCCGCAGGTCCGCGTCATGCAGGGCCGTCACCACCCGCCCCTGCAACGAAAAGCTCTTGGAGAGCCCATAGAGCACGATGCCGCTGGCATCCCCGTTTGGACGCGTCGACGGGTTCGCCCTTGGTTTCGTCTCGAACGTCACGTTGGACTGCTCCATCGGATAGATCCCGTTTCGGCCGGCGGGTGGCGCGGCGCAGGATGCAGGCCGCGCCATGCCAGAACGCGCCATGCCAGAATCAGGCCGGCGCCTTGGCGCGGAGCGCGTTCAGGTAGTCGAGATATTTGGTATCGACGCCCTCGAGCATGTTTTCGAGATCGCCGCCGCCGGCGCTCGTCCAGTGCTCCGGGCCGCGGCCGAGCTCGACACCGCGACGGGTGTGATAGTCGACCATGAAATCCTGGATCTCGAACTGGCGCTCGCCGCGCGACGTCACCTCGATCGCCCATTGCGCCAGCTGCGGCGCGGTGCGGTCCTTCTTGTTGGTGACGATGATCCGAACCGCCTGGACGGCATAGATCCAGCGCTCGGTGCGATCGGAATAGCGCTGCCGCTGGGCGTTGAGCGCCTCGATGATGGCCGGCGCCGTCACCAGGCCGAAGCCGACTTCCTCCGTGGCGATGATCTCGATCCGCCGCCAGAGCAGTTCTTCCGTCTCAAGCCCGCTCTGGTGCAGTTCGAACGCGGCCAGGATCGCTTCTTCGAGCCAGCCGCGACGGACCGACTTCTGGAAGACGGACCGGACCTCGTCGACCGGATAGCCGTTGATCGTCTTGGTGCGGGACCAGACATCCGCGCTCTGGTAGTTCTGGGTCATGCTGGATTTCCTGTCGAACGAAAGCCGTCCGTCCCAGGCATGGGAAGCCTGGGGCGTCGGGAATACGGACCGCCGGTCCGCGGCTACGATGGCCTGGGTCGCCGGGCGGCCCGGCAGGCGCGTGAGCCGCCCGGCGAAACCGGCTCAGAGCGTGGTCTTGCCCTGGAAGGCCTCTTCGAGGATCTCGTTGGTGAAGAGGTCCTTCCTGGCGACGATGCCGGCCGTTGCCAGCGTGGCGATGGTCTCGTCGACCGACTTGTCGGTCATCCAGAACAGGCCGTGCTTCTCCGTGTCGGCGGTGACCATCAGCTCGTTGGTCGCGGCGGCGGATTTCTCCTGCGCCGCCCTGTCGAGGCCGTTGCCCTTGCCATAGACATCGACGGTCAGCTGCGCCGACAGCGCCGGGTTCTTGACCGCTTCCTGCCAGCCGCGGATCGCGCCGCGCATGAAGGCCACGACCTGGGCGCGCTTCGCCTTGTCCTTCAAAGTCTCCTCGGTGACGAGATAGTTGCAGTTGAACATCGGGTAGCCGTAATCGGCCATCAGCAGGTAGCTGACGTCCTGGCCCTTCTGGCGCAGCTGCACGACGTCGTCGTTGGAGAAGCCGAAGAAGGCATCGAGTTCCCCGGAGACCAGCGGCGTGAAGTCATGCTGGGCGGGAACGGTGTTGACGCTGGCGGGATCGATGCCGTTGATCTTCAGGAAGGCGTTCCAGACGACCTGGTTGTTGGCCTGGATGCCGACCGTCTTGCCGAGCAGATCCTTGGGGGCCTTGAGCCCGGTCTTGGTCAGCGAGATGATCGAGGACGGCGACTTCTGGTAATTGGTGCCGATGATCTTGAGCGGCGCGCCCTTGGCGACCGCATTGGCCGTGTTGTCGGTGCTGTTCTGCCCGACCAGCGCCTTCCCGGAGATGACGATCGGCTCCGCCGAGACGCTCGGACCGCCCGCCAGGAGATCGACCGCGATGCCCTCCTGCTCGAAATACTTGTTCGCGTCGGCGATGTACTCGCCGGCAAACTGGAAGTTTTTCACCCAGCCAAGCTGGTAGGCGATCTTGCCAAGCTTCGGCGTGTCGGCCAGGGCGCGGGAGGTAACCAGGGCCGGAGCCGCGAGGGCGGCGGCGCTAACCTTGATGAAGGTCCGTCTATCCATATCGATGGGCTCCGAAAGACATTTCTGGGTGTGGCGAGGCGTATTCCAGGCTCGAGAGCGGGAGATCCATCGCCGGAAGCAACCATTTCCGATCCGGCTATGAACATCGCGTTACATAGAGACTGTCACGGCGTTATAATTTGTACAATCGAGGGCGGTGCTGAAATGGTCGCCATGGGGGACGCGGAAAACACCAGCGAAAACAACGTGCCCCGAGGCACTGCCTAGCAGGATAAGGATGGCCTGATCATTCCCGCGTCAGTCCGCGCGCCCATGCGCACGCGCCGATGCCACGCGAAGCCCGCTGGACCGTACGTCCCGGGCAGCCGCGCGCGACTGCCCTGGGCCGGCCATGGCACGCGACATTGGTTCGGTGGCAGAGGAAGAGACACGCGGCTCGCGGGATCCGCTGGCGGACCTACGGGCCGGGGCGTTCGAGCCAGGGCAGCTCGAGCGCCGTATATTGCTCGGCAAGCTCGACGGCCCGCTTGGTGCGGTGGGCGACGGCGGCGACCAGCGCCTCGATCAGCGTGATCGCGCTGGCGTTCGACATCGAGCCGAACTGGCGCTCGGCGCGGCAGAACAGGTTGATGTCGGCAAGCGGCGCAAGCGGCGAATGATGACTGTCCGTGATGGCAAGCACCCTGGTGCCGCGGGCGCGGGCGAGGCTGGCGAGCTGGATCACGTCGCGGATGTAGTTGGGAAAGGCGATGGCGATCGCCAGATCGTCCCGGCCCAGCTCGGTGAACTGTCGCGCGACGCCGATGGCGCCGCCATAATTGGCGATCGAGGTCACGTTGCGGCGCAGGCGCTGCAGCTCGTTGCTCAGGATGGCCGCGCAGCTGGCGCCATTGTCGAGGCCGAAGACGATGATGTTGCGGGCGTTGAGGACCGCATCGACCGCCTGGTTGGCGCGCTCGTCGCTGAGCGCGTCCATCGTGTTCTGCACATTGGCGATATCCTCGTTCATCGAGGCCTTGAACACATCGAGGCTGGTCGAGCTGCGCGATACCTGGACCTGCAGCCGCTTGACCGGATCGAAGGCCGGTTCGAAGCTCCGGATCAGCTCGGTGCGGAATTCGGCATAGCCGGAATAGCCTATCGCCCGCGCGAAGCGATTGGCCGAGGCGACGGAAACGTCGAGATCCTTCACCGCCTCATGGATGCTGATCCGCGCGACCTTCACCGGTTCCGCGAGCACGAAATCGGCGAATTTCTGCAGGGCCCCCGTCATATGCGGGTATTTGGAGTGGATCCGCTCCGCGATTGAAATCAAGTTGGCTCCATCGCCGCCCCGGCGCTGTCCTCCACTGTGGCGACCACCGTGGATTCGGTGCGGGGGAAAAGCCCCGAACCGTTATTCCGTAACCGCTGCCTGGCCAGAATCCAAGCGGCACGGTTCCAACCGCCCCGCCTTGCTTCTACTGTAGTCAATCGCTACAGCCATTCGGGGGATGGAGTGTGGCAATGAAGCCCTCGACGCTGCTGGAAGTCGCTCAACGCGCCGGTGTATCGACGGCGACCGTGGCCCGGGTGCTGAAAGCCAAGGGCTATGTCTCGGAGGTCGCCCGCAGCCGGGTCGAGGCCGCCATCAAGGCGACCGGATACCGGCCCAACGCGGTCGCGCGGGGACTTCGCCAGCAGCGCAGCTTCACGGTCGGGCACATGCTGACCGCGATCACCGCCAATCCCTTCTTCGTCAATGTCGCGCATTGGGCCGAAGAAGAAGCGCTGGTCGAGGGCTACAAGACCTTCCTGTTCAACCACAATGGCAGCGCCGAACGCGAACGCCTCGGCGTCGAGCGCTTCATCGAACGTCGCGTCGATGCGGTGCTGTTCACCAACGCGATCGATCGCCACAATGTGCAGTTGCTGACGGAAGCTGCGATCCCCGTGATCCAGCTGGAGCGGGCGGCTACGGTCGAAGCGCCTTCGATCCGTGTCGACAACCTGACCGGCTCGCTGCAAGCGATCGCCCATCTCGTCCAGTTGGGTCACCGACGCATCGCCTTCATCGGCGGCGATCCCGAGCTGATCAACCGCGGCGACCGGCATTTCGCCAGCGTCGAGGACGAGCGCCTTGCCGGCTACCACGAGGGCCTGCGGCAGGCCGGGATCCCCATCGACGAAAACCTGATCCGGCTCGGGCGCTATTACCATGTCGAAGATGGCGGTTCCGGAATCGAAGGCTATCGTCATGTGAAGGCCCTGCTGGAGCTTCCCGAACGCCCGACGGCGATCTTCGCCACCTGCGATATCCTCGCGGCCGGCGCCCTGCAGGGGATCTATGAAGAAGGCCTCCGCGTGCCTGAGGACCTGTCGATCATCGGTTTCGATGACACGCTGGCGGCGAACCTGGCGCCGCAACTGACGACCGTCGCCCAGCCCATGGAAGATCTCGGCCGGCTCGGCTTTCGCGCTGCACTCGACGCGATCGAGGGCCGGAGCGTCGACATGTCAACGGTTTTGCCGACGCGGCTGGTCGTGCGCCGGTCGACCGCTACCGCACCGCATCCAAAGTCCTGACCGAACGGCGATTGACAATACCCGCGCCAATGCTATCGATTACGCAATGTGTCATCGATAACACATGCGGCAGAGTGTCAAACGCATGCCGGCAATCCCGCGCAAGACGGGGCCAATAAACGAGACTCTGAGGAAACGCCGCCGGCCGCCGCACCAAACACGGCAGAGCCATGATCAGGGAGGGTTACCATGCGCATCACCGCACTATTGGCAGCGACCACCATCGCCGCCGGCTTCTTCACCGCCCCCGCTTCGGCGGAGACGACCGTCACTTTCTGGCAGTTCTCGACCCGCGACGCCGACATCGCCGCCTGGAACGGCGCCATCGCATCTTTCGAGAAGGCCAACCCCGACATCAAGATCAACATGGAGATCGTGCCGTGGTCCGAGCAGCAGCAGCGGCTGGTCAGCGCGCTCTCGGCCGGCGGCCTGCCGGATGTCTCCATGCTCGGCAACAACGTGGTCGCGCAGTTCCAGTCGGCCGGCGCACTCGCCCCGCTCGACGAATACTTTGCCGCCTATGACAAGGAACATGGCACCGATGTCGCCGCCGACGTCTGGCCCGGCGACAAGGGCTACTACAACCTCGCCGGCAAGTGGTGGGCGTCTCCGGTCAATGTCGAGACGCGCGCGCTCTACTACCGCAAGGACCTGTTCAAGGATGCCGGCCTCGATCCGGAGAAGCCGCCGCAGACATGGGCGGATTTCGCGGCCGACGCGACCAAGCTGACCAGGGACGGCACCTACGGCGCGGCGCTCTCGATGAGCCTCGACTATTTCACCGTGCAGAATTTCATGAGCGCCTATCTGGGCTATGGCGCGCGCATGATCGGCGAAGACGGCAAATGCGGCTTCGACACGCCGGAGTTCAAGTCGGCGCTCGATACCTATGTCAGCGTCTACAAGAACAAGGCGACCCATCCCGACGCGCCGAGCATGAGCGGCGACACGTTCCGCAAGGGCTTCCGCGATGGCAAGTTCGCCATGATCCTGTCGGATGCGGGCCTCTACAAGGACCTGCAGAACGACAAGGCCCCCTTCCTCGACCAGGTGGGCATCGCCATGGTGCCGGCAGGCCCGAAGAACCGCTCCGGCTTCCTGGGGGGCTGGCCGCTGGTGCTCTGGGACGCGTCGGAGAACAAGGAAGCCGCCGCCAAGTGGATCCTCTATGCGACCCATGGCGACGCCCTGAAGACGCTCGCGACCGAGGGCGGGTTCATTCCCGGCAGCGTCTCGCTGGCGAAGGGCGAGCCGTGGACGAATTTCCCCTATCCGCTCTTCGTCGAGCAACTGCAGGACGCCCGCGCCTATCAGTATCCGAGCGAGGCGATCCCGCAGATGGGACAGCTTGAGGTCGACACGATCCAGAAGGCGGTGCAGGCCGTCGCCCTCGGGCAGCAGACGACCGACGAGGCGACGGCGCAGCTCTGCACGACGATCAACGAAGTCCTGGCCCGCTAGGCCTTCGAACAGAGCATGGCCATGGCATCGCGCCAGGAAACCGTCACCGGGGCCAGGGCGGCGTCTCGCCCTCCTGGCCGCTCCCTCCTGCCGGATCGCTGGCTGCCCTATGGCATGATCGGTCCGGCCGTCTTCGTGGCCTTTGCCATTGCCATCGTTCCGCTCTGCTACGCTTTCTGGCTGTCGCTGCAGGACTGGTACATGCTGCGGCAGCCCCTTCCCAAATGGGGCGGCCTGATCAACTACCGCGCGCTGCTGCAGGATACCCAGCTCTGGGCATCCTTCGGGCGGACCTGGATCTGGACGCTCGGCACCGTCTTCGTTGAACTTCTGCTCGCCATGCCGATCGCGCTTCTGCTTAACCGGGAAACCGGCATCGCCCGCACGGCCTCTGCGCTGATCCTGCTCCCCTGGGTGACGCCCTTCATCGTGCTCGGCTTCGGCTGGCGCTTCCTGCTCGACAGCGATGTCGGCCCGATCCATTCCTTCCTGCACCTGCTCGGCATTGCCGGCGACAGCTCCGTCCTCAACGATCCCGTCCTGGCCTTTGCGACGATCATCTTCATCTCCGGCTGGAAGGGAACACCCTTCCTGGTAATCGCGCTTCTCGCGGCGCTGAAGTCCATTCCCGACGAGCTCTACGAGGCGGCCGAAGTGGACGGCGCGGGCGCCTGGTCGCGCTTCTGGCACGTCACCGTGCCGTCGATCCAGAACACCGTCGTCACGGTTGGCCTCGTGCTCGGGATCCTCGCCTTCTACTCGTTCGATCTGCCCTGGATCATGACCAAGGGCGGCCCCCAGGATGCGACCACGATCGTCGGCATCGCGATGTACAAGGCGGTCTTCCTCGATCTGCGGCCTGCCTACGCCGCCGCGATCAGCATCGTCATGCTCGTCCTGCTGTTCATCGCCTCGATGTTCGCGCTGCGCGCCCGGAGGATCGACTGATGCGCCGCACGTCACCGCTCCGCGAAGCCGGCCTCGACCTGCTCACGCTCGTGGTCCTGTTCCTGCTGCTGGTTCCCATCCTGTGGGTGTTCGTCGCCTCCGTCAGGCCGGAGACCGATATCACCGGCGGCGGGCTCTGGCCGCAGCGGCTCACTTTCGTGCATTACGAGGCGATCCTCGCCAAGAAGCCATTCCTGATCGCGCTCAAGAACAGCCTGATCGTGGGCATCGTCGTCGCGATCATCACCACGGCCCTGGCGCTGCCGGCGGCCTATGCGCTCAGCCGTTTCCGCTTTCACGGCCGCACCTTCTTCGGCTTGCTGATCCTCGGGACGCAGATGCTGCCCAGCCTCGCCGTGCTGGTGCCGCTGGTCGTCATCGTGCGCCAGCTCGGCCTCACCAACACGCTGACCGCGCTGATCTTCACCCATCTGGCGCTCGGCATGCCGATCGCGGTCTGGATGCTCAAGGGATACATCGACGCCATCCCGAAGGAGCTGGAGGAAGCCGCGATGATCGACGGCTGCTCGCGTGTCGGCGCGCTGACGCGCATCGTCATCCCGCTGATCCGGCCCGCCATCATCGCGGTCGGCACCTTCGCCTTCGTCCTCTCCTGGGGAGAATATCTGATGGCGCTGGCCCTGATCTCGAAGGCCGACGTCAAGACGCTGCCGCTCGCCCTGCAGGGGCTGTTCGATCCCTATTCCTTCTCCTGGGGCCAGGTGATGGCCGGCGGCACGATCATCGCCCTGCCGGCCATCCTGCTCTTCCTGATCTTCCGCAAGCAATTGGTCGGCGGCCTCCTGGCCGGCGGCGTGAAAGGGTAATGCCATGGGCGCCATGACGCGTTCGCTCTATTTCAACGGCCCCCGCAGCCTGACGATCGAGGACGAGCCGCTGCGGGCGGCCGGTCCCGAGGACGTCGTCATCGAGGCACTCGTGTCCGGCATCAGCGCCGGGACCGAACTGAACGTCTTTCGCGGACTGGCGCCGCAATGGCGCCAGCACATGGATCCGGCGACGCGCCTGTTCCTGTCCGACGGCCCCTCCGACTGGAGCTGGCCGGCGCGCTATGGCTACGCCATGGTCGGCAGGATCGTCGAACTGGGTTCGGCGGCCACGGGCGTCAAGCTCGGCGACCTCGTCTATGCCTATGCGCCGCATGGCCGGCACGCCGTACTGAGCGCCAGGGCGGTGATCCCGCTCGGGGATCTCGAAGATGCCGAACTCGGCATCTTCTTCTCCAATCTGAACACGGCCTATAACGGCGTGCTCGACGCCAACCTGCCGCTCGGCGCCGACGTCGTCGTCTCCGGTCTCGGCGTCATCGGGCAGATCGTTGTCCGCCTCCTGAAGCGGGGCGGCGCGCGCACCATCATCGGCGTCGACGGCATCGATTTGCGGCGCGATCTCGCTTTAAAGGGCGGCGCCGATCATGTGTTGCGGCCGGGCGAGGACAAGGTGGCGGAACGGGTACGCGAACTGACCGACGGCCGCGGCGCCGACGCGGTGATCGAGGTTTCGGGCGCCGCCCCCGCCCTCAACGAGGCCATCCGCACGGTCGGCTTCAACGGCCTCGTCGTCGCGATGTCGTGGTATGGCGGCACGTTCGAGAGCCTCAGCCTTTCCGGCGAGTTCCACCACAACCGCCCGCGCATCGTCTCGTCGCAGGTCGGGACAGTGAATCCGTTCCTCGGACCGCTCTGGTCGGTATCGCGCCGGGCGCAGATTGCACGTGGCTTCCTCGATATATACTCGAAGGATCTGAAAGGCTTCGTCACGCATCGCGTCCCCCTGCAGGACGCCGCGCGCGGCTACCAGTTGCTGGACCAGGGCTCGCCCGAGGTCATGCAGGTTGTCATCGACTATCGCTCCTGATCCCGAAGGACCGGACTCCACCATGCAATATTCAGCCTGCCTCGAATGGCTCTTCGCCGCCGAAGCGCCCGATTTCGCCGACCGGATCCGCCTCGCCAAAAAGGCGGGCCTGTCCGCCGTCGAGTTCTGGCTCTTCAGCAACAAGGACATCGACGCCATCGAGGCGGCGCTGAAGGAAACCGGGCTGCCGGTCGCCGGCTTCTGCGCGGAGCCGATGGTGCCGCTGACCGATCCGGCTCAGCACCCGGCGTTCCTCGCCGGCCTGCCGGGCTCGATCGCCGTCGCCAGGCGCCTGGGCGCCAGGGTGCTGATCGTCCAGGCCGGTGCGGACCTTCCCGGCCGCAGCCGCGCCGAGCAGCGCCAGGCGCTGGTCGACGCGCTTACCAAGGCGGCCGATATCCTGGCCGGAACCGGCATCGTGCTCGCCGTCGAGCCGCTCAACACGCGCGTCGATCATGTCGGCTATTTCCTGCCTTCGACCAAGGAAGGGCTCGATATCATCGACGAGGTCGGACGACCCGAGATCAAGATCCTCTACGACATCTATCATTCAGCCGTGATGGACGAGGATATCGCCGAGGTTCTGGCGGGCCGCGTCGACCGCGTCGCGCATGCCCATCTCGCCGACGCACCGGGGCGCCACGAACCCGGCACCGGCACGCTCGACTGGCAAGCGCGTGTCGCCTGGCTGGAGGCGAATGGCTACAAAGGCCTGGTCGGTCTCGAATACAAGCCGACACGCGACACGGTCGGGAGCCTCGCTGCCGTGCTTGTCTGAGCGTCGGCCCGCTCCATCGGGAGCAGCCGCTTCGTGATCCGAGAGGCTCGTCTCGGCCCGGCCCCTCCCCGGCTGAGCCGAGCCTCGCGATCCCGGCAGCGCGATGCTCCCTACTTGCCTGCGAGGGCGCCGCCGATTCCACCGATACTGAAGAACCGGTTGAGCAGCGCGAATATCAGCACCGGCGGCGCCAGCATCACCACGGCGCAGGCCATCACCGGGCCCCAGTCGGTCTGGTTCTGCTGGAAGAAGGTCTGAAGGCCGATCGGCAGCGTGAAGCGGTCGTCGGAGCGGAGGAACACCAGCGCGACGAGGTAGTCGTTCCAGGCGAGCAGGAAGGCGTAGATCGCGGTCGAAAGCACGCCGGGCAGCGAGTTGCGGAGCACGATCCGGACGAAGCCGCCAAAGACGGAGCATCCGTCGATCCAGGCCGCTTCCTCGAGCGTCACCGGGATGGTGTCGAAGTAGGCCGACATCATCCAGCAGGCGACGGCAACCGAGGAGGCGACATAGATGATGGCGACGCCGCTGAGCGAATCCACCAGCCCCACCGAGGCGAACATGATGAAGAGCGGGATGACGAACACGACGACGGGAAAGCTCTGCAGCACGAAGATGAAGAGCGAATAGGCCGAGACGGCGCCGCCGCGCCCGCGCGACAGCACATAGCCTGCGGGCGCGGCGACGATGACCGAAATGAGGGTCGCCAGGATCGAGACCATGGCGCTGTTCTTCAGCCAGAGCAGAATATCCGTCTCGGCGAAGATATAGGCGAAAGTCTCCAGAGTCGGCCCGGTGATTTCCGTATAGAGACGCGGTCGCAGCGCCAGCCAGAAGACGACGAGGATCGGCCCGAGCATCACCAGCGTGACGATAGCCGTCAGGAGCGTGCGGCCGATGCCCGCCCGTCTCGGATCCAGCGCCAGCTTGCGCGGTCGCGACGCGAGGGTGCTCATTGCATGTTTGCCTTGCGCATCTGGCGCAGCAGGATGACCGACATCGTCACCAGTGCGGCTGTCATGAGGAAGGAGATCGCGACGCCGAAGCCGGGCCTGAAATCCTGAAAGACCGAGCGATAGGCGAGAACGATCAGCGAGGTGGTCGAATTGACGGGGCCGCCGCCGGTCAGGAGGAAGATCGTGGCGAAGTCGTTCACCGAGAACATCGCCATCAGGATCCAGCTGATATAGGTCGAGCGAGCGGTCATCGGCAGGACGATGTAGCGGAGCCGTTGCCGCGCATTGGCGCCATCGACGCGGGCGGCCTCGTTGACGTTCGGCTCGATGCCCTCGAGGGCCGCCGACATCATCATCATCATGAATGGGTAGCTGATCCAGATCTTGAATATGCAGACCGTGATCATCGCCATGGTCGGATCGGCGAGGAACATCACCCGGCCGAAGCCGAGATCGGCGGCGAGCGTCGGCAGCAGGCTGCCAGGCGTGGCGGTCAGCCAGTTCCAGCTCATCGAGGACACGACGATCGGCACGATCCACGGCAGGAGCAGCAGGATCTTGAAGAGATTCTTGCCGGGAAAGCTTGGCTTCAGCATCAGGGCCAGCGCGAAGCCGATCATCCACGATCCGAATACGCCGCACAGGCTGAAGATCACCGTGAACCGGGCCGACCGCCAGAACAGCGGATCGGTCAAGGCATCCTGGAAATTGGCGAAACCGACGAAATTTCCCAGGCCGAGCAGGTCGCCGTCATGGACCGCCTGAATGCCCGCGAAGACGACCGGATAGGCGTTGACGACGACCATGAGCACGATCGCCGGCAGGGCCAGTCCTGTCATGGTCAGTGACCGGCCGAGGTCAGGCTTTCGACGGCGTCCCGCAATCGCGGAACGCCCTTCCTGCCGGTGTGCAAGGCTTTCGCTCACCTGCACGCTACTTCACGATCTTCTCGAGAGCCGCCTGGAGGGTCTCGAGGATCTGCTTCGATCCCGTCTTGCCCTCGATGATCTGCTGGATGAAGGCCGCCCCGGCGCCGCCGCCATCAACGGCATTCAGCGCGCCGAACGGATGCGGCGCCTGCGCGCCGATCGTCTTGCCGATCGGCTGCCATTCGGCAATCGACTTCTGCAGATTGGCGTTCTGCTTCAGGATCGGCAGATCCGCGATGCTCTTGCGGACAGGAACGTCGATCGCGACGCCCTTCTCCCAGAATATCTTCATGTTATCGAGATACCAGCCGAGGAAGGCTTCGGACGAAGCCTGTGACGCCGTCGTTTTGAACATCATCAGCGGGTTGATGTAGTAGACCGTGCCGGTGTCGCCGCGCGGCGACTTGATCGGGCTGATGACGGCCAGATCCGGCTGCTGTTCTGCCGGGAAGTTCTTGTCGAGGCCGGTCTGGCCAAAGCCCATGCCGATGCGACCCGACAGCCAGTCGCGTGTCACGTTGTCGGACGTATAGCTCGCCGCATAGGGATCTATGATGCCCTTGCGGACGAGTTCGTTCAGGAAGTCGAGTGTCTCGATGTTCCGGTCATTGACGCAGTCGAGCGTGCCGTCCTTGGCGAAGAGACCGCCGCCATTGTTGATGAGCAGGGCGGAGACGGTGTGCTGGCCGTCCGTTGTCGTGCTGCCGCCCGCCAGTCCCAGGCCGACGACGTCGATCTTCTTGAGGGCTTCCCCCACCTTGATGAAGCTCTGCCAGTCGGTCGGCGCCTCGACGCCGGCTTTCTCGAGCAACGACTTGCGCACCCAGATAACCCGCAAGTCCATCGACCACGGCATTGCCGCATAGCCCAGGTCCGTCTTCATCGCGTCGAGAACGCCCGGCAGGAAGTCATTCGTGCCGGCCTTGTCGATGCTTGCGATCAGATCGTCGGCCGGCGCGATGACGCCCTTCTCGATGAAATAGAACGGCAGGAAAGCTGCGCCGGACGAGACCGCCGGCGTGGTCCGCGAGGCAGCAGCCGACGTGAAGGTCTGGTACCAGTTGGCCCAGGGTATCGACTGGTAGCGTACGCCGAGATTGTCTCCCGCTGGCTGGTAGCTGCCGACCAGTTCCCTTGCCGCGGCGGTGTAGCTGGCGCCCGTTCCCCAGACCATGTCCCAGAACTTGATCTCCTCGGCGGCGAACGCCGCGTTCTGGCCGAGTGCCACCGTCGCTGCGGCTGCAGCCGAGGTGCCGAGAAAGCTGCGCCGCGTCATCTTCAGGCGGCTCGCGATTGTGTCGTCCATTTGGTTTCCTCCCGTTATTGAACGATTCATGCTGCCTTGGCCGCGACCGTCCGAAACTAGTCGGCGAAGGCGGCGACGATCTCGGCGAAGAGCTTCAGGTCTTCTGCCGAATCCTCGAGCGTCGTATCGACCGGCGCGCCGGCCGTGATCGCGTCATGGAAGCAAAGCCACTCGCTTGTGTAGGGGTCGCGATAGCTCGGCCGCTCCACCGCAACCGAGAGATCGTCCCCCTTCGTGGAGGTGACCGTGAGCAGCGTCGGCAAGTGGCGAATGAACGGCGTGTCGTAGTCGATCCGCAGCCTCTCGCCACCGGTGAACACCTCGATGAAGGCGTCGAACCGGCCCACCTGGTCCAGGCCCATCTCGAACGTCGCCATGAAGGTCCCGTAGTCCAGGATCGCCGTGACATAGCGGCCGCCACTCTTCTTGCCGGCGCCGATCACGCGCTTCGGCGCGCCGACGAGCCCGCGCAGGGCCGAGAGATCATGGCTGCCGAGGCCGCAGAGGAGGCGATAGGCGGATACGGCGTCGGGCGAGACCTGGCCGAGCGCCGCCGTCACCTGCGCGCTCGCGCGTTGCTGCCGCTCGGAGACCAACTCCGGCGCAATGTCATCGCCTGTCTCGACCACGGAGGTCTGGTCGATGAAATAGGCATTGGGGCCAATGATGTCCCGGACGGATACATGCAGGATCGAGGGCGCCGCGGCGAGACGCTCGCGCATCGCCGTGAAGGCTCCGGCGTAGCGGCGCATATAGCCGACAAATGCGACCTTGCCGGCGGCGTCGCGCGCGGCGATCACGCGGTCGAGGTCCTCCAGCGACAGGCAGACGGGCTTCTCGATCAGGACATGCGCGCCGGCCTCCAAGGCGTCGATCGCGCAATCGGCATGGTATTCGTCCGAGTTGATGACGGCGACAATATCGAGTCTCTCTGCCGCCAGCATCGCCTTGTGGTCGGTGTAGCGACCCGGAACCTGAAAGGTGTCGGCGACACGATGCGTCAGCTTCGCGGACACGTCGCAGACGGCCACAACCTCGAACTTATCCTTCAACCCGGCAAGAACCGGCAGGTGCACGACCTGCCCGACGGTTCCAAGCCCGATCAAACCAACCTTCAGCTTTTCCACGTTCGCTATCCGATTCATTGATGGCCATGCGGGCTCGGGTCGTCCCGAGCCCCGATCCTGCTTTTGGCTTCGTGGGTCCGGCCTATTTCGTCATGGCGACGAGATAGGCGTGGCTCCGCGCCGCAAATCCGGAGGGATCGCTTGGATTGTCGTGCTCGACGGTCATGATGTTGGCGCCATTTTCCCGCGCGGCGGCGAAGAGGCGCGGCCAGTCGAGGATGCCGGCGCCGACATCGGTCCATCCGTCATCGATCTCGATGCCCGCCGGCGCCTGGTCCTTCACATGCGCCGAAGTCAGGATGGCGCGATAGCGCCGCAGCCATTCGACCGGGTCGACACCACCGCGGGCAAGCCAGGCGATGTCCGCCTGCCAGGAAAGCGGTGATCCCTCCGCTCCGGCGAAGAAGCTCTCGAGCGCCCGGCGACCATCGTCCAGCACCTGAAGTTCCCAGTGGTGGTTGTGGTAGCCAAGGCCGATCGACTGTCCGCTCAGCGTCTCGGCGATACGACCGAGTTCCTCGCCCGCCTTCGACCAGCTGGCCGCGGTAGTGCCGCGCTCTTCGGGCGGATAGGCCGGCATATAGAGCTGGCTGATCCCAACCTGCTGCGCCGCGTCGACGATGCGCGGCAGGTCGGACCGGAGATCGCCGATGCCGATATGGCCCGTCGGGGCGATGAGGCCCCGGCTGTCCAGCGCCGCCCTGAGACCCTTCGGGTCCGCAAGCTGGCTGCCAATCGTCTCGACGAGACGGAAGCCGGCCGCTGCAGCGGCATCGAGCTGGTTCTCGACCGAGCCGAGCTTGCGCAGCGAATAGAGCTGGATCGACAGAATGGGAGTGATGTCCATGGGTTTCATGTCCGTGCATGGGGAAGCGATCGGCGCGCCGTCGGCTCGGCAGGCGGAAGCGGGGTTGGTGTTGGAAGGGGCGCAACAAGACCCGTCGCGCCGGCATGGCGTGCAGGCGTGTTCATCGTCGTCCTCCGGAGCCCGGGCGGCTCCTCCCCCGAGCTAGCTTTGGCGCCGTGACCGGAAACGGTCAGCGCAATCGAATGCGCAATTGGTAGCATGCAATCGATTGCGCGCAAGACGCAATCGATTGTGCGGGGCAACAAATCGTGTCACAGCCTGCGGGAGACCTTGGCTGCCGGAGCCTTCCTGGCCAGCTCGGCTTTCATGCTACCTTGCCGATTGGACAATCGCGGCCGGCGCCGCGAAGATTCCGGGGACGATGGGAATTGGCTGGCGACATGTCCAGGAAACCTGGAAAAGGCACCGCTCCGGTGCGGGAGACGTCACGCCTGCGACCGCCGACGATGGCCGATATCGCGCGGCTTGCCGGCGTGTCGGCGTCGACCGTCAGCCGTTCGCTTGCCGGCCTGCCCCCGATCAGCGAGGAGACACGGATCCGGGTCGAAAATGCTGCACGCCAGGCCGGCTACAAGATCAACCGGCATGCCCGCTCGCTGCGCCTGCAGCGAAGCGCCATCCTGCTGGTTCTCATCCCCGACCTTGCCAACCAGAACTATTCCGACCTGCTGAAGAACCTCGACAAGGCTGCTTTCGAACTCGGCTACGGGCTGATGATCGGCCACACCGGCAACGACCTGGAGCGCCCGGATCGGCTGGCCGACGAGCTCTTCACCGGCGGCATAGACGGTATCCTGCTGACGTCGAGCTATTGTCCGAGCCGGATTTCCGAACGTCTGGAACTTGGCGAGCGGCTGCCCGTCGTCCGGACCCTCAGTCCGACGGAGATTCACAGCGGCATTGCTTCTGTCCAGATCGATGAAACCGCCGCAGCCGCCGATGTGGTTCGACACCTGATTGCCAATGGCCACAGACGCATCGCGCATCTGCAAGGCCCCCCGATCGAGCTGGTATCCCGCCTGCGTCGCGAGGGCTGGCGGCGCGCCATGGCCGAGGCCGGTCTCGTGGCGGAACCGGGATTGCTGCACCCCGGCGGCTTCAAGCTGGAGGATGGCCGCGCCGTTGCCCGCAGCCTGCTCGCCGCAGGACCATTGCCGGACGCCGTTTTCTGCGCCAATGACGAATCCGCATACGGGCTGATGACGGAACTGAAAAGCGCCGGAATTCGCATTCCGCAGGACATCGCCATCGCCGGTTTCGACGACCTCCCCTTCTCGCAGGTCTTTGATCCGCCGTTGACGACGGTCCGCTTGCCGCGTCGCGAGATGGCGGAGGTCTCGATCCTCTATCTCAAGCAGTTGATCGAGGAAGACGCCGAAATCGAGCAAAAGCTCGTTTCGCACCAATTGATTGTCCGAGGCAGTTCTGGGCCGCTCGAGCGCCGGTGAGGCCGCCCACCCGGTTTCGCCGGCCGGGAGATCAGCTCGCTACGCCGTGATCGCGACTCTCGACAATTCCGCGCCGGATCGGATGACGGCAGCGTCTGCGCGGCGCAGACGGTGCTGCGGACCAAACTCGTCGCCGCGATCAATAGGGCGGCGAGTTGACCCAGACGATGCGCGCCACCACCGTGCCGATATTGCTGTAGCTGTGCGGCAGCGACGACTGGAAGAAGAACGAGCTGCCCGCACCGATCACCACCGCATGGCCGTCAACGACCAGCTCGATCGTGCCCTCGACGACATAGCCGACCTCTTCGCCGACATGGCGCAGGATGCCGTTGGAGCCGCCGCCCGGCGGCACCACATGCACATTGGCGTTGAGGGTCCGGCCCTCGGCATAGGGGATCATCCGCTCGAAGCTCGCAAGCGGCGGGCCCGAGCCGCGCCGCTCGAGCGCGAGCACGGGACGTTCGCCGTTCCGATAGACGGTCAACGGCGCCTTGGGCGTGTCGCTGAACAGCGCCTGCACCGGCGTTCCGAGCGCCTCTGCCAGACGGTGCAGCAGATGCAGCGACGGATCGGCACGGTCGTTTTCGACCTTGGAAAGCATGCTTTCCGAGCAGCCGAGCTCGAGCGCGAGGTCCTTCAGGCGCAATCCCTTGAGCCGGCGAAGATGGCGCAGCTGCGCGCCGAGCGACGGCGTCTCCGCCGCGTCCTCGACACCCATGACCTTTTCCAATTCACGCATTGACGAGCTTACATTCTTGGCGGCAGTTGAATGCCCTTGTAGCGCAACCGGCGAGCCGAAAACAGCGCCTGATTGCCTAGAAAGCTGGCTGGGCATGACCGGTATTTGCGCTTGACCCACGAGATGACTTTCCTGACATTCAAGTGTATTCAACTTTTGGTCGACCGTGCCGAGGGGGCGCGGGAGCCAATCCGCGATTGGCATATCGCCGCGCGGACAGTGTTCGATTGCAGGGAGATCGATCCAACATGACACACCATCGGCGCTCGACGGTAAGCCGTCGTTTCATTCTGAAGGCAAGTGTCGCGGCGGCTGCCGTGATGGCGGTCGGCCTGCCGCTCGGCATGGCCCCGGCGTTCGCGGACGAGCCGGTTCGCGGCGGCGTGCTGAAGCTGGCCTTCTCGGCCGATCCGGCCGGCTTCGATCCGGCGCGCGGTCCGAGCGGCATGTCGCATGTGGTGATCGAGCAGGTCTATTCGACGCTGATGTCGCTCGATCCCGACGCGAAGCCCTATCCCGACCTCGCGACCGGCTACGAGGTCTCCGACGATGGCAAGACCTACACCTTCAAGCTGCGCGAGGGGGTCAAGTTCCACAATGGCGACCCCCTCACCGCGGAAGACGTCAAGTTCACCTTCGACCGCCTGCGCGCGCCCGACAGCGGCTATTCCTACGCCTCGCAGGTCGAGACGATCGCCTCGATCGACGTCGTCGATCCGTTGACGGTCCGCTTCAACCTGACCAAGCCGACCGGCCCGTTCCTGATCTACATGGCCTTCCCGGGCTCCTCGATCGTGCCGAAGAAGCTCTCCGAAAGCGGCCATGACCTGAACTCGCAGCCGGTCGGCAGCGGCCCGTTCAAGTTCGTCTCCTACACGCCCCGCTCGATGGTCAATTTCGAGCGCAACGCCGACTTCTACGAAGCGGGCAAGCCGTATTTCGACGCGATCGAGATGCATCTCATCGCCGACGTCACGGCGCTGACCAACGCGCTGATCTCGGGCACGGTGAATTTCTCGAACGAGATCCCGGCCAAGGACTGGGCGACGATTTCGGCGACCCCCGGCCTCACCGGCCAGTCGCTGGAAGGTTCGCGCTACTACTGGCTGCTGCCGAACAACACCACGCCGCCGCTCGACAATCCCAAGGTCCGCCAGGCCATCGCGCATGCGATCGACCGCCAGGCGATCACCGCCGGCACCTTCTTCGGCCAGGCGACGCCGATCCTCGGCGGCGTGATCCCGGCGTGGAACTGGGCCTATGCCGACCTGAAGGAATTCACGCCCGCCGCCAATCCCGAAAAGGCGAAGGCGCTGCTGGCCGAGGCCGGCTTCCCGGACGGCTTCGAGACCTCGCTCACCATGGCCTCGTCCTTCCCGGCCATGGTCGCGATGGCGCCGATCATCCAGGCGAACCTCGCCGCCGTCGGCATCAAGGCCACGATCTCGACCATGGAAATCCCGCGCTACTGGGACGAGGTCTGGGGTCCGAGCAAGTTCGACATGACGGCGATGTACTGGGTCAGCCCGCTGGCTGATCCCGATGACTTCGTCACCAGCAACTATTCGTGCAACACCGGCATCAACGTCCAGAAAAGCTGCTCGGACGCGATGACGAAAATCCTCGACGAGGCGAAGTCCGGCACGACCGTGGAAGCCCGCAAGG
Source organism: Kaistia defluvii (assembly GCF_026343955.1). GTDB lineage: Bacteria > Pseudomonadota > Alphaproteobacteria > Rhizobiales > Kaistiaceae > Kaistia > Kaistia defluvii. Next base: position 489,493 of record NZ_JAPKNI010000003.1, read on the forward strand.
CCTCCTACAAGCGCCAGCAGGAGCTGTCGCTCGAGGAAATGCCGATCGTGCCGCTGGTCAATGCCTTGATCCTGACCGCGCATACCGACCAGTTGAAGAACTACAAGCCGATGCGCACCGGCTTCCTCAAGACCATCAAGGACGCCTGGCTGGCGCCCTGATCCTCTGAAGCCCGCCGGTCGGCTCCGATCCGACCGGCGGCCCTCGTCTCTCTTCTCAGGTCGCCCCCTTCCATGATCAGGCTTGTTCTGACCAGGCTCGCCGGCTTCGTGCTGACCCTGTTCGCGGCATCCGTCGTGCTGTTCGTCACGATCAACGTGCTTCCCGGATCCGCCGCGAAGTCCGCGCTGGGCATTCATGCCACCGCGCAGGCGATCCAGCGCTTCGAGGCCCAGCATGGCCTCGACCGGCCGCTGCTCGTCCAATATGCGGAATGGCTCGGCCGCATCCTTCAGGGGGATTTCGGCACCTCGTTCCAGAACGGCGTCGCCGTCGGTCCGGAGCTTCTGAAGCGCCTGCCGGTGACGCTGGAGCTTGCGACCTTCGCCTTCATCATTGCCAATCTCATCGCCATCCCGCTCGGCGCCTGGGCGGCGCGGCGGCACCAGAAGGGCGCCGATCGCTCGATCACCTTCCTCGCGACCATTCTGGGCGCGATCCCGAATTTCTGGCTGGCGACGCTGCTCGTGCTCGTCTTCACGCTGACCCTGCGCTGGCTGCCGCCCGGCGGCTTCACGCCCTTCACCGCCAACCCGATGATGAACCTCAAGCAGATGATCATGCCGGCCCTGTCGCTCGGCGTCGTCTCGTCGGCGCTGCTGATCCGCATCATGCGCGCCTCGATGCTCGAAGTGCTGTCGACCGACTATGTCCGCACCGCCGAGGCCAAGGGCGCCAGCAGCCGGACCATCGTGTTCCGCCATTCGATGCGCAACGCCTTCATCCCCTATCTGAACGTCGCCGCCGTCGAATTCGGCTTCCTGTTTGGCAGCGTCGTGGTCATCGAGGACATCTTCCTGCTGCCGGGCGTCGGTTCCTTCGTGCTGGTCGGCATCATCAACCGCGACTATCCGGTACTGCTCGCCGGCGCGCTCGCCATCACCCTGTTCGTCCTGACGCTGAACCTGGTGGTCGACCTGATCGCCAGCCTGCTCGACCCGCGTCAGGTCAAGGCGAGGAACGCCTGATGGCAACCGCAGCAGGCTTCGATTTCCGCCGCTGGCGGCTGGTGCTTCTCGGCGGGCTTCTGGTCGGGATCGTTCTCTTCGCCGCGATCTTCGCGCCCTGGGTCGCCCCCTATTCGCCGTTCGATCTCGACGTCGCCAAGATGCTGCAGGGGCCGAGCGCCGCCCATTGGCTCGGCACGGACGAGCTTGGCCGCGACGTGCTCTCGCGGGCCATCTACGCCGCCCGCATCTCGATGCAGGTGGCGCTGCTCGCCGTCACCGTCGGCCTGGTCGGAGGCACGCTGATCGGAATGACGGCCGCCTATTTCGGAGGCCTCGTCGAGCAGGCGCTGATGCGGGCGATGGACCTGCTGTTCTCCTTCCCGGCCATCCTGCTCGCCGTCGTGCTGATGGCGAGCCTGGGCACCAGCGTGCTCAACGCGATGATCGCCATCGGCATCGTCTTCATCCCGGGCTTCTCGCGGCTCGCCCGCGCCTCGACGCAGGCCGTGCTGCGCCAGCAATATATCGAGGCGGCGCGCTCGATCGGCATGAGCGATATCCGCATCATCTTCCGCGAGATCCTCCCGAACATCACGGCGCCGCTGATGGTCGAGGCGGCGGTCGCCTTCGCCTATGCGGTGCTGCTCGAATCCGCCCTTTCCTTCCTCGGCCTCGGCGCGCAGCCGCCGGATCCCTCCTGGGGCAACATGCTGAGCACCGGCCGCGGCTTCATGGCCCAGGCGCCGTGGCTCTCGATCGTGCCCGGCATGGCGATGTTCATCTGCGTGCTCGGCTTCAACCTGCTCGGCGACGGCCTGCGCGACGTCACCGATCCGCATATGAGGGAGTGACCGAGATGGACATCCGCTCCCGCGCCCTGCAAGACGGGCGCCCCACCCTTTCGATCCGCGACCTGACGGTCGATTTTCCGAAGCGCGACGGCGCGTTCCGCGCGGTGGACGGCGTCTCGCTCGATGTCTGGCCCGGCGAGATCGTCGGCGTCATCGGTGAATCCGGCTCCGGCAAGACGATGACGGCGCTCTCGACGCTGCGCATGCTGCCAAAGCGCGCCGTCGTCTCCGGTTCGATCGAGCTCGGCCAGCGCCGCATCCTCGACCTGTCGCCAGCCGACATGCGCAAGCTCCGCGGCGACCGCCTGTCGTTCATCCCGCAGGACGCCATGCGGGCGCTGAACCCGACCATGCGCATTGGCCGCCAGGTCGGCGAGCCGCTGGTGCTGCACCGGAACCTGTCCTTCAAGGCAGCCGTTTCCCGCGCGGTGGATCTGCTCAGGGCCGTGCATGTGCGGGAACCGGAACGGCGGGTCGAGGACTATCCGCACGGCTTTTCCGGCGGCATGCAGCAGCGCGCCATGATCGCCATGGGGCTGGCGCTCGAGCCGGAACTGATCATCGCCGACGAGCCGACCACGGCGCTCGACGTGACGGTGCAGGCGCAGGTGCTGAAGCTCCTGAAGGAAATCCGCGACCGCGAGGCGACGTCGATCCTCTTCATCACCCACGATCTCGGCGTCGTCGCCGAGCTCTGCGACTGGGTCTATGTGATGTATCGCGGCAGGATCGTCGAACAGGGCTCGGTCGAGCGCATCTTCATGGATCCACGGGACGACTACACGAAGATGCTGCTGGCCTCGACGCCGACGCTGTTTCCGAGGGAGGCGGCGATATGAGCGACACCGTCATCCAGATCGCCGGCGTGACGAAATCCTTCCTGCGCGGGGTCAACGCGGTCGACGACGTGACGCTGTCGGTGGCGCGCGGCGAAACACTCGGCATCGTCGGCGAATCGGGCTCCGGCAAGTCGACCCTGCTCCGGATGATCCTGCGGCTGATACGTCCGAGCGCCGGCTCCATCACGCTGGACGGGCGCGACGTCTGGGCGGCATCCGGTCGCGATCTCAAGCAGGCGCGCCGCCAGATGCAGGCGGTGTTCCAGGACCCCGCCTCCTCGTTCAACCCGCGCCAGAGCATCGGCGCGATCCTCGCCGCGCCGCTCGAGGTCCACGGCATCGGCGACCGCGCCTCGCGCGCCAGACGGATCGGCGAGACGCTGGAGCGGGTCGGCCTGCCGGCAACGACCGTCTCGCGCTATCCGCATCAGCTTTCCGGCGGCCAGCGCCAGCGGGTCGCCATCGCGCGCGCCGTCATCATGCGGCCCGCCGTCGTGCTCGCCGATGAGCCGACCTCGGCCCTCGACGTCTCGGTGCAGGCGCAGGTCCTGAAGCTCTTCCGCGAGATCAAGGACGAGCTGGGCCTGACCTCCGTCTTCGTCAGCCATAATCTGGCGGTGATCCGCGAGGTCAGCGATCGCGTCGCCGTGATGCGCCATGGCAAGCTGATCGAGATCGGCACGGCCGAGCGCGTCTTCACCGCTCCCGAGAGCGACTATACGAGGGCGCTGATCGACGCCGTCCCCGACCCCTTCCGCCGCTTCCGCGCGCCCGTTGAACTGGAATCCGGATCATGATCGAGCTGAACACCTTCTCCGTCTCCGCCCGCTGCCCGCGCACCGGCATGCTCGGCGTCGCCGTCTCGACGGCGGTGCCGGCGGTCGGCGGCATCTGCATCTTCGCCGATGCCGGCGTCGGCGCCATCGCCACCCAGTCGTGGGTGAACCCCTATCTCGGCATCGACGGGCTGAAGCTGCTGCGCGAAGGCCTGTCGGCGCCGGAAGCGCTCGCCAAGCTGATCGCCGAGGATCCCGGCCAGGCCGATCGCCAGGTCGGCATCGTCGACAATCAGGGCCGCACGGCCGCCCATACCGGTAGTTCCTGCGTCGACTGGGCCGGTCATATCGAGGGCGACGGCTTCACCGTGCAGGGCAACATGCTGGTCGGGGCCGCCACCATCGACGCCATGGCGGAAGCCGCTACCCGCAGCGCCGGTTTCGACCTGCACGAACGGCTGATGCTGGTGCTGGAGGCGGGCCAGGCCGCCGGCGGCGACAAGCGCGGCAAGCAGTCGGCGGCGCTCAAGGTGTTCAAGAAGGAAGCCTTCGCCTGGCTCGACATCCGCGTCGACGAGCACCGCAACCCGGTCGCCGAGCTTCGCCGCGTGTTCGAGGTGGCCAAGCACCAGCTGCTGCCCTTCATCGACGGCATGCCCTCGCGCGAGGACCCGATCGGCGGCATCCCCGCTCCCGTCACCGCCATGCTGATGACGCCGCCGCCCTATCGACCCGGCGGCAGCGGCGGCGCGTGATCATCCGGACGCAGCCTGAACAGTGAAGAGCATGACCAAGACCCAGACCACCCGCGAGATCCTCGCCGATCTCGTCGGCTTCGACACGACCAGCGCCCGCTCCAACCTCGCCTTGATCGAGCATGTCCGGTCCTATCTGGCCGGCCATGGCGTGACCGCCGAGGTCTTCCCGTCGGCGGACGGCGCCAAGGCCAGCCTGTGGGCGACCATCGGCCCGGTCGGCCCCGGCGGCATCATCCTGTCGGGCCATACCGACTGCGTTCCGGTCGAGGGGCAGGCTTGGTCGAGCGATCCCTTCACGCTGACCGAGCGCGAGGGTCGCCTCTATGGCCGCGGCGCCTGCGACATGAAGGGCTTCGACGCCGCCGCCCTGGCGATCGTGCCGGAGCTGGTCGCGGCAAGACCGCAGCGCCCCGTCCACATCGCGCTTTCCTACGACGAGGAGGTCGGCTGCACCGGCGTGCGCGAGATGATCGCCATCCTGAAGGAGCGCGGCGAAGCGCCCGCCGCCTGCCTGGTCGGCGAGCCGACCAACATGCAGGTCGTCATCGGCCACAAGGGGGGGCGCGGCTATCGCTGCCACGTCACCGGCCAGGAGGCGCATTCGAGTCTCGCCCCGCGCGCGGTCAACGCGATCGAATACGCGGCCGAGCTGATCGTCCATATCCGCGGCCTCGCCCGCGAACTGGAAGCCGGCCCGATCGACGCGGAATACGACCTCGTCCACACCACGATCTCGACGGGCCTGATCTCCGGCGGCACCGCCGTCAACATCGTGCCGAACGCCTGCTCGTTCACCTTCGAGTATCGCAACCTGATCGAGGTCGATCCGGACACGATCCTCGCCCGCATCCGGGATTTCGCCGAGACGGACCTGCTGCCGGAAATGCGTGGCCGCGCGCCGCGGGCGGACATCACCTTCGAACAGATCTACGATTATCCCGCCCTGGCGATCGACCCATCGCATCCGCTCGTCACGCGGCTGAAGAATGTCGTCGGCCACAATGGCCACGGCAAGGTCGCCTATGGCACCGAGGCCGGACTGTTCCAGCGCGATCTCGGCGTGCCGACCGTCGTCTGCGGCCCCGGCTCGATCGACATGGCGCACAAGCCGGATGAATATGTCTCGATCGAGCAGCTGGACCGCTGCGACGCGGCGCTTCGCAAGCTGCTGCTGTGATGGAGCGGCGGCGAGGCGCGACCGGCGCGCCGCTCGCGCCTCCAGCCTGAGACCCTGTCGGGGCCACCATGGACCGCTCGTCTGCCCTGACGGCGAGCTGGATGGAAGCAGCGTCGCGAGCCCCCGTCTACCGGCCGCCGTCCAGCCGCGTCCGCGATGATCGGCACAGTGCGTCGGGTGTCGCCCTCGCGGGCCCGGCGTGCCAGGCAAGCAAGAACCACCGCCCAACCCATCGGGTGAGCGACTAAAATCCCAACAATATCATGAAGTCAAATGGCGGAGAGGGGGAGATTCGAACTCCCGATACCCTTGCGAGTATGCCGCATTTCGAGTGCGGTGCAATCGACCACTCTGCCACCTCTCCGCGGTGGCGCTGTCAGCGCGATTGGCCTGATACATGGGTCGGCGGGGGATGACAAGACCCTTCGCCACCTTTCCCACGGCTTGTGGATCATTGCTCCCCTTACACCGCGAGCTGCTTCCGCGCCGGCCGTGCTTTCCTCCCCTCCAGCGCGCCGCCGTCGCAGGGGCGCGAGGCCTTGGCGGGACTGGCTTTTGGGAGTCCGGGCCGGCCGGTTTCGCTTGACAGATGGGGGCTCGTCCCTATAAGTGCGCCCGGAATGGCGGCGTGGCTCTCGGCTGCGCCATTTCCATTTCAATGAACCCTGACTGAAGAAGCGGACCCTTCGAGGTCACGCTGAACAACTGGATAGAACAATGTTCGCAGTCATCAAAACGGGTGGCAAGCAGTACTCGGTTGCCGCCAATGACGAACTGGAAGTCGAGCTGCTCGAAGGAGCGCCCGGCGATATGGTTACCTTCGGCGAGATTCTTCTCGTCGGCGGCGAAGCCGGTGTCACCATCGGTGCCCCCTTCGTCGAAGGCGCCTCGGTCTCGGCCGAGATCATCGACCAGATGCGCACGCGCAAGATCCTGGTCTTCAAGAAGCGCCGCCGTCAGAATTCGAAGCGCAGCCGCGGCCATCGCCAGCACCTGACCATTGTCCGGATCACCGAGATCCTGACCAATGGCGCCAAGGCGTCCGGCAAGAAGGCCCCCAAGGCCAAGGTTGCCAAGGCTGCAGCACCCGCGACCGACACGGCTCCGGCCGCTCTCGTCAGCGGCGGGCTCGACAGCTCCAACCTCTCGCTGATCTCGGGCATCGGCCCGACCATCGAGAAGAAGCTGCGCGCCGCCGGCATCACCTCCTGGGAGCAGATTGCTGCCTGGACCGATGCCGACATCGCCAAGCATGATGAAGAGCTCGCCCTGCGTGGCCGGGTTGTTCGCGAAGAATGGGTCCAGCAGGCCTCTGAGCTTCTCGCCGGCAAGCCGCCGCGCGCCAAGATCGACCAGGCAGAGCTGAAGTCTGGCGAAGATCGCTGAGCCGCGCTTTCCAGCGCGCCCCTAACAACGGATCGGGAGTTCGATCATGGCACACAAAAAGGCAGGCGGTTCCTCGCGCAACGGTCGCGATTCCGCGGGTCGACGCCTCGGCGTCAAGAAGTTCGGCGGCGAAGCCGTCATCTCGGGCAACATCATCCTGCGCCAGCGCGGGACGCAGTGGCATCCGGGCACCGGCGTTGGCCTCGGCAAGGATCACACGATCTTCGCTACCGAGGAGGGATTCGTATCCTTCCGTCGCAAAGCCAATGGCCGCACCTACGTCTCCGTCGTCGCCCCGGCGGCGCTGGAGGCTGCAGAATAACCGGCTTTCATTCGGGAACGCCGGTGTCGCATCGACCCGGCCGACCGTGATGGTCAGAAGACAGGGGAGATGGGACACCATCTCCCCTTTTCTTTTGGCCCGACCGGGAGGCACCAATGCGGGACCAGGATTCGGAAGATACGCTCGACGACGAAGAACGGACCGTCCTGACCGCGCGGCTCGCGCTGCGTCGGCCCAGGACGGAAGATGCGGCGGTTCTCGCCGCGGCGATCGACAACCCGCGCGTGGCGATGAACCTCGTCAGCGTGCCGCATCCCTATCGCCGCGCCGATGCGGAGGCCTGGATCCTGCAGGGCCGCAATTCGGCCTTCGGCCACGCGCATATTGCCGTGTCGCAGGGCGATGGCAGCCTGCTCGGCGCCAGTTTCCACCGCCCGAGCGCGACGCGTCCCGACGGTCATGATCTGTCCTTCTGGGTGGCGGAGCGGTTCTGGGGCCAGGGTTTCGGCACCGAGATCGCGCATGCGACGATCGACCATGCCTTTGGCGCAGGCGGGGTCGAGCGGCTGTGGTGCGCGGTGCGGGTGACGAACGGCCCGGCCCGCCGCGTGGCGGAAAAGTGCGGCTTCCAGTTCCGCGATACCGGCATGGTGCGCTCGCTGTCGGCGCGCGGTTCGGTTCCGGTCGAGCATTTCGTGCTCGAACGCCGCGTGTGGCAGAGCCTGAAGGCCTGGGGTCGACCGACCCGTGGCGACGGCGCCGCGACCTTCCTGTGGCCCCGCCCCTTGCAGGAGGAGGGCGAGCGATGATGACGATACGAGCGATGCTGCCTGAGAAGACGATCCGGACCGCCAACCTGCTGCTGCGCCCGCTGCGGCCCGGCGATGTCGCGGCCATCGTCGCCGGCCTCGACGATTTCGAGGTGACCCGGTGGCTGGCGCGCGTTCCCTATCCCTATACCCAGGAGGAAGCCGAGCGCTTCCTCGCCTGGGAACGGGCGCAGCGTCCGGTCAGCGCCGAACTGGTCTACGCCATCGATCGCGACGGCATGATCGGACTGATCTCGCTGCGCGACGCCGGCCCGGAGCCTGTGCTCGGCTACTGGCTGGCGCAGGCCCATTGGGGCAAGCGCTATATGAGCGAGGCCGTTGCGGCCCTGGTCGACGACACCTTCGCCGATCCCGACGTCACGACGATCCAGTCCGGCGTGTTCGAGGGCAATGAGCGCTCGCTCGCCATCCAGAAGCGGCTCGGTTTCGAGATCGTCGGTCGCTCGATCCAGCATAACCTTGCGCTTGGCCGCGATCTTGCGCATATCGACACAGCCCTGACGCGCGCGCGTCACTACGAGTTGAAAAAATGAAATTTCTCGACGAAGCCAAGGTCTACATCCGCTCCGGCGACGGCGGCGCAGGCTGCGTGTCGTTTCGTCGGGAAAAGTTCATCGAGTTCGGCGGCCCGGATGGCGGCGACGGCGGCCGGGGCGGCGACGTCTGGGCCGAGTGCGTCGATGGTCTCAACACGCTGATCGACTATCGCTACCAGCAGCATTTCAAGGCCAAGGTCGGCGTGCACGGCATGGGCCGCAACCTTGCCGGCGGCAAGGGCGACGACGTCACCCTGAAGCTGCCCGTCGGCACGCAGATCTATGACGAGGATGGTGAAACGCTGATCGCCGACATGACCCATGTCGGCCAGCGCGTGCAGTTGGCCCGGGGCGGCAATGGCGGCTTCGGCAATGCCCATTTCAAGACCTCGACCAACCAGGCGCCCCGCCGCGCCAATCCCGGCCTCGAGGGCCTGGAGCGCTGGATCTGGCTGCGGCTGAAGCTGATCGCCGATGCCGGCCTTGTCGGCCTGCCCAATGCCGGCAAGTCGACCTTCCTGGCCGCCGTCACCGCCGCCAAGCCGAAGATCGCCGATTATCCCTTCACCACGCTGCATCCCAATCTCGGCGTCGTGCGCAGCGACGGCCGCGAATTCGTCATGGCCGACATTCCCGGCCTGATCGAGGGCGCGCATGAGGGTGTCGGCCTCGGCGTCCGTTTCCTTGGCCATGTCGAGCGCTGCCGCGTGCTACTGCATCTCGTCGACGGCTCGCAGGAGGATCCGGCCGAGGCCTATCGCGTCGTGCGCGGCGAACTCGACGCCTATGGCGACGTGCTGGCCGACAAGCGCGAAGTGGTCGCGCTGTCGAAGGCCGACGCCATTCCCGAGGAAGAGCTCGAAAAGCGCAAGAAGCAGCTGGCCAAGGCCTGCGGACATACGCCGCTGGTTCTCTCCGCCGCCACCCGCGTCGGCGTCGAGGCGGCCCTTCGGGCGATCGGCCGCATCATCGACGAAGGCAAGCTGGAAGACCCGAACATGCATCCGAGCGCCAAGGGCGAACCCTGGCGACCGTGAAGCTCATGAGACTATGCCGGCGGACCTCTGCCCGCCGGCCTCCCTCCTGAGCCTTGCAACGGGGCGCCGCCCCATCGGATCGAAGAGCACAGACACCATGAGCCTGATCGTGGAACAGACCGCCGACATCGCGGTGAAGCTCAAGCCGGAGAATTTCCGCCGCATCGTCATCAAGATCGGTTCGGCGCTGCTGGTCGATCGCGCCACAGGCCGTTTGCGCGAGGACTGGCTGGCCGGCCTCGTCGACGACGTGGCGCAGCTCGCCGCCGGCGGCCGCGAGATCCTGCTCGTCTCGTCCGGCGCCATCGCGCTCGGGCGCGGCGTTCTCGGCCTGCCCAAGGGCGCGCTGAAGCTGGAGGAAAGCCAGGCCGCCGCCGCCGTCGGGCAGATCGCGCTGGCGCGCGCCTATTCCGAAATGCTCGGCCGCCATGGCCGCACCGCCGGCCAGATCCTGCTGACGCTGGGCGATACCGAGGAACGGCGGCGCTATCTGAACGCCCGCTCGACCATCGGCACGCTGCTGAAACTCGGCGCCATTCCCGTGATCAACGAGAACGACACGGTGGCCACCAGCGAGATCCGCTATGGCGACAATGACCGCCTCGCCGCCCGCGTCGCCTCGATGATGGGCGCGGACCTGCTGGTGCTGCTCTCCGATATTGACGGGCTCTATACCGCCCCGCCGCATTCCGACCCCGGCGCCACCTTCATTCCCGTGGTCGAGCGCATCACCGCCGAGATCGAGGCGATGGCCGGCGGCGCAGGCTCGGAATTCTCGCGCGGCGGCATGAAGACCAAGGTCGAGGCGGCCAAGATCGCCACCGTCGCGGGCGCCGCCATGCTGATCGCGCTCGGCAAGCCGCAGAACCCGCTGAAGCGGGTTTCGGACGGCGCCAAGGCGACCTGGTTCCTGCCGGAACTGAACCCCGTCACCGCGCGAAAGAAGTGGATCTCGGGCCATCTGGAGACCCGTGGCGTGCTGGTGATCGACGAGGGCGCGGTCAAGGCGCTGCGCTCGGGCAAGAGCCTGCTGCCGGCGGGCGTCCGGCGCATCGAGGGCCGGTTCCAGCGCGGCGACGCGATCATCGTGCAGGGGCCGAATGGCGAGGAGATCGCGCGCGGCCTGGTCGCCTATGACGCGGCCGACGCCGAGCGCATCGCCGGCCGCAACACCAAGGAAATCGAAACGATTCTCGGCTTTGCCGGCCGGGCCGCCATGGTCCATCGCGACGACATGGCGCTTCGCGGCGAATAGGAAGATCATCATGACAAGCTCCCTCCTCCGCGAAACGACGAATGGCAACCAGGCCGAGACGGTTGAAGCCGTGATGCTCGATATTGGCCGCCGCGCCCGCGCCGCCGCCCGGCGCATGGCGCTGGCCTCGACCGACGCCAAGAACGCGGCGCTAAAGGCGATGGCCGCCGCCATCCGCGCTCGTGCGGAAACGATCCTCGAAGCCAATGGCCGCGATGTCGCCGGCATGAAGACGGAAGGCGCCGCGGCGTCCTTCCTCGACAGGCTGACGCTGACCCCTGCCCGCGTCGAGGGCATCGCCGCGGCGATCGACGAGATCGCGACCCTGCCCGATCCGGTCGGCACGGTGATTTCCGCCTGGGACCGGCCGAACGGCCTGCATCTCGAGCGCGTCCGCACGCCGCTCGGCGTCATCGGCGTCATCTATGAGAGCCGTCCCAATGTGACCGCCGATGCCGGCGCGCTCTGCCTCAAGGCCGGCAATGTCGTGATCCTGCGCGGCGGCTCGGACTCGTTCCATTCCTCCGCCGCCATCCATGCGGCGCTGGTCGAGGGCCTGGTCGCGGCCGGCCTCCCGGCCGACGCGATCCAGATCGTGCCGACCCGCGACCGCGCCGCCGTCGGCGCCATGCTGTCCGGCCTCGACGGCGCGATCGACGTGATCGTGCCGCGCGGTGGCAAGAGCCTGGTCGCGCGCGTGCAGGAAGAAGCGCGCGTGCCCGTCTTCGCCCATCTCGAGGCGATCGTGCATGTCTATGTCCACGCCAAGGCCGATCTCGGCATGGCGAAGACGCTGCTGGTCAACGGCAAGATGCGCCGTACCGGCGTCTGCGGCGCGACCGAGACGATGCTGATCGACCGCGCCATCCTCGACACCCATCTGGTGCCGATCCTCGACGCCCTCGTCGCGGCCGGCTGCGCCATCCGGGGCGATGCCGAAGTCTGCGCGCGCTTCCCGGCCGCGACGCCTGCAACCGAGCAGGACTGGTCGACCGAATATCTCGACGCGATTATCTCGGTGAAAGTCGTCGATGGCGTCGACGAGGCGATCGACCATGTCGAGACCTACAGCTCGCACCACACCGACGGCATCATCACCGAGGACGAGGCGGTCGCGGCCCGTTTCCTGGCCGAGGTCGATTCCGCCATTGTCGTGCACAATGCCTCGACCCAGTTCGCCGATGGCGGCGAGTTTGGCTTTGGCGGCGAGATCGGCATCGCCACCGGCCGGATGCATGCGCGCGGGCCTGTCGGGCTCGAGCAGCTGACCTCGTTCAAGTACCGCGTCAACGGCACCGGGCAGACGCGGCCGTGAGCCTCGGCGAGGCCGAGATCCAGACCGTGATGGTGGACCCGGCGCTGCGTTCGGCCCTGAAGCTGCCTTTCGCGGCACCCGGCCAGCGCATCGGTCTGTTCGGCGGCTCGTTCGATCCGCCGCACCAGGGTCACCTGACCGTCAGCGTGATGGCGCTGCGTCGGCTGAAGCTCGACGCCGTCTGGTGGCTGGTGACGCCGGGCAATCCGCTCAAGGACCATGCCCCGGAACAGCTCGGCCGCCGTGTCGCGGCGGCGCGCGCCATGGCGCGCCATCCCCGGATCCACGTCACCGCCATCGAGGCGACGCTGAAGACCCGCTTCACCGCCGACACGCTGGCGATCCTGTCGCGGCGGCTGCCGGGCGTCGAACTGGTCTGGCTGATGGGCGGCGACAATCTGCGCCAGTTCCATCGCTGGCGCGACTGGCGCCGGATCGCCCGGCTGATGCCGATCGCCGTCTATGACCGCCCCGGCAGCACCTTCACCGCCACCGCCGCCCCCGCCGCCTTCGCGCTCCGCCGGCGCCGGCTCCGCGAAATCGACGCGGCCCGGCTGCCGACGCGACCGACGCCGGCCTGGATCTACCTGCACGGGCCCCGAATCGCGCTTTCTTCGACGGAACTGCGCGCCAAACGCATTAAGAGCGCCGCCGCGTCTTGAAAGCGCCACAGCGTCGTGCCTATGTGCTTTTTTGCACGATTTCCATCGCGCGGAGCGTATCGCTCCTGGCCAGAGTGAAGGCCCAGCGCGCCAATGGCGAAAGGACTGACCACTGACGACGGCAATGCAGCCTGAGGACGCCATCCAACGCGCGCCTCACCGAGTGGCCGTTAGCCGGCAGATTGCGGCGGACGAAGCTCTCAAAGCGATCCTCACCACCCTCGAAGATTCGAAGGCTGAGGATATTGTTTCCATCGACATCGCCGGCAAATCCGCCTTGGCCGACTTCATGGTCGTTGCCACGGGCCGGTCTCAGCGCCATGTCAGTTCGATCGCGGAGCATATCAGCCGCGACCTGACCCTGGCCGGCGGACGCGTCGCGCGCGTCGAAGGCGTGCCCCATTGCGATTGGGTTCTGCTGGATGCGGGCGATGTCATCGTCCACATCTTCCGGCCCGAAGTCCGTTCCTTCTACAATCTCGAAAAGATGTGGTCGGCGGACGAGTCGCTTTCGGCGCCGACCCCTGCCCGGGAACAACCCGGCAGCTAAGGCCGTTCGATGCGCATCCTGATCGCCGCCGTGGGTCGGCTGAAAGCCGGCCCCGACCGCGCGCTCATCGAGCGCTATATCGACAGGGCCTCGCAGGCCGGGCGCAGTCTCGGCCTGACCCTTTCCGTCCGCGAATTCGTCGAGAGCCGCGCCCAGCGGCCCGACGAGCGCATGGCCCAGGAAGCGGCGACGCTGCTTTCCGCCCTCCCCGACGGCGCCATTCTGGTCGCGCTCGACGAGCGCGGCGAGACGCCGTCAAGCCCGGCCTTCGCCAAGCGCGTCGGCGACTGGCGCGACCAGGGCATCCGCGACCTCGTCTTCGCCATTGGCGGTCCGGACGGCCATGGCGACGCCATCCGCAAGCGCGCGGACCTCAAGCTCGCCTTCGGCGCCATGACCTGGCCGCACCAGATCGTCCGCCTGCTGTTGGCCGAGCAGGTCTACCGTTCGATGACGATCCTTTCCGGCCACCCCTATCACCGGGAATAGGCGGCCCGATGTGGCCTGGGGCCCGTCGCGCTTCGGCCGCAATCCGCCGTTACGCTCGGGGAGTTGGAGGGTTGACGAGGTGTTAACACTTCGCTGCCAAATCTCGTCGCTGTTAACTCAGCTTTAGCCGTCGGGCGCCTGCACTTGGTTCGCATTCGGGTCTCTTCGCTGCCTCGACAGATGGGTCCCGTCATCAGTCGGGCTGCCCTTGTCGCGGCGCTGGCCGCCGGCACCGCCCTGCCCTCGCATGCCGTCGATTCGCCCCAGCCTACGGCCGAGGCCCAGCCGGCGCCGCAGGGCGACATCAGCGAAACCGAGCAGCAGCGCGCCGCGCGCCGCGCCGAGCTTGACGCCATCACCCGCGACATCGAGGTCACCGCCGAGCGCCAGGCGGCGCTGCGTTCCGAAATGGACCAGCTCGACCAGGACCGCATGACGCTGAACAAGTCCCTGATCGAAACCGGCGAACGGGCCCGCGGACTTGAGCGCCAGATCGACGAGGCCGAACAGCGCATGGGCGGCCTGCTCGACGAAGAGAAGACCGTCCATGCGTCGCTCAGCGCCCGCCGCGGCGTGCTCGCCAACGTGCTGGGCGCACTGCAGCGCATGGGCCGCAAGCCGCCGCCGGCGATCGTGGTCCGCCCCGAGGATGCGCTCGCCTCGGTGCGCAGCGCCATGCTGCTCGGCTCCGTCGTGCCGGAATTGCGCGTGGAGGCGGAGGCCCTGGCGACCGACCTGCAGCACCTCGTGGCGCTCAAATCCGAGCAGTCACGCGAACGTGACCGAATGCGCGCCGACGCCAGCGCGCTCGCCGAAGAGCGCACCCGTATCGAATATCTCGTCGACGACAAGCGCAAGGCGCGCGCCCGCTCCGAGCAGCAGCTTGCCGAGGAGCAGGCGAAGTCGGAGCAGCTCGCCAAGAGCGCAACCAGCCTCAAGGGCCTGATCGCCGATCTCGAAGGCCAGATTTCGGCGGCTGCGGCCGCGGCGGAAGCCGCGAAGCAGTCGGAAGCGGCCAATCAGGCCGCCATGGAAGATGGGCGTGCCTCGCGCCAGCCAGAAAACCTGGGCGCCGCCGACCGCATCGCGCCGGCCGTCGCCTTCGCCTCGACCAAGGGCCTGCTGCCCAAGCCGGTCAACGGCGTGCAGTTGAAGACATTCGGCGACCCCGACGGGCTGGGCGGAACCAGCCAGGGCCTGTCGCTCGCCACCCGGGCCTCGGCGCGGGTTTCCTCCCCGTCGGACGGCTGGGTGGTCTATGCAGGACCGTTCAGATCCTACGGACAACTCTTGATCATCAACGCTGGCGGCGGATATCATATCCTGCTGGCAGGTATGGAACGGATCGACGTCGAATTGGGACAGTTCGTTCTCGCAGGGGAACCTGTGGCGCTGATGGGATCGCGGTTGCTGGCAAGCGGCAGCACCGTGGGCATTGGCGCGACGCAGCCCGTGCTCTATGTCGAATTTCGAAAAGACGGTAACTCGATCGACCCGGCCCCATGGTGGGCCCGATCCAACGACGAAAAGGTTGGCGGATGATACGCAACGCTTCGCTCCTCCTGGCCGGCACCATCATCGGCGCAACGGCCGCTGTGACGCTCACCCAGGTTCCGAGCCTGATTCCGGGCGTCGCGCATGCCGCCGTCTCGGATACCTACCGGCAGCTCAATCTGTTCGGCGACGTGTTCGAGCGGATCCGCTCGGACTATGTCGAGCAGCCGGATGACAGCTCGCTCATCGAGGCGGCGGTCAACGGCATGCTGACCTCGCTCGATCCCCATTCGAGCTACATGAACCCCAAAGACTTCAAGGACATGCAGGTCCAGACCCGCGGCGAGTTCGGCGGGCTTGGCATCGAAGTGACCATGGAGGACGGCGTGGTCAAGGTCGTGTCGCCGATCGACGACACGCCCGCCGCCAAGGCCGGCATCCTGGCCGGCGACCTGATCGTGGCGCTGGACGGCGAAGCCATCCAGAACATGAATCTGAACCAGGCCGTCGACAAGATGCGCGGCGCGGTCAACACGCCGATCACCGTGACCATCCAGCGCAAGGGCACCGAGAAGCCCTTCGACGTGAAGATCGTCCGCGACGTGATCCGCGTCCAGTCGGTCAAGTCCCGCGCTGAAGGCGACATCGGCTACCTGCGCATCTCCTCCTTCAACGAGCAGACCTTCGACGGCCTCAAGGCTGCGATCGACAAGCTCAAGGCGGACATCGGCAAGGACAAGATCAAGGGCTACATCCTCGATCTGCGCAACAATCCGGGCGGTCTGCTCGACCAGGCCGAATATGTCAGCGACGCCTTCCTCGAAAAGGGCGAGATCGTCTCGACGCGCGGCCGCCACGCCGACCAGAACATGCGCTACGACGCCCATCCGGGCGACCTGACGGACGGCAAGCCGGTGATCGTGCTGATCAATGGCGGTTCGGCCTCGGCTTCGGAAATCGTCGCTGGCGCCCTGCAGGACCAGAAGCGCGCCACCATCCTCGGCACGCGGTCCTTCGGCAAGGGCTCGGTGCAGACCATCATCCCGCTCGGCTCGAACGGCGCGATCCGCCTGACCACGGCGCGCTACTACACGCCGTCGGGCAAATCGATCCAGGCCAAGGGCATCGATCCGGACATCCAGGTCGTGCAGGACCTGCCGCCGGAGCTCAAGGACAAGATCACCGACACCAAGGGCGAGGCTTCGCTCAAGGGCCACCTCACCAATGAGGGCGGCGGCGACGAGGGCACGGGCTCGCAGGCCTATGTCCCGCCGGAGGCGAAGGACGACAAGCAGCTGCAGCAGGCGATCGGCCTGCTCGACGGCAAGCAGGCGAATGCGGCCTTCCCGCCGAACGCTGCGGCCGCTGTGCCGAACTGATCCAGAACGGCGCCCCTCGGGGCGCCGTTTTTCTTTGAGCGGCGCCACGGCCTCGAGACCGACGCCAAGGCCGCTCCAGCGCCCTGCAGACGCCCGGGACGGCCGGCACCGTGCAGGGACCCATACCCCCCCCCGGCGAAACGCGGCAGCGGCCCAGGCGCCCGCTCCCCGCCTTCGCACGCCTGGAAGAAGCGGTTGAGCGGGCCTGTGCACAGGCGGCCCTGTCACGCGCGACCCCTTCGAGCCATACTATCGTCGCGCCAACGCAATCCCCGCCCCGCCGCTTCGAGCGGGCAAATCCCGAATGGTCCATCATGTCCGGCAAGAAACCCGTCGATCCCACCTCGCTGCCCTACCGTCCCTGCGTCGGCACCGTCGTCTTCAACAAGGATGGTCTGGTGTTCATCGGCGAACGCTCGCCCAATGCCGAGCTGACGCCCGGCGATCCCGTCTGGCAGCTGCCGCAGGGCGGCATCGACAAGGGCGAGGATCCCCTCCCCGCCGCGCGCCGCGAACTGTTCGAGGAAACGAGCATCCGGACGGTTTCCCTGCTCGCCGAGGCCGAAGGCTGGTTCGACTACGACCTGCCGCCGGATCTGGTCGGCATCGCGCTCAAGGGCAAGTATCGCGGCCAGCGCCAGAAGTGGTTTGCCTTCCGCTTCGAGGGCGACGAGAGCGAGATCAACGTGCTGGAGCCCGGCGACGGCAGCGCCGAAGCGGAGTTCATCTCCTGGCGCTGGGAGCCGCTCGAGCACCTGCCGTCGCTGATCGTCCCGTTCAAGCGCCGCGTCTACGAGCAGGTCGTCTCCGCATTCCGGCACCTGGTACCCTGAGACTCGACGCCCCGCTGCCGGTATCTATGCTTAACATATGATAAGGCAGCCATTCATCCTGGGTTCAGGCGGGGACCGCTACAACCGGGTCACCAACAACGAGGATGACCCGCCGATGAAGAAGATTCTTCTCGCCACCATCGCCCTGTCGATGTTCGCCACGCCCGCCGCCTTTGCGCAGCAATACCGCGGCGACCACGACCAGGGTCGCGGCCATGGCCGCTACGAGCAGCAGCATCGCCAGCCGCAGATGAAGAAGCATGACTACCGCAAGCGGTGGTCGAAGGGCCAGCGCGTGCCGTCCCACGCTCGTGGCAACCGGGTCGACTACAAGCGCCATCATCTGAACGCCCCGCCGCGCGGCTACCAGTGGGTGGAGAATGACGGTCAGTACCTGATGATCGGCATTGCCAGCGGTCTGATCGCGGCGATCGCCAACGCCGGCCGATAGAGACCATCGATCCCGGCGGCGGCCTCCGGGCCGTCGCCTCGCTCGGGCAGCCCGAACAGCAAAAAGCCCGCCATCGACCGGAAGGTCCATGGCGGGCTTTTCTATATCTCGATTTCGCGGCCGGAGCCGCGAAAGATCAGTGTCCGAGGGCTTCGCGAATATCCTGAAGCTGCTGCAGCTTGGTCTGCGCCACCGTGCGTTGGGCGTCGTCGCGGGCATCCGCGACGTCTTCCTCGGCATTGCGGATCTCGAGCGCGAACGCTTCGGGATCGAGGCTTTCCAGCGGAATCGCCTGCTCGGCAAGGATGGTCAGGCCGGCCCCGTTCACGTCGGCGAAGCCGCCGCGCACGAAGAACTTCTGAACACCGCCGCCAACCTGGGTGACGACAACGCAGCCCGGCTTGATGGTCGCCATGAAGGGAGCATGATCCTTGAGGACCGTGAACTCGCCATCAGTGCCCGGGACCACGACCGACACGACCGACTCCGAAAGCAGGAGCCGCTCGGGGGAGACGAGTTCGAACGGGAACGGTTCTGCCATGTTAGGCTCTTTCTCTCGTCAGACGATCAGGCTGCTGCCGCGAGCTTCTTCGCCTTGGCAATCGCTTCCTCGATCGTGCCGACCATGTAGAAGGCAGCCTCGGGGAGATGATCGTAGGCACCCTCGCAGAGGCCCTTGAAGCCCTTGATCGTGTCTTCGATCTTGACCTGGACGCCCGGGGAGCCGGTGAAGGCCTCGGCGACGTCGAAGGGCTGCGACAGGAAACGCTCGATCTTGCGGGCGCGGGCGACGGTGAGCTTGTCCTCTTCGGAAAGCTCGTCCATGCCCAGGATCGCGATGATGTCCTGGAGCGACTTGTAGCGCTGCAGGATCTGCTGCACCTGACGGGCCACCGCGTAATGCTCTTCGCCGACGATCGCCGGGGTCAGCATGCGCGAGGTCGAGTCGAGCGGATCCACGGCCGGGTAAATGCCCTTTTCCGAGATGGCGCGCGACAGAACGGTCGTGGCGTCAAGGTGGGCGAAGGAAGTGGCCGGCGCCGGGTCGGTCAAGTCGTCGGCCGGCACGTAGATGGCCTGCACGGACGTGATCGAGCCCTTATGCGTCGTGGTGATGCGCTCCTGCAGCTGGCCCATGTCGGTCGCCAGCGTGGGCTGGTAGCCCACGGCCGACGGGATACGGCCGAGCAGAGCCGACACTTCCGAACCCGCCTGGGTGAAGCGGAAGATGTTGTCGACGAAGAACAGCACGTCCTGGCCCTGGTCGCGGAAGTTCTCGGCGACCGTCAGGCCGGTCAGCGCGACGCGGGCGCGGGCGCCCGGGGGCTCGTTCATCTGGCCGAACACGAGCGCGCACTTGGACTTGACGGCCGGATCCGGATTATGCGGATCGGCGTTCACCTTGGCGTCGATGAACTCGTGATAGAGGTCGTTGCCCTCGCGGGTACGCTCGCCCACGCCGGCGAACACGGAGTAACCGCCGTGCACCTTCGCGACGTTGTTGATCAGTTCCTGGATCAGAACCGTCTTGCCGACGCCGGCGCCGCCGAACAGGCCGACCTTGCCGCCCTTGGAATACGGTGCCAGCAGGTCGACGACCTTGATGCCGGTGACCAGGATCTCGGCCGAGGTGGCCTGCTCCGAATAGGACGGGGCGGGCGCATGGATCGGACGCAGGCCTTCGGCCTCGACCGGACCGGCTTCGTCGATCGGCTCGCCGATGACGTTCATGATGCGGCCGAGCGTACCGACGCCGACGGGAACCATGATCGGACCGCCGAGGTCCTTGACCCGCTGGCCGCGGACGAGGCCTTCCGACACGTCCATGGCGATGCAGCGCACGGTGGATTCGCCGAGATGCTGGGCGACCTCCAATACGAGGCGGTTGCCGTTGTTGTCGGTTTCGAGCGCGTTCAGAATCGCGGGCAGATGGCCATCGAACTGCACGTCGACGACGGCGCCGATGACCTGGGTGACGCGGCCGGAGCCGGCCTGCTGATTGGTGTTCGCCATGGTGTTCAACCTTCCAAAAATCCGGTCAGAGCGCCTCGGCGCCCGAAATGATCTCGATCAGTTCCTTGGTGATCATCGCCTGGCGCGTCCGGTTGTAGCGGAGCGTGTACTTCTTGATCATCTCGCCTGCGTTGCGCGTGGCGCTATCCATCGCCGACATCTTGGCGCCCATCTCGGACGCCACGTTTTCGAGGAGAGCACCCAGAATCTGGACCGAAATGTTGCGCGGCAGCAGATCTTCGAGGATCGCTGCTTCGTTCGGCTCATATTCGTAGTTCGACGCGACCGCGCCGGCATCGCCGGCCGGGAGCTGCGCCGGAATCACCTGCTGTGCCGTCGGGATCTGCTGAATCACCGAGCGGAACTTGGCGTAGAACAGCGTCGCGACGTCGAACTGGCCGTCTTCATAGAGCTGCAGCAGCTTGCGGCCGATCGCGTCGGCATTGGCGAAGCCGATCTGCTTGACCGTGCGAAGCTCGATCAGCTCGATGATTTCCGTCTGGAACTGGCGGCGAAGGATGTCATAGCCCTTCTTGCCAACGCAGAGGATCTTCACCGTCTTGCCATCGCGCTGCAGGCGCAGGGCGTGATCGCGGGCGAGACGGGCGATCGACGAGTTGAACGCGCCGCACAGGCCACGCTCGGCCGTGCAGACGACGAGAAGATGCGTCTGATCGGAACCGGTGCCGGCCAGGAGCTTCGGACCGTCGTCGGTGTTGACGCCAGCCGCCACGTTGGCGAGCACGGCGTTCATGCGCTCCGCATACGGACGCGCAGCTTCCGCGGCAGCCTGGGCACGACGCAGCTTCGCCGCGGCGACCATCTGCATCGCCTTGGTGATCTTCTGCGTCGCCTTCACCGAGGCGATGCGATTCTTTAGTTCCTTGAGGCTCGGCATGAGCGTCCCTGTCGGTCGGACTGAGATCCGGGTCGCGCGGGGCGACCCGGTTCAGACCTGGATTCAGGCGAAAGACTTGGCGAAGCTGTCCAGCGCGGCCTTGAGCTGCGCACGGAAGTCGTCATTCAGCTCGCGCTTGTCGCGGATGCCATCGAGAAGCGCCTTGTGCTCGGTGCGAAGCGAGGCCAGCAGGCCTGCCTCGAATGCGCCGACCTGGTTGACTTCGATGCGGTCGAGATAGCCGTTCACGCCGGCATAGATCACCGCAACCTGCTCCTCGACCTTCAGCGGCGAGAACTGCTGCTGCTTCAGGAGCTCGGTCAGGCGGGCGCCGCGATTGAGCAGCTTCTGCGTCGTCGCGTCGAGATCGGAGCCGAACTGCGCGAAGGCAGCCATTTCACGATACTGCGACAGCTCGCCCTTGATCGGGCCGGCAACCTGCTTCATCGCCTTGATCTGGGCGGCGGAGCCGACGCGCGACACCGAAAGGCCGACGTTCACGGCCGGGCGGATGCCCTGGTAGAACAGGTCGGTCTCGAGGAAGATCTGGCCGTCGGTGATCGAGATCACGTTGGTCGGGATGTAGGCCGACACGTCGTTGGCCTGCGTCTCGATGATCGGCAGGGCCGTCAGCGAGCCATTGCCATTGTCGTCGTTCAGCTTGGCCGCGCGCTCGAGCAGGCGGGAATGCAGGTAGAAGACGTCGCCCGGATAAGCTTCGCGGCCCGGCGGACGGCGCAGCAGCAGCGACATCTGGCGGTAGGCCACGGCCTGCTTCGAC
This sequence comes from Kaistia defluvii, assembly GCF_026343955.1. Classification (GTDB taxonomy): domain Bacteria; phylum Pseudomonadota; class Alphaproteobacteria; order Rhizobiales; family Kaistiaceae; genus Kaistia; species Kaistia defluvii. Next base: position 511,255 of record NZ_JAPKNI010000003.1, read on the forward strand.
AGATCGTCATAAACGATCAGGGCGTGCATGCCGTTGTCGCGGAAGAACTCGCCCATGGCGCAGCCGGCCATCGGGGCCAGGTACTGCATCGGAGCCGGGTCCGAAGCGGTTGCCGCGATGATAATCGAATATTCGAGCGCGCCGCGCTCCTCGAGCACCTTCACGAACTGCGCGACGGTCGAACGCTTCTGGCCGATGGCGACATAGACGCAATAGAGCTTCTTGCTCTCGTCGCCGCCGTCATTGATCGACTTCTGGTTCAGGATGGCGTCGAGCGCCACGGCGGTCTTGCCGGTCTGGCGATCGCCGATGATCAGCTCGCGCTGGCCGCGGCCGATCGGGATCATGGCGTCGATCGCCTTGAGGCCGGTCTGCATCGGCTCGTGCACCGACTTGCGCGGGATAATGCCCGGCGCCTTGACGTCAACGCGGCGACGCTCGGTGAACTCGATCGGGCCCTTGCCGTCGATCGGATTGCCGAGCGCGTCGACGACGCGGCCGAGCAGACCCTTGCCGACCGGCACGTCCACGATGGCGTTGGTACGCTTGACCGTGTCGCCTTCGGCGATGTCACGGTCGGAGCCGAAGATCACGATACCGACATTGTCGGTCTCGAGGTTCAGGGCCATGCCACGGGTTCCACCGGGGAACTCGACCATCTCGCCGGCCTGGACATTGTCCAGACCGTAGACGCGGGCAATACCGTCACCGACCGACAGAACCTGTCCGACTTCGGAAACCTGAGCCTCGGAGCCGAAATTCTTGATCTGCTCCTTGAGGATTGCGGAGATTTCAGCGGCGCGGATGTCCATCAGCCGACCTCTTTCATAGCGATCTTGAGTGAATTGAGTTTGGTGCGAAGCGACGTATCGATCATGCGGCTACCGACCTTGACGACCAGGCCGCCGATCAATGCCGGATCGACATTCGAAGAAAGCGTGACGTCCTTGCCGATCTGCGCCTTGAGCGCTTCCTTCAGCGCCGCGGTCTGCGGATCGGAAAGTGGCTCGGCGCTGGTCACCTCGGCGGTGACCTCGCCGCGATGCTTGGCGAGAAGCTGGCGGAAGCCAGCGATCATGCCGGGAACGGCGAACAGGCGGCGATTGCTCGCCGCGACCTTGACGAAGTTACCGACCAGGCCGCCGATTTCGGCCTTCGCCAGAACGGCCGAGACAGCACGAAGCTGGTCGTCCGCGGCGAATACCGGGCTCTGGACGAGGCGGACGAGATCGTCGCTCTCGCTCAGCAGGGCCGTGAAACGGGACAGATCGGCATCGACGGCGTCAAGCGCGCCGCTCTCGAGGGCCAGATCAAACAGTGCCGTCGCGTAACGCCCGGCGACCCCTGATACGAGAGTTTTGTCTTCTGCCACCTGATCCTCGCTCTGTGACGCGCCCCCACTTCCGGGTTGGTCCGGATGCTGCACGCAACGCCTTGAACGTATTGAAGATTTTCTCGACGGATGGAAGCCGTCAAAAACAGCATTCCCCGAAGCCGCGCGTTCGTTAGCACAGCATCCGGCGACTCGCAACAAGGCCGGTCGCCGGAATCGACGAGAAAGGCCGGAGAGCGCCGTCCGCGACGGTCAAAGGAAGCTCTGCGGATCGATATCGACCTGGACCCGGAGGCTGCCGCGCACGGGGGGCGCCTCGGCGAGCCATTGGCGCAGGAAGGCCTGCAGATCGACGGATCGAGGCGCCTGCACGAGAAGGCGGAAGCGGTGGCGCCCCCGCAGAACCGCCAGCGGCGCCTCGGAAGGTCCGAGCACCATGACCGGCCCGCTTTCCGGCGCCGCCCGGCGCAGCGCCATGGCATAGCCGTAGGATGTGGCGCGATCGGCCGCCGAGATGATGATCCCGGCCAGCCGTCCGAAGGGCGGCAGCACGGCGATTCGCCGGGCCTCGATCTCGCGGGCGTAGAACGCCTCGCGGTCGCCCGATGCGATCGCCGCGATGACGGGGTGCTCCGGCGCATAGGTCTGCAGCAGCGCCCGGCTTTCGCCGCCAGCGCGGCCGGCACGTCCGGTCACCTGCGCCAGCAGCTGGAACGTCCGCTCGGCCGCCCGGGGGTCACCATGGGCAAGCCCCAGATCGGCGTCGACGACCCCGACCAGCGCCAGCAGCGGAAAATTGTGGCCCTTGGCGACAAGCTGCGTGCCGATGATGATATCGGCGGCGCCCCGGCGGATGGCGTCGAACTCCTCGCGCATCTTTTTCACTCCGCCGAGCAGGTCGCTCGACAGCACGATTCGCCGCGCATCGGGGAAGCGCGTGGCCACCTCCTCCGCCACCCGCTCGACGCCAGGCCCGCAGGCGACAAGGCTATCCTCGGCGTCGCAGACCGGGCACTGGTCCGGCCGGCGTTCGTGGTGGCCGCAATGGTGGCAGACGAGTTGGCCGCGAAAGCGGTGATCGACCAGCCAGGTCGAGCAGTTCGGGCACTGGAAGCGATGGCCGCAGCTGCGGCAGAGCGTCAGCGGGGCATAGCCGCGCCGGTTGAGGAACAGCAGCGCCTGGCCCTTGTTGGCGATGGTCTCCTCGATCGCCTGGATCAGCGATGGCGCCAGGAAATGCCCCCGCTCCGGCGGGTCGATGCGGAGGTCGACCGGCTTGATTTCCGGCAGTTTCGCGGCCGCATAGCGGGCCGAGAGTACGAGGCGCCGATAGCGGCCCTGATCGGCATTGACCCGGCTTTCGATCGAGGGCGTGGCCGAGGCGAGCACGACCGGGAAGCCGCCGATATGTCCGCGCACCACGGCCATGTCGCGGGCGTTGTAGATCACGCCCTCTTCCTGCTTGTAGGCGGTGTCGTGCTCTTCATCGACCACGACGAGGCCGAGCTTCCGGAATGGCAGGAACAGGGCCGAGCGCGCGCCGACGACGGCCTGCACCGCGCCCGTGGCCACGCCGCGCCAGACGCGCTCGCGCATCCGGGGCGGCATTTCGGAATGCCACTCGGCCGGGCGATGGCCGAATCGCCGCGCGAAGCGGTCCAGAAAATCGACCGTCAGCGCGATTTCCGGCAGCAGCACCAGCGCCTGCTTGCCCAGGCGCAGCGTCTCGGCAAGCGCCTCGAAATAGACCTCCGTCTTGCCCGAGCCGGTGACGCCATCGATCAGCGTGACTGAAAAAGCGCCCTCATCGACGCTGGCGCGCAGCAGCCTTGCCGCATCGTCCTGGCCGGGATCGAAGGTCGGCCGCGCGAAATCGGGTTCCGGCGGCAGGGTGAGAGGCGGCGGCGGCAGCATCACCGCCTCAAGCACGCCCTGCTCCACCAAGCCATGGACGACGCTGGAGGATACCGCGGCAAAGCCGGCGACCGCGGTCTTCGGCATCGGTTCGCCGCCGGCCAGCGCGTCAAGGACGCGCTGCCGCGCCGCCGTCATCCTGTCGGGCTGGCTGCCCGCAAGACGCAAGGCCGGCACCGCGCGCTCAGGCTCCAGCGCATCGGGCGCTCGCAGCACCATCCGCAGCACCATGCCGCGCTGACTCAGCGTGTAATTCGCGACCCAGTCGACGAAGCGGCGCAGCGTCTCGTCGAGCGGTGGCGAATCATAGTGATGCAGGATCGCGCGCAACCGATTGTGGCCGACCGAGGGGTCGACCGGATCGTCCCAGACCGCGCCGATCATCTCGCGCGGGCCGAGCGGCACGCGCACGATATCGCCCGGCGACAGCTCCATACCGGCCGGCACTTTGTAGGTGTAGGGTCCATCCACCGCCAATGGCAGGAGGACGGACACGATGCGGCCCAATTCCAAACCGAAATCCCCGGAGCGACGAAGCAGTCGACGTTGCCGCCTTCATGCCCCAGATAATAGCCTTCCCTCAATCAGGCGAGCACCATGATCCTCGAACATGCCCTTCTGACGGTGAAGCCCGGCCATGCATGCGCCTTCGAGGAGGCGATGGGCAAGGCAGCGCCACTGATTGCCGCAAGCCCCGGCTTCCTGGGCCTGGAGGTGCGGCCGTCGATCGAGGCTCCCGGGACCTACCTCCTGCTGGTCCGCTGGGAAAACCTGACCGATCACGATCCGGGTTTCCGCAATTCCGATCGCTACCAGCACTGGAAGGCGCTGCTGCACGACTTCTACGATCCATTTCCGACCGTGACCCACTTTTCCGAGCCCCTGATTCTGTAGGCGGCGACCGGTTGATGGTGGCAGGGAAGACCCTCACCCAACCCTCTCCCCGCCCGGGAGATCGCTCTTTGGCCAGCGCTCGACGCCCGGCGCCAGCGCCCCCTCGCCCGCTCGCCCGCTCGCCGGAGAGGGCTGGCGAGAGGGGCTCGCGCGCCACTTAACCCGATATAAACCCTGTTCGCCGGTAATGGAGCCATGTCCGCGCCACCCCTCGTCATAGCCGCCCGCGACACGCTCGAGCAGATCGAAGCGTGGGGCGAGCATCTGCGCGGCGAACGGCGGCTTTCGCCCAAAACGCTCGAAGCCTATTCGCGCGATCTCGACCAGTTTCTCTCGTTCCTCACCAGCCATATCGGCAATCCGCCGACGCTTGCCGATTTCGCCGCGATCCGCACGGCCGACCTGCGCGGCTTCATGGCAACGCGGCGCTCCTCCGGGGCCGGAGCGCGAACGCTGGCGCGTGGCCTGGCCGGCATCCGCTCGTTCATCGGCTTCCTGGAGCGCGAGGGCCATGCCAATGGCGCCGCCTTCCGGGCCATGCGCGCGCCGCGCCAGCCCAAGACCCTGCCCCGGCCGCTCGCCGCCGCCTCGGCCCTGCGCGTCGTCGAAATGGACGAACAGCTCGACGAGGAGCCCTGGGTGGCGGCGCGCAACGCCGCCGTGCTGGCGCTCTGCTACGGCTCGGGGCTGCGTATCTCGGAAGCGCTCGGCATTCGTCGCGCCGACGCACCGCTCGATCCCGGCGCGACGCTGCGGGTGACGGGCAAGGGCGGCAAGGTCCGGCTGGTGCCGGTGCTGCCGGTCGTAGCCGAAGCGGTCGCGGAATATCTGCGCCTCGCGCCAACGCAGTCGAAGCCCGAGGGACCGCTGTTTCTCGGCGTCCGGGGCGGGCCGCTCAAGGCGCGCATCATCCAGCTCGCCATGGCGAAGCTTCGCGGCGCGCTCGGCCTCGCCGATAGCGCCACGCCGCATGCGCTGCGGCACTCCTTCGCGACGCATCTGCTCGCCAATGGCGGCGATCTCCGCGCGATCCAGGAATTGCTGGGCCACGCCAGCCTGTCGACGACGCAGGTCTATACCGCGATCGACACGGAGCGCCTCCTCGCCGTGTTCGAGAAGGCGCATCCGCGCGCCGGCAGCAACAGACCGGCCTGAGCTGCGAGACCAAAGCAAGACCCTCACCCCACCCTCTCCCGCGACGGGAGAGGGCTTTCTGGCGGGCGATCTTCATCGACTGTGAGTCTCAACAAGCTCGACCGCCCCCTCGCCCGCCTGCGGGAGAGGGATGGAGTGCGGGTCTTCTGGCGGCTACACCGCGACGAGTTCGAACACCGCCTGGTCGATCGTGAACGAGCCATCGGGCTCGATGGCGAAATGCTGACGCACCGGCTCCGACATCGCCGCCTGCAGGGCGCGAATCGCCGCGACCTGAACCTCCGGCGTCCGCATCCGCCCAACCCAGGCCTCGAAATTGAGCGGCAGGCGGCGGCGCGTCACGCCGACGACGGCAAAGCCCGCCCGCGCCGCGATCTCCGTCCATTCGGCCACGGAATAATTGCGCACATGCGAGGGATCGCGCAGCATCTCGAAGGTCTGCAGGAAGGTATCGCTGACCGGCACTTCCGGCGCGATGACATCGGAAATCACCGCCGTGCCGCCCGCTTTCAGCACGCGCCGCGCCTCGCGGACCCCCTGGCGAACGTTTTGCCAGTGATGCGCCGAATAGCGCGACAGCACGAGGTCGAATTCGCCATCGGAAAAGGGCAGCTTTTCCGCCGCGCCCTGCCGGGTGGTCAGGTTGTCGAAGCCGCGCTTGGCCGCCTCGGCCGCAACGGCCTCCAGCATGCCGGCCGACAGGTCATAGGCCACCACCGAGGCGACGACCGGCGCGACGCCATAGGTCACATGGCCGCCGCCGCAGCCGAGGTCGATGGCGCGGGCGTCGGGCGCGCGGGCCGCGATCTCGACCATCTGCTGGAGGTCGGCGCCGTGGGCGTGGACGATGCTGGAGACATAGGCCGAGGCCTGGGAGCCGAACTGCTGCACGACCAGGCCGTCATGGCTCTGGCGCGGGGCGGCGTCGTCTTGCGTCGAGTGGGTCATGGTTTTCTTTTCCGCGCGGTCGATCCTGTCGGTGGTGATCATCGACCGTCGACGCAGGATGTGCCAGCCGCCGTAAACCCGTACCAGATCCTGTTTTATCCTGGTATAAGCGGTGACATGATCCCGGAAACCGACACAGTCCGCCGTCGCGAGCTCGGCGAATTCATCCGCGCCCAGCGCGAGCGGCTGCAGCCGGCCATGTTCGGCCTCGATCCCGGCACGCGGCGACGCACGCCGGGGCTGCGCCGCGAGGAACTGGCGCAGCTCTCCGGCGTCAGCTCGACATGGCTGAGCTGGATCGAACAGGGCCGGCAGATCTCGGTCTCGGCGACGGCGCTGGGACGTCTTGCGCGGGTGATGCGGCTGACGCCGGCCGAGCGCGCCTATCTGTTCGATCTGGGCGGCCGGCGCGACCCGCAGGCGGGCGAAGACAACAGCGCCGATGCCCTGCCACCCGGCCTCGCCGACACCCTGCTGGCGCTGCCGACGCCGGCCTATGTGCTCGACCGGTCCTGGACGGCGATTGCCTGGAACGCCGCGGCGGCGCATCTCTTTGTCGGCTGGCTCGACGGCAAACCGCCCGCCGACGGTGTTTCATGTGAAATGAACCTGCTGCGCTACCTCTTCACCTCGCCGGCGGCCCGCAGCCTGATCGAGGACTGGGACAGCCGGGCGCGGCGCATCGCGGCGGAATTCCGCGCCGATTACAGCCGGCATCTGGAAGCCCCGGAAATGCGGGCCCTGGTCGAGGAACTGACGCGCAAGAGCCCGTTCTTCGCGGAAGCCTGGGAGGCCCATGCGGTGGTCGACCGCGAAGGCGGCCTGCGCACCTTTACCCATCCGGAGGACGGCTTCCTGCGCTACGAGCAGATCACTTTCCTGCTGGCGCGCCATCCCGACACCAAGCTGGTCATGCTGGCGCCGATAGGGACCAGATAGAAGGCTCGCCTCCCCCTCTCCGCCTTCTGCCCCTCAGCCTTCTCGCCGTCTCTCTGAAACGGCGCGGACACGAAAAATCAGGCGGCGACGACGCCGTAGCGGGTGGCGGCCTCGATGGTGAGGCCGGTGCCGACCGAGCCGAAGGTGTCGCCGTCGACGACGCGCGCCTGCGGCACGGTGCCGAGGATCGCTGCATGCACATGGGCCAGCCGCGTCGAGCCGCCGGTCAGGAACACGGCGTCGATCGCGTCGGCGCCAAGGCCCGCATCGCGCAGGCAATCCTGGATCCGCGCCGCGATCTTGTCGGCGAGGCCGCGCGTCTTGTCGACCAGCACGGCCCGATCGACCGTCATGGCCAGGCCGCGCTCGATCCAGTCGAGCAGCACCTGAACCTGCGGCTCGTCGGAAAGCGCGATCTTGGCCGCCTCGACGTCGATGGCGAGCCGGTGGCCGCCATGTTCCTCGACGACATGGATCAGCCGCTCGATCAATTCGGGATGCTGCGCCTCACGGCGCACCTCGTGCAGTTGCTGCATGACGCCGCGCTCATAGAGGCGGTTGATCGAGGACCAGGTGGCGAGGTCGTGGTAATAGCCCCCGGGAACCGGCAGGCCGGCGCGCTTCATGCCCGTGCCGAAGCCGAGCAGCGGCATCGCCGTACCGATCGAGAGATAGTGGTCGAAATTCGTGCCGCCGATGCGGATGCCGTCATTGGCCAGGATGTCGTCGATCCGGTCGGCTCTGTGCCGGCGCTCCGGGCCAAGGCGGACGATCGAGAAGTCGGAGGTGCCGCCGCCAATATCGGCGATCAGCGCCACTTCCTCGTGGTTGACCTGCCGCTCGTAGTCGAGCGCGGCGGCGATCGGTTCGTACTGGAAAGAGATGTGCTTGAAGCCGACCTCCTTGGCGATCGCCTCCAGCGCCTCCTCGGCCTTGCGGTCGCCATCGGAATCGCTGTCGACGAAATGCACCGGCCGGCCATGCACGACCGCGTCGATCGCCGCGCCGGAGACTCCCTCGGCCCGGCTCTTCACGATGCCGACATATTGCGAGATCACGTCGCGAAACGAGACGCGGCCGCGGCCGATGGCGGTCGATTCATGGATCAGCGAACTGCCGAGCACGGATTTCAGGCTGCGCATCAGCCGGCCATTGGTGCCGTCGACATAGGCGCGGATGGCGGCGCGGCCAACGGCCGGCGGCGCGCCATTCGGCGTGTAGAAGATCGCGCTGGGTATGGTGACGCTCGCGCCTTCGAGCGCGACCAGGGCCGGGCCGTCGGCGGTGGAAACCCCGAGCGTCGTGTTGGACGTGCCAAAGTCGAGGCCGCAGGCTACCATGATCGAGAACTCCGTGAAGGGCCGGTCTGGTTAAGGGGTCGAGGCGACCGGATCAAGGCCCGCGGAGGGAAATATCGCCGCATTGCAGCATAGTTCTTTCAGCATGAAACCAATGTTGATTTGGTCTCATCGAAGGCATGTCGGATGGACGCACGTCTGGGAGGTGCCGATTCGCGGCGCCGGGGATAGGGGAAGAAGACGATGCGAACCGTGACAATCGACGAGGCGTTGAACGCCGCCGGAACCGGGGCGTTCCAGCGCCGCCTGTTCCTGATCTTCGGCCTCGTCTGGACGGCCGATGCCATGCAGGTGCTGTCGATCGGCTTCACCGCGCCCTCGATCGCCAAGTCTTTCGGCCTGACCCTGCCCGTGGCGCTGCAGACCGGCACGATCTTCTTCGTCGGCATGCTGATCGGCGCGGCCCTTTTCGGCCGTCTCGCCGACCGCATCGGCCGCCGCAACCTACTGATCGTCACCGTGCTGCTCGACGCCTTGTTCGGCCTCGCCTCGGCCTTCGCCTCCGATTTCACCATGCTGCTGGTGTTCCGCTTCATCACCGGCCTCGCCGTCGGCGGTACGCTGCCGGTCGATTATGCGATGATGGCCGAATTCCTGCCGGCCAACCGGCGCGGACGCTGGCTCGTCGGCCTCGAGGGCTTCTGGGCCGTCGGCACGGTGATCGTGGCGCTCGCCGCCTGGTATGCGGCGGCCCAGGGCATGGTCGATGGCTGGCGTTTCATCTTCGTCATCACCGCGCTGCCGGCGCTGATCGGCCTCGCATTGCGCTTCTGGGTGCCGGAATCGCCCTTCTACCTGCTGCGGAACGGCAAGCCGTCCGAAGCCAAGGCCGTGCTCGACCAGATCGCCACGACCAACGGCAAGCCCGTGCTGGGCGGCAATCTGGTCGACAAGCCGGAACCGCGCCTGCCGCTCTCCGCGCTGTTCTCGGGAACCTACGCCCGGCGCTCCTACCTGATCCTCGCGGCCTGGCTTCTGGTGTCGATTTCCTATTACGGCATCTTCGTCTGGCTGCCGGGCAAGCTGGTCTCGGCCGGCGAGCATTACGGCTTCCTGCGCGGCTACGGCTTCCTCGTGCTGCTGGCGCTGGCGCAGATCCCCGGCTATGCGCTGGCCGCCTATGGCGTCGAGCGCTGGGGCCGCAAGCCAACCCTGATCGCTTTCCTGCTGCTCTCGGCCGTGGGCTGCTTCCTCTATGCCATCCTCACCGATCCGACGGCGGTCGGCGCCGCGATGATGCTGATGAGCTTCGCGCTGCTCGGCACCTGGGGCGCGCTCTACGCCTTTACGCCGGAGCTCTACCCCACCTCGCTTCGCGCCAGCGGAATGGGCCTGGCGGGCGCCATGGCGCGTCTGGGAGGGCTCCTTGCCCCAACCGTCGTCGGCGCCGTCGTGACCTATTCGTTCAATATCGCGCTTGGCCTGTTCGCCGCGATCCTGTTGCTCGGCGCCCTCGCCACGGCGGCAATCGACGTCGAGACCAAGCAGAAGCCGCTAACGTAGGGCGGCTGGGGGCGCAGGTAGACCCTCCCCCTCCCTCTCCCGCAAGCGGGCGAGGGAGCTCGCCTGTGTTTGTTGAAGCGCCGGGCCATTGAAGAGCGCCGGCCGAAGAGCCCTCGCCCGCTTGCGGGAGATGGCTGGGTGAGGGGCCAGCTTGCTGCCAAAAACGAAAAAGCCGGCGCCCTTCCGAAGAGGGGCGCCGGCTTTTTGTCGTCTGCCAAATCGCCGGACAATGCCCGGCGACAGCCAAAGAATCCTACATGTGGATCGGCTTGAACCAGGCGGCGAGCGCCGCTTCCTTGATCGATTCCGACATCGTCGGATGGGCATGCGTCGAGCGGCCGAGATCCTCGGCCGAGCCGGCGAATTCCATCAGCACCACGGCCTCATGGATCATCTCGCCGGCGCCCTTGCCGACGATATGTGCGCCGAGCAGGCGGTCGGTCGTCGCATCCGCCAGGATCTTGACGAAACCGTCCGTGGCCAGCATTGCCCGAGCGCGGCCATTGGCCGAGAACGGGAACTTGCCGACCTTGTAGGCGATGCCAGCGGCCTTCAGTTCTTCTTCGGTGGCGCCGACGGTCGCGACTTCCGGGCTCGTGTAGACGACGCTCGGGATCGCGCCGTAGTTCACGTGCCCCGCCTGGCCCGCCAGGATCTCGGCGACGGCGACGCCTTCGTCCTCGGCCTTGTGGGCCAGCATCGGGCCGGCGATGACGTCGCCGATCGCGTAGATGCCGGGGACATTGGTCTGGTAATGGCCATCGACCTTGACGCGCTTGCGCTCGTCCAGCTCGACGCCGACGCCTTCGAGGCCCAGGCCTTCCGTGAACGGACGGCGACCGATCGCGACCAGCACGACATCGGCTTCCAGCGTCTCGGCGGCGGCCTCACCGGCCTGGGCCGGCTCGACGGTGACCTTCAGCGTCTTGCCGCTGGTGTCGACGGCAGTAACCTTGGTGCCGAGCTTGAAGGCGAAGCCCTGCTTCTCCAACAGGCGCTGGAACTGCTTGGCCACTTCGCCGTCCATGCCGGGAAGCACGCGGTCGAGATATTCGACGACGGTCACTTCCGCGCCGAGGCGACGCCAGACCGAGCCAAGCTCGAGGCCGATGACGCCGGCGCCGACGACCAGAAGCTTGCCCGGAACCTTGGTGAGCTCCAGCGCGCCGGTCGAGGTGACCACGCGCTGCTCGTCGATCGCGACGCCGGGAAGCGGCGCGGAGTCGGAGCCCGTGGCGATGACGATCGCCTTGGTCTCCAGCGTCTCGGAGGTGCCGTCTTCCTTGGTCACGACGACCTTGCCGGGCGCGGCGATCGAGCCGGTGCCGATATGGCCGTCGATCTTGTTCTTCTTGAACAGGTAGGCGACGCCATCGACGTTCGACTTCACCGTCGCGCTCTTGTGCGCGAGCATGACCGGCAGGTCCAGCTTGGGCTTGGCGACCTTGATGCCGAGCGCGTCGAGATGGCCGACCTCGTCGAACATCTCGGAAGCGTGCAGCAGGGCCTTGGACGGAATGCAGCCGATGTTGAGGCAAGTACCGCCATAGGTCGCGCGCTTCTCGACGACAGCGACCTTCAGGCCGAGCTGTGCTGCCTTGATGGCGCAGACATAGCCACCCGGACCGGAACCGATGACGATGAGATCGTAGGACATGGGGTCTCCCGGACGATTTTGGCGTTAGCCAGCGGCGCTTTCAGCGCAAAAACAAATGGCCGGACGCAGGACGGGGTGCGCGAGGCGCCTATCCGCTGCTCCGGCCGGCTTGATGGAAAGGCGCGCCCGTAATGGGCGCGCGGTCTTCATGGGTCTTCGCCCCCGCCACCAGAAGGCAGCCCGAAACGCGGGAGCGCGCCGGGACTGCCTGAGGTTGGGGGACGAAAGCCATATCGGTTCCGTCCGCTCGATCAGAGATCGAGGACCATGCGCTGCGGATCCTCGAGGTTCTCCTTGACGCGCACCAGGAACGTCACGGCTTCCTTGCCGTCGACGATGCGGTGATCGTAGGAGAGCGCCAGATACATCATCGGGCGGATCTCGATCTTGCCGCCGACGACCATCGGCCGCTCCTGGATCTTGTGCATGCCGAGAATGCCCGACTGCGGCGCGTTCAGGATCGGCGTCGACATCAGCGAACCGTAGATGCCGCCATTGGTGATCGTGAAGGTGCCGCCCTGCATCTCGTCGATCTTGAGCTGGCCGTCGCGAGCACGCTTGCCGAGGCCGGCGATCGTCTTCTCGATGCCGGCGAGCGACAGCTGGTCGGCGTCACGCAGCACAGGAACGACGAGGCCCTTATCGGTGCCCACCGCGATGCCGATATTGTAGTAGTTCTTGTAGATCAGGTCGGTGCCGTCGATCTCCGCGTTGACCGCCGGGATTTCCTTCAGCGCCTGGATCACGGCCTTGGTGAAGAAGCTCATGAAGCCGAGCTTCACGCCATGCTTCTTCTCGAACAGATCCTTGTACTGGCCGCGAAGCGCCATCACCGCGCCCATGTCGACCTCGTTGAAGGTCGTCAGCATGGCAGCGGTGTTCTGCGCATCCTTGAGGCGGCGCGCGATGGTCTGGCGCAGCTTGGTCATGCGGACGCGCTCTTCGCGCGCGGCGTCATCGGCCGGAACCGGCGCGCGAACGGCGACCGGGGCAGCCGGTGCCGGGGCGGTGGCACCGCCGGCGATGGCACCGAGCAGGTCGCCCTTGGTGACGCGGCCATCCTTGCCGGAGCCGGCCACGGCCGAGGGATCGACGCCGCTCTCGGCGGCAAGCTTGGCCACGGCCGGGCCATTCGAGCCGGCAGCGACGGTCTTGGCCGGGGCCGCAGCCGGGGCGGAAGCGGCGGGGGCAGCCGGAGCGGCCTTCGGCGCTTCCGTCTTGGCAGGCGCGGGGGCCGCGCCGGCACCGGCGGCGGCAATCGTGCCGAGCAGCGCGCCGACGCCGACCGTGTCGCCATCCTTGGCAGCCACGGCCTCGATCACGCCGGCGACGGGCGAGGGAACCTCGATGGTGACCTTGTCGGTCTCGAGTTCGACCACCGGCTCGTCGACCGCAACGGCCTCGCCGACTTTCTTGAACCACCGCCCAATCGTCGCCTCAGTCACGGACTCGCCGAGGGTCGGGACGCGGATTTCGGTTGCCATGGCTTGGGTCTCTTACCGTTCGAACTTGGTGGACGTTCAGGATGATACGAAGTTTTCGGCGGCGCAGCGAGGCGCCGCCGTCTTGTCAGGGTCTTGTCAGGCGAGAGCGTCTTCGAGGAAGGCGTTCAGCTGGGCCAGGTGCTTCGACATCAGGCCCGTCGCCGTCGCCGCCGAAGCCGCACGGCCGACATAACGAGCGCGACTCGACTTGCCGCCGACCTGGCCGAGCACCCATTCCAGATAAGGCTCGACATGCGCCCACGAGCCCTGGTTCTTCGGCTCTTCCTGGCACCAGACGATCTCGGCGTTCTTGAAGCGGGCGAGTTCCTGGACCAGAGCCTTGAGCGGGAACGGATAGAGCTGCTCGACGCGCAGAAGATAGACGTCGTTGATGCCGCGCTTCTCGCGCTCCTCATACAGGTCGTAATAGACCTTGCCCGCGGTCAGGACCACGCGACGGATGCGCTCGTCCGGAACCAGCTGGATCGGCTCGTCCTTGAGGAATTCCGCATCGTCCCACAGCAGGCGGTGGAAAGAGGAGTCCGGACCCAGCTGGTCGAGCGTCGACACGGCGCGCTTGTGGCGCAGCAGCGACTTCGGCGTCATCAGGATCAACGGCTTGCGGATGTCGCGCTTCAGCTGCCGGCGCAGAATATGGTAATAGTTCGCCGGCGTCGTGACGTTGGCGACCTGCATGTTGTCTTCCGCGCACATCTGCAGGAAGCGCTCGAGACGGGCGGAGGAATGCTCCGGACCCTGGCCCTCATAGCCATGCGGCAGCAGGCAGACGAGGCCCGACATACGCAGCCACTTGCGCTCACCCGACGAGATGAACTGATCGAACACCACCTGGGCGCCGTTGGCGAAGTCGCCGAACTGGGCTTCCCACAGCGTCAGCGCATTCGGCTCCGACAGCGAATAACCGTATTCGAAACCCAGCACCGCTTCTTCCGAGAGCATCGAGTTGATGACCTCGTAGCGCGCCTGGCCCTCGCGGAGATTGTTGAGCGGGATGAAACGCTCCTCGGTCTCCTGGTCGTAGAGCACGGAATGGCGCTGCGAGAAGGTGCCGCGCTCGACGTCCTGGCCGGACAGGCGGATCGGATTACCGTCATTGGCGAGCGTCGCGAAGGCGAGCGCCTCGGCGGTGGCCCAGTCGATGCCGACGCCGGTCTCGATCGCCTTCTTGCGGTTGTCGAGGAAGCGCTGGACGGTGCGGTGGACATGGAAGTCCGCCGGAACGTCGGTCAGCTTGGCGCCCAGCGCCTTCAGCGTGTCGATCTCGACGCCGGTCTTGCCGCGGCGCGGCTCGTCGTCGGCAGCGGCGGCCTTGAGGCCCGCCCAAGCGCCGTCGAGCCAGTCGGCCTTGTTCGGCTTGTAGGACTGGCCCGCCTCGAACTCGACCTCGAGCCGCGAACGCCAGGCAGCCTTGGCGGCCTCGACTTCCTCGGAGGTGACCAGGCCCTCGGCGATCAGCTTCGACGAATAGATCTCGACGATCGCCGGATGGCTGCGGATGTTCTTGTACATCAGCGGCTGGGTGAAGCCCGGCTCGTCGCCTTCGTTATGACCGAAGCGGCGATAGCAGAACATGTCGATGACGACGGGCTTGTGGAACTTCTGCCGGAACTCGATCGCGATCTTGGCGGCGAAGACGACCGCTTCCGGATCATCACCGTTCACGTGGAAGATCGGCGCCTCGATCATCTTGGCGACGTCGGAGGGATAGGGCGACGAACGCGAGAAACGCGGATTCGTCGTGAAGCCGATCTGGTTGTTGACAATGAAGTGGATCGACCCGCCGGTGCGGTGTCCCTTCAGGCCCGACAGGCCGAAGCACTCGGCCACGACGCCCTGGCCGGCAAAGGCCGCATCGCCATGGAGCAGCAGCGGCAGCGTGCCGGTGCGGACGTAATCCTTGTGCAGGTCCTGCTTGGCGCGCGCCTTGCCCAGCACGACGGGATCGACGATCTCGAGGTGCGAGGGGTTGGCGGTCAGCGACAGGTGGACCTTGTTGCCGTCGAACTCGCGGTCCGAGGAAGCACCCAGATGGTACTTCACGTCGCCCGAGCCCTCGACGTCGTCGGGCGCGTAGGAGCCGCCCTTGAACTCATGGAACAGCGCGCGGTGCGGCTTGGCCATCACCTGCGTCAGCACGTTCAAGCGGCCGCGATGGGCCATGCCGACGACGATCTCGTGCACGCCGAGCGTGCCGCCGCGCTTGATGATCTGCTCGAGCGCCGGGATCAGGCCCTCGGCGCCGTCGAGACCGAAGCGCTTGGTGCCGGTGAACTTGACGTCGAGGAACTTCTCGAAGCCCTCGGCCTCGATCAGTTTGTTCAGGATCGCCTTCTTGCCTTCCGGCGTGAAGGTGATTGCCTTGTCCGGCCCCTCGATGCGCTCCTGGATCCAGGCCTTCTCGACCGGGTCGGAGATGTGCATGAACTCGACGCCGAGCGTCGAGCAATAGGTACGCTTCAGGATCTCCAGCATCTCGGGGATGGTGGCGAATTCGAGCCCGAGAACGTTGTCGATGAAGATCTTGCGGCTGTAGTCAGCCTCGGTGAAGCCATAGGTGGAGGGGTGAAGCTCCTCATGGTCGCCGGCAATGGCGATATGCAGCGGATCGAGGTCCGCATGCAGATGGCCGCGCATGCGATAGGCGCGGATCATCATGATCGCACGCACGCTGTCGCGCGCCGCCTGCTGGATCGCCGCCTCGGTGAGGGCCGGCGCCGCCGCCTGGCCGTTCGGCGCCGGCGCCGTCTGGGCCGCCTTCGCCTTCAGCTTGTCGGCGACGTTCTTTTCGATCTGGCCCCAGTTGCCATCCATGGCCGAGACGAGCTCGCCATTGGCATGAAGCGGCCAGTCGGCGCGCTTCCAGGGCGCGCCGCGCGCCTCGGCCACGACAGCCTTCGGATCATCCCTCAACGCCGAGAAGAACGACTGCCACTCCGGGTCGACCGAAGCGGGATCGTTCTGATAGCGCGCATAAAGATCCTCGATATAGGTGGCGTTGCCACCATAGAGGAAGGAAGAGGTCGCAAAGGCCGCGTTGGCTTGCTCGCGTGACATGTGCTGGCTGAGGAGCGCCACGCCCCTCTCTCCTTGATCGCGCGGCCACGCGCCGCGCTCTTGTTGAAAAACCGACATTCCGGCACTCGGAATGTCGGTCTTGTCGCTTAGCCCTTCAAGACCTCAACCAAGGTCTTTCCAAGGCGCGCCGGCGACGGCGACACCCGGATACCCGCAGCTTCCATCGCCGCGATCTTGTCTTCCGCGCCGCCCTTGCCGCCGGAGATGATCGCACCGGCATGGCCCATGCGACGTCCCGGAGGCGCCGTGCGGCCGGCGATGAAGCCGACCATCGGCTTCTTGCGGCCGCGCTTGGCCTCGTCGGCCAGGAACTGCGCTGCATCTTCCTCGGCAGAGCCGCCGATCTCGCCGATCATGACGATCGACGTGGTCTCATCATCGGCCAAGAACATTTCCAAAATGTCGATGAACTCGGTGCCCTTGACCGGATCGCCGCCAATGCCCACGGCCGTGGTCTGGCCGAGGCCTTCCTGGGTCGTCTGGAACACGGCTTCATAGGTCAGCGTGCCGGAGCGCGAGACGATGCCGACCGAGCCCTTCTTGAAGATGTTGGCCGGCATGATGCCGATCTTCGAGGCGTCGGCGGTGACGATGCCGGGGCAGTTCGGGCCGATCAGGCGCGACTTGGAGCCGGACAGCGAGCGCTTGACGCGCACCATGTCGAGCACCGGGATGCCTTCGGTGATGCAGACGATCAGCGGGATCTCGGCGTCGATCGCCTCGCAGATCGCGTCGGCGGCGCCCGGCGGCGGCACGTAGATGACCGATGCGTCGGCGCCGGTCGCGTGCTTGGCTTCGGCGACGGTGTCGAACACCGGCAGGCCGAGATGGGTCTGACCACCCTTGCCGGGCGACGTTCCGCCAACGACCTGCGTGCCATAGGCGAGCGCCTGCTCGGAATGGAAGGTGCCGTTCTTGCCGGTGAAGCCCTGGGTGATGAGCTTGGTATTCTTGTCGATCAGGATGGACATCAGACGGCTTCCTTCACGGCCTTGACGATCTTCTGCGCGGCATCGTCGAGGTCATCGGCCGGGATCACGTTCAGGCCGCTGTCGCGGATGATCTGCTTGCCGAGTTCGACATTGGTGCCTTCGAGGCGCACGACCAGCGGAACCTGGAGGCCGACCGTCTTCACCGCGGCGATGACGCCGCGCGCGATGACGTCGCACTTCATGATGCCGCCGAAGATGTTGACGAGAATGCCCTTCACCTTCGGATCGGAGGTGATGATCTTGAAGGCTGCCGTCACCTTCTCTTCCGAAGCGCCGCCGCCGACATCCAGGAAGTTCGCCGGGCTTTCGCCGTAAAGCTGGATGATGTCGAGCGTCGCCATGGCGAGGCCGGCGCCATTGACCATGCAGCCGATCGAGCCGTCGAGCGCGATATAGGCGAGGTCATACTTGGAGGCCTCGATCTCCTTGGCGTCTTCCTCGGTCTCGTCGCGCAGCGCCAGCATGGCCGGCTGCCGGTAGAGCGAGTTGGAGTCGAACGACACCTTGGCGTCGAGGACCTTGAGGTTGCCGTCGGTGGTGACGATCAGAGGATTGACCTCGAGCATCTCCATGTCCTTGGCGACGAAGGCCGTGTAGAGCTTGGTCACGACATCGTTCGCCTGCTTGGCGAGCGGACCGCTGAGGCCGAGCGCCTTGGCGACGGTCAGGCCGTGATGCGGCATGATGCCGGTCGCGGGATCGACGGAGAAGGACTGGATCTTCTCGGGCGTCGAATGGGCGACTTCCTCGATGTCCATGCCGCCTTCGGTCGAGACGACGAAGGAGATGCGCGAGGTCTCGCGGTCGACGAGGATCGAGAGGTAGAATTCCTTCTCGATGTCCGAGCCGTCCTCGATGTAGAGGCGGTTGACCTGCTTGCCGTCCGGGCCGGTCTGGATGGTGACCAGCGTGTTGCCGAGCATCTGCTCGGCGAACGCCTTCACTTCCTCGATCGACTTGGCGAGGCGGACACCGCCCTTTTCGCCGGCCGCGGCTTCCTTGAACTTGCCCTTGCCGCGACCGCCGGCATGGATCTGCGACTTGACGACCCAAAGCGGACCGCCGAGTTCCTTGGCTGCCGCCTCGGCCTCGGCCGGGGTGAAGATGGCAATGCCGCGCGAAACCGGGGCGCCGAATTCCTTCAGCACCGCCTTCGCCTGATACTCATGAATATTCATCGATGACGTTCCGCCTTTGGGGATCGTTGTCTTGGTGCGGGTCTCGGGCGATCAGGCGCCGAGAGCCGGGGCAATCTTGACGCAAGCTTCGACGAGGCCCTCGACCGAGGCGACCGACTTGTCGAGCATCGCCTGCTCGGCCTTGTTCAGTTCGATCTCGATGATGCGCTCGACGCCGTTGGCGCCGATGACGATCGGGACGCCGATATAGCGGCCCTTGATGCCATACTGGCCATCCAGCAGCGCCGCTGCCGGCAGCACGCGCTTCTTGTCCTTGAGGTAGCTCTCGGCCATGACGATCGCCGAGGCGGCCGGGGCATAGAAGGCCGAGCCGGTCTTCAGCAGGTTCACGACTTCGGCGCCGCCGTCACGGGTGCGCTGGACGATCTCTTCCAGGCGCGCCTTCTCGATCCAGCCAAGCTTGACCAGGTCGGTGAGCGGGATGCCGGCAACCGTCGAATAGCGGGTCAGCGGCACCATGGTGTCGCCGTGGCCGCCGAGAACGAAGGCCGTCACGTCTTCGACGGAGACCTTGAATTCCTCGGCGAGGAAATAGCGGAAGCGGGCCGAGTCGAGCACGCCGGCCATGCCGACGACCTTGTTCGCCGGCAGGCCGGAGAACTTCTGCAGCGCCCACACCATCGCGTCGAGCGGGTTGGTGATGCAGATGACGAAGGCGTTCGGCGCATACTTCTTCAGTCCGGCGCCGACCTGCTCCATGACCTGGAGGTTGATGCCGAGGAGATCGTCGCGGCTCATGCCCGGCTTGCGCGGGACGCCGGCGGTGACGATGACGACGTCGGCATCCTGGATGGCGGCGTAGGAGGATGCGCCCGACAGGCTGGCATCAAAACCCTCGACCGGAGCGGCCTCGGCGATATCGAGCGCCTTGCCCTGGGGAACGCCGTCGGCGATGTCGAAGAGGACGATATCGCCCAGTTCCTTGATGCCGGCGAGAAGGGCGAGCGTGCCGCCGATCTGACCGGAACCGATCAAAGCAATCTTGGCTCGAGCCATGTACAGGTCTCCCGATGGAGGTTTACCTAAGCGTCATGTGGCAGATGTGCGTCTGCCGGAACGCGCGTGGTCTAACGCCATTGCGTGACGGGTGCAAGTCGGTCGAGCGCCTTACGTGGCGGCAATCCGCCAAATATCGCAGCAGTTTACGTTAACGTCATGTCTCGACGATGAAGCCGCGGTGCACTTGTTGCAGATATTCCTCGGACCGCATTTCCGTCAGGCGCGACGCCGTGCGGGCAAATTCGAACGCCTCGGTCCCGGTTTCGGCGGTGTAGAGATGGTCCGGCTCCGCCGCCGCCGAAACGATGATGCGGACATGTCCATCATACAGCGCATCGATCAGGGTGATGAAGCGCTTGGCTTCGTTGCGCCGCGCGTCGTCCATGACGGGAATGTGATCGATCAGCACGGTATGAAATGCATGCGCGACAGCAAGGAAGTCGCTGGCACCGAGCGGCTTGCCGCAAAGATCGGAGAAATCGAATCGCGCGACACTATCCACCGCCTGCGGAACCACTACGTCTCTGCCCAGCACCGCGAGGGTGGAAGGCTCGCCGTGTGACGTTTTCGTCAACTGGAGCCAGGCGGCATCGAGCGCCGCGTCGGCGTCCGGTCCGAGCGGCGTCAGATAGACCGGCGCCTTGCCGACCTTTTCCTGGCGGTAGTCGGTTCGGGACGCGAGCCGCACCACCTCGACCCGCTCCTTCAGCAGGGCAATGAAAGGCAGGAAGTGATTCCGGTTGAGGCCGCCACGATAGAGATCGTCGGGATCGACATTGGAGGTCGCCACCAGCACGACGCCGCGCGAGAACAGCTGCGTGAACAGCCGCCCCAGGATCATCGCGTCGGCGATGTCGGTGACGGTAAACTCGTCGAAACAGAGGAGCTGCGTCTCGGCCGCGATCTCTTCGGCCACAGGCAGGATAGGATCCTCGCCGGAAACCGTGCCGGCCTTGATCGCCTCGCGCATGCGGAAGACGCGGGCGTGCACGTCGGCCATGAAGTCGTTGAAATGCGCCCGGCGCTTGCGCTGCGGTGCCGCGCGCTCGAAGAACAGATCCATCAGCATGGTCTTGCCGCGACCGACATCACCATGGATGTACAGGCCGCGCACGAGCGGAGTCGCGGCCTCGCGCTTGCCAAACAGCCAGCCCAGCGCGCTCGACTTGCGGGCGAGACGACGTTCCGCAAGCCGCGCGTTGAGGGCATCGAACTTGGCAACGAGAGCGCGCTGCGCCGGATCTTCCTCGAGTTCGCCCTTGGCGACGAGCTCGCGATAGGCGTCTGCGACGCGCGAAACGACCGGCAGGCCCTGGCTCACCCGAATTCCCCTACACGGCCCTCATGGGAGGGCCGGCCTGTTCAGCGATAGAACGAAACCGCCGCGCCGCTCGTGGTCTGGCCATTGAACTGGGTCTTGCCGGTCGAATTCAGGCTGGCGACCGAAACGCCATTGGCGCCGGCCAGCACCACCTGCGAGCCGGACAGACTCCAGGCGGAGATCGACTTCAAGGTCGGCGACTGGCAGCCGCGCGTCGAAGCGCGGTACCCGCCGGTCCAGCTCGTCAGCGTCATGAACAGCTGGCAGCTTTCGCCGCCCGACTGCAGCGTCCAGCCGCCCAGCAGGTCCGTGCGGCCGATCTCGCCACCGGAGGCGGTCGAAACCGGCGGCGGCGCCGTTGCTGCGGATCCCAAGGGGGTTGCACCGGGAAGCGTGCCCTGATCCATCGGCGCGGGGGTCTGGGCATTCGGATCCATCGGCGGCGGCGGCAGCGTATTGCGCGTCACGGGCGCCGAGGCGACCGGCGGCAGCGTATCGCTTTCGACCGGCTTGGCCGAACGCTCCATCGGGCCGAGGCCAATGGCCCCGAACGAGCCGCAACCGCTCAAGGCGGCCGCCATCATGGCGACCAGGCCGATCGGCGCGAGACGTCGGGACATGAGCTTCTCCATCATCGAAATCCTCGGTGCCGCAATAGTGTACGGGCACAATCGAGCCGCTTTGAGGCAGGCGGAAAAACGCGGAGCCACTCGTCAAGCGGATCGACGGCCGCGCTGGAAGCACGCACCAGTCGATCGGGACGAGAGGAATGATGGGAGATCACTCGAAATTCCGCAGCCTATCGTGCTTGGCGCAATACGGCATTCCGCCGGCGACGACAAGCCTCGTTCAGACACGGTTAACCAAGAAAGCGAACCGTGTGGCACGTCTGCTATTCCGGTCGATGACAGACGGCCTCGATGTTGTGGCCGTCGGGATCGAGCACGAAGGCGGCGTAATAGTTGGGATGGTAGTGCTCCCGGATACCGGGCGGGCCATTGTCGGTTCCGCCCGCACCCATCGCGGCGTTATAGAACGCATCGACGGCAGCGCGGCTTCCCGCGACGAGAGCAATATGGACATGGGGCTGGGTACGCGCGCCTCCGCTCAGCCAGATCTCCGGCTTGCCTGCGGCGCCATAGCCCACGACGTCGCCAGATCCGGTCAACTCCCCAGGCACGCGCATCTGCTCGCTAGCACCGAGCGGCGCCAGGGCCGCCACGTAGAAATCGATCGAACGGCCGAGGTCGCTGACCGTGATGCCGATATGATCCAGAACGCTCATGCTTTCCCCGTATCCCTGCCAGATCGATGCCTGGCAGGGGAACCGAACGGCGGCGCGGCGTCAAGCCCACCGCCCTGCCCGGATGACAGGAAATTGCCTAGGGCGTCATCGGCTCGATTTCGAGCGAAAGACCGAGTTCGGCCGCCTTCTGCCGGATTTCCGCTTCGGGACGGTGCATCGCCGTGGCGATGATATCGGCGGGGACATGCTCCACCGCCAGTTCGCGCAGACGATCGATCGCCTCGATCGTCCAGGTAGGTTCGAGATCCTGCTTGATGGTCATGATCGCCTCCTTCCGAAAAACCGATCGGTTCAGGAAAACGCAAACGGCGCGGAAAGGTTCCGCGCCGTTCGCTAAAAAAATCTGCTCGATGGCGATCAGACGCGGCGCTCGACCATCATCTTCTTGATTTCCGCGATGGCCTTGGCCGGGTTCAGACCCTTCGGGCAGGTCTGGGCGCAGTTCATGATGGTGTGGCAGCGATACAGCCGGAAGGGATCTTCCAGATTGTCCAGGCGCTCGCCGGTCGCCTCGTCGCGGCTGTCGATCAGCCAGCGATAGGCCTGCAGCAGCACGGCGGGGCCGAGATAGCGGTCGCCATTCCACCAGTAGCTCGGGCACGAGGTCGAGCAGCAGGCGCAGAGGATGCACTCATAGAGCCCATCGAGTTTCTCGCGATCGGCATGGCTCTGCAGCCATTCCTTCTGCGGCTCGGGCGTCGCCGTCTTCAGCCAGGGCTCGATGGAGCGATGCTGGGCGTAGAAGTTGGTCAGATCCGGAACCAGGTCCTTGACCACTTCCATATGCGGCAGCGGGTAGATCGCGACCGGCCCCTTCACGTCGTCGATGCCCTTGGTGCAGGCGAGCGTGTTCGAGCCGTCAATGTTCATCGCGCAGGAACCGCAGATGCCTTCGCGGCAGGAGCGGCGGAAGGAGAGCGTCGGATCGATCTCGTTCTTGATCTTGATCAGCGCGTCCAGGACCATCGGACCGCAATCATCGAGATCGATGAAATAGGTGTCGACATGCGGGTTCTTGTCGTCGTCCGGGCTCCAGCGATAGACGCGGAACTCCCGGACATTGTTGGCCCCAGCCGGCCGGTCCCAGACCTTGCCTTCGGTAAGCTTCGAGTTCTTCGGGAGGGTCAGCTGGACCATAGTGAGCGTCCTCGGGCGTAATATTCGTTCAGCGACGGTCCTTGCGGACCATGAGTTTCAAACCGGACCAGGTCGCGTCGATCGCCGCGACCTTGATGTCGACGAGATCGAGCCGGAGCGCCGCATCGCGCACCACATCCTCGGTCACGTCGGTGGCAACCTTCGAGGCCTTCTTCGGCCACGACACCCAGATCATGCCATCGCGCCGGATGGCATCCTGCAACCGCGACAGGTCGCGCTCGACCTCGGCGCGGCTCGTCGCGAACGCATGCACGGCGTCCAGCGATCGATCCGGCCCCAGTGGGGCGGCCCACCCGTCGGTCCGCACGACCTGGCCGAACCCGGCGCTGTCGGCCAGGGCTTCCAGCTCCGGCGGCAGGGAAACGAAGGCCACCGCCATGCCCTCCCTGAATCCGAGCTTCTCGGCGAGCGAACGCCCGGAGGAGCCGGCAGGAAGCAGAGCGGCGGCCATCATCCGCCCTCAGTAAACGCGAGCCTTGGGCTCGATATAGGCGATGTCGTTCGACATCGTGTAGGTGTGCACCGGCCGGTCGTCGAGCCGGATCGTCTTCTGCTCGGCGTCGATGAAGGCGAGCGAATGCTTCATCCAGTTGACGTCGTCGCGGTTCGAATAGTCCTCGCGGGCATGGGCGCCGCGCGATTCCTTGCGGTTCTGCGCGGAGTCCATGGTGACAACGGCCTGGACGATGAGGTTCTCGAATTCGAGCGTCTCGACCAGGTCGGAGTTCCAGATCAGCGAACGGTCGGTGACCTTGATGTTGTCCGAGCCCTTCCAGACCTGGTGGATCAGTTCATGGCCCTCGTCGAGCACCTCGCCGGTGCGGAATACGGCGCAGTTCGACTGCATGACCTTCTGCATGTTGAGCCGCATCTCGGCCGTCGAGGTCGAGCCATTGGCATACCGCAGCCGGTCGAGGCGGGCGATCGAATCCTCGCCGGCATTCTTGGCGAGTTCCTTCTGCGGCTGGCTCGGCTGCACCGTCTCGATGCAGCGCAGGGCCGCCGCGCGGCCGAACACGACCAGGTCGGTCAGCGAGTTCGAGCCCAGACGGTTGGCGCCATGCACGGAGACGCAGGCGGCCTCGCCCACGGCCATCAGGCCGGGAACGATGGTGTCCGGGTCGCCGCCGACCTTGTTCAGCACTTCGCCATGATAGTTCGTCGGGATGCCGCCCATGTTGTAGTGGACCGTCGGCAGGACCGGGATCGGCTCCTTGGTCAGGTCGACGCCGGCGAAGATCTTGGCGCTCTCGGAAATGCCCGGCAGCCGCTCATGCAGCAGCGCGGGATCGAGATGGTCGAGGTGAAGGTGGATATGGTCCTTCGCCTTGCCGACGCCGCGGCCCTCGCGGATTTCCATGGTCATGGCGCGCGAAACGACGTCGCGCGAGGCCAGGTCCTTGGCCGAGGGGGCATAGCGCTCCATGAAGCGCTCGCCCTCGGAATTGGTGAGATAGCCGCCCTCGCCCCGCGCGCCCTCGGTGATCAGGCAGCCCGCGCCATAGATGCCGGTCGGATGGAACTGCACGAATTCCATGTCCTGCAGCGGCAGGCCGGCGCGCAGCACCATGCCGCCGCCGTCGCCGGTGCAGGTATGGGCCGAGGTGGCGGAGAAATAGGCGCGGCCATAGCCGCCGGTGGCGAGGATCGTCTTGCTCGACCGGAAGCGATGCAGCGTCCCGTCCTCGAGGCAGAGCGCCACGACGCCACGGCATTCGCCCTCTTCCATGATCAGGTCGATGGCGAAATATTCGATGAAGAACTCGGCCGAATGGCGCAGCGACTGGCCATAAAGCGTGTGCAGGATGGCATGGCCGGTGCGATCGGCGGCGGCACAGGTGCGCTGCGCGATGCCCTTGCCGAAATTCGTCGTCATGCCGCCGAACGGACGCTGGTAGATCTTGCCTTCTTCGGTGCGCGAGAACGGCACGCCGAAATGCTCGAGCTCATAGACGGCGGCCGGCGCGTTGCGCACGAGATATTCGATCGCGTCCTGGTCGCCCAGCCAGTCCGACCCCTTGACGGTGTCGTACATGTGGAAGCGCCAGTCGTCCTCGCCCATGTTGCCGAGCGCCGCCGAAATGCCGCCCTGGGCGGCAACCGTGTGGGAACGGGTTGGAAACACCTTGGTAATGCAGGCGGTCTTCAGGCCGGCCTCGCTGGCGCCCAGCGTGGCGCGCAGACCCGCGCCGCCGGCGCCGACGACGACGACGTCGAAGGTGTGGTCGATGAAGGGGTAGGCGCGGCCGTTGATGGACGCGCTGGCGTTGGCTTCAGCCATGGCTTCAGCCTCCGAAGCTGATCTTGAGGAAGGCAAGGATGGTCGCCACACCGACGGCGACCGCGAAGAACATGTTGGCGGCCAGCGCGACGATCTTCAGGCCACCATGCAGATAGTCTTCGATGATGATCTGCATGCCGAGCTTCATGTGCCAGACGCCGGTGCCGATCATCAGCACCATCAGCAGGGCCACGAACGGATTGGCCAGGGTCGCGACGACTTCCGGATAGGGTTTGCCGGCAAGCACGATGACCAGGATGACGAACAGG
Organism: Kaistia defluvii; assembly: GCF_026343955.1. GTDB lineage: Bacteria > Pseudomonadota > Alphaproteobacteria > Rhizobiales > Kaistiaceae > Kaistia > Kaistia defluvii. The sequence continues at coordinate 537,061 of NZ_JAPKNI010000003.1, forward strand.
ATGGCGAGGACGGCGAGGGCGGCGCCGGTGAGACGCTGGTGCCAGAAATGGCCCGTGCCTTCCTTGGCCGAGCCGAGCCCGCGAACGCGGCCGAGCGGTGTACGCATGGAATTGCCCCTCAGCGGATGGCGAGCGCCACGACCCAGATCAGGATCGTCAGCACGGCGGAACCGATAATATTGGCCCAGGCGAGATTGTCGCGCGCCGGCTTGGAGAAGCCCGCGCCGAAATCCCAGACGAAATGGCGGATGCCGCCGAGCAGGTGCTGCATCAGCGCCCAGCTATAGCCGAACAGCACGAGCTGGCCGATCCAGGAGCCGAACACCCACGAGACCCAGGAGAAGGGACCCGGCCCCGCCGCCGCCGCGATCGCCCACCAGGCGAGGAGCAGCGTCCCGAAGTAGAGCGCTCCCCCGGTGACGCGCTGCAGGATCGACACCGTCATGGTGATCGGCCAGCGATAGACCTGAAGGTGCGGAGAGAGCGGTCGGCCCTTCTTCGCCTCGGCATTCGACATCGTGTTCATCCTCAACCGCTTACGTAAACGTAAGCATTTAGGGTAGTGAATTTGGACTGGTTCTAACCCCATTGCGCGACGCGGTCAAAACGGTCTTTTGCATGACGCAGCGTGAGCCAGGGCGCTTTTTTCGCGACTCGCCCTCGCCGGTTGCCATCATGCCCCTTTTTAACAATCGTACGAAAGCCTCGCCTCGCCATCCGCCTGCACCCGGCAGACCCGGCGAGGCCGCCATCCCCGCCCAAGCACGAAGGAGATCCCCATGTCGCGCCGCCTCATCTCGACCGGATCGCCGTTTGAAAAGGCGGCCGGCTATTCCCGCGCCGTGGCGCAGGGGCCCTGGTGCTTCGTCGCCGGCACGACGGGCTACGACTATGCCACGATGACCATGCCCGACAGCGTCGCCGAACAGACCGAAAACGCCATGGCGACCATCGCCGCCGCCCTGGAGCAGGCGGGCTTCGCGATGACCGACGTCGTGCGCGTGCATTATCATGTCACCGACGCCGCCTTCGCCGATGCGGTCTTCCTTGTCGTCGGCGCGCATTTTCGCAACATCCGGCCCGCCGCGACGATGACGGTCTCCGGCCTGATCCGGCCCGAGATGAAGATCGAGATCGAAGTGACGGCGCTGAAAGCCTGACCCTGCGGCCACGCTCTGCTCGGTTCGGCTTGCATCGCGGCTTTCGCGCGGCTATCGCTGCCCGCACATCCACCCGCCCGCAGACCCGCTCGACAAGAGAACCCGCGAAATGACCACCTACAAGCTCCTTCTCCTTCCCGGTGACGGTATCGGCACCGAAATCATGGCCGAAGTGAAGACGGTCATCGACTGGTTCGGCAAGCGCGGCGTGGCGTCGTTCGAGAGCGAGCAGGATCTGGCCGGCGGCGCGGCCTATGACGCCCACGGCAAGGCGATCTCCGAAGCGACGATGAAGCTGGCGCAGGAATCCGACGCCGTGATCTTCGGCGCGGTCGGCGGCCCGAAGTGGGACAGCGTTCCCTATGACGTGCGGCCGGAAGCAGCCCTGCTGCGCCTGCGCAAGGATCTGGAGCTGTTCGCCAATCTGCGTCCGGCTATCTGCTATCCGGCGCTCGCGGATGCCTCGTCGCTGAAGCGCGAACTGGTCGAGGGCCTCGACATCCTGATCGTGCGCGAATTGACCGGCGGCGTCTATTTCGGATCGCCGAAGGAGATCGTCACGCTGGAAAACGGAGAGAAGCGCGCCGTCGATACGCAGCTCTACACCACCTCCGAGATCGAACGCATCGCACGCGTCGCCTTCGACCTCGCCAAGACCCGCTCCAGCCGCGTCGCCTCGGCAGAGAAGCGCAACGTGATGAAGTCGGGCGTCCTGTGGAACCAGGTCGTCACCAAGGTCGGCAAGGAAGAATATGCCGACGTCGCGCTCGAGCATGTGCTCGCCGACAATTGCGCCATGCAGCTCGTCCGCCGGCCGAAGCAGTATGACGTCATCGTCTGCGACAACCTGTTCGGCGATATCCTGTCCGACGTGGCGGCGATGCTGACCGGTTCGCTCGGCATGCTGCCGTCGGCCGCCCTCGGCGCCCCCGATGCGACCACCGGCCGCCGCAAGTCCATGTACGAGCCCGTGCACGGCTCGGCGCCGGACATTGCCGGCAAGGGCATCTCCAACCCGATCGCCATGATCGCGTCCTTCGCGATGGCGCTGCGCTATTCCTTTGGCCTGGTCGCCGAGGCCGACCTGCTCGACCGCGCCATTTCCAGCGTGCTGAGCCAGGGCCTGCGCACGGGCGACATCTATACCGAAGGCACGACCAAGGTCGGCACCAAGGAGATGGGCGCTGCCATTCTCAAGCAGCTCGACGTTCTGTCGGCCTGAGAATAGCGAGTCTTTTCGCGAACTTTGCGGCCGAATCTTTTTGCCGGGCACCGACTGGTCAAGCTTGGGCAATCTCTGTATAAGGCCGCATTCAGATTGTACTGCTATGCCCTTGCCGGGCGGCGCGCCGCCGGTTCGACGGCATATGACGAAGGAAAATTGAAATGGCAGTTCCGAAGCGAAAGACGTCGCCGTCGAAGCGCAACATGCGCCGTTCGCACGACGCCCTGACGCAGCCGGTCTACACCGAGGACAAGAATTCGGGCGAGCTCCGCCGCCCGCATCACATTGACCTCAAGACCGGCATGTATCGCGGCCGTCAGATCCTGACGCCGAAGAACGAAGGCTAATCCTGCCGGGGCGCGCATAGCGCCCGGCAGGCCGGTTGGCCATCGGCTAAAAGTTCAAGGGCTGGCGCCACGCCGGCCCTTTTCTTTTGGATAAATTGCTGCTGTTGTCGCCGCGATACCAAATGGCATTTCGCGGCTCGGGCGGGTCAAGACGCTCCACGAGAGTCGGATCCGTCCTGCGGTAATCGCGTCTCGTGCAAAGGAATGCCAGCAGTGCGCAATGCGGTGAGCGTCGGCTTGTCGACACAGTGGCCGGTTCACACGGCCGCCATCCTCTCCACAGTTGGCGAAATCGTCTATCGCTGGACGCTGGACGATGACCGCATGGAATGGGGCGGCGACGCGGCTGCCCTGTTCGGTCTCGCCACGCCCGAAGCGCTCAACACCGGTGCCGCCTTTGCCGAAATGGTGGAGGAACCCAGTCCGTTCGCGCGCCAGGAGGCGCTGCTGAGCGGGATCGACACCGGCAACGGCGTCCCCTACCAGCTCGAATACGCGCTGCGCCCGGCTGGACCGAGCGGCCCGACGCTGTGGATCGAGGATACCGGCCGCTGGTATGCCGACGACCGCAAGAACGCCGTGCGCGCCGAGGGGGTCCTGCGCATCATCAACGAACGCCATGCCCGCGAACAGCGCCTGTCCTTCCTGTCGCGCCATGACGACGTCACCGGATTGTTCAACCGCTCCTACCTGCTCGATCTGCTGGACCAGGCGATCGCCAGTTCACAGCGCTCCGGCACCTCGGCCGCCTTCCTCGTCATCGCCATCGATGATTTCCACCTGATCAACGATGCCTATGGCTATCGTGCCGGCGACCGGGTTCTGGCCGCGGTGGCGCGTCGCATCAAGGGTCGCCTGCGCGACAGCGACGCCATCGGCCGCTTTTCGGGCCACAAGCTCGGCCTCATTCTAATGAACTGCGACGAGCACGAAATGCCGTTCGCGGCCGAGCGCTTCCTGTCCGCCATCCGCGATGACGTGATCGCGACGCCCGACGGCGCCGTTTCGGTGACGATCTCGGTCGGCGGCGTCTCGGTTCCCCGCCATGCGCAGAATCGCGACGAGGCGATGGAGCGGGTGCAGGAGAGCCTGGGCTTTGCCCGCGACACCGGTCGGGGCCGCTTCATTGCCTTTGCGCCTTCGACCGAGCGCGAGGCCGAGCGCCAGTCCAACATAGCCCTGTCGCAACAGTTGATCGGCGCGCTATCGGAACAGCGGCTGCGGCTCGCCTTCCAGCCGATCGTCGACATCCGCACGCGCGAGGTGGCGTTCCACGAGGCCCTCCTGCGGCTGGCCCAGCCAGACGGCACGATCGTCTCGGCGGGGCATGTGGTGCCGCTTGCCGAGCGCCTCGGCCTGTCGCGGCTGTTCGACCTCGCCGTGCTCGATCGCGCGCTGGAAACGCTGGTCCACCACCCCGAGGCGCATATCTCGCTGAACGTATCGCCGGAAACCGCGGCCGGGCCGGACTGGCTGTCTCGATTTGCCGACACGCTCGGCCAGCGACCCGATCTCGGCAAGCGGCTGATCGTCGAAATCACCGAAACCAGCGCGATCCGCAGCCTCGACGAGACGGCCTATTTCATCTCGACGATCCATGATCTCGGCGCCCGTCTGGCGATCGACGATTTCGGCGCCGGCTTCACCTCGTTCCGCAATCTGCGGGCGCTCAAGGTCGACATCGTCAAGATCGACGGCAGCTTCATCGCCACCTTGCCCAAGAGCCGCGACGACCAGATCTTCGTGCGCCGCCTGGTCGAGCTGGCGCATGATCTCGGCATCGAGACCGTTGCCGAATGGGTCCAGGACGAGGAAACGGCGGAGATGCTGGCCGGCTGGGGCGTCAGCCGGATCCAGGGCCACCTCTGCGGCGCCGCAAGCCTCGATCTGCCGTGGAAGTGAGTGGCTCTGAGTAATAAGGCCAAGTAAGGCCCTCACCCCACCCTCTCCCGCAAGCGGACGAGGGCCTTTCCTAGGGAGCAGCTCTTCCGACAGTCCAGTCACGACGCGCCCCCTCTACCGCTTGCGGGAGAGGGTTGGGGTGAGGGTCTTGCGGTCCCTACCCTGCGAAGCGGTTCATGCCCTCGGCGAGCCGGATGTCGAACGCGGTCACGCCGTCGACGACATGCGTCGCCAGGGTCACCGTGACGGTGCCGTAGACATTGCTCCATTCGGGATGGTGGTTCATCCGCTCGGCCAGGAGTGCCGAGCGCGTCATGAACGCGAAAGCCTCCTGGAAATCGTCGAATTTGAAGACCTTGGTGATGGCGTCGCGGCCCTCGACCGAGCTCCAGCCTTCGAGTTTTGCCAGCGCCTCCGCGCGCTCGGCGGCTTCCAGCTTCTGGATCATGGCCGCGCCTCCACGAACTCAGCCAGCGGATAGCTCTCCTCGATCACATAGGGTCCGCCGCCGGTCGACGCTTTGGAGGAGAACAGCACGAAACGTGTCACGTGAAACGCCGCCGCGAAAAGGCCGCCGCCACGCACGGCGAGATAGGCGGCGACGTCGCGATGCGGCGTGTTGCGCAGTCGGGCCAGCGTCACATGCGGCGTGTATTTGCGCCCTTCGGGCGGCAGGCCGATCCGCTGCAGGATCCGCTCGTGCTCGGCCTGCAACTCGCTGAGCGCGCGAGACGCCGCGATCCGCGCCACGACCGAATGCGGCTTGGCGGTGCCGAACGAATCGAGCGCGGAAAATTGCAGGTCGAATTCGCGCCGCCGCACCCGCGACAGCGCGTCGGCAACTTCATCGGCGGTGCGATCGTCGATATCGCCGATGAAGCGAAGCGTGACGTGGAAGTTCTCCGCGTCGATCCAGCGCGCGCCGGGAATGCCGCCGCGCAGGAGCGAAAGCCGTTGGGCGAGGTCGGCCGGGATCTCGAGACCGGTGAACAGGCGCGGCATGATCGCCCTCCTCTATCGGTAGGACGGAAGATCAGGTTCGCGGTTTGCCGCCCGGCTGTAAAGCCCTTTCCCCGGGCAGCGTCCGCCTGTCTCAGGGGCATGGATTGCCGCGCCACTGATGGACCGCGTCGATCTTCGCCTCCAGTTCCGGACTGATGGCGACATCGGCCGCCGCGATATCCACCTTGAGTTGCTCCATCGTCGTGGCGCCGATGATGTTCGAGGTGACGAAACAGCGGGTGGTGGCGAAGGCGATGGCGAGCGTGGCGGGATCCATGCCGGCTTCGCGCGCGATGGCGAGATAGGCATCGATCGCCTCTTCCGCGCCGGGCGTTTCATAGCGATCGCCGCGCTTGAACAGCGTGGTGCGGGCCCCGGCCGGGCGCGCGCCCTTCTGGTACTTGCCGGTCAGGTAGCCCTGCGCCAGCGGCGAATAGACCAGCAGGCCGACCTGCTCGCGCATCGCCACCTCGGCCAGGTTCACCTCGAAGGTGCGGTTCAGCAGGTTGTAGGCGTTCTGGATCGAGACGACGCGCGGGCCCTTGCCGGCCTCGGCGGCTGCGACAAAACGCGTCGTGCCCCAGGCGGTCTCGTTCGACAGGCCGACATGGCGAACCTTGCCCTCCTGCACCAGCTCCTGCAGCGCGCCGAGCGTCTCCTCGATCGGCACCTCGTCGGGAGCCGGCTCGGGATGGCGGTAGATGGTCGGATTGGAGCCCCACAGCGGCACGTGCCGGTCGGGCGAATGCAGCTGGTAGAGATCGATATAATCGGTCTGCAGCCGCTTCAGGCTCTTCTCGATCGCCTCGCGGATATGGGCGCGCGACAGCGTCGGTGTCGCACCGCTGTCGCGGAACCAGGTGAAGCCGTTGCGGCCGCATACCTTGGAGGCGAGGATGACCTTGTCGCGATTGCCCCGCGCCTTCATCCAGTTGCCGATGATCCGCTCGGTCGAGCCCTGCGTCTCCGGCTTGGGCGGGATCGAGTAGAGCTCGGCGGTATCGAGGAAGTTCACGCCCTGCTCGAAGGCGTAATCCATCTGCTCGTGGCCTTCGGCCTCGGTATTCTGCTGGCCCCAGGTCATGGTGCCGAGGCAGATGGAGGAGACGCGCAGATCGGTGCGTCCGAGCGAACGATATTCCATGACGAGAGCTCCGAGAGATTGGGCACGGCAAGCCGGATGGGCAGGCGCCGGAAGCGGGAAGGCGAAGACGGGCGTGCGGAGGGCCGGTCAGCGCTTGGCTTGCGCGACCAGATCCTCCACGGCGGGAAGGATTTTCTCGACGATGACAGCGATGCCGCTGGCGTTGGGATGCATCCCGTCCTCCAGCAGCAGGCCGGGATCGGCGACGACCCCATCGAGGAAGAACGGATATAGCATCGCGCCGTGCTTGGCGGCCAGATCCGGATAGAGGCTGTCGAAGCGCTGGGCGTAGTCGGGTCCCAGATTGGGCGCGGCACGCATGCCGGCGAGCAGCACCGGCAGCTTGCGCTCGCCGAGCCGCGTCAGGATGCTGTCGAGCGCCTGCCGCGGCACCGCGGGATCGAGCCCGCGCAACATGTCGTTGGCGCCGAGCTCGACGATCACCGCCTGCGCATCGGGGCCGACCGACCAGTCGAGCCGGGCGAGGCCGCCGCCGGCCGTGTCGCCGGACACCCCGGCATTGACGACTGCGACATCCAGTCCCTTCGCGGTCAGCGCCTTCTGCAACTGGTCGGTAAAACCCTCGCCGGGGCCAAGCCCATAGCCGGCGGAAAGGCTGTCGCCGAGCACCACCAGACGGATCGGATCGGCCAGCGCCGGCCCCAGGAAAAGCATGAGGAGCGAGATTGCCAGCGCCAGGGTCTTTTTCATCGGTACTTTGCCACCATATTGAGCCGAACGCGCCGCGATCGGCAGGACGCCGGCGTTCTCGGCTTCCTCCGTACGACGAGCCTGCCCGTCGCACGATATAGGGTCTGCGCGCGTGAATGATACCGTCCCGAACCATTCCGATGCCGTCATTCGGCTTTCTTCCGTCGAACTGGCGCTCGGAGCGGGGGCGGCGCGCGTGCATATTCTCCGCAACGTATCGCTGACGATCGAGGCCGGCGAAAGCGCCGCGCTGGTCGGCCCCTCCGGTTCCGGCAAATCGACGCTGCTGATGACCATGGCCGGGCTGGAGCGCGTCGACCGGGGCAGCGTGCGGGTCGCCGGCACCGACCTCGCCGCCCTCAACGAAGACGGGCTGGCGCGGTTCCGCGGCCAGAACGTGGGCATCATCTTCCAGTCCTTCCACCTGATCCCCAACATGACGGCGCTGGAAAATGTCGCCGTGCCGCTGGAACTGGCTGGCCGCCGCGACGCCTTCGAACGCGCCGCCGAGGAATTGAAGCTGGTCGGGCTCGACCACCGCATGAACCACTACCCGTCCGCGCTTTCCGGCGGCGAGCAGCAGCGCGTGGCGATCGCCCGCGCCCTGGTCGCCCGCCCCGCCATCCTGTTCGCCGACGAGCCGACCGGCAATCTCGACGAGGCGACGGGCCGCGAGATCGCCGACCTCCTGTTCAACACCTGCGCCGAGCGCGGCACGACGCTGGTGCTGGTCACGCACGACAATGCGCTGGCCGGCCGCTGCGACCGCATGATCCGCATCCATTCCGGCGTCATCGATCCGCGCCAGGTGAATGCCGACGCGGTTCGGAGCGCGGCGGAATGACGACCTCCACCTTGCCGCTGCCGCTTCGTTTCGCGCTGCGCGAGTTGCGCGGCGGCCTCAGCGGTTTCCTCGTCTTCCTGGCCTGCATCGCGCTCGGTGTCGCGGCGATCGCCGCCGTCGGCTCGGTGTCGCGCGCCATGACCGACGGCCTCGCCCGACAGGGCCAGGCCATCCTCGGCGGCGACGTCGCCTTCACGCTCGTGCAGCGCCAGGCGTCGCCGGAAGAGCGGGGCTTCCTGGAAAAGCATGGCACGGTTTCCGAGATCGGCTCGCTGCGCGGCATGGCGCGCCTGGCGGACGGATCGGACCAGACCCTGGTGGAGATCAAGGCCGTCGACAGCGCCTATCCGCTCTATGGTACGCTCAAGGCCGGCGAGGCCGTCGATGCGACGGCGGCGCTGAATGCCGGCAGTGCATTGGCGGATCCGGAGCTGTTCACCCGGCTCGGCGTCAAGATCGGCGACGTCGTGCAGGTCGGCACGGCCCGGCTGACGCTGGCCGGCGAGATCGCCGACGAGCCCGACAAGCTCGCCACCGGCCTCGGCTTCGGCCCGCGCCTGCTGATCTCGAAACCCACGCTCGACAGCACCGGCCTCGTCCAGCCGGGCAGCCTCGTGCAGTGGACCTACCGGCTGCGCATGCCGGACGGCACCCCCGACAGCGCCGTGGTCGATCTCGTCGAGGCCGCGAACAAGGCCCTGCCCAAGGCGGGCTGGCAGGTGCGCAGCCGCGACGACGCCTCGCCCGGCCTCAAGCGCAACATCAGCCAGTTCGCGCAATACCTGACCCTGGTCGGCCTCGCCGCCCTGATCGTCGGCGGCGTCGGCGTCGCCAATGCGGTCGGCGCCTTCATGGAGTTGAAACGGCCGGTGATCGCCACCCTGCGCTCGCTCGGCGCGGCCGGCGGCCTGGTGACGCGGCTCTATCTGATCCAGATCCTGCTGATCGCGCTGCTCGGCGTCGTCATCGGCCTCGCGATCGGTGCGCTGGTGCCGGTGGTGGCGCTGCAATTCTTGGCCGACGTGCTGCCGGTCGGCGCAGAAACCGGCTTCTATCCGACCGCGCTCGGCTATGCCGCGCTCTATGGCCTGCTGACGGCGCTGACCTTCGCGCTGGTGCCGCTCGGCCGCGCCGGCGACATCGCGCCGACCGCGCTGTTCCGAGACGGCGCCGCCTTCGGCAAGATGCGGCCCCGCCTCGCCTTCCTGATCGCCGCCATCGTCTCCGCGGCGGTGCTGGCGGGGCTCGCCATCCTGCTTGCCTATGATCGCCGCATCGCCCTCTATTTCGTCATCGGCGTCGCGGCTTCCTTCCTGCTGCTGCGGCTCGTCGCCTGGGCGGTGACGGCGCTGGCGCGTCGCGCGCCGCGCTTCGCCTCGACCGAATGGCGGCTCGCCGTCGGCAACATCCACCGCCCCGGCGCGCTGACCGGCTCGGTCGTTCTGTCGCTCGGGCTCGGCCTGACCGTGCTGGTGACGATCGCGCTGATCGACGGCAATCTGCATCGCCAGCTGACGCAGTCCCTGCCCGACCGCGCGCCAAGCTTCTTCTTCCTCGACGTGCAGAATGCCGAGGCACCGGCCTTCATGGACTTCCTCAGGAAGGAGATCCCGGATGCGACGGTCGAGAGCGTGCCGATGCTGCGCGGCCGCATCGTCGCCCTGAACAAGACGCCGGCCGACCAGGCGACGCCGACGCCCGAGGTTGCCTGGGTGCTGAAGGGCGATCGCGGCGTGACCTTTGCCGCCACCGTCCCGAAGAATTCGCGGCTCTCCGAAGGCGAATGGTGGGCGGCCGATTATGCCGGCCCGCCGCTCGTCTCGATGGAAGCGGGCGTCGCGCGGGGCCTCGGCCTCAAGACCGGCGACACCGTCACCGTCAACGTGCTCGGACGGGAGATCACGGCGACGATCGCCAATCTGCGCGAGGTCGAGTGGGAGAGCCTGGCGATCAACTTCGTCCTGGTGTTCTCGCCCTCGGCCTTCACCGGCGCGCCCTACTCCGTGCTCGCGACCCTCGCCCATCCGGGCGTCGCCGATCCGGCGGCGGAGGCAAGGCTGATGCGCGATGCCGGCACGGAATTTCCGTCCGTCACGGCGATCCGGGTGCGCGAAGCGCTCGACCGCATCTCGTCGATCCTGGATCAGCTGATGCTGGCGATCCGCGTCGCCTCGTCGATCGCGCTGGCCGCGTCGGTGCTGGTGCTGGCAGGGGCGCTTGCCGCCGGTCACCGGCAGCGGCTCTATGATGCGGTGATCCTGAAGACCCTCGGCGCGACGCGCGGCCAGTTGCTGAAGGCGTTCGGACTGGAATATGGGCTGCTTGGGCTGGCCACCGCGGTGTTCGCCGTGCTGGCCGGCTCGCTCGCCGCCTGGGGCGTCGTCGCCGGCGTGATGGGCCAGCCCTTCACCGTCTTTCCGGTGACGGCGCTCGCCGCCGCCCTGATCGCCGTGGCGCTCACCATAGGGCTCGGCCTTGCCGGAACGTGGCGATTGCTCGGCCAGAAGGCGGCGCCGGTACTCAGAAACCTGTAGTCGCACCCGTCCGCATCGCGTACGATTATACCACTTGGGCCGTGCCGGATCTCTTGCACGGATCGATCGGGGTGCCCATATCGCATGGGACCCCGAGGGCTTGCCGCCCGGCGGAACCGAAGAGGTTGGGACGCTCGGTGGCGGAAACGGGGGTTTCGCGGCGAAGCAGCCGCGGATTTTTTATTTCGGAGAGGACTTCGATGGCAGATTTCGACAATCGCGTCTCACCGTTTGGCGCAGCGCGTGCCGAAACCGGTGTTATCGATCAGGGCCTGCGCACGCATATGCTGCAGGTCTACAACTACATGGCGATCGGCCTGATGATCACCGGCGCAGCCGCGCTTGGCATCTTCAAGCTTGCCGTGACCAGTGACCCGTCCCAGGCTGTCGCGCAGATGCAGAATGGCCTTCTGCTGACCAGCCTCGGCAAGACCATCTACACCGGTCCGCTGATGTGGGTGCTGATGCTGGCCCCCGTGGGCCTCGTGTTCTGGCTCTCCTTCGGCATCCACAAGATGTCGACGGCAAAGGCGCAGGCCGTGTTCTGGGGCTATTCGGCCCTGATGGGCGTCTCGCTGTCCTCGATCTTCGCCGTCTATACGGCGCAGTCGATCACGCAGGTGTTCTTCATCAGCGCGGCGACCTTCGGCGCGATGAGCCTGTATGGCTACACGACGAAGCGCGATCTGACCGGAATGGGCTCGTTCCTGTTCATGGGCCTGATCGGCATCATCATCGCCTCGATCGTCAACATTTTCATCGGATCGTCGGCCCTCGGCTTCGCGATCTCGGTCCTCGGCGTGCTGATCTTCGTGGGCCTCACCGCCTATGACACGCAGAAGATCAAGGAAATGTACTATGTCGGCGACGATGGCACGGTTGCCGGCCGCAAGGCGATCATGGGCGCGCTGACGCTCTATCTCGACTTCATCAACCTGTTCCTGATGATGCTCCGCCTGTTCGGCGACCGCCGCTAAGGCGATATCGGGACCCGATCGAAGGGCGCGGCCAAGGCCGCGCCCTTTTTTGTGGCTTCTTCCATTTTCGCGAGCGCGGCGACGTCTTGGCCACGCCGGGCTCGCAGCATTCGAGTGCCTCGCCAATGTCTCCCCTTCCCGACGATCTCTACATCCGCCCGGCCTGCGTCAACGATCTGAAAGCGATCACCGGGATCTACTCGCACTGGGTGCGGTTCGGCACGGCGAGCTTCGAGATCGAGCCGCCAGACGAAACGGAGATGCGCCGCCGCCACGAGGCGCTGGTGGATGGCGGCCATCCCTATCTGGTGGCGGAGGGCTCCGGGGAGATCCTCGGCTACGCCTATGCGGGCCCCTATCGGCCGCGGCCTGCCTATCGCTTCACCGTCGAGGACTCGATCTATCTGGAGCCCAAGGCGCAGGGGCTCGGCGTCGGCAAGCGGCTGCTGGCGGAACTGATCGCGGCGGCGACCGCCTCCGGCTTCCGCCAGATGATCGGCGTGATCGGCGATTCCACCCACCAGGCGTCGATCCGGCTGCATGCGGCGCAGGGGTTCCGGCTGGTCGGCGTCTTCGAGAATGTCGGCTGCAAGCATGGCCGCTGGCTGGACAGCGTGCTGATGCAGCGCGCACTCGGCGACGGCAGTGACGAACCACCGACCTTCTGATCGATGCGCTAGCTCTGGACGACCTTGAGCTTGGTATCCAGCACCGCCAGAACCTGCCGCAGATCGTGGCCGCGCTTCATGATGTAGCCGCCGGTGGCGATCACGGCATAGGCGCCCTGGCGGTTGCGCAACTCGGGATCCTTGACGACCTTGTAGAGCGGCATCTCGGACGAACGGCGAAAGATCGAGAACACCGCCTTGTCGCGCAGATGATCGATCGCGTAGTCACGCCACTCGCCGGCCGCCACCATGCGCCCGTAGACACGCAGGATTTCGTTCAGCTCGAGTCGATTGAAAGCAATCAGGGGAACGGACTTCCCCGTCTCCGGTGGGATCAGCGACACCAGCGTGGCGCTGCCACCGGATCCCGCCTTGTCTTCACCTTCGCTCAATGGCGCCTCCTGCAGCGAGCCGCATTGTCATCGAGCGGTCATGATCGCTCCGTTCGGCCAAGCTGGCAAGGCGCGGGTTTCCGGCCGGCCGATCGAAAGACGCCCCCTGCCCCTTCGAGCGGACGCGCCCGGAATTCACGCAGCCGTGAAGCGGGGGTATGAAATTCCTTGATTCCGCCCTTTTTCGGCCCGGCACCGGCCGCATTGGCCCGGCAATATCCCACCATCGCTTCGAACGGTCCGGCTTGGCCAAGGCTTCGGAATTTCTCAGCCCCCCAGCCCCCCGGGGTCCTCAGTTGAGCCGGACCACCTTCGAAGTCAGTCGTCGAATTGCATTCCCCTCCCAAAAGGTTCCTGAGGTCGGCTCCGCCGGCCTTTTTCTTTGCCTGGACGCCAGGCAGAAGCCTCCGGCCTTGAAACTCGGTCCCCGACCGGCGATATCAGCGCCGCCCGCGTAAGCGACGATGCCGACGGCGCCCGGCGCCCAGACATCGACCCCGCGCCGGGACGCCGAAAATACCGGAGAGAAAAGCGTGTCTGAAACCAAGCCCGCCGCCGAGACCCGCACGTTTGAGGCCGAGGTCTCGCGCCTGCTGCACATGATGGTGCATTCGGTCTATTCCAATCGCGACGTCTTCCTGCGCGAACTGATCTCCAATGCCGCCGACGCCTGCGAGAAGCTGCGTACGCTCTCCCTGTCCGAGCCGGCGCTGATCGAGGGCGGCGATGCCTTCCAGATCGTCATCGAGACCGACAAGGCAGCGCCAAGCCTGGTCATCGCCGACAACGGCATCGGCATGGACCGGCAGGAACTGATCGACAATCTCGGCACCATCGCCCAGTCGGGCACCCGCGCCTTCCTCGAAAAGGCCGGCGACGGCGCCAAGGGATCGGCGCTGATCGGCCAGTTCGGTGTCGGCTTCTATTCCGCCTTCATGGTCGCCGACAAGGTTTCCGTCGTCTCGCGCAAGGCGGGCTCGGACGAGGCCTGGCGCTGGAGCTCGGATGGCAAGGGCGCCTACGAGATCGAGCCGGCGGATCTCGCCGACGCGCCGGCCCGCGGCACGCGCATCCTGCTGCATCTCAATCCCGACAATGCCAGCTATGCCGAAACCGATACGATCGAGCGCATCGTCACCGCCTATTCGGCGCATGTGCCGGTGCCGATCGTGCTCAAGCTCGCCGACGGCACCGAGGAGTCGCTCGCCGATGGCAGCGCGCTCTGGCGCAAGCCGAAATCCGCCGTCACGGAAGACGAGTACAAGGAATTCTACGGCCATGTCGGCGGCCGCTTCGACGAACCGGCCGTCACCATCCACTACCGCGCCGAGGGGCGGACGGAATATTCCGTGCTGCTGTTCGTGCCGTCCTCGCGGCCGTTCGATCTGTTCGAGCCGGAGCGCCAGGGCAAGGTGAAGCTCTATGTCCGCCGCGTCTTCATCACCGACGAGGCCGAGATCCTGCCGCCCTGGCTGCGCTTCGTGCGCGGCGTGATCGATTCGGAAGACCTGCCGCTCAACCTGTCGCGCGAGATGCTGCAGAAGAATCCGGTGATCGAGGCGATCGGCAAGGGCGTCACCAACCGTGTCCTGACCGATCTCGACAAGCTGGCGACCGACGATCCCGAGCGCTTCGTCAAGGTCTGGGAAGCCTTTGGCGCCGTGCTCAAGGAAGGTCTCTACGAGGCGCCCGACCGCCGCGACGCGCTGTTCAAGCTGGCCCGCTTCAAGACGACGACCGGCGGCGACAGCTGGCGCAGCCTGGCCGACGTCGTCGCCGCCTTCCGGCCGAACCAGACGGCAATCTACTACGCGCTCGGCGACGACGCGGCGACGATCGCTGCCTCGCCGCATCTCGAGGGCTTCGCCAAGCGCGGCGTCGAGGTGCTGATCCTCGCCGACGCGGTCGACGCGTTCTGGGTGCGAACCGCGCTGGGCTTCGACGGCAAGCCGTTCCAGTCGGTAACGCAGGGCGCGGCGACGCTCGACCTGATTCCCGTGCTGGAAGCGGAAGCCGCCCGCGACGAGGCCAAGGAAGAGAAGCCCGCCTCCGACGAGGCGCTCGCCGCGCTGACGCTCCGCCTGAAGCAGGCGCTGGGCGACAAGGTGGTCGAGGTGCGCGGATCGAACCGCCTGGCGACGAGCCCCGCCTGCCTGGTGTCGCCCGAATTCGGCCCAGACCGGCAGTTGGAGAAGATCCTGGCGAGCCGCGACGGCGCCGGCGGCCGCTCGGCGCAGATCCTGGAGCTCAATCCGGCCCATCCGCTGGTGGCCGGCCTCGCCGCCCAGGCGGCGGCTGGCGGTGCCGCGGCCGAACGCGTCGACGCCGCCGCGCCGCTGCTCTTCGGTCTGGCCCGCATCCTCGACGGCGAAGCGCCGGACGAGCCGGCCGCCTTCGCCAGGGCGCTGGCGGGGCTGATGGAAAAGACGGTAGCCTGACGGCGACGCAAGTCGGGAAAGACGAAAAGCGCGGGCAGGTCCCGCGCTTTTTTCATGGAGATCGACGAAGGCTTGGCCCTATCGGGCCCGATCCGTCACCATTCCGCGCCCCTCTCGGCAAACGCGGCGCCGAGGATTTCGCCGGGCTCGCCATTCGCGGTCTCGGCCTGCAGCAGGATTGCGCAGCCATCGGCATTGGCCTGATGGTACTCGCTCATCGGCAGGTCGACATCGATGGGCTCGCCGCGCCACATCGCGATCGGTCGCAGCCTCGTGACGACGTTATAATAGCTTAGCGTCCGGTCCTGGTTCTCGCCCTTGCGGATCGGCACCGCGACCTGCCGCTTGTAGAGCGCCAGCCAGATCGTCGCCTTGCGCTCGCGCGGGATGGTGCTGTCGGCCGTCTCGCCGATCTTCACCCGGATCGCATCGCCCACCATGTCCATGCTAACCGGAACGGCGAGTGGCGGCTTGGTCCTGAGCGCGGCATCGATCGCCGCCCGGTCGCTGCCGACCACATGGGTGGTGCCGTTGACGATCATCTGCGGCGTATAGATCTGCCGGTCCCCGCGGGCATTGGCATAGGCCTTCTGCCGGTCGGTGAATTCATGGCTGGCGAGCGTGTCCTTCCAGCCGAGATAGTCCCAGTAATCCACCGGCAGCGACAGCGCGACGATGTCTTCGCGCTTGGCAAGGTCTTCGAGCAACTCGTCTGCGGGGGGGCAGGAAGCGCATCCCTGGCTCGTGAAGAGTTCCAGAACCGCTGAAACTTTGGTGGGCTCCTGGGCCGTGGCCGCAAGCGCCGGGACCACAAGCAGGCACAAGGCCGCCAGGATCCAGCTGGTTTTGAGATGGCACATGCCTGCAACTTATCCTGATCGCCGAGATCTGCCACTCGCGGTGGGTGTCAGTCAAAAATAGTTCGGGGATCAATCGTAAGCCATTCAATTAAGGGTGACTGGTCGTGAGGGAACGATCCGCGATCACCCGGTCACCTGGCTTAAGCCCGTGTGGCGGTTCAGAAAACCGCCACACGGGGAATCACGAAATCGCTAAAAGCGCGATACGATATTGGTTCAGGCAACCAAGTTCCGCAGCACGTATTGCAGGATACCGCCGTTGCGGAAGTAGTCGAGTTCATCGAGCGTATCGATTCGGCAGAGCAGCGGCACGACCTTCTGGCTGCCATCGGCGAAGGTGATCTCCGCATCCAGCATCTGGCGCGGCTTCAGATCGCCGGCGATGCCCTTGATCGTGACGATCTCGTCGCCCTTGAGGCCGAGCGTCTGCCAGGACGTGCCTTCCTCGAACACCAGCGGCACGATGCCCATGCCGACCAGGTTCGAGCGATGGATGCGCTCGAAGGACTGGGCGATGACGGCGCGGATGCCGAGCAGCTTGGTGCCCTTAGCCGCCCAGTCGCGCGACGAGCCGGTGCCATATTCCTTGCCGGCGAACACCACCAGCGGAACGCCCTCGGCCTTGTACTTCATCGCCGCATCGTAGATCGGCATTTCGGTGCCGTCCGGCCAATGCTTGGTGAAGCCGCCTTCCTTGCCGCCCAGCATCTGGTTCTTGATGCGGATGTTGGCGAAGGTGCCGCGCATCATGACTTCATGATTGCCGCGACGCGTGCCGTACTGGTTGAAGTCCGCCGGACGGACCTGGTGGTCGCGCAGATACGAACCGGCCGGGCTGGTTTCCTTGATCGAGCCGGCCGGCGAGATGTGGTCGGTCGTGATTGAATCGAGGAACAGGCCCATGACGCGGGCGCCGAGGATGTCCGTGACGGCCTCGGGCTCGCGCTGCATGCCCACGAAATAGGGCGGGTTCTGCACATAGGTCGACTGGCTATCCCAGGCGTAGGTCTCGCCCTGCGGCACCGAGATCTTCTGCCAGTTCTCGTCGCCCTTGAAGACGTCGGCGTACTTGGTCTGGAACATCTTCTTGGTGACGTTCTCGCGGATGAACTTGGCGATCTCGCGGTTCGAAGGCCAGATGTCCTTGAGATAGACGGGCTGGCCGTCCGACCCCGTGCCGAGCGGCTCGGTCGTCAGGTCGATCTGCAGCGAGCCCGCCAGTGCATAGGCGACGACCAGCGGCGGCGAGGCGAGATAGTTCGCCTTGACGTCCGGATTGACGCGGCCCTCGAAGTTGCGGTTGCCCGACAGCACAGCGGCGGCGACCAGGTCGCCCTGGTTGATGGCGGCCGAGATGTTTTCCGGCAGCGGTCCCGAATTGCCGATGCAGGTGGTGCAGCCGAAGCCGACCAGGTTGAAGCCGAGCGCGTCGAGGTCCTTCTGCAGGTCGGCGGAGGCGAGATATTCCTCCACGACCTGCGATCCCGGCGCGAGCGAGGTCTTCACCCACGGCTTCGACTTCAGGCCCTTGGCGACCGCGTTGCGGGCGAGCAGGCCGGCGGCGATCAGCACGCTCGGATTTGAGGTGTTGGTGCACGACGTGATGGCGGCGATCGTCACGTCGCCATGGCCGACCGTGTAGTCGGTGCCCTCGACGGCGAAGCGCTTGTCGGCCTCGCCCGGCTTCTTGAACTCTCCCTCGAGCGAGGTGAGGAAGCCCGTCTTGGCGTCGGAGAGCAGCACGCGATCCTGCGGGCGCTTCGGACCTGCCAGCGACGGCAGCACGGTGGTGATGTCGAGTTCGAGCACGTCGGTGAAGACGGGATCGGCCAGGCCGGGCTCGCGCCACATGCCCTGCGCCTTCGAATAGGCCTCGACCAGCGCGATGCGCTCGGGCTTGCGGCCCGTCTCGTCGAGATAGGCGATCGTCTCGTCGTCGACCGGGAAGAAGCCGCAGGTGGCGCCATATTCCGGCGCCATGTTGCCGATGGTGGCGCGGTCGGCGAGCGACAGGTGATCGAGGCCGGGGCCGAAGAACTCGACGAACTTGCCGACGACGCCCTTCTTGCGCAGCATCTGCGTCACGGTGAGCACGAGATCGGTGGCGGTGATGCCCTCGTTCAGCTTGCCGGTCAGCTTGAAGCCGACGACTTCCGGGATCAGCATCGAAACCGGCTGGCCGAGCATGGCCGCTTCCGCCTCGATGCCGCCAACGCCCCAGCCGAGCACGCCGAGGCCGTTCACCATGGTGGTGTGGCTGTCGGTGCCGACGCAGGTATCGGGATAGGCGACGGTCTGGCCGTTCTCGGTTCTGGTCCAGACGGTCTGGGCCAGATATTCGAGATTGACCTGGTGGCAGATGCCGGTGCCCGGCGGCACGACGCGGAAATTGTCGAAGGCCGACTGGCCCCACTTCAGGAAGCGGTAGCGTTCCTGGTTCTGCTTGTATTCCTCTTCGACATTCTTGCCGAAGGCCTGGGCATTGCCGAAGAAGTTGACGATGACCGAGTGGTCGATGACCAGATCGACCGGGACCAGCGGGTTGATGCGCTTCGGGTCGCCGCCGAGATTGACCATCGCGTCGCGCATGGCGGCGAGGTCGACCACGGCCGGAACGCCGGTGAAGTCCTGCATCAGCACACGGGCCGGACGATAGGCGATCTCGCGCTCGTCCTTGCCGCGCGACACGAGCCAGTCCTTGACGGCGAGGATGTCGTTCTTGGTGACGGTGCGGCCGTCTTCGTTGCGGAGCAGGTTCTCGAGCAAAACCTTCAGCGAAAAGGGCAGCGTGGAGATGCCGGGAAGCCCGTTCTGCTCCGCGTCCTTCAGGCTGAAATAGACATAGCTTTCCGCGCCGACCTGAAGCGTCTTGCGGGATTTAAAGCTGTCGGGATGCTCGGTGCTCACGATACGGATCGTCCTCGTTTCTGTCGCGGAAACGCATGGCCGAAGTCGATGCACGAAGCGTGCCCGACGCGGTCAGGCGCACCCAAGATGGCGGCGGAGTTTGGCTCGGCACGCGGTCCATCCCTGGGGTGGTGACGCAGGTCTTGACCGCGGCGCAACCGGCGCGCCGGGTTGCAGGCCTTATAATGAATTTCGTAAGGAGAAGCCAGATCAACGAAAGTCGCCGCGCTTGGAATCTTTCAAAGCTGCTCAAAGGCAAGAAGACCCGGCGTCACCTTCTGGCGGGATCGGCGCATGAACAAGCGACAAACCCGCCTGTCGGCCGAGACGATTGCCGTAAGCCGCGGCGGCCGCACCATTTTCGAGCAGGTTTCGTTCACGCTCGGCGCCGGCCAGATGCTCGCGGTCACCGGCGCCAACGGATCCGGCAAGTCGACCCTGTTGCGCGCCGTCGCCTCCCTGCTGCCGCTTGCCGAGGGCACCATCCGCTTCGAACATCCCGCCAGGGACGATGCGACGATCGCCGAAAACGTCCATTATTTCGGCCATCTCGACGGTCTGAAGCCGGGCCTCAGCGTGCGTGACAACCTGGCGCTGTGGGCGAAGTTTGCCGGCCGCGCCGGGCTGCCGGCGATCGAAGCGCTCGAACAGGTGGAACTCGATCACCTCGACGACCTGCCGGCTGGCTATCTCTCGGCGGGGCAGAAGCGGCGCGCCAGCCTCGCCCGCCTGCTGGTCGTGCAGCGCCCGATCTGGCTGCTCGACGAACCGACCTCGGCGCTCGACAGCCGCTCGGAGGCGATTTTCGGCGACTTGCTGGCACAGCATCTGGGCGAAGGCGGGCTCGCCCTGGCCGCGACACATCGTCCGCTGCCCGTCGCAAGCCACGCGACCCTCGCGCTCGGTGCCGCATGACCAACTTCTTCTTCGCGCTGGTCGGACGGACGGTGCGGCTGTCGCTGGGCGCCGGCGGCGGCGCCTTTGTCGGGCTGATCTTCTTCCTGTCGGTGGTCGCCGTGGTGCCGTTCGGCGTCGGGCCGGACATGAAGCTCCTCGCCCGGATCGGGCCGGCCATGCTCTGGATCGCGGCGCTGCTCGCCACCCTGCTCGGCCTCGACCGGCTGTTCCAGGATGACCGCGATGACGGCAGCCTCGACCAGTTCATGCTGTCCGGCCTGCCGCTGGAGCTGGTCGTGCTCGCCAAGGCCATCGGCCACTGGCTGGCGACCGGACTGCCGCTCGTTCTGGGCGCCCCGGTGTTCGGGCTCATTCTCGGCATGGAGGCGCAGGCGATCGGGCTGGTGACGCTGACGCTGCTGATCGGCACGCCGGCGCTGATCTTCATCGGCACGATCGGCGCGGCGCTGATCACGGCGCTGCGCCGCGGCGGATTGCTGGTCGCGATCCTGGTGCTGCCCTTCACGATCCCCGTGCTGATCTTCGGCGTCAGCACGATCACGGCGGCCACCACCACCGGCATGCCGGTGATGAACCCGATGCTGATTCTCGTCGCCCTGACCATGGCGAGTGCCGTGATCGGCCCGGTGGCCGGCGCGGCGGCGCTGCGCGCCGGAATGGACTAAGGGGAAAGCCCCTCACCTCTCCCTCAGGCAGAGGTGAAGAACGGAGCTCGACTGCGTCCCAAAAAAAACGCGGCCCGGAGGCCGCGCTTCTATCTCGTGGCAGACCAAGCCGCTCAGTGGCGGAAGTGGCGCATGCCGGTGAAGACCATGGCAAGGCCGGCCTCGTCGGCGGCGGCGATCACCTCGTCGTCGCGCATCGAACCGCCTGGCTGGATGATCGCGGTCGCACCCGCTTCGGCCGCGGCCAGCAGGCCGTCAGCGAAGGGGAAGAACGCGTCGGAGGCGACGACAGACCCCTTGGCCAGCGTCTCCGGCAGACCGGCGGTGCGGGCGGCATCCGCCGCCTTCTTGGCGGCGATGGTCGAGCTGTCGACGCGGCTCATCTGGCCCGCACCGACGCCGACGGTGGCGCCGTCCTTCACATAGACGATGGCGTTCGACTTGACGTGCTTGGCGACGCGGAAGGCGAAGAGCAGGTCGTCGAGCTCGGCGTCGGTCGGCACCCGCTTGGTGACGACCTTCAGATCCGACTTCTGCACGCGCCCTGCGTCGCGATCCTGCACCAGCAGGCCGCCCGCCACGGTCTTGACCGTCAGGCCCTTGGCGGACGCATCCGGCAGGCCGCCAGTGACCAGCAGGCGAAGGTTCTTCTTGGCCGCGACGATGGCGATCGCCTCCTCGGTCGCGTCCGGGGCGATGATGACCTCGGTGAAGATCTCGACGATCTTCTTTGCGGCATCCGCGTCCAGCGTCCGGTTCAGCGCGACGATGCCGCCAAAGGCGGAGACCGGGTCGCAGCGCAGCGCCTTGTCATAGGCCTCGGCAAGCGACGCGCCGGTGGCGACGCCGCAGGGATTAGCGTGCTTGATGATCGCGACGGCCGCCGTCTCGGCCGGGTCGAACTCGGCCACCAGCTCGAAGGCGGCGTCGGTGTCGTTGATGTTGTTGTAGGAAAGCTGCTTGCCCTGCAGCTGCTTCGCGGTCGACACGCCGGGACGAACCTCGCCGGTGGCGTAGAAGGCCGCCTGCTGGTGCGGGTTCTCGCCATAGCGCATGATTTCGCGCAAGGACCCGCCGAACGAGCGCCAGGCCGGCGCCGGCTCTTCGAGCACACGGGCAAACCAGTTCGAGACCGCCGCGTCATAGGCAGCCGTGCGAGCAAAGGCTTTGGCCGCGAGGCGCTTGCGGAAGGCGAGCGGCGTCGCGCCGCCATTCGCGTCGAGCGCTTCCAGCACCGAGGCATAATCGGCCGGGTCGACGACGATCGAGACGAAGCCGTGGTTCTTGGCGGCGGCGCGGGTCATCGCCGGGCCGCCAATATCGATGTTCTCGACGGCGGTGGCGTAATCCTCGGTCGAGGCGATGGTCTTCTCGAACGGGTAGAGATTGACGGCAACGAGGTCGAAGCCCTCGATGCCATGCTCCTGCATTTCCGCTGCGTGCTGCGGATCGTTGCGGATGCCGAGCAGGCCGCCATGGATCTTCGGATGCAGCGTTTTGACCCGGCCGCCGAGGATTTCTGGAAAACCGATGACATCGGCGACATTGGTGGCCGGCAGGCCGGCGTCGATCAGCGCCTTGCAGGTCGAACCCGTGGCGACCAGGGCGACGCCGCGCTCATGCAGCGCACGGGCGAAGTCGAGCAGGCCAGTGGAGTCCGACACCGAAAAGAGCGCGCGCTTCATCGGAACGAGTTCGGGAAGGGCGACCTTTGACGGCGGTACGGCCATGGAGTCCTCGCGGGTTCGAATGCTGAAGGCCCGCGCGATACCACGTTTTTTCACGCCATGCAGCCGCTTTACGCACCCAGCGGCAGATCGTCTCCGGGATCGTCGTGATTGCGCATCCGTCCGCCCGGCTCGACGACGCGATGCAGGATCCATTCGACCGAGGCCTGATGCAACGCCCGGCCATAGACGACTATCTGATCGGTGCGCCGGCTGCCGCGAATATCGGAGAGGCGAATGCTCTCCTCGAGCAGAACCTCGAGCTCCGGAGTCTCGAACTGCCAGGCCGAACCATCCGGCAAGGCGAGGAAGACGCCGCGACCATTGTCAAAGCGCGTGGCCTCGACGGCGGGATGCAGGTGGAAACGCAGCGCGAACGCGTCGCGGCCGCCGCGCGCGATGGTGTTGCCGCTCGGCGTCGTGAACGAATCCACGCCGTCGATGCGGTCGCCATAGGCGGAAAGCACCAGCTTGCGCTCGTGCCGGATGCCGAAGCGCGCCACATAGCCGTCATGCGCCGCGATCAGCACCGTCTCGCTGCGATTGTCCTGGCGGGAGACGTCGACGCGGGTCGGGCCGGAAAGGATCGCCTCCCCGAGCTTGTCGGCGAGATAGGTCCCCTTCAGGAAGCGGCAGGACGAGGAATCGTTCAGCGTCACGGTCGAATGCGCCGCCGTGGTGCGTGCCATCCGCCGCAGCGCCGTGGCGCCCGGCCCCGGCACGCCGCAATTGACGATCAGCGGCTGGCGACCGGAGCTCATCTCGAAGGAGAGGCAGCCGGCATGCGCCTCGAGCGACAGCACCGGGCGCGGCGGCGGGCCGGTGTCGACCAGCATCACCGTGTCGCCCGCATCGAGCCGCTGATAGCCGGCATAGGGCGCATTCTTGCCCGGCGCGCCGCGCGCGTCGTCATAGGCGAGGACGGTGGCGAGCAGGCCGAGCTGGGTCTCGCCCATGCCGTTGAACTTGGCGAAGGAACCGTCGCCATGCCGGAAGAAGCGCAGCATCGGCATCATGCGGTCGATGGCGCCGAGAAGCGCCGGCGAAGGCTGCTGGCCACGAGCGGTAAAGGCCTGGCGAAGCGGCAGCAGGTCGACCAGGATTTCCAGCACCGTGCCGGGATTGCGGCCGACATGGCCGCCATCCGGCAGGATCTGCCGGGCCAGTTCGTGATCGAGCCAACGCGACGCCTGGCGGACCAGGCGCGGCTGGTCGGAAAGCGACAGCCCGGCGGCGGCCAGCGCCATCATCACGCGCAGGCGCGGCATGCCGGGGCGCACATCGCGCGCCACCCGGCGCAGATGGCGGACCTGCTTGGTCAGGGAGCGCATGAAGCGACGGTAGAAGCCGTGATCGCAGCCCTCGAGCACCAAGGGTGTCTGCGCCAGCCAGGACAGGATCCGCCGCGCCATGACGTCGGGATCACGCGCGATCGGATCATGGCTCTTCTGGAAGCGGATCCATTCGTCGAGCAGTGCGCGGGCATTGGAGCGCGAGACGGCGAGGTCGGAGGCGCGCAGATGGCGCAGCCAGCCGAAACTGTGCAGCCGCTCGGCCCAGGCGCGCGACGGCGCCTCGATCTCGAACACCGAGAAGCCGGCGACGTCGACAACCTCGCCGGCGAAGACGAAGCGGCCGGCATAGATATCGTTGGCGATGGTAGGGTCGGCGGTGCGCAGGTCGGTCGGCGCGATCAGCAGCCGCTCGGGCACCTGGCCGGAATATTTCCACCGATAAAGCGCGCTGGCATGAAACGCGTAGCGCGCTCGTCGCCATGCAGACGCGAGTGCGAAGCGGACGAGCCGACCCCGACCGGATCCTGCTCCGAACGCCATACCCTCTCGCTCCCTCATCTACGGCTGAAATCGTGCTGACCCGATCGTCGACGGTTCGAAACGAATCAGTCGGCCAGCGATTCGAGCAATCTAATTGCGGATTCGCTCAAATTGAAACCGTTTCCCGGCGCCTAGAGGCGCCGGAAGCGGGCGGCGAAGAAGCCGTCGAGCCCGGAAAGCCGCGGCTCGGCATTCGGCAGGTCGGATGGCAGCGTGCGCAGGAAGCCGTCGCGACAGATGGCTTCGACACCGCCCACCTCCTCCGGCCGGATCGGCTCCAAAACCAGCGGTAGGCTGGCCAAGGCCAACGCAACCTGATCCTCGCCCTCGGCCTTCTCCAGCGAACAGGTGCAGTAGACCAGCGTTCCGCCGGAGACCAGCATCGAGGTGGCGCGCGCGAGCAGCGAGGCCTGCAGATTGGCCAGCGCCTTGATGTCGGCCGGCCGCTTCAGCACGGCGACGTCGGGATGGCGGCGGATCGTGCCGGTCGCCGAGCACGGCGCGTCGAGCAGGATGGCGTCGAACAGCCGGTTCGGCTGCCAGGTCTCGACATCGGCCGCGATGGTTCCGATCTGCAGCTTGAGCCGCGACAGATTCTCGCGCACCCGCTGCAGGCGGCCCTCATTGATGTCGACGGCCATCACCTTGGCGCCGGCGGCGGCGAGCTGGGCGGTCTTGCCGCCCGGCGCCGCGCAGAGATCGGCGACGTCGAGACCCTCGACCTTGCCGAGCAGCTTGGCCGGCAGCGCGGCGGCGGCGTCCTGCACCCACCACTGGCCTTCGGCGAAGCCCGGCAGTGCGTCAATCGGTCCGTGCGCAATCAGGCGGACGCTGCCGGTCGGCAGGACGATGCCGCCGAGCTTCTCCGCCCAGCCCTCGGGATCGGACTTGACCGACAGGTCGAGCGACGGCTCCAGCAGATGGGCGGCGGCGATCGCCTGCGTGGTCTCGGCGCCATAGTCCTTGACCCAGCGCTCATAGAGCCAGTCTGGCACGTTGAGGCGAACCTCATCCTGCGAGGCGAGAATGGCGTCCCGCTGCTCGGTCAGGCGGCGCAGCACGGCGTTGACCAAGCCCTTGAAATGGCGCGCGTCGCGATCGGCCTCGGCGGTCTCGACGGCGATCGAGACGGCGGCATGATCGGGCACGTCCATGAACAGGATCTGCGCCGCGGCGACATGCAGGATCGCCGGCAGCGGGCCGGACTTGCGCGGCAGGGCTTTGTCGAGGAAGCGGCCCAGCGCGTCGTCGATCTGGCCGCGACGGCGCAGCGCGATGCCGAGAATGGCCCGCGCCAGGCCGCGCTCGCGCGGATCGAGCGTTTCGAACGGCCCGTCGGTGGCGTCGACGGCGCTATCGAGCGGGCGATGGTCGACCAGCACGGCCATCAGCGCGGTGGTCGCGGCAAGGCGGGCGGCGACGCCCGGCGCGAGGCGGGGCGCACGCGGCGCGTTGCGGTTCGGACGGGTACCGGCCGGCGTTGTCTTCTTGCTCAACCCCACGGCCCCCGGCCCTGCGAACCGCCGGAGCCATTGCCCCACGGCCCGCGCGACGCACCCGAAGCGGGACGGCTGGAACGGAAGCCGCCCGGCAGGTTGACGCCACGGCCAGCGCCCGGACCCGGACCGAAGCCCGCGCCCTGGCTGCCTGTCTCGGCTTCCATCGCCAGCAGCGCCGCGATCCGGTTGTCGGTATCGGGATGGGTAGAAAAGAGATTGTCCATGCGCTGCCCGGATAGGGGATTGATGATGAAGAGATGCGCGGAAGCCGGATTGGCCTCTGCCGTCTCGTTGGGGATCTCGTGCGCCCCGCGCGCGATCTTGGCAAGGGCTGTCGCGAGCGAACGCGGCGAACCGCAGATCTCCGCCCCCAGCCGGTCGGCCGCGTATTCGCGCGTCCGGCTGACCGCCATCTGCACCAGCATGGCGGCCATGGGCGCGACGATCATCATGACGATCGTCCCGATCATGCCGATCCCGCCGCCCTCGCGGTTGCGGTTGCCACCGAACAGGAAGGCGAAATTGGCCAGCATCGAGATGGCGCCGGCCAGCGTCGCCGCAATGGTCATGGTCAGCGTGTCGTGATTCTTCACATGCGCCAGTTCATGCGCCATCACGCCGGCGATCTCGTCGCGGGAGAGTGCCTGCAGCAGGCCGGTCGACGCGGCAACGGCGGCATTTTGCGGATTGCGGCCGGTGGCGAAGGCATTGGGCTGGGCGGAATCGATCACATAGACCTTCGGCATGGGCAGGTTGGCGCGCTGCGCCAGCTGCCGGACGATGCCGTAATACTCCGGCGCGCTGCGTTCGTCGACCTCATGGGCGCCGTACATCGACAGCACCATCTTGTCGGAATTCCAGTAGCTGAACACGTTCATGCCGGCGGCGATGACGAAGGCGATCATCATGCCGCTGGATCCGCCGATCAGATAGCCGATGCCCATGAACAGGGCGGTCAGGGCCGCGATCAGCAGGGCAGTGCGCATGATGTTCATCGGGGACTCCGGGAATGACTCCGAGGATGGTTGGCGGACCGGCTGCGTTGCAGCGGCCCGCCGCTTCGACCTATATGATGGGAGGAGGCAGGTCGACCTGCAAGCGGCGGCTTGGCTGGAATCCGCCGGAAAGCAAGCCGTTTCCCTCCCTTATGCAACGTGCGAGGCCCTCATGAGCGACGAAGTCGAAACCCCTATGCCGCCGCGCCCGCTCAGCGACGCCGCCCGCCGCGCGCTGGCCGAGGCGGAGGTCCGCCGGATCGAGATCGACGCGGCGACGAAGCGCCCGCGCGAAATCCTCGGCCGCTCCGGCCCGGAGCCGATCCGCTATGGCGACTGGGAAAACAAGGGCATCGCCAGCGATTTCTGAGGGCGGGACGGGCGCACTCTCCTGTGCTAGCCTCCCTCCACACACAGCGGATCGGGAATGCCATGCCATTGTCAGTCAAGCTGGACCCGGATGCCGAGGCGCGCCTGAAGGCGCTGGCGGAATCACGTCATCTCAATCCGGACGTCATGCTGCAGGAGGCAATCGGGGAATATCTCGATCGCGAGGAAGCACGCCAGGCCTTCAGGACAGAAGCCTTGGCGTCGCTCAGCGCCTTCCACGAGGACGGGCTGCACGTAACCCTAGAAGAGACTGAGGCTTGGCTCGATAGCTGGGGCACGGATGCGGAAACGCCTCCGCCGGCTTGCCACAAATAGTCCTGACAGCGGGTGCGCTTGCCGGCATAGAGCGATGCCGTAACCATCTTTTCGCCCGCGACCCCGATGCGGCACGTCGCGCCGCATCGGTGATAAGGAACCAGTTGCAGATCCTATCGGGCGCGCCGATGGCAGGCAGGCCCTTTCCCGGCACGCCGGAACTGCGCGAGTTGATAATTCCATTTGGCCGAACCGGCTATGTCGCGCTTTATCACTACGACATTCCATCGGACCGTGTGCTGATCCTCGCCTTCCGGCATCAGCGAGAGGCCGGCTACTGAGCCGGCCTCTGCCATTTTCTAGCGCTTGTTCTGACGGTTGGCGACCAGGTCGTCGACGACCGTCGGGTCGGCCAGCGTCGAGGTGTCGCCGAGATTGCCGAACTCGCCCTCGGCGATCTTGCGCAGGATGCGGCGCATGATCTTGCCTGAACGGGTCTTCGGCAGGCCGGGCGCGAACTGGATCAGGTCGGGCGAGGCGATCGGACCGATCTCCATCCGAACCCAGGCAACCAGTTCCTTGCGCAGCGCATCGGACGGCTCGACCGTCGCCATCAGCGTGACATAGGCATAGATGCCCTGGCCCTTGATGTCGTGCGGATAGCCGACGACGGCGGCTTCCGAGACATGCTCATGCGCCACCAGCGCGCTCTCGACCTCGGCCGTGCCCATGCGATGGCCGGAGACGTTCAGCACGTCGTCGACGCGGCCCGTGATCCAGTAATAGCCATCCTCGTCGCGCCGGCAGCCATCGCCGGTGAAGTAGGCGTTCTTGTAGGTCGAGAAGTAGGTCTGCACGAAGCGCTCGTGGTCGCCATAGACCGTGCGCATCTGGCCGGGCCAGGAATCGGTGATGATGAGGTTGCCCTCGGCAACGCCCTCCAGCACCTTGCCCTCGCCATCGACGATCGCCGGCTGCACGCCGAAGAAGGGCAGCGTCGCCGAGCCCGGCTTCTGCGCGATCGCGCCCGGCAGCGGGGTGATCAGGATGCCGCCGGTCTCGGTCTGCCACCAGGTATCCACGATCGGGCAGCGATCGTCGCCGACGACGCGGTGATACCACTCCCACGCTTCCGGATTGATCGGCTCGCCGACCGAGCCGAGCAGGCGCAGCGAGGCGCGCGACGTCTTCTTCACCGGCTCGTCGCCGGCCTGCATCAGCGCGCGGATCGCCGTGGGCGCGGTATAGAAGATGTTGACCTTGTGCTTGTCGATCACTTCCCAGAAGCGGGAATTGGTCGGATAGCTCGGCACGCCCTCGAACATCAGCGTCGTGGCGCCGTTCGACAGCGGACCGTAGACGATGTAGGAATGGCCGGTGACCCAGCCGACATCGGCCGTGCACCAGTAAATGTCGCCATCCTGATAGTCGAACACCTTGCTGTGCGTCAGCGAGGCATAGACGAGATAGCCGCCGGTGGTATGCAGCACGCCCTTCGGCTTGCCGGTCGAACCCGACGTGTAGAGGATGAACAGCGGGTCCTCGGCGTTCATTGCCTCGGGTTCGCAATGCTGCGACACCGTCTTGGCTAGGTCGCCATAGAACACATCGCGACCGTTCTGCATCGGCACGTCGGCGAAGGTGCGCTGCACGACCAGCGTCCGCACGTCTTCGTCAAGCTTGGCCAGCGCCGCGTCGACATTGGCCTTCAGCGGAATCTTCTTGCCGGCCCGCAGGCCCTCATCCGCCGTGATCACCAGCTTCGAGGCGCAATCCTGGATGCGACCGGCGAGGCTGTCGGGCGAGAAGCCGCCGAACACGACCGAATGGACGGCGCCAATGCGGGTGCAGGCCAGCATGGCAAAGGCCGTTTCCGGGATCATCGGCATGTAGATCGTGATGCGGTCGCCCTTCTTGGCGCCCATTTCCTTCAGCACATTGGCGAAGACCTGGACCTGATCGGAAAGCTCGCGATAGGTGATCGAGCGGCTTTCCGAGGGATTGTCCCCCTCCCAGAGGATCGCGACCTGATCGGCGCGCTTGGCCAGATGCCGGTCGACGCAATTCGCCGAAACGTTGAGCGAACCATCCTCGAACCACTTGATCGAGACATTGTCCGGCGCGAACGAGGTGTTCTTCACCTTGGTGAACGGCTGAATCCAGTCGATTCGCTTGGCCTGCTCGGCCCAGAAACCATCCGGATCCGCGACCGAGCGCTGATACATGGCGCGATAGGTCGGCTCGTCGATCTGTGCTCGCTTCGCCCAATCGTCCGAGACCGGATAGATCTTGTCGTGCATCTTGATTCCTCCCTGGCAGCTCCGCTTTCAGCGAAGCACACCTTAATGCCGGCGGCATTATGCGAATCCCGGCTCTCCCGGCAAGACAGTCTGGAAACCTTCGCGGTTGTCGAAGCCCAGTATGCGCACCCGCTTCACCGCGGCATCCTCGAGGGCGGGATGAACCGGGACGTCATATCGGGCGAGATCACGCACGCGGGCGAGCGGACGATAGGTCCGGTCCGGGTCGCCGGCGATCACCGTGACGCCGCTGGTGGCGAGCATTCCCAGCCACGGCAGCAGCCGCGCCGCGAAGCCCGGATCATAGAAGACGTCGCCGGCGAGCAACACGTCGACATTCCCGATCGCACTGCCGACAATGTCGGCCTGGCGTACGCGGATATCGCAGCCATTTGCTGCGGCGTTGAGGGAAATTGCTGCAACTGCGAAGGGATCGATGTCGATCGCCTCGACCTGGGCGGCGCCCGCCTTCGCGGCGGCGATCGCGACCAGTCCGGAACCGGAGGCGAAATCGAGCACACACCTGCCTTTGACGAGTTCCGGATGATCCAGGACATAACGCGCCAGCCCCTGTCCGCCGGCCCAGGCAAACGCCCAGAAAGGCGGCGGCATGTCGGCGCGGTCCAGCGCCGCTTCGGTCAGATGCCAAAGCGCGGTCGCCTCATCTGCTTGATAAATCTGGATTTCCGGAACGAAGGCAACCGGCGCCAGCCGGGTCTGTTCGACGATGAAGCGCGCGGGATCGTCGAACAATCGCTCGCTCAGATCGAGGCGGGGTCGAGCCCGCCCAGTTCGCAGATCAGCTTCCATTCGGCTTCCGTCACCGGCTGCACCGAAAGTCGCGAATTGCCGACCAGCGCCATGCCCTCCAGCCGGGGCTCGGCCTTGGCCGTCTCCAGCGAATAGGGCTTGGGGATCGGCCGGATGGCGCGCAGGTCGACGCATTCCCAGCGGCCGCTGTCATCGGTCGAATCCGGATGGGCCAGCTTCGCCACCTCGACGATCCCGACGATCTCCTTGCCGATATTGGAATGGTAGAAGAAGCCGCGATCGCCAAGCTGCATGGCGCGCATGTTGTTGCGCGCCTGATAGTTGCGGACCCCGTCCCATTCCTGGCCAGCCGCGCCCTTCTTTACGAGATCATCGAAGGAAAACACGTCGGGTTCGGACTTGAAGAGCCAATAGGCCATGGGACGCTCCGGTAGAGATCAAGAAGGAAGTCGGGTCGACCGATCAGGCCGGCTTGCCGACGGCCCAGCGCCAGGGACGAACCACCGTTTCCTTGAACAGTCCGGCCTTGGCATAGGGGTCGGTTGCGAAGACGGCGCGGGCGGCGGCCTCGTCCTCGGCTTCGAGGATCAGCAGCGAGCCGACCATGTCGCCCTTGTCGTCCAGGAACGGGCCGGCGATCGCCATGCCGGTTTCCTTCAGCCATTCGATGTGAGCGGGGCGGTTCTCGAGACGAACCGGCAGGCCGTCCTCGCGATCGGTCAGAATGGCAACGAAATGCATGAAAACCTCCAAGAATTGCGGCGGCACGGTAGGCGGCTCGCTCGCTCAGGTAAAGACCTCGGGGCCCGACGGCCCGAGGGATCAGTCGGCCTCGCGCTTCAGCGGACGCAGCATCAGCGCTTCCGCCGCCGCATCGATCGAGAGCGTGCCGTCGAGGATGGCGGCGACCGCCTCTGTGATCGGCATCGGCACGCCGAGCCGGCGGGCGAGATCGCGCGCCACCGGCGCCGTCGCGGCGCCTTCGGCAAGCGCCGGCGGCAGGGTCGCGCCGCTGCCCAGCGCATGGCCATAGGCGAAATTGCGCGATTGCACCGACGAGCAGGTGAGCACGAGATCGCCGAGGCCGGACAGGCCCATCAGCGTTTCCGGCTGCGCGCCCTGCGCCTCGCCGAGACGACGCAGTTCGGCGAAGCCGCGCGCGATCACGGCCGCACTCGCGCTGGCGCCGAATTCGCGGCCGGCGACGATGCCGGCGGCGATCGCCAGCACGTTCTTGAACGCGCCGCCGATCTCGACGCCCAACATGTCGGTCTCGGCATAGGGGCGGAAGCTGGCGGAGCCCAGCGCATGGCAGAGCGCCATAGCAAGCCTCAGATCCATGGCGGCGATGGTGACGGCGGTCGGCAGGCCGCGCGCCACATCGACGGCAAAGCTCGGTCCCGACAGCACGGCGGGGGCGGCGGGCGGCAATGCCTCCGCCAGAACCTCGGTCATCCGCTTGGCGGTGCCGCGTTCCAGGCCCTTGGCGCAAAGCACGACCGGCGTGTCCTCGGCGATCGCCTCGAGATGGGCCGCCACCTCGCGCAACGTTTGCGCGGGCGTCGCAAGCAGGATCGCATCGGCCGCCAGGACATCGCCGATCCGGTCGGTGATCCGCAGCGAAGCCGGCAGCGTCACGCCCGGCAAGTGGGCGGAATTCTCGTGCGTGGCCGCCATGTCGGCGACGTTGCGGCCCCAGAGCGTCACCGTGCGGCCGGCGCGGTGGGCGGCAAGCGCCAGAGCGGTGCCCCAGGCACCGGCGCCGACGACAGCGATATGGTCGATCGTCATGGGGCCATCTCCTGCGCGGGCAACTGATCCAGAAACGCATCCAGTTCGCCGAACAGCGCTTCGCTCAGCGGCAGGTCGAGCCAGTAGAGCGCAAAGCGGATCGGCGGGCCGCCGGCATCGGGGTGCATTTCCATCTGTTCCCAGCTCTCGGCGAACTCGCCTTCGAGCGGCAGATGGAAGTACCAGCGCCGATGCTGCCGCGCGGGTCCGCCCGGCGGAGCATAGTGATAGTCGCGCTCGCCAAGCAGCGTCAGGACATCCGGCGCGACCAGCCCGGTCTCTTCCAGAAATTCCCGCCGCGCCGCCTGTTCGGGCGTCTCGCCGGCTTCCATCGTCCCGCCGGGAACCTGGATGCCATATTCGGGAAAGTCCGGCTCGCGGAAGACAAGCAGCCTGCCGCGCCAGGTCGCGTAGAGGACAACCTTGCTCTTGCGGATGATGCTCACGCCTTCGCCCCCTTGTGGCCGGAGCCGAGCATCGGTGCCGCCAGTTGGTCGAGCGGCCAGCGCGGGCGAGCCGGAGCCGCGAGATCGTCGAGCAGGCCAAGCGCCAGTCTCTCCGCGCCGGCCCAGGCGATCATGGCGCCATTGTCGGTGCAGAGCACCAGCGGCGGCGCCACCAGCCGGAACCCGCGGGCCGAAAGCTCGGCATCGAGCCCGGCCCGGAGCGCCTTGTTGGCGGCGACCCCGCCGGCCACCACCAGGGTCGGGTCGGCACTATCCGGGAACTCCGACCGGAACCGGTCGAGCGCGTGGCCGATGCGGTCGCGCACCACCAGCGTCACCGTGCGCTGGAAGGCGGCGCAGAGGTCGTCGACATCGCTCTCCGACAGCGGCGCGATCGCCTCCGCCTCGATACGCAGCGCCGTCTTCAGGCCCGAGAAGGAGAAATCGGCGCCGGGCCTGCCGAACATCGGCCGCGGCAACGCGAAGCGATCGAGATTGCCGCGCGCGGCGGCGCGCTCCACGGCCGGGCCGCCCGGATAGGGCAGGCCGAGCAGCTTGGCAGTCTTGTCGAAGGCCTCGCCCAGCGCATCGTCGATCGTCGTGCCCCAGCGCTCATACTGGCCGACGCCGCGCACCAGCAGGATCTGCGTATGGCCACCGGAAACCAGCAGCAGCAGATAGGGAAAGGCGATGCCATCGGTCAGCCGCGCCGTCAGCGCATGGCCTTCGAGATGATTGACCGCCACCAGCGGCTTGCCGGACGCCAGCGCCAGTGCCTTCGCCGTCGTCAGGCCGACGATCACGCCGCCGATCAGGCCGGGACCGGCGGTGGCCGCGATCGCATCGAGATCGGCGAAACCGACGCCCGCCTCGTCCATCGCGGCCTGCACCACGCTATCCAGCGCCTCGACATGGGCGCGCGCGGCGATCTCGGGCACTACGCCGCCAAAGGCCGCATGGTCGTCGAACTGCGAGAGGATGACGTTGGAGAGGATTTCGCCATGCCCGTTCGCGTCGCGCGAAACGACGGAGGCCGCCGTTTCATCGCAACTCGTCTCAATACCCAGAACCAGGACGGACAAACTCACACCGGGGCCTTTCGCCGCGTATCGGGCGGCTTGCTTGCAGATGGGCGCGTCGTGACTAGACTGGCGCCGAATTTTGCCCTCATGGGCATGTTGAGACAGGCCCTAACATCCGGACCCGACCCCGTGCAATCCGAAGCCTCTACGCCCCTCCTCCGCATTGGTACGCGCGGCAGCCCGCTGGCGCTTGCCCAGGCGCAGGAGACGCGGGCCAGGCTCGCCATCGCCCACGGCCTCGACGAAGCGTCGATGGAGATCGTCGTCATCAAGACCTCGGGCGACCGGATCCAGGATCGCTCGCTGTCGGAAGCCGGCGGCAAGGGCCTTTTCACCAAGGAACTCGAGGAAGCGCTGTTCGCCGGCACGATCGACATCGCCGTGCATTCCTCCAAGGACGTGCCGACCTTCCTGCCGGAAGGACTGACGCTGATCGCCTATCTGCCGCGCGAGGACGTGCGCGATGCCTTCCTGTCGCCGGTGGCAGCCTCGGTCCGCGACCTGCCGGAGGGTGCGGTGCTGGGCACCTCGTCGCTGCGCCGCCGCGCCATGGCGCTGCGGCTGCGGCCCGATCTCGTCGTCGTCGAATTCCGCGGCAATGTGCAGACCCGTCTTTCCAAGCTCGAAAACGGCGTCGCCCATGGCACGCTGCTGGCGCTTGCCGGCCTGCGCCGGCTCGGCCGCGCCGACCTCGCCACCTCGATCATCGAGCTCGATGATTTCCTCCCCGCCGTCGGGCAGGGCGCGGTGGCGGTGGAAGGCCGCGAGGGGGATGTCCGCGTCCGCGAATTGCTGGCCGCCATCAACGATCCCGCAACCGAGATCGCGCTGCACGCCGAACGCGCTTTCCTGACCCGGCTCGACGGCTCCTGCCGCACGCCGATCGGCGGCCTCGCGACGCTTTCCGGCGACGACCTGCTGTTTCGCGGCATCGTTCTCTCGCCCGATGGCCGACAATCCGAGGAAACGCGCATGACGGCGCCGCTCGCCGACGCGGAACGGATCGGCACGGCGGCGGCGGACGAACTGATCGGCCGCGGCGGCAAGACCTTCTTCATGACGGGCTGAGCGATGCGGCTGCTCGTCACCCGGCCCGAGCCCGACGCGACGCGAACCGCCGAGCGGCTGCGTGCGCTGGGCCATGAGCCGGTGATGGCGCCGCTGCTGGAAACGGCCTTCCTCGACCCGAAGCCCCCGTCTTTCCGCCCTTCGGCCATCCTTCTGACCAGCGGCAATGGCCTGCGCGGCATGCTGCGCTGGCCCGGCGCGGCCGACTGGCTCGACATAACGGTGCTTGCCGTCGGCGACCGTACGGCCGAGGCGGCCCGCGCGGCCGGCTTCACGCACGTCCTGTCAGCCGAGGGGGACGGCGAAGCCCTGGCCACGCTCACCATCGCCAGCCTCGATCCCACAGCCGGGACGCTGCTCTATCCCGCGGCAGTCGATCGCGCCGGTCACTGGCCGGAGCGTCTCGCCGCCGCCGGTTTCACGATCTCGCTGGCCGAGATCTACCGGATGGATCCAGTAGCGAGCCTGCCCGATTCGGTGGTGGCGGATCTCCACCAGGGCCGTCTCGACGGCGTGCTGCTCTACTCGCCGCGCACGGCCAAGACCTTCGTGCAGCGAGTGGTCGCGCTTGATCCACAGCCGCCGGCCGACCATCTGTCGATCTACACGCTGTCGCCGAACGTGGCGTCTTCCGTGACCTTTGGCAGGATTTTCACGGCCCCCGAACCGACCGACGACGCGCTGCTGGCGCTGATCCCCCAAAGCATGGGAACATCCCCTTCAGGCGTCCGTTAACGCATGGGCCTATACTGGATGTAGGCGACCGACGAGATCGAGGCGAGATGAGCGACGACGACACCTTCAAGCCGGCAGGCGAACCATCCGGATCCCGGCGCAAGCGCCCTCCCGTGACGATCGACCTGGCCGCCGAATCGAGCGGCGCGACCTCTCCGCCTTCGCCGGAGCAGACCGCGCCCGTGTCGACGCCGGACCCGGTCATCGAGCCGGCGCCGGACGCGCCCGTGCCGCCGCCTGCTTATGAACCCGAAGTCGGCACGCCCGAACCCGCCGCGCCCGTAGCGCGCGAGTCGGCGCCCGGACGCTTCGTGATCCCGGCCATCGCCGCCCTCGGCGGCGGTGTCATCGGTGGCCTGCTCGTCGCCCTGCTCTCCTCCTCGACCGGCACGAATCCGGTCAACAGCGCCAGCCTCGATTCGCGTTTCGCGGCTGTCTCCGCCCGTCTTGACCGCGTCGAAGCGGCAACGACCGAAGCCGCGTCAAGGCCGGCAGCGGCCGGCGGCGTCGACCCGGCCCGGATCGCCGGCCTGGAAAAGGAAATCGCCGCGCTGAAATCCGCCGCCAGCCAGCCGGTGGCGACCGCCACGGCGCCGAGCGTCGATCTCGGCCCGATCGAGAGCCGGCTTTCTGCGCTCGAAACCCGCCCGGCGCCGGTTGCGCCGGAGGCCGCCCCCGCGGCGCCGCCGGTCGACCTGACGCCGCTGCAATCGCGCCTCGATGCGCTGACGACGCGGCTCGACGCCGTGGAAGCCCATCCGCCGGCCGACCCGAAGACCGAAGCCGCCGCCCGCGTCATCGCGGTGACGGCGCTGCGCCAGGCCGCGTCCGGTTCCGGCCCGTTCGCCAATGAACTCGCCGCGGTCTCGGCCCTCGGCACGGAAGACACGGAGATCGCCGCGCTGCAGCCGCTGGCCGCAACCGGGGCACCGTCCAAGGCTGACCTCATCGCCGCTTTCCCGGCGGTCGCCGATCAGATCCGCATCGCCGCCGCCAAGGTGGATCCCGGGGCCAGCCTGATCGATCGCCTGACGGCCTCGGCCGGTTCGCTGGTCAGCGTCAAGCCGTCGGGGCCGATGGCAGGCCCCTCGGCCACCGCCGTGGTCTCGCGCATGGAAGCTGCGGTGAAGGACGGCAATCTGGCCGAAGCGCTGCGGGAAGGCGACGGGCTCGACGCCATCGCCCGCGCGCCGCTTGCTGATTGGGCGGCCAAGGCCGGCCAGCGCATTGCCATCGATACCGCTCTTGCCGGCCTCAGCGCCGCCAAGTCTTCGAACTGACGGAGCGACGATGATCCGCATCCTGGTCTATGTCGCCATCGTCTTCGCGGTTGCCGCGGGATTCGCGTGGCTTGCCGACCGACCCGGCGATATCGTGCTCACCTGGCAGGGCTTTGACTACAAGACCAGCCTGATGGTCGCTTCGGTAAGCCTGGCCGTCCTGTTCGTGGCGCTGGCGATCCTGATCTGGATCGTCGTCACGGTGTTCCGTGCGCCAAAACTGTTCGGCGGCTGGCTCTCGGGCCGCAAGCGCGATCGCGGCTACCGGGCGCTGTCGCGCGGCATGATCGCGATCGGCGCCGGCGACGTGAAGCGCGCCAAGCGATTC
Organism: Kaistia defluvii; assembly: GCF_026343955.1. GTDB lineage: Bacteria > Pseudomonadota > Alphaproteobacteria > Rhizobiales > Kaistiaceae > Kaistia > Kaistia defluvii. The sequence goes on from NZ_JAPKNI010000003.1 coordinate 574,257, forward strand.
GCCCTGGAATCGCGGAAGATCCTGAAGGATGAGCCGCTGACGCTTTTGCTGGCGGCCCAATCCGCGCAGATGACCGGGGATGGCGCCGGCGCCCGCGCCGCGTTCGAGACCATGCTGGACGACCCGGAAACGCGGCTGCTTGGCCTGCGCGGGCTTTATGTCGAGGCGCAGCGCAGCGGCGAGCCGGAGGCCGCGCGCCACTATGCCGAGGAAGCCGCCAGGGCGTCGCCGAGCCTCGCCTGGGCGGGCACTGCCCTGTTCGAGGATCAGGCCGCCAAGGGTGAGTGGTCGGCGGCGCTATCGACGCTGGGCTCCAATCTTCACGCCAAGCTGATCGAACGCAGCGCGGCGCATCGCCTGCGCGCCGTGCTCCTGACCGCGCGCGGCCTGGAGCTCGAAGCCTCCGATCCGGAGGAGGCGCGCGCCGCGGCGCAGGAAGCCGTCAAGCTGGCACCCGGCCTCGTTCCCGCCGCGACGCTCGCCTCCCGGCTGTTCGCACGCCAGGGCGACGTCAAGCGCGCCGTTCGCGTCATCGAGACGAGCTGGAAATTCGAGCCGCATCCCGAGCTTGCCGAAGCCTATGCCAATGTCCGGCCCGGCGACGCGGCCCAGGACCGGCTGAAGCGGGCCGAAAAGCTAGCCTCGTTGCGTCCCGGCCATATCGAAGGCCATCTGGCCGTCGCCCGCGCCGCGATCGACGCCCGCGACTGGTCGCTCGCCCGGCGCGAACTCGCCGCGGTCCCCGACCAGGAACGCACGGAGCGCTTCTGCCTGCTGATGGCGGAGATCGAGGAAGGCCCGGACGGCCATCGCGGCCATGTCCGCGAATGGCTGTCGCGCGCTGTCCGCGCGCCGCGCGATGCGCAATGGACGGCCGATGGTTACGTCTTCCCGGCCTGGGCACCGGTCTCGCCGATCTCCGGCAAGCTCGACGCGTTCGAATGGCGGATGCCGACCGTGGCCCTGGCCGCGGACCAGCGCCCGGCCATCGATCTCGCCATCGAGGACGAAACGCCGGAGCCGGTCGTGATCGAGGCGCCGGCGACGATCGCCGCGCCGAAGCCCGAGCCGGTCAAGGCCGAGCCGGCCCCGACGCCGCCGCGCCCTGCTCCGGCGTCCGAGCCCGCTCGCCAGACATCGCCCGCTCCGGTCTCGGCCGTGAAGAATAGCGGCTCCGCCGCCCCGGCGGCCGCCGTGGTGGCGCCGATTCCCGACGATCCGGGCATCGACGACGGCGACACCGAACCTGCGGATCGGCTTCGTTTGCAGTGAGGCAGTGGAGAACGGCCGGGGAGGCTTGAAACCCGGATCGAATGTAGCTATGAACCCCGTGGATTTTACAGCAGCCCTTCGCGGCGCCGGTCAAATCCCTCGGGTAAGCCGCTTTAGCTCAGCTGGTAGAGCACATCATTCGTAATGATGGGGTCACAGGTTCGAATCCTGTAAGCGGCACCACCACCCCTCCCCCTCCGTGAACGATCTGGCGCCGATGGCGTCAAAGCCGATTCGGCGTGGACCGGATTGGCGGCCCATGGCGACCACGCGATGCCGGGCAGGCCCGCCGATCGCCGAGGCCGCGAAACCGCTGGACAATCCCTTGGTGCGAAGCGAACAGCGCGGCGCTTCCGCCGGAACCGTGATCTCGTTCTCGAAGAACGCTCAGAGCAAAGGGCGCCCGCCATCGATCGGGATGATCGAGCCGGTGGTGAAGGTCAGAAGGCTGGCGACGGCCAGCACGGCGTTGGCTACCTCATCCGGGGCCGAGAGACGGGCGAGCGGCGTGTTGGCGGCCTGCCGGTCGCGCCATTGCGGGTCGAGCCCCTTGACGAACTCCGTGTCGACGAGCCCGGGCGAGACCGAAACGACGCGGATTTGCGGCGCCAGCGCGCGTGCCAGCGACTTGGTCAGGTTGTCGACGGCCGCCTTCGAGGCGCAATAGGCAATGTTGCTGCCCATCGCGGTCACGGCGGCGATGGACGAGATGTTCACGACCAGCCCGTCGCCGGATTGCGCCAGCAATTTCCGGAAGGCGCGCACCATCGCGATCGGACCGCGAACATTGACCGCCAGCACCCGGTCGATCAGTTCGTCGTCCAGCCCGTCGAGATCGCCATGCGCGACGAAGCGGGTCGTGCCGGCGCAGTTCACCAGGATGTCGAGCCGCCCGAAGCCGCTCTCGACCTCGGCGGCGAGCCGACCGATCGCGGCCGTGTCGGTGACCGGTGCGGCGAGTGCCCGATGCCCCGCGCCCGGCAACGAGGCAGCCAGCGCCTCGGCCGCCGCGGCGGAGGCGTTGTAGCCGACGACGACGGTGGCGCCCGCCGCGGCCAGCGCCCGGGCGATGGCGGCGCCGATGCCGCCCGCGCCGCCGGTGACGAGCGCGACCTTGCCCTGAAGCGCCTTCGCCCCGATCGGTGACGGATGGGTCATGTCAGTCCTTCTGCGCCTGCTTGTGCGCCACCAGCCGCATCAGCCTGCCATCGCGCCACGCGCGGCGATCGGCGAGCTTGTCGCCGGGCAAAGCCTCGCGCCGCTCGGCGGCAACCTTGGCCACCAGGTCCTCCGACCACGGCCTGGGCTCGGTGCGGTCCCGCGCCACCGAGTGGTAGAGCGGCCCAAGCCGCTGGGCATAATCGGCGACGCCGCCTGGAGCGTTCAGATCGATCGTCTCGAACGGCCCCATGAACGACCAGCGCAGGCCGAGGCCATGCGCGACCGTGGCGTCGATGTCGGCAGCGCTGGCATAGCCTTCCTCGAACAGCGCCCAGGCCTCATTCAGGAGGGCGCCCTGCAGCCGGTTCAGGATGAAGCCGGCGATCTCGCGATTGACGACCACCGGCACCTGGCCGAAGCGCGCCATTTCGGTGCGCAGGAAGGGCACGATATCCGGGTCGGTCCAGGGCGCCGGCACCAGTTCCACCACCGGCACCAGATGCGGTGGATTGACCGGATGGCTGACCAGGAAGCGGCTGCGATGCACGCAGCCTTCGGTGAAGGCCGAAGCCGGGATACCGGAGGACGAACTGCCGACGATCGCGTCCGGGCGCATCGCCGCGTCGATCGCAAGAGAAATCGCCGTCTTGACGTCGACACGCTCGAACACGGATTCCTGGATGTAGTCGGCGTCCGATACCGCGTCGGCCAGCGTGTCGGCCACCGCGATGCGGCCGGCGATGCCGTCGACATCGTCGACGAGCCCGACCTCGCGCATGTCGGCGAGGCTGTCGCGGATGCGGTCCAGCACCGAGGCGCGGATCGACGCCTCGGCATCATAGACACGCACCGTCGCCCCGGACCGGGCGAAGACGATCGCCCAGCCCGAGCCAACCAGTCCGGCGCCGACGATGGCAACCCTGCGGATCGGCTGCATCAGCTTACCTTCGACGTTTCGCCATCGGCGAGGCAGATTTCGGTGATGCGCAGGCCGTCCTCGGTGATGCGCGACGGGAAGCGATCGCGCAGGCGCTCCTCATGGATCGGGATGACGCGGCGGGATTCGTAACCGACCTGCTTCATCATCTCTTCGGTCGCCAGAACCAGATTGGTCTGGCTGCCGGTGGCGAGGCCGACGGGCACGTAGATCGGATCGTCGACGTCGACGGCGCCGCCCGGGCCTTCGATGTTGTCGAAGACATAGACGAGGTCGCCGGCGAGCACCCAGGTGTCGGACGAGTCGTCCTGCCCGTCATTGCGGACGGTGATCCACTGAGAGCCGAAGGTGTGGCTGTCGAAGGCGGCGTGCAGGTCGACGCCCGGCAGCACGTTGGCCCGGGCGCCGTCGACGGTGACCAGGCGGCGCTGGCGGGCCAGATCGAGGCCGCGCACGATGTCACCGGGATCGACGGCGGTCATCATCCAGCGCATCCGGTCCGGCAGCGCCATCGCCCAGGCCCATTTCGCGATTTCGCGCTCCTGGATGTAGAAGGTGGCGTTCGGGAAGTCCTCGACATTGCCGAAATGGTCGAAATGGGCGTGCGTCACGAAGACGGTATCCACGTCCTCCGGCGTGACGCCGACGCCACCGAGCACGGTGCGCGGCGAACGCCAGTTCTCGACGCCGAAGCGATCTCCCAGTACCTTGCCATAGTCCTTGTCGTTATAGCCGACGTCGATCATGGCGGTATGGCCGTTGCCCTTGATCAGGGCATAGCAATAGGGAAGCTTCACATAGCCCTGATTGTGGGCGCCATAGAGAACGCCGCTTTTGTGATAGTTGGTGACATAGCTGTATTCGAGCACCCAGATCGAATAGTCGCCCATGTAAACTTCCTCCCTAGCGCAGTGTTGGTTGGACCATGCATGAACAGCAGGCCTGGCTGAAATCGACCATGCTAAGCCCCGCCTCCATGTCGGAGGCGCTCCTCAGGGCTTGGTAGGCCGCGTTGATCTCGTTCGAGGCGATGGCGAGCGCCGTCTCGCCGCCGCCGATTTCGCCGAAGCGCCGGAAATGCCGGAGACCGGCCCCGATATGCGCGAAGGTCGCGTCCAGCTTTGATTTGTGGGCGGCAAGGCCCCCCGGCGCATGAAGCGCCGCCAGCGTTTCACCGGCCTTCTGCCAGCGCTCGTCGGCGATCGGCAGATCCGGCAGGTCCAGCACTTCACGCCGGCCGCTGGCCTGGACCAGGATCAGCAGCCCGGCCAACTGGCCGATGAGCCGGCGAAATGCCTCGTACGCCTTGCCCGCCTCGATGCGGTAGGCGACGACCCGATCGGCAAGCGCCTCGTCGGACCCGCCCGGCACCGCAACGGCTGTGGCCGTGAACCGCGCCGGCTCCGCCAGGGCCGAGCAATCGTCCCTATGCAGCGTCACGGCACGCTCGAACAACGCCCGCCCCGCCTTGTCAGTCTGCATGGCGATCCCTCGTGGACTGGCGCTCGACGAGGACCGTCGGCGCGATGCGCTGGACGAACGGCTCGGTCGCGGCATGGGCGGAAACCTTGCGGGCAATATCGACCGTGCTCTTCAACATCGCCTCGACGGGTTGGCGCACCGTGGTCAGGCCGTGCGACGGCCAGGCCGCCATCGCGACATCGTCGAAACCGACGACCGAAAGGTCCTGCGGGATGGCGAGGCCCAGTTCGCGGCGCACGCCATCCATGAAGCCGATGGCGAGAATGTCATTGGCGCAGAAGACTCCGTCCGGTCGGTCGGCAAGCGCGCCATAGGCGGCCGCGGCGCCATAGCCCGCTTCATAGGAGAAGAGCCCGGCTTCGACGCAGATCGGTTCGTCCAATCCGCGCTCGAGCGTCCGCTCGACGAAGCCTGCCCGCCTTTCGACATTGGTCGAGGCGTCCGGTCGCGCCGCGACATAGGCGAGGCGCCGGTGACCGCGGTCGATCAGGAAATCGGCGACCATGGCGCCGCCGACGCGGTTGTCGCAGCTGACGCCGAAGCAATGGTCGTCCTCCGACAGCCGATTGAAGAACACGACGGGCGTGCCCTGCGCCGCGCATTCGTCGCGAACTTCCGGCGACAGGCGCGAGGCGAGGATGATGGCGAGGTCCGGCTGGTAGGTGAGCAGCAGGCGGACGGCGTCATCGATCTCCTTCGGGGCCTGCGCCGCCACCAGCATGACGTTCATGCCATAGGCGCGCAGGTCCTCGGTCATCCGGGTGACGACCTCCGGATAGAAGGGATTGGTGATGTCCGACACCACCAGTCCCACGATGCGCGTCTTCTTGGTGATCAGGCTGCGGGCGAAGGGGTTCGGCCGGTAGCCGATCTCCTGCGCCCGCTTCAGCACGGCGTCGCGCGTCTGCTGTGCAATGACCGCGTGCGGATGAAAGGCCCGCGAGACGGTGGACACGGACATGTTGAGGTCGCGCGCCAGATCCTTGACGGTGATGCGCGGCTTGCGCTCCCGTCCACTCGCCTTGTCGGCCATGATCAATCCTCCGAGGTCCATGCTGATCAGGCGGCGTTGCGCCCCCCGAATCGACGGACGCGGATGTTCGCCTGTTCGGCGTGACCGTGGAATCCTTCCAGCATGCAGAGGCGGGAACAAACTTCACCGACCAGCGCGCTGGCCTCGTCCGTCAGGACCTTCTGGTAGGTGCAGGTCTTGAGGAACTTGCCGACCCACAGCCCGCCGGTATAGCGGGCGGCCTTTTTGGTCGGCAGGGTGTGATTGGTTCCGATCACCTTGTCGCCAAAGGCGACATTGGTGCGCGGGCCCAGGAACAGCGCGCCGAAATTGGTCATGTTGGCCAGGAAGTAGTCGGGGTCGCGGGTCATGACCTGGACATGTTCCGAGGCGATCCGGTCGGCTTCCGCCACCATCTCCTCATAGCTGTCGCAGACGATGACCTCGCCATAGTCGGCCCATGACTGGCCGGCCAGCGCCGCCGTCGGCAGCGTCTGCAGCTGGCGCTCGATCTCGGCCATCGTATCGCGGGCGAGTTTCTCCGAATTGGTCAGGAGAACCGCCGGCGAATTCTTGCCGTGCTCGGCCTGGCCGAGCAGGTCGGTGGCACAGATCTCGCCATCGACGCTGTCGTCGGCGATCACCAGCGTTTCCGTCGGGCCGGCGAACAGGTCGATGCCGATGCGGCCATAGAGCTGACGCTTGGCTTCGGCGACGAAGGCGTTGCCAGGACCGACGATCATGTCGACCGGCGCGATCGTCTCGGTGCCGAGCGCCATGGCGCCAACGGCCTGGACGCCGCCGAGCACATAGATCTCGTCGGCGCCGGCGAGATGCATCGCCGCGACGATCGCCGGATGCGGCCCGCCCTTGAACGGCGGCGCGCAGGCGACGATGCGCTTCACGCCAGCCACCTTGGCCGTCACCACGCTCATATGGGCGGAGGCGACCATCGGATACTGGCCGCCCGGGACGTAGCAGCCGACGGCATTGACCGGAATGTTCTTGTGGCCGAGCACGACGCCGGGGAGCGTCTCGACCTCCAGATCGAGAATGCAGGCGCGCTGCTTCTCGGCGAAATTGCGGACCTGCGCCTGGGCGAAGCGAATGTCGTCGAGATCCTGCTTCGAGACCTTGGACAGCGCCGCCTCGATATCGGCGTCGCTCAACCGGAAGGCCTCCGGCGACCAGGAGTCGAAGCGCTCCGAAAGCTCGCGGACCGCCGCGTCGCCGCGCTTGCCGATATCGGCCAGGATGCCTTCCACCGTTGCGCGGACCTTGGCGTCATTGTCCGCGACCGTGCTCTGATCCTGACCGCGCTTCAGATACTTGGCCATTCTCGTTCCTCGTCTCGTCAAAGGGATGGTGGACGGCCGAAGCCGTCCACCGGTTGCATCAGGGACTTACGGTCGGCTGGATCTTGGTCAGCTTGTAGAGATCCGCCGGCGGCTCGCAGTTCTGGCAGTTGATGCCGGGCTCGTTCGGCGCCTTGACGATCTCGGCCGGCAGCGGCTGGATCGTGGCGCCCGGCGTCGGCTTGCCTTCGAGCGCCGAGAGCAGCGACAATTCGGGCAGCAGTTCCGGATTGAACACTTCGGTCACGAAGGACGACGGCACCTTGCCATCCGGGAAGGCGTTGCAGCCGTTCTCGAACGTTTCGCCTTCGCAGAGCTTGACCGAAGCGGCCGGCACCCACGGCAGCGGATATTCGATGTTCGTCGCCTCGAGCTCCCGCTTGCCGGTGAGGATTTCCATCAACAGCTTGAAGGCATAGCCCGACTGCGCCGGCGGCGAACCGGCCGAGACGCCCTTCAGGCCCTTGGCCTGCATGTCCGGATTGGCGAGGGCCAGGCGGAAGCCGTTCGAGTTCTCGCCGGTCATCGGCACGAGCTTGGTGCCCGCGTCCTGCAAGGCCTGGATCGCGCCGTACTCGCCGGCCTGTGCCCAGATGCCATCGACATCGGGATGGGCGGCGAGCGCCTTGGCTGTCTCCTGCTGGGTCGTGCGGTCGTCCCAGTAGGAATAGTATTCGGCCGCGATCTCGATGCCCGGATACTGCTTGAAGATATGCATCGCGCCGTCGGTATGGCGCTTGTCGACCGAGTTGCCCGGCACGCCGCGGCTCAGGAAGATCTTGCCCTTGCCGCCGAGCTCGTTGACCAGCGCCTGGGCCGAATTCTCGCCGAACCCTGCCGTGATGTAGCTGACATTGTAGGCGCAGGGCTCCGTGACCGTTGCGTCATAGGTGAAGAACTTCACGCCCTGCTCGCAACCGCGCTTGATGACGCGGTTGAGCGCCGTCGAGGAGATGGGGAAGGTCACGATGCCATCGGCGCCGGCCTCGATCATGCTCTCATAGGCGGAGATCTGGGCCTGCGGGTCGGTGCCCGAGATGACCTCGATCAGTTCGACCTGCTTGTCATAGGGCGGGGTGGCGGCCAGCGCCTTGACGATGTTCGCCGCCTCGGACTGCCACGCATTGCCGCTATAGCTGAGGCTCAGATAGATCTTGAACTTCTTGTCCTCGGCATGCGCCGAACCGACGAGACCGGCCAGCGCCACCGCTGCCGTCGTGCAGAGCATGGTGGCCCTGCGGATCCGCTTCCAATTCATCATGTTTCCTCTCCTCTTCCCTAACTTTGAATCGACGTCGTGCGTCTGGTGAGAACGTTCTCACCGCCTGTCAAAAAAACGCACGTCCTCGCCGCCTCCCGTCAGCTTCGCTTCGGCCGTCGCAGCCTGGCGAAGAACTCCTCGCGCATGAAGAACAGGGCGGCGACGATGATCCCGCCCTCGATCACGGTCCGCCAGCCTTGCTCCAGGCCGATCGCCGCGATCACCGTGCCCAGCGTCGTCAGCAGCACCGCGCCGCCGACGGTGCCGATGAAACTGCCGCGCCCGCCGAGGATCGAAGAGCCGCCGATCACCACGGCCGCGATGCTGGGGAGCAGATAATTGTCGCCCATCCGCAGCGTCGCGCCATTGGCATAGCCGACCAGCATCATGCCGACGAAACCGGCGCAGATGGCGCTGACGACATAGGCCTGGGTCGTGACGGGACCGATGGCGACACCCGCCACCCGCGCGGCCTGGTCATTGGCGCCGATGGCATAGAGCTTGCGGCCGAACACGGTCCGGCTCTGCAGCAGCCAGCCGGCGAGGACGAACAGGAGGACGAAATAGACCACGACCGGAATCCCGACCCAGGTCGTCTTCATCAGCGCGGTCATCGCGGCCGGCGAGGCGCCACGCGGCGTACCGCTGGTGTAGCCGAGCGCGGCGGACGCCAGAATGATCGACGTCGCCATCGTCATGATGAAGGGCGGGATCTTGAGCACGGTGACGCCAAAGCCGTTGAAGGCGCCGACAAGGCCGCAGATCGCCAGGATCGCCGGCAGCACGTACCAGTCTCCGCCACCGCCCGCCCAGCCCGTGGCGAGCACGCCGCCCAGCGTGATCACCGCTGGAATGGAGAGATCGAGGCCGCCGACCAGGATCACGAGCCCCTGTCCGAACGACAGCACGATCAGGAACGAGGCGAGCATCAGCACGGTCAGGACCTGGCTCCAGGAACCGAGTGCGGGGCTGACGAAGCGCGAGCCGAGGATGAGCAGGATGCTCAATCCGAAGACGATGATGGCGTTGGTAGTCTCTCTCGAAATGCCGCCGCCGCGACGCAGATCCGCCGAAGCCTGGAAGGCGGCGCCCTTGGGTTCCGATACGCTCATTTCTTCGCTCCGGCGTTGAACAGGCGCGGCATGAAGCGGCCGAACAGGATGGCGAGGATCAGGACGAAGCCCTGGAAGATGCCGGTGTAGAAGGACGAGACGCCGCCGGAGAACAGCACCTTCTGCAGCAGCATCAGGCAGCCGGCGCCGACGATCGAACCGATCAGCCCGCCCCTGCCGCCGGAGAGCGAGGTGCCGCCCAGCGCCACGGCCGCGAAAACCAGCATCAGGAAGGGCGCGCCGGCATTCGGATTGCCGGTTGCCGTCTGCGCGCTGAGCATGAAACCGGCGACGCCATAGAGCATGCCCGCGCCGACGAAGGCGGCGAAGCGCACGCGCGTCACCGACACGCCGGACAGCATGGCCGCCTGCTCATCCGCGCCGACGGCGTAGATGCCGATGCCGGTATTGGTGCGCAGGAAGACGAGCCAGAGCAGCGCGACGGCGGCAATGATCAGGCCGGCGATCGGCACGACGCCGAACAGCGTTCCCGTCAGTTCATAGGAAACCCAGTCGGCAACCATCCCGCCCGGCGCGTCGAGAATGACCAGGGCCAATCCTTGGCAGACGATCATCGTTCCGAGCGTCGCCGCGATGGTCTGCAGGCGCAGCACGGCGACCAGCCAGCCATTGACCGTCCCCACGACCGCGCCGATGGCGCAGCAGCCGAGCAGGCTGATCAAGGCCCCGCCGGGTCCTTCCATCGGCCAGACGGCCATGAACACATTGGTCAGGGACACGACGCCGGCGACCGACAGGTCGAAGCCGCGGCTCAGAACCACCAGGGTCTCGCCGGCGGCGGCGATCGCCAGCGGCGCGGCGTTGTTGATCAGATTGGTGAAGGTGTAGGACGAAAGCGCCCGCGGCTCCCACAGGGCGTAAAGGGCGTAGAGGACGACATAGAGCAGCGTGACGATGGCCGCCCCGCTGGTGAGCGCCCTGACCCAGTTGGACTTGCGTCCGCCGCCATTCCGCTCGAGCGGCTGCACCGCGCTGGCACTCATGAACCCGTCTCCAAACCCGCCTTGCGCGGCATACCCTTCGGCACGGCGGCATGACCCACCAGCGCACCGACCAGGCGCTGCTCCTCAAGATCCTCGCCGTGGAACTCCGCGAAAATCCGGCCGCCATAGAGGACCATGCAGCGATCGGCGAGATCGGTGACCTCGGGCAGCTCGGATGAATAGAACAGCACCGAGCCGCCGGCATCGGCGAAGCGGCGGATGGCGGCATAGATCGACTGCTTCGTGCCGACATCGACGCCGCGCGTCGGATCGAACAGCAGCAGCGTCTGCGCGCCGGTCAGCAGGGTCCTCGCCAACAGGGCCTTCTGCTGGTTGCCCCCGGAAAGATCGGCGATCGGAAAGGACAGGTAGCGGGCCGCGAGATCGACGCTCCCGGCGACCGAAGCGGCCGCCTTCGCCTCGAGTCCGCTCCAGACGAGGCCGCCGCGCGAAATGCGGCCGGCCACCGGCAAGGTGATGTTTCCCGCCGCCGTGAGGCTGGACAGAATCCCCTCGGTCTTGCGCTCTTCCGGGACATAGGCGATGCCTCGGCCGGCCTTCAACGCGCCCTGCGGATTGCGCAGCACGGTCGGTTTGCCGTCGATGTGGATGCTTCCGGCCGCCGGCCTGGCGAGACCGGCGAGGATGCGGAACAGGTCGCGTTGACCCTGCCCTTCCAGCGCCGCTACGGCCAGCACTTCGCCCTGGCGAAGCGTGAAGCTGACCTCCTTCAACTGCCCGCCAGCAAGGCCGGCGACGGCAAGGGACGCCGGCGCGGCGGAATCGCGCAACGGACGCGGCGCCTTCTCGTTGCGGACTGCGCGTCCCACCATCATCTCGAAAATGTCGGCATCGGAAGCACCGGCCAGATCGACCGTCGCGATGCTTCGGCCGTTCCGCAGGACGGTCGCGCGGCTGCAGAGCGCACGGACCTCGGCAAGCCGGTGCGAGATATAGAGGACGGCCACGCCGCGGGCGGTTATCTGGCGGATCAGGCCGAACAGCCATTCGACCTCGGAAAGGGCGGCCGTCGGCTCGTCGAGCACCAGAACCCTGGTCGCATGTTCCATGGCGCGGACGATCTCGAGCCGCTGACGATCGGCAAGCGAAAGCGCGGAGACCGTCTCGTCGGCGTCGATGCGCGCGAGATCGTAGCGCCGCAGAATTTCGGAAGCCGCCAGGCGGGCCGCCGAAGCGGAAGCGAGGCCGGTCCTGCCCCGCGGCATGCGCGGCATCATCAGGTTTTCAGCCACCGTCAGGTTCGGCAGCAGGCTCAGTTCCTGAAAGGCCGTGGCGACGCCGTGGCTCCTGGAATCGAGAATGGTGCGCGGCTGAAAGGCGCTGCCGGCCAGCGTCATCGCGCCGCCATCGGGGCGCACGACGCCACTCAGGATCTTCACGAGCGTGGATTTGCCGGCGCCGTTTTCGCCAAGCAGAGCATGCACTTCGCCCGGCTGCAAAACGAGGTCCACACCTTCGAGCGCGACGGTGGCGCCATAGGATTTGGAAACAGCGCGGACCGCGAGCGCAGCTTGCCCGTCTCTGACCATGCGCCCCTCCCAAGGTCCATATCGTCAGTGAGAACGTTCTCTGAGAACGTTCTCACATTGGCTGACGAAATTTGCCTTGTCAACCGTAAGAGGGTGCGCAGCGGACGGCCGCAGCGCCACGGCGATCCCGCTGGATGAGCGCTCGCGCGCAAAGCCCTGGCGGGCGATTCACACGCCGCCAGAGGATGCATCCTCACGACATTCAGAGGCCCAGCATGTCATGGACCTGAGCCAGGCTGGTCTCGCGCCCGTAGTCTGCGAGCTGGAAGCTCTCCGCATAAGCGATCGCCGCGCCCCGCTCCTGGCCATATTTGGCAAGCATCGCCTCCCGCATCGGTTCAGCCGACATGAACTCGTGCCAGTGAGTCAGGATGAACTGCCGACGGATCGCCCAGTCTTCGCTGGCCGGAACGCGATCGAGAAAGCCGCGCTCGAAGGGGGCAAACTCGAAGAACTGCGTGGCATGCTCGCCGCATGCCCTGAGCTTGCGCTCGATGCTGGCATCCACATCAACCACGACCTCATGCCGGTGGGTCGCGAGCGCGCCGTAGTCCGTCATTTTCAGACAGACAGGCTCCGCCGCCAGCGGCGGGTAGGCCGGCACGACGTTGCCGTTGGTGAAGAAGCCGGATGCGTCGCGGACCGCACGACCCGCCATTCGATTGTCGATGTGGCCCGGCTGCTCGTCATGAAACGTGATCACGAGATCGGCCTGCCAACGCCGGACGGAGGCGATGATGGCCTTCCGGATCTCCAGATCGGACATCAACTCGCCGTCGTGGATGTCGAGGATCTCGTAGTCCAGCACGCCGAGATGACGGGCCGCGGCATAGGCCTCGCGAGAACGCCGACGCTTCAACGGTTTGCGCGCCATTTCATAATGACCGGCATCGCCATTGGTCAGGGACAGGAACTTGACCCCGGCCCCTTTGTCGGCCAGGCGCGCACATGTTCCACCCGCATAGAGCTCGGCCTCATCCGGGTGCGCCTTGATCACGATTACCTTGAGCGGATAGGGCATTTCAGCGGAATTCCTCGCAAGAGAGGCGGCGCTGCGAGCGCCAGCATGGATAGGACTGGGGGATGAAACTCAGGGCTGGCCGCGCGCGGCGCTGCCGCCGGCAAAGAGCCTTTCCCGTGCGTGGTCGAGCGCCAGTTCGACGGCTCCGGCCCGGACCGCATCGACGCCAACGGCCGAAGGGACGATCTGTGGCAAGGCGATCGGCAATGTCGTCAGGATGCTGGTCACGCCGCGAGACAGGCGGCGGCCGGCGGCATGGCCGATCGCGCCGCCCAGCACCACCATTTCGGGATCGAGGATCCCGATAGCTCCGGTAAGTCCGGCTGCAACGCGGTAGGAGAGGTCGGCAAAGAAGGCGGCATGGCCGCCGCCCGTCGCAGCCCTGGCGACGGCGTCGACGCTGCCGTCGCCTTCGAGCCCATGCTCGTCGATCAGGCGCTCGATGGAGGCGGGACCGAGCAGGTCCTCCAGCAACGCCATCCGCACCATTTCGCCGGGAGCGGCCATCCGGTCGGGCACCATGGTGCCCCCCAGTTCGCCCGCCATGCCGGTATAGCCGCGCAGAAGTTTGCCGCCGACCACGGCGCCCGCGCCGACACCGTCGCCGATCCAGAACAGGATGAAGGATTGCACACCCTGCGCGGAACCGGCTGACATCTCCTCGAGCGCGACGAGATTGACGTCGTTCTCGATGATCACGCGGCGATGGCCGACCACGCTTTCCAGCGCCTCGGGAATATGGAAGCCCTGCCAGTTGGGCAGTTGCTGGCCCTTGCGCAGATTGCCGCTTTCCGTGTCGACAATACCGGGCAGCCCCACCACCAGCTGGTCGATTTTGAGCGGCGAGATGCCGGCCTGGCGGGCGACGTCCTCGATCACGACAACCAGGCGCTCCTGCGCGTCATAACGCTCGCCGGGTTCGCAGTGCCGGCTCGAAACCGCGATCGTGCGGCCCGTGACGTCTGCGACGGCAGCCCGGATTCCATGCACTGAAACGTCGATCCCACCGACAAAGGTCGACGCCGGCTCGATACACCAGAGGCCGGCCTTCGGTCCGAAACTGCCGGCCTTCTCGCCGTCGCGGCGGATCAGGCTGGCGGCCTCCAGCCGGCGCAGCAGGTCCGACATCGCCGGCTTGGAAAGGCCGGTGAAGGCTTCGAGCTCCATACGCGTCAGCGGCCCTTCGGAGAGAAGCCGCTTCAAGACCGCGCGTTCATTGAGATTCCGCAGCAGCCTGGGACTGCCGGATAGAGTTTCGATTTCCATCAAACTACCGTCTGGTAACTTTCTTTACAGTCTGTTACGAGTTATTCCGTCGGACTGTCAAGCGCTCAATCGGTGCCAGAAGCCCCGGCCTCAGATCGAGCCTCAGGCCTTTGGGCCGATCCCCGCGGCGGACACGCCACGCGGATCGGACGGTAGTTTTGTATACATTTTGACCATTTTTTGTACGCGCTCGTTTTATTTTCAGTACCCGGTTGACAGATAAATTGTGCACGATAGCGTTGCTGGCGAAGGCTGGTGGGAACCACACCGGACCGTTTCAGCCCCATGCGGGGCCAATAAAAACAGACTCACTTCCTTTCAGATCAGGAGACGGAAATGGTTGCTTGGAGATCGGCCGCGCTGGCGGCGGTACTGGCGGGCGGGCTCGTCGCCCCGGCCAACGCGGGCACGCTACGATGGGCGCCGCAGCGCGACATCGTCTCGATGGATCCCTACTCGTTCGGCGACACCTTCACCCTGTCGGTGCTGAACCACGTCTATGAGGGGCTGGTCCGCTACGACGACAAGCTGAAGATCGAGCCGGCGCTGGCCGAGAGCTGGGAAGTCGTCAACCCCACGACCTGGCGCTTCCACCTGCGCAAGGGCGTGAAGTACCATGACGGCGCCGATTTCACCGCCGACGACGTGCTGGCTTCGCTGAAGCGCGTCAGCGACCCGACCTCTCCGCTGCGCGGCAACGTGCCGTCCTATGTCTCGTCGAACAAGGTCGATGACTACACGGTCGATATCGTCGTCACCGAGAACTATCCGCTGCTTCTCAACGACCTGACCAACATCCACATCTTCGACCAGGGCTGGCTCGTCGCCAACAAGGCCGAGGCGCCGACCGACGTCGCCAAGGGCGTCGAAGGCTATGCCACCAGCCATGCCAACGGCACCGGCCCGTTCAAGTTCATCTCCCGCAAGCCGGACGCGGAGACCGTATTCGAGGTCAATCCGGACTGGTGGGACAAGCGCAAGCACAATGTCGACCGGATCGTCATGACCCCGATCACCTCGGCCGCGACGCGCGTCGCGGCGCTGATCTCGGGCGAAATCGACTTCACCAACCAGGCGCCGCTGCAGGATATCCCGCGGCTGGAAGCCTCGTCCGACCTCAAGGTTCTGTCGAACAGCGAGCTGCGGACCATCTTCTTCGTGATGAACCAGACGCCCAAGGCGTTCGAATCCGACGTGACGGACAAGAACCCGCTGCAGGACATCAAGGTTCGCCAGGCGCTCTATCACGCGATCGATGCCGACGCGATCCAGAAGGTCGTGATGGCCGGTCTCTCCCGCACCACCGGTTCGCTCGTCTCCCCGGCGATCCCCGGCTATGTCCCCGAGCTCGACAAGCGGCTCAGCTACGATCCCGAACTCGCCAAGAAGCTGCTGGCCGAAGCCGGCTATCCCGATGGCTTCTCCTTCTCCTTCCTCTGCCGAAACACCGAGTTCGTCAACGAGGAGCAGATCTGCCAGGCCGTATCGGCCATGTGGGCCCGCATCGGCCTCCGTCCGAACCTCAATCTCGGACCGACCACCATCCAGGACGCCAAGTTCGACGCCGGCCAGTTCGACGTCGGTACGCTGGGCTGGGCCAATGAGCCGATGATCGACAGCTATTCGATCCTGGTTCAGGTCGTCCATTCGAAGACCGGCAATGCCGGCGTGTTCAACTGGGGCGGATGGAAAGACGCCGAGATCGACGCGCTGATCGACAAGGCCGGCGCCACGGTCGACCGCGACGAGCGCCTCGCCATGCAGGCGAAGGCCCTGCTGCGCGCCAACGAGCTGTCGATGTTCATCCCCGTCCACCAGCAGCCCATGGCCTGGGCGACCGGCGCCAACATCGAGAGCGTCCTGCAGCTCTCCGACAACAAGCCGCGCCACTGGCTGACCCGCATGACCGAGTAGGCTCGGGCTCACGCCCCGCATCGATGGACCGTCGCGCCCCGGCGCGGCGGTCCGGCCCCGTCCTGACGGGCCGACGTCCTTCACTCCGCTGGAGACACGCCGTTGCTGCTGCTCATCATCAAGCGCATGGCCAATGCCATCTTCGTCATTCTGGCGGTATCGCTGCTCGCTTTCACCATCTTCAAGTTCCTGGGTGATCCCGTTCAGCTGATGCTCAATCCGCAGGCCACGCAACAGGAGCGCGATCAGCTCACCGAGCGGCTCGGGCTGAATGATCCCGTCCCGGTCCAGTTTGCGAAATTCGTCTTCAACGCCGCGCGCGGCGAGTTCGGCATGAGCTATCGCAACCAGATGCCGGTGATGGAGGTGATCGCCCAGCGCTTTCCCGCCACCTTCGAGCTGGTGCTGGTTTCCTCGGTCATGGCGCTCCTGATCGGCCTGCCGCTCGGCGTCTTCGCCGCCATACGCGGTGGCACGGTCATGGCCCGCGTCTTTCACCTGATCTCGATGATCGGCGTTTCGGTGCCCGCCTTCGTCATCGGTATCCTGCTGATCCTGGTGTTCTCGATCGAGCTCAAGTGGCTGCCCGCCTTCGGGCGCGGCAAGGTGGTCGATCTCGGTTTCTGGACCACCGGCTTCCTGACGCCCAGCGGCCGCGCGGCTCTCGTCATGCCGTCGATCTCGCTCGCCCTGTTCCAGATCTCCTTCATTATGCGGCTGGTAACGGCGGAAATGCTGGAGGTACTGCGGACCGATTTCATCCGCTTCGCCAAGGCCCGCGGCCTCAAGGCGCGCGCGATCTATTTCCGCCACGGCCTGCGCAACTGCATGATGCCGGTCGTGACGATGACAGGCATGCTGATCGGCGACCTGATTGCTTTCACGCTGGTGACCGAGATCGTCTTCCAGTGGCCCGGCATGGGCTTCCTGTTCGTTCAGTCGGTGCAGTACGTCGATATCCCGGTCATGGCGGCCTACCTGATGATCGTCTGCTGCATCTTCATCACCATCAACCTGATCGTCGATTTGATCTATGTCGTGGTCGATCCGCGCGTCGATCAGTTGGTGCGTGGAGGCGGCAATGGCCACTGAACTTTCCCCCGCCCGTCCGAGCCTGCTGCAGCGCCTCTGGGCCTTCTACGACAGTGACCTGATCTGGAGCTTCCGCCACAGCCCGATGGCGATCCTCTCGGCGGCGCTTCTGGCGATCGTCGCCTTCACCTCGCTCTTCGCCGCATGGCTGATGCCGCAGAACCCGTTCGACATCACCCAGCTCTATCTCGACAAGGCCAACCTGCCGCCGATCTGGATCGAGGGCGGACAGATGCCCTATCTGCTGGGCACCGATCTCCAGGGTCGCGACATCCTGTCGGCCATCGTCTACGGATCGCGCATCTCCCTCATCATCGGCGTCGCCAGCGTCGCGCTGTCGATGACCATCGGCGTGCTGGTCGGACTGATGGCCGGCTATGTCGGCGGCGCGCTCGACAATTTCCTGATGCGCATCGGCGATGCCGTCATGTCGATCCCGACCCTGCTTGTCGCCATCCTGATCAGCGCGATCTTCCGCGGAATGCTGCCGGTCGATTATCGCGACGCGGCCGCCCCGCTGATCCTGGTCGTTGCGCTGTCGCTGACCAGCTGGGTCGTCTATGCCCGCATGATCCGCGCCGCCACCATGGTCGAGGCGGGCAAGGAATATGTGCTGGCCGCCCGGATCATCAAGGTACCGCGCCGGCGGATCATCCTCCACCACATCCTGCCGAACGTGCTGACGGCGGCGCTGGTGACGGCAACTCTCAATCTGGGTCTCGCCGTGCTGGCCGAGGCGACGCTCTCCTTCCTGGGTGTCGGCATGCCGAGCGCCCAGCCGTCGCTGGGCACGCTGATCCGTATCGGCAACCAGTTCTTCTTCTCGGGCACCTGGTGGATCGTTCTGTTTCCCGCCCTCCAGCTCACCCTGATCATCCTGGCCGTGAACCTGCTCGGCGACTGGCTGCGCGACGCGCTCAACCCCAAACTGAAGTAGGAAGACCATGACCGATCTCGTCATCCGCAGCGTCCGTCCGCTGGGCAAGGCGGCCACCGATATCGCCATCGCCGAAGGACGCATCGCCGCCATCGGGCCAAACCTTCCCGCCAATGGCGCTGCCGAGGAAGACGGCGGCGGCGCGCTGCTCCTGCCCGGCCTGATCGAAGCCCATACCCATCTCGACAAGACCCTGCTCGGCATGGACTGGGTCGAGAACCGCGTCGCCTCCAGCATCCGCGCCAAGATCGACAACGAACGCGAGATGAAGGGCGTGCTCGGCCTCGATCCGGCGCTGCAATCAGCGCGGCAGGTGGTGATGTCGATCGCGCGCGGCACGACCGCGATCCGCAGCCATGTCGACATCGACACCACCTATGGCCTCGCCGGCTTCGAAGGCGTCGCCGCTACGCGCGCCCGCTACGCCGACGTCATGGACCTGCAGATCGTCGCTTTCCCGCAATCGGGCATGATGATCCGCGAGGGCACGATCGAACTGATGGACGAGGCGCTTCGGCAGGGCGCCGACGTCGTCGGCGGCCTCGATCCCTGCGCGATCGATTTCGACCCGAAGGGCCATCTCGACGTCGTGTTCGACCTGGCGGTCAAGCATGGCAAGCCGATCGACATCCACCTGCATGAGCCCGGCGAGCTCGGTGTGTTCACCTTCGGCTTGATCCTCGAGCGTACCCGCGCCCATGGCCTCGCCGGCAAGGTGACCGTGAGCCATGCCTTTGCGCTCGGCATGAATGATTATCTTCGTATCGGCCAGTTGCTGGACAATATCGCGGCGGCGGGCGTGATGCTGATGTCGACGGGGCCGGCCGGCGTCCCGGTTCCGCCCCTGATCCGGGGCCTCGACGCCGGCATCACCTTCTGCTCGGGCACGGACGGCATGCGCGATCTCTGGAACCCCTATGGCAATGCCGACATGCTGCAGCGCGCCCAGATCCTGGCCGACCGCAACAATCTGAGCCGCGATGTCGAGATCGAGCGGGCGCTGGATGTCTGCACCTTTGGTGGCGCCAAGGTGATGGACCTTCCCGATTATGGCCTCGAAATCGGCGACTTCGCCGACCTCGTTCTGGTCGAGGGCCGCACGCTCACCGAGGCCGTCGTCACGCTGCCCGAGCGCAAGCTGGTGGTGAAGCGCGGCCGCATCGTGGCGCGCGATGGCGAAGCCCTGGTCGAGGCGGCATGATGAACCAGCCGCTCGCGCGCCAGGCCTCCGCCGAAAGGCCCGTTGCACCGCTGCTGACCGTGCGCGGACTGAGCGTCGAATTCGTCACCCGTCGTGGCAGTTCACGCGCGCTCGACCGCGTCAGCTTCGACATGGCGCCGGGCGAGATTCTGGGGCTGGTGGGGGAATCCGGCGCGGGAAAGTCGCTCTCGGGCAACGCCATCATCGGGCTGATCGACCCGCCCGGCCATGTGGTGGAAGGCGAGATCAACTTCGAAGGCAAGCGGATCGACAATCTGGCGCCCAACCAGATGCGCAGGCTGCGCGGCAGGCGGATCGCCGCCATCTTCCAGGATCCGCTGACGTCGCTCGACCCGCTGATGCGCATCGGCGACCAGATCACCGAAACCATCCTCACGCATCTGTCGATGTCGCGCGCCGCAGCCCGCGCCCGGGCGCTCGAGCTGCTGAAGGCGGTCGGCATCCCCGCCCCCGAGGTTCGCATCGACCACTATCCGCATCAGTTCTCCGGCGGCATGCGCCAGCGCGTCGTGATCGCACTGGCGGTCTGCGCCGATCCCAAGCTGATCATCGCCGACGAACCGACCACGGCGCTCGACGTCTCGATCCAGGCGCAGATCACCGCCCTGCTCAAGACGATGTGCCGCGAGCACGGCACCGCCATCCTGCTCGTCACGCACGACATGGGCGTCATTGCCGACACGGCCGACCGCGTCGCGGTGATGTATGCCGGGCGGCTGGTCGAAATCGGCCCGATCGAGGAGGTGCTGCGCTCGCCCCGGCATGTCTATACCGCCGGCCTGATCGGCTCGATTCCCAGCCTCAACCGCCGACGCGAGCGGCTGGTGCAGATCGATGGATCCATGCCCCGGCCGGGCGCCGTGCCTTCGGGCTGCGCCTTCGCCCCGCGCTGTCCCAAGCGCATTCTGAAATGCGACGAGCGGCCGGAGCTCATGCCCTTCGGCAATAGCCAGGTCGCCTGCTGGCGCGCGGAAGAGAGCCATTCCTATGTCTAGCCAATCCGCCCTTGAAGTGCAGGACCTGGCGCGCTGGTTCGATGTCTCGGCCCCCTGGCTGACCCGCGTGCTCGAGCGCAAGCCGAAGCGCATCCTCAAGGCCGTCGACGGCGTCAGCTTCCGCGTGCCGCGCGGCAGCACCTTCGCCATCGTGGGCGAGAGCGGCTGCGGCAAGTCGACCATCGCGCGGCTCGCCGTCGGTCTCCACAGTCCGACACGCGGCGAACTGAATTTCGCGCATGGCGCCGGCCGGGACGGCCGCATGCGCGCGCAGATGATCTTTCAGGATCCCTATGCCTGCCTCAATCCGCGCTGGCGGGTGAAGGACATCATCGCCGAGCCGATCCGCGAGCTTGGCCTGCGCCGGGGCGCGGCTGCTGTTCAGGCCCGCGTCACGGAACTGCTCGGCCTCGTCGGACTGACGCGCAGCGATGGCGAGAAATATCCGCACGCCTTCTCGGGCGGCCAGCGCCAGCGCATCTCGATCGCGCGCGCCTTGGCGACAGAGCCGGAATTCCTCGTCTGCGACGAGCCGACCTCGGCGCTCGACGTCTCGGTTCAGGCCCAGATCCTCAATCTGATGATGGACCTGCAGCGTGAATTCGGCCTCACCTACCTGCTGATCAGCCACAACCTCGCCGTCGTGCGCCACGCCTCCGACCAGATCGCGGTCATGTATCTCGGCCGCATCGTCGAGCAGGCGCCGACCGAGATGCTGTTCCGCAATCCGCAGCACCCCTATACGCGCCTGCTGATCGACACCATTCCCGACCTCGAGGCGCCCAATCGCGCGCGCCAGCCCCTGGCCGGCGAGGTGCCGAGCCCGATCGATCCGCCATCCGGCTGCACCTTCCATCCCCGCTGCCCCTATGCGCAGGACGTTTGCCGAAAGGTGTCGCCGCCCATGGCGAAGGACGATGACGGCCGGGCGATCGCCTGCCACTTCCCGCTGACAACAGCCCGAACCTCCCCCCTTGCCGGCCTCGCGGCCGTCTCCGCGACCTGAAAGGACCGGCACGAATGGATTCCACGGGACGCACGCTGCTCTCGGCGAAATGGATCGTCGGCCACGACGATGGCAAGCACACGCTGGTGCATGATGGCGAAATCGTCTTCGAGGACGGCGCCGTGATCTTCGTCGGCCATGATTTCCCTGGCGAAGTCGCCCGCCGGATCGACTATGGCAACGCCCTGATCAGCCCCGGCTTCATCGATCTCGACGCCCTGTCCGATCTCGACACCACCGTCTTCTCCTATGACAACCACCCGGACTGGCAGAAGGGTCGGACCTGGCCGCAGAGCTATATGGATCGCGGGCCGTACGAGATGTACGACGCAGAGGAACTCGCCTTCCAGAAGCGCCACGCCTTCACGCGGCTGATCCGCAACGGCATCACCACAGCCATGCCGATTGCTTCGCTCTACTACCGGCAATGGGGCGAGACCTATGCGGAATTCGCCGACGCCGCCAAGGCCGCCGACGATCTCGGCCTCAGGGTCTATCTTGGTCCCGCCTACCGAACCGGCAATCCCATCGTTGGCGAAGACGGCGCCATCAGCCTCTATTTCGAGGAGCCGCGCGGCCTCGCGGGCCTTGCCGACGCCATCCGCTTCTGCCGGGATTTCGAGGGCAAGGCGAACGGCCGCATCCGTACGATGCTGGCGCCCGACCGCATCGAAACCTGCACGGCGGAACTGCTGCGGCAGACCGCCCATGCCGGGCGCGACCTCGGCGTTCCCGTGCGCCTGCATTGCAACCAGGGTCGCTTCGAGCGCGACACGGTGCGACGCCTGCATGGCAAGACCTCGGTCGAGTGGCTGGACAGCCTCGACTTCCTGACGCCGCGAACCCTGCTGCCGCACGGCACCTATGTCAGCCCGTCCCGCAATATGGACGAGCCTGGTAACGATCTGTTAACCCTCCTCGATCGCGGTTCGGTGGTCGTGCATTGCCCGCTAGTGGCAGCACGACACGGCGACGCCCTGGCGAGCTTCGCCAGCCACAAGGCGATGGGACTGCGCATGGCGCTCGGGACCGATACGGCGCCGCCCGACATGATCCTCAACATGCAGGTCGGCATGATGATCTCGCGCGTGCTCGACCGCGAGATCGCCAACATCCGCTCCGAGGACTATTTCGACGCCGCGACGCTGGGCGGCGCCGATGCGCTGGGCCGGCCGGATCTGGGGCGGCTCGCGCCCGGTGCCCGGGCCGACATCACCGTGTTCGACCTCGGCAATCCCGATCTCGGCCAGATCATCGACCCGATCCAGACGCTGATGCTGACGGGGAGCGGCCGCGACGTGCACAGCGTCTTCATCGACGGCCGCCTGGTGATGGCGGATCGCACGCTTCCCGGTGTCGATTTCGCCGCCGACAGCGCCCGAGCGCAGCGCCAGTTCGAGGGCCTGATCTCGAAATATCCGGAGCGAACCGTCGGCCATCCGCCGGTCTCCGAGATCTTCTCCTCGGCATACAGGATCGTTGAAGCGCCGAACTGACGCGGAAATTATGCCTGTTTTCGCGCCATAATCAGCAATTTATGTATACTAATTTAGCCATATCTTGTACGCATGGGTGACAATCCGAGGACAAGAGGTCTTCCCATGGCGCGTCCCTCCCCGCGTATCGAAGTGGCCCATGAAGCGCTCCGTCAAGCGATCATCGAGCAGGCCCTGAAGCCGGGCACCAAGCTGCCGGAGGACGTGATCGGCGAGCAGTTCGCCATGAGCCGCACGCTGGTGCGCGCCGTTCTGGCGAAGCTTGAGGCCGAAGGCCTCGTCGACGCCAACCCGAAGCGCACCGCGACGGTGGCGCAGCCGACGCTGGCCGAGGCGCGCGATGTGTTCGAGGTGCGCCGCGCCCTGGAGGCGGAGGCCGTGCGCCTGGTCGCGAAGCGCTGGCAACCATCCTTTGCCGACGAACTGGACAGCCTGCTGCGCCAGGAAGACGAGGCGCGCGCGCGCCAGGACGAGCGCGTCTCGATCCATCTCGCCGGCGAATTTCACCTCCGCCTCGCCCAGTTGAGCGGCAACGCCCTGCTGGAGCGATATCTGCGCGAACTGATCACGCGCTGCTCGCTGATCCTTGCCGTGTTCGGCCGGCCGCATTCATCCGATTGCGCGATCGAAGAACATTCGGCGCTGATCGCCGCCTTGCGGAAGGGGGATGCCGATGGCGCCGTGGCGATCATGCATTCCCATCTCGGCGCCGTCGAACGCCGCGCCCTGCTGGGTGGCGACGACGAAAAGCCGGCAGCCCTTGGCGACGTGCTGTCGCGCTACGCCGCCGCGGTCACCGCGCGACAGACAACCAAGCCTCCCAGGACGGCGAACCAGCCATGAATGCTCATTCGCACGGCCACGTGCATTTCGACTTTGCCGAACTGACCGAGCGCCAGCGCTACAAGCTGCTGATCGGCACGGTCATTCCCCGCCCGATCGCCTTTGTCAGCACCGTCGACCGTGACGGCCGCCGCAATGCGGGGCCGTTCAGCTTCTTCAACGTGCTCACCCACGATCCGGCCATCGTCGCGATCGGCGTCGAGAACTATGACGACATGCGCTTCAAGGACACGTCGCGCAACATCCGCGACACCGGGGAATTCACAGTCCACATCGTCGACGAGGCCCTGGTCCAGCAGATGGAGATCTGCGCGATCAAGTTCGGCCCGGAGGTCGACGAGATCGCCGAAGCGGGGCTGACGACAGTTCCAGGACTGAACGTGAAAAGCCCCCGCATCGTCGAAGCGCCGGCGGCGCTCGAATGCCGGCGCTACATGACGCTGGAACTCGGCCGGGCCCGCGAGATCATCCTGGGCGAAGTGCTGGGCGTCTTCGTCCGCGAGGATGCCGTCGACCCGCAGAGCCTGCACATCGATCAGATCAAGATGGATGCGATCGGACGGATGGGCGGACACACTTATGCATCGACCAGAGAGCAGTTCGACATCAAGACCCTATCCGTCGCCGAATGGCGGAGCCGCCAAGGCGAGTGAGAATCGGTCGGAGTACCGCCGGCTCGCCCTCACAGGCCGCGCTCCTTACGCCACCGGGCGTAGTCGGTCTGCGCCTTTTCGCTGGTGGGCGGGTAGAGGCCGATGATCGGCGCGCCGGCCTCGACCTGTTCGAGCACGAACACCTCGAACTGCTCCATGCCGGCGCATTCGTTGGCGATCTCATCCGCGAGGTGGGCGGGAATGACCATGACGCCGTCGCCATCGCCGACCAGCACGTCGCCGGGGAAGACCGCCGCGTCGCCGCAGGCGATCGGCACATTGATGTCGAGCGCCTCGTGCAGCGTCAGATTGGTCGGCGCGCTGGGGCGCTGGTGGTAGGCGGGCATGTCGAGCTGGCCGATACCCTCGGCGTCGCGAAATCCGCCATCGGTGACGACGCCGGCGCAGCCGCGCCTGGCCAGCCGCGTGATCAGGATCGAGCCCGCCGAGGCGGCGCGCGGATCCTTGCGACTGTCCATCACCAGCACGTGGCCGGGCGGACAGGTCTCCATCGCCACGCGCTGCGGATGCTCGGGGTTGCGGAAGACCTCCATCGGGTTGCGGTCTTCGCGCGCAGGGATATAGCGCAGCGTGAAGGCCTGGCCGACCATGTTACGGCCCTTCCAGCGGACCGGGCTGACGCCCTGGATGAACTGGTTGCGCAGGCCGCGCTTGTACAAAGCGCTGGCGACGGATGCGGTCGAGATCTTCGACAGCTTCGCCCGCGTCTCGTCGGAAAGGATGTAGGTGCTCATGTCGCTCACGATCTCTTCAAGGCGCTAGTAGATGACCGGCTCGTCGACGGGGCGGCCATATTCGGTGCGTAGGAAGTCGAAGTCGCAACCCTTGTCGGCCTGCTCGATATGCCTGGAGAACATCAGGCCATAGCCGCGTCCGTAGCGGGGCGGCGGCGCGATCCAGGCCGCGCGGCGCGTCGCAAGCTCCTCATCGCTGACCAGCATGTCGAGCCGGCGCGCCGGAATGTCGAGCTCGACCCTGTCGCCGGTCTTCAGAAGAGCGAGCGGGCCGCCGACATAGGATTCCGGCGCGACATGCAGGACGCAGGCGCCGAACGAAGTGCCCGACATGCGCGCGTCCGAGAGGCGCACCATGTCGCGCAGGCCCAGCTTCAGCAGCGCCTTGGGCATCGGGATCATGCCCCATTCCGGCATGCCCGGCCCGCCCTGGGGCCCCGCATTCCGCAGCACCAGCACGGTGTCTGGCGTCATCGGATAATCCGGATCGTCGATGATCTTCTTCAGTTCCGGATAGCTGTCGGCGACCAGCGCCGGACCGACATGCTTGTGGAATTTCGGGTCGCAGGCGGCCGGCTTGATGACGGCGCCGTCGGGACAGAGATTGCCCTTGAGAACGGCCAGCGAGCCCTCGTGATAGACCGGGTTGGAGAGCGGCCGGATCACGTCCTCATTGTAGATCTTCACGTCCTCCAGTCCCTCGACCAGCGGCCGGCCGGTCACCGTGATGGCCGAGGCATCGAGCTTGTCGCCCAATTGCTTCATCAGCGCGCGCAGGCCGCCGGCATAGAAGAAATCCTCCATCAGATATTGCGTGCCGGAGGGACGGATGTTGGCGAGGACGGGCGTCGTGCGGCCGATCCGGTCGAGGTCGTCCAGCTCCAGCGGAATGCCGGCCCGCCGCGCCATGGCGATCAGATGGATGATGGCGTTGGTCGAACAGCCGGTCGCCATGGCCACCGTGACGGCGTTTTCCACGGCGGCGGGGGTGATGATCTTTTCCGGCGTCAGGTCTTCCCACACCATCTCGACGGCGCGCCGGCCGCATTGGGTGGACATGCGCTGGTGATTGGCGTCGGCGGCGGGGATCGACGACGAACCCGGCAGCGACAGGCCCATCGCCTCGGCGATCGCGGTCATCGTGCTGGCGGTGCCCATGGTCATGCAGTGGCCGTAGGAGCGCGCGATGCCCGCCTCCATGCCCATCCATTCTTCCTTGGTGATGGTGCCGGCGCGCCGCTCGTCCCAATATTTGAACATGTCGGTGCCGGAGCCGAGATATTTGCCGGCATAATTGCCGCGCAGCATGGGCCCGGCCGGCAGGAAGACGAAGGGCAGGCCGACCGAGATCGCGCCCATGACCAGCGCCGGCGTGGTCTTGTCGCAGCCGCCCATCAGTACCGCGCCGTCGATCGGATGCGAGCGCAGCAGCTCCTCCGTCTCCATCGCCAGCATGTTGCGATAGAGCATGGTGGTCGGCTTGACCCAGCTTTCCGAGAGCGACATGGCGGGCAGTTCGATGGGAAAGCCGCCCGCCTGAAGGATGCCGCGCTTCACCCACTCCACGCGATCCTTGAAATGGGCGTGGCAGGGCTGCGCGTCCGACCAGGTATTGATGATGGCGATGACCGGCTTTCCTTCCCAATCGGCCGGGTCGTAGCCCATCTGCAGCGTGCGCGAACGGTGCCCCGATGACCGTTGGTCGTCCGGCGCGAACCAGCGCGAGGAGCGGAGCTGGTCATAGGTCTTGCGGGTCATCGTCTGTGCCTCGTGGTGGAAAAGGGCATCGCGCGGAGGGGCATGGCCCGGATCGTCATCGTGCCGGCCATCGCCTCGCCGGGCGCAAGCCTGTGCATGGCGTTGGCAATGCCGAGTTCGGGGCGGTGGATCGCGTCGGGGGCGTGGCTCACCGGTTCCGCGCAAAGGACGGCGCGATCATCCGGGACGAAGACATGGATATGGCGGAAGGCGCCCTCGGCTTCCAGCTCCAGGGCCAGATCGTCCTCGGGCCGCTGCAGCCGCGCCCGGCGGGGCTCCCAGCCATCCAAGAATCCGTCGAACCAGGGCAGCGTCGCGAGGGGAGCCGGGGATGCGGGTTCAAAAGCCGGCACCGTCCGCGGCGGCAGGATCGGCAGGCCGCGCGCGTCCCGTCCCAGCACGCCGCGCGAGGCAATGGCCAGCGTGGTGCGGGGCGATTTGGGAAACCAGGGGTGAAAGCCGATGCCGAACGGCATGGCGCGCGCGCCGTCATTGCGCACGGAGAGCGACAGACGAAGCCCCGCCTCGGAAAGAGTGATCTCCTGCCGGGCGTGATAGCCATACGGGTTGTCCGCGCGCTCGAAATCCTGTTCGAGCGTCAGCGTGGCGCGGTCCTGCGTCGTGACGCGCCAGGGGTTCTCTCGCCCGAAACCATGGATTGCCATCGCCTCGGCGGGGTGATTGACCGGCACCGCATAGTCGTGTCCTTCGAAACGGAAGCGGCCATCCGCGATGCGGTTGGCAAACGGGACCATGGCGAAACATCCGGCCTTGAAGGGCGTCAGCCCCTCCGTCATCGGCTCCAGCACGGCAACCTTGCGGCCGTCGGGGGAGCGCCAGTTCGCCGAGAGGATGGCCCCACCCTGAGCGGGATCCACCGTCGCGTCGTAGCTGCCGGCTGCCAACGCGACGGTCATGGCTCTACGTCGCCCTTCGTGTAATCCTGAGCGGTGAAGCTGCCGCCCTGAAACCGCCGCGTCACGGCATCGCCCGCCTCGGGCAGCGGCGCGAAGCGCTCGGCGTCGTCCTGCGGGACATAGCCGATGCGCGCGGCGTGATCCTCGCCCCACCACGATTGGCGGTTGGCCGAGACGCCCCACACGATGGCGTGGCCCGGGCTCTCGGCCTCCAACGCGGCGATCACCAGGCGCTCGAGATCGTCATGCGACAGCCAGGTCGACAAGTGGCGGGCCTCGGTCGGCTGCGGAATGCAGGTGCCGATGCGCATGTGAACGCTTTCCAGCCCATGCTTGTCGAACATCATGCGGGCGAGCAGTTCGCCATACGCCTTGGAGAGACCGTAATAGCCGTCCGGCCGCATCGGGTCGCGGACGGACAGCGTCTCGCCCCGCTCGTAAAAGCCGATGGCGTGGTTGGAGCTGGCAAAGACGATGCGCTGGCGATCCTGCCGCGCGGCTTCGAACAGATGGGTGAGGCCGAGTATGTTGGCGTCGAGGACGGGCCGGAACGGCTTTTCGACGCTGATGCCGCCCAGATGAATGATCTGGTGCGTACCCTGCACCAGCTCCCGGACGGCGGCCTCGTCCCGCAGATCCGCCGGCACGAACGTTGAGCCTTCGGGCAAGGGATCGGGAAAGGCCGCGATGTCGGAAAGGCGCAGGGCGTAGCCCTTGCGCGCCAGGCGCGGGGACAGCATGCGGCCCAGCGTGCCGGAAGCGCCGGTGAGCAGGATCGTGCGCGTCATGTCATGGCTCCGTTCATCCGGGCGCGGCTGCCGACCCGGCCCGTCACGATGTCCTCGTGGTCCGACGGATCACCTCGGGATGATCGAGCACGAAGTCGGATAATTCCAGCCCGAGGCCGGCGCCCTCGAAGGGATATATTTCGCCGTTCTCGATGCGCGGCATCACCGTGACGAGATCGCGATACCACGAGGTGTAATAGGCGCGCACGGATTCCTGGTAGATCGCATTCGGCAGGTTCAGCGACAGGTGGATCGAGGCGGCGAAAACCACGGGGCCGGTGCAGTCATGCGGCGCGACCGGCCGCTGGAACGTCTCGGCCATGGTGCCGATCTTCTTGGCCTCCGACAGGCCGCCGCACCATGACACGTCGAGCATCACATAGTCCGTGGCGTCGGCCTTGAGCACGTCGAGGAACTGCGATCGCGTCGCCAGCGTCTCGCTGGCGCAGACCGGAATGCCGGACTGGCGGGCATAGATCGCCAGGGATTGCGGGTTGACCATCTTGATCGGGTCTTCGGCCCAGAACGGGTTGAACTCGCGCAAACCCCGCGCGATCGCCAGCGCCGAGGTCAGATCCCACATCGAATGCAGCTCGACCATGACCTCCATCCTGTCGCCGACCGCCTCGCGGATCTGGCGGAAGGGCAGCAGCGCCTTGTCGAGATCGGTGGCGTGGATGAAATTGCCGCCATTGGCGACCGCGAACGGGTCGAAAGGCCAGATCTTCATCGCCGTGATGCCTTCGGACAGCAGGCTTTCGGCCAGCGCGCCGGCATCCCTGTGGAAGGCCATCTGGTCCTCGTAGGGCCCTTCCTTCGCGTCGTCGCCATCGCCGATGTAACGCCGCGCGCCGCTCTTGTTGTAGGTGTAGCCGGCGCAGGTGTTGTAGGTGCGGATCGATGGCCGCGACAACCCGCCGAGCAGCTGGTGGATCGGCTGGTTCACCGCCTTGCCGAAAATGTCCCACAGCGCGACGTCGATCGCCGATGCCGCGCGGATCTCGACGCCCGACGAGCGAAAGCCGACATAGGGCGACAGCAGCAGGCTGGAGATGCGATCGATCTCCAGCGGGTTCTGGCCGATCAGCAGCGGCGCGATATCGCTGTGAATGTAGGCCGCCACCGCATTGGCGCCGCGGAACGTCTCGCCCAGACCGACAATGCCTTCATCGGTATGCACCTGCACCCAGAGGATGTTGTTGAGGTGCGGCAGCTGGATGGTTTCAATCGCTTGGATCTTCATGGAATTTTCCAGGGCATTGCGGGAGGGGCGGCCTGCGCCGCCCCCGGGACGTCAGTGGGTCGAGGCTTCCGACCGGCCGCGCGCGACGATCTGCGTCGGGTTCACGAAGCGGAGCGCGATCAGCAGCCAGACCAGCGAGGTCACCATGTAGATCACCGCCATGGCGTCGATCGACTGCACCGAGCGGACGCCGGCGGCGAAGACCGAGTAGTAGAGCGCGACCACGAGGGTCTGGCTCGTCGGACCCGCCGTGAGGAAGGTCAGCTCGAACATCGCGACGGTGCGGACCAGCACCAGCAGCATCGAGGCCAGCATGCCGGGAAGCAGCATGGGCAGCAGCACGTGACGGAAAAGCTGGAACGTGCCGGCGCCGAACACGCGCGCCGCGGCTTCGACCTTGGGGTCGATCTGCTCGATGAACGGGATCATCACCAGGATGACGAAGGGCACGGTCGGCACGAGATTGGCCAGCACCACGCCCCAGAACGTGCCGCCGACGCCGGCCATGTAGAGCACGGTCGCGAGCGGGATGCCGAAGGTGATGGGCGGCACCAGCAGCGGCAGCAGGAAGATCAGCAGCACGAGCTTCTTGCCGGGAAAATTCCGCCGCGCCATCGCATAGGCGGCCGTCACGCCGAGCAGCCCCGACAGGATCACCACGGTGAAGACGATCTGGAAGGTGACCAGCAGCACATGGTCGAGCTGGAACTCGGCCCAGGCCGCCGCATACCAGCGGATCGTGAAGGCATCGGGCAGCCAGCTGCGCAGCCAGCGCGTGCCGAAGGACGAGACCACCACGGCTGCGATGACGGCGATGACGTTGAGGACGAACAGACCCGTGACGACCCAGACGACCGTGATCCAAAGCTTGGAAAGAAGGGAGGTATCGCGAACCATGGGTCAGCCTTTCCCGCCGGCGGTCGAGCCGCGGTAGAACATTGAGCGCACGCCAAGCAGGCCGGCTACGACGAGGAGCTGGACGGCGGCCATGATCATGGCGATCGCCGAGGCCTTGGAGGGGTTGTATTCCTCGAACGCGGCCTGCGCGGCGGCGATGGAAATGACCCGCGTCGGCCCCGAAGGCGCACCGAGCAGCACGGCGGAGGGGAAGACCGAGAAGGCCTGCACGAAGGTGAGACAGGCGGAGACCACGAGGCCCGGGATCAGCAGCGGCAACAGCACATGGCGGAAGCGCTGCCAGCTATTGGCGCCATGGGTGGCGGCGGCGCGCTCCAGCGCCGGGTCGACGCCGGAGATATAGGAGAGCGTCAGCAGAAAGGTGAACGGGAAGACGGTGATCACCAGCGAGACGAAGACGCCCCAGTAATTGTTCGTCAGGCGCAGCGGGCTGTCGATCAGACCGATGGTCATCAGCGTGCGGTTGAACCAGCCCTGCGCGCCCAGATAGTTCAGCAGGCCCTCGGCGACGAGCACCGTGCCGAGCGTGATCGGCAGCACGAGAATGGTGGTGAGCAGCCGCTGGCGCTGGAGCAGGCGCACCCGCATCGCGATCGGCACCGCCAGGATGCCGCTGAGGAGCGTCACCGGAACGGCGAGCTTAAGCGTCGCGCCGATCGTGTTGTAGAGATAGGGGTCCGAGAAGAATTCGCGATAATTGGCGAGGGCGTCGCCTTCGAGGGGATGGAACGACAGCACCAGCCCGTACAGGAACGGGTAGACGAAGATGCCGAGCACGAAGAGAAGGGCCGGCAGGATCATCAGCGTGACGCCGTCTATGCCCCGGTTGGCTAGCCGACGGCGCAGGCCCGGCCGGTCCGGCTCCGCGTTGACGCGCGGCCGTGTCTGGATCGCCTCGACGCTCATGCTGCCCTCCCTGTGGCGAAAACCAGGGCTCTCAGGGCGTCGATCTCCAGGCTGATGCGGCTGCCGATATCGACCTGGCGCGGCCCGTGGAAGACGAGCTCCATGTCGGTGGCGGTGCGGGCGGTGCCGACATATTCGCGGCCGCGATATTCGATGGTCTCGACCGTCGCCTGAATGGCGTTTGCGCCCGAAGTGCCCTCGATCACGTCGTCCCCGCGGGCGGCGAGCACGGCATCGTCGCCGGGCTTCAGGGCGTCCATGGCGCGGCCGGTCAGTTCGCGTCCCTCGGTCGAGATGGTGGCGACGCCGTTCGCGACGCCAACGACCTTGCCGACGACACGGTTGCGGAAGCCCATGAACTCGGCCACGTCGAGATAGAGCGGGCTCTCGTAAAGCTCATGCGGCGTGCCGACCTGGCGGATCGACCCGTCGCGCAGCACCACGATGCGATCGGCCAGCGACAGCGCCTCGTCCTGATCGTGCGTGACGTAGATCGTGGTCGCGCCAAGCTGGTTGTGGATGCGGCGGATCTCGGCGCGCATTTCCAGGCGCAGCTTGGCGTCGAGGTTGGACAGCGGCTCGTCCATCAGCACCAGAGGCGGTTCGATGACGATGGCGCGGGCGATGGCGACGCGCTGCTGCTGGCCGCCGGAGAGCTGGCCCGGAAGCTTGTCGGCCTGGCCCTGGAGACGCACCAGCGCGAGCGCCGCCTGGGCGCGGGTCTCGATCTCGGCGCGCGGCAGGCCGCGCATCTTCAGGCCGAAGCCGACATTCTGCAGCACGGTCATGTGCGGAAACAGCGCATAGTTCTGGAACACCATGCCGAAGCCGCGATCTTCCGGCTTGAGCTGGTCGATGCGCCGGTCGTCGATGTAGATGCCGCCGCCGGTGGTGCCGAGCAGTCCGGCGATGCAGTTGAGCGCGGTCGACTTGCCGCAGCCCGACGGGCCGAGCAGCGCGACGAACTCGCCCTTGCCGATCACGAGTTCGATCTGGTTCAGCGCATGGAAGCTCCCGAAAGCCCGGCTTACGCGGTCGAGACGCAGTTCATTGAAGGACATTGAGGCGAGCGACATGCCGTTATTCCGTCCGAAACAGGGATCCAGGGCGTTGCTGCCGCGGACCCGAAGGGCGCGCGGCAGCGACCATGAGGAGCAGCCGGTCAACCGGCGGCGACGTCCTCGTCCCAGCGACGGAACGCCACCACCAGGGCTTCGGGCTCGAGCGGCAGCTCGATCGGGTTGTTGGCGATCCAGTCCGCATATTCCGGACGGCCAAACTCGGCGATGATGTCCTGGCTGGCCTGGGGCGCCATGCTCAGCGGCACATCCTTGACGGCCGGGCCCGGATAGAAATAGCCGGCGTCATAGGAGTAGGCCTGCTGTTCCGGCTGGAGCGCGAACTTGATGAACTCCAGCAGCACCGCGACCTTCTCGGCCGGAACGCCCTTGGGAATCGCGAAATAATGCGCGTCGCAGACCCAGTGGAAGCCATCCAGCTTGCCGACGGCGGCTTCCTTCGGCACGACGCCGAGGGCGCGCGGATTGATGTCCCAGCCGGTGGTGGTGACGGTCATGTCCCGCGTGCCTTCGCCGAACTCCTTCATCAGCGCGCCGGTGCCGGCCGGGTAATATTCGATCTGCTTGTGCAGTTCCTTGAGATAGGCCCAGGTCTTGTCCCAGCCCTTGGCCGGATCCTTGGGATTGGAATCGCCCAGCAGGTAGGGCAGGCCCATCAGGAAGGTGCGGCCGGGGCCGGAATTGGCCGGGCGCGCGTAGATGAACTTGTTCGGGTTCTGGCGCGTCCAGTCCAGCAACTCCTGGGCCGTCTTCGGTACGTTCGGAACACGGTCGGGCATGTATTCGAGCAAGGGGCCCGAGGGGTAGTAGGAGACGACGACGCCCTTGCCCTGCCCCTGTTGCTGCATGCGCCAGGCCGGGTCGAGATAGATGTCCTGCAGCTTGGGCAGGCCGTTCTCGGGCAGGGCGATGATGTCGGTCCAGATGTCGTCGGCAAGGCCGGCCGACAGCGCATCCGGGCCGATGATGACCATGTCGATATCGACGCGATTGGCGCGCTGCTGGGCGCGGATCTTGCCCGGTAGTTCCGGCGATGGAGCCTTGTTGAAGGTGAAGCGCGACACGAGATTGCTGTGCTTCGACGCGAAATTGTCGAAGATCGGCTGCGTCAGGGCCAGATTGCCGGCGGCGTCGATGACGTTGAGGGCGACCGGCGCGCCTTGCGCGAACGCGCCCCGCGGCAGGATGAGCCCGGCGCCGGCCGCGAGGCCCGCTCCGGCCATGAAGCGGCGACGTGAAACCTTGTTGAACATGACGTACTCCTCCCAGTGGTTGTCATGAACGCCGCGCGCCTCCTCCCAGATGACGCGCGGCGCTGGCTTTCAGGCGAGCGCGGATTCCTTCCAGCTTTCCAGAATCCGGCCGAGCGTCTGGCGATCGGCTGTCTCGAGTTCCGGCAGGCCGGGAAGGCGCACCGCCCCGACCTCTGCACCGCGAAGGCGCAGAGCCTCCTTCACGACGGTGACGTTGGCGCCGTTGTTGTATTTCGTGCGCATGGTCTCGAACGGCGCGATGCGATCGACGTAGTCGCGCGCCGCCGCATAGTCGCCCGCTTCCAGCGCCCGCCAGACCGCGAGCGAAAGCGCCGGCGCGATATTGACGAGGCCCGAGGTGAAGCCCTTTCCGCCCAGCGCGTAGAAGGGCAGCGCCCAGCTTTCCGCCAGACCGCAGATCCAGGTGGCGTCGGTGCCCTCGGTGGCGCGGGCGCATTCGGCGAAGCGCATCGTGTTGGTCGACGCGAACTTGACGCCCGCGACGGCCGGATGGCTGCCAAGGCGCACCATCTCGTCCAGCGGGATCAGGTCGGAGCGGACATAGGCGACGAGCGGAAGATCGACGGCTTCGGCAATGGCGATGAAGTAATCGACCTGCGAATGCGGGGCGGCAAAGGGATCGAGCGGATGGTGGATCATCACGCCATCGGCGCCGGCTGCCTTGGCAGCCTTTGCCACCGTGATCGCCTCGCGGACGGAGCGGCCGGCCCCGGCGGTGACCGCCGAACGGCCATCGACAGCTGCGACAGCGATGTCCTGCAGGCGGATGACCTCGTCCGTGGTCAGGCTGAAGAACTCGCCGGTATTGCCGCCCGTCACGATATTGTGGACGCCGGCCGCCGCGATGTCGGACACGATGCGGCCCGTCAGCTTCGGCTCGATCTCGCCACGGTCATCGTAAGCGGTGACATGCACGCCGGATATGCCGTGCAGGACGCGGCGGTACGCCTCGAACTTCATTGTATTCCTCCCTGTAAGCCGATCAGAAGACCAGCTCGATATGCGTCTTCCCCGCGTCCATGATGTGCTGGCGCATCAGCCTTTCGGCCTCATCCTCGTTGCGGGCGACGATCGCCTCCATGATCGCTTCATGTTCATGGAACGACGCCCGGCGAATGTCCTCGCTGGACAGCACGGTGATGCGGGCGGCGTGATCGTAGGTGCGCTGGGCGTTCTGAAGCCGGCGCAGGTAATCGCAGCCGGACGCCTCGTGGATCGTGTCGTGGAACTGCTCGTTCAGCGCGATGAGCTGCTCGACGCTGCCCGTTTCCAGCACGATGCGCATCTGGTCGACGACCGCGCGCAGCCGGGCAAAGGCGGCGTCCGGCGCGTGCTTGGCGGCCTGGCGCGCGATGATGCTTTCCAGCGCGGCGCGCGCGAGCGTCATCTCCTCGGCCTGCCGGGGCGAGAAGGTCACGTAGCTGCCGCGGCGCGGCTCGGTCCGCACGAGACCTTCGGCCTCGAGCTGGCGCAGCGCTTCCTTCAGCGGGCTGGTGCTGGTTCCCAGATCCGCCGCGAGCTGGCGCTCGTTCAGCTTCGCGCCCGTCTTCAGGCGACCCGAGATAATGGCTTGGCGGAGTTCGTCATGGATGTGCTCGCGCAGGCTGCGCATGCGGATCGGTTCGAGAACGCGCTCGCTTCGCTGTTCCCTGTCGTCCACCACGTGACCATCCATTCCATCATCTCCTAGGGCGGGAGCGAATCTGTAGCCGTTGAAATCTGATCCGTCAATTTGTGATGTATCAGATTTCAAGCGCAGTCGCGTGTTGCAGATCGATCCGGCGCACCCACGAAACCCGCCCTTCCCCCGATTCAGCCGCTTGCGACGATGGAGCGGGATCGGCTCGATGCAACGCGAACGCTTCATTCCGATGGGTCGTCGCAGCCTTCAGGCCGATTTCGGGACGCCAGGGGAGCGATCCGGCTGGCGCCCCGACCGGGGCGTATCCCTACGGATCGACCACGCCAGGGCCTCAGTGACGGGTCCAGCGCACCATGCTGACGTCATAGCCAAGCGACCGGACGCGGCTTTCGATGCACCTCCGAACCGGACCGGATGGCGTCGGGGTCCGCGTCAGGATCCGGAGATAGCGGCCGGAGCCTTCTCCCACGATCGACCAGGCGTAATCCGGCGCATGATCCAGCACCCAGTAATCGCCCAGAAAGGGCCCGAAGAAGGAGACCTTGAACTTGGCGTTTCCACTTCCCGCCACCACCCGGGCGCGGCCCACCGCGACCCGCGCCTTGCCGTCGATGCCGCCGGCGCGGCAGGTATTGACCACCGTGACCAGGCCATCCCGGCGCAGGCTGTAATCGGCCGTCACCGCCTCGCAACCCCGCTCGAAACCGTTCTCATAGCGGCCAAGCTCGAACCAGCGGCCGAGATATCGCTCGATTTCGACGCTCTTGGCCGGTGGCGGCACAGCGGCGTTGCCGACCGGGCCGGACGGGCCGCAAGCGGCCAACAGGCAGGCGGCGAAAAGCGGAAGAATTCTTCCTGGGGTCATGCTGTCCAAGTCGACCGGCGGGCCTGAGTTCCCTCGGGAGCTGACGGTGCGACACATACGATCTGGCCCGAGGCTGCCGTTTCCGCTAATTTGCACGGGCGTTGCCAGGGGGTGCGCGGCAAGGCGGGAAACGGCCGGAACATGAGCAAGAAGCGAATTCTGTGGTGCGGCGCCGCCATACTGGCCGTGCCGGTGGTGCTCGGCATCTACATCGCCACGCTGCTTCTGACGGGCAATTTCCACACCGTCATCGCCGGCGAACTCTACCGGTCGGCGCAGCCGACGCCGAGCGCGCTGGAACGGTACTCCCGCGATTTCGGCATCAAGACCGTCATCAACCTGCGCGGGGCCAATGAAAAGGCAGGCTGGTATCGCGCCGAGATCGACGAATCGAACCGGCTCGGACTGGTGCATGAGGACTTCCGCATGTCCTCGCGGACGGAACTGACGCAGAACGAGGCAGCGGCGCTGATCGAGCTGTTCAAGACGGCTCCGAAGCCGATCCTGATTCATTGCACCGATGGCAGCGACCGGACCAGCCTGGCGTCCGCGCTCTACATCGCCGCCGTGGCCCGGCTGGGCGAGGAGGCCGCCGAAGATCAGATCTCGATCCGCTACGGCCACATCGCGCTGCCGCTCAGCCCGACCTGGCCGATGGACATGACTTTCGAGGCGCTGGAGCCTTGGCTGGGGTTTCACGATTCATGACCGCCTGCGTACCGCCAGACCGCCTGAAAAGAAGCTGGCGCAGCCGTGCCCGGCTGATCGTCGCGATCGGAATGCTGCAGCTTCCCTCGGCTGCCATGGCCGATGCCTGGCCGCCGCTCGTCGCCCCCTCGCTCGCCGACAAGCCGGCCGTCGCCGCGGGGACGAACGCGCCTCGGCCGCCGCGAGCGCCCGAAGCGGAACCTTCGGATGACGACCCGCATTACGAGAGAATATGCGACGCCTTCGGCGAGGGCTTCTCCTATTCGCCGGGGTCCGGGGCGTGCATCAAGATCGGCGGTTCCGTGAAGTCCGGCACCAGTTTCGGCAGCAGAAGGTCGACACGGACTGATTGAATATGGAAGCTGACCATTCAAGATGGGATGACGGACAAGGCGGCCTCTGACGGGATCCCTCCGGCAAGCGATTCGCCTCCCGACGCTGGTGTAGCGCCCGACACGAAACAGGCATGGCAGATGGCTTCCGCGAACCTTCCCTCCCCGCTCCTCACCGGCACCACCCCGCCTCCGGCGCTCGAGCAGGCGATCGACGATGCGGAACCGGGACGTGGCCGACTGGCCAACGCCCCGGCGGATATTCCCGCGCGCGGCTGGAAGGACATCGTGTGGCGGGTCTGGGAAAGCTCGCTCGAGGATCGGGTCATGACCGTGGCCGGCAGCATGGCCTTCTTCTGCCTGCTGGCGATTTTTCCAGGTCTCTCCGCCCTCGTGACCCTGTACGGCCTGGTGGCCGACAACTCGACCATCAACAGCCACCTCTCCGGCCTTGCCTTCGTGCTGCCGGCCGGCGCCTTCGAGCTGATCTCCGATCAGGTCAACCTGGCGATCCGCGCCTCCAGCGGCGCCCTCAGCTTCAGCTTCGCTCTCTCCTTTCTGTTCTCGATCTGGAGCGCGAATGCCGGCATCAAGGCGACGATCGACGGCCTCAACGTCGCCTATGGCGAGCGCGAGCGGCGAGGCGTCATTGCCCTCAACGTTGAGTCGCTGATCTTCACCCTGCTGGCGATCGTCGCCGGCATCGGCGCCATCGCCTTCATCATCGCGGTGCCGATCGCGTTGCGCTTTCTCGACATCGGCCGTTCTTCCGAGGTCTGGATCAATGCCCTGCGCTGGCCCATCCTCGGCTTCTTCGTCTGGGCGGCGCTGGCGATCCTCTATCGTTTCGGCCCGTGCCGGGAACAGCCGAAATGGCGTTGGGTGACCTGGGGCAGCACCGTCGCCGCGGCGCTGTGGATCCTCACCTCGATCAGCTTCTCCTGGTACGTCTCGAGCTTCGGCAGCTACGACCGAAACTACGGCGCCCTCGGTGCGATCATCGGCTTCATGACCTGGATCTGGCTGTCGTCGACGGTTCTGCTGCTCGGGGCCGAGCTGAATGCCGAGATCGAGCATCAGACGGCGCGCGATTCAACGGTCGGCCGGCCCAAGCCGCTCGGCAAGCGCGGCGCCGTGATGGCCGATTCGATCGGCGAGGCGCTGGACTGACGGCGCGCGGGAGCGAATCCGCCAGATTCTTTCGTCCGCATGCAACCACCAGCCTGCTTGCGCATTGCCGGAGATCGGGGAGAAGGGTCGCGCTGCAAAACGCGATCCGATGGATGCGGATTGACGCCACCGTCTGCTCCCGTTTCCCGCAACGCGAGTCCCGTCCATGGCAGATCCCCTGAGAATCGAGATCCCGACCACGGAAACGGTTGCGTTGGAGCCCCCGGAACTGACGGGGGAAGACGGGCCGCTCTCGTCCGATCCCAAACTGGTGATCCAGGCCTGCCTGCTGGTTCTGGCGGTGCTGGCGGTCTGCTATTTCGCTTCCGACATCATCCTGCCTGTCGTTTTCGCCATCGTGCTGAAGCTGCTGTTCCAGCCGGCGATGCGGGTGCTGGAGCGGTTCAACGTACCCAGGACCCTGGCAGCGCTGCTCCTGATCCTGACCGTATTCGGCGTCATCGTCGGCGTCGGCGCCGCGCTATCCGGTCCCGCGACGGCCTGGGGTGAAAAGCTGCCCGGCGGCGTGCAGCGCCTGGAGGAGCGGCTTAAATTCCTGAGCCAGCCGATTGGCGCACTGCAGAAATTCCTGCACCAGTTCGATGGCGTGGCGACCGGCACAGGCGGCGGCCCGGCAGGCCCGACACTGGCCGAGACGCTGATGAAGGGGACGCAACACTTTGCCAGCGGCTTCTTCGAGACGATCCTGATCCTGTTCTTCCTGCTCGTCTCGGGCGACACCTTCCTGCGGCGCATGGTGGAGATCG
Organism: Kaistia defluvii; assembly: GCF_026343955.1. Lineage (GTDB taxonomy): Bacteria > Pseudomonadota > Alphaproteobacteria > Rhizobiales > Kaistiaceae > Kaistia > Kaistia defluvii. Next base: position 613,970 of record NZ_JAPKNI010000003.1, read on the forward strand.
TCCCGCGATTCAGGGACAAGCGGCGGGTGGTCGACCTGTCGCAGCAGATCGAGGAAAACGTCTCGGCCTATCTCGTCACGATCACGCTGATGAATGCGGGGGTGGGCATCGCGACCGGCTTCGCCATGTGGGCCTGCGGTCTCGGCGACCCGATTCTATGGGGCACCGTGGCCTTCCTGCTCAATTACGTGCCGATCATGGGACCGGTGGTCGGTGTTGGCCTCTTCCTGTTCGCCGGCCTGCTGACCATCGATCCGCTCTTCCAGGCCTTGCTGCCGGCCGGCCTTTATCTGCTGATCCATCTCGTCGAGGGCGAGGCGATCACGCCGATGCTGCTCGCAAGGCGCTTCACGCTCAACCCGGTGCTCGTGATCATCTCTCTGATCTTCTGGTTCTGGATGTGGGGCGTGCCGGGCGCCGTTCTCGCCGTGCCCATGCTGGCCATGGCCAAGATCATCTGCGACGGCGTGCGCCCGCTCAATGCCGTGGGCCACTTCCTGGAAGGATAGCGGGCCGATCCCGCGAGAGGGACAAAGAAAAGCCGGCGCCTGTTGAGGGCGCCGGCCGGAAGCGTTCAAGCCCGGGTCGGACGATGCCGGCCTATTTGCACTGGGCGTTGATGGTGCCGGCAACCGCGACGGCGCTGCCCATGCCGGGGCTGGACAACACCATGCGCACCGACGAACCCTCGACCAGCGTGGCATAGCCGGACGGCATTCCCACCTCGCCCTTGGTGCCGTTGGAGCGGGTATATTCCAGCACGACCGAAGCCTTGGCCGGGACGCCAGCGACCGAGACGCGCCAGACGCGGTCCTGGCCACCCTCGGCAATCGTCTTGGCACCCGCGCCCCTGAGTTCCCAGCGCGACTGCTTGCAGGAGGCATCGCGCGCGGGAGCCGCCGCGGCGGCCTTCGACTTGGCGAAGCTCTCGCCGGCGGAAAAGGCCGCGACGACCGAAACGGCGGCCAGAGCCAGCGGAAGTGCGAAGCGGTTCATACTATGTCCTCGTCGAAATGATCGGCATAGCTACCAAGACGAAGCCCGACGCGGCAAGCCTGCGCGGCGCAACGGCGTTATTTTGCGCGGATGTGTGGCCGTCGGATCGCGCCCGTCGGCCCTACTGGAGCGGCGGCGGCATGGGCTGGTAGTCGCCCGCGCCGACCGTCACGCCATCCGCCGGCGCCGCCTTGGCGGGGGCAACCGACGCGGTCGGGGTCTGGTCGACGAATTCGACATCGACGCCGGGCTTGACCAGCTTCACGAGTTCCTGCGCGTCCCAGTTGGTCAGACGGAGGCAGCCATGGCTGTTGGTCTTGTCGATCTTGCTCGGCTCCGGCGAGCCATGAATGCCATAGGTCGGCTTGTCGAGTCCGATCCAGACGGTGCCGACGGGATTGTTGGGGCCCGGTGCCAGCCGCAGCGGCTTGTCGTTGTTGCCCTGCTGGAAATTCACTTTCGGCCGGTACCAGTATTCCGGGTTTTCCGCGACCGCCTTGACTGCATGAATGCCGGACGGCGAGGGCAGATCGGCGCTGCCGATCGTCGCCGGATACGCCACCACGACGTCCCAGTTCTCGTTATAGCCGAGCAGCTGACGGGTGCTGGCGTCGGCCACCAGATGCGCAACCCTGGCCTTGGCGTTCGGCCCGACATCGACCACCGTGATGATGGTGCCGGCCATGGTGAAATCGGCGTCGGGATTGAGATTGCGCAGGAAGTTCTCGTCCATGTGGAACTTCTCGGCCAACAGTTCGACGGGATCGCGATAGGCGAGCTTCGGCAAGGCCGCCATCTCGGCATAATCCTTCGGCATGACGGGCACGAAGGGGCCGGCGACATCCCTGTCGCTGATCGTGTAGTCCATCAGCACGGGCCGGTCGGCCGCCACCTGCAGCAGGTCCCAGATCTCGGGACCAAGCCGGCCGTTCGGCGGCAGGTTGTGCATGCTCTGCAGCGCCGAGATCGCCTTGTTGAGATTGCCGCCCTGGCGGCCGTCGATCACGCCGGGCGAGACATGGACGCGGTCGAGCAGAACCTGCAGCTTCAGGACCTGCGGGTCGGGCTTTCCACTCTTGGCCGGAATGCCATCCATGGGCGCCTGATTGGCCTGGACGATGAAGTCGGCCGAGAGCGGCGCCGTGGCGCGGCGGAGGGGAGCCGCGGGGGCGGGCGCAGATTCCGGCGCGGCCGGCTCGCCATAGCGCGGCGCTTCGGCCGGCGCATAACCGGGTTCCTGATAGGCCGGCTCGCGATAGGCTGGTTCACGATAGGCAGGCTCGGAATAATAACGGTCCGGCTGGGCCTCCTCAGGGTATGGCTCGCGCCATTCCTGGGCCTGAAGAGAGGCGCTGCCAAGCGCCAGCAGCAGGGAGGATACAAGCGCCACGCGGATCCAGGCGACGAACAAGGCGAACTCTCCATGCCGCCGGACGCGGCGCAACGAACGGATTTCACCCGCAATTTAGGCAGACACGGTTAACAATTCTTAACCGTGAAGCTGTATTCCTTTACGTCTCCCTTACCTTGCGGTCCCCGCACCTCATCCCGCTATCCTCACGACGGCCAACGCAGATGATTGATTACTCGAACAGGCAGAAGGCGCTCGCCTATATCCTCGCCGGCATCGCCGGCTACGTCGACGCGATGGGTTTTCGACATCTGGGCGGCGTGTTCGTGTCCTTCATGAGTGGCAACACCACCCGGCTCGGCGTTGACATCGCCCTGCACGACTGGAGCAAGGCGGGACAGGTCGCCGGCATCATCGCGCTGTTCGTCGTCGGCGCCGCGCTCGGGGCATGGGTCGGCAAGGACGGGCGCCGCGACCGCCGCGCCGCGATCCTGTGGACCGAGGCCGGATTGCTGGCGGTTGCAGCCCTCTCGGACAATTTCTCGCTGGCGATCGTCGGAAACGTCGCCATGGCGCTCGCCATGGGGGTGGAAAACGCTGTGTTCCAGCGCAATGGCGCCCCGGGTATCGGCCTGACCTATGTGACGGGCGCCCTCGTCAAGGTCGGCCACCGCATCGCCGTGGCCCTGGAGGGCGGCGACAAATGGGGCTGGGTCGCCAGTCTCCTGCTGTGGGCCTCGCTCTGCCTCGGCGCGATTCTGGGCGCCTCGGTCTATGGCATGGTGGGCCTGGCCGGCCTGTGGGCGGCCTGTGCCGTCATCGTGGTTCTGGCGATCCTGGCAGGCTGAACCCCGGAACGACCAGGCCGGCACCTGACGTGAACGTCAGGCATATTTGTGCACTGCAACAAATTGCGAGCGATCGATGCTGCTCTGCATTCAGCGCAATGCTGGCATGACTTTTTTCACACTGCTCATCCATCGAGACCGGGACTAAATTCCAATCATCAGAACGGCGACAGAGAAATCCGGCGCGGTTCTGGGAAGTAGCGGTTGGTAGGGAAAGGGATCGGATGATGGCTATGAACCTCATGAACTCTTACAAGACCTGGCTCAAGTATCGCGAGACCCGCAGCGAATTGTCGCGCCTCGACAATCGCGAGCTCGCTGATCTGGGCATCAGCCGCCACGACATCAACGCACTTGCCAAGCAAGCTGCCGGTTACTGAGTTTTCACGGTTCGTCTGGGAACAAACCTCCTCCCTTGTTCCCTGCGATTAGGTGCCCACAAACCTCCTCCCTTGTGCGGCACCATCAACTAAAGCGCCCGTCGACCTCCTCCCCGACGGGCGCTTTTTTTATGCGCGATTCCGCAAGCCGATGTTTTTGCCGGCCGGAACGCCAGAGCGCCAAAGGCTGCAGGCCGCCGCGCGCCGTCCCTCCCCTGCCAAGTTTTGGCCCGCCCCTTGAATCGAATACCCGCGCACGCCCATCTTCCGGTGCCGCAGCCGCGTGACGGATCCCGCCACGCCCAGCATCCGAGATCATCATGGCGCTATCAATCTACGAGGCCTCCATTCCGGTCTTCATCCGGGCATTCGGAAATCTCGAGGCCATTCTCGACAAGGCCGTGGCGCAGAGCACCGCGGACGGCATCGACCCGCAGAGCCTGGTCGATGGCCGCCTGGCGGCCGACATGCTGCCGCTCGCCGGCCAGATCCAGCGCGCCAGCGACACCGCCAAGGGCGCCGGGGCGCGGCTGTCGGGCGTCGACAATCCGAGCTTTGCCGATACGGAGACGAGTTTCGCCGAGCTGAAGAGCCGAATCCGGCGCACGGTCGAGTTCCTGAAGTCCATCCCGCCGGAGGCGCTCGACGGCAGCGAATCCCGGACGATCTCGATGCGAAACGGCGCCGTGCAGCTGGACGGCAAGACCTATCTGCTGCGCCACGCGCTGCCGAACTTCTTCTTCCACGTCACCACCGCCTACGACATCCTGCGCCACAAAGGCATCGCCGTCGGCAAGGCCGACTATCTCGGCAGCTTCGACTAACCCCGCTCCCGGCGAGGCCGGTCAGCGCACATTGTTGATCGAGTTCTTGACCGTGTCGTGCTTGGTCTTGAGCTTGCGATCCTGGGATGCCTTGCCGTCCAGCGCATCGCGGGTCGGCACGCAGCGGTCGGTCCGCGGGCATTCGCCTGCCGCCGGCGGGTCGGCCGGCGGCGCGGTTTCGGCCCGAACGCCAGGGATGGCGACGCCGGAGAGAAGCAGGACGGCGAAGAATCGTCCGATCGTATGGGGCATGGCAACCTCCTTACGGAAGTCGCCATTGTATCCCTTTTCCCTTACGGAACAGTGACGATGATCACGCCGTAGACGCTGTCCGTCATGCAGTCGTCAGCGTTCGGCGGACGGCATCGCGCCAACTCGCCAGCTTGGCTTCGCGCTTTTCGCTGGCCATGTCGGGCAGGAATTTCCGGTTGAGCCGCCAGCTCGCCGCGAACCCCTCCTCTGCCGGCCAGACGCCGGCCTGCCGGCCTGCCAGCCACGCCGCCCCGAGCGCCGTCGTCTCCAGCACCATCGGCCGATCGACCGGGGCATCGAGAATGTCGGCAAGGCGCTGCATGGTCCAGTCGCTCGCCACCATCCCGCCGTCGACGCGCAGCACCGTCTCGCCGGCGCGCGCCCAGTCGCGCCGCATGGCGTCGAGCAGGTCGCGGGTCTGGTAGCAGACGGATTCAAGCGCCGCGCGGACGAACTCGTCCGGCCCGGTGCCGCGCGTCAGCCCGAACAGCGCACCCCGTGCCTCGGCGTCCCACCAGGGCGCGCCAAGGCCGGTGAACGCCGGCACCAGGTAGACATCCTGGTGCGGATCGGCCTTCGCCGCCATCGGCCCGGCCTGATCGGCCCGATCGAGGAGGCCCAGCCCATCCCGCAGCCATTGGATCGCCGCACCAGCCACGAAGATCGAGCCTTCCAGCGCATAGGTCGTCCTGCCGTCGAGTCGGTAGGCGATGGTCGTCAGCAGCCGGTTCTTCGACACCACCCGATCCGCCCCGGTGTTGAGCAGCGCGAAGCAGCCGGTGCCATAGGTCGATTTCATCATGCCGGGCTGGAAGCAGGCCTGGCCGAGCGTCGCCGCGTGCTGGTCGCCAGCCATGCCGGCAATGCGGATCGAAGCGCCGACGATCGCCGGATCGGTGACGCCGAAATCGTCCGCCGAATCCTTCACCTCCGGCAGGATGGCCCTGGGCACCCGCAGGAGCGCCAGCAATTCGTCGTCCCATTCCCCGGTACGGATGTTGAACAGCATCGTGCGCGAGGCATTGGTGGCGTCGGTCGCGTGCACGCGCCCGCCCGTCAGCCGCCAGAGCAGGAAGCTGTCGACGGTGCCGAAGGCCAGTTCGCCGCGCTCGGCCCGCGCGCGGGCGCCGGGCACCTGGTCGAGGATCCAGGCGATCTTGGTGCCGGAAAAATACGGATCGAGCAGAAGGCCGGTCTTTTCGGTCAGTCCCGGCTCGGCGCCTTCCGCCTTCAGGGCGTTGCATCGATCGGCCGTTCGCCGGTCCTGCCAGACGATGGCGTTGTGGATCGGCTTGCCGGTCTCGCGGTCCCAGAGAATCGTCGTCTCGCGCTGGTTGGTGATGCCGATCGCGGCGATATCCGACAGCGACACGCTGGCATGGGCGAGCGCGAAGCGCATCGTCTCGAGCACGGTGCGCCAGATGTCCTCCGGATCATGCTCGACCCAGCCGGAGCGCGGAAAATGCTGCGGAAATTCCTGCTGGCTGACGCCGCGCACATGATAGCTGCCATCGAAGACGATGGCGCGCGTCGAGGTCGTGCCCTGGTCGATCGCCAGAATGAAGGGGCTCATGAGGTCCTCCCGAACCATCGTGTCGATCCGGATCTGCGCCTGCCGGATTGTGGTTATGCCGGAATCCTAGCGCCTCGCCGGGGCAGGCGCGAGGTGGGACGGGGCGTCCGGTCGCACCCGGTTGATTTGATGTGCTTCTGCAACAGTTTGAACGGGAATGCGGCATTCGCCGCGACACCGGGCAGAATGATGCGCGATTTCGTCCCCACGGGCGGTATGCTCGCCTGCGCCGAAGCCGGATAGTCGAGGCAATGACGGAACGACCTGATGAAAGCAGCCCGGGTGCCAGCGATGGCGTGACGGACGAAATCGCGGAACTGGCCCAGCAATTCAAGGCCTTCATCTCCGCGCTCTGGAATTCGTCCGGACGACGCGACTTTGTGTTGCTGACCATCGGTATCGTCACGGTCATCGTCGCCACGGCGGGCATGCAGGTGGTGCTCAACGCCTGGAACAGCCCGTTCTACAACGCGATCGAAACGCGAAACTTCACGTCTTTCCTTTACTACCTGATGGTCTTCTTCGGCATCGCCGGTGTGCTGCTGGTCCTGAACGTGGCCCAGACCTGGCTCGCCCAGATGATCACCCTGCAATCCCGGCAATGGCTGACGCGCGACCTGATCGCGCAGTGGCTGACGACGCGGCGCCTGGTCCTGCTCGGAGACGCGGGCCAGATTGGCGTCAATCCCGACCAGCGCGTGCATGAGGACGCCAAGCACCTGGCCGAGCTGTCCGCCGGCCTCGGCATCGGACTGTTCCAGTCCACCCTGCTCCTGTTCAGCTTCGTCGGGGTGCTATGGGTCCTGTCGAGCGGCGTCGTGCTGCGGCTCGGCGGCTACAGCTTCATGATTCCCGGCTACATGGTCTGGTGCGCGCTGATCTTCGCCGCCACCGGCTCGTGGGTGAGCTGGCGCATCGGCAGGCCGCTGATCGGCATCGGTGTCGAACGCTATGCCCGCGAGGCGGATCTCCGCTTCGCCATGGTCCAGGTCAACGAGAACGCCAGCGGCATCGTTCTCAATGCCGGCGAGCCCGACGAGAAGCAGCGCCTCGACGACGAACTCGCCCGCGTCATCGACATCACCCGCCGCTTCGTCAATGCGCTGGCCAGACTGACCTGGATCACCGCCGGATATGGCTGGATCGGCCTGGTCGCGCCGATCGTCATCGCCGCGCCCGCCTATTTCGGCGGCACGCTCTCCTTCGGCGAACTGATGATGGTGGTGGGCGCCTTCAACCAGGTGCAGAACAGCCTGCGCTGGTTCGTGGACAATTTCAGCTCGATCGCCGACTGGCGCGCGACGCTCGCCCGCGTCATGAGCTTCCGCCATGCCCTGGTGACCCTGGAACAGCCCCGCTCCACCGGCGAGCGCATCGAGTATGATCTGGAACCGCTGGGCAATCTGGAGCTCCAGAATGTCGCCGTCGACTGGACGGGAGAACGGGCCGCCCTCGACGAGGCCGATATCGACATCCGGCCGGGCGACCGCGTCCTGATCGTCGACCAGACCGGCTCCGCCCATGGGGCGCTGTTCTCGGCCCTCGCCGGCCTCTGGCCCTGGGGATCGGGCAGGATCAGCCTGCCGCCGCGCTCCCGGGTGATGTTCATCCCGGAGCGGCCCTATGTGCCCGATGGCTCGCTGCGCGCCGCCCTGACCTATCCCTCCGCCCCCTCCGGCTTCAACGATGAGGAACTGATCGAGGCGATGCAGCGGGTCGGTCTCAGCCGCCTCACCGGATCGCTCGATCGCAAGGCGCGCTGGGCCAAGGAGATTTCCTATAGCGACGAGGAACGGCTCACCTTCGCCCGCCTGCTGCTGCTGAAGCCGCAATGGATCTTCACCGAGCAGACCGTCGACGGCATGGACGAGGAGCAGCGCGGGATCTTCACCTCGATCATCAACGAGGATCTCGCGACATCGGCCGTGGTCACCGTGTCCGGCCGGGCGACGACCAATGATTTCTACACCCGCACCATCAATCTGGTGGATGCCCCCATCGGCGAGAAGGCGGATGGACCCGCCATCGCCGAGGCCGAACCCATCCTCCCCACGACCCGAGCGACCCCGGATGAACAAGCCAGACAGCCCGAACCGAGCACCGCCCGGCAAGCCGAGTAGAGCCGCCGGCACCCGCGCCCCGGCCAGGGAGAGGCTGGGCGACGACGCGCTGATGGAGCGGGTCCAGCGCCAGAGCTTCCGGTATTTCTGGGATTTCGGCCATCCCGTCAGCGGCCTGGCCCGCGACCGCACGCAGGGCCATGACGAGGTGGTGACGCTCGGCGGCTCCGGCTTCGGCGTCATGGCGATCGTCGTCGCCGTCGAGCGCGGCTGGATTTCCCGCGCCGAGGCCGTCGAGCGGCTGCACAGGATGATCGGCTTCCTGGAGCAGGCCGACAGCTTCCACGGCGCCTATCCGCATTTCATGAACGGCACGACCGGCAAGGTGGTGCGCTACGCCCGCAAGGACGATGGCGCCGATCTGGTCGAGACGGCGTTCTGGATCCAGGGCCTGATCGTGGCGCAGGTCTATTTCGACCGCGCCGACGGCAAGGAGCCCTGGCTGCGCGGCCGCATCGAAGGCATGCGGCGCGCGGTGGAATGGAGCTGGTTCACCCGCGACGGCCGCGACGGTCTCTACTGGCACTGGAGCCCGAACCATGGCTGGGCGATGAACCACGAGATCCTCGGCTGGAACGAGTGCCTCATCCTGTTCGTGCTGGCCGCCGGCGCGGAACAATACGCCATCCCGCCGCTCGCCTATCACAACGGCTTCGCCCAGAGCCGCACCTTCATCAACCGCCGACCGCAATATGGCATCGACCTGCCGCTGGGGCCGGATGGCGGCGGGCCGCTTTTCTTCGCGCATTATTCGTTTCTCGGCCTCGACCCGCGCGGCCTCCGCGATCGCTATGCCGACTACTGGGCACAGAACGTCTCCCATACCCGGCTCAACTACGCCTATTGCGTCGCCAATCCCGGCGGCTTCCAGGGCTATGGGCCCGACTGCTGGGGGCTTTCGGCGAGCGACAACCCGACCGGTTATTCCGCGCACGCGCCCGACAATGACCGGGGCGTCATCGCGCCGACCGCGGCGATCTCCAGCCTGCCCTATGCGCCGGACCTCGTCATGCCGGCGCTGCGCCACTTCCATGACGCGATGGGCGATCGGCTCTGGGGCGAATACGGCTTCTTCGACGCCTTCAGCGAAAGCGCCGACTGGGTGGCGAAGACCCATCTCGCCATCGACCAGGGACCACAGATCGTGATGATCGAAAATCATCGCAGCGGCTTGATCTGGAACCTCTTCATGCGCGACGCGGAAGTCCGCCGCGGCCTGCAGCGGCTCGATTTCCAGAGCCCGCATCTGTCGGGAACTCCAGTCGCCTGAAGCGCCCAATTCCAAGCAAGCCCCTCACCCCCAACCCTCTCCCGCAAGCGGGCGAGGGCTTTCCCGCCGAGGCAATGTCGACGGCGAGGCTGGGCGCGATCGGCCCCCTCTACCGCTTGCGGGAGAGGGTTGGGGTGAGGGTCTTCCTACCGCTCCTCAGACCAGCAGCGGCTGGGCCATCAGGTCCTGGTGGCCGAAGACGCGGCGGTAGCGGGCGATTTCCTCGGCCGGGCCGGTTGCCTTGTTGGCATTGTCGGAAAGCTTGACCGCCGGGCGGCCATTGGCCGAGACCACCTTGCAGACCAGCGAGATCGCCTGCAGCCGGTCGTCCTTGCCGTCCGGGGCGCAGTGGCGGAAATCATTGGTGACGTTGGTGCCCCAGCCGATCGAGAGATTGACCCGGTTGCGGAAATGGCGCGCCGCTTCCTCGATCGTGTCGATGTCCATGCCGTCCGACAGCACGATCAGCTTTTCGCGCGGATCGCAGCCATGCAGCTGCCACCAGGCGATCGCTTCCTCGGCGCCCTCGATCGGCGGCTTCGAATCCGGCCGCAGGCCCTTCCAGTTCAAGATCCAGTCCGGCGCATTGCGCAGGAACTGCGTCGTGCCATAGGTGTCCGGCAGCATGACCAGCAGATTGCCGTCATACATCTCCTGCCAGTCGCGCAGCACGTCGTACGGCGCATTGCGCAGCGCCTCGTCGCTCTCGGCAAGCGCCGCATAGACCATGGGCAGTTCATGCGCGTTGGTGCCGATCGCCTCCAGGCCCGCGGCCATCGCCATCTTGACGTTGGACGTGCCGACGAAATTGTCGCCCAGCCCCTCCTGCAACGCCTCGACGCACCATTTCTGCCAGAGATAGCCGTGCCGGCGGCGGGTACCGAAATCGGATATCTTCAGCGGGCCTTCCTGGGCCAGCACGCGCAGGCGCTCGATCTTGCCCCAGAGCTTGGCCTTGGCCTTGGCATAGAGCACGTCGAGCTCGAAGCGGCTCATGCCCTTCATCGCGGCGCGGGCGCGCAGCTCGCTGACGATGGCCAGCGCCGGCACTTCCCAGAGCGTCGTCTCGCTCCAGAGGCCGTCGAAGCGCAATTCATACTGGCCGTCATCGGTGCGGCGAAGCTCGTATTCCGGTAGCTGGAACCCTTCGAGCCAATCGAGGAACTCCGGCTTGAAGATCTGCTTCACGCCATAAAAGGTGTTGCCCGCCAGCCAGATCAGCTCGTTCTTCTGGAAGCGCAGGGTGCGCGCATGATCGAGCTGGTCGCGCAGTTCCTGTTCGTCGATGACGTCGGCCAGCCGCACCGACTTGGTCCGGTTGATCAGCCCGAACGTCGCCCGGACATCGCGCGACTTCTCGCGAATGAGCTGCAGCATCAGAAACTTGTAGAAGTCCGTATCGAGCAGCGTGCGGACGATGGGATCGATCCGGAAGCCGTGATTGTAGACGCGGGTAGCGATATCAAGCGACATACAGATGTCCATCGACAGAAGAGAAGCACGAACTCGACCCATCCCGATGGGCCACATGACCGTTCGCGCATTCACGAGGCGAAGCAGGGTCCTCGACGCGGGAGGCGCAGTGAAGCAGCCCAGATGGCAGGCTGCAAGCCGCGCGCGGCCAAATCCGCGCCCGCCTCGCCAGTTTGCGCTGCTGCGCCCCCTGTTTTGCGTGCACCTTTTTCAAATCTCCGTCCCGGACACCGATCCGGACGCCCGAGGGAAGCGATTGTTGGCATCGGCCACCCGCAAAACGGCGGGGCGCCGCGCTCCAGTATGGAATTTCTCTGATCTTTCCGCCATATATGCCCCGACAACCAAGGCTCCGGACCCGATCCGGATGCGTGATGATCGGAACGTCATGAACGCCCCCTTCGCCAAGATGAACGGCATCGGCAACCAGATCACCGTGCTCGACATGCGCGGCGCGGAAACGCGCCTTGATGCCGCCTCGGCGCGGGCGATCGCCGCCGACCCCCGCACGGCGTTCGACCAGCTGATGGTGATCGAGCCGCCCAAGACGGACGGAACCGACGCCTTCATGACGATCTTCAACACCGACGGCTCGCTTTCGGGCGCCTGCGGCAACGGCACGCGCTGCGTTGCCCTCGTGCTGATGCGCGAGAGCGGCCGCGAGACATTCCGGCTCGAAACCTCGGCCGGCCTGCTCGACGTTGTGGCGAAGGATGCCGACACCATCACCGTCGACATGGGCGAGCCGCGCTTCGGCTGGGCCGAGATTCCGCTCGCGATCCCGTTCGAGGACACCACCGCCATCGATCTGAGCTTCGGCCCCGTCGACGCGCCGATCCTGTCGCGTCCGGCAGTCGCCAATATCGGCAATCCGCATGCGATCTATTGGGTCGAGGACGTCGCCGCGATCGATCTCGGCCGCATCGGCCCGATCCTCGAGCGCGACCCGATGTTCCCCGAGCGCGCCAATATCTCGGTCGCCGAAGTGACCTCCGACCGTTCGATCACGCTGCGCGTGTGGGAGCGCGGCGCGGGGCTGACGCTCGCCTGCGGCTCCGCCGCCTGTGCGACCGCCGTCTCGGCCGCCCGTCTGGGCAAGACCGGCCGCATCGTCGATGTCCGCCTGCCCGGCGGCGTCCTCAACATCGAGTGGCGCGCCGACAACCATATCCTGATGACCGGCGCCGCCGAGTTCGAGCAGGAGGGCGTGATCACGCTCGGCGACGAAGTCCGCATCGAGGTCGCGCCGGATACGGTCGCCCGCCGCGCATGACCATCGAGACCATCACCTTCGGCTGCCGCCTCAACACGCTCGAAACCGAGGTGATGCGGACGAGAGCGGCGGAAGCGGGCCTTTCCGACGCGGTGATCATCAACACCTGCGCCGTCACGGCGGAAGCCGTTCGCCAGGCGCGGCAGACGATCCGCCGGACCCGCCGTGAGCAGCCGGATGTCAGGATCGTCGTCTCCGGCTGCGCCGCGCAGACGGAAGCCGCCACTTTCGCGGCGATGCCGGAAGTCGACCTCGTCCTCGGCAATGAGGAAAAGCTCACCGCCGCCGCCTACCGGCCGCTCGGGCTCGCCATCGCCGAGCATGAACGGGTCAAGGTCGCCGACATCATGGAGGTGCGCGAGACGGCGGGCCACCTCGTCGCCGGCATGGATGGCCATACCCGCACCTTCGTGCAGGTACAGAATGGCTGCGACCATCGCTGCACCTTCTGCATCATCCCCTATGGCCGCGGCCCCTCGCGCTCGGTGCCGATGGGCGCCGTCGTCGAGCAGATCCGCCAGCTGGTCGAGACAGGCAATGCCGAGATCGTGCTGACCGGCGTCGACATGACGGCCTATGGCAGCGACCTGCCGGGCAAGCCGACGCTCGGCACGCTGGTCGCCACCATCCTGAAGCGGGTCCCCGACCTTCCCCGCCTTCGCCTTTCCTCGATCGACACGATCGAGGTCGACGACGCCCTGATGCGGGCGATCGGCGAGGACGAACGGCTGATGCCGCATTTCCACCTGTCGCTGCAGCATGGCGACGACATGATCTTGAAGCGGATGAAGCGCCGGCATGGACGCGCCGACGCGATCCGCTTCTGCGAGGCCGTGCGAAAGCTCCGGCCCGATGTCGTCTTCGGCGCCGATATCATCGCCGGCTTCCCGACCGAGACCGAGGCGATGTTCGAGAACTCGCTCGCCCTGGTGGACGAATGCGGGCTGACGCATCTGCATGTCTTCCCGTTCTCGCCCCGTCCCGGTACGCCGGCCGCCCGGATGCCGCAGCTCGACCACTCCACCATCAAGGCCCGCGCCGCGCGGCTGCGCGAAAAGGGCCAGGCGACCGTCGCCGCCCATCTCGACCGCGAGATCGGCGCCAGGCGCCACGTGCTGATGGAAAAGGGCGGCATTGGCCGTACCGAACATTTTACGCCGGTCACCATGCCGGGCATCGCTGCCGGAACGCTTGTTTCGGCCCACATCACGGGACGGACGGCATCGGGCCTCCTTGCCACCCCACTCGCAGAGGCCGCCTGAACCATGGCAGAAGAAAAGAAGGGCCTGTTCCGCCGCTTTTTCGGCGGCGGCAAGCCGGCGGAGCCGGAACCGGCGCCTAAGCCCGAGATCGTCTCGCCGACGGCCGCCCCTGTCGCGGAGCCGGATGCGGAAGCGATCGCCGCCGCCGCCGTGATCGAACCGGCGCCCGTCGAGCTCCTCGAGGCGATCGAGGTCGAGACCGCCCACGAGCCGCTGCCCGTCGAGCCCCCGAACTTTGAGCCGCCTGCCACACCGGTTGCTCCGCCGGTGGCGCCGATCGCTGTCGCCGAACCGGTTCCGGCGCCCGCGCCACGTCCCACCGGCTTCTTCACCGCCCCGGTCGCGCCGGCCCCTGCCCCGGAACCCGCGCCGAAACAAAACTGGTTCCAGCGCCTGCGCGCCGGCCTGTCGCGGTCATCCAGCGCGCTCTCCGACGGCATCGTTTCCGTCTTCACCAAGCGCAAGCTCGACAACGAAACGCTCGACGAATTCGAGGACGTGCTGATTCAGGCCGATCTCGGCCTGAAGACCGCTTCCGCCATCACGGCCGCCCTGAAGAAGGGACGCTTCGACAAGGAAATCGACGGCGACGAAGTACGCACCGTGCTCGCCGACGAAGTGCGAAAGGTCCTGATCCCGGTAGCGAGGCCGCTCGTGATCGATCCCGCCCGCAAACCGCATGTCATCCTGGTCGTCGGCGTGAACGGCACCGGCAAGACGACGACCATCGGAAAGCTCTCGGCCAAACTGCGCGCCGAAGGCCGCTCGGTCATGCTCGCCGCCGGCGACACGTTTCGCGCGGCGGCGGTGGAGCAGCTGAAGATCTGGGCGCAGCGCACCGGCTCCGCCATCGTCGCCCGCGCCATCGGCGCCGACGCCGCCGGTCTCGCCTTCGATGCGCTGAAGGATGCGCAGGCCGCCGGGACCGACGTCCTCCTGATCGACACGGCCGGCCGGCTGCAGAACCGCACCGAACTGATGGCGGAGCTGGAAAAGATCATCCGCGTGATCAAGAAGCAGGATCCGACCGCGCCGCACAGCGTCCTCCTGACCCTGGACGCGACGACCGGCCAGAACGCCCTGCAACAGGTCGAGATCTTCGGACGCGTCGCGGGCGTCACCGGCCTCGTCATGACCAAGCTGGACGGGACGGCGCGGGGCGGCATTCTTGTCGCCATCGCCGCCAAATACGGCCTGCCGATCCACTTCATCGGCGTCGGCGAGGGCGTCGACGACCTCGAACCGTTCTCCGCCGACGAATTCGCCAGGGCGATCGCGGGTATCGCTGCGTGACCTGCGCCATAGATCAGCCGCGAATATCGCCCTATCTGAAAGCGACCACCACCGAAAGCCGGCCATGACCCTCGAAATCGAACGCGCCCCCAACGACCCCGCCCGCAAGGAGCTCAACCCGCTCCTGAAGCTGGCGCTCGAACTCGGGCCGCTCGGCGTGTTCTTTTTCGCCAATGCCCGCGCCGACATCTACTGGGCGACGGGACTGTTCATGGTGGCGACGCTCGCGGCGCTGGCCGTCTCCTACGCCATGACGCGAAAACTCCCGATCATGCCGCTGGTGACAGGCGTCGTCGTCGTCGTGTTCGGCGGTCTGACGCTGTGGCTGCATGACGACACCTTCATCAAGCTGAAGCCGACCATCGTCAACACGCTGTTCGGTGTGGTGCTGCTCGGCGGCCTCGCCTTCGGCCGCTCGCTGCTCGGCTATGTCTTCGATTCCGTCTTCAAGCTGACGGATGAGGGCTGGCGCAAGCTCACCTTCCGCTGGGGCCTGTTCTTCCTGGCGCTCGCGATCCTCAACATCGTGATCTGGAAGGGCGCCGACGCCTATCTCGCCGATCCCAAGGCGGCGACCGATCTCTGGGTGAACTTCAAGGTTTTCGGCATCATGCCGCTGACCTTCCTGTTCACCCTGTTCCAGCTTCCGCTGATCGCCCGCACGACGATTCCCGACGACAAGACCGAGGCGGCTCGCTGAGGCGTCTCGGTCCGACGAGCCTTTCGCGCCTTTGGAAAAGTGACACACGGTCGCGTTGGACGGCCGTGGCTTTCGTTGCCCCGATCGATCCGGGCACCGGCCGAGGCCTTCCGCGCCGGCGAGGCAGCCAGTTGGCCGGATCGGCCGAACGATCTCCGGCCCCCTCCTCCGCGGATCTGTCCTGCGACCCGGGCACCGAGCGGTGCGTCGGTCACCGGGCGGCCAAGCTTTTGTCCATGCGGATCGATCCGCTTCCCGGCAGTCCGATGCCGCGGGCACGCGATCCCGGGCCGGACATTCTTCCTGCTCGAATCGCGATTGCGGTTGGATGGCGGGCTCCGACGCGCGGTGGCCGGAGAACCTTGACGACGGCCCCCGGGCCGAAGACGCGCCTGGCATCATCGCGCCGCCGTTCTGAAGAAGGCGGCGCGCGGACGTTCGACGCCATCGCCGGGAGCGGGGTCGTTGGCCGAGGGTCGTCTCCGACAACGGTAGCCAACGGCGCTTCGCGGCGGATGGGCCCGTCGCGGGAGAAGACCCCATCGGCGGTGCTTCGGGCCCAGCCAGCCACCGATGCGCTGGGTCGTCACCCCTTTGTCTTTGGTTGGGACATTGTCGGGGATCGGTTGCGCGTGGCGGCGCTTTTGCGCGGCTGACTGGCGCTTGCGGTCTGACACATGGCACTGGCGCCTGGGCCTCGGGCTCC
>NZ_JAPKNI010000004.1 GCF_026343955.1 Kaistia defluvii
CTGGGCTGAGCCGCCTGAGCGCCGGGTCAGGACCGGCGCCGGCGGGTCGAGCGGCGGGGTACGGGTCGCAGCCTCATATTCCGGTGCGACCAGACCGGCCGAAATGACCAGCTTCGCGGCCTCCTCCACCGTCATGTCGAGTTCGATCAGTTCGGCACGGCGCACGAACATCATGAAGCCGGCGGTGGGGGCCGGGGTCGGCGGCAGGAAGACGGTCACCCATTCCTCGCCGTCCTGGCTGATCCGCTGCCGGATCTCGCCTTTCGTCTCCGTCGCGATGAAAACGATCGACCACACGCCCTTGCGCGGAAATTCGAACAGCGCCGCCTTCTGGAACGACTTGCCGCCCTTGCCAGAGAGCACGGTCTCGAACAGCTGCTTGAGGGCGCTGTAGAGATTGCGGACCAGCGGCGTGTGGTTCAGCAGTTGCTCGCCCATGCGCACCAGCGAGCGCCCGACGAAATTGGCCGTCAGGAAACCGAGCAGCGTCAACGCCACGACAGCGACAAACACGCCGAAGCCGGGCACGGAAAAGGGCAGATAGGCGTCGGGGCTGTATTCGAGCGGAATGACCGGCTTCACCCAGCCATCGATCCATTTGATCAGGGACCAGGTCAGGTAGATCGTGATCGAGATCGGCGCGGCGATGACCAGACCGGTCAAAAAGTAGTTCCGCAACCGCTTGATCAGCCGACTGCCACCCGTTTCACCGGCTGGAGGGAGTTGGGGTTCCTGAAAGCTCATTCCACCGCCCACGCGCCTGAATCATGCCTGCCAGCCGCCATTATGACGGCTGGCATACGGATGACCAGAGGATACTCCCTGGCAACGGGGGCGCCGTAGAAATCGTTCCGGCGGGCGCGGCGCCGCGATTGTCGCGGCCCGGCTACTCGACGGTGACGGACTTGGCGAGGTTGCGCGGCTGGTCGACGTCCGTCCCCATGAAGACGGCCGTGTGATAGGCCAGCAATTGCACCGGGATCGTATAGACCAGCGCCGTCACGCTGGAGGGCATTTCGGGCAGGATGATCGTCGCCATCGTATCCATGGCGGCCGCCTCGGCGCCCTTCCGGTCGGTGATCAGGATGATCCTGCCGCCACGCGCCGCAACTTCCTGCATGTTCGAGACAGTCTTCTCAAAGATCTGGTCGTAGGGGGCGATGACGACGACGGGCATGTCCTCGTCAATCAGCGCGATCGGGCCGTGCTTCAATTCGCCGGCGGCGTAGCCCTCGGCATGGATATAGGAGATTTCCTTGAGCTTCAGCGCGCCTTCGAGCGCGATCGGATAGCTGGTGCCACGGCCGAGATACAGGCAGTGCTTGACCTTGGCGAGGTCGCGCGCCAGCGCCTCGATCTTCGCGTCGAGCTTCAGCGCCTCATGCATCAGGCGCGGCACTTCGCTGAGCGCGCGCACCAGCGCCTGCTCTTCGTCGCCGCTCAACACGCCGCGCGCCTTGCCGGCGGCGACGGCGGTCGCGGCCAGCACGGAAAGCTGCGCCGTGAAGGCCTTGGTCGAGGCGACGCCGATTTCCGGACCCGCCAGCGTCGGCAGCACGAAATCCGCCTCGCGGGCGATCGTCGATTCGCGGACATTGACGACCGCGGCGATCTTCTGGCCTTCGCCCTTGGCATAGCGGAGCGATGCCAGCGTGTCGGCCGTCTCGCCCGACTGCGAGATGACGATGGAAAGGCCGTTCTTCGACAGCGGCTGCTCGCGATAGCGGAACTCCGACGCGATATCGATGTCGACCGGCAGCCGCGCATAGCGCTCGAACCAGTATTTCGCCACGAAGCCCGCAAAGAAGGCCGTGCCGCAGGCGGTGATCGACAGCCGATCGATCGCGGCGAAATCGATGCCGGCCGGAAGCTTGGCGCTGCCGTTCACCAGGTCGAGATAATGCGCCAGCGTGTGGGCGACGACTTCCGGCTGCTCATGGATTTCCTTGACCATGAAGTGGCGGTAGTTGCCCTTGTCGACGACATGGGTGGTGCCCTGCAAGCGCGTCAGCGGCCGCTCCACGGGATTGCCCGCCTCGTCATAGATCGCGGCGCTGGTGCGCGTCAGCACGACCCAGTCGCCGTCGTTCAGATAGGTGATCTCATCGGTGAACGGCCCGAGCGCGATGGCGTCGGAGCCGAGGAACATCTCGCCCTCGCCCCAGCCGATCGCCAGCGGGCTGCCGCGGCGCGCGCCGATCAGCAGGTCTTCCTCGCCCTCGAACAGGAAGGCGAGCGAGAACGCCCCCGTCAGCCGGCCAAGAACCGCCTGCACGGCATCCTTCGGCGACAGGCCTGCGGCGAGATTGACCGTCACCAGATGGGCGATCACCTCGGTATCCGTATCGGAGGAGAAGGCGCGGCCGGCCGCTTCCATCTCCAGTCGCAACTCGCGGAAATTCTCGATGATACCGTTATGGACGACGGCCAGGCGCTCCGTGGCATGCGGATGGGCGTTGCGCTCGGTCGGCGCGCCATGCGTCGCCCAGCGCGTGTGACCGATGCCCGAGAGACCGAAGCGCGGCGAGCCGGCCAGCTTCAGGTCGAGATTGCGCAGCTTCCCCTCGGCGCGCAGGCGGTCGAGGTGACCGCCTTCCAGTGTCGCGATCCCGGCGGAATCATAGCCGCGATATTCCAGCCGCTTCAGCGCATCGACCAGCAGTGGCGCGACGGGCGTCCGGCCCAGAATGCCGATAATTCCGCACATGTTGCAGTTTCCCCGTTCGCGATGCCTTCGAGGCGGCATCCTAGTCCAAGTCAGATCCGAGCGCCTCTTAGCCTTTCGGGCCAAGTGCCGGAAATCACTTCCTGTTTCTTGCCTTCACCGACGGCCTAGACGCGGACGCGCTTGGTCTTGGCCTTCAGCTCGCGGAAGCGGGCGGCCCAGCCCGGTTTCTCCACCTGTCGGCCACGCGCGATCGCCAGCGCATCCGGCGCGACATCCTCGGTAATGACGCTGCCCGAGGCGACATAGCCGCCGTCGCCGATCGTCACCGGCGCGACCAGCACGCTGTTGGAGCCGATGAAGGCGCCCTCGCCGATCACGGTCAGCGCCTTGTCATAGCCGTCGTAATTGCCCGTGACCGTGCCCGCGCCGACATTCGCCTCGGCACCGACCTTGGCGTCGCCGATATAGGTCAAATGGCTGATCTTGGCGCCGGCGCCGATCTCGGCGTTCTTCACCTCGACGAAATTGCCGACCTTGCTCTTCGGGCCCAACTGCGCGCCGGGACGAAGCCGTGCGAACGGCCCGATCTCGGCGCCGCGCTCCAGATGGGCGCCGGTCAGATGTGAAAAGGCGTGGATGACGACGCCCTCATCGACCGTGACGCCGGGACCGAAGAACACGTTCGGCTCGATGACCACGTCGCGCGAAAGCTTCGTGTCATGCGCCAGGAAAACGGTCTCCGGCGCGGTCATGGTCACGCCGGCGAGCAGGGCTGCCTGCCGCGCGCGGTCCTGCCAGATGCGCTCGACATCGGCGAGCTCGGCGCGCGTGTTGACGCCGCCGACCTCCGCCGCATCCGCCTCGATGGCGACCACGCCGAGGCCGCGCCGGTTGGCGATCTCGACCGCGTCGGTCAGGTAGAATTCACCCTTGGCGTTGTTGTTCTCGACGGCATCCAGCAGCGCCAGGATCGTCTCGCCACGAAAGCCCATAAGCCCGGCATTGCAGAAGCCGATGGCGCGCTCCTCGTCGCTCGCCTCGCGCTCCTCGCGGATCGCCAGCAACTGCCCGTCGCGTTCGATCAGGCGGCCATAGCCGGTCGGAACCTCCGGGCGGAAGCCGAGCACGACGACGCTGGCGCCCTGGGCCAATTCGGCCCGCATCCGGGCCAGCGTCTCGGCGGTGACGAGCGGCGTATCGCCATAGAGCACCAGCACGTCATCGGCGGCGATTTCCAGCGCCTCGCGCGCCGCCAGCACGGCGTGCGCCGTGCCGAGACGCTCGACCTGCTCGACCAGCACCGCCGAGGGCGCGGCCTTGGCGGCGAAGTCGCGCACCGCGCCCGCGCCATTGCCGACGACGACGGCGAAACGGTCGATGCCGGCGCCGGTCGCGGTCTTCAGCACATGGCCGATCATCGGCAGGCCAGCGACGGGATGCATCACCTTGGGCAGGGACGATCGCATGCGGGTGCCCTCGCCTGCGGCGAGCACGATGGCGAGCGAAGAGCGATCCGGCATGGTTCCTCCAGGAGAGCGAAGCGGTGGCGCGTAGCTATGGCCCGAAAAGCCTAAATAGCTATTGCCGCATTTTTGGGATGGTCCGAAATCAGCCGATCCGCGACAGCGCGGGGAAGGTTTCGAGCAGCCAGAACGACATCGCCGTCATCTGGCCGGTCAGGAACAGCACGCCGGCGAGAATCAGGAAGATGCCCATCGCCTTCTCGACCATCGGCATGTAGCGACGGAACCGGCGCAAGCCGCCGATGAAGCGTTCGGCAAAGCCGGCGGCGATCATGAAGGGAATGCCGAGGCCGAGCGAGTAGATCGCCAGCAGCCCTGCGCCGCGGCCGACCGTATCCTGCGAACCGGCAACCGCGAGAATCGCCGCCAGCACGGGGCCAATGCAGGGCGTCCAGCCAAAGGCGAAGGCAAGGCCCAGCACATAGGCGCCGACCAGGCCGCCGGGCTGGTTGGCCACCTGCACCCGCGCCTCGCGCTGCAGGAAAGCGATGCGGAAGACGCCGAGGAAATGCAGGCCCATGACGATGATCACGAGGCCGGCGACGATGGAGAGGATCTCCTGCTGCCGCGCGACGATCCGGCCGAGCACCGAGGCCGTCGCCCCGAGCAGCACGAAGACGGTGGTGAAGCCCAAGACGAAGGCGAAGGAAGAGCGCAGCACCATGCGCCGGATGCGGCCATCCGCCTTGGTTCCCGCCACCTCGTCGAGGCTGAGCCCCGTCACGTAGCAGAGATAGGGGGGCACCAGCGGCAGCACGCAGGGCGAAATGAAGGAAAGCAGCCCTGCGATCAGGGCGCCCCAGAGCGTTACGTCTGACGGCATGGCTTCTCGGTCGTTGCGGCAGAAAACTTCGACGATCCGGCGGATGCCACCGGCGCAAGGCCGTTATAGGGCAAAGGCGGCGATGAAACACGAGGGACATCGGATCGCACCCCGGCGCGGACCGACGCGACGCGTCGAAGCGGCTTGGCGGCGCGCCGCGCTTCGGCTAATGGGCATGGACGACACAGACCAGCGGGAGAAGACCGAAATGATCGTGAGTTGCGGCGAGGCACTGATCGACTTCCTGCCGGTCAAGGATGCGGCGGGGAACGATTCCTATCAGCCGAAAGTCGGCGGCTCGCCGTACAACGTGGCCCTGACCGCCGGCCGACTGGGCAATCATACCGGTTTCCTGGGCGGCATCTCGACCGATTTCTTCGGCGAGATGCTGGTCGAGGAACTGAAGCGCTCGCTGGTCAGCCTGAAATATGTCGGCTTCTCGGCGCGGCCCACCACGCTCGCCTTCGTCAGCCTGCTGCATGACGAGCCGCAATACGCCTTCTTCGACGAGAATTCCGCCGGACGCCTGCACGATCCGGCCGCGCATGAGCCGATCGGCGACGAGGTCGAGGCGATCCACTTTGGTTCGATCTCGCTGATCCCCGAGCCCAGCGTCAGCCGTCTTGCCGCCGTGATGGATGCCAATCGCGGCAAGCGGGTGCTCTGTTACGACCCCAATGTCCGTCCGACGCTGATCCACGACCGCGACGCGTTCATCGCCAATGTCGAAAGCTTCGCGCATGGTGCCGACATCGTGAAGATCTCCGGCGCCGATCTCGAATGGCTCTATCCGGGTGTCGAGGCGGAGATGGTCGCGAGCGGCTGGCTCGCCGCCGGCACGGGTCTCGTCGTCGTCACGCGCGGCGGCAATGGCGTCACCGCCTATACCCCGAGCGGTTCGGTGTTCAGCCCGGTCATCCCCGTCACCATCGCCGACACGGTGGGCGCCGGCGACAGCTTCACCGGCGGCCTGCTGGCGCGGCTCTCCGAGAAGGGCCACCTGACGATCGAGGGGGTGCGCAACATCGACCCTGTCGCCCTCAAGGACGCGCTCGATTTCGCCAACCGCGTCGCCGCGATCACCTGCTCGCGCGCCGGCGCCAACCCGCCCTGGCGCAGCGAACTGGTCGAAGCCGAAGCCTGAGGCTTCGACGTGGCGCCGGCCCCTCGCCCTGGCTGGATCGTCATCCTGAACGGCGCGCCGCGATCCGGAAAATCGAGCATCGCGGCCGCCATCCAGGAGAGCTTCGACGGCGCTTGGATGAGCCTTGGCGTCGACGCCCATGTCAACGCCATCACGCCACCGCGCTTTCGGCCGGGCATCGGCCTTCGTCCCGGCGGCGAGCGGCCGGATCTCGAGCCGCTTCTCCCGGCCTTCTACGCTGCGCTCTACGAATCGATCGCGGCGCATAGCCGGCTCGGGCTCGACGTCGTCGTCGATGTCGGCCATCACGACGATTATTCGCGGCCGCTGCGCATCCTGCCGGATTGCGCCCGCCGGCTCGCCGGCCTGCCAGTTCTGTTCGTCGGCGTCCGCTGTCCCATCGAAACCAATATGCAGCGGCGTCGCGCCGGGCAGGTGGGGCGCGAGGGCCTCTACGCCGTGGGCACCGCCGGGGAGCCCGTCCCCGCCCCGGTCCAGCGCTGGCAGAACGCCGTGCATGTCCCCGGCATCTACGATCTCGAACTCGACACGTCGCAGCTCACGCCAGCCGAGTGCGCCGCCCGGATCCTTGCGCGCCTGACGGACGGCATCCCGCGCCCGACGGCCTTCGAACGGCTGGTTGAATTGGCGCCGCTCACGGAAAGCTGATCGCCTCGGTGACACAAATCGCCTTCTGGTCACGTATGAGGACTAACAGCGATTGCATGAGGTCCCGATGAATCGATCCGCTACGCCGGCCGCCCGTCTCTATCCCTGGCAGGATAGGAAGGGTGAATTCTCCGCCCTGAAGGCCATCGTCTTCGTCGGCGTGTTCCTGCCCGGCCTGTGGCTCGTGGCACGCGCCATGATGGGGACGCTTGGTCCGCGCCAGATGATCGAGATCAACCACCAGACCGGCCTCTGGGCGGTGCGGTTCCTGCTGCTGACGCTGGCCATCACGCCGCTGCGCCATGTCTGGCGCTGGCCGGAACTGGTTTTCGTCCGGCGCACGCTCGGCAATGCGGTGTTCGCCTATGGGCTGATCCACCTGGTCGCCTATGCCGGTGATCTCGCCTGGGACGTGCCGA
Organism: Kaistia defluvii; assembly: GCF_026343955.1. GTDB lineage: Bacteria > Pseudomonadota > Alphaproteobacteria > Rhizobiales > Kaistiaceae > Kaistia > Kaistia defluvii. The sequence continues at coordinate 7,247 of NZ_JAPKNI010000004.1, forward strand.
AGGTGATCTCGGAGATCTTCGCCCGCGTCTATCTCACCATCGGGCTGATGGTGCTGATCCTGCTGACGCCGCTGGCCGTTACCTCGACCAATGGCATGATGAAGCGCATGGGTGGCCTCAACTGGCGCCGCCTGCACCATCTCGTCTATCCCATCATCCTGCTGGCAGCGCTGCACTTTTTCCTGCAGTCGAAGCTCGGCGTCACCGAGCCCATCGTCATCACCGCCGTCGCGATCTGGCTGCTCACCTGGCGCCTGCTCGCGGCCTGGCTCGGCGAGGCGCGGATCGCCACCCTGCCCGCCACGCTGGCGCTGGGCGCTACCATGACGGTCGCCACGGCGTTCGGCGAGGCGCTCTACTACTATCTGAAGATCGGCGTCGCCTTCAGCCGCGTCCTGCCGACCAATTTCAACCCCGCCGCCGGCATCCGCCCAGCCTGGATCATCGGCGGCATCGTTCTCGCCGTGCTGGCGGTGGCGGTTTTCCGCCGCTTCCTGCCGGCGAAGAAATCGGCCCGGCGTTCGGCCCGTCAGCCCGGCGTCGCCGCGAAACCGGAAGCCTCGTCGCAGCCGCAGGGAAACGCCGCATAGCGCTCGACGCGATACGGTTTCATCGACAGCCCCCGGCAGAAGCCGGTCACGGCCTCCTCCAGCCTTTCGACCTTGGCGATCTCGCCGGCGTTCAGTTCCAGCATGCGGTCGCGCGCCGCTTCCGCCTTGTCGGCGAGCGACGCCATGTCGGAGGCGAGGTGTCGGCCATCGCGGACGATGAACCTGCCGTCGACCATGACATGCCGCACGGCGGTCGCGTCCTCGGCGAAGACCAGTTGCGTCGCCGGGTCGTTGATCGGCATCCAGTTGGGGTGATCGAGGCTGAGGAAGACGATGTCGGCGCGCTTGCCGGGCGCGATGGCGCCGACATGGTCGAAGCCGGCCATCCGCGCCCCGCCCCGCGTCGCCGCATCGATGATTTCGGGCGCGGTCAGCCAGCGGCGGTGGTCCGGCTGGCGGACGGCGGCGACCTGGCCGGCGGCGCGCATCGCCTCATACATGTTCTGGTTATCCGACGAGACCGCGCCGTCCGTACCGATGGCGAGGTTGATGCCGCGTTCCAGCATTTTGCGCGCATCGGCAATGCCCGAGCCGAGCCGCATGTTGCTACCGGCATTGTGCGAGATGGACGAGCCACGGTCGGCGACGCGACGCAGGTCGTCATCGTCGAGCCAGATGCCATGCGCGATCGAGAAATGCGGCCCGAGGACGCCCAGGTCGTCGACATGGGCCAGCATGGTCTTGCCATACCTGGCGATCGCCGAGACGGCCTGCATCTTGGCCTCGCCAATATGGCTCTGGATGACCGTGCCATGCTCGCGCGCCAGCCTGTCGCAGCCAAGCATCAGTTCGTCCGAGCAGACCAGCGGAATGGTCGGCGCGATGCCAAGCTTGACGTGGTCCCGGTCGTGCGGCCAGCGCTTCAGCGCCTCGTCCATCAGCGCCAGAACCCGGTCGGTGGCCGGCGCGCCGTCGATTTTCGCCAGCGCGCGCAGATCGTCGGGCAGGCTTTCAACCAGGCCCGGAATGCCGCGATAGAAGGTCGTATCGGCCAGCATCGGCGCCATCACGGCGCGAATGCCGGCGTCGCGATAGGCTTGGCCCATCGCCTCCAGTTCCTCGATCGAGGCGACCGGCAGGCCGAAGGTCAGGTCGAAGGCGAGCGTGCAGCCCTTCATCGCCATCTCGACCGCGCCGAGATAGGTGTTGAGATACTTCATCTCCAGCGTCTGGTTGGCGAAGCGCGCCGGGGTCGCCAGCAGCAGGAGCTCCAGATTGAAGCGGTCGCGATAGCCGCGCGTCAGCGCCCCGGTGCCATGGGTGTGGCCGTTGACGAGACCCGGATGCAGCAGATGCCGGCGGGCATCGACGACCTCCGCATCGTCCGGCGCGGTGAGACCGGGCGCGCCGATCTCGAGGATCGCCCCGTCGCGGATCAGGATATCGCGCAGCGGCGCCGCCCTGGCCCCCGCATCGAGAAGGCGGCCACCCCGGATGATCTTGAATTCACGCATCGATTTCCCCTCTGACCCGGTCCGGCCCTGTCGCCCTTGACCATGCTAGATCGCCGCTCGTCATCCGTCAGCCGCCACAGCATCGCCCGGCGCATGGTGCACCGCAATATTCGCTTGTCGGCGATTTAAGACAGCATTACTGTCCTATTGCATCAATGCGTTTCGGAGATGGCCCATGGACGACGAACGGCAGCTCGCGCATTCGCTCTATGACGATGCGCTCGCCTTCCTGATCGGCACGCTGTTCATCGCGCTCGGCCTTGCCATGCTGAAGGCGGCGGGGCTCGGCATCGGCGGCACGGCCGGCATCGCCTTCCTGACCAACAAGGCGACCGGGCTCGATTTCGGCAGCGTCTTTTTCGTCATCAACGTGCCGTTCTTCATCTTCGCCTATCTCGCCTTCGGCCCGCTCTACCTGCTGCGCTCGGTCATCGCGACGGCGCTGCTCTCGGTCGAGACCACCCTGCTTCCGTCCCTGCTGACCTTCGGCCATATCGAGCCGATCCTGGCGGCGGCGATGGGCGGGCTGCTGATCGGCATGGGAATGCTGTCGCTGATCCGCCACCAGGCGGGCATCGGCGGCTTCGCGACGGCGGCGGTCTATCTGCAGGAGCGCTATGGCTGGCGGGCCGGCAAGCTGCTGATGGCGGCCGATCTCTGCGTCATGGCGGCCGCATTCCTGCTACTCCAGCCGAGCCAGGTGGCGCTCTCGGTCTTCGCCGTGATTTGCCTCAACCTCGTGCTGGCCTTCTACCACAAGCCCGGCCGCTATGCCGGCTTCGCCCGCTTCGAGCGCAACCGCAGCGCCAGGGCAGCCCTGGCGCGCTCACGCAGGGCGTGAGCCAGGCGCGGCCTCAGTCGGAAGCCGGCTTGTAGCGTTCAGCAACCAGCGCGGCCATCGGATGGTCGCTCTGCCGCAAGCCGTCGATGACGCCTTCGCGATCGACCGCAGGCCGGTTCTGGCTCACCTTCCATTTGCCTTCGATGCGGGAAATCGGGATCTCCAGCCCGACGATGCCTTTCATCTGCGCCGCAACGAACGGCTCCGGCGCGTCGTCGACGCTCCAGGCATGCGCCCGCGACTTCTCGCTCGCATCGGTCAGTTCGCCGACCTGCTGGCGCAGCCAGTCATTCGACTCGAGGATGCGCGGCGTGCCCCAGGCATGCACCGTGGCGTAGTTCCAGGTCGGGACTACCTTGTGGGTCTCGGCCTTGGTCGCATACCAGTTCGGCGTCACATAAGCGTTCGGCCCCTGGAACAGAACCATCGCCTCGGCGCCGGCCCGTAGCGCCGCCAACTGATCGTTGGCGCGGGCGAGATGGGCCCGCAACAGCCCTTTTTCGGAGCCGGCCGGATCGATCAGGAACGGGATCAGATTGGCCATCAGCCCGCCCTCGCCCGCCGTCACCAGCATGCCCAGCGGATGGGCGCGCATCAGCCCATGCATGACGTCGAGCCGGTCTTCACGAAAGGCGGGAGGTTGGTACACGGTGAACCCTCATGCGGAACGATAGGCCGATCCTGCCATCGGCCGGCAAAGGATCGCAAGGCGCCGACGCTTATGGCGCCAATTTCAGACGGTGTCGTTGAACCGGTATTCGTGTTCGCCGCCATCCGGATCGATCACGGTGCCGTCCTCGCGGACATAGTCCGGCCCGATCGGGACCTTGCCGTAGCCGCCGGGAATGTCGAGCACATAGGTTGGCTGGGCGAGGCCGGAGAGCCGGCCGCGCAAGGCGCGCATCAGCGCCTGCCCTTCCGCGATCGAGGTGCGGAAATGGCTGGTGCCGGGGGCGAGATCGCCATGGTGCAGGTAATAGGGCTTCACCCGCGCCTCGACGAAGCCGCGCATCAGCGCCGTCATCGTCTCGGGATCGTCATTGATGCCCTTGAGCAAAACTGTCTGGCTGACCAGCGCGATCCCGGCATCGACAAGCCGGGCGAGCGCCGCTTTGGCCTCCGCCGTCAGCTCGCGCGGGTGGTTGGCGTGGATGGCGATATAGACGGTCTTGCCGGTATTTCGCAGCGCCGCGACCAGTTCGCCGGTGATGCGCGCGGGATCGACGACCGGCACGCGCGTGTGAAAGCGCAGGATCTTGACGTGCTCGATGGCGCGGAAGCGTTCCAGCAGTTCCGCCAGACGGCGCGGCGCAATCACCAGCGGGTCACCGCCCGTAAAGACCACTTCCCAGATTTCCGGGCGCCCGCGGATATAGGCAAGCGCTGCCTCCAGTTCTTCCTCGCCCAGCATGGTCGGGCCGCCAGGGCCGACCGTCTCCCGACGGAAGCAGAAGCGGCAATAGACGGCGCAGACATGCACCAGCTTCAGCAGGACGCGGTCCTGGTAGCGATGCACCAGCCCCGGCACCGGACTATGCGCGTCGTCGCCGATCGGGTCCGCGCGTTCCTCCGGCAAGGTGGTCAGTTCGGCCGTCGTCGGCACGAACTGCGCCGCGATCGGGTCCAGCGGGTCGCTCGCGTCGATCAGCGTCGCCATGGCCGGCGTCACGGCGACGGCATAGCGCTCGGCCACGCGGTCCAGCCCTTCGCGCGCGTAAAGTGGCGCAAGGCCGGCTTCGACAAGCGCTGCGGGCGAACGCAGGGTCAGTGATTTTTCAAGCGGAATGACGGGTGAGCGCGACATTCCGCACTCTTTCGGTCATTCCGCCGCCGGTGTCCAGATCACGGCGTCAAGACGCGGCGCGCCGGTCGCCAGCATGACCAGCCGGTCGAAGCCGAGCGCGATGCCGGATGCATCCGGCATGATGGCGAGCGCGGCGAGGAAATCCTCGTCGAGCGGGTAGCGATCGCCATAGACGCGCTCCTTCTCGTCCATCTCGGCAATGAAGCGTCGACGCTGCTCGGCCGCGTCCGTCAGTTCGCCAAAGCCGTTGGCGAGCTCGACTCCGCAGCAATAGAGCTCGAAGCGCTCGGCGACGCGCGGATCGCTGGCCTTCGGCCGGGCCAGCGCCGCCTCGACCACCGGGTATTCGCACAGAACCGTCGGCCGGCCCTGGCCCAGATTGGGCTCTACCTTCTCGGCGATGATGCGGCTGAAAATGTCGCTCCAGCTGTCGTCATCGACAATGCGGATCCCGGTCGCCGTCGCCTGCGCCGCCAGCCCGTCGCGGTCCGGCGCGCCGTCCTCGGCGAGTGTCGCGAGCAGGTCGATGCCCGCATGACGAAGAAAGGCGTTGGCGACCGTCAGCCGCTCGGGCTCGGCGAACGGGTCTGTCTCGAAGCCGCGATGGGTGAAGCGGCGCGTCTGGGCCGCCTCGGCGGCCGCGGCCAGAAGCGCGGCGCAATCCTCCATCAGCGTCTCGTAGGCCTCGCCGGCCCGGTACCACTCCAGCATGGTGAACTCGCAGGCATGGCGCGGACCGAGTTCACGGTTCCGGAATACCGGGCCGAGCGTGTAGATCCGCTTTTCGCCGGCCGCCAGAAGCTTCTTGGCCGCGAATTCCGGCGAAGTATGCAGATACAGCGGTTGCCGGGTTCCGTCGGGAAACACGCGTTCGGTGGCGAAGGCGTGCAGATGCGCCTCGTTGCCGGGAGAAACCTGAAGGATGCCGCACTCGACCTCCACGAAATCCCGCCCCAGAAACCAGTTGTGCACCGCTGCCTTGATGCGCCCGCGCGTCATCAGCAAGGGACGGCGATCCGCATGGACATGCGGCGTCCACCAGGGGGATGCACGGGTCATTCTCGCAGTTCTCCTGTCATGGGCACCGGGCAAGCCTGCCGGCCGCGACGAGATTCGACTGGCGCGAAGCAGCGGAATCGCTATGGTGCGCGCCATAATCGCGCCTTTGTACGGGCGCCGACGCCAATCTGAGGATTAATTCGTGAAGGTTATCGCCAGCCAGGTCCGCAAGGGCAACATTCTCGAAGTCGATGGCAAGCTCTACGCCGTTCTCACGGCCGAGAGCTTCCATCCCGGCAAGGGTACGCCGACGACGCAGATCGACATGCGCGGCCTCGCCGACGGCGTGAAGATCTCGAACCGCTACAAGACCACCGAACAGGTCGAGCGCGCGTTCGTCGAGGATCGCGACTTCTCCTTCCTGTTCCAGGACGGCGAAGGCTTCACCTTCATGAACACCGACAACTACGAGCAGTTGATCGTGACGCCCGCCGTCATCGGCGACGCAGCGCCCTACCTTCAGGAAGGCATGGTCGTCCGCCTGTCGATCTTCGAAGAGCAGGCCGTCGGCATCGTGCTGCCGCAGCGCATGACACTCGAAGTCGTAGAGACGGAGCCCACCACCAAGGGCCAGACCGCCTCCTCGTCCTACAAGCCGGCGATCCTGTCGAACGGCGTCCGCTCGATGGTGCCGCCGCATATCGGCCCGGGCACGCGCATCGTCGTCCTGACGGAAGACGGCTCGTATGTCGAGCGCGCCAAGGACTGATACGAACACGGCTCGGGCTCGATTCCTTCGGAGATCGCGCCATTCTTTCAGCGGCGTCGGGCCCATCGCCCGGCGCCGTTCCATTTTGGCCAATCGCGGGAGCCGACCGCGACATCCCATGCCCGGCGAAGGCACGGCGCCTCAAATGTCCCCTGCCCATGAAATGACGTCGCGCCCCGGACCTGGCCTGCTGCGGCCATGCACGCAGAGCCCTTCAGGTGCTCAAAAGCCAACCTGACGTTGCGTCAATATAACAAAGCGGATTACTTCGGCACGTCGCGCGAAAACTGGCGCCTTTGCGAGCTTCCTTTTCTTCTATTGACTTGGCCGCATGTTATCCGCGACCCTACCAACATGTCAGACCGTGTTGCGCGGCAGCTATATCGGCAAATCGGTATGCTGTATTTGCATGACCGCCCCAGGACGCATTAGGCAGCATTCATGTTTATCGGGGCTCTTCTTCTGGGAACGATCACCTTTCTATTAGGTGGGCTGGGACTTTTTTTAGCACCCTTTGGCATGACAGCGAGTATCGCCCACCTGGTGATGACCGCCGGATTAGCGCTCTACGCCGTGGCGGTATATTGCCTATACCGAAATCTGTCCCGCATGCGTTGCGAACTCCAGCTTTCCATGGCCAAGCAGCAGGAACACAGCGCAGCGCATACGAGTGACCCGCTCACCGGGCTGCTGACGCGCGCCGCCTTCATGCAGGCCACCGAAGGGGCGCTCGCGCGGTGGCGGGACGGCTGCCCGGCTGTATTCGTCTTCCTGATCGACCTGGACCGGTTTAAGGCCGTCAACGATACCCATGGCCATGCGGCGGGCGATCGAGTCCTGGCGGAAGTGGGCAAGCGCCTTGCGATGCTTACCAATGACACCACGGTCGTCTCCCGCCTCGGCAGCGATGAATTCGCCATCCTCCTCCACGGCGGTATCGAAGGCGCCAGTGAAATCCTGGAACAGCACCTGCAGAAATGGCTGAGCAGCCCGATCGATACCCCCCAGGGCAGCATCCGGATCAGCGCCTCTGTCGGTCTGGCGATTTCCGAGCGGCGGGACCTCGATGCCGAGGCGCTGTTGCGCGCCGCCGACATGGCGCTCTATCGGGAAAAACGCATCGCCCGGAGCAAGATTGGCGCGATCCCGGCCCATTCCGATGATGATGTCGAGGATCACAAGGCGCTCCAGGCGGACTTTCAGCGGGCTTTGGACGGCGGCGAGATCGTCCCCTATTACCAGCCCCTGATCGCGTTGGACGGGGACAGTCTGATCGGCTTCGAGGTGCTGGCACGATGGGCGCACCCGGCGCGCGGGCTCATCGCGCCAACCGCCTTCATCCCCATCGCCGAAGAGATGGGCCGTATCGGCGACCTCTTTGACAGGCTTCTGGTTCGCGCCTGCCACGACGCCCGCGCCTGGCCGTCGAACCTCCGGCTTTCGGTCAATATCTCCCCAAGCCAATTTGCCGAACCCCAGATGGCCAGCCGGATTCTCGACATTCTGGCGCGGGAGAACTTCTCGCCGGCAAGACTGGAGCTCGAAATCACCGAGAACGCCCTTGTCGACGAAGTCTCGGCGGCGCGCCTGATCCTGACGACGTTGCGGCGGGCCGGGATTTCGGTGGCCTTGGACGATTTTGGAACTGGCTATTCCAGCCTGCGTCACCTCAGCGATCTGCCAGTCGACCGGCTGAAGATCGACCGCGAATTCGTCGAACGCGCCCAGATGAATGACGAAGGTTGGAGAATCGTGCGGGCCATCATGCAATTGGCGACGACCTTCGATCTGGCGACCACGGCCGAAGGGATCGAGGCGCCGGAGATCCTCTCGACGCTCCGCGAACTCGGTTGCGACATCGGCCAGGGATATCTGTTCGGCAGACCCGTTTCGGCAGAGCAGACAACCGCATGGCTGCGCCGTCGCACTGCACCCATAGCGCTGGCGTCGTAGACCGAAGACCGGGCCTGCAAGGCGTGGAAAAGCGCACGCTGCCCCGCAGCGTAGCGAAGCCCAGCGTGCGCCAATCCTCAAGGGGCGAAGGCCCCTGCGTGGCCTGCAGCCCCGGCGGAGGCTACATCCGCACCGCGGCGTGATCGCCAACCGCCGGCTTGGCGCCTGTCACGGCTGCCGTCAGCATGATCGCGGCGGAAATGAGCTTGTTCGGCGAATCCCAGATTTCACCGCGATAAGGCGTCACGGTCAGCAGCCGGATCGCCGGATCCTCGGCAGAATCCCACCACGCCTTGGCAAATGGGGACCATAGCGCCTTGATCTTGGCGCGATCGTTGCTGAGTTCAGCCTTGCCATTGATCACGACGTATTTGCCGCCGGGAGAATCCGAGAATCCCAGCATGACGTCCGGAAACGTCTCGAGATGGCTGTAACGCGTCGCGCCCTTATCGACGAGGAAATAGAAAGCGCGGGCATCCTTGTCGACATTGGCCGTCAGCGGCCATTGTTCCATCCGTTCGCCGTTCCAGGTTGTGAACAGGGCAAACTGGATCTTCTCGGTCAGTTCCCATGCACGCTCCTCGATCTCCGCGAGCGTCTTGCCATGATCTTCTTCGTGCGCCATCGGTGCCTCCTTGGTTCGCTGGGAAAACGCGAAGCACGGAGATTGGTTGCCGGGCGGCGGCCCATCGACGGCGCTGGAAACGCTGGGACCAACCCGAAAACAAAAAGGGGCGACCCGAAGGCCGCCCCGATCCGTGACGGTCAAGCAGCTCAGAACTTGTAGTTCAGGCCGGCCTTGAGCGTGTGGAAGCGCGTGTCCGCATCCATCTTGACGTTGGTGTCGCCGATGTTCGTGTCGAACAGGGTCTGGCTGCCGAGGTCGACATACAGATATTCGGTCTTGAGCGTGATGTTCTTGGTGATGCCGTATTCGAAACCGGCGCCAGCCGTCCAACCGTACTGGGTATCGGAGGTGGAGACACCACTGCCGTTGACATTGATGGACGACTTCACGTCGCCATAGGCGAAACCGCCCGTACCGTAGAGCAGCAGGTTGTCGAGAGCGTAACCGACGCGACCGCGGACCGTGCCGAACCATTCGACTTCCGAACCGGCATCAAAGCCGAAGCCGGCGATGTTGCCAGAGACCTTGCCCTGATACGACGCCGCAGCGATATCAGCCTCGACGCCAACCACCCAATTGGGATTGAACTGCCAGTTGTAGCCGATCTGCGCGCCGCCGAAGCCGCCGCTGGCATCCTGCTTCAGTTCGCCGCTGGTGCCGAATCCGTCAGAGCTGATGCCGAGCGGATACTTGAAGTCACCGGCGGCGACGCCGCCATGCACACCGACGTAGAAGCCGGTCCAGTTGAACACTTCCGGAGCAGCAGCGACGGGCGCCGGCTCATAGGTCAGATCCGCAGCCTGAGCGGCAACGCCGCCCATTGCCAGAATGGAAGCCACGGTGAGAGTGCGAATTGCGAATTTCATTGCTGAGCCCTTTGCCCGAAGAGTTTTCCCAACCACCCGGCGGTGGCTGCCCCGTCTGGCTACATCCTCTAGCGGATGCGGCGCGCGCTGGCTGTTGCATCCGTGCATCACGCAGGGGAATATCACGCTAGGGAATATATGTTCCCTACATAATCCACGATGACATCAGAAGAAATTCGCAGCTAAGTTCCTGACTCCACTGAAGTATTTTGAATCATGATGGCAGTTCTATCCCCCCTTCATTCCGCAGGGAAAAGGCCGGGAAAACGTTCTGCCGATCGACCATCCGACCCGCGAAAGGCCTCCCCATTGCGGGGCAAGATGCTCGATCGACGCAAGGGATAAGGAGATTCGCTCGCCGGTCCGGCGAAATGTCAGCGAGGGGTCCATCGGGATGGCGGCAGGCCAGACGGAGCGCCCCGCCGCCTCATGGCGAGGCCAAAAATCGGCGAGGCCGAGAGTCTCCGGCGCGCTGCCTTCGGGCCTTTGGAGGCGAGCCGCCAGCCCGTCGAGCGCAAGGCTCAGTCCCTGACGCCCCCCGTCGCCGCCGGGACCGGCTGCACGAGCAGTTTGTCGATCCGCCGGCCATCCATGTCGACGATCTCGAAGCGCCAGTCCTCATAGTCGAAGCGCTCGCCAACCTTGGGGATGTGGCCGAGCTGGGCCAGCGCAAATCCGGCGATGGTGTGGAAGGCGCCGTCCGCCGATCGCAGCCGGAATCCCAGCCGATCGAAGGCGGCGTGCGCCGGCATCATTCCGTCGACCAGCAGCGAACCATCGTCGCGCTGGACCACATCGGGATCCTCGCCTTCGGCGCTGGACAGATCGCCGGCGATTGCCTCCAGAAGATCCGTCTGGGTGACAATGCCATCCATGCTGCCATACTCGTCGACGATGATCGCCAGTCGGACCGGCGCCTTCTTGAACTGATCGAGCACGCGGAAGATCGGCGTCGCCTCGTGGACGACCATGGGCTGGCGAAGCACCGCGAGCGGATCGATCGGCCTGCCTTCGAGAACCTGGCCCAGGAGATCCTTCTTCAGGATCATGCCGATCGGCTCGTCGATGCTGCCACGGGCCACCAGCAGTTGCTCGTGGCGGGACTCGCCGATGCCCCGCAGGATTTCCTCGGGACTGTCCTCCGAATCCACCCAGTCGATCTCGAGGCGCGGGGTCATGATGTCAGCGATGCGGCGGTCGCCGATATTGAAGACCCGCTCGACGACCTCCTGCTGCGAGTAGTTCAGCAGGCCGCCTTCCTGGCTGGCGGCGATCAGCAGCTTCAGTTCCTCCGGCGAGTGAAGCGACTCCTCCCCGGCGCCCGGGCGAAGGCCGCACAGGCGAAGGACGAGATTGCCGAGGCCGTTGAGCGACAGGATCGCCGGCCTCAGCACAAACAGGAAGACGCTGAGCGGGCGAACCACCCAGAGTGCGGTCGTTTCACTGCGCTGCAGGGCCAGGCTCTTCGGCGCCAGTTCGCCGAGCACGATATGCAGCGCGGTGATGATGACGAAGGAGATCACGACCGCGATGGTGTGCGACGCCGCGGTGGCGAGATTGCCCGGAAGCGCCGCCAGCCAGGGCTGGATCAGATGCGCGAGCGCCGGCTCTCCGACCCAGCCAAGCGCCAGCGAGGAGATGGTGATGCCGAGCTGCGTCGCGGCGAGATAGGCGTCGAGGTGATCGACGGCGCGCTTCAGCGCGACAGCATTCGTCCGCCCGGCGGAGACGAGTTCCGTGACGCGGCTACGGCGGACGGCAACGAGGGCAAACTCCGCGGCAACGAAAAAGCCGTTCGCGGCAACAAGAAGCAGTACGGCCAGTATCCCTGCGAAATCAAAGATACTACTGCCATCGGAACTGGGCATGGTCTCCTCTCGGACGGCTGCTGCCGCCGCGCTGCGTTGATGGACCCCTTACCCATACCATAGCGATCCCGCACGCCGGCAAGGTGGACCGCCCGACTGGACAATCAAAACGGGTATGGATGCGGTTTGGCAGGCTCCGCGCCTATGACCTCACCCGAAGGGCGCCGCGCCCGCACGACGGCAGAATGCTGCGCCTGCCATTGAGAAAACGCCGGTCACTCCGTCCAATAGGGCTGACCCTACGGACCGGAGGCATCGGTCCCCGTGTCGGCACAAGCAGCACTCGACACGGTAGACCCGTCCAGATACAATGCAACCATAACGAGAAATCGTTGGCCCATCAACGATCCCGCCTTGCCCCTTCTATCATGAACGCCAAGCCGTGCTTCCCCCGCCGGATATTGACCCACCCCGTGGTCGCCAAGAACTAGTCACCCCGTTTACCCGATTGTTTGAAGCATGACTTATATAATAGCGAAGCAGGCGGATCGGGTGATCTACCGGAGCTGGCAGCCAAGCCCGCAATCGGAAGGCGCATTTCGCCTGCTCGTGCTCAAGCTGGATCACATCGGTGATTTCTGGATGGCTCTGGGCCCGTTGAAGGAACTGCGCAGCCGGTTTCGAGATGCGCATATCACACTTGTCGTGGGCAGCTGGAATCTCGAAACCGCCCTTCGGTTCCAGCTTGCCGACGACTATGTGACGTTTGACTTCTTTGCTCGAAGCCCGAAATCGGGCCAGAAGCGAAAAGCACCGGAAGATCTTCTCGAACTTCTACCTGCCCAGGCGTTCGATCTCGCCATGGACATGCGCGTCCCCGACGACACCAGATGCGTCTTGCTTGCCGTCCGCGCCCACCAGCGAGCCGCCATCGTCGATCGATATCGGCATCCACAGATTGATATTGCGATCTCCCCGGGGAGATTGAAGCTTCGCCGAAGCCCCGCCTACAAGCTGCTGCAGAAATTGTCCCTATCCAGCTGGATACCGCGACGCTGGGTGGACAAGCACGCGGATCGCGACCAGTTGCAACTTCAGCACGTAGCCGAGACTCTGACCCAATTGGTTGCCAGAGCGTCGGCGGATGTTGACGAACAGAGAAACGGCCGCCGAGAGCCGCGCCAGCCCGTTGACGAAGACGCACCCATTGTCGTTGCGCCCTTTTCCAATTCTGCGCTGCGCGATTGGCCGCTTCAAAGCTTTCAGGAACTGATCGCCCGGCTCCCGCCAGAGCATCGCGTCGTCGTGGTCGGGCGGGACGAGGATGTCGCCGCGCTTCGAAGCTCCGCCGGGAAGGCCGAGGCGCTGGGAGCGGGGCGCGTCGAAATCGCAACGGGCCTCTCGGAGCAGGAATTCAACCAGTTGCTGTCCTCTGCGGCTCTCGTCATCTCCAACAATTCGGGAGCCGGGCATGTCGCCGCCCAACTGGGGCGTCCGACGATCGGGATTTTCACGGCGTCGCACTTGCCGGAACTCTGGGGATTCCGGGGACCGCTTGTCAGCATGCTGATGAGTTCGATCGAGTGCCGTGGCTGCGGCATCGACGTCGTCCGCCGATGCCCGGAACACGTTCGCTGCAAGTTCGACATCACGGTCGACCACGTCCTGGCCGAGATCGCGGCCCTGACGCAACGCGAGGTCCAGGCCAGCCCGGCAATATTATCGAACGTGGCGTGAGATGCCGCGCCTTCGGGCCATTCGAGCAAGCTCCGTCGCGAAAGTGCCCATAGCAGCGCCGCCCCGCCGTAAAAGCCTCCTTCCCCCGCCTCTTCCCTGGCTGTCACGCTGTTCGACCGGACCTGCCGCGCGGGCGCGAGGCCGAGCCAGTTCCGGGAACGGTCGCGTCCAGGCCGGCGCATGAACGGCAAGGCTGCTCGCCGCCATGGGCGGATCCGGCGGGGCGGAGGAGCAGACGGATCAGCGTCTCACGACGACGGGCGTGCCGACAGTCACCCGCCCAAAGAGGTCCAGAATATCCTCATTGTGCATTCGGATGCAGCCAAACGACACGAATCCGCCCACGGAGCCCGGCTGGTTTGTGCCGTGGATGGCATATTCACCCCCCGCGAGCGTCATCGCCGCGGCTCCCATCGGATTGGCCGGCGATCCCGAAGGAATGAAGTCGGGCACGTTCGGACGGGCTCGCTTGATGGCCGCGGGCGGCGCCCAGTTGGGGCGAAGATGCTTGCCGTCGATCGAGGACGCGCCGACCCACTGGCGTCCCGCCCGGCCGACGCCGACCCTGTATCGCAGGGCTCGCCCCCCGGGCAGAACCAGGTAGAGCCTGCGCTCCTCGGTGCGCACGACGATCGTTCCGGGCGGGTCGCCGGCGGCGAACGCGACGAGTTCACCGGCGAAAGAACCGCTTGTCGGAATGACCGCCAGGATAACGGCGACGAGAAGCGCCGGCAGAACAGCCCGGCCCCTTACCACCGGTATTTCAGTTCCCCGGAGCCCGTGTAGGACTGAAAGCCTTCGGCAAACTGCCCGTCGACGGAGCCGCCGATCGCGAATCCGCTCAAGAAGGCAACCTCCGTGCCTGCCGATAGGAGCAGCGAGTCCGTGGCGGGCTCTGCGCCCGTGACGGTGAAGGGCGATCCCGGCAGTTCCTGAAACGAAGCCTGCATTTCCGTTTCCGACCAATAGTCATGCGCCCAGGCTGCGCCGGCCCGCACAGAAAGACTGGTGCCTGGATCGAGCGCGAAGCTATGCTCGGCTCTGGCGCCCAGTTCCACGCGCGCGAAGGTCGTCGTATTCGCCTCGTAGGCAAGCGCGAACGTCGAGGCGCCGACCGCGGTGTTCTCGCGATAGGCCGGCGTGCGAATTGCCTGCACGCGCAGGGCCGCATAGGGCGTCAGCCAGTCGGCGCGGTAGCCGGCTTCAATATGCACGGCGCCGTTGTGGGCGGAGAATTCCGCCGCATACTGATCATACCCTGCGACGGTGACGAACCGATCGGTCGAGACGTCATGATAGGCATAGGCGAGCGCGGCCGTGAAATACGCTCTGTCGAAGTTCGTTCGGCCATAGACGGCCGCCTGTACCATGTTGCTTCGTCCGCCACCGAGCCAGTTTGACAGGTCGAAATCGGTGTTGCCGCCTCCTACCGCGAAGCCGATCTCGGTGTCCGGGCTGATCCTGTGGTCAGCGCCGACGGCGAAGCCGCGCAGGGTCGACGTCCGCTCGTGGCTTCCGACCGAGAATTCCCCGTCCGTCTTGCTGTTGCCGCCATAGCCACCGGCCCAGAACTCCCAGCGGCGCGGGTCGGGAATGACGCGCGACGGGTCCAGCGCTGCGAAAGCCGCGCTTCCCACGGACGCGCTTGCCGTCGCGTAGCCCAGCACCCTCACGGTGCTTGGGGCCTCTGCAGGCATCGGCGCAGACCTGCGCCCGTTGCCGAAGCCTGGCTGGAGAACCAGATTCAGGAAGGAGTTCATGGCCTGGATCCCGGTTGGCGCGACGCCGGTCGCGACCTCCCCCGAGAGTTGCGTGAACGCCTCCGCCAGTTCTGCGGGCGAGAGGAAGTCGACAAGATCCTGGAATCCCGGCGGCAGCACGCCGCCGCCGGCCACGTAATCGTCGATCGCCCCCGCCACGGCTTCCTGGTTATCCGTGGCGTCGGATCCGATCACCTCGCCAGCGGTCATCTGCTCGAGCACGCAAACCGTGATGTTGTTGCTGTCCATGGTCACGGCTTCGGTTTGCGCCCAGGCTGCCCCGCAATTGATGTTGGCGCCGGTCGTGAGCGTAATCGCCGCGAGCGCCAGGATCTGGCCCTGGAACGTCGAGGTCGTCCCGAGAGTGGCCGAGGACCCAAGCACGAAGAAGACGTTGCCGCCTTGCGCGCCGTTGATCAGTTGGACCGAGGACGCGCTGCCGGTGGTCAACGTGCTGCCGACCTGGAATATGAACACCGCATTGGGGTTGCCTTGGGCATCAAGGGTCAGAGGCCCGCCCAGCGTGTTCAGCGACGCCGTCGTGTCGAAGTGATAGACGCCGGCGGTGAGCGTCTGACCGCCCAGGTCCTGACCCGTCAGATCCTGTGTGACCGCCCGCCCCCAGAGTTCGTTGTACCGGGTCTGAAGCTCGATCTGCGCATTGATGGCAACCTGGTCATTGGAATGCAGCGTGCCGTTGACCTCTCCCGGGCTGGGAGTGGTACCGAGCCCGGTGATGGCCGAACCGGAACTGACGCCGACGTTTCCGTTGATGATCGTCGGGCCGGTATTGGTGACGGTGGAGCCCGCCAGCACCCCGAAGCTATCGAGGCTCTGAGCGCCAGCCGTGGTGGCAAACACGGCAATTGCCACCGACAGGATCGGCGTTAACGGTGTCGGACGCAGGCGCTTCATGGTGGCTCCTTTAGCTTGCCCGAGCACGCTAGACGATTCTGCATATGAATAGTCATGATTCGGCCGATCGATATAATTCGTGATCTACTCTATTTAGATAAACGCCTTTCTTTATGAATATCCCTCGAAACTCGAATCATTTGCACCAGAAGTTTCAAATCTCGTATTTTAAAAAAACTTCAGATAGAGCGGAGTGAATCACTATTCCAAGCGATAAAATTAAGTCAATTCAATAAAATATTGCCAAATCTGGTGGATTTCCATTTCTTCGAAGAGGGAAATAAAGCGGAGACACCAGTCGAGCTCCTGGCTCCAAGGTGGCCTTGCCGGCGTCCGCCAACTTGGGCGGAAACGTTTAACGCCCGATCCGCGTGCGCCCGATCCGGCTTCATCGTCGACGCAAGTCCTCGCCATGCGCTGCGTCGCGGCGCCCGGCCGGCGATCCGCCAGTCGGCTTGCGGGAAATCGGTCAGAACGCATCAGCGCTCTACTCAAAGTTGACGTTGCGGCAAAGGAGGATAGTCTCCAAAGCGCGTTCATCAGATGGGCCCCTTAGCCGACTGAAGCTCGCAGCCCGCCGGCCCCCTGCCAGGTGCCGGCGGGCACCTCGGTTCGGACGAGCTTGTCGTGGCTCTTATGATGGCTTGGGCGGCGGTCGAAAGCGCAGGGCGCGTCCGGGGTCATCTGACAAAGACGCAGCCGCCAAATGCGACGCGGATCAGGGAAGCGTTTCGGAACAAGCCGCGGCCCGCCGAATCGGAATGCGCAGAATTTCAGTCTAACTCAGGGAAACGTTGGCGACCCCGGCTGGGCTCGAACCAGCGACCTGCCGCTTAGAAGGCGGCTGCTCTATCCAGCTGAGCTACGGGGCCAATCGTCTCGGCCCATCCGTCCGGACGGCGCCGAGGCAGGGTCAGTGCGTCCAGGACTGCAGCCGACCAAACTTGAAATTGTCCGAATAGGAGATCTTCTTGCGCGTATCCGCATGCGCCGGCATCAGCTGGTAGGGGATGCCGTTCTTCTCCGCATAGGCCACAGCCTCTTCCTGCGTATCGAACTGCAGCTTGATCTGGCGGTTCATGTCGGAGGACGAGGTGTAGCCCATCAGCGGCTCGACGGAGACGGGGATTTCCGGCTCGTAGGAAAGCGTCCAACGCTCGGTCTTCGCCTTGCCCGACTGCATCGCATTCCGTGCCGGCTTGAAGATACGCGCAACCATTGTCAGCTCGCCTCCATGGGATCTCTTCGGTCGAATGGTCGGGGCAGTAAGATTCGAACTTACGACCCTCTGGTCCCAAACCAGATGCGCTACCAGGCTGCGCTATGCCCCGACATTCTTCGACTGGGGTGGATTACACGGTCCGCCCCGGGTCTTCAAGGCATTGCAAGCCGACAAATGGCGGCCTCAACAGCGCATCTTCGGCGCAGATCCGATTCAGGGCTTCGGAATGACGAAGCGATCGCCGGGCGCCAGCCCCAGACGCTCGGCGCTGCCGGCCACCATTTCCAGCACGTAGCGAGCCGGCGCGCCGCCCGGAATCAGGTCTTCGGAAAAGGGCTTCGTCGCCCGCTCGATGCGCGAGGTGCGGCCGTCCGCCTTGATGAAGATCATGTCGAGCGAGAGCGGCGTGTTCTTCATCCAGAAATAGAGCGGCTGCTCGTTGCCGAAATCGAACAGCATGCCGTGATTGGGAGCCATCTTCTCGCGCCCCATCAGGCCGCGCTCGCGCTGCGAGGGGGTGATGGCCCATTCCACTGTGATCGCGTGGGTGCCCGAGCGGGTCGTGACCCGAATCTCGCCCGGCTTGTCCGCCGCCAGCACGCCGCTGGCCAGCGCCAATCCGAAGGCGAGCGCCGCCCCGAGGGTGCGCAACGGAGAAAAGCGGGAGCGGGATCGCGCCACAGCGATCAGTGCGACGACGGGCCGGAGCCGTCATCCGGGCGGATTTCGGCAGCCATCAATCCCTTGTCGCCGTCGCCGAAACGCACCAGCACGGTCTGGCCCGGCCGGAGTTCGGTCAGGCCATAGCGACGCAGCGTCTCCATATGGACGAAGATGTCCTCCGTGCCCTCGCCCCGCGTGACGAAGCCATAGCCCTTGACGCGGTTGAACCACTTGACGATGCAGCGCTCGAGGCCGCTGGTCGGCACGATGACGGTGTGGGTGCGCGGCGGACCGGCCTGGGCCGGATGGATCGCCGTCGAATCATCCATGCTCAGCACGCGGAAAGCCTGGAGCCCGCGCTGGCCCTGGGTGACCTCGCAAACGATGCGGGCGCCCTCATAGGCGGTCTGAAAGCCGTCGCGGCGCAGACAGGTCACGTGCAGCAGAATGTCCGGCGAGCCATCGTCCGGGAGAATGAATCCATAGCCCTTCGAAGCATCGAACCACTTGATCGCGCCCGCCACTTCGACCAGATCCAGCCCGCCTTCGTCCTCGTGCCTTGCGGCGGACGATGGTTCAGCGCTGTTCTTGGAACCCATCTTGTCGGCCCCCGATAGGCCTTCCAACGAGGCCGTCCTTCTCACATGGCCGATCGCGCGATACCGCCATTGCGGCAATGTTGCGACCGAATCCCCGCATGAGAATAACATCGGATCGAAGCGTGACCAGTGACATCCCGGCCACAACCGTGGATTTCCGTTAACGCCGGTTAAGGAATGACGCGGGGGCGGTGCGCGGGTTTCTGTTTGCGCCGCCGGCGTCTATGGTGTCGGCGCCATATGACGGACAGCACCGCCTCTGCGGTGCGGCTTCCGATCGGGAACATCTGGGAAAGGACAACGCGCCAATGAAGTATCTCCACACCATGGTCCGCGTCACCGACGTCGACAAGTCGATCGCCTTCTACAAGGAGCTCGGCCTGAACGAGGTGCGCCGCATCGACAATGAGAAGGGCCGCTACACGCTGTATTTCCTCGCGGCGCCCGGCGACGAGGCCGCCCAGGTCGAACTGACCTTCAACTGGGACCCCGAAGTGTATGGCGAGGGTCGCAATTTCGGCCACCTCGCCTATCTGGTCGAGGACATCTACGCGCTCTGCGACAAGCTGCAGAAGGCCGGCATCGTCATCAACCGCCCGCCCCGTGATGGTCACATGGCCTTCGTCCGCTCGCCCGACAACATCTCGATCGAGCTGATCCAGGCCGGCGATCCGCTGCCGCCGCAGGAGCCCTGGGCATCGATGCCGAATACCGGCAAGTGGTAACTGCCCATTCGTGCCGCCTCAGCGATGAGGCGGCACTCTATCCACAGGCGGAAAACATGGCCCGCAAACGGTCTTGTCAGTCCCGGGCTTGCCGCCTATAACCCGCCTCGCCGCGCCCTTCGTCTATCGGTCAGGACGCCACCCTTTCACGGTGGAGAGAGGGGTTCGATTCCCCTAGGGCGCACCACCCATCTTGATCGGGTGTCGGGATCAAGACTTGTGCCTGCAAGGCCCAAGGGAACTACCTGCAACGCGCATCGCTGCGCCCTTCGTCTATCGGTTAGGACGCCACCCTTTCACGGTGGAGAGAGGGGTTCGACTCCCCTAGGGCGTACCATTCCTCCTTGAACGGTCTCTGAGATGGAGGTTCGCGCGCTTGGGCGCCGGACCACGCAGGTTGCGCAGGTAGCCGGCGGGATTGCGCATTTTGCGCGATGGATCTCCTGTGGAGTTCCGATGAGGCGACCGGACGCCTCGGCCTCCCATGCTAGGATGGCCCGGCGGACAAAGGCGATGTGGAGCATTATGAAAGCTGGAATCGAACTCGGGACGAACACGGCAGGCCAGCCCGCCCTTCTCGACCTTGAGGAACTGCTTTCGACCCGCCTGCTCGTGCAGGGAAACTCCGGCTCCGGCAAATCCCATCTCCTGCGCCGCCTGCTCGAACAGAGCGCCGGCATGGTGCAGCAGGCGATCATCGATCCCGAAGGCGACTTCGTCAGCTTCTCCGAGCGCTTCGGCCACACGGTCGTCGACGCCGAGCGCAGCCCCAGCGAATTGCAACGGATCGCGCTGCGCATCCGCCAGCATCGCGCCTCCGTCGTGCTCAATCTGGAAGGCCTCGACGCCGAGGAACAGATGCGCTGCGCCGCCGCCTTCCTGAACGGGCTTTTCGATGCCGACCGCAGCGTCTGGTATCCGATGCTGATCACCGTCGACGAGGCGCAGATCTTTGCGCCCGCCGTCGCCGGCGAAGTCTCGGACGAGGCGCGCCGGCTGTCGCTCGGCGCCATGACCAATCTGATGTGCCGCGGCCGCAAGCGCGGACTGGCCGGCATCGTCGCGACGCAGCGCCTCGCCAAGCTGGCCAAGAACGTCGCCGCCGAAGCGTCGAACTTCCTGATGGGCCGCACCTTCCTCGATATCGACATGGCGCGCGCCGCCGACCTGCTCGGCATGGACCGCCGCCAGGCCGAGGGATTCCGCGATCTCGATCCCGGCCAGTTCATCGCGCTCGGCCCGGCGCTGTCGCGCAAGCCGATCCCGCTGCGCATCGGCGCCGTGGATACGGCCGGCCGCAGCGGTCGCCCCGTGCTGATGCCGCTTCCCGACATGCCGCAGGCCGAAATGCAGGACCTGATCTTCGTCGGCGGTGAGGCCGACCTGCTGCCGATGCCGGCGCCCAGCCAGTCCCGCGCCCGGGGCACGGCGGAACTGCTGCGCGAGATCGAGATCTCCGGCCCGCTCGACACGACGCCGGAAATAGAGCTCGACACCCGCACGGAAGCCGAGAAGCAGGAACTGCTCGACAGCGTCTATGCCGAGATCATGTCGGACCCGGACACGGCCTTCCGCCCGGCGCCGTCGATCTACCAGGACTTCCTGTTCCATTGCCGGATCAAGAAGCTCGGCACCTATGGCCAGGACATGCCGAGCTTCCGCAAGCGCCTGGCGCTGGCGCGCGCGGGCGTCAGCTCGGACAAGGGCGACGACGCCTGGGAGCAGGTTCTGGCCGTTGCGGAAAGCCTGCCGGAAGAAATGCAGGGCGTTTTCCTGCTGCTTGCCCGCGCCGCGCGCGAAGAGGCGCCCTGCCCGACCGATGAAGCGCTGGCCAACGCCTATGGCAGCCGGTCGCCCTCGCGCGGACGCTGGCTGCTCACCTATATGTCGGAACACGGCCATATCCGCAGCGAAGCCGATTTCCGCGGCAGCCGGATCGTGACGATCGCCGGCGTCAACTGGCGCACCTTGCCGGGGGCGCCGAAGGCAGGCCCGATCAAGAAAGTCGACCCGCTGCGGCGGGCGCCGATGCTGCCGCTTCCGGTCGCCCGCCCGGCGGAGTAGCACCGTACAGATGGTTTGTGGCGGCAGTTGCATTCCCCGCCACATGCCCGCCATCATGCTGTCCAGAATCACGTGCTGCCTTGGCGTGAACAGCCGCCGATTTCCGGGGAGTTGCCTGGGTGTCGCGGCAAGGGGGAGACGCATGGAACCAACAGCAACGACATCGGTAGCAGGAGCCCGCGCCGAAGGCAGCAGCCGCCGCGCCGCGACCTGGCTGGCCGGCGCTGCGGCGCTTCTCGCCATTTCCGGCTGCGCATCGGTCACGGAGCGGGTTGCCCCGTCCGTCGCGCCGGCGACGCCCAACGTCTCGATCACCACGGAGGATCTCGTCGGAAATTGGGGCCTCGGCTCCTTCCGCGAGGAGAAAGACCTGCCGCGCACGATCAACGAGGCGCGCCGCTACTGCAGCAATCCCTATGTCATCACGCGCGGACCCAATAACGGCGTGATGATGTATCTGGCCGACCAGTCGCAGCCGAGCGAGGTCATGCTCAAGAATGCCGGCGGCCGCGTCTATATCGGACCGCCCGGCCCCGCCGGCATGCCGAAGGACCGCCAGATCACCTCGTTCCAGGACGGCGTCATCGTCGCGCCCTGGGTCGACCCCAGCGTCACCGCGCGCTACGGCACCATGGTGTTCGTGCGCTGCGCCCAGACGACGCCGGCGGCCGCCCCGACCCGCCCGGCATCCGGCTGATTTCAGGCCCGGCTCCACCGGCCGGGCTCCCCCCCCAACCGCCTCTCCAGCATTCGAGGTCCCCCATGCGAGACAAAGCGGCCTGCCTTCTCCAGTGGCTGAAACGTCCCCTGTCGCTCGCCCTGCTGGGCTGTGCCGCCGCCGTGGCGCTGGCGCCGGCGCTGCCTGCCCAGGCCGGCATTCGCGACATGCTCAACATCAACGAGCAGCCCGGCGTCGTCCCGACCAAGCAGGAATCGTTGCTGCCGCCGGAGTTCCGGCCGCAGCCGGTCTATTTCCGCTCCAACGAGCCGCCAGGCACGATCGTCATCAACACGGATGAGCGCTTCCTGTATCTGGTGCAGCCGGACAACCGAGCCATCCGTTACGGCGTCGGCGTCGGCCGCGACGGATTCCAGTGGTCGGGCCTGCTGAAGATCTCGCGCAAGGCGGAATGGCCGGATTGGCGGCCGCCGGCGGAAATGATCCAGCGCCAGCCCTATCTGCCGCGCTTCATGGCCGGCGGCGAGGGCAACCCCATGGGCGCCCGCGCGCTCTATCTCGGCGACACCATCTACCGCATTCATGGCACCAACCAGCCGCAGACGATCGGCCACGCGCTGTCGTCGGGCTGCTTCCGCATGGTGAACAACGACGTCATCGACCTGTTCGACCGCGTGCCGGTGGGCACCAAGGTGATCGTTCGCCAGCAGGCCAAGCTCTGACAGCGGCTATCCGGTCGCCTCTTCCGGGGTGACTTCCACGAACCATCTTCGGAGGGGCGACTATGTTTCCTGGGATTTTTTCCCTGCGCGGCGCGACGCTGGCTCTCGCCGCGACGCTTGGCTCGGCCGTCGTGGCTCACGCCGGCACGCTCGACACGGTGAAGCAGCGCGGCAATCTGGTCTGCGGCGTCAGCCAGGGCCTGCTCGGCTTCTCCAATGCCGACGCCAACGGCAAATGGACGGGCTTCGACGTCGATTTCTGTCGCGCCGTCGCCACCGCGATCTTCGATGATCCGGAGAAGGTGACCTACGTGCCGCTCTCGGCGGCCGAGCGCTTCGACGCGCTGAAGGACGGCAAGGTCGACCTGCTGTCGCGCAATTCGACCTGGACGATGTCGCGCGAGACGGACCTGCCGCTCGCCTTCGTCGGCGTCACCTACTATGACGGCCAGGGCTTCATGGTGAAGCGCGACAGCGGCAAGGTCTCGGCGCTGGAGCTAGACGGCTCGACCGTCTGCGTCCAGAGCGGCACGACCAGCGAAGAGAACTTCGCGGATTATTTCACCGCCAATTCGATGAAGTTCACCACGATCTCCGCCAGCACCCCGGCGGAATCGCTCGAGAACTACAAGACCGGCAAGTGCACGGTGCTGACCACCGACGTCTCGCAGCTCTATTCCGAGCGCGCCGCGCTGGATGACGCGGCCGACCACATCATCCTGCCCGACGTGATCTCGAAGGAGCCGCTTGGCCCCGTCGTCCGCCAGGACGACGCGAAGTGGCGCGCCCTGGTGGCCTGGGTCCACAACGCCATGCTGAACGCCGAAGAGCTCGGCATCTCGTCGGAGCGCGTCGACGAGGCCAAGGCCTCGAAGAAGCCCGACGTCATGCGCCTGGTCGGCACGGACGGCGCCTTCGGCGAAAAGCTCGGCCTTTCCAACGACTGGGCGATCAACATCGTCGCCAAGGTCGGCAATTACGGCGAGGTCTATGAGCGCAATCTGGGCGTCGGCTCGAAGCTCGGCATCCCTCGCGGCCTGAACCAGCTCTGGTCGCTGGGCGGCATCCAGTACGCCCCGCCGATCCGCTAGGTTCGTTACGAATGCAAAGGCCGGCATCGAAAGGTGCCGGCCTTTTTTGTTTTGCGTGCCTAGCGAGCACAATCCTCAACATGGTGAGGAGGCCCGCAGGGCCGTCTCGAACCACGCGTTGACCTCTGCCTTGCAAGCTCTCGGATCGCGGCCCAATCGCCCCGTATCAGCGCTTCCTTCTTGGCGCGCGACCAGCCCTTGATCTGGTGCTCTGTCGCATGGGGGTCGGCTATCCGATCAAACGCCTGGGATCAGACGAGCTCGACGGGGCGCCTTGAGAACGTGTAGCCGCGGTAGGCGCCGGATTGATGTTCCAGGAGACGCCGCTGTTGATCCTCCGCAGACGTCGAGCCGACATAGTAGCTCCCGTCCGCACATCGAAGCATACAGACGGCGGCGATCATGGAGGAGCCCTCTGGAGCCTCCTTCGAGGCCCGGCTTCGCCTGGCACCTCAGGATGTTGGTGGAGTGCGGCAAATCCACTCCAATGGCATCCGCCGCAACAGCTCACCGGATCAGCTGGTCGATATAGCCCTCGCCCAGGCCGACATCGGTGTAGTGCTTGCGGCAGAGGTCGATCTTGGTGAAGACGTCCTCATAGCCCTGCACGGCGCCGTACGGATCCACATAGATCATCGCGCCGTTGACCTGGAACAGCGTGATCATCTCAGTCACATGCGGCTCGACCACCAGCGTGTGCGTCTCGCCGGGAGCCTCGTAGACATAGGAGCCCTCCTCCGCCGTCCAGTCGTGCTCCAGATAGTGCCAGCTACCCTTCAGCACCCAGCCATGCACCGGCTGCGGATGGCGGTGGCGCGACAGCACGCCGGACTTCCGCACCCGAAGCAGGTTCATCCAGTAGCCGCGGCTCGCCGAGAGGCAGAGCGGGCGGAACCAGACGTTTTCCTGCTGCGGCACCCAGAGCCGTTCGTCTGTCGGGATCGCGTTGGGGATGACGATCTCGGGGAAGGATTCCTTCGGCTGCGGATGCCGGTAGGGGATGCGCTTCGAATCGGCGTCGGTTTCGAGGCCGGAATGGTTGACCGTGGTGTTGTCGCTCATCGTCTCACTCTCTTGTCTCAAACCGAGGCATAGCCGCCGTCGACCGGCACGACCGTGCCGGTCATGAAGCGGGCGGCGTCGGAACACAGGAAGGCGACGACGTCGCCGACATCGCGGGGTTCGCCCCAGCGTTTCATGGGCGTGCGGCCGAGAATGCCGGCCGAGCGCACGGGATCCTCGACGATGCCGCGCGTGACTTCGGTCGCGACCCAACCAGGCGCCACCGCGTTGACGCGGATGCCCTCCTCGGCCCAGGCGACGCCAAGCGCCTTGGTCAATTGCGCGACGCCGCCCTTCGACGCCGTGTAGGCCGGCACCAGTGGCCCGCCGAAGATCGCCAGCATGGACGCGGTGTTGACGATGGCGCCGCCCTGCTTCGCCAGCAGAGGCCTGGCGCCGACGCACATGCGCATGGTGCCGGTCAGGTTCACGTCGATCACCTTCTGGAACACGGCCATGTCGTATTCCTGGCCCCGAAACAGCACGCCGGCGCAATTGACCAGAGCATCCAGCCGGTCGAACCGGGCGATCGCCGCATCGGCGGAGGCCTGATCCGTCACGTCGAGGACGATCGCGTCGAGATGCTCGCGCGTCGGGACGGCGGCGGCTTCCGCCTCGCTGAGCCCGGTGACCGTGACGGCATAGCCGGCGGCAAGCAGCGCCTCGGCCACGCCGAAGCCAATGCCGCGCGCCCCGCCGGTAACAAGTGCCTGCTTCACAATGGGAAACCTCTATGGGAAATGCCGAACGAATTGATCCGTAAAATTTTACATGTTACATGTCAAGCCATCGTCCCTTCCGCGCCGCAGGCCCGATTTGCCCCGAGAAAAGACCTCTCCTCATCCCATCGACGCGCCGGCCGGCATCGGCTTCGAGCCGCTGATGCATGCCGATCTGGGCGAACAGACCTATGCGGCCATCCGGATGCGCATCCTGCGGCGCGAGCTGGAAACCGGGCAGCAGATCCCGATCGATGTCGTCGCCGCGGAACTCGGCGTCAGCCGCACACCGGTGCTGGACGCGATGAAGCGGCTTGCCGCCGAAGGACTGGTCGAGATCCGGGCGCGGCGTGGCTGCTATGTCCGCGCGCTGACGACAGACGATGTCCGGGAGATCTTCGAGGTGCGCGAGGCGATCGAACTGCATGGTATCCGCATGGCGATCCGCGAGGGGCGGAACGTCGCTCTCGCGAAAACGCTGGAAGAAGCCTGCGAGGCGATGGAAGCGGCGACGGCCGGCGACGTCTATGTCGACTACGACCGGTTCACAGACTGGGATCGAGCCTTCCATCGCGCCATCGTCCTATCCAGCGGCAACCGCCGGCTCCAGGAGATGTATGGCAATCTGCATGTGCATCTGCACATCATGCGGGTGCACTATTTCCGCGAGCTGGAAGCCGCGATCCGCATCAAGGCCGACCACCGCGCCATCCTCGACGCCCTTCGTCGTGGCGATCTCGCCGCCGCCGAAGCGGCGATGTCGGCGCATATCCTCATCACCCGCGACCGCATCACCGCCAATCTGGCGGATGATGGCGGCCGCATGTAGCGCGCCCTTCCACGAACCCGGATCCTCGCCATGCGTATTGCCATCACCGGCGGCAACGGAAATCTCGCCCGCAAGCTGATCGCCGGACTGGGCGCCGAACCCTGGTGCGGGGCGCTGGTGGCGCTCGATCGCCGCTTCGACCCGATCGAGCCGCCAGCGCATGCCGAACTCACCTGCATCGAGGCGGACCTGCGCGATGGCGAAGATCGCCGGTGGCGCCATGTCATCGCCTCGGTCGACGCCGTGATCCATCTCGCCGCGCAGAACCCCTATCCCGAAGCGGACTGGACGGATTCCGCCCTCTCCTTCGACATGACCGCCCTGCTCGCCACCGCTGCCGCGGGCGCGGGCGTCCGGCGCTTCGTGTTCGCGACCTCCAACCATGTGATGGGCGGCTACAAGGAAACCGAGATCGCCGTGACGCCGGGCGCGCTGACCGAGGCGCTGCCGCCGCTGCCGGGGACGCGCTGGCGCCATGAGGGCGGCAGCAGCGACAGCACGCCCTATGCGGTCGCCAAGCTGATGGGCGAGCGGCTCTGCTGCGCCCTGGCCACCCGCGACGGCATGACGGCGGTGGCGCTGCGCATCGGCTGGTGCCAGCCGGGCGAAAACCATCCCTCGACCATCTCCGGCTCCGGCACGCCGCATAGCCGCCTCGACGCGATGGACGAGAGCGACCGTCGCGACCTCGCCTGGTTCCGCGGCATGTGGCTGTCGAACCGAGACCTGCTCGGGGTGTTCGCCGCCGCGCTCCGCGCGGACTCTGCCAGCTGGCCCGCGCCGGGGATCGTCGTCAACGCGGTATCGGGCAATGCCGGCATGGCCTGGAGCATGAACAGGGCCGCGACGCTGCTGGGCTTTGCGCCGGCCGATGACGCCATGCGTATGCTAGGACAGGCAAACGATCTGCCCTGATTCTAGGCAGACCCTTCCTTGGCGGAAGCCAGGATGCCGCTGCGTCGCACCGCCTGGCGATCCAACGCATAAATCCTAATCGATATGACTCACGTATAGGCAGTCTTCTGCGCAAAATTGCCACAATTGCTCTAAACTTCGGCACAAATTGTTGCCCTCCGCTTGCTGAGGGGTCATAACCCCCGCGCCAACCTACGCGGGGAAAATCATGACAATCAACAAGCGGAGCGATGCCGGGATGACGGACGCCACCATGCTCGACCAGGCCCTCACCCGCCTCGACGAAGCAGCAGCCCACCTGCATCTGGACGGCGATGTCCTCGAAAAGCTCAAATATCCGCGCGAGACCACCAAAGTTCGCTTGATGATCCGTATGGACGACGGCTCGCGGAAGTCGTTCATGGCCTGGCGCTGCCGCTATGACGACACGCGCGGCCCGACCAAGGGCGGCATCCGCTTCCATCCCGATTCGACCATCGAGGAAGTCGAGACGCTCGCCTTCTGGATGACGATGAAGTGCGCCGTCATGAACCTGCCCTATGGCGGCGGCAAGGGCGCGGTGCGCGTCGATCCGCACTCGCTGTCGAAGGCGGAGCTGGAGCGCCTGTCGCGCGCCTACATGCAGGCCTTCTCCAAGATCGTCGGCCCCGACCGCGATATCCCCGCGCCCGACGTCTACACCAACTCGATGATCATGGGTTGGATGGCGGACGAATATTCCTCCATCGTCGGCCAGTCGACGCCGGCCGTCATCACCGGCAAGCCGATCTCGCTCGGCGGTTCGCTCGGCCGCGACGACGCCACTGCACGCGGCGGCTATTATCTCGTGCGCAATCTCGCTTCGGAACTGGGCCTGACGCCCGGCGCCCGCGTCGCGATCCAGGGCTTCGGCAATGCCGGCCAACACATCGCCAGCCTGCTCGCCGCCGACGGCTACAAGATCGTCGCCGTCTCGGATTCGAAGGGCGCGATCCACAGCGAGGCCGGCCTCGACGTCGCCAAGCTGCTCGCCGCCAAGAAGACCGGCTCTGTGCTGCAGCTGGCCGGCTCGGACGGCATCACGGCCATTGGCGCCGATGCGATCACCGCGGTCGACTGCGAGATCCTGGTCCCGGCGGCGCTCGAAGACCTGATCCACAAGGACAACGCCCCCGCCATCAAGGCGCGCGTCATCCTGGAGCTCGCCAACGGCCCGATCACCCCCGAAGCCGACGTTATCCTGGCCGAGAAGAATGTCGTGGTCCTGCCGGACATCCTGGCCAATGCCGGCGGCGTCACCGTCTCCTATTTCGAGTGGGTGCAGAACCGCCAGGGCTACTACTGGACGGCCGAGGAAGTCCGTTCGCGCCTGCAGGACACCATGGATCGCGAGGGCCGCGCCGTGTGGGCCCTGGCGCAGGAACGCGGCATCACAGTCCGCAGCGCCGCCTATGTCCACGCGCTCTCGCGCGTCGCGGGCGCCATCGAGGCGCATGGCACGCAGAAGTTCTTCACCAGCTAGTTCGGGTCCCCGGCCATCCGGCCGGCTCGATACGACCTCGTAGGATGGCGGCGGCGCGAACAGCGCCGCCGCCATTTTCGTTTCCGCCCGCCACGCCCGGTTGCAGGAGCTATCGCACCCACGCGTTGTTCGGATACGATCGCGAGGCTACGGGGTCGCTTTCGACCCGCCCCCCTTTCCATGCCTGCCTCGCACAATGGACAGATGCCGATGGATTCGCTGCTTCACATCCTCGCCGTTCTCGTCGGCCTCCTCGCCCTCTTCCTCTATTTCCGCTCCATCGTTCGCGTGGTGCTGATCAACCGCCGCGAGCGGGACTTCATCGAGCGGTTCGCCCGCTTCGGCGCGGTGTCGGTCGTCCACGCTCTGGTCGCCAACGCGAAGGATTACAACCAGACACAGCGTCGCCAGGCCTGGGTCCTGCCGCTCTTCATCTTCATCGCGGTGGTCAGCTGGTTCCTGCTCGTGCAGGTCGCCTTCACCCTGATCCTCTGGGGTTTGGGGATCGAGACGCACTGGGGCTATGCCTTCACGGCCAGCGGCTCCGCCCTCAGCACGCTCGGCTTCAAGACGCCGCCGACCCTGACGGGCGAGTTCCTGGCGATCTTCGAGGCGGCGATCGGACTGGCCGTCGTCATCCTGCTGTTCACCTTCGTTCCCGGCTATCAGACGGCGGTCCAGATCCGCGAACGCAAGGTGGGCTGGCTGTATGCGCGCACCGGCCGCCGCCCGACGACTTCCAGTCTCATCGAATCCCTCCAGCGCAGCGGCCAGATCGAGCATCATGGCGGCGTCTGGGAGGATTGGGAGCAATGGTTCCGCGGCGTGATGGAAACCCACTCGATCTCACCGATTCTCGCCTATGTGCCGGCCGTCTATCGCGGCACGAGCTGGGTCGGCGCCGCGGCCGCCGTGCTCGACGCGACCTCGCTTCTCTCCGCCTGCCAGGAGCCGCAACACACGGAATCAGCCCGCATCTGCCGCGAAATCGGCTGTGCGGCCCTGAAGAACATCGCGATCGAGCTCAATCCGAAGATCCCGGCCGATGCCTGGACGCACCAGAGCGTCGATCCGCAGCTGATCGAACACTTCGATCACCTCTACGACCGGCTGATGGAGATCGGCCTGCCGATGAAGCCCGACCGGGAAGAGTGCCGCAACGCGTTCATCACGTTGCGGGCCGACTATGAGACCAGCATTCGCCTGCTGGCGGAATCGACCCTGATGCCGGTCGAGGAACCGTGGGTCCTGCCGCACGCGCAACAGGCCGAGCGCGTCAGTGTCCCGCCAACGCTGGCATGAGGCCTGCCGGCCGGGCGCGTGTCAGCCCGGCTGGGACGCGCCGCGCTCGCCCAGCTTCATCCCGAGCACCACCGCGCCGTAGCCGAGCGCCAGACTGACCAGGACGTAGGCAATGGCGACGACGGCGCCCAGGGTAGAGGCGCTCATCAGCACGACCGTGCCATAAGCGAAGCTGGAGAAGGTCGAGAGCCCGCCCATGATGCCGGTGCCGACCATGGTGTTGACGTCGTCGCTGAGCGCCCGCCGCTTGTGCAGGCCGGCCACCAGTCCGAGCAGGAACGCGGCCACCACGTTGGCGACCAGGATATCCATCGGAAAGCCTTCGGACAGATGCGGGACGCTGAGCATCAAGAATTCGCGCGCCATCGCGCCGATCGCGCCGCCGACGAAAACGAGGATCACCAGATTGATCATGACTCTTCCCCCTCAACCCTGCAGGCGCGCGAGCGCGGCGCCGAGCGCCGCGGCAATTAGGCCCGCCGCCACCGAGAGCAGCAGATAGCCGAGCGCCAGTTGCCCCCGGCCGGAGCCGGCGAGCTTGGCGGCGTCGAGCTGCATGCTGCTGAAAGTGGTGTAACCGCCGAGGATGCCCGTCAGCACGCCGGCATTGAGCACCGTGCCATAACGATCGCGCCAGTCGACGGAGAACAGCACGGACAGATAGCCGATGACGAAGGCGCCCGAGACGTTGATCAGGAACGTCGCCAGCGGAAAACCGCCGTGATAACGCTCGCCGACGATCCGCCCGATCCACCAGCGCAGCAACGATCCCGCGCCGCCGCCAAGACCGACCCACATGACATCCAATGCGCGCATCCAGCCCTCCACCACGCCGGCGCTCTGGTACTGTCCGATCGGCGGCGCCGATCCGCCGATTCCCGGGAGCGCCCTCCCCAAGTCCTTCCATTGAATAGCCAACTTGTCCCAGCA
Organism: Kaistia defluvii; assembly: GCF_026343955.1. Taxonomy (GTDB): domain Bacteria; phylum Pseudomonadota; class Alphaproteobacteria; order Rhizobiales; family Kaistiaceae; genus Kaistia; species Kaistia defluvii. The sequence continues at coordinate 38,415 of NZ_JAPKNI010000004.1, forward strand.
CCAAGGAAAAGTTGTAGAGATGAAAAGGGCGTCGCAGTTCCCGGCTCCGGGATCCCGGCGGACGCGAACCGGCGGGCCGGCCGGTATCCCGGCACGCGGAACGCGCCCTGCGCGCCAAGGGCTGGGAAGCCGCTGAGACAGGAAGGGTACGCATGCACTGGATGCAGGATGGTCTGTCGCTGATCGAGCCTTACATCGCGGCCTATGGCAGCTTCGCCATCTTCGTCATCATCTTTTTCGAAGCGCTCGGCGCGCCGCTGCCCGGCGAGAGCGCGCTGGTCGCGATCGGCGTGCTGGCGACTCGGGGGGATGTCGATCTCGTCCACGCCTTGGTCGCTGCCTTCGCCGGAGCGGTACTGGGCGACAGCACCGGCTATGCGATTGGCCATTTCGGCGGCCGTCCGCTGCTGCTGCGCTATGGCCGCTGGATCAAGCTGACGCCGGAACGGCTCGGCAAGTTCGAGGACGTGTTCCGGCAACGCGGCATCTGGATCGTGATGACGGCGCGTTTCGTCGTGTTGCTGCGCCAGTTGAACGGACTGATCGCCGGCGCGGTGGCGATGCCCTGGCTGCATTTCCTGTCGGCCAACATCGTCGGCGCCGCCGCCTGGGTTCTGGTCTGGGGGCTCGGCCCCTATGTCGCGGTCGACTGGTTCAAGGCCTTCCTGCATCCCTGAAAAGTCATGATTGACGTAGCGGGATCAACCCCGTTCCGTGCTATCTCTCAGAGGCTCGCACGGCCGGGGAGCTCGTCGCGGGGTGACAGGCGGACAAACGGGACAGGCGTCGCGATGGGCCACATCAACTGCTCGAAACCAACGGCCCTTGCCCTTGCGCTCGTGGCCGTCGCCATTCCGAGCCTGGCCGAGGCCGGTATGCTCGAACGCCAGGCCGGCAGGGCGATCCGGCAGGCGGGCCACTGGTGCGACGCGGTCAGCCGCATGGCGGTCAACACGAAGCTGTCGCTGCCATCGCGCCGCGTCGTGCGGGTGACCTGCGATGACGGCACGCGGTATGTCCGGTACGACCTCGTCCTCCGTCCCGACAACACGATCGCCTCGATCGAGGTGGTAAGGCCCTGAGCCGGGTTCAGCCGCGTCCGCGAGCCGCCTAAGCGGTCTCGCCCTCGACGATGTCATAACCGGTGTCGCAGATCGTCGGCTGGCCCGGATAGTCCGGGCTCTGGAGGATCATCTCGGCCGCCGTCTTGCCGATCAGGAAGCGGCGCGACAGGATCGTCGACAGCGGCTGCGGCAGCGCCTGGCCGATATCGAGCCCGTTGAAGCCGAACAGCGCCAGATCCTCGCGCGGCCGGATGCCGGCGGCGAAGCAGTGGAACACCCCGCCCACCGCCATGTCGTCATTGGAAAAGACGACGACGTCAAGGTTCGCATGCCGGGCCAGCAACTGGCCGAGCAGTTCGCGGCCTGCCTGGGTCGAACTGGGACCATCCAGCGTCGTCTCGCCCACCAGCGACAGACCCACCGCCTGCAGCCCCTCGCGGAACCCCTCATAGCGGCGCGCGGCGCGTTCGTCGCGCACACGGTCGTGGCCTACATAGCCGAAGCGGCGATAGCCTCGCTTGTGGAGATGCAGCGCCGTGTCATAGCCCGCCTGGCGATGCGACATGCCGACGGCGATGTCGAGCGGCGGGGAATCGATGTCCATCAACTCGGCGATGCGCACGCCCGACCGCTTCAGCATCGCCACCGTATAGTCCGTATGATGCAGGCCGGAGACGATCATGGCGGCCGGCTGCCAGGACAACAGCGACGCCACCAGTTCCTCTTCCGTGTTCATGTCGTAATCGGTGACGCCGATGACGGGCTGATAGCCGGAGGAAGCGAGCGAGGCGTGGATGCCGCGCAGCACATCGGGGAACACGATGTTGGAAAGCGACGGCAGCACCACGCCGATCAGGTTGGAGCCCGCCGAGGCCAGGGTCCCGGCCACCCGATTCGGCACGTAACCCATCTGCCGGACGACGGCGAGGACGCGCTCGCGCGTCTTGTCGGCGACCGAGGCCTTGTTGCGGAGCACGCGCGAGACGGTGATCTCGCTGACTTCCGCCCGCAACGCCACATCGGCCAGGGTGTAGGAGTTCTTCACGTTCATAGAGACGACGCCATCCAGAAAAGAGACGCCCGATCGTACCGGACGCGGCTCCTTATCATGGATCGCCGCGTCCGCATGGTCCGTGTGTCCGTCAGCTCATGTCCAGCCGCCGTCGGCGACATAGCTCTGGTTGGTGCAGGCGCCGGACTCGTCCGAGGCGAAAAACATGATCACCCGGGCGATATCGGCCGGATAGATCTTCCGCTTCAGGCACTGCCGGGTGAAGATCGCCTGTTCGACTTCCGGGGTGACCCAGAGGTCCAGCTGGCGCTGGGTCATGATCCAGCCCGGCAGTACGCAATTGACGCGGATATTGTGCGGACCAAGTTCGCGGGCCAGGCCACGGGTCAGGCCGATGACGCCCGATTTCGCCGCCAGATAGGGGGTCAGGCCCTCGACGCCGGCGATATAGGCAAACGAGCCGACATTGACGATCGAGCCGCCGCCCAGCGCCGCCATGTCCTTGTAAACCGCCTGCGAGCAGAAGAACTGGTGCTTCAGGTTCACGGCCTGGCGCGAATCCCAGAACTCCGGCGTGATCTCGTCGATCGTCGCGCGCTGGTCGTGCGCGGCGTTGTTGACCAGCATCGCGATCGGCCCGAACTTGTCGCGGATGCGCCCGATCGCGGCCTGGGTCGCGGCGATGTCGGTCAGGTCGGCATTCTCGAAATGGACGGTGTGCCCCTCGGCGGTCAGTTCCTCGACCAGCTTGCGGGACGGCTCCTCGACGATGTCGATGAACCCGACCTTCGAGCCCTGGCGGGCGAACTGGCGGACGATCTCCTCGCCGATGCCGCTGCCGCCGCCGGTGATCAGCACCACGCTGTCCACCAGGCTCGGATAGGCGGCGCCATAGCGCGGTTGGTAGGATGAGTCAGACGTCAACGCTTCTGTCCTTCTGTCATTCTGCGTCAGGGTGCGGGGTGGCCGATCCTCATGCGCCCTCCGCCCGTTCCACGCTGCGGATGTTCTGCACGTAGACATTGACGATCAGGGCGGCGAGCAGGATCAGGCCGCGGATCAGGATCTTGAGGAAGCTGTCGATCTGGATGTGATCGAGGCCGTTGTTGAGGACGCCGAGCACGCAGAGACCGACGATCGTGTTGCCGATGCCGCCGCGTCCGCCGAACAGGCTGGTGCCGCCGACCACGACCGCCGCGATCGCGTCGAGCAGGTAGCCGTCGAACTCGTTCTGCTGGGCGCTGCCGAAATGGGCGACGCCAACCATGCCGGCGATGCCGGAGCACACCGCGCAGATCACCAGCGCCGCGCCGAGGATCAGCTTGACGTTGACGCCGGAATACTCCGCCGCCTCGCGATTGCCGCCGACCATGTAGATGTAGCGGCCGAAGCGCGTGTAGGTCAGCGTCACATGACCGACAAGAAGGAACGCCAGCAGCACCAGCGCGATGGTCGGAAATCCTCCGACATTGCTGGCGCCCAGCGTCGAGACGATATCCGGCACGTTGTAGGCGATCTGGCCGCGCACCAGCAGCGCCGAGATGCCGGCGCCGATCTGCATCATGGCGAGCGTCATGATGAAGGACGGAATGCCGATGACCGTGGTGCCGAAGGCGTTGACCAGGCCGAGGCCGGTGCAGGCCGCCAGCGCCAGCGCGACCGCCAGCCAGCCCGCGACCGGGATGTTGGCGATGTTCACATAGCTTTCCTGCAGGGTGAAATAGGCCACCACGATGCCGGTCGCATTCGCGATCGAGGCGACCGAGAGGTCGATCTCGCCGCACAGGATGACGAAGGTCAGCCCGACCGCCATGATGCCCGTCACCGAAATCTGGGTGAGGATGTTCGAGGCGTTGTCGATGGTCGCGAAGGACGGGCTGGCGATGCTGAAGAAGATCAGCAGCAGGATCAGGGTCGCGAACGGCGCGATGTTGCGCATCTGACTGCGCAGGAACAGGCTCGACTTCGAGGCGCGCGCCGTACTGGTTTGCTGAAACGTCATGTCAATTCCTTCTCAGGCGGCTTCCAGCAGCCGATCCTTGCTGATCGTCTCATTGGTGAATTCGCGCACGATGCGTCCCTTCTTCATGACAAGGACGCGGTCGGCGAGCGACAGGACGGTTTCCGGCTCGGCCGAAACCACGATGACGGCGAGGCCCTCGTCGCGCAGCGCCCGGACGATCTTCACGACATCGTCCTTGGCGCCGACATCCATGCCGCGCGTCGGCTCGCTCAGAACCAGGACTTTCGGACGGTGGGTCAGCCATTTGGCCAGGGCCACCTTCTGCTGATTGCCGCCGGACAGCGCGCCGAGCGCCACTTCGGCGCGCGGCGGGCGGATGCTGAGGCTCTCGACATGCTTGCTGGCGATGGCGCGCTCGACATTCGGCTTCAGCCAGAGGCGCGAGATGCGCCCGAGAATGCTGATCGAGACATTCTTGTAGACCGGCTGCTCGTAGAACAGCATGGAGCGGCGGTTCTCCGGCACGAAGGCGATGCCGGCGGCGCGCGCCTGCGTCGTGTTGCGCAGCCGTCGCTTGCGGCCGTCGATCGCCAGCGTGCCGGTATCGGCCTTGATCTTGCCGAACAGAGTGCGCGCCAGTTCGATCTGGCCGCAGCCCATGAAGCCATAGATGCCGAGGATCTCGCCGGCCTTCACGTCGAAGGTGACGTCGGTATAGGCCCGGCCATAGCCCAGATGTTCCGCTGCCAGCACGACAGGTTGGCCGGGTTTCGAGGCGAGCGTGATCGTGCCGGTATAGCTTTCCTCGAGATCCTCGTGGCCGGCGCCGATCATCCGTTCGATAAGCCAGCCCTTGTCGATGCCCTCGACCGAATGGGTGACGATCAGCTTGCCATTGCGGAAGACCGTGACCGTGTCGGAAATCGACAGGATGTCGTCCAGGAAATGCGAGATGAAAACGATGCTGCGCCCGCTGGCGCGGACGCCCTTCAGCACGTCGAAGAGCAATTGCACCTCCGGCGGCGAGAGGGCGGAGGTCGGCTCGTCGAGGATGATGATGCGCGCGCCGGAGAAGATCACCCGCGCGAGCTCGATCAGCTGCTGCAGCCCGATCGGCAGGTCGCCCATGCGCGTCTTCGGGTCGACGTCGATGCCGAGGCTCTTCAGCTGCTCATGCGCGCCGCTCATCATGCTGCGCCAGTCGATGATGCCGGCGCCCGTCACCGGCTGCTTGCCGAGGAAGACGTTCTCGCCCACCGTCAGGTCGGGCATGATGCTCAATTCCTGGTGCACCATGCCGATGCCGGCGGCCAGCGCATCGCGGGCGGAGCGGAAATGCACCTCCTTCCCGTCGATCAGCATCTTGCCTTCGTAATCGGTATGAACGCCGGCGATGATCTTCATCATCGTCGACTTGCCCGCGCCGTTCTCGCCGACGAGGCCATGGATTTCGCCGGCGCGCAGCGTGAAATCGACGTCGCGCAGGGCGGCGACGCCGCCGAACGACTTCGAGATGCCCTGCATCTGCAGGCGCGGCGTGTCGCTGGGATCGAGGGGATCGGTCGTCATCAGTTTCACCGGGTCGGCGGCATGGAACGCTTCCCATGACAACGGGAACGGCCGGATGGTACCTGCCGCCAACGCCTGTCAGGGAACCGTCGCGGTCGCCTCCGGCGCGATGTCGCGCGCGGAAGCGACCGCTTCTGCGGATGGATCAGATCAGGAAGTGGTTCTGCATCCACTGCATGCCGGCAGCGTTGTCCTTGGTGACGACCGGACCGTCGGTGACGACATTCTTCGGAATGCCCTCGCCGGTCTTCTCGCCACCCGTCACGGCCGCGACGCCGGCGACGATGGCGCCGCCATGGATACGGGAGGACGGATTGCGGACGGTGGCGTACATGCGGCCATCCGCGACGGCGGCGATCGCCGGCGGCATGGCGTCGACGCCGCCGATCAGGATGTCGGTACGGCCGCGCGACTTCATGACGTTGTAGGCGGCGAGCGCCATGTCGTCATTGTGGAAGAAGGCCGCGTCGATCTGCGGATACTTGGTCAGATAGGTGTCCCACAGGCGCGAGGCCTTGGTGACATCCCAGTCGGCCGGCTGGTCGTCGAGCACTTCCATGCCCGGATTGGCGGCAATCACGGACTGGAAGCCCTTGGCACGACCCTGGGCGCCGGTATGGCCGAGCGCGCCCTGCGTCATGATGATCTTGCCCTTGCCGCCGAGCTTCTGCACGAGGGCCTGGGTCACCGCGGCGCCCATGAACTCGTTGTTCGGGGCGAGGAAGGTGTGGACGTTGATCTTGTCGAGCGGGGCGATCAGCGTGTCCATGTCGATGACCGGGATGCCCGCATCGATCATCTTCTGCACCGGCTGGATCAGCGTGCCGATGCCGAAGGCCTGGATCGCGACGAAGTCCCACTTCTGCGATGCCATGTTGTCGATGGCGGCGCGCTGCTTGACCGCGTCGAGCTGGCCGTCGAACCAGGTGACCTCGACGTTGAAGAGCTTGCCCCAATGCTCGGCAGCCTGCTTGCCCTGGGCGCACCAGGTGGCCTGCAGGCCGGCGTTGGAGAAGGCCGCCTTGAGGGGCTTCTCGGAACGGCCTGTGGCCGCGGCCATCTCCTGCGCCATGGCAGGGCTGATGCCGAGGCCGCCCAACATGGCGGCCGCGCTACCGGCGGCGGTGACGCCGGCAGTGCGGATAAAATCACGACGTGACTTGGAATGCTTGTCTTCAGACATCTCTTCCTCCCTCTCCGCTCGTCGAAACGCGAGCTTGAGCGGCCGATCATGACAGCGCTGTCAAAATAGTCAACGCGGTCCGTTTGATAATGTTCTGCCCGACTTTTACGCTTGACGACGCTATTCATCGCACAATAGCGTAAGGGAGACCGCGTATAGGATCATCGAACTTAAACAAGGCGTTACGCCAGGATTGGCTAAGATCTGACCGGCCACCTCCCATAAGGAGGTCGCAGGAAGAGCTATACTGTATAGAGAGAGACTTCCGAGCTGGAGGACCCCGTCGACTGACGGGAGAGCGAGGAAAAAAATCTCCCCTTTCCAGTACATCCCGGCATGCGGATCGGCAGAACATCGATCCGCGCGACACGAAGGACCGAGGATCCGTTCGCGTTCGGCAATGGATGCATTCAGGCGCTACCGCCTGACTATTTCCACAGATTCAAAAAACAGTTTGAAACTATCAAAGGGTGAGGAAACCATGCACATCTTCAACAGGCGCTCCCTGATCATCGCGTCGTCGGCCATCGCCATGGCGCTGACTGCCACCCAGCCCACCTTCGCGGCCGACAAGAAGACGCTCGCCTTCGTGGTGAACGTGCCCGCAGACTTCTGGACGATTGCCCGTGCCGGCACCAACAAGGCCCAGGCCGAGCTGCCGAACTACAACATCGAGTTCTACATCCCCGGCGAAATGTCGGCGGCCGCGCAGAAGAAGATCCTCGAGGACCTGCTCGCCCGCGGCGTCGCCGGCGTCGCCATCAGCCCGGTCAATCCGGACGACTCGACCGCGATCCTCAACGAAGTCGCCTCCAAGGCCGTCCTCATCACCCATGACGCCGATGCGCCGAAGTCGAACCGCCTGATGTATGTCGGCACCGACAACGTCGCCGCGGGCCGCCAGGCCGGCGAACTGATGAAGAAGGCGCTGCCGGATGGCGGCAAGGCGATGCTGTTCGTCGGCACCATGGATGCCGCCAATGCCCGCGAACGCACCCAGGGTATCAAGGAAGCCATCGCCGGCACCAAGATCGAGATCATCGACATCCGCACCGATGGCGGCGACCAGGCCAAGGCCAAGGCCAATGTCGAGGATACGCTGACGAAGTACCCGGACATCGACCTGCTGGTCGGTCTGTGGGCCTACAACACGCCGCAGATCTACAACGCCGTGAAGGCGCTGGGTAAGGCCGGCTCGGTCAAGATCGTCGGCTTCGACGAAGACCAGCAGACCCTCAAGGGGGTTGCCGAAGGCGTCATCGACGGCACCGTCGTCCAGCAGCCCTTCGAGTTCGGCTATCAGTCGATGATCAACATGGCGAAGCTCATCGAGGGCGACAAGTCGGTCATCCCCGAGAACAAGCTGCAGATCGTGCCGACGCAGGTCATCGACAAGTCCAACGTCAAGGAATTCGGCGACAACCTGAAGAAGGTCCTGTCCGGCAAGTAAGCGCCCGATCGCTTGCGCGTCCCCGGCCGGCTTCGCCCCGCCGGGGACGCGTTTGGTGCACATGCAGTCCGGGCCGAGGCGCGGACAATCATCTCGCGGGCATGATGACAGAACAAATTCTCGAACTACGGTCCATCACCAAGACCTACCCGGGCGTGACCGCCCTCAGCGGCGTTGACCTCACCGTCAATTCCGGCGAGGTGCTCGGGCTGATTGGCGAAAACGGCGCCGGCAAATCCACCTTGATGAAGATCCTGGGCGGCGTCGTCGCGCCGAGCGCGGGAACGATCCGGATCGATGGCGTCGAGCACGCCTCGCTGACGGTCAACAGCTCCACCGGCGCCGGCATCGCCTTCGTCCACCAGGAGCTCAACCTCTTCGAAAATCTCGATGTGGCGAGCAACGTCCTGATCGGACGGGAGCCCCGGTTCGGCGGCTTCATGAAGCTCATCGACCAGAAGGCGCTGCGGGCCCGGGTGCAGCCCCTGCTCGACCGCCTCGGCGTCGACTTCAACGCCGGCACGCTGGTCGAGGACCTTTCGATCGCGCAGCGCCAGATGGTCGAGATCGCCAAGGCGCTCTCCTATGACGCCCGCGTCATCATCATGGACGAGCCTACATCCAGTCTCACCCTGACCGAGACGGAGCGGCTGTTGGCGGTGATCGGCGAACTGCGCCAATCCGGCGTCAGCGTCATCTACATCTCCCACCGCCTGTCCGAAGTGATGGCCTGCGCCGACCGCGTCGTAGTGCTGCGCGACGGCCAGCGCGTCGGGGCGCTCGATCGCGGTGAGATCACGCATGATGCGATGATCCGGTTGATGATCGGCCGATCGCTGAAATCGCTCTATGTCCCGCCGAAACAGCCGCCGCGCGACCAGGGGCTGGTCGTCGAGGATCTGGTCACCACCGCCTTTGCCAACAGCAAGGTGTCGTTCACGATCCGCCGCGGCGAGATTGTCGGGCTGGCGGGCCTGGTCGGCTGCGGCCGCACCGAGGTGGCGCAGGCGATCTTCGGCGTCGACCCGGCGCTTGGCGGGCGCGTCACGATTGACGGCAAGCCGGTCAAGCTCGGCGACGTCCGCTCGGCCATCGCCCACGGCATCTATCTCGCGCCGGAGGACCGCAAGCGCTCCGGTCTGGTGCTGGACCTACCGATCGCGGAGAACATCACGCTCGCCAGCCTGCCCCGCTATGCGCGGATGACGCTGGTCGACGCCGCCGCCGAACACAAGGTGGCGGAGGAACAGGGACGCAAGCTCAAGATCAAGGCGCCCAATGTCGACACGATCGCCCTCACCCTTTCGGGCGGCAACCAGCAGAAGATCGTGCTCGGCAAATGGATGTCGATGCAGCCCAATGTCGTGATCTTCGACGAGCCGACGCGCGGCATCGACGTCGGCGCCAAGAGCGAGATCTACGCGCTGATGCGCGAGCTTTCCGACGCCGGCGTCGCGATCCTGATGATTTCCAGCGACATGGAAGAGGTGCTGGGCGTCAGCGACCGCATGATCGTCATGCATGAGGGCCACGTCTCCGGCCATCTCGAACGCAACCAATTCTCCGAACACAACGTACTGACGCTCGCCGTCGGTGGAACGATCCAACAGGAAGCCATCGAACATGCTTAGGAAAGAACTCGGTCTCTTCCTGCTGATCATCATCATCGGCGCGATTACCGCGGTGCTCAATCCGCAGTTCATCTCGCAGATCAACCTCTCCAACCTCGCCAACCAGATCGGCCTGTTCGGCCTGTTCGCGATCGGCGTCGGCGTGGTCATCATCACCGGCGGCATCGAATTGTCGGTCGGCTCCATGCTGGCGCTGCTCGGCATCATCTTCCTCGACCTGCTCGTCAATCACGAGCTCGCCTGGCCGCTTGCCCTGCTGATCACGGTCGGCGGCGGCGTCATCCTCGGCACGATCCATGGCCTGCTGGTGACGCAGCTCCGGCTGCAGCCCTTCGTCGTCACCCTTTGCGGCCTGCTGATCTACCGCGGTCTGGCGCGCTACTACACCGCCGATTCGACCGCCGGCTTCGGCTATGGCAGCGGCTACGAAACTTTGGAATGGCTGGTTTCGGGCCGCGTCGGCGTGGTTCCGAACGCCTTCATCTTCTTCGTCGCCGTCTGCCTGATCATGTCGGTGGTGCTGCACAAGTCGGTGTTCGGACGCTACCTGTTCGCCGTCGGCAAGAACGAGGAAGCCGCCCGCTTTTCCGGCATTCCGACCAAGCTGGTCATCACCGCCGCCTATTCGATCGCGGGCCTGCTGACCGGCCTGTCGGCGATCTTCTTCGTGTTCTACACGCAGTCGGTTTCGCCCTCGGCGCATGGCAATTTCTATGAGCTCTACGCCGTCGCGGCGGCCGTGCTCGGCGGCTGTTCGCTGCGCGGCGGCGAAGGCTCGATCCTTGGCATCTTCCTCGGCACGGTTTTGCTGCAGGTGCTGCAGAACCTCGTCAACATGCTGGGTATCCCGAGCTCGCTGAACTACACGGTGATGGGCGCGGTGATCATGCTCGGCGTCATCGCCGACCGCGAACTGCAGCGCCGCCGCATGCAGAAGATCATGATCGAAAGCGCGACGGCCCGCGCCACCGGCAAGCCCTCGGCCGCAGCCGGCTGATCCTCGCCATTCAGATGTAGACGGGGCCTGGGGGCAACCTCAGGCCCCGTTCTTTTGTTTGAGGGGGCGGCGCGCCGCGGTGGGTGAGCCTAGGAGGCAGGGGGCGACAAGGACTTGAGAATAGCTGGCTCCAGCAGAGCACCAGACCAGCCATGCCGTGCCTCACCCCACCCTCGGCGTCATCCCCGGCTCGACCGGGAACCCATTCAGCCCAGGCGGTGGCCGCGCGAGGCTCCCAAAATCCCTGCTGCATGGATCCCGGATCTCCGCTTCGCTGCGTCCGGGATGACGGCGAGGGTGGGGTGGGATGGGAGGCAGGGATGACGAGAGCTTGTCGAATAGACAGCCGAGCAAAGCGCCCACCACGCACCGCCTCACCCCACCCTCGCCGTCATCCCCGGCTTGACCGGGGATCCATTCAGCCGTGTCGGTCGCCGCGCGAGGCTCCCTGAAAACCCCGCTGCATGGATCCCGGATCTCCGCTTCGCTCTGTCCGGGATGACGCCGAGCGTGGGGTTGGATGGGAGGCAGGGATGACGGCCCGGGAGACATGAAAAAAGGCCGGGGCAGTCGCCTGCCCCGGCCTTTTGCACGCCCGATCGCCCAGGTTCAGCGAAGCGTCGTCTGCTTCATCCAACCGAGGCCATCCAGCGTCGCGCCGGCGGGGCGGTATTCGCAGCCGACGAAGCCGGCATAGCCGAGCCGGTCGAGTTCGTCGAAGATGCGAAAATCGTTCAGCTCGCCGGTGCCCGGCTCGTTGCGCAGCGGCACGGAGGCGATCTGGACGTGGCCGATGATCGGCAGCATCGCCTCCAGGCTCTTGATCACGTCGCCATGCAGGATCTGGCGATGATAGATGTCGTATTGGAGCTTGAGATTGGGCAGGCCCAGCTCCTCGATGATTCCCGCCGCCATGCCGAAATCGTTCAGGAAATAGCCCGGCATGTCGCGGCGGTTGATCGGCTCCAGCACGATGTCGATGCCATGCGGCGCCAAGGTGGCGCAGGCAAAGCGCACGGCCTCGCGATAGAGGGCGCCCGCCTCTGAAGATCCGCTCGGCGCCAGGCCCGACATCATGTGCAGCCGCCGGACGCCCGTCGCCAGCGCATAGTCGAGCGCCTTCGCGACCGAGGCGCGGAACTCGTCCTGCCGGCCTGGCAGCGCCGCGATACCCCGCTCGCCGGCCGCCCAGTCGCCCGGCGGCAGGTTGAACAGCGCCTGCTCGAGCCCGGCCGCCTTCAGCCTGGCCGCGACATCCTCCGGCGAGAAATCATAGGGGAACAGGAACTCGACGGCCTTGAAGCCGGCATCGGCGGCGGCGGCGAAGCGGTCGAGGAACGACCACTCGTTGAACATCATCGAGAGATTGGCGGCGAAACGCGGCATCGAAACTCAGTCCTTCTCAGGGGCGGGGGCGCCGGGCAGGTCGAGGCCGGCGATCATGGCATAGAGGCGCGCGACCGAGGCATCGTCATCCTTGCCCATTCCGGCAGCGGCGGTCATCAGGAACATCTGCAGCGCCGAGGATGCGATCGGCGTCGCGAACTTCTCGCTGCGCGAGATGTCGGCGATGATGCCGAGATCCTTGGTGAAGATCTCGACGGCGCTTCTCGGCGAATAGTCGCCGTCCAGCACATGCGGCATGCGGTTCTCGAACATCCAGGAATTGCCGGCCGAGGCGGTGATCACCTCATACACCTTGGCGATGTCGAGCCCGAGCCGCTTGGCGAAGACGATCGCCTCGGAGGCGGCGGCGATGTGAACCCCTGCCAGCAACTGGTTGACGATCTTGAAGGAAGCGCCGATGCCCGGCTCGTCGCCGAGCAGATAGAGCTTGGCCGACATGGCGTCGAGCGCCGCGCGCGCCTTGGCGATTGCCTCGGGCCTTCCGGAAACCAGCATGGTGAGCGCGCCCTCGGCGGCGCGCGCCGCGCCGCCGGATATCGGCGCGTCGACATAGTGCCGGCCGGTCGCCTCGACCGCCTCGGCGAGCGCCCGCGCCCGCTCCGGCGCCATGGTGGCGCAGGAGACGATCACCGCGCCCGGCCTGGCAGAGGCCAGCAAGCCACCCTCGCCCAGCAGCACCTGCTGCGTCTGGTCGGCATTGACGACGACGATGACGAGGATGTCAGCCGTGGCGGCGGCCTCGGACAGCGAAGCGGCGCCGGCGCCATGCTCGGCGGCAAATTTCGCCACCACCTCCGGGCGGGTGTCGAAGCCGGTGACGGCGAAGCCGCCCTTGGCCAGGGACTGCGCCATGCCATATCCCATCGACCCGAGGCCGATGACCGAGAGCCGCGCTCCCGTCTCATCCTTCGTCGCCATGACGTGATCCTTTCCGCGGGAACGCCACCCTTGCACGCTCCACCATGCTAGCGCTGTCATTGGTTGCGAATTCCCCATGACAGCGCTAACAGTAGGCGATACTAGCCGAGCCGGAGCGGCGGTCGTCAAGCCCATGGGAGGGCGAAACTGCTTTGCGTTGCATTTTGTCGCTGCCCTTCCCCTCAGTCTCCGTCCGGCGAGCCAGCCTGACCTCTCCTGCAAGGACATGACCGTATGCTGCTTGGATGCATCGCCGACGATTTGACAGGTGCGACCGATCTCTCGCTGATGCTGTCGCGCGAGGGCCTGCGCACGGTGCAGAGCACCGGCCTGCCGCAGGACGATCTCGACCTTTCCGAGGTCGATGCGCTCGTCGTCGCCTTGAAATCGCGCACCATTCCGGCGGCCGACGCCGTCGCGCAGTCGCTGGCGGCGGCCGAGTGGCTGCTGGCGCATGGCGCGCAGCGACTGTTCTTCAAATATTGCTCGACCTTCGATTCGACCGATGAAGGCAATATCGGCCCGGTGGCGGAAGCGCTGCTGAAGCGGCTCGATGCCGGCTTCACCATCGCCTGCCCCGCCTTCCCCGCGACCGGCCGCTCGATCTACCAGGGCCATCTGTTCGTCAACGGCGTGCCGCTCAACGAAAGCTCGATGCGCGACCATCCGCTGACGCCGATGCGCGATTCCGATCTCCGCCGCGTGCTGCAGCGGCAGACCGACCTGCCGGTCGGACTGGTCGCCTATGCCGATGTCGATGCTGGCGCCGAGGCCATCTCCAAGGCCTTCGCGCGCGAACAGGCCGCCGGCAAGCGCATCGCCATCGTCGACGCCCTGCAAGATGCGCATCTGCGCGAGATCGGCAAGGCGCTGGTCGACGTGAAACTCGTCACCGGCGGCTCGGGCATAGCCATCGGCCTGCCCGCCGCCTATCGGGACGCCGGCCTGATCGACAGGCTGACGCCGCCGGCGACTTCGATCGCCGCGCCCGAGGGACGCGGCGCGATCCTCGCCGGCTCGTGCTCGGCGGCGACGCGCGGCCAGGTCGCCAAGGCGCAGGAAGCCGGGCTGCCGACGCTCCGCATCGACCCGCTGGAGATCGCCTCGGGCGCGCTGACGCCGGCATCCGTGATCGACTGGCTGGTGTCGCAGCCCGCCGACGTCACGCCGCTGGTCTACTCCAGCGATGATCCCGACAGCGTGCGCGCCGTGCAGGAGAAGCTCGGCCGCGACAAGGCGGGAACGCTGGTCGAGGACCTGCTCGCCGCCGTCGCGGCGGCGTTGCCCGCCAAGGGCTTCACCCGCCTGCTGGTGGCCGGCGGCGAGACGTCCGGCGCCGTCGTCAATGCGCTCGGCGTCAAGGCGCTGTCGATCGGCCCGGAAATCGATCCCGGCGTGCCCTGGACGCGCAGCCGTTCCGGGCCGGATGTTGCGCTGGCGCTCAAATCCGGCAATTTCGGTACGCCCGATTTCTTCCTCAAGGCATGGAGTTCGCTCGCGTGAGCCCGACATCCCAGACCGAATCCGCGCTTCGCGAGCGCATCTGCAAGTGCGGCGCGTCGATGTTCCAGCGCGGCCTGACCTTCGGCTCGACCGGCAACATCTCGGTCGCCTTGCCCGATGGCGGCTGGCTGATGACGCCGACCAACGCCTCGCTCGGCGACCTCGACCCGGCCCGCATCTCGAAGATCGACGCCAACGGCAACCATGTGAGCGGCGACAAGCCGACCAAGGAAGCCTTCCTGCACCGGGTCATGTACCAGCAACGCCCGACCTGCGAGGCCGTGGTTCACCTGCACTCGACCCATTCGGTGGCGGTGTCCTGCCTGCACCATATCGACCATCACGACTGCCTGCCGCCGCTGACGGCCTATTACATCATGCGCGTCGGCAAGCTGCCGCTGGTCCCATACCATCCGCCCGGCGACGAGAGCCTGGCGCTGGCGGTGGAAAAACTGGCTGAAAAGCACCACGCCGTGCTGCTCGCCAATCACGGACCGGTCGTCGCGGGAAAGAGCCTCGAAGACGCGATGTATGCGACAGAGGAACTGGAGGAGACGGCGAAGCTGTTCCTGATGCTGCGCGGCGAGGCCACCCGCCCGCTGACGCCGGAACAGGTCGCCGAACTGCGCAAGCGCGGCGGCTGAAGCGCCCGCGCCAACTGCCGACCCAATCGTGATCGGGACCCTCGGTTCCGGTCACGATGGATTGACGGAGCCGTCCTTGAGTCGCTGCCGGCCAAGCCGATAATCCTTCCCCTGCGGTTGCATGGGGAGGACAGCATGAGACTCGTTTTCGCTCTGCTTTTCTGCGTGGTGTCGCTCGCCGGTTGCCAGACAGACCAGGCATCGAACGAAGGCACCTTCAGCAGTTGCCAGTCGATTGGAACGGGCGGCACCGCCGACGTCATCTGCTGACCGGCGCGGCACAGGGCTCCGGCCTATCTCCACGGCCGGTGTTCCCGGGCTTTGGCCTTCGCCGGGGCGACGGAGGCTGCGCATGCGGGATCGCGTCTCGATCAGCCGGCTCCCTTCACCTCTCCCCGAGGGAGAGGTGAAGGCTAGTATCCGGCGGAGAGAGCCTTGCCTACGGCCGGCAGGCCCGTCCGTAGAGTTGCAGCATGCGCTCGATGCCGCGTTCCAGCAGCGCCTCGGCCGTCGCCGCGCATTCGCCGCTGCGCACCGCTTCCGCGTCCTCGGCGAGGAACTGCGTGATCAGCGGCTCCGGGATCGTCCGGCCCTGCAGCGTCGCCATCAGCTTCGCCACCGCGCGCTCGGCCTGCTCGTGCGGCCAGTAATAGCGGATGCGGTCGCTGTAGCTGTAGTGACGCAGCACATGCTGCTCGTCCGGCGTGCCGGGATAATAGCGCTGCCAGTAGTTCGGCTCGGCCAGCATCAGCGCTTCCATCGCCTTTGCCAGCGCCCGGTCGCCATAGGAAGCCTCCAGCTCCGAGGCGATCAGGTCGAGGCCATAGAGCGTCTGGCGCAGCGCGAAGGTCAGGCCCGGCCCGACCTTCAGGATCGGGAAGCCGTCGCGGACCAGCGTCGCGAGGGCCGGTTCCGGCTGGTAATCGGTCGAGTGCGCCTCGAACACGAACTGCGGCTCGTCGGCGAGGACGGCGATCAGGTCGCGCGCCCGCTCCGGCCGGTAGACGACGACCTTGTCATGACCGAATTCGACGCCCGGCTGCACGACCAGGCCGATGACGCGGGCAAAGGCTTCGCCAAGGCCGGCTTCAGCAAAGACCCGGCGATGGGTGGCGATGGTTTCGCGCGCCGCGGAAGCGAGAGTCGGCGGCACGTCGTCGAGATCGTGCAGCGCGCCACCCGGCGTCGGCACTTCCGTGCCGATGATATAGACCGGAAGCGTCAGGCCGTTTGACCTGGCCGTCGCCTCGGCCACCTTGGCAAGGCGCGCCGCGCGATGCGCCGTCGTCTCGTCGTCGAGGCCTTCCGGCTCGCCGGCGCAGCCCATGCTGGCGTCGAGATGGATCTTCGTGAAGCCGGCGGCGACATAGGCGCCGACCATGATCTCGGCCCTGGCCAAGGCCTCCTCTGCCGGAAGGCTGCGCCAGGGGTTGGGTCCCAGATGGTCGCCGCCGAGGATGAGGTTCGCCATGTCAAAACCGACTTCGGCAGCGATACCCTCGACGAAGCGGCGGAAATCGGCCGGCTTCATGCCGGTATAGCCGCCCTCGTGATTGACCTGGTTGCAGGTCGCCTCGATCAGCACGACGGTATTGGTGCGGAGCCCCTCGCGCAGCGTCGCGCGGATCACGGACGGGTGTGCCGAGCAGACGGAGGTGATGCCGCTGACGCGGCCGGCCTGATAATCGGCGGCGAGTTCGGTCAGAAGGCTCATGCGTGGGCTCCCACCGGCGTTGCGGCGATAAAGGCATCCAGTTCGGCGAAGGACGAGGTTCCCTCCATCGGACCCTTGACGGTGACGGTGCGCGCGCCGGCGGCATTGGCATAGCGCAAGGCATCCTCCACCGACCTGCCGAGCCGGCGGGCGACCAGGAAGGTGGCGCCAAAGCTGTCGCCGGCGCCGGTCGGGTCGATTTCCTCGACGACGAAGCCGGGCATGTCAGTTCGGCCGCTGCGGTCGAAATGGCTGGCGCCGGCCTTGCCGCGCTTCAGCACGATTTCCTGCACGCCGGCATCGAGCAGCGCCGCGATCGCGCGGCCCTCGTCGGCCTCGCCGGAGAACAGCGACAGTTCCTCGCCCGAGGGCAGGAACAGGTCGGTCGCCGCGAGCACGGACTGGAAGGCCGCCTTGCCGGCGGGGTCGCGCAGCATCTCGACGCGGATATTGGGATCGAACGACACCGTGCCGCCGCGCGCCTTGATGGCGGGGATGGACGCGCTGACCATGCCGAACACGGCGGGAACCGGCAGACCGGAGCCCATGACATGCAGGTGCCCGGCCTCGGCGAGCACGGCCTGCGCCTCCGGCGTGGCGGCGATGCGTCCGGCGGCGCTGTCGCGCATGTTGAAGACGAAGTCGCGGCCACCATCGGGGCGGTAGCGGACGAAGGCGCTGCCGGTGGCGGCGCCCGGATGGATGGCGACGGCGGAGACGTCGACGCCGTCCTGCTTCAGGCGCTCGAGATTGACGGTGCCGAAATCGTCGTCGCCGACCGCGGAAACGATCGCCGCCGGATGGCCGAGCTTGCCGACCTGGTCGATGAAGATCGCCGGCGCGCCGCTCGGGAACGGACCGATCAGGGTCTGCGCCTCGAGGAAGCCATGGCCGAGCGTGGTCGCCATGATCTCGACGAGGATCTCGCCGATGGTGACGATCTTGCCTTCAATCATCCTTTTCGCCCCTCCCTGGGCTCGCCCGCCTGGAGCAGGATAGCGTTGCGTCCGACAGGACCGTATTTCTTCACCTCTCCCTGAGGGAGAGGTCAGCAAGCAGATCCCGATCCATCGATCTCCAACAGGGCCGACAACTCGATATCACGTCTGAAACAGCGTGATCGGCTGGGCGCTGGCGTAGATCGCGCTCTCGTCAATGGAAAACATGCGCTGATGCATGATCAGCGCACCGCCGAGCGCCGGGCCTTCAAGCCCCAGCGCAGAGACCTCGATCCTGGGCATCGGGAACCCTTCGAGGAACTCGCTGCGCATGGCTTCCTCGACCTCTTCGGCGACGAAGCGGAACAGCGGCGCCACCGTGCCGCCGAGGATGATCACGCCGGGGTTGAGCACGCTCGATAGCTGGATCAGGCCGATGGCGAGGCCGCCGCCCCATTCGCGCGCCGTGCGGATCGCGCTCGCCTCGCCGGCTGCCAGCGCTGCCAGCAACTGGTCGAGATCCGCCCCTTCGGCGGCGCCATTGGCGCGGTAGCGCGCCAGCACGGCGTCCTTGCCGATATAGCTTTCGAGATGGCCCGGCTTGTGCCGCCCGGCATAAAAGCCCTCGCTGCCGAGCACGATCTGGCCGAATTCGCCGGCAAAGCCGGACGAGCCGCGAAACAGCCTGCCACCGATGACGATGCCGCCGCCGGCGCCATTCTCGATCAGCAGGAAGGCGACCGTCTCGGCGCTGTGCTGGGTGTCGCGATAGGTCTCGGCGATGGCGAAGGCATTGGCGTCGTTCTCGATCGAGACCGCCAGTTCCAGCTTGGGAAAGCGGGCGGCGAGGCGTCGGGCGATCAGGCTCTTCAGGTCGACATCGCGCCAGCCGATGATCAGCGCGTTGAGCACCTTGCCGTCGGCATCGAGCAGCGCCGGCAGGGTGACGCAGAGACCGCGGATCTGGCCCTGGTCCGGCAGCCCCTCGATGATCTCGCCGATCATCGCGGCGATGCGGTCGATGCCGTCCTCGACGGGCAGCTGATGGGTCGGGAACGGGGTGGAGATGCGCCGGATTTCGTTGGCGCAGAGGTCGATGGCGACGACGGTCAGCCGGTCGACGCCGATCTCGGCGCCCAGGAAGGTCGCACCGGCCGGATTGATCTCGATGTTGATGCCGGGCCGCCCGGTCCTGGCGGCGTTCTCGCCCCGGCCACCATTCGGCAGTTCGACGACGAGCGCATCGGCCATCAGGTTGGTGATGATGTTGCCGGTGGTCGAGCGGTTGAGCCCGAGCCTGCGCGCCAGATCGGCCCGGCTCATTCCCCCGCTGCGAAACAGCGCGTTCAGCGCCCGGATTTCGTTGAGGTAGCGGACGGATTGAGGGGTTGCCAAGATCTGGGACTCATTCTGGAACGACTTGGAGGCTTCCCGGAACGCGCGAGACTTGAACCCGCGCGGGCGGAGAGGGAGAGGCGGCCAAGACCGCCTCTCCAAAGGGCCTGCGCGCAATCTCTGCGCGCTACGCCTGATTACTGCGTCTTGCGCATTTCGAGAAGGCCGTCGACGTTATCGAGCGTGACGGGGATCCAGGGCACGGAGTAATGCTGCGACTTGCCGCCTTCCCAGGCCAGCTTGCCGCCATTGACGTCCCAGACCTTGGCCTGCGGCTTGTAGTCGGGCTGCTTGGCGACAAGGGCGAGGTCGATCGCGCCCTGGGCCTGTGCGTCGGCATCCTGCAGCGTCGACATCATCTCGCCGCGCTTGACGGCGAGCAGCGCGTCGGTGACGCCATCGACGCCGGCGACCGGGATGGTCTTCGGGTCGAGGCCGTGCGCCTTGATCGCCTCGAGCGCGCCGATGGCGATCTCGTCATTCTCGCCGATGACGCCGTTGATCTCGCCGGCATGGGCGGTCAGCCAGTTTTCCATCAGCGACAGGGCCTCGGCGCGCGACCAGTTGGCGGTCTTCTGCTCGAGAACCTTGATGTCGGGATAGTCCTTCAGCGTCTCTTCGATGCCCTGCAGGCGCTGCACCTGGGCCGACTGGCCGATCATGCCTTCGCCGATGACGACATTGCCCTTGCCGCCCATCTTGTCGAAGACGGACTTGGCCAGCATCTTGCCGGCTTCGACGTCGTTGGAAGCGATGTAGGCGTTGTAGAGGTCGGTATTGGAGATCAGCGTGTTCGAGCCGATGACGGTGATGCCGGCATCCTTGGCGCGCTGGACGGGATCGTTGCCGGCGTCGATGTCGACGGGCACGAAGATGATCGCGTCATACTTCTCGCTGATCGCGGTGTCGAACTGGTTCGACTGGGTCAGCGCGTCCATGCGGCCGTCGAGCACGGTCAGCTTGACGCTGCCGTCCTTGACCAACGGATGCTCGTTGGCGGCATTGGCCCAGAGCACGTTGAACTCCGTGTCGAGGCTCTGCACCACGGCGGCGATGCGGACAGGGTCGGCGGCTGCCGCCTGCCCGATCGTCAGCGCCGCGATGCCGACGCCGGCCAGCATGGCCAGCCCCCGGCGGGTAAAGGTGTTGAGTGCCATTATGGGTTTCCTCCCTCAGTCATAGCTCTGCATTCCCGCGCGCAAGCGCGCGGATCCCATCAAGGATTCAGGTTTCTGGAGCGGTCGATCAGGACGGCGACGACGATGATCGCGCCCTTGATGATCTGCTGGTAGTAGGACGACACCCCCATCAGATCGAGACCGTTCGAGATGACGCCGATGATCAGCGCGCCGATCAGCGTGTAGACCACCGAGCCGACGCCGCCGGTCAGCGAGGTGCCCCCGATGACGACCGCGGCGATCGCGTCGAGTTCGTAGCCGAGGCCCGCCTGCGGCAGCGCCGAGGTGGTGCGGGCCGTCAGGATCATGCCGGCGAGACCGGCCAGCGCGCCCATCAGCAGATAGGCCGAGAAGATCACCGTGCGGGTCGGGATGCCGCTGGTCTTGGCGCTCTTCACATTGCCGCCGACGGCGTAGATCCAGCGGCCATAGACCGTGTAGCGCAGCGTGATCCAGGCCGCGATGAAGACGATCGCGAAGATGATGACCGGAACCGGGATGCCGGCGATGAAGCCTTGGCCGAGCCAGCGGAATTCGGGCGAGAGATTGGGGATCGGCCGACCGTTCGAGTAGAGCAGCGTCGCGCCGCGCGCCATCGACAGCATGCCGAGCGTGACGACGAAGGCGGGCACCGAAAATCGGGCGATCAGCGTGCCGTTGACGGCGCCGAACAGAGCACCGACGCCCACGGCCGCGAAGAAGGCGATGGCCGGATTATAGGGATCCCCGCCGGTGACCAGGCTGCCGGCGACAACGCCGGTCAGCGCCAGCACCGAGCCGATCGACAGGTCGATGCCGCCGGTCAGGATGACGAAGGTCATGCCGATGGCGAGGATGCCGTTGATCGACACCTGCCGCAGCACGTTCATGAGATTGGCGGTCGACAGGAAGTTCGGATGCGCGAAGGAGAGGATCACGAACAGGATGAGGAACGACAGCAGGATGCCGTAGCGCGACAAAAACCGGCCGATCGCCTGGCTTCTGGCTCCGGCAGCGCCGGCGGTGGTGGTGAGTTCGGTCGACATGGGGCGCCTCGGTCGCTCAGCTTGCCAGATGGACGAGCGCCTCTTGGGTCGCAGCCGCGCCCTTGAGTTCGCCCGCGATCCGCCCGCGCCGGAACACGAGGATCCGGTCGGCATTGGCGAGAATTTCGGGGATTTCGGAAGAGATCATCAGCACGGAATTGCCGGCCGCCGCGAAGGCGGAGAGGAAGGCATAGACCTCCCGCTTGGCGCCCTCGTCGATGCCGCGGGTCGGCTCGTCGCAGATCAGGATCTTCGGCTCGGTCTCGACGCAGCGCGCCAGCACCACCTTCTGCTGGTTTCCGCCGGAAAGGCTCTGGACCGGCAGGTCGCGCGAGGCTGTACGGATGCGGAAACGCGCGATCTGGCCGTCGACATTCGACGCGACCTTCTTGCCATCGACCAAGCCTAGCCTCGAAAACTGGTCGAGCGCCGCCAGCACGACGTTCTCCGAGACGCTGGAGGTCAGGACCAGGCCCGTCTCCTTGCGATCCTCGGTGACGATGGCGATGCCATTCGAAAGCGCATCGGACGGCGAGCGGATCTCGACCGGCCTGCCCTCGATCGTCACCGTCCCGGCATCCTTGGGCGCATTGCCATAGAGCGCATTGGCGAACTCGCTGCGGCCGGCGCCCATCAGCCCGTAAAGGCCGAGGATTTCGCCCTTGGCGAGATCGAGCGAAATGTCCTCGAACTGGCCGTGGCGGGCGAAGCCGGAGACCGAAATCATCGGCTCGCCGGTGCTGGTGCTGTCGCGGGCCTCCTGGTCGCGCAGATCGCGGCCAACGATCAGCGAGATCAGCCGCTGCCGGTCGATATCGGCGAGATCGCCCGCCTCGATGAAGCGGCCGTCGCGGAATACCGTGTAGCTGTCCGCGATCGAGAATATGTCGGTCAGGCGGTGCGAGACATAGATGATGCCGACGCCCTGGTCCTGCAGCGAACGGATCGCCTGGAACAGCGTCGCCGCTTCCTTCTCGCCGATCGCCGAGGTCGGCTCGTCCATGATCAGGATGTCGCTCTCGCGGCTGATCGCCTTGGCGATCTCGACGAGCTGGATCTTGGCGACGGAGAGCGAGCGCATGGTGACGCGCGCATCGATGTCGAAGCCGAGGCGGGCGAACAGCGCGGCCGCATCCGCCTCCATCTTCGCCTTGTCCGCGAACCAGCCCAGCCGGCGCGGCTCGCGGCCGAGATAGATGTTTTCGGCCACGGTCATGTCGAGGACCGGGCTCAGTTCCTGCGTGATGATGGCGATGCCGTCGGCCAGCGCCTCGGCGGCCGAGGCGTAGTGCACCACCCTGCCCTTGACCATCACCGTGCCGGCATCGGCGCGGTGCAGGCCCATCAGGATGTTGAGGAAGGTCGACTTGCCGGCGCCATTGCCGCCGCAGAGCGCATGAACGCTGCCGCGCTTCAGGCGGATGCGGCCATCGACCAGCGCCGGAACGCCGGCAAAGGCCTTGGAAATGCTGGTGGCGGCGAGGAGCAGATCCGTATCGGCGACGGCACCCTGTTCAGGCGCGGACGGCGACACGGAGGCTGGCGGAACGAGGACGTGATGCGCCTGTTCCGGCTTGCCCTCACCAGGGGAGGCAGGCTCGGCCACTAGGACGTTTCTCCCGGTTGATCGGTGCTCGAGGGCCCCGTTCTTTTTTGTTCGTTGCGACACCAAACATATTTGCGTGGGTCCGTGGAGTCAACCTGCCCTCCGGTCAGGCGGGCAGGGATTGGGCATAAGCGCAGAACGGGAATACGGTTGGGTAGCGCGCGCATTGAACCGCACGCATTACTTGCACGAATACGCGCAAGCCGCGGAAATAACGCGAATATCGGGCGATGACATAGGACGGCGGAAACGGTCGGCGTCACGCGCCACGCAATCGCGAGAGCGACGCCTCCCTCGGCCGGAAAGGATGGATGGCAGCCATTGCAGGCGCCATCCACCAAGGTGCGACACGCCCCCGGGAGGAGGGTCGGGACGAGCCGCGGATCAGGGGCAGCCAGGGGTCAGCCGCCCCCCTGCCCTCAATCAGACCGTGCGCGCGGTGATCGCCTTGCGGGCGGATTCACCCATGCGAGCCTCGATATAGGCCTTGGCCAGGCGCGCCACTTCGACATTGTCGGTCCAGGTGTTGCGCCAGATCGCGCAGGTGATCGACAGATCCTTGTCGACAACCTCGGTCGAGAAGCTCTCGAAGGTGATCCAGTCCTGGTAGTCGATCTCGAGCAGCGCGTCGAAGATCGCCGAGAAGTTGATCACGCCGGAACCGAGGAAGCCGCGATTGCTCTCGCCGATGTGGAAATAGCCGAGCTTCTTGCCGGCGGTGCGCAGCGCCTGGACCGGATCCGCTTCCTCGATGTTCATGTGGAAGGTGTCGAGGTGCAGGAAGATGTTGTCCGAGCCGGACTGCTCGATGAAGGCGAGGCCCTGCGCGGTGGTGTTGAGCAGGTTGCTCTCGAAGCGGTTGACGACCTCGAGGTTCATCGACACGCCGGCGGCCTTGCCGATGTCAGCGGCGCGGGCGAGCGCGGCGACGCTGTTGTCCCAGCCCTTCTGGGTCGGCATGCTCTGGTACTTGGTGTGGGCGGAGAAGATGATGCCGCCGAGCTTCGAGCCGCCGAGATCGCGGGTGATCGAGATGGCCTCGGCCAGCAGGGCCTCGCCGCGCTTGACCACGGCCGGGTCTTCCGACGACACGTCGCAATCGAGCGGCAGGCCCATGGTGACGACGACCTTGAGGCCATAATCCTGCAGCCGCTTGGCGAGCCAGTTGACGTCGAACTTCTTCGGGTCGAGGCGCGGAAACTCGATCAGGCCGTAGCCGAGGTCATGCGACTTCTTCATCGCGCCTTCGAGGTCTTCCTGCGTCGTGCCGCCGGTCCAGACGAACGAATGAATGCCAAGCTTCTTCATCAGCGTTTCCTCGTGGTTCCATCGCCGGGCCGGCTTCCGGCCGGATCGACATCCAGTGCGATTTCAACATCGCTTATTTGTTGGCAGTAGCAGCAAACAAACTTGCTTTCAAGCGGGGGGCGGGTCTAGTTTAGCGGAACGCACCGCCACAAACGAGCGGTGAGAAGCCATGCGCCCGGTTCGGACATGAGGTCCGGCAAGGGCTTTGGGAGGAAACCGAAATGTCTGCCAACCAGGCGTTCACCGCCGACCTGACGCGTCCCTTCGACATGACCGGCAAGGTCGCTCTGATCACCGGCGCCGCCGGCGGCATCGGCCGCGCGCTCGCCACCCTCTTCGCCGCCAATGGCGCCACGCTCGCCCTGCTCGACAAGAACGAGGCGGTGCATGACTTCGCAGCCTCGCTTGGCGCAGGCCACAAGGGCTGGACCGGCGACGTCACCGATGCTTCCGCCATCGAGCGCGCCGTCGCCGAAGTCGCGGCGCATTTCGGCAAGATCGACATCCTCGTCAACAATGCCGGCATCGGCACGCTCGCCCCCGCCGAGGCGACGACGACCGAGAGCTGGGACCTGCAGCTCGCGGTCAATCTACGCGCGCCCTACATCTTCTCGCGCGAGGTCGCCGGCCACATGATCGCCGCCGGCTATGGCCGCATCGTCACCATCGCCTCGCAGGCCGCCGTCATCGGCATCGAGGGCCATGTCGCCTATTCCGCCTCGAAGGCCGGCCTGCTCGGCATGACCAATTGCATGGCGCTGGAATGGGGCCCGAAGGGCATCACCGCCAACTGCATCTCGCCGACCGTCGTCGAGACCGAGCTCGCCAAGGTCGGCTGGGCCGGTGAAAAGGGCGAGCGCGCCCGCGCCGAAATCCCGACCCGCCGCTTCGCGCAGCCGGAAGAGATCGCCTATGCCGCGCTCTACCTCGCCAGCGACGGCGCGGCGATGGTCAACGGCGCCAACCTGCTGGTCGACGGCGGCTACACGGTTCGCTGATTTCTGGACATTGATGGAGGAGACACCATGGCCGTATCGATTGCCGGCAAGGTGATGATTGTGACCGGCGCCAGCTCCGGCATCGGCCGCGCCGCCGCCCGCCGCTTCGCCGCCGAGGGCGCCAGGCTGGTGCTGGTCGCGCGTTCGGCCGAGAAGCTGGAGGCGCTGGCGAAGGAACTGGGCGGCGACGCGATCGCCGTTCCCGCCGACCTGACCAAGGCCGCCGATGTCGAGGCGATGGTCGCCAAGGCCGAAGCGCATTTCGGCCGGATCGACATCCTGTTCGCCAATGCCGGCAGCTATGTAACCGGCGACGTCGCCACCGGCGATCCGGACGAATGGGACCGGGTCATCGGCGTCAACGTCAATGGCGTGTTCCGCACGGTGCGCGCGGTGCTGCCGGGCATGATCGCGCGCCGATCCGGAGACATCGTCGTCACCTCGTCGATCTCCGGTCATCAGGCGATCCACTGGGAGCCGGTCTATTCGGCCACCAAGCACGCGGTGCAGTCCTTCGTGCACGGCGTCCGCCGCCAGCTCGGTCCGCACAATGTCCGCATCGGCGCGCTGTCGCCGGGAATCGTGCTGAACGAGCTCTGGGGCATCACGGATCCGGCCGAGATCGAGCGCCGCGCCGAGGCGCATGAAGGCCTGCGCTCGGAGGATATCGCCGACGCACTGGTGTTCATGGTCACCCGCCCGCCCAACGCCACCATCCGCGACCTCGTCATCCTGCCGCAGAACCAGGATATCTGATCCGGCTTCCTTGCCTCTGCCTCCGGGCTCCCTCTTCAATATGCTGAAGCGGCCCGGAGGGCCGTCTCGAAGCACGCAACGCCACCGCCTTCAGGGCAGAAAGCCCCTCACCCCACCCTCTCCCGCGCGCGGGAGAGGGAGCGCACCGCACCTCGTCGCTGTTTTCCCAGCCTTAGGAATACCTGGCCTCCCCCTCGACGCCACGCCGGCCAAAAGGCCCTCGGCCGCTTGCCGGAGAGGTTGGGTGAGTGTCTTGCTTTCGACCGAGCGAAGCCGAGCAACCGACCCGCGCCCTGCCCGTATCGAAAAAAATCTTCCCCCCCTGTCGAAATCGCGCTTCCCCGCCCGTCGAGACCCTGAGGCGGCCATGCGCCGCTCGCGATTCCCATGTGAGGAGACAGGACGATGGACACCAGGACCGACGAGACAAGCGCCTTCGCCAGTATGCCCAGGGTGCTGAGCGGCGTTGCGCCGTATCTGAGCGTCGGCGGCGCCGTGAAGGCCTCGGAATTCTACCAGCGCGCGCTGGCGGCCGAGGAAGTGATGCGCGTCCCCGTCGACGAGAAGGGACGCACCATGCACATCCACCTCTACATCAATGGCGGATCGGTCATGCTGGCCGACCCCTATGAGGAATACGGCCATCCGCTGGAGACGCCGCAGGGCTATACGCTGCACCTGCAACTCGGCGACGACATCGACACGTGGTGGCAGCGGGCGATCGATGCCGGCATGGAGGTCGTGATGCCGCTCGACCTGCAGTTCTGGGGCGACCGCTACGGCCAGCTACGCGATCCGTTCGGCGTGCTGTGGTCGCTGGGGGCGCGGGCGAAGGCGGCCTGAGCCGATCCGCCAACTTGCGAGGGGCCAACCAGCGCCCCTCGCCTTTTTCGTCTTGTACGATCAGCCGACGCCCGGCGTGTGGCGCGCCAGCGCCTTGATCACCTGCTTGGCGGTGACGCGGCCGATCTGCTTGCCCTCGCCATCGACTACGCCGACCCATTGATGCTCGGCGAACAGCGGCAGCACGTCCTCGCAGCACGCATCCATCGATACCGACTGCTCGCAGGGCTCGGTCACGCCGCGCTCCAGGATCGAGCGCACATGGATGGCGCGGGCCTTGTTCACCTCGCGCACGAACTCCTCGATATGCTCGTTGGCCGGACGCAGCACGATGTCCTCGGGCTTGCCCTCCTGCTGCAGGGCTCCGTCCTTCAGCACCGCGATGCGATCGCCGATCTTCAGCGCCTCGTCGAAATCATGCGTGATGAACAGGATCGTCTTGTTCAGCGATTTCTGCAGCGTGATCAGCTGGTCCTGCATGCCGGAACGGATCAGCGGATCGAGCGCCGAAAACGCCTCGTCCATCAGGATGATGTCACTATCCATCGAAAGCGCCCGCGCCAGGCCGACGCGCTGCTGCTGGCCACCCGAAAGCTGGCGGGTGCGGGAATTCTCATAGCCCGCGAGCCCGACCGTCTCGATCCATTTCGCCGCCGTCTCCAGCCGCTCCTTGCGGCCGACGCCGCGGACCTCGAGGCCATAGGCGACATTGTCGATGACCGAACGATGCGGCAGCAGGCCGAACTTCTGGAACACCATCGCCACCTTGGTGCGGCGATAGGCGCGCAGTTCGTTGAGGCTCATCTTCAGCACGTCGGTGCCGTGCACGATGATCTCGCCCGCCGTCGGCTCGATCAGCCGGTTGACGTGGCGGATCAGCGTCGACTTGCCGGAGCCGGAGAGCCCCATGACGACGAAGATCTGCCCGGCCGCGATATCGAGCGAGACATTGTCGAGGCCGACGACATGGTTGGTCTCGGCCTGGACCTCGGCCTTGGATTTCCCCGCCCGCAGCAGCGCCAGCGCGCCCTCCGGGTCCGGGCCGAAGATCTTGGTGACCCCGCGCATGGCGATGGCGAGATCGGTCTTCACGATGGGATCGGACATTAGCGGGCCTCCTGCATGCCGATGCGGGCCTGCAACTGGCGGCCGAACGCCTGGGTGATGCGATCGAAGATGATGGCGAGCGCCACGATGCCGAGACCGGCGAACAGGCCGCGGCTGACTTCGAGGCGGCCGATGCCCTGCAATACCTGGTAGCCGAGGCCGCCCGCGCCGATCATCGAGGCGATGACCACCATGGAGAGCGCCATCATGGTGGTCTGGTTGATGCCGGCGAGAATGGTCGGCAGCGCCAGCGGGATCTGTACGCCGAGCAGGCGCTGGCGCGGATTGGTGCCAAAGGCGCGGCTGGCCTCCATCACGGCCGGATCGACCGAGCGCAGGCCGAGATCGGTGAGCCGCACCAGCGGCGGCGCGGCATAGACGATGGTGGCGATCAGCGCCGGGATCTTGCCGGGGCCGAAGATCATCACCGTCGGGATCAGATAGACGAAGCTCGGCAGCGTCTGCATGAGGTCGAGGACCGGCGTAATGCCCTGTCGCATCCGGAGCGAGCGCGACATCCAGACGCCGACCGGGATCGAAAGGATGATGGCCGTCAGCGTTGCCGCGATCATCAGCGCCATGGTCGTCATGGCGTCCTTCCACAGATCCATCACGCCGAGGAATAGCAGCGCGCCCAGCACCACGGCCGGAAGCTGCCAGCGTCGCGTGGCCAGCCAGGCGATGCCCGTCAGCAGGCCGATGATCAGCCACCAAGGCGTCGCGATCAGCAGGTTCTCGATCGCCTTCAGCAGCATGAGAAGCGGATAGGCGGCGGACTCGAAGGTCCCGCCCCAATGGCGGACCACCCAGTTCAGGCCATCGTCGACCGCGCGGCGCCAGGGCCGCGTATCAATCAGTTGAGGAAACAAGCTCTGTCTCTTTCTTCAGCCCGGCGACACGGATTGGCTTCCCAGGCGGCGTGGCAGCTTGCCCGCCCTGCCCGGCCGCGTTGCCGGGAAGCAAGGCACGGCCCAACGGGAAACGGCCGGGAAATCCCGGCCGCTCGTTTGCCTATTGGCAATGTCAGTTGAGGCTGGCCTTGACCTTGGCCGCCACTTCCGGCGCAACCCAGCTCGTCCAGCGGTCTTCCTTGGTCTTCAGGAAATTGCGCGCCGTCGCCGCCGCGTCCGCCTTGTTCTCGTCGCCATAGACGAGGATCTCGCTGATCTCGGCATTGGTCAGGCCGACCTTGGCGAGATAGGCGGCCACATTCGGCGCGTCGCTCTCGATCCACTTCGCCGCGCCGACGACGGCCGGCGAGGACGGATAGGCGGTCACGCCCGGCTTGTCGGTGCAATCGCGGCTGGTGTTGCAGGCATAGACGTCCGGCTTCGTCTCGCCGAGGTCGAGTTGCACGGCGTCGTACTTGCCGAGAATGGCCGTCGGACCCCAATAGTAGAACAGGATCGGCTCTTCACGGGTGAAGGCGCGGGCAATCGAGGCGTCAAGCGCGCCGCCGGATCCGGGCGAGAACAGGTTCCAGCCCTTGTCCTTCATGCCGAGCGCTTCGAAGAGCGCGCCGGTCGAGATCTCGCAGGCCCAGCCGGGCGGGCAGGAATAGAGCCGGCCCTTGCTGCTGTCCTCGGGATCCTTGAACAGCTCGGGATGCGCAATGACGTCCTGGGCGCTCTTGAGATCGGGATGAGCCGTCTGGACATAACGGGGAATGAACCAGCCCTCGACCGTGCCGTCCGTGATGGCGTCGGCCAGTTCGACGACCTTGCCGTCGGCCAGGCCCTTCGCCCAGGGTTCCTTGATCGTGCTGGTCCAGAGTTCAGGGGCCACCGACGGGCTGCCGCGCGTCAACATCGAGGACGAGGTCGGAACGGTGTCGCCGGTGACGATCTCGACATTGCAGCCGAAACCCTTCTCCAGAATGATGGCATGGATATGCGCCAGCGCGGCCGCGGAGGGCCAGGTCATCTCGGCGATATCGATGGTTCGGTCGGTGCCGCAGCTGACCGCGTCCTTGGCCTTCGTATCAGCGGCCTTCGTATCAGCGTCCTGGGCAAGCGCGGAAAAGCTCGTCGCGGACAAAAGCGCAACGGCGATCGCGGCGGCAATGCCACCGGATTTAAACATCATTGGATATGACCTCACGTCAGTTGATGAACACAACCATACGCATCCAGTCCAATTGTGTCAAACCAGCCAATATCTTGCCACATATCGGCGAGATAATCGCCTTAATCTTGATAGATCATCGATCGTTATGCTCTAGGCCTGCTATCTAAAGAAAAAATGATCTGAAGCATGTCCATCTCAAGCGAAACGGATACGATCCCAAAGAAAAAATAAATTTCACCCTTCGATGGATATCCTGCTGCGTCCCAGCCAAATCGCCGATTGCCGCCGGATGCGGCGCGACGCGCGGGCCAACCCCTTCCTCTAGGGAATGCCGCGCCTTAAAACTTCGGCGCCCTGCCCCGTCCCCACCTCGCGCCCCTCGTAGCGACAGCTCGAACGGATCGAGCGTCAGGCTTCGACAGCGCGGTGCGCGCCCTCGGGCACGATCCTTCCGCGCCACGTTCCGTCGGCTCGCGCTGGCGCCGGTCGCGGGGCGAAAGCGATACCGCAGCGGGCCTCGCCAACAGGGGCGCCGGGCCATGGAGGCGCCTGGCCTCAAGCCTATGCCCAGGGCGGCCTTGCGGAACGCATGGGGAACAGGTATTCTGTTCGCGTTTTGTACCTGAATGATTCCCGGATCGCCGCCTGGCAGTGGCTCGAGGGGATCGGCCTTCGGGTACGGCGATAGAACTTGGCAATGCCCCCAGCGCGAGATCACCATGCTCACCCGGAAGCAGTATGAACTCCTCATGTTCATCCAGGAGCGGCTCAAGGAAGCGGGCGTTCCTCCCTCTTTCGACGAGATGAAGGATGCGCTGGATCTCCGCTCGAAATCCGGCATCCACCGCCTGATCAAGGCGCTGGAGGAACGCGGCTTCATCCGCCGGCTGCCCAACCGGGCCCGTGCGCTGGAAGTCGTGCGGTTGCCCGAGACGATGACGCCGGCCATGGCGCGGCCGAAGAAGCAGGCCTTCTCGCCCAGCGTGATCGAAGGCAGCCTCGGCAAGGTCCGCCCGATCGACGACATGCACGACGTGGCCGAGCCGGTGATCATCCCCGTCATGGGCAGGATCGCCGCCGGCGTGCCGATCTCGGCCATCCAGACCCAGAGCCATTCCATCACCGTGCCGCCGGAGATGCTGCGCGGCGGCGAGCATTTCGCGCTCGAAGTGCGCGGCGATTCGATGATCGAGGCCGGTATCCTCGACGGCGACACGGTGCTGATCCGCAAGAGCGACAACGCCGAATCCGGCGACATCGTCGTGGCACTGGTCGATGAGGAAGAGGCGACGTTGAAGCGGCTGCGGCGCAAGGGCGCCTCGATCGCGCTGGAGGCAGCGAACCCCGCCTATGAAACGCGGATCTTCGGGCCGGACCGCGTCCGCATCCAGGGCAAGCTCGTCGGGCTGCTGCGCACCTACTGATCGGCAAGCTCGTCCTCATAGGGCGGCATCCAGGGCCGTCGCACCGGTGCATAGGCGGTGCGGATCTCGAAGCGCCGGGCTAGCCATGGATCGGGCGGCGCAGGGCGTGACTCCGCTGTGGCCGAGGGTTCCGGCGGCAGCACATCCTCGTCGTCGGCATTGCGCTCGACGCGGTCGTAGCGCGATGGCTCCATGGGGACGGCGATATCGGGGATGAATGTCTCCGGTTGCGCCGCGGGCGGCTCCGGCCCGGCGCTGCCCGCCGTTTCGGATGCCGGCCCGTCGGCACTCCCCTCTGATGAAGCACCCGCCCCGCGCGGCTCCATGAAGGTACTGGCCCCGGCGATAGCCGTCTCCAGTTGCGCCTCGGTCGACTTCGGTCCCGCCCTTCCGGCCATTTCGGGTGACTGCCCCGCGGCACTCTCCGGTGGCGATGCCACCGTCCCGCGCGGCCACATGGCCAGCGATCCTGAGCGCTCCAGCGTTCCTCGATCGATCACGGCGGTATGGCGGAGGCAGGTTTCCGGCGCGGACAAGGGCGTCAGCACCAGCACGGCGCGGCGGCAATCCTCCTCGAAGGCGGCTCGGTCGAGCGCCAGCGCCACCCAGTTCCCATCCGGCATTCGGCCGACGCAGCCGGCCGCGTCGCAACCACCCGCCTGCAACGCCGCCTTCGGGTCCCTCTCGTCGCCATCGGATCGAAGCCAAATATCGCTGACGAAGCGGTCCGGCCTGCGCGCGACGATGCGGTAAAGGCCGTCGCCGCCCCGGATCGCCATCTGCCTGCCATCCGCGCTGACCAGCAGGTCCGGTCGCGCCGGGAACAGGGCGAGTGCAATTCCCGCCAGCATGGGCACAATGCCGAGCATCCGCCAGCGCTCGCGCCAGAGCGCCAGCCAGACGAAACCACCGACGAAGAGCAGCAGGGCCGCGACGCCCGGCATCGCCGCGCCGCCGGATTGGCCCGACCATCGGGCGACCGTCGCCGACACGCCGAGCATGCCGTCAATCCCCCAGTGCACGACCGCGAGCGGCAGCGCCTCCATTCCAAACGGCATGGCGAGCACGGAGAGCAGCGCGAAGGGC
Source organism: Kaistia defluvii (assembly GCF_026343955.1). Lineage (GTDB taxonomy): Bacteria > Pseudomonadota > Alphaproteobacteria > Rhizobiales > Kaistiaceae > Kaistia > Kaistia defluvii. Next base: position 71,201 of record NZ_JAPKNI010000004.1, read on the forward strand.
ATGATGAGAAAGTCGGTGAGCGGCATCGCCGCGACATTGGCCAGGATCGACAGCGGCGCCATGCGCTGGAAGTGATAGAGCGCGAAGGGCGTGGTGCCGAGGCCGCCGAGCAGCGAGGTCAGCGCCATGCCGGCGACGAACAGGAAGGCACGCCTCGGCAAGGCGGCCGCGCCGCTGCGGGCGCGCAGGCTGGGCGAGGGATTGTTGCGGCGTCGGTCGGACAGCATCTCGAAGCCGGCGACGAGCGCGATCGTGGCGGCAAACGACATCTGGAAGCTAGCCGAGAGGATGCTCTCCGGCGTGATCGCCAGCACGACCAGCCCCGCCAGCGCGACATTGCGCATCGAGATCGCCCGGCGGTCGACGAGGATGGCGAGGAAGGCGATCGAGGTCATGATGAACGAGCGCTGCGCGGCGACGTCGAGCCCGGAGATAAGCAGGTAGAAGCCGCTGACCAGCAGCGCCGCGATCGCCGCCCATTTCTTGATCGGCCGCCGCAGCGCCAGCGACGGAATCAGCGCCAGCCCCGCCCGCGCGCTCCAGAACACGACGCCGGTCACCAGCACCATGTGCAGGCCCGAGACGGACAGCACATGCGCGAGGCCAGAGAGGCGCAGGTCGTCCTCCGTCGTCTCCGCCAGGCCGCCGGCATCGCCGATGATCAGCGCGGAGGCGATATAGCGGCTCTCGCCGTCGAGATGGGCGACAAGGCGCGCGCGGATTGCCTCGCGGACCGCCTCGAGCGGCTGGCGCAGGCGGATCGACAGCGGCGCGGGGCCGAGTTCGGCCGGCTGCGCCGCGCCATAGCCGAAGCCGGTGGCGCCGATGCCGCGATAATAGGAATCGCGCGCGAAATCATAGCCGCCCGGCAGCACGGGCCCGGAAGCCGGACGCAATCGCGCCAGAATCCGGATGCCGTCGCCGACCGCCGGGGCCGACTTGCCGCGCACCGTCACGGTGACGCGCTGCGGGATGACCGTCACGCGCCTGGCGTCGAGGCCGGCCACCCGGACGGTCAGGCGATAGCCGCCCCGCCGCGCCTTGCGCTCCTCGACCCAGCCGGTGACCGTGCCCGTCACCTGCCGCTCCAGCACGCGCGTCGCCAGCGTATCGGTGCGCAGCTTGATCGCGCTGGCGCCGGTCGCGGCCATGGCGAGCACGATCAGCAGGCGGACGGACGCCGTGCGATGCCGGCGCGCCACCGCCAGTCCCCACAGCAGGACCGCAAGCCCGGCGAGCGCCAGGATCGACGGCTCGGAGGGCAGCGCGAAATAGATCAGCGCGCCGATTCCGAAGGCAACGGGAAGCCAGGGAAAGCCGCGCCCGGCCTCGATCTCGCGCTCCAGCCAGGCGCCGGCGCCGAGCCAGAGCCGATCCAGCGCCACCGCGGCGCGAAACCCCGGCGGGATGCCGGCGGGAACGAGAAAACGGCGCGCGCGAAGGCGCGCCGGCCCGTCGCTTATGCCTTCCTCGTCGCGCGGATCGCTTGCAGCCATGCCCCCGCCTTTGCGCAGCTGGGCAAACAGGCCGGGCGCCCCCAAACCCGTTTGGCCCCTGCGCCCCCCTATGCTACATGACCAGCCGCAGATCGCCGAGTGGCGAGACTCCATGCCCCTTGCGGCTTCCCGCACATCGAGAACAGTCCATGTCCAAACCGGTTGTCACCCGCTTCGCCCCCTCGCCTACCGGGTTCCTGCACATTGGCGGTGGCCGCACCGCGCTGTTCAACTGGCTCTATGCGAAGCATACCGGCGGCAAGATGCTGCTGCGGATCGAGGACACCGACCGCGAGCGCTCGACCGAGGCCGCCATCGACGCCATCCTGGACGGCCTCAAGTGGCTCGGCCTCGACTGGGAGGGCGAGACCGTCTTCCAGTTCGCCCGCGCGCCGCGCCACCGCGAGGTGGTCGAGGAACTGCTGGCGGCCGGCAAGGCCTATCGCTGCTACTGCACGCCGGCCGAGCTCGACGCCATGCGCGAGAAGGCGCGGGCCGAGGGCCGCGCGCCGCGCTATGACGGCACCTGGCGCGACCGCGACCCGTCCGAGGCGCCGGCCGGCGTCAAGCCCGCCATCCGCATCAAGACCCCGCTCGAGGGCGAGACCGTGATCGACGATCAGGTGCAGGGCCGCGTCGTCATCCCCAACAAGGATCTGGACGATCTCGTCCTTCTACGCTCGGACGGCAACCCGACCTACATGCTCTCCGTCGTGGTCGACGACCATGACATGGGCGTCACCCATGTCATCCGCGGCGACGACCATCTGACCAATGCCGCGCGGCAGATGGTGATCTACCACGCCATGGGCTGGGACGTGCCGGTGATGTCGCACATCCCGCTGATCCACGGCTCGGACGGCGCCAAGCTGTCGAAGCGCCATGGCGCGCTCGGCGTCGATGCCTATCGCGCCATGGGCTACCTGCCCGAGGCGATGCGCAATTATCTCGTCCGCCTCGGCTGGGCGCATGGCGACGACGAAATCATGTCGCTCGACCAGATGGTCGAGTGGTTCGACATCGTCGATGTCGGCCGTTCCGCCTCCCGCTTCGATTTCGCCAAGCTGGAGAATCTGAATGGCCACTACATGCGGGCGACCGATGACGAGACGCTGCTGAAGATCTTCCTCGACACGTTGCCCTATCTGCCGGGCGGCGCGGCGATGCAGGTCCAGTTGACGCCGGAGAAGACCGAGCAGCTGCGCCTGGCGCTGCCCGGCCTGAAGGACCGCGCCAAGACGCTGGTCGAGCTCAAGGACGGCGCGAACTTCCTGATGGTGCAGCGCCCGCTGACGCTGGACGAGAAGGCGACGACCATTCTCGACGCCAATGCCCGCGCCCTGCTGAAGGACGTGCATGACGTGCTGACCGGCGTCAACGACTGGACCGTCGAGGCAACCGAGGAGGCGGTCAAGGCATTCGCGGAAACGCGCGCGCTGAAGCTCGGCAAGATTGCTCAACCCCTGCGTGCAGCGCTGACGGGGCGCGCCACGTCGCCGGGAATTTTCGACGTGCTGATCGTTCTCGGCCGCGAGGAAAGCCTCGGCCGCATCGCCGACCAGGCCTTGTGAAAACCGGCGGCGCGGCAGGAGCGAACCGCCTCCCTGCCGCGCCGTCCCGTTGATATCAAAGCCTTATCATAGGCCACGCCGGGCCCGCTTGCCGCGCTGCAATAAATCGGATACCCATCGGACCGTTAATTTTCTCGGCAGCGCTGCCAGATTCACGCATGACACGCGCGCGAGCACCCGCCCGAACAAAACAATTCTTCAAGGGGGTAGGTTTCATGAGCGAAACCAAAGCGACACTCACAGTTGGTGGCGAGTCCTGGGACTTCGACGTCAAGCAAGGCACCCTCGGACCCGACGTCATCGACATCGGCTCGCTCTATTCCAAGACCGGACGCTTTACCTACGACCCCGGCTTTACGTCCACCGGCGCCTGCGACAGCAAGATCACCTTCATCGACGGCGACAAGGGCGTTCTGCTCTATCGCGGTTACCCGATCGAGCAGCTGGCCGAGAATGGCGACTTCCTCGAAGCCTGCTACCTGCTGCTCTACGGCGACCTGCCGACCGCGGCCCAGAAGGCCGATTTCGATCAGCGCGTGACCTATCACACGATGGTCCATGAGCAGATGTCGCGCTTCTTCACCGGCTTCCGCCGCGACGCGCATCCGATGTCCGTCATGGTCGGCGTCGTCGGCGCGCTCTCCGCCTTCTATCACGACTCGACCGACATCTCGGACCCGCATCAGCGCATGGTGGCCTCGCTCCGCCTGATCGCCAAGATGCCGACGATCGCGGCCATGGCCTACAAGTACCATGTCGGCCAGCCCTTCGTTTATCCGCTGAACTCGCTCGACTACGCGTCGAACTTCCTGCGCATGTGCTTCGCCGTGCCGGCGGAAGAGTACAAGGTGAACCCGATCCTCGCCCGCGCGATGGACCGGATCTTCATCCTGCACGCCGATCACGAGCAGAACGCATCGACCTCGACGGTCCGCCTCGCCGGCTCGTCGGGCGCCAATCCGTTCGCCTGCATCGCGGCCGGCATCGCCTGCCTCTGGGGCCCGGCGCATGGCGGCGCCAACGAGGCGGCGCTCAACATGCTGCAGGAAATCGGCAGCGTCGATCGCATCCCCGAATACATCGCCCGCGCCAAGGACAAGAACGATCCGTTCCGCCTGATGGGCTTTGGCCACCGCGTCTACAAGAATTACGACCCGCGCGCCAAGATCATGCAGAAGACCTGCCATGAGGTGCTCGGTGAGCTCGGCATCACCGATGATCCGATCCTCGAGGTCGCGCTCGAACTCGAGCGCATCGCGCTGCATGACGACTATTTCGTCTCGAAGAAGCTCTATCCGAACATCGACTTCTATTCGGGCATCACGCTGAAGGCGCTGGGCTTCCCGACGACCATGTTCACCGTGCTGTTCGCGCTCGCCCGCACCGTCGGCTGGATCGCCCAGTGGAAGGAAATGGTCGAGGATCCGAGCCAGCGCATCGGCCGTCCGCGCCAGCTCTACACGGGCGCCGCCTCGCGCGACTACGTCCCGGTTTCCAAGCGCCACTAGGCGTCGGGGTTCTGAAATGCAAAAGGGCGCCTTCGGGCGCCCTTTTTCGTTGGTCCGGCGTCGGCTGGCCACTCGCCCCGGCTAAACCCGCAAAGCAAGCCCCTCACCCCAGCCCTCTCCCGCGCGCGGGAGAGGGAGTCGGCTGTGCCAACGCCCTGCGGCTTGTCACTCCGGCCTTCGCCCCATCCTCGCCGTCATCCTGGGCCTGACCCGGGATGACGGCGAGGGTGGATTCAGGAAGAAGGAGGTCCGCGCAGGGGCGCAGCCCCTACCCGCGAGCGGCCAGCAGGGTGAGAACGGTGTCGGCGGCGCGCTCGGAGGGCGCGACGCCGCCCGTACTCATCAGCGCGTCGAGGCGGGCGAAGCCATCGAGCTGGGCCTGCCGGGCCGGCCCCTCGGCAATCAGCGGCTCCAGCGCCGCGACGAGCTTCTCCGGCGTGCAGTCATGCTGGATCAGCTCCGGCACGACAGGCCCGTCCAGGATGATGTTGGGCAACGTCGCGAAGCGGCCGGTGATGAAATACTTGACCAGCCGCGCCTCCCAGCCGGGAACGCGATAGGCGGCCGCGAAGGGCACGCCGGCCAGCGCCAGTTCCAGCGTCACCGTGCCGGAGGCGGCGAGCGCCACCCGGGCCGAGCGGAACGCCGCCAGCTTGGCCGCCTCGCCCGCCACGATATGCGGCCGCACGGGCCAGTCGCGCGTCATCTCGGTGACGCGATCGACCAGCCGCGGCAAGGTCGGCAGCACCAGCGTGAAATCGTGCCCCCGCGCCTTCAGCAGGGCCAGCGCCTCGCCGAAAGGCTCGCCGAGCCGCTTCAGTTCCATGCGGCGACTTCCCGGCAGGACCAGCAGGACCGGCGGCTCGCCATGGCGCAGCGCCAGATCGGCGGCAGTCGGCTGCAGGTCCGGGATTTCGCTCAGCAGCGGATGGCCAACATAGGTCGTCTCCGGCCCGCCGAGGCGATACATGGCCTCGGGCTCGAAGGGCAGCAGGGCCAGCACATGGTCGATCGATCCGTGCATCGCGCGGGCCCGGCCCGGCCGCCAGACCCAGACGGTCGGCGCCACATATTTCACGATCAGCAGGTTGGGCAGCCGCCGGCGCACCCGCGCCGCGACGCGGTGGGTGAAATCCGGCGCATCGACCAGGATAAGGATATCGGGCGGGCTGGCGACGATCGCCTCGACCGTCTGGCGCATCCGCTTCAGGATGGTCGGCAGCTTGCCGAGCACGGCGCTGAAGCCCATCGCCGTCAGATCGTCCATCGGATAGAGGCCATGCAGGCCCGCCGCTGCCATGCGGTGGCCGCCCACGCCACGATAGCGCACCGGCCCCGGCCGCTTCTCGGCCAGCGAGCGCATCAGCCCGGCGGCGAGGATGTCGCCCGATTCTTCGCCTGCGATGAGGAAGACGTCGAGCGGCTTGCTGGCCGGCAGGGTCATTTGTCGAGTCCGATGATGAACAGGCCCTTCTCGTCCGCGATGCGCACGATGGCCTCGATTTCGGCGGCGATGACGCCGCCCGCCTCGACCGCGACGCCGGCCAGCCCGGCCTCGGCGGCAAGCTCGATGGTGCGCGGGCCGATCGACGGCATGTCGAGCCGCCGGTCCTGGCCGGGCTTGGGCGCCTTGACCAGCACGCCGGCGCGGCCATGCAGCTTGATCCGGCCATTGGCGCGCAGCTCGCGGCAGCGCGCGAGCATCAGATCGGTGCCTTCCGCCGCCTCGACCGCCAGCACGCGACGGCCGCCGACGACGACGCCCTGGCCGATGTCGAACGGGCCGAGCGCGCGCACCACGTCGCGGCCGAACTCAGCGGCGGCGAGATCGTCCGCGCCCGGCCGGTGCGCGCCCAGCACGCCGGCCGGCACGAGGATATCCGGCGCGATCTCATGCGCGCCGACCAGCTCGAAGCCGTTTTCCTCGAAGATGCGCCCGACCGCGGAAAGAAGATGATCGTCGCCACCCCGGAACATGCCGAGCACGCGCGGCAGCAGCTTGAGCGAGCCCCAGTCGACCCGGAGCTTGCGGATGCTCGGGCGCAGCACCGTGCCGACGAAAACCACCTGGCGGCAGCCATGGCGCTTGAGAACGGAGGAAAGCTTGCCGAAGGCGCCGATATGGATCCACTCATGCGGATAGCGCGCCACGGCGGCGGGCTCGGCAAAACCATGGATCGGCAGCAGGAAGACGTCGCGCCCGGCCTTGAGCGCCGCCTCGGCGACCACGACCGGAAAGGCGCCGCCACCGCAGATGATGCCGAGCGTGCCCGAATCGGACGCGCTCGGCTGGGATCGGGCCGCTTCCGTCACGGCCTGCCTCTCACGCGTCCGCGTCGTGATGTTCGGTCGCGGCCGCCCGCGGCGTGGTCAGCCGGCGCTTGCCACGATTGCGGATGAACTCGATCACATGCATGACGTTGGCATCGTCGGTATAGCGCTCGGCCACCGTCTCGATGCGCTCGGCCAACTGGCCGGGGCCGAAGAACAGGTCGCGATAGGCGGCGCGCAGGCGCTGGATCTGCGGCCGGTCGAAACCGCGCCGCTTCAGGCCGATGATGTTGAGCCCGCCCAGGCCTTCCGCGCCCTCGCGGACGGCACCGAACGGAATCACATCGTGCCAGATCGGGCAGAGGCCGCCGATGATCGCCTGGTCGCCGACGCGGACGAACTGGTGCAGCGCGCAGAGGCCGCCGAGGAAGACGTTGTTGCCGATCTCGACATGGCCGCCCAGGGTCGCGCAGTTCGCCATGATGACGTCGTTGCCGAGCTGGCAATCATGCGCGATGTGCACGGCGGTCATCAGGAAGCAGCGATCGCCGATCTTGGTCTCGCGCCGCTCGCCGACCGAGCCGATGCTGATCGTGACGTTCTCGCGAATGACGCAATTCTTGCCGATCGTCACCAGGCCCGGCTCGCCCTTGTAGTGCACGGACTGCGGGTTGCCGCCGAGCGATGCGAAGGGGTGGATCACCGTCCCCTCGCCGACCGTGGTCCGCGCGGTGACCGAGACGTGGTTCTGGACCACCACGCCATCGCCGAGCACGACGTCGCGGCCGATCAGGGAGAATGCGCCGACGCGGACATCGGCGCCAAGACGGGCCCCATCCTCGATGACGGCTGTGGGATGAATGTTGCTCATGAAGCTCCGTTCACTGATCAATCAGCATGGCGCTGATCTCAGCCTCTGCGACCTTGGTGCCTGCGACGATACCCTCGCACTGGAACTTCCAGACCGCGCCGCGCGAACGCGTCTTGCGGACGTGGTATTCGAGCACGTCGCCGGGAACCACCGGCCTGCGGAACTTCGCCCCGTCGATCGTCATCAGGTAGACGACACCCGGCGGGCCCGACTTGCCGGCATTGGCGATGCAGATCGCACCCGCCGTCTGCGCCATGCCCTCGAGGATCAGAACCCCCGGCATCACCGGATGGGCGGGGAAATGACCCTGAAAATGCGGCTCATTGAAGGAGACGTTCTTGATCCCCTTGGCGCTCTCGTCGCGATCGATATCGACGATCCGGTCCACCATCAGAAACGGATAGCGGTGCGGCAGCAGCGCAAGGATCTTGTGGATGTCGGCCGTGGCCAGCACCTTGGCGTCTTCGGTCATGGGATTATTCCCCCTCACTGTCCTTGTTGTGCCCGGACTTGATTTCCCGCTGCGCGAGACGGCGCATCGCCACCTCTTCGCGATACCATTCCCGGACATTGCGCGCGGGCGCGCCGCCATAGCGGCCGCCGGCGGCCAGATCATCCTTGACGCTCGCCGTCGCCGCGACCTGCGCGCCGGAGCCGACCGTCACGTGGCCGACCACGCCGACCTTGCCGCCGAGCACGACGAAATCGCCCAGCGTCACGCTGCCGGCCAGCGCCACCTGCGAGATGATCACGCAATGGCGGCCGACGACGACGTTGTGGCCAATCTGAACCTGGTTGTCGATCTTGGTGCCCTCGCCGATCACCGTGTCGCGGTTCGCGCCGCGGTCGACCGTCGTGTTGGCGCCGATCTCGACATCGTCCTGGATGATGACTCGGCCGATCTGCGGCACCTTGGCATGGCCCTTGGCGCTCATCTGGTAGCCGAAGCCATCCTGGCCCACGCGGACACCCGGATGCAGGATAACCCTGTTTCCGATCAAGGTGTTGGTAACGGTTGTTCCAGCGGCGATCGAACAATCACGGCCGATGCGGACGCCCGCGCCGATCACCGCGCCCGGGCCGATCACCGTGTTGGAGCCGATTTCGACATCGGCGCCGACGACGGCCGTCGGCTCGATCGTCACGCCCGATTCGATGCGCGCCGTCGGATGGACATGCGCGGCCGGAGAGATGCCCTCGCCGAAGACGATCGCGGGCCGTAGCGAGGTTGGATAGAGCCTGGTCTGAACCGCGACATAGGCCTCGTAGGGCTTGGCGGTCTCCAGCGCCGCGACGCCGGCCGGCACGGCGGCGGCGTGCTTGGGCGAACAGAAGCAGGCGGCAGCCTGGGTCTCCGCCAGCAGCGGCGCATAGCGCGGATTGTCGATGAAGGTCAGGTCCGACGAACGGGCCTGATCGAGCGGCGCGACACCCAGGACCTGCCGGCTTCCATCGATGCCGTTGGCGATCCGCGCGCCCGTGAGGGCAACGATGTCATCGAGCGTGACCGGGCCTGACGGAACGAAGAAGACGGGATCTGTCATGCCGCGAAGGTCCACAAATAGAAAGGCCGCCGGCTCACCCGGCGGCCTATCAGATCTCTATAGAGGCTATCAGAACTGGGTGCCAGCGCTGAAGCGGAAGACCTGCGTCTTGTCGTAGTCGGCCTTGGTGAGAGCCTCCGCGAAGTCTGCGCGCAGCAGACCGAACGGCGAGTTCCAGATGACCGAGGCACCGACCGACGAACGGACCATCGAACTGTCCTGCAGGTACGTTCCGGCCGGAAGCCCCTCGAGATCCGAGCCCCAGAGCGAGCCGGCATCGGCGAACACGGCGCCGCGCAGACCGAACTCTTCCGGGAAGAGCGGCAGCGGGAACTGCGCTTCGGCCGTGACGTTCCAGTAGTTCTTGCCGCCGATCGGGTAATCGTCGTCCAGACCCTGGACGCGACCGCCGTAACCGAACGATTCGAAGCCGCGGATCGTCTCGCCGCCACGGAAGAAGTTGTCGAGAACCGCAACGTCCTTGCCGAGGCCGGTGATGTTGCCGGCGCCGCCCTTGACGAAACCGATGACACCGCTGTCGGGCCACAGTTCCTTGTAGTAGCGCGCATCGACGATGGTGCGCATGAACTGGCCGTCGCCACCGACGCCGGCAAAGTCCTGCGCGAAGCGCACGAACACGCCGTCATGCGGATCCTGAAGATTGTCGATCGTCGAGTAGGTGAGCTGGTAGCCGACCGACGAGTTGATCCACGAACCCTCGGGATAGAGAATCGGCAGCAGACCGTTGCCAGGAGGATTTGCCCAAGTCGGGCCATCCTGGTCATACGAGCTGCCGTACGACGTGACGTCGCGCTGCACCAGCTTGTAGTTGAACTGGACGTTGAAGTCGTCGGTGATCGGCAGGCCGAGACGAACCGTGCCACCCCAGCTGTCCATGTTGTACGGACGGAAATCCGTATCCTTGGCCTGGTTGTAGAACACGTCGAAGCCGAGCGACATGCGGCGACCGAGGAAGTAGGGCTCGGTGAACGAGAGGTTCGCCGTGCGATCGTCGACGCCGCCGCCGACCGAGACCTTGAGGTACTGGCCACGGCCGAGGAAGTTCTTCTCGGTCATCGAGACGGAGGCGATGAAGCCGCCGCCCTGGTCGGTGGTGTAGCCACCGCCGACCTGGAACGAACCGGTCGACTGGTCTTCGACCTGCACGTCGATGACGACCTTGTCGGGCGTGCTGCCCGGCTGGGTCGTAACCGAGACGGTCTTGAAGTATCCGAGATTCCGGAGGCGACGCTCGGCCTTGTCGATGATGACGCGGTTGTACGCATCGCCCTCGGCCAGATCGAACTCGCGACGGATGACGTAGTCACGCGTCCGGGTGTTGCCGCGCACATTGATGCGCTCGACATAGAGACGCGGACCCTCATCGATCAGATAGGTGAGATCGATGGTGTGGTTTTCATAGTTGCGGTCGCCGCGCGGACGGATCTGCGCGAAGGAGTAGCCCTTGCGGGCGACGGCCGTGTTCAGGTCTTCGGTCGTGCGCTCGATCAGCGTCGCGTTGAAGACGCGGCCTTCGCGGGTGCGGACCAGGCCCTTGAGATTGGCGGCGTCGACTTCCGGGATCGACGAATCGACGTTGACGGTACCGAAGCGGTAGCGCGGACCCTCGTCGACCGTGATCACCAGACGATAGCGGTTGGCCGCCTCGTCGAAATTCGCCTCGGCCGAAACGATGCGGAAATCGGCGAAGCCGTTGCGCATGTAAAGGCGGCGGATGAGTTCCTGGTCGGACTGGAAGCGCGATTCATCGAAGGTGTCGCGCTTCGACAGCCAGCTGGTGATGTTCGTCCGCTTGGTCGTCATCGTGTCGCGAAGACGGCTGTTGGAGAACGCCTTGTTGCCGACGAAGTCGATGCTGGCGATGCCCGTGCGCGTGCCTTCGTTGATGACGAAGGTGACGTCGATGCGGCCATTGTCGCGCGGCGTCGTCTGGACCGTGACGCCGGCCTCGGAACGACCGTTGCGGCGATACGCTTCCTTGATGCGCTCCACGTCGCCATCGAGCTTCTCCTGGGTCAACACCCCACGAGATTTCGTCTCGATGATCGGCTGCAGCATGTCCTTCTTGAGCTTCTTGTTGCCCTGGAAGCGCACGGTGCCGACGACGTTGTTTTCCTTGACGCTGACGACCAGGTTGTTGCCCTGACGCGAAATCTTCACGTCGGAGAACAGGCCGGTGCCGTAAAGCGCCTTGACGGACTCGTTGATCTCGGCCGCGCCGAAGTTGCGGCCGGGTTCGATCGTCAAGTAGTTGCGGACGGTTTCCGGATCGACGCGCGAGTTGCCCTGCACGACGATGTTACGCACGACGTCGGCATGGGCTTGCGTTGCCCCAATGACGGACATCTGCGCGGCAAGCGCCGGCACGGCCACTGTCATGACCGCGGCACGGGCCGCTCCCCGCGTGAAAGTCTTGAAGGAATTCATTGGGTTCAAACGCCCTGCTCTATTCTGACTTCCCAGACCGAGCCCCGAGACGGGATTCGTGCCGGACCGATGGACTGCAGCTTTGTGGCATGCGACCGAACCGTTCGCAAGCCGAGCCCCATAATGGCACGACGGAATTTAACCGTCCGTTGCCAACGAGCCACGCTCGTCAAAGAGAGCTCAAGTGGATGATATCGTTCCAGGTTGTGAAGATCATCAGCATGAGAACCGCCGCGAGGCCGATGCGGAAGCCAATGTCCTGGGCCCGCTCGCTCAAGGGACGGCCGCGGATGATCTCGAATAAATAGAACAGCAGGTGGCCGCCATCGAGCATCGGCACCGGGAAAAGATTGAGCAGACCGATCGATACCGACAGGATTGCCGCCAGATTGATCAGCGCAACCAGGCCGAGCGTCGCCACCTGTCCGGAGACCTGCGCCACCCGAATCGGTCCGCCCAGTTCCTCGGTCGACTCGCGGCCGGTGAAGATGCCGCCGATATAGTCGAAGGTGCGCTCGACGATGAACCAGGTCTCCTTGGCGCCCTGCCAGATCGCCTGGGGCGGCGAGAAGCGCTCCAGCTTGACGTCGCCGCCGGCCGCGCTGCGGGAAAGACCAAGCTGGCCAATCTTGTGGACATTGCCGAAACGGTCGGTGACTTCGCGTCGCTGCGGCGTCGCCTCGAGCGTCACTTCGCTTCCCGCGCGCTCGACGCGAATCGAAAGCGGCTGGTCGGCGCTGGCGCTGACGATCCGCTGCAGGTCGTTGAAGGACGAGATCGGGCTGCCGTCGATCGACAGCACGAGGTCGCCGACCTGGAAGCCGGCCGCCTCGGCCGCGCCTCCCGCGACGATCTGGTCGACCCGGGCGCTCGTCACCTCGCGACCATAGATCGTGAAAATGCCGGCGAAGATCAGGATGGCGAGGATGAAATTGGCGATCGGGCCGGCCGCGACGATGGCCGCGCGCTGCCAGACATTCTTGGCGAAGAAGGTGTCCTTGCGGTCTTCCTCGGGCATGGCGTCGATCGCCGTGCGGCTCGGCGTGCTGGCCGCGTCCTCGTCGCCGAGGAACTTGACGTAGCCGCCCAGCGGAATCGCCGAGATCTTCCAGCGCGTGCCGCGGCGGTCGTTGAAGCCGATCAGTTCGGGGCCGAAGCCGATGGAAAAGGCCTTGACCCGCACGCCGCACCAGCGGGCGACCAGGAAGTGGCCCAGCTCATGGAAGAACACCACGATGGTCAAAACGAAGAGGAACGGGATCAGGTAGCCGAGCGTGCTCGATCCGAAATGTCCCAGAGGGGCCAGAAAATCCATTCCTCACATCACCTTTCCGCTTTCGCGTGCACACCGTCAGCCGGCGCGCCGTCCTCGGAATTCAATTCGCTCGGCGGCCAGACGCCGCCCTTCGCCGTCCAGCGCCAGCACCGTTTCGACCGTGTCGAGCACGGTTCCGCCGACCGTCGCGGTCGCACGGTCGAGCACGGCCTCGACGGTCGCGGCGATCTCCAGGAACTCGATGGCTCCATCCAGAAACGCCGCAACGGCCACCTCATTGGCGGCATTCAGAATATTGGTGGCCCAATCGCCGTTTTCCAGCGCGGCCCGCGCGATCGAGAGCGCTGGAAAGCGCTCCAAATCCGGCTTTTCGAAGGTTAGGGTTCCCACCGCCGCCAGATCCAGCCGCGGCGTCGCGGTTTCGAGGCGGCGCGGCCAGTTCAGGCAATGCGAGATCGGGATGCGCATGTCGGCGGCGCCGAGCTGGGCGATGACCGATCCGTCGGCATAGGTGACGAAGCCATGCACGATCGACTGCGGATGCACGAGAACGTCGAGCCGGGCCGATTCGATATCGAACAGATGATGCGCCTCGATCAGTTCGAGGCCCTTGTTCATCATCGTCGCCGAATCGATCGAGATCTTCGGCCCCATCGCCCAGCGCGGATGCTTCAGCGCCTGGGCGGGCGTCGCGCCCCGCATCTCGTCCAGCGTGGCCGTGCGAAACGGTCCGCCCGAGGCAGTGATGGTGATCCGCTCGACGGCGCGAAGGTTGTTGGCTTCCAGCGACTGGAAGATGGCGTCATGCTCGGAATCGACCGGCAGGACGCGCACTGCGGCCGCCGCCGCGCGCCGGTTGAACAGCGCCCCGGCGCAGACCATGCATTCCTTGTTGGCGAGCGCGATGTCGGCGCCGGCGTCGATGGCCGCGAGCGTCGGCTCCAGCCCGGCCGCGCCGACGATCGCCGCGACCGCGAGATCGACCGGGCGCGACGCCGCCTCGACGATGGCCCCCGGGCCGGCGGCAACCGCGATTCCCGTGCCCGCCAGGCGCTCGCGCAGGTCCGCAAGACGGGTGGCGTCGCCGATGACGGCCAGCCGCGCGCCGAGCTGGACGGCCGTCTCGGCCAGTTCATCGACCCTGCTCTGGGCCGTTATGACCTCGACGTCGAAGGCATCGCCATGCTGCAGCACGACGTCGGCCGTGCTGCGGCCGATCGAGCCGGTGGCGCCGAAAATCGACAGGGTGCGGCGGGCCTTGTCGGCCCGCGCCCGCCCTTCCGGCAAGGCCGGGCTTCTCACCATGAAAGCAACCCCTGGCCGATATGGTGATTGCCGCCATGCAGCGCGCCGATCAGGGCCGCGCCGACGGCGGCGAAGATCAGGCCGTCGACCCGATCCATCATGCCGCCATGGCCGGGGATGATGCAGCCGGAATCCTTCTTGTCGAAATGACGCTTGATCGCGGATTCGAACAGGTCGCCCGCCTGCGAGACGATCGAGAGCAGCGCCAGGAAAAGCACCAGCACCGGCCCGATACGGACGCCGAACAGCATCGCCGCCAGCGCCGCGACCAGGACGCCGCCGATCAGGCCGCCAATCGAGCCGGACCACGTCTTCTTCGGCGAAACGCGGGGCCAGAGCTTGGGGCCGCCGATCGTGCGGCCGGCGAAATAGGCGAAGCTGTCCGTGCCCCAGACCAGAACCAGCAAAACCACCACGGCGGTGAGGCCGTCGGCGCCATCGCTGCGCAGCGCGGCGAGACAGACGCCCAGCAGGCCGGCATAGGCGACGCCGCCGGCCAGCCATGCCGAACGCGAGAGCAGCGCGACGCCGACAAGACCTGCGGCGAGCACGGCGAGCCCGGCGCCGAAGCCCTGCAATCCCGCCACGATGGCCGAGAGCGCGACAAAGGCGATACCGACGGAAACGTCCGTTGTGGAGGGCAGCAGACGCGGCGAGCGCCCGACGATGTTCGCCCATTCGGCGAAGACGATCGCGGAGACCAGGGCGACCAGCAGGAAGGACGGCAGGCCGCCCCACCAGGTCACCACCAGGGCGAGCGGAATCAGCACAGCGGCGGACCACACCCGAAGCGTCAGGTCGCTTCGTCGCGGCTTGCCGTCGTCATTCGCGGGCACGCCCACGGGATGCTGGGATTTCAACCGCTCCTCCGGGCGGCAATCCCGCCAAAGCGCCGCGCACGACGCGAATATTCCTCGACCGCCTGCAGATAGGCAGCGCGGTCGAAATCAGGCCAATAGGCCGGCAGGAAGACGAGTTCGGCATAGGCCGCCTGCCAGAGCAGGAAATTGGACAGCCGCATCTCGCCGCTGGTGCGGATCACCAGATCGGGATCCGGCATGTCGGCCGTGTCGAGGCGGGAGCGAATGGTGTTCTCGTCGATCGCGTCCGGCGCCAGCCGGCCGTTGGCGACCTCCTCCGCAAGCCGCCGCACGGCGCGGGTGATCTCGTCGCGCGCGCCATAATTGAAGGCGATGACCAGGCGAAGGCCGGTATTGTCTCGGGTCAGCGTCTCGGCCTGCTCGAGCAGCGAGCGGATGTCGGACGACAGGCGCACGCGGTCGCCGATGACGGTGACGCGCACGCCGTTGCGATGCAGATTGGCCAGGTCGCGCTGGATGAACAGGCGCAGCAGGCCGAACAGGAACTGGATTTCCAGCGGCGGCCGCGACCAGTTCTCCGAGGAAAAGCTGAACAGCGTCAGATAGGAAACGCCGAGCTCGCGCGACGTCTCGACGGCGGCGCGAACCGCCTCCATCCCGCGCCGGTGCCCCTCGGTGCGGGAAAGGCCCCGCCCCTGCGCCCAGCGGCCATTGCCATCCATGATGATGGCGACATGACGCGGAATGCTCAGCGGCGAAACCGCCGTGCCAGAGGGTTTCGCCAGAAGCTCGGCGCCCGAATCGTCGGCATTCGAGTTCATGGCCAATCCGCCCTGGTCAGATCTGAGTGATCTCCGCTTCCTTCGCCGCGAGGACCGCGTCGATCTCGGCGATGGTGTCGTCGGTGAGCTTCTGGACCTTTTCCGACATCTTGCGGCTGTCGTCCTCGCTCATGCTGCCGTCCTTCTCCGCCTTCTTCAGGCCGTCAATGCCGTCGCGACGGACATGACGAACCGAGATGCGGGCCGACTCGGCATATTTATGCGCGACCTTGACGAATTCCATGCGGCGCTCGGTGTTGAGCTCCGGGATCGGAATGCGGAAGACCTGGCCTTCGACGACCGGATTGAGCCCGAGGCTCGACTCGCGGATCGCCTTCTCGACGGCGCCGGCCGTGGCGCGGTCCCAGACCTGGACCATGATCAGCCGCGGCTCCGGAACGCTGATCGTCGCGAGCTGCGTGATCGGCATGTGCGAGCCATAGGCATTGACCATGATCGGGTCGAGCATTCCAGACGAGGCGCGGCCGGTGCGAAGGCCTGCGAGTTCTGTCCTCAGGACCGAGATGGCGCCGTCCATGCGGCGTTTCAGGTCGTCCAAGTTCATGGCATCCTCTTTATACTTGGTGCGCGTCGGAGAGTACCGAGGCGCGCATCACTCGTCAGCGACAATCGTCGCGCGGCCATGGCCACGCAGGATGTCGACGAACGCGTTGGGTTCCTGGATCGAAAATACGACAAGCGGAATGCCGTTGTCACGGGCCAGCGCCACAGCGGCCGTATCCATGACCTGCAGCCCGCGCGCCAGCACTTCGGCGTGGGTGATGCGCTCGAAGCGGACGGCGTTCGGGTCCTTGCGCGGATCGGCGGAGTAGACGCCGTCGACCTGCGTGCCCTTGAACAGCGCCTCGCAGCCCATCTCGGCCGCGCGCAGCGCCGCGCCCGAATCCGTCGTGAAGAACGGGTTGCCGGTGCCGCCGGCGAACAGCACCACCTTGGAGCGCTTCAGCGCCCGCTCGGCGCGCTGCTGGCTGAACGTCTCGCAGATGGTGGGCATCGGCACGGCCGAGAAGACGCGCGAGGAGATGCCGCGGCGCTCCAGCGCCTCGTGCATGCCGATCGCGTTCATCACCGTCGCCAGCATGCCCATATGGTCGCCGGCGACGCGGTTGCCGCCCGCCTTGGCGATCGTCATGCCGCGAAAGATGTTGCCACCGCCGACGACGAGGCCGACTTCGACGCCCAGTTCCACCGCCTGGCCGACTTCCCCCGCGATCCGGTCGATGACTTTCTCATCGATACCGAAGGGTTGATCACCGAGAAGCGCTTCGCCAGAGACCTTGAGGAGGACACGTCGAAAACGGACCGACTCCGCCATGCTTGCTTCCTCTTCGCTTTATGAAAGGCGCCTTCGGATACACGAAGGGCGCCGGGATGTCATCCGGCGCCCTGTCTTTTCTCGAAAAGGAACGGATGTTCCCCGAATTATTTGGTGCCCGCTGCGGCGGCCACTTCGGCGGCGAAATCGGACTCTTCCTTCTCGACGCCTTCGCCGAGGCGATAGGAGACGAAGGTGGTGAGTTCGATCGGCGCGCCGACCTCCGCCTCGGCAGCCTTCAGCGCCTTCTCGACGGTCAGGTCCGGGTTGATCACGAAAGCCTGCGAGAGAAGGACGACTTCCTCGTAGAACTTGCGGACGCGACCCTCGACCATCTTCTCGATGATGGCTTCCGGCTTGCCGGATTCACGCGCCTGCTCGGCATAGACCGCGCGCTCGCGTGCCACCACGTCGGCATCGAGATCATCGCTGCGGACCGAAAGCGGGTTGGTGGCGGCGATGTGCATCGCGACCTGGCGGCCGAGGGCGATCAGCTTGTCCTTGTCGCCCGTCGACTGCAGGCCGACGAGAACGCCGATCTTGCCGAGGTTCGGCGCGACGGCCGAGTGGACATAGGTCGCCACGATACCGTCGGTCACCGAAACGGCGGCCGAACGGCGCAGGTTCATGTGCTCGCCGATCGTCGCGACGGCGGCGGTGATCGCGTCTTCCACGGTCTTGTCGGAGCCCGGGAAGTTCGATGCGGCAACCGCTGCCACCGAGCCGTCGGTGGCGAGAGCGGCCTGCGCCACGTTCTGCACGACCTGCTGGAACTCGGCGTTGCGCGCCACGAAGTCGGTCTCGGAGTTGACTTCGACGACGACGGCGGTCGTGCCCGAGGACGCGACGCCGACAAGGCCTTCCGCCGCGACGCGGCCGGCCTTCTTGGCGGCCTTGGCGAGACCCTTGGTCCGCAGCCAGTCGATCGAAGCCTCGACGTCGCCGCCGTTCTCGATCAGCGCCGCCTTGCAATCCATCATGCCTGCGCCGGTCTTCTCGCGCAGGTCCTTCACCATCGAAGCGGAAATGGTCATCGTCTGCCTCGTTTTCTCGTGTTTCTAACGAACAGCCGGGCAAAAGCGCCCGGCTGCGTTTGTCCTCAGTTCCAACACCACGCAGAGATGCGTGACGGCGGGATGACTTAGGCGGCGGGAGCGGCTGGAACTTCCTCGGCCGGAGCTTCCTCAGCGGGAACGTCCTCGGCCAGCGCCTCTTCGTAGACTTCGTCCTGGGCGCCGAGATCGACGCCGGCATGGCCCGAAGCGCGCATGATGCCGTCGAGCGCCGCACGGGCGATCAGGTCGCCATAGAGCGTCAGGGCGCGGCCGGCGTCGTCATTGCCGGGGATCGGATAGGTGATGCCATCGGGATCGGAGTTCGAATCGATGATCGCCGCGACCGGGATGTTCAGACGACGGGCTTCCTGGATCGCCAGGGCTTCCTTGTTCGTGTCGATGACGAACAGGAGGTCGGGAATGCCGCCCATGTCCTTGATGCCGCCGAGCGCGTTCTCGAGCTTGTCGCGCTCGCGCGACAGCGTCAGACGCTCCTTCTTCGTCAGGCCCTGCACGTCCGACGAGAGCAGCTCGTCGAGGTGGCGCAGGCGCTGGATCGAATGCGAGATCGTCTTCCAGTTGGTCAGCATGCCGCCGAGCCAACGCGAATTGACGTAGTACTGTGCGCAACGCTTGGCAGCCGCAGCGACCGGCTCGGAAGCCTGGCGCTTGGTGCCGACGAAGAGCACGCGGCCGCCGCCGGCGACGGTGTCGCTGACAGCCTGGAGGGCGCGGTGCAGCATCGGCACGGTCTGGGCCAGGTCGATGATGTGGATGTTGTTGCGCACGCCATAGAGGTGCGGTGCCATCTTCGGGTTCCAGCGATGCTTCTGGTGACCGAAGTGGACGCCAGCTTCAAGCAACTGACGCATAGAGAAATCCGGAAGAGCCATGGCCCTATCTCCTTGTTTACCGGTTCAGCCTCCGTGGGGAAAGCCGCGATTGCGACACCGGTGGGTTCCGTCGGACGATGCAAGGATCGCCGCCGGAGCCCGAGCCCCACGTGTGGAATGCGCGCCTTATAGGCGGCGAAAGGCCATAGCGCAAGCGTTTCGGCGCGACGCACCGACACGAGATGGGGATCGCAGGCCGCTTTGGCGAGGCCCGGGACCAGCTGCGCCTCGCAGCCCGCGTTTTGAAGCAATTCCCTCACCCCAGCCCTCTCCCGCGCACGGGAGAGGGAGCCGGCGGAGCCCAGTCTCGCCGTGCAGACCCCACCGGCCGAAAAGCCCTCGCCCGCTTGCGGGAGAGGGTTGGGTGAGGGGCTTGCTGGCTTCTCTGTACACAGCACCCTGACGGCGAGCCCACTGGGCGCAGCGGCTGCCCCTATACCAGCTCGACCTGCACGACGCCGCTGACGGCGCGGAGCGCGCCGGCGATCTGCGGGGAGAGCAGGTAGCGGCCGGGAAGCGCCACCTCGACCTCGCGCTGGCCCTTGTCGAGCATCAGCACGAGACTGACATCGCCGTCGCCCTTGCCGCGGGAGAGATGCCGCTCGATGCTCTTCAGCGGCTCCTCGCCGCGCATGAAGATGCGGAGCTGCTTCAGGCCGGTGGTCATCTGGTCGAGCGGCTTGACGGTGACGATCCGGACGCTGATGCCTTCCGGGCGATCCTCGGCCGCGACCTGGACGATCACCGACTGGCCGGGCTCCAGCTTGTCGCGATACTCGTTCAGCGCCTCGGAGAACAGGATCGCCTCGAACTGGCCGGTCGGGTCGGAAAACTGGACGATGCCCATCTTGTTGCCCGACTTGGTCCGCCGCTCCTGCCGCGTCGTGACCGTGCCGGCCAGGCGCCCGGCGGCGGAGCCGAGGCGCACGGCTTCCGAAAACTCGGCCCAGGTCTGGACGCGCATCCGCTTCAGGATCGGCGCATATTCATCGAGCGGATGGGCGCTCAGATAGAAGCCGACGACGGCGTGCTCGCGCTGCAGCCGTTCCGACGGCATCCAGGGGTCGACGAAGGGCAGGGTCAGCGCCTCGCCCTGCCCGCCCCCGCCGAACAGCTCGTCCTGGCCGATCGCCTGCCCCTCGACCACGCGGCTGCCGATCGCCATGATCCGCTCGACGCCGGCCATGACGCGGGCGCGGTCCGGGGTGAAGCCATCCAGCGCGCCGGCGCAGATCAGGCTTTCCAGCGTGCGCTTGTTGAGCACGCGCGGATTGATGCGGGCGGCGAAATCGGCGAGATCGCGGAACGGCCGGCTGCCGCGGCTCTCGACCAGATGCTCGACCGCCTGGCTGCCGACGCCCTTGATGGCGGCGAGCGAATAGATGATGCGGCCCTCTTCGACGTCGAACACCGCGCCCGAGCGATTGACCGAGGGCAGCTCGACGGTGAAGCCGAGGCGCATCGCCTCGCGGCGGAAGTCGTTCAGCTTCTCGGTATTGCCCATGTCGAGCGTCATCGACGCGGCGAGGAACTCGACCGGGTAATTGGCCTTCAGATAGGCGGTCTGGTAGGCGACGAGCGCGTAGGCGGCCGCGTGGCTCTTGTTGAAGCCGTAGTCGGCGAACTTCGCCAGCATGTCGAAGATGGTGTTGGCGTGGTCCTTGGTCAGGCCCTGCTTGACGGCGCCGACGACGAAACGGTCGCGCTGGGCGTCCATCTCCGCCTTGATCTTCTTGCCCATGGCGCGGCGCAGCATGTCGGCTTCGCCGAGCGAATAGCCGGACAGGATCTGCGCGATCTGCATCACCTGTTCCTGGTAGATGACGACGCCGTGCGTCTCCTTCAGCACGACCTCGATCAGCGGATGGTAATAGTCCGGCTTTTCCTCGCCATGCTTGCGCGCATTGTAGGTCGGGATGTTGTCCATCGGACCCGGGCGATAGAGCGCCACCAGCGCGATGATGTCCTCGAACCGGTCCGGCCTCATGCCCATCAGGGCCTTGCGCATGCCCTGGCTTTCAAGCTGGAACACGCCGACCGTCTCGCCGCGCGCCAGCATCTCGTAGGAAGGCTTGTCGTCGAGTGGAATGGCGGCGAGGTCGACGGTGATGCCGCGCTTGGCGATCAGCTTCACCGCCGTGTCGAGCACCGTCAGCGTCTTCAGGCCGAGGAAGTCGAACTTCACCAGCCCGGCGCTTTCGACCCATTTCATGTTGAACTGGGTGACGGGCATGGTCGAGCGCGGATCGCGGTAGAGCGGCACCAGCGCATCGAGGCGCCGGTCGCCGATCACGATGCCGGCGGCGTGCGTCGAGGCATGGCGATAGAGCCCTTCGAGCTTCTGCGCCATGGCGAGCAACTGGGCGACGGCAGGATCCTCGTCGCGCGCCTCGCGCAACCTTGATTCATCGATCAGCGCCTGCGCCAGCGACACCGGATTGGCCGGATTCTGCGGCACCATCTTGCAGAGGCGGTCGACCTGGCCATAGGGCATCTGCAGCACGCGGCCGACGTCGCGCAGCACGGCGCGCGCCTGCAGCGTTCCGAAGGTGATGATCTGCGCCACCTGGGCGGCGCCGTATTTCTGCTGGACGTAGTCGATGACCTCGCCGCGCCGGTCCTGGCAGAAGTCGATGTCGAAGTCCGGCATCGAGACGCGTTCGGGGTTGAGGAAGCGCTCGAACAGCAGCGCGAAGCGCATCGGGTCGAGATCGGTGATGGTGAGCGACCAGGCGACGAGCGAGCCGGCGCCCGAACCACGGCCGGGCCCGACCGGGATACCCTGCAGCTTCGCCCATTGAATGAAGTCGGCCACGATCAGGAAGTAGCCGGGGAACTTCATCTTCTCGATGACGGACAGCTCGAATTCGAGCCGGTCCCAATAATCCTTGTCGGTCAGCCCCGGTGCCAGGCCATGGAAGGCGAGGCGCTTCTCCAGGCCGGTCCTGGCCAGGTCGCGCAGCGCCTGGACCTCGGCACGCTCGGCGGCCTCCGGCTCGGCATCGGCGCCGGCGAAGCGCGGCAGGATCGGCTTGCGCTTCATCGGCCGGTAGGAACAGCGCAGCGCGATCTCGACGGAATTGTCGGTCGCCTCGGGAAGGTCGGCGAACAGCGCCACCATCTCGGCGCGCGACTTGAAATAATGCTCCGGCGTCAGCCGCCGCCGCTTCTCGTCGGCGACCACCGACCCCTCGGCGATCGCGACCAGCGCGTCATGCGCTTCATAGTCGTCGCGCTTCGGGAAGAAGGCCTCGTTGGTGGCCACCAGCGGCAGGCCAAAACGATAGGCGAGATCGATCAGCTCGGGCTCGGCGCGCTGCTGCTCGATCGCCTGGTGGCGCTGCAGCTCGACATAGAGTCGGTCGCCGAGCAGGCCGGCCATGCGCTCGATCCGCTTCTCCGCGACGGCGCCCTGCCCGATCCGGATTGCCTGGTCGAGCGGTCCGGCGCCGCCGCCGGTCAGCACGATCAGACCCTCATGGGTTTCTTCCAGATCGCCAAACTTGATATGCGGCTTGTCGCCGGGATCCGTCTCCATGAAGGCGCGCGACACGAGGCGGACGAGGTTCCAGTACCCCGCCTCGTTCGAGGCGATCATGACCAGATCGGAAAGGTTCTTCTGGCCCGGGACCGGGCGACGCGACGGTTCGAACCCGTCGTCGAAGTGGACCGCCACCTGGCAGCCGATGATCGGCTGGATGCCGGCCTCGACCGCCCTCTCGGAGAATTCCAGCGCGCCGAACAGATTGCCGGTGTCAGTCAGGCCAAGCGCCGGCATCTTGTCCGCCGCCGCCAGCTTGATCAGCGATTTGAGCGGCAGAGCGCCTTCCAGCAGCGAATAGGCGGAGTGGACGCGGAGATGAACAAATCCGACGTCGCGAGCAATGAGACTCATCAGGCGATCCTCTTCCGCCTGATTTACGTCCAGAGCGCCGCGCCTGTCCATCACGCCGGCGCCTTTCCCCCGCTGAGGCGGATCAGACGACGTGGACGAGCAGATCCGACCAGAGGCTCACCATCGCGATGAACAGCATCAGGGCGCCCAGGGCGGCAACGTCACGGATATAGGCGGTCATGGCTATCTCCTTATCGGACTGTCGATATCTCATATGTTCATGTTTTGTTCTCGTCGTCAAGTCTTTCCGTCGGGACGGCATTTTGCCGCCTGTCGGCAGGCAGGAATGGCGGGATCACAAGGAGGCCGCGCGGCACGCGCAAGACGGCTGTGCATCAACCGTTCTTTCGGGACAAGGAGCCGCGCGGCGGGACGGGACGCGCTCGCAATCCTGCGCCGTCGCGCTATGGTAGCGTTGCTGTGCCATTGCATGTTTGCAGGCGGCCGGATGCCGGCCGCCAACCGGCCAACAGTTCAAGATCGTTCCGAACGATGGAGTTTTCCCAATGAGCGACCTCGTCTTTATCGCCTTCCCGTCCGAGCAGAAGGCCGAGGAAGTGCGCGACCGCGTCCTCGAGATGCAGAAGGAATATCTGATCGAGCTCGGCGACGCGGTGGTCGCGGTGCGCGACGCCAATGGCCGCGTCAAGCTCAACCAGCTGGTGAACACCACGGCGACCGGCGCCGTCTCCGGCGCCTTCTGGGGCACGCTCATCGGCTTCATCTTCCTGATGCCGCTGGTCGGCACGGCGATCGGCGCCGCTTCCGGCGCACTCGGCGGCAAGCTCACCGATGTCGGCATCAACGACCAGTTCATGAAGGATGCGGCGGAGTCGCTGGCGCCGGGCAATGCCGGCCTGTTCCTGCTGATCCGCAAGATGACCACCGACAAGGTCCTGGCGGACCTGCGTGGCGTCGGCGGCACGGTGATGCGCACCTCGCTCACCGACGAGCAGGAAAAGGCGCTGCGTGAGGCGCTGGCCGATCATGCCGCCGCGCCGGCCGAGACCACCGCTCCCAGCGAGCCGGCCGCCCCCGCCGGCGGCGCCACGAGCTAACCGGATTGATGTCGCCCTTGCCCGTGTGCCGCCGATGAACCCGATTGTCGATCCCCGCAAGGGCGACATTGAAGACGACGCCTCCAGCACGAAGCAGCGCTCGCTGTTTTCGATCGCCGGATCTCTCCTGGCCGAGATCAGCCCGCTCAAGCTGATCCTTGCCTGGACCCTGCTGATGGGTCTGCCCGGGCTCGCGCTCGGGCTCACTCCCTTCTTCCTGTCGATCTGGATCAGCAAAGTGTCGCGACAAGCGGCGGAGCTGTTTACCGGCCTGGTACCCATCCTGCTGCTGGCGATCCTCGGCCTGGTCGCCTGGTATGGCGGCCGGCCGCTGTTCCGCATGATCGAGAGCAGCTTCTGGTCACTGAATTCGATCGCGGTGCAGCCGGCCTATGCGCTGTGCCGCGAGACGCTGCGCCATCTGATCGAGCATCGACTGCTGCGCCGCATCGATGCCAGGCCCGCGACGATCGCCCGGGCGCGCGCCATGACGGCGGCGATCGCCGGCCTGACCGTCTGCGTGCTCGCCATCGGCGTCGCGGCGCTGATCTGGCCGGCGACGCACTGGACCGGAACGCTGGCCGATCTCAGCGCGCCGCGCCGGGTGGTGGGGATCGCGCTTGCCAATGGCACGGTGCTGCTCTGCGCCTATCTCGCCATCGCGGCCCTCGTCTGGGGCATCGCCGACGCCACCATGGCGCAACCGCGCGGCTTCACCGGCTTCCGCCCGGCGCCCGACGATGCGCCGCGCTGGCGGGTCGCCCATCTCTCCGACATTCATTGCGTGGGCGAACGCTATGGCTTCCGCATCGAGAGCGGCCGGGTGGGCCCGCGCGGGAATGACAAGTTCAAGGCGACGCTGGAGCGGCTGCGCGCCGTGCACGCGGCAAGGCCACTCGACGCGATCCTGATCACCGGCGACATGACCGATGCCGGCATCTCGACCGAATGGGCCGAATTCTTCGACGCGCTGGAGCCGTTCCCGGACCTTGTGCCGCTCGTGACGATCCTGCCCGGCAACCACGACGTCAACGTCGTCGACCGGAACAACCCCGCCCGCATGGACCTGCCGACGAGCCCGAACAAGCGGCTGCGGCAGTTGCGCACGCTTTCGGCGATGGAGGCCCTGCAGGGCGACCGCTACCGGCTGGTCGACCGCGAACACAACCGTCTCGGCGAGACGTTTCGCGAGGCGATGGAGCGTCGGCGCGCTTCGATCGAGGCGTTCGCCGACCGCGCCTCGCGCCGGGCCTGGCGCCCCGTCGCGGATATCTGGCAGACATCCTTCCCGATGGTGCAGCCGCCCTCACGCCCGGACGGGCTCGGCATCATCGTGCTGAACTCGAATGCCGAGACGCATTTCTCCTTCACCAACGCGCTCGGCATGGTGTCGCTGGAGCAGGCGCGGGCGATGGACGCGGCCAAGGCCGACTATCCGCAGGCGTCCTGGCTGGTCGCGCTGCACCATCACGTCGTCGAATACCCTCAGCCGGCCAATGCGCTGTCGGAACGGATCGGCACGGCGCTGATCAATGGCAGCTGGTTCGTCCGGCGGCTTCAGCGTTTCGCCGGCCGGGTCGTCGTCCTGCATGGCCATCGCCATGTCGACTGGATCGGCGAGAGCGGGGGCATGCCGATCCTCTCGGCCCCCTCGCCGGTGATGGAGGGGACCAACGCCAAGGGGAGCTATTTCTACGTCCATACCCTGCATGTCGACGGCAAGGGCCTGGCACTGGCAAGGCCGGAGCGCGTCCTGGTCGCCGCGCCGGAGCCGGAAACGGCGTGAGCGCTGACGGGGTGCTAACGGGCCGTTACCAGAACGGGCGCTGTTAACCCCGCCTCAGCCGGCTTCCGGATCGGCCGGCGGGGAGCCGAGGATGTCGGCGATCCAGCGGCTCGAATCATGATGCGCGCAGATGGTGACGATGGCGATGACGATCGGCACGCCGATGAAGGCGCCGGCGATGCCCCACAGGAACGTGCCGAAGAACACCGCGAACAGCACCATGACCGGCGAGAGCGACAGCGACTTGCCGGCGATCCGGGGCTCCAGATAGCTGCCGACCAGGAACTGGATCAGGTTCAGGAAGACGAAGATCAGGATCGCCGCCTGCCAGGTCTCGAACTGGGCGATGGCGAACAGCGTCGGCAGCACGGTGGCGAACAGCGGTCCGATCACCGGGATGTAGTTGAGCGCGAAGGCGATCACGCCCCACTCGGCCGACAGGCTGAGGCCGGCGCTGTAGGTCAGGCCCCAGACCAGCACGCCCGTCATGATGCTCATCAGCGTGCGCACCAGCATGTAGCGGCGCAGCTTGGCGCCGGTCTCGCCGCTGCCGACCAGAAAGGCATGGCCAAGGCTACCGGTCTTGAAACGGCGCAGCTTGCGGCCGATATCGCCGACTTCCAGCAGGCCGAGCATGACGTAGATCAGCACGACCAGCGAGAAGGTCAGCGTGCTGTTGAGCCGGCCGGTGACCTGCTGGACGATGCGCAGGATCCAGCTGACGCTGAAATGCTGTTCCCAGAGGCCGGAAACGGCGATGCCGTGGCCCTCGAGCCAGGCCGCGAGCTCGTTGTACATCGTCTGGAAGCGCGCCGTGTCGCTCAGCACATAGATGCCGACCCGATTGAGGCTCCAGCCCAGCAGCAGCGTGAAGATCCCCATCACCACGATAGTGCCGACGAGGCAGACCAGAAGCGCCACCAACTGCGGCAGACGGGCCTGGAGCGCGCGCTGCAACGGCCAGACCATGGCGATGATCAGCAGCGCGAAAGAGATGGGCGCGAAGACGTTGCTGGCCCAATACATCGCCGCCACGATCAGGATGACCGCGCAAAGGCCGATCATGGCCGGTACGGGGCTGCGTCCCGTGCTGCTCGTCGAATCGTTCATGGAAGGCCCTGGCTACATCCCGTTCGCGCTCTCGCTCCGAGCGTCGTAGCACGCGCGTCCCGATTCGACTGCGCAATCCCGACGCAAAACCGGCGCCGGTTGCCTGACCAATCCGCCGCAAGGCGTCGCCGCGGGATGGCCGCCTCAGGCGGGGGCGCCGGGATCGTCTGGAGGAAGATCGCCCGCCAGGGCCTCGCGGATCCGGTCGAGCAAGGCCGGGCCCAGCAGCGGCTTCTCGACCAGCGCGACGCCGGCCGCCTCGGCCTGACGGGCCAATGCCGGCGACGGGTTGGTGACGGTCAGGATCGCGGGGATCGGGCAATCGCGCCGGCGCATCGACTGGATCAATTCAAGCCCGCTCATGCCCTTCAGCCGATAGTCGACGACAATGCAGGCGCCCGGACGGCATTCCGCCAGCTTCAGGAACGCCTCGGCATCGGCGAAGGTGTCGACCTGAAAACCTTCGATCCCCAGCGCGAACCACAGGGAACGACGGACGGCGCCATCGCCGTCGACGACGAAGACCAAAGGCGGTCGCGGTTCGGAGGGTGCGGAAACGGCCATCGCTCTCGGGTTCGCGCGGAAAGCCTACACCCTGCCCGGCTCCCCGAGCGGCCGCATTGATCCACCTCAAGGCGGCCGGTCAACCTTCCCTTGCGGCGAAGCTTCCTTCTGCGCCCACGACGAGCGCCATGCGCACGAGTTCCGACAGGCTCGATGCACCCATCTTGGTCATCACATGCGCGCGGTAGATCTCGACGGTGCGCGGGCTGATATCGAGGTCATGCGCGATCCGCTTGTTGGCATGGCCGGCAACAAGCCCGTCGAGCACCTGCTGCTCGCGGTTGGACAGCGCCGCCAGGCGCTGCCGGATCGCGACCCGCTCCTGTCCCTGCTCGCGGGTCGTGCCGTGACGGGCGAAGGCGGAGCGGACGGCGCGAAGCATCGCTTCGTCGTCGAACGGCTTCTCCATGAAGTCGACCGCGCCGCTCTTCATGGCCTCGACGGCGAGGGCAATATCGGCATGCCCGGTAATGACGATGACCGGCAGCGTTATGGCCTGCGCCCTGAGACGCTTCAGCAGTTCGATACCATTGATCTCCGGCATCCGCACGTCGGTGACGATGCACCCATCCGGGAGAGCCGGCGCAATGGCCAGGAAAGCTTCTGCGGAAGGGTATGTCGCCACCGCGATGTCGGCGCTTTCGAACAGGAAGGCGAGCGAATCGCGCGCGGCATCGTCATCGTCGATGACATGGACCCTACGTTCAGTGGACACGCTCCGCCTCCTCGATCCGCACGGCCGGCACGGTGAAATTGAACACGGTGCCGCCGCCGGGATTGCCCTCGGCCCAGATCCGCCCGCCATGCGCCTCGACGATGGTCCGGCAGATCGACAGGCCGACGCCCATGCCATTCTGCTTGGTCGTCAGGAAAGGCTGGAACAGCCGCGCCATCACCTCGGGCGCAATGCCGGTCCCCCGGTCCGAAACCTTCACCCGGATCATGTCGCCCGCCTCGACCTCGCTGGAAATGACCAGATCCCTACCGCCGCCCTCCTCCATAGCGTCGATGGCGTTGCGCATCAAATTGACCAGCACCTGCTGGATCTGGACGCGATCGCCGAACAGGAGGTCGACGTCGGGAGCGAGCTCGAACCGAATGCGGATGCCCTTCTCCTTGGCGCCGACGAGGGCCAGCGCGCTCGCCTCCTCGATCAGCCGCGCCAGGCTCTCCACCCGCTTCTCGGTCTCGCCGCGCGCGAGGAAATCGCGCAGGCGGCGAATGATCTCGCCAGCCCGCAGCGCCTGGTCCGCCGCGCTTTCCAGCGCGGCCCGAACCTTGGGGATGTTTTCCGGCGTCGCGTTTTCCAGCAGCCGGCGCGAGCCGCGCAGATAATTGGCGACCGCCGAGAGCGGCTGGTTCAGCTCATGCGCCAGCGTCGAGGCGATCTCGCCCATCGCGGTGACACGCGAAATATGGACCAGTTCCGACTGCAGTTCCTGCAACCGCGCCTCCGTCTCCTGCCGCTCGGAAAGATCGCGGACGAAGCCGGTGAAGAATCGCTGCTCGCCGGAATGCATCTCGCCGATCGCCAGTTCCATCGGAAAGGTCGAGCCATCCTTGCGCTCGCCCACGACGATGCGGCCGATGCCGATGATCCGCCGCTCGCCCGTTTTCCTATAGCGCTCGAGATAGCCGTCATGCTGCTCGCGGTAGGAAGACGGCATCAGGAGCTTGACATTGCGCCCAAGGATCTCCGCCGCCGTGTAGCCGAACATGCGCTGCGCGGCCGCGCTGAAGGACTGGACCAGCCCCGCCTCGTCGATGACGATCATCGCATCGGGAATGGTCTCGAGGATCGAACGAAGATGCGCCTCGCGATAGCGCAGGTCCGCGGCCGCCGTGGCGAGTTGCCCCCGGACGCGGTGCAGCCACTCGCCGAGTGCGACAAGGCCGCCGCCGATCACCGCAAAGGCGACGCCATTCCAGACATGCGAGGTGCCGAGCCCGTCCGCCTGGCCATAGATCGCCATGCCGAGCCCCAGGCTGGCGACGATCGCCACGATCCCGGGCCAGAGCCCGCCAATGCCCGCCGCGACGATGACCGCTGGAATGTAGAGCAGGAACGTCGCCTGCGCACGGAAGACGGGGTGCAGCGACAGCCAGGATGCGGCGATGACCAGACAGGAGACAAGCAGGAAGGAGAGCAAAGCCCGTCTCAGGCCGGGGATAGGCCAGGAAAAAATCTTCATGGCCGAGCCACGCGCCTCCGACATTCGCCCGCGGCGCCGATGGCCGCCGCTCCGCGCAAAGCAAACAAGCAGACTACCTCCCGCCCCGCCGCCGAGCACCTACGGGATATCCCTTAGGTACATGATCTGAATGTCGGCGCAGCCGTCTTCATCCTATTCCAGCGTTCATACCGATCGAATGCGAGGAAGACGACATGCTGAGCGCCGTTGCCACTGCCCGGACCATCCTTCCGGAAATGAGAGACCGCGCGGCTGGCATCGTCGTCAAGGGCTCGCGTTTCGCGCCGTCGAACTACATCGGCCTGATGGGCGTGACGATGCACTTCGAACGCGGCGCCGAGATCGTCGCCGAGGAGGACCCGGCGGAGTATGTCTACCAGGTCATCAGCGGCACGGTGCGGACCTGCAAGCTGCTCAGCAATGGCCGCCGCCAGATCGGCGCCTTCCTCATGGAGGGCGACTATTTCGGCATGGAGGCGCGGGCCGTTCACTGCTTCGCCGCCGAGGCGATCACGGACACGACCATCCACATGATCAACCGGAACACCGCATTCGCCGCGGCCGGTCGCGACCCGGAGATCGCCCGCGCGCTCTGGGACATCACGGCGCGCAGCCTCGATGCCTGCCAGCAGCATTCGCTCCTGCTTGGCCGCAAGACGGCGCTCGAGAAGATCGGCTCGTTCCTGACCGAGATGGCCGAGCGTCAGGGCAGCCACGTGGAAATCGACCTGCCCATGTCCCGACAGGACATCGCCGATTATCTCGGCCTGACGATCGAGACCGTCTCGCGCACCATGACCCAGCTGGAATGCGCCGGCACCATCGCGCTGCCGACCTCACGCCATGTGCTGGTGAAGCGGCGGCACGAACTGGCGCGTCTCAGCGCCTGCTGAGAGGTCAGGATCCGTGCAGCGCCCCGGCGCTGCCGGTGACCCGCTCCAGTATCGTCTTGACGAACAGGGTCAGGAGCGCGACCAGCGTCAACACCAAGGCCGCTGCAAAGGCGCCGGCCGCGTTGTAGTCGTGATAGAGCAGCTCGACATGCAGCGGCAGCGTGTTGGTCTCGCCGCGGATGTTGCCCGAGACGATCGAAACGGCGCCGAACTCGCCCAGAACGCGCGCATTGCAGAGCACGACGCCATAGAGCAGGCCCCAGCGGATGTTGGGCAGCGTCACGCGGAAGAAGGTCTGCCAGCCATGCGCGCCCAGCGTCGCGGCGACTTCCTCGTCGCCATTTCCCTGAAGCTGCATCAGCGGGATCAGTTCCCGCGCCACGAAGGGCGCGGTGACGAAGGTCGTCGCCAGGATGATGCCCGGCAGCGCGAACATGATTTTCAGATCGTGCGCTTCGAGGAACGGGCCGAACAGCCCCTGCCCGCCATAGACGAACAGATAGGAAATGCCCGCGACGATCGGCGAGACCGAGAACGGCAGTTCGACGATCGCCAGCAGCAGCTTTCGGCCTGGAAAGCGGAACTTGGCGATCGCCCAGGCGGCGGCGATACCGAATACCGTGTTGATCGGCACCACGACGATGGCAACGGTGATGCTGAGCCAGATCGCGGCCCGCGTATCCGGCTGCGCCAGCGAATCCAGCGCATAGCCGACGCCCTGTGACAGCGCCTGGACGAAAACCGCGGCCACCGGCGCGCCGATGACGAGCGCCGTGACCAGCAGCACGATGCCGATCACGACAGGACGCGACCATCCACGTCCTGCGGCACCGGCGAGCGGCGGGGAGGCCTGGCTCATGGCGCCAACTCGTGGCGGCGTGCAAGAGCCTGCACAGCGTTGGTGACGACCAGAAGCACGAAGGCGGTACCGAGCATCACGGTCGCAATCGCGGCGGCGGCGGGATAGTCGTATTCCTCGATCCGGATGAAGGCGAGCAAGGCGGTGATCTCGGTGCTGTAGGGTTGGTTGCCGGCGATGAAGATCACGGCGCCGAATTCGCCGAGGCAGCGCGCGAAGGCAAGCGAGACGCCTGCGAGCAACGCCGGCACAAGGATTGGCAGCACGACGCGGAAGAAGATCGTGACCGTGCCGGCGCCCAGCGTGCGGGCCGCTTCCTCGATCTCGCCGTCGAGCTCTTCCATCACCGGCTGCAAGGTGCGCACGATGAAGGGCAAGCTGGTGAAAGCCATGGCGAGGGCGATGCCGATCGGCGTGTAGGCAACCTTGATGCCGAGGGCTCCCAGCGGTTCGCCGAACCATCCGTTCTTGGCGAAGATCGCCGTCAGCGCGACGCCGGCCACCGCCGTCGGCAGGGCGAAGGGCAGATCGACGATCGCGTCGAGCACCCGGCGCCCCGGAAATTCATAGCGGACCAGCACCCAGGCGAGCGCGAAGCCATAGACGGTGTTGAACATCGTGGCGAGCGCCGCGGCGCCCAGCGTGACGCGGTAGCTCGCCAGCGCGCGGGGCGAGCTGACGACAGCCCAATAATCGGCAGGCCCGAGGCGCGCGCCGACGAGAATCAGCGTCGCAAGCGGCAGGCAGATGATGATCGCCGCATAGAAGAGCGTGATACCCAGCGAAAGGCGAAAGCCGGGTACGACCCGGCCCTGCCCCTTGCCACCAGCCGTCGATAGGCGGCGGCGCGGCAACGCGCCGGCTCCGCCCATCCCCATATCAACGGAACTCACTGGCCTGCGAGCTGCTGATCGAGAAGCCCGTCGGAGCCGAAATAGGTCTTGTTGGCAGCCGGCCAGCCGCCGAAGACCGCCTCCACGGTGACGAGACGCACGGGCTTGAAGGAGTCCGCGAACCTGGCGGATACAGCCTCATCGCGAACGCGATTGCCATGCTCGGCCAGGATCGTCTGGCCCTCCGGCGAATAGAGGAAGTTCAGATAGTCCTTGGCGATCTCGGTCGAGCCGCGCTTCTCCGCCACCTTGTCGACGATCGCGACGGGGAAATCGGCCAGCAGGCTGACGGACGGAACGACAGCGTCGAACTTGTCGGTGCCGAACTCCTTGCGGATACCCGTCGTCTCCGTCTCGAAGGTGATCAGCACGTCGCCGATCTCGCGCTCGACGAAGGTCGTGGTGGCAGCGCGCCCCCCGGTGTCGAACACGACGACATTGGCGAGGAACTTCTTGACGAAGTCGTTCACCTTGGCCTCGTCATTGCCGAAGGCTTCCTTGGCGTAGGCGGTCGCGGCCAGGTAGGTGTAGCGGGCATTGCCGGAGGTTTTCGGGTTCGGGAAGACGAGCTTGACGTCGTCACGAACCAGATCGTTCCAGTCCTTGATGCCCTTGGGATTGCCGGCGCGGACCAGGAAGACGGGCAGCGAGTAATAGGGCGACGCGCCATGCGGGAACTTCGAGGTCCAGTCGCTGGCGACAAAGCCCTTGTCGGCCAAGACCTGCACGTCGGTCGCCTGATTGAAGGTCACGACATCGGCGTCAAGGCCTTCGAGGATCGAGCGCGCCTGCTTGGACGAACCGGCATGCGATTGCTTGATCTCCAGCGTCTTGCCGGTGTCCTTCAGATATTTCGCGGCATAGGCCTGATCGACCGCGACGAACAGCTCGCGCGAGACGTCGTAGGACGCGTTGAGGATCGTGCTCGGCGCGTCGGCGAATGCCGGAAGCCCGCCAAGCGCCAAGAGGACCGCAGCCGTTACAACCGGAAGGCGACGCATCGTGGTTCCTTGCTCATGTTTTCGGCGCAGCAGGACCGCAGCCGACGAATGGGATGAGCAAAGTAGCAAGCGTATGCGGGGCGTTCGAGAAACAGGGATCTCATTTCCCGCAGCCCCCAGGATGGAAGTCCTAGGAAACGCACCGACCGCGCACAAACGTCATGCGCCTCAAAATTCGACGATCTTGCCCGCCTGAAGGGTGATGCGGCGATCCATCCGCTCCGCCAGTTCCATGTTGTGGGTGACGAAGAGCGCGGCCAGGCCGGAGGCGCGCACCAGGGCCTCCAGCGCGTCGAACACATAGTGCGACGTCTTCGGGTCGAGATTGCCGGTGGGTTCGTCGGCCAGAAGCAGGCGCGGCGCGTTGGCCACGGCGCGGGCGATCGCCACGCGCTGCTGCTCGCCACCCGAAAGCTCGGACGGACGGTGCGTCACGCGCGCCTCCAGCTTCATGTAGGCCAGCAGTTCGGCGGCGCGGCGGGCCGCCTCCCTGCGGTTGAGACCGCGGATCAGCTGCGGCATCATCACGTTCTCGAGCGCCGTGAATTCCGGCAGCAGATGGTGGAACTGGTAGACGAAGCCGATCTCGAGCCGGCGGATCGCCGTGCGGTCGCCGTCGCCGAGCGAACCGGCGAGGCGGCCACCGATCTCGACGTCGCCACCATCCGGACGCTCCAGCAGGCCGGCCATGTGCAACACCGTCGACTTGCCGGCGCCGGAGGGCGCGACGAGCGCGACGATCTCCCCCGGATAGATCGCCAGGCTGGCGCCGGTGAGGATCGAGAGCTTGCCGGTACCTTCCTTATAGTGGCGCTCGACGCCCAGAAGGCGGAGTGCGGGCGCCTGTTCCGCGGCGGGTTTCGGCTTCTGCCGTTCTTCGGTCAAGACGTTGCTCATTCGTATCGCAGGGCCTCGACCGGATCGAGCCGCGCCGCGCGCCACGCCGGATACAGCGTGGCGAGATAGCTGAGCACGAGCGCCATGATGACGATCGAGAGCGTTTCGCCGGGGTTCATGTCCGCCGGCAGCTTCGACAGGAAATAGAGCTCGGGCGAGAATACCTCGGTGCGGGTCAACCAGGACACGAACTGGCGGATCGATTCGATATTCAGGCACACCACGGTGCCGAGCAGCACGCCGAAGGCGGTGCCGACGGTGCCGATGGCGGCGCCCGTGATGAAGAACACCCGCAGGATCGAGCCGCGCGTCGCCCCCATGGTGCGGAGGATGGCGATGTCGTGGCTCTTGTCCTTCACCAGCATGGTGAGGCCGGAGATGATGTTCAGCGCCGCGACCAGCACGATCAGCGTCAGGATCATGAACATCATGTTGCGCTCGACCTCGAGCGCCGAGAAGAAGGTCATGTTGCGCTGGCGCCAGTCGGTCAACAGCACGGGCCGGCCGGCGGCAGTCTCGATCGGCTCGCGCAATGCCCCGGTCTGTTCGGCGTCGGAGAGGTAGATCTCGATCGCGGACGCCTTGTCGTCCAGATTGAAAAAGGCCTGCGCCTCGGCGAAGGGCATGAAGACGAAGGACGAATCATATTCCGACATGCCGATCTCGAAGATCGCCACGACGGGATAGGCCTTGATGCGCGGCGTCATTCCCATCGGCGTGACGTTGCCGCGCGGCGAGACCAGCGTGAGCTTGTCGCCGATGGTGAGGCCCATATTGGTCGCGAGCCGCGTGCCGATGGCCACGCCCTCGGCTTCGTCGAAATTGTCGAGCGTGCCGAGCTTCACGTTCTTCGAGATGCTCGGCAGGTTCGGCAGGTCCTCGGACCGCACGCCGCGAACGAGCGCACCGGTCGAGTTGTTGGCACCCGACGCCAGCACCTGCCCCTCGACGAGCGGAATAGCCGCCGTCACGCCCTTGACCATGGTGATCCGGCTGGCGACATCGGCGAAATCCGTGAACGGCGTCTCCAGCGGCTGCACGACGATGTGGCCGTTGATGCCGAGGATCTTGTCGATCAGCTCGCCGCGAAAGCCATTCATCACCGACATCACGATAATCAGCGTCGCGACGCCGAGCATGATGCCGATGAAGGAAAAGCCCGCGATGATCGAGATGAAGGTCTCACGCCGGCGCGCGCGCAGGTAGCGCAACGCCAGCATCCATTCGAAAGCGGAAAACGGTTTCGTGCCGGTCGGCTCAGCCATTCCTGTCCCGATCGCGGCGCGCCGCGCGTTAAGAGCTGCCCAGAAGTTTGGCCACTGCCGCATCCAGGCTAACGGATTCGCGTTCGCCCGTCGCCCGTCGCTTGATCTCGACTTCGCCACGCTCAAGTCCCTTCGGACCGACGATCAGCTGCCACGGAAGGCCGATCAGGTCCATGGTCGCAAACTTAGCCCCGGCGCGGCCCTCTACATCATCGTAAAGGACTTCGATTCCGGCATTCGTAAGGCGCTCATAGAGCCCGTCGCAGGCCAGATCCGTCGCGGCATCGCCGACCTTCAGATTGATCAGGGCGACCTTGTAGGGCGCGATGCTCTCCGGCCAGATGATGCCCGCCTCGTCATGGCTCGCCTCGATGATGGCCGCCACCAGCCGCGACACGCCGATCCCGTAGGAACCCATATGCACGGGACGATCGACACCGTCCGGTCCGGTGACCGTGGCGCCCATCGGTTCCGAGTATTTGGTGCCGAAATAGAAGACCTGGCCGACCTCGATGCCGCGCGCCTCGATGCGGTTCTCTTCCGGCAGGGCCTCGAAAACCGCCTTGTCGTGCATCTCTTCGGTGGCAGCGTACTTCTCGGTCCAGGCCGAAACGATCGGCGTGAGATCGCCGTAGAAATCGATGTCGTCGCCGGGAACCGGCGTCTCGAGCGCCGCCCTGTCGAGGAACACCGCGCTCTCGCCGGTCGAAGCCAGAACGATGAACTCGTGCGTGGCGTCGCCGCCGATCGGGCCCGAATCGGCGCGCATCGGGATCGCCTTGACGCCAAGCCGATCGAAGGTGCGCAGATAGGCGACGAACATGCGGTTATAGGCGCGGCGCGCCGCGGCCTCGTCGACGTCGAAGGAATAGGCGTCCTTCATCAGGAATTCGCGGCCGCGCATGACGCCGAAACGCGGACGCAGTTCGTCCCGGAACTTCCACTGGATATGGTAGAGGTTCATCGGCAGCTCCTTGTAGGAGCGCACGTAGCTGCGGAAAATGTCGGTGACCATTTCCTCATTCGTCGGGCCGTAGAGCATCTCGCGCTCCTGCCGGTCCTGGATGCGCAGCATCTCCTTGCCGTAATCGTCGTAGCGTCCGCTCTCGCGCCAAAGATCGGCCGATTGCAAGGTCGGCATCAGGATCTCGACGGCGCCGGCGCGGTTCTGTTCTTCGCGGACGATGCGCTGGATGTTGCTCAAGACCTTCTGGCCGAGCGGCAGCCAGGAATAGATGCCCGCGCTCTGCTGGCGAATCAGACCGGCGCGAAGCATCAGACGGTGAGAAACGATCTCGGCTTCCTTCGGCGTCTCGCGGAGAGTCGGCAGGAATGAGCGGGAAAGGCGCATCAGAAAAGGGCTCCAGCGAGTCGAATGGGCGCACATCAAGCCATACGCGGACGAAAACACAAGTCCTGGAAATCAGCGCCTTTGTCGCGGCATGCCCAAGCCTTGTGCAGAGGTGCCTGAACACGTCCAAAGCAAAATCCGACGCGCGAATCCCCCCTTCGCACCTCGCTGCCACTAAGGTCAGTCATACTGACGCAAAAAATATGGGCTGCCCTTGCACAATTAGATGACAAGCGCGTGGGCATTGGATAACGTCGGGTCATAACAAAGGAACACGCAATAAAGCGTGGCTCCAAACAACGGCACGCGGTCTAAGTCTTGGGAGGAAGCCCCCTCTGGCGCGCTGAAAAGCAGCTGCCGCCGAGCTCGCCATAACGAGCTCGATCAAAGCCAATCGAGCGAAAAGCTCGGCTGAGGGGTTGAACGCGAACTATTCAAGGCAAGATCCTCGCGGATCTTGCCTTTTTTATTGCTCGCACGCGGCGCTGTTCTTTTTTCGGCTCAGAACGAGAAGTGACTGAGAACTTCCGCTGTCCAGCCCATCTTCACATAGCCGTACCAGATGCCGTAGACGATGATCGCGCTGATGACCGAGGTGATGATCATCTTGCGAACCAGATGCAGATTCGCCGGCGCGCTCTCGGTAGTGCCCAGCAGAACATCGCCCTGCTCGTCATGGGTGCGAACGCCAAACGGGAGCACCATGAAAATCACCAGCCACCAGACAATGAAATAGACGGCGAAAATGCTGTAGATCGGCATGCTGTTCAGGCCTCCTCGAGTTCGACCAGCGTTCCGCAAAGGTCCTTGGGATGCAGGAACAACACCGGCTTGCCATGCGCGCCGATCCTCGGCTCGCCATTTCCCAGGACCCGGGCGCCATCCGCCTTCAACCGGTCACGCGCGGCCAGGATGTCGTCCACCTCATAGCAGAGGTGATGAATGCCGCCATCCGGATTGCGGGCCAGGAATTTCGCGATCGGCGAATCCTCACCCAGCGGCGCCAGCAGTTCGATCTTGGTGTTCGGCAGTTCGACGAAGATCGTCACGACGCCATGCTCGGGCAGGCGCAGCGGCGCGGAGACGCGCGCGCCCAGCGTGTCCCGATAGGTCCGCACCGCGGCGTCGAGGTCCGACACCGCGATCGCGACATGGTTCAGTCGGCCGATCATGCCCTGCTCCTTCGCGGACGTTGCGTCCGCACAGGCGTCATACGATCGCGACGAACACAGTGCAAAGTGGCTTTTTGCCCCAAGCCTGCCGGATCGAGGCCCGCACCGAGCGGCGAATCGCCTCGCGGACCAGTTCGGCGTCGCGGCGGCGCGCGCGCGGGATGCTCTCGATCGTGCCGAGCACCGCCGTCATGACGGTCTCCTCGAACGGGTGGCCGGAGACGCCCTGGATGGGCAGTCCGGTCAGCGCGATTTCCGGATCGACGGCGACGCCGCCCTTGGAATCGAGCACCACCGAGATGGCGACATGGCCGGCGAAGCCGAGCTTGCGCCGCTCCGGGACGCCGACGCCGTCCTCGTCCGAGATGATCATGCCGTCCTTGTAGAGGCGGCCGACCGGCACATCGTCGATCTCTTCAGCGGGACCCGGCGCCAGGCGAACGATATTGCCGTTCTCGGTGAGCACCACCTGCTTGACGCCCATGTCGCGGGCAAAGGCCGCGTGCGCCCAGAGATGCATGGCCTCGCCATGCACCGGAATGGCGATCTCGGGACGAACCCAGCCATACATCTCGGCCAGCTCATCGCGGCGCGGATGGCCGGATACATGCACGAGGCGGTCACGATCGGTGATCACCACGATGCCCTGGTCGCAGAGCGCATTGATGATGTTGCCGATCGCCTTCTCGTTGCCGGGGATCGGACGCGCCGAAAAGACGACCGTGTCGCCCGGCGAAAGACCGACGAACTTGTGTTCGTCCTCGGCGATGCGGGCCAGGGCCGCGCGCGGCTCGCCCTGGCTGCCGGTCAGGATCGCAACGACCTTGGAGCGCGGCAGGTAGCCATAGGATTCCTCGTCGAGGAAGGGCGGCAAGCCCTCCATATAGCCGAGCTCGGTTGCCACCTCGATGGCGCGACGCAACGCGCGGCCGACGACGACCACCTGTCGGTCCGCCGCCTGCGCGGCCAGCGCGATAGACTTGATGCGGCCCACATTCGACGCGAAGGTGGTGAACGCGACGCGGCCCGTCGCTTCCTTGACGATCTCGGTCAACGACAGCCCGACTTCGGTCTCGCTCGGGCTGCGGCCCTCCCGCATCGCATTGGTCGAATCGCAGACGAGCGCCAGCACACCTTCGTCGCCAATCGCCGCGAACCGCGCGGCGTCGGTCAACGGACCGATGACCGGGTCCGGATCGAGCTTCCAGTCGCCGGTGTGGACCACCGTGCCAAGCGGCGTGCGGATCGCCAGCGACATGGGCTCCAGGATCGAATGCGCCACCGCGATGAATTCGACCTCGAACGCGCCGATCGTCACGCGGTCGCCGGGGTGGACGATGGTGATCGGGATTTCGGGAGCGCCCGGCTGGGCAGCCCG
Organism: Kaistia defluvii; assembly: GCF_026343955.1. Taxonomy (GTDB): domain Bacteria; phylum Pseudomonadota; class Alphaproteobacteria; order Rhizobiales; family Kaistiaceae; genus Kaistia; species Kaistia defluvii. The sequence continues at coordinate 110,731 of NZ_JAPKNI010000004.1, forward strand.
CTTGGCGTTGAGCAATCCGGCGGTGAAGGGGCTGGCATAGACAGGCACGCGCAGGCGCGGCCACAGATCCAGCAGCGCGCCGAAATGGTCCTCATGCGCATGGGTGATGATGATCGCGTCGATGAAATCGCGCTCTTCTACCATGTAGCGGATATCGGGCAGCACGATATCGACGCCCGGCAGGTCCGGGCCGCCGAAGCTGATACCGAAATCGATGCCGATCCAGCGCCGCCGATTGGAAGGGCCGTAGCCGTAGAGGGCGAGATTCATACCGATCTCGCCGACGCCACCCAGGGGAAGAAAGACGAAGTCGTCCGTAGCTGCTGTTTTTGCGCTCATTGCCTCGACGTCGCCACTGTACCGAAATGGACTTCGCCGGCGGCGATCGTCCTAACCAAACCCTCGGGAGAACGAATGACGAGGCGGCCTTCCTCATCGATCGTCTCGAAAACTCCAGAGAATACCTGTTCGCCCACCCGCACGGCGACCGTCTCGCCGAGCCCGGCCGCACGATCGAGCCAAAGCCGTCTAACCGCCTTGAAACCGCGCCCTTCATTCCAGACGCGTGCAACACTCGCCCAAGCGTCGGAAAGCGCTTCGAACAAGCGAAACGCATCGATCCCGACACCCAGTTCGACAAGTGCCGTCGCAGGATACGGCAAGCCCTCGGGGGCTGCGACGACATTTACACCGATTCCGATCACAACCGCGAGGCGGCCATCCGGGAGCGGCTCGGCCTCCAGTAGGATGCCGGCCAGCTTGCCACCGTCGAGCAGGACATCGTTCGGCCATTTGAGCCGGAGGCGATCCCGCCTCCCGGCCGGGCCATCTCCCTCAATCCCGTCCAACCCGATCCGGAATGCAAGGCCGGGAGCCACCGAACGCAGCGCCTCGTCGAGCGCCAGTCCCGCCACGAAACCGAGCGTCGCAGCGGTTGCGGGCTGATTGGGGACGATGACCAGGAGGCTGGCGGCGAGATTGCCCGCCGGCATGGCCCATGGCCGCCCCCGGCGCCCCCTGCCCGAGGTCTGCTGCGCCGTCACGAACCAGCAACGGCCGGGATCCCCGGCGCGCGCGGCCGCCAGGCCCTCGGCATTTGTCGAACCCGTCGTCTCGAAGAACTTGAGACGGTAGGCGCTTTCTGCGGAGGCCCGGCCGAGCTTGAACTCCATCAAATCAGAAGAAGGTCTTGGCTGCGACGCTCGCCGCCGTGCCCAGCGGGCCGGCGATGAAGACGAAGAGAATGACGAACAGCCCCGACAGACCGAGAACGACGCGCAGTTCGCCGGACATCGGCTCGAAGGCGCCGGCCGGCTCGTCGAAATACATGATCTTGACGAGACGGAGATAGTAGAACGCGCCGACCACGCTCGACAGAACGCCGATCACCGACAGCACATAGAGGTTCGCCTCGATGGCTGCGAGGAAGACGTAGAACTTGGCGAAGAAGCCGGCCAGCGGCGGAATGCCCGCGAGCGAGAACAGGATCATCGCGAAGATGAAGGCGACCACGGGATGGGTGCGCGACAGGCCGGCGAGATCGCTGGTGTCCTCGACCATCGTGCCCTGGCGCCGCATGAACAGGATCACCGCGAAGGCGCCGAGCGTCATGGCGACATAGATCGCCATGTAGATCAGCACGCCCTGCACGCCTGCCTCGGTGCCGGCCGCGAGGCCGACAAGCGCGAAGCCCATATGGCCGATCGACGAATAGGCCATCAGGCGCTTGATGTTGCGCTGGCCGATCGCGGCAAAGGCGCCGAGGATCATCGAGGCGATGGCGATGAAGGTGATGACCTGCTGCCAGTCGGCGGTGGCCGGGCCGAGGGCGCCGACCAGAACGCGGACGAACAGGGCCATGGCGGCTGCCTTCGGCGCGGCGGCGAAGAATGCCGTGACCGAGGTCGGGGCCCCCTCATAGACGTCCGGAGTCCACATGTGGAACGGCACTGCCGAGACCTTGAAGGCAAGGCCGGCGATGACGAACACCAGGCCGAACACCACGCCGACCGAGACCGGGCCGGCGCTCAGCGCGGTGGCGACGCCCTGGAACTGGGTGTGGCCGGTGAAGCCGTAGATCAGCGAAATGCCGTAGAGCAGCATGCCGGACGACAGCGCGCCGAGCACGAAGTATTTGAGGCCGGCTTCCGTCGACCGGACCGAGTCCCGGTTGCTGGCGGCGACGACGTAGAGCGCGAGCGACTGCAGCTCGAGGCCAAGATAGAGCGCGATCAGGTCGTTGGCCGAAATCATCAGCATCATGCCGAGGGTCGCGAGCAGGATCAGCACCGGATACTCGAAGCGGGCGATCTTCTCCCGCTTGGTATAGTTCGTCGACATGATGATGGCGAAGCCGGAACCGGCGAGCGCAAGCAGCTTCATGAAGCGGGCGAAGGGATCGAGCACGAAGGCGCCGTTGAAGGTGACGCCGTCCTCGGCCTTGAAGACCAGGACCAGTCCGGCGACCAGAACCAGAAGCACCGCCAGCGTGGTGACGAGCGAGGTCGTCCGTTCGCCGCCGAAGGCGCCGATCATCAGAAGCACGAGCGCACCGACCGCGAGCGTCAGCTCCGGCAGGAACGGCATGAGCGAGGGGAACGTAGCGAGGTCCATCATGATCTGTCCGTGTTCCTCACTGCGCTGCCAGCGCGAGCTTGCCGGCAGCGGAGAGCGCGGCCTGATAGTTGGTGATCAGCTTGTCGACCGCCTGCCCCGTCACGTTGAAGACGGGCGTCGGATAGACGCCGAAGAAGATCGTCAGCACGACCAGCGGAACGAGAATGGCGATCTCGCGACGCGACAGGTCGAACATCGACTTGAGGTTCGCCTTGTCCAGCGCGCCCATGATCACCTTGCGGTAGAGCCACAGGCCGTAGCTGGCCGACAGGATGACGCCGGATGTGGCGAAGGCCGCGACCCAGGTGTTGGCGCGGAAGACGCCGATCAGGACCATGAACTCGCCGACAAAACCGCTGGTGCCCGGCAGGCCGACATTCGCCATGGTGAAGACGAGGAAGGCCGTCGCGTAGAAGGGCATCCGGTTGACGAGGCCACCATAGGCCGCGATCTCGCGGGTGTGCATCCGGTCGTAGATGACGCCGACGCAGAGGAAGAGCGCACCCGACACGATGCCGTGCGACAGCATCTGGAAGATCGCGCCTTCGACGCCCTGGGCGTTCATCGTGAAGATACCCATCGTGACGTAGCCCATGTGGGCGACCGACGAGTAGGCGATCAGCTTCTTCATGTCCGTCTGAACAAGCGCCACCAGCGAGGTGTAGATGATGGCGATGACGGAGAGCGTGTAGATCATCGGCGCGAAATCGGCCGAGGCGATCGGGAACATCGGCAGCGAGAAGCGCAGGAAGCCGTAACCGCCCATCTTCAGCAGCACGCCGGCCAGGATGACCGAGCCTGCCGTCGGCGCCTCGACGTGCGCGTCCGGCAACCAGGTGTGCACCGGCCACATCGGCATCTTCACCGCGAAGGAGGCGAAGAAGGCGAGCCACAGCCAGGTCTGCATCGAGGCCGGGAACTGGTGGTCGAGCAGCGTCGGGATGTCCGTCGTGCCGGCCTGCCAGTACATCGCCATGATGGCGAGCAGCATCAGCACCGAGCCGAGCAGCGTGTAGAGGAAGAACTTGAACGCCGCATAGACGCGCCGCTGTCCACCCCAGACGCCGATGATCAGGAACATCGGGATCAGGCCGGCTTCGAAGAAGACGTAGAACAGGAACAGGTCCATCGCGCAGAACACGCCGATCATCAGCGTTTCGAGCACGAGGAAGGCGATCATGTACTCCTTGAAGCGGAACTTCACGGAGTACTTGGACGCCACGATGCAGGCCGGCATCAGGAAGGTCGTCAGGATGACGAACAGCATGGAGATGCCGTCGACGCCCATCGAATAGGAGATCTTGCCGCCCAGCCATTCGCTGCGCTCGACGAACTGGAAGCCGGCGCTGGAATTGTCGAAGTCGACCCAGATCAGGATCGACACCAGGAAGGTGACGATCGTGGTCCAGAGCGAGATCCAGTAGACGTTGCGCCGCGCCGCGGCGTCGTCGCCGCGGATCAGCAGAAGCAGGAGTGCGCCGACCGTTGGCAGGAAGGTAACGGTCGAGAGGATCGGCCAGTCAGTCATCTAAAACCCCTCAACCCGCAAACATCATCCACGTGACCAGCGCAGCGACGCCGATCAGCATGGCAAAGGCATAATGGTACACGTAGCCGGACTGCAGCCGGATCACCCGGTTGGTGACGTCGACGACGCGCGCCGAGATGCCATCCGGACCCAGGCCGTCGATCACCATCCCGTCGCCCTTCTTCCACAGGAAGCGGCCAAGCGCCCTCACCGGTCGAACGAACAGGAAGTCGTAGATCTCGTCGAAGTACCACTTGTTCAGCAGGAACCGGTAGAGCACCGGCTGCTCCGCCGCGAGGCGCTTCGGCGTCTCGGGCGAGCGGATGTAGAACCAGTAGGCGATCGCGAGGCCGAGCACCATGGCGACGAACGGCGAGTACTTCACGAGCGACGGTACACTGTGCATCTCGTGCAGGATGTGATTGTCCGGATTGGTGAACAGGGAACCCTTCCAGAACTCGGCATATCCCTCGCCGATGAACTGGTTGGCGAAGACCATGCCAGCGAACAGCGCGCCGACCGACAGCACCAGCAGCGGCACGGTCATGACCGGCGGCGACTCGTGCACATGGCTCATGACCTCGGCCGAAGCGCGGGGCTTGCCATGGAAGGTCATGAAGATCAGGCGCCAGGAGTAGAACGAGGTCATCAGCGCGGCGGCGACCGTCAGGACGAAGGCATAGCCGGAGAAGGCGTTGTGACCGACGAAGGCGCTCTCGATGATCGCGTCCTTCGAGTAGTAGCCGGCGGTCAGCGGGAAGCCGGTCAGCGCCAGCGTGCCGATGATCATCGTCCAGTAGGTCAGCGGGATCTTCTTCCGCAGGCCGCCCATGTGGCGCATGTCCTGCTGGCCCGAGACGGCATGGATCACCGAACCCGCGCCGAGGAACAGCAGCGCCTTGAAGAAGGCATGCGTGAACAGATGAAACACGCCCGCGCCATAGGCGCCGACGCCGAGCGCCACGAACATGTAACCGAGCTGCGAACAGGTCGAGTAGGCGATGACGCGCTTGATGTCGTTCTGGACCAGGCCAACGGTGGCGGCGAAGAACGCCGTCGTCGCGCCGAAGAAGGTCACGACCGTCAGTGCCGTGGGCGCCAGGTCGAACAGCGGCGACATGCGGGCGACCATGAACACGCCCGCGGTCACCATGGTGGCGGCGTGAATCAGCGCCGAGACCGGCGTCGGGCCTTCCATCGCGTCCGGCAGCCAGGTGTGCAGCAGGAACTGCGCCGACTTGCCCATCGCACCGATGAACAGAAGGATGCAGATCGCCGTCAGCGCATCGAAGTCCCAGGACAGGAAATGGATCGTCTGGCCGGCGACGCTGCCGGTGTTGGCGAAGATGGTGTCGAACTCGACCGAGCCGAACATCACGAAGATGGCGAAGATGCCGAGCGCGAAGCCGAAATCGCCGACGCGGTTGACGACGAACGCCTTCATCGCGGCGGCATTGGCTGCCGGACGCTTGAACCAGAAGCCGATCAGCAGATAGGAGGCGAGACCGACGCCTTCCCAGCCGAAGAACATCTGGAACAGGTTGTCCGACGTCACCAGCATCAGCATGGCGAAGGTAAAGAGCGACAGATAGGCGAAGAAGCGCGGCCGGTGCTCGTCATGGCTCATGTAGCCGATCGAGTAGAGGTGCACGAGCGACGAGACCGAGGTGACGACGACGAGCATCATCGCGGTCAGCGTGTCGACGCGCAGCGCCCAATCGAAGGAGAGCGTGCCGGAGGTCACCCAGGGCAGCACCTTGATCCGAACCGCCTCGCCTTCCGGCGAACCGATCGTCAGGAAGGCGATCCAGGACAGCACCGCCGAGACCAGCAGCAGGCCGGTGGTGATCAGTTCCGCCGGGCGCGAACCCGGAGCGGCGGCGTGATGGTGATCATGGCCATGATCGTCATGACCATGGTCGCCATGGCCGTGATGGTCATGATCGTGCCCATGCGCCGCATGATCATGATGCGTGTCGACCCCGTCGGCGGGCGCGCCGACCATGGCAGCGCTATAGCTGCCACGGAGCGCGATGATGCCCGCCAGAAAGAAGCCCAGGAGCGGGAGGAAGACGATGGCTGAATACATGGCAGGCCTCAGCCCTTCATCATGTTGATGTCTTCCACCGCGATCGAGCCACGGTTGCGGAAGTAGACGACGAGGATGGCAAGGCCGATGGCCGATTCAGCGGCCGCGACGGTCAAGACCAGGAGCGCGAAGACCTGCCCGACGAGATCGCCCAGGAAGGACGAGAACGCGACGAAGTTGAGATTGACGGCGAGCAGGATGAGCTCGACCGACATCAGGATGACGATCACGTTCTTCCGGTTCAGGAAGATGCCGAAGACGCCGATCGTAAACAGGATCGCCGCGACCGACAGATAATGGGAGAGACCAATTGCCATGGGGTGTTCCTCGTCTCTCGCTCAGATGCCCTTGCCGGGCTCGACGGAGTGCAGTTCGACTTTCTGCGTCCGCGCGACCTGGTCGGCGATGTTCTGCCGCTTGACCCGCGGCTTGTGGCGCAGCGTCAGCACGATGGCGCCGATCATGGCCACCAGCAGCACGAAGCCGGCGATCTGGAAGAAGAAGATGTAGTGGGTATAGAGCAGCCGCCCGATCGCTTCCGTATTGGAAATCTGCGCCATGTCGGGAATGGGCTGGACCGGATTGCCGACGACATCGGGCGCGAAGGCCCAGCCGCTCAGCACGATCAACAGCTCGGCCAGCAACACGACCCCGATCAGTCCGCCGACCGGCAGATACTGAAGGAAGCCCTGGCGCAGTTCCGTTAAATCCACGTCGAGCATCATAACGACGAACAGGAACAGCACCGCGACGGCGCCGACATAGACGACTACCAGCATCATCGCCAGGAACTCCGCACCCAGCATCACGAAGAGGCCGGCCGCGTTGAAGAAGGCGAGGATCAGGAAGAGCACGGAGTGCACGGGATTACGCGACGAGATCACCATCAGCGCCGAGGCGATGGTGATGCCCGAAAACAGATAAAAGAAAATGGTATGCAGGATCATGATCCGTGCCCTCGGACAGCGCGGCAAGCCGCGGCATCCCTCCAAAATTGCGTCGGAACCACACCCCGCCTAGCGGTAGGGTGCGTCCATGCTGATATTCTGCGCGATCTCGCGCTCCCACCGGTCGCCATTCGCGAGAAGCTTTTCCTTGTCGTAGTAGAGCTCCTCGCGCGTTTCCGTCGCGAACTCGAAATTCGGTCCCTCGACGATGGCGTCGACAGGGCATGCTTCCTGGCAGAAGCCGCAATAGATGCACTTCACCATGTCGATGTCGTAACGCGTGGTCCGGCGCGTGCCGTCATTGCGGCGCGGGCCGGCCTCGATCGTGATCGCCTGGGCGGGGCAGATGGCCTCGCACAGCTTGCAGGCGATGCAGCGCTCTTCACCGTTCGGATAGCGGCGCAGCGCGTGCTCGCCGCGGAAGCGCGGGCTCAGCGCCCCCTTCTCGAACGGATAGTTCACGGTCTTCTTCGGCGCAAAGAAATAGCGCATCGCCAGGAAGAAGGCGGACACGAATTCCGTGAGGAAGATCGACTTGGCGGTCTGGTCGAGGCGCATCACGGTGCCCATCCCATGGTCTGCAGAACAACGGCGACCACAACGACCATGCCCAGCGAGATCGGCAGGAATACCTTCCAGCCCAGACGCATCAGTTGGTCGTAGCGGTAGCGCGGCACGAAGGCCTTCACCATCGAGAACATGAAGAAGACCAGGGAGCCCTTCAGCACGAACCAGACGATGCCCGGCACCCAGGTGAAGGGCGCGACGTTCACCGGCGGCAGCCAGCCTCCCAGGAACAGGATGGTCGTCATGGCGGACATCAGGCAGATCGATGCGTACTCGCCGAGCATGAACATCATGTACGGGGTCGAGCCATATTCCGACATGAATCCGGCGACGAGCTCGGATTCCGCTTCGACGAGATCGAAGGGAGGACGGTTGGTTTCCGCCAGCGCCGAGATGAAGAAGATCACGAACATCGGCAGCAGCGCGAGCCAGTACCAGTCAAGGAAGCTTCCCGGCAGGCCGAGCTTGGTCCCGAGACCCGTCTGCTGCGACATGACGATGTCGGTGAGGTTCAGCGAACCGACGCAGAGCAGCACGGTGACGATCACGAAGCCGATCGAGACTTCATAGGAGACCATCTGGGCGGCGGCGCGCAGCGACGACAGGAACGGGTACTTCGAGTTCGAAGCCCAGCCGCCCATGATGACGCCGTACACGCCGAGCGACGAGATCGCCAGCAGGTAGAGCACGCCAACATTGAGGTTGGCGATCACCCAGCCGAAATTGAACGGGATCACCGCCCAGCCCGCAAGCGCCAGCGTCACCGTGACGAGCGGCGCGAGCAGGAAGATGCCCTTGTTGGCGCCGGACGGAATGACCGGTTCCTTCAGGACGAACTTCAGCAGATCCGCGAAGGACTGGAACAGGCCGAACGCGCCGACCACGTTGGGGCCGCGACGCATCTGCACCGCCGCCCAGATCTTGCGGTCGGCAAGCAGGACATAAGCGATGAAGACCAGCAGCAGCACGAGCACAAGCAGGCTCTGCCCGACCATGATCGCGCCCGGGATGAGGTAGTTTTCGACGAAGCCGTTCATTCCCGCCTCACTCCGCAGCAGCGGCAAGCTGGCCGGCCGCGAGCGCCGAGCATTCCGCCATGATGGCGGAGGCGCGTGCGATCGGGTTGGTCAGGTAGAAATCATGGATCGGATTGGCGAAAGCCGCCCAGCCGAGCGAGCCGCCGGCCGAAGCCAGCGCCGCCACGTCGGCCAAATCGCCGGCGCGGACCGTGTCGACAGCCGCGAGATGCGGATGGGCCGCATAGAGCGCCCTGCGCAGTTCGCCGAGCGAGTCGAAGGGCAGCCTGTGGCCGAGCACGTCGGACAGGGCGCGAAGAATGGCCCAGTCCTCGCGCGCGTCGCCGGGCGGGAAGCCGGCCCGGTTGGCGATCTGCACGCGGCCCTCGGTGTTGACGAAAGTGCCGGACTTCTCGGTATAGGCCGCTCCCGGCAGGATGACGTCGGCGCGGTGCGCGCCAGCGTCGCCATGGGTGCCGATATAGACGACGAAGGCCGAGCCGAGGCTCGTGGTGTCGATCTCGTCGGCGCCGAGCAGGAAGAGCACGTCGAGCGCGCCCTGCCCTGCGGCGGAAACCATGCCGGCGACATCGAGCCCGCCTTCCGCCGGCACGAAGCCGACGTCGAGGGCGCCAACGCGCGAAGCGGCGGTGTGCAGCACGGCGAGGCCGTTCCAGCCTTCGTCACGACCCGGAGCCGACGCAATGGCAGCGGCCGCGGCCAGCACGGCCTTGCCGTCGTCGCGGGCCAGAGCGCCCTGCCCGACGATGATGATCGGCCGCTTGGCGTTGGCGAGGATCTCGCCGAACGCGCCCTTGCCGGCAGCGATCTCGCCGAGGGTTTCGGGACCGGCGCCGAGGTAGTCATGCGGATAGGTCAGGTCGACATGCTCGCCGACGACGCCGATGCGCACATTGCCGGCGCGCCAGCGCTTGCGGATGCGGGCGTTCAGCACCGACGCTTCCTTGCGCGGATTGGCGCCGACGATAAGGATCGCGTCCGCCTGCTCGATGCCGGCAATGGTCGGGTTGAACAGGTAGCTCGCACGGCCAAGCGCCGGATCGAGCTTCGCGCCATCCTGGCGGGCGTCAAGATTGGAGGAGCCCAGCGAACCGATCAGCGCCTTCAGAGCATAAAGCTCTTCGACGGCGGCCAGATCACCGGCGATCGCGCCGATCTTCGAACCCGACGTCGCATTGACGCGGTCGGCGATGGCAGCGAAGGCCTCCGCCCAGGAAACCGGCTTCAGGCGACCGTCGACGCGCAGATACGGACGGTCGAGACGCTGCGTGCGCAGGCCGTCCCAGATGAAGCGCGTCTTGTCCGAAATCCACTCTTCATTCACCGCCTCGTTGAGGCGGGGCAGCACGCGCATCACTTCGCGGCCGCGCGTATCGACGCGGATGTTCGAACCGACCGCGTCCATGACGTCGATCGACTCGGTCTTGGTCAGTTCCCAGGGACGGGCCTGGAAGGCATAGGGCTTGGAGGTCAGCGCGCCGACCGGGCAAAGGTCGATGACGTTGCCCTGCAGTTCCGACGAAAGCGCCTTCTCGAGATAGGTCGTGATCTCGGCGTCCTCGCCACGGCCGATCAGGCCGAGCTCGGAGATGCCGGCGACTTCCGTGGTGAAGCGGACGCAACGCGTGCAGTGGATGCAGCGGTTCATCGACGTCTTCACGAGCGGGCCGATATGCTTGTCTTCGACGGCGCGCTTGTTCTCGGCGAAACGGTTCTTGTCGACGCCATAGGCCATGGCCTGGTCCTGGAGATCGCACTCGCCGCCCTGATCGCAGATCGGGCAATCCAGCGGGTGGTTGATCAGCAGGAACTCCATCACGCCTTCGCGTGCCTTCTTCACCATGGGCGACTTGGTGAGCATGACCGGCGGCTCGCCGTTCGGGCCCGGACGCAGGTCGCGCACGTTCATGGCGCAGGAAGCGGTCGGCTTCGGCGGTCCGCCCTTCACCTCGACAAGGCACATGCGGCAATTGCCGGCGATCGACAGACGCTCGTGGAAGCAGAAACGCGGCACTTCGGCGCCCGCGGCTTCCGCCGCCTGCAGCAGCGTGTAGTCCGGCGGAACGTCGACTTCGATGCCGTCAACGATGATCTTGGCCATGATTTACTCCGCCGCTTCCATCATCTGCCGTTCGACCGGCCTGGGGTTGCGGGAATAGAGGTCGATCCGCTCCTCGATCTCATGCCGGAAATGCCGGATCAGGCCCTGGATGGGCCATGCCGCGGCGTCGCCGAGCGCGCAGATCGTGTGGCCTTCGACCTGGGTCGTGACCTGGAGGAGCATATCGATTTCGCGCTTCTCAGCTTCGCCGCGCGCCATGCGGTCGATCACGCGCCACATCCAGCCGGTACCTTCGCGGCATGGCGTGCACTGGCCGCAGCTCTCATGCTTGAAGAAGTACGCGATGCGGGCGATGGCGCGGATGACGTCGGTCGACTTATCCATGACGAGCACGCCGGCCGTGCCGAAGCTCGACTTCACGGCGCGGGTGCCGTCGAAGTCCATGATCAGGTCTTCGCACTGGTCGGCCGGGATGATCGGGCAGGAAGCGCCGCCGGGGATGATCGCCTTCAGATTGTCCCAGCCGCCGCGAATGCCGCCGCCGTGCTTCTCGATCAATTCCTTGAACGGGATGCCCATCGCCTCTTCGACGATGCAGGGGGTGTTCACATGGCCGGAAATGCCGAACAGCTTGGTGCCGACATTGTTGGCGCGGCCGATCGACGAGAACCAGGCGGGACCGCGACGCAGGATGGTGGGCGCAACCGCGATGCTCTCGACGTTGTTGACCGTCGTCGGGCAGCCATAGAGGCCAACATTCGCCGGGAACGGCGGCTTGAGGCGCGGCTGGCCCTTCTTGCCCTCAAGGCTTTCGAGCAGAGCCGTCTCTTCGCCGCAGATATAAGCGCCGGCGCCATGGGCGACATAGATGTCCATGTCCCAGCCATGGACGTTGTTCTTGCCGATCAGGCGGGCGTCATAGGCCTGGTCGATGGCGGCCTGCAGATGCTCGCGCTCGCGGATGAATTCGCCGCGCACGTAGATGTAGGCGGCATGCGCGCCCATCGCGAAGCCGGCGATCAGCGCGCCTTCGACGAGGTGATGCGGGTCATGGCGCAGGATCTCGCGATCCTTGCAGGTGCCCGGCTCGGATTCGTCGGCGTTGATGACGAGGTAATGCGGCCGGCCGTCGTTCTGCTTGGGCATGAACGACCATTTCAGGCCGGTCGGGAAACCGGCCCCGCCACGGCCGCGCAGGCCCGAGGCCTTCATCTGGTCGACGATCCAGTCGCGACCAGCCTCGAGGATGGTCTTGGTGCCATCCCACGAACCGCGCTTCAGCGCGCCCTGCAGGCCCCAGTCATGATGACCGTAGATATTCGTGAAGATGCGGTCTTTGTCCGAAAGCATCGTCCGCCCCTCTACTCTTTCTTGGCCGCATCCGGGCGGACCGAAGGGTCCGAAGCCGGCACGGTCTGCTTGACCTGATCGGGAACCTTTTCCTTGTCGGCCTCGCCCTGCGCCTTGACGGCGGGAGCGGCGGGAGCCTCGGCAGGAGCAGGATTGGCGGCGGCTCGCGCAGCCTCCTCGGCGGCGGCCGCGCGAGCGGCGATCGCTTCGCGCGCGGCCGCCAAGCCAGCGCCCTGCCCGACCATCGAACCGTCATAGAGCTCGGGGGTCGTCAGCGCGCGGAAGCCGCCCACGGGCGCCGAGTGGTGGCGCTCGATCTGCGGACCCGGCTTGATCGGCCGGTCGGCCTGGATGTCGTCGATCAGCTTGTCGAGGGTCTCGACAGTCAGATCCTCATAGGTATCAGGGACGATCTGCAGCATCGGAGCGTTCACGCAGGCGCCGAGGCACTCGACCTCTTCCCACGACAGATTGCCATCGGCCGAGACGTGGAACGGCTCGGGATGGATGCGCTCGCGACACCGGTCGATCAGCTTGTTGGCGCCCCGCAGCATGCAGGGGGTGGTGCCGCAGACCTGGATGTGCGCCTTCTTGCCGACCGGGGCCAGCAGGAACATCGTGTAGAAGGTGGCAACCTCGAGGACGCGAATGTAGGGCATGTCGAGGAACTCGCCGACCCAACGGATCGCCGGTTCGGAGACCCAACCCTCTTGCTCCTGGATACGCCAGAGCAGCGGAATGACGGCCGAAGCCTGCTTCCCTTCCGGGAACTTCAGCAACTGCTTTTCAGCCCAGGCCAGATTGTCCGGCGAGATGGCGAAGCTTTGCGGCTGCTCGGATGCGAGACGACGTACGGACATTAGCGGTCAACCTCTCCGAACACGATATCGATGGAGCCCAGCACCGCGGAGACGTCGGCCAGCATGTGGCCGCGGCACAGGAAGTCCATCGACTGGAGATGTGCGAATCCCGGAGCGCGGATCTTGCAGCGGTATGGCTTGTTCGAGCCGTCCGCCACAAGATAGACGCCGAATTCGCCCTTCGGCGCCTCGACAGCCGCATACACCTCGCCGGCGGGCACGTGGTAGCCCTCGGTGTAGAGCTTGAAGTGATGAATCAGCGCTTCCATCGAGCGCTTCATCTCGCCGCGCTTCGGCGGAACGATCTTGTTGTCGGTGTAGGAGACCGGGCCGGTCTTCTCGGTACCCAGCAGGCGCTTCACGCACTGCTTCATGATCCGGATCGACTCGCGCATTTCCGCCATGCGGACGAGATAGCGATCATAATTGTCGCCATGCACCCCGGTCGGGATATCGAATTCGAGTTCCGAATAGCACTCGTAGGGCTGCGAACGGCGCAGATCCCAGGCGGCGCCCGTGCCGCGGATCAGCACACCGGAATAGCCCCACTTCCAGGCTTCTTCCTGCGTCAGCACGCCGATATCGACATTGCGCTGCTTGAAGATGCGGTTGCCCGTGACGAGACGATCCAGATCGTCGAGCCGCCGCAGATAAGGATCGCAGAAATCGCCGATGTCGCGGACAAGCTGCTCGGGGATGTCCTGGTGAACGCCACCCGGCCGGAAATACGCGGCGTGCATCCGCGAGCCGGACGCGCGCTCGTAGAAGATCATCAGCTTCTCGCGTTCCTCGAACCCCCAGAGCGGCGGCGTCAGCGCGCCGCAGTCCATCGCCCAGGTCGTCACATTCAGGATGTGCGACAGGAGACGGCCCATCTCGGAGAAGAGAACACGGATCAGCTGGCCGCGCTTCGGCACTTCGATCTCGAGCATCTTCTCGACGGCGAGCGCGAAGGCATGTTCCTGATTCATCGGCGCGGCGTAGTCGAGCCGGTCGAAATAAGGCACAGCCTGAAGATAGGTCTTGGTCTCGATCAGCTTCTCGGTGCCGCGATGCAGCAGGCCGATATGCGGATCAACGCGATCGACGATTTCACCATCGAGTTCCAGCACCAGACGCAACACACCGTGCGCGGAAGGATGCTCGGGACCGAAGTTGATATTGAATGGACGAACCTGGGCTTCTGCCATGGGTGCCTCAGCTCGGCTTCTGTTCGGGCTTGGGAGCTTCCTTGGCCTTCTCATCGCCCGGCAGCACGTAGTCCGTGCCTTCCCAGGGGGAGAGGAAGTCAAAGTCGCGGAATTCCTGCGTCAGCTTCACGGGCTCGTACACGACGCGCTTCTGCTGGTCGTCGTAGCGAACCTCGACATAGCCCGTCAGCGGGAAATCCTTGCGCAGCGGATGCCCTTCGAAGCCGTAATCGGTGAGCAGGCGCCGCAGGTCCGGGTGACCGGTGAACAGGATGCCGTACATGTCATAGGCTTCGCGCTCGAACCAGTCCGCGCCCGGAAGCACCGAGGTGATCGAGCGAACCGGGGTGACGTCATCCGTCTCGAGCTTCAGCCGGATGCGCAGGTTCCGCGTCGGGCTCAGCAGGTGGTAGACGACGTCGAAACGCATCTCGCGCTGCGGGTAGTCGACACCGCAGACATCGATGATGCTGATGAAGCCGGTATTCGCATCGCGCTGCAGCCAGGTGACGAGATCGAGGATCGCGTCGCGCTGGACGGTGACGGTGAGCTCGCCATAGGCGACCTCGAAGCCGATCACATCGCCGGCGCGCTGCGCGACGATGTAGTCACCGAGCTCTTTGAGGGTCTCTTCCATGCTGTACCTTCAGCGCTCGATAGTGCCGGTGCGGCGGATCTTCTTCTGCAGCAGCAGAACGCCATAGAGCAGCGCCTCGGCCGTCGGCGGACAGCCCGGAACGTAGATATCGACGGGCACGACACGGTCGCAGCCGCGCACCACCGAATAGGAATAGTGGTAGTAACCGCCGCCATTGGCACAGCTGCCCATCGAGATGACGTAGCGCGGCTCCGGCATCTGGTCGTAGACCTTGCGGAGCGCGGGGGCCATCTTGTTGGTCAAGGTACCGGCGACGATCATCACGTCCGACTGGCGCGGCGAGCCACGCGGCGCGAAGCCGAAGCGCTCGACGTCGTAGCGCGGCATCGAGACCTGCATCATCTCGACGGCGCAGCAGGCGAGGCCGAACTGCATCCACATCAGCGAGCCGGTACGGGCCCAGGTGATCAGGTCGTCGGCGGCGGCGACCAGAAAGCCCTTGTCGGCCAGCTCGTTGTTGACGTCCATGAAAAAGGGATCGTCATGGCCCAGCGGGCGGCCCGACGCATCGACAAGCCCCTTGGGCCGCTGCGCGACCTGGGTGCCAGAGGTTCCGCTCAATCCCATTCGAGCGCTCCCTTCTTCCATTCGTAGATGAAGCCGATCGTGAGCACGGCCAGGAAGCTCATCATCGACCAGAAGCCGAACCAGCCGAGATCGCCGAACACGACGGCCCAGGGGAACAGGAAGGCGACTTCGAGATCAAAGATGATGAACAGAATTGCGACGAGATAGAACCGGACGTCGAACTTCATGCGCGCATCGTCGAAGGCGTTGAAGCCGCACTCATAGGCGGAGAGCTTCTCGGGATCCGGATTGCGATAGGCGACAAGGAACGGTGAAATCAGCAGCGCCAGACCGATCACGAGGGCGATCCCGAGGAACACGACGATCGGAAGGTATTCGCGCAACAGGTCTTCCATGAATCCGGCTCCGTTGCTCCATCCCCGGGCAGCCGCGCCGCCGCCTTCGGATGGTGCGGCGCAAAAAGGCCGCCAAGCGTTTCACTCAACTACGATATCGGCCGGCCGCGAAAAGGCGGCGATCCGCCGGGGCGGCGGTCGAAACATGAGGCGAGGCTTATCGGAGGCGAACAGACGTGGCAAGCCCCAAGCCCGCTCGGAGGAAGCGCCCTGGAGCCCTACCCTAGCGCATCCCGGCCGAAAACCGGCAAAAATTAGAACTGGAGAAATGAAAGCAATGAGGCGTGCGGCGAGATGTCCCGCCGAAAGGCACGGAAAGCGCCCGATTGCCGGTGGAAACCGGCAGTTCACCATAAGGGCGGCTTTCATTAAAAATGGGGACGAATCGCCCCCATTTTTCTCAGCCTGTGCTTCCGCGGAGACGATCCCGCACGGGATGCCGGTGCGGCTATCGCGCGCCGGAAACCTGATTCTTCAACATGCCGACAATGGCGGTCAGGATCGCGCCACCGGCGCCGCCCCCCACAATGTCCGTGACGATCTTGCCGATGTCCATGCCGGCCATAGCGGCACCCGCGTCCGGCGCCGCGCCGCCCATCAGTGCCTGCAGGATCTGTCCCAGAATGATGCCGCCGACGCCCCCGGCGATCGAGTTCCCGGTCGTCCCGAGGCTCTTCTCCTTGAGCGCCGCGCCGGCCGCGTTGCCGCCAATCAAGCCGGCAACCACCTGGATGATCAAAGGCAGTAGAGTTTCCATGAGAACCCCCTGATATGCCGACCGGATTCGAATCATTGGTGACCGAGGCCAGCAACAGGATGATAAACTTGTCACGGCTCTCGATCTAATCCTATCGTCATTGCGCCGCAGCATAAGTATTCGCCGCGGCGAGGCATGCAGGTGGCGGCGGCGCGGCGGAAATCAACATGGCGGTCGCCCGAGCGAAGTCCGCCATCACCCATTCTTGCTCGGAAGGCCGCTCTCGGTCCGCGTCGGCGCGGCCCCGGCCGGCGTCGTCGCGCCGACTGGCAGCAGGCCGATGGCGATGACGGCGACACACAGGCCTCCGACCGTCAGCAAAACCCGGTCGACGGCCACGGGAAGCGGATGCGCCGCAGGCCCCAGGTCGAAGGCGAGTGCGACGGCCGTCAGGCAAAAGGTCCACGCGCCATAGCGCTTGGCCCCGATCGTCAGCATGGCGAATACCAGCCCGCCCACGAGCAACGCTTGCAGCCAGGCGGCGCTGGCCCAGCCGAGGATCAATCCGCCCGCCGCCGCGCCCAGCAGGCTGCCCATGCCGCGCTGCTTCATGCGGCGCAGGGTCTCGGCCCGCGTCGGCTTGAGAACGCGCAGCGCCGCAGCCGGCAGCCATCCCGGATGGGAGCTTGGCACGAAGACTGCCGCCAGCGCGCCGAGCAGGCTCGTCGCCGCTGCAACGCCGAGAAAGCGCGTAGCAGCCGCCTCCCCGCTTGCCTTGGGAGCAGGCTTCGCCGGCGCCTTGGGAAGCACGACGGCCGCGATGAGGCCGCCCCACAGAGCGCCAGCGAGGAAGAGCCCGCCATAGATCAGCGCTCCGCCCGCCGGCATCTGCCCGACCGCCAGAAAGAAGGCCAGCGCACCCAATGCCACCGGCAGGCGCAGCGGGCCACCCTGGAGCTCGGCGGCAGCCTGAGCGAGCGCGGCCAGAACGGCGACGATGAAGAAGGCGGGGCTGCCGAGCGCAATGCTCGCGCCAAGGCCGGCGAAGAAGCTCAGGACAAGCGCCGAGGCCGCGAGTGTCGCAAACGGCCGGACAAGCGGCACGGTCGGGAAAGAAACAATCAGCAGGTACGCGCCAAAAGCGGCAACCGAACCGTTCGCGGCCTCGCCCACGGCGATGCCAACGGCCCATGGCGCCACCACGGCGAGAGCCAGCAGGAGCGCGCGCAGGATCCTGACAGGATCGAGACGCGGAGGTGGCAGGACGGCGTCAATCGAGGTCATCGGCGGCGCACTCTTCGCAAAGAAGACTCCGCGCATTCATAGAGGCAAAGGAAAGTTACGCAACCGGCGCGCGAGTGAAACGCGGCGGCGAATGACGCCCGGTCCAGAACACATCGATGGAGACTGGGAGAGAATGGCGGGAGTGACGGGGCTCGAACCCGCGACCTCCGGCGTGACAGGCCGGCGCTCTAACCAACTGAGCTACACCCCCGCGGGTGCCCCTTTCGGGTCGACACGGCCTTGGCCGCATCGTGCAGAAGAACCGGAAGCGCATCGAACCCGTGAGGTCCGTGACGGCTTCCAATTCATGTCCAGCCCATGGATGCATTGCAATCCGGGGCTCGGTAGAATGAATGGCGGGAGTGACGGGGCTCGAACCCGCGACCTCCGGCGTGACAGGCCGGCGCTCTAACCAACTGAGCTACACCCCCGCTGGGGTCCCCTTCCGGGGGCGCCGCAGCTCGTCGCCGCGTCGTGTTGAGCGCTGAAGTACGGTACCGACCTATCCAAGTCAAGCACGCGATCCAGCGGTATTGTGGAAAACCGGATAAGCCGGCGAAAACCGCTGGAACCGGCCAAAACGGCCCTTCCCTAACTGTTTACCCAGACGGTTCACGCGCACGAAGCCGCGCGTATCCCGCCAGCCACCATCGGACCGCATAGGGCGCAAATCGACACAGGGGCTCCAGGAAGTGATTGAGCCCAACAGGGAGATCAAAGCAGGGAAGAAGGGAGAGGGGCGCAGGAGGCCGGCGCGCGTGGCGCGGAGGCGTGGTGGGCGATGAGAGACTCGAACTCCCGACATCCTCGGTGTAAACGAGGCGCTCTACCAACTGAGCTAATCGCCCGCAGTGTCCTGCAGCGCCGAGACGTGTAGGCGAAAAGCGCCCTGCCTTACAAGTCCGGAAATCGAGCCTTTGCGTTGCACGCACAAAATAAAACGGCCTCGCGCCGGAAGCGCAAGGCCGTAGAAACCCAACAAGCCGAGAATGGCTTAGTTGACGGCGTCCTTCAGGCCCTTGCCGGCCTTGAACTTCGGCGTCTTGGAAGCGGCGATCTGGATCGTCTCGCCGGTACGCGGATTGCGGCCTTCGCTCGCGGCGCGCGCGGCGACGCTAAAATTACCGAAGCCAATGATCTTGACCTCGTCACCCGACTTCAGGGCAGCCGTGATCACGTCGAACGTGGCGTCGACAGCCTCCGCGGCGGCGGCCTTGGACGTGCCGGTACGCTCGGCGACGGCAGCGATGAGATCGTTCTTGTTAGCCATGGATGATCCTTTCTCAGGTCTTGAGCCGGGACGATTCGCATGACCCGACCGAGCGCGAGAAATCACTGAAAACGAGGCCAAAGGCAAGCGAAACTGGCGGAATTCTGCGCTTTTGGCCGATAATTCGGTGAAATAGCGCATGAAAACGCCCGCCGAGGGGGCGGGCGTCTTCTTTTTCGCAGGATTGAGCCGTTAGTGAGCCGTCAGAGCCGATGCCGGATCGTCCTCGGCGACGACCGCCTTGTCGGCCACCACCTTGCTCTCATCCCATGTAATCGGCTCCGGCTTACGCACCAGAGCGTGTGCCAGAACATCGTCCATCCGGGCGACCGGGATGATCTCGAGGCCGTTCTTCACATTGTCCGGGATCTCGGCGAGATCCTTGGCATTGTCCTCGGGGATCATCACCGTCTTGATCCCGGCGCGCAGCGCCGCGAGCAGCTTCTCCTTCAACCCGCCGATCGGCAGGACGCGACCCCGCAGCGTGATCTCGCCCGTCATGGCGACGTCCTTGCGGACGGCGATGCCGGTCATGGTCGAGACGATCGCGGTCACCATCGCGATGCCGGCCGAAGGTCCATCCTTGGGCGTCGCGCCTTCCGGCACGTGCACGTGAATGTCGCGCCGGTCGAACAGCGGCGGCTCGATGCCGAAATCGACAGCCCGCGAGCGGACATAGGACGCCGCCGCCGAGATCGATTCCTTCATCACGTCGCGAAGGTTGCCGGTGACGGTCATGCGACCCTTGCCGGGCATCATGACGCCTTCGATCGTCAGGATCTCGCCGCCGACTTCCGTCCAGGCGAGGCCCGTCACGACGCCGACCTGGTCCTCGAGCTCCGCCTCGCCATAGCGATAATGCGGGACGCCGAGATACTCCTCGACGATCTTCTCGTTGACCTCGACCGACTTCACCTTCTTCAGCAGGATGTCCTTGACCGCCTTGCGCGCCAGCGTGGCCAACTCGCGCTCCAGACTCCGCACGCCGGCCTCCCGCGTGTAGCGGCGGATGACGAAACGCAGCGCCTCATCGTCCAGCGAGAACTCCTTGTCGTTCAGGCCGTGGTTCTTCACGACCTTCGGCAACAGGTGGTTCTTGGCGATCGCGAGCTTCTCATCCTCGGTGTATCCGGCGATCCGGATGATCTCCATACGGTCCATCAACGGGCCGGGGATGTTCAGCGTGTTGGCGGTCGTCACGAACATCACGTTCGACAGGTCGTAGTCGACCTCGAGGTAATGATCGTTGAACGTGCTGTTCTGCTCCGGATCCAGCACCTCGAGCAGCGCCGAAGACGGATCGCCGCGGAAGTCCTGACCCATCTTGTCGATCTCGTCGAGCAGGAAGAGCGGGTTGGCCTTCTTCGCCTTCTTCATCGACTGGATGACCTTGCCGGGCATCGAGCCGATATAGGTGCGCCGATGGCCACGGATCTCGGCCTCGTCGCGCACGCCGCCGAGCGACATGCGGACATATTCACGGCCGGTCGCCTTGGCGATCGAACGAGCCAGCGAGGTCTTGCCGACGCCCGGAGGGCCGACGAGGCAGAGGATCGGCCCCTTCAGCGTGTTGGCACGGCTCTGGACGGCCAGATACTCGATGATCCGATCCTTGACCTTGTCGAGGCTGTAGTGATCGGCATCGAGCACCTCCTGCGCGAAACGCAGGTCGTGCTTGACCTTGGAGCGCTTGCCCCACGGAATGCCGAGCAGCCAGTCGAGATAGTTGCGGACCACCGTCGCTTCGGCCGACATGGGCGACATCTGGCGGAGCTTCTTCAGCTCGCCCATCGCCTTCTCGTTGGCTTCCTTCGACAGCTTTGTCTTGGCGATGCGCTCCTCGAGTTCGGCGAGTTCGTCCTTGCCGTCCTCCTGGTCGCCCAGTTCCTTCTGGATCGCCTTCATCTGCTCGTTCAGATAGTACTCGCGCTGGGTCTTCTCCATCTGCCGCTTGACGCGGGAGCGGATGCGCTTTTCCACCTGAAGAACCGAAATCTCGCTCTCCATCAGGCCCAGCACACGCTCCAGGCGCGCGCCAACGGTCGGCAGAGCCAGGATGGCCTGCTTCTCCGGGATCTTGATGGCGAGATGCGAGGCGACCGTGTCCGCCAGCTTCGAATAGTCGTCGATCTGCGTGACCGCGCCGACGACCTCGGGCGAGACCTTCTTGTTCAGCTTCACATAGTTCTCGAACTCGGTGACCACCGAGCGCGACAGAGCCTCGACCTCGACCTTGTCGCCGAAATCGTCGACAAGCACCGTGGCATAGGCCTCGTAGTAGGAGTCATGGTCGGTGTAGCGCTGGATCTCGGCGCGGGCGATGCCCTCGACCAGAACCTTTACCGTACCGTCCGGCAACTTCAGGAGCTGCAGCACGCTGGCGAGCGTACCGACGGGAAAAATCGCCTCCGGCGCCGGATCGTCGTCGCTGGCGTTCTGCTGGGTCGCCAGCAGGATCTGCTTGTCCGCCCGCATCACCTCTTCCAGCGCACGGATCGACTTCTCTCGCCCGACGAAAAGCGGCACGATCATATGCGGGAACACGACGATGTCACGCAGCGGCAGGACCGGATAGAGTTCGTCGCCTGCTTCGAGGCCGATCGAACGCTTGGTATCAGCTGTCATGAGGCATTCCTTTCGAACCGGGTACGGCCCAAATCTGGCACCGTTCGGCTTGGGAGATGAGCCACCGGCCTGGGAGAATTGGGCCGGCAGATCGACTCAGGGGTCGGAGCATCTCGCGATGCGTTGTCCATTAGGTGGCGTTGCACCATCGGGGTGTCAAGTTGTCCGGGCGATGCAGAATGCGGTTCGGATCCGGCTTTTCATCGGCGGCCTTAGCATGGGGCACCTGCCCTGCCCGCTGTTGCCGCAAAGCCGCAGCGGGGCGGTTGAAACAGGAGGCCGGATCGGCGGATAGGCCATCGCGCGGACCCGCCATTCGCCATTCCCGCCGAAGACAAAAAAACGGCGGGTACATGCCCCGCCGTTCAAATCACTATGGCAGCCTGCGTTTATGCGCCGGCGCTGGCGACGGCATCTTCCTGCCGCTCCGCATAGATGTAGAGCGGACGGGCCGACCCGTCGACGACCTCGGCCGAGATGACGACTTCCTGCACGCCGTCGAGGCCGGGCAGGTCGAACATCGTCTCCAGCAGGATCGCTTCCATGATCGAGCGGAGGCCGCGGGCGCCGGTCTTGCGCTCGATAGCTTTCTTGGCAATCGCCGAAAGCGCGTCGGGATGGAACGTCAACTCGACATTCTCCATCTCGAACAGGCGCTGGTACTGCTTGACCAGGGCGTTCTTGGGCTCGGTCAGGATGGTGATCAGCGCCGGCTCGTCGAGATCCTCGAGCGTCGCCAGAACCGGCAGACGGCCGACGAATTCCGGGATCAGGCCGAACTTCAGCAGATCCTCGGGCTCGACATTGCGGAACAGCTCGCCGGTGCGGCGATCTTCCGGCGCCGAGACGCGGGCACCGAAGCCGATCGAGGTTGAGCGACCGCGATCCGAGATGATCTTCTCGAGCCCCGCGAAGGCGCCGCCACAGATGAACAGGATGTTCGTCGTGTCGACCTGCAGGAATTCCTGCTGCGGGTGCTTGCGGCCGCCCTGCGGCGGCACGGAGGCAACCGTGCCTTCCATGATCTTCAGAAGCGCCTGCTGGACGCCCTCGCCCGACACGTCGCGCGTGATCGATGGGTTGTCCGACTTGCGGGAGATCTTGTCGACCTCGTCGATATAGACGATGCCGCGCTGGGCCCGCTCGACGTTGTAGTCAGCCGACTGCAGCAGCTTGAGGATGATGTTCTCGACATCCTCGCCGACATAGCCAGCCTCGGTCAGGGTCGTCGCGTCAGCCATGGTGAACGGCACGTCGAGGATGCGGGCGAGCGTCTGCGCCAGCAGCGTCTTGCCGCAACCGGTCGGGCCGATCAGCAGGATGTTCGACTTGGACAACTCGACGTCGTTGTTCTTCGCCGCGTGGTTCAGCCGCTTGTAGTGGTTGTGAACGGCAACCGACAGCACGCGCTTGGCGTGGCGCTGGCCGATCACATAATCGTCGAGGACCGCGCAGATCTCGAGCGGCGTCGGGACGCCGTCGCGCGATTTCACCAGCGAGGACTTCGATTCCTCGCGAATGATGTCCATGCACAGCTCGACGCATTCATCGCAGATGAACACGGTCGGGCCTGCGATCAGCTTGCGCACCTCATGCTGGCTCTTGCCGCAAAACGAGCAATAGAGCGTATTCTTAGTGTCGCTTCCGCTGACTTTGCTCATCCGTCTACCTCGCTGTCGTTCAGGCTCGGAACCTCCAAACGACTTTCTTCGATGTCTCTTCCGGCTCGACTCCCGTCCAGCCAGCGGTCGAAAATTCGGATCCTGCTGTTCCTACCGACGGAGACAATCCGAAGATTGTGATCCAATCATGCTAATCGCGACATGATCAATATATACTTAATGTCGCGGTCGGCTGCCGTACAGCCGACCCAGCTCCGGAAGGGCGGATCCCAGCGTGATCCCGTCAGTCCTTCTTGATCGCGTCGAGCGCGTCGCGGCTCGTCAGGACTTGGTCGATCAGGCCGAATTCGACGGCCCGCTCGGCGACCATGAAGTTGTCGCGCTCGAGCGCGTCTTCAACGGTCTTCATGTCCTGACCCGTGTGATGCACGTAGATCTCGTTGAGACGCTTGCGCAGGCTCTCGACCTCACGGGCATGGATCAGGATGTCCGTCACCTGGCCCTGGTAGCCGCCCGAGGGCTGGTGCACCATGACGCGCGCGTTCGGCAGCGCGAAGCGCATGCCCTTCTCGCCGGCGGTCAGAAGCAGCGACCCCATCGAGGCAGCCTGGCCGACGCAGAGCGTCGACACGGCCGGCTTGATGAACTGCATCGTGTCGTAGATCGCCAGGCCGGACGAGACGACGCCGCCCGGCGAGTTGATGTACATCGCGATCTCTTTCTTCGGGTTCTCGGCCTCGAGGAAGAGAAGCTGGGCGGTGATCAGCGTCGCCATGTAGTCCTCGACGGGACCCGTGACGAAAATGATCCGCTCCTTCAGCAGTCGCGAATAAATGTCATAAGCGCGCTCGCCACGGTTGGTCTGCTCGACCACCATCGGGACCAGCGTATTCATATAGAGGTCGATAGGATCTTTCATGATCTTCCTTCGGCGCAGTGGACTGCCACAAATACCTTGAGATGCCCCGGCCCGACCTCACTCGGTACGACCGATTCCCGGGGCTCGAAGGCCCATACATATGGTACGCCGACTGCGTTCGAAAGGGGTGGCGGAAAGCCCTTTCGCAGATCGTCATCCCCGATGCGGTCGAGATCCCGGATCCCTGGCGCATCGCTACCGTTCCGCCGGCGCGTCGGGAACCCCGGCTCGCGCCGGGGCACCCTTGTCGTGATGGAGCCGGGTCAGACCCGGCCCGGAGGCTCGGCGGAGGCCGATCAGGCCTTCGCTTCTTCCTCGTCATCCTTCATCAGGTCTTCGCGCGACACCGTCTTGTCGGTGATCTCTGCGAGGCCCAGAACGTAGTCGACAACCTTCTCCTCGAAGATCGGTGCGCGCAGGCTTGCCAGCGCGTCCGGGTTCTCACGATAGAAGTCGTAGACCTGCTTTTCCTGGCCCGGGAACTGACGGATCCGGTCGACAAGAGCACGCTGCACTTCCTCGTCGGTGACCTGGATCGAGTTCTGCTCGCCGATTTCCGACAGCACGAGGCCAAGACGCACGCGGCGCTCGGCGATCTTGCGGTAGTCGGCCTTGGCGGCTTCTTCCGTCGTGTCCTCGTCAGCAAAGCTGCGGCCCGAACGCTGCAGATCCTGGGTGACCTGGTTCCAGACGTTCTGGAATTCCTGTTCAACCATGGTCGGCGGCAGTTCGAAGGCGTGCTTCTCGTCGAGCTGGTCGAGCAGCTGGCGCTTGACCTTCGTGCGGGTCGCGGAGCCGAGCTGGCTCTCGAGCTGCTGGCGCATCGTTGCCTTCAGCTCGTCGAGCGACTCGATGCCGAACTTCTTCGCCCATTCGTCGTCGATGGTCGTCTCGGCCGGAGCCGACACTTCCTTGACGACGACATCGAAGGTAGCGGCCTTACCCGCCAGCTGCTTCGCGCCGTATTCCTCGGGGAAGGTCACGTTCAGAACGCGCTCTTCGCCCGCCTTGGCGCCGGCAAGCTGTTCCTCGAAGCCCGGAATGAAGCGGCCGGAGCCGAGCGTCACAAAGGCATTGTCGTCGGCACCGCCCTCGAAGGGCTCGCCGTCGAGCTTGCCGAGATAGGAAATGGTCAGGCGGTCGCCATCGGCAGCCGCGCCATCCTTGGGAGCATATTCCGCGGAATCGCGCGCGAGCCGCTTGAGCTCGGTCTCGACTTCCTCGTCGGAGACTTCCGCAACCGGACGCTCGATCTTGATTCCCTTGAAATCGCCGAGTTCGAACTTCGGCAGCACTTCATAGGTCATCTTGTAGGCGAGATCCTTCTTGCCGGCGAGCACGTCGCCTGCATCGGACTCGTCTTCGGGCAGATCGAAGCTCGGCTGCATGGCAGCACGTTCGCCGCGCTCTTCAAGCGTCTTGCGAGCGTTCTCGTTCAGGACGTTCTGAACGATCTCGGCCATGGCCGACTTGCCGTAGATCCGGCGCAGATGCGCGACCGGCACTTTGCCTGGACGGAAGCCCTTGAGCTGGACCTGGCCCTTCATCTCTTCCAGACGCGCCGAAAGGCGGCTGTCGAGTTCGGTCGCCGGCACCACGATCTGGAGTTCACGTTTCAGGCCCTCTGAGAGGGTCTCGGTCACCTGCATGTTCAGCGCTTTCTGTCTTGTTCCGATCGGTCTTTGGCGTTTCGCCCGGCTGCTTTCACGGCTTATTCCGGACGCTGGTACGGGCGGAGGGACTCGAACCCCCAAACCGCGAGGCGGCAGGACCTAAACCTGCTGTGTCTACCAATTCCACCACGCCCGCAATAACCGGTCGCAGCTAGGCTCCGGCCAAGGTGGGGCCTCTATAGCACTAGCGGTCGCAGGGTCAAACGAAAAGCCGCGCAAACACACGGGGAAGCGCGTCCGCCAGATCTTCCGCGATCAAACCACGCCCCAGAACCACGCCGGCGTCGCCATGCAGCCAGACGGCGGCGGCCGCCGCCTCGAAGGCGGGCATCCCTTCCGCCAGCAGGCCGGCGATCATGCCGGTCAGCGTATCGCCCGATCCGGCGGTCGCGAGAAAGGGTGGCGCATTGTCGGCGATCACCGCGCGGCCCGCCGGTTCGGCGACGGTGGTGTCGGCGCCCTTCAGCAAAACGACCGCGCCGGCGCGCGCGGCCGCCTGCCGGGCGCGGTCCAGCTTGCCAGGCAACATCGCCAGATCCGGGAACAAACGGGCGAATTCGCCGTCATGCGGCGTCAGCACGACAGGCGCGCTTCGCTTGCGAATGGCAGAAAACAGCCGCTCCGGATCCTCCCGGAACGCCGAAATGCCATCCGCGTCCAGAACGACCGAGGCGCCGGAGCCCAGCGCCGCCTCGACCAGGGGCAGGGCGATATCGACCGGGCCGAGGCCGGGGCCAATCGCCACGACGTTCAATCGCTTGTCGGCGAGCAGATCCGACAGCCCGGCCGCCCCCTCCATGCGCTTCAGCATGATCGAGGTCAGATGCGCTGCATGGACCACCAGAGCGTCGGGGGGCGACGCCACCGTCACCAGCCCCGCCCCGACGCGCAACGCTGCACGGGCGACCAGCCGCGAAGCGCCGGTCTGCGTCATGCCGCCGGAAACGACCAGGGCGTGGCCGCGATCATATTTGTGGCCATCGACCTTCGGCATCGGCAAATGCGGCGACCAGAGCTCAGGCCGGTTGAGCACGGCGCGGGGCCGGATCGAATCCAAAACCTGCGGGCGGATGCCTATATCGGCAACCGTCAGCCGGCCGACATGCGCCCTGCCCGGCATCAGGACATGGCCGGGCTTGGGCCGGAAGAAGGTGACGCTATCGTCGGCATGGACCGCGACGCCCATCACCTGCCCCGTTCCGCCATGAATGCCGCTTGGCAGGTCGACGGCGACGACACGCGCCTTCGAGGCATTGATCGCGGTGATCGCCGCTGCCGCGGGGCCTTCTATCGGCCGGTCGAGGCCGGCCCCGAACAGTGCGTCGATGATCAGGTCCGCGCTGGCGAAATCGAGGTCTGCCAGCGGCACGGTCTCGCCGCGCCATTCGGCGGCAGCGAGCGCGGCATCGCCCCGGAGCGAGGCCATCGGACCAAGCAGACCCAATCGCACGCGATATCCCCGCGCCACCAGGATACGCGCCGCGACGAAGCCGTCGCCACCATTGTTGCCGGGGCCGCAAGCAATCGCGATGCGCGTGCCGAGCGGCGACCGCGCGGCGACGTCGGCCACGGCACGACCCGCCGTCTCCATCAGGACGATGCCCGGCGTGCCGGCCGCAATCGTAAGGCGGTCGGCCTCGGCCATCTCGGCCGGGTTCAGTAGCTCGATCATGCCTCTTGGCCCTCCTGCGGACCGAATCCTGAAAGCGACCGGCCCTCCGCTCCGTGCGGGCAGAGTGGCTCGGCGCAGACGGGGCTGCAACCGCCTGGCCGTCGCGCAAAGCCAGGTTCCCTCCCCCCTCCCGAACTTTGTCGCGCCGGACACGGTTGTTCATTCGCGGCGCTGCGATAAGTTCTTCCCCGACCTTCCATCGCCAACGGGGAACCGCCCATGACCGCGCTCATCAAAATCAACGACAAGCTCTCCATCGCCGGACAGATCGCGCTCGAGGATTTCGCGACGCTTGCGGGCCTCGGCTACAAGGCCGTCGTCAACAATCGGCCCGAAGGCGAAGAGGCGTCGCAGCCGGCGTCCACCGAGGAGGCGGAGGCGGCCGCGAATGCAGGACTGGCCTATGCTCATATTCCGGTCACCGGCCCGTCCATAACCGAGCAGGATGTGCGGGCGTTGCAGGACGTGCTGGCGAGGACGGACGGCCCGGTGCTGGCACATTGTCGCAGCGGCACGCGCTCCCTGACCCTGTTCAGCATCGGCGAGGTTCTGGATGGGCGCATGAAGCGCGAGGATTTGCCGGCTTTCGGCGCCGAACACGGCGTCGACATGCGCATGGCCGATGGCTGGTTGGCGCGCAATGGTCACTAGGACGTGAGACCCGGCAGTGCTCCGTGCCGACTTTTTGGTCATTTGCCCATTAAATGGACGACATGAGGATCGCTTTTGCGTGATACGCGCTATGATGCAATGCGAAGAGCCCATTTTTCCGGCGCTTTCCAGCAGGGTTGGCAATTGGCACGGAGCCTGCAAGTGGGTGGCCAGGCCGGTCACATCGGCCAGGTTGGGCAGGCACTAGAGGCAAGCATTCGGAGATGCGGAGGCAATGAAAAAGATCGAAGCCATCATCAAGCCGTTCAAGCTCGATGAAGTGAAGGAAGCGCTGCAGGAAGTTGGCCTGCAAGGCATCACCGTCACCGAGGCCAAGGGCTTCGGCCGTCAGAAGGGACACACCGAGCTGTATCGCGGCGCGGAATATGTGGTCGACTTCCTGCCGAAGGTGAAGGTCGAGATTGTGCTGGGCGACGAACTCGTCGAACGCGCCGTCGACGCCATTCGCAAGGCCGCGCAAACCGGTCGCATTGGCGACGGCAAGATTTTCGTTTCCAACATCGAAGAAGCAGTTCGCATTCGCACCGGCGAAAGCGGCCTGGACGCGATCTAAGCCCCTCATTTCGCCGGCGACCCTTTGCCGGCACTCCCCCTCCTGCCGGCCTCGCCGGCTTCCTGTTTGCCTCAGCCACGACCGGGCACAGTTCACCTGATAGAAGGAAGAGAGTTATGACGACCGCGAATGATGTCCTGAAGCTCATCAAGGAGCAGGACGTGAAGTATGTGGATTTCCGCTTCACGGATCCGCGCGGCAAGTGGCAGCATGTGACGTTCGACATCGGCATGATCGACGAAGAAATCTTTGCCGAAGGCACGATGTTCGACGGCTCGTCGATTGCCGGCTGGAAGGCCATCAACGAATCCGACATGCTGCTGATGCCCGATCCGGCAACGGCGACCATCGACCCGTTCTTCGCGCAGTCGACCCTCTCGATCGTTTGCGACGTGCTCGAGCCGTCGACCGGCGAAGCCTATGACCGCGACCCGCGCGGCATCGCCAAGAAGGCCGAGGCCTACCTGAAGCAGACCAAGATCGGCGACACGATCTTCGTCGGCCCGGAAGCTGAATTCTTCGTCTTCGACGACGTCAAGTTCTCGACCACCCCGTACAATACGGGCTTCAAGCTCGACGACATCGAGCTGCCGTCCAACTCGGATACGGACTACGAGAGCGGCAACCTCGGCCACCGCGTCAAGACCAAGGGCGGCTACTTCCCCGTCCCGCCGATCGACAGCCTGCAGGACATGCGCGGCGACATGCTGGCAGCGATGCAGTCGATGGGCGTCGTCGTCGAGAAGCACCACCACGAAGTGGCTTCGGCGCAGCACGAACTGGGTGTCAAGTTCGGCACGCTCGTGACGATGGCCGACCACATGCAGATCTACAAGTACGCGATCCACAACGTCGCGAACTCGTATGGCAAGACGGCCACCTTCATGCCGAAGCCGGTCTATGGCGACAACGGCTCGGGCATGCACGTCCACCAGTCGATCTGGAAGGAAGGCAAGCCGGTTTTCGCCGGCAACGAATATGCCGACCTGTCCGAGACCTGCCTGTACTACATCGGCGGCATCATCAAGCATGCCAAGTCGCTGAACGCCTTCACCAACCCGCTGACCAACTCCTACAAGCGTCTGGTCCCGGGCTACGAGGCTCCCGTGCTGCTCGCCTACTCGGCGCGCAACCGTTCGGCTTCCTGCCGCATTCCGTTCGCGACCTCGCCCAAGGCGAAGCGCGTCGAGGTCCGCTTCCCCGATCCGGGCGCGAACCCCTACCTCGCCTTCGCGGCCATGCTCATGGCCGGCCTCGACGGCATCAAGAACAAGATCCATCCCGGCGCCGCGATGGACAAGAACCTCTATGATCTGCCCCCGAAGGAACTGAAGAAGATCCCGACGGTCTGCGCATCGCTGCGTGAGGCGCTTGTCTCGCTCGAGAAGGACAATGCCTACCTGCTGGAAGGCGGCGTTTTCTCCAAGGGCATGATCGAGGCCTATATCGAGCTCAAGATGGAAGAAGTCATCCGCTTCGAGCACACCCCGCATCCGGTCGAATTCGACATGTACTATTCGGTCTAACCGAATCAGGATGCACTATCAGCGGGGCGCCTTCGGGCGCCCCGTTTCGTTTCATGCAGGTTCGACACCGATCGAAGACCCAGGAGGCACGATGACCGCCCAGAGCGCGCCCGACTTTCCCCATTCGACGACCATCCCGGTCATCCGCACCATCGCCATGCCGCACGACACCAACCCGGCCGGCGACATTTTCGGCGGCTGGCTGATGTCGCAGATGGATCTCGGGGCGAGCACGATCGCGACACGCCGCGCGCGCGGGCGCACCGTGACGGCGTCGGTGGACGGCATGTCATTCCTGAGCCCGGTGTTCGTCGGCGACGAGGTCACCATATATGGGCGCATCCTTACGACCGGGCGATCGTCCATGCGCGTTTTCGTCGAAGCCTGGCGGCGCAACCGCGAGAGCAACGACGTTACCAAGGTGACCGAGGCGACCTTCACCTTCGTGGCGATCGACGCCACGCGCAAGTCGCGCCCGCTGCCGCCGGAGGAATAGGGCCTTCGCGGCCAAGCCAGTCCCTCAGCCGCAACCGGACGAGGCTTCTTTCGGCTTTCGCCGACCGAGTGGGCCAGTTCCTCTCGCACGGGAGAGGGTTGGGGCGAGGGATTTCTCCCCCTCCCCTTGGCGGAATCAGACGTCGCGGAAACGCGAAACCGGCGAGCCGGCCACCGGCGAGGTCCCGATGAAGACCGAGCCCGTCAGAGGCCAGCGCCGCAGTTGCTCCTCGGTGCGGCCATCGCGCAGGCTGGTCAGGAACAGCGTCTTCATATCCGGCCCGCCAAAGGCCGGCATGGTCGGCGCGGCAGCGGGAACGTCGTAGCTCGCCAAAAGCTCGCCTTCCGGCGAGAAGCGGTTGAGCTTGGCGCCCGAGACGCCGGCGCTCCAGTAATTGCCCTCGGCATCGGTCGCGCCGCCATCCGGGCGGCCGATCACGTCGTCCAGCACCGCGATGCGCTTGCGATCGCTGATCGCGCCGGTCGCGGGGTCGAGCGCCCAGCGGTCGATCCAGGGGCCGCGCGAGTCGGAATGGAACATCATCCGACCGTCGGGGCTGAAAGCGAGACCGTTCGAAACCATCAGCCCGTCGATCTTCCTTTCGACCTTGCCGCTCGGATCGACCCGATACAAGGCTCCGATCGGCTGGCGATCGGGGCGCTCGTCCATCGTGCCAACCCAGAAGCAGCCATCCGGCCCAACCTTGCCGTCATTCAGACGAGTCTCTGAAATTTCGGCTTCAATCGTCGCCAGCGTCCGGCTCTCGGCGGTTTCCGGATCGAACAGCACGACACTGTCGCGCAGAGCGACGACGAATCGCCCCGACTCGGTGAGACCAAACGAGCCGACGACGGACGGAAAGCGCCAGACTTTGGTGTCCCCGCTTGCCAGGTCGACGGCATGGATCGCCTTGTCCGGAATATCGCAATAAAGCAGCCGGTTGTTGCGATCGTCATAGACGGCGCTCTCGGCCAGCTGGTGCAGGGTGGGAACAAGCGGGCGAAGGCCGAGATCCGTCATGTAGTGACTCCAGATGGTTGTGAGGGCGCAACCATGGCATGCTCACCGCCACACGTCGACCGCCGGCAGCGGCGACCTTCCGACGGCGTCATGCCCCGTCTCTTTGACCGGGCTTGCCGGGCCTCTCCACCTATCGGCGCCCGCTCAGGTTCGGCGCAACCCGACGGTGCCGCGCGGCCCCGATCGCGCGGGCTCACAAGGAATTGATGGCGCGCCAAACGCTCCATTTCGATCCGAATCCTGCCGCTTTCCGGTCGCCTGCTGTCGAATCCGCGCCACACAGGCGAAGGATTTCACCCTGCACGCATGGAATGCAGGGTTGTCTGCCCTGCCGGATACCTTGCAAATCCCCCGCCCCGGGCGCATCTCTCCGAAGTCACCGCGTCCGAAGACGAAAGCCTGCCCCCCATGCATGATCAGGGCCCTGCCCACCACGGCGCTCCCTCAACCGCCGTTCCCATCTATGACGATTCGTTCGAACTGCAATTTTCGCCAAACATGCTCGCCAAGCTGGAGACCCGCCGCTCGGTGCCGATGCGGGCCTTCGACCCGATGCCGATTCCCGCCGAGCATCTCGAGCGCATCCTGAAGATAGCGGCGCGGTCACCCGATCACGGTCGATTGGCGCCCTGGCGGTTCATCGTGATCGAAGGCGAAGCGCGCCAGCTTTCCGGCGAACGCTTCGATGCGCTCTATGCGGCGCGCAATCCCGGCCTCGCGCCCGCAAAGGGCGACATGTGGACGCTCTACATGATGCGTGCACCCGTGACCATTGTCGTCGTCAGTCGCCCGGACCCGACGTCTCGCATTCCCGAATGGGACCAGATTCTCGGATCGGGCGCCGTCGGCATGAATTTGATCCTGGCCGCATCCGCCCATGGCTATGCGACACAGTGGCTCCTGAAATGGCCGGGACGCGACCCGGAAGCGGCCGCCATCCTCGGCGTTCAGGCGGGAGAGCGGGTCGCGGGCTTCATCCATCTTGGCCGCCAGACGGAGCGCCCGGCCGATCGCGCGCGGCCGGACCTTGACGCGATCGTCACCCACTGGACCGGGTGACGGCCGCCGCTTCGGTCAGCCGCGCCAACCGCATCTCACGCCTGAAGGTGTAGACGCCGGTCGCCACGACGATCAACGTGCCGGCCGCCGTCAAGGCGTCGGGCACGTCGCCCCAGACCAGGTAGCCCAGGATGACGGCGAACAGGATGCCGGTGTATCGGAACGGCGCCACGACCGCCATCGCGCCATAGCGCATCGCCAGGATCGACGTGCCGTAACCGCAAAGCAGCAAGACGGAGGCAGCACCCAGAATGGTCCATTGGCGTGTGTCCGGAACGGGCCACGTTTCCGCCAGGGATAGGGTTGCGCCGGTGAGGGTCATTGCCGCCGCCGTGATCGCCACCACCAGCAGGGTCGGCACGCCTGGCTCCATCTCGCGCGTCACCAGATCGCGAAGCGTGATGAAGCCCATGGCCGCGAGCGCCGCCAGCGAAAACAGGTCGAAGCCCGACAGGCTCGGCCGCATGATCAGCAACACGCCAAAGAACCCGACAGCGATCGCGGTCCAACGACGCCAGCCGACGGGCTCCGCGAGGAACACCGCCGCCGCTGCCGTCGTCATCAAGGGCACGATCTGGCCGATCGCCGAAACATTGGCGATCGGCATGTTGAACAGCGCGTAAAGATACAGCACGGTCGCGCCGATTTCACCGACGGTGCGCCAGGCGACGAGCCGGTTGCAGACGGCGCGCCATCGGCGATGCGTTCCGGTCGCAAACACGATGACGCAGATCAGCACGAAAGAGATCGAGCCCCGGATGACGAGGATCTGTCCCGTCGGCAGTCCCTCGCTCACCAGCTTGATCCAGGTATCATTGATCATAAACGCAAGGTTCGAGAGCACCATCATGATGATGCCGCGAGAATTGTCGGCCAAAGCGGGCATGGAACTTCAGGCAATGCGCGGCAGCGCGGCGCCGCAGATGATCCGGGTCGGGGCGGATCGGCCCTGACCTGCGAAGATTGACCAATAAACCGGGACGAAGCAACGGGGACGACGCCAAGAGGGCCGTCCAATACATGCAAAGAAAGAAAAACGCGCCGAAACGACAATAACGCGCGCTGTGCAGCGCAACATAAACTCCGGCGTGCCAGGGGCGCTAGCCGCCGGTCATGCTCATGTGACGACCGAGCGCAGGTCGGCGATGGTCGCGGTCGATGATGAAATCATGCCCCTTGGGCTTGCGCCCGATCGCCTCGTCGATGGCGGCGGAAAGCAGCGCGTCGGTCTCGGACGCGCGCAGCGGCGCACGCAGGTCGGTCGCATCCTCCTGTCCAAGGCACATGAACAGCGTGCCCGTGCAGGTGACGCGGACCCGGTTGCAGGTCTCGCAGAAATTATGGGTCAGCGGCGTGATGAAGCCGAGCCGCCCGCCGGTCTCGCCGACTTCGACATAACGCGCGGGCCCACCCGTCTTGTAGGGAATGTCGGTCAGCGTCCACTGCTCCTCGAGCCTTGCCCGGACGGACGAGAGCGGCACATACTGGTCCGTTCGATCGCCCTCGATCTCTCCGAGCGGCATCGTCTCGATCAGCGTGAGATCCATGCCGCGCCCATGCGCGAAACGCAGGAGGTCGTCGATCTCATGCTCGTTGACGCCCTTGAGCGCCACCGCATTGATCTTGACCTTCAGGCCCGCAGCCTGGGCGGCATCGAGGCCCGCCATCACCTTGTCCAGGTCGCCCCAGCGCGTGATCGCGCGAAAGCGGACCGGATCCAGCGTGTCGATCGACACATTGATGCGCCGCACGCCGGCATCGGCCAGTTCCGACGCAAAGCGTTCAAGCTGCGAGCCGTTGGTCGTGAGGGTCAGTTCGTCGAGCTGGCCGCTCTCGATATGGCGGCCCAGCGCGCGGACCAGGGACATGATGTTGCGCCGCACGAGCGGTTCGCCCCCGGTCAGGCGCAACCGTCGCACGCCCTTGGCGATGAACGCGCTGCACAGACGATCCAGTTCCTCCAGCGAAAGCACGTCCCGCTTCGGCAGAAACGTCATGTCCTCGGCCATGCAATAGACACAGCGAAAATCGCACCGATCCGTCACGGAGACGCGGAGGTAGGTGATGGAACGTCCGAATGGGTCGACCATCGGCGTCGTTTCGGCCAAGAGCGGCACGATCTGGTTCATGCGCATTCCTTTAACCGCCCGTCTTTAGGAACGGAGCGGCGATCTCTGCTATGTAGACGAGATACCGCGCCGTTTCAAAGGCAGGCGGCCAAAAGCGGGAGGTCGGATGACGACCGCCCTTGTTTTTCACGGCCGGATGGCCGTCGGGGTCCATTATGAATTCTGCATCCACGCCGTGGCCTACCGAAATCCGCCTGTCGCCCGACAAGCGTACCCTGACCGTCTCGTTCGAAGACGGGGCCCGCTATGCACTCGCGGCCGAATATCTCCGCGTCACCAGTCCTTCGGCTGAGGTGCAGGGTCACAACAAGTCGCAGAAGCAGACGGTTCCGGGCAAGATCGACGTCGCCATCGCCACGATCAATCCGGTCGGAAACTACGCGATCCGACTGAACTTCGATGATGGCCACGATACCGGCCTGTTCACCTGGACCTATCTCGCGGAACTGGGTCGCGACCACGAGAAGCTCTGGGCTTCCTATCTGGCCGAGTTGCAGGAGAAGGGCCTCTCCCGCAGTCGCCGCTGAACCGGAATCGCCCGGCAGCCGGTCTTGAACCTTCGCCGGCTCAACTACGTTGACAAGGCGACATTGCATGCCAGGAGGAAGCGATGACCGATGCAAGGGTACTGATTGAAATCGATGCCCGGATCTCCTCGATCCGGGAAACGATACAAAGACTGAGCCAGCAGGCCTCTTCCGCGTCGGGCGCCGCCAGTGAAACCAGGCTTGCCGACCGGCTGGCCGATCTGGAGCAGCAACTCATCACGCTCCAGAACGAGCGCGACGCGCTTTCCTAGGGTGTTCCCGACGAGACCACCGAGGTCGCCATGGGCGCCCGGGCCCCATGCAGGGAAAGCGTTGCGGCGGGACAGGACATGCCGATGCCACGGCCAGCTTTCGGGGGAATTCGGTGCAAGAAACTTGGGGCAAACGGAAAAGCCCCTTGTTTGAAGCGATCCTCTCCATTAGACCCAGCGGCGGAGAGGTGGCCGAGTGGCCGAAGGCGCTCCCCTGCTAAGGGAGTAGACGGCTTAAAACCGTCTCGAGGGTTCGAATCCCTTCCTCTCCGCCATTCCCCTTGCAAGTCATTGAAATTGCATCAGCGCCCGTATCACTCGGGAGCGCCACAGAAACTGCGCCAGACGCAGGACGAGGCGACGCTGAAGCACGTCCATTTCAATGGAGGCCAGTATGTCGTTCGCGTCGCCGACCCAAGGGATCTTCGAGACATCATCGGCAAGCGCGAACTTGTCGTGCTCTGGATCGCGGCCAGAGGCCTGCCCGGCCGATGGCGCACCGCTTGATCGCCGGTTTCCTCCGATCTCGATGAGCGCTACGCAATCGAACTTTTCGCATACGATCCTCGCAGGACGATCTGCCGGCCTCAGGCCCGTTGCCGCAGCGGATTGACGGCATCCGGCAGAGGACGGGAACGGCATCGCCCCATCGCCAAGGGCGGAGTGCGCCCGATTCCCGCGAGTGGGGCCTAATCCAGAACGGCCTTGAGGAACTCGCGGGTCCGCTCCTCGTTCGGATCGGTGAAAAGCGCCTCCGGCGTGCCCTCCTCGCGGATCTGGCCCTTGTCGAAGAAACAGACGCGGTCCGAAATCTCGCGGGCGAAGCGCATCTCGTGCGTGACGAGCAGCATGGTGAGATCATGCTCCTCGGCCAGCCGGCCGATGACGGTCAGCACCTCGCCGACCAGTTCCGGATCGAGGGCGGAGGTCGGCTCATCGAACAGAAGGATGCTGGGCCGCATTGCCAGCGCGCGGGCAATGCCGACGCGCTGCTGCTGCCCGCCGGACAATTGGTGCGGATACTTGTCGGCCTGATCGGCGAGACCCACCAGTTCGAGCAGTTCCTCGCCCCTTTCGCGCGCTTCCACCTTGGAAAGCCCGAGCACTCTGACGGGCGCCTCCGTGATGTTGCGCAGCACGCTCATGTGCGGAAACAGGTTGAATTGCTGGAACACCATGCCGAGCTGGGCGCGCATCTTGCGTAGATGCGCCTCACTCGCCGGCTGCAGGCCGTTCGGGCCGGACTCGTGCCACAGCGGCTCGCCGCCCACGGTGACGATGCCGCCATCGATCTGCTCCAGCGTCATCAGGATGCGCAGCACGGTCGATTTCCCCGAGCCAGACGGGCCGATGATCGAAACCTTCTCGCCCTTCTGGACCTCGAAATCGAGTTCGTCGAGGACGGTCAGATCGCCGAAGCGCTTGACGACCTTGTCAAATTTGATGATCGGATCGGTCATTTGAGCGGAAGCCCCTGTTTGGGAAGGTAGCGATCCAGCAGGCGAACGCCCGCGGACGCGACCAGCGTCATGATCAGATAAAGGCCGCCGACCATCGAGAGCGGAATGAGATAATTGAAGGTGCGGTCGCCGATGATCTTCGCGACGTTGAGCATCTCGAGCACGGTGACGACGGAGAGGACCGGAACGTCCTTCATGATCGACACCAGATAGTTGCCCATGGCCGGCACGATGCGAGGAATGGCCTGCGGCACGACGATATGGGTGAAGGTCCGCGCCGAAGGCAGGTTGAGCGCGCGCGCCGCCTCGTGCTGGTCACGCCCGACAGCCTCGATACCCGCCCGATAGACCTCGGACGTATAGGCGCTGTATTGCAGGCCGAGCGCGAGCGCGCCGGTCATGAAGGCGGGCAGCACGATGCCATATTCGGGCAGCACGTAATAAAGAAAGAACAGTTGCACCAGCAGCGGCGTATCGCGGATGAACTCCGTGACCAGCCGCGCCGGCCAGGCGATGAAACGCGAGGGCGCCGATTTCAGGATGGCGAAGATCAGTCCCAGAACCAGCGCCACGAAGAAGCCAACCACGGTTGCCTGGATCGTGACCCACATGCCGATCAGGAGGATCGGCAGGATCGAGATCGCGAAGGCGAGCGGGTTCGAAAGGTCCCATTCAAATCCAAACAGCATGGCTCAGCTCCCGGCCACGCGCCACCGCCCGGCGAAACGCTCGAGCAGCCGCATGATGGCTGTGACGACCAGCGCCATGCCGAAATACATGAACAGCAGCATCGTATAGATGGTGGTGCTCTCCTGGGTGAAATTGCGGATCTGCTCGGCCCGAAAGGTCAGGTCGCCGAGGCTGATCAGCGATACCAGAGCCGTGTCCTTGAGGTTCTGTACCGCCAGATTGCCGAAGGACGGCATCATCTCCGGGATGGCCTGTGGAATCGTGATCCGGAAAAGGGTTTGCCGCTCGGTGAAGTTCAGCGCGCGAGCCGCCTCGTGCTGATCGGAATGCACGGCCTGAATCGCGCCGCGCACGACCTCTGCCCCATACGCGCCGATATTGAGACCCAGCGCCAGAACGCCGGCCAGCACCGGCGGCAGGCGGAGATCGATGCCGATCGCATTGCCGGCCAGAGGCAGCGCGAAATAGAGCCAGAACAGCTGCACCAGCAGCGATGTCCCGCGAAATACCTCGATATAGGCGATCGAGACGCCCCGCAGCGCCCAGTTTCGCGACAGCTTGCCGATGCCGAAGACGAAGGCGGCCGCCGCGCCGAGCAGCGTGGAATAGAGGGTCAATTGAACGGTGACCCACGCGCCCTGCATCAGGGAAGGAAGATACTCTGTCCAGTGCATGCGTGTATCCGTGTCAATTGGGTTCAGAACCGACGAAGCGGGCGCCGCGCGGGCGCCCGCTTCCAATCATTGCGACGTCTGGATCAGGCGCCGCCGCACAGCGCCGCGGTGTCGGTGGCCTTCGAACCCTCGACATCGGCTTCCGTGAAGCCGTAGCCGGTCACGATCTCGTTCCACTCGGGCGTCTTCTTGAACTCGGCGAGCGCGCCATTGACCGAGTCGCGCAGTTCCTCATTGCCGCTGGCGAAGGTGAACCCACCCCAGCTGCGAACGGCCTTTCCGTCGACAACCGGATCGGTGAATTTCGCGGCGACCTCGACGCCCTTGCCCTGCTCGGCAAGGCCGCTCGCCGTCAGGCTCGTCGCGGCATAGGCATCCGCCCGGCCGGTGCCGACCGTGGAGATCGCATCGGCGTTGGAGGCGATCGTCACGACATTCGCATCGGGAACGCCCAGCTTCTGCATCATCTCAAGCTGGTCGGCGCCCGCCATGATGGCAACCTTCAGCTTGGGGTTCGAGGCGAAGTCCTTGTAGGTATGGATGTCCTTGGGGTTCCCGGCAGCGACCAGCAGGCCCTCGCCATAGGAGGTGTTCGGCTCGGAAAAGAGCACCTGCTTGCAGCGGTCGGGCAGGATCGCCATTTCGGCCGCCACCATGTCGAAGCGATCCGCCTTGAGACCGGGGATCAGCGACGAGAAATTGGTGGTGACCCACTCGATCTTGCCGACGCCGAGTGTCTCCATCAGCTTCTTGGCAACGTCAGGCCCCGCGCCGAGCGCCTTGCCGTTGGGATCGACATAGCCATACGGAATCTCGTTGGCGACGGCGATGCGGATGACGCCGGCCTTCTTGATGTCTTCGAGCGACGCGGCATTGGCAGCGGATGCGGCCATGGCGGCCAGCGCGATGGCCGAAAGGGTGGAGACGGCAAATTGCGGGATCTTGGTCATAGAGTAAGCTCCTCTGGAAGGATGGGCGAATGGCCGGCCGGTGCCCCGATCTTTTCAGCCGGCAGGGAATGTCACGCCACGGCGTGCAACTGGGGCGGCTGAGACCGGGCCCAGTTCTCGATCAAGCCGCCATGCAGGACCTTGATCGCAGTCTCGAAATCGGCTTCCTCGACGATCACCTGAAGATCGACCTTGCGGATCAGGTCGTTGACGCCGAGCGGCGCGACACCGGCCTCCGCCAGCACCAGGATCGCCTGCGACAGGATCGCCGGGTGGCGAAGATCGCGACCGATCGCCGAGACGAGAGCCACCTTGCGCAGAGAGATCTCCGCGGTCGGGAAGCGTTTCGACAGATCGGCCTCGACGCGGCGGATGGCCTTCATCGAGCCCTTGAGGAAATGGGTGATGGTGTTGGCGTTGGAGGTCTTGGCGATGATCCAGACCTTGTGACGCGTCAGCGCCTCCAGGATCTCGGCATCGTAGCCCTTCACGCCGACCATATCCTGATCATAGAACTCGAACGCGAACACCCCCTTGAGACCGGTGACGATCTCGACCTGCGGTGCGCGGGCATCGAGGTCGGAACGGATTAGCGTGCCGGCATGCGTCGGCTCGAAGGCGTTCTTGACGCGCAGCGGAATCCCGGCCTGGCGCAGGCTCTTGGCGGCGCGCGGATGGATCGCCTCCATGCCCATGTTGGAGAGCTGATCGGCGACGTCGTAATTGGTTTCGCCAATCACCCGCACGGCATCGGAGCCAACGATCCTCGGATCGGCGGAGGAGAGATGGAACTCCTTGTGGATGATCGCTTCCTGCGCGTCGGTCACGACCGCGATGCGCGACAGCGTCACCTCGCTGTAGCCGCGATCATAGGTGCGCATCAGCACCTCCTCGCACTGGACATAACCCGTCACGATCGGCAGTTCGCGGCGCAGATCCACATCGGCGAAAGCGCGCCGGATGCACTCGTCCAGCTCGTACTGCGCGCCTTCGCGCCAGCCGGTCAGGTCGACCAGCCGCGCATTGACGCCGTGCATGTTGAGCAGCAGGACGGTGTTGAAGGCCGAGTGTGCCTCGCCGAGCGAGGCAAGCATCTCGCGGACCGTCAACAGATGATGCTGCAGCTGAAAATGGCCGAACGAGCAGAGACGGGACAGATCGATCAGGCAGGAACGAACGCCTTCAATGCGCTCACGGACAAAGCGGTCCGCCTGCAGGCGCGCACCCTCGTCCGTGAATACCTCGCCATTGCGGGCCTGCATCCTGGCGGCAACCGTACTGAGCGCGTCGCTCCAGGCCCATCCGCCTTCGGCGCTGGCGAAAAGCGCGTAGACGCCCGGCTCGCCGGTCTTCTTGTGCTCGAGCAGATCGTCCGTCATCCCCGCATAGGCGGATACCACGAAAATCCGATTGTAGAGCGCATCGCCCGTCCGGTCGCCGATCAGCACCGTGTCGAGCAGCTCCGCGGTGCGCGACATGGAGGTCCCGCCGATCTTCTCGACAGTGTGGGCCGTTGTCGTATCAGTCATATCGTCTCCGGCCGTCCCTCGGATGCCAAGGGAACGGCGCTATCTTGCAGGATGGGTTGGGGCGAGCGGCGCGTCTCACGCCAGGGACTGGCGTGCGATGGCGATCGGGCCCTGCGGATCGCGGGAGCTCAGGAAGGCCGGGCGCGGCGTCTTGGCGGCATAGGGCGCGCCAACGCGGTTGGACCATGCATTGTAGACGAAAAAGGCATTGGACCGGGGAAACGGCGTGATGTTGCCGTTCGAGCCATGCAGCGTGTTGCAGTCGAACAGGATGACCGTGCCGGCCTTGCCGGCCGCATAGTCGATGCCGAATTTCTCGGCCATCCGAGACAGGCTCTCCGGCGAGGGCACGCCGATTTCCTGCTTCTTGAGCGAGGAAGCGTGGTTGTTCTCCGGCGTCGCGCCGGCGCAGGCCACGAAGGTCTGGTGCGAGCCTGGCATCAGCATCAGCGGTCCGTTTAGCGCGTCATTGTCGGTGAGCAGGACCGAGGCCGAGATGGCGCGCATGCGCGGCATGCCATCCTCGGCGTGCCATGTCTCGAAATCGGAGTGCCAGTAGAACTC
This sequence comes from Kaistia defluvii, assembly GCF_026343955.1. GTDB lineage: Bacteria > Pseudomonadota > Alphaproteobacteria > Rhizobiales > Kaistiaceae > Kaistia > Kaistia defluvii. The sequence continues at coordinate 152,441 of NZ_JAPKNI010000004.1, forward strand.
CTTGCCATTGAAGCCGGGCTTATAGTTGAGCCGCGACTGGTGCAGATACACCTCGTCGCCAAGCAGGTAGCGCACGCGCCCGGCTATCCGAGCGTCGCGGGCCAGCCGATCGAACAGCGCATTCTGCTCGTCGAGCCGGAACACGGTGCGGACCTCGTCCGAGTCCGGTTCCGTGATGATATTTTCCGGCGAGAGACCCGCCTCGCCCGAGCGCATGCGTGCCGATTCAGCCTGAAGCGCGGCGATTTCGGTCTCCGAGAAGACGTCCTTCAGGATGATGTAGCCACGCTTCTCGAAGCTCTCCGTCTCGGTGCGGGTCAAAGGCGCCTCGGGAGACCACTCGCCCCAGAAGACTGGGTCCTTGCGCGGGAGCCAGCGCTCTTCCGGGAGGCGGGTCGGATAGTCATCCTGCGTCGCAGGGGCGGTAGCAATCATGGCCATTGTCGGTGCCTTTCTGAAATCTCCGTGGGGGCGAGCGGATACGCTCAAGCCGATTCGAGTTCGGCCGCCGTCGCGTAGGAACCGTCCGCGCGATGCACTTCCTGACCGCTGACCGGCGGGTTGAAGCTGCAGGCGAGGACCAGTTCGCTCTCCGCGCTCAGGCGATGCCTGTCATGCTGGTCGAGCGCGTACATGACGCCGGGACGGATCGGATGCACCGTCCCGCTGTCCAGTTCCTCGATCGTCCCGTTGCCGGAGATGCAATAGACGCTCTCGAAATGATGCTTGTAGTGGAACACATGCGAGGTGTTGGGGTGGATCCGCGTGATGTGGAAGCTGAAGCCCATGCCGTCGCCGGCCAGCAGCAGGCGGGTACTGTCCCAGCCCTCTGCCTTGACCAAGCGGTCGGTCTCGCGCGCCTGGTGGATATCGCGAACGATCATACGTGTTCTCCTCTTATTCTGCGGCGGCGCGACGCGTGCCAAGCACTGCGGCGAATGCAGCCTCCAGCGTGTCGAGCCCCCGTGAAAACTGGGTGGTGGAGACTGTCAGCGGTGCCAGAACCTTGACGATCTCATCATGGCTGCCCGACGTCTCGATGATCAGGCCATCGGCAAAGCAGGCCTGACAGATGGCGGCCGCATTGGCGCCGCTTCCCGCATCGATGCCCATCATCATGCCACGGCCCTTGACGGCCAGACCGTGTTCGTCGGCGATGGCGTCGAGGCGACGGGCGAGATAGCCGGCCTTGTCCGCGACGGCGCCGGAGAAGCGTGAATCGGACCAGAATTTCTCCAGCGCGGCCGTGGCGGTGACGAAGGCATGATTGTTGCCCCGGAACGTCCCGTTATGCTCGGCCGGCTTCCAGACGTCGTATTCGGGCTTGATCAGCGCCAGCGCCAGCGGCAAGCCCATGCCGGAGAGCGACTTCGCCATCGTGACGATGTCCGGCTTGATATCCATGCCGTCAAACGAGAAGAAACCGCCGGCCCTGCCGCAACCCGCCTGGATGTCGTCGATGATGAAAAGCGCACCCTGGCTGCGCGCGATCGCGGCGATCTTGCGAAGCCATCCCGGAGAAGCGGCGTTCAGACCACCCTCCCCCTGCACCGTCTCCACGATGATGGCGGCTGGCGGGTCAATCCCGCCGGAGGGATCCTCGAGCTGACGCTGCAACTGATCGGCCGTATCCACGTCGGGGCCGAAATAGCCATCGAACGCGGCGCGGGTCACGCCGGAAAGCGGGGTCGACGCCCCGGCGCGGTGCTTGCCGTTGCCGGTCGCCGCGAGAGCGCCGAGCGTCACACCGTGAAAGCCGTTCGTGAAGGCGATGACATTGTTGCGACCCGTCACCTTGCGGGCGAGCTTGATCGCCGCCTCGACGGCGTTGGCTCCCGTCGGCCCGGTAAGCTGGACCCGGTAGTCCATGCCGCGCGGCTTCAGGATGAGGCTTTCGAAGGCCGCGAGGAAATGCGCCTTGGCGTCGGTATACATGTCGAGGCCATGGGCGATGCCGTCCGACGAGACATACTCGATCAGAGCCGCCTTCAAGTCGGGATCGTTGTGACCGTAATTGAGCGTCGAACAGCCGGCGAGGAAGTCGGTATAGGGCTTGCCGTCCATGTCGTAGATCGTGGCACCGCGCGCCTTGTCGAACAGCTTTGGAAAGCTGCGGCAATAGGAGCGGATCTGGCTCTCGACACGCTCGAAGGTCTCGACAGAGGCAATTGCCTCGGCCGGGATGGTTGCAGTCGTGGCGGCGTTCGGGCTTGAAATGGTCAAGTTCATGAAAAGTCGTCTCCCCGTAGCTTGGGTCGGTCGAGAGGGCGTGGGCACCGGTTCAGGCGGCAACCAGTTCCAGCGTGCGATGCCTGTCGAAGGGGCCGATGGTGACGGCCAGTTCGCTGTCATGCTGACCGCCGAAATGATCGTCCCGCGTAAAGTGCTCCACATGGCTCAGCGGCGCGCCGAGCTTGCGGGCGACGGATCCGAACAGCGCCCAGGAGGCTGCATTGTCACGCGTGATGGTGCAGGCGATCTTCCGGATGCGGGCACACTGGGGTCGCGCCAGCACCGCACCAATCAGCTTGCCGCCGAGCCCCTGCCCCCGGCCGGCCTTGCCGACGCAGACCTGCCAGACGAACAGCGTCTCCGGCGTGTCCGGCGGAATGTAGCCGGACATCCACCCCACGATTTGGCCGTGGTGCTCCGCGATGGCGCATGTCGCCGCGAAATGGGTGCACTGCAGCAGATTGCAGTAGAGCGAGTTGTCATCAAGCGCGGGCGTAGCGCCGATGAGTGCCGCGATGCCGACACCGTCTCGGGCGGTCGGCTTGCGAATGGCCGGCGAGGCAAAAGCCGCAGCCCGGCCTGCGACGTAGTGGTCGCGCTTCCAATCAATCATGGCTATATAATTAGATTAATGAAACTAAGTGTCAACCGTCGATTGCGGCCATGGATCACCGATAGAAGCGGGAATTTGCGCTAAAACCATGATTTTTAAGTGCTTTTCGGCAAGACAATAATATGATGAAGGCAATAATGTGTTCACTCGCTGTCACGAACCTATCCGATATTTAGATAGAATGAACTAATTATCACATGCTTCCTTTTTGACGTTCCGCTTGGGTTTATCGCCAGCCAACGGTAGGATCTGCCGATGATTGACGCGGGTGCGGAATTGGAAGATCGAACCAAGCTTGCCTTGACGGCCATGCGCAAAATCCTGCGCACCACAGAGCAGAACGGCAAACATGTGATGCGCGAGACGGGCCTGACCCCCTCGCAGCTCATTTTCATGCAGATGCTCGATGACGAGCGCGAGCAGACGGCCGGCCATATCGCCGCCCGCATGGGAATCACCCAGGCGACCACAACGTCGCTGCTGCAAAAGCTCGAAGGGCTGGGCATGATCCAGCGCCGCAAGGGCGAAAGCGACCGGCGCCAGGTGTGGCTTTCGCTCACGGACGCCGGACGCAAGGTGCTGGCCATATCCCCCGATGGCGTGCATGCACGCTTTCACGAGCAGTTCACCGCGCTGGAGGATTGGGAACAGGCCATGTTGATCGCCGCGCTGGAGCGCGTCGCCGCCATGCTCGGAAATCACGATAAGGAAGTCGCGGCCGTCCTCGATTCAACGGCGGTGCTATCCAGCGACTGAGGCCGCCGCGCCGCCACGAGGATCCGAAGGCGACGGACGATCCGAAGGCGACGCAGGAAAGAAAAGACAACTCAGAAAAGATAAGCCAGACTCGCGTCGGCGCAGTGGCTGAGAGTTTGCCGTCCGGGCCAGAACTCACTCGGATGCGGAAAGGCTTGCATTGACCTCACGTTGGCTATGGCTTCTGTCCCAGCTCACGCGCCGCATCTGGGTGCGCGCCACGCTGTTTTCGGTGCTGGCAATCGCGACCGCCTTCCTCGCGATCATCATATCCCCCTATATCCCGGAGGATCTGCCCGCCAAGATCGGCGCCGACGCGGTGGATCGCATCCTCGGCATCATCGCCTCCAGCATGCTGGCGGTGACGACATTCTCCCTGAGCACCATGGTTTCCGCCTATTCCGCAGCGACCAGCAACGTGACGCCTCGGGCAACGCGGCTGGTGATGGAGGACACGACCACCCACAACGTCCTGTCCACGTTCGTCGGCTCGTTTCTGTTCAGCCTGGTCGGTATCATCGTTCTGTCGACCGGCGCCTATGGCGACCGGGGACGCGTGGTCCTGTTCATCGTTACAATCGCGGTGATCATCCTGATCGTCGGCACCCTGTTGCGCTGGATCGATCACCTGTCGCGCCTTGGCAGGGTTACCGAGACCACGGAACGCGTCGAGGATGTCACGGCACAAGCCATGCGCGCCCGCCGCAAGAATCCCTATCTCGGCGGCCAGCCCATGCCGGATCCGGAGACGACGATTCCCAGCACGGCGCACCCGATCTATTCACCGCGCATCGGCTATGTGCAGCATATCGATACGGGAGAACTCTCCGAAATCGCGGAACAGGGGAAGGGGCGCGTTTTCGTCGCCTCGCTGCCGGGACAATTCTCGGTACCCACCGCTCCGATTGCATGGGCAGAGGCGATCGAAAGCGAAGATCAGCGGGCAGCCATCTGCAATTGCTTCTCGATCGGCGACACGCGCTCGTTTGACCAGGATCCGCGCTTCGGCGCCTGCGTCCTGAGCGAGATCGCCTCGCGCGCGCTGTCGCCGGCGATCAACGATCCCGGCACCGCCATCGATGTCATCGGCCGCGCGATCCGCGTGCTTGCGATCTGGAACGAGCCGGTGGATCCGGCGACGAAAGACGGCGTCCGCTATCCGAGGGTCTTTGTACCGGGCGTCAAGCTGGAAGATCTGTTCGACGATCTGTTCACGCCGATCGCCCGCGACAGCGCGTCGATCATCGAGGTGGCGATCCGGCTGCAGAAAGCGCTGCGGGCTCTGGCCAGCCTGGATCCCGAAGGGCGATACGCCGAGAATGCCCGAAAGCACTCCCGCCTGGCCTTGCAGCGGGCCGAACAAGGGCTGAGCCTCGACCATGACAAGCAGAGAGTGCGCGAGATCGCCTCGACGATCGGTGCAAAGGTAGCATCCCGTTACGGAAGCAGCCCCTGAGCCACCTGGCTGCGCCGATCCCAGCCGTCACTCGATCGGCATTCACATACCCTCCGCCTATCGATGCCAGACAAGCCCGCGAAGAGACGTCCGCGCCGCTCAAAAGCGCCTCGCTCAGGCGCATTCCCCGGCGCAAAATACAAAAAAGGCGCCCCGAGGACGCCTCTTTCGTACCGAGATCGGCGCTCGGTGCGCCCGACCGCCACGCGCTTGGAGACGCGCACCGCCTGGCATCTCGTCTCTGGCGTTACTTGGAAACCGCCTCTACGGCGCTTGCCAGCGTGGCACTCGCATTGCTCTTGCAGTAGCTGACGATTTTCTCCGCATTGGCATGAGCCATCTCGCCATCCACCATCGTGTTACCGGCCTTGCCATGCATATAGCCGCTCATCCACATGGCGACGCCAATAATCCTGGCAGGCGGCATGGACCCGACTTCCTTGCAGGTTAGCTTTGCCATATCCATTTCTTTAGCCATAGCCTGGCCAGCCAACCCGATAGTCAAGGATGTAATTGCAATCAGGAAATAGCGTTTCATGGTCAGGGCATCCCTTTGAAATCCCCGTCCGGCGAAACAATAGTGCGGAACGAACTGGCGTTCATTCCATAAGTATGAAACTCACGCCAATTTTACCTGCGGACGGTAATATATCAAATATTCTCATGATATTATTACCCACCCAACATCAGGATAATACCGGCCGATCACCACGGCTTCGATCAGGCATATGCCACACCGCAGATGCGAGGCGCCATCCGATCCGATCTAACCGATCCGCCTGAAACCAGCCGGATCGACGAAGCCCGGATCGAAGGTCGACTTGTCCGCATTCATCCCTGCCACGCGAAACGCGTGGACTTCAGAGTTCCGAGGCGATCTTTTCCGGGGACATGCTTTCGCCGGCGATTTCACTTTGGCTCTTGGGAGCCTGCGACGCGGCCTTGAGATTCTCGATCGCCTGCTGCCAGTGACTGGCCGCCCGCCCCTCGGGGCTTCCCTCCGCGAGCCACAATCTGTGGGCTTCGTCCGCAATCTGCTGCTCTGTAAACTGGGTCATTCCTGTTCTCCTCTTTGACGGCTGGATCGCTTCAGCATTCAACACGACCCACGATACAGGGTTCCGCCCCGCTCAGAATGACCGGCGAGGCCGCCGGTTGCCGCAAGACCGTCGCGCTCCGTTCAAATCACCAGCTTAGTCTAGCACCGGCGCTTTTGGCCTGCATGGAAAGGGACGCGCGGCCTAATCTCGCAAACAAAGAATGCTGCGACGATGAGCCATTCCACAACCGCTGCGGAAAGCTCTAAAAATGCGTGGCGGTGTGCGTTGGCATGGGCAGCCGCATCCGCCACACTGACGCAGGTTTCCGCATTCGGCAGGATCAAGCCCCTCCGGCATTCTGTGTCATCTGTGCTAACCCATTGGAGAACATGACTTGCCAGACGTGCGAATCCCTGCGGAAGCACCCTTGCCGACGCGCGAACCGCGCCTACTCGGCGCTGCAGGATCCTCCCGATCCGGCTTGATTGCCCCGCTTTCGGCGGCACGCTGGCTGCTGATCCTCATCGGCATCGCCGGAATCTATTTCTTTCACAGCTTTGTCGTTCCCGTTCTGGCCGCTCTGGTCATCGCCTTTGCCGGCTGGCCGATCTATCGACGCATCGTCGGTTTTACGGGCGGCAACCGGACGGTAGCCGCCACGGTTGCGCTGGCGCTTTTCACGCTGTTCCTGATCGTGCCGATCGCCATCGCGGCCTGGTATGCCATTGACGAGGTTCGCGGACTTTCGGCCTGGGCCATCCAGACCAATCGTTTCGGCGCCGACGTTCCGGCCTGGATGGCCAACATCCCCGGCATCGGCGACTGGCTCTCCCTCCGCTGGGCCGAATATGTCGGCCGTCCAGGCGCCATCGGCGAGATGATCTATGCGATCAGCGGCGCCAATATCGGCAACATCTACCGCGCGGTGCTCGCCGCGGGAGGCGGCCTGTTCGGTTTGCTGCTCACGCTTATCTTCATGCTGATCACGCTGTTCTTCGTCTTCCGCGACGGCGAGTTGTTCGTCGCCAAGGTCGACCTGATCGGCGAGCGCATCATTCCAATGCGCTGGGAGCGGATCTCCCGCGTCGTTCCCGCCACCATCAGCGCCACCGTGACCGGCATGACACTGATCGCGATCGGCGAAGGCATCGTGCTTGGCTTCGCTTACTGGATCGCCGGGGCGCCCTCGCCGATCACGCTTGGCGTCATCACCGGCATGATGGCGCTGATCCCCGGCGGCGCGCCGCTGGCGATGACGCTGGTCTCGATCTATCTGGCGGCCAGCGGATCGATCGTCGCCGGCATCAGCCTGTTCATCTGGGGAACGGTGGAACTGTTCATCGTCGACAAGACGCTGCGTCCCAAGCTGGTTGGCGGCCCGATCAAGCTTCCGTTCCTGCCCACGATTTTCGGCCTGGTCGGCGGCGTCAAGACGCTGGGCTTTCTCGGCCTTTTCATCGGCCCGGTACTGATGGCGCTGCTGGTGGCCATCTGGCGCGAATGGGTGCGGGACATCGAGGCGATCGATGCGCCGTCCGCGGCGGTGACGCTTGCGCAGGTCGAACAGCCACCGGAAATCCCCGCGCCGGCCGAGCCGCTTTAGCCACTCGGGAAGGGCGGAAGATAGGCTTGTAAGCCAACTTCCAAAATTGACATCAACCTGAAACTTTGTAAGAGATTTATCAATCGTCAAGCAGAGGTGGAAGGATGTCGATCCGCGAAGATCTCGCCAATACGAGCTTGGTCCTCACCTCGGCGGAATCGAAGATCGTCCAGGCACTTCTGGACGATTATCCGATGTTGGGATTGGGCACGGCGACACGCCTGGCCAGCCGCGCCGGCGTCAGCGATCCGACCGTCACCCGCCTGATGATCAAGCTCGGCTACAGCGGTTTCGCCGAGTTCCAGTCGAAGCTTCTCGCCGAAGTCGAAGCGCGGCTCCTGTCGCCGCTGCTGATGCTGGAAGTGAAGCGGCCACCGCCTGCCGGCGAAGTCGCTCCCGCCCTCGCCTATTTCCATTCGATCGCCGAGAGCCTCGACCGAACCAAGACGGCGGTGCCGTCGCAATTCTATGTACGCGCCGTCGAGATGCTGCTGGAGTGCAAGGGCCAGGTCTATCTGCTGGGCGGCCGCTTCAGCCGCCACGTCGCCTCGATGCTGGCCGCCCACCTGATCCAGCTCAGGCCCGGGATTCGCGACATCGGCGCGCTGACCCCGGCGGATTTCGACCTGCTGATCGACATGGGCAAGCGCGACCTGCTGGTGGTGTTCGACTACCGACGCTATCAGTCCGACGTCGTCGATTTCGCCCAGCAGGCGCATCGCCACGGCGTCGAGATCCTGCTCTTCACAGACCCGTCTCATTCGCCGATCGCCGACGTGGCTACCCTCACCATGGTCGCGACCACGGACGCGCTTTCCCCCTTCGACACGCTGACGACGGCCGTCGCCCAGGTCGAGGCGGTGTGCGCCCATGCGCTCGACAGCCGCGGCCAGCCCGCCCGCCGACGCATCGAGGAAATCGAAGCGATCCGCCGGGCCAACGCCGTCACACTCGATATTCCCGGGACGCCGAACCCAGCCGGCGCCGGCGACAAGCCCGTCCCCGCCTCGGCCAAACCCAGATCCGCCAAAGCCAGAAAGATACCCACGCCATGACTTCGCCCCTGCCGCGCCGCGACGAGCCCTTCCGGCCCAATGAGACCGCGCTTCTCCTGGTCGACATGCAGCGCATCTGGCTGGAGCCTGGCCTGGATCCCGACCACGCGGATTGGGGGGCGGACCATTATTTCTATCGCCAGACGCGCGAGACAGTGATCCCGAACCAGCAGCGCCTGCTGGCGACGGCGCGGGCTGCGGGAGTCGAGGTGCTGCACACCATCATCCAGAGCCTCACCGAGGATGGCCGCGACCGCTCGCTCGACCACAAGCTGACGCCGATTCACATACCGCCGAGTTCTCCCGCCGGCCTGCCCGTCTCCGAGGTCGCCCCGATCGGCGACGAGATTCTCATCCCGAAGACCTCGTCGGGCATCTTCAACTCGACCAACATCGACTACCTGCTGCGCAATCTCGGCATCCGCCATCTGGTCGTCGCCGGCATTCTCACCGACCAGTGCGTCGACATGACCGTTCGCGACGGTGCCGATCGCGGCTTCCTCGTCACCTGCGTCGCCGATGCCTGCGCGGCGCCGACGCCGGAACGCCATGCCAATGCGCTGAAGGCTTTCGGCGGCTATTGCTGGGTTTCCGACACGGCGACAGTCGCGGCTCGCTTCGAAGAACTGGGCGGCGCCAAGTGAGCGAGCTTCCTTCGCTGGCCAGTGTCGTCACCACCGATCTGGCCGCCGTCACGCGCGGCCGCCCCGTCACGGCGGATCGGCTGAAGAAGACAGCCGAAACGGGCGTGGGCTGGGTTCCCGCCAATATCTGCCTGACCGCCTTCAACACGATCGCCGACCCGAACCCCTGGGGCTCCTCCGGTGACCTTCGCATCCTGCCGGATCTGGCCGCACGCTATCGCAGCACGGTCACGGGCGCCGAGACGCCTTTCGACATGGTGATGGGCGATATCATCGAGCTCGACGGCTCGCCCTGGAGCGCGTGCACCCGGACCCTGCTGCGCGATGCGCTGGCAACGCTTAAAGCAGAAACAGGCTTCACGCTGAAGGCGACCTTTGAGCAGGAATTCAAGCTCCAGCCGGCCGGGACCGGCGATGCCGCGCCGCTTCACGCCTTCTCGTTCGAGGCGCTGCGAAGCGCCGATCCGTTCGTTCCTCGCCTCGTCGCAGCGCTGGAGGAAGCCGGCGTCGAGCCCGAAATGGTGCTGGCCGAATATGGCGCCGACCAGTTCGAGGTGACGCACGCGCCGACCGATCCGCTGACCGCCGCGGATCGCGCCATCGCGATCCGCGAGATCACCCGTGAGATCGCCCGCCTCATGGGCAGCCGCGCCAGCTTCGCGCCGAAACCCGCGCCGAACGAGGTCGGCAATGGCGTGCACATCCATTTCAGCCTGATCGACGCGGACGGCACGCCGGCGACCTACGACCCGGCCGGCCCAGGCGGGCTCTCCACCGCTGCCGGCTCGTTCTGCGCCGGCATTCTCCGCCACCTGCCCGCGCTCACGGCGCTGACGGCACCCAGCGTTCCCTCCTATTATCGGCTGGCGCCGCACAACTGGAGTTCGTCCTTCACCTGGCTGGGCGACCGCGATCGCGAGGCGACGCTGCGCATCTGCCCGGTGGTGACGAAGGGTGGGCGCGATCCCGCCAGTCAGTTCAACGTCGAATATCGCGCCGCCGACGCCACGGCCAATCCCTATCTCGCCATGGCGGCGCTGGTCTGGGCCGGGCTCGCCGGGCTTCGGGAAGCGCTGCCGACCCCTCCCATCGTCAATGGCGATCCGACGCTGATGAGCGAAAGCGAGCGTCAATCCAAGGGTTTGCGCCGCCTGCCTGAGACGTTGCCTGAAGCGTTGGAAGCCTTGAAGGCGGATGGGATTCTATCGAGTTGGCTGCCCTCCAAATTACTGGAGAGCATCCTCGTCATGAAGCAGGCGGAGATCGGCCTGATGGAGGGCCTGTCGCGCGAAGCGGTCTGCGCCGCATTCGGAGCGCGGTACTGAGCGTGGACACCCAATCCGTTTCGTTGGCCGACTGGCCGGAGCCGATCGAGGTCCTCAACGAGGACAGCGACTGCGAGATCGTGCTGATCTGCGAGCACGCCGCCAACCACATCCCGGCGGAATATGACCGCCTTGGCGTCACAGAGGATGATCTCGAGCGCCACATCGCCTGGGATGTCGGCGCCGCCGCCGTGACTCGAGGGCTTGCCGAAGCGCTGGGCGCGCCTGCTTTCCTGGGCACCTATTCGCGGCTCCTGGTCGACCTGAACCGCCCCTTCGGCTGCCTGTCCAGCATGCCGGTGCGGTCGGAGGCCACCTCGATCCCCGGCAATGTCGATCTCACCGAGGCCGAGTTCCTGCGGCGTCGCGAGCGGGTGTTCGATCCGTTCCACGACCGGATCACGGCCCGACTCGACGCGCGCGAGGCGGCGGGCCTGCCGACGCGGATCGTCGCGATTCACAGCTTCACGCCGGTCTATCTCGGCGTCGCTCGCCCCTGGCATGTCGGCATCCTGTTCGATCAATCGGCCGATTTCGCCGAGGCGACCATGGCGGCGCTGGCGCAGGACCCGGCCTTGGTGGTCGGCGCCAATGTCCCCTACGTCATCGACCGCGACGAGGACTACGCGATCCCCGTCTTCGGCACCGATCGCGGCAATCCCGCCATCCTGGTCGAGATCCGCAACGACCTCATCTCGGACGCGGCCGGGATCGCGGACTGGACCCGACGCATGACGCGGGTTCTGCAGGACGTTTCAACGCAATGAGCGGCACGCCGAGGGGGCACGCTGCCGATGAATGTCAGGGAAAGGGCACGAACCATGCTGGATAAGGAAGCCGCGATTGCCGCGGTACAGGCAGAAATCGAGGCGGATCGCGATTGGGTCATCGGCCTGACGCAGGACATCGTCCGCATTCCCTCGGTCAATCCGAAGTTTCACCTCGACCCCGCCATCAACCGCGAGGCCGATGTCCAGGCGCATCTCGATCGCGTGCTGACCGCCGAGGGTTTCGCGACCGAGCAGTGGGACGCCCTGCCCGGTCGGCCCAACCTCGTCGCAGAGAAGCCTGGTACGGAAGAACGCAGCCTCATCCTCTGCGGTCATATCGACGTCGTGCCGGTCGGCGACGAGAAGGACTGGACCGTCGATCCGTTCGGCGGCGCGATCTCCGATGGCAAGCTCTATGGCCGTGGCGCCATCGACATGAAAAGCGGCCTCGCCGCCTGCATCGCGGCCGCCCGCGCCATCCGCAAGGCCGGCATCACGCTGGAAGGCCGCCTTGCCATCCACGCCGTGGTCGACGAGGAATCGGGCGGCTTCGGCGCCATGGACGCCGTTGCCAAGGGCAAGCTCGCCAAGGGCCTGATCGTCGCCGAGCCGACCTGGGGCGACGTGCTGCCGGTCGAGGGCGGGCTGGAATGGGCACGCGTCACCATCCGCGGCCGCAACGCGCATTCGGCCTTCCGCTTCAACGAGATCTACCCGCAGCGGCATGAGCCGGGCGCGATGGTGCATGGCGTCAATGCCATTGAACTCGCCGCACGCTTCATCACCGCCGTTCGCCAGTACGAACTGGACCGGACCCGCGCCAAGTCGCATCCGCTGCTGCCGGTCGGCATGAACACGATCAATATCGGCGTCATGCATGGCGGCACCGGCCTAGGCGCAAACGGCCTGCCGACGGTGATGAGCAATCCGGCGATCATCCCGGATGTCGCCGTGCTCGACCTCGACATGAAGTTCCTGCCGGACGAGACCTCGGCCGACTATCGCCGCGATTTCGAGGCCTTCGTGCATCACTTCGCACAGCAGGATGCGTGGCTGCGCGAGCATCCCCCGGTGATCGAATGGGAACTGGGCGGCCTGCATTTCCCGCCGATGAACACGTCGGTCGAGCATCCGCTTGTTAAGTCTCTGGTAGCCCGCCGTAACCAGTTGGGAAGCCCGACCAAGGTTCAGGGCTTCGTCGCCGTCTGCGACGCGGCGCACTATGCCGGCGCGGGCGTCGATGGCGTCATCTTCGGCCCCACCGGCGACGGCCTGCACGGGGCCGACGAGTATGTCGAGATCGAGTCGCTGGTCGAGGCGACCAAGGTCATCGCCGCGGCGGTGATCGACTGGTGCGGCGTCCGATAGCGCCGCACTAAGACAGCAATCAGGCCGTGCGCTTCATGCGCACGGCGATGGCGCCCCAGCCGGCGCGGATCATGCCGACGAGACCGCTCGGATAGACGAGCATCACGACGATGATCAGCAAAGCCGTGATCATCGGCCGCCAGGCGCCGAAATCGGCCATCGCCTCGCCAAACACCGTCAGCACGAAGGACGCGATGATCGCCCCATAGATCGTGCTGGCGCCGCCGAGCAGCACCATCGACAGGATGATCGTGGCGAGGCTCATGCCGAATACGTCGACCGAGGCATTGCGCTGGTAGGCGGCGTAGAAGGCGCCCGCCATGCCGGTGAAGAAGGCGCTGGCGGCGAGCGTGATCATGCGCTGGCGCACCAGCGACATGCCGCGGCTGATTGCGTATTCCTCATTGTCCCGCAGCGCAACGACGCCCGCTCCCAGCCGCGAGCGGACGAAGACGCGCAGGAAGATCGTGCTGGCGACCAGCAGGCCGAGCGCGATGTAGAAATAGGCGAACTTGCCGTCGCGGATCATGTTGTGGTCGAACCAGTAGAGCCCCGGCACGCGCACCAGGCCCTGCGTGCCACCGGTGATCGCGGACTGGCTGATGACGATCTGCATCACCAGTTGCGCAAAGCCGAACGTCACCAAGATGATGTAGATGCCCTTCAGCCGCAGGATCGGAATGGTCACCAACACCGCGGCGACGGTTGCGATCACGCCGCCGGCGAACAGTGCCAGCCACGGATCGAGGCCGACCAGCTTGGTCAGCAGGCTGTAGGCGTAGACGCCGATGCCGAACAGCGCCAGATGGCCGAAATTGAACACGCCGCCATAGCCGAGGCTGAGGTCCCAGTTGGAGGCGACCACGGCGTAGATGAACACCATGATCAGCACATGCCGGCTGTAGGTGTCTCCGATGAAGAGCGGCAGCAACGCCAGAACCAGAAGGGCAATGGCGAAGCCTATGGCCTCATGCTTCCACGGCGTGCGGCCCGGGGAGACCGGAACCGCGCGGGTCGGAATGGCGGGGGCGACGGCGTCGGTCATGCGAGTCCTCGGGAACGGCTGGCGAAGATGCCTTCGGGGCGCACCATCAGGATCAGGATGAGCACGGCGAACAGCAGCGTGGGCGTCCAGTAGAGCCCGAAATAATAGTTACAGGCGGCCTCGAAGAAGCCGATCAGATAGGCGGCGAAGATCGGCCCCGAGACGCTGGAGATGCCGCCGAAGACGACGACGATCAGCGCCTTCAGCAGGGGATCGCTGCCCATCACCGGCGACATGAAGCGATAGCCGCCGATGAAGATGCCGGCGAGGCCGGCCAGCGACGCGGCGATGCCGAAGGCGAGGCCGTAAAGCGCGGTCACGTTGAGGCCGACGAGATGGCTTGCATCCTCGTTCTGGGCCACGGCGCGCATGGCGAGGCCGAGCCGCGTGCGGTTCAGGAACAGCCAGAGCGCGCCGAGGATAACAGGCGTGATAACGATGATGGCGATCTGGTGCAGCGAGACGCCGACGCCGCCGATCGTCGTGTTGCCGGCGATCAGGCTCGGCAGCTGCTTCGAGCGCGGGCCCCAGACGGTCAGCGCGCCGTTCTCGATCAGCGATCCCGCGGCAAGCGTGGTGATGACGACGACCAGCACGATGTTCGGCCGGCCGATCAGCGGACGAACCACGCTCGCCTGCAGAAGCCAGCCGACGCCGCCCATGGCGACGATCGCCAGCGGAAACGCGGCCCAGGCCGGCAGGCCGATCTCGATCAACTGCCAGGCGACATACGCGCCCAGCATCATCAGCACGCCATGGCTGAAATTGAACACGCCGATGGTGGTCCACACGAGCGCCAGTCCTACCGCCATCATGGCGTAGAGCGAGCCCTGGAACAGGCCGCCAAAGGCGATATCGGCGAATGCGCTGCTCATGCCGGAGCCCCTTCTGTCGGCGCGAAGGCCGGGATCTGCCGCGCCGGTGGCATCACCGGGGAGCAAGGAAAGCGTATGTCACGCGATGCGCTTGATATCTGCATCGGTGCCCTCAATGGCCGAAATACATCGACATGATCTCTTCATGGCCGAGACTCTTCTCGCCCGGCTTGATCTCGGTCGATACCGCACCGTGGTCGATCAGGTAGAGCTGCTGGCTGAGTTCCAGAAGGAACTCGATATCCTGCTCGACGACGATCAGCGGCACGCCGCCGCGCGAGATCTCCAGCACCGAGGCGCAGAGTTCGTCCTTGATCTTCGGCGCGAGGCCGAGGGTCGGCTCGTCGAGGATCAGCAGGCGTGGATGGCTCATCAGCGCGGTGCCGATCGACACCATCTGCCGTTCACCGCCCGAGAGCGTGCGCACTTTCTGGCGCCAGCGTTCGGCAAGCTTGGGGAAGAGCTTCACCACCTTCTCGCGGTTCTCTTCCTCATGCGGACGGGCATGCGGCGAGAAGGCGCCGAGCGCCATGCAATCCCCGATCGAGAGGTCGGGAAACAGCCGGTTGCCCTGCGGCACATGAATGAGGCCACGGGCGACGATGCTGCGGGCGCTCTCGCCAGCAATGTCGACGCCGTCGAAGACGACGCGGCCGGATTGCGGTTTCAGCAGGCCCGACACGACCCGAAGCAGCGTCGTCTTGCCATGGCCGTTGGGCCCGAAAAGGCCGACATTGCCGAAACGGCCGGCTTCCAGCGTGATGTCGCGCAGCACGGTGACGCGGCCGTAGCCGGCGGTGACGCCCTCGATGGAAAGGATGGGATTGCTCACGCGTCGGGCCTCCGGGTACCCAGATAGGCCTCGACCACGCGCGGGTCGGAGATGACCGTTTTCGGGTCGCCCGCCGCCAGGACGGTTCCCTGATTCAGAACAAGGAGATGCTGCGAGAGGCTCATCAGGAAGGTCAGGACGTGCTCGATCAGGACGATGGTGATGCCGCGCCCGGCGATCCGCCGGATCAGGCCGATCGAGGTCTCGATCTCCGGTTTGGTCAGGCTCGATGCCGGCTCGTCGAGGAGCAGCATGCGAGGCTCCATCGCGATCGCGGTGGCGAGCATCAGGCATTTGCGGTCAAAGACAGAGAGCTCGCCCGCCAGCCGGCCGAATTGCTGGGGTCCGAGACCCACAAATTCGAGCGCCTCGGCCGCCGCCTCGCGCACGGCCACCGACTTGCGCGCCGGGCCGCCATATCCAGCCCCGATGACAGCGTTCTCGAACACGGTCAGACCGTCGAAGCTGGTCTCGCGCTGGAACGTCCGCGCCAGTCCAAGCCGGGCGATATCGTTGCCGGACTTCCCATGTATATCCGTGCCGTCAAACCGTATCCGGCCCTTGTCGGGGCCGAATGGTATGCCGGTGATGACATTGAACAGCGTGCTCTTGCCGCTGCCATTCGGGCCGGCGACCCCGAAGATCTCGCCGGCCTGCACCTGGAAAGAGACGCCATCGACGGCTTTCAGCGAACCAAAAGCCTTCGACACGCCGTCCAGCTCTAGAAGAGCCATATCCTACTGCATCCAGGGCTGGATCTTGAATTCGCCGGTTGCGTAGGCGGCAGGCGAAATCAGGGTGCGCTCGCCATCCCAGATCTGGAAGAAGGTGATCGGGATGTAGTCGTCGCCCTGCATCGCCAGATGGGTTGCCGGATCGAATTTCAGGCGGCCCTGCGCGGTCTGCTTGTCGGTCTCGCCAAGCGCCTTCATGATGCCGGCGTGGTCGGACGGGTCGCCAACCTTCTTCAGCGCGTCAAAATAGACGTTTGAGATCTCGTAGAGAGCGACGCCATAAGTGCCGCTCTCTACGCCGAACTTGGCCTTGAACTTGTCGGCGACTTCAGCCGCGCGCGGGTTCTTCGGCGTCGTCAGCGCGCCGCCCAACAGGTTGTAGATCACGCCGTTGGAATTCTTGCCGGTCAGCTGGACGAACTCCGGCACGCTCGGCGCGTACTGCAGGAAGACCAGGCTCTTGGTCGGCTGCTCCAGGAACTGGTTCAGGAACGAGGCCGAGTTGCCGGGAAGGTAATCGGTATTGATGATCAGGTCCGGAACATTCTCGCGGACCTTGGCGAGGATCGAGCGCCAGTCGGTCACTTCGCCGAACGGCACGATTTCGTCGACCGTGATCGTCCAGCCCTTCTCGGTGAAGGTCTTCTTCATGCCTTCCGAGATCGTCTTCGAATAGGCGTTGTCGGACGAAACGATCGCGACCTTCTTGGTCGGCAACGAGATCTTGCCATCGGCCGCCAGCTTCTCGGCGAACGAGGTCACATCGGTGTTGTAGGCGTCGAAGGACGGCGTCAGCGACCAGCAGCAGCCATACTTGTCCGGCGCCGGAGCGATGATGTCCTTGGTCTGCTGCGACGTGGCCGCCAGCATGTAGGGCATTTCGGCCTCGGCCATGTTGTCGATCTCGAAATTCGAGAGACTGGCGTAACCGGTCATCATGAAATGCACGTCCGGATCGCCCAGCAGTCGTTCGACGGCGCTGGTGACGTTGCTGGCCGACTGGTCCTTCACATCGCCGATGGCGAGCTCGAACGTATGACCGTTGATACCGCCGGCCGCGTTGACCTCGTCGATCGCCATCTGCGCGCCGCGCTGGTATTCCTGGCCATCCGCCGCGGCGGGACCGGTCAGCGGCGCGAGCAGGCCGAGCTTCACGACGTCGGCGAAGGCCGGCGCGCTTGCGAAGATCGTCGCCATCGCCGTGCCCAGGATGACCTTTCGCAGGCGACTTGTCTTGGAATGGGAAACCATGGTCGCGACCCCTCTTATTCGACCTGTGCACTTGCGTGCGATAATTGACAATCTACGCATATGCGGCTTCTTTTGAAAAGATAGTTTCACAGTCTTGAGCTGCCTGAAGATGCTGGTGCCACAAGCGAAATCTTCATGCCGCGCCCTTGTGCAGATGCCGCTGAAACCGGCAGATTCTTTGCGGAGACCCGGATGACGATTACCACCAGCACGATCCAGACCAGCCATGGCGAGATCGCCTATCGGGAGACCTCGGGAACCGGCACCGCCGTGCTTCTCATCCATGGCAATTCGTCTTCCGGCGCGGTCTTCCGCAACCAGATGAACGGGCCGCTCGGCGAGCGCTATCGCATCCTCGCGCCCGACCTGCCCGGCCATGGCGCCTCGTCCGACGCGATCGATCCGAAGCGCTCCTATTCGATGGAAGGCTATGCCGACGCGATGACCGAGTTCCTCGGCCTTCTCGGCATCGAGAAGGCGATCGTCTTCGGCTGGTCGCTCGGCGGCCATATCGGCCTGGAAATGATCGACCGCTATCCCGGCCTGCTCGGCCTGATGATCACCGGCACGCCACCCGTGTCGGCCGCCGAGGTCGGACTCGGCTTCAAGCCGAGCGAACATATGGGCCTCGCCGGCAAAGAGGACTTCAGCGACGCCGACGTGGAAGCCTATGCGCGCAGCACCTGCGGCGAGCCGTTCGAATCCTTCCTGCTCGACACGGTCGCCCGCACCGATGGCCGCGCGCGCAGGCTGATGTTCGAGAGCTTCGCGGCGGGGACCGGCCGCGACCAGAGCGCCATCGTCGCCGGCCCGACGCCGCCGATCGCCGTCCTGAACGGGCTCGACGAACCCTTCGTCAACACGGAGTTCGTCGCCAACGTGACCTATTCCAACCTCTGGGAGGGCAAGGCGCACGAACTGGACAATTCCGGCCACGCGCCCTTCTGGGATGCGCCCGACCGCTTCGACCCGATCTTCGCGCGCTTCCTCGAAAGCGTCGACGACCGCGCCTGATCCCAACGTCACGGCGGGCGGCGTCGCCAAGCGGCGCGGCTCCGGCTATGGATGAGCGCCTGCCGATTCCGGCTCTCGCATTCGTTCAGGAACCGCGCCCGATATGCCGCCTGCCCTTTCCGACCTGCTGACGGCGCAGCAGCCCTTCGTCCTGCTGGAAGACCGCCTGGCCAGACCGGCGACGGCAACGCTCTATGCCGATCCCGTCGACACCATCCGCTGCGACGAAGCGGAGGATGTCGAGGCCTCCCTCCAGCGGATCGAGGCCGGGCTGGCGCAGGGGCTGCATGCCGCGGGCTTTTTCAGCTACGAACTGGGCTACGCGCTGCAGGAGCGCCTGATCGCCTCGATGCCAGCCGGGCGCACGCTGCCGCTGCTCTGGTTCGGCCTGTTCCGCGAACCGACGCGCATTCCATCGCCGGAACTGGACGCCTTCTTCGGCGCCCTCGCGCCGCCCCCGCCGCTTGACGATGCTCTGCCGAGACTGGACGCAGACGGCCATGCGGCGCGGATCGCCCGCATCCTCGACTATCTGCGCGAGGGGGACGCCTATCAGGTCAATCTCACCTTCCCGATCGACTTCCGCTATGACGGCGACCCGCTGGCGCTCTATGCGGCGCTGCGCGCGAGCCAGCCCGTCTCGCATGGCGGCCTCGTCCGCTTCGACGCGGCAACGATCCTGTCGGTATCGCCGGAGCTCTTCCTCGATATCGACAACGGCCGCGCCACCACCCGGCCGATGAAGGGCACGGTGCCACGCCAGAACACGCTGGAGGCGGACGAACGGGCGAAGGCGGAGCTCAGCGCCGATCCGAAGCAGCGCGCCGAGAACCTGATGATCGTCGACCTTCTGCGCAACGATCTGAGCCGGATCAGCGAGGTCGGCTCCGTCGAGGTTTCCAACCTGTTCAATGTCGAGACCTATCCGACCTTCCACGCCATGGCGTCCACGGTGACCGCCCGCCTCCTGCCCGGCACGTCGCTTCTGGATCGGATCCCGGCCGTCTTCCCCTGCGGTTCGATCACCGGAGCGCCGAAACTGCGCGCCATGCAGATCATTCGGGAACTGGAGGACTCTCCGCGCGACGTCTATACCGGCTCGATCGGTGCCTTGGCGCCCAATGGCGACCTGCGCCTCAACGTGGCGATCCGCACGGCGACCCTGCGGCCCGATGGCACGGGTCGCTACGACGTGGGCAGCGGCATCGTCGCGGATTCGGAAGCCTCGGCCGAATATGCGGAATGCCTGCTCAAGGCGCGCGTCCTCACCGATCTTGCCGTGGATTACGGCCTGATCGAAACACTGCGCTGGTCGCAGGAGACCGGCTTCGAGCAGCTCGATCTGCACCTGGCGCGCCTCGCCAGATCGGCCGAGGCGCTCGGCTTCCGCTTCGACCGCGCCGAAATCGAAGCCCGTTTTGCCGCGCTCGCCGCCACGCTTCCCGTCGAAGGCGCGCGGAGGGTTCGGCTCGAACTGCGCCGAAGCGGCGCGTTCGACCTGATCGCGCCCGCGCTCGCGCCCGAGCCGGATCGGCCGGTCACCACGCTCTTCGCCAGCCTGCGTGCCGACAGCGCCGACCCGTTCCTGCGCCACAAGACGACGCGCCGGCAGCTCTACGATACAGCCTTCGCCGAGGCGACGGCCAAGGGCGCCGACGAGGCGATCCTGCTCAATCGCGCCGGCTTCGTGACGGAAGCGACGCGGAGCAATGTCTTCCTCGAGCGGGATGGACTGCTGCTGACCCCGCCGCTCACCGACGGCCTCCTGCCCGGCATCCTGCGCCAGCACCTGCTGGAAACGGGGGCAGCGATCGAACGGCAGATCACCCCCAAAGACCTCGCCACCGCCTCGCGCTGGTTCCTCGGCAACAGCCTGCGCGGTATGCGACGGGGGCGGCTGAGCTAACTCGCCAGCGTCGTTAGCTCGATGCTCCGGAGGGAGGCGCGGCCTCAGGCTCGAAGATCGTCCGGAACATCGGGATCATGAGATCCGCGCCGCGCTGGTTCAGGTGGTTGTCGTCGACATAGATCGGGATGCCTGCGACCGCCCCGTAGCACCGTTCCTTGTCGCAGAGATAAGGCAAGGGATCGAGGATCTTGACCCCGCATCTCTGCGCCGCGAGATCCTGCGTCTCCCAGATCCAGGCATGCCGCTTGCGATAGGCATCGAGCGAGATCGAAGCATCAATCCGGCGGCCCCACATGAGCGCCCGCCCCATCCACTTCGGCACATGATGCGTCATCTCCGGAATCGGCCGGACATAATAGACGGGCCGAGTCTGGGCAAACGCGCAGGCCGTCGAGATAAGGCCCTCCCTGATTTCCTCGAAGAATGCCGCGTCGCGGGAGGCGTGAGGTTTGCTGATGTAGTAACCCGGGGCTTGCGACATGGCGACCGCTTGCAGAGGATCCGTTTCGACGCTCGTCCGGTTCAGGATCACCAGCGGTGCCGGCGGTAACGTCTTGCTCTTGTCCACCGCATACTGCACGAACTCGCCACAGGAGACGACCTGGCCGCCGATCTTCTTCATGCCGGCAATCGTCTTGCAGCCGGCCATTGTCCAATCCAGCACATGAAGATTGGGGGACGGCAGCGCCTTCTCGACCGATCGCACAATGTTGCCGGCGTGGCTGTCGCCAATCACCACCACCCCAAGATCCGGCCCACCATAAGTGCACTCCGAGACCCGAGTCTTGTCGTTGCCCTGACACTGCATAATCCGCGGGTTGACGTCATCGGCAGCCTCGAAGATCGCATTCACCTCCGGAGTGAGCCGTGAGGGAAAGCCGTCGAAGCTGCGCACGACATGGGCCGACAGCATCACCGCCAGCAGGCCGGCCATGATGGCGCCGAACTCCAGGCGACGGGGCATCCGGGCCAGACGCTTGCGGGTGGGTGTCTCGACCCACCGATACGAGAGCCATCCCAAAAGCAGCGTCAGCCCCAGACCGGCGAGCCTCGCGACGAAATCCTTCTCCAGTTCCAGATAGTAGAGCGCCACCACGATCGGCCAGTGCCACAGATAGAGCGAGTAGGACGCCTTC
Organism: Kaistia defluvii; assembly: GCF_026343955.1. GTDB lineage: Bacteria > Pseudomonadota > Alphaproteobacteria > Rhizobiales > Kaistiaceae > Kaistia > Kaistia defluvii. The sequence continues at coordinate 174,099 of NZ_JAPKNI010000004.1, forward strand.
CCCAGCCACTGGGCCACCCGGCTACCGCTGAGGATCGAATCCTGGCGCGACGCCAGCAGAACAAACGCGGTGCCGATCACCGGGATAACGGCGAGCCATCCGGGCCAGACGACAGAAGCATCGAGCAGCACGATGCTGCCGAGGATCAGGAGGAAGCCCGCGATCTCCAGTGCGATCTTGGGGACGTCACTTAGGCGCGGACGCACCTGATAGAGCAGCCAGATGAGGGCGCCGCCGAGCAGCTCCCACGCACGCCACGGCAGCAGGAAGAAGGCGCGGGCCGGCATGCTGGCGGATGTCAAGATCGACAGCGCCAGCGACGCCGCGGTCAGGCAAGCCAGCGCCATCGCCAGCCGCCAGCGGCTGCTTGACAGCTTGTAGAGGCCTATGACGATCAGCGGGAACAACAGATAGAACTGCCACTCCACGGACAGCGACCAGGTGTGGAGCAGAACCTTTTCGTGCGAGGAGGCATCGAAATAGCCCGCCTCCCGGTTGAAGCGGAAGTTCGAGAGGAAGGCCAGGGCGCTGACGATGTTCTTGCCGACGCCCTCATATTCCTTTGCCGACATGACGAACCAGTCGACGACCAGAATCACGGCACACAGCACGGCCAGCGCTGGGACAATCCGGCGTGCGCGCGCCAGATAGAACTTCGCGAGAAAGGCGCGAACGGAGGCAGCCGATCCGTCAATCGCCTCGACGCCCCCAATGACAATTCCAGCCATCAGGAAGCCGGATAGGACGAAGAAGACGTCGACGCCGATGAAGCCACCCGAGAAACCGGCGATGCTGAAATGATAGCCGATGACGGCAACGACAGCCCAGGCGCGTAAGCCGTTGATGTCTTTTCGAAATCCGTCAGTCTTCTCGATCATGAATTCATCTCGGTCCTACGTCGTGCCAGGCGCGCACGCGTGGCTTGCCTCGAGATCGGCGACATTCGTCGACCTTTGAGTGGTGAGCTGGCGATGAAAAGAAACGGATGTGGCCATCTTCCCAACCGCACCGCTTACTCTGAGCCGGAGCGATGCGATCATAGATGTGCCTTAAACTACGTTGTCTGATTATCGATGTACTGAAGGATATCAGCAGCAAATATCGGAGGCGAACGCAACCCGCTGTTCCGGAAAAAGGGCAGTTTTAGCCTGCTGTTTGCCATCTGGATGCGGCCTCGGAAGACCTCTCTGTGCTAAGGTCACTGAGGAAATATCGAACAGAAGGAAGACGAACAGGGATGGCCAAGCGATCCGGAAGCGCGGATCTGCCGTTGCATGGCGGGCATGTGCCGCGCTGGCTCTCCGACCGGATGACGAAGCTCGGCGCCGTGATCAGCGAGGTGATCGTGCAGGAATATGGTCGCGACGAACTGTTGCGCCGCCTCGCCCATCCGTTCTGGTTCCAGTCCTTCGGCGCCGTCATGGGCATGGACTGGCATTCCTCCGGCATCACCACCAGCGTGCTCGGGGCGCTGAAGCGCGGACTGACGCCGCTATCGCGCGAGCTCGGCATTCATGTCTGCGGCGGCAAGGGACGGCATTCCCGCCAGACGCCGCAGGAACTGATCGGCATCGGCGAGCGGGTCGGCTTCGACGGCATGGCGCTGGCCAAGGCCAGCCGGCTGGTTGCCAAGGTCGACAGCGCCGCCATCCAGGACGGTTTCGATCTCTATCTGCACGGCTTCATCGTCACCGATGACGGCCATTGGGTGGTCGTGCAGCAGGGGATGAACGACGACACCCATCAGGCGCGGCGCTATCACTGGCTGTCCGAGGGCCTGACGAGCTTCGTCGAGGCGCCGCATGCGGCGATCGACGGCGTGCAACAAGGCGAGATCGTCAACCTGACCGACAAGCGCGCCGAGGCCTCGCGCTCCGGCCAGCTCACCATGCTCGCCGATCTCGGGCCCGACAAGATCGCGCTGGAGTTCGCCGCGCTGCGTGCCGAGACGGCCCCGCTGCTTGCTCCCACGGACCAGATGCTGCTGCCGCATCTGATCATGCCGGCGCATCATGACGTACGCTCCAGCGATGTCGTGACGAGACGGCTGCATGGGGCGCTGGCCGCAGCGGCCGACCAGGGGCCGGCCGATTTCGCGGATCTGCTGCTGGTGCCGGGCGTCGGCGCCCGCACGGTGCAGGCGCTGGCGATGGTGGCGGAGGTGGTGCATGGCGCGCCCTATCGCTTCAGCGACCCGGCCCGCTTCTCCTTCGCGCATGGCGGCAAGGACCGCCACCCCTTCCCCGTGCCGCTGCGCGTCTATGACAACACGATCCGCGTCATGACCTCGGCCGTCCAGAAGGCGAAGCTCGGCGAGGCGGAAGAGATGGCGGCGCTGAAGCGGCTCGACGAGCAGGCGCGCCGGCTGGAGCGCGTCGCCACCGGGCCGAGCGTCGAGGAAATGATCGCCGACGAGCGTGAGCGGTCGGCAAGCTATGCCGGCCGCAGCGTGTTTGGCTGGGAATAGCGAGCCACCGCCCCGCCTCCGGGATTGCGGACGAGGACGATCATCCCGCGCCAGGCAGACCTCAGGCGGCGCGGGCGGCCGCATGCCGAGCGTTGAGCCGGGCGGCGAGCACGCGAGCCCGTTCGATCGACTCGGCGCGGTCGGCATCGAAGCGTTCGCCGATCTCCATGATCAGGGCCGTGCCGGGCAGTACGTCGATGGTGTCGAACACGCTTTCCCACGGCAGGTCGCCCCAGCCGAGCGGCAGGTGCAGATCGCCGATCCCGAGCGCGATCGCCTCGCTCTGGTGGTAGAATTTCGACATGGTGTAGGGGCGGCCGAAGCTGTCATGCACATGCAGATGGCCGGCGACCGGCCCCATCGCCGCGACCTCGGCCAGCAAATCCCCGCCGGTCCGGGTCGCCTCGATATAGGCGTGGCCGAAATCGATGGTGGCGACGAGATAGGGATGGTGGATCGCCTGGACGGTCGCGGCGACGTCGGAAGGCTGCTGGCGATACATCTCGTCATCGACGGCGAAGATGTTCTCGAGCGCGATACGGACGCCATGCTTGCCACCGAAATCGGCGAGTTCCTTCAGCGCGTCTTCCTGCATCCGGTCATAGCCGGCGATGACGCGAGCCGGCGCCATGGGGGCATGGCCGCTGTGATGGACCAGCGTGTCCGATCCGACGCGATGGCTGAGCTCGACCATCGCCTTGGCGGCGGCCATCTGGAATTCGAGGTTCGGGGCGTCCATGAAATTGGAAACGATCAGGCCGTGCACCGTATAGCGCAGCGGGAACTTGGCGCAGATATCCACCAGCCGCCTGGCGCGCGCTTCGAGCACCCGGCCGCCGGAAATCAGGTCGTCGCCGCAAAGCGACAGTTCGGCGACATCGGCACCGAGTTCGACGATGCGGGCGAGCGACGCCTCGATATGGTTCATGTCGCCCTCCCCGGAGGTGGTGGCGAAGCCGATATGCGTGATCAGATCTTTCGTCATGGCTGGTCTCTCGAAACGGGGATCAAAGGGAGGCGGCAGCGAGCGACTGTGACGTGAGGGCGTCGATGCGCTTGCCCGTGTCGGCGGCGAACAGGTGGATATCGGCCGGATCGATCTGGATGCCGACGGCGTCGCCCGTCTCGAAGGAAGCGGGACCGCTGAGCGCGACCGCGAATGAAAGGCCGTCGAAATCCGTGTGCACGACCCGACCGGCGCCCAGTTCCTCGATGAAGTCCACTGTGGCAGGGAGCGAACCGGGCGTGCCGGGGGTGACGAGCCGGGCAGCTTCCGCGCGGACGCCCAGCGTGACCTTGTGGCCGACCAGGCGGGCGTCGATCGCGCCCGGCAGCGGGATGCGACGCTGCTCGTCATAGATGAAGACGCCATGCCGATCGATCGCGCCTTCCATCAGGTTCATCGACGGCGAGCCGACGAAATTGGCGACAAAGCGGGTGGCCGGACGGTTATAGACCTCGGCCGGCGTGCCGACCTGCTCGATCCGGCCGCCATTCATGACAACAAGGCGATCGCCCAGCGTCATCGCCTCTGTCTGGTCATGCGTCACGAAGACGGAGGTGGCGCCGAGTCGGCGATGCAGGCGGCGGATCTCGGCGCGCATGGCGACGCGCAGCTTGGCGTCGAGATTGGAGAGCGGCTCGTCGAACAGGAACACCTTGGGCTCCCGCACGATGGCGCGGCCCATGGCGACACGCTGGCGCTGGCCACCGGAAAGGGCGGCCGGCCGACGGTCGAGGAAGGCTTCGAGGCCCACCACCTTGGCGGTGGCGGCGACCCGCTTCGCCCGCTCGGCCTTCGGCACGCCGGCGACCTTGAGCGCATAGCCGATATTCTCGGCGACGGTCATGTGCGGATAGAGCGCGTAGTTCTGGAAAACCATGGCGCAGCCGCGCTCGCGGGGTTCCATCTTGTTCACCAGCTTGCCGTCGATCCAGATCTCGCCGCCGGAGATCTCTTCCAGCCCGGCGATCATGCGCAGCAAGGTGGACTTGCCGCAGCCGGACGGACCCAGGATGACGATGAACTCGCCGGTGGCGATCTCGAGGTCGACCCCGTGCACCACCGCGTTCCTGGCATAGGCCTTCTTGACGCCCTTGATGGCGATCGATGACATCGGATTGTCCTTCTACTTCTCGGTCGAGATCAGGCCGCGCACGAACCAGCGCTGCATCACGATCACGACGATGAGCGGCGGCGCCATGATGATGAGCGTCCCCGCCATGGCGACGTTCCAGTCCGGCAAGCCGAATTCGGAGGGAATGAGGTGCTTCAGCTGGGTCACGGCGATGCCGAAATTCGGATCGGTGGTGATGAGCAAGGGCCAGAGATACTGGTTCCACGACCAGACGAACATGATGGTGAACAGCGCGATCATGTTGGGCTTGGACAGTGGAAACAGGATGTCGACGAAGAAGCGGACGGGACCCGAGCCATCCATCTTCGCGGCTTCCGCCAGTTCGTCCGGCACCGTCAGGTAGAACTGGCGGTAGAGGAAGGTACCGGTCGCGGTGGCGACGAGCGGCAGGATCAGGCCGGGGTAGGAATTGAGCAGGCCCCATTCCAGCTTGACCTGCAGGCCGGAGATGGCGTGGATCAGCCAGGAGATGCCGGTGATATCCAGGATCGCCTGGAACGGCGCCAGGGCGTTGGCCGCCACCGCATAGGTCGGCACGATGCGCACTTCGAGCGGCAGCATCAGGGTGACGAAAATCACCCAGAACATCAGCATCCGGCCGGGAAAGCGGAAATAGACGATGGCGAAGGCCGCCATCGACGACAGCAGCACCTTGCCCGCCGCCACCGTGCCCGCGAACACGAATGAATTGATCAGCTTGCGGCCGAGATCGGCCCGGACCCAGGCTTCGTGCAGGTTGGTGAGCAGGTCGGAGCCTGGCACCAGCGACATCGGCACCGTGTTGACGGCGCGGATGTCGTGCGTCGCCGCGACGATGACGATCACGAAGGGAAACAGCACCGTCAGCAGGCCGATCAGGAGAACGATCTGGCAGACGGCGTTGAAGATTGGCGTGCGTTCGACCATCGGATCCGCCCCTATTTGTAGTGCACGCGCCGCTCGATGAAGCGGAACTGCACGATGGTGAGGAGGACGACGAGGCCCATCAGGATGATCGACTGCGCTGCGGCGCCGGAATAATCGAGGCCTTTGAAGCCGTCGAAATAGATCTTGTAGACCATCAGTTCGGTCGCCCTCGCGGGGCCGCCCTGGGTCATGATGTCGACGATTCCGAAACTGTCCTGGAAGCTCTCGGTGATATTGATCACGAGCAGGAAGAACAGCGTCGGCGTCAGCAGGGGCAGCTGGATGTCCCACATGCGGCGCATCGGGCCGGAACCATCCATCGCCGCTGCCTCGATCAGCGAGCGGGGAATGCTCTGCAGCGCCGAGAGGAAGAAGATGAAGTTGTATCCGATATACTTCCACGAGAAGGCGATGATGACCGCGATCATCGCATCGGTGCCGTCGAGCGCCGGATTCCACAGGCCCGGCCAGATCTGGTTGATCAGCGACAGGAAGCCGGCTTCGGGCGCGAGGATGAAGCGGAAGGCCAGGCCGAGCGCCGGAGCGGCGATCGCATAGGGCCAGATGAAGATGCTGCGATAGGCCTTGTGGCCGCGCATCTCGCGATCGGTGAACAGCGCCAGCAGCAGCGCGACGCCCATGGCGATGCCCGTCGACCCCAGGCCGAACACCATGCTGCGCGAAATGGCGCCCCAGTAATAGGGATCGCTCAGCAGCTGGCGGAAATTCTGCAGCCCGACCCAGGTGTTGCCGCCGCCCCAGGGTTGTTCCAGCGTGAAGGCCCAATAGAGCGCCTGGCCGCTCGGCCAGTAGAAGAAGACGAAGATCAGCACGAGCATCGGCAGCGCGAACAGCAGGCCGATCCTCGTGGAGGAGAAGGTAGCGCGCTTTTCCATCGGACGGTCTCATTCTGCAGGCGGCCGGCGCCCCGCGATGGGTCGACGGCGGCCTGGATCCGGCGCGGCGCATGGGTCCATGGCCGGATCGAGGAATAGGCGGAACGTGAACGGGCCACGTTCCGCCCGGCCTCCCGTGCCCCTCCCCGCCTGGACGAGGAGGGTGGGGTGGGAGTTCGGATCGACAGACTAGGGAAGCGTCTTGCCGGCGTAGGTCTGCTCGAACTTGCGCAGGATCTGGTTGCCGCGTTCGACGGCGTTGTCGAGCGAGGCCTGGACGTCTTCGTTCTTGATGAAGATCGCCTGCAGGCCGTTGGAGACTTCCTGGCGGATCTGCAGCAGGCCGCCGAGGCGGATGCCATGCGGGGCGGCGTCATCGGCCGGCGAAGCCGTCAGGCTCTCGATCGCCAGCTCGCGGCCCTTATAGGGAGCCTTGCCGTAGAAGCCCTGCTCGTTCAGGTACTTGAAGCCGGAGTTGCGCACCGGGATATAGCCGGTCACGGTCGACCAGGTCAGGGCCTCTTCCGGCTTAGCGATGAAGTCGAAGAAGGCGGCGGCGCCCTTGTATTCGGCGTCCGACTTGCCGGTCAGCACCCAGAGCGAGGCGCCGCCGACGAACGAGCTCTTGCGCTGCGTCCCCTCATAGACCGGGAGCATGGCGACGTCCCAGTTCATGCCTTCCTTGGCGGTGCGTCCGATATTGCCGTGGTCACCGACGGAGGTCAGGATGACCTGGCAATCGCCATTGGCGAAGGCTTCGACGAAGGTCTGGCCGGTTTCCTTCGACTTGATGACGGCCTCGCCATTGTCGTACCAGCTCTTGAGATCGCGAACGAACTGGACCCACTTGCCCTTGTTGAAGGTCAGCTCGGCGTCGAGGCCTTCATAGCCGTTCTTTTTGGTGGCGATCGGCTCGCCATGAATGGCGTTGAACTGCTCTTCGAGCTGCCAGACCTCATCCCGCGAGATGTTGAAGCCGAGCGGGCATGCATAGCCGGCCGCCTTCAGCGCCTTGAAATCGGCCGCCGCTTCTTCCCACGTCGCCGGAGCATGGTCCTTGCCGATCTTGGCGAAGGCGTCCTTGTTCCAATAGAGCAGCGCCGTCGAGGAGTTGAAGGGGAAGGAGTACATCTCGCCCTTCGACGTCGCGTAGTAGCTGGCGATGCCGGAGAAATAGTCCTTCCAATCGACCGTATAGCCCATGTCGGTCATGAGCTTGTTGGCCGGGTAGTAGGCGCCCGACAGCATGATATCGAGCGTGCCGGCGTCCGAGACCTGGGCGATGGTCGGCTGCTGGCCGGCGCGGAAGGCCGCGATCGTGTTCTGCAGCGAGGCGTCATACGAGCCCTGGCTGGTGCAGACGACTTCGTAGTCGGCCTGGCTGGCGTTGAAGCGCTCGCACTGCTCCTGCACGCGCTTGGCGATATCGCCCGAATTGCCAAACCAGAAATCGATCTTGGTCTTGTCGGCCGCGGCCGGGCCGGCGAGCAGCGCGGCAACGGCGAAGGTGCCGACGGCGCCGAGGAATTTGGCGTTCATGAGAGCCTCACGAAGGAAAGGGAGCGCCGGTCCGGCGCGACGGCCCCCGCTTAGCCCGCCGCCCGTAACGCTCGAATGACACGACGGCTAAGCGCAGCGCCGGATCCCCTCGCCCCATCCGTCCCTTCCGGGTCCGCCGCTGCGTCACCCTCGAAAGCGGAAGCAAAATATGGAAAGGGGACTGTTCTTGCCGTCCGAGAGCGCGCATAGAACCCTACCCCCGAACCGATCGGGCGCCCTGGCGCCCAGACCGCCAAGGCAGTCTCCATGAACTCCCGCACGGCGGTCCTCGCCCTCGGCCTGACCCAGATCATCGGCTACGGCACGCTCTATTACAGCTTCAGCGTCCTGGCGCCGGCGATGGCGCGCGAGTTCGGGCTCTCGACCGAATGGATCTTCGGCGCCCTCTCCGTCTCGCTGCTTGTAGGCGGGCTCTGCGCGCCCTGGGTCGGCGGCTGGATCGACCGGCGCGGCGCCGGGCGGGTCATGACCATCGGCTCGCTGGCAGCCGCCATTGCGCTCGCGGCCTGCGCCATGGCGGGCAACACATCGACGCTGGTGCTGGGGCTGATCGCCATCCAGATCGCCTCGACGCTGGTGCAGTACAGCGCGTCGTTCACGCTGCTGGTGCAATTGAACCCGGCCACGGCGCAGCGCTCGATCACCTATCTGACGCTGATGGCCGGCTTTGCATCGACGCTGTTCTGGCCGTTCACCACCGCGCTGCACGCCCATCTCGACTGGCACCACGTCTACCTTCTGTTCACGGCGATGCACCTCTTCCTCTGCCTGCCGGTGCATTTCTGGCTGATGGTAAAGACACGCGCGATCTCCGACCGCCGCGCGCCGCTGGATCACGCGCCACGCGCAGTCGAAGCCGTGGCCGGGGTCATCGCGACGGCCGCCAGGCCGCGGGCGTTCGCCCTGATGCTGCTGGGCTTTGCCATCCAGAGCTTCGTCACCTCGACCTTCCTGGTCCACATGCTGCCGATGCTGACCGAGCTCGGGCTCGCCAAGGCCAGCGTGCTGGTCGCCTCGGCGTTCGGGCCGGCGCAGGTGCTGAGCCGCTTCACCAACATGACCTTTGGCGGCCGGCTTTCGCAGAGGACGCTCGCCGTCATCGCCTCGGCCTTCCTGCCGCTGGCGACGGTGATCCTGCTCGCCACGGCGCCCAACCTTGCCGGCGCCTTCGCCTTCGCCATCGTGTTCGGACTGAGTTCCGGCCTCGCCAGCATCGTGCAGGGAACACTGCCGCTCGAACTTTTCGGCAGCGATGGCTATGGCAAGCGACTCGGCCGCGTCACGTCGGTGCGGCTGGTGGTGTCGTCCGCCGCCCCCTTCGCCTTCGCCCTGATGACGGAGCACCTCGGCTATCCGATCGCACTGTCGATCATCGCCGCGCTCAGCACCCTCACCGTCCTGGCCTTCGTGGCAATCGGCGGTTCCGGCAAGCCCACGGTCGAGGCGACACGAACCGAATAGACACAGTCTTTCCCCAACCGACCGAAATTCCCGGCTCGCGTGCATTTGCAGGCACACACGACCAACCGACTCAGTTAAGCGTCGTGAAGAGCCTAAGGAGAAGTTAAGTGTTCGATTCGGCGGTCTATTATGTTCAGCCCAATGAAGACCGGGGCTATGCGATCGTGAGCCAGAGCGGGTCGCAAATCGGAGCTTTCACGTCGCATGACGTCGCGGTGTCGATGGCCAAGCATCTCGGTCATTCGGCATCCGAACTCGGCATGGCCGCCCGCGTCTTCGAACGCTCGGCCGACAACGAGGAAACGCTCGTCTTCGAGCGCTGGCCGATCCGCGTCGCGGACCTGCCCTGGGACGCCGTCGCGGACTGACCCGGCGGCAACGGGCGGCCACCCTCAGTCAACTTGACAGGCCTCGTCCGATTTGTTGAAAGGCGCGCCCCTCCGCGAACCGCAAGGAGCAGCCTCATGGACCCTTCGACCGTCGCCGCGCACTGGGAAGCCAATGCCGAAGCCTGGACCCGCCATTCGCGGGCCGGCTACGATGTCTACCGCGATGCCCTCAACACGCCGGCCTTCCTGGCCATGCTGCCGCCAATCGCCGGACTGCAGGGCCTCGACATCGGCTGCGGGGAAGGCTCCAACACGCGCCAGCTCGCCCGGCTCGGCGCGCAGTTGACGGCGATCGACATCGCGCCCACCTTCATTCGCCATGCACGGGAAAGCGAGGCCCACGAGCCGCTCGGCATCCGCTACCTTCATGGCGACGGCATGGCCCTGCCCTTCGCCGAGGCGAGCTTCGATTTTGCCGCCGCCTTCATGTCGTTGATGGACATGCCCAACCAGCAGGCCGTGCTGCGGGAAGCCTATCGCGTCCTGCGCCCGGGCGGGTTCCTGCAGTTCTCGATCCTGCATCCCTGCTTCGTGTCGCCGCGCCGCCGCAATATTCGCGATGCCGAAGGCATCCCGCGTGCCGTCGAGGTCGCCGACTATTTCGAGGAGACCGACGGCGCCGTCGAGACCTGGTGGTTCTCGACCTTGCCGGCGGAAGAGCGGAGCAAGGTCGAGCCTTTCCGCGTGCCGCGCTTTCATCGCACGCTGAGCGACTGGGTCGCGATGATCGTCGGGGCCGGCCTCGTCATCGAGGCCTTTGGCGAGCCGAGGGCGACCGAGGCCCAGGCAGACGCCGAGCCTGTCATCGCCGACACGCGCGTGGCGCCCATCTTCCTGCACGTCCGGGCCCGCAAGCCCGGCTGACGTCAGGCCGGAGCGCCGACCCGCAAGCCCCTGAGATAGTCCACCAGTTCACCGCCCGATTGCTCGATCGGGCGGTCGTTGACGATCGTCAGATCGGGCTGGATCTCGCTCGCGCAGATCGCCTCGCGCGCAAGGCGCGCCGCGATGGCTTCATCGCTCTCCCGCCCTCGGGCCGCAAGGCGCGCGGCCAGCACCGCGTCCGGCGCCGAGATCGCGACGACGCGTACCGCCGGAAACCTCTCCCGCGCCGCGTCGATGGCGCCACGGGAGAAATTGCAGATGACGACCGCGCCCCGGGCGACCGCATCCAGCGTGTCGATGGGCAGCGCATAGCCAAGACCATGCGCGCGCCAGGACACGGCGAACCGTCCGGTCGCGACGCCTTTCTCAAAGGCTGCCTCGTCCAGCGTGTCGTGGTCCTCGAAGGCATTCTCGCCGCGCGTCACCAACCGGCGGACGAAGACGAACCCGGCCTCCTCCGCCAGAGCCGCCTTCGCATGCCCGAGCAGACTGTCCTTGCCGACGCCGCTTGGCCCGACCACCGCTACCAGTACACCCATGCCCGTCATGCTCTCATGAAACCCGCTGGCCCTCGCGCCAGACTTGGCGGACGATCGGCGTCGGGCTTTCCTTGTCCTTGCCGCTGACATGCACGCGCACGAGATCGGCGCGAAGCCCGGTCTCGATCGCGCCGCGATCCGTCAGCCCGGTCGCGCGGGCCGGCGTCCGGGTCACGGTACGGATCGCCGCCGCCAAGTCGATCGACGGAATGCGGCGGGGCAGTTCGAAGGCGGACATCAACAGACTCGCAGGCACATAATCCGACGACAGAATATCGAGAAAGCCGGCGCGTGCGAGATCTTCGGCTGCGACATTTCCGGAGTGCGAGCCGCCGCGCACGACATTCGGCCCGCCCATCATCACGCGGATGCCGGCCTGGTTCAGCGCTTCGGCCGCTTCGAGCGTCGTCGGGAACTCGGCCAGGGCGACGCCATTGCCGACGGCTTCCGAAGCATGCGCCGCCGTGGCGTCGTCATGGCTCGCCAGCACGGCGCCCTTCTCGGCGGCGAGCGCCACCAGCTTCAGGCGGTTCGGGCCGGCATTGCTGGCGTGCTGTTCAAGCCGCGCCGCGACGAAGCGGTTCACGTCCTCGTCCGACATCGGCTTCTTGCGCATGTAGTAGCGGCGCCAGGTTTCGAGATCCTTGAACTGGCGCTGGCCGGGGGTGTGATCCATCAGCGACATCATGTGGATCGGGTAGAGGTCGGCATAGGCCTCGACATGCTCGATGACGTCGTCGCAGGCGATCTCGCAGCGAAGATGCGTGCGGTGATCGACGCGCAGATGGCCGGTGGCGCGGGCCTCCTCGATGGCGGCGGCCAGCACGGCGAGATCGGTGCCGATCGAGGCGGAGTCGGCGTCCGAGCCGGCGCGCAGCGAGTCGAACACCGTGGTGATGCCGGCCGCCGCGATCTGCGCGTCGTAGGCCATGACGGAAGAAAGCGCGTGCCAGCGGACATGCGGACGCGGCGCGAAATGCGCCTCGAGGTGGTCGGTGTGCAGTTCGACGAGGCCCGGCACCAGATGATCGCCGGCAAAGTCGATGCCGCGCTCCGGCGCGTCGCCTTCGCCGATCTCGGCGATCTCGCCATCGACGACGGCGACCCAGCCCTTTTCCACCACGCGGTCGGGCAGGACGAGGCTGGCATTCTCGATCAGGAATTCGGTCGGTTCGGTCATTTCGATCTCGTTTGCTCTAAGCTCTCAGGCCGCCTTGGAGGAGGCGAATTCCGTCACGTCGACGATGCGGTCGGCGACCAATTCGCGGACATCGTCATCGTGGAAGATGCCGATGATCGCAGCACCAGCGCGCTTCTTCTCCTCGATCAACCGCACCACGACGGCGCGGTTGGCAGCGTCGAGCGAGGCGGTCGGTTCGTCGAGCAGCAGGATCGGCCGGTCGGCCGCGAGGCCGCGTGCGATGTTGACGCGCTGCTGCTCGCCGCCGGAGAAGGTTGCCGGCGGCAGGCTCCAGAGCCGCTCCGGCACGTTCAGCAGCGTCAGCAGGCGCTCGGCCCGCGCCCAGGCTTCCGCCTGCGGCACGCCACTATCGGTCGCGGCGCCCGCGACGATATCAAGCGACGATACACGGGGGATGACGTGCAGGAACTGGCTGACATAGCCCATCACCGAACCGCGCAGCGCCAGGATGCGGCGCGGCTCGGCTGTGGCGACATCGACCTGCTCCTCGCCGTCGCGCACCAGGATGCGGCCGTGATCGCAGCGATAGTTGCCGTAGATCATCTTGAGAATGGAGGATTTGCCGGCGCCCGAGGGGCCGCCGAGCACGACGCATTCGCCGGGCTTCACGCCAAAGGAGACATTGTCGACGACGCTGATTTTCATGCCGTCGCGCAGATGCAAAGTGAAGGCCTTGGAGACGCCTTCGAGGGTGACGAGATCATGGATCATGCTGCGAGCACCGAGGAAACGAGAAGCTGGGTGTAGGCTTCGCGCGGATCGTCCAGCACCTGGTCGGTGAGGCCGGTCTCGATCACCCTGCCCTGCCGCATCACCATGATGCGGTGCGACAGCAGGCGGGCGACGGCGAGGTCGTGGGTGACGATGATGACCGCGAGGCCGAGTTCCGAGACCAGGCCGCGGATCAGGTCGAGCAGGCGCGCCTGCACCGAGACGTCGAGGCTCGACGTCGGCTCGTCCATAAAGACGAGGCGCGGATGGGTGACGAGATTGCGGGCGATCTGCAGACGCTGGCGCATCCCGCCGGAGAAGCTCTTCGGCAGGTCATCGATGCGCTCGGGCTCGATCTCGACCCGGTTGAGCCAGTCGCTCGCCGTGTCGCGGATACGGCCATAGTGCCGGCCGCCGACCGCCATCAGCCGCTCGCCGACATTGCCGCCGGCCGAGACGCCCATGCGCAGGCCATCGCGCGCATCCTGGCGGACGAAGCCCCAGTCGGTGCGCAGCAGGAAGCGGCGCTCGGCCTCGGTGAGATCGAACAGGTTCCGCGTCTGGCCATCGCGCATCCGGTAATTGACGGCGCCGGCGGTCGGCCGAAGCTCGGTCGCGAGCAGGCTGAGCAGGGTCGACTTGCCCGAGCCGGATTCCCCGACCACCGCCAGCACCTCGCCCTCATAAAGGTCGAAATTCACATCGCGGCAGCCGAGCCGCTGGCCGTAATGCTTGCCGAGATTGCGGGCGGAAAGCAGCGGCTTGTCGTTCAGCTTCGCCATCATGATGCGGCTCCGTCGATGGAGGTCTCGGCATGACCCTCTCCCGCTTTGCGGGAGAGGGAGACAGAAGTGCCCGGACCCGGCACCGGCTCCAACCGAAAGCTGAAGCCGTATTTCTCGAAGCCGAGGCTTTCGTAGAAGGCGTGCGCCCGGGTCGACCTGATGTTGGAGGAGAGCGCCACCTTGTAGGCGCCCTTCGCTTCGGCCAGCCTAAAGGCCTGCTGGATCATGGCGCGGCCGATGCCCTCGCCCTGATGACCGCTGGCAACGACGACGTTCTCGACCAGCGCCGACGACATGCCCCAATGGGCGAGATTGTCGATCACCATCAGCGAGAAGGTGCCGACGACCTCGCCATCCGCCTCGACGCAATAGGCGGCGAAGTCGGGATATTGCGCCATGCGAGCGAGCGTCGCCCTGGCCACCTCAAGCGAGGTGACGCGGCCATTGTTGAAATCCGGCTGGGCATAGAGCGCGAGCAGCGCCGGCAGGTCAGCCTCGGTCGCCTTGCGAACGGAGATACCGGCCATCACGACGCCCCTCCGATCGCATGCAGCCCCGGCGCCTCGCCGGAAAGCTCGCCACGATGGCCATCGGCCCGACGTTCCTCGCAATAATCGGAGTCCGAGCAGACGAACATCCGCCCGCCGCGATCATCCAGCACGACCTCGTCGAGATAGACGTTGGTCGCGGCGCAGAGCGCGCAGGGTTTGTCGAAGCGCTGCACCTCGAAGGGATGATCCTCGAAGTCGAGGCTGCGCACCTTGGTGAAGGGCGGCACGGCATAGATGCGCTTCTCGCGACCCGCGCCGAACAATTGCAAAGCCGGCGACATGTGCATCTTCGGATTGTCGAATTTCGGCGTCGGCGACGGGTTCATGACGTAGCGATCCGCCACCTCAACCGGATAGTCGTAGGTCGTAGCGATATGGCCGTGGCGCGAGATGTCCTCGTAGAGCTTCACATGCATCAGCCCGTAATCGGCGAGCGCATGCAGCTTGCGGGTTTCGGTCTCGCGCGGCTCGAGAAAGCGCAGCGGCTCCGGGATCGGCACCTGGAAGACGATCGTCTGCTTTTCCGTAAGCTGCCGTTCCGGGATGCGGTGGCGCGTCTGGATGATCGTCGCGTCCCTGGTCTCGGTCGTCGTCGCGACGCCCGCCGTCTTGGCGAAGAACTTGCGGATCGAGACGGCATTGGTGGTGTCGTCCGAACCCTGGTCGATCACCTTCAGCACGTCATCGGGGCCGATGATCGCCGCCGTCACCTGCACGCCGCCCGTGCCCCAGCCATAGGGCATCGGCATTTCGCGGCTGGAGAAGGGAACCTGATAGCCGGGGATGGCGATCCCCTTCAGGATCGCGCGGCGGATCATCCGCTTCGTCTGCTCGTCGAGATAGGCGAAGTTGTAGCCGTTCGCCTGCGGTGCTGCCACGGCGCTCATTCGGCCGCCTCCTTCAGCTCTTGCTGGCGCGCCGCATATTCGGAGCGCATCTTTCGGACGAGCCCGAGCTCGGCCTGGAAATCGACATAGTGCGGCAGCTTCAGATGCTCTACGAAGCCGGTCGCCTGGACGTTGTCGCAGTGGGACAGCACGAATTCCTCGTCCTGCGCCGGGGCGGTGACATCCTCGCCGAACTCGCGGGTCCGGAGCGCCCGGTCGACCAGCGACATCGCCATCGCCTTGCGCTCGCTCTGGCCGAACACCAGCCCGTAGCCGCGCGTGAACTGCGGCGGCAGCTCGGCCGAACCATGGAACTGGTTGACCATCTGGCACTCGGTCAGCGAGACGGGCCCGAGCGGCACGGCGAAGCCGAGCTCTTCCGGCACGAACTCGGCCATCACCTCGCCGAAGCGGATTTCGCCGACGAACGGGTGCGTGCGGCCATAGCCGCGCTGCGTCGAATAGCCGAGCGCCAGCAGAAAACCCTCGTCGCCGCGAGCGAGCGCCTGCAGGCGCAGATCGCGATCGGCCGGGAAGTCGAGCGGCGCGCGGGTCAGATCGCCGACTTCCGCCGTGTCATCGGGAAGCTCCGCCTCGATCAGCCCCTGGCCGTCGAGCAGGTCGGTCACGCGCGGCGTCGCCTCGAAATCGGTCTCGACTTCGGCAGGTGCCGGCGGAGCGACGCCGGCCGCCAGCATGAAATCGATCAGGCGGTGGGTGTAATCGAAGGTTGGCCCCAGCACCTGCCCGCCGGGCAGATCCTTGAAGGTGGCCGAGATGCGGCGTTCGATCGCCATGGCGCCGGTATCGACCGGTTCGCCATTGCCGAAGCGCGGCAAGGTGGTCCGGAAGGCGCGGACGAGGAAGATGGCCTCGATCAGATCGCCACGCGACTGCTTGATCGCGAGCGCGGCCAGGGCCGGATCATAGAGCGAGCCTTCGGCCATGACACGGTCGACGGCGAGCGCCAGCTGGGTTTCGATCTGGTCGGGGGAGAGATCGGGGACCGAGACGGGACCGCGACGCTCATGGGCGAGAAGCCCATGCGCATTGTCGATCGCTTCCTCGCCACCCTTGACGGCGACATACATGATCAGACCTCCGAAACGAGTGTCGTGCGCGGCAGCGCCGCGACTTGGCGGGCGCCGACGAAAACCAGATCGACGCCGCGCGGAAATTTCGCGCGGTTGGCGGCGAGTTGAACGGCAAGGCCGGCAGGCCGGGGCGAGAGATCGAAGCGGGTGCGATCCTCGATGCCGGGGCCGATCAGTTCGAGATCGCCGCCGGCGGCAAGTGTCTCGACGGCGATGACGATCGTCGTCGAGCGATCGGGATATTCGTCGGTCCCCTGCGCGAAGCTTGCGAGCGTCGGCATCGCAGCCACGTCGGCGACCAGCGCGAAGGCGGCGTCGGACGGGTTGGCGACCAGGCGGGCGCCGGTATGGAAGCGGAGATAGTCGACAACCGCCTTCGAGGCGGCGAGCGTCTCGTCGAGCCAGAGCGTCGCCTCATGATCGGCCAGCGTCAGCGCGACGGCGGCGAGTTCCCGCGTCAGCGGCGCGGGGGCGTCGAGGGCTGCCGGGAAAGGCTGGACCGAACCCGGACGCGCCAGTGCGTTCATCAGCGCGTGAAAATGCGCCTGCGCCTCGATGACGGGATCGGCAAAGCCGGCGGTGATAGCGAGGGCGGACATCAATCCTCTCCGCGAACCATGGTGAAGAAATTGACCCGGGTCGCGGCGACGCGGCGGGCCTTGGCGGCGGTTTCCCCGGTGATCCGGTCGCGGATCGGCGTCAGCACGCGCTCGACGGCGGCGCGCTCCTGACCCTGCCAGAGCGCGTCCAGAATGGCTGATATCCGCGCCTTGGCACTGTCGCGGCCGAGCTGGTAGGCGAATCCGGTTCGGCCGTCCTCCAGCCGAACTGCGGCGCGCGTGACCGTCGCCTCGCCGAGGTTGAAGGCCCGGCCATCGCCGCCCATCCGGCCCCGCAGCATGACAAGACCGTTTTCCGTCCCGCGCAGATCGCTCGCCGGCGGGATATCGCCGAGCCCCTGCAGGGCGTGATCGAGCTCGGCGGTCGTCGCGCCGGTGCAGGTCGCCATCACCGCCTGGCGGGCGGCGATTTCGGGGTCGGTTGCCGGCTTGGCGCCGTTCGTTTCCTGTCGCATGACCAGATCCATCACCTACGAGGCTTCTCATTCGAGTTGTCTAATGATATAGACAACCAAATGAATAGGTCCAGTGACGATTTGATGACAGACACAGTGCTCCCGGCCGACGACAACGGCGTGACGGAAGTGGCGCGGGGGCGCGGCATCGCCGCCTGGCGGCAGATCGCCGACGAGATCGAGGCGGATATCCGCAGCGAGCGCCTGCGCGCCGGCATGCAGCTCCCCACGGAGAGCCAGCTCGCCACCCGCTTCGCGGTCAACCGCCATACGGTCCGGCGCAGCCTCGCCGAGCTCGCGGCGCGCGGCCTCGTGCGGGCGACGCAGGGGCGCGGCACTTTCGTCGAGGCAAGACCGTTGCCCTACCCGATCGGCGCCCGCACGCGCTTCTCGGAAAACGTCTCCCGCGCCGGGCGCGAAGCCGGCGGCAAGCTGCTGGAGACGCATGAAACGGTGGCGGATCCCGGAGTCGCCAAGGCACTGGCGATCGCGGAAGGCGCGCCGGTTGTCCGGCTCGACACCGTCCGCATGGCCGATGGCAGCCCGATCTCGCTCGGCAACGCCTATTTCCCCCTGCCCCGCTTTGCCGGGCTGGTCGATGCCTATCGCGCGGTCGGCACGGTGACGCAGGCGTTGGAAGCCTGCGGCGTCGGCGATTATCGCCGGCTGGAGACGCGGATCTCGGCGCGGCCAGCGGGCGCGGACGAGGCGCAGAAGCTAGACTTGGCGCCGGGCCGCCTGTTGCTGACGGTCGAGAGCGTCAATGTCGATCCCGCTGGCACACCGATCCAGTTCACCCGCGCGGCTTTTTCCGCCGACCGGACGGAGCTGGTGGTCGAGAGCTGAGGGGCCTCACGGGAGAGGTTGAAGATAGTGCGTGCTTCGAGATGCCGCTCTGCGAGCGGCTCCTCAGCATGTTGGGTTTGAAAGCTTCTCCAAAAGGAAGAGGCCTGCGACGGCCAAGACCTATCCGCAGACCTCTGACTCAACATGCTGAGGAGCCCGCATCGCGGGCGTCTCGAAGCACGCACGCCCCTTCGGGACAGCCCTCACACCATCTTCGACTTGCCGATCACCGCCATGCGCAGCTTGGACGAGATGAAGTCGATGACCGCAACGGTGACCAGGATCATCAGGATCAGGAAGGCGACCTGCTTCAGCTCGAGCACGCGGATCAGTTCGGTGAGATACGCACCGACGCCGCCGGCGCCGACAATGCCGATGATCGTCGCCGAGCGGACGTTGGATTCGAAGAAGTAGAGCACCTGGCTGGCGATCACCGGCAGAACCTGCGGCACCAAGCCGAAGCGGACCTGATGCGCCTTGCTGCCGCCGGACGCCGCGATGCCCTCGGTCGCCTTGCCATCGGTCGCCTCGATCGCCTCGGAGAACAGCTTTCCAAACGCGCCGAAATCGGCGCAGGCGATGGCGAGCGCGCCGGCGAACGGGCCGAGGCCCACCACGTTGATCCACATCAGCGCCCAGATCAGCGTGTCGACCGAGCGGAACACGTCAAACGTCCGGCGGGCGCCGAAATGGACGAAGATGTTGGGAATGACGTTCTTGGCGGCCAGGAACGCCACCGGAAACGCCAGGATCGCCGCCGTCAGCGTGCCGAGGAACGCGATCGCCAGCGTCTCCCCGAGCGCGATGGAAAAGGCCATGAACCGGCCCTCGGGCGCCGGCGGAATCATCAGCACGGCGAACTGGCCGAGACGGTGCAGACCGTTCCAGATCCTGACCAGAGAGAAATCGAGCCAGACCATGGCGGCTAGCGCCAGCAGTACCATCGCCAGCGGTAGGCCGATCATCAGGATCCGCCGCGCCGCCGACTTGGCGAAGGCGGCCGGGTGGCGCTGTTTCAGGCCGTCGAGATCGGCCAGCGCCGTCTCGCGGATGGCGCGCTTGCCAGGAGAAATCGCGGGGACGGCGGTGTTCATCGCATGCGCTCCATGCCGATCAGCCGATGACGGACCTGCTCCGTGCCGAGATCGATCAGGATCACGGTGGTGATGATCATCAGGAGGATGGCGCTGACGTCGGTGTAGTAGAAATTGCGAATGGCGATCAGGAACTCCTGGCCGATGCCGCCGGCACCGACGAAGCCCATGACGCCCGCGCCGCGGACATTGATCTCGAAGCGCAGCAGCGCATAGGAGGCGAAGCCGGACGAGACCTGCGGCAGCACGCCGAAGCGCACGACCTGCAGCCAGGAGGCGCCGGTCGCCTGAAGTCCCTCTACGGGCTTCATGTCGATGTTCTCGACCACCTCGGCGAACAGCTTGCCGAGCGCGCCGACCGTGTGGATCGTCAGCGCCAGCACGCCCGCCATCGGACCGAGGCCGAAGGCGATGACGAAGATCAGCGCGAAGACGATATCGGGGACGGTACGGCAGAATTCGAGGAAGCGCCGGGCGACGAATCGCGTCGTCTTGTTGCGGACGAGGTTGGCCGAGGCGAAGAAGCAGAGGCAGAAAGCCAGAATGCCGCCCAGGAACGTGCCGAGATAGGCAATCAGGATCGTCTCGACCAGCAGCCGAAACCAGGCGCCGAAATTCCAGTACCAGTTGGCCAGGTCGGCAAAGAAGTTGCCGAAGGTCAGCGTCGGCAGCGTGCGTCCGATGAAGGAGCCGAAATTGCCGATATTCGTGATCAGCTTCCACGGGCGGATATCCGCCATCTGGCCGCTGATGACGATCAGCACCAGGAGGACAGCGAAAGCGCCGAGCGTTTTCATCCGCTTGGCCGCGACGGAACTGGCATAGGCACGGCTGAGCGCCGCTGCCTGCTGGTCCGGAAGCTTTGCAATGGCGGTCGCCAAGGGCCGTCTCCGCTTGTTCTTCATCCGCCCCCGACGGGACGGACAACCGCGACATGCGGCCGGTTACGAAAAAAGGCGGCCGGATAGACCGGCCGCCTCCCGAAAGGCTGGAAGAGGCTCAGGAGCCCTTCTTGCGCTGCTCGTCGTTGAACTTCACCATGTCGATGACCGGCTGAAGGGTTGCCGGCTCGACGGCGACGAACTCGGTGTCCTTGCCGTCAGAAAGCGACGCGAAAGCCTTGGCATCGTTCTTCGGCATGTCGAGGAAGGCCTGCTTGATCTGGGCCTTCATGTCGGCCGGCAGAGCCGACAGGACCGAATACGGGCCTTCCGGCAGGAAGTCGGTCTTGAAGACGATGCGGAAGTCTTCCTTCGTCATCGGCTTGCCGTCGGCATCCTTCAGGATGCCCTTCGAGATCATGCGGGTCAGGTTGGAATCGTCTTCCGAGTTCCAGGAATTCGCAGCGGCGTCGACGGTGCCCTGGGCGAGCGCCAGGACGGCGTTGTCATGGCTGCCGGCGAAGATCGCCTTGCCGAAGAACGAGTCGACGTCCTTGCCATCGCGATGCAGGAAGAAGCGCGGGGCGTTGTTGCCCGAGGTCGAGTTGGAATCGACCAGCGCCAGCGTCTTGCCCTTCAGGTCGTCGATCGACTTGTAGGGGCCGTTGGCGAGCGTGTAGATCACGGAATAATAGCCAGTGGCGCCGTTCGAATGACGGGGCACGACGACCGGATCGATCTCGACGCCGGTCAGCACGGCGCGGGCATAGGAAGCCGGGCCGTACATGGCGATCTGGGCATTGCCGGCGCGCTGCGCCTCGATCACGGCGGCGTAGTCGGTGGCAACCGCCAGCTTGACCGGAACGCCGAGCTGCTTGCCGAGATAGTCGGCCAGCGGCTGGTAACGGTCGGCGGTGGTCGAGGCGTTCTCGGCCGGGATGACGGCGATCGTCAGCTCGGGATACTCGGCCTTCCAGTCGGCGAAGGCGGGCGAAGCCACGCCGGCCAGCGCAAGGCCAGCGACGGCGGCGCCGATCAGGGTACGACGGTTCAACATCGGTAGTCTCCAGGTTTTGGCGGTGCCGTATCGACACCGATTTGGAAGCAGTGTCGGGATCAGGCCGCGGCGGCGATGGCGCCGCGGAAACGTTCCGGCGCAACCGCCGGATCGAAATCGAGAACATCATCGGCCTCGAGGCCGTAGAGGTCGCGGGCGACATCCTCGGTCAGCTCTTCGGGAACGCCGTCGAAGACGACGCGGCCGGCCGACATGCCGATCAGCCGGTCGCAATAGGTGCGGGCCAGATCGAGCGAGTGGAGGTTGCACATGACGGTGATGCCGTAGTGGCGATTGATGCGCAGCAGCGCATCCATCACGACCTTGGTGTTGCGCGGGTCGAGCGAGGCGATCGGCTCGTCGGCGAGAATGATCTCGGGCTCCTGCACCAGCGCACGGGCAATCGCGACGCGCTGCTGCTGGCCGCCGGAAAGGCTGTCGGCGCGTTGGGCGGCCAGCGCCGAGATATCGAACTGCTCCAGCGCCGAAAGCGCCACGGCACGATCCTCGTCCTTCCAGAGCTGCAGCAACGAGCGCGGCGTCGAGACGGTGTTGAGGCGGCCCATCAGAACGTTGGTCAGGACGTCGAGGCGGCCGACCAGGTTGAACTGCTGAAAGATCATGGCGCAGCGGGCGCGCCAGTCACGCAGGTCTTTGCCGCGAAGCTTGGTGACGTCGACATCGCCAAAGCGGATCGAGCCGGCGGTCGGATCGACCAGGCGGTTGACCATGCGCAGCAGGGTCGACTTGCCGGCGCCGGAGCGTCCTATCACGCCAACAAAGCTGCCGGAGCCGATCGTCAGGCTGACGTCGCTGACGGCTGCCTTGTTGTTGAAGTGTCGTGCGACGCCGTCCAGTACCAACATGCAATGATCTCCTCGTTGGGCGGATCATGCATTTTCGAAGCAAATCTTTTGTGACAGGCGACCTACCCTGTGCATCACTGTCGAAGCACACGAAGACAAAGTAGAAATCGACTTCGCCGGCTCATTCATCGTTGCGTCACACAGTCAGGGCGCCACGCCGCCGACGGCATTCGCAGCGGAGATTCTGTCAGCGCGGCGCGCTCCCTCCGGTAGGTTTCGCGGTTGGAGAGGATCGCGGTCGGCCCCGCCTAAGTGCCCTCGCCCCGGATCGCGGCATGGATCGCAGCGGCTGCCGTCTGCGCCGCTTCGCGGACCTCGCCGATCGGCCGCCGGCTATAGCTTGTCGCGACATAGGGGACGGTGAGCGCCGCGACGACACGGCCATCGCGGCTCCGGATCGGGAAGGCGAGATCGGTTATGCCGGGTTGCAGGCTATCCGGATCCTCCTCGAAACCCTGCTCGCGAATGAGGGCAAGCCGCCCCAGCATGGTCGCCCGCTCCGCCTCGGGAATGGACAGATCGAGCCAGGGGCGCGCCGAGGCTTCCGGCTCGAAAGCCATCAGCATCCGGCCGGTGGCGCTTTCAAACAGCGGAAACGTCGCTCCGGCCCGCACGCGGAATCCAAACGGGCTCGGGCTGTCGATCTGCGCGATGACGACAACCCGCCCGGCATCATGGATGCTCAGATTGCTGGATTGACCGATCGCCTCGCTCAAGCTGCGCATCGCCGGCAGCGCCATGTCGATCAGGCCGCGCATCGGCTCCTGCCGGTGGGCGATCTCGAACAGCATCAGCGACAGGAAATAGAGCCCGGACGGACGCGCGCGAAACAGATATCCGCGCCGTTCCAGCGTCACCAGCGTGCGGTAGATCTGGTTGACCGATCGATCGACCGCCGCTGCGATTTCGCCGAGCGTCATCCCCTCCTTGCTGCCGGCCAGAAGCTCAAGGATATCGAGCGCCTTGTCGAGGGCGGGCACGCCGTAGTTCGGGCTTTCGATACCGCCTTCGTCCACCATCCGATTGCCTGCTCCTGATTCATCCTGCCGCGCCGATGGCGACAGGCGGCTTCTACAGATCCGCCCCCATCTCGGCCACCATGCGGCGAGCGATCGTCTGGTTGATATCGTCCGGGACCGGCTGGGCGCCCGGCACCAGCGCGGTGCGGCGAGCCCCCGCGACCCGCGCCAGCGACAGCGCCTGCAGCATGAAACCGATATCCATCGACTCGATCGAATTGCCCTTGGGCTCGCGGCCGGCGAGATTGAACATCCGCCCATCCGCCACCAGCACGACGTGCCGGCCATCGGCAAGCTCGATCCGCTCCAGCGAGTCGTCCACCAGTTCCGAGCCGGTCGCCTGCGCCCGCAGGGCGGCAACATCGATCTCCCACGGGAAATGGCCGGAATTGGCGAGGATCGCGCCCGAGCGCATCCTTGCGATCGCCGTTTCGCCAAGAACGCCGGGACGGCCCGTCGCGGTGATGAAGACCTCGCCCCACCCGGCCAGGTCCTCGATCTTTCCAACCCGATAGCCGTCGAGCGCCGCTTCCAGCGCCTTGATCGCATCGGTCTCGACCACGGCCACGCGACCGCCGAGCGCATCCAGATATTGCGCGATGCCACGCCCGCACCAGCCATAGCCGACCACGACGAAACGGCGGCCAGGGATCATCAGATTGGTGATCCGCATGAAGCTTTCGACGATCGACTGGCCGACGGCGTGGCGGTTCTCGGCGATCTGCTTCAACGGGCTGTCGTTGATGACGATGACCGGGAACGGCACCTTGCCGGCGAGTTCGTCGCGCAGGCGATCACCGCCGGATGTCGTCTCCTCCGTGCCGCCGCGGATCGATCCCACGGTGCCCGCCTCGATCGCCAGCGCGACCAGATCGGCGCCATTGTCGAGCAGGATGTCGGGACGCGCCGCGACGACCTTGGCGACGTTCTTCAGGTGCTGGTCCAGATCGTCGTCGCGCTTGCCATAGAGCTGCATGCCCTTGGCCTTGAGCACCGACACGATATCGTCCTGGGTCGAGCCGTGATTGCCGGTGCCGACGATCGCCGCGCCCCCGGCCTGGAGTACCTCGAGAAGCACCGCTGTCTTGGGCTCCAGATGCAGCGAAACACCGATGGAAAGGCTGGCGAAGGGCCGGTCGCGCTCGAAATCGGCGCGGACGCCGGCCAGCAGCCGCATGCGCGAACGAATCCAGTTGATGCGCTTTCCGCCGCGCTCGATCCGTTCGCTCTCCGTCAAGGCGTCGGCCATGTTTCGTCTCCCGCATCCATTTCCTATGCGAAAAACTTTTTCATATCTGTCGAGAGCGAGTCAATCCTACCCCCTCCCGTCCACCAGCTATGAAGGGTTGTTGGGGGCCTCAGCCGCGCGGGCCGAACAGGTCGATCACTTCCAGGCTCGCGCTTCGATTGAAGGTGTGCAGGCCGGTATTGTCGCCCCAGGGCAGCGCCATCGCCGACAGCGTCTGCGCATAGGCCTCGGACGTCAGCGTGCGGATTTCGGCAAAGCCCAGGGCCGCGCCATAGAGCCCGTCGCAATTCTGCACCGGCCGCACCAGCCGGCCGCCGATCTCGAGGATGCGGCCCGCAGGGCGTGCGGCGTGAAGATCGACCATCACCGGATTGCCGGGATGGGGCTGCCATGGGCCAAAGGGCGACGGCGCGCGATAAAGAGAGAGCGCGTCCCAGCTCGACGTCCAGCGTTCCCGGGAGCCGGCGAACATCCACCAGCTGTCGCCGAGCTTCTGCAGGGTCGCATCGCCGAGATCGACATTCTCCAGCAGCACGGAATGCAGCGTCCAGCGATCGGGGAACGGATCGGCGCGATAGAGTTCGACCGTACGGCGCGCGGACGTCTCGGGGATCATCCAGAGAGCGCCCTCATGCTCGAACAGGAACGGATAGGAGAGATGGCAATCCGTCTCGAAGACGACGCGCGGCCGCTCGATCTTGCCATCGCTGGCGATCTCGCTGAGCGAAAGGACACCCTTGCCCGTCGCGTAGGGGAATTCTTCGACAAAGAGATACCGTTTGCTCTCGCGTTCCCAGACGAACGGATCGGCATAGAATCGCTGGCCGTCATCGGCAAGCCGGCGAAAGCCGGCGGGGGTGATCACCGGCAACTCATCACCACCGGTCCGCTCGCGCCAGGCGACGAACCAGTTCGGCGCGCGGCCCAGCTGCCGTTCTATCCGGTGTCGCACGCGGGCGGACAGCGAAGCGGCAAGGAAGCCTGCCGCCGAGCGGTTGCGCTTGGCGGGAATCGGCGGCGCGGCAAGGGTGCCGGCCGGGATGCCCTCGACGAGGCGTGCCGCGTCATGCACCAGCATATGGGCGGCCCGGCCAAGCAGCATGCCGAGCGCCGCAGTCGCGCTGCGCGGATTCTCGACCGCAGGCCGCCACACGGAAAGAACCCGAGCGCCACAATCGGTCGCCAGCACCGTCTCGAAACAGGGCGCGCGTTCGTCGAGCACAGCCGCGAGCGCACCCGCTTCCAGCGGCTCGCCGTCGCAGCGGATCGTCAGGATATCGACCCCGCCGTTATCGCTTCCATCGCCACAGAGATCGATCCGAAGATCCGGAAACCACTCACCATCCGCAACCGGCAGATCGGGCCAGGCAGCGTGGGTCGCCATGGCGCCGTGTTCGGCGTGGAAAAGCGTGCGCTCCAGCCAGAACAGCGTGTGGGCGGATTTCGGCACGCAGCCGGTCGCCCTGCCCTTCGACAGGCGGATCTCGCAACGAGGCAACGCCCGCAGCCCGGCGACGACCTCGGCCTGCCAGGCGCGTAATTCGGACGGGTCGAGCCGGATATCGATCCGCATGGCATCTCTCTCCTTGGCGCGGCGCGCATTCGGCATTACGGCTCGATGCGATAGATTTGCACGCGGAACGAGCAGGCTAATGGCAAAGCGTAAGTATCTGTTTTACACGCGTTCGCTCGCCGGCGGCGGTGGAGCGGAACGCGTCTGGGCGCTGCTTGCCTCGCATTTCGCGTCCCAGGGCGACGAGGTCGTGCTCGCCGTCGACGGCGCGGGCGACGACGCAACCCCGCTTGATCCCGCCGTGCGTGTCGAGATCCTGCCACCCGGCAACCGCGCCGGTGTCGCCGGCCTCGCCCGTCTGCTTCGCCGCTTCAAGCCGGATATTGCGCTCTCCGCCCTATCCGGCAACGCCACCAAGCTGGCGCTCGCCAAGGTGCTGTGCGGCAGCCGCGTGCCGCTGGTCGTCTCGTTCCACGGCTTCGAGGAATACCGGACCGGCAAGCTCAGCGCCGCAGCCTATTACGGCATGCCGATCCTGACCAAGCTGTGCAGCCGAATCGTCTGCGTCTCCGAGACGCTGAAGACCGTGATGGTGGATCGCTGGGGCGCGGAAGCCGGAAAGACCGTGCGCATCTACAACCCCGTCCCCCTGCGCCCGACAGAAGTCGACGCGGAAAGCCTGGCGGCGCGGCCACCCGCCGTCGTTGCCATCGGTCGGCTGTCCCGCGAAAAGGGCTTTGGCGATCTGATCGAAGCCTTCGCCCTCGTCACGACGCATCATGCAACGCTGACCATCGCCGGCGAAGGGCCGGAGCGCGCCGCGCTGGAGGCGGTGGTCCGCAAACACGACCTCGATCGGAAGGTGAAGCTCGTCGGCTACACCGACCCGGCACCGCTCTACGCGCGGGCGCGTCTCTGCGTGATCCCGTCCCGCACGGAAGCCTTCGGCATGGTTGCCGTCGAGGCACTGGGCGCGGGGCTCCCCGTCGTCGCCACCGCCTGCGCCGGCCCGCGCGAAATCCTCCAGGGCAACACGTTCGGCAAGATCGTTCCGATTGGCGACACCAGGTCGATGGCCCATGCGATCGACGCGGCTCTTGCCAATCCCGGCGACCCGGCGCCGCGCATCGCCCGGGCAAGGCTGTTTTCGAGCGATGCCGGTTTTGCCGCCTGGCAGGCTCTGCTCGACGAGATCATGCGCAGGGGCTGAGGGTCAGGTACGGGCGGCCGCAAGCTGCCGGTGGCGTTCGAACAGCTTCGGCATCTGTATCTCGGTCGAGTAAGGAACCGCCCTGGCCCGGATCGCGCCGGGATCGAGCTGGCCCGACTGGATCTCGTCCCAAAGCTTCAGGAAGCCCGCGGTCATCGCCTCGGCCGAGGCGACCGGATCGGCCGGCCGCTCGACGAGAAAGCCGCTCTCCCCCTCAAGGATCAGCGGATCGAATTGCGGCAGGCGGATCGCGCCGACCGGGCGGCCGGTGGACAGCGATTCCAGCAGGTAGCAGGGCATGCCCTCGAAGAACGAGGTCAGCACGCCGGCATGACACTGCCGCATGATCGCGGAGACGCCTTCGGAGTTCTGGAAGCCATGGCGGATGGTGAACGGCTCGATCGCGGCGAATTCGGCGAAGCGATGGGGATCGCTGGTGCCGATATAGTGAAACTCGAAACGGCCATCGAGCGCCTCATGCAGTCGGCGCATCGTCTCGAACATCAAGGGCGGGTCCTTGAACGCGTCGAGGCGACCGGCGAAGACGATCCGGAATACCTCGCCTTCGGGAAACCGCGCCAGCGCAAAGCGGTCCATGTCGACCGAGACGGTCAGGAGCTCCGACTTCGCCACGAATTGCGGCATCACCTTCTTGAACCGCTCGATGATGTTCTGGTTGACGCAGACGATGCGGCTCGCCAGCCGCAGCGCGATGCGCTCGTTGACGGCATTGATGTACCAGAAGCGCTTGATCAGCGAATCCATCTGGTCCCTACGGCTGCCCTCGCCATGCACGAGTTGCACGACCGGGCGACCCAGCATTCGACCGATCGGCGCGAACTCGAAACGCTGCAGTTCGGTCGTCGCCTGCGGGGCCGCGCCCAAGCGACGGATGGTCGGCAGATATCGCAGCGCGCCCAGCGCAAAGCGCAGCGTCACCGATTGCCAGAGCTTCTTGGCCGCGCCGTGGATCTCCTTGTCGGGGATATGGACCACGGGGAGGAAGTCGATCGTGTGGTCGCCGACCGGCAGCTGGACTACCTTGCCAAGCTCGAGGTCGCCGCGCTCGTCAACTCCGACCAGCAGGACGGAGAAGTCCGGCGGATGGCGCTCGAACATGAGGCGGACATGGGTCTCGATGCCGCCGACCTTGGAGCCGCGCGGATCGATCGGATGCAGCATTGTCAGGCGGTGTTGCATTCCCCGATATTCCTCAGCCGCGACGCGAGCCCTTTAGCAGATAAGCGATGTAGTAGGCCATCGAGCGCGCATAGCGCATGCCGAGCCGGCGCGGCTCCTGGAGGAAGCGCCAGACCCATTCCGTGCCGGTGCGCTGGAAAGCGACCGGCGCGCGCTTGCTGTGGCCGGAGATGAAGTCGAGCGCGGCACCGATGCAGATATAGACGACGCCGCCGGCGCGCTGCGTGGCGGCGTGGGCGAACAATTCCTGCTTCGGCGCGCCGAGCGCGACGAAGCAGATGCCGGCGCCGGATGCGGCGATCCGGTCGGCGGCCGCCCTCGCCTCCGCGCCGTTCGGGTCGAAGCCGCGCGGCGGCGATTCCGATCCGGCGATCACCAGCCCCGGTATCTCGGTCCGCAGCTCCGCCGCCGCGGCATCGCGGATCGCGTCGGAAGTGCCGAACAGATGGATGGAAACACCTGACTCGGCCGCCGCCTGGCACAGCGGCACGACCAGGTCCGCGCCGGTGACGCGATCGACCGCCGCCCCCTGCCGCCGGGCGATGCTGACGACCGGCGCACCGTCGGCGGTGACATAGGTCGCCGCCGCATAGGCCTCGCGAAAGGCAGCATCGTCGCGCAACTTCACCAGATGATCGAGATTGAGCGTGAAGACGGAACCGCCTTGGCCGCTGCGGGCATCGGCAATGACGCGCCCGATCAGCTCGGCCTGCGTGGCGACATTGACGCGACCGGCATCGATGCGCACCAGGTCGGCGGGGACGGCCGATCGCGGGATGTCAGCGCTTGCCATGGTTGTCCGTTCGCATCTTTATTCCCGTGCTTCAACGCATGTCGGATCGCGACAGCGACGCGGTACCGGCGGAGATCCCGCGACCCGCAAGACGTCTTGTTTGCTACCGATATAGCTGAGAAGGTTAAGAAGACTGGAACCCGAGCGGGCACAGGTGACTTCATGAGAATTTCCCGCCGGGAGGTCCTGCGCCTCGGTGCCGCCCTTTCAGCCAGCGTGGCAGCGCAGGGCAGCCGCGCCCTGGCCCAGACGGACGGCGGCACGCTCGGCGCCATCGCGGAAAAGTCGGGCATCACCTTCGGAACGTCGATCGCCGCGGACACTATGGAGATCCCCGCCCAGGCGGCGCTCTATCTGCATCAGGCGCGGATCTTCACCGTCGACTGGGCGCTGATGTTCGGCAATCTGCGGCCCGAGGCAAACCTCTTCCTGCCGGGCGACGCCGAGGCCATCCTGGCTTTTGCCGACGCTGGCAACCTGCCGGTACATGGCCACGCGCTGGCCTGGAACGAAAGCCGGCCGGATTGGCTGATGTCGCTCTCCAAGGCCGGGAAGCAGAAGGCGCTCGACCGGCATATCGACGAGACCGTCGGCTATTTCGCCGGGCGATTGCCATCCTGGAACGTCGTCAACGAGCCATTCTGGCCGGGCCATGGTCTCGACGGCGGGTTTCGCGATGGGCCCTGGCTGCAGGCGTTCGGCCAGGACTATGTCAGCCGGGCGTTCAAGCGGGCGCAGGCGGCCGACCCAAAAGCCCGGCTCGTGCTGAACGAAGCGATGGCCGAAGTCTGGAACGACGACGGCGCCAAGATCCGCGCCGGGCTGCTCAGGCTGGTCGACCGTCTCCAGCAGGACGGCGTGCGGCTCGATGCGGTGGGGCTGCAGGGCCATCTCGACCCGGCACGGCCTTACGACGATGCCGGCTTCACCGACTTCCTGCATCAGCTTGCAGAGCGCAAGATCGACATCATGATCACGGAACTGGATGTCGATGACAGCAGTCTTCCCGACGATATCCCGACGCGCGATGCGGCCGTTGCCGCCCGCTACCGCGATTTCCTGAAGGCGGTTCTCGCGGTTCCGGCGGTGAACACGGTCATCACCTGGCAGCTTGCCGATTCCGCCAGCTGGTATGACCACGCCGCGCGCGAGGCGGATCCGGACGCGAAACGGCTGCCGCGCCCCCTGCCCTTCGACGCAGCCTTCCGGCCGAAGCCGGCCGCCGACGCCATCGCCGAGGCCCTCAGGAACCGCCGGACCTAGCCGCGCGCCGCAAGCTTGGCAGCCAGGCGCTCGATCAGCTGCGCGTGATCCCGATCGGCGGCTGCGTTCCAGCGGTCGAGATTGCCGCGAGCGCGCGCCGCAGCGGCGGCTAGGCCATCCGGGGCATCGACCAGCCGGGCGCGGATCTGCTGGGCCGCCGCATCCGGCCGGGCGGGATCGACAAGCAGGCCGGAATCGCCCAGCGCCTCGCGAAACACCTTGATGTCGGCGGCGATGGTCGCGAGACCGCCATGCTGCGCCTCGAGCGGCGCGAGGCCGAGGCCTTCATCATGCGACGTGGTGATCAGCGCATGCGCGGCCGCGATGAGGTCGCGCACCCGATCGGCCTCCTGATAGCCGTGCAGCGTGACATGCGGCATCGCCTTCAGCGCCTCGACCTCATTGCCCCAACCTAGCCTGCCGACAATGTCGAGTTGCGCATCGAGGCCGATCGCCTGCAGGGCGGCCACGATAGCCGCTGCCGCACGCAGGTTCTTGCGCGGCTCGACCGTGCCGATGGCGATGAGCCGGAGCGGCTGGCCGGCCGACCAGGAGCGAGGCCGGCCGGCCTGATCCGCAATGCAGAAGACATCGCGCACGCGGGGGCGATAGAGCGAGATATCCGCATCCGGCCGCGCGAAGGCGGAGACCTCCGACCGGGTCGTCTCGGAGTTGACGAGCAGCCATGGCAGGCGGCGCAGGGCGAAGCGGAAAGCGGGCGCCATGTAGGTCTGGGCGCGCCAGTTCAGGTCCTGCTTGCGGGTCAGCAGGAAGGTGTCGTGGATATAGGGAATGACGCGATCGCCAAACAGCGACAGGGGAATCGATGGCGGAAAGCCGGGGCAGAGCGCGAGCGAGCGCCGGTTGGAAGCCAGGCGCGCCGGCAGGCGCATGGTTTGCGCCACGATCATGCCGCGTGTGCCGGACGCGCGCAGCGGCTCGACGGCAAGGGGCGCGAGCGCAGCTGCGGAGAACAGCTCCAGCGTGATCCGCTCCAGCCCCGTCACATAGCGGCCGAGATGGCTCTCATCGACGTAGATAATGGGAGCCCGGGCCATGCTCTCACGCCATTGCCGTCGCAGGGGGCGTTTCGACGACGATGGTGGTCGCCCTTGTCGCGACCATGCCGCGCAGGTCCGGCACCAGATGCCGGAGGTCCGCAAACATGGCGCGAATCTCCGGCGTGTCTGCCTCCTGCGCGTCGACGACCATGACGACGTCGTCGGCAATTCCGATCAGGGCGTTGAACAACGCCGGCGGGCAGGATGGCCCGAGATCGACCACGACCCGTTCGAAGCCGTCCGCGACATCGCGGATGGTCTCGACCAGGCGATCACCATGGAAGCCGATCTCATGGCGCAATCGGGCGCTTGCGGCGGGCAGAAGCACGATCGAGGCATCCTCGAGCCGACTGCCGATGGCGTCGGCTTCGGCGTGATTGAAATCGACATCGAGAATGCCGTGCACATCGCGGCCGATCAATGAGGAGCCTGTGGTCACGGTGCCGCTATTGGCGTCGATCAGCAGCGTCTCGGCCGGTTCTTCCGCCATGACGCGCGCCAGCCCATAGGCCACGGCGGCGATCGCGCCGCTGGCGGCGGTGCCGAACAGGACATGCACGGCCGGGCCTTCGGTATCGCCGGGCCGGGTCAAGGCCTCCGCGAGCGCCTGGAAGGCAGGACGGGAATCGACGGCGACGCCACCGATCAATTCGCCGGCGGCCTCTTCGGTCAGCGCATCGCCGCTCGCCAGCGAGCCCGGCACCCCGATTTCGGCAAGCACGTCCGGAGACTCGCTCGCCAGAGCGGCGACGGGTTCCGGTTCCGGTTCCGCCTGCGGCAGGACAGGATCCTCGACGAGATGAAGACGCTCCCGCACCGCGGGCCGCGCCGGCCTTGTCCTTCCACGATAAAGCGCCAGCGCCAGGCCGACACCGAGCCCGCCAATGCCGGCCAGTCCCAGGATGATCTTCTTGCGCGGTGACGAGGGGTAGAGCGGCACCTGTGCCGGGCTGATGATGCGCGCGTCCGAGACCTGGAGGTTTTCCTGGAGGCCCGTCTCCTGGGCGCGGGCGACAAAGGCGCGGTAGACATCGCGACGGATCGCCGCCTCCCCCTCGAGATCGCGCAAAGCCACGCTGGCGTCGCTGGTCTCGCTCACCTTGCGGGTGGCGGCAGCCAGCGCCGCGGCCGAACTGGCCACCTGCGACTTGGCGAGATCGGCCTCGACGCGGGCGCGCGCCACGAGGTTGTTGAGTTCCTGCGCAATCAGGCTGCGGCTGCGGGCGATGTCCGCGCCGATGGCCTGCATGCGCGGATGGCGATCGCCCAGCGTCTGCTGCAGTTCCGCCTGCTCGCGCAGGGCCATCGCATACTCGACCTTCAGTCGTCCCAGCACGGGGGAATCGATCGACGACAATGCCGAGGCCAGATCGCCGCCGTTCGTGCGCGCGATCGCGTCCAGCTTGGCAAGCCGGCTGGAGGCTTCGTCCGCCTTGAGCCGAGCCGTGACATTGGCCTCGTTCAACTGCTTCAGCGTCTGCTCGTCGACCGGCCGCCCGTCGACCTGGACCACCCCGTTCTCCTTGCGGTAGGCCTCGACCCGGTCTTCCGCCTCGCGCGCCTTGGCCTTCAGATCATCGATCTGCCGCGCGATCAGGAGATTGGCCTGGCGGGCGGCGTTCTGCTTCGCCTCCGTCAGACTGGCCATGAAGGCTTCCGCGACCGCGATCGAAAGGCGGGCCGCCTTTTCCGGCGATGTCGAGGAAACGATGATGTCGATGACATAGGTCTGGGCGCCGCGTTCGGCGCGCACGTGCCGTGCCAGGGACGTCAGCACCGCATCCATGTCGGATGGACTGCCGGTGCCGCCAAATTCCGGGTCGTCGATCAGGTTCTCCCGCTCGACCACCTTGCGCAACGTGCCCGATGCGGTGACGAGGTCGACCTGCGTCTCGATCCAGCTCAGATCGACGCCCTGGGTCGGGCGCACCACCTCGGGCCCGACGAGCTGCTTGTCGCGCGGATCGAGCAGGACCCGCGTGGTCGCCTGATAGACCTTGTCGGCGAGGTAGCAATAGGCAAGGCCGGCGCCGACGAAAAGCGCCGTGGTCAGGAGGATCAGCAAGAGCTGACGCCGCAGCAGTCCGAACAGGGCCGAGAGATCGATAGCATCCGAGGCAGGGTCGAACACCCCGCCGCTTTCGGCCGCCAGCTCCGGCGGTCGAGTCATCGAAAAATTGGCCCTGGCCGCCATTGTCTTCCACGGACGTGGTTGGAATCCGCAGGGTTCGCGGGTTGCCGGTCCGCCCACCCGGCCCGCCGACTATGGCCGGGCGCGATTAAGGATATCTAAACGATGATTTTCCCGCGTCCGCCTTGTTTCCGGCCAAGCCGAGCCTCGAAGGCCGCTCCCGGCGCGGCCGGTCTCGCGGCGGGCGGAACGAAACAGTTAACGCTATCGACAGAAACCGGCCTTCCACGGGAAGATTGGCCGTATAGATCGTTCGCGCGCGCTCCTGTCTAGACGGACCAGTTCAACGGTATGGTGACGACCACCCCTCGCAGAGACCGGCATATCGACGCCCTGCGCGGGCTCGCTTGCGTGCTGCTCGTCGCCTACCACGTCATCGGCAACGATTCCGAACACGGCATGCACATCGTCGCCCATAATGGCTGGCGACTGTTCACCGAACTGTTCATCCACATCCGGATGCCGCTGTTCTCGTTCCTGTCCGGCTTCGTCTTCCAGGCGTATGTCGCCGACAGCGCCGCGCTTTCGAGCGCTTTCGGCAAGAAACTGCGTCGGATCGGCATCCCCTTCGTCGTCGTCTCGACGCTGTTCTATCTCTGCTTCGGCATCATCAACCACGATTTCTCGCAGCCGATCTGGCAGATCTACATCCTGCCCTACGAGCACTACTGGTACCTGCAGGCAACCATGCTGATCATGGCGGCGCTTCTGGTCGGCAGCTATCTTGTCGGCAGCCATGCGCGCGCCTTCATGACCGGGCTGTTTCCCATTGCCTGCGCGATCTTCATCGCGGCCCCGACCTTCGACCCCGACATCTTCGCGATTGGCTCGGCGCTCTATCTGCTGCCCTATTTCCTGCTCGGGCAATTGCTGAAGATCTGGTCGCTGAACCAGTGGCTCGGCGAGGTCCCCGCGCGGCGGCGCGTGGCGATCCTGGTGTTCGGGATCGCGGTGGCGATCCTGTTCCTGCTCAATCTCGGCCAGTATGAAGGTTGGAATACGCTGAATTTCGCGCGCCAGTCGGCGTTCGGGCTGCTGTTCGGCGTTTCGGCCTGCCTGTTCCTGTTCTTCTCGCCGTTGCAGTGGCGGCCGCTCGAGTTCGTGGGCGCCTATTCCTACACCATCTACCTGTTCCACGTGTTCTTCACGGCGGCGTTGCGCAAGGCGCTCAGCATCGCGAATCCCGGCCTGCCGCTCGGCATCTACTTTGCCGCGGCGCTGATGGCGGGACTGTTCCTGCCGATTGTGTTGCACAAGGTGCTGGTGCGCTGGCGCTGGAGCGCCCTGCTGCTG
Organism: Kaistia defluvii; assembly: GCF_026343955.1. GTDB lineage: Bacteria > Pseudomonadota > Alphaproteobacteria > Rhizobiales > Kaistiaceae > Kaistia > Kaistia defluvii. The sequence goes on from NZ_JAPKNI010000004.1 coordinate 209,180, forward strand.
CTCGGCATCACGCTGAGACCGTCTTCTCGTCGTCACTCCGACGAAGCGGAGCCGAGGCAGAAGAAGGCCGTGACCCCGTGAGCGCTTCCTGGACCACGCCGGTCCACCGGCCGATCCGCATAGCGCGACCCATCGGGCTCGCGACCGGATTGACGGTGCTCACCTTGGCCGTGCTGTTCCTGGTGTCGTCCAAAGTTCTGCAGGCCGTCGGCATCCCCTATGCGTCAACGGGCGGTTCGCCCCTGACCAAATTCCACCCCGCCACCTTCCTGGCGCTGGCGGCGCTCGGCACCTGGGCCATCGTGATCGGCCCCGGCCGGCTTCTGGCGGCGCTCGCGGCGCAGCGCCCCGGCATTCTCGTCTTCGCCATGGCGATCGGGCTCCTGACCTTCCAGACGGCGGTGGTGCAGCAATTGCCGATCTCGGCCGTCGTCGACACCTTCGTGCTGCCGCTGGCGCTGTTCATCTCGATCCTGGCGCTCCGCGCCACCGTGATGGAGCGCCTGGTGATCGCGCTGCATCTGTTCTTCCTGCTCAATTCGACGCTCGGCTACGCGGAATATTTCACCGGCTGGCGGCTGACTCCCAACTATGAGGGCGGCGCGCTGATCACCTATGACTGGCGCTCGACAGCGTTGCTCGGTCACCCACTCATCAACGCGCTCGCGACAGGCGTGTACCTCCTGATCCTGAGCGGGCCCGGCGGCCGACGCTTCGACCTGCCGATACGGACCTTCCTGCTGATTTACAGCCTCGGCGCTATGGTCGCCTTCGGCGGTCGCGCCGCCACGGTTATGGCGCTGGCGCTGCTGACGGCGCGGGGCCTGTTGAGCCTCGTCAAGATCCTCGCCGGCCGGCCGTTCGGACGACGGGACGCCCTCGCCGTCATCGTCGTCCTGACCCTGATCGCGACGATCGGCTCGCTGCTGGTGCAGGGCGGCGTCCTCGACACTTTCCTCAGCCGGTTCGAGGACGATTCCGGCAGCGCCGCGACCCGAGTGGCGATGTTCCACATCTTCGACGGCATGGCGCTGCGTGACGTCTTCTTCGCGCCGGACCTCGGCCATGTCGCATCCAACCAGCGCCGGCTCGACCTCGCCATCGGCATCGAGAGCTTCGTCGTGGCCTTCTTCGCCTATTACGGCATCGTCACCACGGTGATCTTCTTTGCCGGCCTTGTCTTCTTCGGCGCGGAAATCATCCGCACGGTGGGAACGCCGGGGCTGATTCCGCTCGCCTATTTCTTCCTGGTTTCGTCCACCTCGACCGGCGTCGCCAACAAGACGACCGACATGGCGCTGATCATGGCGATGATCCTGATCGGGCTCGACCGCCGCTTCATCCCGCCCATCTCGGACGGACGTTCCTGATGCTGATCCGCCAGACGATCCGCTACCTGCCGGCCCAGTTGCTGTCGCCGGCATTCCAGCTGCTTTCGATGGTGGTCTGGACCTATTTCCTGCCGCCGGCGGAAATGGGCTCCTACGTGCTCATTACCGCCACCCAGGAGTTCGCCTATCTGATCGCCCTCTCCTGGTTTTCGGTCTATGCGCTGCGCTTCATGCCGTTCGAGCGGGGCCGCTCGGAGCGCAGCCATTTCCTGCATACCGAAGCGGCCATCATCGCGCTGTCGGTTCCGATCAGCCTGATCGCGGCTCTGGCGACCGTGGCGATCATCGACGAGGCGCAACTGTCCCTGCGGACGGTGCTGGTCATCGGCTTCTTCTTCGCGACGCGCGGTATCAACACCCACTATTCCGAGCGGGCGCGGGCGCAATCGAACATCTTCGCCTACACCATGCTGCAGATCCTCGGCCCGATCCTCGGCTTCGGCTTCGGGCTGGGGCTGGTGACCTGGTGGCAGCCGACCGGCGAGGCGCTGATCCTGGCCTATGGCGTGGCGCAACTCATCGCCAACCTGGTCGCCGCGCCGCTGATCGGCTTCGCCATCCTGCCGCGGCGGATCGACGGCGCCATCCTGCGCGCCGCCTTCGCCTATGGCGGCCCGATCCTGCTGCTCTACGGCCTCGGCTGGATCGCCGAGAATAATTTCCGCTATGTGATCGGCCATATCTCGGGCGCGGCCGCCTTCGGCCTGATGGCGGTGGGCTGGGGCCTCGGCCGCCGCTGCGCCTCGTTCGGCGCCATGCTGGTTGCCGCCGCCGCCTTCCCGATCGCCGCACGCCTGCTCAACGAGGGCAAGCGGACCGAGGCGCTGGCGCAACTCGCCACCAACGCCGCCCTGCTGATCGGCGTCATGGCACCGACCGTCGTCGGCATCGCCATGATCAGCACGCCGGCCACCGACCTGCTGATCGCCGAGCCCTATCGCGAGATGACCAAGGCGATCCTCGGTCTTTCCGCACTCGCCGCCGCCATCCGCTTCCTGCATGTGCATGTCAGCGACCAGATCTTCATCCTGGAAAAGCGGCTGAGCTATGCCGGCATCGTCGACATCGTCGAGATCGTCGCCGCCGTCATCCTGACGATTGCGGGGCTGCTGCTCTACGGACCGGTCGGCGCCGTCATCGGCACGGCGCTCGGCTCGGCCATGGCCGCGATCGTCAGCCTGTATCTCGCCATGCACAAGCTGGACTTCGTGCCGCCCGTGCGCGACATCGTCAAAGTCCTGGTCTCCACCGGCGCGATGGCGCTCGGCCTCGCCGTGATACCTCCGGCCCAGAACATCACCACCCTGGTGCTTACCATCCTGTATGGAATGGTCGTCTACGCTGCCGCTATCCTGGTCGCCTATCGCGGCGAAGCGCGCGATATCCTGCGACGCCGGCTCGACCGCAGGGTGCAGGCGTCTGGCTGAGGCTCAGGCCGCCCGGCGCATAGCCTTGCGGGCCAACCTTTCAATCGAGGGATGGCGTTTCACGAACGCCTTGGCACTCTGGTAGCCCACGGTTCCCCATCCGCGCCACGATAGGCTCTGGTGGATGTCGACGAGCGGGATGTGCCGGGCCTCGAAGCTGCGCTTGTGGCCATAATCGCCGATGGTGAAATCGAAGGTGCGGAAGCCCTGCCGGTGCAGCGCCTCCATCGTGCGCTCGATCAGCAGGCGGCCGGGCGAGCAGTTGGCCCACTCCCCGCCCGCCGTGCTGATGCGCACCATCGAATAGTGATCGCCATGCGCGATGCCGAACAGGCCGGCGACCAGTTCATCGCCCGCCGTGAGCGCGGAGAGCTTGGCCGAACCGTCCTTCAGGCCGTCGAGCAGGAGCTCGCGATAGAAAGTGTCATAATCCGGCTCATCCAGCAGATAGGGCAGCCCCAGCGACCGGATGCGCGCGCTCTGCTGCGCCGTCAGATATCCGTAGATCTTGCCGACCATTTCCGGGTCTTCGGCAAACACGAACCGCGCCCGCTCGTCGCGCGTGAACACGCGCCAGAACCGGCCAAGTTCCTTGCGGTTGCCTTTGGCGAGACTGCGCAGCCAGGTCTCATAGTCGGTGTCGATGCGGAGATAGTTGCCGAAGAGGTTGGAGACCTCGCCGCCAAACGCCTGGACCAGCGGATTGGGACGGTCGCCGATCGTGGTCAGCACCTTGGTGAATTCGATCAGATCGGCCGGCGGCAGCGCGGCACGCACCGCGCGCCAGAGCGCGCGCGCCTCCGCCTCGTCGACTGGTGCCGCGGGCCCAAGCAACGGCGCGTTGTAGTCGGTGATGCCGAGATCGGCGAACTCCACCGTTCGCAGGCTCTTCCGCCGCAGGATCAGCGGCAGCGCGAGGGCGTCCCGGCCCATCGCATCCGCGACATGAACCAGCACCGGCGTGACATCGTCCCGGCCAGAAAACGTGCCGTACCAATGCGATAGCCAAGGCTCCGCCTGGAACGGCGTCACCGGGGCATGGCCGGCAAGGAACGGCCGCCACAGCGGGGCGGCCTCCTGCCAGGATCGGTGCAAGGTGACGGTCCAGCGGTCACGCGACGCGTTGGTCATGACGGAACTCCCGCTGTCGTCGCGAGCCTTCCGGGCGCAGCTTCAGACGACATAGGCTGGGATATCGACGATCTTCGTCACGGTTCCCGGTGCCAGACGGAAGTCGACAGGAAGCATCTTGCGCTGCTCGCGCTTGTACCAGGGGCTGCGGCGCCAGCCGGCCTGCAGGGCGGCCTTGGTCCAGAAGCCCGCACCTTCCGTGGCGCCCCGCTTGGGGGAGATGCCGAAATGCTTGCGCAGGATTCCGTTGGCCACCGTCAGCATCTGCTCGCGGCGGATCTGCTCCGTCCAGTGCTCGGTCGTCATCGAAACGCTCAGTTCGTCATGGTTCTCGACGCGATGCGGCGCGTTCAATTCCCATGTCAGCATCTGCCCTGGCTCGAGATCGAGCACCAGCGCGTGCCGATCGAATTCGGGATCGTACTGCAGCGCCGATTCCAGGCTGGTCAGGGCGATCTTCTCGAGTTCAGCCTGCGGCAGGAAGGGCTCCTCGGCCGGATAGATGTAGACCCGCTTGCGGCCCATGATCTGCCAAAGCGCCTGTCCGGGCAGGTCGGCATGATAATGCGCCTTGGCGTTGGGCGACGAAATCAGGATGCCCATCTCATGATTGAAGGAGTCGAATCCGGGCACGCGCTGCTCGACTTCGCCATAGACCGACATCAGCAGGTCGTAATAGCGCCTGTCGACGAGCTTCAGTTCTCGCAGTTGCAGCCACAGACCGCCCGAGGCAATCTGGGCCATGACTTCGTGGCCGCTCAGGCCGCCGACTTCACCACGGCGCCAGATCTTCTTCTCCTCGCCGCGCGAACTCGTGCGCATCAGCGAATAATGCTCGATCGGGTAGCGCTGGATCAGTTCCGCCAGGGCGTCCTTGGAGAACAGCTCATTCTGGCTCAAGGAATGATCGATCCGGAGCGGCTTCTTGCCCCAATCCCGGCTCAGGTCATCCGTCCAATTCCTGAAAATCGTCTCCGGCACGACAGCCCCCGCGAAAAGCACAGAATTCTTGACTACAAATTTAACGAACCGCGACCCGCCCAGCCATCGAATTAGCGCAACAGCGTAAATGACCCGCAGGCTCGATCCGGCCGATTTATATCAAATCGTCTTGACCAGGCAGCAGCCAAGGCTCGCCGCGGCGATCCGCTACCCGAGAAAGAGAAACACCGAGCGCGGTGGCACCTTCAGGGATGAAATCGGGCCGGATTGCGCGGCACGGCTCGGGTCTGGCGCCGCGGACGCGGCCGCCAGCTGCCAGGACGTTCCGCCGGCATTCGGCGGCAGGCGCAGATCGATCGGCGTCGTTCCGCCATGCAGCAGGAGACAGGCGCGATCGACCTCGCCGGACCGCGTCAGCACGGCGAAAACGGCGACCAGCGTCCGGGCATCCGGCGCGTGCCAGCCGGCCCCGTCGAGCGCCTCGCCGTCGGGACCATACCAGCCGACATCGGGCTCGCCGTCCGGGACAATCGGCTGTCCGGTGAGGGGACGCGAGTCCCGCAGTGCCGGATGCGCGGCACGCAAAGCTATGATCTGGCTTGCGAAATCAATTAGATCGCGGTCCGCCTCCGCCCAGTCGAGCCAGGTGAGCGCATTGTCCTGCGCATAGGCGTTGTTGTTGCCCTGCTGGCCTCGGCCGAGCTCGTCGCCCATGGTCAGCATCGGCGTCCCGCGCGAGAACACCAGCGCCATAAGCAGGGCGCGGACGTTCGAGCGGCGGCGCGCGCGGATCGCGGCGTCGTCGGTCTCCCCCTCGGCGCCATTGTTCCAGGAGCGATTGTCGGCGGTGCCGTCGCGATTGTTCTCGCCATTGGCGTGGTTCTGCTTGCGCTCATGGGCGACGAGATCGGCAAGCGTGAAGCCGTCATGGGCGGTGACGAAATTGATGCTTCTGTTAACTCTCCGGTAACGGAGCGCAAAGATATCGGAGGAGCCGGCCAGCCGCGTGGCGAGATCGCCGATCATGCCCTCGTCGCCCCGGAAGAAACGCCGGATGGTATCGCGGTAGCGATCGTTCCACTCGCCCCAGGCGGCCGGGAAATTGCCGAGCTGGTAGCCGCCGCGGCCGATGTCCCATGGCTCGGCGATCAGGATCAGATTCCGCAGGAGCGGATCCTGGTCGATGGCGGCGAGCAGCGGCGCCGCCGGATCGAATCCGTCGTCGCGGCGGGCAAGCGTGGTGGCGAGGTCGAAGCGGAAGCCGTCGACGCCGGCGCGCTCCACCCAGGTCCGGAGTGCGTCCATGACCATCCGCACCACCGCCGGCCGGTCGCAGGCCAGAATGTTGCCGGTGCCGGCATCGTTGACGTAGTGCGCCGGGTCATACGGATCGAGCCGGTAGTAGCCAGCATTGTCGAGGCCGCGCATCGAGACGGTCGGGCCGAGATGGTCGCTCTCGCCGGAATGGTTGAAGACGACGTCGAGGATGACGGCGATGCCGGCCTCATGCAGCGCCGCGACCGCCGCAGCGACCTCGGCAAAGCCACCGGGCGCCAGGCGCGGGTCGGGCGCCATCCAGGCGATCGGGTTGTAGCCCCAGTAATTCGTCAGCCCGAGCGGCGGCAGATGGCGCTCGTCGAGCCAGGCGGCGACCGGCAGCAGTTCCACCGTGGTGACGCCGAGGCGCTTCAGATGCGCCACCGAGGCTGGATGGCCGAGCCCGGCGAAGGTGCCGCGAAGGGCCTCGGGAATCGCGGGATTGAGCTTGGAGAAACCGCGCACATGCAGTTCGTAGATCACCTGCCGGTCCCAGTCGACCGGCGGGTCCAGGCGTGGCTGTGGAGCCGCCGTCGATGTCACGATCGCCTTGGGAACGACGCCGGCGCTGTCGTGCTCGTCGCTGGCAACGCCAAGGCGGCGGGCGTCGAAGAGAACGTCGGCGAGCCGGAATGGCCGGTCGAGCGCCAGGGCGTAGGGATCGACCAGCAGCTTCGCGACGTTGAAGCGCTGGCCGGCTTTCGGACGCCACTCGCCGTCGGCGCGCAAGCCATAGCGGTCGCCCGGCTTTACACCGTCCACATGGCCGTGGAACACGTCGCCGGAGCGGGCCGGCAGGCGGATGCGCCGGAGCTCGATCTGCCCCGTCGCGTCGAACAGACAGAAATGGATCGCCTCCGCATGGCCGGAGACGACGGCGACGTTGACGCCCGTCGCCGTCGGCGTGACGCCGAGCGGCTCGGGCGAGCCGTCGCTCACGGACGCATTGACCTTCATCCTGCGTGGCCGGCCACGAGCTCGCGGTAGAGCCGCGCATAGGCGGCGGCGGGCCGTGTCCAGGAGACGTCGGTCTTCATCGCGTTCTTCTGCATCTTTTTCCAGGCCGGGCGGTCCTGCCATAGACGGGTCGTCCGCAGGATGGCGGATTCCAGCGCGTCGCCATTGACTGGATTGAACTGCACGCCGGTGCCGACGCCCGCGGCGAGCGCCACCTCGTTGGCGTCGATCACCGTATCGGCGAGGCCGCCGACCCGCGACACCAGCGGCAGCGCGCCATAGCGCAGCGCGCAGAGCTGGGTCAGGCCGCACGGCTCGAAACGCGACGGCACCAGGATCACGTCCGAGCCGGCCTGGATCAGATGCGCCAGGCCCTCATCATAGCCGTTGATCATGCCGACGCGGCCACGATGCAGCGTCGTGGCTCCGCCGAAACCGTTCGCCAGCCACGGTTCGCCGGAGCCGAGCAGCGCCAGCTGTCCGCCAGAGCCCAGGATCACCGGCAGGCGGTCGAGCAGCAGATCGAGCCCCTTCTGCCAGCTCAGCCGGCTGACGACGCCGAAGATCAGCGCATTGGGATCAACATCGAGACCCAGGCGCTGCTGCAGCGCCTTCTTGTTGGCGGCGCGGCCGGCCATCTTGGCGACGTCGAAGGGCGCGGCGATCGAGGTGTCCGTCGCCGGATTCCAGACCGCCGTGTCGATGCCGTTCAGGATCCCCGAGACGGCATTGCCGCGACTGCGCAGCAGGCCATCCAGGCCCATGCCGCCCTCGCCCGTGCGGATCTCGGCCGCATAGGTCGGCGACACGGTGGTGACGCGATCGGATATCTGCAAGCCGGCCTTCAGGAAGCCGATCGTGCCGTAATATTCGACGCCGTCCACGGCATAGGCGCGCGCCGGCAGGCCCAGCGCCGGCAGCAGGTCGCGGCCATACTGGCCCTGGAAAGCGAGGTTGTGGACGGTCATCACCGTCGGGATGGCGACCCGATCGTCATAGCGCATGTAGGCGGCGGTCAGGCCGGTCTGCCAGTCATGCGCGTGGATGACGTCCGGCGTCAGCCTCGGCACCAGTCCCTGGCCGATTTCGGCCGCAACCCGCGAAAGCGCGGCGAAGCGGAGCGGGTTGTCGATCCAGTCCCGCCCCTCGTCGTCGACATAAGGGTTGCCCGGCCGGTTGAAGAGATGCGGCGCGTCGAGGACGAGCAGGTCCAGCCCCTTCGCCTGCGCCTTGAGCAGCCGCGCGTCATGGCCGAACAAGCCCGGAAAGGTATGCACCACCTCGGGCTTCTTCAGTTCCGCCATCACCGCCGGATAGCCCGGGATCAGCGTGGTGACGGCGACATCCTCGGCCGCGAGCGCCCCCGGCAAGGCGCCGGCGACATCGGCGAGGCCGCCGGTTTTCACGAGCGGATAGATCTCGGAGACGACGGCGAGAACTTTCAGGGTCATGGATCAGCCAAACCTTGGAACAGGAAGCAAGGCCCTCACCCGGCCCTCTCCCGTTTGCGGGAGAGGGCCGGGTGAGGATCTTCAGAGATTCAACGCATCGATCATCGGCTGGGTAATCAGGCAGATGCCGTTATCGGTGCGCATGAAGCGTTTCGCGTCGAGTTCCGGATCCTCGCCGACGACGAGCCCTTCCGGGATCTGCACGCGCGCATCGACCACGACATTGCTGAGCCGGGCGGAACGGCCGACCTCGACATAGGGCAGGATGACGCCGTTCTCGACATGCGAATAGGAATTGCAGCGCACGCCGGTGAACAGCAGCGCCCGTTCCAGCGACGCGCCGGAGACGATGCAGCCGCCCGAGACCAGCGACGACAGCGCATAGCCGCGGCGGTGATCCTCGTTGTGGACGAACTTCGCCGGCGGCGTAACCTCGCTATAGGTCCAGATCGGCCAGTTGCGGTCGAACAGGTCGAGGTCAGGCACGATGCTGGTCAGGTCGATATTCGCTTCCCAATAGGCATCGACCGTTCCAACGTCGCGCCAGTAGCTGACGGATTCCTGGGTCGATCGCACGCAGGAATCCTCGAAGTGATGGGCGACGGCCTTCCCGTTCTTGACGATGTTCGGGATGATGTCCTTGCCGAAATCGCGGCTGGAATTCGGGTCGTTGGCGTCGCGCTCCAGTTCCTCGATCAGGAACTTGGTATCGAAGACATAGATGCCCATCGAGGCCAGCGCCTTGTCCGGCTTGCCGGGCATGGCCGGCGGATCCTTCGGCTTCTCGATGAAGTGCAGGATGCGGTCGGTGTCGTCGACATGCATGACGCCGAAGCCGGTCGCCTCCATGCGCGGAACTTCCAGGCAGCCGATCGTCACGTCGGCGCCGGAGTCGACGTGCTGCTGCAGCATCAACTCGTAGTCCATCTTGTAGATGTGATCGCCGGCGAGAATGACGAAATACTTGGCTTCATAGTCCTTCAGGATATCGAGGTTCTGATAGACCGCGTCGGCCGTGCCGCGATACCAGGCGTCCTCCGAGACGCGCTGGCTCGCCGGGAAGACGTCGAAAATCTCGTTGCGCTCGGGCCGGAAGAAGTTCCAGCCCCGGTTCAGATGCCGGATCAGGCTGTGCGCCTTGTACTGGGTAGCGACGCCGATCCTGCGGATGCCCGAATTGACGGCATTGGAGAGCGCGAAATCGATGATGCGCGACTTGCCGCCGAAATAGACCGCCGGCTTGGCGCGCCGGTCGGTCAATTCCATCAGGCGGCTGCCGCGTCCACCCGCCAGCACGAAGGCCATGGCATTACGCGCCAGCGGCGCATTGGTTTGCGGCCGTTCCATCCTTAGTCCCTCCCGAAACGCTCGTTGTCCTGCAGTGTTTTTGTCAACCGGCCCCCCGCGCGGACGGTTCCTTCGGATCATATTCGAAGAAGACCGTCGCAAGCGGAGGTAGAACGAACTCGGCCGAAGCCGGGAAACCATGAGCGGGCACGGCGGTCGCCTGGACGGCGCCGAGATTGCCGACGCCGGAGCCGCCATAGATCGTCGCGTCCGAATTGAGGATCTCACGCCAGCGGCCCGCCTCGGGCAGCCCGATGCGATAGAAGTCGCGCACCACCGGGGTGAAGTTGGAGATCACGAGTACCGGCTTGTCGCCCGGCGCGCCGAAGCGCAGGAAGGCGAAGACCGACTGGTCCTTGTCGTCCGGAATGACCCAGCGAAACCCCTCGCCCTCGCAGTCGCGCGCATGCAGCGCTGGGTGGCTGCGATAGGCGGTATTCAGGTCGCGGACGAAATCCTGCAGGCCGGAATGCTGCGGGTCGGCGAGCAGATGCCAGTCGAGGCTCTGGTCGAAGTTCCATTCCCTGGCCTGGCCGAACTCCTGGCCCATGAACAGCAGCTTCTTGCCGGGGTGGCCCCACATGTAGCCGTAATAGGCGCGGACATTCGCGAATTGCTGCCAGCGATCGCCCGGCATCTTGCCCAGGATCGAGCGCTTGCCGTGAACGACCTCGTCATGGCTGAGCGGCAGGACGAAGTTCTCCGAGAAGGCGTAGAGCAGGCCGAAAGTCAGCTTGTCGTGGTGATAGCGGCGGTAGATCGGCTCGAGCGACATGTAGTCGAGCGTGTCGTTCATCCAGCCCATGTTCCACTTGAAGCCGAAGCCGAGCCCGTTCTCATGCACGGGCAGCGTGACGCCGGGCCAGGAGGTCGATTCCTCGGCGATGGTCGTGGTGCCCGGATGCTCGCCATAGCAGAGCTGGTTCACGCGGCGCACGAACGCCACCGCGTCCTTGTTGTCATTGGTGCCGTCGGGATTGGGCGACCATTCGCCATCCTTGCGCGAATAGTTGAGATAGAGCATGGACGCGACCGCATCGACGCGGAAGCCGTCGACATGATAGCGGTCGAGCCAATAAAGCGCGCTGGCGGCGAGGAAGTTCGACACTTCCTTGCGGCCGAAATCATAGATCGCCGTGTTCCAGTCGGGATGGAAGCCGCGACGCGGATCGGCGTGCTCATAGAGCGGCTTGCCGTCGAAATGCGACAGGCCATGCCGGTCGGTCGGAAAATGGGCGGGCACCCAGTCGAGGATGACGCTGAGCCCGGCCTGGTGCGCACGATCGACGAAGCGGGCGAAGCCGGCCGGGTCGCCATGCCGCCGCGTCGGCGCGAACAGGCCGATCGGCTGGTAGCCCCAGGAAGCGTCGAGCGGATGTTCGCTGACCGGCAGCAGCTCGAGATGAGTGAAGCCCATCTGCACCGCATAGGGAATCAGGCGGTCGGCCAGTTCCTCATAAGTCAGGAAGGCATTGCCGTCGCCACGCTGCCAGGAGCCGAGATGCACCTCGTAGATCGACATGGGCTGGCGCCGCGCCTGCCCCTCGCCGCGCTGGCCGAGAAACGCCTCGTCGTTCCAGGTGAAATTGTCGGTCCGCGCGACGATCGACGCCGTCGAGGGCCGAAGCTCGCCGGCAAAGCCGACGGGATCCGCCTTGAGCGGCTGGACGATGCCGTCGGCGCCGACGATCTCGTATTTGTAGATCGCCCCCTCGCCGAGATCGGCCGCGAAGATTTCCCACAGCCCGCTGTCGACGCGCTTGCGCATCTGGTGGCGGCGGCCATCCCAGCCGTTGAAATCGCCGACGACCGAGACGCGCTGCGCATCGGGAGCCCAGACAGCGAAATGCACGCCGTCGACGCCTTCGTGATGCAGCAGATGCGCGCCAAGCTTTTCATAGAGCTGGCGATGGGTGCCTTCGACCAGCAGGTAGTCGTCGGTCGCGCCGAGCACGCCGGCGAAGCTGTAGGGATCATGGAAGGTCCAGCCGCCGCCGGCATTCTCCGCCCGCAGCCGATAGCGGAAGCGCGCGGTGTGACCAGGAATCAGGGCCTCGAAGAAATCGGTGCCGGGACGCCGTTCCAGCGGCGCGACCCGGTTGCCGTCGCGGTCCTCGACGACGAGCGTTTCCGCATGCGGCATGAAGGCCCGGATGGCGAGGCCATCCGGTGTTTCATGCGGCCCGAGGAGAGCGAAGGGATCACCGTGACGCGCGGCAATGAGGGCTTCGACATCCGATACGCTTGCCCGCCAACCCGTCATCGCAACTCCCTGCACGCTTTGCCTATCCAGCCGGCCTGACGGGTACATTCCAGATCTCCCCGGCATATTCCGCAATGGTGCGGTCCGAAGAGAACCAGCCGACCCGAGCCGTGTTCAGCAGGCTCGCCTTCCACCATGCTGCTCTGTCGAGCCACAACGCGTCAACGTCTCGTTGCGCTGCATAGTAAGAATCGAAATCCGCGGTCACCAGGAAGTAGTCGTGATGGCGCAGCGCGGTCGTCAGGGCGGCGAAACGGCCGGGCTCGCCGGGCGAGAAGATGCCCGCCTCGATCGCCTCGAGAACGTCGGCCAGCATGCGCGACTTGGCGATCGTGTCGCCCGCGTCGATGCCGGCGATCCGACGCGCCGCGACCTCGGCGGTGGTCAGGCCGAAGATGAAGATGTTTTCGTCGCCGACGCGCTCCTTGATCTCGACATTGGCGCCATCGAGCGTGCCGATGGTGAGCGCGCCATTGAGCGCCAGCTTCATGTTGCCGGTGCCCGACGCTTCCATGCCGGCGGTCGAGATCTGCTCGGACAGGTCGGCGGCGGGGATGATCATCTCGGCCAGGCTGACATTGTAGTTCGGCAGGAACACCACCTTCAGCAGGTCGCGAACGGTGGGGTCGCTGTTGATCACCTGTGCCACGTCATTGGCGAGCTTGATGATCAGCTTGGCCTGGTGGTAGCTCGCCGCCGCCTTGCCGGCGAAGATTTTTACGCGGGGCACCCATTCCTTGTGCGGCTGGGCGCGCATGGCCTGGTAGAGCGCGATCGTCTCCAGGATGTTGAGCAGCTGGCGCTTGTATTCGTGGATGCGCTTGATCTGAACGTCGAACAGCGCGTTCGGATTGACGCGGATGTCGAGCCGGTCGCGGATCAGCTTGGCGAGCGCGATCTTGTTCTCCCGGCGCACCGCGCCGAACTGCTCGTGCAGGCCGACATCGCCGGCCCAGGGTTCCAGCTGGGTCAGCGCCTCGGCATTGTCGAGGATCGACGCGCCGCAGGTGTCGACGAGGATGCGCGTCAGACCCGGATTGGCCTCATGCAGCCAGCGACGGAAGGTGATGCCGTTGGTCTTGTTGTTGAGGCGGCCGGGATAGACCTGGTCGAGATCGTGGAAGATCGTCTGCTTGATCAGGTCGGAATGCAGCGCCGAGACGCCGTTGATCGAATGCGAGCCGATGAAGGCGAGATGCCCCATGCGCACCCGGCGGCCATTGTTCTCGTCGATCAGCGACACGGAGGACAGGAAGCGGTCGTCCGATTCCTCGAGCTTCTTCGCCTTCTCCAGATGGAGGGCGTTGATCAGATAGATGATCTGCATCTGGCGCGGCAGCAGCCGCTCGAGCAGCGGCACCGGCCATGTCTCCAGCGCCTCGGGCAGCAGGGTGTGGTTGGTGTAGCCGAGGGTGCGGACGGTGATGTCCCACGCTTCTTCCCAGGGGATTTCGCGCAGGTCGACCAGGATGCGCATCAGCTCGGCGACGGAGATCGCCGGATGGGTGTCGTTGAGCTGGATCGCCACCTTGTCGGGCAGCGAGCGGATGTCGCCATAGGTGCGGGTGTGGCGGTGGATCAGATCCTGCAGCGATGCGGAGACGAAGAAGTACTCCTGCCGCAGGCGCAGCTCCTGCCCGGCCGCGCTCTCGTCGCTCGGATAGAGGATCTTGGAGATCGCCTCGGCCCGCACCTGCTCGACCAGCGCGCCGATATGATCGCCCGAGTTGAAGGCGTCGAGGCGCAGCGGGTCGACGGCGCGCGCCGACCACAGGCGCAGCGTGTTGACGTGGCGGCCGCGCCAGCCGGGGATCGGCGTATCATAGGGCACGGCCTCGATCGTCTCGGCCGCGTGCCAGACATAGCGGGCGATGCCGGTCGGCGACATGATCGCCTCGACCGAGCCGCCGAACTGGATGTCGTAGACGACTTCCGGACGCTCGAACTGCCAGGGATTGCCGAAGGAGAGCCAGGTCTCGGGATATTCCTGCTGCCAGCCGTTCTTCACCACCTGTCGGAACAGGCCGTGGTCGTAGCGGATGCCGTAGCCATAGGCCGGGATCGACAGCGAGGCCATGGAATCCATGAAGCAGGCCGCGAGACGGCCAAGGCCGCCATTGCCGAGCGCCGCGTCCGGCTCAACCGTCTTCAGCTGGTCCAGGTCGACGCCGAGATCGCCGAGCGCCGCGCGGAACGCCTCGGTCAGGCCGAGATTGTTCATCGCATCGAACAGCAGCCGGCCGATGAGGAATTCGAGCGACAGGTAATAGACGCGCTTGCGGCCCTCGGTGTAGGTCGACTTGGAGGACGCGATCCACGGATCGACCATGCGGTCGCGCACCGCGAGCGCCGTGGCGACGAACCAGTCGCGGTCGCTGGCGGTGACGGCGTTCTTGCCGACCGCGTAGGTCAGCTTGGCGTTGATCGCATTGCGGGCGGCGGCGATCTCGGCCTCCGTCGCCGCAGCGACGGGCGCGTGCGCGGCCTCCGCGTCCTGGGTCGATATCGACATGGTTGCGTCCTGCATCGATTGGCCTCGTCCTGGCTCGCCGCGAATTGCCTCGCATCCGGACCGACGGCGATCGCTCGGGCCAGACTGCACTCCATGCAACAACAATGCCGAATTGCGTCGCCTCGCCGGAATCGCCCGGAAGGGCCGAAAGCGGCCGCTGGTCACTCGGCCACCTTATGGCATAGTCCGTTTCGATTGGACGACAGCCTAATTTATGGGCGAGCCGCGAGCGGCCGGCTCAGCCCTCGCGCGTCGACCGGTGCACGATGATGCGATGACCATCGACGGAAAGACGGCCTTCCTTGATCAGGGCGCGGATCTGCTTGTTCACCGCCTCGCGGCTGGCGCCCAGCATCTGGGCGAGCGTGCCCTGGGTCAGGTCGAGTTCGACCACCGCGACATCGCGCTCGATCCGGCCATGGATAAGCGCGAGCTGGCGCAGCAGTACCAGCAGACGATGGCGCAGATCGGTGAAGACAGCCCGGTTCACCTGCTCGTTGGTGTGCCGGAGCCTCTCGCACAGACTGAGGATGATCTGGCGCTGCAACTGGCTCGAGCTGTCGAGCAGGTTGAGGAAGGACTGGCGCGGAACGAAGATCAGCCGCGTCTCGGTCAGCGTCGCGGCGCCGGCGCTGCGCGGCAGGCCGTCGATGAGCGCGATCTCGCCGATCACCTCGCCTTCCTCGAAAAGCTGGATCGTCAGCTCGCGGCTGTCATCCGCCGTCAGGAAGATCCGGACGATCCCGTCCACGACGGAATAGAGCCCGTCCGATTCATCCCCTTGCGAAAACAGGATCGTATCGGCGGGATAGGTCGAGACGCGGGCGATCTGAGCGAGGCGCGTCAGATCCTCCCGATCCAGGCCGTTGAAGAAGCTCGTCCGACCGAGCCAGGAAACAATCTCGGCGACTTGCACCCTGCCCTCCGTCGATCTCAGCACATCCCCACGATGCGTGTCCCTACGGATAGCACCCAATTCATCTCATGACGAGGGAAGCGAAGCGCGGCCCGGCCCACGCTTCAGCAATTCGCGAAACAGCGAGCGCCGCCAGGACTGCAGGGCCCGCTCGCCGGTCTCCATCGCCATCACGACGTTGCCATTGATGAGCAGCCGCGCCGCGCCCCGGAAGCGGACCGGCGCCAGCGCCCGGCCGATTTCCCGGCATCGCCTGTCGTCGTAGAGCGCTGCCGCCAGATCGAGCGCGGCGACCAGCGCCAGCCGGATGCCCGACCGGCGGACCAGATCCTCCAGCGCCTGCTCCTCCGCCGCCCCCTGAAGCCGGCGCGCCGCCTGCAGCACGTCGACGACCAGCCGCAGCAGTTCGAAATGGTGCGAGCTCGCCGCATGCACGCCGGCGATCGCCAGCCGTGTCGACGGTCGTGCCGCCTCGGCCGGGTCGCCATGCGTGCAAAGCTCGGCAAAACCGAGCGAGAGCTTCGAGCGCAGGCCCGGCGCATGCACCAGATTGCCCTGGATCTCCAGCATCAGGCGGCGGTGGACCGTATGGATCCACTTGCGTTCCAGCTGCTCGTCGTCGCGCTGGTCCGGCAACAGCTCGAAGCCGGAGGAAGCCACCACCGCCTCGACCGCCGCGAGGCTTTCCAGCGGCACGATCAGGTCGATGTCGCTGGTCGGGCGCAGGACGGGATCGGGATAGATGTTGTCGGCGAAATCATGCCCCTTGATCAGCAGCGCCGGCTGATGGGCGGCACGCAGCGCAGTCGAGAGGCGCTTGGCCTCGGCCCGCAGTTGCATGTTGAAGGCGACGCCGGCCGAGAAGCGTGCCACGAAATCGTCGCGCACCGGCCGAAGGTCGGCGCTGGTCAGGATCGGCCGCAGCTTGCGCAGCACGGCCGGCAGCACGCCATGGCGCTCGGCCTGCGACAGCAGAAGCTGCGCGCGCTCCGGCACGAGCGACATCGGAGCCAGGCTCGATTCCGGATCGGCAAGGGCGATCAGCAGGCGGCCATCGGCGCGTGAAAGGCGGCGCGGGGTTCCGCCTCGAAGCGGCACGGCCTCGGCAACATCAACGGTCGACATGCAACATCATTCCAGCGACGGCAAAACCGGAGGAACATGTCCAACCGGATGAACGAAGGGCGATGCCCGGCATCGCCCATCATCCTGCAAACCAGGGCGCCTCCGTGCCGGGACACGAGGGCGGATCGCAGGTCAGCCTAGGGCGGCGGGGGCGGCGTGACGCCGGAGATCGCCGCGACAATCATCGCAACCCGATCCCGCTTCAGAAGCTCGGGCTTCTCATAGGTCTTCTTCATTCCATATTCCCCAGTCATCTCTTGAATCGTTCGGGAATTACCCGCCGATAGCCCAGCCAACCGCAAGCGTGACCTCTGGTCAAGCACACGGGCTTCGGCTATCCCACTTTTCGCACCAGCCTTACGGAGAGACATCCCGTGTCTAGAATCGAGCCGAGCGCCGTTTGGGCGCTTCATGAAAATACAAGCTTTCAGCCGCTCGGCGACGGCGAAGGCGGCGTGCTGCTCGACACGGTGTCGGGCCAGCTGTTCACCTGCAACGACACTACGGCAGCCTTCCTGTCGACGGTCGACGGAACGCGCAACTTCGCCGGCATCCTGACGGAACTCGAGACGGTTTTTGACGTCGACGCCGACATGCTGCGCGACGACATGTCGGAACTCGCCAACCATCTGGCCTCCGAAGGCCTGATCGTCCGCGTCGACAAGTGACAGCCGGCAGCGTCCTGCGCCGGGCGATGTTCCGGGCCGAAATGTGGTTCTGGGCTCGCACCCTGCCGTTGCGCTGCCGAAAATCGCGCGATTTCGCCGACATCATGCGGATCGCCGATGCCGGCGCGGACCGCCGCTACCACGGCTTGGCCGCGCCCTACATCGCCCATCGCGCCAAGCGCGCCGCCCGCCGCCCCTGGGTGATGCGCGACCGCCGGTGCCTGCGCGAAGGCATTCTCGCCTACCGCTTCCTGACGCTCGCGGGCATCCCGGCCGACATGTATTTCGGCGTCGATCGCAAGAGCATCGGCAGCGCGAAGCTCTCCGCCCATTGCTGGGTCGTCGTCGACGGCAAGCCGCTTCTCAATCCACCCGAGCCGTCCATGGTGACGGTGTTCATCGAAAAGAACCGCGCCGGACACGCCTGATGCACACGACCCGCTATGTCATTCCCGGCCTCGCCTTCAACATCGTCGCCGAACGCGAGGGTCTGGCCGCGCCGATCTTCCCGCAGCTTGTCGGGTTCCAGCAGCCGGAAGGCCCGGTCGCGCATGAGATCCGGGTCCGCGAAGCGGCCGGCGACGACATTCCCACCGAGGGCGAGGTGATCTGGTCCGGCAAGCTGATCGACGGCCTCTATGCCGAGATCAGCACGCATGGCAACCGGCAGCAGTTCCGCGTCCCAGGCAAGCTTTCGATCGTCGAGGAACTCGGCAAACCGCACACCGACGTCCAGGTGACGGCTGCAGCCGAACAGCCTTTCCGCTCCATGGCCGGCGCCGTGCTCTTCGACATGGTGCTGCGCGGGCACGGGCTGATGACGATTCACTCTGCCTCGCTGATGGTGCCCGGGCGGGACGAACTCATGCTGCTGTTCGCCCCCAGCGGCTTCGGCAAGACGACGACCTCGCTGGCGCTGGCGCTGGGTGGCTACGGCCATATGGGCGATGACGTGGTGATCCTGCGCCAGGAGGGCACCGACCTGTTCGGGTGGGGCATGCCGCGCACGTTGAAGGTGCAGCGCCGCACGGCGGCGATGTTCCCGGAAATCCTGCCGCATCTGGGCGAATTCGGCGGCGAGGAGGACGAGGCGCCGCTTACCCGGGCAGCGCTGGCCGAACTGATGCCGCTGCCGGATGCCTCGAAGAGCTACAAGATCGCCGCCGTGGTGGTGGTGGGCCCTCGCTCGGAAGGCGGGGCAAGCCTGGCCCGCCTCAGCAAGGGCGACGCGCTCTCCGTGATCCTCAGCGACAATATCGGCCTGCTCGGCGGCGGCGTCCCGCGTTCGCAGCAGGTGCTGTTCCGGCTGCTGTCCAGGCTTGTCGGCGCAACCCCGACCTTCCGCCTCGACGCCGGCAACCAGCCGCGTCGCATCGCGCCCGCATTCGACGCGGCGCTGGGCATCGTGCGCGAGGCGCAGGCCGCCGAGGCTTAGGGCGACTGAGGGCGTCGGGCCGACCAAGCTTGGCCGAGCGAGGCTAGGGAGATCCCTGGACCCTCCTTCGAGGCCCGGCTGCGCCGGGCACCTCAGGATGATGGTCGTGGAGCGGGGCGTAGTTTAGGGCTGCTGGTGGGCGACCAGCGCGGCGATGAAGATACGGCGCATGGCCGCCTCCTCGATCGGGGCGGTGGCAGCGCTCCGGCCACAGTCCGCCTGCGATCCTCGGACTGGTTCACCCAGTTCCATCCATTGCGTACTCCGCCGTCCCCTCACCCACCCCGGCCATCATCCTGAGGCGCTCCGCGCAGCGGAGCCTCGAAGGAGGGTCCAGCCATCTCAATTCTCCCCGCCCAGCATCCGGCGCACCAGCAGGTGGCCCAGCGCCCGAGGTTCGGTTTCGGCGACCAGCGTCAGCTTGCTGGTCACCGCCAGGGTCGAGATGCCGTGCAGGCCCGCCCACATCGTGACCGTGGCGGCCTGGCGCGCCTCGCGGGTCTGATCCGGCATAAGCGGTCCCAGCGCCTCTGCGACGAGACCCAGCAACGCCGCGAGCTTCGGACGGTACCAGTCCGGCAGATCCTCGCCCTCCGGCAAACGATGCTCGAACAGCAGGCTCCAGAGGCGCGGCCGGCTTTCGACGAAATCGAAATAGGCCTCCACCAGCCGCTCCGGCCTGGCCGCCAGTTCCGCCCGCGCCGCCTCGACCAGAACCACCGCCAGCGCATCGAGCGTGGCGGCGTTGAGCTGGACGATCAGGTCGTCGAGATTGGCGAAGAGATTGTAGAGTGTGCCGGGCGCATAGCCGATCCGCTCGGCGACCCGGCGGACCGTCAGGCCGCGCAGCCCCTCCTCCATGACGATCGCGCGCCCAGCCTCCAGCGCCAGGCGCTTCAACTCCTCCGGGGCGTGGTCGCTGCGTCGTGCCATGTCACCTCCTGCCGGACTTCGTGCCATCGATCCATGTGCTCCCTATCATATATTGAACATCGTTCAAAACACTGATAGAGAATTGAACACCGTTCAATTAATGCGGCTTGCGACTTGCCGCGAACAGGCTGAGGTTTGACGCCATGGATGCTTCCGCACAGACACCCTCGCCCGACGCCCCGCCGCTCGACCGCATGCAGGCCGGCTCGCCGCCGCTGCTGAAGACGCCCGGCTTCCTGCCGCTCTTCATCGTGCAGTGGTTCGGCGCCTTTGCCGACAACGCGCTGAAGAGCGCCTTCGGCTTCATGGTCGCCTATGGCGGCGCCGACCTGTTCGGCCTGTCGCCGCAGGTGTCGGTTACCCTGGGCGGCGCGGTGTTCATCCTGCCCTTCTTCCTGTTCTCCGGCGTCTCGGGCCGCCTGTCCGACACGGTCGACAAGAAGCTGGTCGTGCGCTGGACCCGGCTGGCCGAAGTGGCGCTGGCGATCCTGTCGTCGATCGCGATCATGATCCATTCGGCGCCGCTCGCCCTGCTCGGCATGTTCTTCTATGCCGTGCAATCGACCATCTTCGGGCCGGCGAAATATTCGATCCTGCCGCAATTCGTCAGCCGCGAGCGCCTGGTCGCCGCCAATGCGATGTTCGAGGGCTCGACCTTCGTCGCGATCCTGCTCGGCACACTGTTTGGCGGGCTCACCATCGGGCTGGGCGGCACCTGGGTGGCGGTCATCGGCCTCGTCTCGGTCGCGCTGGTCGGCGCGGTCGCCGCCTTCTTCATCCCCTCCGCGCCGCCGGCGCCCGGCGCTGGAAAGTTCAGGTTCTCGCCTGTCGGCTCCAGCCGCGACGCCTTCGCCGCCATCCGCCGCAAGCGCACACTGTTCCTCGCCGTCTCCGGCATCTCCTGGTTCTGGATGATCGGCCTGATCGTGATGTCGGTGTTCCCCGACTTCGCCAAGACGACGCTGAAGGTCGACGAGATCGTAGCCAACCTGCTCGTCGCCGCCTTCGTCATCGGCATCGCGCTCGGCTCGGCCGCCACGGCGAAGCTGCTCGCCGGCCGGATCTCGGCCCGCCATACGCCGATCGGCGCGCTGGTGATGGCCGCCTTCATGGTAGACCTCTCGCATTCGGCCAGCGCGCTGGGCGCGGTCGGCGCCGGCGGGGCGCTGGATTTCGGCGCCTTCATCACCTCGGCCGCCGGCATCCGCGTGCTGGTCGATCTCGTCGGCGTCGCCTTTGGCGGCGGCCTGTTCACGGTGCCGCTCTATGCGCTGCTGCAATCGCGCGCCGAGGAGCATGAACGTTCGGCGGCGATCGCCGGCAACAACATCCTGAACGCGGCCGTCATGGTCGCCGGCACCGTGGTCGCGGCCGCCCTGCTCGCCGCCGGCGTCACCACGCTGCAGCTGCTGTTCTGGCTCGGCCTCGCCAACATCCTCGCGGCGATCGTCTGCCTCAAATTCGTGCCGGACGAGATGGTCAAGGCGATCGGCCACCGGCTGATGCAGCTGCTGTTCCGCGCCCGCGTCAAGGGCCTGGACAACTATGGCGACGGCGAGGACGCCGCCGTCGTCGTGATCAACCACACATCGTTCATCGACGCCGTGCTGATCGGCTGCATGCTGCCGGGCAAGCCGGTCTTCGCGATCAACAAATACATCGCCGAGAAGTGGTGGGTGCGCCCGGCCTTCCTGTTCTTCGACCTCGTGCCGGTCGACCCGACCAGCCCGTTCACCGTCCGCAAGATGGTGAAGCTGGTGAAGGAAGGCCGACGGCTGGTGATCTTCCCGGAAGGGCGCATCACCGTCACCGGCGCGCTGATGAAGGTCTATGACGGTCCCGCGATGATCGCGGCGCTTGCCGACGTGCCGATCATTCCCGTCCGCATCGACGGCGCGCAATACACCCTCTTCTCCCGGTTGAAGGGCAAGGTGCGTCGCCGCCTGTTCCCCGAGATCCAGATGACCGTGCTGCCGACGCGGCGGATCGAGCTGACTCCCGGCCTGGTCGGCCGCAAGCGCCGGCACGAAGCCGGGCATCATCTGCAGGCGATCATGACCGAGATGGTCTACGAGACCAGCCCGGCGGCGGAGACGCTGTTCGACACCCTGCTGCGTGCCCGCCACATCCACGGCAAGCGGCCGGTGCTGGAAGACGTGACGCGCAACCCGATCGGCTACAAGCAAATCATCCGCGGCGCCTTCGCGCTCGGCAAGTCGTTCGCGAAGCTGTCGGAGCCGGGCGAACGGGTTGGCGTGCTGCTGCCCAACACGCTGGCCGCCGTCGTCACCTTCTTCGGGCTGCAGGTGACGGGCCGGATCCCGGCCATGCTCAACTTCTCCGCCGGTCCAGCTTCCGTCGATGCGGCCCGCAAGGCGGCCGAGGTAAAGCTGGTGCTGACCTCGCGCCAGTTCATCGAGAAGGGCCGGCTGCAGCCGCTCGCCGACATCCTCGGCCAGAACGCCCGCCTCGTCTATCTGGAGGACCTGCGCGGCGAGGTCGGCCTCTTCCGCAAGCTGTTCGCGTTTGCCGGCGGCGTCGCGCCGCGGTTCCTGAGCCGCGTCGCCTTCCAGCGCCCGACCGATCCGCAGGCAGAAGCCGTGGTGCTGTTCACCTCCGGCTCGGAGGGCACGCCCAAGGGCGTCTCCCTCAGCCACCACGCCATCCAGGCGAACCGCCAGCAGATCGCCAGCGTCATCGACTTTTCCGGCGAGGATATCGTCTTGAACGCGCTGCCGCTGTTCCACGCCTTCGGGCTGACGGCGGGCTGCCTGCTGCCGCTCTTCTCCGGCGTCCGGCAGATGCTCTACCCCTCGCCGCTGCATTACCGGATCGTGCCGGAGATGGCTTATGACGTGAACGCCACCATCCTGTTCGGCACCGACACCTTCCTCGCCGGCTATGCCCGGATGGCGCATCCCTACGACTTCTACTCGGTCCGCTACGTCTTCGCCGGTGCGGAGCGGGTGAAGCCGGAGACGCGCCGCGTCTGGGCCGAGAAGTTCGGCATCCGCCTGCTGGAAGGCTATGGCACGACGGAAACCGCGCCGGTGATCTCGATCAACACGCCGATGGCCAACCGGCCGGGCTCGGTCGGCAAGGCGCTGCCGGGCATCGAGACGCGGCTGGAAAAAATCGCCGGCATCGAGGAAGGCGGCAAGCTGCTGGTGCGCGGCGCCAATGTGATGCGCGGCTACTACCGCGCCGAGGCGCCCGGCGTGCTCCAGCCGCCGGCCGATGGCTGGTACGATACGGGCGACATCGTCACCATCGCGGACGGCTACATCACCATTTCGGGCCGTGCGAAACGCTTCGCCAAGGTCGGCGGCGAGATGGTGTCGCTGGCGGCGATCGAGGCGCTGGCGGGCGAGTTCTGGCCGAACCACGCCACGGCCGCGGCCGCCGTGCCGCATGAGCGCAAGGGCGAGGAGATCGTCCTGGTGACGGAGCGACCCGAGGCTGATCTCTCCGAGTTCCAGCGCTTTGCGCGAATGCGGGGCCTGTCCGACATCATGCTGCCGCGCACGGTCCTGTTCGTCGAGAAACTGCCGCTGCTCGGCTCCGGCAAGCTCGACAACACCGCGGTGACGGAGATCGCGATGAAGGCCAAGGCACCGGCGGCAGAGGCGGTGGTAGCGTAGCAAGCCCCTCACCCCAGCCCTCTCCCGCACGCGGGCGAGGGAGTCCGGGCGGAGCGTTTGGACGGATGATGGTCGCGTTCTGACTAAAACCCACAGGCGGAAAAGCCCTCGCCCGCTTGCGGGAGAGGGTTGGGTGAGGGTCTTGCTTCGGGGGAGCCATGCGGAGGGAAATCGCAAGAGCCCGATCGCTCCGCCGGACCCAGACGGACGCCGAACTGAAGCTCTGGCTGCATCTCCGCGATCGCCGACTGGAAGGGCTGAAGTTCCGCCGGCAGGTGCCGATTGAAGGCTACTACGCCGATTTCGTCTGCAAGGATGCGATGCTGATCGTGGAACTCGATGGCGGACAGCATGCGGAATTGCGCGCCGCACATGACCAACAGCGCGCCGAGGTCCTGGCTGGCATTGGCTATCGGGTCATCCGGTTCTGGAACGCGAACGTCTTCGAAAACATCGGGGAAGTGCTGAGGCAGATCGCAGAGGCCTGTCAGCAAGCCCCTCACCCCAGCCCTCTCCCGCAAGCGGGCGAGGGGGCGATCACGACCGATCGCGAACGACCGGAGACGCCGGTCTTGGCGAATGGCGATGACTAGCCAACCCGCTTGATGAAGCCCGCCGGCTGAAAAGCCCTCGCCCGCTTGCGGGAGAGGGTTGGGTGAGGGGCTTACTTCCGCTGCTTCACCGGCTTTTTCGCATTGGCGCGGATCGCGACGTCGATCGCCGCCAGCGCCCAGTCGCGCAACTCGTCGGTGTCGTCGAGCAGACGCTCCGGGATGCGGTAGTAGTTGAGGGACGTCTTGCCGCCATTCTTCGAGCCATAGACGAAGGGGCCGCAGCCCTCCGCCTCGAAGGCCGCGCGCGTTTCGTCGTCGGCCTTGAGGAAGATCCCGTCGCTCTGCCAGATGCCGAACATCAGCCCGTCGCGAAAGAAGCCGAGACCGCCGAACATGCGGCGGATGCGGACGCCGCCGACGGGCTCGAACAATTCAGCGAGGTAATCCAGGTCAGCCGTCATAGCGATGCTCAGCCTGCGAGATCGAGGCCCATCTGCCAGAAATCGGCCTCCAGGCGAACCGCCTGGCGGAAGATCTCCAGCAGGCGCGGATAGCGCGCTTCGGTCAGATAATCTGCCGCAAGCCGGTCGATCTGCGCAAGGCTGGCCTCGGCGACGGCCTGATAGCCCTCGCCCGCATATTCGCGGATCCAGGGCGCATAGGGATTTGCCCCATCGAGACCGGTGCCGGACGCCGCAAGATCGGCGCCGATCTCCGCATAGCCGACGACGCAGGGCGACAGCGCCACGATGAGATCCAGCATGTCGCCACGAAGCCCCGCCTCCTGCACGAAGCGCGTATAGGCGACGGTGGCGCGGGCTTCCGGCATGGTCTCGACGGCGTCCTGCGACAGGCCCCATTCGGCGCAGAGCTTCAGATGCAGGCTGGTTTCGTCGAGGATCGCGTGCATGCCGGCCGACGCCTTGCGCATTTCCATCGCATTCGGCGCCTTGTAGACGCCAATCGCATAGGCGCGGGCAAACTCCATCAGGAACAGATAATCCTGCACCAGATAGTGCTGGAAGCTGGCCTTGGGCAGCGAGCCGTCCCCGAGGCCGAGGACGAAGGGATGGCGGACATAGGCGTCCCAATCGGATTTCGCGTCTGCCTTCAGGCGTTCAAACAGGCTCGACAAGCCGCTCTCCATGCTGGAATGGGATGGATTTCAAGGGGCGGGACACGGTTCTCAACATCCTGAGGAGGCCCGAAGGGCCGTCTGGAAGGACGCAGAGCGTCGCTATTCCTGCCCTTGGGCCGCGCGTCCTTCGAGACGGCTTTCTCCGAAAGCCTCCTCAGGATGATGAAAATCTGGGGCTGCACAACTGCCTCGTACACCTCTCCCCGAGGGGACGGTGCAGGAAAGAAGGCTCTTAGCGATCGGCCGTCGCGGTTGCCTCGGAGAGGTCCGCCGGCTTCAGCATGACGGATTCACCGCAGCCGCAGGCCGAGACCTCGTTCGGGTTCTTGAACACGAAGCCGGAACGCAGCTTGGTGGTCTCGAAATCCATCACCGTGCCGAGCAGATAGAGGACGGCGGCCGGATCGATGAAGACGGTGGCGCCCTTCTCCTCCAGACGCTCGTCCTTCGGATCGGCCTCTCCAACGGGCTTCATGGTGTATTCCATGCCGGCGCAACCGCCCTTCTTGACGCCGATGCGCAGGCCCAGCACGGGCTCGTCGGAATCCTCGACGATCTCGCGCACGCGCTCCGCGGCGGCTTCGGTCAGGGTCATCACGGCAAAGCGTGAACGGACGCCCATGGCATATCTCCAATTCGCGGCGCGAAGCGCCCTTGTCGATCCTAAGATCGGCTTTCAGATCCCGTTCTGCAAGGCGCTCACGGGTAGATCGGAATCGTTGGCCCAGATGCCCGGCGTCGCCAGTTCGACGACATGGCCATCGGGATCGTTGAAATAGAGGCTCTCGCCGCCCTGCGGCCACTTCATCTCGGCGGTCACCGTCACGCCCCTGGCGACCAGATGATCGCGCCACTGGGAAAGCGCATCCTTCGGGATGCGCAGCGCGAAGTGATAGGGGCCGCTGCTGTCATGTGCGGGAATGGTGCCGCCCGGCAGCACGACATCGCTTAGCGTCGCGCCACGCAGGAACACCAGCAGGACGCTGGACGGACCGGCATCGAAGGCAACGAGACGCGTATCCTCGAGCATAGGACGCAGGCCGAGAATGTCCCGATAGAAGCTGGCCGCGCGCTCGATATCGTCGACATAGATCGCCGTTTCGAGAACACCCGTGATCGGAGGCGCCATCGTCATGCCTCAGTACCAGTCGAGCGCGACGCGGGCCTCGTCCGACATGCGGTCCTGCGACCAGGGCGGATCGAAGGTCATGGTGACATCGACGCGGCCAACGCCCGGAACCGAACCGACGGCGTTCTCGACCCAGCCGGGCATCTCGCCCGCCACGGGACAGCCGGGTGCCGTCAGCGTCATCTCGATCGCGACATTGCGATCGTCGTCGACGTCGATCTTGTAGATCAGGCCGAGTTCGTAGATGTCGGCCGGGATCTCGGGATCGTAGACCGTCTTGAGCGCGGCGACGATGTCGCCGGTCAGGCGCTCCAGTTCCTCGGCCGGAATGCTGGAAACCGGCGCTTCCGGTGCCGCGGCCGCCGTCTCGTCCTGCCCTTCGCCGATCACTGCGATATCGTCCATTTCAGATCCTCATGCGAAGAAAGAGTGCGCCTTGATCAGCGCATCGGCAAGCCGGTCGACTTCATCGAACGTATTGTAGAGACCGAACGATGCCCGACATGTGGAGGTCACGCCGAAGCGGTGCAAGAGCGGCTGGGCGCAATGGGTACCCGCGCGGACGGCGACGCCCTCGCGGTCGATGATGGTCGAGACGTCATGCGCATGGGCGCCGGCCATCTCAAACGAGAGGATCGCGCCCTTGTCCTTCGTGGTGCCGAAGATCTTCAGGCTGTTGATCGCCGAGAGGCGCTCGGTCGCATAGTCGCGCAGCGCCAGTTCATGCGTCAGGATCCGGTCGCGGCCGAGACCTTCCATATATTCGAGCGACGCGCCGAGCCCGATCGCCTGGACGATCGGCGGGGTGCCGGCCTCGAAACGATGCGGCGGCAAGCCATAGGTGACATTGTCTTCGGTGACATCGCGGATCATCTCGCCGCCGCCCAGGAAGGGCGGCATGACCTCGAGCAGCGCCTTCCTGGCATAGAGCACGCCGATGCCGGTCGGACCGTAGAGCTTGTGGCCGGTGACGCAATAGAAGTCGGCGTCGAGCGCCCGTACGTCGACCGGCAGGTGCACGGCGGCCTGGCTGCCATCAACCAGCACCTTGACGCCATGGGCGTGGGCGATGCGGATCACGTCCTCGACCGGCACGATGGTGCCGGTGACGTTCGACATATGCGTGATCGCGACGATCTTGGTGCGCGGCGTGATCAGCTTCTCGAATTCGTCGAGCAGGAAGGTGCCGTCATCGGCGATCGGCGCCCATTTGATCACCGCGCCCTTGCGCTCGCGCAGGAAATGCCACGGCACGATGTTGGAATGGTGCTCGAGGATCGAGACGATGATCTCGTCGCCCTCGCCGATCTCCATCTGCCCCAGCGACGAGGCGACCAGATTGATCGCCTCCGTCGAGGAGCGGGTGAAGATGATCTCGTCGACCGATCCGGCATTCAGGAACCGCCGCACCGTCTCGCGCGACTTTTCATAGGCGTCGGTCGCGACATTGGAGAGGTAATGCAGGCCGCGATGGACGTTGGCATATTCTTCCGAATAGGCCTTCGTCACCGCGTCCAGCATCGCCTGCGGCTTCTGCGCCGAGGCGCCATTGTCGAGATAGACGAGCGGCTTGCCATAGACCGTCCTCGACAGGATCGGAAAATCCCGCCTTATCGCCCGAACGTCATAGGCGCCCGGCTCGCTCATGCTGCCTCTTGCCCGCGCGCGGCGAGCCAGTTGCGGGAGATCTGCTCGAAGGCTTCACCGATGGCTTCATCGCCAAGGCCCTCGATGGCTTCGGCCAGGAAGGCCGTCACCAGCAACGTCTCGGCCTCGGCGCGGGGAAGGCCGCGCGAAAGCAGGTAGAACAGGATGTCCTCGTCGATCTCGCCGCTGGTCGCGCCATGCGCGCACTGGACGTCGTCGGCGAAGATCTCCAGCTCCGGCTTGACGAAGAAGGACGCGTCCTCGGAAAGGAGCAGGCCCTGCGTCATCATCCGGCCGTCGGTCTTCTGCGCATCGGGGCGCACGATGATCCGACCCTGGAACACGCCTTCGGAACGGCCGTCCATCACCGCCTTGAACAGTTCGCGGCTGGCGCCATTCGGCACGGCATGATCGACGCTGAGCGCGATGTCGGCGTGCTGCTTGCCGCGCAGCATGGTGGCGCCGAACAGGCCGGCGCGCGCGTTCTCGCCCGAATAGGTGACGAAGGTCTGCGAGCGCGAGATCGCGGCGCCGATCATCAGAGTCAGGTGAT
The DNA here is from genome assembly GCF_026343955.1 of Kaistia defluvii. GTDB lineage: Bacteria > Pseudomonadota > Alphaproteobacteria > Rhizobiales > Kaistiaceae > Kaistia > Kaistia defluvii. Next base: position 237,657 of record NZ_JAPKNI010000004.1, read on the forward strand.
CGAACGCGGTCTCGGTGCCGATGGTGACGGCGAGCGTACCGAGATGGACGCTGGCATCGCCCTCGCTCTGCAGCTTGGCCCACACGACCTTGGCGCGATGACCCGCCGTCGCCTCGGTGACGATGTTGGCCTGGTAGGCGCTGCCGGCCGGGCCGACATGCGTCTCCAGGATGCGAACGGAAGCGTCGTCGCCCACGGTGACGAGGTTGCGCACATGCGAGGCGACAGCCGAGGTCGTCACATGGGCGATCTCGATCGCCCGCTCGATGCGGACGCCGGCTGGAACCTCGATGGCGACACCACCCAGCATCAGCGCGGAATTCAGCGAGACCATTGCATCGTTCAGCGAGGCGACCTGCAGGCCGATGCGCGCATCGCCTTCCTGGAGGAGATCGACCAGCGGACGGATGGTGACGCCGTCGATGCCGGCGAGATCGGACAGCTCCGGACGGAAGCTGCCATCGACCACGACCAGGCGCGCCCGGTCGAGACCCGGCAGCGGATCGGCCAGCGTGCTCGTCTCGGCGGTCGGGCCGATCGCCAGCGGCGGCACGGTGCGCAGCAAGGCGCGCAGATCCGTATAGCGCCAGGCTTCGGTCCGGCGATGCGGCAGACCCTGCTTCTGGAAGGCGGCGAAGGCATTTTCGCGCGCCGCGGCGATCGCCGGCGAACCCGGCAACTGCGTGCGGGCGGCGGCGAATTCCAGCGCCAGCGTTTCTTCAGCCTGTGTGCGCAGGATGCGCGGCTCGGCGTTCATCGATGCCACTCCCCCGCTCAAGCCGCTTCGCCGGCATAATCGGCATAGCCCTTGGCTTCGAGCTCCAGCGCCAGCTCCGGACCACCGGTGCGGACGATGCGGCCCGCCGACATCACATGCACCTTGTCGGGCACGATATGGTCGAGCAGGCGCTGATAGTGGGTGATGACCAGCATGGAGCGGCCGGGATCGCGCAGCGCGTTGACGCCTTCCGAAACGACGCGCAAGGCATCGATGTCGAGGCCCGAATCCGTCTCGTCGAGGACCGCCAGCTTCGGCTCCAGCAGCGCCATCTGCAGGATCTCGTTCCGCTTCTTCTCGCCGCCGGAGAAACCGACATTGAGCGGACGGCGGAGCATTTCCTGAGTCACGTTCAGCTTTTCCGCTGCCGTCTTCACGCGGCGCATGAAGTCCGGCGTGGTCAGCTCGGCCTCGCCGCGCGCCTTGCGCTGGGCGTTCATGGCGGCCTTCAGGAAGGTCATGGTGGCGACGCCGGGGATTTCCAGCGGATACTGGAAGGCCAGAAACACGCCGGCGCTAGCGCGCTCTTCGGCCGGCATCTCGACGATGTCCTTGCCGTCGAACAGGATCTCGCCATCGGTGACGTCATAGCCATCGCGGCCGGACAGCACGTAGGAAAGCGTCGACTTGCCGGAGCCGTTCGGCCCCATGATCGCATGGACTTCGCCGGTCGGCACGATCAGGTCGACGCCGCGCAGGATCTCCTTGCCGTCGATGGAGGCGTGGAGGTTCTTGATCTCGAGCATAGTGTTGTTCCGTTCAAACTGGCTGTCTGAACCCTCCGCTTGAGGGAGGGTCGAAGCGCTGCAAGCGTTTCGGGGCGGGCTTTCCGGTGTCTGGACCGAGCGCCCCTCCCGAAACCGGCTCTGCCGGTTCGACCTCCCCTATCCGGGGAGGTTCAGAGAGAAAGGGCTTAGCCGACCGAGCCTTCGAGGCTGATCGAAATCAGCTTCTGGGCCTCGACCGCGAACTCCATCGGCAATTGCTGGATGACGTCCTTGACGAAGCCGTTGACGATCAGCGCCACGGCCTCCTCCGACGAAAGTCCGCGCTGCAGGCAATAGAACAGCTGGTCGTCGGCGATCTTCGAGGTCGTCGCCTCATGCTCGAACACGGCGCTGGCATTCTTCGACTCGATGTAGGGCACGGTATGCGCGCCGCACTTGTCGCCGATCAGAAGGCTGTCGCAATTGGTGAAATTGCGCGCGCCGGACGCCTTGCGGTGCGCCGAGACGAGGCCGCGATAGGTATTGTCCGAGCGGCCGGCGGCGATGCCCTTCGAGATGATCCGGCTCTTCGTGTTCTTGCCGAGATGGATCATCTTGGTGCCGCTGTCGACCTGCTGGTAGCCGTTCGACACCGCGATCGAATAAAACTCGCCCTGGCTGTCATCGCCGCGCAGGATGCAGGACGGGTATTTCCAAGTGATCGCCGAGCCGGTCTCGACCTGGGTCCACGAGATCTTCGAACGGTCGCCACGGCAATCGCCGCGCTTGGTCACGAAGTTGTAGATGCCGCCCTTGCCGTCCTTGTCGCCGGGATACCAGTTCTGGACCGTCGAGTACTTGATCTCGGCATCTTCCAGCGCCACCAGCTCGACCACCGCCGCATGCAGCTGGTTCTCGTCGCGCATCGGCGCCGTGCAGCCTTCGAGATAGGAGACGTAAGCCCCCTTCTCGGCGATGATCAGCGTGCGCTCGAACTGGCCGGTGTTGCGCTCGTTGATGCGGAAATAGGTCGACAACTCCATCGGGCAGCGGACGCCCTCCGGGATGTAGACGAACGACCCATCCGAGAACACGGCCGAATTCAGCGTCGCGTAGAAATTGTCGGTCACCGGAACGACGGAGCCGAGATATTTCTTCACGATCTCCGGATATTCGCGGATCGCTTCCGAGATGGCGCAGAAGATCACGCCGGCCTTCTTCAGCTCTTCCTTGAACGTCGTCACGACCGAGACGGAATCGAACACCGCGTCGACCGCGACCCGGCGATCCGATGCGCCCTCGACGCCGGCCAGGATCTCGCGCTCGCGCAGCGGAATGCCCAGCTTCTCGTACATGGCGAGCAGTTCGGGATCGACCTCGTCGAGCGACTTCGGACCCGGCGTGCTCTTGGGCGCCGAATAATAATAGAGGTCTTCGAAATCGATCTTCGGATAATGGACGCGCGACCAAGTCGGCTCCGTCATGGTCAGCCAGCGCCGATAGGCGTCCAGCCGCCATTCGAGCATCCAGTCGGGCTCGTTCTTCTTGGCGGAGATGAAGCGGACGATATCCTCCGACAGGCCCTTGGGCGCGCGGTCGGATTCGATATCGGTCACGAAACCGTATTTGTACTGATCGACGTCGATCTGGCTAACCTGATCGACCGTCTCCTGAATTGCAGGCATTGCCTACTCCATCCACAGCGGTTTCAAGGACCGCGGGTTGAGTGCGTTGTCATGCGGCGCGTGTCACGCCCGGCGCGAGCCGTCTCATGACACGTCCCCAGACCTCCGTAAATCTACGTATGTCGGATTCGGTGGTCGCCCATCCGAAACTGACGCGGATCGCGGCCTTCGCCTGGGATTCGGGCACGTTCATGGCCTTCATCACATGCGAAACACCGACTTTTCCCGAAGAGCAGGCCGAACCGGCGGATACCGCCACGCCTTCGAGATCGAGCGCGATCACCAGCGTTTCCGCCTGGAGACCGTCGACGCCGAGTGACAGCGTCTGCGGGAGCCGCTCGGCGCCCCCGCTCAAGAGAATGGCCGGAGCCGCCGCCGTCGCGATCCCGTCGCGCCAGAGGCTCCACGCGGCAGACCGCTCCAGATCGGCGCGGGCACAATCCGCCGCCACGCCGAAGCCGATGATCGCCGCCACGTTCTGGGTGCCGGCGCGGCTGTATTTTTCCTGTCCGCCGCCGACCAGGAGCGGCAGGGGCGAGACGAGATCGCCGCCCAACACGATTGCGCCAGCCCCCTGCGGCCCGCCGATCTTGTGGGCGGAAAGGGTCAGGAAATCGACGCCGAGCGCTCCGATATCGACCGGGATCCGGCCCGCCGCCTGGATCGCGTCGGTGTGGACCAGCGCGCCAAACCTGCGCGCCAGCGCCGCTATCTCGGCAACCCTCTGGATCGTCCCGGTCTCGTTGTTGGCCAGCATGACGGAGACCAGCACCCGCTTGCCTTCGGCGGCAGCCAGTTCCAGCGCCGCGCCCAGATCGGTGAGGCTCAACCGCCCCTCGCCATCGACCGCGACCGGACGGACCCTGTCGGGGCCGAAACGGCCGCCGGCCAGCACGGACGGATGCTCCGTCGCGCCCACCAGCAGCAGGTCGATCGCCAGTTCACCGGCACCCATACGCATGCGCGGCGACAGCACGGTGACATTGGCCTCGGTGCCGCCGGAGGTGAAGATCACGCGGGTCGGGTCGGCGCCGACAAGGGCTGCAACCCGGCGGCGCGCCGCCTCGACCCGGGCGCGCGCGGCCCTGCCCTCACCATGCACGGAGGACGCATTGCCGGTCGCATCCAGCGCATCGATCATCGCCATGCGCACTTCGGGACGAAGCGGCGCACCGGCATTGTAATCGAGGTAGATACGCGGCGCGGCCACGGCTGGCAGTCTCCCGTTGCAAGGCGGATGTCGCATTATGCTTGAAATCCGGACCCTGCCTCATGCTACAAGGCCCGCTACAAGGCAGGATCGACATCCGACGCCGATTTCGAATAATTCTAAAGTGTTCTAGAAACCCTGAGCATCAGAGTCAAGTTAGGATTTGACGCTGATATAGGTCACTTGGGGCGTTCTGAACAGATCGAAAGGTCCGAGGCTAAACATGCCCGAGGTTATTTTCACCGGCCCCGCCGGCCGCATCGAGGGACGCTTCCAGCCGTCCAAGGAAAAGAACGGCCCGATCGCCATCATCCTTCATCCGCATCCGCAGTTCGGCGGCACGATGAACAACGCGATCACCTATCAGCTGTTCTACATGTTCGCGAAGCGCGGCTTCGCGGTGCTGCGCTTCAACTTCCGCGGCGTCGGTCGCAGCCAGGGTGAATTCGACCATGGCGAGGGCGAGCTTTCGGACGCGGCTTCGGCGCTCGACTGGGCGCAGACCATCCACCCGGACGCGCGCGCCTGCTGGGTCGCCGGCTTCTCGTTCGGCTCGTGGATCGGCATGCAGCTGCTGATGCGCCGCCCGGAGATCGAGGGCTTCATCTCGATCGCGCCGCAGGCCAATCTGTACGACTTCTCGTTCCTGGCGCCCTGCCCGTCTTCCGGCCTGATCGTGCATGGCGACCAGGACAAGGTCGCGCCGCCCAAGGACGTGCAGACGCTGGTCGACAAGCTGAAGACGCAGAAGGGCATCATCGTCGAACAGACGATCATGCCGGGCGCCAACCATTTCTTCGAAGGCCAGGTCGAGCCGCTGATCGATATCTGCGGCAACTATGTCGACAAGCGCCTCGCCATGCTGAGCGCCGCCTGACACTTCCGTCCGGCAGCGCTTCGGCGCTTCCGATGCTGGTTTCGACGGCCCGCGGCGACCTCGCCGCGGGCCGTTTTCCTTGGACGATCCAGAGGCCCGGGACCGTGAGCAGCGGCCAGCGGTTCATCCAGGCGACGGATGGATCAAGATCGCGCTTCGATCCCGCTCCGCTCCGGCGGAGCCCGGCCGAGGCCCGAAAACAACGCGTGTCCGAAGGCGATACCCTCGATCGATCAAGACTTTGCAACAAGAGCCTGAGGCTTTGAATCCGATCGGCGCGCGACGGGCACCGCCCAAGTCATCCTGGCCGCCTTCCCGCGCCACAAAAACCAAAAGGCTCCGCCGAAGCGGAGCCTTTCAGAGTGCGCCCCGTCCGTAAGATCAGAACTTGTAGCTCAGGCCGACCGTGACGGCCGTCTGCGTCCAGTCGGCATCGACCGGACCTTCCAGCAACTGGTAGGTCTTGTTGCCGAAATCGGTGTAGCGAAGTTCGGCACGGGCGATCCAGTTGGGCGAGAAGGCGTATTCGGCGCCGACACCCACCGTCCAGCCGACATGCGTGTTGCTGTCGTCGGAGCCGAAGTTCGTGTCGGTGTCGAAGTTGTATCCATTCGATGACAGCTTGCCGTCTGCGAAGGCGATACCGCCCGTGCCATAGACCAGGAAGTTGTCGAAGGCATAGCCGGCACGGGCCCGCAGCGAGGCCTGCCACTGGCTCTTCATCTCGAGGTTACCCTCGACATAATCGCCGCCGAAATTCGTCACATAGCCGGCATAGCCTTCGCTGCCCTTGATGTTGGCGTAGTCGAGATCGCCCTCGACGCCGAAGACGAACTGGTCCATCTGCCAGTTGTAGCCGGCATGGACACCACCGATGAAGCCGTCCATGTCGAAGCTGTCGGCAGCTTGCGGCAATGGCTCGGGATCGCCAAACAGATTGCTCTGGTTATCGTCCTCGCTGCCCCAGGCATAGCCGGCATGCACACCGGCATAGAAGCCGGACCAGTTGAACGCGGCGGGGGCCACGACGACCGGCGCCGGTTCGTAGGTGAGATCGGCGGCGCGCGCTCCACCGAGGCCCAGGGCCAGGACAGATGCCGCTGCCGTCGCAGTCAGTAGCGAGTGTTTCATTGCGGGCCTCTTCAGTCTTACTGTTCACAAAGAATGCGATGCAAGTGCCACCCAGATGACGAAGCGTAACACCGGATTCGCAAACAAACCATTGCCGATTGATTGCATTCAGCAAGAATCCGAGGCGCTAAAGGCTGATTCCGTGACAATATTGCCATATCGAAAACAATACTGTCTTGCCCCGTTCCCAGAGTATGGAGCGCATCTACATTTTAGCTAAACGCGCGGCTACTTAGCTAATCGAACAATTCCTAATCGGGAGCCGCTCCTGCGCGTCGACACCAACGTGACGGCGGACCGACGATCGCCAGCCGTGCGTTAAGCTCCGCGCCGGATCGAGCGTCGGCCAGAACAGGTCCAATGCAACATCCCAATAGAAAAGGGCCCTGCACTGCAGGGCCCTCCAGTATGGATAGGAGACGCGGGATCAGAACTTGTAGTTCAGACCGGCCTTGAGGGTGTGGAAGGCGACGTCGGACTTGAATGACCCACCGAAATCATCCCCGGCGTCTGCTGTGACGCTGCCAAGATCGACGTAGAGGTACTCAGCCTTCAAAGTAACGTTCTTTGTAATCCCGTACTCGACACCGGCGCCAGCGGTCCACCCCCAATTCGTATCTGAATCCGAGTAGCTACCGCTACCGTCGCCATCATACGAGCCAGACACCTTAACCTTGCCATAAGCGGCGCCACCCGTTCCATAGAACAACACATTGTCCCAAGCATAACCAAGTCGCCCGCGAATGGTGCCGAACCAATCTACCTTGGTTTCATTGCTCTCCGAATACCCATCGCTATAGTCGACGGAATGCTTGGCTTCGATGCCCGATGCGGCGAAATCGGTCTCCAGGCCGACGACCCAGTTCGTGTTGAACTGCCAGTTGTAGCCAGCCTGAACACCGCCAAACGCGCCAAACGCGTTGTCGCTGAAGTTGTAGCCGTCGCCCGGAACTTCGGGATCGTAGTAGCGGAACTGGGAATCGATATTTCCGCCGCCGATGCCGCCATGGACACCGATATAGAAGCCCGTCCAGTTGAAGACTTCCGGAACGGCCACCGGGGCCGGTTCGTAGGTCAGGTCGGCGGCCTGGGCGCCTGCGACGCCGAGTGCCAGCACGGATGCCATGGTTGCACTGCGAAGAATGAATTTCATCATAGAGCCCCTTCGCTCGGAAAACTGGGTCCAGACGGCCGATGGATTGGGGGGAGCGGCCGTTCAGGTAGCTTCAAGCTAGCGCAACGCCGAACGCCTGACTGTGGCAGAATCGCACCATTAATTGGACAAGTGACGCACGGTCAGACAAGGTTTTGCATCATGAAGAGATATCTCCCTTAGTACATTTCCTGTAGAAAACTGACCGATCAAGCGAATTGGCGCCAGTTGCCCCCGCGTGGCTGCCGCCAATCTATCGGACAAACAAAATCATCTAGGCTAGCGGAAACCGCATCGAAGCCCGCCGACCAGCCACCTGAGAGTTACAGGACCGGGCGGTACAGCGATTTACCCAACCGGAAGCTCGTCCGATCGATTCTCTGGATGGGGGCAGGAGTCGGGCCTTGTCCCACGACCGGCATTCGCGGCGGTTCCGGCACGACTGGCGCGCCGCGGCATGCGCATGGCCACGAAAAAGGGCCCCGCCTTGGCGGAGCCCTCTGAACGCTGGACCGTCCAGGCGATCAGAACTTGTAGTTCAGACCGGCCTTGATGGTGTGGAACTTCGTGTCCACGTCGGCGCTGTCGAGATTGATGTAGCGGAAGCCGGTGTCGTGAACCGTCACGTCGCTGGCGAGGCTGGCGCTGCCGAGATCGACATAGAGGTATTCGGCCTTCAGCGTGACGTTCTTGGTGATGCCGTATTCGAAGCCGGCGCCGACCGTCCAGCCCCACTGGGTATCCGAGTTCGATCCGCTGAGAACGTCGTCACCGTTGTCGTAGTCGATGTTGTACGACGTCTTCACGTGGCCGTAGGCCGCGCCGCCCGTGCCGTAGAACAGGACATTGTCTACCGCGAAGCCGAGGCGCGCCCGAAGGGTGCCGAACCAGTCGACCTTGCTGTCGACGCCCATGTTCAGCGGGCGGGTGCTGCCGCCCCAGGACTCGATGCCGAATACGTTCGAGCTATCGCTGGAGATGCTGGCGGCGGCGATATCGGCCTCCACGCCGGCAACGAAGCTGGAGCCGAACTGATAGTTGTAGCCGACCTGGACACCGCCGAAGCCGCCATTGGCGTTCTCGTCGTCACTGCCGCCGAAGGTCGAGAACCCCAGGACCTCATGTTCCTGGAACCCGGAGACGGAATAGTCGTTCTTGCCGGCCCCGAGGCCGCCATGGACGCCGACATAGAAGCCGGTCCAGTTAAACACCTCGGGCGCGACGACGACCGGCGCCTCGATCAGATCCGCGGCCTGGGCACCGGCAGCGCCCAGTGCCAGAACGGAAACAAGCGTCATTCCATGCAGAATTGCTTTCATGCTCAGCCCCTGTTGGTGAAGATATCCCCGCAACCGCTGTAAGGATCGCCGCCCCGGATGACGCCAAGCTAGTTTAGTCAGACTAGAAAAACTGTTGCTGAAATGCAGCAATATCCCGAATTGACGTAGGGTCCCCGTCGCTTTCGAGCGCCTTCGCGACTGCGTCTGACACCCACGGCCCTCGCAACCCGTTGACACGATATCGCTTAAGACGCCGACGCTACGAGAACCAAAGTAATTTCCGGCGAAATTCCCGGCAGTCGCCGGGATACGATTCTGCGATACGCCCGCTTGTCGCGAGCCGGCCTCTGCGGGCGCGGCGCGCCAACGACGCTTCATTCCGGACCAGGCGCCAGCGCGGCGCTTGCTGATTCTCGCCCGATCGCTCCGCAGCGGAAAGGCCGGCGCCGCAGGCGATGCCCCGCGCAACAAAAAAGCCCCGCCGAAGCGGGGCCATGCCATGTGGAAACGCCGGCGCCACGCGCCGAAGAGGGCCATCGCCAGAGGCTCGGCCCGGCTACATCGCGCCGGACCTGCGTTACGGCCTGGCCTTTCCGCCGGCCAGCCGGACGATTTCGGCGACCACCTGCTGGTGCAGAACGCGGTTCTTGTCGATGTCGAAATGCGAGACGGCGGCCTTGATGTCGGTGCGCTTGCGCACGTCGGAATTGACCACGCGCTTGCCGGCTCCGGCCGGAACGTCCAAGGCCTCGGCCCAGCCATTGTTGGACTGGTAGAGATTGAGGTAGCGACGCACTCCGGGGGCGACGGGGCCCTTGGTCGTGGGGTCGAAGGTAACGACCAGATCGACCGGGACGCCATCGCGCGCCAACTTCTGCGCCATCAGGAGCACGGCATTGGCGCCCAGCGAATGGCCCACCAGTACGATCGGCCGGGTGGCCTTGGGATTCGCCTTGTACTTGGCGGTGATGTCGGCGGCGACACGCGGCCAGTTGGCGTGGTTCAGCACCTTGTTGGGGATGCCCTGCGCCTTCAGCTCCTTCGCCATGTCGTCCATGCCGAGCGAAAACACGTTGGCAAGGCCGCGGAACAGATAGACCTGCGGGTCGCGGCGCACCACCGGCGCACGCTTCGCGGCCCTGGCAACCACCCGGGGCGCGGGCTTGGCCGCGGCTTCAGCCCCGGCGGCCGGGGCCGTCATCGGCGCGATGGCCGCGCTGGCGGTCGTCACCGCCCCGGTTCCGGCGGCGGCCTGGGCGGACGCGGCGAGCGCCAGGCCCGTGACCAGCAGGACGCCAAATTTCATCAAACGAACGAGCATCCGGATCTCTCCCAAAGACGAACTTGAAACGATGGTGGCGGACAAGGCGGCGGTTCGATCGCTCACCGGGCCAAGCCCCCCGGCTCGGCGAGAACGCCGCCTGGCATGGGATGCGGCACCCCGGTGGTTTCGGGGAGGCTCAGCGGCAGGCCGGCGACGCTGCGCGCCGCGAGATAGGCGAAGGCCTGCGCCTCCATGAAATCGCCAGACCAGCCGAGCGAGTCGGCCGTCGTGACCACGGCGCCGCTGGCCTCGGCGAGCTGGCGCAGGATGGCGGGATTATGCGCCCCGCCGCCGCAGACAATGATCTCGCCGGCGCCGCCCGCGAGCGCCACGGCGCGCGCGATCGTCTCGGCGGTGAAGGCGGCGAGCGTCGCGCAGGCATCGGCCGTCGACAGACGCGCCACCGGCGCGCGGGAAAAGGCATCGCGATCGAGCGATTTCGGCGGCGGCAGGCTGAACCAGGGATCGTCCATCAGTTCGGCGAGGGATTGGAGATGGACGGTGCCCGCCGCGGACAAGGCGCCGTCGACGTCCATGCTGGCGCCCGTGCGCTCGCGGACGAGATCGTCGATCAGCGCGTTGCCCGGGCCGGTGTCGAAGGCGACGATCGAGCCATCGGCGCCGATCCGCGTGACATTGCCAACGCCACCGATATTGACCACCGCGACATCACCCTCCAGTCCGGCGGCGCGCACGAGGGCCGCATGGAAGATCGGCACCAGCGGCGCGCCCTGCCCGCCCGCGGCGACGTCGGCGGCGCGAAAATCATAGACGACAGGCAGGCCGAGCCGCTGCGCGAGCGCGGCGCCATCGCCGATCTGGATCGTCAGCCGACGCGCGGGCGCATGGAACACGGTCTGGCCATGGAAGCCCACCAGCGTGACGCGCGGCGCGTCGACATCGCGGCGGGACAGCAGGGCCTCGACGGCTTCCGCATGCGCGTCGGTGACGATCCGCTCGGCATCGCCGATCACACCGGGACGAGCCTCGCGCCGGTCCAGCCCGACCGCAGCCGCCAACGCCGCGCGCAGCACGGCGCGTTCATCCGCTTGATAAGGCCTGAAATAGGTGGGGCCGAAAGCCTCGACCTCTTCCCCGTCGGTCGCGATCAGTGCCGCGTCGACGCCATCCATCGACGTTCCGCTCATGAGCCCGACAACGACCGTTCTGCGCATTGGTTCCCCCGGAACTATTCCAATCCGGGATAGCCGCATGCGTTGCTTCCGCAAAGAGCAGATCGGCAACAGTGACGCCGTTTCGTCAAAAGCCGCAACGTCCCCCGTGACAAACCGTTTCGGCTGATCTATATGCGCTGTCATGACTTTCGCCGCCACCACCTATGCTTGGTACTTTAGCTATCCGCTCGCTTTGGCGGAGGTAGGGGTGCGCGCGGTCTAAAAAGCCGCGAAATGTCCCGAAGCCGCCAGACACCTGGCGGCTTTTTTAATGCCGCCGGGTGGTCCAATTTCTCAAGGAGCCACACCGTGCTGATCACCGACGACCTCCGCATCCGCGAACTGAAAGAACTCTCGACACCCGAACAGGTGATGCGCGAGTTCCCCCGCACCGAGACCGCCAGCGACACCGTCACCGGCGCCCGAACCGCGCTGCACAACATCCTGCACGGCACCGACGACCGCCTTGCCGTCGTCATCGGCCCCTGCTCGATCCATGATCCCGTCGCCGCCATGGACTATGCGCGCCGCCTCGCCGAAATCCGCCCCTACCTCGCCGACCGGCTCGAGATCATCATGCGGGTCTATTTCGAGAAGCCGCGCACGACCGTCGGCTGGAAGGGCCTGATCAACGATCCCGACCTCGACGGCAGCTTCGAGATCGACAAGGGCCTGCGCATCGCGCGCAACCTGCTGCTCGAGATCAACGATCTCGGCGTGCCGGCAGGCTCCGAATTCCTCGACATGACGACGCCGCAGTATTTCGCCGATCTCGTCGGCTGGGGCGCGATCGGCGCGCGCACGACCGAAAGCCAGGTGCATCGCGAGCTGGCCTCCGGCCTCTCCTGCGCGGTCGGCTTCAAGAACGGCACGGACGGCAACGTCAAGATCGCGCTCGACGCGGTTCTCTCGGCGTCGCAGCCGCACCATTTCCTGGCCGTCACCAAGACCGGACGGTCCGCCATCGCCACCACGGTCGGCAACGAGGACTGCCACATCATCCTGCGCGGCGGAAAATCGACCAACTATGACGCCGCCAGCGTCGAGGAAGCGGCCAAGGCCTCGGAGAAGGCCGGCATCGTGCCGAAGATCATGATCGACGCCAGCCATGCCAACTCCTCGAAGAAGCCGGAAAACCAGCCGATCGTCGTCGAGGACATCGCCCGCCAGGTCGAGGCTGGCGACAACCGCATCATGGGCGTGATGGTGGAGAGCAACCTGGTCGCCGGCCGGCAGGACCTGGTCGAAGGCCAGCCGCTCGTCTACGGCCAGAGCATCACCGATGGCTGCATCGACTGGGACACCTCGGTCGACGTTCTCGAGCGGCTCGCCGCCGCCGTGGAAGCCCGCCGGGCCCGCGCCCGCCGCGCCGCCTGATCCTGATACGGGAAATTTCGCCCTTCGAGGTGAAATTTCCCGTTCCGGCTGCTAGAAAGCCGGCCAATCCCATCCTTCTTCCAAAGGTCCGTCATGAGCGCCTTCAAGTCCGAGTTGATGCAGATCCTGACCGAGCGTGGCTTCGTCCACCAGTGCTCGGATAGCGAAGGGCTCGATCGCCGCTTCGCGACGGAGACCGTCACCGGCTATATCGGCTTCGACGCCACGGCGAAGAGCCTGCATGTCGGCTCGCTGATGCAGATCATGATGCTGCGCTGGATGCAGAAGACCGGCCATCGCCCGCTGGCGCTGATGGGCGGCGGCACCACGCGCATCGGCGACCCGTCCTTCAAGGACGAGGCACGCAAGCTGCTCACCGACGAGATGATCGACGAGAATTTCGCCGGCATCCGCAGGGTGTTCGCCAACTACCTCGATTTCGACCGCGCCGAGCGCCCGGCGATCATGACGAACAATGCCGAATGGCTGAACGGCCTGCACTACATCGACTTCCTGCGCGATGTCGGCCGCCACTTCTCGGTCAACCGCATGCTCTCCTTCGACTCGGTGAAGCTGCGCCTCGACCGCGAGCAGTCGCTGTCCTTCCTCGAATTCAACTACATGATCCTGCAGGCCTATGACTTCGTCGAGCTGAACCAGCGCCATGACGTGACGCTGCAGATGGGCGGCTCTGACCAGTGGGGCAACATCGTCAACGGCATCGAGCTCGGCCACCGCATGCTCGACAAGCAGTTCTATGCGCTGACCACGCCCCTGCTCACCACCTCGTCCGGCGCCAAGATGGGCAAGACCGCGAACGGTGCCGTCTGGCTCAACGCCGACATGCTGGGCTCGTACGAGTTCTGGCAGTTCTGGCGCAACACCGAGGATGGCGACGTCGAGCGCTTCCTCAAGCTCTACACCGAGCTGCCTCTGGACGAGATCGCCCGCCTGGCGGCGCTGGGCGGCTCCGAGATCAACGACGCCAAGAAGATCCTCGCCACCGAGGTGACGGCGCTGGCGCATGGCCGCGCCGCGGCCGAGGAAGCGGCCGAAACGGCGCGCCGCACCTTCGAGGAAGGCGCGCTGGCCGAGAACCTGCCGACGATCGAGGTCGCGGCGTCCGACTTCGCCAACGGCCTCGGCGTGCTGTCGCTGTTCGTGCAGGCCGGCCTCGTCGCCTCGAACGGCGAAGCCCGCCGCCAGATCAAGGGCGGCGGCCTGCGCGTCAACGACCAGGCGATCACCGACGAGAAGGTACTGGTCGGTCCCGACGCGCTGACCTCGGAAGGCGTCGTCAAGCTCTCTCTCGGCCGCAAGAAGCACATCCTGGTCCGCCCGCTCTGATCTTTCGGACAGCATGAGGATTCGAGGCGGCGCAGGAAACGGCGCCGTCTTTTTTGTTTCCGCCTTCGCCACCACGCCCGGCGTCATCCTGGGCTTGAGCCAGGATCCATGCGGCCGGCTTTGCGGACGCGGTCCTCCCCGTGCCACAGGCTGAATGGATCCTCGCTTTCGCGAGGAGGACGGTGCGGAATCGGGACGCGGGGAGCCAAAACATCGATAACAAAAAGGCGGCGCAGTCGCCTGCGCCGCCTTTCGCATTTCGGAGCTGGCTCGCCTTAGAACGCGATGCTCAGGCGTCCCTGGACCGAGTTATCCGCCGCGTCGCTGGCCAGTTGTCCGGCATAGAACAGGCCGAGCTTGGCGCCCGCCGCCACGTCGACATCGAAGCCTGCCTTGAGCAGCAGGGCATCCTGCGCGATCGGCGCCCCAGTCACCTGGAAGGCATCGCCACCGGCGAAGGCCAGCGTGCTTACCGGCGTCACGTCGCCCCAGGCATGCTGCCACGCAGCGGCGCCCTGCAGCGTCACGCCGACATTGCCGACCACGAGCTTGTGATCGGCGCGTAGGCCGAGCGTGCCATAGGTGACGCTCTGGTTGGCGCCATCGGCGCTCAGCGCTGCCGAACCGCCCGTCTCGCTATAACCATCCGTCGAGAGATGGACGTAGGCGAGACCGGCGAACGGCTCGATCGTCGCCGCGGCGCTGACCGCGATGTCGTAGCCGACTTCACCGAAGATCTGCGTCGTACCGGCGGAATAGTCAGCCTTCTCCTGTTCGAAGAAGCCCGGCAGCGACACATTTCGGCTCGTGTCGATCTCGTTCCAGGTGTAGCTGGCGCCGAGGCGGACATTGACGTCCGAAACCTTGCCGCCGGCATAGGCGAGCAGGTGGTAGTTGTCGCTGTCGCCCGAGGACGAGCGGTCATCGAGATCGAAGCTGGTGCGGCTGTAGCCGGCGGCCGCGCCGATCAGCCAGTCCTTGCCGACGACGCGGTCATAACCGACGATGATGCCGCCGGTCGAACGATCGAGCTTGGCGACATTGGCATCGCCGTCGCTATGGCCCCACGAGCCGAAGCCCTGCGACCAGAACGTGTTGGGATCGGCAACCGGAGCGGATGCGACGCCGGGGAACGGAGCCATGCTGCGCTTGTCGCCCTCGGCATAGCCGGAGGCGAGGCTGACGGACGGCGCGGCCGACCCCCTGGACGGGTAATGCAGGCGGCCAAGCACGGCGTCGCGCAGGAAGAAGCTGTCATTCAGCAGGACGCCGGAAGCGCTCGCATGAATCTCGCCGGAGATCGCGTCGAAGACGGCTGGACCGTCGGCCATGGTGAGGAACTGGACGGCGTCAAACAGCGAGCCCGATCCAACGGATTCAATACCGTTCGCGGCGGCGACCTGGTTCGATGTCGTCGCGCCGGACGCGAAGTTCACGTCCTGCGTGAGGGTCAGGTAGATCGAATGGCTGTCATCGTCGAGCGACAAGGCTCCGGAAATGAAGGCGAAGTCCTCGATGACGCTGCCGTTGCCGAAGCTCGCATTGCCGCCGGCTGTGGCGACCGTGTAGTCATGGTCCAGAAGGTAGCCGCTGACCGGCACGACGCGGACCGCGCCGTCCAGGACGAGATCGCCTGTCGCAGCTATCTTGCCAGCCTGACCTGAATCGTCGATGCCGGTTACGAACTGGCCCTCCGTGCCGAGTGCAAAATCTCCCGTGACGTTCAGCGTGCTGCCGGCATAGACGGCGATCGTCGTCGGACCCGCGAAATTCTTGCTGCCGGTCAGCGTGACGTCGCCTTGCGACACGCCGAGCACCTCAATCGTTTCCGACAGGTTGCCAATCGTCAGCGTACCGGCGCCGTACTTTTCGAGACCGCCATTGCCGGCGAGACTACCGGACCAGGTGGCGTCGAAACCATTGGTGTCGATGAAGGACAGCGTGCCGTCGGTCAGAGTGGCATCGACGGACGTGTTGAGCGCGCTCGTGACCTTGATCGCGCCGCCGCCGAGGTTGAAATTATAGGTGCCCTGCCCGCTGACGCGTCGGCCCTTCAGGCTGGCTCCGCCAATCTCCAGCGTGCCACCATCGAGATTGTAGGTTCCCGTTCCGGTGCCCGCGAGATAGAGCGACGACGTTGCGTCGACGCGCAGGATACCGCCGTTCTGGTTGATCTCGCCGGTAGCGGTGGCCGCGCCATTGTCGGTCTCGCGACCAAACCCAATGGCCAGATAGCCGCTATCCCGGATCGAGACAGTGCCGCCTTCGATGTTGAGAGTGCCGCTGGTGCCGCCCGTCTGAGTGGTGTTGCGTCCGAGCGTCATGCGGCCATCACTCACCTCCAGCAAGCCGTCGCTGATCGTGTAGGTGCCCTGGCCGCCCTGATTGCCGATGTGAACAGCCGCGCAGCGATCTTCGTTGCCGCAGGTGGGAGAAATGGTAACCGTGCCGCCGGTCTGCATCGCCGTGCCGGTACCGCCGTAGTAGCCAACGGACAGGCCGACGCCGAACGAAGCGGATGCACCCTCCCCGATCGTCATCGCGCCATCGCTGGACGCGCCCGAACCGACCGCCAGGTACTCGATGGCGCTATCGCCGGTGAAATCCAGCGTGCCGCCAGCGATATGGGTCTCACCGCCGTTGATGGTGGCGCCATCGAGCGTCAGCGTGCCGGCGCCCATCTTGGTGAAAGTTCCATAGGAGCTATCCCAGGCGACGCCTTCGAGTTCGATCGTATCCGAGAACGTGACGCTGCCGGCATTGTTCAAGACCAGCGGCGCCGCCGCCGAAACGTCGATGACGCCCGTGACAACAAGGTCATCCAGTTCGGCCTGCGTCTCGACAATGATCGGCGACGGATCGGCCGAGGCTCGTCCAGCGCCGCCCAGCATCGTCGCTATGGCGACCAACGACACGCCCGCCGCCCAGCGCGCGCGTGCGAAATCCGGCGCCGAACGAGTCGCCCGGCCTGCTTTGAATGATGACATGATGCCCCAATTACCCTCGCCCGAAGCCGAAATTGCCAGTGGAAGCGCCGCTCCCGCCATGGCTGTCCATCTTCGTGCCCCCACGGAAATGATCCGCCGAGGATATCAACCCACCAGCGGGGTCGCAATAATGGTTTCAAAGTAATTCAAGTTTAGAACGACTCGAAGTTGTTGGTATAGCTGACTCTGCCTCTCCCACCCGGATAACAGATCGAACCCCAAACCAAAACAACATGCAATTTTTATTGAGAAACATTGCCACATATATTCAAATAACGTCTACGACAAGCAATAAGTTAAGAGAAGAAATCCAGTAGAATCATGGTCGAACCAGGCGGATTATCGTAATTCAGCAAGATACAGCGCCCCCCTTATCATCAATCGGCGCTAGAAATATAAGCGAACCTCGACCAAAGCTTGTGCTGTCAAGTTGAGGGCCATGCGACCGCGCAAGCGGATGGGAAAGGCCGAACCCGGGGCGCCAGGGTCCACGGCGGACAGGCCTGGCCGCCGTGACAAAAGAACGGTCTCTCACCGCCCCGGGCGTCAAACCTGCGTTCAGTTGACGGGAAATTCGAAGATCTTGCGGAAGATGCCGGGGGTGATGACCGAGAGCGGGTTGATCATCAGGTTCGGCGCGCCCAGCTTGCCGTCCACCTTGAAGGTGACGCCGATCAGGCCGCCCTTGCTGCCACCGCCAAGCGCCAGCCCGATGATGGGAAGCCTGCCGAACAAATTGTTGAAGGCGTATGCCGGCAGGTAGGTCCCGGCCAGCGAGACGGTCTGGCGAGCCAGATCGAGCGTGCCGTTGAAGGTCGCGCCGACCGAGGCGCCGCGCAATGTCGCGTCGTCGATGACGACGATCGAGCCGCGCTTGGTGTAGTCGAGCCGCATGCGGTCGAACGGCACGTTGGATGGATCGAGCCCGGTGCGCGTCGCCTCCGGGCCGCTGCCATTGGTGGCGGAAACCAGCCGGCTCATCGACGGCTCGTCCACGATGCGGAAATTCCAGACGTCGAACACGCCGGAGAACGGGCCGCTGGAACCCGCCCGGGTTCCCGTCAGGGTCAGACGACCGCCGGCGATGCGGCCGTAAATGTCGATAAAGCGGAACACGCTGCCAGCATCGCCGGAGTTGAGCCGCAAATCGGCCTTGTCGCCACCGTCGACGAAGCTGAGCGAGATGCCGCCCTTGTCGAGCATGCCTTCCAGCGACGCCTTCTGCACGGTGCCGCCGCGCGCCTGCACGACAACCGCAGCGTCGGACAGGGTCGCCTGGTTGAAGCCGATCAGCGTGCCGACCTTGGCGTCCAGCGAGATATCCGCCGCGCCCTCGCTCGGCCCCATCGCCGCCGACTTGTATTGCGCGATCAGCCCCCGGACGTCGAACGAGGAACCCCGCGCCACGATCGCATAGCCGTTGCCCTTGCGGCTCAGATTGACCGAAATCTGGTCGCCCTTGCGCAGCGCCAGGCGGTCGAGCTCGGCGGAGACGAGGCCGTATTTGGAGTCGAGCACGGCCTTGCCCTTGAAGCCGAAGCCGTCGCCCGTGGCGACCATGTTGTCGACGGCGAAGCCATTGCCGAGCGGACGCAGATCGAAGCTCAGCTTGGCCGGCACACCGATGCCCTTGGACCAGCCGACCGCCTGAAGCACGAGGCGGGCCTGCTTCAGGTCCAGTTCGTAATGCTGCCCCTTGCTGCCATCCCCGAGGTCGGAGACTGAGGCGCCGACCGTGCCGCCAATCACATTGTCGAGGCCGATGCCGAGGGCCTTGCGGGCCTTCTCGTCCAGGCTCAGCGTCACCTTGCGACGGCCGGCCTCGGTCTGGCCATCGCCATCCGTGTCGCCGAGCGGCTGCGCCACGTCGATCGAGGCAAGGACGCCGTTGATCGTCGCCTTGCCATGAACTTGGATTTCGGCGGGCGTCGCCGTCATCGACAGCGCGCCATTCTTGATCACCTTGCCTTCGATCGGCTCGCTGCTGGCAAAGCCGGTGGTCGTCAGCGCGACGCGCCAGTCCACCTCGGACGGCGTCACGCCGGGCCGGAGCGGCAGCTTGATCGAGACGTTCGCCTGCGCCTTGCCGGATAGCGAGCCCGGGTCGATCGACCGGCGCTCCATCGCCAGAAGCGGCTCGCTGTCGGCGATCTCCGCCATGGCGCCGACATCGCCCTCGAGCTGGATCTCGATCTGCGCATCGGGAAAGCGCTGGGCGGTGTTGGAGACGGCGAAGGCGCCGGCGGTGATCTCGACGGTCTTCCCGAGCGGCGTGACGACACGCCCCTTCTCGACGTCCAGGCCGAAGGTCGAGCCCGCCAGCACGGCATTGCCGCTCGCCCCCGTCACCATGGGGACCGTTCCGATGGTCGTGAACGAGACGTCGTCGAGGCGCATATCGAGGCGCATGTATTCTTCCGGCAGCACGACCCGTTCGCCGGTCCACAGAACGCCGGCGGGCACGGATGCCTCGAAGCGTCCCGCTTCCAGCGTACCGCCCTTTACGTGCTCATAGGCCCATTTGCGGGCTGCGCCGGCCAGGAAAGGCGGCCACATCTGCTTGAGCGTCGAAAGCGCCATCGGCGAGAAGGAGGCAGCCATCGCCAGCGACGGCGTCGGTCCCTCGAGGCCGACCGACCCGGCGGCCGCGATCGAGCCGCCCTGCGTGGTAATCGACGCATCGGTGAAGTCGATGCGCCTGGCGGCGACATCCGCCGTGCCGACCAGTGCAATGCGGTCAGCGACGATCGGCGGCGCGTTGGCGTCGGCGGCGAAGAGGACCGCGTTGCGGCTCTCCAGCGTGAAGCCATAGCGGCCATCCGCCTTGTCGTTCAGCGGCTTGACCTCACCGATGACGACGGCGCGCGTGTCGCCGAAGAAGAACGAGGATGGCTCCATGACGATGGCACGGCGCGGCACATCCCAGCGCAGGCGCACCGTCGCCTCGTCGAGCAGGACCGTATCCTTGCCAAGCCCCGAGACGAAGGTTCCTGCGCCCAGATCCAGCCGAACCGTTGCCGCCTGGACATTACCCTTGTCGTTCAGGCGAACGGTGGCGCGCCCGAACATCGGCACGTTGGACTGCAGCATGCTGTCCGGCCTGCCGAGCGCAGGATTGAGATCGGCCAGAGACAGTTGCGAGAAGATGACGGACAGATTGCGGTCATGGCTGTCCGGATCGACCGTGCGCTCGGCCAGCACGCCCCAACGCCCGGCATAGCCCGACGTATCGAGATTGGCCTTCACCGCGCCTGTCTCGCCATCGACGGTCAATGCGATGTCGGTATGCCCGAAGCTCCGTTGCTGCATCTGCGCGGCGTCCCAGACACGGATGGTCGAGGCATCGACCGAAAGACGCTCGAAGCCGCGCGAAATCGCGAAGTCGACGGCCGGATCGAGCGCGCCATTGACAGTGCGGAGCGCCCGCAGCAGATCCGGGAAGCCGCCATCGGCCACATCGTCACTTTCCGGCGCTGAGGGAGCCGCCGCGGTCACGGTCGGCGGCGGCCCGGGCTGATGGTCCGTATCCGCCGTGCCCAGATAGACCGCGCCGGACGGGGCGCGGACGAAGGAAACGTCGGCGTCGGAGATCTCGACCGTGCGGATGTTGAGGCGAAAGCGCAGCAGAGACAGAGGATCGATCGCCAGCCGCGCGGCCGGAACATTGCCGACGACGACACTGGCGCGATCGCGCACGGAAATATCGTCGAGCTGGACAACGAGACCGAGCACGGGGTCGACATCGATCAGGGCGCGGCCGACCTTGACCGCATAATCCGGCCCGAGGCGCTTGGACAATGACGCGCGCACCCGGTCGCGCACGGCGTCGAGTTCCACCGGCCCGGTTGCCACGATCGCCGCCAGCGTGCCGAACAGGATCACGACGAGCAGAAGAAACGCCCCAAGCAGACGCAGCAGCAAGTTGGACCAGCCACGCCGTCTCGGCGGCGGACGCTCATAGAGAGGCCGGTGAGCGCGCGCCGATGGATACTCGTCGAGGCGCATTGTCAGGCGTCAATACCCCTTGCAAGCCGCCTCCGTTCCGGGAGCGGCGTAAAACCCATCGGTGACGTCGACCGGTCCGGACCCGTGGACCGACGCGCTGATTCTGATCTCATCCGGAATCGCGGGCCGATCCAAGCCCCACTTGCAAATTCCCCGTCAATTCTGCTTCTCACGCCAGACAAGTGCGACGAAAGGAAGGCAGCATGTCCATACTGACCCAAGGTTCTGTGGCCCCGGATTTCGACCTTCCGACCGATGGCGGCAGCAGAATCAAGCTCTCCGACCTCAAGGGACGCAAGGTAGTCCTCTATTTCTACCCGAAGGACAACACTTCCGGCTGTACCGTGGAGGCAATCGACTTTTCGGCGCGGCAAGCCGACTTCGAGGCAGCCGACACCTTGGTGATCGGCGTGTCGCCGGACAGCGTCCAGTCTCACGAGCGCTTCCGCAAGAAGCATAAACTCTCGGTCACGCTCGCCTCCGATGAAAACAAAGCCATGCTGGAGAGCTATGGCGTTTGGGAGGAGAAATCGATGTTCGGGCACAAATATATGGGGGTGGTGCGCACCACCTATCTGATCGACCGTGACGGCAGGATCGCCCGCGCCTGGGAAAAGGTGAAGGTGAAGGGGCATGTCGACGAGGTTCTCGCCGCCGCCCGGAGCGCATGAAGCCCCTCATGGAACCGACCGACCTGCGCAGCCTCGCCGCGGCCTCCGCCCGCATTGTCGCCACGGCCGATCTCGACGAGAAGGTCGAACTGGCCTTCGCCACCGCCAAGGCCTGGTTCGGCCGCCGCCTGTCGCTCTCGGCCGGGCCTCTCGACGGCGCCATGCCGGACAGGCCCGGCCGCCCGGCGAATCTCGTCCTGGTGCCGCCGCGCGAATTGCCCAAGCGCTCGGTCCATTCCGAGCATGGCCGGATCTCGATGATCCACTCGCTCGCCCACATCGAACTCAACGCCGTCGACCTGACCTGGGACTTGGTCGGCCGGTTCGTGCGCGTGCCCCTGCCCCGTTCGTTCTTCGACAACTGGGTGCAGGTGGGGCTCGAGGAGGCCAAGCACTATTCGCTGCTGGCCGACCGGCTGCGCTCGCTCGGCGCCGCCTATGGCGACCTGCCGGCGCATGACGGGCTGTGGCAGGCGACCCAGGAGACCGGGCACGACCTGACCGCCCGGCTCGCCATCCTGCCGCTCGTGCTGGAAGCGCGTGGACTCGACGTCACGCCCCCGCTGATCGACAAGATGATCGAGGTCGGCGACGCGGAAAGCGCGGCTATTCTCGCCATCATCTACCGCGACGAAAAGCGCCATGTCGCCTTCGGCGCCAAGTGGTTCCGCTTCATGTGCGACCGACAGAGGCTGGCACCCGAACCGACCTTCCGGCAGCTGGTAATCAAGCATTTCCGTGGCCCCCTCAAGCCGCCCTTCAACGAGGCGGCGCGCTCCGAGGCCGGCATGACGCCGGGCTTCTACCGGCCCCTCGCCCCCGCAAGGGACCGCTAAGCCGGCGCGGCATCAACCAAGCTTTAACCTTAACCGCCTCTAATCGTTGCGATCGGTCGTCCTCCTCGGCCAAAGGTCCGAGTACCGACGTTACGGTTGGAATGCAGATGCCGAGTCAGTATCAAGATTATCATCCCATCCCCCGCCAGAGCCTGGTCTCTCACCTTCCCGCGCCCCCCATGCCGGAGCCCGAGGCGCCTCGCGCCCGGACGCGCGGCGGCAAGGCCAAGACGCAGATCGTGATTGCCGATGGCGAGCGCGTGCGGGCCATCCATGTCCGCCGGCGCACGATCGCGCTCGGCGGCGTCTGCCTGCTGCTGCTCTCCACGCTCTACTTCGGGGCCACCGGTTATCTGTTCTTCCGCGACGGCCTGCTCAAGGCGGCCGAGGAGCGGCAGAACGCCATCATCGCCTCGCAGAATGTGCGCGAGGCGCGCGAGGTCGAGGCCGCCGCCATCCACGAGGTCCAGATCTCTGCCTATGAGGGACAGGTCGCGGCGCTGCGCGACAAGGTCGGCAAGCTCAATTCCGAAATCGAGACCCTGAACAAGACGCGCTCCAAGGAGAGCGCCGGCGTCGACGAGAAGGTGCGTAGCCTGCTCGATCGCCAGAAGGAACTCGAGGCCCGCCAGAAGGCGCTGGCGAAGATTGCCGAGGCGGCTCGCCGCGCCGGACTGGACGTGACGATCCCGCCTCCAGCCCCGGCCAAGCCGAAGCCCGCCAAGGGACGCAAGGCCGCGCTCGATCCGGAAGTGACGGGCTCGATCTCGCCGGCCGTCGCCAAGCCTTCCGTGCAATTCGCCGATATGGGCCTGCGCTCGCCGCAGCCGATGCCGCCCATCGTCGTGCCGCGTCTCGATCCGCTCGAGGACAAGATCGTCGCCATGGCGGCCGATCAGGATGCACTCGTCGGCGGCCTGATGGCCGGCGTCACCAAGCGGACGCAGAAGATCGACGCGGCGCTGCGCAAGCTCGGGCGCCGCGTGCCGCCGGCCCCGTCGGGCATGGGGGGGCCGTTCGTGCCGGCCCCGAAGGGCACCATCTCCAGCCCCGCCAGCTTCAAGGCCGACGTGGCTACGCTGACCAACCAGTTCGACCGGCTCGCCAAGCTCCGCCAGATCGCGCTCGCCCTGCCGCTGAAGCGCCCGCTGGAGGACGCCGACATCAGCTCGGGGTTCGGCACGCGCCGCGACCCGTTCCTGGGCCGCCTGGCGACGCATACCGGCATCGATTTTCGCGCCATGTCCGGATTGCCGGCCCGCACCGTCAACGCCGGCAAGGTGGTCGCCGCCGCCTTCAATGGCGGCTATGGCAATTGCGTCGATGTCGACCATGGCAACGGCGTGATTACGCGCTATGGCCACCTGCGCAGCATCAGCGTCAAAGTCGGCGAACGCGTCGTCGCCGGCCAGAAGATCGGTACGGTCGGCTCGACCGGCCGCTCGACCGGCCCGCATCTCCACTATGAAATCCGCATCGATGGCGAGCCGATCGACCCGATGATCTATCTGCGCGCCGGCCAGGAAATCAACCGCCTGCTCTAGGCGCGTTGCCCGTTTCAGGCGTGAAAGCGCCGGCGATATTCCGCCGGCGACAGCCCGACGATCCGCACGAACACCTTCCGGAACGCGCCGGGATCGCCATAGCCGACCTGCCAGGCGACCTCATCCGCCGACAACGCGCTGAACTGAAGCAGTTCGCGCGCGCGGTTCACCTTGAGCTGCTGCTGGTATCCCGTCGTCGTCAGCCCGGTCGCCTTGCGGAAGCGGCGCAGAAAGGTTCGCTGCTCCAGCCCTTCCTGCGAGGCGAGCCGCTCGAGCGATGCCTCGCCGTTGGCAAGCCCGTGCAGCCAGTGCTGCGCCTGCAGCACCGCCCTGTCGCCATGATCGAGGCGCGGCACGAAGGTGCTGTAATAGCGCTGCTCCCTCCCCGGCGGATCGACCAGCAGCACGCGCGCCGTCTCCAGCATCACCTCCGAGCCGAGATAGCGGTCGACCAGCTTGAGGCCGAGATCCGTCCAGGCCATCAGTCCGCCGGCCGTAACGATATCGCCCTCATGGACGATCAGCCGGTCGAGATCCAGCCGCACGTCGGGAAACCGCCTGGCAAAGGCCTCACCGAGCCCCCAATGCGTCGTAGCGGTACGGCCCGCGAGCAGGCCGGTTTCGCCCAGCAAGGCGATGCCGTCATCCACATCCAGCATCTGGCCACTTCGCCCGAAGCGCCCTTCTTCGTCCCCGGCACAGAGGGCGTGGAGATCCACGCGACCGTCCGGCCGCAGGGCGACGAAACGGTGGTGACCAAGCATTTCCCCAACGCATTTCGCGAGACGGTGCTGAAGCAGGTTCTCGACGCACGCGGGATCGATGAGGTGGTGCTCGTCGGCGCGATGAGCCACATGTGCATCGCCGCGACCGGACGCGCCGCCGCGGACTTCGGCTACAAGACCGTGGTCGTCCACGATGCCTGCGCGACGCGCGCGCTTGAATTCAACGGCACGACGGTGCCCGCCGCGCAGGTCCATGCCGCCAACATGGCGGCGCTGGCCTTCGGCTACGCCAAGGTGATCGGCGCGGCCGAGTGGATCGCTGGCGAGGGCTGATGTCGTCGGGGGAGACCCGAAAATCCGGGCGGAGCCAAGCCCCGCCCGGAGAGGCGTCAGTCGAGGTCCTGGACGTCGGCGGAAGGACCGCCGAGGCGCTGGGCCAGGGCGGCTTCCATGAAGTCGTTCAGATCGCCGTTCAGCACGTCCTGCGGGCTGGTCGATTCAACGCCGGTGCGCAGATCCTTGACCAGCTGGTATGGCTGCATGACGTAGGACCGGATCTGGTGCCCCCAGCCGATGTCCTTCTTGCTGGATTCGGTCGCCATCGCGGCGGCCTCGCGACGCTCCAGCTCGGCCTCGTAGAGGCGCGAGCGCAGCATGTCCCAGGCCGCGGCCCGGTTCTTGTGCTGCGAGCGTTCGTTCTGGCACTGCACGACGATGCCGGACGGCATGTGCGTGATACGCACGGCCGAGTCGGTCGTGTTGATGTGCTGGCCACCGGCGCCCTGCGCGCGATAGGTATCGATGCGGCAGTCGCTCTCGTTGATCTCGATCTCGATCGAATCATCGACGACCGGATAGACCCAGATCGAGGCGAACGAGGTGTGGCGGCGCGCGGCGCTGTCATAGGGCGAGATGCGGACCAGGCGGTGCACGCCCGATTCGGTCTTCAGCCAGCCATAGGACTGCTCGCCCTTGACGAGGATGGTGGCCGACTTGATGCCCGCCTCCTCACCGTCATGGACTTCCAGCAGTTCGACCTTGCGACCGCTCTTCTCGGCCCAGCGCGTATACATGCGCAGCAGGATGTTGGCCCAGTCCTGGCTTTCCGTACCGCCGGCGCCGGCATGCACTTCGACATAGGTGTCGTTGCCGTCGGCCTCGCCGGACAGCATCGAATTGACCTGGCGCTTGCGGATGTCGCCCTTCAGCGCGACGATCGCGGCCTCGGCCTCGGCGACGATCGAGGGATCTCCCTCAGCCTCGCCCATCTCGATCAGCTCGATATTGTCCTGAAGCTCGCGCTCGCTGGTCAGGACGGCGTTGATGCCGTCCTCGAGGCCCTGGCGCTCACGCATCAGCTTCTGCGCCTTCTGGGGATCATCCCAGAAGTTCTGCGTCTCGGACAGGGCGTTCAGTTCGAGCAGGCGTCTCTGGGCACGATCCCAGTCAAAGATGCCTCCTCAGCAGGGTGATGCCCTGCTTGATCTCGTCGATGATCGTTTCGATCTCGGCTCGCATTGGATAGACGTCCATTTCTCGTTCGGGCGGGTTACCCCACCGGGTGGGGCAACATAGTGATGCCCCTATCCCATGTAAACCAAGCCGACCAACCAGGGAGACTTCGATGACGTCGCTTGTCCACCGCCTATGCCGGATGCCGGCGATCGCACTCATCCTGATCTCCGGCAGCGCCTTCGCCGATGGCACGATGGCCACGCGGACGCTTACCAAGACCGACAGGGAGCGGATCGCCCGCTACGAGGTGACGCAGAAATCGGCCGTCGCCGAAGCGCGCAAGGGCGGCGACAAGGCCGATGTGACGACACTCGACGCAGTGCTGGCGGCGAAACCCCAGCCGATCCTCGGAATCGATATAAGGGGCGACTATCGCTGCCGGACGATCAAGCTCGGCGGCGGGCTGCCGCTCACCGTCTATGGCTGGTTCAACTGCAAGATCGACGAGGACGACCTCGGCTACCGGCTGACCAAGACCAGCGGATCGCAGCGCCTGGCCGGTCATTTCATCGACGATTCCGCCAACCGCCTGCTCTATTACGGCGTCTCCTACATTGCCGGCGACAAGCCGGGACGCTATGGCGCCAAGGCCGACGACGACCAGGTCGGCTATTTCCTGAAGACCGGGCCGAAGAGCTACCGGCTCGACCTGCCGCTGCCGACATTCGAATCGAAGTTCGACATCATCGAATTGCAGAAGCGGTAGTCCAGCCTGGGCTATGTGCATGCCTCGAGGCCGGGCTCGCGTCTTGAACCCTCCCCCCTTGAGGGAGGGCTCAAGAAGCTCCCTAAAGCAGCGTGCCGCTCAGGATCACCATCGCCACGCTGAAATAGATCACCAGGCCGGTGACATCGACCAGCGTCGCGACGAAGGGGGCCGAGGCGCTGGCCGGGTCGAAGCCGAGCCGCTGCATGATGAAGGGCAGCATCGAGCCCGCCATCGAGCCGAAGGTGACGATCCCGAGCAGGCCCGTACCGACGGTGGCCGCGATCAGCATCCAGTGCTCCCCGTAGTCATAGAGGCCGAGCATCTGCCAGGCGCTGATGCGGATGACGCCGAGCGTGCCAAGGATGGCACCGAGCGTCAGGCCGCTGGGCAATTCGCGCAAGGCGACCCGCCACCAGTCCCGAAGCTTGACCTCGCCCAGCGCGAGCGCGCGGATGATCAGCGACGTCGCCTGGGAACCCGAATTGCCGCCGGAGCTCATGATCAGCGGAATGAACAGGGTCAGCACGATCGCCCGCTCCAGCTCATGCTCGAAATGCTGCATGGCGGTCGCCGTCAGCATCTCGCCGATGAACAGCGCGCAGAGCCAGCCGGCGCGCTTGTGCATCATCTTGAGGAAGCCGATGTCCATGTAGGGCTGATCGAGCGCCTCCATGCCGCCGAACTTCTGGACGTCCTCCGTGCTCTCCTCGAAGATCGTGTCGATGATGTCGTCGACGGTGACGATACCCACGACATGAAAGCGTTCGTCGACGACCGGCACGGCGATCTGATCGTATTTCGAGAACAGGCGCGCCACTTCCTCGCGGTCTGTGCGGGGCGTGACGGTGATCGGACGGCGATGGCGGGCGGCGGACAGGACCGGGGCATTGAGGTCGGCCGCGATCAGGCGGCGCAGCGTCACGGTCTGCACGAGCGCATGCGTGACCGGGTCGAGCACGCAGATCGTATAGATCGTCTCGCGGCTCTTCTCGACGACGCGAATGTGCTGCAGCGTCTGGCCAACGGTCCAGTTGGCGGGGACGCTCACCACTTCGGTGGTCATGATCGAGCCGGCGCTACCCTCGGGATAGGCGGCGAGACGGGCCACGGCATTGCGGGTTTCGGGATCGAGCCTGGCGATCAGCTGCGAGCGGGTGGGCTCGTCGATTTCCGCCAGCAGATCGGTAGCCCGGTCAGCCGACATGCCGGCCAGCACCCGGACCGCGCGGTCCGCCGGCAGGCTCGACATCAGCTCGACCGAGGCTTCGAACTCCGGCTGGTCGAGAACCTCGATCAGCCTTTCGTCGGAAACGCCCGCCAGAAGCGCCGGATTGGCTTCGGCTTCATGTTGATTGAGACGTTCGACGAGATCCGCAACGTGCTCGCCTTCGAGATCCAAAGCGCGCGAACGCACGGTGGCCTCGTCTTCGCGGACGATATCTTCCATGACTCACTCCGATCGGCCACCCAGCCGGTCGCGTGAGCCGATCGAGCGATCAGATCACGGCGGCCGTGGGCGGCGCCTGTATTCGACAGCTACTGTCGCTCGACATGAAACTGGGGTTCCAATGGGGGTCGGCCGCGGAAGCGGAAACCGACTTGACCCGGGTGAGGTGCGCCACTCCGCCGGCGGCGTCAAGCTCTTTCGCCTGCCCGGCGCAACGAAATCCAATTTGACGCAGTTTTGCCGCGCGTTGCCATTTTAAGGCGGCTAGGGAACGTTGCAGCGCCCGACAGCGCGATGCCCTAGGTGAACGGCCTCAGCTGCGCATGGCCACCAGAATCGCCCCGGACGCGATCAGGAGAACGCCGAGCCAGTTCCGGGCGGACAGCTTCTCGCTCAGGAAAACGACGCCGAAGACGGCGACCAGCACGACGCTGAGCTTGTCGATCGGCGCGACCCGCGCGGCATCCCCGAGCTTCAGCGCCCGGAAATAGCAAAGCCAGGAAGCCCCGGTGGCGAAGCCGGACAGAACCAGGAAGCCATAGCTGCGCGGCGAGACGGAACCGAAAGGTTGCCATTGCCCGGTCAGCGTCAGGATGAAGGCGATGGTGACCAGGATGACCAGGGTGCGGATGAAGGTCGCGAAGTCGGAATTAACGTTGCTGATGCCGATCTTGGCGAAGATGGCGGTGAGCGCGGCGAAGACCGCCGAGAGCAGCGCCCAGAACAGCCACGACGCCAGCATGTCCCGCATCCTGCCTTGCCTCCCGCAGAAGCCGGAGCGTCGCAGAAGCGCGCGCAGGGCGCAATGCGTTGGCGATTTCCGAACCGGGTCGGTGTTGCTTCACCTCTCCCTGAGGGAAAAGTGAAGCAAGTGCCCCGCGCGCCTCAGTCCGCCTACGCCAGCGGCCGGACCATGAACCGGGCGTCGTCGTCATAGCTGCGCAGCTTGGCGTCGAGGGCCGGAACGGAGACCGTCTCAAATCCGTGGCGGCCCCAGAAGCCGGCCGAGCCGTTGACTGCGACCAGCGAGACCTCCGGGCAGCCGGACCGGCGCGCATCGTCGAGCAGGATGCGCACGATCGCCGAGCCGGCGCCCTGCCCGCGCGTCTCGGGCAGCAGGGCGAGGTCGTGGATGTAATAGGTGGTGGGCGGCACGGGCAGCGCGCCGAGCAGAGAATTGAGCGGCGGCGGCGCAAGGGCCTGCGCCGGATGGCTCAGCACATAGGCGATGAGTTCGCCGTCGCTTTCATAGACCCAGCATCCGCGGGGCCAGAGCCGCAGGCGCTCGGCGAAGACGTCCGGATCTTCGGGATAGGCCGCGTGAACCCGGTCGGCGATCGCGGCGACCGTGGGCAGATCGTCCGGCCGCATCGGCCGCCAGGTTCCCGTCTTGCTCGGGATGTCGCTCGTCATCGTCAAGGAAACAGCACCCAAGAAGAGGCCGCGGATTGGAGCCCGCGGCCTGCTTGGTCAGTAAAGGCCACCGGTGCCCGATATGACGGCCCGGTCAGCTTCCGGCGTCACGGTCAGCGGCTGACCATTCGCATCGGTCTGGCCGATGATCGAATAGGTGTCCGGCGGACCCGTGCCCGGCTTGAAGGCTTCGAGGATCGTGCCCGGGGCGCCGGCGGTGGAGCGCATGCCGGTCTTGCGGTCGATCGGGATCAGGGTGAGACCCGGCGGGACGCGGAACGGGATGGCGGCCTTGTCGGCCAGCGCCAGCTTGAAGAAGTCGCCGGCGATCGGAGCCGCGATTTCGCCGCCCGTCATGCCGCGTCCCATCGGCTTCGGATTGTCGTAGCCGATGAAGACGCCGACCACGAGATCCGGCGAATAGCCGATGAACCAGGCGTCCTTGTAGTCGTTCGATGTGCCCGTCTTGCCGGCGAGCGGCTTGCCGACGCTCTTCAGCACGGTCGCGGTGCCGCGCTGCACGACGCCTTCCAGCATCGAGGTGATCTGGTAGGCGGTCATCGGATCGAGCACCTGCTCGCGATTATCCTCGATGACCGGCTCGTCCTGATGCGACCACTGCTCGGCATCGCAGCCCTCGCAGATGCGCTCTTCATGCTTGAAGATGGTCTTGCCGAAGCGATCCTGGATGCGGTCGATCAGCGTCGGCTTCACCTGGCGGCCGCCATTCGCGAACACCGAATAGCCGGAGACCATGCGCAGAACCGTCGTTTCCGACGCGCCGAGCGCGTTGGGCAGGAAGGGCCCGAGCTTGTCATAGACGCCGAAGCGCTTGGCATATTCGGCCACGAGCGGCATGCCCATGTCCTGAGCCAGGCGCACCGTCATCACGTTACGCGACTGCTCGATGCCGGTGCGCAGCGTCGAAGGGCCATAGAACTTCTGCGCATAGTTTTCCGGACGCCAGATCGGCTGGCCATAGCCCGGATCCACCTCGATCGGCGCATCCATGACCACCGACGACGGCGTGTAGCCATTGTCGAGGGCGGCGGCATAGACGAACGGCTTGAACGAGGAGCCCGGCTGCCGCAGCGCCTGGGTGGCGCGATTGAACTGGCTCTCCGCATAGGAGAAGCCGCCATCCATCGCCAGCACGCGGCCGGTATGGGGGTCCATCACCACCATGGCGCCGGCGATGGCGGGCACCTGATGCAGGCGGAACGATCCCGGCTTGCCGTCGGCGGGCTCGACATAGACGACATCGCCAACGGAGAGCGCGTCGCTGGCGCCCGTCAGCTTCTTGCCGGCGGGCTTTGCCCACTTCATCTCCGAGAACGGGATGACGCCGGTTTCACGCGCGGGCAACAGCTTGCCGGTTTCGTCGCGGCCAGGCTGCAGGCCGATCTCGGCCTCGTCCTTGTTGACGGCGGTAACGATGGCGAGGCGCCATTCGATGACGTCGGAAAGCGCCGGCACGGTACCGACGGCAACGCCCCAATCGCCTTCGATCGGCACGTTCTTGACCGGACCGCGCCAGCCATGCTGCTCGTCGAACTGGACCAAGCCGTTCATCAGCGCCTGGCGCGCCATGACCTGCATGCCCGGGTCGAGCGAGGTGCGGACCGAGAGACCGCCGTCATAGAGCGCCTTCTCGCCATAGATCTGCATCAGCTGCCGGCGCACTTCCTCGACATAATAGTCGGCGGCGAAGATGTGCGGGCTGGCGACACGGGTCTTGACGCCGAGCGGCTGCGCCTTGGCGGCATCGCCCTCGTCGCGGGTCGCGAAGCCGTTCTCGACCATGCGGTCGATGACCCAGTTGCGGCGCTCGATGGCGCGGTCGGCGTAGCGGAAGGGATTGTAGTTGTTCGGGCCCTTGGGCAGCGCCGCCAGATAGGCAGCTTCCGAAAGGGTCAGCTCGTGCACGGACTTGTCGAAATAGGACAGGCTCGCGGCGGCGACACCATAGGAGCCAAGGCCGAGGAAGATTTCGTTCAGGTAGAGCTCGAGGATCTTGTCCTTCGAGTTCGCCTGCTCGATGCGGAGCGACAGGATCGCTTCCTTGATCTTGCGGTCGAGCGAGCGCTCGTTGGTGAGCAGGAAGTTCTTGGCGACCTGCTGGGTGATCGTCGACGCGCCGATCATGCGCTTGTCGGAAGAAAGCGCCGCGATGTTCTGCAGGGCCGCACG
The DNA here is from genome assembly GCF_026343955.1 of Kaistia defluvii. GTDB lineage: Bacteria > Pseudomonadota > Alphaproteobacteria > Rhizobiales > Kaistiaceae > Kaistia > Kaistia defluvii. Next base: position 269,743 of record NZ_JAPKNI010000004.1, read on the forward strand.
GGCGATGCCGTAATAGTCGAGACCGGCGTGCTGGTAGAAATTCTTGTCTTCCGCCGAGATGAAGGCAGCCTTCACCCGATCCGGGATCGCCTGGATCGGCAGATAGAGGCGACGCTCGCGGGCGTATTCGCCGACGAGCTGACCATCGGACGCGTGGATGCGCGTCATCACCGGCGGCTCGTATTTCGCCAGGACTTCGACCGACGGCAATCCGCCCGTCAAGCCGGAGACATACCAAGCCACACCTGCAGCAACTGCCAAGAAAAACACGGCGCCAATCCCGAATAAATAGCCGATTAGTCGCAGAAACATATCGCTCGCGTTCCCCGCTGGATCGCCTTGCCGGCGACAAGCTCAGGCCGACGAGACGAACCCCGGTACGAATTTGGTTGATCTACCTGACAGCTCTTGCCAGGCCGGTCCCGAAAAAAGAACGACACCGTTCGCGCGACTTGCGCGACCAACGCCTGAAGGCTTGGGGCTCAACTGCCCGTTGACTGAAGGCGAACTACAGGTTCGTTTGGCCTCGATAGACCCAACAGGTCCGTTCTTCCAGTCCGTTTGTGGAGAAACTTGGGCGCTGCCCGCCGGAAGGGAAGCGCGAGCCGCCGCGTGTTGTTCGGGCAACAGCGCCTTCATGGCTTGCCGACCCCCGCAGTCAGGGCTTCGGAGGCGGCCATATTGGCGACCCGGTTGCGAAAATAGGCGTCGATGGCGCGGGTGATCGCGACCGCCGCCTTGTCCCGCCATTCGGGAGACGTCAGCAGCTTTTCGTCATCCGGATTAGATAGATAGCCCAGCTCGACGAGGGCCGAGGGGACGTCGGGCGCCTTCAGGACCATGAAGCCCGCCTGCTGGTGCGCGCGCTTGAACAGGCGCACCGCCGGCTTCAGTTCCTTGATCATGTTGCGGGCAAAGACGACCGCGAAATTTTTCGTCTCCCGCCGCGCCAGATCGATCAGGATATCGGACACCTCGTTGGTGTCCTCCGGCACGTCGACGCCGGCAAGGATGTCGGACTTGTTTTCCGATTCTGCGATCGACGCCGCCATCTGGTCCGACGCGCGCTCGGACAGGGTGTAGATGGTCGCGCCCCGGATATCGCTGCCCGAAAAGGAATCGGCGTGGATCGAGATGAACAGGTCGGCGTGCTTGGAACGGGCAAACTGGACGCGGCCACGCAGCGTCACGAAGGTGTCGTCCGAGCGCGTCATTAGCACTTCGTAGCGGCTGTTCGCCTCGAGCTTCTCCTTCAGCGTCTGGGCGAAGGCGAGCACGATCGTCTTTTCCAGCATGCCGGACTTGGCGATGGCGCCGGAATCGATGCCGCCATGACCGGGATCGAGCACGATGCGCAGCTTGCCGTCGTTCGGCACGGGACCGGGAACGGCCTCGCGCTCCTGTGCGGCGGTGGCCCGGTCGCGATCGCGCGAAATGCGGAGCGTGTCCAGGAAGGCGGTGCGGGTGCTCTTGACGAGATCGACGACAAGACGGGCCGGCTGGCCCTTGTCGGCCGGCAGCACAAAAGCCTTGTCGACCGAGACCGGGCCGGTCGCGTCCAGCACGATGCGCGACTTGCCGGCCGAAATCAGGCCGTAGCGGAAGGCGGAGACGAGCCCCTTCCCCGCCTTGCCCGCATCGGCAGCGAGATCGAAGTGGACTTCCGGCAGGTCGACGACGACCCGGTAGGGTTCGTCGAGCGTGAACACGGAGACGACCGAGGGGCCGGTCAGATCCATCACGAAGCGGGTGCGCGATCCGTCACCGACAACGCGCGCCTCGCGGGCGATCACCGGTTCCGCGGAAGGCGCGGACGATGCGGGTTCAAGCGGCGCGGCATCGTCTGGCGCGGGCACGATCGCGGCGGGCATCTCGGCGCCAGCCGTCGAGGCGACCGGAGAGATGGCGGAGGTGACGCTGTTGTCGATCGGCGTTTGAGCCGCGGAAGCAAAGGCAGAAAACAGGACGAACAGACCCGCGCCCAGCCATCGCCCGGCACCGTGTGTGGCCCTTCGCCATTCCTGTCGATCGGCGCTGACGCCTTGTCGTTCTCGCATGTCTGTCGTGTCGTCCGGTGCAGCCCTGCCCCCGCCCCGATCTTGGCTGTGTAGACGATTAGGATCGAATGGTTAAGACCTCCTAACCAAACCGGCTTCCTGCACAGCCGGGTAACGGCAGAAGGGCCGGTGCGCGAGGCAAGACCACCCCTTCGGCACCGCCATGCCCCGCCGTCCAATATCCTTGCCAAGAATCGTCGCCTTCCATAAAAGGAGACTACGGAATTCATCCTCCGACCGGTTTGCTGCCTAACGTGGCGTGATCGGCATGATGCGGTGGGGCGCTGAGAGACGATCGACCCGGTCAAGGGTCGCAGCCTCAAGAGCGTTCCGCGGTCACTTCGGTGCACGGTCAGGGGATGGGACAGGTATCTTTGTCGTGCAGACTCGCCCCTTTCCGAGCGCACGACCGGCGAGCCTGCCGATCCGGCGGCTGTAGGGCGTGGAAGCGTCCGCGGTCGGGATTACCGGCGGGGGCAGCTCTGCCGGTCTGTTCTTCAAGAGGCTCATAGCGCGTACCCATGTTTTTGCCGACCCCCTACCGTTTCGCCAACCCTGAACCGGCCATTGCCGGTCGGGTGGTATCGACGGTGCTGGCTCCGGCACGCGCATCTTCACTTTTCCCCCATCACGGCTTCTTCGCGACCAACCCGGCATCGGCGCTCCGCGCCGGCCGGAGATTTGCGCGTCGAGCCCTGGAGAATTTCCAATATGGCAAACAAGATGCTCATCGATGCCACCCACCCGGAGGAGACCCGGGTCGTGGTGGTGCGCGGCAATCGGGTCGAGGAATTCGACTTTGAATCCGCGAGCCGGAAGCAGCTTCGCGGCAACATCTATCTAGCCAAGGTCACTCGCGTCGAACCTTCGCTGCAGGCGGCCTTCGTCGAATATGGCGGCAATCGCCACGGCTTTCTCGCTTTCTCCGAAATCCACCCGGACTACTACCAGATCCCGGTCGCCGACCGTCAGGCGCTGATCGAGGCCGAAGAGCAGGAAGAGCGCGAGGCTGAAGAGCGCGCCGCCGCCAAGGCCAAGAGCAGCCGCCGGCGCGGCAGCAATCGTTCGGCCGCCGCCAAGGCTGCCGACGAAGCCCGTTCCGAAGGGGTTTCCGAGGAAGGCCAGGAAGGCGCATCGCCCGACGACGCGCAGGCCGACGACCATCCCGAAGACGGCCATGCCGACGAACACCATGACGACGAGTCGAACGGCGAGCGGCCGGTTTCCGACGAGTCGTCGGACCATGGCGACGAGAACGGCTCGGACGACCACGCCTCGCATCTCGACGCGCCGGCTTCCGACCATAGCGTCGAGGAGATCGGCGGCGACGAAGAGCATGAGGAAGACGCCGTCGAGTCGGTCGGCGCCGAGGACGCGCTCGAGGAACTGCCAGAGCGGCGCCGCGGCCGCGGCCGCCAGTACAAGATCCAGGAAGTCATCAAGCGCCGCCAGGTGCTGCTGGTGCAGGTCGTCAAGGAAGAGCGCGGCAACAAGGGCGCGGCTCTCACCACCTATCTGTCGCTCGCCGGCCGCTATTCCGTGTTGATGCCGAACACGGCCCGCGGCGGCGGCATTTCGCGCAAGATCACCAACACCGCCGATCGCAAGCGCCTCAAGGAAGTCGCCGCCGATCTGGAGGTGCCGGAGGGCATGGGCGTCATCCTGCGCACGGCAGGCGCCTCGCGCACCAAGGCCGAGGTCAAGCGCGACTTCGAATATCTGCTGCGCCTCTGGGAGAATGTCCGCGAACTGACGCTGCGCTCGGCCGCCCCGACCCTCGTCTACGAGGAAGGAAGCCTGATCAAGCGGTCGATCCGCGATCTCTACAACAAGGACATCGACGAGGTTCTCGTCGCCGGCGATGACGGCTACCGCGAGGCGAAGGACTTCATGCGCATGCTCATGCCGAGCCATGCCAAGAATGTTCAGCCCTATCGCGAGAGCCAGCCGATCTTTGCCCGCACCGGCATCGAGGCGCAGCTTGACGCGATGTTCTCGCCGCAGGTGACGCTGAAGTCCGGCGGCTACATCGTCATCAACCAGACCGAAGCGCTTGTCGCCATCGACGTGAACTCGGGCCGGTCGACGCGTGAGCACAATATCGAGGACACCGCCTACCAGACCAATCTGGAAGCGGCCGAGGAAGTGGCGCGCCAGCTTCGCCTGCGCGATCTCGCCGGCCTGATCGTCGTCGACTTCATCGACATGGAAGAGAAGCGCAACAACCGTTCGGTCGAGCGCAAGCTGAAGGACGCGCTGAAGAACGACCGCGCCCGGATCCAGGTCGGCCGGATCTCGCATTTCGGCCTGCTTGAAATGTCGCGCCAGCGTCTGCGCACGGGCGTGGTCGAGAGCTCTGTCGAGGTCTGCCCGCACTGCCATGGCACCGGCTATGTCCGCGCGCCGGCGTCGGTTGCGCTGCATGTGCTGCGTTCGCTCGAGGACAATCTCCTCAAGGGCGCGACCCACAACCTCATCATCCGCACCAAGACGGTCGTCGCCCTCTACATTCTCAACCAGAAGCGCAATCACCTGGCCGAGATCGAGGCGCGTTTCGGCATCACCATCACGGTGCTTGCCGATGAGACCGTCAACTCCGCCCAGCATTACATGCTTGAGCGTGGCGAGGCCGTGCAGCCGCGCGACGTGCCGCTGATCGCGGCTCCCTCGCCGATCGTCCATCCCGACACGATCTATCCGGTCGATGAGGAGATCGAGGACGAGGTCGAGTCGGAAGAGAGCGAAGCCGAGGCGGACGCCGATACCGAGGCCGCGGGCGAAAGCTCGACCGAGGCGGCACGCGCCGATGAAGGCGGACGCCGCAAGCGTCGTCGCCGTCGGCGTCGGCGCGGCGGCGAGGCTGGCGGCGCTGGCCAGGAGGCCGGATCTGCGGGCGAAGCCGGTGACGAGGAAGACGAAGGCGAAGCGGGCGAAGGCGCCGCCGCCGAAGGCTCCAGCAGCGAAGCGTCCGAGGGCGGCAGCGATGCCGAGGGCGACGAGCAGGAGCACGACGAGAATGGCGAGCCGCGTCGTCGGCGTCGTCGCGGCCGCCGGGGTGGCCGTCGCGGTCGTCGGGGCGCCGAGGGCGAAGGTTCCGAGGTCGAAGGTTCCGAGACTGAAGGTTCCGAAGAGGGCCGGACGCTGGAACTGGACGAAAGCGGTGAAGTGCTGTCCGAGCGGTTTGTCGAAGTCGAGGATGAAGGCATTCGCGACATCGAGCCGGAAGATGCCGGCGAGCGCCTGATCGCCGCGGATATTCCGGTCGCCGATATCGCCGACATGGCCGAGCCCTTCCTCGACGAGATCGGCGATGAGCCGGAACTCGACATGCCGGAAGTCGGCGATGACGAGGATGACGAGCCGGAAGAGGAAGTCTCCGACCTGCGCGTCACCACGGAAGAGGTGATGGCCAGCCAGAGCGACGATCCGCTCGGCGTCGACGACGAGTCGATGGTCGACAAGACCCCGGCCGAGATCGAGGCCACCAAGCAGGAGCCGGAAGCGCAGCCGGAGGACGATCGTCCGAAGCGCGGCGGCTGGTGGCAGCGGCGCTCGTTCTTCTAGAACGAGCCTCCCGAAATTCACGCCAGCGCTTCGGCGCTGGCGTCCAGAACGAGAAAGGGCCCGGCATTTGCCGGGCCTTTTCTTTCGGCTCCCGGCGGCGGTTCAGAGCTCGACGGAAACGCGGACGTCGAGATTGGCGCGGGTCGCTTCGGAATAGGGGCAAACCACATGCGCCTTGGCGACAAGATCATCCGCCTGCGCCTGGTCGAAGCCCGGAAGGGCGACGACGATCGCGACGTCGAGGCCGAAGCCAGTGCCGTCGGCGCGCGGACCGATGCCCACTTCCGCCGTCACGCTGGTGCCATCCGGCAGCTTGGCCTTTTCCTTGCCGGCAACGAAACGAAGCGCGCTCAGGAAACAGGCGGAATAGCCTGCCGCGAAGAGCTGTTCGGGATTGGTGCCCGGACCGTCATTGCCGCCCAAGACCTTGGGAACGCTGAGCTGCAGGTCGAGGCGACCGTCCGAGCTGGTGCTGCGGCCATCTCGGCCGCCACCGGTTGTCGTGGCCGAGGCTGCATAAAGTATCGTCATGATGGGCTCCTGGCTGGATGAGCGCCGATGCGCTTCGAGGCGCCGGTCTTGTCCGGCGACCAGTTGAATCGCACACGATCTTATCGTTGACGATACACATTCTCGCATGGCAGCCCTGCCAATGGCGCGCTTCCGCTTCAATCGCGCACGATATAATATACAGGGTCAAACCGGAGACGAACCATGACGCCGCTTGCCGCTTCTGCGCTCGACCTCGACCGGATGCTGTGCTTCGCCATCTACTCGGCCAATGGCGCCTTCAACCGCGCCTACCGGCCGCTGCTCGACAGGCTGGGCCTCACCTATCCGCAATATCTGGTGCTGATGGCGCTGGGCGAGGCCGACGACCTCACCGTCAGCGAGATCGGCGCGCGCCTGTTCCTCGAATCGAACACGCTGACCCCGCTGCTGAAGCGGCTGGAAGCGGCCGGGCACCTGGTACGGCGCCGCGACGCGACCGACGAGCGTCAGGTTCGCGTCTCGCTGACCGACCAGGGACGGGCTTTGCTGCAGGATGCCTGCGGCGTGACGCAGTCGCTGGCCGGCACGGTCGCCATGACCGAGGCGCAGGCAAGGACGCTGCGCGACAGCATCGCGGCGCTGCGCGACATCCTCAACGATCCCGCCGCAATGGCCCGCGTCGGCGACGCCCGCGACGGATGAGCGCAAGACGGGCCGCATTCCTCGTTATCGCCCCCTGCAGCCTTTGACTTGGCCGCGCCATGGCGGCATAAGCAGGGTGAAATACCTGTCGAGAGAAAGGTCGAAAATGGGCTGGTTCCTGACCGAATTGTTCACCTGGTGGAACGGCCAGACCATGGGCACGCGCCTCTATACGCGGCGCAAGGGCGAAAAGGTCGGCACGGACGAGTTCGGCAACACCTATTACCGCACGCCGGACAAGGATCGCACCGCTGGCGGATTTCCGGAGCGCCGCTGGGTGATCTACAACGGCTATGCCGACAGCTCGACGATCCCGACCGGCTGGCATGGCTGGATCCATCACCGCAGCGAACTGCCGCCGACGCAGGTGAGCTACGCGCCCCGCGAGTGGCAGAAGCCGCACAAGCCGAACGGCACCGGCACCGCCGCGGCCTACCGGCCGAAGGGCTCGATCGTCGGCGCCGACCAGCGCCCGCGCGCGACCGGCGACTACGAGGCCTGGACACCCTAGGTCGACTTGGCATCGGGCGCGTCGCTCCCCTCCCCGATGGGGGAGACGGAAGCTTGATCCGTTTTCCGGCTCTGGCCGGCTATCGAGCCCTCCCCCTCCGGAGGGCTCGATTCGTTTTGGGGGCACGCACCCCGGAGGGCGACCGCCAGCTTTCCCGGCCGGGCCTTCGCCGCGAGCGCTGATTCGCGAGCCATTTCGCGCTCCGGATTTGCCGTCCCCAGCCGCATGGCGGCTTTCCGCCGTTTCCATTTCCGCAAGGCCGTGAGGGCAACATGGGGCCGCTAAATCGGCTCCTGTGGAGATTGAGGATAAGGCGTCCCGCCCGGTCGTGATCGACAGCGCGTCACAGGAGCGTCGTCCGCTCCCGCCTTCCCGCGCAAGGCTTTGTTAACTTTGAAACTCCTGTCGTTTCAAACGCTCACGCGAATTCGCTACGCAACCCCTCGCGGATTTTGCAATGCCAAATCCACATGTAGGCGGCTTAGAATTCACCACCACTATTCCTTGACGCTTTTGCCGGACTCGTCATAGCTTCCGGCTTAGAGTTGGAATGCGCTCCGGATCCCCCCGATCCGGTTTTCCAGGACATGGTTGGCAGTCGGAACATACGGCGGTTGGGTGGACTCCCTTCCCCGTCTGATCGCCCTATTGTGTCTTGGATCGGCATGTCCAAACCGTGACATTTTGGTGTGTAAACACTATATTTAGAGTCTCAGCGTATCTTGAGCACTAGATGAGGGGTGGGGCCGAAACCCATCCTGGTGTAAAGCGTTGGGCAAGGGACAGAGCGGGCGCCATGCGCCGGCCGGTGGCGCGCCGAGGCTGCGCTACCCGAAAACAAAGGGCTTGAGACGATGCGGATCGAACGGCGCTACACGACAGCAGGCCAGTCAGCCTATGCCGGCATCGAGTTCCGAACGACGAAAAGCGAGATCCGCAATCCCGATGGATCGATCGTCTTCCGCCTGGAAGGCATCGCGGTCCCCTCGACCTGGAGCCAGGTCGCCAGCGACATCATTGCCCAGAAATATTTCCGCAAGGCAGGCGTGCCGGCGCGGCTGAAGCGCGTCGAGGAGAACGATGTTCCGTCGTTCCTCTGGCGCTCGGTCGCCGACGAGAAGGCGCTCGCCGCGCTGCCCGAGAAGGAGCGCTTCACCGGCGAGGTCGATTCGCGCCAGGTATTCGACCGTCTCGCCGGCACCTGGACCTATTGGGGCTGGAAGGGCGGTTATTTCGACACCGAGGAGGACGCGCAGGCCTTCTTCGACGAACACCGCTTCATGCTGGCGACGCAGAAGGTGGCGCCGAACTCCCCGCAATGGTTCAACACCGGCCTGCATTGGGCCTATGGCATTGACGGCCCGAGCCAGGGCCATTTCTACGTCGACTACAAGACCGGCAAGCTGGTCAAGTCGAAGACCGCCTATGAGCACCCGCAGCCGCATGCCTGCTTCATCCAGTCCGTCTCCGACGATCTGGTGAACGAGGGCGGCATCATGGACCTCTGGGTCCGCGAGGCGCGCCTGTTCAAGTACGGCTCCGGCACCGGCTCCAACTTCTCGGCGCTCCGCGGCGAAGGCGAAAAGCTCTCCGGCGGCGGCAAGTCGTCCGGCCTGATGAGCTTCCTGAAGATCGGCGACCGCGCGGCCGGCGCCATCAAGTCGGGCGGCACGACGCGTCGCGCCGCCAAGATGGTCGTCGTCAACGCCGACCATCCCGACATCGAGAAGTACATCAACTGGAAGGTGCACGAGGAGCAGAAGGTCGCCGCCCTCGTCACCGGCTCGAAGATCAACGCGCAGCACCTCAAGGCCATCATGAAGGCCTGCGTGAACTGCGAGGGCTCGGGCGACGATTGCTACGACCCGACCAAGAACCCGGCCCTGAAGCGCGAGATCCGCGCCGCCAAGAAGGCGCTGGTTCCGCAGAACTACATCCTGCGCGTCATCCAGTTCGCCAAGCAGGGCTATACGGACATCGAATTCCCCGTCTATGACGCCGATTGGGATTCGGAGGCCTACCTCACCGTCTCGGGCCAGAACTCCAACAACTCCGTCTCGATCACCGACGATTTTCTCCGCGCGGTGGAGCGTGACGGCGACTGGAACCTGATCCGCCGCACCGACGGCAAGGTCGCCAAGACGCTGAAGGCTAGGGATCTCTGGGAGCAGATCGGCCACGCCGCCTGGGCTTCCGCCGATCCGGGCCTGCACTTCAACACCACGATGAACGAGTGGCACACCAGCCCGGCGTCTGGACGCATCAACGCGTCCAATCCGTGCTCGGAATACATGTTCCTCGACGACACGGCCTGCAACCTCGCCTCGCTGAACCTTCTGCAGTTCCGCAACGAGGACAAGAGCTTCGACGTCGAGCGCTACGAGCATGCCTGCCGCCTCTGGACGGTGGTGCTCGAGATCTCCGTGCTGATGGCGCAGTTCCCGTCCAAGGAAATCGCCGAGCTCTCCTACGAATTCCGCACGCTCGGCCTCGGCTACGCCAATATCGGCGGCCTGCTGATGACCGCCGGCATCCCCTATGACTCGGCCGAAGGCCGTGCCATCTGCGGCGCGCTGACCGCGATCATGACCGGCACCGCCTATGCCACCTCGGCCGAGATGGCCAAGGAACAGGGCCCCTTCCCCGGCTTCGCCAAGAACCGCGAGCACATGCTGCGCGTCATCCGCAATCACCGCCGCGCGGCGCATGCGGAAGCGACGGGCTATGAGGGCCTCTCGGTCCTGCCGGTGCTGCTCGACCATGCCTCGCTCAAGGATGCCCGCCTCGGCGAGCATGCCAAGGCTGCCTGGGACAAGGCACTGGCGCTCGGCGAACAGCATGGCTACCGCAACGCCCAGTCGACCGTGATCGCACCGACCGGCACGATCGGCCTGGTCATGGATTGCGACACCACCGGCATCGAGCCCGATTTCGCGCTGGTGAAGTTCAAGAAGCTCGCCGGCGGCGGCTACTTCAAGATCATCAACCGCGCCGTGCCGGAAGCCCTCCAGGGCCTCGGCTATGCCGAGCACCAGATCGCCGAGATCGAGGCCTATGCGGTCGGCCATGCTTCGCTGCGCCAGTCGCCCGGCGTCAACCACACCACGCTGAAGGCCAAGGGCTTTACCGACGAGGTGCTGGAGAAGCTGGAAGGCGGCCTCGCCTCGGCCTTCGACATCAAGTTCGTCTTCAACAAGTGGGCGCTGGGCGAGGACTTCCTCAAGACGCTCGGCTTCACCGAGGCGCAGCTGAACGACCCCGCCTTCGAGATCCTGCCGGCCCTCGGCTTCTCGAAGAAGGAAATCGAAGCCGCCAACGTGCATGTCTGCGGTGCGATGACGCTGGAAGGCGCCCCGCATCTGAAGCTCGAGCACTACGCCGTGTTCGATTGCGCCAATCCCTGCGGCAAGCTCGGCAAGCGCTATCTCTCGGTCGAGAGCCACATCCGCATGATGGCGGCGGCGCAGCCCTTCATCTCGGGCGCGATCTCCAAGACCATCAACATGCCGAACGACGCCACCGTCGAGGATTGCAAGAACGCCTACATGCTGTCCTGGCGCCTGGCGCTGAAGGCCAACGCGCTCTATCGCGACGGCTCGAAGCTGTCGCAGCCGCTGAATTCGCAGATCCTCGCCGATGACGACGAGGATGCGGACGACGCCGTCGAGGCGCTGATGGCCAAGACGCCAGCGGCGCGCGCCGAGCAGATCGCCGAGCGCATCGTCGAGCGGATCATCGAGCGCGAAGTCCGCAAGCGGGAGAAGATGCCGGACCGCCGCACGGGCTATACCCAGAAGGCGAATGTCGGCGGCCACAAGGTCTATATCCACACCGGCGAATATCGCGACGGCCGCCTCGGCGAGATCTTCATCGACATGCACAAGGAAGGCGCAGCCTTCCGTGCGATGATGAACAACTTCGCCATCGCCATCTCGCTCGGCCTGCAATATGGCGTGCCGCTCGAGGAATATGTCGAGGCCTTCGTGTTCACCCGCTTCGAGCCGGCGGGCCTGGTCACCGGCAACGAGGCGATCAAGAACGCCACGTCGATCCTCGACTACGTGTTCCGCGAGCTGGCCGTTTCCTATCTCGGCCGCAACGACCTCGCCCATGTCGTCCCCGAGGACAACAATGCGACGACGCTGGGCGGCGGCGACCTGCCGACCTCCAAGCCGCCGCAGGTCAGCCATGGCCTCGTCCGCGGCAAGACCGAGCGTTTCAAGCTGGTCGACCGCGCCGGTGAATCGAAGGGCGCGGCCACCGCTCCCGCCGTCACCGGCTCGACGGTAACGGCGCTGCGCACGACGGGCATTGGCGGCGCCGCCGCCACGGCCTTCAAGCGCGACGTCGCCCCCGAGACGGAGCTTGCCGTCGGCACGGTCGAGCCGGTCGCGGCCTCGCCCGCCAGCCAGCCCAAGCCGAAGGCGGCCGAACAGGTCGCGATCGCGCGAATGAAGGGCTATGAGGGCGAAAGCTGCACCGAATGCGGCAACTTCACCATGGTGCGCAACGGCACGTGTTTGAAGTGCGATACGTGCGGAAATACGAGCGGCTGCTCGTAGCACACCCTTTTGGAGATATCGGGCCGGCAGAAATGCCGGCCCTTCTTATATGGCTAGGTCACAATTATAGAAGCTTGGAACCGCACCCCATATGGCCAAGAAATATGTACGCATGGCAATTGCATACGATTTCGATGGAACGCTCGCTCCCGGCAATATGCAAGAACACCAGTTCCTTCCAGACATTGGCATGAAGCCGGCTGCATTCTGGTCGGAGGTCAAGCGCCTCACGCGAGAGCATCAAGCCGACGAAGTGCTCGTTTATATGAACTTGATGTTGAAAAAAGCGGCTTCAGCGGATGTCCCGGTGCGCCGTGAGAACTTCAAGACCCATGGAGAGCAGATCAAGCTTTTCGATGGAGTTATAGACTGGTTCGATAGAATTACCGAATACGCGCGAGCGAGAGAAATCCGCGTTGATCACTTTTTGATTTCTTCCGGAAATGCAGAGATATTTGCAGGCACGCCAATTGTAGCAAAGTTTGCACAAGTCTATGCATCCAAGTTTATATTTAATCAAAACGGGGTCGCCGATTGGCCCGCCTTGGCCATAAATTATACTACAAAAACGCAATATCTATTTAGGATAAACAAAGACTCCCATGATCTGAGTGATAACTCAGAAGTAAACCGGTTTGTCGCCAAGCAAGATAGACCTGTCCCCTTCGAGAACATGATCTTTATCGGGGATGGCGCAACGGACATTCCCTGCTTTCGCTTAGTAAAGGAACAGGGAGGTTTGTCGATCGCCGTTTATAAGCCACACACCGGCGGGGCCAAAGGGAAAGCTGATCGATATAAAAATGACGGGCGAGTCCATTGTGTTGCTCCGGCAGTTTACGATGACGGAAGCAGAATAGATCGAATTGTGAAAGCGCAGATCGATCTTATTGCGACGAGGTCAGCCGCTCAAGTGATCCGTGCTGACGACTAGTCCTCGGGGATGCTGGAATGGTGGTTCGGTGACCTCGCCACAAGCTACACCCTTGCCGCCCCGGCCATATGCACCTATCTTCTTGGCATATCGCCAGGAGGCGCTCATGGCTCATACGCAAGCACTCGATATTGTCGGCGGGGAAACCGCGCTCGGGCTTTCGATCCGGAGCGGGCGGGATCTGATCGCCGCCGTGCGACAAGGATTGCCGGTGCGGGCGGTCGAGCATGTGCTCGATAGCGGCCGGATGACGCTGGCCGAGCTCGACCTCGTCGTGCTGCCGCGAAAAACGCTGTCGCACCGTCGTAAGATCGGCACACTCACGGCCGACCAGTCCGACCGGCTGATGCGCGCCGCGCGCGTGATCGCCGCGGCCGAGGATACGTTTGGCAGCCAGCAGAAGGCCGCGACCTGGCTGCGCCGGCCGACGACCGCGCTGGGCGACGAGACGCCCCTGTCGCTGCTCGACACGTCGGAAGGCGCGCTGCAGGTCGAAACCCTGCTCGGCCGGATCAGCCACGGCATCGCCGCCTGATGGACGCACGCAGCCCCGGGGGCCGTAGGTTGCGCCGCCACGGGGGCGGACAGGTTGCAGCCTGCCGCGCGTCGGCCGTCGCCGCTCTCCTCCCGGTGCGCCTCGCTTGATCGCCTGGCGCATCTCCCGCGCGCCCTTCGCCGATCTTTCCGGCACCGGGGCGCGGCTCTATGGGGGGCGCTGGAATTCGCCCGGCCGGGCGATGATCTACGCGGCCGAAGCCGCGGCGCTGGCCGTGCTCGAGGTCCGCGTCCATCTCGACCTGACGCCCGATCTGCTGCCGGACGACTATGTTTTGACAGGCATCGCCCTCGACGGCCTCGCCGTCGAGACGCTCGACACCCTGCCGGAGGCGCCGCAGGCCCTTGGCGATGCGTGGCTCGCCGAAGCGCGCACGCCGGTGCTGCGCGTGCCGTCCTTCATCGTGCCGGAGAGCTTCAACCTGCTGGTGAACCCGGCCCATCCGGCCGGGGCGGCGCTTTCGATTGCGAACCAGCGCCCGTTCCGCTTCGACGAACGGCTCTGGCTGCCCGCCCGTCTCTAGGCATGGAGCCGCCTCAAAGCGCGACGGCGCGTTCCCTCTCGCTGCATGAGGGTGAAGGAAGCCGGCCTCTCGAATTGAATCGAGAAGCCCGGACAAAGCCTTGATCCCATTCTGCTATCGACCATCCGTCCGCAAGAGCGCCCCTCACCCGACTGCGCGGATCGCCTCGATCTTGTCCATGCCGCCGACCTTGCCGGCAAAGCTCTGCCAGACGGTGCGCGCGCCCTTCTCCCAGGCCGGGCGGTCTTCCGGCTGGACGATCTGGCCGCCATTCTGGGCCGCGAGCTGCATCGAGGCCGCTTCGTCGGCGATGATGAGCTCGTCGAAATAACGGGCGCCGTCGCTGGCAGCCGCCTGGAAGACGGCCCTTTGCCGCTCGTCCAGACGCTTCCAGAACGGCGCTGCGAAGACGACCACGCCGGAGGCCCAGATATGGCCGGTCTCGGTCAGATACGGCACCACCTCGTAGAGCTTGAAGCCGGCATAGGCGGATTTCGTCAGGTCCATGGCGTCGACGACGCCGGTCGACAGCGCGTTGTAGGTCTCGGGGATCGGGATCGCCGTCGGGTTGGCGCCGAAGGACGCCCAGAGTTCCGTGTGCAGCGGGCTCTGGATGACGCGGATGCGCTTGCCCCTCAGCTGTTCCGGCCGGGTGATTGCTTCCTTGGCCAGCAGATGGCGGGCGCCATAGTTGATGTAGTCTGCGACCACGAAATTCTCCGCGCCGAGCTTCTGTTTCAGTTCGGCGCCGAGATCGCCCTGTACGACCTTTCGGAGATGATCGCGATCGCGAAACAGGAAGGGCAGATCGAGGATCTGCGTCTCCGGCACCCAGCCCGACAGGGTCGAGATGGTGGAGAGGCTGGCCTGGATCGAGCCGAGGCGCAGGCCCTCGGCCACTTCCTTCTCGCCGCCCAGCGCCGCATTGGCGACGATGTTGAAGCGGAATGCGCCCGGCAGTTCCGCCTCGACCCTGTCTCGGATCCGCTCCCAGATCCTGGTCTCGGGCTTGTCCGGTCCCAGCAGCGAGGCAATCGTCAGCGACGTCGCGGCGGCGGCCCGGCCTACCAGAGCCGGGGTTGCGAGCGCGGCGAGGCCCAGTGTCGGGGCGGAGCGGAGGAACTGGCGGCGGGTGAACCGGGGCATGGGGGGAAGCTCTCTAGCGGACGGATGGAATGGCGAGGATCGCGCCCGCGCAAAGCAGCGCGAGCGCGGCCACGAGGGCGAACAGATAAGGCAGGATGGCGCGGAACAGCGCTCCCGCCGGCAGTTTCGTGACGCCGCTGACGACATAGACCAGCATGCCGACGGGCGGCGTCAGGCCGCCGATCATCAGATTGACCACCAGGATAACGCCGAAGTGGATCGGATCGATGCCGGCGGCGACCGCCAGCGGCAACAAGAGCGGCCCGAACAGCAGGATCGCCGCGCCGATATCGAGCACCAGCCCGACGACGAGCAGGATGAGATTGCCGAGCAGCAGGACGGCGACCGGGCTGCCGCCAAAACGATCGGCAAGGCTGGCCACCAGGCCTGAAATGTCATCGACGGCGAGGAGGAAGGCGAACGGCGCCGCCGTGCCGATCAACAGTCCGATCGCCGAGGCTTCTACGCCCGCCTGCCGGAACGCGGCATAGAGGCTTTTGGCGCCCAGCCGTCCGAACAGTCCGATGAGCAGCGTGTAGAGCGCGGCGAGCGCGGCGGCCTCGGTCGTGGTGACGACGCCAAGCCGGATGCCGGCGACGACGATGACGCCGAGGCCGAAGGCCGGGATCGCAGCGATGGCGGCGTTGCGGCGCTCGGCGGGCGTGGCGCGGGTCTCGGAACTGCGGACCCGGACCGTGAAATGGATGGCCAGCGCCAGCGCCGCGGCCATCACCGCGCCGGCGACGAAGCCGCCGACCAGCAGGCTGCCGACCGAAAGATTGGTCGCCGCCGCGAGGATCAGGAAGGCGATCGAGGGCGGGATGACATTATCGAGCACCGAGGTGGCGGCGATGATCGCGCCCGCCTGGGCCGGCGGATAGCCGCGCTTGACCAGCTCCGGCTGAAACGTGCTGGCCCCGAACGCGGCATTGGCGACCGAGGAACCCGAGGCGCCGGAGAACAGCACGCTCGTCAGGAGTGTCGTCTGCGCCAGCCCTGCCCGCTTGTGGCCGACCAGCGCGGCGGCAAAGCGCACAAGCTGGCCGGCGACACCGGAGGCGGTCAGCAAGCCGCCCGCGAGCAGGAAGAAGGGGATCGCCAGCAGCAGGAATTTCGACATGCCGGAAACGACGGAAGCGACCATGGCCGGTTCCGGCATGCTGCTGCCGAAGGGGATGGCGAGAAAAGCGGCGGCGAGAAACGCAAATGGCAGCGGCGCCGCAACCACGAGGCCAACCAGCGCGATCAGCCCGAGCGCCAGGCTGGCTGGCAGGTCGGCCGACAGGGATAGGCTGCTGCCGCCGATATAGAGCGCCGCTCCGATCACAAGGACGGCCAGCAGCAGCCAGGCCCTGCCCTCGGACAGGTGTTTCAGGATCACGACCAGCAGCGTCAGCGCCCCGCCAAGGCCCAGAAAGGCGAAGCGCACCCATTCCGGCAGGCCGAGCGTCGGCGAGACACCGCCGAGCATGGCGATGATTTCGCCACCACCGAAAACCAGCACCAGGCCGCCGACGATGACGAGGCTGTCGGCAAGCACCAGCGCGGCCCGTTGTCCGGCCGCCGGGAGGAGGCGGGTGAAGACGTCGAGGCGCATCGCCAGCGCGCCATGGATCGAGAGCGGCGCACCGATGGCGATCAGGGCGACATGCAGCCATATCGCCAGTTCGTCGGAGCCGAGAAAGGCACTGCCCAGCCCATAGCGCAGCCCGACCGAAAGCAGGACCACGGCCAGAAGCAGGGCGAGAATCCCGGCGCAGAGCGCGCCAAGCCCCGCCTCCAGCCACCCCAGAACGAGACCGGCGCGGATGGCAACGGTGCGTCGAGATCCCCGTGGTGCGCCGGGGGGCGAGGGTCTCGTCGCTTGGAGGATCATACGGCGGCCGTCCCTGCCATCCTGCGTCAGCGGATGTCCAAACGTGCCAAGGAATCACCGCGATCGCGGCATGACACTGCATCGGGCCTGCCTCGACAAGGGCTTGGGGGCCCGTCCGACCGCCTGGCATCGGGACGACGGGCGGGACCGGTGGGTATTGGGCGCGGCATGGGCTTGGGGTTACGGTGCCGGAAAAGCATCCAAGGCTGATTCATGACCCGACCGCCCGCTCCCGCCCCGACCCGCATCGTCGAAAACCTCGTAGCCGAGAAGATTCGGCTGACGACCCTGTTCGATGGCGAGACCGACTTTGCCAGGGCCCGCTTCGCCGATTGCCAGTTCATCGATTGCGACATGAAGGGCCTCCAACTCGCCGAGGCGAGCTTCGAGCGCTGCGATGTCTCGGGCAGCGATCTTCGCGGCGTCGAGGCGACCGGATCGCGGTGGAACGAGGTGCGCGCGCTGAAGGCGGTTCTTTCCGGCGCCGAGCTCGCGGACACGCACTTCGGCAACTGCAATATGAGCAACGCCGAATTCGTCCGCGCGCGATTGACCAATGCTCGCTTCGAGGATTGCAAGCTGACAGGCGGCGACTTCCAGGGCGCGGCAGCGATCGGCATCGCCTTCCGCCGCACCCGCCTGAACGGCGCGATGCTGCGCAACCTCTCTCTTCGCAAGGAGCGGATCGACGGCGTCGACTTCGCCGATGCCGATCTCGCCGGCGCCGATTTCCGCGATGCCGTTTTTCTCGATTCGTCGCTGCGCTCAGCCAGCCTCAGGGCCGCGAAATTCGAGGGCGCGGACCTGCGCGGCTGCGATCTCGGCGCCATCTCGCTGGCCGATGCCGGCCTTTTCCGCAAAGCAGTCATCTCCAAGGCGCAGGCGACGGAATTGTTGAAGGGCATCGGCCTGATCGTCATGTGAGGATGCCGCTTGCGCGCGAGATTACGTTGCGCGAACCTCCGGTTGCCCATGAGAAAGACGCTGTGCCGCCGGATAGCCCGGCGCATCGAAGCGAAGGGCCAACCAGAGGATG
The DNA here is from genome assembly GCF_026343955.1 of Kaistia defluvii. Taxonomy (GTDB): domain Bacteria; phylum Pseudomonadota; class Alphaproteobacteria; order Rhizobiales; family Kaistiaceae; genus Kaistia; species Kaistia defluvii. The sequence goes on from NZ_JAPKNI010000004.1 coordinate 287,702, forward strand.
AGTTCCCATGCGCACCCTGCTTGCCGTTCTTGCCATCAGCGCCGGCCTGGCCAGCCTGTCGGGTTGCACCAGCAATCCCAACGCCCCCGCCATCAAGGCGATGGACGACCCGGTCAATGCCTGCGGTCCCGGCGGATCCAGCAACGAGAACGACTGCTCAAGCAACCGCCGCTGATCGGTCCCTTCTGCCAGGCAGTCGGATACCCCGCCTGCCTGGCTCGACCTGGGGTCGCCGGCCACGGACTGCGGATATGGCTTGGGCTTTGCCCACAGGCTGGTCGCGACGGTCTGCCCGCCTATATGGAGAAGAGGATCGCCGGAGCCCCATCACCGTTGAAGCGGCAACGAGGCTCAACGTTGCCGCTCGAACCGCACAGGTGAAGCAAGCTCATGCGCTCTCTCCTCCTGGCTTTCGCTGTCCTTTCGGGAAGTGCCTGCCTTCAGGGCTGCACGACCGATCCGAACTCCCCGGCCCTCAAGGCCATGGAGCCGGTCAATGCCTGCGGCCCGGGCGGCACCTCTGACATCAATGCTTGCTCGCGCAGCCGCGGCTGACAGCGCGGGGGGTTCCGATGGCGCTCCGGGTGGCGGTTGCTGCGGCCAACCGGGCGGCACCGGGATGCCGGAAAGCGTTCAGCGGATTCGGGCGGGTGCAATCCCCCGTTTCGACACGGGTGACGTTCATCACACGCTGGGCCGCCGTTCTTGCTCTCGCCATGAAGTGCGGCCAGAATGCCCGTCGGACCTTGCTTCGGCCTGTCGCCGAGCCCTCTCGATTCGTTCCTTGGAGGACATAATGAACCTGACAGTTTCCGGCTTCGCGGTGCGCGGCCTTACGCTCGCATCCGCGCTGATGCTGTCGACGGCGGCCTTCGCAGCACCCGACGCCCAGAAGATCGCAGACGCCTTCGTCGCCGCCGCCCAGGCCCGCGGCGAGGCCAAGGTCACGTTCGATTCGGCCAAGGCCGATGGCGACAACGTCACCCTCAGCAATGTGAAGATGACCGCCAAGCAGGGCGGCGACGTGACCATTCCGGCCATTGTCATCGAAAGCCCGATCGAGCGCACCAGCGGCGGCTTCACGGCAGCCAGCATCTCGTTCGACGCCGGCAAGATCGTCGACGAGCAGACGACCATCAGCTGGGACAAGGGCCTGTTCAAGGACGCCATCGTTCCCGCGCCGACCGAGATCAACTCGAAGGCCAAGATCACGCCGTTCTCGAACATGGAAGTATCGACCATCAGCGTCGTTTCCACCGAGACCCCCGCGCCGATCACCGTCGATGGTATCAACGTCTCGCTCGGCGACGTGATCGAGGGCGCGCCGAATGACGGCCAGCTCCGCGTCAGCGGTGTCACCATTCCCGGCGAAGTCCTGAAGTCGGACGAGCAGACCAAGGATTGGGTCGAACAGCTGGGCTACGACAAGCTCAACTTCGACGTCGGCATCGACGGCGCCTATGACAATTCCAAGCAGAGCTTTACCTTCCGCTCCATCAGCCTCGACGGCAGGGATGTCGGCAAGCTGGTGATCACCGGCACGTTCGGCGGCCTGCCGCGCGACAAGCTGCAGGATCCGGACAAGCTCTCGGAACTCGCCGCCACCGCCACCGTCGACAACGCCAAGATCCGCTTCGACAATGCCGGCATTGTCGGCCGCGTGATCGCGATGCAGGCGAAGCAGATGGGCGCTACCCCGGAGCAGTTCGTCGACCAGATCAGCGGCGCGCTGCCGCTGCTGCTTTCGGTCGTTGGCAACCAGGGATTCCAGGATCGCATCGCCATGGCGGCGACCGCCTTCCTCAAGGACCCGCAGTCGCTGACCATCACCGCCGAGCCTGGCAATCCGGTTCCGATCATGCAGATCTTCGGCGCCGCTTCGACCGCGCCGCAGACGCTGCCGGACGTTCTGGCCGTCGACATCCAGGCCAACCAGTAAGCGCCTGCGAAAGCTGCGCGCCCCGGCGCGCCAAATGGATCCCGGGCGGCGCAAACCGCCCGGTTTTTCTTGTCCCGGATCGGGAAAACAGACTTTAATGGTCGATCACTCGCCGAGCCGGATCGACCCGATGCCAATGGAGCACCCTATGAGCCGTTCGTCGCTACGTGTCCGTCTTCTCGCCGCCGGTGTCAGCGCCGTGGCCATGACGGCCTCGTTGCCGGCGCTTGCCGAGGAGCCGATCGAGACGGCGATCCGCCACTGGATCTCGACGCTCGACGCCTCGCCAAACTGGGTCGCCGGCTTTTCCGAGCTTTCCTATGACGAGGGCCAGCGCACCGCGACGCTGCGCAACCTGACCATCCGCAGCGAGACGCTGGCGACCAAGCTGGAAATCAGCTTCGGCAACATCGCCATCACCAATTACGCCGAGACTGCCGATGGCGGCTTCAAGGCGAGCGAGATCACCGCCGACAGCGGCAAGCTGGTGGTGGGCGACCTCGGCAGCTCGAAGCTCACCGACATCCGCGTCGACAATCTCGCGGTCCCGAGCTTCGTCAATTACGTCTTCGACCAGAACCGCATCTTTACCTCGCTCGCCAAGGGCTGGGGCATCATTGCCAAGGCTTCCGTCGACAGCGTGCGTGTCGGCCGAATCGAGGCGACCGAGACCAGCGAGGGCCAGACGTCCGCCGCCAGCTTCGGCTCCTACGAGCTGAAGGGGATGGCGAACGGCGTCATCGACCAGGTGACGATCGGCCCCGTCTCGCAGGAAATGCCTTCGCCCGACGGCCTGCTGAAATTCACGATCGACAAGATCGAAGCGCGCAAATACGACCTCGACGCGATCTCGGCCGTGTTCGATCCCGAGCGCTATGTCGGCGGTGTCGGCGACGGCAAGTGGCGCACCGCGCTCGGCCTCGAAATCTATCGCAACTTCTCGATCGAGATGCCCGGCGCGTCGATCCGCATGGGCTCGTTCGAGATGGAGAATCTTCGCCTCCGCCAGCCCCCGAAGAGCTTCACCAGCTTCCTGGACACCATGCTGGCGACCGCCGACCGGCCGGAAGAAGAACTGGCGCAGATGGTCCGCGAGCATCTCGCCGGGCTGTTCAGCTTCGCCGGCGTCGGCACGGTGCGCTTCACCGATCTGGATGTGACCGCGCCCGAGGTCGAGCGCTTCCATCTCGGCGATTTCCACATCAATGATTTCTCGAGCGACGGCATCGGCGAAATCGGCGTGCGCGATCTGGATGTCGCCATCCAGGACAAGGGTTCGCTTGGCGCCGAGCGGCTCGCGGTCGGGGGCTTCAAGTTCCCGCCGCCCGATCTGCTGGTCTCGTCGATCTTCACCAGCCTGGGCGGCGGCGAATTCGACCCCACGCCAGTGATGCCGACCATGGGATTCGCCGAAGCCGTGGGCGTCGACGTCACGCAGGGCGGCAAGAAGCTCGGCGCGCTCGACCGCGCGCGCATCGATCTCGGCGCCTATATCGGCCCGGTGCCGACCAGCATCACCAGCGACGTCCGCGGGCTCGATCTCGACCTGTCGCAGATCGACGACCGCCGCGCCCGCGAGATGATCAAGGGCCTCGGCTATGACCGGCTGGTTGCCGATTACGGCTTCCGCCTCTCCTGGCGCGAAGCGGATGAGAGCGTCATCCTCGACGGCTTCAAGCTCGCCATCCAGGACCTGGCGACGATGAACGTCGACGCCACGCTGACCGGGCTGACGCGCCAGGCGATCGAGAATCCGAAGACGCTGGAGGGAGCCATGGCTTCCCTGCTGTTCACGCGTGGCAAGCTGTCGATCGAGGACAAGTCGATCGTCGAGCGCGCCGTCGGCATGCAGGCGAAGAAGATGAATGTCGATCCGGACAAGTTCCGCCAACAGATCGCCGGCGCGTTGCCGCTGTTCCTGATGGTGCTGAAGAACCCTGGCTTCCAGGCCAAGCTGGCGCCGGCGCTGCAGGCTTTCATCAAGGCGCCAGGCACGATGACCATCACCGCCGAGCCGACGACGCCGGTGCCGGTGATGACGCTGATCGAAACGGCGGACAGCGCACCGCAAAAGCTCCCCGATCTCCTGCAGATCGAGATCAAGACCAACACCCCGTAACGCAAACGGCCGGATCGCAAGATCCGGCCGTTTCACTTCGAGGCCCGATAACGGCCTCAGGCGGCGATGGCGCGCGCCGTTTCCGAAGCCTTGATCTCGGCGGCGGCGACCGCGCTGGCAGCCTGCTCCGCGCCGAAGGCCACGCCCTCGACCGTGATCTCCTCAACATCCTTGAGGCCGACGAAGGCCAGGATGAAGCGCAGATAGGGCAACTGGAAATCGGCCGGCTTCATCGGACCTTCCGAATAGATGCCGCCCTTCGACTCGACCAGCACGACGCGCTTGCCGGTGACGAGGCCAACCGGTGCGTTGTCGACATAGGCGAAGGTCCGGCCGGCACGCGCGATATAGTCGAGCCAGGTCTTCAGCGTCGAGGTGATGGTGAAATTGATCATCGCCGAGGCGATCACGATGATGTCCGCGGCGAAGAGTTCGTCGATCAGCGTGTCGGAGAGGGCGACGGCCGCCGCCTGGGTTTCCGTGCGGGCCTCGGCGGGCGTGAACAGTGCGCCGAGATAGGCCTCGTCGACATGCGGCAGCGGATCGGCGGCGAGGTCGCGGCGAACAACCGTGGCGCTCGGGTTATGCGCGACCAGATCGGCGAGAACGCGCTCGGCGACCTTGCTGGAATGCGAAGCGCCGCCACGGGGGCTCGAGGTAACGAAAAGGATGTTGGTCATCGGTCTTCCCTTCACTATGTTACGGAAACCGGCCCAAATCCGGGGGGAACTGCGTCGATACCGTAGAGTAACATTATTAAATGTTACTCCTAGGTAACATCGAGTCAACGAGATGGAAGTGAAGATCGCTGAACAGTCTGTTCACAGCAGCCCCGCCGTACGGGCGCTGCCGCCGCGCGAGCGTATCCTGATCGCCGCGCGCCAGCTGTTCGCGCGCCACGGGGTGCATGGCGTTGGCGTGGAGGCGGTCGCCGAGGCAGCCGGCACCAATAAGATGACGCTCTATCGGCATTTCGAATCGAAGGACCTGCTGGTCGCCGAATATCTGCGCGGACTGGCGGCAGAGGGCTCTGCCATCTGGTGCGAGATCGAAAACGAGCATCCGGGCGAGCCGCTGGCGCAAATCGACGCCTGGCTGCAGCGCATCGCCAATCACGCCGAGCACGGCAATGAGAGCGGCTGCGCGCTGGCCAGCGCCGCGATCCAGATCACCGATCCGGCTCATCCCGGCCGTCAGGTGCTGGAGGCGCATACACGCCAGCACCGGGACAATCTGATCCGCATCTGCCGCGCCTCAGGGTTGGCCGAGCCCGAACTGCTGGCGGACCAGTTATTCCTGCTGATCGAGGGATCGCGCGTCGCCTGGCAGAATGCCGAAGGCGGCAAGCCGACCAGCACCCTCGCCGCACTGGCCGCCGGCATCATCGCCTCGCACCGGCGGTAGCGATCGGGCCTTCTGGGCACCGTCCTTCGCTCATCCCACCGGCGTCAGCACGCCGCCCTCCAGTCGATAGATCCGATCCACCGCGCCGGGGGGGATCGCAGCGTGGGTCGCGAGGATCAGCGTGCGTCCCGTGGTAACGGCCAGAAGATCCGCCAGGAACTCCGCCTCGGTCGGCCGGTCGAGCCCGGCCGTGGGCTCATCGAGAAGCAGCACGGGAGCCGGTGACAGCAAGGTACGGGCCAGGCAGAGACGGCGCGCCTGCCCGGCCGACAGCGTCTCGCCGGATTCGCCGAGCCAGGTATCGAGCCCTTGCGGAAGGGCGCGGACGAAGTCATCGAGCCGCGCCTTTTCAAGGACGATGTGGAGCATCGCGTCATCGGCGGCTGGATCGGCAATCCTCAGATTGTCCCGGATCGTGCCGATGAAGACCGGCGCGTCCTGCGACAGAAGCGCGACATGGCCATGCAGATCAGTCTGGGCGAGCCGGCGGATATCGATGCCTCCGATCTGGATGCGGCCGGAATCAACGTCCATCAGCCGCAGCAGCAGGCCGAGCAAGGTCGACTTGCCGGAGCCGCTTTCGCCGAGGATGGCAATGCGCTCGCCGGGATGGAGGGTCAGATTGAGGCCGGCCAGGATCGACTGGTCGCGGCCATAGGTGAAGCCGACCTTCTCGAACGTGATATCGCCGGTCGGGGGGATGGCGACCGGATTTGCGGGATCGACGATGCCCGGCTGCATGTCGACCAGCGACTGCACGCGGCCCGCGGCCGCGCTCGCGGCTCCCAGTCGCCCTGCCCCGCGCAGGATCGGCCCGGCGACCTCGAACACGGCCATCACGGCGAGCAGCGCGCCGACGAGCACCGGGCCGGTGACGCGGCCCTGTTCGAGAACCGGCAGGCCGACGAAGAGGGTGGCGATCGCGGTCACGCCGGTGCCGAGAACGACGAAGGCCGGGCCGAAGGCGATCCGCCAGGACTGACGAAGCCGCGTCCTGCGCAAGGCGGCCGCCGCGTCGTCGACCGTGCGACGGGCGCCGTCGACGGCGCCAAGTGTCACGAGATCGGCGTGGCCGTCGATGCCATCCAGCACGGCGACGCGCAGATCCGCCGCCGTGCGCACCGTCGCGGCTCCGGTGTGGCGACCCGCGAGCCCGATCATCAGGGGAACGAACAGCGTCGTCAGTCCGAAACCGACCAGGGCGACGGGCAGCGCCTCCGGCAGCACCAGCCACAGGAACAGGCCAAGGCCGAGCGCGCCGAGGATGGCGGTGGCCACCGGGGCGACCACTTGCAGGAACATCATGTCGAGCGTCTCGACGTCGGCGGTGAGCCGCGCGACGAAATCGCCCGTCCGGTGCGCCGCCGCCTTCAGCGGCACCAGCGGGATCAGCCTGGAGAAAACCCGCACCCGGATATCCGACAGGATCTTGAAGGTGGTGGCATGCCCGGCGAGGCGTTCCCCATAGCGCGAGACGATGCGCAGGAACGAGAAGCCCCGAACCATCGCCGAGGGCCCGAACAGGTTGAAGGTCATGGCCGAGGTCGCCAGCGCCGCGCCGGTCAGGAACCAGCCGGAGACGCCGAAAAGGGCGACGCCGGCCGCCAGCGTCATGCAGGAGAGCAACAGCGCCAGCAGCAGACCGCCGGCCCGGGTGGCGTAGAGGCTGAAAAGAAGCCGCATCAGGCCACTCCCTGCAGGATGGAGGCAGCCGGCCGGGCGTTCCTTGCGACAATGCGCCGGCGATCGTCGATTTCGCAGATACGGTCCATCCGCTCCGCCACCGCCATCGAGTGGGTCGCGATCAGCAGGGTGCGGCCGGCGGCGAATTCGAGCACGGCACGCAGGATTCGGGCCTCCGTCTCGACATCGAGATGGGCGGTGGGTTCATCGAGCAGCACCAGCGCGGGATCGCGCAGGAAGATGCGGGCGAGCGCCACACGCTGCGCCTCGCCGCCCGACAGCCCCCTGCCCCGCTCCCCGACCGGCGTCTCCAGGCCTTCGGGCAGGCGAGCGGCGAAGTCCAGCACGCAGGCTTGCTCTGCCGCCGCGCGCACATCGGCGTCGGTCGCATCGGCGCGGCCGAGCCGGATGTTGCTGGCGATCGTGCCGTGGAACAGGCGCGGCCGCTGGCCAAGCGCTGCCACATGCCGGCGAAGCGCCGCTTCGCCGATATCCTCGAGCGGAACACCGCCGAGTTCGACGAGGCCCTGGTGACCGCGGAGCCGGGCCAGCACCTCGATCAGCGTCGACTTGCCGATGCCGCTCGGGCCGAGCAGCGCGACGGTTTCGCCGGGCGCGATGTCGAGCGTCGCATCGGCCAGGATGGCGCCGCGATCCTGCGTCTCCACGGTCAGGTGGCGGGCCGTGACGCCGATCGCGCTGTCCGGCGCCCAGGCGATGCCCGGCGTCGCGATCGACTCGTCTACGGCAGGCAGGTTCTCGAAGGTCGCCGCGAGGCTCGTCACCGCTGCCTTGGCGGAGGCACGGTCGTGATAATTGGCCGCCAGCGTGCGCAGCGGCAAATAGACCTCCGGCGCCATCAGCAGGCAGAACAGTCCCGCCTGCAGGCCGAGTTCCGCCCCGCGCAAATCGAGCAGGCCGATATAGGTCAGGCCGACATAGAGCGCGACGCCGGCAACCCCGAGGGCGGCGAAAAACTCAAGCACCGCGGAGGACAGGAAGGCGATCCGCAGCACGGCCAGGGTGCGCGACGCAAACTCGTCGCTGGCGCTGCGGACCCGGACGATCTCGTCCTCGGCCCGTCCGAACAGCTTCAGCACCAGCAGGCCGCGCAGCCGGTCGGCAAACATGCCGGACAGGCGCGACAGAGCGGTCAGGTGCTGACGGCTCGCCGCTTCCGCGCCCCAGCCGGCCAGCGCCATGAACAGCGGAATGAGCGGCGCGGTGACGAGCAGAACGAGACCGACGACGAGATCGACCGGCATCAGGCCGACCGCGAAGGCGATGGGCACCACGGCGGCGGCGATCATCGCCGGCACGAAGCGGGAAAAATAGCCGTCGAGCGCCTCGACCTGGTCGAGGATCTGGCTTGCCAGTTCGCCGGAAGAACGCTGGCGCATCCAGTCCGGCCCGCGCCGCATCAGCGTCGCGAACAGGTCGCGGCGGATCGCCTGCTTGATATCCTCGGCGGCCCGAATTCCGGCCGCCTCGCCGACCCATGCCAGCGCGGCGCGCGCGACCACGAGTCCGACCAGTCCAAGAATGGCGGCCGCCTGGGAGGCGCTCGCCAGTTGGTCGACGATGGCGCGATGCAGGATCGTCGCCAGGAGATAGGCCTGCGCCACCGTCAGGCAGGCGCCGACGAGCGGCACGATGATCGCGATTCCCGTGGCGCGACGGCCGACGCGTCCGCGCGCCCGCAGCCACTTGGTTTCATTGACGGGCGGACGCACGGGCCCCGCAGCGTTCGCGGCAGATTCGACGGTGTTCATGCATCCATTCTTACAGGATTGATGGTCTAATTGGCCCAGCCTGTGCCAATCGACCGCACGTGACAGCACGCTGCATTGATTTCGCTCAATGTCGGAGGCCTTATGGCTGCGTAGTTTTAAATCCTGGCGACTCAAAAGGTATAGGCCATGATTGATATCGATATTGTAACCCTGTCGAGGCTGCAGTTCGCGGCCACGGCGATGTATCACTTTCTTTTCGTTCCCTTGACGCTCGGGCTCTCTTTCCTGATGGCGATCATGGAGAGCGTCTATGTTATGACGGGCCGCGAAATCTGGCGGCGCATGACCCTATTCTGGGGTACCTGTTTCGGCATCAACTTCGCCATGGGCGTTGCGACCGGCGTCGTGATGGAATTCCAGTTCGGCATGAACTGGTCGTACTACAGTCACTATGTCGGCGACATCTTCGGCGCGCCGCTGGCGCTCGAAGGACTGATGGCCTTCTTCCTCGAGGCGTCGTTCATCGGCCTGTTCTTCTTTGGCTGGGACCGCATGTCCAAGGTCGGCCACCTGGTCGTCACCTGGCTGGTCGCCTTTGGCGCCAATTTCTCGGCGCTGTGGATTCTGGTCGCCAATGGCTGGATGCAGCATCCGGTCGGCGCGGTCTTCAATCCCGACACCATGCGCATGGAAGTCACCGACTTCATGGCCGTGATATTCAATCCGGTTGCCCAGGCCAAGTTCGTCCACACGGTCAGCGCGGGTTATGTCACCGGCGCCATGTTCGTGATGGCCGTCAGCGCCTGGTATCTGCTGCGCGGACGCCACCAGGAATTCGCCAAGCGCTCGATGGCCGTTGCCGCCAGCTTCGGCTTGGCAGCAGCCCTGTCCGTCGTCGTGCTCGGTGACGAGAGCGGCTACGTGACGACCGAGAACCAGAAGATGAAGATCGCCGGCATGGAAGCCATGTGGCACACCGAGCCGGCTCCCGCCGCGATCAACGTCATTGCCTTCCCCAACATGGAGAAGCAGGAAAACAGCTTCGCCATCAGCGTCCCCTATCTGCTCGGCATCATCGGCACGCGCTCGCTGACGAAGGAGCTTCCGGGCATCGTGAACCTGGTCGATACCGCGCATGACAAGATCCGCGACGGCATCGAGGCCTATGTCGCCCTGCAGAAGGTTCGCGCCAATCCGGCCGATGCCGAAGCGCGCGCCGTATTCGACGCCAAGTGGCCGAACCTCGGCTATGGCCTGCTGGTCAAGCAGTTCCGCACTGACATCGAGAACGCCACGCCGGAAGACATCACCAAGGCGGCGAATTCGACGATCCCGAACGTGCCGGTGCTGTTCTGGAGCTTCCGCGTGATGGTGGGTCTCGGCTTCTATTTCATCGCCTTCTTCGGCGCCGCGTTCTGGATTGCATCGCGTCACAAGCTCGGCGAGAAGCGCTGGACCCTGTGGCTGGCGCTCTTCAGCCTGCCGCTGCCCTGGCTCGCGATCGAATCCGGCTGGCTGCTGGCTGAATATGGCCGTCAGCCCTGGGCGATCGAAGGCGTGTTGCCGACCTTCTACGCGGCATCCGGGCTCACGCTCTGGGACCTCGCCATCAGCCTCGCCCTGTTCCTGGCGATCTACACCGTGCTGGCGATCATCGAGGTCGTGCTGATGGTCAAGACCATCAAGAAGGGACCGCTGGACCACAACCCCTTCGAGTCCGCTCCTGCTGGTGCCGGTGTCCTGCCGGTGACGGCAGCCGCCGCTCCGAAGCTCTGATCCGCGAGGTATGCGATGAGTAACATTGTGCCTGTCGACTATGAGACGCTCCGCCTCATCTGGTGGCTACTGCTCGGCATCCTGCTGATCGGCTTCGCAATCATGGACGGCTTCGATCTCGGCATCGGCGCCCTCCTGCCCTTCGTCGCCAAGACGGACGAGGAACGGCGTATCGTGATCAACGTGGTCGGCCCGGTCTGGGAAGGCAACCAGGTCTGGCTGATCCTGGGCGGCGGCGCGATCTTCGCCGCCTTCCCCCTGCTCTATGCCGTGTCGTTCTCCGGCCTCTATCTGGCGATGATGGTGATCCTGATCGCCCTCATCCTGCGGCCGGTCGGCTTCAAGTATCGCAGCAAGATCGGCGATACCGGCTGGCGCTCGAAGTGGGACATGGTGCTGTGCTTCTGCGGCACCGTCCCGGCCCTGATCCTCGGCGTTGCCGTCGGCAACGTGCTGCTCGGCCTGCCCTTCGAGCTCGACGGCACGCTGCGGACCTTCTACCGCGGCAACTTCTTCCAGCTGCTGACGCCGTTCGCGCTTGTGGCCGGCCTCGTCAGCCTCTCCATGCTGATCATGCATGGCGCGGCGCTGCTGACCTGGAAGACGTCGGGCCCGATCGCCGACCGGGCGCGGACCTATGGCCGCTGGGCCGCTCTCGCCGCGATCGTATTGTTCGCCCTGGCCGGCGTCTGGGTTGCCTATGGTATCGGCGGTCATGTCCTGACCAGCGCCATCGACCCCAACGGCCCGTCCAACCCGCTCGGCAAGACGGCGATGGTCGAAACCGGCGCCTGGCTGGCCAACTACAAGACCTATCCCTGGATGATGATCGCGCCGATCGCGGGCTTTGTAGGCCTGGTGCTGGCCCTCATCGGCTTCACCATCCGCAAGCCGGCCATGACCTTCATCACCTCGGGGCTGGGCATCTTCGGTATCATCGCGACGGCAGGCGTCTCGCTCTTCCCGTTCCTGCTGCCGTCCTCGATCAACCCCAATGCCGGCCTGACGATCTGGGACGCCTCGTCCTCGCACCTGACGCTCTGGATCATGCTGCTCTCGACCTGCTTCTTCCTGCCGATCGTCCTGCTCTACACGGCCTTCATCTACAGGGTCATGCGCGGCAAGGTGACAGGAGACAGCATGGCCAAGAACCCCAACGCCTACTGAGTGGAGGACAAAGCAATGTGGTATTTCTCCTGGATCCTCGGCCTCAGCCTGGCCTGTGCCTTCGGCATCCTGAACGCCATGTGGTACGAGTTGCGCGACGATCGGCTGAAGGGCCGCGTGGCGATCACGCCGGCCGAAGACTAGCCGGCTGAACCGGCGCGACCCGCGCCGGCCCCGACACAAGCGACCGCCTTGCGCGATCTTCGGATCCCGTCTGGCGGTCGTTTGCGTTTTGGAGACGGCGACAGCTACTCGAAGAAGCCCAAGCGCCTGAGCAGCAGCAAGGTACAGCCGGAGGCGAGGCCGCCGATCAGCGACGCGCCGATCCAGCCATGCACGCCCTCGAGAAAGGGCAGCCCGCCGGTATTCATGCCGAAAAATCCGGTGACCAGCGTCGGCGGCATCAGAAGCGCCGTCATCACCGACAGCAGGTAGAGATGGCGGTTGCTGATCGTGGCAAGCTTCGCCGCGATCTCGTCCTGCAGGAAGCGCGCGCGGTCCTGCACCTCCTGCACCTCCTGGTCGAGCGTCTCGATCCGGCGCAAGAGCCGTTCCGCTGCCGCGCGCGAAGCAACATGGCTACCGTCGACATGCTCATCCTCGGCGAATTCGCGCAGGATGCTGCGCAGGCCCGAGAGCTGGCGATGCAGTTTCACGGCCGTGCGCCGCAGCGGGCCGAGGCGGCGCGATTCGTCGTGCAACCGCTCGTCCAGAACCCGATCCTCGATCGAATCCGCCTCCGCCCGCGAGGCGCGCAACGTCTCGGCGATGGCGCGCAGCACCTGCTCGATCATGACCTCGAACAAGGCAACGGGTCCGCCGACGGGGTGACCGCTGTCGATCTTCGTCCGCGTGAGCGCGGCCGCGCGAACCGGATGGCGGCGGCCGGAGACCAGATAGCCCGGACCGAAGGCGAAGCGCATCGGCACCGTGCGATCGCTGTCCTCGTCCGGATCCTGCAGCGTGTCGGAGAACCGGCCCCACACCGAGGACGCGTCATATTCGAGCGCTGGATAATCGTCCGGGCTCAGGAGCAGCCGTCGCGCCTGTGGCCCCAGCCAGTCGATGCCGGCGATCCAGTCGCGCGCCAGCCTGTCGACAAAGTCGAGGTGAACCCAGAGAAAGCCTTCGCCGTGGGCGAGCGGCCGGATGCAGGCATCGAGCGCCACCGGCGTCGCTTGACCTTTGCCATCGAAGCGATATGCCCAGATCACGCCCGATACGGGCCGCGCCATCCGGTCAGCCGGCAATGGTTTCTCTCGGTGACTCATGGGTCGTGGGGCTATTCAAGTTCGGGGGCGGAGCGCCGCTTGGCATCACTGCGACGGCAGCCATGACAGAACGATGACAGTCGCGAGGCGCGACGGGATTTCCGTTGTCGCCGGCCCGCGCCACAGCCATGATCGCAGCGAACCTCCGGCAGTTGGCGGACAGGCATATGCAGAACGACCCTCGATCGCACGGCCTTTGGGAGCAGACGGCCCCTCCGCCTCCCGCAACGACAGCGCTTGCCGGCGCCCTGACGGCCGACGTCGTGGTGGTCGGCGGCGGCTATACCGGTCTTTCGACGGCACTGCACGCAGCGCGCGACGGCCTCGACGTCGTGCTGCTCGAAGGGGTCGAATTCGGCTTCGGCGGCTCCGGACGGAATGTGGGCCTGGTCAATGCCGGCATGTGGGTCATGCCGGATGACCTGCCCGCCGCACTTGGCCCCATCTATGGCGACCGGCTTCTCGACCTGCTCGGCAACGCGCCGAAGCTCGTCTTCGAACTGGTGCGCCGCCACGCCATCGCCTGCGAACTGGAGACGGCCGGCACGCTGCACTGCGCGGTCGGCGCCAAGGGTCTCGCCGAAATCCGGCAGCGCGCGGCGCAATGGAGCGCCAGGGGCGCGGCGGTGCGGCTGCTCGATGCCGACGAAACGGCGGCGAAGCTGGGTAGCCGCGCCTATGCCGGCGCGCTGCTCGACCTGCGCGCCGGAACCGTCCAGCCGCTCGCCTATGCACGCGGGCTCGCCCAGGCCGCCATCGATGCCGGCGCGCGTCTTGCGACGCAAAGCCCGGTCCGCCAGGCCGAGAGGATCCCGACCGGCTGGCGCGTCACCACCGATCGCGGCAGCGTCACAGCGCGGTGGATCGTCGTTGCCACCGACGCCTACACCAACATGCCCTGGCCCGAAATCCGGGCGGAGCAGGTGCACCTGCCCTATTTCAACTTCGCCACCGTGCCGCTCCGTGCGGAGCTGCGCCAATCCATCCTGCCCGAGCGCCAGGGCGCGTGGGATACGAAGGAGGTCCTGACCTCTTTCCGCTTCGACCGCGCCGGCCGGCTGGTGTTCGGCAGCGTCGGCGCCTTGCGCGGCACCGGGGCTGCGGTGCACCGCGCCTGGGCCAAGCGGGCCCTCGCCAAGATCTATCCGCAGATCGGTGATATCGGCTTCGAGGCCGAGTGGTACGGGCAGATCGGCATGACCGACAACAGCCTGCCGCGCTTCCACAGGCTTGCCGAGAATGTCATCGCCGTCTCGGGCTATAATGGCCGCGGCATTGCGCCGGGAACCGTGTTCGGCCGGGTGTTGGCCGACCATATCGCCGGCAGGATCGCGGAGGCCGATCTGCCGCTGCCGGTCACGACGCCACAGGAGGCGCGCTTGCGTCGCCTCAAGGAAGCCTATTACGAAGTGGGGGCGCAGATCGCCCATCTCGCCGATGCCCGGCTCTAGATATCCGCGCGGAAGCCACGGAATTCGAGGAAACACCATGACCATCGCCATCCAGAACACCCTCGCGACCGAGGTCGAGGCCCTGCTTTCCGGAATGGGGGTCACCGCCGCGCGAACCGGCGGCACGCTCGCCGTCCATTCGCCGATCACCGGCGAGGAGCTAGCGCGCCTGGTCGAGATCGACGCGGCCGGCGCCCGGGCGGCGATCGACACCGCGCACACTGCCTTCCTTGCCTGGCGCAGCGTCCCGGCGCCGAAGCGCGGCGAGCTGGTGCGCCTGCTCGGCGAGGAACTGCGCGCGCACAAGGCCGCGCTCGGCCGCCTCGTCTCGATCGAGGCCGGCAAGATCGTCTCCGAAGGTCTCGGTGAAGTGCAGGAAATGATCGACATCTGCGATTTCGCCGTCGGCCTGTCGCGCCAGCTCTACGGCCTCACCATCGCCACCGAGCGCAGCGATCACCGGATGATGGAGAGCTGGCATCCGCTCGGCGTCACCGGCATCATCTCGGCCTTCAACTTCCCCGTCGCGGTCTGGTCGTGGAACGCCGCGCTCGCGCTCGTCTGCGGCAACAGCGTCGTCTGGAAGCCTTCGGAAAAGACCCCGCTGACGGCGCTCGCGACCTCGGCCCTGTTCGAGCGCGCGCTCAAGCGTTTCGTTGAAGAGGGCGGCAGTGCGCCGGACGGTCTCTCCGCCCTGCTGATCGGCGGTCGCGAGATCGGCGAAGTGCTCGTCGACCATCCGCGCGTGCCGTTGGTCTCGGCCACCGGCTCGACCGCGATGGGCCGCATCGTCGGCCCGCGCCTCGCCGGCCGTTTCGCCCGCGCGATCCTGGAGCTGGGCGGCAACAATGCCGCGATCATCTGCCCCTCGGCCGATCTCGACCTGACGCTGCGCGGCGTCGCCTTCGCCGCCATGGGCACGGCGGGACAGCGCTGCACCTCGCTGCGACGCCTGTTCGTACATGACAGCATCTATGACAGCTTCGTGCCCCGGCTGAAGCAGGCCTATGGATCTGTGACGATCGGCAACCCGCTCGAATCCGGCACGCTGGTCGGCCCGCTGATCGACGCGGCCGCCTACAAGGGCATGCAGGCGGCGCTGGACGCCGCCCGGGCTGCCGGCGGCAGCGTTACCGGCGGCGACCGGGTGGACGGGGACAAGGCGGCCAATGCCTTCTATGTGCGCCCGGCGATCGTCGAAATGCCGGCGCAGAGCGGCCCGGTCGCGCATGAGACCTTCGCACCGATCCTTTATGTGATGCGCTATTCGGATTTCGAGGCGGCGCTGGCGCTGCACAATGACGTGCCCCAGGGCCTCTCCTCGTCGATCTTCACCAACGATCTGCGCGAGGCCGAGACGTTCCTGTCGGTGCGCGGCTCCGATTGCGGCATCGCCAACGTCAATATCGGCCCGTCCGGCGCCGAGATCGGCGGTGCCTTTGGTGGCGAGAAGGAGACGGGCGGCGGTCGCGAATCCGGCTCCGACGCCTGGAAGGCCTATATGCGACGCGCCACGAACACCATCAATTACGGCAAGACGCTGCCCCTCGCCCAAGGCGTCAAGTTCGACGTCGCCTGACGCACGACGCAAAAAAGGCCCCGGCCGGAACATCCGGCCAGGGCCATGTATATCATCGATGATAGATCTCAGCGATCAGGCCTTGTCGACGACGTCCTTGACGGCATCCTTGGCCTTGCCCACAGCCTGCTGGGCTTCACCCTTGATTTCCTGAGCCTTGCCTTCGGCGCGCAGGCGATCATTGTCGGTCATCTTGCCCACACCCTGCTTGACGTTGCCGGCTGCTTCGTTGGCGAGGCCCTTGATCTTGTCGCTCGTGCTGCTCATCGTGAATTCCTCGTTTTGTTATTACGAGGAGACAACCGCTCAGCGGGTCATTGGTTCCACTCACGGCGCTGATTTAAACGCTGCAGCCATCGGCTGACCGGCCCACGCTTCCCCTCGCCGCATCGCAAGCTTCAGCAAGCTGGTCCCGAAACGAAAGAACCCGCCGGTTAGGGCGGGTTCTTCGTAGGCTGGTTGCGGGGACCAGATTTGAACTGATGACCTTCAGGTTATGAGCCTGACGAGCTACCGGGCTGCTCCACCCCGCGTCACGCGCTTCGTCTTTCGTCGTCGCGCAGTGGTGATATAGGGGGTCGAACCGGGAATGAGAAGCCCAATTCGGTATTTATTCGGCTTTATACACCGCGATCGGGCCAGTCCGTCCCCGAGAGGGCCGAACCGACGGAAAACTGGGCGGGATCGCCGCCCCGGCAATCCAGCAGGAGGGTCAACACCGCGATCCTTTCCCGAGCAAACGATGCTTCCGAAAGCAGGCCGCAGGGCCGTTCGTGGATTTCGCGGCCGAGAGCCTGCTAGAAAGCGGGTGGCGCGCCCGGCCGTCCGGGCCTCCTGCCACTCAACCCTGCACCGACAAGGCCCCGCATGACGATTTTCTTCCTTCCGGGCGCCGGCGGCAGCGCCTCCTTCTGGGACGCGGTCTCGCAGCGGCTGGATCTCGATGAACAGCGCCACTTCTTCGCCTGGCCAGGCCTGGGCAATGAACCACCCGATCCATCGGTGCGCGGGATCGACGATCTGGTCCGGCTGGTGCTGGAGGCGCTGGAGTCAACCGCTGAACCTTCGGTCCTCGTCGCGCAGTCCATGGGCGGCTATGTGGCAATGCGGGCCGCGCTGGCGTCGTCTGCGCACCGCATCCGGCGGATCGTCCTGGCCGTGACGTCGGCCGGGGTGCCGATGGGCGAACTCGGCGCCAGAGACTGGCGCGAAAGCTATCGCGCCAGCTTTCCGCAGGCGGCGGAATGGATTGCCGATCCGCCGCAAGACCTGTCCGCAAGCCTGCCCGGCGTGAAAGTTCCCTGCCTGCTGCTATGGGGCGATGCGGACCCGATAAGCCCGGTCGCGGTCGGCGAGAGACTGCTGGGCCTTCTGCCGGATGCGCGCCTGCATGTCCTGGCCGACGCCGATCACGACCTCGCCATCACCCACGCCGCCGAGGTCGCGGCCTTGATCCGGGCGCATCTCGAGGCAGGACCACTCATCCCGAAAACGAATCCATCAAGATGAAGGTCGGCGCCTGTCTCTGATGCGCATTGATCAATGGGACGAGGCGGGTGAAGTGCTCGGAAGCGCAGTGGATGTCGAGGGCCGCGCGGTCGGGCCACATCTCGATGAAGATGAAATGTCCCGGGTCCTTCTGGTCAATGAAGAGATCATAGGCGATGCAGAGCGGCTCCTGCCGCGTCATCGCGACCAGTTCGCGATAGAGCGGCCGAACGATCTCCACCGCCTCCGGCCGGATGAAATCCTGCGCGATCACCTTGAGCACGAACCACTCTCCCTTGGACTCCGGATTGCCGAGGCCCCGACAGACAACAATCCGCCTCCCGGAGCAAGGCGCCTGTACGCCAGGATAATGGCCATCACCGCCGCTCGCCATCCGCCGCTGGCGGGTGACAGGTCGGGAGGCGGGTTCCGAACGAGGCGCGCTGCCGCTACGGGTAGCCCTCGCCGGCCATGGGTAGAATCCGCCGCAATGGCTGCCGGATCGCCGGAGTTCCGGCGAGAACCGCATTGCCCTGCAACAGTCCGCCCCGGGCGGTGAAGTCGCTCACCCAGCCACCGGCCTCCTCGACCAGAAGCAGGCCGGCGAGCACGTCCCAACTGTGCAGAAACAGTTCGCAATAGCCGTCGATGCGGCCACAGGCGACGTGCGCCAAGCCGATCGCCGCCGATCCATTCTGCACAAAGGCGAAACCGTCCTCCAGCAGCCGGCCGACCAGCGCCACATAGTCGGCCAGCGGGCGCTTGGACGAATAACCGGCGTCGACGAGGGCGTCCGTGACGCCCCGCGTGGGCCGCACGCGGATCGGCTGCCCATTGCAGGTGGCGCCGAAGCCACGGCGGGCGACGAACATCTCGTTCAGGACGGGATTGTAGACGACGCCGCTCTCCGTGCGTCCCTCCGTGTGAAAGGCAATCGAGACGGCGAAATGGGGGATCCGGCGCGCGAAGTTCGCCGTGCCGTCGATCGGATCGATCACCCAGAGCCGCGAGGCGCCATCGCCGCCCGATTCCTCGGTCAAAATGCCGTCTTCCGGAAATTCCTGCCGCAGGCGCTCGATCAGGAAGCGATCGATGTCGAGATCCGCCTGGGTGACGAGATCGTGTGCCCCCTTCTCCATGGCGCCCATCGCGTCGCCGGAATGAAAGTAGCGGCGCGCAATCGCGCCGGCATCGCGTGCGATCTCCTGGGCAAAGGCGTGGCGACGGGCAATGTCGAGGCTGTTCATGGACGACCCGGCTCCGGGGATACAAGGTGGGGTGGCGAAAGGGTGGCGCGCTCCTTCAACCGGCCGAGGCGGGCCTCCAGAGAGATGCGCACGTCCTCTTCCGCCCCATCCAGCAGCGCAATCAGCGCCTTCGTCGTCGCAGCCGGATCACGCTGCTCGATGGTCTCGACGATGCGGCGGTGCAGGCCGAGGGAATGGACCTGCCCGGCCGGATTGTCGTCCGTCAGGCGGAAGCTGATCACCAGCGCGGTTTCGATCAGCGCCGAGAGCGAGCCGATCAACTCATTGCCCGACATGTGCAGGATCGCCTGATGGAAGGCGAGGTCCGGCACGGCGAAACGCTCGCCGTCGCTGCCGGCCTGTTCCATCTCGTCGAGCAGCGCGCGCAGTTCCGCGATCTGCTCCGCGGAGGCGCGCTCGGCCGCCAGCGCGCCGGCCATCGGCTCGATCGCCCGGCGCAGTTCGAACAGCGAGCGCGCCTCTTCGGCGGTGGTCCGGGCGCTGAAGCGCCAGAGAAGCACGTCGGGATCGAGGAAGTTCCAGTCCTTGCGGGGGCGGACCCGCGTGCCGGTGCGCGGCCGCATCTCGACCATGCCCTTGCCCGCCAGCACCTTGACCACCTCGCGCAGGCCGGTGCGGCTGGCGCCGAAAGCGGCGCTCCAGTCGTCGCCATTGGGCAACTGGTCGCCGGGAACCAGCTCGCCGCGGACGATGCTGAGGCCGATCTCGTTGAGCAGCCGCGCGTGCAGTCCGGAACGAGAGGAGCCCTCGATGCGCGGGCGCAGCCGCGAGGCCCTCGAGAGAGCGTCATCATTCTTCATATCATTCACACTATTCACAAGACTGTCATGCCCCACCCCTATTAAGCACACCGTCGACCACGCATCCAGAGTATTCGATACAAAGACACATAAATAATACTCCATACCAAAGTACAAATATGAATAGAAAGAATCCAATCGAGCCGACTCGAAGGATTCTTTATGCATGATTGCCGCGAATGCGGACGATCCATCATTAAAAGCTTTCTGACTGGATCCCTTCAGCAAGGAAGCCACACCCGAATTGAAACTTGCCACCGTCGAGGGTTGCCGCCGTCGGGGAACGATGTCGTGCGAGCTGAGAAATCGACGCAATACACCAACAGGAATGCCATCCATGAAGATCGACACCGCCGGTGAAGCCACCCGCCGTCCGGCCCAGCATCCGCGCCGCTTTGCCGCCCTGAAGCATACGGCGGCCACCACCCTGCTCTGGTCCACCGCCCTCGCCGCAACGACGCTGCCGGCTTTCGCGGTCGAGCCCTGGATCATGGTCGAGCGCAACTTCTTCCTGGGCGCCGACCCCGCGCGCGGCCAGGGCGTTACCTCGGACGGAACATACTGGTATTTCTCGGGCACCCATTCGCTCGAGATCGCCGACAGCAACTTCAACACCGTCTCGATCAACCCGGAAGCGATCGCCAACGTGCTGAAGATCCCGTCCGAGCTCTCGGATGCAGGCCTCAACCACATCGGCGACATCGATTACGCCAACGGGCTGCTCTACATCTCGCTCGATTCCAGCAACCGGGATCCGGTGACCAACCTCAAATACAACAACCCGGTCTTTGCCATCTATGATGCGAAGACGCTGGAATATACCGGCCAGGCCTATGCGCTCAATCCGCCGGACGGCACCGTGGATGTCGCCAGCTGGGTCGCGGTCGACGCCAAGGCGGGTGTCGCCTATGGCATGGCCTACGACAACGCCACGCAGATCGCCGTCTACAACCTTTCCGATTTCAGCTTCAAGGAATACATCCCCCTGTCGCAGACGATCGATCAGGCGCAGGGCGGCAAGGTCCTCAATGGCTGGATGTATTTTTCGAGCGACGACGCCGAGAAAACGCTGAGCCGCGCCAATCTCAAGACCGGCGAGGTCGAGATCCTCGGCAATCTGAAGCTCGGCGCCGAGCAGGAAATCGAAGGCCTCTCCTTCAAGTGGACGAAGGACGGCTGGTCGCTGAACGTCCTCGACCGCGAGGAGAGCTTTCCCGGCAATGGCGAGGAAGGCGTCGCCTTCTACAAATACCTTCGCCCCTATGGAAATACGCTGTCCGGCGAGATCCATGCCGACATCAAGGGTGGCCTGATCGAGGACAGCCGCTATGTCCGCGACGCGGCGAACCGCCGTATCCGCTCCTCCTTCGACGCGATCGCGACGCCATCGTCCATGACCGCCACCTTTGACGCCAACGGCCTGCATGCCGCCCCCGCCAACACGGACGGCATCGTGATCTGGGGCGAGGCGCTGGCCATGACGGCCGATGCCAAGGGCTCCGGCGACGCCGCCGATTTCGGCCGTAACTCGGCCGGCTTCGTGGCGGGTGTCGATGCGCCGGTCGGCGGCTGGCGTCTCGGCATGCTGGGCGGCTACAGCCATTCCAGCTATAACGTCGACGATCGCGCCTCGTCGGGTTCGAGCGACAATTACGACATCGGCGTCTATGCCGGTACGCAGTGGGGCGCGCTCGGCTTCCGCTCCGGCGCCCTGTATGGCTGGCACGAGATCGACACGCGCCGCAACGTCGCCTTCCCGGCGTTCAGCGAATCGCTTTCCGCCGATTACAACGCCGCGACGGCGCAGGTCTTCGGCGAGCTCGCCTATCGCCTCGACATGGGCAAGAGCGCGATCGAGCCCTTCGTGAACCTCGCTTATGTCCATCTCGACACGGACGGCTTCTCCGAGACCGGCGGCACGATCGCGGCGCTTTCAACCGACGACTCGACCACGGAAAACACCTTCTCGACCTTCGGTGCCCGTGCCTCGACGACGTTCGATCTAGGCAAGACCAAGACCGCCCTGCACGGCATGCTCGGCTGGCAGCACGCCTATCAGGACGTGACGCCTGTCTCCAGCTTCGCCTTCGGCACCGGCGCCTCGTTCGACATTGCCGGCGTGCCGATCGCCAAGGATGCGCTGGCGGTGGAGGCCGGCTTCGGCGTCTCGCTGACGGAGAGCGCCACCCTCGGCGCGTCCTATTCCGGCCAGATCGCCAGCGACGTCCAGGCGCACGCGTTCAAGATCAACTTCGACGTGAAGCTCTAACCGCAGACAGTGCCGCCCCGCTGAACGGGACGAGTCCAGAGCAGACAGGAAGAAGCCCCGGATCCCGCGATCCGGGGCTTCTTCATGAGCGGTTCCCGACACATGGGAGTACTTCGCCCTGGCCGTCAGCGGGCATCCGCGGGCTTTATTCCCGACGGCGTACCATCCGGCTTCATGCCGTACCGGCGATAGAGTTCCTGCTCGTCGCGCGCCAGCTGGGCATCCATGCGCGCATTGGCGCTTCGGGCCATGGCATTGCGCCCGGCCAACGCTACCGGCGCCATGACGAAGCTGGAGAGCCCCGTGGGATCGGCGGAGGCGGCCAAGCTCGTTGCGCTCTGGGCCGCGCCGAAGGCTACCGCCTCGGCTTCCAACTGCTTCTCCAGCGCGCGCGTCTTGTCCGAGACATTCGCGCCCTTGAAGCTCGACGCGGAAGTCTGGCAGGCGGCCGTGCCGCCCGCGGCAACGAGCAGAAGCGCCGCCCGAAAAACCTGGCCATTCCAATAGATAGGCACGATTGCGACCTCTGGCTTTGAAGACAGGCTCGGCACAGGAGGCCGGTGGCTAGTAACAGGCGACGCTGAAGGGCGCCTGGCTCGCCATTGCCGCGCCGCTCACCGGCCCCATGGCGCGAGCCGCCAGGGCGCCGCCCGGCCCGGCGAAGCTGACCGCCGCCATCGCGGCCGTGGTCGCCATGTGCGTCGCCTGAACCGCCCTTCCATGGGCCTGGATCTGATCGACGCAGGATCGCGCGGAGGCATAGCCCCGGGCGCGTTCCCGATCCTCCGCCGTGCCGCCGGGGCGGCTGGCGGCAGCCTCGGCAGCGGCCTGCCGGGTGGTCAGATCGGCGCGAACGGCATTCATCCGCGCATCGCTGGTGCAGCCGGCCGCGAACAGGCAAAGACCGGCGGTGAGAAGCCATGGCGCGCTCATGCCGCCGCCCCTTTCCGAGTCGCCGATGCGTAGACTGCGACCAGCAGGCCCCCGACCACGGTGATGTGCTCCATGGCAACATGGAACTCCAGCGTCTTCAGGGGCTCTTCCATCGCCCAGAAATCGTGGGCGATCGGAATCGTCAGGAGGGTGAAGACCGCCAGGGCTCCGGCGCCAAGCCATGTCCAGCGGTCGAGGATGACCAGCAGCGAGCCGCCGAGTTGCACCGCCACGGTTGCCACGTAGAACAGCATTGCCGGTTCAAGACCGAAATGCCGCATTTCGGCAAGGCCGGCATCCATGTCCAGGAGCTTCGCGAGGCCGCTCGCCCAGAACATGAAGGTGAGCAGCGCACGGGCGACATAGCCTGCCCAGGGCCTGCGGAGGATGGCGGCCGCAGTATCCAGCCAAGCCGTTGCCGACGCAGCCGGGCTCTCCGGGCCGGATTCATTCGATATTTCAAGGCTCATCGTAGTCTCGCTTTGATCAGTTGCATGCCCTTGCCCCGGTCGGCCGCGGACAAAGTCCGCCGGCGACGGATGCAGGTGCGTCCGAAGGAAAAAACCTGGTTATGTCTGGCTCCCGATTGCCCCGGGAGGTCGGGCGCCGATAGCGTCGCGCCGTATTGGCCCGCCTCGAAAGGGGCTGGCCTCGTCGAGCAATAGCGAACCCGATCGCGGCATCGAAGGGCCAATTAGCTACAATTCTTCGGCTAATTTCCCACCTCGATCGCCGAAGGCGGCAGGGTGTGACCTCGGTCGCAGCGAGGTGCGCCGGGGCGTGGCAATGCCTTATGGTTGAAACACAGAGTGGTCCTGTCCCGCGGTCGGAATCCAACCCCATGAACAAGAGCGAGGTCGCGCGCCGCGACATCTCCAACGACGTCCTTGAGATCGAAGATCATGCCGAGGTGGCGCTCGATCCGGAGCAGCGGGCCCTGCTGGCCTCGGACGTCTCGTGGCTCGAATACCGGGCCGAATTCCGCCGGCAGATGATCCAGCAGGGCTTTCTGAAGCATCCGTGGCGGAGCATCTTCGAAGCCGACATGATCTTCACCCTGATCGGCCATAAATGGCTGCAGGGCGAGATCCTGACCGTCAAGCAGGTGGCAACCTACTTCGAAGCCTTCACCAGCGACGTCACGATTACCCGGCACATCGACGACATGGTCGCTTCCGGCACGCTGGTGCGCACGCCCGACCCCAAGGATCGCCGCCGCCTGCTGCTGATGCCGACGCAGCGGCTGTTCGAGATCGGCCGCATCTTCCTGCAGGCGCGCAAGGAAATCGCCCGCCGGCATGGCTACGTCTATGACCCGGCTCGCGCCAGCGCCGGCGAATAGCCCTCAAATTGCAATCGATCGGCTTTGATCGTGCCGATCCGCATCCCTAGGCATGGCTGTCACCAGCAACAGGAAAGCGTTCATGCTGAAGCGTCTGATCGCCATGTCATCCCTTCTCGCCGCGATCGTTCCGGTCCCGGCGGCGTTCGCCGATGGCGCGGCCTGTTCCTGCCGCCATCTCGAGAGCATCCAGCAGGAGCTCAGGAACGCGGAAGCCCTGCTCAAGATCCAGCAGAAGATCCGCGACCAGCTCGAGACAATCGAAGCGCCTCTGATCGAGGCCAAGAAGACGCCGACCCATCCCGATTCCGACGTCAACATCTACGATCGCTCGATCCGGGAACGCACGCGGATCCTGGCCGGGTTCACCCTCCCCCACCCGCAGGTCAAGGGCTACACCGGCCCGAGCAACGTCAAGATGCCGTTTGGAACCTGCGAACAGTCGGCCTCGGATCTCGAAGCGCTGAAATCGGGCTCCCAGTGCAAGGAACTGGCGGATATCAACCTCGCGCATGAAAACGCGCACGGGGCCGAATGCCGGGCGGCGGGCGCCAGCGAATACTGGAAGCGCCTGCCGAGCAAGATGGCCGCCGAGGAGGTCGTGCGCTACACCGAGCAGGTCGCCGCCCTGCGCACGCTGCTCAAGAAGGTGCTCGACGAGGGCGAAATGACGGTGGAAGCGCGGCTGGAGCCCCGGATCCAGGGGCCGCAGTTCGACGTCACCTATCTCTACCAGACCGGCCCGATCGAGCTGAAAGGCAAGAGCTCGCCCGGCTCCGATCAATGGACGCTAGACGGCAAGGGCGTGCAGGTCGGCCGGATCGGCAAGATGCGCCTGGCCGGCATGACCTGCACGTCCTCCGGCCAGCTCAATACCGAGGTCAACCTCACCCTGGAGACGGACGGCCTGACCATGGCGCTGAAGGGCAAGACGACCAGCGCGCCGGGCGATGTAAAGGTCCAATGCCGCGGCGGCCACGGCATGTCGATGCGGCCGCAGGGCGAACTAAGCGGCGGCTCCTATTTCGCGGACCAGGAAGTGCGGACGGAAGCAACGATGTCCCGCGACGTCAAAAGCATGGATTTCGCGAAGGTCCTGGCCAAGGGCGGCCTGTCCGCGAGCGGCACGGAGACGATCAAGGTGAAGCTGATCTGCCCGGGCGACTGATGCAACAACAGGGCTACAGCCAACTCAACCCTCCAAAACGAAAGAACCCGCCGGTTAGGGCGGGTTCTTTGTAGGCTGGTTGCGGGGACGGGCAAACATCACAACTTGCTCTTCGAAGCAGGCGCATAACCTGTAATTTCTGCCCGCGCAACGCGTAGTTGCTGCCTTATCCGCAGTTTTCGAAGGTCAATTCAATACGTCTCAAAACGCGTCGATTACGCTCAAAATTCGTATACAGCCTCATCAAAATCAACCCGAGCGAGAATAAGGTAAGCGAAATATCCAACATAGCAGCAGATGAAGACTGCGCCTTCTGCCCTTGAAATCCTCTTGCCGCTGAGAAAGGCCGGAACACAAAGCAGCGTAGCCGCAACCATGACGGGGATATCGATGCGGATCAGCGTATCTTCCACACCGATTGGATCGCCTGGAACCAACATGGTCAGTCCCAGAATGACGGCGATGTTGTAGACGCCGCTCCCGAGAAGGTTGCCGACGGCGATGTCGCGTTCGTTGCGCATCGTCGAGACGATCGTTGTCACGAGTTCGGGGCTCGACGTGCCGATAGCCACGATGGTGAGGCCGATCAGAGCCTCGGAGACCTCCAGTCTTAGGGCAAGGTCAGTCGATCCCCAGACAAGCCAGTCGGCACCAGCCACGATGATTGCGATCCCGACAAGCATAGCGGCAGCATGGATCCATCCCGTGCGCTGAGCGTCCCGCATCCGGCGAGGCAAGGCTGGCAACTCTTTCTCGGCTGGCGAGCTTCTCTTTCGTGCGCTGTGGACGACCAGGATCGTGTAGCCGACCCCGCCAAGCAGAAACATGATGCCCTCGGCCCGCGACAGGGAGCCGTCTGCAGCAAAAGCCCAGAACGCCAGGGTGGCAACCACCATTGCAGGAAGCTCAAGCCGGAGCGAGGCGGGCTCCAGAACCACGGGCTTGAGGAGCGCGCACAGGCCAAGGATAAACAGCAGGTTGAAGGTGTTCGTGCCGGCGATATTGCCGACCACCAGTCCTCCCTCTCCGGATAGCGCAGCGTCAATGCCGACGGCAAGCTCCGGGGTGCTTGTTCCGATCGCGACGACTGTCAGTCCGATGATCAGCGGCGAAATGCCAAGCTGGCGCGCGAGAGTCGAACCGCCGCGCACCAGCATTTCGGCTCCGCCGACGAGAGCCAGCAGGCCAAGCGCAGACCAGATAATTGCGGCCGTCATGGCTTATGCCTTGGCGCAATCACCGATGACCGGCTTTGCCCGCGCCGGTCTGCGACCACCTCCCGGATCAGCCGATCGCACCCACAGGCTGGATGTATGTCACGGTGAGATGATCCGGGAACTTCAGCGCCGTTTTGACGGCTTCGCGGTCCACTGTGCCCAGAAG
Source organism: Kaistia defluvii (assembly GCF_026343955.1). GTDB lineage: Bacteria > Pseudomonadota > Alphaproteobacteria > Rhizobiales > Kaistiaceae > Kaistia > Kaistia defluvii. The sequence continues at coordinate 314,475 of NZ_JAPKNI010000004.1, forward strand.
GCAGGTGCCCAGCCCCTCGGCTGCGCAGAAGAGATAGACATTCTGCGCCATGATGGCCGAATTGACGCGTGCGGCGATGGCCAGCTCCTCCGGCGCGGACGTAGCAATATCGCCGGCAGCGGTCGCCAGTTTCTGGCCGTCCGACACGTAGATCAGCACCACGGGCGCGCGGCGCACGAAAGCCGTCGGACTGACATCCGCACGGATATCCGCATCGGACACTTTTTCGAGTGTATTGGCAGCAGAATTGTAGAGGCTGACGCCATCCTCGAGGGCGACATAGATGTCGACGTCCTTCGAGCCGTGCCAGGCGGGTGCTGTGGTCTTGCCTTCGTCCGGGCGGTTCACGCCATTGGCTGCCCACAAGACTTCCAGCACTGTTTCGCGGGGAACGTCGGCACGCCCGAAGCGCTTTGTCGAGCGGCGCTGCTTAAGAGCCTCCTGCACCGAGACACTGGCGGCACCGCCTGCGGGCGTCTGTGCGTTGGCCGCACCGACGATGCCAGCGGATGCGGCGGCACTGGTTCCGGCGAGAAAAAGCCTTCTCGAAAGCTGTTGTGTCATGATCTGTCCTTTCCTTTTTGTGAAGAGTGTCAGCTCATGTCCATTGCCGCGAAAGGGCATTGAGGACGTCGGTACGGCTGATCTGGCCAACAAGGCGGCCATGGCGAACAACGGGGAACCGTCTGAACGAGCTTGCAACGAAACGCTCGCAGGCTTCGACGATATCGATGCGCGCATCGAGCGTTTCGAGCTCGGTACTCATATAGTCGGCGACGCTGCCGCCCCATTGTTTGTAATAGGAGGCGTTGAGCGCGGCCTTCAGGCAATCGCGCTTCGACAGGACGCCGACGAGATCGCCCGCGTCGTCGATCACGCATGCGCCCGACACTTCGTTCTGCATCAGGACGGAGACGGCGCGCACGATTTCCATGTCCGGAGTCAGCGTGATCAGGTCGGTGCGCATATGATCGGCAACCGTGTCGAGCTTCATCGTTTCGCTCCTCCGGGTCTTTCGCACGCTTGGCACTTGCCGCCGCAGGCCGCGCCACCGCACGATCCTTTCAGTGGCGCGCGGCCGGCAAGAAGGCCGGCGGACAGCGCCAGCATGGCGACCCCGGTCAGAAGAATGGCGGCGATAACCGTCTGCATGTCTCATGCCCTCCCGTGATCGACGAAGAGCCTGTTGGCTCTGACTTCGAGGCCGTCCGGGTTTCGCAGCAGATAAAGCACGGGCAGACGATTGGCGGTGGCGAAGGCAAGGCCGCGTTCGGACCCCATCACCAGAAGCGCTGTCGCAAATGCATCGGCCTCCAGCGCCGTCGGGGCCAGGACGGAAACCGAGGCAACGCTGTTGTGAACCGGCTCGCGGGTGGCGGGGTCGATCGTATGACTGTAGCGGCGGCCGGCAATCTCATAGGCGTTGATGGCGTCACCCGAGGTGGCCATCGCCATGTCTGTCAAGGGAAGTGCCGTATGGATGCCCGTGCGTAGCGGATCTGCAATGCCCACGCGCCAGGGAGCGCCGTCAGGTCTCCGGCCGCGGGCAGAGACTTCACCTCCCACCTCGATCAGGAAACCAAGCACGCCCTGCGCAGCCAGGTGTTCTGCAAGCCGGTCCACGGCGTAGCCCTTGGCAATGCCGCACAGATCGAGCGACAGTTCCGGCTCCGCCTTGGATAGGCCTTCGGCGCCGAGGGCAAAAGCGATATGAGGACCGGATTGCCCCGATGCGATCGGCCCGAAACCGTAACGATGGACATCTGGCCCGACGCCCGGATCGAACGCGCCATCGGTCAACCGCGCGATCTCCAGGGCTTTGCCAGCGACGGTTCTAAATGGAACGGAGACTGCGAACGGTGCAGTGCTCGAGCGATGGTTGAATTGAGAAAGCTCAGAATCGGCGCGAAACGGGCTCATCGACTGATCGATCCCCGCCAGTATTTTTCGCAGGTCCGCACCAAGCCCACCGGCATCGGCGTCAGCGGGTACGGTGACCTGCCAGCTCGTGCCGAAGGCGCGACCGGAGATGCGCACCAAATCGCCAGCATCGGCCCACGCGAATGACGCCATGGACATCAGTCCAGCCAGGCCACCCAGTCCAAGCAAAATGTCGCGCCGAGTCTTCATGCTCCTAGATCCCGAAATCGTCATTGAAGATGCTTTCGCGTTCGACGCCGCATTCATCGAGCATCGCGTAGACGGCTTCGATCATCAGTGGCGGTCCGCACAGGTAATATTCGCAGTCCTCCGGCGCCGAGTGATCCTTGAGATAGGCCTTGAAGACGACGTCGTGGACGAAGCCCGTCTCGCCTTCCCAGGCGTCGTTACGGGCAGGCTCCGATAGAGCCGGCACCCAGCGGAAATTCTGGTAGCGTCGCGCAAGCTCATCGAATTCTTCGGCGTAGAACAGTTCACCCCGGCTGCGCGCGCCATACCAGAAGCTGATCTTGCGCCGGCTTCCCTGCCGTTCAAGCATGTCCGTTATGATGGCACGTAAGGGGGCCATACCGACGCCGCCGCCGATGAAGACCATTTCGCGCTCGCTGTCCTGAGCCCCGAAGTGACCGTAAGGACCGGCAACTTCGACGGCGTCGCCTTCGCGCAGCCCGAACAGCCACGACGAAACGATGCCGGGAGACGCCTGCGGTTTGGCAGGCGGCGGCGTGGCCAGACGGATGTTGAGAACGATCAGGCCAGCATCACGGGGCCGGCTGGCGACAGAATAGGCGCGAGAGACCGACTGGGAGCTCTGTGACGAGAGCTTGTCTATGCCGAGCTTCTTCCATTCGGCGGCGTGCTGCGGCTCCAGCGCGATGTCGGAAAAGTCGAGGCGGTAGGCAGGTGCCGTGACCTGAACGAAATTGCCCGCGCGAAAGTCGAATTGCGCACCCTCCGGCAGGGCGAGCACGATTTCCTTGATCAGCGGTGTGACGCTGCGCGATGACGCCACGCGGCATTGCATCGTGGTGATGCCGAGGACCTCGTCCGGCACGGTGACAGCGACATCGTTTCGCACGACGATCTGGCAGGCGAGGCGCGTTCCCGCCCGAACGTCGGCAGGCGAAAGTCGAGCGCGCTCCGTCGGCAGCGGGTCGCCTGTTCCCGAAACCCCGCTCACCCGGCACAAGCCGCAAGTTCCGGCGCCCGCGCAACCCGAGGGTACGGCGACGCCGTTGGCGTTAAGGATGTCGAGCAGTTTGAAGTTAGCCAAAGCCGCGATCTCGCGCTTACCATTGACGGTGACCGCGACAGGCCGTGACGGCAGCAGATAGTCCCGGACCGTATGGACAAGAGCTGCAAGTACGACGAGCAGCACGGAAATGAAGCCGATGCCGAGCAGGATCTCCGTCATAGCACGCGCACTCCCACGAAAGCGGAGAACGCCATCGACAGAAGGCCCGTGACGATGAAGGCGATGCCGAGGCCCTGCAAGCCTTCGGGAACGTTGGCGTAGCGCAATCGCTCGCGGACCGCCGCCAGCGTGACGATCGCAAGCGCCCAGCCGATGCCTGTGCCGACGCCGTAGACCGTGCTTTCGGCAAGGTCATATTGCCGCTCGACCATGAACAGGCTGCCGCCGATGATGGCGCAGTTGATGGCGAGAAGCGGTAGGTAGATGCCAAGCGCGCTATAAAGAGCGGGCACGTAGCGATCGAGCAGCATTTCGATGATCTGCACCATCGCCGCGACGATGCCGATGAAGGTGATGAGCCGCATGAAGCCGAGATCGACATCCGGCAGGCCGGCCCAGCCGAGTGCACCTGCGCTGAGAACATGGGCATGCAGCAGATAGTTCAAGGGGACGCTGATCGACTGCACCACGATCAGCGCCACGCCCACGCCGAATGCCGTTTCCACGCGCTTGGAGACGGCGAGGAAGGTGCACATGCCGAGGAAGAAGGACAGCGCCAGATTCTCTTCGAAAATGGAGCGCTGGAACAGTTCGATCATGTCTCCGCCGCCCTTTCCTGCTCGCGCAGCTCGAACTCGGGCGCTTCCGTCTGGGCCGGTCGCAGGCTGCGAACGGCCCAGACGAGAAGCCCCAGAATGATGAAGGCGCTCGGTGCGAGCAGCATCAGGCGCAGCGGCTGATACCAGCCGCCGTCGGCGACCAGCGGCAGCACGCCGATGCCGAACAGGCTGCCCGAGCCGAACAGTTCGCGGATCGCCGCGACCGTCAGCAGGACGAGGCTGTAGCCCAGCCCGTTGCCGACGCCGTCCACCATGCTGGGTAACACTGGATTGTGCAGCGCATAGGCTTCGGTGCGGCCGAGCACGATACAGTTGGTCGCGATCAGCGACACGAACACCGTCAGCCGCTGGCTCATCTCATAGGCAAAGGCCTGCAGAAACTGGTCGGCGACGATGACCAGGGAGGCGATGATGGTGATCTGCAGGATGATGCGGACGGAGGACGGGATATGGCGGCGGATCGCGCTGATGATGCCGGCCGAAAGGCCGAGCACGACGGTCAGGGCGATCGACATGGTGAGAGCGGTCGACATCGATGTCGTGACCGCGAGCGCCGAGCAGATGCCGAGAATGTGCACGGTGACAGGGTTCTTGTCGACGAGAGGGTCGGTCAGGTTGCGGAAGGCGATCGTCACCGGATTTCTCCTTTCTTCAATTTGTCGAGGAAAGGTCCAAAGCCGTGCTCGCTCATCCAGAATTCGAGCATGTCGGAGATCGCATAGCCGGTGACGCTGGCCCCGGAGATGCCGTCGACCTCGTAGGGGCCGCTGGCATTTCCGCGCACCACGGAAATAGCGAAATCGCCATCGTCGAAGATGCGCTTGCCCGCCCATTGCGCCTGCCAGCCATCCTCGGCGATACGAGCGCCGAGGCCCGGCGTTTCTCCCTGTTCGTAGACAGTGAAGGCGGCGACCGTGTCGAGATCGGCTTCCAGCGCCAGATAGGCGCGGATGGTCGACTGATATCCCGCGCCGCGAACCGGAAGCACGACGAGCGCGAGATCGTCGCCGCGGCGCAGAAGGTAGACGAGCGCGTGATTCTCACGGCGGCCGAGACCCGCGAGGTCGTCCGCGCGTGGTACGGTCGTGCTTCTTTCAGTATCCGCCGCCGCGGCGCGCTGATCGAAGCTCGCCGGGTCGATATCGGCGGCGACCGTTCCGCTGGCGAGGTCGATGACGAGTGTTTCGACGCCGCTCGCGCCGGATTCCTTTAATATCTCGCCGATCCCGGGCAGGTTCTCCAGCATTGCGACCATGCGGCCCTGTTGCTGGGCGGCGATATTGGCCTGCTGGATCGGACGCAGGGTGACAGTCGCGACCGAGACGGTCACGCCGCAGCCGATGGCCACCAGCAGCGACATGCCGATCGTCTTGACGCGATCGGTGTTCGGCCGGTCCAGAAAGCCGCGCCAGAGACCTGATCGACGGCTGCCGGGAGGGGTATCAGCCATATCGCCTCGCCCTCCGTTTCACATGGACGGTCACGACCAGGAAGTCGATCAACGGCGCAAAGATGCTGCTCATCAGGATGGCGAAGATCGCGGCTCCGAAAGCCGAGCCGGCCTGCGAGAAAAGGCCGATGAGCAGGCCGGTCAAGATCCCCTGTGCCCAGCGGCCGGGATTGGTGGCGGCGGAGCAGACCGGATCTGCCGCCAGGAAAAGGATAGCGCAGCCGATGGCGCCCGAGAGCAGGAGAGACGCGACGTCCTGACCCTGCATCCAGCTGGACAAGACCATTGCACCGACAATGGCAAGCAGCAGACGCCATGACGCCTGCCCGCTGAGGAGCAGGAGAAGCGCTGCCGGCGCCAGGGCGGCGACAGGAATGTCGGGACCAGTCCGATAATCGAAATCGGTGAAGGAGAACATCAGGAAAGCCAGTGCCGCGACTGCCGGATGCACGAAATTGCGTCCGCGTCCGCCAAACACCTGTTCGGCGATCACCACGCCGAAGCTGATCCCCAGAGCCAGTTGCCAAAGCGGCGCGTCGACAGGAACGAGGAGCGCGATCAGGGTGGCGGTGATTATGCCGTCGAGCCCGATCCCGATGCCTCGCACGCGGGCGAAAACAAACTGCCAGCCGACCGTCACGACGAGAGCCAGCAATAGCCGTATGGCGAAGGCTGAACCGGCGAAGGAAAGTATGAGCGCAACCGGCGCAATCAGGCCCAGAAGCGCGGGCATAACCGCGCTGGCCAATGGGATATGTGCGAAGCGCCCGGCGCGCAAATCCTGCAGAAAAGCGGTCATATCGCCTTCTCCAGCTCATCGAGCGTCGCCCTCAGCAAGGCTCCGTAATCCGTGCCGGAACCGTCGACATGGCCGAGCAGGGCGAGGTCTTCCTCGACGATCTCCAGCGCCCCGAGTTTCGCGGCCGCTTCCACATCGCCGGTGCTGATAGCGCGCAGAAACGGCGCAGGCAGGATCCCGCAGGGTGCGGCCCGCTCATGGACGGCGTTGGGGATAAGCGGCGCAGGAAACCGCTCACCGGATGAGGTAAGGTAACGGGCGACGAAGGAGCGGCGGGCTGGATGTCCGTGCGGCATGGCAGTGGCCTGCACGTCATAGCGCCGCAGGAAGTGCTCGACCATGCCGCAGAGTGGGGAGCCTGACAACAACTGGACTGCGGGGCTCACGAGCGTGCCCTCGAACAGATCGCGCAGATTGGCTCCTGGAGGCACAAGAGCCAGACGCGGCGTGCGGGTTCCCGGGCCCGTCAGCGCGACGACGCGCTGCGTCCAGATCCGGCCCGTATCCAGAAGACAGCCGATCGCGATCACATCCTGATAGCCGATATGCCAGACCATCCGGGTGGCATCGACAGGGTGAATGTGATGGATATGCGTTCCTGCAAGTCCTGCCGGATGCCTGCCGGAGAAGGCGACCGATTTGGTGCCGTCCACCACAGGTAGCGACGCATCATTGCCATGACAGATGTAAACCGGGCCGTCGGTGAGGTGGCACAGCGCCGCGGCACCCAAACGGAACCATGTTTCGAAGCGTTTTATGACCGGCGCCGGATCGCCCGCCAGCGGCGCCGTGTCCATGGCGGTGAGGAAGATCGCGTCGGGGATTTTTGCGGGATCGGCGATCCGCCCGAACGGGCGAGTGCGAAAGGACTGCCAGCAACCGCTCGTCATCAGAAGCGACTGCATTGCTTCTCGATCCGGCTGCGCGGGCCGGTCGAATCGGATGCCATCATCCCCATCAATATCGATGACGATCGAATCGAGGCTTCTGCGCCGGCCATGTGAGATTGCCCGGACCGTTCCGGAAAGGGGGGCAGTGTAGCTAAGGTCGGGGCGTCGACGGTCCGTAAAAAGCCGCTGCCCCGCTAGCACGCATTGCCCTTCCGCGACGTCGAAGATGGGGCGCAGGTCAGGATAGTCATCGCCAAGAAGCGCAGCCGAGCGAACCGCAACTTCTTCGTCGATCGTCTCTGCCGGTTTGCCTTCCCACCGAAGATCGATGCCGCCTTTTACCCTCACCTGCAATACTGACGCCCCTCCGATTATGTTCAACTCAACCCGGTTTCGCCCGAAACATTGACGGCCTCCGATAAGATTATGGAGGTCGACGGCAGTGCCATTGATTATGATCAATTTGCAAAGCGATCTGGGTAACTGTGATATGCGCTATAGGTCGTATCGCTGCAGGTACCTTTATCTGCGATCAACCGAGCGGCGCGGGCTCGGTTGATCGTTCACGACAGGGCCGTTCAATATCCGTCAGGAGCCTGTAACCGTTTGCGAAAGTGCGGCTCGCAATTTCTCTTCCTGTTCCGGCGAAAGCGACGTCTTGAGTACACGACCGCGCAACCCCTCGAACTCCGCCAGCACCTTTTCCGGCTGCACCTTTCGGACAAGCACGAACAATGCCGAGGAGTTGTTCGGGATCGTTTCGCCAAGAGATTTGATGAACGTGTCGTCGATGCCATAGTCAGCGAGCGAGCCGGACAAGGCGCCAACACCAGCCCCCGTCAGGCCACCGATGGCGATGCCGGCAAGCGGATTGAGGAACAAAAGCCCCACCAGACCGCCCCACAACGTGCCCGACAGCAGGCCTGACGCCGCCCCAAGGGTTGTCAGATTAAGGCTCTGCTTGAGATGAACCTTGCCTTCGCCGTCACGAACGACGACGACGGCATCCTCCAGATCGACCAGATACTCTTTTCTCAGGGCGGCGAGTTTGAGAAGCACCTTGTCGGCTTCATCAACCGTATCGAAACCGACGACTATCAGATCGGACATGCTTTGTTCTCCTGTGTTGTCATCACTTTTTCCGTAGCTTCCCGGGCCACCTGCCCTGCCCAGCGATAAGTCTTTATCGCGAGAGAAAGATCGGGACTGTCGGGTTGGCCAGAATGGTACGAGTTGCGCTACCGAAAACGAATTCGGTGATCCGGGACTGCCCGTAGGCGCCCATGACCATCATATCGGCACCAAGCTCTTCTGCCCGGGATAGTATAAGATCACCGGCATTGTCGCCTTCCAGGCGATCAAGCGTGACCTTGATCCCGTGGCGCGCCAGATGGAGAGAAATATCGCTTCCGGGGTCTTCCCCCAGAAGCCGCGCGACCTTGGGCTCGGGAACAACAACAACGTGGACGGCGCGAGCAGTAGCGAGGAATGCCATTGAATCAGCTATGGCGCGGGCCGCTTCCCGGCTGGCATTCCATCCGATCACGATCGTTTCGGGGATGGCGCTGTCACTTGGCCAGGTGGCAGGCAAAAGGATCGAGGGTCGACCGGAGGCAAAAATGATGTCCTCAGAAACCGTAAGGGCTGTCTCCGCACGGGCCGGATCTCGCCCCGTTCCGACGATGGCCAGAGAGGCATGCCGGGCGTGCAACATGAGCGCTTCGCCCGTTTCATGAGAACATATCCGCAGTTCGCAGTTCACACCGCTGGCGGAGGCAATCTCCGAAAAGAGCTTCCGAAGCTGCTCTTCGGCGTCGTGTCGGCGCTTCTCGAAAGCGGTTATCATGCTGTTGATCGCAGCCCCTCGGGCGAAGCCATGCGAGGGAGTTGCGATCAAATCTTCCGGCACAAAAGCAACAACGACGTGTGCATCCCATACACGTGCAAGTGAAACAGCATAATCGATATAGACCCGACAGACAGAAGTTTCCGCTGTGTCGATATAAACGACGATATCTTTTGGCGTATTCATTCCATCTCCCCGTGCCCGCCTGCTTGACCAACCTAACGATCGGTTATCATTAGTCAACAGTTGATGATAAGACTGATGGAGATATGTCCCTGGGCTCAGTTCCAGCCTGCATTCAATCCCTGCGCGATCGCGACAGGTGACCGGATGAGGTCTCCTCGGGCCTGATGCCTTCTGGCGCCTCAATCTCCTTTGTCGGTTGAGGCTCTGCGACTGTGCTCGGAGCAGGCCACTCACAATTCGTCTGAGGTTTCTGCACCCGGCGCTTCTTCCGCACCTCCACAGTGAACGGCTTTACTTGTTTCATGACGACCTCAGGCTCCGTGTCGTTTATCGATGATCTCGCTTGAAGTCGGCGGTCGCCGCAGTGCAAGCGCCAATGCACTCAGGCCGCAACCGGTGATCAGCAGATCGATCGCCAGCAGGGCGCCGATGATCCAGAGGCTGTTGACGGGCCAGCCGATCAGAATGACCATTGAAACGAGCACGGTGGTGGCGCCTGCCGCAACCAGCCAGCTCCAACCCGAAACAGGTCGGACCGCCAGACCTGCGGCAAATCTGACAATGCCTGCGACCAGCAGGCTGAGCGCCATGAGCAGCGTGAGGACGCTGGATGCCAATACCGGATTCCAAAATGTGACAAGGCCCGCCGACACATACAACGCGCCGATTGCGATCAACCCGAGCAAATGGCTCCGACGCTTCATCTGAACGGCGAAGACGATATGCGCCGCACCGGCCAGCAGCATCGTAACGCCCACAAAAAGCACCGAAACGACTGTCGCCAGCAGAAGATTGGACAGGGCGGCAAACGCAATCAAGAGAAGTGCTATGCCTGCGGCCAACAGCCACTGCCATCGCGACCGTAACAGTCGCAGATCGGTGGAATCGAGCATTCTGAAGTTCATGGTCGTCATGGGTTTTTCCTCCTGGAACTGCGGGTGTTCACGCGTGTCAGTTGCCGCCGACGATCTTGCCAGCCAGTATGAACGGGCTTGAAAGAACCGCACCGGCGGAATTGAACACGAAAGCTCCGGCTTGCCTGATGTTTTGCGGGTCGCCAGCGCCATTGCGAGCCGAGAGTTTCGGATAAAGCGCGGCGAGACCGACAAAACGATTGTGTCTGAAGCTATCGGAGGCCTCGACGTCCGATATATCGATCACCTGTACATTCGCCTTGCGCGTTGCCTCCTCGATTTTAGGATCCGTCACGTCGATCCTGCCCAGACGCTGACGTTCGGTAGATAGAAGTTCCGACACCTGCAGTGCCCTGTCGTCCCTGGACACAAGGATGGTCATGGGCGGGTTGAGTGGCCCTATCGCCGCCAATTGCGCTTCAAACACGTCAACGTCGATGTCTGGCGCCGCGAGCACCACCTGCAGTCGGCGGATGACCGCATCCTTGCCTGTAAGCCGAAGCTGGCGCACCGCTTCCGTCGTCAGCCATCCTCCCATGCTGTGGCCGACGAGCGTGATCGGTCCCTGCGTCTGCTTGGCTGCAAGCGTGGTGAGCAGATCCGCCAACTGGTCGCGCGAAAACGTCACCGCATCCTTATCCGCGACGTAGCCGCTCAGAGCCCCTTCGGACGGCCAGGCAAACAGAATCGGAGCGGCGCCAGTGCCGGCATCCGCTGCCATTTGTGCGACGCGATAGACGGCCTCGGTGAAATTGGTGTTGTAGCCATGCACAAACACGCCAACGCTTGGCGGTTTGTCATCGCGTTTGCGCGTGACTTCGGCCTCGAATGTCACCGCGTCGAGGAGCTGCTGGTCTACGGTGACGAAGTCCGTCTTCGGGTTCGGCTTCGATTTCGGCCACTCGACATTGCCGGCCTTGTGACCCGGCGGGATAGATATCCTGTAGCGGATGTAGCTGACCTCACGGCTGCGCCCGGTCGTGTAGACACCGGCCGCGTCGCGCTTTCGCGTGGTTGCGACATAGACGGTAGTCAGCTTCGCCCCCTGGACGGTTTCAGCCGTTTGGGCAAGCAGTTCCGGGCCCGGACGCCCGGCACAGGCTGAAAGCAGGCTTGTCAGGAGAAGAAATACAAGTCGAAGACTGAATTCACGCATTTACTGAAACCAAACAATGTCTAGTGCTGTGGAACCATCGCGCCTTTCGGAACAACAGCGTTCAGGCCTGCCGCCGCTAAAGGCGGCGTCAGTATTTTCGGGGCACCAGATTGTCCCATCCGGCCAGGCCGTGATGTGGAACCCGTTATCGGCGTAGACAACCGAACCGGGGAGCTGCGAGCCGCGCCATCCGGATGAAGGAATGGCAGGACACATCCATGGCCAATGCAAAGCCCTCGGCCGCGCAGCCGGCAGCAATCGACGCTTCGTTGGCGATGCCGACCACAAGGCCACGTATTCCGGACAGACCGATAGTCGCAGTCATTAATCAGCCTCCCAGAACGCTTGAGGCTTCGGCAGCGATCACCTGTTCCTCGTCGGTTGGGATCACGAGCACGGCGAGGCGGCTTGCCGGGCTGCTGATGACTGTCCGGTTCTCAGCGTTCGCGGCCGGGTCGAGATCGATGCCGAGCCACATCAGGCGGGTGCAGATATCGGCCCTGATCGCCGGCTGGTGCTCGCCGATACCGGCCGTGAACACCAACGCGTCGAGCCCGCCGAGCGTCGAGGCAAGTCGCGAGACTTCACCTGCGACACTGAAGCAGAACAGTTCGATCGCTTCCTTCGCTTCCGGCTCTTCACTTTCCAGAAGCGCGCGGCTGTCAGCACTGATGCCGGAGACCCCCAGTAGACCCGACTGGTGATAGAGGAGGTCCTCGATGTCGCTGAGATCGCGACCGGATCTTGCCAGATGCAGCACCACTCCGGCGTCGAGCGCTCCGCAGCGTGTTGCCATCGGCACACCGTCGAGCGTCGAAAACCCCATGCTGGTGTCGCGGCTGGCACCGTTGCACATGGCGCAGAGGCTGGCACCGGACCCCAGATGGGCGACGACGACCTTGCCCGCCGCATGCTCCGGCCAGTTGCGGGCCAGTTCCCCCGCTATCGATCGATAGGAAAGCCCGTGAAAGCCATAACGTTTGATGCCTTCCTCGTGGAGCGCCCTTGGCAATGCGAAGCGTCGCGCGACCTCGGACATGGTGCGATGGAAGGCAGTGTCGAAAGAGGCGGTCTGCCTGAGCTCCGGTCGGAGGCGCGTGATCGCACGGATGAGGCGCAGCGCCTGGGGCTGATGCAGCGGTGCAAGCGGTACGAGCGCCTCCATCTGCGCCATCAGCCGATCATCGATCAGGACGGCACCATCGAACAGATCGCCGCCGTGCACGATACGGTGGCCGATCGCCATGACGCCGGACATGTCGTAATGCCACGAGAGGCGGCCGAAGGCCTCGCTCAAGACATCGTCCAATTCCTCCGCGGCTTCGGCTTCCAGTTCGATGTCGAAGCGATCCGGCCCCTCGGAAAGCTCGAAGCGCAACGGCGTCTTGCGAAAGTCGATCATACCCTTGCCGATGCGTGTGAGCGCACCTTCGGAACGGGTAAAGAGGCCGATCTTGACCGTGGACGAGCCGGCGTTGAAGGTGACAAGCAGTTGCTCGCTCATGGCGTTGCTCCGGTTTGCGGCGCCTGGTTGCGAGCGACGAGGAGCCTTGCGAGCGTTGCCGAGGCGATGCGCGCCGAAAGCGGATCCGAGCGGCTGGTCAGCACGATCGGCACGCGAGCGCCGAGCACGATCCCGGCCGCCGTCGCCCCCGCGAAATAGATCAGTTGCTTGGCAAGCATATTGCCCGCCTCCAGGTCCGGCACGAGCAGAACATCGGCCTCGCCCGCAACCGGCGAGACGATCCCTTTTGTCCTCGCCGCCTCGATATTGATCGCATTGTCGAATGCAAGTGGGCCATCGACGCGCCCGCCGGTGATCTGGCCACGCGCCGCCATTACCGTCAGCGCCGCGGCATCCAAGGTCGACGGCATCTTCGCATTGACGGTCTCGACGGCTGCGAGCACGGCAACGCGCGGCTCCTCGACGCCAAGCGCCCGGAGAAGATCGATGGCGTTCTGGCAGATATCGCGTTTCTGATCGAGCGTCGGCTGGATGTTGATCGCCGCATCGGTAACGATCAGCGGCTTGTCGTAAGCCGGGACATCGAGCGCGAAGACATGGCTGATGCGCCGTTCGGTTCTCAACCCGGAACCGGTCGCGATGACAGCGCCCAGAAGTTCATCGGTATGCAGGCTGCCCTTGACAAGAACCGCGACCTCACCAGCGACAGCAAGCTCCACCGCGCGTGCGGCCGCCGCGTGGCTATGGGCAACATCTTCGATTGCCATATCACCAAGATCGACCTTCGCAGCATCAGCAGCAGCACGGATCTTCGCGACCGGTCCGACCAGCAGCGGCTCGAACAGGCCCTGCTGGCGAACCTCGACTGCGGCCAGGATCGCGCCGGCAGAACAGGGGTGAACGACAGCGGCCCGCACCGGGGGCAGGCTGCGCGCTTCCGCGACGAAGGATTCGTACCGGCTCGCAGATGCCGAGGCCGTGGAGCCAGAGATGGAAGCAGCCTCGGTCCATTCGATGGATTGTTCGGGTGCAAGAACTGTCGCCGTCCCGGTCAAAACAAGCTCACCTTTTTGATTGAAGCAAGTCGTTTCCAGCGCGACCATGCGCGTTTCGGTGTTCTTCTGCCTCACCTTCACGCTTGCCGTGATCGTGTCGCCTGCGGCGACGGGTTTCACGAAGCGGAAGTCCTGCCCGAGATAGATCGTCCCGGGCCCCGGGAATCTTGTGCCGAGGACGAGCGAAACGAGCGCTCCGGTCCAGAGGCCGTTGGCGACGATCTCGTTGAAGAGCGTCGTCGCTTCTGGCGCCGCATCGCAAGAAGCCGGCCAACTCCCGCCAGCCATGGCAGTCAGCAGATCGATATCGTTACGCCCAGCAACACGGGTGAGGCTCGCGGTATCGCCGACCTTGAGATCGGCGAAGGTATGGTTTCTCAGCAAATTGTCCGCCATCGCGCCCTCACTTCTGGAACACATAGGTGCCGGGCGAAGCCGCGATGGGAGGGAGACCCTCCAGTCATCCGTGCCCTCAGCGCCTCGCGCGTCCGATCGATGGTGCGATAGACCTCTGTGCCCAAAGTTTTGTCAGAGATTTGCGTTGCCTCAACGTCCAACCTGCTCAAATCATTCATTGTCGCTCCCGACTGATCGGTAGGGTTGCTGTTGTCTGGCATTCCTTGTCATCGTTCATAAGAAACTCGACGACCTGGGATATCAGGATCGCGAGTTCGTGATCCTTGCCGCTCTTCTGGAGGGCTGACGTGCCGATAACGTCACGAAGGATGCTGACACCGGCCAGGAGAGCGGCGATCATTGACGCGCGCGGCTCGGACACGAGCTGACATTTGGACGCGAACGGCTTGACGAAGCCTTCGTCGATGAGCTCACGAAAGACCCGCGCAGCTTCGGGGCTGGAAAAGGATCGAGCGAGGATGTCGAATGGCCGGATCTCGTTGGCGCCCTTGTCGGCGAGGACGTCCTTTGCCAGTGTCATATGCAACTCGCTCGCCTCTCCGACCAGCCAGACCTTCGGGCGAAGCATCGCCCTGACGGCCTCCCGGAAAAGCTTCTCCTTCGACCCGAAGGATCGATGCACGTAAGCCATGTCGACGCCGACATCGGAGGCAATGTCACGAAGCCCTGTCTCTTCGTAGGAATGTGAGGAGAAGCGCAGGATCGCGGCCTTGAGGATGCGGTCACGCGTTGTGTCTTCCACGACCGGGCGGATAAGTCTGTTGGGCATAATCTCTCCAGATTGACGGTTGAAAGGTTTATCGGCATAAGTGTGGTTAGTCAACAGCGGATGACTTCCCTTTGGCTAACGCTGGAATGGTCTGTTCGTTCCATTCCTGCAAACTCGGAGTACTCACGCCGAATTACTTGGCGGGGATCCGATTCATAGCAATCCTGTTCGGCAGTAACGATCCAAGCGTCGCAACGCCGTCTATCACTTCGCGTCCAATGTCAGGTCAAGATGGAAATCGATGCTTTCTACACATTCACCATTGCTATCACGCTTTTGTTGGTGGGCAAGATCGTCACCGTGAAGACGCCGCTCCTGCGAAAATACTCCATTCCGGAACCCGTGGTTGGAGGACTTCTCTGCACGGTCGTCGTCGCTCTCTTCTATGCGGCGTTCGATAGACGGATCACTTTCGATCTCCAGATGCGTGACTTCCTTTTACTGCTATTCTTTGCCGGTGTCGGATTGAAGGCGGATGTCAAGACATTGCTTGCAGGCGGTCGCCCGCTAGCCATTCTGCTCTCGCTCGCAATCGCCTTCATCCTCATTCAAAATCTCACCGGCGTGGGCATGGCCACGGTCTTCGGCCTTGAAGCGAGGGCCGGACTGATGGTGGGATCAATTTCGCTGACGGGCGGGATCGGTACGACGCTCGCCTGGGCGCCAATTTTCATCGAAAGGCTTGGCATCCCGAATGCTATGGAACTTGGCGTCGCGGCCAACACCATCGGATTGATCGCAGCTTGCATGATCGGCGGCCCGGTCGCTGCTTACCTGATCAAGCGCCATAGCGTCGTCCCTACCCATTCCGCGGAACTCGACATAGGCGCTTCCAATGATGGCCGGCAATCCGGGCTGGATTATTTCTGTGTCCTTTGGGCGCTCCTCGCCCTGAACCTGGCTCTGATTCTCGGTCTCGGCATCAGTCACATTCTCGCTCTCACCGGTCTCAATCTTCCAGGCTTCGTAAGCTGCCTCATGGCCGGGATCGTCATCCGGAACCTCATGCCGATTGCTGTCAGTTCCAGGGTGCTCAGACTATGGCCCGGCGTGGATGACGGCCTTGCTCTGATATCAGACCTTGCGCTCGGCCTTTTTCTGACGATGGCATTGATGGGCCTTCAGCTCTGGCAGCTCAACGGCGTCTTCATATTCGTTGCCTGCGCCCTGGCCGTTCAAATCGCACTCGCGATCATCTTCACGATCGTCGTCGTATTCCGTCTTATGGGACGCGACTACGAGGCCGTGGTGATATCAGCCGGCTTCGGCGGGATAGCTCTCGGGTCGACGGCGACCGCGATCGCCAACATGACTGCGGTCACCCAGCAACATGGCGCGTCGCATCGCGCCTTTGTCGTTGTGCCTCTGGTATGCGGCTTCTTCATTGATATCGTCAATGCCTTAATCATCTCGGCTTTCGTCGGCTGATGAAACCGTTTCGTTTCGTCATGGCTGCAGCGACGACATGGTTCACGGTGTCGTCACCCGACGAGATACGAAGCCGGCAACCGGCACGCCGTGGTATTACAGCCTTGACCATTGACATGCCTGTCATCAGGTGATGATATGTTCTGAATTTCAAATCACGCGCTGATGATACTGGGGCAAATAGCAGTTCTTCACGCAAACACTCAGGTGGGCAATGAAGAACGCTCCAACAAAACCGCATCTCGCGGCGGCTTCCCAAAGTATACGCCTCGCTTACATGAGGAAAATCAGGTTCAAGGCCTGCCTTGACGACCAATGGCAGGCCCCTGTTGCCCTTGTCAGACTTCGAGAATTTTTCAGTGATCGCATCAGATCGAACTTTCATCGGCAATCCGGTTGGGCAGTCGTGACGTCTCGCGTCCGCCCAAGGGCGTTTGCGCCACCAAATCAGGCTTCTCACTATGACAATGACCTTCTGCACTTTGACATCAGATCGTTTCCGCGGCGAAGCCCAGCTCGCTTATGCAACCGCGCAGGGGGAGCCCGCTCGTGAAATCGCTTAAAAGCTGGATCATTGCGATCGTCGTCATTGCCGGTGTCGCCGGCGCCTATTACGCCCTGCGCATTTACGACCCATCCGGTCTGCCGGCCGGAATAGCCGGCGGAAACGGCCGCATCGAAGCGACCGAAATCGACATCTCTACAAAGACGGCGGGACGCATCAAGGAGATCCTGGTCGATGAAGGCGCGTTCGTCAGCGTCGGTCAGGTTCTCGCCGTCATGGATACACAACAACTCGAAGCGCAGCGCAAGCAGGCCGAAGCCTCGCTGCAGCGCGCCGCCATCAGCGTCGATACCGCCCGAAGCCTTCTGTCCCAGCGCGAAGCGGAACGTGAGGCTGCCGCCGCGGTGATCGGCCAGCGGGAAGCCGAACAGGATGCCGCGGAACGCAAACTTGCGCGCACCGAGCAATTGATCCGGACCAACACGACATCGCAGCAGACGTTTGACGACGACCGCGCGTCCGCACAGAGAGCCCGTGCCGCCGTCGCGGCCTCAAAGGCGTCCCTTTCCGCTTCAGAGGCAGCAATCGGCGCCGCCAAGGCCCAGATCGTCGATGCCGAGGCGTCCGTCGTGGCTGCCCAGGCTGCTATTGAAAGCATTGTTGCCGATATCAACGACAGCACGCTGAGATCACCCCGTGAAGGGCGCGTGCAATACCGCGTAGCCCAGCCGGGTGAAGTGCTGTCGGCTGGAGGTCGGGTCCTCAACATCGTCGATCTGAGCGATGTCTATATGACCTTCTTCCTGCCCACCGAGCAGGCGGGCCGCATTCCTTTAGGATCGGATGTGCGTCTGGTTCTCGATGCCGCGCCCCAATATGTCATCCCAGCCAAAGCGAGTTTCGTTGCGGACGTGGCTCAGTTCACGCCAAAAACGGTCGAGACGGAGGAGGAACGCCAGAAGCTGATGTTCCGCGTCAAGGCGAAGATCTCCCCGGAACTGCTCCGCAAGCATATCGAATACGTTAAAACCGGACTTCCGGGAATGGCCTATATCCGCATCGCGCAGGACGCCGAATGGCCCGCCCATCTCACCGAGGCCCTCGTGCAATGAACAGGCAGCCGTCACGAGAGCAGCATGATAAGGAACCGCTTCCAGCCGTGGTGCGGCTGACGGATGTCAGCCTCTCTTATGGCAAGACGGTAGCACTCGACGGCGTCAGCCTCGACGTTCCCGCAGGGATCATGGTCGGGCTGATGGGCCCTGACGGTGTCGGCAAATCCAGCCTGCTGAGCCTGGCCGCTGGGGCCCACAAGGTCCAGGAAGGCTATGTCGAGGTTCTTGGCGGCGACATCGCCGACAAGAAGCATCGTGAACGGACATGCCCGCAAATCGCCTATATGCCGCAGGGACTTGGCAAGAACCTCTATCCGACCCTCTCGGTCTTTGAAAACATCGACTTCTTCGGACGCCTGTTCGGCCAGGACAGCCACGAGCGCAAACAGCGCATCAAAGATCTGCTTGAGCGCACCGGACTTGCTCCCTTTCCGGACCGGCCGGCCGGAAAGCTGTCCGGCGGCATGAAGCAGAAGGTCGGGCTGTGTTGTGCGCTGATCCACGATCCGGACCTGCTGATCCTCGACGAACCGACGACCGGTGTTGATCCGCTGTCGCGACGCCAGTTCTGGGAACTGATCGACGATATCCGCCGAGACCGCCCGTCGATGAGCGTGATCGTCGCGACCGCCTATATGGAAGAGGCGCAACGCTTCGACTGGCTGGTCGCCAT
Organism: Kaistia defluvii; assembly: GCF_026343955.1. Classification (GTDB taxonomy): domain Bacteria; phylum Pseudomonadota; class Alphaproteobacteria; order Rhizobiales; family Kaistiaceae; genus Kaistia; species Kaistia defluvii. Next base: position 333,118 of record NZ_JAPKNI010000004.1, read on the forward strand.
GGACGGCGGAAAGATTCTCGCGACAGGCACGCCCGACGAGCTGCTCGCCTCCACCGGAGCGGCGAACCTCGATGCGGCGTTCGTCGCTCTTTTGCCGGAGGAAAAGCGACGCGGCCACCATGAAGTCGTCATTCCGCCCCGCCCAGCCGGCGGGGAGACGGAATTCGCCATCGAGGCCGAGCACCTGACCATGCGTTTTGGCGACTTTACAGCCGTCGATGACGTCAGCTTCCAGATTCCACGCGGCGAGATTTTCGGCTTTCTCGGCTCGAATGGCTGCGGCAAGACCACCACCATGAAAATGCTGACCGGTCTTCTGCCGGCGAGCGAGGGAACGGCGAAGCTGTTCGGCCACGAGGTCGATCCCAACGACATCGAGGTCCGCCGCCGGGTGGGCTATATGAGCCAGGCATTCTCGCTCTATACCGAGCTTACGGTTCGCCAGAACCTGGACCTGCACGCACGTCTGTTCAATCTGCCGCCCGAGAAGATCCCAGCGCGCATAGAGGAGATGGCGGAGCGCTTCGATCTTACCGGCATCATGGATTCTCTACCCGACGCATTGCCGCTCGGAATTCGGCAGCGGCTGTCGCTCGCTGTCGCCATGATCCATGCGCCCGACATTCTGATCCTCGATGAGCCGACCTCCGGCGTCGACCCCGTGGCGCGCGACGGCTTCTGGCAAATCCTGTCCGACCTGTCGCGCAAGGACGGCGTCACCATCTTCGTATCGACCCACTTCATGAACGAGGCCGAGCTTTGCGACCGCATTTCCCTCATGCACGCCGGCAAGGTGCTCGTCAGCGATACGCCGCGCGGCATTATCGAGAAGCGTTTCTGCGAGACGCTGGAGGAAGCCTTCATTTCCTATCTCGAAGAGGCCATCGGCGAACAGGCTTCACCTGCGTCCGCGCCAACCGCGCAGCGTGAAGAGGCGGATGAAGCTGTAGCGCGCCCCCCCGCGGCTTCATCCGCCAACTCCGTCTTCAATCTTCGCCGGATGTTCGCCTATACGCAGCGCGAGTCGCTCGAACTGCGGCGCGATCCTATTCGCGCGACGCTGGCGATCCTCGGCAGCGTCATTCTGATGTTCGTCATTGGTTTTGGCATCAATATGGACGTGGAGAACCTTTCCTTCGCGGTGCTCGATCGCGACGACACGACGATCAGCCGCGACTACACGCTTCAGATCGCCGGATCGCGCTATTTTACAGAGAAAGCGCCGATCACGGATTACAACGACCTCGACCGTCGGATGCGCAAGGGTGAACTCAGTCTGGCGCTGGAGATCCCGCCCGGTTTCGGGCGCGATGTCGCGCGCGGCAGGAAAGTCGAGATCGGCGCCTGGATCGACGGCGCGATGCCGGCGCGCGCCGAGACGGTGCGCGGCTATGTGCAGGGGATGCACCAAACCTGGCTTACGCAGAAGGCGCGCGAACTCTATGGGGACGCGGCGACCGTCGGGGATTTCCAGGTCGCTCTTCGATACCGCTACAATCCGAGCGTGGAAAGCCTGAAGGCCATGGTGCCGGCGGTCATCCCGCTGCTGCTGATGATGATACCCGCCATGCTGGCCGTGCTGAGCGTCGTGCGTGAGAAGGAACTTGGATCGATCATCAACTTCTATGTGACGCCCGTGACGCGGCTCGAATTCCTGCTCGGCAAGCAACTGCCCTACATTGCGCTCGCCATGCTGAACTTCTTCATGCTGACGGGGTTCGCGGTCTTCATATTCAGGGTGCCGCTGACCGGCAGTTTTCTGACATTGACCGCTGCCGCACTTCTCTACGTCACGGCGGCGACCGGGCTTGGCCTGCTGATCTCCACCTTCATGAACAGCCAGATCGCCGCGATCTTTGGGACCGCGCTCATCACGCTCATTCCGGCCGTCCAGTATTCCGGCATGATCGATCCGGTCTCCTCGCTGCAGGGTGCGGGCGCCTTTATCGGCCAGGTTTATCCAACGACCTATTTCGTGACGATCGCGCGCGGAACGTTCTCGAAAGCGCTCGAATTCAAGGATCTGGCCGCCTCCTTCATTCCCCTGCTGATCGCTGTTCCGGTTCTGCTCGGAAGCGGAGTGGCGCTCCTCAAGAAACAGGCGGGCTAACCCATGCGCTTGGCGAATATCGCTCAGCTCGGCGTCAAGGAACTGCGCGGCCTCGCCCGCGATCCGATGCTTGTGATCCTGATCCTCTATGCCTTCACCCTGTCGATCTACACGGCGTCGACGGCCATGCCGGAGACGCTCAACAAGGCTGCCATCGCCATCGTCGACGAAGATCAGTCGCCCGTCTCCTCCCGCATCCTGACGGCCTTCTATCCACCCTATTTCTCCATTCCGACTCTCATCTCGCCGCACGAGATGGACAAGCGCATGGATGCAGGCATCGACACCTTCGCGCTCGACATTCCGCCAAACTTTCAGCGCGACTTGCTCGCCGGGCGGTCGCCGACGATCCAGCTCAATGTCGATGCGACCCGCATGTCCCAGGCGTTCAGCGGCGGGGGGTATATCCAGTCGATCGTCACCAGCGAGGTCAGCGAATACCTCAATCGCTACAGAGGCGGAACGGAGGTTCCCGTCGATCTCGCATTGCGCGCACGGTTCAATCAGGAACTTGACAAAGGCTGGTTCGGTGCCATCAACAACGTGATTTCGTCGATCACCATGCTATCGATCATCCTGACCGGCGCCGCTCTTATTCGTGAACGCGAACACGGAACGATCGAACATTTGCTCGTGATGCCTGTCACGCCGGTCGAGATCATGCTGAGCAAGATCTGGTCGATGGGGCTGATCGTGCTTATCGCATCGGCGATCGCCATCATATTCGTTGTGCAAGGCGTCCTCAAAGTCCCAACCCAGGGCTCGGTAACGCTGTTCCTGACCGGTGCAGCTTTGCACCTGTTCGCCACGACGTGCATGGGCATATTTCTCGCAACGGTCGCTGGGTCCATGCCGCAGTTCGGCCTGTTGCTGATGCTCGTCCTGCTGCCGTTGCAGGTCCTGTCAGGCGGCGTCACGCCCCGCGAGAGCATGCCTCAGGTCATCCAGGACGTCATGCTGGCCGCGCCGAACACACATTTCGTCATCCTCGCCCAGTCGATCCTGTTTCGCGGGGCGGGCCTCGATGTGGTGTGGCCGCAGTTGCTGGCGCTCGTTTTGATCGGGGCGGCACTGTTCGTATTCGCGCTGCGCCGCTTCCGAAGCTTCCTACGATAGGAGCGGGTACTCTGCAGTGGACCGAACCGCTCGATCGAAGGGTAACAACTATAAATCCGTATCAGGAGATAATGACCATGCAAGAACTGATGAAAGCTGCGGTCGTTCATGAATTTGGGAAACCGCTGACCATCGAAAGCGTCCCGATTCCAGTGCCGGGCCCCGGGGAACTGCTGGTTAAGGTCATGGCGTGCGGCGTCTGCCACACGGACCTGCATGCTGCTTCCGGCGACTGGCCGGTCAAGCCATCGCCGCCCTTCATTCCCGGCCACGAAGTCGCCGGCACGGTTGCTACCATCGGCCCGGGCGTCACGGATTTTGAGATCGGCGATGCCGTCGGCATCGCATGGCTCCACGATGCGTGTATGCGTTGCGAACACTGCGAAACGGGCTGGGAGACGCTCTGCGAACATCAGCACAATACCGGCTACAGCTGCGACGGAGGCTTTGCGGAATACGTGATCGCCAACGCCGCATTCGCGGCAAGATTGCCTGACAACGTTGATTTCAAAGCGGTCGCGCCCATTCTGTGCGCCGGGGTCACGACATACAAGGGGCTCAAGGAAACCGAAGTGCGCCCCGGCCAGTGTGTGGCGATCTCGGGCATCGGCGGGCTGGGACAGGTTGCGATCCAGTATGCGAAAGCCATGGGGTTGAAGGTCGTTGCGCTCGACGTGTCGCCTGAAAAGCTCGCTTTGGCCAGGCAAACCGGCGCCGACCTGGCTCTTGATGCGCGGTCATCCGACGCGGTCGCCGAGGCCGTTCAGACAACAGGCGGCGGAGCCCATGGCGTGCTCGTCACGGCCGTATCGCCGCCAGCGTTCTCACAGGCACTCCAGCTCGTTCGGCGAAAAGGTACGGTCGCCCTGGTGGGATTGCCCCCCGGTGAATTCGCGACCCCCATCTTCGACGTCGTGTTGAAGCGGATAACAGTGCGTGGCTCAATCGTCGGCACGCGCCGGGATCTCGACGAGGCCATCGCCTTTTTTGCCGAAGGCAAGGTCAAGGCGCATGTCACCGCTGCGCCCCTCGAAGACATCAACCGGATATTCGATGACCTGAAGGCCGGCCGTATCGAAGGCAGGATGGTTCTTGATATGGCCGTGACGACGGCCTGACCGCACTCGATGCCGGGCCTAAAGGAGGCGAGTATGATTACGTCTGACATCATGACGCGCGATGTTGCCACGATCAGTGTGGATGCTCACGTGCGTCATGCCATTTCCCGGATGCTGGAGCGAGGTGTCAGCGGTCTGCCGGTGACGGATGGTGATGGCAACCTTGTCGGGATCATTACGGAAGGCGATCTGATGTCCCGCAGGGAGATCGGAACGACCTTGCTCGACAGGCAGGACCATCCGATGACTGATGAACAGGATCTCGCAAACTACATTCATTCCAACAGCTGGCGCGTCGCCGACGTCATGACAGCGAAGGTCAGGACCGTGGAACCTGGCACGCCGTTGACCAAGTTGGCGCAAGCGATGCTCACCCTCAACGTCAAACGGCTTCCCGTGATCTCGAATGGTGCGGTTGTGGGTATCGTCAGTCGCCGCGATCTCCTGAGGGCAACATCCTTTTCCGGAATCGAACAGATTGCGCGGGGAGATGAAGGCATCAGGGTTGCAGCGTCGGCGCGCATCCGCAACGACCTCGGCTTCGGCCCTGAGCTACTTCAGGTCGATGTCAATGAGGGGACGGTGACGGTTGTGGGAGCGGACTTGACGGAACTTCAGCTGCGCGCTGTGCAATGCGTCGTGGAGGGAATTCCGGGTGCGAGTTTTTCCCAGTAAGCGGCCTGAGGTACCGAGGTCGTTGCTTACCGGCACCTGGAAACGGCGCGCGGTAGTCCGCACCGACTAAGAAATATCTCAAGAAAACGAGGCGTGCCCGAACACACCCGCAGGGTCTGTTCTACTGGATTGGGCGGCGAAAGCTTACACTAAACGCACCAGGGGCTCCCAGCAGAAAGGCAAGATCGCACCAAATCGATCTTGATGGTCATCAGTTGTTGACTCCCTGTGATCAATCAGCCTAATAATTGGCCAATTGTTCCATCGCCAGCCGTCAAAGCGCGATGATGCCTCTCGTTGTATGACGATACTTGCAGCGGAGCGCGCGAAATTCATTGCAGATTTCGGTATTTCCGTGGAGGGGGTAAATGAGCATTGACACAGACGCATCCAAGGAAGGCAGCTTCCGGTTTCCGACAGCCTTCACCATCCTGTTCGGCCTGATCGTTCTGGTCGCGGCGCTGACATGGATCATTCCAGCCGGTCAGTATACGCGCGTCCAGAACGCTGCCTTGAACAAAGAGGTTCCCGTTGCGGGAACGTATGCTGCCACCGAGTCGGCGCCCCAGGGAATCGTTGAGGTCTTCATGGCGCCGATCCGCGGGTTCTACGATCCCGCTGCCGGCACGGCAAATGCCATCGACGTCGCTCTCTTCGTCCTGGTGATCGGTGGATTCATTGGGGTCGTGACCGCCACCGGCGCCATCAACGCCGGTATCGAGCGAGCCATGAGGGGTCTGAAGGGCCGCGAGAAATGGATGATCCCATTCCTGATGGCGTTGTTCGCCTTTGGCGGCACGACCTACGGCATGGCCGAGGAGACACTCGCGTTTTATATGCTTCTGATCCCGATCATGATCGCGGCGCGCTATGATGCAGTAACCGCCGTTGCCATCATCCTGCTGGGAGCGGGCGTCGGCGTTCTCGGCTCGACCGTCAATGCGTTCGCCACTGTCATCGCTTCGGATGCCGCAGGCGTGCCGTTCACCCAAGGGCTCGTGCTGCGTATCGTCATCCTTGGCCTTAGCTGGCTTGCCTGCGTTGCCTATGTAATGCGCTATGCGGAAAGGGTGCGGCTCGATCCCACCAGATCGCTGGTCTACGACATGAAGGCTGACAACGAGAGACATTTCCTCAGCACGCATCATGATGGAGCCGAGTTCACCACGACCCACAAGCTGGTGCTTGCCCTCTTTGCTCTCACCTTTGTCGTGATGGTGTGGGGAGTGCTCAAGGGCGGCTGGTGGATGGGCGAAATGAGTGGCCTGTTTCTCGCGTCCGCCATTGTGGTCGGCCTCATAGCCCGAACGGGTGAGAAGAATTTCACGGATGCCTTCGTCAATGGCGCGCGCGACCTTCTCGGTGTCGCCCTGATCATCGGTCTGGCGCGCGGCATCGTTGTCATCATGGATGCAGGCAAGATCACCGACACCATCCTGCACTGGGCCGAAGGCTCTGTCGCTGGCCTGGGCAAGGTCGCCTTTATCAACGTGATGTACTGGCTTCAGGTACTGATGTCATTCTTCGTGCCCTCTTCATCGGGTCTTGCGGTTCTGTCCATGCCGATCATGGCACCGGTCGCGGACTTCGCCGGCGTCGGCCGCGACCACGTCGTTACCGCTTACCAGTCCGCCAACGGCCTGGTGAATCTCATCAACCCGACCTTCGCGGTCGTCATGGGAGCGCTCGCCATCGGCCGCGTGCCCTACGAGCGGTGGTTGCGCTTCATGTGGCCTCTGCTGGTGATCCTCACCGTCATCATCCTGGCGAGCCTCAGCGTCGCCACCGTCATCGCATAAAGGAGATTTCCAATGGCCCTCACCTATGGCGTTCACTCGGAGGTCGGAAAGCTTCGACGTGTTCTGGTCCACCGGCCTGGCGCAGCACTGGCCCGCCTGACCCCTTCCAATTGCCATGAACTGCTTTTTGACGACGTCATCTGGGTCAAGCAGGCTCGCGTCGAGCACCTGACATTCGTCGACGCCATGCGCCATCGCGGTGTCGAAGTTGTCTTCCTTCGGGAGATGCTGGCGGAAACGCTGCAGATCCCAGAGGCGCGCCAATGGCTCCTTGAACGACGTGTCACGGACGACACCGTAGGCGTTGGTTTTGCCGACGATCTGAGGGCGCATCTGATGGAAATCGAGGCGGACGCACTTTCGCTTATCCTGATGGGCGGCCTGAGCAAGGCGGAGTTGCCGATCGAGAGCGGCGGCCTGCTCTCGGAGACCTTGCGCCCGGAGGACTTCATCCTGCCGCCGCTACCTAATCACCTGTTCACACGCGACACGACCTGCTGGATTTATGGCGGCGTCACGCTCAATCCGATGCGCTGGAATGCGCGCAAGCTCGAAACCGTCAATATCGCTGCCATTTACCGCTTCCATCCGGATTTCCGCGATGCCGGCTTCCCGGTCTGGTGGGGCGATCCCGACAAGGACCACGGCCTCGCCACGCTGGAGGGCGGCGACGTCATGCCGGTCGGCAAGGGAACCGTTCTCATCGGCATGGGCGAGCGCACGACACCACAGGCGGTCGGTCAGCTTGCGCGCTCCCTGTTTGCGCAGGGCGGAGCGGAAAGGGTGATCGCCTGCAAACTGCCGATCGAGCGAGCGTCCATGCACCTCGATACCGTCTTCAGCTTCTGCGACCGCGATCTCGTGACGCTCTTTGCGGACGTGGCGCACAAGATCGAACCCTATTCCATCCGCCCGGGCGAGAGCGAAGGTACGCTCGACGTGCGCAAGGAAGAGCGGCCGCTTGTCGAGGTCGCCGCCGAGGTGCTGGGGCTGAAGCAGTTGCGCGTGGTCGAGACGGGTGGCGACGCTTATGTGGCCGAGCGCGAGCAATGGGATGATGGCAACAACGTCGTGGCGCTCGAACCTGGCGTCGTCGTCGCCTACGACCGCAATACCTATACCAACACGCAACTACGCAAGGCGGGCGTCGAAGTGATCACCGTACCGGGCGCCGAACTCGGCCGGGGACGTGGCGGCGGTCATTGCATGACCTGCCCGCTCGTCCGCGATCCAGTTTGAAGGAGGTCTGTCATGCCCGTGAACCTGAAAGGTCGCAGCGTCCTGAAACTGCTCGACTTCACGCCCGATGAGATCCGATTCCTGCTCAAACTGTCAGCCTCGCTCAAGCAGGCGAAATATGGCGGCTACGAAGAGCAGCGCCTCAAAGGCAAGAACATCGCGCTGATCTTCGAGAAGGATTCGACGCGTACGCGAACCGGCTTCGAGGTGGCCGCTTATGACCAGGGTGCCCATGTCACCTATCTCGGCCCGACCGGCACCCAAATCGGCAAGAAGGAGTCGATGAAGGACACTGCACGGGTCCTCGGTCGCATGTATGACGGCATCGAATATCGCGGCTTCGGGCAGGAACAGGCCGAAACGCTGGCGGCCTATGCCGGCGTCCCGGTCTATAACGGACTGACCGACGAGTTTCACCCAACGCAGATTCTCGCTGATTTCCTGACCATGCGGGAATACACACGCAAACACCTGTCGCAGATCAGTTTTTCCTTCCTTGGTGATGCCGGAAACAATATGGGTAACTCGCTGCTGGCGGGTGCGGCGCAGATCGGCATGGATGTGCGCCTTGGCGCACCAAAGGCCTGCTGGCCCGAGGACGATCTGGTGCGGCAGTGCCGGGAGATCGCAGCCAGGACCGGCGCCAAGATCACCCTCACCGAAGACCCCGCCGAAGCCGTCAACGGCTGCGATTTCGTCTACACCGATGTCTGGGTGTCCATGGGCGAACCGGATTCGGTCTGGAAAGAGCGCATCGAACTGCTCACACCCTATCGCGTCACCGCCGAGATCATGGCGGCGACTGGCAATCCGCATGCGAAGTTCATGCACTGCCTGCCCGCCTTCCACAATCGCGAGACCGAGATCGGCGAAAAGATCTTCCGGCAATACGGCATCGACAGCATGGAGGTGACGGAAGAGGTCTTTGAATCGGAAGCCTCCATCGTCTTCGACCAGGCCGAAAACCGGATGCACACGATCAAGGCCCTGCTTGTCGCCACGCTGGGGTCCTGACATGAGGATCGTGGTAGCACTGGGAGGCAATGCGCTGCTCAAGCGCGGCGAGCCGATGACAGCCGACGTCCAACGCGCAAATGTTCACAAGGCGGCGATCGCCCTGGCGGATCTGGCGCGCGATCACGATATCATCGTCGCGCACGGAAACGGGCCACAGGTCGGACTTCTCGCGCTCCAGGCGGCGGCATTTACGGATGTCGATCCTTATCCTCTCGATATTCTCGGGGCGGAAAGCGTCGGCATGATCGGCTATCTCGTCGAGCAGGAGTTGGCCAATACCATGCCTGCTGGATCAAGGATCGCGACGCTGCTGACCCAGATCGAGGTGAACCGGGACGATCCAGCCTTCGCACTGCCGGAAAAACCCATAGGGCCGGTCTATAACGAGGAAGAGGCGGCCAAGGCGAAGAAGGCACATGGCTGGCCGATGGTGGAGGAAGCGCAAGGCCGATGGCGGCGGGTCGTGCCCTCCCCGCTACCCGCGCGCATCACCCAGATCGAGACGATCCGGCTGCTCGTGGACGCCGGCGTCACGGTCATCTGCGCCGGCGGCGGCGGCATCCCCGTGGCGCTTGACGAGAATGGCATGCTTCATGGCCTTGAGGCCGTCATAGACAAGGACAGAGCGGCGGGGTTGCTCGCCAATGCGCTCGGCGCTGACGCTTTCCTGATGCTCACCGACGTGGATGCGGTCTATCAGGGCTGGGGCACAGCGGTGTCGCGACCGATCAGGAAAGCAGAGCCCGACGAACTGGACAGTCGCGTTTTTGCTGCCGGATCCATGCGGCCGAAAGTGGAGGCGGCGTGCGCCTTTGCAAAAACGGGCGGACTTGCTGGTATTGGCCGGCTTGAAGATGCGCGAGGGATTCTTGAGGGGCGCCAGGGCACATTGGTCAAGCTATAAGCGGAAAGTTTTCAAACAAGCGCCCGACTAATTTTCAGGGGAGGTTTTGGCAGGTTCTCCGCCGCTCGTCAAAGCGGTTTGAACTCACGTGCTGACGCATAGGTCGCAAGGAGGAGTAAAGTGTCGAACACTGGACAAACGGTAATCGGATTGGACCAGGCGGTTGCGCTGGTGGTGCCGCGGGAAATACGGGACGCTTTGTTCATTGCCGCCGCTCATGCCTGGAATACCGGCGAGGTTTCATTCGATCATGAGCTCGCCAAGGCTGTCGATGCCGTGGCGGACGTCCTTGCCCTCTCACGCGACGACGTTGTCGAAATGATGATACAGGAATGGTTGCACGCCTCGGAGGGTTTCGTTTCGATCGAGGACAGGCCGAGCAAGACTTTCCGACCTTCGCGCATTCGTGCTGGTGGGCAGGCTCCCATTCCTGCACAGCAGCCGATTGATGGTGAAGGGCGAGTTGTTCGCGGACTGTAGCTGAGGAAGATCATGAAGCACCGCCATCCGAAGCATATCATATTCGCAACGGATTTCTCGGCCCGATGTGATCGGGCACAGGTCCGCGCCATTCAGTTAGCTCTACAGTGGCAGGCCCGGCTGACTGTGATCCATGTCATCGAAAGCGACGATGGACCTCTCGAACAGCGGGAAATGCAGGCCCTTCCCCGCGCCGTTGCGCACAGCTCTACCCTCCTGCGTGAGGAGCTTTCGGCCATTGACGGGCTCAACAGTGCGGTCGTCATCAGACGAGGTCGTCCCATTGTCGAAATCAACGAAATAGCTTCATGGGATAAGACCGATCTGATCGTCACGGGTATATCGCGAAACGAATTCGACGGTCGGTCCTTGCTTGGGAGCACGCCGACGTCACTTCTACGGGAGAGCAGACTGCCTGTGCTAGTGGTGAAAAAGAAGCCAGGCGACACACGCGACCGAATTGTCGCCGCAATCGACCTGTCGCCTGCAGCGTCGGGTGTGCTCGAAACCGCTGTCAGGTTCTTTCAACCCGAAAGCCTCGTTGTTTTCCATGCGTTCGAGCCACCGTTCAAAAACTGGGTTGGCGACAAGGAAGCCTACAGCCGGCAGTTCTCGAAAGATGCCGTCAAGCAGGCCAGAATACTATCCAACCAATTTACCCAACGAGGTGGAGTTTGTGACATTCAAATCGTCACGCTCGAGGGCGATCCTGCGCGGCAGCTGGCCGTATATGTCGATGAGAACGACATTGATCTGGTCGTGGCCGGGACAGATGGGAGGCATGCCATCATGAACTTGTTTGTTGAGAGTGTCGCAGGGCAAATTCTTCATGAAGTTCAGTGCGATATCCTGATAGTTCCAAGTCATGCGCAAAACTGAAACCAGAAGCCATATCAATCAGGCGGTAATGGCATTCGGGCCAGACGGATGGTACCGGCGGCTGATCCACTTGCGGATTTCGCTGAACCAAAGAACGCTGCTGCTCATCGCCACACAGAACAGCCATTGATCCAGCGAAAGTGGCAGCGTTCCGAAGGCGGTGTTGAGGAAGCTCAGATTGACGACGGCGATCTGTAGGACCACAGACAGGCCGACGGCCGCCCAAAGCCATTTGTTGGAAAACAGATGGCTGAACGCGCTCTTGAATTCCGATCGGGCGTTGAAGCAGTTGAACAACTGAGCGAACACCAGCACCGTGAACGCCGCTGTGCGCGCCCGCTCCAGGTTCTGCGAGCCTTCTATCAGTCCGCTGGGCAGATAGAAGTCGATCGTCAGCAGCGTCGCCAGCGCCATCACCAGGCCGGTTCCGGCGACGCTTCGCCACATCCGGGCATCGATCGCATGCTCGTCGGGTCTGCGGGGCGGACGCGCCATGACACCGTCGTCCTGCGGGTCGATCCCCATTGCAAGAGCAGGACCGGAATCGGTTATCAGATTGATCCAGAGGATCTGGGTCGCCAGCAAAGGCAGCACCAGTCCCCCGCCTCCGACGTCGGTCAATCCAATCACGCCGGCTCCGACGACGCCGAGAAAGACGGTCAGCACCTCTCCGATGTTGGACGATAGCAGGTAGCGCAGGAATTTCCGGATATTGTCGAAGATCCCGCGTCCTTCACGCACAGCCTCGACGATGGTGGCGAAATTATCGTCGGCCAGGATCATCCTCGCCGCCTCCTTCGTCACCTCGGTTCCGGTGATCCCCATGGCGACGCCGATATCGGCGGCCTTCAGCGCGGGCGCGTCGTTGACGCCGTCCCCCGTCATCGCCACCACATTGCCGTCGGCCTGAAGGGTATCGACGATACGCAGCTTGTGCACGGGCGCCACGCGGGCATAGACGGAAGTCGTGCGGACCGCAGCAGCGAAGGCGGCCTCGTCCATGGCGTCGAGCTCGGCACCGGTCAGTGCCCGCGCGCCATGATCGACGATTCCCAGCAGCGCGGCTATGCGCGATGCGGTGCGGGGATGGTCGCCGGTGATCATGATGACGCGGATCCCGGCGCGCCGGGCCTGCGATATGGCGACCGCCGCCTCCTTCCGGGGCGGATCGATGATCCCGACGGTCCCCACGAAGATCAGATCATGCTCCAGACCCTCGCCGTGCTCGATGCCTTCGGTGTCGGCCATCGGACGATAAGCGACTGCGAGAGTTCGCAGGGCCTCGTCGGACAACCGGTCGACGTCAGCGGTGGCGCGCGCACGCTGCACGGCGTCGAAGGGGACCACGTCCATGCCGACCCGCACATGCGTGCAACGGGTCATCAGAACATCCGGCGCGCCTTTCGCGATCAGGACACGCGCGCCGCCATGTTCATGGTCGCGCTCGACCGTCGACATCATCTTGCGGTCCGAGCTGAAGGGGATCTCGGCGATGCGTTCGAAGCGGCGCTTTCGGCGCTCGTCGATGCCGAGCTTGCGCTCGGCGACAAGGAACGCGGCTTCGGTCGGGTCGCCCTGGATCTCCCAAACTCCCGCCTGCCCTTGATTCAGAGCGGCATTGCCTGCCAGGCTGCCACCGCTCAGGACGACGATCTGCTCGGCGCGCATGGCCGCGCTAGGAGCCTTACCGTCGTCAACCTCCAGATCGCCGAAAGGCGCATAGCCCACACCGCTGACACGGGTGCCACCCGATGCTGTCATAATGTGCTCGATCGTCATCTCCGACCGCGTCAGCGTTCCGGTTTTGTCGGAGCAGATGATCGAAGCCGAACCGAGTGTCTCCACGGACGAGAGCGCCTTGACCACCGCCTTGCGGGTCGCCATGCGTTGGACGCCAAGTGCAAGCACCAGCGACAGGATGGCGGGAAGTCCTTCGGGGACCGCTGCTACGGCCAGCGAGACCCCCATCAGCAGCACGGAAATGACGTCCGATGGGCCATCGATGTCGGAGACGAGCAGCACAGTCGCAACGACGATGAGAGCGATCGCGATCACCGCAGTGCCAAGCGCGCGGCCAACTCTCGCGACCTCCTTTTGCAAGGGGCTGATATCTTCCTTACTGGCGTCGAGCATTTGAGCAATCGCGCCGATTTCGGTCTGCATCCCCGTCGCTGTGACGATGGCGCGTGCGGTTCCCTGGGCGACTGCCGTGCCTTTGAACACCACGCAGAACCGCTCGGCCAGCGGCGCAGGCTCACGCAGCATGGCCGCATCCTTGAGGACAGCCTCGCTTTCGCCGGTAAGCGAGGCTTCCTGAATTCGAAGGCTTGCGGCGCTGATCAACCTGCCATCGGCGCCGACGGCGTCTCCTTCCTCGAGCAGCATGATGTCGCCTGGCACGAGATCCGCGCTGGGAATGCGGATTCGCTCGCCGTCGCGCAGAATGGAGGTGTTCGCGGCTGTCATCCGTGCCAGCGCGGCGACGGCATTAGCCGCCTTGGCTTCCTGCACAAAGCCGAGGATGGCATTGGCCAGAACCACCATGGCTATGAGGACCGCATCGATCGGCCAGCCGTGGCGGCCTTCTATGACCCAGGCCGCCAACGCTATGATAATCGCTCCGAGCAGCAGATAGACCAGTGGATCCTGAAATTGCGCGAGCACGCGTCGCCAGACCGGGATCGCCTTGGCTGTCCGCAATTGGTTGTGGCCATATTCCGCAAGCCGCCGCGCGGCTTCCGCTTTCGTCAGACCGCGCTCGGCATGGCTGGCAAGAACGTCTACGACATCCGCAGCAGCATTTAGCGAATAGTCGGTCGGCGCCGGGATTACGGCTCCAACTGGATTTACATCGCCCTTCATCCGGCATTCCTTTCCAGCGATCTGTGAGCGTCCCACGAATGGCCGAGGATAGGCCCGGCGGCGATTGGGAGAGCAGCCAAAGGCGCGTGAAAAGTCAGGCGGAATACCGCTTCGCAAGTTTTTCGAAGTCCACTTGCCCGAACATTCCCCGGCGTCCTGAGGGATTCAGGGATGAGGCCACGTCCAATCTCGAATCTCGGGCATGTCCTCGCCATGCTCGCGGACAAAGGCCTTGTGGAGGACGAGCTTTTCGTGCAGTGCCGCGATGATCTCCGCGCCCTTGTCCTTCAGGACCGGCAGGCGCTCGACGGCCTCGATGGCGAGATGGAAACGGTCCAGTTCGTTGAGAACGGCCATGTCGAAGGGCGTCGTCGTCGTGCCCTCCTCGATGAAGCCGCGTACGTGGAAATTCGGATGGTTGGCGCGTTTGTAGACCAGCCGATGGATGAGGTAGGGATAGCCGTGATAGGCGAAGACGACGGGCCGGTCGCGCGTGAAGATGCGGTTGAACGCCTCGTCCGACAGTCCGTGCGGGTGATGCTGCGGCGATTGCAGGGCCATCAGGTCCACGACATTGACGACGCGGATGCGCAGATGCGGCAGGGACTGCCGCAAAAGGTCGACGGCGGCCAGCGTCTCCATGGTCGGCACGTCGCCGGCGCAGGCCATCACGATATCCGGCTCCAGTCCGTCCTCGGTGCCGGCCCAGTCCCAGATGCCGAGGCCCGCCTCGCAGTGCTTCTCGGCCTCCGCCATGCTCAGCCATTGCGGCGCCGGCTGCTTGCCGGCGACGATGACGTTCACGCGGTCCCAGGTCTTCAGGCAGTGGTCGCCGACCCACAGCAGCGTGTTGGCGTCCGGGGGCAGGTAGACGCGCACGATGTCCGCGCTCTTGTTGGCGACGAGGTCGACGAAGCCGGGGTCCTGATGGGAAAAGCCGTTATGGTCCTGCCGCCAGACATGGGAGGTGAGCAAATAGTTCAACGAGGAGATCGGCTTGCGCCATTCCAGCTCCCGCGAGGTCTTCAGCCATTTGGCGTGCTGGTTGAACATGGAATCGACGATGTGGATGAAGGCTTCGTAGCAGGAGAATAAGCCGTGCCGACCGGTGAGCAGATAGCCTTCGAGCCAGCCCTGGCAGAGATGCTCGGACAGCACCTCCATCACCCGCCCGTCGGGTGACAGATGATCGTCGCTTTCGAGCGTTTGCGCCATCCAGACCCGGTCCGTCGCCTCGAACACGCTACCCAAGCGGTTGGACGCCGTCTCGTCAGGCCCGAACACGCGGAAATTCCGTTCGGCCTCGTTCAGCCGCAGCACGTCGCGCAGATAGTCGCCGAGAACCTTCGTCGCCTGCGCCTCCGTCGCGCCGGGGCGCTCCACCGCGACGGCATGGCTGCGGAAATCGGGTGTGTGCAATTCCTTGCGCAGGAGGCCGCCATTGGCGTGCGGGTTGGCGCCCATGCGGCGCGTGCCTGTCGGCGCCAGCGCCTTCAGCTCGGGCTTCAGCGCACCGTCGGCATCAAAAAGGTCGCCGGGATCGTAGCTGCGCAGCCACTCTTCGAGGATCGCGCGGTGGCCGTCATCCTCGCGGCAGTTCGCGACCGGCACCTGGTGGGAGCGCCAGTGGTTCTCGACCATCTTGCCGTCCACCACCTTCGGACCGGTCCAGCCCTTCGGGCTCCGGAGCACGATCATGGGCCAGCGCGGCCGCTCAGTGGACGACGCGGCCTTCTCGCGGATCGCCGCCAGCCGGTCGAAGACCGTGTTGAGGGTCGCCGCCATCTGCCGGTGCATGTCGGCCGGCTCGCTGCCCTCGACGAAGAACGGCTCGTAGCCGTAGCCGACGAAGAGATGCCGCAGTTCCTCGTCGGACAGGCGGGCCAGCACGGTGGGGTTGGCGATCTTGTAGCCGTTGAGATGCAGGATCGGCAGAACCGCGCCGTCGCGGGCGGGGTTGATGAACTTGTTCGAATGCCACGCGGCCGCGAGCGGCCCGGTCTCCGCCTCGCCGTCGCCGACCACGCAAGCCACGACCAAGCCCGGATTGTCGAAGGCGGCGCCGAAAGCGTGCACCAGCGCGTAGCCCAGCTCGCCGCCCTCATGGATCGAGCCCGGCGTCTCGGGCGCGACATGGCTGGGGACGCCGCCCGGAAATGAGAACTGCTTGAACAGCCGCTTCATCCCGGCTTCGTCCTCGCCGATCTCGGGATAGGTCTCTGAATAGACGCCTTCCAGCCAGGTGTTGGCGACCATGCCGGGGCCGCCATGGCCGGGTCCGCAGATATAAAGGATATCGGCATCGCGATCGGTAATGATCCTGTTCAAGTGCGCATAGATGAAGTTCAGGCCCGGCGTCGTGCCCCAATGGCCAAGCAGGCGCGGTTTGACGTGCTCCGGCTTCAGGGGTTCGCGGAGCAATGGATTGTCCATCAGATAGATCTGGCCAACGGATAAATAGTTTGCCGCACGCCAGTAGCGATCGACCAGCAACAAATTCCCGGCATCGAATGCCATAAGTTTCTCCTCGCCTTAATCATAGGTTAGGGGTCACGAAAGGACACGCCCCCAAGAAAAACCGAGGGGCAATTTGTGCAAACGCGACGACCAATGCGGCGGCGGCTGCCCCGATTCTGCAAGCTACATTTCCCAGTCATGACAGTCAACGATTGATGACAACCGGCAAGTTAACGAGGCGCGCGTGAAACGATGAAGGTAGTCTACTCGCGTTCGTTCGCGAACAGCCACTCCTCCTGCGCGGAGCTTCCAGGACACCAACGACGCTAGCGTGTCCGAATGCGAGAGACGCGAGTCTCCCGGAACCGCACCGATGGAGTCAGCGCGGTCGCCGTAAGAGATCCAACCAGATCTGAGCCCAGGCACGGGACCTTAATCTTCTCCTATGGACCCAAGAACTATCGCGGTGAACTGCCTCTGAGCGCCTTGCCATATGCTTTTGGCTCTTTGCTTTTGACAAAAATTCCTTGACACGCTCCGGCCGATGGAGTTGTCATCGACTGATGACAGAATCGTCAACGGTTGATGACTAGTTTTAGGTACTAGTCAAATCCCGACACTACGTAGTTTTTTGTCTTTTGGAGTGTTGGTTTCCACGCGGAACTGAGCCGGTTAGGCAGATCAGTTCCGCGTGGAAACCAACATCAACCGCCACGTTTTCCCGGCGAAAAATCCGGCACTGCGCGCCGAACGCGGTCAGCGCAGGTTCGTTTGTCATCTATCACCTCTGACCGACCTGGAACGGGACGCAGGACATCGCCATGCAACTGCGCCCTCAGTTCCAGCCAACGCGCCTTGAGAACCTGCCAGTTGTGATCGTCGTATGTGCCACTGACGACAACAGGGTGAACCCGAATGCGGGGCGGGAGACCATCACCATGATCCCTCCATTTCCGCCATTCGCGAAGCCAAATACTGTTCTTGCGATCCACACGCCCAATCTGCTGCTCGACAATGCCGGGATTCCACTCCGCGTGCAGTAGAATCACTGTGCGACAGGCCTCATGCAGATTCAGGCCCTCACGCCCGACGCGGGATTGCGCGAGGAGCACCATCGGCCAACTGGACGACCGGTTGAATGCAGATTGCAGCATACGCCGCGTTTGCGGTGCGGTTGCGCCTGACATCATCCTGGCGAAGTTGCCCTCGCGCCCGGAATAGTCGTTCAGCCAGGCATCCAGCCGGGCTTTCTGCATATCGTTGTTCTCTGCTTCATCATCCCCGGCAAGCTCCAGGAGCAGTTTTTCGAACAGCCCGAGCATTTCTCGCCCTGTCCAGGAAGCGCCCGCAACTTCCCGCCTGCCACCAAGTGCCTCGAGCAAAGCCCCGAATTGAAGGTCTTGTTTGCCGTCCTCATGGCGCAGAATCTCTGACAGAAATGCAGCAGTTCCTCCCTCCAGCGCAAGGTCTTCCAACTCCCGATGAAGCCGTGCGAGTTCAGCCCGGCGCTCGCTCGCCCACTCCTGATAGCGGGTTTTCAACATCACATCGATTTCGTCGACCCCACCCGCCACCGCAAGATCAGGATCCCTCATCGCCGCAATGACGGCTGCTATATTGCTTTCCCCGATCCCACTGGCAGGCCAGTGCTGACCGTCTCGCAAACGACGCAGCATCTCACGCGCGTCCAGCAGTCTGGTCAGCACATTCATCGGCGTCAGGAACCTGCCGAAGACGAGCACTTTCTCGCCGGCCCGTGTATAGGCCTCGATTTGTCTCACAGCCGCCAGGATCGCAGGGTGGCTATAGATGTCGTTGCTCTCAGCGGTGAAAGCTTCCGTCCAAAACCCCGCCGGACCAACGAGGTTTGCATCTGTCATGCCTGAAGGGCTGTCTTCCTCATCCTCTCCAAAGCCGAACCCATACCCCTGGGCAACGGCGAGCCTGACCCGTTTCACACGCGGATCATCCTGAGGGAGTAACGACAGCGCCTCAGCCGCACAAAAGCGGCGCAACCAGTCACGGGTAAAACCCTCTGCCTCCGGTGAAACCGGGATATCGGTGACCTCACGATAATCACCATGACTGTCTTTGAAGACGCAGAATTCGGGGTCACTGCGTTTGTCCCGGCGCAGGACGTATGGTCGCAATGCTGCGTAGAACTGCCGGGCGGAGGTCTCGAATTCCCCGGTCAGCGTCTCGTCCAGTTCTTCGGTTTGAATCCGACGAACAACATCCACATAGCCGGTGATCCATTCCGTCAGCTCTGCGAGCGCAGTAATATCCTGATCGTCATCGCGACCATTGAGCCGCTCCAGCGTGTCGATCCACTGGCTGGAGTCCAGCTCGACCGGGGTTGCGGTCATGCCCAGACGAAAAGGATCATCCGCTTCCCAGCTTACCGGACCGAGAATGCGCGAAAGGCTTGAATCTGCGCCGCGCGCCTTGTGGGCTTCGTCAACGACTATGAGATCAAACTGACCCAGGCCATAGCCGATCAGCGGCAGGATCCTTTTCTTGTAATCGTCCGCCGAAAGCCATTTCTGATCGCCGTTAATGGCATCGCGCGGCAGTTCGTGGTCCAGAATCGTTTGGGCAATGTGCCGCGCCGCACGGCGACTTGCATATACATAGCCCACCTCACCCGAATGGAAATTTTCGCGCATGAAGTTGCGCCGTCGGCCGTCAATCAGGCGGGCGACGTTGGGTAAGAGTTCCCGGCGCCAGCCTCCAGCGGGGCCTTCTCCACGATTGGGAAACTGCATGTTCGCGAAGGAATGAGAGATCATTATGATCTCTTCGGCGGCCCAGCCGTTCTCCGGCAACTCACGCTGCTTGCGGCGATCCGAAAGCCACTCCTTATGGCTGTGTAACCGTCTTGCGCTCCCCTCCGCATCGGTATCGCGCAAGAAACCGGAGATGAAACCATCATAGCTGCGCAGCGGCAGCAATGTCTTGTCGTCGGCGTTGAACCGTTTCAGTTCCTGTTGCCATTGTGCCCCAAGGCCCGCGGGCAGAACAATGGCGCTGCGTCCGCCCGCCTCCCGCACCGCTGCGATCAGCGCCGCCGCAATGCGGGTCTTGCCCATACCCACCTCATCAGCCAGCAGGGCCGAGCGTTGGCCCGCCCGGATACGGCACGCTAGTTCTGTGACACTCGCCTTCTGGCCATGATCTAGCAGGGTATCATCAGACGTCCCTGCGATACGATCCAGAATGCTCGCGACCTCGTTCCAGTCCACCATCACGCGGCCTCCCGTTCCCAGAGCGATGGGTAAGCGCTGAGCTCCCACGCGACGGACACCGCCAAAAGCGCATCTCTCAATAGGTCTGGCGAAACCCCTTCCGGGCGCATACGCGGATCTGCCAGAGCAGGCAGAGGATTTGCCCTGGCGTTCCGGAAGAACTCGAGCATCGTTTTTTCGCGAGACGCGATAGCGCAAAGGTTCTGTTGCAACTCCCGACACCACCTTTGCCAGTCCCGCGGGTCCAACCTTGCCTGTGTCTCACAAAGACGCACCAGAAGTTCCATCATCCTGCGAATGGGATAGGCAGCTGGCGGAGCTTCGGTGGTATCTGAGGCGTCGGTGAGCGGCTCTTCGCCTTCCTCACCCTCATCTTCGCTGTCAGCATCACCTGGCTCGGGAAATGAGCCAAGGCTGGCAAGGATATCTTCGACCGACATATCGGAGGGGCGAGCGACAACAAGTGCTTCGGAAGAAATGACAGGCAGCCGCCAGCCGCCCTCCGCGAGTGTCACAATCGCTGGAGCCGGTGCAGGCCATGGACAAGGTGTCTGGGCCTGAGCCGCATCGACACCAATCACCATCACCGATTTGTCTTCGGGGGCCGAGAGCACCCCGTCTTGCCATATAAGCCACGCAACTGGCGGCTGGGTTTCTGGCTCATCGGGGCGCACAAAGCCTTCCCCTTGCTGCAGGGCCTCGGGCGTCACCACATCAGTGAACTGGATCGGCAAAACAGCGGCGATACCGTTCCGCGTGTCTCTGCGTCGCGGCCATTTCAGTCCTCCCGGCAGATCGACGATCACACCTGCCTCAAGGTTTCCCCCGGCGCTTGCGGCACGCTCAAACCCGTTCATGCTCAGATTGCCGGATCCAAGATAAGCCCGTCCCGAAGCCTCGGCCTCGCCCGACGCCAGCACCACAAATTTTGCATGCAGGCACCCATCAGTTCCATGCAAGACAGAGCGCGGAGGGCGCAAGTTCCAGCCTGCGTCAATCAAGGCACCGGCCCGGGCAGCAAGCCCCTGACAGGAGGACGGGTTGAGAAACAGGTCGAGAGCCGCTGTTTTCGTCAGGGATTTCTCCTGCACCAATGCGCGGCGCAGTCGCTCTGGCAGGCCAGCAGCACCATCGCCGTCGCTCTCGAAATAGCCAGACCCGAGGATGAGACGGTCGGCCTTCTTTTTGGTACCCAGGCGCTCGATCACCTGAGGAAACAGCGCCTGATTGCGGCTGTCGATGAAGCGGGGACGCGCGGATGACCTGGGCAAGGCTGTGATCGCGGCCTCCAGCAGGGCGTCTGGCCGGTGCCCGTCAAAACTGCGTTCGATCAGGGCGCAATCTGCCCGCTCGCGCAGCCATCCAAACATCTCATGCGCAGCGCGGATATCGGCAATGTCCTGTGCGTCAGGCACAGCAGAGTCCAGATCGATCGACCAGAACAGGTCGATGCTGCGAGTAAGCGGATCCTGTGTCCAGTTCCCCGTGCTGACAGCGAGGCGAATGACATAGCCCTCTCCGCCGCGCTTGCGAAAACCCAGAAGCGCCGCCTTGGCATGGAGAAGGTTGTAGCCGCGTCCCACGAGGCGCATCCACATCCAGGCAAGTCCCGGAACGTCCGAGATCGCATTCACTGTTGGATGGATGAAGGCGGCCAGCACCGGGCGCGCCATCTCGCCTGTGAATGTTCGGCGGATCTGCCCCAGGACCTGCCGCGTCGCGGTGAAGCCGCACATAAGGCCAAAGTCGCCATAACAATCTTCGGGCGGCATGAAGAGGGAGTAGAGCGTCGTGTTCTGCATCAGACGGCCTCCGATCCCGCGTCACGGCTGCCCGGGTTCACCTTTCCGGACAGCTCCGTCACCAGACAATGAAGATTGTGCAGCCGGAAAAGCTGCGGCGCGAAGGTCTCGTCCTGAGGGGGCCGATTCTCGTCCTGGGTCTCCGAGCTGCCCCGCAACTCGCCCGCAGCCGGCCCGAGAACAATGTGGCCTTCGCGCTGACAAATCACGGTAGAATCGCGCTCGGCCAGCCTCTGGATCAGCTGCTGATCGGACAGATTTCGGATTTCCGCGATAAATCTGCGGCTAGCCTCCTCATTGCCCTGATCGACAAGCGCGCCTTTTGCCGAGGCCAGATCTCGCAATTGTTTCAGCGGCTCGGTGGCGACTTCGGCTGCGTCCGCTTCTGACAGGCGCACAGGCTGATTATCGTCGCGAAGCTTCAGCAGGTGCTGTTCCAACTGGTCCAACACCGACAACGCAGCATCGCGCAGATCCATAAAAGCCGCTCCTGCGCGCAAATCCGACCAATGATCCGGCGCCAGCCCCGCCAATGCGGTTTCCTGGTGCAAATGCGCGGAGCTGGGGCCAGTGCCGAGGCGCGCTAGGGCCCGGCGCCGGGTCGAGCCGGGATCATTTCCGTCGAGCAATCGGGAAAGGATCAGTTTACGCACCGCTTCCGGGACAGCCCCAACTGGGGAAAGCACTGTCAGGGCCTCCTTCAGGCCATGTGGCTGCCTGCCATGCGCCCAAGCACCAAGCAAACGGCGCGGTTCTTTCATCGCATTCAGCTCCAACAGCTCTCTGCCAGCGCTATGTATGCGGAACGCGCCGTAGCGGCTGCCCTGCACGAACCCGAGTGCGACCAGAGGCTGCACCATCGCCATGCGGATCGGCTGAACCACATAAGTTCCGCGACGCCTGAGATTGTGGAAACTGCTATCCTTCAAGCCCTGCATCTTCCTCGCCCCTCGCACGCGGCGATCCTGCGGACCCGCGATGACTTCAAGCATGACGCGCGCTTCGACCGCGTTGCCGACAGGCAGTGCCGGCACACCAAGTTCCTCGGCGATAGAGATCGCCAGAACCGACCAAAGGATGGGCATGGGAAACCACATGCCGCCGATTCCGGGGACCGCCCGATCATTGAAATGACGAACCGCCGCCGCAAGCCCGAGGTTCTGCTGGCGCCGTTGCGAAACCACGGTATCGGGCGCAAGTATTCCCCAGGGCATCAGTTAACTCTGGCCTGTGCGAAAGCTCCCGCTGACGCGCCCTCATCTGCCAGTTCCAGCCAACCGTGATCGACCCAGAACACCGCCACGCCCTGCAGCGGATGCTGCGGGTATAGTCCGGCCAACAGTCCGGCATAGCTAGAAAGCTGTGGCCAATAGGGGCCAAACCCGTCACCGCCGCCGCCGGATTTATGGTCGATCAGCATCGCGCCTGCCGGGCCGATGGCAAGAAGGTCGAGGGCACCGGGGATCTCTGCACCTTCGGGCGTGTGGCCAAGCACCGGAATCTCGGCGCGCAGATCCGTATAGCCCTGATCGGCAAGCCAGGCTTTCAGCGCCGTGGCACGCTCGGCCACTAGCGCAAGAGTGGCGTCGTCAAGCCCGGTCGCGAGAGCCAAAGCCGGGGCCAGATCGGGCCGGGTCAGGTATGTGCGCAGCGCCAGATGCAGTGCTGTGCCGCGGTAGGCATCGTTCAGTGCCTTTGGCCAGGGTGCTCCGATGTTGATACGGCGGGACACGGGCGGCACCCCCGCACTACGGGTTTGCGAGGGCTGCAGCCGCCAGGGCGTCAGCGGTGTCACGGGCAACGGCGCAGCGGCACCGAATCGCAGCGCTGAGGCTGCCGCACCACCTGCATATTCGGTAAATCCCGCCTCTTCAGGCAGTTGCGTGATCAGCGCCGGGCAATCCACGCCATTGATGCGCAGACTGCCCGCCCCGATCTGCGGCGCGCAAGTATCGGACAGGATATGAAACAGGTTCGTAGCCTCGGGCGCGTCTTCTTCGCGGTCCTTCAGAAAACCCGGCCATTCCAGCACCAGCCGGTCACGGGCACGGGTCAGGGCGACATAGAGAAGGTTTTTCGCATTGGCTTCAAAATCGGCGCGACGGTCTTCGATGAAACGGCGGGTCGCCTCGGGCGCGGCAAAGCCGGGCGTGTGGATCAGGCTCGCGGACCCCAGCACCACCGCCATATCGTCGATGCGGTCCAAGGCATCGAAACGGGTCGCAGTGGCCCCCGCACGTTCCTCGATACCATAGTCGAACTCTGCGACGACAGTGATCGGCCATTCCCGCCCTTTGGAGGCATGCCAGGTGACGATCTCCACGGCCTCGGCGCTGTTGGCGGAAGGATCGGGATGACGGTCGAAATCGCGCTCGCCTCCACGGGCGTCGAGCCAGCCGAGAAAGACCTTGGCAGTCTCGCCGTGGAACCCCGAGGCGGATTTGAGATCGCGATGCGCGGCTTCGAACTCACCCGCCTCAGCCTCTAGCCGCAAAAGATCGGCGCGGGATTGGGCGGCGTCAGGCTGACGTTCGGCCCAGAGGCGCAGGCCGGCGGCATCCAACACCAGATCAAGGGCCGCACCCGCCGGCAGGCGGGCCAAAAGGTTCGACAGAGCGGCGAGCCGCATCAGCACTGGGTCATCCACCAACCGCCCTTCCATTTGGGCGGATAGCGCCTCCTGCAAGGGCAGCGGGTCCGGGCCAAGCGTGCGCAAGAGCAGCCCGCCATGGATATCCGCCGGATTGGCGGCAAAGGCCAGCGCGGCGCGGGCGGCAACAATCACCGGACTTTTCGCCCAGCCATCCTCGGCGATCCGCACCGGAACGCCGCGCGCGCGCAGTTCCTCGGCATAGCGGGCGGCGGTGGTGTGGCGACAGACCAACAGCGCGATATCCGAGGGCCGAGCCGGTCGGGCGGCCTTCGTGTGGCGGTCGGTGATAGTCTCAGTATCAGTCAGGATACGGGCGATGCGCTCGGCGATGTGTTCTGGGGGCTGCGAATACTTTTGTGAGCGCCGTCCCTGCGTAGCGTTCAACACCTCGATCGCGGGACCTGCGACCGCATCGCGGGTCGGCACCAGCGGGTTATAGCCCTGCCCAAAGAGGCCAGCCCCCATCGCATTGACGAATTGCATAATGGCTGGGGTCGAGCGCCAGTTGCGGTCCAAAGGCTGGGTCGCATCGGGATTTGCCGCCGCCAGCGCTGTGGACAGGCGCGGATCGGCGCCCTGAAACCCCATGATCGACTGTTTGACATCGCCCACCAGCAGTGTGCGCGGCGCGTGTTGGCCCAACTGCCACAAAAGCGCGAATTGCACGGGGTTGGTGTCCTGGAATTCGTCGATAATGACGCAGTCGATCTCGTCCAGCACCGCTTGCCGCACGGCGAGGTCGGTGCGGAGCAGGTGCTCAGCCCCGGTGATCATGTCAGCAAAGTCGATCAGGCCGAGCGCCTTCTTACGGGCCTCGTAGGCCGCCATCACCTCTTGCGCGCAGGCGATCAGGCAGGACAGGTGCAGCTTAGCATCGGCCAGCGGGCCGGGATGGCAGGGCAGCACATCCGCCGCCGCCATGATCGCCGTGGCAAGGTCGTCATATCCCGCAGGCGTCTTGCTGGAGCGGTTAGAGTTGAACAGGCTGCGCAGATCGTTCCAGACCTGCCAATCCCGATCCAGAAGATCGGGCGCGCGATCAACACGTTTGAAAAGCGCGAGGTTTTTCTCCAGCTTCTCGACATTGGTTTTGGCGGTGATCCCGGCCATGCCTCCCTCGGGAAAGGCTGCGATCATGACCTGCACGGCCGTCCGCAACGCGGTGGTCGCGGCGATAGGGTCATCCAGAACCGGCCCGTAAACCGCATCCAGCCGCGTCAGTGCCGGAGCGATCAGGCCAGCGTCACGCCCCTTGTCCCCAAGGCCGCGCAAGAGGTCGATCATCGATAGCACCCGGGCGCGCAAACTGTCTTCGACCGTCTCGCCCTTCACGAAGTTCGGGGCGTAACCGAACCGCTCGGGCGCGGCCTTGATCGGGTCCAGCGCCTTGGCATGTGCCAGTGCCTGACGGATCAGCAGATCCCGCTCGGCATCGCCCAGATGGCGCGGCTGCGGCGAGGCGCCAGCCGCCAGAGCATGTTCGGTCAAAAGCCGCAGGCCCAGTCCATGTATGGTCGAGACATAGGCGCGCTCGACCGCCATCGCCTCGGCGACCAGTCCATCGGCCAGAAGGCCGGCACGGATCCTTTCGCGCAACTCGCCAGCCGCGGCCTCGGTAAAGGTGACGGCAAGGATACGTTCGGGCCGGACAATGCCGCGTTTCACCCAATCGGACAGCTGGGTCTTGATACGGTGGGTCTTGCCCGCGCCGGCACCCGCGGGAACGATGACCAGACCTTGATCTGCATTGACGGGGGCCATGGTCATTCCTCCTCGAGCGTGCGGATGAAGGCGGTGACCAGGGCCGAGCCATCGGTCAGCGCATAGGGGGTGAAGCCGGCTTCTTTCTTGAAGAAGGCCGCATCCTCAGAGGTGTTCAGCACGACCCGGCCTGCACCAAGTTCGGCCAAGCGTTCCGCCAGCTTGGCTACCGCCCCGGCATTCACCGCATCGCCCATGTCGCGAGCGGGCGAGCCCTCGGGCAAGACCAGACCCGAAGTCAGCAACCCGCCATCATTCATTAGGTGATAGGCGACCGCCACCTTGCGGCCGATCAGCGGGTCCATGCCGTCACCCTCCCGCCGCATGGGCCGCGCTATCATATCGGCGTAAAGCCCTGCCTGCAGATCCCAGCCCGCCTCCATCCGCTGCCGTCGGCCCTTGGTGCCGCTTTTCTTGTGATCGATGATCAAGAGCGCACCATCAGGCAGTTCAAGGATCGCGTCGGCCTTGCCATGCAGATTGATGCCATGCGCCTCACCGGCCAGCCAGATTTCATTGCCGATGATCTTGGCATTGAGCGCCAGCAAGTGGTCGCGCCAGCGCAGGGCCGCCGCCATGATCTCACGCTCCAAACCGCGGCGCTCCATCTCCCATGACGGGCTGCGCAGATAGCCCGCGTGACGGGTGAGCGCGCGGTCATAGGCCTCGGGGATCAGTTCTGCCAGCGCCTCGGTTTCCGGGAACGGCTGATCCTTCAGGAAGACATGCTCAAAGACATCATGGGCGATATTGCCCCTTGCCATCACGTCGAGTTCTTCGGTCGCCCAAGACATATCCTCGGCCCCAACCTCCGCCAGAAGCCAAGCGAGCGGGCTGACAAGCAGCGTCTCGAGCCGTGAGGGCGATTGCGGTTTGGCGGTGCCGTCATCGCGCCGACGAAGGGACAGAAGGTCATGCCCCGGGAAAGCAAGCTCCTCAGGCAATTCCGCGGGTTCCGGCACCGGCATCAGATGGTGATACGCAATCGGCCATTCCGCAGGGCTCTGACGCGACAGATCGGTGATCAGATCGCTGGCATCCTCAACGCCCGCCACCGCCCGCGCCACCAGCGACAACCCGGCCGACGGTTGCAAGCGCCCGCCCGCCAGATCGCGCCATGGGATGAGGAAGGTGACGCTGCCGGAAACCGCCTGAAGCTGTTGATCAAGTAACGCGAGGCTTTGCGCCAGCCCATCGGCCCGACCGCGAAGGTGAACGCCGGTTCCCGCGTGTATCGCAGCGATCTCGCTGTCAAGAAACAGCGGATTGGCACGCGGGCGAGTCGGGTAAAGCCCGTCGGTGAAATCGCTGACGATCAGATGGCGGCATGGGCGCCACGGGCTTTCATGCGCGGACCAGAGGCTGACGCCTTCAAGATTGCGGTCGGGGTCCGCAACCATGGGCGGCGCGATCTGAATGCCACGCAGGATTATCTCCCAATCCGGCGTGCCTTCGCCGGGGGGGACAGTCAGCCGCGCGCGGACCTGATCGCCTTTTCCGATCCGCTCGCAGATCCGGTCCAGCAGGAATCGCAGCTGCGGCAAGCTGCTGGCCGAGGCGCGGATATCGTCCCACAGTTCCTTATGTGCGGGCGTGCCCGTGAGGATGGCGCCTCGGAAATCGCCACCCATGAGGCTTTCGGCAAGATCGCGCCCGGTCTGTGCCGCCCAGGGCATCAAGGGAGAAAGCGCGAGGCTCGCCAAGACCATGGCCGGAGTTGGCGGTCGCTTGGCCAGCGCCAGATGTAGCGCGGTCTCGCCAATGACATCTCGCTCGGGTAATTGGCCCGGAAGGCCCGAGAGCGGCACTCCCTGGGCTGAGAAAGCGCGCGCGATCTGGCGCAGATCATCGCCCGACAGCACGGCGATTTCACGGGCCGAAACGCCGGACTCAATCAGCGCCCGGGCTTGGGCGGCGGCGAAATCGGCGCAGGCGGCGGGATCGCGCAGACCATAGAACGCGAGGCTGTCATCCAGAACCCCGGCCTCGATATCCTGCGCTGAAACACCGCCCTGCAGCGCGTGCAGGCGGCTGCCGATTGCGGCCCGGGGCGTATAGGCGCTTGCGGGAACAGTGCCGAACTCGTCCCGCAACCGGGCAAAAAGCGCCTGCAGCGCCGCAGGAGCTAGAGGATCCAGCGAACCTTCAACCACCGGCAACGAGCCCAGGAACGACCCATGCGGCAGGGCCAGCACATGGGAAATCGGTGCCAGCCCCTCTGGCAGCGATTTCCCCAACCTTTGCCACAGCGCGACCAGCGCCAAGAGATGCCGCTTGGCGCGGCTGTCTGGCAGGTGATCGACGTTCGGCACCTTCAGATCCGGCGTGGCCAGCACAAGATCCGTCAGCGCGGCGGTCACCGCCGAGATCGTCTCGACAGGCGCATTGGCAAGACTTTCGGCCCAGACCGGGTCAGGCGCCTCGGCAATGGCACGCCCCGGCGCCCATTCGGCAGAAATGGGGGCAAGGGACAATTCGGCAAGACCGGTATCGGTCAGGCGGTATTGCAGGCCGGAGCGCGGATCAGTGACGAGGAAGGGGTAGTGCATGAATGGCCTGCAATCTGCGGATCAGGAAAACTGTAACGAGGATGAGGGCTTGGGCATCGAGGTCTACTTCTTGCTTCCGGCCGAGCGCGTAGCCGAACCTGCACCGCCAACACGGTCGACGAAGCTAAAGGTTCTCGACATAAGTCACGTAGAAACCACGGACCATCCGGTGCTCCTGCATCCGTTCTCCCAGCGAGAAACCGTTCATCTTGCGAGGCGTTGGCTGGAAAATATCCAATCCGCGATCCAGAACCATCTTCCAGCCAGTATCCGTCGTGATGTCGCGTGCATGGAGAGTGCCGCTCCCATCGAAGGCCCATGTGAAATCGACGCCCGTGCCTGTGCAGGCTTCAGCAATCCCGTCCAGGCACTCTCGCTGCTCCTGAATGTTCCCATCGTCCGGAGCCGTGACAAGATGCACAGCGATCTGATCTTCAGGCTGTTTGCGCCTGATCAGCATCTCGATCAGTTCCATCACGTTGCGCGCCTGATGGAACTTCCGGATATAGGGGTCTGTGATGATGATCCGCGTCGCGCCATCCGTCCAAGGACCAAAGATCTTGTCGAAACTGATGCCCTTGCGGTTTTCTGTGAAAACGACATGTCCGGGAGTTGGGGGGAAGTGCGGGGCAGCGGTAACGGTAGGCGCTGCGGAAGCAGCCGCCGTTGAGACCGGCTCTGCCGGTACCGACCCAATCTCTTGTTGATTCACACCGTCACTTCCATCGTCGGTTGATCGACGGTGGTAGAACTGGGGGAACTCCTCTTCCTCGAGCGTGGTTACGGGGCGCTTTGCGCCATCAGATGCGATGTAATGGAAATCTGCTGCCTCAAAGGTGCTGTCGATCCGCAGGAGCTGGTCCTTCACCCGCTTGCGGCATTCAATCGCAAACCGCAGCAGCTCTTCAACTTCGGCTTCTGTCTCGCCTCCATTCGGGAAGATCAGCTTCAGCAGGCCTGACATGGTCTTGTTGATCGCGGCGCGGTCCCGGATATGGGTCTGAACCGGAATGGTGAAATAGCGATCTGGCCGGTGCGAGAGGTCCTCCGCACGCAGATGGCGCAGGATTTCGGCGAGATAGTCGACAATGAACCCATAGCCAGATGTGAACATCTCACCCCGGATGATGTCGACCTCCCATCCGGGCAGATAGGCATGCAATCGATCAATAAAGGCGCTGTCGTGGAACTGCGGCGGCAGAGCCTCGAACAGGTCCGTATTTTTCAGCATCCAAGGCACGTTATGGTCCGTGTTGCCGACAAAGGCGAAGCTGGCCTCAGCGCCCATCGGATTTACACCACGAGAGAACTGCTTGTTCGCCATGTAGTTCTTCATGATATCGACAAGCGCCTTGTTGGCCGTCTTCTCGCGGCCGGCAAATTCGTCAAAGGCCACGACATCCCAAAACCCGACCAATCCGATCCGGCCATTGGAATTGTTCACGAAAAGCTTGGGAACCGTGATTTCACCGCCCGAGATCAGCTGACCATGTGGCGAAAACTCGGAATAGATATGAGATTTTCCCGTCCCCTTGGGACCAAGCTCGATGAGGTTGTAGTTGCGCTCAACAAATGGGACCAAGCGCAACAGTTGCAGAAGTTTTGACCGGCGCCCGAACAGTGACGGGTCAAAGCCGATGCTCTGCATCAGGAGATCGATCCATTCCTCGGTGGTGAACTTGTCCCGCGTCTCGCGATAACCATCATAGTCGACACGGGCGATCTGGATCGGCTTCAGCGTGTCGATGATCCAAGGAGAGATCCGGCTGTCTTCCGAGAATTCGTACTGCACATCGGCGATGCACCAAATACCCGTAACCAGCAGTTTCGGGTGCGCCTTTACCGTGGCGCTGTCGATGGCAACCCGCTTGATACCGAGGTTTTCAAAGACCGCCTCATAGGCATCGGTCTTTTCATTCAGCGCCACGCTAACCTGATCGATGACCTTGTAGCGGCCACGCTCCTTGATCGTTGATTGTACCAACCCAGCTTCGGAACGATGGACGTAGTGCTTGCGCAGGATGTCCTTGACCGTTTCAATGCCTGTCGCAATCGAGGCTTCGTCATCGGTCGCGCAATACTGGCCGAGAAGGTATTCGAGCACATAAGTGGGGACAATAGCGTTCCCCTTCACGGCCTTCACCAGGTCCTTACGGACCACGAAACCGGCAAAATGCTCATTGATCTTGTCATCAAGGGTCGACATCGGCACCTCAGAAATCGAAATCTGTACTGATCCCGCGTTTCAGCAGCAGCGGCTGCGAAGCGTGATCTTCGAAATGGCTGGTCTTTCCGATGCGCGTTCGCAGCTTCAGGAAGACTGTCTGATTGTTATAGGCGTCTGCCGCCTTGGACAGCAGGAAGCTCCGCGACAACTCGCGCTCGCGCGGGTTCTCAGACGTGAAATCGAATTCCAACTCGGCTTCGTCTGAGATGAGTGTTTTATCGTCGGCAAAGATGGCTGCATGCACCTGCCGGGGCTGCTGCTTGTCGGTCACTGGCTCCGCCTGATAGAAGGTGACCTGGATCTGGCCCGTGGTGATCTGAGCACGGGGTGGCGGAATGATCTGCACCGAAACCTGTCCGACATCCTCCTTGCGCTGCTTGCCGACACGCAGGACCGGCAGGACGATCTCCTGCAGGCTCGCCCCGCCATGGACAAAGCGGCTGCCCGATCCTTTGACGCGCAGGCGGTTGATCGAGTTCGGGATCAGAATGTCCTGCTCACCTTCCAGCCCAAGCTGTGCAGCAGAGAACTTCTTCATGCCGCCACTGCTGTTAAGGCCCCGGCCGATCACGAAGCGCCGGTTTCGTGTAACGATCTCGCCCTCCGGCTCGCTCAGCGCGAAGCCGCTCTCTTCCAGAGCCTTGTGCTGCCACAAGAAGCCGTGATCGGCGGTGATCAGGATGTTCGAGAAATTGGCCGAAGTCAGCTTCCGCACCAGCTTCACCAGATCCTCGATGGCAGCCTCTGCCGCAGCTGGGACATTTTCCTCGGTGGTGAGCTTGTCGCCAATCGCGTCGATCTGGTTGTGATACAGATAGAGGACATCATGATCCCGGAAGAGGTCTTTGCCCTCCGATGATCCCAGATTCATGAAATCCTTAGCCGCGAGAACCTTTACCCGGTCTCCAGCCCGGCCCGCAGCAAGCGCCTTTTCACGCGCAGCGGCCCCCATGGTGCTTTCACCGTCCAGCAGCACCAGATCATTGTCGTCGCGGATCGCCAGTTGTCGGTGCGGCAACAGCGCCGCCATGCCAAGCTGCGTGTAGCTCGGCAAAACCCCGATCATCGGCTTCAGTTCAGCATCGAACCGATTGAGCTTGCGTATCTCGCGCAGTGCCTCTTCGGCCACCTCATAGCGCAGCGCATCCGAGATAATGACAACGACCTTCTGATCCTTGCGCCGGTATTCAGCAGCCTGCCCCCGGTAGAAATCCACCTGACGTGGAAAGCCCGGGACCGCCCAGTCCGTGAGGCGAGCCACCTGATCCTGCCAGGCATCGTTCAGCTTCAGCACGAAATTCGTGGTGTAGCGGTTCTCGACCGCTTCATAGAGCGCGGATAGCAGCCCCGACTGCCCGCTTTTCTGCATGTGATAGATGAACTTGCGATAGAGCTGATCCAGCCGGAACCAGCTTGCGGAATAGCGCTTCACGCCATCGGACAGGCTGGTCATCGTCAGATCGGCCTCGGCCAGCGCCTGCTGAAACTCGGTCGCATAGCCAATGGCCTGATAGACATCCGCGTAGCGGCTATACCAATGGCTCTGGCGGCGATCACGCACCCATTTCAGCACATCAGTCGCGGGCAGGCTCTGCCGGGCAAGCCCCTCAACGATGGCGACAACGATCCTCCGGTCCACTTCCTCGAAATGATCATGCGGCATGAGGGTGCGAAAATCGCGGGAGGCCAGATCGTCCCTGATCTTCAGCACGTCCTGATAATCGCCCGACAGCTTCTCGAACGCCTCACCCCACCGGCGCGAGGCGCTCCAGCGGCGGAACATCAGCGCGGCATCGGTGTTCAGGGGGGCAGCTTCTCCCATGGCTCGCGCCCAGGCGCTGGAAAACAGCGTGATGGCGAAATCCTGAAAATCCGGCGCATCCGCCGCATAGCCATAACGCGCGGCCACGTCCTTCCAGAAGAACTCCGTCAGCCCGACCCGATCCATCAGCTTCAGCGCGTCATCACAGCCTTCGGCCAGTTCGGCCAGCAACGCCTCGATCACCGTATCGAGATCGCCATCCGCACCGGCGCAGACCGCCAGCATCTTGCGGCGGACATCGTTGGCGCTTTGCGAGGGCCGCTCGCGCTCAATCGCGCGCAGCGCTTCCAGCCGCTTGCCGGAACGGTAAAATTCGGCGTGATCGCGGACGGCGGCTTCATACTTCGCCGGAATGCCGAGATCAGCCACCCAGATCGCCGCTTGATCGGCGCGGAACACAGCGCTGGCCAGTTGCACATCCAGCAGCCAGTTCTCGGGCATCGGTGGCTCGGGGCCGTCCTTATAGAGCAGGAACCGCGCCTTCGGCTCCTGCCGCAACATGCGGTATTTCAGGCCGAATTCGTTGTTGGCGATCTCCAGTTTGTTGACGCCGGGCAGGTCAACCGCATCGAACGCGGCGCGCAGATCGCGGGCGGCGTCATACCAGAAGATGATGCGATGGCCCTGATCCTCATAGAGTCGCATCAGGCCAGCGGTGATACGGTCAGTCATCCGCAGCCTCCAGCCCCTTGATCGGCTTCAGCGCACCGGCAAACAACGGGTAGTTGCGCTTCACCCCGTCATCCAGATCGATGGCGATCTTCTGCTGCGCCATGGGGTAGACTACATCGCGTTCCCATTCGGTCAGCTCAGCGATCTGCTTGATGACCGTGGCTGTTTCCTTCTGCGCCTTTGTTTGCTGGGCGGGCGTGGCGGCAGGATCAACGGCCAGCTTTTCCAGCCGGGTGCGCTCCACCTCCAACTTATGGATGAACTCGCGTACATATTGATTCAACACGACTGAGACGGTGTCAGGCCGGTAGCGGTGCATATAGATCAGCGCGTTGAAGCTGCCCGTGGGGCTGGAGAACATCCAGTAGATCGGGCGCTTTTTATAGCGACGCACATGATATTCGAAGAAATCCTTCGTGAACCAGCGGCGCAGATCCTTGCCGAGCGCCGCCTCAACGAAGGCGAGGTTTTCGCGGAACTTTGCCTCGCCAAAGGTCACGCGCAGGAAATCGCGGGCGCGGGTGACGATGTCATCGGCGAACCAGTCAGCATCCAGCACCGGGATGACATTGTCGCGGTCGGGTGCGAAGCTGGGTTCCGGCACGCGCGCAAGATATTCCTCAATCCCTTCGCCCTGATTGGCGAGGATCAGGCCCGGCGCGTCGAGGCTGTAGCGTCCGAACATGCAGCCCACGGCATAGTGGAGGAATTCGGCCATCGTATCCTCGCGCAGCCGCGCCTCGCGGTCCTCTTCTGAACCCTTCACGCCATAACGATAGGCAGGGTTGCAGGTGAGAGTAATTTCCTCGATCGGCACTTCAGACCTGAGTTCGTCAGCCAAGCCATAGGCGTCGATGAAGATGCGGTTGTTCTCTTCCTCCAGCCGCTGCATTTCATCGGTCATACCCTGCCAGTGGGCGCGGAGGCGGTCGTAGCTGGCCACCAGCGTCTCGCCACGATGATCCGGGGACAGCAACGGGAGCGTGGTGAAATTCCACGAAGTTTCGTGGGCATCCCAGTCCACCTTGCTGCAAGTTATGATTTTTTCTACGATCTCCGATGTACGCGATGCTGCTGCAGTTCGGGTCTTAGCAGGCAGAACGGGTATTTTACTCAGATGTTCAGCTTCAAAATTGAGAGTTGGAGACAGTGCTTGCAATACCGCCGTTACTACGGCGGAGTTCAGTAACCCCGTAAAATATTCAAAATCTTCTTTACCCTCGAAGAAAACAGCCGACCCGGCGACATCAAAGATAAATCCTGCGGGAAAATATCTAACCGCAAAAGATCCCGTTGATATCTTCGACCAGCTCACGCTCTGACTAAAGTAATGTTCTTGATTTTTCAGACGCCCGCCCGGACGTGTTTTGTTTAGCTCTTCATGAAACTCCTTGATTTCCTCTCCATCGTTTTCGTAATTGATGATAAACTCCTGATTCCCATACCAGCGACGAAACTCGCCACCTTTATTGTAGGGAAACCATTTCCGAGCGCTAGCAGAAGCAGACGCTCTGCTTGCATGTCCAAACCCGATACTCTGACAAGAGACCTCGGTCCAAGCACGCAAGAAGCGGCCATTGTCTGAAGTCGTAGCACCTTGCCTCGGCTTTGCTATTTCACTAAGACCATTTAGCGTACGAAACAGTTCGTAAAAACGCTCAGTTTGCCAGTAAACGATTGGACTGCTAGGAATCTTAGCAATGTCCTCTGCCGATGAGCGATATAACCAGCCGCAGTTCGGGTTTTGGATAGCCTTCTGAAGCTGTAAAATCTTTTCTCTTTCGGACTCGCCTTCGATAAGACGAATAAACTCACCTTTCCTGCCCCTATCATGAGCGTTTTTAATTACGAAAGACGTTGTCGAAACTACAACACCGCCAATGGTGTCAAATCCGCGTTCGCCGATGTGGGCCATGGATAAGATCGTTGCGTTCGACAACAACTTACCTCGCAGCTTTTCATAAGATGACAGAAACATCCACGACTGCATGTTTATCATCGCCATCAGGCCGCGCTTGACGCAAAGCCCAAGCGCTCGCTCCATGAACACAGCGAAGAGGTCAGACTTGCTATCGGGATATTTGGCCTTAACGAAGTCACCCAGTTTTCCGTTCATCCCTTTGCCGCCCATGTAGGGAGGGTTGGCGACGACGACGTGATACTTGGACGCCAGCGCCACGGCCATGCGCAGAACGGCCGCCACGCGCTCCAGAACCGACTTCAGCACAAGGTCGGCGCTTGCAATCAGCGCTTCCACTACCCTCAACGTCTCATCCGGATCGCGCAGCTTCGGCACGATCAGCGAGCCGAAGTTCTTCGCCTGCTCGAACTGCCCCAGCGTCTCGCGCAGCTCATCGGTGAACAGATCCTTGCCCACCACGGCGGCCACGTCCTGCATCTCGGCAAGCGTGAAGCGGACATCCTGCAGCACGACGATGTCGGGCTTCGCTTCCATCCGCAGGAACCGCCGCCGTCCCAGCTTCGCCGCCGCCTTCATCGACAGCGCGAAAGCCGCCAAAGCGCCGGCGCGGTCGTCAATCTCGATGCCGGTCAGGTTGTGCTTCAGGATCAGGCTGGGAATCTCGGCTGCGTCATGGCCTTCCTCGGCATAGATTTCATACAGCAGGTCAAACGCATATGTCAGCATATGGCCCGAGCCACAGGCCGGATCGCAGATGCGGATATCCTCGGTCCGGTTGATCCGCAAAAAATCCGTCTCCGGCTCTTCTGGCGCTATGTAATAGTCCATCTTTGCCGCCAGCTTGGACTGCGGACGGTTCAGCAACCACAGCCGCCCCAGCGAGTTTTCCACCAGGTAGCGAACGATCCAGTGCGGAGTGAACAGCTGTGTTGCGGCGGGGATATTCTCCGCAGTGATCTTCTGGTTCTTCTTCAGGCCTGCAAAGACCTGATCCTTCTTCTCGCTGATATAGAACTGGTACAGCCAGCCGATGATCTCAACATCCTGGCAGGCCTCTTTCGTCATCACGTCGCGCAGGCGGGCAAGGATGCTGTCCGGCGACAGAAGATCGTCGGGTATCAGCAGCTCGGTATAATCCTCGGCCCGGTCGAGCATATCGGCGCGCTCAAACATATAGGGCATCGCGCCGTGCCATTCGTTGCAGGCATGGATCAGCAGCAGCCGATAGGCCTCCGCCTGCCCATCATGGGCGGGGCGTGTACCGTTCAGATATTCGGCAATCTCAGGCCGGGCGCGATCCGGCAGGTTACCGGCCATCGCCTCAGCCAGAATCTCGGGCCGGGTAGCGCCATCGGCAGGAGATACGACGCGGGGGTTAGTCAGGCCCGTGACGTCCATGAAACGCAGCGCAGTGAAGCGGTTGAACCAAGTATAGGCTGCTTGCTCGATCACGTGGGCGCGGTTGCTGTTGGCGGCGGCTTCCAGCTTGGCAATTGCTTTGGGATGCTCGCGGCGCGCTGCTGCGCCTTCGGCCAGCACCATGTCCAGCCGGGCAGTGACCTGATCGATCAGCAGGTTGCGCGCGCTTTGCGCAAATTTCTTCAGGGCGTTGGTATCCATCAGACAATCACTTTCTTGCCCGCGCCGATCTCGGCCAGCAGGGTCTTTTTCATCTCATCAAGGTAGCGGGTCACATCGTCCTCATCTTCGAGATAGGTTTTCGCGAAGGGGACGGTGATCGACTGCGCCTTGATATATTGGGGTTTCACCGGTGCTGGCGGCACATATGGCGCTGGCTGAGGTTCGGCCACGCCGCCAGCGGGCTGAGGCTGCGGTGCCGGTGTTTGCGCTGGTGCTGGCGTCAGCTCCGCAATGCGGGTCAGCGTGTCAGCCAGAAGATTGGAGCGCACCTCGGTCGCCAGATTGCGCAACGCCGGGATCAGGCTCTGTGCGGCAAGGTCTGATTTCCGCGCAGTAAGCCCTTCGCGGATGCGCGCCTGCTGCTCGGGCGGCAGTGCGCCAAACTCCGAAGTCTGGGCGACTTTTCCGGCAACCTCATCAATCGCTGTGATGACAGCGTTGCGCTCAGCCAGAACGGTTTGCTCGATACGCTCCTTCAGGG
Source organism: Kaistia defluvii (assembly GCF_026343955.1). GTDB lineage: Bacteria > Pseudomonadota > Alphaproteobacteria > Rhizobiales > Kaistiaceae > Kaistia > Kaistia defluvii. The sequence goes on from NZ_JAPKNI010000004.1 coordinate 370,548, forward strand.
CGTAAAAATCCGCTTTCAGTTCCTGAATTGCGGTGCCCTTGTAGCACTGCGGATCCTCAAGAACCTGACGCAGTTTGTCGGCGGCAGCACCTTCGGAATAGCCAAGGTTCTGATCCTGCTTGGTCAGGAAAGAACGCACCTCATCGTAGATGCCTTTTTGTGGTCCGCGCATGAAGCTGCGGACTTTGTCGAAGACATCCTCTTTTGCATCAAGAAGCTGGTCTTCCTGCCCGATCGGTCCGGTGATGAACCAGGTCGCCGACTGGTCGCGCATCCCATCCAGCATGGTGCGCAGGGGATCGAGGGCGGCGGCAAAGGGATAGGCTGCAATGGCGCGACTCTCCTGCTCGACATCGCCGAGCAGCTTGCGCAGTTGCGTCTGCCACTCCGCACCCAAACTGCGCGCGTCATTGCCAGAGGCGGGAAGATCGAACAGCTCCTGAAACAGTTCGCGCGATTTGCGGATCTGGGCAGCAGTGAACTCGATCTGCGGGGAAAGCAGAATGTTGCCAAGGGCATGGCTGTTGCGCAGCCCCTGCACCAGCGCATCCCCTTCCAGCAAAGCACTGTCGGCCCGAGCCTCAAGCTTGCCGCGTGCGACGAGGCTCGCGGTCAGGCAAAGGACGGCGATGGAAGGCCAGCCATAAGGTTTTGCTCCGAACTTCTCGACCAAAGCCTTGACCGAGACCCGCGTCCCAAGGCGCATCTGAGCCTGAGCATGATTCAGCACGTCCTGCTCGGCTTCAGTCAGACCGCTGCCTTCGCCGCCGAAAAGCCCGCCATCGACGCGTCCGGCTCGCCCAAGATCTGCTTCGGTGTAAGTGGCACCGCGCAGGACAGGCAGGCTGGTATGGACCTTGTCCACCAAGACCTGGAAACCTTTGACCAGCCGATCCTGCGGATCTTCGCCACCGATCTCCAGCTCGGCACCGCGCACGAAGAGCCGAGCATCCGCGATAAGGCCGCGCAGCCGCTGCACCAGTTCCTTTTCGCGCCGCGTATTCTGGTCACGCTTCTCCGCAATGATACGATCACGACCGGGTTGGGCGTCGCCGCTGGTGACCTGACGCGCAAATTTTACGGTCTGGAGCCAGAGGACGAGATCGCGCGTAAAACGCACATCACGCCCTAGCAGGACAATCATCTCATCGCTTGCCATGCTGTTCGAACGAACCACATCCGGTGCGTCGGAATCGTCGCTGAACGGCGAGATGATATTGACGGAAAGCTCATGTTCCCGGTTCAGGCTGTGGCCATCAAGCTTGCGGGTGAAAGCGTAATCGACACCCGTGCCGGCATGCTTGATCTTGCCGTGACGGAGGATCGCGCCGAACGCCAGTTCATCTAGCTGCCGTTCTATCTCGGCGGGATCGACGGCGATTGCCTTGATCTCGGCCTCGACGTCCTTTTCCTCATTGGTGAGGAATTCATAGACTTCGCCGTTGCGCTGGATCAGCGTCTGACGCTCCAGAAGCGACAAGGCCTCCTCGATATTGCGGCGCTGCTCGGTCTGGTCCGCCTCGAACCGGGACAACAGGAGGATCGATATGTTGCGGGCAGTCGGTTTGAATTCCTTGACGTATTTGACAAGGAACAACACCTTCAGCACCCGCACGGCAAAATCATCGCCAAGGTTCTTTTCAGCCAGTTGGATTGACTGCTGAACCGATGATTTCAGGGCGGTGCGAATCCCCTCAAACATCAGGTCAAAGGTCGCCAGCCCCCCAACCGGCGTGTCGGCCAGCTTTTTGGCCACCTCCTGAAACACCCCCAGCATAGAGCGTTCGCCGACCGAGCTGTGCTTACCCTCAAACGCGTTATGCTGCGAGAGGCCCATGATCGCGCGCTGGAACAGGTCATACTGGTAGTTCGGGAACGGGTAGCTCGCGACGAACTGGTCTTTTCCGGAGAAGTTCCTGAACTTGAAAGAATTATCGCCGAAATCGAACAAAGTGCGCAGGTTGTTTTCCTCAGCATCATAAAGATTGCCAAGGGTGATCTGACCAGCCTCGGTCTTGGCCAGCAGACGGCGCTGGATAACTTCGGCCACATCCTGAGAGTTCAGCGGCATCCGGTTGGCAAAGCGCGCCTGGATTTTCGAGAAGTCATTTTCTTGCTGCGCCGTCAGATCCCCGATGACCGAACCCATGTCCTGCTGGGCGGTGACGACAATCCAGGCCTGCCCCTTGCACTTCGTGTTCAGGCTTTCGGCAATGGTTTGCAGGTTCGTCATGAGCTTGACGTTGTCGGCGATATACTGCCCCACCTCATCGACGAAGAAATTCAGCCGGAACCTCGGCCCCTGCGCATCGATCCACGACTTCACCATATTGGCGAAATCCTCGATCGAAACCTTCGTATCCTTACGATACTGGCCAAGAATATCCTTGACCTCATCGCCCGTGACCTCGGCAAAGGCGGCGGCAATGTGCTTACCTTCCATCAGAGCCTGTTCGCGTCCGCGCTCCCAAGGCTTTCCGGAAGATTGCGCAAAGGCCGCCTTGAAGGCATCGAGCTTGCCGCGACTGTCCAGATCACGCTCGAACTGCGCGATATGCGGGAGCTTGCCATAGTAGCCGCACATCTCGTCAAAGACCTTCTGGAAGACGGCGAGAAGCGCATCGACATCCGCCTTCGAGATCACATCCGCCTTCTGGTCGATATTGAACAAGACCGACCGGGATGGAATCGACACTGCCTTGCGCAAAGCGCCCGCCAGCATCGGGTTGCCCGCAAGCTTCCGCTCAAAGATTTCGACGGCACGCTGCCCTTCGACCTCGTCATTCTCCAGCAGAAGGGCGAGCATCTTCAGCAGGTGAGACTTACCTGACCCGAAGAAGCCAGAAATCCACACGCCGTTCGCGGTATCATAATTGTTGTAGGCGTCGAGGAATTGCTCCAGCCGAGCGCCGATCTCATTGGTGATGACATATTCATCGAGCTCGGTCAGGAGGCTGGCCTTGTCGTCAGCCTTGATCACCCCATCGATCGAACGGTCGACCGGCTTGGCAAAGATATCACGCAGAAAAGTAGCCATCGGTCAGACCTCGTAATTCATGATATTGAACGCGCGGTAGTATTTGTCGTCATGGAGTAAGCCGAACAATTCCAGCGATGCTCCTGTCGCCAGCGCGTGCTTGTATTTTCCCGGAAAGAACATGACCGTCGGGCGATCTTTCGCGGTGCTTTGCAGGTTGTTGAGTACGTTGTGCGACCGTAGGTAGGGGTAAACCTCGCCTACGCCTGACAGGAAGATCACGTCGTGCGGGACTTCTTCGATGTGCCGCGCAATCTCTGGAATGAGGTGTGCCTGCGGGTCCAGAACCCCCTGCAACAGTTCCTTGAGCTCCGCCTTTTCCGTTTCGGCTTCAACCTCAAGGATCTGCTCGAAGATACCCCGGTCTTCGAGGATCCTGATCGAAAGATCATAGAGATCAATATCAAGTACGCGCACACCGGCGTGGCTCAGCCGGGCGATCAGATCCTCGCGATCCTCGCCCAGGCTCAGTCCGTCTTCGGCATCAAAAGCGCAGATAAAAAAGGGAACCTCGTTTCCCAGCCCTTGCTTTTGCAAGAACCGATCGCTGGAAACTACCCTGAATAGGTGCTCGGCGCGGGCGCGCCGATCAGTTTTCGTGCCCACCATTACCCCCCATTTCCGGGAAAGACCTGCAAGTCCGCCGGATTACTCTCCTCAATCAGCCGCTTCATGCGCCCCGATAACCAAATCGGCTGAATTCTACCCTCGACGCTTATCAAACCAACTTCACGTAGTATCCGAAACAAGACCTGACGCAATTTTGCGCAGGTTGAAGCTGAAAGAGCGGCGAGGCCGGGATCGCTTTCAGCCTTCTCCGCGAGAAAGCGGTCAAAAACCTCATGGCCCAGGTCGAGCCGCCATGATTGGTAGCGTTCGCTGATCACCTCGACTGCGAATTCGTGGACAAAACGATAGGTCCGGCAGACCGCCAGCCACATCATCGCCTGCTGCTCGGCGCGGTCAGCCTCTACCGACAGGTAATGACGTTCGGCATCGGAGAGATGGCCTATCCGGTCGTACACTTCACGAAGCGCGCGGGTTTGCGAGGCCAGTTTGGGTAAGGATGACGCGCCCTGGGCCAGCAAACGCTCACGAGCAGATGCCCAGTTCTCACCGGGTTGATAAGCTTGAGCAATCACGATGCTCTCATTGAGCATCAGCCCGCCCACGCCAAAGGACATCCGATATTTCGCTGCGGCCACCATCATTTAGGTACCGCCCCGCTTGCTGTGTCAGCCTCATCGAACTCATGCTGTGCACGCTCAAGGGCGGCGGCAACCTCGTCTTCGTCAGCCGCAACGATATGCTGGGTCCGGGGATCACGCAGCCTAGCCCCATCAAGGAGTCCTAGCCGCTTGAGCACATAGAACAGCATGGCGTAGCGAACTGTCAGCACAGCGCGCCCGTCCGCCATGTTGTAATCCTTTGCGACCACCGCCTGCTGACCGACCGACAGATCAGGATGCGGCACAAGGGTGATATCGAAGGTTTCCTGCCACAGCCGGTCCTGTGCCGCAGCAGCACCTGGCTCGCCCAACTCGCCGAATCCAAGGACACGCGAGAGCAGGAAATCCTTGAAGCGCTCCGTTTCATGGCACCAGGCCCGCACATGCCAGCGCAGACCATCAAAGCCGAAGGCATGCGGGGTAATACGCCGCCATGCCGGATCGGGCCGATCGCGGTTCATGGATTGGTAGTGAAGGTCCAGCGACCTTTCCTCCCGCACTGCCGCCAGAACTGAACGCAGAACTTCGATATCGACCTTACGGCGCAAAGTCAGAGCGATATCCATGTCAGGCGGGGCAGCGAGCCAGTTCGCCCCCGCGTCGGCGAAACCTTCCGCCATCGATCGAAGCCGCATGAGATAGGCGTCCGGGTCCGGATCTAGAAACACCGGCTGAAATTCCGGGCCGGCTACGTAGCGGCGAGCGCTTTTGTCATAGACCGCATTCTGCGGCGCACGCTCCTGATAATGGGTCAAGTCCTTTGACGCCTGCGGAACGGAGACGCCAAACGTATCGATCAGGTCAGAGCGATTAACACCCCCCTCCCAGAACAGGCGGAATTCGATGAACTCCAACCGCCTCTCGACACCCCATTTCAGCATTGCTCGTCCCGCCGCACTTGAAAGGATAAAAAGTATATGGGACACCTTGCGATGTCCGTATATTTTCTATTCTAACAAACCTCAAACTGTCAAGCCCGAGGAAGGCCGGATGCGCACCGTGTCACCGTGCACAAACACGACGGGGCAAAAACGCTATCGAAGTCGGTCAGCCTGGACGTGGGCAGGGCCACGACATCTTCGATGCCGACACGGTCAATGTCGATTGCAGCCAATGCTACGGCGTGATCGTACAGTGCCGTCAAACCCTATTTTCGCCGGGCCAGCCCTGTCAGCGATCGTGCCAGGCTCAACAACCGCCGAGACGCCGGATTGTCGTTTTGCGCGGACCAGACCATGCTGAACGGCAGCACCTCATCCGCAAGTTCCCGGTAGGTGATCCCTGGAAACTGGGCGACGGTTGTTGCTTCGCTCGTCAGAGTGAGGCCGCGACCGAGAGCGACCAGCGATAGGATATTGTCGCGGCCGACCTGCTGAGACTGAATATCGAGATGGCGGCCGAGACCGGCAAGGTGAGCAACCAAATAGTCGTGGATCTCCTGACCCGGCGCAACGTCACTCACAATGAACCGCTCGGAGACCAAATCGCCCCATCCAAGTTCCGGCTTGCCCGTCAAAGGGTGGTTATCGGGCAGCACCACGAAAACCTTCTCGCACCATAAATGCTCCGCCTCACAGCCATCCCATGCCGCGGTTCCCGTGATGAATGCGACGTCCAGACAAAGTTTCCGGACAGCCGCGATGTGCTCGGGCGGATTGCCGTCAATAAGGTCGACCTGCACGTTCGGGTGGCGCGTGCCGAAGGCACGCAACAGATCGAACAGAAATCCTGACGCAAGGGACGAAAATATCCCGACCTTGATCAGCCCTTGCTCCGCCCGGCCAACCGCCGCCACCTTGGTCACCCCAATGTCGATCTGGCGAAGAGCATGGCGAGCGTTGCGCAGGAATTCCCGCCCGGCAACGGTCAACCGCACCCCGCCAGCATGGCGCATGAAAAGCGACGCCCCGAGTTCATCTTCGAGATCACGGATTCGTCGGCTGATGGAGGATTCCTGCACAGAAAGCGCGGCAGCAGCCTTGCGAAAACTCCCATAATCGACGGCGGCCACAAAATATCGCAACTGGTTCAGCCGGACCGCAGATGTGCCGGGTCTCCCCTCAACGACTTTTGTGAGGCTATCATCAGGCGAGGTCTGATTGTTCCCGATCACAGCCATGGTGCATCATCCGAAACAGCGTTCGGTTTCTGACGGGCACCCCGCCATCATCAACGCGAAAATCGATCTGTGTGCGTTCATCGGCTCTCCGCACATCCTCAAACTAAACGACGTTCAGTTACCGAATGCTGCTTCTTGACTTCCGCCCCGTCAACGCAAAAAGTAAATGTCGTTTAGTTTTCACGACAAGTTGCAACAGGCATCCGCATGGCCCGTCCCCGGAAAGAGCAAGAACTTGATATTGCTCGTCGCGCGATCGACGAAACGATCCGGCTGCTGTCAGAACGTGGCGACCTCGACGTACCGCTGACTGCGGTCGCGCACGCCATCGGTTGCACAGCGCCAGCGCTTTACGGCCATTTCCGCAACAAAAGCGCCTTGTTGCGCGCCGTTCGGGACGAAGGTTTCAACCAGCTCTACAGAGAAAAGCTGGCCGTCTTCCAGCAGATGCGCGGCAATCCATTCGGCTATTTGCGTGATGGCAGCTATGCCTATGTCCGCTTTGCCCTCGAAAGCCCCACGCTGTACCGACTGATGTTCACACCGCCGCCACGGCTCGGAGTCAGCGATGATCCATGGTCGGGCGAAGCTGGAAGACAGATACTAATTCTATTGCTGACGGGACTTCGCTGCTCTCAGGACCAAGGCTTTTTGCCCGGCATGGATCTGAGCCGTTACAGCTTCATGTTCTGGTCAACGGTACACGGCGCGGTGAGCCTCACCCTTCAGAACCGGGAAATGGATCAGACCGCCAAATGGGATGCGACACGAAAGGCCGTCGATACGTTGATGGAAATCATCGCCGCGACGCGCCATGACTCGCTCGGCACCTCATGAGCGAGACCTTCGGGCGCTGGCAAAGCCCCGATCTGTCGCAATGAACCGTTCCAGCATCGGCACAATCAGCCTGACAGGATCGGCAGCGGGCTGGCCGGTTTCGCGAGCCAGCACTTCTGCATAGGCGGCAAGATCGCGGTGCAGCGGCCCCGGCAGTTCCACCGTCACCTTCACGGGCTTGTCTTCGATGAGGGGGCCGAGTTTCAGCTTCGTCATGGTCAGTTCCTATAAGGTTCGAGTACGAGATCGCGGGTAATGATGACCCTGACCGGGTAGCCCGGCCGGATCGTCAGGGTCGGCGCGACCTGCAACTGGCGCTGGACGATCTGTTGCCCGGCCTGATTGATGGTATCCTGCGCTCCGTCGCGGATGGCGCGGATCAGACGATCCTCGTCGTCGGTCGCCAGTTCCGTGCCGATGCCGAGCAGCGTGGACAGCCCCGCCGCTTTCATCAGATCCCACCAGTGGTAATCAACGCCATCTTCCAGCCCGGCATAGCCGGAAGCGTCCGCACCGGGCTGGCGCTCCAGCACGATGGAGCGGCCGTTGGGCAGGATCAGACGGTTCCAGACCAGCAGCACGCGGCGCTGACCGAATTGCACGCCCGCATCATACTGGCCGATGATGCGGGTTCCTTGCGGGATCAGCAGCAGACTGCCGGTCGGACTGTCATAGACATTCTCCGTCACCTGCGCGGTGATCTGCCCCGGCAGATCAGAGCGGATGCCGGTAATCATCGCCGCCGGAATCACTGCCCCGGCCTGCAGGATGTAGGGCGAGGCAGGCGCCATGATCCGATCCATGGCAACGGTCTGCCGATCCACAGGACCATTGAGGAAAGCTGTGTGCCGGTCCTGCGTTTCAGGTTGGGCACCAAGGTCCGGCCCCACAAGCCCCGGAATCGTTGAGCCAGCTGTCGTCGCCACTCTTGGCCCGGACTGGAAGAACACGGTGCTAAGACGTGCGGCTTCTTCCTCGGCAAGCCGGCGCTCTTCGGCAGGATCGCGGGCAGGCGTCGCCATGGCGGGCGGCGTGACGGGCTGACCCCGGTTCTGGGCATCCAGGATCGGGCCACCGAGATCGCCCGGCAATGCCGGCCCCAGGACCGGCCCGGTATAATCCTTCGGCAGACCTGCCAGTCCATCTGCCGTGGCGCGGTTCTCGGTCGAATAGAGTTCCTCACCGTTTCCGCTCATATCGCGCGTCTGGAGCGCATAGATCAGCGCCCCGCCGATGCCGAGGAGCGCAACAGCTCCGGCACCGGCCAGCATCTTGCGCGACAGGCGCGTGACGCGCGGCGGCTCGGCACGCAGACGCATCGGCGTTGGGTTGGTGGTAGCCTCTTCACTCATGACGGTTGCTCCCCGGTTTTGGCGGGCTGGGCAGCTTGTCTTTGCTCGATGCGAACGATCCTGACCGTCTGCTGCTGCTTGCCGCTACCAAGACGCAGCTCAGCCGCTCCGAACAGCCGATCGACGATCAAGATGTTCTGGTGAACACGGGAATTGACGATCTGGGTCTCGCCCTCGGAACCGATGACGAAGATCGGCGGCATCTCTCCCTGCACGATGCCGCGCGGGAAAACGACATAGACACGGCGGCCATCGTCGAAGACGGAAATCGGCCGCCATGGCGGCGTATCTCCGGTCAGGCCGTAACGATAGTTGCGTGCCGCCTCGACCGGGATGATGGGTGCTGCCGGAACGGTCTGGCGCTGACCGGCAGGCAGCGCCGGATAAGACCAGGATACGGACGGCATGTAGAGCGCCTCACGGGCGCGCAGTTCGATCATGTAGGTGCGCCGATCGGTCGTCACCACGAGATTGGTTGAGATGTCGGATCGGGATGGTTTGACGAGAATATGGACCCGGCGCGACGTACCGCTCCCGCTCTCGGTATCGCCAATGATCCAGCGGGCGGTGTCTCCCGCCGCGATCGGTCCCGCGCCGGTCAGGCTTTCGCCCGGCTCTAGCGCGATATTGGTGATCTGTCCTGGTGCTGCATAGACCTGATAGAGCGCGCCTTCCGACCAGGGATAGATCTGGATGGCGTTATAGTAACCCTCGCGGCGCGGCTCGACGCGGGCGGCGGCATTGGCGTTCTCGACGCGGCCTGCCGGTGTTCCGGCAGCAGTGCCGCCGCGTGCGACCGTCCAGGCCGGCGGCGTGTGAAGCGGCCGAGGCCGGTCATCGGTGACGGCGGTCGGCACGACGGGCAACGCCGGCACATCGGCATCATAGCTGAACTGCGGCGCTTTGTTGGTGGCGCAGCCGGCGAGCATGGTGGCCGAAAGCAACAAAGCCGCGAAGGCGGGCTTTCGGAAAACCGGCAAGGCGGAATTGCGGGAAAACGCGATGGTCATTGGCTCATCTCCCGCGACCATGAAATTGCATTGACGTAGATGCCGAGCGGATTGGCGCGCAGACGCTCGGCATCGCGCGGCGTCTGGATCACGATGGTCAGGATCGCGGTCCAGCGCTCGGTCGTGGAAAGCTGCCCGTTCTCATAGTGACGCTCGGTCCAGGCGACGCGGAAGCTGTCGTTCGAGGCGCGTATGACGCTGGAAACCTCGACTGCGATCTGCTGGCGGCCGACACGGGTGAACGGATCATTGGCGCGGGCATAGTCGTTGAGCGCGGCTGCTCCCCTATCCGTGGTGAACTCATAGGCGCGCAGCCAGTTCTGGCGCACGATGATGGCGTCCGCCGGGATCGAGCGCGTCTGCTCGATGAAACGGCCAAGATGGAAGGCGATCTGCGGATCGGTCGGACGGTAATCGGCGGTGGCTGCGGCGACGGTCTGGGCTTGGCCGAGATTATCGACCTGCACCACCCAGGGCACGACGGTCCCTCGCGCCGATTGCAGAACGAGCGCGGCAGCGAAGCCCGCCGAGAGGATCAGCGAGCCGAAGGCCATATAGCGCCAGTTCTTGGCCTGCACGCGAGCCGAGCCGATGCGCTCGTCCCAGACTTGTGCGGCTTTCTGGTAAGGCGTCTCGGGTTCGGGCGATTTGCCGTAATGGGTCGCTGGACGTCTGAAGATGTTCATGAGCGGTCACTTTCGGAGATGTTGACGGAAGAGCCGCCGCCGTGGCTGTCACCGGAGCGGACGGCATGGGCGGCCATGGTCGTGCCGTGATTGAGCGCCTGGCGGCGGTGCATCTGCTGCGCCCATGCAGGCGGGCCGCCCGCGGAGGCGGGTCCGGCAGCGTCGGCCACGCTCGCACCGCCAATGGTTCCCTGCGAGGACGATCCACCGGTGACGCCGAGCCCGGCGCGCGCGCCATCGGAGTAGCTGGATTTGACGCTTTCCGCTGCTTTCGAGGCCGTCCGTTTCAGAGGCGATGCGGCGGCGGAGCCTGCCGCGCGGGCAACACCGCCGAGGCCGGAGGCAACACCGGCAGCGCCTGACTGGCCGAGCGATCCGACACTATAGGCGGCGCTCGCCGCACCTGCGGCAGCAGCGCCGCCACGGACAGCCGCAGCTCCACCCGACAGCGCCGCTGCCCCTCCCTTCGCGGCCATGCCTGCCGCAGCGCCGCCGGCAAGCATCATGCCGCCAGCTGCAAGGCCGGTTCCAACTGCTGCATCTGCGCCAAGCTGCGGGCCGCCAGAAACCAGACCGGAAGCGATGCCAGGACCGAAGATGCCGAGGCCGAGAAGGGAAAGTGCGGCGAGGACGATTGCCATGGCGTCGTCGATGGTCGGCGTCACGCCGCCGAAACCGGCCGTAAACTGCGAGAACAATGTCGAGCCGATGCCGATGATGACGGCGAGCACCAGCACCTTGATGCCGGAGGAGACGACATTGCCAAGAACGCGCTCGGCCATGAAGGCGGTCTTGCCGAAGAGGCCAAAGGGAATGAGGACAAAGCCCGCCAGCGTAGTCAGCTTGAACTCGATCAGCGTGACGAAGAGCTGCACGGCGAGAATGAAGAAGGCGAGCAGCACCAGCGCCCAGGCGAACATCAGGCAGGCGATCTGGATGAAGTTCTCGAAGAACGACCAATAGCCCATCATGTCCGAGATGGATTCGAGCAGCGGGCGACCGGCATCGAGGCCGGTCTGCGCCACCTTGCCGGGCCGCAGCAGATCGGCGGCGGAAAAGCTGGTGCCCGAACCTTTCAGGCCAAGACCGGCGAAGCTGTCGAAGATGATTTGGGCGAGATTGTTCCAGTTGCCGATCAGATAGGCGAAGACGCCAATGAACAGCGTTTTCTTGACCAGCCGGGCGATGATGTCGTCGTCGGCACCCCAGGACCAGAACAATGCCGCCAGCGTTACGTCGATGACGATCAGCGTGGTAGCAATGAAGGCGACCTCGCCACCGAGCAGGCCGAAGCCGCTGTCGATATAGCTGGTGAAAACACCCAGAAAGTTGTCGATGACGCCGGTGCCGCCCATGGTTCACTGTCCCCCGTTCTGATGCGGAGCGGCGGGCACCGGCGTCCGGCCGAGGAACCGGTCGCGGTTCTCGGCCCAGGTGGCGAGGCAGCCGGGATCGTTCACGGCGGCCTCGCCTAACTGCTGGCAGTGGCGCAGGCTCTGGCGCAGCGGATCGGCAGGCGCCTGAAGCGCCGGCGCCGCACGGGGCTGTGCTGGTTCGTCCTCGCGTGTCATTTCGATCACCGTCGCGGTGATGGCTATGGCCACGAATATGATCGCGCCCAGCCGGGCCAGCATCTTGCCGTCCATGTTGCGCCCCTCCTGTCCGGTCAGTTGCTGCCGTTGCCGAACATCCGGGCATTGCCGGGCTGATAGCCCGATCCCGATGTCAGGAAACGCTCGCGTTGGATGCGGCCCTGGTCGGCGGCGGTGGCGCGCTCGGCTTCGATCAGAGCTTCGGAGCGACCATTGGCGGACATCAGCGCGATCAGGTCGGAAAGCTGCTGCGACTGGAGCGCGAGAAGCTGATTGCCCGCTTGTGTCGCCTGCAACGCGCCGGTCGCGTTCTGGCTCTGCCCGACAAGGGCGGACATTTCAGCGCGATTGGTGTCAATATTTCCGACGACACCGGCCTGCACGCGCATGGCGTCCTGCAAGCCGCCGACCGTATTCTGCCAGCGGGACCGCGCATCGGCGACGAGCTGGGCGTCGGTCGCGGACAGCGAAACCTTGCCGTATTTCTGTTGGAACATTTGATCGACGTTCTGCACGTCGAAGGCAATGTTCTGCGCCTGGGCCAGAAGCTGCTGTGTGCGCTGGACATTCTGCTGCAAAGTCTGGAGCGAGGAATATGGCAGACTGGCGAGATTCTTCGCCTGATTGATGAGCATCTGCGCTTCATTCTGAAGCGAGGTGATCTGGTGGTTGATCTGCTCCAGCGTGCGTGCGGCGGTCAGAAGGTTCTGCGCATAGTTGGTCGGATCATAGACGATGCGGCCGAAGCCAAAAGCGTGAGCGGGGCTTGCCAGCATGGGCGACAGTGCAGCAGGCATGGCGAGCGTCAGCGCCAGCACGGATGCGCTGACATATCGGGAAACGGGGATACGGATCATGGCAGGGTCTCCTTTTCTTGGCTGTCATCTGGATAGATTTGATCTGGCGTGACCGGCCGAGCAGGCTCTTTCCGTTCGATAAGATTGGTGAGGCTCGGGATCAGATCGACGGCCCATTCGACGCCGCGATCGCGCAGCCAGGCCGCGAGAAAACCGTCCTGCCCATGCTCGGCGACGAGTTCGGCGATACGGGTCTGATCGGATTTGGATGATGCGGCGCAGAGCGCGAGACCGACTTCGCTGAGGCCAAGCTCGAACAGGCGATTGCCGCGCCGCGATTGGCAGTAGTAGTCCCGCTTGGGCGTGGCCCGCGCGAGGATCTCGATTTGCCGGTCATTGAGGCCGAAGCGGCGGTAGATTGCCGTGATCTGCGGCTCGATCGCGCGTTCGTTCGGCAGCAGCAGCCGCGTCGGGCAACTTTCGATGATGGCAGGCGCGATATTGCTGCCATCGATGTCGGAAAGTGACTGCGTGGCGAAAATGACGGAAGCGTTCTTCTTCCTGAGCGTCTTCAGCCATTCGCGGAGCTGATTGGCGAAACCTTCGTCATCCAGCGCCAGCCAGCCTTCGTCGATGATGAGCAGGGTTGGCCGACCGTCGAGCCGGTCGCCGATGCGATGAAACAGATAGGACAGGACGGCAGGCGCAGCCCCAGTGCCGACCAGCCCCTCGATCTCGAAGGCCTGTACATCGGCTGATCCGAGATGTTCGGCCTCGGCGTCGAGCAACCGGCCATAGGCGCCGCCAATGCAGTAAGGGCGCAACGCCTGTTTCAGATCGTTGGATTGCAGCAGCACGGCAAGGCCGGTGATGGTCCGTTCCCCCGCCGGGGCGGATGCCAGCGATGTCAGCGCCGTCCAGATGTGCTCCTTCACCTCCGGCGTGATGCTCATGCCTTCACGCATCAGGATCGCGGCGATCCAGTCAGCGGCCCATGACCGTTCATAGGCATCATCGATCCGCGCCAGCGGTTGCAGGGAAACGGAAACCTCCGATCCCTCGGTCAATCCACCGCCGAGATCATGCCAGTCGCCACCCATGGCGAGCGCGGATGCCCGGATCGATCCCCCGAAATCGAAAGCGAAAATCTGGCTGCGATCATAACGGCGAAATTGCAACGCCATCAGCGCCAGCAGCACGGACTTGCCTGCGCCGGTCGGGCCGACGACGAGAGTATGGCCCACGTCGCCGACATGAAGGGAAAGCCGGAACGGCGTCGAACCCTCGGTCTTGCCGTAAAGCAAGGGGGGCGCTCCGAGATGTTCGTTCCGTTCCGGCCCCGCCCACACGGCCGATAGCGGGATCATGTGGGCAAGGTTGAGCGTCGAGACCGGCGGCTGCCGAACATTGGCATAGGCATGTCCGGGGATCGAGCCGAGCCAGGCATCGACGGCATTGACGGTTTCCGGCATAGCCGTGAAGTCACGGCCCTGAATGATCTTCTCGACCAGACGCAGCTTCTCGTCGGCGATACGGGGATCGGCGTCCCAGACGGTGACGGTTGCTGTTACATAGGCCATGCCGGCGACGTCAGCGCCCAGTTCCTGCAAGGCCATGTCGGCATCGAGCGCCTTGTTCGACGCATCGGTGTCCACGAGCGCAGATTGCTCGTTGGTCATCACTTCTTTCAGGATCGCGGCTATGGATTTGCGCTTGGCGAACCATTGCCGCCTGATCTTGGTCAGCAACTTCGTCGCGTCCGTCTTGTCCATCAGAATGGCGCGGGTGGACCAGCGATACGGGAACGCGAGCCGGTTCATCTCGTCGAGCAGGCCGGGCGTGGTCGCTGTCGGAAAGCCTGTGATGGTCAGGATGCGCAGATGCGACAAGCCCAGGCGTGGCTCCAGCCCGCCGGTCAGCGGCTGATCGGCCAGCAGCGCGTCGATGTGCATCGGCACCTCGGGCACGCGGACTCGATGGCGGTTCGTGGAAATCGTGGAATGGAGATAGGTCAGCGTGCCCGCGTCATCGATCCAGTGGCATTCGGGCATGAAGCCGTCGAGTAGCGCCAGCACGCGGTCGGTGCGGTCGACAAAGCCGCGCATCAGTTCCCAGGGATTAACGCCGGATTGTTCGCGCCCCTCGTAGAGCCAGGTCTCGGCGCGAGCCGCATCTTCGGCGGGTGGCAGCCAGAGGAAGGTCAGGAAGTAGCCTGACACGAAATGCGTGCCCGCTTCCTCGAAGGCAGCTTTGCGCTCGGCATCGACCAGAGCGGAGGCCGGATCAGGAAATTGGCTGCCGGGATAGGTCGCGGCTTCGCTTCGTTGTGCCTCAACAAAGATCGACCAGCCGGAGCCGAGGCGGCGCACGGCGTTGTTGATACGCCCGGCGACCGCGACCAGCTCGGCGGCGACAGCGGAATCCAGATCCGGCCCGCGAAACTTCGCAGTCCTCTGGAAACTGCCGTCCTTGTTCAGCACGACTCCCGAGCCAACCAGCGCGGCCCAGGGCAAGAAATCCGCGAGGCGGGTGGCGGTACGGCGATACTCGGTGAGGTTCATCATGGCCGCGCCCTCACACCGACAGATGACCGGGGATGCGCAGATGCCTACGCCCGACCTCGACGAAGAGCGGATCGCGTTTGGCAGCCCATACCGCGAGGAAATGACCGACTGCCCAGATGGCGATGCCAACCAGCCAGAGACGGAGGCCGAGGCCGACGGCGCCGGCCAGCGTGCCGTTGACAATGGCAATCGAACGCGGTGCGCCGCCGAGCAGGATATGCTCGGTCAGCGCCCGGTGAACCGGGATGGAGAAGCCCGGCACCGTATCGAGCTGTTCAAACCCGCCCGCCATCAGATGAGCGCCCCGCCGCCGAACGAGAAGAACGACAGGAAGAAGCTCGACGCGGCGAAAGCGATGGACAGGCCGAAGACGATCTGGATCAGGCGGCGGAAGCCGCCGGAGGTATCGCCGAAGGCCAGCGCCAGGCCGGTGGCGATGATGACGATGACGGCGATGATCTTGGCGACAGGACCCTCGATCGACTGGAGGATCGACTGAAGCGGTGCCTCCCAGGGCATGGAGGAACCGGAGGCGTGTGCGGCAGGCGCCAGCATCAGACTGATGGAAACAGTGGCAGCGGCGGTTGCCATGATGCGGCAGCCGCGTGAAATCGTGCGGATCATGAAGGGTTTCCTTTCGGGGTGGTTGCCAAAGTAATGGGATGCGTGATGGCGTAGTCGCCGTCCGGGCCCAGCCCATCGACGCGGGCGAGTTCGACAAGGCGGCGGGACGATCCGCGTCCGGCGAGGACGGCAACAAGGTCGATAGTCTCGGCGATCAGCGCGCGCGGGACGGTGATGACGGCTTCCTGGATGAGCTGTTCGAGGCGGCGCAGCGCACCGATGCCAGAACCGGCATGGATGGTGCCGATGCCGCCGGGATGGCCTGTTCCCCAGGCTTTGAGCAGATCGAGAGCTTCGGAACCGCGGACCTCCCCGACCGGGATGCGATCAGGGCGCAGGCGCAGCGATGAGCGCACCAGATCGGAGAGCGTGGCAACGCCATCCTTGGTCCGCATGGCCACGAGATTGGGCGCGGCGCATTGCAGCTCGCGCGTGTCTTCAATGATGACCACGCGATCCGAGGTCTTCGCCACCTCGGCCAGCAGCGCATTGGTCAGTGTCGTTTTGCCAGTGGACGTGCCGCCTGCCACAAGGATATTGGCGCGCGCGGCGACGTTCAGGCGCAACACCTCGGCCTGAGCGCTGGTCATAATTCCGGCGCTTACATAGTCGTCGAGCGTAAACACCGCGACGGCGGGCTTGCGTATGGCGAAAGCGGGTGCTGCGACCACCGGCGGCAGCAGACCCTCGAACCGTTCGCCGGTCTCGGGCAGTTCAGCCGACACACGCGGATTGCGGGCATGAACCTCGGCGCCGACATGATGGGCGACCAGCCTGACGATCCGCTCGCCATCGGCAGCCGACAGCCTCTCCCCCGTATCGGCCAGACCTTCGGAGAGCCGATCCACCCAGATGCGGCCATCGGGATTCAGCATCACCTCGACCACAGCTGGATCTTCCAGAAGCCGGGCAATCGATACCCCGAGCGCGGTGCGCAGCATCCGCGCACCACGCGCAATCGTCTCGGGTTTCTGATGTGATGCGGTCATGGCGGCCCCATTCATGGCGGGACGCGCAAAAGACGGACCCCGGATTGGGGTCGATTAAAAGAACCTGATTTAGGGCCGTTTCAACAGATGTTTACGCGTGTGCGGGCATCGGCGGCGCAGGGCGGCAAATAGGATGGATCGAAAGTTCAGAGCTGGTTTCCATCCGCTTCGGACTGGCCTTGTGACGGAAGATCGTGAAGCGAATCCATATCCCGCGACAACTCTTTCAGGAATCTGTCGCCGGAAGCCAGGCGCTTGCCCAGCGTCTGCATGAAGCCTTCGAAGCGCTCGTTGCCCTTGATGCGCGCCGATTGCTTCGCGCTATCTGACAGCGGCGGCGTCATGGTGAGCCAGAATTGTACGAACAGCGAAAGCGTCTCGCCGAGGATGGCGACATCTTCGTCCAGCATATCGAACTGGCGGCCAAGCTTATCCAGGCGTCGCGACATTGCGGCTTCCAGCCGTTCGTTCGTGTCACCGGACAGGAAGGATGCCACCGCAGCCTCGATCACTGCGGATTTTGAAACATTGCGACGCAGCGCCAGACCCTCGACCTGCTTCAGCAGATCCGGGGAGAAGTAGACATTCATGCGGGTGCGACTCGTCAAGCCAGTCTTCCTTCTCAAAGCTCGATGCCGTCATTTGGGTCGAGTGACGCCTGCCGCGCGACCATGCGCATCCGCTGACGCATGGCACGGGCTTTGGCGGCATCGACGTCGGGCTCATCATCGAGAAAGTCGAACTCCTGCGATGGCGGCGGTGGTGGCGGGATGATTTCCTCATGTTCGGGAAGCTCCGGCTCACGACGGATACCGGCATTGGCAGGATCGTCGTCGGACGTATTCGACGTGGGTCCGTGGCCGGCCGCGGCCGTAACAACACGGTTCGTCCAGTCGTCTGGCGCCGATGTTACCATCTTCACCGAAGGCTTGCGCAGATCGGGCGGCGGCAGCACCCGTTCCTGAAGCCGCGCATCGGCATAGTAGCGCGCCTTGGCGGCGCGGATGGGCGGCACACCCGCTACCATAACGATCTCGTCGGTTGGCGGAAGCTGCATGATCTCGCCCGGTGTCAGGAGCGGCCGCGCTGTTTCCTGCCGCGACACCATGAGATGCCCGAGCCAAGGTGCGAGGCGATGACCGGCATAGTTGGTGGAATCGCGCATTTCTGTCGCCGTGCCGAGCGCGTCGCTGATCCGCTTGGCGGTGCGTTCATCGTTGGCAGCAAAGGCGACACGCACATGGCAGTTGTCGAGAATGGCGTTGTTCTGCCCATAGGCGCGCTCGATCTGGTTCAGGGATTGGGCGATCAGGAACGCTTTCAGGCCGTAGCCGGCCATGAAGGCCAGCGCGGATTCAAAGAAATCAAGCCGCCCGAGCGCGGGGAACTCGTCCAGCATCAACAGGAGACGGTGGCGTTTTTCGGTGGTTTCCAGTTCCTCGGTCAGCCGCCGCCCGACCTGATTGAGGATGAGGCGGATCAGCGGTTTTGTGCGATTGATGTCCGAGGGCGGTACGACGAGGTAGAGGCTGACGGGTTCTTTTGCTCCGACCAGATCAGCAATGCGCCAGTCGCAGCGGGCCGTCACGCGGGCCACGACCGGATCTCGGTAGAGGCCGAGAAAGGACATCGCCGTGGACAGCACGCCGGAGCGTTCGTTCTCGGATTTGTTCAGCAGCTCGCGTGCCGACGAAGCGATGACGGGATGCACACCGGCTTCGCCCAGATGCGGCGTGTCCATCATGGCGCGCAAGGTTGCCTCGACCGGACGGCGGGGATCGGACAGAAAACTCGCGACGCCGGCGAGCGTCTTTTCCTTCTCGGCGTAAAGGACATGCAGGATCGCGCCGACCAGCAGCGAATGGCTGGTCTTTTCCCAGTGGTTGCGCTTGTCGAGACTGCCCTCGGGATCGACCAGAATATCCGCGATGTTCTGGACATCGCGGACTTCCCATTCCCCCTGACGGACTTCCAGCAGCGGGTTGTAAGCTGCGGAATGCACATTGGTCGGATCGAACAGCAGGACGCGGCCGTGATGGGACCGGAAGCCGGCCGTCAGATTCCAGTTCTCACCCTTGATGTCGTGCACGATGCAACTTCCCGGCCAGGTCAGCAGCGTCGGCACAACGAGACCGACGCCTTTGCCTGATCGAGTGGGCGCGAAACAAAGGACATGCTCGGGGCCGTCGTGCCGGAGATAGTCCTTGCTGTGCCTGCCAAGGACCACGCCATCGGGACCGAGCAGTCCGGCAGCATGGATTTCCTTGTCCTCGGCCCATCGCGCCGAACCGTAGGTGGCGACGTTGCGCGCCTCGCGCGACCGAATGATCGACATGAAAAAAGCGGCGGCGATAGCGAACAACGCCCCGGACGTGGCGATGAACGCGCCCTCGGTGAAAATACCGGGCGCATAGGCGTCATAGGAAAACCACCACCAGAAGAAGGCCGGAGGATAATAGACCGGCCATCCCGCAACATCGAACCATGGATTGCCGAGCTGGGGCTGAAAGCCAAGGCGAAAGGCCACCCATTGTGTCGAAGTCCAGATCATCACCAGGACAATGATGAATACGACAATGATCTGGCCCCAGAGTATTCGGCCACCACGCATACAGGCTCCAATCGGCAAGGGAGATGGAGCCGATCAGAGAATAGACGTTTTCAAAAGCGACAACAGGAAAAGCAGGGGTGCCGTGTTGCCGGATACTATCGGCGGCACATCGGACAGGCCCTTTCAGATGCCGATGTCGACAGAACAATTTGCGAGGTGCCAGATCGGCAAAGGCTCAAATCCCGAGCCCTCGTGTTCGCCCCATTTGCCACGATACCGATCCACCCTGCACGATGCCCGCAACCTCGCGGCCGAGCTGGCGGTCGATCACTGGCCGCCATGGGACAAGAGTGAACTCGTGGCTCTTTTCGACAATGGCAAACTTGCCGCTCGATAGATGTGCGGTCCCGGTGAACTTGCCGCTGATATTTTCGCCATCGGCAGCCGCCCGGAACGGCAAGCCTTTGCTGCTGGCCATTTCCGCACCGACGCGGGCCACTTCCCTTTCTCGCAGATTGGCGAGCAGGTTGCGCCGATAGAGGATGCGTCCATTCTGCTGCCGCGTGGCATCGCCCTGTGCGATATGGTGTTCACGCCGCTGGTCCATAGCCTCGCGCACCTGCTGGCCGAACCCTGCCGGGGTAAGGTCAGAGGCGTCCGGTGTGACCAATCGCCGGTCCAACCAGGTCGCACCATCGGCGCCGATCTGCTTTTCCAGGTCGAAGGTCGAGACGACACGGATGCTGGCTTGCCGGTTGCGACCGGCATCATAGGCGGTGGCGCGGCTCTCGAAGTCTTCGGGGATGCGCCACTGGTCGGCGTCGATCCGCTCGGCAATCCTGGCCCGGCGTAGCGACTCCAATCGCCGGACATGGGCATCGACATAGCCCTCATAGTCGCCACCCGGCACACGTCCCTCGAACTTCGCCTGTTCGAGGTGGCGGCTAGGTCGGTAGATACCATTTTCCGAGATCGCAGCGATGGTGCGATCAGAGGGACGTTGTGCTGTATCGGCGGGACCGACTTCCACGATGCTGCCGATCCGGGCATCTTCGACGCGGGCCGGATCAATGCCGGGAAGATGGTGCGTGCGCCCGTCGATCCCGTCGACCACGAGGGTCAGCTTTTCACCCATCTCATCGGTCAGATATTTGTCGACGATGCGGCCGGTGATGGGTGCCGCGGGTGCGGCATCGTGAAGCTGGAAGGTCATCGGATCGCGTTCCTGCCCATCGGCCTTCAGCGCCTCTTGCATGTTACGGATGATGTCACCGCGCTCACCGAGTTCACGCAGCGCTGGTTCCATCTTCGCGCCAAGCTCCCAGACGCCGGGTGCATATTCCGTTGCCAGCCTCATCTTTTCCAGTTTGGCGAGACGGCGCAGGCGAAGCGTGCGGTTGAACTGGCGGCGCGTGTTGTCGGGATCATGGCGCAGATCGAGGATCCGTTCATCGGCCTCTTCGGTCATTGCCCGGTCGATCCGGGTGAAGCGGTCCTGGTCGATTTCGGCAGTCAACTTGCGGCTCTGCTCGATCTCGGTGGCGGGTCCAAGTTCCAGCGTGGTCAGTTCGCTCGCCCGCTCACGAATACCATTGGCGAGATAGTCGCCATTGATGACCAGGTTCTCGCCCAGATCGTCCTTGCCCCGAACAATGACATGGACATGGGGATGGCCGGTATTGTGGTGATTGACAGCCACCCAATCGAGTTTCGTGCCAAGGTCGGCCTCGATGCGGCTCATCAGATCGCGGGTGTGTTCGGTGAGGTCGGAAAGATCGGCGGCATCTTCGGGCGAAACGATGAAGCGGAACTGGTGGCGATCATCCTTGCCGCGATCAAGGAAGGCATCTCCATCGGCGCGATCGTCGGTCGCCGAATAGAGCTGGCCGCGCTCGCCACCACGCGATGTCCCGTCTCGCTGGATGTAGCGCAGATGGGCAGCCCCTTTGCCATTCTTCCCCGCGCTCTGGACGTACCGGGTTTTGACGACGACGCGGCGCACGCCGGTCGCACTGTGCCGCCACCCGCCCGACAGGGTTTGGGCGCGGACAAAGGCCGCGCCACGGCCACGCTTGACGCCCGGACCTTTGCCATCGCGCGATGCCTTCCCGCTCTTTCCGGCCGAACCAGATGAAGGCGACGAGGAAGTCCGTGATGCGAATGATGATGATCTGCCGGGGCTGTTGCTATGCTGACGCGCCAGCTTCTTTGCCTGCGTCAGAAAGCTCTTCGCCTTGCCCGCCTTCGGCACGTCCGACCTGATGCGGCCAGGCTTCGGGAGAAAGCGGTTCTCGTCGTCGCCACTCATCGTCGCATCCGAAGCCGTGACGGCGGAAAATCGGCCGATATTCGGTTAGAGTGCCGGTCAAAACCCTGCAACGCCAAGGCTTTGCGCCATATCGCGGTACGCGAGGCCCAAAAGCATGGTGCCGTGCGCCGCGTCCCAAAACAGTGTGCAGACAAGGGCTTGCCCAGAAACCGCCCCGACAGGGTGCCGGTTTCCTTTATCTTGCCCTCCGCCTTTCTTTCCCTTTTTGCCCTTCCTGCCGGGAATGCCGCCAGGCGACCCCTTGCCTGACTGCACACCGGAAGCGGACCGAAAGCGGGTGGAGACGCCATGTTCATGGCGCATCTCCATTGCTCACACGGGCCACGAATATGCCGCCGTCCTGCGGCTCCTGATCGACGGATACGCGCAGAGGAAGGGTTGCGCGGGCGCCGTTCGACGGCTGATTGGCCGCCGCCGAATTGCCGCTGGATTGCGCAACGAAGAGCGGAGCTTCGCGCCAATCCGGCGGTGGCGGCGGCACGATCGTCGGCACATCAGGCGCAGTCGCACGCCCGAGAACCGGCGCGAGCGTGGCGACATAGGCGCGCGTTTCTGAGGGCAAAACGCGGCCCGTCGCCAGATGCTCGTCATAGCGACCGGGACCGGCGTTGTAGGCGGCAAGCATGGCCGCAACATTGCCGTAGCGGTTCCACATCTCGCGCAGATACGCCGTGCCTGCGAGGATATTATCGCGCAGATCGTAAGGGTCGCGCCCGAGACCATGGCGGCGGCGCAGGCCCGCCCAGGTATCGGGCATGACCTGCATCAGTCCCATCGCGCCCGCCGATGAGATGGCGCGCACATCGCCCGCACTCTCCACACGCAGCACGGCCCGAATCCAGTGCTCTGGAATGCCGAAGCGCTGTGACGCCTCGGCAATGAAAGCAGCATGGGGATGCACGGTGACAGGCGCGGGTTGCGGCGTGATCTGCGCGATGGCCGGCATCGAGCCGCTGCCAGCCAACAGCAGGGCCGTGAAGAGAAGGAGGGCGCAGGATCGCATGATCTCAGTCCCGATCTTCGCGGGGCTTTGGACGGCTCCAGTGTAGCGACCATGACGAGCCTGCATCGTCATCGCGGAACAGGTTGGCGCGGATCGGCTGCGGCAAGGCGGGATCGTCAAGCAGTACCGAGAGATATTCGCCAGCCTTTTCGCCGGTACGTTTCCATGCAGCACCGACCTCCGGCCCGTCATGTTCAATGAAATGGACGCGATAGTCTGGCGCATTCTCCGCATCGGAATGTTCGGCGGGCACGATGACGAGATCGCGCTTCATGGTGAGCGTGACGAGCTGACCCGCGAAGCCGGATGCGTCACGCGCGAATTGACCGATCTGTGGCATGGTATGTCTCCTGTGTTGGTGGATTTGGCGTGAGTTCAATGCGTGACCGCCCGCCATTCGTAGCGGCCATCGCCTTCCTCATCGGTCCAGAGTGGAAGCGCCCGGCCGATGACGGAACTGGCGGGAACAGGTCCGAAGTAACGGCCGTCGAGGCTGTCCCGGATGTCCCAATTCATGAGGAAGAGTTCACCGTCGCCGATGATGCGGCAGCCCTGCCAGACCGGCAGATCGCGTCCCATGCGGTCGCGCTCCAGCGCGTCCCCCATCTCGACATTATCGACGGCAATGGTCGCACCGTGGCGGCAGACGCGCTGTCCCGGCAGGCCGAGGACACGCTTCAGCAGCGGCACGCCGCGCCCGATATAGCCGCGCTCAACCATGAACCGCTCCAGCGGTTCAGGCGGCATGATGGCGACGAGTTCGGGAATTTCGAGCGCATCGGCGGGAGCAACCGTGTAGAGGCCGATGGGCGCGCTGGCGGTCGCATTCCAGATCAGCCGGGTTGGCAGATCGGCGACAGCCGTGGCGACGAGCGTGCCAACGGCTATCATTGTCACGGCGAGGATATGACGGCGGCTCATGGTGCAATCCTCCGGCGGCTGACCCATGCGGCATGGCGCTCCGGGGTGTAGGGATTGGGTTCCTGGCCGGCACTCAAACGGTTGTGGACGTGCCGCCAATGATCCGGCGCAACATCCGCCGGATCGACGCCAAGCGCGTCCACGGCATCAATCAGGGCCAGCACCCGCTGGACTTGTCGCCAGCCGTCGATACGCAGCAGGATCTCGCCGCCAGGACGAACGAAGGGCACGGTCTGGTACGGTTCGCCACGCCCGACAGCGCGCAGGATGTCGAGCCGCGAAACGATGGTGCCGTAATCGTTGGAGGCCCAACGGACGAAGGCGAAGATGCTTTCGGGCGCAAAACCGATCAGACTGCGGCGGCGGTCGATAACCTGCTCAAAGCTCTTGCGGCCAAAGCGTATCCAGCGCTCGACCTTCTTCTTCTGGAAGGTCAGTTCGACCAATGTGGTGAACGGTGCAGGCCCGTCCGCCTGCGGATGTTCATGCGCAGCGCGCACGGTTTTGCCGGTCATGGCTGATCTCCTTCGATGGGTGGAAACTCGCGGACCAGCAGCTCGCGCAGCATCACGGCGACGGTGACGCCACGCCGGAAAGCGGCAACCTTGATGCGCCCGCGCAGTTCGGGCGCGATGTCGATGGTCAGGCGGGCGGTGAACGCCTCCGTAGCCGTCTTGCCGGTTGCCGGCGCATCGGCGGCTCTGACCCAGCTATCGGGATTGCCCGGACGCGATGCGAAGCCGGATTTGACGGGCGGACGTGTCATGGCGCGATCTTCCTGATACCGAGGCCATCGATCTCGGCCACCAGCGCTGTGACCTCCTGTGCGGCCCGTTGGCCGTCATCGGTCTCGGAGACCAGCCGTCCAGTCTGTGCGGCGTCTGCGAAGGCGACACGCTGGCCGACCGTTGTGGCCAGCAAGGGCGGATCATGGTCAGCCAGAGTCTCGGCCGTTTCGCGGGCGATGATGGTGCGCGCACCGCATCGGTTCAGCAGAAAACGGGCGGACAGCTCCGGGCGATAGATGCGTGCTTCGTTCAGAAGCGCCAGCATTTCGGCTGATGCCCAGCCGTCAAAGGGGGACGGCTGCACCGGGATCAGCACCAGATCGGCTGCAAGCAGCGCAGAGCGCATCAGACCAGCGACACGGGGTGGACCATCAATGACGACATGATCGGCGTCACGCGCCAGCTCCGGCGCATCTCTGTGCAGGGTATCGCGGGCAAGGCCGATGACGGTGAACAGCCTTGGCAGCCCTTCATGGCTGCGCCGCTGCGACCAATCGAGTGCGGAGCCTTGCGGATCGGCATCGATCAGGATGACCCGCTTGCCTTGCGCAGCCCAGGCTCCGGCGAGATGCAGCGCCAGCGTCGTCTTGCCCACGCCGCCTTTCTGATTGAGGAGCGCAACAATCATCGCTGTCCTCCCGGTTTGCCGAGAGGAAGTTCAGGCGTGCTTGTTGACGCGGGCGATCCCTGCTTTGGGGGTGTCAGCTTGCCTTTATGGGCACCCGATCTGAGGGCCGCACCAGCCTTCGCGATGAGCTTTTCCACATCGCGCCGCCGCTCTTCAAAGTTAGATTCTGTGTTAGACTCTAAGTTAAGGGCGCAATTTTCGCTTTTGTTACCGAAGGATAGGAGGTGTTTGGGTTCCCGATAGCACGAGCCTCCGGTTCCTGATGGCACGATAGTCCGGGTTCCCGATAGCACGAGGCTATCCACAGGTTTTCCACAGGCCGGGACAGGCTCGAAAGCGAGCAGCATCCGGCCGCCGGTTTCGACCTCGGCGAACAGGGTGTAGCCGGGCAGCGGTTGGCGGCGGATAATGTCGCGCAGCTCGAAGGCGAAGCGCTTGAACGGCGAGAGACTGCCCGATTTCTGGTGCAGGTGACGGAAGTCGAACCGCCAACCGTTTCTTTGCCGCCCACCATGCTTACGCACCAGGCGATAGAGCCAGCGATCCAGCCCGCCGGTCAGATTGAAATAGGCCCGGTCGATGGTGAGGATCAGGGCGTCATCCAGAACCGCACTGTAGAACCAGTCGGGCACGATCATCTCGATGCCGTCCGGGCGGCCGTTGGCATCGGTCCGCTCATGCCATTCGTTGATCCACGAAAAACGATGGCGTCGTCCGTTGGCGCGCTGGCGGATCGAGGTTGCAACCGTGGTCGATTGCAGCCGGTCCAGCGCCGCCTTCAGGCGCTGATAGTCCCTCAGGGAGGTTCCGCGCCCTGTGAATGTCAGGATTTCATAAGGCGTTGCCGCCATCAGGCGCGACGTGCGCAGACCGGCGTCCCGCGCTTCCACGATCTGGCTGGCCGCCCAGATCAGTATATCGGCGTCCCAGATCGTCGCCATACCGTGATCGGGAACAGCTTCGACACGGATCGAGACGTTGCCCAGGGCAAAGTCAATCGGGCGGATACGGTGCGATTTGGAAAGGGAAAAGAAAGGATAGGCCATGAGATCCTGCGCGTCTCTTGGCGCGAATTCACCGGGAAGCGCCCGAAACAGATCGAGTTGTCCGCGTTCCGAGGCGGATGGATGCGGGGGCGCCATCAGGGGCTGACAGCCACGTTCAGCGCGTGATGCGCTTGGGCGAGGTGAACGCGGTCGGCGGCAGAGGTTTCGCCGGGAGAACCTGTCCGCGTGGGTCCGACGTGGAGGTGACCGATCCGCGCGCAACCCAGGCTGCGAGATTCTCGACCGAATAGACAACGCGGCCGCCGAGCTTGTGATAGGCAGGTCCCGTTCCGTAGGTTCTGTGCTTTTCCAGCGTGCGCGCGGACAGGCTGAGGAAATCGGCGGCTTCCTTGGTGCGCAGGTAGCGTGGCGGCAAGGCGGAGAGATCAGGTCGCATGGGGTGGCCTCCGTGGTTGTGCAGGATGCCGCTGACGATCAACGGCATGACATGCGCACGGTGGCGAAGGCGCGGCGGCATGGGGGATGAGGAAGATCGAAGGGGTAAAATCCTCACCCTCGATCAGACGTCAGCGTCAGGGTTTGCGACAATGGCGCAAAAGGTCCAGATAACCGCCGTCGATCAGCGCGGCGGCAGATCGGACAAGGGCGATGACAGAGGCGCGCAAAGCCGATGTCTTCCACGGTTCGGCCCGAACGCGCGCCTCTCCATAGATGGCGATGGCAATCTCACGATAAGTCGCTTGGTTGGCGTTTCCGTCAGCGGCTTGCATCATCAGGCGGAACCGCCGGCGCTGATACGGCGTCATCCTGGGGTCGCGGCGCGCGGGTTTCCCGGCCAGCATGTGCCAGAGCCTGAGAATGGCGTCGAGCCGATCCGGCAGATTTTGGTCAAGTGGCAGGATGATCGCCGGCTGCGAATTGGCATCGGTGTCGGCGAGGATCAGATATTGAACGCCGTCGCTGGCGTCACAGACACCATATGTCCCCTCTGGTCCGCAGATGGCATCAGCAAGATCGACCGATAAGGCGGACGGAGAAGGCGGAAGAAAATCGGGCGCTGCCCCGAGCATCAGCATGTCCGGATTGGCAACAGGCGACCAGATGACCGGTTGGTCGAGCGCGGAAAAGCCGGGGTCTGCCGGGAAATCGCAACCCCCAGCGATGTTGGACGTCATCCGCAAAGGGAAGATGCCCGGCGCCTTGCGCTACAAGATCATCGAAACTGGCCTGATAGGAGGCGTTACGGCGCAGGCATTCCCAGGCGACGCCCTCAACGGGCAGCACCTCGTAGAATTCATACTGGTCCTGGTCTCGCCAGCGGGATGTATCCGGCTTCATGCTCCGCTCCTGGTTGAAACTGCACAGGTGGAGCGTGAAAGAATTGCGGCGCCTCTACCGAGATGGAAGCCGGGACAAAGACATGGGGTGATGCTCTGAGGGCATCACTGGTGCGACGGCGCCGAGGTCAGGTCCGATCTGTCGGACGGCGGAGCAGCTGGCGATAGCCGCTCTGTGTCATCCAGCGCGCGCGGGCCAGATGGCTGTCATGGACCTGCCGGGCGCGCACTGGTTCCAGGGCGGGGTCGATACCGAACAGAATGTTGACGGCTTCGGTCCATTCCGCCCCATCATCGGCCACATCGAGCAGCCGCATATAGAGCTTGATATGCGCGCGGTCATATTCGGTCAGCTCGTCGCTAACAGGTGCAATATCGTCGAAGGGGGGGAGCGGAGATGTCATGTCGCGGGTCGCCACAGAGCACAGGCCGCTGCAGCGGATCGATGATGCCGCCCGCGCCCGTCAGGCGTCATGGATCTGTCGGTGTCTCTTCTCCTCTTCCCCATGAACCAGCAATACTCCTTGCCCGCGATCCGTGGACAGGAGAACAATCCCTGCTGTTTCAAGCGCCCGGCGCACCTGATCCCGCGTTGTCTCATACACCTCGAGCCGGTTCTCGGACTCAAGGCGTTTCAGGGCAGTCAGCGATATTCGGGCCTTGTCAGCGAGCGTCTCCTGCGTCCAACCCAGCAACGCGCGTGCGGCCCGCGACTGTCGAGCGGTGATCATGCATGATCACCTCCCATCGCGACCGGCGCGCATTCCAGAACTACGGCTATTTTAGTCGCCTTCGCCCGATACGCCATACGAATTCGTCGAATCTGGCCAGGACGTTATCTACACGGCTGAGCATGCAGTCCGTCTGATTCGCCTGCATGCCGCAATTGCAGCACTTGTGCTGGCCGCAGTGCCGACCAGCGCAAGATGATCCCCAAACGCTCCATGGGAAATAATCGTGATATGTTTGGAGATCATTTTCTTTGCATTCTACACTGGATATGATACCTATCCAGATCAATGCAACAGGAATGATCCGTAAAGGCGCCACATGAAGGCGGAAAAAGAAGCACTGGGGCTGATCGGCGACCATTTTCGCCGCGCGCGTCTTGCAGCGGGGCTGACCCAGGAGCAAGTGGCCGATCTTGCCGGCATTTCGCGCCCGCGCTACCGCGACATCGAGACGGGAGCAGCGGCTGCGCGCACCACGACATTGATCAACATTGCCAGGGCGCTTGGGCTGGAAATGATGCTGGTTCCGCAGGCGATGGTGCCCGCCATCGAAGCGCTTTTGCGCCCCGATGCCGAGGACGATCATCCGGCCTTCAGCCCGCAACCGGAGAGCGACGATGACAGCCGCCCGTACCGCTGAGACCATCACCGCGCTGGACGTGTTCCTGAACAGTGCGAAGGTTGGCACGATCGTCAGGACGCCGGGTGATTTCAACGCCTTCAGCCTTGATCCGGCCTATCGCGCGACCGGCGGCATCCCGGTTCTGAGCCTGTCCCTGCGCGCGGCATCAGGGGGCCTGCGCAAGGATCCGCGACCTGTCGCAGGCAGCCTGCCGCCCTTCTTTGCCAACCTGCTACCCGAAGACCGGCTGCGCGAGGCGATGGAAAAGCACCATGCGGGCAATGTGCGGCCGGGGAATGATTTCGATCTCCTGGCAGCTCTAGGCGCGGATCTGCCGGGTGCCGTTCGGGTGCTGCCCAGTGACGGTCAACCGGGCATCGGGGCGGCCCCATCCCAAGGGCGGCCAAAAGCCCGCTTCTCGCTGGCGGGCGTGCAGATGAAGCTCTCGGTGATGAAGAACACCGGCAAGGGTGGCGGACTGACCTTGCCGCTCGGGGATGACGAGGGCCAGTATATTGCAAAATTCCCCTCGACCGCCTTTCCGGGCGTGTCGGAAAACGAGTTTGCGAACCTCGCGCTTGCCGAAGCAATTGGCATGGACGTGCCCGAGCGGGAACTGGTCAGCCGAGACCAGTTCGAGGGGATACCCGAAGAGTTCGAAACACTTGCCGAGGGGCTGGTTCTGCTCGTGCGGCGTTTTGATCGCGGGACAGACGGGCAGCGCATCCATATCGAGGATTTCGCGCAGGTTTTCGGCCTGTACCCGGCGCGCAAATATGATGGCGCCGCCTCCCACGACATCGCCTCTGTGCTGAATGTTGCGATCTCGCCGTTCACCGCGCTGGAGTTTGTTCGGCGGCTGACCTTCTCGGTGGTCATGGGCAATGGCGACATGCACCTCAAGAACTGGTCGCTGATCTATCCGGGCGACGGCGACACGCCCGCTCTTGCACCGATCTACGACATGCTTTCGACCGTTCCCTATATTCCGGCAGATGGGCTGGCGCTGTCTCTGGGCGGCGAGCGAGCCTTCAAGGGCTTGGCTCCGGCCCGCTGGAAGACGTTTGCCAATCGGGCAAGGCTTCCCGAGCCAGCCGTGCTCAAGGCCGTTGTCGAGACGGTGCGGCGGATTGATGCGAAATGGTGGACACTGCCGGAACGCGAGTGGGTCCCCCCGCTCGTGCTGGAACGGATCGACGCCCATGTGAAAACCATGATCCCGATCCTGACCGGCTGAGCAGTTCCAGCCCGGACAGGTCACCGGGCCTGGCGGCTTTCCCGCGGGCACGGGAAAGGCCCCGACCTTGCGGTCGGAGCCTTTGTTCCGCGCCTCAGTCGCCGCGGCGACCGTTGGGGCGGGACCAGATGAGGGAGAAGGTTTCGCCATCTTCTTCGTCGAAAAGGTTGGCGTAGATCGGAGCGTTGAAGCTTGGATCGTCCAGCTTGAGGCCCAGATAGTCGCGGCCCTCGTTGGAGCGCTTGGACCAGGCGGCACCGATTTCGGCGCGGCCGACCAGGACCCGGTGGCTGGGGGCGTTCTCGCCGGTGGCGCGCAGGTCGGGGATGATGCGCACGCCCTTGGCCTGGACGCTGAGGGTGACAATGTCGCCGGTGAATTCGTTCAAGCCGGTCTTCTTGAAGGTGCCGATGGTTGCCATTTTAAGTCTCCGTTTTCCGTTTCCGAGCCCGCACCATTGCGGCCTCTATGGCGATCGACCGGCCGGAGACGAACGCTGGCGCACCCCCTCGGGGGCTGGACAGCACAGGAGGAACTTTCTTGTTCCGCGCGGAATGGCGGCTCCGCCGTCAGGGGAAGAAAGTTGTGACGACGCTGTTGCGCTAAAGCGGTCGAAGCGCATCGCGCTGCTCTTCGGCCAGATCAGGCTATTGAAGAGGCCGTTTGGAGCGGTCGAGACACGGGGGCTGAACGGAGATGTGGCAACCTTGAGGCTCCATCCGGATGACCAGACCGGAACCCACCCAGCCTATCTGTCATTCTGCGTTACAGACCGTGCGCATCCTTCCTCCCTGCCTGTCCCACCGACATCGCCCCAACCGGGTTCCCGGTTCAGTCCGTAAACGCTGGTGCGCTGACCGTCATACGCTCCTTCGGGCCACGCTCGGGCTGCACCGCCGATCCGAATGTGTACACCGCAAGCCTGTCGGCCTCCCGATGAAGCCGGCAGATGACCCGCATGCACATTGGTCCATCATCAACAGACGACTGTCGCTCGACCGCCCCAAAAGGGCCACTCCGCAGGCCGATCGCCTCCCGAATATGCAACACGCAGAGTAGCCGTCTCCTCCAATGAATGATCAGAAGTTCGCGCCACAGTCCGGACAGACGACATTAGCCACATGGTCGGCAATTGTGAGGTGGTACGTCAACTGCAATCCGTTCTTATGTAATTCAGTGCCACATCCAAAGCAGGGTGTCCGCATTGACGTGGTTCCGCAGTCCGAACATCGGTAGAACCATTTGGCATTGCCGCGTTCGGTCCTTCCTTGCGTGACATCAGCAATGTCGTGAGCCTTGCCGCAGGCGATGCATAAGCTTGCATTGTACCGGCAGACGTCGGGTTTTTTGCCCCACTGATCTCCTTGCCCGGCTCCCTCCGCATTGATCCGCACGAATTCAGGCTCGGGAAACACCCCCTGAAGCTCGAGTGCAATAAGACGGCGCAAGTTAATAGTCGATGCGCCGGCGGAAACGGGATCCGCACCAAGTTGGATGCTGCCGTGAGCGTGACCCGTCGGGTGGTCCTGTCCGTAGTCACAGTCTCGGCTCCAGACCAACGGCGAAGTCCTATGGTCAACCGCTCCCTTTACGGGATGGAGGATGAAGACGCGGTCGCCATCCTGACCATAGTCCTTGGCGTCGACTAGAAGCGTCAGCATGTCGGCAAGTTCCCCATGCTTCCAACGCGTGCGGAACTTCGCATCCATTACGAGGCCGGAGTGCTGCCCGACAAAATTCCCGAAGATTGATGGGCGATAGTCCCATGCCAAATCATCCTTGGCTCTAAGGTTTCCTGCAGAGGTGGAGACTTTGAAGCGCAGCCGAAAATCCGGACGCCGTCCGTTCGCCAACACGGGCTCAACATCCAGTTGCGCCGTCATACTGGGATGCTGACGTGTAAATTCAATCGTGAAACCTGTGGCTCTTGGTTCACTCGCTTGAGTCGAGAACGTCACGACATGTTCAACCCAATCTGGCTGCGGGACAAAACGGAAGTCTTGCATCAGAACCGCGGCGATTTTGATCAGGCACCAGCGTTCGTAGAGCGCGCTGGCATGCAGGACGTTGATGCGTCCGAGCTTTTCGAGCGTATTTTCGCCAATGCCGGTGCTCTGCTCCAGGACCATGACTTTATGGAAGGCCGCCAGAGCGCCCGCATAGATCGGATTCTGGACAAAACGCATGCCCATCGGAAACGATGAACTAACCGAAACTCCGAGACGATCCCATGAAGCATCCTGGTGACCTAGCGCGCTCTCTATGGCATCGAGTGCGGCAGATGCGATTGCGCCCTCCTGAGCGCGAACATCAAACTGGCTTGCCCGGATAAGCGCGGTGTTTGCCTCCGAGCTATATTCGTGGCGCTCCTTGCTGCTGATGGCCCTGTGCCAGCCTTCTCGTTCGTATCGCAAGCGGGTGGCTACGCGTCGTTCAAGGACCGGCGATCGAGGTTGGACAGCCGAGACATTAGTAAAAGTCGCTCTGCGTCCCGCCTTGCCGTTCGCCGTGGTAAAGGGCCTGACACTCGCCTTGCCCACCAATACCAAGGAGAGGTCTTTGTCGATCCTCTGAGCCTCCCTTACGAGCTCATGAAGACCTTCGGGAAACTGGACCACACTGACCTGGAAGTGCTCGCCTGCGCTATTCGGGCTGTCGCCATCCAGATTTCGATAGAAAAGGCCTCCACCTTTCCCCTCATACTTCTTGCCTACCGAGAAGCGATACTCGCGTTCCGTTGATCGAGATAAGACCGAGCCGTCTGCCCAGTTGGCGATCGCGTCCATGTGTCGCCGGATATCGGCAAGCTGGTTGTCGAATATCTCCTGATCCACCTCGATCCGCGCGGTGGCGAGCAGATCTGCCGCCCGTGCCTTCTCTCTTGCAGAACGGGCGGCAAGATGCCCATGGTGACGCGACGACGAGCGCGCAATGGATTGCGCCACGCGTCGACAATGCTGAACCAGTCCGCGCAGGTATCGATTCTCAGGAACGTCAGCGTTCTCCTGTGCCGAGCGCCCGGGGTAGAGATGTGCGCCAGGACGGCGCAGGACGGCACGAAACGTCTCGGCATTCGGACGTAGGCGCGATTGATGAACCAGCGCCGTGACTTCCCGGATTTCCAGAGCAGGATGCTCGAGTATGCGGCCCGCAGCGTAGGCAAACTCTCTGAGTGCATCGACAAGATCACGGCTGTAGTCGGCCCCCGCCTCACCTAGAGCCCCGGTCGGCTTCCCAATCGCGAGCCAGACCAGCTCGTCTTGAAAGTCGTCGAGATACTCCTGCGCATGGGCGCGATCGAGCTCGTTCGCGACGGCGTCGATGACCAGGTTCCGGGACGGTCCAAGCTCCACCGAGAAAGTCCCGAAGGAGCGGTGCATTTCAGAGAGATGTCGGCTGCTGGGCTTGCTCCAGCCGGTAGCGGGAATCCACCAGACAGCACCGTGCTCATCGAGCACCGGAAGCCATGGATGGCGTTCGCCATCGGCATCGACCGTCGCCGGTTCGACGCTCGCAAGTTGACCGGAGAGTTGAAGGCCGACCCATGGTGCGAAATTTCGGAAGATCGAAACCTCGGCATGCATCGTGCCATCATTCGCGGTATCGATCTCGATTGGATAAGTCGACACCTCGATCCGCCGGGCGATTCCGGGCGAGTCCCAATCGATATCGAGATAGTGCGCCGACACCCCCATCGGACGGGTCAGCGCAGCCAGTAGTTGAGGATACCGTTGTTCCCATCCGCTAAGCGGATCATTCGTCCAAGGTCGCCGACGCAGCTTGCTTCGAGATCAAGGCTTGTGCCTTCGAAGCGCCCCGTCAGCTCGGTTCGCAACTCATCGATGAGTTCGCGGCGAGGACGACCGCTGCCGGCGGGACGTGCGGTGTCGAAGGCGATCTTGGGGAGGATCTTGTGCTTGATAACATTGTCCAGCGCCTCGTCAGGGCCGATCCCGGTAGCCTCGGCCGCAATCATGTAACCTTGCGATTGGCGAATGGCGCGCAGTCCAAATTCCACACCGAGAGGGTCGAGATACTCACGCGATAGATGCGAGAGGAATGCCACTTTCTCATCATGACGGTCGAAGGCCGGATAGTCGCTGCGTACGCCAAAATCCTCTGGAGTCATCCGCAACTCTGCCAGATCCGAAGGCAGGCTTTGATGAGCTGCCTGAACCTCGGCTTCGATCGCGTCCCAGTCTGCCAGCATCGGATTGCGGAACCGCACCACCTGCACGCGATCGAGCACCTTGGGCGAAAGCTGGTGCGTGGTATCGTCCATATTCACGGCGCCGAATATCCAGACGTTCTCAGGCAGGATGATCGAGGTCGGCATGCGCATCTGGGCCGCGAGCGAACGACGAAGGCGTCCATGATGCAGCAGCACGGATTCATTGTCCGCGAAACCACCAAGACGGTGCAATTCGGCATTGGCGCGATCGTCACGCAGCACCTCTTCGAGCGTGGCACCATCGCCAAGCCCTGAGCGACGGCGCGCCTCCGCCTCGACTTCGAGGAAGATGCCTTGTTCGACGACCACGTGGCGCTCCTCGTCGGCGGTGTACAACGGGATCTGGGGAGCTTTGGAGCGATTCTCGAGCAGACTGAGAAAATCGGAGAAGTAGTGCTCCACGCGTGCCAGGTTCATTTCATCAAGGCAGATGAAGTGCGGCACCAGCGGATTGCGCGCGGCAGCCTGCAATGCGAGTAGGAAAGGCGTCGCCTGATAGCTCCGCTGGATGGGGTTGAAATATCCGAGAAGATCCTCCGGGCCAGTCCAGTTTGGCTTCACAGGGATAATCGTACAGGCACCACCGATCGCCTTAGCCGTCGCCCGCACGAGGCTTGTCTTACCAGATCCGGAATCACCGGCCAACACCACCAGGTCACGGGTGCGCAACAGCGCGAGGAAGTCACGAAGCTGGGGCTGCGAGTAGAGCAGGCCTTGTTGGGCCATCCGACACTGCAGCAGCGGGGCGAGCTGGGCGAAGCCTCCGGGGAGCGCGTCGTTGAAGCTAATCCCTTCGCGTGCGTCTTCCATGGCGCCCAGATGAGGCAACAGCACTGCCACGTCCTCGGCATCGGCCAGACCAAGTGCCACAAGCCGGTCGCCTTTCTCGGAGAGCAGCTCTTCTAGGCGGCGATAAGCGATTTCCATAGTCTGCTTCTCTTGTTCCACGGTTCGTTGGTAGGCAGCGAGGCGCTCTTGTTCGTCGCGAAGCTGGGATTGTACCTCGATCACACTGCGCTCGGCCTCATCGCGGCGCTGATAGTGCAAGGAAAGCTCGGCATCGACTTGGGCTTGGACCGCTGCGGCTTCTACTTCTGCCTGCCGACGCGCGGCTACCAGATTGTCGAGCGCCCTGTCATTTTCTACAAGACGGCGTGCAAGTTCCTCGTCTTCGTCAAGGACCAGCTTACGCAGGTAGTTTTCGATTTCACCGCGTGCCAACGTCGAAATGCGGCGCGCTGACTCGGGACCGGTCACCGCCACGTGCCAATCCACCGGGATTTCGCTCAGCGGTCGCAGCGTCGCTGAGCGAACATTCATAAGCCACGGATTCCGCTGTTTCTGACGTTCCGCGACCGGCGAGAGTTCAAGCTCTGCCACCGCCCACTGTCCACCGGATGCAGCAACCTGAGGGTCAATGACCCTGCGCGAGGGGCCTGGAGGCACAAATGCCGATGCTACGACGGCGTCCTTGTTGTCCATTGAGAGCGTAGGATAGTACAACCCAACGCCCTTCTCAGGATGCTCTATGTCGTCGAGGAACCAAAGCTCTCGCCCATCTGCCAGCGCCTTGAGCCATACGCGGCCTATGACACGGATGGGCTTGTCTTCAGGCAAGTCCCATACAAAACGCAATTCCTTGAGAAGGTCAGAAGGGCTACGCTCAATTGCTTCCTTGAGCGCATGATTTCCTCCGGCTGCTAAGCTTTCTGGATGTGGTTTTCCATTCTGATGCTTTCTCATGCTACTAGAGGATTCACCAGCGTTGCAGTCTTGATGCTTCCGCCGCCGGGACATGTGGCACACTTTTGCAGTATGATATTTTGAGGATCGATTTCATTCGTCTGTTTGACCACCGCGCTACCCAGCTACACCACGTCTCGTGACGTCACTCTCCACGACTACGCCCAGCATTTCAAGCACGAGCAAGGCTGGAGCCCGCAGGGCTGTTTGCCGCCATGCTCGCAACGCGCAGGAAAGCTGTCGCGCCTACCGCGACCGCACCGACCACCGAGAAGATGATCTGCCAGGTCTCGGACGGCATCATGTGTTTGACGATCCCCAGCGTAGCGTAAAACCCGGCCATGCCCGAAGGGGCGACGAACGCCAAAGCGATCAGCAGCCGTGCCCAGATCGGGCGAACCAGCATGAGCAGACCCTGACCGACCGCCAGTGTCAGACCCGCGGCGATAAGACCGATGAGGATGCCGCCAAGCCAGCCAGCGCCCGTGCCATAGGCCCATATGCCTGCGTTCAGGCCGATAAAGAACGGCAGGGCGAAGACGGCGAGATTGAACAGCAGCCAGCACATGGTACCGATGGCTGCAATGGAAACAAGAATTCCGAGAATTATCATGGTGGTGTCTCCGTGCAAGGGATTGAACGGTTGCGCCTTCCACCACCACCATGGCGCAAAGCGGAATATAGCATGAACATGCCTGCCTGCGCGAGCCGGAATGATCGGTGGTTTCGACCATCCGGCTCGTAGCGATGGGAAAGGCAGCGCTCACGCGCTGCCGGTCCCGAAGCGATAGACCGGGATGCCCATCTTGCGGGCCTTGTCGGCCAGGTTGTCCTGAATGCCCGTGCCGGGGAAGATGATGACCCCGATCGGCATGATGCTAAGCATCTGATCATTGCGCTTGAACGGCGCCGCCTTGGCGTGTTTCGCCCAATCGGGTTTGAAGGCGACCTGCGCGACTTTGCGATTGTTGGCCCAGGTGGCCGCGATGCGTTCCGCGCCCTTGGGCGATCCGCCGTGCATCAGCACCATGTCCGGGTGCTTGGCGTGGACTTGATCCAGCTTGGCCCAGATCGTCCGGTGATCGGTGGTGTCACCGCCTGAAAAGGCGATCTTCGGTCCGGCGGGCAACAGCACCTCGTTGTCGGCCCGGCGTTTGGCGGCGATGAAGTCGCGGCTGTCGATCACGGCCGAGGTCATCTGGCGATGGTTGACCCGTGAACCGGAGCGTTGCGACCAGGGCGTTCCGGTGGTGCGCAGATAGATGCCGGCGGCGGCATCGCGGAAGGTTTCCATGCTGTCACGGCGCTCGATCAGGCTTTGGCCCGCGCCGATCAGGGTTTCGAGCTGGACGGATTTGACCTCGCTGCCATCCTGTTCACGCTGAAGGCGCTTCTGTGCCTGCTCGTTATCGTCGAGTTTGGTCTCGATCCGCTCGACAGCGCGGTGGAAGGTGTTGACGGTGGACCAGAGGATCTCGTCGAGGTCGAAATCGAGGCTGGTGTCGGCCATGGTGGAAATCAGGGCGTCGAAGATGTCGGAGACTGCGCCCTGGATGACGTGATCTTCGGGTGTGATCCGGGGATCGGCTTCGTCTTCCGAGGGACGGTAGCCGTAGAGCTCGAGTTCTTCGATGGCATGGCCGGTCGGGGACGTGCTGTGATCGGGTTCGAAATCGTCGTGCGCGTACATGGGATGCTTCCGTCAGTTGGACCGCGACCGTCGCGGCCTTCATGGCGACGAAAGCCCACGGGCGCTCAGGTCTGGCAGCGCGAGCCTCTGGCGAGGGCCTTGATGGCAAAGCCCGGCTGATTTGTTTCGCGCTGTAAAGGCGGGCTTGCCCGCCGACGGAAATCAGTCGGGCGCCGCCATTGCCTGACCGGAGCGTTTGTGGGCCGATCGCCCTCTCAGAAGGCCAAGGCGCGGTCCTCTACTGATGACAGGATGCAGCCTATGCGCATGACAGGATCGGAATGGCCCGATCATGGCCCCGTACCGGCTATGCACTTGAAGCCATGAAGCGGCTGACGTCCTCGGGAGCGATTTGCACCCGGATCTCTGCCCGAACGGCATCCAGCCCGTGAGTTGTGAGATCTTCGTTGAAGTCCCCCATCATGGGTGAGAGCGTGATGGCCTCGATCCCGGCATCAACCGCCCGGTCCACCAGGCTATCGCGAGCGCTGTCACCTGCCGGATCGTTGTCGCGGACGATATAGAGCCTGCGCAGGTGCGGCGGGAACAGGATGGCAGCGAGATGCCCGGCCGAGAGTGCGGAAACCATCGGCATGGTGGGCAGAGCCTGACGCAGCGACAGGATGGTTTCGATACCTTCCCCCGCTGCCATGACATCCCTCACGCACCCGAAACGAACCGCATGTCCGAGCAGGTCGCCCATTGCCTTCCTCGGCGGATCGACAGGTGCCTTGCCGGAACCGTCAGGGGCCAGCCATGTGCGGTGCGCACCGGTGATCCTGCCATCGAGGTCGGTGACGGCGGCGATCATGGCGGGCCATGTTTCGGTCGTGCCATCGTCCTCGGGCCGCCAGTAGCAGTTGGGATGGAAGCGCAGATTTGCGGTTTGGCGTAAATCCGTAATGCCGCGTCCGCGTAAATACGCTTCTGCGGTACTGCCGATCAGCGGCTGCGTCATGCGCCAGAGGCGGCGTGCTGCCTCGGATGATCCCGATGGTGCTGGCGTTCTGGACTGACGGGATGGTGGCTGCGGTTCAGGATGCGGCAGGCTGAGGAAGCGCCGGGCCTCTTCGGCAACATCTGCGAAGTCGATCAGGCCGAGCGAGTCCCGGATCACGTCCAGCAGATCGCCATATTCACCCGTGGCCGAGTCCTGCCATTTGCCGGCAATGCCTTTCACGCTGTCGTGCAACCGGACGAACATGGAGCGGCCAGCCGTGTTTCGGACATCGCCGACCTGCCAGTAATTGCCCTGCTTGCGACCATTCGACAGATAGTGCCTGCACACCGCCTCGGCCTGTCGGCCGAGACGCTGCGCGAGTTCGGAAGCGTTGAGACGCGCCATTATGCGGCCTCCCGCTCACCAATGCGCAGGGCCGGGAAGCGGTCAAGCAGTTTGCCGATGATTGCCGGTCCCGTTGCATCGACTGGCACGAAGAAGCGCAGTTTCCACGAGATGATCTCGCTGAAGAGGCCATAGGCCCGCAACCGGTCACGCATTGCATCGGTGAAGCCGGTCAGTTCGATCCGGTTGGCGCCCATGACGCGGACGCGGCGCATTTGCAGCCCTTCGGCAAGATCGAGAATCGTGCGACCTTCGATCAGCGCGGCATAGGCGGTATCCGGTGACAGGTTGCTGGTAACGCCGCTGGTCGAGGCATTGGTGGCCCAGGCCGGCGATACCCGACGACCGATGATGCGTTCGCCCTCGTCGGTCTGGAGCCGATAGACGCGGGAGGATTCCTGCGGCAGGCGTTTCCAGATCGGCAGCAAGAGCCCCGTCACCATATGCAGGATATTATCGGTGAACTCCGGCACCTCGGCCAGTTCCGCCTTCCAGCCTGAGCTGAAGGCGGCACGGTCGGCCTCGATCCAGTGGGTCTCATTCATCGCCCGCACCGGAATGTTCATCGCCTCCATCGGCCGGATCAGTCGGACGCGCCGTTCGATCTCGCCATCATCCAGCATGACGCTGGTGGTCGGGATCTGCATGGCGGCACGACCGGATCGCTCGTTGATGAGCAGTTTGGCACGCGGATCATCTAGTTCCGCCAGGGCTGCATCGAGCGTGACCGGCTGATTTCGCTTGCGCTCGGTGAGGGTCAGGAGCCGGGTTTCCGCGCCTGTGCCCGGATGGGTGTGGATGACCTGCCGGTCGGTGGCGATGAAGCTTTCGGCCTTCAGCGTCTCCAGCCCCATGTCATAGGTGCCAGATGCAATGGCCCCGTCGATACGCGCCTGCAGAAGCTGCTCAAAGGCCGAGAACAGGATGCCCTGCAATTCGATGGTCAGCGCCAGCAGGCGGTTGAGGAAGGTGGTGATCGGCGGGAGGTCGTCCTTCACACCATTGCTGTCCATCAATTTCAGGCCGGTGGCGGATTCAAACCGCTCCAGCGAGCAGCCATCGACCTTGCCGCGCACGATCAGCAGATAGAGCTGGCGCAACGCATCGCGGGCATAGGCGGATTCCAGATTGTCCTCGGGACGGAACAGGCCCTGACCGCCGGTCTGGCGCTGGCCGCGTGTGATCGCGCCCAGCGTGTCGAGGCGGCGGGCGATGGTCGAGAGGAAGCGCTTCTCCGCTTTCACATCGGTGGCAATCGGCCGGAACAGCGGCGGCTGCGCCTGGTTCGTTCGATTGGTGCGGCCCAGCCCCTGAATGGCGGCATCGGCCTTCCAGCCCGGTTCCAGCAGGTAATGCACGCGCAGCCGCTGGTTTTTTGCCGAAAGTTCGGCGTGATAGCTGCGCCCCGTGCCACCGGCATCCGAGAAGACCAGAATGCGCTTCTGGTCATCCATGAAGGCCGAAGTCTCGGCAAAGTTGGCAGAAGGCGCACGCTTCTCGACCGCAAGACGTGCCGATGCCCCGTCACCCTTGCGCACGATCCGGCGCGAGCGGCCCGTGACCTCCGCCACCATATCCGTGCCAAAACGCTGGACGATCTGGTCGAGCGCCCCCGGCACAGGTGGAAGCGAACCGAGTTGCTCCAGCATCTCGTTGCGCCGCGCTACGGCCTCGCGGCATTCCACCGGCTGACCCTCGCGGAAGACGGGACGTGACGAGAGGTTGCCCTCGCCATCGCTGTACGGCTCATAGAGTTGCACCGGGAAGGAATGCTGCAAATACGAGCCGACATACTCCCTCGGCGTAACATCGACGGAAATATCGTTCCATTCCTCTGTCGGGATCTCGGAAAGCCGGCGTTCCATCAGGGCTTCGCCGGTCGAGACGATCTGGATGACGGCGGCATGGCCCGCGTCCAGATCGGCCTCGATGGAGCGGATCAGGGTCGGGGTCTTCATGGAGGTCAGCAGATGGCCGAAGAAGCGCTGCTTGGTGCTTTCAAAGGCCGAACGGGCGGCGGATTTGGCCTGCCGGTTCAGCGTCGCTCCCCCAGAGTCTGGGCTGCCGGTGATATTGGCGGCTTCCATGGCCGCGTCCAGATTCCCATGAATGACGGCGAAGGCGGCAGCATATGAGTCGTAGATGTGCCGCTGTTCATCCGTGAGCTGATGCTCGATCAGTTCATATTCGACGCCATCATAGGACAGCGAGCGGGCGGTGTAGAGGCCAAGGGAACGCAGGTCGCGGGCCAGCACTTCCATGGCTGCAACGCCGCCGGCTTCGATCGCCTCGACGAATTCGGCACGGGTCTGGAATGGAAAATCCTCACCGCCCCAGAGGCCGAGGCGCTGCGCATAGGCGAGGTTGTGAACTGTGGTGGCGCCGGTTGCAGAGACATAGACCACGCGGGCATCGGGCAGCGCGTGCTGGAGCCGCAGGCCCGCCCGTCCCTGCTGCGAGGCGGCAACATCGCCGCGTTCACCTTTTCCGCCACCGGCATTCTGCATGGAATGGCTCTCGTCGAATATAATGGCTCCATCGAAATCGGACCCCAACCATTTGACGATCTGCTTGACGCGCGAAACCTTCTCGCCCCGGTCGTCGGAGCGTAGCGTGGCATAGGTGGTAAAAAGGATGCCCTCCGACAGCGTGATCGGCTTGCCCTGCGGAAAGCGTGACAGAGGCGTGACAAGCAACTGTTCCATGCCAAGCGCCGACCAGTCGCGCTGCGCGTCCTCGATCAGCTTGTCGGATTTGGAGATCCAGATCGCCTTGCGCCGACCGCGCAGCCAGTTGTCGAGAATGATGGCGGCGGACTGGCGGCCCTTGCCAGCGCCGGTTCCGTCACCGAGCATGAAACCCCGGCGGAAACGGATCGATCCGGCAGCATCCTCGGGCGCGGCGCTCACATTGTCGAAATGCTCGTCCACGGTCCATTCGCCGGCGAGATGATCGGCATGGGCTTCACCAGCATAGATCACCGTTTCAAGCTGGGCGTCCGACAGACGCGCGCAGATGTCAGCGGGCAGCATGGGCCGATAGGAAGGCTTCGGCGGTGCGACCGAGGCCATGGCGGCGGATTGCACCAGCCTGGTCGGATGCGGCTGCGCACCAGCAATGCGTAGCGATTGCAGCGCATATTCCTCATAGATGGCGTCGGACAGGCGAGCGCCTTCCGGTGGCGTCCAGTCCACGGTTTCATAGGCGAGTTCGACGCCCTCGGGATCGTTGGCGGGAGCTGCGGCAGGCCGCACAGCCGTCGCGCGGGCCAGATAGCCCCGCACGGTTTTCGGCGCAGTGGTCGAAGCGGGCACCACGATCTTCGGGAATGATACCGGCAAACGCTGCGGGACATGCGCCTCGATCCATCCGATCAGCGTGGCTACATCGGGGGCGATGCCCGGTGAGGCCGGAAAACTCGCCGGATCGTCGGCGGGCAGTCTGTCGATCACGGTCAGCCGCGTGTCGATCGTGGTGCCGTGCTTTGAATAGACCACACCATCGACGGCGGCGGTAAACACCACGCGGCCACGCGCCTGCAAGCGGATGAAGGCGTCCCGCCATGCCGGAGCCTCGGGGCCAAAGCCAGCGCCGGTGATCGTCACCAACCGGCCGCCCGGAGCAAGACGGGCAAGCGCCGAGGCGACATGACGGTATGCCGCATCGGAGGCACGACCGCTAACATTGGCCATGACCGAGAATGGCGGGTTCATCAGCACCACCGACGGGACCGCATCCGGGGCGAGATGATCGTCGATCTGGGCGGCGTCGAACCGGGTGACGGCAAAGGCCGCAAAGAGCGAGGACAGAATATCTGCGCGGGTATCGGCAAGTTCATTGAGGATCAGCGAACCGCCGATGGTCTGCGCCAGGATTGCCAGAAGGCCGGTGCCTGCCGATGGTTCCAGCACCCTGTCATCAGGCGTGATTGCGGCAGCCGTCAGAGCGGCAAGGCCGAGCGGGATCGGCGTCGAAAATTGCTGGAAGCTCTGGCTTTCCTCGGAACGCCGGGTCTGCGTGGGCAATAGTCCGGCGATCTTTGCCAGCACGGAAATCCGTGCAGCCGGAGACGCAGCTTTACGGAAAAGCGCCTTTCCGTATTTGCGCAGGAAGAGAACTGTGGCGACTTCGCACGCCTCATAGGCCAGCTTCCAGTCCCAGACGCCAGTAGCGTCGGATGCGTCGAATGCGGTTTCCATCGCACCGCGCAATGTGGTGGCATCGACGCGCTGACCGCGTTCGAGATGGGGGAGCAGAAGATTGGCCGCAGCCAGGATCGCGGGCGCAGCCGCCAGCGGCGTGGCCGGATCGGTCACGGGGAAAACCATGTTCATGTCGGGAACCTCAGGAGAGCGGGAAGGACAAGTCCGGACAGCGCTCTCTCTCGACCACCCGGACCTGACCCTTTCCGGCCCACCTCTCACTCTCATAGCGCAGCATGAAAAAAGCGCCCCGACCGGACGGCGGGGCGCTAGTCAGTGTCTTCCCGGGATCATCCGAAGCGGCGACCAGCTTCGGTGAAGGTGTATTCATTGGCGGCGATGGTTTCATCGACCACTTCGTCCGAGGACAGATGCTCATATTCGCGTTCAAGCTGGCGGTAGAGCCAACGCGCGAGATCGCGCAGTGCCTCGATGATCGTCTCCTCGGCATCGGCGGTCATGTCCTGCCAGGTCGGGCTGTCGCGCTCCACCGAGATCGACATGCAGTATTCGTGATAATAATGGCCACGATGGCTGGCATCCGCGCGAAGCTGATAAAAGTTGCGGCGCTGGATCGCCTGAAGGGTGTCAGCGATGCGATGCAGTTCGGTGTCCTGCGGGGCATATTCCCGGATCAGGTGGTGCGCATGTTTGCGGAAGGAATACTTGGATTCAAAGCAGGCACCGTCCCCCTGCGAAGAAAAGCCCCGGAACCAGATGCAGGGGTCTTGCCGTGTGCCGCCGCCCATCAACCGGACGGTGCGGGTCTTGAGGTTCAGCCCGAGGATTTCGGCGATGCGCTGGAAATCCTCATAGACGGCGTCGTACCAGTCATAGTCGAAGCCTCCCTCACGATACCAGGCACGGGCCTTGTCCTTCGCAGCATCGGACAATTCGCCCAAGCGATAGACAGTGGTTTCGATGATCTCAGGCATAGGGATCTCTCCCTTCGAGAACCGAGGAAAGCCAGCCGTCGGTATAGATCCAGTCCACCGTTTCGCCGGTGGCGAGATCGAGAACATGCGCCCCGCCGCCAAACGCGTCGATGCGCGGTTTCGAGCAGCTATTTGCGTACTGGAAACCCCACAATCCACTCAGGCCAAATTCGGCAGCGCAGCGTTTGACGAATTGGATGACATGCTCAGGGTCACCCGTGACATCATCGCGCATCCAGAGTTGCGTACCGCCATGCTCTGGCTGGATGGAGAGCAGGAAGCCATCCGAGGGCGGATCTTCGGCGGCATTGTCATCCGCCAGAGCGTTGTAGAGATTGAGCGCGCGGGCAGCGTTTTCGGGGGTGCCTACGTCGAGGAGGCAGGAAAAGTGCGTGTAATAGTCGGCCATGACGGTCTCCGGACATGACATGGCCCGGCGTATGGCCGAGCCGAATGGAATGGAAAGGGTGAAGCTCAGGCGGCCTGCGGCAGGCGGAGCAGATCAGCCGCGGCATCGCGCCAGAAGGGATCGACTAGCCGGGCTTCCAGTGCAGCGGCACGGTAACGCAGCCGTCTCGCAT
Organism: Kaistia defluvii; assembly: GCF_026343955.1. Classification (GTDB taxonomy): domain Bacteria; phylum Pseudomonadota; class Alphaproteobacteria; order Rhizobiales; family Kaistiaceae; genus Kaistia; species Kaistia defluvii. Next base: position 415,265 of record NZ_JAPKNI010000004.1, read on the forward strand.
CACCGGGGTCCAAGGCCCGGAATGCAATACCGCGCAGGCGGCTGGCCTCGGTCACGATCCTCCGTGCCTCGGCATCGCATGCGACGGGCTGTTGCCAGAGGATAATGCCGGCGCGGATTTCACCGGCGAGGACCAGGCGCTGATCTCGGTCCTGAATGAGCATGATGCGCGGCTGAAAATACGGGAAGCTGTCCGGCCCCGTGCAAATATCACCGCGCGCGACGCGCAAGGCTGCGGCCTGGATGGCCTCTTCCGGTGACGGGCATTCCCCAAGCGGGATCACGCGGTCAATGCTGTTCGCCGCGTCTGTGGCGTCATACCTGGCCACGCCGAGGCAAGAGATGCGCAGCGGCAGCTTTTGCGCTCGATAAAGCGCGGGCAGAACATCGACAGCCAGAATCTGACCGATGGAACGGAATGTGTCAGAACGGGCAAAGGTCATCGGGATGACTCCATGACGGGCGCCGGTGAGCCTCTCTCTCCGACCCTCAACCCGTCACGGCCGAATGGCCCGCACTCTTCCTCTCTGACCGGGGGCACCCGGGTTCCGCTGCCGGCGATGGGGATCATCGTAAGGCTGAAGGCCCGAAGCGCGGGCTGCCGCGCTCGGGCCGTCGGCGGTGAGGCGCTTTCGCGCCTTACTCCCACGGGTCCAGCTCCAGCTTCACCATGTCGTCGTCGCCGTCGAACTCGGCGGCGGGGCAAGCGGCGTGGGTGCCGTCTCCGGCCTGAAACACAACGATCGAAACCATCAGCGTGGCGGCGAGGCTGGCGGCGAAGGCGGTGGCATCTGCATAGGACATGGGTTCCGGCTCCTGTCTTTGGAGGCGGGGGACCATCCCCCGCGCTGACCAAGCGCCCGAAGTGTCTGACCGGATCTGCAATCACCCGAGGGCGTTCGGACTTTTTCCGAATCCCCGAGGGCGGCACGCAAAGCGTCAAGCCGACCCCTCCGGGGTTGAGTGTCCAAGAGACGGATCAGACCAAGGTTTGCGAATGGAAGCGGGGGATGGTGCTGTGTCTCTGACAGGATGCCGGATACCCGTCGCAGATGCTCTGCCGCGCCAGCCTTGCCACCTTGCTGGCATCAGGATCATGTTCCCTTCAGGCCAGAGATGGCTGCCGCTTGTCCTGATGGGGATGGCGGATTGCATGGTGAAGCCGGATTGGACCCGTCCGGTGCAGAGCTCCCATCCTCACGGCCAGGCACCCTGCGATCGGGTCTTCAGCGCCAAAGCCCATCGGCGATTTCTCGGGCGATCATCGCGCGCGCCTTCATTATAAGGTCGTCGCCTGAGGTATCGATATGACCGAAGAAACGGGCACGAGCACCATGAGCTGTCCACTCGGCGTAGCGGCAATACTCACGGGCATCGAGCCGGAACACCCGCATGTCTTCGGCCCAATGGGGCTTTGGCTCGACGACAACAGTGATGCCATCGCGGATTTCGGTCCACGGTAAGGTTCGATCCGACGGGGGATGTTCGCGGTCTTCCAGAAAAATCTGATCGATGTCGATGCTGATCGGCATGGAGGCTCTCCAAAGAAAAAGCCCGATCACGAGGACCGGGCGAGTTACGGAAACGGGGCGGTTGGAACGAGGCGACCGAAGCCGCCCCGCATGAGCGCTATTCTGCGGCGACCATATGCTGATCTTCCTCGTCGTCAGCCGGGTCGTCCTCGCCATCGCCGGAAAGGAAATCGGGCAGATCGTCGGCTTCCGCCGCAGCGCCCGATGCCGGATCGACTTCGATACCGTCGTCCACCATGCGCAGGGGCTCGGGCAGCCAGCCGGTCTCCGCCAGCAGGCGTTCGGCCTCCTTGGCCATGTCGCCTTTCTTGAGGTGCCCGATCAGATCGGCGGCCCGATCACCGGCTCCTTCGCGCACGGCCTCAAGGATACGCGGCTTGGTCACGCGGCCGAGATAATTGCCAACTGTCGGCTGCCAGCCCACGGCCACCATGTCGAGGCCGGTCGAACGGGCCAGCCGGTCAGCTTGTGACAAGCGGATGTCCAGCCCGTGCTGACTGACGCCCGTGCCGCTGTAAGGGTTCGGCTTCTCGTAGAGCGCGTTGACACCGAAGCTGACGCAATGGGCGAGCAACTCCATGCGCGAACTATCATCCAGATCGCTCAGCCAATCCCAGAGGGCGGCATCATCTGCCGGGACATGATCGCCCCAGAGTTCGTGCCGGTCTGCAATGGATTTGGCCGAGGCGCTGTCGCGCAGATCCTCTGCTTGTGCGGGCAGATGAACCTCCCGGACCTGTGCTTCCAAGCAACCCTTGCCGGAATGCGGCATGAAGCAATCCATGACCAGCCGGTGCAGCAATGCCGTCATGGCGACATGCGGGTTCACCGCCACCGCATCCCGCAGCGCCAGCGTGCGATGCGCGGTCAATTCGCTGACCAGACGATCGGGCAGCGGCTTGATGGTGTCGGCCTCGTCTTCCTCCTCCGTTTCGACCGGCTGGACGCCCAGCGTGATAACCGCACGCATGCGGCTTGCCTCCGGTTCTGCCCGCTGGATCACCTCGCCGGTTTCCGGGTCAACGATCTCAGCCTCCGGTTCCGCAGGCGTTTCATCCTCGGCGCGAACATAGCCGCGTTCGATCAGCAATGCGCCGTCGGCGTCGATGCTGATGAAGACACCTGCCATGCCGATCTGGTCAGGCTCGAAGGTCATCGGACGGCGCTCGAAGGCTTCCAGCGCCTGTTCGATCTCACCCAGGCGGGCGTCGATCTCGTCAGGCAGCTCATCAGCCTCGCCATATTCGGCTTCAAGCCGGTCATATTCGTCACGCAGTGCCTCGCGGGTTGCGCGTTCCTCTTCGCTCAGATCGACCGTGGTGCCGACAATCTGGCGAAGGCCATGATCGCGACCGTAAGGAAAGGTGATGGCGACCTCGATCCACTTCCAGCCCTCGGCGGCGATGGCTTCGGCCTCGGCCTTCAGCTTTTCGCCCACCAGCCGGTCGAGCAGCACCGGATCTTGCAGCCATCCACCATCGTCCTGCTGAAAGAGATCACGCAGCACGCAGCCTCCAGCCTCTTCATAGGCATCGATACCAACGAACACCGCTCGTTTGTCGGCGGCGCGGACCGTGGTTTCGGTCAGCAAGCGCCGGATGTGGTAAGGTTCCTTCTGCCAGCCATCCTTGATCGCTTCCCAGACCTGCTCCTGACGGGTATGGTCAGAACTGACGCTGAAGGCCATGAGCTGTTCCAGCGTCATGCCGTCCTCGGCATAGACGTCGAGCAAGGCCGGTGCGACCGAAACCAGACGCAGGCGCTGCTTCACCACCTTGGCATCCACAAAGAAGGCGGCGGCGATGGCTTCCTCGGTCATGCCCTTTTCGCGCATGGCCTGGAAAGCGCGGAACTGGTCGAGCGGATGCAGCGGTGCGCGCTCGATGTTCTCGGCGAGCGAAACCTCGTCGATCAGCACATCGGCGCTGGCCTCCGACACGACGCACGGAACCGGCGCGATTTTGGCGAGGCGCTTCTGCTTGACCAGCAGTTCCAGCGCGCGGAAGCGGCGACCACCGGCGGGCACCTCGAACATGCCGGTTTCCTTACCCTCGGCATCCACGACCGGGCGGACATGCAGGGACTGGATCAGGCCGCGACGGGCGATGGACTCGGCCAGTTCCTCGACCGAGATCCCGGCCTTGACGCGCCGGACGTTGGACTGGCTGAGCACCAGCTTGTTGAAGGGAATGTCGCGCGAGGACGACAGGGTGATCTTCTGAACGGCAGTGGCCATGTCAGTTACTCCATGACGGACGCCGGTGAGCCTCTCTCTCCGGCTATCAGCCCGTCACGAAGCGAAGCGCCACCCTCTTCCTCTGAAGAGAGCGACGCCAGCCGCAAAACCTGAAACCCGGAAATCAGGCACTCCGGTTTTCTGTATCGGCGGATGTACGGGAAAAGCCTGCGCCGACTCGGTAGAGCAGACGTTCAGCGGTGCGGATGCTGCCGGTCTCACGGGCGGCTTCCGCCCAAACAGAGATCGGGAAATCGCCGGTGAACAGCAGATCGCGCTCGATCCCCATGCCGAAGGGCAGCCGGACTGACTGCATCTCGCCAAGGCTCCACGACCCCAGGTCGGGATAGCCGAGATCGGCCAGGCCAAACATGATGTCGCCATCCTCATCCAGTTCGGTGGCGAGCCAGACGCCTTCACCGAGAGGGTTGAAGAACTTCACGACGGGGATGTGATCCTGATCGCGCTGGCGACCATTGGCCAGCAGGCGGTTACGCTGTGTGCCGGTCAGGAGGATCATGCCGCAGCCCTCCGATCGGTTACGCTGGCATCCGGCTCCACGGTGTCCTCGGCCGGCAGATGCGACAGCAGCCAGTCAGCCGCCTTGCTGGCCTGCGAGGCCGCGCGGACAATGGCGCGGGAATCCTCGCGCATGACCTCCAGCCACGACCCGATGTAATCGGCATGGCGAACGGTCGGCACGATCCCGAGCGCGGCGCAACTGAAGGCCGCGGTCTGTTCGGCAATCATTTCCTCGAAGGCGTATTTCTTCGAGCCGAACGAGCCGGTCAGATCGCGGTTGAGACGGCTATGATGGCCGCTGGCGTGCCCCAGCTCGTGCAGGGCCGTTCTGTGCCAGTTGATCGGCTCGAAATAGGCTTGCGGAGGCGGCACCTGCACATAGTCGATCGACGGCATATAGAAGGCGCGATTGCCACCGATACGGAAGTCAATGCCGGTGGCCCGGATCAGCGCCTCGACCCGAGGTTCGATCAGGCCCGGCGGCGGTGGCGGCGCGACTGCCGTGATCTCATCGGGTAGGCCATCGCATTGCGCGGCGTTAAAGACCGTGAACCGCTTCAGGAACGGAATGGCATGCGCATCCTCACCCGTTTCGCGGGCGCGGCGCTTTTCGTCCTCGGGGGTGAAACGGTCGGCATAAACGACGGTGGTGCCACGCTCACCCTTCCTGACATTTCCGCCAAGCGAAAGCGCCTGGCGGAAAGTCAGCCACGCCTGACCGGGGAATCCGTGCTGGATGACCGCTCCCCAGAGAATGAGAATATTGATGCCGGAATAGGACCGGCCGGTTGAAGCATTTCTCGGCAGGCCCAGCGGGGCGGTATCGGGCGATGCACTCCAAGGCTGGACCCAGGGCAGACGCCCTTGCTCCAACTCGGCGATGATCTTGCTAGTGATGTCGTCGTAAAGGCTGCTGCGAGCGCCACCGTCAGCGGGGCTGCGATCGTGTCTGGCCATCGGGGTGATCTCCGCGACGGACACCGGAAGCCTCTCTCCCAGCCCTAAACCCGTCACGGAAAACCCGTCCGCACTCTCACTCTGAAGGGGGCGTTGCGGGGTCTCCCCGCAGAAGGGCTAGGCAGAGACCAAGGCTCGGCCGCAGGGGAAGGCTTCCCCCTATCCGGACTTCCTTGAAAACTGTCAGAAACTTGCGTATATTTCCGACAGGAGAAAGACGATGACACGGCTGACCGAACAAATTCTGGCCCATGCGACGGGACTGCCCGAAGGCGTCCCCGTATCCGCCAAGGGCCTGCTCCACCTTGGAAACCGGGCGGCCGTGGATCAGGCATTGTCGCGTCTGTCTGAGCGCGGGCAGCTCATCCGCGCCGGTCGTGGCGTCTATCTGCGCCCCATCACCAGTCGGTTTGGCACGCGCGCACCGTCGGTCGAGCAGGCTGTCGAGGCCCTCGCTACCCAAAAGGGGGAGATCATCGTCTCGAACGGCGCCGCCGCGGCGAACGCGCTTGGCTTGACGACGCAGGTGCCCGTCCGCTCGGTCTATCTGACCTCCGGACGCAGCCGAAAGATGCACCTCGGCAAGCAGGTCGTCGAATTGCGGCACGCGCCGCGCTGGCAACTGGCCTTGGCCAAACGCCCCGCAGGGGAGGCCGTGCGGGCGCTGGCTTGGCTCGGCCCCGAAAGGGCGGAGGCCGCGCTCACGACATTGAAACGGAAGATGCCGCCCGGCGTGTTCGGCGAACTGGTCGCCGCCGCGCCGCAGTTTCCGACATGGCTCGCACAGAGCGTCGGAAAGGCGGCCTATGGCTGACGTCTTTCTTCAGCTTTCGGCCGGGGATCGGCGTGATGCACTGGGCGTCGCTGCCGACCGTTCGGGTCGCCCCACCCATCTTCTCGAAAAGGATGTGTGGGTGGTGTGGGCGCTGGCGACCCTCTACGCGGCACCGCTCGGCGAGCATCTGGTGTTCAAGGGCGGCACGTCGCTGTCGAAAGCCTATCAGGTCATTCGCCGGTTTTCGGAGGATGTGGATCTGACCTACGACATTCGGGCGATCGCGCCCGATCTGGTCGGGGACAATGGCGAGGGCTTGCCGAAAACCCGCAGCGAGGAAAAGCGCTGGTCCAGCGAGGTCCGCCGGCGTTTGCCGGCCTGGGTCGCAGAGACGGTGCAGCCGGTAATCGCGAAGGCCCTGGCCGCTGAAGGGCTGGCGGCGGCCGTCCGCGTCGAGGATGAGAAGCTCTTCATCGACTATGAGGCGACCGCAGCCGGGTCCGGCTATGTGGCTCCAAGCGTCATGCTGGAGTTCGGCGCGCGCTCGACGGGCGAACCCGCGAGCTTGCGCGACGTCGTCTGCGACGCGGCCGGCCTGATCGAGGGGCTGCTCTTCCCGACTGCGCGGCCGCGCGTCATGCACGCGGAGCGGACGTTCTGGGAGAAGGCGACCGCCATCCAGGTCTTCTGCATCCAGGAGCGGCTGCGCGGCGACCGCTTCGCGCGACATTGGCACGATGTTGTCCGACTGGACGAAGCCGGCTTCGCGGAAGCCGCTTTTGCCGATCGCGACCTGGCCAACGCTGTCGCCCGGCACAAGTCGATGTTCTTCGCAGAGAAGGCCGCCGACCGCACGCCGATCGACTATGCAACGGCTGTCAGCGGCGGCTTGCAACTCGTGCCGGTCGGCGATGGCGCGAAGGCGTTGGAGGATGACTATGCCCGCATGGTTGAGGATGGACTGCTCTTCGACGACGAGGAGCCGTTCGAAGCGCTCATGGCGCAGTGCGCTGATATAGCCGCGCGCGCGAACAAAGCAGCCAAGTAAGAAACTGAGAGGACCGGGGGTATATGAGCGAAGTCGAAGAAGAGCGAAAATTCCAGTTTCTGCGGGACGGCGATGCCGAGCCATCTGAACTGGACTGGAACAAGGGGATCGAGAGCGCCCGCAAGGCGATTTCCGAGGCCATGAACGCCAAGAATATCGCATTTCTGCTCGGCGCCGGATGTTCTTCGCTGATGAAGGGCAAAAAGGAACTCGGCATTGCGACCATGGCGCCGCTGGCCAAGGAGTTTTGCGGCGAAACCATCGAAGCACGCGCGGCGGGATTCTACAGCGATCCGCCAACAGCCGGCGCTGCACCGGCGCCGTGGCGGCTGACCAAGGACGAACTCGACTATCTCGACGCGCTCGGGGTCGACCTGGCGAAGGATTACAGCCGTAACCTGGAACGCTTGATGGAGGTGCTGTTCGCGCAACGGTTCGTGCTGCGCCAGAGCGAGAATCCCGATCTTCACCCCTATCGCGCTGTTCTCGACGGCATCATCAAGAAGGTCCAGGACTTCCTATGGACCCGTGTCACCCAAGGGGCCTTCGCCACGGAGGGCGACACGACCGTGCGCGACCTCTACGAGCGATTCTACAAGAAACTGGTCCTACGCGATCGGTCCTTGCCCCGGCCATGGGTGTTCACGACCAACTACGATCATTTCAGCGAATTGGCGATGGATCGCCTGGGTATTCCCTATGCCAACGGTTTTTCCGGCGTCGTGGAACGCCGCTTCAACCCGGCGATCTTCCGCTATGCCCTGGCCGAGCAGCTCGACGTCGCCAGCCGCAAGTGGACCGCCGTCGACGCCTTCGTCTATCTCTGCAAATTGCATGGTTCGGTCACTTGGACCGAGGACGATCATGGCCTCTTCCCGATCAAGGAGGTCTGGCCGCCGGAATCCACGAACCAGATGCTGATCTATCCGACGCCGGCGAAGCAGAACTCTTCGCTCGGCTCGCCCTACGCAGACCTGTTCCGGGAGTTTCAGTCCCGGATCGTGCGCGAGCAGAGCGTTCTCATCACGGCCGGCTACGCCTTCGGCGACGAGCACCTGAACAACATCATCTATCAGGCTCTGACGATCCCGACCTTCCGCTTGGTGATCTTTGCGGCGCCCGACACGGAGGGAGAGATCGCCAAGCTGCGGGCGCTGCGCGATCCGCGCATTTGGATCATTGGAGGCAATGGCCCTGCCGACGGGACGAGGGCGCACTACTTCGACATGATCGTCGAGCATTTCATGCCCCAGCGCCCCAGCGACAGGATTGATGATGCCGTCCGCAAGGTGTTGTCGGAGCTGGCGCCGAAAAGGGACGACGAGACGAAGGATGGAGAGGCATGAGCCACGACGATCGCAAGCGGGCGATCGGCAAGGTGGTCTCGGTCGCGGCCGACCGCTTTGTCGTCGAGATGCACGTCGGCACCGACAACTTCACGGTCGTCGGCTTCGACGACGTGCATTATGTGGCGCGGCTGGGATCATTCCTGATGATTCCGTCGCAGTCGGAATATGTCGTGGTCGAGGTTGTCGGCCTGCGTGAGCGCGACGCGAGCACGCCTTCCGAGCGGGGCGATTTCGACCGGGCCGGCTCCTCGAAATATCTGGACGTGGTGCCCGTCGGCATGTTGCCGATGCGCGGTGGCGCGTTCCGCTTCGGTGTGTCGGTTTTCCCGTCTCTGTATGCGGACGCACTCTATGCGCTGGATGGCGAGCTCGATCGCATCTTTGAGACCGAGGCCGCCGTCGAGCCGTCAGTCGGCCCGGATGGCGGCGCCTGCCAACCCGAAGGGGCCACGCGCTATCGGGTTCTACCGATCGGCAAGTCGGTGGTGTTCGAGGACTACGACGTCAAAGTTCGTCTGAACGAGTTCTTCGGCGGTCATGTCGCCGTCCTGGGCAATACCGGCAGCGGCAAATCCTGCACGGTCGCCTCGGTCTTGCAGTCCCTTTTCTGCAAGCCGAAGGAGCATCACGCCCGCGGCGCGACCTTCATCGTCTTCGACGTCAACGGCGAGTATCACGCCGCTCTGAGCGCTTCCGCGAAGGTGGGAGCGATCGGAGTCGAGCGTGTCGTCCTCGACGGTACGGCAGCGGGCTTCCGCTTGCCGCACTGGTTTCTGGAACTGGCGGAATGGGAGCTGTTGCTGCAAGCCAGCGAGCGCACCCAGGTGCCCATCCTGCGCATGGCGCTCGGGCTCTCGACCTTGTTCTCAAATGCGGGGGCCGCAGAACTCAACAGCGTCCGCAATCACATCCTCGCCAAGTGCATCACCCAGATTATGCGCGACGACTCGTCGAGCCCGTCCAAGCATGATCGGATCATTGGCATCCTTCAGCGCTTCAGCACGAACGAGATCAACGCGGAAAAAATCCGGCCATATATTGCGATCAACTTTGGCCAAATGGCCAACCCTGCGGGTCTGGATGCTTATCTGGTTGGCCCGAACGGTTTCGAGTTGGAGGATTTGAAGCTTCCAGCCTATCAAAACCTGCCATTCGACTTTGCGGCACTCGGCGATGCAATAGACCTCGCCATCCTGTATGCGGAGGCGCACGGTAATCGGCAAATCCGAGACTACTGCTCCCAGATGGTGACGCGCTTCCAGGCACTGGAAGATCGCCCTGAGTATGAATTCCTCCGACATGAGGCGGGCGGCGCAGCCGCCGACAATGGAGAGCTGAAGTTTCTCACTCGGCTGGTCGGCCTGAACGGCAAGGGAACCGGCCACACCAAAGCCAATCAGATCATCATCATCGACATGAATGACGTCGAGGACGAGGTGGTCGAACTGGTTAGCGCCGTGATCGCGCGGATGCTGTTTCGCCTGCTCCGGCGCGCCGATCCGCGCAATCGCTTTCCGATCCATCTTCTGCTGGAAGAAGCGCACCGCTACATCTCGGCGACGCCATCCCGCTATGCAGTGGACGCGACCAAGATATTCGAGCGCATCGCCAAGGAAGGACGCAAATACGGCATGTTCGTGCTCTTGGCATCACAACGCCCTAGTGAGCTGTCCAAGACGGTTCTCAGCCAGTGCTCCAATTTCCTGGTTCACCGCATCCAGAACCCCGACGATCTTTCTCAGATTCGGCAGATGACGCCGTTCATCTCGGATTCGGTCCTGAAACGGTTACCGTCATTGCCTCGGCAGCACGCGCTGGTGTTCGGAACCTCGGTCAATCTCCCGACGACATTCAAGGTGCGGGAGGCATCACCGCGGCCGCGCAGCGACGACACCGCCGTGGTCGATTTGTGGTTCCACGAAGAAGGTCGAGCCGCCGGCATTCGACTCGCTCCGGTCGATACTGCTGGAGGGGAGCCAATGGCAGCAAACGAAGCGTCAGACGATGACATCTTCTGACCATCTGGAGACCCTGGCGCAGACGCTGGAGGCCACGGGAGACTACCGGGTCGTCCGGCGTCTCAAGCCGCGCCTCGCATCGTTCCTCCGCCAGGCACGCCGCTGCGCCTTGGCCTGGTGGTTGATGGGGAGACCACGGGGCTTGACCATCAGCGCGACGAGATCATCGAACTCGCCATGACACCATTCAACTATGGCTTGGATGGCACCATTTTCAGCGTGGGTGACAGCTTCCAAGGGCTGCGTCAGCCGAGCGAGCCTATCGCCCCGGAAATCACCGCGATCACGGGCATCACCAACGAGATGGTGGCCGGCCAGATTATTGATCCCGCAGCGGTAGCCACATTCGCAGCGCCGGCTTCGCTCGTCATCGCGCACAACGCGGCATTCGACCGCCGCTTCCTTGAACGATTCAGCGACGTGTTCTCGACGAAGCCGTGGGCATGCTCGCTCAGCCAGATCGATTGGGCAGCGGAGGGGTTCGAGGGCACGAAACTCGCCTATCTCGCTCAGGCCGCCGGCTTCTTCTACGACCGCCACCGCGCGATGTACGACTGTCTTGCTACGGTCGAGTTGCTGGCAATGTGGCTGCCCCGATCTGGCGCTACAGGTCTCAGCCGTCTCCTGGACGGCGCCCGTGCCGTTTTTTGGCGAATCTGGGCGGAGAACGCACCCTTTGACCTCAAGGATGTCCTCAAAGCGCGGGGATACCGCTGGAACGGCGATCCCGGCCCGCAGCCGCGCGCATGGTATATTGACGTTCCCGAGGCTCAGCTCGAGGCCGAGCTACGGTTCTTGAGAACGGAAATCTATCGGTATGAGGTCGATCCCCCGGTTCGGCGGATCGATGCCTATGATCGGTTTTCAGACCGGATCTGAGTACCGTCGAAGGCCGGGCTATTGCATGCCCTCCGGCACTTGCGGGCACTTCTTGGCAAGCGTGGCGCAGACGAACCTGTGCCGTTTCGTCATGTCGGCGCGCTTTTCCACTATGTGGTGCCTAGCGGTCATGGTTCTTGCAGCTGGCATCCTGCAACGCGTGGTTCTGGAGGCGGAAGCGGATTTCCTTCGAGATCCTCGCCTTGCCGGTCACCGTCTTGAATGTCCGGCGCAGGTCCTTGCCTCAAATTTAGCAAGGAAGACGTCCACGAAACATCGGGCTATTCACCTTCCAGCCTCACGGAGCGACGCAGCAATATCGCTGATCGAGCGAAACAGGACCAGTCCATCATCTCTGGCAGGCTCAAATCCTCGGCGCCGCCAGAATTCGGCAGCCTCCCCGTCGACGGCGTTGACCATCAATGCCCGCCCACCAATCAGCGACGCGGCTTGAACGCAGCGTTGAAGGGCGTGCTTCACAAGGCCAGTCCCGATGCCCAACCCGGCCGAGCCGACATCGGTCGCGAGCTGGCCAAGCAGCATGCAGGGAATTGGATTAGGCGGCTGCCCCGTCCGGATGGAGCGCGGTAGCACCGATGGCACAACGGCTGTTGGTGCAAGGCCGTAGTATCCCACCACACGCCCTGCCTCATGCACGACGAGAACGGCGGTAAAGCCCTTCTGCTGATTGGAGAGCGCGCGGGTTTTCAGCCAGTGGTCGAGCGTCGGCTTGCCACAGGAAAACTGGGAAACATCGTGGGCGGCGGAAAGCAGCTCGGGTCCTGAAAGCAGCAAGGGATTACCGCTTCGCCGCGTAGCCGGGCTCCCACGGCGCAGGCCGCTTCAGCACTTCAACCATCTCCGGAACAGGAGCGGCCGGGCGCGACAGCACATCCATGAACTGAGCAAAGCCTTCCGAGCTCATCCGGATCAGGCCCTGCTCCATGACGACCTCCTCGGCCGCGCGCACAGCGGCATCTCGCACGAAATCGGTGCGCGAGCGGCCGCGCAGGCTGGCGGCGCGATCGATCATGGCAACATCCGCTTCGGGCAGACGCATCGAGATCGGATATTCCTTGCGTTCGGCAGTGTTGCCCATGGCGAGTCTCCTTAGTCGGAAGATAGCGCCTTGTATCTCTAATTACAATACGATAAAGTCTCATTTGCAAGCAACAGCTTCCGAGGGACCAGCAACGAGGCAAAAGATGACGGCGACATCGAGCGATTCCGACAGGTCATTTTACTCTGCCATGGCACGCCATGTTACGCCGCCGCACGCCATAACGCGCATTGGCACACTGAACGCCGCCAAATGTTCGCCCGCAAATTTCGTTGCTAATGCCGGGCATGGGACGAATGCTGTCAGTTATGACCTTGCGAGCCCCACAAAACACAGCAAAGATGACAGTAGCCGAGCGCGAAGCGCTGCTCGAATCTTTGCTGCTGGACGCGCCGGAGTTGACGTTTACGCCGTGCGGCAGTCCCGACCCTCGCCTTCTGCGTCTGGTCGGCATCCTGGCAAAGCAGGCGGCACGGGAATGCTTTGCAGAGGAAGTGAAGTTGTCCAGGCAAAGGAGGAAGCGCACCTCCTGATGCGGATGGGAGCAATGTTTTGAAAGTCGCGATCTACGCCCGTTATTCTTCTGACAATCAACGCGACGCTTCCATCGCCGACCAGCTTCGCATGTGCCGCCTCCATGCCGAAAAGCAGGGCTGGCACGTCATCGAAGAATATACGGACCACGCGATTTCAGGAGCATCCCTGATCCGTCCGGGCATCCAGGCCCTGATGACCGACGCCATGAGCGGCCGGTTCGACGTGATCCTCTCTGAGGCGATGGATCGCCTCTCGCGTGATCAGGAAGACATCGCCGGCATCTTCAAACGCATGTCCTATGCGGATGTGAAGATGTTCACCTTGTCTGAAGGCGAGGTCAGCCATCTGCATGTCGGTCTGAAGGGCACGATGAATGCCCTCTTCCTTAAAGATCTTGCTGACAAGACCCGCCGCGGCCAGCGCGGCCGTGTCGAGGCTGGCAAATCGGGTGGCGGCAATTCCTATGGCTACGATGTGGTCAAGAAGCTGGACGCCAATGGCGAACCCATTCGCGGCGACCGCACCATCAACGAAGACCAGGCCGCCGTCGTTCTCCGCATCTTCCGCGACTACGCCGCCGGTAAGTCGGCAAAGACCATCGCTTTTGCACTGAACAAGGACGGCATTCCGGCCCCTTCGGGCGGCGACTGGGGTTTCAGCACGATCAACGGCAACCCGAAGCGTGGCAACGGCATCCTCAATAATGAGATGTATGTCGGCAAGATCGTCTGGAACCGCCAGCGCTTCGTAAAGGACCCGAACACCGGAAAGCGGCAGGCGCGCCCCAACCCGGAATCGGAATGGGTCATCCAGGAGACGCCAGAGCTCCGGATCCTCGACGACGATCTCTGGAATGCTGTGAAGGCACGGCAGGAGAAGAACAAGCTCACCCGCGACGATAACGGCAACACAGATGTCCGCACCGTCAATCACCGGCGGCGTCCCAAATACCTCTTCTCGGGCCTAACCAAATGTTCATGCTGTGGTGGCGGGTACTCCGCGATCTCGGCAACGCTGATCGGATGCTCGACAGCTCGCAACAAAGGCACCTGCGACAACCGGGTCAATATCCGCCGCGACGAGTTGGAATCGCGCGTGCTGAATGCGCTGCGCACCCGACTCGTTGACCCTGAGCTGTTTGCCCATTTCTGCGAGGTATTCACGCAAGAGATGAACCGCCTGCGGATGGAAGGCCGCGCCGGTATTGCCTCAGCCGAAGCCGAGATCGCGAAGATTGATCGGGAACTGACGAAGCTGCTGACTGCAATTAAATCCGGCGGGCCGATTGAAGCGATCGTGGAAGACATGAAGCAGCTTGAAGCCCGTAAGGTGGAACTGAAGCACTTCCTCGCCGAAGCGGAGGAGCCGCCGCCCCTGCTCCACCCGAGCATGGCGCTGCAATATCGCAAGCGCATCCAGCAGCTCTACGAATCGCTTCAGGATGAAGAAGAGGGCAAGCGGGTAGAGGCAGCCGACACAATTCGCTCGTTGGTGGATCAGATCGTGCTGACGCCTGTTGAGGGCAAGGTGGAGATCGACGTTCAAGGCGATCTTGCTGGAATCCTTACTATTTCCACGCAAAGCAAAAACCCCGCAGCGGGCGCTACGGGGTTGCAAGTAAAGATGGTTGCGGGGGCAGGATCTAATCTTCACTTGCGCCCCGAGCAAGTAAAGATGGTTGCGGGGACCAGATTTGAACTGATGACCTTCAGGTTATGAGCCTGACGAGCTACCGGGCTGCTCCACCCCGCGTCAAGCGCGGCGACTGACGTCGTCGCGCAGTGGTGATATAGACGGACACCCCTCGCTTGTGAACCCCGGCTAAACAACTATTCGCCGTCGTCCACAGGCTCGCCGGTGCCTCCTGCCGATCAGGCCGGCAGGTTCAGGCGGATGTGCAGTTCGCGCAGCGCCTTCGGCGTCGGATCGCTCGGTGCGCCCATCAGCAGGTCTTCCGCCTGCTGGTTCATCGGGAACAGCGTGATCTCGCGCAGGTTCTGCGCGCCGCAGAGCAGCATGACGATGCGGTCGACGCCGGCGGCCATGCCGCCATGCGGCGGCGCGCCATACTGGAACGCACGGTAGAGACCGCCGAAATCGCGCTCGACGTCCTCCTTCGAACGGCCGACCAGCTCGAACGCCTTGACCATCGTCTCGGGCAGCTGGTTGCGGATCGAACCCGAGGCGATCTCGAAGCCGTTGCAGACGGCGTCATACTGATACGCCTTGATCGTCAGCGGATCCTGGTTGTTCAGCGCGTCGATCCCGCCCTGCGGCATCGAGAAGGGGTTGTGGGCGAAATCGAGCGTCTTCGTCTCCTCGTCCCATTCATAGAACGGGAAATCGACGATCCAGCAGAGCTCGAACCGGTCCTTGTCGACGAGGTTCAGGTCGGTGCCGACGCGCGTGCGCGCATCGCCGGCGAACTTGTAGAACTTCGCGGGGTCGCCGGCGACGAAGAAGACGGCGTCGCCATCCTCCAGGCCGAGCTGCTGGCGTACCGCCTCGGTGCGATCCGGACCGATGTTCTTGGCGACGGGACCGGCCCCCTCAAGCGTGCCGTTCTCGGTGCGCCAGAAGATGTAGCCGAGGCCCGGCTGGCCCTGCTGCTGCGCCCACGAGTTCATCCGGTCGCAGAAAGCACGGCTACCGCCGGTCTTGGCCGGGATCGCCCATACCTCGGCCTTGGGATCCGCCTCGAGCATGCGGGCGAACACCTTGAAGCCCGAGCCGGCGAAATGCTCGCTCACAGCCTGCATCTCGATCGGGTTGCGCAGGTCGGGCTTGTCCGAACCATAGGTGCGGATCGCCGTGTCATAGGGAATGCGGCGGAACTTCTGACTGACGGGCTTGCCGTCGGCGAACTTCTCGAAGATGCCGCGCAGCACCGGCTCCATCGTGTCCCAGACGTCTTCCTGGGTGACGAAGCTCATCTCGAGGTCGAGCTGGTAGAACTCGCCCGGCAGGCGGTCGGCGCGAGGATCCTCGTCGCGGAAGCAGGGCGCGATCTGGAAGTAGCGGTCGAAGCCGGCCATCATCAAGAGCTGCTTGAACTGCTGCGGCGCCTGGGGGAGCGCGTAGAACTTGCCGGGATGGATGCGCGACGGCACGAGGAAGTCGCGCGCGCCTTCCGGCGACGACGCGGTCAGGATCGGCGTCGTATATTCGTGGAAGCCGATCTCGGTCATGCGTTCGCGCATGGTGGCGATGATCTGGGTGCGCTTGACGATGTTGGCGTGCAGCGTCTCGCGACGCAGATCCAGGAAACGGTACTTGAGGCGGATGTCCTCGGGATATTCCGGCTCGCCGAACACCGGCAGCGGCAATTCCCTGGCTGCGCCCAGCACCTCGATGTCCTGCGCAAACACTTCGATCTGTCCGGTCGACAGGTTGGCGTTGACCGTCTCGGCCGTGCGCTGCTTCACCAGGCCGTCGATCTTGATGCACCACTCGGAGCGAACCGCCTCCGCCACCTTGAAGGCGGGCGAGTCCGGATCGCAGACGATCTGCGTCAGGCCGTAATGGTCGCGCAGATCGATGAACAGTAGGCCGCCATGATCTCGCACGCGATGAACCCAGCCCGAGAGACGGACGGTCTCGCCCGCATGGGTCTCGCGGAGTTGTCCGCAGGTATGGGTGCGATAGCGATGCATGGTGCTGGAATCCGGTTTGGTCTGGCGTCGACAGGGCGAACGGACAAGCCCCCGGAAGCGGAGGGAATATCGCATACGCGCGCGGAAAGACGCATGTGGGTCCCGCTTTGTCAAGAACCGGCCCCCGCGCGGGCCTCCCTTGCAATCCTGAAAGGGTCGCCTATCTAAGTCTCATCCCAGCCACTGAAACGGGCCGCGCGCCGAAAGGCGCCGCAGTTCGAACGATCGGGTCAGGACGGATGTACTCCGGCCCCATCGGTTGGCACGCGACGTACTAGTCGTCGCGCGCCATGGCGGGATGTTGGATTGCCCAGGCCCGAAGTCGATGCATGAGGCGCTTTCTCCTGGCGCCCGCGTCGCCGGAGCCTGGGCTCTCTCCGTTTGGGAAGCTCACCTCCCCCCGCGACAAGCCGCCCGGCCTGCGCTATTAGAAGCTTCATGACCGATATCATTACGACAACTGAAGCCCTCGCCGCTGCCTGCGATCGCCTCGCGAAGTTCGAATTCGTCACCGTCGACACGGAGTTCATGCGCGAGACCACCTATTGGCCGAAGCTCTGCATCATCCAGATCGCGAGCACGGACGAAGCGGTGGTCATCGACGCCGAAGCTCCCGGCCTGGATCTCGCCCCCTTCTTCGCCCTGATGGCGAACGAGGCCGTGGTGAAGGTTTTCCACGCCGCGCGGCAAGACATCGAAATCGTCTGGCATCTGGGCGGCATCCTTCCGCATCCGATCTTCGACACCCAGGTCGCCGCCATGGTGTGCGGCTTTGGCGAATCGATCAGCTATGACCAGCTCGTCGGACGCATCACCGGCCACCCGATCGACAAGTCGTCGCGCTTCACCGACTGGAGCCGCCGCCCGCTGACACCGCAGCAGGTCGAGTACGCCATCGCCGACGTCACGCATCTGCGCGATGTCTACAAGGCGCTGAAGGAAAAGCTCGACAAGGAAAACCGCAACGACTGGGTTGCGGAGGAAATGAATGTCTTGACCTCGGTCGACACCTATCAGGTGGATCCGGCCAATGTCTGGAAGCGCCTCAAGATGCGCATCAAGAAGCCTCTGCAACTGGCCGTGCTGATGGAAGTCGCCGCCTGGCGCGAACGCGAGGCGCAGGCCCGCGACGTGCCGCGCGGCCGCATCCTGAAGGACGACGCGATCTACGAGATCGCCGAGCAGCACCCCACCACCGCCGAGGCCCTGGCGCGCCTGCGCACCATTCCGCGGGGCTTCGAGCGTTCGCGCACGGCCGAGGACATCCTCGCCGCCGTCAAGAAGGCTGTCGACCTGCCCAAGGACAAGCTGCCCAAGGTTCCCAAGGTCAAGCCGGCCTCGGATGGCAATGGCGCGGCCGTGGACCTGCTGAAGGTGCTGCTGAAGATGACCAGCGAGGAGCATGGCGTCGCGGCGCGGGTGATCGCAACGGTAGACGATCTGGAAGCCATCGCCGGCGACAACAATGCCGACGTCCCGCCGCTGCATGGCTGGCGTCGCGAGTTGTTCGGCGAGCAGGCGCTCAAGCTGAAGCGCGGCGATATCTCGCTGCGTCTCGACGGCCGCCGCGTCACGATCGTCGGCGACGCGCCCAAGCCGGCCATCGAAGCCGCCTGACGACATCCCAAGGATTCGGAATTTTCAAAGCGCCGACGGCTCGCCGTCGGCGCTTTCTTTTATGCGCCCCTTGGGGCTCTCAGCCGATTTCTTCGACGACGATGGCCGGCTTCATCGCGCCCAGCTTCGCCAGTTGCGCGACGCGCCGCTGCAGGCGGCTGCCGGCCAGCATGGCGCGATCCGGCGGCAGGACCAGCGTCAGCTGGTCGCCACGCGCCTCGATGCGGGTGCGCGAAACGACCCCCGCCATCGCGCCGGAGACCAGATAGGCCACGCGCAGCGCCGCCCCCAGCGCCCGGGCGCGCTCCAGCAGGCGCGTGGTCGCGAGTTCGCGGATGCGCGACGAGATATGCTCGTCGACCAGACCCTCGTGGCGATAGTAGTTCGCCAGAGCCAGATAGGCGCGGCCGGGATGGTCGATGCCCACGAAAGAGCCATGCGCGATCAGGTTGAGGCTTTGCTCGCCGCGATAATCGGGATGGCCGCGCCAGCCGATATCGGCCAGAAGGCAGGCCGCCGTGCGAAGACGGGCTTCCTCGGGGGTCTCCTCGATGCCGATGGCGGCCAGGGCCTGGCCGGTCCAGGGGCCCAGCTCCCGCGCGTGGCCGGGCGATCGTGAGCGCAACACGGCCAATTCTTCAGCCGCCGAGATCAGCGGGTCTTCCGCCTGGATCTCCTCGTCGAGCAGGTCGTACAGCAGGCCCTCGCGAACCCCCAGCGCCGACAGGATGATCATCGACGGCTTCATCGCGCGAATGACCTCACCCAGCACGATCGCGCCATAGGGCAACAGAAGGCGCCGGCTCTTGGAGACGGCTTCAATCGAATCCAGCGATTCGGCATCGCGGCGGGCGACCATGCGGCAGAAGTCGAGCGCCTCATCTGCGGGAATCGCATATTCATGCATGATATGAAGGGGATAGCCCTTCTGGCGCATATGCAGCCTGGCGAGCGACCGCCATGTTCCGCCGATGGCATAGAAGGGCCTGCCCTGGCCCTGGGCCAGGACGGAGGATTTGGCCAAGGCGTCGATGGCGATCTTCTCGGCCTTTTTCAGCGTCTTTTCGGACACTTCCTCAAGCCGCAGGCCGCCCAGCGGGAAGGTCTCGCCAATACCGACTTCGCGGCCGCGTATGTCGACCACTTCGAGGCTGCCGCCACCGAGATCGCCGGCGATGCCGTCGGGATCGTGGATCCCCGAGAGCACGCCCATGGCCGACAGGCGCGCCTCTTCCGGGCCGCTCAGCAAGGCGACGTCGGCGCCGGTGATGGCCTCGACCTGCGCCAGGAAATCGGGGCCGTTGGTGGCCTCACGCGCGGCGGCGGTCGCCAGGACATGCACCGCCTTGACGTGCATCTGCTCGCAAAGCGCCATGAAGCGCCGGATCGCCGCCAGAGAGGCCTCGACGGCCTGATCGTTCAGGCGGCCGGTGGCGGCGATGCCGCGACCAAGGCCGGCGAGCTCCTTTTCGTTGAAAAGGGGCATCGGCGTGCGGCTCATGCGCTCGTAGACGACGAGGCGCACGGAGTTGGAACCAATGTCGATGATCGCGACGGGACCGCTGCCATTCAGCCGTCCCGGCGCATACTCATGCGTCGGCAGGGTTCCCTCCGCGCTGGTATCTGATTCAGGGCTTGGCAGGCCGGTTTCCGATTGACCGAGGGGAGCTGTTTTTGAGCGATTTGCCACGGCCAGATAGACTCGGGTTTGTCATGAAATACTGATGGGCGTTGAAGACTTCTTCGCCCTTGCGCGGCACGATCCGTCGGGACGTCCCGTCAGGCTGGATCTCCCAACTCTGCTGGTTGTCCTTCAGGTTTGCGACCATGATCTGATCGAGCACCTGTTCGTGCACGGTCGGATTCAGCATCGGGATCATCGCTTCGACACGACGATCGAGGTTCCGCGGCATCAGGTCGGCGGAACCGATATAAACGATCGCTTCCGGCGAGGGCAACCCGTGGCCATTGCCGAAGCAGAGAATGCGCGCGTGCTCCAGGAAGCGGCCGACGATCGACTTGGCCCGGATGCGGTCCGAAAGCCCGGGGACACCGGGCCGCAGGCAGCAGATGCCGCGGATCACGAGATCGATCTCGACCCCTGCCCGGCTGGCGTCATAGAGGGCATCGATGATCTGCGGATCGACGAGCGAATTCATCTTCATCCAGATCGCGCCCGGACGGCCGGCCTTCACATGGTCGATCTCGGCATAGATCAGGTCGAGGATGCGCTTGCGCAGGAAGTGGGGCGAGGTCGAAAGACGCTCGATCTCGACCGGTTCGGTGTAGCCGGTGATGTAGTTGAAGAGCCGCGCGACGTCGCGGGCGATCGCCGGATCGTCGGAGAAGTAGGACAGATCCGTGTAAACGCGCGCCGTTACCGGGTGATAATTGCCGGTGCCGATATGGACGTAGCTGACCAGCGCCCCGCCCTCGCGACGAACCACCAGGGACAGCTTGGCGTGGGTCTTCAGTTCGATGAAGCCATAGACCACCTGCACGCCGGCGCGCTCGAGATCGCGAGCCCACTTGATGTTGGCCTCCTCGTCGAAACGTGCCTTGAGCTCGACCAGCGCGGTCACCGACTTGCCGGCCTCGGCCGCTTCCTGCAGCGCCCTGACGATCGGGCTGTCCTTCGAGGTGCGATAGAGCGTCTGCTTGATCGCGACGACATCGGGATCGAGCGCGGCCTGGCGCAGGTACTGCACCACCGTGTCGAAGGACTCGTAAGGGTGGTGGACGATCAGGTCCTTCTTGCGGATGGCCGCGAAGCAATCGCCGCCATTCTCGCGGATGCGCTCGGGAAACCGCGCCTGATAGGGCGGAAACTTGAGGTTGGGACGATCGACGCCGACGAGTTGCGACAGGTCGTTCAGCGCCAGCATGCCGTCGACGAGGAAGATCTCGTCCGGCAGAACGGCGAGCGCGCCGGCCACGAAATTGCGCAGCGCATCCGGCGTCGCCGATTCAATCTCGAGCCGGATCACGGAACCGCGCCGGCGCCGCTTCAAGGCCGATTCGAAGAAGCGGACGAGATCCTCCGCCTCTTCCTCGACCTCGATGTCGGAGTCACGGATGATGCGGAAGGCGCCGACGCCCTCGATCGTGTAGCTCGGGAACAGCCGCGCCGTGAACAGTTGGACGGCATGTTCCAGGCTGATGAAGCGGTCGATGCCGGGCTCGGAACTGGGCAGCTTGATGAAGCGGTCGAGCGTCATCGGCACGCGCAGCAAGGCCGTCATGCGATTGCCGGTCGCCGGACGCACCAGCTGCAGCACAAGCGAGAAGCCGAGATTGGGGATGAAGGGGAACGGATGGGCCGGGTCGATGGCGAGCGGCGTCAGGACCGGGAAGACCGAATCCATGAAATAGCCCTCGAGCCAGTTCCGCTCGCTCTCCTTGAGATCCACGGGGTCTGCCAGCATGATCCCGGCAATCGCCAGTTCGCTGCGCAGTTCCGCCCAGCGGTTCTGCTGGTCGGAGGCGAGCGTGCCGACCGCGTCGGCGATCTTGATCAGTTGCTCGCTCGGCGTCAGGCCGTCATCGCTGGTCATGCTGACGCCTTCGCGCTGCTGGCCCCGGAGGCCGGCGACGCGCACCATGAAGAACTCGTCGAGATTGTTGGCGGAGATCGAAAGGAAGCGTAGGCGCTCGAGCAGCGGATGCTGCGCGTTGCCCGATTCCTCGAGAACGCGCCGATTGAACTCGAGCCAGGAAATCTCGCGATTTATGAAGCGTTCCGGGCTGTGACGCAGCCGGCTCGCCTCTTCCGCCTCGATCTTGACGGCAGCCAGGGCTGCCTTGGCGTCCGGATTCTTCTGGTCCATTTCCGCTCTTCCAATCGCGTTGTCCCCTCAGGATACACGCGAATTGTGACAATTGCGTCAGACTCAGAGCCTCTGAGAATCTTTAGTCGTCGAAAGGCAATTCGGGTTCGTCGCCGGCTTCGCGCGCCAGCACCGTCGCGGCCAGTTGCCGGGTGATCGGCCGCCCTGCGGCCAGCGCCTCCCGGTCGAGCAACTCGACAAGCCGATTGGCAGCGCCCAGCGAGCGCTCCATCCGACGGCTGATGAAATCGATCACGGCGGGGTCGACCGCCAGTTGCCGGTCGGCGAACAGCTTGACGATAACGCGAGCCAGCAATTCATCGTCCGGCTCCTGCAATTCGACCGGCACTGTCGAGCGCAGGCGCGAGGCAAGGTCGGGCAGGTCGAAGGGCAGTGCCTGCAACGGCAGCCGGCTGGTGAAGAGCGCGGACACGCGCCGCTCCCGTACCAGATTGAACAGATGGAACAGCGCCGTCTGCGAGACGCCCTCCCCATCCACATCCTCGACCAGCACGGGATGCGTGCCGACCAGTTCGTCCAGGCCGGTTGTGGCGAGATCCCGCGCCGCGATCTCGACGGCGCCGGCGGCAGCCTTCCAGATCTGGCCGAGATGGGTCTTGCCCGAGCCGGCCGGACCAACGAGCAGCGCCACCGGATTGGGCCAATCGGGAAAGCGATCGATCAGGGCGATGGCGGACTGATTGGCGCGCCCGACGATGAAATCCGCACGCGTCATGGCAGCGCTATGCGGTAGCGAAAGCGGCAACTGCCGCAGGGAATCACTCATATTGAACAGGCTCGAACGACGGACGCTCAAGGAAAGGCGGGGGGCTGGTCGTCACCGCCCATCCGCCCCCGATAGATCGGGCTGGTCAGATA
Source organism: Kaistia defluvii (assembly GCF_026343955.1). Lineage (GTDB taxonomy): Bacteria > Pseudomonadota > Alphaproteobacteria > Rhizobiales > Kaistiaceae > Kaistia > Kaistia defluvii. The sequence continues at coordinate 438,153 of NZ_JAPKNI010000004.1, forward strand.
GCGCGCTATGGCAAAGCGCATCAAGACGGCGATCGCGGCGGCGGCGGGCACAGCCACCAGAAGCCCGACAAAACCGAACAGGGCGCCAAAGGCAAACAGCGCGAACATCAGCCAGACCGGATGCAAGCCGACGGCACCGCCGACCAGGCGCGGCTGCAGGATGTTGCCTTCGATGAACTGCCCCACCATGAAGACGACAATCGTCGCGCCGATCCAGGGCCAGTCCGGCCAGAACTGCACCAGCGCCACGCTGACGCCGACGACGAAGCCGACCGTCGTGCCGACATAGGGGATGAAGGACAGGATACCGGCGCCGATGCCAATCAGCAGGCCGAAGTTCAGCCCGACCAGCATCAGTCCGAATGCGTAGATACAACCGAGCAGGATGCAGACGAGGCCCTGTCCGCGCACGAATCCGGCAATCGCATGATCGATGTCCCGGGCGATCATGCGCACCGTCTCGACATTGTCGCGCGGCACCCAGCTATCGATCCGCGCCACCATCCTGTCCCAGTCGATCAGCATGTAGAAGGCGACGACCGGCGTCACGACGAACAGCGCCGCAAGGTCAACCAGCGCCGAACCACCACTCCAGAGCGACTTCAGCAGCGCAGAAAGCCAACCGGCCCCTTCGCTCATCAGCGTGCCCATGGAGCTCGACAGCTGGCCGGAATCGACCTGCAGCATCTGCCCGAAGCGGGTCTGCAGGAAGGCCTGCATCAGCGCCTGCAATTGCTGCGCGTAGGTCGGGATCTTGTCGATAAACCCGGCAAGCTGATTGACCAGAAGCGGGACGATGAGGACCACCATCAGCACCAGCAGCACGATGAAGCCGACCAGGATGACCAGGGAGGCGGCCAGGCGGCTGAGCCCGCGCCGCTCCAGCCAATCGGCGATCGGATCGAGGCCATAGGCCACCGCCATGCCAACCAGGAACGGTAGCAGGACGCTGCTGAAGACAACGAGGAAAACTACAAAGACCAGGAGCGCGCCCAGCCAAAATCCGATCTGACGTTGCAGATTCACGGCGCCGGCGCCCTCTCGTTTTCATCCGTCGGCCGGCAATCCATCCGGCCCGTAGCGCTCCAGATAGAGCGTGCATGGCAAGATGGTCAAGGCGAGCCGCCCGCAGCCGACGAATAGTCAGGTATATCCCGCGACACGCGCGCCGAACGGGTCCGCGCCGGTTGCGCCGCCTCCGCTGCCCTGCCGCTCGCTCCCAACGTCAAAACTCCGCTCAAAACGCCGCAATTGCGAGCATTCGGTGATTCCGGGTTGACGGCGACGGCGCGGATGTGGTCCTCCCTGCCGAAAGCAACCGGGATCCTTCGATGACCGAAAAGACCGGCGCCAAAAACGCCCTCAGCTACGCCGACGCAGGCGTCGATATCGACGCCGGCAACCGTCTGGTCGATATGATCAAGCCGCTGGTCAAGGCCACCCGCCGTCCCGGCGCGGATGCCGATATCGGCGGTTTTGGCGGCGTCTTCGATCCGAAGGCGGCCGGCTATGCCGATCCGCTGCTCGTCGCCGCCAATGATGGCGTCGGCACCAAGCTGAAGGTCGCGATCGACACCGGCATTCACGACACGGTCGGCATCGACCTCGTTGCCATGTGCGTCAACGACCTGATCGTCCAGGGCGCCGAACCGCTGTTCTTCCTCGACTATTTCGCCACCGGCAAGCTGGATCCCGCCGAGGCCGCGACCGTCGTCGCCGGTATCGCGGAGGGTTGCCGGATCGCCGGGGCCGCGCTGATCGGTGGCGAGACGGCCGAAATGCCCGGCCTCTACAAGGCAGGCGATTATGACCTGGCCGGCTTCGCGGTCGGCGCCGTCGAACGCACCGGCCTGCTGCCGCGTCCCGATATCGCCGAGGGCGACGTGCTCCTGGGCCTCGCCTCCTCCGGCGTGCATTCGAACGGCTTCTCCCTGGTTCGCAAGATCGTCGAGCTCTCCGGCCTCGGCTTCGATGCCCCGGCCCCGTTCGCGCCGGAGCTTTCGCTCGGCCGCGCGCTGCTGGAGCCGACGCGCATCTATGTGAAGCCGCTGCTCGCCGCCATTCGCGCCACCGGCGCGATCAAGGCGATGGCGCATATCACCGGCGGCGGCTTCGTCGACAACATTCCGCGCGTGCTGCCCGATGCGCTGGCCGCCTCGGTCGATCTCGACGCCGTCACCGTGCCGCCCGTCTTCGGCTGGCTGTCGCGGACCGGTGGCGTGACCGAGCCCGAGATGCTGCGCACGTTCAATTGCGGCGTCGGCATGATCGTGGTCGTCAGCCCCGAAGCGGTGGAAGCCGTCACCGCGGCGCTCGCTGCCGAAGGCGAGAGCGTGATGCGGCTGGGCACTCTGGTGCCGCGAACCGGTGAAGGCGTCGAGTTCTCCGGCGCGCTGGCGCTTTGACGATGGCCAGGAAGCGCGTCGCGATCCTGATCTCGGGCCGCGGCTCGAACATGACCGCGCTGATCGAGGCAGCGGCCGATCCTGACTTTCCGGCTGAAATCGTCCTGGTGCTTTCCAACCGCGCCGATGCGGGCGGGCTCGCCCGCGCCGCCGAGGCCGGCATCGCCACGGCTGTCATCGATCACAAGGCCTATGGCAGCCGCGCCGAGTTCGACGCGGCCATGGATGCCCGCCTGCGCGCCGACGCCATCGACCTCGTCTGTCTCGCCGGCTTCATGCGGCTGCTGACGGATGGCTTCGTGGAAGGCTGGCGCGACCGGATGATCAACATCCACCCGTCGCTTCTGCCGCTGTTCCCAGGCCTTCACACGCATGAGCGGGCGATCGAAGCCGGCATGCGGCTGCATGGCTGCACCGTGCATTTCGTCCGTGCGCAGATGGATTCCGGCCCGATCATCGGCCAGGCGGCCGTGCCGATCGCGCTTGACGATACGCCGGACACCCTGTCGAAGCGGGTGCTGACGGCCGAACACCAGCTCTACCCGCTGGCGCTTGCCTTCGTCGCCTCCGGCCTCGCCTCCGTTGAAAACGAACGGCTGGTGATGCAGGGCGACGTGCCTGCCGATCTCGCCGGCATGCTCGTCAGCCCGCATTTCGGCGGATAGCGGCCGGTTTCACCCATAAAGCGCACTGGCGAGCCAGAAAGCGACTGCCCCGAGCAGCAGGGCGGCGGCGGAGATCGCGCCGAACAGGCGCGCAAACCGCCCGCCGCCGATGACCAGCGCGTAGATGGCCTTGGCGACCGTGTTGGCCGCGACCGCCGCGGCGATGGCCGTCGCACCGAGGACAGGATCCAGCGACCCAAGCCCGGTGACCGTGACAGTCGCGGCATCCACGTCGGCGATTCCGGCCAGTGCGGACGCGGCGACGATGCCGGCCGAGCCGAACACGGAAGACGCCGCTCGAACGGCAAAGCCAACCACGGCGAGGAACAGCGCGACCTTCAGAACGCCGGCGATTTCGAAGGGGTTGCCGATGGGGTCCATATCCTGCTGCGCCACGATGGATCCCCGCACGAGCCAAGCGGCTCCCACGGCCATGGCCAGTGCGCCGATGGCAAGCGGCGGCAGCAGCAGCGAGGCAAGCGCGGGCATGAGAGCGAAGGCGAGTATGGCCGTCCGAACATAGGAAACGCCGGCAGCAACCGCCGCGCCGGCTGCCAGCCGCTGCGCATCCCCTCCGCTGGCTGCCTGCCGCGCATTGCCGAGCGTCAAGGCGGTTGACGAGACAAGCCCGGCCGCCGCTCCCGCCGCGAGTTCCCCACGCCCGGAGCCGAGGACGCGAACGGCGATATAGCCAGCATAGGATATCGCGGCGAGCAGGATGGCGAGGGACCAGACAGCCCGCAAGGAGATCCCGCCGAAAGGACCGAATGGCGCTTCCGGCAGCAGGGGCAGGATGACGAAGCTCATCGCCAGCAGGATGATCGCGGACCGAAGCTCGACCCAGCTCATGCGTTCGATGAATCGATGCAGCGCCTCGCGACTGGCCAGGATCGCGGTAAGCACGACGGCGCCGGCAGCGGCCAGACGGAGGTCTCCGAGCACCGCCAGCACCCCGAACAGATAGGTGACCATCGCGGCGACGACCGTGGTCACGCTGAAGTTGATCTCCGCGCGCGCCTCCCGCCATTTGTAGAAGGCGAAGATGCCGGCAAAGGCCAGGAAAACCGCGGCGACCACCAGGCCGGGCGTGCCGCCGGTCGGAAGCGCCGCCTCGATCAGACCGGCAGCGCCACCCAGCATGCCAATCAGCGCGAAGGTGCGGATTCCTGCCGTTCGCTGGCCCGGCGCCGCCTCCCGCTCGCGCCAATGGCGCTCGATGCCGACGGTTACGCCGATCGCCGCAGACACGGCAAGGCGATAGAACGGCTCGAATTCATCCACACGCCTTCTCCCGCAAGCGATCAACGCGGCCGATCATAGCAGCAGCCGTCCACGACGACAGAAGCGCAGCAATGGCCATGGCACGAACCGACGGGCGCGACCGCGATGGCCAGGATGTCTCTACGCCGAAGCAGGTTGTCACGCGCTTGACGGTCGTGGTCCCATCGCCTCTCATGACTCCGACGGAAGGAGATGACCATGAGCCCAGGTTCGCGCCACGCCTTCATCCACGAGGGCGGATGCCGCTGCGGCGCCGTGCGGCTGCGAATTACGGCGCGACCGCTCCTGACCATGGCCTGCCATTGCACCGGCTGCCAGAAGATGTCCTCGAGCGCTTATTCGCTTTCCGCAGCCATCCCCAGCGAGTCCTTCGAAGTGACCCGGGGAGAGCCGGTCCTGGGTGGCCTGCATGGTGCGACGAAGCACTATTTCTGCGGGCATTGCTTGACGTGGATGTTCACACGGCCGGATGGAATCGACTTCTTCGTCAACCTACGGCCCACCCTGCTCGACGATCCCAGCTGGTTTGTCCCCTATATGGAAACGTGGACCAGCGAAAAGCTGCCCTGGGCGACGACGCCGGCCGTGCGCAGCTTCGCGGCGCTGCCGCCGGACGACGCCTATGGCGAGATGATCGCCGGCTACGCCGCGACGTGGGCAAACGAATCCGGATCCGCCTGAGTCCGGCTCCGCGATGTCGGTATCCGTCGGCCGTGAAAGACACTCCCCAGCCCGGAGCCCGGAGCCCGGAGCTCGGAATGGGGAAGGCCCGATCGGGCGCGAACACGCAAAGCTGATCGCGATGACTCGCTTTGCCATGTCTGCGGGTCCCGCGCGAGGGCATAGTATGGCAACGCAACGACGCATGGCGCGTTGGCGTAGGGACGCCCGTCATGTTCGGGGCGACGCCTGTCGTGTCCGGAAGGCCGTTTTTGTCCGTATCGATCTGCAGGAAGGTAGCCTATGCCCGATTTTCTCATCCACCATAACGCCCTCATCCTCGTCGGCGACGGTCGCAAGGCACTCTTCCTGCGCAATCGCGGCACACCGCAGGCGCTCGATCTGGTGGTCGAGCATATCCTCGACAGCGCAGACAACCCGTCGACCCGCGAGCAGGGAACGGATCGACCCGGCCGCGTCATGCAGAGCGTCGGCTCGGCGCGCAGTTCCGTCGAGCAGACGGACTGGCATACGCTGGAGGAAGAGAAATTCGCGGCCATCATCGCGGAAGCGCTTTATCGCGCCGCGCTCGCCAACGGATTTACGGAACTGGTGATCGTCGCACCGCCGAAAACGCTCGGCATGCTTCGCCAGAGCTTCCACAAGCAGGTCAATGATCGCATTCACGGCGAAGTGCCGAAGACCCTGACCTCGACACCCGTGGACGAGATCCAGCGGCTGCTGGCGGCCTGACGGGCTTGCGGACCGCTACAACGGGTTGGGCTGGCCCCTAGAGTGCGTCGAGCGCGGGGGCGCCATTGATCCCCGTCGACGCGGACGACAATTCCGCCTGCTTGCGAGGATGCAAGCGGGCGGCGACCGCGTAGCCATCGCGCCCTTGCCGCTTGACGGTGTAAAGCGCCTGATCCGCCGCTTCCATCAGGTCGACGCCGGACTGAGGATTGGCCGGGCTTGCTTCCGCAACGCCGATGCTGAGGCTCAGCGAGATCGTCCCGCTGGCCCAATCCACGTTCATTTCCCGGCACGCGGCCACCAGTCTGGCAGCAATCCCGGCGGCCTCCTTGACATCCGTACCCGGAAGCAGAGCGCAGAACTCGTCACCCCCCAGCCGCGTCAGAAGATCGCCGGGCCGAAGATGGGCACTGGCCAGCTCGGCGACGCGACGCAGGCACGCGTCGCCGGCGGCATGGCCATGGTCATCATTGATCGCCTTGAAATTATCCAGGTCGAACATCAGCAAAGCGAGCGGCTTCCGCTTGCGCTGGGCCTGCTCGGCGGCGAGACGTTCGAGCAACAGACGGCGATTGCCGATGCCGGTCAGCTCATCGCGATAGGTCAGGACGGTCAGTTCCGCCCGCAGGTGGTCTATCGCCATGACGATCATGCCGAAATTCCACACAACACCGCTGAAGATCACCAGCAGGATCACCATGGTTTCGATGACATCGTAGTGGAACTGCGTCATCGCACCGGCGCTGTGCATGAAGTTGGCCCCGGTCTCGACCGCATGCACGAGGATCGCAATCAGCATCGCGGCGGCGGCCAGCAGGCTGCCCGGCGACCTTCGATCCGGTCGCGTCAGATCGTAGATGGCGAAGGCCAGCGGCACCGACTGGCCGATGGCGTAGACAGCATTGCGGGCCGGACCGCTCGGATACACCGTCGAGAAGGCGATCAGGATAGCGAGGGAGACGACCGTGATCGCGATGCTTTCGAGCCAGGGCAGCCGGTCGCCGTAGATCTGTCGCACCCCGACCCAGAACAGGCAGAAGCCGAAGAAGACGAAGCCGTTTCCAATCACATTGGTCGTCACCGGCGCGATGGCCTCCAGCGACAGCACCAGCCCGCCCACGGCGGAGGTCAGGCACGCGGCCATCCATATCCGGGCTGCGCCGAACGCCCGATGGGACCACCAGATCAGGCCCCAGACGATCGCCATCGTGATTGCGTTGAGCAGAATGACGATCGAAAGCGTCAGAAAATCGAGAACCATGGGATCATCGGAATCCGAGCCGGATAGGGGGGACAGGACCGGGACAAACCTGCGCGAGCGAGGGAGCAAGTCTCCTGGCAACCGTCAGGGCCGCTTGCTGATTTCCTGTCTCGTCACAAACACGAACTTCCCGTCGAGGTAAAGTTGCAACTGTGCCGCGGTCGCCGTCGGCGCCAAGGCCGATAAGTCGGCGAAGCACGTGCATGGCCCTTGCACCGCCGCCCGGCCAATGCCAACACGGGGCCATGAACTATCGCCACGCCTATCACGCCGGAAATTTCGCCGATGTCGTCAAGCACGCCATTCTCGCGCTGCTCCTCGAACACCTCAAGGCCAAGGACAAGCCGTTCCGGGTGATCGATACCCATGCCGGCATCGGTCTCTATGACCTGACGGCGACCGAGGCCGGCAAGACCGGCGAATGGCAGGGCGGCATCGGCAAGCTGCTTCGCGGCGATGGCAAGCCGGCGATCGACCTGTCGCGCCGGCTCGCCGAGGCGCTGGCGCCCTATCTGGCGACGATCGCCGCCGCCAACCCCGACGGCAAGCTGAAGCACTATCCGGGTTCGCCCTGGCTCGTGCGGCACCTGCTGCGCGATACTGACCGGCTGACCGCGGTCGAGATGCATCCCACCGACCATGCGACGCTGGCGGCGCGGTTCGCGGGGGACATTCAGGTCAAGGCGATCGAGTTGGACGGCTGGCTGGCGCTCGGTTCCTTCGTGCCGCCCAAGGAGCGGCGCGGCCTCGTGCTGATCGACCCGCCCTTCGAGCAGCCCGACGAATTCAAGACGATGTTCGAGCGCTTCGAGAAGGCCTATCAGCGCTGGCCGACCGGCATCTATGCGCTGTGGTATCCGATCAAGGATATCGGCGCGGTGTCGAATTTTCACAAGCGGCTGGCCGAGAGCGGAATCACCAAGATCCTGGGCGCCGAACTCTGGGTGCGCGAGCGGACGACGCCCGACACGTTCAACGGCACGGGCATCGTCATCTGCAATCCGCCCTGGCAGCTGGACCGCACGCTCGACACTCTGCTGACCGGCCTCGCCCCGATTCTGGGCGAGACCGACAAGGCAGGCCGCCGCGTCTGGTGGATCCGCGGCGAGACCTAGCGGATCACGCCGCGAAGGCGCGATCCGGTCTTTCATCGAAGTCCAGGATCGGGCCGAGCGGCACGATGCCGGTCGGGTTGATCGTCTTGTGGCTCTCGTAATAATGCCGCTTGATGTGGTCGAAATCGACCGTCTCGCGGATGCCGTCCATCTGGTAGAGCTCGCGCGTGTAGGACCAGAGCGCGGGATAATCGACCAGCCGGCGCAGGTTGCACTTGAAGTGGCCGACATAGACGGGGTCGAAGCGCAGCAGCGTCGTGAACAGCCGCCAGTCCGCCTCGGTCAGCCGGTCGCCGGCCAGATATCGCTGCTGGGACAGCAGTCCCTCCAGCCAGTCGAGGCTGGCGAAGAGCGGGTGGATCGCCTCCTCATAGGCCGACTGGCTGGTGGCGAAGCCGGCCTTGTAGACGCCGTTGTTGACGGTGTCGTAGATGCGGGCGTTGAGCGCGTCGATCTCGGGCCGTAGCGCCTCGGGATAATAGTCGCCCGTCCGGGCGCCGATGCCATCGAAGGCCGAGTTCATCATCCGGATGATTTCGGAGGATTCGTTGCTGACAATCGTGCCGGTCTGCTTGTCCCAGAGCACCGGCACGGTGACGCGGCCCGAATAGTCGGGATCCGCCTTGGTGTAGACCTGATGCAGGAACGCGAAGCCGTTGATCTTGTCTTCGGTGACGCCCTCGCCCGGGGCAAAGGTCCAGCCATTCTCGGCCATCAGCCAATGGACGACGGAATAGTCGATCATCGTCTCGAGGCCCTTCAGGGCGCGGAAGATCATGACGCGGTGCGCCCAGGGACAGGCCCGGGCGATGTAAAGATGGTAGCGGCCGGCCTCGGCCTTGAAGCCGCCCCGACCCGTCGGGCCCGGACGGCCATCCGCCGTCACCCAGTTGCGAAAGCCCGCGGCGCTACGCTGGAAGCGACCGCCCGTGTTGCGGGTGTCGTACCATTGATCCTGCCAAACTCCGTCGACCAGAAGGCCCATATCCGTGCTCCATTCCTTGTTGCGCCCCATATCGGCTTAATCGGGGGTTGTTGCCAGCACTCCACACGGCGACTCTCTGTTCACCACCCTGCCCGATCTGGGCCCCTCAATGCTTGACCATAATGGCGGCGGTGACGCATCGTCCTGCAAAGCGTCCTCTGGGGAATCGCAATCATGATCCGTCGCCTCGCAGCTGCCCTCGTCTTTGTCGCCGCCCTTGCCGGCTCCAGCGCCGCCCTCGCGGCCGACTATGATGGCGGCTACACCCAGGAGGTCCGGCGCGGCTGGGATCGCGGCACCGTGCCGCCCTGCGACTCGCCGAAGGTGATGTCCAACATCGCCGAGCGCTATCACTGGGCCAATACCCATACCTGGGGCAACAACCTGGCCTTCCGAGAAGTTGCATCGATCACCGAGACGCAGTTCCGGCCGGGCGATCCGGGCCTGATCGACCGCCGCTTCTGCAAGGCCGACGTCTATATCGCCGACAATGTCCGCCCGACCGCCGTCTACTACCTGATCGAGGAGCGCATGGGCTTCGCCTCGATCGGCTGGTATGTCGATTTCTGCGTGGCGGGCCAGGATCCGTGGCGCGTCCATGACGGCTGGTGCCGCACGGTTCGTCCCGGCCGGTACTGAGCGTGCCACGCTCGCGGGCCGTCCGTGGCCTGTTTGCGGCTCTTCTCGCCTTGTCCGCCTGGATGACAACGGGCGTGCCGGCCTCCGCCGACACGCCGGGCGATTTCGATTTCTACGTCCTCTCGCTGTCCTGGTCCCCGACCTATTGCCAGGACCGGGGCCGCTCCGACCGCATCCAATGCGGCGGCCCCCGCCCCTTCGCCTTTGTCGTGCACGGCCTCTGGCCGCAATATGAGCGCGGCTCGCCACGCGATTGCGATGCCGGCCCGCGCAGCGGCCTGCCGCGCCGCCTCGTCGACAGCATGCTGGACGTGATGCCGAGCCCGTCTCTCGTGCGGCATGAATGGCGCACGCACGGCTCCTGCTCCGGCCTGGAGCCTTCGGACTATTTCGAGCTGACCCGGCAGGCGCATGATGCCATCCGGATCCCGCGCCAGTTCGTCGACCTGCCGGATTATCTGACGGTCTCGCCCCGCGATGTCGAGGCCGCCTTCATCGCCACCAATCCCGGCCTCAGGGCCAGCGGCATCGCCGTCAGCTGCGATTCGCGCCGGCTGAAGGAAGTGCGCGTCTGCCTGACGAAGGATCTCCGCTTCCGCGATTGCGCCGAGGTGGACCGCAAGGCCTGCCGCAACAACCGTCTCGTCATGCCCCCGGTCCGCTAAGCCTGAGGCCTCCGTTTCCCAATCCGACAAGGACCCCTGCTTTGCTCGTGCTGCGCAGTTCGCCCGCCTCCCCGTTCGGGCGCAAGGTCAAGATCGCCGCCCATCACCTCGGACTGATGGACCGGATCGACATCGTCACCGCCGACACGACGGATCCCGACGAGGTGCTGCGACAGCAGAACCCGCTCGGCAAGATTCCGGCGCTGATCCTCGAAGACGGCACGGTGCTCTACGATTCCCGCGTCATCGTCGAATATCTCGATCACCTGGCCGGCGGCGGAAAGATCATCCCGGCCGATGCCGCGACGCGCTATCCGGTTCTGGCGGCGCAGGCGCTGGCCGACGGCATCGCCGACGCCGCGCTGCTGCAGGTCTATGAGAGCCGCTGGCGCGACCCGGCGCAGCAGAGCGTCAAATGGACGACACATCAGCAAGGCAAGGTCGCTCGTGGCCTCGCCGCCGCCGAGGCGCATGCCTTCGATGGAGCGGTCCATGTCGGTTCGATCGCGCTCGCCTGTGCGCTGGGCTATCTCGACCTTCGCTTCGAAGGCGCGTGGCGCGCCACCCATCCCCGGCTGGTCGCCTTCCTCGACGACTTCGCCGTCCGCGTCCCAAGCTTCGAGCTGACGCGCTTCCCATCCTGATCCCCCGGAGAATTCCATGAGCTTTTCAGTGGGCGATGCCCAGACGGTCGCCCGGATCCTGCACGACGCCGCGGAAGCCGAGATCCTGCCGCGCTTCCGGCATCTGAGCGCCGGGGCGATCCGCCAGAAGACGTCGGCCGAGGACCTTGTGACCGACGCCGACGAAGCGGCGGAGCGGATGATCACCGCCGCGTTGAACAAGGCGTTTCCCGGTGCCGTGGTCATCGGCGAAGAGGCGGTGTCGGCGGATGAGACGCTGCTCGACCGGCTCGATGGCGCCGAACTCGCCTTTGTCGTCGACCCCGTCGACGGCACCAAGAATTTCGCCTCGGGGCTGACCCTGTTCGGCGTCATGGCCGGCGTCGTGGTTCGCGGCGAGGCCGTCGGCGGCGTCATCCTGGACCCGATCGGCGGCGACTGGACCACGGCCATTCGCGGCGAAGGCGCCTGGACGGAGAATGCCAGTGGTGAGCGCAACGACCTCCAGGTCGCTACGGCGAAGCCGGTCCACCAGATGTCCGGCACGGCCTCCTGGTCACTGCTGCCGGAACCGCTGCGCTCGCAGGTCTGCGCCAATCTGGCGGCGACACGCTCGGCCGCCGGCTATCGCTGCGCCGCGCACGAGTACCGGATGCTGGCCGGCGGCCACAGCCATTTCGGTCTCTATGCCAAGCTGACGGTCTGGGATCACGTCGCGGGCTGGCTGATCCATCGGGAGGCCGGCGGCTATTCCGCCCGCTTCGATGGCAGCGCCTATCTGCCGACCCACCGCGAAGGCGGCCTGCTCTGCGCGCCGGACGAGGAAAGCTGGCACGCGCTGCAGGCGGCTCTGTTCGCCGGCACGGAATATGCCCGCGCCTGATCGGCCCGGACAATCCGACAGACGAAAGAGCCCCGGCATCGCCGGGGCTCTTTCTTGTTTGGGCAAGCGAGCCAACCAGAACGCCGGAAGACCGCGCCAGAACAAAAAACGCCGGCGGGTTGCCCCGCCGGCGTCTTGATCGGGTTCGAAGGAACCGATCTTAGAACTTCACGCCAACGCCAGCACGGATCGTGTTGGTGTTGAAGTCGATGTCGGTGCCGCCCGGGCCGCCGATGTCGTAGTGTTCCTTGCCGAAGGAAGCGTACTGGTATTCGACGCGAGCGGTGACGTTGTTCCAGACCTGGGCTTCGACGCCGGCGCCGACGGTCCAGCCCATGTGGGTCTGGTCGTCCGAGCCGAGGCCGTTGACCGAAGCCTTGGCGCCCGAGATCGCTGCACCACCGGTGCCGTAAGCGAGGTAGCGGTCGAAGGCGTAACCGACGCGGGCGCGGGCCGTGCCGTCCCACTTCTGACGAACGCCACCGCGGGCATTGTAGCCGCTGACGTCATCGAGATTGGCGTCGATTTCAGCACCGACAACCCACTGGTTGCCGAGGTCGAAATTGTAGCCGGCATAGAGGCCGCCCTTGAAGCCGTCGCCATTGACGCTGCCGAAGCTGTTGAATGCGTTGGCGTCCGTGGACGACCAGCCATAGCCAACCAGGGCGCCGACATACGGGCCCGTCCAGCTGAATGCCTGCGCGGCCGGAGCCATCGGAGCCGGGGCCGGCTCGTAGGTGAGATCCGCAGCCAGAACCGGAGCTGCCGAGAGAGCGAGCGCCAGAGCGCCGAGGGAGAGGGTGCGGATACGCAGCATCTTAGTCTCCATGCTTACTAAACTGAACTTACAAAGCTTGATCCGGGAGCAACTTTCCGCCCCCGATCCGATGGTCCGAATTAACCCTGTCATTGCGGCAGAACATGACAGGAATTGCGGCATGTTCGGGGCATTCGACCCGCGTTGCCAAAATCACGCAAACCGGAGTTAACCACCTGATTTAACGACAATTTTAGCGAATGGAACTTTTTCGCGTTAACCTCTCCGTCATGGTGTCGACGCAGGTGTTGACCACATTTAACCAAGCCTAATGAAGGCTTACCGAAATGGCCCCGCCACCCTATCTTCGCAGTCCCATGGATTCGCACGATCGGCAGGCAGAATGACGGATGAAAAGGGCATCGCGCTGGTCACCGGCGGCGCGCGGCGCATCGGGCGCGCCATCGTCGAGGACCTCGCGAAAAACGGCTTCGCCGTCGCCATCCATTGCCGAAGCTCGGTCGACGTGGCCGAGGCGCTGGCCGAAGATATCCGCCAACGGGGCGGCCGCGCCGCGGTGGTCACCGCCGACCTCGCCGACCTCGATGCCGCGCGCGCCCTGCCGGCCGAGGCGGCCGCAGCGCTCGGACCGTTGACGCTGCTCGTCAACAATGCCTCGATTTTCGAGGCTGACGGCATTGGTTCGCTCGAACCGGAGCGGTTCCAGCGCCAGATGGCGGTCAACCTGGCCGCTCCGGTCTTGCTTGCCGACGCCTTCGCCGCGCAGCTTCCCGCCGACCGCGACGGGCTGGTCGTCAACATGATCGACCAGCGCGCCTGGAAGACGACGCCACACTTCGTTTCCTATCAGCTGTCGAAATCCGGCCTGCTGACCGCCACCCGGACGCTGGCCCAGGCCCTGGCCCCGCGCATCCGCGTCAATGCCATCGGGCCGGGGCCCACCCTGCCCTCGCCGCGCCAGGACCCGGCCGAATTTCGCAAGCAGGCCGAGGCCGTGCTGTTGCGCCACGGCCCGGAACTTTGCGAATTCGGTCGCACGATACGATATCTGTACGAAACACGTTCCATCACCGGCCAGATGATCGCGCTCGATGGCGGGCAGCATCTTGCATGGGAAACGCCTGATATCGTAGGCATCAACGAGTGAACACGCTGCCCCCCAACGACATCGACAAGCCCGAGATGGCCGGCGACACCGCCGAGCCCGTGGTTTCCACGCCGGAAGATGCGGCGTCGGCCGAGACCGCCTTCGAGGCGGGCGGCGAATTCCTGTCGCGCGGCCAGGGCGCGTCGGTAATCGCCGATTTCGTCACGCGCCTGCCCAATGCGCCGGGCGTCTACCGGATGTTCGACCAGAGCGGCAACGTTCTCTATGTCGGCAAGGCACGCAACCTCAAGAAGCGCGTCACCAGCTACACCCGCATCGGCATGCAGTCGAACCGGATCATCCGCATGATCCAGCAGACCGCGACGATGGAGTTCGTCACGACGCGGACCGAGACGGAAGCGCTGCTGCTGGAAGCGAACCTGATCAAGCGCCTGCGCCCGCGCTACAATGTGCTGCTGCGCGACGACAAGTCGTTTCCCTATATCCTGATCACCGACCACGAAGCGCCGCAGCTGGTGAAGCATCGCGGCGCGCGCAGCCGGGGCGGCGAATATTATGGCCCCTTCGCCTCGGCCGGCGCCGTCGGCACGACGATGAACGCCATGCAGCGGGCATTCCTGATCCGCACTTGCACGGATTCGGTCTATGAAAGCCGGACGCGGCCCTGCCTGCTGTTCCAGATCAAGCGCTGCTCCGCGCCCTGCACCGGCGAGATCGCGCTCGACGACTATGCCGAGCTTGTGCGCGAGGCCAAGGGGTTCCTGACCGGCAAGTCGTCTGCGATCAAGACCGACCTCGCCCGCGCGATGGAAGCGGCCAGCGCCGATCTCGATTTCGAACGCGCCGCCATCTATCGCGACCGCATTGCCGCGCTGTCGCATGTCCAGTCGCATCAGGGCATCAACCCGCAATCGGTCGACGAGGCCGACGTGCTGGCGGTACATCAGGAGGGTGGCCAGAACTGCGTCCAGGTGTTCTTCTTCCGCACCGGCCAGAACTGGGGCAACCACGCCTTCTATCCCCGCGCCGACAAGAGCCTCGACGCAGCCGAGATCCTCGGCGCGTTCCTGGCTCAGTTCTACGAAGACAAGCCCGTGCCCTCGCTCATCCTCCTCAGCCATGAGGTCGAGGAAATGGATCTGATCGCCGCAGCGCTGTCCGAGCATGCAGGGCACAAGGTCGAGATCGCGGTCCCGAAACGCGGCGAGAAGAAGGATCTGGTCGACCATGCGCTGCTGAATGCGCGGGAGGCACTCGGCCGCAATCTGGCGGAAACGTCGAGCCAGGCCCGGTTGCTGGAGGGCGTCGCCGCCGCGTTCGGCCTCGAAAGCCCGCCGCGCCGGATCGAGGTCTACGACAACAGCCACATCATGGGCACCAATGCGGTCGGCGGCATGATCGTCGCCGGCCCGAACGGCTTCGTGAAGAACCAGTACCGCAAGTTCAACATCCGCTCGGAAGACATCACGCCGGGCGACGATTTCGGCATGATGCGCGAGGTCCTGACCCGGCGCTTCTCCCGCCTCGTCAAGGAAGCCGGCTCGCGCGAGGCGGCGCCACGCGACGAGGACGGGTTCGGCCCTTGGCCCGATCTTGTGTTCATCGACGGCGGACAGGGCCAGTTGTCGGCGGCGAAGGCGATCATCGACGAACTGGGGCTGACCGACCAGGTGCCGTTGATCGGCATCGCCAAAGGGCCGGACCGCGACGCAGGCCGCGAAAAATTCTTCGTGCCCGGCCGCGAGGCCTTCATGCTGCAGCCGCGCGACCCGGTGCTCTATTTCGTCCAGCGGCTGCGCGACGAAGCCCACCGCTTCGCCATCGGCACGCATCGCGCCAAGCGCAAGGTCGCGCTCACCAAGAGCCCGCTGGACGAGATCGACGGCATCGGTCCGACCCGCAAGCGCGCCCTTCTCGCCCATTTCGGCACGGCCAAGGCCGTGGGCCGGGCGAGCGTGCCGGATCTGCTCGGGGTTCCTGGCATTTCGGAACAGATGGCGCGCGCGATCTATGATTTCTTCCACGACAACGGCGATCGGCCCGGCTAGCCGGCGGCGGTCTGCTCAGCCCGTCGAGACCGCCTCCCGCCAGTAGCGCAACGTCACGGCGCCAAACCTTTCCGGGTCTTCCGCATTCAGCGTTTCCAAAGTCCCAAGAAAAGCTCGCGCCTCCGGCGCCAGCCCCAGTTTGGTCATGGCGCGGAGGATGCGGCTGATTCGCAGCAGATTGTGATTGCCGGGCCTTGCCCAGTCTTGCGAGCGCCGTGGGAATTCCGGTGTCACGACGATGCGGATGCGCCCCGCCTCGGCGGTCTCGGCGAAGCCGTAAAACGCGAGCAGGCGCAGGAAGGCGTTGTGCAGGGACGCCTGCAGGTCGGGTCGCTGCCGGAAGGCCGCGATATCCGTCGCGGTGAGGATCGGCGCACCGGGATTGAAGGCGCTCCGTTCGGTCAGCGGAAAGAGCCATTGGATATAGTCATGGACCCGCTCCAACTGATCATCGTCCCAGCGGAGGATCTCCTGAATCCGCCGACCCCGGCTGTCGGGCGCCAACCCGGCATGGAAGCGAACCAGCGCTGACTCGCTCATGCTCGGATCTCCGCTCGATTGATCTGGCAATGGATCTCATCCAGCGCCGCCGGCCGATCCGCGTTCGCCATATTTCATGCCTTCGAGCTTCAGCCCGTCCGGATCGAGGAAGAACACCGCATAATAATCGTCGTAATACTCGGCAGCGGGATCGACGATGGGCACGTTCTCCCGCTTCAGGAAGGCCTCGAGATCGTCGACATCCTTTCGGCTTCGCAATTCGAAAGCGTAATGATGAAAGCCGATATTGCCGATGCGATGCGGATGCTTCTTGCCTTCTTCATCCGCCTCGCCGATCCAGAACCGGGTCTTGCCATTGGTCCAGCCGATCGCATCGCCGTACTCGCCCAGAATCTCGAAACCGAGAAAGGTGAAGAGCCGGTCATAGAATGCCTTCGATCGCTCGAAATTACCGACGCGAATCACGAGATGGTCGATCCCGACAACTCTAGCCATTGCCTCCTCCCAGTCTTCCGGCAGACGAAAGACGCCCGTCTGGGCAGGAAGAAAACCCACCAGAAGGCCGGATGTTCCATGCCGCGTCCCGGACGTGGCCGCGAAGGTCGGCAATGCGGCGGTTCAACCCAGAGGTCGGAAATAGGGGAAATGTCGATTCCGCCTGAGGGTCCAAGCAAACGCGCCCGGGCAGGACAGGGAGGGGCCGGGCTGCCCGCCCCAAGGAAGCCGTTCAACGAAACGACGCGCCGCCACCACGCATCCCTTAGCGCCGCCCGAATGCCCTAGTCGAGCTGCGAGAGCAGCGTCAGAAGCTCGCCCAGATGCGGCACTTCGCGGAAGCGCGGGGCGTCGACGGGGGCATCGACATGTTCGAAGGACCAGGTCAGGTCATGGGGCACATAGACGCCCCAGCTGCCGGCCTCGATCGCCGGAACGATATCGGACTTGAGCGAATTGCCGACCATCATGCTGTTGGCGGGACCATCGGCATGGCGGGTGAATATGCGCTGATAGGTGGCCACATTCTTGTCGCTGACGATCTCGACGGCATGGAATAGGTCGCCGAGGCCGGATGCCGCCAGCTTGCGCTCCTGGTCGAACAGATCGCCCTTGGTGATCAGGATCAGGCGGTACTGGCTGGAAAGCTGCTCCAGGGTCTCGCGCACATGCGGCAGCGTCTCGACCGGATGGACCAGCATGTCGCGCCCGGCGGCGAGGACTTCGCGGATCGCAGTCGCCGGAATGCGGCCGTCGGTCAGCTCGATCGCCGTCTCGACCATGGACAGGGTGAAACCCTTGATGCCGAAGCCATAGAGCTTGAGGTTGCGCCGCTCGGCCTCGTTCAGCCTGCGCGCGATATCTTCCCGGTCGCCATGCTCGGCCAGCAGGTCGAGGAAGCGCTGCTCCGTCAACCGGTAGAACTGCTCGTTCTGCCAGAGCGTGTCATCAGCATCGAAGCCGATGGCGGTGAGCGAGGGGCTGGAGCGCATTGGATCTCCCGAAAATCAGCCGGAAAAAATAGCGGGCCGGCAGACATGCCGACCCGCTGTATCGCTTCGGTTCAGCCTTGGCCGATCAGGCTTCCTGAATAGCAGACAGCTTCCACTCGCCGCCAGGCTGGCGTGCGAACGTCCAGAGTTCGGTCGTCTCGGTCACCTCGTCGGCATTGCCGGAGAGGATCGCGCCGGTCGCCCGGTCGCGCATCACATCGCGGCTCTCGTAGCGCATGGCGACGGTGGCGTAATCCGTGCCATCCTCGCTCCAGGCCTCGGCCAGATCGCCCTGCAGCAGCTTGACGTCCGTGACGTCGTTGCGCTGGCCATTGGTCGCGTTCTGGCTCAGTTCCTCGGAGAGGTAGGACATGATCTCCGGCGTCGTGCGCAGGCGCAGCGCCGCATAATCCTCGCGACCGAAAGCGCCCTGCACGTCGTCCAGAAGCTGCTGGAAATCATCGAGATCACCGCCGGTGATGCCGACTTCGTCATTGGCGTTCATGGCATTGGCCGGGCGGGGAGGCGCCTTCGCGCCGGAACCGAAGCCACCCAGGCCGCCAAAGCCGCCGAGGCCGGCGCCCAGACCGCTACGCGGAGCGGCAGCCGGCGCTTCGCGCGACGGGGCGTCGACATTGGGCATTCCGCCCGCCATCCGCGGAGCCGGACCGGCGACGCCGGCTGCGGCGCCCGCCGGCCGGTTGCGATTGGCCAGGAAGCGGAACAGGAACATGGCGCCGATCGCCAGCAGCGCGAACTGCAGGATGAAGCCGAAAGCACCCGCCATGCCGCCCAAGCCATTGCCCAGCAGCATGCCGATGAGGCCGCCCATCATCAGGCCGCCCAGCATCGAGCCACCAAAGCCGCCCAGGAAGCCGGGACGCGATGCCTGCTGCGCGGGGCGCGCGGCGTTGGTCGCCTGCCCGGGCTGCGTCATCGAACGCTGCACCGGCTGGGCGGCGTTGGGCGCCGTCTGCGTGGCAGCGGGGGCCTGGAAGGTGCGCGTGCCACGGCTACCGAAGCTCCCGCCCCGGCGGGCGTCCGCGACGTCCACAACAGCGAAGCTCATCGCCGTGGCGATGCCAATCATCGCCAGAAAAGCCGGTGTGCGCTTGCCGAAAAACATATCTCGTCCCTTTTGTAAGATAGCGAGCCTTCTCGGGCCCTCGGTCGGCATGTAGGAACGATTCCAGCCTATGTTTAGGGGCCGGCCGCGTCATTCTTGCATTTTCGTCGATTGCGACATCGTGTTATTGGCTCGCCGCATGACACACAAGGTTGCCGCTCTCTATCAATTCGCAGCACTTCCCGACTTCGAGGCCCTGCGCGCGCCGTTGCTCGAACTCTGTGCGACTCACGGAATTCGCGGCACGCTGTTGCTGTCGCCGGAGGGAATCAACGGCACGATCGCCGGGCTGGAAGACGGCATCGACGCCGTCATCGCCGAGATCACCACCGGCGCCCTGTTCGGCGGCCGGCTCGACAATCTCGAGCTGAAATTCTCGGGCGCGAGCGCCATGCCGTTTAAGCGGCTCAAGGTCCGCTTGAAAAAGGAAATCGTCACGCTGGCGCAGCCGCAGGTCGATCCGACCAAGCAGGTCGGCACCTATGTCGCGGCAGAGGACTGGAACGCGCTGATCTCGGATCCCGACGTGATCGTCGTCGACACGCGCAACCGCTTCGAAGTGAAGATGGGGACCTTCGAGCGCGCGCTCGATCCGGAAACCCGGAAATTCTCGCAGTTCCCGGATTTCGTCAGCCGCACGCTCGACCCGGAGAAGAACAGGAAGGTCGCCATGTTCTGCACCGGCGGCATCCGCTGCGAGAAGGCGAGCTCCTACCTGCTGTCACAGGGCTTCGCCGAGGTGTTCCACCTCAAGGGCGGCATCCTCAAATATCTGGAAACCATCCCGCCGGAGCAGAGCCTCTGGCAGGGCGAGTGCTTCGTCTTCGACGAGCGGGTAGCTCTCGGCCATGGACTGGTCGAACGCGCGCCCGCCGACGAGAAGGGCGAAGGCGAAACGCCTTAGCCCCTTATCGTGGCGTCGGCTCAGCCGGCGTCTTCGGCATCCGCCGGGTCGCCGCGCAGATAGGCCTCGACCACGCCCTTGAGCTTGATCGTCAGCGGGTTGCCGAAACGGTCGCGCGCCTTGCCGGCGGCGACGCGGACCCAGCCCTCGCTGATGCAATATTCCTCGACATTGTTCTTCTCGGTACCGTTGAAGCGGATGCCGATGCCGCGCTCGAGCAGCGCCTCGTCATGGAAGGGGCTCTTCGGGTCATTGGAAAGACGGTCGGGCAGTGTGTCGGTCATGATGAAGCCTTGAAATCGAGAAGCATTGGCCGGGAGACATAGCGGGGTGGCACGGTCCTGCCAACCCGCCTGATCCGGCGCTTCAACGGGCCATCGCGGACGCCACCGTCAACAGCACGAGATAGAGCCCGGTGCCGATCAGCATGAACATCACGGCGGCCGAGCCGAGATCCTTGGCGCGGCGGGCAAATTCCGATTGTTCGGGCGAGACGCGATCGACGATTTCCTCGATCGCGGTATTCAGGGCCTCGACGGCGAGCGAGGCGAAGGCCAGCCCCAGATAGACGCCGATCTCGGCCAGCGAGCGCCCGATCGCGACGATCCACGCCAGGCCGGCGACGCCGGCCGCCAGTTCCATGCGGGCTGCCCGCTCGCCCCGGAACAGATCGGCGACCCCGGCGCTCGACCAGCGCAGGGCGGAGAAAAAATGATCGACCCAGGCCCGCATGCTCGATTCCCGTCCCACCCGCGCCACAACCCTTGGCTAGTCTTCTTGAATTGTTCCGCAGTGGCGCAATTTTCCCGCGACACGATATCATGTACGCGATTCCCCGCGATTGCCTCTCCCCGCATCGCGTCCGCACCAAACTTGTCGACCATGCCTTGGCAGGGCCCGGCGCCGGTGCAATATGAGGGAGAGGGTTCAGGATAGACATGAGCGAACTTCGCACCTTCGACGTCAGACGGCCGCAGCGGGCACTTCTGCTCTCGCTGCCGAACATCCTGACTTATGGCCGCATTCTGGCGGTTCCCCTCGTCGTATTCTGCGTCGTCGGGGGCAAGGATACCTGGCGCTGGACCGCTCTCGCGCTGTTCGTCCTGGCCAGCATCACCGATTATCTCGACGGCTATCTGGCGCGGATCTGGAAGCAGCAGTCCTCGCTCGGTCGCATGCTCGATCCGATCGCGGACAAGCTGCTGGTATCGGCCTGCCTGCTGGCCCTGGTGTTCGAGCGCACCATCGACGGCCTGTCGCTCTGGGCCGCCCTCATCATCTTGTCGCGCGAGATCCTCGTCTCGGGCCTGCGCGAATATCTGGCGGAGCTGCGCGTCAGCGTGCCGGTATCGCGCCTGGCCAAATGGAAGACCGCGCTGCAGATGGTCGCGATCGCCTTCCTGCTGGCCGGACCGGCCGGCAACGTCTATTTCGCCTATACGACGATGATCGGCCTTGTCCTGCTCTGGGCCTCGGCAATCGTCACGCTCTATACGGGCTATGATTATTTCCGGGCCGGGCTCAGCCACATCCTGGAGGAAGAAACGTGAAGCTGGTCTATTTCGCCTGGGTCCGGGAACGGATCGGCATGGCGGAGGAGACGGTGGAGCCGCCTCGCAACGTCGAGACGGTCCAGGACCTGCTCGGCTGGCTCCGGACGCGCGGCGACGCCTATGATTTCGCGCTCGGCGAGTCCGCGGCGATCCGCGTCGCGCTTGACCATGACCACGCCGATCACGATGCATCGCTTTCGGGCGTCCGCGAGGTCGCGCTCTTCCCGCCCATGACCGGAGGCTAGGCTCGCCATGGCCAATGTCCGCGTTGCCATCGTTGCCGAACCACTCGACATCACGTCGGAGATCGAGAGGGTGACGGCAGGGCGTGGCGATATCGGCGCGGTCGTGACCTTCACCGGCCTCTGCCGCGACGAGGACGGAAGGCTCGAGGCCCTGGAGCTCGAGCATTATCCAGGCATGGCGGAAAACGAGGTCCGGCGGATCGCCGAGCAGGCGGCCGGCCGGTGGGAGATCTCCGACATCACCATTTTGCACCGGCACGGCAAGGTCCGGCCGGGCGAGACCATCGTCCTGGTGGTGACGGCGTCGAAGCATCGGCACGCGGCGTTTGAGTCCGCCGAGTTCGTCATGGATTTCCTCAAGACCCACGCCCCCTTCTGGAAGAAGGAACATACGGCGGCGGGTGCGGTCTCCTGGGTCTCGGCCCGCCAATCGGACGACGACGCCGAAGAGCGCTGGAACGCACCCGATTGAGCCCTTCCCTCCTGAATGGCCCAAGCGGCGCGTTCTCGCCGCATGAGTCATTGGCCGAAGCCCTCCTGCCTCACGCAACGTCTGGCGATGACGGTTCGCACGACATCGCGCATCTGCAGAGGGTGTGGAGCAATGCCACCGCCCTCCTGGCCCAGGAAGGCGGCGCTGCCGACATTGTCGCCGCGGCGACCCTGCTGCATGACTGCGTGTCGGTCGAGAAGAACGCTCCATTGCGCGCCCAGGCCTCGCGCCTCGCCGCCCGCAAGGCGGAAGGCGTGCTGCGCAGTCTGGGTTGGGAGAATGCACGGATCGCGCAGGTCGCACATGCGATCGAGGCCCACAGCTTCTCGGCAGGAATCGCGCCCGAGACGCTGGAAGCAAGGATCCTGCAGGATGCTGACCGGCTCGACGCGATCGGCATGGTCGGCGTGGCACGGTGCTTCTATGTCGCGGGGCGAATGGGCAGCGCGCTCTACGATCCGGCGGATCCGGAGGCTGCTTTCCGTCCGCTCGACGACAAGCGCTTTGCCATCGACCATTTCGAGAACAAGCTTTTCAAGCTCGCGGCCGGGTTCCAGACTGCAGAAGGAACCAGGCTCGCCGCATTGCGGCAGGCGCGCCTGCGCCGGTTTCTGGACGAGTTTCTGGACGAGATCTGAGACCGCCATTCTGCAGGGCTGGGCCAAAGAGAGAGGGAATGCCTGATGCTGACGATCTGGGGCCGCAACAATTCGACGAACGTCAAGAAAGTGCTCTGGTGCGCCGAGGAGATCGGCCTCCCCTATGAGTGGATCCCGGCCGGAGGCAGCTTTGGCGGGACCGGCGATCCGGCCTATCGCGCCATGAACCCGACGGGCCTGGTGCCGACGATCCGTGACGGCGATTTCGTGCTGTGGGAATCGAACGCCATCGTGCGCTATCTGGCGAGCCGCTACGCGTCCGGCACGCTGGCGCCCGAGTCGCCGACCGAGCGCGCCGGGGCCGATCGCTGGATGGACTTCGCCACTTCCAGCCTCGCCGCCCCGTTCCGCGACGTGTTCTGGGGCCTGATCCGCACGCCGCCGGACAAGCGCGACATGACGGCGATCCATTCCGGCCGGGAAAAATGCGCGTCGGTCTTCGCCATCGCCGACCGGGCGCTTTCGACGCAGCCCTGGTTCAGCGGCGCGGCGTTCGGAATGGGCGACATTCCGCTCGGATGCTTCGCCTATGCCTGGTTCGAGATGCCGATCGAGCGGCCGGACCTGCCGCATCTCGCCGCCTGGTATTCGCGCCTCACCGAGCGCGAGGCGTTTCGCAAGGCGGTGATGATCGGCCTGAGCTGAGGAGACGCCGGCCTGAAACCAACGCGTTTCGAGCGGTCAAATCCCGGCTGCATGGGCTCCCGCTCGCGCGGGGATGACGGCGAGCTTGGGGCGCCGCCCGAATACAAAAATGGCCGGGACAAGCCCGGCCATTTCCAAACTTCAAAAGGTCTGGCGAATTAGCCGACGAGCTCGATGCCCGAGAACCAGTAGGCGATTTCCTGGGCAGCGGTCTCGGGAGCGTCCGAACCGTGAACCGAGTTCTCGCCGATCGACAGGGCGAATTCCTTGCGGATCGTGCCGGCGTCGGCATTGGCCGGGTTGGTCGCGCCCATGACTTCGCGGTTCTTCAGGATGGCGCCTTCGCCTTCCAGGACCTGAACGACGGTCGGGCCAGCGGTCATCGTCTCGACCAGTTCGCCGAAGAAGGGGCGATCCTTGTGGACGGCGTAGAAGCCCTCGGCCTGCTGGCGGGACATCCAGACGCGCTTGGAAGCGACGACGCGCAGGCCGGCTTCTTCCAGCTTGGCGGTGATCTTGCCGGTCAGGTTGCGCTGGGTCGCGTCGGGCTTGATCATCGAGAAGGTGCGTTCGATCGCCATGTCTTCAGTCCTGTCATATCGTTTGAAACGGGATAATTGGGTGGCGCTGTATAGCCTTGCCGCAGGGACCGGGCAAGGGCGGCGACGGGATCGACACCGCTGTCGCGACGCAAAAATGTCAGCCATACTGACCTGATAGACGCGACGTTTTCACGACGGGGAGAGGGACGAGATCATGAAGCCGCATTTCGAGATGTTCGCCGCTTACAATCGCTGGGCCAACGAACGCCTGTATGACGCGGCGCGCACGCTGCCGCGTGAGGACTATCTCGCCGATCACGGCGCCTTTTTCGGCTCGCTCAACGGCACGCTCAACCATCTCCTCGTCACCGACCGGATCTGGATGCTGCGCTTTTCCGGCGATGGCCCCGTCCATGCCGCGCTCAACGAGGTGCTGACCGACGATCTCGGTGAACTGTCGGCATTGCGGGCAAGCGAGGACGCCCGGCTGATCGCCTATGTCGACAGCCTGGACGAAACCGCGATCGCGGGCACGTTCACCTATCGTCCGATCACCAACCCGGTCGAGATCACCCAGCCGCTCGGCCCCGCCCTCGCCCATCTGTTCAACCACCAGACCCATCATCGCGGCCAGGCGACGGCGATCCTGACCCGGATCGCCGGACGGGATGCTTGCCCGAGCCTCGACCTGATCCAGTTCCAGCGCCAGTCGGGCCGGGGGATGCGCTGAACGGCAGGCACAACCACTCGCGCAAATATATCGGAAGTGTGTGACGGCGGTCGCTTGATTCAGCCGGGGTGGAGGCGCACGTTTTCAGGGCGTTTGTTTCTGTTCCTGCGAGTCTCCATGTTCCGGCCTCTGCTTCTTGCGTTCGCCCTCTCCATTTCCGCCGCGCAGGCTGCGACGCCGAAAGTGGACGCCGAGCCGCCACAGGGGCTGTCCGATTCCGAGATGGCGGAAGTCGTGGATTTCGTAGTCGGCAACGCGGTCTTCGCGCTCTACCATCAGGCCGGCCACATGATGATGGAGCGCCTCGGCCTCGAGGCCGGGAACGGCGAACAGACGGCGGACGACTTCGCCGTGATGACGCTGCTGGAGCCCCGGACCGGCGCCGGCGACCAGACCCTGGTCGACGCGGTCGACAGCTGGATGCTCTCCAATCACCTCACCGCCTCGGCCGGCGCGGATGCGATCGGCTTGCCCGACCGGCATTCCGTCGATGCCGATCGCGCCAATGCGATCGTCTGCAACATGGTCGGCTCGAACGCCAAGGATTTCGCTGACATCGCCGAGGCGGCGGCCCTGACGCCGGCGACGCGCGCCAATTGTTCGGCCTCCTACCAGCAGAAGCGTGCGCTTTGGACCAATGCGCTGAAGCCGGTGCAGCGCGAGCCCGGGGCGCCGCTTTCGATCGTTCCGGTGGTCTACGAGCCGCCGACCGGCAACGAAGTCGCGGAACTGACGATCCTGCACGACAACAAGGTTCTCGAGGAAGTCGCGACCCGCCTCTCCAACGACTTCTCCCTGGCGAAGCCGCCGACGCTGCGGGCCAAGAGCTGCGGCGCCGTCACCTCCGGCTATGATGCCGCCCGCAACGAGATCGTGCTCTGCTACGAGCTGTCGAGCTACCATGCCGAGCTGATCGTGCGAGACATACAGGGCCGCTGAGCCTTTGCCGGCGACATCTTCGCGCGCCGCGCTTGCTTCCGGCGGCTAGGCACGGCACATAGCCGGCCATGCTGCACGTCAATGAAGTCACCTATCGCATCGCCGGCCGTACGCTCCTCGAGGGGGCGACCATTGCCCTGCCCGACGGGGTCAAGGCCGGCTTCGTCGGCCGCAACGGCACCGGCAAGACGACCCTGTTCAAGCTGGTCACCGGCGAGATCGCTCCGGAGAGCGGCTCGATCGGCCTGCCGCGCGGCGTCCGCATCGGCCAGGTGGCGCAGGAAGCGCCGGGCACCGAGCAATCGCTGATCGACTTCGTGCTGGCCGCCGATACCGAGCGCGCGGCGCTGCTGGCCGAGGCCGAGCATGCGAGCGACCCGCACCGTATCGCCGAGATCCAGATCCGCCTTTCCGATATCGGCGCGCATGCCGCCGAAGCGCGTGCCGGCACCATCCTGTCCGGCCTCGGCTTCGACGCGGAAGCCCAGCTTCGCCCCTGCTCGGCCTTTTCGGGCGGCTGGCGGATGCGCGTGGCGCTCGCCGCCGTGCTGTTCGCCGAACCCGACCTGCTGCTGCTCGACGAGCCGACCAACTATCTCGATCTCGAAGGCACGATGTGGCTGGAGAACTATGTCGCGCGCTATCCGCACACGGTCTTCCTGATCAGCCATGATCGCGACCTGCTGAACCGCGCCGTCGACATGATCGTCCATCTCGACCAGGGCAAGCTGACGATCTATCGCGGCGGCTATGACAGCTTCGACCGCCAGCGCCGCGAGAAGCAGGCGCTGCAGTTGAAGCTGAAGAAGAAGCAGGACGACCAGCGCAAGCATCTGCAGGCCTTCGTCGACCGCTTCAAGGCCAAGGCCTCGAAGGCGCGCCAGGCGCAATCGCGCATGAAGGCGCTGGAGCGGATGCAGCCCATCGCCGGCATCGTCGACAGCGACGTGACGCCGTTCCATTTCCCGCCGCCCGCCAAGATCCTTGCCCCGCCGATCATCGCGCTCGACAACGCCTCGGTCGGTTACGAGGAAGGCAAGCCGATCCTGCGCAAGCTGGACCTGCGCATCGACGTCGAGGATCGCATCGGCCTGCTGGGCGCCAATGGCAACGGCAAGTCGACCTTCGCCAAGCTGCTCGCCGGCCGCCTGCCCAACCTCACGGGCGCGATGCGGCGGGCGGAGAAGCTCGACATCGCCTTCTTCGCCCAGCACCAGCTCGACGATCTGCGCCCGGCCGAAACCGCCGTGCAGCACATCCGCATGCTGATGCCGGACGCGACCGAGGCGCAGGTGCGCTCGCGGGTCGGATCGATGGGCTTCCCGACCGCCAAGATGGATACGCCGGCGCGCGAGCTTTCCGGCGGCGAGCGGGCGCGGCTGCTGCTCGGAATCGCGACTTTCCGCGGCGCCAACCTGCTGATCCTCGACGAGCCGACCAACCATCTCGACATCGACAGCCGCGAGGCGCTCGTCCAGGCCCTGAACGACTATCCCGGCGCCGTGATCCTGATCAGCCATGACCGCCATCTCATCGAGGCGTCCGTCGACCGGCTGCTGCTGGTCGCCGACGGCACGGTGTCGAACTTCGACGGCGACATGGACGATTATCGCAAGCTGATCGTGAAGGGGCCGGACACCTCGTCCGGCAAGAGCGATAGCGAAGCCTCGAAGAACACGGCCCAGGATCGCCGCCGCGAGTCGGCCGCCAAGCGTTCCGAGCTCGCGCCGCTGCGGAAAAAGATCAAGGAAACCGAATCCTTGATGGAGAAGCTTCAGAAAGAGATTCAGAAGCTCGACACCGCGCTGGCCGACGTGAACCTCTATTCGAAGGACCCCGCCAAGGCGACGGCGCTGGCCAAGCAGCGCGCCGACGCGGTCAAGGCGCTTGGCGAGCGGGAAGAGAGCTGGCTGGAAATGTCGGCGGAATATGAAGCGGCGGTCGAGGCGGTCTGAGCTTTCTTCACTGCTCCTCACCGAGCGGTAAGAGCCCCCAGCGCAAAAGCCAAGAGACCCGCGTCCCCAAGGCGATCACGCCTTCTTCTGCCAGCGGCCCTGCTCGGATTGCTGCCAGTAGGTCGCGTCATGGCCCTCGGCCTTGACGCGTTTCCAGGATACGCGCGCCGCGTCGAGAGCGTCGGGGTCGTTGCCGTCGAACATCAGCACGACGCGGACATAGCCCGAAAGGTCGCCCGCCGAAGCACCGGCGACGAGAAAGCGGACATTGGCGCCGTTCGGGTTGCCGGGTTCCGGCGTGATCAAAACCGGATGCTGCGCGGCGTCCGGATCGCGCCAGAGGCCATGCGGCAGGAAACTGTCCTCGCCATAGGTCCACAGCAGTGCATCCAGCGCTTCGCAGCGTTCGACCGAACCCGCCTCGACGACGACGCGCCAGCCGCGCTCCAGAGATTTCTCCAGCAGTCCCGGCAGGAGCGTTTCGAGCGGCTGCTGCTGCAGATGGTAGAACAGGACTTCGGTCATCGTGCCTTCTCAAAAAGGCCGGCCGCTCCGAGGCGCTCGGAGCGGCCGGCGCCGACCTTCTAGCAGATCAGCCTTCGTAATTGTCGGCGACGAAGCGGTCGAGAAGGCGCACGCCCCAGCCCGAAGCCCAGGAGCGGTTGATCTCGCTCTGCGGCGAGCCCATGGCCGTTCCGGCAATGTCGAGATGGGCCCAGGCGACGCCATCGTCGACAAAGCGCTGGATGAACTGCGCCGCCGTGATCGAGCCGGCATGGCGGCCGCCCGTATTCTTGATGTCGGCGAACTTCGATTCGATCAGCTTGTCATAGGCGTCGCCCAGCGGCAGGCGCCAGACTTTCTCCCCCGTCACGTCGCCTGCCCTGGACAGGGCGGCGGCAAGCGCATCGTCATTGGCGAACAGGCCCGCATGGTCGCTGCCCAGCGCGACGAGAACGGCACCGGTCAGCGTCGCCAGGTCGATGACGACCTTCGGCTCATAGGTCTTCTGCGCGTACCAGAGCGCGTCGGCAAGCACGAGCCGGCCTTCGGCGTCCGTGTTGATGATCTCGATCGTCACGCCGGACGCTGCCTCGACGATGTCGCCGGGGCGCTGCGCATTGCCGTCCGGCATGTTTTCAACCAGTCCGATGATGCCGACGACATTCGCCTTGGCCTTGCGCGAGGCCAGCGCATGCATCGCGCCGACCACGGCGGCGGCACCACCCATATCGCCCTTCATGTCTTCCATGCCGCCGGCCGGCTTGATCGAGATGCCGCCGGTGTCGAAGACGACGCCCTTGCCGACGAAGGCGATCGGCTTGTCCTTGGATTTGCTGCCGTTCCAGTGCATGGCGACCAGACGCGGCGGACGCACCGAGCCCTGCGCGACGCCGAGCAGCGCCCGCATGCCGAGCTTCTTCATCTGCTTTTCGGTCAGGATCTCGATGGTGACGCCCAGCGCCTCGAGCGCTGCCGCCTTTTCCGCGAACTCGACCGGTCCCAGCACATTGGCCGGCTCGTTGACCAGTTCGCGCGCCAGAAGGGCGCCTTCCGCGATGGCCGAACGCGCAACCCATGCCTTCTTGGCCTTGCTCGCCTCGCTACCGACGATATCCAGCTTCACATGCCCCTTGGATGTCTTGCCGTTTTCGCCGTCCTTCCCTGCCTTGCCGCTCTTGTAGCGGTCGAAGGAATAGGCGCGCAGCACCGCGCCCATGCCGATATCGGCCAGTTGCTCTCCGGAGATCGGCTTCCCGTCCGGCCGCTCGGCCAGCAGGGTTGCCTGCTCGCCCTTGCGCAGCGCGCCCTGGATCGCGCCGCCGAGGCGCGACCAGTCGCCCTCCACAAGTTCTTCCGCCTTGCCGAGGCCGACGACGATCAGCCGGTCGAACTGAAGGCCCGCCGGCGCGAGCAGGTCGAGGGTCGCGAGCGCCTTCGCCTTGTAGTCCGCCGTCCCTGCGGCCTTTCGAAACAGTTCGGCGATTCCCAATCCAGTCGTTTCCGCGCCGAAATTCAGCGTCTCGTCGGTCAGGACGACCAGAGTTCCGCTCTCGGCCGAGACGGACTTGTGGAAGGAAATCGCAGGGTTCTGGCTCATTTTTCGGTCTCGCAGGGCAAAGACGGCAGGCGCCGGACGGCGCTGTCTGGGACAGGGGGTGCGTGGGTAAAGCCACACCCGGAGGATGATCAATCTGTCCACCGGCCGCGTCTCTGGCAAGTGGCGCGGGTTCCCGCTAGACGTTTACACTTCATTAAGAGCGTTCATTCGCGTTTGATTCACCCAATTGGTTCACCCATGAGCGGGTTCGGCGTCGGATCGATGAGGAGATAGATCGGGATATCGCGCAGCCGCGGCGGGGCTGTCATCGCTTGGCGTTCAGGGTACGAGGATTGACGACACCAAGATGAAGCTCATCGAGCGCTACATCTTCAAACGAATGTTCGCGGCGTTCCTGCTGAGCCTTTGCGGCTTGTCGGGCACCGTCTGGCTGAGCCAGGCCCTGCGCGAACTCGACCTGATCACCAGCAAGGGCCAGAACTTCGTCACCTTCTTCCGCGTGTCGAGCCTGATCTTCCCGGGCCTTCTCCTGATCGTGTGTCCCGTCGCCCTGCTGATCGGCGCGATCTACACCTTCAACCAGCTCAACGCCGATTCCGAGCTCGTCGTGATCAACGCCAGCGGCGCGTCGCAGACGAGGCTGCTGAAGCCGGCGCTGTCGATGGGGCTGATCACCGCGATCATCGTCGGCTCGATGTCGCTTTATCTGGTGCCGCTGTCGCTGCAGGCGTTCCGCGGCCTGCTCACCGGCATCAATGCCGACCTGATCACCAGCTTCGTGCGCGAAGGCCAGTTCATGGAACTGGGCAACCGGCTGGTCTTCCATGTGAAGGACCGCAAGCCGGACGGCACGCTGGAAGGCATTTTCATCCAGGACGGCCGCCAGCCCGACCAGACCTCGGTCTACATCGCCAATCGCGGCGCCGTGCTCAAGAACCCGCTCGGCACCTTCCTGATCATGCAGAACGGCACGATCCAGCAGAAGTCCGAGACCAACAATTCGATGTCGATCATCGAATTCGAATCCTACGCCTTCGATCTGTCGACCTTCGGCAGCCGCACCAGCCTGCCCGACTACACGGCCTCCGAACGCAGCACGCTCTATCTGCTGTCGCCGAACCCGAACGACCCGGAATACCAGAAGCGCCCCGGCGCCTTCCTGTCCGAACTGCATGACCGCCTTTCGGCGCCGCTCTACGCGCTCTTCTTCGCCATCCTTCCCGTCGCCGCGCTTGGCCAGGCGCAGACAACGCGGCAAGGCCGCAGCCTCGTGGTTCTCGGCACGATCGCCATCGCCACCGGCGTGCGCATCGGGGGCCTGATCCTGGCCAGCCTCGCGGCCAACGATTCGCGCCTGATTCCGGCGCTTTACGCGCTGCCGCTCGGGTTCATCCTCCTGTCGCTGATCGCGGTCTACAGCTCGTTCCGCTTCTCCGCCTCCGACAGCATCGCCTCGATGGTGACGGAGTTCGTGCAACGAATCGCCAATCGGTTCAGGATTGGTCCACGCCCATCGGCAGGGGGCCGGACCTAAGCCATGTTCCGCAGTCCGACGCTCAGTCTCTATTTCGCCAAGCGCTTCGCCAAGACGGCTTTGATCATCTTCATCGTCGTCTTCGTCCTGATGGCGTTCATCGACTATCTCGAACTCGCCCGCCGCGCCGCGCGCCGCGAAGGGTTCGATGCGTTCCTCTATCTGATGGTGTCGCTGGCCCGCGTGCCGAACGTCATCGAAAGGGCCCTGCCCTTCACCATCCTGTTCGCCGCGATCGCCGCCTTCGTGATGGCCAATCGGCAACTCGAACTGGTCGTCGCCCGCGCCTCGGGCGTCTCGGCCTGGCAGTTCCTGCTGCCGGCCGGGCTGGTCGCGGTGATGATCGGCGTGTTCGCGACGACGATCTTCAACCCGGTGTCGACCGAGTTGAAGCAACGTTCGATCCTCCTCGCCAACGAGCTGGCGCAGAACCGGATGAAGCTGGAGGCGAAGTCGGCCCCGCCCGCAGCCACCGCCCCCTCTCCCGCCCCGACCATTCCCCAGGATGTCGGCTCGTCGCCCGAATCATCGTCCGACTGGACGATCTGGATGCGGCAGACGGGACGCGAGGGCTCGTCGATCATCGGCGCCAAGCAGAGCCTGGATCGCGGCCTTTCGCTCGTCGATGCCTCGGCCTTCGTGTTCAAGTCGGACGGCTCGCTCGACCATCGAATCGATGCATCCACAGCTGATTTCGAGGACGGCGACTGGGTGTTCCGCAACGCCACCGTGACGCGCCCAGGCAGCCGTCCCGCGCCGCAGCCCGAAGTGCGCCTGCCTACCGATCTCAGCGCGGATCAGGTCAGCCAAAGGCTGGCGGACCCTGAGACAGTCTCGTTCTGGTCCTTGCCGGAACTCATTGAAATCTCAAAGAAATCTGCAGTCCCGAGTGATGCGTACGAAATGCAGTTCCAGTCGCTGCTGGCCCAGCCGCTTCTCTTCCTCGCCATGGTGTTCGTGGCCGCTACGGTGTCGCTCCGGTTCTCCCGTTCCAGAGATCTGGGGCAAGTGATTTTGACTGGTGTCGCTGTGGGCTTCGTGCTTTATGTTGTCACGGAATTGGCGAGGGGATTGGGGAGGAGCGGCGTCGTGTCACCGATGATTGCCGCTTGGACTCCAGCCATCGTCGCCACCTTGTTGAGTGTCACAGTGCTTCTGCATCGGGAGGACGGATGATGGTCGTTTCCGTTCCTCTCCAGAGGCGCGGCGCGGTATCTCGCGCTGTGCGTGGCCTGGGTGCCCTGCTCGTCGCGGCAACGCTTGGCCTCGGCCTCACGCTGACGGCGCCGGTCGACAGCGCTTACGCCCAATCCAGCCCCGGAACGCTCGGCTTCGGCGCCGACAACCTGCCGCGTCCTTCCAAGGACGCGCAGATGGTGCTCGAGTCCGACCAGCTGGTCTATGACTACGACAAGGCCGCCGTCGCGGCCGTCGGCAAGGTCAAGATCTACTATGACGGCTATACGCTGGAAGCCGACCGCGTCACCTACGACCAGAAGAACAAGAAGATGCGCGCCGAAGGGCGCGTGAAGATCGTCGACAGGACCGGCGCGGTCATCACCGCCGAAACGATCGACATCACCGACGATTTCGCCACCGGCTTCGTCAATGCGCTCCGGCTCGATACGCCGACGCAGACGCATTTCGCCGCCGAAAAGGCGCTGCGCGACCAGGGCAAGACCACGACCTTCTATCGCGGCGTCTACACCGCCTGCGAACCCTGCCGCGAACGCCCGGAAAAGGCGCCGATCTGGCAGGTGAAGGCCGCCCGGATCATCGTCGATCACAACGAGCACATGGTCTATTTCAAGCGCGCCTCGCTTGAATTCCTTGGCATGCCGATTGCCTATTTCCCGGCCTTTTCGGCGCCCGATCCGACGATCAAGCGCAAGAGCGGCTTCCTGTTCCCCTCGGCGGGCTACAAGAAGACGCTCGGCGCCTTCATCCAGACGCCCTATTTCTGGGCGCTGGCGCCGAACTACGACCTGACGCTGGCCCCGGCCGTCTACACCAACCAGGGCTTCCTGGCGGATGTCGAATGGCGGCACCGGGTGGAATACGGCCAGTACTCGCTGCGCATGGCCGGCATCAACCAGCTCAACCCCGACGATTTCTACGACGAGGGAACCCGCAATTCCGGCGTCAAGGACTTCCGCGGCGGCGTGAAGACCGAGGGTGAGTTCTATCTCAACCGCTACTGGACCGTGGGCTGGGATGCGACGCTGCTCAGCGACCGCACGTTCAGCCGCGACTACAGCCTGCTGTCGACCAACACCGACATCAACGTCTCGAACGTCCACCTGACCGGCATCAGCGAGCGCAATTATTTCGATGCGCGCCTGCTGTATTTCCAGGTTCTGACGAACGACGAGGACATCAAGTACGACCAGGGCCGGCAAGCGATCGTTCACCCGGTGATCGACCACAGCTATCTGTTCGATAATTCGGTTCTTGGCGGCCAGCTGTCGATCAAGTCGAACCTGACCAGCCTGTCGCGCGACGAGACGGACATCGTCAACAACAACGGCAACGGCATCACCGTGGCCGAGGGCGTGACGAACGGCGTGCTCAACGACGACGCGCACATTCTGGGCCTTTCGGGCAACTACAACCGCCTTAGCTCCCAGGTGACGTGGCAGCGCAGCATGGTCGGCCCGCTGGGCATGATCTTCAAGCCGTTCGGCTATCTGCGCGGCGACGGCTACTATCTCAACCAGGACCAGATCATCGCCGGCCTGAATGACGACGGAAGCTATTTCCGCGGCATGCCTGCGGTGGGCGTGGAATGGCGCTGGCCGATCATGGCGGCCGGATTGTCGTCGAGCTTCCTGTTCGAGCCGGTCGCCCAGATGATCGTGCGTCCGAACGAGCCGATGGCAGGCAAGTTGCCGAACGAAGACGCGCAGAGCCTGGTGTTCGACGATTCCAGCCTGTTCGACTGGGACAAGTTCTCCGGCTATGACCGCATCGAAGGCGGCACCCGCGTCAATGTCGGCTTCCGCTATCTCGCCAGCATCGGCCAACTCGCCACCATTCAGGGCGTCGTCGGCCAGTCCTACCAGGTCGCGGGCGAAAACCCGTTCGCGGTGCAGGATCTGACCGCGACCGGCGCCGTCTCCGGCCTCGAGACGGATGTCTCCGACTTCGTCGCCGGCGTCACGCTCGATACCGGCTATGGCTACTTCCTGACCGCGCGCGGCCGCTTCGACAACGAGAACCTCGACGTCAACCGCGCGGAGCTGACGGCAACCGGCAAGTTCGGCGACCTCACGGCATCCGCTTCCTACCTCTTCCTGCGCGAGCAGCCCGCGATCGGCAACGATTCCCGGACCGATACGATCAGCGGCAAGGCATCCTGGCAGATGACCGACACCTGGCGCGTGTTCGGCTCGGTCGCCTGGGACATCGAGGGGGACCAGATGGCCTCCAGCGGCATCGGCATCGCCTATGACGACGAGTGCACGACCTTCTCAATCGCCTATAGCGAGATCCGTCAGGACTACACCGACCTGCAGACTTCCAAGCAGCTGATGGTACGCCTGGAACTGCGGACTCTCGGCGGCACGAAGCTGCATAGCGACGTCGGATCCCTGACGAGCAACAACACCAGCAACTGATCTTCATGGTTTCGCCGGATTTGCAGGGTCTATCCAGTCGAAATGAACGCCTCCCGTGGCGGCAGGGCGAGTCGGCACGCCAGCACGCCGGCGGCACGCCGCAGCTGACAGGATTCGGATATTGGCCATGCGTAATCGAATGAACCTCCTTCTTCTGCCGGCTCTCGCCATTGCCTTGGGCCTGGGCTCGATCAGCCTGCCGAGCACGGCTTCGGCGCAATCGGCCGTGCGGGCCACCGTCAACGACCAGCCGATCACCTCCTATGACGTTGGCCAGCGCATCAAGCTGATGAAGCTTTTCCGTCAGCCGAGCGGCGACAAGGCCGTGCTCAACGAGATGATCGACGAGGTGCTGCTGGATCAGGTCGCGAAGCGACGCGGCATGAGCGTGCCGGATTCGATGGTCGAGGAGCGCTTCAACGGCATCGCCAAGCAGGTCAAGCTGCCACCGGCGCAGTTCGCCAAGGCGCTTGCCTCGCAGGGCGTCCAGGCCGAAACCCTGCGCAAGTTCCTGCGCGCGCAGATGACCGGCGCCATGGTGGTGAAGGCCAAGGCGCGCAGCATCAAGGTCAGCGAAGCGGACGTGCAGGCGCAGATCGAGAAGGAAGGCATCCAGACCGAGACGGCGACGATCCGCGAATTCAAGCTGCAGCAGATCGTCTTCGTCGTGCCCAAGGGCTCGTCGCCGGGCTATGTCGGCCAGCGCCAGCGCGAGGCCGAGGCCTTCCGCAAGCGTTTCAGCGGCTGTGACAACAGCCTGGCCCAGGCCAAGGCGTTGAAGGGCGTCGTCGTGCTCAACATGGGCCGCCGCGACACCACGCAGATCCAGGGCCCAGCCGGCGATGCGCTCAAGTCGGCTCCCGTCGGCGGCACGCTGAAGCCGGACGTCACGGAGCGCGGCGTCGAGGTGATCGCCGTCTGTGAAGCCAAGGATATCCGCAGCTCGGCCGGCGTGCGCGCCGAGATCGAGGAAAAGCTTACGGCAGAGCAGAGCAAGAATGTCGGCAAGGATTTTGTCGCCGAGCTCCGCAAGGACGCCAAGATCAACTACAAATAGTCGAGTCCTGCGCGTCTGCCGCGCTCTTCAAGTGAGACGACATGGTTGATTCCGCCTCGTTCCTGCCGCTTGCCCTCACCATGGGAGAACCGGCCGGCATCGGTCCCGACGTGACCCTGGCCGTCTGGCGGGAACGACGCGAGCGTCGCCTGCCGCCTTTCTACGTGCTGGCAGACCCCGAGGCACTGCGGGTTCGTGCCGCGCTGATGGGCCTCGATATTCCGATCGAGACCATGACAGCCGCCGAGGCCGTCGACGCCTTCGACCGCGTCCTGCCGGTGGTGGCGCTGGAATCGCCGGCTGTCGCCGCCCCCGGCGTTCCCGAGCGCAGCGCCGCGCGCGGCGTGATCGAGGCGATCGCACGCGCCGTCGGCGATGTTCGCGCCGGCGCTGCCTCCGCGCTCGTCACCAATCCGATCAACAAGAAGGCCCTGTTTGACGCGGGCTTCCAGCATCCCGGGCACACCGAGTTCCTGGGCATGCTGTCGGCGGCCTGGAGCGGGTCGCCGGCCCATCCGGTGATGATGCTGGCCGGGCCCGGCCTGCGCGCCGTGCCGGCCACGATCCATGTGCCGATCTCGGTCGTGCCGGGCATGATCACCGAGGAAATGCTGATCCGCACCGGCCGGACCATCGACCACGACATGCGCCGTCGCTTCGGCATTCCGACGCCCTGCATCGCCGTTGCCGGCCTCAACCCGCATGCCGGCGAAGGCGGCGTGATGGGCACAGAGGACGATGCGGTGATCCGCCCGGCCGTGGCGGCGCTTCGCGCCGAGGGCATCAATGCCATCGGTCCGCTCGCGCCCGACACCATGTTCCATGCCGACGCGCGCGCCCGCTATGACGTGGCTCTGTGCATGTATCATGATCAAGCGCTGATCCCGACCAAGACCATTGCGTTCGCCGAGACCGTGAACGTCACGCTGGGCCTGCCCTTCGTGCGCACCTCGCCGGACCACGGCACGGCGTTCGATATCGCCGGCACCGGAAAGGCCGACATTTCGAGCCTCGCGGCTGCCCTGCGCCTGGCCGACGAACTGGCCCGCCACGAGGCCGAATACCGCCAGCACGAGCACGTCGAGGGCGTCGCTTCGTGACGCTGGCGCAGGACGGCCTCCCTCCCCTTCGCGACGTGATCGCCACGCATGGCCTGCAGGCCATGAAGCAGCTCGGCCAGAATTTTCTGCTCGACCTGAACCTGACCGGCCGCATCGCACGCGCCGCAGGCCCGCTCACCGGCGTGACGGTGATCGAAGTCGGCCCGGGCCCCGGCGGGCTGACGCGCGCCCTGCTGGCGGAAGGCGCCGAGAAGGTCATCGCCATCGAGCGCGACCGCCGCTGCCTCGATGCGCTCGCCGAAATCGCCGCGCATTATCCCGGCCGCCTCGAGGTGATCGAAGGCGACGCGATGCAGGTCGACATGTCGAAGCTGGCGACCGGCCGCGTGCGGATCGCCGCCAACCTGCCCTACAATATCGGCACGCCGCTGCTGCTCGGCTGGCTACAGAGCGAGCCGTGGCCGCCCTTCTACGAGAAGATGACGCTGATGTTCCAGCGCGAGGTCGCGGAACGCATCGTCGCCACGCCGGAAGACGACGCCTATGGCCGCCTCAGCGTGATCTGCGGCTGGCGCAGCGAGGCGCGCATCCTGTTCGACATTTCACCCAAGGCCTTCACGCCGCCGCCCAAGGTGGTGTCGTCGGTGGTCGAGATCGTCCCCCGCGCGACGCCGCTCGAATGCAGCCGGGCAAAGCTGGAGCGCGTCACGGCCGCCGCCTTCGGCCAGCGCCGCAAGATGCTGCGCCAGAGCCTGAAGAGCCTCGGCACGGATCCGCTGCCGCTGCTGGCCGCCGCCGGCATCGTGGAAACGGCCCGAGCCGAGGAGATCGACGTCGCCGGCTTCGTCCGCCTCGCCAACGCACTGCCCTGATCCGCCGGAGACCGCTCCTGCCCCGGCGCAAGAGCGGCGCCGACCTGTCGCGGGAGCGCGTTCCGACCGGCGGGCCGAACCCCGCTTGCCGCCTAGTCCTTGGTCTCGCAGGTCGTGGCCTTGCCGGCGATGGTCAGCGTCGCGCCATTGCCCTTGATCCAGAACTCGATGTCGTCCTTCGTGTAGCGGCCGCCATCCGCGGAGACCGCCTGCGGCAGGGTCACGGCCTTGCCGTCGGCGAGCGTGAGGTCGACGAAACCATCGGCCTGGTCCGGCGGGCTGAAGCGGGCGGTCACCGTGGTTCCGTCCACGCACCGATAGGCGAAGGTCTTTGCCGGCACGCTGGCAGCGGCCTCGGCGGCAACGGGCTCGGCGGTCGCTGCATCGGCGGGCATCAGGTCGGCCGCATGCGCGTGGGTCGCGAGCGTCCCGGCAGCGAAGGCAAGGGCAAGAGCGAGGCACGGGCGTAGAGGATTCATAGTCGGCTCCAGATTGTCATGGGCCGTCAAGTGTCGCAGCGCTCCCGGTCAAAGGCAAATGGCGCGGCACCGGCAGCGCCCTTCCCCTCCGGCGAGCGGCGACAATGGCCGGGACGGACGGCTCCCACGATCGTGACCGGCGTGGGCTGCGGCCGCCCCTACTTCTGCTCGAGCAGATCCGCCACAAACCCTTCCAGCCAGGTCGTGCGGGCGCGGCGCATGCGCTCGGCATACAGGATGGCCTGCGCCTTCTCCAGCGAGGTCTGGAGGTCCTTGTTGATCAGGACATAGTCGTAGTCGCGCCAATGCTGGATCTCGGCCCTGGCGTTCGCCAGGCGCTTGGCGATGACATCGGGGGCATCCTCGGCGCGACGGACCAGGCGCGACGCCAGTTCCGCCATGGTCGGCGGCAGCACGAAGATGCGGACGAGATCTTCCGGCATCGCCCTGGCGACCTGGTCGGCGCCCTGCCAGTCGATGTCGAACAGCACGTCCTTGCCGGAGGTCAGCCAGGCCTCGACCGGAGCTCGCGGCGTGCCGTAGCAATTGCCATGAACCTCGGCCCATTCCAGCAGTTCGCCCGTGTCACGCAGCTTGTTGAAGGTGGGCTGGTCGATGAAGTGATAGTGCACGCCGTCGATCTCGCTCGGCCGGCGCGCGCGCGTCGTCACCGACACGGAGAGAACGATATCCTTGTCCTCCGCCATCAGGTGGCGGGCAATGGTCGACTTCCCCGCGCCGGATGGCGAGGACAGGACCAGCATCAAGCCACGCCGCGAGGGGGAATTTCCGGCAACCGACATCAGGGACTTCCTATTCGAGGTTCTGGACCTGCTCGCGCAGCTGATCGACGGCGGCCTTCAGGTCGAGACCGAGGGCCGTCAGGGAGCGATCATTCGCCTTGGCGCAGAGCGTATTGGTTTCGCGATTGAATTCCTGGGCGAGGAAATCGAGCTTGCGGCCGACCGCTCCGCCCTCGGCAAGCAGCGCCCGGGCCGCGGCGACATGAGCGGTCAGGCGGTCGAGTTCCTCGCGGATGTCGGCGCGGGTCGCCAGCAGCGCCGCCTCCTGGTGCAGCCGATCGGGATCGAGCGCCGGCGATGCGTCGAGCAGCGCCGCGACCTGATCGGCGAGCTTTTTCCGGATCGCCTCGACGGTGCGCGCCGGCGACGCTTCGGCCGCCGCCGTCAGGCGTTCGATCTCGTCCATCCGCGCGTTGAGGACGGCGCCAATCGCCGCGCCCTCGCGATTGCGGGCCGTGACGAGTTCGGCAAGCGCCGTATCGAGATCCGCGAGCAGGTCGGCGGCAAGCGCCTCGGCGATGGCGGGATCGTCCTCGGCATCGACGGTTTCGAGAATGCCCCGGATCGACAGGAGGCCGTCCAGAGTCGGCGGGGCGGCGTCGATCTCGGTGCCGACGCGACGGACAAGATCCAGAACCTGGCGCAGCAGTTCCTCGTTGACGCGCAGGGCCTGGGCCGTCGTCTCGCGCTGCAGGCTGAGCCCGACCTGAAGATTGCCGCGCTGCAGCAGCTTGCCGATGCGCTCACGGGCCGGCTGGTCGAGATGATCGAAGCTCGGCGGCAGCCGCAGGCGGATGTCGAGCCCCTTGCCATTGACGCTGCGCAGTTCCCACGTCCAGCGATAGCCATGTCCCGCGCCGGCAGCGCGCGCGAAGCCGGTCATGCTCGTCAATGCCATCGGAATTCCCCGGCTATGAATGGTCTTCGGCCATGAAGGATTGCCGGTCAGGCCCCCGGTTTGGAGCGGCGACAGTAATGCGCGCGCCAGGAGCGCTCAAGGGCGCAGCCCAGGATATCCTGCATACCGACACACGGACCAAGGCCCTTATGGTCTATGGTCTGAGCCAGACTTGGCCGCTGGGCGCGATCTCCACCATCCGGCCGAACCATTCTGCTGGGGAACACGCATGCAATCCATACTGAAACTGTCGCTTATCGCCCGTTACAGCGCCTTCGCAATCTGTGTGCTGGCCGCGGTGGTCCTGCCGCTGATTCCGATGGACGCCACGCTCAACTTCCTGCTCACGATGATCTTCGCGGCGTTGAGCGTGCTCGGCGTCTACGACCTCATCCAGACCCGCCACGCGATCACGCGCAATTATCCGGTCATTGGCCACATGCGCTTCCTGGTCGAATCGGTGCGGCCGGAGTTGCGGCAATATCTGTTCGAATCCGACTCCGACAAACTCCCCTTCTCGCGGGCAGAGCGCTCGCTGGTCTATCAGCGCGCCAAGAACGAAGCCGATCAGCGCCCGTTCGGAACCCTGCTCGACGCCTATGCCCAAGGGTATGAGTTCATGGGCCATTCGATGCGGCCCGCGCCACTGCAAGACCCGGAAAGCTTCCGCATCACCATCGGCAACGAGCAGTGCGGGAAGCCCTATTCCGGATCCGTCCTGAACATATCGGCCATGAGCTTCGGCGCGCTGTCGAGCCACGCCATCATGGCGCTGAACCGGGGCGCCAGGCTCGGCGGTTTCGCGCAGGATACCGGCGAAGGCTCGATCAGCCCATATCATCGCCGATATGGTGGCGACCTCGTCTGGCAGATCGCATCCGGCTATTTCGGCTGCCGTAACGATGATGGCAGCTTCTCGGCGGAGAAGTTCGCCGCGCAGGCCGCCGACGACCAGGTCAAGATGATCGAGCTCAAGCTGAGCCAGGGCGCCAAGCCGGGGCATGGCGGCATCCTGCCTGCCAACAAGGTGAGCCCCGAGATCGCGGCAACCCGCGGCATCCCCGTTGGCATGGAGTGCGTTTCCCCCGCCGCGCATTCCGCCTTCGCGACGCCGACCGAAATGATGGCGTTCATCGCCCGGCTGCGCGAGCTTTCCGGCGGCAAGCCGGTCGGCTTCAAGCTCGCGATCGGTCAGCCCTGGGAATTCATGGCGATCGTCAAGGCGATGCTGAAGACCGGCATCATCCCGGATTTCATCGTCGTCGACGGCGCGGAGGGTGGCACGGGCGCCGCCCCCGTCGAGCTCACCGACCATATGGGCACCCCGATGCGCGAGGCGCTGCTCCTCGTCCACAACACCCTGGTCGGCGCCGGATTGCGTCGGCATGTCCGGATCGGCGTCGCCGGCAAGATCGTTTCCGCGTTCGACATCGCGGCGGTGCTGGCGATCGGCGCGGACTGGGTCAATGCGGCGCGTGGGTTCATGTTCGCCGTCGGCTGCATCCAGTCGCAGAGCTGCCATACCAACAAGTGCCCGACAGGCGTCGCGACACAGGATGCGTTGCGTCAGCGCGCACTCGTCGTTCCGGACAAGGCCGAGCGCGTGGCGACCTATCACCGGAATTCGCTGCATGCGCTGGCGGAACTGCTGGCGGCGGCCGGTCTGGAGCATCCATCCAGCCTCAAGCCGCATCATGTGGCGCGGCGGGTCAGTTCCAACGAGATCCGACTCTACTCGCAGCTCTTCCCCTATCTGGCGGAAGGCGAGTTGCTGAGGGACGACAGCCCGCACCCCTTCTACCGGCAGGCCTGGGCACTGGCGTCACCGGACGGCTTCCAGATCGCGGGAGAATTGCGCAAGGCAAGCTGATCTCTCCGCGAACCTCGGCCGATCCCACGCTTGCCGATCGGCCGAGGCGCTGGATAGTCTGGGCGCCCGAAGTCTTTGCACGAGAGCGCTTCCATGACGAACCTTCACCACGGCTCCTGCCTTTGCGGGGCGGCACGCTTTGAGATCTCAGGCGATTTCCAGAGCT
The DNA here is from genome assembly GCF_026343955.1 of Kaistia defluvii. GTDB lineage: Bacteria > Pseudomonadota > Alphaproteobacteria > Rhizobiales > Kaistiaceae > Kaistia > Kaistia defluvii. The sequence goes on from NZ_JAPKNI010000004.1 coordinate 480,220, forward strand.
TCTTCCTGTGCCATTGCTCGCGCTGCCGGAAGGATAGCGGCTCCGCGCACGGGGCGAACCTTTTCTCGACGGAGGCGCGGCTGAACTGGCTGTCCGGTCAGGACAGGGTGAAGACCTTCCGGCTCCCGGCGACGCGACACCAGCGGAGCTTCTGCGCCGATTGCGGGTCAGCGCTGCCCGGCGCCCAGATGGAGGGGGCGCTGCTCGTCGTACCGGCCGGCAGCCTCGACAGCGTCGTGCCGATCCGTCCGAACGCGCATATCAACGTCGCCAGCCGAGCCAACTGGGACGAGCATCTGGAGGATATCCCGCATCTCGACGGGTTGCCCGGCTAGCTGCAGGCAGCCCCGCCCACCCCGGTCCGTCTACGGCTTCGGCGTGGGCACCGGCGCCGCGTCGGTGGCGGCATCGTCCGGCGCATCGCCGTCATCGACGGCATCGCCCGGACCTGCGCTTACCGGGACGGCGTCGCCCTTGGCCTTCTGCTCGGCCAGCCACTTGCGGTAGCGCGCGACATTCTTGCGATGCTCGGCATAGCTCTCGGCGAAGGCGTGGCCGCCCGTGCCGTCGGCAACGAAATAGAGATCCTTGGTGCGCGACGGATTGGCAACCGCGGCGAGCGAAGCCTTGCCCGGATTGGCGATAGGCCCCTTGGGCAGGCCGCTGATCTTGTAGGTGTTGTAGTCGTTCACCGCGTCGAGATCGGAGCGGCGGATCGGCGTGCCGGAGGGAAGGCCACTGCCGCCATAGATGCCATAGATCACCGTCGGATCGGACTGCAGCCGCATGTTGCTGCGCAGACGATTGATGAACACGGCGGCGACGCGGCTGCGCTCGTCGGCAATGCCGGTCTCCTTCTCGACGATCGAGGCGAGCGTCACCAGCTCGGCCTGCGTCTCGATCGGCAGGTCCTTGTCGCGGCTGGTCCAGATCGCCGTCATCACCCGGTCGCGCTCGCGCAGCATCCGGTCGATGATGTTCTGGCGGCTGTCCCCGCGCGAAAAGCGATACGTATCCGGCAGAAGGCTGCCTTCCGGCGGGACTTCCTTGATCTCGCCGACAAGGCCGGTATCGGCATTGAGACGATCGACGATCTGCTGGCTGGTCAGCCCCTCGGGAATCGAGACCGAATAAAGGATCGCCTTGCCGCTCACCATGGCGTTCATGATGTCGCGCATGCTGGAACGCGGCGCGATCAGATAGTCACCCGACTTCAGCTCGTCCTGCAGGCCGGAGGCGCGCACGCCGGCGATGAAGATCCATTTCGACGAGATCAGCCCGCGTTCATGCAATTCCTCGGCGATCTCGCGCAGGCTCTTGCCGCGCTCGATCGACACGGTCCGCGGCTGGCCGAAATGGCTGGCCTGCTCGAAGCGCAGCTTGCCGAAGAAAAAGAGGCCGACAGCACCCAGAACACCGACGACGAGAATCGTCATGGCGAAGTTCATGATGATGACGATCGGGTGGCGGGCCTGCTGGGAGCGCGCCGGCGGCGGCGGCACGCGCTCGGGACGGAGCGCGTCGCCAGGGCTACGTGGGTTGATGCGGTTGCCGAATTCCGCCGAGCCGACCTCGCCGGCATCGCCAGCCTTGTTGTCCTTGGCGCCCGGTTGATTCGTCTCGTTCATCGCACCCTACTTCTCACCTGCTCGACACCCGGACTCGATCCGGATGCCGGGAGGCGACTGTATGGAGGATTATGGCGAAAGCGCGAAGCCGCGCCGTTATTCACCATGCCGGCGGAAGATGAGCGACGCGTTCGTCCCGCCAAACCCGAAGGAATTGGAGAGCGCCACGTCGATCTGCTTCTTCTTGGCGACCTTGGGGACAAGGTCGATAGCCGTCTCGACGGAGGGATTGTCGAGATTGAGCGTCGGCGGCGCGACATTGTCGCGGATCGCCAGCAGCGAGTAGATCGCCTCGACCGCGCCGGCAGCGCCCAGCAGATGGCCCGTCGCCGACTTGGTCGACGACATGGCGATCTTCGAGGCGGCATCGCCGACCACGCGCTCCACGGCCTTCAGCTCGATGCCGTCCGCCATGGTCGATGTACCATGGGCATTGACGTAGTCGATGTCGGAAGGCTGCAGGCCCGCACGCTTCAGCGCGGCCTGCATGCAGCGATAGGCGCCGTCACCGTCCTCGGAAGGCGCGGTGATGTGATAGGCGTCACCGGACATGCCGTAGCCGATCACTTCGCCATAGATCTTGGCGCCACGGGCAATGGCATGCTCGCGCTCCTCGAGCACGACGATGCCGGAGCCTTCGCCCATCACGAAGCCGTCGCGGTCCCGGTCATAGGGGCGCGATGCTTCTTCCGGGCGGTCGTTGAAATTGGTCGCAAGCGCCTTGCAGGCGGCGAAGCCGGCCAGGGCGATGCGCGAAACCGAACCCTCGGTACCGCCGGCGATCATGACGTCGGCATCGTCGAGCGCGATCAGGCGCGCGGCGTCGCCGATCGCGTGCGATCCCGTCGAGCAGGCCGTCACGACCGAATGATTCGGACCCTTGAAGCCGTAGCGGATCGAGACCTGGCCGGAAGCCAGGTTGATCAGGCGGCCGGGAATGAAGAAGGGGCTGATGCGGCGGGGGCCCTTGTCGCGCAGCGTGATGCCGGCCTCGACAATGCCCTGGATGCCGCCAATGCCGGAGCCGATCAGCACACCGGTGCGGATCTGGTCCTCATAGGCGGCCGGCAGCCAGCCCGAATCATGCACGGCCTGGTCGGCCGCGGCCATCGCGTAGACGATGAAATCATCGACCTTGCGCTGGTCCTTCGGCTCCATCCAATCGTCCGGATTGTACTTGCCGTCGGCCTTGTCACCATGCGGGATGAGGCATGCGATCTGAGCCGGCAGGTCATCGACCTGGAAGCTCGTGACCTTCTGGGCGCCGCTCTTGCTGGCAAGAATATTGGCCCAGTTGGCGTCGACGCCGCAACCGAGCGGCGTCACCATCCCCATCCCGGTTACAACGACTCGTCTCATACGCTTCCCCCGATCCGGACCCATACGGGTCCGGCCGTTCTTGTCATTGGCTTAGCTTGGATGAACATCGGCGATCAGCCGGCGTTCTTCTCCAGGAAGCTTACTGCGTCGCCGACCGTCAGGATCGTCTCGGCTGCATCGTCGGGGATTTCCACGCCGAATTCTTCCTCGAACGCCATGACCAGCTCGACCGTGTCGAGGCTGTCAGCGCCGAGATCGTCGATGAAGCTCGCGCCCTCGGTCACCTTGTCGGCTTCAACGCCGAGATGCTCGATGACGATCTTCTTTACCCGATCAGCGATGTCGCTCATGTCTCAAAACCTCGATTGTTCTCTGTCTACTATTGCCGCGACTTCTCGCGCGCTGGAAACCCGGACGTATCGGCAATCCCCCGAAAACGTACCGCGATATCGTCACTAGTCTTCGGCGATCGTCAATCCACACCCGCTCCGCCGCGAAAGCGACGAAGACGCGGCACTGATATTGCGCGGTCCTAACATAGTTTCTGAACCTTGACCAGCCGCCGCAAGGGGGTGTGACAACCCCATCCGAGAGGTCTGCATGAATGCAGATTCCTCAATTAGATCATAGCCATACCACCGTTAACGTGCAGGGTCTGGCCGGTCACGTAGGACGCTTCTTCGGAGGCCAGATAGACCACCGCCGAAGCGATGTCGTCGGCCGAACCCAGACGCTTTGCCGGGACCCGCTCGAGCAACGCGGTGCGAATCTTTTCGTTCAAGGCGTCGGTCATCGCCGTTTCGATGAATCCGGGGGCGACGCAGTTGACCGTAATATTGCGACTCGCCACTTCCTGGGCGAGCGACTTCGACATGGCGATCAGCGCCGCCTTCGACGCGGTATAGTTGCCCTGGCCCGCATTGCCGGTGACGGCGACGATCGAGGTGATCGAGATGATGCGGCCATAGCGGCGGCGCATCATGCCGCGCAGCGCCGCGCGGGTCAGGCGGAAGGCGGAAGTCAGGTTGACGTCCAGCACCTCCTGCCAGGCTTCGTCCGACAGGCGGGCAAACAGCATGTCGCGCGTGATGCCGGCATTGTTGATCAGCAGGTCGAGCTCGCCCATCGCCTCCTCGGCGCGCGGCACCAGCGTCTCGACTTCCTCGGCGACCGAGAGGTTGCACGGCAGAACGTGGACATTGGTGCCCAGTTCCGTCGCCAGCGCCTCCAGCGCCTCGCGCCGGGTGCCGGAGATGGCGACGGTCGCGCCCTGCTTGTGCAGCGCCTGGGCGATCGCCCGGCCGATGCCACCGCTCGCGCCGGTCACCAGCGCGCGCTTGCCGGTCAAATCGAACATGACGACTTCCTTCTGATTACCCTGTTCATCCGTAAGCTTGGCTGCGAAGCGGCCAGCGCTCAAGCGAGACGCTCGATCGCCGCGGCCACGTCGTCGGGCGTGCCGACATTCAGCGTCTGTGCCTCGGGCGCGATGCGCTTGGCAAGCCCCGACAGCACCTTGCCGGCGCCGATCTCGACAAACAGGTCGCTGCCATTGGCCGCGAGCCAGCCGATCGACTCGCGCCAGCGCACCATGCCGGTCACCTGCTCGACGAGGCGGGCACGGATTTCGGCCGGATCGGAGATCGGCGCGGCCAGCACATTGGCGACCAGCGGCACGACGGGCGCGTTGATGGTGACCTTGGCGAGCGCCTCGGCCATCACGTCGGCGGCGGGCTGCATCAGGCGGCAGTGGAACGGCGCGCTCACGGGGAGCAGCAGCGCGCGCTTGGCGCCCTTGGCCTTGGCGATGTCGAGGGCCCGCTCGACGGCGGCCTTGGCGCCGGAGATCACGACCTGGCCGGGACCGTTGTCGTTGGCGGCCTCGCAGACGTCGCCCTGCGCCGCCTCGTTGGCCACCGCCTGGGCGGTCTCGAAATCGAGGCCGAGCAGAGCGGCCATGGCGCCCTCGCCGACCGGAACGGCTTGCTGCATCGCCGTGCCGCGAATGCGCAGCAGGCGGGCCGCATCCGAGATCGACAGGCTGCCGGCGGCGGCCAGCGCCGAATATTCGCCGAGCGAATGGCCAGCGACATAGGCGGCCCTAGAAACGGCGAAGCCCTGGGCCTCCAGCACGCGCAAGGCGGCGAGGCTCACCGCCATCAAGGCGGGCTGAGCATTGGCGGTCAGGGTCAGCGTCTCGATCGGGCCATCCCAGATGACGGCCGAGAGCTTCTCGCCGAGCGCGGCGTCGACTTCGTCGAGCACGGCACGCGCCTCGGCGAAATTGTCGGCGAGCGCCTTGCCCATGCCGACGGCCTGGCTGCCCTGTCCGGGAAAGGTGAGAGCGATCGTCATGGCTGGCCCCGCACGAATTGTTACTGCGATGATAGTCGCGTGTTCGGCGGCGGCTAATCCGCTGTTACGGCCGCCGAGTCAAGTCTCGGGGCGTTTTCGCGGCGGATAGGACCGCGAATTTGGAAGTCCCAAGGGGCGGAATTCGCCAACGCGCCGCTGCGAGGGGAGCCAGCCTTCGCCCATACCGGCGACGCAGCGGCGGCATGGGTTTCGCCTCCCAAAAAACAAACCGGCGGCGGACAGATGTCCACCGCCGGTCTCAAAACGTGGGTCTTCAGACGGGCTTCGGCTTGCGGATGTTGGGCAGGAAGGCCGTCAGCAGGCCCAGCACCGGCAGGAAGGCGCAGACCTGGAACACGAAGGTGATCGAGGTCCAGTCGGCAAGCTCGCCGAGTGCTGCCGCGCCGATGCCGCCCATGCCGAAGGCGAAACCGAAGAACAGGCCGGAGACGAGGCCGACCTTACCGGGCACCAGTTCCTGGGCGTAGACGATGATCGCCGGGAAAGCCGAGGACAGGATGAAGCCGATCACGACCGAGAGCGCGATGGTCCAGCCGAGGCTGGCATGCGGCAGCAGCAGGGTGAAGGGCAGCACGCCGAGGATCGAGAACCACATCACGAACTTGCGGCCGAAGCGGTCGCCGATGGGGCCGCCGGCGATGGTGCCGGCAGCAACCGCCGCGAGGAACACGAACAGATAGAGCTGCGAATCCTTCACCGACACGTTGAACGTCTCGATCAGGTAGAAGGTGTAGTAGCTGGTCAGCGCCGCCATGTAGAAGAACTTCGAGAAGATCAGCACGGCGAGGATCAGGATCGAGCGCACGACCACCTTGTGCGGCAGCGTCTGGACCGGCGGCGCGATGTTCGCCTTCTTGCGCTCCCGCTGATGGTCCCGATACCAGAAACCGACGCGGGTCAGGATCATCATGCCGGCGAGAGCCACCAGCGAGAACCAGGCGACGCTGGACTGGCCGCGCGCCAGCACGATCACGGCGGCGAGCAGCGGGCCGATCGCCGAGCCGAAATTGCCGCCGACCTGGAACAGCGACTGGGCGAAGCCATGCCGTCCGCCGGAGGCCATGCGGGCGACGCGCGACGCCTCGGGATGGAAGATCGACGAGCCCATGCCGATCAGCGCCACCGCGACGAGCAGCATCGGGTAGGTCGAGGCCATCGACACCAGCAGCAGGCCGCAGAGCGTCACGCCCATGCCGACGGCGAGCGAAAAGGGCTGCGGACGCTTGTCGGTATAGATGCCGACGACGGGCTGGAGAATCGAGGCGGTCAACTGGAACGCCAGCTGGATCAGACCGATCTGTCCGAAGCTCAAGGTGAACTCTGCCTTGAGGATGGGATAGATCGCCGGAATGACCGACTGCATCAGGTCGTTCAGCATGTGAGAGATGCTGATGGCCACCAAAATTCCCAGGGAGGTCCGCTCGGCAATGCCGCGGGCGGACGACGCGGGCAAAACTTGCGCGCTCTCGCTCACTTCCAAAGTCCTTGATTGAGGGCGACCTGGGGAAGGGCAGACTTAAAAAGCGGCGATTCCGAAGGTCTTTCCGAGGAAATTCACTATGGCCGCGGCCGATTGGAAAGAAAAGTGCAGAAAAATTGATGCTGTCATAACCAGAATCGATGTTTTGCGATGCCGAAACAGCGCAATCGCTGCACGCGGCGGGATGCGAGTTTTGGCATCAGGGGGATATCCAATCCCGCACAAGGTGCGATAGAGATCCGGGCGGGCACAACCGCCGCGACGATCCGTGACCCCTCGATCGTGACACCAGAGAGAGACGAGGCGATGACCACGGATCCGACCATCCCCACGGAAGCGACCCCGCGAATCGATCCCGTCTTCCGCGGCGGCTCGATGACAGCGGTGTGCATCATCCTCGGCTTCTCGCTGGGCTTCACCGCGCAATGGGCGACCGACGAATCCCCATGGAATCGCTGGGACTATGTCGCCGCTTTCGCGCTCGCTGTCGGCATTCTCCTGCAGATCAGGGCGCTGGCTGACCTGCTCGGGGTCAACTCGCTCGAACTGCCCGTCTACATCCGCGCCAAGAACCGCTTCCTGGCCGGACTGCTGGTGACCGCCCTCTCGATCACCCTGGTGATCATCGTCAACGCCGTCCCGGCCTGAGCATCGGCTTAGGCGCGCAGGGCAGCCGCTGGCGGCTGGCGATAGGCCATCCAGGCCGGTAGCGCCGACAGCAGGGCGGAGACGCCCAGCAAGGCCAGGACCAGGGTGAAATCGGCGCGGGCGAACGCCACCGGCAGCACCACCCCGTTCTCGCGGGTGAAGAGCGCCGACAGCAAGCGTGCCGCGCCATAGCCGAGCGCGCAGCCGGCCAGGATGCCGATCGCGACCAGCACGAACAATTCCAGCCAGACGATGCCGAACAGAGCCAGGCGCGGCGCGCCGAGCGCCCGCAGCGCCCCGATCTGGCGGCGACGCTGGCTGACATGCATCACCGTCACCAGCGCGATTGCCGCGGCGACCAGGAGCTGCGCGCCCAGGGCGACAGCGTTCAGCACGGCCTTGGCATCGCCCAGCGTCGCATAGAGCGCGGTCAGCACCTCGCCCGGAAACACCGCCAGCGTCGCGCCGGAACGGTACTCGCCGCGCAGCTTGTAGGCGTCGGCGAAGGTTCTTGGCTTGACCAGGATGGCCGGGACGCCCGGCGTCGTCTCGCTCCATGGGCCGCCCAGCGCTGCCGTCGGCTCCTCATGGTGAGGAGGATCCCCCTCCGTCGCATCGTCGTGGCCCGATGAATCGTGATCGGATTCGTCGTGCGCATGCGCGCCGCCGGGCTCCATGCCGTGAAGGCCCCAGACCGCCTCGATCGGCACCAGGATGGCGCGGTCCCAGGGCGTACCTGTCGGCGCCATGCGGCCGACGACGCGATAGGCGATCTCGGCATGGGTATGACCGCCCTCGCCCGCCATGCCGTGCATCGGCTTCACCTCCTGGCCAGGCCGGAGCGGCACGGCGGCGCCGATGACGGCCTCGGCGCGCGCGGCAAAAGCCCTGCCCTCGGCCAGGCCGCCGCCGGCGCCGTCGATCAGCGCGGTGGTGGTGCCGACGATCGGGTGGCCATCGAACGAATCGCCAAAGCCGACCGGCGCTGCCCAGAGGACGCGGGGATCCTCGGCAAGGTCATGCAGCACCTTGCCCGAGACGAGCGGCAGCGGCGCTGCCTGCAGGAAGATCGAGGAGAGCACCAGTTGCGTCTCGCTGCCGGCGGCGCCGACGACGAGATCGAATTTGTCTGCCGCCCGTGCGCTGCCGAGGCGCAGCGCGCGCTCCTGGAGCGTCACGGCAACGCCGAGCGCGGTTGCGAGCGCCACCAGCAGGATGACGACCAGCGAGCCGGCCCAGAGGCGGCGGAGATCGGCGAAGACGAAGCGAATCATGCGGCCCGTTCTCCGGCGGGGTCGGCCGCGATGCGGCCTGCGATGAGGCGGATGCGCCGATCCATGCGCTCGATGAGCCGCGCGTCATGCGAGACGACCAGCAGCGTCGCCTTCTCCTCACCGGCCAGTTCCAGCAACAGGTCGCCGACCACGGCCCCGCTCTCGGGATCGAGGCTCGCCGTCGGCTCGTCGGCGATGATGACGCCCGGCTTGCGCAGCAGGGCGCGGGCGACGGCCACGCGCTGCATCTCGCCACGCGACATGGTGGTGACCGGCTGGTCGGGACGGGCGAGCCCCACCCGTCGCATCAGCTCGCGCGCCCGGTCGATATGCGGGGCAACGCTACGCGCCCGCAGCCGGACGGGCAGCAGCACGTTTTCGAGCGCCGACAGGCCGGGGAAGAGATGAAAGTCCTGCATCACCAGGCCGACATTCCCGGCCCGCCACGCATCGCGCGCGCCCTCGGACAGCGTGGCGATGTCGGTATCGTGCCAGCGCACGACACCCTCGCTCGCACGCTCCAGCCCGGTGACGATGTTGACCAGCGTGCTCTTGCCGGAGCCGGAGGGACCGGTGACGGCAACCCGCTCGCCGGGCGCGATTGCCAGCGCCGCGATCGACAGCACCGGCGTCGGCAAGCCCGGGAAAGAGATGACGAGACGTTCGAGGCGCAAACCGAGCATGGGTCAGACTTCGCCGAAGCTGGCGTCGCGCAGGCGCAGCAGACTGACGAAGCCGGTCTCCGGATCGGTCCAGGAACCGTATTCGAGCCTGCCCTTCACCTCGATCACGGCGTTCGGCTGCACGAAGGTCTGCTTCTCGCCCAGATAGACGACGAGGATGTTGTCGGGCCAATCGGCATCGGACGAGCAGAACGGGCAAAGCGCCATCGGGATTTCCGTCAGGACGAAGAACGCCGCCTCGGCCTTGAGCGGCGGCGCCATGAAGCCGCGCATGGTCACGGTCTGCCCGGCCAGTCGCTTGACCTTCTCGGAGAAACTCAGACCGAGGACGCCGACGGAGCCGTAGAGTTCGTCAAAGGTCAGCGTCGGCGCGGCGGCGCGTGCGGGCCATGCGATCCCGGAGGCCGTCGCCAGGGCGACGAACCCGCCCAGCAGCGCATCGCGCCGCGAGATCCGAACCAGCGTCATGGGCTTCTCCTATCGAGTGCGGAAGACCTTCCCTCACCTCGCCCTGAGGGAGAGGTCGACGCACGCAATGCGGCGGGTGAGGGTTTACGGCCTCACCGGGATGGTTCCCTAGCCCTTCACCCGGCTCTTCGAGCCGACCTTTCCCTCAGAGGGAGGTGACGGGCTGGGCACTCCTGAAACAGATCCAAACCTGAATGGAATCGGCTCCGGGCGCCTGCGCCCGAAGCCTGCGTGCGGCCAGAAGCCGGCGGGTCACTTCCTGGCGGGCGCCAGGGCCAGCGCGTCGACGATCACGCGGTAGACGTCGCTCTGCTCCATGTAGCCCTTGAAGCCTTCCGAACCGGGGCCGGTCGACTGCAGCACGACGTCGTCGACGGCATGGACGCCCGAATCGCCCTCGCGGGGGATGTTGCCCTGGACGAAGACGGCGCCGGGAACGTCCTTGTAGGCTTCGTTGGCGACATATTCCTTCTTCTCGTTCTGGACGGCCGGGACGAACGGGCCGTCGAGCTTCGGGCGGAAGGTCTCGTAATGGTCGGGGCCATTGTTGGCGGCGAGGAACAGGCGGCGGCTGACGTCGATCCTGTCCGGATAGCCGTCCTTGTCCGCGTCCGTGTAGTTGGGGAAGCCGGCGTCGGCATAGGTGCCGACCTTTTCGCGCATCTCCGGGCCGGCCTTGTCGTCATCGACCGTGCCGATGATCGAGACGCCGTGCGTGTGGTCGCCCGTGACGACGATCAGCGTGTCCGGGTTCTTCTCGGCGAAGGCGCGGGCCGCGGCGACCGCCTTGTCGAACTCGATGGTCTCGACGACAGCGCGATCCCAATCGAGCGGATGGGACATCTTGTCGATGTTGGCCGCCTCGACCATCAGGAAGAAGCCCTCGGGATTCTTCGAGAGCTGCGCGAGCGCCGCCTCGGTCATCTCGACCAGGCCGGGCTGGTTCGGGAACTTGCCGACCGTGCCCTTCTTCAGGAAGTTGCGGTCGAGCAGCGTGTCCATGTTGCCGGTGTGGAACAGGCCGAGGATCTTGCCGGTATTGGTGCCGGCGGCCTTCTCCAGTTCCGCCTTGTCGGTCGCCAGCGTGTAGCCGGCGTCCTGGAACTGCTTGATGTAGTCCTTGTCGTCCTTGCGCTTGGAGCCGGGCGTCTCCTTGGCGAGGAAATAAGCCGAGCCGCCACCGAGCGCGACGTCCGGCTGGACGTCGAACATCATGCCGGTGATCTCGGCCTTGTCGGCGCGCTTGCGGGTGTGGGCGACAATGGCGGCCGGGGTCGCGTCCTGCAGTTCCGACGTGGTGACGATGCCGATCGACTTCTTGGTCTGGCGGCGCAGCGCCTCGCCCAGGGTCTCGACCTTGGGATCATCCAGCGTTGCCGGCGTACGGTCGGCATAGACGCCGAGCGCGTTCACGGCCGTCTTGTGGCCGGTCATGTAGGCCGACATCGTGTTGGCGCTGTCGGTGGCGATGGCTTCCGTCGACGAGGTGCCGATGAAGGCCATGTGGTCGAGGTCGTCCATGGCGAGGCGGCCGTCGGCCTTGCCCTCGGTCATGCCCTTGGACATGATTCGCGCCGCGGTCCGATGCGCGACGGAGAGGCCGTCGCCGAGCAGGAAGATGACGTTCTTGGCCTTGGGCTTTTCGGCCGTGCCGTAGACGACCCAGGTGACAGATTTGGTCTCGCCGCCGGCCGTCGCCTCGACCTTGTAGTCGCCGGGCGTGGCGAGCACGAGCTTGCGCAGCGTCAGCGCCGAGCCGAGCTTCTTGTCGTTCTTGCCGAGTTCCGTCTCGGTGAAGGTCGCCTCCTGGCCGAAGACCGTCTTGTAGTCCTGGCCATTGACCGTGACCTTGATGTCCTCGGGCTTCACGGTCTCGTTGAACTCGACCTTGAAGTCGAACGGCGAGCCGGCGAGAATCGTGGCGCGGTCCAGCGGATAGACCGTGGTCGCCTGTGCCGTGCCGGCGAGCATGGTCGTCGCAGCCAGCGTGAACAGCAATGTGCGCATCGGGAGCCTCTTCGAAATGGGGGGCCGCGCGGCGGCCTACGGACCGGGCCTAAAAGCTGCGCATGACACCCATGTGAAAGCGCCCGACGAAAGCGCGCGAAATGACAAGCCGGCGTGGAAATGGCGTCGGAGAGCGTCAGGGACGCGGCGGCCGATCCCGAATGAAATCGACAAAGGCGCGCAGCGGCGCCGGAACGAGGCGGCGGCCTGGATAATAGAGAAACGGCCCGGAGAAGCGCTGCCACCAGGGCTCGAGCACCGGCTCCAGCGCGCCGCTGTCGAGATGCGGCCGCAACCAGTCCTCGAACAGATAGAGGATGCCGGTGCCGGCCAGCGCGGCGTCGACGGCAAGGTCGGTGGCCGGCCCCGCCTGCACGATCAGCGGGCCCGAGGGATCGACGCGGATGATCTCGCCCTCGCGCTCGAATTCCCACGCCGCCATCGATCCGCTGGAAAAGCGCCCGCGGATGCAGTCGTGCTCCAGCAAATCGCGCGGATGTTCCGGCCGGCCGCGACGATCGAGATAGGCGGGCACCGCGGCTGTCGCGAAGCGCTGGACGCGAGGCCCGATCGGCACGGCGATCATGTCCTGCTCCAGCCGCTCGTCGTAGCGGATGCCGGCGTCGCAACCGGCCGCCAGGACGTCGACGAAGCTGTCCTCGGCGATGATCTCGAGCCGGATTTCGGGATAGACCGCCAGGAAGGCCGGGACGATATCCGGCAGCACCAGCCGCACGGCACTGACCGGCACGTTCAGTCGCAGCACCCCGGCCGGCCGGTCGCGATAGCCATTGACCACGTCGAGAGCGGCCTGAACCTCGGCCAATGCCGGGGTCAGCCGTTCCAGCAGCCCCCTGCCCGCCTCGGTCAGCTGGACGCTCCGCGTCGTCCGATTGAACAGGCGAACGCCGAGTTGCGCCTCCAGCCGCCGAACCGCCTCGCTCAGCGCCGAGGCACTGCTACCGCTAAGGCGGGCGCCATCCCGAAATCCCTTGGCGCGAGCCACGGCCACGAATGCGTTCAGATCGCCCAGTTCCGTCGTCATTGTTCGCCAATCCGCACAAGCCGTCCGGATTGTATCGGATTATCGGAAATGCCGGCAGCCTCTATCTGTGCGTCACGGAAATGGAGACAGACGATGTCCAAACTTGAAGCAGCCGGCACCCACACGCTCGGCGATCGCACTGTGAAACGCCTTGGCTATGGCGCGATGCAGCTCGCAGGGCCCGGCGTATTCGGGCCGCCCAGGGATCATGCTGCCGCCCTCGCCGTGCTGCGCGAGGCGCTGGCACAGGGCGTCGACCATATCGACACCAGCGACTTCTACGGCCCGCACGTCACGAACCAGTTGATCCGCGAGGCGCTGCATCCCTATTCCGACGATCTCACCATCGTCACCAAGATCGGCGCGCGGCGCGGGGCCGACAAATCCTGGATCCCCGCCTATGAGCCGGCGGAACTGACGGCGGCGGTCCACGACAATCTCCGCAATCTCGGCCTCGACGCGCTCGACGTGGTGAACCTTCGCATCATGTTCGACACGCATGGCCCGGCCGAGGGATCGATCGAGGCGCCGCTCGCCATCCTGGCCGAGCTTCAGCGCAAGGGCCTGGTGCGCCATATCGGCCTCAGCAATGTCACGCCGGCCCAGATCGCCGAGGGGCGGCGGATGGTCGAGATCGTCTGCGTGCAGAACCAGTATAATCTCGCCCATCGCGGCGATGACGGGCTGATCGACGATCTCGCCCGCGACGGCATCGCCTATGTGCCGTTCTTCCCGCTCGGCGGTTTCAACCCGTTGCAGTCCTCGACCCTGAACGACGTCGCGACGCGCCTTGGCGCCACCCCGATGCAGGTGGCGCTGGCCTGGCTGTTGCGCCGCTCGCCCAATATCCTGCTCATCCCAGGCACCGGGTCGGTGGCGCATCTCAAGGAAAACCTGGCCGTCGCCGATCTGGTGTTGCCGGACGATGCGGTCGCCGAGCTCGATGGAATCGGCACGAAGTAAGCCCCTCACCCCAGCCCTCTCCCGTGCCGGGAGAGGGAGTCCGCCGGTGCACGTCGCCAGGCTGGGAAATCGATGACGGATGCGGACCGAAGGCCCTCTCCCGGCACGGGAGAGGGTTGGGTGAGGGTCTTGCTTTCGGTCCAGGGTTGCTTGAACATTTGGCGCGACAGGATCGAAACATGACGCAAGCTCGGCCTTCTGCGCCGCTGCGCCTTGCCTTCTCGGCCATTCCCGTATATGCACCGCCCGTCGTATCGACACCCGGCCGGGGGTTGAACGGAAGGCGGCGCGAGCCGCAGGGATCACAAGATCCCGTCTTCCCGTGTTCCCGCTCTCGAAGTTGTACCGATCAGCCTTTCTCGAAGGCTTCGGTGAGGCTTGGCGCCGGGAAATGAAAAGGAAGGGCAATCATGCCGCTTTATGAGCACGTATTTCTGTCGCGACAGGACGTGTCCGCACAGCAGGTCGAAGCACTTACCGAGCAGTTCAAGGGCCTCATCGAGGCCAATGGCGGCACGGTCAGCAAGATCGAGCAGTGGGGCCTGAAGTCCGTTGCGTTCCGCATTCGCAAGAATCGCAAGGCGCACTACACGCTGATGAACATCGACGCACCGGCGGCCGCCATGGCCGAGCTGGAGCGTCAGCAGCGCATGAACGAAGACGTCCTCCGCATCCTGACCCTCAAGGTCGAGGCGCATGAGGAAGGCCAGTCCGCCATGCTGCAGAAGCGCGATCGTGACGATGGCGACCGTGGCGGCCGCTTCGGCGACCGTGGCGACCGTCCCCGTGGCGGCTTCGGTGGCGGCGGCGGCGGCTTCCGTGGCGACCGTGAAGGCGGCGCCGGCGGCGGTTTCCGTGGCGAGCGCCGTCCGCGCTCGGAAGAATCTGAAGGAGCGGCTGAATAATGGCTGACGTCGGCACCACCAGCACCTCCAGCGGCGGCCAGCGCCGTCCGTTCTTCCGTCGTCGGAAGACCTGCCCGTTCTCCGGCGCCAACGCACCGAAGATCGACTACAAGGACGTCCGTCTCCTGCAGCGCTACATTTCCGAGCGCGGCAAGATCGTTCCGTCCCGCATCACGGCGGTCTCCGCCAAGAAGCAGCGCGAGCTCGCCCAGGCGATCAAGCGCGCCCGCTTCCTCGGCCTGATCCCCTACGTGATCAAGTAAGACCCCGATCGCCGGAAACCTCGGTTTCCCTTGGCGATCGCTGACTTCGCCGGACCGACGCCCGCCGCCGGTCCGGCAGCCCTTCGGGCGAGATTTCCAGTGCCTCCCAGAGGCAAGACTTGGTTGGGGTGTGGCCGGGCTTCCCGTGACCTGCCTCTAACCGCTCTCGAAGCGGGACAGCGAGATAACATGTCGATGCGGAATATCCTGATTGGCTTTGGAGCCGGAATGGCGGCAGCGCTGCTGTTTGCCGGGCTCGTCAGCGGGACCGCCCTCGCCTTCCCCCTCTTCATCCTGTCTCCCCTGCCGATCGCCATCGCCGCGCTCGGCTTCGGCACGCTTTCCGGCGCTGCCGCGGCCGCCGTCGCCTCGGCTCTGATCGGCCTCGCCATCGGCCATCTCGCCGGCGGGCTCTATTTCATCCTCTTCGCCGCCCCCGTCGCCTGGGCTGCCCATCTCGTCGGCCTGTCGCGGCCGGACGAGTCAGCCCCCGGCGGACGGCAGTGGTTTCCGCTCGATATCGTGCTTCTGCGCGCCGCGCTCGCGGTGGCGGCGGCGGTGGTCGTGACCGGTTTCCTGCTCGGCTATGACCCCGAGGCGCTGATCACCCAGACGCTCGCCGTACTGAAGAGCTGGCTGGCGCAGTCGGAAGGCATGACACCGCCCGACGCGGAGATGGAGCCGCTGGTGCGCTTCAACATCGCACTGATGCCCTTCACCTCGGCCAGCCTGACGCTCGGCATCCTGGTGCTCGCGACTTGGCTCGGCGCTCGAATCGCCAGGATGTCCGGCCTGCTCGCCCGCGAGTGGACGCCGCTCTGGACGATCGTGCTGCCGCAGCCGGCAGCGCTTTTCTTCGGCCTCGCCTTCGTCGTCAGCCTGCTGCCCGGCGTGCCCGGCCAGATTGCCGGCGCCGTCGCCGGCGCCATGGGCTTCGCCTTCGCGCTGACCGGCTTCGGTCTGCTGCATGCGCTGCTCCTCGGCAAGGCGGCTCGGCCGCTGCTGCTTTTCCTTGTCTATGCCGTCAGCTTCATCTTCCTGCTGCCGCTCGGCATCATGGCCGTGGTCGGACTTGCCGACACGGCCCTTCAATTCCGGGCCCGCCGCTTCGCGGCACGGCCCGGCATCTCGTAACTCATTGACAGAACGATAGAACGAAGGAGTCATACCATGGACGTCATTCTGCTGGAGCGCGTCGCGAAGCTCGGCCAGATGGGCGAAGTCGTGCACGTCAAGGACGGCTACGCCCGCAACTTCCTGCTGCCGCAGGGCAAGGCGCTGCGCGCCAACGAAGCCAACAAGAAGCGCTTCGAGGCCGAGAAGGTTCACCTCGAAGCCCGCAACCTCGAGCGCAAGTCCGACGCCGAGAAGGTCGCCGAGGCACTCAACGGCCAGTCCTTCATCGTCGTCCGCCAGGCCGGCGAGACCGGCCAGCTCTACGGTTCGGTTTCGAGCCGCGACGTTGCCGAGCTCGTCACCGAGGCCGGCTTCTCGGTCGGCCGCAGCCAGGTCGTCCTCGAAGTTCCGATCAAGACCATCGGCCTGCACGACGTCGTGGTCGCGCTGCATCCGGAAGTGGAAGCAACCGTCACGATCAACGTCGCCCGCAGCGTCGACGAAGCCGCCCGCCAGTCGAAGGGTGAAGACCTCTCGGCCGTCCAGGACGACTTCGAGCTCGAGCCGCTTCCGGAAGGCGAAGGCTTCGCCGGCGTCGACGACGAAGAAGAGATCTGATCGGGTCCCTTCACCTGAAGGGAGCCTTATTTTCGAGAGAGCGCCGCGGTTTCCGCGGCGCTCTTTTTATTTTGAAGACGCTACGTAATCGGCTTAACGCGTACCCGCTTGAAATTGCGGCGAAATCAGGGCTACCATCGATCGACGGCCGGATGTCGCCGACCGCCTTGTCGCAACCTGCCTTGGTCAACCAAGACATTCAGGAGGGGGGCAGCGGATCACCATGAACCGGTTGCTCATCAACTATCTGTCAGGCGTCCTGAAGCGTGGATCGCTTGAAATCATCGACGCCAGGGGAAGGCTCCACCGCTTCGGCGATGGCAGCGGCGTCCCGGTCCGTGTCCGCTTCACTTCGGCGGCCGCCGAGCGCGCGGTCATCCTGAATCCCGAGCTGAAGCTCGGCGAGACCTTCATGGATGGCGGCTTCGTGGTCGAGCAGGGCTCGATCTACGATTTCCTGGAAGTGGTCCTGCAGAATACCGGTGGCGGCGGCCGCTCCTGGTGGATGCGCGCGGTGTACCAGATGCGCGTCTGGACCCGGCGCTTCCGGCAGTGGAACACGCCGTTCCGCGCGCGCCAGAACGTCGCCCACCACTACGATCTCGACGGGCGGCTCTATTCGCTGTTCCTCGACAGCGACCAGCAATATTCCTGCGCCTATTTCGAGACGCCGGATACCGGCCTCGAAGAAGCGCAGATCGCGAAGAAGCGGCACCTCGCGGCCAAGCTGGCGCTGGCGCCGGGTCAGAAGGTGCTGGATATCGGCTCCGGCTGGGGTGGACTCGGCCTCTACCTTGCCAGCCATGCCGATGTCGACGTGACCGGCGTGACGCTGTCGGAGGAGCAGCACAAGGTCTCGAACGCCCGCGCCGCATCGATGAACCTCGCCGACCGCGCCGCGTTCAAGCTGCAGGACTACCGGTCGCTGAAGACGCAGTTCGACCGCATCGTCTCGGTTGGCATGTTCGAGCATGTCGGCGTCGGTCATTTCCGCGAATATTTCGAGCAGGCCCGACGGCTCCTGACCGAAGACGGCGTGATGGTGCTGCATGCGATCGGGCGCTTCGATTCGCCCGGCGAGACCAATTCCTGGATCCAGAAATACATCTTCCCGGGCGGCTATATCCCGTCGCTCTCGGAAGTGTTCCCGGCGATCGAGAAGGCCGGGCTGAAGGTCACGGATGTCGAGATTCTCCGGCTGCATTATGCCGAGACGCTGAAGGCCTGGCGCGAACGCTTCCTGGCCCGGCGAGACGAGGCTGTCGCGCTCTATGACGAGGCCTTCTGCCGGATGTGGGAGTTCTACCTCGCCGCCTCGGAGACCGCCTTCCGCTATCAGGACATGATGATCTTCCAGATCCAGATCGTCCGCGACCAGAACGCGCTGCCGCTGACGCGCGACTATATCTGGCAGGCCGAGGAAGCCCTGCGCCTCCGCGACCATGCCGGCCAGCGACCTTCCCTCAAAATCGCCGGAAACGGCTAGCGGGAGGGCCGAATCGGTCGCCTTCACCGAACTGTCACCGAAACGCTTCGCGCAAGCGGCAAGTGCCCTTGTCGCGGAGTCTTCGGTGTTAACCTATGGATAACGGGTACGAAGGAAGCGAACGTTAGGCGGTCGGCCCATCCTGCGCCTAACTAGGGCTCAGGGATCTGAGAGCCAATCGACCATGAACGTTCCAGCGCGAGCCGCACCGCCGCAGCAAGCCGAATTCTATCGGCAGCCGCCGCATAACATCGAAGCCGAGCAGGCGCTTCTCGGCGCCATCCTCGTCAACAATGAGGCGTTCTATCGCGTCTCGGACTTTCTCGAGCCGCTGCATTTCTTCGAGCCGGTGCACAAGACCGTCTACGAGATCACCTCGCAGCTCATCCGCCAGAACAAGATCGCCAACCCGGTCACGCTGAAGAACTTCCTGCCCGCCGACCTCGCCATCGGCGAGCTCAACCCGGCGCAGTACCTGGCCCGACTCGCGGCCGAAGCGACCACCATCATCAATGCCGAGGATTACGGCCGCTCGATCTACGACCTGGCGCTGAGACGCTCGCTGATCGGCATCGGCGAGGACGTGGTCAACATCGCCTTCGACGCGCCGATCGACATGCCGCCCAAGGCGCAGATCGAGGACGCCGAGCGCCGCCTGTTCGCGCTGGCGGAAACCGGCCGCTATGACGGCGGCTTCCACTCGTTCGAGGACGCGCTCAAGACCGCCATCGACATGGCCAGCGCCGCCTATCAGCGCGACGGCCACCTCTCCGGCATCGCCACCGGCCTCGACGATCTCGACCGCCAGATGGGCGGCCTGCAAGCCTCCGATCTGATCGTGCTGGCCGGTCGTCCCGCCATGGGCAAGACCTCGCTCGTCACCAACATCGCCTTCAACATCGCCAAGGCCTATCGCGGCGAATTGCAGCCTGACGGCTCGATGAAGACCGTCAATGGCGGCATCGTCGGCTTCTTCTCACTGGAAATGTCGGCAGAGCAGCTCGCGACGCGTGTCGTCGCCGAGCAGTCGGGCGTGTCGTCCTCGCATATCCGCCGTGGCTCGATCGACGAGAACCAGTTCGCCCGCGTCGTCGAGGCGTCGCGCGAAATGGCGCGCATTCCGCTCTATATCGACCAGACCGGCGGCCTCTCGATCGCCCAGCTGACCGCCCGCGCCCGCCGCCTCAAGCGCCAGCGCGGCCTCGATGTGCTGATGATCGACTACCTCCAGCTGCTGCAGGGCTCCGGCAAGGGCCAGGCCAACCGCGTGCAGGAAATCACCGAGATCACCACCGGCCTGAAGGCTCTGGCCAAGGAACTGGCCGTTCCGGTGATCGCGCTGTCGCAGCTCTCGCGTCAGGTCGAGGCGCGCGAAGACAAGCGGCCGCAGCTCTCGGATCTGCGCGAATCGGGCTCGATCGAGCAGGACGCCGACGTCGTGATGTTCGTCTATCGCGACGAGTACTACCTGAAGGGCAAGATGCCGAAGGAAGGCACCGAGGAGTTCTTCAAGTGGCAGGCGGAGATGGAGCAGGTCGCCGGCACGGCTGAAGTCATCATCGGCAAGCAGCGCCACGGCCCGACCGGCACGGTGCAGCTGCAGTTCGAGGCCGAGATCACCCGCTTCTCTAACCTCGCCAAGCGCGACCACCTGCCGGAATCGTTCGAATAGGCGGCCGGACATCTCGGCTCCGGCGCAATTCCGCGCCTCGGCTTCAAGGCGGAGCGAAAACCCGCTTCCATGCCGCCGCGGGGCAGAGCTGCATGCGAGCGCCTTGAGATCGCCGTGAAAATCGCCGAGACCTCGGCCAGCAAGTTCCGGATCCACGCTCGCCGCGCTGGCAGCCAAGAATCGCGTACCCTCCCCTGATGGAACAATCAGATCCCACCCCCAGCCAGGCGCCCGTC
This sequence comes from Kaistia defluvii, assembly GCF_026343955.1. GTDB lineage: Bacteria > Pseudomonadota > Alphaproteobacteria > Rhizobiales > Kaistiaceae > Kaistia > Kaistia defluvii. The sequence continues at coordinate 500,408 of NZ_JAPKNI010000004.1, forward strand.
ACAGCCGGCAACCGGCTGACGATCGACCTCACGGCGCTGTCGAGAAACTGGCAGTCGCTCGCCGCGCGGGCGGGCCGCGCGGAGACCGCCGCCGCCGTGAAGGGCAATGCCTATGGCATCGGCGTCGAACCCGCCGTACGGGCCCTTGCACGCGCCGGATGCCGTACCTTTTTCGTGGCGCTGCCGGACGAGGGACTGCGGGTCCGCGCCGCCATGCCGGATGCGACGATCTATGTGCTGAACGGTCTCGCCACCGACCTCGCCTCGGTGCATGCCGAGGCGACGCTGCGTCCCGTGATCGGCTCGAGCGGCGAGTTGGACGAATGGGCCGCCTATCGCGCCGCGGGCGGCAGCGGCAACGCCGCGCTGCATGTCGATACCGGCATGAACCGCCTCGGCGTCACCTTTGCCGAGGCGCAGGAACTGGCCGCCGATGCCGGTCTGGTCGATCGGCTCGGACTGAGCCTGGTGATGAGCCATCTCGCCTGCGCCGACACGCCCGCCCATCCGCTCAATGCCAGCCAGTTGGCCACGATGCAGGACGTCAAGGCGCTGTTCCCCGGCCTGCCGGTGTCGCTTGCCAACACGGCCGGCATCGTGCTCGGCCCCGATTATCACTTCGACCTCGTCCGCCCCGGCATCGGCCTCTATGGCGGCCCCTTCGTCGAGGGCATGGCGCCGCTCGAGACCGTCGTCACCGCCGAGGCGCGCATCGTGCAGATCCGTGACGTGCCGGCGGGCCAGACGGTGGGCTATGGCGCGGCGCAGACGCTGGCGCGGCCGAGCCGGATCGCCATCCTCTCGACCGGCTATGCCGATGGCTATCACCGCGGCGCAAGCTCGACCGACCGCCGGCCCGGCGCCGCGACCTTCCTGCATGGCAGCGTGGCGCCGCTGGTCGGCCGCGTCTCGATGGACCTGATGGCGATCGACGTCACCGACATCCCGGAAGCCGGACGCGGCGACTGGGTCGAGCTGTTCGGCCCCAACATGCCCGTTGCCGACGTCGCGGCGGCGGCCGGCACGATCAGCTATGAATTCCTGACCAGCCTCGGCGCCCGCTATGCGCGGCACTACCTCGGAGACGCCTGATGGCGCGGGCCAAGATCCAGTACATCTGCCAGAACTGCGGCGCGGTCAGCCCGCGCTGGCAGGGCCGCTGCGAAGCCTGCGGCGAATGGAACACGATGGTCGAGGAAAGCGCCTCGGGCGGCATTGGCGGCGGCCCCGCCAAGGGCCCGGCCAAGCGCGGCCGCATCGTCGAGCTGCAGGCGCTCTCCGGCGGCAGCAACGAGACGCCGCGCATCCCTTCCGGCATCGCCGAACTGGACCGCGTCACCGGCGGCGGCTTCGTCCGCGGCTCGGCGCTGCTGGTCGGCGGTGATCCCGGCATCGGCAAGTCGACCCTGCTGCTGCAGGCCTCCGCCGCGCTGGCCGCCAAGGGCGAGCGCGTCGTCTACATTTCCGGCGAGGAAGCGATCGCGCAGGTGCGGCTGCGGGCCGAGCGCATGGGCGTCGCCCACACGCCCGTGGCGCTCGCCGCCGAGACCAGCGTCGAGGACATCCTCGCCACCCTGCAGGCAGGCCCCGTCCCTGCCCTCGTCATCCTCGACTCGATCCAGACGCTCTGGACCGAAACGGCCGAATCGGCGCCGGGCACAGTGACGCAGGTGCGCGCCTCGGCCCAGGCGATGATCCGCTACGCCAAGCACTCCGGCGCGACCCTGGTGCTGGTCGGCCATGTCACCAAGGACGGCCAGATCGCCGGCCCGCGCGTCGTCGAGCACATGGTCGACGCCGTGCTCTATTTCGAAGGCGAAGGCGGCAAGCAGTTCCGCATCCTGCGCGCGGTCAAGAACCGTTTCGGCGCCACCGACGAGATCGGCGTGTTCGAGATGACCGGCAGCGGATTGCGCGAAGTGCCCAATCCGTCGGAGCTTTTCCTCGGCGAGCGCAACGCCGCCTCGCCCGGAGCGGCGGTGTTCGCCGGGATGGAGGGATCGCGCCCCGTCCTGGTCGAGATCCAGGCGCTTGTCGCCCCGTCCCTGCTCGGCACGCCACGGCGCGCCGTCGTCGGCTGGGACTCCGGCCGCCTCGCCATGGTGATCGCCGTGCTCGAATCGCATTGCGGCGTGAAGCTCGGATCGAACGATGTCTATCTGGCAGTCGCCGGCGGCCTGAAAATTACCGAGCCGGCTGCGGATCTCGCGGTTGCTTCCGCGCTGGTCTCCTCGCTCTCCGGTATTGCTCTGCCGGCGGATTGCGTCTATTTCGGCGAGGTCAGTCTGTCGGGAGCCGTCCGACCCGTCGTCCATGCTGCGCAGCGCCTGAAAGAGGCGCAGAAGCTTGGTTTTGGCAGGGCGGTGCTGCCGGCAGCCTCGATCGACAAGGAGGCCAACCTCGGTCCCGGATTGCAGGGGATCGACCAGTTGGCCGGACTTGTTGCGATGATCGCGGCCTCGGGGACGCGGCCAGAGCAACGCGCCGTCCCGGATCCGGCGGCAAGACGGCGGTCCAGTGTGGCCGATGAGGCCTTGGATTCATGAAGGCGACGGGCTAAAGCGCAACCTTCTGCAGCGCGGGTCGAGGGGACATCGTAGGAATGCCGGTCACGATTCTTGACGGTGTGGTCTTTGTCGTCATTCTCATCTCGGCGATGCTGGCCATGGTGCGCGGCTTTGTCCGCGAAGTTCTGTCGGTTGCCTCCTGGGCGCTCGCCGCCGCTGCCGCCTTCTTCTTCTACAAGTCGCTGCTTCCCTTCGTGGAGCCCTACATCGCCAACAAGAACGTGGCGATCATCGCGACCGCCGCCGGCATCTTCTTCGTCGCGCTCATCATCGCCAGCTACATCGCGATGAAGATCTCGGATTTCGTGATCGACAGTCGCGTCGGCCTGCTCGATCGCATTCTCGGCTTCTGCTTCGGCCTGGCGCGCGGCCTGCTGCTGGTCGTCATCGCCTTCGCCTTCCTGTCCTGGATCCTGTCGGACCGGCAGCCGGCATGGGTTGCGAACGCGCAAAGCGCGCCTATCTTGAAGTCACTCGCGGACAAGCTCGTCGCGGCGCTGCCGGAAGACATCGAGAAGACCATTCAGGACCGGCTGCACGGCAAGGGCGAGGAAGCAACGCCGCCGACCGATGCGCCTGCCGACGACGCGCCGGACGCGACGCCCAATGCGGCCCCGGCCCAGCCGACTCAGCCGAATCCGGGCTACGGCACGCAGGAACGACAAGGTCTCGACAACCTGTTCGACAATAGCGGCGACCCACCGGCCGAAGAGCCGGACCAGACGCCGGCGCCGGACTAACCCGGGGAAGCACCAATCCCTGACGCGATCGCCGCCCCCGATCGCCCGTCAGGCTAAAAGGACCGCATATGGACGATTTTTCCATGCTGCCAGCTCCCGCTGACGATGATCACTTCCACGAGGAGTGCGGCGTGTTCGGCGTGTTCGGACACGACGACGCGGCCGCGCTCACCGCGCTCGGCCTGCACGCCCTCCAGCATCGCGGCCAGGAGGCCGCCGGCATCGCCGCCCATGACGGCCGCCAGTTCTCGATCGAGCGCCACATGGGCCTCGTCGGCGACAACTTCACCCGCAAGACGGTGATCGACCGGCTGCCCGGCCGACGCGCCATCGGTCACAACCGCTACGCCACCACCGGCGGCGTCGGCCTGCGCAACGTCCAGCCTATGTTCGCCGAATTCGCCGGCGGCGGCTTCGCCGTCGCCCATAACGGCAACCTGACCAATGCGATGACGCTGAAGCGCGAACTGCAGCGCCGCGGCTCGCTGTTCCAGTCGACCTCCGACACCGAGACGATCATCCACCTGATCGCCACCTCGATCCACGGCCAGTTGCTCGACCGCTTCATCGACGCGATCCGCCGCATCGAGGGCGCCTATTCGCTCGTCGCTCTGTCTGAAAAGAAGATGATGGGCTGCCGCGATCCGCTCGGCGTTCGCCCGCTCGTGCTCGGCAAGCTCGAAAACGCGCACATCCTCGCCTCCGAGACCTGCGCGCTCGACATCATCGGCGCCGACTATGTGCGCGACATCGCTCCCGGCGAGGTCGTCATCATCACCGATGAGGGCATTGAGAGCTTCTTCCCGTTCGAACGCCAGCCCTCGCGCTTCTGCATGTTCGAATATGTCTATTTCGCCCGGCCGGACTCTTCCGTCGATGGACGCGGCGTCTATCACGTCCGCAAGCGCATCGGCGCGGAACTGGCGCTGGAAAGCGGCATCGATGCGGACGTCATCGTGCCCGTGCCGGATTCCGGCGTCCCCGCCGCGATCGGCTATGCCGAGGCTGCCCGCATCCCGTTCGATCTCGGCATCATCCGCAACCACTATGTCGGCCGCACCTTCATCGAACCGACCGACGCCATCCGCCATATGGGCGTCAAGCTGAAGCACAACGCCAATATGCGCGTGCTCGAAGGCAAGCGCGTCGTGCTGGTCGACGATTCGATCGTGCGCGGCACCACCTCGATGAAGATCGTGCAGATGGTCCGCGACGCCGGCGCCGCCGAGGTGCACATGCGCATCGCCAGCCCGCCGACCAAGGATTCCTGCTTCTACGGCGTCAACACGCCGGAGAAGTCGAAGCTGATCGCCTCGCATATGTCGGTCCAGGAAATCGCCGATTTCATCAAGGCCGACAGCCTCGCCTTCCTCTCGATCGACGGGCTCTACCGGGCCGTCGGCGAGGCGCAGCGCAATGGCGACGCGCCGCAGTTCTGCGATGCCTGCTTCACCGGCGATTACCCGACCCGGCTGGCCGATTTCGAAGATCGCGGCAAGGTTCAGCCGCTGAAGCGACTGGCCGAAGCGAGCTGATAGCCCGCTCGCCACCCCTTTCTCCTTCCCGTCTGCCCGGGACAGGCGGCGCCTCCGGCGCCCCGCCCCGGGCGAACCCAGAACTTGATTGGACGTCTTCCGTGACCACTCCCGACCTTTCCGGCCGCATCGTCGTCGTCACTGGCGCCTCGCGCGGCATCGGCTGGAACGCGGCGCTCGCGGTCGCGGAAGCCGGCGCGCATGTGATCGCCATCGCCCGCACGGTCGGCGCGCTCGAGGAGTTGGACGACACGATCCAGGCCAAGGGCGGCACGGCGACGCTCGTGCCGCTCGATCTGCGCGACCTCGACGCGATCGACCGGCTCGGGCTCTCGATCTACGAGCGCTGGGGCAAGCTGGACGGCCTTGTCGGCAATGCCGGCCAACTCGGCATCATCACCCCCGTCGCCCATCTCGACCAGAAGATCTGGGACGAGGTGATGACGGTCAACGTCACCGCCAATTACCGCCTGATCCGCTCGCTCGATCCGCTGCTGCGCCAGTCCGACGCGGGCCGCGCACTGTTCCTGAGCTCCGGCGCGGTGGTCAACTGCAGCCCCTATTGGGGCGTCTATTCGGCCTCCAAGGCGGCGCTCGAAGTGCTGGTGCGCACCTATGCGGCGGAGATCGATTCCAGCACGGTGCGTGCGAATCTGTTCGATCCCGGCCGCCTGCGCACGCAGATGCGCGCCAAGGCCAAGCCCGGCGAGGATCCCGAGACGCTAAACCATCCGCGCGTCGTCGCGGCCGACATCGTCCGCATGATCGCGCCCGGTTTCACCGACAACGGCACCCGCTTCGAATTCCCGACCGGCAACGTCACGCGTTTCCTGGCGTAGGCATTCTTCTTTTCACATGTCCGTCGCCTCGCCTGATGGCGCGGTCCTCCCGTACAGGCATCTGGTAAAGCCGCCACCCTCACCCGCAAGCGGGCCTGGGAGCGGACGGTGCAGGCTGACATACCCATGACTGGCTCGCCGGAAAGCCCTCGCCGGCCTGCGGGAGAGGGTTGGGTGAGGGTCTTGCTTTCCAGGCCGCGCCTCCCCTCCGGGGCGCTGGGCCGTGCCCGAAAGCTGGCGCGCACGCCAGCCCGGCTCCGCTAAAGCAGCGAAACACCCTTCAGCTTCGGCAGCACGGCGCGATTGACGACGCGGTCGACGATCACCTCGTGCCCGACGAACCAGTTCACGACGTTCTCCGCCCCCATCAACGCGATGCGCTCCATCGTCGCCGCCGTCTCGGCTGCGATATGCGGGGTGATGATGGTATTGGGCGCGGTCAGCAGCGGGTTGTCGGGCTTTGGCGGCTCGGCCGCCAACGTGTCCAGCGCCGCCCCGCCCAGACGGCCGGAGGCCAGCGCCTCGGCGACATCCGCCTCGTCCAGCAATCCGCCACGCGCCGTATTGACCAGCAAGGCGCCCGGCTTCATCCGCGCGATCGCCTCCCGGTTGAAGAAGCCGCGATTGGACGCATCCATCGGGCAGTGCAGGCTGACAATGTCGCTCTCGGCCAGGAGTTGCTCCAGCGGCACGGTCGAGGTTCCAGCGGCGGCCGAGGCGGCGGCACCTGGCCTGCCGGAGGCGATGACGCGCATGCCGAGCGCCCGCGCCATCTCGCCGACGCGCCGGCCGATGCGGCCGAAGCCGACAATGCCGAGCGTCTGGCCGCGCAGCTCGGTCGCAGTGTAGCGGCCGCGATCCCAAAGGCCGGCCTTCAGCCGCGCATCGAGCCGCACGACGTCGCGCCGGATCGCCAGGATCAGCGCGACCGCCATTTCGGCGGTGGCATCGGCATTGGCGTCGCCGGCCGTCATCACGGGGATGGAGCGCGCGGTGGCTGCGGCGAGATCGACGCTGTCGACGCCGGCCCCCATCTTGGAGATCAGTCGCAGCGAGGGCCCGGCGGCATCGAGCACGGCGGCGCCGAGCGGCGGGTTGGCCCGCACCAGGATGGCATCGAACGGTTTGGCCGAGAGCGTCGCGATCATGCGCGCCGGGTCGATCGGACCGCTCATCGTCTCGATGGCAGCGCCGATTGGATCAAGGATGCGCGACGCCGGCTCCAGCAGGTCATCGCCCGTCATCAGGACGCGGATGGGCGATGGCATGGCGCGGGCTCCTCGAGTGGGGCTGCTCTCCACCTCTCCCTGAGGGAGAGGTCGACGCACGAAGTGCGGCGGGTGAGGGTTCAGGGAACCATCCGGAGAGGCCGTAAACCCTCACTAGAGCTCCGCTCCGACCTCTCCTTGAGGGAGAGGTGAAGAACGGGCTCCAGGTTGAAAAACCCTAGCGCTTCTTCGCCTTGTTTTCGAACGGGTTTTCGCCCTTGCGCAATTGCAGCCGCAGTGGCACGGCGGCGAGCTTGAAGGTCTCGCGGATGCCGTTCAGCAGATAGCGCGTATAGGCGTCCGGCAGCGCTTCGGGGCGCGAGCAGAAGGCGACGAAGGTCGGCGGACGCGCCTTGGGCTGGGTCATGTAGCGCAGCTTGACGCGGCGGCCCGAGACGGCCGGCGGCGGATGGTGCTCCAGAACGCTCGCCAGCCAGCGGTTCAGCGCCGCGGTGGGGATGCGGCGGTTCCAGGTCGCGTAGACCTTCAGCAGTTCGCTCATCAGCTTGTCGATGCCAGCCCCGGTCAGGCCGGAAAGCGGCACGAGCGGCACGCCGCGCACCTGCGGCAGCAGGCGCTCGGCCATCTCGCGAAGCTCGGCCATCTTGGCCTGGCGATCCTCGACCAGATCCCACTTGTTGAAGGCGATGACGAGCGCGCGGCCCTCGCGGGCGACCAGATCGGCGATCTGCAGATCCTGCTTCTCGAAGGGAATGGTCACGTCGAGCATCAGCACGACGACTTCGGCGAAGCGGATGGCGCGCAGCGAATCGCCGACCGAGAGCCGCTCCAGCTTGTGCTCGATGACGCGGGACTTCTTGCGCATGCCGGCCGTGTCGAACAGCTTGATGCGGCGGTCGTTCCAGGTCCAGTCGACGGAGATCGAATCGCGCGTAATGCCGGCCTCTGGGCCGACCAGCAGGCGATCCTCGCCGAGCATGGTGTTGATCAGCGTCGACTTGCCGGCGTTCGGGCGGCCGACGATGGCAACCTTGATCGGCCGGTTGAGGTCGAGCGGGGCCTCCACTTCTTCGCCGGTTTCCGGATCGATCGGCAGCGGCGCGTCGAAATCGTCTTCCTCGTCGGAGAGCTCGTCTTCCTCGCGCTCGAACGGCAGCAGGGCCGCGAACAGGTCCGCCATGCCCTCGCCGTGCTCGGCCGAGATCGCCACCGGCTCGCCGAGGCCGAGCGAATAGGCCTCCAGCACGCCGCTCTCGCCGACCTTGCCCTCGGCCTTGTTGGCGACCAGCACCACCGGCTTGCCGACGCGGCGCAGCAGTTCCGCGAAATGCTCGTCGACCGGCGTCACGCCGACACGGGCGTCGATCAGGAACAGCGAGACATCCGCCTCCTCGATCGCCATCTCGGTCTGGGCGCGCATGCGGCCTTCCAGCGTCTCGGGATCGGCATCTTCGAGGCCGGCCGTATCGATGATCGTGAAATAGAGATCGCCGATGCGGGCCTCGCCGGGACGGCGGTCGCGCGTCACGCCCGGCGTGTCGTCGACGATCGCGATCTTCTGGCCGACGAGGCGGTTGAAGAGGGTCGACTTGCCGACATTGGGGCGGCCGATGATGGCGACGGTGAAGGTCATGATAGATACGGCCTCAAATGGCGTCGGGAAGCCGCGGCGTCCGCGACTTCCCGAAATACTGCCACGTCGAGGTTCCGGCTAATACGCCCCGCGTGGCCCCGGAACGACGAAAAACGATTGGTTCGGCGCCCGACCGGGCGTCAGCTCTTGGCGGGTGCCGGTGCGGCGCCGATCTTGGAGCGGATCAGGTCGAGCATCAGCTGCGTCCGGCTCTGCATCGACTGCGGCGTTTCCGGATCGTCGGCGATCGACTGGAAATAGCCGCGCGCCGCTTCGAGATCGCCGACGCGCCAAGCGGTCATGCCGAGCAGTTCGCGGGCGCTGTGGCGCCACGGACCGCCAACTGCCGCGAGATCGCCGACGCGGGCCTGCATGGCCGCGAGATCCGCCGTATCGACGACGAGCAGCGCCGCGCGCAGGCGCGCCATCGCCTTCAGCAGCGCCGGCGTGTCGGACTTGGCCGCGATGGCGTCGAACGCCTTCACGGCGTCATCGGTCTTCTTGGTCGCGGCCAGCTCCGACGCGGCGCGGAAGCTTGCGAGAACCGGGTAGCCGCCGCTGCCGGTTGCTGCGATCGCGTCGAGCGCCTGGATGGCTTCGTCGTGCTTGTTCTCGTTCGCCAGGTTCAGCGCCGCGACGAAACGATCGCCCTCGGCGGCCGCCTGCTGCTCACGCCAATATTGCCAGCCGCGCCAGCCGCCAACGGCGACGACGATCAGAACCGCTGCCAGAAGAACGTAAGGTCCGAAGCGGGTCCAGAGACGCTTCGCCTGTTCGCGGCGCAGGTCCTCTTCGACTTCGTGAAAAATGTCAGTCATGCTCTTCTTTCCGGCTCCGGTCAGCGGCGCGCACCATAACGAAGCGCCCCTGCGCTGGCAAATCGGCGATGGCGGTTCTCAGCCGCGAAACAAGAGGATTCGCCACAGCGTCATGCCAGAGGCGGATCCGGCCGAAATCGCGCAGGAGTCCGGGCCGTTTCCGGGCTCCCGCCGCGCCGTTCCCATCCGCGCAAGGGAGCATGGCGCGATCCCGTCGAGAATCAGCCCTTCGGCTTCGCGCCGGCATCGGTCGCTGCCGGCGGCTTCAGCGTGTAGACGTTTTCCGGGGCGGGGAAGGTCCGCGCCTTCACTTCCTCGGCATAGGACGAGATGGCCTCGCCGATCAGGCCGCCGAGATTGCCGAACTTCTTGACGAATTTCGGCACGCGGGAGGACAGGCCGAGCATGTCCTCCAGGACGAGGATCTGGCCGTCGCAATCCGGCGACGCGCCGATGCCGATGGTGGGGATCGCCACAGACCGGGTGATCTCGCGCGCCACAGGCTCGATCACGCCCTCGACCACGAGGGCGAAGGCGCCCGCATCGGCGATCGCCCTGGCATCCGCCAGGACAGCCGCGACGCTCGCCTCGGTCTTCCCCTGCACCTTGAAGCCGCCCATCGTGTTGAACGACTGCGGAGTCAGGCCGATATGGCCCATGACCGGGATGCCGCGCTGGGTCAGGAAGCGCACGGTTTCCGCCATGTGCACCCCGCCCTCCATCTTCACGGCGCCACAGCCGGTTTCCTTCATGATCCGTGCCGCCGAGCGGAAAGCAGCCTGCGGACTTTCCTCATACGAGCCGAACGGCATGTCGACCACGACGAGCGCCCGCTTCGACCCGCGCATGACCGCAAGACCCTGCAGGATCATCATGTCGAGCGTGACCGGAATCGTACTCTCCAGGCCGTGCATCACCATGCCGAGCGAATCGCCGACCAGGATGAAGTCGACATGCGGATCCATGATCGCCGCGGTATGCGCGTGATAGGAGGTCAGCGACACGATCGGCGTGCCGCCCTTTCGGCTCAGGATATCGATCGCGTTCAGGCGGCGGATCTGCGGCTCGACGGACATGAGAGGTCTCCTTTGGCGCGGAAGCCATATGTCTTCTGATTGAGGCGCTCGACAAACGCATTGCGACCGCCCCCCCGACGCCCGGATCGTTCCGTTGGCGCCCGGCGGAGACTTGCTAGCATGCTTCCTGCCGGCGTTCGACCACCGCGCGCGCAGACCTGCCAGTTGCAATTGAGACGGCTCCTGCCTTTACGTAAGAGTTTCGGCATCCAGATTACCGGTTGTTCAGTCTTTGCTTGCTACCATGAGGAAATGAAACGCGACCTTTTCGGGGAGAAGACTTCGATGCGCCGTTCTCTTGCCGCTCTCGGCCTGTCCTTGACGATCGGGCTCGCCGCCCTCCTGGGCGCCGCGCCAGGAACCGCGCGGGCCGATGTCGTCGCCCGCATCAATCTGAGTTCGCAGCAGATGGTCGTCTATGTGGATGGTCGAGCCCGCTATGGCTGGGACGTCTCGACGGCGCGTCGCGGCTATACCACGCCGGTCGGCAGCTACCGCCCGACCCGCATGCACCGGATGTGGTATTCGCGCAAATACGACATGGCGCCGATGCCGAACTCCGTCTTCTTCCGCGGTGGCTACGCCATCCACGGTACGCCGCATGTGCGCTCGCTCGGCCGTCCGGCGTCGCATGGATGCGTGCGGCTCGCGCCTGAAAATGCGCGCACGCTCTACCAGTTGATCGCCGAGCGCGGCATGAAGAATGCGCGCGTCGTGATCACACGCTGAGAAAATCGTGTGGCCGGCGGCCATGGCGTGACGAAGGTCACTGACGGAACGGTTGTGGCCCGCTAGAACAGCATCATGAGCGGGCGGCAATCACCAGCCGCCCCGACCCTCGAATTGACCCCGCCCGGAACCGCCGCCATGCTCGCCCGCCTGCTTGCTCCCCTCGCCATCGCCACGATCGCGCTGACCGCGGCGCCGCAATTCGCCTCGGCCAATTCGCTGTTCCCGGGGCCTGCCGGCGTGTTCGCGAAGGTCAATCTCGCCAAGCAGCAGATGGACGTCGTCGTCAATCGCGGCAATGGCGTCAAGGAAACCTACAGCTGGAAGGTTTCGACCGGCCGCAAGGGCTTCGAGACGCCGCCCGGCAAGTTCCGCCCGGACTATCTCGACGAGATGCACCATTCGACGAAGTATGAAAACGCGCCGATGCCCTATTCGGTGTTCTTCAATGACGGCATCGCCGTGCACGCGACGACCGAAACGAAGAATCTCGGCCGCCCCGCCTCGCATGGCTGCGTCCGCCTCGACAAGGCGAATGCCGAAGTGTTCTTCAAGGCCGTGAACGAGATCGGCATGATGCGCACGGCGATCATCGTCGAGAAGTAAGCGCCCGCCCCCCGCCTTCCTGATTTCCTGACCCGAAAGCGCCGCCGCACCCCTCGGCGGCGTTTTCGTCTGGAGCATTTTCCAGCGAAGTGGGGTCAGTGGGTCGTCGGCGGGGTCATGAAGACATAGGGGCGCGCCTCCATCAGCCGCCAGGCGCCGCCCTTCTTCTGCGCGAGCAGGGCCACGTGCAATTCCATCGCGCGGCCGCCGCCGGCGCTCGAGCCGGTGACTTCATGGGTGGCGTCGATGAAGACGGCATCGCCAAGCTGGCGCACCGCTTCGACGGTGAAGCGGCTGTGCGAACCCTTGAGGATCGCCGCCATGTCGGCGGCCAGGACCTTCAGCACGCCGGCCCTGCCCGTGCCGCGCAGCCCCATCGGGCTGATGACGGTGGCGTCCTCGGTGAACAGCTTTGCCGCTTCCGCCGCGTCGCCGCGATCCATGCACGCCGCGACCTCGTCCATCAGCGGCTGGATCTCGTCGGCGAGCTTGCGGCTCATCGGGTTCATCGCGGCATGCGGGTGCGATGGATGTTGCTGCGTTGCCATGGGAAATTCCTCCAATCCACGGACCGTCCCGATCCGGGCGACGGAGCATAGACCCATCCAAATCGCGAGCCGTGCACGTCTGCGCGAGCAAGAGAGGGCGCCGTCAGCAGACGCGCTGGCCCTCGCGCCAGACGCTGCGCACGACCGGCACGCCCTCGCCGGCCCGCACGCGGACGAGATCGGCCCGCAGGCCCGGCCGGATCGCGCCCCGATCGGCTAGGCCCACTGCCTCGGCCGGCGCGCGCGTGACCAGCCGCACCGCTTCCGGCAGCCCGATCGACGGCACCAGCTCCGGCAGGGCGAACACCGCGATCATCAGGCTGAACGGCACGTAGTCCGACGAGAGAATGTCGAGTTGCCCGGCCTCGGCCAGCACGGCGGCCGAGACATTGCCGGAATGCGAGCCGCCACGAACGAGGTTGGGCGCGCCCATCAGAACGCGGATATCCGCGGCGCGCGACGCGGCGGCGGCCTCCATCGTGGTCGGGAACTCGGCGATCGAGACGCCATCCGACGCCGCCTCGTCGACATGGGCCGCCGTCGCGTCGTCATGGCTCGCCACCGCGATGCCGCGCGGGTGGCAGAGATCGACGATCTCGCGGCGATGGCGGGCGGAAAACTGATCCGCCTGGGCGATGCGCTTGGCGGCGAACGCCTCATAGGCGGCGTCCGACATGCCCATCTTGCCCTGGTAGAAGGCGCGATAGCTGTCGAGGCTGGCAAACTGGCGCTGGCCGGGAGAGTGATCCATCAGCGAAACCAGCTTGACCGGCAGCACGTCGAGAAAGCCGGCGAGCCCGTCGAGCACGTCCGGCGCGGAGACCTCGCAGCGCAGGTGGAGCCTGTGGTCGGCGCGCAGCCGGTCCTCGCGCTTGGCCGTCTCGATCGCGTCAGCGAGCCTCTGCATTTCGGAGGTCGAGGTGCGGGCATCCTCATCCATGCCGACGCGCAGCGCATCGAACACGGTGGTGATACCGGCGCCGGCCACCTGCGCGTCATGCGCCTGCACGGCGGCGACCGGGTCCCAGCGAACGCCGGGGCGCGGCGCATAGTGGCTTTCGAGATGGTCGGTGTGTAGCTCGACGAAGCCCGGCACCAGGAAATCGCCATGGAGATCCTCGCCATGGCGCGAGGCGCCATGATCGAAATCGGCGATCCGCCCGTCGCGGACGAGCAGGCTGCCCTCGACAATCTCGTCCTCGAGCACGATCCGGGCATGGGAGAAGATCTGTTCGGCCATCACTCGGCTCCCGCCAGCATGGCGACGTGATGGACGCGGAACGGGGCGCCCCGCTCCGGCTCGATGAACAGGCCGAGCCGGTCGATCGCGAACGGTTTGCCGTCGAACTCCGCGAAACGCTGCTTCAACTCGGTCGCCATGGCCTCGGCATCGTCCTTCGGCACGCGCCCCGTCAGGGACATATGGAAACGGAACGCGTCGAAGACATAGGGATAGCCCCAGCGGATCAGATTGGTCTCCTCATCCAGCGTCAGCCCGGCGACGCGGCGGCGCGCGATATCGGCCTCCGAAAGCGGCGCGCGGAAGGGCTCGAATTCGGCCACGATCCGGCCGGCGAGATCGTCCAGCTCCGGCACCCGCTCGTTCGGCACCAGGGCGAAGAAGCGGCCAAGGCGCCGGATGACGAGTTCCGGAACGAGGACGGCGGCGGTCTGGCCCGCGAACGCCTCGAGGGTCGCGACCAGGTCCGCTTCACTCTGCCCTTCGGCCAGGGTGAAGGGCGCCTTCAGCGTCGCGTGGAAACCATAGCGCGCCGGATCCGCCAGATAGGCCTCGATCGTGCCGCCGGAAAAACCCTGGATCGGCGGCAGGGGGTGATCCTCGCCCGTGAACGCATCGCGTCCGAGCCAGCGGGCGGCGGTCATCGCGAGGGGATGGTCGGCGGGCGGCGTGGCGTAGATGGCGTATCGCAAGGAGAATCTCGACAGTTAGCGTCCGAATCGCGGACGAACAGTGTAACCCGAGGCGCATGGCGGAACGGAGACATTGAGCCGGCGCATGACGGATCGAGAAAAGCACGCGCCGGGCCGCGTTGCTGAAACTTGGAGCGTTGTATTTCACGGTTCCACAACGATATCCGTCTATAAGAACAGCCTGCAGTCGAACGATCGAATGAGGATCCCTATGAGCCTGTCCAAATCCGCCCTCGGCCTCGCGCTGGCACTCCTGGCCGCACCGATGCTGCTTTCGGCATCGCCCGCCTCGGCCACCAGTGCCAACGACTTCTCCACGAGCGGCATCGATTCCGGGCCGATCCCGGACTGGAAGGTGTTCGGCTTCGATCTCTCCAGCGTGCCGAACGACACCGCGTCGCTCGCCGCCTTCAAGGCTTCGCTGTCGCCGCAGATGCAACTGGCGATCTCCAACCGCTGCCGCTACAACATCGCGATCAACCCGTTCCAGTATTCGCCCAAGGTCCGCGATTTCTGCTGGGCGCGCTGACCGCCTCTTTTTCGCGATCTGACGGACGTGGGTGGCGCGAGCGCCGCCCGCGTCAGCCGTGCTGAACCACCAGGCGATCGATCTGGGTGAGGAATTCCGTTCGCGCCACCGGCTCGCGCAGGCCGCGCGGGCCATAGACATGGCGCGCCAGGAAATGGCCGGTCAGCCGGAAGGCGTCGCGCAGTTCCTGCGGACCACCATTGCTCGGGCCGCCGGTCATGAAGGGCGCGAGCCGCAACAGCCGGTCCTCATAGCCGATCGCCCCGGTGCGGCTGACGGCTCGGCCGGTCTTCGGCGAGACATAATGCAGTTCGTCGCGCCCGCCCGTCGCGGCGCAGACCGACAGGTCGAGGCCGTAGCCAAGCTCTTCGAGCAGCGCCAGCTCGAACCGGGCGATGAACGCCCCGAAATCCAGCAATTCCGGACGATCCGCTGCCGCGAAGGCATCGAGCGCCGCCTCGACCGCGCCATGCAGCGCGGGATGCGGCTCGCGCTCGGCCAGCAGGCGGAGATGGCCGGTCAAGGTCTGCAGGGCGAAGATCGTGCCGGGATCGGTCATCAGCCGCCCTGCCCGGCTCACCAGCGGCTCGACCGTAAAGATGCCCAGATGGTCGTCAAGCCGCGCCCGCCAGACGACCTGCACGGTGTTGCCGGGCTGGAGCACGGGGGAAAGACGACGCGACCGGCCGCCGCGCACGAGACCCAGATGCCTTCCGCGCGCAGCCGTCATCAGTTCGAGAACGACGCTCGCCTCGCCCTGTTGCCGGACGCCGAGTACCAGGCCCTGATCGGTCCATTCCATGCGCGCATTCTAGAGCCTTTCACCGTTTCCCTGAAACGGCGCAACGCTCTATCTCACTGCGGGGTCGCGTTTTCTCCACGCGAACCGGTACCCACTTCGCTCGAAAACGCTTTCGGGAGTGCCGGCGGCCAAAGCCACGTCCCGCGACGCGATCGTCAATCCGGCAGCGCCGGAATCCAGACAACAAAAAAGCCCGGCTGATTGCTCAGCCGGGCCTTCGATAACTGACCTTAGGTCAGATTACCAGGAGCGCTTCAGGAAGAGGTTGAAGGTCCATGCGTCGCCGTCGACCACGTCAATGCCGTTGGTCTGATCGTCAACCTTGACGTTCGTGTAGAACACGTCGCCAACCAGGTCGAGACCCTTGACCGGGGTGTAGGCGGTGGTGAAGCCAACGCGCCATGCATCGACGTTCGCATCGTACTGACCGACGCTACCAATGCCGAGACCGGTACGGGTGTAGTCGGTGCCGTCAAAGTTGGCGTAACCGCCCGAGAGCGACGACCAGAGCTGCGGGGTCCAAACGTGCTTGTACGAAGCCAGGGCCGACCAGCTGGTGCCCGGCAGGACAGCAACCGCGTTGTTCAGGTACGGGCCGACGAAGCCAGCAACCGACGTACCGCCGGAGATGCCGGTGTAGGAGTTGGCGTTGTCGCCATAGGCAGCCGAGATGAAGAAGCGATCGCCAGCCGAGAAGCTGTCGAGAGCGATCTCGAGACCGCCGCCGATTGCCCAGCCCGAGTCACCCTCGAACGTGTCGTTGTTATAGTTGTACGACACCGACTGGTTCGTGTAGGCAGCAGCGACCTTGGCGCTGAAGATACCCGAAGCGTAGGTGATCGCGCCGACGACGTCCGGAACGTTGTCCTGATTGACTTCCGAGTAGGGGATCGGATTGCCAGCGTCATAGAGGAAGCCGTTGGCGAGCGTGCCACGATCACGGCCGTCTTCAACCGACAGAGCCAGACCGAAGCCGTTGACGGCATAGGTCAGCTGGATGTGGTCGACGGTCGAGTCCGAACCGAACATGCCGGTGTCGTTGTAGCCGCGGCCGAAGTCGAACAGCGAGGTGAAGTAACCAGCCTTGAGCGGTCCGAGCTCGAGGTAGGCGCTGTCGACGTAAGCGGAGTTCGTCGAAGCGTTGATGTAGTCGGACAGCGTCTCGTCCGAGCCCGACGAGTTGCCGGTCTTGGCGCGCATGTCGATGAAGCCGGTCAGGTTACCGTATTCGGTGACCGACGAAGCCGTCGCCTGGATCGAAACTTCCGTGTAGAAGTTGCCCCAGTTGCTGTCCGGATAGGCGCCGTTGAAGGTGCCCAGATCGGAATTGTTGCCGAACGAGGTACCGAACTTGACGTAGCCGCCGATCTTGATGCACGTGTCCGTGCCCGGCGAGTAGAAGAAGCCGGCGCCGAAAGCGTCGCAGACCTTCACGTAGTCAACCGGCTCGGCGACCGTGAGATCCGCCGCCTGAGCGCCACCAGCCATCAGCATGGCTGCTGCAGAGCCGAGGAGAAGGGTCTTAAAGTTCATATCCTGACCTCCAAAAAGGTAAAACCAGGAGACTATGTCATTCTTCTCGTCGCCTCAGAGTAGACCCCGCAGGATCACCCCTTCTCTTCAGCTCGTACGAAGTCAGTCCTAATCCCCGTTCAGCTGCATCCGCTTTTTATTGACCCCCACCCCAGGGTGGCCGGCAGATGCAACCGGAATCTCATCTCGTGATTCCGTAAAACTGATCATAGCGAAAGCGCGTTCACGCGCTATGACAGAAATGCAACACCAAGCCCCTTCCGTACTGCGTCCGCCGTTAACCTCCGGCTAAGAACGATTAACGGCCGTTAACCTTATAACTACCGGGCATTTCTTGAAAAATCCCGGTTTCGCCCGCGCCGCAGGCTAACGCTTGATCCCGCCCCGCGCGGCGCTAATGTCCCTCCCCTCATTCCAACCACAGGGAAGACCGTCCGCCATGACCGCTCTCGACCAACATGCGATTCTCGAGCGGCTGCGCTCCGTCGAAGGCCCGGATGGCAAGGGCGACATCGTCAGCCTCGGCCTGGTCTCCGATATCCTGATCAACGGGGGCAAGGTGATGTTCTCGATCACCGTCGACGCGGCGCGCGCCAACGAGCTGGAGCCGCTGCGCGAAAAGGCGGCCGCCGCCGTGCGGGCGATGGACGGCGTCGAGAGCACGCTGGTGATCCTGACGGCCGAGCGCCGGGGCAACACCCTCGAGACCCGCAGCCCGCCGCCGCGCCCCGCGCCCACGGCCTCGTCGCCGGCCGCGCATCCGCCGCGCCCGGCCGCCGCCCGGCCGTCGGCCTCGGGCAAGCCCGGCATTCCGGGCGTCACCGCGATCATCGCCGTCGCCTCGGGCAAGGGCGGCGTCGGCAAGTCGACCACCGCCGTCAACATCGCGCTCGGGCTTGCCGCCAACGGGCTGAAAGTCGGCCTGCTCGACGCCGATATCTATGGACCGTCGGTGCCGCGCCTGCTCGGGCTTTCCGGCCGGCCGGAGACGATCGACGGGCGCACGCTGAAGCCGATGGAGGCGTTCGGCATCAAGGCGATGTCGATGGGCTTCCTTGTCGAGGAAGAGACGCCGATGATCTGGCGCGGGCCGATGGTGATGTCGGCGATCACGCAGATGCTGCGCGAGGTCGCCTGGGCACCGCTCGACATTCTCGTGGTCGACATGCCGCCCGGCACGGGCGACGCGCAATTGACCATGGCGCAGCAGGTGCCGCTCGCCGGCGCGGTCATCGTCTCGACGCCGCAGGATCTTGCTTTGATCGATGCGCGCAAGGGTCTCGCCATGTTCCGCAAGGTGGACGTGCCGCTGCTCGGCATCGTCGAGAACATGAGCTATTTCATCGCGCCCGATACCGGCGCCCGCTACGACATCTTCGGCCATGGCGGCGCCAAGCGCGAGGCGGAGCGGCTCGACGTGCCGTTCCTGGGGGAAGTGCCGCTGGAAATGGTCATCCGCGAGACCTCGGACAGCGGCAAGCCGATCACGGCGAGCCAGCCCGACAGCCCGCATGCCCGCGTCTACAAGGAGATTGCCGCCAAGATCTGGGCAGCGGTATCCGGCGGCGCCGGCGCAAGGCAGGCCCCAAACATCGTGATCGAGTGAACACGCCGATGACCCTTCACCTCTCCCGGCGGGAGAGGTGAAGGGTGGCGGATCGTCTCGCCGTGCTCTCCAGCAAAAACGCCGCCTGGACCGCTCCGGGCGGCTTCTGATTCGGATTTACGCCGACGGTGAAGCGCTTGCGGATGGGCTTGCGGCTCTCGGCTTCGTCGAGGATCGCCACCGCCGTATCGGTCCAGGGCTCCAGGCGCGAGGCGGAAGGCGAGCGCTGATTCAGGGCTTGAGCAGGCGCTTCAGCGCGGCGTGCTGGATCAGCAGGATCGTCTTGGCGTCACAGATGCGGCCGTCATCGATCATCGCCAGCGCCTCGGCGAAGGGAAGCTCCAGCACCTCGATGTCCTCGCCCTCATTCTCGTGGCCGCCGCCATCGCCGGTGCGGTCGCGCGGCGAGTAGCGGGCGACGAAGAGGTGCAACTGCTCGACGACGCTGCCGGGCGACATGAACGGAATCATCACGCGCACCGGTGCCTCGAGCGTGACGCCAAGCTCCTCCTCGGCCTCCTTCTTGATGCAGGTGAAGGGATCGTCGGCGTCGAGCAGGCCGGCGCAGACCTCGACCAGCGGCTCGTGATGGCCGCGCACCCAGGCCGGATAGCGGAACTGGCGGATCAGCAGCACGGTGCCGCGATCGGGATCATAGGGCAGCACGGCGGCGCCATCGCCGCGATCATAGGTCTCGCGCGTCTGGGTCTGCCAGCTTCCGTCCGAGCGGCGATAGTCGAAGATGTTCTTGTAGAGCCTGCCCCAGCTATCCGAGAGCAGGATGCGCTCGCGCTCGCGAACCCGGTCATTCCAATCCGTCATGCGATTTCCTTGCCGTCCGTCCCAGCCAAACGAAGCCGTTGCGCCATGGCGCCTGGCTTCCGCGTCGACCCTAGTTCAGCACGAAACGCCTTATCAAAGCTGAAATCGCCGGCGCCCGCGCCTCTGCTTGATCGCGTTGTCTTCGCGCGAAGCCGGTGCCCGGTTCGCTCGAAAACGCTAGGGCGAGATCGCCATCTGGTCCAACAGCCAGGTGCGGAACAGGCGGACCTTGCGGATGCGTGCCTTCGCCTCCGTCGTCACGAACCAATAGGCGAGATCGGTCATCGCCTCCTGCGAGAAAGGCCGGATCAGCCGGCCGGCGGCCAGCGCGTCGGCGACCACCATCTGCCAGGCCAGCATCACCCCCTGCCCCGCCAGGGCCGCCTCCAGCGCCAGCACCGGATCGGTATAGGACGGCCCCGTCAACTTGACCGGCGCCGATCCCGTAGCCAGGAACCAGGCATCCCAATCCACCAGCGCACCCTCGTCGGCGATCACGGGGACGTCGGCCAGGTCGGCGGGCCGGCGCAGCCTGTCGCGCCATTGCGGCGCGCAGACCGGGAAGAAGGGCTGCGCCGTCAGCGGTTCGGCCACCACGCCCGGCCAGGCGCCCCGCCCGAGCCGTATCGCGCAATCGACGTCGCTGCGCGCGAGATCGATGACATCGGTCGTCGCCACGAAGCGGATCTCGATCTCGGGGTGGGCGCGGGTGAAATGGCCCAGCCGCTGCACCAGCCAGCGCGCCGCGAAGGTCGGGGCCGTGGTGATCGTCAGCATACCGCGCTGGTCGCCATCGATGATCGCGAGCGCCTCGGCAAGCGAGCGGAAACCTGCCTGCAGCGGCGGCAGGGCGGCTTCCAGCGCCGGCGTCGCGACCAGACCTCGCGGCGTGCGCTCGAAAAGATGAACGCCGAGTCGCGCCTCGGCGCGCTTAATATGCTGGCTGACAGCGCCGGGCGTGACGCCCAGTTCCGCCGCGGCGGTGGCAAGGGTTCCCGAACGGGCGACGATTTCTATAGCCCTGAGCGCGTTGAGCGGGACTTTGAAAGCTTCGGTCATATAGTTTTTCTAAAGTGTGACCGAGATCATGTCGATGGTGCCGCGAAGGATTTAGGACCATCTTGCCTCAGCGTCAGCCGAGGAGATCGATGATGACGATCCATGGACTCTTTCGCACCCTTATCGAATGGGCGGTCGCGCCGGAGCCCGTCGCCCACAATGCGAACGCAGTTTGGGATTTGACTGTCCGCGAGTTGGCCGATCTGCCGATCGGTCCGGAGGCGGTCGAGGCCCCGCAGGCGTTTCAACCGCAACCAGACAGTCGCTGTGCGTAATGCAGCGGCTGGGAGAGGAGTAGAGAATGCCCAGACAGCAAGCGACCCTCGCGACCCAGACCGGCCCGCGCGAGGAAAATCTGCAGAGCCACTACAAGGCTCTGAACCCGTGCCTGGCGGCCGCCGTGCTGCATGCGCGGCCTTCCGAGAAGAAGCTGCCGCAGACGACGATGGCGCTTTCGGGAGAGGATCGCGACCAGCAACTGGAATAGCCGCGCTGCCTGACCGGCAAACGGCCCTCCCCTCCCGTGGGAGACGAGGGCGCGCCCGATGACGTGGTCACCATTTTTAACCTCTCCCTGAGGGAGAGGTGAAGAGCGGGTCATCACCAGTCTGTGCTAACCGCGATCGAGCCAGGCCACCTGCTCCGGCGTCAAGTGGATGTCGAGCGCGGAAAGGCTGTCTTCCAGTTCCGCCAGCGTGCGCGGTCCGATCAGCGGCACCACCGGGAAGGGCTGCGCCAGCACATAGGCGAGCGCGATGTGGATCGGCTCGCGGCCGAGCTTCCCGGCAAGCTCGATCGCGCGGTCGCGGCGCTCGAAGTTCTTCTCCGAATACCAGACGCGGACGATTTCCTCGTCGTCGCGCTTGTCGCGACCGGCGCGGTCGGTGAAGAAGCCACGCCCCTGGCTCGACCAGGCGAAGTTCGGGATCTGGCGCTGGGTAAGCCAGGCTTTCCATTCGTCATCCGAGGCCGCGACGCAGCCGGCCCAGATCGGGTCGAGCATCTCGGCGAGCGAGAAATTGTTGGAAAGCGCGCCGGGCTTCTGCTTGCCAGTCTTTTCGGCATAGGCGATCGCCGCGTCCATGCGCTCGCGCGTCCAGTTGGAGCCGCCGAACGGACCGCGAATGCGGCCGGCCTTCACCTCCGCATCCATCGCGTCGACGAATTCCGAGACCGGCACGTCCGGGTTGTCGCGATGCATGAAATAGATGTCGACATGGTCGGTCTGCAGCCGGTCGAGCGATTCCGTCAGTTGCTTGCCGATCACGTCGGGATAGACGAGCGGCGAATGCGCGCCCTTGCCGATGACGACCGATTCCTTGCGGACGCCCCGGCTGGTCAGCCAGTCGCCCAGGATCTTCTCGGTCTTGCCGCCGGCATAGATGTAGGCGGTGTCGAACAGATTGCCGCCGGCCTCGTGGAAGGCGTCGAGCAGCACCGAGGCGCTGGCGAAATCCGGGAAGAATTCGAAACCAAGCGCCGCGACCGAGGTCGGCTGGCTGACGCCCGCCAAATGGCGCTTGGGGATCGACTTCGGGCCGCGCGAAAGCTTGGCGCCCTTGATCGTGGTGGTCTTGTGCGACGCCTTCTCGATGTCGAAGACGAGGCCGACCGAGGCGCGCCACTTGTCGAGCGTGCGCAGGTTACCGAGCGTATCGGCCCAGCTCATGCCGGGAGAATCCAGCTGCTGCTTGCCGGCGCGGATCGCCTCGCCAGCCGCATCGACCTCGAACGAATAGAGCCAGCCCGGCTCGACGACCTCGACAACCTCGACACTGGCGTCCGGCCGGACGATGCGGATCGTGCCGGTGCCGCCTTCCTTGCCGGAGGCGAACCAGAAATCGGAAACCTCGATGCGGCCCTTGGTGCCGAGGATGCGCAGCACATTGTCCTGCGCCACCGACACGCTGCAGGAGACCTCGGCGAGGATGTCATTCGGGAAGGTCAGGATCGCCGCCGCCCATTCGTCGACGCCGGACTTTCCAAGATGGGCCGAACCCTGGACCTGGACCGGGTCGAGGAACGGCTTGCCGGACGCCGCCCCGGCGATCAGACGGGTCATCGACACCGGATAGCAGCCGACATCGAGAATGCCGCCGCCGGCGAGATCGTTGGCATAGAGGCGATGGTCGGGATCGAATTTCGGCATGGCGAAGCCGAAGCTCGACTTGATGGCGCGGACTTCGCCAATGGCGCCGCCGGCGACGAGATCATAGAGCCGCTTCGTCTGCGGATGCAGGCGGTACATGAAGGCCTCGGCGGCGAAGGTACCGGCCTTCTTGTGCGCGTGAAAGATCGCCTCCGCCTCGTAGGCGGTCAGGCCGAGCGGCTTCTCGACCAGCACATGCTTGCCGGCTTCGGCGGCCTTGATCGCCCATTCGGCATGGCCGGGATGCGGCGTCGCGATATAGACGGCATCGACCTCGGCATCGTCGAGCAGCGCCTGATAGCCATCATGGATGCGGGCGCCGGGAAAGTCGTCGGCAAGGCCCGGCCTGGCGGGATTGCGGCTGCCGATCGCCACCAGCTGGCCGGTCTGCGAATGCGTCAGGCCATCGCGAAACGCCTTGGCGATGCTGCCGGGTCCGATGATGCCCCAGCGAACGGGGGTACGGCTTGGCGAAGCTTGGCTCGTGGCCATGGGGGATTCCTTCTTCCTGCGAAGTCTGCTGTCAGCGAAAAGCGGAAAATCAGCGCGAGGCGACAGGCCGCTCGCGCGGTGCGCGGGAAGGGAATTCGAGTCTTTGGGTCATCCAGTCCTCCCGGCGGGACGCGCCGGTCCGCCCGGTCGATCGGAGCGGCCTCCCCCGCTTTTCCCCAATCCCCGAACGGCCGGAATTCACGGCCCTCACCGGCATGATTAGTTCGGGACTCGGCAATTCTGTCAATCCGCCGCCGAGCCCCATGCCCCGCTTTCAGGCACCAGGCCATTGCCCGTGAAAGGCGAAGTCCGAGACCGCCAGCCGCTCGCGCCCGCCCAATTCGCGCAGCCGGTCGCGCTCGGGCAGCATGTCCGGATCGCCGGGAAATCCGATGCCGATACCCGTGCAGGGCTCGAAACCTTCCGGGACATTGGCGGCGGCGATCACCTTGTCGCTGTCGAAGCCGCCGAACGGATGCACGGCGAGTCCATTGGCGGTCGCCTGGAGCAGCAGATAGCCGAGCGCAATGCCGGTATCGTGCCGGTTGTGCCAGAGCGAGCGGCCGCTGTCGGAGTGAAGTTTCGCGACCGCATAGGCGAGCACCGAGACACTGCGGACCCAGGGCTGGTTGCCCTCGGCCGCGCAATCGACCAGCGCATCGAAGAACGGCTCGCCGCGAAAGGCATAGACGAAGCGCCAGGGCTGCGTGTTGCTGGAGGACGGCGCCCAGCGGGCGGCCTCGAACAACGGCTTCAGATCGGCCTCGGTCAGCGTCTTCTCGGGATCGAAGGCACGTGGGCTCCAGCGCTCGGCAATCACGGGCAGGATCGGCACGGCGGTATCGGCAGGCTTCCGCATTCTCAGGCTCTCCATGGCGGCGCCTCATCCCGAAGCACCCGCGGCGATCCTAAAGCCCCGTCCTGCGCGCGTAATCCCCCGGCTTGAGAATTCGCGGCCATGATGTTTGATCAACGCCCGTGAAGGCGAAGCAGATTCGCCCTGGGAGGAGCAGCATCGATGAAGAACGTTCTCGCCTATGGCGATTCCAACACCTGGGGCGCCGCCACCGTCCCCCGCCCCGACGAACGCTACGCGCGGGAAGAGCGCTGGACCGGCGTCGCGCAGGCGGAACTCGGCCCGGACTGGCATGTGATCGAGGAAGGCCTGCCCGGACGCTCGACCGTTCATTCCGACCCGGTCGAGGGCGAATACATGAACGGCAAGACCTATCTCCTGCCCTGCCTCCGGAGCCACCGGCCGCTCGACGTCGTCGTCATCATGCTGGGCACCAACGACCTCAAGGCGCGCTTCCACGTGCCGGCCGAGGATATCGCCAAGGGCATCGGCGAACTGATCAAGGTCATCAAGCAGGCCGAAGCCGGCAATGACGCGGGCGTGCCAAAGATCCTGGTGGTCGCGCCGCCGCCGATGCTCGACCACACCGGCCAGAAGCCGGAATACACGCCGATGCTGGAAGGCGGCTACGCCAAATCGCTGAAATTCGCCACACTCTACGCGGCGATCGCCAAGGAGCATGGCGTGGCGTTCCTCGATGCCGGCCAGCACATCCGCTCCAGCGCCTTTGACGGCATCCATCTGGATCCGGCCGACCAGGCCGCGCTGGGCAAGGCCATCGCCGCCGCCGTCAGGACGCTCGCCTGATCCGCCCGCTCAGCGATCCGGTCGCCGCGCGGCCGATCGGGGATGCGCCTGCCGGCGCATCCCCGAACTTCAGGCCATCCGCAAGGCATGGCCGGTATCGGCCGCGCGGTCGCTCTCGTTCAGCAGTTCACTGATCGCCGCCGCCGGCATCGGCCGGGCAAAGGCGAAGCCCTGCAGGTAGGAACAGCCCGCCTGCCGCATGATCTCGGCATCGGCCTCGGTTTCGATGCCTTCCGCGGTGACCTCGAGGTTGAGTGCGCGGCCCAGCCCGATGGTCGCCTCGCACAGGCGCCGGGTCTCCAGGTCGACCGAGACGCCATGCACCAGCGACCGGTCGATCTTCAGCTTGTCGAACGAGAACCGGCGCAGATAGCCGATCGAGGAGTAGCCCGTCCCGAAATCGTCCAGCGCCACGCTGACGCCCAGCACCCGCAGCGAGGCGACGATGTGCTGCGCGCGGTCAGGGAAGGTGACGAGATGCGTCTCCGTCATCTCGATTTCGAGACGCCCCGCCGGAAACCCCGTTTCCTGCAGGATACCGGCGAGATTGCAATCGAAGCCGGGATTGCGGAACTGGACCGGCGACACGTTGATCGCCAGCCGGATTTCCGGCCATTGCAGCGCGTCGCGGCAGGCGTTGCGCAGCACCCAGTTGCCGACCGCGTCCATCAGGCCGTTTTCCTCGGCGACGGAAATGAAGAGATCCGGCGGAATGACGCCCTGCTGCGGATGGTGCCAGCGCAGCAGGGCCTCGACCAGGGCGGGCCGCATCGTCTGCGCGTCATAGATGGGCTGATAGACGACATGCAGCGCATCGGCGGCGACCGCGTCGCGCAATTCGCCGGCCAGCCGCTTGCGATCGGTCTTCTCGGCATCGATCGACCAGTCGTAGAGCGCGACGCGGCTGCGGCCGAGTTCCTTGGCCTGGTACATCGCGACATCGGCGCGACGCAACAATTCGTCGGCCGTGACGGATTCGCCATCGACAACGGCGACACCGACGCTCGTGCCGATGGCGATCACCCGGTCATCCAGCAGGATCGGACCGTTCAGATAGCGAACGAGCCGACTGCCAATCTCCTCCGCCGACGCGACCGCCTCCCGATTGTCGAGCACCAGCGCGAATTCATCGCCACCCACCCGTGCCAGCAATCCCCGCCGCATGCAGATCGCCTCGAAGCCACGGGCGACCCGCCGCAACAGGCGATCCCCCATCTCGTGGCCATAGGAGTCGTTGACCTCCTTGAAGCCGTCGAGATCGAGAAACAACACGGCGACCGGCTGCACCGGCCGGCGGCTCACCGCCACCTCCAGCGCCCGGGTCAGCGCCACGCGATTGGGCAGGCCGGTCAGGCTGTCATGGTTGGCGTCGTAGACGGCCTGGCGCTCCCGCCGCCGCACCGCGACAAGATTGGCATAGCCGATCCCCAGCAGAAACAGGATCGTCAGGCCGATAATGCCCAGGGTCAGATAGGCCATCGGCGCCACGCGCGAGAAGGCCTCGCTGCCGCGGCTGCGTGGCAGCCAGGTCAGCGAACCCAGCGGCTTTCCGGTCGGATCGAACAGCCTTACGCCACGGGCGGCAATCGATGGATCGAAGCTGAGGGACATGCCGTCGATCACGAAATCCTCGGACATCTGCCGGATCGAAAGATCGTCGAGGGCATGCGACAGCACCAGCATGCGCGGTCGCCCGGCCGGCGGCGGCACCGCGGGGGACAGGGGGAAGACAGACCCGACCGCGACGACCGCGATCCCGCCCGAGCGATCCTTCATCAGGCCGACCTTGGCATCGAAGGCGGCATACTGGCCGGCGAGGCTCGTGATCAGGGTCTGGAGCGGCGAGCCGAACTCCTCCAGCGCGCTGCGCGGCGCCACGCCGCCCCGCCGAAAGGAGAAAACGGTCTGTCCCCTTTCATCGAGCAGGTAGGCCGCGTCGAAGAAGACTCCGGTGCGGGTCGCATCCTTGAAGTTCGTGGTGGCGAATTCCCTGTCGATTTCGCCATACAGCTTGATCGCCGCGTCGTCCCAGACGGAGTAGTCGCCGTGGATCTCGCGCATGCGCTTCTGGAAAGCCCGAAGCGACGCCTCGGCCGCGCGCTCGGTTGCAATGTCGTCGATCCGGTCGACCTCGCCCGCCATCTCGTTCAGCGCGAAAAGCATGAACATGATCGACCCGACCAGCACGAACAGAACTGGCAGAGCGACGCGCAGGCCGAACCGAAACGTGGATCGCTGGAGAAAACTCATGACACCGAGACAAGAACATGTTGCGAAACATCATTCAAACGCCATGCAAAACGTACCGCATAATCCTTGGAAGTTGCTTAATCACCCCCCCTGATCGATGTACTTCCCAAGCAAACCGACAAGGGGGCTGCCTGCCTCTAGAACAATGTCGGACAGGTCCAACCAAGCCGCCAGATGCCGCAACTCCCCGGCCAGCGCCGCCAGCATGGGCTCCGGCTTGCGCAGGCTTGCCTCGGCAAAGACACCGAGGACGCGCAGGCGGCCCGCGGCGCGATCCGCCTTCAGATCGACGCGGGCTTCGAGCCGGCCGCGATGCAGGAACGGCATGACGAAATAGCCGAAGATGCGCTTCGGGCCCGGGGTGTAGAACTCGAGCCGGTAATGGAAATCGAAGATCCGCTCCGTGCGGGGGCGATGCCAGACAAGCGGATCGAACGGCGACAGCAGCGCGGTCGGCGTCGCCCGCGCGGGGATCACGGCACCCTCGACCAGGTAGGCCCGCTGCTGCCAGCCCTCGACCCGCACCGGACGCAGCGCCCCCGCCTCGACCAGCTCGCCCACCGCCACCCGGGCTTCCGCCACGGGCAGGCGGAAATAATCGCGGATGTCGGTCTCGGTCGCCACCCCATGCGCCTTCGCGCCGGCCAGCGCCAGCGCGCGGATGGCGTCGGCCTCGCCCGGCGTCGCGATCGCGCCGACCTCGCCCGGAATGACCCGTTCGGTCAGATCATAGACCCGCTCGAAGGCGCCCCGCCTGTGGCCGGTCGTGACCTCGCCTGCCCAGAACAGGAATTCAAGCGCGGTCTTGCCCTTGTGCCAGCCCCACCATGGCCCGCTTCGGGTTCCCGGATCGTCCAGTTCGCTCGCCGCGAGCGGCCCGCGCCGGCGGATCTCGTCCACGACGGCGCGCACATAGTCGCGGTTCTCGGCGGCGAAGCGTGCGATGCCGGAATAGATGCCGATTCCCGCAGCAGCGCGCTGCATGCGCCAGCGCATCAAGGGATGCAGATCGAGCGGCAGCAGCGAGGCTTCATGCGCCCAATACTCGAACAGGGCGCGCTTCTTGCCGCCGGCAAAGGCGCGCGCGTCGAGCGCAGCGCGATCATAGGCACCGATGCGGCTGTAGGTCGGCAGATAGTGCGAACGGACCAGCACATTGACCGAATCGAGCTGCAGCAGCCCCATCTGGCCGATGACCGGCGCCATCTGCCGCCATGATGACAGCGTCGCCTGACGGCGGCCGCCAAATCCCTGGGCGGCGAGAGCCACGCGCCTCGCTTCGTCTGCTGTCAGCCCGTCCGTCACTGGCAATCCCCCGCCTCACCCGCCGTTTATGGCAAAGGGCGGAGGCGGAAGCTATACCCGCGCCGGCCGACCGAGGCGGGTCAGGATTGCAGGTTCAGGGCCGAGCGGCCCGGCTCGAAGCTGGGCAGTTCCAATTCCGGCAGGATGCGCCGGCTTTCGCCCAGCCGGGCCAGCAGGGCGGTGATCTCCTCGGCCGGCATCGGCTTGGCCAGATAATAGCCCTGCACATATTCGCACTGCAGAAGGCGAAGGAGCTGCAACTGCTCGACCGTCTCGATTCCCTCGGCGACCACGGCAATGTCCATCGCGTCGCCAAGCGCGATCATCGACTGGATCAGCGCGTTGGCGGTGGGATTGGCGCCGAGTTCGGAAATGAAGGACTTGTCGATCTTGAGCCAGTCGAACGGGAACTGGCGCAGATAGCCGATCGACGAGAACCCTGTGCCGAAATCGTCGAGCGACAGGCCGAAACCCATCGACTTCAGGCGGGCCAGCTTGCGCTTGGCGATCGTCGGGTTGCGAACCAGGAGGCCCTCGGTCAGTTCGAGCTTGAAGCGGTTCGGGACGACATCGTGCCGGCGCGCTATGGCGCCGAGATCGTTGGCGAAGCTCGGATCGCGCAACTGGGCCGGCGAAACGTTGATCGAGATCCGCAGACCCGGCCAGTCGACCATGTCCTGACAGGCGCGCTGGAACACGAACTTGCCGATATCGTGGATGGCGCCGGTCTCTTCGGCGACGGGAATGAACTCGGCCGGCGAGACGCGACCAAACTCCTTCGAGTCCCAGCGCACCAGCGCCTCGAGCGAAACGACGGCGAGGTCGCTGGCCCGCACGATCGGCTGGTAGACGACCGACATCTCGTTGGCTTCGATGGAACCGCGCAGCGCCATGCCGAGCCGCTTGCGATGCAGCGCCCCGGTCTCGAGGCCGGAGTGATACGGCACCGCGTCGCGCTCGGCGGCATTCTTGGCCTGATACATGGCGAGGTCGGCGCGGCGAAGCAATTCTTCCGGCGACACGTCGATCCCGTCGGAGACCGCATAACCGACCGCAGCCGTGACCTGAAACTGGAAGCCGGTGACGGTAAAGGGCTGGTCGAGCGCATGCACCATGGCGGAGGCGACCCCGGCGACGGCGTCGAGGGCCGGCCGGCCGGTCAGCGCCACGGCGAATTCGTCGCCGCCGACGCGGGCAAAGCGCGCATCCGACGGCAGGATCATCGAAAGCCTTTCGGCCAGCATGCCGACCAGCACGTCGCCGCCCTGGTGTCCGATCGAGTCATTGACCGATTTGAAGCCGTTGATGTCGAGATAGATGATCGCCGCCTCGCCCCGGGCGCAGGCCTCCTCGAAAGCGGCGCTGGCGCTCAGCTCGTTGAAGCCGAAGCGGTTGGTGAGGCCGGTCAGGCTGTCGGTGCGGGCGGCCTCGATGGCCTGCTGCTCGCTCAGCGCCTGCGACAGCGCCAGGCGGCGGGCGCGCAGCACGGTCCACATCGCGATCAGGCAGAAGATCAGCAATCCGCCGGCGATCGGCGCCACCACGTTGCGCAGCACGGCGAATCCCGGCGTCGGCGGCGTCCAGACGAGGCGTCCGATCACCTTGCCGAAGATATCGCGAATCTCCGGAAACTCATGCGTCGTCTCGTTCGCCTTCACGGGCTCCAGGCTCAGATCGTTGATGAGGAAGCTGCGCCCCAGCTCGGAAAGGCGCTGGTTGTTGAGATAGAAGCCCATGGCCAGAACCGGCAGGGTCGACGGATCGACCGAGCTGGCATTCGAGACGGGCGCGATGCGGGACACGGCGAAAAGCAGGGTGCCGGCAGGCGTCTCGACATAGCTGGAGCGGGCCGCATTGTTCTCGACCGGTGCGGTGCGGATCAGGTCCTCGATCTTGCCGATCAGCGCCGGCGACATGACGGAGGCGGTGTTCGGCGCCTCCGGCGGCGTCCACCAGCCATATTTGACCTGGTGATCGGGCGACAGGATGACCAGAAAATCGGCGATCTGGGTGTCGACGATACCCGTCCCGATATTGGCCTCGATCCAGGCTGCGTCGCCGCGCTGGTAGGCGTCATAGGCCTCCTCCCACCACGAATAATCGTTGGCGAGCCCCTGGACGCGCGTGTGCATGGCGTCGATGCCACCCATGACCATGGTGCGGGTCTGCGCGGCAGCCTGGTCATTCTGGCGATACGCCATCCAGACCACGCCGGCGATGACGGTCACGACCGTCACCAGGATTCCGGCGACCAGGTTGAATGTTATGCGCCCGGCGATCGGGTGAGACATGTCGTGTCCATCTCAATTGGCGACATGCAAACTTACGCAGCAGCCCTTTTATGCCGATTTAACTCTATGCGGGGCATTTTAGATAAATACCGGTCGCGAAGCCAGTTGACGGCCCTTCCGGCTGCCGATGTCGCGCGTTCGAACCGAATTCCGATTCTGATTCCGTACTTTCCGGCATGGGGTAAGCTTGTGAAAGAGTTCAGTAAATTTGAATATAATATGGTTGACAAATCGTCGAGATTGTCGCCAATTTCACTACAAAACTGTAGATATCAAGTCTGGGCTATGTTGCGGGGGCAATATGAACTTCCCACCGGATGAGGATTCGGCTGGGATGGCGTCGTCTGCCGCCGGCTGCCCCTTTCACACTGCCGCGAAGGCGCCGTCGGACAGTGAATTCGAAGATTGGCTTCAGACGGATCTGCGCTGCTCCGCGGGGAAACGCGAGTTTCAGCTCGGCCGATACACGGTTGCGCATGTCCGCAACGGCTATCAATTCCTCCAAGCCTTGAACACATTCCGGCTGGATGTGGAAGATTACCGCAAGACCGGTTTCCTGGCGATCGTCCCATCCTGCGAGACCTTCGACAATTCGGTCGATGAGCTTCGCACGCTCGGCCAGGTCATGGTGGATGCCGGCCTCGCCGAAAGCGCCGGCGCGCTGATCAACAGCCAGACGGTCGCGATCCCGTTCGACGTCGTCTGTCCTGTGACGGGCATTCCGACCGTCTACGAGTTCTTCCCGGTCGCCTTCTGCCCCCATGCCCGCTCGCTGGCCGATCCGCTCTACGATCCGGCGCTGAGCACGCCCTTCCTCGCCATCAACACGACGTCCGATGCGTTCGCCTTCGGCATGCTGGTGCGCGACCTCAGCCTGCGCCACTTTCGCGTTCCGCCACACGAGATCCGCGACCGGAGCGAACTGGAGCGGCTGCTGCACAAATGCGCCGTCGTCTGGCAGAATATGTCCGCCAATACGATCACCGGCTACAACAAGGTTTCCGAGATTCCGGCGCGCGCGGTGCATCTCTCCGCCGACCGGCAGACCTGGACCGCGCCGCACAACGACCCGGTGTTTGCCGAGATGGTGAAGGAGCCGCACGATCACGAAATGCCGGCGCTCTATGCCAATCGCCTGTGCGAGCGCTGGATCGCCGCCTTATTTGACGGGAAAGCCCTCGAGGCCGCCCGGGATGGACAGTCTGGCGGCACGCCCGCCTTCGATTTCAGGAAGTGATCCGATGAGCTACACCAACGAAGACGTCATCGAGGTTCGCTCGATCAGCGACGATCACCAGACGATCCATGCCAAGACCACCGTGCCGAAGGACACCCTGCTCGGCTTCTTCGACGGCAAGGCGATGCTGATCGACCTCGACAAGCAGGACGAGCTCGACGACTACTGGTGGCGGCAATCGGTCCATCTGAAGCTGATCGGCCGCAAGCTGCTGTGCCTGCTGCCGATGGAAGAACCGGCCGGCATCGATTTCCTCAATCACTCCTGCCATCCCAATACGCGCGTCGAGGACCAGCTCTACGTCTTCGCCGATCGCGAGATCGCGGCGGGCGAGGAACTGACCGCCGATTACCGGACCTTCGACCTGGTGCCGCAGGGCATCAAGTGCTGGTGCCCCGAGCCCAACTGCGAGATCTGATGCCCATCCCCGACAAGACGAAGTCCGCCGCGCGCACCCGCTACTGGCGCGTCGCGGGCGTCCTCGTGCTGATCGGCATCGAGGCGCTGCTGTTTGGCTATTCCTATCCGTTCTTCTCGCTCGCGCTGGAGAAGAAGGGCATCGCCACCTGGCTGATCGGCCTCAACGCGTCGATCGCCGGCGCCGGCATCCTGATCTTCGGGCCGTTCGTGCCCTGGCTGATCGACCGCATGGGCCTGCGCCTGCTGGTCGCCGCCCAGTTCGCGCTGTCGCTGGCCTCGTTCGCCGCCATCTTCGCCTTCGACAACATCGCCGTCTGGTTCATCGCCCGCTTCGTCATGGGCACCTGCTTCTCGGCGCTCTGGACCACCACCGAAATCTGGCTGAACGGCGTGGTCGACGACCGCAATCGCGGCCGCATCGTCGGTGCCTCCGGCACGCTCTATGCCGCCTGCCAGTTCATGGGCCCGCTGCTGCTCTCCGGCACGGGCTCGACCGGCAGCCTCCCCCTCATCGCCGCCATGGTGCCGCTGGCGATCGGCGTCGCGGTGGCGCTGTCGATCCGCTCGGCGGTAGGCGAGGTCGAGGACGAGGAAGAGAGCGGCGACGTCCATACGCTGCGCATGTCGCTGACGCTGGCCGGCAGCCTGATCGCCGCCGCCTTCCTGACCGGCATCGGCGAAACCGCGATGCAGAGCCTTCTGCCGCTCTACGGTCTCGCGCATGGCCTGAACGACGCCGGCGCCTCGCGCCTGGTCGCGGTGTTCAGCCTTGGCGAAGCCGTGCTGATCGTCGCGCTCGGCTGGTTCGCCGACCGGCATGGCCGCCGGCTGACGCTGATCGGCACGGCCGGCCTCGCCGTCGTCAGCACGCTCGCCTTCCCCTTTGTCATGGACAAGACCTTCCTGCTCGAACCGGTGGTGTTCATCGCCGGCGGCACGGTCTCGGGCCTCTACACGCTGGGCATCGTGCTGATCGGCCAGGATTTTCGCGGCCAGCGCCTGGCGGTGGTCTCGACCGGCTTCGCCATGGCCTATTCGGCAGGCTCCGTCATCGGCTCGACGCCGATCGGCTTCCTCATGGACCTCTTCGGCGCCGAGGCCCTGCCCGTCACCGTGGCGGTCGGCTTCGTCGCGCTGCTGATCTTCCTGGTGAGGCCGGGCCAGAAGAAGGCGGTGGAAGTGTCGGTGGAGTGAGGAGGCGGTGCGGACCTGTTACGCGTACGATTCGCCAGGAAGCCCGCCTAGATAAGGTCCACTGCCGACCCATTTCGGACGTTTGGGGTGCTTTCGCCTCCGCCCGGGGGCGAGAGAGGAGACAGAATGAAGATTCGATGGCTCGCCTTTCTGCTCGTCCTCTGCATCCTTGCTGCAGGACATGCCCATGCCCAAGCCTGGGAAGACGTCAATCCGGCAGCGGCGGGCTGGTCCGTTGAAAAGCTGGAGGCGGCCCGGCAGGAATCCCGATCGCTTAAGCCGACAGCGCTCATGATCGTTCAGGACGGACATGTGATCGCCCAATGGGGTGACGTTTCCCGTAAGGTGGAGATGGCATCCGTTCGCAAGAGCTTGCTCAGCGCACTCTACGGCAGCGCCGTAGCAGAGAGGCGTATCGATCTTTCAGCCAGCCTCGCCGAACTTGGTATCGACGATAAAGCTCCTCGTCTGACGAACGAAGAGAAAACCGCCACGGTTCGGGATCTACTGACATCGCGCTCGGGCGTCTATCATCCGGCGGCCCACGAGACAGCTGACATCAAGCGCAAGCGGCCTGCACGCGGGAGTCACCCGGCAGGATCGTTCTGGTTTTACAACAACTGGGACTTCAATGCTCTGGGCACGATCTACCGGCAGCAGACCGGGGAAGACATCTTCGCGAGCTTCGAACGCCGCATTGCGGCACCGATAGGCATGGAAGACTTCTCGGCCAGAGACGGCCGCTATGCGGTGGAGAAACTCTCCGAGCACCCCGCGTATCCGTTCCGGCTCAGCGCCCGCGACGCTGCCCGTTTCGGCCAGCTTTTTCTGAACGAAGGCAAGTGGGGCGACAAGCAGGTCATCCCAGCGTCGTGGATCAGGGAGTCTACGGCTGCGTACTCGTGGGCGAAGCGGATACGGCAGGGCTATGGCTACATGTGGTGGACATTGCCTGAGGAAACATGGGGACCCGATGCCTTTTACGCTTCCGGCTACGGGGGGCAAATAATCGCTGTCGTGCCGTCGAAGCGGCTCGTCGTCGTGCAGACGGTGGACCTGAAACAGAACCCAAAAGGGGTACGAACGAGCGCATTCCTTGACCTGATGAAAGAGATCGCTGTCGCTTCACCGTGAGAGCCAGGTACCGTATCTCTCACGGGCGCAACGCCGCCGGCTTCAGGTAGCTTAAGCGCCGGCACGTCCGTAAGCGGCCCAATCTCGGCCACCAGCCGAAAGTCCGCTGCCCACCCCATCTCAGACATTCGCACTGCCAAGCGCCGCGCTTTCAACTACCCAATAGAAAAGGCCGCCCGAGAGAGCTCGTGGCGGCCTTTTTGTTCTTAGCTATCCGGCGTCGGCGCGACGCCCAGCCCCGATCAGATCGACATTTGCGTCCCGATCTCGACGACGCGGCCGGTCGGGATGTGGAAATATTCCGTCGCGTCGCTGGCGTTGATCGCCAGCTTGATGAACAGCTTGTCCTGGATGCGCGAGAACAAATGGCGCCCCGCCGGCTTGATCGAGCGGCGCGACAGGAAGAAGGACGTCGACATGATGTCGTATTTCCAGCCCTGCTTGCGGCAGAGGCTGAGCGCCTTCGGCACGTTCGGCGTCTCCATGTAGCCGAAACTCATGAACACCCGCGTGAAGCTGTCGTTGATCGGCTCGATCCGAACGCGATCGGCATCGTCGATGCGCGGCGTATTGCTGGTGACGACCGTCAGCAGCACGTTCTTCTGGTGCAGCACGCGATAGTGCTTGAGGCTGTGCAGCAGCGAGGATGGCGCCGTCTCGGGATCGCTCGTCAGGAACACGGCGGTGCCGGGAACGCGAACCACGCTGCTCTTCTCGAGATTCTTCACCAACTCGTTCAGCGGCACGTCGTTGCGACGGCTCTTGTCGAACAGGATGCGCGTGCCGCGCACCCAGCAGCGCATGATGAACATGATCGTGAAGGCGAAGGCCAGCGGAAGCCAGCCGCCCTCGGTGACCTTGATCAGATTGGCGCCGAAGAAGACGAGATCGATGAGCAGGAACGGCGCGATCAGGAGGGCCGAAACCCAGAGCGGCCAGCGCCAGAAACGCCAGATGACGATGAAGGCGAGGCAGGCGGTGATGACCATTTCGGCGGTGACCGAGATGCCATACGCCGTGGCGAGCTTGCTCGACGAGCCGAAGGTGATGACCAGAATCAGCACCGCCACCATCAGCAGCGTGTTCACCTGCGGCATATAGATCTGGCCGACATGGGTCTCGGAGGTGTGCTCGATTTCCATCCGCGGCAGCAGTTTGAGCTGGATGGCCTGGCGCGTCATCGAGAAGGCGCCGGTGATCACGGCCTGGGAAGCGATGACGGTCGCCATGGTCGCCAGCAGCACGACCGGCAGCAGCGCCCATTCCGGGAACAGCAGGTAAAACGGGTTGCTGATAGCGGCCGGATTGGCCAGCACCAGCGCGCCCTGCCCCAGATAATTGGCGGCCAGCGCCGGGAAGACGAACGCAAGCCACGCGGCCTGGATCGGCTTGCGGCCGAAATGGCCGAGATCGGCATAAAGCGCCTCGGCGCCCGTCACCGACAGGAAGGCGGCGCCGATGACCAGCAGGCTGGTGTGCCCATGCGTCGTGACATAGCGCACGGCGTGATAGGGGTTCAGCGCGGCGAAGATGCCGGGATCGTCGGCAATGTGCAGGAAACCGCCAATCGTCATGACGATGAACCACGCCGCGGTGATCGGCCCGAACCAGGCGGCGACCTTGGCCGTGCCATAGCGCTGGACCATGAACAGCGCCGCGATGATGGCGATGGTGATCGGGATGACGTAGCCGTCGAAGGCCGGTGTCACCAGCGTCAGGCCCTCCACGGCGGAGAGCACCGAAATCGCCGGGGTGATGACCGCGTCGCCATAAAACAGCGCCGCGCCGGCCACGCCGAGCACGAAGACGATGGGCGCCGATTTGCCGACGGTGCGGGTGGCCAGCGCCATCAGAGACAGCGTGCCGCCCTCGCCATTATTGTCGGCGCGCAACAGAATGACGACATATTTCAGCGTGACGATGATCGTCAGCGTCCAGATGATCAAGGAGATGACGCTGATCACGTCTTCCCGAACGAGTTCGCCATGGGCGCGGTTGGCGGCATGCAGGGCTTCTCGCAGCGCATAGATGACGCTGGTGCCGATATCGCCATAAACGACACCCACCGAGCCAAGCGCCAGCGTGAAGAAGCCCGCATGAGCCACAGGGCTGCCGACGCCACCATTGTCGTCGGAAGCGGCTCCGGTCGGCACATCGCTGGCCGAAACCGAAGGTTGGGTTCCGGTGTCGGTCCCCTGCGCATTCAGAGCCATGAACTGGTCATCTCGTTCACCGCACGTACCGGCGGCCGCGCGTGCTTATAGCAGAACACGTGCGGTGCACAACGCGCGGCGGTTGCCGCCCCTACTGCGCGGGCACATCCCGCGGCTTCGGCACAGGGGCCTTGGGTTTCGAATTCCGGGTCTGGACCGGCGCTGATGCAACGGCTGGAGCCGCCACTGGTTGCGCGAAACAGCTGATCGAGCCGATCTGGTTCGCGCCATACTGAACATACGGCGAATTCGGCGTCTGCGCGTGCTCGGCCGAAATCGGCATGTAGAGATAGCAGATCGACCCATCGACAGGATCTCGCCAGCGCTGGATCACCGTGTCCATCAGCGGGCCGCGATAGAAGGCCTCCAGTTTCATCAGCGGCAGGCTGTCCCAACGCGGCCCCTGCTGCTGTTGCGCCGCCGGCGGCTGGGCCTGCTGCGCCGCGGCGCTTCCGGTCAGAAACCATGCCGCCAGCAGCCCCGCACACGCCCCGCCGGACAGATTCCTCAGTCGCATCGAATCACTCCTCCAAGATGGGTCGCAAGGGGCTCGTCGCCCAGGGGCCAGGGGGCCGATCGCTTCAGGCCAGGGGGCCTTCGCCTGGCCGGGATTGTACCGTGTCTTCTCCACGCGCGCCCGCCACGATTCGCGCCGCTGGGTCTCGCTGGAAAGACTCGAGCCTGCCAGCGCTCCCGAGAGGCGCTGACAGGCTCCGTTTCTTTTATCCGATCGCCGTCTCACGAGACGACCCGGATCCGGTTAGCCGGGAAGGGCTAGAACTCGAAGGCTAGGCCCAGCCTGGCAACATGGGCATCGCCGCCGCCATTGCTGTAGCCGGCATGAACCATGACCGGCGTCGAGAAATCGAGGCGGTGCGCCAGACTGACGCCGAAGCCGACCTCGCTCTTGAACATGCCGACGCTGCCATTGACGGTGGTCTTGCCGGGCGCCGAAGGCATCAGCGGACTGCTGAGCGCCACCGCGGCGGCAATGCCGCGCCGGGCCTCGTTCTGGACCGAGCCGATCTGGTTCGACAGATCGCCATAAGCCTGGTTCAACTG
The DNA here is from genome assembly GCF_026343955.1 of Kaistia defluvii. Classification (GTDB taxonomy): domain Bacteria; phylum Pseudomonadota; class Alphaproteobacteria; order Rhizobiales; family Kaistiaceae; genus Kaistia; species Kaistia defluvii. The sequence goes on from NZ_JAPKNI010000004.1 coordinate 538,421, forward strand.
GCTGACATTGACCGCATCGGTCGGCGCGATGCCGGCCGCGACATTGGTGATGCGACGCTCGGCTCCGACATCGCCCACCGAGACGGTGTTGTTCTGGCTGGCGACAGAGCCCTGGCCGATCGCCACGGAGTTCTGGCCCGTGACCGTGGCGCCGGCACCGACCGCCACCGAACCGGCCGTGCTGACATTCGATCCATAGCCCATCGCGACCGCGCCGCTGGCGCCAGCCCCGACCGTCGCGCCCGAGCCATAGGCCACGGCGTTGCTCGCGCCCGCCCCGACGGTTGCCTGATATCCGAACGCATTGGAATAGTTGGCGCTGGCGCCGACGCTCGCCCCGAAACCGAAGGCATTCGAGTATTGCGTGTTGCCGGCGACACTCGCCGAAGCGCCATAGGCGTTGGAGTAGGACGAATTGTCGCCGACCGAGGCCGAGGATCCAACGGCCGAGGCGTCGCTGGAGCCCTCGCCGACCGAGGCGTTGTGGCCGGAAGCAAGGGCGCGCTCGGATTCATTGCCGACGCTCGCCAGCGTGCCAACCGCCGTCGAATCCGTCGCATCGTCACCGACGCTGGCGCTGCGGCCGATGGCGTTGGCGCTCTCGGAGCCGTTGCCGACGGAGGCCTGAACGCCTACCGCGCTGGATGCGCCGGAGCCGTCGCCAACCGTCGCGCCGGCTCCCACAGCCTGGGCCGCGCCTGAGTTTTCGCCGACCGATGCGCCTGCGCCGACGGCCGACGCATCGCTGGAATCCTCGCCGACCGAGGCATTGTGGCCAGAGGCCAAAGCGCGCTCCGAACCGGCGCCGACGCTGGCAAGCGTGCCGATCGCGGTGGAATCCGTCGCATTGTCGCCCACGCTGGCGCTGCGCCCGATCGCATTGGCCGACTGCGCCCCGTCGCCGACCGTGGCGCCCACGCCGATGGCGCTCGCGGCCGCGGATCCGTCCCCAACTGATGCGCCGGCACCGATCGCGGAGGCGCTGTTGGACAGATTGCCCACCGTCGCGCCATAGCCCACCGCCGTCGCGGAGGAGGAGTTGTCGCCGACCGCTGCGTTGCGTCCCGACGCCAGCGCGCCAACCGAACTATCGCCGACGCTCGAACCCGTACCGACGACGGTCGAATCGTTGGAGTTGTCGCCGATGGTCGAAGAACGACCGAAGACATTGGCGCTATTGGAGTTCGTCCCGATCGACGACTGGGTGCCGACAACCGTCGATGCCGAGGAATCCGCACCGATCGTGCTGCCAAAGCCGAGGACGTTCGAGAAATTCGCGCCGGCGGCGATCGTGGTCTGGCCGCCTATGGCGATCGAATAACTCGTGTTGTTGGTGGCGGCGGGATCCCCGACCCCGGAAATGGCGATGCTGCTCGAATTGCCCGCATTGCCGTCATTGCCCGTCCCGGCCTGGAACGCCTGTGCCGCCGAGAACGGCAGCGAACAACCCGCCAGAATCAGTGTCGTCGACAGCAGGCGCGCCCGGACGGCCGCCCCCTTGCCCGTTTTCTTCATGTTGCTCCCCTGAACATGCGATGACGCAAAGTCACTCGCGGCAGGATTGCAAACGCGCCCCGCACATGACAAGACGGATATTAAGAATTCCGCAACAATTTCGTGGCTTGACGCTCATTTGACACAGGAAATAGGGATCCTCGCCGGTTAGCCGTCGCCCATCGCCATCAACGAGGCATTGCCGCCCGCCGCCGCCGTATTGACCGAGATGACCTGCTCCTCGGCGAAACGAAGGAGGTAGTTCGGGCCCCCGGCCTTCGGGCCGGTGCCGGAGAGGCCGGAGCCGCCGAAGGGCTGCGTGCCGACCACGGCGCCAATGACATTGCGGTTCACATAGACATTGCCGACCGCGAGCTTCGCGACGATCGCCTCGACCGTCTCGTCGATGCGGCTGTGGATGCCGAGCGTCAGGCCATAGCCGGTCGCGGCGACCTGTTCGATCACCCTGTCCAGATCGCCCGCCCTCCAGCGCACGACATGCAGGATCGGCCCGAACACCTCGCGGTCGAGCGTACGGGCCTCGCGGAGCTCGATGATCACGGGCGCGACATAGCTGCCGGCGTTCGGCGCCCTGCCCTCGAAGCGCACGGTCTCGCTCTTCCGCATCAAGGCGATGTGGCGGTCGAGATTGGCCTTGGCCTCGGAATCGATCACGGGCCCGAGGTCGGTCGCGGGCTGGCGCGGATCGCCGACGGTGAGTTCCGCCGCTGCGCCCTCGATCATCTCCAGCATCCGGTCGGCGACATCCTCCTGCAGATAGAGGATGCGCAGCGCCGAGCAGCGCTGGCCGGCCGAGCGGAAGGCCGAGGCGACGACATCGTCCGTCACCTGCTCCGGCAGCGCCGTCGCATCGACGATCATGGCGTTCAGGCCCCCCGTTTCGGCGATCAGCGGGACGATCGGCCCGTCCTTCGCGGCCAGCGCGCGGTTGATTGACCACGCCGTCTCGGTCGAGCCGGTGAAAGCGACACCCGCGGTTAACGGATGGCTAACAAGAGCGGCGCCGATCTTGCCGTCGCCGGTCGCCAATTGGCATGCGCCAACCGGCACGCCGGCCTGGTGCAGCAGCCGTACCGCCTCGAAGGCGATGATCGGCGTTTGCTCGGCTGGCTTCGCCACGACCGTGTTGCCCGCGGCCAGCGCCGCCGTCACCTGGCCGAGGAAGATCGCCAGAGGGAAGTTCCAGGGCGAGATCGCGACAAAGACGCCCCGGCCACGATATTGAAGCTCGTTGCGCTCGCCGGTCGGGCCCGGCATCCGGATCGGCGCGGCAAAGTGACGGCGCGCCTCGGCGGCGTAGTAACGGCAGAAATCCGTCGCCTCGCGCACCTCCGAAAGCCCATCGGCCAGCGTCTTGCCCGCCTCGTGGGCGAGCAGGCTCATCAGCCGCTCACGGTTCTGTTCCAGCAAATCCGCCATTTTGTCGAGCATTTGGGCGCGATCCTCGGCCGGCGTCGCCGACCAGCCGCGAAACGCCGCCTGCCCCGCTTTCATGACATTGTCGACGGCATCGACGGAGAGGGAGGCAACCGAACCGACCACCGTCCGGCCGTCGATCGGGCTCAGGACCGGCGTCGGCTTCGCGTCGTCGATGGCAACGGCGACGATCGGCTTGGCCACCAGCGCCGTGCCGTCATGCGCCTTCATGCCGTCGAGCAGCGCGCCGAGCACGGCTTCGGAACCGAATTCGAGGCCGGCCGAGTTCTTGCGGACCTCTCCATAGAGATCGGCCGGCAGCGGCAGGTGACGATGACGGGCCCGGGCGCCGCCCTCCAGCGTCGTGTCGGGTCGGACCAGCAGGCTGGCGATCGGAACCGAACGGTCGCCGACCACGGCGACAAACGACGAGTTCGCGCCATTTTCGAGCAATCGGCGGACCAGATAGGCGAGGAGATCGCGATGGCCGCCGACCGGCGCATAGATGCGGGTCGAGACCGTTGGCACGCTGTCATGCACCGCCTTGTGCAGCGCCTCGCCCATGCCATGCAGGCGCTGCAGCTCGAAGCCGGTCGCTTCGCCGGCCATTTCCAGGATGGTGGCAACGGTCAGCGCATTGTGGGTGGCGAATTGCGGAAAGATGCGCGGCCGCAGGTCGAGCAGCTTCCGCGCGCAGAAGAGATAGTTCTGGTCGGTCGCTGCCTTGCGGGTGAATACCGGATAGCCGTCGAGGCCGCGCTCCTGCGCCCGCTTCACCTCGGTGTCCCAATAGGCGCCCTTGACCAGGCGGACCATCATCCTGCGATCCAGCCTCGAGGCGAGTTCGCCAACCCAGTCAATCACCGCCCCGGCGCGCTTCTGATAGGCCTGGATGGCGAGGCCGAAGCCGTCCCAGCCGGCAAGCGACGGATCGGCGAACGCCGCCGCGATCACGTCGAGCGACAGTTCCAGCCGGTCGGCCTCTTCGGCATCGACGGTGAAGTTCAGGTCATAGCTCTTGGCCTGCGCCGCCAGTTTGATCAGTTGCGGCACCAGCTCGGCCATCACCCGCGCGTGGTTGACCGCCTCGAAGCGGGGATGCAGTGCCGAGAGCTTGACCGAGATACCCGGCCGGTCCGGCAGCGCCTTCTTGCCGGCGGCCTTGCCGATGGCGTCGATCGCCATGGCGTAGCTGTCGAAGTAGCGCTGCGCGTCCTCTGCGGTGCGGGCGCCCTCGCCCAGCATGTCGTAGGAGTAGCGAAAGCCCTGCTTTTCCAGCGTCCTGGCGCGCTTCAGACCGTCCTGGATGGTCTGGCCCAGTACGAAATGGTAGCCGAGGAAGCGCATCGCCTGGCGCGTCGCCGTGCGAACGGTCGGGGTACCGACGCGCTTCACCAGGCCGGCGATGATGCCGTCGGCGCTGTCGGTCGGCGTCACGATGCGCGCCGAGAGCCCCAGCGCCCAGGTCGAGGCCGAGACGAACCAGCCTTCCGCCCGGCCGCTATGCTCGCTCCAATCGGCGCCACCGAGCTTGTCCTCGATCAGCCGGTCCTGCGTCGCCGAATCCGGCACGCGCAGCAGCGCCTCGGCCAGCACCATCAGCGCCAGCCCTTCGCGCGTCGAAAGCCCGAACTCCCGCAAGAAGTCCTCGATGCCGCCGACCGCGCCGGACTGGCCGCGGATCGCCTCGATGAAGGCTGTGGCGCGGCGATCCGTGCGCGCTTCGGCGCTCGCATCCAGCATCGCGCCGCGGATCGCCTGGCGCATCAGCGTGGCATCGTCGCCGGCGTAGGGAGCACGAAAGGGTTCGATGGCGGCGGTCGGCATGCGGGCACTCCGGATTGCGAAGTCCGCAGCATATCGCCTATTCCGTCGAGGCTTTGGGGTTTGATGCCAGTTCAATCCGTGAGATTCACGGTCGATTGGCATTTTTCCGCGAATGTCTCTACCGTCCACGGATCTACCTTCGAAGCCGGAGAGCGACATACCGTGGACTTCAGCGACGATGATCTCCGCCAGTTCGACGAGAACGGCGCGCCGCCCCTGCCCGCCGCCAGTGAGAACTTCACAGTGGAGACCAACGGCGCCCGCATCTGGGCCGCCAGCTTCGGGACCGGACCGGCGGTCGTCCTGCTGCATGGCGGTCTCGGCAATGCCGGCAATTGGGGCCATCAGGTACCGGTGCTCGTGGCGGCAGGCTTCCGCGCGATCGTCATGGACAGCCGGGGCCATGGCCGCAGCAGCCGGGACGCACAACCCTTCTCCTATGGGTTGATGTCATCCGACGTGCTGGCCGTGCTGGATCATCTGCAGATCGCCACCGCCGCGATCATCGGCTGGAGCGACGGCGCCTGCACCGGTCTGGTGCTGGCCCGCCGCCATCCCGAACGCGTCACAGGCGTGTTCTTCTTCGCCTGCAACATGGACCCGAGCGGCGCCAAGCCCTTCGTGCCGAGCTCCGTCATCGACCACTGCTTCGCGCGCCATGTGAAGGATTATGCGGCTCTCTCCCCGACGCCGGACGATTTTGGTTCGTTTTCCGCGGCCGTGTCGTTGATGCAGCAGACGCAGCCGGACTATTCGGTGGCCGACCTGGCCGGGATCACGGTGCCGGTGGCGATCGTCCAGAGCAAGAGCGACGAGTTCATCCATGCCGAGCACGCTCGCTATCTGGTCCGAAGCATTCCCGGCGCGACGCTGACGCTGCTCGACGGCGTCAGCCATTTCGCACCACTGCAGCGGCCGCGCCTGTTCAACGAGGCGATGCTCGCCTTCCTCGCCAGCCTCGACCTGCGCCGCCACCATTCTCCCACCTGATCCAGAGAAGTCGAACCGACATGGACCGCACCGACCGCGCCATCCTGAAGGCGCTCCAGGCCGATGGCCGCATCACGACGCTGGATCTGGCGGCGAGGGTCAACCTGTCGCCGACCGCGACGGCCGACCGGGTCAGGCGCCTGACGCGAGAGGGCTATATCGAGGGCTATCACGCCCGGCTTTCGGCGGAAAAGCTCGATCTCGGGTTGCTGGTCTTCGTCGAGGTCAAGCTCGACAGGACGACACCGGATGTATTCGAGCATTTCGCGATCGCCGTGCGCCGCGCCTCCGAGGTGATGGAGTGCCACATGGTGGCCGGCGGGTTCGATTATCTGATCAAGGCCCGCGTCAGCGACATGAACGCCTATCGCGCCTTCCTGTCGGACAGCCTGCTGTCGCTGCCCGGCGTGCGCGAAACCCACACCTACGCCGTGATGGAAGAGGTCAAGAACACGGATCTGCTGCCGCTATAGGGCGCTGGGGGCCACGGTATCAACAGACGAGCCTCCGGCGTCATTCCTCCTCTACCCCGCGAACCGGGATCCACGCGGCCGAGGTTTCCGGCGTTTCCGATCCTGCCATCCCGGCTGAATGGATCCCGGGTCAAGCCCGGGATGACAGCGAGCTGGGGGACCGGCCCGCGCCCAACGCATCGTCCCCCCCCAAACAAAAAACCCTCCCCCGCGCGCGGCGGGAGAGGGTCAGGACGTTCAGACGGGCCGATTAGAACGGCGAGTCGGGGTAGTAGAAGTCCTTGGCGTTGTCCTTCGTCACCAGCGTGGCGTCGAGGATGTAGCTGCCACGGACCGGCAGGTGGTCGTAGAGACCGGCAGCCGTCAGATCCATCGCGACGGCGACCATCGCCGGCGGATACAGGATGTCGACCGGGATCATCTTGTCGCCGTCCATGACCTTCTTGATCATGTCCTTCATGCCAGCGCCGGCGACGACGAACTGGATGTCCTCGCGGTTGGCCTGCTTGATGGCCTCGAGCACGCCGACGGCCATGTCGTCGTCCTGGGTCCAGACCGCGTCGATCTGCGGATACTTGGACAGGTAGTCCTGCATTACCTTGAACGCGTCATCGCGGCTCCAATTGCCGAACTGGCGATCGAGAACCTTAATGTCGCTGCCGGCGATGCCCTCGTCGAAGCCCTTGTTGCGCTCTTCGTCGATGACGATCGGCAGGCCGCGGATGACGACGACGTTACCCTTGCCGTTCAGCTTTTCCTTGATGTACTCGCCGGCGACGCGGCCGAGAGCCGGATTGTTGCCGGCGACGTAGAGGTCGGCCACGGCGTTGTCGGTGAGCGCGCGGTCGACGACGGTGATGAAGACGCCCTTTTCCTTGACCTGACGGATCGGGTCGGTCAGCTCATCGGAATTGTGCGGCAGCGTGACCAGGGCGTCGATGCCCTGGGTGGTCAGGTCTTCCAGGGCATTCGCCTGCGACGCGCCATCCGGCGACGTCTTGACGATGACCTTGAGGCCGGGATAGCGGGCCTCGAGGCGCTTGGCCTGTTCCTGGGCGTGGTAGACGACGCCGCCCGTCCAGCCATGGTCAGCCGCCGGAATGGAAACGGCGATCGTCTTGGTTTCCTGCGCCTGTGCGACGCCGGCGACGAGCATCAGGCCCGCCGCGACCGATCCAAGTAGAAACTTCCGCATTTCTCTCTCCCAAATTAGCCCAATGCAATGCGGAGTTGATCTCCGCTCTTCCCCTCATCGCCGCCGGACGAGCGAGCGCTGGACCAGCATCGCAATGATGATGATGGCGCCCTGTACGGCTCCGATGAGGTATTCGCTGACGAAGTTGGACAGCACCATGATGTTGCCGACCACTTCGAGAATGAGGGCGCCGCATATGGTGCCCCAGATCCGGCCGACGCCGCCCTTGAGGGCCGTGCCGCCGATGACCACCGCGGTGATGGCCTGCAATTCCCACAGCAGGCCGGTCGTCGGCGTGGCGGCTCCCAGGCGCGGCACGTAGACGAGAACCGCGATGGCGACACAGACACCCTGGATGACATAGGTCAGCGTCCGGACCCGGTTGACCGGAATGCCCGAGTAGCGCGCCACGTCCTCGTTGGACCCGACGGCGATGACATGGCGTCCGAAGGCAGTCCGATACAGCAGGAACGCGCCGACCAGCGCGACGGCCAGGATGACGAGCACCGGGATCGGCACGCCGAAGACATTGCCGAAATAGACCGGCCGGTAGGCCGCGCGAAGATCCGGCGCCTTCATGGCGATCGAGCCGCCCTCGGCCAGGTAGATGGTGAGCGCCCGGAAGATCCCCATCGTGCCCAGCGTCACGATGAAGGGCTCGATCCGCCCCTGTGTCGTGATCACGCCGTTCGCAAGGCCGCAAAGCGCGCCGACACCGATCGCCAGGAGCATGGCAACCGCCAGCATCGGGATTTCGCCGGAGACGACGCCGGTATTGAGGAACAGGATCATCACGCCCGCGACGAAGGCCGACATGGCGCCGACCGACAGATCCAGTCCGCCGGCCGAGATGACGAAGGTGGCGCCGACCGCGATGATCGCGATGAAGGCGCTGCGCGTCAGCACGTTGAGAAGGTTGTCGACCCCGAGGAAGTTGGGGTTCACCAGCGCGCCCAGCACCAGCAGCACGGCGAGCGCGACAAAGGGCGCCACGGCGCGGAGGTCGATGTCGCCGAGCGAGCGGCGGGCGGGGTTCTTGTTGGCGGTGGTGTCGGTCATGCCTGCTCCGCCATCGAGGCGGCCTCCCTCGATGTAACGCCCGTCGCGAGAACGACGATCTCGTCTTCGGTCATGCGGTTGCCGCTCACCTCGCCCACGATGCGCCCGTTGCGCATGACGAGGATGCGGTCGCAGATGCCGATCACTTCCTGCATCTCGGACGAGATGACGATGACCGACTTTCCGCTTTCCGCCAGTTCGGCGATGAACTTGTAGATCTGTTCCTTGGTGCCGATGTCGATGCCGCGCGTTGGCTCGTCGATGATGACGATCTGCGGGTTCAGCAGCATCATCTTGGCGAGCAGCAGCTTCTGCTGGTTGCCGCCCGAAAGCTGCCCGGCGAGCAGGTCCTTGTTGCGGGTGCGGATGTCGAACTCGGAGATCGAACTGTCGAGCGCCTTGGCCTCCCGGCCGCGGTCGATCAGCAGCCCGCGCACGAACTGGCCGAGCGCGGCCAGAGTCAGGTTGATGCCGAGATTCTGGGCCAGCAGCAGGCCTTTGCCCTTCCGGTCCTCGCTCAGATAAACGATGCCGGCGCGCATGCTGTCGCGGACGGTGACGAAATTGACCGGCCTGCCGTTCAGCTTGACCTTGCCATGCGACGGACGCAGGCCGACCGCGCCTTCCAAAAGTTCCGTGCGACCGGCGCCGACAAGCCCGGCAAAGCCGAGGATCTCGCCCTTGCGCAGCTTGAACGAGGCGTCCTGCGCATAGCCCGGAACCGTCATGTCGTCCACTTCGAGCGCATAGTCGACGGCCTGGGTGGCGACCCGGTCGGGATAGAGCTTGGCGACGTCGCGGCCGACCATCAGCCGCGCCATGTCGACCGCCTCCAGCCCCTCGGCCGAGCGCGTGGTGATCAGCTTGCCGTCGCGCAACACCGTCACGCGATCGGCGATCTCCTTCACCTCGGGCAGGCGATGCGAGATGTAGAGGACGGCGGCGCCCTTCTTCCGAATATCCAAGATCACGCGCAGCAGGGCGTCGGTCTCGGTGAGCGTCAGCGAGGCGGTCGGCTCGTCGAAGATGACGATGCGATGCGGCACCAGCAGCGCACGGGCGATCTGCACCAGCTGGCGCTGCGCGATCGAAAGCCTGCCGACGGTGGTGGTCGGATCGATGTCGATGCCAAGGGCGCGCACCGCTTCGGCCGCGCCCTTGTTCATCGCCTTGTCGTCCAGCGTCAGGCCCTTGCGGACCTCGCGGCCGAGATAGATGTTCTGCGCGACCGTCAGGTCGGGCGCCAGGAGGATTTCCTGGTGCACGAGCACGATGCCGCGATGCTCGGCATCGACGGGGCCGGTCATGACGACCGGCTGCCCGTCGATCCGCAGTTCCCCCTTCGTCGGCATCAGATGGCCGGCGAGGATCTTCATCAGGGTGGATTTGCCCGCGCCGTTCTCGCCGATGATGGCGTGGACCTCGCCCGGCACGAGAGCCAGGTTGATGTCTCCCAGCACCTCGACGGGACCAAACGACTTGGAAATCCCTACCGCCTCCAGGAGAGGCGGCTGCGCACTCGTCCCCATCTCTCTCCCCTCGGCGATCGCCATCAGCCTACCTTGGTCCAGACGTTGCCAGCCTTGGACGATGCCACGGCGGCCTCGATGAACTGCATGCCGACCAGGCCGTCCTCGACGGTCGGATAGGTCACGGCCGGATCGACCTTGCTGCCGTCGCGGGCGGCATGAATGGCCCGGGCCGCTTCGGTGTAGATATTGGCGAAGCCTTCCAGATAGCCTTCCGGATGGCCGCCCGGCACGCGGCTGACGCGGGCCGCTTCAGGCCAGGCGCCGGCGCCGGCGCGCGTCAGCAACTGCTTCGGCTCGCCGAACTTGGTGAACCAGAGATAGTTCGGGTCGGCCTGCGTCCATTCAAGACCGCCCTTGGTGCCGTAGACGCGGAGCTTCAGGCCGTTCTCGTTGCCGACGGCGACCTGGCTGGCCCAGAGCATGCCCTTGGCGCCGCCCTTCCACTTCAGAAGGATCTGCACGTCGTCGTCAACCTGGCGGCCCTCGACGAAGGTCGAGAGCTGGGCCAGCACCTGGTCGATCTCCAGGCCGGTGACGAAGCAGGCGAGGTTGTAGGCATGCGTGCCGATGTCGCCGATGCAGCCGCCGGCGCCCGTGCGGGCCGGATCGGTGCGCCATTCAGCCTGCTTGTTGGTGCCGGTGGCTTCCGCCCGCTCCGTCAGCCAGTCCTGCGGATATTCGGCCTGAACCAGACGGATCTCACCGAGATCGCCATTGGCGATCATGGCGCGCGCCTGCCGGATCATGGGATAGCCGGTGTAGTTGTGCGTCAGCATGAAGATCTTGCCGGACGACTTCACCAGTTCGACGAGTTCCTTGGATTCCTCGACCGTCAGCGTCATCGGCTTGTCGCAGATGACGTGGATGCCGGCCTTCAGGAATGCCTTGGCCGCAGGGGCATGGACATGGTTCGGCGTGACGATCGACACGACCTCGATACCGTCCGGACGGGCGGCCTCGGCCTTGGCCATCTCCTCATAGGAGGTGTAGGCGCGATCCTCGGCGATGCCGAGATCGGCGGCCGACGCCTTGGCGCGGGCCGGATCCGACGACAACGCGCCGGCGACCAGGTCGTACTGGTCGTCCATGCGCGCCGCGATGCGGTGGACGGCGCCGATGAACGCGCCCTGCCCGCCGCCGACCATGCCGAGGCGGATGCGACGGCCGGCGGTTTCTTCCTTGCTGGCTCCGATTGCCATTGTTTTCTCCGATCCGTGTGGTTGCCGAGGGTCAGGCGATGCCGAGAATGCGGCGGTTGGCCGCCTCGTCGGTGCCGGAACCGGCAAAGTCGTCAAAGGCGTGCTCGGTGACGCGGATGATGTGGTGCTTGATGAACTCGGCACCCTCGCGCGCGCCGTCCTCGGGATGCTTCAGCGCGCATTCCCATTCGAGCACCGCCCAGCTGTCGAAATCATAGGCCGTCAGCTTCGAGAAGATCGCGCCGAAATCGACCTGGCCGTCACCGAGCGAGCGGAAGCGGCCGGCGCGGTTGACCCAGCTCTGATAGCCGGAATAGACGCCCTGGCGGCCGGTCGGGTTGAACTCCGCGTCCTTGACGTGAAACGCCTTGATGCGCTCGTGATAGATGTCGATGTAGTCGAGATAATCCAGCTGCTGCAGCACGAAGTGCGAGGGATCGTAGAGCAGGTTCGCGCGGGGATGGTTCTTCACCTCCGCAAGGAACATCTCGTAGGTGATGCCGTCATGCAGGTCTTCGCCGGGATGGATCTCGTAGGCGACGTCGACGCCGTTCTCCTCGAACACATCGAGGATCGGCGTCCAGCGGCGGCCGAGCTCGGCGAAGGCTTCCTCGACCAGACCGGCCGGGCGCTGCGGGAACGGATAGAGGAACGGCCAGGCGAGCGCGCCCGAAAACGTCGGATGCGCCTTGAGGCCGAGATTCTTCGAGGCGCGGGCGCAGCGCTTCAGATGGTCGACGGCCCATTCCTGGCGCGCCTTCGGGTTGCCGCGCATCGCGGGAATCGTAAAGCCGTCCATCAGCTCGTCATAGACCGGATGCACCGCAACCAGCTGACCGATGATGTGCGAGGCGAGTTCCGTGATCTCCAGGCCATGCTTGGCGGCGGTGCCGACCAGCTCGTCGCAATAGTCCTTGGAATCGGATGCCTTGTTGAGGTCGATCAGTCGGCTGTCCCAGGTCGGGATCTGCACGCCCTTGTAGCCGAGGGAGGCTGCCCAGCCACAGATCGCGTCGAACGAATTGAACGGGGCGGCGTCGCCCGCGAACTGCGCCAGGAAGATCGCCGGCCCCTTGATCGTCTTCATCGAAAACCTCCTTCGGAAACTGCTTCCCGGACTTGCGCCCGGGGCGGATGAAAAATGAGAGAAAGCGCCCCGCTACGGCACATTGTCCCGGATGAAAATGTCGATCTTGATCCGCTCCTGACCGGGAACGATCTCCATATCCTCGCGCATCGCCAGCAGGATGCGCGCGGCGCTGCGGGCCATGTGGCCCGGATCCTGGTTGATGACGGCGTCGATGGAGCCGCGGATCAGGTTGCGGCGATTGATGGTGGTGAGTTCGTGCGCGATGAAGACGATGTCGCGGGTGTGCCCGGTCTTCTGCAGCGCGGTCACGACGCCGGTCGACCCGGCCCCGACATTGTAGATGCCGACGAGATCGTCATGCTCGGCCAGCAGTGCCTCGGCGACGCCGCGCACGCGATCGTCCTCGTCGCGGCCCTCGCGAACCGGCAGCACTTCCAGATCGGGATATTCGCGCGCGACGACCTGCTCGAAGCCGTATTGGCGCTCGATATGGTCGCGCAGCGCGAGCGAGCCGGCGATCAGGCCGACCTTGCCCTTGCGCCCGCCGAGAAAGCGGCCGAGCAGGCTGGCGGCGGTGCGGCCGGCGGCGGAATTGTCGATGCCCACAAAATGCGTGCGCCGGGTGCCCGGCAGGTCCGACACCAGCGTGATGACCGGAATGCCCTGATCGGCCAAGGTGTTGATCGCCTCGGCAACGGCCGGATGATCGAGCGCCACGACCGCAATGCCGTCGACATCGGCCGGCAGGCTCTCCAGCGCAACGGCCAGCGCCTCGCCGTCGAACACGTCGACCAGCGTGATGTTGAGGAGGACGCGCTCATGCACATAGCGCTCGGCCGTGGCCCGAAACTCGGCTTCGAGCATGCGCATGAATTCATTGGCGCCGATCGGCAGGATGACCTCGAAGCGATAATCACGGCCGCGCGCGAGGCGCGACGCCATCCGATCCGGCTGATAATTCAGCCGATCGACAGCGGTCTGCACCTTCTCGACCGTTCGCGCATGGACGCCGGCTCTCCCGTTCAGCACGCGATCGACCGTCGCGAGACTGACGCCAGCCTCCCGGGCGACGTCTTGCAGCGTCGTCTTTCCCACGAGGTATCCTCCCTCGTGATGAAATAGCATCAGGAAATGAGGTAGGCAACTCAGAGATGAAACCTCGCCGCGCAACACGGTGGAAACCGTTGCGGCATGCCGCGGCCCCCAGGCCCGACGCATCGAACCCTTGGCGCCGGGACAATCCGGACTTTCGGGGGAATTCCGCCTTTGCCATAGCGACACCAGGCCGAAGCCCTTATCTTGCAGGCCTGTGAAACCGGTCCTCGCACAGCCGGTCACCACCGACGGGAGTATGCCTCATGAAGACCGAAGCCGCGCCTTTCCGGCTCGAAGACTATCGCGCTCCCGCCTTCACCATCGATACGGTCGGACTGGATTTCCAGCTCGCGCCCTCCGCGACCCGGGTGGTCGCCACGATTGCGCTTCGGCCCAACACGGACGAGGCCCGCAACGGGCGCCTCGAACTGGTGGGCGACGAGATCGTCCTGAAAGGACTGAAACTCGACGGGGCGACGCTGCCCGAAAGCCGCTATACGGCCACCCCGACCCTGCTGACGCTGCATGACGCGCCGAACCGGCCGTTCACGCTCGAAATCGAGACCCTGGTCGATCCGGCCGCCAATACCAAGCTGATGGGGCTCTACCGGACCAGCGGCACCTATTGCACCCAATGCGAGGCCGAGGGCTTCCGCCGCATCACCTATTTCCTCGATCGCCCGGACGTGCTGGCCGTCTACACGACGCGGATCGAAGCAGAGAAATCCGACGCGCCGATCCTGCTCGCCAACGGCAACCCGGTCGAGAGCGGCGACGTCCCCGGCACCGATCGCCACTTCGCCGTCTGGCACGACCCCTTCCCCAAGCCGTCCTACCTGTTCGCGATGGTGGCCGGCGATCTCGGCGTCATCACCGACAGCTTCACCACCTCGTCCGGGCGCGAGGTCGAGCTGCGCATCTATTGCGAGCATGGCAAGGAAGCGCGCTGCACCTATGCGATGGACGCGCTGAAGCGCTCGATGAAGTGGGACGAGGACGTGTTCGGCCTCGAATACGACCTCGACATCTTCATCATCGTCGCCGTGTCCGATTTCAACATGGGCGCGATGGAGAACAAGGGCCTCAACGTCTTTAACGACAAGTACGTCCTGGCCGACCCGGATACCGCGACCGATGCCGACTACGCCAATGTCGAGGGCGTCATCGCGCATGAGTATTTCCACAATTGGACCGGCAACCGCATCACCTGCCGCGACTGGTTCCAGCTCTGCCTGAAGGAAGGCCTGACGGTCTTCCGCGACCAGGAGTTCTCGTCCGACATGCGCTCGCGCGCCGTCAAGCGGATTGCAGACGTGCGCACGCTGCAGGCGCGACAGTTCCCGGAGGATGGCGGCCCGCTCGCCCATCCCGTCCGGCCCGAAATCTACCACGAGATCAGCAACTTCTACACGCCAACCGTCTATGAGAAGGGTGCGGAGGTGGTGCGGATGCTGAAGAGCATCCTTGGCCCCGACGACTTCCGGAACGGCATGGACCTCTATGTCGAGCGGCATGACGGCGACGCGGCGACGATCGAGGATTTCCTGGCGAGTTTCGCCGATGCGACCGGCGCGGACCTGACCCAGTTCAAGCTCTGGTATTCGCAGGCCGGCACCCCGCAGATCATTGCCCGCGGCGCCTATGACGAAGCCGACCGTACTTACCGCCTGACCTTGAGCCAGAGCATTCCGGCGACGCCCGGCCAGAGCGACAAGCAACCGATGCACATGCCGATCCGCTTCGGCCTGATCGGGCCGAATGGCGAGGACATGGAGTTTGCGTCGGTCAGCGGCGGCCGCGTCGAGGGCGACATCATCCATCTGACGGAAGCCAGCCAGACGCTGGTGTTCGAGGGTGTCGGCGGGCGCCCGGTGCCGTCGCTGCTGCGTGGCTTCTCCGCGCCCGTCCGCCTGGCGATCGACATCTCGGCCGCGGACCTGCTGTTCCAGGTCCGCACCGATGCCGACCCCTTCAACCGCTGGCAGGCGGCCCAGACGCTGGCCATGCGCAATCTCGTCGCCAGCACGACCGAACAGATCGCCGGCCGCCCCGCCAAGGCCGAGCCGGCCCTGATCGACGCGCTCGGCAGCGTGCTGGACGACGAGACGCTGGAGCCGGCCTTCCGCGCCCAGGTGCTACAGCTTCCGAGCGAAGCCGACATCGCGCGCGAGCTTGGCCAGAATGTCGATCCCGACGCGATTGCGGCGGCGCGGCGTGAGCTTCGCCTGGCGATCTCGACCGGTCTCGGCAACCGGATCGAGCGCCACTACGGCAGCCTGTCGGGGGCGGAATCCTTCCGCCCGGATGCCGCCAGCGCCGGAAAACGGGCGCTGCGCAACACCCTGCTCGATCTGCTGCTCGCTCGCCGTTCGCCCGAGGCGATCGCCGCTGCGCTCGCGCATTTCGAAACCGCGAACAACATGACGGATCGGCTGGCGGCGCTTTCCGCGATCACGCAGGCCGCCCTGCCCGAGCGCCGCGCGGTCCTCGACGCCTTCCACAAGCGCTACCAGGACGACGCGCTCGTGCTCGACAAGTGGCTGACGCTGGAGGCGACCGTGCCGGCCTCGGATACGCTGGACCGGGTGAAGGCGCTGCTGAAGCATCCCTCCTACTCGCCGAACAACCCCAACCGGGTGCGTGCGCTCGTCGGCAGCTTCGCAAGCGCAAACCAGACGCAGTTCAACCGGGTGGACGGCGCCGGCTACGATTTCCTCGCCGATTTCGCGCTGGAGCTGGACAAGCGCAACCCGCAGACGACGGCCAGGTTGCTGGTCAGTTTCCGCTCGTGGCGGGCGCTGGAGCCGGTTCGCCGGGCCCGCGCCGAGGCGGCGCTGCGCCGGATCGCCGCGGCGCCCGACCTCTCGCCGGACACGCTCGACATCGTCACGCGGACGCTTGCCTGAGCGTCACGCAGGCAAAAACGGCGCCATTCGGCGGCAGACGAATCCGGGTGCGCCGAACCCGGATTCCCCAAGGCCGGAGCCAGAAAATTATGCTTAACGAAACCCTAACACACCTCTGGACAATGTGATTCGCGTCGATTCAAATGGGGGTGATTCGGGGCAAGGGACTGACCCGATGATAGCCGACATCGGGGGGCTGAGATGGCGCGGGCAGATACAGCCAGTGCGTCTGCGAGCGAGCGCATGCCTATTGCAGGGGTACTGTTTCGACGCAAGCAGATGATCAAAGGTCACGCTCGGCTTCTGGCCAAGCCGGCCTACGAAAAGCTCGTCTCGTCCGAGCCGATCCTGCGTCGCTGCATCCCCGTCCTCATCATCATCTTCCTGATGATCGTCGCGCTGGCGCGCTTCGTTCAGCTCTACGACCTGCGCATGGAGCGCGAGAACCAGGCGCGCGACCTGATGGGCATGGTCGCGTCCTACCTCGCCCTCTCGCTCGACCAGGCGGAGCCGACGCTGTCGACCGATCGCTACCCGATGGCGGTCCAGAACACGCTCGACAATCTCGTGCCGCAAAGCGCCGCCGATGCCGGCCAGCGCATCTATGTCGCCGACGCAACCGGCCGCGTCATCGCCACCTCGCCGCGCTCCGCCACCGAGGAGAACCGCAGCTTCACCGAGATCGTCAGCGGCGCCCAGCCCCTGGTGATCTTCGGCGACCGTGCCGGCGTGCTGAAGATCAACGTCGATGGCGACCAGCCGGCCTTCGCGACGCTGCGCCACCTGAACGGACGGCTCGGCTTCGTCGCCGTCGCAACGCCCTTCCCGGCGATCTACCGAGACTGGCGCGCCGACGTCTCGCTCAACGTCTCGATCTTCGTCGGCACCAGCGGCATCCTGCTCGTCATCCTCTACGGCTATTTCTCGCAGTCCGCCCGCGCCCAGGAAGCCGACATCATCTACCAGGAGACCTATGACCGCTTCGACACGGCGCTGCGCCGGGGCCGCTGCGGACTCTGGGATTGGGACGTCGCGCGCGGACGCCTGTTCTGGTCGAAATCGATGTTCGAGCTGGTGGGACTCCCACCGCGGGACACGCTGCTCGGCTTCGGCGAGGTGAACGAGCTTGTCCATCCCGACGATGGCGACCTGATGAACCTGGTCGAGGCGCTCTATGAGGCCAACGAGACGACGGTCGACCGCATGTTCCGCATGCGCAAGGCCGACGGCAGCTATGTCTGGCTCCGGATCCGCGTCGAGCTGGTGGATGCCGATGGCACAGAGCCGCACCTGATCGGCATTGCCGTCGACGTGACCGAGCAGATGCGCCTGGCCGAGAGCTCGCGCACCGCCGACATCCGCCTGCGCGACGCCATCGAGACGATCTCCGAGGCCTTCGTGCTGTGGGACACCCAGAACCGCCTCGTCATGTGCAATTCGAAGTATCAGCAGCTGCACGGCATTCCGGATTCGGCGCTGGAAGCCGGCACCCCCTATGCCCAGGTGATCGCGGCCGGGCGCCAGCCCGTGGTGCAGGCGCAGATCCCGAACGAGGGCCGCGCCGAGGAAGGCGCGCGCTCCTTCGAGGCGCAGCTGAACGATGGACGCTGGCTGCAGATCAGCGAACGCCGCACCAAGGATGGCGGCTTCGTGTCGGTCGGCACCGACATCACCACCATCAAGCGCCACGAGGAAAAGCTGATCGACGGCGAACGTCGCCTGATGGCAACCATTGCGGACCTGCGCCAGTCGCGCCAGAAGCTGGAGCAGCAGGCACAGGAGATGGTCGATCTCGCGGAGAAGTACTCCGAGCAGAAGGATCGCGCCGAGACCGCCAACCGGACCAAGTCCGAATTCCTCGCCAATATCAGCCATGAGCTGCGCACGCCGCTCAACGCGATCATCGGCTTCTCGGAGATCATGAAGTCCGGCCTGTTCGGCCCGCTCGGCTCGCCGAAGTACGGCGAGTATTGCCAGGACATCAATGCCAGCGGCAACTTCCTGCTCAACGTCATCAACGACGTGCTCGACATGGCCCGGATCGAGGCCGGCCGGATGACGCTCGACATGCAGCCGTTGATGCTCGACGAGATCGTCGACGAGGCCGCGCGCGTGATGTCGCCGGAAGCGTCGGCCCGCAAGGTGACGATCGAGGCGGACCTCGAAAGCTCGCTCGGCCTCCATGCCGATCGTCGCGCGGTGAAGCAGATGGTGCTGAACCTGCTGTCGAATGCCGTGAAGTTCACGCCGGAAAACGGTCACATCAGCGTCCGCGCCCGCAAGATCGGCGGCGCCGTGACGCTGACGATCGAGGACAACGGCATCGGCATTCCGAAGGAAGCGCTGAAGAAGCTCGGCCGGCCGTTCGAGCAGGTGCAGAACCAGTTCACCAAGAGCCACAAGGGTTCCGGCCTTGGCCTCGCCATCACCCGCTCGCTCGCGGAACTGCATGGGGGCGCGATGCGCATCCGCAGCCATGAGGGCAAGGGCACGATCGTCTCGATCCGCCTGCCGCTGCGGCCAACCGAACAGCTGGAGCCACCGACCGGCGCGTCGGCCGGCGTCGCGCTCAGGCTCGGGGCTTCCGCCGAACCGTCGCGATGACCTCGGGCCTGGCGGAAAGCGAAAGCGACCCTAGGCCTTCTTGCTCTTGCGAACCTTGCCGATGATCCGCTCGAACGAGGCCCGGACATCCTTCTGCGTCGCCTGGACATGGGCGTCGAGCGTGGCGAAGTCGGGCAGTTCGCCCGCCCTGGACAGCAGGTCCAGCAGGCCGCGCGGCGCCTCGCTGGCCCGGAACGGCCCATCGACGCAGAGCCGCAGGATCAGAACCAGCCGCTGATAGAGGCGGAGCGCGGGAAGCAGGATCTCCGCCTCGGTCGCCGGCAGCAGCCCGGTGCGCGATGTCGCCGCCAGCACGGTTTCCGTCTCGACATCGAGGATTTCGGGATGGACCGCGCCATGCACGAGCTGCAGGTACTGCGCGATGAATTCGATATCGATCTGGCCGCCGGGCACCTGCTTCAGGTCCCACGGCCCCTCGGCGGTCTTCTCTTCCTCCAGAAGCACGCGCATCTCCAGCACGTCGCGCTTGACCTTCTTGGGATCGTGCGGCGTGGAGAGGACGGCGCGGATATCCTCGACGGCCTCGGCGACAAGGGTCGGATCGCCGTGGATCGGGCGCGCCCGCGTCAGCGCCATATGCTCCCAGGTCCAGGCTTCCTTGTTCTGATACTCGACGAAAGAGCGGATATGCGTGGCGAGCGGGCCGGAATTGCCCGAGGGACGCAGGCGGAAATCGACTTCGTAAAGCGACCCCTCCGCCGTCGGCGCCGAAATCGCGGCGATGAGGCGCTGCGTCATGCGCGCATAATACTGGCTGCCGGATAGCGGCCGCGCCCCGTCCGAACCGCTCTCTGTCTCGGGAAAATCGTAGAGCAGGATCAGGTCGAGATCGGATGAGGCCGTCATCTCGCGCCCGCCGAACTTGCCCATCGCCAGCAGTGCGATCCGGCTGTTGGCGATGCGGCCATGCTGGGCTTCGAGCGCGATCTTGACGTGGTCGAGCAGGGTTGCGACCAGCAGGTCGGCCAGGTCGGAATAGGCAATGCCGGCGGCGCGCGTGCTGACGGAGCCGGCGATCACCCGGACGCCGATCAGGAAGCCCTGCTCCTTGCCGAAGATGCGCGCGCGATCGAGCACATCCTCCAGCGACACCGCCTCGGCCAGCATGTTCTTCAGCCGCGCGGTGAGGATCGTGCGGTCCGGCAGGCGGCCGAAGAAGGCCGGATCGAGCACGGCATCCAGCACATGCGGGCGCGCCGTGACGATCTCGGCCAGGCGCGGCGCGGTGCCCATGATGGTGGCGAGCAGATTGAGAAGACCGGGATTGGAGCCGAGCAGCGCAAAGAGCTGAACGCCGGCCGGCAACCGGGCCAGGAAGCGGTCGAACGAATTGAACGCCGCATCGGCATTGTCCGTGGTGGCGAAAGCCTCCAGCAGTGCCGGCGTGATCTCGGTCAGGCGCTCGCGGGCGGCGGCCGAACGCATGGCGGCGTAGCGGCCGAAATGCCAGCCCCGGATCGTGCGGCTGACTTCGCGCGGGTTCTTGTAGCCAAGGCTTGCCAGCGTCGCGACCGTTTCGGGGTCCTCGTCGTCGCCGGTGAAGACCAGGCTGCCCAGCGTCGAGGAAAGCGAGGGCGCCGCCTCGAAAAGCTGGATGTAGTGGTCCCGCACCGTCTCCAGCGTCTCGACCAGCGCCTTGGAGAAGGCCTTGACGGTCTTGAAGCCCATCAGGCGGGCGACGACGTCCAGCTCCTCCTCGCTGTCGGGCAGCGTGTGGGTCTGTTCGTCGGCGATCATCTGCAGGCGGTGCTCGATGGCGCGCAGGAAGCGGTAGCAGCGCGCCATGTCGGCCGCCGCCTCGTCGGCGATCCAGCCCTTGGCGCGCAGGATCTCCAGCATGTCCAGCGTGCGCCGGCCGCGCAATTCGCGGTCCCGCCCGCCGGCGATCAATTGCTGGGTCTGGACGAAGAACTCGATCTCGCGAATGCCGCCGCGCCCGAGCTTTATGTTGTGGCCGGCGACGGCGACCGCGTCGTGGCCACGATGATCATGAATCTGGCGCTTGATCGAATGGATGTCGGCGATCGCCGCGAAGTCGAGATATTTGCGCCAGATGAACGGCGCGAGTTCCGAGAGGAAGGCATCACCGGCCTCGATGTCGCCGGCGAAGGGGCGCGCCTTGATCATGGCAGCCCGTTCCCAGTTCTGTCCGCTCGCCTCGTAATAGAGAAAGGCTGCCAGCGTCGAGATCGCGACCTGGGTGGAGCCCGGATCCGGCCTCAGGCGAAGATCGGTGCGGAAGACGTAGCCGTCGGGCGTGCGCTCCTGCAGGATCTTCACCAGCCGGCGCGTCATCTTGACGAACAGCGCGCCGATCTCGTCGGGATCGGCAACCTCCGCCCGCTCCGGATCGAACAGCACGATCAGGTCGATGTCGCTGGAATAATTCAGCTCGCGCGCACCGCACTTGCCCATGCCGAGCAGAATCCAGCCCGAGCCACGCGAGGGCTGGTCCGGGTGCGGGAGCGTCAGCTTGCGGGAGGCGTGCGCCTCGGCGAGGAGAAAGTCGACCGTGGCGCTGACGGCGGCCTCGGCGAAGGCGGTCAGGGCGCCGGTGACGCGCTCGACCGGCCAGATACCGCCGAGATCGGCGAGCCCGACCAGCAGAGCCACTTCGGCCCGCGCCTGGCGCAGGCGGGTCATCAGCGTCGCCTCGTCCGTATCCCGCCAGAGCGCGGAGACTTCGGCCATCCGGCGGGAGAAGTGCGCGTCGGGATCGGCGATGAGGATCGCGACCATGCGCGCGGGATCATCGAGGGCGATCTGACGCAGGAAGGGCGACGCATCGAACACCGCCGCCAGGAACGGCGCCAGCCCCTTGTGGGCGTGCAGCAGATCCGCCCAGGCGGATCCGACGTCGGCCTCCTTGGCCGCTGCCTGCAGATCCTGAAGGATCTCGCGCATCCGCGTCGCCTTGGGCGGCCGGATCTCGGTCTGGATGGACGTGGCAAGCGAAGCGCCAACCGACGCGTCTGCCGGTTGCGAAACAGTAGCGGCCATCATCCCGTCCTTCAGGTCTCGGCCGGGAATCGCAAGGTCACCACAAGTCCCGGTCCGGCATCGCTCATCGCGACCGTACCATGGTGGAGCTTCACGACGGCGTCGACAAGGCTGAGGCCGAGGCCGCTGCCCGGCTGTGAACGACTCTTTTCCAGCCGAACGAAGCGCTGCAGGACGCGAAGCCGCTCGGATTCGGGGATTCCGGGGCCATTGTCGCTGACGGAGACGACAATCTCGCTTTCGACCTGTTGCGCGGCGACGGTCACCACCGGCGTCTCAACCGCCGGATCGCCGGTCTGGACATACTTGATGGCGTTGTCGAGCAGGTTGGTCAGGGCCTGGCTGATCAGCTCGCGGCTACCGTGCAGCGGCAGCGGGCCTTCGACAGAGAGCTTCAGCGCGACGCCGGCTTCCTCGGCCACGGGCTCATAGAACTCCACGACATCGGCCGCGATCTGCGCCATGTCGAGCGGCCCGAGCGCGCCGTCCGGGGAACCGGCTTCGACGCGCGCGATCATCAGCAGCGCGTTGAAGGTGCGGATCAGCTGGTCCGATTCCTCGATCGTGGCTTCGAGCGCCGCGCGATAGGCCTCGATTTCAGCCGGCCCCGCCAAGGTCGTCTCGACGCGCGTGCGCAGGCGCGTCAGCGGCGTCTTCAGATCATGCGCGATGTTGTCGGAGACGTCCTTCAGGCCATGCAGCAGATGCACGATGCGATCGAGCATGGCATTGAGGTTTTCCGCCAGGCGGTCGAACTCGTCGCCGGCAGGCGTCACCTCCAGTCGGCCGGAAAGATCACCCGCCATGATCTGGCGGCTGGTGGCGGTGACGGAGTCGATCCGCTTCAGCACGCGGCGGCTGACGAAGAACCAGGATACCAGCGCCAGGAAGATCAGCAGCACCACGGCGCTGATCATCGCCTTGCCGATCAGTTCGCGGATGCGCTCGATCTCGCTGATGTCGCGGCCGATCAGCATGCGGAAGCCGTTGGGCAGCGGCAAGACCTGCACCATGGCGATGTGGTGCGACGTCTCGCCTTCCAGCCGCTTGTAGGGGACCGTGACCGGCTCGAGACCGCTCAGCTTGAGAAGCGCAGGCGGCACCTCGGTGACATTGCCCGCGACCACGCGCCCCTCGGAATCCGTCACGACATACAGGCTGGCGCCGGGCACGCGGCTGCGCTGCTCGATGGCGGCGACAATGCCGGTCAGCCCGCTGCGGAGGCCTTCGTCGGCCAGCACGCCGATCTCCGCCTCGATGGTGTCCCGAACCTGCTGCGTCAGGAAACGATCGGTCTCGCGCGTGATCCAGCCGACGAAGGCGATCGCAAAGACCGAGAAGACGACGAAATAGATCGCGGAGAGCTTGAACGCGGTGGTGCGAACGACCTTACCGAACGCCGTCACGGACCATGTATCCCGCGCCCCGAACCGTGTGCAGAAGCGGCTCGGAGAAACCCTTGTCGATCTTGGAACGCAGCCTGGAGATATGCACGTCGATGACGTTGGTCTGCGGATCGAAGTGATAGTCCCAGACATTCTCGAGCAGCATGGTGCGGGTCACGACCTGTCCGGCATGCTTCATCAGATATTCGAGCAGGCGGAATTCGCGCGGCTGCAGGGGGATGTTGATGTCGCCGCGGCGGACCAGATGGCTGAGCCGGTCGAGCTCGAGCTCCCCGACCTTCAGCAGGGTTTCCGCCTCGCCGGGTTTGCGTCGGCGCGCCAGCACCTCGATGCGCGCCAGCAACTCGGCGAAGGCATAGGGCTTGGCGAGATAATCATCGCCGCCGGCCCGGAGACCCGTGACACGATCATCGACCTGGCCGAGCGCGGACAGGATCAGCACGGGCGTATCGTTGCCCTTGCGCCGCGTCTCCTCGACCAGCGTCAGGCCATCCTTCTTGGGAAGCATGCGATCGACGATGATGACGTCGTACTTGTTGGCGTCCAGGAGGAACGCGCCCTCCTCGCCATCGGCGGCGTGATCGGGAACATGCCCCACCTCGCGCAGGGCCTTCACCAGGTAGCTGGCGGTCTCACGATCATCTTCGACGAGCAGGATTCGCATGGGTTTACGATAGCCGTATTTGCAACCGGGGGCACAACTGCCTTGTCATAAAAAGGCGGGCAGGCGGGATAAATCCCGCCTGCCCCAAGCCCGCCGGAAGTGTCGCGGGGCTCACACGGCACTTCCGCAGGCCATGGAGACGAGGCCTATGCCTTGCCGAAGGGCAGCGCCACGAAGCGCGTCTGGTCGCCAGACTTGATCCGCATCAGCACGGCCTTCATGCCCTGCTTCTTGGCATCGACGACTTCACGCTCGACGTCGCCGGGACGCGCAACCTCACTGCCGCCGACTGCGAGAATGACGTCGCCCGTCTGGAGGCCCTGCTCCGCCGCCGATCCATTCGGATCGACATCGGAAACCACGACGCCCTTGCCATCCGGCGAAGCGGACAGCGACAGTCCGAGATCGGCGACCGAAGCCGTCTTGTCCTCGGCCTGCTTGGCGCTGGCCTGCTTCTCCGAGCCGGGCAGCTTGCCGAGCTTGACGCTGACTTCCTCTGCCTTGCCGTTGCGCCAGATGCCGAGCTTCACCGTGGTATCGGGCGAGTAGCCGGCGATGATCTGGGCCAGGTTGCGGGCGTCTTCGACGGTCTTGCCGTCGACCGTCAGGATCGCGTCGCCCGACTTGATGCCGGCGGTCAGCGCGGGGCTGCCTTCCTGCGGCTCGCTGACGAGCGCGCCCTTGGCTTCCTTCAGGTTGAGGCTGTCGGCGATATCCTTGGTGACCGGCTGGATCTGGACACCGAGCCAGCCGCGCACGACCTCGCCGTGATCCTTCAGGTCCTTGATGACACGCTCGGCGGTCGCGGCCGGAATGTCGAAGGCGATGCCGACGCTGCCGCCCGACGGCGAGTAGATCGCAGTGTTGATGCCGATCACTTCACCGGCGAGATTGAAGGTCGGGCCACCGGAATTGCCCTTGTTCACCGAGGCATCGATCTGGATGAAGTCGTCATACGGACCGGCGCCGATCTCACGGCCCAGCGCCGATACGATACCGGCCGTCACCGTCCCGCCGAGACCGAACGGGTTGCCGACCGCGACGACCCAGTCGCCGACGCGCGAGTGCCCCTTGGCGAAATCGACATAGGTGAACTTCTCGGCATCATCGACCTTCAGCAGCGCCAGATCGGTCTTCTCGTCGGTGCCGATCAGGCGGGCGCTGAATTCCTTGCCGTCCGAATTGCTGACGGTGAATTCGGTCGCGCCATCCACAACGTGGTTGTTGGTGACGACGTACCCGTCTTCCGAGATGAAGAAGCCGGAACCGAGTGCCACCGACTGGCGGGGCTTCGGACGCTGCATGCGGTTCGGGGCCTGGCCCTGCGGGCCGCGCTGATCCTGGAACTGGCGGAAGAAGCGCTCCATCGGCGATCCGGGCGGGAACTGGTCCGGATTCGGGAAGCCGAACGAGTCGACCCCGGCAGCATCCGCCTCGGTCACCGTCTGCTTGACGCGAACGCTGACAACAGCCGGCTTCACCTTCTCGACAAGGTCGGCGAAGCTCGGAAGCGTCTGCGGCTGGACGCGAACAGCCTCGGCATAAGCCGGGGTATGCGAGCTGACCACGGCCTGTCCCGCGATTCCGCCAACGATCAGGGCGGCAAGCGCCGTGCCGAGCAAGGCGCGGCTGCGGAGCCGTGGCTGAGTGGACTTCGGAGCGGGATTCTGTTCGGTCATGATGGTCTCCGTCACGTACAAAATGGAAAGCAACGCGGGGGGTCGCTGCTCATAGGACGGAGAATGGCCGAGGGAACGTTACAGCCGCCTGTCACCATCATGAAACGTTGGTAATGTTCGCAGCGAAGCCGCGAAAGACGGACGGGCGGGTCGAAGAATCGCGTAGAAATAACAATTGAAACAAGGGGATAGCTAGAACTTGCGCTACGACGAAATGGAGCGCGGCGGTCTGCTATTCCTCGCGCGCCAGCAAGGCCTCGACACGGGCCTCCTCGTCGGCCGTCAGACCGGTCACGGTGGCGACGCGACGGCGCCGGAAGACGCCGATAGCCAGGGCGCCGCCGACGACAAGCAAGGCCGGCGGGGCGCCCCAGAGCACGATCGTGTGCCATGTCAGGCGCGGCTTCAGCAGGACATATTCGCCGTAGCGATCGACCAGGAACGCCTTGACCGCCGCATCGCTGTCGCCTGCCTGCAGGCGTTCGCGAACCAGGACGCGCAAGTCGCGGGCGATCGTGGCGTCCGAATCGTCGATCGACTGGCTCTGGCAGACGAGGCAGCGCAGTTCGGCCGACAGGGCGCGGGCGCGCGCCTCCAGAACGGGGTCCTTGAGGATTTCGTCCGGCTGGACCGCGGCGAAAGCCGGCCAGGCGGCGACCAGGAACCCAAAAGCAAGCATTGTCCGGCGCATGACGCTACTCCGCCGGTACGGCGACAGGGCGCCGGGCCGGCTTCGGGGCGCCGACGCGCAGGCGACGGTCGGAAAGCGAGAGCATGCCGCCCGCCGTCATCACGAGCGCACCCAGCCAGATCAGGGCGATCAGCGTCTTCCAGTAGACCCGGACGACGGTCGAGCCGTCGGCCGAGATGTCGCCGAGCGAAACATAGAGCTGGGAGAAGCCGAAGGTGTTGATCGCGGCCTCGGTCGTCGGCGTGTTCGGGACGGTGTAGAGCCGCTTTTCAGGCTCCATCGTCGCCACGACATTGCCGCCCTGGCGAACCGTGAAGCGCACGCCCGTGCCGGTATAGGTGCCGCCGCTGATCGGAACGAATCCGTCCATGGTCAGCGTCCGCGAGCCGATCGTCACCGCCTCGCCGGGCTTCAGCGTGACGATGGTCTCGCTGTTCCAGGCCGTGGATCCGACGATGCCGAGCACCGTGACGCCGACCCCGAAATGCGCGACCATCGTGCCCCAGGCCGAGCGCGGCAGTCCCGCGCCGCGCCGCCAGCTTTCCGCCGGCGACACGCGGCCGAGCTTGATGCGGAAGGCGATTTCCGACAGCGCGCCGACCATCAGCCATACGGCCAGCGCAACCCCGAACAGCGCCAGCGCCGAGGGCGTTCCCATCAGGGCGAGACCGAGGATGACCACCGCCATCGCCGCACCGAAGGCGAACAGCAACCGCTGCCCGGCCGCGACGATGTCGCCACGCTTCCAGGCCAGCAGCGGGCCGAACGGCACGGCGATCAGCAGCGGCACCATCATCGGGCCGAAGGTCATGTCGAAGAACGGCGCGCCGACCGAGATCTTCTCGCCCGTCAACGCTTCCAGCGCGAGCGGATAGAGCGTGCCGACCAGGACGGTCGCGCAGGCGGCCGTCAACAGCAGGTTGTTGAGGACAAGCGCGCCCTCGCGGCTGATCGGGGCGAACAGGCCGCCCTGGCTGAGCTGTCCCGCCCGCGCCGCGAACAGCGAGAAGGCGCCGCCGATGAAGACACAGAGAATGCACAGGATGAAGATCCCGCGCGTCGGGTCGGTGGCGAAGGCATGCACCGAGGTGAGCACGCCGGATCGCACCAGGAAGGTGCCGAGCAGCGACAGCGAGAAGGTCAGGATGGCGAGCAGGATCGTCCAGATCTTCAGCGCCTCGCGCTTTTCCATGACGATCGCCGAATGCAGCAGCGCGGTTGCAGCGAGCCAGGGCATGAAGCTCGCATTCTCGACAGGATCCCAGAACCACCAGCCGCCCCAGCCGAGTTCGTAATAGGCCCAGTAGGAGCCCATGGCGATGCCGAGCGTCAGGAAGCACCAGGCCGTCAGCGTCCAGGGCCGCACCCAGCGGGCCCAGGCCGCGTCGATGCGGCCGTCGATGAGCGCGGCAATGGCGAAGGCGAACGAGATCGAGCAGCCGACATAGCCGAGATAGAGCAGCGGCGGATGGATCGCGAGACCGACATCCTGCAGCAGCGGGTTGAGGTCATGCCCCTGCAGCGGCGCCGGATCGAGCCGCAGGAAGGGATTGGAGGCGATCAGGATGAAGAACAGGAAGGCTGCGCTGATCCAGGACTGGACCGCCAGCACCAGCGCCTTGAGCTTCAACGGCAGGTTCTCGCTGAACACAGCCACGAGCGCGCCGAAGAGCACCAGGATCAACACCCAGAGCAGCATCGAGCCTTCATGGTTTCCCCAGACGCCGGAGATCTTGTAGAGCAGCGGCTTCAGCGAATGGGAATTCTCGACCACGTTCTGGACCGAGAAATCGGAGACGACATAGGCG
Source organism: Kaistia defluvii (assembly GCF_026343955.1). GTDB lineage: Bacteria > Pseudomonadota > Alphaproteobacteria > Rhizobiales > Kaistiaceae > Kaistia > Kaistia defluvii. The sequence goes on from NZ_JAPKNI010000004.1 coordinate 566,591, forward strand.
TAAGTCAGCGCCGCGAAGCTCACCGCGACGAACAGAAACTGCGCCACCGAGGTGGTCGAGGCGACCGCCATCAGCCTGTTGTCACCGCGCAAGGCGCCCCAGAAGGGCAGCGTGCCGCCCGCCAGCGCCAGAACCAGCGCCAGGACGAGCGCGTAGTGGCCGATCTCGACGATCATCGCTGCACCGTCTGCGGCGCGGGACCGTCGCCGTCCTCAGGCCGCCATTCACCACTCTTCTTCAGCGCGTCGACGACTTCCTTGGGCATGTAGGTCTCGTCATGCTTGGCCAGCACCGTGTCGGCCACGAACAGGCCGCTGCCATCGACCTTGCCCTCGGCCACGACGCCCTGTCCTTCACGGAACAGGTCCGGCAGGATGCCGACATAACGCGCGGGCACCGTCGCCTTGCCGTCCGTCACCGCGAATCGGACGACGCCGTCCGCCTCCTTGACGATCGAGCCCCGCTCGACGAGGCCGCCAAGCCGCACGCGCTGATCCACCGATGGCGGCTTCGCTAGCACATCCGAGGGAGAGGTGAAGAAGGTGATGCCGTCCGACAGGGCAAAGAGCACGAGCCCGACGGCACTCGCCAGCACGACGCCGGCAAGGCTGATGAGGGTCAGGCGGCGCTGCTTACGCGTCATGTCGAACGATCAATCCTTGCCGATGCCAATGTCACGTGCCGCCTGCTCGACGACGGCGAGAAGTTCCGGCTTTTCAGCCAGGCTGGCACGAGCGCGAAGGAGCGCTGCGCGGGCCTCGTCCGGCTTGCCAAGCACCATATAGGCACGGAACAGCCGTTCCCAACCGGTGGTGTCTTTGGGATCCGCATCCAGCCTTGCCGCGAGGCCCGACACCATGCCCTCGATCATCTGCTGCCGCTCCGCCGGGCTCTGCTGCGCGGCGGCGGCAATGTCGGAGGCCGTCGGCCCGGGAGCGACCGGCCCCGCCGTCGGTGCGGCAGCGGTGACGGTCGAGGTCGGCTGAAACTGCGCCAGTTCGGCCTGTGCCGCCGCAAGCCAGGGCGCATCGGCAGGCGCGGACGCAATCAATGCCTTCCACGCCGCGATGGCGTCGTCCTTCTGCCCGGCCTGGCCCAGCGCCATGGCGAGGAAGAAGCGGGAACGCACGTCGTCGGGATCGAACTTGAGCGCCCGGTCGAAGGCGGCGCGGGCCTCTTCCGTGACGACATTGCCGCTCGCCCGAGTCAGCGCCTCGCCATAGAGCGACTCCCGCTCAGCGGTCGATCCGAGCAGGCGCTTGGCATTGCCGAGGGCACGGACAGCGTCGTCAAAGCGCCCCAGCCGCATGTAGATCGGCGAGAGGACCTCCCAGCCGCGCCCATCCTCGGGATTGGCGGCAAGATGGGATTCGACCTTGGCGATCAGGTCGTCGACATTGCCCTGCGCCGTCGGCTCGGCCGCGCGGTTGACTGCCGGCCGATCGGCCAGTTGCGGCGAGCCGACATAGAGATAGATGCCGCAGGCCAGCAGCGGGAGGAGGACGAGCGCCACCAGCCGTTCGATCCGGTAGGCGGGAGGGGGCGCCGGAGCCTCGGCGGCCGCGCCGGAATCGCTGTTGAGCAGCCTGCGCGAAATCTCGATTCGGGCCGCATCCGCTTCGGCATCGCCAATCAGGCCGCGCTCGCGATCGCGCACGAGTTCATCCAGTTGATCGCGGTAGATCGAGCGGGCCGCGCCGGCATGAGCGGGGGCGTGCGGCTGCCTGCCCAGGGGAATGAGCACGGCAAGCGAGGCGGCGGCCGTCAACACGGCCATGACAATCCAAAGAAGCATGGTCTGTTCCTGGACGCGTTCTAGCCTGTCCGCCAGCGACGCGCACGCCGCATTCTGTCGCGGCGGGAACGCGACCGCCTAGCTGATCGGACGCCAGCCACCCTCGGCCTGGCGACAGGCCGTGCCGCGCGCGACCTGCGGCTCTCCGCCCGCCCAGATCCGGTGCGTGTAGTCGCGGCAGTCATAGGCGTTGACGCGGTAGCGCGGCCCCGGAACCACCTCGCCGCGAAAGCCCTCGCGATCGCCGCGCCAGTCGATCGGCGAACCCGGCCGGCCATATTCGAGCGCCTGGAACTCCGCCTGCTCGGCGCGCTGGCGCTCCCGCTCGTCCAGTCCCCTGCCGATCGACTGCCCGGCGACGCCGCCGATCAGGGCGCCCGGCGGTGGGGCGGAACTGCGTCCGGCGGCGCCGACCGAATTGCCGAGCGTACCGGCCAGGCCGTCCCTGCCCCCTGCGCTGATGCAGCCGGCCAAGCTCGTCGCAACCAGTCCCAAGACAAGCCAAGCACCCAGCCGCATGATCAACCACCCCGTATGTGCCAGCGATTCGAGGGAACGCCCCCCGAGCCGCGGATTCGCAGATCCGATACCAGCATGGCGGAAATGCGATTCCAAACCAACTCAGCCGGCGGGCAGCCGGACTTCCGCGCGCAGTCCACCGAGCGGCGAGCGATCCATCTCGAAGGCTCCCTCATAGAGCGAGGCCAGATCGGTGACGATCGACAGGCCCAGGCCGGAACCCGGCTTGCTCTCGTCGAGCCGCTTGCCGCGCCGGGTCGCCTCCAGCCTCTCCGCTTCGGTCAATCCGGGGCCGTCATCATCGACGCGGATCACCAGCGACCCGTCGATCTCGCCGACCGCCGGGATATAGGCGACCTCGATGGCGACTTTGGACGCGGCCCATTTGCAGGCATTGTCGACGAGGTTGCCGACCATTTCCTCGAGATCCTGCTGCTCGCCGCGGAAGCGCGCGTCCGGCGCGGTGCGCAGGTCGATGGAAAGGCCACGATCCTCGTGGATGCGGCGCATCGCCCGGACCAGCCGCGCCAGAACCGGCTCGACCTCGGTGACCGCGCCGATCACCTGCGAGCGCGCCGCGATGCGGGCACGGTCAAGATGATGATTGATCTGCATCCGCATGATCTCGGCCTGCTCGCCGACCTTGGCCGAAAGCCGGCCCTGATCCGAGCGGGCCTCGTTGGTGATGACGCTGAGCGGCGTCTTCAACGCATGCGCGAGATTTCCGACATGGGTGCGCGCGCGCTCGATGATCTGCTGGTTAGATGCCATCAGCGCGTTGAGCTCCCTGGCGAGCGGCTCGATCTCGGCCGGGAACGGTCCATCGAGGGTCTGCTCCTTGCCGCTTCGCAGCGCCGCGAGCCCCCGCCGCACCTTCTCGAGCGGCCGCAGGCCCCATCGGATCTGGAACGCCGTGGAAGCAACCAGGCCGATGCCGAAGACGGCCAGCGTCAGCGCGACACTGGCGCGAAAATCGGCGATCTCCTCCTTGAGCTCCGACGCGTTGCCGGCGACCAGCACGTCATAACGGTGGTCGACGTCGAAGGTAATGGTCCGCTGCAGGACACGCAATTGCTGCTTGTCCGGCCCTTCCATCGTCGCCTGCTCGACGCCATCGACGGAGTTGCGCGACGTCGCGTTGGCGATGTCCAGCGTGTCGGTGGACAGCGAGCGCGAGGCGAGCAGCACCGGTCCATTGACCTGGCGGATCTGCCAGTACCAGCCGGAATAGATCAGCTCGAAGCGCTGCTCGCCGAGATTGCCGGGGTCGCCCAATTGCCCGGGCGCCTGGGTAGCGAGATTGCCGACCAGGGTCTTAAGATAGACGGAAAGCCGCTCGTCGAAGGCACGCTCGACCGTATCGCGGTAGAGCGAGGTCAGGATCACGCCGGCTACGACCAAGGCGATCGCGCTCCAGAGCGACGCGCCGGCGATCAGCCGAAACGCGAGCGAATTGACCCGCATGTCAGTCGGCGCCGCCGCCGGCCGTTGCCGTTCCCGGCGTCACCACCCGGTAGCCGAGACCGCGCACCGTCTCGATCAGATCGCCCGAAACCTTCTTTCGCAGCCGGCCGACGAACACCTCGATGGTGTTGGAATCGCGATCGAAGTCCTGGTCGTAAAGATGCTCGATCAGTTCGGTGCGCGACACGACGCGGTCGCGATGGTGCATCAGATATTCGAGCACCTTGTATTCGTGCGCCGTGAGCTTGACGGGGTTTCCATCGACCGTGACGCGGCCGGATTTGGTGTCGATGCGAACCGGGCCGCATTCGATCTCGTTGGTGGCATGGCCGGCGGCGCGGCGCACCAGGGCGCGGATGCGGGCGAGCACCTCCTCGATGTGGAAGGGCTTGGCGACATAATCGTCGGCGCCGGCGTCGATGCCCTGCACCTTGTCGCTCCAGCGATCGCGCGCGGTCAGGATGAGTACCGGCATCTTGCGGCCGGCCCGGCGCCACGCCTCCAGCACGCTGATGCCATCCATGCGTGGCAGGCCGATGTCGAGCACGACCGCGTCATAGGGTTCGGTATCGCCGAGGAAATGACCATCCTCGCCATCCCTCGCGGAATCCACGACATAGCCGGCCGTCTTCAGGGCCTCGGTGAGCTGGCGGTTCAGGTCCGGATCGTCTTCAACGACGAGAATGCGCATTTCCCTAGCGTCCCATGATCGAGCCGCTGCGTGCATCGACGCGCACGCGCTTCACCTCGCCGCCACTGCCAAGCACGTTGACGATGTAGACGAGGCGATTGCCGGCCCTGCAGAGTTGCGCCGAAACCACTTCGCCGCCATCCGCCAGTGAACCACGGATTTCGCTCAAAGATATGGCGTCGCCGTTCTGGACGGCCTGACGCGCCTCGCCCTGCGACAGGCACGTATCGCCATATGCCGCGGACGGACCGTATCCGGGGGACCCGAACCAGACGAACATGGCGGCCAGAAAGAGGATTGCGATGAAGTTCTTCGACATGCCCCCGTCCTAGGCGTGTCCATATGAACACGATCTGAATGCCGGCAACTTTCACGCGAACCGTATCACTTTCCACCAATGGGCGCGCGCGCCATCCAACGGCCGTAGAGCGTCAGCCCGGCGCCGACGAGCGTTCCGATCGCCACGGCGATCTGGCCGAGCGACGCCTGATCCTCGGCCGAGATCGAATGGCCGAAAACGAGACCCAGGATCGGCGCCAGCGCGGCGATGATCGCGCTCCAGGTGACGCGCGAAGCGTACCACGGCTCGGCGTTCGACGCATGGATCACGGCGGGGTCGGCGGCAACCTCCGCGATGATGGCCTTGGTGATGCGCGGCGCCATGTCGGGCGTAAGCGGATTGTCCGCTCGGCCGGCCATGCGATTGACCGCGCCTTCCAGCGCGCCGAGGACGATATCGACGGGATTGAGCGTGGGCAGCCGGATCATCAGGACCTCCAGAGCCGGATCAGGGAACGGATTTCGTCGCGGTGGCGCCAGCCGACAATGGCCAGCGCGCCAAGGGCCAGCAGCGCCACGGCCAGGACGATCGCTCCGGGCGGCAGGGCAGGATCGATGGCGGATCCATCGACGGGCACGACGCCAGCGCCCCCGGTGGCCAGCGCGCCGCCGGCGGCGGTCGCCGCCAGCGCTTTCCGCGCCGCGACGACCCGGGCGATCTGCGCCCGCGTCGCCGGGCCGACAATGCCGTCGACGGTGAGGTTCGGATGGGCCGCCTGGAAGGCGCGAACCGCCTTTTCCGTCTCGGCTCCGAACCGGCCGTCGATCGGCCCCGCCTCGATGCCGGCCTTCACAAGCTCCGCCTGCAGGGCGCGCACCGCCTCTCCGGCATCGCCGAGGCGAAGGGCTGCGAACCCGGCTGGCTGAAGGATGCGGCGTCCCAGAAGGATGAGGTCCGCCTCGCGCGCCCGGCGACGCGACAGGCCTTCGACGACCCGGCCTCCCGCCTTGTTCCAGGCGACGATGCCGGCTCGCGCCGCGATCGCGTCGCCCTCGCGCCAGGCCTTCACCCAGGAGGCGCGCGCGATCGCGCCGGTGTTGAAATGAAACGACACCGCGCCGTCGAAGGCATGCGCCGGCGCGCCCGGCATCGCGGCGGCAACGGCTGGCTCGTAGCGGCTGGCCAGCGCGGCCGCGAGAAGCCGCCGGCTCTCCACGCGGGTGATCACCATGCCGGCCTTGGGCGCTACCACGCCGGACGCCGCCGTCAGGCCCACGCCGATGGTCCATACCCCGGCCACGTCGCGGTAAGCGCGCAGCACCTCGCCCTCTTCGGCGACGAGCTGCTCCAGCCCCGCCGGCGTGATTTCAGCCATGCCCAATCTCCGCTCTGCGAGGCGCGCGAAATTTTTCAAGAAAAATTGAAAGGCCCGGGAACCGTTGCCACGCTGCGGTGTTGATATCGCGAGATGCTCAGGCAACTCATCCCAGGCCAAAAGCCGAAAAGAACCCGCCGCTCCCCCCCCAGCGGCGGGTTCTCTTTTTTTCACCCCTGTCAGTACGGCGCGATCACCGCACCCGGCGAGACGATTTGCGCCTGCCCTTCGCCCGCCCGGTGCGCACGCACCCAAACCGCCGAGGCGTCGCTGGCAACCAGCGACCGGGCCGAGCCGGACGACCTGGTCCGCTCCAGCCAGAACATCGCCGTTTCCTGGGTGTTGAAATCGACGGGCGCGACCGCCCCGCCGCGCGGACCGTCGCCGAGACTGTCGCGCGCCTCGGTACCGAGGCACCAGAGCCGCGACTCCCCGTTGGACACGACATTGCCGCCGAAATTGTCATGATAGAGCCCGCCCACGTCGATGCCGACCAGCCCGTCATGGCTGGTCAGCCCGTTGTTGGACTGGCTGACATAGCGGCCATTGCCATACGCCCGACAATCGACCGACAGATGGTACAGCGAGGGCGTGCCACCCTGCCCCCAATGGAAATTGAAGCCGTCCTTGGCGTTGGAGGCAGCGATGCAACGCACCAGGACGACAAGGCCGGTGGTGTCGAAGATACGGAAGCCGTCATAGAGATGGCTCGGACCGCCGGCATATCGGGCGGAACAATCGACGAAAACCAGCGACCGCGTCGCCACGCCCTGGACAACCACGCCACCATTGGCCCCGCCCTGGAAATCGAAGCCCTCGAGATAGACCGACTGGGCGGTGCCATCGAGTGCGAAGGCGTCGACGACGAGCAGCACGCGGGTGTTGGCATTGGTCGGTGCAGCGCCATCGGCACGATGCACGTAGAGCGTGCCGCCGACCTGCGCCCAGGATCCGGCCGTCGCGTTGCAACTCGCCGCATCCGCCACCCGCGCCAGTTCCCCCGGTTCGCCAAACGAATTGGGATGAGCCAGATCGAGTACGGCAGTCACGTTGGAGCGGGCGACCGCGTAGCAATTACCGTAGGTGCCATCCGGCGAAGCCGGCCAGCCGAGGTCCCCGCCGGCCCAGCAGGTCACCCGGCCGCCCACCGCGCGATAGGCCACCGGCTGGGTCGGGATCACCATCGGACCGCTATTGGTGAAGCTGTTGGCGCGCGGATAGACGCCGGCCTTCACGGACACCTGGAACGGAACGCCGCCGGCATTGCCAAGCTGGGTCGCGACGTAGATCGACTTTACCGCCGCGCCCCAGCTGGTGCCGGCATTGCCGTCATTGCCGGTGGCAAGGTCGACGAAGTAGCTCGGGCCGGCCAACGCGGCGGTCGCATAGGCTTCCGGCCTGACATCGCAGAGATAGCGGCTTCCGCGCTGGCGGATGGCCAGCGGATGGTCGGCGAAGGGGAAGCCGAGGCCGGAAGGCGGCGCCACGCGCCGCCCGGCCCGCGTCCGCGCCGTGATGCCGAGACGAGGCATCCGCATCAGATCCACCCGACCAGCGTCGCCGTCGTGCCGGTCGCCAGCACCCGCACGGCGCGGATCGGCAGGACATCGCCGGCATAGCGGCTGTAGGTGATATCGACGCCGCCTTCGTCGCGCAGCACGGCGTTGCCATCGGTCTGGAAAACCAGCGCGCGAGGACGAACAACGAGATCCGCGCTGTCCGAAGGCGAAACGGCGAAGTGGCGCGTCGCCGGACCCGAAAGGCCCGACGCCACCCCGGCAAAGGGATCGCTCATGATGATCTCCATGGTTCTTGTTCATGGGTTTTGGTTCATGGGTTGCGCATCCGGCGGAGCCGGTTTCTTGGGGACGAAGAGCCCTCACCCCAGCCCTCTCCGGCGCGCGGGAGCGGGAGAAGCAAGGCCCCGGAGGCGAGCGCCTGAGGCCCTCGCCCTCGCCCCACACTCGTCCTCGCCCCCACTCGCCCTCGCCCCACACTCGCCGTCATCCTCGCGAAGGCGAGGATCCATGCAGACGGGCTTGCTTGGGGCCAGGCGCTCGAAGATCCTTCGAAACGCCCCGGGCGTCGGATGAATGGGTCCTCGCCTGCGCGAGGATGACGCCGGAGGTGGAGGATGCGTCGAAGCAACGGACAGGGAAATGAGCCAGACCGCGTCACACGCTCGCCCAGCCCGCCGCCTTCCGCACGATCACTGTCTCGGTCACCTTGTCGAAGGCGAGCCAGCCGATCTCGGGCGTGGCGAACCACCAGGCGCCATCGGCGTAGACGGCGAGATCGCCGCCCTGCCCGGCCCAGTCGCCGGTCGGGCTGGGTCCGAGCAGATGGCGTTCACCCTCGGCCGGGGAGCCCGGCGGCGCGACCGCATCGACGGCCTCGACCGCGAGTTGGACCAGCCCGTCGAGACGGCGCAGCGCCTCGTTGTGGGTGACGTGCTTCTGGGCCTGCGAGGGCGCGAGATAGGGCAGCCCGAGATGGGCGGTCTGGTCAGCCATGAACAAGGATCTCCGTTGCGATGCCCGGTCCCGCCGTGGCGCTCAGCTGGCGGACGCGGACGGTGAAGGATGCCTCCGGCGCGCTCAGCACCGCCGCGAGGTCGCCCGCCGACAGTGCCAGCGACGGCACGGTGGTGTCGAAGCTCGCCCGCAGCAGCGCTCCCTCGAGCAGATCGACCCGGTAGGCCTCGGCCGCCTCGCCGAGCGGCACCTCGACCTGTTCCCAGCCATCCCCGCCGAGCCGCGTCTGGCGGATCCAGGAGAGCGCGATGTCTCCCGCCACATCGCGGCCCCCGCGAAGATGGGCCGGTGCGAAGGGTAGCCGCCAACGACCGGCGACGGTGAAATCCTGCGTGGTGAAGCGATCGGGATCATAGGCGATGGCGAGCGGCCCTACCCGCAAGGTGCGGGCCAGGCCGATCTCGGAGGGATCGAGCTCGAGCGGGGGTGTCGCGGCGTCGATGCGCACGAAGCGTGCCCCTGCCGCATGACCGCGCGCGGCAAGATCCGACGTGCCGCCCTGCCCGCGCAGCAGGCCGGAGACCCGCCAGAGCCCGGCAGCGATCAATTCCGCCGAGCGAAACTGGATGACCTCGAAGCCATCCGCCTCGTTGCCGATCGCCGCGATGTTGCGCCCGTTCAGCACAGCCTCGTCCGGCAATCCCGCGAGCGCGCCAGCCGGTAGGGACACGTCGAGCGTCGTGCTGCGATCCCAGCGCCCGACCGGACCCGACGGCACCGCATCCGCGATGGTGCCGACAGTCGCCGCCTGCGGCACGATCTGGCGCAGGGGGAAACCGGCGTCCGGCGAGCCGATCGAAAGGCCGAAGGCGCCCGGCCAGGGATCGGCGAACACCGCCACGCGCGCCGCCGTCGCTTCGCTGCCCGCCAGGGACGGCAGGTCGAGAACGATGACGTCGGGCGGGCCGGGATCGGCGGACCATTCCGGCGTGCCGACCGTGCCGCCGCCGGCCGGAACCGGTGCGCCAGACGGATCGACCGTTCGGCCCTCGATGCGCCGCGCCAGGCCGTCCTCGACCTTGGTGACGCGAAAGCTCGTGCGCCCCTCGGGCCGGAGCAGCGTCACGACATCGGCCGGCTCGATCGCCAGCCGGCGATCGGTCAGCCCTAGGGACACCGTCTCTCGGCCGTCCCAGATTTCCTGCAGGCGCTGATCGGCGAGCGCGACGGCCAGCGCATCGTCGGTGACGATGCCGGTCGAAAGCGTCGCCTGCCGATGCCCCGCCGCCTCCAGCCGGCGCGAGGCGACGACGCGGTCGCGATAGTCACCGGCGCCGTCGATGAAGCCGAAGGCGAGTTCGGCCGGCAGCTCGGTTTCCTGTGCTCGGCGGATGGCGAGCAGGGGCTGCTCGCCATCCTCGACCAGATCGGCCGGCGTCAGCGTCAATCTCGGCAGGCCGCGCCGGATGAAGCGGACGACATCGCCCGATTCCGCCGCCTCGAAGCCGAGCGCTTCGGCAAGGCCCTGCAATGCCTGCCGGGCCGAACCGACGCGGGCAATCACGAAGCCATCGACCAGCCCGTCGAGATCGCCGACACGATAGGGCTCGAAGCCGTAATCCCGGAGAATGCGCTCGACCAGGCGGATGGTGGTCAGGTTGCCGAGCCTTCCGTTCAGCCAGTGCCCGGTCTGCCAGTTGCCGCCATCCGACCAGACGTCCGTCAGCTGCGGAAAGGCCGGATAAGGCCGGGCATCCCAGGACCAGACATAGGTTCGCGAGGGATCGACCATGCGGCCGGCATAGAGTTCGGAGACGGGATTGTTCGTCGCGACGAAATCGGGCGAGGCCGGGTCCCAATAGCCGAGCACGGCGGTCAGGAACCGCTCCTGCATCAGAGGATCGCGGCCGCCATTGGAAAAATGCGGCAACCGGGCGCCACCGACCTTCGGATCGGGAAAGACGTTCGGCTCGTTGGCGCCCTTGTCGATCGCGGCGCAGCCGATCTCGGTGAACCAGATCGGCTTCGATTTCGGCGTCCAGGCGGTTGCGGTCGTCGCCTCGACGCCGCCCGGCCGGTCGAAATGCGGGTTCGACCACCAGTTCACCAGGTCCTTGTAGCGGAACACCCAGGGCTTGCCCGCGCCGCCATCGCTTATCGGCGAGCGGACCTGCGCCAGGCGATCGGCGTCGCTCGCATAGTACCAGTCAAAACCCTCGCCGCCGGCGATGTTGGCCCTGAGATAATCGACGTCGCGGCCGCTTTCGGCTACCGCCGCGTCGAGATGATCGGAACCGTCGCGCCAGTCGGACAAGGGCACGTAGCTGTCGATGCCGATCGCGTCGATCGCATCGTGGGCCCAGAGCGGATCCAGATGAAAATGCACATCGCCGGAGCCGTCGCCCGGCTGATGGCCGAAATATTCGCTCCAGTCGGCGGCATAGGTGATGTCAGCGGCCGGCAGGATGATCCGCACATCGGCGGCAAGCGCTTGCAGCGCCGCGACGAAGGGATAGGTCGAGGCATCGGAGCGCAGCGTCGTCAGCCCGCGCAATTCCGAGCCGATGAGAAAGGCGTCCACCCCGCCGGCCGCCTTGCAGAGATACGCCGCGTGCAGGACCATCCGTCGGTAGGTCCATTCATCCGGCCCGGAATAGTGCACCGCGCCGCCCGAGACGGAGAAATCCGTCCGCGCCGCCGTGCCGACGAAGCTGGCGATTTCGATTGCCGCCGCCGCCGTCTTGTCCGGCGTGCCGGCGCGGCCCGGCGCGATCGAGGTGGTGATCTCGCCGCGCCAGGGATAGGCCGGCTGGGTCGCGTCCCAATAGGGATGCGGCAGCGCGTTATCGGCCGGGATATCCATCATCAGGAAGGGATAAAAGGTGACGGCGATGCCGCGCGCCTTCAGATCTTGAATCGCGCGAATGACGCTGGCGTCGGAGGGCGTCCCGCCAAAGGCCGGCCGGTCGTCGATGCGGCTGACCGCGCGCGCCGCGGAGCGGTTCAGCCCGGCGACGCGCCACGAGGTCGGGCTCGTGACCGTCGAATAATCCTCGACGCGCGGCGCGACCGTGCAGTGGCCGGCGCGCAGATCGTCGCCGAACCAGGAGACGGCCAGCGCCGCCCGCTCGAGAAGGGGGCAAAGCGCCTGCAATTCGTCGACCGAGGCTTCCCAGTCGGTGCGCGCGCCATCGACATGGCGGTTGATGGTAACGCGCCGGCCCCGCCCCTTCGAGGTGTAGACCGGCAGAGGATCATAGGCGAATTCCGACGCGCCGGGGATGATGACGACGGCGCGGATCTCGTCCTCGACGCCGCCGACCGGGCGGAACACCTCGAAGGACAACTGCGGCAGCCGGTTGCCATAGTCGCCGATCGGCATCCGCTCGAACACGACCATCGCCGTGCCGCGATAAGCTGGCGTTCCCGTCGTGCCCTGCCGGGCCTCGATCAGGCTGTCGGCCGGCTGGTCCTCCCCGCCCAGATGCACGCGATGGTGCACATCCGCGAGATTGATCAGATCGCCATCGGCCCAGACGCGACCGATGCGGGCGATCGGCCCTTCGCAGATGCCGACGGCGAAATTGGCATAATAGGAGTAGGTGGTGACGGTCGGGCCGCCCTTGCCGCCCTCCTCCTGCTTCACCTCCTGGAAGCGCGTCGCCCAGATGACCTGACCGGCCAGCCGGGCTCGGCCATAGACACGCGGGATGGGCGTGCCCTCCTCCGAACGCTGCACCGAGAGATCGGAGAGGCGCGGCCCCTCGATGTTCTGGCCGAAGAGGGTCTGGTCGACGGCATAGCCGGCCACGGCGCCGACCGCGCCGCCGAGGATCGCGCCGACCGGACCGAACAGACCGCCGATCGCGGCGCCGGCCGCCTGCAGGACGAGGGTCGCCATCAGTCGGTCACTCCTGGAAATTGAAAGGCGAAGGCAGCACGCCGGCGCCACCAGGGAGAGAGAGCGGCGGTGGCGACGGCGGCGCCGTCATGCGCATGCAGGAAGCGATCCGGCGCGATCAGGATCCCCGCGTGCTTGGCCGGCAGGTTTTCGCGCCAGCGGAACAGCAGCAGGTCGCCCGTCGTCGCCGCATCGAGCGGAACGGAAGCCATGTGACGACCGGCGGCCTCGGCCAGCGTGTCCTTGCCGCGCGCCTCGGCCCAGTCGGCCGTGTAGGCCGGCATTTCTTCCGGCTCGCCGCCATAGAGTTCGCGCCAGACTCCGCGCACCAGGCCGAGGCAATCGCAGCCGACGCCGCGAAGCGATGCCTGGTGCCGATAGGGCGTGCCGAGCCAGGCCAGGGCCGCGTCGACGACCGCCTGGCGGGAGAGAGGGTTTGCCATTTCGATCCCCTGCCGAATCTGCGAGGTTCCTCCGGCTCACCCGGAACAAGGCGCCGCCATGCCCAGGCACACCGAAAACATGCGCGCTTTGCGCGAAATCCTGACCGGACTGACGCGCGAGACGGCGTGGCCGCAGAAGAACGAGGTCAGCCGCAACATCGATATCGCGATGTCCTATGTCGCCTGGACGCCGGCCGTCGGCGCTGCCGCGACCGATACGGCGGCCCGCTGCTTCGAGACGCTGCAGATCGTCAGCCGCGCCTCGTCGGATGAGGCCAGGCGCGCCAGCGCCATCCAGGACGGCCTTGCCGCGATCGACGAACTGGAGCGCGTGCTCGACGCGGCGGTGTAGCTACAGCCGCCCGCCATTGTTGCGGCTGCCATTGCGGGCATAGCCGAGCGCGAAATCATTGCCGGGCATGTGCGGAAAGCCGCGAAAGTTCAGGCGATTGCCGAATTTCTCGCGGCAGGTTTCAAAACGCTTGTCGCAGCCGGCGGTGACGGTGAACGTGTCGCCGGGCTCGATCTGACCGGTCATGGCGTTCCAGAGCTCGATCGTCGGCTGACCTGCGACATCGCGCTGTGTCTTCACCACGGCGCGGCGGCCAGCATTTGCGCCGCCGACCCAAGTGAGCGTACCGCGCTCGAACCAGCCGGCGGCGAACGCGTCCAGCCCTGACACCGTGAACCGCCTGCCGTCCTGTGCGGCAATCACCGTGCCGCTGCCGCGAAAGGCCGGATCGTCGAGATCGACCCTGCATCGGGCATCGCCGAGATCGGCGTCGCAGGGCGCGCGAAACACCCGCCCCTGCGGCTCATCCAGACCGGCGGCGAGCCCCCGGATCTCGACCCGGAATGCGCCATCCTCGCGCATCACCTCGCCAATATGGCCGACGCGGAGCAGCAGCCGCTCCTCCGGCCTCGACCAGTTGACCAGGAAGGTCTCGATCCTGGCGTGGTCGAAGGCGCCGGCGGCAAGCTCCGCCTCCGAAAGCCGGTCCGAGATCAGCGCACCGGCGACCTCCATGCCGCCCGTGACCATGCCGGTCTCGGCGCTGGCCTCGCTGGCGGAAAGGCCCGTCGCCGCCTCGTAGGTGAGGCCGTCCAGCACGAGATCGCGATCATGATCGGTGAAGCCGAGCACGACGCCGTCCTTCCGCTGCAGGCGCCAGGCGTGACAGAGCGTGGAGGCGTCGCCGGCCAGATGCGCCGCGAGATCGGCAGGGAGCGTCCTCATGGCCGGATCTCCACGATCGGGATCGACGGGATTTCGCCGGCCTCGAAGGCGGCGAGATTGATCACCAGTTGGTCGGTATCGAAGCGCACCGGCACGTCGAAGCGGAAACCGGCAGTGACGATCACCCCCTCCGCCGGCGCTTCTGCGAGCGTGACCAGCCCGGTCGTCGGATCCAGGGTGAAGTCCTCGGTCGCAATGCCATCGACGGCCAGCAGCACGCTGCCCTCGACCGGCTTGGCGATCGCCCGCTCATAGGGCGCATGCAGCGCGCCATAGGTCTTTTTAAGCGCGAACACCGTCGTTTCGCCGTCGCCGGTGCCGAGCGGCTGGTCGCTCGGCGCCGGCTCGGTCCCCGGCGGGGCGGAAGCATCGTCCGCCCGGTCACGCCAGCGAAAGCCGAACAGTTTTCCGCGCCGCTCTTCGAAGAAGGCGATCACCTGATGCAGGTCGGCGAGCGAGCGCACGCCATAGCCGGCGTCATAGCGGCGACGCGATTCCACCCAGCGCGCATTGCGCCGTTCGCCGCCCGAACCGAGCGTCACCACTTCGGTGCGCCGTTCCGGCCCGCCGGAGGAACCGAAGGCGATGTTGGTCGGAAAGCGGATTTCGTGGAAGGCGGGGATCAGCGGCATCAAAGCCCCCTTCTGCCACGCCCGACGGCACGCGCCAGCGTCGCGGCGACATGCGCCTCGGATTTGCGAAAGCTCTGCGCATCCGGCGTCTGGATGGCGATGTTGACCGTCACCGGCGCGCCGCCGCCCGATACCCCGAGCCGTCCATCCGGCCCGCGCGACAGCGGCATGATTGCCTCCGCCCCCGCCTCGCCCATCAGTCCCAGCCCGCCGGAAAGCGGGAAGTAGGTCGGGCTGGCGACGACGCCGCCCTTGGCAAACGGTTTCACCCCGCCGAGCGAGCCGACCAGGCCGGAGAGCAAACTGCCGATGCCGCTTTCGATCGGCTTCAGCGCGGCGTTGAGCGCCATCGTCGAGAAGCGCAGCGCGAGATTCTTGAGGATGTCGTCGAATTCCTTGCCGCCGACCACCGCATCGCGAAACGCCCGGCTGATCGCGCCGGAAAAGCCGTCCGCCTGTTTGGCGAGGCCCTCGAGCGAGGCAGTGAAGGCGGAGGTATCGGCGGTGATGCGCACGGAAAGTTCGTCGATCGGCGTGGTCATGATGGCTCCAGTTCTTTCCGCCGGGCGCTCTTGAACCCTCCCCTTGAGGGAGGGTCACCGCAAAGCAGTTTTGGCGAGGGGGTTGCCTTGATGGCTTCGCGTCGCTTGTCGTGCTCGCCTCGCGACAGCGTGCCCCCTCCCCGAAAACGCCGAGGCGTTTTCGACCCTCCCTCGAGGGGAGGCCGGCTGGACCCTCCTTCGAGGCCCGGCTCCGCCGGGCGCCTCAGGATGATGGCGGGGTGCTCTCAGCGTTGCGTCTGCACCGGGTCGGGAAAGCGCCGCATCAAGTCGTCAAGACCGGCCCGGTCCATCGGGGCGTGCGTTCGTCCGGTCAGGCCCTCGATCGCGGCGGCGAGTTCGCGCGGCGTCAGCGCCCAGAACTCGCGGCTCGATAGCCTGAGCAGGCCAAATCCGATCGCCATCGCCTCGCGCCAGGGAAAAGGCGCGGGTCCCTGCGCAGTAGGAAGCAAGCCCCTCACCCCAGCCCTCTCCCGGTTTCCCGGAGAGGGAGCCGACCGAGCCTCGGTCGAAAGCTCCGGGACATCCGCTGCGTGGGAATGGTGCAGCTGTCGATGAAGCCTGCCGTCCGCCCCCTCGCCCGCCTGCGGGAGAGGGCTGGGGTGAGGGTCTTGCTTGCCGGCACCGGATTGCTTGACGCCCTCCCGGCGCTTGACGATTTCCTGCTGCCCCGCACTCAACCCCCGCCCCCGCCAAACGTCGCACCCAGCAGCTCCGAGACGATCGCCGCGAACCCCGCGGCTCCGTGCGCCGTCCGCATCGCCGCGACCTGATGGTCGTCGATGCTCTCGCCCGCGCCACGCAGGCCGGCGCCGAGGATGCGGATCGCATCCCTGGCCGAAAGCCGGCCCTCGCCGAAGCGGGCGGCCAATGCAGAAAGGTCCTCGGCGCCGAAGGCGGCCTCCAGCTCCGCCAGCGCGCCGAGCGTCAGGCAGAGCGTGCGCGGCCGGCCGTCGAGTTCGGCCTCGATCTCGCCGCGATGCCGGTTTGCCATCACGCGGCCGCCGTGAACTGGATCAGGCCGGCCGATTCCAGCGCGATCTCATAGGTGACGGCGCCGTCATGCTCGCCGGAATAATCCAGCGCGGTGAGCTGGAACGGTCCGGCCAGCGTACCGAAATCCGGAACGATCAGCTGGAAATCGCGGATCGCGCCGTCGAAGAACAGCGTGCGGATCGCGGCGTCCGTCGCCGCGTCGCGAAAAATGCCGGAGCCGGAGACGCTGGCGCGACGGACGCCGGCGCCTGCGAGCAGTTCGCGCCAGCGGCCGGCCGAATCCGTGTCGGTGATGTCGACCATCTCGGCGTTGAGCGCGAAGCGCCGGGTCCGCATGCCCGCTACCGTCGAAAAGTCGCCGGAGCCGGTGGTGTCGATCTTCAGGAGCAAATCCTTGCCTTTCTGCGCCGTCATCCTCTATCCCCTTCTCATTCTCTGAACCTGTTTCGCCCGCCTGGGAGCCGCCGCCGATGCCTCGAATCGAAGTCGTCCGCGCCGCCGAGAGCGACATCCCGTTCATCGTCGCCACCGAACGGCGGCCGGGCTTCGAAATGCTGGTCGGGCGCTGGGAAGCGGCGCAGCACGCCGAGGCGATGACCGAACCGCGCTATGCCTACTTCCTCGCCCGCGCCGTCGAGGATGGCCGCGAGCCAAGGCCGCTCGGCTTCGCGCTGCTGCGCGACTGGAACGGCCCTGAACGCTCGACGCTCCTGAAGCGCATCGCCGTCGCCGAGCCCGGCCAGGGCCACGGCACGGCGCTGCTCAACGGGTTGATCGAGCGGGTCTTCACCGAGACGAAGGCGCACCGGCTGTCGCTCGGCCTGTTTCCGCATAATCTGCGCGCCCGCCGCGCCTATGAATCCGCCGGCTTCCAGGCTGAAGGCGTTGCGCGAGGCAGCGCCTTTGTCGGCGGCGAGCATCACGACGAGCTGGTGATGGCGATTCTCAGGCCCGACTGGCTGGCGAGAAAAGGCTAGTCCTCGACCAGCGCCGCGATGCGCAGGACACCGTGCTCGGTGATGCCGTCCGGATCCGGACGAACCTCGGCATAGGTTGCCCGGACCAGCACCAGAGAATGATCGTCCATCGCAAGCGGCGCGTCATGCAGCAGCCGCATCAGATGGCCGAGGATCACCCAGGCCTCGCGCTTGCCGATCGCCCGAGACCAGACATGCAGCGTCAGCCTGACCTCGCCGCCCGCCTCGCCATCGCTCGACCAGTCGGCCTGCCCGGTTTCGCCCAGCGTCACCGAGGGAAAAGCCGTCGCGCGCGGCGCGCCGTCATGGATGCGGTCGCCGACCAGCGCCGCGAGGTCCCCATCGGCGAGCAGGCTGGCGACGATCGCCGCCTGCAATTCGAGCGCGGCGATCATCGTGACGTCCTCCTCAGGCGCTGGATCGCCGGGGCGATGACGGGATCCGCCGCCGCACCAAGCGCGCCGAATTCGCGGGCGAAGAGGTTTTCGCCGGAAAGGGTGAGGTCGCGGGAATGGCTGGAATGAGACACGTTCCCTAAAGAAGGAGTGCTTTCGTCACCTCTCCCTGAGGGAGAGGTCGACGCGCGGAGCGCGGCGGGTGAGGGTTTAGGGACCTCTCCGGAAAGGCCGTAAACCCTCACCCGGCCCTGCGGGCCGACCTCTCCCTCAGGGAGAGGTGAAGGTTCGGTGCCTTCTGCATTTGTCCCCTCCAGCGCCTGCCTCAACCTCTCGGCATTGCGCTGCAAGGCCTGGGAAACAGCCGGGTCGACAGCCTTGCGCAGCGCCGCCGCCAGCGCCTGGCCCGTGAGGGCGCGTGCGTTCATGACCTCTCCTCCACGGCTTCGAGCACGAGAAAGCGGCGCGCCTCGTCCGGGTCGCGCCAGGACTCGATACGCAGCAGGCGTCCGCGATGCACGATCCGCATGCCGCCCTCGACATCGCTGCGAAAGCGGATCGTGATCCGGTGCGTGACGCGGGTCGCGAGCCGGTCGGCGGCGAAATCCTCGCCGGCCGCGACCGGCTCGATTGCCGCCCAGAGCGTCGCGACCTCTACCCAATCGACCGTCGCGCCACCGCTGCCATCGCTGGTGCGGACGGGTCGCTCCAGCGCGACGCGGCTCGAAAGCTGGCCGGGATCGAGACCGTTCACAGCGAACGCACCCGATAGGGCGCGACCAGCGCCTCGAAACCAAGCGGCGCGACGTCGCCGGCGCGGTCGAAACCGACGGCGCCGCGATGTTCGTACCAATGCGCCACCAGCATCAGGATCGCCTGGCGCAGCGCCGCCGGCACGGCGAGGCTGGAGACGCCATAGCCGACGGTGACGTCGATCTCGATGCCATTGTCGTAGAGCGCCGCCTGCGGCCGAAGCGTCGCCACGATGCGCGGCGGCAGGCGGGCGGCATCGACGCGATAGGCCTCCGCCTCGAGAACGGTCGCCGCGCCGACGATGTCGTAGAGCGTGATGCTTTCCACCGAGATCAGCGGCGCGAGCGGGAGCTCGATCACCCGGCCTGCCGGCCATTCGTCGAGGTAGATGCGCCATCCCTGCGCGATCAGCTTGCGCCGCGTCTCGCTTTCGACATGGGTGTGCGCCGCCAGGATCGCGGCCTGCAGCAGGCTGTCCTCCTCGGTGCCGTCGACGCGCAGATGCGCCTTCACATCGGCCAGCGACACCGGCTCGGTCGCCGGCGCGGAAATCAGCGCCACGGTCATGATGGCTCCTTGCGGTGGGGTTTTGGATGAGGGGGAGCGGCGCCCGCCAGGGCAAAGCGCCGCTCCGGGCCGGCTCCGGCGGGAGGGGACCGGGGCCGGCTATGACGCACCCTCGCCGTCATCCCGGACGCAGCGAAGCGAAGATCCGGGATGCATTCAGCCGAGATATCGGGAGGTTCGCGTAGCCCCGGAACCCGGCTACATGGATCCTCGCTTCCGCGAGGATGACGGCGGAGGGTGGTGGACGACTTGGTGGCATGCCGAAAGCAAGACCCCTCACCCCGGCCCTCTCCCGCCTCGCGGGAGAGGGAGAAGCAGAGCTCCGGCTTTCGGGGGTCTTGCCTACTCCCCTGCTAAGGGAGTGGATGGGTTCTTGCTTCTCTAGCTCGTGCCGAACTTCAGCAGCTTGATCGCGTCAAAGTCCTGGACGCCGCCGCCGACGCGCTTGGTGGTGTAGAAGAGGACGTAGGGCTTGGCGGAATAGGGATCGCGCAGCACGCGAACGCCCAGGCGATCCACCACGAGATAACCACGCTTGAAATCGCCGAAGGCGAGCGACAGCGAATTGGCGGCGATGTCGGGCATGTCCTCGGCCTCGGTGACCGGGAAGCCCATCAGCGACGCCTCGCCGCCCGCCACCGCCGCCGGCTGCCAGAGATAATGGCCGTCGGCATCCTTCAGCTTGCGGATGGAAGCCTGGGTGCGGCGGTTGAGCACGAAGCGGGCATTGGCGCGATAGCCTGATTTCAGCGTGTAGATCAGGTCGACCAGCACGTCGGACGGATTGCTGGAGGGAAGCGCGCCAGACGTGCCCGTCACGACATAGCCGAGCTTGCCCCAGGTCCACGAGCCTTCCGCGGCCGTGGTATAGGACAGAAAACCCTTCGGCTTGTTGGTGCCGTCGCCGGAAACGAACGCGGTGCCTTCCTGCGCCGCGAAGGCGCTCTCCACCTCGGCGGCGATCCAGTCGTCGATGTTGACGGCCGAGTCGTCGAGCAGCGCGGCCGTCGCCGCCGGCATGGCGTAGAGCTCCATCGCCGGAAAATCGAGCGCGGCGATGGTGGGCGACGTGGTCTGCGAACGGCTGTCGGTCTCGCCGGCCCAGCCGACCGCCGGGCCGGCGGTCATGAAGGGCTTGCGATAGGTGCCGGACGAGACCTGGCGGACATCGGCGATGGCGCGGATCGGCGAGATGGCGGCGAGGCGCTTGCCGATCTCGGTCTCCGTCTCGATCGGAACGAGATAGCCGCCATCGGCATTCGAACCGGCCGAAAGCGCCTTCTGTTCCAGCTTGCGGAAACCGTCCTCGTCGCCGCCGCGCACATAGCTTTCGAACGCCTGCTTGTGCTCGGAAGGGCGCGCCGTGCCGCGCTCGGCGGAAAGCGGCGGACGGCGGCCCTTCAGCGTCAGCTCGTCCAGCGCCTTGTTGATGCGGTCGAGCTTGTCGGTCGTGACGACGTCGGCCGTGAGCTTGGTCTCGATCTCGGTGAGCCGCTCGTCATTGGTGTCCTTGAACGCCTCGAAGGCGCGCATGAAATCGTCGAAGGCGGCGGAGACATCGCCGCTTTCGGCAGCCTTGGCCTCGGGAGCAGAGCCGGAAATCTCGGTCATCGATTTGTCCTTGTCGGGTGGAGGGAACGGCTGGTCGGGTGGAGGGAACGGGCGGCCCGGCGCATCCGCGCGGCCAGGCCGGTGGTCTTGACGCTTGCGACGCGCGCGTCGGGCTGCATCGGGAAAGTGACGACCGAAATCTCCCAGAGGTCGATTTCGACCAGCTTGCGGATGCCGGCCGTCCGGTCGGCGCGCGCCTTGACGGTCTTGAAGCCGATCGAGAGCCCGTCCAGCGCGCCGGCCCGCATCAGGCTCGCCACCTCGCGCCCCCGCGCCACGTCGGCCATCAGCCGACCGCGCACGAACAGGCCGCGCGGATCCTCGCGGACCTCCATCCAGACACCGATCGGCTCGGCCGGATCGTGCTGGTAGAGCATGCGGATGCCGGCGGCGCCCCGGCTGGCGATCGAGCGCCGGAACGCGCCCGGCAGCACGAGATCGCCCGAGAGGTCGGCGGTGCCGAACAGGCTGGCATAGCCGGAAAAGACGCCCTCGCCGTCGATACCGGAAAGGTCGGCGGCTGCGAACTTGGTCTCGAGCGCGGGCGCGGAAGAATGGGTCATGCGGTCTCCTTCGCGGAAATGTCCGCGTGGAAGGGGGAGTCGGATCAAAGGGTTGTGAGGGCGCGTTGAGGAGGTGATTCAGGCGGCCGAAAGGCCCTCATCCCAACTCTCTCCCGCCTTGCGGGCGAGGGGGTCCGGTAGGCGACAGATCGGCGGCACTTTCGATCAAGGGCGCGCCAGCAGCTTTTCCAGCGCCCCGGCAAAATCGCGAAACACCTTGCGGTGGTCGGGTGCGAAACGCTGCAGGATGCGGTTCAGCATTTGGGTCATGATTCCCTTTCTCCGATTTGGACTCCGCGCTGGCCCCGTGCTCGCCGTGCCACCGGCGCGGGGCGTCGAGCCCTCGCTCGCCGTTCGATCGACGCGGGGCCTGTCCAACGCTCGCCATCACCCGCTGGCAGCGGAGAAAACCCTCGCGCTCAGAATCCCTTAGCGCCGGTCGTTGAAAAACCGAGTGAGCCGGGCGATCTCGGCGACGAAGTCGTTGAAGCGCCGGTTCGAGCTGGCCAGTTCCCGGAGCGCCCAGACCAGCAAGGCGCTGGCGCCGGAGGCCCAGAGGAACAGCGCCAGATGCGCCAGGTCGCCCCGGCTGGCGAAGACGCGGGTCAAGTCGTCCACCCCTCGTCTCCTTCTCCTTCTCCCGCCCCCGAACCCGCCGCACCATAGCCGACTGCCTGGCGCTTCTCGTCGCGCGTCAGGAAATCGGCGGCGGTGATCCGGCTCCAAAGCGCCGCCCGTTCCACCGACAGCGCCTCGACCGCGTCGGCGTCGAAGCCGAGCCGGATCGTGCCGGGGTAATGCAGCCCGAGCCAGGTCGTGAGCGCATCGGCGGTGCGGCCGACCAGCGGCAGGACGGTCTGCCGCCAGAACACGCGGTTGGCCTCGGCATAGTTGGCGAAGGTGTTGTCGCCGGGGATGCCGAGCAGCATGGGCGGCACGCCGAAGGCGAGCGCGATCTCCCGCGCCGCGCCGTTCTTCGCCTCGATGAAATCCATGTCGTGCGGCGTCAGCGCCATCGACGTCCAGTCGAGCCCGCCCTCGAGCAGCAGGGGCCGCCCGGCATTGACCGCGCCGGTATAATTCGCCTCCAGTTCGCGCTTCAGCCGCTCGAACTGGTCCTGCGAGAGATTGGCGCCGCCCTCGCCGCGATAGACCAGCGCGCCGGAAGGGCGCGCCGCATTGTCGAGCAGCGCCTTGTTCCAGGCGCCGGCGGCATTGTGCAGGTCGAGCGCGATGGCCGCAGCTTCGAGCGGCGCGAAACCGTAATGATCGTCCAGCGGATGATAGAGGCGCAGATGCAGGATCGGCGACGCGCCATCCCCGACCGGAAAGCGCACGGTTCGCCCCGCGACGGAATATTCATAGGCCTCCGGCCAGCCGTCCGGGCCCGGTACGATCTTCATCCGGTCCGGCCGCAGCGCATGCAATTCGGCCGGATCGCCACCCAGTTGCACCAGTTCGGCATAGGCGTTGCCGGAAACCAGGAGATTGCCATAGAGCGCCTCCAGCCATGCCGTGCCGGACTGGCGACCGTTCGGCCGGGCAAGCAGTGCCAGCAGCGGATGATCCGGCCGCTCGGCGTCGTCCTGATAGGCCAGCCACGGCACCGAGGCGGCGGCTTCCGCGACCATCGTCACCGCCCGGTAGACGATGGCATTCTTCATGAAGCCCTCGCGCGCGAGGCTGGCGAGATCGCGCGCGGTCCAGACGGCCCGCCCCTGCCCTTGCAGCGCGATCAGCGGCCCGGTCCGCGAGGCCTTCGCCTCGGGCACGGCGACGCTGCCGCCGAACAGGCGGTTGAAGAGTTTCGCTTTCATCGCGTCTCCGATCGAACGACTGGGTTGCGCACGATTTGCGCTTTGCAATACTGGGTTAGGGCGTGGATCGGTCTCAAAGCCGGATCGCCTTCGTCGCGGAAAGGTCCCGCTCCGTCAGGGTGCGACTTCCTCGTGCGTTCCAGGCCGTCAACTGGACGATGAGCGCGGTTTTCGAGGTGAAGCACCCGCCTGGGTTTTCCCGGATCGCTCGCCGAGGCTTTCCGGCCCGGACACGTATCGACCGCAAGAGGACTGTTTCGTGCTCGACTTCGCCTCGCTCCTGGTCGCCATCGGCTTTTCGACTGCTTTCCTGGCAGCCATTCTGCTGGCGGCCTGGCGGATGTCGCGGCGGGACGGCTTCCTGCTCCATTGCGCGACCGGCGCCTTTCTGGTTGCCGCCAGCGTCGGCCTCTCCACGGTCGACGGCTTCCGCCCTTCGGCCTGGGCGCAGGGGCTTGGCCTCGGCCTCCTTCTGGCAGGCGAAGCCTGCTTCTATGGCGGCGCGGCGCAGTTTCGGCTGGGCACCTCGCCCTCGCGGCGCATCGTCCTGGCCACCGTCATATCGGTGACGCTGCTACTGCTGCCGCTTCTCGCTGGATATAACGGCCTCGCCTATGCGGCCGGCTTCACGGCCTCGGCCGTGCTGATCTTCCTGATCGCGCACCAGTACTGGCTGGCGCGCGATCAGGCGCCCATGACCACGCTGGGCATCGCCGCCCTGTATCTGCTGGTCGGCCTGTCGTTCCTGCCGAGGGCGGTGCTGGTGTTGCTGCGCGACGGCCTGGTCGTGGCCGGCCCGCCGCGAAACTGGGCCCAGGATCTTTCCATCATGCTCATCATCGGATCGATCCCGGCGCTCGGCGCTCTGACGATGGCGCTCAGCCAGATCCGCACGGCGCAGGCGCACCGGCGGGAAGCCCTGACGGATTTCCTGACCGGACTGATGAACCGGCGGGCCTTGTTCGAGGCCTACCCGACACGTCTGCCGCCTGCCTGCGTCGCGGTGCTCTTCGATCTCGACGAGTTCAAGACCATCAACGACACGCAAGGCCATGCCTTTGGCGACCGCGTCCTTTCGCTGTTCGCGACAGCGCTGAAGCAGGATCTGCCGGCCAGCGCATCGGCCGCCCGCATCGGCGGCGAGGAATTCGCCCTGATCCTGCGCGAGACCTCGGTCGAAACCGCGATCCACCACGCCGACAATGTCCGCACGCGGTTTGTCCGGCTCGCCGCCGACGAGGCGCATCTGGCCTGCACGGTCAGCGCCGGCATCGCCAGCAGCGGAGCGGACGGCATGACTGTGGATCAGGTTCTGGCGGATGCTGACCGCGCGCTCTATGAAGCCAAGCGCGCGGGCCGCAACCGGGTCGTCGTCAGGCACGCCTGCCACGCCGCATCGTCGGCCGGTTCGATGGCGGCCGCGCTCGACAACGCGGACGCGTAAAGGCGGCCGCGGCGGACGTCAGTTGCCGTCGAGCGCGATATCGGCGTGCTTCTGGTTGGTGAACAGCAGCGACGGGTGCAGTTCCTCCAGTCCGTCATACGGGTTGGCGTGAATGGCCAGGATCCAGAGGCTGACCGAGGCAGTGATCGCATAGATCGCCAGCGCCCGCCTGCCGGCCAGCTTCCGGTCGGCATGGGTCGCCGCGATGGTGATCGCCGTCAGCAGCGTCAGGAACATCACCAGGTACCATTTGTAATAGTCGATCGACGTGTTGCCGACCGCGAGCCGCATGTTGCGGGCATCCTGCAGATTGCTGAGGTCTTGGATTGCCTGCGAAATCAACAGGGTAGGCGCATTGCCGCGCGCCAGGTCGGCGATCTCGCCGCGCAAATCGTGCAACGCCGCCTCGACCTGTTCGTCGGGAAGAACGTTCTTGCCCTCCAGCCATTCGCGCATCGCCACCTGCTTGCGGTAGGAGCGGACGCCCTCGGTCAGCTTGGTCGAATTCAGGATGTCGGGCTCGGCGCTGCGCAGCAGGCGGATGATCGACGAGCGCTCCGCACTGGCCGCCTGGTCGGCCTTGGAGTTGACGGTCCAGATATCGGCGGCGATGAAGCCGAGCGACAGCGCCCAGGCGGTTGCGATCGTGCCGAGAAAGGCGGATTGCGGGATCGAAAGAATGTCGCGGCTGGCGTGCTTCGACAGGAAATACAGAGCGAGCCTTCCAGCCAGATAGAACGTCAATCCGAAGCCGGTGAACAACGCAAACAGCATCAGTTCCGAGAGTTGGGAGCCATGCTCCATCGGTAGTTCCCCATTG
This sequence comes from Kaistia defluvii, assembly GCF_026343955.1. Classification (GTDB taxonomy): domain Bacteria; phylum Pseudomonadota; class Alphaproteobacteria; order Rhizobiales; family Kaistiaceae; genus Kaistia; species Kaistia defluvii. The sequence goes on from NZ_JAPKNI010000004.1 coordinate 591,905, forward strand.
CATGCGTTCGACAGGAGCGAGGCCATCGCCCTCGCGCGGCGAGGAGCGCCGTCACGCGGCTTCTTCCTGATGCTTCAGGGGATTCGCCTCGCATGACAACCGGCGTTCGACGCCCGCAACCAAACGTCGCTTCACATGCTCCGGATCCTCGGTTCGCCGGGTGCGCGCAGCATCAGCGCGGTCAGCGCCCAGACCAGCGCGTCGAGCCGGTCCGGCGAGCGGCCATTGGCCAGTCCCTCCGGGCCGAAATCGGCCATTTCATCCTCCAGCGCCGGAAAGGTGCCGGCATGCCGCACCCGGCCCTGCGCATAAAGCGCCGCCACCGGTTCGGCCCGCAGATACTTTCCACGCGTCGCGCGGACGGAGGTAACCGGCACGGCCGGATCGACCTCGTTGATCACGCTCGCCACCATGTCGCCGCCCTGGTTGACCTCCGCGACCAGCAGATCCGCATCGAGCGCCCGGTAAAGACCGACCGCGACGGAAGCCCAGGCCGCCGGCTTCACCTCGGCCAGGCTCCGATCGGCGAGCACATAGGCCGTGCCGTCCTCGGCCAGGCCGCAGGCGACGATGCCACAGGCATCCGCCCCCTTTCGCCGCGAGGCGGGCGGGTCGACCGCGACCGCGATGCGGACGAGATCCGGCGCGCGCTCGACGCGCTGGCGCTCGATCCCGTCGCGGCTCCACAGCGCATCGGCGCGGTCCTCGATCCATTCGCCGTCGATCTCCTGCCGGCCGAGCCGGGTGCCGCGATAGCGCCCGACGACGCGCTCCAGAAAGCCTGGCGCCAGATTGGCGAGGTTGGCCGAGGTGCCGGCGCGGGTGATCACCGTCCGCTCGGCGGAAAGCAGCCGCTTCAGCAGCGGGATCGGGCGCGGCGTCGTGGTGACGAGCTGGCGCGGCATCTCGCCCAGCCGAAGGCCGAATTGCAGCATGTCCCAACAGGCCTCCGGATAGCGCCATTTTCCCAGTTCGTCGGCCCAGGCCGCCTCGAATTGCGGTCCGCGCAGGCTCTCCGGGTCTTCCGACGAAAAGCACAGCGCCAGCGCGCCATTCGGCCATTCCAGCCGACGGCGCGATGGCTGCCAGTTGGGCCGCTCGTGCCGGCGATGCACGGAAAGCAGTCCCGAAACCCCTTCGATCATCACGTCGCGGACATCGGCCAAGGTCTCGCCGATCAGGGCGATCCGCCCGACCGGCGACGAGGCAAAGCCCGGACGCCCAGCGGCGAGGCCGCGGATCCATTCGGCCCCGGCTCGGGTCTTGCCGGCGCCGCGCCCGCCGATCATCAGCCAGGTGAGCCAGTCGCCATCGGGCGGATACTGGTCGTCGCGGGCCCAGAAATCCCAATCATGCTGGAAGGCCTCGATCTCCTCCGGCCGCAACCCCGCCAGCAGGCGGGATGGCCGCATCCCCCGCCGCATCGAGCTGTTCCAGGCGCGCCTGAAGCCGCGCCCGGAGGGCCTCGATGTCGACGGGGGCGGCATCGGCGGCATCGTCCGTTCCTTCCCGGAGCTTTCCCAGCGTCTCGAGGGTGCGCGCCAGCACGGAGAGCGTGCGCGCGTCCTTCTCCTCGACGCCGCCCTCGCCATTGGCGAAGCGCAATTCGAGCTCGGCGACCTGCTTTTCGAATGTCCGATAGAGCCGCGCCACCAGCTTCTCCTCCGCCGCCCCGTCCGGCAGCGGCGGCGCCTCGCCCGGCCGCAACCAACCCTGCCGGTCCGCCCGCTTCGCCACCGCGACATGGCTGACGCCATGCCCGGCCGCGATATCGCGAAGCGGCAGCGCCGACGTCTCATAGGCGACGCGCACCGCCGCCCACTGATCGAGGCTCAGTTCCGGCATCTTTTTCATGCGCCTCGATTGGGGGATGGCGGTGGTGGCCAGGGGTGCGCAGGACGTGCCCGCCCCCACTCGCCGTCATTCCCGCGAAGACGAGGACCCATGCAACTGAGCATCCGGGAGGTTCGCACCTCCCAGAACCCGGCGGATGGATCCCCGGGCAAGCCGGGGATGACGGCGAGACTTGAAAGGCAGGGGATCTGAAGTGGGAGAGCCTTTGAGCGCCCGCATCCGCTGAACGCAACTCTTCGACTATGCCTGAACCCTACCGGAGCAGCGCCCCACTGTCAAGGACTATTTTCCTATCCATGGCGACATTCGCCTTCACCCGGCCAGCCCGGCTTCGCGCAACCGGCACCAGACAAGCGCGCCGGCCTGCACTATCCTGCCGCGAAATTCCAAGAATCCCTGGGAGGGGAACCTGATGAGCGACCTGCCGAGCTTCGACCTTACCGGCCGCACGGCCCTTGTCACCGGCGCCGCGCGCGGCCTCGGGCGCGCCACCGCTTTGGCGCTGGCCGCCGCCGGCGCCGACATCGCGCTGGGGTTGCGCGACGAAAACGCCGATGCCGGGCTGGTCGCGGAAATCGAGGCGATGGGCCGCCGCGCCGTGCCGCTGCAGATGGACGTGCTCGACCTACCGCAGGCCTATTCCGCCGTCGATGCGGCGATCGCAGCCCTCGGCCAGATCGACATCCTGGTCAACAATGCCGGCGGCGGCACGATCGGGCCGGTCGAGGACTTTCCGGAGGCCGATTTCGACTTCACGATCAACCTGACCGTCAAATCGACCTTCTTCCTGTCGCAATATGTCGGCCGCCACATGATCGAGCGGAAGACCGGCGCGATCATCAACATGGGCTCGCAGGCCGGCGCGATCGCCCTCCCCGGCGAGGCGATCTACTGCCTGAGCAAGGCGGCGGTCAGCCACATGACCAAGTGCTTCGCAGTCGAATGGGGCAAGCACAATGTCCGCGTCAATTGCGTGGCGCCGACCTTCATCCGCACCGACGGCACGGCCGAGATGCTGTCCGATCCCGAATTCCACGCCGACGTGCTGGAGCGCATCGCCGCGCTGCACCGGATCGGCCAGCCCAAGGAGGTCTCCGGCGTCGTCGTCTTCCTCGCCTCCGACGCCGCCTCGATGATCACCGGCCAGACGCTTCTGGTCGATGGCGGCTGGACGGCGCGGTAGCGTCCCTCCGCCTGCCGTATTCCACCACCCTGGCACCGATTCCGACACCGGTGTTGGAATCGGCCGCCGTGCGGAGACTGGAAAGAGGCTACCCCTTCGGCGGCAGGCTCTGGCCCATATCGCCGCGCAGCAGATGCTGGAAGGGCGCCGGCTGGAGCTTGCCGGGCTGGGCGAACGGGTTGGCGAAAGCGTAGATGAAGAACAGGATCACGCCGGAATAGAGCGCGAAGATCGACAGCAGCACCACATTGTTGCGGCTGGGCCGGAACACGTAGAACGGCACCGAAAGCAGCGCCAGGCCGATCAGGGCCGGCATCCAGAACAGCCCGCTGAAGCGCCCCACCGCCGTCGCTTCGCGCAATTGACGATAGCCGGCTACCGCGGTGATGCGGTCGCGCATCCGGCCTGCCAGATATCGCTCGCGATCCGTGGAAGGGCTGAGGTCGAGCAGGATGCCATAGACCTTGTCCCAGTCGATCCAGGCCTGCGCAGAAAGCCCATCGCCACGCCCCAGAAGGTCCCATTCCTCGTTGACCACCGTGTCGAGATAGCTGGCCAGCGTCACCTGAACCGGGCCGACCACCGGGCCGCCATAGCGGTAGATGTCATGATAGACGTCGGAAACGGCCGTCGCCTCCTGCGTCAGCACATTGCGGATGCCTTTGTAGTCGTCGAGTTCCTGGGCATAGACCAGCGCCAGGATCAACCCATGCAGCGCGGCGATGCGCACGGCGATGGAGGCCGCGGCGTCCGTCGTGCGGTCGCCCCCGTCGCCGACCCGCAGAAGACGGCGCGCCAGAGAATAGCTGCCAAAGACGATCGCCATCGCCGCGACGACGAAGGCGATTCCAACCGATACGGAATTGAGGTTCACCCGTGAGCTCCCGGCGCTTGCCTGCGCCGAAACAGATCACAGATCGTCGGACGGCTCCAGAGGGACAGCCCCCGATGCACGATGCTCCCGCCTGGACATGCGCAACGATGGCGGCGCCCAATTTGGGCCGATCGGATGCGGCGCCGGTATTCGTCTCGCGGCGTCAGGATCGGCACCGAAAGACGCAAGTCTTCCCTGGTTTCGACACCCAATCTTTACGCGCCGACGCTAATGCCGAAGCTGCGGCATGGGGCCAATCCCGGGCAGCCGCGAAGCCGGATCGAACCTCCGGAAGTTAGGGCATCATGACGAAAGCCATTCGCACGCTGGCGCTCTGCGGAGCGCTCCTTGCAACCACCGTTCTGGCGACCGCGGCGCGGGCGGAAACCGCCGCGAGCACGGCCGGTACCGCCCCGGGGACGACCCAGTCGATCGCGGTGCCGTCCGGCGTCAGCTACGAGCTGCTCGGACGCTGGGACGTCGACCGGCTCAACCAGATCCTCGTCACCGACTTCCCGAAATTCGCCGGCATCGACGTCGCCTATACGCCCGCGCGCAATGCGGTGAAGCTCTACCGCGTCACCTATCCGTCCGTAGTCCCCGAGCAGGGCAACAGGCCGATCGTCGCCACCGGCCTGCTGGCCATTCCCGATACCGGCGGCAAGTCCTTCCCGATCGTTTCCTACCAGCACGGCACCGTCTATGGCCGGCAGGAGGTCCCCTCCTTTCCCGACCAGTCGCCCGAGACGCAGCTGATGCTCGCGCAGTTCGCCGGCCAGGGCTACATCGTGATGGGCGCCGACTATTTCGGCATGGGCGATTCGACGGAGCCGGAAGGCTACATGGTCAAGGGCAGCCACCAGATGGCCTGCCATGACATGATCCGCTCGGGCCGCAGCGTGCTCGACACGATGGGGATCACCAGCGACAAGCTCTTCCTCGGCGGCTGGTCGCAGGGGGGCTTCGTCACCATGGCCTGCCTCGAAAAGCTTGAAAGCGCCGGCGTCGCCGTCGAAGGCGCGGCCACCGCCAGCGCCCCGATCGACGTGTTCGCGCTGATGAACGGGTTCCTGAACTTCCCGCGCCCCAACGACGCCGCCTGGCTCAACAGCATCGTGATCCTGTCGGCCTTCGCCTATGAAAACTATTATGGCGTGCCGGGCCTCGCGCGTTCCGTGCTGAACCCGGACTATTATGACGCCGCCCGCCGCGCCTATGAGCGCGAGCCCTTCGAGGCCTCGGAGATCCCGACCGACCTGCGCAAGCTGATCCGGGCCGAATATTTCGATCCGCAGTTCTTCGCCGGTTCGGCCTATGGCCGGCTGCTGCGCGAGGCGCAGGGCTATCGCTGGGTGATCCAGTCGCCGGTGCGCAATTATTACGGCGAGGCGGACGAGGCGATCACGCCGGGCGTCGGCAAGATGGCGATGACCTACCAGCAGGCGATGGGCGCCGGCAATCCGAAGGTCGAGGCGATCTCCACCGGCCCGACCACGCATCGCGGCACCTACGCCAAAGCCGCCCCCGAATGGAAGCGCTGGTTCGACGGGAAGTAGCGCTCGGGACGCCCGGCACGGGCGGGCTGAGGCAGGCCACTTGCCCGGCCCTCCCCCTTGGCGGGAGAGGGCCGGGGTGAGGGTCTTTCCGACCCTTCCCCCTCAGACGAAGCCCGCCACCGCGTGCGGCACATAGGCGGCTTCGAGCGCGGCGATCTCGAATTCGTCGAGCCGGATCGACAGCGCCGACGCCGCGTCGTCGAGATGCTGCATCTTGGTCGCGCCGACGATCGGCGCCGTGATCACGGATTTCGACAGCACCCAGGCGAGCGCGATCTGGGCGCGCGGCAAGCCGCGCTGCGCCGCGACATGCGCCACGGCTTCCACCACGCGCTTGTCGGCCTCGGCCGTGCGCGAATAGAGCCCCTTGCCGAATTCGTCCGTCTCGGCGCGCGCCGTCTTCTCGTCCCAGTCGCGCGTCAGCCGTCCGCGCGCCAGCGGGCTCCAGGGGATGACGCCGATCCCCTCCGCCGCGCAGAGCGGCAGCATCTCGCGCTCCTCCTCGCGGTAGAGCAGGTTGACGTAATCCTGCATCGAGACGAAGCGGGCGAGGCCGAGCGCCTCCTGCTTGGCCAGCATCTGGGCGAACTGCCACGCATACATCGACGAGGCGCCGATATAGCGGGCCTTGCCCATCTTCACGACCTCGTCCAGCGCCTCGATCGTCTCCTCGATCGGCGTTTCATAGTCGAAGCGGTGGATCTGGTAGAGGTCGACATAATCGGTGCCGAGCCGCGTCAGGCTCGCATCGATCTCGTGCAGGATCGCCTTGCGCGACAGGCCGGCGCCGTTCGGGCCAGGGCGCATGCGGCCATGCACCTTGGTGGCGATCACGACTTCCTCGCGCCTGGCGAAATCGTTCAGCGCACGGCCGACGATCTCCTCGCTGGAGCCGTCGGAATAGACATTCGCCGTGTCGAAGAAGTTGATGCCGAGCTCCAGCGCCTTGCGGATGAAGGGCCGGCTTTCGGCCTCCGGCAGCGTCCAGGCATGGTTGCCGCGCGCCGGGTCGCCATAGCTCATGCAGCCGAGGCAGAGGCGGGAAACTTCGAGGCCAGTGCGACCGAGACGGGTATATTCCATGGAGCGCTCCTTGACGACCGGATCCGATCCGCCCCGGGGCGATGGGCCCGGCGCGGTTCGGCGATCTCGGCAATGTGAACCATAAAGTGCCTAGGCACGAGCCACTTATCGGTTACTGTTTGCGTGACGTAAGGCCCGGCTGTCCCGGTGCGGTGTCTTGCGCTCCAAGCATGGGGACTGCATGAGCACACGCAGCGCTAGCCTCTCCACCTCCGGCGCCTGGCTTATGGCGCTGGCCGCCCTGGCCGGTCTGGCCGTCTCGATCGCCAACTACTTCAACCGCGACAGCGGCATCGCCGGTGAGCCCGGCACCCTCCTCGTCATCGCCTCCACCGCGATCCTGCTGGTCGCGGCGCTGATCCTGGCGCGCGCGTCCCGGCTCGGCGGTTTCCTGCGCGGCTTTCTCGTCATCGGCTGCCTCGTCGACATCTTCGGCACCGGCTTCGCCGCCTATCTGCTCGAAAGCCAGGCCCTGCTCTGGCTCATGGTCGCCGCCCTGATCGGCTGGCTGCTGCATATGTTCGGGCCGGCACGCGACCTGAAAGCAATTCCCACCTCCTGACGAAAGCGCCGATCATGCCTCGGACTGAAGCTCGTCTGCCTCGCCTCGCCTTGTCCTGCCTGTTCGCCATCGCAAGCACGGCCGGACTTTCCACCGTCGCCCACGCCCAGGACGCCGCCAACCCCGCCCCGCTCAACGACACCGCCAAGAACTGGTCGACCTTCAACGGCGATCTGCAGGCGCGAAAATTCTCGCCGCTGACGCAGATCACGCCGGAGAACGTCAAGAATCTGAAAGTCGCGTGGAAGGTTCATACCGGCGACATGTCGGACGGTTCGGGCACGACGCCGCCCTCGGTCTGGTCGGCGACGCCGCTCTTCGTCAACGACACCGTCTATCTCGGCACGCCCTTCTACCGGATCTTCGCGCTCGAGCCGGATACCGGCAAGGTCAAGTGGACCTATGACAGCAAGGGCGAACTGAAGGCGCTGACGCAGCCCGACCTGAAGAACCGCGGCGTCGCCTACTGGCAGGCCGATGCGCCGGTCGCGGGCCATGCCTGCGACAAGCGCGTCTACATCGGCACGATGGACGCCAAGCTGCATGCGGTCGACGCCGATACCGGCAAGCCCTGCGCCGATTTCGGCAAGGCGGGCGTGCTCGACGTCAACGCGTTCAACACCACCAACGCGAAATGGCCGCTGTCGCTGCTGCAGCCGCCAACCGTGTTCAAGGACTATCTGCTGCTCGGCTGGGCCGGCAAGGACTGGGACCAGACCGTCGACAGCCCCGGCACGATCTTCGCGCTCGACGCGCGCACCGGCGCCCTGCGCTGGGAGTTCCACTCGCTGCCGCCGGAGGTCATCAACAAGACCGGCACGGCCAATGTCTGGGCCTCGATGTCGGTCGATCCGGAACGCCAGATCCTCTACATCCCCGTCTCCTCGCCCAGCCCCAATTTCTATGGCGGCGATATTCCCGAAGGACTCGAGGTCATCACCTCTGTGACGGCGCTCGATATCCCGACCGGCAAGATGCTGTGGAGCCGGCAGCTCGTCCATCACGACATCTGGGACCTCGACACCAATGCCGCGCCGACGCTGTTCGACCTCGAGAAGGACGGCAAGACGATCCCCGCCCTGATCCAGACCTCGAAGCAGGGCTTTCTCTACGTCCTCGACCGCACGACCGGCGAGCCGATCTATCCGATGGAAGAGCGGCCGGTGCCGAAATCGACCGTGCCGGGCGAGCATTCCGCGCCGACCCAGCCCTTCGTCGACCTGCCGAAGCCGGTGGTGCCGGACAAGTGGCCGGGCGTCTACGACCTCGCCGACTGGGCCAGCTTCGGCTATTGCAGCCGCACGGCGAAATCGCTGGTCGACGAGGGCCGCTTCACGCCGCCCAGCCTGCAGGGATCGCTAGTCTATCCCGGCACGATCGGCGGTACGGAATGGGGCGGCGGCGCGCTCGATCCGCGCTCGCAGACCTTCGTCGTCAATTCCTCCAGCGCGGTGCAGACCTACCAGCTGCTGACCCGCGCCGATTACGACAAGGCCGTCAGCGGCGGCTCGGAGACCGGTGGCCTGTTCCCGCAGACCGGCGGCCCCTATGGCATGAACCTCAACACCTTCCTGAACCCGATCGGCATGCCCTGCTGGAAGCCGCCCTATGGCACGATGGCCGCGTATGACCTCAAGACCGGCGCGCAGCTCTGGAACAAGCCGTTCGGCCAGATCCAGAAATGGGGCTTCTACATGCCGGAATCCTGGGGGACGATCACCATCGGCGCGCCCGTGGTCACGGCGACCGGCGTGATCTTCATCGGCGCCTCGATGGATTCCCGCGTCCGCGCCATCGACCTGAAGACGGGCGAGGTTCTCTGGAAGTCGCTGGTCGAAGCCCCCGCCGTCGCGATGCCGGCGGTCTACGACTACAAGGGCAAGCAATATGTCGTCTTCACCGTGGGCGGCAATTCGATCCTGACGCCCAGGGTATCCGACGAAATCGTGGCATTCGCGCTGCCGAATTGAGGGGCAGCAAGTCCCTCACCCC
>NZ_JAPKNI010000005.1 GCF_026343955.1 Kaistia defluvii
CACCTCCGCAGAGGCCAAGGGAATCACATTCGAGTGAATCCGCAAACCGCTGATTGAGTACGGAGCCTAGAGCGCCATAGCGTAGACATAGGGATTGTCTTGGTCGGCTTCGGCCCGCCATTCAAGTCCCTGAGCGCGCCCCATCTGAACGCCAGTTTTTCCGGTGGCCGCCTATAGCAACCAGGTCGCGGAACCCGCGACCTGGCCGTCGTCAGTGAGACGAGGACCCACACGCCGGCGCTCTACGAAGTCGCCGCCGGCCGCCCAGAGTCGGTCGGGTTGCCTTACGGAAGTGGGGGAGAAACTACGCCGGTAAACGCACCGTGCCTGTCACGCGGCGCCTTCCTGCGGCATCGGGGGCGGTCCGGCTTTCCTCCATCCACGAGGAGTGCACCTCGCCTTCCGGCGCACAAGCGATCGCCCTCGCAAATTGGAGGACGCAAAACGCCCGCACTCGGTCCCGCCCGCTCATAACTGCCTATCCCTCCCACCGTCGCGCCAGGAAGCGAGGCGGGCCCTCGATCGAACCGGCGCCCATGACAGTCATGCCCCAAACCCGATCGCGCCGGCAGGATCGCCAGAAAAAACGGCCAGGAAATGCAGGCGGAAGATGCGGAACCAATCGCCCAGAGTGAAGTTGTTTATTCGATATGTCTAGCAGAGCAATCAGCCTGATCGGCAGTTCAAGCCGACAGGTTTATCTAAGCGATAATCTGTGTCTATATTGAACCGGAGGAAGAAATGAACAGCTTCAAGCATATTCTTGCCGCCAGCGCGGTGGCTATTCTCGCTGCGTCGCCGGCTTTCGCGCAAGATGCTCCAAGTGCACCGACCACGCCGACCGCACCGGCCGCCAGTTCCAATCCGGGCGCCCAGACGAGCGGCACCGATTCCCAGGTCCAGATCAAGGACGAGGATGTCTTCGGCTATGACATCACCATGGGCGCTGCCAATCTGACGCCGGAGCAGTTGCAGGCCGCCAAGAACACCTGCAACCAGAACGTCACGGCGGAGCCGCTGCGCTACTCGGCTGCCGTCAAGTCTTTCTGCACGTCGATCCAATAACCGGCGATTGCCCGGATCTGCCTGCGAAGCCCTGCCCTTGGCAGGGCTTCGTCTTTTGGCGTCCCGATCGAAGAAGGCGATGGCGCTCGCGCTTCGCCCACAACCAACCGCACGCGGTCACGTCACGGCTTGGCTGTACCGGGCGCAATAACCGGCATCGACACGACGGCACGCAAACCCGGTGCATTGTCGACATAGGTGATGCGACCCTGTAGCTGATCGATCAGCGCACCCAGCATGCGGGATCCAAATCCCGTTCCCTTGGTGACAGGGCCCTTCCCTTCGCCGTGATCCGAGACGACGACCCGCAGCATGTCGCGGTGTTGCTCGATCGTGACCGTCAGCGGCCCCGGTGCGCCGCGATAGGCATACTTGGTCACGTTGGTGATGAGTTCATTGACGATCAGGCCGATGCTGATCGCGCGATCGGTGGTCACCAGCACCGGCGCGAGGTCGAGTGTAATGTGACTGGCCCACGTCTTGTCCATCGCCGTCAGGATCTCGGTACATAGCTCGCCCAGATAGCGCGAAAGGTCGATGATCGAGATGCTGTCCGCCTGGTAAAGCCGCCGATAGACGAGGCTTACCGCGGTCAGCCGGCGCTCCGCTTCCTCGAGCTGCGTCTTGACGTCGGCGCTGGCGCCGCGCCGCTGCATTCGAAGGAAGCTCGACACGAGGGACAAGCTGTTCTGAACCCGATGGTTGACCTCCTGCAACAGGAAGTCCTTCTGCGACAGCAGGCTCTCATTCTCGCGCAAGGTAGCCGTCAGTTCACGGTTCAGGCGCCGCACCCGCTGGTTGTTGCGGGTCTCGAGCAACTGGCGAACGATACGGGCGCAGGATTCGACTTCGGCCAGGCTCCACTCTCGAGAGCGCCCGCGCACGCTTTCCGCCCAAGCCTCGAAAGACGCGCGGGGCATCAGAGTCGCGCCTGGCGTCAGAGCCACGTTCGCGTGCGGATTGCCTGCCCATTTCACGGTCTGAAGCTGCTCGGCGCGGAACCACATCAGCACGATGGGCTCCTCCGAAGACATGACCGAGGCCAGGAGTCCGCTCGCCAGTTCACGATGGTTGCCGGCGGAGGGCAACTCCCGGCTCAGTTCATTGGTGACCCACGGACCGGGAACGCCGCGGCTGAGCGCCACCTTGGCGACGTCGTGCACATCGAGCGGATCGGGGCACTCACCGTGAACGAACAGGCTTGAGCCGCACAGCGCGGCGAAACCGTCGGCCTGCAGCAGCCTCGCCAGTTGGGCTCCGGATCGATCGAGGAAGTCAGACAGTCCATCCTCGCTTCCGAGCTCGGCGAGAATGACGTCCTCCTGGGAACGCAGTCGGATGCGCTCGCGATAGAGTTCATTCTCCTCGCGTGCCTTGATCTGGCGCGACAGGCCGGCTGCCAGAGCCTGGCAGGCCAGCCGGGTCGTAAGCGTCAGAGAGCGGGGCTCATGATGATGGCAGGCGACGAGCCCCCACAGCACGCCATCCATCACGATCGACATAGAGGCGGAAGCCGCGACCCCCATATTCTTGAGATACTGGATATGGATCGGCGAGACGCTGCGCAGCGTGGAGTCGCTGAGGTCGATCGTGGCGAGGCCCGGATCTATGCCGACGATCGGGACGGGGGTGTAGTTCACATCCGCGATGACACGGACGGGGTTGCGAACGTAAAGGGCCCTCGCCTGTCGCGGAATGTCCGAAGCAGGAAAATGGTGGTTCATGAAGCTCGAGGAAGGACCGGAGAGGCTCTCGCCGACCACGACCCCCGCATCATCATCGATGAAGCGATAGACCATCACGCGGCTGTAGCCCGTGAGCCCCTGAAACGCCCGCGCCGCCTGCTGACACAACTCGTTGAGCGACGAGGACCGCTCTAGCGCGCCCCCCACCGATTGCAGTTCGGCGAGGAACGATGCGTCCAGGCTCTGGCGGGTGCCCTTGTCGGTCACCTCGACCACGAGATGCTCGCCGCTGCGAAAGGCGACAGCATCCATCAGGGTCCCCGCGAAGGAAACATCGCCAATGACCTTGGCGCCGGTGGCGGGAAAAGGGCCCGATGAGACGTCTGTCCCGACATCGATCACGGCATCCAGGGAAAGGCCGACAACGCTGCTGTCGACGCGGTCCTCCCCTCGCGCGGCGTAACCCACGATCAATTTCGACGCAACATCCGCGATCAGCATGAAGCCCTGAGGCTGAATTGAACCCGGAATGTGAATCGGTTCCGCGTCGCAACTGACGATTTCGATAGTCAAATCCGGTGATGTCCCGCGCTTGAAGAATTTGAAACTTCCTTCAACAACGAAAATGGCGAAGAGAAGTTCAATTGAGACAAAATGGACTGCCGCACTCTTCGAAGTCATCGCCCGCTTGTCGAAAGCTGGGATGAAGACATTCATCCAAACGCCTATGACGCGCTCGTTCGACGCGGGACCGTCGGGTCACCGCGTCCTTCAATGCCTCAGTGATCGGCGTGACGGGTCTGCAGCTGCGGGAGGCCGACCAGCTCGACGCCGTGGTGGCGGGCGAGCGCCGCGAACGCTTCCGTCTCGATCAGGCGGCGATATGGCGTATCGGGAAAGACGATGCCCGCACGATGGATGTTGGCATCGACCAGAAGCATCGTGCCGCCGACTGAATCCAAGCGGACCCGCGGCAGATAGCGCAGGTCATGCATGTAGAGCCGAAGATGATGCGCGGGCGGTTGGTAGAGTCCGTCATGCACGTGCTTGATCCACTGGTGATCTTCCGGCTCGCGGACCGAGATCCACGCATTCTGATCAAAGCTCCGGCCATCCTTCTCGCGCACGGAATCCGGATGCACGACGCGGGCCCGCTCGGCCAGCATCCGCTTCAGGACATCCTTTGGGAAGTCGATGATATCGGCGTCGATCCACAGCACCCAATCTTCGGCCAGCAGCCCCTCGCGAAGCAGCAGGTTGCGGGCCCTGGCGATACGGCTGCGACGCTTCCGCTGAAGAGAGAGGCTCCAACGCGGCCCCTGCCCGCTCATGGGGAAATCGTGCTCCAGCAGCGTCGTGCGGGAAAAGCGGCTGCGATGGCGCTCCAGGAAAGCCTGGATCAGAGCAAGGCTGTCGTCGCTCGAATTGCCGACCAGAAAGGCGATGGCCAATCTCTCGGGCGGGAAATCGAGCGCAAGGATCCGCGCGAACAGCGCATCGAGCGTGCTGGCCGCATCCCGCACGGGAATGGCGATCAGGACAGAGCCATTGGCCGGCGCATGCCGGGCCAACGCAACGCGATCGACGGCATCCTCCCGCAGGGCCGGGCTCTCCGTCCCGCGCTCGCGCCATCGCAATCGCACCTTGCGCAGGGCGGTCTTGATCCGGACGCTGCGCGAGAGCGGCTGTTCCTCGGGGATCCAGCTGTGACACCAGTGATGCTGCGCCAGCGCCGGCACCGCATCGTTCCGATCGGCGCAGGGGCGGCCATATTTATCCTTCGGCGAAAACATGTAGCCCGGTATGACATCCGGCCGGATGCGGACGCTGGTCGCGTCGACGGCGCCGGTCAGCAGGAACGGGCCAGTCGCGTCGAGCGGATCGAGCGCATGCCGGCACAGCACCGCGAGATCGATCGCCACATCCCAGAAGGGATGACGGGCAGGCGAGACCATGACTGCGTTCGAGACGATCCGTGCCGTCAGGCCGCGCACGATCGCCGGCTTCTCCGCCAGATGGCTGCGCGGCTCCTCGGCAAAGAGCGGCCGGTCCTGCTGCAGCAGGACGTCGAAGGATCGCAGCGCCTCCGCATCGAGATCCGCATAGACGCCGCCTTGATGGTGCAGGACGAGATAGCGGCCGAGATCGGCGCGCTGGATGGCGCGCGGGTATCCGAAATACTGCTCCGCCAGATGCGGATATTCCTGCCGCACCAGCAAGGCCAGATCGTCATCCGTCCAGAGCCTTATCTCCCAACCGGGATGCAATCGCGGCCAGCTGGCGACGTAGCCTTGCAGGGATGGCGGGATGTTTCGATCGCGCCACGTCTGGTGGATGATCGTGGGTATCATCGCGCGGGCACGGCTTTCATCGCGTCGAGGACCGCTTGATCGATCCGTTCTGGTCCAAAGCGTTCCCATGCCGTGGCGTGAGCCTGGGTCCGAAGGGCCGCACGGCGGGCCGGATCCTGCCAGAGGGCGGTGATGAGACTGGCCAGTCCGTCGTCGCTTTCGGCAAGCAGAATGTCATGGCCGTCGCGCAGGCCGAGGCCCTCGGCCGCCAAGGGTGTCGCGACAACGGGAATGCCCCACGCCATCGCCTCGATGATCTTGAATCGTGTACCGCCGCCGCTCCGCAACGGCACGATTGCCATATGAGCGCCCCGCAGCAGGGGGGCCAGATCATCGGGATTGGCGACGACCCGCACATCAGCGCGCGCCAGGCGCCGGACCTTGCGGGCGGGGTCCCGTCCGGCCAGCGTGACGCGCGCCTGGCCCAAGCTGCGCCTCAGCCTCGGCAAGATCCGGCGGGCCAGCGACCTACAGGCCACGACGTTCGGGGTGTAGCCGAGATGGCCGATGAAGAGCAGTTCCGGTCCGTCGGCATCCGGCTGCAGAGGCAAGGAACGCGGCGCGACGCCGGCCCGCGGCAACCCGTTCGGAACGACGGAGACGGGGCCAAGTCCCCGCTTCGCCAGCCGGGCCGCATCTTCTTCGGAGCAGACCCAGACCGCATCGACCTCGGCCAGGACCTGCGCTTCGAGCGCGGCGACCGTCCGCTGTTCGCGGCGCCGCCTTGCGCCGAACCAATCGCGCTTCTGGCTTATTTGGCCGGCGAGATCGGATTCGACATTGTGCATGTCGAGAACCAGCCGCGCCCCGCACTGCCGCAGCATCGGCAGGAACGGGTGCAGGCCCAGATGCTCGATCACGACAAGGTCGGGCCGGAACTCCCGGACGACGCGCTCCAGAGCCTCGATTCTGCTGGGATCGATGACGAGATCGATGGACGCACTTCCTGGCGGCAGGCGGTACAACGCCTCTGCGTCGCTTCCGAGATGGCTCGTGGTCAGCCTCGCAACGCTGGTAACCCCCTCGGGGCCAGCGATCACGGAGACGAGCCGGGCCTCGCTGACCTGCGCCGCGGCGGAGGCATTCTGCCAGTTGCGCAGGTCCGCGCCCGTCACGGCCGGGAAGGCCGGATGGGCGGTGAGAAACAGACACCGCATCATGTTGGGACGCTGCCGCCGGATCGCCGCAGCAGCGCGAGCTTCAGCCGGAACCGCAGCCAGCGATAGGCATCGGCCAGCGTCTTCGGAGTCGTCCTTGCAACCGACAGAAAATGCGCCGCCTCCACCAGTTCGCCGCGCCGCATATGAATCCGCGCCACCCGGATCGCCATAAAGGCCTCTCGGCGCCGCAACGCCGCGCGAGAGATCCCAAGACTCTCGAGGGCGAGCAGACTTTCGCGCCATCGCTCGAAGCGGCTTCGCGATTCATGAACGAGCCGATCATCCGATCGCTGCAAGCTCACGTTATAGGTCATTACCGCAACGTCAATGATGGCCGTCCGGCAACTCGCCAGAAGGGTTGTCCAGAACAGCGTATCCTCGTCATAGGCCAGAGAATCGGGAAAGCGCCGGGTGTCCAGCGCGTCTCGCCGGATGAGACTGCTGCCCATGACGATGACGACGGCGCGATCCGCCAGATACCGTTCCGGCGACAGCCACTCGTGCCGGTGGCCGAAGCGGTCTCGGGCCCGGCCTTCCCGCTGGATGAAATAGGAACCAAGCACGAGTTCAGGTGCCAGAGGCCCCTCGCCGGTCGTCACCAGATCGCGGAGACCGCCCGCTTCATGGAGGTCGTCCGCATCCAGGAAATAGACCCATTTCCCCGAGGCGTGGGAAAGACCATGGTTGCGCGCGGCGCCTGGATCGAGGCAGCGAACGGACAGCAGCCGGACGGGGAAGCCAAACTCGACGGCGCAAGCCCGAACGACCGCCGCGGTCTCGTCAATCGACCCATCATCGACAACGATGCATTCGAGAATGGCGGATCGTTCACTGAGGAGCGAGGCAATCGTTTGGGTGATCGTCTTCGCTGCATTGTGAGCAGGTATGACGACACTAACACAACCAATGGTAAATTCGGGTAAGGAATTGGCAGGCATACGGTTTTTTAGTGCGCCAGAGCTCGGACTGAACGTCGCACTCATACCAAGTCGGTCCCGCTAGGGAAACAAGTCAGCGCCCGGTCGGGAGGGGAATCGGATGATTTTTGTCATCCGGCCCCGGGCGCGCATTGCCCTCGCGCGGGGCCGCGGCCCGCGCGAGCCTGCCAAGCCGATAGCGGCATTGCCAGGCTGGCCCGTACGGGCCCGGTGCAATCCGGCCTCGTCCAAGGCTATCGCTCGAGGTGCCCTTGACCCTGTTGGGGGGCACGCCTAAACGTCCGATCCGGAGGGTTCCGACGGATCGCACGCCGCCGGAGGAGCGCCGTCGAGCCATCGCGTCGATGGTCCGGCGCGCAGCATGAGGATCCTGCCTTGCCACGCGCTGACGAACTCCGGGCTGCTCTCCTCGCCGAAGGCATCGATCCGGCCATCGCCGAAGCCGCCGCCGGACTGCCACCCCTGAAAATCAGCACGCCGGAAGAAATCGCTGCCCGGCGCGCCGAGCGGCGGGAGCGCATCGCGCGCGAGAAGGCGGAAGGGAAGCGCAACGCCGACGGCTCGAAGATCGAGCCGTAAGCCTTTTGCGTGAGCGCGGCTGCACGAGCGAATGGCGGCCAGTCCTGCGTCGAACTCGTCGCCATGCCCGTATTGAATCAGAGTTTCCGCAGGGTCGCGACATCGGTTGGGCCGATAAACCAGTCCCGTGCAAGCACCTCCTCGAACACGATCCAGACATCGCTATCGGCCAGGCCGGTTGCTTCCGTGATCGCTTCGGTCACCTTGGCTGCGATCGCCGCCTTCTTTCCCTCGGGGTCGCTGGCGATGACTTCCTTGACGAGGCGGATGTTGACGAACGGCATGCTTCTCTCCCATGGCGGCAATATTGCCCAGGCGGCAAGGCATCCTTGAACGCGCCTCGTCCGCTCGACGCCAATCTGCAATCCCTTCCCGATCTTCGCCAGCCCCTCCTTGCAACAGGCCCTGTGCGAAGGACGTAGAAGATCCTAGTTCCTACACCCCTTGGTTGTAATTCTGGGCAAGAGGGCTGAATCGGCCATCGGAAACGCCGCGCCTATCGTGCTTCTGCCGTGGAGAGATCGTCCCTCGACATCAACTCGCGGCCTGCCTCGTTCCGCGCAGCATCCCGATGGAGGAGCCGGCTCATGTCGATCGGCGGCATCCCGCTTGCGTCCGCATTCCTGTTCTGTATCGCATTCGTCGCCATGCTGCGCGCAATGGCGCCGCGCCTTGGCCTAGTCGACGCTCCCACCGCGCGAAAAGTCCATCACGGAAATGTCCCGGTCTGCGGCGGCCTCGCGATGTTTGTCGCTCTGCTCGTCGCATTGGCCATCCGCCATGGCCTGCAGCCGCCGGGCCGGGCCGCGTTGACGGCCGGCGGCAGCCTCGAGCACAGCACCTTGCCGCTGGCCGTGACGCTGGGCATGCTGGTGGCAATCGGCGTCGTTGACGACCGCTGGGGAATGGGGCCTCTGACGAAACTCGCCCTCCAGGTGGTCGCGGCCTGCCTTCTCCTCGGCCTCGGCCGGGATACCTATGCCAGCGGCGGTTTGCTCCACCTTCCCGTCGCCATGCCGGGACGTGACGTGATCGCGCTCGTCGTCACGCTGCTGTTCATCGTCGGCCTGATCAACGCCTTCAACATGATCGACGGGCTCGACGGCCTCGCAGGGGGCCTGGCGGCCGTTACGCTGATCGGCCTGGCCGCGTCGGGCAGGCTGGCCGGTCAGGCGAGCCTCGTCGATGACAGCCTGCTCCTTATGGCCGTGGTACTGGGATTCCTGGTCTTCAACCTCCGCCGGCCCGGCCTGCGGCGTGCCATCGCCTTCATGGGAGATGCCGGCAGCATGATGCTGGGATGTGCCATCGCCGCGATCATCGTCGAGCTCTCGTCGCATACCGCTACCGTGGAAGGCAGTCTAGAACGGTTCCCTTCCCTGCTCTGGCTGGTCGCCATTCCGGTGATCGACACGGCCAGCCTCATGATCCGTCGGCCGCTTGCCGGTCGCAGCCCGATGGCGGCCGATCGCGAGCACCTGCATCATCTGCTGCTCGATGCCGGCCTGTCGCCGGCGCGGACGACCGTGGTTCTGGTTGGTGCCGCCATGGTCCTCGCAACGGTCGGGGTGGCGGGATGGGCGCTACAGGTGCCCCCCGTCTTGATGGTGGCCGGCCTGGCGGTTCCCGCGCTGAGCCACTGCGCACTGGTCTGGAACTGCTCGCAGCGGCGGAGAGGGACCGCTCAGGCGCTGCTGATATCGTCCGAACCCGCCGAGTAGGGAACCCCGGACGCACCGTGCGTCGTCGCGTCAGCGACCGCGATCGCCTTCAGCAGCGAAAGCCACGCCGACACGGCCCGCGACCGCAGGTGGTCCCTTTCGAAGACTTGCCGTGCACGTCGCCCCATCGCCTCGCACGCCGTGCGATCGCGCTGCATCTCCAGAATTTTGGCTGCCAACGCCCTGCTCTCGCCGATCGCGACGGTATGGCCGATCCCATGCGACCGCAGCACGGTCGCGACCTCTCCGTCGCCAGCCCCGACAAAGAGCACGGGCCGCGCCACGGCCATGATGCCGTAGAGCTTGCTCGGCACGACATAGGGTTCGAGCGATGGCCGCAGGGAGATTAGATGCACGTCGGCGACCGACAGGCTCTCCGCCAGCCTTTCACGCGGTTGCAGCGACTGCAGGCGGACATTGGCGAGACCGCGACGCTGGACGTGCTCCTCGACCTGTCTGCGACCATGGCCTCCGCCGACAAGCAGGAAGCGGATATGCGGATCGTCCCGCAGATGTTCGGCCGCCTCGAGCACGGTGGCGAACTCATGCGCGCGGCCGAAATTGCCGGAATAGCCGATCACAAAATCGGCCGCATTGCCGAAACCCCATTCGCGGCGCAGACCATTGTCGACCGGCGCTATGGGCCGGATCTCGTCTTCCTCCGACCAGTAGGGAATGAGCGCCACGGCGTCCCCGGCGATCCCGCGGTCGCGCAGGACGCCAGCCATCGCCGCAGTCGGCACGACGTTGCGAATGGCGCGTCTGAGCGACCAGTCCCGCATGGCCAGGCTCAAGCGGGCGAGACGCCCCGTTCGCGCGAGCAAGCCAAGTTCGATCGCGACCTCCGGAAAGACATCGTGCAGCCAGTTCACCAGCCGCCCACGCCGCAGCGCGGTTGGCGCGGCGACGGAAACGGACAGCAGCGGCGGGTCGGTACAGGCAATGACGATGTCGTTCTGTCGGACATGCATGAGGCACCAGAGCGCGGCTCTGGCGTGAAAGCTCGCATAATCCGCCGCGCGACCCGCCAGCCGCGCACGGCCAAAACCCGACGTGCCGATGCGATGGATCGTGACGCCGCCGATGGTCTCGGCGGCCGGCAGAGCGGCTGCCGGATCCTGGTGCCGGTATCGGCTGGTGACGATCTGGACGGGAACGCCGGCCTTGGCCAGGCCGAACGCCAGGCTGGAGACCATACGGCTGGTTGCCGATTCATCGGGGTGGAAGTAGCGATTGACCAGCACGACGCGCATCGCATCCATGTCTCCAGCGCCAGGGTCCGCCAGCGTTTCCCACGACCGGCCTTGCGACAAGGCAGGAGAAGGCGTCGACGCCGGCTCGTCCGGGCGAGGTGCCTGTCCGGATGACGTAGTCCGCCCTGCCCGTCTCGTCTGACTCGCGTCGATTGGTCAGGGATCGGGACTTCGTCCTGTCCCGATGGTCAGGCGGCGGCGGCTACCGTGTTTCGTATAGTTCCTGCAGGAAACGAACGGAGCAGGACATGGGCGCGAAGAAAGCTCTGATCGTCGGCGTGACCGGACAGGACGGGGCCTATCTGGCCGAGCTCCTTCTCGGCAAGGGCTATGAGGTGCATGGCATCAAGCGCCGCTCCTCGTCCTTCAACACCCAGCGGATCGATCACCTTTATCAGGACCCACATGGTCCGGAGCCTGTCCGGCTTCATCTGCATTTCGGCGAATTGACCGACGCGACGAACCTCTGCCGGATCATCCACGAGATCGAGCCGGACGAAATCTACAATCTCGGCGCGCAGAGCCACGTCCAGGTTTCGTTCGAGACTCCGGAATACACCGCCAACGCCGACGCGCTCGGCACGCTTCGCCTTCTCGAGGCCATGCGGATTGCCGGCATCGCCGGGCGCTGCCGGTTCTACCAGGCATCGACATCGGAGCTGTTTGGCGGCAGCCGGACGGCGCCGCAGCGTGAAACCACTCCCTTCGCGCCGCGCAGCCCCTATGCCGCTGCCAAGCTCTATGCCTACTGGATCACGGTGAACTACCGCGAGGCCTATGGCATTCACGCGTCGAACGGCATCCTGTTCAATCACGAGAGTCCGCTGCGCGGCGAGACCTTCGTTACCCGCAAGATCACGCGCGGGGTCGCCGCGATCGCGCATGGTCTGCAAAAGACGATCCATCTCGGAAATCTGGATGCGCGGCGCGACTGGGGCCACGCGCGCGACTATGTCGACGGCATGTGGCGCATCGTCCAGCAACCCGAGGCCGACGACTTCGTGCTGGCGACCGGCGAAACCCACACGGTACGCGAATTCGCCGAGCGGGCATTCGGCGAGATCGGCCGCGCGATCGACTGGAGCGGCGAAGGCGTGGCGGAGAAGGGTCGCGACGCCAGCAACGGCGCGACGCTGATCGAAATCGATCCGCGCTATTTTCGTCCGACCGAGGTCGACCTGCTGCTCGGCGACCCCGCCAAGGCACGGCAGCAACTGGGCTGGACCCATACGGCATCGTTCGAGGAGTTGATCGCCGACATGGTCCAATCGGACCTCCAGGCCGTGTTGCGCGAGGTTGGCCGCAATGACCGCTACGCATGAACCGGATTCCTTCGACCTCGCCGGCAAGCGAATCTGGGTAGCGGGCCATCGCGGCATGGTCGGGTCGGCGCTGCTTCGCCGGCTGCGGCGCGAACCCTGCGAGATCCTGACGGTCACGAGCGGCGAACTCGATCTCCGACGCCAATCCGCGACCGAAGCCTGGATTGACGCCAACGCGCCCGATGCGATCGTCATCGCGGCGGCGCGGGTTGGCGGTATCGTCGCCAATGCGACCCATCCGGCGCCGTTCATCTATGACAACCTTGCCATCGCCACCCACATCATCGAGGGCGCGCGACGGGCAGGCGTCGCGAAGCTGCTGTATCTCGGCTCCAGTTGCATGTACCCGCGCGAAGCGATCCAGCCCATGCGCGAGACGGCGCTGCTTTCCGGGCCGCTCGAGCCGACCAACGAACCCTATGCCGTCGCCAAGATCGCCGGGCTGAAACTCGCCGAGAGCTATCACCGCGAGTATGGGTGCCGGTTCATCACGGCCGTACCGCCCAATCTGTACGGTCCGAACGACAATTACGATCCCGACAGTGCGCATGTCCTCGCCGCGCTGATCCGCCGGTTCCATCTGGCCAAGCTGGACGGATCACCGAGCGTGACGATCTGGGGCACGGGGTTGCCAATGCGCGAGTTCCTGCATGTCGACGATCTCGCGGATGCCTGCGTCCTGTTGCTCAGGCGCTATGAAGCGCCGGAGCCCATCAATGTCGGCTCGGGCCAGGAAATCTCGATCCATGACCTTGCGACCCTGGTCGCCGACATCACCGGCTACTCCGGCACGATCCTCACCGATCTCGACAGGCCGGATGGTACGCCGCGCAAGCTGATGGACAGCAGCCGGCTAAACTCGCTGGGCTGGCGCCCCTCCATCGGTCTGCTGGAAGGCATCGAATCCAGCTATCGCGCCTGGCTCGACGGATCCGCGACGATGCGGGCGATCTAGAGCGGTTTACTCATTCCGGATCGCGCAGCCCTTCCTCGAAGGCGCGTCTCTCCGAGATCGCGCGGGTTGTCATCGACCTGAACCAGGGCCTGTCTGCGTGCGGCAACGGCTACGCAGGCGCGCGCGGCATCCTCCCAGGATAGACCGTCGACCGAGATCGCCAAGGTCGGGCGAGCGGTGCCTGGATCAGGAGGGAACGGTAACCTTGCGCAGGTCGCGGAACAGGTCGCGGTAAAACCCTCCCTGCCCCAGCACCAGCAGGATCATGATGCCGTAGACGGCGAGCATGAAGCCGCCGCCGAATACGAGTTCGACCAGCGGCGACTTGCCGGCCATCGTATAGCGGTCGACGACGATCCCCAGCGTGCCGGCGACGAGGCTGGCTAGAGCTGGCCTGCCGATCGACGGCAGCAGGTCGCGCACGCTGACCGGCGTCCCGTGCACGCACCAGATCATGTGTGGAACGAACCATGTCGCCATCGCCATCGAGTAGGCGGCCGCCACGCCCCGGGGGCCATAGGGCAGGCCGAGGACGCAGGCGACGATCACCAGCGGCGCGATCACCAGCGCCGTATGCAGGCAGCGCCTCTGTCGGCCGGTGGCGAACAGCAGCCAGCCGAACGGGTTGATGAGGCTGAAGATCAGGACGGTCGGCGTCATCAGTCGGAAGATCGCGGCCGCCTCCAGCCATTTCGGCCCGAACAGGACCAGAAAGATCTGGTCGGCGAAAAAGCCGAGAAACAGCGTCAGCGGCACCGTCATTGAGATAACCAGCGAATAGCCATGGATGAAATAGTGCCGCAGCCGGACGGGATCGTCCTGCAATCTTGCCAGGGCCGAGAAAGCGACCCCGCCAAACGCGCTGTTCAAATTGTCGATCGGAACCGAGATCAGTTGATAGGCGCGGCCGTAATTGCCGAGCGCTTCCGCCCCCCAGAAGCGGCCAAGCAGAATCTTCTCCAGATTGTACCCGACATAGGTGACGAGGGTGTTGAGCGTGATCGTACCGCCCACCCGGAGCAGCGGAAGGATGGTGCTGATGCGGCCGGGGCGCTCGGGAAGCCAGCGGGTCGTTATCCAGAGACCCGTCGTGACCCCGAACTGGGCGGCGAAGGTGGCACCGACCAGCGCCCAATAGCGAAACCCGGCCAGCGCGAGCGTGACGCCGGTGACCAGACCGAGCAATTGCCCAGCGGATTCGACCAGCGTCAGCGTCGCATAGCGCATGTCGCGCTGAAGGATCGCCAGATGCTGGACGCTGGCGGCGCTGAGCAGGAAGCCCGGCGCCAGAAGGATGGTGAGCCAAAAGAGCCTGGGTTCGTCATAGAAGCGGACGAGCGCCGGCGCGAGCGCACAGCATAGAATGGCGAAGACGACGCCAATCAGCATGTTGACCCAGAACAGCGTCGAAATCTGCTGGCCGCTGATCGAACGCGCCTGGACCGTCGCGGAAGACAGGCCCGCGGACGCAAACATGGCGAGCAGGCCGGTGATCGCGGTCGCCATGGCGACCAGCCCGAATTCGCGCGGATCGAGCAGGCGCGCCAGCACCACCATGAAGGCCAGCCGCATCAGCGCTCCGACGCCCTGCCCCATGAGCTTGGCCAGACCGCTGCGGATGGTCTTCTGCCGCAGATCCTGCATTGCCTTGCCTCTCGGTGCGACCCGCTCGTCCCTGGCTAGCCTATCGGAACAGAGTTCCGCCCTCTTCCTGGCCAACCGGAGCGACCGCTAAGTCTTGCGCCGGGCGCAGCCGGAAACCAGCGAACCGAAACCGCTCAAAAGGCTTAGTGCCCTGCCCCGAAGTGCAGGGCGTCAGGCCCCTGCGCTCGTCCTAGCCTGCCTGGGTGAAACCCGTGCGGCCGGCCGCGCTTCGCGGCGCCTTTGCACAAGCGGGAATACCTTGTCAGGGAGGATTCGGATGAAGGTTCTGGTCACCGGTCATCGAGGCTATATCGGTACGGTCATGACGCCGATGCTCCTGCGCGCCGGACACACCGTCGTCGGTTGCGACAGCGACCTCTATGCCGACGGCGCCTTCCCAGCCGGAGGGGCGATCGCCGACATCGTCGCGATGCAGGTGGACATACGGGATATCCCGCAATCGGCGCTGGTCGGTTTCGATGCGGTGATCCATCTCGCAGCGCTGTCGAACGACCCGCTCGGCGCGTTGAACCCGGATCTAACCTATGCCGTCAATCATCGCGCGAGCGTCCGGCTTGCTGAACTGGCCAAATCCGCCGGCGTGCGGCGCTTCCTCTTCGCGTCCTCCTGCAGCAATTACGGCCGCGCTGGCGACGCCATGGTAGACGAGGCCTCGGAACTGCGTCCCGTCACTGCCTATGGCAAGTCGAAGGTCCTGGCGGAGCGCGACATCGCACGCCTGGCCGACGAAACGTTCTGCCCCGTCTATTTTCGGCCCGCGACCGCTTATGGCGTGTCGCCGCGCCTGCGGCTGGACGTCGTGCTCAACGATCTGGTGGCCGGCGCGGCGACCCGAGGCGTCGTCCACATGCTGTCGGACGGAACCCCGTGGCGACCGATCGTCCATGTCGAGGACATTGCCCGCGCGTTCCGGTCCGGACTGACGGCACCGGAGGAGGTACTCCGGAACCAGGCCTTCAATGTCGGCCAGACGGAGCACAACTATCGCATCCGCGATCTCGCGCGGATCGTTTCCGATGCCGTCCCGGGCTGCCAGCTCACGGTCGCGCCCGACGCCGCGCCGGACAGCCGCTCCTATCGCGTCTCGTTCGAGAAAATCGGCCGGATGTTGCCAGGCTTCAGGCCTCGTTGGGATGCCCGGAGCGGCGCTCAGCAGCTCTACGCCGCGTATCGGGCCTCGGCCCTGACCGCCGAGACCGTCGAAGGCCCGCGCTATCAGCGGATCGGCCAGATACGCCGGCTGATAGCGGCAGGCGCGCTCGACGAGGACCTGCGGCCGCTGAACCCGGTCTGGTCGCGTGACCCCATGGCGGCGACATGAGATTCCCACCCGATCCGCCCGGCAGAGCCATTCCCGCATCGGATCGGGAGATGCCCGGCATCGGTGGCGACATCTATCGCCTACTGGTCGAAATCTTCCCGATCTGCCGTTCCGTCGCCGGCGAAGGCGTGCGCGAAACGCTCCGGCGGCTGCAGCACGAAATCGATCTCACGATTCACGAGGTGCCGAGCGGAACGCAGGTGTTCGACTGGACGATCCCGCCAGAATGGACGATCCGCGATGCCTATATCCGCAACGAGGCCGGCGAGCGCGTGGTCGATTTTCGGGACTGCAATTTGCATGTGCTGAACCACAGCGCGCCGATCCGGACGATCCTGCCGCTCTCCGAACTGAGGCAGCACATCTTCACCCTGCCCGACCAGCCGGACCGGATCCCGTATCGAAAATCCGCCTATGACGAGGCCTGGGGCTTCTGCATGGCGCATGACCGACTGACCGCCCTGCCGGACGGGCTCTATGAAGCGGTGATCGAGTCGAGTCTCACGGCCGGAAGCCTGTCCTATGGCGAGTATTATCACGCCGGCGCGAGCCAGGATGAGGTCCTGCTTTCGGCGCATATTTGCCATCCCTCGCTTGCCAACGATAATTGTTCGGGCCTTGCGCTGCTGACCTTGCTGGCAAGGGAGCTTTCCGGTCGAAGGACGCGCTACAGCTATCGCTTCCTCTTCGCGCCGGGCACGATCGGGGCTATCGCCTGGCTCGCCCGCAACGAAACGCAGGCGGCGCGAATCCGGCACGGGCTTGTCGTTTCGTGCGTCGGGGACGGCGGCGGCCCGACCTACAAGCGGTCTCGCCGCGGCGACGCTTTCATCGACCGTGCCGCCTGCCACGTGCTGCGCCACGCGGCCCCCGCGCCGGTGCTTCTCGACTTCAGCCCCTATGGCTATGACGAGCGCCAATACGGTTCGCCCGGCTTCAACCTGCCCGTCGGCCTGTTCCAGCGCAGCCTCTATGGCGCCTTCCCGCAATATCACACCTCGGCCGACAATCTGGATTTCGTCCGGCCAAGCCACCTCGCCACGTCCTATGCGATGATCCGGTCGATCCTGGATGTCATCGAGAACGACTTCACGCCACGTGGCACCGTGATGAAGGGCGAGCCACAGCTCGGCCGCCACGGCCTCTATGCAGGGGGCGATGGCTCGCCGACGACGGAGGCCGCCAATCTCGCGATGCTTTGGGTTCTCAATCTGGCCGATGGGCAACATACGCTGCTCGACATGGCCGAACGGGCCAATCTGCCTTTCGCGGATATGCTCCTGATGGCGCGGCGATTGCAGGCCCATGGTCTGCTGCAGCCCTGACGCAACGCTAGATCAGCCATAGTCCGGCCAGTCACGATCCCTTTGGGAGATCGCGGTAACCGAAAGAGGCCAGTCGATTCCAAAGGCCGGATCGTCATGGCGCACACCGCTCGCGGCTCCCTCCGCGTAGGCGGTCGAGATCATGTATCCGACCTCGACGTCGTCGGTCAGCGTCTGGAACCCGTGGGCAAAACCTTCGGGCACATAGAGCTGGTGGCGATTGTCTGATGACAGTTCAAAGCCCTGCCAGCATCGGAAGGTCGGCGACGCCACGCGCAGATCGAGGATGACGTCCCAGATCCGGCCGCGCAGGCATCGTACCAGCTTGATCTCGCCATGTGGCGCCTGTTGGAAATGCAGGCCGCGCAGCGTCCCCCTGGTCGACGACCAGGACTGGCTGTGCTGAACGAACACGGCGTGCAGGCCTGCCGCCTCGAACTCGCGGGTGCAGAAGCTACGTTCAAAACGGCCTCGTTCATCCGATAGGGGCATCGGCTCGATCCGGTATGCGCCTTCCAGTTCAGTCGACAGGAACTGCACGGCAATCCTCCCTGCCTCTCAGCCGGTCCGCTTGGCAAGGTGAAGCCGCTGCAAGCCATCCGCGAGCGCGACAGCGGCGCGCTCGAGCGCACGCTCGTGCCTAAACAGATAGTCGACCGGCGGGACGAACGCGGTCGACCGCGACCGTTCCACCGCATAGCGAAAAAGGCCGGAGGCATTGGCGAAATCGCCCCGGCAGAGATGGCTGACGCCCGACCAGTAGGCGCGGCTTGCCAGGCTGCGGCGCGCCAGGCGCTGCAGCGCGTCCGCATCCGGCAGGTGTCGGCCCTCATGCGCGAAGAATGACGTGAAGGCAGCCTCATATTTCCGGATCTGAAGGCTCCGGTTCCGCCGGACGACCACCGAGCGCGCTTCGTCATGCGAACGCAGGAACACCTGGGGTGTCCCCGTCTCGGCGATGCTGCCGTCGAGCATCGCCAATCGCATGAACAACTCGAAATCGTCGGTGTGGTCCAGGGAGGTCCTGTAATAGCCCACGCGCTTCTGCGCCGCCGTTCGGACCACCGCCGAGCAGCCGACCACACTGCACAGGGCGGTCCGGCAGAATCGATCGAGCAGGATCCGGCCAGGCATGACGTCCCATTTTGCGCCAACGTCGGTTCGCCGCGCGCCCGGCTGGGGCAGCGTCAGGGCCGCGCGGTTGGCAAAAGCGAGATTGATCGTCTTGTCCTGCTCCATTACCGAGAGCGCGCGCGACAGGGCCCCGGTGGTGAGAACGTCGTCGGCGCAGAGCAACAGAAAGCAGTCCGACTGCGCCCAGTCGATCGCCTCGTTGAAAGAGGCATGGTGCCCGAGATTGCGGCGATGACGCACAAGGCTGACCCGGCCATCTTCCGCCTCCAGCTGCTCCGCGACCTCGACGCTGTTATCGGTCGAGGCATTGTCGATGATGAGGACCCGAAGGTCCTCCACGCCCTGGCTCAGAACGCTCTGCACGCAATTCCGCAGATAGCGGCCGTATTGAAAATTCGGAATGGCGACGTCGATGCTGGCCATGTCTCGCAGTCATCCGTCTTTGCGATGGTTTCATCCCGTTGGAAGCAGATCCACTGATCCATTCAACGCGATCAGACGCCTGCGCGCGATGCCAACAAAGGGATGGGGGGCGCAGTTTTCCGGCCAGTTCTCCCTTCGATCATCAACCAAAGGGACTAGCCAGCCTAAGCAAACCCAAGCGTTCCTGCCCAAATTGCCGAGGAACGAAGCGCAGAGTTCATCTTCTGTTCTAAGAATTCCACTCTACTCTAGCGGAGGTTGAAGGATCTGCCGAGCGCGGTTGTACTGCGTCTCGCAGGGCTGAGCGGAAGGAAGTTTGCGGATGAGCGCGTCATTCCATGCCTCTTTGGCGGTAGACAAGTCCGTTCCAAGACCCTGCCGCCTATGCGGAACCGAACTTCGCCGGCGCTTTGCGGATCTGGGCATGTCCCCGCTTTGCGAGAGCTTTCTCACCGCAACGCAATGTGACCGCATGGAGCCTTATTTCCCGCTCCGGGCGATGGTCTGCGAGCAGTGCCACCTGGTGCAGCTGGCAGAATATGTCGCGCCCAGCGAGATCTTCAGCGACTACGCCTATTTCTCCTCCTATTCGCCGAGCTGGGTGGCGCATGCCAAAGCCTATTGCACGGCCATCACGAAACGGCTCGGCCTTGGTCCAGAGAGCGAGATCGTCGAGATCGCCAGCAATGACGGGTATCTGCTGCAGCATTTCTTGGCGCTGGGCATTCCCGCCCTCGGCATCGAGCCGGCCGCCAACGTGGCGGCCGTCGCGATCCGGAAGGGCATCGACACGCGGATCGACTTTTTCGGAACCCGTCTGGCGCGGACGCTGGTCGCCGACGGCCGACAGGCCGATCTGATCATTGGCAACAATGTTCTCGCCCAGGTCCCGGATCTCAACGACTTCACAGCCGGTCTTGCCATTCTGCTGAAGCCGGACGGCGTGGTCACGCTAGAGTTCCCGCATCTCCAGCGGCTTATTTCGGAGACCCAGTTCGACACGATCTATCACGAGCATTTCTCCTATTTCTCGTTGCTGACGATCGAGCGGCTCGCGGCGCGACATGATCTGAAGATCATCGACGTCGAGGCGTTGCCGACGCATGGCGGATCGCTGCGCGTCTATCTGGCGCGCGCCAGTTCCGTTCGCCCGCAGGAATCTGCCGTCTCGAAACTGTTGCACGAAGAGCGCCGCTTCGGCCTGGAACGGATGGAAACCTATTCCGCCTTCGCCGCAAGGATCCGCCGCACCAAACGCGATCTGCTCGCGCTGCTGATCGGGCTGCGCAACTCTGGCAAGTCCATCTGCGCCTACGGGGCCCCCGGCAAGGGCAACACGCTGCTCAACTATTGCGGCATCGGCCCCGACTTCCTCGATTTCACCGTCGATCGCAATCCGCACAAGCACGGCCGCTTCACGCCGGGCATGCACATCCCGATCCTGCCGGTGTCGGCGATCGATGCAGCCCGGCCCGATTTCGTACTGATCCTGCCATGGAACCTTCAGGCGGAGATCACGCGGCAAATGAGGCACATCGCCGGTTGGGGTGGCCGTTTCATCGTGCCGATTCCCACGCCACGCATCGTCGAGCCAGAGGATATCCGGTGATGAAGGTCATCCTGTTTTGCGGCGGTCTCGGCACGCGCATCCGAGAATATCCGGAGAGTATTCCCAAGCCGATGATCCCGATCGGCCACCAGCCGATCCTCTGGCACCTGATGAACTATTACAGCCAACGGGGGCACAACGAGTTCATCCTCTGTACCGGCTACAAGGCCAATGTCATCAAGGACTTCTTCCTCAACTACCGTCCGCAGGCCTATGCCGATTGCATCGTCTCCGGCTTCGGCACCAAGGTCGAGCTGCTCGGAAAGCCCGAGCAGGACTGGCGCGTTGCACTGATCGACACCGGCATCTGGCGCAATATCGGCGAACGGCTGCTGGCGGTTCGCGAACATGTCTGCGACGAGGAGATCTTCCTCGCCAACTATAGCGACGGGCTCAGCGACGTCGACCTCGACGACATGATCGAGCGTTTCCGAAACAGCAACAAACTCGCCTGCTTCCTGGCGGTTCGGCCGCATCTGAGCTTCCATTTCGCCGATATCCAGCCGAATGGCGCGATGCGAGGGTTCCGCACGGCCGATCGCTCCGATCTCTGGATCAATGGCGGCTTCTTCCTGTTCCGTCCCGGCATCTTCGACTTCATTCGCCCCGGCGAAGAGCTTGTTCAAGAACCCTTCACGCGCCTCATCGAAGCGGACGCGCTGATGGCCTATAAATACGAGGGATTCTGGCGCGCCATGGATACGCTGAAGGACCGCCAGATCCTGGAGGACATGGTCGAGCAGGGCGCGATGCCATGGCGTCTGGCGGATGCGGGCGGCGGTCGTCCAGCGCGTGCAGTCACGGGATCATGAAGACGCTGCCGCTCGTGCGCCCCGGCGAAGCGCTGTCGGTACTATGCCTCGGGGCGCATGCCGACGATATCGAGATCGGCGCGGGGGGGCTGCTGCTCCACTGGCTCGCCACCGGCATCCGGCTCGATGTGCGCTGGTGCGTCCTCAGTGCCGCCGGTATCCGCTCGACGGAAGCCGAAAGGTCCGCGCACGCCTTTTTGAGGGGCGCGGCGCTCGCCGATCTCAAGCTCGCCCGTTTCGAGGACGGCCTGTTTCCACAGCAGGAAGCAACCCTGAAGCGCTGGATGGAAGAGCTGAAGGACGGGCCGCCTCCCGACGTGATCCTGACGCACCGGCGCGACGACGCGCATCAGGATCATCGCGCCGTCTCGCGCCTGACCTGGAACACGTTCCGCAACCACATGATCCTCGAATACGAGATCCCGAAATGGGATGGCGATCTTGGCCGTCCCAACGCCTATGCGGCATTCGACGAAGAGATCCTCGCGCGCAAGATCGACCTGCTGCTGACGCATTTCACCAGCCAGCGCACGAAAGACTGGTTTGACGCCGAAACATTTCGCGGCCTGGCCCGGCTCCGCGGGATGGAGTGCCGCTCGCCTGGGCGCTACGCCGAAGCGTTCATCCTGCGCAAAGCTTGGATCGCCTGAGCGTGCGCGGGCGGCCTCGCCGGCACGGCATGACGGCGGCGCTTGGGAACCGCCTGACCGGAGAGATGAAGCACCCTGCCCAAGTAGCCAGGATGGATCGCCAGACGCCACGCCCTAGGCTGAACGCGCCGGCCTTTTGCATCGGACTTCAGGAGGAAGAGATGAAATTCGCCTTCTTCGGATATCCGCATCTGGGAGGCACCTTCACCGTATTCCGCCATTTGCGCGCCGGCCTGGCGCCCATGGGCGTCACGGTCGAATGGCTCGGCGTAGGCCCGGCCGCCCACGCCGCGGCGCGGGATCCGGATTGGCGTGCGGAAAGGGCGACGGGCCAGGCCTGTGGAACGACGACGGACACCGAACCGGCGCAGGCAAAGTCCATGCTCGTTCATCTTGCCGAGCAGGATTTCGATGGTGTCTTCGTGAGCGTCCACGCCGACCGGGTGCAGACCAACCTTGCGCGGTATCTGCCATCGACGATGCTCCGGGTAATGATCGTCCATAACATAACGCCGGCTACCTATGCCGCCGCGCGGGCGATCCGCGATCATGTTCATGCAACCGCCTGTGTCTCGCGTCGCATTCGCGACGACCTGCTGATGCACTTTCGTTTCGACCCGAAGACTACCCACGAGATCCCTAATGCCGTCGACTTCCCCGCACCGCCGCCCCGCCTTCGACGCACGATCGGTCAGCCGCTCCGGCTGCTGTCGCTCGGACGGATCGAGGACCAGGCCAAGGGCGTGCTGTGGCTGCCCCAGATCCTCGCCCAACTGCCGGAAGACGTCACGCTGACCATCGCCGGCGACGGGCCGGATCTCGCCCGCCTCCGGCGCTCCATGGCCCCGATTGGCAGCCGCGCGCAGTTCCTCGGGCGAATCTCGCCCGCCCAAATCCCGGCGCTGATGGCCGGGCATGACATCTTTGTCGCGCCGTCTCGTTTCGAGGGCTTCATGATCACGCTCACCGAGGCGATGGCGACTGGATGCGTGCCGGTCGCCTCGATGATCCGGGGAGTCACCGACACCGTCGTCGACGATGGCGTAACCGGCCTGCTGTTTCCCGTCGGCGATGTCGGGGCGGCAGCGGAGACAATCCGCCATCTCCGCCGCGATCCAGCCCATTGGCACGCCATGGCCTGCCATGGGCCGATCGCGATGCACGAGCGCTTCAGCGTCTCCCGCATGGCGGAACATTATGGTGGGCTGCTCACCGGGCTGCGCGAGCGGCCTCCCCCGATCGCGCCGCCGCTTCCGATAGAGCGCTGGCATCTCCCACGGGGACTGCGGGATGGGCTGCGATCCCACTTGCCGACGCCGCTC
This sequence comes from Kaistia defluvii, assembly GCF_026343955.1. Classification (GTDB taxonomy): domain Bacteria; phylum Pseudomonadota; class Alphaproteobacteria; order Rhizobiales; family Kaistiaceae; genus Kaistia; species Kaistia defluvii. The sequence goes on from NZ_JAPKNI010000005.1 coordinate 23,291, forward strand.
AAGAACCTGCTGAGAACCATCCGGGAGCGCGCGGCATGAGCCTGGAACCGATGATACTCGGCAAGGACCCAGGATCCGGGAGTTCCCCGTCCAGCGTGGCGCCGCCGGGCATTCCGAGCGCCAACGTCTCCGTGCTCATCCTGACGCTGGACGAGGAACTCAACCTGCCGGCGTGCCTCGCCTCGGTCAGTTGGAGCGACGACATAGTCGTGCTCGATTCCTTCAGCCAGGACCGGACGGTCGAGATCGCCCGGAACTTTGGCGCCCGCGTGTATCAGCGCCGCTTCGATAGCGAACCATCCCAGCGGAGCTTCGGGCTCAACGAGATCGCCTACAAGAACCGCTTCGTCTACCTCCCGGACGCGGACGAGGTGACGCCCCCTGCACTACGGGACGAGATTCTGGCGATCGCTGCGGAACCTAGCTGTCCCGAGGTCGCTTTCCATGTTCGGTCCCGCACCATATTCATGGGACGCTGGCTGCGATGGAGCGGGCTCTACCCCACTTGGTTCGTCCGTCTGGTCGAGCCGGGGCGCGTCCGCTTCGAGCGAGAGATCAATCTGCGAACCGTAGCCAATGGGCCGGAAGGCCGGCTCGACGGCCATCTGCTGCACTATACCTTCAACAAGGGCCTCAACGCTTGGTTCGACAAGCATAATCGCTATTCGTGGCACGAGGCGCGGGAGTCGCTCAAAAGCCTGGCCGCGGAGCGGGTCGACTGGCGCGCATTGCTCTTCGCGACCGGCGCGGAACGGCGGCGAGCGCTCAAAACACTATCCTTCCGGCTGCCCTGCAGGCCGCTGCTGCGCTTCCTCTACATGTATCTGCTGCGTGGCGGCTTCCTCGATGGCCGGGCCGGCTTTGTCTATTGCCGGCTGCTGATGACCTACGAAACGATGATCGTCACCAAGATGATCGAGATCCAGAGGCGGGAAAAAGGGTTGCCGCTGTGAGCCGCCAGGCGGCGAGCCTAGCAAGGGAGCGCAGCCCATGGGCATGCCCCTGATCGGCGCGTTGATCGCCATCTCCGCGTTCTGGGTGATCTTTGGCCTTCGGCGCCCCGAAGGGGTCTATCAATATCCCTTCTTGGCTGGCGCAACCTTTCTCGGCTTCATCGCACCGCAATTTCCGGCCATGGCGGACGACCCGTTTCTGCCAGGGGGGGCCGTGACGCGGGCCGCGTTCTTCGCAATCCTCTGCATCATGGCCTGTGGCCTGGGTTGGCAGCTGACGCTGCCACGCGTCGCCGGCCAACGCTGGCGTTTCGACGAAAAGAAGCTGCTGATCGTATCCGCGGTCCTGTCTCTGACCGGTGCCTATTTCTATTTCAAGGTCTCGCATCTGCCGCCCGAGATCAAATACTCGATCTATACGGGCATGCCCGTGGTCTATCTGTTTTTCGCCAAGCTGCTGAATTACGGCTTTGCCATTGCGCTTATCTGTGGGGCGCGGCGCATGAGCATCGCGGCGCTGTCCATCATTGCCTTCGACACGCTCTTCTATGCCGAAAGAATCCTGCTGCTGGGCCGACGCAGCGAGACGGCCGAGTTCGTCTTCCTGATCGGGCTGGCCTGGTGGTTCCAGCGGCGCCGCGCCGCCCCCCGTCTCATGACGGCGGGCCTCGTCATGTTCGGCGCCATCGCGATGAACAGCGCGGGAGACTATCGCGCGATCACGACCGAAAGCGAGAATTCCGGCTGGTCCGATCTTCTCAAGATCGATGTGCTCGCCAATTTCGCGGAGGTTGTCGCCCATGGCGGGCCGGAGGTGCGAAATGCCGTGCTGCGCCTGGAATCCGCCAGCGACACGCAATCCTTCGACTTCGGACTGTTTCACTGGAACACGCTGGTTTTCAACTATGTCCCGGCGCAACTGGTCGGGCCGGCTCTCAAGGAGAGCCTGACCCTGTCATTCGACGATCAGATCGCGCGCGACTACGCTCCGCCAATCGGCTCCACGGAAACCGGACTTGCCGACGCCTTCGCTTCGTTCGGCTATCTCGGCGCGCTCAAGTTCTTCCTGATCGGCTTCGGGATGCGGCGGATCTACGACGCGGCGGTTTCCGGAAGCACGGGGTGGCAGATCGCCTATCCGCTGATCCTGGCGCCGGCGATGCTGGCGATCACGCATCACACGCAGTGGCCGATCTCCGCGCTGGTGCACATGGCGCTGTTCCTGCTGCCGGCCCTGCTTCTCGCGCGGATCCGGCAACCCTCGCCGTCCTGGGTGGCGGGCGCCGCAGGATCTTCGTCATGACCGAGACTACCGGGACGTTGGGCGCCAATCCTGCCCATCCGCGCGTCGCGGTCCTGTTCCACCGCTTCGGTCCCTATCATGTCAGCCGGATGCAGGCGGCCGCCCGGCATATGGCGGTGACCGGCATCGAGTTCAGCGGCACGGACAGGACCTATGCATGGAGCGCGTCCGATACTTTCCCGTTCTCTCGCATCGTCGTCTCTCCCGACAGCGACGCGGAGCGTGTGCCAGCGCTGATCCGCAAGATGACCGCGGCGCTCGACCGGGCCGCGCCAGAGGCAGTGGCGATCGCCGGCTGGTCGAACCCGGCCGCGCTGGCAGCCCTGCTGTGGTGCACACGCCGGCGGGTTCCGGCCATCGTGATGTCGGATAGCACGGAGATCGACGAAGTCCGGAAACCCTGGCGGGAGGCTGTCAAGCGGCGGGTCGTGTCTCTGTTCAGCGCCGGATTGGTCGCCGGAGGGCCGCAGCGACGCTACCTGGCGGGGCTCGGCATGAATGACAGGCTGATCCGCGAAGGATTCGACGTCGTCGACAATGAGCATTTCGCCATCGGCGCGGTCGCCGCCCGAAGAGACGCCGAGGCGCTCCGCCGGCAACTCGCATTGCCGCCGCGCTATTTCCTCGCCTCCTGTCGCTTCGTCGCCAAGAAGAACCTGTTTGTCTTGCTGGAGGCCTATCAGGGCTATCGTGGCGTAGCCGGCGCGCCGGCATGGAACTTGGTCCTGCTGGGCGGAGGCCCGCTGGAACCCGAACTGCGGGCTGCGATCGCGGCGCGCGGCTTGGTCGGCTCTGTCCATCTGCCGGGTTTTCGGCAGTATCCAGAACTCCCGGCCTATTACGGGCTGGCGGAGGCCTTCATTCTGCCGAGCACGACGGAGCAATGGGGCCTGGTCGTCAACGAGGCGATGGCCGCGGGTCTGCCCGTCCTGGTGTCGGAGCGCTGCGGTTGCAGCGAGGATCTGGTCCGTCCCGGGGTGAATGGATTTCGCTTCAACCCTTTCGCTCCCCGCGAACTCATGGCCCAGATGCTGACCATCGCCAGCAAGGACTGCGACCGGATGGCGATGGCGCAAGCGGGACAGGCGATCATCGCCGAATGGTCGCCGGACCGTTTCGGTCGTGCGTTGCGTCAGTCGGTGGACCTGGCACGGAACGCGCCGCGTATGCCGGATCCGATCGGCCACTGGCTCGCGCTCGCCCTGCTCTGCCGCCGCGAGCGCACTGACGGTTGACGCTATTCCGGCAATGGACGCGTGCCGTCCCCGGCCGACATCACCCGCTGCAGCAGATCCCGCCAGGCCTCCCCGTAACGGCCGACCGTCAGATCTTCGACACGCCGGCGGGCGGAGGTTCCCATGCGCAAGCGGAGATCCTCGTCTTGCACCAGCCGATCGATCGCTTGCGCCATCCCGGACAGGTCCTCGCAAGCAACGACGAAGCCGTCCTCCCCGTCACGCACCGGCGTGCCGCTGTTCGGTGTCGTCACGATGGGAAGACCGGTTGCCATGGCCTCCATCACCGCGCCGGCGGAGCCCTCACAGACAGACGGAAACAGGAAGAGGTCAAACGACTCAAGCCAGGCGCGCACCTCGCCACGCGGTACCGCACCGATCACTGCCACGGATCCGCGCTGGCGCTCGATCAGCGCCGGATCGGCGGCAATCGGGCCGACCAGAACAAAACGCACTTTCGCCGGGTCGAACGCCCGGGCAATTTCAAAGAGGGCGGGGGCTCCCTTGCGCAGCGAAACCGCACCCACGAAGCCGACGACGACAGGACCCGTGCGCTGCCCGCGGTTGCAGAACGCATAGGCCGACGCATCCACGGGATAGGGAATGACCGAGATCTGCCACGGCCTCAGCCCAGCCGCCAGCAAGCCATCGCCGACATAGGTCGAGGCGCAGGTGATGTGGCTGGCCGAGGCCCAACTCCGTTGCTCGACGTCCTGCATGATGGCAGAGCCCGAATCCTGCGGGGTCTGCCAGTCCGGCCAGAGTTCCGCCTGGCGCGCCTCCTCGCGTATCTGAACCGCGATCGGCGCGATCATCTGGTCAAGGACCACGGAGAGCCCGGCCCGGCGCGCCGCCTCGCAAAGGGGTGGGTCTATGTTGCGGACGAAGCCCGCCAGACTGTTGGCGCCCCGCCATCCGTCCGCCAGTATCTGCCGCGTCATGGCCTGCGAGCGGCGGACGAAATTCTGCTCCGGCAGATCGGTACGATCTTCCCGGAGCCGAGCGAGCAGCGTCGTCCACCCGGTAGCGACCACGCGACTGTCATCGAGGCCGGCACAGCGCCGGGAGGCCAGCCTGCGACCGGTTGCGCCGCCAATCCGGGACATGACCAGAGCAGCGGCCGCCGCCGGCGATCCGGGGCGCACGAACCAGTCGGTGTGGACCGTCTCCAGGACGCCCGCCAGCTTCAGGCCGAGCGGGAGACCGTAATGCAGACGGGAGCCATCCTGCACCACCGTCACCCTGGGCTTGGCCGAGGAAGCCCGTTCGGCACGGTGATCGTCGACGGCCGCACTCATGCGAGATCTACCGTGTCCGGCCGGTCGCCACGGCCGAGCATCCATCGATAGACGGCCTCCATACTCTCCGCTGCGTTTGGCCAGGAGAAGCGCTCTGCCACCAGTGTCGCGCCCCGCTCACCGATCCGCCGTCGTTGCGCGGGCGTCAGCGAAGCCAGCTTGCGAAGTCCTTCGGCGATACTTCCGGGCTCCGGTTCGATTTGCAGCGCCGCGCCCTGCTCGAAGCCGATAGGGAGGTTGCAGCGCGGCGTCATCAGGACCGGCAGACAAGCGGCCCAAGCCTCCAGAACCGCGATCGGCAGGCCCTCGCTGATGGATGGCAGCACGAACGCATCGGCAGCCGCGAAGCTCCGCTGCTTCTCCTCGCCGAATTGCGGTCCGACGAAATGGACGACCGGGTCCAGCCCCAGTTCGGTCGCCAGTCGCTGCAGGTTCGTGCGGTAGGCATCCTCGCCCCAGCCGGCGATCACCAGTTGCCACTTCGGCACCGTCGATCCACCGGTAGAACCCTTGAGATAACGGACAAAGCCCAGCAGAAGATCGGGAATGCCCTTCTGCGGCGCGATCCGGCCCAGAAAGAGCAGGATCGCGGCGCGTCCCGGGATTCGCGCCCGCCAAAGCGGTGGCGGCGCGACGGATAGCGCTGTATCGAGCTCGACACCGTTCGGAATGACACAGACGGGATTGCGCAAGCCGGCATCGCGGATCGCCGCCAGTTCGGAGATGCAAAGCGCATGCAGGCAGGCCGCTCCGCGAAGATGCCGCGTCTCGAAGATAAGCCCGGCAAGCCGCTTCTTCCAGCGGCGGTTGGCCAGCGCCCATCGGTCGAGCATGCCGTGCGGCGTCACCACATAGGGCATCCCTCGCCCTGACCAGCCCATGGCGGCGACAGAGGGATACATCCAGAGACCATGCACATGCACAAGATCGGCGCGCGCCCGTCGCAGCGCCTTGCCGAGGCCGGGGGCATATCCGAACGATGCCGGGCCTCGTACCGGAAAGGCCTCCGTCGCGACACCGCACTGCCGCAGCATGTCATGCGCTGGCGCCGGATGCGCCAGCCCATATACGCCGAGCTCCATACCAGCTCGCGCATCCAGCGCCGGCGCCAGGCCGCGTACAGCCTCGAAGACGCCGCCGGACTTTTGCGACAGATGGGCCATCACCATCGCGACGCGGATCGCCCGCATCGGATCGGCAGAACCCTGGGAGACTTGGCACGCCGGCGCGAGGGTGTCTGCAGGCATCAGGACGCTCCTGTTCATCCGGGTGAAGCGGATTCAGCGGATGGCCGCCCGAGCCGCCATGTCCGGCTCGGCGAGATGGCGATCGACCTCAAGGATGTCGCCGGGTCGTAACCGGTCATGCTCGCCGACAGCGATCTGGTTTGCGCCCGCGTTCGTGCTGCGCACGACGGCATAGGTCGCCGCCGGGATCTGCCGCAGGCTCCCTGTCTCGAGATCGTCACTGGCCGCTTCCATGCTGGCCGCAAGCGACGCGATCCTCTGCTCTGTTCGTACGATCGCCAGTTCGGCCGCGCGCAGCGCCGCTGCATTCTCCGCCGCGCGCGCCTCGAGAAACGCCGCCGCGCGCTGGTCCACATCCAGCCGGTTCTGCCGCGCCCGGGCCAGGAAACCGATCACCTCGAGCCGGTCGCGCTTCAGGGCCGATTGCTGGCGCTGGCTGTCACGCAGCCGCGAATGGGCTGTCAGTCCCTGATCGGCCAGTTGCTGGGTAGCGCTGACATCCTGTTGGATCAGTTCCAGGTCGCGGTCATGCAGGCGGAGGCTTTCCTGAAGCGCCGCGATCTCCTGGTCGAGTGTCCGGCGCTGGGCGTCGGCGGCTTCGGCCTGCGCCGCCAACGCGTCCGTTCTGACCTTGTACAGCGCGACTTCGGCCGCGACCATATCAGCCGGCGCGTCGGCGGCCAGCAGGTCCCTGCCGTCAAACGCAACACCCCTTATCTCGGCTTCCAGTCGGATGCGCTCGATGCGTTGCGACCATCGAATCAGCTTCTGGTCGGCGGAATCCTGGCGGAGCGTCAGGAGCTGGAGGGCGGCACCGGTCACCGGCGACGCCGGCCGACGCAGCCCGCCCCCCAGCGCGACCAGTTCCAGAACGATCATTCCGGGTCGATACTCGTAGCGTCCGGGCGTCTGTACGTCGCCGGTCACGAAAACGGGCGCGTGGCTGAGCACATCGATGGTCACGGTGTGATCGGCCGGAATTCGCCCGGCCAACCCCTCGGCAATGCGCTGCGACGCCTCTTCCGGCATCAGGCCCAGCATCATGACCCGGCCGAGCCTCGGATAGCGGATGGCGCCGTCCGATCCGATCGCGAACCGGCCGCTCAGGTCCGGTTGCCCGAAGACCGAGACCTGCAGCACGTCGCCAACACCGAACCGGTAGACTTCCTGTCCAAAGACGGCGACGCCGAGGGCGCAAAGCAGGACGGTCGCCTGGAGGAGACGGGCCGTGCAGCGCCGCAGGCTCTGATACGCGAGACCCATCTAGCCCTCCCGCTTCCGGGCGAACGATGGCTCCGCACCGTCGTCGAACCGCGCGTTGGCGGACCTCCAAAGGCTGGGGTGGCGCAACGTCCGGGGCCCTTCATAGCTCTGATGCGCACGCCGCTCGACTCGGTTCAGCACCAGAACCGGGGCATCCAGTCCGCAAAGCGCCAGTTTCTGCAGGCCCGAGAGAACGGCCTCATGGGTGGTGTAGGCCCAGCGCGTCACGAACAGGATGGCGTCGACAAGACTGCCGATCTGGGCCGCATCCGATGTCGTGAGGACCGGTGGCGCGTCGAGGATCACGATATCGAAGCGTTCACGCAGTCCATCCATCAGCAGAGTCATGCGCGCGCTGCCGAGGCGCTCCTGGGCATCGTCGCCAGGCGCGGGAGCGGCGATGATCCACAGGGGCGAGGCCGGGTCCCGCGACAGAACCTCGTCGAGGCCCGCATCGCCGCTCAGGAACGCACCCAGCCCGGCCGGAGGCGGATCGCCCGCGCTTCCCGAACGTGCCATCCGCCCCAGGCTCTGGCGATGCAGATCGGCGTCGACCAGCACCACGGAGCGTCCCGCGGTCGCCATCGATCGCGCGAGCGCCAGCGCCACGGTGGTCTTGCCCTCCTTCGGCAAGGCCGAGGTCACCATGAAAGTCGCGGCGGGTCGCGTCGCGGGCGAAAGCCGCAACATCCATTGCAGGCTCGCCAGCGCTTCGGCGAAGGGCGCGCCCCCGCTCCGCCCCTTCTCCCAGTCCAGCTTGCGGCGGCGACGCCATGGCACGTCGGGTATCGTCGCCAGGACCGGCAGTCGCGTCACCGCCTCGATGGCCTGGCGCGACCGGACGCGATCATCCAGCCGCTCCAGGATCAGGACGAGCCCCAGGCCCGCGGCGCCGCCGCCGATCAGGCCCATCAGCAAGGCGGGCAGAAGACGCAGGCCGAACCGATGGCTTGGGGCTGTCGCCTCCGAGATCAGGCGGACGCCCGGATCGACCAGCCCGTTCTGGTCCACGATCTGCTTCGAGCGCCCCAGGAGGCTCTCATAGACCGCCCGGTCGGCATTGGCCTCGCGAACCAGGGCATCGAGCTTCACGCGCGCCATGTCCGACGCGCCATAATTGGCCTGTGCCGCGTGCAGTTCCTCCTCCAGCGAGGTGACGCGTCGTGCTGCGGAGTCGATCTCGTTGCGCAGGCTGACGAGGATGAGCCCGACCTCCTGAGCAATCTGCTGGCGGACAGCCTCGAGTTCCGAAGTCAGCGACGGAATTTCGGCGCTTTGGGCAGCGCCGGTATCCTTGAGCACGCGCAGCCTTCGTTCCATCTGCGCCTGGCTGGCGCGCAATTGCTGGATGATCGGCGAGCCGAGCACCTCGGTGAAGCTGTCGAGGCCGTTCTGGTCGGCGGCAAGCCGGGCGGCGGTCTTCTCCCGCGCTTCAGCGGTCGAATGGGCGGCGCGAGCCGCCATCAGTTCGGTGTTCAGCGCAGCGAGGCGCTGGGCCGCCAGCGTGACACCGTCAATCTCCAGCAGCCCGGACGAGGCCCGGAAGCGCTCGGCGTCCTGCTCCGCCTGCTCCAGCCGGGCCGCCAGCACCTTGAGCCGGTTGGACAGCCAGTCGCCGACCCGGCGGGTGGCGTCGATCTGTACATCGTCCTGATAGGCGAGATAGGCCCGCGCATAGGCATTGGCGACCCGGGCGGCAAGGTCGGGATCTCCGGCCGTATAGGCGATATAGATCGTGTAGGAGCGGCCATCATTGACCACCTTGAGACCGGCGCGCAAACGATCCTCGCGAAGCGCGGCCGCGTCCCCGGCCCTTGCGGATCGCGCCGGGGTCGGGCCGGCTTGCGCCATGTCCGGGTCGCCGTCCGGAGGGTCCGCAGCCGCCACGGGCGGATCCGACGCAAGCCCCTCGCCAACATCAGCATCCGCGCCGAACGGATGAATACCCTCGGCCGCGAGTTTGGCGAGCACGCGCTGCGCCATCAAGCGCGATCCGATCCGGTCGAGCTCGGTGCGCAGAACCGGGTTCTCCTGCGGCAAGGGCGCAACGACCTGGTCGATCGGCATGCCCTGGATCCGGCGGACGTCGAGCGCCATCACGGCCTCGGCCCGATAGAGGCGCGGCTGATGGGCATAATAGGCGGCACCCGCGCCCAGCCCGGCCATCGCGAACAGCACCAGCAGGCCGGTCCGGCGACGCAGGATGACGGTAACGTCGCGCAGCACCGAAGGCTCGCGCGCCGGAGGCGAGGATTGGATCACCATGAGGTCCTCGGGACCGATTGAGACTAGCGGTAGGCCGCGGATTGCGGCGGCTGCGTCGACGCCAGGCGAACCCCGGGCGGCTTATCACGATAGGCTGGCAGGCTGAGCAGGCGTGCCGTCGATCGTCGCGCGGCGACGAGCGCGCTGAGCTTGAAGGCAACCTCGGTGCGGTTATGCGCGTGAAGCTTGCGCATGATGGCGCGGATATGAACCTTGACGGTGCTTTCGCTCAAATCGAGCTCATAGGCGATGATCTTGTTCGCCTTGCCCTGGCGAAGCGCCTCCGCCACGGCCGCCTGGCGCGGCGTCAGCAGCGCATCGAGAGGATCGGCCTCCTCCTCGATTTCCGGCGCCAGAATGTCAGCGCGGCAGGCGGTCAGGCTGCTGGCGGGCACATAGGTCCCGCCCGCCCGGACGAGATTGACGACCTCGACGACGACACGCAGCCCGCTGCTCGAGGCGATATAGCCCCGGGCGCCACGATCCAACGCCATCAGGACGTCGCTCGCCGCCTCGCTATCGGCCAGGACGATCGTCGGAATGCCGGGAAAGCCGCGCTCCAGATTGCCGAGCGCCGCGGCCACCGCCGCATCGCCGGGATTCTGTCCGCCGATGCTGAGCAGGACAGCGCACGCGTCCTGCTGCCGCGTCCCCGCCGCCTCCCACGCCTCGACGGAGCCAAACGCGCGGACTTCCAGATTGGGCTGGCTGGCCAGCAATGCCTTCGTCAGGCATTCCCGATCGAGGGCGCGACGATCAATGAGCGCGATCGTCACCGTCGAACGCTGCGCCGCTGCGCTTGGGGAGTCGGCCCCCGCTACCTGCACGGATTCGCAATTCCACATGCCCGGCTCCATTCGGATTACCAGAGGAAGGTTTGCATCGGCACCACGGTATGCAGAAAGACATACAACCAGATCACCCCGATTGCAACCTGTAATCGGGAACAAATCGTGATTATCTGCATATAGGTTGTAAATTGCGCCGGCTAACTTTCTTTCAGGATCGAAAGGCGTCCGTTGCCCCTTGGGTGATTTCGCCGCCATTCGGCCGGCGGGGTGAAACGCCCCTGCCAGATTCCGCGCCTTTCGCGACGGGCGGCGCTTTCCGCAGCCGCATAGCTCGACCCGCCGCGATCTGCGAAATCGATCGCCATGCCCTGCCGGACCATGGCTTCGCCAAGATCCCGTTCGCCGAGACCAGGTGCGCCAAGGCCTGGGTCGCCCTTGACCCGGCAGGTCGCGACCGTGCGGCCGAAGCGGTCGCGCGCCTGTGGCTGGCAGCGGAGATCTCCCGCGGACACCAGGTTTCGCAGGGCGGATTTCGCCGCTTCACCGCAACGCCAGGGCCTTCCGTTCCCATCTTCACAGGACTGGCCGAGTTCGGGCGCGTCGATGCCAAAGATCCGGAATTCAGTCCCGTCGATGGCGAGCGAATCGCCGTCTCGGACCAGGACCACGGCGCCGTCGGCCGCCCGGATTTCCTGGCGCTGCTGATCGACATAGCCGATGAGAAGCAGCCCGAAGACCAGCAGGACCAGAAAGATTAGGGGCGGCGACTTGCGGCGGCGGCGTCTCGGGGCGTGCATCATGGCGTGCCAGCCGGATGGTCTTCAAACCGTGGCGGTCATGTCGGGAAGCGCCTGCGTTCCGGCGCTAGGCGCGCGGCTTCGGCTTGGGCGTGGCCTTCTTCTTGACGACGGCCACCTTGGGCTCGGCGTCTTCCGCCGCTTCCTTGGCAAGGCGCAGCTGGCGCAACTTGGCCGTCTTCGCGCCCTGGGCGGCGACGCGGTCGCGCTCACCGGCCATGACGGCCGCCTCGCCGCTACGAAGCTTCTCGGCTTTCTTGAAACGCTCTTCGGCGCGGGCCTTCGCGGCATCCTTCGTATCGCTTGGAGACATTGCCATCCTTTCCTGCCGCTGGGCGGCTCTCGACAACTGGATCGTCAATCCGGGAACGAGACGAACAGGCTGAGCGGCGACGTCGACGGATTCGTCGGGCAAGTCACTCTATCAGCTTTGGTCGGATGGTGTGCCTTACGCCGCGAAAACGTTACTTCTTCGAGCGACGAAGCGAGTCGATCACGGGCGCCGGGTTGCCCGACTTCTCGGCGATCAACCGGTCCTGCGCCTCGATCTCGGTACGGGCCGGCTCGTCGCCGTCGAGACCGCCAAGGATTTCGCCCGGCACGCGACGGTTGGAGCGCTGGGTGCCGTCTTCATAGAACACGTCGAACAGGACAACCTCGCTGCGGGCGGCGGGTTTCTTGGCCATGGGACAACTCCGTACAGGCATCGCCGGATTCAGGGGACCGCAATCCCCGGGACCGACGTCAAAACAAAAAGGGTCCGGCGTCGAAACGCCGGACCCCGTAACGCGAACTGATGAGTTCAAGCGTTCTGAAGGTTCGCTGCAGCCGACTTGCCGCTGCGACGGTCGGCTTCGATGTCGAAGCTCAGCTTCTGGCCTTCGACCAGGCCGCGCATGCCAGCACGCTCGACAGCGCTGATGTGAACAAACACGTCCGGTCCGCCGCCGTCCTGCTGAATGAAACCGAAGCCCTTTTGGCCATTGAAAAACTTAACGGTGCCGGTAGCCATGTCTCGTGTCCTTTGTGCATTGCTTGGCTATGGCCGCGCGACTCCCGCGTCAGCCAATCCGAGTTCCAGCGATGTCTTGGGACGCGCCGCGCGGGCATATATCAAGGCAGAGCTAAATATCGAATTCGGTCTATATAAGTCCAAAAGATCAAAACAACAAACCCATGATTTGACCGCCCGCCAAATCGTCGTGGACCAACCGGTTCCGGCGCGCTGGCGACCCCTTACTTCGCCGGTGGAAGCGCTGTCTTTCCGATTGCGCCCGGCAGCAATTCTGGCCCACACGAGGATCACCCCATGCAGCCGTCCCGAAATATTGAGCGCCTGATCGAAATCATGGTGGCGCTGCGCGATCCGGCGACCGGCTGTTCCTGGGACAAGGTCCAGGATTTCCATTCGATCGCTCCCTACACGATCGAAGAGGCCTATGAGGTGGCCGATGCCATCGAGCGCGGCGATCTCGTCGACCTCGAGGAAGAACTGGGCGATCTGCTGCTGCAGGTGGTCTACCACGCCCGCATGGCCGAGGAGATCGGCGCCTTCGCCTTTGGCGACGTCGTGATGGCGATCACCTCGAAGATGATCCGGCGTCATCCGCACGTCTTCGGCAGCGAGGAGGCGCGCAACGCGGGCGCCGCCAAGGGCTTCTGGGAGGCGGTGAAGGCAGAGGAGAAGCGGATCCGCGCCGCGAAGCGGCTTCAGGCGGGCCAATCCGACGCCGAGGCCCGGAGCCTGCTGGACGATGTGCCCGCCGGGATGACGACGCTCGCCCGCGCCGTCAAGTTGCAGCAGAAGGCCGGCACGGTCGGCTTCGACTGGAACGATCCGCGCGCCGTGCTCGCCAAGATCAAGGAGGAGATCGCGGAGATCGAGCATGAACTCGACCAGCCTGCCATTTCGAAGGAACGGGTTCAGGACGAGATCGGCGACCTGCTGTTTGCCGTGGCGAACCTGGCGCGCCATGCCGAGATCGACCCGGATGCCGCCCTGCGCGGCACCAGCGAGAAGTTCCGGAACCGCTTTCGCCATATCGAAACGAGCCTGGCGACGAAGGGCCGAAGCCCCGCGGAAGCCAGTCTCGAGGAGATGGAAGAACTGTGGGTCGAGGCGAAGTCCCGCCTTTGAGGCCGACGGGTGGATGTTCCGCGCCGCTTCGGGCGCGGAACATCAGGTCTTCTTGATGGGATCCCAGGGCTGGGCGTCGGCTTCCGGCTTGGCCTTTTCGGTAGCGACCAGCAGACGCGCGCCGGGAAACTCCCGATGGAAGATGGGCTCGTTCTTCTCGGGCACGCGGATCCGCGCGACCGTGGTGCCGTCTTCCTGATCGTCTCGCGACAGCACTTCGCCGAGATCATAGAGGCGGTGCAGCCGGGCCAGCGCGTCGCCATGCAGCGAAAGCGTGAAGACCGGCCGGTCCTCGTTCAGCCGCTGTTCGACGAGATCGAGCAGGGTGTCGACGCCCTCCCCGGTCAAGGCCGAGATCGGCACGATCGCCGGCTTGCCCTTTTCGCTATGGATCCGGCCCGCCGGGCGCGCATCGGGCGGCATCAGGTCGATCTTGTTCCAGACCTCGATCAGGCGATCCGTCTTGCCCACCTCGACGCCCAATTGCTCGAGCACGGTCATGACGTCCTGCGCCTGCGCCTCGCTGTCCTCATGCGCGATGTCGCGCACATGCAGGATGAGCGTCGCCTCGATCACCTCTTCCAGGGTTGCCCGGAAAGCGGCGACCAGATGGGTCGGCAGGTCGGAGATGAAGCCCACCGTATCCGACAGGATCGCCTCGGTGCCGTGCGGCAGCTTGAGCCGGCGCAAGGTCGGGTCGAGGGTCGCGAACAGCAGGTCCTTGGCGAAGATGTCGGACTGGGTCAGCGTGTTGAACAGCGTCGACTTGCCGGCATTGGTGTAGCCGACGAGCGCCACGATCGGATGCGGGATCTTGCGGCGGTTCTCCCGCTGCAGGCGCCGCGTCCGGACGACGGTTTCGAGCTCGTGCTCGATGCGCGAGATGCGCTCCTGCAGCGCGCGCTTGTCCGCCTCGATCTGGGTTTCGCCGGGGCCGCCGAGGAAGCCGAAGCCGCCGCGCTGGCGTTCAAGGTGGGTCCAGCTGCGGACCAGCCGGCTCTTCTGATAGTTCAGATGCGCCAGTTCGACCTGCAGCGTGCCTTCCTTGGTCTGCGCCCGCTCGCCGAAGATCTCGAGGATCAATCCGGTTCGGTCGATAACCTTGGTGCCCCAGGCTTCTTCCAGATTCTGCTGCTGCACCGGTGTCAGCGCGTGATCGACGATCACGAGGCCGACATGATCGGCCTTCACACGCTCCGCGATCTCAAGAACCTTGCCGGAGCCGAACAGCGTCGCCGGCTTGAACATCGGCAAAGGCACGGGAATGCCTTCGACAACATCGAGCTCGATGGCGCGCGCCAGACCGATCGCCTCCTCGACACGGGCTGCCGTGCTGCGGACTGCGCCGCGAGGATCGCCTTCGACACGCCGTCGCGTCCGCGCCGGACGAACCGGCACGAGCACGAGGGCGCGTTCGGGCACGCGCTTTGTTTCGATGTGAGAATCGGTTGCCTCGGGCCCTTCGGCGCCTTCCGGCAGATCAGAATTTTCGGTCAATCAGGCTCCCGGCCGCTCGCCCTCTTCGCCCGGCTCGAAGAGCTGGACGGGTGCGCCCGGCATGATGGTGGAGATGGCATGCTTGTAGACGAGCTGGGAATGGCCATCCCGGCGCAACAGCACGCAGAAATTATCGAACCAGGTGACGATGCCCTGCAACTTGACGCCATTCACCAGAAAAATCGTAAGGGGGATCTTGCTCTTCCGGACATGGTTGAGAAACGTGTCCTGAAGATTTTGTGCGCGTTCTGCCATTCTTATCTCTCACGCTTGACCTTGTTGGGGACCGTGGTCCCGATGGCCGGATGTCCTCCCAGCCTTGCCGTCACTCTGCCCGGATAATCGCTTCGCGTCATCCAAGAAATTCCGTCCCTCTCCAAACCTGTGCGGATTGCGGGGCCGCTACCCACCCCGCGAACGGGCGGGCGCCTGGGCCGCGAACTCGTGGAAACGACGGCGCAATTCCGTCGCTACCGTGCCCGGCGAGCCGTTTCCGACCGGCTGCCCGTCGATCTCGACAACCGGCGTCACGATCGCCGTCGCGGCACTGATGAAGGCCTCCCGCGCCGCCTTCGCCTCATCGAGACTGAAGGCGCGCTCCTCGATCCGCAGCCCCGCCGCCTTGGCGACCTCGAACAGCACGGTGCGCGTGATTCCGCGCAGGATGCCGCTTTCCGCCGGACGGGTGACGATTCCGCCATCCATCGTCACGATCCACGCATTGGTCGAGGATCCTTCGGTCACCTTGCCGTCGGCATCCACGAACCAGGCCTCGTAAGCGCCGGCTTCCTTCGCCGCCTGCTTGGCCAGGACGTTGGGCAACAGCGAGGTCGTCTTGATGTCGACCCGGTCCCACCGGTTCTCCGGCACCGTGATGACGCTGACGCCCTTTTCCGCGCGCAGATCGCCGGCGCTGCGGGGGCTCGATTTCGCCGTCACGACGATCGACGGCGGCGTCCCCTCGGCGGGGAAAGCATGGTTGCGTGGCGCTACCCCGCGCGTGATCTGCAGATAGACAAGTCCGTCCTGCACGCGGTTGCGCCGCACGACCTCACGCAGCACGACGCCAAGCGCGACAAGGCTCATCGGCTGCGCGATGCGCAGTTCCTTCAGCGAGCGTTCCAGCCGCGCCATGTGGAGGGCTTCGTCGATCAGCCTTCCGTCGCGAATCTCGCAGACTTCATAGACGCCATCGGCAAACTGATAGCCGCGATCCTCCACATGAACGACCGCCTCCGGGTGGCGGAGATAGAGACCGTTCACATAGGCGAAGCGCGACATGGAATTCCTGCAAGGCTTTCGAATCAGACGTCGTTCAAGGGCTGGAAAGACGCCGCATGGGACAATGCGACGCCCGCAGCGTCAACCGACGCCAAGCGATTTCAACTTCCGATGCAGCGCCGACCGCTCCATGCCGACAAACTCGGCCGTGCGGGAGATGTTGCCGCCGAAGCGGTTGACCTGCGCCGTCAGATATTCGCGCTCGAAGATCTCGCGCGCGTCGCGCAGCGGCAGCGACATTAGATGCTCGCCGCCGCGATTGGGCGTGGTCGGCAGCATCTCGCCGATCTCCGGCGGCAGCATGTCGGCCGAAATCGCCTGGCTCTCGTCGCCGCGCGCCAGGATCAGCAGGCGTTCGACATTGTTGCGAAGCTGGCGGATGTTTCCGGGCCAGTCATGCGCCTGGAGCACGGCGAGCGCATCGGAGCCGACCGTGCGGATCGGCAGGCCGGTGGAGCGTGAAATCTGTTCGATGAAGTGACTGACAAGTTCCGGCACATCGTCACGCCGCTCCGCCAGAGCGGGAACGCGCAGCGGCACCACCGAAAGACGGTGGAACAGATCCTCGCGAAAGCTCCCTTCGGCGATCTCATGCTCGAGGTCCCGCGCGGTCGACGAGATGATGCGCACGTCGACATTGACCTTGGTGGTGCCGTTGACGCGCTGGAAGCTCTGGTCGATCAGCACGCGCAGGATCTTGCCCTGCGTCTCGCGCGGCATGTCGGCGATCTCGTCGAGATAGAGCGTGCCGCCATGGGCCTCCTCCAGCGCGCCGACATTGCGCGCCGAGCCGGTACCGTTCTCGGTGCCGAACAGCTCATGTTCCATGCGGTCGGGCGTGATCGCGGCGGCGTTGAGGACGACGAAGGGGCCGTCCATGCGCAGCGACGATTCATGGATTGCGCGGGCAACCAGTTCCTTGCCCGAGCCGGACGGGCCCGAGATCATGATCCGGCTGTTGGTCGGCGCGACGCGCTCGATCGTCTGCTTGAGATGGCTCATCGCGATCGAGGAGCCGACCAGGCGACCGGTGTCGCCGGCCCGCTCGCGCAGATCGCGCACTTCACGGCGAAGCTTGGAGGCCTCCAGCGCGCGCTCGGCGATCATCAGCAGGCGGTCGGCCTTGAACGGCTTCTCGATATAGTCGTAGGCGCCGCGGCGAATGGCGGACACGGCGGTTTCGATGTTGCCATGGCCGGAGATCATCACCACCGGCAGGTCGGGATGCTGACCCTTGATGATGTCGAGCAACGTCAGGCCATCGATCCGGCTGCCGGTCAGCCAGATGTCGAGGAAGATCAGCGTTGGACGCCGCTTCTCGATTTCGGCCAGGGCGGTGTCGGTATCGCCTGCGGTACGGGTGCCATGGCCCTCGTCTTCGAGGATTCCGGCAACGAGCCCGCGGATGTCAGCTTCATCATCGATGATCAGAATATCGGACGGCATGATCTCTATCTTCGTCAGGCGTCTACGGGATTGGTCGTGCGGTCTACGGCAGCGCTGCCATCGCTGCCGTCGTGTTGGGGCCTTGGCAGCGTGATCCGCACCATGGCCCCGCGCCCCCCTGTGGCGACGGCGGGCGAATCGAGCAGATCGAGCTGCCCGCCATGTTCCTCGATAATCTTGCTGACGATCGCGAGGCCGAGGCCGGTGCCCTTCTCGCGCGTCGTCATGTACGGCTCCAGCAGGCGATGCCGGTTTTCATGCGGCAGGCCGATGCCGGTGTCGATGAATTCGACGACGTTGAAGTCACCCTCGACGCGGCCGCGCACCGTGATCCTAGCACCGGCCGCCTCTTCCGGCGGCAGCGCCTCGATCGCCTCGGTCGCGTTCTTCACCAGATTGGTGAAGGCCTGCGAGATCAGGCGCGGGTCGAAGCGGCCAACCAAGGGCTCCTCGGGAAGCTGCATCTCGAAGGTGATCTCGGGATGGCTGACTTCCATCAGGAAAACCGCCTCGCGCGCGGCTTCGCCCAGATTGCGCTCCTCGAAGGTCGGCTTCGGCATCCGTGCGAAGGACGAGAACTCGTCCACCATGCGGCCGATATCGCCGACCTGGCGAATGATCGTCTCGGTGCACTGGTCGAAGATCTCGCGGCCTTCGACGATGTGCTTGCCGAAGCGGCGCTTGAGGCGCTCGGCCGAAAGCTGGATCGGCGTCAGCGGATTCTTGATCTCATGCGCGATACGGCGCGCGATGTCGGCCCAGGCGGCGCTGCGCTGGGCGGAGACGAGATCCGTGATGTCATCGAGCGTGATGACATAGCCATGCTCGGTCGTATCGGATTCCTCGGTCGTCACGCGCACATTGATGGTGCGCTCGCGGCCGTCGCGAACCACGGAAACCTGGTCGCGGTGTTCCGCGCGGTGCGGCTCGTTCAGCGACGCCTCGACCACATTCTTGAGTTCCGGCACGACCTCGGTCACGGACTGGCCAATGGGCACGCTGTCATTCAGGCCGAGGAGACGCATCGCGCCACGGTTGGCGATGGTGACGAGGCCCCGGGCGTCGGTGCCGACGACGCCGGCGCTGACGCCGGCCAGAACGGCTTCCGTGAAGCGGCGGCGGCTGTCGATCTGCTCGCTGGCGGCGACGAGCTCGTGCCGCTGGTTGCGCAGCTCGGTCGTCATCGTGTTGAACGTCTGCCCGAGCGCGCCCAGATCGCCATCGGCGCTGCGGAAAGGCACATGCACCTCGAGATTGCCGCGGCCAATTTCATCGGCCGCATCGATCAGGCGGCGGATCGGCGAAACCAGCCGGTTGGCGAAACCGATGCCGAGCCACACCGCCGAAAGCAGGACGACGAGCGCCAGGCCGAGATAGAGCAGCCCGAAAGCAATCTGCACGCCCCAGCGGGTCGCTTCGAGGTTCTTGTACTCGTTGACGCTCGCCGTCGTCTCGGCGATGTAGCGGATGACCTTCGGGTCGATCTCGCGCGTGATGTAGAGGAAGACGTCCGTGTAGTTCGTGAGGCGGGCTATGGCGCCGACGACGTTCGTCGCGCCAGGCGCGATCAGGATCGGTTCGGAGCCGGACTTGGCGGCGCGGGCCAGCGCATCGGCCGGCGGCGGCAGGTAGCCCGTCGAAAACTGGAAATTCGCCTGGGCGATCAGCGAACCGTCGGGCTTGACCAGGAAGACGCCGGGAATGCCGCGAAGCGCCGCCATGGAGTTCATGAAGGCCTGGAACCGATCGGGATTCTGTTCCAGCAGGGTCTGCGCCCGCTCGAAATCCGACTTCAGCCCGAGAATGTCGACCTTGAGCGTGCGGGCATGCTCCTCCGCATAGGCCTGGGCGATCGACAGCGAGGTCTCGACGATGGCGCGCGTGCGCTCGGAGAACCAGTGATCGAGCCCGCGATTGAGCGTGATCGAGGCGACGACGGCGATCAGGATCGCCGGCACGACCGCCACGATGCTGAACAGGCCGACGATGCGGATATGTAGCCGCGCCGCGGCGCGCCCCCGCCGCCGGGCGCGGATGAGGAGCGCGACTTCGAGGCATAGTTCGATGACCAGCAGGCCGGTCAGCACGCCATTGACGGCAAGTGCCCAGAACACGACCTGCTCGGTCGGCTGGATCGGCGTCAGGCCCATCAGCAGGAAGAAGCTGAAGCAGGCGCAGGTCAACGCAAGTATGACGGTGATGTAGCCGGCGGCACGCACGGTGATCCGCCGCCTGCGGCGTTCGAAATCCTGGGAAACAGGCGCAGCCGGTTCGAGGGTCGCGATCACGTCGCGCTTCCTTCGAGTCGATATGCCGATCCGATTCTAAAACAGCAGTCTGAGCCCTTCATGGGCCGGACCGTGGGACCGAATTGCAACAGCAATGTGGCGAGCGGGCAACAGGGTGCCCGCCACGCCCGTTTTCAACGCGAGTTGCGGATCACCTGGACATCGAGATCGCGGATCTTCTTTCGCAGCGTGTTGCGATTGACGCCGAGAAGCTCGGCCGCCTTGATCTGGTTGCCCCGCGTCGCCGCCAGGGCCGTGCTGATCAGCGGATATTCGACGTCGCGCAAAATGCGGTGATAAAGGCCCGGCGGCGGCAGGCCATCGCCAAAACCGTGGAAATAGGTCGACAGATGGCGCTCGACCGAACTCATCAGCGTGTCTTCCATCTCCGAACCATTGGTGGCGAGCGCTGCTGCCGGCTGGTCCAGTTCCGCGTCGATGATGTTCTCGGTGATGGTGTCCTGGGGATAGAGCGCGGCCAGGCGGCGGATCAGGTTCTCCAGTTCGCGGACATTGCCCGGCCAGCGATAGCGCTTCAGCCGCTCGACCGCCGCCGTCTCGATCTGCTTGTGCGGCAGGCCCTCCTTCTCGACGAGCGCGAAGAAGTGCCGGACCAGGTCGGGAATATCCTCGGAACGCTCGCGCAACGCCGGCAGGCGGATCGGCACGACGTTCAGGCGGAAGAACAGGTCCTCGCGGAACAGGCCCTGGTTGATCAGGATCCGCAGGTCCTTGTTGGTGGCGGCGACGATGCGGACATCGGTCTTGATCGGCGTGCGCCCGCCGACGGTCGTGTATTCGCCCTGCTGCAGCACGCGGAGAAGCCGGGTTTGCGCCTCCATCGGCATGTCGCCGATTTCGTCGAGGAACAGCGTGCCACCCTCGGCCTGTTCGAAGCGGCCGGCCGAGCGGGCCTGCGCGCCGGTGAAGGCGCCCTTCTCGTGACCGAACAATTCGCTCTCGATCAGGTCGCGCGGGATGGCGGCCATGTTGATGGCGACGAACGGACCGGTGCGCCGTTTGCCGTAATCATGCAGGGCGCGAGCGACCAGTTCCTTGCCGGTGCCGGATTCGCCGGCGATCATCACCGTCAGGTCGGTCTGCATCAGCCGCGCGAGCACCCGGTAGATGTCCTGCATGGCGGGCGAACGGCCGACCAGCGGAATGTTCTCGCTGCCATCATCGATCCGCGCATCCTTGCTGCGCAGCTTCGGCTCGGCCAGTGCGCGGCCGACGATCGAGATCAGTTCCTTGAGGTCGAACGGCTTCGGCAGATATTCGTAGGCGCCTCGTTCCGAGGCGCGGATCGCCGTCATGAAGGTGTTCTGCGCGCTCATGACGATCACGGGCAGCTCCGGCCGCGCGCGCTTCACGCGCGGCAGCAGGTCGAACGCGTTTTCGTCCGGCATCACCACATCGGTGATGACCAGGTCGCCCTCGCCCTGACTGACCCAGCGCCAGAGCGTCGCGGCGTTGGAGGTGAGCCGGACTTCATAGCCAGCGCGCGACAGGGCCTGATTGAGAACCGTGCGGATCGCCGCATCGTCATCGGCCACGAGGATGGTGCCGCTCGCCATATCAATCATCCTTGTCTGCGGGCATCGCGCCCGGGAAAGCCGGCATCAAAACCCGGAAGGTGGTGCGGTTCTGCTGGGAGTCACATTCGATCACGCCGCCATGATCCCCGATGATCTTGGCCACGAGCGCGAGCCCGAGGCCGGTGCCGTTGGTCTTGGTGGTGACGAACGGGTCGAAGAGATGCGGCAGCATGTCGGCCGGCACGCCCGGGCCATTGTCGCGCACCGAGAATTCCAGCGGCAGCGTGACGCGATTGGTCGAGCCCGGCACCGAAAGGCGGATACCCGGCTTGAAGGCGGTCGAAAGCAGGATCTCGCCGTCATCGTCATTGCCGATCGCCTCGGCCGCGTTCTTGACGAGGTTCAGGAACACCTGAATGAGCTGGTCGCGATTGGCATAGACCGGCGGCAGCGACGGGTCATATTCCTCCACGATCCGGATGTTGCGGGCGAAGCCGGATTGCGCCAGCCGCTTCACATGCTCCAGCACGACATGGATGTTGACCGGCGCGCGCTCGACAGGCCGTTCGTCGGAGAACACCTCCATGCGGTCGACCAGCTTCACGATCCGGTCCGTCTCGTCGCAGATCAGCCGCGTCAGCGCGCGGTCGTCGTCATCGACGGAGGTTTCCAGCAGCTGCGCCGCGCCACGAATGCCGGAAAGCGGGTTCTTGATCTCATGCGCCAGCATGGCGGCGAGCCCCGTGACTGAACGCGCCGCGCCGCGATGGGTCAGCTGGCGGTCGATCTTCTCGGCCATCGTCTTTTCCTGCAGCAGGACGACGACGGAATTGGGCCGCTCGGGCACCGGCGAGGCGTAGATGTCGACGATCCGGTCGCTGCCATTGCGCGGCGTCCCGACATCGACGCGGTATTCGTTGACGGCGGCGCCGCGCGAGCGCACCTGCTCGATCAGCGCCAGCAGCGGACTGCCGAACGGTACGAAATGCTCGATCGGCTGCCGGCGGAGCACGGCGATCGAGGCCTGGAAGAAGTCCTGCGCCGCGCTGTTGGCTTCGGCGACATGGCCCGCGCCGTCGATCATGATGATCGGATGCGGGAGCGCGTCGAGCAGGATCGACGCCGATCCATTGGCGTTCGCGATGCCGGCGTCGATGGGCGCCAAGTTCTTGTTCACGCGGCTCTCCTCAGTTCGGCTTCGCCGAGATGCTTGCGCAGAAGCGAGACCACGCGTTCCGGCTGATGTTCCGTCATGATGGCGAGGCGAGCCGACGGCTCGATGACATCCGAGCCGAGCGCCTCCAGCGTCCAGCTCAGATGCTTGCGCGCATTGCGCACGCCCAGAATCGGGCCGTAGAGCTGGATCATCTCCTCGAAATGACCGACGACCAGATCGATCAGCGCGTCGCCGCGCGGCGGCTCGGGCATGACGCCGGTCGCCGCATAGCGCGCGAGATGGCCCGGCAGCCACGGACGCCCATAGGCGCCGCGCCCGACCATGACGCCATCGGCGCCCGACTGGTTCAGCATCGGCGCCAGGCTTTCGGGGCTCAGGCAGTCGCCATTGGCAATCAGCGGGATCGTGATCTCGGCCTTTACGGCGGCAATCGCCGCCCAGTCGGCGGTGCCCTTGTAGAACTGGCAGCGCGTGCGGCCATGCACGGTGATCATCGACACGCCGGCATTTTCCGCGCGGCGCGCGAGTTCCGGCGCGTTGATCGTCCTGTCATCCCAGCCAAGCCGCATCTTCAGCGTGACCGGCACAGGACTGGCGCCGACCGTCGCCTCGACCAGCGTCAGCGCGTGATCGAGATCGCGCATCAGCGCCGACCCGGAATAGCCCGTCGTCACGCGCTTGGCCGGGCAGCCCATGTTGATGTCGATGATATCGGCGCCGGCATCGGCCGCGGCGCGCGCGCCCTCGGCCATCCAGTGCGCCTCGCGACCGGCAAGCTGCACGACATGCAGCCCGTCGCCCGTCGCCTCGGCGCGCATCGCGGTTTCGGCATTGCCATTGGCCAGTTCTTCACTGGCGACCATTTCGGAGATCACCAGCCCGGCCCCGAACGACGCCGCGACCCGCCGGAACGGCCGATCGGACACACCGGACATCGGCGCGAGCAGAACGCGGTTGGAGATCGTCACGCCTCCAATGCGGAGAGGCTCGGCAAGGCGGGCAGTTGGGTTGGGCACGTCAGGCAATTGATTACCGAATAGGCATAGGATCAGTTGCCCACATATTAGTCACGGATCGGCTGACGGCAAGAGACTTGTTGCGTTGCGAAGTGGAATCTCCGATCCATGCGGACCAAGTCGTGCCGGGACCAGACCCCTCCCGAGAACAGCCAGGATCCCCGTCGCATGAGCGAAAACGTGCCTCTTCCCCGTGTCGCAGCCCTGATCGTGGCGGCCGGGCGCGGCATTCGCGCCGGCGGCGAGGTGCCCAAGCAATATCGCAAACTGGCGGGACAGGCGATTCTGCGGCGGACGGCGGCGCGCTTTTTGTCACATGCGCGCGTCGACGACGTCCTGGTCGTCATTCACGCCGACGATGTGCCGCTTTACCAAGCGGCAATGGAAGGCCAGGACGGCCTGCTGCCCTTCGTCACGGGCGGCGCGACGCGACAGGAATCGGTACGGCGCGGGCTCGAGGCGCTGGCCGAACGCGGCGTCACCCATGTGCTGATCCATGACGCCGTCCGGCCCTTTGCGTCCCCTGCCCTGATCGACCGTGTCATCGATGCGCTTTCCGAGGCAGATGCCGTGCTCGCCGCCTCGCCGGTCACCGATACGCTGAAACGTGCCGATGCGGCGCGCATCGTTGGCGATACCGTGCCACGCGAAGACCTCTTCGCCGCCGAGACGCCGCAGGCCTTCCGCCTCGCCACCATCCTCGAGGCGCATCGCCGCGCCGCGGATGCGCCGGAACCCTTCACGGACGACGCCGGCATCGCCGAATGGGCCGGCATCCCGGTCCAGATCGTGCTGGGCGAGCGCTCCAACATCAAGCTGACCCTGCCGGAGGACATCGAGATGGCCGATACGCGCCTGCGCATGGAAGAAAGCCTGACACTCGGCGAGACCCGCGTCGGCACGGGCTACGACGTGCATTCTTTCACCGAGGGGACCGGCGTGTGGCTGGGCGGCATCGAGATCCCGCACGACCGCAAGCTGTCGGGCCACTCCGACGCCGACGTCGCGCTGCATGCGCTGACCGATGCCGTGCTTGGCGCGATGGCCGACGGCGATATCGGCGATCACTTCCCGCCCTCCGATCCGCAATGGCGCGGCGCCTCGTCCGACCGGTTCCTGGCCTTCGCGGTCGAGCGCGTCCGCGCCCGCGGCGGCGTCATCGTCCATCTGGACCTCGCCATCATCGCCGAGGAGCCCAGGATCGGACCGCATCGCGACGCCATGCGTGCCCGGATCGCCACGATTGCCGGCATCCGCCCCGGCCGGGTCGGCGTCAAGGCGACGACGAACGAGAAGATGGGATTTGTCGGGCGGGGCGAAGGCATCGCGGCGATCGCGACGGCAACGATCCGCCTGCCCTTCACGGAGGAAGACGCATGACCGACCTCACGCCGCTGCAAAGCCAGGCCCAGGCGCTGATCGAACTCTGCACCGCGCGCGGCCTGAAGATCGCCACCGCCGAATCCTGCACCGGCGGGCTGATTGCCGGTGTGCTCACCGAGATCTCCGGCTCGTCCGCCGTGGTCGATCGCGGCTTCGTCACCTATTCGAACGCGGCCAAGGCCGACATGCTCGGCGTCCCGAAGGCGTTGATCGAGCGCGTCGGCGCCGTCAGCCAGGAGGTCGCGCTCGCCATGGCGGCCGGCGCGCTGGCGAAGTCGGGCGCGGACCTTGTCGTCGCCGTCACCGGCGTCGCCGGCCCGACCGGCGGCTCGGCGGAGAAGCCGGTCGGCATGGTCCATTTCGGCGTGATGCGGCGCGGCATGCCGGCGCGCCACGTGGTGCATGTCTTTGCAGGGCGCGACCGCTCCGGCGTACGGTTTGCCACGGTCGCTGAGGCGCTGAAGCTCCTGCGCGAGACAGTGGAGGCCTGAGCGGCCGCCTAGTTGGCGAGGAAGCCGACCAGCCGGTTGGTCACCGCCAGCCGCCGGGATAAGAGCGCCGCCATGGCCGTGTGGAAGCCGACGGCGGCCTCCGGCAGGTCGGCGGCCAGTCGCTCGAGATCATCACGCGAGAAGCACCACACGACGAGGGCCTCGCGTGCGACGATCGAAGCCGAGCGACGCTCGCGCAGGTAGAACGAGATCTCGCCGACCGCGTCGCCGGGGCCGACGGTTGCCAGGGCAACCGGCGTGCCGCCCCCTCCCGCCATCTCGACAGTCGCGGTGCCGGATTCGATGAAGAACATATCGCTCGATGCGCCGCCCTGGACGATCAGAGGATCTCCCGGCGCGATATCCAGCCTCTGGCAATAGGACGCGACGGTATTGGCCAGCGTCTCCTGCTTCAGGAAAGCCTGCAGCAGGCTGTGCAGGGTCCAGCCATTGGCAGGCCCCAGCCCCGCACCCAGTTGCGACAGCAGGGAATCCTCGCACCAGCGCAGGCCCCGCTCCAGATCGGGCTCGATCCGGACGGGACTGCCCTCGCCGATCTTCAGGCCGTTGCGGATCAGGGCCTGCCGCGGACGCTCCGCGAGACCCGTCAGGATGACGGTGAATTCGCGCTTGGCCGCGACCTGGCTGAGACGGATGAAGCTCTGGACCGCCGAGGAATCCATACCCGAGACACGCTGGAAATCGATCAGCAGAAAGCGGCCTCCGCCTTCCATCCGATCCTGGACCCGCTTGCGCAAGCGGTCGGCCGTGCCGAAGAACAGGAAGCCCTGCAGGCGGACGATCACGATGCCCGCGCCGTGCTGGCGCAGCAGTTCGTGTCGCTCGCCGGAGACGTCGCCGCTCGTGTGCCAATCAGCGCCCGTCAGCTCGTGGCGGACGATATCGACCCGACCATACTGGAAGGCGAACAGGAAGATCGCGGCTATCAGCCCGACCAGGATGCCGATCGGGAAGCTGACCAGCACGATGACAAGCGCGATCAGCAGGATCACGCCATATTCGAACGGATCGAGCCGGCGGCGTGCGCGGACCAGCCAGTCATACATCAGCGAGCCGCCGACCCAGACCAGGACGGCACCGAGCAGGATGGCGGGAACGGCATCCAGCAACACGCTGCCCAGGAACAGGGCGGAGATCGTCATCGCCACCACGATGACGCCGACCCAGCGGCTGTTCGCATGCAACTGGTGGATGATCAGCGTCAGCGACACGGCGGAATAGCCTGGCAGGCCGCCGCCGGCGCCGACCAGCAGGTTCATCAGGCCGTTGGAGCGCATCTCCTGGTTGAGGTCCAGGTCCCGATCAGCATGCAGCTCGATCCCGGTCGTGTTCATCAGGAGCGCGACGATGGTGATGACGATCACGATGGGCAAGGTCAGCATGCCACGGGCAACCGCGCTCCAGTCGACCGACGTCAGGGCCGATAGCTCGACGGGAGGCCAGAACTTGCCCGCCTCCGGCATGCGGATCAGCCAGCCGCCCGCGCGGAACGGCTCATAGCCATTCCCCTGGATCCAGACAGCGAGATTGAACGCGACGAGAACCGCGAGCAGGACGGCGGGGACGGCGAACGGCGTCTTGAACATCCGCTCGGTCGCGAACAGCACGGCGACGAGCGCGACCATCAGCCCGACCTGCAGCATCAAGGGCGCATGCAGCAGTTGCGGCAGCAACGCGAAGGACGGCGTCTGGTTGGTGGTGACGCTGATGCCGCCCAGCAGAATCAGCCATCCGGTGCCGGTCAGGAAGCCGGCAATGACGGGATACGGCGTGAAGCGGATCAGACCACCCAGCCGGCAATAGCCGAGAATGAGCGTCACGAGCGCGGTGGCCATCGTCGTCACCGCGACGGCCGCGAAGATCGTCGCCGCGCGCGCCTCGACCGGAAGGGAGGGATCGATCGCCGCCGCCACGGCCGAGACGATCGAAACCATGGCGACGATCGGGATTTCCTGAGCGATCGGGATGATGTCGCTCTTCGAGCCTCCAAGTACGGCGAAGATCGTCATCACGGTCGTGGAGAAAAGCGCCAGACCGAGCGCGGCCGGCATCAGACCCTGCAGGTCACCCGAAAATAACAGGCTGCCATGGCCGATCGTGACCACGACCGACAGAAACCCACAAACAATTCCGGCGACAAGCACCGAGATAAAGCGGCCGGAAGATGTCTGGTGCATTTGTTTTCAGGCAGGAGGAAACATGCGGGAGAACTTCTCCGGCACAACCCTGCCCAAGTCAATGACGTAAACGTCAACTCGCGCACAAGTGGTAGGCAGTAGCGGAAGGGAAAACGGCTCGCGCTAAGCCGGCGGAAGCACCGCCACGCCATAGACCGCATCGGCGCGCTTCTCGAAAGCGTCGGCGAATTTGCGGAACGCCTTGTCGAAGACCGTGCCCATCAGCGCCGATAGCGTGCGCGAGCGGAATTCGTAGTCGATCGCGAAATTCACGGTGCTGTGGCCGCCATCGACGGCCTGGAACGTCCAGACATTGTCGAGGTGCTTGAACGGGCCGTCGAGATATTCGGCGCGGATGGTGCCGGCCTTGCGGTCGAGCACGACCTTGGTGGTGAAGGTCTCGCGGATGAACTTGTAGGCGACCGTCATGTCGGCGATCAGCACTTCGCGATCGCCATCCGGCTTGCGGCCGCGAATGACCAGCCGCTCGCAGAGCGGTACGAAGAGCGGATATTTCTCGACGTCCGACACCAGGGCGAACATCTCCTCGGCCGTATGGCCGACGCGACGCTCGGTCGTGAAACTGGGCATGTCCGTATCAGCCCTGGTGCTGGGCCTGGCGGGCCGAACGCAGGCGATCGAAATCCTCGCCGGCGTGATGCGACGAGCGCGTCAGCGGGCTGGACGAAACCATCAGGAAGCCCTTGGCATAGGCGATCGTCTCGAACGACTTGAACTCTTCCGGCGTGACGAAGCGCAGAACCGGGTGGTGCTTGCGGCTCGGCTGCAGGTACTGGCCGATGGTCATGAAGTCGACCTCGGCGACGCGAAGATCGTCCATCAGCTGCAGGATCTCGTTCCGCTCCTCGCCAAGTCCGACCATGATGCCGGACTTGGTGAACATGTTGGGATCCAGTTCCTTCACCCGCTGCAGCAGGCGCAGCGAGTGGAAGTAGCGGGCGCCGGGGCGCACCTTCAGGTACTTGGAGGGAACCGTCTCGAGATTGTGGTTGAAGACGTCGGGCCGAGCCTCGACGACGACCTCGAGCGCACCGGGCTTGCGCAGGAAATCCGGCGTCAGGATCTCGATGGTCGTGCCGGGCGCGGCGCGACGGATCGCGTAAATGACGTCGGCAAAGTGCCTGGCGCCGCCATCGGCCAGATCGTCACGATCGACCGAGGTGATGACGACGTGCTGCAGACCGAGCTTGGCGACGGCTTCCGCGACCTTTTCCGGCTCCGCCATGTCCAGTGCTTCCGGCATGCCGGTGCGGACGTTGCAGAAGGCGCAGGCGCGGGTGCAGGTGTCGCCCATGATCATGAAGGTGGCGTGCTTCTTCGACCAGCACTCGCCGATATTCGGGCAGCCGGCCTCCTCGCAAACCGTGACGAGGCCGTTCTTCTTCACGATCTCCTGCGTCTCGCGATAGACGGGCGAGCCCGGCGCGCGCACGCGGATCCAGTCCGGCTTGCGCAGCAGCGGCGTCTCGGGGCGGTTCACCTTTTCCGGGTGCCGGGGCCGAAGGTCCTTGCCGGGGCGCGTATCGAGAACGACGACCATGGAAACTCCGATCTTGCCTTACGGGCGGCGCAGGAGGCTGAGCAGGAACAGCAGAACGATCGCGCCGACGGTCGACACCACCAGGCTGCCGACGAACCCGGCAAAATGGACGTTGAAGGCGGCGGCGAGCGCCGCGCCGATCCATGCGCCGATCAGGCCGACGATCAGGTTGATGAGAAGGCCGTGGCGGCGCTCCATGACGCGGGAGGCAATCCAGCCGGCAAGGATGCCGATGAGGATCGTCGCGAAAATGCCGACACCGTTCATGTTGAGCCCTGCCCGTTCCTGTTTCAGCACATATGGTGGAAGAGCCTGCGCAACACCAGCTTTGTGTTGCGCATGGCCGTTATGCGATTACCCGCGCCAGCGACACGACGATGACGGCGCCGATCGCCGCGATGACGACCTGGTTGACGAAATCATAGCCGAAATCGATCGGCACGTTGAAGTAGCGGACCAGGAACCCGCCCACCACGGCGCCGATCAGCCCCGTGATGATGTTGCGGAACAATCCGCCGCCGCCGACCACGATGCTGGCAAGCCAGCCCGCGATCAGGCCGATGGCCACCCAGATCAGGATCGCCTTGAGTTGCGGGTCCATCGCGACGTCCGCCCTAGATGTGGATCGCGCGGCCGTAGGCCGAGAGCACGCTCTCATGCATCGTCTCGGACAGGGTCGGATGCGGGAAGACCGTGTTGATCAGCTCTTCCTCCGTCGTCTCCAGGTTCATGGAGATGACGAAGCCCTGGATCAGTTCGGTCACTTCCGCACCGACGAGATGGGCGCCGAGCAACTGGCCGGTCTTCTTGTCGAACACCGTCTTGACCAGGCCCTCGGGCTCGCCGAGCGCGATCGCCTTGCCGTTGCCGATGAAGGGGAACTTGCCGACGCGCACGTCGTAGCCGGCTTCCTTCGCTTTCTTCTCCGTCAGGCCGACCGAGGCGATCTGCGGGTTGCAATAGGTGCAGCCCGGGATCTTCGCCTTGTCCATGAAATGCGGGTGCAGGCCGGCGATCGCCTCGACGGCGATGACGCCCTCATGTTCGGCCTTGTGCGCCAGCATCGGCGGGCCGGCGACATCGCCGATCGCCCAGATGCCGGGAACATTGGTCTTGCCGACGCCATCGATGACGACGCAGCCGCGATCCGTCTTGACGCCGAGCTTCTCCAGCCCGAGGCCCTCGATATTGCCGACGACGCCAACCGCCGAGATCAGCTTCTCGGCCGAGATTTCCTGGGACTTGCCGTCCGCCGTCTCGATCGTCGCCGTGACCGAATTGTCCGCCTTGACGACCTTGGTCACCTTAGCGCCGGTCAGGATCTTGATGCCCTGCTTCTCGAAGCGCTTGCGGGCATGCGCCGCGATCTCTTCGTCCTCGACGGGCAGGATCTGCGGCAGGACTTCCACGACCGTGACCTCGGAGCCCATCGTCCGATAGAACGAGGCGAACTCGATGCCGATCGCGCCGGAGCCCATGACCAGCAGGGTCTTCGGCAGCGTCTCGGGGATCATGGCCTCGAAATAGGTCAGGATCAGCTTCTTGTCCGGCTCGATGCCGGGCAGCGCGCGCGGGCGGGCGCCGGTCGCGATGATGATGTTCTTCGCTTCGTAGTCGCCGGCGCCAAGCGCATTCTTCGGCGCAGGATTGGGCTTGCCATAGGCCTCTTCCGGCGCCGGCTTGACGACCACCTTGCCGGGCGCTGCGATCTCGGCGACGCCCCAGATCACATCGACCTTGTTCTTCTTCAACAGGCCGGTGACACCCTGGTTCAGCTGGGCCGCAACACCACGCGAGCGCTTGGTGATCGCGGCCATGTCGGCGCTGAATTTCTCCACCGACAGACCGTAATCCTTGGCGTGGTCCATATAGTGGTAGACCTCGGCCGAACGCAGCAGCGCCTTGGTGGGGATGCAGCCCCAGTTCAGGCAGATGCCGCCGAGATGGGCCTTCTCGACCACGGCGACCTTGAGGCCGAGCTGGGCGGCGCGGATCGCGGCGACATAGCCGCCCGGGCCGGAGCCGATGATGATGACGTCGTAGGGTGCGGCCATGTTCGTCTCGCTGCGCGTTGAAGGTCTTGCGGCCCCCTCCCCACGGGGAGGAGGGAGCCGGAACGAGCGTGCTGGTTACACCAGCATCGCCATCGGCTTCTCGATATAGCCCTTGAAGGCCTGGAGAAGCTCGGCGCCCAGCGCGCCGTCGACGACGCGGTGATCGGTCGAGAGCGTCACCGACATGATCGTCGCGATCTTGATCTCGCCGCCGCGCACGACCGGCTGCTGGATGCCCGCGCCAACGGCCAGGATCGTCGCATGGGGCGGGTTGATGATCGCCGCGAAGTCCTTGACGCCGAACATGCCGAGGTTGGAGACCGAGGTCGTCCCGCCCTGGTATTCTTCCGGCTTCAGCTTGCGATCCCGCGCCCGCTTGGCGAGGTCCTTCATCTCGTTCGAGATGGTGGACAGCGACTTGGCATCGGCGTTGCGCACGACCGGCGTGATCAGTCCGCCGGGGATCGAGACGGCGACGCCGACATCGACGACCTTGTGGACGAGCATGCCGCCATCGGTCCAGGAAGCGTTGGCCCCCGGAACCTTCTTGAGCGCCAGCGCCATCGCCTTGATGACCATGTCGTTGACCGAGATCTTGTAGGCGGGCTTGCCGTCCGCATCCTTCGGCGCCGAGCCGTTGATCTGCTCGCGAAGCGCCAGCAGCGCATCGAGATCGGTATCGACGGTGACGTAGAAGTGCGGAACGTTCTGCTTCGATTCGGTCAGGCGGCGCGCGATCGTCTTGCGCATGTTGTCATGCGGCACGAGCTCATAGGAGCCTTCGGCGAACAGCTTGAGCGTCTGCGCGTCGGTCGGGCCGGCATGCGCGGGAGCAGCGGCTGCGGGAGTCGGCGTGGCAGCGGCAGGGGCCGGTGCAGCCTTGGCGGCGCCACCCTTCTTCGCGGCCTCGACGTCGGCCTGCACGATACGGCCATTCGGGCCGGAACCAGCCACCTTGGCAATATCGATGCCGGCTTCCTTGGCAATGCGGCGCGCCAGCGGCGAGGCGAACACGCGCTCGCCCGACGACGCGGCAGGAGCCGCCGCCGGAGCCGACGGCGCAGGTGCAGCCGCGGGCGCGACGGCAGCCGGTGCGGGTGCAGCCGCCGGGGCCGAAGCGGCGGGTGCCGCTGCGGCGGCCGGAGCCGCTTCCGGTGCCGGCGCAGCCTCGGCAGGCGCGGCGCCGATGGCGCTCGCATCCTCGCCATCCGCCAGAAGAACGGCGATCAGCGCATTGACCTTCACGCCCTGCGCGCCTTCCGGCACCAGCAGCTGGCCAACGGTGCCTTCATCGATGGATTCGACTTCCATCGTCGCCTTGTCGGTCTCGATCTCGGCGATGACATCGCCCGACTTGACCTTGTCGCCAACCTTCACGTTCCACTTGGCGAGGTTGCCCTCTTCCATGGTCGGCGAAAGCGCGGGCATCAGGATATTGATCGGCATAAAGCACCTATTGGCGTGTGTCTGTCGTGCCCAGATCGGTCGGACGATCCCACTCGGCGTCGAACATGGCCTTGATCTGCTCCAGCGCCTGCTCTTCCGAGCAGACGCCGTCGCTGGCAAAGCCACGCGCGACATGGCGAGCTATGTCGACCAGCAGGATGCCCCAAGTGGACGGGCTGTCAAAGGCCGTCCGGAAGCTGACATCGAGTCCCTTGTCGACGATCCAGGCGCGGAACACCTCCGCGGCCTCATCCGATTCCAGGGCGCCGGGCGGAATTTCAAGCTCGCGTTTGTGTCCGGCCATGGCGCTACCGATACGTTACGGCTTTTACGGCCGCGACGACTTCGCTGACATTCGGCAGAGCGAGCTTTTCGAGGTTGGCGGCGTAGGGCATCGGAACGTCCTTGCCCGTCACCTTCAGGACCGGCGCGTCGAGGAAATCGAACGCCTTCTCCATCAGCTCGGACGCGATGTGCGAACCGATCGAATTCTGCGGCCAGCCCTCTTCCACCGTCACGCAGCGGCCGGTCTTCTTGACCGACTCGATGACCGTGTCGATGTCGAGCGGACGCAGCGTGCGCAGGTCGATCAGCTCAGCGTCGATGCCCTGCTCGGCCAGTTCCGCCACGGCCTTGGTCGCATAGGTCATGCCGATGCCGAACGAGACGATGGTGACGTCCTTGCCGACCTTGTGGATGCGCGCCTTGCCGATCGGCAGGACGAAGTCATCCAGCTGCGGAACGTCGAAGGAGTGGCCGTAGAGGATCTCGTTCTCGAGGAAGATCACCGGATTGGGATCGCGGATCGCTGCCTTGAGCAGGCCCTTGGCGTCGGCAGCCGTGTAGGGCACGACGACCTTGAGGCCGGGGATATGGCTGTACCAGGAGGAGTAATCCTGGCTGTGCTGCGCGCCGACGCGGGCTGCCGCGCCGTTCGGGCCGCGGAAGACGATCGGTGCGCCGAGCTGGCCACCCGACATGTAGAGCGTCTTGGCGGCCGAGTTGATGATCTGGTCGATCGCCTGCATGGCGAAGTTGAAGGTCATGAACTCGACGATGGGACGCAGGCCGGCCAGCGCCGCGCCGGTCGCGAGGCCGGCGAAGCCGTGCTCGGTGATCGGCGTGTCGATGACGCGTTCGGCGCTGAATTCCTGCAGCAGGCCCTGGGTGATCTTGTAGGCGCCCTGATACTCCGCGACTTCCTCGCCGATGACGAAGACGTCGGGATCCCTGCGCATTTCCTCGGCCATTGCGTCGCGAAGCGCCTCGCGGACGGTGGTCGAGACGAAGGTCGTGCCTTCCGGAATCGCCGGATCGGCCGCGACCTGGATCGCGATCGGTGCCGCGGCAACCGGAGCGGCGGCCGGGGCCGGCTTGGCCTCAGCCGCGGGCGCCTCCGCAGCCGCCGGAGCGGGTTCCGCCTTCGGCGCAGCCGGCGCGCCCGTGGAGGCGGACAGGTCCTCGCCATCAGCGGCGATCACGGCGATCGGGGTGTTGACCTTCACGTTCTCGGTGCCTTCAGGCACGAGAAGCTTGGCGATCGTGCCCTCGTCAATGGCTTCGACTTCCATCGTCGCCTTGTCGGTCTCGATCTCGGCGATCACGTCGCCGGACTTGACGGTGTCGCCTTCCTTCTTGAGCCACTTGGAGAGCGTACCCTCCTCCATGGTCGGCGAGAGGGCCGGCATCAGAATATCGATGGGCATGGCTGTCTCCCGGCCTTACTTCAAAATGTCCGTCCAGAGCTCGGATGCATCCGGCTCCGGATCGTTCTGGGCGAATTCCGCCGCGCTGTTCACGATATCACGCACCTCGGCATCGATCTTCTTCAGATCGTCCTCGGTCGCCCATTCCTGCTGCAGGAGACGGGCGCGAACCTGCTCGATCGGATCGTGCTCGTTGCGCATCTTCTGGACTTCGTCCTTCGACCGGTACTTGGCCGGGTCGGACATGGAGTGTCCACGATAGCGGTAGGTTTCCATCTCGAGGATGTACGGCCCCTTGCCGGCGCGGCACCAGGCAACGGCCTTGTCGCCAGCCGCCTTCACTGCGCGGACGTCCATGCCGTCCACCTTCTCGCC
The DNA here is from genome assembly GCF_026343955.1 of Kaistia defluvii. Taxonomy (GTDB): domain Bacteria; phylum Pseudomonadota; class Alphaproteobacteria; order Rhizobiales; family Kaistiaceae; genus Kaistia; species Kaistia defluvii. The sequence goes on from NZ_JAPKNI010000005.1 coordinate 58,037, forward strand.
GGGAATGTCGAACGACACGCCGCGACGCGAGAAGTCGGTCTGCGCGGAGGAGCGCGACACGGACGTGCCCATGGCGTAGCGGTTGTTCTCGATGATGTAGACCACGGGCAGCTTCCAGAGCTGCGCCATGTTGAAACTCTCGTAGACCTGGCCCTGGTTGGCCGCGCCGTCGCCGAAATAGGTCAGGCAGACATTGTCGGTCTTGCGGTAGCGGTTGGCGAAGGCGAGGCCGGTGCCGAGCGACACCTGGGCGCCGACGATTCCGTTGCCGCCGAAGAACTGCTTCTCGATCGAGAACATGTGCATCGAGCCGCCCTTGCCGTGCGAATATCCGCCGCGCCGGCCGGTAAGCTCTGCCATCACGCCCTTCGAATCCATGCCCGCAACGAGCATGTGGCCGTGATCGCGATAGCCGGTGATGGTCTGGTCTTCACCGGTGCGAATCGCCATCTGCATGCCGACGACGACAGCTTCCTGGCCGATATAGAGGTGACAGAAGCCGCCGATGAGGCCCATGCCATACATCTGGCCGGCCTTTTCCTCGAAGCGGCGGATGAGGAGCATCTCGCGATAGGCGAAGAGTTCCTGGTCCTTGGAGAAATTTTCAACGGGTGTCGGCTTTGCCGATTTTACCGTTGCAGTCTTCCGTCCGGCGGCCGGCGCAGATTTGCTGCCGACTTTCGCTTTGGCTACGGCCATGCCTTGTTCTCCGGGGCGTGTCCCAAACTGAGCGGGACGTTATCCGAAGCCAAGAGGCATTCCAAGATGCAGCGCAAGCATCGGAGCCATGCGCCAACTACATGACTTGATTATAAAAATCTCAATGAACTGAAATTCGGTTCATCGAAATTCCGGCTGGCAACTCAATGCTGCGGGGTCTGCTGCAATGCAGCAATGCTGATCACCAGCTCATCCGCCTGCACGACATTGAGCTTGGCGCGTGCCCTCTCGTCGATCATGTCGGGATCAAGACTCTCGGGCCGCAGCAGCTGCGCACGGGCCATGAGCGAGAGGCGGCTGGCCTTGAGTTCCGCCAATTCCTTTTCCAGGACAACGGCTTCCCGCTCCATTCGCTCACGCGACCAGATACCGTAGTCACCATTGAAGGAATGGTAGGCGAAGTACCCCATCACGGCGAGCGAGCCGAGTGGAAGAATGAGCCGCCGAAGCTTGGAATGCTTGCGCTGTCGAGTGGTCATGAGGGAATCTGAACGCGGTGCAACATGATTGATAAAGGATGGGCCAAGACGATTAACGCGGAGTTTCCGGCCCGCTCGCGGCGCTGACAAAGGCGTCAAAAAGTGCTTCGGACCGTCATATCCGGCTTTTCCCCAGCTCGCTGGCCCGCCCTCTCCCATCTCGCCCCCCGCCCGCGCATGGCCGGGCTGCGACGGCGTGACCGTCCGGCAGATGGCGTTCAGGATAGAGAATCCTTGGCTATTGGCCCCACTCGCGGTATGGGAGGGCCAACTCGCATTCCGCATGATCCCTCACCGCTCGCGAACCGTTTGCGCGCGACCCGGAGTGCTTCTCCAATTTCAGGCCTTCGCCCACCATGGTATCGCTCGTCCAGAATCCAGCCCTCGCACGCGCCCTCGCGGAAAAGGGCTATGAAACACTGACCCCCGTCCAGACCGCTGTCCTCCAGGATAGCGTCGGCGAAAACGATCTCCTCGTCTCCGCGCAGACCGGCTCGGGCAAGACCGTGGCCTACGGCCTCGCCTTCGCCTCGACCCTTCTGGGCACTGAAGAGCGTTTCGGCCCCGCCACCGAGCCGCTCGCCCTCATCATCGCCCCGACCCGCGAACTGGCCCTCCAGGTCCAGCGCGAGCTGATCTGGCTCTATGGCCCGGCCGGCGCGCGAATCGCCTCCTGCGTCGGCGGCATGGACGTCCGCCGCGAAGCCCGCGCGCTGGAAATGGGCGCGCATATCGTCGTCGGGACGCCCGGCCGCCTGCGCGACCATCTGGAGCGCGGCCGCCTCGATATCTCCAAGCTCAAGGTCGTCGTTCTCGACGAAGCCGACGAAATGCTCGACCTCGGCTTCAAGGAAGATCTGGAGCTGATCCTCGACGCGTCGCCGAAAGAGCGCCGCACGATGCTGTTCTCCGCCACGCTGCCGCGCGAAATCGTGCGCCTGGCCAAGCAGTATCAGCGCGACGCCGTCCGCATCGACACGATCGACCAGAGCCAGCCGCATGGCGACATCGAATATCGTGCGCTGCGCGTTGCGCCGAATGAGATCGACCACGCCGTCGTCAACGTTCTGCGCTATTTCGACCAGCCGGCGACGCTCGTCTTCTGCTCGACGCGGGAATCGGTGCGCCGCCTGCATGCCAGCCTTCAGGAGCGCGGCTTCGAAGTCGTGGCGCTGTCGGGCGAGCTCAGCCAGGGCGAGCGCATGCATGCGCTGCAGGCGCTGCGCGACGGTCGCGCCCGCGTCTGCGTCGCCACCGACGTCGCCGCGCGCGGTCTCGACCTGCCGGATCTCGGCCTCGTCGTCCATGCCGACCTGCCGACCGGCCCGGCCATCCTGCTGCACCGTTCGGGCCGTACCGGCCGCGCCGGCCGCAAGGGCATCTCGGCCCTGCTCGTTCCCTACACCAACCGCTCCAAGGCTCTGCGCCTGATCAGCGCCGCCGGCGTCGACGCCTACTGGACGGCAGCCCCGTCCGCCGACGAGGTACGCGCCAAGGATCAGGAGCGCCTGCTCGAGAAGGCCATGATCTCCGAGCCGGCCTCCGAAGAAGACATGGCGCTCGCGACCGAGCTCCTCACCAAGCGCACGCCGGAAGAAATCGCCGCCGCGCTGATCCGCCTGCACCGTTCGCGCCTGCCCTCGCCCGAGGATCTGTTCGATCCCGGCCAGCAGCAGGATCGCGGCGCACGCGACGCCAGGCCGCGGCGCCAGGACAGCCCGCGCGGCGAGCGCAGCGATCGTTTCGACCGCGATGCGCCCCGTGGCGAGCGCCCGCCCCGCGCCCCGCGCGACGCCAATGACGGCCAGTGGCCCACCAGCGGTCCCGGCAGCGAGAACGGCCGCGTCGAGCGCCCGCAGCAGGACATGGTCTGGTTCCGCATGAGCATCGGCCACCAGAAGAACGCGGATCCGAAGTGGCTGCTGCCGCTGATCTGCCGTCGTGGCCACGTCACCAAGAACGAGATCGGCGCGATCAAGATCTTCGAGCGCGACACGCGCTTCGAGATCGTTGCCGAGGCGGCCGAACGCTTCACCGTGGCGCTGCGTCGCGGTGGCGAGGAAGAGATCCGCATCGAACCGGCCGACGGCGCGCCCGTGGGCGGCGCCGGTGCCCGTGGCCCCGGCAAGAAGCCGACCCGCCGCGCCGGCTTCAAGCCCGGCGGCAAGCCCGGTTTCAAACCGGGCGGCAAGCCCGGCTTCAAGAAGCGCGAACGCAACGACGGCTAAGCGCTTCCTCAGCTTCTGGAATCATGGGGCCCGCGACATCGTCGCGGGCCGTTTTCGTTGGGCTTCTGTCCGGGTCTCTTCACCCCTCCCGGAGGGAGACCGGAGCGGATCCCCAGAGTGCGTCCCTCCAGGCGTCGCTACGCGAAGCACCTCATCAGGAGGATGGAGGTCGGGGAGATGCAGGGCGTGGTCGCGGGTTCAAATACGTCCCGCCAAGCCTCCGAAGAGTCCAAGCCCGCAACCTTCCGGCCGGCACGCCAGTCTCCACGCCGAAACAAAAAGGGCCCGCGACGATGTCGCGAGCCCTCTGCAACGCATCAGGAAGCCCCTGACGGATCAGTCCTTGAGACGCTCGAGGGCCGCGTTGATCTTGGCGGTCAGTTCCTGCGCTTCGGCCAGACGCTCACGCTGTTCCTCGATCACCTCTTCCGGCGCGCGCGAGACGAAGTTCTCGTTGCCGAGCTTGGCTTCGATCTTCGCGATCTCCTTGGCGGCCTTGTCGAGTTCCTTGCCGAGACGCGCGCGCTCGGCGACGAGGTCGATGACGCCGGCCAACGGCAGGGCGATCGTCGCCTCGCCGAGTACGGTCTGCACTGCGCCCTTCGGCGGCGCATCGGCCGCCGAGATCTCGGACGCCCGCGCCAGGCGCTTGATCAGCGCATCATGCGTCGCCAGCCGCGCCGTCGTCTCCGCCGAAGCGCCGACGATGATCAGCGGCACCATGGCCCCCGGCGGCACGTTGATCTCGGATCGGACCGAGCGGACCGCCGAAATGAGCTCTACCAGCCAGTTGATCTCGGCCGCGGCCGCCTCGTCCTCGAAGTCGAGCGTCGGCCACGCGTTGAGCGCGAGAAGGCCCTCGCGGCGGCTGCCCTCGTCGGCCGTGCGCTCCCAAAGCTCTTCGGTGATGAAGGGCATGAAGGGATGCAGCAGCGTGACGATCCGGTCCAGCGTCCAGCCGATGGTGGCACGGGTTTCAGCCTTGGCGGCCTCGTCCTCGCCGTTCAGCACCGGCTTGACCAGCTCGAGATACCAGTCGCAGAACGCGTTCCAGACGAAGCGATAGAGCGCGTTGGCGGCATCGTTGAAGCGATAGGCTTCCAGCGCCTCCGTCACGGCGCGCGCGGTGCGCGTCGTCTCCGTCGCGATCCAGCGGTTCAACCGCTCCTTGGCCGTCGACGGGTCGAAGCCGGCCACCCGCGTCGCGCCATTCATCTCGGCGAAGCGCGAGGCGTTCCAGAGCTTGGTCGCGAAGTTGCGATAGCCCTCGACACGCGACGTCGCGAGCTTGATGTCGCGGCCCTGCGCGGCCATGGCGGTCAGCGTGAAGCGCAGCGCATCGGCGCCATACTCGTCGATCAGCGTGATCGGATCGATGACGTTGCCCTTCGACTTCGACATCTTGGCGCCCTTCTCGTCGCGGACGAGGGCGTGGATGTAGACGTCCTTGAAGGGTTCGACCGGGGTGCCGTTCTCGTCCTTCATGAAGTGCAGGCCCATCATCATCATCCGGGCGACCCAGAAGAAGATGATGTCGAAGCCGGTGATCAGCACGCTGGTCGGATAGTAACGGGCGAGTTCGTTGGTCTCGTCGGGCCAGCCGAGCGTCGAGAACGGCCACAGCGCCGAGGAGAACCAGGTATCGAGCACGTCCTCATCGCGCGTCAACGCGGCCGGCGCACCATAGTGAGCGGCTGCCAGAGCCGAAGCCTCGGCCGCGTCATAGGCGACGAACACCTTGCCGTCCGGGCCATACCAGGCCGGGATCTGGTGTCCCCACCAGAGCTGGCGCGAGATGCACCACGGCTGGATGTTCTCCATCCACTCGAAATACGTCTTTTCCCAGTTCTTCGGGACGAAGTCCGTGCGGCCCTCGCGCACCGAGGCGATCGCCGGCTGCGCCAGCGTGTGCGCATCGACATACCACTGCTCGGTCAGGAACGGCTCGATGGGGACGCCGCCGCGATCGCCATGCGGCACGGTGTGCCCATGTTCCTCGATCTCGGCGAGATAACCCTGCTCTTCCATCATCGCGACGACGGAATTGCGTACCGTGAAGCGGTCCAGGCCCTCGAAGGCAGAGATCGTGTCGGCAAGTGACGCCGTCTTGTCGAGGCCCGCGAGGAACTCGGCATTCCCGGCGATCGCCACGTTGGCCTGGCGATCGAGCACCGAGATCATCGGCAGGTTGTGCCGACGGCCGACCTCGAAATCGTTGAAGTCGTGCGCCGGCGTGATCTTGACCGCGCCAGACCCCTTCTCGGGATCGGAATATTCGTCGGCGACGATCGGGATACGGCGACCGACCAGCGGCAGGATGGCATGCGCGCCGGCGGCGACGAAGGCCTGATAGCGCTCGTCATCCGGATGCACGGCAACGGCGGTGTCGCCGAGCATGGTTTCCGGCCGGGTCGTCGCCACGGTGATGAAGGTCGACGCATCGTCGGGATCGAAGGTCTTGCCCTCGATCGGATAGCGGAAATGATAGAGCTTGCCCTTGGTCTCGACCTGGATGACCTCGAGATCCGAAATCGCCGTCTCCAGCTTCGGGTCCCAGTTGACCAGGCGCTTGTCCTTGTAGATCAGCCCGCCGCGATAGAGCTCGACAAACACCTTGAGCACGGCCTTGGACAGGCCCTCGTCCATGGTGAAACGCTCGCGCGACCAATCAGCGGAGGCGCCGAGGCGCTTCAACTGGCCGATGATCGTGCCGCCGGATTCGGCCTTCCACTTCCAGATTTTCTCGACGAACGCCTCGCGGCCGATCTCGCGGCGACCCGGTTCCTGACGCTCAGCCATCTGCCGCTCGACCACCATCTGCGTGGCGATGCCGGCATGGTCGAGGCCGACCTGCCAGAGAACGTCCTTGCCGCGCATGCGCTCGAAGCGGACGAGAACATCCTGCAGCGTGTTGTTGAGCGCGTGGCCCATATGCAGCGAGCCGGTGACGTTCGGCGGCGGGATCACGATAGAGAAAGGCTCGGCGCCGGGCTTCGCGCCAGCGCCTGCCTTGAAGGCGCCTTGGCCTTCCCAAGTTTCATAGATGCGCGGCTCGACCGCGGCCGCGTCATAATTCTTATCGAGCATGACCGTTTCCGGATGAGGAATTTGAACTGGTGTAAATCGGATGGTCGCGGGCGAGTCAACCGCGCAGCCGCAAAGCCGGATCCGCCGCGCGCGCCGAATGCTTGCATAGAGGAAGCCGGGAGGCGCGCCGTGACAAGGAAGACGAAGCGCCGTCCATCCCGCGGATACCGGAGCCTTAGCGACCGCGCGAGACCCGCTCGATCTCGTCGCGCACCAGCCGCTCGACCAGTGGCGGAAGGTTGGTGTCCAGCCAGGTCTTCAGCATCGGCCGAAGCATGTCCTTGACCAGATCCTCGAGCGTCGGCGACGTGCCGGCCTGGACCGTACTGGCCAGATTGCCGAAGGCCGAGTGAACGATGGCATCGGCAGCCGGCGACAGCAGCGGCTCGCCGGCGGGGAGTTCGTCCCGGAGAGGCCGGGCCGGAGAAACGGGTGCGGGCGCAGCCACTTCCGCGCGGACGGGCGCCGGAGCACGGGAGGGTTCCGCGGCTCGAGCCGGCTCGGCGGCGCGCACCGATTCGGGTGCCGGCGCCGGCGCCGCCGGGCGCAGCATGCGCGGCTCGACCATCGCGGCCGGCGCGATCGGCGCCGGTTCGGGCGTGACTGCTTCGGTACGGGCCGGGGCAGCCGGCGGCGCGGCGAACTCGGCCACGCGGGCGCTGAACAGCGCATCGATATCGGCGGCGGATACAGGGACGCCGGGCAGCTTCGGCGGGAGCGCCGTCAGCTCGGAAGCCTTGGGCGCCGCGAGACCATGTTCGTCCTCGGAGATGATCCGGCGGATCGAGGCGAGGATTTCCTCCATCGAAGGCTCTTGTGCCGCACTGACTTTGGCCATCGCTACCCCTCACCCACGGAACTCAGTCGAATCGCTTTGAGAATCCAGCGATTCCAAGGGCCAGAGTAGCGAAAAGCACGACCGGCCGGAACACGACCGGTCGCTTTTCCCCGACTGGAGGCTCGACTACCGGCCGTCCGGCGTGCGCAGGCCGATCCACTTGTCGCGAACCGCCTGGTAGTGCTGCTTCGGCTCGTAGCGCTGAACCTTGAGACCCAGGTTCTCGGCCGAAAGCGATCCGGCGGTCGACATCAGCGTGTAGGAGGCAACGACCTCGGAGCGCTGCGCCAGAATCAGCGTCTCGCGCGCCTGCAGCAGCGACTGCTGCTGGTTCAGCACGTCGAGGGTGGTGCGCTGGCCGACCTTCTGCTCTTCGATGACGCCTTCGAGGGCGAGCTGCGAAGCGCGGATCTGTTCCTGGGCGGAGGTGATCGAAGCCCGGGCGGCCTGAAGCTGACCGAAGGCGGAAACGCCGGCGGCGCGAACCTGGTCACGCGCCGAATCCAGCTGGATCCGGTACTGGCCGAGCGTCTCTTTCGCCTGGCGGGTCTGCGAATAGACCACGCCGCCTTCATAGATCGGCACGCTCAGATTGGCCGTTATCGTGGCCGAATTGCCCCACGAACCGGTATTCGAGGAATCATCGCTATGGGCAAGCTGGCCCTGAACCGACACGGTCGGCAGCAACTGTCCTTCGATCACCTTCACGTTGAAGGCGGCCGTGTCGACATTGTAGCTGGCGGCGCGAATGCTCGGATGACGCGACTGACCGGCCGACACCGTGGCGCTTTCCGACTTGGGAAGCAGGCGCGAATTGACGGACGGCGTCTGCAGGCTCTTCGGCGTCGTGCCGATGATCTGCACATAGGTCGCGATTGCGGAATTCAGATTCGCGATAGCGACATCATATTCCGTCTGGCCCTGGCTCAGTGCGGCATCGGTCTGCGCCAGATCGGTACGCGTGCCCTCGCCCACCTTCAGGCGGTCGGCGGCGGCGCGCTGCTGCTCGCGCAGGAAGGCAATATTCTGATCACGAAGGGCGACGATGCCCTTGTAGTAGATGACATTGGTATAGGCGGTCACCGCATCGAGCAGCACGTCCTGCTCGGTCGAGCGCAGGATCTCGCGTCCGGCGAGAACCGCCGACTCGGCCTGCTTCACGGAATTCTGCGTGCGAAAACCGCGGAAGATCGGCTGTTCGATGGTCAGGCCATAGCCACGTGGCCAGGTCGTCGACGACCCGACGGGAAGCTGCGGCGACGTGCGCCCCCGCGTGTAGGACGGCCCGATGAACGCGCTGCCCGTCAGCACGGGGCGGTAGCCCGACAATGCCTGGGGAACGTTTTCGTCGGTCGCGCGTAGTTGAGCGCGCATCGCATTCAGCGTGGGGTTGGAATTATACGTCTGCGAAAGGGCGGAAGTCAGCGTTTCGGCATATACCGAGGGGGCAGCTACGATAACCGCAGCCATGGCTACGGTTGCCAGATAGACCCGGGAAAAAAACACGTTGGAAACCTCGGCGTTGCGAGGCGACGCCCCCCTACCGGACGTCCACCGTCGGACAATACATCGTTAATGTACGCGAGCCCCCGTGACGGTCAAATGGCATGAGGGGCGAAACGTTGGATAAAGCGCGCCGTGCGACGGGAAAGCCACAGATACCGCTCAACGAAAGAGCGGGTGACAGGCCGCCAACCCGCTCATTTCATGGGGAATCAGAACACGAACGACTTGGGCCTGGCGAATCCGGGCAAGGCGCGGACGGAGGTGTTGAACGCCGGCAGGCCGCTGACCGACCCGCCCGATCGCGTGTAGATCATGGCTTTTGCCGCCAGTCCGTTGGTGCCGACCACGGCGATGATTCGGCCGCCCTCGCCGAGCTGCTCGATCAGCGCCGGAGGAATGAGTTCCACCGCGCCTTCCAGCAGAATCACGTCATAGGGCGCCTGCGCGGCATGGCCTTCCGGCAGCGGCCCGCCGACGACTTCGACATTCGTGATGCCAAGCTTGGCCAGATTGTCGCGCGCGGTCGCGGCGAGGGTCTCGTCCGATTCGAGCGCGACCACCGAGGCGGCGAGATGGCTGAGAATGGCGGTGGAATAGCCGGTCGCCGTGCCGACGTCGAGAACGCGATCGGTCGGCAGGATCGCGGCAAGCTGCACCAGCTTTGCCAGGGGGCCCGGCTCCATGACATAGCGCGGCGCGCTGCCGGGAGCCGACACGAGCAGATCCTCGTCGATATAGGCGAGCGGCTTCAGATGATCGGGCGCGAAGATCTCGCGCGGTACCGCGGCGAAAGCGTCGAGTACATCGTACTCGGTCACGTCGACGGTACGAATCTGGCAGTCCACCATCGTGGTTCGCGCCTTGGCGAAATCGACCATGATCAGGGACCCTTTATCGTCATTGTGGCAATAGACGTTCCAATACCGGGCGTTCGGCAAGGTGACAAGCCATTCCGGAGGGGCGCGGCGCCGCAGGCGCTCCGCCAATCCCCGACGCCGCAGGGGATAGCCAAACCGCATCATCTTCCTGTTACATGGGCTGTCCATACGACCCCGTGAAACGACGCGTCGGGATCCACGGGATTCGCGGTTGTCGTTCGATCAGCCCAATCTGAAAGAGGATACAGTCGATGGTACGCAAGACACTCTATGGCGCCGCAATTGCCCTTCTGAGCCTTTCCACCATTCAAGCTGCTGTCGCGGAACCGACGATTGACAACAGTGCACTTGAAGCGACTGCATTCCGCCCGCACGAGCGCACCTTCGGGCTCGTCTATACGATGCCGGCCGAGACCAACGAGACGCTGCATCGCTCGCTCGGCGGGATGCTGACCGAGCGCCTTCTGACGCTCGGCCTCGAGACCGAGGCCATCCGCACCAACATTCCGCATGTCACGGTGGTGCATATCCACAACGCCGACCCGGCCACGCCGGCGAAGATGCTCAAGGCGCTGCCGACACCGCCGAAGCCGCTCACCGTCACGCTGAAGAAGTTCTACACGACCGAGGCCGCCAAGGGCGCCGGGCAGCCCTGGTGGCTCGACCTCGGCGTGGTCAAGGAAGGCGACGGCTACGAGCGGATGATGGCCTACAACACCGCCGCGACCGCCGCCCTGACGCCGCTGCGCGACGGCCCCCTGCCGCGCGTCACCGGCCCGGTCTTCGCCAAGATGTCCGATGCCGGCAAGGACCTGGTCAAGACCGTCGGCGTCAGCGGCGTCAACGTGGTGAAGAACGGCGAGGAGCTGCGCTCGCACAATCCGCACAACACCCTCGTCTACAGCACCAAGACCTTCTCGCCGGAAATCCAGCAGTCGATGGGCGAGCTCGCCGACCAGTTCAACCAGATCCTGCCGGAAGGCATTCCGGCGACGTTCAAGACAGTCTCGATCGTGGAACTGGCCTTCTCGGGCAACGTCACGCGCGAGATCTACCGCGTCGATCTCGAGACCGGCGCCGTCCTCGACGTCGCGACCGGCAAGACCGTCACCCGCTGACGTCTCTTCCAACGGGGCGGGGCGGTCTTCCGGACCGTCCCGCCTTCCCTGCCCGGCCGTCGCGCGGCTCGGGCGCCGTCCTCCACAGCCTTGCGCCGGCATTGTTGACGATCGGACTAGACGCCGCCGCCGCGAGCTTGTAGAAGCCGCCAGACGGTCGCGGAAGCACAGCTCCCTCGCCCGTTGCGCGGCTCAGGTCCTTCCGATTGCCCTGAAATGCGCCTGCCGGATATCCCGCCGAAATCTGATTTCGGGCGGCATATCAACGAGATGGCCTCGTGGCGGAATGGTTACGCAGAGGACTGCAAATCCTTGCATCCCGGTTCGATTCCGGGCGAGGCCTCCACCCTTCTTCTTCCAGTGACATTCACCCCTCGGGGGTGCCGGGCCACGGTGGGAACACCGGGGGTCATTCGGCGTTCGCACCCGACAGGGCTGGTTCGGGTCTCCTCCCTGGCGATTGCGGAAGGGTCCGGGTCACCGACTCGATGAAGCGCACCGTGTCGTCCAGAACCGCCGCCCGAGCGCGAAGCAAGGGTGAGAAGGCGCCGATAAGGGTGCGGTGATCGACGCCAGGATAGAGCACCTCCGTAACCTGCCCGCCACGCGACTCGATCTTGCGGGCAAGGCGCGTCGTGTTGCCGGGATCCACCGTCCTATCCTGCGTTCCCGCCGCGACGAAGATCGGCGCCGCCTGGCCGTCGACGAAATGGATCGGCTGGGTGCGCGCGCGCCGATCGGCGGGCCCGAAAATATCCTTGAGCTTCGGATCGGTCAGGGGCAGGAAATCATAGGGTCCGGCAAGCCCGACCATTCCCCTTATGTCCCGGCGGCTGTCGAGCCCAACAGCGGCCAGCCATTGAGAATCCAGCGCCAGCATGGCGGCGATATGGGCTCCGGCAGAGTGCCCGATCAGAACGATCTTGGTGGGATCGCCGCCATAGTCGGCGACGTGGTCGCGCGTCCAGCGCACGGCCTCCGCGCCGTCGCGCAAGAAGCCCGGAAAGCGGACTTCCGGATAGACCCGGTAGTCGGGAATGACCGTGACGATGCCGCGACGGGCGAGTGCGGCGCCGACGAAGCGATAGGTTGCCCGATCGCCCTCCTCCCACGTCCCGCCATAGAACATTACGGCGACCGGCAGGCTCTCGGCCCCACCGCGCGGCCGATAGATATCCAGCTGATTTCGCGGCCCCGGCCCGTAGGGAACGTTGGACGCGGCACGATTGTTGGCGAAGGCAGCGAGGCCGTTCAGAAAATCGACCGGAGAGAACCACATGACATTTCCCAGATAGACGATCGCGGCGATGGCCAGGCCCAGGACGCTCCAGCGCAGCCATGGCCTCGGGCGCGAAGCCATGACGGTCAGCGCGGCGCCCCCGCCGGGATTGCCGGTCGAGACGTGCGAGGCGGAGAGACGGATCGGCGCGAGAAGGCGCCGGGCGAGGCGGGGGATCGAGACCATGATGGCTATACGGACCGCAGTCCCGAAAAGTTCCGCGCCGAAAAACAATCCCTTCGAACCCCTCGGATGATCGGCAGCCCTCGGCCGCCGGATTGCCAGCGGGGGTCGTTCGGGGCGATAAGACCGCCATGCTGGATCATCCCCTCGCCCCCCGTCACGGCGGCGCCCTTCGCGACGCTTCCGCGCGCTATGGCGTGGCGCTGGAGAACTGGCTCGATCTCTCGACAGGCATCAACCCATACCCGTACCCGTTGGCGGATCTGCCGGCTTCAGACTTCCACCGCCTGCCCGATCCAGCCGCCCTCGCCGATCTGCTGGCGGTAGCGCGCAAGGCCTATGACGTCCCGGCCAAGGCAACCATCGCGGCCATGCCCGGCTCGGATCTCGCGCTGCGCCTGTTGCCGCTCGTCGCGCCGGCCGGCGATGTCGCGATTCTCTCGCCAACCTATTCCGGCCATGCCGAGGCATGGCGACGCGCGGGGCGCTCCGTTCATGCAGCGGCGTCGCTCGGCGAGGCGGCCGAGCAGGCAGCCATCGTGGCGCTCGTCAATCCGAACAATCCCGATGGCCGCGCCGTGGCCCCGGCAGAGCTATTGCGGGTCGCCGAGCAACTGGCCCAGCGCGATGGTCTGCTGATTGTCGACGAAGCGTTTGGCGAGGTCGCAGCCGCGCTTAGCATGATCCCGCATCTGGGCGCGCCGCCGATCGTGGTGCTGCGCTCGTTCGGAAAATTCTATGGCCTGGCCGGTCTGCGGCTCGGCTTCGTTCTGGGGCAGGACGTTCTCGTCGAGCGCCTGCGCGACCTCGTCGGCGATTGGCCCGTTTCCGGCCCGGCCCTGTCACTGGGACGCCAGGCACTTGGCGATTCGGCCTGGCAGTCGGCCAACCGGCAGCGGCTTGCCGCGGCTCGGGCGCGGCTCGAGGCCCTGCTCGCCGGCGCCGGACTGGCGGTCGAGGGCGGCACGGACCTCTTCGTCCTGATCCGCACCCCGCAAGCCGTCGCGATGCATGAGTCGCTGGCGCGCGCGGGCATCTGGACGCGGGTCTTCGCCGACCAGCCGGACCGCATCCGGATCGGCCTGCCGCCGGAGGACGGCTTCGACCGATTGGAGAGGCTCCTCCGTTCCGTCGGGCCCTAGCTGCAACCGCCTCCGCGCCTCATCCTGCGCCGGTCGATATTCGCAAGAGGTGGCGCAGTCGGAACGGACCATCGGCGGACTTCCGTGTCGAGCACCCGACAGGATCCGTGAAAAATCGGCCGTCGCTTGACTATCCCGACGCGATGGCAAGGATGCGACACAACCGATGCCAGTGCGCGCAGGAGACCAGGGGCCGATGGATTTCACTTTCGCGATCAAGACCTTCTCAGCCATGTTCGCGATCATGAATCCGATCGCCGCCCTGCCGATCTTTCTCTCGCTGACGACCGGCATGTCCCTGGGCGAGCAGCGCCGCACCGCGATCCTCGTCACCGTCACGGTGGCCATTGGCTGTCTGATCTCGGCCGTGGCCGGCACGACCATCCTCGCCTTTTTCGGTCTCGACGTGAATCATTTCCGCCTCGCGGGCGGCCTGATCGTGCTCTTGATCGCGCTCAACATGCTGAACGGCGATGACAGCCCGAGCCATGCCGGGTCGGACCAGGAACAGAAGACCTACAAGAGCGCCAGCAACGTCGCCTTCTATCCGCTCAGCATTCCGCTGCTGCTCGGCCCCGGCACGATTTCCGCGCTCGTCGTGTTCGCGCACGAGGCGCGTTCGGGCGACAAGGTGATCAGCTTCCTGGGCGGCATCGTCGCCATCATCGCGCTGCTCGGCATACTCCTGTTCAGCGGCCCGTTCATCGCCCGCAAGGTCTCGCCCACGGTCATGAGCGTGACCAAGCGGATGATGGGCATGATCCTGGCGGCGATCGCCATGGAGATGCTGGTTGGCAGCCTGACGGCCCTGTTCCCGGGCTGGGCCCGCTGACGCAGCGGGCGAGGCCCTACAACGGGGCGATATCGCCCCGCGCCCAGCCTTCCTTGGTCGCCAGGCGGAAATCCTCGAAGCGCCCTTCGTCGATCGCGGCGCGAATACCAGCCATCAGGCTCTGGTAGTAGGCGAGGTTGTTCCAGGTCAGCAGCATCGCCGCCAGCGTCTCGCCGGACTTGAACAGGTGATGCAGATAGGCGCGCGAATAATCGCGGCTGGCCGGGCAAGCCGATTCCTCGTCCAGCGGACGGTGATCGTCGGCATGGCGCGCATTCTTCAGATTGACCTTGCCGAATCGGGTGAAGGCCAGGCCGTGCCGGCCGGCGCGGGTCGGCATCACGCAGTCGAACATGTCGATGCCGCGCGCCACCGATTCCAGGATGTCGTCCGGCGTGCCGACGCCCATCAGATAGCGCGGCTTGTGCTCGGGCATCACCGGCGTGGTGATCGAGAGCATTTCGAGCATGACGTCCTGCGGCTCGCCGACGGCGAGGCCGCCAACCGAATAGCCCTTGAAGTCCATGGCGGCCAGCGCCGTGGCGCTCTCGATGCGCAGGCGCGGATTATCGCCGCCCTGCACGATGCCGAAGATCGCCTTGCCGGGCTGGTCGCCGAACGCCGCCTTGGAGCGCTCGGCCCAGCGCAGCGACAGGTTCATCGCGCGCTCGATTTCCTTCTCGGTCGTCGGCAGGCCGACGCATTCGTCGAGCTGCATCTGGATGTCGCTGCCGAGCAGGCCCTGAATCTCGACGGAACGCTCCGGGGTCAGTTCGTAGCGCCGACCGTCGATGTGGCTTTGGAAGGTGACGCCCTTCTCGTTCAGCTTGCGCAGCTTGGAGAGCGACATGACCTGGAAGCCGCCGGAATCGGTCAGGATCGGGTGCGGCCACTGCGCGAAGGTGTGCAGGCCCCCGAGCTTCGCCACCCGCTCCGCCCCGGGGCGCAGCATCAGGTGGTAGGTGTTGCCGAGGATGACGTCGGCGCCGAGGTCGCGCACCTGGCCCGGATACATCGCCTTGACGGTGCCGGCCGTGCCGACCGGCATGAAGGCCGGCGTGCGAATGGTTCCGCGCGGCATGGAAACCTCGCCACGACGCGCCATGCCGTCCTTGGCGAGCAGTTTGAACTGGAAGGTCTCGGTCATTCTGTCTCGTTCGGGAAAAGCAGCGACGCATCGCCGTAGGAATAGAAGCGATAGCCGCCGGCGACCGCGTGCGCATAGGCCGCCCGCATCGTCTCCAGCCCGGCAAAGGCGGAAACCAGCATGAACAGCGTCGATCGCGGCAGATGGAAATTGGTCATCAGCAGGTCGATCGCGCGGAAGCGATAGCCCGGCGTGATGAAGATGCTGGTCGGGCCGTTGAACGGCCGGATGATCTTGTCCTCGCCGGCGGCGCTTTCGAGCAGACGCAGCGACGTCGTGCCCACCGCCACGACGCGGCCGCCCCGCGCGCGAACCGCGTTGAGCGCATCCGCCGTCGCCTGCGAGACCTCGCCGCGCTCGGCGTGCATCTTGTGCTCGGCGGTGTCGTCCGCCTTGACCGGCAGGAAGGTGCCGGCGCCGACATGCAGCGTCACGAAATGCCGCTCGACCCTCAGCGCATCGAGGCGGGCGAACAGGTCGGGCGTGAAATGCAGGCCGGCGGTCGGCGCCGCCACGGCGCCCTCCTCGCGGGCATAGATCGTCTGGTAGTCGAGCCTGTCCTCGCCGTCCTCGACACGCTTCGAGGCGATATAGGGCGGCAGCGGGATGTGGCCGACCGAGGCGATGGCCTCATCGAGGGCGGGCCCGGTCAGATCGAACGCCAGCACCACTTCGCCGGCATCGCCCTTTTCGGCAACGGTCGCGGCAAGGCCGGAGACCAGGCAGGCGCGATCGGCGCCTTCGCCGAACTGGATTCGGTCGCCGAGCTGCAGCTTCTTGGCCGGGCGGACAAAGGCTCGCCAGCGGTCGGCCGACTCGCGCATGTGCAGCGTCACCGCGATCCGCGCCGAAACGCCGTCGCGGACGCGCTCGCCGAACAATTGGGCCGGGATCACCTTGGTGTCGTTGAAGACGAGCGCATCGCCCGGGCGCAGCATGTCGGGCAGCTCGCGCACGATGTGGTCTTCCAGGGCCGCGCCCTGTCTGACGACGAGCAGGCGCGCGGAATCGCGCGGCCGTGCCGGCCGGAGGGCGATATTCTCCTCGGGGAGATCGAAATCGAAAAGGTCGACGCGCATGGGGGCTCAAACAAAGAGGGGCGCCGTTCGCACGGCGCCCCTCTCCTAATCAGCCAGGCCCGCTATTGCAAATCGGCCGGCGTCATGCCGGCGATCGGCCGCAAGCCAGACGGGATCACGCCACGTCGGCGGCGACCTTCATCGAGACGATCTTATCCGGGTTCTGGACCGGCTCGCCGCGCTTGATCTTGTCGATGTTCTCCATGCCTTCCACGACCTGGCCCCAGACGGTGTACTGGCCGTCGAGGAAGCGCGCGTCGCCGAAGCAGAGGAAGAACTGGCTGTCGCCGGAATTCGGATCCTGCGAGCGGGCCATCGAGGCGGTGCCGCGGACATGCGGCTCGCGCGAGAATTCGGCCTTCAGCTTCTTGCCCGAACCGCCCATGCCGGTGCCGGTCGGGTCGCCCGTCTGGGCCATGAAGCCGTCGATCACGCGATGGAAGACGATGCCGTCATAAAAGCCTTCGCGAGCCAGTTCCTTGATCCGCGCAACGTGCTGCGGCGCGAGGTCCGGGCGCAGGGCGATGGTCGCCGAGCCCTGGGTGGTCTCGAGGATGAGGGTGTTCTCCGGGTCCTTGATTTCGGCCACGGTTATCTCCTTCTGAGGGGCCGCGCCGGAAGGCGGCGCAGCGAGAGCCGACTTACTTCGCGTCGGCGGCGATCTGCATCTTGACGATCTTGTCGGGGTTTGCCGGGGGCTCGCCCTTCGCGATCTTGTCGACGAACTGCATGCCGTCGACGACCTCGCCCCAGACCGTGTACTGGCCGTCGAGGAAGCCGCCATCGGCGAACATGATGAAGAACTGCGAATTGGCCGAATCGGGATTCTGCGAGCGCGCCATGCCGAGCGTGCCGCGCGCGAAATGCGCCTTGGAGAATTCGGCCTTGATGTCGGGCTCCTTCGAGCCGCCCATGCCGGTGCCGGTCGGGTCGCCCGTCTGGGCCATGAAGCCGTCGATCACGCGGTGAAAGACGATGCCGTCATAGAAGCCTTCGCGGGTAAGCTTCTTGATCTGCGCGACATGCTTCGGCGCCAGGTCCGGGCGAAGCTTGATCACGACGCGACCATCCTTCAGGTCGAGATAGATCGTGTTTTGCGGGTCGAGCTTCTCGCTCGCTGCCTGGGCAGGCGCGGCAATGAAGAGGAACGCAGCGGCGATCGCCGCGAACAGGCCAAGGAAACGGGTCACTGAGACCTCCGGTCGGTGGACGGTACCGCCTTTTGCGGCGACGTCAGGAACTGAATTTTTGTGTCAGCTTTCGGGCGACACCCGTCGGAACGAAGGCAGAGGCGTCGCCGCCCATCTTCGCAATCTGGCGCACCAGCGTCGCGGTAATATGACGCGTCGCGGGCGTAGCCGGCAGAAACACGGTCTGGATCGACGGCGCCATGGCGCCATTCATCCCCGCGAGCTGCATTTCATAATCCAGATCGGTGCCGTCGCGAAGCCCACGGATCATCACCGAGGCGCCGCAATCGCGCGCGGCGTCGATGGTGAGCCCGTCAAACGACGTCACCTCGATGCGCCCGGCCCCGCCCTCGATCTGGTCGGCCAGTTCGCGGATCAGCGCCACGCGCTCGTCAAAGGAGAAAAGCGGGGTCTTGCCGGGGTGGATACCAATGGCGACGACCAGCCTATCCACCACCGCCAGCGCGGCGCGCAGCATCTCGACATGGCCGTTGGTCGGCGGATCGAACGAGCCGGGATAGAGCCCTGTACACACCATGATCACATCTCGCTCTCGGACCGATGCCGGATTCTCACGTAAGGTTTACGAAGGAGAAGAAGACTTCTTAAGGAACCAACTTCCCAAACGCACATTGCTTCCCCAGATGAATAGCAAATGAACGGCGAGTTGTGATGCGGTTCATAGGCAAAGGAGCAGATTGCGTCCAGGTTCCGGCGCAACAGCACACGGAGGGCAAGCCATGACGTCGTGGTTCCACAGCATCATTCTCGCAACGTGCGCCGCAGCGACCATCGCGGTTGGTTTCGCAAGCGCCGCCGCCTACTCCGATCGGGATGTTCCGGCATCGAAGAAAGGGGATCGCCTTTCTGCCGCCGTAGAGCTGACCGAAGCCCGGCTGATAACCGTGGTCGATAGCCAGAAGGGTTATTCCGTGATTACCCGCGTCCCCATCTCGGACGCGAACTGAGGGTTTCCCCTCGCTCCTGCAAGACCCCCAAAACACCCCAGGACTATATCCTCGTGACGACGCCGGCCTTTCCCCTGAGGCCGGCGTCATCGTATTGGCGATCGTACTCAGCCTTCGGCCGGCGTATCGGGCGCCGGCGGCGCATCCGGCGACGGCGGAACATCGGAGGCCGGAGCCTCTGCTTCGGGCTCGTCGTCCTCGACATCCGTCAGGCGATCGACGGAAACGACCTTTTCCTTGTCGCTCGTGTTGAAGACGATAACGCCCTGCGAGCCTCGCCCGACGATCCGGACAGGCTTGTCGCCGCCAACCGGCATGCGGATCATCTGTCCGGCATCGGTGACCAGCATGATCTGGTCGGAATCTTCCACCGGGAAAGAAGCGATCAGCTCGCCGTTCCGTTCGTTCACCGCCATGGCGACGATGCCCTTGCCGCCGCGACCCGTGATCCGGTACTCGAAGGACGAGGTCCGCTTGCCGTAGCCGTTCTCGGAAATCGTCAGCACGAACTGCTCCGCGGCGCTCATCTCGGCATAGCGCGCCTGCGGCAACGTCGCGTTGCCGGGCACCTCGTCGGCATCGTGCTCGATGACCGTCGCATCCTCGACCTCGCCGCGCACCGCGCGGCTCATCTTCAGATAGGCCGACCGCTCGTCGCCATTGGCGTCGAAGTGATGCAGGATCGCCATCGAGATGATGCGGTCGCCCTCGGCCAGCGAAATGCCGCGCACGCCGGTCGAGTCGCGTCCCTTGAAGACACGGACATCGGTGACGGCGAAGCGGATGCACTGCCCCTTCGCGGTGGTCAACAGCACGTCATCATGCTCGGAACAGAGCTGGACGTCGACGATCGCGTCGCCTTCCTCGTCGAACTTCATGGCAATCTTGCCATTGCGGTTCACCTGGACGAAGTCGGAAAGCTTGTTGCGGCGAACCGTGCCGCGCGTCGTCGCGAACATCACGTCGAGCGTCGCCCACTGATCCTCATCCTCGGGCAGCAGCAGGATCGAAGTGATCCGCTCGCCTTCCTGGAGCGGCAGCAGGTTGTTCAGGAACTTTCCGCGCGCCTGCGGCGCGGCCAGAGGCAGGCGCCAGACCTTCATCTTGTAGGCGATGCCGCGCGACGAGAAGAACACGACGGGCGTATGCGTGTTGGTGACGAACAGACGGGTGACGAAATCCTCGTCCTTCGTCGCCATGCCGGAGCGACCCTTGCCGCCGCGATGCTGGGCCCGGTAGGTCACCAGCGGCACGCGCTTGATGTAGCCCTCATGGCTGACGGTGACGACCATGTCTTCGCGCTGGATGAGGTCTTCATCCTCGAAGTCGATGCCGCCGTCGAGGATCTCGGTCTTGCGCGGGGTGGCGAATTCATCGCGCACCGCGACCAGCTCTTCGCGGATGATCGCGACGATGCGGGCCCGTGAACGCAGGATCTCGAGATAGTCGGCGATCTCGGCGCCGAGCTTGTTCAACTCCTCGGCGATTTCATCGCGTCCCAGAGCCGTCAGGCGCTGCAGTCGCAGATCGAGGATCGCGCGCGCCTGGGTTTCCGACAGCTGGTAGGTGTTGTCGGCGGCCAGCTTGTGGCGTGGGTCGTCGATCAGCGCCACGAGCGGCGCGATATCCGCCGCCGGCCAATGCCGTTCCATCAACCGCTCGCGCGCCGTCGACGGATCGGGTGCGGTGCGGATCAGATGGATGACTTCGTCGATATTGGCGACGGCGATGCCGAGGCCGACCAAGACGTGGGCCCGGTCGCGGGCCTTGTTGAGCAGGAAGCGGGTACGCCGGGCAACGACTTCCTCGCGGAAGGCGACGAAGGCCTGGATGAGGTCCTTCAGGTTCATCAGCTGCGGCTTGCCGCCGGTCAGCGCCACCATATTGACGCCAAACGACGTCTGCAGCGGCGAATAGCGATAGACCTGGTTCAGCACCACATCGGCCACGGCGTCGCGCTTCAGCTCGATGACGACGCGCATGCCAAGGCGATCGGACTCGTCGCGGATGTCGGAGATGCCCTCGATCCGCTTGTCGCGGACGAGTTCGGCGATCTTCTCGATCATCGTCGCCTTGTTCACCTGGTACGGGATCTCATGGATGATGAGAGCCTCGCGTTCCTTGCGAACCGTCTCGATCGTCACGCGACCGCGCATCAGAACCGAACCGCGGCCTTCGTGATAGGCGGAGCGGATGCCCGCCCGGCCAATGATCAGGCCGGCCGTGGGGAAGTCCGGCCCCGGAATGATTTCCATCAGCTCTTCGATGCTGATGCCCGGATTTTCCAGATAGGCGATGCAGCCGTCGATGACCTCGCCCAGATTGTGCGAGGGAATGTTGGTGGCCATGCCGACGGCGATGCCGCCGGCGCCGTTGACGAGCAGGTTCGGGAAGCGGGCCGGCAGGACGACGGGCTCGCGCTCCGAGCTATCGTAGTTGTCCTGGTAGTCGACCGTATCCTTGTCGATGTCGTCGAGCAGCGCATGCGCAGCCTTGGCCAGGCGAACTTCGGTGTAACGCATGGCGGCCGGGCTATCGCCGTCGACCGAGCCGAAATTGCCCTGGCCATCGGCCAGCATCACGCGCATGGAGAAATCCTGCGCCATGCGGACCAGCGCGAAATAGATCGAAGCGTCGCCGTGCGGATGGTACTTACCGATCACGTCACCGACGACGCGGGCCGACTTGCGATACGACTTGTTCCAGTCGTAGCCGTTCTCGTGCATCGAATAGAGAATGCGGCGGTGCACCGGCTTGAGGCCGTCGCGCGCATCGGGAAGCGCACGACTCACGATCACGCTCATCGCGTAATCGAGATAGCTCCGCTTCATCTCATCGGTGATGGAGATCGTTTCGTTGTCGGATGGGCGGCCATCGCCCGGCTCATCGGGGCGTGGCGGCTCGTGGGTATCGGACAAGTTATTTTCCGGAATCAGTTTCGATTGCGGACATCATAGAGACCCCGTGTGGCGGCTTCAAGGAATCCCGCCAGAATGCCGGAATTCCCTGCATTTCGGCGCGATCCGGACATGCGATCCGGACACGCGGCGCACGGGCCGGGCGTTCCCACGTCCGGCATCCTTCGGAAGGTCCGTTCCGGCACCCGGCTGGGGGACGATAACCGGGCCTCCCGGGCGACGTCCCGGTCCGGATCCGCCGCCGGCGCAACCTTGATGGCCCGCCAGGCAATTCATCCGCCGCATCGCCGGATGGCCACCCCCTTTGATGCCGCAGCGGGACAAGCGAGGCGGCCGTCGCCACAAACCAGGTGAGGTGCCGCCTGCCCGAGTTCCTTGGCTTCTGCACCCGATTCCCCCGAACACAAACGACACGAGCCGGGGGAAGCGGCCTCATCAACCGCCCATGCAATCCTGGGCAAGGGTGAACGACACCGGGTGGCTTGCCGGGATGGATGACAGCAGCCGGCATACGCTGCTATGACCGGATCAGCCTGGCGGGTGGAGCAACGTGTTCGATTATCTTCTCAATGCGCTGATCACCCTGTTCGTCACCATCGACCCGATCGGTCTGGCGCCGATCTTCGTCGGGCTGACGCGTGGCATGAGCCGAGGCCAGCGCCGCCAGACGGC
Source organism: Kaistia defluvii (assembly GCF_026343955.1). Lineage (GTDB taxonomy): Bacteria > Pseudomonadota > Alphaproteobacteria > Rhizobiales > Kaistiaceae > Kaistia > Kaistia defluvii. The sequence goes on from NZ_JAPKNI010000005.1 coordinate 80,301, forward strand.
GATCCGCGCCACGGTGACCGCAACGATCATCCTCTACGCCTTTGCCCTGATCGGCGAGGGCCTGCTGACCTTCCTCGGCATCTCGCTGGCGGCATTCCGCATCGCCGGCGGCCTGCTGCTGTTCTGGATCGCCTTCGAAATGGTGTTCGAGCGCCGCGACCAGCGCAAGCTGGCCAATGCGCAGAAGGCAATCGAGGAGGAACGCGTGCATGAGCTGGCGGATATCCAACACCTCGCCGTTTTCCCGCTCGCCATCCCCCTGATTGCCGGCCCCGGCGCGATCTCGGCCACCATCCTGATCGCTGCCTCGGCCCCGAGCGCCCTCGGCCTGATCGGCCTGCTGGTGATCATCGGCGCCATGATCGGCGCTTGCCTGGTGGTGTTCCTGCTCGCCGGCCCGCTCGACCGACTGCTCGGAACGACCGGCCGCATCGTGCTGACGCGCCTCCTTGGCGTGCTGCTTTCGGCCCTTGCCGTTCAGTTTGTCGCCGACGGCGTCACGGAGATCGCCAGGGCGGCGATGCGCGCCGGCTGACGCCCCTTTCGGCCAGGCGGGGAACCGTCTAGAGATGCCACGCCCCCGGCAGGCGCGCTCGCCGGCGGCCGAGAAAGGCGAACATGTCCGACCGAAAGAAGGCCCGTCCCGCGGCCGCCCTCGCCTCTCCACTGGCTGCGCGCCAGACCGTCGATGAATCGATTCCGATCCTGCTGGCCCAGAGCCAGGCCGAGATCGTCGCCACCCTGCGTGCCGCGCTCGACCGGCCGATGCCGGAGACGATGCAGCCCTTGCGGGAGGCGCTGCAGGCCCTGCACAGGACGCTGACGCACTGCGCGCGCCTCTCCGGGGCCGGCACATTCGACGATCTGCTGCGCGACGTGCGCTCCCTCCACGACGCCTTCGAGGAAGCGCGCCGCTGGGACGCCATCATTGCCGAGACACTGGTTCGCCATGGCAAGACGCTCGCCGGGGTGGCCGATGTCGCGGCGCTCGGAGAAGCGGCGGAAGCGGCCCGCCGGGACAGTCATCGCCGCGTTGGAGCGCTGCTTGACGGCTCGCTGCCGCAGCGGCTGCTGCTCGGGCTCGCCTTCCTCGTCGCGCAGCCGCGCTGGCGCGGCGAAGGCGAACGGATATCCAAGCGCCTCGCCACGCGGTTGCGCGTTCGGACCAGGCAGGAGATCGCCCGGCAGGACAGACGGCTTCAGGACCGGGGCAAGACGCTTCGGCGCCTTCCGGAGGGCCCGGAACAGGGGCTGCGGGACGACGTGCGCGATCTCGCGGCGATCGCGGGCCTTCTCGAGCCGCTCGCCTCGCGCCCGGCCAGGGTCCGGCGCTACCGGCACCACGTCCTGGCGCTGCAATCGGCGCTGGACGGTCTGCACGAGGCGCGGATGACGCAGCAATGCCTGAACCGCATCGCCGAGGAAGACCCGTCCCCGGCGGTGCAGCGCGCCATCGGCGCGATCGGTGGCTGGTCGGTCCGCGACCGGGCAGAGCGACTGTCGGCGCTCGAAGAATTCTGGCGCGACTTCCGCCGCGCCAAGCGCTTCTGGTAGCGCGCCGCGCCCGGAGACGTGAAGATCGGCCCTGCCGAACGCATGCTAGTCTTCCGGCCAGGCCGCCGCACAGGGCGGCGCGCCTTGAGCTTCGGAGGACCGATCATGTTCATCGCGCGCTGGCAGATCGACGCCCGCTTCGGACACAAGCAGGAAGCCCTGGAGCTGATGCGGGAATGGGATCGCGAGATCGGCGCCAAGGCTGGCGTGGACCCGGCGCGCTCCTCGGTCGTGACCGGCTCCATCGGCGCGCTGGAAGCGACCATCGAAAACAATCTGATGGTCGAGAACCTGGCCGAGCTGGAACGGATTTTCGAAGCGATCGCCAAGATCCCGGCCCATGTCGAATGGGGCAAGAAGCTGGAGCCGCATGTCGTCTCCGGCACCTCGCGCTGGAGCATCCTGCGCGTCGTGCCGATGGGGTAGCGCTCAGCGATCCTGGAACGGAACCACGAGGCGGCGGGACGGCCGGAGCGCCTGCCACAGCAATCTCGGCCGGGAGATCTGCCGCCACACCCGCCGGACCTCATGCAGCCGTTTGGCGCGCCCGCGCAGCGCCACCGTCTCGACCACCTCCGAACGTTCGATCAGACCATCATGTTGCGGCAGCTGATCGACGCTCTCGCTCAGAAAGCGCTCCTGGATGCAGAGCGCCGGCACGGCCTGCAGGATGTGGATACCGCGGCAGGTCGCCTGTTCCGGATCGAAAAGGACGATATCGACCGGCCTGGTGAAATCTTGCGTGCGGCTCAAAAGCCATTCGGCGGCGCGGCGCGAAACGATGTAGCCGGCCGAGCCGCAATGGGTGGCCTGCAGGCGATGAAGGCACGTACCGGCGACCGGGATCCCTGCCGGGGCGATCTTGGTGCGCGCCATGAAGGTCTCGAGCTTGATCAGATCGACGTCCTTGGCGATCCAGTCCGCCTGGCGGAGCAACGGCGCGACGGCAGGCGCCAGGATGACATCATCCTCGAACACCGCCAGCCACGGCTCGCCGCTTTGCACCAGGGACTTCCAGGCCAGGCGGTGGCTCTCGAAGCAGGCGATCTCACCCATCGTCAAACGCCCCCGTCGCGCCTGGATCGTTGCGGCATCGACCGCCGCGAGGCGCTCGAATTCGATGCCGAGCGAGTCGGCCTGCGTTCGAAATGCGGCGAGGCGCTCCGGCGAGCGGTCCATGTTGATGACGACGGCGCGCATAGTGACGGAGGCTTTCTTGCGGAGAAGGGGTGTAGATCCCGGAACGAACACATCGCGGCGGCGAATCCGGTTTCGCCAGGCTATCGCCCGCGTGACGCGCGACCACGCTGGTTAGCCCTTAAGGAACGTCGCGACCAGACAGCGCTGCGCCACCCTGCCTGAATCCCATGCCAAATCGACGACATGTCGGACCGCGCGCCGCCCTCGCGGCCGATTTTACGCGCCCCATCGGTTTTGGCGATGGGACCACCCAGCCCCCCGACGGCTCGATGAAATAGACTACATGGGCCTAACCCGTTCGTGTTCCCACAGGCACACCGGCCTAAATCAGCCTGAGTTCGTCGCCGACGCCGATTTCGCCGCCCTCGATGACATCGGCATAGATGCCGCAATCCATGTGGTCGAGACTTCGCAGCAGGGTGGCGGGGATTTCGAGGTCGCGCGCCGCCGTGTCGGGATTGACGTTGGTCGCGGCGCAGCGCTGCGTGCGCTTGGCGAACCGCACCCGCGCGCTGCCGATCGTTGCCTCCCGGCCGACCAGTTCCAGTTCCTGCCAGGGGTCCAGGCCGTCGAGATTGATGTTGGCGCGGAAGCGCAGCGGATCGACGGGCGCGCCGACCAGTTCGGCCACCGCCGCCACCGAGGCCAGGTTGATGAAAGAAATGTAGGGCTTGCCGACGTCGGTGAAGGCATGGCCCGGCGCCGACAGCACCTTCAGCGGTCCGCGCCGTTCCTCGCCCATGAATTCGGTCAGGAACGCCTCGGTTGCCGCCCGGCCCGCCGGATCGGACAGATCGGCGGCGAACGGTGCGCCATGGCCCTCGATCGACCAGACCTGTGTCGCGGGATCGAAGCGGGTCTCCAACTCGGCCAGCCGCGCATTCTTCATCAGGCAGAGGAATTTCGCCTTCGGTTTGTAGGCGGGCGCCGCCGGATCGAAACCGGATGGGCCGTTCTCGATCGCATAGACGCGGTCATGGTCGAACCGATGGCGCGGCCGGAGCTCCGCTTGGTCCAGCGCTTCGGCCGAGAATCCCTTGACCGGATAACGATAGAGAGAGGCGATCGTCGTCATGGCTTTCCCTGTGCCCTAACCGCCCGTTCCGGCCGGTGTCTTGTCGCCGCATTGGGGGGCGAGTCCGGCTGCTTGTCCAGACTCCCCCGCAACGGCCTGCGCCAGAGCGCGCCACGGCTCGATCGACCAGTGCGGCCCCGCCTGGCCCGAGGGCGAGGTCAGGACGTGGACCCGCGTCGCGCCGATCGGCGTCTCCTGCTCGCCATAGGGGATGACGCCCGTCGGCAGGTCGAGAAACAGGCTCGCCGCCCGCTTGCTGGTGAAGGCCAGGAAGCGCGGCGCATATCGCTCGATCTTTTCCCGCAACGCTCCGGCCTCGACCAGGGCCAGGTCGATCGCCGTGTCCTGGCCGACATGCTCCTTGGCCACGTCCGTCAGCCCGAGCCCGAATTGCAGCACCTGCGGAAACTCGCCCGGCGCCAGCCGCCGCGGCGTCAGCCCGATGGCGTGAAGCGTCGGCCAGAACTTGTTGCCGGGATTGGCGTAATAGGCCCCGACTCGCGCCGACCATGCGCCCGCGCCCGTCCCGCAGAAAACAATATCCAGCCCCGGCGCCAGCACATCCGGCAATATCGGCATCGAACCACGGCCCTTTCCTTGAAAACGGCCCGCGCCGTCCCGGCGAAGGCAAAAACCATCTGTCACTCGGCGACCATTGCTGCCAATCTCCGCGCCGGCCGCTTGCCTTGAATATCGTACCGGGAAGAGAACGCGAATGAGCACGATTAACTACCTGACGCAGATTGAGTTCGGAGCCGGCGTCGTGTCGGCCCTGCCCGATGCCCTCGCCGCGCTTGGCGTGACCCGGCCGCTGGTCGTCAGCGACAAGGGCCTGCAGGCATCCGGGCTGCTGGGCCGCGTTACCGCCCTTCTGCCGGCCGGCGCCCCGCTCTTCCTCGATATTCCGACCAATCCGACAGAGGCAGCCGTGCTGGCGGCACTCGACGTCTACAAGGCCGAAGGCTGCGATGGCGTCGTCGCGGTGGGGGGCGGCTCGCCGATCGATCTCGCCAAGGGCGTCGCGCTGCTTGCAACCCATGAAGGCCCGCTGGAGCCCTACGCCGCCACTTTCGGCGGCGTCGCGCGTATCGGCGCCAAGGTCGCGCCGATCATCGCCGTTCCGACCACGGCCGGAACGGGCGCCGAGGTCGGCCGCGCCGCGCTGCTGACCCTGAACGATGGCCGCAAGCTTGGCTTCATCAGCCCGCACCTGATCCCGAAGCGCGCCATCTGCGATCCCGAACTGACGCTTGGCCTGCCCAAGGGCCTGACGGCCGCGACCGGCCTCGACGGTCTTTCTCACTGCATCGAGACATTCCTGTCGCCGCGAATCAATCCGCCGGCCGACGCCATCGGCCTCGATGGGGCGCGCCGGATCTGGGATCATATCGAGCGCGCCTGCACCAATGGCGGCGACCTCGAGGCCCGCACCGAGATGATGATGGGGGCGCTGCAGGGCGGCCTCGCATTCCAGAAGGGCCTCGGCGCCGTTCATGCCCTCAGCCATGCGCTGGGCGGCCTGAAGAGCCCGAGCCTGCATCACGGCACGCTGAACGCCATCCTCATGCCGTCGATCCTGCGCTTCAATCATGCGACCGTGCCCGACAAGATCGCTCGCCTCACCGCTGCAATGGGCCTGCCCGCCTCGGCCGATCTCGCCGATGAGCTCGATGCGCTGAACCGTCGCCTCGGCATCCCGGCCGGGCTGCGCACGCTGGGCGTCACCGAAGACGTGCTGCCCTGGGTGGTCGAGCGGGCGCTGGCGGATCACTCCTACGCCACCAACCCCCGCGCCGCGACGGCGGAAGAATTCCGCGCCATTCTCGACGGCGTGATGGTCTGAAAACGAAACAGGCCTCGGTTCGTGTGAACCGAGGCCTGTTCTCTTGTCGGGGACCGGAAAATCCTAGAACGGGATGTCGTCGTCGAGATCGGCCGCGTAGGACGAGGTGGCTGCCGGCTGGCGAGCCTGGCCGCCGCCGCGCGGGGCCTCGAGCGGGCTGGAGCGGCCGAAATCGCTGCCGCCGCCCTGATACTCAGACTGCTCGCCGCCGCCGGAGCGGCCGTCAAGCAGCGTCAGCTCGCCGCGGAAACGCTGCAGCACGATCTCGGTGGTGAACTTTTCGGCGCCGGTCTGGTCCTGCCATTTGCGCGTCTGCAGCTGGCCCTCGACGTAAACCTTGGAGCCCTTCTTCAGATACTGCTCGGCGATCTTGGCGAGGTTCTCGTTGAAGATCACCACGCGATGCCACTCGGTCTTTTCCTTGCGCTCGCCGCTCTGCTTGTCGCGCCAGCTCTCCGACGTCGCGATGTTCAGATTGACGACCGACTCGCCCGAATTCATGCGCCGCACTTCCGGGTCGCGCCCGAGATTGCCGACGAGAATGACCTTGTTGACGCTTCCGGCCATGGTCTGTTCCTTCTTGCCTCTTTGCTGGCCCCAAACTATCCCGAAATGACACGGCCCGCCCGCGACAATCGGGCCTTGTCCACCAGACAATCGCTGCCCGGAGGCGCGCGGAGCCCTTCGTTCCCTTTTTGTTCTAGACAATTCATGCCGAACTGGCAAGATCCCGTCAGGTGAATCACCCGAATGCCGCGACAATGACGGCCTGCTCCTTGTATGGAGAGGCCGATAGCCTAAATCTGGGCCTTGGCGTCTCGACGCCAACCCCATCCATTTGGACAGACGACACATGGCTCAGCATGATGACGCGCGGCTTTCCGGCGCGACCTCTGGCAAGTTTATTTCCGTCCGGGGCGCGCGCGAGCACAATCTGAAGAATATCGACATCGATATTCCGCGCGACAAGCTGGTGGTGCTGACGGGGCTGTCCGGCTCGGGCAAGTCGTCGCTCGCCTTCGACACCATCTATGCCGAAGGCCAGCGCCGTTATGTCGAGAGCCTCTCGGCCTATGCGCGCCAGTTCCTCGAAATGATGCAGAAGCCGGACGTCGACCAGATCGACGGTCTGTCGCCCGCCATCTCGATCGAGCAGAAGACCACCTCGAAGAATCCGCGTTCGACCGTCGGCACGGTCACCGAGATCTACGACTACATGCGCCTGCTGTTCGCGCGCGTCGGCATCCCCTATTCGCCGGCCACCGGCCTGCCGATCGAGAGCCAGACGGTCAGCCAGATGGTCGATCGTGTCCTGGCGCTGCCCGAGGGCACGCGGCTCTATCTGCTGGCGCCGATGGTCCGCGGCCGCAAGGGCGAGTACAAGAAGGAACTGGCCGAGCTGCAGAAGAAGGGCTTCCAGCGCATCAAGCTGGACGGCGTCTTCTTCGAGATCGACGAGGCGCCTGTCCTCGACAAGAAGCTGAAGCACGACATCGACGTGGTCATCGACCGCATCGTCGTGCGCGGCGATATTTCCGCGCGTCTGGCCGACAGTTTCCAGACCGCGCTCGAATTGGCCGACGGCATTGCGATCGCCGAATATGCCGACGAGAAGGACGAGAAGGGCAATGAGCGCCGTGTCATTTTCTCGGAAAAGTTCGCCTGCCCCGTTTCGGGCTTCACCATCACCGAGATCGAGCCGCGGCTGTTCTCGTTCAACAACCCGTTCGGCGCCTGCCCGGAATGCGACGGCCTCGGTTCCGAGAAGAAGATCGACCCCGATCTCGTCGTGCCGGACGGCTCCGTCTCGCTGAAGCAGGGCGCCGTCGCGCCCTGGGCCAAGTCGTCCTCGCCCTATTACGCGCAGACGCTGGAGGCGATCGCCCGGCACTACAATTTCAAGATGACGGCGCCCTGGGACGAGATTCCGGAAGCGGCCCGCAACGCCATCCTGTTCGGCACCGGCAAGGGCGAGATCGAGTTCGTCTATAATGACGGCACCCGCTCCTACAAGACGCAGAAGTCGTTCGAGGGCGTGGTCACCAATCTGGAGCGCCGCTGGCGAGAGACGGAATCGAACTGGGCGCGCGAGGAGATCGAGCGCTACCAGGCCTCGACGCCGTGCAAGGCCTGCGGCGGCGCGCGGCTGAAGCCCGAGGCGCTGGCGGTCAAGATCGCCGGCAACCACATCGCGCAGATCTCGCAGATGTCGATCCGCAACGCCTACAAGTGGTTCGAGACGCTGCCGGCCGAGCTGAACGACAAGCAGAACGAGATCGCCGTCCGCATCCTGAAGGAGATCCGCGAACGGCTCTCCTTCCTGGTCGATGTCGGCCTCGACTATCTGATGCTGTCGCGCAATTCGGGCACGCTTTCGGGCGGCGAGAGCCAGCGCATCCGCCTGGCCTCGCAGATCGGCTCCGGCCTCACCGGCGTGCTCTATGTGCTGGACGAGCCGTCGATCGGCCTGCATCAGCGCGACAATGAGCGGCTGCTCGAGACGCTGCGCCATTTGCGCGACATCGGCAATACGGTGCTCGTCGTCGAACATGATGAGGACGCCATCATGACGGCCGATTATGTCGTCGATGTCGGCCCGGAAGCGGGCGTGCATGGCGGTCAGATCATCGCCAAGGGCACCCCGGCCGAGGTGATGGCCAATCCCAACTCGCTGACCGGCAAGTATCTGACCGGCGAGCTCTCGGTCGAGGTGCCGGAAAAGCGCCGCGCGATCTCCAAGTCTCGGAAGATCAGCGTCATCGGCGCGCGCGGCAACAATCTGAAGAATGTCTCGGCCGATATCCCACTCGGCACCTTCACCTGCGTGACGGGCGTCTCGGGCGGCGGCAAGTCGACCTTCCTGATCGATACGCTCTACGCCGCCGTGGCGCGGCGGCTGAACGGCGCGCACATCCATCCGGCGCCGCATGACCGCATCGAGGGGCTGGAGTTCATCGACAAGATCATCGACATCGACCAGTCGCCGATCGGCCGCACGCCGCGCTCCAACCCGGCCACCTATACCGGCGCCTTCACGCCGATCCGCGAATGGTTCTCCGGCCTGCCGGAAGCCAAGGTGCGCGGCTATGGCCCCGGGCGCTTCTCGTTCAACGTCAAGGGCGGCCGCTGCGAGGCGTGCCAGGGCGACGGCGTCATCAAGATCGAGATGCACTTCCTGCCGGATGTCTACGTCACCTGCGAAGTCTGCAAGGGCAAGCGCTACAGCCGCGAAACGCTGGACGTGAAGTTCAAGGGCAAGTCGATTGCCGACGTGCTCGACATGACGGTCGAGGAGGCGCACGAATTCTTCCAGGCCGTGCCCGGCATTCGCGACAAGATGGCGACGCTGCAGGAAGTCGGCCTCGGCTACGTCAAGGTCGGCCAGCAGGCGACGACGCTTTCCGGCGGCGAGGCGCAGCGCGTCAAGCTCGCCAAGGAACTGTCGCGCCGCGCCACCGGCAAGACGCTGTACATCCTGGACGAGCCGACGACGGGCCTGCATTTCCACGATGTCGCCAAGCTGATGGAAGTGCTGCATTCGCTGGTCGACCAGGGCAACACGGTCGTGGTCATCGAGCACAATCTCGAGGTGATCAAGACGGCGGACTGGATCATCGACATCGGCCCGGAGGGGGGCGACGGCGGCGGCGAGATCGTCGCGACCGGCACGCCGGAGCAGATCGTCAAGGAGCCGCGCAGCTATACCGGCCACTTCCTGAAGCCGGTGCTGGACAAGGCGCGCGCCGCCAACCGCAAGCGCAAGGCCGTCGCCGCCGAATAGGCACCACCCCCGCCTTCCCGGTCTCCAGGCGGCGCGCCGCCGCCTGGCTCATCCTTGCCGGGATGCCTAGACGCAGCGCCAGAACACCCGGCCATAGGCATCGACGACGCGCACGCAACCGGGCCGGGGCGCCACGGCATAGGGCGCCGCCACATAGGCCCCACCGGCATAGGCGCCGCCGACGACCGCCCGGCGCGTGGTCCGGCGCGCGACGCCGGCATAGCTGAGCGGCGTCAGCGGACGGCCGATGACGGCCTCGGCGCGGCTGACCAGACCGAAGCCCGGCATGTGCGGTGCCGGCGCCTCGGAGATGAAAAGTGCGGCGAGGCCAAGGGTCAGCGCCGCGAAGCGGATGGCCGGGCGCGCCGCCCGGGTTTGACGGATCTCTGTCATTTGCTTTCTCCCGAGGTCGCGGCCCCCTTGGCGGATGTCATGTCGTTCGGCATCGCGCCGCTGGGCGGAATCTCGTCGATGCCGGCCAGTTGCTGGAACGCCACCTTCCTGGCATCCGCGGGCGGATTGAAGGTGAAGGTGCCGGCCGGGAATTGCGTGCCGCTGTGCCAGTCGGTGATGCGGATCGTGTATTGCGGCGCGGCGCCAACGGTCTTGCTGGTGATCACCATCTTGCAGGGAACCGGCCGTTCGCCGACCTCGACCCAGAGCTGCCAGTCGGTGTCGTGGTTTCGGAAAGCGACATGCTCGCAGGCGACGCCATTGATGACGCCCCGGCCGATATGCTTGGCCTCGACCACATCGGCCATCAGCGCGTTGAAGGAGTCCGCGATCATCAGGTCCGCCGCCGGCAGGTCCAGCATCAGGTCGCCGCGCAGCTTGTCGATGGCCTCGTCGATCGACCCTTTCACCGGCTCGGTGGCATAGGCATTGGTGTTCCTGTCGAAGACCGTGACGCTCTTGCCGTCGAACAGGAGTTCGACATCGGCATAGCCGCCGGTGCGGCTAAGACGGAACGCATCGGGGCGGTGGATCTGCGCCTTGCCGGAGCTGTTGAACTGGAGCTTCTCCATCTGCGGCGTGACGACTTCCAGTTCGCTGTCGAAGGACAGCGTGATGTCGGTCTCGCCGCCGACATACCGCGCCATGTCCTTGACGATCTCGATCGCCTCCTGCCGGTTCTGGTCGGCGGCAGCGGCGGCCTCCGTGGCGTCCTGCGCCCAGGCGGGCGTGAAAGAGGCCAGCGTCATCGCGATCCCCGCCACCATCGCCATCCGGCGGCCCCGGCCCCACCCCTTTGGGGGCGTACATGCATGCTCGAGCATTGCTTCCTCCTCCAGGACGCAGGCGGTCCGGCAGGGATCCCTCATCCCGGAGGCCGCCCGGCCGGCCGAATGCTACCACAGGTGGCGGCCGGCTTTCGTTCGACTTCCCGTGATCGATCCGGCATCACGCGGCGGGGCAAACGAAAATGGCCGCGCAAGGCGCGGCCATTTCTCCATGTGCGGATCGAAGGCTGGCCGGATCAGGCCTTGCGGCGGCGCGACTTGGCGAAGGTGTCGAATGCCACGGCCAGCACGATGATCACGCCGATGATGATCTGCTGGATGTAGGACGAGACGTTCATCAGCACGAGGCCGTTGAGCAGGACGCCGATCAGGATCGAGCCGATCACCGTGCCGAAGATCGTGCCAGCGCCGCCGAACAGCGAGGTGCCGCCGATGACGACCGAGGCGATGACGGTCAGCTCATAGCCCGTGCCCGCGACGGCCTCGGCCGAGTTCAGGCGCGCCGACAGAACGAAGGCGCCGAGGCCGGCGAAGAAGCCCATGATGACGTAGACGCTGCAGATCACCCAGTTGACGTTGAGGCCCGATAGTCGCGCCGCCTCCGGATTGCCGCCGACAGCATAGACCTGCCGGCCATAGCGCATGTAGCGCAGCGCGATATGGGCGAGCAGCGCCGCGACCAGGAAGATGATGACCGGAACCGGCACCGGGCCGATCTTGCCCTGGCCCCACCAGGTGAAATCAGGCTGGAAGCCCGAGATCGGGCCGCCGGCCGCGAACAGCAGCGCCGCGCCGCGGAACACCGACATGCCGCCCAGCGTCACCACGAAGGGCGGCACCTTGAGCTTGGTGATGGCCAGGCCCTGCAGCAGGCCGCCGCAAACGCCCACCGCGATCGCCGCCAGCGCGGCGAGTTCCCAGCCCCAGCCGATCGCACCCTCGCCGATCGTGAAGCGATCCTGCATGCCGCCCTTGGCGACGGCGGCGGCAACCAGCCCGGCGAAGGCCAGCAGCGAACCGACCGAAAGGTCGATGCCGGCCGTCAGGATGACGAAGGTCATGCCGATCGCGAGCAAGCCGGTGATCGATACCTGCCGCATCACGTTGAACAGGTTGATCGACGACATAAAGCGCGGTTCCAGCACCGCGAAGATGATCATCAGCGCGATCAGGAAGATCAGCGGCGCAAAGCGCGCCAGCATACCGAACCAGTCGACGCGCGCGCTTTCCGCCGTCACTCTCTGTGCGTCCGTCATTAGGATGTCCCTTGTCTTGTCACGCTGCTCGGCTGGCGGCGCTGAGCGTCATCATGGTCATGAGTTTTTCCTGGGTCGCGTCGGCGCGCATCGTCTCGCCGGTGACGCGCCCTTCGCGCATCGTGACGATCCGGTCTGCGACCGCGAGAACCTCGGGAAGTTCGGACGAAATGGCGATGACGGCGATGCCGGTTTTCGCCATTTCGAAAAGGAGATTGTGCACCTCGACCTTGGCGCCGATATCGATGCCGCGTGTCGGCTCGTCGACGATCAGCACCTTGGGCCGCAGGGCCAGCCAGCGGGCGAGAACGACCTTCTGCTGATTGCCGCCCGAGAGGTTGCCGACGGCCTGGTCGCCACTGGCCATGCGGATGTTCAGCAGTTGGCGATATTCCTCGACCATGTCGCGCTCCTTGCGCTCGTCGACGAACAGGCCGAAGCGGCCGATGCGGTCGAGGGCGGCAATGGAGAGATTGGTGCGGATCGCCTGCGCCAGGAACAGCGCCTGCTGCTTGCGATCCTCCGGCACAAGGCCGATGCCACGCCGGATCGCGTCGCGCGGCGAGTGGATCTCGACCGGCTCTCCGTCGATCAGCACGCGGCCGGAATCGAACGGGTCGGCGCCGAAGATGGCGCGGGCCATCTCGGTGCGGCCGGCGCCGACGAGACCAGCGATACCGAGGATCTCGCCGCGCCGCACATGTAGCGAAACGTCTTTCAGCTCGGTTGCATGCGGATCATGCGCCGTGCGCAGCCGGGTCAGCCCCTCGACGGCGAGCGCGACGGGACCCACCTCGCCTGCCTCACGATGCGCATAGAGCGCGTTCACCTCGCGGCCGACCATCAGGCGGATGATGCCGTCGATCGTCGTCTCGCTGACCTTGCCGGCGCCGACATTGCGGCCATCGCGCAGGACGGTCAGGCGATCGCAGATCTCGATCACCTCCTCCAGGCGATGGGTGACGAAGATGATCGAGATGCCTTCGGACTTGAGCTGGCGCACGATGCGGAACAGCTTCTCGACCTCGGCGGAGCTGAGCGCGGAGGTCGGCTCGTCCATGATGATGACGCGCGACTGCATGGAAAGCGCACGGGCGATCTCGACCATCTGCTGCTCGGCGACCGAGAGATCGCGAACCAGCGTCATCGGGCTGCGCTCGAGGCCGATGCGGCGGATCAGCTTCAGCGTCTCCGCTTCCATCTTCGGCCAGTTGATGAAGAAGCGCGGGCCGGGTTCGCGGCCGATGAAGACGTTCTCGGCGATCGTCATGTCGGGCGCGAGCGTGAACTCCTGGTAGATCGTGACGATGCCGAGCTTCTGGGAGTCCTGCGGCGATCCCAGCGTCACGGTCTGGCCGTCAAACTGGATGGTGCCTCGATCGGGCGACTGGGCGCCGGCGAGGATTTTCAGCAGGGTCGATTTGCCGGCGCCATTTTCGCCGAGCAGAGCGTGGATCTCGGCGGGCGCGACCTCGAGATCGACGCCATCGAGCGCCTTGACGCCGGGAAAGCTCTTGGCGATGCCGGTCATCTTCAGGAGGGGTTGCGGATCGGTCATCGGTAATCGCTTGCGATGGAGAAAGGGAACGGCGCGCCCTTGGCCGAAGCCGGACGAGACGAAAACGAAAGATCAGTCCGGCCCGACGGGCCACCGCTTCGGTAACGCATCAGGATAGTCATCCCGGCGAAGGCCGGCACCCATGGTTCCGGCACCCGGGGTCTGGCGGAGCGAGGCTTGGTCTTGGCGGCGTCTCGGCGGGCGCCGCCGGTATTCACGGGTCCCGGCCTCCGCCGGGCGACGAACCTTGCGTGCTGGCATTCCGCGTGGCGGTACCGGCAATCGCGCGCCTCTCCGGGGGAGAGGCGAAAAGAGCCGTCCGATGAACCGCAGTCGCCTGCAGAGACGGCGAAGGCGCTCCACGCCGAAGCACGGAGCGCCTTGCCAGCGTAGAAGGCTACTTCAGTTCGCCGAGGCGCTCGGCGATGTCGAGGTTGTCCTTGGTGATCGCCACCGGCGTCAGCAGGGTCAGGGGCTCGGCCGGCTTCTTGCCGTCCTTGATGAAGGCGACGAGCGTGTCCACGCCCATGGCGCTCTGCTTGCCCGGGAACTGCTCGATGGTGGCCGTCAGCCCGCCGTCGCGCACCTGGCCGAGCGCTTCCGGAAGCGCGTCGAAACCGATGATCGCGATGCCGGACATATTGCGGCCCTTGACGGCCTCCATGGCGCCCAGCGCCATGTCGTCATTGGCGGCGACGATCACCTGCGGGGCTTCCTTCAGCGCCGAAAGGGCGGCTTCCGTCACCGACAGGCCCTTGGCGCGGTCGAAACCGGCGGTCTGCTCGAACACGATCTTGTACTTGTCGGCGGCCTTGTCGAGAATGTTGTGCAGACCCTTGTTGCGGTCGATGGCCGGCGAGGCGCCCGACTGGCCCTGCAGGTTCACGATGTTCGCGCCATTCGGGTAGAGCTTCATGATCAGCTCGGCCTGGGCCTCGCCGCCCTTGACGTTGTCGGCGCCGATATGGGCGAGGATGCCCTCGACCTGCGCGACGCGACGATCCACGGTGACGACCGGGATGCCGGCCTCGACGGCCTGCTGCAGAGCCGGCGCCATGGCGTCGACTTCGTTCGGGCTGATGACGATGCCCTTCACGCCGCGCGCAATGGCAGCCTCGACGTCGGCGGTCTGCTTGGGCGAGGAAACCTGGCCGTCGCTCTCGATCGCGGTGACGCCCTGCTTCTCGGCTTCAGCCTTGAAGGCGTTCATCATATGAACGAAGAATGGGAACGTCAGGCCGGGGACCGAGGTCAGGATCTCGATCTTCTCCTGGGCAACGGCGGGTGCCGGTGCAGTGGACATCGCAGCGAGCGAAATCGCGCCAGCGGCGAGCAAGGACCGTGTGAAATTCGACATTTAGTTCCTCCCATGCCCTCTTCGAAACGGGGCTGAAGGAGAACATGCCGCAGGTTGGTGCGAGTCACAAATGAAATTATGAACTTTGCACGCGTGGTGCAAAATTAAGGCAGCCGAACTCCGACGCCGGCCAGCCGGGCCAATTTCTTCCGTTACGGAGGGCGACTTCATGGGCGATGGAACCTTGCGTCACCCAGTCATGGACACTCTTTCGCGGCGATGCCCGAATGCCGGCTGGCAATCCGGGACTCGCCAGCCTAGACAATCGAGGCAGGAACCCATCCCTGTTCCCATCCGCATTTGAACGATCGGCGCAGGCTACAGATCCATGACCAGCCCGCTTCGAGAGATCCAGCTCTTCAGCCTGCTCAGCCCGACGATCGCCCTGATCTTCGCGATGGCGCTGTTCATTGCCTGGCGCCAGTTGCGGCAGCATCGCTACATCCTGATCCTCAGCCTGTCATTCACCGCCTTCGCGGCGGGCGCCCTGTCCCAGATCCTGGCCATCCCGCGCGATATCGGCCTCAACACCGTCTCTTCCGCGCTCCTCTACACCACAGCGGCGCTGGGCATCATCGAGGCGTGCCTGGCACGGCTGAAGCGACGCCCCGGCCTGATATTCACGGTGCCGATCGCCTGCGTGATCATCGCGCTGATCGCCTATTTCTTCTATGTCGACCGCAACCTGCTGATCCGCGTGTACGTCCTGAACTTCGGCTACGGCGTGCTGTTCTTCGGCGCGGCGCTGCTGATGGGGATCCCGCGCCGACAGCGGACCACGGACGTGATCCTGTTCACGGCAATCCTGGTCTTCGGCATCCAGTTCTTCCTGCGGACGCTGATGACCACCGACAGCAGCATCGCCGGCCTCGACGCCAGAAGCTTCTCCGCAACGATGTTCTGGATCGCGCTCAACTTCTCGCTGATCCTGTTCGGCGTCATCCTGGGTCTGACCTTCCTGACGGCAATCGTCGGCGACGTCATCCGCAGCCTGAACGCGGCCAGCGAGACCGACCCGCTGACCGGCGCCGTCAACCGCCGCGGTTTCGACCGTCTTGCCGCAGCGATGCAACGCGATGCGCGGCAACGCCCCATGGGCCTGATCCTGTGCGATATCGATCGCTTCAAGCAGATCAACGACACCCACGGCCATCCGTTCGGCGATACCGTCCTGACCAGCTTCAGCGAGTTGCTGCGCCAGAATGTGCATGAGGGCGATGTGGTTGCCCGCCTCGGCGGCGAGGAGTTCGCAATCGCCAGGCCGCATTGCGACCTGCCCGCCGCACACGCCTTCGCCGACCATCTGCGCCGCGCGATCGAAGCGGCGAAGCCCGGCGGCATCCTCGTCACGGCGAGCTTCGGCGTCGCGCAATCCGAGCCGGACGAAGATCTCGGGACCCTCCTGGAGCGTGCAGACACGTGGCTCTACGCGGCCAAACGCGGAGGCCGGAACCGGACGGTTTCGGGACACCCCGAGGTCGCACCGGCAGGATTGGAGCCGGTTGACGCCCCATAGGGCGCCAGCCGTTCCTCCCACTCG
The DNA here is from genome assembly GCF_026343955.1 of Kaistia defluvii. Classification (GTDB taxonomy): domain Bacteria; phylum Pseudomonadota; class Alphaproteobacteria; order Rhizobiales; family Kaistiaceae; genus Kaistia; species Kaistia defluvii. Next base: position 96,706 of record NZ_JAPKNI010000005.1, read on the forward strand.
CTCGGATCGGGCGGGCAGACGACATGCGGCATGCGGTCTCTTTCGGGCCTCCCGGGCGGCATCGGCGGCTCCTGTGCTATCTCCCGCCCTGCCGGCGCGGCATACTCCCCGGACGATTCATGATGCGATGACGAGATGACTGAAAACAAACCCAACACGCCCCAGATGGAATCCCCCTCCTACCGCCTTCCCGCGCTCGACCAGGATTTCCTGCTCAGCGATTCCATGCGCGGCGTGCGGTTCCTGCTCGAATATGCCAAGGCCGAGCTGGCGCTGCGCCAGTGGGGCGTTCGCTCCACCATCGTCGTTTTCGGCAGCGCCCGGGTCGGCGAAGGCGGCAACGGCCATCATGCGAACTGGTATGACCAGGCACGCGCCGTCGGCCGCATCGTCTCCGAACGCGGCGGCGCCCTCGTTAGCAACGGCACGTTCCGCGACAATGTCATCGCGACGGGCGGCGGCCCCGGCATCATGGCGGCGGCCAATCGTGGCGCGGCCGATGTCGGCGCGCCCTCGGTCGGCTTCAACATCACCTTGCCGCACGAGCAGGAGCCGAACGCCTATTCGACGCCGGAACTGACCTTCCGCTTCCATTATTTCGCGATGCGGAAGATGCACCTCGCCATGCGCGCCAACGCGCTGATCGTCTTTCCGGGCGGCTTCGGCACCTTCGACGAGATGTTCGAGCTGTTGACGCTGCGCCAGACCGGCAAGTCGCCGCCGATCCCGATCGTACTGTTCGACAGCGCCTACTGGAAGCGGGTGATCAATTTCGAGGCGCTGATCGAAGAAGGCATGATCGGGCGCAAGGACCTGGACCTGTTCGTCTATGCCGAGACGGCGGAAGAGGTCTGGCAGAAGCTGACCGACGCCGGCGTCGGCCTGCATGCGGGCGAACAGGCGAGCGACGGTCCCTAGGCGCCCGTCCGTTCGCGGCATAATCTGGCCGGCGAGACGGAGCCCCTGCTTCGTCAGCCGGGGGATTCATCCATGACGCCGCTCGCCGCGCTCTTCGCCATTCTCGGCGCCCTTCTGGTCGGAGCGATCAGCCCGGGCCCGAGCTTCGTCTTCGTCGTGCGCACCGCGGTCGCGCAGTCTCGCGCCGACGGGCTGGCGGCGGCAGTCGGCATGGGCGTCGGCGCGGCGACGTTCGGCGCGCTCGCCCTGCTGGGCCTGCGCACGCTGATGACCGAGGCAGCCGGGCTCTACATCGTGCTGAAGATCGCCGGCGGCGTCTATCTGCTCTATCTCGCCTACCGGATCTGGCGCGGCGCCAGGGACCCCGTCGAGGTTGCCCGCAACGGCACCGGGAACGGATCCAATCTCGGCCGGTCCTTCGGCTTGGCGCTGGCGACGCAGATGAGCAATCCGAAAATCATCGCCGTGTTCGGCGCGGTGTTCGCCGCCCTGCTCCCGGCTGATCGGCCGCTCTGGCTCGACCTCGCTCTGCCGGCGCTGATCTTCTTGCAGGAGACCGGCTGGTACGCGCTCGTCGCCCTCGCCTTCTCCTCGTCGAGGCCGCGCGCCCTCTATCTCGGCGCCAAGCTCTGGATCGATCGTTTCGCCGGCGCCGTCATCGGCGCGCTCGGCATCCGCCTGATCCTGGAGGCGCGTTAACGGACGGCTGACGGGGTGTTAACAGGAGTGCGCCCGGTCGAGGCTATGCCCGCGCGAGGCAAAGGCCCTCCGGCGTTCCAGGCGCAGGATGCTCGGGCGCACGAAATCGTCTTCGCCGGCGCGCCCGGAGGGCGCCGGCGAAGACAAGCTCAGAGAGCTTAGTAGCCGGCCATCCGGCGGTACTGGGCAGCGCGGGCGGCAGCCTGCGAGGCCGGCACCAGGGCGTAACCGCGATTGCCCATGCAGGCCTCGGCTTCACGCAGCGCGGCATTGTCGCCCGGCGCGCGCACGCAATCGGCACGGTCGGCCGCGAACTGGTCGGCGAGCGCCGGATTGGCGCGGCCGCTCTGGCCATCCTTGCGGACCCAGGTCAGGGGTTCAGACGAGGGCGCGGACAGGCCGGGAGGCGCGGAAACCTGAACGGGCCGCGATACGCAACCAGCCAGAGCGACAGCGGCCAGCACGGCGACCAGTGCGGGAAGTCTATGATTCATGGGGGATTTCTCTGTTCAAAGCGTTTCGTTCGGTTGCCGACGCCGGACGCGACGTTGCATGGACGGTGAAGTTTAGCAGGATTGTGACGGAGATGCGACCGAGCAACCCACACAGCGTGGAGTGGTGTTCCGACGTCAATGGACCGGAGCCGAAACAGTTCCGTCCTTGTCGTGCTGGCCAAAGCGCTCGACCATGGTTGAGCTTGCCTCGTTGAGGCCGATGACCTCGACGAGCCGGCCCCGTTCCCGGGCCTTGAGCACGACCCTGTCCAGCGCCGAAATGGCCGAAATGTCCCAGAAATGGGCGGAATGCACGTCAATGACGAGGCGCTCGACGTCTTCCTGCAGATCGATCGATTCCCCGAAGGTGCCGGCGGAAGCGAAGAAGATCTGTCCTTCGACGCGATAGGTGCGTGTCCGGCCATCCTCGGAAAGCGTCGAGGTGACACGGCTCAGGCGCGCGACCTTGCCTGCGAAGAATACTCCGGAGAGCAGCACACCAACCAGGACACCCTTTGCGAGATCGTGCGTGGCGAGGACCGTGGCAACCGTTGACAGCATGACGATCGAAGACTGCCAGGGATTGCTGCGCAGCTTGACGATCGACTGCCAGGAGAAGGTGTTGACCGACACCATGATCATGACAGCGGTCAGCGCCGCGACGGGCACCATCGCCAGCACGTCCTGAAGCGCCACCAGCAGAACCAGCAGGAACAGACCCGCCACCAGTGTCGACAGACGGCCCCGCGCGCCCGAAGAGACATTGATGACCGACTGGCCGATCATGGCGCAACCGCCCATGCCGCCGAACATCGCCGACGCCATGTTGGCGATGCCCTGCCCCGCGCATTCGCGGTTCTTGTTGCTTCGCGTATCGGTCATGTCGTCGAGAAGCTGCGCCGTCAGCAGCGATTCAAGCAGGCCAACCGCCGCCAGCGTCAGGGAAACCGGCAGCAGGATGCGCAGCGTTTCAAGCGTCAGCGGCACTTCCGGCAGTCCGAAGCTCGGCAAGGTCGAAGGCAATTCACCCAGCTGGGCAACGGTCCGGACGTCGATCTTGAAGATAACAGCTACGGCCGTAACAACGATGATGGCCACAAGCGGCGACGGCACGGCGCGCGTTACCCGCGGCAGCAGGTAGATGATGCCAAGCCCCAGGGCGATCAGGCCGTAGGTGGCGGTCGGAACATTGATGAGTTCAGGCAACTGCGCCATGAAGATCAGCACGGCGAGCGCGTTGACGAAGCCCGTCATCACCGACTGCGACACGAAACGCATGAGGCGGCCAAGCCTGAGCACGGCCGCCAGGATCTGGAAGACGCCCATCAGGATCGTGGCGGCGAACAGGTACTGGATGCCGTGATCCCGAACGAGACTGCCCATCAGGATGGCGGTGGCCGCCGTCGCGGCGGAGATCATGGCGACACGACCGCCCGTAAAGGCGATGACGCAGGCGATCACCACGGACGCGTAGAGCCCGACCTTCGGGTCGACGCCGGCGATGACAGAGAAGCCAATCGCTTCGGGGATCAGGGCCAAGGCCACGATAAGGCCCGACAGGATGTCGCCGCGCAGGTTCGAAAACCATTCGCGACGGATGGTGGATGTGTTGATCATGGGATGAGGTGCTTCGCGGCAGACGCGGAGGAGCGCAACGCATGGGCTGCGGGAGCCGTCCGTATTGCAATCTGCGTTGTCCGGCGGATCGGCGGCCGGAAGAGCCACCCGGATTTTCACCGGGTCCAGTCGAATACTCTCCTCATATCCCCAGACGGAAAGCGGATGCAACAGCATCGACGTCGATCTGTCCCACGAGCCTCCCTCTGTTGCGCTGCAGGCACTATTGCGGCGCGGCGAGCACGCAATTCCGCTACGGCAGCATCTCGTGTAGGGTGGAATTCCCCAACGGAAGGAGGCGCGAATGACCGGTCAGGCTAGCCGTTTCGTCTGGTACGAACTCATGACCACCGACCCCGCAGGTGCCCGACTGTTCTATGGCTCGGTGGTCGGCTGGGGCACGCGCGACGCCTCGCAGCCCGGCATGGCCTACACGCTCTTCACCGTTGGCGAGAACCCGGTCGCCGGACTGATGGACCTGCCGGGGCAGGCCCGCAAGGCAGGCGCCCCGCCGAACTGGATCGGCTACGTTTCTGTGGCGGATGTGGACGCCGCCGCCGCCAGGGCGGCCAGCCTCGGCGGCGCCGTGCATGTGCCGCCAGCCGATATCCCGCAAGTCGGCCGTTTCGCCGTCGTCTCCGATCCGCAGAAAGCCGTCTTCACCCTGTTCAGCCCCCTGCCGATGCAGGTGCCACCCGAGGATCCGGAGCCCGGCACGCCCGGTCATATCGGCTGGCACGAGCTCTATGCAGAAGACTGGCAAAGGGCCTTCGAATTCTACGCGGCCATGTTCGGCTGGCAGAAGGGCGAGCCGATCGACATGGGCGATATGGGAACCTACCAGCTGTTCACGACGGCAAACGGCTCCATGCCGATCGGCGGCATGTTCGACAAGCCCCGGCACATGCCGGCGCCGTTCTGGCTGTTCTACTTCAACGTCGATGACATCGACGCGGCCCTGACGCGGGTCGATGGCGGGGGCGGCAAGCGGCTCAATGGCCCCATGCAGGTGCCGGACGGGGATTGGGTCGCGCAATACATGGACCCGCAGGGCGCCATATTCGCACTGGTGGGCAAGCGCGCCTGACGGAAAGAGGTCGGGCGCCTGTCTGGCCGTCCCCTGGCAGCTCCGATCAACGCGCCATCCGGCGTGCGGATCGAAGCGGCGAGGCGGGCCCGGACCGCGGCCGCTCGGCGGCAACGCCGACGGTTTCCAGGGGCCGTCGGCAGCGGCCGGCCGGATGCCCCCCGAAATCGTGATCGCCCGGGCGTCGCTTCTGCGCTATTCTGCCGCAGAGTGCATCGTGGCGCTGCGGGGCCTGCGATCGACCTTGGTCTTTGGCGGCGTTCCGATTGCTCAATCTTGGGGGCAGAGCAGGAGAACACGCTCATGGCCGCGCAAATGAGTGACTATTCCACCCACTCGCATCTGATCACCGGCTCGACCTCGCCCGAAACGGCGATGCCGGTTGTCCGCAAGATCACGGTAGCCGACCTTTGGGATGCCTTGCGACTCGGCTGGAACGATTTTTCGGCCATGCCGACGCACGCCATCTTCCTGGTTGTGATCTACCCCGTCGTCGGCCTGCTGATCGGCCGGGCCGTGTTCGGCGCCGATATCCTCCCCCTGCTCTTTCCGCTGATGGCCGGCTTCGCCCTGCTCGGTCCGTTCGCGGCCCTCGGCCTCTATGAACTGTCCCGCCGTCGCGAGCAGGGGCTGGATGTCTCGCTGCCCGAGATCCTGGAGGTGCGTCATTCGCCGTCGATCGGCGCGATCCTGATGCTCGGCATCGGGCTGGGCGTTGTGTTCTTCGTTTGGATCGCCGTCGCCAACGCGATCTACATCGCCAATTTCGGCTATACGCCGGCAGCCTCGATGCCCGACTTCCTGCACCGTGTGCTGACGACCCAGGCCGGCTGGACGCTGATTCTCGTCGGCAACGGCGTCGGCTTCCTGTTCGCGCTGATGGTTCTCACCGTCAGCGTCGTCTCGTTCCCCTTGCTGCTCGATCGCGATGTCGGCCTCGCCCCGGCGATCCTGACTTCGATCCGCGCCGTGCTGGCCAATCCGGGCGTCATGGCGCTCTGGGGGCTGATCGTCGCCATCTCGCTCGCGATCGGCTCGATCCCGCTGTTCTTCGGACTGGCCGTCGTCATGCCGGTGCTGGGTCATGCGACCTGGCATCTCTATCGCAAGGTGGTCGTCTAAAGCGGCCCCTTCAGAGCGAAGCAGCCGATCTCCGGCCCGAGAGGGAGCCAGCCGGGATTCAGATTTCGCACGTACAACTGATGCGGGGCTGCGGAACTCCGCATCGGACGCGGCGGATGGGCACCGGCTGACGCTCCCTCAGCCGCGCCGCCCGCCCTCCCGCTTCCAGACGTCGAGCGGCTTGATATCGGGCAGCTCCGCATTGGCCCGCACCCAGCTATCCACCACCCACCGCCGGCCGCTCGCCTTCTCGGTAATCGTCGCCGTGTTGTGCGGATAGCGGCCGTCGATCAGGAACCCCCGATTGGCCGGTCGGCCTGCCTTGTGATGCCGAAGCAAGCCATAGCGGTCGAGCATTTCCAGCAGCGTCGTGGTGTTGACTGTTTCGTCGACACAGTCGATCTCGGACAGCGGCGTGAACAGCTCATACGTATCCTTGGCGCCATCCTTCGACGTGCCCGTCGCCGCTCCCGCCTTGCGCTCATACCACTGGTCGGCGCGCGAGATCGCGGCCCGCTCCGCGGCGGGACTGGCCTTGCCGCGATCCAGAATGCGCTTCAGCGTCTGGAGATCGCCGCTCGAGAAGATCACCGGCGAACGCATCTTGCAGCCGTAGCCATGGCAGTATCGGATCTTGACCGGAGCCAGTGACTCCGCCGCGGCGGGCCCGGCCAAAGTCAGGACCAGCAGGACCGCAAGGGTCCCGGGCACTCGTTTCAGTGGCATGCGATTTCCCCATGCGGCTGTCCTTGCCGCGTCAGCGATTCCCGAGATCAGGCTCGATCGTGTCGGGCGCTGCCTCTTTAGGCAATATTGCAGCGCAACATTTAGTCACTCTTGCTTGCTGCTCTGCATCATCCGCAGCGCAGCCATGCGCATTTTCACAGTGCTCGTTTCGAAAGCCTTCCCCTATATTCGGATCAACAAGAGCGGCGGCGACGCAGACGACATCCTCCGCTTCTTCAATTGTCCGATCGTCCGAAGGAAAAAGACCGTGGCTACGAACATCCTCGCTTCCTACAAGAACTGGCGCAAGTACCGCGAGACCTACAGCGAGTTGATGCGCCTTACGTCCCGCGAGCTCAATGACCTTGGAATCAATCGCGGCGACATCACGCAGATTGCCAAGCAGTCGGCCGGTTACTAAACCGATACGGAATTCGCGCGGGAACAAACCTCCTCCCTTGTTCCCTGCGATACGGCGCTAGCGAACCTCCTCCCTCGCGATGCGCCATTCAAAGAAACGCCCGTCGACCTCCTCCCCGACGGGCGTTTTCTTTTGTCCGGACCGAACTGCGAACTGCGCAGTTGTCCGAAACGTTCCGGCGCAATAATCTCCGCGCCATGAAAACAGATCCCATTCACATCATCGGCGGCGGTTTGGCCGGCTCCGAAGCCGCCTGGCAGATCGTCAATCGCGGCATTCCCGTCGTCCTGCACGAAATGCGCCCCGTGCGCGCCACGGATGCGCACAAGACGGACGGCCTGGCCGAACTCGTCTGCTCCAATTCGTTCCGCTCCGACGACGCCAACACCAACGCGGTCGGCCTGCTGCATGCGGAAATGCGGATGGCCAACTCGCTCATCATGCGCATGGGCGATGCCAACCAGGTCCCCGCCGGCGGCGCGCTTGCCGTGGACCGCGAAGGTTTCTCCCAGGCCGTCACCAAGGCGCTCGAAGACCATCCGCTCGTCACCATCGACCGCAGCGAGATCGCCGGCCTGCCGCCGGCCGAGTGGGACAGCGTCATCGTCGCCACCGGCCCCCTCACCTCGCCGGACCTGTCGGACGCGATCCGCGGCCTGACCGGCGCCGATGAACTCGCCTTCTTCGACGCGATCGCGCCGATCGTCTATTTCGACTCGATCAACATGGACATCGCCTGGTTCCAGTCGCGCTACGACAAGGTCGGCCCGGGCGGCAACGGCGCCGACTACATCAACTGCCCGATGGACGAGGCGCAGTACAACGCCTTCCTCGACGCGCTGATCGCCGGCGACAAGGCCGACTTCAAGGACTGGGAAGCCTCGACCCCCTATTTCGACGGCTGCCTGCCGATCGAGATCATGGCGGAACGCGGCCGCGAGACGCTGCGATTCGGCCCGATGAAGCCCGTCGGCCTGACCAACCCGCGCAACCCGACCGTCAAGGCGCACGCCATCGTACAGCTGCGCCAGGACAACGCGCTCGGCACGCTCTACAATATGGTCGGCTTCCAGACGAAGCTGAAATATGGCGCCCAGACCGACGTGCTGCGGATGATCCCCGGGCTCGAGAACGCCCAGTTCGCACGCCTCGGCGGCCTGCATCGCAACACCTTCCTCAACTCGCCGAAGCTGCTCGATCCGCTGCTCCGCCTCAAGGCACAGCCGCGCCTGCGCTTTGCCGGCCAGATCACCGGCTGCGAGGGCTATGTCGAATCAGCCTCGATCGGCCTGCTCGCCGGCCGTTTCGCCGCTGCCGAGCGTCTCGGCGAGGTTCCAGTCGCGCCGCCCGCCACGACGGCCTTCGGCGCCCTGCTCGGCCACATCACGGGTGGGCATCTGGTTGACGAGGAAGCCGGTAGCCGCTCCTTCCAGCCGATGAACGTCAATTTCGGCCTTTTCCCGCCGATCGAGATCCCGAAGGAGCCGGGCGTCAAGCTGCGCGGCACCGACAAGGCCGTCGCCAAGAAGAAGGCATTGACGGCCCGCGCCCGCGCCGACGCCTCGGCCTGGCTCGGTGGCCAGGCGTCGGTCATCGCCGCCGAATAGCCGGCGAAACTCCGGCTGGCGCGCACGGCATTGCCGAAAGCGCCAGCCTTCCGTAAAGTCATCGTCGAAGCCTGTTGAAATGCCCGGTCCGAGAATTCGCATGCGCTAGAACCGCCGCAAGGGGGAAAGCCAGACATGCAGTCCGATGTGCATTGCAGGGCGCGCCCATGAAGCGGCCCTTTCTTCTGCTGTTGATCAAGCCGTCGCATTATGACGACGATGGCTACGTGATCCGCTGGTACCGGTCCTCGATCCCCTCCAACTCGCTGGCGAGCCTCTACGGCCTCGCCGCCGATTGCGAGGCCCGCCAGGTGCTGGGGGAGGATGTCACCATCGACATCCGCGCCATCGACGAAACCAATACCCGCGTCCGGCTGGACCGGATCATCGAGGACTTCCGCCGCAACGGTAATTTCGGGCTGGTCGGCCTGGTCGGCGTCCAGTCGAACCAGTATCCGCGCGCCCTCGATCTCGCCCGGCCCCTGCGCGAGGCGGGCATTTCCGTCGCGATGGGCGGGTTTCACGTTTCCGGCTGCCTCGCCATGCTACCCGACCTGCATGTCGACCTGCAGCAGGCGCTGGACATCGGCGTCAGCCTGTTCGCCGGCGAGGCGGAAAACCGGCTCGACCGCGTTCTGCTCGACGCCGCCGCCGGCACCCTGCAGCCTCTCTACAACTACATGAAGGAACTGCCGAGCGTCGAAGGCACGCCGCCACCCTTCCTGCCGGCCGGCTATGTCGCACGGACCCTGGGCGGCAACACCAGCTTCGATGCCGGGCGCGGCTGTCCGTTCCAGTGTTCGTTCTGCACCATCATCAACGTGCAGGGGCGCAAGTCCCGCCGCCGATCGCCCGACGATATCGAGAAGCTGATCCGCGAGAACCTGGCGCAGGGCATTCACAACTACTTCATCACCGACGACAATTTCGCCCGCAACCGCGACTGGGAGATCATCCTCGACCGGATCATCGCGCTGCGCGAAAAGGAGGGCATGTGGATCGGCTTGATGATCCAGGTCGACACGCTCTGCCACAAGATCCCGAACTTCATCGCCAAATGCAAAAGGGCCGGCGTCAGCCGCGTCTTCATCGGGCTTGAAAACATCAACCCCGACAACCTGATGGCCGCCAAGAAGCGCCAGAACAAGATTACCGAGTACCGCCGCATGCTGCTCGACTGGAAGCACCATGGCATCATCACCTATGCTGGCTACATTCTTGGCTTTCCCAATGACACGCCGGAGAGCATCCGCCGCGACATCGGCATCATCCGGCGCGAACTGCCGCTCGATATCCTGGAGTTCTTCTTCCTGACGCCTCTGCCGGGTTCCGAGGACCACCAGACCCTGCACCGCAAGGGCGTGGCCATGGACAGGGACCTCAACAAGTATGACCTCGAGCATGCCGTCACTGGTCATGAGCGCATGTCGCAGCAGGAATGGGAGGGCATCTACCGCGACGCGTGGCGGTTGTTCTATTCGCCCGAGCACATGCTGACGATCCTGCGCCGCGCGGCGGCGACCGGGGTGCGGACCACCAGCATCATGAAGCTGTTGATGTGGTTCTCAACGTCCGTCGACGTGGAGCATGTCCATCCCTTGCAGGGCGGGGTCGTGCGCTTCAAGGATCGGCTGGACCGCCGGCCCGGCCTGCCGATCGAGCCGATATGGCGCTTCTATCCGCGCCACGCGCTCGAGACGGTCGCCAAGAGCGCCAAGCTGCTTTGGCTGCTCGGCAAGCTGGAACGGCAACGTCGCCGCATCGAGGCCGACCCGGCGAAGGCCAACTACATGGACGCGGCGCTGATGCCGGTGGCCGATGACGAGACCGAGACGCTGGAGATCTTCAACCAGAACGACGCCGCCCGCGGCGCGGTCCGCCACGCCCACAACATCGACGTGCTAACGCATGGCGCGGCTTGAGGGCAGGACCGGCCACCGCGCCGACGGACCCGAGTTCCTCTCCTAAAACCCACCCCGACGCGCGGCACGCCAGAGCCACCATTGCCGCTTCCACTGCGGCGGGTCGATCGTCGTCTGGAACGGATCATAGTCGGATCGGTCCATCAGCCGGAGCATCGGCTCGACGAGCGCGACCGGCTGGAAAGCGGGGAGCGCGACCCGATCGGCATGGGCGAGTGCGGCCCGACCGGCATCGAGGTGCCGCCGCGCCGTCTCGCGCAGATCGGCGAGCAGGGCGAGCAGCTCCGGCGTCGTGCGTCCGGCGAAGATGTCCTCCGCCTTCACCCCGTGCCGTTCCATCAGATCGGTCGGAAGAAATAGCTGCTGACGCCTGGCGTGGAACGGCAGTGCCCGCATCAGCCCCGTGAGCGCCTGCGCCACGCCGGCGTGGCCGGCGGCATCCGCCGTATGCGGATCCTCGCCGCCGGCGAGAATGAGAGCCGCCAACTGGATCAGCACCGAAACCGTCTCGCCGGCATAGCCTTCGAGATCGCCGAGCGTCGGCATCGGATCATTGTAGAGATCGAAGATGTGCGCCTCGATCATATTGTCGAAGGCCGCGCGCGGCAGGTGGTGCAGTCCGATCGTCTCGAGCAGCGCGGCCGCGACAGGGTGGCCGGCAACCTCGCCCCTCGCCTCGCCCGACAGCACGTCGCGCCACCATTGCAGGCGGATCTCGCCCGGCATCGGATCGCTGACGAGGTCGCGCACCCGCACGATCTCGAGATTGAAGGCATGAAGCGCGAAGAGGTAGCGCCGTTTCGCCTCGGGCGCGAACAGATCGGCGAGAAACCGATCACGGTCATGCGCGCGCACTTCATCGGCGCAAAGGGCGAAAACATCCATGAAACGAAACCAATCAGATAACGACGAGCGCCGCCGCGACAGGGCGGCCCTCGGCGAGAAGGATATTGTAGGTGCGGACGGCCGGGCCGGTCGCCATCACCTCAACACCGATCCCGCTTTGCTTGAGCTGCTCGCGCAGGCTCTTGGGGACAAGCGCGACATCCCGACCGCATCCGATCACCAGGAGGGCGATATCGGCCGCTTCGGCGAATACGTCCGACAGCGCCTCGGGCGTGATCTCCGCCGCGCTGCCGACCGGCCAACCATAGATGCCGCTCGGCAGGCAGAGAAGCGAGCCCGGATGCGACATCTCCGCGAAGCGGAAAACCCCTTCGCCATAAACGTCGATCGGCGCCTGACCAGGAAAGTGCTGGTCGCGGAGCGATACGGATGGTCGCGTGAACAGCGCCATGGCGGCTCAGGCCTTGCCAGCCGCCTCCACGTCTTCCTTCTTGGTCATCTGGTCCTGGCGCAGGCCGAAATAGATCAGGATCGGAGCCGCGACGCAGATCGAGGAGAAGATCGCCGCGATCACGCCGAAGATCATGGCCAGGGTGAACGCCTGGATGACATCGCCGCCGAAGATGTAGAGCGACAACAGTGCGATCAGCGTGGTCACCGTGGTGATCACGGTACGACCCAGCATGTCGTTGATCGCGCGATCGATCAGGTCGCCGAGCGGGATCTTCTTGTACTTGCGCAGCGTCTCCCGGATGCGGTCATAGACGACGACCGTGTCATTGAGCGAATAGCCGATCGTCGTCAGGATCGCCGCGAGCGAGGTCAGATTGAATTCGTGCTGCGTGACCACGTAGAAGCCGAAGGTCATCACCACGACGTTCGCAGCCGATATGATCGAACCGGCGGCGAACTGCCACTCGAACCGGAACCAGACGTAGATGGCGATCGCCGCGAAGGTGACCAGCATGGCGAGACCGCCATTATAGGCCAGTTCGCCCGACACGCGCGGACCGACGATCTCGGTGCGGCGGAATTCCGCCTGATCGGCGAGCGCCGCGCGGATCTTGCCAATGGCGGCCTGCTGGGCCTCCTCCCCGCCATCCTGCTGACCCATGCGGATCAGCACCGAGTTGTCGGCGCCGATCGTCTGCACCTGGACGTCGCCGAGGCCAAGCCCATTCAACGTCGAACGCAGTTTGCCGAGATCCGGCTTGGCGTCCTTGGTCTGGATCTCGATGACGGTGCCGCCGAGGAAATCGATGCCGTAGTTCGGCCCGACGGTGAAGAACAGGATGACCGACATGATCGAGAGGAAGGCGGCAAGCGGAAACGTCCACTTCCGCATCCGCATGAAGGGGATCTTGGTGTTGTCGGGAACGATGCGAAGATAAGCCATGGGTTTCTGTCCTCGCTTCGATTCAGAGCGTGATCTTGGTCGGACGGCGCCACCGCACCCACATCGCGACCAGAAGGCGAGTGAAGGTGAACGCCGTGAACATCGTCGTCGCGACGCCGATGGCGTGCGTGACGGCGAAGCCGCGGATCGGGCCCGAACCCAGGTAGAAGAGAACCAGGGCTGCGATCAGCGTCGTGACGTTCGCGTCCAAAATGGTGCCGAGCGCCTTCTGGAAGCCTGCATCGATCGCGGCGATCGCGGATCGCCCGGCTCGATACTCCTCGCGTATCCGCTCATAGATCAGGACGTTGGCGTCCACCGCCGTTCCGACCGTGATGATCACGCCGGCAATACCCGGCAGCGACAGCGTCGCCCCGAGGATCGTCACGATCGAGAAGATCAGGATGACATTGACGATCACGGCGACGTTGGCGATCCAGCCGAGGAAGCCATAGGTCATGACCATGAACGCACAGACGAGCGCCGTTCCGATGATCGCGGCGATCTTGCCGGCGCGGATCGAGTCGGCACCGAGGCCCGGACCGATATTGCGCTCCTCGACGATCGTCAGCTTGGCCGGAAGCGAACCGGCGCGAAGCAGGATCGCCAGGTCGTTGGCGGACTGGATCGAGAAGTTGCCGGAGATCTGGCCGGAACCGCCAAGGATCGGCTGACGGATCACCGGGGCGGTAATGACCTTGTCGTCGAGGACGATCGCGAAGGGGCGGTTGACGTTCTTCGACGTGACTTCGCCGAACACGCGAGCGCCGGCGCTGGAAAGACGGAAGGAAACGACCGGCTCGTTGTTCTGCGAGTCGAACGTCGCCTGGGCGTCCGTCAGGTCCTCGCCAGTCAGGAGAGGCGCTTCCTCAAGCACATAGGGTACCGGCGGAGTATCGTTCGAGTCGACGATGATCGTACCGGGCTTGCGCGTGCCAGCCGTCGGCGAGACGCTGGTGTCGACGAGATGAAAGGTAAGCTGCGCCGTCTGTCCGACCAGGGTCTTCAGACGCTCGGGATCGTCGAGACCGGGGGCCTCGACCAGGATGCGGTCCGAGCCCTGGCGCTGGATCGAAGGCTCGACCGTGCCGAGCTGATCGATGCGGCGACCGATGACCTCGATCGACTGATCGACGATCTGGCGAATGCGCTGGTTCAGACCGGCTTCCGAATAGGCCATCTGGACGAGACCGTCGCTGCCCACGGTCAGGTCGAACTCATTGACGGCGGTCCCGCCAAGCGCCGAGGTGGCCAACTGGTTGCGGAGCGGCTCGAGGCGCTTCTCGACCTCGCCGAGCTGGGACAGGTCGCGGATGCGGAGCTGCACGCCCTGCCCCTGGACGCCCAGGCCGGAATAGCCGATGCGCGGCTCCTGCAGCATTGCCTTGCGGATGTCACCCACGAGGGTGCGCAGGCGCTTCTGCACGTAGTCCTGCTTGTCCACCTCGTAGAGGAGATAGGCTCCCCCCTGGAGATCCAGGCCGAGAACCATTTGCCGTTTCGGCACCCAGCTCGGCCAGGATTCAACGGTTTCCTTCGAGAAGAGATTGGGAAGCGCCGCGAGGAGCCCGACCACAACGACAGTCAGGATCGCAATCATCTTCCAGCGTGTGAAGTGCAGCATGGAAACCGTTCCAGTCGATCTCGGCCCTTAGACGGGCCGTTTCATCAGGGGGAGCTAGAGGCTGGCTTACTCGCCGTCCTTGGCCGGCTCGCCCTTGGCGCGCACATCGGCGATGGCCGCGCGCGAAACGCGAACCCGGACGCCTTCCGCGATTTCCAGCAGCAGTTCGGAATCGTCCACGACCTTGTTGATCTTGCCGATCAGGCCGCCCGACAGCACGACCGTGTCACCGCGGCGCGCGCCCTTGATCATCTCCTGGTGCGCCTTCTGCTTCTGCCGCTGCGGCCGAATCATCAGGAACCACATGATCGCGAAGACGAAGATGAACGGCACGAACTGGATCAGCAGGTCGGCACCACCGGCGGAAGCGCCGGCGGCCTGTGCGAAGGCGGGGGTAATGAACATTGAAGGTTGCTCCCTGTAGCGTTGGCGGGTCCGCTGGTGGCCCGTCCGATCAAGACGCGTGGTTTGCGCCGACCTTCTCATAGGGAGAGACAGCGGTACGCGAAACGGCGCGGAATATAACCACGCGGCAGGCCTTTGCAAATGGCAGCACCGGCATGATAGTGGCGAATGTCGTCCGGAGCCCTCGCTTGCACGCGGGATGCGATCGTCCGGATGGCCGGATGGAGGGATCGCCCCTGCCTCCGCACGACTTCACCCCAGCCGCCGGCGCGCCCTCAACCGTCCCGATACGCGGGATGTGGGGATCGGCCCGAGGAAATGACTGTGACAGAAGATACGCTGAAATCCGTCGCCGATCGTCTTGACCGGCTGATCGCCCTGATCGAGCGCGCCGTCCCGCCGGCACGGCCGGAATTCAACCCTGACGCCGCGGATGCCTTCGTCTGGCAGGCTTCCACCGGCACGCTCCAGCCCGTGCCGAAGGTCAATCGCGTCGAGATGGTGCTGCTCAAGGGCGTCGACCGGGTACGCGACATCCTGGTCGAGAACACCGATCGTTTCGCCCGCGGCCTGCCGGCCAACAACGTGCTGCTGTGGGGCGCGCGCGGCATGGGCAAGAGCTCGCTGGTCAAGGCGGCGCATGCGACGATTAACAGCGCCCCGTCCAAGCTGCCAGGCGGCCATCCGATGAAGCTGATCGAGATCCACCGCGAGGATATCGACAGCCTGCCGGAACTGATGAGCCTGGTGCGCGGCCTCGACCGACGCTTCATCCTGTTCTGCGACGACCTTTCCTTCGACAATGACGACACGTCCTACAAGTCGCTGAAGGCGGCGCTGGATGGCGGCGTCGAGGGGCGTCCGGAGAATGTCGTGTTCTACGCCACGTCGAACCGGCGCCATCTGCTGCCGCGTGACATGATGGAGAACGAGCGCTCGACGGCGATCAATCCCGGCGAGGCGGTCGAGGAGAAGGTGTCGCTGTCGGACCGCTTCGGCCTCTGGCTCGGCTTCCACAAATGCAGCCAGGACGACTATCTCGCCATGGTCAACGGCTATGCCGAGCATTTCGGGCTGAACGTGGCGCCGGAGGTTCTGCGCGCCGAGGCGCTGGAGTGGTCGACGACGCGCGGCGCGCGATCGGGCCGCGTCGCCTGGCAGTACGTGCAGGATCTGGCGGGGCGACTTGGGGTCGCTCTTACGGGCTGAAGCCGCCCCGCCAGTATTAGACCGGAAGATCCCTCACGAGATGAGGTTGGGCCGGTCAGAGAGTCGGTCAGCTCTGCAGGTAATCCAGCGGGTTGACCGGCTTCGAACCCCTGCGGAGCTCGAAATGTAGCTGCGGCGCGTTGACGGAACCGGACGCGCCGGCCTGAGAAATGATCTGGCCGCGGCGCACGGCGTCGCCGCGCTTGACCAGGATCTTGCTGTTGTGGGCGTAAGCCGAGACCCACCCGTCGGCGTGACGGACGAGCACCAGGTTTCCATACCCTTCCAGTTCGTTGCCGGCATAGATCACGGTGCCAGCCTCGGCGGCCTTGATCGAGGTGCCTTCGGGAACGGCGAGGTTGATGCCGTCATTCTTCTCGCCCGTTGCCGAGGAACCGAAGCCTGTGATGATGCGTCCGCGCACCGGCCAGCGGAACGTCGTGCCGTTGGCAGAGCCCGGATCGGCGCTGGCATTCGTCGCGGCGGGCGTGGCCGACTCGGACGGCGGCGCATAGGCCACCGGCTGGTTCGGCGTCGCCGGCTTGGCGATCGAGGCCGTCTCGGTCGGCTTTGCCGCGGCGGCCGGCTCGTCGCCGAGCGTCTTCTGCGGCGCATTGGCGGCGTTCGGCTTGGCGTTGGGATCCTCGCCCTGCGGCTTTTCCTCGCGACGGGTCGGATCGTTGCGCAGGGCAACAGCCTGCGGGTTGCCGTTATTGCCCGGAATGCGCAGCTTCTGGCCGGACTTCAGCTGATTGGTTGAGGTCAGGCTGTTCGCTGCGGCCAGATCCTTGGCGCTGACGCCATAGAGACGGGCGATCGAAGAGAGCGTCTGACCGGGCGAAACAACATGCAGGCCATTGAGCGGCGCGCCTTCGGCCGAAGCCATCGTCTTGCGCTCGCCGGCCGGTGCCGGAGCGGCAACCAGCTGCGCGTTGTCCCGACGCTGCGGAGACGAAGCGGCGGGGGCCTCGGCGACGGCGGCATTGCCCTGGCCATAGGTCGGGATCGTCAGGCGGGTGCCTGCGCCGACCTGGGAAGGGTTGCCGATATTGTTGACGCGGGCGAGTTCCTTGATCGGAACGCCATAGCGGCGCGACACTGACGACAGTGTCTCGCCCGGCCCCAGCGTCACGACCGTGCCGCCTTCGGTCGACCAGGCTCCACCGCGGCGCGGCGGCTGGGCTGCGGAAGCAACCTGCGTCGGAGCGGACGACTGGATCGAGCCCACCGTGTCGGAAGGCGGCGTATAGGAGCGCGGCTGCTGGTAGGTCGCGGATGCACCGTAGGAAGGCGCGGCCGCCATGGGCTGCGAGCCCTGCTGGACGCCCGGCAGCATCGGCGGCAGGTCGGACCGGCTCACACCACGCGAAGGCGGCGGCGTCGCGACGACATCGCTGTTGTTGCTGCTGTAATCGACCGGAGCCGGCATCGGCTGCGAACCGCCGATGATCTGCTTTTGGTTTGCCGTACTGCCGGTAAAGATCGAACCGTAGCGCGAACCGTCAGCGCTGCAGGCCGCGGTCAACCCCGAAAGGAGCGCAATGACCGCAACCTGAGAGAGAGTCCGAGACCGAAAAGAGGAAGCATTTCTGCACATCGAGCCTACTCGCAACGCCACACCACACATGAGGCCAATAAACGCTGGTAACGTTGATAAAGGCTTAAGCACGACGGAAAACTTCGCCGACATGTCGTGAAAACGAAGGCGCCGCCCACAGAATCCCGCGCTTCCGCCGCATTTCGCGCGTCCGCCAGTCCAAGGCGCGGTTAAGACATCCACGTCCCTTGATGCAGACGGAATTCGAAGCGAGATGCGATTCCGCCCCACGCGGGGCGAGCGGCGCAAAGGTCGGAAGCCAGCATGGGACCAGTCGCGATAGCCGGTGCGTTTCTAGAGCCGCGCGGCCTTGCCCCGGATCAGCGGCACCATGCGGACCGGGCAGATCGGCGTGGCCACCAACTGGCGATCGACCCGAATGAAGCGGGTGATCGTCTGGATGCCGTCATCCGGACCGATCGGCATCACCAGCGTGCCGCTGGTGCTGAGCGCCTCGACGAAAGCCGGCGGAACCGCCGAGGCCGAGGCCGATGAGATGATTCGATCGAAGGGCCCCTTCTCGGGCCAGCCGTCGAGGCCATCGCCGAACACCGAGGTGATGTTGGCGATGCGGAGCATCTCGAAACGCGCCTGCGCCGCCATGGCGAGGGTGCGGAAGCGATCGACGGTATAGACGCGCCGGGAAAGCCGCGACAGGACTGCGGCGAGATAGCCCGTGCCGGTGCCGACTTCCAGCACCCGGCAGCGCGTCGTCGGCGCCAGCGCCTCGATCATGCGCGCCGCGAGGATCGGCGGCGTATCGAGCTGACCGCAATCGATCGGCTGCGGCCGCTCGCCGAAGAGCGGACCACGCTTGGCGTCGGTCGGCTGGAAGAGTGGCCGGGGAATCGATTCAAACGCATCCACCATGCGGCGATCCATGATGCCGAACTGGCGAAGCCGCAGCAGGAATTGGGCGATCGGAACGAGATTGTCGTCGAACGCCTCGAACTCGGTCGGATGAAACTGGACTGCCTCGAGTGCCATACGCTACGCGCCCTCGCCTTCTGAGCCCTACTCATGCAGCCGAGGTGGTAAACGGCGTCTTATTGCGCGCAGCGCTGGCGACGATTTTGCGTCATTTCGGGGCACATCGAAGGCGAGGCCGCACGACAGTGCGACCGGGCAGCCAGCACGAGCGGCTAGTCGAACAGCGCGTTGAGCTCATGCGCCTGGTCGTAGGCGGTCATGTCGATACGCAGCGGCGTGACCGAGATGACGCCGCGTCGGATGGCGTTGACGTCGGTTCCCGCCGCATGCTCCTCGGCGACACGCTGGTGCTTGAGCCAGAAGTAGGGATTGCCCCGACCGTCGTGGCGCTCGTCGACACTCAGGCCGTGCGTGACGACGCCCTGCGAGGTCACCTCGACACCGGCGACGAGGCCAGGCGCGGTGTTCGGGAAATTGAGATTGTAGAGCACGCCGCGCGGGCAGCCATGCGCCACCAGCTTCTGCAGGATGCGCGGGGCATGCGCTTCGACAGTCTCCCAGGGAATGACGCGCTTGCCGTCCACGGCTTCGTACGCCTGGCTCAGGGCGATCGACGGAATGCCGAGCAGCGTCCCCTCGATGGCGCCCGCGACCGTGCCCGAATAGGTCACGTCATCGGCGGCGTTCTGGCCCGAATTGACGCCGGACAAGACCAGGTCCGGCGCCCGGTCCAGTACCTTGCGGACGGCCATGATGACGCAATCGGTCGGCGTGCCGCGCACCGCGAAGGTCTTCTCGGAAACCTCCCGCAGCCGCAGAGGATCGTTCAACGTCAGCGAATGCGCGAGGCCCGACTGGTCGGTTTCCGGCGCGACGACCCAGACATCGTCGGAGAGCGTCCGCGCGATGCGCTCCAGCACGGCAAGTCCGGGTGCGTGGATGCCGTCATCATTGGTGATCAGGATACGCATGTCTGGGTCAGCCTTCGCTGTTCAGGGATCGTTGCTCACACCGGGGATCGGATCGACATGGGGCCCGAAGCGCCCCTCAGCCGACCTTTTCGAGGCCGCCCATATAGGGCTTCAGCGCCGCCGGCACGGTGATGGTGCCATCCTCGTTCTGATAGTTCTCGATGACCGCGATCAGCGCGCGGCCGACCGCCGTGCCCGAGCCGTTCAGCGTGTGGACGAAACGGTTGCCCTTCTCGGCACCGCCGAGGCGGTAGCGCGCATTCATGCGCCGGGCCTGGAAATCGTCGCAGACCGAGACGGAGGAAATCTCGCGATAGGCGTTCTGCCCCGGTAGCCACACCTCGATGTCATAGGTCTTGCGCGAGCCGAAACCCATGTCGCCCGTGCAGAGCGTCATGACGCGGTAATGCAGGTCGAGCTTCTTCAGCACGGCCTCGGCGCAGGAGAGCATGCGCTCATGCTCGTCGATCGAGGTTTCCGGCGTAGTGATCGAGACCAGCTCGACCTTGTTGAACTGGTGCTGGCGCAGCATGCCGCGCGTGTCGCGGCCGGCCGAGCCCGCCTCCGAACGGAAGCAGGGCGTCAGCGCCGTGAAGCGCAGCGGCAGTTCCTTTTCGTCGAGAATGGATTCGCGCACCAGATTGGTCAGCGGCACCTCGGCGGTCGGGATCAGCCAATGCTGCTCGCCGGCCTTGAACAGGTCCTCGGCGAATTTCGGCAGCTGCGCCGTTCCGTAGAGCGCGTCGTCCTTGACCAGCAGCGGCGGCTGCACCTCGGTGTAGCCGTGCTCGCCGGTGTGCACGTCGAGCATGAACTGGCCGATCGCGCGCTCCATCCGGGCGAGCTGCCCCTTGAGCACCACGAAACGGCTGCCGGAAAGCTTGGCAGCGGTTTCGAAATCCATCAGCCCAAGCGCTTCGCCGATCTCGAAATGCTCTTTCGCGGCAAAGGGAAGGTCCCGCTTCTTCGGACGCGCCGCGGTAGCCTGCGCTTCCGTCTGGTTGCGACCGAAATAGGGAACGTTGTCATGTTCGTCGGCACCGACCGGCACGTCCTCGAGCGGCGTGTTCGGGATCACCGCCAGCGCGTCGTCGAGTTCCTTGTTGAGGCGGCGCTCCGTCTCCTCGGCGTGGGCGAGGAACTCCTTGATGGTGGAGACCTCGGCCATCAGCCGCTGGGCGGTTTCCTCGTCCTTGGCGGCCTTCGCCTTGCCGATCTCCTTGGAGGCGGCGTTGCGGCGTTCCTGGGCGGCCTGGACCTGGACGATATGGGCGCGGCGCGCCTCGTCCAGCGCGATCAGCTTCGACGAGATCGGCTCGGCTCCACGACTGGCGAGCGCGCGGTCGAGCGCGTCAGGGTTGTCACGGATCCATTTGATGTCGAGCATGATCGTGCCTCGAAGAGAAGGCGGCCGTGATCCCGGCCGCGAAGGAGCAAAGCATTCGCCGCATGACGGATAGTGTGAGACTGGCGAAGGATCAACCCGGCAGCGATACGCACGAGGGGAGAACGGCCCGAGAGCGGCGGCGCGACCGCCCCGCCTGACGCCGTGGACCGGCCCCAGACAAAGAACCACGCCGTCCCGAGGGCGCGGCGTGGTTCAAGCTAACTCGACATCGGAAAGAAACCGCTTTGCTACGCGGGCGTCTCGTCTTCCGCGTCATCCTCGGCCCGGGCATCGGCACGCTTGCGCTCGACGATACGGACCGAAAAAATCGAAACCTCATAGAGAAGCATGGCCGGAATCGCGAGCGAGATCTGGCTGATCATGTCCGGTGGCGTCAGCACGGCCGCGATCACGAACGCGATCACGATCGCGTAGCGCCGCTTGGCCCGCAGCATCTGGCTGGAGACGATTCCGGCACGGCCGAGCAGCGTCAGGATCACCGGAAGCTGGAAGACGATGCCGAAGGCGAGCGTCAGGGTCATGATCAGACCGAGATACTCGTTGACCTTGAACAGCGCCTCTATCTGCGCCTTGCCGTCGCCGCTCGTCTGCTGGAACGACAGGAAGAAATGCAGCGCCATCGGCAGGATCAGGAAATAGACGAGCGCCGCGCCTGTCACGAACAGGATCGGGGTAGCGATCAGGTAGGGTACGAAGGCCCGCTTCTCATGCTTGTAGAGGCCGGGCGCCGCGAACTTGTAGATCTGCATCGCGATCACCGGGAACGCAATGAACACAGCACCATAGAGCGCCAGCTTCATCTGCGTCAGGAAGAACTCCTGCGGCGCGGTGTAGATCAGCTTGACGTCCTGCGCGGGGCCGACCGCCCACTCATAGGGAATGACCAGGATGTTGTAGATCGTGCCGGCGAAATAGAAGCACAGCAGGAAGGCGACGAGCACCGCCACCAGCGTCTTGATCAGTCGCGAGCGCAACTCGATCAGGTGCGCCATCAACGGCATGCGGCTGGCTTCGATGTCGTCTTCGGCCGAAGGCTTGTCGCTCATGTCTTGGGCTCTTCAGTCACGCTGGCGACGGCCGGCGGCTCGATGGCAGCGGGAGCGCTGTCACGGGAGTCCGATACCGGGATGGCAGCGGGGCTTTCCACCGCAACCGGCTTCGGCTTGCGAACGCGCGGTGCCGATTGAACAGCATCCGCGTCCTCCCCATTGACAGCCTTGGGCCTGGCGCGGGTAGCGCGGGGCTTCGGCGCATCGCCCTCGTCAGCCGCCGCGGCGGGCTTCCGGGCGGCGGCTCGCTTGGGCTTCGGCGCAACCACCGGTTCGGCAGCCTCGACCGAAGCCGACGTCTCGAGCGGTGCGGCCGGCTCGATATCGGTGTCCGCGAGGAGCTGCGGCGACTCGTCGGCAGCCGGAGGCACCGGCGATGGCGACGGCTTGGCGATAGGCCCTGAAAGCGGGTTCAGGCTGTTCTTGATGTCGTTCATCGGGTTCAGGCCGCGAAGCTCGTCAAACGACTTCTTGACGTCGTCGAGCTCGGCTTCCTTGAGCGCCTCGTTGAACTGTCCCTGAAATTCACCCGCCATCCTGCGCATCTTGGAAATGGTACGCCCAAGCGCGCGCAGCATCGGCGGCAGGTCCTTCGGACCCACCACGACGATCGCAATGACTGCGATGACGAGAATTTCGCTCCAACCGATATCCAGCATACTCTCACACCGATTGGTCTACCCAGCGCCCCGCGCTCAACGAGCGCGGCAGCGGAGCAGCTTCCCGGACCTCGTTCAGGCCTTAGCTGGCGCGGGTCTTCTCGTCGGTATTCGACGAAACGACATCGGAAGGCTTGCTGTCGATCACAGGCTTCGCGGCGGTGGGTTCGTCGTCGTCGGCAAGCCCCTTCTTGAAGCTCTTGACGCCCTTCGCCATGTCACCCATCACATCCGAAATCTTCCCCTTACCGAAGAGCAGGAGGACGATCACCAGCACGATAAGCCAGTGCCAGATGCTGAAAGAACCCATCAACTCATCTCCACAAAAATCACGCGCTATGCGTTTGGTGGGCGACTATCGCAGACGGACCTTGCGCCCGCAACCAACCATCTTAACCGCATGTAGGGTTATTCGGCCGGTTTCGCAAACACGAGGACGTCGCGTCGGTCTATGCTGAGCCACACCGTGCTGCCGACGACATAGGGCGCGGTGTTGTCGCGGGTACGCATCCGGATCGGCACGTCGATGCCATCGACCGCGACGCTCAGAAGATCCACTTCACCAAGAAACTGATGCCCGACGATCCTTCCCGGCACGCCGTCGCCGGCGATGGCGAAGCCCACGCCCTGCGGACGAACGCCGATCGACAGGATGGTTCCGTCGGCATGGCCCCGCGCACCGAAACTGCCGATCGGCGTTTCGACGCGCCCTCCCCTGGCGACGGCCTCGAACTCGTTCAATTCCGAGAAGAAGCGGGCCGCGTAGAGATCCACGGGATGCTCATAGAGGTGGCGCGCCGTGCCGACCTGCAGCAACTGGCCGCCGCGCATCAGGGCGATGCGATCGCCCATGCGCATCGCCTCTTCCGGGTCATGGGTAACGATGATGCAGGTCGCCCGCGTCTCGCGGATGATCGCCATCGTCTCCTCGCGGACGTGATCGCGCAGCCGCTTGTCGAGGCCGGAAAACGGCTCGTCCATCAGCAGCATGGACGGCCGCGGTGCGATGGCGCGCGCCAGCGCCACGCGCTGCTGCTCGCCGCCGGAAAGCGCATGGGGATGGGCAGAGGCGTAACCGTCGAGGCCGACGCGGGCCAGCGCGTGCCGGCCCTGGCGCTCGGCTTCGGCGCGCGGAAGGTCGTTGAGGCCGTAGATGACGTTCTTCAGGATCGTCATGTGCGGGAACAGGGCGTAGTCCTGGAACATCAGGCCGACGCCGCGCTTCTCCGGCGGCACGAATACAGACGCGCTGGCCATCTCGCGGCCATTGACCGTAATGCGGCCGCCGGAGGGGCGCTCGAGCCCGGCCGTGACCCGCAGGAGCGTCGTCTTGCCGCAGCCCGATCGGCCCAGCAGGCAAACGACCTCGGCCGGCTCGACGTTCAGGTTGATGCCCCGCAGCGACGGCGCGTCGCCATAGTGATGCGTGACCCCTTCGAAACCGAGGCGGGCCGCGATCGTGACACCTGCCGTGCCGCGACGCCCCCAGGCGGTTCGTTCGATCCATTGCGTGCTTGCATTCATGCGAGCGGTTTAGCCCCTGACGCCGCCGCCGTCGAGGTCGACCTTGAGAAATGGATCGCCTCAGTCGTGCTCGGACAGACCGGCCGCGAGCAGATCGTCCGGATCGAGCGGGTCCTCGTCATCCCGCAGCGCGTCGCCATCGCGCGGCTCCGGGACGGAGAAGCCCGGCGGGATGCGGCCATCGAGCAGCCCGGCGCCCTTAAGCTCCTCAAGACCAGGCAAATCGCCGATCGCTTCCAGTCCGAAATGCACCAGAAAGGCCTCTGTCGTCCCATAGGTCACGGGACGGCCCGGCGTCCGGCGACGACCGCGCATCTTGATCCAGCCGGCCTCCATCAGCACGTCGAGCGTGCCCTTGGAGATCGAGACGCCTCGGATCTCCTCGATCTCGGCGCGCGTCACCGGCTGGTGGTAGGCGATGATCGCCAGCGTCTCGAGCGCGGCACGCGACAGCTTCTTCTGGTCGCCGGCATCCCGCTGAAGCAGAAAAGCGAGATCGCTCGCGGTGCGGAACATGTATTTGCCCGCCACCTGGACCAGATTGACCCCGCGCCCGGAATAGGCGTGCTCCAGCTCGCGGATCAGGGCCTCGACGTCGCTGCCCTCCGGCAGGCGGGCGGCGATTTCACGCGCGCCCAGCGGCTGCGCGCTGGCAAACAGCATCGCCTCTACCATGCGCAGCGCCATCCGGCGCTCTTCCGGGGCGAGCAAGGTGAGATTTCCGAAATCAGGCATCGTTCTTCCCCTCCGCGCCATCGCGGTCCCGGTCGCGCATGTAGAGCGACGAGAAAGGCGCCGTCTGGCGCAATTCCACCCTGCCCTCCCGCACCAGCTCCAGGCTGGCGCTGAAAGAGCTCGCCAGCACGGTAGCGCGCATTTCCGGTGTCTGGATCCAGGGCGACAGAAACACGTCGACCGGCGTCCAGTCGGCGATGCTGCCGATCATCCGCGTCAGTACCTCGCGCGCCTCGGCCAGCGACCAGACCTGGCGCCGCCGCACATGCACCACCGACACCATCTGACGCTGACGCTGCGAGGCATAGGCCGTCAGCAGGTCGTAGAGCGTGGCGGCGTAGTGACTGTTCTGGATGACTTCGACCGGCTCCGGCATGCCGCGTTGAAAGACCTCGCGGCCCAGCCGGTCGCGATTGACCAGTTTCGCGGCGGCGTCGCGCATCGCTTCCAGCCGGCGAAGGCGGAAGGCCAGCGCGGCCGCCATCTCTTCGCCGCTCGGCTCCTCGTCCGGCGCAGGCGCCGGGAGCAGCAACCGCGACTTCAGGTAGGCAAGCCATGCCGCCATCACCAGATAGTCGGCGGCAAGTTCGAGGCGGAGCTGACGCAGTTGCTCGATATAGGCGAGATACTGTTCCGCCAGCGCCAGGATCGAGATCTTGGCGAGATCGACCTTCTGGGTCCGGGCTAGCGCGAGAAGGAGGTCGAGCGGCCCTTCAAAACCGTCGACGTCGACGACGAGGGCGGAATCGCCCTCCTTGCGGTCCGGTGCGTCCGGCATCTGCCAGAGTTCGCTCTGGCCGTCCTTGTCGCGGGTGGCGGCCATGGATCGATCCGGACTCAGGCGACGGCCGGCGGCCAGCCGGCTCGCTCGGCGAGCGTCGCATACTCAGCCTCCGCCGCCTCGCGGTCGAGCGGATGCGGCGGCTTGCGCGCGGCCCGGGCGATGGCGGCGCGCTCCGCCGCCCTGCCCATCAGTTCGGGAACCGAGCGGGCAACGTCCATCATCTCGTCCATGACGCCGTTGCAATGCAAAACCATGTCGCAGCCGGCGGAAAGGACGGCGGCCGCGCGGCTTGCATAATCACCGCCCAGCGCCTTCATCGAGAGATCGTCGCTCATCAGCAGCCCGTCGAAGCCGATCCGGCCGCGAATGATCTGCTCGACGACGAGCGGCGACGTGGTCGCCGGCCGATCCGGATCGACGGCGGTGAAGACGATATGGGCCGTCATCGCCATCGGCAGGTCGCTGAGCGCCTTGAAGGGCACGAAGTCCGAGCGCTCCAGCGTCGCCAGGCTGGCCTCGACCACCGGCAGGCTCAGATGGCTGTCGACCGTGGCACGGCCATGGCCGGGCATGTGCTTGACCACCGGCAGCACGCCACCGGCGACGAGCCCGTCGGCGGTCGCGCGACCGAGGATCGAAACGATCTCGGCCTCTTCGGCATAGGCGCGGTTGCCGATGGCCGCATGCGTGTGCGGCGTGCCGACATCCAGCACGGGAACGCAATCGACGGTAATGCCGAGATCGATCAGGTCGGACGCGATCAGCCGGCCATGCAGCCACGCCATCCGGCGTCCGGCAGCCTGGTCGGCGGCGTAGAGGTCGCCGGCGAAACGCGCCGCCGGGCGATTGCGCCAATGCGGAGGCGCGATCCGCTGGACCCTGCCGCCCTCCTGGTCGATCAGGACCGGCCGGTCCGGGTCATCCAGAATGTCACGGAAGGTCGCGACGAGTTCGCAGACCTCTTCCGGGGTCCCGATGTTGCGCTTGAAGAGGATGAGACCCCATGGCCGCTCGTCGCGGAAGAACGCGATTTCATCGGCCGAAAGGCTGCGCCCCGCGCAGCCCGAGATAAATGCTTTGGCGGTCATGCTTCGGCCTTAGCTGCTTGCTGGGCGGACCGCAAGCGGCGGATCGCTCCGCCGCCTGTCCGGGGTCAGTTCTTCTGGACGATGCAATCGCCACCGGCGGCCCGCAGGCTCTCGCAGAACGAGACAGCCTGGTCACGGGTCGCCATCGGACCGACGCGGGCACGATAGTAGATGCCCTTGGCGCCGAGATCGGCGCGCACGACATTCGGCTCCTGCGAGCCAAACACGCTTGGATATTTGCGCTGCATCGCCTTGAACGACGCGATCGCGGCCTCTTCGCTGCGCTGGGATGCGACCTGGACGACGAACCCGCCCGAAGCCGGGGCCCGGGTCGCGGCAGCCGGCGCGGCGGCGGCAGGAGCCGGCTGGGCCCGAGGCTTGGCCGGCGCGGGAGCGGGAGCTTCCAGCTGCGACACGTCCTTGGGCGGCGCGGTATCGACGGGAGCCTCCGGATCCGCATCGGCCGTCGCGTTCGAGGTCTCGGCGGGCGCTGCGGGTTCCGGTGAGGTCGCAACCGGCGTTGCCGGCCGTGCCGGCACGGACGAATCCGTCTGCGAGCCGGCATTGCGCGGCTGCGCCTCGCTCGAGATGATCGTTCCGTCCGGCTTCACCACGACGGTGCGGACCTTGCGCGGCCCGGCGTCCGCATCGCTCGGCGCGGCGGGCGCAGCGGCTGCGCCGCCAGTCAGGTCGTCGATCGACGAGGGATTTGCGGAATCGCCAGGCGCACCCGGCAGGATGATGCGCGAGATTTCCCGACTGGCCGCGGATTCATTCGAGGCCGGCGCTTCGTCGATCGGCCCGTCGTCGGGCAGAACGAGTTGCTCGTCGCCCGCCAGTTCCGGGCTAGCCCGATCGTAGATCAGCTTGTTCTGCGCGACTTCGGTGTCCCCCGGGGTCGCGGCGGGCTGCACCTTGGTCGGGCCCTCATCGGCAGCAATGACGCGCGGCGCACCATCGGTCGACGTACCGCCACCCTTCAGCGCGAGCGCGCCGAGACCGCCAGCCAGCACGACACCCAGAACGACGGCGGCGATGACGAGACCCTTGCGAGAACGGCGCGGCTCGGCGAAGCGATCGGCGCGCGCATGGCGCTCGTCATAGCTGTCATCCTCATAACCAGCGTTCGGATCGTCGCCATACTCGTTGTCGTAACCGGCCGAATAGTCGTCAGCGCCATTTTCCTGGCCCTGATGATATTCGTCCGTCGCATAGCCGCCGGCAGGATGGGCCGGCTGCCCGCGTTCGCGGCCGTAATCCGTCGCACCGGCATAGGCTGTGCCGGCATAGGGATCTTCTTCCTCGAGGGCGGGCTGGACGTAAGGGTCCTGCGCGTAGCGCGGCTCGGGCTGCGGATGACGCGGTTCCGCCTGGCGCGGCGGCTGGGCTGCCTGCCACTGCGGCGGCGCCGCCGGCGCGCCGGGGCGCAGACGCATGTGATCGAAGCCTTCGTCGCGCGGCTGCGCCGCACGCGGGGGCTGCGGCTCGACCTGGAGCGGACGACCCGACGCCGAGCGAACCGCCGGGTCAAAGGACGTCTGAAGATCGTTCATCAGTTCGGATTCGAGATCGAAAGACGTGTCCCGCACGTTCGGCTGCTGCGTCGACCGCACCACGGGCGCGGCAACGGGCTGCCGTCCGCCGACGATGTCGTCAAAGCTGGAATTGCCGGAAACAATGCGAGCCAGTTCAACCAGCGGATCATCTTCAGCCTGCGCGGGCGGCTCGTTGCGCCGCCCGGTGTTCCCGTCGAGCGGCGCAGGCCGCCGCGAGAACGAATTATCGTAGCGATCTGGCATCGCGCTCCACTTTCCGCCTCATCCGGTGCTGTTCGTCAGAATTCGACGCCAGGCTCCTGGCAGAGACTTCACCGCATCTCTTCGGGCGCATCGACTCCGAGCACCAGCAAACCGGATGACAGCACCAGCTTTGTGGCATGAACAAGGGCGAGCCGGGCCGCGGTCAACTGTGGTTGTTCAGGGTTAATAAACCGTAATTGCGGCAGATCCTTGCCGCGATTCCACTGTTGATGGAACTCTGCTGCAAGTTCGTAGAGGTAAAACGCTACGCGGTGCGGCTCATGCGCTTCGGCGGCGGATTCGATGATTCGGGGGAACTCCGCCAGCCGCCTCTGCAGGCTGATTTCGCCGGCATCATCGAGCAGCGCGAGGTCGGCGCCGGCCAGCGCCGCGCCGGAGAGGTCGAGTGCCGGCAGGTCCTGCGCCGCATTGCGCAGGATCGACGCCGCGCGGGCATGGCCATACTGTACGTAGAAGACCGGATTGTCCTTCGACTGCTCCGTCACCTTCTGGAAGTCGAAATCGAGCGGCGCGTCGCTCTTGCGGTAGAGCATCATGAAGCGCACCGCGTCGCGGCCCACTTCCTCGACCACGTCGCGCAGCGTGACGAAATCGCCCGAACGCTTCGACATGCGGACCGGCTCGCCGGCGCGGTAGAGCTTCACGAGCTGGCAGAGCAGCACGTCGACCGATGCCGTGCCGCCGGAGATGGCGCGGCCGACAGCCTGCAGGCGCTTCACGTAACCGCCGTGATCGGCGCCCAGCACATAGATCATCTGCCGGAAGCCGCGGTCGAACTTGTCCTTGAAGTAGGCCACGTCGCCGGCGAAATAGGTGTAGCTGCCGTCCGACTTCACCAGGGGCCGGTCAATGTCGTCGCCGACATCGGTGGCGCGGAACAGAAGCTGCTCGCGGTCTTCCCAGTCGTCGGGAAGCTGCCCCTTCGGCGGCGGCAGCGTGCCGCTATAGACGAAGCCCTTCTTCTCCATGTCGGCGATCGTCGCGCCGATCTTGCCGCCATTCTCGCCGCTCAGCGTCTTCTCCGAGAAGAAGACGTCATGATGGACGTTGAGCAGGGCGAGATCGTCGCGGATCATCAGCATCATGGCGCTGATCGCCGCCTCGCGGACGAGCGGAAGCCACTCGGCCTCCGGCATGTCGAGCAGCGTGCGACCATGCACGTCGGCCAGCGCCGTGCCGACCGGCTTCAGATAGTCGCCCGGATACAGGCCTTCCGGAATGGTGATCTCTTCGCCCAGCGCTTCGCGGTAGCGCAGGAAGGCGGAGCGGGCGAGCACGTCGACCTGCCCGCCGGCATCGTTGATGTAATATTCCTTGGTGACGTCATAGCCGCCCCAATCGAGCAGATTGGCCAGCGCGTCGCCGACGACGGCGCCACGGCAATGGCCGACATGCATCGGGCCGGTCGGATTGGCCGAGACATATTCGACATTGACCTTCAGATCGCCACCGATGCGGCTGCGGCCATAGTCGCTGCCGGCCTGGATCAGCGACTTCAGGGCATGGGCCCGATAGGGGGCTGCCAGCGTCAGATTGATGAAGCCGGGGCCTGCGACCTCGACCGAGGCCACGTCCTCGTCGTCGCGCAGCCGCCCGGCGATCGCTTCGGCCAGATCGCGGGGCTTGAGGCCGAGCGGCTTGGCCAGCACCATGGCGGCATTGGTCGCGAGGTCGCCATGTGCGGCGTCGCGCGGCGGCTCGACGACGATGCGCGAGAGATCGACGGGGGCGCTGTCGCGCGCGGCCAGGATGACCTCGACGGCCGAGGTGACGCGTGCGGTGAAGTCGCGGAAAATATTCATAGCGGGATACAGCCCTTCGGGCGGAAGGAAAATTCTTGCAGCGCGCCTAACCCAAATCGGGCGAAGCGTCAAACAGACGCTGATGCTCGCGCAATGCATAACGGTCGGTCATGCCGGCGAGAAAATCGGAAATCCGTCGTGCGCGGCGTTCGATATCCACCGGATCCAGTCCGATCCGCCACTCCGGCGGCAGCGCGTCGGGATCGTGCCAATAGCGATCGAACAGCCGCTCCACTACGCCTTCCGCCGCCGTCATCACCTGCATCACGCGCGGATGACGATACACGTTGTGCCAGAGATGCGTCTTGATCGCCTTGTCGGCCGCGACGAGCCCGGCGGAGAAGGCGATCATCGGTCGCCCTGCAAGGCGGAGGGCGTCGGCGGAGATGGGCTTGGTTTCGGAAAGCCGCCGCAACGCTTCCGCGATCACATCCTCGATCATCCGGGTAATGACGCGGCGCACAACCTCGTTGACGAGGCGCGGCTTTTCCAGCCCGCGATGCTGGGTCTCGATCGCATCCAGGATCTCGCGCAGGAACTCGACCTCGCGCAGCCCGTCGACCGTCAGCAGCCCGGCCCGCAACCCGTCGTCGATGTCATGCGCGTCATAGGCGATATCGTCGGCGATCGCCGCCGCCTGTGCTTCCGCCGAGGCATAGGTCGCGAGCTCAAGATCCTGCTCGGCGGTATAGGCGAGAATGGCAACCGGCAGAACCTTGCCCTCATAGCTGCCGACGCCCCTGCCCTCGGCATCGACCAGCGGACCATTGTGCTTGACCAGCCCTTCCAGCGCCTCCCAGGACAGGTTCAGCCCGTCGAAATGCGGATAGCGCCGCTCGAGCTTCGTGACGACCCGAAGGCTCTGGGCGTTGTGATCGAAGCCGCCATGCCCCGCCATCATCCGGTCCAGCGCCCGCTCGCCGGCATGGCCGAACGGCGTGTGACCGAGGTCGTGCGACAGCGCGATCGCCTCGGCGAGGTCCTCGTCGAGCCGCAGCGCGCGCGCCAGAGCCCGGGCGATCTGCGCCACTTCGATGGTATGGGTCAGCCGGGTGCGATAATGATCGCCCTCGTCGAACAGGAAGACCTGCGTCTTGTCCTTCAGCCGACGGAAAGCGGTCGAGTGGACGATGCGGTCGCGATCCCTCTGATAGGGCGTGCGCGTCGGGCTTTCCGGCTCGCGGTACAACCGGCCGCGGCTTGCCGAGGGATCGACGGCGAAGGCGGCATGCGGACCGATGCCGAAGCCGATCTGGCCTTCCATGGACGCTCCTCTTCCAGCGTGCATTGCACTGCAGCGATTGACTCCGCCAATCGCATTCCTAACTATCGGGTTCGGGCGCCTGCTGGGTACCCCTATTTTCGGAAGCAGCCATGACCACTGAAACGCTCGACGTCACCTTGTCTGACCGCGCTGCCAAGCGCATCGCCCGCATCCTCTCGAAGGAGCCGAGCGGCACGGCCTTGCGCGTCACCGTATCGGGCGGCGGCTGCTCCGGCTTCCAGTATGGCTTCGACCTCGATGCAGAGCGGGCCGAGGACGATCTGGTGATCGAGAAGAACGGCGCGACGGTGCTGATCGACCAGATCTCGCTGCCCTACATGGACGGCTCCGAGATCGACTTCGTCGATGACGTGATCGGCCAGTCCTTCCAGATCCGCAATCCCCACGCGACCGCCTCCTGCGGCTGCGGC
The DNA here is from genome assembly GCF_026343955.1 of Kaistia defluvii. Classification (GTDB taxonomy): domain Bacteria; phylum Pseudomonadota; class Alphaproteobacteria; order Rhizobiales; family Kaistiaceae; genus Kaistia; species Kaistia defluvii. The sequence continues at coordinate 128,861 of NZ_JAPKNI010000005.1, forward strand.
ACCAGCTTCGCTCTTTAGGGTGTCTGCCAGGGATTGACGAGAGGCACACCGGTTCCCTCGAAATCGCCTGTGTTACGCGTCACCACAGTCATTCCGTGAACCAGAGCCGTCGCGGCGATGTAAGCGTCGCGATCGTTTCGACGATCTGGAACATGCAGCGGCGCGCATCGTTTCGCGACGCGCAGGTCGATCGACAGAATACGATCTTCAAATAGCGGAAGCACCTGGTGTTCAATCCACGAGAGCAGAACAGCGCCCTGTTTGACATCGCGTCGCTCGATGCGCCGCGCGCCGATCTCAAGCTCCAGAATCGTGACCGCCGAGAGGAATAGTGCCGCAGGCTCGCGCGCGGCAATCCAGGACTGCACGTTCGGATTTGAACGTTCCGGGCGCCGCAAATCTGAAACGACGTTGGTGTCGAGAAGGAACACTATTCGAAATCGACCGGCTTGAGCCATCCTCCGCCCATTTTGGGCGGATCAAACTCAAAGTCGCTGCCCTCGTCCGTCTGGGCCAGCGCCTCCAGCAACGACATGCCCTTGCCCGTGAGGCGGCGATATTCCTCGATTGAAAGCAGGACATGCGCCGGTCGCCCGCGATCGGTGATGATGACGGGTCCCTCGTTTGCGGCCTTCCTGGCGCGGCTCGTGTCCTGACTGAACTCGCGACTGGTCAGGGTGGTGGTGGTCAAGACGACGCCCCTGTGGCTGGAGTTACGCAGGTCCCAATATAGAACCTGCGACGATCCACGCCAACAGCTGCCCCTACTGGAACGCCGTCTCCGTAAAGCTGCGGAGCTTGCGGGAATGGAGCCGTTCGGGCGCCATTTCGCGAAGTTTCTCCATCGCGCGGATGCCGATCTCGAGATGCTGGCCAACCTGGCGGCGATAGAAGTCCGAGGCCATTCCCGGCAGCTTCAATTCGCCATGCAACGGCTTGTCCGAGACGCAGAGCAGCGTTCCGTAGGGCACGCGGAAGCGGAAGCCGTTGGCGGCGATGGTCGCCGATTCCATGTCGAGCGCGATGGCGCGCGACTGCGAGAAGCGCTGCACCGGCTCGCGGTGGTCGCGCAGTTCCCAGTTGCGGTTGTCGATGGTGGCGACCGTTCCCGTGCGCATGATCCGCTTGAGATCGTAGCCCTCGAGCCCGGTCACCGCCTCGACCGCCTCCTCCAGTGCCACCTGCACTTCGGCCAGAGGCGGGATCGGGATCCAGCTCGGCAGGTCGGCGTCGAGAACGTGGTCCTCGCGGACATAGCCATGCGCCAACACATAGTCGCCAAGGGCCTGCGTGTTGCGAAGGCCCGCGCAGTGCCCGAGCATTAGCCAGGCATGCGGACGCAGCACGGCGACGTGGTCGGTGATCGTCTTGGCGTTGGAAGGCCCGACGCCGATATTGATCATCGTCAGCCCGGCATTGCCGGCGAATTTCAGGTGATAGGCCGGCATTTGCGGCAAGCGCGGCGGCGCCATGCCCGAAACCGGTTCCGTCGAACCGGCGGGGGTCATCACGTTGCCGGGCTCGACGAAGCACTCATAGCCGCCGCCGCCTTCCGCCATCAGCTTGCGGGCGCGCACGCAGAATTCGTCGATGTAGAACTGGTAGTTGGTGAAGAGCACGAAATTCTGGAAATGCTCGGCGCTGGTCGCCGTGTAATGCGCCAGGCGGAACAGCGAATAGTCGATGCGCGGCGCCGTGAAGGGCGCCAGCGGCAAGGGTTCGCCCGGCGTCGGCTCGAAGGTGCCATTGACGATGGCGTCGTCGGTGACGGCAAGATCGGGCACGTCGAACATGTCGCGAAGCGGCCGCTCGATCTTTTCGGCCAGCTGTCCCTCGACATGGACACCGTTCGGAAAGGCGAAGTGCAGCGGAATCGGCAGGTTGGACGGCCCCACCGTCACCGGAAGCCCGTGATTGCGCACGAGCAGCTTGATCTGTTCCTTCAGGTAGTTCCGGAACAGGCTGGGCTGCGTCACCGTGGTGGCGTAGATGCCAGGTCCCGAAACATGACCATACGCCAGGCGCGAGTCGATCTTGGCATAGCTGGTGGTCGTGAAGCGTATCTCGGGATAGGTGGCCCGCACCCGCCCGATCGGAGGGTGCCCCTTCAGCAGCGCGTCGAAGCGATCGCGCAGATGCGCCGTGTGGCGGTCGTAGATCTCCTCCAGCCTGGCGATCGCCAGATCCGGATCGGTGAATGTCTCGCTGGCAATCGGCGTCGGCGTATCAAACGGCACGGGATCGGTACTCATGTCACCCCCACTTTCGGGCGCGACTGTCGGCCAGCCGGCGCAGGCGGTCAAGCCGCGCGCCGGCTGATTGATCGGGTGTATGGCTCGGAATCAGACGAGCTTGGCGTCCAGATCGATGGGAACGGCCTTGAGCGCCTTGGAAACCGGGCAACCTTCCTTGGTCGCGGCAGCGATCTTGTCGAACGCCGCCTTGTCGATCCCCGGCACCTTGGCCTCGGTCACCAGATTGATGTGGGTGATCTCGAAACCGCCGGCAACGGGCTCAACCTTCACCTTCGCCGTCGTGGCGATGGAATCGACCGTGAAGCCGGCTCCGGAAAGCCCGGCCGAAAGCGCCATCGAGAAGCATCCAGCATGCGCGGCGGCGATCAGTTCCTCCGGATTCGTGCCCTTGCCTTCCTCGAAACGTGACGAGAAGTTGTACTGTCCTTCCCAGGCCCCGCTGCCCAGATGCACGGTTCCCTTGCCGCTCTTGAGATCACCCTGCCACTTTGCGTCTGATGTCCTGACCGGCATGCAAGCCTCCTTTGCGCGTTCCTCTCCGGCTCGTGCCGGGCCCCTAGAGTTAGGGATGGACGGCAGGTGTGCAAGATGTGGCGCGATCGGCATGGCCCGGTGGCATCTCGCGACGGATCGGCTAGTCTGCGCGCATGAAGATCGCGACCTGGAATATCAACGGCGTCAAAGCCCGAATCGATACCGCCCTTGCCTGGCTCAAGGAGGCGTCGCCCGATATCGCCTGCCTGCAGGAGATCAAGTCGGTCGATGAGGGATTCCCAACCTCCGCCTTCGAGGATCTCGGCTACAATGTCGCGACGCATGGGCAGAAGGGCTTCAACGGCGTCGCCCTGCTATCGAAGCTGCCCTTCGACGAGGTCAATCGCGGCCTGCCCGGCGATGACGGCGACGATCATGCCCGCTTCATCGAGGGCGTTTTCTCCGTCGAAAGCGGCGCGCTGCGCGTCGTCTCGCTCTATCTGCCGAACGGCAATCCGATCGACACGCCGAAATTTTCCTACAAACTCGCCTGGATGGAACGCCTGCGGAACTGGGCAACCGAGCGGCTGACCTATGAGGAGCCGCTGGTGCTCGCCGGCGACTACAACGTCATCGCCGAGCCGCGCGACGCCAAGGATCCGTCGCTCTGGGTCAATGACGCGCTCTACCAGCCGGAATCCCGCAAGGCATTCCGCGCCCTCGAGACACTGGGCCTGACCGACGCGCTGCGCGCCACGACGGACGAGGGCGGCCTCTACACCTTCTGGGACTATCAGGCAGGCGCTTTCCAGAAGAACAACGGCATCCGCATCGACCATCTGCTGCTCTCGCCACAGGCGGCTGATCGCCTCGTCTCGGTCGGCATCGACAAGCATGTCCGCGGCTGGGACAAGCCGTCCGACCACGTCCCCGTCCATGTGGAGCTTCGCATTTGAGCCAGGTGATGAGCGCGGCGCCGATCACGGGCGGTTGCCTGTGCGGCCGCATCCACTACACGATCGACCGCGCCCCGCGCATCGTTTGCCACTGCCATTGCCGCATGTGCCAACTGGCCGGCGGCGCGCTGTTCCTGACCTGGGCGACCTTCGACGCCAGCGCCTTCCAACTGACCGCCGGGCACCCGGCCGTGAACGAATCGTCCGCCACCGGCCGACGGCATTTCTGCGCCGATTGCGGCACGCCGCTGATGATGACGTCCACGGACGACCCGTTGAAGGTCGACGTGACGCTCGCCTCACTCGACGAGCCGGACCGGTTTCCGGTCCAGCACAACATCTGGGTCGGCAGCCGCCGCGAGGCCAGCAAGGGCTTCGATCTCGACCTGCCGTCGCATCTGGACGAACCTGCCGGCTGACGAGGACGATCATGGCAAGGATGGCTGGCGATCTGCTGAAGGCGTTTCAATCCCAGGCAGGCTCCTGCCGCAAGCTGGGCTCGCCCTTCACCGCCGAGATTTGCGAGATTCTTGCCGAGCATCTCGACGAGGCCAGCCGCTTCGGGAACAGGATTCTCAATTGGCCGGGCGATCCCTTCGCCGATGCCCTCGCGCTCCGCGCGGCGGCCGGTTTCCACGCCCTGAAGCGCGCCGGGACGTCGATGAGCCTCACGGCTGCCTATCCCCCCAATCCGGTGGATCGGGCGGGGCTCACGGCGGTGCTTGTCGACGCCATCTGGTCGCATGATGATTTCCTGCATGACTGGCTCGACAGCCCGCCGCAGACCAATGAGGTCGCGCGCTCATCCGTGCTGATCGGCAGCGCCCTGCTACTTGCCCGCGCGTTCGGCCTGCCGCTGGACTGGCACGAGATCGGCGCCAGCATGGGCCTCAATCTCGGCTTCGACCGATACCGCTACGAATTCGGCGGCGACAGCTGGGGCGCTTCCGATTCGCCCGTGCTCGTCCGCTCGCAATGGCGCGGTGAGAATCCTGACACGAAAGGGGCGGTCGAATTGCGTAGCCGGGCGGGCTGCGACCTCAACCCGCTCGATCCGGGCCTGCCGTCCGATCGCGAGCGCCTGCTTGCCTATGTCTGGGCCGATCAGTCGGAGCGGCTAGAGCGCGCCAGCGCGGCGCTGGATGTGGCCGCCGCAGCGCCGTGGCGGGTCGAGAAGGCCGACGGGGCCGCCTGGGTCGCCAGGCATTTCTCCGCGCCGCCCCGCCCCGGCGCAGTCCGGGTCCTCGCCCACACCATCGTCTGGCAATATTTGCCCGAAGCCACACGCGGGGCCATCACGGAGGCGATGGAGGGGGCGGGCGAGCGGGCAACGCCCGAAGCCCCCGTCGCGTGGCTGCGCATGGAGGCGGATGGTCGCGATACAGCCGGCGTCCGGCTCAAGCTTTGGCCCGGCGGAATCGACCGCGAGATCGCCCGTGCCGACTTTCATGGCCGCTTTGTCGAGTGGCACACGGATTAGCGTGAGACCCTGAACCCAACTGACATAACGCTGTCAGTTGGGTATGCCTATCCTGGCAGGATAGACACTGTCCCGCGAGGGTATCGCCATGAACCGCAACGTTCTCGAAATCAGCTCCTACTCGCTGCTCGCGGGCGTTGACGAGCGCCAGTTCGTCCGCGCCGCCGACGACGCGATGACCGTGCTTCGCCGCCAGCGTGGCTTCCTCGCCCGCAGTATCGCCCGAGCGGACGATGGCAGTTGGACCGAGATCGTGCATTGGCTTGACCGAGCCTCGGCCAGCGCCGCAAGCCAGCGACTGGCGGGCAATCCGGATGCCGCCGCCTTCGCCGCGCTGATCGACCGCCCCTCCTTCCAGAGCGGCTACTATCCCGTCGCCTACTCCGGCTGACGGGTATGCGGCGCGCCGATCGCCTGTTCGAAATCGTCCAGGTGCTGCGCGGCGCCCGCCTGCGCACGGCGCAGGAAATCGCAGACAAGCTCGAAGTTTCGGTGCGCACCGTCTATCGCGATATCGACGCGCTGGTGGCGACCGGCGTGCCGATCGAGGGCGAGCGCGGCGTCGGCTACGTCCTGCGCGGAACCTTGCTGCTGCCGCCCCTCGCCTTCTCGCAGGCCGAACTGGAAGGACTGGCGCTAGGCGCTCGCTTCGTCGAGGCCTGGGCCGATCCGGAACTCGCCGCCGTGGCCCGCGAAGCGCTGGTAAAGATCGATGCGGTACTGCCGGAGTCGCGCCGTGGCGAGATCTGGCGGGATGCGGTGCTGGTCAATTCCCCGGCCCTGATCGGCGCCGCCAACACCCAACTCGCCCTTTTCCGCAAGGCGATCCGGCAAAAGCGCAAGATGCATCTGCGCTATCGCAGCGCCAGCGAGGCCCTGACCGGGCGCACGATCCGCCCGCTGGCAATCGAGGCCTGGGGCCATGCCTGGACGGCGACGGCATGGTGCGAATTGCGCGAGGATTTCCGCATGTTCCGGCTCGACCGCATCGTCGAAGCGATTCTGCTCGAAGAGGCCTTCAAGCCAGAGAAGGGCCGGACCCTCGCTGACTACATGAAGCGGCTCAGCGAGGAGCAAACGGCAAAGGCCGCGCCGCCCGTCTGAAAAACCATCGGAGCGAACCCAGGGCCGCTCCGATGTCGAAAGACGTCTAGCGCGGGAATTCGATTCCCATCTCGCGATAGCGCTCGGGATCGTCGCCCCAGTTCTCGCGAACCTTGACGAACAGGAACAGGTGGACGGGCCGCTCGGCCATTTCCTGGATCTCGGTGCGGGCCGCCATCGAGATCCCCTTGATCGTCTCGCCCTTGTGGCCGATCACGATCTTCTTCTGGCTCTCGCGCTCGACATAGATCGTCTGCTCGATGCGGGTCGAACCATCCGCCTGATCCTTCCAGAGTTCCGTTTCCACGGTCGACTGGTAGGGCAGCTCGTCATGCAGGCGCAGGAACATCTTTTCGCGCGTGATCTCGGCCGCCAGCGCGCGCATCGGCAGGTCGGAGATCTGGTCTTCGGGATAGAGCCAGGGACCCAACGGCACGCGGCCGGCGAGATAGGTCATCAGGTCCTTGCAGCCATGCCCCTTGAGCGCCGAGATCATGAAAGTCTGCTCGAACTTCACGGTCGCATTGGCCTTGGCGGACATCTCCAGCAGCGAGGTGTGCGGGACCGTGTCGATCTTGTTGATGACGAGGATCTTGGGACCCTTGATGGCCGCCACCTTGTCGAGGATCTGGGCGGTCTCGCCCTTGTTGCTGCGCTCGGCGTCGATCAGGACGGCGATCAGGTCGGCATCCTTGGCGCCGCCCCAGGCTGTTTCCACCATGGCGCGGTCGAGCCGGCGCTTCGGCTGGAAGATGCCGGGCGTGTCGACGAAGATGATCTGCGAGGCGCCTTCGAGCGCGATGCCGCGCATGATCGCGCGCGTCGTCTGCACCTTGTGGGTGACGATCGAGATCTTCGTGCCCACGAGCTGGTTGAGGAGCGTCGACTTGCCGGCGTTCGGCGCGCCAATCAGCGCGACAAACCCGCAGCGGGTCTGTGTCTCCTCGGAATTCACCAGATCAGACGCCATGCGTTTCTTCTCTCCATACGCCTTGGGCCAGCAGCACGGACGTCGCCGCCTTCTGCTCCGCCTCGCGCCTTGAACGGCCAGAACCGAGGACAACCGGCATGCCCTCGATCTTCACTTCAACGGTAAATAGGGGAGCGTGGTCCGGTCCGCTCCGCTCTGCGATTTCATATTTGGGCGCCGCGAGGCCTCGACCCTGCACCCATTCCTGCAGCGTCGTCTTGGCGTCCCGAAGCGGGCCCGTCCAGTTCAGCATACGCTTGCGCCAGTGGCTGTCGATGAAAGCCTGCGCCGCCGGCAGCCCGCCATCGACGAAGATCGCGCCGATCACCGCCTCGCAGACATCGCCGAGGATCGCCGCCTTGCGCCGGCCTCCCGACTGGACCTCGCCCCCGCCCAGATGGATCCAGCGGCCGAGATCGATATCGACCGCCACCTCGGCGCAGCTTTCATTGCGGACCAGGCCGGTGAGCCGGCGCGCCAGTTCGCCTTCGTCCGCATCGGGAAACGAGGCCAGCAGCATGTCCGCGATGACGAGCGCCAGAACACGATCGCCGAGAAACTCCAGGCGCTGATAGCTCGCGCCCTGCGCCAGATGGCTCTCCGCGACGGCGCTCGCATGCGTCAAGGCTCGAACCAGATGGCCGCGGTCGGTAAACCGGTGGCCGATCGTATCCTCGAGACGCTGCAACGGTTCTTCGGAAGCCAAGCTCAGATCACCTTGAATAGACGGTCAAAACGAACGGTCCAGGGCCATTTCCAGAATTGCCAGGCCTGGGCGCCCTCATCGACGGAGAAGAACACCATGCCGGCGCGACCGACGAAGTTCTCGAAGGGGACATAGCCGACCGCGCCCAGTACACGACTATCCGTCGAGTTGTCGCGGTTGTCTCCCATCATAAAGTAGTGATCGGGCGGCACTTCATAGACCGGCGTATCGTCGGAGAAACTACGCGGATCGAGGTCCAGCACGGTATAGCTCACACCGTTTGGAAGCGTTTCCTTGTAACGCGGAACGTGGGTCTCGGTTCCGAACTCGTCCTTGGTGACGTAATCGTCGATCTTTTCCTTCGGCACCGGCGTGCCGTTGATCTGCAGGACCCCGCCAATCATCTGGATCTTGTCGCCCGGCAGGCCGATCACCCGCTTGATATAGTCGACGGAGGGATCGCGCGGGAGCTTGAACACGGCGACATCGCCGCGCTCGGGCGGCGTCGCCCAGATGCGGCCGGAGAACAGGTCCGGCGCGAAGGGGATCGAGTATTTGCTATAGCCATAGGCGTATTTCGAGACGAACAGATAGTCGCCGACCAGCAGGGTCGACTTCATCGATCCCGAGGGAATATTGAATGGCTGGAACAGGAAGGTTCGGACGATAAGCGCCAGGATGAGCGCATTGATGACGATCTTGACGGTCTCACCCGTGCCGCCGCGCTCGGCCTTGTATTTTTCGCCCGCCACGCTCATGCGTCCTTCCGATCCGTCTCATTTGCAGTTCGCCGTCTGGCGGAGGTTGGTTCATACCGAGTCGGCGGCATCTGCGCAACGCGCGGCCCCGCCTCGCTTCCAAATTGCATGCACAGTATCGTACGGCGCCCTTGGAGGCGCCCGAACCGCGCCCGAAATCATGCGGGATCGGGCAAGGCTTCGATGATCACGAAGGCCTGCGCCAACGGATAATCATCCGTGATGGTCAGGTGAATCGCGGCGTGGTGATTTGCCGGCATCATCTTCTCCAGCTGCGCGGCCGCGCCGCCCGTCAGCGCCATGGTCGGCTTGCCGCTGGGCAGGTTGACGACGCCCATGTCGCGCCAGAAGACGCCATGGTTGAGACCGGTGCCGAGCGCCTTGGAGCACGCCTCCTTGGCGGCGAAGCGCTTGGCATAGGAGGCGGCGCGCTCGGCGCGGCGATCAGACTTCTTCTGCTCGATTTCCGTGAACACGCGCTCGGTGAAACGCGCGCCAAACCGCTCCAGCGTCTTCTCGACCCGACGGATATCGATCAGGTCGCTGCCGAGGCCCAGGATCATGACCGCGCCTCCGCCGCCTCGCGCCCCTCATCCATAAGCGTGCGCATGGTGCGGATCGACTGTTCCAGCCCGACGAACACCGCCTCGCCGATCAGGAAATGACCGATGTTCAGTTCGCGGATGACCGGGATGGCTGCGATCGGCTTGACCGTGTCGTAGTTCAACCCATGCCCTGCATGGATCTCGATCCCGAACCTGGCGCCGTAATGCGCCGCGTCCTCGATCCGGGCCCGCTCCCGCTCGAATGCCTCGGGCCCTTCCAGGAAGGCCTCGCAATAGGTGCCGGTATGCAGCTCCACCACCGGCGCGCCCAGCGCCAGCGCCGCGTCGATCTGCTGCCGGTCGGCGGCGATGAACAGCGACACGCGGATCCTTGCCGCGTTGAGTTCGCGGACCAGGGGCACGAGATGCGCGAGCTGCCCGGCGGCATCCAGCCCGCCTTCGGTCGTCCGCTCCTCGCGCCGTTCCGGCACCAGGCAGACGGCATGCGGCTGCACACGAAGGGCGATATCGACCATTTCGCGCGTCGCAGCCATCTCGAAATTGAGCGGCAGGGCGATCTCGGCGCGCAGACGATCGATATCGCTGTCGATGATGTGGCGCCGGTCCTCGCGCAAATGGGCCGTGATGCCGTCGGCGCCGGCCGCAGCCGCGATGACTGCCGCGCGCACGGGATCGGGATGCGCCCCGCCGCGCGCATTGCGGATGGTGGCGACGTGGTCGACGTTGATCCCAAGGCGCAGTTCATTGCGGACAGTCACGGCGTAATTCCCCTCACTCGATGCGGTCATCACTTACCATGCAGTGCGCCGCGCCGCACCGCAAAGCGCTGGCGGCGCGACGACTGGAAACTCTGCGCCGCGATATAGACCAGAACATAGGAAAGCCCGCCGAACACCAAGGCGAGCGGCACCGCACCGACCAGCATAGGCTCGATGATCGGCCAGATCTCGCGCCAGGATTCGGTCAGCAGCTTATGGCGGAGATCGTGGAAATCGAGTTGCTCGGGCGCCATGCCGAACCAGCCGAGGACCAGGCTCCCCGTCTCGTAGGTGCCGACCCAGATCAGCGGAAAGGTCAACGGGTTGCCGATCGTGGTGCCAAGGACCGCGGCGAGCACATTGCCCCGGACGAGGAAGGCGACGACGAAGCAGAGCAGGTAGTGAAAGCCGATGAACGGCGTCATCGCCAGCGCCACGCCGGAGGCAAAGCCGGCCGCGATGGAATGCGGCGAGCCGGACAGGCGCAGCAGCCGCTTGCCATAGTATCGAAGCGCTCGGGACCAGCCGCCCTTCGGCCACATGAAGTGGTTCAGCTTCTGATGAAACTTGAGCGGGCGGCGGCGGCGGAAGAGCATGATGGGGGCTTCGGCCTCAGGCCAGGCTGCGGCTGCCGGGCTTGACGGGCGGAATGGCGGCGAGTTCCGGGGGCAACTGATCGACCGGATAGGCCGGCACCTTGTAGCGGGTCAGCGAAATCAGCGGCACGCCGACCTCGGCCTCCCCGTCCGAACGATCGATCAGGCAGGCGGCGGCGACGACATCGCCGCCAATGGCACGGATCGCGGTGATGGTCTCGCGGATCGAGAGGCCAGTGCTGACGATGTCCTCGACAACGAGAATCCTGGCATTGGCGGGCAGTTCGAAACGGCGCAGGCGGAATTCGCCCTGCTCGCGCTCCACCCACATGGCGGGCACGCCCAGATGGCGCGCGGTCTCATAGCCGGGGATCAGGCCGCCCAAAGCCGGCGACACGACGAGATCGAATGCGACGCCCGATTCCCGGATCTTCTCGGCCAGCGCCCTGCACAGCCGCTCGGTCCGGTCCGGATACATGAAGACCCGCGCCTTCTGCAGGAAGATCGGGCTGCGCAGGCCGGAACTCAGGATGAAGTGCCCCTCGAGCAGGGCGCCGGATTCGCGGAAGACGTCGAGGATTTCGGCTTGGTTCATTCGGTGTCCAGTCCAGGTCCAGTCGTTGCGATCATCGGCGTCAGGCATTCACGCGGCTTGCCGCGCTGACGACGTGACGCTCGCGGAGATCGCTCAGGAGGCGGTTGAGGTGCTTGAGGTCCCATACTTCCAGATCGATGGCCAGTTCCGAAAAGTCCGGCGCGCTCTTCACGATCCGCAGGTTCGAGATGTTGCCGTCATTGTCGGCGATGATCTGGGCGATCTGCGCCAGCGTGCCGGGCTCGTTGATCGCCGTCACCTCGATGCGGGCCGGGAAGCGCTCGCGATTGGCCGCGTCGATATCCCAGCGCACGTCCAGCCAGCGATCCGGCTCGTCGTCGAAATCCTTCAGGGCCGGCGACTGGATCGGATAGATGGTGATCCCCTCGCCCGGCGTCATGATGCCGACGATCCGGTCGCCCGGGACCGCTCCGGCTTCCGGCGCGAAGCGAACCGGCATGTCGCCGTGCAGGCCGCGGATCGGGATGGCCGGCAACTCGGCCTGGGTTTCCCCGTTCGGCACGCGGAACATCATGCCGGAGCCCTTCTTGAGGCCGAACCAGCCGGGCTCGCCGCCCATGCCGTTGCCGCCCTTGGGCACGGCGGCGCGCTCTTCCTTGTGATCGGGATAGACGGCCTTCAGCACATTGACGGACGGAATCTCGCCCCGCCCGACGGAGGCCAGCATGTCCTCGATGTTCTGCTGGGCCAGGCGCGGCAGCGCGGCCTTCAGGCGATCCTCCGAGAAGTCGCGCCCGGCCCGCTCGAAGGCGCGCTCGACGATCTTGCGGCCAAGGCCGGCATATTGCTTGCGGATCGCGGTACGGGCGGCGCGGCGGATCGAGGCACGCGCCTTTCCGGTGATGGCGATCGATTCCCAGGCCGGCGGCGGCACCTGCGCCTTGGAACAGATGATCTCGACCTCGTCGCCATTATGCAGCTCGGTGGTCAAGGGCATCATCCGGCCGTTGATCTTGCAGCCCACGCAGGTATCGCCGATGTCCGTGTGCACCGCATAGGCGAAGTCGATCGGCGTCGCGCCGCGCGGCAGAGCGATCAGTCGCCCCTTCGGCGTGAAGCAGAACACCTGGTCGTGGAACAGCTCGAGCTTGGTGTTCTCGAGGAACTCTTCCGGCGTATCGCCTTCGGCCAGCATCTCGACGGTGCGGCGCAGCCAGGTATAGGCGCGGCTCTCGTCGGAGAGATTGCCGTTGCCCTTGTCCTTGTAGAGCGCATGCGCGGCGATACCGTATTCGGCGACGTCATCCATCTCGCGCGTGCGGATCTGCAGTTCCACGCGCTGGCGGCCGGGGCCGACCACGGTGGTGTGGATCGAGCGGTAGTCGTTCTGCTTCGGCGTCGAGATATAGTCCTTGAACCGGCCGGGCACGGTCGGCCAGGTCGTATGGACGATGCCAAGCGCCGCGTAGCATTCCGCCGTCGTCTCGAGAATGACGCGGAAGCCGATAATGTCGGAAAGCTGCTCGAACGAAATCGCCTTGCGTTCCATCTTCCGGAAAATGGAATAGGGACGCTTGGTGCGGCCAAAGACCTTGGCCTTCATGCCGTGCTTCTCGAGCTTTTCGCGCAGGTCCTTCTCGATCGCCTCGATCAGGCTTTCGTTGCGGGTGCGCACCTCGGCGAGCCGGCTGGTGACGGCGAGATGCGCTTCCGGATTGACGACCGCGAAGGCGAGCTCTTCCAGCTCCTCGCGCATGTCGTGCATGCCCATGCGGCCGGCCAGCGGCGCATAGATCTCCAGAGTTTCCTCGGCGATCCGGCCGCGCTTCTCCTCCGGCATGAAGTGGAGCGTGCGCATGTTGTGAAGCCGGTCGGCCAGCTTCACCAGCAGCACGCGCACATCTTCCGAGATGGCGAGCAGGAGCTTGCGGAAATTCTCGGCCTGGGCAGCCTTCTTGGTCACCAGGTCGAGGCGCTTGATCTTGGTGAGACCCTCGACCAGCCGGCCGATATCCTCGCCGAACATGCCGTCGATTTCGGAGCGCGTCGCGTCCGTGTCCTCAATGGTGTCATGCAGCAGCGCCACGGCGATGGTGGCATCGTCGAGCTTCAGATCGGTGAGGATGCCGGCGACTTCGAGCGGATGCGAGAAGTAGGGATCGCCATTGGCGCGCCGCTGCGAGCCATGCTTCTGCATGGCATAGACATAGGCCTTGTTCAAAAGCCCCTCGTCGGCCTGCGGATTGTACCGCTGGACCCGCTCGAGGAGTTCATACTGGCGCATCATGGCGCTATTTCCGAAGGCACGCGAATAGGCCGGGAATGACCCGGCCGGATGGCTACCCTTTCATATAGGATAGCGAGCGCGGCCAAACGACAAGCGGTTTGGCCGCGGCGCGACGTTGTGCCTTAGAAATCGTCCTGCTTATCCGGCGGGACCATGTTCTCGAGGCCGCGCAGCAGTTCTTCTTCCGACATACGGTCGAAGGCGACGCCATTGTCCTCGTCCGATGAATCCTCGGCGAGAAGCTGCATATCCTGCTCGGGTTCGTCGACCTCGACATACTTCTGCAGGGAATGGATCAGGTCTTCCTTGAGATCGTCCGGGTGGACGGTCTCATCGGCGATCTCGCGCAGAGCGACGACGGGGTTCTTGTCGTTGTCGCGAGCGATGGTCAGCGGCGAGCCGCTGGCGATCATGCGAGCGCGATGGCCGGCAAGGAGCACCAGTTCGAAGCGGTTCTCGACCTTGTCGACGCAATCTTCCACGGTGACGCGCGCCATGTCAGGTCTCCTGTTCGGAAAAGTCTGGGGTTCAAGCGCGCATGAATAAGTGCGCGGGCTTCCGATTGCAAGAGATTATGCAACCCGCCCCATCCCTGGGCACGCGCCGGATGCCGTGACCGGGCCCCGGCGATCGAACACGGCGAATTGTTTGCTGGCAAGGCACCGAGGCTATATTGATGCGGGATTGCCTGCTTCGAGTCGGCCCGTTGGGGCCGCCAATGCCGCTATCCCTCTTTCATTTTCGGATATTCAAGATGTTTGACGCTCGCGAAAAAATCGCCCTGTTCATCGATGGCGCGAATCTCTACGCAACCGCCAAGTCCCTTGCCTTCGACATCGACTACAAGAAGCTGCTCGGGGAGTTCCAGAGCAAGGGCTACCTGATGCGCGCCTATTATTACACTGCGCTTTCGGAGGATCAGGAATATTCCTCGATCCGCCCGCTGATCGACTGGCTCGACTATAATGGCTACACGGTCGTGACCAAGCCGACCAAGGAGTTCTTCGACGCCGCGGGTCGCCGCAAGGTCAAGGGCAACATGGATATCGAGCTGGCCGTCCATGTCATGGAAGTGGCGGAATTCGTCGACCATGTCGTGCTGTTCTCCGGCGACGGCGATTTCCGTTCGCTGGTGGAAGCCGTGCAGCGCAAGGGCCGCAAGGTCTCCGTGATCTCGACTCTCGCAACCCAGCCTCCCATGATCGCCGATGAATTGCGCCGCCAGGCGGATCATTTCATCGACCTCGTGACCCTGCAGAGCCGGATCGGCCGCGATCCGTCCGAGCGCGCGCATCGCAGTTCGGAGCGCCAGCAGGCGACCAGCGGCTTTGAGGACGGTTTCGAAGACGAGATCTGAGCCCGAACCTGTTCTGCCCCGATCGCCCGCAGCGAGACGCCCGCCCCGTGTCCCTTACCGCTTCCGATCCCGGGCGCAATTGCCCGCTCTGCCCGCGCCTCGTCGCGTTTCGCGAGGAATGGCGGGCGAAGCAGCCCGAGTGGAACAATGCGCCGGTTCCGTCCTTTGGAGTCGAGGACGGCCGGCTGCTCATCGTCGGGCTGGCGCCGGGCCTTCGGGGCGCCAATCGGACCGGCCGGCCGTTCACCGGCGACTATGCCGGCGACCTGCTCTACCAGACGATGCTCGACTTCGGCTTCGCCCGCGGCGTCTTCGAGGCGCGGCCGGACGACAGCCTGACGCCGATCGACACGGCCATCACCAATGCCGTTCGCTGCGTCCCGCCGGAGAACAAGCCGACCACCGACGAGATCCGGACGTGCCGCACCTTCTTGTCAGGAACGGTGGCGACCATGCCTCGCCTGCGCGCCATCATCGCGCTCGGCAAGATCGCACATGACAGCGTGGTCGTGGCGCTCGGCGAACGCATGTCGCGCCACAAATTCGGACATCGCGCGCGGCATAACATCGGCACACTTAGCATTTTCGACAGCTACCACTGCTCGCGCTACAACACCAACACCGGCGTGCTCACGCCGGAAATGTTCCGGGCCGTCTTTTCCGACGTCCGCGAATTTCTGGATTCCGAGGGCGCCTGACGCCGCCCAATCGGCGGGGCGCGGCTCCATCCATCCCCTCGCCCAGGGCGCGGGACACCCGGATGAGCCGTAATCGTCTCGTGACTGTCAGCGGAAATGCTGGCCTCTCTGCCTGTTCCTCCGATTACCCGGCTTGATCGCAAACGAAGCGTGCCGCCCCGCCGCGCGCGCCTCCAGCCCGCCCTGCGCGCTCCCACGGGGCATCGCCTTCTGGAAACGCCCGGTCAAAACCCTTCTTCCACAGCCCCGAAATCGACCTTCCGCAGGGACTTCCGGGCCCTTCACAAAACGCAAAACGCACCTTGTCGCAAAATAGCAACTCAAGCTTACAATCATGACTCCATATCGGAGATGCGGCTGTTTTTGAGTTACGTGAATCATCTGGATCGGTAAGTTCATTTCACTTTCTACGAGTGATTTGGAGAAAGTCCTGTCCGTTTCCCATGGGGGGTCGCGGACAGCTCATTGGCTGGGGGAATGAGGCATGGGGACGCCCCTTTCGGCGCACGGACACAGTGCAGACCGAAGGCAGGCAGACCGCCTTCCGATCCCCCGACAACCAGAGGTCAGGTAATGAACTTTAAGTCCCTTCTGCTCGGCTCGGCCGCAGCAATCGTGCTCGCCGGCGGCGCCCAGGCGGCCGATCTCACCGTCGCCGAGCCGGTTGACTATGTGAAGGTCTGCGACGCGTTCGGCGCGGGCTTCTTCTACTCCCCCGGCACCGACACCTGCATCAAGGTCGGCGGCTACGTCGAGTTCGGCACCTCGTTCGGCGGCGGCGACTTCGGTGGCCTGAACAGCTCGAACAACAACTGGGGCAACTTCTACACCGAAGTTTCGATCCAGCTGACGGCCTCGTCGGTCACCGAATACGGTAACCTGACCGGCTTCATCGACATGCGCGCCAAGACCGGCAACAGCGCGCCCGGCGGCGAGACGCTCAGCGACTACGTCAACGCTTCGACCAACTCCGCTTACGTCGACAGCGCCTATCTCGAGCTTGGTCCGATCAAGGCCGGCTACTTCACCTCGCTGTTCGACTTCGGTCGCGGCTATGACGACACCGGCATGTTCGGTTCGGACTCGACCACCGACCACATCCAGCTGACCTATGCCGTCAACGGCTTCGGTCTCTCGCTGTCGGTCGAAGACCAGCGCGATCGTGGCTCGTTTGGCTACTTCGAAGACCAGTTCGGCAACGATCTCGGCAACGAGAACATTCCGGATATCGTCGCTGCCGCCACCTACTCTTCGGGCATCTTCTCGGCAAAGATTGCTGGCGCCTATACCAACTCGGCTGTCGACTACGGCACGCTCGAAGGTCAGGACGGCTGGGCTATCGGTGGCGGTCTCGAGATCGCCCTCGACAACTTCTCGGCAGGCGACCGCTTCTTCGTGTCGGCAGCGTATGGCGACAACGCCAACTCGTTCACCGGCATCTCCGGCGGCACCTCGGTCGCTGGCGCGATCAGCGGCTTTGACGATGACTCGTTCGCCACGGCAACCGGCTCGAGCTGGAGCGCGCTCGCTTCGTACAAGCACGTCTGGACGCCGCAGCTCTGGTCGTCGCTTTCGGGTGGCTATGCCAACTTCGATGGCTCCGACTACTTCGATGGCTACTCGATCGACGCATGGCGCGTTGGCTTCAACACCGCCTACACCCCGGTCAAGGGTCTCGACCTCGTCGCCGACGTCTTCTACACGGACGTCGACATCAAGGACGGCAGCCTGAAGGCTTCCGGCGACTCCTGGACCGCCAACCTGTTCCTGAAGCGTTCCTGGTAATTCCAGGTCGCCTCTGCGATCTCGCGTCCGGCGGCCCTCCCCGCCGGACGTACGGGTTAGAAAGCTCCGCCGAATTTCGGCGGGGCTTTTTCTTTGGCCGTTTTCATTTCCGCTACGGCCGGAAAACAAAAAGCCCGACCGCATCGCGGCCGGGCTTTCGCATTTCAGTCAGCCTCCGGCGCGGGCGTGTCAGCCCTTGTCGCGCATCAGGCGACCCTTCTCGCGGTTCCAGTCGCGCGCCTTCTCGGTCTGGCGCTTGTCGTGCTCTTTCTTGCCGCGAGCGAGCGCGATCTCGACCTTCGCCCGGCCCTTCTCGTTGAAGTAGATCTTCAACGGGACGATCGTCATGCCCTGCCGCTGCACGGCCTGCGAGAGCTTGGCGATCTCCTTCTTGTGCAGAAGCAGCTTTCGCGGACGCCGGGTCTCGTGGTTGAACTGGTTGGCCTGCAGATATTCCGGAATGTAGGCGTTGAACAGCCAGACCTCGCCGCCCTTTTCGGCGGCATAGGAATCCCCGATCGTGCTACGGCCGCCGCGCAGCGACTTGATCTCCGTGCCGGTCAGCATGAGGCCGGCCTCGAAGACGTCGCCGATTTCGTAGTCGAAGCGTGCGCGTCGATTGTCGGCGGCAAGCCGATAGCGCGGATCGCCCGTGCCGCTACTCATGATTCAATGCCTCAGTTGACCAGGCCGGCATGCGCCATGGCGCTGCGGATGATGGTCTTGGTGGATTCGGTGATGCCGACGAGCGGCAGACGGACGCGATCCTCCATCTTGCCGAGCAGCGACAGCGCATACTTGACGCCCGTCGGGTTCGGCTCGACGAAGATCGCGCTGTGCAGCGGCATCAGGCGATCCTGATAGGTCAGAGCCTTGGCGAAGTCGCCCGCCATGCAGGCCTCTTGGAACTCGGCGCAGAGCCGCGGCGCCACATTCGAAGCGACCGAGATGCAGCCATGGCCGCCATGCGCCATGAAGGCCAGGGCGGTGCCATCCTCGCCCGAAAGCTGCAGGAAGTCGGGGCCCATGGCGTGACGCTGGAGGCTGACGCGATCGAGCTTGGCCGTCGCATCCTTGACGCCGACGATGTTCTTCAGCTCGAACAGGCGCGCCATCGTCTCCACCGACATGTCGATGATCGAGCGCGGCGGAATATTGTAGATGATGATCGGGATACCGATGGCGTCGTTGATCGCCTTATAGTGCTGGTACAAGCCCTCCTGGTTGGGCTTGTTGTAATAGGGCGTGACAACCAGCACCGCATCCGCGCCCGCCTGCTCGGCATGGCGGGCCAGGTCGATCGCCTCGGCCGTGTTGTTCGAACCGGCGCCGGCGATCACCGGTACGCGGCCGGCGGCGACCTCGATGGTGACCTCGACGACCCGCTTGTGTTCGGCATGCGAAAGGGTCGGACTCTCGCCCGTCGTGCCGACCGGCACCAGGCCATGCGTGCCCTCGCCGATCTGCCAGTCGATGAAGGTACGCAGCGCGTCTTCGTCGACCGCGTTCTCCCGCATCGGGGTGACCATGGCCGTGATCGAACCCTTGAACATCGCGCTCTTCCACCTTTTGCCGTCAATTGGCCGAATTCCGCGCCGAGTATGATCGGTGGCGGTTCGTCCAACATGCTCTGTTTTTTGCTCTATCTTGGGCGGCGAACATAGTCGTTGCCCTTGGGCAGGGCAAGAACCCGCGCATGGGTCAGGGCCTGCGTCAAACCTTTGTTCACCATGACGGCCGTAGGATCGGCGCAGATGGATCAGGTGCCACGCATGATGAACGTCATTGCGACGACAGCCTGCCTGTACATGAGTGCGCTGCGCATGGGCGCGGTGAGACAACGAGTGAGGACGACATGATCGTGAAAGCGGACCGCAGCTTGCAACGTCGCATTGGAATGCTGACGCAGGTCGCCGCTTGCGCGCTGATCAGCCTCGGAATCGTTGGCGACGCATTCGCCCAGTCGGCCCCGGTCCCGCGCTCCAATCCGAGCCGTGGCTCGACCGTCGCGTCGGACGATCTGACCACGGCGGGCATCATCCCCGTCGCCAGACCCGCGCGCGCCGCCAAGGCAGGTGTCGCCTCGCAGGCCAACGATCTGGTCGAAAGCTTTTCGCCGAGCCAGTTGGGCCTCGAGGCCGCGCTCAAGCTCATCGACTCGGGGCAGATCGGCAAGGCCGAGGCACTGGCCCGGATGATGCCGGACCGCACCAATCAGAGCATCGTCGCGTGGCTTGTGGCACAGAGCGGCAGCCCCGATGTCTCGGTTTCGCAGATCACCCAGGTGACGCTCGACCTGCCCGATTGGCCCGGCCAGGCCCTGCTGCGCCGTCGCGCCGAACAGGCACTCCAGCGCATGAAGGCGGATCCGGCCACGGTCATCTCCGCGTTCGGCGGCACAAAGCCCGGCTCGGACGAGGGCATGCTTCTGCTGGCGCGCGCCTATGTGAGCGCCGGCCGCACGAGCGACGCCGCCGCGCTGATCCGCCCGAAATGGCGCAAGGATTCTTTCTCGCAGAGCACCGAGGCCACGCTTCTTTCGGAATTCGGCTCGTTGCTGACCGCCGCCGACCACAAGGCGCGGATGGACAAGTTCTTCTATGACAATGATGCCGATGAAGGGCTCGCCATATCCAAGCTGCTGAGCGCCGATCAGCGTCAGCTGGCCGCCGCCCGCGCCGCCGTCATCCGCAGGTCCAAGAACACGGCCGACCTGCTAGCGAAGGTCCCCGCCCGCCTCAAGAAGGATCCGGGCTACATCTATTCGAAGGTGCAATATCTGCGCCGCAGCGAAAAATATCAGGATGCCGCCGCCCTCATGCTGACCGCGCCGCGCGACGGCGCCTCGCTGGTCGATCCGGATGCGTGGTGGATCGAGCGTCGCGTTCTCTCGCGCGAGCTCCTGGACCTTGGCAACCCGAAGCTCGCCTACAAACTGGTGGCCGAGCACGCTGCGGAATCGAGCACCAACCAGGCCGACGCCGAATTCCACGCCGGCTGGTATGCGCTGCGCTTCCTGAACAACCCGGCCGTAGCCCGCCGGCATTTCCAGGCGATCCAGGCTGCCTCGACCATGCCGCTCAGCCAGTCGCGAGCCGAATATTGGCTTGGCCGCACCGCCGAGGCGATGGGGGAACGCGCCGAGGCTCAGGCGCAATACCGCCTCGCCGCCGCCTATCCGACCACCTTCTACGGCCAGCTCGCGGCGGCGAAGCTCGGCATGAAGCAGCTTTCCCTGTCGTCGCCGGCGGCTTCCGACAGCGCCACGCGGCAGCGATTCAACGCCCGCCCGATGGTGCAGGCGGCCCAGCGCCTCACGGCCGCCGGCTATCCGGACCGGGCCCGCCAGTTCTACGTCCGGCTGGCGGACACGCTGACCAACCCGACCGAAGTCGCCCTGCTCGCCCAGATGGCCGAGAAACGCGGCGACCATCAGTTGGCCCTTCAGGTCGGCAAGAAAGCCTATGTGCGTGGCCTGCCGGTCGAGACGTTGGCGTTCCCGACCGCGGCGATCCCGCGCTCGGTCAAGACCACCAGCATCGAGAAATCGATCGTCTATGCCATTGCCCGGCAGGAAAGTGCCTTCAATCCGGGGGCTGTCAGCCATGCCGGCGCGCGCGGCCTGCTGCAACTGATGCCCGCCACGGCCAAGGTCGTGGCCAAGGCCGCCGGCATGCCCTATTCGCTCGATCGCCTGACCAGCGACGCCGGCTATAACGCCACCATCGGCGCGGCGCATCTGGCCGAACTCGTCGGCGGCTTCAACGGCTCCTACATCATGTCGTTCGCGGCCTATAATGCCGGCCGCAGCCGTGTTTCCAAATGGGTCCAGCAATATGGCGACCCGCGCGATCCCAAGGTCGATGCGGTCGACTGGATCGAGCGGATCCCGTTCAGTGAGACGCGCAACTACGTGATGCGGTGCATGGAAAACCTGCAGGTGTACCGCGCCCGGCTTGGCGAGCCGGCCCTCGTGATCAACCGCGATCTCAATCGCGGCGGCCGCGGCTGACGCCGTCCTTGACCTGAAGACGGCGGGAACGCTCCGCCGTCCGAGCCGGCACAGCACCGGAGTGCCGGATGCCCGGGCGGGGCGCCGCGGATCCTGACCTATTCGCCGCCCTCTTCCGCCTCGCCGGCTGCCTTGGCCGGCTCCGCCATCTTCTTGGCCTTGCCGCGACGCTTCGGCTTCGTCGGTCCAGGCTTCGTCGGACCCAGCTTCGGCCCGGTGGCCGCCTTCCGCCGGAGCGGCCGATCACCGACCGGTGTCTTTTTCGCCGGCCGTCTCTTGCCGGCGACCTTCCCTGCCACGACCTCGAGCGGCTCGTCGGCCCCGGCAAACTGAATTGCCTGCCCGACCCAGTCCTTCTCGAGCGGGCCGTCGCCGGCGCCGAGATAGGCGGCGATCCAGGCCACTTCCTGGGGTGTCCAGG
Source organism: Kaistia defluvii (assembly GCF_026343955.1). Lineage (GTDB taxonomy): Bacteria > Pseudomonadota > Alphaproteobacteria > Rhizobiales > Kaistiaceae > Kaistia > Kaistia defluvii. The sequence continues at coordinate 150,600 of NZ_JAPKNI010000005.1, forward strand.
AGGCGATCTGGCTGAAGTGGAAGATTCCGACCTGCGCCAGGCGGCCGACATGGCGCTTGGTGACCCCCTGGATGAGATAGAGCGGATCGGCCTGTCCATGGCGCGGCGCGCTCAGCGGCAGGGGCCGGAAGCCGGCGCCGTCGCCGCGCGCGATCGCGTCGGTCTGCTTCTGCGATGCGGCCGGCGCCGCCCGGATCGCCACGGCCATCTCGGGCAGTCCAAACGCGTCGTGCTGAAGTGGCGGATCGACGGTGAAGCGCGCCACCGCGGCCTCGCCGACATCCGGTTCCGCGGTGGGATCCAGCCGGTGACCGAAATCCGGCGGCGGCACGGGCACCGTCTGCGGCAGCACGGCCGGCACGGTGCCGCGCCAGGGCAGAATTCGCCGATCCAACCAGCGGATCACCCGATCGATCCCGCGAATGAGCGTTGCCTGCGGCCTGCCAAGCGCCGTCATCGCGATGGCGCGCTGCAGGATCGAGCCGAGCAGCGCGCCCAGCGCGAAGCATACCGCAAGCGAGACCCAGACTTCGGCGGCATGAAGGATCACGCGGCGCCCCCATCCCCGGAAGGATCGACGATCTGGCGCCGCCGCGATCCCGTCGCCCACCAGCCAACCAGGACACCCAGCGCCCCGGCGGCGATCATGAAGGGCAGATAGTGCACGATCACGTAGGCCATCTCCGCTCCCTATTGCCCGACAATGCCAAATTCGATCCTGCGGTTCTGCGCACGCCCGGAAGCCTTGGAGTTGGAGGCAATCGGCCGGCTGCCGCCATAGCCGACAGGATTGAGCCGCTCGCGCCGGACGCCATCCGCCACCAGATGGTTGACGACAGCGTTGGCCCGCTCGACGCTGAGCGCCTGGTTCTTGCGCGTGCCGCCGGACGAATCGGTGTGCGCCCCGATCTCGACCGTTGCAATCGGGCAGCGCTGGATCACCGCGGCGATCCGGTCGAGCAGTCCGAAGCTGCTGGGCAGTATGCGCGCGGTCGCGCCGTCGAACTGAACCTTCTCGCGGTCACTCTCCGCCCGCAGCGCCACCTGGCACTCCGGACCGGACAGCGGGTCGCCACCGACCGCCACCATCAGCGACGGCGCGAGATCGAAGCCTTCCGGCAGGGTGGCCTTCACCGTCGACTCGATATCGCCGCGCGCGCCCTCGGACACCGCGATGCCGGACAGCGAGAGCTTGTTGTCGACGAGATCGAAACGGCCGCCCTGCAATCGGCTGATCGCCTGCAAACCGACATCGACGACGTCGACGAAGTCATCCGGCGCGCCCCCCGCGAGCAGCAGGCGCAGTTCGATCCGGTCCGGCCCGAATTTCGGGCGCGCCGACGCGATGATCTTCTGCACCACCTCGTCCGTCGGCACATAGCCGCTCAGCATCAAGGTCTCCGGCGCGCGGGCGGCTGCGAAGACGAAGGGCGAGACGGCGCCCGGCGAAACCGCCGATCGGCGCAGTTCCATGCTGGCCGGCAGCGTCTTCTTCAGCGCTTCGGTCAGGCTCGAATAGGCCGTGGTCGACACCGCCTCGCCGACGATGTCGTACTGGCGGCCCGTCAGGGAGACGGAGCCCTTGCTCAACGAGGCAAGCTGCTCCAGCGCGTATTTGAGGGCGCCGATCCAGTCCATCTTCGGATCGCCATCGGCCACGCGCACATGGTCGGTCACGCTCAGATCGGGAAACAGCCGCGCCGCCGTGCCGAGGATCTCGTCATGCGCCTCCACGGACGGCACATAGCCCGTCAGGACGATGCTGTCGCCGGCGCGATCGGCGCGCCAGACATAGGGATCCACCCGCGCCGGCAGCAGGTCGATCGAGCCGATGCCGACGCCGATGGCACGCCGGCTGCGGCGCGCCTCGACCTCGGCCAGCGCCATCTCGTAATCGGCAACGGTCTTGGCCTTGCCCTCGATCGAGAGCAGCGATCCGTCGATGGAGAGCGTGCCGGAACTCAATCGCGCCAACTGATAGGCCGCGAAGACGGCCGCGAAGGAGAAGCCTTCCGGCCCGCCCGAGGCGAGCTGCGTCGCATCGACCATGGGAACCCCGGGGAGCGCCACGGCGAGCGCATCCGCGATATCGCGCCGCACTGCGACCGAAGGCACATAGCCGGTCTGCTCGATGGACTTGCCGTCATAGGTGACGGTCCAGGTGAAGGCCTTGCTCAGGGGCGGCAGGACACGGACATTGCGCAACTGCCCGCCGCCCGGAACGGTCGAGGAGATCGCGCGGGCGGCCGAGGCGAAGCGCGTCTCGTCGATGGCGGTTCCGTCAATGGTCAGGCTGGCCCCCGTCAGCGCGACATGGCCCTTCGCCAGTTCCGCCAGGCGCTTCAGCGCGAAATCCGTCAGGACGAGGAACCCGACCGGCTGCCCCCGCGCGAGCGCCAGATTGTTCTCGATCGTGAGATCGGGCATTTCGCGGCTGGCCGCGGCCATCACCGCCAGCCTCGCTTCCTCGGACGGGACAAAGCCCAGGATCCGGACGTGGTCGCCGTCGCGCGATGCCGACCAGGTGTAGGAAGGCTGAAACGGGATGACGCCGCTTCCGTCGATGACGCGGCCGACACCCCAGACCCGTCCCGCCGATTCGACCGCGAGGCGCTGTGCCAGCAGGGTTGGCGACGTGCCCATCACCGTGACGGTTCGCCCCCTGATCTTGGCCGACGCCCAGGGCTGGCCGTCGAGAGCCAGCTGATTGTCGACGCGGGCGCCGATATCGGTCTGAACCTCCCCCACGGTGCTGACAAGGGCCCAGACGGTGAGGAGCGTGACCAGAACCAGGCCGGGAACGAGGGAAAGACGAAGGGCGCTCATGGCACCCTCGCGGCCGGCAACCGGCGCCAGTTTCCATGACGCAACCCAGACAACCAGCCTGACCAGGCCCGTTGAACCGAGCTGCTCTTCATGTCTTCTCCCTCCCCGCCGTCCAGGTGGTTCGCCCTCGGGGCGCTCCGGTCGAAAGACGATTGCAGGAAGCAATCCTGACCGCATTCGCGGTCATCCCGCAAGCAATCCGGCGGCTTCATCCCCGGCAAGCTTGCCGGGGCGATCAGGGAGATAGCGTGTGTTGCGCGAATGTCAGCGCGGAGAGGCGCTACTGAACGGTCTGCGGATTCTTGCCGATCCAGTCATCGGCCATGGCGAGAGCCGTACGACGCTCGGTTTCGGTCGCAACCGAGAAAGCCTGTTCCTGCAGCTTCATGATCCAGGGATCGCCAGTGCCGGAACGATCCCGCGCGATCGTCAGGAACATCAGTCCGACGACCGGCTGGCGCTTCACGCCATCGCCCTCGAACAGCATATGGCCGAGCAGCGCCTGGGCGCCGACATTTCCCTTGTCGGCCGCCAGCTTCGCCCAGCGAGCGGCCTGGCGCGGGTCGCGCTCGCCGCCCTCGCCCTCATAATACATGCGCGCCAGATTGAGCTGGGCGTCCGAGTCACCGAAATAGGACGCGGCGTAGGAAAACATCTGCCGGGCGCGGCTGAAATCGGGCTGCACGGTGCTGTTGGGAATCCCGTCGCGGTAATAGGACCCGAGCGCGACGAAAGCATTCGAGACGAAGCGCGCCGAAGGCGCATCCGGATTGTCGTCGGCATGGGCGTCGGCGATCTCGCTGAACAGCTCGAACGCCTTCATATCGTCCTTGGTGAGACCATCGCCCTCGGCATACATGCGCCCCAGCTTCCACTGGGCGACCGCATGGCCCTTGTCGGCGGCAAAGGTCAGCGCTTCGACGGCCGTGGTCTTGTCGCCCTGCTTGTAGGCATTGAAACCGAAGCGGAAGGCCTCGACCGGCGTCGCGTTGCGATCGAGCGTCCGGGCATCGAGCGCCCAGGCCTGACCGGAGCACGCCCCGAGACCCGCAAGCACACTCATCCCCAAAAGGGCGACGCCGCCAACCGCGTTACAGATTCGCATAGCACGCCACACCATTCCTGACGCTCGCGCCCGCCATCGGCCAAAGGGCCGCCAGGGTCGCAGGAGCGAAGTTCCCGCCTTGAGCCGCGAAGACGCAGCGATTTGGATTTTCCCAAATATGGGATTGGTTTCGGGCGATTCCGAGGCCGTTGAAGCTGCGTTCTACTGTTCGCGCCATCACAGCTACGTGTACCCCTGAAGACCAACGAGAATTTGTACCGACAATACGCAAGGTTTGTCCTATCCGCCCCCGGATGAGGAGGACGGTCGTTCCACTTTATGGCTGAAAGGCGGCAATTGGGGCGGCCAGCACCGACACGCGACGAGTTGCGAATGCACTGTTGCTCACCCGCAACATGGAATCGTGGATCCGGTTGCCGGACTCGCCAAACGGGTATCGGCATGCTGGCCACGCAGACGTCGCGGCACAAAGGGCGCCAAATCGAACAAACAAGGAACACACTCGCATCCTAGCCCCGGGCGTGGCAAAATTCCGTCTTGATTCGCCGCATCGACCACGCCATTGCAACGGCCACACAGTTACGGATGACCATGGCAGAGATCGACGACCTTTTCGGATCCGGTGCGACCGCACGCGTGATCAAGCCCGAAACCGCCCTGCGCGAGGCACCCGCCGCCCCGAGGCGGTCGGCATCGCCAACGCCGAGCGCGGAGGCGAGCTATTCGGCCGCCGACATCGAAGTCCTCGAAGGGCTGGAGCCGGTGCGGCGCCGCCCCGGCATGTATATCGGCGGTACCGACGAGAAGGCCCTGCACCACCTCTTCGCCGAGGTAATCGACAACTCGATGGACGAGGCCGTCGCCGGCCATGCGACCTTCATCGATGTCGAGCTCTCCGCCGATGGCAGCGTCACCGTCACCGACAATGGACGCGGCATCCCGATCGACCCGCATCCGAAGTTCAAGGACAAGTCGGCGCTCGAAGTCATCATGACGACGCTGCATTCGGGCGGAAAGTTCGATTCCAAGGTTTACGAGACCTCCGGCGGCCTGCACGGCGTCGGCATCTCGGTCGTCAACGCATTGTCCGAAATTCTCGAGGTAGAGGTCGCGCGCGGCAAGCGCCTGTATCGCCAGACCTTCTCGCGCGGTCACGCGACCTCGAAGCTCGAGGCCGTCGGCGAGGTCCACAACCGTCGCGGCACCAGGACGCGCTTCAAGCCGGACGAGCAGATCTTCGGCGTCGGGGCGCATTTCCGACCCGAGCGCCTGTTCGCCATGACCCGGTCCAAGGCCTATCTGTTCGGCGGCGTCGAGATCCGCTGGACCTGCGCGCCGGAGCTGATCAAGCCCGACGCCGCGACGCCGACGACGGCCGTGTTCCACTTTCCGGCGGGTCTCAAGGACTTCCTGGCCGCCGAACTCGGCAACGAGAAGATGGTGACCAGCCAGATCTTCGCCGGCCGCACCGACAAGGCCAGCGGCCATGGCGCGGCGGAATGGGCGATCGCCTGGTATCCGGGCGACGGCTTCGTCCGCTCCTATTGCAACACCATCCCAACGGCCGAGGGCGGCACGCATGAACAGGGCCTGCGCATGGCCCTGCTGCGTGGCCTCAAATCCTATGCCGACCTCTCCGGCAACAAGCGCGCCTCCGCCATCACCGCCGAGGACGTGATGACGTCCTGTGCGGCGATGCTGTCGGTCTTCGTGCGCGAGCCGGAATTTGTCGGCCAGACCAAGGACAAGCTCTCGACGGCCGAGGCGACCCGCATCGTCGAGAAGGCGATCGGCGACCCGTTCGACCATTGGCTGACCGCCGCGCCGCAGGAGGCCTCGCGCCTGCTCGACTGGGTGATCGAGCGCGCCGAGGAGCGCCTGCGCCGCCGGCAGGAAAAGGAAGTCAACCGCAAGACGGCGGTGCGCAAGCTGCGCCTGCCGGGCAAGCTGGCCGATTGCAGCCAGACGGCGGCCCAGGGCAGCGAGATCTTCATCGTCGAGGGCGACTCGGCAGGCGGCTCCGCCAAGCAGGCGCGCAACCGCGCCAGCCAGGCCGTGCTGCCGCTGCGCGGCAAGATCCTCAACGTCGCCAATGCCGGGCGGGAGAAGCTGGCGCAGAACCAGCAGCTCGCCGACCTGATGCAGGCGCTGGGCGTCGGCGCGCGCAACCATTATCGCGACGACGACCTTCGCTACGACAAGGTCATCATCATGACCGATGCCGACGTCGACGGCGCCCATATCGCCTCGCTGCTGATCACCTTCTTCTATCGCGAGATGCCGGAGATGATCGACAAGGGCCATCTCTACCTCGCCGTGCCGCCGCTCTACCGCATCAGCCAGGGCGGCAAGACGCTCTATGCGCGCGACGACGATCACAAGGATGAGCTGCTCCGCACCGAATTCAAGGGCAAGGGCAAGGTCGAGATCGGCCGGTTCAAGGGCCTCGGCGAGATGCTGCCGGCCCAGCTCAAGGAAACGACCATGGAGCCGTCGAAGCGCACCCTGCTTCGGGTCGGCATCACGGACGGCGACATTTCCGTTACCCAGGACGTCGTCGAGCAGCTGATGGGCAACCGGCCCGAAGAACGCTTCCGCTTCATCCAGGAGCGGGCGGTGTTCGTGAAGGAACTCGATATCTGAGCGGAAATCCGCCCAGAATACTGGTCGGCCCATGGACGCGGTCGACGCCAAGCGGCTCCGCGCCAGCGGCCCCGCGCTCCACGGAGGTTCACCGATGACCGTTCGCACGCTTCTCGCCGCCTGCATCCTCACCGCGGCCGCCGCCGCCCCGCTCCATGCCGATCCCGTCGCGGACAGCGTCGCTGCCCTGGCGCCCTCGATCCAGGATGTCCGCACTGTCGGCGCCTGGGAGAAGGACGGCCACAAGGGAATCTACCGCATCGTCATCGACCGCAGCGGGCCCGAGCCCATGGCGCGCCTGTTTGTCCAGTGGCTCGAGCGCGGCGCGGACGGCGCGATGACGCTGTCCCGCAATGTCGACATCAAGGAGATGGTCGAGCTGAAGCGCAACATCGGCGATTTCGTCGTCGAGGCGGACGCGGACGGCCTCAGCGTCTTCCTGGAGCTGGTCGATCCGGCGGCCGGCGGCGCCAAGGAGAGCTATGAACTCTTCATCGGCGACGACGAGAGCTATCGTTTCGGGCCGGCCAGCAACTAGAATTCGGCCTCCAGAAGCGGCAGGATTCAGCCACTCTTCGCGAAACAATTGACAAGACCACGCAAAATCTCGTATTTGCGTGCATCTTTCATCGATGGCGATGCGCCTGTTTGCCGTCCCATCGGGCTTTGGGCCCCTTTTCAAAACATGACCTTCTCTACGCTCGGACTGAGCCCGAAAGTGTTGGCTGCCGTTGAGGCAAGCGGATACACCACGCCGACGCCGATCCAGGCAGAGGCCATCCCGCATGTTCTGGCACGGCGTGACGTTCTGGGAATCGCCCAGACCGGCACCGGCAAGACAGCATCTTTCACGCTTCCGATGATCACGCTGCTGGAGCAGGGCCGCGCTCGTGCGCGCATGCCCCGCACGCTGATCCTCGAACCGACCCGCGAACTGGCAGCGCAGGTCGAGGAAAACTTCAACAATTATGGCCAGAACCACAAGCTGAACGTCGCCCTACTGATCGGCGGCGTGTCGTTCAACGAGCAGGAAAAGAAGCTCGATCGCGGCGTCGACGTCCTGATCGCCACGCCGGGCCGCCTGCTCGACCATTGCGAGCGCGGCAAGCTTCTGATGACCGGCGTCGAGATCCTCGTCATCGACGAGGCCGATCGCATGCTCGACATGGGCTTCATCCCCGATATCGAGCGCATCGCCAAGCTGATCCCCTTCACGCGCCAGACGCTGTTCTTCTCGGCAACCATGCCGGCGGAAATCCAGCGCCTCGCCGACACGTTCCTGTCCAACCCGATCCGCATCGAGGTCGCCAAGCCGGCGACCACCGCGAAGACGGTGAAGCAGCTTTTCGTGCATACCGGCCGCGAAGCCTTCGACAAGCGCGAGACGCTGCGCGAATTGATCCGCAACGCGGTCGACCTGAAGAACGCGATCATCTTCTGCAATCGCAAGCGCGACGTCGCCGTCCTTGCCCGCTCGCTGGAGAAGCATGGCTTCTCGGTCGGCGCGCTGCATGGCGACATGGATCAGCGCGCCCGCATGGCGACGCTGGACGCGTTCAAGAACAACCGCCTGACGCTGCTGGTCGCCAGCGACGTCGCGGCGCGCGGCCTCGACATCCCCGATGTCAGCCACGTGTTCAATTTCGATATCCCGACCCATGCGGACGACTATGTCCACCGCATCGGCCGTACCGGCCGCGCCGGACGTTCGGGCACCGCCATCACGCTCGTCGCCCCGTCGGACCAGAAATATCTGTCCGCGATCGACAAGCTGACCGGCGATGGCGTCGAGTGGATCGGCGAGCCGGTGACGACGGACGAAGCAGCGGCACCCGCCCCGGCACGCGGCCGTGGCCGCAGCAAGAGCGACGAGCCGCGCAGCGGCGAGCGCGAGCGCAAGCCGCGCGCATCGCGTTCGAGCGTCGCCCGCCAGGTCGAGAAATCGGCCGAGGAAGCGACAGAGGCCCAGCCGGTCGCCGCCGAAGCCGCAGCCCCCGAGGCCGCGCCGCAGAAGGCGGAGCCCGAGGCACCGCGCCGCCAGCCCGCCCCGCGCCAGCCCGACGCAGCCCCCCGCCAGCCGGAGGCACCGCGCCAGCAGGAAGCGGTTCGCCAGCAGCCGGAATCGCCGCGCCGCGACCGCGATCAACGGGATCAGCGCGATCGTCCCCGTCATGATCGCCGCGACCGGAACGAGCCGGACGACAAGGTGATCGGTCTCGGCGATCACGTGCCGCAGTTCCTGCTGCGCCCGGTCCGCCTGCCGTCCTCGTCCTGATCCATCCGGATGCCGCCAGGCGGCATCCATCCATGCCGCCGGGCGGACGGCGGCATGGCGGTGGCGATCGGCGCAGGACGCCCGTCACCCGGCCGACGAACAGCCCGCCGCCCGCGCCAGCCGCGCGGCGGCTTTTTTGTATCCAGACTTTTCGAAGCTGGTTTCGAGGTGCCGGCCAAGGCCGGCGCTCTGACGCGCCGCCCGAGGCGCACCCGCGATCGTTTGAGGGAGAGAACCATCCCCTCTGGCGGCGCGCGGCCTTCGTCCGTCAGCCTGCATCGTCACCGCCGCCAACCGGCCACGATCGGACGAATCCCTCGCCCGCTTGCGGCAAACGGGTGGCGCGAAGGTCTCCGTGACGCCCGATCGGCCCTAGAGGCGCGGGACCGCCCAGGCGACCATGTCGACGAGCACCTGATCGAGGGCCGCATTGAGACCGGTCACGGCGGCTGGCGCCGTATCTTCGGCGACCGGCACCGAGGCCTTGAACAGCTTCGCCTCGACGACCTTGCCGGTGCGATCGTTCATGATCTGGGCGAAGATCTCGATCTCGGCGAAGCGGCCCGAAGGGGTCACGTCGAAGGCGAAGGTGCGGATGTTGGTGAGCAACTGGTAGTCGATCGACAGCCCCTCGCCCGGCCTGCCGATGGCGCGGACGCCCTTCGATTTCTCGAAAGCCTGGATCACCCGGCTCTGCACCAAGCGCGGCAGCGTGTCCGGATACTGGGCGTTCGGATAATAGGCAACGAGCGGGCCGCGCGTGACGACGATGCGCTGGCTGGCCAGCGTCTGCAGCGCGAAGGGCTCCGGCACCAGGACCTGCGCCGAGGTGCGGCGCTTGACGGAGGGCGCCGATTCGACGCCGGCCAGGTCATAGGTGGCGGGTGGCGGCGCGGTCAGCAGCTTGCCGACGCAGCCCGAAAGCAGCGTGGCGGCGAGGAGCATCGAAACCGTCCCTGCAGGCAGGGATAGACGCACAGAACGCATGGCTTGCCGTACCCCAGTCATTTGCGATTGTAGTCCTGTACGCCCGGGTTTCCGAAAATCAGTCGCTGCGGATTGCTCTGGATCGAGTTGAGCGTCGAGTCGAAGCGGGTCGTCGTGCGGCGAAGCTGATCCACCAGCCCGTCGACATTGCGAAGGCCTGGCCCGGAGAAGTTCGCGAGGTTGTCGGCGATCTGGGCCGCCTTGCCGGAAAAGGCTTCCGCGACCTTGCGGATCGAGGCGGCGGCGGCCGTGGCCTCGGCGAAGAAGTTCTTGCCGTTCGGGTCGGTCACGAGATCCTGGACCTTGCCGAGGATGCCGTCGATACGGGTCGAGGCGGCGTTCAGCTTCTGCACCATGTCGCGCGTATTGTCGACGATCACGTCGATGTCGGGCTGCTTGGTCTTGATGTTGGCGACGAAGTCCTTGGCGTCGGCAACCGTCTTTCCGGCATCCGCGACGATCTTGTTCACGTCGACCGTGGCGGTCTGCACGCGCCGCGCAACGGTGGCGATGTCGTTGATCGTGCTCTTGACGGTCTCGACCTGGATGGCTCCGATGATCTGCTGGGCGCCATCCAGCGCCTTCTCCAGCTGCTCGGAGATCTGCTTCACGTTGGCGACGATCTCGGGAATGTTGTCGGCCGAGGCGGAGAGCCTCGCGGTCACCTTGTCTATGTTGCCGAGCGTATCGGCGACCTTGGTCGGATCGATCGCCGAGATGATCTTGTCGGCCTTGGCGACGACACCGCTCAGGCTTTCCGACAGCGAGCCGACGCGCTTCGACAGGTCGCCGAAATTGTTCATGAATTCCTTCACGCCTTCCGAATTCGCCGCCAGCGCGTCGGTGAAGGTCTGGATATTCTTGACCGAGGTCGTCAGCGCCGGCTCGGAGGTGTCGATGAAGCCGTTCACGCGATCGACGGCCGTGTTGACCTTGGCGACCAGCTCCTGGGCGCTGGCAATCAGGTCCTGCAGCCCAGACCCCTGCGCGCTCAGCGTCGGAATTCCCTGCTGGTCCAGCAGATTGGGAAGCGTGCCCGTGCCGCCCTTGAGCTCGATATAGGCGATGCCGGTCAGGCCCTGGATGCCGAGCGACGCCTTGGTATCGGACTTGATCGGCTGGTTCGGGTCGACGGAGACCATCGCCTCGACCTGGTTCGGATCTTCCGGGTTGATCCGGAGCGTGTTCACTTCGCCGACCTTGATGCCGTTGAAGAGAACCTGACTTCCAGGAGCAAGGCCGGCCACGGACCCGGGAATGAGGATGCGCAGCGGCTTGCGGATGCCGCTTTCGTCATAGCGTGCAAGCCAGTAGATGAAGACGAAGCACGCAACGATCACGCCCAGCGTGAACAGTCCGATCGTTGCATAGTTGGCGCGCGTTTCCATTAAGCTTCGTTCTCCACGCGACGTGCACGCACGCCCCGGAAATATTTCTGTACCCAGGGATCGTCGAAATCCAGCATATCCTGCATGGTTCCCTCGACCAGCACATGACGTTGGCCCAACACCGCGATTCGGTCACAGACCGTGTGCAGGCTGTCGAGGTCATGGGTTACCATGAACACCGTCAGCCCCAAAGTATCGCGCAGGGTGGCGATCAGTTCATCGAACTCGGCGGCGCCGATCGGGTCGAGACCCGAGGTCGGTTCGTCCAGGAACACGATGGCCGGATCCATCGCCAGCGCCCGCGCCAGGCTGGCGCGCTTGATCATGCCGCCGGAAAGCTCCGCCGGCAGGCGATCCGCCGCCTCCGGCGCGAGGCCGACGAGGTCGATCTTCACGCGCGCCAGCTCGTCCATCAGGCGCTGCGAAAGATGAAGATGCTCCCGCATCGGGAATTCGACGTTCTGCAACACCGTGAGCGAGGAGAACAGCGCCCCCTGCTGGAACAGCACGCCGAGACGCCGGTCGATCGAGGCGCGCGTTTCGGGATCGGCATCGTCATAGGGCGTGCCGAGGATCTCGACCGAGCCCGCGCGCTTGGGCTGCAGCCCGAGGATCGTGCGCAGCAGAACCGACTTGCCGGTGCCCGATGCGCCGACGACGCCCAGGATCTCCCCGCGATAGACATCGATGTCGAGATTTTCCAGGATCAGCCGGTCGCCGAAGCCGACGGTGATGCCCCGCCCCCGGATGACGACTTCCTTCTCCCTGCCATGGCCCGTCAATGTTTCAGCCATGATCAGTAGTTCACCGCGGCGAAATAGAGGGCGAAGAGACCGTCGACGACGATCACCATGAAGATCGCCTTCACGACCGATGCGGTCGTGTGCTGGCCGAGCGAAGCCGCGCTGCCGCGCACGCTCAAGCCCTCGGACGCCGCGATGATACCGACGATCAGGGCCATGAAAGGCGCCTTGATCAGGCCGACGAAGAGCGTGTTGAGCGCCACCGCGTCGCGAACGCGGTCAATGAACGCCGCGGGCGTGATGCCGATATAGACCCAACTGACCAGGCCACCGCCGACAAGCGCCGCCATATCGGCCAGGAAGACGAGCATCGGCAGAGCGACGATCAGCGCGATGATCCGCGGCATGATCAGGACCTCGACGGGATCGACGCCGATGACGCTGAGCGCATCGATCTCCTCGCGCATCTTCATCGAGCCGATTTCGGCCGTGATCGCGCTGCCGGAGCGGCCGGCAATCATGATCGCCGTCAGCAGGACACCGATCTCCCGCAGCACGAGGATGGCGACCAGGTCGACCGAGAAGATCTCCGCGCCGAACGCCCGCAGCTGGAAGGCGCTCTGCTGCGCGATGATCGCGCCGATCAGGAGTGACATCAGGGTGATGATCGGCACGGCCCGCAGCCCGGTCCGGTCGATATGGAAGACGATCGACGTGACGCGAAACCGCGCGGGATGGCGCACGGCCCGCACGAAACCGCGGGTGACGCCACCGAGGATGTTGAGACCGGACAGGAAATCCTGCCAGGAGAAATACATGGTGCGGCCGACGGCTTCGACCATTTCGTGCGCGACGCCAATCTGCGGCGGCGGAGGCGGGATCTCCCGCTCGGTCGGGCTGAGCGCATCCAGCAACCGCTGGGCGTTCTCGGAGGCGCCCTCCATGGAGACCGTGCTCTGCTTGGCGCTCAAGCCGCGCTGGAGACGCGTGAGCAGCCATGCCCCGGCTGTGTCGATGTGGTCGATGCCGGCGAGATCGATGACCGTCGCGCCGGAGATATCGGTAATCGCTTTGTCGATGGATGATTCGAGAGTGCCCACGGTGCGCACCGTCCACGAGCCAACCGCCCGCAACCGAGCCTGCCCATCGACATCCGAGTAATCCAGTTGCGCCGCTATTGCCGCTGCCACGACCGCTCCGCGTTCGAAGCCTGCATTCGGGATGGAGATCAGAGCGACCTTGTGGCGCCGCCGGGTGCCTCCTAAGCTCCCGTCACTGAATGGTGATCGCATGAGCACGGAAGCCAGGGCAAGCCCTTGGCAGGAAAGGATGTCGGGATGGAGATCGCAACACCCTACCTGTTGTTTTTGGGTGACGTTCCTGACGCCCTGGCGGCCAAAACCGCGCTCGGGATCGTCGATTGGCGGCCGGAATGGTGCAAGGGCCAGCTGCGACTCGCCGGCTGCCGCGCCGACGCGAAGATTCCCGACATGACGATCGCCGAGGCACGGGCCGCCGGGGTCCGCACGATGATCGTCGGCGCGGTCAATGCCGGTGGCGTCCTGCCCGATCATTGGGTCGCCTCGATCGTCGAGGCGCTCGATGCCGGGCTGGACGTCGCGACCGGCCTGCACAGCCGCCTTCGCGACGTCGACGCGATCCGCGCCGCCGCCGAACGGTCGGGAAGCCAGTTGCACGACGTGCGCCATTCGACGCAGACCTTCGCCACCGGCAAGGGCGCGAAGCGCGGCGGCCGGCGCCTGCTGACAGTCGGCACGGATTGCTCTGTCGGCAAGAAATACACCGCGCTCGCCCTGGAACGCGGCATGCGCGCCGCCGGCATGAATGCCGATTTCCGGGCGACGGGCCAGACCGGCGTATTCATCTCCGGCCGCGGCGTCGCGATCGATGCCGTCGTCGCCGACTTCATCTCCGGCGCGGTCGAATGGCTCTCGCCGGAGACGGATGCCGGCCATTGGGACCTGATCGAGGGGCAGGGTTCGCTGTTCCACCCCTCCTTCGCCGGCGTGACGCTCGGCCTGCTGCACGGGGCGCAGCCGGACGCCTTCGTCGTCTGCCATGAGCCGACGCGCAGAACCATGCGCGGCGTGGCGCATCCCCTGCCCTCGATCCAGGAGGTCATTGACCTCACGGTCGCCTGTGGCCGGCTGACCAACCCGGCGATCCGCTGCGTCGGCATCGCCATCAATACCCAGGCGCTCGACGACGCGGCGGCGCGCGCGACGCTGGATGCGGCCGCGATGGAACATGGTATTCCGGCCGTCGACCCGATCCGCACCGGCGTCCAGCCCATCGTCGACCGCCTCGAGCAGGACTTCCGTCGCCCATGACGTTCTCCTTTTCCGTCGAGGTCGAAAGCTGGCCGATCGCCGGCAGCTTCGTCATCTCGCGTGGCGCGCGCACCGAAGCGCATGTCGTGGTGGTCACGCTCCGCGACGGCGGCGCGAGCGGACGCGGCGAATGCGTCCCCTATGTCCGCTATGGCGAGACGGTCGAAGGCGTCGCGGCGACCCTTCGAGAAGCGCTGGCGACATACGCGGCCCAGCCGGACCGGGAGGCGTTGCGCGCAGCCACGCCGCCGGGCGCGGCCCGCAACGCGCTCGATTGCGCGCTCTGGGATCTCGAAGCCAAGCAGAGCGGCGTGCCCGTCGCCGAAAGGCTCGGTCTCTCCGCGCCGAAGGCGCTCGTGACGGCCTATACGCTGAGCCTCGGCACGCCGGAGAGCATGGAGCAGGCCGCGCGTGTCGCCGCCCATCGCCCTCTGCTCAAGGTGAAGCTCGGCGGCGATGGCGACCGCGAACGGATCGCCGCCGTGCGGCGGGGCGCTCCCGCGAGCCGGATCATCGTCGACGCCAACGAAGCATGGTCGGAACGGAACTTCGACGCCAACATGCGCGCCTGCGTCGAGGCCGGCGTCGAATTGATCGAACAGCCGCTTCCGGCCGGCCAGGACGATTGGCTGGAGCGTGCCGACCGGCCGGTCGCGGTGTGCGCCGACGAGAGCCTGCATGTCGCCGGCGATCTCGGCCATCTGGTCGGTCGCTATGACGCAATCAACATCAAGTTGGACAAGACGGGCGGCCTGACCGAGGCGCTGCGGCTCCGTGCCGCCGCCGAAGCGCAGGGTTTCGCGCTGATGGTCGGATGCATGGTCGGCACCTCGCTCGCCATGGCGCCGGCGGTGCTTCTGGCGCAGGACGCGGCCTTCGTCGACCTCGATGGACCGCTGCTGCTAGCCCGCGACCGATCGCCGGGTCTGGTCTACGAGGGAAGCCTGGTCAGGCCGCCGCCCCCGGCTTTGTGGGGCTGATCCGCCGAGCCTTGGGCAGCATCAGCACGATCACGGCGATCACGCCGCCAATCGCCATCACCGGAAACGCCGCCGCGCCGAAATGGCCGTAGAGCGGCCCCGCCAGCAGGGTTGCCAGAGCCAGTCCGAGGCCGGACGTCGTTTGCCAGATCCCCTGCGCCGAGGCTGTCATTTCCTCCGGGACGTCGCGGGCGATCGCCCGCTGCATGCCGGCATAGACCGCCGCGAAGGTCAGGGCGTGCAGCATCTGCAGGGCGAGCGAGAACCAGAGCCCGGTCGCCAGCGGAAACAGCGACCACCGCACGATCGCCGCGATGGCGCCGAGCATGATCAGCCGCTCGGGCGCCATCTTCTGCAACGCCCGGCCCGAGATCGCGAACATGCCGATCTCCGCGACGACGCCGGAGGACCAGAGCAGGCCGATCTCGGCGCCGCTGAAACCGAGCTTCTCCCACTGGATGGTGCCGAAGCTGTAGAAGACGGCGTGAGTCGCCGTGATGATGGCGGACGAGCCGATGACGACCAGAACGCTCCGGCTGGTCAGGATCGAGCGCGCCGAGACGGTCTCGGGCTTCGCGGCATCATCGGCAGCGCGGATTTCAGGCGGCGTAACGGGCAGCAGGAAGGCCGACAAGGCCGCGACGACATAGCTGCCGATCAGCAACGGAGAGAGCACGGCAGCGCCGAAATGGCCGAACACCACGCCGCCTAGCAGGCTCACCACAATGAAGCTGATCGAGCCCCAGACACGCATGTTGCCATAGTCGAGCCCGAAACGGCGCACGCCGGTCAAGGCCAGCGCGTCGATCGCCGGCATGGCCAGGCCGAGCGTCGCCGTCGCCAGGCCGGTGAGGACAAGGATCGGCCAGTAGCCGCCCATCATCGTGGCCGGGATGAAGAAGAGCAGCCCGAGCACTGCGAAGATGATGACGGCAAACCGCCTGTTCGGCGCGCGGTCGGCAAAGGCGCTGCCGAGCGGCATGAACAGCAGGCGCGCGGCCAGCGGCAGCGCCAGGCACACGCCGATCTGTTCCGGCGTCAGCCCGCGCAGATGCAGCCAGACCGGGAAGAAGGGCGTCATCAATCCGCCAACGACGAAGAAGCCGGCGTAGAAGAGCGATATGCGAGAGCCAAAATGGCGCGGCGCGGCAACCATGTATGTCTGCTGACCTGAGAGCCGGGAATGTGTCGCGGCAGAAGAAGAAGGGCGCGGCGAGAGGAGCACCCGTGAGTCGGAGCTCCCGGCGGGCCGGGAGCCTGCCGGTATCATGCGGCGAGCGCGCGCTCCAGAACATCCGGATCGATATTGCCGCCGGAAAGCAGGATCGCAACCGTCTTGCCACGGGCATCGATCCGCCCGGAGAGCAGGCCAGCGAGGGCGGCGGCGCCACCGGGTTCGACCACCAGCTTCAGCGTGCGAAAGGCGAACGCCACGGCGGCCAGTGCCTCCGCATCGGATATGGACACGGCATGTGCGCCGGTCGCCCGGTTGATCGCAAAACCGATCGCGCCCGGTTGCCGCGCCATCAGCGCATCGCAGATCGAGCCATTGGTGCGCGCGTTGCGCTGGACCGAGCCCGAGGCGAGCGAGCGGGCGTAATCGTCGAAACCCTCGGGCTCCGCGAGATAGACCTGCGTGCCCGGGCTTTCGGCGGCGATGGCGAGGCTGATGCCCGCCGACATGCCGCCGCCGCCGCAGGGCACCATGACGATATCGGCCTGTTCGCCGCGCCGGGCCAGGTCCTCGACGATCTCGAGCCCGATCGTGCCCTGCCCTGCGATCACGCGGCCGTCATTATAGGGATGGATCAGTTCCGCGCCGGTCTCGGCGACGATCGAGGCCGTCAGCGCATCGCGATCGTCGGTGGCGCGATTGTAGTCGACGATGGACGCGCCACGCCGGCGGGTGCCGTCGCGCTTCGAGGACGGCGCATCATGCGGCATGACGATGGTGGCCGGCACGCCGAACAGGCGCGCCGCCTCGGCGATGCCCTGGGCGTGGTTGCCGGAGGACGAGGCCACGACGCCGTGCGCCCGTTCCGCCTCGCTCAGCGAGGCGACGGCGTTGTAGGCGCCGCGAAACTTGAACGAGCCTGTGCGCTGCAGGCTCTCGCATTTGAGATAGACGCGGCCGCCGGTTATCTCGTCGAGGGCGGTGCTCGAGAGAAGCGGCGTGCGAACGGCTTCCGCAGCGATGCGCTTCGCTGCCATGCGGATATCGTCGATGGTGGGTGTCATGAGTCTGCCAACGGCCAAGGGGATAGGCAGAGGTTACACGAAAGCGCTCGCGGCGCAGCTTTTTTGCGCGGCGATCACGTTCTCGAGAAACTGGCGCGTCGCCGCCTGCCAGGAATGGCGCAGCGCCACCGCCCGGCAATGCGCGCGCGGGATATCGAGCGCCGCCAGGGCCGCCCTGCGCAGGTCCTCGTCCAGCACTCCCGCCCCCGTGCCGCCGACGACATCGCGCGGGCCGGCGACCGGGAATGCCGCCACCGGCAGGCCCGAAGCCAGCGCCTCGAGCATCACCACGCCAAACGTGTCGGTGCGGCTCGGGAACACGAAGCAGTCCGACGCGGCGTAGACGTCGGCCAGCGCCTCGCCGACCCTGGCGCCGAGGAACGAAACGTCCGGATGCGCGCGCTTCAGCGTTTCCAGCGCCGGCCCATCGCCGACCACCACCTTGCTCCCGGGCAGATCGAGATCGAGAAACGCACCGATATTCTTCTCGACGGCGACACGCCCGACATAGAGGAAGATCGGCCCCGGCAGGTCCGCCAGTTCGCGACGGCGGGCCGGATCGAACAAGTCGGCGTCGACGCCGCGCGACCACCGCATCAGATGGGTGAATCCGCGCCCAGCCAGTTCATCCTGCAGCGAGGCCGTCGCGACCATGCAACCGGCGCCGGAATTATGGAAGTTTCGCAGCGCAGCGTAGGTCCAGTCGACCGGCACCGGCAGCCGGGCGGCGAGATATTCGGGAAAGCGGGTGTGGTAGCTCGTCGTGAAGATGCGGCCGCGCTTGCGGCACCAGCGGCGCACGGCGTAGCCGATCGGACCTTCGGTGGCGATGTGGACATGGTCGGGCGCTGCCTCGTCGAGCCGCCGCCCGATCGCCCCCGGCGCGGCGATGGTCAGCCGGATCTCGGGATAGGTCGGGCATGGAACCGTGCGATAGCCTTCCGGCGTCAGCATCACCGCCTCGGCGCCGAACTCCGGCAGATGGCGCGACAACCGCTCCAGCGTTCGCACGACGCCGTTGATCTGTGGATGCCAGGCGTCGCTCGCGATCAGGATCCGGCTCATGCGGCGACCTTGTCGATCTCCGGTTCATCGTCGAATTCGACCGCATACTGACTGGCGACATCGGCCCAGCTGATCATCTCGATCCGTCCGTCATGATGCTCGACGATCGCCGTGCAGCTCTCGACCCAGTCGCCGGTGTTGATGTAGCGGATACCGAGGTCTTCGCGGATGGTCGCGTGATGGATGTGGCCGCAGACGACGCCGTCGGCGCCCACCCGCTTCGCCTCGGTCAGCAGCGCCTGCTCGAAGGCGCCGATGAAGGAAACGGCGTTCTTGACCTTGAGCTTGGCCCAGGCGGACAGCGACCAGTATTCGAAGCCGAGCTTGCGGCGCACCTTGCCGACGACCGTATTGAGCGCCAGGGCGAGGTTGTAGGCATGGTCGCCAAGGAAGGCGAGCCACTTGGCATGGCGCACGACCACGTCAAACTGGTCGCCATGCATCACCAGCAGCCGCTTGCCGTCCGCCGTCTCGTGGATGATGCGGTCGGCGAGTTCGACGCCGCCCATCTGCAGACCGAGATAATCGCGCAGGAATTCGTCGTGATTGCCGGGGATATAGACCAGCCGCGCGCCCTTGCGGCCCTTGCGCAATAATTTCTGCACAACGTCGTTATGCGCCTGTGGCCAATACCAGCTCTTCTTCAGCCGCCAGCCATCGACGATATCGCCGACCAGATAGATCGTCTCGGCGTCATGCCATTTCAGGAAGTCGAGCAGAAGTTCAGCCTGACTTCCGCGCGTGCCGAGATGAATATCCGACAGGAACAACGTGCGGAGATGACGGGGAGCGACACCGCTCGACATGATCTTGATTCGTCCTCATCCAAGAGACCGGTGTCGATTGCTTAGCCGACACACGCCACAGATTTGTGACAGTCTTTCAGAAGAGGGTCGGCAGCGTCGAAAGGACGAGAAGCAGCGCCATCAGGGCGTTGAAGATGACGATACGGCGATCGCTGTCGAGGAAGCGCGAGATCGCCGTGCCGAACAGGCACCATGCCGCCGCCGAGGGCAACGACATCAGGGCGGAAGCTCCGGCCAGCAGCAGTACACCCGACAGCATCGGGCTGCCGGCCGGCACGAACAGGGCCATCGCGCTGACCGCCATGATCCATGCCTTGGGATTGACCCACTGGAACAGCGCGGCGGACAGGAAACTCATCGGCCTGCCCTGCTTCGTGCCGTCGGAATCATGCCGGCCGGCCCGCGCCAGCTTCCAGGCCAGATAGAGCAGATAGGCGAAGGAGACGTATTTCAGGACTTCGTGCAGCAAGGGGTAGGTTTCGAACACGCCGCCGAGCCCCATGCCCACGGCGAACACCATCAGCGGGAACCCGACCGTGATGCCGAGAATATGCGGCACGGTCGGCACAACGCCCCAATTGGCGCCGGAGACCATCAGCATCGTGTTGTTCGGCCCCGGGGTGAAAGCCATCACCGCCGTGAAGCCGAGAACGGCCAGCACATGTTCCATGGGGTCCTCCCGAGACCGGCCTCATCCATGGCACAGCCGCCATTATAGGTCAACAATGCTGACATTTCGCCTCAAGGCGAAGGTCGGCGCGCAGTTGTTCCCTGTGGGCCAAGCTGCATTGCTCCAGTCGTCAGACATCTGCTCTTGCAAGCCAGCGCCCCCTCGACCAATATCCGCCCGCCAACACGGAGAACTATCAATGAAACTCGTACGTTTCGGGGCCGCTGGCTCGGAGAAGCCGGGCCTTGTCGCCAAGGACGGCACCATTCGCGATCTTTCGGGCGTCGTTTCCGACATCACCCCCGAGACGCTCAAGAACGGCGCAATCGACGCGATCGCCAAGGTCGATCCGGCTTCGCTGCCGGTCGTGCCCGCCGGCACGCGCCTTGGCCCGGTCGTCAACGGCACGCGCAACTTCATCGCCGTCGGCCTGAACTATGTCGACCACGCGCATGAAACCAACATGCCGATTCCGGCCGAGCCGATCCTGTTCAACAAGGCCCCGAACTGCATCGTCGGCCCGAACGACAACGTCACGATTCCCAAGGGTTCGGAAAAGACCGACTGGGAAGTCGAGCTGGCGATCGTCATCGGCAAGACCGCGAGCTACGTTTCGGAAGCGGACGCGATCAACTACGTCGCCGGCTACGCCGTCTGCCACGATGTCTCCGAGCGCGCCTTCCAGACGGAGCGCGGCGGCCAGTGGATGAAGGGCAAGGGTTCGCCGACCTTCGGTCCGCTCGGCCCCTACCTGGTCACGCCGGACGAAGTCGCCGACGTCCAGAACCTCGACATGTATCTCGACCTGAACGGCGAGCGCGTCCAGACCGGCAACACCAAGACCATGATCTTCGGCGTTGCTCACCTGGTCAGCTACATCAGCCAGTTCCTGCAGCTCGACCCGGGCGACGTCATCACCACCGGCACCCCTCCGGGCGTCGGCATGGGCATGAAGCCGCCGCGCTTCCTGAAGGCCGGCGACAAGGTTCGCCTCGGCATCCAGGGCCTGGGCGACCAGGAGCAGGAGTTCGTCGCCTACAAGGGCTGATGGACCGGCGATAGAGCCTTAAGAATGAGAAGCGGTCGATGCCTCGCGCATCGGCCGCTTTTTTTGTCCAAAGCTACCCCGTCCGATACGAGGATTGACGCAGGCCGCTCCGGCAGGCACCCTACACGCCTTGTTTCGGCGCATCCCGACGATGCGCCCGATCCCGTAAGGCGCTCGAAGTGAGAGCCTATCGTCGCGCGGATGCGGCCAGTCCTCAACGGGCGGCTCTCCGCCATTTCCGGTATCGTCCCGCTTGCGCTTCGGTGCGCGGGACACGTCCATCGGGCGCGGATACCCCCATCAGGCGTAGCGCCGCTCCGGATAGCCCCAAAGCCGGGGCCGCGCGCCGTTCACATCTCCAGAGGAGTAATGGTGGACAGCATCAATCGAATTCTCGCGGAACACCATTGGCTCAGCCCGCTGCTGGCCCTGTTCGCTCTCGTCCTCGCCGCCCTGTTCGCCAACTTCGTCGTCAAGGCGCTGCTGCTGCGGCTCTTCAACCACTTCATCGGCCTGACCGTGTATGGCCGCGACGAGCAGCTTCGCCGCCATGGCGCGATCGGTCGCCTCGCCAACATCATGCCGGCCTTCGTCGTCTACGCGGGCATCAAGCTCATTCCCGACCTGCCGGCGGGCATCGTCACGATCGTCCAGAACGTGGCGAATGCCTTCATCATCCTGTCGTTGGCGATGGCCATCAGCGCGGTGCTGAACATCGTCGACACGATCTATCATCGCCGCCCTGCGCACCGGCTGAAGCCGATCAAGGGCTACATCCAGGTCGTCAAGATCGCCGTTTATGTGATCGCGACGCTGCTGATCATCGCGACCCTGATCGACAAGTCGCCGATCATCCTGCTCTCCGGCCTTGGCGCGATGGCCGCCGTCCTGATTCTCGTGTTCCAGGACACGCTGCTCTCGCTGGTGGCCGGCATCCAGATATCCTCTTCGGATATGGTCCGCGTCGGCGACTGGATCGAGATGCCGGACCAGAACGCCGATGGCGAGGTGGTCGAAATTGCCCTGCACACGGTCAAGGTTCAGAACTTTGACAACACGATCACCACGCTGCCGATCCGCACCATGGTCACCGACCCGTTCAAGAACTGGCGCGGCATGCAGGAATCAGGCGGTCGCCGCATCAAGCGCTCGCTGCATCTCGACCAGACCAGCATCCGCTTCCTCGATCCGGCAGATTTCGCCAAGCTTGCCCAGTTCGGCATGCTGGAGACCTATATCGAGCACAAGCGAGTGGAACTGGACGCCTGGAACAGCAAGCTCGGCGAACGGGCCAATGTCGCTGCGAACCGCAGGAGGTCGACCAATATCGGTGTCTTCCGCGCCTATGTGCAGACCTATCTCCAGAGGCATCCCGGCATCCGCCAGGACATGACGATCCTCGTGCGCCAGATGGTGCCGGCCGCCGACGGATTGCCGATCGAGATCTACGCCTTCACCAATACGACGGCCTGGGCGGAATACGAAGGCATCCAGTCGGACATCTTCGATCACCTCTATGCGATCCTGCCCGAGTTCGATCTGCGCATCTTCCAGAATCCGAGCGGCCACGATCTCAAGACGCTGGCCCCGAGCCTGCGCCGCGTCGAGCGGGGTGCCGTGGCGGCCACGGCGTGATCCGCATCGTTCACCACCACTTGTAGAAGTGATGCACCGGTCCGTGGCCCCGGCCGATCCGCAATCGGTCGGCGGCCGCGATCGCCTCGGTGATGTAGAGCTTGGCCTCGCCGACCGCCGGTTCCAGCGCCAGCCCGCGCGCCAGCCCGGCGGCGATCGCCGACGACAGGGTGCAGCCGGTGCCGTGCGTGTTGAGCGTGTCGATGCGCGGGGCGTGGAACCATCGCTTGCCATGCGCCGATACCAGCAGGTCGGCGCTCTCCGGGCCGGTGCCATGCCCGCCCTTGATCAGCACGGCCTGAGCGCCGAGGCGCAGGATCGCCTCCCCCTGACGCTCCATGCCGGCCTCGTCCTCGGCCATATCGGCCTGGAGCAGGCGTGCCGCCTCGCGCAGGTTCGGCGTGACGAGGGCTGCGCGCGGCAGCAGGTGGGAGATCAGCACCGCGACCGATTCCTCGCGCAGCAGCATGTCGCCGCTGGTCGCCACCATCACCGGGTCGAGCACGACATTGCCCTGCGCGTGGCGGTCGAGCCCGTCGGCGACCGCGCGGATGACGTCCGGCTGCGACAGCATGCCGATTTTCACCGCATCGACGGCGAGATCGGAAAACACCGCGTCGATCTGCTGGGTGACGAATTCCGCCGGCACGTCGTGGATGCCGGTAACCCCCAGCGTGTTCTGCGCCGTGAGCGCCGCGATCACCGAGGCGCCATAGACGCCGAGCGCCGAAAATGTCTTGAGGTCGGCCTGGATGCCGGCGCCGCCGCCCGAATCCGAGCCGGCGATGGTAACGGCGATGGCTGTCATATCGGCTTGTCCTTGTCTCTCAGGTGCCCGGGCCGGCTGGCGTCTTGGCCGCGCGCTCGCGGTTGCGCTTCAGGCCAAGTCGATGCTCGCGATAGATCACGAACATGCCGGATGCAATCACGATCCCCGACCCCACCAGCATGGTGACGCTCGGCGTGGAATGGAACAGCAGATAGCCGACGATGATCGCCCACAGCATCGAGATATATTCGAACGGCGCGATCAGCGAGGCCTCGCCGTAGCGGTAGCTCTGCGTCAGCAGCACCTGGCCGATGCCGCCGAAAATGCCGGCGCCGATCAGGAACGGCACATGCTTCCAGTCCGGCACCACCCAGCCGAACGGCGCGGTCAGCAGCATGAAGATGGCGGTGAAGATCGAGAAATAGACGACGATCGTGCCGGGCGATTCGACCCAGGTGAGCCGTCGCGTCTGGGTCGCGGCCAGCGCGCCGAAAAAGGCGGCCAGGATCGAGAACACCGCGCCGAGCGTGCTGCGGTCGGGTCCGCTCTCCGGCCCGACATAATCCGACAGGATGACCAGCACGCCGATCAGCCCGATCACGACAGCCGTCCAGCGATAGACGCGGATCGCCTCCTTCAGCAGCACGGCGGCGAGCACGACGGTCAGCAGCGGCGAGGCGTAGCCGATGGCGGTGGCGTCGGAGAGAGGCAATCGTGCGAGTGCGGAAAAGCCGAAGAACATCGAAGTCGCACCGGCGACCGAGCGCAGCACATGGCCGCCGATGCGCGGTGTGATGAAGACGGAAGGGAAATTGCCCAGCCACGCCACCCAGATCAGCACCGGGATCAACGCGAAGGCCGAACGGAAGAAGGCGATCTCCCCCGGCGGGTAGCTGTCCGAGATGTATTTGATCAGGGTCGCCATCGCCGTGAAGGCAAGGGTCGATATGATCTTGAGCAGCACGCCGAATAGCGGCTGTCCCCGTTCTGGCGTTTCCATGAGACCGATCGGACCGGGGGGCGGCCCGTTTCTTTATTGGTGGGTCGCGAAGGGCGCGACCGGCTTCAACGTCGGATCATAGGACCCGGCTGACAGAAGGTGCAACCGGTTAAAGCCCGGGGACGGCATTCGAAACGAGCCGGCGGCCTTATTCGGTTGACGGCCGGGGCGTGTCGGTGGACTGGTATGCGTACAACGCCTTTTCCCCGCCGGAATCGCATGTTAAGCACCCTACCGGCGGTGCAGAGGTCATCATCGGAATCCTATGACACGTTTCATTTCACGACGCAGCAGCCCGGCTCTTGCCGTGGCGGCCCTGGCCTCTCTCTTCGTCGGCTCCCCTGCCCACGCGGAGCGGATCACCAATCCGATCGCCGAGTTCGCGGGCCTCGACAAGATCACCGGCCGGATCATCACCTTCGACGTCTACATGGACGAGACGGTGCAGTTCGGCGCGCTTCAGGTCACGCCGCGGGTCTGCTATTCGCGCCCGCCGACCGAGCCGCCGCAGACCGATTCCTTCGTCGAGGTCGATGAGATCACGCTGAACCGCAAGGTGCGCCGGATCTTCACGGGCTGGATGTTCGCCTATAGCCCCGGCCTCCACGCCGTCGACCACGCCGTCTATGACGTCTGGCTTGCCAGCTGCAAGACTTCGTCGACAGTCGCCCGCCCGTCCAAGCCGTAGAACTCGCCATCTCCCTCCAGCGCCTGGTCGAGCCGGCGGTGATAGTCCGCGCGGTCGACTTCGATCGCGCCGAACTGCGAGAGATGCTCGGTAGTGAACTGGGCGTCGAGCAGGGTGAAGCCGCCCGCCTTCAGCCGCGCCACGAGATAGACGAGTGCTATCTTGGATGCGTCGCGCGCGTGGCTGAACATGCTCTCGCCGAAGAAGGCACCGCGTAGCCGCACGCCATAGAGCCCGCCCACCAGCTTGCCGTCCTGCCACGCCTCGACCGTGTGGCAATATCCCAGCGTGAACAGTTCGTGATAGAGCGCGCGGATGCGCTGGTTGATCCAGGTCTTGTCGCGATAGGGCGTATCGGCATTGCCGGCGCAGCCGGCGATCACCCCGTCAAAATCCGAATCGATCCGGATCTCGTAGGGCTGGTGGCGCATGGTGCGCGCAAGCCGGCGCGGGACGTGGAACGTCTCGAGCGGAAAGATGCCGCGGCTTTCGGGTTCGATCCAGTAGAGGCCGGGATCATCGGCCGAGTCGGACATCGGAAAGATGCCGGACGCGTACGCCTTCAAGAGGATTTCGGGCGTGATCTCCGGGAAACGGTCGGACCTGCGAGCCATCACGCGATACCCGGATCGCATTCGAGCCGAGCCGAATCAAACGCGGCTCTCTCCGTATTGGCTGAGCGAATCCAGCGCATCGTGCCCCCTCCTTGGAAGAGCACGGGAACATTGTCATGTTCCCGTGCTGCCTCAAAGGGGGATGTCGCGGCCGAGCTAGTGGTCCACAGCCAGCTTCTTCTCGAGCCAATGGATGTCGTAGCGGCCATCGGCGATGTCCTGGTCATCCACCAGCTGGCGGAAGAGCGGGATCGTCGTATGGATGCCGTCGACGACGAACTCGTCGAGCGCGCGCCGCAGCCGCATCATGCATTCGACGCGGTTGCGTCCATGCACGATCAGCTTGCCGATCAGGCTGTCGTAATAGGGCGGGATCTTATAGCCCTGATAGACGCCGGAATCGACGCGAACGCCGAGACCGCCCGGCGGATGGTAATAGGTGATCTTGCCCGGCGACGGCGCGAAGGTACGCGGATCCTCGGCATTGATGCGGCATTCGATGGCGTGGCCCTCGAAGGTCACGTCTTCCTGCCGGAAGGACAGGCCGCTGCCGGCGGCGATGCGGATCTGCTCGTTGACCAGATCGATGCCGGTGATCGCTTCCGTGACCGGATGCTCGACCTGCAGGCGCGTGTTCATCTCGATGAAATAGAACTCGCCATCCTCGTAGAGGAACTCGATCGTGCCCGCGCCGGAATAGCCGAGATCGGCGACAGCCTTGGCGCAGACCGCACCGATCTTGTCGCGCTCCTCGGCGTTCAGGGCCGGCGAACCCGCCTCTTCCCAGACCTTCTGGTGCCGGCGCTGCAGCGAGCAGTCGCGCTCGCCCAGATGCACGGCATAGCCCTTGCCGTCACCGAGAACCTGGATCTCGATGTGGCGCGGCTTCTCGAGGTACTTTTCCATGTAGACGGCATCGTCGCCGAAGGCGGCCTTGGCCTCGGAACGGGCGGTCTGGAAGGCGATGACGACATCCGCCTCCGAACGAGCCACCTTCATGCCGCGGCCACCGCCGCCGGACGATGCCTTGATCAGAACCGGGTAGCCGATCTTGGCGCCGTTGCGGATCGCGTCGGCCTCGTCCTTGAGCGCGCCGTCCGAGCCCGGAACGACGGGAATGCCCAGGCGCTGCGCGGTGCGCTTCGCCTCGATCTTGTCGCCCATGATGCGGATGTGCTCGGACTTCGGTCCGATGAAGGTCAGGTTGTGCGCTTCGAGGATCTCGGCGAAGCGCGCATTCTCGGACAGGAAGCCGTAGCCGGGATGGATGGCATCGGCGCCCGTGATCTCGCAGGCGGCGAGCAGCGAGGGAATGTTCAAATAGCTGTCGCGCGCGGGCGGCGGGCCGATGCAGACGCTCTCGTCCGCGAGGCGGACATGCATGGCATCCGCGTCAGCCGTCGAATGCGCGGCAACGGTCTGAATCCCGAGCTCCTTGCAGGCGCGCAGAATGCGGAGGGCGATTTCACCGCGATTGGCAATCAGGATCTTGTTGAACATCGGCACCACGGCGCTCATTCGATGATCAGGAGCGGTTCGCCATACTCTACCGGCTGGCCGTCCTCGACCATGATGGCCTTCACGACACCGGAGCGCGGCGACGGAATCTGGTTCATCGTCTTCATCGCCTCGACGATGAGGAGCGTCTGGCCCTCGCGGACCGTATCGCCGATCTCGATGAAGGTCTTAGCGCCCGGCTCGGGCGAGCGGTAGGCGGTGCCGACCATCGGCGAGGGAACGATGCCGGGGTGGCCGGCCAGGCTGACTTCAACCGGCGCAGCCGCCACGACCGGCGCCGCCGCGAGCGGAGCGGCGACCTGATAGGCGGCGGGAGCGGCGGTGATGTTGCGTGCAACGCGGATCCGCAGATCCTCGTGCTCGACTTCGATCTCGGTGAGATCCGTCTCCGTCAGCAGCAGCGCGAGCTGCCGGATCAGGTCCTGATCGATCGTCGAATTTTTGCTCGTCATGCCCTTTGTTCTTTCATTGAGGCCGTTCCCCCTCACTCACTCGACGAGCGGTTGCAGCGCTTGAAGCGCCAACCCGTAGCCAGCGGCTCCGAAACCGCAGATCACGCCGGCGGCGACAGGGGAAACATAGGAATGATGTCGGAAATCTTCGCGCGCGAAGACATTGGAAAGATGCAGCTCGATCGTGGGGAGCCCGACGGCGCGAATCGCGTCATGCAGGGCGATCGACGTATGCGTATAGGCGCCCGGATTGATCACGATGCCGCGGAACCGCCCGAGCGCCTCGTGAATCCAGTCGATCAGCATTCCCTCATGGTTGGACTGGCGAAAATCGACCGCCATGCCCAACCGCTCGCCCGCGGCCTTGGTATCCGCCTCGATCTCGCTCAGCGTCTTGGAGCCATAGACACCAGGCTCCCGCTTGCCGAGCATGTTGAGGTTGGGACCGTTGAGAACGAGGATTGCTGCTGTCATCGATGATTTTCTACCGAGGGCCCTGCAAGGACGGGCCCTTGCGGCGAGGTTGGCAGGTTATAGGGGGTCGAGGAATAAAGGAAAAGCCCCGAAACTCGCGCCTCGGGAATCCTGTCCCATGATTCTTGACCCGTCGGTCAGCACGTCACGGAGCCGCAGGCGCGCACGGATTTGATCTTCTCCTTCAGCGCATCATACCCGACCGCGCCGACGACCACGTCGTTCTGCAGGACATAGGACGGCGTGCCGTTGATGCCGAGAGCCTGGGCCAGTCCATAAGATTCGTTGATGGTGGCCGCGACCTCCGGATCCTTGAGGTGCGCCTGGATTGCGGCCTTGTCGAGACCGATATCGGCGGCAACCGCCAGCGCCCGCGCGCCATCGACGGCGCCCCGGCTCATCAGCAGCTCGTCATAGAAGGCCTTGTACTTCTCGGGCGCGACCTTGTTGACGCTGATCGCCACCTGGGCGGCCTCTTCCGACCCCTGCCCCAGCACCGGGAACTCCTTCAGGATGACGCGAAGGCCCTTGTCCTCGTCGAGCAGCTTCTGCATGTCGGCGTGGGCGCGCTTGCAGTAGCCGCAATTGTAGTCGAAGAACTCGACCAGCGTGACGTCGCCCTTGGGATTGCCCAGCACGACATGGCGCGGCGAATTGAACAGCTGGTCGGCATATTTGGCGACGCCGCTCTTGCGGGCCTCGGCTTCGGCGACCTGTTCCTTGCGCTGGAGTTCCTCCATCGCATCCCGGATCACTTCCGGGTTCTTCATCAGATAGTCCTTCACCAGATCGCCGATCTCGGCCTGCTGGTCCTCGGAGAAGCTGGCGGCCTGCACCGGCACGGCGGCGGTCAGCGCGATCGCGGCGAAAGCCGCTGCGAAGAAGGGTCTCGACATGGCAATCACCTGTTTGCGTCGGGCCTGGAGATCGCGCGCGGCGATCGGCGGGCGGAACGGATCATTTCGTCTTCGATGGCGGTGTATAGGACAGAATGTCGTCGGCACGAAGCCAGGCCGGCGATCCCGTCTTGAATTGGCTCTGCACGCGCTTGGCGCGGGACTTGGCTTCCCGGAACTTGCCCTCGGCGAATTCGCCCTGCGCGGTGGCGAGATCGGCCATGGCGATGTCGCCCCGCAGCGCATAGGCGCGCGCCAGGCTGCGATGGCCGATCGGCATGTCCGGATCGGCCTGCAGGCCGATGGTGAGGTTTTTCACCGCCTCATTGACCGATTTGGGATCGCCGACCTCGACGAGAGCCTGGCCGAGCATGATCCGCAGCAGCCCCGATTTCGGTGCCGCGGCCACGGCCTTGCGCAACGGCGCGACGGCCTCCTTGGCGCGGCCGGCTTCGAGAAGCACCTGGCCCTGCAACTCGTAGAAATAGGGGAAGTTGGGCCGCGACTTGATCAACGAGCCGATCTGGTCGATGGCGTTGCGGGAATTGCCGGTTCGATAGGCCAGGATGGCGCGGGCATAGCGCGCCGGCATCGAGGTGTCGGAAGGCGGATAGCGCCGCATCACCAGCATCGAGTCTTCGGAGAACGCCGAGAGCTTGGCCCGCACCATGTCGTGCCGCGCCTGCAACTCCGGCGAGTCCTTGGTATTGTAGAACTTGCTCTTTTTCGCCGCGCTCTCGATCAGCTCGATGCGCTCGTTCGGCATCGGGTGGCTCTGCAGATACGGATTGGCGCCCTGGCTGGAGAACAGCGTGTTGTCGGCGAAGCGCTGGAACGTCGTGATCATGCCCTTGGCGGACTGGCCGCTCTTGTCGAGATAGGTGAGCGCCGAACGGTCGGCGGCCATTTCCTCGGAGCGCTGATAGGCGAGCAGGCCGCGCCGGACCATCTCGTTCGAGCCCATGGCGATGCCGCCACCGGCGCGCGCGGCGTCGCCGGAGCCGGAGGCCGCGCCGGCGATCGCGGCGCCCATGCCGACAACGCTGCCGATCATCGCCATCGTCTTGGCCGTCTCGAGCTGCTGGCGCAGCTGAATCTGGTGGTTGCCGGCGAGATGCCCGGTTTCATGCGCGAGCACGCCGATCAGCTCGTTCGGCGTCTTCGAATCGATGATCGCGCCGGTGTTGACGAAGATCTTGTCGCCGGCGGCGACGAAGGCGTTGAAGGACGGATTGTTGACCAGATACAGCTCGATCGAGGTCGCACGAAGGCCGGCGGCCTTGTAGATCGGCCGCAGGTAGTCCTGGATCAGCGCCTCGGTTTCCGCGTCGCGCACCAGGGCCGGCCTGGACTGGGCATCGGCCGGGCCGGCGGCGAACGGCGCCAGCATGGCCATGCCGATCATGCCGCCCACAAGGCCTCGCACCACGCGCTGGATCGAATTCGTCACGGATCGCCCCTCCTCCAGCCTTTCCCTCACGGCCGGCGAATTGTATGAAGCCGCCTCGCGCTCGCGCCAGCGGCATCCCCCTTGGACGGATGCGCAGAAAATGGGGCGATAGCAAGACTTTTAATCCCCCGGATGGAACAGCCCCGCCATGACCCCTTCCGATCGCCCGCCATCGCGCCGCAGCGCCGTCGCTCCCTTCATCGCGATGGATGTGATGTCGGCGGCGTTTGCGCGAATCGCCAAGGGCGAGCGCATCGTCCGCATGGAGATCGGCGAACCCGGAGCCTCGGCCCCGAAGCCCGTGCTCGACGCCGCCCGCGCGGCGCTGGATAGCGGCCGCATCGGCTATACCGAGGCACTCGGCTGGCGGCCGCTGCGCGAGCGCATCGCGCAGTATTATGCGGATACGCACGGCATCGACGTCCCCGCCTCGCGGATCGCCATCACCACGGGCTCGTCGGCCGGCTTCAACCTCGCCTTCCTCGCCGCCTTCGATGTCGGCGACCGGGTGGCCATCGCCTCACCCGGCTATCCCGCCTATCGCAACATCCTTGCCGCGCTCGGCCTGGAGGTCGTCGAGATCGAGACCACGGCCGAGACCCGGCACGCGATCACGCCGGCCATGCTGGAGCGCGTCCATGCGGACAAGCCGCTGGCCGGCATCCTGGTCGCCAGCCCCGGCAACCCGACCGGCACGATGATGACGCCCGACTCGCTCGCGGCCCTCATCCGCGCCGCCGACGAACTCGGCATCCGCTTCATCTCGGACGAGATCTATCACGGCCTCGTCTATGAGGGCGTCGCCGAGACGGCGCTTGCCACCAGCGACCGCGCCATCGTCATCAACTCGTTCTCGAAATATTACTGCATGACCGGCTGGCGGATCGGCTGGATGGTGCTGCCGGAAATCCTCGTCCGCCCGGTCGAGCGGATCGGCCAGAGCCTCTACATCTCCGCGCCCGACCTGTCGCAGCGCGCCGCGATCGCCGCCTTCGACGCGATCGAGGAACTCGAAGCGATCAAGGCCGGCTATGCCGCCAATCGCAAGCTGCTGCTGGAAAGGCTGCCGAAGATCGGCTTCGACGATTACTTCCCCGTCGATGGCGCCTTCTACATCTACGCCTCGGTGCGCCGCTTCTCGAACGATTCCGCCGATTTCGCGCAGAAGATGCTGGCCGAGGCCGGAATCTCGGCGACGCCGGGCGCGGATTTCGACCGCGTGCACGGCCACGCGCACATCCGCTTTTCCTTCGCCGGGGCCACGGCGGAGATCGCCGAGGCCGCGGAACGCCTGGAAAACTGGCTCGCCTGAGCGCGATCAGACCTTGAGGTCGGCGGGCTCGCGCACGGGCGCCACCGGCTTCGGCAGCACCACAGGATCGTGGTCCGAACTGGCAAAGACCTCGCGGTCGAGCCGCTGCATCGCGCCGGCCAGAATGCCGACATCGACGAGGTCGTCCTCGGCCGAGAACACCTCGATCTCGGTCATGCGGGCGAGTTCGCCTACCAGCCCCTCGTCGAGACCGGCGCGGAATCCGGCCTCCATCAGGTCGAAGGCGGCGACGCCGCGCCCCGTAAAGGCGACGCGTTGCGGATTGAGCAGCGCAATCAGCCGCGACAGGCCGTAACCGAGCGCCAGGCCGGCCTGGTGATAGGCCATGCGCACGCGATCCTCGCCGGCGCGCGCCCGCTCCTCGAGCCGGTGCATCGTCTCGGCGTCGGGATCGATATCCGTCGGCGACACGTCGGGCGCCAGGTTTTCCACCGCCCGGTAGATCGCGTAGTCGGCGACATAGGCCTCGACGCAGCCACGGCGGCCGCAGCGGCAGAGCGCGCCGCCCGGCATGTGGTTGGCATGGCCGAATTCGGCGCCGGAACCATAGGCACCGGTGAACAGGCGGCCATTGATATAGAGCCCCATGCCCACGCCATAGGCGATGAAGATGGTGGCGAAGGTGCCGCCGAAACGGATGGGATCGCGCGAATGCAGCGCCTGCGCCATCATGTTGACGTCGTTGGTCATCGAGGCGCGGATGCCGAGCGCCTCGGTCACCGGACCCGGGATCGGTCCCACATCCACGTCGACGGTCGGGCTCCACAGCAGCGTGCCGGTCGTCTCGTCGGTGGTGCCGGGAATGGCGATCGAAATCTCCGACACGCGCGAAGGCGGAATGTCCCGGTCGGCGAGATAGCCGCGGATGCAATCGATCAGCCGCGGCACGAAATGGCGCGACTCGGTCCCCATCGTCGCGATGGCATAGTGCCGGCTGTCGCGCAGATGGCCGGAATAGTCGCTGAGCAGCAGTGTCACCGAATGGAGCGAGATCTTGACGCCCAGCACATAGGCGGCCTCGTCGTTCAGCGTCAGCGCCACGCGTGGCCGGCCCCGGCCGAGCGGCCGCTCGGCCCGCTCGTCGATATCGGCGGTCACCAGGATATGTTCGGCCAGGAGATCGCCGGTAATGGCGGAGATCGTCGCGGGACTGAGTCCCGTCTCTCGGCCAAGCTCGACACGCGCCAGCGGACCGGCACGACGAAGCGCCCCGAGAACGAGACCACGGTTCTGGCGACGCACTAGTTCAGTGTCGGCTTTGCTCTGCACGATTCTCCTCCGCGCCCGCAGCATGGTGTATCGATTATTGATTTCCAAGCGTAATTGATGGCGCTACGTCAGCTATGAATATCAAATTTTGCATGTGAGAATGGCGCTGTGATGTCTTCACCCGGATCGGGTGGGCTCCACTTGCCGCAGCCGGGCTCCCGTCGTATGTCGTCGTCAGCCCCGTAGGCCCATCGCTTCGAAGGACGTCCACGCATGACCGTCGCCCGAACCGCCGCTACGGCGGCCGCTATCAGCAATGCCTTTGCCGCTCTCCGAGAGCAGCGCGATCGCGTCGAGGCGCAGAACATGCGCGAGATGTTCGCCGCCGATCCCGCGCGTTTCAGCCGTCTTTCGGCGAGCGTGGACGGGCTGCTGCTCGATTACTCGAAGAACCGCATCGACACGGCCGCGGTCGTCGCGCTGCTCGACCTCGCCCGCATCGCCGGTGTCGAGGAGCGTCGCGACGCGATGTTCGCCGGCGAGAAGATCAACGTCACCGAAAACCGCGCCGTGCTGCATGTGGCGCTGCGCGCCACGCCGGACGAGAGCTATATCGTCGATGGCAAGAATGTCGTGGATGACGTGCAATCCGTGCTCGCGGCCATGACGGCCTTCGCCGAAGGCATTCGCGACGGCTCGATCGCCGGCACGGGCGGACGCTTCACCGACGTCGTCAATATCGGCATTGGCGGCTCCGACCTTGGCCCGGCCATGGTCACGCGCGCGCTCAGCCCCTATCACGACGGCCCGCGCCTGCACTTCGTCTCCAATGTCGACGGCGCGCATATCCACGACACGCTGGAAGGCCTCGACCCGGCGACGACGCTGTTCCTGGTCGCCTCGAAGACCTTCACCACGATCGAGACCATGACCAATGCCGCCACGGCGCGGGCCTGGATCGTCGCGGCGCTGGGCGAAGAAGCGGTCGGCGCGCATTTCGCCGCCATGTCGACGGCGCTGGACAAGGTCAATGCCTTCGGCATCGACGAAAGCCGCACCTTCGGCTTCTGGGACTGGGTCGGCGGCCGCTATTCGGTCTGGTCGGCGATCGGCCTGCCGGTGATGATCGCCATCGGCGCGGACGATTTCCGCCAGTTCCTCGCCGGCGCGCATGCGATGGACCAGCATTTCCGCACCGCGCCGCTCGACAAGAACCTGCCGGTGCTGCTGGCGCTGATCGGCATCTGGAACCGCAATATCCTCGGCTTCCCGGCCAAGGCGGTGCTGCCCTACGACCAGAGGCTGGAGCGCTTCGCGGCCTACCTGCAGCAGCTCGACATGGAATCGAACGGCAAGCGCGTAACGCTGGAAGGCGCCCCGGTGACGCTCGCCACCGGTCCGCTCGTCTGGGGCGAGCCCGGCACCAACGGCCAGCACGCCTTCTACCAGCTGATCCACCAGGGCACCGACGTCATCCCCTGCGATTTCCTGATCGCGGCGACGGCGCATGAGACGGACAAGGTCCATCACGCCCTGCTGCTCGCCAACTGCTTCGCCCAGACGGAAGCGCTGATGCGCGGCCGCACCACGGACGAGGCCCGCGCCGAACTCGCCGCCGAAGGCAAGGTGCCGACCGAGGTCGAGCGCCTCGCCCCGCACAAGACGTTTCCGGGCAACCGCCCGTCCAATACGATCCTCTACAAATTGCTCGATCCCTTCACGCTCGGCCGCCTGATCGCGCTCTACGAGCATCAGGTCTTCGTACAGGGCGCGATCTGGGGCATCGATTCCTACGACCAGTGGGGCGTCGAGCTCGGCAAGCAGCTCGCCATGCAGTTGCTGCCGATGGTCGACGGCACCGCCGACGCCGGCTCGCGCGATTCCTCTACCGCAGGATTGATCAAGGCCGCCGCCAGCCTGCGCTGACGCCGCGGCGATCATCGCTGAAAACAAGAGTCCGGCGGGAAGCCTCCCGCCGGACTTTTTGATTCCGGCGCTGTCGGCCGTGCGAGTCGGCATCGAGAGACAAGTAAGCCCCTCACCCCACCCCTCTCCCGCAAGCGGGCGAGGGAGCCGATCGCGGCCCGTCGCCCCGCCGGCAACTCCGGAAGATCGAACGATTGAAGACGTCGCGTCGAATACCCAGCCCCTTGGGGACCCAGTAGCCTCCCACGTCACCCCGCCGCCGGCCGAAAAGCCCTCGCCCGCTTGCGGGAGAGGGTTGGGGTGAGGGGCTTGCTTTCCAAGTTTTGACGATCGAGTCCCGGATTCGCGCGATCGATCTCGGAATACCCCCTCCCACTATCCGCAGCCGATCCTCGCCCTGACGCTCCGCTCCCGTCCCACGAGACGCCGAAGCGCCCACGTTTCCCAGCCCGCCTCCATCCACGTTTCCAGCCTCCCGCGAGAGCTACACCGATTATTTCCACACAGCCCGATCCCGACATTGATAAAATTATAATAGCATGATGTTATGTGAGCCGGCCCCTCCAACGTTCTGAAGGGGCCCCGCCAGGGACCGCGTCGAGGAGGATGCGCCCGGCGGCAAGGGAGGGAAACATGGAACGTACCGTTGAGCGGGATTCCGGCTTCGAGGGATCTGGCCGCGCCGTGCGCGATCGGCTGACGCGGTTTGTCGCGGTCGGCGAGGTGGGCGTCTTGCTCGCGCTGATCGTGCTGGTCGCCTTCTTCTACATCGTCGAGCCGGCATTCCTGTCGGAACGCAATATCCGCGCCATCCTGCGCGTCGTTTCGTTCATCGGCATCATCGCCATCGGCCAGACGATCCTGCTGGTGAATGGCGAGTTCGATCTTTCCGTCGGCGCGGTGGCCGGCCTGTCGGCGGTCTGCAGCGCCAAGCTGATGACGGCGCTGGCCCTGCCCGTGCCCCTGGCGCTGATCGGCGGCGTGCTCGTCGGCGCCGGGATCGGGCTGGTCAACGGCCTGGTCGTGGTGAAGCTGAAGATCCCGGCCTTCATCCAGACGCTGGGCATGCTGTTCATCGGCCAGGGCCTGATCCAGGTCGTGACCAACGGATACCCGGTCTATCCGCTCCCGCCCGTGATCACCGCCATCGGCTATGCCGATTTCCTGTTCGGGCTCGGCTGGAGCTTCGTCTTCTTCATCCTCGCCGCGCTGATGGCCGATTTCGTGCTCCGCCGCACCGTGCTCGGCCGCAACATGTATGCGACCGGCGGCAATCCGGAAGTCGCGCGCCTCGTGGGCATCGATACCAACCGCTACAAGATCGGCGCCTTCATGACGGTCGGCGCGCTCGCCGCCGTCGCCGGCATGTTCGTCATGGCCGATCTCGCTTCCGGCACCACCTCGATCGGCAGCGGCTGGGAATTGAACGTCATCGCCGGCGTCGTCGTTGGCGGCGTCAGCCTTTTCGGCGGCGCCGGCACCATGGCTGGCGGCCTGATCGGCGTTCTCCTGCTGCAGGTCGTCACCAGCGGTCTCGTCGTCGTCGGCGTCAATGCCAACTGGCAGCAGATCGCCGTCGGCGTGATCATGGTGCTCGCCGTCGGCCTCGACATCCTGCGCCGCCGCTATTTCATCGCCGGCTCCAGCGCCGCGCCCGCCGAGCCGCCGACCGCCACCACACCATCCTGAGCGCCCCCGATCCCCGGAGACCGGACAGGACGCTATCGATCAAAAGGGCCTGCCAGAAGGCGGGCCATCCAGAGGGAGGACTACCATGAAGACACGTTTTTCCAGCCTGACGAAGGCGGCGCTGCTCGCCACCGTCGCCATGACCGGCGGCCTCACCGCCCTGCCCCAGGCCGGCCTCGCCGCCGGCAAGAACATCCTCTGGGTGCAGCCGATGCGCGACCATCCGGTGCATCGCCTGATGCAGGCCGGCTTCCTCAACAAGTGCAAGGAACTCGGCAATACCTGCGAAGTCGTCGGCAACCCGAGCTCCACCAATTATGACGTGCCCGGCTCGATCCCACTCGCCGAGGCCGCCATGGCGCGCACCAAGTTCGACGCCATCGCCGTCTACGGCCCGGGCCCGGAGATCTTTCCGTTCATCGGCAAGCTCGGCCGGGAAGGTTTCCCGGTGGTCACCTGGCACGTGCTGCCGCCCGAGGGCTCGGTTCCCGGCCTGAAGGCCGCGACCGGCGAAGACATTCCCTCGGCCGGCAGGGCGGCGGCGCTGTC
The DNA here is from genome assembly GCF_026343955.1 of Kaistia defluvii. GTDB lineage: Bacteria > Pseudomonadota > Alphaproteobacteria > Rhizobiales > Kaistiaceae > Kaistia > Kaistia defluvii. Next base: position 187,888 of record NZ_JAPKNI010000005.1, read on the forward strand.
GATGGGCGAGAAGCTGGGCGGCAAGGGCGTGGTCGCGCTGACGCAGGGCTCGTCCAACGACACCGAGAACGTCATGGCGGACTCGTTCCGCAAGACGATGGCCGAGAAATATCCCGACATCCGGATCCTCGACACCCAGATGGAAGGCTTCGAGCCCTCCGCCGCCGAGGGCAAGGCCGTCGCCCTGCTGCAGGGCAACCCGGACGTCACCGCTGCCTTCTCGACGACCGGCAATGGCGCGCAGACCTGGTCGGGCGCCGCCCGCAAGGCCGATCGCCCGCTCGTCATCATCGGCATGGACTACATCCGCCAGAACCTGGACATCGTGAAGTCGGGCGCGGCCTATGGCGTGGTGGCGCAGCCTCTCTACGAGGAGAGCGCGCTGACCGCCCAGCTTGCCAACGACCTCGCCGAAGGCAAGACCGTGCCGTATCTCAACCCGCTGCCGGCCTCGGTCATCACCGCAGCCGACCTCGAGCCCTACTACAAGATGCTCGACAGCGCCGGCCAGTAAGGCACGCCCGCTTGGCCCTCGCCCGCTTCCGGGCGAGGGCTGGGTGAGGGACCTTCTTCCCCTCGCCTCTCCCCCAGGGAGGCAAATGGATGCACACGGGAACACCGATCATGACCGACCCAGCCACCGCCCCGCCCGTCATCCAGACCCGCGCCATCGTCAAGAGCTTCGCCGGCGTGCAGGCGTTGCGCGGCGTCGATTTCGCCGTGCATCCGGGCGAGATCCACGCGCTGCTCGGCCAGAACGGCGCCGGCAAGTCGACCCTGGTCAAGATCCTGAACGGCGTCCACAAGTCGGGCTCCTATTCCGGCGAGATCCTCGTCGACGGCAAGCCCGCCACCTTCGCCTCCACCTCCGACGCCCGCGCGCATGGCGTCGGCTACGTGCCGCAGGAAATCGAGGTGCTGGAACAGCTTTCCGTCGCCGAAAACGTCTTTGCCGGCCATACCGGCCTCGGCCGCGGCCCGATCATCAGCCGCCGCCGCATGGAGACCGAAGCCCGCGCCCTGTTCGAGGAACTGGGCCTCGCCATCGATCCGCGCATGCTGGTCGCGAGCCTCACCTCGGCGCAGCGCCATCTCGTGATGATCGCCCGCGCCCTCTCCTTCCGCCCCCGCGTGCTGATGCTGGACGAGCCGACCGCCTCGCTTTCCGGCGTCGAGGTCGAGCGGCTGTTTTCCGTGCTCCGCCGCCTGAAGGCGCAGGGCAAGACGATGATCTTCATCACCCACCGCCTGCCGGAGGTGCTCGCCATCTGCGACCGCGCCACCGTGCTGCGCGATGGCCGCGTCGCCGCCGAGATCGACCGCGCCCATTTCGACGAGGAGCATTTCATCTTCGCCATGTCGGGCCAGAAGCTGCAGCGCCTCTATCCCGACCATGTCGCCCCGCCGGCCGAAACGCCGCCCCTGCTCTCGGCCCGCGACCTCTCCATCGCCGGCCGCTTCGGCGTCAATCGCGGCGTCAGCGGCGTCTCCTTCGATGTGCGCCCCGGCGAGATCCTCGGCCTCGCCGGCCTGCTCGGCTCCGGCCGCACCGAGATTTTGCACGCCCTCTATGGCCGCATCCCGTTTTCCGGCAGCATCGCGATCGACGGCAGGCCCGTCGCGATCGCGCGCTCCAGCGATGCACGCGCCGCTGGCGTGGCGCTCTTGACCGAGGACCGCAAGCGCGACGGCCTGCTGTTCAACCTGCCCGTCGGCGCCAACATCACCATCGGCAACCTGGCGCCGCTGTCGAGCCACGGCATGGTGCGCGACGCCCGCGAGAAAAGCGCCGTGCTCGCCGCCATGCGGGCGCTCAACGTCAAGGCCCGCTCCCCGCAGGCCTCCGTCGCCCATCTCTCCGGCGGCAACCAGCAGAAGCTGCTGTTCGCCCGCGTGCTGATGAGCGCGCCGCGCGTGCTCCTCCTCGACGAGCCGACCAAGGGCGTCGACGCCGGCACGCGGCACGAGATCTACCGGCTGATCGTCGACCTCGCCGACAAGGGCGTGGCGCTCGTCGTCGTCGCCTCGGAACTGGAGGAAGTGATCGGCCTCGCCGACCGCTGCCTGGTGGTGGCCGACGGGCGGATCGTCGATGAGTTCCAGCGCGGCGAAGGCAGCGAGGACAAGGTGCTGCGCTCGATCACCACGGCGCAGGCCGAGATGCAGCAACAGGCGCTCGCCGCCGGCGCGGGGCGCACCTGATGGCCGGGCGCTTCGCAGGCAAGGTCGTGCTCGTCACGGGCGCCGCGACCGGCATCGGCCGGGCCACGGCGGAATATCTGGTGGCCGAGGGCGCCAGCGTCTTCGGCATCGGCCTCGATGGCGAAGCCGGCCGCGCGCTCGACGAAACCTATGCGGCGAGCCACCTGCCGCTGTCGTTCCGCGAGGTCGACCTGACGGATGACGCGGCGGTGCGCACCGCCGTCGCCGCCTGCCAGCGCGAGCATGGCCGGCTCGATGCCGTCGTCAACTGCGCCGGGATCTACGCCACCGGCAAGCGGCTGGAGGACGTCAGCGACGCCGAATGGGATTTGACCGTCGCCGTCAATCTCACCGCGATTTTTCGCGTCTGCCGCGCCGCATTGCCGCTGATCCGCGCCTCGGGCGGCGGGTCGGTGGTCAACCTCGCCTCGGTGCACGCGATCGCCACCGTCCCCGGCGTGCCGGCCTATGCCGCCACCAAGGCGGCCGTGGTCGGCCTGTCGAAGCAGATGGCGCTCGACTATGCGGTCGACCGCATCCGCGTCAACGCCGTCCTCGTCGGCTCGGTGGCGACGCGCATGACGCTCGGCGACGCACCCGATGGGCGCGAAAAAGTCGAGGCGGCGGGGCTCTATTTCGACGAGCGAAAAGTGCCGCGCGTCGCCGATCCGTCCGAACTCGCCAGGGCGATCGGCTTTCTCCTCTCCGACGACGCGTCGTTCGTCACCGGCAGCGCCTTCACGGCGGATGGCGGGCTTACGGCGCTGTTGCTGTAGGGTCCTCGCCGCAAGGGTCTGCTGCGGCAAGCAATTGTCCGCATGACGAAATCGCCTCAAGGATATAGCGCCCCCGCCGGATCGCGCCGTCTTCACCTCTCGCCTCACGGGAGAGGTCGAAGGCCGAAGGCCGGCGGGTGAGGGTTTACGGCCTCACCGACAGCCCGCTTTGCGGTAACGCGCCAAATCCGGAGGGTTCCCTAACCCCTCACCCGGCGCTCCGCGCCGACCTCTCCCGCCGGGAGAGGTAAAAGGCGAGCGCCCTCGCCCGCCGGTTGATCTTGCGCGCTGCTTTGCGACATCGGGTTCCCGCCGCCAGAACTGCCAGGGACCGTTGCATCGGGATCGAGAGACCCTAGTTGCACGCAATCTCGCGAACTCCTCATCCGCTCATCGTCCGATCCCAGTCAAACACAACTGTCGATTGAAAAGAATCAGTAACCCGTGCTAATTCTGACAGCAAGAGGATCCTCCCCGCAGAGCGCGCTGTCGAAACTGCGGCGCAAGACAAAATGTTATCCCAAGTCGTGTTGCGTCGTGCAACTCGGCAATTTGACGATGATAGGGGGAGGATCCTCATGCCCAATTTCTTCTGGACTCAGGAGAACCCTCCAAATTTTGGTCTCCCGATTGAACTTAAAAGCAGACAGAGCTTTTTAGAACACCTAAATATATCTTCTGCGGAACTTAAGAAGATATGGTGGTTCTCGCACCGCATGTATACGCGGTTTGAAATTCCAAAGCGTTCCGGAGGAATGAGAGCTATATTCGCTCCTAACAAGCGTCTAAAGCACTTGCAGGGAAAGCTGCATCATCTTCTTGAAACTATCTATAAGGCACGCCATCCCGTACATGGGTTCGTAAAAGATCGTTCGGTTAAAACGAATGCGCAAGAGCATGTTGGACGCCATCATCTCCTGAACCTTGATCTGGAAAACTTCTTCCCCTCTATATCAGAGAAGCGGGTAACTGGACTTTTCTTGAGTCTAGGAATGGACACTGAGACCGCACAAGCAGCTGCGAGAATAGCATGCTTTCGAGGACACCTCCCGCAAGGACCCCCTGCTAGTCCTATAATATCCAATATGATATGCTATCGGATGGATCGAGAACTGATGAGGTATTGCAAAGAACGCAAGATCCGGTACTCCCGATATGCCGATGACATTACGTTATCAATGTACTCGCGGCCAAACTTAATGGTACTTGGGGAATCTTTACTTGCAGGATCCCTAAAACTCGATGCGCTAGATCCTGCCCTCAGGGCTATTATCGCGAACAATGGCTTCACTATCAACGAGACCAAGATACGGTATTCTGACAAAAACTCGCGCCAAAAGGTAACGGGGTGTATTGTCAATGAATTCGTAAATGTACCTCGAACTTTTGTTCGAGAAGTTCGTGCCATGCTCTACTCTGTGGAAAAGAGCGGAATGGCAGGTGCGCAGGCAAAGTTGGCTGGCAAATCGCACGGCACCGGTCATATCGAAAACGTACTGAGGGGGAAAATCGCATGGCTGGGTCAAGTTAAGGGAAAAAGCGATCCAATATTTAGGAAGTACGCGAACCGATACAACGCTATATTTACATCAACTAAGATCAAAGTAGAACCCACTGCCCGAGAAAAAGTGGAACGGTCCGTTTGGGTAGTGGAATATTGCTATGATAAAGATAATGAGGTCCAGATAGAATAAGGGACCGCATTTTTTCTGGAGGGTGTCGGCTTAGTAACGGCCTTTCACTGCATTGTTGGAGGAGAGGATATTGAGGTATTTCATCCTAGCAAGCCCGCGAATCGCTTTCCGGTAAAACTGAAAAAGGGCTGTGCCGCTCGCGATCTCGCTATTCTAGAACATGAAGTTCCCTTGGAAGAGCACTATACCTTGGCAATCGCCGATGCTACTCCAAATGAGGACGGTGCCATTCTGGCGTTGGGCTACCCGTCTTATGGTCCGGGCGACAAGATAAGTCGGAGACCTGGCCAAATTCACAGCAGGCCGACTAAATCTGGCGTCAAATACTTGGAAGTCAGCATGAAGCTTAATCAAGGCATGTCTGGCGGGCCAATATTAAACTCAAGCGGACATGTCATCGGCATAACCCACAAAGGAGGAGTTACCGAAGACAAAGATCTTGCGGTTGACATCAATGAGCTTTTAGAACTTTCTGGTATTTAAGTTATTAGATTACTCAATCGCAATATCCTTGAATGAACAATTTCGACTATTAATCCAAGTCATCACGCAATCACCCCAAACCTCACCGCCCCCTCCACGCCCTCCCCCGGACCCAGCACCACCAGCCCGAGCCCATCCTCCCAGGCTTCCAGCTTGTTCGCGGCGCAGGGGACGTTGGTCTGGGGTTCCAGGCAGAAGAAGCTCTGCTTCGGGTCGGCGTAGAGCATCAGGTTTTCGAAGATCGGGTCGGCCTCGATCGTCAGCGTCACGCCGCGATTGGGAAAGCGCAGTTGGGCGAAGCCGTCCCAGCCGGAGTAATTGTTGTTGCGCCAATGGCTTGGCAGGGGCGCACCTTCCGAGAAATCGAGCTCGGGCGGAAGCGAGATGCGCGAGCCGGCGACGCCGTCCGGGGCTTCGAGCCAGAAATGGCTCGCCTTGAAGCGAAGCTCCGTGTCCGCATCACGCTCGAACCAGGGGTGATGGCCGAAGCCGAACGGCATGCGGACGGGGCCAAGGTTTTCCAGGCTCGTCGTCAGCGTCAGCCCCTCGGGCGCGAGCTCAAAATGCTGGGTCGCGCGGTAGAGGAACGGCTCGCCGGCGACGCGGCGCTCCAGCGTCAGCAGAGCCGTCGTGTTGGACGCGTCCTCGACCTGCCATTGCGACTGCCAGCCGGTGCCATGCACGTTGAAGCGCTCGGCGCCGTTGTTGGGCTCGAAGCGATAGGCAACGCCATCGAAGGTGAACTGGTTGCCGTCGATACGGTTGGCATAGGGCAGCATCGGGAACGAGCCGACGCCGAGCACGTCGCCGGCATCAGCGCGCTCGGCCGAAAGCGGGCGAAAGATGTCGATGCCGGCCTTTCGGAACGCGGCGATGCTGCCGCCGATCTTTGGCGCGATCGTCAGGCTGAGGTCACCGGCGGCAAGTTCGATCATGTTGGCGCGTTTCCATCGGGCTTTTCTTTGACAGGACATAGTTGACCGGCGAGGGCGCGAGCGGAAGGGCGCGCTGTCTGGGCCAGATCCCCCTTCCACATCCCGAGGCGGCTTTCGCAGAAAGCCGTCTCGAAGGACGCAAGGCGGATGGGCCTTCATTCGGCCAAGGCGTCGGCGTCGTGCGTCCTTCGAGACGGCCCTTTGGGCCTCCTCAGGATGTTGGGGCCGGAGGTGGCAGGACGGCCTGCTCGTCAGAAATTCCGGCCATAGCCCGTGGTCCAGCCGCCGTCGACGGCGAGCGTCTGGCCTGTCGTGTAGCTGTTGAGCGGATCGACCAGGAAGAGCACGGCGTTGGCGACGTCTTCCGCCTTGCCGGCCTGGCCGAGCGGAACGTGGGAGAGCATCGCCTCGTCGCCCGCCTCGCCGACGCGGCCGACCGCCACCGCATTGACCCGCACGGCCGGGCCCGAAACCATGGCGAGCGCCCGGACGCCGGCGATCGCCGACGCCATGGCCGCCGACCAGGCGGGATGGCGGCGCATCGGCACGAGGCCGGCGGCCGAGACGAGATGGACGATGCGGCCGCCGCCCCGCGCCGCCATGGCGCGCGCCACGGTCTCGGCCTCCAGCGCCAGCGCCTCGGGCCGGTAGGCGGCATCCGGCGACAGCGCATGCGACAGGACGAGGATGTCCGGCGCGGCGTCGCCGGCCCGACGCGAGACGGTGGCGTCATTCGCCGCGAGCGCCGCGATGACGGCGGCGAGAATGGCGTTCTCCGCGCCGGCGACGCGCGCCGACTGGCCTGAAATCCCGATTTCCATGCTGGTCTCCCCCCGAACGGACCTATGCGGCATCGGCCGGATTCTGGCAACGCCCGGCTTTCCGCGCCGATTTGCGCCCGCCCGACGATTAGACCTTGGCAAGGCGCGGCTCGATAACATAACATCATGCTATTATAATTTTAGATGCGATGTCCATCATCGGGCTCGAGGACGCATCACCCGCGTGAAAAGCGCGGGGTCAGGGAGGGATGATGAGCGCTCAAGTGATGAATCCGGCAATCCGCGCCCCGGAAATCCACAATCCGGTCTTTCGCAGCGCCGCCGGCAGGACACTGCCGGCCGGGCTGAGCGCGGCGGCGCTGCTGGAGCTCTACGAACGCATGGTGCTGCTGCGCCGCTTCGAGAGCGTGGCGCAGACCGCCTGCCGCAAGGGCGAGACGCCCGGCTTCCTGCATCTCTATATCGGCGAGGAGGCGACCGCCGTCGGCGTCTGCGCGCATCTGCGCCCCACCGACTGGATCACCTCGACCCATCGCGGCCATGGCCATGCGCTGGCCAAGGGCATGGATCCCGACATCCTGATGGCCGAGCTGTTCGGCAAGCGCGACGGCTGCTGCGGCGGGCGCGGCGGCACCATGCATCTCTATGACCGCAAGACCGGGCTTTTCGGCACCAACGGCATCGTCGCCGCCGGCATCAGCCACGCGGTCGGCGCCGGCATGTCCGCCCGCGCCCAGGGCAAGGACGGCGTCGGCGTCGCCTTCTTCGGCGATGGGGCGACCAACCATGGCGGTTTTCACGAGTCGCTGAACTTCGCCGGCATCCAGAAGGCGCCGGCCGTCCTCGTTTGCGAAAACAACCTCTACGCGACCGCGACGCCGCTGGCCTCGGCGACGCTGAACCCGGAGATCGCAACGCGGGCGGCCGCCTACGGCATTCCGGGCGTCGCCGTCGACGGCAATGACGTCATCGCCGTCTGGCAGGTGATGGCCGAGGCGACGGCGCGCGCCCGATCGGGCCAGGGCCCGACGCTGATCGAGGCCAAGACCTATCGCACCGTCGGCCATCACGAGGGCGACCCGGTGACGGGCACCTATCGCACCCAGGCCGAAGTCGACGAATGGGCGAAGCGCGACCCGATCCAGATGCTGCGCACCCGGCTGCTGGAGGATTTCGGCGCCGCCTCGGCCGACGAACTCGGCGCGATCGACGCGAAGATCGACGGGATCGTCGCGCAGTCGCTCGAATTCGCGCGCAATTCGCCGGAGCCGGACCCGGCCACCACGGCGCTGCATGTCTATGCCGAGCCGATCAACCCGGCCGATGCGCTGGTCCAGGCGGCGCCGACGGCGACCGTGACCCAGGGCTGGCTCGACGCGGTGCGCGACGGCATCGCCGAGGAGATGCGCCGCAATCCGCATCTGCTCTATTTCGGCGAAGGCACCGGCGAGCGCGGCGGCACCTTTGCCCACACCAAGAACCTCTGGACCGAGTTCGGCCCCAACCGGATGGTGGATACGCCGATCTCCGAGCAGGGCTTCACCGGAGCGGCCATCGGCGCTTCGGCGACGGGATCGCGCACGATCGCCGATCTGATGTTCGCCGATTTCGTGTTCGAGGCGGCGGGGCAGATCGTGCTGCAGGCCGCCAAGCTGCGCTACATGTCGAACGGGCAGATGAACGCGCCGATGGTGGTGCGGGTGGGTTCGGGCGCGGTGCGTTCGGCCGGGCCCCACCACAGCGGCACCTATCATCCGAGCTGGGCCAACATTCCAGGCCTGATCGTCTGCATGCCGGCGACGCCGGCCGACGCCAAGGGCCTGATGAAAACGGCGCTCCGGGCCGGCGACCCGGTGATCATGCTGGAGCCCAAGGCGCTGTTCGCGTCGAAGGGCGAGGTGCCGACCGGCGAGCATCTGGTGCCGTTCGGCCTGGCGCGCATCGCCCGCGAGGGCGGCGACATCACCATCGTCTCGGCCGGCCAACTCGTGCACCGCGCGCTGGAGGCGGCGGAGAAGCTGGCAGCCGAGGGGATCTCGGCGGAGGTCATCGACCTTCGCACCATCATGCCGCTCGATGTCGGCACGGTGGCGAAGTCGGTGGCGAAGACGCACCGGCTGCTGGTGGTCGACGAGGGCTGGGGCGCCTTCGGCGTCGGCGCCGAGGTGGCGCAGGCGATGAACGAACTCGCCTTCGACGATCTCGACGCGCCGGTCGGCCGGCTGCATACCGACGCGCAGCCGCATCCGCTCGCCCCGGCGCTGGAGCGCGCCATGCTGGTCGATGCCGTCAAGATCGTCGCCGCCGCCAAAGGCGTGCTCGGAGGCCAGCCGCCCGTGCCGAAGCACTGGCGCTATCTCGGCCGCCAGGCGGCGCCCGCCCCCGTCGCGGCGCCCGCCGCCACCACGATGCCCGCTCCGGTCGCGCCGGCTCCGGCTGCGCCGGCCGCAGCCGGCGACGGCGAGCCGATCACCATGCCGTTCGGCGACCTCACCATCAGCGAGGGCACGATCGTCGGCTGGCTGAAGAAGGAAGGCGATGCGGTCAAGGCCGGCGAGATCGTCGCCGAGATCGAGACAGACAAGGCGGTGGTCGAGATCGAGGCGCCGGTCGACGGCATTCTCGGCCCGATCGAGCAGCCCAAGGGCACGGTCGTGCCGATGGGCGGCCGCATCGGCAGCGTCCGGACCTGAGAGGGAATCGCATGAACGCCCCCGTCCGTACCCTCGCCTCGCCCTATGCACGAAAGCTCGCCCGCGAGCGCGGCATTGCGCTGGCGCGCGTCACCGGCTCCGGCCCGAACGGCCGCATCGTTGCCGAAGACCTGATGGCAGCGCCGGAAGCCGCGCCCACGGCTCCGATCCCGGCTCCCGCGATGGCGGCGGCGCCTGCCCCGGCTGTCGTGGCGGCGCGTCCGATCTCCGCCTTCGCGGCGACCCTCGACCTGACGCCGCTCTCCGCCTTCATCGCGGCTTCCGGCTCGGAACTCTCGATCGATGCGTTCCTGGTCAAGGCGGCGGCGCGGGCCGCCGGCGCCGAGGCCGAGGCGATCCGCTGGATCAAGCCGGAGGGCGGCGCGGTGACGATCGCCCGCCCGCTGGCGCTGGCGCCGACCGAGATCGCGCGGCAGATCGGTGGCGATGCCGAGACAGCCTCGCCGGGGGGCAAGGTGATGGTCGTGTCGCGCCTCGCCGCCAAAGGGGTGCGTCCGGTCGCCGGCAGCCTGCCGGCCGGGATCGACCTGCGCGTCCTGGTGGTCGCCAGCGACGGCTCGGAGACCGCCGAGGCCCTGGTCGTACATGACGCCGACGCGATAACCGAGACCGAGGCGGGCGAGATCCTCACCGGTTTCCGCGACCTGCTCGAAGCCCCGCTGCGGCTGCTGGTCTGAACGGCGCGAGCCCGATTAACGGACGGCTGACGAGAGGCTAACAGAGGGGTTAACACGCGGGCCGTGTTAACCCCTCTCGCGCTTCACATCATGTAGCCGGTGGTCCAGCCGCCATCGACCGCCAGGACCTGGCCATTGATGTAGGAAGATTCCGGCGCCGAGAGGAAGAGCACCGCCTCGCCGATCTCTTCCGGCGTGCCCGGACGGCCGAGCGGAATGTGCTCCATGAACGCCTGCGTCTTGGCCTGGAACAAGCCGTCCGCGCCATAGAACAGCGCCTTGGTGCCCTCGGTCATGATGGATCCCGGCGCGATCGCGTTGCTGAGGATTCCCTGCGGCCCCAGCTCCAGCGCCATCGAGCGGGTCAAATGGATGACGCCCGCCTTGGCCGCGACGAACGGGCTCTGCAGCCGCATCGCTGCAAGGCCGACGACGGAAGCGATGTTGACGATCCGGCCGCCCCGACCTGCCGCCTGCATCGGTTCGAGCGCGCGGCGGGTCATGAAGAACAACCCATCGAGATCGATGCCGACGATCCGATGCCATTCCTCGATCGGGAACAGATCGACGTGGACCCGGTGCGCCTGCGTGTTGACACCGGCATTGTTGACCAGGATGTCGAGCCGGCCATAGGTTTCAACCGTCAGCGTGACAGCCCGGTCAATCGAGTCGGGATCGCGAATGTCGACCTTCAGCGCCAGCGCGTCCGGCAGGGTCGCCGCGACCTCGCGTGCGCCTTCCTCGTTGACGTCGGCGACGACGATGGAGGCCCCGTTCGCGGCCAGGCGGCTGACGATGCCGCGCCCGATGCCTCCGGCGGCGCCGGTGACAAAGGCCACCTTGCCCGTTAGATCGCTGCGCATCCGCCTGCCCTCCCCGGCTTTCGTCCGAACCCGCCGGACTTCAACGATATATTATGATACTATAATCTATCCTGAAGGCCGGCAACCGCTTGCCGACAGAATGACGGACTGCGGCCCATGATTGGTACGCATTGGCAAAACTCGCTAATTTGGCGGTCGAACAAAAGCGATTCTGGGGAATTTGACAGGTGAAAGCAAGCAAGACGGAGCCAGTTGGCGACAGCTCGCCGGATGCCTCGGGAGCTGCCGCCTCGCTCGAAAGCTTCCAGCCGCGCGCGCTTTCGCGCGACGACGGTCCGCTCTACCGGCAACTCGTCTCCATCCTGCGCGAGCCGATCGCCAACGGCACGCTGGTGCCCGGCACGTCCCTGCCACGCGAGGCGGACATCGCCGAGCGCTTCGGCGTCAGCCTGATCACCGTCCGCCAGGCTCTGCGCGATCTCGAGAATGACGGGCTGATCAAGAAGCGGGCCGCCAAGCCCGCTATCGTGGCGACACCGGAATTGCCGTCGCAGCCGAGCTTCGATTTTCGCAGCTTCGCGCAGATTGCCGAATCGACCAAGGGCCGCGCCCTGGAGATTCATTCCTATCGCAAGGAACGCTCGGCGGCTGCGAGCGCGGCCTTCGGCCTGAACCCGGAGGAGAGCTGCCATTGCCTGCGCGCCACCCTGCACCAGAAAGATGGTCCGACATGCCAGACGACCTTCTATTTCCCGCCGGCCATCGGCGCCCGCCTGAAGCGCCCGGATTTTGACGACGTCGTCGTCTTCCGCGCCGTCCAGCGCCACCTCGGCATCCAGCTATCCAGCGCCCGCATCACCGTGCGCGCCGATATCGCCGACGAGGCGCTCGCCGAAGCGCTCGACTACAAGGTCGGCGGGCCGATCCTCGTCATGGAGATGCTGTATTTCTCGGCCGCCGGCGAACCCGTGGAACTGACGATCAACAAGAACCGCGCTGACCTCTTCAGCCTTTCCTACGACGCCCCCAACGATCTCGGATGACCGCTCCGGCACGTCTGGACTTCGCCAAGAGATTATAATAGCATATATTTTATCGCAGGGATGAGGATCAACTGCGAGGCCGCGCGGGACAGGTGCCCGGGCGAGGGGAATGACGCGTCGCCATGACGGATGCCGCCACCGGCAAGAAGCATCCGCACGCATCAGTTGGGAAACGTTCCTTGAGGGAGGAAAATCCGTGAAGCGCACAGCCGCACTCGCCGCCTTGTCGGCAATCAGCCTGTCCGTCGCCCTGTCCGGGTTCGGGACCGCGCCGGCCATGGCCGAAGGCAAGACCTACAAGATCTATCTCTCCAACAATTTCGTCGGCAATGACTGGCGCCAGCAGATGCTGCGTATCGCCGATGCCGTGGTGAAGAAGCCGCCGCTCGCCGGCCGCGTCGACCTCAAGGTCGAGAATGTCGAGACGACGACCCAGGCCCAGATCAACTCGCTCAACAACATCATCCGCACCAGGCCGGACGCCATCCTGATCGATGCCGGCTCGCCGACCGCGCTCAACCCGACCATCGAGAAGGCCTGCGCCGCCGGAATCCTGGTCATCTCCTTCGATCAGGTCGTGACCGCCGATTGCGCCTACAAGGTCGAGTCCGACTGGAACATGCTTCCGGCCGTCCAGGCCGAGTGGATCGCCGAGAAGATCGGCGGCAAGGGCAAGGTGTTCGTCGATCGCGGCCTTGCCGGCGCGCCGATTTCCGAGCAGCTGCAGAACGGTTTCGAGAAGGTTCTGAAGAACTATCCCGGCATCGAGATCGTCGGCTACTTCAACGGCAACTATGCGCTCGGGCCGGAGCAGGAAGGCGTCGCCTCGCTGCTCGCCGCCCATCCGCAGGTCGATGCGATCCTGACCCAGGGCTATGGCTCCGGCGCGATCAAGGCGTTGCAGGATGCCGGCCGTCCGCTCGTTCCCGTCGCCGGCGGCGGCTACAATTCGGCCTCGCTCGTCTGCGCCCAGACGGAGGGCGCCCAATGCATCCTCGAGACCAACCCGGCCTATCTCTCCGCCGAAGCACTGAAGCTCGCGGTCGACATCCTCGACGGCAAGGAGGTCAAGGACAAGCACATCTTCGTCTACGGCCCGTTCCAGTCGACCGACCCGCAGCCGTCCAAGCTCTATCCTAATGTGAAGATGCAGAAGATCGAGATCGGCAAGACCGCCTTCCCGGATCTCGCCCCCGGCCTGTCGCTGCCGATTTCACCCGACTGGGTGGAGATCACGCCGCAGGAAGCCGCCGGCTCGTAAGTCACACATGGGGTGAGGAAATCCCTCACCCCGCCCCTCTCCCGCCCGCGGGAGAGGGAGCAGACCGCGCCTGGGCGCGACGAGTCCTGAAATTCCTGACTGAAGGTCCGGCCTGCATGACCGAACTTCTGAACGCGACCGCGATCACCAAGCGGTATGGCGGCATCACCGCCCTCAGCCGCGCCGATTTTTCCGCCCGCGCCGGCGAAGTGCATGCGCTGCTCGGCGAGAACGGCGCCGGCAAGAGCACGTTCATCCAGATTCTCGCCGGCGCCGTTCGCCCGGATGGCGGAACCGTGACCCTGGCCGGCTCGCCCTATCGTCCGCGCAATCCGCAGGAAGCGCAGCAATCCGGCATTTCTCCCGTGTTCCAGGAGCTGTCGCTGGTTCCCGACCTGACGGTGGAGGAGAACATCTGGTTTCGCCGCGAGCCGCTCTCGGCCATCCGCACGGTACGAGCCCGCGCCATGCGCGAGGCGACGCTCGAGCTGTTCGCGCGCCACAAATTTCCGCCGATCCGGCCCGATCAGGAGCTGCGCCGGCTGACCCTGGCCGAACGGCAGGTGATCGAGATCGCCAAGGCGCTGTCGCGCGACCCGCAGGTGCTGATCCTCGACGAAGCGACCTCCGCCCTCGGGCCGCAGGAGACGGAATGGCTGCTCGGCCTTGCCAAGGGGCTCGCGGAAGCCGGCAGGCTGGTGATCTACATCTCGCACCGCCTCGGCGAGGTGCGCCAGATTGCCGACCGCATCACCGTGTTCCGCAACGGCGCGACGGTCGCCGCCTATGACACCCACGCCGTCGACGACGAGACCATCATCACCGACATGCTGGGACGGCGAATGGATCGTCTCTATCCCGAACGGAAGAGCACGGCGAGCCAGACCGTCGCCCTTGGACTGCGCGGCTTCGGCGTCGATCATCGTCTTGCCGACATCGACCTCGACCTGCGCGAGGGCGAGGTGCTCGGCGTCGCCGGCATGCAGGGCCACGGCCAGCGCGAACTGTTCCAGGCGCTGTTCGGCATAGGCGGCTCGCGTGGCACGGTGGAGGTCTGGGGCAAGCCCAAGACGATCCGCGGCCCGCGCCAGGCGCTGACCGGCCGCGACGGCCTCGCGCTCGTGCCGGAGGACCGGCGCAACCACGGCCTGCTGCTGTCGAAGAGCGTGCGCGAAAACCTGACGCTCTCCGTCATCCAGCGCTTCACACGCTTCGGCATTACCGACCCGAAGCGTGAAAGCGCGCTGGTCGACGAGATGATCGCGACGCTGAAGATCAAGACCGGCACGCCGGAACAGCTCGCCGGCACGCTTTCCGGCGGCAACCAGCAGAAGGTCATCTTCGGCAAGATGCTGCTGACCGAGGCGCGGATCCTGCTGCTCTACGACCCCACGCGCGGCATCGATGTCGGCACCAAGGGAGAGATCTTCCAGCTGATGCGCGACCTCGCCGCCAAGGGCTACGCCATCCTGTTCTATTCCAGCGACCTCGCCGAACTGGTGCATGTGGCGGACCGGGTGGCGGTCCTGCGCAACGGCCGGCTCGCCGCCATACTGGAAGGCGAGGACAATTCCGAGCGGCAGATCCTGCGCGCCGCCCTGATCGAAACGAGGGCGGCATGAGCATCGTGGACCCTACCAGCCGCGCCGGAATAGCCATCGCCAACTCTGGAGCCGCCGGGACAGCGCCCCGCCGCTCGCGCGCGGCAATCTGGAAATCCGCCCTTCTCGACCGCGCCTCGCTGATCATCCCCTGCGTGATGCTGATCGCGCTGCTGCTCGTCTACGCATCCTTGCGCGACGGCGTCTTCACCCTCGACGAACTGAACCTCGATACCGCGGCGGCGATGACGCTGCTGCTCGC
The DNA here is from genome assembly GCF_026343955.1 of Kaistia defluvii. Classification (GTDB taxonomy): domain Bacteria; phylum Pseudomonadota; class Alphaproteobacteria; order Rhizobiales; family Kaistiaceae; genus Kaistia; species Kaistia defluvii. Next base: position 203,142 of record NZ_JAPKNI010000005.1, read on the forward strand.
CGCGACCGGACAGACCATCGTGCTGCTGCGCGGCGGCATCGACCTTTCGATCGGCGGCATGATCAGTCTCGGCACCGTGCTGGCGGCGACGCGCTTCGGCACGGATCCCGGGCAGGCCGCCGCCTGGGCCTTCGGCATCGTCGCGATCGGCGGGCTGGTCGGCGCGCTGAACGGCATCCTGATCACGGTGCTGCGGCTCCAGCCTTTCCTCGTCACCCTCGCCACCTGGTCGATCCTCTCCGGCGCGGCGATGATCATCCTGCCGACGGATGGCGGCGCCCTGCCCTCCGGCTGGACGATGTTCGGTGTCTCCTCCTGGCTCGGCCTCTCCAGCTCGGTCTGGATTCTGGCGCTGCTTCTCGTCTTCTGGTTCTGGTTCAAGCGCACCCGACTGGGCATCGCCATCCGCGCCACCGGCTCGAACGAGCGCTCGGCCTTCCTGTCCGGCGTCTCGCCGATCGGCATCAACATCGCCACCTATGGCTTGTCGGGCATCTTCGCCGCGCTGGCGGCGCTCTATCTGACAACCCAGACCGGCGCGGGTTCGCCCACCATCGGCAAGGACTACATCCTGCCCTCGGTAGCGGCGGCGGTGATCGGCGGTATCAGCCTGTTCGGCGGCCGCGGCGGGCTCGTCGGCACGATGATCGGCGCCTTCATCCTGACCATCATCGGCAATCTGGTCTTCGTGCTGGAGGTCTCCAGCTACTGGCAGCCCATCGTCTCCGGCATCATCCTGCTCATCGCCGTGCTGGCGAGTTCGATTGCCGAGAAATCCGCGCGACGGAGCCTTTCATGAACATCCGCCGCCATCGCGCCATCCTGCTCGCCTATCTCGGCATGATCGTCCTGCTGCTCCTGACCAGCGTCGTCGCGCCGGGTTTCCTGTCGGCGACGCATCTCAGGAGCACGGTCGTGCTCGCCGCCTTCATCGGCATCGTCGCGCTGGGGCAGACCTTCGTCATCATCGGCGGCGGCATCGATCTGTCGGTGCCGTGGGTGCTGAACTCGGCCGCCGTGCTGATGACGCTGCTGGCCGGTAGCCAGGACGCGCCGCTGCTCTGGATCGTGCCTGTGCTGCTCGCCGCCGGCGCGCTGGTCGGCATGGTCAACGGCTTCGGCGTCGCGATCTTCGGCGTGCCGCCGATCATCATGACGCTCGCCGTCAACGTCATCCTGCAGGGCGGGATCCTCGTCTATACCGGCGGCGCGCCAACCTCGACCGCGCCCAAGGCGATCCAGTTCCTGGCCGTCGGCCGCATCGCGGGCTTTCCCGTCGTGCTGATCCTCTGGATAGCGCTGGCAGCGATCGCCACCATCCTGCTGTCGAAGACCGCCTTCGGCCGGCATCTCTATGCCGTCGGCACCAGCGCCACGGTGGCGGAATTCTCCGGCGTGCCGACGCTGCGCACCACTGTGCTGGCCTATACGCTGTCCGGCTTCACGGCTGCCCTCGCGGGCATGCTGCTCACCGGCTACACGGCGCAGGCCTATCTCGGCATGGGCGATCCCTATCTCTTTACATCGATCGCGGCGGTGGCGATCGGCGGCGCCTCGATCCTCGGCGGCAGCGGCCATTATATCGGCACCATTGCCGGCGCCCTGGTGCTGACCATTCTGACCGGGTTGCTGCCGGCGCTGAACCTCTCCAGCGGCGCGCTGCTGATCGTCTATGGCGTCGTCATCCTCGTCACCGTCTCGCTGGCCAGCGAAGCGCTTTCCGGCCTTTCCGCCTTCCTGCCGCGCTTCGGCCGGTCGCGCGGCCCATCCGCCTGAGGAATTGCCATGACCGACATCGAATGCGTCTCCGACGCCAAGGCACAACTGGGCGAAGGAACCTATTGGGACCCGGCCACGGAAGCGCTCTGGTGGATCGACATCTACCAGAAAGCGATCCATCGCTTCGATCCGCTGACGCGAAAGACGGAAACCCACATCGCGCCGGAACTGCTCGGCTGCCTCGCCGTCCGGGCGAGCGGCGGGCTGGTGCTGACGATGGCGAGCGGCTTCTATTTCTTCGATCCGACGACCGGCCGCTTCGACCAGATCACCGATCCGGAAGCCGATCTGCCGGACAACCGCTTCAATGACGGCAAGACCGACCGGCAGGGCCGCTTCTGGTCCGGCTCGATGTTCGAGGCGCCCGGCAAGCCGGTGGTGAAGAACGCCTCGCTCTACCGGATGGACACCGACCTTTCGATTCACAGAATCGTCGAGGGCATCGGCTGCTCCAACGGGCTCGCCTGGAGCCCGGACAGCCGGACAATGTATTACACCGACAGCCATGGCCCGGTGGTCTGGGCCTGGGACTTTGATCCGGCGACCGGCGAGGTCGAGAACCGGCGGCCCTTCATCGATCTCTCGGAGACGAAGGGCATCGTCGATGGCGCCACCGTCGATGCAGAAGGCGGCTACTGGGCGACGATCCCGTTCCAGGGAAAGGTGCTGCGCTTCGATCCCGCCGGCAAGCTGATGCGCACCATCGAACTGCCGACCGACCTGCCGACCTGCTGCGAATTCGGCGGGCGCGATCTCGACGTTCTCTATGTCACGACGGCGATCTACAATCGCACGCCCGAGCAACTCGCCGGCCAGCGCAATCCCGGTGGCCTGTTCGCGCTGGACGTCGGCGTCAAGGGCTTGCCGCTGGTGCCCTTCCAGGGCTGAGCGGTTCGAGCCCCATCGGCAAACCGCCCGCCACCCGATATCATCGCCGCGCCGACACGAGCGGCGATGATGGCGAGGCGAGAATGTCCGACATGACCCAACGCGAATTCCTGACGCCGCGCGATGACGCGCTTGGACTGCGCACGCTGTCCAACCCCGCCGGGCTTTCGATCTCCGCCCTGCCCAATGGCGCCATCTCCTCGATCACCCACCGTGCCGAAGGCGGTGCACCAGTGATGATCAACCAGGTGCTGGGTTCGCCGATCGATGGCGGCATCGGCCGGATCTGGCTGCGCGTCGGCGGCAAGACCCCGTTCCTCGCACAGTTGGTAGGCCCACGGGCCAGGGTTTCCCTTGCCGCGGACGACTCCCGCTTCGTCTGGCGCGGTGAGACGAACGGCATCGTACATCAGGTTACGCTGCGGCTCGATCCCGACGCGACGCGCTGGTTCTGGCATGTCGAGATTGAGAACCGGGGAGACGCCGAGATCCCCTGCGACATCGTGCTGGCGCAGGATCTCGGCCTTGGTGGGCGGGGCTTCCTGATGGGGAGCGAGGCCTATGCCTCGCAATATATCGACCACCGCGCGGCCCAGCATCCAACCTTCGGCCCGGTTGTCATGAGCCGCCAGAATCTCTCGCAGGGCGGGCGCTTTCCCTGGCATGCGCTTGGCTGCATCGAAGGCGCTGTTTCCTATGCGACCGATGCGATCCAGATCTTCGGACCGGATTTTCGCGCCCGCGACGAGATCGAGCTCGGTTTCGGCACCGACCTGCCCGGCACCGTCTGGCAGCACGAGCTCGCCTGCCCGGCCCTTCAATCGAGGCCGGCAACGCTCGCTCCGGCGGCCAAGGCAAGCTGGACCTTCTTCAGCCAGTTCGTCCCCAACCACCCCGAGGCTTCCAGCGACGACGATCTCGGCCACATCGACGGAATCGTGGAAGCGGCGGCCAGCCCCTCCTTCGAAGCGATCGCCCCCTCGCCTGCCGCGCGCAGCCTGTTGCAGGACGCCGAGCCGCTCGCGGTTCTGGCCCTCGACGGGGCCGACCTGGCAAGGCTCTATCCGGCGCGGGAATTGGAGGAACGCCAGGATGGCGGCTTGCTCTCCTTCTTCGTGGCCGAGGGCACGCTGAACCGGCATGTCGTGCTGGCTGCCAAGGAGGATATCGTCGCCCGCCGCCATGGCGCGATCGTCCGCAGCGGCCAGGGCATGATGCCGGACGAGGCGACCCTCGCCGCGACCTGCTGGATGCATGGCGTGTTCGCGGCACAACTCACCATCGGCAACACCTCGTTCCACAAGCTGTTTTCCGTCTCGCGCGATCCCTACAACATCACCCGCGCCAGCGGCCTGCGCATGCTGATCGACACCGGCGAAGGCTGGCGCCTGCTCTCGGTGCCATCCGCCTTCGACATGGGCCTCAGCGATTGCCGCTGGATCTACCGGCTCACGGACCGCACCGTCACGGTCCACGCCATCGCCTCCGGCGTCGATGCCGCCATGCAATGGCGCGTCGAGGTCGATGGACCGCCTGCGCGCTTCCTCGTGCTTGGCCATATCGTGCTCGGCGAGCGCGACTATGAGCAGAGCGGCCGGATCACCATCGACGAGCCCGCCAAGCGCTTCACCTTCCAGCCCGGCAAGGACTGGCTCTGGGGCCAGAATTTCCCGGATGCCGCCTATCACCTCGTCACCAGCACGCCGGAGGCTGTCGAAGCGATCGGTGGCGACGAGCTGCTCTACGAGGACGGCGCGCCGCGTGGCGGCGCCTATGTCGCGCTGCGCACCGGCGAGACCCGCCAACTCACCTTCGCCGTCGTCGGCTCGATGACGGATCCGGCAGAGGCGCGCCGCCTCGCGGACCTCTACGCCAAGGGCCAGCCGGACGAAGCGCTGCTTGCGCCGGCCGCAGACTACTGGCGCCGCGTGACGCGCGATTTCACGATTCCCGGCCAAGGCGACGCGCTCTCGGCGGAACAGGCGATCCTGCCCTGGCTGGCGCATGACGCCATGATCCACCTGACTGTGCCGCACGGTCTGGAGCAATACACCGGCGCGGCCTGGGGCACGCGCGACGTCTGCCAGGGTCCGCTCGAATTCATGCTGGCGCTGCGCCACGACGAGACGGCGCGCGACATCCTGACGACGCTGTTCGCCGAGCAATACCGGACGCGGGGCGACTGGCCGCAATGGTTCATGCTGCCACCCTATTCCAACATCCGCGCCGGCGAGGCGCATGGTGACATCGTCGTCTGGCCCCTGAAGGCGCTCTGCGACTATATCGAAGCCACGGGCGATATCGGCATCCTCGACATAGGCCTGCCCTCGCGGCGCGACGACGATTTGAAGCCGACCGATGAGACCGGCACGATCCGCGAGCATGTCGAGCTTTTGCTTTCGACCGTCAGGGAGCGCTTCATCCCGGGCACGCATCTGATCCGCTATGGCGAGGGCGACTGGAACGACTCCCTGCAGCCGGCCGATCCGCACCTGCGCGACTGGATGGTCTCGAGCTGGACCGTCGCCCTGCTCTACGAGCAGATCCAGCGCTTTGCCGCCATCCTGGAACGCACGGGCGATGTGGCCGAGGCTACGGTGCTCACCTCGCTCGCCGGCGTCATGCGCGGCGACGTCAACCGATACCTCATCCGCGACGGCGTCATCGCCGGCTATGGGCTGTTCGATCCCGGCCACGACCAGGTCGAACTGCTGCTGCATCCGAGCGACCGGCGAACCGGGCTTTCCTACTCGCTGATCCCGATGACGCAGTCGATCCTGGGCGGCCTGTTCACGCCGGCGCAGACGCGCGCCCATCTCGACTTGATCCGCCAGCACCTGCTCGACCCGGACGGCGCGCGGCTGATGGACAAGCCGGTCGTCTACCGAGGCGGTGTCGAGACGCTGTTCCGGCGCGCCGAATCCGCCGCCTTCTTCGGCCGCGAGATCGGCCTGATGTATGTGCATGCGCATCTGCGCTACTGCGAGGCTCTGGCCTTCAGCGGCGACCCGGAAGCGGCCCGCGAGGCACTTGCGCTGGTCAATCCGATTGCCGTCACCGAGCGACTGTCGCAAGCGTCGCTACGCCAGCGCAACACCTATTTCAGCTCCAGCGACGCCGCTTTTCCGGACCGCTACCGGGCGAGCGCCGAATGGAGCCGAGTGCGCGACGGCAGCATGGCCGTCGATGGCGGCTGGCGGATTTATTCAAGCGGACCAGGCCTCTACACCCAGATCTTCATCCGCCACATTCTCGGCATGCGGCGCCAGTTCGGCGCGAAGGTTGAACCCCAGCCCGCAGCCACGGGGTAGGCCCTTACGCCAGATGCAGCGCCGGCCTCAGCCACGCCAGGATCGCCTCGATGTCGGTCGCCTGCGTCGTGTCGACGTCGAATCTCGGTCCCCGATCGACCGGGGCGGCGCGCTTGGCGAGTTCGATCAGTTCGGGAATGAAGGCGGCGCCGGGATGGCCGGCATGGCGTTGATCCAGGCGGTCGCCATAGCGCTTCGCCAGGACCTCGGGCGGAGCGTGGCACCAGATCTCGGCGGTCGCTCCGACACCGGCACGCTCGATATGCGCCTCCAGCACCTCGCGCGGCTGGAAGCCGAACCAGGCGTCGATGATGAAGGTGGTGTCGTCCGGCGCATCGCGGAGGATCGACCAGATGGCGTGATAGCTCGCCCGCCCAAGCGCGCGATTGAATTCGCGGTCGCCGACGCCAAGCTGGTCGAAGAAGGGCTCCTTGACCGTATCGAGCGTCAGGATGATCCAGCCCATGCGCTGCGAGATGGCGCGTGCGATCGTGCTCTTTCCCGTGGCGGGAATGCCATTGACGAGGACGGCTCGTTTCATGAAATCAGGCCGGCCTATCGAGCACGCTGAGTTCCGCCGCAACAAGAGCCGAAGGCGGCAGCGGGGATCGATGCTCGATCAGGGCGCAGACGGCGGCGCCGATGACGCCGGCATCGTCGCCAAGTGCCGCCGACAGGACGGGATACTGATACCAGGGGGCGAGCGCCGGAACTTTCTGCAGCGCCTTGAACGCGGCCTTGCCCAACCCACCGCCGAGCAGGACGAGATCCGGGTCGAAGGCGGCCGAGGCGCTGTCGATCGCCGCGCGCAACGGGCCGGCCCATGCGTCCAGAACCTGCCGGGCCACGGCATTGCCCTTGGCGGCCCTGCGAAGGATATCGTCGATCGAGGTATCCGCCGGCAGGCCGGCTTCCTGGATGTGCCGGGCCAGCGCGGTGCCGGAGCTGGTCGTCTCGACGCAGCCGCGACGGCCACAGACGCAGGCCGCGCCCTTGACGTCGACGGTGATGTGGCCGAGCTGACCGGCCGTTCCGCGACCGCGCAGGATCTGCCCTTCCTGCACGATCGCCCCGCCAATGCCGGTGCCGATCGTGAACATCACGACGTTCTCCCGGCCTCGGCCGGCGCCCGCCGCGATCTCGGCCACGAGCGCCATGTTGCAGTCATTGTCGATGATGACCGGCTTGCCGGTTGCCGCCTCCACCCGCTCCGCCAGGGCGGCGCCGGCGAGGTTCAGATAGCCGCCCGAAAGCACCGTGCGGCGGCGGGCGTCGACGCGGCCGGGCACGCCAATGCCGATCGCCGTGACATCCGGCCGGTCGAGCTGGCGGACCAGCTCGATGATGCGGCCGATGGCGTTGTTCGCATCCCGGTCGATCCGCTCGGACACCCGCTCCAGAATATCGCCCGCGCCGGAGACGCGGGCGGCCCGGAGATTCGTGCCGCCGATATCGATACCGATGGCTGTTGACGTGTCAGGCATGTTGCACCCGGTCGCCGAAGAAATGGGATCAGGCCGCCTTGCGGGCCTGGGCCGAATAGCGCGCCAGCACGTCCTGGATCTGACGCAGGCGCGGAACCGCGATGGTGGTCAGCCGCTCCCGCTGGATCTCGCGGTCGAGATGGATGCAATCCTTCCAGAGCGCGCGGCCGGCGATGACGCCCGAGGCGCCGTTCTGCATCGCGATCTCGACCTGGCCGATGAAGGTCTCGTGATCGACACCGGCCGACAGCACCGCCCACGGCACCTCGCCGGACATCGCCGTGATCCTGGCGCAGGATTCGGCCGTGCCGGGATAGGGGATCTTCAGCACCTTGGCGCCGAGCTCGAGCGAGATCCGCGTGCCCTCCTCGATCAGCCAGGGCGTCCTGGCCTTGTAGTCTTCCTTGCTCTCGCCCTCGAGCTGATAGGTCAGGAACTCGACCACCAGCAGCAGGTCCTCGCGCGCGAAATCCTCGATCGACTGGCGCAGGATCTCGATATTGGCGGTGTTCGCCTCCGGCTTGTCGGCGCGGAGATAGACCATGATCTTGCCGCCGGTACCGCCCAGCTCGCGGACGCGACGGGCGTTGATATCAGGCACCAGTTTCGACAGGCGATAGCCTTCCGGCGAAACGTCCCAGCCCGATGCGTCGAGGCCGATCAGCAGCGCCGTATCACGCGCCAGCGAACCATTCTCGATCACATGCGGCACGGCACAGAGCGGATCGAGAAGGACGCAGGAAGCTTCATTGGCGAGATAGCGGGTGATGTCCGACTTGGTCTCGCCCAGCATGTCGTTGCTGATCTTGGCCTGCTCTTCCGGGTCGGAAGCGAGGATGGTGCGCATCCCGCCGCGCTGGTCGCAGGCGATCACCATCATGGCGCCATCGCGCCCGCAGATCTGCTGGTAGCCACGGAATTCCGATGTCGACATTCGGGTCATACTGCACGGTCCGATTTTGGCGCCGGCCTTGCCGGGCGTTGGCGAAGTTCCTCAAGCCACCGAACCGGCCCATTCTACCGCAACTGGCGGCGAATTCCCGATACATCGTCGATGCCCGTCGCTTTTATGGACCGCCCCTGCCCGGATGGATTATGCACGGAAGGCTGGCGGTTCGAGCACGCGGCGTCTCTGCGGTGGCTCCCTCAAGCTGATGCGTGTATGTGTATCATCTTTCAGAAAGGAATTTCAAGCTGTCCTCTTCGTCATCCCAGGACACCGCTGCGACCCGCACGATGCTGCACACCGTCGCCAAGCTTCACTACGAAGCCGACCTTTCGCAGGTCGAGATCGCGCGCCGGCTGAATGTCTCGGCGGCGACGATCTCGCGGCTGCTGCGGCGGGCGCGCGAGGAAGGAATCGTGCGCATCGAGATCCCCGATATCGCCACGCCGGAGGAACTCAACCAGAAGCTGGTCGAAGCGCTCGGGCTGAAGCAGGCCGCCGTGGTCGACGCCCCGGAGACGGGGGTCATGGCCGCCCTCGCCTCGCCGGTCGGCGCCCTTCTGCGCGACGCCGGCCTCAAGCAGGATTCGGTGCTGGCGATTGGCTGGGGCCGCGCCGTGCGCGAAGTGATCCAGGCTGGTCTTCCGAGCCTGCCGGGCGTCATCACCGTCCCGGCGACCGGCGGCATGCAGCAATCCGCGCCGCATTTCCAGATCAACGAATTCGTCCGCCTCGCCGCCGAGCAGATGTCGGGAACACCGCATTTCATCCACGCGCCCTACCTGCCGTCGCCGGAATCACGCGAGGCCTTCCTGAGCGACCCGATCATCCAGGAGAATGTCGCGCTCTGGGGCAGGCTCGACGCGGCGCTGGTCGGCATCGGCCTGACGCACGCGGTCGATCCGGCGCTCGGCGCATCCTCGGCAACGCCGAACGAACTGGCGCTGGCGCATGCCGCCGGCGACGTCGTGCGGCATTATTTCGACGTGTCCGGCCATCCGGTGCCCTGGGATGGCGAAGACCGGCTGATCGCCGTGTCGCCGGAACAATTGCGCGCCACGCCTCTGGTGATCGGCGTGGCGGTCTCGGCCAACAAGGTACCGGCGATCCTGGGCGCCATCCGTGCCGGTCTGGTCAATGCCTTGGTCACCGACGTCCGAACCGCGCAGGCGGTGCTGGACAGTCTCTGACGCCGATCCGATCGCGAAAAGAAAAGGGCGGCCGCGCAATGCGGCCGCCCCTATCCTTGATCGCGACGTCAGCCCCCGACCATCAGCTTGACGATCTCGTCCGGATTGGTGTCGGCGATCCTGCGTTCGCCGGCCAGGGTGCCACGCCGGAGCACGACGATACGATCGGCGACCGCGAAGATGTCCTGCAGATTGTGCGAGATGAAGATGATCGCACGCCCCTGGGCCTTCAGGTTCTGGATCAGCGAAACGACCTTGCGCTGTTCCGGCACTCCCAGTGCCGCCGTCGGCTCATCCATGATCAGGACGCGGGCGTTCCAGTAGATCGCCCGGCCGATCGCCACGGCCTGACGCTGGCCACCCGAGAAGCGGCCGACGGGCGCGTCGAGCCGGTTCACGTGGAAGTCGAGCCGCGCCATGGTCTCCTTTGCCGCCTTGGCCATGGCCGGACGGTCGAGTACGGGCAGGAAACCAAACAGGCGCCGCATCGGCTCACGACCCAGGAAGATGTTGGCGCCGATCGTCAGATTGTCGGCCAGCGCCAGGTCCTGGTAGATCGTCTCGATGCCATGGGCCCGAGCCGCCTCCGGTGTTGCGAAGCGAACCGCCTCGCCGGCGAAGCGGATCTCGCCGCCATCGGCGCCATAGACGCCGGAGATGGTCTTGATCAGGGTCGACTTGCCCGCGCCATTGTCACCGGCAAGCGCCACGACCTCGCCGGGATAGAGCGCCATCGAGACGCCCTTGAGGGCCTCGACGCCGCCGAACCGCTTGGAGACGGAACGCACGTCCAGGATAGGTTCCTGGGTCTGCAGTTGGGGTTGCACCGACATCACTAACGATCCCCACCGAGCTTGCGCTGCGTCTGGTCGACGAGCACCGAGATGATGATGACGACGCCGACGGCGACGAACTGCCAGAACGGCTCGACATTGATGAAGACGAGGCCGTACTGGATCACCGCGATCACGAGCGCGCCCGCCACCGTACCGAGAATGGTGCCGGAGCCGCCGAACAGGCTGGCGCCGCCGATCACCACCGCGGCGATCGAGTCGAGCAGCAGCGGTTCGCCGGCCTGGGCCGCGCCGGCCGTGAAGCGCGCCGCATAGAGCACGCCGCCAAGACCCGCGCAGAGCGCGGAGAGCAGATACAGCTTGCGGATATGGCGCGGCACGTTGATGCCGGAACGGATCGCGGCCTGCTCATTGGCGCCGATGGCATAGGTGTGCTGGCCGAAACGGGTCTGAGACAGCAGATAATGCATCAGCAGCACGAACAGGATCGTGATGATCACGACGACGGGGAAGCCGAATACGCGCCCATTGCCGAGCGAGGCAAACCAGCTGTTGGCGACCGGGACGGTGGTGCCGCCGGCCAGCAGGAACGCAACGCCGCGCGCCACGCCGAACATGCCGAGCGTTCCGATGAAGGGGGGGACCTTCAGCTTGGAAATCAGCACGCCGTTGACCAGGCCCGGCCCGAGCGCGACCACCAGGCCGGCGGTGATGCCGACGAGCATGGCGGCGAAGGGCGGCAGCGACTGGCCAGCGAGATTGGTGGCATGCGCCGCGATGACGGCGGCAAGGCCCATGATGAAGCCGATCGAAAGATCGATGCCGCCGGAAATGATGACGAAGGTCGATCCGAGCGCCAGAAGCAGCGGCGCTACCGCGAAGATCGCGATCGACTGCGCGTTATAGCTCGAGAACAGGAACGTCTGGCCGTAGCTGATGCGGGACCAGGTCTCGAAGAAGATCAGAAGAATGGCCAGGAACAGCCAGGCGCGCATCGCCGCGATCCGCAGGATCAACTGGCGTGAACGGGACTTGGCAGGGTCCGCGCGCGATTCCGTAGACGTTTGGGCGGACATGCGCCACTCCGTAACAGGTATCGAAGAGGGAAAGAGCGCCGCCGGACCGCTGGCCCGGCGGCGCCGGCGGCTCAATCCTTGTAGATGAACTGCGCGATTTCGGGCTTGTCGACGTTGTCCTTGTCCATCACGGTGAAGCCGGTGCCGATGGAAACGGGGATCGACTGACCGGTGAGATGGGCGAAGGCGGAGATCAGGCCGTAATAGCCGATTTCAGCCGGATGCTGGGCGATGGCGATATCGATCAGGCCGGTCTTGATGTTGTCGACGATCGAGGGCGGTGCGTCGAAGGCGACGACCTTGACCTTGCCGGACTGTCCAGCCTGCTGGACGCCATTGGCAGCGCCGATGGCCGAGAACAGGTTGGCGCCGAAGATGCCGGCGAGATCCGGATTGCGAGCGAAAACGGCCTGCAGCTGCGAGGCGGCCTTGTTGGAATCGTTGTCGTTGAACTGGGTCTCGAGAACCTCGATGTTCGGGAAGTTCTTCAGTTCGTCCTTGAAGCCTTCTTCACGCTGGTCGGTGGTCGAGACGCCGGGCTTGACGTTCGAAACATAGACCTTGCCCTTCTCGCCGATCGACTTGGCGAGCGCGCGAGCCGCGATGCGGCCACCCAGCACATTGTCGGACGCGATGTAGGAAAGCGGGAAATCCGCCTCGCCGGCGCCGGTCTGGTAGTTGCCGGTACCGATGAAGGTGTCGACGGTGATGACCGGAATACCAGCGGCATGAGCCTTCTTGAGCGGCTCGACCAGCTGGACCTTGTCGGTCGGGGCGATCAGGATCGCGTCCGGCTTGCGGGCGATGATGGCGTCCAGAACCGGAACCTGCAGCACCGGATTGAACTCGGGCGCGCCCTGGAACACCAGGTCGACACCGACGGCCTTGGCCGCGGCTTCGGCGCCCTTGCGCATGGTGATGTAGAAGCCGTCCGTCGTGATGCCCGGGATCAGGGCGACGGTGAACTTCTTGTCCTGGGCCTGGGCCGCGATCGAGCTGGTCAGGACGGTAGCCCCGACTGCCAGAGCCGCGAGAGCAGTAACAATCTTCTTCATGGCGTTCCCTCGTTTTGAACTGAATCTGTTGCCGAGCAACGGTGGTTCACCCGACGAGGCCCTTCTGTGAGGCTGTTCGAACGGATGGTCGCGGCGCGCAGCGGCGCCGCTTGGCGCCGTCCGGCCTTGATGGGACATGGCGCCGGATCCGGCGCACGAAGTCGAATTCAAAAAGACGGGTGAGATCGGCAAGATAAAGAATTGCCAAATTCGCGCACGGAAAGACATAGACACGCCGTCCACGCCCGATGCACAAGCGAGTCAAGTCTATCCTGACAAATCCGGCTGATGGCCCTGCCGAGCCAAGCCCTCCCATTTCTTCTTGTTGATCGAAGCCTAGATGCGGTCTTCGGCAACGTCAATCCGATATTTTACGCAAGCCAAGTTTGCTCGGATGCCGCTGGGGCAGAATCAAGAAGAAGTGGCGCTTCTTCCCGTTTTTGGCGACGCCAGCACGGATGGACCGGCGGCAGGATCCGATCCTTCTGCATGGCCGAGCCCACCCGGCAGCGCGCAACAACCGGCTCCGGACGAGCCGGTTCAGATGTCCTGGTTCTGCGGCAGGATCACCAGATCGCGGATGGTCACGTTGGCCGGGCGGGTCAGCATGAACAGCACCGCATCGGCGATGTCCTCGGACAGAAGGCCCTCCCGGGCCGCAGCCTTGGCCGCGATCACCGCCGGGTCGGAATAGCCCCACAATTCGTTGAGCACGACACCCGGCGCGACCGCGCCGACGCGAATGCCATGCGGCGCGACCTGTCGCCGGACGCCGTGCACAAAGGCCTGCACCGCGTGCTTGGTGGCGCTGTAGACCGGCTCCCACGGAATGGCCTGATGACCGGCAACCGAACTGGTGACGATGATGTCGCCCGCGCGCCGCTCGATCATGGACGGAAGTACCGCGCGCACGGCGCGGAACACGGCGTTGATGTTGACGCCGATCACTTCGTCGAAATCGTCCGGGTCTCCATCCACCAGATCGCCGGTGAGATAGAGACCGGCATTGGCGAGCAGGATATCGATCGGTCCGAGCCCGGCGACCGTCTCCGCAATGGTGCGCTCGACCTCGGCGGGTTTGGTCAGGTCGGCGGCGATAACCAGGGCTTCGACATCGGGAAATTCGTCGCGAACCGCTTGCAGCCGCTCCTTGGATCGCCCGACCAAGGCCAGGCGCGCACCCTGCCCGGCCAGCATGCGCGCCGTGGCGCGCCCGATGCCGGAGCTCGCTCCCGTTACCAGCGCGACTTTTCCCTTGAGATCCCGGCTCATGCAGACCCTCCCCGGCCATGCGATATCGTCGCCGGCCGGAACATGTTCCGGGCCGGCTGGCGCTTCGTCGCTGAATTGTTTCCTGTTGGCGGCCCGCGCCGGGAACGACCTCCGTCGTCGCCAGCGTCCTCCCGGACCTTCCAACGGCCTCCTGCACGAAGGCTAACATTCCGTCGGACCACGTCAACGTGGAAATTTGCACGCGTAAAACATTGTGTTAGCTTTGCCGTCGTGATCGCTGAAAAGCACGGCGCATACCGCTAGGGAACCATGGCTTCGGCTTCTGGGACCGCGTAATGGCTCGATCGCCAGCCGAGGCCCGGGTTTGAAAGAGCAGGAATGACCGATCGCACGATCAAGAACATGGCGGAGTTTTCGGAGCTGAGCGGCATCTCGCGGCCGACCGTATCCAAATATTTCAATGACCCCGACAGCGTGCGCAAATCGACCCGTGCCAAGATCGAGAAGGCGCTGGCCAAGTACGAATACCGGCCCAACCTCTTTGCGGTGAACCTGAACAAGAAGCGGCCGAAGATCGTCGGGGTGATCGTGCCCGACACTGCCGATACCTTCTTCTCCGAGCTGGTGCGACGAATCGAGATGCGCTGCGTCGAGCGCGGCTATCTCGCGATCGTCCTGTCCTCCCGCGGCGACGCGCAACTGGAGGCACGCTCGATCGAGACGTTGCTCTCGCTGAAGATCGCCGGCGCCATCGTCGCGCCGCTTGGCGTCCACTCCGACCGGCAGCTTATGCGCAGCCTGCGCGCGCGCATCCCCATGGTGTTTCTGGATTCGAGCCTCGACGACGAAACGCCGTTCGTCGGCACCGACAATTTTCAGAGCGTGCCCCTGATCACCGAATATCTCTGCCGCAGCGGCGAGCCGCCGACCTATTTCGACATGCCCGCCGTCAACCAGAACGGTCCGGAGCGCAAGCAGGCCTATGTGGCGACGATGGAACGGCTTGGCCTCAGGCCCGAGATCGTTGCTGTTTCGCAGAAGAATGACTGGCGCTTCGAGGATATCGCCTTCGAGGAGGCTCGGCGCATCCTGGAAGGAAACGGGTTTCCGACCCGGACCGTGCTGTGCGCCAATGACCGCTGCGCCGTCGGCGTCATGGCCGCGGTATTCCAGCACGGCCTGCGCATCGGCCGCGAGTCCGGCTGCGACATCCGCATTGCCGGCCACGACGACCAGCCGCACAGCCGCTATGGCTGCCCGCCCCTGACCACCGTGGCGCAGGATTTCGACCGGCTGGCGCAATCCGCTGTCGCGATCCTGCTCGACCGGGTCGAGAGCGAAGAGGAAGGCAGCAATCCCAAGCCCCAACAGGTGCGGCTGGAAGGCAAGCTCGTCATGCGCGCCTCCGCCTGAACCTTAGGCCGGAACCCTCTCCAGGCAGGCGGCGACGAAGGGCCTGAGACGCGGATCGTCGAAATGCGGCACGGCGAGCGCGGCGCCTTCCTCGATCAGACGCTCGGCAGAAAGCCCGGTTGTCAGGCCCACCACCGCGAGCCCCGCCGCCACCGCGGCGCGAATGCCGGAAATCGAATCCTCGAAGGCAACGCTGTTCGCCGCCGTCCCGCCCAGACGATCGAGCCCGGTCAGATAAGGCAGCGGGTGTGGCTTGGCATGAGCGAGTTCGTCGCCGATGACGACGGTCTCGAAGCGGTCGGTCATGCCGATCCCGGCGAGTTCCTGCTCGGCATTGGGGCGCGGCGCATTGGTGACGACGCCATAGCGCGCGCCCAGCCCGTCGGCCCAGTCGAGGAAATCGGTCAGCCCCTCCGCCGGCGTGAGATCCGTGGCCAACGAGCGGAACAGCACTTCCTTCGCCTCGACCAGGGCCGCGCCCTGCCCTGCCGTCAGCGCCGGCACGAGATCGGCCAGGATGGTGTGGTTCGGAAACCCCATCACCTGCGTTCGGTAACGATGCTGGTCAAGTTCCACGCCATGGAGCGCCACCTGCTGCCGCCAGGCTTCATAGTGCAGATGATCGATGTCGAGCAGCGTGCCATCGAGGTCGAACAGAAGGACACCGGACATGAGAACGCGCTCCAGATCGCGTAGCCTGGGTTGGTCTGCGGGCTGATTTCTACGCCAGACGGGTCACGAACGGCGGTTCTTCGCGCCGCTATCCCGCGTCGGCCACGGAACCGACCGGATCGGCAAAGGCCTGCACGTGATTGCGGCCAGAGACCTTGGCCTGATAGAGCGCCTCGTCGGCCCGGCGGTAGAAATCGCTGAGCGCCTCGCCGGGCCGGCTGGAGGTTATGCCGGCCGAGAAGGTGTAGTGGAAGTCGGGATCCTGCACCAGCGGACGCGACAGGCGGACCACGGCCAGCATGCGCTCCAGGATCAGACAGGCATGTTCGAGCGAGGTGTCCGGGAAAGTAAGCGCGAACTCCTCCCCGCCCATGCGGCCGAACGAATCCGAACGACGCAACTGGCCCTCGATCAGCTTGGAAAAGTCCTGCAGCACGAGGTCGCCCGTCTGGTGACCGAATCGGTCGTTGACCAGCTTGAAATTGTCGAGGTCGATGACGGCGAGACAGCCCATGCGCCCGAGTGTCTGGTGATCGACAAGGACCTGCTCGATCCGCGCCGTCAGGAAGCGTCGGTTGGCGACCCCCGTGAGATCGTCGGTATAGGACGCCTTGATGGCAAGGTCGCGATCCTGACGAATCTCGCGTTCCTCGACGCGAAGGCTCGTGATGTCGCTGGCGATGCAGAGCATCCAGCCATCGCTTTCCACCGTCTCCGTCATCCAGAGCCAGCGCCCGTCATGCAGGTCGGTCTCGAAAGCGCGGAATCCGGTCTTGCCCCGCCGGGAAAGCGTCGAACTTAGCCAGACCTCGAAATCGGGAACACACAGGACCGTGCCACGGCCAAGGTCATGATTGCGACGCATGAGTTCGGCCCAGCTCGGCGATTCGTCGGGTTCGATGAAATAGGCGCTACGGAAAGCCCGATTGGCATAGCGAATACGATCAAAGCCATCATAGATCGCGACCAGCACGTCCGAGGCATCGTAGAGCTGTACAACTCTCGAAATGACACTCACGTCCAAGCCAACGTCTCCACCGCTCCCCCGTCGTGCCGTTCTTCGACGAAGTCGGCTCCGGACACGTGAACCTATCGCGCAAAGGTAGCGGAACTGGCAACAAGGTTCCATCACCCTCTGGGGGAGATCCGGCGTGACCGGAGCGGTGGCGCAAAAGACGGGCGGGCTCCCTGGCTCAGGCCTGGGCGAAGGCGGCGGTCAGCACGTCGTTCTCCGTCAGCCTGTCATTGGCCGCGAGCATGGTCTGCCGTCCACGCGACAGCACCATGACGGTCGAGGCAAGCGCGAGAACCTCCGGCAGTTCGGAGGAAACAAAGATGACGCTCATCCCCTTCTTCGCCAGATCCTGCACCTGCCTGTAGATATCCGCCTTGGTCCGAACGTCGACCCCATGCGTCGGCTCGTCGAGGAACAGGATTTCCGGTTCGGAAGCGAGGCAGCGGGCGAAGATCACCTTCTGCTGATTGCCGCCCGACAGGCGGCGCACCGGCTGCTGCGGCCCTTCGCTGACGATGCCCAGCGAATCGCGGAACCGGGCGAACAGGGATTTCTCCCCGCCGAGATCGAGGATGGCGCCCTGCTTCTGGCGCCGGGCCACGGCGACATTCTCCGCCAGCGAAAGGCTCGGCAGGATGCCGTTGGTCTTGCGCCCCTCGGGCAGCAACGCCAGTCCGCTCTGCCAGGCCTGCGTCGAATTGACCGGCACGATCCCGTCCGGCCGCGTGATCCTACCCGCCGCAAGGGGCCGAATGCCGCAGAGCAGTTCGAGCAACTCGGTCCGGCCGGCGCCGACCAAGCCGAAGATGCCAAGGATCTCGCCTTTGCGCAGCGCGAAGGAAATGGGCCCCACGCGCCCCTTGTCCGCGATCGCCTCCGCTTTCAGCCGCACCGGCGCCCCGGCCGAAATGGCCGGCTTGTCCAGCGCATCGAAGGTGAAGGCCCGTCCGGTCATGTCGGCGATGATGCCGGCTCGCGTCGTCTGGCTCACCGGACGGTCGCCGACCACCCGGCCGTCGCGCAGCACGACCACGCGGTCCGAAATGGCGAACACTTCGTCGAAGCGGTGGCTGATGAAGATGATGGCGACGCCGTGAGCGCGTAGGTCGCGCACGATGGCGAACAGGGCCTCGGCCTCATGCGGCGTCAGCGAGGCCGTCGGCTCGTCCAGGATCAGCAGCCGGGCATTGCGCGCCAGCGCCTTGGCGATCTCGACGATCTGCTGCTCCGCCGTCGACAGCGAGCCCGCCTCGACGCGCGGATCGATATGCGCCGCGCCGACCCGGGCGAGCAACTCGCGCGCCTTGGCGGCGAGCGACTTGCGGTCGATGACGCCGGATCTGCCGGTCCTGTAGTCTCCGATGAACAGATTCTCCATCACCGACAGCGAGGAGATCAGAGACAGTTCCTGGTGGATATGGATGATGCCGGCGTCGAGCGCCGAGCGCGTATCGCGGAACACCGTCTCCGCGCCATTCCAGACGATCGTGCCGGCATCGCGCGGCAGCGCGCCCGACAGGATGTTGACGAAGGTCGACTTGCCGGCGCCGTTCTCGCCCAGAAGCGCGACCACCTGCCCGGCCGAGATATCGAAATCGACCCCATGCAGGACGCGGTTCTGGTCGAAGGATTTGGCGATGCCACGGGCGGAAAGAAGACAATCGGTCATGGGGTTCTCGAATCCGGAGACGGGGCCTCCCCCGCGTGCGGGAGAGGCGTGCATTGGAGGGGCGGAACGCGTTTACGTCTTGGCGCCCTTGCCGAGCGCCACCGGCGCGTCGACGGCGATATCGGCCGGATAGGTCGCGCCGAAGGCGATCATGTTGTGCAGCATGACGAGGCTGTCGAAGGCCTGGCGCGCCGGCGCCTGGTCGATCAGCGCAAGGATCTCGCCGCCATCCTTGTACTGCTGCTTCTCCGGCAGGTCGTCATAGCCGACGACGCCGACCTTGCCGGTCGCCTTGGCGTCGCGCACGGCCTTGGCCGCCGCTTCCGAACCGCCGGCCGTAACATAGAGGATCGACAGGTCGGGGTTGGAGGTCATGACGTCGGTCGCCTGCGAATAGGCGGTGGCGTCGTCGTCCTTGCATTCGAACGGCCCGACAATGGTGATGTCGGGGTAGTTCTTCTTCAGCAGGTCGAGCGCGCCGTTCATGCGGGCGTCGTGCTGGGCCGCGCCGAGATAGCCGGTGATGACGGCGACCTTGCCCTTGCCGCCGGTCTGCTTGGCGATGAACTCGCCGGCCTTGGCGCCGGCGTCATAGGCGAGCATGCCGATCGAGACGTTGCGGTTCGACTTTTCGGCGGAATCGGCGATGAAGGAGATGAACGGCACGCCTTCGGCGACGACCTCGTTCACCTTGGCGACGGTGCCGTCGAAGATCGGCACGGCGGCGATACCGTCATACTGCTTGGTCAGCGCACCGTCGATGCCGGCGACCATCACCTCGGCGGTCAGGCCGGTGCCGAGCTGGATGTAGTCGACCGTGGTGTTGAGCGGCTTCAGATATTCGGTGGCGGCAGCGATCCCCTTGTCGGCGGCTTCCCAGAAGGATGAGCCCTGGAACGACAGAACGGCGAGGCGAAGCGGCTTGGGCGCCGGGCCCTGGGCGGCGACGGTACCGCCAACGGCCTTGGCGCCTTCAGAGAGCGTGGCCTCGGCCAGGGCGAAGCCCGGCACGAGCGGCAGCGCCAGGCCGGCTGCCGAGAGCATCAGGAAGCGGCGACGATCGAATGTAGTCATGGTTTCCTCCAGAGTTGAGCTTGGTAGTGGGGCGGCCGTTCGGACCGCCTCAGTCTTCTTCGGTGCGGCGGTTCAGGCTGTCCGCGCCGACGGCGAGGATGACGACCAGACCAATGGTGATGGTCTGCCAGTAGCCGGAGACGTTGAGCAGGACGAACGCGTTGCGCAGCAGGCCGATCAGCGCCGCGCCGATGACGACGCCGCCAATCGAGCCGCGCCCCCCGGCCAACGCGACACCGCCCAGGATGACCGCGGCGATGACATCGAGCTCGTAGCCGAGGCCGAGATTGGGGTTGGCGTTGGTCAGCATGCCGCCGAGCAGCAGTCCGCCGAGGCCGGCCAGGCTGCCCGAGACGGTGAAGACGAGGATCCGCGTCTTCGCCACGTCGATGCCGGCAAGGCGCGCGGCGCGGGCATTGTCGCCGACCGCATAGACATTGCGCCCCCAGCGCGTTCGCGTCGCGAACAGCCAGACGAGGATCGTCAGCGCCACCAGCAGGATGAACTGCACCGGCAGCCCGCCGATCTTGCCGTAGCCCAGAAACGCCGCCCAATTGTCGAAGCGCTGCGGATTGCCGTTGGTGATCAGCAGCGCCGCGCCGCGCGCGATCGACAGCGTGCCGAGCGTGGTGATGAACGGGTTGATCCGGAGCTTGGTGATCAGCACGCCATTGGTGAAGCCGATCGCCATGCCGATGCCGATCGCGCCGACAATGCCCAGCGACGGCATGCCGGTGGTGGCCGACACGATCGCGCCGGTGACGGCCGACAGGCCGATCACCGAACCGACGGACAGATCGATGCCGCCGGCGATGATCACCAGCGCCTGGCCCAGCGCGACGATGCCGACAACGGAGATCTGGCGCGCCACGTTGGAGAGGTTGCGCCCGGTCAGGAAGAACTCGCTGGCGAAGGTCAGGCCGAGAAAGACGAGAATGAGCATCGCGAGAACGGTCGCCTCGCGGCGCGTCCGCACGAAGCGGATAACGGTAGCAGCGGTCATGGATCAGCGTCTCTTGAAGGTGGGCTGGCGCTTTTCCTTGAAGGCGGCGCGGCCTTCGGCGGCGTCTTCGGTGGCGAAGCAGATGGTCTGCAGGTCGCGCTCGTAGTGGATCGCCTGCTCCTGCGGCATGGTGAACGCCGCCTGCAGGTTGAGCTTCGCCGTTTCGGCCGCGATCGGCGCCCGGCTGGCGATTACATCGGCGAGGGCGCGGGCCCGCGCCAGAAGATGGGCCTGCGGCACCACTTCCGACACCAGACCCCAGGCAAGCGCCTTTTCCGCCGGGATCGGATCGCCGGTCATGATCATCAAGGCCGCATTCGACGGGCCGACCGAATGGGCGAGGAAGGTCGCCATTCCGCCACCGCCGATCCAGCCGAGCTTGATTTCCGGCGCGGCGAACTGCGCATTCTCCGACGCGATGCGGATATCGCAGGAGAGCGAGGTTTCCAGCCCGCCGCCGAAGGCATAGCCGTTGACCGCCGCGATGGTCGGCTTCAGCAGTTTGCGGATCGCGTCGCAGTAATCGGCGCGATTGCGGAACTGCCAGGGCGAGGCGTAGGTGTCGAGCTCCTTGATGTCGGAGCCAGCGCAGAACGCCCGCTCGCCGGCGCCGGTGACGATGACGACGCGGATCGTGTCGCTGTCATTGCATTCCTGCACCGCGGCGACGATCGCCTTCGACATCTCCGGCGTGACGGCATTGAGCTTGGCCGGCCGGTTCAAGGTGATGGTCGCGACGTGGCCGTCGACGGTGAAGAGGATGTCGTCGGTCATGCCGAGCCCTCGCTGACGGCGCCCTTGGCGATCAGATCATTGATGGTGGCTTCATCCAGCCCTGCTTCCGCGAGAACGGCCCGCGTATGCTCGCCGGTCAGCGGCGCGCCGCGCTCGACGGTCGAGGGCGTCTTGGAGAACTTGATCGCGAAGCCCGGCGTCTTCACATGGCCTTCCGTCGGATGGTCATATTCGACGAAGGTGCCGTTGTGCTTGATCTGCTCGTCCTCGACGAGATCGGCATAGCCATAGACCGGGCCGCACCAGATATCCGCCGCGCGCAGCAGTTCCAGCCATTCGGCCGAGGACTTCGTCTTCAGCTTCTCGCGCGTCTTGGCGAAGATCTCGTCGCGCTTCTCCCAGGTGTCGACCTCGTCGTCCATGGTGAGGAAGCTGTCCTCGCCAATCACCGCGCCGAGCGTGGCGAGCTTCGGGAACGAGACGATGATGAAGCCATCGGTAGTGGCAAACGCACCGTATGGCGCGCGGATATAGACATGCGCATGCGGCTCGGCCGACCGGGTCTGCGGCTTGCCGGCGACGGTGAAGACCGAGAGCTCCTGCATCTGGATCGTGGTGATCGCGTCCAGCATGTTGACCTGGACGAGTTGCCCCTCGCCCGTCCGCTCGCGATGCAGCAGCGCCGCCAGCGCGCCCTCGAAGGCGGTGTAGGCGGTGATCGCATCGACCAGATACTGGCCGGCGGGTGTCGGCGGCTCGCCCTCGCGGCCGGTCGACAGCATGGCGCCCGACATGCCCTGAAGCACCAGATCCTGCCCCGGACGGTTCAGATAGGGGCCGTCCTCGCCATAGCCCGAGATCGAGACATAGATCAGCTTCGGATTGATCTTGGACAAGCTCTCGTAATCGACGCCGAGACGCTTGGCGACACCGGGACGGTAGTTCTGCAGGAAGACGTCGGCCGTCTTCACCAGTTCGAGCAGCATCGCCTTGCCGTCGGGATTCTTCAGGTCGATGGCGAGCGAGCGCTTGTTGCGGTTGAGCGACAGGAACGAGACGTTGACCTTGTTGCCGCGCGCGCCGCCGGCCGCGACATGGCGCTGCCATTCGCCGTTGATCGGCTCGACCTTGACGACATCGGCGCCGAGATCACCCAGACGCTGCGCCGCGAAAGGCCCGGCCATGGCGATCGAGCAGTCGAGTACGCGGTACCCGGAGAGAATGCCCATCAATCAAAATCCCTTAATAGTCGCGGCCGTGAGACGGCTTGGGAATGCGCCAGGCCGAGTCGGCTGGCGTGGCTATCGAGAACCGGAGCGGAGCGGACGTCGGTCCGTGAGCACCGGAAGCGCAGCGAGCCGCGCCAGACGGCCGGCATGGTAGCGTTCACAGGCTGTCTCACGTCATCCACCAGCCGCCATCGACGTTCAGCGTCTGGCCGGTGACGAAGCCGGCGCTTTCGGAGGCGAAGAAGATCAGCGCGTTGGCGATATCGGCCGGCTCACCCCGGCGCTTGACGGCCTGCCGATCGAGGACATGGCGGTTGTAGCCCTCGGGATCGGGATGGATCTTTTCCGCATCGGTCGGGAAGGCGCCGGGCGAGATCGCATTGACCGTCACGCCATAGGGGCCGAACTCGCGCGCCCACGCCCGCGTCAGCCCGACCAGAGCGCCCTTCGACTGGATGTAGGGCGACAGGTTGGCCCAACCGCCGGAGAGCGTCACGCTGGCGATGTTGATGATGCGGCCAAAACCCTTGGCCCGCATCGACGGCAGTGCGACCTGCACGCAGACGATGCCGGCGTCGACATTGATGCGCTGGACCGCCTGATGCTCCTCGATCGAATATTCCTCGAACGGCTTTGACGGGTAGATCGCGGCATTGTTGATGACGATGTCGAACCCGCCAACCTCGGCCGAGAGCGCTTCGAGCGACGTCCGCAGCCCCCCGAGATCGGAAAGATCGAGCGCCTTGAAAACGAGCCTGTCGAGGCCGCGCTCGCGGGCCGCCGCCTTCAGGGCCTCACCCTTGGCCGGATCATTGTCGATGGCGACGACGGTGGCGCCGGCCTCCAGGAATGCTAGCGTCGCCGGCAGGCCGAGACCGCCCGCGGCGCCGGTGTAAAGGATGGTCTTGTTCTGGATAGTCATCTGTCAGTTCCAAATATCGCAAATTCTGTCGTCGTCCCGGGCAAGCGCAGCGCGACCCGGGATCCATTCAGCCGTATCGCCGACAGGAAAGGCGCCGGATTCCCGACTGCGCGGCGGAATGGATCCCCGCCTTTGCGGGGATGACGACGCGTTGGGAGCGACAGGCAGGAGCGCATCTCACCGCCCCCGGATCGGTCGATGATTGCCGGTCGGCGTCGGATATTCGTCCGTCGGCTGCACGGCGAGTCCGGCGATGCGCTGCTCCAGCGCGACCGTCGCGTCCTTGCCGGCATGAATGCGGAACGTCGTGTCGTAGCGGCGCTCGTCGCCATGATCGAGCCAGATCAGCTCGTTGTGCTCGCGGGCGTAGGTCTGGCCCAGCACATGGTTGGTCGAGGGCTCCAGGCCGATCGCGTACTGGCCGGCCTGCAGGTTCTGCCATTCGAACTGGCAGGGGAACTGGTCCTTGCGGGTTTCGACCTCGAAGGCCAGGCCGAGACGGTCGTTGACGAGCGCCACCGGCACGAGGCCGTTGGCGTCGGCCTTCATCTCGTGCTGCCAGACCTGTTCATGGAAGTTCTTCTGCGGCGCCGGCAGCGTGCGATAGCCAACGCCCTGCTTGCGGTAATCGGCGCCGGCATGGGCGGCCCAGACCACTTCCTCGATCGGCGCGACATAGCGGGCGCCCTCTTCCAGCAGCGGCGCGGCCGGATTGATGTGGTAGCAGTACATGTGCGGCGTCTTGTAGAAGCCGTGATTGACCACGCGGTCGGTGAGCTTGATCTCGTTGGAGCCGACCTTCGCCTCGATGCGGCGGATCAGGTGCAGGTCCTCGCCGAAAACGGTCGATTGCTGCACGACGCCTTCCGCCCAGAGCGTGCATTCGTCGCCGTCCCAGGCCTCGCCATAGCCCGTGAGCCGGGCCGGAATGGTGCCAACGCGGCCATGCAGCGAGTGCTTCACGGTCTTGCGCGGGCCGTAGACGTAACTATCGGCCGGCGCCTCATGCATGAACAGGATGTGGTCGAGACCGCATGTGACGAGCAGGCCGGAGAAGGACCGCATCCAGCCAAGGCCGCCCTCACCCTCATATTCATGCAGGAACGCATTGCGGAAGCCGGCGGGCGAATGCCAGCCGATCGAGGTTCCCTGATAGTCGAGATCGGCGATATCCATCGCGCGATCGACCAGCACGGTGAAGCGCAGGCCGGACCCGGTGCGGAATTCGAGCATGCGGATGCCGCGTTCGACGCCGTCGCCCAGCGTCGTCAGCCGGACGCCCGCGAATTGCGACAGCATGCCGGAATGCTCCGCCAGTTCGCGCCGCGTAAAAGTCCGCCCGAAAAGTTGCACCATGGTCGTGTCCTGATTGTCCTGTTTCGTAAAGAGCGAGGAGGCCCCGCCCGACCTCCCCCGCAAAAGCGGGAGAGGGCCATTCTGCCGGCGCACTTTCATCGACCTCGCGGCTTGGAAAGAGCGCCCCCTCTCCCGCTGGCGGGAGAGGGTTGGGGCGAGGGTCTTACAGTCCGTTCGCGCGGAACTTGTCGTCGAGGAACTTCTTGGCGCGCGGAACATCGTCTTCCGACAGATGCTCGATGATCACCGGAATGTTCGGGTGCTTTTCCGACAGGCGCTGGAGATAGAGGTCGTAATTGAGCGAGCCGGTGCCCGGTGCGTTCAGGACCATTTCGCCGACGCCGCGGAAGGTGTGCGAGGCGAGCGCATCGTCGTCGCCGATATCGGCATGCTTCTCGCTCTTGTCGTCGCCGGCGCGGGCAACGTCCTTGGCGTGGGCGATCTTGATCTTGTCGGCCAGCGTGTCGAACACCTGGTTCAGCACCTTGTCCATGTTGTCGATGTTGTGATCCTCGAAGTAGTTCGTCGGATCCATGAGCAGGCCGAGGCCCGGATGATCGACCTGCGCGAACATGCGCACCGTCTCCTCGACCGAGCCGACGACGTTGTTCACATAGGTCTCGAGCAGGAACATCGAGCCGTGGTCATAGGCTTCCTGCGCCAGTTCCGCGATCACGGCGCGGCACATCTCGAAGCCTTCTTCCGACTTGTTCTTCGGATCGCTCATCCACTCGCTCTCGGTATTGTAGGTACCGGTTTCCGAGATGACGTAGGGCGAGCCGAGGTCGCGCGCGTTGCGGATGATTTCCTTCAGGCGCTCGACATTGGCCTCGCGGTGGGCGAGGTCCGGATGGATGATGTTGGTGTAGCCGGAGATGCACGAAATCGGCAGATCGTTGTCGCGGAACGTGTCGCGGACCTTCTTGGCCTTCTCCTTGGTGATCTGGCCCGCGCCGAGGTCGATATCCTTGAAATGGAGATCGAGCTGGACGGTGTTGAAGCCGTGCGCGCGGATCTTTTTGGCTGTCTCTTCAAGGCCATAGGGGAAATAGCCGGTGAAAATGCCAGACTGCATCATGATGAGTTCCTCCCTGGAATTCAGATAGCGATTTCGGAAAGCTTGACGGCGCGACCCTCGGCGATCGAGCGGTAGCCCGCCTCGATCAGCGCCACGGTCTTGACGTTGTCGGCGACGGTGAGAGCGGGCGCATGGCCGGTCTTCACCGCATATTGCAGTTGCTCCATCACGCCCTTGAAGGCGTGCGGGAACCACATCGTGTCCCATTCCGGCGTGACCCACTTGCCGCCGGTCGTGGTCTTCGAGGCATAGGTGAGTGTCGAAGCGGCGCCGGTAGGCCAACCGATCGTGCCCTGCGCCACGCCATGCGTGCCCTCGACCCGCCACTTGATGTAGATGTCGGAGTCGAAGCCCTCTTCGCGCGGGCCGGACCAGACGTCTTCGAGCGACACTGCCATGACGCCGGACTCGAACTTGATCGTCGAGGCGGTGATGCCGTCCGTATGCTCGAATTTCGTGCGCGGGTCGGTCCGGGCGGCGGTGTAGATCTCGTCGACCTCGCCGAACAGAAAGCGAAGCACATCAAGGTGATGCACGCTCATGTTCGAGAGCGTCAGCCGGTCGTACTCTTCCAGGAAGGTCTGCCAGTGCGGGATGGCGCGCATCTCAATTGTGGCGATCACCGGCGTGCCCAGTTCGCCCTTGTCGAGGATCTGCTTCAGCACGCGCATCGACTGGTCGTAGCGCATGTTCTGGTTGACGGAGAGGATCTTGCCGGCGGCCTTGGCCTCGTCGCGTAGCGCGATGGCGTCTTCCAGCGTCAGGGCTAGCGGCTTCTGCGCCAGGATCCCCTTGATATGCTTCTGCTTCAGCGCGTGACGGATCAGCGCAGGCTGCTGGTCGGGCGGAAAGGCGAGGTCGAGGATCTCGACGTTTTCATCCTCGATCAGCGCTTCCGGCGTCTCGTGCACGGTGGGGATCGACCAGCGTGTCGCCACCTTGGCGGCGTTGGCCTTGGTGCGCGACGCAATCGCCACGACCGGGAAGCCGGCCTCCTGATAGGCGGCCAGATGGCATTCGGCCATGATCATGCCGGCGCCGATGGCGCCGATCCGGAGATCGTTGACCCGGATCTCCGGATCCGGCGCGAAGCCCTTGGAATCAGCCATCATTTCCTCCGTCTGCTTAGGGGTTCACGCGAGGAACGGCAGTCCCGTCCGCGGCGAAAAAGTGGATGTCGGCCGGATCGACCGAGAGGGTGATCTTCTCGTCGGCGGCGAATTTCGGCTGGCCGCGCAGCAGCGCCCGCAGGCGCGCCTCCCCGGCGGTCAGCGTCACCACGGTGAAGCCGCCGAGCGGCTCGACCTCGAAGATCGCCGCCGCGGCGCCGTCGCCTTCGCGCCAGGGCGCGAGCTTCAGGCTTTCGGGGCGGATGCCGAAGGCGGCCGTGCGATCCGGCACGGCAGCGAGCGGCAGGCGGATAACACCCTCCGCCGCTGTTAGCCTTCCGTTAACCGTATCGGCCGTTCCGGCGAGCAGATTGATCGTCGGCGCGCCGACGAGGCTGGCGACATAGCGGCTGGCCGGACGATCATAGATCGCGCGCGGCGTATCGACCTGGCGGATGACGCCCGCGTCCAGAATCGCCATCCGGTCGGCGACCGACATCGCCTCTTCCTGGTCGTGGGTGACATAGACCAGCGTGTGGCCGAGCTCCTGCTGCAGGCGCTTCAGCTCGACGCGGGTCTCTTCGCGCAATCGGGCGTCAAGGGCCGAGATCGGGTCGTCCATCAGATAGGCGGCGGGATCGCGCACCAGGGCGCGGGCGATCGCCACGCGCTGGCGCTCGCCACCCGAGAGCTGGGCGGGCGGCTTGTGCAGGATGTGGCCGATATGGAGCTTCTCGGCGACGGCGGCGAGCTTGTCCGCGATCTGCGCCTCCGGCACTTTCCGCTCGACCAGCGGAAAGCGGATGTTTTCGCGCGCGGTCATATGGGGAAAGAGCGCCAGGTTCTGGAACACCATGGCGACGTTGCGCTCCGCCGGCGACACCGCGTTGACCCGCTTGCCACCGATGAGGATCTCGCCCTCGTCCGGGGTCTCCAGCCCGAGGATCAGGCGCAAAATCGTCGTCTTGCCGGAGGATGGCGGGCCGAAGAAGCAGAAGAACTCGTTGTCGAGGATGGTGAACGAGGCACGGTCGAGCGCCAGCGTGTCGCCATAGCGCTTCGAGACGTTGTCGAAGGTGATCTCGGCCATGCTCAGCCTCCCCGGATCGCGGCGGTGGAAGCGGCGTCGAACAGGCGGACCGCTGCCGGCGCCGGCACGATCGAGACGTCGTCGCCGATCGAACAGCCGACATCGTTTTCGGCGACGATCTTGACCGTCTGGCCGCTCTCGACATGGACGATGGTGCGGGCGCCGATGCGCTCGACAAAGGTGACGCGGGAGCGCAGCCCCTGCCCTTCAAGGCCAAGCGTCGCCTCTTCCGGCCTGAACCCATATTGCACGGCCCGGCTGCCGGCGGCACTCGCCGCCGCGGCGAGATCATCCGGCAAGGGCGGCGAGACGCCCCAGGACCCGAGATCGACGGCGAGCCCGCGATCCGTCTCGGCCAGTTCGCCGGCGATCAGATTCATGCCCGGCGCGCCGATGAACCTGGCCACGAAGATGTTGGCCGGGTTGTTGTAGACTTCGAGCGGCGTGCCGACCTGCTGCAGCACGCCATGGTCCATCACGGCGATGCGGTCGGCCATGGTCATGGCCTCGAGCTGGTCGTGGGTGACGTAGACCATGGTCTGCTTGAACTGCTTCTGCAGATGCTTCAGCTCCGTCCGCATCACGGCGCGGAAGGCGGCGTCGACATTCGACAGCGGCTCGTCGAGCAGGAAGATCGCCGGCTCGACGATGGCCGAGCGTCCGATGGCGAGGCGCTGCAGGATGTTGACCGAGAGCTTGGCGCTCTTCTGGTCGAGCATCGGCGTCAATTGCAGGAAATCGGCGATGTTCTTCACCCGGCGGTCGATCTCGGACCGGCTCATGCCGCGCATCTTCGGGCCATAGGCGAGGTTCTGGCGAACCGTCATATGGGTGAAGATCGCGTAGTTCTGGAACACGAAGCCGACGCCGCGCTTGCCCATCGGCACGCCGTTCATGTCGCGTCCGTCGAACAGGATGCGGCCGCCGGAGGGGTCTTCCATGCCAGCGATCATGTTCATGGTCGTCGACTTGCCGCAGCCGGACGGGCCCAGCAGCGCCATGAACTCGCCGTCGCGGATCTCGAGATCCATGGTCTTCAGCGCGGTGAAATCGCCAAAGCGCTTCACCAGGTTTTCAAGACGGATGGTGGTCATGCCCGTCCCCCGTTTTTGGCAGCTTCCATCCGCTTCATGGCGAAGACGGCAAGGACGGAAAGGGCGATCAGGATGACGAGCGCGATGGCCGCGACATAGCCCCAGATCAGGTCCTGGGTCGTGACCTTGTAGATGTAGACGGAGATCGTCTCGGTCGCGACGCCGGGGCCGCCACCGGTCATGATGTAGAGCGTGTCGAAGATCTTGAAGATCTCGATGACGCGGATCGCCAGCGCGATCACCATGATCGTCTTGATGCGCGGCAGCATGATCGTGAAGAAGCGCTGCCGCCAGTTGGCGCCGAGCAGGGTGGCCGCCTTCAACTGGTCCTCCGGCACGCCGACCAGGCCGGCAAGCAGGATCAGGAACATCAGCGGCGTCCACTGCCAGATGTCGGCGATCATCACCGCGACCAGCGCCAGCGTCGGATCGGACAGCCAGGCGATCTTGATATCCATGCCGGACAGCGCCGAGAGGATGCCGTTGAATGGCCCGCCCGACTGGAACAGCATGAAGAACATGTAGCCGGCGACCGCGGGCACGACCATCATCGGCATCAGCAGGATCGAGTAGAAGACCCGCTTGCCGGGGAAGTCGTCCATGAACAGCGTGGCGAGGCCCAGCGCCAGCAGGAACTCGGCCGGAACGCAGACGAGCATGATGATGAAGGTGCGCCAGAGCGCGCCCCACCAGCGCCGGTCCTCGAGCAGGTCGGTGTAGTTGGCGAAGCTGTTCCAGGACTGCCAAGCCTTCCACCAGCCGACGCCATCGAGTGGCGACCAGTCGGTGAGGCTGATATAGAGCTGCATCAGCAGCGGGAAGCCGGCGATGAACAGCACGAGCAGCTGGGTCGGCAGGGTCAGGCGGAAGCCGAGCCGACGCGATTCCCGGTCCACCGGCGGGATGGTGCGCGGCGCGGCTTCGGCGGCGCCCGGCAGGATTTCGGTCGCGCTCATTGCTTCAGCGCTCCGAAGGTCAGGCCGCGGACCAGATGCTTTTGGATGGCAATGCCGAGGATGACGGGCGGGATTGCCGCGAGCAGGCCGAGCGCCGCCTTGGCGCCATAGAGCTGGCCGGTCATCGAGGATGAGAGCGAGGCCATGTAGACCGGAATCGTCACCCAGTTCTTGGTCGTGAGTAGCAGCGCGATGAGATAGTCCGACCAATTCAGGATGAAGACGAGCAACGCCGAGGAGGCGAGCGGCGCGCGCATCACCGGCAGGGTGATCTTCATGAAGACGCGGAAGCGCGAGCAGCCTTCGACGAGGGCGGCTTCCTCGATCTCGCGCGGCATCTCGTCGAAGAAGGTCTTCATCAGCCAGAAGGCGAAGGGCAGCGTGACGATGCCGTAGATCAGCGCCAGGCCCCACCAGGTATCGATCAGGCCGAGAAAGGCCCACATGATCATGACCGGGATCATCACCGCCATGGGCGGGAACAAACGAAGCTGGATCAGCGCCAGTGGCAGGTTCTTGCCCGAGCCGAAACGCGACAGGCCATAGGCGGCGGCCGTGCCGCAGACCATGGCGATGACAGTGCCGAACACGGCCGAGAGCAGCGACGCCAGGATCGGCCGCCAGGCCGTGCGCTCCAGCGCGACGATCAGGTCGGAAGTGCTCTGGCCGAAGACGAAGCGGAAATTGTCCAGCGTCGGCGCACGCGGAATCCAGGTCAGGTCGGCGCCCGTCGCCGACCATTCCGGGATCGGCTTGAAGGCCATCGACACCATCCAGAGGATGGGCAAGAGCGTCAGCGCGAGCGCAAGCGCGATCGCTGCATAACGGAAGATTTCAAAGGCGGGTGAACGCCGCATACTCATTCCTCTCACGACCTTGCGGTTGCCGCCGGTCGTCCAGCCAACTCGCCGTCATCCCCGCGAAAGCGGGGATCCATTCAGCTTCCCAAGCCCTGGGTTGAATGGATCACGGGTCTTCCCCCGGGATGACGAAGCGCGCTGGTGCTCCGTTTCCTTGAACCTACCGAAGGCCCTCACCCAACCCTCTCCCAGAGGGAGAGGGCTTTTTCGCCAGCGCTTTTCATCGCCATCGAGGCCTGTGATAAGCGCACCCTCTCCCGCTGGCGGGAGAGGGTCGGGGTGAGGGTCTTCGCCTCTTTCGGCTACGTCACGACCGGATCGAGCACCGTCGGCCACGAGGCCTTGTTGCTGCGGATCGCGTCGAGGAGCTTGTCCTCGCCGATACGCCGGGCGATGCGCTTCCATTCGCGCTCCGTGTCGGCCATCGCCTGTTCCGGCGTCTTCGACTTGGTGCAGGCGGCGACCAGGTTTTCGTCGAGCGCGTTGTGGAAGGCGGTTGCGCCCGGATAGTTGATGGTCGGGACCGTGCGCGCGACGACCTCGCGCAGATTGTCCATGTGGTAGGCGTGGTACGTCTCGCGGACGAGCGGATCGGCGAAGTTCGCCAGCTGGAACGGGTCGAAATAGCCGCCCGGATTGGCCGTCATCCAGGAATAGATCCGGCTGGAGCCGAGCCATTGCAGCAGCAGGTAGCAGGCTTCCGGATGCTGGCTCTGGGCCGAGATCGAGGCCGACAGGTTCAACCAGAGCACCGAGCGGCGGACCAGCTTGTCGTCGATGACGCGGCCGGGCGGCAGCATCGAGCCGATCTTGCCGGTGACCTTCGAGCCCTCATTCGCCTTGTTGTCGAGGAACTTCGGCAGGTTGGAGAAGGCGCAGGTCATCGCCGCGCCGCCATTGCCGAAATTGCCATACTGCTCCGGCCAGCCCCAGGAGATCGCGTCCGGCGAATGATGGGCAAGGCTGTCGACATATTCCGTCGTCGCCAGGATGCCATTGGCCGAATTGATCAGCGGCGCGCCATTGTCGTCGAACAGGAATTGGTTCGGCGAGGCGGTCGAGACGAAGCGCTGATACCAGTTGGTGTAGCCCCAGCCCTGGTTGCGCAGGTCGGTCGAGCCGAACAGGCCCTTGTCCGAGCGGTGGAAATGCGAGGCGATGTCGCTGTGCTGCTTCCAGGTGGTGGGCGGCGCCAGATCGTAGCCGAACTTGTCCTTGAAGGCCGACTGCTCGGCCGCGTCGCCGAACAGATCGGTGCGATAGACCCAGCACTGATAATCGCCATCGAGCGAGACGCCGTAGACGGAGCCGCGATAGCGATTGAACAGGCTGACGCCTGCGTCGCCGCCGGGATAGCCGCGCTCGGGATTGTCCCATTCCGGCTTATACTGCGCGACGAAATCATCCATCTTGACGAGACCATTGGTCTCGGCGAGGTCGCCCAGGCGGTTCCACTCGACGGCGTAGATGTCGAACGCGCCGCCCTGGGTGGATATGTCCTGCATCGCCTTGGTGAATTCCTGGCCGTTGGGCTGGCCGACGATCTCCAGCGTGACGCCGGTTTCCTTCTCCCAAAGGTCCTTGATCGACGGCGCGCCTTCCGGGAACGGCTTGGTCAACTGGCCGATCGAGCCATCCGACAGGCCGAGCACGATCTTGCTCGGCGCCTTGCCGGCGGCCTTCAGCGCCTTGATGCCTTCGACGGCGCGGCCTTCCGGCGTATCGGCGCCATACTGGTAGCGCTCGGCGCCCGGGAAGCCCGTGGGGCCGCCGATCATGCCCGGCGACAGCGCCGTATCCGCGAAAGCCGGCCGCAGGAACTTCGGCGCGATGCCGATCGCCGCCGTGAGCGCAAAGGCCGAGCCGCCCGTCTTCAGCAGACGGCGACGGGTGAAGCCGGACGAGCCGGCGGACGAACCGCGCGTGGACATGATTTCCCCTCCCAAGGACAAGCGGATCATTCGCTGACCCGTCACATCGGCGGAGATGATTGATATTGATTTGTTTCGATGTCAACAGGCGACGCAATGCATCATATTCGACAAGAATTTTTGATGCGTCGCAGCATTGCGAGTGGGGCAAGTCTCTTTGAGAACGGGACGATAGATGCAGAGACGCCCGTAGAATGGCGCAATTCCGCGAGAAATGGCGATCGAGCGTCGCCGTCGCACATCCCTCGTCCCCGCGCCCACCAGGCATGCAAAATCCATCAAATACCTCATTGACATCATTTTACACCAAAGACATCATTTGGCATCGCGACACTGCCGCCGCTTCCGGTCCTCCGGGCAAACGGCGTACCTTGCGACGTCTTCGGCCCTGAAACGACTCGGACATACGGAATGCGGACGACGCTGGCGGACATCGCACGGGAGGCAGGGGTTTCGACCGCGACGGTCGACCGCGTCCTCAACAATCGCGATGGCGTCAAGGAGCGCACCCGCGACCGCGTGCTGACGGTCGCGGGAAAGCTCGGCTATGTCGAGGAAGGGGCACGCCCCGTCCTGCCAGCCTCGCTCGCCAGCCTGCCCGGCGGCATCGTCGACCTCGACATCGTGCTGCCCGGCGGCACCAACACCTTCATCAACAACCTCGCCGCGCGCTTCGCCGACACCGCCGCGGTCCGCCCGGACGTCAATCTGCGCATCCACTCGATCGAGGGGTTCGAGCCGGTCCTGCTGGCCGAAAAGCTGGAAGCGCTGCGCGGCAAGAGCCAGGGCGTCGGCCTGATCGGGCTGGATCATCCGGTGGTGCGCGAGGCGATCCGCTCGCTCGCCGGCTCCGGCGTGCCGGTCATGACGCTGATCTCCGACATCAGCCACGTGCCGCGCGTCGGCTATGTCGGCATCGACAACCGCGCCGCCGGAAGGCTCGCCGGCTATCTGCTCGGCCGCTTCATGAAGGCGGAGACCGGCAAGGTCGCCCTGTTCGCCGGCTCGCTCTCCTATCGCGGCCATGAAGAGCGCGAGATGGGCTTTCGCCACATGCTGCGCGAGGAATATCCGGGGCTCTCGATCGTCGAATTGCGCGAGATCCGCGACGATACCGAGCGCGCCTATAGCGAGGCGGTCGCGCTGCTGGCGCGCTATCCCGACCTCGCCGGCATCTACAATATCGGCGCGGGCAATCGCGGCATTTCGCGCGCGCTGCAGGAGGCGGGGCGCGAAAAATCCGTCGTCTTCATCGGCCACGAACTGACCGAGCACACGCGCCGTTTCCTCATCTCCGACACGATGGACGCCGCGATCGACCAGAACCCGCGCGTCGAGGCCCGCGAAGCGGTCGACCGCCTCGCCCGCGCCGCCCGCGGCGAGGAAAACCCGACCGGCCCGGCGACCCGCCTGCAGGCGATCTTCAAGGAAAATATCCCGGAGGTGTGAGGCGACGAGGGGAACATCTGGATTCGCGCCTTCCCACGCTCGCCGTCATCCCGGGCGCAGCGTAGCGGAGACCCGGGCCCCCTTCAGCCGAGTTGCAGGGGAGTCTCGCACGGCTGGCGCTTCGGCTGCATGGATCCCCGGTCAAGCCGGGGATGACGGCGAGCCTGGGGGAGATCGGCCGCTACAACCTCCCCATCCCCCCTCGCCTCCCCCGCCCGCCTGTCAAATCCGTATCAGTCGGCGTGCGTTTCGGCATTGGCGCGGCGGGCGTGCAGATCCTATTCTCGCGGCCCTGATCCATCGAACCGATGCGCCCGCCAAACGGGCCACATGCCTGGGGAGGCCTCCCATGTTTCAATCGCGCACCATGACGGCGATCGTCTGCCATGGACCGAAGGACTATCGCGTCGAGGCGGTGGGCAGGCCCGAGCCCAAGCGGCGCGAACTGGTGCTGAAGATCGACGCCTGCGGCATCTGCGCCAGCGACTGCAAGTGCTGGTCCGGCGCCAACATGTTCTGGGGCGGCCAGAATCCCTATGTGAAGCCCCCGGTGATCCCGGGCCATGAATTCTTCGGCCGGGTCGACCAGATCGGCGAGGAAGCGGCAGAGCACTTTGGCGTCGCCGTCGGCGACCGGGTCATCGCCGAGCAGATCGTGCCCTGCGACAAGTGCCGCTATTGCCGCTCGGGCAGCTACTGGATGTGCGAGGTCCACAACATCTTCGGCTTCCAGAAGCAGGTCGCCGATGGCGGCATGTGCGAATATATGCGCATTCCCGAGACCGCCCGCGTCCATAAGATCCCGGAAGAAATCTCGCTCGAGGACGCCGCGATCATCGAGCCGCTCGCCTGCGCCATCCACACCGTCAATCGCGGCGACATCCAGCTGGATGACGTCGTGGTCATCGCCGGCGCCGGCCCGCTCGGCCTGTTCATGACGCAGATCGCGCATCTCAAGACGCCGAAGAAGCTTGTTGTCATCGACCTAGTGCCGGAGCGCCTGGCGCTGGCCAAATCGTTTGGCGCCGACGTGGTGATCAACCCGCGCGAAGAGGATCCGATCGAGATCGTGCGCGGCCTGACCGAAGGCTATGGCTGCGACGTCTATATCGAGACGACGGGCGTGCCGGCCGGCGTCACGCAAGGGCTGGAGATCATCCGCAAGCTCGGCCGCTTCGTCGAGTTCTCGGTGTTCGGCGCCGAGACGACGGCCGACTGGTCGATCATCGGCGACCGCAAGGAACTCGACATTCGCGGTGCGCATCTGGCGCCCTATTGCTATCCCGTCGCCATCGACCTGCTGCAGCGCGGCCTCGTCACCTCCAAGGGCATCGTCACCCACCATTACGGCCTGAAGGACTGGGACGTCGCCATCGAAAAGGCTTATGGACTGGATTCGATCAAGGTGCTGCTGCGGCCCGGCTATGGAGCGGATGCCGCCGGCTGAGACGCGAACAGGGACGTTTGCATGAGCTATTTCATCGGCATCGATGTCGGCACGGGCAGCGCCCGCGCCGGCATTTTCGACGCGACCGGCGTGCTGAAGGCCTCGGCCAAGCGCGAGATCACGCTCTGGCACGAGCCGGGCGATGTCGTGGAGCAGTCGTCGGAGAACATCTGGCAGGCAATCGTCGCCTCGGTGCGCGAAGCCATGGCGGCCGCGCGCATTCCTGCCGATCAGGTCGCCGGCATCGGCTTTGACGCCACCTGCTCGCTGGTGCTGATCGGCGCCGACGACCAGCCCGTCACCGTCAGCCCCTCCGGCGATCCCGCGCGCAATGTCATCGTCTGGATGGACCACCGCGCCACCGACCAGACCCGCCGCATCAACGCGACCCACCATCCGGTGCTCGCCTATGTCGGCGGTGTCATCTCGCCGGAGATGGAAACGCCGAAACTGCTCTGGCTTTCGGAGAAGAAGCCGGACAGCTTCGCGGCCGCAAGGCACTTCTTCGATCTCTCCGACTGGCTCACCTATCGCGCCACCGGCAGCCTCGCCCGTTCCGTCTGCACCGTCACCTGCAAGTGGACCTATCTCGCGCATGAGAAGCGCTGGGACGAGAGCTATTTCCGGCAGATCGGCCTTGGCGCTCTGGCGGACGAGGGCTTTGCCCGCATCGGCACGGAGGTGGTCGATCCCGGCACGCCGCTGGGCAACGGCCTGACGGCGCGGGCCGCGGAAGAACTCGGGCTCCAACCCGGCACGCCGGTCGGCGCGGCACTGATCGACGCGCATGCCGGCGGCGTCGGCTCGATCGGTGCGCGCGATACGTCGAACCAGCCGACCGACGCCAAGCGCCAGATGGCCTACATCTTCGGCACCTCGGCCTGCGCCATGACGACGACGGTCGAGCCGCGCTTCGTGCCCGGCGTCTGGGGCCCCTATTTCTCGGCCATGCTGCCCGGCCTCTGGCTGAACGAGGGCGGCCAGTCGGCGGCCGGCGCCGCTATCGACCATCTGGTCAAGCTGCATCCGGCCTATCCGCAGGCGGCCGCCTCCGCCAAGGCCGAGGGCAAATCGCTGCTCGCCTATCTGGAAGCCCGCGTGGCGACGCTCGCCCCGACGCCGGAGGCGATCGCCCGCCTCGCCGCGCCCCTGCAGGTCGTGCCGGAATTCCTCGGCAACCGCTCTCCCAACGCCGACCCCGAAGCCCGCGCCGTGATCGCCGGGCTGGACATGGACGAGGACCTCGACAGCCTGGCGCGGCTCTATCTCGCCGGCATTTGTGGCCTCGGCTATGGCGCGCGGCAGATCGTCGATGCGCTGGCAAAGCAGGGCGCGGAACTCGACACGATCGTCGTTTCCGGCGGCGCCGGACAAAGCCCGCTGGTGCGCCAGGTCATGGCCGACGCGAC
This sequence comes from Kaistia defluvii, assembly GCF_026343955.1. GTDB lineage: Bacteria > Pseudomonadota > Alphaproteobacteria > Rhizobiales > Kaistiaceae > Kaistia > Kaistia defluvii. The sequence goes on from NZ_JAPKNI010000005.1 coordinate 240,409, forward strand.
CGGGCTCGCCATCGCCGTGCCTGAATCGTCCGAGCCCGTGCTGCTCGGGGCCGCGATCCTGGGCGCGGTGGCAGCCGGAGCCTTTGAAGGCACGGTTGCGGCCATCGACGAGATGTCCCGGCTAGCCTCCGTCCATCGCCCGGCGGGCGGCACCACGGCGGGAATCCATGACGCGAAATACCGCGTTTTCCTCGCCCTGCAGGCCGCTGAACGCCAGGCTCGCGAACTGGTCGCCTCGGCGCTGTAGCCGAGGCGCGCGCCCCAAACTTCCGCGGCCGCCGAACACGCCTGTTGCCGTTCCGTCACATCGCGCCGAACTCGCTGCGCGACGGCGCATGGACCGTGCGTTCCGCGGCGATTCCAATTGCCAGGAATCACGAAAAGGAAGATGCGTCTCGGGCTCTGTTCAACGCCATAAATGGGGGCACCATGGCCAAGCGTACCTACGAGACTCCGGCACTGGTCAAGCGCGAAAAGCTCGACCGGATCGCGGCGGGCTGCGTCGGCTCGAACTGCAACTAGGCAGAGGCAGGCGACGGGCGCCCCGGGCGGCCCGTCCCGCCAAGTGCCATCCACCTCGACAAGGAAGCCCGGCCGGCAGGCCGGGCTTTTTTCAGTTTCGGGCCCCATCGGAATCACAGCGTTACATTGCGGCAACGCCAGTCTCGAAATGATATTTCCCGACCTTTGCTGTGCCAACTAAATGCTTGCGCACCATAGGTGAAATCGAGAAAAATTCAGCTGTCATTATTACCAAGGGGGCCAACATGACGAAGCGTAGCTACGAGACTCCGGTTCTGATCAAGCGCGAGAAGCTCGACCGCATCACCGCCGCGTGCATTATCTCGGAGTGCCCCGTAACCTAAGCTCTCAGAGTATTCGATTAGCGAACCAAGTAGTAGGATTGGCCTAGCCACCCTGCACTTGACGCATCAACCTCTGTTCAAGTTGTGACGGAGGATTTCGATATTTCGCGGCGATGTACTTCGCCGCAACAAGCACTATGACAACTTTGCCGCAAAACGGCAGACTAATGGACGAAGGGGACGATGATGACCAAGCGCACCTATGAAACGCCGGTCCTGACCAAGCGCGACAAGCTCGATCGCATCGCGGCGGATTGCCCGGTTTCGAACTGCCAGGTCTGAGGATTCATCGCCCTTGTCTTGCACCGTCAGGACCGGGGAGATCGCAATCGCTCAAATCGATGACACATCACCAAGGACGACAGAATGACCAAGCGCATCTATGAGACGCCGGTTCTGACCAAGCGCGAGAAGCTGGACCGCATCACGGCAGCCCCTTGCCCGGTTTCGGGTCCCTGCGGCCCGCAATAGTTCGCACGCGGTACGCCGCTTGTTCCGATGGAGGGACAGTCTGCTGCCGCCATCAATTTGCATCATCCGATGCGACAGGGGGACTATGAATGACCAAGCGCACCTATGAGACGCCGGTGCTAATCAAGCGCGAGAAGCTCGACCGCATTGCGGCTGAATGCATCGGCTCGGATTGCAATATCGGCTAGTCGCGAGAGCCTCACGGCCCTCGGCGCCCAGTTCGGGCTTCTGCCCGGCGAACGAAACACCCCGGCATCCCACGATGCCGGGGTGTTTCGTTTTCTCCTCAGGCTGGTTCGAACATGGCCTGGATTTCCATCTCCGGCACCAGCACCAGACCCTTGTCGGTGATGCGGATCTCGGGAATGACGGAAAGCGGGATCAGGTTGAAGCCCATATAGGGGATCGAGCAACCCGCCTTTTCCCACTCGATCTTCAGCGCCTTCGTCTCCTCGGCCACTTCCGTGACGCGCTTGTCGGAGAGCAGGCCGGCGATCGGCAGGTCGATCTTCGCCAGCACCTTGCCGTCGGCGACGACGCAGACGCCGCCCTGGGTCGCGGCGACCGTCTCGAGCGCCAGCTTCATGTCCGGCTCGTTGGTGCCGGCGATGATGATGTTGTGGCTGTCATGTCCGACCGAAGACGCCACGGCGCCGCGCAGCAGGCTGAAGTTCGAGAGCACGCCATGCGCGACGTTTCCAGCCGACTTGCCGTGCCGCTCGACGACGGTGACGAAGCAGAGGCCGTGCCGCTCGAACAGGCTCTCCCAGTCATTCGCCGCCTCGATTTCGATCCGGTCATGGCCGAGCGTGATGCCGGGAAGCTCGGTGCGGATCGCGTGCAGCGTTCCGGGACCCGCCGGCAGATCCGGGGTGAGCTTCAGATCCGCCGGAAGCTTGACCGTCTGATAGGCGGCCTTCGGGTACTGGTAGCGATCCGATAGCGCGGCATCGAGCAGCGGCGTGATCTTCGCGCCGTCGACCACCAGCTCGCCGCCATACCACGTCGATTGCGGATCGAGATCGTCGCTCATCAGCACCAGATCCGCCCGGCGTCCGCCGCCCATGCCGCCGATCTCGCCATCCTGGCCGAAGCGGGTCGCGCCATGCAGCGAGCCCATCGACCAGGCCTGTTCGGGCGACATGCCGGCCTTCACCGCCTCGCGCACCACCCAGTCGAGGCCGAACAGCATCAGGTCGTCGGCATCGCGGTCATCGGTGCAGACGGCGACGCGCTTGTGCGAGGCGCCCAGTTCGGTGATCGTCTTGATCGCCTGCGGCAGCGAGTGCCACGGCGTCGTCGGCGGGCCGCCACGAAGGAACAGCCAGATGCCGGCCTCCAGCATGTCGTCGGCGATCTCGCGATCGATGGCTTCATGCGTGTCGGTGACGCCGCTGGCGGCATAGGCGGCGACGAATTCGCGGCCATAGACGTGGCCCGAGACCGGACGCCCGCGCGAAAGCGCCGCCGCGATGATCGCGTGGCTGCGCTCGTCGCCCATGGCGACGGGCACGAAATCCATCTTTTCGCCCAGCGCGACCGCTTCCGGCCACTTGTCGAACAGCGCGGCGATCTTGTCCGGCGTCAGGTCGCCGCCGGCCGTCTCCAGCTCGGGCGAGGTCGCCGGCACGGTCGAGGGCACCGTCAGGAAGATCGACAGCGGCGCGACGCGCGCATCTTCCAGCATCGCCTCGACGCCGGCGACATCCATGACGTTGCCGATCTCGTGGCTGTCGCAGAAGATCGTGGTCGTGCCGTTCAGCAACGCGGCCTCGGCATAGGCGCAAGCCGTGACCATCGACGATTCGATGTGGATGTGCGGGTCGACCAGGCCGGGCGCGATGATGCCGCCCCGGGCGTCGTAGATCGCCTTGGCGCCGCCCTTATGCGTGCCGGAAGGTTTTACGGCGGCAATGCGCCCCCCGGAAATCCAGACCTCGCGCTCGGGCAGGATGCGCTCCGAATAGGTCGAGAGCACGCGGGCGCCCCGGATGACGAGATCCGGCGCGGCGCGGCCCGAAGCCACATCGGCAAGACGCCGTGTCTGGGTGGCCAGTGGCGCGACGGAGAAGCGGGTGAGCCTGGTCATTTCAACCTCGATCGATGGCGGCAGAATCTGCCGGGAACGCATAGTCGACTCTCCCGGAGGGAGAGGTGACGAAAACGGATTTCGTCAATGATAGTCGGGAATTCCCGGCATGGTGATGAAACCCGGAATCGTCCGAACCCGGCGCATCCAGCGCCGGAGAGCGGGATATTCGTCGTGATCGATGCCAAAGTCACGCGACAGCGCGATCGCCGGGAAGAGAGCAATGTCGGCCAGCGTCGCCTGGTCGCCGACGAACCAGGCAAAGCCTTCGAGCTCCCGCTTCGTCATGTGGTCGTCCATGATGCGGAAGGCGCGGCGCGAGGCGGCGCCGACCGCATCGGCATCGGCCGGAACTTCCAGCATGTGATGCAGGCGCGCCAGCGTGGCGGGGGCCAGATCGGCGCCGGCAAAGAACAGCCACATCATCACCTCGCCAAAGGGCACGGGGTTGGCCGGCAGCCACTGGCCTTCCCGGTCATGCAGGCGGGCGAGATAGCAGAGGATCGCGCCGGAATCGCGCAGGGTTGTCTCGCCATCGACGAGGATAGGCAGGTTGCCGAGCGGGTTCAGGCGCAGATAGGCGGGCGAGCGCTGCTCATGGCCGGGGTGAACATTAACCGCTACCTTGGCGTATGGGAGGCCGAGCGCCGAAAGCAGCAGCCGCACCTTGTAGCTGTCGGAATCCAGCTCGTAGTCGTGCAGGACGAGGCTCATGCTGCGGCTCCGGCCTGCCGGGCCGCCGGCGCGAGACCCGCCGCCGGCAGCGCTTCGAGGCTGGCGCGCAGTTCCTCGGCCCACATCGCGATGTCCTTCAGTGGCAGATCGCCGCCGGTGCGCGCGATATGCAGCGCCGTGCGTTCGGCGGCATAGGGCTGGAGCGCCAGGAACAGATCGGCGCCCTCCAGCGCCGTGGCGAAGGAGCCCGGCGAAAGGGTTTCGAACGATCCGGCCCGGCCCGCCGCCAGCAGCTGGGCGACCGTTTCCGGCTCGCGATCGAGATAGAGGCTGCGCACGGGCACGGCGGCGATGTCTGCCGGCGGCTGCCCGGCCGCCTCCCCGTCCCACCGCACCCAGATCATCCCGGCGGCCTCGACCGAGGCATAGGTCGGCACCTTGATCGTCTCCGGCACCTCCAGCGTCGGATGGGCCGGGATGTGCCGGCACTGGCCGGCCTCGTCATATTGCCAGCCGTGATAGAGGCAGGCGATGTGATTGCCGCGCACGAAGCCGAAGGAAAGCCGCATGCCGCGATGCGGGCAGCGATCCTCCCAGACATGGCTGGCGCCCGAGGCATCGCGCCAGACCACCAGCTCCTTGTCGAACAATTGCGTCCCCGCCGACGTCCCCGGCTCCAAGCCGTCGCCCAGCGCTAGCGCGTACCAGCCGGCTGCAAACCCCATGACTGCCGTTCCCCTGCTTTCTGGATCTTCCGGAGCGGTCATTGCCGTTCCGCATTTCGGTGGATGTCGAGCACCAGGCAATCGATCGGCCCGAGGCTGCAGGCCATCTCGAACATGTCGACGAGATCGGCGGCCCCTTCGACAGCAACCTCGACCCGGTTGTCATTGACCGTGCCCAGGCGCATGGCGAGCGACAGGCGGGCGGCGCGATGGCGCACGAACTCGGCAAAGCTCTCCGGTCGGAAATGGCCGGTGAACACCATCGTCACCGGCGGGTTCAGGGTGCTGCCCTGCACATTGGACCGAAGCATGCATTCCCCTGCTGGTAGATCAAAGCCGCTATTCGCACAACAATCAGGCATGTCTATCCTCTAGGCAATGCGACATCAATGCGACCTTGCCCCGGACCTCGCCTGCTCGACAGCCGATACCAAGCAAGCTTCGCGCCGCCTGGCAGGGACTGGCCTGAACATTGCTTTGTCAGTGGCAGGAGTGAACCGATGCGCCTAGCCGCCCCACCGCCCCATGCCATTCGAATCGAGTTGCGCCCTTGCGGCGGCGACCCGATCGCACCCGCCCAGCCCAACCGGAAGCCGCGCCGCCACCGCCAGCCGCCAGCCGTTCCCGGCGAACGATCGGCCGGTCCGCCTTCATGACCGGCCATTGCAATGCCCAAGATTCAGCCACGGCACATTCCTTAGGCAAACAAGACAGCGACCAGCCGCCCTGCGCGGCTGCGAGCCCAGACAGTATTCAAAGCAGAGGGACAGAATGATCGACTTCAAGAATATGGACCGCCGCCGCTTCATGGGCCTTGCCGGCATGACGGCTGCCTCGTCGCTGATTCTGCCGCAGTTCGGCCGCCCGGCCTTCGGCGCCACGCCGCTCGCCGCTGTGAAAGAAGAAGACGCCGTGATCGGCTTCGGCCATGTCGGCCCGATCTCGGACGAGGGCTGGACCTGGAGCCACCACCAGGGCCTGGAAGCGGTCAAGGCCGCCTTCCCCAAGGCGAAGTATCTCGAAGTCGAGAACGTCCCCTTCTCGGCCGATTGCACGCGCATCTATCGCCAGATGGTCAGCGACGGCGCCAACATGATCATCTCGACGTCGAACTATGGCGACCTGATCTACGAGGTGTCCGACCGCGCCACCGACGTGGCCTTCATGGAATGCGACGGCCACCGCAAGGCCGACAACCTCTCCTATTACTACATCCAGCATTGGTTCCCGACCTATGTCGCGGGCGTCGCCGCCGGCCTGCTGTCGAAGACCGGCAAGCTCGGCTATGTCGCCTCCTTCCCGGTCCCGGCCGTGTTCTGCGGCACCAACGCCTTCCTGATGGGCGCCCGCACGGTCAATCCGGAAGCGACGCTCCAAACGGTGGTGATCAATTCCTGGTTCGATCCGCAGGGCGCCAAGCAGGCCGGAACCGCGCTGATCGACAATGGCTGCGATTTCCTGTTCGGCATCATGGATGAAGCCGCCTATCTCCAGGTCGCGCAGGAGCGCGGCGTCTGGGCCGCGATGTGGAACACCGACATCCGCCGCTATGGCCCGGATGCCTATGTCACGTCGATCGTGCTCGACTGGAACCAGTATTATGTCGACCAGGTCCGCAAGCGCCTGGCCGGCGAATGGACCGGCGGCGAAGGCACGCTGCTGCCGATGGGCAAGGGCATCGACCGCGACGCCTGGGGCGCCAAGGTTCCCGCCGACGTCGCCGCCAAGGCCGACGCCGTGCGCGACCGCATCCTGAATGACGGCTTCAACCCCTTCGTCGGCGAGATCAAGGACGTCGACGGCAATGTCCGGGTCACGGCCGGCGAGACCATGACGCCGGAAGCCCTCTACACCTGGGACTGGTCGATCGAAGGCGTGTCCGGCCTCAAGGTCTGACGCCAGAACAAGGCCCTTCCCGGCAGCGGGAAGGGCCGACCCACACATTCCGGCGCCGAGGAACGACCCATCTGATGACCGATATTCCCGCCCTGGCCACCCTCGAACAGCCCGTCATCGCGCTGGAGGGAATCGGCAAGGTATTTCCCGGCGTGATCGCCAATGCCGATGTCGATTTCGATCTTCGAGCCGGCGAGATCCATGCACTGCTCGGCGAGAACGGCGCCGGCAAGTCGACGCTTATGAACATCCTGACCGGCATCTACCGGCCGGATTCCGGACGCATCCTGCTCGATGGCGTCGCCCAGGCCTTCAATTCGCCGGTCGAGGCGATCGCCGCCGGGATCGGCATGGTGCACCAGCACTTCAAGCTGGTGCGCGCCTTCACTGTCGCCGAGAACGTCCATCTCGGCTGGAAGGAAACGCCGCGCCTCGCCTCGGCGCAAGTGCTGGAAGCGCGGACGCGCGAACTGTCCGAGCGTTACGGTCTCGCGGTGCGCGCCGAGGCGCGCATCGACGAACTTTCCGCCGGCGAACAGCAGCGCGTCGAGATCCTGCGCGTGCTGGCGCGGCAGGCACGCGTGCTGATCCTCGACGAGCCGACCGCCGTGCTGACGCCGAGCGAGGCGCGCACCCTGTTCAAGGCGCTGCGCGCCTTCAAGGCGGCCGGCAATTCGGTCATCTTCATCAGCCACAAGCTGGACGAGGTGCTGGAGATTTCCGATCGCGTCACCGTGCTGCGCGGCGGCCGCAAGGTCATCACCGAGCCGACGGCCAACTGCACCACGACGAAGCTGGCCCAGTTGATGGTCGGGCGCGAAATGGTGCTGGGCGGCCTGCGCGAGGCGATGACGCCGCGCGACGAACCCGGCCGGGTCGTGATCTCGCTCGAAAACGTCTCGGCCGCCGACGATCGCGGTCGTGCCGGGCTGATCGAGGCCAGCCTGCCGGTCCGGGCCGGCGAGATCCTCGGCATCGCCGGGGTCGCCGGCAACGGCCAGCGCGAACTCTCCGAAATCCTCACCGGCGTGCGCAAGCCGACCAGCGGCAAGGTCCTCATCGAGGGCGTCGCCGTCGAGGATCCCTCGCCCGCCCTCTTCCTCGATATCGGCGTCGGCCACATCCCGGAAGACCGGCTGCGCAGCGGCGTCGCGCCCAGCCTCTCGGTCAGCGACAACGCCGTGCTGCGCGCCTACACCGAGCCGCCGATCGCGCAGGGAATCCTGTTCAAGCCGGGCGCCGCCGACACGCTCGCCAGAGAAATCGCGGCCGATGCCGAGGTGACGCTGCCGTCGCTGCGCACGCCGATCCGCAACCTTTCCGGCGGCAACCAGCAACGCCTCGTCGCCCGGCGCGAGATGCGCATCGCCAGGCTCGCCATCGTCGCCGCCTATCCGAGCCGCGGCCTCGATGTCGGCGCGATCTCGACCCTGCTTCGCTATCTGATCGACCTGCGCAATGCCGGCGTGGCGGTCGTGCTGATCTCCGAGGAGCTATCCGAATTGTTCGACGTCACCGACCGTATCGCCGTCATGTTCAAGGGGCGGGTGATGGGCCTGTTCGAGACAAAGGACGCCGATCTCGAGACGGTCGGCCTGCTGATGGGCGGCCAGACGAAGCCGGCCACCGCGCCAACCGTCGAGGCTGCCTGACATGAGCGGCCTGCAATCCCTGCGCCTCGTGCGCGTCTCGGCCGTGTCTGGTCGCCGTATTCTCGCCGCCCGGGTCATCAGCTTCATCGCGGCGCTGGCGGTCGGCGCGGTCGTGCTCGCCGCCTGCGGCTTCGACCCGCTGCATCTCGGCACCCAGATCCTCAAGAAGAGCCTCGGCTCGCGCTTCGGGCTGGAAGATCTCGGCCTGCTGCTGACGCCGCTGATCCTGACCGGCCTCGCCGTCACCGTGATGATGAAGATCGGCCTCTGGAACATCGGCGCCGACGGCCAGTTCTATATCGGCGCCTTCGCGGCGACCGCAATCGGCCTGTTCGTCAAGGGACCGGAGCCGGCCATGCTGGTGCTCTGCTTCATCGCGGGCGCGGCCGGGGGCGCGCTCTGGATCCTCGTCCCGACGCTTGCCCGTGCCTATGGCAAGGTCGACGAGATCATCACCACGCTGCTGCTGAACTTCGTCGCCTTGCTGCTGGTCTATTACGTCGCCACCGGCCCGTGGCGCGACCGCACCACCGGCACCGTCGCCTCGACCGGCCGCGTGCCATACGAGATGCCGGATTTCTTCGGCTCGCTGCATTGGGGCTTCGTCATCGCGCTGATTGCGCCGGTCCTGTTCGGACTGCTGCTGCGCTACACCAAATGGGGCTACGAGATCCGCCTGACCGGCGCCAATCCGGAAGCCGCGCACTATGCGGGCATCCCCGTCCGCCGCCGCATGATCACCATCATGCTGCTTTCCGGCGCCATCGCCGGCCTTGCCGGCATGCTGGAAGTGACCGGCACGGTGCATCGCCTGCAGGGCGGCATTTCCAACAATTACGGCTATCTCGGCGTCATGGTCGCGGTGCTGGCGCGCGGTTCGCCGGTCGGCGTCATCGCCGGCGCGGCTCTGATGGCGATCATCCTGAACGCCGGCATCATCCTGCAGACGCAGGGCCTGACCACCGCCGCCGTGCTGGCGCTCACCGGGCTGATCATGATGTTCACGGCGGTTGCGGACCAGTTCGCCCATTACCGCCTCGTCCGCGCCCTGCCCGTTCCGGCAGCGTCGGCGGCGGCGGGCTGAGGAAATCCCATGGAACTCATCACCGGCATCCTGACGACGGCGGTCCTGGCGGGCGGCGTTCTGGCGCTCGCGGCGCTGGGCGAAGTGCTGGCCGAGCGCGTCGGCGTCTTCAATCTCGGCGTCGAAGGGCTGATGGCGCTGGGCGGCGTTACCGGCATCATCGCCGTGACGCTCTACCCCAATCCGTTCTTCGGCTTCGTCATGGCGCTGCTGGTCGGCCTCGGCTTCGGCGCGCTGTTCGCGCTGGCGACCGTCGTCTTCCGCGCCAACCAGGTGCTGTGCGGCCTGGCGCTGACCATGCTCGGCTCCGGCCTCGCCGTCACCATCGGCAAGAGCTATTCCGGCATGCCCGCCAAGGCGACGTTCGAGAAGATCATCGTTCCCTATCTCAGCGACCTGCCGATCGTCGGCCGCGCCTTCTTCTCGCAGAACATCCTCGTCTATCTGATCTACCTGATCATCCCGGCCGTGATCTCCTTCATGCTGTTCCGCACCCGCCACGGCATGAATGTCCGCGCCGTTGGCGAAAACCCTGCTGCCGCTGATTCCGCCGGCATCCCTGTGACGCTGATCCGCTTCTGCTACGTCACCATCGGCGCGGCGCTCGGCGCCGGGGCCGGCGCCTATCTGACGCTCGCCTTCGTGCCGTCCTGGTCGGATGGCGTGGTGGCGGGGCGCGGCTGGATCGCCGTGGCGCTGGTGATCTTCGCCGGCTACCGGCCGTTCGGCGCGGTGTTCGGCGCGCTGCTCTTCGGCGTTATCACGGCGATTGGCTATGTCGGGCAGGCGCGCAACTGGCCGATCTCGCCCACCTTCCTGTCGATGCTGCCCTATCTCGGCACCATGCTGGCGATGATCCTGCCGGTGTTCCTGTGGCGGCGGCTGCGGCTTGGCTTCACCGCGCCGGCCGGCCTCGGCGTGCCGTTCTTCCGCGACGAACGATGAGCCCCGCCTGGCCGAGCGGCCAGGCTTCTGCAACACTTCCACGGCACACCCCGCCGCCTCTGCCCCTTGAGGAGACAGCCCATGGCAAGACCGGCTGAAAAAGCATCCCTCGACCAATGGTACGTGATCGACATCGCGGCCGAGATTCCGGCCGAGGCGAAGCCGAACCGGCTGCTCGGCCGCGACCTCGTCGTTTCCCGCGATCCGGCGGGCGCCATCGTCGTGCGGGAAAAGCTGGAGGGCGGCGCCCTCGGCGAACCGCTTCCGACGCGCGATCGCTACGGCTTCGTCTGGACGACGCTGGGCACGCCGGAGCGCGAACTGTTCGACATTCCCGAGGCCGACGAGCCGGATCGCCGGCATGTCGTCTGCGGCGCGGTCGCGGTTCGCGCGTCAGGCCTGCGCATCGTCGAGAACTTCCTCGACATGGCGCATTTCCCCTTCGTCCACACCGACATCCTCGGCGCCGAGCCGCACACCGAAGTGCGTCACTACACGACCGAGATCCGCCGCGACGTCGACGAGGTCTGGGCGACGAATTGCGAGTTTTTCCAGCCGCAGGCGGCGCTGTCCGCCTCGGGCGGAATCATGACACAGTACATGTATCGCGTCGCCGCGCCATTCCAGACGATGCTCTACAAGACCTGTCCCGCGGCGGCCAACCGCTGGGACGTGATCTGCCTGTTCGTGCAGCCGCTCGATCATGACCGCTGCCGCGCCCATCCGGTGATGTTCATCATCGACGACGAGAGCACGCTCACCAGCATGGTGCACTTCCAGCAGCTGATCTTCCTGCAGGATCGCATCATCCTGGAGAACCAGCGCCCGCGCCTCTTGCCTCTCGAACCGCGTGCGGAAATCCCGACGCGTGCCGACATCTCCTCGGTCGCCTATCGGCGCTGGCTGAAGGAGAAGGGCGTCACCTTCGGCACCGCCGAACGCGCCGCCTGAACCCCCTTTCGTTCCGCCATCGTGCCATCCCGCCGGCCGATGGCGATCGTTTGTCCATCCTGCATGATCCCGAGGTTAAACGTTTCATGACCATCGATATTGCCATCATCAACGGCACCGTGCTGCCGATGGGCGGCGCCAAGCCGATCGCGAACGGTGTCGTCGCCATCACCGGCAACACCATCGCCGCCGTCGGCCCGGCCGATCAGGTCGATATCCGCGGCGCGCGAAAGGTCGTCGATGCGTCGCTGTCGGCCGTCATGCCGGGCTTCTGCGACAGCCACACCCACATCGCCTCCAACATGCTGCTGCGTGGACTTCTGGAGGATGTGAAGCTGTTCGAATGGCTCTCGACCATGTGGCAGCTCAAGCGCAATTTCGACCCCGAGACGCTCTATTGGGCGAGCCTGACCGGCCTCGTCGAAATGGTGAAATCCGGCATCACCACTTTCAACGAGCACTTCGACGCCTATGCCGTCGAGCCCGAGATCGAGGCGCTGAAGAAGATCCCGCTGCGGGCGACGCTGGGCTATGGCTTCGCCGATCGCGGCCTCTATGCGCCGATCACCGACTGGTCGTGGAAGACACTCAACAATTTCGGCGATCTGGTCGCCAAGCATCACAAGACCCGCGATGGCCTGTTGCAGATCGGCCTGTCGCCGCATGCGCCCTATTCCTGCGGCGAGGAGATGTACCGGCTGACGCGCGAAGTGGCCGACGCCTACAGCGTGCCCATCCACACCCACCTCGCCGAAGGCACGCAGGAAATGGCCTATATGGCCGAGAATTACGGCACCTCGCCGGTGCGCTGGCTGGAATCGCTCGGCTTCCTCAAGGGGGACATCACGGCGGCGCATTGCACGCAGCTCGACACCGAAGACATGAAGATCCTGGCGGCGCATGACGTCAAGATCGGCCATTGCCCCTGCTGCAACGCCAAGCTCAATTCCGGCACCATGCCGCTCAAATGCGTGCTGGAGCACGGCATCACGGTCGGCCTCGCCACCGACGGCCCCGCCAGCCACAACACGCTCGACATGTTCCAGGAGATGAAGTTCGCCGGCCTGATCCACAAGGACAAGACCAACGACGTCGAGTTCCTGAAGACCCACGAGATCCTGGAGCTGGCGACGGCGCAGGGCGCCAAGGCGATGAACCGGCCGGAGACCGGCCAGCTCGTGCCGGGCATGATGGCCGACGTCATCGTCGTCGACCTCGACAAGGCGCATAGCCTGCCCGTCTATGACACCGCCGCCGCGCTGGTCTATTCGAGCCGTGCCGACGACGTCACGCATACGATCGTCAACGGGCGAATGCTGATGGAAAACCGCATCGTCGCGGGTATAGACGAGGCGGAAATCCGCCGCGAGTTCCGCACCCGCGCCCATGCGCTGCGCCAGCGCAGCCTCGGCTGAGCCCGACGACCTACGACAGGATCCGACCCGTGACCGATCTCCGCCACAAAACGATCGCCGGCACCTTCTGCCATGCGCCGATATTGGGCGAGATCGAGATCCTGAGGGATGCGCTGGTCGAGATCGACGGCGAGGGCCGGATCGCCAAGGTGGTCGCCGCCGGCAGCGCCGCCCATGCCGAGGCACGCACGGCGGCGGAGGCGGCGGGAACGCTCATCGTCGCGCCGCCGCGCAGCTACATCCTGCCCGGATTCGTCGATCTGCACATCCACGCGCCGCAATACCCGCAGCTCGGCAAGGCGCTCGACGTGCCGCTCGAAGTCTGGCTACAGCAGCACACCTTCCCGCTCGAGGCGCGCTATGCCGACCTCGCCTTCGCCCGGCGACACTATTCCGCGCTGGTCGGGGACCTGATCGCCAATGGCACGACGACGGCGCTCTATTTCGCCACCCAGCACGTCGAGGCCTCGAAGGCGCTGGTCGACATCTGCCTCGAAAAGGGCCAGCGCGCTTTGGTCGGCAAGGTGGCGATGGATAATCCCGACGAATGCCCCGACTATTATCGCGATAGCTCGGCCGAGGAAGGCATCGCCGGCACGAAGTCGCTGATCGACTATGTGGCCGCGCACCCGGAAAACCACGGCCTCGTTCATCCGGTCATCACGCCGCGCTTCGTGCCCTCCTGCACCGATCCGCTGCTGGAAGGGCTCGGCGAACTGGCGCGCGAATGCGGCTGCCATGTCCAGACCCACTGCTCGGAGAGCGACTGGGCGCATGGCTATGTGCTCGACCGCTTCGGCCGCACCGACGCCGAGACGCTCGACCGCTTCGGGCTGATGACGCGCCGGACCGTGCTGGCGCATTCGAACTTCCTGACCGAGGGCGACATGGACCTGATCCACGCGCGGGGCGCCGGCGTCGCGCATTGCCCGCTCTCCAACGCCTATTTCGCCAATTCGGTGTTCCCGCTGCGTGCAGCCCTGGCGAAAGGCGTGCGCGTCGGTCTCGGCACCGACATTTCCGGCGGCCCCACCGCCTCGATGATCGAGGCGCAGCGCATGGCCATCGCCGCCTCCCACATGCTCGAGACCGGCGTCGATCCCGCGCTGCCGCAAGGCACGCGCGGCCGCCCCGGCTCGCGCATCGATTTCGACATCGCGTTCCACCTGGCGACGGCCGGTGGCGGCGACGCGCTCCACCTTCCCGTCGGCCAGTTCGCGCCCGGCTACCATTTCGACGCCATCCTCGTCGATCCCGACGCGCCGGGCGGCACGATGCGCGTCTGGGACGATATCGACAGCGACGAGGACGCGCTGCAGAAGATCGTCTACACGGCCTCGAAGGCCAATCTCGCCGCCGTCTGGATCGGCGGCCGGGGTGTCGCCGGCGCGCTCTAGCGGGACGGCTCCCCACCGGAAGCCGGCTTGGCAGCCCGGCACAACGGTTGCTGCAACAAACGACCCAGATTCCCGCTTGAATTGAAATCGCTTTTCTTTATGCCCATCGGCGGAACGCTAGCTTGGCAGCGAATTGCGGCGACCTGGCCGGCGCACCGTTCGCGGTCGCCTCGGCTGCTGCGAGCGACGTTCAGAAACTGACGGGGTATGGATATGGGCAAGAAGCTTCTCTCGTTCGCACTCGCTGCGAGCCTCACCGCGCTCTCCTCGGGCGCTTTCGCCGAAGGCATCGCCGGCGCGCCGGCGCCGTTCGACAAGGGCGGCGTCAAGATCGCCGTCATCAGCTTCCTCGGCTCGGGCGACTGGCTGCAGGCGTTCGAGGCCGGCGTGAAGCGCCAGGCCGATGCGCTCGGCGTCGAGGCCAATCTCTCCCAGGCCCGCAACGACATCAACGCCCAGCGCGAGCTGATCCAGCAGGCGGTCAATCTCGGCGTGAAGGGCATCGTCATCAACAACGGCCAGCCCGAAGCGCTGAAGGACGTCGCCCAGGCGGCGCTCGACGCCGGCATCCCGGTCGTCGCCTATGACGTCAATCTCGACAACGCCAAGATCCCGCAGATCGAGCAGTCCGACGCCGACATGGCACGCCTGGTGCTGGAGCAGGCCGTCAAGGAGCAGGGCGAGACCTTTGACGGCGGCGCCGTCTACGTCTCCGGCTTCGCGCCGCTCGACCGCCGCTATGCCGTCTGGAAGGAATTCGGCCAGAAGTATCCGGGCATCAAGGAAGTCGCCACCTGGGGCGTCGTGAACGACAGCGTCCCGGCTTCCGTCGCCGACCAGACCAAGGCCGTGCTCGCCGCCAACCCGACGCTCTCCGTCGTCTTCACCCCCTGGGACGAGTTCGCCCGCGGCGTGAAGCTCGCCATCGACGAGGCCGGCGTCGCCGACAAGGTCAAGATCTACGGCGTCGACATCTCGACCTCGGACATCCAGGCCATGCGCGAGCCGAACAGCCCCTGGGTCGCCACCGCCGCCACCAACCCGGCGGTCGTCGGCGAGGTTTCGGTGCGCGCCCTGGCACAGCTGATCGCCGGCCAGGACCCCGGCCACTCGGTGCTGATCCAGCCGACTCTCGTCACCAAGCAGACGCTGGTCGACAACGACATCAAGACGATCGAGGAGCTGCAGGAAAAGTTCCCGGCCTTCAAGGACAGCGACGCTGCCAAGAAGGACTGGATCCCGGCCTCGAAGTAAGAAGCACACTCAGCCTGAACCCTCCCCTCGAGGGAGGGTCAAAAGTGCGAAGCACTTTTGGGGAGGGGCGCTTGAAACATCGGGGTGGGAAAGCTGCGGTTCGCCGAAGTACCCCCTCCCCAAATCCGCCAAGGCGGATTTGACCCTCCCTCAAGGGGAGGGTTTCACCCGTGAACTCGCCTTCCGCCAAGACGAAGAAAAGACCATGACCCTTCCGACCCCCGACTATGCCAAGAACATTCGCCTGATCGGCCATTCCGACCAGGGCGGGCGGCCGGACGCGTTGCAGGTCATGGTGCATCGCGGCTTCGCCTATGTGGCGCATCCCTGGTCGCAGGGCTTCTCCATCATCGACGTGCGCGACCCGAAGAATCCCGGCGAAACCACCTTCATTCCCGCGCCGCCAAACACCTGGACGATCCACCTGCAGACGCATGACGACCTGCTGCTCGTCATCCATGCGCGCGACCTGTTCGCCGACGCCGCCTTCGCGGTCGATGAGAAGGTCTATTACACCAGGTCGGTCGGCGAGACGGTCGGCACGGCCGGCGGCGCGAAAGGGTCGCGCAACTGGTCGGCCGGCATGGCGATCTACGATATTTCCAGGCCGACAGAACCGCGCCAGATCGGCTTCTTCCCGGTCGAGGGCGTCGGCATCCATCGCATCTGGTATGTCGGAGGCCGCTACGCCTATGTCTCGGCGCTGGTCGATGGCTATAGCGACTACATCTTCATGATCGTCGACCTTCAGGACCCAACCCGGCCGGTCGAAGCCGGCCGCTGGTGGATCCCCGGCATGCATCTGGCCGGTGGCGAAAGCCCGAACTGGGGCGAGGGCCGGCGCTATGCGCTGCATCACAGCCTGGTCGAGGGCGACACCGCCTATGCCTGCTGGCGCGATGGCGGCCTCACCATCCTCGACATCGCCGACAAGTCGGCGCCGAAGCTGATCACGCACAAAAACTGGTCGCCGCCCTTCGGCGGCGGCACCCATTCGCCCCTGCCCCTGCCGAAGCGCGACCTGTTGATCGTCGCCGACGAGGCCGTGCTGGACCACGAGGAAGACGGCCGCAAGCGGACCTGGATCTTCGACATCAAGGACAAGGCGAACCCGATCTCGATCGCCACGCTGCCAACGCCGGCCGAAGCCGATTATACCGCCAAGGGCGGCCATTTCGGCCCGCACAACCTGCATGAGAACCGGCCCGGCAGCTTCGTCTCCGACACGCTGATCTTTGCCACCTACCAGAATGCCGGCGTACGGGTGTTCGATATTTCCAACCCGTTCGAGCCGAAGGAGACGGGCGCGCTGGTGCCGGCCGCGCCCGAGCGCATGGTCGACAAGCGGGACAATCGCCCGCGCGTGATCCAGTCGGCCGATCTCTTCGTCGACGCCAACGGCATCATCTATTCGACCGATTACAATGCCGGCCTGGCGATCATGGAGTATGGCGGCTAGGCGCGGTTTCGCCTTTTTCCTCGCGGGAGAAGTGGACCAAGAAGCCGCCGGGTGAGGGTTTACGGCCTCACCGGAAACACCGTAAACCCTCACCCGGCCCGATGGGCCGTCCTCTCCCCTTGGAGAGGCGACAAGACAAAACTGGAACCGGCTAGCGCCTTGCCCACATCTTCGACGCCCAAGAAAATCGCCGTCTCCGTATCGGGACTGGAAAAATCGTTCGGCCCGACGCGGGCACTTGCGGGCGCGGATCTCGTTGTCGAGGCTGGCGAGATCGTCGCGCTGATGGGCGCCAACGGCGCCGGCAAGTCGACGCTGGTCAAGATCCTCTCCGGCTCGATCTCCGCGGATGCCGGCACGATCCTCCTGAACGGCCAGAGCGTGTCCTTCGCCTCGCCGGGCGAGGCGCAGGCGGCTGGCGTCGCCACCGTGCATCAGGCGACAGACCAGGCCGGCGCGGCGGGGCTGACCGTCGCGGAGAACCTGACGCTGAACGAGCTTTGCGGCACGGGCAGCTTCTTCGTCTCGCCGCGTTCGACCCGCAAGCGGGCCGCCGAAATCGCCGCGCTGATCGACCTCGACCTGCCGCTCGACCGCGACTTCATCGACCTGCGCCCGGCGGAACGCCAGTTGATCGCCATCGCCCGCGCCGTCGCGGCGAAGGCGTCGGTGCTGATCCTGGACGAGCCGACCTCCAGCCTGTCCTCGACCGAGGCCGAGCGGCTGTTTTCGGTGCTGCGCCGGCTGAAGGCGAGCGGCATCGCCATTCTCTACATCTCGCACCGCACCGGCGATCTGGCCGCGATCGCTGATCGCGCCGTGGTGCTGCGCGGCGGCAAGGTCGTCGCCTCCTTCGCCAAGCCGATCGATTTTTCCGCCGCCGTCGCCGCCATGATCGGCCGCACGCTCTACGCCGCCCTGCATGACGGCACCGTATCGAGCGCGCCGATCCTCGCTTCCGTCAAGCGGGCGCGCCTCATCCCCGGCGCGAGGCCGTTCGATCTCGACCTCCGCTCCGGCGAGGTCGTCGCCATCACCGGCACGCTGGGCTCGGGCAAGAGCCGCCTGCTGCGCGCGCTGTTCGGGCTGGAAACGCTGGCCGAGGGCGAATTCACGCTGGACGGCAAACCGTGGCTCTCGAACGGTCCTGCCCGCTCGATCGAGAACGGTGTGTTCATGGTGGCGGAAGACCGCTGGGCCTCGTCGCTGCTGCCGCCCGAAATCCCCGGCGCGTCGATCGCCGGCACCATCGCCTTGCCGCATCTGCCGCGCTGGTTCCCTCTGGGCCTGCTGCGCGAGACGCGCGAACGCCTGGTCGCAAGCGACGCCATTGGCCGCCTCGGCATCAAGGCGCGCGGCCCCGATGATACGCTCGACCAGCTTTCGGGCGGCAACCAGCAGAAGGTCGTGCTGGCGCGCTGGCAGGCGGCGCCCTGCCGGCTGCTGCTGCTCGACGAACCCTTCCAGGGCGTCGATGTCGGCGCCCGCGCCGATCTGATCGCCGCGATCCGCAACAGCCAGTCCGGTTCGGCGACTCTGATCGCCACCAGCGACACCGAAGAAGCGCTGGAGGTTGCCGACCGCATCCTCGTCATGCGCGACCATTCCCTCTACGAGGCCGACGGTAGTCATGAATCGCTCGCCGCCGTGATCGGCAGCGTCGAGAGCATCGAGACCCGCGCCGACGGCACAGGACAAACACCATGACGGACCAAGCCACCGCATCGTCGAAGCCGGCTTCGACCTTCGCCGAAACCGCCCGCAAATATGCGCTCTTCGTGCTGCTGGCGGTGATGCTGGTCGGCTTCTGGTCGGCCCAGCCGGCCTTCATCAACTCGGCCAATCTGTTCTCCATCCTGCAGGCGGTCTCCGTCGTCGCGATCCTCGGCGTCGGGGTCTCGATCACCATGTCGGCCGGTGGTTTCGACCTGTCGGTCGGCAGCGTCGCCGCCTCCTCGGTCATGGCGGCGAGCTACGCCATGGTCGTGCTGCAGATGAACGCCTTCGAGACGCTCGGCCTCGTGCTGCTGATGGGCGCTTTCATCGGGCTGGTGAACGGCCTGCTGATCGTGCGCGTTGGCGTTCCGGACCTGCTGGCGACGCTTTCGACCATGTTCCTGCTCGCCGGCCTGCAACTGATCCCGACCGGCGGCCGCTCGATCACCGCCGGCATGATGCTGCCGAACGGCACCACGGCGGCCGGCGCCTATGATCCTGCCTTTCTCATCCTTGGCCGGGGGCGCCTGTTCGACACGGTGCCCTACCCTGTCATCGTCATGGCCGTCGTCGCCATCCTCGCCTGGTTCCTGATGGAGCGGACGCGCTGGGGCCGGGTGTTCTACGCGATCGGCGGCAACGAGACGGCGGCGCATCTCGCGGGCGCGCCGACCAAGGCCTATCGCCTCTGGGCCTATGTGCTCTCCGGCACGCTGGCCTCGCTGGGCGGCCTGATCGTCGCTTCGCGCGTCGGCCGCGGCGACGTCTCGGCCGGCAATTCGCTGCTGCTCGACGCGGTCGCCGCCTCGCTGATCGGCTTCGCCGTCCTCGACAAGCGCCGCCCGCATGTGCTGGGCACCGTGCTCGGCGCGATCTTCGTCGGCGTGCTGCTGAACGGCCTCACCATGCTCAACGCCCCCTATTATACGCAGGACTTCGTCAAGGGCGTGGTGCTGGTCGGCGCGCTGGCGCTGACCTTCGGGCTGGGCAAGAAGAAGCGCTAGCCGCAGGCGCACGAGCAGGAAACAAAGCGCCCCACGGTCGATATCCTATCTGGCGCGCGCGACTACGGGATATTCCGGAGGATCGGCACGACCGTACCCATGCTAGGAGTATCGGAAGCCGTGGCGCGCACCGTCGCGCCGCGACGTACCGAGATCAGTAGAACCCGAAGGCGTCGCGGGGCAGGCCAGGCACATCGCTTTCGGCTGGAGGCGTGATGCGCAGCATCAAGATTGCATTCTGGGTGATCGCCGGAGCGCTCGTCCTGCTGTTTCTGCTGGCGGACCCTTCGATCCTCTTTCCGGCGGGGTTCTTGCCGTTCCGCACGACGATGGTCCAGTTGACGGGAATCCTGGCGATCGGCTTCATGAGCGTCGCCATGCTGCTGGCCTTGAGACCACAGTTTGCCGAGAACCGGCTCGGCGGCCTCGACAAGATGTATCGCCTGCACAAATGGCTGGGAATCGCCGCGCTGGTCCTATCCGTCCTGCATTGGCTATGGTCGCGAGGCCCCGGCTGGGCGGTTAGCCTCGGCTGGCTGCAGCGGGGCGCGCGGCCGCCACGCGTGCCGATCACCGATCCCGTCAAGGCGTTCCTGGCAAGCCAGCGCGGCTTCGCCGAAGGTATTGGCGAATGGGCCTTCTACGCCTCGGTGGCGCTGATCGTTCTCGCGCTGCTGCGCTATTTTCCCTATCGCTGGTTCTACAAGACACATCGTCTCATCGCGATCGCCTATCTCGTCCTTGTCCTCCACGCCGCTTTCCTGATGACCTACGAGTATTGGGCCACGCCGCTGGGCCTGATGACGGCCCTGCTGATGGCCGGAGGCGCGATCGCGGCCGTGCTGGCGCTGGCCGACAGGATCGGAGCCAACAGGCGCGTGAGCGGCCGGATCGTCGGCCTCCACAATTTTCCGGGTGTGCGAACGCTCGAGACCCAGATCCAGCTGGATGAGGGATGGCCGGGCCACATGGCCGGACAGTTCGCCTTTGCCACGTCCGATCCGGCGGAAGGGCCCCATCCCTACACGATTGCCTCCGCTTGGAACGGCACGACACGGCAGATCACCCTGATCACCAAGGAACTGGGCGATCACACCGCGCGGCTGCGATACAGGCTCCGCATCGGCCAACCCGTTCGCCTGGAGGGCCCATATGGCCGGTTCATCTTCGAGGATGGCGCCGATCGCCAGATCTGGATCGCCGGCGGCATCGGCATAACCCCCTTCATCGCGCGGATGGAGCAGCTAGCCCTTGCTCCCGCCGGAACGACGAGGCGGGCCGTGCAGGTAGACCTGTTCCACAGTACGGCCGACGTTGACGAAGAGGCCCTGGATCGACTGGCGGCCAGTGCCCGGGCGGCGGACATCCGGCTCCACCTGCTGATCGATGCCCGGGACGGCCGGCTGAGCGGGGATCGCATCCGCGCGACCGTGCCCGATTGGGCCAGGGCGAGCATCTGGTTCTGCGGGCCCGCGGGCTTCGGAGATGCCTTGCGACGGGACTTCGCCTCGCATGGCTTCCCCGTGGAGAAACGTTTCCACCAGGAACTGTTCTCGATGCGCTGAATGGCGCCGCCGGGGCCGGGCGCTCGCGCGGAGACCATGCCCCGCGATGGCCGATGGTCGCGGCGCCCCCCCGGCCCGCGAACGATCTGCAACTTGGCTCGCCGCCAAAGGCCAGGGCCTGGCCGGTTCCCCGCTCGCTGGACGCCGAGCCGCGGGCTCGAACCTGCGGCTGGATCGCCTGCCTCCGCCGACCATGCTGAAAGCTCCAGCCGCGGCAGAGGCTTGCCGCCGCGCGGTCGGCCTCAGATCGCCCTCGCGCCCGCGACGATATCCTCCGGCGTGCGGAAGCTCCCCGGCTCCAGCAGGAACTTGCGGGCGAGCTGCGCCGCCCTGTTCTCCAGCGGCGCGCGGCGCGACGGGTCGGCGATCCATTCGAAATCGATATTGTGCGCGAAGCCCAGGACCCGACGGATCGTCTTGACGGCGGCATAGCCGACGGCATCGGCGAACACGCCATCGAGGAAGGCTTCGCGCCGGGCCGCCAGCACCGCTGCGTCGGACGGGTTGGCAAACATCGTCGCCGGATAGGCATCGCCACGCGCGCTGGTCTCCCAGAGCGCCAGGAAGCGGGTCTTGAACGTGTTCCAGAACACCGGCACCTGGTCGAGGACCCAGTCGGCCTGCTCGCGGCGGTCATCGGCGGCCGTCGCATGACCGGGCTGCGCCAGATAGTTCATCACCAGATTGGCCAGAAAGGCGCCGACGTCATAGCCGATCGGTCCCACGAAGGAGAATTCCGGGTCCATGACCTTGGTGTCGGTCTCGGTCACCATCACCGAGCCGGTATGCAGATCGCCATGGATCAGCGCCTGTCCGCTGGTGAGGAAGCGCCAGCCGAAATCGGCGACGGCGCCCTTCAACGCGGAATCGGCGCGGAATTCCCGCGCCAGGCCGTCGAGCTGCGGGCTGGTCCAGCGATTGCGCGGCGACTCGCTGAGCGGATCGGAGAACACGACCTCGGCGGTGATGCGGATCAGCGACGTGTTCCTGGCGAAGCTCGCCGTCCATTCCGCCTTCTCCTCGATCGTCGCGCCGATATCGGAGGTGGCGAAGGTCGAGCGCGCGGCGAACTCGCCGACATGCTGCGCGACATGGGGATAGCGCCGCCCCTCGATCAGGCCGCGCCGCAGGATGATATGCGGCGAGAGGCGCTCCATCACGAAGGCGTAGAGCTCGGGCTGGTAGTGATAGAAGCGCGGCGCCAGGCCTTCGACATGCGCCCCGACCGCCCGGTAATAGGACTGCTCGAAAAACGCCCGGTCGAGCGGCAGCGGCCAGCTTTCGCCCGCCGCGCGCACATAAGGAAGCGACTGCTTCACGCAGACCGAGCCGTCCGGCCCGTCGACCAGGAAGACGAGGTTCAGATTGCCGTCGCCGACTTCCTCGACCGCCCAGCTCTCCGGTGCGCCGCCGAGCTTGGCGCGCATCTCCCGCAGATCGTTCAGGAACGTGCGGACCGAATGATTGTCGAGGGCGTAGTAGCCGGCGGGCGTGGGAAGCGACATGGAACCTGCTCAGAAAGCGCGACGTGAAGCATGAGACGGAACCGGGAGAGCGAGCATGGCCCGCCCTCCCGGGGAAGCGTTGGCGGAAAGGCTATTTCCAGCCGTAGCGGGTGGCAGCCGCGCCGACCAGGGCGGCATAGTCCGCCTCGATCGCGTCGAGCTTCTTGACCAGATCGGATCCGGCGCCGCCGAGACGGGCGATATAGTCCTCGCCGGCCGGCTTCGCAGCCCAGTCATTCTCGACGAAACGGGCGACCGCCTTGCCATTGTTGGAGACGGTGGGTTTCACCGGCTCGAACTCGGCCGCAGCCTTCTCCAGCCCGGCGAGGAACGCCGCGTGGTCGAGCCCGCTATAGGGCTTGCCGGCGGAATCCGTGACGTTCAGGAAAATCTGGTCGTCGCCAAAGGCCGTGTAGCCGCCGCCGAGACCCTTGTCGACCGAGGCCGCCTTCTCGAAGAAAGCCTGCGCCACGGCCGAGTCGAGCTTGTCGCGCGGGAAGGTGACCTTGACGAAATCGGTCTGGCCGCTCGGATCGTCGAGGCGCGAAATCAGCACGCTGTACTGGCGGAAGACATAGCCGAGGCTGGCGGCGAAGCGATCGGCCGCCTCGTCGTCGAGATCGGCCATGGTCTGCAGCGATGCGTTGGTCTTGAGCAGGTATCCGCCGGGCGTCACCTCGCTCACCATCTTCGAGTCGGGCACGCCGGCCGCGGCGGCGATCTTCGGCACGATGTCGGTCAGCGCCTGGAGCGCGAAGGCCGCGCGCACCGCATAGGTCGCCTGGTCCAGCTTCGGCAATTCGAAGCCGGAGGAAGGCGCCGCCTCATAGGAGATCAGGACGGGCTCGGCCGCCTGAGCGGCCGTGGCCGCCATCACGACAAAAGCGGCCCCGAGGGCCGCCTTGCCGAACTTGCTGCGCATGGGCAGGTTCATAGGTCTGTTTCCATTCGTCTACTGTGTCGCGACGGGGATCCAGCTGGCGCTCGCCGCGTCGCTCTTGCCGAAAGCCGGCAGCTTGGCGTCGAGATCCTCGACCGTCTTGATGGCATTGTCGCGCAGATCCTTTTGCGTGATCAGGACCGGCTTCACAATGATGTTGTGGCCGGGATCTTCCCCCGCGATCAACTTGGCGACGGCGCGCACCGAAACTTCGCCGACAACGGCCGGGTTGGTGGCGGCGGTGGCGACCCAGGGGCTGCCCTCGGCGGCGATCTCGGTGATGTCGGCGGTCGAAACGTCGGCCGAATAGATCTTCACCTTGTCGGAGATGCCGAGTTCGTCGGTGGCGAGCTTCACGCCGCGGGCAAATTCGTCATAGGGCGCGAAGACGACGGTGATGTCGGGATTGGCCTGGAAGGCGGCCTTGGTCTGGTCGGCGGTCGACGAGGCGGTGGTGTCGTTCACCGCGCCCCAGCGCGCCTTCTCGACGATTCCGGGATTGGCCTTCCTGGTCTCTTCCCAGATCTCGTTGCGGCGGTCGAGCGGCGCGAAGCCGGCGACATAGACATAGCCGGCGTTGAAGGCGGTGCCGTTGTCGGCGATCGCCTGGCCGAGCGCGGCCTTGGCCAGTTCATGATCGGACTGCTCGA
Organism: Kaistia defluvii; assembly: GCF_026343955.1. Lineage (GTDB taxonomy): Bacteria > Pseudomonadota > Alphaproteobacteria > Rhizobiales > Kaistiaceae > Kaistia > Kaistia defluvii. The sequence continues at coordinate 264,668 of NZ_JAPKNI010000005.1, forward strand.
CCTGCGGAATGGCCGGATTGCCGAGGTCGACGTCGAAGGCGACGACCTTGATGCCGGCGTCGAGCGCCTTCTGCGCGACGTCCTTCAGCGCTTCCGGCTGGCCATGGTCAATGATGATGCCCTGGACGCCCAGATTGATCGCCTGTTCGACCTGCTCGCGCTGGGCGGCGGCGTCCTGGCGGCCGGAGAAGATCTGCAGGTCGATGCCGAGCGCCTTGGCCTGCTTCTGCGCGCCGGCCTGGTAGGCCTGGAAGAAGTCGCCGGCCGAAATGAAGGTGACCAGCGCAACCTTGACGCCGCCCTTGTCGAAGGGAGCGGGCGCCCCAGCGATACCCTCGCCATATGCGGGTGCGCCCAGCAGGCTGGTGGCCATGAGAGCCGCTCCGGCGAGGCCGATTGCGAAACGTTTCATACTTGTCTCTCCCTCGCGTCCATCCGGACGGCTTTGACCCGGCAACGCGTGCCAGCAGATGGCACGGTTGCAATATAATTCTGATAGCGCGACCCCTGACGGGCGAGGAACGAAGGATTTTCTCTTTATACAAGCCGGAATGGGAAATTTGATCTACCCCATGCTTGCGCGCGCGTTTTAGTTAGTATGGTGGCGGTCGGCCGGCTGAAGCCCATGCCGGCATCGCCTTTTTTTGACGGAGTAGCGTGGTTGGCGCAGACGATTTCCTTGAAGACCGAAGCCGGTTCCGCCAGCGACGACAGCGCCCTGGGTAAAGCCGTGGCGGGGGTCATTGCCGCCGGCCGCGCCGCGGCGCTTCGCCATTGGGTGCCGGCGACGTCCGGCAATTTCTCCGTCCGCATCGATGCCGAGACGATCGCGATCACCCGTTCCGGCGTCGACAAGGGCAATCTTCAGCCTGCCGACATCCTGATCCAGCCGCTGGCCGTGCCCTTGCTGCCCGGATCCTCGGCCGAGGCCGAGCTGCACACCGCGCTGTATCGCAAACGCCCCGACCTCGGCGCGATCTTCCATGTCCACAGCCCCGCCGCGACCGTGCTGTCCCGCCTCGCCGCGCCCGAAGGAAGGCTGCGGCTGACAGACTGGGAACTGCAGAAGGCGCTTGCCGGCGTGCGCACGCATGAGGCGGTCGTCGAAATTCCCGTCTTCGCCAATGACCAGGACATTTCCGCCCTGTCCGGCCGGGTCGATGCCCGCCTGGCCCAGCCGGCCGGTGACGCCATTCTCGCACCCGGCTATCTTCTCGCCGGACACGGACTCTATGCATGGGGCGCCACCGAAGCGGAGGCCGCCCGCCATCTCGAAGCGCTCGAAACGCTGTTCGAATTCGAGCTTTCCTACAGGAGGTTCACGCCATGACCACACTGACCATCTATCCGGACAAGGATCCAGCCAATCCCGATCTCGTCACGTCCGACCCGGCTGAGATCGCGGCCGCACTGAACAAGGTCGGCGTGCTGTTCGAGCGCTGGAAGGCCGGCGCGGAACTCGCCGCCAACGCCAGCCATGAAGACATCCTCGCCGCCTACAAGGCCGAGGTCGACCGGCTTTCCGCCGCCGAGGGCTATCAGACGATCGACGTGATGCGCATCACGCCGGACAATCCCAACAAGCAGGCGATCCGCACCAAGTTCCTCGACGAGCACACCCATGACGAGGACGAAGTCCGCTTCTTCGTCGAGGGTTCTGGCGCGTTCTATCTGCATCTCGGCGACAAGGTCTATCAGGTGGTCTGCACCCGCGACGACCTGCTTTCTGTCCCGGCCGGCACGATGCACTGGTTCGACATGGGGCCTGAGCCGAACTTCACCTGCATCCGCCTGTTCATCTCGCCGGATGGCTGGGTCGCCAACTTCACGGGCGACAAGATCGCCTCGACGATCCCCGCCTTCGGCGAATCCGTCGCGGCCTGACAATAGCTTCAGCCCTCTCCCGGCCGCCGGGAGAGGGTCTTCTCCCCCATGGCGAATCGGCCGGCACGCCGGCTCCCACCCGTGCAAGAGCCGGCGTCACATCGCTACGCCGCCATTCGGCCATGTCGTTCCGCAGGCCTGCAAGCAGGCCGGCGCGCTCTTTTGGCTCGCGAGCCCCGGCGCCCCAGATGGAACGGTCGCCTTCGTAAAAATTCCGAAACCGCAATGAGATCCAGCGTCACGCAGCGACGTGGTGAAGGGACACGCGACGACTACCCTGCGTTGCAGCGGCGCGCCTGGCCAAGCTTGCCTTGTGCCGCAGCAACACAGCCGTTCGAACGATTGGCCAATGCAACTTGGAAGCGTTACAGTCATTGATTGACAGGGGCCGTCACAATTCATGCTCCCGTCAGGCGGCATGACAATCTGGCGAGACATGCTGGGCCGTTTCGGTAGCCGCCAGGGGGCAAGATGACCGGGAAGCAGGACGAACCTGCGCGACGGAACGCGACGCTCAAGGATGTCGCGGCAGCCTGCGGTCTCTCCGTGGCGGCTGTGTCGCGCTATCTCAACCACTCCATCAAGCTGCCGAGGGCGACGACCGACCGCATCGACGCCGCGATCCGGGAGCTGCGCTACCAGCCCAACCCGCATGCGCGCAGCCTGAGCCTAGGCCGCTCGGAGACGATCGGGCTCGTGATTCCCGATATTGCCAACCCGTATTTCGCCCATCTGGCTGCGGAGGTGGAACGCGCGGCTGCCGAGTTCGGGCTCGGCCTCCTGCTCTGCCCAACGCTGAGCCGCACCGATCGCGAGCTCGACTATCTCGGTCGCCTTTCCGGGCGCCATGTCGACGGACTGCTCTTCGTCACCAACAATGGCGATGATCCCGCCCTCGCCCTCGCGCTGAAGGGCTCCGACACCGTCGTGCTCGTCGATGACGACATCGATGGCGCGACCGCGCCGACGATCATGGCCGACAGCGACCAGGGCGGCTTTCTCGCGGGCTCGCACCTGATCGACAAAGGCCATCGCCGGATCGCCTATGTCGGCGGGCCGGCCGGGCTTTCCAGCAGCCGGGGCCGTCTCGGCGGATTCCGCCGCGCCATCGCCAAGGCGAATGGCTCGGTCACGGTCGTGGCGGAGTTGCAGGGCCCCTACTCGTCAGAGCATGGCCGGAACGCCGCGAACCAGCTTCTGGCGCTCGAGCCCCGCCCCACCGCCATCTTCGTTGCCAGCGACGAGATTGTCCTCGGCCTGCTCACGGTGTTTAAACATCAGGGTGTGAAGGTCGGGGCGGATATCTCCGTCGTCGCCTTCGACGATGTCGGTCCGCTGGAACTGTTCGATCCGCCGCTGACGGCCATCCGCCAGCCCGTCGCCGCGCTGGGCCGGCGCGCTGTCGAACGGGTGTTCGCCCTGATCAAGGGCGATACCCTGGCGCCGGTCACCGAACTGCTTCCCGTCGAACTGATCATCCGCAGTTCCGTCAAGCCGCTCCACCGTTGAGGGCGGCATCAAAGGGGAAGAGAATGACCGCCAAGAAGGTGTTGCTCGTCGGCGAAAGCTGGATGTCGAGCGCCACGCACTACAAGGGCTTCGACCAGTTCGGCAGCGTGACCTTCCATCTCGGCGCCGAGCCGCTGGTGAAGGCGCTGGCCGGAAGCGAGTTTGAACTCACCTACATGCAGGCGCATCAGGTGCCGACCGAGCTGCCCCTTACGATGGAGGGGCTCAACGCCTATGACGCGATCATCCTGTCGGATATCGGCTCCAACTCGATCCTGCTGCATCCCGATGTCTGGCTGCAGGGCAAGCCGATGCCGAACCGGGTCAAGCTGCTGCGCGAATGGACGCGCCAGGGCGGCGGCCTGATCATGATCGGCGGCTACCTGACCTTCCAGGGCATTGACGGGCGCGGCCGCTGGGCGCGCACGGCAGTCGAGGACGCGCTGCCCGTGACCTGCCTGCCGCATGACGACCGTATCGAGGTGCCGGAAGGATTCCGCGCCGAGATCGTCGGCAATCGCGCGCATCCGCTGCTTGCCGGCCTCGACGGCGAATGGCCGCTGCTGCTCGGCGCCAACGAGGTCAAGCTGCGAGACCGGGCGGATGTCGAGCTTCTGGCCCGCCTGCCCGAGTCCGAGGGTGGCCATCCGCTGCTGGTGGCGGGCGAGTTCGGCGAAGGCCGCAGCGTCGCCTGGACCTCCGACATCGGCCCGCACTGGCTGCCCAACAGCTTCGTCGAATGGCCGGGCTATGCGCGGCTCTGGAAGAACGTGCTTGGCTGGGTGACGAAGGCGAGTTGAGAATAGCCCTGTCGCGATTCTCGCTCGCGAAACGCGGTCCAGTCGAAGGTAAGCAAGCCCCTCACCCCTCCCTCTCCCGCAAGCGGGCGAGGGCTTTTCGGCCTAGGTGATGTCGACAGCGAGGCTGGCCGAGGTCAGCCCCCTCTCCCGCGCGCGGGAGAGGGTTGGGGTGAGGGTCTTGCTACCCTCAGGCCCCAAACAGGCTGAGGCGCCCGCAAGGTAGGCGTCTCGAAGCGCCGGTCCCAAGCCCACAAAGAGAGCTAGAAAATCCCCAGCGTCCGCTGCAGCGCGTTGGAGAAATGCGTCTGCAACGCGGCTTCGGCGGCGTCGGCGTCACGGGCCTTGCAGGCTTCCAGCAGCACCAGATGCTCGCGCAGGGTCCGGAGCACGATCGGCGTCGTCAGCGTGCGATCGAGACGAATCAGCTGCAGATAATTGTGGACGCGGCGATAGGTCGATCCGACCAGGACATTGCCCAACGCGCCGATGATCTCGAAATGCAGGGCCGCGTCGATCGCCACGATTTCCGGTGCGATCGCCGGCGTGAAGCCTTTGCTTTCCAGTTCGGCGATGCCGCGATGATGCCGCTCGATCATCGCATCGAGCAATTCATGCGATGCCGTCTCGGCGAAGACGCGGACCGCGGGGCGCTCCAGGATCGAGCGGAACTGATAGGTATTCCGCGCAAATTCGAAGTCCGCCTTCATGAAGCGGATGCCGGAGCGCGGATGGATCGTCAGCAATCCTTCCGTCTGCAGCACGCGCAGCGCATCGCGCAACGGCGCGACCGGCACGCCGACCAGCTTGACCAGATCGTTCTGCGAGACGAAGGCGCCGGCCGGCAATTCCCGTCCGAACAGCATGTCGAGAATACGCTCATACGCCAGCTCGCTCAACGAAACGGTGACACTGTCGGCGACCCGCTCGACCGGCTCGGGCGCGCCGGCGTCTTGCGATACAATCGGATCTGATCTATCAGATCGGTTACGTGACATATCAACACTCTCATTTGATCGATTAGGCGAGCATAGCATGCGCATCGTGGATTTTCGAATTGTCCGTTTCCAGTTCGCCCGCGACCGTGTCATCGGCGACAGTCAGGTCCGCATCGCCCATGCCCATGTCGCGACGCTGGAGCTGATCACCGACACCGGCCTGGTCGGACTGGGCTTCTGCGCCTCGCTGTTCAACCCGCTGCCGTCGCAGGCCGAGATCGAGCGCATCTTCCGCGCCGAGATCTGGCCGGGCCTTGAAGGCCAGGAGCCGGCGGGGCTCGTCCACCGCGTTCGCCGCCCGCGCGGTGGCAACATCCGCGGCGCCTCGCTGCCCTTCGGCGAAGGCGTCGACCAGGCGCTGTGGGACCTGACCGCCAAGGAAGTGAAGATGCCGCTCTGGAAGCTTCTCGGCGGCACCAAGTCGCGCGTGAAGGCCTATGCCAGCGGCCTCGACTATCACCTGTCGGACGAGGATTTCTGCGCCCTGTTCGAGCATGCGGCGTCGGTCGGCTACAAATCCTTCAAGATCAAGGTCGGCCACCCGGACATCGAGCGCGACCTGCACCGGCTCGAATTGCTGGTGAAGACCGTCGGCAAGCCCGAGGCGATCATGATCGACGCCAATGAAGGCTGGTCGCCGCAGCAGACGGTCCGCAACATGAACAAGATCAAGGATGCCGGTTTCGACATCCTGTGGATCGAGGATCCCTGCCTTCGCTACGATTTCGAGGGCCTGAAGATGATCCGCCAGGGCTGCCCGTTCACGCTCGTCAATTCTGGCGAGTATTTCGACGCCCATGGCAAGCGCCAGTTGATCGAAGCGCGCGGCACCGACATGATCAACGTGCACGGCTTCGTGTCGGAGGTGATGCGCATCGGCTGGCTGGCGGCCGAGCACGGCATCCCGGTCAGCCTCGGCAATTCGTTCCTCGAGATCGGCGTCAACATGGCGATCGCCCTGCCCGAGGTCGAATGGCTCGAATACTCGTTCCAGAATTTCGACCATCTGGTCGAGCAGCCCTTCGAGATCCGCGACGGCTGGATCCATGCGCATGACCGCCCGGGCCACGGCCTGGTGCTGGCGGAATCCGCGCGCAGCGACTGGGCGGTTCCCGACGTGATGGCCAATGACGATCTGCCGGCCGGTCCCGTCAACACGCGCCTGCCGCACTGAGTTTTGAGGGACCCAAAGCCGCGCTCGCCGGCTTTGGGTGGGGAGAGATCTGCGAGGGAGGAGACACAGACATGAAGACGACGAACCGGATCCTGCGCGCCGGCACGATGCTCGCCACCGCGCTTGTCATGACGCTCGGCGTGGCGACATCCGCCAAGGCCGATACGACCCTGACCGTCTGGGACTGGAAGTCGGGCGATCCGACGACGGCTCCCTATTTCGAGAAGGTGAAGACCGATTTCGAGGCCGCCCATCCCGGCGTGACCGTGAAGTTCGTCATGCAGCCGCATGACCAGTATTACACGCTGCTCGGCACGGCGATCGCCGCCAGCCAGGGCCCGGACGTCGTGCTCGTGCATGGCGGTTCACAGGCCAAGGAGCGCATCGCCGCCTTCTCGAAGCTCGACGACAAGATCGCCGACATCAAGACGCGTGTCGCCGGCTGGGACGAATTCGCCGGCCCCGATGGCAGCGCCTATGCCGTGCCGATCTCGATCCAGGGTCTGGCGGTCTATTACAACAAGGAACTCTACAAGAAGGCCGGCCTCGATCCCGAGGCCACGCCCAAGAGCTGGGCCGAGCTGGAGGCGATCTGCGCCAAGCTGAAGGCCGCCGGCACGACCTGCTTCGCGCTCGGCAACAAGGAGGGCTTCGGCGCCGACTTCTTCTATTCCGCCGCCGCCGCCAACGCGCTGACCGCGGAGCAGCAGGCCGCCTGGACCGCTGGCGACCTGAAGTGGTCGAGCCCGGAAATCAAGGCGATCGTCCAGAAGTGGGTCGATACCCAGAAGGACGGCTGGTACGCGGAAGGCGCCAACTCGACCGCCAAGTTCATGGACGAATACCAGAGCTTCGAGCGCGGCGAGAACGCCAACACGATCGGCCTGCTGTCGGATGTCGCGCACTGGAAGGAATTCGATGAATTCCTCGAGCCGCAGAATGTCGGCGTCTTCGTCATGCCGCCGGTCACCGCCAGCGTGAACGACAAGCTGCGCATGCCGCTTGCCGGCGGCATCGGCTATGCCGTGACCAAGTTCTCGCCGAACCAGGACCTCGCCGTCGAGCTCGCCAAGAGCTTCACCGCGACGCCCGCGATGCAGGTGTTCTTCGAGGCGGCCGGCGCGGTTCCCTCGGATACGGCCGTCGATACGTCGAAGGTCGAGAGCCCCTCGGCCAAGATCGTGCTGGGTTCGCTTTCGGACGGGGCGCCGCTGCTGCACAACAACACGTCCACGGCCGAGACCGAGGAATGGCATCGCCAGAGCCAGATGCTGTTCACGGGCGAGACCACGGTCGACAAGGCCGTCGCCCGCCTCGACGAAGTCCAGGCCCAGGCGAAGAAGAAGTAGTCCTTCTTCGAAATTGCTCCGCATTCCAACCACTCCGACGTCATCCCGGGCTTGACCCGGGATCCATACAACCACGGCCCCAGGCGACTTGGGCTGCATGGATCCCCGCTTTCGCGGGGATGACGGCCATGGGTTGCCCGCGCGAGCCAAACGACATTCCGGACGAATTGCCTCGCCCGGAATCTCTCTATCGGATGACCAGAGGCCTCGCATGACCCAGACCCTGACCGCCAAGGACAGCAAGAGCACGGCCAAGGCCGTTTCGCGCCCAAAATCCGGCGGCCACAATGCCGAGCGCCTCGCCTATCTGTTCGTGCTGCCGGCTTTGGCGCTGGTCGTGGTGTTCCGCATCATCCCGCTGATCTGGGGCCTCGGCTATTCCTTCACCGATTATGACGGCATGTCGGCGCCGCGCTTCGTCGGGCTCGACAACTATATCGGCATCGCGCATGACCCGGTCTTCCTCGACAGCCTGGTCAACATGCTGATCCTGCTGGCGACGCTGCCGATCTGGATCGGCCTGCCGCTGGTGCTGGCCATCCTGATCCATCAGGGCGTGCCGGGCGGCAAGCTGTTCCGCGCCGTCTATTTCTTCCCGGCCGTGCTCTCCTCCGTCATCGTCGGCGCGATCTTCAACGTGCTGCTGCGCTATGACGGCTCATTCAACCTGTTCCTGAAAGCGATGGGCTTCTCCGCCGTCGACTGGCTCGGCAATTCGTCGACGGCCCTGTTCAGCCTGATCGCGGTGCAGCTCTGGGCGACCTTCGGCATGAGCCTGCTGATCTTCATCGCCGGCCTCTCGACCGTCTCGGCCGAAATGCTCGAAGCCGCCAAGCTCGACGGCGCCAAGCTGCTGCAGACCTGGTGGTACATCGTCATTCCGTCGATCCGGCCGATCATCGAATTCGCCGCCGTGGTCACCACGATCGGCATGCTGACCTCGATGTTCGGGCTGATCTACGTGCTGACCGCCGGCGGCCCGGGCACCTCGACCATCCTGCCGGAATTCCTGATCTGGCTCGAGCAGGGCAAGATGAACCGCCCCGGCTATGCGAGCGCGATCTCGATGGTGCTGTTCCTGATGATGGCCGGCCTCGCCGCCATCCAGATCCGCATCATGTCCCGCAACGCCGACATCTAGGGCCCGCGCCATGGCAGCCGTTCAGACCCGCGAGAAGCGCATTCTCTGGATCCTCTCGATCCCGATGGCGCTGCTCGCCCTCTCCGCCGTCTATCCCGTCTATTTCACGATCAACGCCGCGCTGAAGACCCGAAAGGGCTATGTGCTCGATCGCTTCGGCCTGACGACCGACCCGACCTTCGTCAACTTCTCGCAGGCCTGGAACCAGTCGCGCCTGTCGGAATATTTCACCAATTCCGTCGTCGTCACGGTCGGCGCCGTGATCGCTCTGCTGGTGGTCGCCTCGATGGCCGGCTTCGCCCTCGCCATCCTGCGCTTCCGTGGCCGCAAGATCATCTTCATCACCATCCTGGTGTCGCTGATGATCCCGGTGCAGGTGGTGCTGGTGCCGTTCTATCGCACGATGATCGGCCTCAACCTGATCGACAGCCGGCCGGGCCTGATCATCGCCTATACGGCGTTCTTCCTGCCGTTCAGCGTCTACCTGATGACCGCTTTCTATGCCCGCCTGCCGCGCGAACTGTTCGAGGCGGCGCAGATCGACGGCGCCAATCTGCTCCGGGTCTGGTGGCACATCATGCTGCCGATGGGGAAGCCGGCGCTGGTGACGCTGGGCATCCTCAACACGCTCTATTGCTGGAACGACGTGCTGATCTCGCTGCTGGTGCTGCAGGACCAGCGCACCCTGATGGTCGGCATCGCGGCGCTCCGGGGCGAATACACCACCAACGTGCCGCTGCTCGCCGCCGGCATCTGCCTGGCCGCCGCGCCGATCGTCCTGATCTACGTCATCTTCCAGCGCCAGATCGTCAACGGCATCGCGGTGGGCGCGGTGAAGGGGTAGCCCCTTCATCCCGTGCTCGCCATCATCCCGGGCGGAGCGCAGCGGAGACCCGGGACCCATTCAGCCGGGTTTTCAGGCCTAAGGCTCCGGCCTCAGGCTGTATGGATCCCCGCCTTCGCGGGGATGACGCCAAGTTGAAACCTCAAGAAAGCAGGATCCAGAAATGCAGCGCATGGGCATGGTGATCGGCGTGAAGCCGGGGGCGATCGCGGAATACAAGCGGCTGCATGCGACCGGCTCGGCCGAGGTCAACGCGCTGCTCTCGGCCTGCGGCGTGAGGAACTATTCGATCTATCTGCGCGAGCCGGAAAACCTGCTGTTCGGCTATTGGGAATATCAAGGCGCCGACTGGCCGGCCGATGCGGCCCGCCTCGACAAGGAGCCTGCGATCCGGGCCTGGCTCGGCCAGACCGATCCCTGCCAGCAGCCCCTCGCCTCGGCCGGGCCGGGCGAATGGTGGTCTTCCATGGAAGAAGTCTTCCACCTCGACTGAGGCACGGCTCGTCTTCCCGGCCCCGGCTTCATGCGGATGCGAAAGCGAATCGCACCCGTGTCACTCCGAGCCCGCTCCACTTCTTGCGCTCGCGCTCCACAACCAGCGCGAAGGCTTTCGCGCGCATCCCGGACGGATTGCAACCCAGACCCGCAGCCTCGTTGCGTCAACCGTGCTGCCGGTCCGGATCGAGCGCCATGGCTATTGATCTCTTAGGGTTAACCGGGTTCTATGCGGCCGCATTCGCTCCGATGGGGGGACGAGATTTCTGGTCGGCTTGGCGCACAGTCTTCCGAACGCGGTAGCTGGCTGGATCTGATCCCAGCCGGCCTGCTTCTGGTTGCAAGCGCGATCGCAATTTTTCTCAGCACGCTGACTGCGGACGCCGGCAGCCAGGAAGTCGCCGTGGTCGCGCCGCTCTGGTCGAACGCGGCGGAAACCGCCGGGATCGTGGCGCGCGCCGGCGGCAGCATCGTCGCAAGCGCCGGATTGTCCAATGTGATCATCGCCCACTCGGACAATCCGGACTTCATCTCGACGCTTTATCGCTCCGGCGCATGGCTCGTCCTCGACGCCGTCAAGCTGCGTGGCTGCTTCTCCCTCTAGGCGACTTACCCAGATCGTTTCAAGGATTTCCGGATGGCCGAACTCGACAGGTTGCGACACAGGTTTGGCTTGTTCCTGGTCTTCCTGATCTGGGCGCATGTCCCGTTCGTCGCCTTCGTGGCGTGGTGGATCGATCGCGGCATCGTCGCGCCGACGCTGGTCGCCATCCTGCTGGCGGCAGCGCTGCAGGTGTCGTGGACGCTGCGAGGGCCCGCGCCGGTGACGCGCTATGTCTCCGCCGTCGCCCTGATGGGCCAGCCGGCGCTGCTGGTGTTCATGTTCTCGGGCCATCCATGGCAGATGGACATGCACATGTACTTCTTCGCGACGCTGGCGCTGGTGATCGGCTGGTGCGACTGGCGCCCCGTCGTCGTCGCCGCCATCGCGGTCGCCGTTCATCACCTGATGCTCAATTTCGTCTTCCCCTATGCGGTGTTCCCGCTCGGCGCCGACCTGCCCCGCGTCTATCTGCACGCCGCGATCGTCGCTTTCCAGACCGTCGTTCTGGTCTGGCTCAGCGTACGGCTGGTCGCCAGCTTCCGCCGTATCAAGGCGATGAGCGACGAGATCGTTCTGGCCAACGAGATGCTGGAGCAGAAGGTGGCCGAGCGCACGCGCGAGGCCAATGCGGCGAACATCGCCAAGAGCCTGTTCCTGGCCAATATGAGTCACGAGATCCGCACGCCGATGAACGCCATCCTCGGCTTCAGCCATCTGGCGCTGCGCACCGAGATGACGCCGAAGCAGGCGGATTATGTCAGCAAGATCAAGGCGGCCAGCACTGCGTTGCTGGCGCTGATCAACGACATTCTCGACTTCTCCAAGATCGAGGCGGGCATGCTCTCGCTGGAGAACACCCATTTCAAGATCCGCGAGACGATCGAGAACGCTACGTCCATCTCCGCCGTCAAGGCGGCCGAGAAGGGCGTCGATATCCGCATCAACATCGACGACAACGTGCCGACCACCCTGCTCGGCGATGCGCTGCGGCTGAACCAGATCCTTCTCAACCTGGTCTCCAACGCGGTGAAGTTCACCGAGCGCGGCGGCGTCATCGTATCCATCCGTGCGCTGGAGAAGCGGGAGCGCAGGCTTGTCCTCGAAGTCGCCATCCGCGATACCGGCATCGGCATGACGCCGGAACAGCAGCGCCTGCTGTTCCGGTCGTTCAGCCAGGCCGACAGCTCCATGACGCGCAAGTTCGGCGGCACGGGGCTCGGCCTCGCCATCAGCAAGCAGCTGGTCGAGCTGATGGGCGGCTCGATCCACGTCGAAAGCGCGGCAGGCGCCGGCAGCACCTTCACCTTCACCGTGCAGATGGAGGAAGGCGACGCGCAACTGCTGGCCGAGGCGGCCGATGTCGAGACGTTGCGCGGGCTCCGCGTGCTGATCGCCGACGACAACCCGGCCTCGCGCGAGATCCTGCATTCGGTGTTCGAGGGCTGGTCGGTGCAGGCAGATCTGGTGGCCTCCGGCACCGAGGCGATCGCGCTGCTCGAAGCGGCCGAGGCGCGCGGCGTCTCCTACGATCTGATGCTGATCGACTGGAAGATGCCCGGCCTGGACGGCATCGAATCCGTCGAGGCGATGCGCAGCAGCGAGACGCTGACCCGCCTGCCGACCATCATGATGGTCAGCGCCTATGCGCGCGAGGAGGCGATGGAGAGCGCCAGCGAGGCCGGGATTTCCGCCTTCCTCGTCAAGCCGATCGACACGGCGCTGCTGCTGGCCGAGATAACCCGGCTGATCGGCGCTTCTTCCAGCGAGGAACCCGTCGCGACCTCCGCCGTCCAGTCCATTCCCATGGTCTCGCCGGAGTTGCGCGGCTCGCGCATCCTGCTGGTCGAGGACAACGAGATCAACAGCGAGGTGGCCATGGAGATTCTCACCGATGGCGGCCTCGTGGTGGAACTGGCCCCGAACGGCCGCATCGCCTGTGAAATGGCGCTCGACTCCGACAGGCGCTACGACCTCGTGCTGATGGACGTGCAGATGCCCGAGATGGACGGCATCGAGGCGACCAAGCGCATCCGCCAGACGATCCCGGCCGACCGACTGCCGATCCTCGCCATGACGGCGCATGCCTATGAGCAGGAGCGGCAGAACTGCTTCAACGCCGGCATGAACGATCATGTCGCCAAGCCGGTAGACCCGGCGACGCTGATGCGCGCGCTGGAGCGCTGGCTGAAGCCTCGCAAGCCCGAGGGCACCGCCGCGACGGCGGCCACGGACGCCCCTGCCCCGGCAGAAGCGCCTGCGGAGCTGCCCCCGGCGCTGCCGCCCTTCGATCTCGATACCGCCCTCGTGCGGGTCAACGGCAAGAAGGCGCTGCTGCGCAAGCTGATCCTCAGCTTCGCGACCAATTACGGCGACGTCATCGCCACGCTGAGGGCCGAGATCGCGGCCGACGGGTTCGACGATGCCCGGCGACTGGCGCATTCGCTCAAGGGGGTTTCCGGATCCCTGGAATTGCGTAAGGTAGCCGAAGCTTCTCGTCAGCTGGAGGATGCGATCGCGCATCGGGAACTGATGAATATCGAGGATCTCATCGAGCGCCTGGACGAGGCTTTGCAGCCGGCGCTGGACGCGGCCCGTTCGCTGACCTCCGCCGATGCATCGATCCCGACCGCTTCGGACGCGTGTCTCGATCCCGCATCGCGGGCGGAGGCCACACGACTGATCGGCGAACTGCGCCAGCAACTCGCCAAGCGCAGCATGCGCGCGCGCAAGACCTTCGAGGCGCTGGAAACAGCGCTGCAGGGAACACCGGAAGCGGCCCATCTCGGTCAGATCCGCGATCCGATCAGCCGGCTCGATTTCAGCAATGCCCTTGCGGGGCTGGACGCCGTCGAGCGTGAATTCGATATCAGGGAAGTGCAGAAGTGAGCGAGCGGCCGTCGATCCTGATCGTCGATGACGAGGTCAGCAATATCGAGATCCTGAGCGCCGTGCTCGAGGAGGATTACGATATCTACTTCGCGACCTCCGGAACCGAGGCGCTGGAGATCGCCCGTACCACCCTGCCCGACCTGATCCTGCTCGACGTGCTGATGCCGGGCATGGATGGCTACGAGGTCTGCGCGACGATCAAGGCCGATCCGCTGATCGCCGACGTTCCCGTCATCTTCACCACGGCGCTGGGCGACCAGGAGGCCGAGGTGAAAGGCCTGATGCTGGGCGCGATCGACTACATCACCAAGCCGATCCTGCCTGTCGTCGTGCAGGCGCGCGTGCGCAATCATCTCGACATGAAGCGGATGCGCGACGAACTGGCCGAGATGGCCGTTACCGACGCCCTGACCGGCCTCGGCAACCGCAGGCGGCTGGAACAGGCGCTGAACCAGGAAACCGCGCGCCTGTCGCGTACAGGCGGCCAGCTCTCCGTCATCATCCTCGACATCGATTTCTTCAAGAAGTTCAACGATCTCTACGGTCACACCGCCGGCGACCGCTGCCTCACCATGGTGGCGGCGGCGCTCAACCGCGCCGTCCACCACGCCAGCGATGTGACGATCCGCTATGGCGGCGAGGAATTCGCCTGCGTGCTGCCCGAGATCGAACATCTTGAAGCGATGGAGATCGCACTGGGCATCCGCGACCGCGTGCAGGCGCTCGGCATCCCGCATTCCGGTTCCGACGCCTCGCCCTACGTCTCGGTCAGCCTCGGCGTCGCGACGGCGCCCTGCCTGCCAGGCAGCCAGCCCGAGGCCTGGATCAAGGCGGCCGATAAGCAGCTCTATGTCGCGAAGGCGGCCGGCCGCAACCTCGTCGAAGGCATCATTTTCGACGCCAAGGAAACACTGTCGGCCGCCACCGCCGGGCGGATGAACGAAGACGACGATTCATAAGTCGGGAGACAATCCCCACGGGCTGTGCTTCGATCGACACAGCCCGCATCGAATCCCAGAGACGGGCGTCATTTCGGGAGGATGATTGTGGGAGTAATACTCGTCACGGGCGCGTCGCGCGGACTTGGTGCAGCGATCGCAAAGGGACTGGGCGCCGCCGGCTGGACGGTGGCCGTCAACTTCGCACATGACGACCGGGGCGCCGGCAGCGTCGTCGACGCCATCACCAGCGCGGGCGGCAAGGCCGCCGCCTTCAAGTTCGACGTCACCGACAAGGCCAGCGTTCGCCACGGCATCGCCGAGATCGACCGCCAGATCGGTCCTGTCGACGTGATCGTCAACAATGCCACCGGCCCGCAGCCGCTGATCCCGATCGAGGAACAGACCTGGGACGACCATCTCGACCAGCTTCGCTTCTTCGTCAAGGCGCCGCTCCTCCTGCTTCAGGCGGTGCTGCCGGACTGGCGGGCTCGCCATGCCGGCCGCGTCATCCACATCGGCTCGGAAGTGGTCGACATGGGCAACCCGCAATTCGGTCACTACGTCGCCGCCAAGGCCGCGATGGTCGGACTGACGCGCTCCTGGGCGCGCGAATTGGGGCCCGAGGGCATCACCGTCAATCTCGTCGCGCCGGGCTTCATTCCCGTCGAGCGCCATGCCGAAACCCTGGTCGAGGAGCTCGAGGATTACCGCCGCCTGGTGCCGCTTGGCCACCAGGGCGTGCCGGAGGACATCGCCGGGATCGTCACCTTCCTGGCCTCGCCTGCGGCCGATTTCATCACCGGCCAGACGTTCGCCGTGAATGGTGGGCGCACCCTGGCCTGATCGCCCTCGACAATCGCGGCCGGGAGGTTTCCCGGCCGTTGTCCTCCGCCGACGGAACCGACATGACGACCCTGACCCGCGATGATTTCCGCTTGCGCCCGGCTGACCTCGCCGACATGCCGGCCGTCTACCGGGTCTGCCTCAAGACCGGCAATGCCGGCCAGGACGCGACGGATCGCGAGGACGACCCGGACGCGCTCGGCCACATGTTCATCGGCCCCTATCTGGTGCTGCAACCGGATTTCGCCTTCGTGCTCGACGGGCCGAAGGGCGTCGCCGGCTATGTCATGGGTGCGCTCGACACGCCGGATTTCTACCTGCGCATGGAGCGCGACTGGCTATCGCGGATCCGCGCCCGCGTGAGGGATCCGGGCGATGACGAAAGCCGCTGGTTAGGCAGCGACTGGGTGCGTCGGCTGATCCACCGGCCGCCCTATCTCTATCCGCCGGCCCTGCACCCCTACCCTTCGCATGGCCATGTCGACTTCCTGCCCGAGGCGCGCGGCCTCGGCTGGGGCAGGTCGGGCTTCGAGCATCTGATGACGGCGCTCGCGGAAGCCGGCTCGCCCGGCATGCATCTCGACGTCAGCCCGCACAACCATTCGGCCATCGCGTTCTACCGCAAGCTCGGCTTCGCCCCGGTCATCTCCGACGAACTGCCGGCCGGCGGCCTAACCATGGCGCGGCGGTTTTAGGATCAAGCAAGACCCTCACCCTACCCTCTCCCGCCGGCGGGAGAGGGTTGGGGTGAGGGTCTTCTTTAGATCAGATCACCCCAGCGACTTCATCCAGTCCGCCACCGCCTCATAGGTTGCCAGCGTTGCCGGCGGCGGGTTGGGGGCGCCGATGAAGCCGTGGTTGACGCCCTCGACATGCAGATAGGTCGTCGCCACGCCGGCCGATTTCAGCCGCGCGGCGAACAGCGCGCCGTCCTCCGCCAGCACGTCATAGGCCGCGGTGATGACGAGCGTCGGCGGGAAGCCGGAAAGGTCGGCAAGCTCGGCGGTGAGCGGCGAGCAGCGCGGATCATTCCAATCGGCCGGATCGGGCGCGTAGAGGTCGCGGAACCAGATCATGTCCGCCTCGGACAGGCCGACCGAGCCATCGCCGAACGCCTCGTAGGAGACGCCCGCCCCGATCGCTGTCATGTCGGTGACGGGATAGAAGGCGACCAGCCCGGCGAGATCGGGACCGCGGCCATCGCGGCCGGCCAGTATCGCGGCAATCGCCAGCGTCGCCCCGGCGCTGTCGCCGGCGAGGAAGATGCGTTCGGGATCGACACCCAGTTCGGCGGCCCGCCCGACGAGATCGACCACGGCCGCGAAGGCGTCGTTCGCGCCGGCCGGAAACGGCGCTTCCGGCGCCAGCCGGTAGTTGACCGACACGACCAGCGCGCCGGTCGCATTGACCAGGCGGCGGGCGTTGCGGTCATGCGTATCGTAGCTGCCCAGCACGAAGCCGCCGCCATGCAGATAGACGATCAACGGCGGCTGTTCCGCGCTGGCTTCGGGGCGGTAAATCCTGGCCGAAAGCGGCCCTTCGGCGCCGGCAACCGTCGTTTCCTCGATGCCGGCGACTTCCGGCTGACCGCTGGTGTTCGCCTGCATTGCCTCGAACAGCGCCTTCGCCGCTTCGGGCCCGATATCGGGGAAAGCCGGCCGGGTCTGGCGCGCCTTCACCCCCTCGGCGAGCAGCGGGTGCAACGGCTCGACCGCCACGAAATCAGAATTTTCCATGCTTCAGATATGCCTGTTGCGGATCGGTGCCGGCGAGGATCGCCTTGCGAACGAGGTTTTCGGTCGAGATCGCCGTCTCGGCGCGCTCGACGACTTCGAGAAGATATTGCGCCGGAATACGGACGAGACCATCCCGGTCGCCGAGAAAATAGTCGCCGGGGCGGATGTCGATGCCGCCGATGACGATCGGCACGTCGGTCGCGACCGGCAGCCAGTGTCCGACGATATCACGCGGCGTGAAGCCACGGCACCAGGTCTGGAAGCCCATTTCGAGCAAGAAATTGGTATCGCGGATGAAGCCGTCGACGATCGCGCCGCGCACGCCCTTGTTCTTCAGCGTTTCGGCTGAAAGCTCGCCCATATGCGCGACGATGCGGTCGTTGGGCTGCGACACCCAGATCGAGCCGGAAGGCGCCTTGGAGAGCAGGCCGGTCCAGGCCAGAAGCGTCTCATGGCCATCCGCGTCCGGATCGGCGCGGCCCTCGATGGTGAAGGCCGGCCCGGCCAGTGCGCGCTCGGGCATGATCGGGCGCATCTCGGCCGGCAGCGTGAAATCGCGCAGTCCCATGGCGCGCATCACGTCATGCACGACGCCGGTATAGCAGGCCTCCAGGCGTGCGGTCAGATCGGTCAAAACATCCTCCCCGATGTCTCTATTTCCACGTCAGACCGGCAGGCAGGCCGGGCCGATCGGCTCGAAGCTCTTGTAGCCGAGCACGAATTCCTGATGCGCCAGTTCCTCCGACTTGGTGCGCTTGCCGCGCGCGAGGTCGATGACCAGGTCATGGATCTCGCGGCCGACCGCGTCGAGGCTGGCGCGGCCCTCGATGATCCGGCCGGCATCGACATCCATGTCGTCCTCCATCCGGCGATAGGTCTCGGGATTGGCGCAGATCTTCACCACCGGCGAGATCGCCGAGCCGACGACCGAGCCGCGGCCGGTGACGAACAGCACGGCATGGCTGCCGCAGGCGATCAGTTCGGCGATTTCGGCATTGTCGTTGATGTTGGGGAAGCCGAAGCGCACGTCGCCATCCGGCACCACGTCGAGCAGATAGAGCCCGCCATGCGGGGGCACGTCGCCCGGCTTGATCAGCCCGGAGATCGCCGAGGCGCCGGACTTCGCATAGGCGCCCATCGACTTTTCCTCGATGGTGGTGAGCCCGCCCTCGGCATTGCCGGCAGCGAACGAGCCATAGCCAAGCGTCGCGTAATAGCGCGCCGCCTTGGCGACGGACGCCTCCAGGATGGCGCCCAGTTCCGGCGTCACGGCGCGGGCCGCCATGATGTGCTCGCAGCCGATCAGTTCGCCGGTTTCCTCGAAGATGCAGGCCGCCCCCTCCTCGACGAACTGGTCGAAGGCGCGGCCGGCCGCCGGATTACCGGAAATGCCGGACGTGCCGTCCGAACCGCCGCACACCGTGCCGATGATCAGTTCGCTCGGATCCATTTCGACCGTCGACGCCTCGTCCAGAGCCGCGCGCTGCTCGGCGACGAAGGCCCTGCCCTCGGCCATCGATTTGCGCGTGCCACCGGCGGCCTGGATGACGATGGTCTTCACGGGCCGGCCGCTGTCGCGCACCTTCTTTTCCAGCGCGTATTTGTTGAAACTCTCGCAGCCGAGCGAGATCAGCAGCACCGCGCCGACATTGGGATGGGTGCAGAGGCGCTCCATCATCCGCTCGGCATAAGGGTTGGGATAGCAGCCGGGAAAGCCGATGACATGCACGTCGTGCTCGCGGAACGGGATCGCGATCTCGCGGGCGACGTGATGGGCGCATTCGACGAGATAGGCGACGACGACCGTGTTGCGGATGCCCTTGCGGCCATCGCTGCGCAGCCAGCCGCGCATGGTTTCCGTCTGGGCGACCCTGGATGGGACGGACGCCGCGGTCCCTGTGGCGACAGCCATGCTCATGCGCCTGCTCCCGGCTTGTCCGCGTCCATCAGATGATAGGTCGGCGTGTAGTCGCTCCTGACGTTGTGGACGTGGACCGGCGTGCCGATGGCGATCGATTCCGTCGCCGTGCCGATCGGCGCGCCATATTTGACGATCTTCTGGCCGGCCGCGATCGGGCGCCGCGCCAGCTTGTGGCCGAGCGGCAGGTCGGCGGCGAGCGTCACCTCGGCTCCCGCGACGAAAAGGGTCTCGCCGGCGCGGATCCGCGTCCGGGCGACCAGCACATTGTCCCCCTCGAAGAGCAAAAGCAGACGGCCGTCCGTCGCGCCCGCGACGGTTGCAAGGTCAGGCAAAGGGTTCGGCATGGCGATGGGGCTCTGCTCAAAAATCCCGCGTCTCCTTAACGCTGCTAGCCCATCGCCCGCCTAAATGAAACATAAAATTTTTTATTGCGTGGCGAGTAAATCCAAGCCTATCGTTGCGGCATGCCCAAGCTGAAACGCGCCACGCTCGCAGAACAGGCCTATGAGGAGTTGCGGAGCCAGATCGTCTCCGGACGCCTGCCGGCGGGCCAGCGCCTGCTCGCGGAGCAGCTTGCGGGAGAGCTCCTGATCAGCCAGACGCCGGTCAAGGAAGCGATCGCGATGCTGGAGCGCGACGGGCTCGTCGAGGGCACCGCGCGGCGCTCCTCCATCGTGCGTCGCTTCACCCCAGCCGCCATCGAGGAGATCTTCGAGGCGCGGATGCTGGTCGAGCTGGACGCCATCGCCAAGGGGATCGCGGCCGGCCGCGCCACGCCGGAATTCGTCGCCCGGCTGCGCGCCATCTTCGATGCGCACATGACCGAGGTCGCCAAGCAGAGTGACGAGGCGCTGGTCGATGCCATCCGCCTCGACCGCGAGTTCCACGAGCTGATCGTCCAGCTCGGCGCCAATGACACGATCGCCAGCTGGCATCGCGTCATCCAGCGCCAGACCCAGACGATCCGCAACTTCACGCTGAAGAGCTACACGCTGGAACGGACGCGGCAGGAGCATTCCGCGATCGTCGAGGCGGTGGCGGAAGGCGATGCCGAACAGGCGGTTTCGGCGCTCAAGGCCCATCTGGCCGCGAGCCGGGACGCCATGATGTCGCGCGCACCGGAGGATTTTCCGGTCCGCGCCTGAGGCGGACGACAGCCAAGGTGAAGCGCGATGTCGGAGGAGGACGTCGCCGCGGAAACGACAAACCGGATCAACCGGACGCTCCGCGGCACGGGACTGCGTGAATGAACCCGTGGGAGGAAACCACATGAAGATGCTGAAGAAGACTGCGCCGATTCTGGGCGCGGCAATGCTCGCGACCCTGCTCGGGGCCGGTGCGGCCAGGGCCGAGGGCGAGAAGGTGGCGGTCGATCTGACGACGCTGACCTCGCCGTTCTGGACTTCGTACAACAAGTACATCGTCGAGGAAGCGAAGAAGCAGGGCGTCGACCTGCTCGAGCCCTTTAATTCCGAGTTCGACACGGCCAAGCAGATCACCGGCGTCCAGAACGCGCTGTCGCTCGGCGCGAAGGGCATCATCTTCTCGCCGTTCGAATCCGCCGCCGCCGGCTCCGTGCTCAAGGCGGCCGAAAAGGCGGGCGCCAAGGTCGTGGCCGTCGACGTCGCGCCGGATGCCGGGCCCGTGGCGATCGTCGTGCGCGCCAACAACCTCGCCTATGGCGAGAAGGCCTGCAAATTCATCGGCGACAACGTCAAGGAAGGCCCCGTGGTCCAGATCATGGGCGACCAGGCCTCGATCAACGGACGCGATCGCGGCAACGGCTTCCGCGAGTGCATCACCAAGAACTATCCGAACCTGAAGCTGCTCGAAATCCCGACCAAGGCCTGGTCGGGTGAAGACGCCGCCGCCGGTCTCGACGCGCTGCTCAACGCGCAGCCCGACCTGAAGGCGATCTACATGCATGCCGGCGGCGTGTTCCTGGCGCCGACCCTGCAGACCCTCAAGCGCAAGAACCTGCTGAAGCCGGCCGGGGAAGAGGGCCACATCGTCATCGTCTCGAATGACGGCATCCCGCAGGAATTCGACGCCATCCGCAAGGGTGAGATCGACGCCACGGTTTCGCAGCCTGCCGATCTCTATGCCAAATACGGCATCCAGTATCTGAAGGAAGCGATGGCCGGAAAGACGTTTGCCGCCGGTCCGACCGACCACGACAGCACCATCCTCGAAGTGCGCCCCGGCGTGCTGGAGGACCAGCTCTCGGCGCCGCTCGTCACCAAGGAGAATGTCGACGACAAGAGCTTCTGGGGCAACCAGCTCTAAGCGCGTGATTTCGAACGAAATCATGCACTTGGCGTGAGGTTTTCATAAGCCTGATCCATGCCGGCGGCATGGGTCAGGCCTCCCGAACTCCGGAGACCCCGATGCAGTTTCCCTCTCTTCTCGACGCCGGACGGGGGCACCATGCAGCCGCCTGACACCATCATTCCGATCGTCGAGGCCCGCGGCGTCTCCAAGCGCTACGGCCCGACGACGGCGCTGCACGAGGCGCATATCAAGGTCTTCGCCGGCGAGTCGCACGCGCTGGTCGGCCGCAACGGCGCCGGCAAGTCGACGCTGGTCGGCATCCTCACCGGACTGCGCGCGCCGGATTCCGGCCAGGTGCTGTTCTCCGGCGTGCCGGCCCCGGCCATCTCCGACCGCGAAGGCTGGCGCAAACACGTCGCCTGCGTCTACCAGCACTCGACGATCATCCCCGACCTGACGGTCGCGGAGAACCTGTTCATCAACCGCCATCCAACCGAGCGCGGCTTCATCAGCTGGTCGACGCTGCGCCGTCGCGCCCGCGAAGTGCTGGACCAGTGGGGCGTCAATGTCTCGGAAGACGCCCGCGCCGGTGACCTTCGCATCGAGGCGCGGCAGCTGGTCGAGATCGCCCGCGCCCTCTCCTATGGCGCCCGCTTCATCATCCTCGACGAGCCGACGGCGCAGCTGGACGGCGACGAGATCAAGCGCCTGTTCACCCGCATCCGCGAGCTTCAGGCCGCCGGCGTCACTTTCCTGTTCATCTCGCATCATCTGCAGGAAGTGTATGAAATCTGCCAGGCGGTGACGGTGCTGCGCGACGCGCGCCACATCATCACCGCGCCGGTCGCCGACCTGCCGAAGGACCGGCTGATCGAGGCAATGACCGGCGAACACGTCCATCTCGGCGTCTCCGACGCCGCCGGCCGCACCGTGCCGGAGAGCGCCGCCGTGGCGCTCGAGATCGACCGCGTCTCCGGCGACGACTTCCAGGATGTCAGCTTCAACATCCGCCGCGGCGAGGTCGTCGGCCTTTCCGGCCCGACCGGCGGCGGCCGCATCGGCCTCGCCGAGGCGGTGGCGGGACTCTCGCCCTATACCGGCGGGACGATCCGCATCGACCGGAAGACCCTGCCCTCCGGCGACGTCGCCGCCGCGTTGGAGCTCGGCGTCGGCTGCGTTCCGAAGAGCCGGCACGACCAGGGCCTGGTGCTGTCGCAATCCGTCGCCGACAACGCGATCATGACGATGAACCGCCATCTCGGCCCCTTCGGCTTCATCGCGCCCAGACGGCGATCGGAACTGACCAACCGGACGATAGCCTCGCTCGGAATCGTCACCCAGGGGCCCGACCAGCTCGTCTCCGGCCTCTCCGGCGGCAACCAGCAGAAGGTCGTGATGGGCCGCGCGCTCGCCAACGACCCGTCCGTCCTCGTGCTGATGGACCCGACCGCCGGCGTCGACGTCAAGTCGAAGGAAGCGCTGCTGACCGTCATCGAGCGGATGCGGCAGGAGGGCAAGGCCATCCTCGTCGTCAGCAGCGAGATCGAGGATCTGAGAACCTGTGACCGGGTGCTGGTGATGCAGCATGGATCGGTCGTCGCGGAACACAAGGCAGGCTGGAGCGACAATGCGCTCGTCGCCTCCATCGAAGGGATCGAGCTCGCATGAACACGCAACCATCCGCCACGGCGACGCTGAATGCCGGCGCCAAGCCCGCGCCGCGCCGCTCGATGATCCGCCTCCATGACCTTGCGCTGCTGCCGGCGCTGGTGATCCTGATCATCATCGGCGCCTTCATCAGCCCGGCCTTCCTGACCCAGGGCAACATCAACACCATCCTCACCTCCTCCGCCGCGCTGGCGCTGGTGGTGCTGGCGGAATCGCTCATCATCATCACCGGCAAGTTCGACCTGTCGCTGGAATCGACGGCCGGCTTTGCGCCTGCGATCGGCGCCCTGCTCGTCCTTCCCGTCGCCAATAACGGCTTCGGCGTCGAGCTGCCGACCTTCGTCGGCATCCTGATCGTCATCGGCGTCGGCGCGCTGATCGGCCTGATCAACGGCATCCTCGTCGTCCGCTTCACGCTCAACGCCTTCATCGTGACGCTCGCCATGCTGATCATCCTGCGCGGCATGCTGGTCGGCGCCACCAGCGGGCGAACCCTGTTCGACCTGCCCGACGCCTTCTACGCGCTGATGATCATCACCATCCTCGGCCTGCCGCTGGCGGTCTGGCTGGCGGCGCTGGCCTTCCTCGTGGCGGGCATCGTGCTGCGCTATCACCGGCTCGGCCGCGCGCTCTATGCCATCGGCGGCAATCCCGAGGCGGCCCGCGCGGCGGGCATCCGGGTCGAGCGCATCACCACCGGCGTCTATGTTCTGGCCGGCATGCTGGCGGCGGTCGGCGGGCTGGTGATCACCGGCTATGTCGGCGCCATCAGCGCCAACCAGGGCAATGGCATGATCTTCACGGTCTTCGCCGCGGCGGTGATCGGCGGCATCTCGCTCGATGGTGGACGCGGCACGATGTTCGGTGCGTTGACCGGCGTGCTGCTGCTCGGCGTGGTGCAGAACCTGCTGACCCTGGCCCAGGTGCCCTCCTTCTGGATCCAGGCGATCTATGGCGCCATCATCCTCGGCGCGCTGATGATCGCCCGCATGGCGTCCGGCAAGGCTCAGACCTGAACGGCGTTCGGGCCAAACAAAAGCCGCCGCATCGATGGATGCGGCGGCTTTCTTGTTGTCATCGACTGCGGGTCAGATCCGGCTTGCCATCTTGCAGAGCTTGACCAGGTCCGCATCGAACGAGAACGGATTGCGCAGGATGGTCGGGCACTTGTTGCGCAGAGCCTGCTTGTCCGCGCCGCTCAGGCCGCTGTCCGAGACAGAGGTCGGGCCGTCGGGATTGCCGGCACCGGGACCGCCGGGGCCTCCCGGTCCGCCAGGGCCGCCGGGGCCTCCGGGACCGCCAGGGCCTCCCGGACCGCGGGTGCCGGAACCGCAGGAGCCGCCGACGCTCAGGCACAGATTGAGCAGCTTGCCTGGTTGAAGCACGGCCAGTCGCGTATCCAGCAGGCCCAGAATCTGGCTGCGATTGCCATTGCCGCAGGCGGAGCCGCCGCCGGCATTCAGGCAGACCTTCACCAGATCCTTCTTGGAAAGCACGGCCGCCTTGGCGTTGATGCCGCCGATCAGGCGGGAACGGACCCGGGCATTGGCGACGCCGTTCTTGCCCAGCACATTGGCCGTGATCTTGGTACCGCCCTTGGCGCCGCAGCTCGCCCCGACATTGACGCAGACATTGGCGAGCTGATCCTTGGAGAGAAGCTTCAGCCGGGCATCGACAAGCCGGACCACCTGCTCGCGGTTGCCGCCGCAAGAGGCCTGACCACCGACACTGAGACAAAGCCGGATCAGCTCGCGCTTGGACAGGCGATCCATGCGCGCGTCGATACCGCTGAGAAGCGTCGACCGGGGTGTGTTGCGATAGGCGGAAGTGGTGCCGGTGGAAGAACTGCCGGTCATGCTGCCAACCGTGCTGCCGACGGCGCCTGTCACGCTCCCGACCGTGCTGCCAACGGCTCCGGTCACACCGTTGACCGTGCCGCCAACGGTATTGCCGACACTGGAAACCGTGCCGCCAACGGCGCTGCCCGTGTTGCTGACCGTGCTGCCGACGCCGCCGCCAACGGCGCCTCCAACACTGCCGGTGACGCCGGAGACCGTGCCGCCGACCGCTCCGGTGACGCCGCTGACGACTCCTCCCAGTCCGCCGCCAGCGTAGGCCGGCACCAGCATAGTTCCCACCAGCAAGACTGCCGATGTGGCCGCGATTCGAAGTCTGAACATGAAGCCCTCCATTGCCGATCGCTACTTAAAGCCCATCCTATTGGCTAGGTAACGAGGTTACCGCGCAGATGGTTTCAGAGAAACCTCAATAATCTTGCAAAAAATGATCAACATCGGAATCGAAACCCTACGGTAGGGTGAATCAAACTTGGATCCTGGAAAAATCTGATCGATATCCGGCGCTGATCTGACTCCGAAAGTCGGGATAAAGCGGTTTACCAACTGCACCGAACGCAAAATATGCCGACCTACCTTTTCGTAATGCACTCAATAATAGCCCTGACGAGAACACATATATCCAACGTGGCAACGCTGGGACTGACGTTGATTCACTCGCCAGAACGCGATCTTTCCGACCGGAAAGCGCCAGGTCAGGTGCAGGCGACAAAAATCTCCCCTCAAAACGCCGTCGCCGAAGTATAAATTCGACTCGTAATTATGATATGCCGGCAAATTAATCACTGGTTCGGGATAATTAAGCCACTAGTGAAATTCATAAAACCGTTATACTTGCGGCACGGACCATTTTGCATTGCACCATCGAGCGTGGTCGCTAGGTTGCCGGTGCCTGACGCGAGGGGTCGCAGCGGGCACCGTACGCAGTGTCCGCAAACGGATGCGCGGCGGCCAACATGATGGGGGTCTGGGCGCTTGATGTCGCGACGGCCTGATCTGCGGATCAGCTCGGAGCCGGAGCGGCTGCGCATTCGTACCCTCCCAATATTTGGAAGGTCAGAAATGACGTTTAAGTCTGTTATCCTCGGCTCCGCGGCCGCGATCATCGTCGCTGGCGCAGCCAATGCCGCCGATCTCACCATTGCCGAGCCGGTTGACTACGTGAAGGTCTGCGACGCCTTCGGCAAGGGCTTCTTCTACTCGCCCGGCACGGACACCTGCATCAAGGTCGGCGGCTATGTGAAGTTCATCACCACCTTTGGCGACTCTGACTACGGCGCATTCAACAAGGCCTATCCGGACAGCAACTGGGGCAACTTCGTCACCGAAGCCTCGATCCAGGTGACCGCCTCGTCGATCACGGAATACGGCAACCTGACCGGCTGGATCGACTACCGCGCCAAGACCGGCAACACGGCTGGCGGCGAGACTCTTGCTGACTACGTCAACGCCTCGACCAACTCGGCCTATGTCGACACCGCCTGGCTGCAGTTCGGCCCGGTCAAGGCCGGCTACTTCGACTCGCTGTTCGATTTCGGCCAGGGCTTCACCGACAAGGGCAGCTACTCGTCGGACACCAAGACCGACCACATCGAGCTGTCCTACACGGTCAACGGCTTCGGTCTGGCGATCTCGCTGGAAGACCCGCGTGACCGCGGCGCCGTCGGAACCTTCATTGACGACCTCGGCATTGACCGGGGTGGCAACAACAATATCCCGGACATCATTGCTGCCGTGACCTACAGCAGCGGCATCTTCAAGACCAAGATCGCCGGTGCCTACTTCCAGCACGCCGCCGATATCGATCTTGATAACAACCTGCGTCACGACAAGACCGGCTTCGCCGTCGGTGGCATTGTCGAGCTGGCGCTCGACAACATCTCGAAGGGCGACAAGTTCCAGCTCTACGCGGCCTATGCCCAGAACGGCAACTCGTTCACCGGCATCACCGGCGGCTCTTCGGTCGCTGGCTACACCACCGGCTCGGTTGCCGGCGGCGCGGGTCTCGACGCAGTCCCGGGCGACAGCTGGAGCACCTTCGCTTCGTACAAGCACGTCTGGACCGACCGCGTTTGGTCGGCTCTTACGGTTGGCTACGCCAAGTTCGAAGGCACGACCGACTACACGTTCTTCAAGGATCGCGAGTTCGACGCCTTCCGCGTTGGTGGTGCCGTCAACTTCACGCCGGTCAAGGGTCTCGACCTGATGGTCGACGCTGCCTACAACAAGATCGATTCCGACACCGCCGCGATCGACGGTGACGCCTGGGCCACCACGATCTGGCTGAAGCGCTCCTGGTAAGCGATACGGCTCCACGCCGCGAGGCATGGATCCTGAGCCCGGCGGAGCGATCCGCCGGGTTTCTTTTTTGCGGTCAATCCCGCAGCAGGGCCGCCAGGATGGTCGAGCGCTCGGCGGCGAGGTCGCCCTCGGCGGCCTTCTGTCCGGCCTGGCCATACCAGTAGCGCGCGTTCCAGAGATCGCCCTCGATGCGGTGGACATGGGCGTGCACCCAGGCGCCGGCGCGGCTGGCGTCGTCCTGGACCAGGGTATGCGCCGCCTCCCACTCGCCCTTTTCCAGATGCCAGAGCGCCTGCAGCGGCGCCGAGAGCCCCGCGGGCGGCTCGGCATCGGCAAGCGTCGCGCGAAAACCATCCGCCGACAGGGTAGGTATCCGGTCCATCCTCTTCCTCCCAAACGAACGTTGCCGCGCAGCAACGGAGGCAAACGCGCCACGCACACCATGCCAAACGAGCTTGCCCGCGCCAATGGATAGCACTATAAGCGCTGCCGTCTCAGGAGTTTGGATGTCGACTACTTCGCAGTCCCGGTGATCCCCTGCCCGTAAGCGGCAGGGATTGAAGTCCTCGCGCCCTCGGCGCGCGGCCCGCGGAATCGCGGCTGCGATCACCTGATTCCTGAACGAAATCCCATCATGAATGTCTCGAAACTCGAGCAGCGCGTCTTGCACGCGCTCGCTCAGGGCGGCGTTATCCGCCATCGCAAGAATGAATCCGGCCGCATCATCGCGGCGGACTGCACGACCAGGGACGGTTGGATCCTGACGGATTGTTCGCTTGACCTGTTCCAGCGCCTGAAGCGGCGGCGGCTGATCGCGTCGCAGAACGGCGCGCCCTACCGCATCACGCGGGCAGGCCTGGACGCGGTACGCGCCCAGTTGGACAACCGCTAAACAATTAGGCCGGCGGGCTCCCGGGCTCGCCGGCCTGCCCATGGGCAGTACGAGGGCTATGGACTGGAGGAGGATCCATCAAGGGACCGTTGCCCTGCCCTTCACCTCTCCCTGAAGGAGAGGTCGGCGTTCGTGCTACACTCTCCGTGGATGCTTACCACGGGGGCCGCCGGCCCTGCCTTACTGCGCGAGGCGGGCGGCGATGGTGCGCCGCTCGAACTCGATGTTCCACTCGATCAGCCGGCGCCAGAGATCGCGCGCCAGCTGTTCGTCGAGGCCAGCCTCGCCCGCGGCCAAGGCGACGCGGTCGAGCACCTCGTCGACCCGTTCCGGTACCAGCGCCTCGTCCGGCGAAGACTTGATCTCGGCCATCCGCTGCACATAGCCGAAGCGCTCAGCCAGCAAAGCGACGAGATCGGCGTCCAGGCGGTCGATCTCGGTGCGGATATGCGCCTTGGTCGTGCAGTCAGCCGGCTTGCGGATCATGTCACCACCACTTGGACGGCGTGAAGGTGCCAGCAGCGTCCTCGATCACCTGTCCGAGACGGAACAGCGTCTCTTCCTCGAACGGACGGCCGATCAGCTGCAGGCCGAGCGGCAGCTTCGACTTGTCGAGGCCGGCCGGAACGGCGAGGCCCGGCAGGCCGGCCATGTTGACCGTCACCGTGAAGATGTCGTTCAGATACATCTCGACCGGCGAGGCCGTGGTCATTTCCGCGAGGCCGAAGGCGGCCGAAGGAGTCGCCGGCGTCAGCACGGCATCGACGCCCGCTTCGAAAGCGAGATCGAAATCGCGCTTGATCAGCGTGCGGATCTTCTGCGCGCGGACGTAATAGGCGTCGTAATAGCCGGCCGAGAGCACATAGGTGCCGATCAGGATGCGGCGCTTCACTTCATGGCCGAAGCCGGCCGAACGGGTGTTTTCATACATCGAGGCGATGTCTTCGCCCGGAACCCGCAGGCCATAGCGTACGCCGTCATAGCGGGCGAGGTTGGACGAGGCCTCGGCGGGCGCCACGATGTAATAGGCCGGCAGGGCATATTTCGTGTGCGGCAGCGAGATGTCGACGATCTCGGCGCCGGCTTCCTTGAGCCAGGCAATGCCCTGCTGCCAGAGCGCCTCGATCTCGGCCGACATGCCGTCGAGCCGGTATTCGCGCGGGATGCCGATCCGCAGGCCCTTGACCGACTGGCCGATCGCGCCCTCGTAATCGCCCACCGGCACGTCGACGGAGGTGGTGTCCTTGGCGTCGACCGAGGCCATCGACTTCAGCAGGATGGCGGCGTCGCGCACCGTGCGGGCGATCGGGCCGGCCTGGTCCAGCGACGAGGCGAAGGCGACCGTGCCCCAGCGCGAGCAGCGGCCATAGGTCGGCTTGATGCCGACCGTGCCGGTGAAGGCGGCCGGCTGGCGGATCGAGCCGCCGGTATCGGTCGCGGTCGCGCCGGCGCAAAGGCGCGCGGCCACGGCGGCGGCGGAACCGCCCGACGAGCCGCCCGGCACCAGCGGCGCGTTGGAGCCTTCCTTGCGCCAGGGATTGACGACCGGGCCGTAGAACGACGTCTCGTTCGACGAGCCCATGGCGAACTCGTCCATGTTCAGCTTGCCGAGCATGACCGCGCCGTCGTTCCAGAGATTGGCCGTGACGGTCGATTCATAGTTGGGCTTGAACTTGTCGAGGATGTGCGACGCGGCCTGGGTATGCACGCCCTCGGTCGCGAACAGGTCCTTGACGCCGATCGGCACGCCTTCCAGCGCACGCGCCTCGCCCTTGGCCAGCTTTGCGTCGGAAGCCGCCGCCATGCTGAGCGCCTGCTCCGGCGTCTCGACGATATAGGCATTGAGCGCGCGCGCCGCCTCCATCGAGGCGAGATAGGCCTGGGTCAGTTCGGTGGCGGAGAAGGCCTTGGCGGTCAGGCCGTCGCGGATTTCGGCAATGGTCAGGCTGGTCAGATCGGTCGAAGACATCGGCATCTCGAATGTCAGGAGGCGGTGCGCGGCGTCACCGGGCTTGAGGACGCGCGGCGCCCTCTTCGGAAAAGTCGGCGTCTAGCGCCCGGCGGTCACTCGACGACCTTGGGCACGACGAAGAAATCATCGTCCGAGACGGGCGCATTGGCGACGACGCGATCGGCATAGAAGCCGTCGGTGACGACATCGGCGCGCTTCTTCATCGTCTGCGCGACGACCGAGGTCAGCGGCTCGACGCCCTCGACATCGACCTCGTTCAATTGCTCGGCAAAGCCGAGAATCGCGTTGATCTCGCCCTGGAAGGATTGGGCTTCCTCCTCGGTGACAGCGATCCGGGCGAGATGAGCGACCCGCTTGACGGTGGCGATGTCGACGGACATGGCGAGAACCCTTTGGCAAGAGCCGTTGACGAGGCGGTTGAGCGCGCCGGCCACGGCGGAAATGATCCGCTCGCTATATCACCCGCCTCTGCCGCATCGCAACTGAACAGGCCACACGCAGGAAGGATTGCCGCCCGCGGCGACCCTGCGCCGCCGCTGCGCCGGATCGATTGCGGCCCCGCTCCCGGACGGATAGTTTCCCCTCACGCGGCATCGCGCCGCCACCGGGCCGTCATGTCGATCCCTGCCAATGCCCTCGCCGGCTTCTGCCGCGACTGCCTGACGCCCGCTTCCGGGCCGCGTTGCCGCGCCTGCGGCAGCCCGCGCATCGCTTCGCATCCAGAACTCGGCACGCTCTCCATCACCCATGTCGATTGCGACGCCTTCTACGCCTCGATCGAGAAGCGCGACGACCCGAGCCTTGCCGACCAGGCCGTCATCATCGGCGGGGGAAAACGCGGCGTCGTCTCGACCTGCTGCTACATCGCCCGCATCCACGGCGTCCGCTCGGCCATGCCGATGTACAAGGCGCTCGACCTTTGCCCGGACGCGGTTGTGATTCGGCCGAACATGGAGAAATACGTCGCCGTCGGCCAGCAGATCCGCGCGCTGATGCAGGAACTGACGCCGCTGGTCGAGCCGATCTCGATCGACGAGGCCTTCCTCGATCTCTCCGGCACGGAGCGGCTGCATGGCGCGCCACCGGCGCTGACCATCGCCCGCTTCGCCCGCCGCGTCGAACAGGAGATCGGCATCACCATCTCGGTCGGGCTCTCCTTCAACAAGTTCCTGGCCAAGCTCGCCTCCGACCTCGACAAGCCGCGCGGCTTCTCCGTCATCGGCCGCGCCGAAGCGCTGACCTTCCTGGCCGAAAAGCCGGTCGGCATGATCTGGGGCGTCGGCAAGGCGCTGGAAGCGAAGCTCGCCGAACAGGGCATCAAGACGATCGGCCAGCTGCAGCGCATGGAGGAAAGCGACCTCGCCAGGCGCTATGGCGTCATGGGCCTGCGGCTCGCCCGCCTCGCCCGCGCCGACGACCGCCGCACCGTCGAGCCGCGCCACGAGGCCAAATCGATCGGCGCCGAGACCACCTTCGACCACGACCACGCCGACCTCGCCACACTCAGGCCGATCCTGCGCCGCCTGTCGGAGAAGGTATCCGCCCGGCTGAAGCGCGCCGAGCTCGCCGCCTGCAACGTGACGCTGAAGCTCAAATCCTCCGATTTCAAGCTGCGCACCCGCTCGCGCCAGCTCGCCGACCCGACCCGCCTCGCCGACCGCATTTTTCGCACGGCCGAGCAGCTTCTGGCGCACGAGACCGACGGCACCACCTATCGCCTGATCGGTGTGTCGGTATCGGATTTCTCCGATCCGCAGCGGGCCGATCCGGACGATCTCGTCGACCCCGCCGCCGCCAAGCGCGCCAAGGCAGAGGCCGCGATCGACAAGGTGCGCGGCAAGTTCGGCAAGGCCGCCGTCGAGCACGGCCTGACCTTTCGCAAGCCGGAATAGGGCTCGAACCGCCCGGGAGGACACGCCATGACCAAGCCCACGCACGACGCGGAGCCGGCGGCAGGCGTCGCCGCCTCCGACATCATCGACGCGAAGATCCGCGACCTCGCCGACTGGCGCGGCGAGACGCTGGCGCAGGTCCGCCGGCTGATCCGCGACGCCGACCCGGATGTCGTGGAGGAGGTGAAATGGCGCGGCGTGCCCGTCTGGTCGCAGGACGGCATCCTCTGCACCGGCGAGACCTACAAATCCGCCGTCAAGCTGACCTTCGCCCACGGCGCCGCGCTCGACGACCCTTCCGGCCTGTTCAATGCGAGCCTCGAGGGAAACACCCGCCGCGCCATCGACCTCCACGAGGGCGAGGCGATCGACGGGCCGGCGTTCCAGGCGCTGATCGGCGCGGCGATCGCGCGCAACCGGGCGAAGGGCAAAAAGCCCCGGAAACCCGGGGCTGGCTGACCCGGCCTTTGCCCGCTATCCCCGCCTCGCGAACGAACCCGAAAACGGTGGTTGCCCGCGCCCGCGCCGCCGATCATGATCCTCTCCCGATCGTGTGGAATCGCAGAGAAAACAATATGTCGGAAGCAACGCTCCATCCTCTCGCCGGCAAGCCGGTTCCCCGCTCGGCCCTCACCAACATTCCGCGGCTGATGACCGCCTATTTCGCGCTGACGCCGGACCCGGCGATCGCGACCCAGAAGGTGGCGTTCGGCACGTCGGGCCATCGCGGCTCGGCCTTCGCCTCCGCCTTCAACGAATGGCACATCCTGGCGATCACCCAGGCCGTCTGCCTCTATCGGAGCCAAGCCGGCATCACCGGCCCGCTCTTCATCGGCATGGACAGCCACGCCCTCTCCGAGGCCGCCCTCACCTCGGCGATCGAGGTGCTGGCCGCCAATGGCGTCGAGACCCTGGTCGACGAGCATCTTGGCTATACGCCGACGCCGGTCATCTCGCATGCCATCCTCACCTACAACAAAGGCCGCACCGAAGGCCTCGCCGACGGCATCGTGATCAGCCCGTCGCACAATCCGCCCGATGATGGCGGCTTCAAGTACAACCCGACCAATGGCGGCCCGGCCGATGTCGACGTCACCTCATGGATCGGCAAGGCGGCCAACGAGTTCCTGGCGACAAAACTCGCCGGCGTGAAGCGCATGCCCTTCGCCCGCGCCCGCAAGGAAGCCTGCATCCGCCCGTATGACTACATCACCCCCTATGTCGCCGATCTCGCCTCCGTCATCGACATGGAAGCCATTCGCGCGGCGGGTGTAAAAATCGGCATCGACCCACTCGGCGGCGCCGCCGTGCGCTACTGGGAGCCGATGATCGAGCGCTTCAAGCTCGACGCCACGGTCGTCAACGACATCGTCGACCCGACCTTCGCCTTCATGACGGCGGACTGGGACGGCAAGATCCGCATGGACTGCTCCTCGCCCTACGCCATGGCGCCGCTGATCGCGCTCGCCGAAAAATTCGACATCGCCTTCGCCAACGACACCGACGCCGACCGCCACGGCATCGTCACGCCCTCGGGCGGGCTGATGAACCCCAACCAGTACCTCTCCGCCTCGATCGCCTATCTCTGCCGCCACCGGCCGGAATGGAGCGAAGCGAGCGCCTTCGGCAAGACGGCCGTCTCCAGCGGCATGATCGATCGCGTCGTCGCCAAGATGGGCCGAAAATTGGTCGAGGTCCCGGTCGGCTTCAAATGGTTCAGCGCCGGGCTGATCGATGGTTCGCTCGCCTTTGGCGGCGAGGAAAGCGCCGGCGCCTCGTTCCTGCGCCGCGACGGCTCTGTCTGGACCACCGACAAGGACGGCCTGATCATGGGCCTGCTGGCGGCCGAGATCACCGCCACCACCGGGCAGGACCCCAACCAGCTCTACCAGTCGGTCACGTCGGATCTTGGCAAATCCTATTACGCGCGCATCGACGCCCCGGCGACGGTGGAGCAGAAGGCGATCCTTGGAAAACTCGATCCGTCCAAGATCGACGCGGCGGAGCTTGCCGGCGAGCCGGTGACGGCCCGCCTCACCCGCGCGCCGGGCAACGACGCCTCGATCGGCGGCATCAAGGTGGTGACCGAAAACGGCTGGTTCGCCGCCCGCCCCTCCGGCACGGAAGAAGTCTACAAGATCTACGCGGAGAGCTTCTTGAGCGCCGAGCACCTGGCGCAGATCCAGTCGGACGCAAGGGCTGTGGTGGCAAAGGTGTTTGCGGGGGGATGAGAGTTGCGGCTTGAGCCGCAACTTAATGCACTGACCACTATCCAACCGGGCTAGACAACTAGCTTGTCAAACCCAAGCGTTGCCTCGCCCGTCGGCGCAGATTGATAACACTGTGCCGAGCACCACTATGCTTGAGATTGAGCCCCATTCGAAACAATTCTGGCACCTCGTAAGGTGGCGAGTCCCCAAAAAGGATAGCGTGGCGCTGCAGGAGCCTGATATCCGCCTCACTAAGCCCTAGTTTTACTATGGCCTCACTATCAAGCGGAGCAACAACACTATCCGGATATTTTCTGAACTTGTCAAAAACAGGCTTAAGCTCTGCTATTTCCTCTTGCGTCTCACTAACCTTTGCAACGCTAGTTGGCTTCACCGCATCTTTCAACGCCCTCGGAGCCAGCAATCGCGACGCGGAGAATTCCACGTCGTTTGCCGAAACCGACGCTGCAGCCGCATTTTCAAGTAACCTGACCAAATCGCGCGCAACCAACCGGCTCTGAAGATCGGAGAGAACCGCGATAACCCAGTTTGCCGTATAAGCCTCAGCAGTTCTCTTGCTTGGCTTATCATCTGGGCCGAGCTTTCGTCCCCAAAGAGGATAGAGGCGTTCCTCTTTCTCTGCTTGCGGCATTGACCGAAAAGCTGGCGTCCAAACGTCAAGAGCCCCAGACTTCGTAGCCAACCAAGCCGCCAACTCGATAACGTCGCTGTCGCTCCACGAAAGCGCGAAAGATTGATATGCTCGCCTAAACTGGTCACTATTCTGCGGTACAGCTGCATCGACGCTATCGCGCCGAGCGAAGATAATTAGACCTATAGGACGCCCCGGCTCCGCCCTTACACGTTGTGGCAAATCGACAAGAAGGCTCCGCAACCACAGGGGAGTATTGCCAGAAAAAGGATCCTTATAGAGCTCTTCTATTCCCTCAATCACGACCAGAAGATTCTGCCCACGATCACGAAGTTCCTTGGGGAAACGCTCGCCCGCAGTAGTATTACCCACATCGAAACCAGCTGCCCAAGCTATACTATTTAACCAAACTGTGGCGCGTTCCTGCTCGTTCGCCGCCACCGTCAATGCCGAATTGAGATAGCTTTTCGTTTCATAGACGGTCTGCGCCTGTCCGAAACCGAGCTTTGCGGCAACCGCTTGGCGACAACTATCAATCTCAACTTGATACGCCTCGCTGGACTGGATCGACCCAAGTACCGGCAGGATTGGGGCGTCCACCGCGTCGCTCGCACCGGAAAGCGCCTCCACAACAGAGACCCAATCACCGCGAGCGGCGACAAAACGCGCCGTCAGCGTCTTGCCGGTTCCCTTTGCACCTTCAGCTACTATGACTGGGAGTTGGGATTTAAATTGCTCGGCTAACGCGCGTAAGGGGCCCGTAATCAGAGGTGTTTCAATAGGCGCCTCGGCAAGTTCCGCTGCCACTAGTTTTCCTGCGAAAGTTCGAAGCAGCTTGCAGCGTTCCTGGTGGCTGACATCTAAATTGAGAGTCGGTAAATTTGGCGCGGTAGAGGCTGCGCCCATGTCGTCAAGCGTCCGGGTCAGCCAATCGCCAAAATCACCCGTAATCCTCTTTTGAAAACCTGACGACCGCAATTGCTCGACAAAACCGTCCCATCCAGCGGAGGATACTTGCAAATCAGATATTTCAGGCATTCTGACAACCGAGATTGCGCTGATGTCTTGCTCGACCGAGAAAATTGCTTCATCAGCACCAGTTGCAGCATCTCTGCCTCGAAGCAGTTCCACCGTAACTCTATCCAGTACCGGCCTAAGGATGCTCTCATCGGCCCCAGTCTCACGGATGATCGACGGAATTCGGTTAACTAGGAGCAGCGGCTCCGGTAAAATCGTATTCCGCCTACGGGCCTCTCTCGAGAGATACGCGATCAGAGCGGCTGTGCCGTCTAGCGATTGGCCCGCCAAAGTACAAACGAACATCCGCCCAACACTGGGATCGAGTATTAGCTGGGCTGCTAGGGGCACCAAGCCAGCACGTATGTCTACCACTATGCCTGCGCAGTCAGTTCGGTCGGCAATTGCTCGCAGCAGTTCAGCCAAAGCAAATGGACGTTCAGGCGTCGAAAGATGTTCAGCTCGAATAGATGAGCTTGCTAATTCTTCGAGATTCCTCCTGAGGGGTAATACGAAGATGTCGTCAATTCTCTGGTCTCGCAACCGCCCGGCAGCGAAGTCAATCGTGTCTTCCCAAGCTGGGCTAGCATCACGATGAGCGAGTGCTACTATATCCTCGAACGCAATTTTTGCGTGCCCACGGGATCGCTGAAAAAGATAACTTAGTCCCGGGGCCTCCAAATCGGCATCGACGATCAGAACCGGCTTGCGAGCACGCCGCGCCCACTCAATCGCGCACGCAATTGCCGCGGTAGTACGGCCACTGCCACCCTTGACGCTGTGACAGGCGATAATCGGGAGGCCGCCGTTAGAAACTAACGGCTCGGGTCTAAAATTGACCGAGCTCTCTATGGCACCGATCGGCATCAACTGTGCGATAGGCGCTTGTCGTAACTCTAGTTCTATCGGTAGCCTTTCGGCTTTAGGACCCTCCAGTATTAGGGAGGCTTCGGCATCCGAACGCTCAATTCGTTGAGGAAAGACCTTCTCAAGCCAATCGTGGAACGCCGCCTCAGGAATTGCGTCGCCATCAAACTCGAACGTAGCTGCCGACCAATCGATGTCAGCTCTGATTAACTCTTTGGGACGGCCTAACCAGAGATCGGACGTAGGCTCGATCTGCCCCAATGCGCGAGCAACATCCATCCAGGTGACGGGCGGATCAATCTCGATAGTCATTATCAGATCATCCAATCTCAAAGATGCTTCTCAGTATAAGCCAGAATTTTACGGAGCCAAGACACAACATCATCCTGACCGTCTAGCTTTTCTCCATATCTCCAAGCCTCGTGAAGCTCAGATACATGAATATGATCACCGCTTCGAAGCTTAATCGCAGCGGGTCGCAAAGGGCAGTCTTCTGCACTAACGCGAAGGGCTGATAGAATGCTATCCAGCCTATGCAGGTGGGCCCGTGCCGAACTACCCGCTGCTGTATTAGATTCGGAAGTCGTATTTAGCGAAAACTTGGCTAAATACAACGCCTTCAAACTGCACTCTGCGGCATAAAAAAGAAGCAATGCGGCAGCGTCAGCATCAGACGTTTCCGATGACGCCAGCTTCAACTCATTCGCTCGCCGCTTGAGAGTTCTGCGGTTCGGATCAATTGGCATCAAACGGTTCCGTACCAAAATGTAACTATACAGATAGACCTGTCGAACCGCATTTGATTCGAATCATCGCCATGCCAAGGGCACCCACTCCTACTCCATAAACACCGGCGTGCCGTCCGGCTCCGCCTTCAGCTTGGCGGCGGCGGCGCAGAAGTCTTGCTTGTCGCCATGGGCCTCGGCGATGAAAAGGCCGTAGCGGGCGCCGAAGGCGACGAGGATGGCGGTCTTGCGTTCCTCGGCCTGCTCGTCGGTCAGTTCCTTGTCGCCGCTGGCAATCACATCGCCGATCGCCTTGCCAAACGTTTCCCTGGCGAGGCCGTGGCCGTCGCAGACGCGGACCGCCGCCGCCTGGAAGGCGAGGTTGTTCAGCGCCGCGAACTGGGCGTCGGCGAGGATGGCGCCTTCCGTCTCCAGGAAATCGGCCCAGGACGCGTCGGCGCGGTCATTGTCGGCACCGGGCGCCGGCGCGGTGGCGCCGGCCGGCGGCGCCGGCGCGATGTTTCCCGTCTGCGCGAAGGCAGGGGCGGCGGCGAAAAGGACGGCGAGCGCGGTGGCGGCGAGGGCTGCGCGGATCGCGCGGGCTGGCCGGAAGCTATGTGCGAGCATGGTGTTCCCCTCAGCGGCCATAAACGCGCCAGGTCCAGTTGCCACTATAGGCGCCGCCATTGTTGTAGCAGGCGCGCTGTTCGGGATAGCAGATGATGCCGCCGGCGGGCGAGAACGGCGCCGGCGGGCGATAGGAAGGCGGCGGCGGCGCGCCATAGATGTCGTTGTTGCGGTTGGCGCTGTCGGCGATGGCAGCCCCCACGGCGAGGCCGGCAAGGCCGCCGATGATGGCGGCGGCGTTCTTGCCATCCTTCGCCTGGCCGGGCTGGCCGGCCGCGACCAGCAAGGCCGGCGCCAGCACCGCGACGACGGCCAGTCTTCGAATCATTGTCTGCATGGCAGTTCCCTCTGCGCTCCCGCCTGCATTGAACAGGCCCGCCCGGCGCCGGTCAATTGAGCGCCGCGCTTTCGCAACCGGAGATGGGAGGCGGCCGGGTGCAGCCGCGTCGCGCCACCTGTTTCCGTAGCGTCATCGGGTGTATGCTCGGCGCCGTGGTGGATGGACTGCATCGCATGGCAAGGGAAGCCGGGTTTCGGGCGAAAGCCGGCGCAGGTGGTCAACATGCACTCCGGCCGGTGGACCTTTCCGCTGCGCCTGCCCGCGGGGCTTGCCGGCTACCAGCCGGCCTGGCTGACGCGCGACATCTCGGCCGGGCTCGCGGTCGCCGCCATCGGCCTGCCCAGCGCCATCGCCTATCCCGCCATTGCCGGCCTGCCGCCGCAGACCGGGCTCTATGCCAGCATCACGCCGCTCGCCGCCTATGCGCTGTTCGGCCCGTCCAGGATCCTGATCGTCGGGCCGGATGCCGCGACCATGACCATACTGGCGGCGACGCTCGCGGCCGTCACGGCCAGCGTGCCGGATGTCGGCTCGGGCGAGCGGGTGGCGATCGCGGCGATGCTGGCGCTCGGCGTCGGGCTGCTCTGCCTGCTCGCCTGGCTGTTCCGGCTCGGCGTGCTGGCGAGCTTCCTGTCACGGCCGATCCTGACCGGCTTCTTCATCGGCATCTCGTTCTCGATCCTGATCGGCCAGATCAGCCGCGTCACCGGGGTCAAGGTCGATTCCGATGGCCTGCTGCGGCCGCTGATCGACCTGCTGCGCAAGGCGGGATCGATCCATTGGCCGTCGCTGATCCTGGCGCTTTCGATGGTCGCGCTGCTGCAGCTGGTGCGGATCACGAAATTCCCGGTTCCGGGGCCGGTGCTGGTGGTGGTTCTGTCGGTGCTGCTTTCGGCGGTGTTCGGCTTCGAGGCGCGGGGCATCGCGGTGGTCGGCGACATTCCGTCCGGCCTGCCGCATCTCGCCCTGCCCCGCTTCGCCGGCCTGCCGCTGCAGACGCTGGCGCTGGGCTCGGCGGCGATCTTCCTGGTCAGCTACGGCTCCGGCATCATCGCCGCGCGCAGCTTCGGCGCCCGCTCCGGAGAGGCGGTCGATCCCAACCGCGAGTTGATCGGCTTCGGCGCCGCGAACCTCGCCGCCGGCCTGTTCGGCGCCTTCCCGGTCTCGGCGTCGGATTCGCGCACCGCGGTCAATCTGACGGTCGGCGGCCGCTCGCAGCTGACCAGCCTGGTCGCCGCGCTGACGCTGGTGGCGACGCTGCTGTTCCTCGGCCCGGCGCTGCGCATCATCCCGCTTCCGGCGCTCGGCGCCATTCTCGCCGCCACCGCGCTCGGCATGATCGACATCGGCGCCATGCGGCAGATCTGGCGCATCAGCCGGACGGAGTTCGTGTTCGCGCTGATCGCGATGTGGGGCCCGATCGGCCTCGGCGTGCTCAACGGCGTGGTCATCGCCATCGGCGCGACGCTCGCCTATGTGCTGCGCAAGCTGATGTTCCCGCGCGACGCCATGCTCGGCCGGATCGCCGGTCACGAAGGCTTCTACAAGCTGCACCGGACCCCGCAGGCGCGCGCCGTGCCCGGCTTCGCCGTCTGCCTGATCCAGGGCAGCCTGCTGTTCTTCAACACCGATTATATCGCGACGCGGCTGGACGCCATCGCCGACGGCCTGCCGGAAGGAACGCGCTGGCTGGTGCTCGACGCGAGCGCGATCGCGCAGATCGACAGCTCCGC
Source organism: Kaistia defluvii (assembly GCF_026343955.1). Lineage (GTDB taxonomy): Bacteria > Pseudomonadota > Alphaproteobacteria > Rhizobiales > Kaistiaceae > Kaistia > Kaistia defluvii. The sequence goes on from NZ_JAPKNI010000005.1 coordinate 304,816, forward strand.
GGCCGAAATGCTCGGCAAGGTCTGCGAGGCACTGCGCCAGCGCGGCCTCCGGCTCGGCCTCGCGGACCTGCATGCCGAGGCGCGCGACCTTCTCGAGCGCGCCGGCATCATCGACGTCATCGGGGCCGACATGATCTTCGACATTCTCGACGATGCGTATCAGGCGTTCGAGGCCAGGACCTGAACTCTCCATCACGGCGCGCCGCAGGAGGCAAGCATGAGCAAGGACAAGAAGGCCAAGCGGAAATCAGCCCCGCGCCCCGCCGGATCCACGATCGCCGAGGCGGCCCCGGGGCCCGGCAAGAGCTACGCCAGCGAGCTGGCGCGGCTGCAGGTGGAGCTTGCCCATCTCCAGGCCTGGGTGAAGACCTCCGGCGCCCGCATCGTCATCATCTTCGAGGGGCGCGACGCCGCCGGCAAGGGCGGCGTGATCAAGCGCCTCGTCGAGCGGGTGAGCCCGCGCGTCTTCCGCGTCGTCGCCCTGCCGGCGCCGACCGACCGCGAGAAGACCCAGATCTACATGCAGCGCTATGTCCAGCATCTGCCGGCCGGCGGCGAGGTCGTGATCTTCGACCGCTCCTGGTACAACCGCCCCGGCGTCGAGCGGGTGATGGGCTTCTGCAGCGAGGAGAAGGCCCGCCGCTTCCTGGAGCTGACGCCGCGTTTCGAGGCCGCCCTGATCGAAGGCGGCATCACCCTGCTCAAATATTTCCTCGATGTCTCCGAGGCGGAGCAGGAGCGCCGCTTCCGCCAGCGCCTGCTGGACCCGCTGCGGCAATGGAAGCTGAGCCCGATGGACATCGAATCCTACAATCGATGGTGGGAATACACCCGCGCCTATGACGAGATGATCAGCGCCACCGATACGCACCACGCTCCCTGGTGGATCGTGCCGTCCGACGACAAGAAGCGCGCGCGGGTCAATTGCATCGCCCACATCCTGAGCCAGATTCCCTACGAGCACGTCCCGTTCGACACCCCGAAACTCGGCAGGCGGCAGAAGCGGCCATCCGATTTCGCGGAGGACGCGGCACCGCGCAACATCGTCCCCGACATTCTCGGCTGAAGCTTCCTTCTGGCTGGAGCGGGATACCGTTTCGCGACACCGTCCTATTGCCGCATGAACTCGATCTCCGACGTGTTCCCCCCACCGGCGGACGGACGCAGGTCAATGTCATCTGGGAACTGATCGCCGAACCCATCGAGGGCAACCGCACCCGCTACACCAACAAGGTCACCTGCCACCCGACGGACGTCTTCATGACCTTCTTCGCGGAACACGGCCAGACCTTCGAGCAGGCCGCGGGCGGCGATCACAACAGCCGCGAGACGCCGCTTTTCGCGAAAAGCATCGCCCGCACATCCCTTGCCAAGGCCGCGTCCCGGTAGGCCGGTCACCCCTTGATCCATTCGGGGAGGCGGGCGGCACGCCGCCGCCCCTCCGGTTGCCATTGCCGGGACGCCTGGGAGTGGTGACGCCTGGGAATGGTGACGCGTCGGTCTTCGTTTCCCGCTATGTCTCCCGGAGCCTTGCAAGGTAATCCCGCAAGAGCCTCACCCGGCGGGGACGAAAGCTCGCTCCGTTGCTGGAAAGGCTTGCGATCCGGTCGACCCTGAACATCCGGAAGTCATCCCGCAGGCAACACCAGGCCAGAACCGTCAGGACGTGATCGCTGTACATGATCGCGAGGGGGCGAATGATGCGCTGGCTGGCGGTGCCCGCCTGGTCGCGATAGCCGATCTCGATCTCCTGCTCTTCCCAGCACGCCTGCCGTATGGCCTGCAGATGCGGCTGCGCGCCGTAGCGACCGCTTGGCCGATAGACATGGGATATGGAATGCAGCAATTGCTGCTCGCGATCGTCCGGCAGCGTCGCGGCAACCTTGGCAAGCACAGATTCGGCGGCGCGCGCCAGATCCGGGTCGCCCATCTGGCGCACTTCGCCGAGCCCCACGGTGATCGCCTCGATTTCCAGACGATCGAATGTCTGCGGCGGCAGTGCATAGTCCTCGATCAATCGATAGCCATAGCCGCGTTCTCCCTCGATCCGGGCGCCAGACAGCCGCAGCAGCTCGATATCGCGATAGATCGAGCGTACGGACACGCCGCGTTCGACCGCCAGGCGTCCGGCCGTGATCGGGGGCGCCATGACGCGCATGAGCTGAAGAAGGCGCAGCAATCGATCGGGTCCGCTCATCGTCCAACTGCCGTGAAGTGTCAGTTGGGCGCAACTATACCCGGTTCGTCCACTTCCCATAGCCAGAGGGCGAAGACGTTGAGCATCCAGACCGTCGCACACATCAATTTCCGGGGCGAGGCGCGCCCGGCACTGTCCTTTTACCAATCCGTCTTCGGTGGCGACCTGGTGCTGCTGACCCATGCGCAGATATACGGCACGACCGATCCGGCGGAAGCCGATCGGGTCGGCTGGGGTCGCGTCGTTTCGAAAGACGGCTTTGTCATCATGGCCTATGACGTGCCGACGAGCCGGGCCTACGATCCGGGTCAGAGCCCGTTCTTCATTTCCATCAGCGGCAATGCCAGCGACGAGATCATCACCTATTGGGACAGGCTCAAGCTTGACGGCGAGATCCTGCAAGACCTTGCGCCGGCCGGCTGGTCCCCGCTCTACGGAATGCTCAAGGACAGGTTCGGCATCACCTGGGTTCTCGACGTGCAGAACGGCGACGCCCGGTGAACGTCCCGCGACGCGTGGCCAGGCATCCTTGAATCCGTGCCGGCGATCCCCGCTGGCGGCAGAGATCGCGGGCGATTTCGCGCCCGCGCCGGGATCCCTCGGGCCTACCGGACCTCGCTCTTCCAGCTCAGGAAGAAGCCGACATCACCGGGCATGCCGTTTGGAAAATTGATGATCATGGCGCTGAGCCGGAAACCCTGCGGCTTGGCGTATTGGAGATAGCGGTCATAGAACTGCCGGGCCTTGCCCTGCAGCGTCTCGGGCCAGTCCGGATCGGCGCTGTTGATCGCCCGGCCGCTATCGGTGCAGAGCACGGAGGGGAAGGTGTAGACCATCGCCTCGTACTTGCCGTTCTTGACCGCGTTCATCGCCACCCGGCGCACGCTGGCGATCTCCTCGTCGCTGACCTGGTCGCGCAGGAAGCTTTCGGTGAACTGGTTGAGCGCCTCGTTCTGCGACGACCGATGCGCCTGTTCCTTGGCGACCTCCTTCATCCGCTCTTCGAGAATGGCCTTCCGCAACGACTCGGCACTCGGCGGCGGCGCATTGACATCGACGTCCTTGATTTCGGCCATGTCTTCCTCCTGAAAAATTTGCCGGCGAAAGAAGTGCGCGGGTGCGTTTGGCTAGCCCTTGTCCGCGCCCTCTGGCAGGCCGTCGCAGGGATCGAAACGGCAACGGAAATGCCGCTGGAAAGCGCGCTGCGGCATCGTTCCTGTCCTACGCTCCCATTATACGACGCCACCTTCCGCATGGGAAGGATTCAGCGGGAGAGAGCGGCGCTCGACGGATGCCCGATTTCACGACGCATTGGGACCGAAGACCAGCTTTGGAGGCGATTTTAGTAAGGTGCGTCTCCGACGAGGAAAGCGAGGCAGCCACATTGCTTTGCAGTCGAGCGGCAGATACCGACCCCATTTCGGTAATTCAGAGCTAATGCGTGAATTCCTGAAAGCTGCCTTGCGCCGCCTCGTTGAGATGCCAGCTATACGCGCGTTAGTGCAGATCAGCCGGGTTGCTGCTCGATTTTGTGTGTAATGTCTTTCACTTGAAACAGCCGACACCACCCGACTTCGAAATCATCGATATTGAAAATCGCGACATTGTAGCCGTCCTCGCCGAACGCGCTTTTGTACGCTACCCCGTCGTAACCAAGGGAGCGGAACAATTCCGCAAGGATCTGTGTGGGAGCGTACTCCGCTGCGTCGTCGGACCTATCTGCCGGCGCTGAAAATGCTCGGTCGATATCCGACCAAACGGCTTTCTCCATCTTCTCGCGTTCTGGCTCTTTGAAGTATAAAAAGTGCTTTTTGGCGAGAACGCTGCAGTCGATCAGTTTCAGTTCGCGCAAGCATTTCATACCGGCGACGGTCACGTAGGCGCCGATGGCAGGCCTGACTTCCGATACCGCCGTAACGTCGTTTGTCGCCATATAGAGACACGGTATTCCGCGGGGATTCACGCGTCCGTCGCCGGCCCGGTCACGCAACGGGATCATGCGGGCCCTGTTGGCCGCGCACTCGATATCGTCGATGTAGATTTCTTCACCGTCGTCGCCGGTTTGATAAATCGGTCTCAGGTTGTGTGCTACTTGGGCTCGCCTCAATCCCGCGCCCACATTAATGATACTCTCCCGAGCATGACACGTGGCACCGACGGCTTGCAGAAATGCTTCCGTCTCCGGAGACCGGATGAAACGACGTGACTTCACGACCTCGCGTCGGAAATTATAGTAATCATGGCGCGATTTGAAAGTCGGAGGCAAACTCTCTTCCGTCACGAATTTAGTCCCCAAAATCGACAATCATTCGGTCACTGCGACACGCACTTGTCAAAGCCGGATTTCGCCATCGTCTGTGAAGACACAATGGACCGCCCCATACACCAATTCAAATGGTCCGCTATCGCCAAAGGCCTTCGCTGCGACGGCGACGGCCATCATTGCACGATGCACATACAGGACGTACTGCCTCATCATGTCAGATAGCCGCCGATCTGTGGTTTGAAGTGGCAGTACGAACTTGTGACCATCGTATACATCCATGATGTGCACCGCCGCACCGTGCACATAACCGGAGAACGTGGCGTCAATGGTCTCAGTTACCGCTACGACTTGGCTTACCGGCAATCCCGCATTGTAAGTGCGGGCCACATAGGCTCTGATGTCGCGGCGGGAGACACGATTTCGCCTCTGCGTCGCCTGAAGAGGATCCGGGTGATCAAATTCCTCCTGAAAGAATTCGGCAAGATACTGGTCGTGACGCGGTTCGCGCGGGTGCTGAAATACGAGCGGCCCCGCAATGAACATGATGTCAGAGTCGAGCTCGTCCATGGCTCTCATAGTTGCGCCAGCATCTAGAACTAAGCCGTTTTGCAGCAACACCCAGCCAGCTCTCAACGCGCTCGACAATCGAACCGACTTTAGAACTAGAGCCTGACGCGCCTGATGCTCGACATACCGATGGGCACGATCATCTCCATGGAGATGCGTCCATGCTGGCTGGGGCACCAGATTCTCCATGCGCGCAACAGCTTGATCAATAGTTTGCACGGCTGTTGTGAATGCCGCTTCTTCTTTAGTCGAGAAAGGCATGGAACCTCAATGGGGGTCGAATTTCAGGACGCTAACAGGTGCTTCCGCAATCTAGATGTCTGATGTCCACACTGTCTTGCCCAAAAGCAGACCGTCAGCAAACCACCCCTACTCGCCATTCTGGCTCAGAGCGCCACCGGCAACCGTTGAGGAAAAGTGCAATTGGCGAAGACTGCCGGAAATGGAGCGCCAAGCCAGGGGACAGGGCCCAAGCTCCTCGCTTCCCCCAAAAATTCAAAAGCAAGGGCCGGAGTGCGCGCGGTATCTCCGGGGCCTACCTAGTGGGCATGATCCATGCGAAGGATGATGCCCATGGCCCACGCCCTGCACCCAGACGCCCCTGCCCCCGCCAGCACCCTCGCGCCCGCTGATGCGCTTGCGCCGGTCGAGCGCGATCCCCGCTGGCAGGCGGTGGTGGCGCGCGATCGCGCCTTCGATGGCGCGTTCGTTTTCGCGGTCCGCACCACCGGAATCTATTGCCGGCCCTCCTGCCCTTCCCGCCACGCCAGGCCGGAGAATGTCCGCTTCTTCGACGCCTGCGAAGACGCGGAGGCGGCAGGCTTCCGCGCCTGCCGGCGCTGCACGCCCAACGCTGCGTCGCTGGCCGAGCAGCATGCCGAGATCGTGGCCAACGCCTGCCGCATGCTCGAGGCGGCCGAGACGGAACCGTCGCTCGCGAAGCTCGCCGCGACGGTCGGCCTCAGCCCGTTCCATTTCCACCGGATCTTCAAGGCGCAGACCGGGGTGACGCCCAAGGCCTATGCGGCGGCGCACCGCGCCTCGCGGGCGCGAAACCAGCTGGCGGGCGGCGCCGGCAGCGTCACCGAGGCGATCTATGATGCCGGCTTCCAGTCGAGCGGCCGCTTCTATGCGACGTCTAACGCCGTGCTCGGCATGACGCCGACCGCGTTCCGGGCCGGCGGCGCCGACACGCGGATCCACTTTGCGATCGGGCAATGTTCGCTCGGCGCCATCCTGGTCGCGCGCAGCAGCCGGGGAATCTGCGCCATCACGCTTGGCGACGACCCCGAGGCGCTGGCGCGCGAGCTGCAGGACTGTTTTCCCAAGGCCGAGCTGATCGGCGGCGACGCCGAATTCGAGAGGCTGGTGGCGCAGGTGGTCGGCTTCATCGAGGCTCCGAAACTTGGACTCGACCTGCCGCTCGACGTGCGCGGCACGGCCTTCCAGCAGCGGGTCTGGCAAGCGCTGCGCGAGATTCCGGCCGGCGAGACCGCGAGCTATGCCGATATTGCCCGCCGCATCGGCGCGCCCAAGGCCGTGCGGGCGGTGGCCGGCGCCTGCGCCGCCAACGCCATCGCGGTGGCGATCCCCTGCCACCGTGTGGTGCGGAACGACGGCGCGCTGTCGGGCTATCGCTGGGGCGTCGAGCGCAAGCGGGCGCTGCTGGACAAGGAAGCGCGCGGATGAACGCCGACCCGCGCCCGGCCGGCTTCGGGCCGGAGGCTGCAAGCCGCGGCGCGATCCGCCTGTCGCTCGAGGCCATCCCGACGCCGATCGGCGACATGCTGCTGGTCGCCGACGAAGAGGATTTTCTGCGCGCGGCGGATTTCGCCGATTGCGAGGATCGGCTGGCTCGGCTGCTCGATCGCCGGCTGGGTCGGGGCGGCTATGCGCTGACGCGGGAAGCGGTCCCGGCTGGCATCGCCGCGCGCCTGCGGGATTATTTCGCCGGCGACCTCGCCGCCCTCGATGCAATTGCGGTCCGATCCGACGGCACCCCATTCCAGCAGACGGTCTGGCAGGCGCTGCGCACCATCCCGCCCAGCACCCCGCTCAACTATGGAGGGCTCGCCGAGCGGCTGGGGCGGCCGCAATCGGCGCGGGCGGTCGGCCATGCCAATGGCGCCAATCCGTTCTGCGTCGTCATCCCCTGCCACCGGCTCGTCGGGGCCGATGGCGCCCTGACCGGCTACAGCGGCGGGACGGCGCGCAAGCGCTGGCTGCTTGACCACGAGGCCCGGCACATGACGTCAGCCTGACGCGCGCGCCGCGATGCCGGCGAGGAAGCTTCGCAGCAAGGGGTCGAGCGCCGCCTGCTCGTCGGGCGACAGCAGCGCGATCAGCCGCTTCTGCGTCGCGACATGCGCCGTCACCGCCGCTTCGATCGTCGCGAGGCCTCTAGGGGTTAACAGGACGCTAACACTGCGGCGGTCGTCGGGGTTGTGCGAGCGCGTCACAAGCCTGGCCTTTTCGAGCTGGTCGATGCGGTTGGTCAGCGTGCCCGAAGTGATCATCATGGTCGAAAGCAGGTCGCCCGGCGACAGGCTGTAGGGCGCGCCGGAGCGGCGCAGCGTCGCCAGCACGTCGAAACTCGCGCCGGTCAGGCCATATTCGGCGAAGGTCTTGTCCATCTCGCGCGTCAGGAAGTGCACGATCCGGCCCAGACGACCGATCAGCCCCATCGGCCCGACATCGAGATCGGGTCGTTCACGATTCCATTGCGCCAGGATTTCGTCGACAGCGTCCATGCCGACATCCTCACCTCGTCGATATCTTGACGTCAAGACACATCCGGGTATCTTGATATCAAGATAAATCGCCGAGGCGCGCCATGCACCGCAATCTCGACCTCCTGCTGACGGCGATCGCCCCGGCGATCTGGGGCAGCACCTATCTGGTGACGACGGAGCTTCTCCCTGCCGGCTACCCGCTGACGGTGTCCGTGCTGCGCGCCCTGCCCGCGGGAATCCTGCTTTTGCTGGCGGTGCGCACGCTGCCGCATGGCGTCTGGTGGGGGCGGGTGCTGGTGCTGGGGGCGCTCAATTTCTCGATCTTCTGGGCGATGCTGTTCGTCTCGGCCTACCGGCTGCCGGGCGGCGTCGCGGCGACGGTCGGCGCGATCCAGCCGCTGGTGGTGATCCTGCTGGCGCGCGCCCTGCTCGGTACGGCGGTCCGCGTCGCGGCGATCCTGGCGGCGATCGTCGGCATTGGCGGCGTCGCGCTGCTGATCCTGACGCCGCAGGCGAGCCTCGATCCCGTGGGGATCGCGGCCGGCCTCGCCGGGGCCCTCTCCATGGCCTGCGGCACCGTGCTGACGCGGCGCTGGCAACCGCCGGTCTCGCCGCTCGCCTTCACCGCCTGGCAACTGACCGCCGGCGGCATCCTGTTGCTGCCCTTCGCCTATTGGCTGGAGCCAGCGCTCCCCCCGCTCACAGGCGCCAACATCGCCGGCTTCGTCTATCTCGGCCTCATCGGCGCGGCGCTGACCTATACGCTTTGGTTCCGCGGCATTGAGAGGCTCGGACCCGCCACGGTCTCGCCGCTCGGCTTTCTGAGCCCGCTGACGGCCGTGGTCCTCGGCTGGTGGTGGCTCGACCAGACGCTGAGCGCCGCCCAGTGGCTCGGCATGGTCGCCGTGCTCGGCAGTATCTGGTTCGGCCAGCGGGCGCAGCAGACGCCGCCAAAGGCCCTCGCCCCGGCCAGGGGCTGATTTCGGAAGGGAGGATCGGATCTGGACGAAGGACCAGCGCCGACGGATGATCCCCGCATGATCCAGTTGAAGCGAATCTACGAGCCGGCCAGTCCGGAAGATGGCTTCCGGGTGCTCGTCGACCGGCTCTGGCCGCGCGGCGTCCCCAAGGCGCGCGCCGCGGTCGATCTCTGGGCGCGCGATGTCGCGCCCTCGACCGAACTGCGCCAGTGGTTTCATCACGAGCCGTCCAACTGGGACGAATTCGTGCTCCGCTACCGCCAGGAACTGGCCGCCTATCCCGAGGCCGTGTCCGCGCTGCGGGAAAAATGCGCCGGCCGGGTCACCACGCTGCTCTATGGGGCCAGGGATGAGGCGCGCAATCAGGCGGTCCTGCTGAGGGAACTTCTGGAATCCGGGGATCCGGCGTCTGGCGCAGGCTAGTTCGACCATCCCCTATCGACAGCCATGACAAAATGGGTTGGTGTCGCACGCGGCGCCGCATTATCGGAACTGCGTCTCTTGCCTCGGCCCTGGCCGCCCATCCACCCCCTCTAGGGACTTCGAGACCCATGCCGCAGAAGCGGAGGCCGATCTGGTCCAGCAATGTCGCGCTCCTGGCGGCCGCGCTTGGCGGGCTTACAGCCGGACTGCTGCTCTATGTCATCGGCGGCCGCGGATCGGCATCCTTTGTCTGGGGCTTCGCCACCCTGCCCGTCCTTCTCAGCCTGCTCGTCCAGATCGTCAGTTCGCTGCGCCGGGGCGATGCCGGACTGGACATCATCGCAGCGCTCTCGATGTCGGCGGCGCTGGTCTTCCGCGAGCCGCTCGCCGCCAATGTCGTGGCGCTGATGTATGCGGGTGGCCAGTTCCTGGAAAACTATGCCGAACGGCGCGCGCGTTTCGAGATGACGGCCCTGCTCGGCCGGGTCGCGCGGACCGCGATGCTCTACAACACGAACGGATTGCGCGAAGTCGACATCGACTCGATCAAGCCCGGCGACCGGCTGCTGATCCGCAAGGGCGAGGTCCTGCCCGTCGATGGCCGCATCGCCTCCGCAAGCGCCCAGATCGACACCTCGGCCCTGACCGGCGAATCCATGCCGGTCCGGCTTTTGGCCGAGGACGAAGCGCTGAGCGGCATGATGGCGATCGGCTCTTCGTTCGATCTGATCGCCACCCGGCCGGCGTCGGAGAGCGCCTATGCCGGCATCGTCCGCCTCGTCGAGGCAGCGCAGCAATCCAAGGCGCCGGCCGTGCGGATGGCCGATCGCTATGCGCTCTGGTTTCTCGCCCTGACGCTGCTGCTGGCGGGGGGCGCATGGATCTGGACCGGTGATCCGATCCGGGCCCTCGCCGTGCTGGTGGTGGCGACACCCTGCCCCCTGATCCTGGCCGTTCCGGTCGCGATCATTGCCGGCATCTCGCGCGCCGCCAAGCTGGGCGTGCTGGTCAAGGGCGGCGATGCGCTGGAAGCGCTGGGCCGCGCCCGCGTCGCCGTGCTCGACAAGACGGGAACGCTGACGCATGGCCACGCCGAACTGACCGATACCTGGGTCGCGCCGAGCTTCGATGCCGATGAGGTGCTGCGGCTGGCGGCTTCGCTGGACCAGGCATCCACCCATGTCATGGCGCAGGCCCTGATCGAAGCGGCGCAGGCCCGCTCGCTTCACCTGTCGACGCCCACCGAGGTCGACGAGACGGCGGGCGCCGGCCTGATCGGAATGGTGGATGGCCATCGCGTGGCCGTCGGTGGCACCGCCTTCGCAAAGTCCCACATCACGGCCCCGCCGGGCCGGATGGCGCAGCGCTTCCCGAGCAGCACGGCGACGATCGACGTCGTCATCGACGGCGCGCTGGCGGGCATTCTCGTGCTTGCCGATCCGCTGCGCGCCGACGCGGCATCCGTCATCGATCGACTGCGCAAGGCCGGCATCGACCGCATCGTGCTCGCCACCGGAGACCGCGCCGCGGTTGCCCGTCCGATCGTGGACCAGTTGCGTATCGACGAATTGCGCGCTGACCTTACGCCTCAGTCGAAGGTCGACGTCGTGCTGGCCGCGCGCGCGGCCGGCCCCGTCATGATGGTGGGCGACGGCGTCAACGATGCGCCCGCGCTCGCCGTCGCCGATGTCGGTGTCGCCATGGGCGCGCGCGGCGCGGCGGCGTCTTCGGAATCCGCCGATGTCGTGCTGCTGGTCGATCGGCTCGACCGCCTCGCCGATGCGATCGGCATCTCGCATCGCTCGGCGAAGATTGCGCTGCAGAGCGTGGTTGTCGGCCTGGGCCTGTCGATCCTCGCCATGATCGCCGCCGCGCTCGGCTTCCTGGCGCCCCTGCACGGCGCGCTGCTGCAGGAGGCGATCGACGTCGCCGTGATCCTGAACGCCTTGCGCGCCCTGCGAGGATAATCCCGCAAGCAACGGATCGAGATCATTTTCTCGGGGCCTGGGTTCGCCATGCCGGAGATCTCTCCACGGCATGGCTGATTGGGCGAAGAGACATTATTCGGCAGCTTTGGCCCAGCGCGCGCAACTTTCGCAAGGCGGCGACCATGTTGATCAGCGCCGGACGGACCTCCTCCCAGCTGCGGGCTTTCAGGCAGCAATCCGGGTTGGCCCAGATCGGCTCCGGCTGGAGCCGTTCGACCGCCCTGTCGAGCAGGTCGGGCATTCCGGCCAAGGCCGGCACGCGCGGCGAATGGATGTCATAGACGCCCGGGCCCTCATTTCCGCAGGAGCTTCGTCTACGGGAAGGCCGCCTCATAGGCTTCCGGCTTGAAGCCGGCCAGCAGGCGACCATCGCCGAGATCGAGGATCGGACGCTTGATCATCGAGGGCTGCGCCTGCATCAGGCCGATCGCCTTTTCCGCGTCGAGATCCTGCTTCTCCGCATCATCAAGCTTGCGGAAAGTGGTGCCGGCCCGGTTCAGGACGGTTTCCCAGCCGAGCTCGCCGACCCAACGGGCGAGGTGGGCCCGGTCGATCCCTGTCGCCTTGTAGTCATGAAACTCGTAGGAAACACCTTTCGCATCAAGCCACTGCCGGGCTTTCTTCATAGTGTCGCAGTTCTTGATACCGTAGATGGTGACCGTCACGCCGTCTCTCCCGCCGATTTCCACGCCGGCGGAGCAGGCCGCCGATTCCTTTGCCGATCATAGCCGGCGGCGCGGTGTGGGCACATTCCGCCCGCGAACACGCGACAGGAAGCCGCTTCGCCAAGGGCATGCGGCCATGCGCCCTCTCCAGCAACATTGACCTGCCGCCGACACGCCGAATATAGCTTCGGTTGCATTACCATTAACGTGGATTCACCCTTGATTGTTCAAAGGCTTCCGGCCGCCGGCCTGACCGCCGCTCCGCGCTCGAGGCCCGCTGGGCAGGGCCGGGGGCCCCGCCTTCGCCCGTCCCTGCCCCGATTGGCGCTGTTGCTCGCGCTGACGACGGCGCTGGGAGGCTGTGTCGTCGTCGGACCGGACTACCAGAAGCCCAGCCTTTCGCTGCCGACGAAATGGGGAAGTGGCGCCGCCTCCAAGCCGTCCAAGCCGCCGGAACTGTCGCAATGGTGGCGGCGTCTGGGCGATCCCATGCTCGACGAACTGGTCGACGAGGCTGTCGCCGGCAATCTCGACGTCGCCAGCGCCAAGGCGAACATCCGCGAAGCGCGCGCCAGCTACCGACAGACGGTCGGCGCCCTGTTTCCTTCCGCCAATGGCTCGGCCGGCGCCGATCGCGGCAAGAGCGGCGGCTATATCTCGAGCCAGGTCCAGGCAGGTCTCGACGCGAGCTGGGAGCTGGACCTGTTCGGCGGCAACAAGCGCGCGGTCGAGGCGGCGCGCTACGGCATGGAAGCGGCGGAGGAAGAGCTGCGTGCCACGCTGCTGACGCTGATCGGCGATGTCGCCACCAATTATGTCTCGGCGCGCGGCTACCAGGCGCGGATCGCGCTCGCCAAGCGCACGGCGGCCTCGCAGCGGGAGACGGCGGCGATCACCCGCAACAAGTTCGAGGCCGGCGGCGCCACGGCCGCCGATGTCGCGACCGCCGAGGGGCAGGCCAGCAGCACCGAGGCCGGCATTCCGTCGCTCGAAGCCGCCTATGCCGAAACCGTGCATCGGCTCTCCGTCCTCACCGGTCGCGCGCCGAGCGCGCTCGTCGACCGCATGAAGACGCCGAAGCCGGTTCCCGCCCCTCGCCTGCCGATCCCGACCGGCATCCCGGCCGATGTGCTGACGGCCCGACCGGACGTCCGCCTCGCCGAGGCGCAATATGCCAGCGCCACCGCGAAGATCGGTCAGGCGGAAGCGGCGCGCTATCCCAGCGCCAGCTTGACCGGCAACATCGCCACCCGCGGCGCCAAGCTTGGCGATCTCGGCAAGGGCTCGTCGATCAGTTGGTCCTTCGGCCCCAGCCTGACCGTGCCGATCTTCAACGCCGGACAGTTGAAGGCCGCCGTCGAGGGGACCCAGGCGCAGCGCGACCAGAGCTTCATCGCCTATCAGGCGGCCGTGCTTTCGGCGCTGGAGGACGTGGAGAACGCGATTGTCGCCCTGGCGCAGGAGCGCATCCGTTCCGGCAAGCTCGCCTCTGCGGCGCGCTCCTATGGCGAGGCCAACAGCCTCGCCCGCTCGCTGTTCCAGGCCGGTTCCTCGAGCTTCCTCGACGTGCTGACTGCCGAGCGCTCGCTCTATTCGGCGTCGGACGCGCGGATCGAGAGCCAGGTCGCCATCGCCACGGACTATATCGCTCTCAACAAGGCACTTGGCGGCGGCTGGGACGGCGCAATCGACAGTTCGCGGCCGGTGATCGTCGACAAGCGGACGGGGCCCCACCTTGCCCGGCCCTGATCGACGCCAGCCCGCCTCCCTTCCCGTCCAAGCCACCCGACCGACGTCGTGCGCCGATCGATCGCGCACCCGGCTCCGGGGGCTCCCTCAGCCCGTTCGAAAGCCGCCCGCATGAGCCCGAAATCCCCGCGCCGCAAGTCCCGCATTCCCCTCCTGGTCATGGCGCTGATCGGGATCGCGGGGGTCGGCTATCTGTTCCGTTCGAGCTTCACGGGTCCCGAGGCGCCGTCGATGATGACCGCGCTCGTCACCACCGGCGCCGTCGAGGAGACTGTTCTGGCGACCGGCACGCTGAAACCGTCGAAGCTGGTCGCCGTGGGCGCGCAGGTTTCCGGCCGGGTCACGTCGCTCAAGGTCGCCTTGGGCCAACAGGTCAGGAAGGGCGACCTGATCGCCGAGATCGACTCGGTGACGCAGGAAAACGCGCTCCGCACCGCCAAAGCCGCGCTTGCCAACATCCGCGCCCAGCGCGTCGAGAAGGAAGCCTCGCTGCTGCTGGCCGAACAGACGCTGGCGCGGCAGAAAACCATGCTGGCGCAGAAAGCCGTTTCGCAGGCCGATTTCGAGACCGCCGAGGCCAACGTTAAGACGACGCGGGCCCAGATCGAGGCGCTCGACGCCAGCATCATCGAGGCGGAAGTCGCGGTTTCGACCGCCGAGGCCAATCTCGGCTACACGCAGATCACCGCGCCGATCGACGGCACCGTGCTTTCCGTCGTCACGCAGGAAGGCCAGACCGTCAACGCCGCGCAGTCGGCGCCGACCATCGTCATCATGGGCCAGCTCGACGTGATGACGGTGCGAGCCGAGATCTCCGAGGCGGACATCGTCCGCGTGAAGGCGGGCCAGCCGATCTATTTCACCATCCTGAGCGATCCCGAGCGTCGCTACGAGGCGACCCTGGCCTCGATCGAGCCGGCGCCGGAATCGATCCGCAACGACAGCAGCTTCAGCACGTCGGCCACCACGAGTTCCTCCTCGGCGACGTCGTCGGCAATCTATTACAACGGCATCTTCAACGTCCCGAACGAGGATGGCCGGCTCCGCACCTACATGACGGCGGAGGTGCACATCGTGCTCGGCCGCGCCGACGACGCCCTGATCGTGCCGGCCGTCGCGCTTGGGCCCCGCAACGCCGATGGCAGCTACACGGTGCGGGTGGTCGAGGGCGACAAGATCTCCCCTCGCAAGGTCGAAATCGGCCTGAACGACAAGGTGATCGCCGAGGTCCGCTCCGGCCTGCAGAAGGGCGACAAGGTCGTGACGGGCGAAGGCTCGGCCACGGCGCGCGCCGCCGGCGGACGCCGGCTGGGCGGCTCGCCCATGGGGTTCTGAGCCGATGCACGCGCCTTCGCTCACGGAGCCGCTGATCACGCTGACCGGTCTCCGGCGGGAGTTCCCCTCCGGCGAGGAGACGATCGCCGTGCTGCGCGATGTCGATCTCTCCATCACCGCCGGCGAGATGGTGGCCATCGTCGGCGCCTCGGGCTCCGGCAAGTCGACGCTGATGAACATTCTCGGCTGCCTCGACCGGCCGACAACCGGCAGCTATCGCATCTCCGGCCGGGAGACCGCCTTGCTGGAGCCGGACGAGCTGGCGGCGCTTCGGCGCGAACATTTCGGCTTCATCTTCCAGCGCTATCACCTGCTGGCCGAACTGACCGCGCTCGGCAATGTCGAGATCCCCGCCGTCTATGCCGGCCAATCCCCGCACGACCGGCAGGTTCGCGCCGCCGCCCTGCTGGGCCGCCTCGGCATGGCCGACCGCACCGACCATCGCCCTGGCCAGCTTTCCGGCGGCCAGCAGCAGCGCGTCTCGATCGCCCGCGCGCTCATGAACGGCGCCAACGTCATCCTCGCCGACGAGCCGACCGGCGCGCTCGACCGGCATAGCGGCGAGGAAGTTCTGAAGATCCTCGATGAGCTGCATGCCGAGGGCAAGACGGTCATCATCGTTACGCACGACATGGCGGTCGCCGCCCGCGCAGAGCGTGTCATCGAGATCAGCGACGGCGTCATCATCTCGGATACGCGCAAGGGCGAGACACCGCTCGCCGTCGTCGGCGAACCTGGCGCAACGCAGGCGCAGAAGACGGGCCGCCGCTGGACTTCGATCCTCGACCGCGCCCGCGAGGCGCTGCGCATGGCGCTCTTGTCGATGCGCGCCCACAAGCTGCGCACCTTCCTGACCATGCTCGGCATCATCATCGGTATCGCCTCGGTGGTGAGCGTGGTGGCGCTCGGCGAAGGCTCGCGCCAGAAGGTGCTCGCCAATATCTCCGGCCTCGGCACCAACACCCTGGAGATCTTCGCGGGCAAGGATTTCGGCGACATGCGCTCCGGCAAGATCACGACGCTGGTCGTGGCCGATGCCAACGAACTGGCCAAGCAGCCCTATGTCGCTGCGGTGACTCCCACGGTCTCCACCGCCAGCTCGGTACGCTTCGGCTCCAAGGAGGCAAGCGCGCTCGTCAACGGCGTCAGCGAGCAGTATTTCGCCGCCAAGGGCACGACACTTGCGGCCGGCCAGTTCTTCGACGCGGGAAGCGTACGGACGATGGCGCAGGACGTCGTCATCGACGAGAACACCCGCAAGGCGCTGTTTTCCGACTTCGACGGCAGCCCGGTCGGCCAGGTCATCCTGATCGGCCAGGTGCCGGCGCGCATCGTCGGCGTCGCCAAGCCGCAGCAGGGCGGCTTCGGCTCGAGCCAGAACCTGTCGCTGTTCCTGCCCTACACCACCGTGCAGGCCCGCTTCCTCGGCAGCCCCTCGCTGCGCAGCATCACGGTCCGCGTCAGCGACGACGTCCCAACCGACCTTGCCGAAGCCGCCGTCACGACGTTCCTGACCCAGCGCCACGGCACCAAGGATTTCTTCATCCTCAACACCGATGACATCCGCCAGACCATCACCGCGACGACGGCGACTCTGACGCTGCTGGTCGCCTCGATCGCGGTCATTTCGCTGATCGTCGGCGGGATCGGCGTCATGAACATCATGCTGGTCTCGGTATCGGAACGCGTCTCGGAGATCGGCGTGCGCATGGCCGTCGGCGCGCGGCAGGGAGACATCCTGCAGCAGTTCCTGATCGAGGCGATCCTCGTCTGCCTGATCGGCGGCCTGATCGGCATCGGCACGGCGCTCGGCTTCGGCGCCATTTTCAGCGCCTTCAGCTCCAATTTCAGCCTGATCTATTCGACCACCTCGATCGTCGTCGCCTTCTTCTGCTCCAGCCTGATCGGCGTGGTCTTCGGCTATCTGCCGGCGCGCAACGCTTCCCGGCTCGATCCGGTCGTGGCGCTCGCCAAGGGATAGCGCGCGCAACGGCGCCTTCCTGCGCTGGTACGACACTTGCTTCGATCGAACGTGACCGCGCCGCCGGCATCACCCGGCGGCCGGCGCGTGCGATCACGGAGCAGCAGGCATGACACAGGACACAAGGGAACTCGACGAACTGGCGCGGCGCGCACGCTTCGAGCTCGATTGCGTGAACTATCCGGCGCGCGAATGGGTAACCCCGCGCTTCGCCGACGGTCAGCCCGTGCAGGACGTGGTCATCGTCGGCGGCGGACAGAACGGCCTCGCCCTGGCATTTCGCCTCCTGAAGGAGCGGGTCACCAATATCCGCGTGCTCGATCGCAACCCGGCCGGCCGCTCGGGACCGTGGAAGACCTACGCCCGCATGCACACCCTGCGCACGCCCAAGACGGTCTCCGGCCCTGAACTCGGCACGGCCGCCCTCTCCGTCCGTGCCTGGTATGAGGCGAAATACGGTAAGGAAGCCTGGGCCAGTCTCGGCAAGATCCCGCGCGGCGACTGGCACGATTATCTCGAATGGATGCGGCACACGGTCGGCATCCCGACGACCCACGACGCGGAAGTCGTCGACATCGCGCCCCGCGAGGACGGCTACCTCGCGGTCGCCACCCGCGTTGGCGGCGTGGTCGAGACGATCCTGGCCCGCAACGTCGTCCTGGCGACGGGCATAGAAGGCGCGGGGCGCTGGGCCGTCCCCGCCCTCATCGAAAAGGCTCTGCCGCGCGAGCGCTATGCCCATACCGCCGAGGCGATCGACTTCGCGGCTCTCCGGGGCAAACGCGTCGCCGTGCTGGGTGCCGGCGCCTCGGCTTTCGACAATGCCGCGACCGCGCTGGAGCATGGCGCGGCCTCGGTCGACCTGTTCGCGCGTCGCCGCGTCCTACCCCGGATCAATCCGAACCGCTGGATCGAATTTGCCGGTTTCATGCGCCATTTCGGCGATCTGGACGATGCGCATAAATGGTCGTTCATGCGGCACTTCCTCGGCATGAACCAGCCGCCGCCGCAGGACACCTTCGAGCGCTGCGCCCGCTTCGATCAATTCGACCTGCACCTCGGCAGCCCGTTCGAGAGCGTCGATTTCGACGGCCACGCGATCCGGCTGAAGACGCCGCGCGGCGCGTTTGAGTGCGACTTCCTGATCGTGGGGACAGGCTTCGTCATCGACCTGGCCAATCGGCCGGAAACCGCCGGCTTCGCCGACAAGATCGCGCTCTGGTCCGATCGATTCCAGCCCGCGCCCGGCCAGGAAGACAAGACGCTGGCCGGCTACCCCTATCTCTCCGGCAGCTTCCAGTTCACCGAGAAGGTGCCCGGCAGCGCACCATGGCTGAAGCACATCTACAGCCACACCTTCGGCGCCATGGCGAGCCTGGGCGGCGCGGCCGGCATCTCGCAGCTGAAGTTTAGCACCGACCGGATCGCGCTCGGCATCACGCGCCAGCTCTTTCTCGACGACGCCGAAACCTACCTGCCCAGCCTGCAGGCCTATGACGCGGTCGAGCTCGACATTTCGGCCTTCGAGGCCGCCCGCGCCGCGCGCCAGGCAAAGGTCGCCTGAGCGCTGCCGACCCGGAAGGGCTAGCCGCCGGGATGCAGTCCCGGCGCCTCGCTGCCGGTGCTGGCGACATATTCGCTATAGCCGCCGCCATACTGGTGGACGCCATCCGGCGTCAGTTCGAGCACGCGATTGGACAACGCGGCCAGAAAATGGCGATCATGCGAGACGAAGATCATCGTGCCCTCGAATTCCGAGAGCGCCGCGATCAGCATTTCCTTGGTCGCCATGTCGAGATGGTTGGTCGGCTCGTCGAGCACGAGGAAGTTCGGCGGATCGAAGAGCATCTTGGCCATCACCAGACGCGCCTTCTCGCCGCCCGAAAGCACGCGGCAACGCTTGTCGATATCGTCGCCGGAGAAGCCGAAGCAGCCCGCAAGCGCCCTGAGCGAGCCCTGCCCCGCCTGCGGGAACGAGCCTTCGAGCGACTCGAACACCGTCTCGTCGCCATCCAGCAGTTCCATCGAGTGCTGGGCGAAATAGCCCATCTTGACGCTGCCGCCGATCGTCACCGTTCCCTGGTCCGGATCGGACGTGCCGGTGACGAGCTTCAGCAGCGTCGACTTGCCCGCGCCATTGACGCCCAGGATGCACCAACGCTCCTTGCGCTGGACCTGGAAATCGAGGCCGGCATAGATCGACTGGCTGCCATAGCCCTTGTGCACGTTCTTCAGGCTGACGACGTCGTCGCCCGAGCGCGGCGCGGGGCGGAACTCGAACTGCACCGACTGGCGGCGGCGCGGCGGCTCGATCCGGTCGATCTTTTCGAGCTTCTTCACCCGGCTCTGCACCTGCGCGGCGTGCGACGCGCGCGCCTTGAAGCGCTCGATGAACTTGATCTCCTTCTGGAGCATCGCCTGCTGGCGCTCGAACTGCGCCTGACGCTGCTTTTCGCCCAGGGCGCGCTGCTGCTCGTAGAAATCATAGTTGCCGGAATAGGTGGTGAGCGAACCGCCGTCGATCTCGACCACCTTGTTGACGATGCGATTCATGAACTCGCGGTCATGCGAGGTCATCAGCAGCACGCCGTCATAGTCCCTCAGGAATTCCTCCAGCCAGATCAGGCTTTCGAGATCCAGATGGTTGCTCGGCTCGTCGAGGAACATGCCGTCCGGGCGCATCAGCAGGATGCGGGCAAGCGCCACGCGCATCTTCCAGCCGCCGGAAAGGGCCCCGACATCGCCATCCATCCGCTCCTCGCTGAAGCGCAGGCCCGCCAGCACCTCGCGCGCCCGTCCCTCCAGCGCATAGCCGTCCAATTCCTCGAAACGGCCCTGCACGTCGCCATAGCGGGCAACGATGGCATCCATCTCGTCCATCCGATCGGGGTCGGCCATGGCGGCTTCGAGCTCGGCCATCTCGGCCGCCAGTTCGCTGACCGGTCCGGCGCCGTCCATCACTGCCGATACCGCGCTGCGGCCTGACATCTCGCCGACATCCTGGCTGAAATAGCCGATGGTCACGCCGGGATCGATCGAGACCTGCCCGTCATCGGGCTTTTCCTCGCCGGTCATCATCCGGAACAAGGTGGTTTTGCCCGCGCCGTTGGGGCCGACCAGACCGACCTTCTCGCCCTTCAAAAGGCTCATCGAGGCGTCGATGAACAGGATCTGGTGGCCGTTCTGCTTGCTGATGTTATCGAGACGAATCATGGGCCCGTGGCGATCTGGGAGAGTTGGAAGCGGCCTTATATCCATTTGCGGGGAGCGGCCAAACCCTTGCGGCGCCAGCGCAGCCGAGCAGGACAAGGGCCGGCGTCCCTTTTGCGACGCCGGCACTCCTGATTCAGACGATCGGGTCAGCTCTCCTGGGCATCCGGCGCAGCGCACGAACCGCCACGACGATGCAGAGCACGGGCGCGAGCGCGAAGATCACACCGAGCCAGAGCGCCGCATTCGACGCGCCAGCCATGGCGCCGGGCTCCGCGATACCGGCGAAGTTGGCGACCATGCCGGCGCAGGCCGTACCGAATGCGATGGAGAACAGCTGTACCGTCGTCACGCCGCCGGCCGCGAGGCCCTGCTCGCTGTCGGGAACAGAGCCATAAACCCGTGTCACAAGACTGGGCCAGGCAAGCCCGATGCCGAAGCCGATCAGCAACAGGCTGAGGCAGATCGGCATGAGATGGGCAGGGTCGCCGCCGCTTCGGACGGGCATGAACCAGGCGAACAGCGCCAGGCCCGTCGCGACCAGAACCGGCCCGGTGACGACCAGCCGGTCGCCATGGCTCTCCTGCCAGCGCGAACTCAGCAGAGATGCCGCCGTCCAGCCGAGCGCCATCAGGGCGGCGAGATAGCCGGCCCAGATCGGTGACTGGCCATGCAGCTCGCGCAGCAGATAGGGCACGAAGACTTCCGGTTGCATACCCAGCATCAGCAGAGCGATGGTGAGGTAGAGGGCGCCGGGCGCGGTTGCGATATCGAACGCGCCACGAGGCAGCAGCCGGACGCCGCCCCGCCCCTCCGCGACCGCGATCAGTGCGATCATGGCGAGCCCGGCGCCGAGGCCGGCCAGGTTCCAAACCAGCGCCGGCGAGAGACTGCCGGCCGACACCGCCAGCACGGCGCCCGTCAGCAGAACAAGCTGCGGCAGCGGCACCGGCGAGCGGTCGCCGCGATCCCGGCTTGTCGCCGGAAGCGTTACATAGGCGACGGCAGCAAAGGCCGCCGTAACCGGAATCAGCGACCAGAACGCAGCCCGCCAGGCGCCATATTCGGCAAAGATGCCCCCTACGGCCGGACCAATCAGCGTGGCGATGCCGAACATCGCCGAGATCAGGCCAATGGCGCGGCCCCAGAGCCGCTCCGGCAGGACAAGACGCGTCAATCCATAGGCCAGCGCATAAAGAAAGCCGCCGCCCAGCCCCTGCACGCTCCGCCCGATCAGCATGACCGGCATGGCGGGAGACAGCGAGCAGATCAGCGTACCGCCGGCGAAGAGCATCGATGCGACGAGATAGGCGGCGCGCGGACCGGCGCTTCCCAGCAACCTGGCGGTCAACGCCGCACCCAGGATCGAAGCGACGACAAACAGCGTCGTCGCCCAGGCATAGAAATCGAGGCCGCCAATATCGAGGATCACCGAGGGCATCACGGTCGTCGCGATGTACATGTTCACCGCATGCAGCGTGACGCCGCCCGAAAGCGCGATCGCATAGACGGCGTTCTTGCCGGTCAGCAATTCGCCCCAGCCCGCGGGGGAAGTCGGCGGCGCACTCGCCACCAGCCCGCCAGCGGTCCGCGCTGGCACATCGAGATCAAAATTCATGTCGGCACTCCATTGGGCGACGAGTCGTCGCCAGCCGACACGGCTTATAGAACCTCAACCATTCTTGAGGTCAAGGGCCGGTTCCGCATCGCTTGTCGGCTCGGTAGGCAACAGGCGGCGCGGGCCGGAACCACGCTGACCCAGTTCATCATCGGGATTGCGCAGCGGGCAATCTTCCAGCGACAGGCAACCGCAACCGATGCAGCTGGTGAGCTGGTCGCGAAGCTGGATCAGGCCGGTGATCCGCGCCTCCAGCATGTCCTTCCAAGTCTCGGTGAAATGACGCCAGTCGCGCGCATTGGGCGTGTGGTCGTGCGGCAGGTCTCGCAATGCCTCGCGAATGGTTGCCAGCGGGATGCCGGTGCGCTGGGCGATACGGATGATGGCGATCCGGCGCAGCACGGAGCGATGATAGCGGCGCTGGTTGCCCTGAGTCCGCTCCCCGGCGATCAGCCCCTTGGCCTCGTAGAAATGCACCGTCGAAACAGCGACGCCGCTGCGCTTGGCGACGTCGCCAACGGCCAGCATGACCTTGATATCCTTGCCACTCATCATGAACCTCATTTTTAGTTGAGGTCTATCCCAGTCCCTCCAGTGCGCATAGCCGCCTTCATTGCCCGCCTCCGTGCCAGATCTGAAATATATTTCATTTCATGAAGGATATTGACGACATTCGGCTTGCTGCTATGATCCCGGCGTCGGCTTCGGGAGGAAGTTCCGGCAGTCCAATCAAGAAATCGAGCGCCTTGGCGTTCGCCATAATCTTTGTGGATGGCTTCGGCCAAGGGAGGGAACTTGCGCAAATTTCTGAAAACGCTCGCCTTTGCGGCGACTGCTTCGACTTGTCTGGCCTCCAGCCAGTCGTTTGCCGAAACAACTAACCCGTTCAAGTGCGAGCCGGGTGAAGAATACGTCATGAACGTCATGGTCTCGGGCGTCGAATACTGGTTCCCGGTCTATGAAATGTTCAAGCAGGCCGGCCAGCAGTTCGGCTGCAAGACGCGCTACACCGGCACGCCAGACTATGACGTCAACAAGCAGATCGCGACCTTCGACCAGGCGCTGGCGCAGAAGCCGGCCGGAATCCTGGTCCACCCGATGAACTCCGACCCGTTCATCGAGCCGATCAACCGTGCGATCGAGCAGGGCACCGCCGTCGTCACCTTCGCGGCGGATTCGCCGAATTCGAAGCGCGTCTCGTTCATCACCTCGGACAACCTGGCCGAAGGCACCTATGCAGCCGACGCCGTCGCCAAGGCGATGGACGGCAAGGGCGAATACGCCGTGCTGGAGAATCCCGGCCAGGACAATCACGACAAGCGCATCAGCGCCTTCATCGCCCGCATGGAAGCCAAGTGGCCGGACATGAAGCTGGTCGGCCGCGCCGCCTCGAACCAGGATCCGACCAAGGCCTATCAGGCGGTCCTGAGCCTGGCGCAGGCGCATCCAGACCTCGGCGCGGTGTTCATGCCGGAGGCCAATTCGGCCATCGGCGCCGCCCAGGCGGCCAAGGAAGGCGGCGGCAAGATCAAGGTGATGCTGGCCGACGTCAACGCCAAGATCCTCGACATGATCAAGGCCGGCGAGATCTACGGATCGGTCAATCCCAACCAGGGCATGCAGGGCTATATGGGCTTCCTGCTGCTCTGGATGGCCAAGCATCCCGAACTGATCGACCCGATGAACGACACCAAGCGTTCGGGCGCCAACGGCATGGCCGTGCCCTTCGTCGACAATGGTTTCTCGATCGTCACGGCCGAGAACGCCGACGACTTCTACTGGGACAAGTACCTGCAGCGCCGCGGCACCAAGGGCATCGAGGAATAGCTCGACGCCCCGATCGCGCGGCGATCCGCCGAGGCGAAGCTGCCGGAAGGGGGCACAGCCCCCTTCCCCTTTCCGATCATCGCAGGAGCATGGCGTGACCCAGGCGCCCATTCTTGAAATTCGCGGCGTGTCCAAGGCCTTTGGCCCGGTCAAGGCGCTGAGCGACGTCCGCTTCGAGCTTCGCCGTGGCGAGATCCATGCGCTCTGCGGCGAGAACGGCGCCGGCAAGTCGACGCTGATGAACATCCTCGCCGGCGTCTTGCAGCCGAGCGACGGCGAGATCTGGCTGGACGGCCAGCGCGTCGCCATCCCCTCGCCCGCCGCGGCCCAGCGTCTCGGCATCGGCCTGGTGCATCAGGAGATCGCCCTTTGCCCCGACGCGACGGTGGCGGAGAACATCTACATGGCGGCGATCAACGCCCGCCGTTCGCCCCTGATGAATTTCCAGAAGCTCTATGTCGAGGCACAGAAGGTCATGGACCGGCTGGCCCCGATCCCGGTCCGCACCAAGGTGGCCGACCTCTCCATTTCCAACCAGCAGCTCGTCGAGATCGCCAAGGCCCTGACGCTCGACTGCAAGGTGCTGATGCTCGACGAGCCGACCGCCGCCCTCACAGAAAGCGAGGCGCAGCGCCTGTTTTCGATCGTGCGCGGACTGCAGCAGCGCGGCATTTCGGTGATCTATATCAGCCACCGCATGGCGGAGATCTTCTCGCTTTGCGACCGGGTCACGGTGTTTCGCGACGGCCAGTATGTCGCGACAGACCCCATTGCCGACGTTTCCCCGGATGACGTCGTGCGCAAGATGGTCGGCCGCGAGATCACCCAGCTCTATCCCGACAAGCTGGCCGAGGCGCCGGGACGGGTGCTGCTCTCGGTCAAGGGCCTCTCCGACAGTGACTGTTTCAAGCAGGTCGATCTCGAGCTTCGCGCCGGTGAAATCCTCGGCATGGGCGGCCTGATCGGCGCCGGCCGCAGCGAGATCGCGCAGACCATCTGCGGATTGCGACCGGCGACCGCCGGCACGGTCGAGATCGACGGCAAACCGCAGCGCATCCGCAACTACAGCGACACGGTCCGGTCCGGGCTGGTCTACCTGTCCGAGGACAGAAAGGGCTCCGGCGTGTTCCTCGACATGCCGATCGCGGCCAATATCTCGGCGCTGGATTTGAACAAGGTGACATCGCTCGGCCTGCTCAACCGCAAGGCAGAGGACCGCCAGGCGGGCGAACTGACGAAGCGCCTCGGTGTGCGCATGTCCGGCATCGGCGCCGCCGTCTCGACGCTAAGCGGCGGCAACCAGCAGAAGGTCGCGATCGCCAAGCAGCTCTCGGTCAACCCGCGCGTGATCCTGATGGACGAGCCGACCCGCGGCATCGATGTCGGCGCCAAGGTCGAGATCCACCGCCTGCTGCGCCAACTCGCCGCCCGGGGCGTCGGCATCGTCGTCATCTCCTCGGAACTGCCGGAACTGATCGGCCTCTGCGACCGGGTGATCGTCGTGCACGAGGGCCGCATCGCCGGCGAACTCGGCGCCGACGCGCTCGGCGAGGAAGCGATCATGCGGCTCGCCTCCGGCGTCAAGAATTCCTCAACACAGCAGGCCGCCCATGTCGCCTAGGGAACACACCCCCATGCAAGCCGAACTCAACGCCGCCGGCGCCCGGCGCATCGACTTCGCCCGCCTCGCCTCGATGCGCGAGGCCGGGTTGATCGTCATCATCCTTCTGCTCTGCGTCGCCATGAGCTTCGCCTCGCCCCACTTCCTCACCTGGGGCAACCTTCGCGCCATGATGATGAGCTTCTCGATCGAGGGCATCGTCGTCGTCGGCATGACGATCCTCCTGATCGTTGGCGGCATCGACCTCTCGGTCGGCTCGGTGGTCTGCTTCTCCATGGTGATTTCCGGTGCGCTGTTCCTGGCCGGGCTCGATCCCTGGACGGCGAGCCTGGCCGGTATCGCCGCCAGCGCGCTGATCGGCGCCATCATGGGCTTCTTCGTCACGGTGGTCGGGCTCAACCATTTCATCACGTCACTCGCGGCGATGGTGATCGTGCGCGGCCTCTGCCTGATCATCACCAAGGGAACGCCGCTGTCGCTGTTCTCGCTGCCGCCCTCGTTCAAGGCGATCGGCCAGGGCAGCTTTCACAACATCCCCTATGTGATCCTGATCTTCCTCGTCGTCGTCGCCGTCTTCGACTTCCTGCTGCGTCGCGCCACCGCCTTCCGCAAGGTCTTCTATACCGGCTCCAACCAGAAGGCGGCGCAGTTCTCCGGCATCAATACCAACCAGGTGAAGTTCTGGGTGACGGTGCTGTGCTCCGCCCTGGCCGGCTTCGCGGGCGTCATCTACATGGCCCGTTTCGGGGCCGCCACGCCGACCTTCGGCGCGGGCATGGAACTGAACATCATCGCCGCGGCGGTGATCGGCGGCGCCTCGCTCAATGGCGGCTCCGGCACCATCTTCGGGGCGATCCTCGGCATGGCGCTGCTTTCGGTCGTCACCAGCTCGCTCATCCTGCTCGACGTCTCCGTCTATTGGCAGGAGATGATCAAGGGTTGCATTCTGCTCGCTGCCGTCTCCATCGACCACTTCCTGCATCGCAGGAAGTCCTGAGCCTCCAGCGCACCGAAGCAAGATCATGGCCCCCATCACTCCACGCGACGACCTCCAGGCTGCCCGGCAGATGCACCAGGCCCTCGTCCTGCACTACATCGAGGGCAAGACCCAGGCGGAGATCGCCCGGGAACTCGGCCTTTCGCACGCGACGGTCAACCGGCTGATCAAGCGCGGCCACCAGCTTGGCCTCGTCGAGATCAAGATCAAGTCGCCGATCGACCATCTCGTCGAGATCGAGGCGCGACTGGTCGAACTTGGCGGCATCGAGCGCGCGGTGGTGGTGCCCTCCGTCTCCGACAATCCGCGCACGGCCCTGCAGCGGGTCGGCGAGGCGGCGGCGCGGCTGCTGCTCGACACGATCAAGGATGGCGACACCATTTCGATTTCGGGCGGCAAGGGCGTCAGCGCCCTGGTGGCGGGGCTGCAGCCAAGCCGCCGCTACGATGTCGAGGTCATCCCGGCGACCGGGCTCGTCCAGGGCAAGCACTATACCGACGTCAACCATGTCGCCTCGCTGATGGCCGACAAGCTCGGCGGCCGCGCCTACCAGATCCACGCGCCGCTCTTCGCGGACTCGCCGGAACAGCGTGAGATGCTGATGAGCGTGCGCTCCGTCGGCGACGTGTTCCGCCGGGCGCGCGAGGCGGATGTGGCGGTGATCGGCATTGGCTCGATCCTCAGCGATGACTCCAGCTATTACGACCTGCATCCCTTCTCCGTCGCCGATCGCCGCGCCATCGAGGAATCGGGCGCGACGGGCGAACTGCTCGCCCATCTCATCGGTCGCGACGGCCAGCTGTGCGACTACACGCCGAACCGCTCGCTGGTGTCGCTGACCCTCGACGAATTCGCCACCATTCCCCGCTCGATCGGCATCGCCAGCGGCGCCAGCAAGATCGCGCCGGTGCTGAGC
Organism: Kaistia defluvii; assembly: GCF_026343955.1. Taxonomy (GTDB): domain Bacteria; phylum Pseudomonadota; class Alphaproteobacteria; order Rhizobiales; family Kaistiaceae; genus Kaistia; species Kaistia defluvii. Next base: position 331,888 of record NZ_JAPKNI010000005.1, read on the forward strand.
GCCATGCGCGGCAATCACCTCGACACCATCGTCACGGACGAAACGACCGGGCTCCAGATCCTGGACCTCGCCCAGAAGGAAGCAGCATGAGCCCGCAGCCAATCCAGCGCCCCATCGGCAAGTCCGGCATCTCCGCCTCGGCTGTCGGCCTCGGCACCTGGGCCATTGGCGGCTGGATGTGGGGCGGCACGGATGACGCCGCCTCGATCCGCGCCATCGAAGCCTCGATCGAGGCCGGCATCAGCCTGATCGACACGGCGCCGGCCTACGGCCTCGGCCGCAGCGAGGAGATCGTCGGCAAGGCGATCCGCGGCAAGCGAGACAAGGTGGTGATATCAACCAAATGCGGGCTCAACTGGCACTCCGGCAAGGGCAACCCTTTCTTCGACCAGGACGGCATCCCGGTCCACCGCTATCTCGGCGCTGATGGCATCGCCTATGAGGTGGAGCAGAGCCTGAAGCGGCTCGGGACCGACCATATCGACCTCTACATCACGCACTGGCAGGACCCGACCACGCCGATCGCCGAGACGATGGCCGCGCTGCAGAAGCTGAAGGCGCAGGGCAAGATCCGCGCGATCGGCGCTTCCAATCTGAGCCTCGACGATTTGAACCAATACGTCGCCGCCGGAGGGCTCGACGCGATCCAGGAGCGCTATTCGGCTTTGGACCGCGAGATCGAGAGTACCCTCCTCCCGATCGCCATGCGCAACGATATCGCAACGCTCAGCTATTCGTCGCTGGCGCTCGGCCTGCTGACCGGATCGATCGATCCCTCGCGCGAATTCACCGGCGACGACCAGCGCCTCGGCAATCCGCGCTTCTCTCCGGCCAACCGAGAGAAGATCGCGCGGCTGAAGACGGCCATCGCCCCGATCATCGCGAAGCACGGCGCGTCCATGGCGCAGATCATGATCGCCTGGACGCTGGCCCAGCCCGGCATCACCTTCGCGCTTTGCGGCGCGCGCAATCCCGAGCAGGCGATCGAGAATGCGCGGGCCGGCGAAATCCGCCTCGATGCCGAGGATCTCGCCACCCTCGATGCGGCGCTTGCGACGCATCTCGTGGCCATGGATGCGTGAGCGAGAAAGCAGAAACCCGATGAACCGCACCGAAACCCTTGCCGCCCTGCGCGGTCGGCCGGATGTTGCCGTGCTCGTCATCGGCGGCGGCATTAACGGCATCAGCGTTTTCCGCGAACTCGCGCTGCAGGGCGTCGATGTCGTGCTGGCGGAAAAGGGCGACTATTGCAGCGGCGCCAGCGCCGCCCTCTCGCGCATGGTGCATGGCGGCCTGCGCTATCTGGAAAATGGCGAGTTCAAGCTGGTGCGCGAGTCGCTCGTCGAGCGCGACCGGCTGCTGCAGAACGCGCCGCACTACGTGGCGCCACTGCCGACGACCGTGCCGATCTTCGACATCTTCTCCGGCATCGCAAATGGAGCGGTCCGCTTTCTCGGCCTGACCCGCCGGCCGAGCCGCCGCGGCGCCTTCGTCATCAAGGCCGGTCTGACGCTCTATGACCGCTTCACCGCGTCGCGACGGCTGATGCCGGCACACCGGTTTCGCGGCCGGGCCGAGACCTTGAAAACCTGGCCAGCGATCAATCCGACGATCCGCAGTTCCGCCACCTATTACGACGCATGGGTCAGCCGGCCGGAACGGCTCGGGCTGGAGATGTTGCTCGACACGTTTGCGGCCGCTCCCTCGGCCCGTGCCCTAAACTATGCGACGATAGCGTCCAACGCCTCCGGCCTCGTGCTCACCGATACGCGCACCGGAGAAAGCCTGCCGATCCGGCCGAAGCTCGTGATCAACGCGACCGGCGGCTGGATCGACCTGACCAACCAGGCGATCGGCGCCCCGGCGCCGCGCATGATGGGCGGCACCAAAGGTTCGCACCTGATCGTCGACAACCCGGCGCTCTATCAGGCGTTGGATGGCCACATGGTCTATTACGAGAACGAGGACGGACGCATCTGCATCCTGTTCCCCTATCTCGGCAAGGTGCTGATCGGCTCGACTGACATCCGCGTCGACGATCCCGACACCGTTCGCTGCGAGGATGACGAGCGCCGCTACATCCTGCAGTCGCTTTCCTTCGTCTTCCCGTCGATCCCGGTTGCCGACGACGAGATCGTCTTCCAGTTCTCCGGTGTCCGCCCCCTGCCCGCCAGCAAGGACAGCTTCACCGGCCGCATCCCGCGCGACCATTTCTGCGAGTTCGTCGAGGCGACCGACGCACTGCCAGCGACACTCTGCATGATCGGCGGCAAGTGGACCACCTTCCGCTCTTTCGGCGCCTTGGCGGCCGACATGGCGCTCGAGCGGCTCGGTCTTTCCCGCAAGATCGGAACCGAGACCCTCGCCATCGGCGGCGGCCGTGCCTTTCCGGCGAACCCGGCCGCATGGATCGCCGGGCTTGCGCGCGAGCACGGGCTCAGCCCCGATTACGCGCAACACCTCTTCGAGCGTTATGGCACGTCTGCCGAAGCGCTAGCTGCTGACATCGCCAAGGATCCCGTCGAGATGCTGCCGGGCTCGGACTATTCGGCCAGAGAGATCGCCGCAATCGTCGAGCGCGAGCAGGTCGAAACCCTCGCCGATCTGTTTCTCCGCCGCACCACCATCGCCATATCGGGCGGCCTCACGCCCGCTCTCATCGACGCCGGGCTCGCCATCCTCGCCGGTCAAAAGGGCTGGGATGCGGAACGGTCCGCCGGCGAGCGCGCCGCCTTCCTCGGGCTGCTCGCCAGCCAGCACGGCGTCCATTTTCCCGATTGCGCCCACACGAACGACAAAAGGAGCGCCCTATGCGCCTGAACCAGAAAGCCCGCATGAACCGCCTCTTCGGCGGCGGGCGTTGTCTCGACGTCGCCATCGATCACGGCGTCTGCAACGAGCCGAGTTTCCTCGCCGGTCTCGAAGACATGGAGGGTGTCGTCGCCCAGCTTGTCGCGGCCGGGCCCGACGCGATCCAGATGAACTACGGCCAGGCCGACCTGCTGCAGTCCGTTCCCGGCAAGGACAAGCCGGCGCTGGTGATGCGCATCGACATGGGCAATCCCTACAATCGTATCCGCCACCGCGCGATGTGGGCGGTGCTGCAGAACGAAACCGACCCGCTGATCGGCGCGATCGAGATGGACGCCGCCTGCGCCGTGGTCAACCTGTTCATGCTGCCCGACGAGCCCGACCTGTTCCGGCAATGCGTCCAGAACATCGCCCGTGTCCGCGCCGATTGCGACAGATACGGCATGCCACTGATGATCGAACCGCTCGCCATGCTGCCGGTCGACCAGAATGGCGGCTACATGGTCGATGGCGATGCCGAGAAGATCGTGACGCTGACGCGCCTCGCCCGCGAGATGGGCGCCGACATCGTCAAAGCGGATCCCACCACCAACCCCGAGGACTTCCACCGCGTCGTCGAGGCGGCGCGTTGCCCGGTGCTGGTGCGCGGTGGTGGCAGGGAGGACCTGCGCGCCGTGTTCGACAAGTCGGCAGCCCTGATGGCGCAGGGCGCGCTCGGCATGGTCTATGGCCGCAACATCTATCAGCATGCCAATCCGCGGGCGGTGGTGCGTGGCCTGATGGCGATCATCCACGACGACGCGGACGGCGCGACGGCCTGGGAACTCTATCAGAACGCATAGAGGCTTCGGTTTCGGGAGGGGAACCCATGGGCGAATACATTCTCGGACTTGATGCCGGCAATACCGTCATCAAGGCGATCATCTTCGACAAGACCGGCCGCGAACTGGCGCTCGCGGCGCGGGATGGCCACTCCTCCATGCCGAAGCCCGGCCATGTCGAGCGCGACCTGAACGAGCTTTGGCGCAATGCCGTCGCGGTCATCCGCCAGTGCACCGAGCAGGCGGGCATCGACGCCGGCGAGATCATCGCCATCGGCTGCGCCGGGCATGGCAACGGCCTCTATGCGCTCGACCACGACGGTGTTCCCCTGATCGGCATCCAGTCGCTCGACACCCGCGCCGTCGGCGTCGTGGCGGACTGGGCGAAGCAGGATGTCGGCGTCCGCGCCTATGCGCACTGCCTGCAAATGCCCTGGGCGGCGCAGACCCCGACCCTGCTCACCTGGCTGAAGCGCCATGCGCCGGACCTGTTCGCCAGGGTCGGGACGGTCTTCCTGTGCAAGGATTTCGTCGTCAACCGCCTGACCGGAGCGCGCTCGACCGATACGTCCGACATGTCGGGCTGCGGCCTGCTGCGGATGCCGGACAGGCGCTACGAGGCGGAACTGATGGCCGCCTATGGGCTGGAAGACTGCATGAGACTGCTGCCGCCTGTGCTGGAATCAGCCGAGATCGCCGGCCGGATCACGGATGACGTTGCCGCCCTCACCGGCCTCCGCGCCGGCACGCCCGTCGTCGCCGGGCTGTTCGACGTGGTGGCGAGCGCCGTCGGTTCGGGCGTGACCCATACCGGCGCCGCCTCGGTCATTGCCGGGACCTGGAGCATCAACCAGGTGATCACGGACGAGCCGATCCGCGACCCGTCGATCTTCATGGTCTCGACCTTCGATCCGGTCCGCTATCTGGCGATCGAGGCGAGCGCGACCTCGGCCGCCAATCTCGAATGGATCGTGCGCGAATTCCTCGATCACGGAGGGGCGGCGGGCGACACGTCGCCCTTCGAGCTTTGCAGCGAGATGGTCGCCTCCATCGATCCGGATGGCGATGTGCCGATCTACCACCCGTTCCTCTATGGCTCCCAGCAGAGCGGCAGCGCCCGCGCCGGTTTCTATGGCATTGCCGGCTGGCACACCCGCGCCCACCTGCTGCGCGCGCTGTTCGAAGGCGTCGCCTTCGAACACAGGCGGCATGTCGAAAGGCTGCGCGGCGCGGGCGCGCGGATCGATGAAGTCGTTCTCTCCGGCGGCGGCTCCCGCAGCCCGGTCTGGCCGCAGATCTTCGCCGATGTGCTGGGCGTTCCCGTCACGGTAGCGCGCAGCCGCGAGACCGGCGCCCTGGGCGCGGCGATCGCCGCAGGTGTGGGAACCGGCGCCTTTGCCGACTTTGGCGAGGGCGCGGCCGCCATGACAGCCGCCGCCCGCAACTACCTGCCCGACAACGCTATTTCTCCGGCTTACGAACGACGCTATAGCGTCTATGGTGAGATCAATCAGGCGATGACACCGATTTGGCAGCGCGTCGCCGCTGGGCAGGCGCAGAATTGACAGAACCGTCTTCTTCCCTTGGTGAATACGACTATGTGATCGTCGGCGCGGGTTCGGCGGGCTGCGTGCTCGCCAACCGGCTCTCCGCCGATCCGCGCAACCGGGTGCTCCTGCTCGAAGCCGGCGGCAGCGACCGCTACCACTGGGTCAACATCCCGATCGGCTATCTCTTCTGCATGGGCAATCCGCGCACCGACTGGATGATGAAGACGGAGCCGGAACCGGGCCTCAATGGCCGCAGCCTGAACTATCCCCGCGGAAAAGTTCTCGGCGGCTGCTCCTCGATCAACGGCATGATCTACATGCGCGGCCAGGCGGCCGACTATGACGGCTGGCGGCAGGCGGGAAATGCCGGCTGGGGCTGGGACGACGTGCTGCCCTACTTCCTGAAATCGGAAGCCCATCATGGCGGCGAAAATGCGCTGCATGGCGGAAGCGGCGAGTGGCGGGTGGAGAAGCAACGCCTGTCCTGGCCGATCCTCGACGCGTTTCGCGACGCGGCCGAGGAACTCGGCATCCCGCGCACCGACGATTTCAACACCGGCACCAATGAAGGCTCGGGCTATTTCGAGGTGAACCAGAAGAACGGCGTGCGCTGGAACACGTCGAAGGCCTTCCTGCGCGGTATCGAGAACCGGCAGAACCTGCGCGTCATAACCGGAGCCGAGACCGAACGGCTGACCTTTGACGGCGGTCGCGTCACCGGGCTCGTCTTCCGCAAGGACGGGCGTCTACATCAGGTGAAGGCAGGCCAGACGATCCTCGCCGCCGGCGCGATCAACTCGCCCAAGATCCTGGAACTCTCCGGCGTCGGCCGGCCGGATCTGCTCTCCGACCTCGGCATCCCGGTCCGGCACGCGCTCAACGGCGTCGGCGAGAACCTGCAGGACCATCTCCAGATCCGCACCGTGTTCAAGGTGAGCGGCGCGGCAACGCTCAACCAGCGCTACCACAACCTCGCCACACGCGCCGCGATGGGCCTCGAATATGCGCTGAGGCGCAGCGGACCGCTGTCGATGGCACCGAGCCAGCTTGGCATCTTCGCCAAAAGCGACCCTCGCCTGGAGACACCGGATCTCGAATATCACGTCCAGCCGCTGAGCACGGATCGGCTCGGCGAGCCGCTGCACAAGTTCCCGGCCGTAACGGTCTCCGTCTGCAATCTGCGCCCCGAAAGCTGCGGCACGGTGCATATGGCATCGTCCGACCCGCGCGAGGCTGCGAAGATCCGGCCGAACTATCTCTCGACGGAAAGGGATCGACAGGTCGCCGTGGCCTCGATCGAGCATGCGCGACGCCTGATGCGAACCCGCGCCATCGCCGGCTTCGCGCCGCAGGAAATGCTGCCGGGGCCCGAATTCGTCGAGGAAAGCGATCTGGTGCGCAAGGTCGGCGACATCGCGACGACGATCTTCCATCCGGTCGGCACCTGCAGGATGGGCCGGGATGACATGGCCGTGGTCGACGACCGGCTTCGGGTGCATGGTCTCGACGGCCTGCGCGTCGTCGACGCCTCGATCATGCCGAACATCGTCTCCGGCAACACCAATTCGCCGGTGATCATGATCGCCGAAAAGGCCGCCGAAATGATCCGGCAGGATTCCCAGCGTTAAGGCGACAGCGCGGCCCGACCTCCTCGGTCGGGTCGCGCTGGCTGACTATACCCGCTCAAGCGCGACGGCGATGCCCTGGCCAACGCCGATGCACATGGTCGAGAGCGAACGGCGGCCACCGTTGAGGCTCAGTTCCAGCGCGGCCGTGCCGGTGATCCGCGCTCCGGACATGCCGAGCGGATGGCCGAGCGCGATCGCGCCGCCATGCATGTTCACCCGCCCGTCGTCATCGGCGATGCCGAGATCGCGCAAGGTGGCGAGGCCCTGCGAGGCGAACGCCTCGTTCAACTCGATCACGTCGAAATCGGAGGCTTTCAGCCCGAGCCGCGCCATCAGCTTCTTGGATGCCGGCGCCGGGCCGATGCCCATGATCCGGGGCGGCACGCCAGCCGCCGCGCCGCCAAGCACGCGAGCGATCGGCGTCAGGCCGTATTTCTTCGCCGCCGCCGCCGAAGCGAGGATCAGCGCGGCAGCGCCGTCATTGACGCCGGAGGCGTTGCCGGCCGTCACCGTACCGCCCTTGCGGAACGGCGTCGGCAGCTTGGCCAGTGCCTCCAAGGTCGTGGCGCGCGGATGCTCGTCCCGGTCGACGATTACAGGGTCGCCCTTGCGCTGCGGGATGGTGACGGGCGTGATCTCGCGCGCCAACCGGCCATTCGCCTGCGCCGCCGCCGCCTTGGCCTGGCTGGCCAGCGCGAACCGGTCCTGCTCCTCGCGCGAGACGGAGAAGTCCTCGGCGACATTCTCGCCCGTCTCCGGCATGGAATCGACGCCGTATTGCGCCTTCATCAGCGGGTTGACGAAGCGCCAGCCGATGGTCGTGTCATGGATCTCGGCATTGCGCGAAAAGGCGGTCTCGGCCTTGGGCATGACGAAGGGCGCGCGCGACATGCTTTCGACGCCGCCCGCGATCATCAGTTCCGCCTCGCCTGCCTTGATGGCGCGGGCAGCCGTGATGACCGCATCCATGCCGGAGCCGCACAGGCGGTTGATCGTCGTCCCGGAAACGCCGACCGGCATCCCCGCCAGAAGCGACGACATGCGCGCGACGTTACGATTGTCCTCGCCGGCCTGGTTGGCGCAGCCGAAGATGACGTCGTCGACGGCCTCCCAGTCCACGCCTGCGTTTCGCGCCATCAGCGCCCGGAGCGGAATGGCGCCGAGATCGTCGGCCCGGACCGGGGACAGCGCGCCGCCGAAGCGGCCGATCGGGGTGCGGATATAATCGCAGATGAAGACGTCGGTCATCTCAAAGCTCCGGAACAATCAGATCGGCGACAGGGCTGGCTACGTGCAATTCAGCGCCGGTCACGGCCTGCAATTCGTCAAGGGACAAGACCGCTAGCTTCTCGCGCAGGACGAAGCGCCCTCCCTCGATGTCGATCACAGCCAGAGAGGTGTAGACCCGGGTGACGCAGCCGACGCCGGTCAGCGGCAGCGAGCAGCGCTGGAGCAGCTTCGGCTTGCCGTCCTTGGTGACGTGGTCGGTGATCACGGCCACGCGCTTGGCGCCATGCACCAGATCCATCGCCCCGCCCACCGCTGGCACGCCCTTCGGCCCCGTCGACCAGTTGGCGAGATCGCCGTTTTCCGCAACTTCATAGGCGCCGAGGATCGCCACATCGAGATGGCCGCCGCGCACCATGGCGAAGCTGTCGGCATGGTGAAAGAACGCCGAGCCCGGCTTGAGAGTGACGGCCCGCTTACCGGCATTGATCAGGTCCCAGTCTTCCTCGCCGCTGGGCGGCGCCTCGCCGAAGTTGAGGATGCCGTTCTCGGTGTGGAAGATCGCCTCGCGGCCAGGCGGCTGGTACTGCGCCACCTTCTCCGGAAAGCCGATGCCGAGATTGACATAGGCGCCGTCGTGAATGTCCTGCGCGGCGCGCCAGGCAATCTGGTTGTTGGTGAGCTTCGCGGCCATGTCAGGCAACTCCCGGATAGACGGCGTTCGCGCGATTCAGGTCTTCTTCCTGCTGCGGATCCGCGACCTCGACGACCTTCTGGACGAAGATGCCGGGCGTGATGACAACCTCCGGCTCGATGCCGCCGGCCGGAACGACGCGCCTTGCCTGCACGACGGTTTCGGCGGCGGCCATGCACATCAGCGGATTGAAGTTCCGCGCGGCGGCGCGGTAGGTGAGATTGCCCTGGGTGTCGGCGGTCTCGGCCTTCACCAGCGCCACATCGGCCTTCAGCCAGCGCTCCTGCACATAGGGCCGCCCGTCGAACTCCGCGACCGGCTTGCCCCTGGCGAGATCGGTGCCATAGGAGGTGGGCGTATAGAAGGCCGGAATGCCGGCGCCGCCGGCGCGGATGCGCTCGGCCAGCGTGCCCTGCGGCACCAGCTCCAGTTCGATTTTGCCCGCCAGATAGAGGTCGGTGAACACCACCGGATCGGCCGATCGCGGGAAGGAGCAGACGAGCTTCTTCACCATCCCCGCCTCGATCAGGGCGGCGAGGCCGACATGGCCGTTGCCGGCATTGTTGTTGATGATCGTCAGGCCCGTCGGGTGCCCCGTCGCAAGGAAGCGATCGATCAGCGCATGGATCAGCTCGATCGGCGAGCCGGCCCCGCCGAAGCCGCCGATCATCACGGTCATACCATCCTCGATTCCCGCCACGGCGGTGGCGAGGTCTGCGACTGTCTTATCCATCAGAAGTCCTCATGCGCCGGAACGGCAACCGCCGGCGCAAACAAAGGGATCATGAGTTCGGCCGCCTACAGGAAGCGGGAGGAATCCACGAGGTCGAACATGCCGCCGCCGAGTTCCTTGTGCAGGCGGTGCCAGCGGCGGTCGAGATAGACCAGCGAATGGTCCTCCGGTGCGGTGTCCTCGGGATGCGCCTCGCCCTCCAGCAGCTCGGCGGCCACCAGCGTGGCGCCCTCGATCGGCAGGACGCCGAGCCGGCGGGCGCGGAACCAGGTGGTAACGCCGGTATAGCGCGGCTCTCCGGTCGGAAGTCGCTCCCAAGGTCCGCCGGCTGGAAACCGATCGGCCCCGCTCGAGGCGCAGAGCTGCGCCAGATCGATATCGGTGTAGCGCAGCAGGTGGATCACCATCGTCTCCGCCCGCAGCAGCGGTTCCGAAGAACCGGATTTCATCGAAAGCGAGAAGGCGACGACAGGCGGCGCGGCGCTGACCGAGATCAGCGACGACACGGTCATGGCGACGGGGCGGTCGCCGGGATCGGCCGTGATCACGGCGACGCCGGCCGGATGTCGGCGAAACGCCTCGCGGAACGCTTGGGTCATCGGGTGCAGGCTCATCGACGGCTCTTTCTCGCAGCATGGGATAGGGAGCCGGGCGGTCGAACCGCCCGGCCCTGCGAACTACTTCTTTTCGATCAGGTCGTAGAACTGCCAGACCCGATCGGTCCAGCTTCCGCCGATATTGCGGCCGGCCGAGGTCACGACCGACGGGGCGATCGTGAAATGGTTGGCCGCCACCATCATCTCGCGGAAGGTTCGCTGGATGACGCCGGCGCGCAGCGATGCGCCGCCGCCCGCCCGATAGGCGAAATTGCAGACATCGACGCCGACTTCGTGGATTTCCGACTTGGCCAGATGGACCAGGCTGATCTGCCGGGTCGAGACGCTCTCGCCGGCCTCGACCGTCGCCTCGATGTCGCGCCAGACCTCGAAGACGAAGGCGCGGGCGGCGCGATAGCGGGCCTCGGCACGGCCGTAATCGTACCAGAACTTCTCGCTCTCGCCGATCAGCCCTGCCCGGCCCGACTTGGCGCGGGCGAACTTGGCGATCTCGTCCAGCATCCGCCTTCCGGTGCCGAGCGCCCAGCCGGTATGGCCGATGGCCGCGAGGCCGACGACGCCCAGGCTGAAGAACTCCTTCTGGCGCAGCGGCGGCGCGGTCAGGATCGGGAACAGCAGGTCGTCGGCGATGAACACGTCCTCGGCCGCGTAGTCGATGCTGCCGGTGCCACCCAGACCCAGGACGTCCCAGTTGCCGAGTTGCTTGTGCTCGGAGATCGGGGCATGGGCGCACATGACGATGACATTGCCGTTCTCGTCCTTGGCGGGCTTTCCGGTGCCGTCATCGACGAAGCAGGCGCTGTGCGAATAGGTGGCATGGCTGAAGCCGCTGCCATAGCTCCACTTGCCGGTCAGCCGATACCCGCCCTCGACCTTCTTCAACATGCCCAGCGGCGCGCCCTGCCCCGAGAAGCGGTTGTCGGTGCCGGGCGCGAACAGGCGCTCGACCGCGCTGTCCGGCAGGAAGGCCGCCGACATCGCGCCGATGCAGCAATGCACCATCGAGACCCAGCCGGCGGAACCCGAATGCCAGGTGATGGCCTCCAGCAGTTCGAGGCCCTGCGTCGGCGGCAACTGCGCGCCTCCCAGGCTTTCGGCGGCAAAGATATGGGACATGCGAAGCGGCTTCAGCGCCTCGAAGGTCTCCTGGGTCAGTTCGCCGTTCTTCTCGTCGGCGTCGGCATTGGCCTCCAGGATCGGACCAATTTCCGCGATCTTCTTCAAGAGGTCGCGATAATCGACGGTCGTGCCCCAGGAACTGTGCTTGATGGGCTTGTTCATGAATCTTTCCTCCACTTTGAATTCGATTTAGCCGGCGAGGAAATCGCCGATCTGCGTCACGGTCCCGGGCTTCTCCTGCAGGACGAAGTGACCGGCGTCCTCCACCAGGATCAGGCGCGCGTCGGGCAGAGCCTCGACGAAGAGCGGAGCCTGGCTTGCTGGCAGCAGGCGATCCTGCTCGCCCCAGACGACCAGCGCCGGATTGTTGATCCGCCCCAGGAAGCGGCGAAGGTTCGGGTGCCCCATGCCGAAGGGCGCGAGCAGCCGGCCAAGCGTCTCGCCCTCGCGAGCCCGGTCGGCGCCGAAAGCTTCCGCGAAGGCGGCGTCCGAGCCGTCCGGGAAGTAACGCAGCGCCACCGACACGTCGTGCGCCAGATAGCCAGGCAGGTCCTGCGGCGCGAGCGCGCCGAGATTCGTGGCGGGATGCTCGGGATCGTTGAGACCGGCGGGCGCGACCAGCACGACTCTGTCGAAGCGCTCGCGCGCCACGCCAGCGAGTTCGGTCGCCATCCAGCCGCCCATGGAGAAGCCGACGAGATGCGGCTTTTCCGCAAGATCCATTGCGTCGAGCAGGTCGAGATAGTGGACGACCATGTCGGACATGCCGCTCACATGCGGCGCAGCGTCCGAATAGCCGAAGCCCGGATGGCTGGCGCAAAGCACGCGGAAGCGGTCGGCAAGCCCTTCCGCGAAATCAAAGCCTTCCAGCGTCGAGGCGCCGTGCAGGAACAGCACCGGCTTACCCTGGCCGATGGCCTTCACCACCGTCCTCGTGCCGCCGACATCATATTCGAGCGTTTCAAATTCTACGGCCATGGATACTCCTCCCCTAAACAAGTTCCGGCTGAATCAGCACCTTGCATTGCGTGGTGCGGCGCCGAAGGCTCTCGAAGATCTGCGGAACCGGCGACAGATCGATGCGGTCGGTGATCAGCGCCTGCGGTGCGAACGGTCCGCCGCGCAGCGCGTCGAGCGCGACCCTGAATTCGTTGCTCTGGTGAAAGAACACCGAGAAAAGCAGGTTCACTTCCTTGCTGAGCGCCACGAACGGATCCCATTCGTCGCCGCCGATGCAGAGGCCGACGCCCACCACCGTGCCCTGCAGCCGCACCGCCGCGACGGCAGCACCGAGCAGGCCCCGTTTGCCAACGCATTCGAAGACGATGTCCGGCGCGCCGCCGCATGCATCTGCAAGATTTTCGGATAGTTTGTCGCCCGAGAGGACAAAGTCCGTCGCGCCCAACGTCAGCGCCCGTTCGCGCTGGTGGTCGTGGATGTCAGCCACGACGACGCGCGACGCGCCCATCCGCCGTGCCCAGAAGGCAACGAGCAGCCCGATCGGGCCGGCGCCCAGAATGGCGACCCGGTCGCCGGGCTTCATGCCCGAACGCACGATGCAATGCAGCGCCACCGACAGCGGCTCGGCCAGCGCGCCATCCTCGAGCGGCACGTCATCCGGCAGGATGTGGCACTGGCGCGCCGCGACGGTCGCATATTCGGCATAGCCGCCGCCGATCAGCACCATCTCCGCGCAACGGGCGGGATCACCGCGCCGGCAGGCCTCGCAATGACCGCAGCCGCGCATCGGCACGACCGCGACCCGGTCGCCGATACGGAGATGGCTGACCTCCGATCCCAGGGCGACGATATCGCCGGCGAATTCATGGCCCAGCACGAAGCCCGCGCCGATGCCGAAGGGCACCGGATCCTCGGTGATGTGCAGGTCGCTGCCGCAGATGCCGCAGGCGGCGACGCGCAGAACGACCTCGTCCGGGCCCGGGGTCGGATCGGGCACCGCGCCGATGCGCAGCGGCGCGCCGACCGTATCGAAGATGGCTGCTTTCATAGGATCCCCCTATGGCCGGTTTGGATCGACGAGCTTTCGCCGGATCGGGAACCACGGCGCATCCCATCGTTTCGAGATCAGGCCCCAGATGCCGGTGCGGGCATAAAGCGCGACCAACAGGGTCATCAGGCCGAGGACGACGAAGTAGGTGGCGCCATAGGCCCCAAACCAGCGGTCGGCGATGAAGAAGATCAGCGCGCCGATCAGCACGCCCTCGATCGAGCCGATGCCGCCGACCATGACGATGAAGATCGCGACATTCGCCCACATCGGGTCGAAGGCCGAGCCGGGCGTGATGCGCAGTTGCGCCATGAAGTAGATCGCGCCGGCGAGACCGCAGCCGACCGCCGAGGCGACGTAGATGAGGAAGCGAAGCTTGGCGACATTGACGCCCTGGCTGGCGGCGGCGACCGGGTTGTCGCGCATGGCGATCAGTGCGAGGCCGTAGCGCGAGCGCAGCAGCCAATAGCTTCCTCCGACGGTAAGCAGGAGCATGCCGGCGCAGAGCCACGACATGGCGACATTCCGCTCGAAGGCCGAATAGTCCTTCATCACGCGCAGCGACATGCCGGCGCCGGCATTGACGATCGGCAGGTTGGAGCAGACCAGCCGGAATACCTCGGCCACGACCCACGTGCCGATCGAGAAATACGGCCCGTCGAGGCGGTGCAGCAGCAGGTAGAGCGGCACGGCGAGCACCGCCGGCACCAGCAGCGACAGGAACACCGCCAGGAAAGGATTGATGCCAAAGGTCTGCGCCAGCACGAACAGCGCGTAGCCCGCCGCTCCCATGAAGGCTTGCTGGCCGACAGAGACCAGCCCGGCATAGCCGGCGAGCAGGTTCCACATCTGCGCGACGGCGATGTAGCAGCAGAGCACCAGGATCGAGCGGATCGTGCCGGTGGAGGCCCACCAGGGCATCACGGCCACGGCGACGATGCCAGCCAGCGCCAGCGTCATGGCGATCCGGCCGGACGGGGTCTGGCGCTGGACCTGCACCTCGGGCACGGCAGTTGCGGCGTAGGAAACTGCGCTCATGTCGTTGCCTTTCCGAACAGGCCCTGCGGGCGCGTCGCCAGCACGAACAGGAAGACCAGATGCCCGGCGAGCACGCCGAAGCCAGGATCGATGCGAAAGCCGATCGCCTGGGCGATTCCGAGGACCATCGAGCCGAGGAAGGCGCCCCATACGGCGCCCATGCCGCCGATGATCACCGCCTCGAAGGCATAGATCAGCTGCGCGGGGCCATCGGCCGGCGCCACGGTCGAGCGCAGCGACTGGAACACGGCGGCAAAGCCCAGAATGCCGACCGCAACCGCGGTAGCCAGAGCATAGACGGCGCGCGGGTTGATGCCGGTCATCGACGCCGCCTCGACATCGGCGGAAGCCGCCCGAAGCGCCCGGCCGAAGCGCGTATGCTTCAGGACGATATCGAGGCCCCAGGTCAGGGCGGTGGCGACCGCCAGCACGATCAGCGGCAGAACGCCGACATAGACGCCCGCGATCTCGATCGACTGGCTCTCGATGCCATGGCCGGGCAGCGACCGGCTGTTGGCCGACCAGATCTGCAGCATCAGGTTCTGCAGCGCGATCGACAGGCCGAAGGTCGCGATCAGCGAGGGCAGCGGGTCGCTGCCGACGACGCGGTTCAGCACCGCCTTCTGCAGCACCCAGCCCATCAGCACGGCGAGCGGCACCAGGATGATCAGCACCGAAACGGGCGCCAAGCCCCAGGCGGTCGCCATCGAGATGCCGATCAACGACAGCAGGATGACAAGGTCGCCATGGCTGATGTTAACGATCCGCATCACGCCGAACATCAGCGCCATGCCGAGCGCATATTGGGCGTACATGCCGCCCAGCAGGATCCCCTGCACCAATGCGTCAAACCACTCCATGGCTCGCTCCAAAATAGGCTTTACCGATCTGTTCGCGCGTGACGTCGCCGGATTTGCCGGTCAGGGTCACGCGCCCCTCCAGCATGCAGTAGAGGCGGTCGGAGGCGGACTGGGCCAAGCCCACATCCTGCTCGACCACGATCATCGCCGTGCCGGCGGCGCGGATCTCGGGCAGCGCCGCGTAGATCTCGCGGATCACCTTCGGCGCGAGGCCGAGGCTAATCTCGTCGCAGAGCAGCACGCGCGGCTGGCAGAGCAGCGCGCGACCGATGGCAACCATCTGCTGCTGGCCGCCCGACAGGCTCTGGACCTGCGACCGCGCCTTCTCGGCGAGGATCGGAAACAGCTTGTGCAGGCGCGACAGCGTCCAGCCGCCCTTGGCGCCGATGCGTGCGGCCTGGTCGATGGCGACGCGCAGATTGTCTTCCACCGACATGCCGGTGAAGAGCCGCCGGCCTTCCGGCACGATGGCGATGCCCTTCTGCACCATGCGGTCGGTCGCCGTACCGCCGACAGGCTCGCCGTCCAGCCGCACCATCTCCTTCGCGACCGGCAGCAGACCCATGATCGAGCGCAGGAAGGTGGACTTGCCGGCGCCATTGGCGCCGATCAGCGCCACCGCCTCTCCTGGATGCAATTCGGTATCGACGCCGTATAGCGCCTGGAAATCCCCATAGCGGGCGATCAGCCCATGGGTGGAAAGAACGGCGGTCATGCCTCGATCCCCATATAGACACGCTGGACCTCGGGCAGTGCGATCACTTCGGCGGGCAGTCCTTCCGCGATCTTCTCGCCGAAGTTCAGCACCAGCAGCCGGTCGGCCACCGCCATCAGCGCGTGCAGCACATGCTCGATCCACACGATGGTGATGCCGCGATCCCGGATGCGGCGGACCAGCGCCACCAGCGCCTTCGATTCATCGTCGGTGAGCCCACCGGCGATCTCGTCCAGCAGCAGCAGCTTGGGATCGGAGGCGAGCGCGCGAGCCAGCTCCAGCCGCTTGCGATCGAGCAGCGTCAGCGCCCCGGCCGAGACGTTGGCTTTGTCGTAAAGCTCGCATTCGCGCAGAACGTCGGCGCAGAAGGCATAGCTCTGCTTCTCCGACCGGCCGCCGCCGAAAGCGGCGGCGACCAGCAGGTTCTCGAAGGTGGTCATGCCGGAGTAAGGTCGCGGGATCTGGTAGGTCCGCCCGATCCCCATCTGGCAGCGCTTGAAGGGCGGCTCGCCGCGAAGCGCGGTCTCGCCGAGGTGGATCTCGCCGCCCGACACCTTCAGATCGCCGCTGATCATGTTGAACAGCGTCGTCTTGCCGGCGCCGTTCGGGCCGAGGATGCCGAGCACCTCGCCCCGACGCACATCGAAACTCACCTCATGCAGGACGCGGGCGGCGCCGAAGGACTTCGACACACCGCGCGCTTTCAGCAGGATTTCCCTGTCCATCATTGTCCCCGCGTCCTGTCTCATGTCACCAGACGATCGACTGGATCTTCTGCTGCGGCGCGAAGAGCTGATTGACAGTATTGTCGACGATCTTCAGGTCGTAGGGCCACTTTTCGCCCTTCACCCACTGGCCGCCGAAGATCGGCGTCTTGCAGATGTTCTTGTGCGGCGAACCGTCGAACTTGATGTGGCCGACCAGCGTCTGCAGGTCGGTCGCTGCCATCGCGTCACGGTTGGCCTCGCGGTCGAGCGGGTTGGACGAGCGCTTGAGGATATCGATCGCGACTTCGAGCAGGGCGTGCGAATAGCCGAGCGGCTGCGTCCACTGGCGCTTGGTATCCGCCTCCCACTGGGTGGCGATGTCCTGGCTTACCTGACCCGTCAGCGACGACTTGAACGGGAAGGCCGGCGTCCACCAGACCTCAGAGGACATGCCGTTGCCGAGCGGTCCCATCGCCTCCACGCCGCCCGGGAACAGCAGCGCCGCCGCCACCGTGACCGCCTTCGGCTTGAAACCCTGCTGGTTGCACTGGGTGACGAAGGTCTTCAGATCGTCGGGGTAGGTGATGCCGCCGATGATCTCGCAGTTGTTCTTCTTGAACTCGGCGATCTGGGCCGAGAAATCATTGGTCCGCGGCTGGAAATAACCCGGGACCACGACCTCGTAGCCGGCCTTGCGGGTCGGCGCCGGCAGACCGTACTCCTCGTTGCCCCAGGTCTCGCCATCGATGTTCTGCGGGAACAGCATGCCGACCTTCTTGTTGGTCTCGAGCTGGTTCCAGAGACCGACGAAGGTGTTCAGAGCCTCGTCGAGGCCCCAGAAGAAGTGGTTGGTCCACTCGAAGGTCTGCTTGCCGCCGCCGCGCGGGAAGACGACCGCCTGCCAGGGCGCGCCGGACGAGATGCAGGGCGTCTCGTAGAGTTCGGCCTGCTCGGCCGCCGGCAGGATGGTGTCGGTGGTCGAAGCCGGGACGAGCAGGTGGATCTCGTCATTGAGGATCAGGTTGCCGGCGATCTCGGCCGCCTTGTTCGGATTGGACTGGCTGTCGCGGTCGAGAATCTCGATCGCGTAGGTGTCGCCATTGGCGGCCTGCAGCTGCCCACCGAGCAGCGCGCGGATCTTCTGCAGCGTATAGCCATCCGTCTCGCCGAACAGAGCGAGAGGGCCGGTCGTCGGGCTCAGATAGCCGAGTTTGATCGTGCCGGCTGTGGCGGCGCGCGCATAGCCCGGCAGGGCCAGCGTGCTGGCCGCGACGCTGGCGCCGAGGCCCTTCAGAATGGTCCGGCGGCTCGGCCGGATCCCGGATTTCACCAGCTTGTTGTAGTAGGTCATTGTCGTTCCCTCCCGTTGATAAGGTGTCTCCGGCCCCGCCCTCCTCGACGAAGCCGGCCTCAGGTCGAAGCGTCAGGTCATGCGCGTCAGAGACCCGCCGTCGATGACGATCAGCGAGCCGGTGAAGAACGAACCGGCAGGCGACGCCAGCAACAGCGCCAGGCCCTTGATGTCCTCGATGTCGCCGATGCGCCCGATCAGCGACTGGCTCTCGAAGGCGGCGCGGTCGGCCTTGTTGCGCAGCCTTCCGCCGGCGATGTTGGTGATGAACGGGCCCGGCAGGATCGCGTTGACCCGAATGCCATAGGCGCCGAGTTCCATGGCCATGTGGCGCACGAAGTGGTTCACCGCCGCCTTGGCCGGCATGTAGGACGTGCCGACGATGCTCTCGTTGATCATGGAGGCGATCGACGACGTGACGATGATCTCGCCGCCGCCATTCGGCTTCATGTGGCGGACGGCGTTTTTCACCGTCGTGTAGACGGAGTTCAAATTGAGCTCGATGCCGCGATCCCACTGCTCGTCGGGAATGTTCTCGATCGCCCCGCCCGGAAAGCGCTCTCCCGTCACCGTATTGAAGCCCGGACCCGGATCGATGCCCGCATTGGCGAAGACCGTATCGATGCGGCCCTGCTTGGCCACCACCGCGTCGAAGGCCGCGGCCATCGCCGGACGATCGCTCACATCCACCATCTGGGACCAGACGTCCCAACCCCTGGCCGTCATGTCCGAGACGAGCCGCTCCGTGCCCTCCGCGTCGATATCGAAGATGCAGACCTTGGCGCCATGCTCGGCCATGATCTCGGCATAGGCCCGGCCGATGCCGCTGGCGCCGCCGGTGACGATCACCGACTTTCCCCTGACATCGAACATTTTCTCCAGCGCGGCCATCAGTTTACTCCCGTTTGTTCCATAGAGACCTGAGCGCAGACGCCGCCCGGCGTCTGCCGCGATCAGTCCTTCTTGCGCGACAGCACGAAGTCGAATTCCACGTCGTAGAACGGCGCCTCGATGCCAACCTCGGCGACGGCCTCCGCATCCTCGACCTTGCGGAACTCGGCCAGCAGGCTTTCCTTCACGCCGAAGACGGCGTCGGAATTGATGTAGGGATCGTCGGGATCGAAGATGTGCGTAGTCAGCGCATCGAACCCGTCGGCCTCGACGATGTAGTGGAGATGCGCTGGCCGGTAGGGATGGCGCCCCAGCGCGCCCAGCAGTTTGCCGACAGGGCCGTCATCCGGGATCGGGTAGTATTTCGGCTTCACGCCGCGGAACCAGTAGCGCCCGCCGGCATCGGTGCGGAACACGCCGCGCAGGTTGAACTCGGGCTGGATGCCCTGTTGCTGCACATCGTAGAAGCCCTCGTCATTCGCCTGCCAGACGTCGATCTTGGCGCCGGCGATCGGCTTGCCCTCAGTATCGAGGATGCGGCCATGCACGAACATCGGCTCGCCCTTCTGGTCGAGGCAGATGTTGGAGCCCATCGGCAGTTCCGGCGCGTCGGCGACATGGAACGGGCCCAGAACCGTGGATTCCGAGGCGCCGGAAGGCTTCCGGTTGTTGATCGCATCAACCAGCATCGACACGCCAAGCACGTCCGACAGCAGGATGTATTCCTGGCGCCAGTCGTTGCAGATCTGGCCTGTCTGGGTCAGGAACATAATGGCGGCGAACCATTCCTCCTGGGTTGGTTCGATCTCCTTGACCGCCTCATGCAGCTTGCGGGTGATGACCTCCATCACCTGCTTCAGGCGTTCGTCCTTGGCGTTGCGGTTGCGCGCCACGACGACCTCGGCGGAGTCGGCTTCGGTGAAGTAGCCGTATTCGTGTTCGTCAATCATGGGATTCCTCAGCGCGCGAGAACGGATGTGAGTACGCGGCGCAGCTCGGCCGCAGGGTCAGCGGCAGGTGCTTCCGAGCGCCAGGCGACGTGGTGGTCGGGGCGGACAAGCAGACAGCCGGCATCGCGGATTTCGCTCGCACGGGCCCAGTCGCCGGTGTGGTCCTCGACCGCCCGGCGCGGGCCGATCACATGGGTGCGGATCGGTAGGCCGAATTCCGCGCCGACCTCTTCGGCAGCCTTCACCCAGGCCTCGCCGCCAATGCCGGTCAGGATCGTGAACTCGCCATGGCCGCAGAGATCGAGCGTCGAGACCTTGCGGCCGGAGCGCTCGAACACCCAGACATGCGGTAGCCGCGCGCCGGGCCAGGTCGTCGGCGCATAGTGAAGTTCGCGGTCTTTCTCGAAGGCCGGCTGAGGCTGGCCGTCCGTCACCACGGCATCCGAGGCATAGCGCTGGTTCATCTCCACGCCATGCGCATCGAACTCGTATTTCTTGAAGGCGATCGCCTGACGAAGCGCTTCGCGCTGTGCTTCCGCTGCGGCGGTCGCGTCGCAGCGCGCCTCCATGTTCTTCTGGATCTTGACGTGGTCGACGCCGCCATCCATGCCGAGCGCCGCGAAGATCGGCCCGAATTCGCCGATCGACTGGTTGGCGCGGGTCACGATCTGGCGCGCGATCGGCGCCCGTTCGACCGTATAGCTGTCGAGAAGGCCGAGACCCGCCTGCCCCTTGACGACCTTGGCGAGCTTCCAGGCGAGGTTGAAGCCGTCCTGGATCGAGGTATTGGAGCCGAGCCCGTTCGAGGGCGGATGCCGGTGCGCGGCATCGCCCATGATGAAGACGCGGCCCTTCTGCATCTCGGTCGCGAAGCAGTTGTTCACGGTCCAGGTGTTGGCGCCGAGCAGCTCGATCTCGAGCTCGGGATCGCCGACCAACTGCCGCGCGACGTCGGTCGCGAGTTCCGGCGTCACGACCGGCGGCGGCTGGTTGATGTCGTAGCCCCAGACGATGAGCCACTCGTTCCACGGCCGCACCATGCGGACCAGCCCCATGCCGATGCCGCCGACATCCGCGCCAGGCTGCATGACCCAGTAGAGGACGCTCGGCCGGTGCGCGACATACTTGGAAAGATCGGCGCGGAACAGGATGTTCATCGAGCCGCCGACGCCCATCTTGCCCTCGAACGGCAGGCCCAGATGGTCGGCGACCAGCGAATTGCCGCCATCCGCGCCGACAAGGAACTTCGAGCGGACGGTGAAGTCCTTGCCCGTCAGCCGGTCGCGGCAGGTTGTGGTCACGCCGTCCGCGTCCTGGACGTGGCTCACATATTCCGTGCTCATACGCGCCTGCGTGCCGCGCGAGCAGGCCGTCTTGAACAGGATCGGCTCCATGAAGGTCTGTGGCAGGTCGTTCATCAGCGACGGCGACGACATGAGATGCTCGGCCTTGGAGATCGGGTGCATGCCCCAGCTCTTCATGCGGCCGATCTCCTCCCCGGCCAGACTTTCGCAGAAGACGTTCTCGCCCATCAGTTCCTGCGGCGACGCGTGCATCACCGCCTCTGCCTCGACCTCGGCGCCGAGGTCGCGCAGCACCTCCATCGTGCGCTGGTTGGTGATGTGGGCGCGCGGCGTGTTGGACAACCAGCGGTAGCGGTTCACCACCATGTTGGCGATGCCATAGCTGGACAGCAGCGCCGCCGTGGCCGAGCCCGCCGGACCCGTCCCCACGATCAGCACGTCGGTTTCGATATCGACCATCAAATTCCTCCCTCGATCTTCGGCCCGACCAGCTTGCGGCGGACGGGAAACAGATGCAGGCCGCTGCGGGCCGAGATCAGCCCCCACAGGCCCTTCGGCGCAAACAGCATCACGGCGATGGCGATCAGGCCGAGCGTCATCAGGTACCAGCTGCCGTAGTCGGCGAGTGCCGAACGCAGCAGGAAGAAGACGATCACGCCGAGGATCGGCCCCTCGATCGTGCCGATGCCGCCGATGACGACGATGAAAATGACGTAGGCGGTCCAGTCGGTGACCGCGAAGGCGGCGTCCGGCGAGATCCGCGCCGTCTGCAGGAAGATGAGCGCCCCGGTAAGACCGGTCGCGGCGGCGGCAATCAGGAAGACCGCCCATTTGATCCGGCCCGCATCGACGCCGACCGACCGCGCCGCCTCGACATTGTCGCGCACGGCGGAAAGCGCCAGGCCAAGCCGGCTGCGCAAAAGCCAGTAGATCCCGCCGGTCACGGCGACGACGAGCACCAACGCCAGCCAGTAGGCGAGGATGTCGCGTGCGGCCGCCTCGCGCACGCTGAACAGCGCGCGGATCAGGTCCGTGCCGAGGATGTTGCTGGTCGCCTCGCGCGGCAGAGAGGTGCCGGTGCCGCCGCCGAGCGTCTTCCACTGCGCCACCAGAAGGCGCGTCACTTCGGCGATCACCCAGGTGCCTATGGCGAAATAGGCACCCTGCAGGCGGAAGGCGAAGTACGCGGTCGGAATGGCCAGCATCAGCGCGGCAAGTCCGCCGAGCGGTATTGCCCAGACCGGATTCCAGCCGAGAAGGATGACGCCGGCGAACATCGCATAGGCGCCGATGCCCACAAAGGCCTGCTGGCCGACCGAGACCAGGCCGCCATAGCCGGCGAGCAGGTTCCAGAGCTGCGCCAGTGTCAGCATGGTCAGGATGAAGAACAGATCCTGGATGACGCTGCGCGAGGCGAACGCCGGCAGCGCCAATCCCACGATGACGAGGACGAGCATGGCGATCGCTGTGACGATCCCGGCCCGGGTGCGGGTGGTCAGGCTGTACATGCCGCCCCTCAATCCACGGCGCGCGGGAACAGGCCGCGCGGCTTCAGCAGCATCACGATCAGGAAGGCGACGTGGCCGGCCAGGATCTGCCATTCCGGGTTCACGGCCGCGCCAAAGGTCTGCGCGACGCCGATGATCACGCCGCCGGCCAGCGTGCCCCACAGGCTGCCGAGCCCACCGATGATCACCGCCTCGAAGGCATAGATCAGCCGCGCCGGTCCGATCGCGGGGTCGAAATTCGACCGCATGCCGAGATAGAGGGCGGCAATCGTCACCACGACCATGGCCAGGCCGGTGGCAATGGCGAAGATCCGCTTCGGCTCGATCCCCATCAACCCCGCCGTCACGGCATCGTCCGAAGTGGCGCGAAACGCGCGGCCGAGGGCGGTGTGATAGAAAAGGCCGTTCAGCGCGACGATCACCACGATGGCCGATGCGAAGGTGAGAAGCGGCATCACACCGACGGTGACCAGGCCGAGATCGAGCGAAGCGCCCTCCAGCGCGCCTGCCGGAATGCGGCGACTGTCGGCGGAGAAGGCTTCGAGCAGGCCGTTCTGCAACGCGACCGAGAGACCGAAGGTGACGAGCAGCGGCGGCAGGATATCCTTGCCGAGCACGCGGTTGAGCACGACGGTCTGCAGCAGCCAGCCGAGGCCGAACATCAGCGGCATGGCGACCAGCGCCGCGATCCAGGGCGAAAGGCCGAGCAGGGTGACGCCGAGCAGCACCAGGTAGGCGGCGAAGACGATCAGGTCGCCGTGCGCCAGATTGACCAGCCGCATGATGCCGAAGACCAGGCTCAACCCGGCCGCGAACAGCGCATAGAGGCCGCCCAGAAGAATGCCCTGCACGAGGGTGTCGAGCCAGATCATGCCGCCTCCCCGAAATAGGCGGCATGGATCTGCTGACGCGTGACGTCGCCGGCATTGGCCACGAGCGTGACGCGGCCTTCCATCATGCAATAGACGCGGTCGGCGACGGCGAGCGCCTTGCCGATATCCTGCTCGACCACGACGATCGCGGCGCCGCCGGCGCGGATCCTCGGCAACGCCGCGTAGATGTCGCGGATCACGACCGGCGCGAGGCCGAGGCTGATCTCGTCGCAGAGCAGCAGTTCCGGGTTCGACATCAGCGCCCGGCCGATCGCCACCATCTGCTGCTGCCCGCCGGAAAGCGCGGTTCCCGGATTGCGGCGCCGCTCGCGCAGGATCGGGAAGAGATCGTAGATCGCATCCAGATTCCACGGACCCGGCGCCCTGCGCACCTGCCCGCCGATCAGGAGGTTTTCCTCCACGGTGAGCGAGGGGAACAGGCGGCGGCCCTCGGGCACCATGGCGATGCCGCGCTGCATGATTTCTGCAGAGGACAGTGCGCCGATCGACTCGCCCCGATGCAATACCATTTGGGCATCGTTGCGCAGGATGCCGGTGATCGAGCGCATCAGCGTCGACTTGCCCGCGCCATTGGCGCCGATAATCGCCACGCATTCGCCCGGAGCTATGGCGATGTCGACGCCAAAAAGCGCCCGGAACTGGCCGTAGTTGGCGGTAAGGCCGCGGGTTTCGAGCAGCATCAGACCTCGAGCCCCAGATAGATCTCGCGCACTTCCTTCGAAGCCATGATTTCGTCGGGCGCGCCGATGCCGATCACCCGGCCGAAATCCAGCACCAGCAGCCGCTGCACCACGGAGGTCAGCGCATGCAGGACATGCTCGATCCAGATGATCGTGGTGCCGCGTGCGTGAATCTCGCGGATCGTCTCGACCAGCGCCTTGCATTCGCCCTCGGTCAGGCCGCCGGCGATCTCGTCGAGAAGCAGAAGCTCCGGCCCGGTCGCGAGCGCGCGGGCAAGCTCCAGGCGCTTGCGGTCGAGCAGGCTCAGCGAACCGGCGACGACGTTTGCCTTCTTCAGAAGCTCGGTGTCCTCGAGGATGCGCGCGCAGGCATCGACCATGTCGGCCTCGCGCCCGCCCCGACCGAAGGCGGCGGCGGTCAGCAGGTTCTCGAACACGGTCAGCCCCTCGAAGGGCTGCGGAATCTGGAAGCTGCGCCCGACGCCCATGCGAACGCGCTCCATCGGGGGAGCACGCGTGATGTCACGACCGAGGAATTCGATACGGCCCTCATTCGCCAGCACATTGCCGGTGATCAGGTTGAACAGCGTCGACTTGCCGGCCCCGTTCGGCCCGATAATGCCCAAAGCTTCGCCGCGCGGCGCCGAGACGGTCACGGCATCCGTGACCTTCAGCGCCCCGAACGACTTCGAGACATTTTCAAGCCTGAGTATCATTGCTGCCATCCTTGGGGGCACCTTGGGAGCCGGATGGATCGGGGGCGGCGGCAGGCGCCGCCCCGTTTCCGGATCAGGCCAGGGCTTCCATCTTGCCGGCGGTCGGGATCTCGGGCGCGTTGGCATTCTCGACGATCACCAGATCGAAGCCGCCACCGTCCTTCTTCCGCCACTGCCCGCCGACCAGCGGCGTCTTGCAGACGTTCTTCGCCGCGAAGGGCGGCACGCCGACGCCGTTCCACGCCACCTTGCCGACGACGGTCGACATGTCGGTGGCCGCGATCGCGGCGGCGACTGCGTCGGCATCGGCTGGATCCGACACACGGCCCATGACATTCGCGGCCACTTCGAACAGCGAATGGGAGAAGCCGATCGGCTGCGTCCACGGACGGTTGGTCTTGGCGGTGAAATCCGCCGCCAGTTCCGCCGAACTCTGGCCGGTGAGCGACGACTTGAACGGATGCGAGGCCGACCACCAGACTTCCGAGGAAAGGTTGTGGCCCGCGTCTCCCAGCGTCTCGACGGATTGCGGGAACAGGATCGCCTTGGCGACCGTCACGGCCTTCGGCTTGAAGCCCTGCTGCCGGGCCTGGTTCCAGAAGGTGGTGAAATCGGGCGGGATCACGACGCCGGTGACGATCTCGGCATTGGCAGCCTTGAACGCGTTGACCTGCGCGGTGAAGTCGTCCGAGAGGTTCTGGTACCGGCCGGGATCGGTCAGGCTGAAGCCGGCCGCTTCCAGGCCGGGCTTCAGGCCGTTCTTCGGGTCGCCCCAGGCATTGCCGTCGGCATCGTTCGGGAACAGGCCGCCCACCTTGCCATTGGTGTCGAGCTGCTTCCACATGCCGGTGTAGACGGCGATGATGTCTTCCAGCCCCCAGAAATAGTGGAAGGCGAAATCGAACGGCTTCCACGAGGACGGGTCGCCCGGATTGCCCTGCTGGCCGATGAACCAGGGCTGCCACGGCGCTGTGGTCGAGATGACGGGCATCCCTTCCGCTTCGCAGGTGGTGGCGACCGGATTGGTGTTTTCCGGCGTCGAGCCGACGAGCATCAGGTTGATTTCGTCGTCGACGATCAGGCTTTTCGCCACCTCCGCCGCCCGGTTCGGGTTCGACTGGCTGTCCTTGACGATGACCTCGAAATTCTTGCCAGCGTCGGAATCCAAAAATGCCTTTATGTTATACGCATCGCTCTCGGCGAAACCGGCCAGCGGGCCGGTTTGCGGCGAGACATAGCCCAGTCGGATCTTGGCACCCTGCGCGATGGCAGGCGCGGCAAGGCCCGAAGTGGCAAGGGTGAAACCCGTCGCCGCCGAGGCTTTCAGTAAGCTCCGTCTCGAAATCATGTGTTTCTCCTCCCTCTTGCTTCTTCTCAGCCCCCCGGACGGCGTCCCTCAAACGCCGCCTGGAGGAGTTCCCGTATCGATCCCGGGTCTATTGGCCTCGGGTTCGCGTAGGCATTCTTGACGGCGATCGCCGTGGCGCGGTCGAGATCGGATTCCTGGATGCCGATCGCCTGGAGGCTGAGCGGCGAGCCGACCGACTGCGCGAAATCCCAGAGCCCGCCGCCGGCCGAGCCGCCGCCGAAAGCGTCGGCGATCGGATGCAACAGCTCGGGCACCGCCTGTTCGTTGAAGGCGGTGGTGTAAGGCAGCAGGATGGCGTGGGTCTCGGCATGCGGCGTGTCGAACGAGCCGCCGAAGACATGGGCCAGCTTGTGGTGCAGCGCCATGGAGACGCTGCCGAGCGCGGTCGAACAGCACCAGGCCGCATAGAGCGCCTGCGCCCGCGCCGCCTTGTCCCGCGGCTCGCCGCTCAGGCGCGGAATACCATCGCGAAACGCAATCATGGCGTCCCGGCACATCAGTTCGATCACCGGATTGCGGTCCGGCGCATAAAACGCCTCCATCGCGTGGGCGATAGCGTTCATGGCCGAAGTGACGGTGAGGCCGACCGGCAGGCTCAGCGTCAGGTCGACATCGTAGATTACCGTTTCGGGACGGATGTCCGGCGAGCGGCGCGTAGTCTTTTCGCCCGAAGCCGTTTCGCCCAGGATGTCGGTCATCTCCGAGCCGGCATAGGTGGTCGGGATCACGACCTGGTCGGCGCCGGTACGCACCGCGATCGCCTTGCCGAGGCCGGTGGTCGATCCGCCGCCCAGGCTGACGACGGCCGTGGCGTCGCTGGCGCGGAATGCCTCCAGCGCCGTCTCGGTCACCTCGACCGGCGTGTGCATGACAGCCCCCGCAAAGATCCCGCCGGCGAGTCCGCCCAGGCTTTCCGCCAGCTTTTCGGCATCCGCCTTCTGGTGCGGCGTCGACAGCACCATCACCTTGTCATGGCCGAGCCGGCGGACTTCCTCGGCCACGCGCGACAGCGTACCGGCGCCGAACACAACCCGCGTCGTCAGTCCGGGAAAGACAAACTGGTCCATCATCGCGCCGCCTCCATGCGTGGGTTCCGGCCGGCGACCAGATCCGCAAGGATCGATCCCAGCATGGCGATCTCGGCATCCGAGACTTCATGGCCGCGACGCGGGAACAGGTCCGCGCGAAGGCTCGCGCCCTTGCTGCCGAGGGTCTGTGCCGCGTCGGCAAAGGCCGATACGGGGATCCAGGGATCGGCATCGCCGCCCGTCAGATAGACCGGAACGCCAGCGGGAACGGCCTCGGCGCGTGCATCCGACGGCACGCCGACGCGCGATCCGGTGAGGGCGGCCAGCGCCTGGGGCGGCGGCAATCCGGCACAGAGATATTCAATGGCGAGACAGGCCCCTTGCGAAAAGCCCGCCAGAAGCAACGGCAATCCGGGCAGTTCGCCGCGCGCGGCAGCCACAGCCGCCGCGAGGTGATCCAGGGCGGTCGCAAGCTGTGCGCGGGCGACCGGCGTCAGCGGGTCGACGGCCCGCGCATCCCACCACGCGCCCATCGGGGCGCGCGGCAGGACGAAGGCCACGGCCGGCGCGGAAAGCCGCGCCAGCACATGGGACTGCATCTCTTCCGGCGACTGGCCACGGCCGTGGACGAAGACGCAGATCGCCTTCGCCTCCGGGGCCCGGGAGCCAAGCCTGAGCGGACCGCCGTCGTGGATCATACGAACTCCGCCTGCTCCAGGCCTTCGCGCAGTTCGGCTTCGCGGTCCTTGAACCAGGGCGGGAAGACGAGCGTCTTGCCGATCGCGCCCGGGGGCTCGTCCTTGGCCCAGCCTTCCGGCGTGGTCCAGGCAAGTTCGAACAGGGCGCCGCCGGGCGAGCGGACATAGCAGGACTTGAAGTAGTTGCGGTCCTTCTGCTCGGAGATATCGGTGAAGCCGAGACCTTCGATATGGGCGCGCAGCTTCAGCTGGTTCTCTTCATTGCCGGTGTTGAGCGCGAGATGGTGGATGGTGCCGCCGGCCAGCGTCCAGGTTCCCTGCGCACTGTCCCGGTCGACGATGACCTCGACGCGCTGGATGACACCGGACTCATCGGGCACGCGGTAGACGAGGCCCTCATGGTTGTCGGCCTCCTTTTCCAGCGGCAGGGCGATGGTCAGGAAATCGTCCATGGCGGTGCGGTCCATCACGGCGACGACGCTGCCATAGATGCCCTTGATGCCGTGATCCTTGCCGATGCCTTGCGCGGCATTGGTGATCGGCGCGCGTGGGTCGCTATCGCTTTCCACCAGTTCATGCGGGATGCCGCACGGATGGGCGAAGGCGACGCGCGTTGCGCCGAAGCGGGTGATCTTGGCTGCCTCGATGCCACGGGTGTTCAGCCGATCGACCCAGAAATCGGCTGCGCCGACAGGGATCGACTGCAGGATGGCGCGCGACTGGTTGGTGCCGCGACGGCCATAGACGGCAGGCTTGCGGAACGGGAAGGTGGTGATGATCGTCGAGGCGTCCCCATTCGGCGAGCCGTAATAGAGGTGGTAGACCGGGATCACGCCGTCGAACAAAACGGTGCGCTTCACCGAATGCAGGCCGAGCGCCTTGGTGTAGAAATCAAAGTCCTCCTGCGCGCTGTCGGTCGACATGGTCAGGTGGTGGTAGCCGCTTACACGGGCCATCGGTTCATCTCCTCCCAGAGGTTCCGGTTTTGCCCTGCCGTTGCGGGCAGAGCACAAGATTGAGGTCGAGAGCGCACTTCCGCTTTCCTCCCGCAGGGGGCAGCGCGCGGAACTCGGCCATAAGTTCGGGCTTGACCCCGAAAATCGCATCCCGGCCGATCGCGGGATCGGATTGGTCGAAGATGTGAGTGGTCAGCGTCTCGAAGCCGTCAGCCGAAACGCGGAAATGAATGTGCGCCGGTCTTTCCAGGCCGAGGCCGAGCGCCGACATCAGCTGACCGACCGGACCATCGGCCGGCAGCGTGTAGCCCTTCGGCTTGACAGTGCGGAAATGGAAGCGCCCCTGGGCATCGGTGCGGAATCGGCCGCGAAGGTTGAATTCCGGCTGCCGGTCCGGCTCCTGGTTCTCGTAGCGCCCTTCGGAATTGGCCTGCCAGACCTCGACCGTAGCGCCGCCCAAGCCATTGCCGTCGAGGTCGAGCACCTTGCCGGCAACGTCCAGCGGCTCGCCCTTGCCGTCGCGCGAGATATTGGCGCCGAGCGCTGTCTCGGGCACGTCGGATCTGTAGAACGGCCCGGCGACGGTGTTGGGCGTCGCGCCGGCGGGACGCGGATTGTTCTGGTCCTCGATCAGGGACGAAACGCCGAGGACATCGGCAAACAAGACCCATTCCTGCCGCCGCGCATCGGCGTAGTGGCCGACCTCGGTCAGGAAGTCGATGGCAAGCCGGAATTCATCGCCGGACGGGCGGAGCTCGGCGATCAGGGCATGCAACCCGCCCACCGTGGCCTGCGCCGCCGCCGCCAGACGGGACTGACCGATGGCCGTCAGGCGCCGCGAAAATTCCTTCGCCTGCGCCGACACTTCGTCGGCAGAATCATCCTCGTGCGGACCGTCGTGCTGGCCGTGCATTCCGCCGGGGCCTCCCTTCCCCTTGCTGAATGGGATAGCACGGCCCGACACGACGCTTGATGAGTTCTAGCGTCCTTTGTATAGCACTTTGCTATGAGACTGAACGAGCGCCACCTGATGCAGCTCGCCGCCGTGCTCGATGCCGGCGGCGTATCGGAAGGAGCCGCCATGCTGGGCCTGACCCAGCCTGCGGTGAGCCGTTCGCTTGCCATGCTGGAGGCGCGGGTCGGCGAGCCGCTCTTTCTCAAGGGGCGGCGCCCCCTGCAGGCGACACCGCTCGGCTCGCAGCTGGCCGCCCAGGGACGCACGATCATTACCGCCTCGCGCAAGGCGTCGGATGCGGTGCAGGGATTCGTGAAGGGCACCAAGGGCGTGGTGCGCGTCGGCGGCGTGCCGTTCTTCATGGATGCGATGATCAGCCGGATGATCGGCGAGTTCCAGAACCTGGAGCCGGAGGTCACGGTCCAGCAGAGCTATCTCAACCTGCCGGAGATGGTCGCGGCCCTCGAAGCCCATCAGATCGACCTCGGCATCGTGCCGATCGGCGTACTCGATCTCGGCCCCGGTTTCGAATTCACCGAAATCCTGCCGGGACGCAACATCGTCGCCTGCCGTCCCGACCATCCGCTGCTGCGCAATCGCCGCCTGCAGGCGCATGACCTGACCAGCTTTCCCTGGGTGGCCCCCCTGCCCGGCTCGCCGCTGATGTCGGATCTGCAGATGATCCTGATGAGCATCGGCATGTCGGATCTCAACATCCGCTATTCCGGCGGTTCGCTGATGAGCGTCATCAACTTCCTGGCCGAGACCGACGCGCTCGCCGTGCTGCCCTTCTCCGTGGTGTTCGCCCAGCGCAAGGAAAACCGCGTCACGGTGCTGCCCTATGAGATCCCGCAGCCCAACCGCTCGCTCGGCATCCTGCGGCGGGTCGGCGGACCGCGCTCGCCGGCGGCGGAGCGCTTCGCCGGCCATGTCACGACCGCGTTTGAAAACCTGAAGCACATCATCAAGCGCCACGAAAACGCGGTCGTCTGGGGCCGTTAGCCGGCTGCCGGCGCTCGACCGGATAACCAGGCTTTGCGGCGACCTTCGAACGCTGCGATGATCTCCCGGCTTCGCTCACCCGCTACGGTAGCCGCCAGGGTACGTCCGATCCGGGGCGAAGGCAGCAACGGAGGTCTCATGACCATCGAAACCAGGGCGGCGCTTGTCCGTCACGCTCTCAAGACGCGGGTGTTCTGATGCGCTTTCGATCGTTTGGCCCCACGCCGTCCCAGGTGGCGATCATCGGCCAGGGAAGCTGGTATCTCGACGCCGGCGACCGGGCTTCGGCCGTCACGGCCCTACAGCGCGGCATCGACGCCGGCATGACGCATATCGACACCGCCGAAATGTATGGCGACGCGGAACTCGTCATCGGCGACGCCATCCGGGGCCGGCGCGACGGGCTGTTCCTGGTGTCGAAGGTCCTGCCGCAGAACGCCTCGCGCGCTGGCGTCATCGCCGCCTGCGAACGGTCCTTGAAGCGGCTCGGCGTCGAGCAACTCGACGGCTACCTCCTGCACTGGCGCGGGCGCTATCCGCTGGAAGCGACGTTCGAAGCCTTCGAGGAACTGGTCAGCGCGGGCAAGATCGCAACCTGGGGCGTCAGCAATTTCGACGTGTCGGATCTCGAAGACGCCATGGCGGCGTCCGGCCCCGGACGGATCGCCTGCAACCAGGTTCTGTACCATCTGGGGGAACGCGCGATCGAACACGCCGTGCTACCCTGGTGCGAGGAGAATGGCGTTGCCGTCGTCGCCTACAGCCCGTTCGGCCATGGCGACTTTCCCAGCGAAGGCTCGGCCGGCGGCCGTGTCCTGGCCGACGTCGCCGAGGCCCACAATGCCACCGCCCGCCAGATCGCCCTCGCCTGGCTGGCGCAGCGCAGCTTCGTCATACCCAAGGCTTCGACGGCCCGGCACGCGGAAGACAATGCGCGCGCCGGCGACATCGAACTCACCCTGGATCAGGCGCGCCAGATCGACCAGGCCTTTCCAAGGGGGCGGAAGCCCTCCAGCCTGCCGATGCTCTGATCCCGCCCGGATGGCGAGGGCAGCAATCGTTCGAGGGACGCTCGGCCGAGGGCCTAATGCCGGCCTTCGCCCGGGCCCCTGACGTAGCGGTTCATGGCGATGTCTCTCGACGTCGCCCGGCGGTGGATCTCGGCCATGGTCGAATGAAACGCCGCGTTGCGCTGCTCGAGCCTGGCGTGCTCGGCCAGGTGCGCCGGCACAAGCTCGCGGATCTCGGCCAGGATGGCGGCCTCGTCAATCGAGCGCATGCGGCCCTGATGCACGACGATCTCGCCGGCGACCATGACCGTCTCGATGGACGAGCCGTTCTCCGCATAAACCAGCTGCCGCGCCACGTCGTTGAGCGGGGTAAAGCTGAGCGTCGTCAGGTCGAGGATCAGCAAGTCGGCCGCCTTGCCGACTTCGAGCGACCCCGTGACATCTTCGAGCATCGCGCTGCGCGCTCCGCCGAGCGTCGCCATTTTGAGAATCGCGTCGGCCTCGATCCATTGCGAGTAATCGGGGCCGGAGACGCTGTGGATCAGCCCCGCCACGCGCATGACGTCGAAGATGCGGGCGGTGTCGTTGGAGGAAACGCCGTCGGTCCCAAGACCGATGGTCACGCCCGCATCCATCAGCTGGCGAATGGGCGCAATCCCCGCGCCAAGCTTCTGATTGGAGATGGCATTATGGGCCACCGAACAGCGGGCGGCGCCCATCCGCTCGATATCCCGGTCGCTGACCCAGACGGAGTGCGCAATCGTCGTGTTGCGCGACAGGACACCCAGCTCGTCCATATAGGCGATCAGGCTTTTGCCATAAAGCTCATGCCCGGTGACGGCCTGGGTCTTCGTCTCCAGCACATGCGTATGCAGTGGCACGCCCATTTCCACCGCCAGCGCATGGCAGGCCTGAAGCAGGTCCGCCGTGCAGCGCTGCGGCGCAGAGGGCGCCAGCATGAACTGGATGCGCCCGGCCCTGCCATGCAGCGTGGAGAAGGCGGAGCGGCAATAGTCCATATAGGCGTCGGCCGACATGGGCGGCCCAAAATCGAGCTGCACCTGCAATTCGGGCGGCATGACCTCCCGTGCGTAAGGCAGCGCGTCGAGCGTATGGATATTCATCGCCGCGCTCGACACATTGGCCCGGATGCCGGCGTCTTCATAGGCTTTGAAGACGGCCGATAGCCGGGACAGATCATGCGCCGGGGGGTCGAAGAAATCGTCGCAAAGGGTTGTCACGCCATTGCGCAGCGACTCCATCGCGAGAAGCAGGCTGCGCAGGTAGAGCAGCCGCTCGTCGATGACCGGCCCCATCAGGAGCGGATAGGCGTAGAGCAGCCATATTTCCAGCGGCATCCCTTCATAGCGCCCGCGAAAGAAGGTCTCGCTGGAATGGGTATGCGCGTTGACGAGGCCGGGCATGACCAGCCGGTTCGTGCCGTCGATGACGGTCGCGTCGGGAGCGGCCGCGAGGTCCTGGCCGATGGCTGCGATCCGCCCATCCTCGATCCGGAGGTCGCCCTGGATCGGGCGGCTACCGTGCTGCGGGCACAGGGTCAGGACAGTCGCGTTTCTGATTATCGTCTGCTTCAAGATGATCGATCCGTCCTGACGGCTATGCGGTGTGGCTTTTACGGGTCACGCAGCTCGCCGAAGCCGCTGGCGGCCTTCGTGCCACCCCGCAGCTGCGTGCTGAGCCAGATGCCGATGACCGTGGCGATGTAGGGAAGTGCGAGCAGGAGATCATGCGGGACACGATCGCCGAAGGCGAGCTGGGCCCGGATGCCGAGCGCGCCGACGACGGCAAAGAACAGGGCCGCCAGACTGGAGCCGATGGGATGACCGGCGCCGAAGATGACGGCGGCGAACCCCATGAAGCCACGACCGGCCGTCATGTTCTGGGCAAAGATCTGGAGACTGCCGGCTGCCAGTTCCGCCCCGGCGAGCGCGCACAGGACGCCGCCGATCATCAGGGCCACCAGCCGCATGGCGGCCGGATTGACACCGACGCTGCGCGCCGCGAAGGGATGCTCGCCAGCCGCCGCCAGACGGAGTCCGAAGCGGGTCCGCCGCAGGACGACCCACATGGCGAGCACGACAAAGGGCATGAGCAAGACCAGGATCGAAAGCGAGCCGTAAGCGCCGAACGCCGGACCCAAGCGCGGCAGACCGAACGGCGCACTGACGGCGGCCTGCGTCCCGAAGATCGACTGCACGGCGAGAGCCGTTCCGCCAAGGCCCAATCCCGTGAGCCCCAGGCCCGCGATGATCTGGTTGGCCTTGAGCTTCTCGACCACGAACCAGAAGAGCACGGATCCGACGATACAGACGACCATCGCAATCAGCAGCGCGAGCCAGATCGATTGCGTCAGCACGATGCCAAGGATGGTGGCGCAGGCGCCCGTGATCATCAGTCCCTCAAGCCCGAGGTGCCAGATGCCGGTTCGCTGCGCGATGACGCCGGCAAGGGTGACATAGATCAGCGGCGTGCCGGAACGCAGGATCGCGATTACGAAGTCTTCCATACCCGTCCTCCGAGTTTCGCTATCCGGTCGACGACCTTGGATTTTGCGGTGATGAAAAGGGCGATAGCCGCGTTGATGATGTCGATGGCCGAGGAAGGCAGGCCCGCCATGATGGGAAGATAGAGAGCCGCCGAGGCGAGGCCGCCAAAGAACAGGGCGACGAAAGCCGTTCCGACGACGGAGAAATTGGCCACGAGCGCGATCAAGATTGCGGTGAACCCATGCCCCGGCAGGAAGCCGCCGGTTATGCGACCATTGGGGCCCATGAACTCGATCGTGCCGGCAAGACCGGCCAGCGCGCCGCTCAGGAGGAAACTCGCCAGTCCGATGCGCCAGGTCCGGGCGCCTTGCCACTGCACCATGGTCGGGTTGCGACCGGCGAGGCCAGAGAGCACACCGAACGCGGTTCGATTGACCAGAAACCACATTGCAATGCCGACGATGACTGCGATCGCGATGATGGTCGGCGACAGTCCCAGCGAATTGCTGATCCGGTAGGCGCTTGCCAGGGGGCGACTCGAGGCCTGCTGTCCGGTTCCCGAGGGGTCCTTGAGCGGGCCGGCGGTGACGTAGAGCAGGAACAGGCCGGCAATGAAATTGCCCATCAGTGTGGTGATGACTTCGTCGGCGCCGGACTTCAGCCGGAGCAGGCCGGGCCAGAGAGCCCAGAGCGCGCCGCCCGTCATTCCGGCAAGGAAGCAGGCCGGGATGAGGATCGCAGCCGGGGCGCCATTCAGCCATTCGGCCATGAAGGCGGCGGCAATGGCGCCCATGTAGAATTGACCTTGCGCGCCGATGTTGAAGAAGCCCGCGCGAAACGACACGGCAACGCCAACGGCCGTGATGAAGAGCGGCAAGCCCCACCGCAAAGCCTGCTGCAGCGCGCCGGGCCTCAGGAAAGCCCCTTCGGCGATCGAATGGAACATGAGCCCCGTCGAATAGCCGGCCGCCTGGAAGATGACGCCGCAAAGCGCGAGCCCGATCAGAATGAAGATCAGCGCGCGGAAGACGGAAACGAGCCGGTCAATCATCAATGGACTCCTGTCATGGCAGCCCCGACCGCCGCGAGATCGTAGGGTGGCCGGAATTCGGCGACGATGCGTCCCGAGAGCATGACGATCACGCGGTCGGCGATGTCGAAGATCTCATCGAGATCCGACGAGATGAACATCAGGCCGCAACCGCGCGCCCGTGCCTTGCGCATGGCATCCCAGACGAAGGAGGTCGCCCCGATGTCGAGGCCGCGGGTCGGCTGTGCGGCGAGAATGAGCCGCGCATCCGGGTCCATTTCGCGAGACAGGATAACCTTCTGCGCGTTGCCGCCGGACAGCGAGCCCGCCCGCTGGCCCACTTCCGAATAGCGGACGTCCCATTCCTTGAGGGCCACGTCGCATTGCTTCCGGATGGCGGCCGGGCTGATCGTGGACAGCAACGACATCTGCAGGAGGCCGCGTGCGGCCCAGTTTTCCCAGAGCGAACTGGTCAGGCTCAGACCTTCCACGTTGCGCTCGAACGGGATGATGCGCAGGCCGGCCGCTCGCCTCGTCGCCAGCGGTGCGCGGGTGAGATCCGTCTCGTCGATGGCGATGGTGCCGTCGACGACATCGGCCATGGCAGCGATGGCGCGAACCAGCGTCCGCTGCCCGTTGCCCTCCACACCCGCCACACCGATGATTTCACCCGAGCGGATGTCGAGATCGATGCGATCGAGCGCCGGACCTTCCGGGTCAGGCCGGGTGGAAACCTGGCGCATGCGCAGGATCGGGGCACGTTCCTGAACCGCCACATCCTCTTGCGCATGCGTGACGATGGCCGTGCCGGTCAACGCGGCCTTGTCGTCCGCATTGAGGCTCTTGGCGGCCGCAGCGCCGATGATCAACTCGGCCAGTCGGCCGGCATCGATCCCGTCGCACGGCAGCGGCCCATCCACGAGCTTGCCGCCACGCAGAACCGTGACCGTATCGGCGATCGCCAGAACTTCCCGGATCTTGTGCAGGATGAGAATGACGGTGACGCCACGCGCCTTGAGGCGTCGCACGCGCTCGAAAAGCTTGTCCGCGCCTTCCGGCGACAGCACGGCGGTGGGTTCATCCAGGATCAGGAGCTTGGCGTCGGATACGAGGGCGCGGGCGATCTCCACGCCCTGCTGGGTTTCCACCGGCAGGTCGCGGATCCTCTGCCTGGCTTTGACTTTCACATCCAGCGCGTCGAGATGCGGTTGCCAGCGCTTTTCCAGGCTGCCCTTGGAGAAGAGCCCTCCCCCTTCCGCGCCGAATTGCATGGCCTCGGCGACGGTGAAGGAAGGCGGAAGCGCGAAGCTCTGATGCACGAGTTCGACGCCCGCACGGCGGGCGTCCTTGACGTTGCCGCCCGGCAAGGGGCGACCGTCGATCTTCAGCTCGCCGGATGCCGGTCGAACGAGGCCAGCCAGAACCCTGGCAAAGGTAGTCTTGCCAGCGCCATTCTGGCCGACGACGGCGTGGATCTTGCCACGCTCGAAGACGGCTCCGACTTCGGAGAGCGCCACGATGGAACCGTAGCGAACGGTCACATCGCGGCATTCAAATATGGAGGGGCTGGCCTCGTTCATAACAGCGGCATCCAGTCGGAGTCAGAGCGTTGTGTTGAACGGAACCTTCAGGGATCCATCCAGGATCGCTGCGCGCGCCGCGGCGATTTCCGGCAGGACTTCCTTTGCCTTGGCGACCAGATCGGCCGGCCCCTGTTCCGCGAACAGCGGCGAGGGGATGAAGTCGATCACACCGGTGCCGAGGCCCGTATGCTCATGCGTGCCGCCGGCGAAATTGTTGCCGACCGCCTTGGTGACTTCGTTATAGAGCGAATTGCCGAAGTCGAGGCCGACGATCGAAATCACGTTC
Source organism: Kaistia defluvii (assembly GCF_026343955.1). Lineage (GTDB taxonomy): Bacteria > Pseudomonadota > Alphaproteobacteria > Rhizobiales > Kaistiaceae > Kaistia > Kaistia defluvii. The sequence continues at coordinate 369,133 of NZ_JAPKNI010000005.1, forward strand.
TTCGGGCCCTGCGGGAACTGGGCGGGATCGAGCACGCTGACCATACGGCCCTCGCCTTCCTTCGCCGCGGCGATGATGCCGAAATCGGTTGCCGCCGCGTCGGTCTGGATGAAATCGATGCCGCTTGAATACATCTGCGTCGCGATTTCCTGGCCCTTGGCCGGATCCTGGAAGGAGCCCGCGAAGGCGACGGCCACGGATGCATCCGGGCGCACCGACAGGGCGCCTGCCTTGAAGGCATTGAAGTCGGCGTTGATCGGGGGAATGGACACGCCGCCGATGAAGCCCAGCTTGCCGGACTTGCTCAGGCGCGCCGCGAAGATGCCGGACAGATAGCAGCCGAGATAATAGTCGTAGGAAACGGTCACGACATTCGGGATCGCCGGCTCGAAGGGGTCGGCGAAGAGCTGGATCCACTTGGTATTGGGATACTCGGGCGCCAGCGCCTTGAAGGGCTCCGCGACCTCGTTGAACGTCGAGACGATCACGGAAGCGCCCGCATCGCCCAGGGTGCGGAAGATGGTCTCGTAGGTCGCCGGGTCCTGCGCATAGACGGCGCGGGACTGAAAGCCCTGCTCGTCGGCAAGCTGCTTGAGCTTGGCGATCATCGAATCCACGGCGCTGGCGTCGCCCGCCGCCTGCGTATGCACGAGCGCGACCAGGCCGCCAGCGGCATAGGACGCGGCCGTGAGCAGGCCGTTGGTCATGCCGAAGGCTGCCAAGCCTGCCGTCGTCTTCAGAAAGGTCCTGCGGCCGATGGCATGGCGCAGCAGATTGATTTCATTGGAATCTTTGTTGGTCATGTTCCCATTTCCTGGCTCTGGAAGTTCGGTATGCGATTTTTTGTTGGAGCGGTTCGTGCGCCGCCCTTCTGCTTTGCGGGTGCCTGTGGGCACCCGCATGCCTTATGCGCCGGGCGAAAACGGTGCCGGGTTCATGATCATCACATCCTGCGTCTGGATGGCGTCGAGCGCCCAGACGCCGGCGATGAATGCCTGCCATTCGGGGTCGGCATACATGGCGGCGCGCCGCGCTTCGCGGTCGGCGAGACTGTCGTAGCGCCACATCAGGACCGTGGTGTGCAGATGCCCGATCTCGCTGACGAAGAGGCCGAGAAACGTGTTGAGGTGCCGCTTCTGGATCGGCAGACCCTCCGCTTCATACTTCTTGAGCCAGCCATCGACGGTGCCGGGCTTGAAGGTATAGGTGCGGTGCTCGACGATCACTGGTGGGCCTCCTTGAGAATGAATTCAGCGGCGCGCTCCCCGATCATGATCGCCGGAGCATTGGTGTTACCGCTGGAGATGATGGGCATGATGGAAGCGTCTGCCACGCGCAGGCCTTCCACGCCGTGAACTTTCAGCTGCGCATCGACGACGGCCATCGGATCGGTGCCCATCTTGCAGGTGCCGACGGGATGGAACGTTGTCATGGCATTGGCGCGCAGCCATTGGGTCAGTTCGGCATCGGTCTCGACAGCCGGGCCGGGAGCAAGCTCCTTGCCGCGATACTTGTCGAACGCCTTCTGCTGGATCACCTCCCGCGTCATGCGGATGGCGTTGATCATCGTGCGGATGTCGAACTCGGTTTGCAGGTAGTTGGCGTTGATGCGCGGGCGATCCATCGGATCGGCCGAGCGCAAACGGATCTCGCCGCGGCTTTCCGGATTGACCGGCCCCACCCGCAAGGAGAAGCCGTGATTGGCCTCGACGCGCTCCTTCTTGAACGGGTTCGGAAAGTGGAGGTTGGCGGTCTTTTCCAGCGCCGGCATGAAGTGAAGCTGGATGTCGGGCGCCGCAAGATCGTCGCGCGACTTGACGAAGGCGCCGGCCTCGTACGGGAAGGTCGTGGTGATGCCCTCGCCGAACAGCATGCCCTGGATGACCGACCAGGTCAGCTTGTCGGCGCGCAGATCGGAATAGAGCGTCACCGGCTCGCGGCATTCATACGCCATGACGCAATCGACATGGTCCTGAAGGTTCTTGCCGACACCCGGCAGGTCCTTCACGACCTTGATGTTGTGCTCGGCCAGTTCGTCGGCGGGGCCGATGCCCGAGAGCATGAGAATCTGCGGCGAGTTGACGACACCGGCGGAGAGAATGACCTCCCGATCCGCATGCACCCTGGTGATATTGCCCTTCCGGCTGAACTCGACGCCGATGGCGCGGCCATTTTCGATCAGGATGCGCCGGGTGTGGGCGCGGGTGATGATCGTCAGGTTCGGCCGCTTCTTGGCCGGGCGCAGAAAGGCATAGGCGGCCGAGCAGCGCTTGCCCTTGGTGATGGTGAAGTCGTAGCGGCCGAAACCTTCCTGGTCTTCGCCGTTGAAATCGTCGCTCAGCGGATAGCCAGCCTGCCCACCGGCCTCGTTGAAGACGTCGAGCAGCCCGTTCCAGCCGCGGGCGCGGCAGACGGTCAGTTCGCCTTCGGTGTTGTGATACGCATCCTTGCGCTGCACATGGGTTTCGGAGCGCAGGAAGGCCGGAAGCACCTCGTCATACGACCATCCCTTCGCGCCCATTTGCGCCCAGCGATCATAGTCGTGCCGGTTGCCGCGCACATAGATCATGCCGTTGATGGTCGAGGTGCCCCCCAGCACCTTTCCCCGCGGCCAGTACAGCGAGCGATCGTTGAGATGCGGTTCGGGCTCGGTGTGATAGTGCCAGTTGTAGATGCCGGAATGAAACAGCTTGCCCATCAGCATGGGCAGCCGAAACAGCGGATTGAGATCTCGTCCGCCAGCTTCCAGCAACAGCACCTTGTTGGCCGGATCCGCCGAAAGCCGGTTGGCAAGAACACAGCCCGCCGAACCGGCACCGATGATGATGTAATCGAATGTCTTCGTTGCGGCCATGTTACCAAGCGATGGGTCGAGCACCCATCTCCTCCAGAAAATCGTTGCAGAGAACCAGCGGATTGGGGCGGCGAAGCACGTCGTCGGCGTGCGCCGGATGGTCGCGCAGAATGCAGCGCACATGTCCGCCAGCGGCTTCGTCGATGCCCGCTAGCGCCAGCGCCTGCGCGGCCGCGTCGCCGAACCCCAGAAACACAAGCGGCTTTTCGCGCGCGGCGAGGACCCGCAGGGTTTCGACGATCAAGGGCCGCCAGAGAACCAGGTGACCCTGCGATTGATGCACGTCGATATCGACCTTGAAGCGCGTCAGCGTCAGCGAAGCATTGAGCAGCAAGGCGCCTTCACAAACCCAGCGATCGGCAATATCGGACGGCGCTTCGAGCGGGACCGCCCCGCTCTCTATGGCCGCCAGCGTCTTCGGCCAGTCGCCGAAATCGCGCGCATAGGACGGATCCCCCGTGCGCGCGGCGACGATCAACTGCGTATAGGCGCGAATGCTCTTGGAGAACATCTTGTCGAGTTCACTCCAGCCCGCGAGGTTTCCCGCCTCGAAGGCCCGCCCGGTCGCAAAGCCCGGCTCCGGATAGGGATCCTGGCCGAGCACGACGCACGTCACGTCGTCCGGAGAAATCCCGTCGAACGCGCGCAGGCAATGTGTGCCGACCGGCATTCCCGGGAAGTGCTTTCCACGGCGGACAGGAAAGATCGGCTCCCAGACTTCGAGCTCCAGCTCGGGCGTCATCCCCTCGAAATCGAGCGCGACATGTCCGAGCAGAGCACGCCATGGCGAATCCAGATCGGCGCGCCAATCCGCCAGAAACTCCTGCATCGCAGCCCGTAGCGGCATTGCCATTCGCACCCTCCCCAAGGCGGCGGTCGACAGGTCGCTTTCAGGAACCTGACCGTTTTGTCAGCTTTTTATGAAAAGAAGTTGACCATATTGTCAACTTCTTTTTTATTGGTGCTTCGATTCCCAAGGTCCCCTACGGTTGAAGGGTTGGACCGGGGATGGTTATGCGCGAAGTTCCGGGCGATCGATCCGGGAAAAGATGTTTAGAGACAACGGGATACCCAATGGCTGAGCCCAGCAGATCGGTTGAAATGGAGCCTGCGATCCCGGAGGTTTCCGACGAGCCGATCCGAGCGCGGAACGTGCTGAAGATCCTCACGGCCGCGGTGGAGATTTTCTCCCGCAAGGGCCTCGATGGCGCGCGGATCGTGGAAATCGCCAAGGCTTCAGGCCTGCCAAAGGGCAATGTCTATTATTATTTCTCGTCCAAGGAAGAGATCTACAATGCCGCGATCGACCAGCTGATCCATAGCTGGGACGATGCATTCCGGCACATCTCGGCGGATCGTGATCCTGCCGAGGCGATCGAAGCCTATGTTCGCGCAAAGCTCGATCACGCCTGGGCCAACGCGGCCGAGACCCGGCTCTTTGCCAATGAGATCCTGCAAGGCGCGGAGCATCTGTCCCTGGACGCACGCGAACACATGCGGCGGGTCACGGCGGAAAAGGCGGGCGTGATCGATGCCTGGGCCGCCGCGGGCAAGATCGTGCCGGTCGATGCGCGGCATCTGTTCATCCTGCTCTGGTCGGCGACCCAGTTCTATGTCGAGTTCGAGGCTCTGGCCTGCGATGCGCTGGATGTCAGTGAGCTCTCGGAAGCCGACCGCGCGAAAGCCGCCAAGACGATCACCGAGACCATCCTGCGCGGCCTCCTGGCGAACCACCCCACCGCCTAGGGGCCAACGCCGCCCCGATGGCTTCGCGTGGGACTCGATTGCGACGTCGTGGAAATGGTTCTGGCGGATCGAGCCGGCTACGAGACCGCCGATTGGTCACCATGCGCCGATGGCTCGAGACGAATCCCGACGATGATCCGGCACCAGACGTTCCTGCCAGGCTGTCCTCGGAACCGGACGAGATGGCCAGGGACGAGTCTCGACAGCTCAAGCCGCCTTCCTACCGATAAACAGACCGCTTTCCTTGCCCACCTCAAGAACCCCATTTCCGGCCTGAAATGCCTCAGTGATCGCATCCCGGAATGCGTCAAGCTGCGCGTCATCAGCAGCATCGCCGGGAGGATAGGACGTCAGGGCCAGGAATACGTCTTCCGGATCGGTTACGCGCAGACAGGCCGGATGCTGGTTCATGGTCACGTTGCCGAACTGAGCCTGCATGATCCCTTCGGCCGCGTCATATCCGAACGCAGCGCCCGCCGGATCGACCGGCGGACTGCCGAACACGGTTGTCAGCGCATACATCTCGCGCATGTTGCCGGCGCCGTTCGTCGTCACCGCCAGGAAACCGCCGGGCTTCAGAATCCGGTGCATTTCCGCGACCGCCTTCGACGGGACCGGCAGGTGATAAAGCATGTGCAGGGCGATCACGGCATCGAAGCTGCCGTCTTCGAAGGGCAACGCGGCCGCGTCGGCCTGCTGGCCTGTGACCGATGCAAATGGCAGGGGCCGGCAACGCTCAACGGCTTCGCGAACCATGCCCGACGAAAGGTCGGAAAGCGTGAGGCGCAGGTTTGGCGGCAGGTCGTTTGCGGCTGCCTCCCAGAACCAGCCGGGACCACACCCGACATCCAGGATGCTGACGCCGGGCTTGAGAGGAAGCTGCCTCGCTGTCCAAGGAAACCAGCCGGTTTCGGCGATCGTATACTCGCGGTTCAGCCGGGCGCGAGCCGCAAGCTTGCGGCTATCGCCATACTGCTCGGCATTGCCGGATGTTATAGAGCTCACGCGTTTCCTCCCTCTCGGTCTTGAAGGTCGAGAGCGAGTATGATCGAGATTGAAGCAATCGGTAGGAATACTCAAACGTCGCCCGTGCCATTCGGCATCGAGCCGTCACGCCTTGCCAGGGATCCTCACATGGACAAAGCGAGGACCATCATTGGAATAGACTGCAGCCCACGCGCGTCCAGTAACTCAGGGCGGATGCTCGGCGAGGTTCTTCGCTCGCTCGGGAGAGATTGGCGGATGAAGGTCGTGGACCGGGTGCGTCTGGCCGACGAGCGTATCGACTGTCTCGGGTGCGAGCAGTGCTATCAAACGTTTGGATACCACGGCGACGGGATCGATCGTGTTCTGTCACTCATGAAAGAGTCGGACGTGATTCTGATGGCTACTCCCACCTGCTTCGGAATGCCGCCGGCCCTGGGCGTCGCCCTGCTCGACAGATCGGATCCGCTGTGGCGGGACGGACAACAGCTCAAAGGAAAACTCGGAGCGGTCATCGTCAACGGCGCCACCGATCCCGCGGGCGATCCGAGTGTGCGCCAATGCGCGGACAACATGATCCGGTTTTTCGCACAGCACGAGATGCCCTGCGTCCAGCCGGCGCATCTGGGGGGCACGCTCGCATATCCCGAGCAACGGTTTCCGGACCCGCTCTCCGCCGGGACGACAGGCGTTCTCGAGCAATTGGCTGACGAGATCCGGCAGTGGGCCGGGGACGGGTGATGCCGTCACATCTCTCGCCCAAGGCCGTGGCCTTGGAACAGCGCCTACTGCGGGCTTGTACAATTTGCCCTTTGATTTCGGGACCTTGATGGCCGCATCGGTTGGCATCGGGCCCTTCGAAAACGTTCAGCAACGCAAGCGAGCCCCAAAGATACCGTGAGGCCAAGTTTGACCGCGCGGACAGAGAATTCCCTTCAGTCTCAATGGAATAAGGTCAAAAAAAATACCGTCATAAGCTCTCCAGGCCAAGACGGCATACAATTCCGCTACGTCACAAGACGCCCCATACCGTCAGCTCCGCCGCCGATCGCGAAGTTTGCCCGGCGATTGGCGGCGAAAGAGAAGTCTCTTTATTTTCAGTATGTTATAAGGGTATGCGGCGGCAATCGCTGGCATTTGGGTAGGCGCGAATCATTCCCACTCGATCGTCCCGGGCGGCTTGCTCGTCACGTCGTAGACGACGCGGTTGATGCCCTTGACCTCGTTGATGATGCGGGTCGCGGCGCGGCCGAGGAAGTTCATGTCGTAGGGAAAGAAATCCGCCGTCATGCCGTCGACCGACGTCACGGCGCGCAGCGCCAGAACCGAGTCATAGGTGCGGCCGTCGCCCATCACGCCGACCGTCTGCACCGGCAACAGCACGGCGAAGGCCTGCCAGATGGTGTCGTAGAGGCCGGCCTTGCGGATCTCGTCGAGATAGATCGCGTCGGCCTTGCGGAGGATGTCGAGCTTCTCGCGCGTCACGCCGCCCGGCAGGCGGATGGCGAGGCCGGGGCCCGGGAACGGATGGCGGCCGACGAAGCTGTCGGGAAGGCCGAGTTCGCGGCCGAGCGCCCGCACCTCGTCCTTGAACAGCTCGCGCAGCGGCTCGACCAGCTTCATGTTCATGCGGGCCGGCAGGCCGCCGACATTGTGGTGCGACTTGATCGTCACCGACGGGCCGCCCGAGAACGAGACGCTCTCGATCACGTCCGGATAGAGCGTGCCCTGGGCCAGGAATTCCGGGGCGCCCTTGCCGTCGCTGGCGATCTTCTTCGCTTCGGCGTCGAACACGTCGATGAACAGGCCGCCGATGATCTTGCGCTTGGTCTCGGGATCCGAGACGCCCTCGAGCTTGCCGATGAACAGATCCGCGGCGTCGACGCTGACCAGCGGAATGTTGAAGTGCTCGCGGAACAGCGAGACGACCTGGTCGCCCTCATGCTGGCGCATCAGGCCGTGGTCGACGAAGACGCAGGTCAGCTGGTCGCCAATCGCCTCGTGGATCAGCACCGCCGCGACCGCGGAATCGACGCCGCCCGAAAGCGCGCAAAGCACCCTGCCCTTGCCGACCTGCTTGCGGATCTTCTCGATCATCTGCTCGCGATAGGCCGACATGGTCCAGTCGGACTTCAGGCCGACGATGTTATGGGCGAAGTTCGAGAGCAGCTTCGCGCCGTCCGGCGTGTGGACGACTTCCGGATGGAACTGCACGCCATAGAAGCGGCGGGTCTCGTCGGCGATGGCGGCGAAGGGTGCGCCATGGGAGACGGCGATGACCTGGAAGCCCTCGGGGAGCGCCATGACCTTGTCGCCGTGGCTCATCCAGACCTGATGGCGGCTGCCCTTCTCCCAGACGCCCTCGAACAGCGGCGACGCTTCCTGGATCTCGACGAAGGCGCGGCCGAATTCGCGATGATCGCTGGTTTCCACGCGGCCGCCGAGCTGGGCCATCATCGTCTGCTCGCCATAGCAGATGCCCAGGACCGGGACGCCCGCCGCGAATACGGCGTCCGGCGCGCGCGGCGAGCCGATGTCGCCGGTGCTGGCCGGGCTTCCGGAGAGGATCACGCCCTTCGGCTGCATCCTGCCGAAAGCGGCGTCCGCATTCTGGAACGGGTGGATCTCGCAATAGACGCCGGCTTCGCGAAGGCGACGCGCGATGAGCTGCGTTACCTGCGATCCAAAATCGATGATGAGAATGCTGTCGGTCATGGAGCGGCCCGGCGTCTGAGGGGAATGGCCCCTCGGTTAAGCGATCGCGCCGCAAACTGCAATCGCGGAGCTGCCGATCTCCGCATGCATAGGTCGGAAAACAGGCCGATCGCGCTTCCAGACAAGAAAACGGCCCGCTCTTTCGAGCGGGCCGGGTATCGCGATCAGGGCGCTGCGGTCGCAGGCGTATCGGATGCGGGAGCGGCCGGATCCGGCATTTCGGGAGCCGGCGTCTCGGCGGCCGGGGCCGGCGCCTCGGCGGCAGGCGCCGGGGCTGCTTCGGGAGCGGCGGGAGCCGGGGTCGCTGCCGGGGCCTCGACGGCAGGCGCCGGGGTTGCTTCGGGAGCGGCCGGGGCCGGGGCCGGCGTCTCGACGACCGGGGCCGCCGGAACTTCGACGACGGGCTCGGGAGCCGGCGCCCAGAAGGCGAACTCGGCGCAGCCTTCCGGCGCCTTGGCGTCGGCGAAGCGTTCCTTCAGCTTCTTGCAGGAGAATTCGCGCACTGCTGTCGGCAGCACCTTGTTGATCTGTACGCCGAACTGGTCGTTCGGGTTTGACGCCGCGAACACGTAGTAGGCCCAGTATCCCGCGAACAGGACAAGGATGATGGCGATAAGCCTGAGCAGGCGCATAAGTCTACCTCCGTAATCGGGAGAACCCCGGGGAGGTCCTTCTATCGGCGCAACCGCATGCTGTCGAGACGAACACCCGGCAACATCCGGAAGGCGCACAGATGATTGCGATCAGGCGCTGCGTGTCAGTACCGAAACAAAGAAACCATCCGTGCCACTGGTGAGCGGAGTCATCAGAAGACCGTTCGACAGCAGGCGCACGGCGGGTCCCAGGATGTTCATCGATTCCTGCTCATAGGCCTCGACCACGGCCTGCGGCGGCACGACCGCGAAGCCGGGATGGGCGGCGAGGAAGGCGTCGATCTGGTCGGTGTTCTCTTCCTCCAGCACCGAACAGGTGATGTAGGCGAGACGCCCACCCGGCTTGACGTAGCGGGCGGCGGTCTCCAGCACCAGCGCCTGATCCTTGTTGCGCTCGGCGAGGCTCCCCGGACGGATGCGCCACTTGGCGTCGGGATTGCGACGCCAGGTGCCGGTGCCCGTGCAGGGCGCATCGACGAGGACGAGGTCCATGCGGTGCTCGAGATCGTCCAGCACGTCGCTGTTCGGCCGCGGCGTGCGGACCTGGACGTTGCGCACGCCCGCCCGCGTCAGCCGATCATGGATCGGCGCAAGTCGACGGCGGTCGGAATCATGCGCGAAAATCTGGCCGTGGTTCTGCATGGCCGCCGCCAGGGCGAGCGTCTTGCCACCACCGCCGGCGCACAGATCCAGCACCTGCATGCCCGGACGCGCGCCGGCGAACTCGGCGGCGAGCTGGCTGCCCAGATCCTGGATCTCGACCTGCCCCTTCAGGAACGGCTCGGTCGAGGCGATATGCGGCTCGGCCGACCCGGGCTCCAGCGGCAGCCGCAGGCAGAGCGCGGAGAGCGCGGGGCGCTCGGGAGTCCGGCCGATCGCGGCGGCGAGCTCGGAAGCGGCGTGATCGGCCTCGGCCTTCAGCGTGTTGACGCGAAGATCGAGGGGGGCCGGCGTCGCCAGCGCCTGCAGCTCGGCCACGACATTGTCGCCGAAGATGCGCGCGAAATTCGGCGCGATCCATTCCGGGTAGTCGCCACGGATATAGTCCGGCGCACCGGCGAGCGCGTCGCGGGAGAGCACCGCGCGCTCGTCATCGGTCAGCGGCGCCGGCGCGAAACGGTCGCCCGAGAACAGCGTTTCGATCGCCGCGATGTCGAGCCCGCGATGCCTGCGGAACAGGCCGAGCATCACGGAGCGCCCATCGTCGCCGCCGCCCACGGCCGCCGACGAACTCCGGTGGCGGAGCGCGTCGAAGACGAGATCGCCGATGGCGCGGCGATCCTTCGAGCCCGCGAAGCGGTGCGCGAGACCCCAATCCTTCAGGGCGTCGGGCGCCGGGCGGCGACGGGTTGCGATATCATCGAGAACCTCGATGGCGGCGGAGATGCGTGCGGCTGGGATCATGGTCCCGCGCTTCTAGAGTATCCGGACGGCAAGGTCGAGCCAGAGGAAGCAGACCAGAAGGAATCCGACCAGAAAGCTGAGATGCCGCAGCACCAGCGGCCCCTTGAGCGAGGCGATCGTGTGGATCACGCGGCTGGCGACGAACAGCCAGGCCACCACCACTTCGAGGATCGAGGTGCCGTTGATGCCGAACAGGAATCCGACGACCACGACGAACAGGATCGGCAGCTCGAACTGGTTGGCGAGATGGCGGCGGGCGGTCGCCGACGCGTCCGGCTCCTTGGCGCCGGGCGCGAATTCGGTCGAGGTCACGGCGCCGCTGGCGACGGCATTGCGGCGCGTGATGCCGAGCCAGAGATAGCAGAAGGCGATCAGCGCAAATTGCGCGATCGCCGGCCAGAGGATGACGGTCTTCAGCATGGAGCCCCCGATCGGTGGATCGCCGGCGATTGCCGGCCATCAGGCCGCAAACAAACCAAGGGGGCAGAAGGTTCCCCCCTGCCCCCTCATATTCCGGCGAGCCACTCGGCCGGAGCCGGATCAGCCGATGCCGGGATAGTTCGGGCTCTCGCGGGTGATCGTCACGTCATGCGTGTGGCTCTCGCGCAGTCCGGCCGTCGAGATGCGCACGAAACGCGCCTTCTCGCGGAAGGCCTCGAGGTTCTCGGCGCCGACATAGCCCATGGCGGCGCGCAGGCCGCCGGCCAGCTGGTGCAGCACGCCGCTGACCGGACCCTTGAACGGAACCTGGCCCTCGACGCCCTCCGGCACCAGCTTCAGCGTGTCGCGCACTTCCGCCTGGAAATAGCGATCGGCCGAGCCGCGCGCCATCGCGCCGACCGAGCCCATGCCGCGATAAGCTTTGAACGAGCGGCCCTGGTGCAGATACACCTCGCCGGGGCTCTCTTCCGTGCCGGCCAGCAGCGAGCCGATCATGGCGCAGCGGGCGCCGGCGGCGAGCGCCTTGGCGAGATCGCCGGAATATTTGATGCCGCCATCGGCAATCACCGGCACGCCCGCCCTGTCGGCGGCCGAGACCGCATCCATGATCGCGGTGAGCTGCGGCACGCCGACGCCGGCGACGACGCGCGTGGTGCAGATCGAGCCGGGGCCGATGCCGATCTTGACCGCATCGGCGCCCGCGTCGATCAGCGCCTGGGCGCCCTCGGCGGTGGCGACATTGCCGGCCATGACCTGAACGCGGTTCGAAAGCTTCTTCACCAGCGTGACGGCGTCGAGCACGCGCTGCGAATGGCCATGCGCGGTGTCGACGACGACAAGGTCGACCCCGGCGTCGATCAGGCGCTCGGTCCGCTCGATGCCATTATCGCCCACCGTGGTGGCGGCGGCGACGCGCAGCCGGCCCTGCTCGTCCTTGGCGGCGTTCGGGTTGAGCTGCGTCTTCTCCATATCCTTGACGGTGATCAGCCCGATGCAGCGATAGGCCTTGTCGACGACGACGAGCTTCTCGATCCGGTGCTGGTGCAGCAGCCGGCGCGCCTCGTCCTGGCTGACGCCTTCCTTGACGGTGATCAGACCCTCGCGGGTCATCAGCTCATAGACCTTCTGGGCCGGATTGGAGGCGAAGCGGACGTCGCGATTGGTGAGGATGCCGACCAGCCGGCCCGGATTGTCGCCGCCCTCGACGACGGGGATGCCGGAAATGCGGTGCGCCTTCATCAGCGCCAGCGCGTCGGCCAGCGTGGCATCCGGCTCGATCGTGACGGGATTCACGACCATGCCCGATTCGAACTTCTTGACCTGGCGGACTTCCTCGGCCTGCTGCTCGGGCGAGAGGTTGCGGTGAATGACGCCGAGGCCGCCGGCCTGTGCCATGGCGATCGCCAGCCGCGCCTCGGTCACCGTATCCATGGCCGAGGAGATGATCGGAATGTTGAGCTCGATCTCGCGCGTCAGACGCGTGCGGATATCGACCTCGCCGGGCATGACCAGCGAGTGACCGGGCTGAAGCAGCACGTCGTCGAAGGTCAGCGCTTCGCGTCCGGTCGACAATTCTACGATCTGGGCCATGGCCAACGCTCCGAATGCAAAAGACCGGCCGAGGGACCAAGGGTCACCGGCGGGTCGAGGTTTCAGCGAATAGAGTTGGCGGTGGTCTCTATCATGGAGTCGGCTGATCTGGAAAGTCTTGCACCGCACAAATCGCCGCAGGCGAGCGATTGTCTGCGAGAATCACGCTACGCGTTGAGGTGTGCCGGCGATCACTCGACACACCATGCGGCGTTCCCTTCAATATCGCGACGTCATGGAAGGCGCGCGGGCTGTCCGTGGGCATCCGTCGCGTCCCGCTCTCAACCTCTCGAACAGGATGGTCGCCAAGCGCCGATGCTGCTCCAACACCTTCACCAGACGACCCGGAAGGTCCTTCGCGTGGCCGGTGAAGCCATCAGGCGGCCGCGTCCCTTCGCAATACGACTGCTGCGGCGTTCTCCGTATCTGGGACCCATATTGGTTCGATCCTGGCATCGGCGACGCTTCGAGCAGCGGATGCAACGTCCGCTTCGCCTGCGTCCTCCCATCGATCTCAACGAGTACCTCGTCCATCGCATTCTCTACGACCGCGATCCGCGCCTGAAGATCGTGTGCGACAAGATCGCGGTTCGAGACATCATCCGGGAGCGGCTTGGCGATGCGTTCGTCGTGCCGCTTCTCGGAGTGTGGAGCGATCCGCGCCACATCCCTTGGCACACGCTGCCGGATCGATTCGTACTGAAGCCCAATCACAGCTCCGGCCCCGTTGCCCTGATCCGCGAGGCGAGCCAGCTCGACACGCAGGCCCTCACCGCCAAGGCGACAGAGTGGCTGCGCCATGACTTTTTCGATTCAAGCCTCGAATGGGGGTATCGCGGCCTGCCGCGCCGCATTACGGCTGAACCGCTTCTGCTCGGTCCCAACGGGGCCGAGGTGATCGAAGCCGTGGCGCTGACGTTCGGAGGAAAGGTCGCGGCGATTCGTGTCTTCCTCGGCGGCAAGGACAATCCCGATCGTTGCGACAACTGGTTTGATCGAAACAGCGTCCGCTTGCCGTTCTATTCGCTCAAATACAGGCTGGGCGACTATGTGCTGGATCCGGCGATGACCGAGCGCATCATCGCCGCCGCTGAAGCGGTTTCGGCGGGCTTCAGCCATCTTCGGGTGGATTTCTACCTCACGGACGAGGGTCTCAGGATCGGAGAACTGACGCCCTATTGCGGGGCAGGTCTCATCCCCTGGAACCGTCGCGGCTGCGACAGAGTGTTCGGGCAGCTTTGGGCCGACCCGTCCCGTATCGACGAGATCGACGATCTCGGCGCCCTCATCGAGGCGTCGGACTGAAGCCGCCGGCCGGCGAGAAGACAACGCCTCCCGGGACCTGCGACGCCCCGGACGCTCTTCAGGCATTTGGCATCCATTGACCGGATCGGGGATCCGGCCGCCGCCAGCGACGCCGTCCGTTGCGGGCAGCCCGGACCAAGCCACGCAACAAGCGGGCGGTTTTCGTAGATCCATAGATGTGCCTTACCGCTTCCCAGCCCGATCTCGAGATGCTAGGCGACCATCTTTGATCAGGCGGGATGGGGTTTCATGGGACCACGGGCGACGCTAGCGTTCCCCGCCAGGGTGAGCCTGCGGATCCGGGCCGCCAGTCGGATCTACAAGCAGTTGCGGCGCAGGCTCGTGCAGCAACCGTTGCGGCGATGCCCCGTCCTCGGCCCCCGGCTGATACGGTCCTGGCACCTTCGGCGTTTCCAGATGGTGATGGGCCAGCCCGCGCGGCTCGCGCCCCCCGCCGGCTTCAACGACCATATCATGGTCCGCATCCTCGAAGACCGCGATCCCCTGCTCAAGGTCGTCTGCGACAAGATCGCCGTCCGCGACATCATCCGCGAGCGCGCGGGCGATGCGTTCCTCGTCCCCCTGCTCGGCATCTGGTCCGATCCCGACGCGATTGCGTGGGAGCAATTGCCGGAACGCTTCGTCCTGAAGCCGAGCCACGCCTCCGGCTACGTGGCGATCGTGAAGGAGGAGAGCGACCGCGATATCCCGGCGCTGACCGCGCTGGCTCGGGCGTGGCTCAAGCAAGACTATTTTGATCAGTCGCTCGAATGGGGCTATCGCGACATTCCCCGCCGCATCCTCGCGGAGCCGCTCCTGCTCGGGCCCGACCGTCAGGCGCCCGCCGAGGCGCAGGTCTTCACCTTTGGCGGGCGCTCCGCGCTGATCCGCGTCCTCACCGACACCAAGGAAACGGAGGATCGCCGGGACAACTGGTTCGATGCGTCCGGCGCGCGGCTGCCGATCCACTCCCTGAAAATCACACCGGGTGACTTCGAGCTGCCTCCGGAGGTCGCCCGGGAGATCGTCCCCGTGGCCGAGCGGGCCGCGGCCGGCTTCGCCCATCTGCGGGTCGATTTTTATCTGAGCGATCAAGGCCCGTTGATCGGGGAACTCACCCCCTATCACGGGGCAGGACTCAATCCATGGAATTCGCCGACCATCGACGGCTACCTCGGCGAAATCTGGCGCGACCCCGACCGGGTCGCTTGCCGCGAGGCCCTGCATCACGCCGCCAGGGCCGCGTGATTCCGGCTCGGAATTGCCGGGGGATCATACTAAGGTAGCCCTCAGCATTCCTCCCCCAGAGGCCTCATGCCCTCGCATCGTCCCCCCGCCCGGATCCTTCTTCCTCTGATCGTCGCCTGCGCGCTGTTCATGGAGAACCTCGATTCCACCGTCCTCTCGACGTCGCTTCCCGCCATCGCCCGCGATTTCGGCGTCAGCCCGATCGATCTGAAGCTGGCG
Source organism: Kaistia defluvii (assembly GCF_026343955.1). GTDB lineage: Bacteria > Pseudomonadota > Alphaproteobacteria > Rhizobiales > Kaistiaceae > Kaistia > Kaistia defluvii. The sequence continues at coordinate 384,292 of NZ_JAPKNI010000005.1, forward strand.
CTGACCTCCTACCTGCTTACCATCGCCATCTTCATCCCGGCCTCCGGCTGGGTGGCGGACCGCTTCGGCGCCCGCTCCGTCTTCCGCCTGGCGATCGTCCTGTTCACGCTGGGCTCGATCTGCTGCGGCCTGTCCAGTTCGATCCTGGAAATCGTGGGCTCGCGCGTGCTGCAGGGCATTGGCGGCGCCATGATGGTGCCGGTCGGACGGCTGGTCATCCTGAAGTCGGTGCAGAAATCCGAACTGGTCGGGGCGCTGGCCTGGCTGACCGTGCCGGCGCTGATCGGCCCGGTCGTCGGCCCCGTCGTCGGCGGCTTCATCACCACCTATTTCGACTGGCGCTGGATCTTCTGGATCAACGTGCCGATCGGCGTCCTCGGCGTGACGCTGGCCACCCTGTTCATCCCCGACATTCGCGGCGAGGAACAGGTGCGATTCGATTTCATCGGCTTCCTGCTCACTGCCTTCGGCATCGCCGGTTTCATCACCGGCTCGACCTCGCTCGGGCTCAACCTGATGCCCTGGCCCTATGTCGCGACCTGCCTGATCGGCGGCGCAGCGCTGCTGACGGTCTATTTCTTCTATAGCCGCCGCGTCGCCAATCCGATCCTCGACCTGTCGCTGTTCGCGATCCCGAGCTTCGCGGCCAGCGTCTTCGGCGGCATGCTGTTCCGCATCGGCATCGGCGCCCTGCCCTTCCTGCTGCCCTTGATGCTGCAGCTCGGCTATGGGCTGACCCCGTTCCAGTCCGGTACCATCACCTTCGTCTCGGCCATCGGCGCGATCGCGATGAAGTTCGTCGCCCCGCCATTGCTGCGCCGGCTCGGTTTCCGCACGGTGCTGATCGCAAATTCGTTCATCGCCGCGTTCTTTGTCGGCGTGCCGGCGGCGTTCTCGATCGGAACGCCGCTGCACCTGATCACCGGCCTGCTGTTCATCGGCGGCTTCTTCCGCTCGCTGCAATTCACCAGCGCCAATGCGCTGTCCTTCGCCGATGTGCCGGTGTCGCGGATGAGCCGGGCGACCAGCATGACCAGCGTGTTCCAGCAACTGGCGCTATCGCTCGGCATCTCGACCGGCGCGATCGCGCTGCAGCTGACCATGCAGGCGCATGGCGGCTCACAGCTGGAACTGGCTTCGTTCCACCCGGCCTTCATCGTCGTCGGCCTGATCGCGGCGAGCTCCGTGATCTTCTTCATCCGCATGCCGCGCGATGCGGGCTCGGAAATGTCGGGCCGCAGCGTCGCGGTCAAGGAACTGGCGCCGGATCCCGTCACCGCCATGCGCGAACGGGCGTAACGACAGGACCTCCCAGCTTGCTTCACCTCTCAGGAAGAGGGGAAGGAGCCGGCATGGTCTCCACTACCTCACGGACGCCAGCTGCCGTCGTCCTCGGCCGCGTCGCGGGCGTGGCCCTCTTCGGCGCCGGTCTTGCGCCCCTTGAAGCCCTTGGCGAGCAGGAACAGCTCGACCGAGCCGGCGCGGCTGGCCGGCGGCTTGATGTGGTGGACCGAGGTGAAATGCTGCTTCAGCTGGGTCAGCACCGTATTCTCGGCGCCGCCGCGGAAAACCTTGGTCAGGAAATGCCCGCCCGGCTTCAGCACTCTGATGGCGAAATCGACCGCGACCTCGCAGAGGAAGATGGTGCGCAGATGGTCCGTCTTCTGATGGCCCGTCGTCGGGGCCGCCATATCCGAGAGCACGACATCGGCCCGTCCGCCCAGCGCCTGCTCCAGCAGCGCCGGCGCATCCTCGTCCAGGAAGTCCTTCTTGAACAGGATGACGCCCGGAAGCTCGTCCATCTCCAGATAGTCGATGGCGACGACCAGCTTCTTGTCGTCGGTCGAGCCGACGCGATCGACGGCCACCTGCGACCAGCCGCCAGGCGCCGCGCCCAGGTCGACCACGCTCATGCCGGGGGCCAGGATGTGATGCTTGTCGTCGATCTCGATCAGCTTGTAGGCGGCGCGCGAACGATAGCCCTCGCGCTTCGAACGCGCGACATAGGGATCGTTGAGCTGCCGCTCCAGCCAACGCTGCGACGAGGCCGTGCGGCCGCGCGAGGTCTTGACGCGCACCGTGAGCTCGCGCCCTCCGGATCCACGTCCCGAATTGTTCTTGGTGCCGGTCATGACGGCCTTCCATTCTGCCGATGCGGCGAACGGCGCCACACACCGTCTTCCGCCATCATCTCCACCAGTATTCCTTCGCGCAAGCCACGGTCCGCCACCCGAAGCCGCTGGCAGGGCCAACGCCGGCGGATCGCCTCGAGGATGGCGCAGCCCGCCAATACCAGATCCGCGCGTTCCTTGCCGATGCAGGGATTGGCGATCCGGGCGGCATAGTCCATGCCGGTCAACGTATTCATCATCAGATTGACTTCGTCGCCCGTCATCCAGGTTCCGTCAACCCGGCGCCGATCATAGCGCTCGAGGCCGAGATGCACGCCGGCAAGCGTCGTCACGGTGCCGGAGGTGCCCAGCATGTGCAGATTGCCCGCCGCGACCGCCTGGTCCAGCGCCTCCGCCTCCGGGAAATCCCGCAACATGTCGGCCACTTCCGCGACCATCGCCTCGAACACCTCGGTGGTCACCAGTTCGCCGCCATGGCGTTCGCTCAGCGTCACGACGCCGACCGGCAGGGACGCCCAGGTGCGGATACGGTCCGACATGCGCCGGCGCCGCGCTTCGGCGGGACGGGTCAGGTCGATCCAGACCAGCTCCGACGAGCCGCCGCCAATGTCGAACAGCAGGGCGCCATTCGAATTCGGATCGATCAGCGAGGCGCAGCCGGACACAGCGAGCCGCGCCTCGGTCTCGCGCGACACGATCTCCAGCACCAGGCCGGTCTCGCTGCGCACGCGCTCGAGAAAGATCGCGCCATTCTCGGCCGAGCGGCAGGCTTCGGTAGCGATCAGCCGCGCGCGCATCACGCCGCGATCCGCCAGCTTCGAACGGCAGATGCGCAATGCGTCCACGGCCCGGTCCATCGCCGCCTCGCCAAGGCGCCCGCTGCGGCCGACGCCCTCGCCGAGCCTGACGATGCGTGAAAACGCATCGACCACGCGAAATCCGCGCTCGCGCGGCTGCGCGATCAGCAGGCGGCAATTATTAGTGCCAAGATCGAGCGCCGCATAAAGCGCATCCGGCGCCATATCGGCGCGCGGCCTCGGTTCGGGACGGGCGGATCCGCGCGTCTCGTGTCCATGCGGCGATCGTGCCGGATTGCCGGCAGGACGCGCATGCGCGGCATGACCGGGTCGCGCTCCGCCGTTAACCGCGGATCGAGCCCCCGTATCGCGTTCCGGCATACCGGAGCGCGCGGCGTCGCCGAGCTTGCCGTTTCCGGCTTTCGCATCCGAGGGCTTTTGCCCCGATGCATAGACAGGCCCGCGCTTCTTGCGCCGCCTGCCCTTCTTCTTGCCGACCCGTCCCGCGCCATTGCCCATGGGGGCCTGGCCAGAACCATCGGCGGTCCCGACATGGTTCCGTGGCGTCGCCACGGAATCACTGACGGGCGCACCGGATTCCGCGATCAGCGGATCCTCGCCCGAGATTGTCACATCAAATCCTTCGGCTGCGCGGACACAGGGCAAAATGAGCCCGGCGCGCAGCTCATCGCGTGCCTTGTTGAAACGGAGTGTAGCAGCAAGCGGCGACGGCACAAGCGCGGGCCGGCAATGAGCTTTGCCGGCGATCCCGTCGGGCGCCGGGAAGCGGCTGCGCTATGCTTAACGGATTCCTCCGGCTTCTTGGAAAAGCCACAAATTGCCGTTCTTTGGACAAGAATGTAGCCGCGCCAGGCGCGCCCATCGCACGCATTTCGATAGGTGGCTTGCCTCTTCGGCCTCCGCGTGAGAGTTTTATCGAACGATTAACCAGGCTTGGAGCCTCCTTGATCCGACTGTCAAACCCGATGCACCCGCGATCCCGCCGCGTCCAGCCTGCCCTTTCCGGGTGGATGCGTGGCCTGATCGGCCTGTCGCTGGGGCTGCTGCTCCCGGCCGTGGCCCTTGCCGATAACGGCGCGACGCGCGAGGTCATCGAGGCCCGCATCGCCTATTACGCCAAGACCTACGGCGTGCCGGTGGAGTTGCTGCGCAAGGTTGTCCGGACCGAAAGCACGTTCAATCCGGCTGCGCGCAACGGCCCCTATTGGGGACTGATGCAAATCCTGCCCAAGACCGCCGAGGGTCTCGGCTATCGCGGATCCCCCAAGGGACTGCTCGATGCGGAGACCAACCTGATCTATGGCGGCGCCTATCTGGCCAATGCCTACATCATCGCCGGCGGCAATCAGGCCAAGGCCCACAGCCTCTACAAGAGCGGCTACTATTACGAGGCGAAGCGCAAGCGGCTGCTGACGAAGCTCATCAAGGTTCCGATGGGGACGACGCCGGTTCTGGTCGCCGGCAAGATCGTCACCCGCCCGTCGAACAAGACCATGCTGGCCCTGGCCACTCCGGTCGCCGCCGACAATCCCGCCGCGCAGAAGGCACCGGCCGAAAAGCTGGTGCTGGCCGAGGGCGCCAAGCCCGATATCGCCGCCGAGGCGGACGCAGCCTCGGTCGCCGTCGCGACGGCCATGGCGCCCGTCCCGCCCCGCAAGCCCGTCGTCGCCGCTCCCGTCGTCGAGATGGCCGCCATCGTCCCACCGATCCTGCCGCGTCCCCGGCCCGCCACGTCGGCGCAGGTCGCGACCCACCAGGACGCACCGGCCGCGGCTCCTGTTCGCGGGCTGGTCTTCGCCACCGCGATCCTGCCGCCTTCGAAGGTCATCCGGCCGGACTACGCCGAGCAGACCATCGCCCAGCCGGAACTGGCGCTGGCCAGCGCCTCGTCTCGCTTCGCCAAGGATGCGACCGGCATGGCGTTCGCGACGCCCTCGCCGGCACGGCTTTCCGCCGCGCACAAGCTGCCGGCCGCCATTCGGATTGCCTCGACCGATGACGGCGTCCGCTCGGATGCCCCCGGCTGCTGCCGCATGGATGCGTCGGACCCCAGCGCCGCGCCCCTGCCCCGCGCCCGTCCCGCCCACGGGACCAACTGACCGGCCTCTGCCCGTCCCGCCCCAAAGCTTGACCCCGGATCGTCGCGATGCCTAGCTAGGGTCCATCCGGCACGAGCCGGCAGCGATCGAGACCCCGTCCGAGAGAGGCGGGGCTTGTGGCGGGAGGGACAAAGCATGAGAACCTTCACCGAAGGCGGCACGATGCAGGTCGCCTATGTCGTCCGTGATCTCGAAGCGGCGATGAAGCGGCACTGGGACATCTTCCAGATCGGCCCCTGGGACATCTACCAGTTCGAGCCCGGCAAGGTTCAGAACTACTTCTATCGCGGCAAGCCGGCGACGCATACCTGCCTGATCGCGGTCGCCTGGAGCGGCGATACCCAGCTCGAACTGATGCAGCCGCTGACCGGCTACAGCATCTATGACGAGCACCTCGAAAAGCACGGCGAAGGCCTGCACCACATCAAGCTGTTCTATGCGGATTGCGAGAAGGCGGTCGAGGAATTCACCCGCCAGGGCTATCCGGTGATCCAGAGCGGCCGGATCGACGAGGACGAGCACTACTACCTCGATACCGAGAAGGACTTCGGCTACGTCATCGAACTCGGCAATGCCGGCCGGATCCGCCCGGCCGAGCGCCGCTATCCGGCCTGAGGCCTCTGGCCCATCCCTTTCGCGTGCGCCAGAGGCAAGACCGGTGCGGAATCGATTCCGCACCGGTCCGGGAATAAGCGCCTCGCCGCCCGTCCACGCCCCGTCAGAGCGGGAGCTTCGTCGCGTGGATGCCCGGCGAAGACCTCAAGCGGGGAGGGACACGGCGCGACCGCTCAAGGCAAGGGTGAGTTCATCCTGCGTCAGATCCGCCATGGCCTTGTGCAGCGCCAGCTTGAAGGGCGGGCCTTGGACCGGCACCACCAGGATCACCGTCTCGCGCGGTGGACAGTTCGGGCGCGAGCAGGCCAGTTCATGCACGAGAACGCGGGTCGCCTCGTCGAAGTCGAGCGCCGCGCGGGTCCAGCCCTTGATCCGGGCCGCGGCCTCGGCTCGCTGGGCTGCATCGCGCGGGGCGAACGGGTTGAACAGACGCACGCCTATGCCGCCTGGCCGCGCCGCCAGGCAGGAAACGGGTCTGGAAGCGTGCTGAAGGAGGCGAGATCGAAGCGCGAGGGATCGGACGGCCCGACGAGACATTCGTCCAGCGCCGCGCGGATGGCGGCCTCGTCGAGCCTGGTGCCGATGAAGACCAGTTCCTGACGGCGATCGCCCCAGACCGGCGCCCAGTTGCGGCGGAGCATCGAGGTCCAGTCGGGATCGTTCGGCCAGCGCTCCTTCGGCACGGCCGCCCACCAGAAGCCCATCGGCCCGGTACGGCACAGCGCGCCGGCCAAGCTCATGTCGCCGACCCACTCCGGCCGCGTCGCCAGCCAGAACAGCCCCTTCGCACGGATGAGCCCCGGCCAGGTCGCATCGAGAAACGACTGAAATCGCGCCGGATGAAACGGCCGCCGCGCCCGGTAGACGAAGCTGGATACACCATATTCCTCTGTTTCCGGCACATGGTCGCGAAAGCCATGCAATTCCTTGAACCAGAGCGGATGCTCCTGCGCCTTGTCGTAGTCGAACAGGCCGGTGCCGAGCACGTCGTCGATGGCGACGCGCCCGAAGCTGGCAAAGACGATGCGGGCATCGGGATTGAGCGCCTTGACGATGGTCACCACCAGGTCGCGCTCGCCATCCGCGACATCGCCGCTCTTGTTGACGACGACGACATTGGCGAATTCGATCTGGTCGACGAGCAGATCGACCAGCGTCCGCTCGTCGCCCTCGCCCGCTGTCTCGCCGCGATCGCGCAGGAAATCGCGACTGGAATAGTCCCTGAGCAGGTTCACCGCATCGACGACGGTCACCATGGTGTCGAGACGGGCGACATCGGCCAGAGACGCGCCTTCCTCGTCACGAAAATCGAAGGTGGCGGCGATCGGCAGCGGCTCGGCGATGCCGGTGCCCTCGATCAGCAGATAGTCGAACCGTCCCTCGGCCGCGAGCCTCCGGACTTCGGCCAGGAGATCATCGCGCAGCGTGCAGCAGATGCAGCCGTTCGACATTTCCACCAGCCGCTCATCCGTGCGCGACAGGTTGGCGCCGCCGTCACGGACCAGCGCCGCGTCGATGTTCACCTCGCTCATGTCGTTGACGATGACGGCGACGCGGCGACCTTCGCGATTATGGAGAATGTGGTTGAGCAGTGTGGTCTTGCCGGCGCCGAGAAAGCCGGAGAGCACGGTGACGGGCAGGCGGGAATCATCGGGACGGGACGCGGGCATAGGCAGATCCATGATGAGGGAATGGCACGACGCATCCGGCCGGGAGCGCAGCGCTCCCGGCCGGAGGGCATCAGTCTTCGTGATGGCCGTTGACGAAGGAGAGCGTGGCGAAGTGGTTGGCCGTGTCGGCCTTGCTGGCATCGGTGAACGGGACCTGGTGCAAGACCGCGATGACGTTCAGCCCTTCATTGCGGATCAGGACCTCGCCGATGCCGTCGGCATCCGTCGTGCCGAGCGTGGACTCGGCCGCGTTGACATAGTCCGGCGTGATGGCAACGCCCGCGACCGGCTTGCCGTCATAGAGCACCCGCACCTTGAACACCTCGCCGGCGGCAAGCTCGGTCGGGTTGACCAGCGGCACGATCTGCAACGGCTGCGCCGGCAGCGCGGGCGCGGCGTCGCCATGCAGATGGCGGATGGTGACATTGTGCTTCCAGTTGTCACCCGCCTCGGTCGCGCCGGGCACTTCGTTCTTCGGCTTGGCGACCCATTTTCCGTCCGCGCCCCTGGAACCATCTCCGCGAACGGGCCCACCAGCACACGCACGGTACTGCCTTCGGTCAGGATCGGCTGTTCGTTGAGCAGGCCCGACGCATCCGCCAGGCGTTGCATGCCCTCGACCAGCCCGACCGGAAATGCCATCGGACGGTCTCCCTGCATGATCAGCGAGCGGACCCCAACGGTCGCATTGATCGGGCGCCAGGCCTCGGTTGCGAGGTCGAGGGAGACAAAGACGTAGCCGGGGAAAAAGGCCACCGACTTCTCGACGGTCTTGCGCGCATGCCGGACCATCCGGCGCTGCCGGGGGAGCCAGGAGACGAAACCCTGCCGTCCGATATTCAGCTGCGCGACATCTTCCCTGCCGGGCTGGGAGGCCGCGACGTACCAGCGTCGCGTGGCCTGCGACGGTCGAGGGTCTCCCCTCGTCGCTTCGCTCAAGGGGCCTTACCGTGGCATGGGTCGTTCAACAAGAACACTCCAGGCAAAACGCCAAACCTAACGTCGCACGACCGCACGACGCCTACACGTTCATCAACAGGCTAGGGATCGTTGCATAATACGGCGGCAATCGGTGGCTGCCAAGTCGGCAAGGCCTGTTTTCCTCACCACAACGCCGCTTCCCACGGTCTCGTCCGGCACGGATCTGCGGGAAGGCGGGCCGCGCTTCGCACGATCGGATATCACCCCGTGCCGCAAGGCGCCGTCTGCCGCGTCTCCGGCTTGAACGCGGCACGGCGGCGGCGTCTGGCCATCTCCGTGAATGGCATCAGGGACCACGGGCCCCGCCCGCGCATCGGAAGGCATGCCCGCCGAGGCAGGCCGTCGCCCGCTTGATCATCGCCGCCTCGCCCGGCATCGCGGAACCGTTGCCGGATCGCGCGCAACGGTGTGCCGTTCGCCCGCTGGTACAGCCTGATTTCGGATGTCCGACTGCGTCTTCTTCGACGCCCCCAACGTCCTGGCGTTCCTCGACGCGGTCGGAACCGATCCCGAAGGGATCATGGCACCGGAGTGGGCCCGCCGGCAGCTTGTGTCGACGGGCCGCAGAGTCCGCTTAGCAGGGCTGGTTGGACGTGCAGACAACCGCCGCAATGCGCTGCAGCTGTGCACCCTTGGAAAGGACCGGACGCTCGTAGGTCTTCTTCATAATGTTGCCCCTCAGGCGTTGTTGACGCTGCGTTCTCTGCCACCATGGCAGGCTCCTGTCGATTGCAAGCCGGCAACACCGCACACGAAATTCCGGTGCACTGGCGACAGGCTCGCGCCTCCCGGCCACAACCGGCGTCCACGCCGCCCCGTCAAGGCGTGCAGGCTCGATCGCCCGGGCCGTCGAGATCGCCACCGTCGCGCGCCTCAAGGCGTTCCTGGCGGGACGCCTGCTCCCGCCCGACAAGGTGCGGCCTGATCGTGGAACCGATCCGCTCCAATGCCCCCGCCCCCCTGTCGCGCCGGCTCGGTGCCTATTCTCATGCAACATGCTGACGTAGGGACATTCTGTCCATACTATGCTCAAGGCGAGGCGGAGAGCGCCTGCGGCATTCCTGGAGCCGGTTGATCGATGTGGGATCGAAACTCTGTCAGCCTGTCACTGATCCACATGCTCCCCATGGTGGCTGGGCACAGGGGAGTGTCGCTCGATAGCATTCTGGCAAGGGCCGGTTTGGCCCGAGATGCGCTTTCACAAACAGGCCTTGTCGCGGCAAGGAGCCAGGTCTGCTCGCTCTTGAACGAACTGTCGCGCCGGTCCGGCGAGGCGACGATCGGGTTCGACTTGGCGGCAGCCGCCGACCCGACCAAGCTGGGGCTGACCGGACGAGCGCTTTTCGGAGGGCGGACATTGCGGGAATGCCTGGTTCTGCACGCCCGCCACATGCCGACCCTGCAGGGTGGCGTAAGCATGGGGCTCGACGTTAGGGATGGCCGGGCTCACTGGCGCCACGCGATGGCCAATAGCGATGCCGCGCATGCCGGCGTGCTGAACGAGGGCATCGCCGCCTTCGTGCTGGCTGCGCTGCGCGCGATTGCAGGCGCGGATGGCGTCGACGCACAAATCACGCTTCCGCATCGGCCGAGGGCGTCGAGCCGATTGTATGAGGAAAAACTCGGGGCCGGCGTCTCCTTCGGCAACGGCGTCGGCATTTCGGTGAGCTTCGATGCGGCCTGGCTCGACCGCCCCAATCCTCATCTAGGAGGGTCGCGGCTGGCCGAGGAGCCCGGCGAGGCCATCGTCGACAGCCAGGATTGGAACCAGGACGACACGCTGACGATGGCCCTGGAACGGATCTTTTCCAGCGCCGCCCTGGCGGGAACGCTCTCGCTGCTCGATGCGTCCCGCAGCCTCGGCATTGCCCCGCGCAGCCTTCAGCGACGGCTGCTCGCCTCCGGCACATCGTTTGAAGCCTTGGTCGATACATGGCGGCGCAGCCTTGCCCGCACTCAGCTAGCCGACCCGGCACTGCCTGTCGGCTCGATTTCCAGGTCCCTCGGCTATAGCGATCCCGCGCATTTCGTCCGCGCATTCCGACGTTGGGAGGGCATCACCCCGCTCGCCTATCGGCGAATCGTCGTGGCGCGAAATGGCAATTGAGCGCGGCCAGACTTGTCTCTACGGCAATGGGTAACACTCTTTCGCAGCCTCTCGTTCCGAAGGGGAACGCCCATGCCGAAGTCAGAACGCGTGCAGCCCGCAAACGCCTCGTCACCCAGCCGCCGGGATGTGATGGCCGGCGGCGGCGCCTTCCTTGCCGCCATGGCGGGACTGTCGCTGCTCGCCGGGCAGGCCCGCGCGGCGGGGACCACGCGCCCTCACATCCTCTACATCATGGCCGACGACCTCGGTTTCGCGGATGTCGGCTTCCACGGCTCGGACATCCGAACGCCCCATCTCGACAATCTCGCTACCGGCGGGGCGAAACTGCATCAATTCTACACGCAGTGCATGTGCACCCCGACCCGCGCCGCTCTGATGACGGGGCGCTATCCGCTGCGCTATGGCCTGCAGACCGGCGTGATCCCCTCGGGGGGCAGCTACGGCCTCGCGACGGACGAGTTCCTGCTGCCGCAGGCGCTGCAACAGGCGGGCTACGCCACCGCCCTTGTCGGTAAATGGCATCTTGGCCATGCGGATCAGAAATACTGGCCGCGACAGAGGGGCTTCGACACCTTCTACGGGCCGCTCGTGGGCGAGATCGATCACTTCAAGCACGAAGCGCATGGGGTGACCGATTGGTACCGCGACAACAAGCTGGTCGAGGAAGAGGGCTACGATACCGAGTTATTCGGCGCCGAGGCCGTTCGGATGATCGGAGGGCACGATCCCGACAAGCCGCTCTTCCTCTATCTGGCTTTCACCGCGCCGCACACGCCCTTCCAGGCGCCCAAGCGCTTTCTCGATATCTATGCCGACATCGAGGATCCGTCCCGCCGCACCTACGCCGCGATGATCACCGCGATGGACGAACAGATCGGCAAGGTCGTGGAGGCGCTCGAAACGCGTGGCATGCGGGAGAACACGCTGATCGTCTTCCATTCCGACAATGGCGGAACCCGCTCGAAAATGTTTGCCGGCGAGAGCGCCGTGTCGGGCGATCTTCCCGCCAGCAACGCACCGTATCGCGAAGGCAAGGGCACGCTGTACGAGGGCGGCACGCGCGTCGTGGGGCTGGCGAACTGGCCAGGCCAGATCCCGCCGGCCGAAGTCGACGCGGCCCTGCATGTCGTCGACATGCTGCCGACGCTCGCGAAACTGGCGGGAGCCGACCTGTCCGCTTCCAAGACGCTGGACGGGCAGGACATCTGGCCGACGCTTGCGTCCGGAAGCACGATCCGCACCGAGCTGGTCTACAATATCGAGCCGACGCAGGGCGCCGTTCGGCACGGGCAATGGAAGCTGCTCTGGCAGGCAGTGCTTCCGCCCAAGATCGAGCTGTTCGACCTCGATGCCGATCCCGGCGAAACCAGGGACGTGTCGCGGAACCATCCCGAGAAAGTGGCGGAACTGCAGGCCCGGGTCGTTGAACTGGCTCAGGCCATGGCCCCGCCGCTGTTCTACGGCAGCGCGCTGAAGCTCACCCTCTCCTCGCCGCTCTCGACGCCCAACGCGGCGCTCTACGAGATGGGCCTGGAATCCGACTAGGCCGTTCCGGAGAACCGCCTGCAGGATGCAACCGAGCGTGTGTCCCGCCTTGGCGGGATGCACCCGGATCCGGCCGCAGAGCGACGGCAACGGCGGCGGATGGCGTCCTCATCGCGACAATCGCATTCGCCCTGATCGCAGCCGCCCCGGAACGAAATCGATGCAGGTCGGCAATCCCGTGCCGCATCCCGATCGCGCGGATGGGCGGGCACGCGACTGAAATCGTCGCAAATCCCAGGAAGCGCGCCGCAACACGCACACGACATGCAGCCATCGAAAAAGACGGACCACGACAGAATAGGCTGTTGGCTTGATTACGGAGGTGAGTGGCTGGGGAACCTGGATTCGAACCAAGACTAACGGAGTCAGAGTCCGTCGTTCTACCGTTAAACTATTCCCCAACAAGGCCGCTTTGCTGTCTCGCAGATGGTCCGGATCGTTCGATCCGCCGGAGACGTTTGCCGCTGGCCGCGCCGTGGGTGTGGAGATAGGGGGTTTCGGCGGCCCGGTCAAGCGACTGTTTCGGCAATCCCTTCGCAATCCACAGCCCCCCTATCGCCGGTCGAAATTTTCGGGGCATCCATCCGCACCCGGGCGGGACGACGCGCCCGCCTTTCCGCGCCGCGCCACGGCGCGCCGGTTTTTTTCGCCCGAAAGTCCGCTCCTCCACGCCGACGCCTCCCCCCGGCTTGCACGCGCCCCCCTCCCGATGCACAGACCGGCCGGACGACAGGGGCAGCGTCGATGCCGCAGCGATTCACATCCCTAGACCGTTCGGAATCGCTACAATGCAACGAGGTCAGGTTCTTCTTCTCTCCTGCGGCGGGCACAATGTGCGACCAGTAGCGCTCAACCAGAGACTGCGTATCCATCTCGTTCAGCTCGCGGCGGTGATCTTCGCCCTGCTTCTGCTGCTGGTGCGACCCTATTGGAGCGGGGAAATCCATGAGTTCCTCGAATCGGCGGGGTTCTGCCTGGTGCTCGTCTGCGTCGCCGGCCGGATGTGGAGCATTCTCTATATCGGCTCGCGCAAGAACCGCGCCCTGACCACGCTCGGCCCCTATTCGATGACGCGAAATCCGCTCTATCTGTTCTCCACGATTGGCGCGGTGGGGGTCGGCCTGATCTTCGGATCCATCCTGATCGCGCTGATGCTCGGGCTGTTCAGCTATCTCGCCTTCACCATGACCGCCACCAAGGAGGCGGATCACCTGAAGACCCTGTTCGGGCCGGAATTCGACGCCTATGCCGCGCGCACGCCGCTGTTCTGGCCGAAATTCTCCCTCTACCGCGATAGCGCCGATGTCGCCTTCTCCCCCCATGCGCTGAAGCGGACCTTCCTGGACGGCCTGCTTTTCCTGGCGATCTTCCCGCTGATGGAAGGGCTGGAATATGTGCAGAGCCAGGGCTTTCTGCCGGTGCTGGCGCGTCTCTACTGACGGCGCCTTCCCCCCATGGAGGAACCGTCGCCGCGTGTCGCTCCCGTCGCGGCCGCCTTTCCCGGGCCGCCCCTGGCTTGCCGGAGGCACAGGGCCGGCGCCGCACATCCCCGGAGGCAGCGCCCGTCGCGCCGCCTTCCGTCGCCTGAAGGACCTTACGAGGCGGCTTACGAGTCTTCGGCCGCTGCGCTAAGCTTCTCCGTCCGGGCGCAGCGTTCGCGCTCGGCAACAGGGGAACGGATGCATTCGGAAGCGCCGGAGTTGTGCCAAACTTTGACAAAACAGGCGGAAAGCCGCGAAGCGCCTCGACTCCAAGCGACATCCAAGTTTCAAGAATGCATGCTAGCGTTGAAAGTAGACGGCTTAACATCAGGCCGGCCAGGGGGCCGCGCCGGGGCAACTGGGCGAAACCTCGCCGAGGGAGAAGAAGCATGAAGACGAACTGGATGCGGATTTCGGTTTCCGCGCTCGCCATCTGCGCAACGTCGGGCGTGGCTTTCGGCCAGAGCATGGACGAGCTGATCGCCGCGGCGAAGAAGGAAGGCCAGCTCACCACCATCGCCCTTCCGCATGACTGGTGCGGCTATGGCGCCGTCATCGAAGGCTTCAAGGCCAAGTATGGCATCGCCGTCAACGAGCTGAACCCCGACGCGGGCTCCGGCGACGAGATCGAGGCAATCAAGGCCAACAAGGGCAATACCGGCCCGCAGGCGCCCGACGTCATCGATGTCGGTCTCTCCTTCGGCCCCTCGGCCAAGGCCGAGGGCCTGCTGCAGCCCTACAAGGTCTCGACCTGGGACACGATCCCGGACGCCGCCAAGGACGCCGAAGGCTACTGGTACGGCGACTACTACGGCGTGCTCTCCTTCCTGGTGAACACCGACATCGTCAAGACCGTGCCGCAGGACTGGCCGGACCTGCTTGCCGACGATCTCGCCAATTCCGTGGCTCTGGCCGGTGACCCGCGCGTCGCCAACCAGGCGATTCAGGGCGTCTTTGCCGCCGGCCTTTCCGGTTCGAAGGGCGATGTCGCCAAGGCCGGCGAGGAAGGCCTCAAGTTCTTCGCCGAGCTGAACAAGAAGGGCAACTTCGTGCCCGTCATCGGCAAGTCGGCATCGCTGGCCCAGGGTTCGACCCCTGTGATCATCGCCTGGGATTACAACGCACTGAGCTGGCGCGACATTCTCAAGGGCAATCCGGCCGCCGAGGTCGTCGTGCCGAAGACCGGCGTCGTCGCCGGCGTCTATGTCCAGGCGATCAGCGCCTATGCGCCCCATCCGAACGCTGCCAAGCTGTGGATGGAATATCTCTATTCCGACGAAGGCCAGCTCGGCTGGCTGAAGGGCTATTGCCACCCGATCCGCTTCGACGATCTCGCCAAGAACGGCAAGATCCCGGCCGATCTGCTGGCCAAGCTTCCGCCGGCCGATTCCTATGCCAAGGCGGTGTTCCCGACGGTCGAGCAGCAGAACGCTTCCAAGGAAGTAATCAGCAAGCAGTGGGATTCGGTCGTCGGCGCCGAAGTCGCCAAGTAGTCGACGTCCGCGGGCCACAGCCCCTCGCGAAACGGAAGAGCCTGGTCTTGACCAGGCTCTTTTCCGTTGCTTCGCCGGCTATGTCCGGCTGCGCGGCGCGGTTATTTCGGCCCTGCCCCTTGCCTCTTGTTGGGTGCGCCAGCATCCTGCAATCCTGAACCGACGGCCAGCACAGGGTGCCCATGGCTCAATCGACAGTCGAGATCGCCACCACGAAGCCGCGCCCCATGTCGCTGAGCTGGCTTGGCGTCATGCCGTTCCTGATCTTCGCGCTGATGTTCCTGATCCTGCCGGCGGGCTATCTCGTCATCGGCGCGTTCCAGACCCCGGATGGCAGCTTCACGCTGCAGAACATCGCCAATCTCAACCAGCCGACCATTATCCGGGCCTACCGGATGAGTATCGCGATCAGCGCGGCCTCCGCCCTGCTCGGCTCGCTGCTCGGCTTCGCGCTGGCGCTTGCCATCGTCCTGGGCAAGCTGCCGCGGTGGGTACGACCGATGCTGATGACCTTTTCCGGCGTCGCCTCGCAATTCGCCGGAGTGCCGCTCGCCTTCGCCTTCCTGGCGACGCTGGGCCGAACCGGCCTGGTCACGGCGCTGCTGTTCAACATCTTTGGCATCAACATCTATCGCTACGGCTTCAACCTGCTCAGCTTCTCCGGGCTGACCATCACTTATCTCTATTTCCAGATCCCGCTGATGGTGCTGATCCTCACGCCGGCGCTGGACGGGCTGAAGCGCGAATGGCGCGAGGCGTCGTCGATCCTGGGCGCATCGACCTGGCAATACTGGCGCATGATCGCGCTGCCGATCCTGTGGCCGAGCCTGCTCGGCGCCTTCATGCTGCTGTTCGCCAATTCCTTCGGCGCGATCGCGACGGCCTATGCGCTGACCGGCTCGTCGCTCAACATCATCACCATCCTGCTCTACGCGCAGATCCGCGGCGACGTGCTGCATGATCCCAATCTCGGTTATGCGCTGGCGCTGGGCATGATCCTGATCACCGGCATCTCGAACGGCATCTATATCTGGCTGAGCTCGCGCACGGGACGGTGGATCCGATGAAAGAGTCCCGTCTCTTCCCCTGGCTCGGCGTCATCTTCGGCGCGACCTATTTTCTGGTGCCGCTGATCGCGACGTTCGAGTTCTCGCTGCGGATGGAGCGCGGTCGCTATTCGTTCGAGGCCTATCGCATCGTCCTGGCCGATCCCTATTTCCAGGCGAGCTTCGGCTATTCGGCCGTGATCGCGGTCTGCACCATTCTCGTCGGCATCGCGCTTTCGGTGCCGACGGCCTATGTCGTGCAGCTGAAGCTGCCGCGCCTGCGCCCCGTCGTCGAGTTCATCACGCTGCTGCCGCTGGTCATTCCGGCGATCGTCATCGTGTTCGGCTATCTCCGCATGTACAATTCCTCGTCCTGGCTGCCGCTCACCTCCAGCGCGCGCGGAACCGATCTTCTGCTGACCTTCAGCTATGTGACTCTCGCCCTGCCCTACATGTATCGCTCGGTCGATACCGGGCTTCGCGCGATCGATGTGCGGACCCTGACGGAAGCCGCGCAAAGCCTCGGCAGTTCGTGGCCGCGCATCCTGCTGACCGTGATCCTGCCCAATGTCCGCGTCGCCGTTCTCTCGGGCGCGTTCCTGACCTTCGCGATCGTCATCGGCGAATTCACCATGGCAAGCCTGCTCAACCGCCCGGCCTTCGGTCCGTACCTGCAGCGGATCGGCGCCAACCGCGCCTATGAGCCGGCGGCGCTCGCCATCATTGCCTTCGCCATCACCTGGGCCTGCATGGGCCTGATCAATCTATTCGCGGCCATGGGTCGACAGACCCAGCGCCGTTGAACGAGTTTCCAAGGAAGCGAACATGGCATTCCTGACGATCGAGAAATTGGTCAAGACATTCGGCGCCCAGACGACGGTCAAGGGCATTGACCTTGCGGTCGAACGGGGCGAGTTCGTGACGCTGCTCGGTCCCAGCGGCTGCGGCAAGACGACGATCCTGCGGATGATCGCGGGCTTCGAGACCGCCACGAGCGGCACGATCCGCATCGATGGCAAGGACGTCACCAATCTGCGCCCCAACCAGCGCCATATCGGCATGGTGTTCCAGGCCTACGCGCTGTTCCCCAACATGAGCGTCGCCGACAACATCGCCTTCGGCCTCAAGGTGGCACGGAAGCCCTCGGCCGAGATCGCGGCGCGGGTGAAGGAGATGCTGGAGCTGATCAAGCTGCCGGATCTCGGCGATCGCTACCCCTACCAGCTCTCGGGCGGCCAGCAGCAGCGCGTGGCGCTGGCCCGCGCCCTCGCGGTCAAGCCGCAGATCCTGCTGCTCGACGAGCCGCTCTCCGCGCTCGACGCCAAGATCCGCATTTCGCTGCGCGAGGAAATCCGCGCCGTTCAGCGCGCGCTCGGGATCACCACGATCTTCGTCACGCACGACCAGGAAGAAGCGCTCTCCATGTCAGATCGCATCTGCGTCATCAACGAGGGCAATATCGAGCAGTTGGGCACGCCGTTCGAGATCTACAATTATCCCAAGACCCGCTTCGTGGCGTCCTTCGTCGGCACGCTCAACATCCTGAACGGCCGCGTGCTGGATTCGACCTCGGGCCGGCTTTCGATCGATGATCAGGAAGTCATCACGGCGCGGGGAATCGGGGGAGCCAGCACCGGCGACACCCTGGCGCTCGCCCTGCGGCCGGAGGCGCTGTCGATCGGCCACGCCAATGGCGGCAGCAACAATCTGACCGGCACCATCGACGAGGTGCATTTCCTCGGCTCGGTGGTCCGCATCCGCGTCCGTTTCAAGGACAACATCGTCTCGCTCGACACCTTCAACCGCCCGCACAGCGCTCCCCCCGAGCGCGGCCAGCCGGTCACGGTGAACTTTACGCGGGAAGATATCCTGGTGCTGGACCGCCCGACGATCTGAGGGGCGGACCGGCGGTTTGTCGCGGCGAGTGTCTCGAGAGCTCCCATGTGGTGACAAACGCAGGTGAGCCCCCTCTCCCGCGCGCGGGAGAGGGCCGGGGTGAGGGTCTTGCTTCCCGACGGCTTGGCAGCGACGACCGCCCTTACCCGCTCGGCATGCCGTCGAAACGCGGCAAGGCGGGGTCGATCGCGTCCCAGGCGAGGGCACGACCGGAATAGGTCACGATCTGCGGCTTGAAGCAGGCCGGCTCGTCGAGACCGGCGGCGTGGACCGCGATCAGGTCCGGCATGGCGACGAAGGTGACGTAGACCGGCGTTCCACAGGTCGGGCAGAAGGCATGGACCTTGAGGTTGCCGCTGTCGCCGGCGACCTGCCATTCCCTCGCCTGGCCGGTGATCGTCATGTCGGAGCGCTGGGCAAAGGTGAGGTAGGAGCTATGCCCGGTGCCGCTGCGCTGCTGGCACTGGCGACACTGGCAGTGCAGTTCGACCATCGGTTCGCTGCCGGTTTCATAGCGGATCGCGCCGCACGCGCATCCACCGGTATAGGGCTTCGTCATCGTCTCGCTCCATCGCAACGGAATCACGCGGCCTTGGGCTTGGCGAAGATGTCGAGCGCGCGGCCGGTTTCCAGATAGGATTTGAGGCTGGAAAGAACGATCGGCCAGCCCTTCGTGATCCCCTGCTCCATGCCGCTGCCGGCTTCGAGCTCGTCATGCGTGACGGTCAGCCGGACCATGTCGTCATATTCGGCGATGTCGAATGTCACCCGGCTATGGCTTTCCGGATCGGCGGCCTGCGAGGCGTTCGCCCAGCTGATGACCAGCCGGTTCGGCGGCGTGACTTCCACGACCTTGCCGATCAGCTGGACCGTCCGCTCCGCATCGGCGCGGACATGCTGCCACTCCGAACCGGGCCGCCAGTCGGACACGTTCTCGTGGCCCCAGTAGCGCCGGGCGATCTCCGGCCTGGTGATCGCCTCGAACACCTTTTCGGGCGTCGAGAGGACATAGGTCACGTACACGAAGCGCGTCGTCTCTTTGGGCATGGCTACCCTCCTTCGAGTTCTTGCTTCAGATCATGCAGCAGGCTGAGCCGCTGCCGTTCGAATTTGCGCACCCACCGCTCATAGACTTCGTGCAGCGGCACGGGATTGATGAAGTGCAGCTTCTCCCGTCCCCGCCGGACCGTGCTGACGAGATTGGCCGCCTCGAGGATCCCGAGATGCTGGGTCGCCGATTGCCGGGTCATGTCGAGGTGCTCGCAAAGCTTCCCGAGCGTCTGTCCGTTCTGTTCGCAGAGCAGGTCGAGCAGCCGCCTGCGGGTCGGGTCGGCCAGGGCCTTGAAAACATCGTCGGCGTGCATCGCTCCTCACTCGCGTCGGAGGACAGAATATGCAGGTAGATACCTGCATGTCAAATCACGGCCAGGCCGACGCCCGTCCGGGCTAACGGCGGGGTAACGGGCCGTTACCGTGTTAACCCCTCGCCGAAACGAAAACGGGCGCCCGAAGGCGCCCGTTCGAAACTCGCTTGCGACAGCCGATCAGGGCTGCGTGTAGGACGTCTTGACCGTCGTGAAGAACTCGGCCGCGTACTTGCCCTGCTCGCGCGGGCCGTAGCTCGAACCCTTCCGGCCGCCGAACGGCACATGGTAGTCGACGCCTGCCGTCGGCAGGTTGACCATCACCATGCCGGCCTCGGCATTGCGCTTGAAGTGCGTGGCATGCTTGAGGCTGGTCGTGACGATGCCGGCGGCGAGGCCGAACGGCGTGTCGTTGGCGACAGCCAGCGCTTCCTCATAGTCCTTGACCTTGATCACGCTGGCGACCGGGCCGAAGACTTCTTCCTTGTTGATGCGCATGTCCGGCGTGGTGCCGGTGAACAGCGCCGGCTGCAGGAAGAAGCCGGGATTCTCGCGCTCGATGCGCTCGCCGCCGACGACGAGCGTGCCGCCTTCATCCTTCGCGATCTGGATGTAGTTCTGATCCTGATCGAGCTGGCTCTGGTCGACGACCGGGCCGATATGCGTGCCCTGCTTGATCGCGTCGTCGACGACGAGATCCTTGATGCGTGCCGACAGCGCCTCGACATACTGGTCGTGGATCTTCTCGGTGACGATCAGGCGCGACGACGCCGTGCAACGCTGGCCGGTCGAGAAGAAGGCGCTGTTCGCCGTGGTTTCGACGGCAACCTTCAGGTCGGCGTCATCGAGCACGATGGTCGGATTCTTGCCGCCCATTTCGAGCTGGAACTTGCGCATGACCGCGATCGAGGCCTCGGCGACCTTCTTGCCGGTGCCGACCGAGCCGGTGAAGCTCAGCGCATTGACCTTCTTCGATTCGAGGATCGCCTGGCCGACGACCGAACCGCGGCCCATGACCAGGTTGACGACGCCCTTGGGCAGGCCGTTGCGAACCAGGATGTCGACGATCGTCCAGGCGCAGCCCGGAACGAGATCGGCCGGCTTCATCACGACGGTATTGCCATAGGCAATCGCCGGAGCCAGCTTCCAGGCGGGAATCGCGATCGGGAAGTTCCACGGCGTGATCAGGCCGACGACGCCGACCGGCTCGCGGGTGATCGTGACGTCGATGCCCGGACGCACGCTCGGCAGGATCTCGCCGGCCAGGCGCAGGGTCTCACCGGCGAAGAAGTGGAAGATCTGCGCGGCGCGCATCGTCTCGCCAATGCCCTCGGGAAGGGTCTTGCCTTCCTCGCGCGACAGCAGGCGGCCGATTTCTTCCTTGCGGGCAAGGATTTCGTCGCCGGTCGCCTTCAGGATGTCGTGGCGCTGCTGGATGCCCGAGAGCGACCAGGTCTTGAAAGCGTCGGCGGCCGCGTCGATCGCGGCCTTGGCGTCTGCCGCCGTGCCCTGCGCGTATTCGCCGATCACTTCGTTCGTGTTGGACGGGTTGATGTTGGGGCGCGCATCGCCGCCAACCCACTCGCCGCCAATGTAATTCTTGTGAAGTTCGCTCATCAGATGATCCTTGAACGTCGTGAACGGGATTCGCCCGGACGGAGCCGGGCGAAGGGGGTGTTGGGAGCAAGGCTCGGAGTTACGCTCTTGTATCCCTCCAGCCCCCCATGGCCAACCCTCAAAGCTGGGTGACCGACACCTTCTCTTCCTTGGCGAAGGCGAGCGGGTTCTTCAGCGCGAGGCCGAAGGTCTCGGATTCGATGTCGAAAACGTCGCCGGCCTCCGTCTTGACGCCGAAAGCCACGCTCAACGTCGCCGTGCCATAGGTGTGGACATGCACCTGGCCCGGACGGCGGAAGAAGTCGTACTTGAAGTGGTGATATTCGAGGTTCGCCAGCGTGTGCGACATGTTGGCCTCGCCCGACAGGAAGGGCTCGTCAAAGATCACCTTGTCGCCGCGATGGATGCGCGAACGGCCGCGAACGTCGTCCGGCAGCGCGCCGACCAGCAGTTCCGGGCCGAGCGAGCAGGGACGCAGCTTCGAATGGGCGAGGTAGAGATAGTTCACCCGCTCCATGATGTGGTCCGAGAACTCGTTGGCGAGCGCGAAACCGATGCGGTAGGGCTGGCCATCGTCGCCAACGATGTAGACGCCGGCGACTTCCGGCTCCTCGCCGCCATCCTGGGCGAAGGAAGGCGCGGTCAGCGGCTGGCCGGGGCCAACGAGCAGCGCACCGTCACCCTTGTAGAACCACTCCGGCTGGACGCCCTGCTGACCGGCGGCCGGCTTGCCGTTCTCCAGGCCCATGCGGAACATCTTCATCGAATCGGTCAGCACTTCCGCCTCGTCCGGCGTCTTGTGCATGGCGTCGCGCGCCGAAGCCGAACCGAGATGGGTCAGGCCCGTGCCGGTGATCAGCAGATGCGCCGGATCCTCGTGGTCGATCGGGGTCAGGACGCGGCCGGATGCCAGCAGTGCCGCGCGGTCGACTTCCTCGGTCGCGCCGGCCGAAGCCTTCTCGACGATCGCCTCGATGCCGGTCTTGGCAGCAATTGCCGCCTGGGCCAGCGCATAAACGGTGGCGTAGCCCGGCACGATGTAGGACCGCTCGCCGGCGCCGTTCGGCACCGTAGCGACGACGGCACGTGCGCCGGCCTCGGTCTTGATCTGCATCAGTCTCATCGTTTCTCTCCTGTTGTGCCAAGCGGCCGTCTTCGCATGAGCCCGCGGCCTGTCCTGTATTGCGATCTGTATGAACTAGCCGGCGCTGATCTCGCCGTCGGCGTCCGCGTTGCGGCCGACCCAGATGGAATCGAACACATTGCCCTTCGCGTTGCGCAGCAGGCGGCGCATGGCGAGAAAGGCCTCTTCCGGATTGCGGTCGCGAATGGCCTCGAAGACGTCCCGGTGCTGGAGCACGGCATCGTCTCCCATGACCGTCCGCCAGCCGAGCGAAAAGCTGATGACCAGACCGGATTCGATCAGGCCGCCGACCGAACGAAGCATCGGATTGTGCGAGGCTTCCAGGACCGTCATGTGAAAGGCGAGATCGGCGCGGATCTGCTCGACGCTGCCGCGATCCCGGTTCTTGATGCCGTCCAGCGCCTTGCCGAGCAGTTCGATCTCCTCGGCCGTGGCACGCTCGGCCGCGCGCGACGCGGCGGCCGGCTCGATGATCTCGCGCATCTCGAACAGCGAATGGATGAAATCATCGCTCGGGCGCTGGTCGATCTGCCAATGCAGAACGTCCGAATCGAGCATGTTCCAGTCGACGCGCGGACGAACCTTGGTGCCGATCTTGGGTCGTGAGACCGTCAGCCCCTTGGCCGAGAGCAGGCGGATCGCCTCGCGCACCGCGGTCCGCGACACGCGGAACTCTTCCTGCACCTTCGGCTCCGTCGGCAGCGTGTCGCCCGGATTGTACACGCCGGACACGATGCGGCGGCCAAGCTCGGCTGCGACCTTGTCGGACAGACTCCCGGAACGTTCCCTGCCAGTCGCGCGAAGCTGTCGCGTCTTATCCTGGGCACCACGCATTGCCGGGCCCCTTCCTCGATCCCTGCCTTCAACCAAGACGCGGCACCCCGAGGGAAAGCCGGCCGAATTCCATTATCATAGTATGTTTGATCGGGTGAACTTTCAACTTGAATACCGGAAAGCGGGCGGCTCGATACGGATCGTATCCGCATATAGCCGCTTTCGTCATATGCTTGAAAGCAAAGGTCCTTTGCCGCCCCCCTGCCCCCGCAGGCGCCGGACGGAAAGCAGCCCGGGCCCGCCCTCCCGCTTCCGGGACGGCGAGCCCGCAATGGGCCGCGAAAGGATCAGCGGGCGCGCTGATTGAAGAGGATCTTCTGCGCTTCCGCATCATCCTTCAGGCTGACGGGAGCGACGGGGGCCTGCACCGCCATGCCGCGCGCCACGCCGGGACGCGCGTTCATGCGGTCGATCCAGGCCTTCACATGCGGAAACTCGGTGGTGTCGAACTGCTGGGTTTCCCATCCGGCCGCCCAGCCGAAAATCGCCATGTCGGCGATAGAGTAATCGCCGCCGACGAAATCGCGATCCGCGAGACGACGGTTGAGCACGCCGTACAGGCGATGCGTTTCGTCCTGATAGCGCTTGGTGGCGTAGGGAATGCGCTCCGGCGCATAGACCGAGAAATGGTTGCGCTGGCCGAGCATCGGGCCAAAGCCGCCCATCTGCCACATCAGCCATTCCTCGACCTCGACGCGGGCGCGCTCATCGGTCGTCGGATAGAATTTGCCGAACTTGCGGGCGAGATAGAGCAGGATCGCGCCCGACTCGAACACCGAGATCGGCTTGCCGTCCGGTCCCTCGGGATCGACGATCGCCGGCATCTTGTTGTTCGGCGAGATCGCCAGGAACTCGGGCTTGAACTGGTCGCCCTTGCCGATATTGACGTAGTGCAGGCTGTAGGGAACGCCGAGTTCCTCCAGCATGATCGTGATCTTCTTGCCGTTCGGGGTCGGCCAGTAATGCAACTCGATCGGTTGGGTCTGTGTATGGGTCATACGGAACCTTTGGCTGTTGCAACGGCTGGCGCATCGACAATCGGCCAGCGATAGGTCGGTCCCCATACATGCGTCGCCACATACGGCAAGGCAAGACATGCAACCCGGATTGAAGGGCGCCCGACGGCAGTTGATGCCTTTGGGGAAAGCACGTGACGGCCCCGCGCGCGCCAGGAGCACGGCCGTGATCCTGGAACCCGACCTCGGGCTCGCCCGGGACGGGCGCTACCGATCAGGCTCGCGCACGTCGAGTTTCTCCACGGTGAGCGTGCCCACGGACAATCGCTCGATCCGGGCCTCGAGGATGCGAAGGCGCCCGATGGCCAGTGCGCCGACGGCGATCGCACCGATCGCCGCCGCCCCAACCGCCAATGCGCCCAGCGCCATGGCGCCGCTTGCCCGAGCCCCGGTTACCTGCAACCCCCTGGTCATGGCTGTCCCTCGACAATTCGTTGAATGCAGGGACAACCATAGCGCGGAATCCGGTCCGCGGGAGCGGGCCGGCTGGGGCTATTCCAGGCCGAGCTTCTTCTTCAGAATGTCGTTGACGACCTGCGGGTTGGCCTTGCCGCCCGAGGCCTTCATGATCTGGCCGACAAACCAGCCCGCCAGAGTCGGCTTCGCCTTGGCCTGCTCGACCTTCTCCGGGTTGGCGGCGATGATGTCGTCGACCACCTTCTCGATCGCGCCGGTGTCAGTGACCTGCTTCAGGCCGCGCGCCTCGACGAGCGCCTTCGGGTCGCCGCCCTCGTTCCAGACGATCTCGAACAGATCCTTGGCGATCTTGCCGGAGATGGTGCCATCGCCGATCAGGTCGATGATCGCGCCGAGTTGTTCGGCCGAGACCGGGCTCGACGCGATGTCCTTGCCGTCCTTGTTCAGCCGCGCAGCCAGTTCCTGGGTGACCCAGTTGGCGGCGGTCTTGGCGTCACGGCCCTTGGCGACGGCCTCGAAGTAATCGGCCGTATCGCGCTCCAGCACCAGCACGCTGGCGTCATAGGGCGAAAGGCCGAAATCGCCGATGAAGCGGGCCTTCTTGGCATCGGGAAGCTCCGGCAAGGCGGCCAGCAGCCCGTCGACCCAGGCCGGCTCAAGTTCGAGCGGCAGCAGGTCGGGATCGGGGAAGTAGCGATAGTCATGCGCCTCTTCCTTGGAGCGCATCGACCGGGTTTCGCCCTTGTTCGCGTCGAACAGGCGGGTCTCCTGGTTGATCGTGCCGCCATCCTCGATAATGCCGATCTGGCGGCGCGCCTCATAGTCGACGGCCTGGCCGACGAAGCGGATCGAGTTGACGTTCTTGATCTCGCAGCGCGTGCCGAGCGCTTCGCCCGGTCGGCGGACGGAGACGTTGACGTCGGCGCGCATCGAGCCTTCGTCCATGTTGCCGTCGCAGGTGCCGAGATAGCGCACGATGGTGCGAAGTTTGGTGAGATAGGCCTTGGCCTCGTCGGCCGAACGCAGGTCCGGCTTCGAGACGATCTCCATCAGCGCCACGCCCGAGCGGTTCAGGTCGACGAAGCTCATGGTCGGATGCTGGTCATGCAGCGACTTGCCGGCATCCTGCTCCAGATGCAGGCGCTCGATGCCGACGGTCACGCTCTCGCCGCCGTCGAGATCGATCACGATCTCGCCCTCGCCGACGATCGGCTGCTTGAACTGCGAGATCTGATAGCCCTGCGGCAGGTCCGGATAGAAATAATTCTTCCGGTCGAACACGCTGTAGTTGTTGATCTGCGCCTTGAGGCCGAGGCCGGTGCGCACGGCCTGCGCGACGCATTCCTCGTTGATCACGGGCAGCATGCCGGGCATGGCCGCGTCGACGAGGCTGACATGGGAGTTCGGCGGGCCGCCAAATTCGGTCGAAGCCCCGGAGAACAGCTTCGACTTCGACAGGACCTGGGCATGGACCTCAAGGCCGATCACGATCTCCCAGTCCCCGGTCGCGCCTTTGATCAGCTTCTTGGGATCGGGCTGGCGGACAATGACGTTCATGCGAAAAAGCTCCGAATAGAATACTGATCACCCGGTTAGAGCCTCGCGCGGCTTCCGGCAAGGCTTGTCGGTCAAAACGGCGCGCGAGCCGCGCGCCGTCCTGCCCGCGCTACCGGATGAAATCGCCACATTTGGCGGCGGGCGTGTCGCCCCAGGGCATGATCGGCACGCTGGAAATCGAATTCTTCGGGCTGCCGTCGACCAGCTTGTCGGAGTAGACGAGATAGACCAGCACGTTGCGCTTCGCGTCGCAGCCGCGGGAAATCCGCATCTTCTTGAACCAGATCGAGCGGCGCTGATTGAACATCTCGCTGCCCTGACCGATCTTGTTCTTGAACTGGATCGGTCCGACCTGGCGGCAGGCGAGCGAGACATCCGACGTCTCCTCGGCGACACCGAACATGCCGGCCACGCCGCCGCGCTCGGCGGCTGCGAAATAGCAGGCGACGCCCTCCACTTCCGGGTCATCGATGGCATAGGTCGCGATCTTGTCGTTCGGCGTCACCCATTTGAAGGTGGTCGATTCCTTGAAGATCAGGTCGGGATCGGCCGCCAGCGCCGGCCCGGCACAGGCCAGCAGGGAGACAGTGGTCAAGGCGGCGGTCAGGACGGATCCGAGGCGCATGGTGTTCTCCAGGACAAAGCGGTGCGCCCAATATAGGAAGGCGCAGCGCCACAACGAGAGTGGTACGCAAAAGCTCCCGTGATCAGTGCACCGAGATCGGCGCCACGATCGGCTCGGTACCGCCGCGCATCAGGCCGAGCTGCTCGCGCCGGAGCCAGCGCGCGATCAGGAGCGCCGAGACCACGGCGAGGCCGGTGGCCAGCCCCATCCAGATGCCGATGCCCTCCAGCCTGGCCCAGAAGCCCAGGAGAACGCTGAGGCTGAGGCCGACGCCCCAGAAGCCGAGGCCGGCATAGATCATCGGGACGCGCGCATCATGCAGTCCGCGCAGCATGCCGCCGGCGATCGCCTGCGCGCCGTCGAAGACCTGGAACAGGGCCGCGATGCCGAGGAACGATACGGCGAGCGCGATGACCCCGGCATTGGAGGGATCGGTGCGGTCGAGGAAAATGCCGATCAGCGTTTCGGGAACCAGGAACATCATCACGGCGGTGCAGGCCATGAAGCCGACGCCCAGCACGAAGGGCGTCCAGCCCGCGCGGCGAATGGCGGCCGTATCGCCCGAGCCATAGGCGATGCCGACGCGCACGGTGGCGGCCTGCGAGAAGCCGAGCGGCACCATGAAGCAGAGCGACGCGATTTGGATGGCGATGGCGTGGGCTGCCACCGACGACGCGCCGATCAGGCCCATCAGGAAGACCGCAGCATTGAAGATGGTGACTTCCAGCCCCACCGCGATCGCCATCGGCAGGCCGAGCCGCCAGAGCGCGAGGAAGCGCGGCCAGTCGGCGCGCCAGAAGCGGCCAAAGACGCGATACCGCCGGAACTGGCGATCCCGGACACAGACCAGCGCCATGCCGAGAAACATCAGCGTCGCCGACAGCGTGCTGCCGATGCCAGCGCCGAACATGCCGAGCGCCGGCAGGCCGAAATGACCGAACACCAGCGCCCAGACGATGAGCGCGTTGAAGACGACGCCGGCCATACCGACCACGAGCGACCAGAACGGCCGCTCCAGCGCGGCGATGAAGGAGCGCAGGACCAGATACCAGAGGAAGGGCAGGATCGCCCATTGCATGCCGCGCATGTAGAGCGCGGCGAGATGCGCGAGGCCGGGATCCTGGCCGAGCCACAGCAGCAGCCGCTCGGTGTTCCAGAGCACGATCCAGAATGGCACCGCGATGGCAACCGAGGCCCAGAGTCCCTGCCGGACGGTACGGCGCACTTCGCGCACGGCGTGTCGATTTCGGCCGCGTTCGCGCGCCACCATCGGCGAGACGGCCGAGACCAGACCGATGCCGAAGATCAGCAAGGCAAAATAGAGATTCGTCGCCAGTGCGCTGGCCGCGAGGTGGTTCGCGCCGACCCAGCCCAGAATCACCACATCCGTCGCGGTGATGACCGTCTGCGCCAGATTGGTGAGGATCAGCGGCAGCGACAGCAGGATGGTCGCCCGGATCTCCGTCAGCCAGGGGTAGCCTCTGTCGGTCCCCGCGGGGACCCATTCGCGCACAGTCATGATTCCAACGGCTCTCATGGTGGAGGGTGCGGGGAAACCCGCGACGCCAGCGCGCCACCTAGTCACACCGGAGGCGAAATGACCAACCAAAGATCGTGATATCTGCCATCAGAGCGATGCGAGGCGTCGTTCGCGTCGCCGCTTTGTGGCAAAAGCACGGCCCGCATGATGACCATCCGGCCCATCCATGCTATTGGCGTCTTGCCCTCAGGGCAGCTTTGGCAGGCAGGCGCAGCGCACGCGATTAAGGGCCACATCAATGAGTGTCGAGAGAGTGTTTTCCCGAATTCTGATGGCCGCCATGATCTTCGCCGCCGGCGTGGAAATGGCCGAGGCAGCATCCAGCGTCTGTGTCCGCCTGGAAGGCCGACTTGCCTCCCTGCAGCGCAGCCAGAACTCCAGCGCCGGCAAGGCTGCGAATCAGGACGCCGCGATCAACCAGCAGCGCGCCGCGCTCAATGCGGCCAATGCCGAGGCACGCCGCGCCGGCTGCAAGGGCGGCTTCCTGATGTTCAAGTCGAATTCCGCCGCGCCGCAATGCGCGGGTATCCTGAAGCGCATCAACGGCCTGCAGGCGAATCTGAACCGATTGGAGCAACGCCGCAGCGCCTCCAGCTTCAATCCGGCCACCAGCGCCCGACAGCGCTCGGACATCCTGCAGCAACTGGCCCTGAATGACTGCGGTCCGCAATACGCGGCCTATGCCCAGCAGCGCCCGCGCAACTTCCTGGAGCGCCTCTTCAACCCGGAAAACCGCGTCTACGAGCAGCAGCAGATCGCCCGCGTCCCGGCGACCGCCGAGCGGGACCGCAATTATTCGACGGCCGACACGACCGAGCGTGGCTTCGGTCGCGGCAGCTACCGCACGCTGTGCGTCCGCACCTGCGACGGCTACTATTTCCCGATCAGCTTCGCGACACGCCGGGCCAATTTCGCGACCGACGAGCAGGTCTGCCAGCAGATGTGCCCCGGCACCCAGGTTGCCCTCTACGCGCATCGCAATCCGGGCCAGGACAGCTCCGACGCGCGCGCCGTCTCGGACGAAACGCCCTATAGCGCGCTGTCGACCGCCTTCGCCTACCGGACAAGCTTCAACCCCGGCTGCACCTGCGGCAGTCCGTCGTCGCTGCAGGCCTTCACCGGCGGCTACACGCCGGCGGCCCTTGCCGAGACGCCGATGGCCGAAGCGATGCCACCCATTCCCGGTCCGGCGCCGTTCCTCGGAGAAGACCCCGAAACACTCGCCAATCGCGCCGGTTCGCTCGATCCCGATTCGCTGGGCACCGCCAGCGTCGAAACGCCGGTTGCCTCGCTTTCGCCGTCGCGCCAGGCCGGCGTCACGCGCCGGGTCGGCCCGTCCTATTTTTACGCCCAGTAGATCGGAGCCCTCCGCTCCGCCCGCCTGTGAGGCAACGTCCGTCGCGTCATGGACGGCGGCACCGACTAGATGCTCAACTATCCAAAGCCGGAACGCGACCAACGCAGCGAGGCGTCGGGGTCGCGGTGCCTGGCAGGACCGCGAAGAAGCGACCAGGACGATCGCACTGCCGAAGGCGGGCCGTCCGACAAGACAAGACGGGAGCAGACGCCAATGACCCTTATCACCACGCCGCCCTGGCTCGGGCTGCCGACGCATCGAAACTGGCTGAACGACCAGACCAACCGCCTGATCGGCTTCCTGCAGGGAGCCCGCCTGGAGGTCGGCGGCTTCGGCTATCTGCTCGAGGATGGCACCTGCGATCCGACGCGCCCGCGCGAGCTCTACCTCAACGGCCGCATGACCCATGTCGCGGCCCTTGCCTATCTGCGCGGCATTCCGGGCGCCGGCCCGCTGATCGATCACGGCGTTGCCGCCCTGACGAACGACTTCCACGACAGGGTGAATGGCGGCTGGTACTCGGCGCTCGAGCCTGCCGGCGGACCGATCCCCGGCCGCAAGGCGGCCTATGACCATTCCTTCGTCCTGCTGGCCGGCGCCTCTGCCACGGAAGCCGGGCGACCGGGCGGACGTGAACTGTTCGATGCCGCGATCGAGGTCTTCCTGAAGCACTTCTGGGACGAGGAAGCGGGCATGTCGCGCGAGTCGTTCGCGGCCGACTTCACCGATATGGACAGCTATCGCGGTGCCAACTCGAACATGCATTGGGTCGAGGCCTGCCTCGCCGCCGGCGACGCGTCGGGCGACGCCGTCTGGTACGACCGGGCGCTTTCCATGGCGGATCGCCTGATCAACCGGGCCGCGCGCGAGCACAACTGGTTCCTGCCGGAGCACTTCGATTCCGACTGGAAGCCGCAGCTCGACTACAACACCGACGATCGCGCCCACCCGTTCCGGCCCTTTGGCTCGACGGTTGGGCACTGGCTGGAATGGTCGCGCCTGCTGGTACACATCGAGGCCTCGCTCACCGCGCCGCCGGCCTGGCTACGCGAAGCGGCCACGGCTCTCTTCAACCATGCCATCACCTTTGGCTGGGCCGTCGATGGCCATGACGGCTTCGTCTACACGACGGATTTCGAGGGAGTCGTCGTGACGGAGGTGCGCATGCACTGGTCGCTTTGCGAGGGCATTGCCGCCGCCGCCCTGCTCGGCGCGGCGACGGGTGACGCCCTCTACGAGCACTGGTATCGCAAACTCTGGGACCATGCCGCCCGATACTTCGTCGAGCCCGAGCGCGGCACCTGGAAGCACCAGCTCGCCGGCGACCTCACGGAAGCCGGTTCCGTCTGGCCCGGGCGGCCGGACACCTATCACGTGCTGAATGCGCTGCTTCTGCCGCAGCTTCCGGCAGCGCCGGGCGCCGCCACTGCGCTGGCGCGCGGCCTCGCCTGAACCCACGCGACCACCTGCGATCCAGTCCGAGGCCGGCTTTGCCGGCCTCGTTCATTTCAGGAAGAGAGCGCCGCCTCGAGCCGCGCCAGGGCCTGCTCGCGGCCGATCAGCGGCAGCAGCGCCGCCAGTTCCGGTCCGTGGTCGAGGCCGGTCAGAACCTGGCGGAGCGGCATGAACAGCGCCCTGCCCTTGCGGCCGGTCGATGCCTTGACCGCGTCGGTCCAGGCCTTCCAGCTCTGTCCGTCGAATGGCCCATCGGGCAGGAGGTCGCGTGCCGATGCCAGGAAGGCCCGCTCGTCATCGTCCGCCGGGACATGCGCCGTGACCGGCCCCGTCACCACCGCCCACCAGGCGATCGCGTCCTGGAGCAGGACGAGATTGCCGCGCACGGCGCTCCAGAAAGCCTCGCCGCCTTCGACGCCCAATGCTTTGAGACGGTCTGCGACCTCCGCATAGGGCTTGGCGTGCAGGAGCTTGGCGTTGAGTCCGTCAAGATCGGCCGGCTCGAACTTGGCCGGCGCCTTCGAGACCATGGAGAGATCGACCAGGCTTGCCAGCGTCGGCAGGTCGACAACCGGCTCGACGGAGACAGACGTCCCGATCAGAACGGCGAGCGAGTTGACCGCCATCGGCTCGTAGCCCGCCTCGCGCAGCGAACCCAGCGACAGCGCGCCGGTGCGCTTCGAAAGCCCCTCGCCCGTCGCCGTCGTCAGCGTGTTGTGATGGCCGAAGATCGGCAGGGGGGCGCCGAGCGCCTCGAACAGCTGCAATTGCACGCCAGTATTGGTGACGTGATCGTCGCCGCGAATGATGTGCGTCACGCCCATGTCGGCGTCATCGACCACGGAGGGCAAGGTGTAGAGATAGGTGCCATCCTCGCGGATCAGCACCGGATCCGACAACGAGCCTATATCGACCGTCTGCGGCCCGCGCACCAGGTCGTCCCAGGTCACATGCCCGGCCGACTCGTCGAGCTTGAAGCGCCAGTGCGGCCTGCGGCCTTCCGCTTCCAGCCGGGCGTGGTCGTCCTCGGTCAGCTTGAGCGCGGCGCGGTCATAGACCGGCGGCAAGCCGCGCGCCGCCTGACGCTTGCGCTTGCGGTCCAGTTCCTCGGCGGTCTCATAACAGGCATAGAGGCGCCCCGCCTCCTTCAGCCGCACAACGACCGCATCATAGGAATCGGTGCGCAGCGACTGGCGCTCGAACTGGTGCGGCAGGATGCCGAGCCAGTTCAGATCGCGCCGGATGGCCTCGGCATATTCCTCCTTCGAGCGCTCGCGATCGGTATCGTCGAGCCGCAGGATGAAGCGCCCGCCCGCCTTCAGGGCGAAAAGCCAGTTGAGCAAGGCAGGTCGCGCATTGCCGATGTGGAGAAAGCCGGTCGGAGACGGCGCGAAGCGGACGATAACGGAGGGGCTGGTCATGGCGAAGGCTTTAGCGCGCGCCGCAAGCCCGCGCAACGATCTGCCTGGTCCGCTTCACGAAACGCTCGATCTCCCGCGCGACGCGCCGGATCGGGCCGCGTTTCCGGCGCGGGATCGCCGCCGCCAGCGCGCCATATGCCGCGACGTCGTAGCGGGTGACGTAGCGGTCGATCGCATCCACAAGCGGACGCTCGGCCTCTGGAGGAAATCGCAATGGCCCCGCCTGGGGCAGGCTCGTGCCCAGCCGCTCGACAGCCTTCGCGATTTCCGGATCCGGAACGCCCGGCGAGGGCGCCATCGCATGGCGACCCAGGACGCCCGCCTTCAGTTGGCGGGCAACGATCGCTGTCGTGTAAAAGGAGGTCAGATTATCGTTCTGCCAACGGACAACGGCATCGCGAAGCGATGGGTCCGTCGCTGCCAGGACAAGCTCGGCCGCTTCGTCATAGTCCATGCGGCCTAGCGCCAAGGGGTGATGGGCAAGAAACTCGCCGATCGCGGTCGAGCGCAATCCCACAACGGGAAGCCCACTCCGCATGGCCTCGAAGATAGGGAGGCCAAATCCCTCATGCTCCGAGAGGCAAAGGAAGACGTCGCTGTCGCGATAGAATTCCCGCAATTCGGCAAACGAGACCTCGGCGGGAAAGCGCGCATCCACGCCGCACGCCTCAGCGAGCGCTTTCGCCTCCTGCACATAGGCCGGCATCGTCGGATCGGGCCGGCCGACCAGCGTCAATTGAACCCGCCGGCTGGACCGCTGCTGCAATGCCGCGGCCGTCATGACGAGATGCAGGTATCCCTTGTGCGGCACGATCCTGCCGACGAAGAGGATCCGGATGCATTCATCCGACGCTGCGGGCCGATCCGGCGGAGCGCTCTCTCCCTCGAAGAGGAAAGGCGAGATCGGATAGACGACATGCACGCGCTGCGGCTCGATGCCCAGAACGGCCAGTTGCTTGGCGGAATAGTTGGAATTGGTCCAGAACGAGGCGTTCGACCGGGCGCCGATCGCCATCACGCCCTTGAGCCCGTTCAGGGTATTCAGAGTCGCCTTCGCGGAATACCTGGCGAAGAACCACGGTGGCGTGTTGTTGTGCCAACGAACGATGACGGCCGCCGGCAAGTCCGGGATCTCGGTATCGAACGCGGGCCATCCATCACAAAAATGGTAGATCACCAGGGCTCCCGGCCGTTCCCCCAGCCAGGCGCGCAACGCCCCGATGGGCTCCGTGGGAATGCCGTCATAGTGCCGCCCGTTTCGGTGCTCGCAGAAGATCCGCACCTCGACTTCATCGCCGGCCCATTCGCGAAGCACGCGAAACTGGCCCAGGCAGTCATATCCGATGGAGTCGGAGAGTTCCCACAGATGGCGGATGACCAGCGCTATTCTTGAAACGGTTGCCAGTCCCGCTGTCGCGGGCCCCGATTCAGAGGCTTCACCAAAAGGACTGCGCGGATCCATGGCAGTTCCCTCCCCGACCGGCGCAAGAGAAGGTCGAACCGACATCCTGAGCCCACGCTAAAGTTGCAACCAAAATGAGCGGAATTAAGGAGAGCGCCCCATAGATTGCAAAGGAATCGACTTAGCGGACGATGGTGATCCGCTTCGCGGCCCGGGTCAGTCCGGTGTAGAGCCAGCGGTCGCGGTGCTCGCGAAAGGCGTAGCTTTCGTCGAACAGGACCAGATCATCCCATTGCGAACCCTGCGACTTGTGCACGGTCAGCGCGTAACCATAGTCGAACTCGTCGGAATTGCGTCGCTGCGCATAGGGCAGATCCTCGCCGCCATTCTCGAAGAAGTTCGGATGGACCGAGACCTTCACGGCCTTCCCCGTCGCGTCTTCCTCCGGCTTCAGGCTGAGGCGCAGGAAGCTCTTCCGCGGCGCGCCGAGTTCCGAGACCACCCAGGTGCCGCCATTGAGCAGGCCCTTCTGCTTGTCGTTGCGCAGGCAGACGAGCTTGTCGCCCACCGCCGGCATGGGGCTCAGCAGGCCCTTCAGCTCGCGGATGCGCTGGTTGTAGAGCCGGCGCGTCTTGTTGGTGCCGACGAGAACCTGGTCGGCGGCAAGGATCTGCGCGGCATCGATCTCGCGCCGCGAGATGACGCGGCTCTCGCCATGCTCGCCATATTCAATCGGCTCGCCGGCCCGGACCGACATGGAAAGGCGAATGATCGGATTGTCCTGCGCCTGACGGTGCACCTCCGTCAGCATCGAATCGGGTTCCTGCTCGGTGAAGAAGCCCCCTCCCTTGACCGGGGGAAGCTGCGCTGGATCGCCCAGCACCAGGACCGGCGTGCCGAAGGACAGCAGGTCGCGACCGAGATCCTCGTCCACCATCGAGCACTCGTCGATGATGATCAGGTCGGCCTTCGAGGCGGCGCTGTCATGGTTCAGCGCGAAGGTCGGCTGTTCGTCGTCATCGTCATTGGCGCGCGGCCGATAGATCAGGCTGTGGATCGTGCCCGCACCTTCGCAGCCCTTGGAGCGCAGTACGTGCGCCGCCTTGCCGGTGAAGGCGGCGAAGGCAACGTCGCCGTCAATATCCTCGGCGATGTGGCGGGCAAGCGTCGTCTTGCCCGTGCCGGCATAGCCAAACAGGCGGAAGACGGGACTATCCCCTCGCCGCAGCCATTCGGATACGGCGGAGAGCGCATTTTCCTGTTGGGGCGACCAGCGCATGAAGGCTCCGACACAATGATCGCCCCTGATAGCCGATTCATGCGCTTTGTGCAGGAACGCAGAGGGCGAAAGCCCGCGTCATTTAAGCAACAGTGCCCGGCTTCTCAAGGTGCCGGGGCAAAACATGCTTAACGTGCCTTGGTTTGGGCCAATCTGCGCCCCAGACAGGGGCGAATGGAAAACGGATACAGCCGTGGGTGCACTTGGATTGGCCCGCTGTGTGGCGAATTTGTCATTGCGACAAAATGCGAAAGCAACCAGTAAGGATCGATATCATTCTTATTGGATCGCGCCGCCAGGGCGTCGGCGGAATTCGAGCCAGTCGAGACGATCGGGTTCGGAAATGCTTCCCCCGAGGCGTTCCGGTTTTAATTGGGTTCTTCCCAGTATGATGATGAAAAGGAACAGGCTTTGAACGAGACGAAGCCTCTGAAGGCGGCCGGAAAGCTGAGCCGCCGAACATTCATGATCGGCCTGCCGGTCGTGCTTGCAGCATGCCAGACTTCGCAGCCGGGTGGCCCCGTCGCCAGCGGTGGCGGCATGGGCGGCGCCCCGGTCATCGACCAGGGCTTTGCGACGATGTACGGCCCGATCACGGATGAGCCGTTCCCGATCGCCGCCATCGACCTGACCAAGATCAACCCGCGCTTCTATCGCCAGGTGGTCAACCTGCCGAGCGAGATCAATGCCGAGCCGGGCACGATCGTCGTCGATCCGTACAACCACTTCCTGTATCTCGTTTTCGAGAACGGCACCGCGCTGCGCTACGGCGTCGGCGTCGGCCGACAGGGCTTCGCCTGGTCCGGTGACGCGACCATCCAGGCCAAGCAGCAGTGGCCGAAGTGGCATCCGCCCAAGGAGATGATGGCGCGCGATCCGGAAGCCGCGAAGTGGCCCGACGGCATGCCCGGCGGCCCCGGCAACCCGCTCGGCGCCCGCGCGCTGTACCTCTATCAGGGCAAGGTCGACACGCTGTACCGCATCCACGGCACGACGCAGCCCTGGTCGATCGGCAAGTCGCTCTCGTCCGGCTGCATCCGCATGATGAACCAGGACATCATCGACCTCTACAGCCGCACGCCGATCGGCACGCGGGTCAAGGTTCTCGGCAATTCGACGCCGGATCCGGTCGCGGTCTATGACTCCAAGGGTGGCGCACGCCCCGATCCGGAACCCGCTTCGACCGCCGGCTACGTTCCGATCCCGCCGGATAGCGTCCACGGCTGATCCGGCACGCGGCAGCGAATATGAAAAGGCCCTCCATCGGAGGGCCTTTTTCTTTTGCGCAGACGTTCGAACGCAGGGACTGGAGCCCGCCATTGCGGTCTCCACCAGAACGGATTCAGGCCCTGTCGCGGAACTTGTTGGTGATCGGGTAGCGGCGGTCGCGGCCGAAGTTGCGGCGGCTGAGCTTGACGCCCGGCGCGGCCTGGCGGCGCTTGTACTCGGCGATCGCCAGGAGGTGCTCGATCCGCTGCACCGTCGCGGCCTCATGCCCCCGCGCGATCACGTCGCCAACGCGCATCTCGCCTTCGACGAGGCTCTCGAGAATATCGTCGAGAATGTCGTAGGGCGGCAGCGAGTCCTGGTCCTTCTGGTTCTCGCGCAACTCGGCAGTCGGCGGCTTGGTGATGATCCGCTCGGGGATCACCTCGCCCGACGGGCCGAGGCAGCCTTCCGGGACCACCGTGTTTCGGAAATGCGAGATCCGGAAGACCTGCGTCTTGTACAGGTCCTTGATCGGATTGAAGCCGCCATTCATGTCGCCATAGAGCGTGGCGTAGCCGACCGACATCTCGGACTTGTTGCCTGTTGTCACGACCATTGCGCCGAACTTGTTGGAGATCGCCATGAGGATGGTGCCGCGCGCGCGCGATTGCAGGTTTTCCTCGGTGATGTCGGCCGCCTTGCCGGCGAACATCGGCGCCAGAGCATGCATGAAGCCCTCGACGGGTTCGGCAATCGGCACGATGTCGTAGCGCACGCCGAGCTTCTCGGCGCAGGCCTTGGCATCGACGAGGCTGTCCTGCGAGGTGTATCGATAGGGCAGCATCACGCAGTGGACGTGATCGGCGCCCAGTGCATCGACGGCGATCGCCGCAACCAGCGCCGAGTCGATACCGCCCGACAGCCCCAGCACGACGCCGGGGAAATTGTTCTTGCCGACATAATCGCGCAGGCCTAGCACGCAGGCGAGATAATCCGCCTCGTCACCCTCCTCGAGGCGCGCCTTCGGACCCTCTACGCAGCGCCAGGCGCCATCGACCAGGGCGAACTCGACGATTTCGATCGCATCGCGGAAAGCGGGCAACTGGACGGCGAGCGAGCCGTCGGCGTTGAGAACGAAGGATGCGCCGTCAAAGACGAGCTCATCCTGGCCGCCTACCTGGTTGAGATAGACCAGCGGCAGGCCCGATTCCGTGACGCGCGCGACCGCAACGTTGAAGCGCTGGTCCATGACGCGGCGGCGGAACGGCGAGCCGTTCGGCACGAGCAGGATCTCGCCGCCCGTCTCCGAGATGCACTCGACCGGATCGGGACCCCAGATGTCCTCGCAGATGGGAACGCCGATGCGCACGCCGCGCAGCACGATCGGTCCGGGATGCGGACCGGGCGTGAAGACGCGCTTCTCGTCGAACACGCCGTAATTCGGCAGATCGACCTTGAAGCGCACCGTCTCGATCCGGCCGTTGTCGCAGAGCGCATAGGCGTTGTAGAGCGCCTCGTCCTCGCGCCATGGCAGGCCGATCAGCACGGCCGGCCCCCCATCGGCGGTATCGGCGGCGATCGCCTCGCAGGCGGCGCGGCAGGCGTCCTGGAACGCCGGCTTCAGCACGAGATCTTCCGGCGGGTAGGCCGAAAGGAACAATTCGCTGAACATGACGACGTCGGCGCGGCCCGCCGCGGCGGTCGCGCGCGCGGCGCGCGCCTTTTCGAGATTGCCGGCGATGTCGCCGACAACCGGATTGATCTGGGCAAGGGCGATGCGGAGCGTGTCGGGGCGGGTCATAGTCTGCCTTTACCGCGCCGCCACAGCGGCGGCAACGGCTAGTCGTCGGCAGGCTTAAAAACGTCGCTCCGCCGCCCTCGCCGCTGCCCGCTGCGGTGCCTAGCCGAAGCGGTACATATCCATCGACAGGGCCTGATACTCGTAGGAATTGTGGATGCGCTCGCCCCTGGCGCCCTCGCCCGCGGCGCCCAGAGCGACGAAGAACGGCAGGAAGTGGTCATCCTCCGGATGCGCCATCACCGCATGCGGCGCCTTCGCGCGATAGTCGATCAGGCTGGCGGCATCGCCGGCCGCCGCCCGGTCGGCGACCCAGTCGGCGAATTCGCGCGCCCAGTCCACCGGGGGCGCGTCGACCGCCGGCATGCCGCCGGGATTGCGGAACAGCACGCGCAGATTATGCGTCGCCGCGCCCGTGCCGATCACCAGCACATCCTTGTCGCGAAGCGCCGCGATCGCCCGGCCGAGCGCATAGTGATAGGCGGCATCGCGATGCGGCTGGATCGACAGTTGTACCAGCGGCACGTCGGCCTCCGGCCAGACCAGCGACAGCGGAATCCAGGTGCCATGATCGAAGCCCCGCTTGGGCGCCACGTCGACGGGCAGGCCAGCTGCGCGCAGTTCGTCCGCGACTTCGGCCGCCACGGCGGCGTCGCCGGGTGCGGGGTAGTTGATCTCGTAAAGCGGCTTCGGGAAGCCCCGGAAATCATAAATCATTTCCGGATGGGGGTCGGAGACGACCATCGGCCGATCGGTCTCGAAATGGGCCGAGACGACCAGCACCGCGCGGGGGCGCGGGATGGTGGAAGCGAAGTGCTGGAGAAAGCGATGCGCCGGCGTGTCCGTCAGCGCCAACATCGGCGAACCGTGCGACAGGAAAAAGGTGGGAAGCGACATCGGACTATCCTTTGCGTGTTAGCCGAAAGGTAGTCTCGCAGGCCCTCACCCAGTAGATGCACAACCAAGCACGCAGTGTTCAATCCACGTGACCAATGCCCGGCTACGCGCTCAAGTCTTCAGGCTGTCCGTGATCAATCGATCGGCGGCGGCCGCCAACGACCGCGAAGGGCCGCCTTCTCCGAACAACTGGCCACTGGCATAAGCGCCCTCGGCGAGCAGATACAATCCGTCGCCCAGCATCTCCGGCTCCGCCGCGCCCATTGCCTTGGCCATCCCGGTAAGCCGGCGGCGCAGTTCGCGCTTGTTCTCGACAGCAACGAGCCGGGCCGGATTGTCCCTGGCCGGAAACTCGACCGCCGCATTGGTCATGCCGCAACCGCGATAATCGGCGCTCTGGGCACGCTCGCCGACGCTGGAGAGATAGGCGAGGATCTGCGCGCGCGGATCAACGGGATGCCTGGCCAAGATGGCGTCGAACCGCTTCCAGAACTCGGCGTCATAGTCGCGCATATAGTCGGCGGCCAGTTCGTCCTTGGAGGCAAAATTGCGGTACAGGCTGGGCTTTGTGACCCCGGCCCGCTCCACGATCTCCTCGATGCCAACGGCGCGGATGCCCTGACGATAGAAGAGGTCTCGCACCGTCGCGCGGATCCGGTCGGCGGCGCGCGGCGGCGCATCCGCCCGCTGGCCTGCTTTCGTCACCTGTCGATCGCTGCTGCCTGCCAAACTTATTCTCCTGCCCCGCTTGACGATGTAACTGAACGGTACGTATCATACTTTCAACTGAAACGGAACGGTCAGTAACATGAATATGGTCCGCCGTCGGCCCTATGGCCAGAACTATGCGTTCGTGGTCGCGGGCGTGATCTTCTTCTGCCTGCTGGCCGGCGCGGGACTGCGCGCCGCGCCGGGCGTAATGATGCTGCCGATCGAATCGGCTTTTGGCTGGAGCCGCGAGACGATCTCGCTCGCCGCCGCCATCGGCATCTTCCTTTATGGCCTCACCGGGCCCTTCGCCGCCGCACTCATGCAGAGCTTCGGCATCCGCCGCGTACTCATCGGCGCCCTGCTGCTGATGTCGGCCTCGACGGGCCTCAGCGTCTTCATGAGCGCGCCGTGGCAGTACGTCGCCACATGGGGCGTGTTTTCCGGCGTCGCTTCCGGTTCGGTGGCGATGGTCCTCGGCGCGACAGTCGTGAACCGCTGGTTTGTCACCAATCGCGGCCTGATGATGGGCCTGCTGACCGCCAGCACGGCGACGGGAACACTGATCTTTCTGCCGGGCATGGCGGCGCTGGCGCAATGGGGCGGCTGGCAGGCCGTCGTCATCTCGGTGGCGGTCATCTCCGCGGCGCTGGTGCCGCTGGCCTATTTCTTCGTGCCCGAGCGGCCGCAGGACATCGGCATTCGCCCTTATGGCGCGCCCGAGGGCGAACTGGCGCCGGCCGGCCCGCAAGGCAACGCACTCGCCAACGCCTTCAACGCCCTGTTCGAAGCGGCCCGCACGAAGACCTTCTGGTATCTGTTCGCCACCTTCTTCATCTGCGGCTTCACCACCAACGGCCTCGTCGGCACGCATATGATCGCCTTTTGCGGCGACATGGGCATGCCGGAAATCCAGGCCGCCAGCCTGCTGGCGATGATGGGGCTGTTCGATCTGGTCGGCACCACCGCGTCCGGCTGGCTGACCGACCGTTTCGACCCTCGCAAGCTGCTGTTCGCCTATTACGCGCTGCGCGGCATCTCGCTGATGTTCCTGCCCTTCACCGATTTCAATTTCTACAGCCTGTCGATCTTCGCCGCGTTCTACGGCCTCGACTGGATCGCCACCGTGCCCCCGACCGTCAAGCTCGCCAATGAGGCATTCGGCGATCGCAAAGCCCCGATCGTGTTTGGCTGGATCGCGGCAGGCCACCAGTTGGGGGCTGCCTCGGCCGCCTATTTCGCGGGATACATGCGAACGACGCAGGGCAACTATCTCGACGCCTTCATCATCGCCGGCGCTACCGGCATCCTCGCCGCGCTGCTCTCGCTGATGATCGGCCGCCGGAAGCGGGAACTGGCTCCGGTTGCAGCCTGACGAAACGGCCTCAAGGAAAATTGCTTTCCCCGCATGGCCCATCCGCACGTTTCGCGTGTAGAAGCATGCTTGGTTCACAGCCGTTTCGGTGAGCCCAAACGAAGCAAATTTCCACGAGGTCGACTATGTCGAATCTGCACAAGACTCTCCTCGCAGCCGTCGTCGCCGTGACGGCTGCCCTGCCGATGGCCACCGCGGCTCAGGCCGCCGTCAAGACCGGTGCGCTGACCTGCCGGGTCGCATCGGGCGTTGGCCTCGTCTTCGGCTCCCGCCGCGCCGTCAACTGCGAGTTCAGGTCCAATCGCGGCACGGAGTTCTATACGGGCCGTATCGACCGCGTCGGTCTCGACGTCGGCTTCACCCGCAACAGCGTCATCGTCTGGAACGTGTTCGAGCCGACCCGCCGCCATGGCGATCTCTCCGGCCGCTACACCGGCGCCACGGCGCAGGCGACGGTCGGTCTCGGCCTGGGCGCCAACGTGCTCGTCGGCGGCGGCAAGAACAGCGTCGCGCTGCAGCCGCTTTCGGTGACGGCGCAGACCGGCCTGAACCTCGCCGCCGGCGTCAGTTCGCTGCACCTGACGCGCGTCAAGGCGCCGGCGCGCCGCTAAACGAAAACGGCGCGTGCCCAGGGGCACGCGCCGGATCTGTCAACGGCGGGATGTCGTCCTCTAAAGGCCCACGACGTCACGCTGCTGCACGATGCCCTGCCGGC
This sequence comes from Kaistia defluvii, assembly GCF_026343955.1. GTDB lineage: Bacteria > Pseudomonadota > Alphaproteobacteria > Rhizobiales > Kaistiaceae > Kaistia > Kaistia defluvii. The sequence goes on from NZ_JAPKNI010000005.1 coordinate 425,908, forward strand.
TAGTCTTCAGCAGTTCCGCGACCAGGAACGCCAGTTCGAGCGCCTGGTCGGCGTTGAGGCGGGGGTCGCAATGGGTGTGGTAGCGATCCGAAAGATCCTCGTCGCTGATGGCCCGGGCGCCGCCCGTGCATTCCGTCACGTTCTTGCCGGTCATCTCGATATGGATGCCGCCCGGGAAGGTTCCCTCGGCCCGGTGCACGTCGAAGAAGTTCTTCACTTCCCGAAGGATCAGGTCGAAAGGCCGCGTCTTGTAGCCACTGGACGCCTTGATCGTGTTGCCATGCATGGGATCGCAGGACCAGACGACGGAACGGCCTTCCTTCTCCACGGCGCGGATCAACTGCGGCAGGTGGTCGAACACCTTGTCGGCGCCGAAGCGGCAGATCAGCGTGAGCCGGCCCGGCTCGTTGTCGGGATTGAGCACGTCGATCAACTGCAACAGGCCATCCCCGGTCAGCGACGGCCCGCACTTCAGGCCGATCGGGTTCTTCACGCCGCGCATGTATTCGACATGGGCATGGTCGGGCTGGCGGGTGCGATCGCCGATCCACAGCATGTGGCCGGACGTGGCGTACCAGTCGCCGGTCGTCGAATCGACGCGGGTCATCGCCTGCTCGTAGCCGAGCAGCAGCGCCTCGTGCGAGGTGAAGAAATCGGTCGAGCGCAGCGACGGCGTGCTCTCGGGATCGACGCCGCAGGCGCGCATGAACGCCATCGACTCGGAAATGCGATCCGCGATCTCCTGGTAGTGATGGCCCTGCGGGCTATCCTTGACGAAGCCGAGCATCCACTGGTGGACATGCTCGAGATTGGCGTAGCCGCCCTGGGCGAAAGCGCGCAGCAGGTTCAGCGTCGCCGCCGACTGGCGATAGGAATCCTCGATCCGGCGGGGATCGGGGATGCGCGCCTCGGGCGTGAATTCGATGCCGTTGATGATGTCGCCGCGATAGCTCGGGAGTTCGACGCCATTGATCGTCTCGGTCGAGGCCGAGCGCGGCTTGGCGAACTGGCCGGCGATGCGGCCGACCTTCACCACCGGCATGGAGCCGGCGAAGGTCAGAACGACCGCCATCTGCAGGAAGGCGCGGAAGAAGTCCCGGATGTTGTCGGGGTGATGCTCCATGAAGCTCTCGGCGCAATCGCCACCCTGCAACAGGAAGCTCTCGCCGCGCGATACGGCGGCCAGGCTCTTCTTGAGCTTGCGCGCTTCACCGGCGAAGACGAGCGGCGGGTAGCTCGAAAGCCGTCCCTCGACCGCGGCGAGCGCCGCTGCATCCTGATAGTCCGGCACCTGCTGGATGGGCATCGACCGCCAGCTATCCGGCTTCCAACTCGTCTTCATCGTGATCACTCCACACCCCTGCCCGTCTTCGCGCAGCTCCAGCGCGAGACGAGGCTCATCGGGTCTCGAAAGGTGCGGCTTTATACACGCATGCTCGGGAGGAGGCTACCGGCGCGTCATCCCCTTCAGAGCCATGACGCAACCCAGTGCCAGAGCCGGTCCTTGAAGCCGACAAAGGCCGGCGGCGGCAGAATCTCTGGCGGCCTGGACGTCTTGACGCCTTCCGGCACGAGGCGCGACATCCAGATCTCGCCGTCCGTATAATAGGGATCGCCCTCGCCGTTGCGTCCGTTCAGAGTCGGGCCGATGCCGGTGACTTGATAGGTCGCCTCGACCATTCCCGCCTTCTGCAGGTCCTCGGTCAGTTCGTCACGCACCGCGTCGATGTCGGGACCGATGTGATGCGTCACCTGGCCGGTGTCATGGCTGAGGCCGACGCCGCGATCGAAGGTCGCCGAACCGAGCCAGACCGGGCGATTCTCCGCCCCCTTGTCCAGCACCTGCCAGAATCGCACATGGTTGCGCCTGTCCGCACTGGTACCGACAGGTTTCTCAAAGGCGAAATCCTCGCGCCGGCCGTCATAGTAGAGCGGACTGACCGGCGCATCGTGATAGGGCCGGTCGAGCACGACGCTGCCGACGATCTCGATGCTGGATCGCCAGGTGATCGGATCGGCCGGATACCAGCCCGCCGCATGCATGGCCCGGAGCACATCCTCCTTGACGCCGACGAGCCCCACATTGAGCGGATCGCCGGGAATGCCCTGCGCCGTATGCGTCACCATCGGCCGATCCGCCAGGCCGGGCTGCCGCTCGTAATGCGTCCAGGCAATCGGGAGCACGACATAGGCGGCGAGCCCCCAGACGGCCAGCACCGCAACCGCCCCGGTCGCCAGATTGCGCAGCCTCAACCGCCTGCGAAGCCCCTTGTCCGCCGCCATCGCACGTCTCCCTTGTGGCGGATATCATGACGCCACCGCAAGGCGGCGCAAGGCCTCCGCGGTATCATCATCGGCTGGAAAGAAGGATTCGATCGCCAGCTCCGACAAGGTGACGTCGACCGGGGTCCCGAACAGGGTCGTCGCGGAAATGAAGGAGAGCGTCTCGTCGCCGAGGCGGACCCGATACGGCACGGCGATACCGCCCAGATCGTCCCGGACAACCGGCCGCCCGGCACCGCCGGAAGGATAGGCGCGCAGCTCTTCCAGCAGGTCCGCGAGGCCCGCATCGCCCGTCAGGTCTATCTCATGCGCCAGGCGCGCGAGCAGATGCGCCCGCCATTCCGGAAGATTGAGCGTGCGCGGAGCGAGTCCCTTCGGGTGCAGCGCCAGACGCAGGACGTTGACCGGCGGCTCCAGCAGGCTGGCATCCACACTGGCGACAAGCCGCATGATGGCGGCGTTGGCGACAACGAGGTTCCACTGCCGATCGATCGCCAGCGCCGGATATGGCTCGTGCCCCACGATGATGCGCTCGACGGCCTTGCGGACGACCGTTAGGCCAGCATCGTCCAGCCTTCTCTCCTGGTAAACGGGGGCAAAGCCCGCAGCCACCAGCATCCGGTTTTGCTCCCGCAAGGGAACCTCCAGCTCGGCGGCGAGCCTCAGCACCATGTCGCGGCTCGGTCGCGATCGGCCGGTCTCGATGAAGCTCAGATGGCGTGTCGACATCTCTGCGTCGCCGGCAAGGTCCATCTGGCTCCGGCGACGCCGCTGGCGCCAGTCGCGGATCTGTTCGCCGATCGGGCGTGGATTCGTGGCCATGCGCCGACGATAGCGAGAAGTCCGGCAGCGATCCAATTACCTCCGAGGTAATCGACTTCATGCCCCCGGCCCACAAATCTCCGGCCCGTCAGCAACGACGAGCCGAGGAACCGGATCATGAACATCACCCGCCATCCCAACTTCCTACGCCATCTGCTTGTGGTGGACGCCGCCAGTTGCCTCGCCATGGGCGGCGCACTGGCGCTCGGCGCCGGGTTCGTCACCGACTGGCTCGGACTGCCGGCCGGCCTGCTGCGGGCAGCCGGCCTGGTGCTTCTACCCTTCGCCGCCCTCGTGCTGTTCGTCGCCACACGGCCGATCCTCTCGCGGTCCGCCGTGTGGGGGATCATAGGCTGCAACGCCGTCTGGGTCGTCGGCAGCGTCCTCTTGCTGATCGGCGGCCTCGCGGCGCCGACGGCACTCGGCATCGCCGTCGTGATAGCGCAGGCCGTCGTCGTCGCCTTCATGGCGGAACTGGAGGCCATCGGCCTGCGCGCCGCTTCGCCGATCCCTGCCTGACCTTTCCACCTTCTGCGCGAGCGGCGGCCCCGACTCGCGCCCCCAACCTCAAATCAACCTTGGAGACAGACCATGACCAACCCCGCAGCCCTCGTCGAACGCTACATCGCCAGCTGGAATGAAACCGACCCCGCCAAACGGCGCGAACTGATCGCAGCGACCTTCACGGAATCGGCCAGCTATGGCGACCCGATGATGAAGAGCGACGGCCATGGCGGCATCGACTGCATGATGGCGGCCGCTCAGGAGCGCTTCGCCGGCTTGCGCTTCAAGCAGGTTGGCAGGATCGACGCGTATGAAGATCGCGTCCGCTTCTCCTGGGAGCTCGGTCCCGATGGCGGCCCCTCGGTCGCCGGCGGCACAGACTTCGCGACCGTCAATACCGGCCGGCTGGCCCATGTCGTCGGCTTCCTGGACTTTGCGCCAGCCGCCTAGTCGGCGAGACTTGCCCAGAGATGGGTCGTGGCGAGGCTTCGATGCGGGGCAAAGGCCTGCATCGAAGCCTCCTGCGCCTTGAGGTCGGGCCGCTCGGCGAGGCCATGCAGCCGCTGCAGCGCGGTGGCGAGGCCGGAATCGCCGATCGGCGCCATGTCGGGAAAGCCGAAGCCGCGCAGCAGGATGTAGCGCGCCGTCCAGGTGCCGATGCCGCGCACGGCCACCAGCGCGGCCTCGGCCTCGCCGGCCGATCCCTGCGCCAGCGCTTCGAGCGAGAACGCGCCTTCCTCGATTTGCCGCGCGACCCCGATCAGGTAACTGGCCTTCGACCGCGAAAAGCGCAGCGAGGTCAGATCCTCCATGTCCAGCGCGGCGACGCGGGCCGGGTCGGGGTTGGCATAGAGCCCGCTGATGCGATGAAGAACACCCGCCCGCTCGATCATGGCGCGACGGAGGGCGGCAGCGAAGGTCAGGTTGATCTGCTGGCCGATCACCGCCCAACAGACGGCGTCCCAGATATCGGCGGTAAGGGGGATGCGCAGGCCGCGGCGCGGGCCCAGGATGCGCGCCGCATCCTCGCGCGCGGCCACCAGCGCCTCGAAGCCGACGGGATCGCTGCCGAGGCCGAGCATGCGCGACACGATCCGCTCCACCGTCTCCGGCGGCAGGACGTCTCCGTCGAGACGAACCTCGGCATGCGGGTCCGTGGCGCGGTCGGAATGAGCGAGGTCGATCTGGAGACAATACGCTGTTCCGTCGACCAGTACGGTCTTGGCGAGGATCCGCCCTTCGACCCGCTCGCTGACACTGAGCCGGTCACGACCGTGATAGGCGAGCGCATACTCGGGCCGGAAGCCGGCCGGCAGCGCAAGGGTCAGCTTCATTCCGCGCATTTCCTTCGTACCGCCGCGATCGCGGAATGGCACCGGTCGCCCAGCGCTAACGCGACCCCAGCGGCACGGCCATCCGTTTCTTGCTCCGCAATCGATGCGGTCTCGAAGCGATCAGCCTTGGCGGCGGTGGCGAACGCTCGGCTCGCGCATGGTGACGAGTTCTTCGGCCGCGGTCGGATGCAGAGCCATGGTGGAGTCGAAGTCGGCCTTGGTCGCGCCCATCTTCAGCGTGATGGCGACGATCTGCACGATCTCGCCGGCATCGGGGCCGAGTATATGGCAGCCGACGACGCGGTCGCTGTCCGCATCGACGAGAAGCTTCATCAGCGTCTTCTCGTTGCGTCCCGAAAGCGTGTGCTTCATCGGCCGGAAGCTGGTCTGGTAGACATCGACCGCCGCGAATTCGACGAGAGCCTCTTCCTCGGTCAGGCCAACGGAACCGATTTCCGGCTGCGAGAACACGGCTTTGGGAATACCGAGGTGATCGACCGAGATGCGCTTGCCGCCGAACACGGTGTCGGCGAAGGCATGGCCCTCGCGAATGGCCACCGGCGTCAGGTTGACCCGGTTGGTGACATCGCCGACCGCATAGATTGACGGCACGTTGGACTGCGAGAATTCGTCGACGATGACGGCGCCCGCGCCATCGAGCTGGACGCCGGCACTCTCCAGGCCGAGGCCGCGCGTGTTGGGAGCGCGCCCGGTCGCGATCATAACCTCGCCGGCGGAAAGGGCTTCGCCGCTACGGGTATGCGCCAGCAGGCCGTCCGCCGACTTCTCGATCGACGTGATGACATCGCCGGTCAGGACGCGGATACCCTTCTTCTCGATCTCTTCGCGCAGGGTGCGGCGGAGATCGGCGTCAAAGCCGCGCAAGAGCGCATCGCCGCGATGGACCAGCGTCGTCTCGACGCCGAGACCATTGAAGATGCCGGCAAATTCCACCGCGATAAACCCGCCGCCGACGACCACGATCCGCTCCGGCAGACGCTCAAGATGGAACGCTTCATTCGACGAAATCGCCAGTTCGCGGCCCGGCAGATCCGGCACGATATAGGGCGTCGCCCCGGTCGCGACGAGAATGTACTTCGCCGTGACGAGGCGATCCTCCGCCACGAGCCGCACCGTGTGAGGATCGATGATCTCCGCGCGGCTCTGGACCAGCTTGGCGCCGGAGCGCTCCAGATTGCGGATATAGATGCCATTCAGGCGATCGATCTCGGCGTCCTTGGCAGCCACGAGGCGCGGCCAGTCAAAGGTTGCCTCCCCGGGATTCCAGCCGAATCCGACCGCATCCTCGAACTCCTCGGCAAAGCGCGAGGCGTAGACGAACAGCTTCTTCGGCACGCAGCCCCGGATCACGCAGGTGCCGCCGACGCGGTATTCCTCCGCCACCATCACGCTGGCGCCGTAACTGGCGGCAATCCGCCCCGCACGAACACCGCCGGAACCGGCGCCGATGATGAAAAGGTCGACGTCGAACTGGTTCATGATCAGGCTCGGTCCCAGGGCATTTTCAGGCGAAGTGGACGGCGGTTCGCGCAAGCAGATCGCGATCCGCCCAACAAAGGGCGCATCGTCGCCGGTGAAGGCGAGACGGCGAAGTGGCCTAGAACTCGATGCCCTTCTTCTTCAGGTCCTCGCGGGACTTTTCGAACAGTTCCTCGCCGACGCGATCCGACCAGCCCTTGACCGACTGCAGGGTCTCGCCGACGACCTTCGGGCCGATTTCCGCCAGCTTGGAGCCGGCCGGGCTCTTGTAGAAGGTCGAGATCGCGTTCAGCTCGTCTTCGGAGAAGTGCTTGGCCCAGATGCGGGCGACGTCGTTGTCGAGGTCCTTGCGACGCGAAACGAGTTCGAGCGCCTGGGCGTCGACCACTTCGGCGATTGCCTGATGCTGGTCGGGACGCATGCGGATCAACTTGTTCTGGGTCTGCTGCGACAGGAGCGGCAGCAGGTTGTCGAAACCGCGCGAGGTCTTGGCCGCATGTACGGCCTCGAGCGCCGCGGCGACATGCGCGTCGGTCACTTCCTGCGCCTGAGCGAAACCGGCCGTGCCCATGGCGAGGCCGGCAGCCAGCACGACGGCGCCAATGGATTTGCGGATGAAGGTCATGGAGAAACTCCCGATGGGCGAAATAATGTTAAGCCACCAACCAGCTTATGCCTTCCGGCCGAGCGATGACGGCAGCAGATGCAAGTCCAATGAAGAGACCGTGCTCCACGACCCCCGGAATCGCGGCGAGGGCGAGACTCAAGGCTTCTGGATCGCGAATGAGGCCAAAAGATGCATCGATGATGGCGTGGCCACCATCCGTTACGAAGGGTGAGCCGTCCGCCGCGAGACGCCGCGTCAACGTGACGGGCATGGCCAGACGCGCGGCCGCGTCGGCGATCGCCGCCGTGGTAGCGCCGATGCCAAAATGATTGACCTCGACCGGCAACGGAAAGGCGCCGAGGGTGTCGACCAGCTTGGAGCCGTCGGCGATCACGATCATCCGGCTCGATGCCGCCGCGACGATCTTTTCGCGCAGCAGCGCACCGCCGCCGCCCTTGGTCAGCCGCAGCCGGCTGTCCAGTTCGTCGGCGCCATCGATGGTCAGATCCAGGCGAGGCAGTTCTTCCAGCGTCGCCAGCGGAATGCCCTCCGCGCGCGCCAGCGCCGCCGTGCGTTCCGAGGAGGGAACGCCGACAACCGAGAGCCCGTTTCGCACGAGAGCTCCGAGCCCGCGAATGAAGTGGTTTGCCGTCGAGCCGGAGCCAAGGCCAAGCTTCATGCCGTCCTCGACCTGTTCGAGGGCCGCAAGCGCCGCCTGCTTCTTGAGTTCGTCGCTGGAGATCATCAGGCACTTCGAATTTGTGGAGTTGACGCCGATGCGGCGCCGCTTGTTAGCATGGGGCGCGGCCGTCGCCAACGTCCACGCGACATCGTCCCGCCTTTCAGAGGTCGGAGGGAGTTGGTAGGTTCGCACACCTCCACCGACGGATTCCCCTGCTGATGCGCCCCATCCTCGTCTTCGATCTCGACGGCACGCTCGTCGATACGGCCACCGATCTCGTCGCGACCCTCAATGTCGTGCTCGAACAGGAGGGCCTCGCCGCCCTTCGCTACGAGGATGCACGCGCGATGGTGGGGCATGGCGCCCGCGTCCTCATCGAGCGCGGCCTCGCCGCCAATGACGTCACCCGCGACGCGGCCACCATCGATCGGCTGTTCGACACCTACATTGCGTATTATGCGGCCCACATTGCCGACACCAGCCGGCCCTTCGAAGGCGTCGTCGCGGCGCTCGACCATTTTGCCGCCGAAGGCTGGCTGCTCGCGGTCTGCACCAACAAGCTCGAGGGTCTTTCGATGCTGCTGCTCGATGAGCTTGGCCTGTCGGACCGGTTCGCGGCGATCTGCGGCGCCGACACCTTCGCCGCGCGCAAGCCCGATCCGCTGGCGCTCAACGAGACCATCCGCCGCGCCGGCGGCGATCCCCGTCGGGCCGTGATGATCGGCGATTCGAAGACCGACATCGACACGGCCAAGGCGGCTGGCATTCCCGTCGTGGCGGTGGATTTCGGATATACGTCGGTTCCGGTCACCGAACTCGGCCCGGATATCGTCATCGGCCACTTCGACCAGTTGGCCGCGGCGGTGGCCGAGCTGACCGTCCGCGTTTAGAGGTCAGTCGCTCGAAGAGCGCTTCTACCGGCAGCGCTTGGCGGCGATCTTGACCGGCTTCATGTCGAGCCGAACCAGCTTTCCCGTCAGCGCGAAGTCGCCATAGTCGAGCCGCATCCGTCGCGTGACGCCATTCTCGTAGACGATGAAGGACAGCTCATAGGCCGGCGACTCCTCCCCGGACCCCTTCTGGTCAAAATAGCTGAGTGTCACGGGCCAATGGCGCACATTGGCGATTCCGGCCGATTTGGCGGCTGCCTCGTCACCGAGATCATCAGCGCCCGAATTGGCAGCGCCGATGACGGCAGCCGTCGCGTAGGGCTTCTCGCCCTTTTCCGACCCATCGAACAGCCCGACCTGCACGAAGCGATCGCCGCGCATCGCGGCTTCGATAATGGTGGAGAGATGCTGGTTGGGGAACTGGAACGAGGGCGCAATGTCGAAGCGCTCAGTCTTGGGCTTGGCCAGCGTGACATGGAGCTTGCCGTCCTCGCGTTCGGCCGATCCCGTCGAATCCTCGGCCAGCGTACCGTCCACATAGCTCTTGGTGGCGAAGCTGAAGCTCTTGCCGTCGGCATCCTCGAAGGTGGAGGTCGCCACGTCGGTCAGCCGCGAATTGCCATCGCCATCGCTGATGCGCGTCACGAAACGCAGCTTGGTCGTATAGCCGTCGCAGCGAGAGCCGGCGAAATCATAGACCATGCGGCCTTCGGCATCGCTGACGGACTCCGCCTTGCCGCCGGAATCGAGGCGCAGATCATAGACGGCCTGGTGCGTCGCGAAGGGAAGTTTGGCCGGCGCGGGCGAGATGGCTGCGGCCGAATCCGCCATGACCATCCATGATGCGGCGGCGGCAACCAGCGCCAGCCCCGTGCGACCTGCACCCAGTGATACGGACTTCATGCGAGCTCCCATCGTCGTCAAGCCGACATAGGGCTGACATAGAGCGCCATTTCAATCAGCAAAACGCCAAAACGTCTACGGACCAGCATATACCTTGTCGCCGCATCGGAACATGAGCGTCGCTTGCGGTCGCCCCGGAATCGGGCGAAACCCAAACGAATGAATGCCATGCCTTGGGAGAACCCTATGACGAGCCTGATCGATAGCCGACTGGAAGCTCTCGGAATCGTGTTGCCCGCGGCGGTCGCACCGGCCGCTAACTATGTACCGGCTGTGGAAAGCCGAGGCTTTCTCTATATCTCGGGCCAGATTCCGGTTGGAGCCAATGGCATCGAATATGTCGGCAAGCTCGGGCGCGAGCTGACGCTGGAAGACGGCCGCGCCGCCGCGCGTCTGTGCGCCATCAACATTCTAGCCCAGGCGAAAGCCGCGCTGGGCGACCTCGATCGCATCGGTCGCGTGGTCAAGCTCGTCGGCTTCGTCAATTCGGATCCGGAGTTCGGCGACCAGCCGAAGGTGGTCAACGGCGCTTCCGACCTGATGGTTGAGGTGCTGGGCGACAAGGGACGTCACGCCCGCTCGGCCGTCGGCGTCGCGGCCCTCCCCTTCGGCGTCGGCGTCGAAGTCGAAGCCATCCTCGAAATCGCCTGATCCATGTCCTCGGATCGCCCGATCGCCCCCGCCTGGCTTACCGCGCGCCCGATCGCCCACCGCGCCTATCATGACGCGGCCGGCGGCCGGATCGAGAACACGTTCTCGGCCGTCCGGGCCGCGATCGAACGCGATTTCGCGATCGAGGTGGATCTGCAACTCACCGCCGATGGCGCGGTCGTCGTCTTCCACGACGACACGGTCGACCGCCTGATGCAGGCCAGCGGCCGCGTCGACGCCATGACGCTGGCAGACCTGAAGGCGACCGCCTTCCGGCAGGGCAGCGACACGGTGCCGACGCTCGCTGAACTGCTGGAGACTGTTGCCGGCAAGGTCCCGCTGGTGATCGAGCTCAAGAGCAACTGGAATGGCGATCGACGTCTCGAAGCCGCGGTCGCGCCGATCCTCGCCGCCTATGAAGGGCCGGCGGTGGTGATGTCGTTCGACCCGGACTCGATGGCCGCCATGCAGAAGCTTCTGCCCTCCATGCCGCGCGGCATCGTGGCCGACCGCTACACCGAGCTTGAGGAATGGGGCTTCCTGCCGCCCCGCCGCCGCTTTGCGCTGCGCAACCTGTCGGCGGTGCCCAAGGTCGGCGCCAGTTTCGTCTCCTATGACCTGAACGGCCTGCCCGCTTTCGCCCCCTCGAAGGTCCGGGCCAGCGGACTGCCGCTGATCACCTGGACGGTACGAACGCCTGAACAGGCCGCCAAGGCGAAGCTCTATACCGACCAGATCACCTTTGAAGGGTTCGACCCGGACAAGCTCTGACGTCTCGGTCCGACCTTTCCTGCACGCCGGGTCGGCAACAGTCTGGATGAGGCGGAAGCCGCAGGGGCGCGCCTGCCCTTCTCGCCGCAAGACGCCGTTCACAAGGCGTCTTGCGCTTGCGGCGTTGCGCCTTAGATGCTGGGATAGTCCATGCGCCCGAGCGAGAACGTCCTCCCCTCATGACAGCCACCACCGATGCGCGCCTCAGCGTCCTCTCCTCGCTTGCCGAAATCGACCGGCAGGAATGGGATGCCTGCGCCAATCCGGGCTGGGCTTCGGCCCGCCCGTTCGGCGAGGATCCCTCAACGTTTCTAAAGACTTATCACGGACGAGCGGAATCAGGACCTGAAGCCGACGCGCCTGAATCAAAATCTCAGCGGACGTCCTATAACCCCTTCATTTCCTATGATTTTCTGCATGCGCTGGAAGAATCCGGCTCGGCAACCGGCCGAACTGGCTGGCAAGCGCGCCACCTCGTGCTCGAGGACGAAAACGGCAAGGCCGCCGGCATCGTACCCTGCTACCAGAAGGCCCATTCGATGGGCGAGTATGTCTTCGACCAAGGCTGGGCCGATGCCTATGAGCGCGCCGGTGGCCGGTATTATCCGAAACTGCAGGTCTCGGTTCCCTTCACCCCCGCCACCGGTCGCAGACTGCTGAGCCGCGCGGACGCGCCGCCCGCCACGCGCGAACTGCTGGTGGCCGGATTGCTGGAGCTTTGCCGCCAGCTCGGCACCTCCTCGATCCACGCAACCTTCCTGGAAGATCCGGACGCCGACCTGCTCGACGAGAGCGGCTTTCTCGCCCGGATGGACCAGCAGTTCCATTTCATCAACGAGGGCTATCGCGACTTCGATGATTTCCTTGAGGCGCTCGCCTCGCGCAAGCGCAAGGCGATCCGGCGTGAGCGGCGCGAGGCGCTCTCCGACGGCATCACGGTCGAACACCTGACGGGCCCCTCGATCACCGAACGGGACTGGGATGCGTTCTTCGGCTTCTACATGGATACCGGCGCGCGAAAGTGGGGCCGCCCCTATCTCAACCGGCGCTTCTTCTCGCTGCTCGGAGAGCGGATGGCCGACCGGGTCCTGCTGATCGTCGCCAGGCGCGACGGCGTGCCGATCGCCGGCGCCCTGAACATGATCGGCTCGGACGCCCTCTATGGCCGCTACTGGGGCGCGTCGGAGGAAGTGCCCTTCCTGCATTTCGAGGTCTGTTACCACCAAGCCGTCGACTGGGCGATCGCGCACGGCCTGCCGCGCGTCGAAGCCGGCGCGCAGGGCGACCACAAGCTCGCGCGCGGCTATCGCCCGATCGTCACCCGCTCGGCCCATTTCATCGCCGATCGCGGCCTGCGGCGCGCCGTTGCCGACTATCTGTCGCGAGAACGCGAAGCCGTTGCCGCCGATCACGAATTCCTCGACGAGCACACGCCCTTCAAAGCTGATACGTGACGTTGCATGACTGCGATTCTTCTCTGGGTCGGGGCTGCGGCCATCCTGCTCGTGACCGAACGGCAAGGGACGCGGCCGGCCTTCGCGCTGCTCGCCTTTGCGTTCCTGACCGCCTGTTGCCTGCTGGTGGTCGGAGACGAGGAACGGGCAACCCTCCTGGCCTTGATCCTGGCGCTCACCATCGTCGGCGCGTCCGCCGTCAAGCATCACCATAGCGGCATGAAGCTCGCGGTCGCGGATTTGGGCCTGACCTTCGCCGGCACCATTCCCTTCATGCTGCGGCAATACCGGCGCACGGCGACGCTGACCATCGCCGGGGCCGTCCTGCTCTTTCTCGCCGCGCTGGCGACGCTGGCACTGGTGCGCGGCGCCCCCTATCCCTTCACCTCCCGGCTTCTGATCCTCGGACTGACGGCGGTGGCGCTCTATGCGCTCTGGCGCGCGAATGGCGGCACGGCCTATCGAACCGACGTGACGCAGCAGAAGCGCTTCTTCTCGTTCTTCATCGCTTCGCTGGTGGATGTCGCCAGTTGGTGGCCGACCGGCGGCCTGCGCATGCTGGACGTCGCCGCGACGCCGCTTCCCCTGGCCGCGCCGATCGCGGCACGCAGCGACATCCGGCCGGATATCATCGTCATCCAGCATGAATCGGTGTTCGACCCGCGCCTGTTCGGCCTGCCCGTGGACGACGGAATCGCGGAATTCCTGACGCCGAAGGATGCGCTCCACGGCACGCTGCATGTCGACATCTATGGCGGCGGATCCTGGCAGACGGAATTCAGCCTGCTGACGGGATTGTCCTCCGCCAGCTTCGGCCCCGATTCCTATTTCCTGTTCAAGAAAGGCGTTGGCCGCTTCCGCCACTCACTGCCGAGCGAACTCGCACAGCTCGGCTACCGCACCATGCTGTCGACCAGCTGCCGGCGCGAATTCATGAACTACAACGCCTTCTATGCCGGCATCGGCGTGGCGGAGCGCCTGTTTTCCGATGACTTTCCGCCCCCCTTCGATCTCGCCGCCTTCGAGGTCAACAATTCCGACGCCGCCTTTTTCGCGGCGACCCGGGGGGCGCTGGAGCGTTCGATCGACCACGACCCCGCTCCGCGCTTCCTGATGGCTCTCACCAATTTCAACCACGGGCCGCATGAGACGCGCCTGGTGCCCGCAGGCCGGTATGAGGCGGCGCGCCGCTTCGCCACCACCGCCCTGCCCGATGCGAACTACGGCGAATATTACGCCCGCATGACGGAGACGGCCGAGAGCTACGCGGCCTTCAAGGCAGCGCTGAAGCAACGCTATCCCGACCGGCCGATGCTGATCGTGCGCTATGGCGACCACCAGCCGACCCTGACGCGCGCCATCGAGGAGGCACGCGGCATCGCTTCCGACGATCCGCGCCAGTTCGAGACCTTCTACGCGATCGAGGGCATCAACTTCGAACCGAAACTCGCCAGCGTGCCGGCGCGGCTGGACATCGCCATGCTGGGCACCGTCGCGCTGCAGGCCTCGGGCCTGCCGCTTGACGCCGTCTCCGCAACCCGTGCCAGTCTCATCGGCGAGTGCGGCGCGCTCTATATCGCAACGCCATCGGAGCGTAAGAACCGCTTTCACCGTGCGCTGATCGATCAGGGCCTGATCGAACTCGGCAGGACGACCCCGCAGGCCTCGGGCGTGCCCGAGCGGGCCTGACCGAACGGAACCACAACGACCGGAGATCCGCATGACCCCGTATGACGACACCAACATCTTCGCCCGGATCCTGCGCGGCGAGATCCCGTCGCAACGCGTCTACGAGGACGCCGAGACGATCGCTTTCATGGATGTCATGCCGCAGGGCCCCGGCCACTTGCTCGTCCTGCCCAAGACGCCCTCGCGCAATATGCTCGACGCGGATCCGGCCGTGCTGGCGCGGCTGATCGCCATCGTGCAGAAGCTCGCCCGCGCCGCCAAGCGCGCCTTCGCGGCCGACGGCGTGACGGTCATGCAATTCAACGAGCCGGCCGCCGGCCAGACGGTCTTCCACCTGCATTTCCACATCATCCCGCGCTTCGAGGGCGAGCCGCTGCACCCGCATACGGGCGCGATGGAAAAGCCGGAAATCCTGGCCGAAAACGCCGAACGCGTGCGCACGGCGCTGGCAGCGGAATAATTTCGCTCGGGTCGTGTCACAGATCCTGCGGCTGGCTCGTCTTACTCCGTCAACCAACGGAGACGATGATGCACGAGAGACTGAACCCCTATATCGCTGCCCCCGACGCCGTGAAGGCGATGCAGGAAACGAGCCTGAAGCTCGCGGCTTCCAGCATCGAGCACAGCCTGCAGGAACTGGTGAAGATCCGCGCCTCGCAGATCAATGGCTGCGCCAATTGCCTGCACATGCACACGGCCGACGCGCGCAAGCATGGCGAGACCGAGGAGCGGATCTATCTGCTCAGTGCCTGGCGTGAGTCGCTGCTCTACACGCCGCGAGAACGGGCAGCACTCGGCTGGACCGAAGCCCTGACGCTGATCGCCCAAACGCAGGCACCTGACGCCAACTATGAGGCCCTGAAGGCCGAGTTCACGCCAAAGGAACAGGTCGAGTTGACCTTGCTCATCGGCACGATCAACGCCTGGAACCGGCTTTCCGTCGGCTTCCGCACGGTGCATCCGAACGATCGCAAGCAGGCGGCGCGCCAGGCTGCCTGAGCAACACCGCATCCGGATGGGTTCGCTCGGCGGCCCATCCGGCCGAAATCGATGGTCAGAGGGAGCGCAATGGTCGACGCGTCGACGGCCGAGTTCGAACAGCACAGGCGATTTCTGACCGGCCTCGCCTATCGGATGCTGGGTTCGCTGGCGGATGCACAGGATATCGTCCAGGAAGCGTTTCTGCGGTGGCACGGCGCCGCGCCGTCCGGACTGGCGAGCCCGCGCGCCTGGCTCGGCAAGGTCGTGACGCGTCTCTGCCTCGACGCCATGAAGTCGGCACGCGCGCGGCGTGAGACCTATGTGGGCCAATGGCTGCCGGAGCCGATCATCGAACCGATCGACGCTCCCCTGTACGCTGCCGCGGACGACCGCATCGATGCGCCCGTGGCGCTGATGCTGGCGCTCGAGCGCCTTTCGCCGCTCGAACGCGCCGCCTTCATCCTTCACGATATCTTCGAGATCGCATTCAAGGACGTCGCCGA
This sequence comes from Kaistia defluvii, assembly GCF_026343955.1. Classification (GTDB taxonomy): domain Bacteria; phylum Pseudomonadota; class Alphaproteobacteria; order Rhizobiales; family Kaistiaceae; genus Kaistia; species Kaistia defluvii. The sequence continues at coordinate 441,482 of NZ_JAPKNI010000005.1, forward strand.
CGCGCTCCACCGGAGCGAAGCCGCGTGCCGTCAACTGCTGGTTCGCGCGCGGTCCCATGTCGGCGAGCCGAAACCCCGCTTCGAGGTCGACGCCGAGGAAGCGACCCGGCTGACCTCGGCCTTCTTCGCCGCGACCAATAGTGGCGACGCCACAGCGCTGCGCGATCTACTGGCGGATGCCGCCCGCCTGCACGGCGACGGCGGAGGCAAGCGTCCTGCCACCTTGAACATCCTCTACGGCGCGGAAAAGATCGGCCGCTTCTTTGCCGGCCTCGCCCAGAAGCCGACAGCCCATCCGAACCCGATCTGGTCGGGACCGCTGCGCATCAACGGCTTGCCCGGCTTCGTGGCCATGGACCTGTTCGGCGCGCTCCAGGTGACCGCGCTGGAAATCGAGGATGGGCGGATCGGGGCCATCTACAGCATGCGCAATCCCGACAAGCTCGCCGGCGCCGAAGCCTTCCTGCCAGCCACCATCCATCCGTAAAAAAAGCGAGGCGCAGTTCTGCGCCCCGCTTTCATCTCGTTCAGGCCGGACGGATCATTCCGTCTTCAGGGGTACCTTGGGCACCAGCCCGCCACGCTTCGGCGGAGTCGGCGTCTCGGCGGCCGCCTTCTTGGCGCTGGCCGCCTTGCGGCGGGGCTTCGCCTTGGCCTTCGGCTCCTCGGGTTCGGGCTTCGGCGTCACCGGACCATCCTCGATCGGGTCGAGATGCAGGCCGGTTTCGCCGTTTTCCTTGGTCTCGACCGTGATCTTGACCGTACCGCCCTTGCGCAGCTTGCCGAACAGCACCTCGTCAGCCAGCGGCTGCTTGATGTACTGCTGGATCACGCGGCCAAGCGGGCGGGCGCCCATCTGCCGGTCGTAACCCTTGTGGGCCAGCCAATCGACCGCCTCGGGCGAGAGATCGAAGGTGACGCCGCGATCGGCCAACTGGGCCTCGAGCTGCAGCACGAACTTCTGCACGACATTGTGCACGACCTCGATCGGCAGATTGCCGAACTGGACGATCGCGTCGAGACGGTTGCGGAACTCCGGCGCGAACAGGCGGTTGATTGCCTCCTGGTCGTCGGGGTCGCGCGTCGTCGACTTGAAGCCGATGGCGGGCTTGGCGAGATCGGCCGCGCCGGCATTGGTGGTCATGATCAGGATGACGTTCCTGAAATCGACCTGCTTGCCGTTGTGGTCGGTCAACTTGCCGTGATCCATGACCTGCAACAGGATGTTGAACAGATCCGGATGCGCCTTCTCGATCTCGTCGAGCAGCAGCACGCAATGGGGATGCTGGTCCACGCCGTCGGTCAGCAGGCCGCCCTGGTCGAAGCCGACATAGCCCGGAGGCGCGCCGATCAGCCGCGAGACCGTGTGGCGCTCCATATATTCCGACATGTCGAAGCGGATCAGCTCGACGCCGAGGCTCGCCGCCAACTGCTTGGCGACTTCGGTCTTGCCGACGCCGGTCGGTCCGGCGAACAGATAGGAGCCGATCGGCTTCTCCGGTTCGCGCAGGCCGGCACGGGCCAGCTTGATCGCCGAGGTGACCTGGGCGATAGCGCTGTCCTGCCCGTACACGACGCGCTTCAGCGTCGTCTCCAGGCTCTTCAGCACTTCCTGGTCGTCCTTCGACACCGTCTTGGGCGGGATCCGCGCCATGGTGGCGATGGTGTCCTCGATCTCCTTGACGCCGATGGTCTTCTTCCGGCGGTTCTCCGGGATCAGCATCTGCGAGGCGCCGGTCTCGTCGATCACGTCGATCGCCTTGTCCGGCAGCTTGCGGTCATGGATGTAGCGGGCCGACAGTTCGACCGCCGACTTGATCGCGTCATTGGTGTAGCGGACGCGGTGGAAGTCCTCGAAATAGGGCTTCAGCCCCTTCAGGATTTCAATCGCATCGGGAATCGTCGGCTCGTTGACGTCGATCTTCTGGAAGCGCCGGACGAGCGCCCGGTCCTTCTCGAAGAACTGCCGGTATTCCTTGTAGGTGGTCGAGCCGATGCAGCGGATCGCGCCGCCGGCCAAGGCCGGCTTCAGCAGGTTGGAGGCATCCATCGCCCCGCCCGACGTGGCGCCCGCACCGATGACGGTGTGGATCTCGTCGATGAACAGGATCGAACCCGGATATTCCTCGATCTCCTTGACGACCTGCTTCAGCCGCTCCTCGAAATCACCGCGATAGCGAGTCCCGGCGAGCAGCGTGCCCATGTCGAGCGAGAAGATGGTCGAACCGGCCAGCACGTCGGGGACATCGCCCTCGACGATGCGCTTGGCCAGGCCTTCGGCGATCGCGGTCTTGCCCACGCCCGGGTCGCCGACGAAGAGCGGGTTGTTCTTCTGACGGCGGCAGAGGACCTGGATCGTGCGCGCGATTTCGATGTCGCGGCCGATCAGCGGGTCGATCTTGCCCTTCTTCGCCTTCTCGTTGAGGTTGACGCAATACGCATCCAGAGCGTCGGCCTTCTTCTTGTTCTCCTCGCGGCTGTCGACCGTGGCGGCGTCATCGTCGACGCCATGCACAGGCCGGCTCTCGCTCATGCCGGCGCGCTTGGCGATGCCGTGCGAGATGTAGTTGACCGCGTCGTAGCGGGTCATGTCCTGCTCCTGCAGGAAGTAGGCGGCATGGCTCTCGCGCTCGGCGAAGATCGCGACGAGCACGTTGGCGCCGGTGACCTCCTCACGGCCAGACGACTGCACATGGATGACGGCGCGCTGGATGACGCGCTGGAACCCGGCGGTCGGCTTCGAGTCTTCCTCGGGGCCGTGCGCCAGATTGGCCAGTTCCGTGTCGATGTAGTCGATAAGGCTGCGCTTCAGCATGTCGAGATCGACATTGCAGGCACGCATGACGGCAGCCGCGTCCTGATCTTCGATCAGAGCGAGCAGGAGATGTTCGAGTGTCGCGTATTCCTGATGGCGTTCGTTCGCGAAGGCGAGCGCCTGGTGGAGGGCCTTTTCGAGGCTTCGGGAGAATGACGGCACGTTAGGACCTCACTTCCTTTCCATCACGCATTGCAGCGGATGTTGGTGTTTGCGCGCGAAATCCATCACCTGGGTGACCTTGGTCTCGGCCACTTCATAGGTGAAGACACCACACTCCCCCACACCATGCTGATGCACATGCAGCATGATCTGCGTCGCCTCTTCCCGGTTCTTGTTGAAGAACCGTTCGACGACATGCACGACGAATTCCATCGGCGTGTAGTCGTCGTTCAAAAGCAGAACGCGATACAGGTTCGGCCGTTTGATTTTCGGCCGTGTCTTGGTGACGACGCCAATGTCGTTGTCGCCATCATCGGAACGACGAGGTTCTTTGCTCATATGGTTCGATCGATACGTCGCTAAAACGGAATCCTGCCGATAATCACGCTGCAGCGCAATCGCTCATTTCGAGGATCCGCGCTACCGCTCGCCAGACAGGCGGGAAGGTGTCGACGCTTTATATGGGGAGGCTTCTCACCGATGGAAGTGCAGCCGGCCCGACGCATGGACATCGCGCCACTTTCGGTCCTATCTCAACCGGCCGGTCGCCCCCGACACGGAATGGATCGGAGCCTGAATGGCCGTTACCACACAGTTCATCGTGCAGCCCTACCGCCTGAACAAGCGCGGCAAGCTCGAAGCAGAGCCAGCCGTGGCAGCCAGTTCGGCGGAAAATGCGAAGCAGAGAGCGCAGAAGCTCTCGGACAGCCGCGCTGGCGTCATCGCCTTCCAGATCGCCGTCGATGCGGAGATGGGCGACTATGGCGAGCCGGTGACGCTGGCCCGCTACGGCACCCTCCCGGAGGAAATGGACTAGCGGGCTACCGGGCCGGCAAGTGGGGCCACGCCAGCAAAAAGCCCGGCTCGAAGGCCGGGCTCATAATTCCAGGAACGCCGACAGGCTAGCTCGGGAACTTTCCGAAAAGCCCTTCGAACGGCTTGTAGGCCTCGCGCGTCATTTCCGTCATCATCGAACTCAGCTTCGTCATCTGGCCGACATAGCCCTCATAGGCCGTCTTGACGTATTCGCTCTGCGCCTCGACGGCCTTCTCGACACTGGTCGAGGACAGGATCTTCTCGAGCGCTGCCGAACCCGTCTCGAAGCTCTTCTTCGAATAGTCCGCCGCCTCGACGGCAATCGCCTGGAGGCCCTCGCTCATCGAACCGAAGCTCTTCATCGCGAGATCGATGCTTTCCTTGCTTGCCTTCTGCACGCCGTCGAAATTCTGGATCAAAGAGAGGCCCTCCGCAGATAAACCCGCGCCATAGCAGGTTTCATATCGAGCACGTTCAGGCAGGGCAGGACTGAAGTCAAGAAAATTTGCTGCACCGCACAATGCCAGGCTGGCAAGCGCGACGCTGCGGCATCCTGCGCAAGCCCCAAAACGGGACCCAAACCAGATCCGCAATTTTTACGGATTCGTAACGGCGTTTCCTTAGCTTCCATTCATAAGGCCGGAAAGCGACGCCGAACTGGCGTGAGCACGCTTTCAGGGGCCGGGAATGGAAATCGGAAACGAAACTGCTGGCGGCCGCCATTTCGGTCTGTCGGCGGCAAAATTTCAGAACCGCCATTCCTGCCTCAAAAAAGTTCCGGTCTTGCGGTCAGTTGGTAATTGGGCACTGCCGGAGTTGACGCTCCGGTTCTGCGAGACGCGGAGAGATCACTCACATGTTGATGGGCCTGAACCCCCTCGGCCGGCATTGCGTCCGCTCGGTTCGTCGCGCTCTGGCGGGCATTCTTGTCGCCGGCGTTGCGTTGACCGCGGTGACCGTCGAAGCCGCCGCAGCGCCCAACTCTTCCATCGTCGTCGACGCCAAGACCGGCAAGGTCTTGTACTCGAAAGAGCCCGACGCGCTGCGCCGGCCCGCTTCGCTCACCAAGATGATGACGCTTTATCTGCTTTTCGGCGAACTGGAGAGCGGCCGGCTCACCATGTCGTCGCGCTTGAAGGTCTCGGCCTTTGCCTCGCGCCAGAGTCCCACCAAGCTTGGCCTCAAGCCTGGCTCGACCATCGCGGTCCGCGACGCGATGCTCGGCCTGATCACCCGTTCCGCCAACGACGCCGCCGTGGTCATCGCCGAGAACCTCTCCGGTTCGGAAGCCGCCTTCGCCCAGCGCATGACCAAGACCGCCCGCTCGATCGGCATGAGCCGCACCACGTTCCGCAATGCCTCCGGCCTGCCCAATGACGGCCAGTGGTCGACGGCGCGCGACATGGCGACCCTCGGCCGTGCGCTCCAGGACCGCTATCCGCGCTATTACAAATATTTCGCGACCAAGAGCTTCGTCTACAATGGCCGCGTGATCAGAGGTCACAATCGCTTGCTCGGCCGCGTCGATGGCGTGGACGGCATCAAGACCGGCTACACGAACGCGTCGGGATATAACCTCGTTTCCTCCGTGAAGCGCGACAACCGCGCCCTGGTCGCGACCGTCATGGGCGGCAACACAGGCGCCGCCCGCGACAAGCAGATGGCGACGATGCTCGAGAAGTACCTGCCCGTCGCCTATGCAGGCCCGGCAAAGTCGCGGTCGCTGTTCGCACGCGCCCAGAATGCTCCGGCGGCCGATGTCGAAACCGAAGTCGCGGTCGCAGCGCCGGCGCCGGTTCCCACCGCGCGTCCTTCTCGAGTGGAGACCATCCTCGCGACGGCCATGCCGCTCGCCAAGCCGCTGCCGCTCGCCGAGGCTGTGCCAATTCCGACGCCCGCCCCGGTCCAGGTCGCCGATGCCGAGGATGAAGAGCCCGTCTCCGTCCAGGCCTATGCGGCAGAGCCGATCGAACCGGCCGCCGCTCGCGGCCCCCGGATGGTTTTCCAGACCGGCCCGGCCGGCAAGCCGATCGCCCGGCCTTCCGTGAAGACGGCAGCGATCGTCCAGCCGGTTCCGACCGCCGACGACGATGCCGGCGACAGCTTCACCGGCAGCATCACCGCTTCGGACGCTCCGACCGCCGAGATCGACGATGGTTGGAAAATCCAGATCGCCGCCGCGCCGGATCAAGACGGTGCCAAGCTGATGCTGGATCGCGCCAGGTCCAAGGCCGGCAAGATGCTGGCCAGCGCAACGCCGAGCGTCGAGCCCGTCGCCAAGGGATCCTCGACCCTCTACCGGGCCCGCTTCGCGGGGTTCGACAACAAGGATCAGGCCCGCGCTGTTTGCGCATACCTGACGAAGCGCGATGTGTCCTGCCTTGCCATCCGTCAGTAAAGGCAGGCCACGCCCGAGAATTTCGCCCTCCTTTTTTGTACCTGCGTCCGGGAGCTAGCGATGTCCGCCGAGGAGTCTTTCCTTCGCCTCGTTGATTTGGGCGGCCAAGAACGTCGATCCTCCCTGGTCGGGATGGACGCGTTTCATCAGCCGTCGGTAGGCCGCTCTGATTTCGGCCTCGGAAGCGCCGGCCGAAAGGCCAAGGATCTGGTAGGCCTGCTCATCTGTCATGGCGCCCGCGCGCGCCGTGCGGCGCGACCGGCCTGTCGGGTCACTCTCGACGTGTTCACGCCAACCGGGAATGCGGCGGTCGAGATAAGCTTCGAGTAAGACGCGGTCACGGGCCCTGCCCGCGACTTCGGAATAGAGAACCACCAACTCTTCGGGGCTCAAGCTCTGGAGGGAACGTCCGGCATACCGGCCCTGCCGAACCTGGCCAGCCTCGATCCATGGCTTCCTCGATTCGAGAAGCTTCGGCTTGAGCAGCCAGAGACCGATCGCCAGAAGCGGGATGCCCGCTCCCAGACGTCCGGTTGCCGCCGTGAAGATCCCCGTCGAGATCAGGGCACCGGCGGCGCCGCGCCGCACGGCCCGGCCCAGGGCATGCGCCCCCTTCTCACCGCCGAACAGGAAAGCGATTCCGATCGATACCGCAAGCACGCCCAGAAACGGAATAATCAGGCCCATCGGCACTCCAAACCGGCCGATTCCTTCCGGCCCTCTCCTCTCTATTGCGGGCAACTCTCCCTCGCGGCAAGGGCCCGCGCCGCAATGGATGATGCCCGCGTGATTTGCTAGACAGGCGCGGCACGGTAGCCAGCGCCGCCCTCGCCGTCACGAGGCGGTTTTGGCCGCCGCGCTGCGCAATGAGGACATGCCATGCCTGCCAGCCCGATCATCCACCGCACCGTCGACGACCTGCGCACCGCCGTCGCCGCATGGCGACGCGAAGGCCATCGCGTTGCCATGGTGCCTACCATGGGCGCGCTGCATAGCGGGCATCTGGAGCTTGTCCGCGCCGCGCGCGAACGAGCCGACCGCATCATCGTGACGATCTTCGTCAATCCGACCCAGTTCGCGCCAACCGAGGATTTCGGCTCCTATCCGCGCACCGAGGCAAGCGATGTCGCCAAACTGGCGGAGCTTGGCGTCGAAGCGGTGTTCGCCCCCAACGCCAACGAGATGTATCCGGCCGGCTATGCGACGACCGTATCGCTCGCGGGCCCGGCGATCGGGCTGGAAACGGATTTCCGGCCTCATTTCTTTTCGGGCGTCGCGACCGTCGTTTCCAAACTACTGATCGCCGGTTTCCCTGACGTCGCGATGTTTGGCGAAAAGGACTACCAGCAGCTGATGGTCGTGCGGCAAATGGCGCGCGACCTCCGCCTGCCGACGGACATTGTCGGCCTGCCGACCATCCGCGAACCCGATGGCCTCGCCCTCTCCTCCCGCAACGCCTACCTCTCGGCCCAAGAGCGACAGACCGCGACGACGATCTCGCGCGCCATGCGCAAGGCAGCGGACGCGATCCGGGCCGGCGGCGACGTCGAGGCGGCGCTTGCCGAAGGCCGCGAGACGCTGACGGCGGCGGGCTTCCGGGTCGACTATCTGGTGCTGCGAAATGCCGAGACGCTGGCGGAAATCGGCGACCTCGCGCAGGAACCGCGCCGGATGCTGGCGGCCGCCTGGCTGGGCAAGACCCGCCTGATCGACAACATCGCGGTGTGAGGGTCAGAGAAGGCCGAGTTCGGCGAGTTCGGCCTTGAGGGCGGAAGGCAATTCGTCGCCACCACCACCGATCGATGCCAGGTCGCGCGGCGCGTCCTTCTCCAGCAGATAGCGCCAGCCCTGGAAGGGCCGCCTGGGCTGCCACTCGGTCGGCACCACCTCGGGTTCGAACACGATCCGGCAACGCTGGATGCCGTCAGCCCCGGTGACGGCCTGCAGGTCGAGCAGGGGCTGGCGCGCCTGGACCTGGCCCTTGATCACCCAGTAGAGCGAGCCACCGTCCAGCAGCTCGGGAATGCGCTTCGGCATCATGCGCGTGGTGTGCGTGTCTTCCGGATCGAGGCCCATGCCGCGCTGGCGGGCGATGTCCTGCTCGATCCAGTCGGCCAGTTGCTCGATCGATTCGACGCCGACGCAAAGCTTGATGAGATGCAGGGCCATGCCGGAACACGTGTCCTCAAACGGGAGCGCGGCGAGAGCCGCGGCAATTTTTCCACAAGGATGAATTGGCGCTCAGCTTCGGACTGGCCTATGAGCCTGTCTGGAAACGGCGCAAACTAGCATAAGCGTTCCGCCTGTCCCGCGAAAGCGTGAAGGGCGCTCGAACATGGCGCTGACTGGACATCGACGGCCGGCCCCCGCTGTGCCGCCCCCGGACCACGAGGCGAAAATGACGGACCCGAAGCCCTCTCTTGACGACAAGGCAAGCCGCGTGGCGATGGTCGGCATCATCGCCGGCATGGCGCTGACGGCGGCCGGCATGTTCGCCCGCGAACCGATCCTCGGCGCGCTTGGCCTTGGCATCCTGTTCGCCGCCGTCGTGCTGAGGCGGCCGATCGCACGGTTGCTGCCGCCGCGCTGAACCGCGAGTTGCCTAGCCCGCGCCGGTTTGGCACGATCACGGCCGCCGACATGGGCTGGCAGGGAGCTGCGTATAGTGATCGAGATCTCCACGGTCGATAGCGTCGCCATCATCTTCTTCGTGACGTCGTGGATCCTCTATTCGGTGATCCTGACCCATCTGGCCGGCAGCGGCCGCACCCTGTCCTCGGCCATGGATATCCAGCGCCGCCAGTGGATGCGCACGATGATGCACCGCGACCTCCGCATGATCGATACCGGCATCATGAGCGGGCTGCAGAACGGGACGGCCTTTTTCGCGTCGACCTCCCTGCTGGCGATCGGTGGCTGCTTCGCGATGCTGAACGCCGCCGATCACGTCTATGGCGTCATGCGCGACCTCGCCCTGGTCGAGGCGATCCCGAAGGGATTGTTCGAGGCCAAGGTCGTGGGGCTGATGCTGATCTTCGGCTATGCCTTCTTCAAGTTCGGCTGGTCGTACCGGCTGTTCAACTATGCCTCGATCCTGATCGGGGCGACGCCGACGGCGGCCCACGCCGCGGAACCCGAGACGATCGCGGCGGCCGAGCGCGCCGCGGTTTTCACCATCACCGCCGGCCGCCACTTCAATCACGGCCTCCGGGCCTTCTTCTTTTCCATCGGCTATCTGGGCTGGTTCGTGAATGGCTGGACACTGATCGTCACCACGCTGGTGGTCGCGCTCGTCCAGCTGCACCGGCAGTTCTTCTCGGATTCGGCCAAGATCGTCATCGCCGCAGCGCGTCAGGAACCGACATGAAAGTTAGCCACGAGCAGATCGAGACCGTCCTGGTCGGCCTGCTCACCTCCCTCCCCGCGGGCAAGAGCCTCGATCCGACCGAGGTCGCGCGGGCGCTGGCCGGCAATGACGAGAAGGTCTGGCGCCTCCTGATGGTGCCGATCCGCGCCACGGCGATCCGGCTCGCCGATGACGGCCGCGCCTCGATCCTGCGCAAGGGTCGCCCGGTCGACCCGCATGATTTCAAGGGCGTCTATCGCATCGCGGCGGCCGTGCCGGGTGCCACGGCAGGCAAAACGGAGTCGACCGGCTAGGGCTTGGGAAACAGGGCATTGGTTCGGCCCGAAAGCCTGTAGGCGACGAGGCCGATCCATTCCTTGGTGGCGACATCGACGCGCTGCAGCCCGACCGAGGGCTGCGACACGAACCGCGTGAGATCACCGGATCCGCTGGTGCGGAAATCCGACGGCCACGGCAGCACGTCCCAGCCCACCGCCCGGAAGCATCCCATCGAGCGCGGCATGTGGAAGGCCGACGTGACGAGCAGCCATCGCTCGCCGGGCTTCGGGTCCAGCAGCGCCTTGCTGAGGCGGGCATTCTCGGCCGTGTCGCGGCTTTGGTCCTCGATCGTGACCCGGCTGTCAGGAATGCCCATGGCGCGGAAAAAGCGCTGGGCCGCCTCGCCTTCCGTGGGACCGTCCGGCACGAACTGGTCCGAGCCGCCAGTGAAGACGAGCCGCGCCTCCGGATAGCGCAGCGCCAAGGCCACGCCTTCCGTCAGCCGGTCGCCCGCTTCGGTGAGGGTCACCGCCTGCCGGTCCTCGCCGATCCGCTGGTCGATGCCACCACCCAGCACGAGAATGCCGGTCACGGGGCCATCCGGCTCGACCCGCGTAAAGCGTTCCTCGAGCGGCAGCATCAGCGCCGCGCCGAGCGGCGAGAAACCGGCGATCAGAAGCCCGATCGCGGCAAGCATCACGAGACCTGCACCGACCCGCACCGCTCCGAAGCCAATGGCAAGCACACCCGCCGCAAGCGCCAATATCAGGGCGGCGGAAGGCTGGAGAAAAAACCAGACCAGCTTGGCGGCATAGAAGAACATCAGCAGGGACTCTCGACTCGGACGGGATCAATCCCAATCCGGCGAAAATGCCGAATTGCAGATGCGGGAATCCTCGGTCGCGAGTGCGTCTATGGCAGCCATATCGGCATCCGGCAACTCGAAGCTTTCCACATCGAGATTCTGCTTGATCCGGGCCGGATGCGCGCTCTTGGGAATGGCGACGCAGCCCTTCTGGATCTGCCAGCGCAGCACGATCTGCGCCGGGGTGCGGCCGAAGCGGCCGGCGATATCCTTGATCACCGGCTCGTCCAGCGCATCGGCCTGGCCGAGCGGGCAATAGGCGACGAAGGCGGTGCCGTGCGCCAGCGTCGCGGCGCGCAGCTTGGACTGATCGAGATAGGGGTGATGTTCGCACTGGTTGACGACGATCGGCTCCTCGGTCGCGGCCCAGGCCTCGTCGAGCAGGCGGATGGTGTAGTTGGAAACGCCGATATGCCGCGCCAGGCCTCGCTGCTTGACGCGGCTCAGCGAGCGGATCGTCTCCGCCGCCGACAGCGCCCGGCTCGGCCAATGGATCAGCACGAGATCGAGCTGGTCGATGCGCAGCCGACGCAGCGAGCCTTCGGCCGCCCGCATCATGTCGTCGGCGCCCAGTTGCTCCGGCGGGATCTTCGAGGTGATGAAGACCTCGTCGCGGGCGATGCCGGAGCGGCGCAGCCCCTCACCCACCTCCGCTTCGTTTCCATAGCCGATGGCGGTATCGATATGGCGGTATCCCGCCTCCAACGCGGCAGCGACCGCCATGCTCGCGGTTTCCCCCGAGAGCTTCCAGGTTCCAAGGCCGATCACCGGCAAGATGGCGCCATGCGCCTCAACCGTTTGCATGAGAGTTCTCCGCGGGGGGATAAGGCGGCTACCATCGGGCGCGGCCGTGACAGCGTCAAGCTCAGCTTGCCGCCTGGAACACCAGGTCCCGACCACCGCGCTTGGCGGCGTAGAGCGCCTCGTCGGCGGCGACCATCAGGCTTTCGAAGTCGGCCCTCTGGCCGCAGACCGTCATGACGCCGACGCTGACCGTGACGGTGATCCTGTGTCCGGCATGGCGGATCGGATCGCCGGCGAACTCGGCGCGAATGCGCTCCGCCACCTGCCGGCCACGCTCGGCACCGCAGCCGATCAGCAGGGCCGCGAACTCCTCGCCACCCACCCGTCCGACGAAATCGGCCTTCGTGACGCAGCGCTGCACGATGGTCGAAAAGAACTTCAGCGCCTCGTCGCCGGCCGCATGGCCATAGCGGTCGTTCAACTGCTTGAACCGATCGAGGTCGAACAGGAGCAGCGTGATCATCTCGTTCTGGTCACGGGCGCGCTCGACGCGCTCGCGGGCCAGGTCCATGAACGCCCCGTGATTCAGCAGCCCGGTCAGCCCGTCAGTCAGCGCCGCCCGCTTGAGGATGTTCTTTAGCCGCTCGTCGGAAAGGCGCAGGCCGATGATCGTCGCCGCGAACATGACGAGGATCGGCTCCAACAGGCCGATGCCGATGAACGGACCGCCCTGCAAGAGATCCGACGGCAGGTCGAGGGTGAGCGCCGCGACAAAGCGAAACACGAGAAAGACCGCGTGCAGGGCCGGGACGCAGGCAAACGGCACCCGCCAGACCAGTTGATCCTTACCCTTCGCCCAGATTTCCCAAGCAAGCATCAGCGACAAGATCAAGCTCAGCACTGACCCGAGCGCGATGCGATAAGCCAGAGAATCGCCGATTGCCGGCACCTCCATGGCGATCATCCAGATCGCCGGGAATACCAGAACCGGCCACCAGCGCGTCGACCGCCCATTGAAGGCGCGCGCGCCGTTCCAGGTGATGCCGAGCGCGGCCAGGATGAACGCATTGGCAATGCCTACGGACAGGAAGTCCGGGATCTGCCCGCGCAGAAGTACCAGGACGCAACTGGCGGCGCCAACCTGCAGCGCCAGGCCCCACATCACCACATGACGGTCAGGCCAGCGCTTGAACCAGTTGCTGACCAGCGATAGCGCCGCCATCTGGCTCATGACCGCCAGCACAACCAGCAGGGTTGAAACGTCCAGGGTCATGGATGATGCAAGTTTCCCCGCAGCCCCCTCGTTCCCTGGCTGCGGGTGCGTTCATATGCCAAACCCCTTAAGGAACAATTCCTGAGGCTGCAGCACTGCTTGTCAGTCGACCGCCGCCAGCACGGCGGCGATGACGCGATCGACCTCGGCATCGGTCAGGTCGGGATGCATGGGCAGGCTGATGACGGTCGAGGCAAGCTTCTCCGAGACCGGCAGCGGCCGCTTCGGCGCCTCGGCGAAGGCCGGATGCTGGTGCAGCGCCAACCGGTAGAAGAAGGCATTGCCGATGCTCTGCGTATCGAGCGCCGCCTTCAGCGCATCGCGGTCGTCGACCGTGATGGTGTAGATCGCATTGGCGCTGAAATAGCCGGAGGGGCGCTTCTGCACGCCGACCTTGCCGGTCAGCGCCGCGTCATAGCGCTTCGCCACCTGGTCGCGGCGCTCGAGTTCTTCCTCGAAGATGGTCAGCTTGGAAAGCAGGACAGCTGCTTGCAGCGTGTCGAGGCGACCGGTGATGCCGTTGCGAACGGCGACGTCGCCCGTGCCCTGGCGGCCATGCGAGCGCAGCGTGCGGACGGCCTCGGCGATCTCGTCATTGTCGGTCAGGATCGCGCCGCCATCGCCATAGCAGCCGAGCGGCTTGGTCGGATAGAAACTGGTCGCCGAGATGGGCGCCATGCCGCCGACGCGGCTGTTGCCGGAGCGGCCGCCGAAGCTCTGCGCCGCGTCGGAGAACACCGTCATGTCGTGCCTGGCAGCAATCTTGCCGATCGCCTCGTAATCCGCCGGCAGACCGTAGAGATCGACCGGCATGACGACGCGCGGCTTGAGCTGGCCCTCGGCCACCACTTCGTCAATGGCGCGCTCGAGATCGGCCGGGTCCATGTTGCAGGTCGCCGGATCGACGTCGACGAAGATCGGCGTCGCATTGACCGAGCAGACCGCGCCAGCGGTGGCGGCAAAGGTGAAGGCCGGCACGAACACGGCGTCGCCGGGCCCGATACCAAGCGCCATCAGGCCGATCATCAGCGCATCGCGCCCGCTCGAGACGGCGATCGCATGGGGCACGCCGGCGAAGGTCGCGAGCTTGGCCTCGAGTTCGACAACCTCGGGGCCAAGAATGAACTGCCCATGCGTCAGCACCGCATCCATGCGCTTGCGGACATCGTCATGGATCCGGCGCTGCTGGCGCTGCAGATCGAAGAAGCCGATGCGGTCGGAAGCGACCGCGACGGTCGGATGGGAAGAAGCGGCCATCAGTGCTGGTCTCCAATAGGGACAGTCGCGCCACGTCGCGACGTCTGTCCGATACGCTGAATGATCATGTCGGCAACGATCAGGGCATCGAGCCCCGCCTTGCCATCGACGAGCGGCCGGCAGAGCCCGGCGGCCGCGTCGAGGAACGAATCGATTTCGAGCGCCAGATTGTCGCTCGGCGGCACGGCGATCTCGTCCTGCGAAAGAACGGCATGGCCGCGCTCGAAGGACGTGACGGTGCGGGCGGCGAGATCGGCCACCCAATAGCGATCGGACTCCACGACCTTGATGGTGCGCTCCGAACGATCGGCAATGCGGCTCGCGGTGATATGCGCCACGGCGCCATTGGCGAAGCGTAGCTGCGCGAGCGCGAAATCATTGGTCGGCGCCCGCACGGGAGATCCCATCGCCTCCACGGCGATGACCGTCGAGCCGACCAGCGCCAGGACCAGGTCGATATCGTGGATCATCAGATCGAGCACGACGTCGACATCGATCGCCCGCCCCTTCCACGGCCCGATCCGCGTGCATTCCACGGTGATCGGCGCCGTCACCTTGTCGCGCAACAGGCCGAAGACCGGCGAAAAGCGCTCGATATGCCCGATCTGCAGAATAACGCCCTTGGCCTCGGCGCGGGCGATCAGGTCGCGCGCAGCCTCGGGCGTATCGCAGATCGGCTTCTCGATCAGCACATGCACGCCGGCGTCGATGAAATCGGCGGCGACCGCATGATGCAGCGAGGTCGGAACGGTGATCGACACGGCATCGACTTTGCCGATCAGGTCGCGCGGATCAAAAAGCGGCAACGCGCCGTACTGGGCGGCGACGGCTTCGGCGCGGGCCCGGTCTGCGTCGACCACGGCGACAAGACGCCCCTTCGGATTGGCAGCATGCTGCCGCGCGTGGAAGGAACCGAAATACCCGAGTCCGATGACTCCGGTCCTGATTTCGCTCGTCGTCAATCCCGCTACTTTCTGCAGTTCGGACGGGCGAAGCAATGCGCTTCGCCCCGCACCGGTCTAACGAATTTTCGTTCAAAGTCGATCAATGGCCGCACAAAGGCGGTCACATTTTGTCCGTTTGGGAAACATGGCGCGACACTGCCGGCCCGGTCATCACGTCCGCGTGACAGGCCACTGCCAAGGATGCCGCCAAAAGATCGGCTCCTATATCATCGCCGGTGTGCCGGCGTCCCCGGCAATACGGGAACCTTACCATGCCCCAGAGAATGACCGCCATCCTGATCGGTTCGCTTCTATGCGGCGCCGGGATGATCGGCGCGGCCCAGGCGCAGGGAATTGTCGAGCGCAACCGGATCGCGCCCAGCGCCGCCCTTGGTCATCCGATCTCCTATTCGCTCTACAAGCCGGCGAGCGCACCACGGGCCGGCATACGCTGGCCTGTCCTCTACCTGCTGCATGGCGGCGGGGGCGGTGACATGGACTGGCTCGACTATGGCAAGATCGCGCGCACGCTGGACGACCAGATCGCCACGGGGAAATTGCCGCCACTCGTCGTGGTGATGCCGGATGGCGGCGGCGAAAGCTGGTTTGTCGACAATACGGACCCCGGCGGAGCCGGAAAAGTCGAGACAGCGCTGACGACGGATCTGATCGAGGCGATCGACACGACGCTGCCGACGGCCGCCTGCCGCGCGGGCCGGGCGGTGGGCGGGCTCTCGATGGGCGGATATGGCGCGGCCCTGTTCGCGCTCGACCATCCCGATCGCTTCATCGCCGCGATCAGCCTTTCCGGCGCCATCGCACAGCCAATCGATCCCGACGACGCGGTCCGCATCAAGAAGGGCGACGAATATTATGACGGCGCCTTCGGCAAACCGTTCGATGTCCACCGCTACAACGCGGACAATGTGTTTCCCCACGTCACCAGGGACGCTGGCCTCGCCGAAAAGCCGAGCTTCTGGATCACGGCCGGCGACCGCGACGAACTTGGCACCATAACGGGCTCGGCGGACCTGCACGTCGCCCTGCGGCGCGCCGGCTATGACACCACGCTGCGGATCGGCCCGGGCCAGCACGACTGGACCAACTGGTCGCAATCGATCGTGCCGGCGCTCGACTGGCTGGCGCCGCAGCTGAGCGATTCGTGCCCAGCCGCGCAGTCCACCGCCGCCGCTTCGACCCTAGTTGAGCCCGAACCAAAGGGCGGCGAAGCCCAGGAATGAGAAAAAGCCGACGATATCGGTGATAGTCGTCACGAATGAACTGGATGCGATGGCCGGGTCGATCTTGAGCCGGTTCAGCGTCAGCGGGATCAGGATGCCGCCAAGCGCGGCGGCGATCAGGTTGATGACCATCGCCGCCGCGATCACGAAACCGAGGTCCAGGATTCCGAAACGGTACACCGCCATCGTGCCGACGATGGCGGCGAACAGGAAGCCGTTGAAAACGCCGACCAGCAACTCGCGGCCGATGACGCGAAGGACGTTGTGCGGCCCGAGTTCGCGCATCGCAATGGCGCGAACCGCCACCGTCATCGTCTGCGTCCCGGCATTGCCGCCCTGACTGGCGACGATTGGCATCAACACGGCCAGCGCCACCATTTTCTGCAGCTGGTGCTCGAACAGCCCGATGACAAAAGACGCCATGACGGCCGTGACCAGATTGATGAAGAGCCACGGAAAGCGACTCCTGGCGATCGACCAAACCTTGTCGGAAACCTCTTCGTCGCCGACGCCGCCCAGTCGCTTGATATCCTCGTCGGCTTCCTCCTGGATGACGTCGACGATGTCATCGATGGTCAAAAGCCCGACGAGCCGGTCGGAATCATCGACGACAGCGGCCGAGATGAGGTTATAGCGCTGGAACATCCGCGCCGCCTCTTCCTGGTCCTCGGTGGCGCGGATCAGGTGATGCGCCTCGCTGACCAGCTCGGCGATCTTCACCGGCCGCTTGGTCCGAAGCAGGCGGTTGAGCGATACCGTGCCGAGCAGGTGATAGCCGGGATCGATGACGAAGACTTCGTGGAACTCTTCCGGCAGGTCCTCGGCTTCGCGCATGTAGTCGATCGTCTGCCCCACCGTCCAGAACGGCGGAACAGCGATGAACTCGGTCTGCATGCGCCGGCCGGCGCTATCTTCGGGATAGTCCAGGCCCCGCTTCAGAGCCAGGCGCTCGACGGACGGGATCTGGGCGAGGATCTCGTCCTGATCGGCCTTGTCGAGATCCTCGAGGATGTAGACCGCGTCATCGGAATCGAGATCGCGCATGCCTTCGGCGACGGTCTCGGACGGCAATTCCTCCAGGATCTCGACGCGCACCGTCTCGTCGAGCTCGGTAAGCGCGGTGAAATCGAAGAATTCGCCCAGCAGCTGGATCAGCGCCGGGCGCTGGTCGGGTTCGAGCGCTTCTAGGATCGCGCCGACATCCGATTCATGCAGATCTTCGGTCAGCGCGCGGGCGCGCTCCTGGTTCCCCGTCTCGATCGCCTGGCCCAGCGCTTCCAGGAACGGCGTGGAGACGTTGTCGTTCTCGTCGCGAAGCGGCGGCAGGTCCTGCGTCTGGCGATCTTCGCGCCTGTCGATCGTCAGCTCTTCCGACATGGACCCTCAGAACGCGTTCACGAGATTTCAGGGGAGGTCCGGCGAGCTTTAGCCGTCAACCGCGCGGGGGCAAAGCGAAAATGCTGCGCTGCGAGCATTCTGGGCCTTGCGATGCTTTTGCCTGGCCTTCCGGGACCAGCCAGGCAGGGCAAGCCTATGCAGGGCGAACGCCCGGCGCTGGGAAAAGGTTGCCCCAGACGTCGAGCGCCTCCGAGCGGCGCCAGGGTCCTGAAACAAAAACAGCGGCCCGAGGGCCGCCGCTTTGCGAGGATTTTTGCATTTGGGTTTGGTGCGGTCGAGAAGACTCGAACTTCCACGCCTTTCGGCACAGCGACCTCAACGCTGCGCGTCTACCAATTCCGCCACGACCGCGAAACCCAAGCCGGTGTTGACCGGCGCGAGGTGGGATGTAGCAAATGCCCCCCGACGAAACAAGCGACTTCGAAAACTGTTTCACTTCATCCACAGGCAGTCCGGGGCGGATCGATTTTTCCGGGACAGGTGAACAATGCCCTCCCTTGCGCTATGACCGGATCGACCGACATGAGACCTGACACAATGAAAGATTGGCTAGGCCGCCAATCGAGAGCGACTCCCATGACCCTGCGCGACGATCTCACCGCTTCCCTCCTGCCTCGCGACGGCAGCCCGCCCGTCGAATGGGTGATCGAGGAGGCGCCCGTCGACTATCCCGAGGCCGTCGCCGAAATGGAGGCGCGGGTCGCAGCGATTGCGGCCGGCACGGCGCGCGAGCGCATCTGGCTGGTCGAGCATCCCCCGCTTTATACAGCCGGCACCAGCGCCCATGACGAAGACCTGATCGCACCGGATCGCTTTCCGGTGTTCCAGACGGGGCGCGGCGGGCAATACACCTATCATGGCCCCGGCCAGCGGGTGGCCTATGTGATGCTCGACCTGAACCGCCGGAGACCCGACCTGCGCCTGTTCGTGGCGACGCTCGAGCAATGGATCATCCGCACGCTGGCCGGCTTCAACGTGCGCGGCGAGCGCCGCGACGACCGCGTCGGCGTCTGGGTTCGCCGCCCCGAAAAGGGTTTCGAGGCCGAAGACAAGATCGCCGCCATCGGCATCCGCGTAAGGCGCTGGGTGACGTTCCACGGCATCTCGATCAATGTCGAGCCGGAGCTCGACCATTTCGACGGGATCGTTCCCTGCGGCGTGAAGGGCCATGGCGTGACCAGCCTGGCGGATCTCGGCCGGATCGTGACCATGCCGGAAGTCGACGCCATCCTGCGCCGCGAGTTCGAAGCGCTGTTCGGCGAGACGGTCCGCTAGCGGAAACATCGCCAGGACCACTCGCTCAGGCGTCTGGCAGAACCCGGAAGGGGCCGGGCTCGGCCGAGTCCAGTTCATCCACATCGACGGCGCTGACGCGGGCCATGCGGGGGCCGGCGTGGCAGGCGGAGAGCATGGCGGCGACATCGGCCGGATCGCCTGTGAAGACCGCCTCCACCTCCCCTCCGCGCCGATTGCGGACCCATCCGGACAGCCGCCGGGCATTCGCCTCCCGTTCGGTCCAGGCGCGATAGCCGACGCCCTGGACAAGCCCGGATACCATCACATGAACCGTGCGCACCGTCATTCTCGACAGCCTCTCCTCAGCCGAGCAGCCGCAGCACGGCCGGCGCGAGCTGCGCGACCTGCGGCACGATAACGTCGGGCGGGAACCGCTCGAACTCTTCCACCGTGCCGTAACCCCAGCCGACCGCCGCCACCTTGATCCCGTTCGACCGTGCGCCTTCGATATCGTAGCGCCGATCTCCGATCATGACACAGCGCTCCGGATCGATCGCCTCAACCGAAAGGATGTGGCCGATCAATTCGCTCTTGTCGCCGAGCCGGCCATCGAACTCCGAGCCGTGAACCACCTCAAAGAAGCGCGTCAGATCGAAATGATCGAGAATCCGCTCGCAGAACACGCGTGGCTTCGAACTGGCAAGAAACATCTGCACGCCCGCGTCCCGCAGGTCGGCAAGCGCCTCGGGAACGCCGTCGAACACGGCATTCTCATACAGACCGATCGTGCCGAACCGCTCGCGATAGTGGCCGAGCGCCTGCTTCGCCAGGATCGCATCGCCGTCCAGCATGGCCGCGAAGCTGCCTTCCAGCGGCGGGCCGATGGCGGCGCGCAACACGAATTCGTCGGCAGCCGGGCGGTCCAGCTTCTCCAGCGCGTAGAGAATGGAGGCGCTGATGCCGGGATAGGGATCCGTCAGCGTCCCGTCGAGATCGACGAGCGCGGTAAGCTTGGCGGCGGTCATGGGCAAGGCGGTTCCGTGAAGGCTTGGGAGATGACGCCCGGATTGCTCGCTTCCCGCCCCCTCGTCAAGCCTCGCGCCACGCCGCCTTCATCAAACCGTCACCCAGTTGCGCGACGAGAGCAGGCGAGGCTCTCTCGCCAATCCTCCGCGTCGCCAACGTCGCGTCGTTCTGTTACCCTGCGCTGATCCGACCTTTCTGGGTCAAAGGAGCCGATACCGCCTTGTCGCGACCTTCAGCCCCTCTTCCCGTCCAGGCGCCGCAATGAGCATCGCCATCTTCCTCGCCAAGATCTTCTGCCTGCTCGCCACCCTCGTCCATCTCGGCAGCATCGCGCTGGTCACCTTGCGCGGCCGTCCCAGTCGTCTCGACACGGCAAATCCCCACGGGCAACCGCCGGTCAGCATCCTGCGACCCGTCTGCGGCATCGAGCACGCCATCGACCGGACCCTCGGCTCCGGCTTCGCGCTCGACTATCCCGATTACGAGCTGATCTTCTGCGTCGCCAGCGACGGCGATCCGGCAATCCCCGGCATCCGCCGGCTGATGGCGGCGAACCCGGCCGTCCCCGCCCGCCTGCTGATTGGCGACGACCGCATCAGCATCAACCCGAAGCTCAACAATCTGGTGAAGGGCTGGGCCGCGGCGAAGCATGAGTGGATCGTCATGACGGACAGCAACGTGCTGATGCCGCCGGACTATATCGATCGCATGCTCGAGCGCTGGGACGCGACCACCGGGCTGGTCTGTTCCCCGCCACTCGGCAGCGAGCCGGAGGGCTACGGCGCCGAGTTCGAATGCGCCTTTCTCAACACCTACCAGGCGCGCTGGCAGCTCGCGGCCGATGCGCTGGGCCAGGGCTTCGCCCAGGGCAAGTCGATGTTCCTGCGGCGCGAGAATCTGGATCGGCATGGCGGCATCGCGGCGCTTGCCGCCGATCCGGCCGAAGACGCCGCCGCGACCAAGGCGATCCGCGCCAACGGCCAGCGCGTCCGTCTCGTGCGCCAGCCCTTCGCCCAGCCGCTCGGCGCCCGCGGGCTGCGCGCCGTCTGGAGCCGCCAGTTGCGCTGGGCCCGGCTGAGAAGGGTCACCTTCCCGGCTTTCTTCTGCATGGAATTCCTGACCGGCGGCCTTTTCCCGATCGCGATCGCGACCTGGCTCGCCTTCAACGACGCCATTCCGGGCTGGATCGCGCCGCTTCTGGCCGTCGCCTGGTACGCAGCCGAAGCCTTCCTGGCCAAGAACCTCGACTGGCACTACTCGCGCCGTTCGCCGCTCGCCTGGATCCTGCGCGATCTGTCGCTACCCGTGCTCTGGATCGCCGCCGTCTGCGGCAATGGCTTCGAATGGCGCGGCAACCAGATGGACGTCAAGAAGGACAGCCTGCTCGCCACCGAGGCGGACTGAGCCGCCGCTGGCGCTAGACGAACTCCATGATCACCGCGTCGACGGCAAGGCTCTCGCCCTGCTTCACGGCGATCCGCTGTACCGTCAGGTCGCGATCCGCGCGCAGCACGTTTTCCATCTTCATGGCCTCGACGATCGCCAGCGTCTCGCCCGCCTTGACCTCCTGCCCCTCCTCGACCGCCAGTGAAACGACAAGGCCGGGCATCGGGCAGAGCAGGAACTTGGACGTGTCGGCCGGCTTCTTCTCCGGCATCAGGCTGTAGAGCGCGGCGATGCGCGGCGTCATCACCCGCGCCACGACGTCGACGCCGCGATGGAGCAGGCGATAGCCGGATAGCGCGGGGCGTACCTGCACCGCCAGCGGCTCGTCGTCGATGGCCCCTTCCCAGACCAGATCGCCCGGCACCCAGTTCGACAGGACCGTGACCGGCTCTTGCGCTCCCGGAAGCACGATCTCGACCTCCATCGGCAGCAGTGCGATTCCCGTTGGGCTTTCCAGTTCGACGGTGTTGCCGCCGATCGAGACCACCCAGTTCTCGCGCCAGTTTCCGGCATGCGGCGCCAGGCGGCCTGCCAGACGATCAAGCCGATCCTTGCGCAGGATCTCCATCGTCAAAGCGACGACGGCGAGTTGATGCAGCGTCGAACTCGACGCCGTAACGCCCTGGAATCCGTCGGGAAACTCCTCGGCGATGAAGCCGGTCGAAAGCCGCCCCTCGCGCCAGCGCGGATGCGCCATCAGCGCCGAAAGGAACGGCACATTGTGCTGGATGCCCTCGACGACGAAATCATCCAGCGCCACGCTCATGGCCTCGATCGCCTCGCCGCGGGTGGCGGCATGGGTACAGAGCTTGGCGATCATCGGATCATAGAAAATCGAGATTTCGGATCCCTCGACGACGCCGGTGTCGTTGCGAACCGTGATGCCCTCGCGATGCGCCTCGATGGGCGGGCGATAGCGGGTCAGACGGCCGATGGAGGGCAGGAAGCTGCGATAGGGATCCTCGGCATAGATGCGGCTCTCGATCGCCCAGCCCGTCAGCCTGACGTCCTTCTGCGCGATGGCGAGCGGCTCGCCCGCGGCGACGCGGATCATCTGCTCGACGAGGTCGATGCCGGTCACGAGCTCCGTCACCGGATGCTCGACCTGGAGGCGGGTGTTCATCTCCAGGAAGAAGAAGCTCTTGTCCTGGCCGGCGACAAACTCGACCGTGCCGGCCGAATCGTAGCCGACCGCCTTGGCGAGGGCCACGGCCTGCTCGCCCATGGCCTTGCGCGTCTTGGCATCGAGCAGCGGCGACGGCGCTTCCTCGATGACCTTCTGGTTGCGGCGCTGGATCGAGCATTCGCGCTCGCCGAGATAGATGACGTTGCCGTGCTTGTCGCCCAGCAGCTGGATCTCGATATGGCGCGGATTGACGATGAACTTCTCGATGAAGACGCGATCATCGCCGAAGGAGGACTTCGCCTCGGAGCGCGACAGGCGAAATCCCTCGCGCGTCTCGGCATCGGAATGGGCGATGCGCATGCCCTTCCCGCCGCCGCCGGCCGAGGCCTTGATCATGACCGGATAGCCGATCTGGCGCGCGATCTCGACCGCCTCCCCTTCGCTCTCGATCACGCCGAGATGGCCGGGAACCGTCGAGACATGGGCGGCGGCGGCCACCTTCTTCGACTGGATCTTGTCACCCATCGCCTCGATCGCCGCGGCGTTCGGGCCGATGAAGACGAGGTTGTTGGCGACCAGCGCCTCGGCGAAGGCCGCGCGTTCGGACAGAAAGCCATAGCCGGGATGGATCGCGTCGGCGCCGGACTGCTTCGCAGCCGCGATGATCCTGTCCATCAGCAGGTAGGACTGCGCGGCGGGCGCCGGGCCGATATGGATGGCCTCATCCGCCATCTCGACATGCAGCGCATCGCGGTCGGCATCCGAGAACACCGCCACCGTCCCGATCCCCATCCGCCGCGCCGTCTTGATGATGCGGCAGGCAATCTCGCCGCGATTGGCGATCAGGATCTTGTCGAACATGCGGGCTCCTCGGCGGAAATGGCCTTCCTGGACAATAGGTTTCTAGGCTGTCTGGCAGGAAGCGGCAATCATGGTGCTACCGAATCCGAAGCCTCCCGACACACCCCCACCAGCCGGCCATCCCACGCATTCCAGCCGGAGGTAGCCGGCGCGACTGACAATCCGTTGACAGGTCAATCGGTTTGGGTGCTGTAACAGCATCGCGGCCGCAGGGCCGCCGCATGACTCGTCAAATCCTTTTCGCCGAGAGCTCCTCATGGCGCCTGTCGCCCGCATCGACATCGATCACCTGGACCGCCGGACCGCCGGTCGCAGCCTGATCATGGGCATCCTCAACGTGACGCCGGACTCGTTTTCCGACGGCGGCGACCACAACGGGGTGGAGGCGGCTGTCGCCCATGCCGGGCTGCTGCTCTCGGAGGGCGCGGACATCATCGACGTAGGGGGCGAATCGACCCGCCCTGGCGCCGCCGAGGTCGACGCGGAAACGGAAGCGGCGCGCGTGATCCCCGTCGTTCAGGCGTTGGCCCAACGCACGCAAGCGCTGATCTCCGTCGATACCTACAAGGCTTCCGTGGCCGAGCAGGCGCTGAGGGCCGGCGCGCATATCGTCAACGACGTCTGGGGCCTGCAGCGCGAGCCCGACATCGCCCGCGTCGCCGGCGCGCATGGCGCGGCGGTGATCGCCAGCCACTGGGAGCGCCAGACCTATTCGCCGGCCACCATCCTGGACGCGACGAAGCGCTTCTTCGAGCGCTCGGTCACCCTGGCGCGTCAGGCCGGCATTCCCGACCACCGCATCGTGCTCGATCCCGGCATCGGCTTCGGCAAGACCATGGCCGACAACCTGCGGATCCTCGATCGCATCGACGAGATCGTCGCGCTCGGCTTCCCCGTGCTGCTCGGCGTCTCGCGCAAGCGCTTCATCGGCGAGATCACCGGCAGGGAGCCCAGGGAACGCCTCGCCGGCACCATCGCCACCAACGTCCTGGCGGCCGCGAAGGGTGTCTCGTCCTTCCGCGTGCACGACGTCGCCGCCCATCGCGACGCCCTCGCCGTCACGGACGCCATCCTCTCCAGCCGCGAAGCCCCATGACCGACCGTATCTTCATCAACGACCTGCGCTTTTTCGGCTATCACGGCGTACTGCCGGAAGAAGCCGTGCTGGGCCAGCGTTTCCGCGTCGACATAACCGCCGAACTCGACCTGTCGGCGGCAGGACGCGACGACGATCTGGCCAAGACCGTCCATTACGGTGAGATGGCGATGCTGGTCGAGGAGATCGGCAGGACGCAGCGCTTCCAGCTGATCGAGGCCCTGGCCGAGGCGATGGCCAACGCGATCTTCAAAGCCTATCCGCCGATCGAGCGCCTGACCGTGCGCATCACCAAGCCGGAGGCGCCCGTACCGCTCTCGACCGGCATCATCGCGATCGAGATCGAGCGGAGCCGTCCCCGTGACTGACGCCTATCTCGGCCTCGGCAGCAACCTGGGCGACCGCGAAGCCCTTCTGCGCGCAGCGATCATGGCGCTAGATGCAACGCCCGACGTGCGCGTGACGTCCATTTCGTCGCTCTACGAAACCCCGCCCTGGGGGCCGGTGCCGCAGGGGCCGTACCTCAACGCCTGCGTCGCACTCGAAACCACATTGTCGCCGCGCCAATTGCTGACTCTTTGCCTTGCCATCGAGCGCGACCACGGCCGAGAGCGGGCCATCCGCTGGGGACCGCGCACGCTCGACATGGACGTGCTGCTCTATGGCGACGAGAGCATCGACGAGGAAGGCCTGATCGTCCCCCACCCGCGCATGGCCGAGCGCGCCTTCGTCCTGGTGCCACTGGCAGAAATCGCGCCGGATCTTCGGATCGGCGGACGCGCAATCCGCGAGTTGCTGGGCGGGGTCGAGACGGACGATATCCGGAAGATCGGCCCGCTCTAGAGTCTCTGGCTGCCGGAAGCACGGC
>NZ_JAPKNI010000006.1 GCF_026343955.1 Kaistia defluvii
AATTTCCTGCGAAAAGCGAGCCCATCCGCCGCATGGATGCCACGATCCTGGCGGGGTTGTCGGTACCGCCTTCGATCCCTACTAAAGGGGCAACGGAGAAGAGCCATGACCGCGCTGCCTGACCAGTCCCGCCTTGTTGAAACCGCCGCCAAGCTCGTCGAGGCCGCGAAGCGGGCCGGCGCGGATGCCGCCGACGCCGTCGCGTTCCGGCGCATCGGCCTTTCGGTCGATATCCGCAATGGCGCCGTCGAGGAGACGGGGCGTTCCGAGGGCGACGAACTGGCGTTGCGCGTCTTTGTCGGCAACCGCCATGCCAGCGTCTCGACCAATGGCCTTTCGCCCGCCGACGAGCTGGCGATTCGCGCGGTCGCGATGGCGAGGGTGGCGCCGGAAGATCGCTTCGCCGGCCTCGCGCCGGCCGATCGCCTGGCGAAGTCGTTCCCCGATCTCGACCTGCTCGATCCCGCCGCGCCCTCGGTCGAGGACCTGATCGATCGCGCGACGCGGGCCGAGCAGGCCGCGCTCGCCGTGCCCGGGATCGCCAAGTCGGGCGGCACCTCGGCCGGCTGGTCGCTGTCCGGCGCCGTGCTGGTGACGTCGCATGGCTTCACCGGCGCCTATATGGGTTCGCGCCACAGCGTCTCCGCCACTGCCATCGCCGGCGAGGGCACCGGCATGGAGCGCGACTATGACAGCGCTTCGAAGATCCACGCCTCCGATCTGCCGGACGCGGCCGAGATCGGTCGCCGCGCGGCCGAGCGGGCCGTTCGCCGGCTGAACCCGACCCAGATGCCGACCGGCAGCGCCACGGTCGTCTACGATCCGCGCGTCGCGGTCAGCCTGCTCGGCCATCTCGCCGGCGCCGTCAATGGCAGCGCCATCGCCCGCAAGACCAGCTTCCTGCAGAAGGCGCTGGGCGAGGCGATCTTCGCGCCGGGCATCCGCATCACCGACGACCCGCTGCGCGTGCGCGGCCTCGCCTCGCGGCCGTTCGACGGCGAGGGCGTGGCGGTCGAAGCGTTCGACCTGATCGCGGACGGGGTGCTTCAGCGCTGGTTCCTCGACAGCGGCACGGCGCGCGAGCTCGGCCTCGAAACCAATGGCCGCGCGGTCGGCGGCGGCAGCAACCCGCATCCGAGCGCCACCAACCTGACGCTGCTGCCCGGCGACAAGACGCCGGCCGAACTGATCGCCGACATCGGCGACGGGCTCTATGTCACCGAACTGATCGGCCATGGCGCCAATGGCGTGACCGGCGACTACAGCCGCGGCGCCGGCGGCTATCGCATCCGCAACGGCCAGCTTGCCGAGGCGGTCAGCGAGATCACCATCGCCGGCAACATGCGCGACATGTTCCGCCGCCTGCTCGTCGCCAACGATCTCGAATACCGCTACGCCTTCAATTCGCCGACCGTCGCCATCGAGGGCATGATGATTGCCGGGCGCTGACATCATGCCGGACCGCGCCGCCGATCTGGCGCTGCTGGTCGCGGCGGCGCGCGAGGCCGGGCAGATTGCGCTCGGCTATTTCAAGCGCGACCCGAAGGTCTGGACCAAGGGCGCCAATTCGCCCGTCACCGAGGCCGATCTCGCCGCCAACCATGCCCTGCATGCGACGCTGACCGCGGCGCGGCCGGATTATGGCTGGCTGTCGGAGGAGAGCGCCGACACGCCGGATCGCCTGGACCGTCGCCGCCTGTTCGTCGTCGACCCGATCGACGGCACGCGCGGCTTCATCGACGGCAACCCCGACTGGTGCGTCTCGGTCGCGCTGGTCGAGGATGGCGCGGCGGTGGCGGCGGCGCTGTTCGTGCCGGCGCGCGAGGAGCTGTTCGAGGCGACCGCCGGCGGCGGCGCCCGCCTCAATGGCGACGCCATCCGCGTCAGCGACCGCCAGGCGCTGGAAGGCGCGCGGATCGCCGGCCCGGCGCGTCATTTGCGCGCCATGGCCGGGCACGGCATGGACCCGCGCGAGCGGCGTTTCACGCCCTCGCTCGCCTATCGCTTCGCGCTGGTGGCCTGCGGTCGTGTGGACGTCGCCACGGCGCGTCCCGGCGCCTATGATTGGGATCTTGCGGCAGTGGACCTTTTGGTGCAGGAAGCAGGCGGAACGCTGCGCGATCTCGAGGGCGCGCCGCTTCGTTTCAATGACGCGATACCGCGTCATCCGGCCCTGATCGCCTCGACGCCCGGGCTCGCTTCGGCGGCCATGGCCATCATCGCTGAAGCCGAGGCCGCGCATGAGGCTTCGGGCCCCGGCGCGCCTTGAGCGTGCCTTATCGGTTAGGACTAGGAGACGGCGGCATCATGCCTGGAACGGACAAGCAACTCCTGCATCTGGTGTTCGGCGGCGAGTTGAGCTCGGTCGGAACGATGGAGTTCTCCGACCTGTCGAAGCTCGACATCGTCGGCATCTACCCCAACTACAAGACCGCCTATGATGCCTGGAAGAAGGCGGCGCAGGGTTCGGTCGACAGCGCCCAGACGCGCTATTTCATCGTGCACCTGCACAGGCTGCTCGACCCCGACGCAACGGCGGGCTGAGCCGACGCCTCCGCGCCCACGGCGCTGCTGGCGGGAAATGAAAACCGCCGCGATTGCGGCGGCTGGAAGGGACAGATCGTATTTTGGCGGATTCTCAGGCCAAGAGGCGCGCCAAGCGCCCCAGCCTCCTCAAGAGGATTGGAACGTCGGACCAGGTCACGCGGCTGGCCGGCCGGAGCGCGGCGGCCTATCTGCGCTTTGTCCGCCGCACCAGCACGCTGGAGTTCGAGCCGAGCGAACCCTACGAATTCTTCGGCCACCTGCTGCCGGGCATCGTCGCCATGTGGCACGGCCAGCACCTGATGGTGCCGTTCATCCGCCGCGAGGGCCATGACGTCCGCGTCATGATCTCGAAGCACCGCGACGGCGAGATCAACGCGATCGCGGCCGAGAGCCTTGGCCTCGGCACGGTCCGCGCCTCGGCTGCCCGCTCCTCGTCGCGCGTCATCGAGAAGGGAGGCCTGCGCGGCTTCCTGGAAATGAAGGCCGCTCTGGCGCAGGGCGCGACGGTCGCGATGACCGCCGATCTGTCCAACCAGCGGTCGCGCCGCGCCGGCCCCGGCATCATCAAGCTGGCGCGCGCCTCCGGACGGCCCATCGTGCCCGTCGCGGTGGCGACCAGCCGGCATTTCGTCATCAAGAACTGGGACCGCACGACGGTCAACCTGCCTTTCAGCAAGGGCATCTGCGTCTTCGGCGTGCCGATCTACGTGCCGGCGGATGCCGACGATGCGCTGGTCGAGCAGAAGCGGGTCGAGCTCGAGGACGAACTCAACCGCGTGACGGAGCGGGCTTACCAACGCGTCGGCAGGCCGAATGTCTGAGCGCGGCGGAGCGGCCCTAACCGCCTATCGACTGGCTGGTTACGTCGCTTTGCCGCTGGTGCCGCTGCTGCTCGCCTATCGCACGGCGAAGGGCAAGGAAGATCGCTCCCGCCGCCAGGAGCGCTATGGCCGCGCGACGCTGAAACGGCCGACCGGCGCCCTGGTCTGGGTTCACGCCGCCAGCGTCGGCGAGACCAATGCCGTGCTGCCGCTCGTCCGCCGTATCGTCGAGGAAGGAATGAACGTGCTCTTCACCACGGTGACGGTGACGAGCGCTGCGGTGGCCGAGCAGCGCCTGCCGCGCGGCGCGTTTCATCAATATTCGCCGCTCGACATCACGCCCATCGTCAATCGCTTTCTCGACCACTGGAAGCCGGATCTCGCCATATCGGTCGAGTCCGAGATCTGGCCGACCAAGATGAGCCGGCTTGTCGCCCGCAATGTGCCGCAGATCTTCGTCAACGCCCGCATGTCGGAGCGCTCCTTCAAGCGCTGGAACAAGGTCGAGGCCGGCAAGGGCGGGCTGTTCGGCAAGGTGACGATGGCGCTCGCCCAGAGCGAGGGCGATGGCGAACGGCTCGCAGCGCTCGGCGTCCGGGACGTGCGCGTCACCGGCAATCTGAAGTTCGACGTTCCGCCGCCGCATGCCGCTCCGGAATTGGTCGAGGAAGTCCGTCGCGCCGTCGAAGGGCGCTCGGTCTTCGTCGCCGCCTCCACGCATGAGGGCGAGGAGGAGGGGATCGCCGCGGCGCACCGCGTGCTCCGCCACCGCCGCGCGGAACTCCTCACCATCATCGTGCCGCGCCACCCTGTGCGGGGTCCGGCGATCCGCGACATGCTGGCCGCCAAGGGGCTGGACGTGGCGATGCGCAGCGCCGGCGAGCCGATCACGCCGAAGACCGACATCTACCTGGCCGACACGCTGGGCGAACTCGGCATCTTCTACCGCGTGGCGCCGATCGCCTTTGTCGGCGGCACGCTTGTGCCCGTCGGCGGCCATAACCCGATCGAGGCGGCGCAGCTCAACGTCGCGATCCTGCACGGGCCGCATGTCCACAATGCCGCCGAGATCTATTCCGCCCTCGACCGCACCGGCCGGGCCGAGGTGATCCGCAGTTCCGAGCAACTCGCCAAGGTGCTCGGCGACCTCTTCGCCGACCCGAACGCGATGCGGCGGCGCGCCACCAAGGCGGCCGAGGCCCTGGCGCCCTTCACCGGCGCGCTCGACGCGACGATGCGGGCGCTCGTGCCTTATCTGGAGCCGCTGGCGATCACCGCGCGGCTGCGGGAACGCGAGGGATCGCCGCGATGATCCGCCCGCCGCGCTTCTGGTCGTTGCAGCGGCTTTCGGTGCCATCCCTGCTTCTGGCTCCCGTGTCCGGCCTCTATGGCTGGGTGGCGGGCCGGCGGATGCGCCGCAAGCCGAAAGCGACCGCCGCCGTTCCCGTCATCTGCGTCGGAAACTACGTCGTCGGCGGTGCCGGCAAGACGCCGACGGCACTGGCGCTCGCCCGCATTGCCCGCGCCCAGGGTCTCAATCCCGGCTTCCTGACGCGCGGCTATGGCGGTTCGGCGCGCGAGCCGCTTCTGGTCGATCCCAACCTGCATGATGCGGCCCGCGTCGGCGACGAGGCGCTGCTGCTTGCCGAGGCTGGGCCTGTCGTCGTCTCGCCGGACCGTCCGGCGGGGCTGCCGCTGCTGGAGCGGGCCGGCGTCGACCTGATCATCATGGATGACGGTTTCCAGAACCCGTCGCTGCACAAGGACCTGTCGTTGATCGTCGTCGATGGTGCGACGGGAATCGGCAATGGCCGCGTGTTTCCGGCCGGGCCGTTGCGGGCGCCGCTGCGCACCCAGATGATCCGCACCGACGCGGTGCTGATCGTCGGTGACGGCAAGCCCGGCGATCGCATCGTCCGTCGCGCCGCGCGGGCCGGCAAGATCATCCTGAAGGCGAAGCTCGAGCCGGCCGCGATGCAGGTCTGGGGACCGCGCTCTTTCCTCGCCTTCGCCGGCATCGGCAGGCCGGAAAAATTCTTCAACACGCTGGACCGCGCCGGCGTGCCGCTGGCCGACGTCAAGGCGTTCCCCGATCATCATGCCTATACCGCCGAGGACGCCCGCAAGCTGCTGGCCCGGGCCGATGCCGAGACGCTCGACCTGATCACCACGAGCAAGGATCACGCCCGCCTCGCGCGCCAGGAAGGCGACCTCGCCCGGCTGCGCGAACGGACGCGGGTGTTCCAGGTGCGGATGCATTTCGACAACGAAGCCCGCATCGCCGCCCTGATCGCGGAGACGGTGCGCCGGGTCGCGACTCGGTAGAGCCCTCGCATTTCGTCGCCTCTCCCTCAGGGAGAGGTCAGCTCGGCCCGGCCCGAGAAATACGCGAAGGCTGGAAGCGGCTAGCTTCGCAGCATTTTGCCCGGGTTGAGGATGCCGTTGGGATCCAGCGCCTGCTTGATCGAGTGCATCATCGCCATCGCCACCGGGCCCTTGGCCGCAGGCAAAAGGTCGCGCTTCAGGCGGCCGATGCCGTGTTCGGCCGAGATCGAGCCATTGTAGCGCGCGACGATGCCGTGGATCAGCGCGTTGACCTCGTCCCAGCGATCGAGGAACGCCTGCTTGTCGGCGCCGACCGGCTGGGAAATGTTGAAGTGGATGTTGCCGTCGCCGAGATGGCCGAAGGGCACGGGCCGGCAGCCGGGAATGAACGCCTCGATCGCCGCGATCGCCTCGTTCAGGAAGGCCGGGACGCTGGCGACCGGCACCGAGACGTCGTGCTTGATCGAGCCGCCCTCCGGCTTTTGCGCCTCCGACATGCCATGCCGCATCCGCCAGAACATGGCGCGGTCGGCGAGCGACTGGGCGATCGCCGCGTCGGCGACGACGCCCTGCTCGAAGGCGGTGCCGAGAATATCCTCGATCGCCGCGCGCGCCGCCTCGTCCGAATGGCCGGAGGAGATTTCGAGCAGCGCATACCAGGGCGCCACCGTGCCGACCGGGTCGCGGGAGCCGGGGATATGGCGCAGCACGAAATCGACGCCGATGCGCGGCATCAGTTCGAAGCCGGTGAGGTCATGGCCGGCGCGGTCGCGCGCCAGATTGAACAGGGCGAGCGCCGCGGCGGGGTCGGCGAGCGCCGCGAAGGCGACGGCCTGGCCCTTGGGGCGCGGATAGAGCTTGAGGACGGCGGCGGTGACGATGCCGAGTGTGCCTTCGCCGCCGATGAACAGCTGCTTCAGGTCATAGCCGGTATTGTCCTTGCGCAGCGCGCCGAGCCCTTCCCAGATCCGGCCATCCGCCAGCACCACTTCGAGGCCGAGCACCAGGTCGCGCATGTTGCCATAGGCGAGCACGGCGGTACCGCCGGCATTGGTCGAGATGTTGCCGCCAATCCGGCATGAGCCTTCCGAGCCGAGCGAGAGCGGAAACAGCCGCCCGGCTGCCTCGGCGGCGCTCTGCACGTCGGCGAGGATCGCGCCGGCTTCCGCCGTCAGCGAATAGCCCTCGGCATCCACGGCGCGGATCCGCGTCATGCGGTCGAGCGAGAGGACGATCTCGGTGCCGCTCGAATCGGGAACCTGGCCGCCGACCAGCCCGGTATTGCCGCTCTGCGGCACGATCGCGGTGCGCGTCTCGTTGGCGAGCGCGAGTATGGCGGAGACTTGGCCAACCGTCTGCGGACGAAGCACCAGCGGCGTCTCGCCCAGATATTTGTCGCGCCATTCCATCCGGTAGGGATGGGTCGCTTCGGGGTCGGTGAGGGCGCCGCCCGGGCCGACCAGGGCGGCGAAGCGGGCGAGAAGGTCTGGCGTCGGATGGTTCAGCATGATGGCAGGTTCGATCCTTGCTTGGCGACAAGCAGGATACCCGGCTCGCGGCTCCGGTTGGAAGCGGCATGCGCGGTCAAAAAAAGCCGGCCTGCAGGAGCAGGCCGGCGAGGACGGGCTTGGTTCTTTATGGGGTGGCGCGATTGCTCGCGCCACCGGCTTCCTGCGCGGCTACCGGCGGCAGTTGTCCTGACCGGGCCGGCAATTGCGGTTTCGGTTCTGCGGCTGCCGATTTCGGTTCTGGTTGTTCGGCCGGGCATTCTGGTTCGGTCGCTGCTGCGGCCGGGCGTTCTGATTGGGCCGCTGCTGCGGCCGGGCATTCTGGTTGGGCCGCTGTTGCGGCCGGGCATTCTGGTTCGGCCGCTGCTGCGGACGAGCGTTCTGGTTCGGCCGCTGTTGCGGACGGGCATTCTGCGATGGCCGCTGCTGCGGACGGGCATTCTGCGACGGCCGCTGCTGCGGCCGGGCATTGTCCGGACGCGACGGACGGTTCGCCTCGGGCCGGTTCGGGCGGTTGGGCCGGTTCTCGGCACCCGGGCGTCCCGTCTCGGGACGGTTCGGACGCGAGTTCGCGGGCCGCTCGGGCCGATTCGGCCGTCCGGTCTCGGCGCCGGGACGTTCCGGGCGAACGTTCGGCCGGTTCGGACGACCCGATTCCGTGCCGGGCCGCTCGGGCCGGTTCGGGCGACCGGTCTCGGCGCCAGGCCGATTTGGGCGTCCCGTCTCGGTGCCGGGACGGTTCGGACGGTTGTTGTCGCCGGGCCGGTTCGGCCGGTTGTTGTCGCCGGGCCGGTTCGGGCGGTTGTTGTCTCCGGGACGGCCGGGGCGATTGTTGTCGCCAGGACGACCGGGGCGGTTGTTATCACCGGGGCGGCCATTGTCGGGGCGACCGGGACGGTTGGGCCGATCGGGGCGATTCGGCCGGTCCGGCTGCCAGGCGCCGGGCGGGCGCGGCCGGTGCGGCGGACCGGGACGCCAGCCGGGGGTGCCATGCCAGTGATGCGTGACCCAGACATTGTTCCAGCCGCGATTGTTCCAGCCCCAGCGGTTGTTCCAGGCCGAGCCGACCAGGATCGCCGTGCCGAAGACCAGCGCGCCCGTGGCGGCGGTGGTGAACACATCGGCCGAATTGTAGACGGGGACGTAGATGCGCTCCGGCTGGGCCGGGGCGATCGAGATCACGCGCGGCGCGCTCGAAGTCGCCGGCTCGACGGTGACGACCTGCTGCGGCGTCGTCTTCAGATTGCCGACCTTCTCCGCCTGCGCGCGCAGGAGCTGGATGACGGTGGCGACGTCCTCAGGCTGGCGGTCGAAGGCGAAACCGAGCGACTCGGTCCAGTCTTCATGCTCGACCAGCATCTCGATAACCGACGGGAAGCGCATCAGCGCGACGACCGGCGCGTCGAGGCCGAGCTTCTCGGCTTCGGTATAGTTCTCGTCGGCGACGGCCTTGGGATTGGCGGCGAGCCAGTCATCGGCCTTGAGAAGCTGGTCCGGCAGCGTGCTGGCCGAAAGCACCAGCGCGAGCAGCGGATCGGGATAGAGCGCGATCGGGCCGAGCAGGAATTCCAGATCCGAGACCGTGTAGAGATCGGCGTCCTGGTCGGCGGTCGATGCCGCCGCGGCCTCCGCCGCGCCCGGCACCTGGTCGGGGAGGGCGGGGGCAGATCGCGGCGCTTCGGGAGCTGCCGGCGTTTCAGCCGCCGGCGCCGTCGTCGCGTCGCTCTGCGCCAGCTTGACGGGGGGCGTCAACGTCTCGGCGAGAACCGGATAGATTGTCGTCGACCAGCCGAATATGGCGGCGACTGCCAGTCGGGAATAGTTGCCCGTTCCAAACCAGACCTTGTCTTTCAAGCGTGGCGCCACTGCTGGGGCCCTCCTATCGGTCGGATGCTCGTAATAACTCGCACAGAAGCGAAGCCTTCGGAAGCTTTACGCTTGGTGAGCCGGCGGGATGGTTAAGTTTGGGATGGAGAGCCGGATCGCGGGACCGGCAGCCTAGGAAACGGGGCGCATCCGCCGCTTCGAGCGGGACCGATCCGCCGGCGGCCCGCGTTCCACGACAAGTGTACATCGACTGTGATGGACGACTGCTTGCTTCGCCTTGAAGCGCAGGGGACCCTGTGCGATAGGAGGCACGCCTCCAGTCGCACGAAGAGGGAAAAATAGGCATGATCGAAGCAGGCGGTTTGATGAAGGGTAAGCGCGGCCTCGTGCTGGGCGTCGCGAACAACCGGTCGATCGCCTGGGGAATCGCCAAGGCCGCCCATGACCACGGCGCCGAACTGGCTTTTACCTACCAGGGCGATGCGCTGAAGAAGCGCGTGGAGCCGCTTGCGGCTGAGCTCGGCGCGATTGTCGTCGGGCATTGCGACGTCACCGACAGCGCCTCGATCGACGCAGTCTTCGCGGAAGTCGAAAAGCAGTGGGGCAAGCTCGACTTCCTCGTGCACGCCATCGGCTTCTCCGACAAGGACGAGCTGACCGGCCGCTACGTCGACACGACCGAAGGCAATTTCAACAAGACCATGCTGATCTCGGTCTACTCGCTGACCGCCGTGACCCAGCGCGCCGAGAAGCTGATGACGGATGGCGGCTCGATCCTGACGCTGACCTATTACGGCGCCGAAAAGGTCATGCCGAACTACAACGTCATGGGCGTCGCCAAGGCCGCGCTCGAGGCGAGCGTGCAGTATCTGGCCGTCGACCTCGGACCGAAGAATATCCGCGTCAACGCGATTTCCGCCGGTCCGATCAAGACGCTGGCCGCCTCCGGCATTGGCGATTTCCGCTATATCCTGAAGTGGAACGAGTATAACGCGCCGCTGCGTCGCACGGTGACGACCGAAGAGGTCGGCGACTCCGGCGTCTACTTCCTGTCGGATCTGTCGCGCGCCGTCACGGGCGAAGTCCACCACGTCGATTCGGGCTATCACGTTGTCGGCATGAAGGCCGTCGACGCGCCCGATATCTCCGTCATCAAGGACTAAAGCGTCTTCGAGCGACGTGTGCGCGGTGCGCGTGAGAAAACGCGGCCAAACAAGGAGTCAAGTATTCTACCACTTCGCTGAAACGGTAGAATACTCTGAGCATTTCGGAGCAAGCCGTGCCGACCCTTGTCTTCATCCGGCACGGCGAGACCGACTGGAACGCCGAAGGGCGCTTCCAGGGCCAGCGCGACATTCCGCTGAATGCGCGCGGACGCGGGCAGGCCCAGCGCAACGGTCGTGTGCTGGCCGAGCAGATGCCGGAGACGGCGCGTTTCGACTTTGTCGCCAGCCCGCTGGAGCGCACGCGCCAGACCATGGAAATCGCCCGCGGCGCCATGGGGCTGGATCCGTCCGGCTACCGCCTCGACCCCATCCTCAAGGAAATCACCTTCGGCCGCTGGGAAGGCTATACCGCGCCCGAACTGATGCAGCGCTGGCCCGATCTGGTGGCCGAGCGCGACGTCGACAAATGGGGCTTCCAGCCGCCGCAGGGCGAGAGCTATGCCATGCTCTCGGTGCGGATCGGCACCTGGCTTGCCAGCGTCACCCAGGATACGGTCGTCGTCTCGCATGGCGGCGTCTGCCGGGTGCTGCGTGGCCTTCTGCTCGGCCTCGATACCGAGCAGACGCCCAATCTCGACGTTCCCCAGGATCGGATCCTGGTTTGGGACGGCCGTGGAACCCACTGGATCTGATCCCCTCAGCCGTTACGCCTGCCTGGCCATCCCGCCTCGATACCCATGGATCAGAACGCTTGACCATCGGGCGATTTTCCTGCGGTCCTGGTTACCCGGGCCCGAGGTGATTTGGCCTGCCGGCGATTTCCCGTATCCGGCGAGTGCCACCGATGGGCAAGCGATCCTCCGACAAAAGAAAACGACGTCCGGAGGGGTGCCGAACGTCGTCTTTGGGAGGTCAGTCAGGTCGATGAAGGTCAGGGATGCTCAGACATTGCCGTTTTCATCGCGCACGGGGGTCGGGTTGTACGTGCCGACGCCATCGGTTTCGTTGGTCATGATGCCAAGTCGCTGGACGGGAAGAATGCGAAGCAACTGGCGGCCGTCCTGAGACAGGAAAGTCTGGCCGGTCCTCAACGACAGGGTGCTTGTGGACGCATTGACGCTGGAAACGGTGCCGTCGGCCTGCTCGGCAGCGATTGCGGCTGCACCCGAGGCGAGGAACGCGACGGAGGCAGCGACGATGATGAAATTGCGCATGATGTTATCCTGGTCGAACCGTGTTCGACGGAAGCGAGCCCATTCGGGGAGGGCTATTCCCGACCGCCTGTGGGGCCAGGCGGAACGTAGAAACCGGTGTCCGGGGGCGCCGGACTCCGGTTTGGTCTTGAGATCGTCAGGTCTGGGGAACTTGAGGATCAGTCGTTGGCGGGGGCCGGGTTGAACGCGCCGAGGCCCTGGCTGCCATTGTGGCTGACGCCGACGCTCTGGCCCGGCAGGATACCGTAGAGCTGGGTGCCGTTGGCGAAATTGAACGTCTGGCCGTCCTGCAGGGTGAGCGTGCCGGCCGCAGCGTTGACGCTGGTGACGGTGCCTTCGGTCTGCTCGGCGGCGATGGCGGCAGCGCCCGAGGCGAGGAAGGCGACGGAAGCAGCGGCGAGGATCAGATTACGCATTGGAGTCTCCTTGTCGAACCGCGTTCGACGTGATGTGGCCCGGTCGGGGGAGGGGCCATTCCCGTCCGCCTGTCGGGGGGGGGCAGGCGGTAGATCAAGTCGGTGTCCGGAAGGGGGAGGAAGCCGGACGCCGGCCTGGAAGCTCAGCTCGAGATCGCGAGGGCGATCAGTCGTTGGCCGGCTTCGGGTTGAAGGCGCCGAGGCCCTGGCTGCCATCGTGGCTGACGCCGACCGTCTGGCCCGGCAGGATGCCGTAGAGCTGGGTGCCGTTGGCGAAATTGAACGTCTGGCCGTCCTGCAGGGTGAGCGTGCCGGCCGAAGCGTTGACGCTGGTGACGGTGCCTTCGGTCTGCTCGGCGGCCATGGCGGCGGCGCCGGAGGCGAGGAAGGCAACGGAGGCGGCAGCGAGGATGAGATTGCGCATTTTAGAGTCTCCTTGTCGAACCGTGTTCGACGTGATTGTGCCCGTTCGGGGGAGGGCAATTCCCGGCCGCCTGTCGCGGGGACGACAGGCGGGAGGTGCGCTGGGTCCGGAGGGGAGCCGGACCGCGGCCGTGGGGGTCAGGGAGAGATGAGATCAGATCAGGCTTGGATCCGTTCAGGCTTGGATCAGTCGTTGGCGGGGGCCGGGTTGAACGCGCCGAGGCCCTGGCTGCCATTGTGGCTGACGCCGACGCTCTGGCCCGGCAGGATGCCGTAAAGCTGGGTGCCGTTGGCGAAATTGAACGTCTGGCCGTCCTGCAGGGTGAGCGTGCCGGCCGCAGCGTTGACGCTGGTGACGGTGCCTTCGGTCTGCTCGGCGGCGATGGCGGCTGCGCCCGAGGCGAGGAAGGCGACGGAAGCAGCGGCGAGGATCAGATTACGCATTGGAGTCTCCTTGTCGAACCGCGTTCGACGTGATGTGGCCCGGTCGGGGGAGGGGCCATTCCCGTCCGCCTGTCGGGGGGCAGGCGGTAGATCAAGCCGGTGTCCGGAAGGGGGAGGAAGCCGGACGCCGGCCTGGAAGCTCAGCTCGAGATCGCGAGGGGCGATCAGTCGTTGGCCGGCTTCGGGTTGAAGGCGCCGAGGCCCTGGCTGCCATCGTGGCTGACGCCGACCGTCTGGCCCGGCAGGATGCCGTAGAGCTGGGTGCCATTGGCGAAATTGAACGTCTGGCCGTCCTGCAGGGTGAGCGTTCCGGCCGAAGCGTTGACGCTGGTGACGGTGCCTTCTGTCTGCTCGGCGGCCATGGCGGCTGCGCCGGAGGCGAGGAAGGCAACGGAGGCGGCAGCAATGATAAGGTTATGCATCTTTTTTTCTCCTGGTCGATTCATTCGACCGCTTGCAGCGACGACCCCTATTCCTGTGGGGCGGTATCGTTCAGTCCGTCGCCGGTGAGCTGAATTTGGTCCTGTCCATTGCCGTTTGCAAGCGCGCGATATTTTTCAAAATGGACCTTTGGGGCCCTAGCAATTCTCTTTTTGAATACATAATGGGCCATTATAGGGTGAAAATTCTACATAACGGCTTAATCGTAGAATAAAATATGCGGCTTGCCACTGGATTGTTCACCGAACCCGGCGGCACTGTTCAATATGTATCGCTGCTTATTGTAGTAAAAGCTCATCAAATGGATCTGGTGGGGCCGATTGCGGGCTTCAGGCCGGTCGAATCGGGCTCTCCGCCACCTCATCGGCCGATAAAAAGTACGACCACTTATCATTGCCCGAGCTTCTTAACTGGTCATGCCGCCTGGTCTGCCGGCCTTCGGGCGGCGGAGGCGAGAGAGGCGGAGTCGGGTGGATGTCCAACCGGGAGCCTTGCAGATGCCGCATCCGGCGGTCGTGTCCGCGCCAGGCGTCGATGGCGGGCCGGCCCGCTTGCCGGGGGCGGCATGGGCAGCCTGGCGGCGTCTGGTGAACGGCCTTCCCCGCTTGGCCGGCCGACCCCGTGGGGCGCGAACTCGACGTGCACGGCGGGCGCTCGCGGGTGAAAACGATCCAGGAAGGCCAGAAAAGATAGCGGCGCCCGGAGGGGTGCCGGGCGCCGCTTTCAGAGAGTAGCGTCAACGGGGAGGTCAGTAATTTCCGTGGTCGCCGTCACTCTCCGGGTGGGGGTCGAAAGCCGTGATGCCCTGGTTCCGGCCGGTGTAGGACACACCGACCGACTGGCCGGGCACGATTCCATAGAGCACCGCCGGGTTGGCAAAGGTGAATGTCCGTCCGGATTGCAGCGTCAATGTGCCGTGTCCGACATTGACGCTTCCGACCGAACCTTCGACCTCTTCGGCGGCGTAGGCGGCGACGCCCGAAGAGAGGAGGGCGACAGACGCGGCGGCGAGAACGAGATGGCGCATGGTGTGGTTTCCAGTTCCTGCAGGGTCAAGCCAGGGGCCGATGAAGCGATCCGCGCGGGGGAAGCGGTGCCCGTTCCTGGCTACGTCGGAAAATGGAGTCCTCTCGTTCGAAGGCAATTCACAAGGAATTCATCGGCTTAGCGATTCCAGAGCCGCTTTCGCCGCCGCAGGCCAGCGCGGGAGCGAAGCCTGGCCGTTTCGCTGCAATCGTCGGGGTGATGTGACATGTCGCACCGTCCGGCCCTGGGTAATCACGGTTTCGTGGAAGTCCTCATGGCTGATAATAGCAAAGCTTACCATCAGTGCAAGTGATGGTGTCCTCTGCTCACTCTCTATGCACCGCTCGCGCTTATCCGTGCCCGCGCGAAGCTGGCGTTTGACGGAAGGCCGCTGGCTTTCTAGAACCGGGGCCAATCACCGGGAGCGCCTTCGCCCATGTCGCACAATACCTTCGGCCATCTGTTTCGCGTCACGACTTGGGGCGAGAGCCACGGACCCGCACTTGGCGCGGTCGTCGACGGCTGTCCGCCGCGCATCGCCATTTCCGAGGCCGAGATCCAGGCCTGGATGGACAAGCGCAAGCCCGGTACCTCGCGCTTCACCACCCAGCGCCGCGAGCCCGACGAGGTGCGCATCCTTTCCGGCGTCCTGCCGCAGGAAGACGGCACGCTTCTCACCACCGGCACGCCGATCGCGCTCGAGATCCAGAATGTGGACCAGCGCTCCAAGGACTATGGCGACATCAGGGATCGTTACCGGCCCGGCCATGCCGACTTCACCTATGACCTGAAATACGGCATCCGCGATTATCGCGGCGGCGGCCGTTCCTCGGCCCGCGAGACGGCGGCCCGCGTCGCCGCCGGCGCCATCGCCCGCAAGGTCGTGCCGGGCATGAGCGTGCGCGGCGCGCTGGTGCAGATCGGTCCGCACAAGATCGACCGCGCGCGCTGGAACTGGAACGAGGTCGACCAGAACCCCTTCTTCTGCCCGGACGCCGAGACGGCGACGGTGTGGGAGGAATATCTGGACGGCATCCGCAAGGCGGGTTCTTCCGCCGGCGCGGTGATCGAGGTCATCGCCGAGGGCGTGCCGGCCGGCCTTGGTGCGCCGGTCTATGCCAAGCTCGACCAGGATATCGCCAGCCTGCTGATGTCGATCAACGCCGTGAAGGGTGTCGAGATCGGCGAGGGTTTTGATGCCGCGGCGCTCACCGGCGAGGAGAATGCCGACGAGATGCGCATGGGCAATGACGGCAAGCCGCTGTTCCTCTCCAACCATGCCGGCGGCATCCTGGGCGGCATCTCGACCGGCCAGCCGATCGTCGCCCGCTTCGCCGTCAAGCCGACTTCGTCGATCCTGACCACGCGCCGCTCGATCACCGCGCAGGGCGAAGAGGTCGACGTCATGACCAAGGGCCGGCACGACCCCTGCGTCGGCATCCGCGCCGTGCCGATCGGCGAGGCTATGGTCGCCTGCGCCATCGCGGACCATTATCTTCGTCATCGGGGCCAGAACGGGTAGGCTCCACCACGCAGCTTGGGGAGGACGTCATGGCGATCGCACGGATTGGCGAGTTTCGGGCCCTCGCGGGCCAGGAGGACGCTCTGGCCCATTTCCTTGCCTCGATCACGCCCCTGATCCTGGGCCGGAGGGCGCGCTGTCCTGCCAGCTGTTCCGCGACCGGGACGACGCCGCGCGCTTTCTCATGATCGAGCATTGGGAAACGCCCGAGGCGCACCAGGCCTCGGTCAGGAACATCCCGCCGGACCTGTTGCAGCAGGCGCGGGGCCTTTTCGCGACCGCGCCCGTCGGCTCCTATTTCGATCCGGTCGACTGAGCGGCCGCATCGGGTCGGGAACGGTTGACGCACCGTTCACCTCCCGCCGAGCTGATAAGCCCTATATATGGTCTCACAGGCTTATCGGATCTGCACAGGACGCTTCCCCTTGCTCACGCTTCAAACCATCGTCGCCTCGACCCGTCCGGGCCGCGCCGGCCTTTCCATCGGCACCTGGTTCAACGGCGTCGCCGCCGCGCACAAGGATTTCCAGGCCGAACTCGTCGACCTGAAGGCCGTCAACCTGCCGATGTTCGACGAGCCCAACCACCCGCGCATGCGCCAGTATGTGCATCAGCACACCAAGGACTGGAGCGCGACGATCGACGCGGCTGATGCCTTCGTTTTCGTGCTGCCCGAGTACAATCACGGCTTCCCGGCCTCGATCAAGAACGCGATCGACTACCTGTCGCATGAATGGGCCGACAAGCCGCTCGGCTTCGTCAGCTACGGCGGCGTATCTGGCGGCACCCGCGCGGTGCAACTGCTGAAGCCGGTCGCCGGCGCGGTCGGTCTGGCCGTGGCGGGCGAGGTCAACATCCCGTTCTTCTCGCAATACCGCCAGGACGATCTGTTCGTGCCGCCGGCGAGCTTCATCGATTCCGCCAACCTCATGCTGAACCGCATCGCCAAGGTCGGCGCGACGCTGAAGGCCGGCCGCAAGGAACTGGCGGCGGCCTGATCGCTGGTCTCTGGCACGAACGAAAATGGCGGCTCCGGGCCGCCATTTTTTTGTTTTGGGAGTTTGCGCCGTGCCTGCCGTCAGCTCAACCGCACCGGGCGGCCCTTGCTGGCGCTCTTGCGGGCGAGCTCGAAGGTCGCCACCACCTCGACATGGCCCGACCACAGGAACTGGTCGACGGGCGTCACGCTGGTGAGCTTGTAGCCGCCATCGATCAGGATGCGCGCGTCGCGGGCGAGCGTCGCGGGATTGCAGGAGACGCCGACGATCTTGGGCACGATCGACTTTGCCAGTGTCTCGGCCTGCGCCTTGGCGCCGGCGCGCGGCGGATCGAACACCACGGCCTTGAATTCCTTCAGCTCGACCGGGGCCATGGGATTGAGGAACAGGTCGCGCCGGCGCGTGGTCACCGCCCGGATGCCGGTGGAAAAGCGCATCGAGCGGTCGAGCGCCTGCAGCAGCTTGGTCTCGCCCTCGACGGCGAGAACGGGGAAGCGCCGCGCCAGCTTCAGCGTGAAGGTGCCGATGCCGGCGAAGAGATCGAGCACCGGGCCGCCCGACTTGCCGATCGCGGCGTCGACGAGGTCGGCCATCGCGAGTTCGGAACTGGCCGTCGCCTGCAGGAAGCCGCCGGCGCTCGGATAGAGCACGATCGGATCGTTGCGGATTTCCGGCACGCGGCTCATGAAGATCTCCGCGCCATCGACCGTCAGGCGCGAGATCGAGCCGTCGACCGCGGCGCGACCGAGCGCCTCATAGTCGGCTCGGCCGGGCTTGCGCGCGCCTTCCAGCGACACGTCGAGGCCGGTATCGGTCGAGACCACGGTCATGCGGGCGCGCTTGCCGCGATCCATCAGCCGGTCGGCCAGGGCGGCGAGCTTGTCGCGCCGCGTCTCGATCTCGGGCACCAGCAGCGGGCATTCCTCGATCGCCAGGATGTCGTGGCTCTCGCGCTTGTTGAAGCCGAGCACGACGCCCTGTTCGGTGCGCGACAGGGTGAAGACGGCGCGGCGGCGCGAATGGGGCGCAACCGGGATCACCGGATTGACCTCCGTTTCGATGCCGCGCTGGGCGAAGGCGTGCACGACCAGCTCGCGCTTCCAGGCCTGGTATTTCTCCGGCGCCCAATGCTGCAGTGAGCAGCCGCCGCAGACGGTGAAATGCCGGCAGGCGGGCGCGATGCGGTCCGGGCTCGGCGTGATGATCGAAACCAGGTGGCCGCGCTCGCCGTCGATATCGGCCGTCACGACTTCGCCCGGCAGGGTGAAGGGCACGAACACCTTCTGGCCCGATGCGGTCTCGGCGATGCCGTCGCCCTCATGGCCGAGAGCAGTGATGGTGAGGGTTTCAGCCATGGGCTGTTTCTTTCCTAACGCCGAGCAGGAATTCATGATTGCCGTCGCCACCGGCGATCGGGGAGGGGACGAGGCCGTCGACGACCCATCCCGGCTCCGCGGCAATCCAGTCAACGATGCGCTCG
This sequence comes from Kaistia defluvii, assembly GCF_026343955.1. Classification (GTDB taxonomy): domain Bacteria; phylum Pseudomonadota; class Alphaproteobacteria; order Rhizobiales; family Kaistiaceae; genus Kaistia; species Kaistia defluvii. The sequence continues at coordinate 18,159 of NZ_JAPKNI010000006.1, forward strand.
ACAGCGGCCTCGCCTTCCAGGGGATCGCGAACCAGGCCGCTCTTGTTGATGCCGTCTTTGCCGACCTCGAACTGCGGCTTGACCAGCAGGACGCCCCAACTGCCCGGCTCGGCCAGCTCGAGCGCCGGCGGCAGCGCCAGGCGGAGCGAGATGAACGAGACATCGCAGACGATGGCATCGAACGGTTCGCCAATGTCCTCGGCGGTCAGGTCGCGGACATTCAGGCCTTCGCGCATGGTGACGCGCGACCGGCCGGCCACGCGCGGATGCAGCTGGCCATGCCCGACATCGAGCGCATGGACATGGCGCGCGCCGCGTTCGAGCAGAACTTCGGTGAAGCCGCCGGTCGAGGCGCCGAGATCCAGCGCGGTGCGGCCGGTCGGGTCATAGCCGAAATGATCCAGCCCGGCGACGAGCTTCAGCGCGGCGCGCGAGACGTAGCGCTGCGCGGGATCGTCGATCTCGAGCGTGGCGTTCTGCCGGATGGTCGCGGCGGGCTTGGTGATCAGGACCCCGTCGACGCGGACATGGCCGCGCAGGACGGCGTCGCGCGCCTTGGCCCGCGAGGCGACCAGCCCGCGCGCCAGCAGGACCATGTCCAGGCGATGTGTGGTGTCGTTCATGGCGCGAGTGATGGCGTGCTCGGCGGTCAAGCGCAAGCGCTATCGGGCCGCAGGCACGCGTCGCAGGCCTCGCAGACCGCGAAAGGGGCGGCCGGGGCGAGAGGGGCGCCTATCGATGTGCCGCGATCAGCATCATCATCGGCCGGTCTCGCTCCTCGGCCAGCGCCGGCTGCGCGGCGATCTCGGCGTCGGTCGGCCCCCATTCCTCGAAATGGTTGATGGTGAAACCCTGCCGGATCATCATGTTGAGCTGGGTGCCGATGGTGCGATGGTGCTTGATGACGCCCTTGGCGAGCCAGTCGGTCGAGCGCGGCCCTTCGGCGCTGTAGCGGTCGAGCGGCCAGGTGCGGCGGCCTTCGGCATCGATCACCCAGCTGGGGTTGGTCGGCGCCATATAGATCGGATGTTCGATCGAGAAGACGAGCCTGCCGCCCGGTACCAGCGCGCGATGCACGGTTGCCAGAAGGCGCGGCAGGTCCTCGATATAGTGCAGCGTCAGCGAGCTATAGACGAAATCGAACGCGGCCTCGGGCAGTTCCAGCGTCTCGAGATCGGCACGCTCGTAGCGGATAAGGGGATCCTTGGTCATGGAAGTGGCGCGCGCCAGCATCGCCTCCGACACGTCGAGTCCCAGCACGGAGGCCGCGCCCTGTTCGCTCGCATGGCGGCAGAACCAGCCATAGCCGCAGCCCAGATCGACGACGCGAAGCCCGCGCAGATCCGGCAGCATTGCGCGCAGCGCCGGCCATTCGGCAGCCCCCGCCAGTCCATGGACGGATCGACCGAGCTGGCTGTAGCCCTCGAAGAAGGCGGGATTGTCGTAGATGTTCTGGGTCATGGCGCTCGCACCTCCATCGGTTTTCGCCGGCCGGGGTGCGTCTCCTACCACAATCGCGCTGCGCTCGCTTCGCGCACCAGCCTGACTAAACGGCCGGCGCGGCCTGCACCTCGAGCGTGACATGCGACAGCGCGTGCAAGGCCGCGAGCTTCTTGCGGTAGACGTCGGGCGATTGCGGATGGGCCGAGACGAGGCTGATCACTGCCGCGTTGTGGCCGGGGCCGACGCGCCAGAGATGCAGGTCGGTGACCCGGTCCCCATTCTGCTCGATCCGGGCGCGCATGGCGGTGGCGAGATCCGGATCGGGCACGGTGTCGACCAGGACGCGGCCGCTGTCTCGCATCAGCTGCAGCGACCAGCTCGCGATCACCGCCGCGCCGAGAATGCCGACGGCCGGATCCAGCCAGACCCAGTTCAGGAAGCGCCCCGCGAGCAGCGCCGCGATGGCGAGCACGGAGGTGGCCGCATCCGCGAGCACATGGACATAGGCGGCGCGCAGATTGTGATCCCGGGCGCCGCCGTGATCGTGGCGCGCATGGTCGTGGTGGTGGCCATGATCATGCCCGTGGTGGTCGTCATGGCCGTGGCTGTGTCCGGGCATGCTCTCGTGCAGCAGCGCGGCGCTGACGAGATTGACGGCGAGGCCGATGACGGCGACGGCGATCGCCGGGTTGAAGCTGATGTCGATGGGATGCGCCAGGCGCCAGGCAGCATCGACCGCGATCAGCACGGCGATGACCCCAAGGATGACGGCGCTGGCGAAGGCCGCGAGGTCGCCGATCTTGCCGGTGCCGAAGGTGAAGGCCGGGTCGTGCGCGTGGCGGCGGGCATAGCGATAGGCGAGCGCTGCCACCAGCAGGGCGCCGGCATGCGTCGACATGTGGAAGCCGTCCGCCAGCAGCGCCATCGAGCCATAGGCATAGCCGCCGACGATTTCGGCCAGCATGGTCAGCGTCGTGATGCCGACGACGATCATCGTCCGGCGCTGGTTGCGGTCGTGCGAGGCGCCGAGAAAGACGTGGTCGTGGCCCCTGAGAGCTTGCGAGGCGTTCATTGCGATACTCCTGCCATGGCCCACCCGCTCCTCAGAGATACTTGCTGACTTCCTTGATTTCCTCGACCAGGGCGCGGGCCTCGACGGCGGGCAGCGCGCTGGCGGCCGCCCCCAGATGCTCGTCGATATGGTGGTGGATCAGGATGCGCTTGGTGCTTTCGATCGCCTTGATCACGGCCTGCATCTGCTGGGCGATGGCCAGGCAGTCGCGGCCGTCCTCGACCATGGCGATGACGCTGGTCAGGTGGCCGGAGGCGCGGCGCAGGCGGAGCAGGATATCGGGGTTCTGGGCGTGGCTCATGATGGATCCTATCCTGGGGGAGGGGACACAGCAAGCGGGAGTATCCCATCGAGCGGCGGGTTGCGGAGGGGCCATGCGAGGGAAGGTGGGCGGCCCCCGGATCGGGCCGCTGAATCCGGCCGATACGGCCGGCTGGCGAGCTTTGACTCGTCAGGCAGATCAATCGGCTCCGCCCTCATCCCGAGGCGCTTCGCTTCCGCGAAGCCTCGAAGGAGGCGCTCCAGTGGGCAATCGGACGCCGAGCCGACCTCAAACGAAAAGGGGCGCGACGATGCCCGTCGCGCCCCTCCCGAGAATCTTGCCGCAATCGGCGTCCGGTGACCCTGCCTAGCCGGCGACGAGGCGCTTCAGCTTGGCCATGATTGTCTCGTCCTTCTCGTGATAGTCGACCGTGCCGACGAAATTGGCGTCGGAATCGAGCAGGTACACGGCGGCGGCGTGGTCCATCGTGTAGTCCTCGCCCTCGCCGACCTTCTTCGAATAGACCCGGTAGGCCTTCAGCATCGCGTCGATCTGCGGGCGGCTGCCGGTCAGGCCGATGATGCGCGGATCAAAGGCGTGCAGATAGTTGTCCATCTGCTCGGGCGTGTCGCGCTCGGGATCGACGGTGACGAAATAGACCTTGAGCTTGTCGCCATCGGGGCCGAGCTGCTTCAGCCACTGCGTCGCCTGGAACAGCGTGGTCGGGCAGACGTCGGGGCAGAAGGTGAAGCCGAAGAACATCGCCGAGGGATGTCCCTTCAGCGCCGCCTCGGTGACGGGCTGGCCCTTCTGGTCGACGACCGAGAACGGCCCGCCGATCGCGCTGGTGGTCAGGCTGGCTCCGCCCCTCTTCTGCGTCACCGCGAAGCCGGCGACGGCGATGACCGCGACGGCGACCAGGCCCCAGAGGATGTAGCGGATGGTACGCAACGTCTTGCGGCTGGCGTCGGGTTTGCTGGCGGTCATTTCGCGGCGCCCTCATGGTTCATGGGCATGGAATGATCCGCTTTCGGTCCGGGTGCGCCGATCGGCGAGATGGTCAGCTCGATCTCGACCGGGCCGGCCTTGGCGAAATTCAGGGTCAGCGGCACGGTCTCGCCCTGCACGAAGGGCGCCTTGGGGCGGATGAACATGATGTGGTAGCCGCCGGGCTCCAGCGTCAGCGTCTGGCCGGCCGGGATCTCGACGCCGTCGGTCGCGGGACGCATCGTCATCACGCCGTCCTCGGTCTTCATCAGGTGAAGCTCGGTCTTTTCGGAGACGGGCGAGGCGACAGAGACCAGCGTATCCGGCTCGGTGCCGGTGTTCTGGATGGTCAGGTAGCCGCCGCCGACCTTGGCGCCGGGCGGCGTCGCGCGCGACCAGGGCTCGCGGATGACGAGCGGGCCGGCGGTGACATCGGCGAGCGCGGGCGTTGCCAGCGACGCGGCGAGAAGGAGCGAAAGGGCGATATGCTTGATCATGTCGCAGAGATAGCCCCGCACGCCGCGCTTGCAAAGCGCGGCGGACTGCCGCGCGAGCCATGCGACGATGTGGCGGACCTCAGAGCGGCTTGGCGGCCTGGCGTCGTGCGAGGATCCAGTAGCAGGCGATGAGCAGGATCGGTTGGAGCACCGTCAGGAGCAGGAGCGCCCCCGCATTGCCGGCCGTCCAGTTGCCGGCGCTGACGATCTGGTGGATGTGGCCGATCACAAGCCCGACGTAATAGACCGTGGTGAAGAGGATCACGGCGGCTTTGAACGCCAGCGTTTGCCAGAACGCGACGATGCCGATGACGCCGAGCGCGATATCGGCGATGCCGACCTCGAACTGGAACGGGCTGACCTGCCAGCCGATGAACGCCGCGGCCGTTTCCGGCGCGAAGACGTGGTAGAGGCCGGCCCAGACACTGGTGACACCGATGGAAAGCAGCAGCAGCCAGTCGAGATAGGCTTGCGCCGAGCCGCCGCGCAGGGTGGCGATGAGCAGGGCTGCGAAAAACAGCAGGCTCGGCAGGTTCGTCAGCACCAGCCGGATCGCGTCGGATACCATCCTCGTTCCCCCTTCGGCCGGATCTCCCAAGGGGATCCCGTCCGCTATCGGGTAGAACGAGTCGCGATATGATGCAACGGAAGGTCGCCAAGTTTACATGGTGAAGGCTGGATTTCAGGCCAGCCGGATCTTCGCCGCCTCGTCGCCGCGGCCGAGCGCCTCGAACACCGTCGCGACGATGCCGCGCGCGTCGAGCCCGCTGGAAACGATCATCGCCTCGGGCTTGTCGTGATCGGTGAACTCGTCCGGCATCACCATCGTGCGGATCTTGAGGCCGCGGTCGAAGGCGCCGGCGCCGGCGAGGAAGGCCAGGACCTGGCCGCCGAAGCCGCCGACCGCACCTTCCTCGATCGTGATCACGACTTCGTGATTGCGGGCGAGGTCGAGCACCAGATCGGTATCGAGCGGCTTGGCGAAGCGCGCATCGGCGACCGTGGTCGACAGGCCGTATGTGTCGAGCTCTTCCGCCGCCTTGATCGCGTCCTTGAGGCGCGTGCCGAAGGAGAGGATGGCGATCTTCGATCCCTGGCGCACGATCCGGCCCTTGCCGATCGGCAGGACTTCTCCGCGAAGCGGCATGTCGATGCCGACGCCTTCGCCGCGCGGATAGCGGAAGGAGGAGGGCGCGTCGTCGATGGCGACCGAGGTCGCGATCATGTGCACCAGTTCGGCCTCGTCCGATGGCGCCATGACGATCATGCCGGGGAGCGCGGTCAGGAAGCCGGTGTCGAACGAGCCGGCATGGGTCGGGCCGTCGGCCCCGACGAAGCCGGCGCGGTCGATGGCGAAGCGCACCGGCAGCTTCTGGATCGCCACGTCATGGACGATCTGGTCATAGCCGCGCTGCAGGAAGGTCGAATAGATCGCGCAGAACGGCTTGTAGCCCTCCGAGGCAAGGCCCGCAGCGAAGGTGACGGCGTGCTGCTCGGCGATGCCGACATCGAAGGTGCGGCTCGGAAAGGCCTGGCCGAACAGGTCGAGGCCGGTGCCGGTCGGCATGGCCGCGGTGACGGCGACGATCTTGTCGTCGGCCTCCGCTTCCCGGATCAGCGTCTCCGCGAAAACACGCGTGTAGCTCGGCGCGTTTGGCGTCGCCTTGGCCTGCTTGCCAGTGATGACGTCGAAGCGATTGACGCCGTGGTACTTGTCGGCGGCGGCCTCGGCCGGGGCGTAGCCCTTGCCCTTCTGCGTCACGACATGCAGCAGGATCGGGCCTTCCGGCGCGTCGCGCAGATTGCGCAGGATCGGCAGCAGGTGGTCGAGATTGTGGCCGTCGATCGGCCCGACATAATAGAAGCCGAGCTCTTCGAACAGCGTGCCGCCGGTGAAGAAACCGCGCGCATATTCCTCGGTCTGCTTTGCCTTGTCGTGGAAGATGCGCGGCAGCTTCTTGGTGAGCTGCTTCGCCACTTCGCGGAACGAGCGATAGGCGCGGCCCGACACGAGGCGCGCCAGATAGGCCGACATGGCGCCGACCGGCGGCGCGATCGACATGTCGTTGTCGTTCAGGATGACGATCAGCCGCGAGCGCAGCGCGCCGGCATTGTTCATCGCCTCGTAAGCCATGCCGGCGGACATCGCGCCGTCGCCGATCACGCAGACGACGGCATTGTCGCCTTCGGACAGGTCGCGCGCCACCGCCATGCCGAGGCCGGCCGAGATCGAGGTCGATGAATGGGCCGCGCCGAACGGGTCGTATTCGCTCTCGGCCCGCTTGGTGAAGCCGGACAGCCCGTGGGGCTGGCGCAGCGTGCGGATGCGGTCGCGGCGGCCCGTCAGGATCTTGTGCGGGTAGGCCTGATGGCCGACATCCCAGATGATCCGGTCGGCCGGCGTGTTGAACACGTAGTGCAGCGCCACCGTCAGCTCGACGACGCCGAGACCGGCGCCGAGATGGCCGCCGGTGATCGAAACCGCATCGATGGTTTCGGCGCGGAGTTCGGCCGCCAGTTGCACGAGCGCGCTCTCCGGCAGGCGGCGGAGATCCTCGGGCGTGGTGACGGTGTCGAGAAGGAGCGTTTCGGGCTTGCCGGTCATCTATGAAACAAGACTGTTATGTGAAGGGGCACGGTTACACGACGTGGCGGCGGGTGGCAACGCGGTCAAGGGCGAGGGGGCGGGCCATATCCGCGCGGTTGCGCGCGCTTCCTCGTTCTCTACTGTGCATTCTTCTGGTAGCGAAGAGGCCCCCGCATGATCCGCCATACCGTTGTCTTCCGTCTCAAGCATTCCAAGGGTTCCGAGGCGGAGAGGCAGTTTCTCGCCGATGCCCGCATCCTCGCCGCGATCCCCGGCGTGGGAAGGTTCGAGCAGCTGCGCCAGGTCAGCCCCAAGAACGATCATGATTTCGGCTTCTCGATGGAGTTCGCGGACCAGGCCGCTTATTCCCTGTATAACGACCATCCCGACCACGTCGCCTTCGTCAGGGATCGCTGGATCCCCGAGGTTGAGTCGTTTCTCGAGATCGACTACGTGCTGCTGAACGGAGCCTGACGGGTGTCCATCGCGGCGGCGAGGCATACGAGCCGTCTCCGCCAGCCATCTTCCGCGCCGGGCGCCCCGGTTGCCCGCGCGCCAAACGACAGACGGAATCCAGCGTGCTCCGACAAAGACGATTTATGCGCCGACCCCGCCGGCTTTGGCTCTCGACCACGATCTGGCGGCGCCGCCTCGTGTTCTGGCTGGGCGCGTTGGCGACGGGCCTGGTCAGCGTCGCCTTCGCCTACAGCGCCGACTGGAGCCAGTCGCTGTTTCATCGACTGGCCGGATTGGGCTGGTGGGTGCCGCTGGTCCTGACGCCACTGGGGTTTCTGGTCTGCGCGCATCTGGCCCGCACCGTCTTCCCGGGGTCGCAGGGCAGCGGCATTCCGCAGGCGATTGCCGCCCGGCAACTGACCGATCCCGCCGCGCGGGACAAGCTGCTGTCGCCGCGTGTCGCCCTCGGCAAGATCATGCTGACGCTGGTCGGCATCGCTTCGGGTGGCTCGATCGGCCGCGAGGGGCCGACGGTGCAGATCGGCGCCTCGATCATGCTGAAGGCGGGCGAGATCGGCCGGATGGGGCGTGAGAGCGGCCTGATCCTCGCCGGCTCGGCGGCCGGTATCTCGGCGGCGTTCAATACGCCGCTTGCCGGCATCGTCTTCGCGATCGAGGAGATGAGCCGCTCCTTCGAACTGCGAACCAGCGGCCTCGTCATTTCCGCCGTCATCATCGGCGGTCTCGTTTCGCTCGGCCTTGTCGGCAACTACAGCTATTTCGGCTCGACCTCGGAAGTCGTCGTTGGCGCGCAGGGCTGGTTTCTCGTCGTCGCCTGCGGCGTCATCGGCGGCACGGCCGGCGCGCTGTTCTCCGGTCTCATGCTTCAGGGCACGCTGGCCCTGCGGCGATGGACCTCGGCCATGCCCGTCTGGCGGACGCTGCTGGTCGCCGTGCTTTGCGGGCTCGGTGTCGCGCTCATCGGCATCGCCACGGGGGGCATCAGCTTCGGCACCGGCTACGAGCAGGCGAAGATCGCCGTCGAGGGCGGCGTGCTGCCATGGTACTTTGCGCCGGCCAAGCTGGCCTCGACGCTGCTATCCTCGCTGTCGGGCATTCCGGGGGGCATTTTCGCGCCGTCGCTGGCGGTTGGAACCGGCATTGGCAGCCTGATCGGAGCCGCCTTCGGCGGAAGCGCCGGCATCGCCGCGCTGCTGGGCATGGCGGGATATTTCGCCGGCGTCGTTCAGGCCCCGATCACGGCCTTCGTCATCATCCTGGAAATGACCGGCGATACCTCGAACGTCATCCCGGTGATGTGCGCTTCCGTGGTGGGCTACGGCGTCTCGCGGATCCTCGCGCCGGAATCGCTCTATCACGGGCTTGCCAAGGGCATGTTGCGCGAATTGCGCCGCTGATGCCGCCAGGCGGCAGCGGTCGACGCCGCCGCCGTAATCCGTCATAGGAGGGGCATGTTTCGGCGGCCTTTTGCCGGCAGGATGAGAATGCACGAGATACTGACCGACTACCCGCTCGACAACAGCAACAGTTTCGGCTTCCGCGCCCTGAGCCGCTATGCGGTCGAGATCCGCTCCGAGGACGATCTCGTCGCGGCGCTGGCCGATCCGCGACTGAAGGGGCTGCCGCGCCGGCTTCTGGGCGGCGGCAGCAATGTCGTGCTGAGCGCGGATTTCGAGGGCGTGACGCTGCTGATGCGCAGTCAGGGCAGTCGGCTGGTCGAGGCGCGCGAAGACGCGTGGATCGTCGAGGCGGCCGCGGGCGAGAACTGGCACGGCTTCGTCCGTTCGACTCTGGCCGGGGGTCATCCGGGGCTGGAAAACCTCGCGCTGATTCCCGGCACGGTCGGCGCCTCGCCCGTGCAGAACATCGGCGCCTACGGCATCGAGCTGGCGGACCGGTTCGACAGCCTGCGCGCCTATGACGTCGAGTCGAAGCGCTTCGTCACCTTCGACAAGGACGCGTGCGCCTTCGCCTATCGCGACAGCATCTTCAAGCACCATCCTGGCCGCTACATCGTGACGAGCGTGCGCTTCCGCCTGCCGCGCCCGTGGCAGCCGGTACTGAGCTATCCCGACATCGCCGCGATCTTCCAGCATGGTGAGGCGGTCGAGCCCGAAGCGGTGTTCAACGAGGTCGTGGCCGTGCGCGGGCGAAAGCTTCCCGATCCGGCGGTGATCGGCAATGCCGGCAGCTTCTTCCAGAACCCGATCGTCCCGGCGGCCAGGCACAAGGCGCTCAAGGCGCACTATCCGAAGCTCGGCGGCTACCCGCAGCCGGATGGACAGATCAAGCTCTCGGCCGCCTGGCTGGTCGAGCAGAGCGGCTTCAAGGGCATCCGGCTCGGCCATGTCGGCGTCTATGACCGCCATGCCCTGATCCTGGTCAACCATGGCGGCGGCTCGGCGGCCGAGATCACCGTGCTGGCCGGGGAGATCAAGGCCGGCGTGCGCGCCAAGTTCGGCGTCGAACTGGTCGAGGAACCGGTGTTTCTCTGAGACTTCGACGCTCGGCTGGTGTCTGCAGCAGCGCTGCCGCCTCTTCGGGGGGCTTGCGGCGACATCCGCACGCGTTCGCCGTCATCCTCGCGAAAGCGAGGACCCATGCAGCCGAGGCCTGACGAGAGTGAAAGTCCCTCGATCCCGGATGAATGGATCCCGGGTCTCCGCCCGGGATGACGCCGAGGGTGGGGGGCGATTCGCCGAAACCTGACACGCCGCTTTCCATCACCTCTCGTTCTCTCCGGAAGGGGATGAGCAGCCCTTTTTGCCGACTAGAGCGGGAAACCTACGGCCCTTCAGGCAGCGGTATGAACTCGCTCTCGTCGCCAAAGACCTTGTCGAAGCGGCCGAGCTTCCAGTCGTTCTTGGCCTGCTCGATGCGGTCCTTCGACGAGGAGACGAAGTTCCACCAGATGTGGCGCGGACCGTCCATCGGCGCGCCGCCGACCAGCATAAGCCGCGTCGGCTTGCGCGCCGTCAGGCTGATCCGGTCGCCGGGGCGCAGCACGAGCAGGCGGCCGGCCTCGAACACGTCGCCGGCGATCTCGATCTCACCCTCGAAGATGTAGAGCGCGCGTTCCTCGTGCTCGGCATCGATCGGCAGGCGGCCGCCCGGCTGCAGCGCCACATCGGCATAGATCGTGTCGGAAAAGGTCTGCACCGGCGAGGTTTCGCCATAGGCGGAGCCGAGGATCAGACGCAGGTCGACGCCTTCGCCGCTGACGACGGGCAGATCGGCCTTGCCGTGATGGTGGAATTCTGGCGCGTGTTCTTCATGCTCCCTGGGCAGTGCCACCCAGGTCTGCAGGCCGCCGACCTTGCGGTCATTGGCGCGGTGGCGGAATTCCGGACTGGAGCGCTCGGAATGCGCGATGCCGCGTCCGGCCGTCATCCAGTTCACGTCGCCCGGCTGGATCGCCATTTCGACGCCGGTGGAGTCGCGGTGCACGATCTCGCCATCGAACAGATAGGTGACGGTCGCCAGCCCGATATGGGGATGCGGCCGCACGTCGAGGCCTTCGCCGGCCGGGAATTCGCCGGGCCCCATCTGGTCGAGGAAGATGAACGGCCCGACCATGCGGCGCTTCGCCGTCGGCAAGGCGCGCTTCACCGCGAAGCCGCCGATATCGACGGTGCGCGGCACGACGACGAGCTCGATGGCGTCGCTCGACGCGGCGTCGCCAAAGACCGGATCGATATCGGGCAAGCGGCTCATGGCAATCTCCTTGGCTTCGGTGGTGACCCGATAATGGAGAGGCGGAGTATGAGCCGAAAGGCGCCGTTCTGGCGACGGATTGTTCAGCGAAAGGGCCGGCCGGCCTATTCCACGTCGAGCGGTTCGGTGGCGGTAGCCTGGCCGTTGGCGCCGGTGCGGATCTTCTCAACCTTCGCCTCGGCCTGCTTCAGCAGCGCATCGCAGTGCTTCTTCAGGGCTTCGCCGCGCGCATAGATCGTGATCGACTCTTCGAGCGGGACGTCGCCGCGCTCGAGATGGCCGACGATGGTCTCGAGCTCGGCCAGGGCCTTCTCGAAGGAGAGGCTTTCAAGGGCGGTCTGAACGTCGGACATGGACTGGTCTCCCGGAATTGTGCGGCGAACCTTTTCGGCCATCGGGCCGCGTGATGCAAGTCGTGCCCGGCCCGACGGGTCAGCCGGCGCGCATCAGCGTCTCGACATGGGCGGCGGTCGAGGCGGCGAGGGCCTTCAGGTCGTAGCCGCCTTCCAGGATGCTGACGATCCGGCCATGCGAATGACGGTTCGCGACCTCCATCAATTGCTCGGTCGCCCAGACGAAGTCCGACTCCTCCAGCTCCAGTTCGCCGAGCGGATCGCGCGAATGGGCGTCGAAGCCGGCGGAGATGAGGATCAGTTCCGGCCGGAAGGCGTCAAGGGCCGGCAGGATCACCGCCTCGAACGAACGGCGGAAATCAGCGCCATCGGCACCGGGCGCGAGCGGCGCGTTGAAGATGTTGCCGGCGCCTGTCTCCGACGCCGCGCCGGTGCCGGGATAGAGCGGCATCTGGTGCGTCGAGGCATAGAGCACGGACGGATCGTCCCAGAAGATCGCCTGCGTGCCGTTGCCGTGGTGCACGTCCCAGTCGACGATCGCGACGCGCTCGATGCCATGGCCGCGCTGTGCGTGGCGGGCGGCGATCGCTGCCTGATTGAAGAAGCAGAAGCCCATGGCGCGATCTGGCTCGGCATGGTGGCCGGGCGGGCGCATGGCGCAGAAGGCGTTCTTCGCGTCGCCATCCAGCACGGCGTCGACCGCCTGGCAGGCGCCGCCCACGGCGATCAGCGCCGCTTCCAGCGTCATCGGCGACATCGTCGTGTCGGCATCGACGCGGATCATGCTCTCCGAGGGGCTGTAGTGGCGCATCGCCTCGAGATGAGAGAGCGGGTGGCAGAGCAGGATCATTTCGACATCCGCCATCCGGGCCTGTTCGCGCAGCAGCGGCGCGAAGCGGTCGTCGGAAAGCGCCGCCTCGACGGCCTGGATGCGTTCGGGCCGTTCCGGGTGGCCGAAGGGCACGAGGTGCTCGGCGAAGACCGGGTGATGGATCAGCAGCGTTGCCATGGGCGTCCCAAATTCGATGTCAGAAGGGGCCCCGGATGGCGGCCCCGGTCACTGGTTCTTGCGCATATAGGCAACCAGCGTGTCGCGTGCGACGGGCGAACGCAGCCGATTGAGGGTCTGGGCGATTTCCTGGTCGATCCGGGTCAGCACTTCGCGCCGGTCGCCGCGCATCAGGCGACGGGTGATGCCGGCGGATTCCATCGACCGGCTGGCGAGCTTGCGGGCAATGGCGAGGGCTGCCTTCTCGACGTCGGCCGCGGGAACGATCCGGTTGACCAACCCGGCCTGGAAGGCGCGCTCGACGTCGAAGCGCTCGCCGAGCACGAGATATTCGAAGGCGCGCTGGTGCCCCATCAGGCGGGCGGCCAGCAGGGTCGAGCCGCCGCTCGGGATCAGGCCGAGTTCGACGCAGTTCGATTCGAACGCCGACCATTCGCTGGCGACCACATAGTCGCAATGCAGCAGGATGGTGGCGCCCATGCCCATGGCCAGCCCGTCGACGGCGGCGATCAGCGGCTTCTCGATGGTGGCGATGGTCTTGAGGAAGCGGGCGATGCTCTCGTCGATGCGGCCCTCATCGGCGAACTGGATCAACTCGCGAAGGTCGTTGCCGATGGAAAACACGCCTGGCGAACCGACGATGACGAAGGCCTTGTTGCGTCCGTCCCGTTCTCCCAGCACAAGCGCGTCCGAAATCGTTGTGAGCATCTCGACGGTCAGGGCATTCTGAGTTTCCGGTCTGTCTAAGCGAATGACGGTGATCCCGCCCTTCGCCTCGATACCGATCGGCAAACTCATGCTCTCGCTCATCCGGGTTCCACCTTCCCATTAGCTAGTTGGCGGAGGAGAATTGGACAGGTCCTGCCGCGAAGTAAAGCATATGTTCAAAATTGCCTACAATTGACGCGGTCACACGGGAGATCTTCCTGTCTCGGACAGGAAGGGTGGATAGGGCTTGACTGCCCGGCCGCGTCGGGCCTTTTGGCCCTTCGCTGCAAAAAAATGGCTCGGGAGGCCGGATTGGCCAGGCATCATTCCTCCAACATACGTCCGGCGGATGACGATGACGCGCTGCGCGAGGCGGTCGCGGCGCTTGCGGCCGGCCAGCTTGTCGGAATGCCGACCGAAACGGTCTATGGCCTGGCGGCCGACGCCACCAATGGCGAGGCGGTCGCGCGCATCTATGCCGCCAAGGGACGCCCGAGCTTCAATCCGCTGATCGCTCACGTCGCGGACCTTGAAGCGGCGGAGCGGCTCGTCCTGTTCGATCCCATCTCGCGGCGATTGGCCGAGGCGTTCTGGCCGGGCCCCCTGACGCTGGTTCTGCCCAAGCGCGCCGATGCCGGCGTATCCGACCTCGCCACCGCCGGGCTCGACACGCTGGCCGTGCGCATGCCCTCGCACCCGGCCGCGCATGCGCTCTTGAAGGCGTTCGGCCGGCCGGTCGCGGCGCCCAGCGCCAACCGCTCTGGCCATGTCAGCGCGACCACCGCCGCCCATGTCGCGGAAGATCTCGGATCCACTGTGGCGATCGTGCTCGATGCCGGACCGAGCCATGTCGGCGTCGAATCGACCATCGTCGCGGCGACGCCGGCCGGACTTGCGCTGCTTCGGGCGGGCGGCTTGCCGCGCGAGGCGATCGAGGCGGTCGCCGGCATGCCGCTGACGATCGTCGACCTCACCGATCCCGAGGCGCCGACCGCGCCGGGACAGCTGGCCTCGCACTACGCGCCGGGCGCGATGGTCCGGCTCAATGTGAAGGAAGTGTTGCCGGGGGAGGCGCTGCTCGCCTTCGGGGCCGAGCTGCCGCGCCATGCCGGCAATGCGGCCGTGACGATCAATCTGAGCGAGCGCGGTGACCTGATCGAGGCGGCCGCGCGCCTGTTTTCGGCGCTACGTGAGCTGGACGGCAAGGCCGCGACCATCGCGGTCGCGCCGATCCCGACGACGGGCCTCGGCGAGGCGATCGTCGACCGCCTTCGCCGCGCCGCCGCGCCGCGCCCCTGAGGCGGCTACCGCTCGAATTCGGGGCCGCGTGCGGAATAGGCCTTGGTCTCGCGCCAGTGCCGCATCATCGCCTCGAATTCCGGATCGATTTCCGGCGGCAGCACGATCTTGAGCGCGACGAGCAGGTCGCCATTGCCACCCACGGCGGTCGGCAGACCCTTGCCCTTCAGGCGCATCACGCGTCCGCCATCCGAATGGGCCGGAATGGTCATGGTGCCCGAGCCGGTCAGCGTCGGGACCCGTACCTTGGCGCCGAGCACCGCTTCATCCAGCGTCACCGGCAGTTCCAGGCGCAGCGCGTCGCCCTCCACCTTGAACAGCGGGTGCGGCACGAACTCGACGGTGACGAGCGCGTCGCCGGGTTGGCCACCGGTCGGGCTCGCCCAGCCCTGGCCGCGCAGCCGGATGACCCGGCCGGGACGCGTCCCAGCGGGAATGGCGATCTCGAGCGTCCGGCCGGTCGGCAGTTCGACGCGCACCTTCTCGTCGCGCGCGATCTGCTCCAGCGTCACGCCCACGGTGGCGGTGACGTCCTCGCCGCGCGAGCGGGCCTGCGACGAGGCGCGCGCGCCGCCGCCACTGAAGCCGCCGGCCCGGCCGCCGCCAAAATTGCTGAAGCCCCCGCCGCCGCCGCCCTGGCCGGCAAAGCCGCCGAAAATATCGTTCAGGATGTCGTCGGCGCCGCCGGCCGAGGACCAGCGGAAGCTATGCGCTCCGGCGCCGGCGCCCGCGCCGCCGCGCGGATCGAACCCTTCGAAGCCCTGGAACTTCGGCTTGCCCTCGGCATCGATTTCGCCACGGTCGAACTGGGCGCGCTTTTCCTCGTCGCCGAGGATTTCATAGGCAGAATTGATCTCCGAAAACTTCTCCTGCGCCTTGGAGTCGTCCGGATTCTGGTCGGGATGGTGTTTTTTGGCGAGACGGCGAAACGCCTTCTTCACCTCGGCCGCGGTCGCCTTCTTCTCGACGCCGAGCACCTGGTATGGATCACGCATGGGAAACCCCCTCTAAGGGCAGGATTCGTCCCGGCCCAAAACGGCGGCACCGGAACCGTCCCCTAACATAGGGAGGCTAGGAATTGATTCCAATCGCCTCGACTCGGATTGGACTTTAAAGGAGCGTGCTGTCTTCGGGAACGACTTCGAAGAGCTGCCACATGCCGTCCGTGGCCCGGCAGGCATCGCCCCTGTAGCGGCGTATGCCGCGGACATCGCTGACGGTGAGTGCGAAGGCGCGGCAATTGCGGCCATCCGGCTCGACATGGGCGGCGCGGACGGGCGACAGCGTGCCGTTCGAGCCGGTGTCGGGATTGGTCCAGTCGATGACGTCGCCATTGGCGGAGCCGGAAATGAAGGTGGAGGCCGTCAGGCGGATATGCTCCCAATCGGACGGGTCCACGGCTTCGACGACCGTGCGCTTGGCCGTCGGGACGGCCGGGGCGATCGAGCCCGTGGTGGTCATGTCGATGTCGGCTTCCGGGCCGCCCGGCGTCAGACCGCAGCCGGCCAGACCCGCGCACAGCATGATCGGTCCTATGCGGCCAATCATTCGCATTCCCGGTGGACCCCGTCTTGTCTGGCCATATGCCGTCCGGTCGATATATGTCTGTCCCGTAGCAGCACGAATGATCCTCAGCGGACGCTCTGCGGATCGCAGCATCGGAAAAGATGATTAAGGATGAGTGACTTCACCGCCGCGACGGACCCGTTTGCCCTTTTCGCCACCTGGCTGAAGGAAGCGGAGGCCTCGGAAATCAACGATCCGAACGGCATGGCGCTGGCCACCGTCGACCCGGACGGGCTGCCGGATGTGCGCATGGTGCTGATGAAGGATTTCGACGAGAACGGGATCGTCTTCTACACCAACTATGGCAGCGCCAAGGGGCGCGAACTGCTGGCAACCCCCAAGGCCGCCGTGCTTTTCCATTGGAAGAGCCTGCGCCGGCAGGTGCGGGTTCGCGGCCTGGTCGAGACGGTGACCGATGCGGAGGCCGACGCTTATTTCGCGACGCGCGCCCGCCACAGCCGTCTCGGCGCCTGGGCATCGAAACAGTCGCAGCCGCTCGAATCGCGTTTTGCGTTGGAAAAGTCGGTGGCGGCGCTGGCCGCCAAATATGCGATCGGCGAAATCCCGCGCCCGCCGCATTGGTCCGGTTTCCGCATCAAGCCGATCCAGATCGAATTCTGGAAGGATGGCGCCTTCCGCCTGCACGACCGCGTCGTCTTCCGGCGCGAGGTGCCGGGCGAGGGCGAATGGCAGAGCGAGAGGCTCTATCCGTAGGCGAGGGGCCGTCTTTGAGATCGGCGCAAATCTTCACCTCTCCCTGGGGGAGAGGTGAAGCAAGAAGGCACCATCTTTGTGAGCCGCGCCGTTACGTCGCCGTGCCGCCCACCGTGATCTGGTCGATGCGGATGGTCGGCTGGCCGACGCCGACCGGCACGCCCTGGCCGCTCTTGCCGCAGGTGCCGATGCCGAGATCGAGCGCCATGTCGTTGCCGACCATCGAGACGCGCTTCATCGCATCCGGCCCGTTGCCGATCAGCATCGCACCCTTCACCGGCGCGCCGATCTTGCCATTCTCGATCCGGTAGCCCTCGGTGCAGGCGAAGACGAACTTGCCGCTCGTGATATCGACCTGTCCGCCGCCGAACGACACCATGTAGAGGCCGTTCTGGACCGAACCGAGGATCTCGGCCGGATCGTCCCGGCCGCTCTTCATGATCGTGTTGGTCATGCGCGGCATCGGCACATGGGCATAGGACTGCCGGCGGCCATTGCCGGTCGGCTGCATGCCCATCAGGCGGGCGTTCTGGCGGTCCTGCATGTAGCCGACCAGGATGCCATCCTCGATCAGTGTGGTGGCCTGGGTCGGCGTGCCTTCATCGTCGAAGGAAAGCGAGCCGCGCCGGTCCATGATCGAGCCGTCATCGATGACGGTGACGCCCTTGGCGGCCACCTGCTGGCCCATCAGGCCGGAGAAGGCGCTTTCGCCGCGACGGTTGAAATCGCCCTCGAGGCCGTGGCCGACCGCTTCATGCAGCATGACGCCTGGCCAGCCGGGGCCGAGCACGACGTCGAAGGTGCCGGCGGGGGCGGGGACGGCTTCGAGATTGACCAGCGCCTGGCGCAGCGCCTCGTCCACGGCATGGTGCCAGCGGTCGCTCGTCACGAACTGGCCGAAGCCCTCGCGCCCGCCCATGCCATAGGAGCCTTGCTCCTGCCGGTCGCCTTCGCCGGCGATGATCGAGACGCTGACCCGCACCATCGGGCGGATGTCGCGGCGATAGACGCCATCGGGACGCAAAATCTCGACGATCTGCCACGAGCCGGCCAGCGAAGCGCTCACCTGACGGACGCGCGGATCCTTCGCGCGGGCATAGGCGTCGATCGCTTCCAGCAGCTTCACCTTCTCGGCGAAGCTCGGGCTGCCGAGCGGGTTCTCGTCGGTATAGAGCACGCGGTTGGTGCCCTTGGGCGGTTCGGCCAGCGTGCCGGAATGGCCGCGCTTCACCGAAGCGACGGCGTCGCCGGCGCGGCGGATCGCGTCGAGCGAGACTTCGCCGGCATGCGCATAGCCTACCGCCTCGCCGGCCACGGCGCGCAGGCCGAAGCCCTGGCGGGTGTCGAAGCTCGCGCCCGAAAGGCGGCCATTGTCGAAGACGAGCCCCTCGGACTGGGCGTATTCGAGATAGAGCTCGCCATCATCCGCGCCGGAGAGCGCTTCGGCGACGACGCTGCGGGTTTCGTCACGGTCGAGGCCGGCGCGCGCGAGAATGGAAAGCTGTTCATCGGCCATGGGGAACTCCGGGCTCTTGTCTGAGCAGCAGAAATAGGGGATCGCACGCGCTTTCGCACCCCCTTGCCGACCTCCGCCTGTTCATTGCTGTCCGGCGAGCGCATCCATCGCCAGCGAGATCTCGGCCCGCAGCGCCGTGATCCGCGCCTCGTAGACTCTTCCCAGGCAGGCGGTGTCGCTGCCGCAGGCGGCTCGCAGCTTGAGGAAGTCCGTTGCGCCGTCGCGCCGCGCGGCATTGGCGCCCATCATCATCGGCACCTTGTTGTAGGCGAACCAGAGCGCCGCCATTTCGGTGTCGCGCTCGGAGAGTTCCGGATTGCTGCAGATCGCCAGCTCGTCGGGGGCGACGGCCTTGGCGCAGTTGAAGCTGGCGGCCTCCGCCGGAGCGGCTGCCGCGAGCCCGAAAATCGCCAGCACGATCAGAGAGGAAAGCTTCATGACGATGGACCTTTGCTTGAGCGGGGGCAGCCTTATGGCATGCCCGGCATCTGTCGAGAACCAACCGCATGCCGTCCCCCATTGCGTTTCGCCCCCCGAATGGCCCATACGCTGCGGCACGGAACAGGACGGGGGACCGCTGGCCGCGCGACGCACGGAAACGCGCCGCGCCGCGATCTCCAGGCGAGAAGGACAGGACGAATCATGGCGACGGCATTCGGTCTCGACAAGCAGGCTTTGACGATTATCCCGGTGTCGGGGCCGCTCGAGGGCCGCGTCACGCCGCCGGGCTCCAAGTCGATCACCAACCGGGCCCTGCTTCTGGCCGCGCTCGCCAAGGGCACCAGCCGCCTGACCGGTGCGCTCAAGAGCCTCGACACCAAGCTGATGGCCGGCGCCCTGCGCGCCATGGGTGTCACGGTCGAGGAGCCGGACGACACCACCTTCATCGTCACCAGCTCCGGCCGGCTCGCTCCGCCGGCCGAGCCGCTGTTCCTCGGCAATGCCGGCACGGCGATGCGCTTCCTTTCGGCCGCGGTGACCCTGGTCGATGGCACCGTCGTCGTCGATGGCGACGCGCATATGCGCAAGCGCCCCATCGGCCCGCTGGTCGAAGCGCTGCGCTCGCTCGGCATCGATGCCTCGGACGCCGGCGGCTATCCGCCGGTCACGGTGCAGGGCAACGGCACCTTCGGCTCCGGCCGGGTCGAGATCGATGGCGGCCTGTCGAGCCAGTATGTCTCGGCGCTGCTGATGGCGGCCGCCTTCGGCAACGGTCCGATCGAGGTGGCGCTGACCGGCAGCGAGATCGGCGCGCGCGGCTATGTCGATCTGACGATCGCCGCGATGCGCGCGTTCGGCGGAGAGGTCGAGCAGATCGACGCATCGAGTTGGCGCGTCCAGCCGACCGGCTACCAGGCAACCGATTTCGTCATCGAGCCGGACGCCTCGGCTGCCACCTATCTCTGGGCGGCGGAAGTCCTGACGGGCGGCCATATCGATCTCGGCGTCCCGTCCGATGCCTTCACGCAGCCCGACGCCAAGGCGCGCGAGGTGATCGCCCAGTTCCCCAACCTGCCGGCCGTCATCGACGGCTCGCAGATGCAGGACGCGATCCCGACCATCGCCGTGCTCGCAGCCTTCAACAACACGCCCGTGCGCTTCGTCGGAATCGCCAATCTGCGCGTCAAGGAATGCGACCGCGTCGCGGCGGTTGCGACCGAGCTCTCGCGCATCCGGCCCGGCCTCGGCACGGAGGAGGGCGACGACCTGATCGTCGCCTCCGATCCCTCGCTTGCCGGGCAGACGCTTCCCACGCGCATAGAAACCTATTCGGACCACCGCATCGCCATGAGCCTGGCGCTGGCCGGCCTCAAGATCGGCGGCATCACCATCCTCGACCCCGGCTGCGTGGCGAAGACCTACCCGACCTACTGGGAAGCGCTGACCGGCCTTGGCGTGAAGATCGCCGACTGAGATCGTCGTAACGCCCGGGGGGGCCTACTTCACCTCACCCTGATGAGACCTTTGCGCAACGTCGAAAGGCAGTTCTGCATCCTGCGGGCAGCCTCTGCGCAAGCCTGACCACCACTTGCTGCAAACCGCACGACCATCATCCTGAGGTGTCCGGCGCAGCCGGGCCTCGAAGGAGGGTCCAGATGGCTCCTTGCGTGCATCCGTCTGGCCCGGGCAGCAAGCCGTATGATCCGGCGCTCGCGGGGGAGGTTCCGGAATTTCGCTGGACCCTCCTTCGAGGCTTCGCTCACGCGAAGCACCTGAGGATGATGGGGAGCGGCGAACGGTGGATTGGAGGTTCGCGGGCGATGTTATGCAAAGGCTTCCTCAGGCAGAGGTGAGGGGCCGGGTTTGCCCGGATAGATCCGCTCCGGCATTCGCCTTGGCCGAATCTCGCCTCAATAAAGCGCCTTGGCGTAGCGGGCGAGCATGTCGGCCTGGGTCTCGGGCGGCTCGCTAGAGCGGGTGTGATCCCGAAGCATCTCGCCCATCGTGGGCAGGAGGCTGCGGTCGATCCTGCTTTCGTCGGCCCAGAGGTTCGAGCGCATCAGCGCCTTGCCGCATTGCAGATAGGCTTCGCGCACGGTGACGACCATGACGGTGGCCGGCAGCTTGCCGTCCGCCATGTGCGCGGCCCGCAGCGCCTCGTCGTCGTCGATCACCGCCGTGCCGTTGACGCGCAGCGTCTCGTCGACGCCGGGGATCAGGAACAGCAGGCCGATGCCGGGCCGCTCGACCAGATTGGCGAGCGAGTCGATGCGGTTGTTGCCGGGGCGGTCGGGGATGACGAGCGTGTTGTCGTCCAGCACGCTCACGAAGCCGGGGTGATCACCGCGCGGCGTCGCGTCGCCAAAGCCGTCCGCGCCCTGGGTGGCGAGAACAAGGAAGGGCGACAGCGCGATGAACGACCGGCAATGCCGGTCGAGCCCGTCGAGTTGCTTGGCGACGGATCGCCCCTTCGGCGCGCCATAGATGGCGCGCAGCGATTCGAGCGATTCAATCCGGGCCATGTCGCACTCTCAGCGTCCTAGGGCAGGGCGTCGAACCCCGGACCGAAGCCGGTCAGCGAGATCGGGATGCCGATACCTTCTTCCGGTGTCTGGAAGATGACGAAGGTCGCCGTCTTGCCATTGCGCAGCTTGCCGATCAGGTCGTCGTCGAGGATCACCTCGGCGAGGCAGCCATCCGGCAGGCAGCGCACGAAGCCGGCGCGTCCCATCTCGTTCTGATCGATCTTGAGGCCGAGGCCCGAGGGGAGCAGCACGCCCAGCGGCGCCAACACCCGCATGACCTTCGACTTCTTGTCCGCCGTCTTCAGGACGATGACGGAGAGGCCGACATTGTCGCGGTCCTCCGCCGTCACGAACTGCATCATCGAGCAGACTTCGCCCTGCGCGCCCGGGGGCTTGTCGCAACGCGTCTCCCAATCGCCATGCATGCCCTTGGAGACGCCCTGCGCGGACGCCGAAACGGGCATGGCAGCGGCCAGAGCGGCGACCGCCAGCGCGTTTAGAACGATTCGCATCGGCCGAATTGCGCCAAGACGCACAGTCGGAAATACCTTCACCTGAGCGATCTCCTCGATTCTCACAATTGTCGTACATCCATGCACGACGATGCTCGCCGCAGTAACCCTCGCGGGGCGCTTCGGCGAGCGCGATTTGCCGCATCTCATCTCACGATCCCCCGTTGCTAGGCAAAGGGGCATGTGGTTTGTCTCGGTCGATATTCGGCCGAATCCGAACTCTCCGCATGGCAGAAAACGCCTTCGGCCTATAGTGTTGTGGAAAATGGCGCAACGGAGGCCGTTTTTCGAGCTTCGTTGCGCTGATCGGCTTCGATGCCGTTAAGGCATGGACAGGGAGTGTACACGTGACGAAGGCGATCACGCGTCTCGGATCATTTTTGGCGCTCGGCGGAGCGTCTGCGGCGGTACTGAGTGGGCTGACGGGTGTGGCGCAGGCCGCCCAGCCGACCCCTTGGGCAATGTGGATGCAGACGCCGGCCTCGCCGATCATGGATATGATCGAGCGGTTTAATCTTGGCATCACGATCGCCATGGCGGTTGTCGTGCTCGTCGTTCTGGCGCTGCTTGTCTATGTGGTCGTCCGCTTCAACGCGAAGGCGAACCCGGTGCCGTCGCGCACCTCGCACAACACGATGATCGAGGTGGTCTGGACGCTTGCCCCGATCCTGATCCTGATCGGCATCTCGGTCCCGTCCTTCTCGCTGCTGTTCGCGCAGGAAGATCCGGCCCGTGTCGTGCGGGACTATGATCCCGCCAAGACGTTGACCATCAAGGCGACCGGCCTGCAGTGGTACTGGAACTACGAGTATCCGGACAATGAAGGCGTCGCCTTCGATTCCACCATGCTCGAGGACAAGGATCGTACCGATCCGGTCAACCAGCCGCGCCTGCTCGCCGTCGACAACGACATGGTCGTGCCGGTCGGCACCGTCGTCCGCCTCCAGGTGATCGGCGCCGACGTGATCCATTCATTCGCGCTGCCGGCCTTCGGCCTGAAGCTCGACGCCGTGCCCGGCCGTCTCAACGAGACCTGGTTCCTCGCCGAGCGCGAGGGCGTGTATTACGGCCAGTGCTCCGAGCTTTGCGGCACCAACCACGCCTTCATGCCGATTGCCATCCGCGTCGTGAAGCCGGAACAGTTCAACGCCTGGGTCGCCCAGGCCAAGGACGACCTGCCCGGCGCCTACAAGACGCTGGCGGAGGCGCTCGCTTCGGACAAGGTTGCCAAGGCCGATGGTGCCAAGGCCTCGGAAACCGCCGTCGAGGTGGCTGCCCGCTAAAGGCAGCCGCCGGGACGCAGGATTGCAATTGATCGGCTCCGGCGCGTCAGCGCCGTGATGCCGCAGGACACGAAAAGGGAGCAGGCCATGGCCACGGGTGCTGCACACGCTGCTGAACACCACGACCACCCGACGGGTTGGCGTCGTTGGGTCTATTCGACCAACCATAAAGACATCGGCACGATGTACCTGATCTTCGCGATCGTCGCGGGCATCATCGGCGGTGCGTTGTCGGTCGGCATTCGTCTGGAGCTTCAGCAGCCTGGTCTGCAGATCTTCGGCAACCCCTACGTCTTCAACACCTTCGTCACCGCGCACGGCCTGGTCATGATCTTCTTCATGGTCATGCCCGCGATGATCGGCGGCTTCGGCAACTGGATGGTGCCGATCATGATCGGCGCGCCGGACATGGCGTTCCCGCGCATGAACAACATCTCGTTCTGGCTGCTGCCGCCCTCGCTGCTGCTGCTGATCATCTCGCTGTTCATGCCGAGCGCGGCTGGCCAGCATGGCGTCGGTGGTGGCTGGACGATGTACCCGCCGCTGTCGGGCTCGGGTCCGGAAGGCGCGTCGGGGCCTGCCGTCGACTTCGCGATCCTCGCCCTGCACATCTCGGGCGCCTCGTCGATCCTCGGTGCGATCAACTTCATCACGACGATCTTCAACATGCGCGCTCCGGGCATGACGCTGCACAAGATGCCGCTGTTCGCCTGGTCCGTGCTCGTCACCGCCTTCCTGCTGCTGCTGTCGCTCCCGGTTCTCGCCGGCGCGATCACCATGCTGCTGACCGACCGCAATTTCGGCACCACCTTCTTCAAGCCTGAAGGCGGCGGCGACCCGATCCTGTTCCAGCACCTGTTCTGGTTCTTCGGTCACCCGGAAGTGTACATCCTGATCCTGCCCGGCTTCGGCATGATCAGCCACATCATCTCGACCTTCTCGAAGAAGCCGATCTTCGGCTATATCGGCATGGCCTACGCCATGGTCGCGATCGGCGTCGTCGGCTTCATCGTGTGGGCGCACCACATGTACACGACCGGCCTCTCCTTCGAGACGCAGGCCTATTTCGTCGCCGCCACGATGGTGATCGCGGTGCCAACCGGCATCAAGATCTTCTCCTGGATCGCGACGATGTGGGGCGGTTCGATCGACTTCAAGGCGCCGATGCTCTGGGCGATCGGCTTCATCTTCCTGTTTACCGTCGGCGGCGTGACGGGCGTCATGCTGGCGAATGCCGGTCTCGACCGCTCGTTCCACGACACCTATTTCGTGGTGGCCCACTTCCACTACGTGCTGTCGCTGGGCGCCGTGTTCGCGATCTTCGCGGGCTGGTACTACTGGTTCCCGAAGATGTTCGGCTACATGTACAATGACACCATCGCCAAGGTGCATTTCTGGGTGATGTTCATCGGCGTGAACCTGGTGTTCTTCCCGCAGCATTTCCTCGGTCTCGATGGCATGCCGCGCCGCTACGCAGACTATCCGGACGCCTTCTGGGGCTGGAACTTCGTCTCGTCGATCGGCTCGTACATCTCGATGTTCGGCGTGGCGATCTTCCTCTACGGCGTCATCGACGCCTTCCTGAAGAAGGTCCCGGCTCCGAACAATCCGTGGGGTTCGGGTGCCACGACGCTGGAATGGCAGTTGTCGTCGCCGCCGCCCTTCCACCAGTGGGAAGTCTTGCCGCGCATTGGTGACACCAAGCACTAAGCGCAACGATCAGGGGCCGGGATGCGTCCCGGCCCTCCTTTTTTGAGTAGTTAGAACCACCATGTCTGACGTGCCCTTGAACCGGATCGACACCGTGGCCGGCAATCTCGCTAGCCCATCCGACTACCTCGCGCTGCTGAAGCCGCGTGTTATGTCGCTGGTCGTCTTCACGGCGCTGGTCGGCATGGTGATGGCGCCGGGCGGCATCCACCCGGTGCTGGGCTTCACGGCGCTGCTCTGCATCGCCATCGGCGCCGGCGCTTCCGGCGCGCTGAACATGTGGTACGACGCCGACATCGACCGCGTGATGAAGCGCACGCAGTCGCGCCCGATCCCGAAGGGCACGATCACCGAGGGCGAGGCGCTGGCGTTCGGCCTGACGCTTTCCGGCTTTTCGGTCGCGCTGCTGGCGCTCTTCGTCAACGTGGTCGCCGGCGCGCTGCTCGCCTTCACCATCTTCTTCTATGTCGTCGTCTACTCGATGTGGCTGAAGCGCTCGACGCAGCAGAACATCGTCATCGGCGGCGCCGCCGGCGCCTTCCCGCCGATCGTCGGCTGGGCTGCCGTCACCGGCAGCGTCAGCTATGAGAGCATCATCCTCTTCCTGATCATCTTCATGTGGACGCCGCCCCATTTCTGGGCGCTGGCGCTGTTCAAGTCGGATGATTACAAGCGCGCCGGCATCCCGATGATGCCGGTCGTCTCCGGCATGGCCGAGACCCGCAAGCAGATCCTGATCTATTCGATCCTGCTGGCGCCGATCGGCGTGCTGCCGGCCATATTGGGCTTTGCCTCCTTCGCCTATGGCGTAGCCGCCACGGCCCTCGGCCTCGGTTTCGTCATCCTGGCCGTGCGGGTCTACCGCATGACCGACGACGACAAGGCGATGCTGCCGGCCAAGCGCCTGTTCGGTTTCTCGATCCTCTACCTGTTCCTGCTCTTCGCCATGCTGCTCATCGAACGCTGCCTTGGCCTGCTGGGGTTCGTCGCATGAAGGATATCGCCATGAACGAAGAAGACGGCATCCGTCTCACCGATGAGCAGAAGCGTCGTCAGCGCGCCCGCTCGATCGCCATTGCCGCGGTTCTGTTCGGCCTGGTCGCGCTGTTCTACTTCGTCACCATCGTCAAGATGGGACCCGGCGCTGTTCTCAACCGGCCATTGTGAGGGTCTGACATGAGCACCAAGCCGCGGGGGCGGTCCTACGGTTTGACGGCGGCCGCCTGTGGCGTGTTCGGCCTGGCCATGCTTGGCGCCGCCTTCGCGGCCGTGCCGCTCTACAGCATGTTCTGCCAACTGACCGGATATGGCGGCACGCCCGTGCGCGCCGATTCCGCCCCGAAGAAGGCGCTCGACCGTACCGTCACGGTGCGCTTCGACGGCAATGTGGCGAACGGCATCGGCTGGGCGTTCCGGCCGGAGCAGCGCCAGGTCAAGGTCAAGGTCGGTGAGATCAGCGAGGTGAAGTTCTTCGCCGAGAACCGAACCGACCGGACGTCGACAGGCACGGCCGCGTTCAACGTCACGCCGGATATCACCGGGCAGTATTTCAACAAGATCGCCTGTTTCTGCTTCACGTCGCAGACGCTGAAGCCGGGCGAGAAGGTTGAGATGCCGGTCACCTTCTTCATCGATCCTGCGATCGTCGACAACTACCAGACGCGCAACATCGACACGATCACGTTGTCCTACACCTTCTTCCCGAGTTCCGAGCAGACCCCGGCGCCCGTCGCCGCGATCCCTGCGAAGGAAGCGGGAAAGTCGCTTTGAGAAAGACCGGGGAGCATCTCCATGGCTGAGGCCCACGCCAAGCACCACGACTATCACCTCGTCAATCCGAGCCCCTGGCCATTTGTGGCCTCGGCAGGCGCGTTTGCGCTGGCGCTCGGCGGCATCACCTACATGCATGGCGGGTCCATGCTTTGGCTGATCCCCGGCACGCTGATGGTCCTCTACACGATGTACGCCTGGTGGGCCGACGTCATCCATGAGGGCCAGGAAGGCCATCACACGCGCGTCGTGCAGCTGCACCTGCGCTATGGCATGATCCTGTTCATCGCCTCGGAAGTGATGTTCTTCGTCGCCTGGTTCTGGGCCTTCTTCGACGCCAGCCTGTTCGCCAGCGAAGCGCAGAATGTTGGCCGCTATGCCTTCACCGGTGGCCATTGGCCGCCGAAGGGCATCGAGGTGTTCGATCCCTGGCACCTGCCGCTGCTGAACACGCTGATCCTGCTGACCTCCGGCACGACGCTGACCTGGGCGCATCACGCCCTGCTGCACAATGACCGCGAAGGCCTGAAGTGGGGCCTGATCTGCACCGTCGTGCTCGGCCTTATCTTCTCCTGCGTCCAGGCCTACGAGTATAGCCATGCGGCATTCTCGTTCGGCGGCAACATCTATGGCGCCACCTTCTTCATGGCGACGGGCTTCCACGGCTTCCACGTCATCATCGGTACGATCTTCCTGATCGTCTGCCTGCTGCGTGCGCTCGCCGGCCAGTTCACGCCGAAGGAGCATTTCGGCATGGAGGCGGCTGCCTGGTACTGGCACTTCGTCGACGTCGTCTGGCTGTTCCTGTTCTTCACGATCTATGTGTGGGGCGGCTGGGGCGCGCCGATGCACGGCGCCTGATAACAGACATGACGGGCGGCCTCGGGCCGCCCGTTTCCTTTGCGGCGCGTCGACCCCGATCGCGCCGCCCGTCAATCCAGGAGTCGCTCTTGTCCGATCCCGGCCTTCCCCACCGCGACAAGGCGCTGTATCCGCCTCTCACCCCTTCCAGCACCGGCCTGCGCGGCCGCTGCCCGCGCTGTGGCGAAGGGCGCCTGTTCAGCGGCTATCTCGAAGTGGCGCCGCGCTGCAGTAATTGCGGCCTCGACTATTCCTTCAGCGATGCCGGCGACGGTCCCGCCGTCTTCATCATGCTGATCGTCGGCTTCATCGTGGCCTTCCTGGCGCTCTATGTCGAATTCACCTTCCAGCCGCCTTTCTGGGTCCATGCCCTGCTCTGGATCCCGCTGGTTGTCGTCCTGGCGCTCGGGCTGCTGCGGCCGCTGAAGGGACTGATGATCGCGATCCAGTATCGCCACAAGGCGGAGGAGGGGCGGCTCGAGCAGGGCTGACCCGGCGCGCCTTCCATGTCCGACAGATCCGATGCCTGAAACGTCCCGCCGCTCCCCCCTGCGCAAGCTGATCGTGCCCGCGATCGCCACCGCCGTGGTCTTTGCCCTCCTGTGTTCGCTCGGCATGTGGCAGGTGCGTCGCCTGCACTGGAAGGAAGCGCTGATCGCGCAGGTCGACAGCCGGTTGAAGGAGACGCCGGTGCCGGCGCCCGGCCCGGACCGCTGGAAATCGCTCGACCTCACGGAGGCCGACTATACGCCGGTCACCGTATCGGGCGAGTTCCTGCACGATGCCGAGGCGCATCTCTATAATTCGCTGATGGAGCCGCGCGGGCCGATCGGCGGCGTCGGTTGGTTCGTCTTCACGCCGCTCCGGACCGATGATGGCTGGATCGTCTACGTGAACCGTGGCTTCGTCCCCGTCGACAGGGAGCAGGCGTCGACGCGTCCGGCGGGCCAGCTTCCCGGCCGCGTCACCGTTACCGGCCTGATGCGCCGGCCCGAGACGCCGGGCCGCTTCCAGGCTTCCGCCAAGGAGACGAGCCAGCAATGGTTCGCCCGACAGCCCGACAAGTTCGCGGCGCGCGCCGGTCTCCCCGCGGACAAGGTCGCGCCCTACACGATCGACGCCGACGCGACGCCCAATCCCGGCGGCCTCCCGCAGGGTGGCGAGACGACGGTCACGTTCAGCAACAACCATCTGCAGTATGTCGTGACGTGGTTCGGCCTGGCGCTGGCGCTTGTCGGCGTCTTCATCGCCTATGCGCGCGGCGTCCTGAAACGCCGGGACTGAATGCCTCAGCCGTGTCCGGCCTCGTCCGACAGCATGGCGATATCGACGCCCAGCAGCGCCATGGCGCGATCATACTTGGTCGAGAGTTCCGGATCGAAGATCAGGTCGGCGGGGGCCGCACAGTGCAGCCAGCCGTTTTGCTGGATCTCTGCTTCCAACTGGCCCCGAGCCCAGCCGGCATAGCCAAGCGCGAGCATGGCGTTGCGCGGGCCCGAGCCGGCCACGATTGCCTTCAGGATATCCAGCGTCGCGGTGAGGCAGACATTCTCGGCGATCGGCAGCGTCGAGTTCTCGATGAAATAATCGGCGCTGTGCAGCACGAAGCCGCGCCCTGTCTCGACCGGACCGCCGCGCTGCACGATCATGCGGTTCGCCTTGGCGGGTAGGCGGATTTCAGGGCCGTCGGGGATGATGTCGAGCTGGATGAGCAAGTCGACGAAATCGATCTGCGGCGCGACCTGGTTGATCACGATTCCCATCGCGCCATCGGCGGAATGGGCGCAGATATAGACGACGGAACGGGCGAAGCGGCCATCTTCCATGCTCGGCATGGCGATCAGGAACTGCCCGTCGAGATAGCTGGGCTCGACCGGCGCGCGGTGCGGTTTCTCGATCATGGGAACAAGCCTAGCACGGGCGGACCAAAAGAAAAGACTGCGCCGCGATCGCTCCGAAGGCACACGAACAAATGATCGGGCCGCCTCGCGCCGGTCTGGAGATTGCCCAAAAGCACCGCTAGCCTGTCACAATGTGCATCCGACGACTCATTCTCCTTGGCCTGTTCGCCGTCATTTCCCAGCCTGTCTGGGCAGCCGTGGGGCCGTGGGTTTCCACCGACAAGGTGCGCGCGCGCCTGGTCGCCGCCACCCCTTCGGCCGGCGGAATTCTGGATGGCGCGATCGAGATTGAGCTCGCGCCGGGTTGGAAGACCTATTGGCGTTCCCCCGGCGACGCCGGGGTGCCGCCGCAGTTCGATTTCTCCGGTTCCAGCAACGCCAAGGCGGCTGCGGTCGATTTCCCGGCGCCCGAGCGCTATGATGACGGCTATGCCGCCTCGAATGTCTATCACGACCGGGTCGTGCTGCCGGTCCGTTTCGACGTGGCCGACGCCGCCAAGCCGGTGACGCTGGACGTGAAGATGGATATCGGGATCTGCGAAGAGATCTGCATTCCCGTCAATCTCCGCACCTCGCTCGATGTCGCGCCGAAGGACGGTGATCCCGTCGCCAGCACGCTCGTCGCCACGGCGCGTGCGGCGGTGCCGGGACCCGGCAAGCCTGGCGAATTCGAGATACTCGCGCTGAAGCGCGTCGGCGGTCCGGACCAGAAGCCGGAGTTCGAGGCGACCTATGCCGGAAGCCGGCCCGACAAGTCCGTCCTCTTCGTCGAGACGCCTGGCGACTGGTTCGCAGGACAGCCCAGGCCGGCCGCCGCCGAGGCTGGTAAGCCTGCCTTCCGTTTCGTCGTCGACCGGCGCTCCGCCGCCGGCAAGATCGACGGCTCGCAGATCCGCTTGACGCTGAAGGGCGAGGGCGGCGCGACGAGCCGGACTTTCACGCTCGACGGGGGCGACGCCAAGCCGTAACGTCGCCGCGCTAGCTTTCCGGGAACCCTGCTTCGCGCGGTGTTCCCTCCTGACAATCACCCACCCACACAGCAATTCATGGAGCACGAGATGACAATCTCGGTTGGCGATCGCATTCCGGCAGCGAAATTCCGGGTCATGACGGCGGACGGCGCCGTCGAAAAGACGGACGCGGACATCTTCGCCGGCCAGAAGGTCGTGCTGTTCGCCGTTCCCGGCGCCTTCACGCCGACCTGCCACAAGAACCACCTGCCGGGCTATATCGACCAGGCGGCCGCCATCAAGGCCAAGGGCGTCGACACCATCGCCGTCGTCGCCGTCAACGACCACTTCGTCATGGGCGCCTGGGCCAAGGCGACCGGCGCCGACGACAAGATCGTGTTCCTTGCCGACGGTTCCGGTGATTTCACCAAGGCGATCGGCCTGGAATTCGACCTCTCGGCAAACGGACTTGGCCTGCGCTCCAAGCGATATGCCATGATCGTCGAGGACGGCGTGGTCAAGACGCTGAACGTCGAGGAAGCCGGCGGCGTCACCGGCTCGGGCGCCGCGGCGATCCTCGAACTGCTCTAAGGCTTGATTTCCGTGGCGGAAACCCTTTAGCTAGGCTTAGCTGATGGGTTTCCGCGCCATGCTACGGGTCAAGATGCACGCAGCGAAGACCAACCTCTCCAGGCTTGTCGCCCAGGCGCTGGCGGGAGAGGATGTCGTCCTGATGCGCGGCAATACCGAGGTCGCCCGGATTGCTCCGCTGGCGCCTCCCGCGGATGGCGCTTCGCTTCGCCCGCCACGCGTTCCCGGCCGGCTTCGCGGCCTCATCGATTTCGACGACCGCTTCTTCGATCCCTATCCGCCGACAGGATCGGTGCAGCGGGATCACGAGCGATGAAACTGCTTCTCGATACGCAGACCTGGTTCTGGTGGCTGATGGGCAGCCCACGCCTGACCCTGCCGGCGCGCGCGGCCATAGCCGAGGCGGGCAATGACCCGTTAGTCAGCGCAGCCTCGGTCCTGGAACTGCTGGGCAAGCGCCGGATCGGTATTCTGCCGGCCATGCAGCGGCTGGCGGAGCATGTCGAGGACGAGATCGACGCGGCGGGGTTCGGACGCCTGCCCATCACCACCCAGCACGCGGCGCGCGCCGAGACCTTCGCTGGAGCGCATGCCGACCCGTTCGACCGGATCCTCATCGCCCAGGCGCTGATCGAGGACATCGTGCTGGTATCGAACGAGGCGTTTTATGATCGCTTCGGCGTCCGCCGTCTCTGGGACGTGGCGATCAGCCCGGACTGAAGCTCTTCTTCTTTACCTTGTAGGGCGCCATGCCGTCGCGGGCGAGCTGGTCGGCGCGCTCGTTGGCTTCGTTGCCGGCGTGGCCCTTGACCCAGTGCCAGGTCACGGAGTGACGCTGCAGGGCGGCATCCAGGCGTTGCCAGAGGTCGATGTTCTTCACCGGCTTCTTGTCGGCGGTCTTCCAGCCATTGCGCTTCCAGCCATGGATCCAGCCGGTGATGCCGCCCTTCACATATTGCGAGTCCGTATGGATATCGACGACGGAAGGGCGCTTCAGCGCGTCGAGGGCCTCGATCGCCGCCGTCAGCTCCATGCGGTTGTTGGTCGTATCGGCCTCGCCGCCCTTCAGATCCTTCTCGTGCTCGCCGGAAATCAGCACGGCGCCCCAGCCGCCGGGGCCGGGATTGCCAGAGCAGGCGCCGTCGGTCCAGATCGAGATCTTGTTTTCGTCAGTCAAAGGATCAATCCATATGCGCTGGCATTTTGCACCGTGCGGTGGAAACGCAGCTTTCGCAGGTATTCAAGCGGATCTTTCGGCGCGACCAGCGCGCCGGGCGGGACATTGAGCCAGTCATAGAGACGGGTCAGCAGGAAGCGCAGCGCCGAGCCGCGCGCCAGCAGCGGCAGCGCCTGCAGTTCCTCGGGTGTGAAGGGGCGGACCTTCTGGTAGCCCGCGAGCAGCGCGCGCGCCTTGGTGACATTGAGCGAACCGTCGGCCTCGAAGCACCAGGCGTTCAGGCAGACGGCGACGTCATAGGCAAGAAAGTCGTTGCAGGCGAAATAGAAGTCGATCAGCCCGGAAAGTTCCTCATGCAGGAAGAAGACGTTGTCGGGGAAGAGATCGGCGTGGATGACGCCGCGTGGCAGGTCCGTGGGCCAGGTCTTTTCCAGCAGGTCGAGTTCGCCGGCGATGTCGTCGCGAAGGCCGGGCATCACTTCGTCGGCCCGCGCCGCGGCGCGGTCGAACAGCGGTCGCCAGCCATCGACCGTGAGCGCGTTATGGCGGGTGAGCTCGAAACCTTCGCCAGCGAGGTGCAGGTTCGCCAGCGCACCCCCGATGGCCAGGCAATGGTCGGCGCGCGGCCGGCGCACCCACATGCCGGGCAGGAAGGTGACGATCGCCGCCGGTCGGCCGGCGAGCATACCGAGCGCGTGACCTTCGCGATTGCGCACCGGCTGCGGGCAGATGATGCCGCGCTTCGCAAGATGCTCCATCAGCCCGATGAAGAAGGGGAGGTCGTTCGGATCGACCCGCTTCTCATAGAGGGTCAGGATATGGGGGCCCGTTTCCGTGACCAGAAGATAGTTGGAATTCTCGACGCCCTCGGCAATGCCCTTCAGGGAGAGCACGGCGCCAATGTCGTAACTCGCGATGAAGCAGGCGAGCTCATCGTCAGCGATCTCGGTATAGACGGCCATCAGGCAAAGCTCATTCTGCGGCTGGAAGGCGAAGTTCGCGGGGCAGGTTGAAGGCGATCGTCTCGATCGCGTTCTGGACGAGTTCGACCTTGACGCTGTAGCGCGCGGCAAAGGCGTCGATCACTTCCTCGACCAGGATTTCCGGTGCCGAGGCGCCGGCGGTGACGCCGACGCGGCGGATGCCGTCGAGCTGCGACCAGTCGATGTCGGCGGCGCGCTGGATCAGCACGGAGACGGCGCAGCCTTCGCGCTCGGCAACCTCGCGCAGACGCTGCGAGTTTGACGAATTGGGTGCGCCGACAACGATCATCGCGTCGACATCGCCGGCGATCCGCTTGACCGCTTCCTGGCGGTTGGTCGTGGCGTAGCAGATGTCTTCCTTGTGCGGCGCGGTGATCGACGGAAAGCGCTCGGTCAGCACCCGCACGATCGCCGAGGTATCATCGACCGACAGCGTCGTCTGGGTGATGAAGGCGAGCGATTCCGGGTTCTTCGGCTGGAAGGCCTCGGCGTCGGCGACCGTCTCGATCAGCGTCACGGTGCCTTCCGGCAACTGGCCCATCGTGCCGATCACCTCCGGATGACCGGCGTGCCCGATCAGGACGATCTCGCGGTCGCGCTTGAAATGGATCTGCGCTTCCTTGTGCACCTTGGAAACCAGGGGGCAGGTGGCGTCGAGGAAGAACATCTGTCGCGCCGTGGCGTCGGCCGGCACGGATTTCGGCACGCCATGGGCGGAGAAGACGACGGGCTGGCCGTCATCGGGGATCTCGTCCAGTTCCTCGACGAAGATGGCGCCCTTGTCGCGCAGGCTGTCCACGACATAGCGGTTATGCACGATCTCGTGCCGGACATAGACCGGCGCACCGAAACGCTGCAGCGCCAGCTCGACGATCTGGATGGCGCGATCGACGCCGGCGCAGAAGCCGCGCGGCGCGCAAAGCAGGATTTCGAGCGGGGGCTTGGGGGCGACGGCCATGGGTTTTTCGTTCCGCGACATGAGACGGGAATAGAGGGATGGGGCGGTGCGCTGTCAAGCGCCGTGACGGCAAACCGCCAGCGTGTAGCGCTTCACGGAAACGTGTATGGGTTGGTAGCCTTATCGATCATTCTTGCCCATTTTGGTTCTGGGTGGGGGCCGCACGATGGGGCAGCTTCCATGCAGATATGGGCTTTTCACGGCATGAGACGGAGCGGCAACCACGTCGTTCTCAACTGGACGGGTCTGACCGAGTCCGCTTTCTTCATGAACGATATCCTGCAGCGCGAGCAGGTGCCCGCCCTGCTCGGCGATCCGTTTCCTACAAAAGCCTTCAGGCACTGGTTTCTGCGGGTTTGCGCCCGTCGCTATGTCCGCCGCATGCTGCGCAAAACCGGCTGGAAGCTTCTGACCCGCGGCCTTTGCGTGAGTCTGGAAGACTGGCCGATCGACAGGCCGATTTTCACACCCTGGCCGCGCCGCTGCCAGCACATCCTTCTTCTCCGCGACCCGCTCAACATGTTCGCCAGCCGGATCCGCATGAGCAACGGCATGCATGTCGTCTATGGCAAGGAACGGTCTGACGAGTATTTCCACAATTCGATCGAGCTCTGGAAATCGCACGCACGGGAATTTCTCGGCCACACCCATCGCCTGCCGGGCCATGTCGGGGTCTATTACGACCGCTGGGTCGTCGATGCCGCCTATCGTGCGGCCATTGCCGCGCGGCTTCGGCTGGTGCCGGACGAACAGGCCTTGAACCGCGTGGCCGTCGAAGGCGGCGGCAGCTCGTTCGAGGGCCTGTCGCCGCTCGGCGAGGATGCCATTGCCCGGCGCCTGTCGCGGCACAGCCAGCTCGACGCCGGCGAGCAGAAGCTCCTGGCCCGCGTCACGGGCGACGACGAACTGATGCAGTTGCGCGAGCGGGTTCTGGAGCATGTCTCCGGCAGGACGGAGCGCCAGGTGGCCTGATCGAGTCCCGGGGCCGGCGGGAACGCCGGCCTCAGGCGATCATCGCCTCTTCCTCGCGGAAGATCAGCTTGCCCGCTTCCGGCGCGGTCATCGGCTGGCCGAACAGGAAGCCCTGGGCGAATTCGCAGCCGAGATCGTAGAGGTCGAGCGCGTCGTCCTCCGTCTCCGCGCCTTCGGCCACCACGTCCATCTCCAGCTCATGCGCCAGGCCGATGATGGCGCGCAGAATCACGCGCTTCTGCTTGGCGGAGGGGCCGCGGACGAAGCTCTGGTCGATCTTCAGCGTCTCGAAGGGGAAGCGCTGCAGATAGGACAGCGACGAATAGCCGGTGCCGAAATCGTCCAGCGACAGGCCGGCGCCGAGTTCGCGGATGCGGGTCAGCACCTGCGCCGCATATTCCGGGTTCTCCATCACCAGGCTCTCGGTCAGCTCAAGCTTGAGCGAACCGCGCGTGACGGCCGAGCGCGACAGCACCGACTTCACGTCGTTGATCAGGTCGTGGCGCAGCAGCTGGCGGCTGGAAATGTTGACCGAGACGAAGAGCGGCACGTCGCGGCCGAGCTGTTCCTGCCAGTCGGAAAGCTGCTTGGCGGCGCGTTCGAGAACGAACAGGCCGAGCGGGATGATCAGCCCGTTGCGCTCGGCGAGAGGGATGAACTCGGCCGGCGGGATGCGGCCGTGCTGGGGATGGTCCCAGCGCACCAGCGCCTCGAAGCCGGCGATGGTCCGATCCTCCAGCCGAACGATCGGCTGGTAGAGAACCTTGATCTCCTCGCGGCCGATGGCGCGGCGGAGATCCGCCTCCAGCGTCAACGTGTCGGCGCCGTGCTGGCGCAGGGCCGGGCGGAACGCCTCGATGCGATCGCCACCGAGGCGCTTGGCATAGTACATGCCGATCTCGGCATCCTTGACGATCTCGGCCGCCTCGCTCTGCTTGCTGTCATGCATGGCGATGCCGATCGAGGCGGTCAGGAAGATTTCCTTGTCGCCGAAGGAGATCGGCGCGCGCAGCGTGCGGCGAACCGAATCGGCGAAGCCGGCGATGCGCTCGGGCTCGCTCTCGGAAATCAGCAGGAAGGCGAACTGGTCGCCGGAGATGCGGGCGAGGGTATCCTGCGGCTTCAGCAGGCGGGTCAGGCGGCGGGCGATCGTCAGCAGGATCGAGTCGCCGACCGAGAGGCCGAAGCCGTCATTCACCTGCTTGAAGCGGTCGATGTCGAGCACGAACACCGACGGGCGCGCGGCGCCTTCGGCCTGGGTGCGCGTCACGGCCGAAGCCAGACGGTCCATGAACAGCTCGCGATTGGGCAGGCCGGTCAGGTTGTCGTGGACGGCGTCATGCAGCAGCCGTTCCTCGGCCGTGCGTTCCTCGGTGACGTCGGCCAGCGTGCCGAC
Organism: Kaistia defluvii; assembly: GCF_026343955.1. GTDB lineage: Bacteria > Pseudomonadota > Alphaproteobacteria > Rhizobiales > Kaistiaceae > Kaistia > Kaistia defluvii. The sequence goes on from NZ_JAPKNI010000006.1 coordinate 54,393, forward strand.
GCAGCGCGTGACCTCGCCGTCCGAGCCCAGAACCGGCCGGGCGCGCAGGTGGAACCAGCGATAATGTCCGTCCTCGGCGCGCAGGCGGAAATCCTGGGCGATGCGGCCGCGACGCTGTTCGATGACGGCGTCCAGCGTCGCCTTGAAGCGGTCGCGGTCGGAGGGATGCAGCACGTCGAGCCAGTCGCGGGCAGGGCCTTCCAGCGCGCCGTGCTTGAGGCCCAGCAGGTCCTCGGCGTCGGAGCCGGTGTAGATGCGGTCGCGCGCGACGTCCCAGTCCCAGACGATGTCGCCGGCGCCGGTGAGCGCCAGCGCCCGGCGCTCCGTCTCGCCGATGGCGCCCTGCGCGATCGAGCCGCCGGCAAAGGCATGCTGCATCACCGTGAAGCCGATCAGCAGCACGATCAGCACGAGGCCGCCATTCAGCGCCGGCTGGATCACGTCATTGGTGAGATTGCCGTTCACCGTGAGATAAGCGCCGAGGATCCAGACCATCAGCAGCACCCAGGTCGGGATCAGCATGATCGCGCGGTCGTAGTGATGCAGCGCCAGGTAGATGATGACGACGAAGCCGAGCGTGACCGTGAGGCCGAACGAGAAGCGGGCGACGCCGGCGGCGATGCCGGGCTCGAAAACGGCGACGCCGAGCAGGATCAGCAGGCCGACCAGCCAGGCGATGGTCGCGTGGCTGTAGCGGGCGTGCCATCGGTTCAGGTTCAGATAGGTGTAGGTGAAGATCAGCAGCGTCGCCGACAGCAGTACCTCGGCGAAGGCGCGCCACATCTTGTCGTCGCCGGGCGCGATCTGGATGACCTTGTTCCAGAAGCCGAAATCGATGGCGAGATAGATCAGCACCGACCAGGCGAGGCCCGCCGTGGCCGGGAACATCGCCGTGCCCTTGACCACGAAGACGATGGTCAGGAACAGCGCCAGCAGGCCGGAAATGCCCAGCACGATGCCATGATACAGCGTGTAGCTGTTGATGGCGTCCTTGTAGTTGTCGGGATCCCAGAGATAGAGCTGCGGCAGCACCGGGGTGCGCAGTTCCGCCACGAAGGTGACGACGGCGCCGGGATCGAGCGTGACGCGGAAGACATCGGCTTCCTGGCTCGCCTGCCGTTCCGGCGCAAAACCTTGGCTCGGCGTCACGGTCGCGATGCGCGAGGCGCCGAGATCGGGGATCAGCAGGCCGGAATTGGCGAGGCGGAAATGCGGCGCGACCAGGAGGCGGTCGATCTGCTCGTCGCCATTGTTGGTGAGCGCGAAGGAAACCCAGTAGGAGGTGCCGCCGGCTTCGTTGGAGCGCACCTCGATGCGGCGGACGATGCCGTCCGGGCCCGGCGCGGTCGATACCTGCACGCGATCGGACGGGTCGCGGGAAGCGCGTTCGACGGCCTTGGTGAGGTCGAGCGTCGTGCCATCCAGCGGCACGTTGACGGCATCGAGCGCCTGCACGTGCGTGGCTGTGCCGACGACCGCAAACAGGACGAATAAGACCGCGGCGACGAAGCGGTTAAGCAACAAACAAACCTCCAAGGCCCGAAGGCAGTCGAGCAGTACTATCCGGGCCGGAGCAGCACAAGAAATTTTCGGCTGCGTGACAGGCTTGCAACAGGTCCTTTCGCCCAGTCGGCTGGAACCCGACGGAACACGGTGTCTCAAGGACGTGGATCATCGCTGACGATCGCGTAGAGGAGGTGGTCCTGCCACCGACCCTCGATACAGAGATAGCGACGCGCGTAGCCTTCGCGGGTGAATCCGGCTTTTTCGAGAAGGCGTGTGGACGCCGCGTTGTGCGGCAGGCAGGCGGCCTCGAGCCTGTGCAGGCGCAAGGTGTCGAAAACGAAGGGGATGACGGCGCGGACCGCCGCGGTCATCAGGCCGCGGCCGGCAAAGGGGGCCCCCATCCAGTAGCCGAGCGAGCAGCTCTGCGTCACGCCGCGTACGACATGGGAAAGCGTCAGCCCACCGACGAGTTGCATCCCGTCCGTCGTGAAGACCAGGAACGGGAAGCCGGTGCTGTCACGCATCTCGCTGTGATAGCGGCGTAGCCGCCGGCGGAACGCGCCGCGCGTGAGGTCGTCGGCCGGCCAGAGCGGCTCCCACGGCGCCAGGAAGCTGCGGCTCTGTTCCCGCAGGCTGGACCAGGCGTCGAAATCGGACATGGATGGCGCGCGCAGGACAACGGTGCCGGTGGAGATCACCGGCATGGGATGGAATGGCACGACGGATCGCAAAAATTCCATTTGCCGCGCCGGACCCCCGATCCGCGTTGCTGCTCTTCCAGATCAATCCGTCCGGATCGATCTGGCCGTCCGTTTCCGGTCCCGGCGGGCGGGATGCGCCCATCCGCCACAACCGTCCGTCAATCCGTCAGACCGCGAGCGGCGCTCCCAGGCGCTCCGCGATCTTGCCATGCTCGACCAGCTTGTCGATGGGGCCGATCGCGGCGACGGTCGGAGCGCTGCCGGTGAAGATGCGCTGCGCGAGGTCGCGCACGCGGCTGACGGAGACGTCGTCAATGCGGGCGACGATCTCCTCGACCGGAATGGGGCGGCCGAACAGGAGCAATTGCCGGGCTACCTGGCCGGCACGCGCCGCCGGGCTCTCCAGGCTCATCAGCAGGCTGGCGCGCATCTGGGCGCGGGCGCGGCCGAGCTCCGCCTCGGTAACGTCGAGGCTGGCGCGCTCGAGTTCGCCGAGCATCACCGGCATCAGCTCCTCGATGTCTTCGCCGCCCGTCGCCGCATGGATGCCGAACAGGCCGGTATCCGCAAAGCTCCAATGGAAGGCATAGACCGAATAGCAGAGGCCGCGCTTTTCGCGGACTTCCTGGAACAGGCGCGAGGACATGCCGCCGCCCAGCATCGAGGCGAGGATCTGGACCGCGTGGAAATCCTCGGACTTGTAGGGCACGCCCTCGAAGCCGAGCAGGATCTGCGCTTCCATCAGGTCGCGCGTTTCGCGCATCTCGCCGCCGCGATAATGCGCCGGCTCGCTCTGCGACAGCTCGGCCGACGGCAGGCTGGCGAATCGGTCCTCGGCGAGCTTGACCAGGGCGTCGTGATCGACATTGCCGGCCGCTGCCAGCACCATGTTGGGGCCGTGATAGTGGCGGTCGAGATAGGAGGAGAGGTCGCTCGAACGCGTCCGGCGCACGGTTTCCTCGGTGCCGAGGATGGTGCGGCCGATCGGCTGGTTGGGATAGGCGCTCTCGACGAAGAAGTCGAAGACGCGATCCTCGGGCGTATCGAGCGAGGCGCCGATCTCCTGCACGATGACGTGCTGCTCGCGCTTCAGCTCGTCGGTGTCGAAGGCCGAGTTGCAGAGGATGTCGCTCAGGATGTCGACGGCCAGTTCGGCGTCCGGCTTCAGTATCCGGGCGTAGTAGGATGTGGTCTCGACGCTGGTCGCGGCGTTGAGTTCGCCGCCGACGGCCTCGATCTGCTCGGCGATGTCGGTCGCGGACCGCTTGCCCGTGCCCTTGAAGGCCATGTGCTCGAGAAGGTGCGAAATGCCGTGTTCCGAGGTGTCTTCGCGACGGGAGCCGGCACCGACCCAGACGCCTAGGGCCGCGCTTTCCAGGTGATTCATGTCGTGGGTCGCGACGGTCAGACCCGACTTGAGTTTGGTCACCTGCACGGTCATGCGCGGATCACCGGCATGAGGAATGCTTCCAGAGCCATGCTTCACACCTTCTCGTGGAGAGCGCGGGCGCGGGCTTCGACGAAGCGGGCGACGGCACCGATATCGTTGGGAAGAACGGTGAAGCGCTCCTCCCTCTGCATGAGGTCGCCGAGCCAGAGCGGCAGGGCGGGATGGATGCCGGTCGCCTGTTCGACCGCCGCCGGGAACTTGGCCGGATGGGCGGTCGAGAGCGTAACCATCGGCGAACCCGTATCCGGCTGGCGCGCCGCCACGGCGAGCGCCACCGCCGTGTGCGGGTCCGCGAGATAGCCGGTCGAGGCCAGCGTGTCGCGCATGGTCGCCTCGGTCTGGGCTTCGCTGGCGCGGCCGGCGGCGAATTCGCCGCGAATGCCGGCCAGTGCGGCCTCCGGCATGGTGAACGCGCCGGACTGGCCGAGGCTTTCCATCAGGCGGCGCACGCCGTCGCCGTCGCGGCCGGACGCCTCGAACAGAAGCCGCTCGAAATTCGACGAGATCTGGATGTCCATCGACGGCGACTGCGTCGGCACCACGCCGGTCATCTCGTAGCGGCCGCTTTCCAGCGTGCGGGCGAGGATGTCGTTGGTGTTGGTCGCGATCACCAGGCGGTCGATCGGCAGGCCGATCTTCTTCGCGACATAGCCGGCGAAGACGTCGCCGAAATTGCCGGTCGGGACCGTGAACGAGATCGCGCGGGCCGGGGCGCCGAGCGAAAGCGCGGCGGTGACGTAATAGACCACCTGGGCGACGATGCGGCCCCAGTTGATCGAGTTGACGCCGGAAAGCGAGACGCGGTCGCGGAAGCCGTGGTCGTTGAACAGGCCCTTCACGATCGTCTGGCAGTCGTCGAACGAGCCTTCCAGCGCGATGGCATGGACGTTGGCATCGGGCACCGTCGTCATCTGGCGCTGCTGCACCGGCGAGACGCGGCCATGCGGGAACAGGATGAAGATGTCGGTGGCGCTGCGCCCGCGGAACGCCTCGATGGCTGCACCGCCCGTGTCGCCGGAGGTCGCTCCCACGATCGTGGCGCGCCGTCCGCGTTCGGCCAGGACATGATCCATCAGCCGCGCGAGCAACTGCATCGCCACGTCCTTGAACGCCAGCGTCGGGCCGTGAAACAGTTCGAGGATGAAGCTGTTCGGCCCGCTCTGCACGAGCGGAGCCACCGCCGGATGGCGGAAGGTCGCATAGGCCTCGGTGCACATCCGCTCCAGATCGGCATCGGCGATTTCGCCGGCGACGAAGGGATGGATCACCGCATAGGCAACCTCGTGATAGGGCCGCCCTGCCAGGCGCGCGAAGCTCTCGGAAGAAAATGCCGGCCATGCCTCGGGGACATACAGGCCGCCATCGCGTGCGAGCCCAGCCAGAAGAACGTCAGAGAAGCCGAGCGCGGGGGCAAGGCCGCGCGTGCTTACATATTTCACGGAAGAAACGCCTCCACATGCGGCCGGACTTGTAGCCTGCCGCTCTTTGCTGCAACCCTATCTTCGCGTGATGCGGCGGGCAAGGTGCGGCAGGCCGTCGGCCACTAAGTCGCCAAAGATCAATCGGACTGTTATAGACGTCGCGCATCAGCGTCGAGGATTATTGGGATGCATGGTTCTTCTTTCGGTGGCTCGGCTGGGCCGCGCCGCCTCATGGCTCTTCTGTCGGTCGCCGCCCTGGCTGGCCTGGTTACCGCTTGCTCGAGTGTCGCCGATGGTTCGTCCGGCGGCGGCAACGTCGTCAACAACGCGCTCTTCGGCGCGCCGAACAAGAACCTGCAGAATGCGACGATCGTTTCGGCAGCGAACTTCGGTTCCGACGTCGACTGCCCCCCCGTGGCGATCAAGCCGGGGACCGAGGAATACAAGGTTTTCGCGGCCGGCAAGCCGGATCCGCTGACGGGCGCCAACCCGCCGATCGTCTATCAGGCGACGATCGTCGACACGGCGCGCGAATGCAGCAAGGTCGAGGGCGGCGTCAATATCAAGCTCGGGATCAAGGGCCGCGTCGCCTCCGGGCCCGCCGGCAAGGCGCAGACCATCAACGTGCCGATTCGCATCGTGGTCATGGAAGGGCGCGACAAGGTGCTGAAGTCCGACCTGGTCAAGCTGCCGGTCGTCCTGTCGGCGCCGACCTTTGCGTCCGACTTCTCGCGCATCGACGAATCGATCACGGTCCCGATGTCGGAAAACAACACCGACTTCCACGTCTATGTTGGCTTCGACGAGCGTGCGGCAGGCGGCAAGGGCCGCAGCTAAAAGGCGGCGTCCGAAGCCGGGCTCCGGGTCCGGCTTCTGGAATCTGTCCAGTATTGAGGCAGGTCGGGGCATTCCGTCGATTGACAGGCAGGCCCGCTATCCGCCACTAACGAGCGAGACAGGATCCGTGTCGCGATCCTGTCGAGTCGGCGGCCATGGTCGCCGGCTGAACGACCGCCGGGAGAGACCGAAGAGGCGAAAGCCCCGTCGGCGCCGAAGGAGCAACCGCCCCGGAAACTCTCAGGCCAACGGACCGGACGGTCGGCGACGCTCTGGAAAGCAGCTTCTTGCCCCAATCAGGCGAGAGCTCACCGAAGGAGTAGCCGCGCTTGCCTTACGGCCAAGCGTGGGAAATCTCTCAGGTTCTCAGACAGAGGGGGCGCGGAACAGGCCAGATTGGGCCTGCCCGTGCCATTTGGACCCTGTCGAGGATTCTGGTGCATGGCTGAACAGGCCGATACGGACCTTCTGCTCGAGACGCCGCTTGCCGGCCTCCATCGCGAACTCGGCGCCCGCATGGTGCCGTTCGCGGGCTATTCGATGCCGGTGCAATATCCCAAGGGCATCCTCACCGAACATAATTGGACGCGCGAAAGCGCCGGACTGTTCGACGTTTCGCATATGGGGCAGGCCTATCTGGTCGGCCCGGACCATGCGTCGACGGCGCGCGCGCTCGAGGCGCTGACGCCGGGCGAATTCCAGGCGCTGGCGCCCGGCCGCATCCGCTACACGCTGCTGACGACGCCGGAAGGCGGCATCATCGACGATCTGATGGTCACGCGCTCGGCCGATCCCAACGAGGACGGCACGCTCTATCTCGTCGTCAATGCCGGTCGCAAGGCGATCGACTACGCGCATATCGCCGCCAATCTGCCGGAAGGCGTTACGCTGGAGCCGGCCGACGACCTGGCGCTGGTGGCGTTGCAGGGGCCGAAGGCGGCCGAGGTGATGGCGCGCCATTGCCCTGAAGCCGCCGGAATGGGCTTCATGACGGCGGCGCGCTTCCCCGTCGACGGCATCGACTGCCATCTGAGCCGCTCGGGCTATACCGGCGAGGACGGCTACGAGATTTCCGTCAAGGCGGCCGACGCCGAGGCGCTGGTCCGCGCGCTGCTGGCCGAAGCCGAGGTCGAGCCGGTCGGGCTCGGCGCGCGCGATTCACTGCGGCTCGAAGCCGGCCTCTGCCTGTATGGCCACGACATCGATGAAGCGACCTCGCCGGTCGAGGCCGATCTTGGCTTCGCGCTGGCCAGGCGCCGTCGCGCCGAGGGCGGCTTTCCGGGCGCCGGACGCATTCTGGGCGAACTCGCCTCCGGTCCGGCGCGGCTGCGCGTCGGCATCAAGCCCGAGGGCAGGGCGCCCGCCCGCGAGGGCACCGAGATCCGCGATGCCGCCGGCACCACCATCGGCATCGTCACCTCGGGCGGTTTTGGCCCGACGGCCGGCGGCCCCGTCGCCATGGGCTATGTCGCGGCCGAGCATGCCGCGCCCGGCACGCCGGTGACCTTGGTGGTGCGCGGCAAGGATCTTGCTGCGTCCGTCGTCGCCATGCCTTTCGTCCCCCACCGCTATTTCCGCAAGCAAGCCTGAACGGCACCTTCCAGGGAAGATCACCATGACCAGCTATTTCACCAGGGATCACGAGTGGGTCCGCATCGATGGCGACGCGGCCTATGTCGGCATCACCGACTACGCGCAGTCGCAACTGGGCGACGTCGTCTATGTCGAGCTGCCGGCAGTCGGCAAGACCTTCGCCAAGGGCGATGACGCGGCCGTGGTCGAATCCGTCAAGGCGGCGAGCGACGTCTACGCCCCTGTCTCCGGGGTCGTGGTTGCCGTCAACGACGCCCTGGAGAAGTCGCCCGCCATGATCAACGACGCCGCCGAGGGCAACGGCTGGTTCCTGAAGCTGACGCTGACCGAGCCCGGCGAACTGGACGGCCTGATGGACGAGGCCGCCTACCGGGCATTCGTCGAGACCCTGTAGCGGAACGACCGCCCCGAAACCCTCCCCGACGGCGCGCCGTCGACCTCTCCGGAGCGGAGAGGTGAAGGAAAGACCAGGCAATGCGCTATCTTCCCCATTCCGATGCCGACCGGCAGGCGATGCTGGCGGCGATCGGCGTCGGCTCGATCGACGATCTGTTCGCCGATATTCCAAAGGATCTTCGCGTCCACGGGTTGGACCTGCCCAAGGCTGCCGGAGAAATGTCCGTCGAGCGCACGCTCGGCCGCCTTTCTGCCCGCAACGTCGCGGCGTCCTCGGTGCCGTTCTTCGTCGGCGCCGGCGCCTACAAGCACCATGTGCCCGCGACCGTCGACCACCTGATCCAGCGTTCGGAGTTCCTGACCTCCTACACGCCGTATCAGCCGGAGATCACCCAGGGCACGCTGCAGGTCCTGTTCGAATTCCAGACCCAGATCGCGCATCTGACCGGCATGGAGGTGGCGAACGCCTCGATGTATGACGGCTCGACCGCCACCGTCGAGGCGGTGCTGATGGCCCATCGCCTGACCAAGCGGAAGAAGGCCGTGCTCTCCGGCGGCCTCCACCCGCACTACCGCGCCGTCGTCGAATCGCTGTCGCCCATGGCGGGGGACACCGTCCTGTCGCTGCCGGCCGATCCGAACGCGACCGAGGACATCCTTGCCTCGATCGATGCCGACACCTCCTGCGTCGTCGTCCAGTCGCCCTCCGTCTATGGCCATCTGATCGATCTCGCACCGATCGCGGCGAAGGCGCATGAGGTCGGCGCGCTGCTGATCGCCGTGTTCACCGAGGTCGTTTCGCTCGGCCTGATCGAGCCGCCCGGCGCGCAGGGCGCCGACATCGTCGTTGGCGAGGGCCAGTCGATCGGCAACGCGCTCTCCTTCGGCGGACCCTATGTCGGCCTGTTCGCGACGCGGCTGAAATTCGTCCGTCAGATGCCGGGGCGGCTCTGCGGCGAGACGGTTGACGCGGAAGGGCGGCGCGGCTTCGTGCTGACGCTCTCCACCCGCGAGCAGCACATTCGCCGTGACAAGGCGACCTCCAATATCTGTACGAATTCAGGGCTTTGCGCCCTGGCGTTCACGATTCATATGACGCTGCTCGGGCAAACCGGCTTGGCGCGGCTGGCGCGGGTCAATCACGCCAATGCGGTGAAGCTCGCTGAATCGCTTTCAAAGGTTCCGGGCGTAACTCTCTTGAATGACTCGTTCTTCAATGAGTTCACCATCCGCCTGCCGGGCAACGCCGCCGATATCGTAGAGAAGCTGGTGGCCAAGGGCGTGCTCGCCGGCGTGCCGGTCTCCAGGCTCGAGCCTGGCAAGGCCGAGCTCGCCGATCTGCTGATCGTCGCCTCGACCGAAGTGAACACGGATGATGACCGCGCCGCCTTCGTGGCCGCGCTTTCGGAGGTGCTCGCATGAGCATGAACAGCCAGGGTCGACCCACCGTCGCCGCCACCGCCGCGACCTCCGACCTGCCTGATACCTTCACCGGCAACCGCGCGCTCCAGATCGAGGAGGCACTGCTGTTCGAGGTCGGACGGCATGACGTCACCGGTGTCGATCTCGACGAACCCGCCGATTTCACGCCGCGCCTCGGCAGGCTCGCCCGCCAGCAGCCGATCGATCTTCCCGGCCTCTCCGAGCCGGAAACGATGCGCCACTATGTGCGCCTCAGCCAGAAGAACTATTCGATCGACAGCGGCCTCTATCCGCTCGGCTCCTGCACGATGAAGCACAATCCGCGCCTCAACGAGAAGATGGCGCGGCTGCCCGGCATCGGCGACGTGCATCCGCTGCAGCCGCTCTCGACAGTCGGCGGCGCGGTCGAACTGATGGCCGAGCTCGGCCGCTGGCTGCTCGAGATGACCGGCATGACCTCGGTCGCCCTGTCGCCCAAGGCCGGCGCGCATGGCGAGCTTTGCGGCATGATGGCGATCAAGGCCGCCATCGCCGCCAAGGGCGAGACGCGCAACATCGTGCTGGTGCCGGAATCGGCGCATGGCACCAATCCGGCCACCGCCGCCCTGATCGGCTTCAAGGTCGTCACGGTTCCGGCCCGGCCGGACGGCACCGTCGCCCCGGAAGCGGTCAAGGCGCTGCTTTCGCCCGACGTCGCCGCGATCATGCTGACCAATCCGAACACCTGCGGCCTGTTCGAGCGCGACGTCGTAGAGATCGCCGCCGCGATCCATGCGGCGGGCGCGTATTTCTATTGCGACGGCGCCAATTTCAACGCCATCGTCGGCAAGGCCAAGGTCGGCGATCTCGGCGTCGACGCCATGCACATCAACCTGCACAAGACCTTCTCCACGCCGCATGGCGGCGGCGGGCCCGGGGCAGGGCCGGTGGTGCTGTCCGAGCGGCTTGCGGCCTTCGCACCGCTGCCCTTCGTCCGCGCGGGCGCTGATGGTCCGGTTCTGGTCGAGAGCGAGGAAGCACTGCTGCCGGGGGAGACACCCTTCGGCCGCATGACGGCGTTCCATGGCCAGATGGGCATGTTCGTCCGCGCGCTTTCCTACATGCTGTCGCATGGCTCGGACGGGGTGCAGCAGGCGTCGGAGGATGCCGTGCTGAACGCCAACTATGTCCGCGCCGGTCTTCGCGACCTGATGAGCCAGCCTTCGGGGGACCGCACCTGCATGCATGAGGTGCTGTTCGACGACACCTTCCTGGAAGGCACCGGCGTCTCGACGCTTGATTTCGCCAAGGCGATGATCGACGAAGGCTATCACCCGATGACGATGTATTTCCCCCTCGTCGTCCATGGCGCGATGCTGATCGAGCCGACGGAGTCGGAATCGAAGGCTTCGCTGGACCTGTTCATCGCGACCTTGCGGGATCTGGTGATGAAGGCGAAGGCAGGTGAACGGGAGCGCTTCCAGCAGGCGCCCCGCCATGCGCCGCGCCGCCGCCTGGACGAGACGCGCGCCGCGCGCTCGCCGAAGCTCAAATGGGAAAAGCCGGAGCCGTGGACCGAAGTGGCCGCGGCGGAGTAGGTCGTCCCTTCCTGGACCGCGTCGGAGCCGACGCGGTTTCGATATGGCTTTCCGGCACGATGGCCGGGAAGCCGCCGGTTGCCGTGGCAGGGACGCTCCACGTTTCAGCGTTGGCTGCCATTGCAAGCCCGGAGCGCGGATCCTAGGCTCGCGCCTTGGAAACCGGATCCGGACGTGCGACTTGCGGCGTCGGCGAGAGGTGGCTTTTGGCTCTAACGGCCCTGTTCCTCGGCAGCCCGGCTCCAGCTCCGGTGTCCGTCGTCGCGCGCTGGTTGGCGAGCGGCCATCGAATTGCCGCCTTCTGGACGGCGGCTGGCCATGACGATCACTGGCGCTACGACCGCCGCTTGGGGCGCGTGGCGCCGCAATGGTCGATGGGGAGGCGGCTGGAGGCGGCCGGCGTGCCGCGCGTCGAGGTTCCCCGTCTGGCGCGTTGGCCGGATGCGGAGCACCTGGCGCGCCAGACCGGCGCGGACGTACTCATCTCGGCCTATTTTCATCACGTCGTCCCGCCCGGGATGCTCGCGCTCTTTGAAGGGCGCGGTTTCAATTTCCATTCTTCCCTGCTGCCCCGCTATCGCGGGCCGACGCCTTTGCAGGGGATGATCCGCGATGATGCGATGGACGCCGCCGGCATGACGCTCCACCTGCTGGATGCCTCGATCGATACGGGAGCGATCATCGCTCAGATGGCTGTCACCTATCCGCAGCGTCGATATGCGGTGGCGCTCGCCCATGCGGCGGGAGAACTGACCGATGCAATTCCCGCATTCCTGGATGGGCGCATCGCCGCGCGGCCGCAGGACGAGAGTCGCGCCTCCTATGAGCGGGTCACGCCGGCGAGTGAGTTCTTCCTCTCCGCCGATCTGTCGGCAACCGAGATCGCGCGGCGGTGCCGTACGATGCCTTTTATCCGCGCCCCCGCGATCCGGCCTCTGCCGGGGCGCGAAGCCATCGGCTTCGTTCGCATTCTGGGGCCCGTCACAGGTGCCGCGCCTCGGGCGCGCTGGTTCTACGCCGATTTCGATGCCGCCGATCGGCGCGTGCGGGTCCGGCTGCGCTGGAATGGCTGGCGCAGGCTCAATCGATGGCGGCATTTCTGGATGCTGCGGCAGGCGCCGGTCCTGCCGCCGCCGGCGGTCCCCTGAGGCCGGCGCCCGGCCTCGATGCTATTCCACGGTCACTTCCGTCCGCTCGCCGGGCTTCACGATGGCAGACCCCGTCACCTCGGTGTTGGAGTTGGCCTTGCGGACGCGCACGACATAGCTGCCGGCGGGAACGGTGATCTGCCAGCTTTCGCCATAGCTGGTGGCCAGTTCCGCATGCTTGCCATAGATGTCCTTCTTCTCCGACAGCAAGTCCAGGCGGTCGCCCCCAGGCGCCGTCACGGCCAGCAGCCCGGCATTGAGGATGACGGGAACTTCGACCGGCTCTCCCGCCCTGGCTTCGAAGCGCGATTCCCCGCTGGCGATGTCGGACTGGGCCTTGAGCAGATAGGAGCCGGGCGGAAGGTCGAACGCGGTGCCGTCGTCATAGCTGGTGGCGATCACCTTCCGGGAACCGTCGGCGCCGGCTTCGGCCGCGAGTACGTCGAAGCGGGCGCCCTTCACCGTTGGCCCGCCCTCGGCGAACAGGCTGCGTGCCACGACCTTGCCGGTCGCGACGACGACCGTCTGTTCCAGGGTCTGCCCGGCCTCGATGACGATGGCGAGTTCCGCAATCGCCTCGCCCAGCGTCGCCTTCACCGCATAGGGGCCGGCCGGCAGGTCGAAATCAACCGCGCCGCCATAGGCGGTCGCCGTTTCGCCGGCCGCGTCGGTGACGTCCCAGCGGATGCTGTCGTCGAGGTCCGGGGCCGTGACGCTGCGCTTGCCGCGGAGCGTCAGCCTGCCGGCGCCGAGAACCACGTCGACGGTCGTCGTCACGCCCGCCCGGACGTCGACGGGCAGCGTCGCCTTGGCAGCGCCCAGCGAAGCCGTGATGTCGGCGGCGCCCGCGGCGATCACGGTGGTGCTGCCCGTGCCATAGGTGGTCACGATTTCCTGGCTCGAGCCGGTGACGTCCCAGCGCAGATTGTCGTCGGTGATCGGCTCGCTCGCCGTCTTCATGCCGCGCGCGACCACCACGCCCGCATCGAGCGTGATGTCGACTAGCGCCGGCTTGCCGGCGGTTACGTCGATATCGGCCTCGGCCTTGGCGAGGTCGCGGCTGGCGACGACGCGATAGCGGCCAGGGGGCAGATCGAACGCGGCGTAGCCGAGGAAGGATTCACCCGCATAGCCGGTGGTGAGGATGTCTTGTTCGAAGCCGCCCTCGGGTCGGGCCTTGTGGATATCGAAGCGGATGGAGCCGGGGCGCTGAAAGATCTCGCTCGTCGACGAGAGGCGCGCGACGGCGCGCAGCCGGTCTTCGACCTGGGCGATCGGGGCGGGAGGCTCTTCCGCGGGAGCCGCCGCAGCGACCGTCTCGGAAAGCGCCTCGGCCAGCCGGCCAGCATTGCTGGCGTCGAAGTAGCGGCCGCCGGTGTTCTCGGCCAGGCAGGCGACCTGCCTGCCCTCGGCCTTGCTCAGGCCGAATCCGACGACATGCACCTTGAGGTCGATGCCGGCCTCGGCGAGCGCCGCGCCAACGGCGCAGGGATCGGCGTCGCAGGTCTCGATACCATCGGTGATCAGGATGACGGTTGCCTTGTCCTCGGTGTAGTGGAGCGCTTCCGCTGCTTGCCGTACCGCGGCGGAGAGCGGCGTCTTGCCCTTGGGCACCAGGGCGTTGGCGGCCGCCACGATCTCCGGGCCCGTGCTGGCGGAGGGGCCGGCCGGCACGACCAGCTCGATGTCGGAGCAACTGCCCTTTTCGCGATGACCATAGGCGATCAGGCCGAGATCGAGCGAGGCGGGAACGGTGCCCATGGCCTGCTCGAGCGTGCGGCGGGCGATCGCCATCTTCGCCTCGCCGTCGATCTGTCCCCACATGGAGCCGGAGGCATCGAGAACGATGATGGCGCGCTCGGCCGAGAGTGCTGGTGTCGCGAGCGTGGCGAGCGCCAGCGCGCCGAGCAATGCCACATGCCTGAGGATTCGTTTCATGGCCGCCTCCCATCCGCAAAGGCGCAGCTTGGGTGGGAGGAGGCCGCTGCGGCAAGTGACGTCGGTCACACGTCCTGGAGGCGGGCGCCCGGAAAACCGCTGCCGGCGATACCGTCGCAGAGCGCTGACCATTCGCAGCCGCCGCAGGCGCTGCGCGAGGTTCCGGCTGCGAAGGCCGTGCGGAACCGCGTCAGCAGGCTTGCGTCGAGCGTGAAGCAGAAGCCGGGTTCGACCGTCGCCTCAAGCAGGCCCGATACGGCAGCAGCCGCCTCCGCGTCGCGCACCCGCACGCTGTCCTTGTGGCAATGCGGGTCATTCGTCGAAAGCAGCGGCGCACAGACATCGTCGGGGCCGGCGACAATCTCGATGTCTTCGCCGCGCGTCAGGCGCGCGGCGATCTCGTCGTAGTTGGTGCAGAAATCCGGCGTGTAGCCCTTGCCGACATAGGTCAGCATGCAGAGCAGGTGGTGGGCGCGCAGCCGGATCGTCACCTGGACCTCCGTCGATCAGACGTCCTCGGGGTGCCAGGCGGCGAGTGCCTCGATCGTGGCCGGCAGGTCACGCATGCGGTTGATGACCGTGATGGCCCCCGCGGCCGTCAGGGCGTCGGCATGGCCGGGCCAGGAATGGGTGCCGCCGGTGAAGCCGACCACGCGCATGCCGGCCGCGCGGCCCGCATGGATACCATGGGTCGAATCCTCGATGACGATGCAGTCCCTGGGGTCGACGCCGAATTCGGCCGCGCCATGCAGGTAGACGTCGGGCGACGGCTTCGGCTGCTTGTTGCGGACGGCGACCGCCGAGAAGATGTAGGGGCGGAAGCGGTCGTAGAGCTCGGTCTTGGTCAGCGAGATCTTCAGCCGTTCGGGCGAGGAGTTGGAGCAGATGCAACGCGGATGATCGAGCGCATCGAGCATTTCCTGCACGCCCGGGATGATCTGCAGGTCTTTCTTCAGGCGGCGATCGAGTTCCTTGTTGGTCTCGTCGTGGAAGTTCTCGGGCAGCGCGTGGCCGAGATCGGCCTCGATCAGCTTGGAGATGCGGTCCCAGGTCAGGCCGGCGAAGCGGTGCGACATTTCCTCGACCGAGATGTCGTAGCCAATGGCGGCAAGCCGCTCGCTGTCGACGCGGGAGGAAATGATTTCGGAATCGACGAGCACTCCGTCGCAATCGAAAAGAACAAGCATGAAGGACCTTCCGGTCAGTCTGAGCGGGATCTCGGCAGCGTCACGAACGGTTCGGACGCGGATCGCGCGTTGCAGGATGGGACGGGAAAGAGATCGGTCGGAGGACGTGATCTCTGGCGTGAAAGAAGCGGGCTCTCTACCAGATCACGGCGAAACTGTCTTGTTCCGATCCATGCGGGTCGAGCCCTATGCCGGTTAACGGACCGTGATGGGCGCGCGGGCGAAGATCGCCGTGCCGTCTCCGGCGATGTAGCGCAGTTCGTAGCTGCCAGGCTCGCTCGGAACGGTGATGACGACCGTCGCCCTGTCGGGGCGGATGCGCGCCAGCGTGACATGCTCGCCGGCCGGCATCTCGGAGCGGGCAATGACGACGTCGTCCAAGCGGGCTGCCGGCCCCTTCCAGTCGACCTTGATCTCGCTGCCGGGCTTGGCGGTCGCCGGGCCGTTCAGCGAAGCGGATGGCGGGTCGACCGTGAAGCCGGCCTTGGCGGCGATCGTCTGGTCGGCGGCCGAGCGATAGCGCACCTCATAGCGGCCCGGCGCGATCGGCGCCGTGAAGGTGAGCGCGCGGCCGTCCTTGTTGACGTGGATGGCGGCAAGCTTGGTGCTGGCGGCTTCCGGCGCGATCTCGATCACATCCGAAGCGGCGGCCGGGCCGGACCAGGCGACGCTGAACGGCGCGCCGGCGCCGACGCGGTCCGGCGCGGTGACCGTGGTCGGACGGACATCGACCTCGATCGACTGCGTCGCCAGGACGACGTTGAGCTCGGGATGGTAATAGCGGATCTCGTAGGTTCCGGGTTCGGCCGGCGCGCGCAGCTTGCGGATCTTGCCATCCTTGGCGACCAGCACGCTGCGGATTTCCGATCCCGCCGGCAACCCGGGCCAGACGATCTGGACGCGGTCGCCCTTGGTCTTGGGGCCGTCATAGGCGACGTCGAAGACCGCCGACTGCTCCACCTTGGCCGGCGCTTCGATATGGGCGGAGGGCAGGTCGGCGGGCGGCGCCTTGGCCGAGGCGAGAGCCGCCGCGAGGCCGCCGGCCACGTCCGTGCCGTCCTTGGCGTTGATGAACTTGCCGCCGGTCTTTTCGGCGAGGCAGGCGACGTTCTCGATATCCTTGTCGTCGAGCCCGAGGCCGATCACCTCGACGGTCAGGTCCTTGGCCCGTTCGGCGAGCGATTCCGCCAGCACGCAGGGGTTGGCGTCGCACGCTTCGACCTTGTCGACGAAGACGATGACGGTGGCTCGCTCCTTCTTGTAGTTGAGCGCGTTGGCGGCGCGTTCGACGGCGACGGCGAGCGGCGCCTTGCCGCGCGGCTGCAGCTTGGCGGCGGCTGCGGCGACGGTCTCGTTGTTGTTGCGCTGGGGCCGCGCGACGACTTCGGCGTCGGTGCAACTGGTCTTGCTCTTGGCGCCGAAGGCGAGCACGCCGATCCGCGCTTCCGTCGGGAAATCGGCGACCGCGGTCTCGACGCTATCGGCGACGAGATCGATTTTCCGGTCTCGTCCGAGCTTTCCGGCCATCGAGGCGGATGCGTCGAGCACGAGCATCACGTCGTCGGCGAGCACGCTGACGCTGGTCGCGCAGAGAAGAGCCAGCGCAGCCGGCAGGGCAAGAAAACCGCGGATCATGATGGCCTCGATGGTGCGGCCCGGCGCCGGGCCCTTTCGACGCCGAACCATAAACCAAGACTTTCGGCGAAACGATGTCGAAGCTGGCCAAAACGTGCAATTTCGTGCGCTTACAATTGATTAACCATGCTTCGTAACCGGTCCTTCACCCTGTTCGCTAACCATAGGGGCATATTTTGTTGCGTCGGGGAGTTGGGAAATGAAGGCACTTGCGCGGAAGCCGATCGAGGTCGCGAACCAGGCACCCTGGCTCGACACCATCATCAAGGGCGACTGCATTGCCGCGCTGGAGAAGCTGCCTTCCGCGTCGGTCGATCTGGTCTTTGCCGATCCGCCATACAATCTGCAGCTCGAAGGCGGACTCACCCGTCCCGATCATTCGGTCGTCGACGCGGTCGACGATCACTGGGACAAGTTCGATAGCTTCGAGGCTTATGACGCCTTCACCCGCGCCTGGCTGCTGGCGGTGCGCCGCGTGCTGAAGCCGGATGGCGCGCTCTGGGTCATCGGTTCCTACCACAACATCTTCCGCGTCGGCGCGATGCTGCAGGATCTCGGCTTCTGGATCCTGAACGATGTCGTCTGGCGCAAGGCCAACCCGATGCCGAACTTCCGCGGCAAGCGCTTCACCAACGCGCATGAGACCATGATCTGGGCCTCGCGCGGGCAGGGCTCGAAATACACCTTCAATTACGAGGCCATGAAGGCATTCAACGACGACGTCCAGATGCGTTCCGACTGGCTGCTGCCGATCTGCACCGGAGGCGAGCGCCTGAAGGATGGCGACGGCCAGAAGGTACATCCCACGCAGAAGCCGGAAGCGCTGCTGGCCCGTGTCATGCTCGCCTCGTCCAAGCCCGGCGACGTCATCCTCGATCCGTTCTTCGGCTCGGGCACGACCGGTGCCGTCGCCAAGCGCCTCGGCCGCCATTTCGTCGGCGTCGAACGCGAGCAGGCCTATATCGATGCAGCGCAGGCCCGCATCGATGCGGTCGAGACCGCGCCGGCCGCCGCCCTCGAACTGCTCAAGGGCAAGCGCTCCGAGCCGCGCATTCCATTCGGCACGCTGCTGGAGCGCGGCCTGATCGTTCCGGGCGCCGTGCTGACCGATTCACGCGGCCGCCACCAGGCCCGCGTCCGGGCCGACGCCTCGCTGGAATCCGGCGCCATGATGGGTTCGATCCACCGGGTCGGCGCGCTGGTGCAGGGCTTCGATGCCTGCAATGGCTGGACGTTCTGGCACGTCCACCACAATGGACGACTGACCTCGATCGACGATCTCCGGAAGATCGTCCGCGATGAACTGGCTGCAGCCGGAGGCTGAGCCGACGCCGCGAGGCTCCCGGGTCTCGCGGCGTCCTGACAGGCCGCTGGCGCCCTGGATCCGATGCCGGATCAGGCCGCCAGCGGTTCGAATATCAGCGCCTGGTGCAGCGCCGTGCCGGCCATGACTCCGTCGGCCGAGGCAAAGGTGGCATTGTGCATGCCGCGCGCAATGTCGCCGGCGGCATAGACGCCCGGCACCGTCGTCATCTTCATGGCGTCGGTGCGGATCACCGGGCCGAGCATGCCTTCCTCGAAGGCGCAGCCGAGCTGCTCGGCGATTCCGCTCGCCATTCGCGTGCGCGACCCGGTGAAGAGCGCATCGAGTTCGATCACCCGACCACCCTCGAGGCGCACGCCGGAAAGATCCATCTCCGTTCCTTCGAGGGTCACGACCTTCGCCGGCTCGATCGCGACATCACGGCGGCGGAGCTTCTCCAGCGTCTCGGCATCCGGCATCGCGCCGCCATGCACGAAGAAGGTCGTCGGGCCCCAGTCGGGGATCATCAGCGCCTGATGCACCGACTTCTCCATGACGTTGAGCACGCCGAGCCGCTGCCCCTTGAACTCGTAGCCGTGGCAATAGGGGCAGTGCAGCACCGACTTGCCCCATTTTCCGGCGAGGCCCGGCAGGTCGGGAAGCTCGTCGACGACGCCGAAGGCCAGCACCAGCTTGGCGGCTTCGAGCCGATCGCCCTGGCCGAGATCGATCGCGAAGCCGGCGGGGACAGCCTCGGCATGGATCGCCGCGCCGTCGATGAAATGCACGTTCGGATAGGCGAGAAGCTTTTCGCGCGCCTGGGCGATCATGGCGCGGGGCGCGGCGCCATCCTGGCCGAAGAAGCCCTGCGAGGCGGCGGCGAAGCGGTTGCGCGGCGTGTGGCTGTCGATGACGGCGATAGACCGGCGGGCGCGGGCGAGCTGCATGGCGGCGGAAAGGCCCGCATAGCTGCCGCCGATGATGATGGCGTCATACGGCATGGCTTATGTCCTTCTTCGTGCCCCGCTTTGCGAGGTAGCGCTGGTGGAAATCGGCGGAGAGGGCGGCAAGCGTCACCTCGCCGAGCCGCTTCAGCAGAAGCTGCTCGGCATCGTGAAAGGCGCTCTCCAGGGAGGCGTTGACCGCCTGCTCAACCAGGCAGGCCGGATTCTCGGAGCGGTGGCCGAGCGCGAAGACCGGCGGTGAGCCGAGCGCCACATAGATGTCGTCGAGCGTGACCTGGGCGGGGTCGCAGGTAACGGTCCAGCCGCCGCCATGGCCCTTTTCCGAATGCACGAAGCCGGCATCGCGCAACCCGGCCATGATCCGCCGGACGACGACCGGATTGGTCGACATCATCTCGGCAAGGTGTTCGGAGGTGATCGGCTCGCCGGCCTCGAGCATGTGAAGGAGGACGTGCAGGACGCCCGAAAGTCTGCTGTCGTGTCTCATGAAACAAATAATGTTACATGAGATGCGAAGCTGTCAAGCAGACCGTAAGGCGAGGGGCGAGAAGGATTTGGTCAGGAGATCACGATGCCGTGGCGGGCGAGATCGGCGCGCATCGTGGCGGCGTCGATGAAGCGTTCGGCCTTCCAGCCGGCCGCCCGCGCCGCTTCGACATTGGCCGCGTTGTCGTCGAAGAACAGGGTCGCGGCCGGGGCGAGGCCGAATGTGTCGGCATGCAGCCGGTAGATCGCCGGATCCGGCTTCACCAGTTCGATCCGGCCGGAAACGGTGATGCCGCGAAACAGGCGGAGGTAGGGAAACCGCTCCTGCGCCTCGGTGAAGGTGTCGTCTGCAAAATTGGTCAGGGCGGTGACGTCATGGCCGGACGAGAGCAACGCGTCGAGAATGAGGGGGGTCTCTTCGATCGAGCCGGGCACCATTTCGTGCCAATGCGCGCGCCAGGCGCGGATAAGCGCCTCCTGCTCGGGAAACTCGCCGATCAGCGCCGCTTCCGCGTCCTGCCATTTGCGACCCCGATCCTGTTCCAGATTCCAGTCCGGCGTGCAGACCTCGGCAAGGAACTGCCGCCGCTCGGCTTCATCCGGGATCAATCGTCGGAACGGGATCTCGGGATCCCATCGCAGCAAGACGTTGCCGATGTCGAAGACGATATGCCGGATTTCGCTCATGGCGGGTGCTCTCCGTGTCCTGGAAACGTATGCTGACAATCAGACGCAACATCATCTTGACCCTGTGAAGGCGGTCACTGACAATTTCGCATGCCTTAATAATGTTCCCGCTGGCCGGAATTTCTGCGGTGGCGTAGATTTCGGCCAAAGAAGATTAGCTTGTTTCGTGTCTGGGACCGCGGCTCTTCTCTTCCGTCCTTTGCCGCGACCTACGTCACGGGATGATGTTCCGGGAGAGGCGACCATGTTTACGGGCTCGAAGACGGCGCGGAGGACGGCCGGCGCGGAGTTGGCAGTCTTTCTGTCGGATATCTGGACACGGCGCCTCTCCGGTGCCTTCCTGCTCTTGCTGGCGGGCGCGGGCCTTGCCGCAGCGCCGGCCCAGGCGCAGCAGCAACAGGCGATCGTCGGTCCCGAGGACGCTGTCGTCACCGGTTTCTCCGGCACGGCGCCGGGACAGGCGCCAAACGGTGCCGACCCGCTCGATTACCTCGTCATCCCGGCCGATGGCCCTTCGGCCCGGGTCATCGACCTGTCCAGGCTCGGCGCGCAGGGCGGGCTGTCCGAAGCGGCCAAGCCCTTCACCGTCAAGGCCGGCCAAGTCGGCCAGGTCTTCGGCGCCACGCTCGACGATGCGCCGGCGCCTTCGATCTATCTCGCCGCCACCTCGGCCTATGGCCTGTCGATCGGCCTCGCTGATGCGTCGGGCGGCGGCTTCAAGCGCCTGCTGCACGGCCTGCAGGGCGCCAGCTTCCTGCCCAATCAGTTCGGCCCGGCCGAGCAGCGCGGCGGCCCGACCTCGATCTGGCGCGTCGATGGCACGACCGGCCAGGTCGCGCTCTTCGCCAATATCGGCGACGAGGGCGCCAACGCCGCCGCCTCGCTGGGCGGTCTCGCCTACGACCCGCGCAGCCAGCAGATCTTCGTCGCCGACCGCGCGACGGGCCTGATCCACAAGCTCAGCCTCGATGGCGCCGATCGCGGCACCTATGACCATGGCACGGAAGCGCGCCCGGCCAACGGCTTGCCCGAAGCGCCGCTGACGCCGGTCCGCGTCGATATCGCCAGCCAGTCCTTCGATACCGAACAGCCCGCGACCTGGGGCTTCGCCGATCCGGAGCGCCTGGTCTTCGCGCTCGCGATCCATGGCGACCGCCTGTTCTATTCCATCGCCGCCGGGCCTGAGATCTGGTCGGTCGGCATCAACCGCGACGGCTCCTTCGCCCGCGACGCGCGCTTCGAGACCGCCGTCGATTCGTCCGGACCCGGCATGGAGGTCTCCTCCATCGCCTTCGACAATCGCGGCCTGCTCTATGCGGCCGAACGCGCGCCGCCCACCGGCGCCTACGATTTCACCAATGTGGCGGAGGGCGGCAACAGCCGCGTCCTGCGCTTCCGGCCGAAGACGCAGCCGGATTCCGAGCCCGGTCTCTGGCTGCCCATGCCGGAGCAGTACGCGGTCGGCCTCCTGCCGGATTACCGCAATGCCGACGGCGGCGTTGCGCTCGGTCGCGGCTATGATTCCAGTGGCCGCATCCAGATGAATGCCTGCGCCGTCACGCTCTGGTCCACGGGCGAGCAACTGCTCGGCGATGCCCCGTCCGTCGAGCCCGTCGACGGCCTGCAGGGCAATGACACCCAACTCGTGCTGCCCACCAACGCCCCGCCGACCAACAGCTGGTTCATCGCCTATGGCGACAAGCCGGGCGACAGCGCCTTCTCCGGTCACATGGGCGCCGTCGTCACGCTACCCTGCGAGGCCGCGCCTGCGCCCGGCCGACGCGCCGTGGCGCCGCCACCACCGCAGCGCTTCTCCGAACCGCTGCCTCCGCCGCCGCCGGTCCTGCTCGGCTGCCCGGTCGGCACCTTCCTTGTCGGGGATGCTTGCCTGCTGCCGCCCAGTTGCCCGATCGGCACGCGCTTCCGCGATGGCTATTGCGTCGCCATAGGCTGCCCGCCGGACATGATCCGCATCCGGGGCGAATGCCTGCCCCCGCCGATGCATTGCGAGCGCTACGAGACCTTCGTCGACGGGCGCTGCATTCCCTGGCGCTGCCCGCCGGACCTGGTGCGGCTGCCGAATGGCTATTGCGGCTGCCCGCGCGACGAAATCTATGTCCGTGGCCAGTGCATTCCGCAGCGTTGCCCGCCGGACATGTTCATGACCCGCGACGGTCGTTGCCTGCCGCCGCAGGGCTGCCGCCCGCCCATGTTCATGGATCGAAACGGCCGTTGCGTGCCGCCGGTCGGCTGCCGCCCGCCGCTGTTCATGGATCGCTATGGTCGTTGCGTTCCGCCCCAGGGCGAATGCCGCCCGCCGATGGTGCGCGACTTCAACGGTCGCTGCGTCCCGCCGCAAGGTCAGTGCCGCCCGCCGCTGATCCGCGACAACAATGGCCGGTGCGTGCCCCCGCAGGGCGAATGCCGCCCGCCGATGGTGCGCGACAACAATGGTCGCTGCGTCCCGCCGCAGGGCGAATGCCGTCCGCCGCTGATCCGCGACAATAATGGCCGGTGCGTGCCGCCGCAGGGCGAATGCCGTCCGCCGCTGATCCGCGACAACAATGGCCGCTGCGTGCCGCCACAGGGCGAATGCCGCCCGCCGCTGATCCGCGACGACAACGGACGGTGCGTGCCGCCGCAGGGCGAATGCCGCCCGCCGCTGATCCGCGACAACAATGGCCGGTGCGTGCCCCCGCAGGGCGAATGCCGTCCGCCGCTGATCCGCGACAACAACGGACGGTGCGTGCCGCCGCAGGGTCGTCCTTGCCCCCGTGGCCAGGAGCGGGCCGATAACGGACGATGCCGCCCGATCGCCCCGGTGGAATGTGGCGATGGGCAGATCCGCAGGGGCGGCCGCTGCATCGACGCGCCGGTTCGGCCCACTCCCGACAGGCCGGATTGCCGTCGCGGCCAGCGTCTTGTCGATGGCGTCTGTGTCGATGCCCGTCGCCCGCAGCCACAGACACAGGACTGCCCGGAAGGGACCGTCTCGCGTCGCGGTCGTTGCGTCCCGGTTCGTGCGGAGCAGCCCGACCGGGTCCGTCCTGCGCCTGTCGAGTGCGGCCCGGATCAGCGCCTGCGCAACGGTCGCTGCGTCGACATTCGTCGTCCGCAACAGCCGCAGACGCAGGATTGCCCGGACGGGACGGTCTCGCGTCGTGGCCGCTGCGTACCCGTCAGGGCCGAGAAGCCGGATCAGGTTCGTCCGGCTCCGGTCCAGTGTGGGCCGGATCAGCGCCTGCGCAATGGTCGCTGTGTCGACGCGCAGCCCCAGCGCCAGCGCGACAACCGGCCCCAGCAGGATAGCCAGCCCCCGCAGAACAACCGGCCGCAACGGAACCAGCAGCCGGAACGCAAGCGGCCGGATTGCCCCGATGGAACCACCTTCCGTCGCGGTCAGTGCGTGCCGAACCAGCAGGGCGGCGACAACCAGCGGCCGCAGCGAATGATCCGGCAACAACTGGACCAGCAGCAACAGCCGCCGCAATAGGCGGCCACTCTCACAGGAAGAATGGCGGCCGGTCCCCGGCCGTCATTTGCGTTTGCGGGTCGCTCCGGGGGCCGCCGCCTCGATCGCCTTCTTCATCACGCTGGGCAGAGCCTCATGCGGCAGCTCCGCCGCGCTCGCCCACCAGGCGTCGGCGGGGGCGGGGTGGGTGTCCGGCAGGCGCGCATGCCAGATGTCGAGCGTCAGGCGAAAATGGGTGAAGACATGGATGACGGGCGCGGCGACGCGCTGCCAATCGGCGTCGAGCGGCGCCGCTTCGGGTCCCCGTGATCGCTCGGAACCCTGGATCCAGTCGGAGCCCGGCACTTCGGTCATCCCTCCCAGCAGGCCGCGCTCGGGACGCTTGCGCAGCAGGATGGCGCCATCGGCGCGGATGGCGACGAAGGCGGATCCCGCGCGCTCCGGCCGGTCGGCCTTGGCCGCCTTGCGCGGATAGAGTTCTTCCGTGCCACGCGCATGGGCAATGCAGGCGGTCTCCCAGGGGCAGAGCGAACAGGCCGGCCGCTTCGGCGTGCAGAGCGTGGCGCCGAGATCCATCATCGCCTGTGCATAATCGCCGGCCCGCTTTTCCGGCGTCAGCTGTGCCTGCAGAGCGCCGATTTCTTTCTTCGCGGCGGGCAGCGGCGTCTCGACGGCGAAGACGCGCGACAGCACGCGCTCGACATTGCCGTCCACGACCGCGGCCGGCTCGTCATGCGCGATCGCGGCGATGGCGGCCGAGGTATAGGCGCCGATTCCCGGCAATTCCCGCAGGCCAGCGGCGCTTTCCGGGAAGCGGCCGCCATGCTCGCGCAGCACGGCATCGGCGCAGGCCTTCAGGTTTCGGGCGCGCGAATAATAGCCGAGGCCGGCCCAGGCCTTCATGACGTCTTCCGTCGGCGCGGCCGCGAGGTCGGCGACCGTCGGCCAGCGCGCGAGGAACGCCTCGAAATAGGGCTTCACCGTCGTGACGTTGGTCTGCTGCAACATGATCTCGGAAAGCCAGACCCGGTAGGGATCGGGCTTCACCCCGGCGCGGCGTTCGGCCGGCGGCGTCCGCCAGGGAAGCCTGCGGGCATGGCGATCGTACCACGCGAGCAGATCGGCGGGACGGGGCGGGCTGATGGGCTGAATCATGCCGGGATCATGCTGGAAACGGCGTTGCCGCGCCAGCGAGCGGGAAGGGGATGCGACGTTCGATCCCGATGGCATCCAGGAAATCCCCGTCATGGCTCGCGACCAGCAGCGCGCCGTCGAATTCGCGCAGCGCCGCCTCGATGGCCGCGATCGAATCGAGATCGAGATGGTTGGTCGGCTCGTCGAGGATCAGCAGGCCCGGCGGCGTCGCGCCGCCCAGCACGCAGGCAAGCCCTGCCCGCAGCATCTCGCCGCCCGAAAGAGCATGAACCGGTTTCAGCGCCGCCTGATTGCGATAGAGAAACCGCGCCAGCACCGCATGGGCATGGTTGAGGCTCGCGTCGGGATGGAGCCGGCGGAAATTCGCGACGATCGACAGCCCGGGATCGAGAAAATCGACGCTCTGGGTCAACATGGCGCTGGGGACCGGCCGCCGCACGATCCCGCGCGTCGGCTGGAGTTCGCCGGCAGCGAGCCTCAGCAAGGTCGACTTGCCGGCCCCGTTCGCGCCGACCAGTGCCACGCGCTCCGGCCCGGTCAGCGTGAGGCTGAAATCGCCAAGGGTGGCCGGGCGGTCGGGATAGGCGAACGCGACCTTGTCGAAAGCGAGTACCATCCGGCCCGCCGGCAGCCTGGTGGAGGGCAGGCGCAGCCCCAGCGTCTCGATGCGCTCGACCTCGGCTTCAGCGCTGGAAAGAGCCCCCGCCGCCTCCTGTCGCTGGTGTTCGGCGCGCTGGCCGATCGCGCCGGCGGTGCGCTCGCTGCGATCGCGCTTGGCGTCGAGCAGGATCTTCGGCTGGTCGTTCCTGGCGCGATTTTTCGCGCCGCGGCCGTCGCGCTTCTGCTGGCGCTCGACGCTGGCCTGGATCCGGCGCTCCGTCCCCTTGGCCTCGTTCCGGGCGGTCTCCAGTTCGCGCGCGGCGGCGGCCCGTTCGGCCGATTTGCGCTCGGCATAGAGGTCGTAGTTTCCCCCATAGAGGCGGGCGCCCAGGGGCGAGAGTTCGATGATGCGATCCATGTCGCGCAGCAGCGTCCGGTCATGGCTGACGACGATCGCGCCCTTCTTCCAGCCGGCCAGTATGCGCGCCACGCAGGCGCGGCCCTCGGCGTCGAGATTGTTGGTCGGCTCGTCGAGCAGGATCAGGTCGGGTTCGGCCAGAAGCAGCGCGGCGAGCCCGAGCCGGGTGCGCTGGCCGCCGCTGAGGCTGCCGATCGCCCGGCCGGGATCGAGCCCCACAAGGTCGACGGCGGCGAGCGCTTCGGCCAGGCGGGTTTCCAGCGTCCAGTCCGCCTCGGCAAAATCCTCATCCGTGCCGAGCCCGCGCTCCAGCCGCTCGAGCCGTTCGAGATCGGCGTCGAGGCCGAGCGCGGTGGCGGAGGTCTCGCGCGGAGAGGGCTGAACGGTCTGGCGCAGCAGCCCGATCCGGCCGGCGCGCTCAACCGAGCCGGCGGAAGGCAAGGCTTCGCCGATGATGATCTTCAGGAGGGTCGATTTTCCGACGCCGTTGCGGCCGACAAGACCCGTGCGTTCCGGCCCGAAGGCGAGATCGAGGGAGGTGAGCAGTGGACGGCCGTCGGGGGTGGCGAACGAAACGCCATGCAGGGCCACGAGCGACGTGGCGGCACGAAGAGACATGAGAGATACCGGAGACGGAAGCAGGGCGCGGGTGGGCGCGCCGGGAACAGGCGGAATATGGCGACTACGCCGTCGCGAATGCCTGCTGCTTCATTGTCCTGAACTCCTGCGCCTGTCGGTCGATCCTAGATAGGCGACCGAAGCCGGTATGCCAAGTCCGCAATCATGTCGGCATCGGGGCGGGCGTCTTGCCGGACCGCACCCATGATCTATCTCAAGGTGTGGCGAACCGAAGGTGGATCATGGCAAGCGACGTCGCCCGTTTTGTCGGAGATATTCCGGAGCACTATGATCTGGGGCTCGGGCCGGTCCTTTTCCGCGTCGCTGCGGAAGATCTCGCTCGACGCGTCGAGGCGCATAATCCTGCGGTCGTACTGGAGATCGCTGCCGGCACCGGCATCTTGTCCCGGCAGCTGCGCGACAGGCTTCCGGCCAGCGTGCGGATCACCATAACGGATCTGAATGCGCCGATGCTGGAGCGGGCGCAGACCAAGTTCCAGCCCGGCGAACAGGTCGAATTCCAGACCGCCGACGCGATGGTGCTGCCATTCCGCGACAATTCCTTCGACGTCGTGGCCTGCCAGTTCGGAATGATGTTCTTTCCGGACAAGGACCGCTGCAATCGCGAGGTGTTTCGCGTCTTGGCGCCCGGCGGCAGCTATCTGTTCAATACGTGGGGGTCTCATGCCGACAATCCGTACGGCCGGATCGCGCACGAAACCATCGCCAGCTTCTTCCCCGACGATCCGCCGCAGTTCTACAAGGTGCCGTTTTCCTGTGCCGATGCCGAGCCGATCCGCGCATCGCTTGCGGCGGCAGGGTTTACCGACATTGAGACGGACTTCATCCGGCGACAGGCTGTCATTCCCGACGCCCATGCCTTTGCGCGCGGACTGGTATTCGGCAATCCGACCATCGCCGAGATCCGGGCGCGCGGCGGCGTCGATCCCGACAGGGTCGTCGATGCCTTCGTCGAGGCGCTTCACCGGGAGTTCGGTGCCGATCCCGGTCTCATGCCCATCAAGACGCTGGTCTTCGAAGCCCGAAAACCGGGCTAGAACGATCGACCGGGTCTATCCCGCCTCGCGGAACTGCTCGGCCGTTTCAAGGTCGACCGAGACCAGCTGGCTGACGCCGCGTTCGCCCATCGTCACACCGAACAGGCGGTTCATCCGGGCCATCGTGATCGGGTTGTGGGTGATCGTGACGAAGCGGGTGTCGGTCGTCCGCGCCATCTCGTCCAGCAGGTTGCAGAAGCGCTCGACATTGTGGTCGTCAAGCGGGGCGTCGACCTCGTCGAGCACGCAGATCGGCGCCGGATTGGTGAGGAACACCGCGAAGATCAGCGCCATCGCCGTCAGCGCCTGCTCGCCGCCGGAAAGCAGCGTCATGGTCTGCGGCTTCTTGCCGGGCGGGCTGGCCATGATCTCGAGGCCGGCTTCCAGCGGATCGTCGGATTCGGTCAGCTGCAGTTCGGCCGCGCCACCGCCGAAGAGATGCGTGAACAGCCGCTGGAAGTGACCGTTCACGACGTCGAAAGCGGCGAGCAGCCGTTCGCGGCCCTCGCGGTTCAGGTTGGCAATGCCCTGGCGCAGCCGGCGGATCGCCTCGATCAGGTCGTCGCGATCCTTGATCAGCGCTTCGCGCCGGCCGGCAACTTCGACGGCCTCTTCGTCGGCGCGCAGATTGACGCCGCCGAGCTTTTCGCGCTCCTGCCGGAGCCGGTCGAGGCGGGTCTCCAGCTGGCCGAGGTCCGGCATCGGCGCGGAAGCATCGATCTCGGCCAGTTTCACCACGTCATGCGGCTCGCAATCCAGGATTTCCAGGATGCGCGCCTCGATCTCGAGCCGGCGCTCCTGGGTCGCCTTCAACCGCTCTTCGCCCCGGCCGCGCTGCTCGCGCGCCTCGGAAAGCGCCGTCATGGCGTCCTGCGATGCGCGATCGAAGCGAGACAGCGCCTGCTCGCCTTCGCGCAGCGCGTCGGCGGCGTCGCGCTTGGCCGCCTCCCCCCGGTCGATTTCCGAAAGCAGGGCCCGCCGTTTCTGCTCGATCTCGGCCGGTGCGTCGGCAAGGCCAGCGCGTTCGGTCTCGATCTCCTTGCGGCGACCGGCCAGGATGCGGCCCTGGCTCTCGGCGTTGAGGGCGCGTTCCTGCCAGTTCCTGCGTTCCGCCGCCATCGACTCCAGGCGGCGTCGGCGCACCTCCGACTCCCGCGTCAGGCCATCGGCGGCGGCCCGGGCTTCGGAAAGCGCACCACGCTCCTCGGCGACCGTGCCGCGCAGGATCATGACCTCCTGCTGCGCCGCGAGAGGGTCGGCGGCGTCGGCGAGCGCGGTTGCGGCGCTGGCGTGCTGGGCTTCGGTCTCGGTGACCGAGGCGACGACGCGCTCGCGCGATTCCTCCAGCGCCGTGCGCCGGCTGGTCAGGCGGCCGGCCTCGCGCTCGACGGCGGCGAGACGACTGCGCGCATCGTCCAGCGTGCGCTGCGCGGCGCGGCCGGCCTCGCGCACCATCCGCTCCTGTTCCTGCGCGGTGCGGGCGGCAAGCGCTGCCTGCGCCAATCCGGCCTGGTGTTGCTCCACCTCGGCGCGGGCACCGATCGCCGCTTCCTGCAGTTCGGCCAGACGGTTGCGGTTGGCGAGGCGCATGGCGGCGGCCGTCGGCGCCTCGGCGGTGGCGACATAGCCGTCCCAGCGCCAGAGATCGCCCTCGCGGGAAACAAGAAGCTGGCCGGTCTTCAACGATTTCTGCAGCGCCGGGCCATCGGCGCGGGCGACCAGCCCGGTCTGGGCCAGCGCGCGGGCCAGCACGTCGGGCGCCTTGACCTTGGCGGCAAGCTGCTGCGCGCCGGCGGGGAGGGCGGGGTCGTCGCCCAGCGCCGCGACATCGCGCCAGTGCGCGACCATGGCGAGGTCGTCCGAAGCGTCCAGCGCATCGCCGAAGGCGGCCGCCAGCGCCGCCTCGAAACCCTTGGCGACGGAGAGCGTGTCGAGCAGGGGCGGGCGCTTGCCGGCCGGCGCCCCGGATCCCAATATCTTGGCCAGCGTTCGCGCTTCCGTCTCGATGCCCGAAAGCGCGCGCTCGGCTTCCGCCAGCGGCGCACGGGCGGCGGTCTCGCTGTCGCGGGCCTGCGCCGTCAGGCGCTCGGCCGCCTGGGCCTGGGCGTCGGCCTCCGCGACGGCGGCCTCGCCGGCGGCGACGGCTGCCTGCGCCGGGACGACGCCCGGCAAGGCGGCGATCTGGCTGACCAGCGCCGTCAGTTCCCGGTCGACTTCCGCAAGCTGGTTGCGGGCGCGGGCGGTGCGCTCGCCGGTCTCGCGATGCGCGCGCTCCAGTTCGGATTTTCGCGCCGCGATCGCGGCATGGGCGGCGGTCGCCTCGGCGAGCTTGCGCTCCGTCTCGGCGAGCCGGGCCTCGGCGAGGCCGCGCGCCTCGTTGGCCGAAGCCTGCTTGCCGACAGCCTCGGCGTCCTCGGCCCGGAGCGTCTGCTCCTCCGCGTCCAGCCGGGCCAGGATATCCGCGTTCTCCCGCACCATGCGCTCTTCGCGAAGAATGTCCTCGTTGAGCTGGGCGAGGCGGCGATCGAGGTCGACCAGCCGCTCCTTCATCCGCTTTTCGTCGGCGTCGAGCGCGTCGCGGGCGAGTGTCAGGCGCTGCAGCGCCGCCGCGGATCCGGCCTCTGCCTCGCGCAGCGCCGGCAGCTTGCTGGCGGCGACGGCCTGGTCGCGGGCCGCGCGAGCCTGCGCCTCGCTGCGGGCCACCACGGTTTCGCCCGCCGCCTGCAGCGCCGTTTCCGCGTCGCGCATCTGCACGGCGGCGGCGAGCATGCGCAGGTAAAGGACGGTCGCTTCCGTCTTGCGGATATCGGCGGAAAGGTTGCGGTAGCGGTTGGCCTGCCGCGCCTGGCGCTTCAACGCCTCGAGTTGGTTCTCGAGCTCGGAGAGCACGTCTTCCAGCCGCTCCAGGTTCTGCTCGGCGGCGCGCAGGCGAAGCTCGGCCTCGTTGCGGCGGGAATAGAGCCCGGAAATGCCGGCCGCCTCTTCGAGCACCGCGCGGCGTGCCTGCGGCTTGGCCGAGATCAGCTCGCCGATGCGGCCCTGGCCCACCATGGCCGGAGAGCGGGCGCCGGTCGAGGCGTCGGCGAACAGCAGCTGCACGTCGCGGGCGCGGACGTCCTTGCCGTTGATCTTGTAGACCGAGCCCGATTCGCGCTCGATCCGACGCGTCACTTCCAGGATGTCGGCATCGTTGAAGGCGGCCGGCGCCATCCGGTCCTGATTGTCTACGACGAGCGTAACTTCGGCGGTGTTGCGCGCCGGGCGCTTGCCGCTGCCGGCGAAGATGACGTCGTCCATGCCGGACGCGCGCATGTTCTTGTACGAGCTCTCGCCCATCACCCAGCGTAGCGCTTCGACGAGATTGGATTTTCCACAGCCGTTCGGGCCGACCACGCCGGTCAGCCCCGGCTCGATCAGGAAATCGGTGCCTTCGACAAAGGACTTGAAGCCGTGGACGCGGAGCCGCGTGAATTTCATGACGCGGTACCGGGCCTGGAGGGGAGGGGCTGCGAGCGGAGGGACGGCAAGCGGAACAACTGCATAGCAAAAGCCCTCCCAGGGTCGAGAGGGCCGATCGTCGGGACAGACAGAAAGGAAGGCTCGCAAGGGCGCCAGCGCGCCCTCGCGAGACCGGATACGGTCCGGTGCCGCCGGTCAGCCGGCCAGCAGCTTGTCCATTTCCTCGATCGAGAGAGCACCCGGATGCCTGGACCCGTTGATGAAGAAGGTCGGGGTAGAATTGACGCCGAACTCGTTCGCACCGCGTTCCTTGACCGCGTTCACCGCATCGAGCAGGGCCTGGTTCTTCAGGGTGAGCTCGAAGGTCTCTTGCGTGAAGCCGACCTGCTTGGCGAGGTCGAGCAGGGCGGGAACCGGGTTCTCGACGAAAGCCCACTTCTCCTGCTGGTCGAACAGCAGGTCGACCATCGGGAAGAAGTTATCGTTGGGGGCGGAATGCGCCAGCATGATCGCGGCGGTGGCCAGCGGATCGAGCGGGAAATCCCGCATGATGAAGTGGACCTTGCCCGTGTCGATGTACTTTTCCTTGAAGGGCTTCCAGGTCGTGTCGTGGAAATGCTTGCAGTGCGAGCAGGTCAGCGACATGTACTCGACGACCGTGATGGGAGCCTTGGGATCGCCCATCATGTTGTCGCCAAGCGGGCCCGGCTTCAGCAACGCTGCGAGGTCGACCGTGTCCGCGGCCTGGGCCGAAGCCGGCAGCATCGAAACGGCGCCGATGGCGAGAACGCCGACACCAGCCTGGCCGAGAAACTGTCTGCGATTGAACTTCAAGATCCTGCATCTCCTTTTGCCCCGGCGCTGCAATGGCGTCCGGACAGCGGAACGAATGACACGCTTGGCGGGAAACCTACCACATCAAATGTGGCGTTTCTCGTTAAGTTGAACACGCCGGCCCTTGCCCGCGCGGCTCAGGACCGCCGGGAGGCGCCATAGACGCCGCGACCCAGGCGCTCGAGCGCCTGGCGCAATCCCTCGCTCTCCACCGAGGCAACGGTGTCGACGACGCGGGCTTCATCGGCTTTGGAAAGCGGGGCGGGCGCCACCGTGGCCTTGCGCGGTGTCGCGACGACGCCCTGCACGATCTTGAGCTGCGACACGGCTCCGAAACCGAGAAAGCCGTTGATCCGGTCGAGAATCACGCCGGTCTCGTGCTGCAGATAGATCGCCATGCCCGAATCGACCCGGATGACCAGCGTCGCGCCGGCCGGCGCCTTGGCCTGGTCGCGCCGCGGCCAGGTGATCTTTTCCGGCATTGTGGTCGTGGCGTAGCGCGGACCGACAATGTCGGCCCAGGACGAGATCAGGTCGGCCGTGGCGAAGCCGCGCTTGGCGCAGACCGGGGCTATCACGCTGCCGATCAGCGCGCCGATCGATCGCGGCCCGCGGTTGACCTTGGGGTTGGTGTTGTCGCTCATGGTCGTCTTGTCGCACGATGCTGGGGCGCTGTGAACGTACCGCCCGTCAGGGATTCGCTGATTCCGTGAAAACGTCTCAGCGACGATTTGATTAATGTCAATGAAATCAATATCTTACGAATAGGTTCCGGCTTCTTGACACGGGTAGGAGGCGTCACTATGGTGCGCGCGGTTTCGGGGCGGTAATAAGCTTTGTGAGGCTTTCTCGGTACTTGGCAAGGATGACGCGATGAGCGACACGGGTTCGCCGAGTGACGAAGAGAAGATCAGGCGGATGGCCGAGGACGAAGCCGCGCTGTCGGCGAGGCTGCGGGCGCTGAGTCAGAAGCTGGATAAGGCCTCTGAGGAAGCGAAGGCAGCCGAACGGGCTCAGCCATCGAACGAAGTCAATGCGCAGGGCATGCGCCTGGCGTTTCGGATCGTTGGAGAGTTCGTCTCGGGCGTGCTGGTCGGTGCCGGACTTGGCTGGTTGTTCGACCGCTGGCTTGGTACGTCCCCCTGGGGGATGATCGTGCTCTTGCTGCTTGGGTTCGTCGCGGGCGTCCTGAACGTCTTGCGCGCGGTCGGCAAGGTTGCGCCGCCGGAAGCCCGGCAGGTGTCGAGCCGGGCTAAGAAGAAGTAGGTATCCATAGGGTCGCGGCACTGGCCGCGATCAGACTCAGGCGAAGAAGGCGGGCTCGGTGGCTAACGATCCGATCCATCAGTTTCACATTCAGGAATATTTCCCGCTCGGCCAGTTCGGCGGAATGGAATTCCATTTCACCAACTCCGCCTTCGCCATGGGGGCGACGGTCGCCATCGTGACGGGTTTCCTCCTGCTCGCCACGTCGAAGGCGAGCCTGGTCCCGGGGCGGCTGCAGTCGGTCGCCGAAATGGCCTATGAATTCGTTGCCAGCACGCTCCGATCGAGCGCTGGCAAGGAGGGGATGCGGTTCTTCCCTCTCGTGTTCTCGCTGTTCATGTTCATCCTGGTGGCGAACTTCTTCGGAATGTTCCCCTATTTCATGACGGCGACCAGCCAGATCATCGTGACCTTCGCCCTGGCGATGACGGTCATGCTGACCGTGGTTGTCTATGGCTTCATGCGCCATGGCTTCGGCTTCCTCGGCCTGTTCGTGCCGCATGGCGTTCCGATGGCGGTGGTGCCGCTGGTGTCGGCGATCGAGGTCATCTCGTTCCTGTCCCGCCCGATCAGCCTCTCGGTTCGTCTCTTCGGCAACATGCTTGCCGGTCACATCACGCTCAAAGTCTTTGCCGGTTTCGTTGCCAGCATGGCCTCGCTCGGCGCCATTGGCGTCGGCGGCGCGATCCTGCCGCTGGTCATGACGGTCGGCCTGACGGCACTCGAATTCCTGGTGGCATTCCTCCAGGCCTACATCTTCACGGTCCTTACCTGCATGTATCTGAACGACGCCCTCCATCCCGGGCATTGATCAGCAGGTCGGCGAAGGTACACGTTCTTCCAACCCGAAATTACGACTTCAAGGAGCATAAAATGGAAGCGGAAGCTGCAAAGTTCATCGGTGCTGGTCTTGCCTGCTTCGGCATGGCCGGAACGGCTCTCGCCCTCGGCAACATCTTCTCGAGCTACCTGACGGGCGCGCTGCGCAATCCGTCGGCTGCTGACGGCCAGTTCGGTCGCCTCATCCTCGGCTTCGCCGTGACGGAAGCGCTCGGCATCTTCTCGCTGCTCGTCGCTCTGCTCCTGCTCTTCGTGGTCTGATCCCGTCAGGCCGTCTTCGGGCGGCCGGGTGAAGCCTCATGCGGCGGCCTCGTGCCGTCGCATGTGTTTTAGTTTACGATCTGGGGTCTTCGATGACTTGGTTCATCTCGCCTGCCCACGCACAGGACGCCGCGCCCGCGCCGGCGCCTGCCGTCGTTCCGCCGGCGCCGACTGAGACACATACCGAGGTCGGGCACGAGGCAGGGGTGAAGGCGCCGTTCCCACCCTTCGACACGCAGAAGTACCCGTCGCAGATCCTTTGGTATGTGATCTTCTTCGGCCTGCTCTATCTGCTGATGAAGCGCTTCCTGGTGCCGCGGCTCAGCACCATCGTCGAGGGCCGCGCAGCGCGGATCTCGGGCGACATGGAAGAAGCCCAGCGCCTTCGTGTCGAGTCCGACAAGGCACTTGGCACCTACGAGAAGGCGCTGGCTGACGCCCGCACGGCTGCCCACGCCATCGCGCAGGCCGGCACGGACGAGGCGAAGGCCGCCGCCGTCAAGCAGCGTGCCGATATCGAGTCCTCGCTCAGCGCGAAGCTCGAGGAAGCCGAAGCGCGGATCGGCGAGATCAAGGCCAAGGCTCTTGGTGACGTCGGTGCGATCGCCGAGGAAACCGCCGCTGCCGTTGTCGCGGCGCTTTCGGGCCAGCAGCCGAGCTCGGACGAGGTGGCAGCCGCCGTCTCTTCCGTGTCGTCGAAGTAAGGGGCAGGACCATGCATATCGATGCTTCCTTTTTCGCCCTTGTCGGCCTGATCCTTTTCTTCGTGCTGCTGGCTTTCGTCGGCGTGCACACGAGCATCGGCAAGGCGCTCGACAAGCGGTCCGAGAGCATTGCCAAGGACCTGGACGACGCCAAGCGTCTCCGTGAGGAAGCGGCGGCTCTGCTCGCCGACTACCAGAAGCGGGCGCGCGAGGCCGAGGCCGAGGCTCAGACCATCGTCGAGAAGGCCCGTCGCGAAGCCGCGGCGCTGGCCGATGAGGCGAAGGTCCAGATGGAAGATTACGTCACGCGCCGCACCAAGATGGCCGAGGACAAGATCACCCAGGCCGAGCATCAGGCTCTGCAGGAAGTGAAGGCGCTTTCTGCCGATGTCGCGATTGCGGCCGCCGAGAAGATCCTGTCGGCCAAGCTCAAGGGCGCGGCCGGCGCCGATATGGTTGCCTCGTCGATCGCCGACGTGAAGAACCGCCTGAACTAGACGAGGACTTCCTCGTTGAGACAGTCAACGCCGTCGGCTCTGCCGGCGGCGTTTTCGTTTGCGAGCGCGGCGCGCACCGGCGCGAAGCTGGTGCGGTGCAGCGGGCAGGCGCCCAGCCTGGCCAGCGCGGCGAGGTGAACCGCCGTGCCGTAGCCGACATGGCGCTCGAAACCGTAATCGGGATAATGCGCGGCCGCGCGGATCATCATCCGGTCGCGCGAGACCTTGGCGACGATCGAGGCGGCCGCGATCGACACGGAGCGGCCGTCGCCCTTGACGAATGCCTCACCGCGGCAAGAGAGGCCGGGCGGCACATCAATGCCGTCGACGATGACGTGATCGGCGACATGCGACAGGCCATTTACCGCGCGGGCCATCGCCCAGAGCGTTGCCTGGCGGATGTTGGTCGTATCGATGCGGAGCACGGAGGCCGCGACCACGGAGACATGCGCCGTGGCCATGATCTGCTCGAAAAGCGCTTCGCGCGCCGCGGGTGTCAGCTTCTTCGAATCATTCAGCCCGTCCGGAATCCGCCTGGGATCGAGGATGACCGCGGCCGCCACCACCGGCCCGGCGAGCGGGCCACGCCCGACCTCATCGACGCCGGCGATGGCCTTGTGCCCGGCCCGGCGCAGGCGTCGTTCGATCGCGTCGGTTGGGACCGGCGGAAGTTCGAACAGAAGCTGTGATTCGGATGCGCGTGCCATTTCGGCAAAATCCCCGACGCTGGGGTTGAATGCAAGCGTGGCCGGCACCGAGCCAGACGGGGGGATGCGTCAGGGTCGAATGAAAAGAGGCGCCGGGTTGCCCCGGCGCCTTCGAATGCAAGCCTGCGCCGCTATGGGACGAATTCAGCCAACCAGCTGGCGGAACTCGTTCTTGATGAAATTGCCGACCCGCTTGCCGCGATTGCGCGCCTTCTCGAAGGCGGTCTGGTCGACGAAATAGGTATGCAGGATGCTGTCGCGCGAAGTCGGCAGCACCCCGGTGGGATCGACCGAATGCCACGTATTGTCGCCGACCGCGAAGGCATAGCCGTGGTTCGGAATGAACTCCATCTGCTTCACCCGGGTGAAACCACCCTCGGGTTCGCGGGAGGAAAACACCGTACCGACGCCATTCAGAGATTCGTCGCGCGGGAGGTACATCTGGACGGTGATTCCCTTCCAGCGCGTATCCGTGTGCTCCTTGATGCGGTAGCCCGACGTATCGCGCGTGAGCATCGGGATCGGGAAGAAATCCGACGGTCTATAGGCGCTGCCGAACCGGCGCTTGAGGCCGGGCTCCAGCCGCTCGACAAAGGCGTCCCGCACCGGAACCGAGCAGAGCGCGGCCCCCACCAGGTTCCATAGAACCTTCCGGCGCCCTTCGAGATGGCGCAGATACTCCGGAAACAGGTCGACCTTGACGCGCGTGGCGCTGCCGTCGTCGCGGATGTTGACGTTGCCCCGACCGGCGAGCGCGCGGAAATGCCCGGCCGACGGCATCAGTTCCTGCATCTCGGCATATACATCGGCCGGAAAGATGCCGTCGAGCACCAGATGGTAGAACGGATCTTCGAACGCCTCGGCCGCGCGGACCGCCTGGGCGATGTGGCTGACCAGATAGTCGAGATCGGTGGTCGTGGACTTGAGCACGGTCGCCCCCACAAGAAGAATGCAATTGTGAGTATGTTAGTCAGCAAAGTAGCGCGCCGCAATGGCATCGGAAGGCTGGGGCGCGCATCGCCGACCTGTCAAACCCGCGTCGGCGCTATTTTACCTTGAGCCGGATCATCACGGCACGGCCGCCTGCTTCGAGGTCGACGCGCCGCACTTCGACGCCGGCAACCGTTTCCATCAGGTCGACCAGTTTGCGGAAGCCGTAGTTGCGCGGATCGAAATCCGGCATCCGCTTGAACAGGATCTGACCGACGGGACCCAGATGCGCCCAGCCATCGTCGCCCGAAACATCCTCGATCGCGGCGAAGATCTCGTCGCGCGGCAATCGCGGCGTCGACTTGGCCGGTTCCTTGGCCGCCTTGGCCGCAGGGCCGTCATTCTTCTCCTGGCGCTCCTCGGCCAGAAGCAGGTCGCAATAGAAGAAGCGATCGCAGGCGGCGACATAGGGCTTGGTCGATTTCTGCTCGCCGAAGCCGTAGACGACGAGGCCATCCTCGCGGATCCGGCTGGCAAGAGTGGTGAAATCGCTGTCGCTGGACGCGATGCAGAAGCCGTCCAGCCCCTTCTCGTGCAGCATGTCCATCGCCTCGATGGCGAGCTTCATGTCGGTCGCGTTCTTGCCGACGGCGGCCGGCGGCACATGGACCGGCGTCAGCGCATGCGAATGCAGCAGTGGTTGCCACTGGTTCATCGCGCTGGAGGCGAAGTGGCCATAGACGCGGCGGATGACGACCCGGCCGATGGTCGAGGCCTCGCGAATGATGATCGGAAGGAAGTCGGCCCGGACATTGTCGGCATCGATCAGCAGAGCGAGCTTCTGCGTCGCCCCAGGAAGTTGTTCTGCCAATTCTAACTCCGATCGTCGCATGAGGGCGGCCGATGGACAACGGCGCCGGGCGCCTGCCGCCAGCGCGCCAGATCGCCCTTGTTACCACAGATGGCGTCGGAGAGCGCCGTGACTAGAACAGGCTGAGCTGCGCCGGGGCCTCGCGAGGTGGGGAAAACAGGTCCGTGCGAAGCTTCAGGTGGCGCCGGTTCAGCCCCAGGCGCTGCGCCGCGATCTCGAAGCGGCGGCCGATCTGCCAGGCATAGGGGCCTTCGCCCTTCTGCCGCTTGCCGAACTCCGAATCGTAGTCCTTGCCGCCGCGCATCGAGCGCAGGACCGAAAGGACATGGCGGAAGCGGTCGGGATAGTGGCGCAGCAGCCATTCCTTGAAGATCTCGCTTACCTCGAGCGGCAGGCGCAGGATCACGTAGCCGGCCTCCGTCGCTCCGGCGGCGACGGCTGCGTCGAGAATGCGTTCGATCTCCGAGTCATTGAGGGCTGGAATGACCGGGGCGACCAGGACGCCGACCGGAACGCCGGCATCCGCCAGGCCGCGCAACGCGTCCAGACGGCGACCGGGCGTGGCCGCCCGCGGCTCCATCGTGCGCGCCAGCTGGCGGTCGAGCGTCGTGATCGACAGCGCCACCTTGGCCAAGCCGCGCTCCGCCATCCGCCCGAGAATGTCGGCGTCGCGCAGCACCAGCGCCGACTTCGTCACGATGCCGACGGGATGGTTGAAGTGGTCCAGCACCTCGAGGATGTCGCGCATCATCCGGTGCTGCCGCTCGATTGGCTGATACGGATCGGTATTGGTGCCGATGGCGATCGTGCGCGGCTTGTAGCCGGGGGCGCAAAGCTCCTTCTCCAGCAGCTTGGCGGCGTCCGGCTTGTAGAAAAGCTTCGATTCGAAATCGAGCCCGGGCGACAGGCCCATATAGGCGTGGGTCGGCCGGGCAAAGCAGTAGGAGCAGCCATGCTCGCAGCCGCGATAGGGATTGATCGACCGGTCGAAGGCGAGATCCGGCGAATCGTTGCGCGTGATGATCGTCTTCGCCTTCTCCGGCATCACTTCCGTCTTGAACGGCGGCAGTTCATCCAGCGTCTGCCAGCCATCGTCGAATGGGATTGACTGGAACTTCTCAAAGCGCCCAGAGCTGTTGCTCTGGGCGCCCCGTCCGCGTCGACGGTCAGGATCGATCGGCGCGGCATGGGTTGGGTCCGCCGGCAGGAGCAGCGGGTCGAGATGCGGGGGAAGGGAGCGGGCGAGCGACATGCAACGATGCATACGCCCAACGAAAGAACAAAACAAGAACAAGCTGCATTGCGACGCAACGTCTCGGCGGATTCGTCTCGCAGTCGCAAAAAACTCGGTCTAAGATCGAAATGATGATCAGCGTGATCCTTTCCACTCACAACGATGAAATGGCGTTGGCGCACGCGCTGGCGGCACTGGTCCCGGCTGCGGCTGACGGCATGGTGCGCGAAGTGATCGTGGTCGATGCGCGCTCGACGGATGATACGCTGGCGGTCGCGGATGCGGCCGGCTGCAAGATCCTCGTGGGTACCGGCGATCGCGGCGCCGACCTCGCGGCGGGCGCCGCCAAGGCGCGCTCCGACTGGCTGCTGTTCCTGTCGCCCGATGTGATGCTGGAGCCCGGCTGGCAGCGCGAGGCGCGCGACTTCATCGATCGGCTTGCGATGTCAGGGGCGGGGGCCAATCGTGCCGCCTCGTTCCGCCACGCCAATGCCGGTTTCGGCTGGCGGGCCCGGTGGGCGGAAGTCCGCGCATCGGTCCGCTCGCGCCTGTTTGCGTCGCCGTCGCGCATGGAGGGCCTGCTGGTCTCGGCCAGCCTCTACCGCACGGTCGGCGGGCATCGGGCCCGGCCCGGCAATGTCGATGGCGATCTCGCGCGCCGCATCGGTCGTGCCCGGCTGTCCTTCCTTCGTGCCCGTGCCGTGTCGAGCGCGGCGGTTGCCTGATCAGCCCTTCAGCTTGCCGCGCTTCAGGTGTTCATCCAGACGCGGCATGATCTCGACGAAATTGCAGGGCCGGCTGCGATAGTCGAATTGCACGCGGATGATCCCGTCCCAGGCATCCTTGCAGGCGCCGGGCGATCCCGGAATGGCGAAGATGAAGGTCGAGTTGGCGACGCCGGCCGTAGCGCGGGACTGGATCGTCGACGTGCCGATCTTGTCGTAGCTGATCCGGTGAAAGACCGCGGAAAAGCCGTCCATCCGCTTCTCGAACAAGGGCTCCACGGCGTCCGGCGTCACGTCTCGGCCGGTGAAGCCGGTTCCACCCGTCGTGAGGATCACGTCGATCTCGGGGTCCTGGATCCAGCAGGTGACGATGGTTCGTATCTCGTCTACATCGTCGGGAACGATCGCCCGCTCGGCCAGGATATGGCCGGCGCCGACGATCCGGTCGGCCAGGATCCGGCCGGACTTGTCGTCCTCCAGCGAGCGCGTGTCCGAGACAGTCAGCACGGCGAAGCGGACCGCAATGAAGGGGAGGCTCTCGTCGGGGGTGGCCATGGCTGGATCCTCGGTCGCATGTCTCGGGACCAGACATAGCCCGCGCCGGGGGGCGAGGAAAGTGGCGGCTAGGAAGCTTGCGTGCGGGTCGGGACGACCCACCATCCGGGATGACCGACGCGGATCCGCGCGGCGGCCCGGTCCACGCTAGCCATATCGGGGAAAAGTCCGAACACGGTGGCGCCGGACCCGGACATTCGCGCCAGCAGACATCCTGGCTCGGCATCGACCCTGGCGATCACATCGGCGATCGGCGGCAGGGCGGTGATGGCCGGGGCCTCGAGGTCATTGCGCGTCGCGCGGAGCCATGCGGCCACTGCGGCACTATCGGCGAAGGCGGAGGGAATAGGCGGAAGCGCCGGATTGTCGGCCCGCTCGAGC
This sequence comes from Kaistia defluvii, assembly GCF_026343955.1. Classification (GTDB taxonomy): domain Bacteria; phylum Pseudomonadota; class Alphaproteobacteria; order Rhizobiales; family Kaistiaceae; genus Kaistia; species Kaistia defluvii. The sequence goes on from NZ_JAPKNI010000006.1 coordinate 95,230, forward strand.
CGCTTGAAGACGGTCGGCGTGGACACGGCGACGCCGGGGTTCACCAGCAGCATCGGCAGGGCGGGCAGGCCGGACACCGGCTCGAGGATCTCGCCAATGCCGCTGGCGCGAGCGGGCGTGGAGAGCAGGCACATCGGCACGTCGGCGCCAAGCGATGCCGCCAGCGCCGCAAGCTCGCTGGCGCGTGCGTCGGGGAGGGGAGCTATCGCGCCCAGCAGGCGGAGCGTCGCCGCCGCATCGGCCGATCCGCCGCCGATCCCGGATGCGACGGGTAGCCGCTTGGTGAGGCGCAGGGCGAGGCCGCCGATCCGGCCGCCGGCCGCGGCATGGGCGCGCGCGGCGCGCAGAACCAGATTGTCCGGCCCGATCGCGAGCCCCGCCGCGAACGGCCCCAGGATGGCAAGGGAGGGCTCCGGGGCGGCTGGGTCGGCGATCGCCTCGATGGTGTCGCCGATCGCCGCGAACGCGACGAGGCTGTCGAGCCGATGATAGCCATCGGCGCGCCGGCCGATGACGTGCAAAGCGAGATTGACCTTCGCCGGGGCGAAGGCCGATCCGAGCACGGAGCCCGGCTCGGCGCCGCTCCAGTCGTCTGCCGTCACTGCGCCGTGTCGAACTGCGGAATGTCGATGACGAGGCCCGGAACGATGACGTTCGGGTTGGGCAGCTTGTCACGATTGGCATCGATCAGCCGGCTGTAGAGCTCGCCGTCGCCATAGACCTTGAGCGCGATCTTCCACAGGCTGTCGCCGGCGCTGATGGTGATCCGGCTCGGACCCTCGGCGTGCGGCGAAGCGGCCTTGCCGGAGGCGGAATCCGCCTTGGCTGGCTCGGACTTGCCAGCCTCACCTTTGGCTGCGTCGCTCTTGTCAATCGCAGCCTTCTCTTCTGCCTCGACCTTGTCGAGCCCCTTGGCCAGCTTGGCGAGGATACGCGCCTTGTCGGTCGGCTCGGGGTTCAGGTCGCGCGCATGCGCCCACTGGAACGTCGCTTCGAGCTTGCGCCCGACCTTCCAGTAGGCGTCGCCGAGATGGTCGTTGATGGTGGCGTCGTCGGCCTTGATCGTGATGGCGCGCTCGAGCTGGGCGACCGCCTCCTCGAACTTGTTCTGCTTGTAATAGGCCCAGCCCAGGCTATCGACGATGTAGCCGTCATTCGGGCGCAACTCGACCGCCTTCTTGATCATGTCGGTGGCGCGGTCGAGATTGAGGCCGCGATCGATCCAGCTATAGCCGAGATAGTTCAGCACCTGCGGCTCTTCCGGGGTGATTTCCAGCGCCTTGAGGAAATCGGCCTCGGCCTTCGCCCACTGCTGCGCGCGCTCATAGGCGATGCCGCGGAAATAGTAGATCAGCCAGTTGCGGGGATTATCCTCGGTGATCGCATCGATCGCCCGGGTATAGAGCTTGGCTGCCTCGTCATAGCGCTTGGCGGTGCGGTTGATCGTCGCCAGCGTGGTCAGGGCGTCGATGTCGCGCGGGTTCGCGGCGATCAGGCTCTTGAGGCGTTTGATGGCCTGGTCCGGCTTGCCGGCGGCGTCCAGGCTGAGGGCAACCTGAAGATCGGCATTGCGCCGCAGCGGCGAGGTCTTCGGAACCTTGTCGAAGATCGGGATCGAACGCTCGAAGCGCTGCGCGTTCTGCGTCAGGTCGCCGAGCGACATGATCACGAGTTCGTTGGTCGGTTGCAGGTAGTTTGCCAGCCGGAGATAGATCGTCGCGAGGTCGGCGCCGCCATTCTCGCTGCCGATCGCCGAGCCGAGACCGTAGAGGACTTCGCCGGCGCCTTCCTGGGCGTTGCGAACCATCGGGGCAGGCTTTCTGCCGGCAGCGAGGTCCTTTTGAAGGGCGGCGACCAGCGGGTGGCCGACGCTGTTCTGGGTGAAACTGTCGAGCGCCTGCTTCGCCTGATCGAGCTTGCCAGCTCGCGCCAGGATTCTGGCATAGGCTTCCGTGACACGCAGCGAGCCGCCCTCGGCCTCATAGGCCGTGGTGATCGCCTTCACCGCCGCGTCCGTGCGGCCGGCATTCTCGTTGATCAGCGCGATGTTGAAATTCTTGAACACCGAATACCATTCGGGGCCCTGCAGCGTCTCGACGATCTTGAGCGCCGCGTCGGTCTCGCCCTGGCCCTGCGCCGCCCAGGCAGAAAGCAGGCCGGACGAGATGTTGGCGAGAGGGCCGCGATCGCTCTTGCCGAGATGCTTGCTGGCTTCGGCGAATTTCTTCGACTTGAGCGCCTTCACGCCGAGGACCATCTGGCCCATCCGCATCTCGGGATTCAGCTCGACCAGCCGTTCGGCCAGCGGAATGGCCCGGTCGATGTGACCATTGGCGATCAGCAGCGTGAAGGTCCGCTCCATCAGGATCGGATTGTCCGGATCCTGGCTCAGCGCCTCCTCGAACAGCGCGGTCGCCGAATCGTAGTCCTGGGCGGAGATGGCGCTCAAAGCGGCCAGATAGCTGCCCGTCAGTGTGGGCATCGCGTCGTCGAGCAGTTCGGACACGGACGTCTCGGCCCGCGCCGCCGCGCCGGCCAGAAGGCTGGTGCTGGCGAGCAGCGCAAGACAGATGGCCGCGGAACGCAGCGGGCGGACAAGGGAAGGCAGCGTGCGACGCATCGAAATCCTGTCTGATACCGAGTGTTGGTATAGAACCTCGATCCCGAGGCTGGCCAAAGAGGATGGCGCTTTTGCGACCACCCCGCAACCCGTGGCGAATGAACTCATGGCCGCCGGGGCGCCATGCGTTCAGCCGCCACGTTCGTCAGTGCGCCCGCTCGATGCAGAAGTCGATGACTTCCAGCAGCGATGACTTCCAGCCGCTGTCCGGGAAGGTGGCCAGCGCATCGCGCGCGACCGAGCCGAAATGGCGGGCGCGCTCGATGGTCTCGTCGATGGTCTTGTGCGAGCGAAGCAGCGCGATCGCCTTTTCCAGGTCGCCGTCCTGGATGTCGCCATTCTCCAGCGTGCGCTGCCAGAAGGCGCGCTCGGCTTCCGAGCCGCGCCGGTAGGCCAGCACGACCGGCAGGGTGATCTTTCCCTCGTGGAAGTCGTCGCCGACATTCTTGCCGAGATCGGCAGAGTTGCCGCCATAGTCGAGTGCATCGTCGATCAGCTGGAAGGCGAGGCCGAGATTGGTGCCATAGGATCGGAACGCGGCGCGGGCATCGCGGCCCTTGTCGGCGATGATCGGTCCGACTTCGGCGGCGGCCGAGAACAGCGCCGCCGTCTTGGCCTTGATGACGGCCAGATACTCGTCCTCGGTGGTCGCCATGTTCTTGGCGGCCGAAAGCTGCATCACCTCGCCCTCGGCGATCACGGTGGCGGCAGCCGAAAGGACGTCGAGCGCGTCCAGCGAGCCGACCTCGACCATCATGCGGAAAGCCTGGCCCAGGAGGAAGTCGCCGACCAGGACGCTGGCCTGGTTGCCCCAGACCATCCGCGCCGTCTGCTTGCCACGCCGCATCTCGCTCTCGTCGACGACGTCGTCATGCAGCAGCGTGGCCGTGTGCATGAACTCGACGCTCGCCGCGAGCTTCACATGCGCATCGCCGTGATAGCCGGACATGCGCGCGGCCGCGAGCGTCAGCATCGGGCGCAGGCGCTTGCCGCCGGAGGAAATGAGATGCTGGGCGACCTCGGGGATCATCTCCACATCAGATCCGGCCTTGGACAGGATGATCTGGTTCACCAGATCCATGTCGGCCGATACTAGCGCGACGAGAGGCTCGATCCGGGCTGCGCCCTTCTTCTTGCTCTCGTCGAGCGGAACTACCAATCCCACGGGCAACGCTCCCGGTTCGCCTCTGTTTCGCCGGGGACAATAGGGGGCGAGCGGGATCGGAACAAGTGACACGATGGCTCACGGAGGCAACCAAGTCGCGGTTCGCGGCTTTTCCTGCTGCAACGCAGGACGGACGTTGCCGCGATCGACGCCGCATTGCTGCCAGGCCCGGCCGGCCTTAGGCTTGTGAAGACGGTATAGGGCCGTCGACAACCCCTGAGGGGACATGGAAGAACTCATCCGTACCAACGACATCGTCATGATTTCCTTCGTCGAAGCCCTGCTCCGGGATGCCGGCATCGAACACATGGTCGTCGACCAGAACATGAGCGTCATGGAAGGCTCGCTCGGCGTGCTGCCGCGCCGCGTCCTCGTCCTCGCCGAGGAGATGGCGGATGCGCGCCAGTTGCTGACCGACGCCGGTGTCGGTGGCGAACTGCCGGAGGAACGGTAGGCGATGCTCGACGTGCCGCTCGAGACGACGGTCGACGCCTTCTTGGGTGGCCGGGTGGAGGCGATCCAGCCGGCGCGTGGTCATCACCGCTCCGGGCTCGACGCCGTGTTCCTCGCCGCCGCGATGGGGCCATCCCTGCGTGGACGTGTCATCGACATGGGCGCCGGGGCGGGGGTTGCCGGGCTGTCGCTTGCGGCGCGCGCCGATCACGCCCGCCTGGTGCTGGCGGAACGCGAGGCGGAACTCGTGGCCTGCGCGGAGCAGGCGCTGACGCGGCCGGCCAATGCCGGCTTTGCGGATCGCGTCGAGGTTGTTGGCGTCGATCTTCTTGCTGGCAGCGCCCGCCAGGCCGCGGCGCTGTCGCCGGAGAGTTTTGACCATGCACTGATGAATCCTCCCTTCCACGACCATGGCCGCGTTCGAGCCTCGCCGGATGATTTTCGCGCCCGCGCCCACGTGCTGGAGCGGGGCGGGCTGGACGACTGGTTCCGGGCCGCCGCCGCGCTCGTTCGGCAGCAGGGAACGCTGGCCGCCATCCTGCCCGCCGACCGCCTGCCGGCGGTTCTGGCCGCCTGCGACGGCCGGTTCGGGGGACTGGCGGTCCTGCCGCTGCATCCGCGAGCCGGCGAAGCCGCGAACCGGGTTCTGGTCCGGGGCACCAAGGGCAGCCGGGCGGCCATGCGCCTGCTGCCGGGCCTCGTTCTGCACGGCAGCGCCGGCTCCGCGTATCTGGCCGGCCCGGCCGCGATCCTGCGCGAGGGCGCCTCGATCGTCGATATCCATCCTGTCTGGTCCGACCCGCAATGGGGCGAGACCGCAACCAATTCTTCGTGAAGGTCAGATCGCCGTGCTCCAGGATCTCAAAACCTCGCTCTCAAGGGTTATTCCTGCCCGCTTCCGCAAGGAAGAGGTTGTCGTGCCGGTGGTTCGGCTCTCGGGCGTCATCGGCGCTGTGTCGCAATTTCGCACAGGCCTCACGCTCTCTGGCGTCGCACCGCAGCTGGAGCGCGCCTTTTCGATGAAGAACGCGCCGGTGGTGGGGATCCTGATCAATTCGCCCGGCGGTTCGCCGGTGCAGTCGCATCTGATCTTCAAGCGCATTCGCGCGCTGGCCGAGGAGAACAAGAAGGAAGTCGTTGTCGCGGTCGAGGACGTGGCCGCCTCGGGCGGCTATCTGATCGCGCTTGCCGGCGACGTCATCATCGTGGACCAGAGCTCGGTCGTGGGCTCGATCGGCGTGGTCTCGGCCGGCTTCGGCTTCGAGAAGCTGATCGAGAAGATCGGCATCGAGCGGCGCGTCTATACGGCGGGAGAGAGCAAGGCGATGCTCGATCCGTTCAAGCCGGAGAAAGAAACCGACATCCAGCATCTGAAGTCGCTGCAGCGCGACGTGCACGACATGTTCATCGATCTTGTCCGCGCCCGCCGGGGCGAGCGGCTCGCCGACGATCCGACGCTGTTCTCCGGCGCGTTCTGGTCGGGCACGCGGGGGCTCGAGCTCGGTCTGATCGACCGGATCGGCGATCTCCGTTCTTATTTGCGCGGTCGTTTCGGCGACAAGGTGCGCATGGTTCTGGTCGCGCCGAAGCGCGGCGTGTTGGCGCGGTTTGGCGGCGGCGGAGCCGGCGGCCTTGCCTCTGCCGCTATTGCGGCCAATATGGTGGATAGTGCGGTCTCGACGCTGGAGGAACGCGCGCATTGGAGCCGGTTCGGGCTTTAGGCGCAGGCCGGGTTTCCCCGGTATCGTTCAGCGGATGGATCGAGCGGGCCGAGGGCTCGACAGGGAAGGGATTGGGATGATGCCGCAGGTTCTGATGTTGGCGCTTCTGGGGACGCTGGGCGTCATTACGGCCCGTACCCTGATGAAGTCGCGCGAACGCGTCGCGGTCCGCATGCGCGAAGCAGAGCGCGCCATGGCAAAGCGGCCGATGGCGACTCTGGTTCAGGATCCGGTGACCGGCATCTATCGTCCCAGCGACCGATTCTAGCCTGCATCTCCGCCGAGTTCTCGGCCGAGATGCAAGGATCTAGAACAGGCGGCGGACAGCGCGCGTATTGTTCGCGCACTTGCGCTCGGCGGCATGCCGGGCGTTTCGCGTGATTCCCTCACAGCTGGAAGGCGACCGGTAGTTCGGATCGCTGTCGTTCGGGCAGACGCACGCCATCGCCTGCGTCAGGCAACGAGACGGCATGTTGGCATAGCCATATTCCCCGCAGCTTGCCGAACGCATGCCGCCATCGCCGCCATCGGGACCACCCGGCACGGTGGAGGAGGACGAGGACGGGGTGCGCGACGGCGCGGCGGTCTGGGCGATGGCGGGGGACAGGTCGGCGACAAACAGACCGGCAATTGCCAAAGCGGCGATGGAGAGAGCGAGACGTTTCGTCATGATGGGCTCCTTTGAGCTGCCACCGATGACGACGCGAATCCCGGCTCGACACCCTGTCGTCCGCGCGCCGATGCGATCTCTTTTGGGGATCCTGCGCCGTGCATGTCTGCCCGGTCGATGGCAGGAACACCATCGCTGTTTCCGAGGAACGGCAATATGACCGGGGTCACAACATCGCGGCCCCGGCCCCTTCAGACGGAATTACCCAACTCGCACAAAAGCTACTGTCCGTAGAGCGGAGGCTCCCCATAGAGGGGCGGTTGCCCGTAGAGGGGTGGTCCTCCGCAATACCAGGGGGCGTTGGCGTATCCGTAGATCGAGCAATTGTAGTCCGGCATGCTGCTGCTGCCGCCGCCTCCCGTCAGGTTCCGAATAATCCGGCTCGGTGTTGGTGTCGGCGGAGGAGTGGGATCTGGCTCAGGCTGGCCATGCCCATGGCCGGGCCAGCCGCCGGGCCAACCTCCGGGCCAGTGTGGGTGTCCTGACCCGCCGCCGTGGTTCCCATGGCCATTGCCAGTCCATTTGCTGTGGTTTGATCCGGAACCGTGTCCCGAGCTGGAACCACCGTTGCTGCCGTCCGGACCCTTGCCGCCCCAGGAACCGGATCCACCTCCATTGTTCATGCCGCCCCAGGAAGCGGAACCGCTCCCATTGCCCGCGCCGCCCCCATAGTTGGAACCAGCACCTACGCTGCCCATGCCGGAACTGGAGCCGAAAGGGCCGCTATTGGCCAAGGCTGGCGCGACTGCGAGCGAAAGTGCGGCAGCGGCAGCTAGCGCAACATATCTGGTTTGATGTGCCATGATGGTGTGCTCCTTGAGCCATGCCATCGGCAGCGACGTGCAACCCGAGCGACCTCACAGCCGCTCGCGCGCCGCATGAGACCTGAAGGTACTTCTATCGGGGGGTGGTTCCCCCGGCCGAGGGCAAGCGGGAAACATCTCTCTTTCCTGATCAGGATCAAGAATTCCCGGCCTCAAAACGCTGTGACGTAGCGTGATCGAGTTGCCACCAGCAGGAGAGATCGTGGCGCGGCCAGCCCTCCCGATGGGGGAGGGCTGGCCGGATTGCGGCGGATTAGCCGCTCACTTTCGAGAAGTCGGCAACCGTCAGCGTGGCGCTTCGGATGGCGTTCAGCAGGCGCAGCCGGTTGGCGCGAACCTCCGGCTCCTCGGCATTGACCAGAACGGCCTCGAAGAAGGCGTCGACCGGCGCGCGCAGTCGGGCGAGCGCGGCGATGGCGCCTTCATAGTCCTCCCGCGCCACAGCGCCTTCCGCTTCGGCACGGGCCGTCGCGATCGCCATATGCAGCGCGCGTTCCTCAGAAAGCTTCAGGTGAGCGGCATCGACCGCCCCCTCGAAGCTGTCGCCTTTCTTCTCCTCGGCCTTGAGGATGTTGGCGGCGCGACGATAGCCGGCGAGCAGGTTCTTGCCGTCCTCGGTTTCGAGGAACGTGCCGAGCGCCTCGACGCGGCGGGCGATCAACTGGACATCGTCCTGATTGCCCAGGCCGAACACCGCGTCGACGAGATCGTGCCGGGCGCCCTGGTCGCGAAGCTGGACCTTGAGACGATCGGCGAAGAAGGCGATCAGGTCGGCGATGATCTCGGGCGTCTTCGCGTCGAGATCGCGGCGCAGCCGGCGGCCGAAGCTCTCCAGCGCGTTGTCGAGGTCCTGTTCGCCATCCACATCCTCGCTGGAGACCTGGCTCTGCCGGCTCTCGAACGAGGTCAGGGCTTCCGACTCGGTCTGGTCGTTATAGCCGTCGATCGCGTGGGCGAGCGCCACGTTGAGCGGCAGTTTGGCGTCGATCGACAGCGCGATGCGGATGACGCCGAGCGCGGCGCGTCGCAGCGCATAGGGGTCCTTGCTGCCGGTCGGCTTTTCGTCGATCGCCCAGAAGCCGGTGAGCGTGTCGAGCTTGTCGGCCAGTGCCACGGCAATCGCGACGGGATCGGTCGGCACGCGGTCGCCGGGGCCCTGCGGCTTGTAGTGGTCCTCGATCGCCGCGGCGACGGAATCGTCCTCACCCTGCGCGATGGCGTAGTAGCGCCCCATCAGGCCCTGGACTTCCGGGAATTCGCCGACCACCTCGGTGACGAGGTCGGTCTTGGCGAGCAGGGCGGCGCGCTTTGCCTTGTCGACATCGGCGCCGACCAGCGGCGCGATCGCGGCGGCGAGCTTCTGCAGGCGCAGGATGCGCTGCGACTGCGTGCCGAGCTTCTCGTGGAACACGATCTGGTCGAACTTCGGCAGACGATCCTCGAGGCGGGTCTTCAGGTCGGTGTCGTAGAAGAACTTGGCGTCCGACAGGCGGGCGCGGATGACGCGGCCATTGCCGGCGGTAATCGCCTCGCCGCCATCGATCGCCTCGATGTTGGAGATCAGCACGAAGCGGTTGGCGAGTTCGGTCGTGCCGGGCTTGCGGACGACGAAGCACTTCTGGTTGGCGCGGATGGTGGCGCGGATGACTTCCGGCGGAATCGAAAGGAATTCTTCCTCGAAGGTGCCGACCAGGACCACCGGCCACTCGACGAGGCCCGCGACTTCCTCGAGCAGGCCCTCGTCCTCGACCAGTTCCAGCCCGAGCGCGAATACACGGTCGCGCGCGTCATGCAGGATGACGTCCTTGCGGCGATCGGCGTCGAGAATGACGGAGGCGTTGTCGAGCTTGTCGACATAATCGTCGAAGCGCTTCACCGGAATCGCGCTCGGCGCGATGAAGCGGTGGCCGTGGGTGATGTTGCCCGAGCGGATGCCGTCGATTTCGAAATCGATGACTTCCGGTTCTTCGGTCTCCGGCCCGAAAGTGCAGACGATCGACTGGAGCGGTCGCACCCATTGCAGCTTGCCGGTGCCCCAATGCATGGATTTCGGCCAGGGGAAGGCGCGGATGATGGCGGGGATCGCGCTGGCGAGCACGTCCTTGGTGTCGCTGCCCGGCTTGTGGATATGGGCGACGTAGAAATCGCCCTTCTTCGGATCGGAGTGGATATGCGCCTGGTCGAGCGAGGTCAGCCCGGCGCCACGCAGGAAGCCCTGGATCGCGGCGTCGGGGGCGCCGACCTTCGGTCCCTTGCGGTCCTCATGGGTCGCGGCCGAATGCGTCGGGATGCCGCTGACGGTCAGGGCGAGGCGGCGCGGCGTCGAGAACGCCTTGGCGCCCTCGTAATGCAGGCCTGCCTCGACGAGCGCGTCGGTGACGAGCTTCTTCAGGTCTTCCGCCGCCTTGCGCTGCATGCGGGCGGGGATTTCTTCCGAGAAGAGTTCAAGCAGAAGATCGGGCATTTATTCTTTTCCCCCGGCTGCGGTTTCCAGCCAGGCTGCGCCGCAGGCCTTGGCCAGTTCGCGGACGCGCAGGATGTAGCTCTGGCGTTCGGTGACCGAGATCACGCCGCGCGCGTCGAGCAGGTTGAAGGCGTGGCCTGCCTTGAGGCACTGGTCATAGGCCGGCATGGTCATGCCGCCCGCGGCGAGCAGCGCCTGGCATTCCCGTTCGCAATCGGCGAAGCGGCGGAAGAGGATTTCCGTGTCGGCGAACTCAAAATTGTGCCGCGAGTATTCCTGCTCGGCCTGCTTGAAGACGTCGCCATAGGTGACCTTCTCGTCGCCCTCGCGGCCGTTGAAGTTCAGGTCATAGACGTTGTCGACGCCCTGCACATACATGGCGAGGCGTTCGAGGCCGTAGGTCAGCTCGCCCGAGACGGGATTGCACTCGATGCCGGCGACCTGCTGGAAATAGGTGAACTGCGACACTTCCATGCCGTCGCACCAGCACTCCCAGCCGAGGCCCCAGGCGCCAAGCGTCGGGTTTTCCCAATCGTCCTCGACGAAGCGCACGTCATGCAGCGCCATGTTGATGCCGATGGCGCGCAGCGAGTCGAGATAGAGATCCTGCAGGTTCGGCGGGTTCGGCTTCAGGATCACCTGGAACTGGTAATAGTGCTGCAGCCGGTTCGGGTTCTCGCCATAACGGCCGTCCTTCGGCCTGCGCGAGGGCTGCACATAGGCGGCCTTCCACGGCTTGGGACCGAGCGACCGCAGCATGGTCGAGGGATGCGAAGTACCGGCGCCCACTTCCATGTCATAGGGCTGCAGGATCGCGCAGCCGTAATCGGCCCAGAAGCGCTGCAGCGTCAGGATCAGGCCCTGGAAGGACCGGTCAGGGCGCATGTGGGGAGGAAGTGTTTCGAACACCGGCAAACCTTGAGAAAATCGGACGCGCGGCGTAATGCGACGCGAAGGCGGCGCACCCTAATCGCCCGGCGCCCGCCCGGTCAAGGAAGCGCCGGAATCCGGCACGGCGCAAGCAGAAGGCCGGGGAGGGTTGAAGCGCGATCCGGCCGTTTCATGTCGCCGCAGCCTTATCGAAGCGGCCTCGACTTCCTATGATCGTGGAAGCGTTGTATTCGCAGCCGAAACGAGGAGATATCCCATGCCCGACTTCAAGGCCGTCCTGATCCAGAAGGACGCGAGCGGCGGCCAGTCGGTCGGCTTCGCGACGCTTAGCGACGCGGATCTGATGGAAGGCGACGTCACGGTGCGCATCGAGCGCTCGACGGTCAACTACAAGGACGGCCTGGCGATCACGGGCCGGGCGCCGGTCGTGCGCCGCTTTCCCATGGTGCCGGGCGTCGACGGCGTCGGCATCGTCGAGCAGTCCTCGGCGCCGGGCTACAAGCCGGGAGATAGGGTGCTGCTGAATGGCTGGGGCGTCGGCGAACAGCATCTGGGCGCCTGGGCCGAACGGGCGCGCTGGAAGAGCGACTGGCTGATTTCATTGCCCGCCGGCTTCTCGCCGGATGAAGGCATGGCGATCGGCACGGCCGGCTATACCGCGATGATGGCGGTGATGGCGCTGGAACGCCACGGCATCCATCCGCCCGCCGGGCCCGTGCTCGTCACCGGCGCTGCCGGGGGCGTCGGTTCGGTTGCCGTCGCGCTCCTTGCCGGCCTCGGCTATCACGTCGTCGCCTCGACGGGCCGCCCGGAGGAGACCGACTATCTCAAGGGGCTCGGCGCGGCCGAGATCATCCCGCGCGCGGAGCTGAACGGTCCCGGCAAGCCGCTGGCGCGCGAACGCTGGATTGGCGCGATCGACGTCGTCGGCGGTCAAACCCTGGCCAATCTGCTGTCGATGATCCGCTATGACGGCGCGGTGGCGGCCTGCGGTCTGGCCGGCGGCATGGAATTACCGGCCACGGTGGCGCCGTTCATCCTGCGCGGCGTCACGCTGTACGGTATCGATTCGGTCTATGTGCCGAAGCCGGTCCGCATCGCCGCCTGGGATCGGCTCGACCGCGACCTCGACCGGGCTCAACTCGCCGCCATGACGAAGCGTATCCCTTTCGACGGCGTCATCGACGCCGCGCGGCAGATCGTCGACGGCAAGATCCGGGGCCGCCTGGTGGTGGAGATCGGGTAGGGGAGAGCGCAACCCTATTGGGGATCGAAGCCGCTTCGGACCCTTCGCGGGTTGCCCGGCGAAGCCGCCAGCAGCAAGAGGCTCTGCCGTCGCCTCACCCGCGCCGCGTCAGATCCAGCCGCCGCCATAGGTCTTGTAGAAGATGTGGTGCCCGACCTTCTGCATCTTCTTCATCGTTCGCGCCCAGCGCGGCTTCACATAGTTGGCGTGATAATGCGTGGACGAGCCGACATCGGCATTCCACCAATTGTCTTCGAACAGGACGCGCTTGGCCAGGGTCTGGGCGCGTGTCCAGGATGTCGCGTCGGTGATGCGGTCGGGGATGCCGTCGCAGGCGAAGGAGAACTGGCAGGCGTTGCGCATGTTCTTGTTCTGGTAGACGACACCGCAGATCGTGTTCGGATAGGCCGGGTTCTTCAGCCGGTTGATGACGACCTGGGCGACGGCCAGTTCGCCCTTCACCGATTCGCCGCGCGCCTCGAAATAGATCGCCGTGGCCAGGCATTTCTGCTCGGTGGCGGAGCGCGCATTGGTGGGGATCTTGTTCATCACCCACCAGTGATCCGGCTTGCCATCTTTGCCGATCGCCATCGGGCGGTTGAGCAGGGCGGTGAACGGCGCGCTGAGCGCCTTGTCCTGTTCGGGATTGGCATAGGCGGAGACGACCAGGCTGCCCGGCGCCTTGGCGGCGGCCTCGGCGTTCTTGCCGCTGCGATCGAGCAATTCGTTGCGGCGCGGCAGCGGCGCGATCGAGGCGAGTGCCACCACCGGCTTCGCCACTTCCTCGCCCTTCCTGGCATCGGCGCCGGCAGGATCGGACTTCGAGGCATATTGCAGCGGCTGGTCGGGCTTGGCGATGTCCTGCGCGGTCAGGAAGGCCATCTTCGGAACGGCTTTGGCGCTGCTGAAGACGCTGCCGAGATCGGCGGTCTTGAGCACGCCGGCCTTGAAGCGGGCGGCGGCTGTGCGGAGCGGCTCTGCCTTGCGCTGCGCGACGGTGATGTCCTGCTTGCCCGTCCGGTTCACGGTCGGCGGGACGAATTCCGGTGCTGAAACAGGACCGCGCACGGCGATGTCGAGCACGGGCTCGATCAGCTTGCCGTCGCTGACGACATTGCCGGCGACGAGGCGGGCTGCCGGCGGAGCCGAAAGAGAACCCGGCTGATAGGCTTCGCCCGAGGGCCGCGGCATCAGCCGCGCCAGCCAGCGCTGCGAGGCCGGCAGGTCCTTGCCATAGAGGCTGGCGACGTCCTGGAACGCGACGGTGGTCGAGGAGAGCGCCACGAGGCCGCTCGCCAGAATGCCGGAAAGCAGCGCGATGCGGCGGAAGGTCGGCCTGGGTCGCCGGCGTCGCAGCACGAATTGCGCGTCGTTGCCCGGATGGGCGCGGGGGGACATTCCTGACGTCGGACGCCGCTTGGATCCAGCCATGAGGTACGCAACTCCACGCGCACGGAACAAAACCGACCAGTGTGCTTTGCTGGTCACGTGGCTGGAATCTGCGGCATTAACCTAAAAACGAGGTTAACGGTCGGGAGGGGCTGTCGGGGGCGTTGGGAGGGGAGAGGCGGAATTGGCTCTGTCTCTGTTTTGTAAGGCTGCCTGAGCGGCGGCCAGCCGGGCGACGGGCACCCTGAAAGGCGAACACGAGACGTAATCAAGGTTAATTTCGGCGAAAAAATGAATCGAGGCGGGGTCGCCGCCATGCTCGCCGCAGACGCCGAGCTTGAGATCCGGCCGCGTTGCCCGGCCGCGCTCGCAGGCGATCCGGATCAGTTCGCCGACGCCTTCGCGATCGATGGTGGCGAAGGGATCGTGCGGCAGGATGCCCTTAGCGAGATAGGTGTTCAGGTAAGTTGCGGCGTCGTCACGCGAAATTCCAAACGTCGTCTGCGTCAGGTCGTTGGTGCCGAACGAGAAGAAGGTGGCGCTCTTCGCCAGTTCGCCGGCGGCCAGCGCCGCGCGCGGCAGTTCGATCATCGTGCCGAGCTGGTAGGCGGGGGCGCGGCCGTGAATTTTACGCACGAGCGCTTCTGCCGCACGTATGTGGCTGTTGACCAGGTCCAGTTCCGGCTTGCCGGCGATCAGCGGCACCATGATCTCGAGGTCGACCGGCGTTCCGGTCTGGTCGGCGACGTCGAGGGCTGCCTCCAAGATGGCACGCGCCTGCATCTCGACGATCTCCGGGAAGGAGATGCCGAGCCGGACGCCGCGATGGCCGAGCATCGGATTGGCCTCCGAAAGCGCATGCGTGCTGGCGCGGATCTTCGCCGGTGAAATCCCCATGACAGCGGCGAGCTCGGCGATCTCCGCCTCGCCCTTCGGCAGGAATTCATGCAGCGGCGGATCGAGCAGGCGGATCGTCACCGGCAGCCCCGACATGATCTCGAACAGCGAGGCGAAGTCGCTGCGCTGCATCGGCAGCAGCTTGGCCAGCGCCTCGGCGCGGCTGGAACGGGTCTCGGCCAGGATCATCTCGCGCACGGCGACGATGCGGCGCGCATCGAAGAACATGTGCTCCGTGCGACAGAGGCCGATGCCCTCGGCGCCGAAGCCGCGCGCGGCGCGGGCATCCGACGGCGTATCGACATTGGTGCGGATCTTGAGCGTGCGGAAGGTGTCGGCCCATTCCATCAGCTCGGCGAAGGCGCCCGAAAGCTCGGGCTCGCGCAGCGGAACGGCGCCGAGCAACACCTGGCCGGTGCCGCCATCGATGGTGATCATGTCGCCGCGCTGGATCGTCCGGCCGCCAGCCGACATCGTGCCGGCATGGAAATCGACGCGGATCGTGCCCGCGCCGGAGACGCAGGGCTTGCCCATGCCACGCGCCACCACGGCCGCGTGGCTGGTCATGCCGCCGCGCGTCGTCAGGATGCCGCGCGCCGCATGCATGCCGTGCACGTCCTCCGGGCTGGTCTCGACGCGGACCAGGATGACTTTTCGCCCTTGGGTGCGCGCGATCTCCGCCTCTTCCGACGTGAAGACGACGGTGCCGCTGGCGGCGCCCGGGGAGGCCGGCAGGCCGCGCGCGAAGATATCGCCGCTCGATTCCGGATCGATCGTGGGATGCAGCAGCAGCTCCAGCGTGCGCGGCTCGATGCGGGCGACCGCCTCGGCGCGGGTGATCAGTCCTTCATGCGCCATGTCGACGGCGGTCTTCAGCGCCGCGTGGATCGTCCGCTTGGCGGGGCGCGCCTGCAGCATCCAGAGCCGGCCGCGCTCGATGGTGAATTCGAGGTCGAGCACGTCGCGGTGGTGCTTTTCCAGCGTCGCGCAGACGGCGCGGAATTCGGCGAACACCGCCGGCATGGCCGCTTCCATCGACGGCAATTCGGAACCTGTCTCGCGGCGGGCTACCTCGGTCAGGTCCTGCGGCGTGCGCATGCCCGAGACGACGTCCTCGCCCTGGGCGTTCGGCAGGTATTCGCCCCAGAGGATGTTTTCGCCGGTTGAGGGATGGCGCGTGAAGGCGACGCCGGTCGCCGACGTTTCGCCGAGATTGCCGAACACCATCGCCTGCACGGTGACGGCCGTGCCGCCGCCCTCCGGCAGATTGTTGATCCGGCGATAGGCCTTCGCGCGCGGATTGTTCCAGGAACGGATGACGGCCGAGATCGCGCCCCAGAGCTGCTCCTGCGGCGCCTGCGGGAAGGGGATCTCCAGTTCGTCGGCCACGAGTGCCTTGAACAGGTCGCAGACCGCCTGCCAGTCGCCGGCGCCGAGATCGCTGTCGAGCGTGAAGCCACGCTCGAGCTTGTAGTCTTCCAGCCTTTCCTCGAACACCGCGTGGTCGAGACCCAGCACCACGTCGCCATACATCTGGATGAAGCGGCGATAGCTGTCGAAGGCGAAGCGCCGATCTCCAGAGATCTGCGCCAGCCCTTCGACCGTCTCGTCGTTGAGGCCGAGATTGAGGACCGTATCCATCATGCCCGGCATCGACGCGGCGGCGCCGGAACGGACGGATACCAGCAGCGGATGCCCGGTATCGCCGAAGCGATGGCCGGCCACCTTGCCGATCCCCTCCAGGGCGGTGGCAACCTGCTGTTCGAGTTCGGGCGGAAAGGCGCTCTCGGTCGCGAGGAAGTGGCGGCAGATTTCGGTCGAGATGGTGAAGCCGGGCGGTACCGGCAGGCCGAGCGCGCTCATCTCGGCGAGGCCGGCTCCCTTGGAGCCCAGGATTTCCTTCAACGCGCTGTCACCCTCGGCGCGTCCCCCGCCGAAGGTGTAGACCCATTTCGTCATCTGCGCACGCTCCCGCGGCAACCGGCTCCTGCCGACGCTACATCTAGCTAGATCAAGCTCTTACTGCGCTGCAACACGAAAATATTGAAACAGTTCTTGGAGCTTGTCCCTGCGGCGATTGGCGCGGGCTCGGATCACGCGGTGGCCCGTCTCTGGCGCCATTCCGAGGCCAGCACGGCGTAGATGTACTCGTCGCCCCATTCGCCGTCGAAGCGGTCGTTCTGCACGAGATGCGCCTCGCGGCGCAGGCCGAGGCGCTCGACCACGCCCACGGATCCGCGGTTGGCGGCGTCGAGCCGTGCGAAGATCCGATGGAAGCCGAAGGTGGAGAAACCGAAATCGATCGTGCTGGCGACGGCTTCGGTGGCATAGCCCTTTCCGGCGAAGGCGGGATTGAAGATGTACCCTACTTCGCCCTGCAGGGCCGCCTTGCTGGCCAGTTTCAGAACGGTCTCGCCGATGACGGCGTGCCCGGCATTCGTCACGACGGCCAGCCGGAAGGCATCCCCGTCCGCATGGAACGGCGCGGAAAGCGCTCGGTCGAACTGCCTCTGCAAATCCGCGCCGGCCGGTGGCGCCGCATAGAGATATCGGTAGACCTCGGGAAGCGCGTGGTACGCGGCGTAGGCGCTGAAATCTTCCGCCGCGAACGGCCGAAGTGTCAGCCGACCGGTCGTGATGGGGAATTGCAGGGACTCGATGTTCATCCAGCTGGGTTCCGGCGACGTGCGATCACCGCACCAGATCGAGGTCCAGTGCGAAGGGGTGGCCTTCGAAAGCGTCTCGCCCCCGGCCGATCGCCTCGATCGCGCTGACCATGCGGCCGCGGCGGCCGAGAATCTCGTCGGCGAAACGCACGAGGCGGAGATTCGGCGTCGCGGAGGGCGAGCCGCTGCGGATCAGCGTGGCGATCTCGGCTTCGTCGCGGTCCGGGCGCAGCGCGCAGACGGTGATGAAGGCGGCGGCGGTCGAGCGGCTGATGCCGGCGAAGCAGTGGATGACGATCGGCTTCTCCGGCTTCCAGCCTTCGACGAAGTCGAGCAGCGAGACGACATGCTCCTCGGCCGGCGGAGTCATGCCCTCCATCGGCTCTAGGATGTCGTTGAAGGCCAGGAATAGGTGGCGGTCTTCCGGGATCGCCGCCGGGCGCTCGACCGGCGTGCCGGCATTGATCAGCGTCACGAGATGGCTTGCGCCCGTCTGGGCCACGGTCGCGCCGATACGGGACAATGAGCAGACGTGAATGCGGGACATAATTTTTCTCCTTGCGCCGTCTCGTTCGCCGGCGGACCCGATCGATCGGCCGCCGGAATGGGGTGGCCCGGCGAAGCAGGCGCCGGGACGTCTATGTAGGGGGTGGAGACGTTCCGGTCACGCCGAAACGAACACGGGCGCCTCCGCCAGGGCGGCGAACCGAGACAGGAAGCGCTGCTCGGCTTCAGCGGTCGGCCACGGCTCCAGCGCCAGCTGCTCGCGATGCACGCCGCGCGGCCGGCCGAAGATTTTCGCTGCCTCGACTGTGGTGAAGCCGGCCAGTTCCGTCGCTTCGAAATAGGCTGCGATGCGGTCCGCCGCCTTGATGGCGTCGGTCAAGCCCGCGGCGCGGTCGGCCGGCAGGCCAAAGCGCAGATGGATCGCCGCCTGCAGTCGCGCTTCCACCACCTTGTATTCGCCGCCGACCAGCGCCTTGAACGGCGAGATCATGTCGCCGACCACATATTCCGGCGCGTCATGCAGCAGCGCCGCCAGCCGTCCGGCCGCGGAAAGCGCGGGATCGGCAAGCCCCGCGATCTGCTCGACGAGCACGGAATGCTGCGCGACCGAGAAGGCATGCGCGCCGCTGGTCTGGCCGTTCCAGCGCGCGACGCGGGCAAGCCCATGCGCGATGTCGCTGATCTCGATGTCGAAGGGCGAGGGATCGGCGAGATCGAGCCTCCGGCCAGAAAGCATGCGCTGCCAGACGCGGGGCGGGGCGGCGGCCTTCGACTTCATGCGTCGCTTTCTCCGCCATCTCCAGGCCAGTCGAACTTGGCAAAGGCCGGCAGCGTGATCGAAAGCGGCACGCCGCCGGCCGTCACCGGCATTCCCTGGTCGAGCGCCCGCTTCGCCCGGTCGAGCCGGATCAGCCCGATCCCGGCTTGGCCCGCCGTGCCGCCCAGGGCGCCGAGCGGCTTGCCATCGGCCTCGATCGGCGTGCCGGGCGGGGGCAGGGCGCTCTCGCCCGCAATGGCAACGGCGCGGCGGCGGGCGGTGCCGCGATGCTCCATGCGCGAGACGATTTCCTGGCCGACATAGCAGCCCTTGCGGAAATCGACACCGCCGAGATCGTCCATGTCGACATCATGCGGAAAGGCGTCGCCGAACGGGAAGTCGCGTCCGCCCTCCGGCACGGTCAGCCCGGTCCGCCAGGCGTGATAATCCGCCTCGGTCGCCTCGTCGTAACCCGGCACCGTTAGGAATGCGTCGACCGGGACGATCGCCCGATAGCCAAGCGCCGGCAGGCGCGGATCGGCGCCGACCACCCCGGCGATCGCGGGCGGAGCATCGCCGCCCCAGAACGCCACGACCTGGTCGCTCCCGCTGCGATCGGCGATCCCGACCTTGGCGCGCAACCGGTAAAGCGTCATGCGCTTGACGAAATCGGCCACCAGCGCGCGCGGCAGGTCGAACAGGAAGCCGTCCCCGGATGCGACGACGAGGAAATCGAACAGGATCTTGCCCTGCGGCGAGAGCAGTGCGCCGAAGCCCGCGCCGCTCGAAACCACGCGACCCATGTCGGTCGTGATGATATTCTGCAGGAACGCCTCGGCTTCGGGGCCATGGATAAAAACGGAGCCGCGATCGGTAAGGCGGGCATATGACCCATTACGCATAGACATGGTTCCCATGCATTGGACGCGCTTGTGAAGTTGTTCCGCCTTCCTTAATCCGATGCCAACAATCCGTCTTCATTCCGTGACGGATCGGATCTGCACTGGGGAGGGCGGCCATGTCGGATACCTACGAGTTTCTCTTTCGGAACGGAACCGTCGTCAATCAGGACGGCATCGGAACGCATGACATCGCGGTCCGCGACGGACGAATCGCCGCGATCGGCGATGTCGATCCGCGTCGCGCCGGCAAGGTGATCGACTGCACCGGCCTGCATATATTGCCTGGCGTCGTCGATACCCAGGTGCATTTTCGCGAGCCGGGCGCGGAGCAGAAGGAAGACCTCGAAACCGGCTCGCGCGGCGCCGTGCTGGGGGGGGTCACCGGCGTTTTCGAAATGCCCAACACCAACCCGACCACGACGACCGCCGAGGCGCTGGCCGACAAGGTGTCGCGCGCGTATCATCGCATGCACTGCGATTTCGCCTTCTGGGTCGGCGGCACGCGCGAGAATGTCGACGCGATTCCCGACCTCGAGCGCCTGCCGGGCGCGGCCGGCATCAAGGTGTTCATCGGTTCCTCGACCGGCAATCTGCTGGTGGCGGACGATGAGGGCATCGCGGCCATCCTCTCCAAGACCCGCCGTCGCGCCGCCTTCCATTCCGAAGACGAGATGCGGCTCGAATCGCGCAAGTCCCTGCGGGTCGAGGGCGATCCGTCCTCGCATCCGGTCTGGCGCGACGAGATTGCCGCCATGCAGGCGACCGAGCGACTCGTCGCCATCGCCCGCCGCACCGGTGCGCGCATCCACGTCCTGCATATCTCGACGGCGGAAGAGATCGACTTCCTGGCGCAGCACAAGGACGTCGCCACCGCCGAGGCGACGCCGCACCATCTGACGCTGTCCTCGGACGATTACGCCCGGCTCGGAACCCTTCTGCAGATGAACCCGCCGATCCGCGATGCGCGCCATCGCACGGGCGTCTGGAAGGGCGTGGCGCAGGGCATCATCGACGTGCTCGGTTCCGACCATGCTCCGCACACGCTGGAGGAAAAGGCCAAGCCCTATCCCGCCTCGCCCTCCGGCATGACCGGCGTGCAGACGCTGGTTCCGATCATGCTCGACCACGTCAATGCCGGCCGGCTGACGCTGGAGCGCCTGGCCGATCTCACCTCGGCCGGACCAGCGCGGATCTTCGGCATGGCGCGCAAGGGCCGCATCGCCGTCGGCTATGATGCCGACCTGACCATCGTCGACATGAAGCGGCGCGAGACGATCACCAACAAGTGGATCGCGTCGCGCGCCGGCTGGACGCCGTATGATGGCAAGCGCGTCATCGGCTGGCCGGTCGGCACCGTCGTGCGCGGCCGCCGCGTCATGTGGGAAGGCGAGATCACGGAGCCGTCGACCGGCGAGCCGATCCGGTTTCTCGAGGCGCTTCCTCCGGCATAAGGCTTGATCCACGGACATCGGGCGGTGGCTCCGGCGCGTTCGCAGCGCTGCCGTCCCGATCCGACCAACAGGATGGAGCCGGAACAGCGGCCGATCCTCGGCATGGGGCCTGATCAGATCGGCTCGATGACGACCGATTCCGCGGACCGCTTTGCGGCCCCCTGATACACCGCCTCGATATTGTTGCCGGCCGGATCGAGCAGGAAGGCGGCATAGTAAGTGGGATGGTAATCGCGAAGGCCGGGCGCGCCGTTGTCGCGTCCGCCGGCGGCAAGGCCCGCGGCGTGGAAGGCATCGACCGTCGCCCGGTCCGGTGCCTGGAAGGCGATGTGGCAGCGTCCCGTCGGCGGCGTGCCGCTGCTGACGCAGAACTCGTCCGCGAAGAAATAGCCCTCGCCGGCGAGAATCGGAATGCTAAGGACGCCGAGAACCGCCTCGTAAAAGCGGCGGCTCGCGTCGTAATCGGCGACGACCAGCTGGATGTGGTCGATGAGTCGGCCACGATGGAACTGCATATCGGCCATGGAGGTCTCCCTGTTCGGAGAGAACAAATCATGAACTCGATGGCGTCGTCAACCGGCCTTCGGCAGGCGTGTCAGTCGCCTGCTTCGAAATAGGTCCAGGTACCGTCCGGCGCGATGCCGACGCGGTAGAACATGTAGGCGCCGAAGCTCTTCATCTCCTCGAAATCGGACGAGGTGAGGATGCGGAACAATTCGACCATCTGCGGCGGCGTCAGCGCGTCGATCGGGTAGCGCGCGAAATAGGGCCAGATATAGGCTTCCTGCGGCGTGCCGACGTCGACATACACATAGCCGGCATCCAGGATCTCGCTCAGGATCGCCAGGATCTCGCGTCCCTCGGGGTCGCCCGACAGTGTCTTCAGAAAGGCGATCGGGTCCTTGTCCTGGTCCTCGTCGGCGCCGAGATTGGGGGGCGACTTGTTGGCGTCGATGATCGGCTTCAACTGGTTGATGTCGCCGGTCCTTGCTGCCTCGAGCAGCTTCTCGCGCAGGCGCTTCACCGGTTCCGGCAGCTTGGAGACGTCGTATTCAATGACCGGGAGCGGCTCATCCGGCGCGATCTTTACCGCGGGCGCCGTCTTCTTGGCATCGGCCGGATCCTCGGCGCCATCGTCCTCCGGGTCCGGCGGGATGGTGATGCTCAAGGTGGGCACCGATTTGCTCTCGCCGGCGACGAGAGCGTGGGAAGGGCTCGCCCCGATCATCAGCATCGCGATGGCGGTTCCCGCGATAGTCCAGCGCCCGAGCATGCCTGTCTCCTACATTCGTTTGCCACTCATACCTGACGGGCCGGACCCGGCCAAGCGCCGGGACGGACAATCCGCCCCGCGTCGGGCATGAAAAAGCCCCGCCGGCGTTTCCGCCGCGAGGCTTTGATTTCAACGCGCTTTGGTCGGATCCGCTACTGGATCGTGCGTTGCAGCGTGAATTCGCCGCGGCGGACCCGGTCAGGGAGGGACACCGCGAGATCGGCGACGGCGTCTTCGCCATAGGTGTCGATCAGGTCGGATAGAGCCGCGAACAGGGCGGCGTGGGCGAGAATGTCCGGCTCGATACCCTCGGCGATCGCCTCGTCCCAGGCTTCCGTGAGATAGGCGAGAGCCGCGCGCTTCTGTTCGGCAATCTCGATCTCGTCGGGATCGTGTTCCATGGGGTCGCCTGCTTTCCGCATCATGAATGGGCAGAAACCGAATCGCCCTCATCCGCAGGGTAGCACGAGCGGTTGGAACCGGGCCGAGATCCTGAAGAGGAGGTTAAGATGTCGATAACAATTCGATGCGGCTGGTTAACACAGGCGATCAGCGCCCGTAGCGCGCCGTGATGTCGCGGGTCAGCTTCTTGCCTTCGGCCATGTAGCGGTCGATCGCCGTCAGGGCCGCGGGCGTGCAGGTGCGATAGACCGTGGCGAAGCTGGAGAAGCCGTGGTTGAACTGCGAGACGATACGCGCGCGCCGGTCGGGCGTCGGATCCTCGGCCGTGAGGATCTGGTCCATCTGGTCGCGCCAGACGCTGGGTTCCTCCGCCCCGCAAAGCGGCCGGAGATAGTGCAGCGCACCAAGGATCTCGGCCAGCCGCTGCAATTGCTGCTCATAGGGTGGGTCGCCGGCGCCGGCGCCGATGGCGTCTTGCGCGCGCGCCGACAAAGGCGTGCCCGCGAGCATCAGCGCCAGCGCGATCGCCGCCATACGTCCCGAATTTCGCGTTGGGTTGATCACGCCGATCCTGCCTGCCGTTGCTGCTTCGGCCTTGCGGCCCGGCGGGATCATGCTGTGCGGGACGGCGCGCAGCAAGGCCATCCGGGGGCGCGGTCGAGATGGGCGTCGTTCACGCCGGGACGGAGAGGGCGACGATGCGCTTCAGCCCAGGCGTCGTCGTGAGGGCGTTGATGGCGTCGAGCGCAAACCAGCCGAAGTCCGCGGCGTCGGAAGCCGCGATTGGTGACCCTTCCGCATCGGCCGCGAAGACGATGATGACGAAGTGGCCCCGAACCGCGCCGTCCTTGGCCCGGTCGATCGCGTCGAGCGTCTCGACGAGGCGGGGCGTGCCAAGCACGAGCCCGGTTTCTTCTATGAGTTCGCGCGCTGCCGCCTCGACCAGCGTCTCGCCGCGCTCTACACGGCCGCCGGGCAGCGACCAGGCGCCTAGCCAGGGATCGTGGCCGCGCTGAATCAGCAGCACCTTGCCATCGCGCCAGATGGCGACGCTGACGCCGAGCACCGGGCCGGCCGGCGGAGCGGTCGTGGGCGGTTCAGGCGGAGCGGGCGAATGGGACATGCGATTCCTCCGGATCGGGGGAGGGCATCGGCGGCTCGGCATGGGCTATGGCGTCGCGCGCCTCGGCGATGACGGGCCGGATTTCCGTGGCGGCGAGGGCCGCGATCGGCCAGAGCAGGTCGAGCTTTCCGTGGCGCACCGCTTCGCGAACGGCGTCCTGCGCGGCGGTGGCCTGACGGTAGAGCCGGGTTTCCAGTTGCTCCAGGCGAACGCGGTCGCGGTGGCCGGCCGCGATGGCCAGCACATGACGCCGATGCTCCGGCCTCCAGGCCAGAACGCCGTCGACGAGGTCGAGCCGGTGCGGCAATGTCTCAAGAAGCAGCGCCAGGTCCTCGGCGTGATTCAGATAATTGCTTTCCGGCGGCGCCGGCCCGAACTGCATGCTGTCCCCCAAATTGCGACGACGCTGGACGGCATCGCAAATACGCGGCGAGAAAATGATACGATGCAGATCGTTAGCGGTGCTTCCTTACGAAGTCTTTACCAAAGCGGCGCCGCAGGCTGAGTTGGAGCAAAATCGATGTGTGGACGCTTTGCCCTGGCGGTGCAGCCGGAGGATGTCGAGGCTGAATTCTCGATGATCCGCATCGAGTGGTTCCCGCCGCGCTACAACATCGCGCCGACACAGCCGATCCTGATCGTCCGGGGCGAAAGGGGCGAGCGGCGGCCGGCGCTGGTCCGCTGGGGTCTGATCCCGTCCTGGACCAAGGATCTCGCCGCCCTGCCGCTGCTGTTCAATGCGCGCTCGGAAACGGCGGCCGAAAAGCCGGCCTACCGTGGCGCCTATCGCCACCGCCGCTGCCTGATACCCGCGACCGGATTCTACGAATGGCAGAAGGGGCCGAACGGCAAGAAGCAGCCCTATTACCTGCAGCCCGCCAGCGGCGGCATCATCGCCTTCGCCGGGCTCTGGGATGAGTGGGCCGACGACAAGGGCAACATCATCGACACGGCGACCATCCTGACCACCGCCGCCAATCGCGAACTGGCGCCGATCCACGAGCGCATGCCCGTCATCGTCCGGCGCGAGCAATATGATCTCTGGCTCGGGCTCGACGCCGACCGGGGCGCCAAGGCCGGTCAGGTCCTGCTGCCGCCCCCGGACGGCACGTTCGAGGCGATCCCGATCGGCCCGGCCGTCAACAATTTCCGCAATGACGACCCGTCGATCCTGGCGCGCGCGGCGCCCCTTTCGGACCCGGAGCCATCTCGTCCGAAAAAGGCGGAAAAGCCGGCCGACAACAGTCAGTTGAAGCTGTTCTAGGTGCGAACTGCCGGCTGCGGGCCGCGAAATAGACGATTTCGAGGATGACGGCGCTATGCGGCTTGCCTAAGAGGTTGCCGTCCAACCTCTCTCGCCTGTCCGAAAGCCTACCCCATGACAGACCTGCTCCAGCCTGCCGTCGAGGGGTTCTTCCTCGGTGCGAGCCTGATCGTCGCCATCGGGGCGCAGAATGCCTTCGTGCTGCGGCAGGGACTGGCGCGGCGCCATGTCTTCCCGATCGCCACTTTCTGCTTCCTTGCCGATGCGCTGCTGATCGCGGCCGGCGTCGGCGGGCTGGGCTCGCTGGTGCAGGCGGTGCCGAGCGTGCTGTTCGTCGTAACGCTGGCGGGCGCGGCCTTTCTGGCAGCCTATGGCGCCATGGCGATCCGTCGCGCGTTCCACACGGCGGGGCTCTCGGCCAGCGGTGCGGCGGAGGCTCGGCTCGCCCCGGCGCTGGCGACCGTCGCGGCGCTGACCTTCCTGAACCCGCATGTCTATCTCGATACGGTCGTTCTGCTGGGATCGCTGTCGGCCCGCTACGCCGGCACGGCCCGGCTGGCGTTTGGCCTGGGCGCCATGTTCGCTTCGGGCGTCTGGTTCTATGCGCTTGGCTATGGCGCGCGGCTGCTGGCGCCCCTGTTTGCCCGACCTGTCGCCTGGCAGGCTCTGGATATCGTCATCGGTGTGGTGATGTTCGCGATCGCCGCATCGCTGCTCTGGCAGGCCTTTGGATGAAAGTCCGCCCACGCCGACAGGGCGCCGGGCGCTGACGGCTCCCTTCGCCGGCGACGCGTTCGGGCCAAAAGACGGCATGCCCGCAGCAGCCTGCTATCAGGCTGGAAGGTTCACGGCCGAGGCGCAGTCGCTATAGCCCTGCGCAGGTTCCATGCACGATCCATGGATCCGGCGGGGCTTCCCGCCATGGCCATTCCGGTCGATGCGCGAGGCAGCCTAACAGGCCGCCGCGTGGATCAGTCCCGCTCGCTCGGCTTCAAAGCGGCCTTGGCCTGCTTCTGCTGCTCAAGCTTCTTCTTCTGCAGGATGGCGGCGACGATTTCGGGATTGCCGAGTTCGCCATACTTGGCCTGCAGGTCCTGCTCTTGCTCGCGTTGAGCCTTGGAACGGAAGGGGGGGTGCTTCACACTGGTCATAATCGTCTCGAATCCTGAGCGTTTCCGCCGGACACCGTACCGATCTTTTGCCGGCTGGCATCCGAGGGATGCGCGTATGAAATTCCATTATGGCGGATTCGTGGTTTACAAAATGGTTAAAAGGCCATGGCTGAGGACAATGATTGTTAAAGGAGTTTGCAGGATAGGAATGTCCGTCGGCTGCGGTACACTTGCCACGACAAGCTTCCGGAAGACGCGTTCCGGGCAGCCCGGTTTCCAGAAGCAGCGTGGCTGCGGAGAGACAGCATGACCGCGCGCCCGTTCGAGCGCGAGGCGAGGACGGCCCCCTGGTCGCTGCGCCTTGCTCTCCTGCCGATTCCGCTCCTGATCGTGGCGGTGGTGATGCACCGCTACGGCCAGATCGACACCGTACCGCTCTTCCTCCTGATCGCCATCGCCTGGGCCCTGGCGATGGCGGCGCTGGTGCTGGGCGGGCTCGCCATGCGCCGGATCTGGATCGACGGCGCGCGCGGCTTCGCACCCGCGCTCACGGGTTCGCTGCTGGCGATCGTGATCCTTGCCGTGCCGGCGCTGGTGGTCGAGGAGATGATCCGCCTGCCGCGCCTGGCCGATATCTCGACCGATCTGATCGACCCTCCCGAACTGGCGCCGTCGGCCCAGGCCGCTCATCCGTCGCCGGATACCGTCAGCAATGAGCCGCAAACGAAGGCCTATCCCGACATTCTCTCCCGCCACTATCCGGTATCGCCCGCGCGTATCTTCGACGCCGCGACGGCTCTGATGGCGGCACGCGGCTGGGCCATCGGCAAGGCGTTGCCTCCGGATATCGACAGCGCCGATGCGTCGATCGACGCCGTTGCGCGGACCCTGGTCCTGGCCCTTCCGGCCGATGTCGCGGTTCGCATCGTCGCCGACGATGACGGTTCGCTGGTCGACATGCGGTCGGCCTCGCGCATCGGTTCGCATGATCTCGGCGACAATGCGCGCCGGATCCGCGCCTTTTTCCGCGATCTGGATACCGCGCTTCAGGGCGTCACGGAGCCCGTCGAGAGCGACGAGACCGACATGCCTCCCTTGCCGCCGGTGTCGCCCCGCGCGCGCTGAGGCGTCCGGTCAGGCCGGCTCGAAGATGCCGAGCAGCGTGACGCCTTCGGGCGCGCGAAGCCGTCCGCGCGCCACCAGATCCTCCAGATGCGCGAAAACGGAAAGGGCGGCGGCGCCATGCAGCGCCTGGGGCGTATCGCGATAGATGGCGGCGACGATATCGGCGATGGTGCGGTCGCCGCGGCCGATGCGGTCGACGATGGCCGCTTCGCGCATCCGCCGGTGCGCCTTCAAGCCGCGCACGAAGGAGGGCGCGTCCTCGACCGGGCCGCCATGGCCGGGCAGGTAGATCGTCTCGGGGCGCTCGGCCAGCTTGTCGAGCGAGGCCATGTAGTCGCTCATCGCCCCGTCCGGCGGCGCCACGATGGTCGTCGCCCATTTCATCACATGGTCGCCGGAGAACAGCAGCGGCGTCCCCTCCAGCGCGAAGGCGAGATGGTTGGCGGCGTGGCCGGGGGTGGCGATTGCCGTCAGCGTCCAGCCGTCGCCATTAATGCGATCGCCATCCGCCAGCGCCCGGTCCGGCACGAAATCCATGTCGCCGCTGGCATCGAGCATATTGGTTTCGCCGGTTGCCAGCGGCCGCGACAGCCGGTGCGGCCCTTCGCCAAGCAGCGTCGCGCCGGTGAGCGCCTTGAGGCGGGCGGCGCCGGGCGAATGGTCGCGATGCGTGTGGGTGACGAGGATCTGGCGGATCCGCTCGCCCTTTGTGGCGCGCAGGATCGCCTCGATGTGTTCGGGATCGTCGGGACCTGGATCGATTACCGCTACGTCGCCACGGCCGACGATGTAGCTGTTGGTGCCGTGGAAGGTGAAGGGGCCGCCATTCGGCACGGTCATGCGGCGCACTTGGTCGCCGATCGCGACGGCGCGGCCATAGGCAGGATCGAAGTCGCGTTCGAAATCCATGAAAGTCATGCGCATGAGCTAGCGGGATCGGCGGGTGGGTTCAAGCCGCCGCGACAAAATCGGGCGCCCGACGCAAAAACGCCCCGGCGAAGGCCGGGGCGTTTCCAAGCGCGCCGCGCAGGAAGGCGGGCGCAGCGGCTCTGGTGCGGCTTATGCGGGCTGCAGGACCTTGCCGGCAACCTTGGCGGCGATGGTGGCGACATGGGCGCCCTGGTACTTGGCGGCTTCCAGTTCGATCGCCGAAGGCTGGCGGCTGCCGTCGCCATCGGTGATGGTCGAGGCGCCGTAGGGCGAGCCGCCCTTTACTTCCTCGACGCCCATCTGGCCCTGGAAGGCGTAGGGCAGGCCGACATAGGCCAGGCCGTGATGCAGGAAGGTGGGGATGAAGCCGAGAATGGTCGACTCCTGGCCGCCATGCTGCGTCGCCGACGAGGTGAACATCGAGCCGACCTTGCCGACGAGCTTGCCCTGGGCCCACAGACCGCCGGTCTGGTCCCAGAAATTGCGCATCTGCGAGGCGACGGTGCCGTAGCGGGTGCCGGCGCCGACGATGATCGCGTCGTAGTTTTCGAGATCGGCGGGGGTCGCGATCGGAGCAGCCTGGTCCATCTTGTAGTACGAGGCCTTGGCGACTTCGTCCGACACCAGCTCGGGCACGCGCTTGATATCGACCTTGGCGCCGGTGGAGCGGGCGCCTTCCGCGACGGCTTCAGCCATCTTCTCGATGTGGCCATAAGCGGAATAATAGAGAACGAGAACCTTGGTCATGGGAGCCTTCCTTCATTTGCACTGCAGCACATGTCGGATGCCTGAGCATTTTTTGAAAGGCGGCTGCTGGTGAACAGTCTGTCTATGCACGGTTATGCATCGGCCGGCGGCGGGGAGGGCCTTGCGGCAAAGGTTGCTTCGCCTATGCTTCGGCATCTTTCAACGCCAAGATCTGGAAGATTGTGGAGGGGACATGCTTACCAAGGATTTCGTGGTCTATGACGACCGGTTCCGTTCTCTCGCCATGGGGAACGTCCATGTCGAGCAGCTCGCGACGGGCTTTCGCTGGGCCGAGGGCCCGGCCTATTTCGCCGCCGGCAAGTATCTGATCTGGTCGGATATCCCGAACGACCGTCTGATGCGCTACGACGAAACCGACGGCTCGGTCTCGGTTTTCGCCACGCCGTGCAACAACCACAACGGCCATACCGTCGATCTCGAGGGGCGACTCGTGTCCTGCGAGCATCTTGGCCGCTGCGTCAGCCGCATCGAGCATGACGGCACGCGCAAGGTGCTTGCCGACCGGTTCGAGGGAAAGAAGCTAAACGCGCCGAACGACGTGGTCGTGAAGTCGGATGGCTCGATCTGGTTCACCGATCCGACCTACGGCATCGACGGCGATTATGAAGGCGACAAGGCCGACAGCGAAATCGGCGCCTGCAACGTCTACCGGATCGATCCGGCCTCCGGGGCGGTGACGGCAGTTGTTACCGACATGGTGCGCCCGAATGGCCTGGCCTTCTCGCCCGACGAATCGATCCTCTACGTCGCCGATACCGGCCTGACCCACAAGGCGGACTGCTCGCCCGACATCCGCGCCTATCCGGTCGCGGCCGACGGCAAGTCGGTCGGCGCCGGTCGCACCTTCGCCACCAGCGACATCGGCCTGTTCGACGGTTTCCGCGTCGACATTCACGGCAACATCTGGAGCTCGTGCGGCGACGGCGTGAACTGCTACGCGCCGGACGGCACGCTGATCGGCAAGATCAAGATCCCGGAAGTCGTGGCCAACGTCGAGTTCGGCGCCCGCAAGCGCAACCGCCTCTACATCTGCGGCACGACCAGCCTCTATTCGGTCTATCTCAACACCCGCGCGGCAAAGCGTCCGGCCGCGAAGTAGAGATTCGAGAAGGCGGGTGAGGGGGCAGGTCTGGCAGGCCTCAACCCCTCACCCGGCCCTGACGGGCCGACCTCTTCCCATGGGAGAGAAGATCGAGCGGTCGCCTTGCGCTGGCTGTGAGGCGATGATGGATAATCGGCGCTTCATTCCGCGGCTTCGTGCGGACATGACGGAAGCCGAGCGCCGGGCCCAGCCTGACGACTCGGCCTAGCCTTCACCTCTCCCACGAGGAGAGGTCGACGGCCCAAGGCCGGCGGGTGAGTGGTTCCGTCGTCCAAGACTTCGTCCTCTGGCTAGCCCCCAGCCTCTCAATGCCGTTCGTGCAGACAGGCGCCGTGGTCGCCCAGGACTTCGATCACCCGGCATTCGGCGACGCGGCCGTGCTCGCCTTCGTCGACCATGCGCTGAACCTCGGAACGCAACGCCGTCAGCTTGGCGATCTTCTCGTCGATCTCGGCCAGATGGCTGCGCGCGATGACATCGACATCGGCGCAGGAGCGGTCCGGCTGGTCGGAGAGAGTCAGCAGCTGCCGGATCGCCTCGACCTCGAAACCCAGCTCCCGCGCATGGCGGATGAAGCGCAGCCGCTGGATCGCCGCCGCGTCATAGCTGCGCCGGTTGCTGTCGGTGCGGGCCGGGGAGGGCAGCAGCCCTACTTCCTCGTAATAGCGGATGGTCGGAACCTTGATGCCGGTCTGGCGCGACACGGTGCCGATCGGAACTGCGCGATCCATGCAAATCACCTCTTGATCCTCTAGTCGCTAGAGCATGTAGGCTACCTTTCGAAACACACAAGAGCCTCGCACCACCAGGCCGAATTCGAGAGTAGATCATGGGAATTCAGGACCGCTACCGCATCACCGGCATGGATTGCGCCTCCTGCGCGCAGAAGATCGATACCGCCGTCCGCCGAATTGACGGCGTCGAGGATGTCTCCGTGTCGGTTTCGGCCGGCACGATGACGGTGCGGCGCGGCGAGGTGGCGGATCCGGCCGAGCCAATCCGGGCGATCGTGACGAAGCTTGGCTACGGCATCGCGCCACTCGCCAACCGCACGACGCCCGCGCATTCGCAGCATGGCGCTGGCCCTGACCACGACGCTACCTGTAGCGGCCATGACCATGACCACGGTGGGCACCACCATGACCATGGCCATGCGCACGATCATGCGCCTGCGACGCCGGCCGCTGCCGCGAAGGCCGCGCCGCCGCTCGACCTGCACGGCCACGATGCCGGCGAGGACGAGGGCGCCTGGTGGCAGTCGAAGAAGGCCAAGCTGACGCTGGCGGCGGGCGCCGCGATCGTCGTCGCCTTCGTGACCTCGCATCTCTTCCCCGAAGCGAAGTCGATCATCTTTGCCGTCGCCATGCTGGTCGGCCTCGTGCCGATCGCCCGCCGCGCGCTGATGGCGGCGCGCTATGGCACGCCGTTCTCGATCGAGACGCTGATGACCATCGCGGCGGTCGGCGCCGTGATCATCGGTGCGGGCGAGGAGGCGGCGATGGTCGTCTTCCTGTTCCTGATCGGCGAGCTGCTGGAGGGCGTCGCGGCCCGCCGGGCGCGCTCCAGCATTCGCGGCCTCGCCACCCTGCTGCCCGAAACGGCGCGCCTCGAAGGCCCTGACGGCACGCGCGAGATCCCGGCGGCCGAGCTGACGCTTGGCGCGATCATCCAGATCCGTCCCGGCGACCGCATCGCCGCCGACGGGCGCATCCTCGAGGGCGAGAGCGCGATTGACGAGGCGCCGGTGACGGGCGAAAGCGTGCCGAAGCGCAAGGGCGTCGGCGACACGGTTTTTGCCGGCACGATCAACGCCGATGGCGTCATCCGCGTCGAGGTGACGGCGGTCGCTTCCGACAACACGATCGCGCGCATCGTCCGCCTGGTCGAGGAAGCGCAGGAATCGAAGGCGCCGACCGAGCGCTTCATCGACCGCTTCTCGCGCTGGTACACGCCAGCCGTGCTGATCGTCGGCGCGCTGGTTGCCGTCCTGCCGCCGCTGGTCTTTGGCGGAAACTGGGGCGAATGGGTCTATAAGGGCCTCGCCATCCTGCTGATTGGCTGCCCCTGTGCGCTGGTGATCTCGACGCCGGCGGCGATCGCGGCCGGGCTCGCCGCCGGTGCGCGCCAGGGCCTGCTGATGAAGGGCGGCGCCGTGCTGGAGACGCTGGCCGGAATCAACAGGGTCGCCTTCGACAAGACCGGCACGCTGACGCTGGGCCGGCCTGTCGTCAGCGATGTCGTCGGCTATGGCCGTCCGGAGGCCGAGGTGATCGCGCTGGCCGCGTCGCTGGAGACGGGCTCCAACCATCCGCTCGCCCGCGCCATTCTCGCCAAGGCGACCGACCTGGCGGCGCCCACGATCGTCGCGGAAGCGATCGCCGCCATCGCCGGCAAGGGCATGACCGGCAAGGTCGAGGGCCGTTCCCTGCTGCTCGGCTCGGCCGCCGCTGCGGCGGAGATCGTGCCGCTGACGGCCGAGCAGGACGCCGCGATCAGCGCTTTCAGCGGCGAAGGCAAGAGCGTTTCGGTGCTGCTGGTCGACGATGTTATCGTCGGCATCATCGCCATGCGGGACGGCCCGCGCGCCGACGCCAAGGCGGGACTGACGGCGCTCGCGGCGCTGAATGTGTCGCCGATCATGCTGACGGGCGACAATGCGCGCGCGGCCCAGGCGGTCGGCGGCGATCTCGGCATCGAGGTGCGCGCCGAACTGCTGCCGCAGGACAAGCAGCGCATCATCCGCGAACTGCAGGCCGGTGGCGCGAAGGTGGCCAAGGTCGGCGACGGCATCAACGATGCGCCGGCGCTGGCGGCGGCCGATGTCGGCATAGCCATGGGCGGCGGCACCGATGTGGCGCTGGAGACGGCCGATGCGGCGATCCTCAACAACAATGTCGGCGATGTCGCGCGGCTGATCCGGCTGGCGCGGCGGACGATGAGGAACATCCACCAGAACATCGTCATCGCGCTGGGCCTGAAGGCGGTGTTCCTGGTCACGACCATCCTCGGCATCACCGGCCTCTGGCCCGCCATTCTCGCCGACACCGGCGCGACGGTGCTGGTAACGATCAACGCGCTGTCGCTACTGGTGGTGAAGAAGGGGTAGGGCCGGAGGTTTCTCCAAGGTCCTTGGACGGGTCCACATGAATCTCGACCTGTTCCAACACACCCCGTCATCCTGCTTTCGCAGCGATGACGGGGTGTGTTGGTCGAACGGATGGCGGCCGCCTTACCGCAAGGCGGCGCTCGCCGTCGCCTCGGGAAGCGCCGACAGAGCCGCCGCCGCATCGACCAGCCCCGCG
Source organism: Kaistia defluvii (assembly GCF_026343955.1). GTDB lineage: Bacteria > Pseudomonadota > Alphaproteobacteria > Rhizobiales > Kaistiaceae > Kaistia > Kaistia defluvii. The sequence goes on from NZ_JAPKNI010000006.1 coordinate 128,254, forward strand.
CCAAAAATGTCGTCGCGGCCGGGCTTGCCAAGGTCGCGGGCCGTCCGGGTGAGGATGGCGCGCAGGGCCGCGGGCGACAGGTCCGGCGCCCGTTCGAGCAGCAGGGCCGTCACGCCCGTCACCTGCGCCGCCGCGAAGGAGGTGCCGGAAAGCTGGGTATAGGTTGCGCCCGGCGCCGCGGTCAGGATGTCGACGCCGGGGGCGGCGAGCGCGACATAGGCGCCGCGATTGGCCGAGGCGTAGATGGCGTCATTGGCGTCCGTCGCCGTCACGGCAATCACGGCCGGATGCGCGCCGGGATAGACGGGCGCCGCCTTGGGGCCGCCATTGCCGGCCGCTGCGATCAGGATCATGCCGCGCTGGCCGGCGGCGTCCAAACCCTTGGCCAGCATAACGTCTTCCGGGCCGGCGAAGCTCAGGTTGACGATGCGCGCCCCGGCGGCCGCGGCCTTGTCGAGGCTTTTCAGGATGTCGAGCGTCGAGCCCCGCGCCGTGGCGTCCTGACGTCCGAGGAAGCTGTCGAAGGCCAGGATCTTCACTTTGGGCGAGGCGCTGACCAGGCGCTGGTGCGCAGCGATGACGCCGGCGATCGCGGTGCCATGCGGGTCGAGGGTTGCGCTCTGGCTGGCGGGATCAAGCGTGCCGGCAAGCTCCGGATGGCTGCCGTCGATGCCGGAATCGATCACCGCCACGAGGATGGCCTTGCCATCAGCCACCGCATGCGCTTCGGGCAGGCGCATCTTCGCTGGTGCATACTGCACCGCCGCCAGGTCGCCGGGCGGGACCGGCGCGTCATCGTCCTGCAAGGCGTAGAGATGGTTCAACTCGCTGGAAAGCAAGGCTTTATCGGCTCGCAGCGCCCGGAGCGCCGCGACCGAACTGCCGCCCTTGGCGACCCGGGCGCGCACCACGGTCGTGCCGGTCAGCGCCAGATGAACGGTCTCGAGACGGGTCAGGCGGTGACGCCTCAGGATGGTCTCGCTGATTTCCGGCGAAGCGGCCGTGAAGAGAACCTCTCCCTCGACATGGCTGCCGACCCGTGCCTGGAGAACGTCCGTCCGCCGGATTGGCTTCGGCGTTGTCTTCTTCGGCGCTGGCGCCTTGGTTGCCCGCGCCGGCTTACGCGTCTGGGCTTTTGGCCGACGGAGGGCGGGACGTTCGTAATCGCGCGGCGGTGCCACTTCGCGCTCGGCCATCGGATAGGCGATCGCCGGAACGAACAGGATCACCGGGCCAGGGCCAGGGCGTGGACGTCGCGGCCGGTCTGGTCGCTCGGGCCTCGGCCGCCTCGGGCGCCGCTTCCAGTCATCGTCGCCCGTATCGGCATTGGCATTGACGGCCGATTGCGCGACGAGAATGCGTTCCGCCGCAAGGGCTTGCGGGTAGGGCGCTGTTGCCAGCATCGCCAGCGCGAGCGCCAGCATACCGATCCGGTGCGTGTTCATGGCAGCCTCCCGAGGGCCGGTTGCAGACTAACTCGGACGGTTGTGGACCGGGGCTCAGGGCGCCGCTATGACCAGCTTCACGATGTCCTTCGCGGCCGCGAGCCTGTCGGTCGCCGTCTTACGGTCGGCTTCGCGCATCGTGGCGTCGCCGATCCGCAGCTTGAACAGGCCGCCGGCGCGGGGGCCGTCGACGAGGCTGCCGCCGACCGAGCCGACGATCTGCTCGATCTCCGCGGCCGTCGCCTCCGGCTGGAAGGCGATCAGCAGATAGGCGCCAGATGGGTTAACAGCGCTGTCGCCGGAGGCGGTTTGGTAGCCCTGCGTTAACTCCCTTTGGGCGACCAGCCCGCCAAGCGCGCCGCCCAGCACGAGCAGCACCAGCGCCGCGGCAGCCGCCGACAGTCCGAGTTGCGACGGGGATAGCGCCGCGATCTGTTCCCCGAATGCGCCGAACAGCCGGGAAAGCAGCGACGGACGGGCTGACGGGGCGGATTTTCCGATCTCGGCGAACAGGCGATCGGCCATGCGCGACGCCGGCAGCGGCAGGGCCTCGGCGCTTTCGATCGCGGCGATCCGCTCGCCGTCTATCCGCGCCAGATGGGCGCGCAGCAGCGGATCGGTGGCCAGCGCCGCCTCCACCTCGGCGGCTTCCTCGGCCGAAAGCGTGCCATTGGCGTACCAGGGCAGCAACGCCTCGATGCGGCCGGGCTCGTCTTGTGGATCCGTCATGGCCAACCCCTGTCCAGTCCGGCGTCCCGGCAGAGCTCCGAAAGCCGCTTGCGGGCATGGAACACGCGGGTCTTCACCGTATTTTCCGGTATGCCGACAATGCGGCTGACATCTTCGATCGACTGTTCCTGATAGTAGACGAGGTCGATCACCTCGCGGTGCTCGCGCGACAGCCGGTCGATGCAGGCGCGCAGGACGCCGGCCTTGTCCGATTTCTGCAGCGTCACCTCCGGCGTGTCGTCGAGATCCTCGATCGCCTCGGCGAATTCGTCGTCGAGCGGCGCTTCGGTGCGGCGGCGCAGGGCCGAATAGGCCTTGAAGCGGGCGATGGAGAGGAGCCAGGTCGTGACGCTGGCGCGCCCTTCGAACCTGGCCGCCTGGCGCCAGACGTCGAGGAAGACTTCGGTCACGATGTCCTCGGCGATATCCTCGCGCCGGACCAGCCGCAGGACGAAGCGGTGGACGCGGATGTTGTGCGCGCCGAACAGGGCCCGCATCGCCGCCTGGTCGCCCCTAGCGATCCGGGCGATCCACTGTTCGTCCTGGCTGCCGAGCATTGGAGGCCCCATCCATCCCGCCATCTGACCGGGGAGGGTGGCGATTTGCCGTTCCCCGGTCAACTCTCGTGGCGGTTGCCAGGCGGATTTGGGGAAACGTCCCATCGCCACCTGGCCTTTACCGGCCATGCTGCGCTCAATCGCAGACCACGACCCGCTTCCAGACACGGCCGACGCCGGGGACGAAGACCCGCTTGCGGACTTTGTAGCATTCGTCCCGGACGCCGACATAAGCGGGGATGCCGATATAGATGCCGCCGCCCCAGCGCGGGCCGCCCCAGCCACCACCATGGCCGCCCCAACCACCGTGACCGCCATGGCCGCCATGACCGCCACCATGGCCACCGCCATGCCCGCCACCATGGCCGCCGCTGAAGCCCCCGGGGCCGCCGAAACCGGGGCCGGCATTGGCGCTGCCGGCGGTGAGGAACGAGGTGGCGCCGATGGTGGCGATGGCCAGCGCTGCGACGGTGGCGGTGGTGCGGATCGTCTTGAGAATGGTCATTCTAGATCTCCCTCTGGAACCTTTGGGTCCGCCCGTTGCGGCCCCGATGACCATTGGTCGTGGCGGCACGGGAAAAGGTTCACGCGGGCTCCCACTTTTTTTCGAAGTTTTTTTGAGACCGCCGGAAATCGCCGATTTTGAAACGATTTTGGCCCGGAAAGAGGCTTCGGGCTTGATTAAAGCGCCGGCTTCGCCATCGTCACGGTCGCGCTGCGCCGGATTCTTGCCCGAGCAGCCTGCCGAGCGCGCCTCTGAAACAACGATCAAGCTACGACAGGTCTTCTTGCATGGCTTCCACCGAAACGATTGCGACCAGCCTTCCCGGCGCGCCCGAACAGCTTTCGACGCGGGTCGCATTCTTCATCGCCGGTTTCGGCATGGCCGCCTGGGCGCCTCTGGTGCCCTTCGCCAAGGCGCGGGCGGGCCTCGATGATGGCATGCTGGGATTGCTGCTGCTCTGCCTCGGCGCGGGCTCGATCGTCGCAATGCCGCTTTCGGGAGCGCTGGCGGCGCGGTTCGGGTGCCGGCGGATCATCATCGCCGGCTCCGCCATGCTGTGCCTGGCGCTGCCGATGCTGGCCAGCGTATCGAGTTTCGCACTGCTGGTGCCGGCCCTGCTGCTGTTCGGGGCCGGCGTCGGCCTGGTCGATTGCGTCGTCAACATCCAGGCGGTGATCGTCGAGCGCGCCAGCGGCCGAACGATGATGTCCGGCTTTCACGGCCTTTTCAGCGTCGGCGGCATAGCGGGCGCCGGCGGCGTCAGCGCCATGCTGGCGCTGGGAGCATCGCCCTTCGCGGCGGCGCTGGTCGTGGTGGCGCTGGTTGCCGCGGCGCTTGCCTTCGCCGCCGGCAATCTGCTGCCCTATGGCAGCAGCGGCAGCGGCCCAGCCTTCGCCATCCCGCATGGCATCGTGCTGTTCATCGGCGCGCTGTGCTTCATCGTCTTCCTGACGGAGGGCGCCGTGCTTGACTGGAGCGCCGTTTTCCTGAGCTCGGTGCGCGGCGTCGATCCCAGCCATGCCGGACTCGCCTATACGGCGTTTGCCATCACCATGACGATCGGCCGCCTGACCGGCGACCGCATCGTCCGCTTCTTCGGGCAGAATCGCATCATCGTTTTCGGCGGTCTGTGCGCGGCGGCGGGCCTCGCGATCGCCACGCTGGTGCCGTTCTGGGAGGCCGCGCTGCTCGGTTATGCGCTGGTCGGCGCCGGCTGCTCCAACGTCGTACCGGTCCTCTACAGCGCGATCGGCCGTCAGAAAGTCATGCCGGAACATATCGCCATTCCGGCTGTGACGACGCTCGGCTATGCCGGCATCCTGGCCGGGCCGGCGGCGATCGGCTTCGTCGCTCAGCTCACCAGCCTGTCGGCGGCGTTCCTGCTCATCGCCGTCCTGCTGGTCGGCGTCGCGGCCAGCAGCCGCTGGCTACGCTAACCAGCCCTTCGCTGGCGGGAGTCCGGGGGATAGCGGGCGCGCGCGGCCGATCAGCTCCAGATGAGATTATCCTCGACCTGGAGAACGGCCGCGATCGCGGTCCGTTCTTCAGGCATCAGGTCGCTGCCCCGTTCGGCGAGCATGATGATGATCAGATCCACGCCGGAGCGTTCCGAAAGCTCGGCGCAGGTGAGCCCGCGCGATTTTCTCAGCGTCGCCAGGCTGGATCCGCCCCGCAGCGTGTCGACGTCCGCCAGATATCCATGGGGCGACCCGGAGTGCGGGCCCGCCGCGGCGGTCGATTGAAGGCTGGAGTGAATGGGCATGTCGGTTACCTCCTGAGCCTTTCAATGCGCGGCCCGACATTTCGATCCCTCGCCGCGGGCGCGTGACCTTCCGAACCGGCGCAGCCGGACGAAGAAGGGTCTGCGCGGACGAGCCGCTCAATGGACCCAGTTCAGCGTGATCGCCGCGAGCACGAGATAGCGCCCCACCTTGGCGATCGTCACCAGCACGAGGAAACCCGGCATCGGTTCGCGCAGGATGCCGGCGACGACGGTGAGCGGATCCCCGACCACCGGCGCCCAGCTCAACAGCAGGGACCACCGGCCATAGCGCCGATACCACGCCTCCGCGCGGGCCAGAGCCTCGGGCCCGACCGGAAACCAGCGGCGATCCTGGAAGCGGGCGATGCCGCGGCCGAGGTACCAGTTGATCACCGAGCCCAGCACATTGCCGAGGCTGGCTACCGCCAGCAGCCAGATCGGCGAATAGTCGGCGAGGAGCAGCCCGACAAGGACCGCCTCCGACTGCATCGGCAGGATGGTGGCTGCGGCCAGGGCGGCGAGAAACAGGCCGGCATAAAGGGCGAGATCGGTCATGTGGGGTGGCGACCGCCAGCAAAGTATCGTTGCGTCATTGGCGGGATCGCGGAGGCAAAGCTGCGCATCCGGCTAGACCATGCCGCGTATTCGGATAGCGTTCCGTAACGTTAGTATGGTCGCCTTCCAATTCAACTTGATCTCCGGGCCAGCATGGCTCTACCGGATTGCGCGCCAAGGCGCGTTGGCGAAGCGCGCTGTGCACAGAACGGGGTGTCCTTAATTTGGCCTCATAATCGCCGGATTTCCTGACATTTCTTAACCTAACGGACATGAATTCGTAACCACCCCGCGTCGGCTGGCAACGAAATTGTGCCGTTTGCGTTATCGATCGGAGTTTCCCGTAGCCCCACCAATTCATGCTGTCGCTGTGTCCTGCGCACAACAGTAATTTGGATGGGCTGTGATATACGTAGCTTAATATCTTCGAACTTGGAGTTCCCCCCGTGAACATTCTCCGTCTCTCTGCCCTGGCTTCGGCCTCGCTTCTGGCTCTCGGCGTCGTCGGCGCCCAGGCTGCTGACCTGACCTATGAGCCCGCTCCGGCTCCGATCGTCGAAGCCGCTCCGGCTGCGTTCAACTGGACCGGCTTCTACCTCGGCGTTCACGCCGGCGCCGCCATCACCGATTTCGAATACAGCTCGCCCTTCGTCGTCGGCACGGCCAGCGATGACAACACCGGCTTCCTCGGTGGCGTCCAGGCTGGCTACAACTGGCAGTTCGACAACATCGTGATCGGCGCCCAGACCGATTTCGCCTACACCTCGGCGAAGGTTTCGGACAGCGGCTTCGAGAACAAGCTCGAATGGCTCGGCAGCACGACCGCTCGCGTCGGCTATGCCTTCGACAACCTGCTCGTCTACGGCAAGGGCGGTGTCGCCTACGGTTCGTCGAAGATCAACGTCCCGGGTGCCGACGACTCCAAGTGGCACACCGGCTGGACCGCTGGCGTTGGCGCGGAATACGCCTTCACCCAGAACATCACCGGTCTGGTCGAGTACAACTACGTCGACCTCGGCTCGAAGGATTACTTCGACAACGCCGTTTCGTCCGACATCACGTCGAACGTCATCAAGGCCGGCCTGAACTACAAGTTCTAATCGGCTTCGCCATACGCTTACGAGAAGGCGGCCCATCGGGCCGCCTTTTTCGTGTGCGCTCATCGGCGGGCGTGCCGGCGAAGATAGTGTGTGAATCGACATTTCGCCCCTGCGATCGCCTTCCACTGTGGTGTTCGGGCAACGGTATTTCGCCAGGGGGCATGCTAATGGCTCCATAGCAATACATATGGAGTTCCCTGTGAACATTCGCTTTTTCGCACTCGCTTCCGCTTCGGTCCTGGCTCTCGGCGTCGTCGGCGCCCAGGCTGCTGACCTGACCTACGAGCCCGCTCCGGTCGCCGCAGCAGCTCCCGCTGCCTTCAATTGGACCGGCTTCTACCTCGGCGTTCACGCCGGCGCTGCCATCACCGATTTCGACTTCAGCTTGACGGAAGGCGGCCTGGGCTTCAGCAACGACAACACCGGCTTCCTCGGTGGCGTCCAGGCCGGCTACAATTGGCAGTTCGACAACATCGTCCTCGGCCTCCAGACGGACTTCGCCTATACCTCGGCCAAGACGTCTTTCGGTGGCGATGACACGAACTCCGCCGAGCAGAAGCTGGAATGGCTGGGCAGCACGACCGCCCGCATCGGTTATGCCTTCGACAACCTTCTGGTCTATGGCAAGGGCGGCGTCGCCTATGGCCGCTCGACCTTCGACGTCCCCTACACCGGTGGTCTCTCGCTGCAGGATTCGCAGTGGCACACCGGCTGGACCGCTGGCGCGGGCGTCGAATACGCCTTCACCCAGAACATCACCGGCCTGCTCGAGTACAACTACACCGATCTCGGTTCGCAGGATTACCTGGGCAACACGATGCGCGTCGACCTGACGTCGAACGTCATCAAGGCCGGTCTGAACTACAAGTTCTAATCGGCTTCGATCCATCGCTTACGAGAAGGCGGCCCATCGGGCCGCCTTTTTCGTTTTGGGCTTGGCCCGCTGGTCCTCGATGGATCGGGGAGGGGGACTCGGACAGTTCGGTTCCCGGCTCGTCAGCCTCTCCCGGGGGAAGCGAATCGAGATCGCTGCCCGCGACAGGGGCGGCGCATTTCCTGCTGTTGCATGAGTCGTAGAGAAATAGGGCTGCCAGCCCGACCGGCGCTTCCGTGCTCGAGAGCGCGGGACAGAGCCGTACCGTCGTGGAGAACGATGGTATCGCCCATCGAGCGGCAGATGGTCTCGAACGGGACGCATCGTCGCGATCCGAATTCTGAGGCGGCGGATTTTTCTGATTTCTGGCTGACTGGCTGGGGCGGGAGGATTCGAACCTCCGAATGGCGGTACCAAAAACCGCTGCCTTACCGCTTGGCGACGCCCCAGCAGGCGGGCCCGAAGACACCGCAGCGACCGTCCTATAGACGGTTGGGCGCGCGCCCGCAACGGTGCAGCACCCCCGTCATCAACAGCCTTCGTCATCGGTCATCCACAGGGTGGTTTAGAAGCTTCACAAGGCCCCTTGCGGCTGGCGAATCCACTGTCTATAACCCGGTTCATCGGCGGTCACGGAGTGTAGCGCAGCCTGGTAGCGCACCTCGTTCGGGACGAGGGGGTCGCAGGTTCAAATCCTGCCACTCCGACCATCGATCTCCCGGAAGTCATTGAATGTTCTGATTTCCCCTCGGGGGCGGGCAAGGCCCGCAGCCCGCCCGCCGCGATCGGCGGCATGTCTCATCCGCTCGTTTCTCCATCGTCGGCCTGCGCCAAACGCGCTCGGTTTCGGGCCATCCGCGCCGCGCATCGCCTCGCGGGCGCCGCCGCGCTTGGCCCTGGCCGACGCGACGTCCTGCACGGATAAAATTCGTTGTGACATTCGCGGGCCGCGTACCCCACTTCGCACTGGACGGGTGCCTTACGGTTCTGCCAGATTGCCTAGCGTCAACAACGCCATGGGGGCACATGATGAAGAAGACCTACCAGAAGCCGTCGCTCGACAGGGCGACCACGCTGCAGACCATCGCCGCGGTCTGCAACATCAGCCTCGACGACTGCTAAAGCCGCCGGGCGCCCCGGGGGCGGTGCCGGCAGGTCTGCCGGATCTTGCCGACGGGGACGCCGTGGAGGGCCATCCCTCAGCGAGCGATGGCCTTCTTCCACCCGCCAGTCTCCACCCGAGCTGGCGGGTTTGTTGTGTCCGGCCGGGCAAGATCTCGGCAACGTCGATTCGGTGTCGGGTGACGCCATCTTGCGGACCCGGGCGGGAGGCGCTCCGGCGGCGCGTGGCCGGGCAGGGCGGCAATTTGACGGGCCGGCGGCGCCGGAGGTTTGGAAGGGACACTTTCCCTTGACCATGAAGGACTTGCATCCGTTTCCCGGCGTCATCACATCTTGCTGACCGGCGGGCACGACGTTAGCGTGGCGGCCAACATGTCCAGCCGTCGCCTGGGCCTGAGACGGGGTCCCATGCCGATTTCCAAAAATGCCCTGGTCCGCTCGACCGTTCTGTTCCTGCTGCTCGGTCTCGCCGCCCTGCTGGCGATCGTCGGTGCGATGGTCTGGCTTGTCAATGAAACGGCGGTCAACTCGTCCAACCTGATCAAGGCGCGCAGCGAGCGCTCGGCGCTGATCACGCTGCGCGGCCTGGGCCAGGACGCGGAGACCGGACAGCGCGGCTATCTGCTGACCAGCAATCCCGCCTATCTCGCTCCCTACAATGACGCCAGGGCCAAGTTCCCCGATCAGATGGAAACGGTCCAGTCGGCCTATGCCGACGAGCCGGAGCAGGCCGCCCTCGCAGCCCGCCTGCGCCAGACGATGACGGAGAAATTCGCCGAGCTTGAGCAGACGATCGAACTGGCGAAAAGCGGCCGCTACGCCGAGGCGCTTGCGATCGTCAATGCCGATCGCGGCCGCGCGCTGATGGACGAGGCGCGCGTCTTTTTCGCCCGTTCGATCGAGCGGGCGGACCAGACCGTTCTCGACAGCATCGCGCGCCAGCAGCGCGGCATCGAAATGCTGCGCTGGGTGACGTTTCTCGGCGCACTGGTGATCATCGCCGTCGTCGGCGGCTCGATCTGGACGGTGTGGCAATATACCCGGCAACTGGTCGAGGCGCAGCGCGAAGTCGCCGTTCTGAATGCCGACCTGGAGCGGCGGGTCAGCGAGCGGACGGCCGATCTCGGCCGGGCCAACGAGGAAATCCAGCGTTTCGCCTATATCGTCACGCATGATCTGCGCGCGCCTCTGGTCAACATCATGGGCTTCACCAGCGAACTGGAGGCGAGCCTCGGCGCGTTGCAGGAGTATGTCGGAGAGGTGGTCGCGCCGCCGGCGGCCGACGCCTCTGCCGATGCCGCGGATGAAACCGGCAAGGCGGAAGCGGCGCGTGTCGCCGCCTTTGAGGACCTGCCCGAAGCGATCGGCTTCATCCGCTCGTCCACGCGCAAGATGGATGGCCTGATCAACGCCATCCTGAAGCTCTCGCGCGAGGGGCGGCGCACGCTGAAGCCGGAGACGATCGACCTGCAGGGCTTGCTGGAGAACGCCGCCAACGCGGTGCACCACCAGATCGCCGACGCCGGCGGCGAGGTCGTCATTGTCGGCCGTCCGCCCGCGCTTCTTTCGGATCGCCTTACTCTCGAACAGATTTTCGGCAATCTGCTCGACAATGCGGTCAAGTATCGTTCGAAGGACCGGCCGTTGCGGGTGCGGATCGAGGCCGGGATCGGCCCGGGCAATACCGTGGTCGTCAAGGTCGAGGACAATGGCCGCGGCATTGCCGCTCAGGATCATGAGCGCATCTTCGAACTGTTCCGCCGCTCGGGCTCGCAGGATCAGGCCGGCGAGGGGATCGGACTGGCCCATGTCCGCTCCATGGCCCGCAACATAGGCGGCGATATCGGCGTCCAGTCCGAACTGGGGACGGGATCGACTTTTGAAATCACATTCGCGCGGGATCTGCGCAAGGTAATCGGAGCCATTTGACGTGAACCAGCAAGCCAAACCCGTTCTCATCGTCATGATCGAAGACGATGAAGGCCATGCCCGGCTGATCGAGAAGAACATTCGACGCGCCGGCGTCAGCAACGAGATCATTCCGTTCACCAACGGCACGGAAGCGCTGAACTACCTGATGGGGCCGGATGGCTCGGGCCTGGTCAGCGCCGGCCGCCAGATTCTCGTCCTGCTCGATCTCAACCTGCCCGACATGACCGGCATCGACATCCTCGAGAAGATCAAGTCGAACCAGCACACCCGTCGCTCGCCGGTGGTGGTGCTGACGACGACGGATGACAGCCGCGAAATCCAGCGCTGCTATGACCTCGGCGCCAATGTTTACATCACCAAGCCGGTCAATTACGAAGGCTTCGCCAACGCGATCCGGCAGCTCGGGCTGTTCTTTGCGGTCATGCAAGTGCCTGAAACCGAGTAAGCCATGCCGAGCCGGCCGATTTCGATCCTCTATATCGACGATGATCCCGGGCTGACGCGTCTGGTGCAGAAGGCGCTTGGGCGGCGTGGCTATGCGGTCGAAGCATCGGCGACGGGGGAAAGCGGCCTGGCGCGGCTGGCGGCGGGTGGCATCGATGTCATCGCGCTCGACCACTATCTGCCGACCGGCACCGGCCTCGACTTCCTGCACCAGCTCGGCGCCATGCCCGACCGGCCGCCGGTCGTCTATGTCACCGCATCCGGCGATACGGCGGTGATCGTCGCGGCGCTCAAGGCCGGCGCCGCCGACTACGTGCCCAAGGCCGTGGGCGACGAGTTCCTGGAAATCCTGGGCAGCGCCATCGACCAGGCGGTCGAGAAGGGCCGCCTGCAGCGGGCGCGCGAGCTGGCCGAACAGGAAACGCGCATCGCCAAGGAACGCGCCGAGGTCCTGCTGCACGAGGTCAATCACCGCGTGGCCAACAGCCTGGCCATTGTCGGCTCGATGATCCGCATGCAGGCCAACGCCGTCACCGAGCCGCAGGTCAAGCAGGCGCTTGGCGAGGTGCAGAGCCGGATCGCGGCGATCGCCGGCGTGCATCGCCGGCTGTATTCCTCCCACGACGTGCGCGTCGTCGACCTGTCCGGCTATCTCGGCGGCCTGGTCAGCGAACTCGAGACGACGATGCGCGCCTCGGGCCATACCTCGACGACGCAATGCGACATCGATGCGGTCGAGGTTCCCACCGACAAGGCGGTGACCATCGGCATCCTCGTCACCGAACTGGTGATCAACGCGTTCAAATACGCCTATCCCGGCACCTTGAGCGGCCAGATCCGCGTCATCCTCAAGGCCGATCCGTCAAGCCGGCTTCAGCTTGCGGTCCAGGATGACGGCGTCGGCCGTCAAAGCGCGGATCCGCGCGGCACCGGCGTCGGCGGCAGGATCGTCAGCGCGATGGCGTCAAGCCTGGGCGCGACGATCGAATATTCGCAGCCGCCGGGCTGCTCGGCCAGCCTCGTCTTCGACATCTGAAGCCGGGGGGGCGGCGCCATTCCCGCCTTTCACGGGCAGGGCGGGGCGCTGCCATGGCCGCGCTGTTCGAGACGCCTCACCAGAAGCTCCACCCCGAGAGGATGGGCGAGGGGCTCGACGTGATCCAGGGCCTTGCGGCCACCGGGGTCACCATGCTTGTGGTGACGCACGAGATGGGTTTCGCCCGCCGCGTCGCCGATCGCGTCGTCTTCATGGAGGCGGGGCAGATCATCGAGCAGGGCAGCCCCGACGACCTCTTCGACAATCCGAAAACGGAGCGAGCCCGTGCCTTCCTCAGCGCCATCATGCACGGCGCCGCCTGATCGTCCTCATCACGAAAGCCTGCCCGATGATTGATACCCCCGTTGAAGCACGGCCCGCCGTTCGCGCGCTGTCCAGCTCGCTCATCCGCGAAGTCGCCAATGCCGCGATGGGCAAGGCCGACGTGCTGCCGTTCTGGTTCGGCGAATCCGACCGGGCGACCGCGCCCTTCATCCGCGACGCCGCCGCCGCGTCGCTGGCCGCGGGCGAGACCTTCTATGCCCAGAACCTCGGCCGCCCTTATCTGCGCGAGGCGATCGCCGCCTATCTGAGCGACCTGCATGGCCGCGACATCCCGTTCGAGCGGGTGGCGGCGACGGGATCCGGCATGACCGGTCTTCAGGTTGCCAACCAGCTGATCCTGTCGCCCGGAGACCGGGTCGTGGTGGTGACGCCGCTCTGGCCCAACATCAGCGAGGCGCCGCTGATCCTCGGCGCCAAGGTCGAGCGCGTTTCGCTGTCGGTCGAAAACGGGCGCTGGACGCTCGACGTCGACAAGCTGCTGGCGGCGCTGACGCCCGATACGCGCATGGTGATCATCAACTCGCCCAACAACCCGACCGGCTGGATGATCGACGACGAGAGCCTCCAGGCGATCCTCGCCCATTGCCGCAAGCACGGAATCTGGATCCTCGCCGACGACGTCTATGAGCGGCTGGTCTACGACCCCGCGCCGCGCTCGGCGCCGTCCTTCCTGCGTCATTATCAGCCGGGCGACCGGATCATTTCGGTCAACAGCTTCTCGAAATCCTGGTCGATGACCGGCTGGCGCATTGGCTGGATGGTGCTGCCGGAGCCGCTGGCCCAGGACGCGACCAAGCTCGTGGAATACAATTTCTCCTGCATCTTCGAGCCGACGCAGCGCGCCGCCACCACGGCCCTTGTCGAGGGCGAGGCGGAGGTCGCGCGGATGCGCGCGCAGATGGTCAGCACGCGCGAATTCCTCGTCGACGGTCTGCGCCGGCTGAACCGCGTCAGGGTCCCCGACGCCGGCGGCGCGATGTACGCCTTCCTGAAGATCGAGGGCTATGACGATTCGCTGGAACTGGCGCAGCGCCTGGTGCGCGAGACCGGCCTCGGCCTCGCGCCCGGCCGCGCCTTCGGCCCGGAAGGCGAGGGCTGGCTGCGCTGGTGCCACGCGACCTCCGAAGAGAAGCTCGCGGAAGGCCTCGGCCGCCTGCGCGACTTCCTGAGCCGCTAGGACCGGCGGGGCTCCGGCCATCCGGCCGGGGGCATCACGAGGGCGAGGCGCTCCGCGCCTTGTCCCGCCGTGCCGCCATCCCGATCGCCGCGTCCAGCACAGTGAAGACGCGCTCGTCCTGGCATTGCGAGACGTTGAAGCGCAGATGGCTGCCGGCGGTTTGCGCGACGCTGAACGCGTTGCCGGGCGCCAGCACGATCCCTTGCTCCAGCGCCGCCCGGGCGACATCGGCGGCATCGATCCCCTCGGGCAGCCGGCACCAGAGGAACATGCCGGCCTGAGGCTCGATCCAGGGCACCAGCCCCAGGGCCCGCAGCTTCGCGCCGACCTCCAGCCGCGCGCGCGAAAGACGCAGGCGCAGCGCCTCCAGATGCTTGCGATAGCCGCCATCGCGCAGCACGGCCAGCGTCAGCTCGGCATTGAGTCGCCCGCCGCCAAAGGTGGTGGCGATCTTCAGATCGATCAGCCCTTCGATCCAGTCTGGACGCGTGGCGATGAAGCCGCAGCGCGCCGAGGCGGAAAGCGTCTTGGAGAAGCTGCCGATCTGGATCACCCGCTCCAGCCCGTCGAAGGCCGCCAGCCGCGGCGCGGGCAGGGCCTCGAAATCGGCGAAGATGTCATCCTCGATGATGGTGAGCGCGAACTGCTCGGCGAGCTTCAGCACGCGATGCGCGATGACGGGCGAGAGCGTCGCGCCGGTCGGATTGTGGATCGCCGAATTGGTGATGTAGAGGCGCGGCCGCCGCTCGGCGCAAACCTGCGCGAACGCCTCGATATCGGGGCCGTTCGGCGTGTAGGGCACGCTGACGATGACGACGCGATGCGCCTTCAGCAACGCCTGGAAATTGAAATAGCAGGGGTCGTCGACGAGCACGACGTCGCCGGGCTCGACCAGGAAGCGGCAGAGCAGGTCGATGCTCTGCGTGCCCGAATCCGTCAGCAGGATCTGGTCCGGTGGCGCCTCGACGCCCTTCTCGGCCAGCCGGCGGCCGATCAACTGGCGCAGTGGCGCCAGGCCGAGCGGCGTGCCGTAATCGCTGAGCGCCGCGCTGTCGGCGCGCGACAGCCCCCGAAGTGCTCGGCGCAGCCCGTCCTCCGGAAACCACGTCGGCGGCAGCCAGCCGCATCCGGGCTTCAGGTCGTCGTCGCCGGCATCGAGCGACTGACGCGACACCCAGAACGGATCGATCTCGCGGTCGAGCTTCGGCCCGATTTCCGAAAGCGCCAGCGGCGCCGTCTGGCTGGCGACATAGAAGCCCGAGCCCGGCCGCGACTGGATCAGCCCTTCGCCGACCAGCCGCTCATAGGCTTCCACCACCGTCGACGTCGAGACGCGAAGGCTCGCCGCCAGCGCGCGGATCGACGGCAGCTTCGCGCCGGCCGTCAGGCTGCGATTGGCGACGCGCTGCCGGATCACGGCCATGACCTGCGCGGTGAGCGTGCCGTCCCCGGCGATCCTGTCCATCCGTATTGTTCCCGTCGCCATAACAGTTTCAGTCAACTGTACCGCTCTGTCCCTAGTCGCAAAAGCCCCCGCAGGCAATGAAGCGCTGGATCTCCAAGAGGTGCGACATGGACAAGGCGACGAGCGGCTGGATCAGCGGATTTATCGGCGTGCTCATCTTCAGCGGCTCGCTGCCGGCGACCCGGACGGCCGTGCTGCAGTTCGATCCGGTCTTCCTGACCGTGGCGCGCGCCGCGATCGCCGGCCTGCTGGCGCTTGCGCTGCTGATGCTGCTCCGCCAGAAGCGGCCGGCGCGCGAAGACCTGCTGCCGCTCGCCGTCGTGGCGGGGGGCGTGGTGCTGGGCTTTCCGCTGCTGACGGCGCTGGCGCTCCAGCACGTCACCTCGGCCCATTCGATCGTCTTCATCGGCCTGCTGCCGCTTTCGACCGCGATCTTCGGCGTGATCCGCGGCGGCGAGCGGCCGCGACCGGCCTTCTGGATCTTTTCCGGGCTTGGCAGCGCGGCGGTCGCCGGCTTCGCGCTGGCGCAGGGGCTGACGGCCTCGCCGACGGGCGACCTGCTGATGCTGGCGGCGATCCTCGTCTGCGGCCTCGGCTATGCCGAGGGCGGCCGGCTTTCGCGCACCATCGGCGGCTGGCAGGTGATCTCCTGGGCGCTGGTGCTGTCGCTGCCGGTGATGCTGGCGGTATCGGTGCTCTACTGGCCGCCCAGCTTCGCCGGCATCGGTGCGCCGGCCTGGCTCAGCCTCGGCTATGTCTCGCTGTTCAGCATGCTGATCGGCTTCGTGTTCTGGTATCGCGGCCTGGCCAGGGGCGGCATCGCGGCTGTCGGCCAGCTGCAATTGCTGCAGCCCTTCTTTGGCCTGGCGCTCGCCGCCTGGCTGCTGCGGGAACCCGTCAGCTGGATGATGGTGGTGGTGACGCTGGCCGTCATCGCCTGCGTCGCCGGCGCCCGGCGGTTCGCACGCTGAGGGCCTTGGGTGGACGGGAAGACCCTCACGCCAGCCCTCTCCCGCGCGCGGGAGAGGGAGCGATCGCGCCTGACCTCGACCTTTCCACCGCGCCGGCGGAAAGCCCTCGCCCGCGCGCGGGGGAGGGCTGGGTGAGGGCCTCGCTTCCCGATTCAACCTCTCGGCCACACCCGGCGACAGATCGTTCACCGAACCCTGCGTGGCGGGGGCGGGTCGGCTCGCCTACATTCCCTCTCGAACGAGCGCGGCCTTTCCGCGCTTCCGAAACGGGAGATTCCCATGTCGAACGGTATCCACCACGTCACCGCGATCTCCGGCCCGGCGCGGCGCAATCTCGAATTCTATGCCGGCGTGCTCGGCCTTCGCCTCGTCAAGAAGACGGT
The DNA here is from genome assembly GCF_026343955.1 of Kaistia defluvii. GTDB lineage: Bacteria > Pseudomonadota > Alphaproteobacteria > Rhizobiales > Kaistiaceae > Kaistia > Kaistia defluvii. Next base: position 144,656 of record NZ_JAPKNI010000006.1, read on the forward strand.
CAATTTCGACGATCCGCGCACCTATCACTTCTACTATGGCGACGAGATCGGCCATCCCGGCACCATCCTGACCTTCTTCCCCTGGGAGCATGCGGCAACCGGGCAGGTCGGCCGCGGCGAGACCTTCGAGACCGCCTTCCGCGTGCCCTCATCGTCCATCGGCTACTGGACGCAGCGCTTCCTGGAGAAGGGCGTTTCGCACGAGACGCCGTCGCGCCGCTTCGGCGAACCGGTGCTCGCCTTCCGCGACCCGGACGGCATGCGGCTGGAGCTGGTCGGCGTCGCCGGAGCCGAGGGCGAGCCCGGCTTCAGCGCGGGCGACATCCCGGCCGAGCATGCGCTTCGCGGCTTCCATTCCGTGACGCTGCTGCTCGACGACGCCGCCGCGACCGGCGCGATCCTGAGCGACGTCTTCGGCTTCCAGAAGGGCGGAAGCGAGGCGGCGACGCAGCGCTACCAGGCCGAGGGCACGACGCTGGGCGGCATCGTCGATCTCCGGGTCGTCGGCGGCTTTCCACGCGGCAATCTCGGCGCCGGCACGGTGCACCACGTGGCCTTCCGCGCGGCGGATGACGCGGCGCAGGAAGCGATGGTTCGCAAGCTGGCCGAGAACCACGGCCAGCGCACGACGGCCCAGAAGAACCGCGACTACTTCCGCTCGGTCTATTTCCGCGAGCCGGGCGGCGTGCTGTTCGAGATCGCCACCGACGTGCCGGGCTTCGCGGTCGACGAGCCGCAGGCAAGCCTCGGCCAGTCGCTGAAGCTGCCGGCCTTCCTCGAGCCGCGCCGCGCCGAACTCGAAGCCGTCCTGCCCGAACTGGCCTGAGGCTTGGTCTCGGACGACGAAACCGAAACAAGAAAGCCCGCGCGGAGCGATCCGCGCGGGCTTCTGTTTATTGTGGCTTGGCGGGAGGTCGAGACGCCTCAGGCGTTGATGTCGACGTCCTTGGTTTCCTTGCCGAGCACCAGCGCGATCAGAGTCAGCAGGCCCATGGCCGAGAGATAGACGCCGACCCAGAACGGGCTGCCGCCGCCATAGCTCCAGAGCGCCACCGCGATGAACGGCGCGACCGCCGCGCCCAGGATCGACGAGACGTTGTAGGAAATGCCCGAGCCGGTATAGCGCACATTGGCGGGGAACAGTTCCGGCAGCAGCGCGCCCATCGGGCCGAAGGTCATGCCCATCAGCGTGAAGCCGAGGATCAGCCAGGCCATGACGCCGAACGTGCCGAGGGACAGGATCGGCACCCAGAGCAGGCCGAACAGGATGATGCCGAGCGTGACCCAGATCAGCGTCTTGCGGCGGCCCCAGCGATCGGCCCAGGGGCCGGAGGCCAGCGTGAAGATGCCGAAGAACACGACGCCGGCGATCATCATCAGCACGAAGGTGCGATAATCGAAGCCGAGGCCCGGCAGCGGCGCGTTGACGCCGGCGCGGCCATAGCTGAGCGAGAACGTCGTCATCAGGTAGAACAGCACATAGGTCGCCAGCATGTAGAAGGTGCCGAGGATCAGCTCCTTCCAGTGCAGCTTGAAGGCGGCGGCGAGCGGCACCTTCTGGACCTTGCCGGTCTCGACCGTCTTCTCGAAGGCGTTGCTCTCGACCAGGTTGAGGCGGACCCAGAGGCCGACGATCACCATCACGGCCGAGAACAGGAACGGAATGCGCCAGCCCCATTCGAGGAAGGCGGTCGACGGGCGCGACGGATCATCGGAGGGCAGCAGCGCCGCGATGAGCAGGAACAGGCCGTTGGCGATGATGAAGCCGAGCGGCGCGCCGAGCTGCGGGAAGGTGCCGAAGATGGCGCGCTTTCCGGGCGGTGCGTTCTCGGTCGCGACCAGCGCCGCGCCGCTCCACTCGCCGCCGAGCGCGAAGCCCTGGGCGAGACGCAGGATTACCAGCATGGCGGGAGCCAGCCAGCCGACCGTGCCATAGGTCGGCAGCAGGCCGATCAGGAAGGTGGCGATGCCCATGGTGAGCAGGGCGCCAACCAGCGTGATCTTGCGGCCGCGCTTGTCGCCCATATGACCGAAGAAGATGGCGCCGAGCGGGCGCGCCACCATCGCCGCGCCGAACACGGCGAAGGAGGCGAGCAGCGCCGTGGTGTCGTTGCCGGTCGGGAAGAACAGGTGCGGGAACACCAGCACCGCCGCCGTGGCGTAGACGTAGAAATCGTAGAATTCGATGGTGGTGCCGACGAGACTGGCGAGGAGGACGCGAGCGCGCGAATTGGCCGGCGCGGCGTTCCTTGCTGTCGCGGCGAGGGTCGATGCCATGAGTACCATGCTCCAAGGGGACGCGGCAGCGGCGACAGGCAGTGTCCTCGTCCGGATCAGGCTGGCGATGGCAAGCTGGCAGGTCGCGGGCGCGGCGACGGGCGCCGTTGCTTTGCGTCAAGATGATGGCAGTGGCTATAGCCGAGCTTTGGCCCGAATGCACCCATGAATCGCCGCTTTTCGGGCGGCGACAGCGATCTGGCGTCAATCGCGAAGGTTGCGCCGTGTGCCGGAGCAAGACGACGCGCAAAATCGGGTTCGCGCGTCGAAGTCGTGTCGATGTCGATGACACGCATCGCGTGCCGGAAATCGCCTGGCGGGTGCCGGGCTTACTTGTCGGCCATGCGCTTCAGGCGGTCGAGCACTTCGGCGACGACGATGTTCGGCGGCGGCTGGCGGGTGCCGGCCTTGAGGTTGCTCGGCACGTTCAGCCGCTGCTTGACGGCTTCGATGTCGACATCCTTGGCGCCGGGGATCGAGGCGACGAAGGCCATGATCGCCGTCATGCCGGCATCGATGTTGCGCATGGCGTGGTTGATCTCGTCGATCAAAGCCTTGGTATTGGTGTCCATTCCGCCGTTCTCCTTCACTAGGCGCGGCTTGATCCCATGAATTGGCGAGGCTGTCGAATCCGGGCGAAGGCCGGTTCGGCAGAGCCGGCGGATGACGCAGGCGCGAACTGATTCGCGGGCCCGCCACGCCGGATTTCCCTGTGTCGTTAGGGCAACAAACGGGGGAATTCGTCGGCGCTGGCGACGGCCGATTGCTTAATGAGCGGGCTGGAGATGCCGTTGGGTAATTCGCATCCCTTACAAATTATCGAAAACACAAATGGTTCAAAATCCGAACTATTCCACGCATGGACGTCCGTAACGATCGACGCCGTCCCATGGTTAACGGCCTTGGACTCCCCAGGGTTGTGAAATCCACCCTCTAGGTTGCGCTCTCTGGACAATCCGGCTGGTTCCATCTCGTATCTCAGCCATGAGATCGGATCGACCTCTACGGCGGGGGCATGTCGTGGTGGGGGTCCGGCGGGCGGCCGGGGCGTGGGGAGGATCCTGCTTCGCGGCACGAACATGCGGGGAGCGGCAGGGATGCCAATCGAGAATTCTGTTATCCGGGCTGGCGGGGCTGCGCCAGCCAGGCGGCTGAAGCGGCTTCGTGCCACGACCAGCCTCGCGACCTTGGGCCTGGCCGTATTCGGCCTTCCGGCGGCCGGCATCTTCATGCCGACGATCGCCATGGCAAACAATGAGTGCGGCACCGTTGGAAACGGCACCGATGGCTCGGGCGATATCGCCACCTGCGGCAATCTTACCGCCCAGAACAACGGCATCACCTACAGCCAGGGCGGCAGCCAGACGGATGCCTTCACGCTGGTGCTGAATGGCACGCAGGTCCAGAAGGGCGTGAAGATCAGCAACAACAGCGGCGCTGGCGGCACGGTCGAATTCCAGACCAATGCCGTGCCCAGTGCTCCGGCGGCGTCGATCACCAATGGCCGGAATTTCAACGGCGACGCGGCGGTCGACATCAACACGGTCGGCACCAACGCCGCCGTGACGATCAAGCACAATTCCGGCTCGATTACCGGTGGCGGCGGCACGTTCGGATTTCATGACGGCATCCAGGTCCAGACCTCGGGCTCGAATGCGCCGATCAGCGTCTCGACCGGCGAGGGCACCTCGGTCTCCGCTTCGACCGGTTCCGGCATCAAGCTGCGGGCCACCGGCGGTGCCGACATCACGGTCAACGTCGACGGTTCGGTTACCAGCAGTTACGCGATTTTGGGCGTTGCGGCCGGCTACGGCATTGATGCCCGCGCCAGCGGCGGCGATGGCGACGTCATCGTCCATGTGACGGAGAACGGCTACGTTTCCAGCACGCTCGGCGGCATTCGCGGCGAAGCGACCGGCGCAGGCAACGTCACCATCACGACGGCCGAGGGCCGGACCGTGAAGGCGACGTCGGGCGTGCTCGGCATCGGCATCCAGGGCCGGACCGTGAACGGCACGGTCGATATCGAAACCGGCGAGGGCTCGACCACCTCCGGCGGTCTCGCCGGCATCCGCGGCGAAGCGACGGGCAGCGGAAACGTCGAGATCACGACGGGTGACGACAGCTTCGTCACCGCGACGTCGGCGCTCGGCACCGCGATCTACGGCGAGGTCCAGGGCGGCACCCTCGATATCGATGTCGGACGGGGCACCACGGTTTCGGGGGGCCTGTTCGGGGTCAGCGGCAGCGCAACCGGCGCCGGCTCGGTCGACATCACGACCTATGACGGCAGCACCATCGCCGCCACCAACCCGCTGGGTGTCGGCATCGTCGCGACGGTGACGAACGGCCCGGCCCATGTCGAGACCTATGGCGACATCACCGATGGCCTGACCGGCATCGCCGCGAGCGCGCTTGGCAGCGGCAACGTCGAGGTGATCGTCCGTCGCCAGTCCGACATCACCACGGACCTGACCGGCGTCGCCGCCAGTTCGACCGGCTCCGGCACGGTCTATGTCAGCGTCTATGGCGATATCACCACCACTTCCGCCCTGGGCAACGGCATTTCCGCCACCTCGCTGGGCGGCACTGGCGACATCGGCATCAACACCTGGCGCAGCAGCGAGATCAACACGGCCGGCGACGGCATCGTGGCGCTGATCACCAATGCCAACAGCGTTGGTGAGATCGAGATCTGGGCCCGCGGCGACATCAACACGACGGATGCCAACAGCGCCGGCATCCGCGCCAGCAGCAACGGAACCGGTGACGTTCGTGTGGCGACAACGCGCTCGTCGGACATCACCGGGGCCGGCAATGGCGTGGCCGCGACGGGGCAGTCGATCTGGCTCTACAATGACGGCGACATCAGCACGACGGGCACGGAATATCTCGTCCGCGCCGGTAGCGGCAATGCAGAGCTGTGGAACGATTACAACGGTGACATCAACACCGGTGGCCTGACCAGCAAGCTCGTGGTGGACAATACCGGCGGCACCGGCAGCCTGACGATCTACAACCGTGGTGAAATCTACGGCACGCTCGCGCTCAACGACGCCAACAATGCGTTCTACAACTCCACCTATAGCTGGCACACCAGCGGCACGTCGACGTTTGGTGGCGGCGATAACCTGTTGTCCAATTCCGGCGGCATCTATGCCGGCGAAGATGGCGATACCGTTCTCGACTTCGGGGGTGGCGTCGATACGTTCCAGAATACCGGCACGTTCTTCTCGCAGGGGCTGACGACAACTCCGGGTCTCGAGACGTTCAACGCCGTGGACGGCGCCATCGACATGAGCTGGTTGGACAGCGATGCGGTCGATGTCGTCGACATGTCGACGACCGACTACCACAACACGGGCGCAGCCGGGCTCATTGTCGATGCCTATCTCGGCGCGGAGGGCTCGGTCAGCGACATGCTGAAGATCGGTTCGATCTCCGGCGAAGGCGTCACCTATGTCGGCGTCAACGACCTCGACGTCGGACCCGGCGTCTATAATCCGACCGGCATCGGCATCGTCGACGTGGCGACGACGGGTTCGGCGAAGGCGGGCGATTTCGTGCTCGATGGCGGCCCGATGGCGAAGGGTCTCTGGAACTTCGACATGTTCCTGGACAACGACGGCAACACGGCCTGCGGCGGCAATGATTGTTTCGTGCTGGCCAGCTACGCCAATGCCAGCGCGTATAATCTCTCCGAGTTCACCGGACTTGCCCAGGGCGTCTGGAACACGACGTCGGATAGCTGGATCGACCGGGCCGGCGACCTGCGCGTCAGCGCTGCCGGGACGGATCCCTCGAAGCGTTCGGGCATCTGGGGCCGGATGATCGGCAATGGCGCCAGCCGCAGCACGGATACCACCATCACGCCGTTCCAGAACCAGTCGGTCAAGATGGATACCGGCTACGACCAGACGCTCTGGGGCTTCCAGGCCGGTCTCGACCATGAGTTCGATGGCACGGTCGCCGATGGCGTCCTGATCGCCGGCGTGCTGGGCGGCTATGTCACCAGCGATGTCGATTTCGACAACGGCGAAAGCGTCAAGCTCTCGGGCCCGCAGGTCGGCGTCTATGCGACCTGGGTGAAGGGCGGTCTCTATGTCGACGGCCTGGTCAAGGGCGACTTCCTCAAGGCGGACTACAATGTCGGCGGCGCGGATGACAGCACCGATGCGACCACGATCGGTGTCCGCGTCGAGTCGGGCTATCGCTTCCTGACCGCGACCGGCATGTTCATCGAGCCGAATGCCAGCCTCGCCTATGCCCATACCAAGATCGACGACATCAATATCGCTGGAACGGCGGTGAACTTCGACAATGGCAATGGCCTCGAGGGCAGGCTCGGTGCGCGCTTCGGTGGCTCGGCGCTCAAGGACGGCGTCAAGTACGACCCGTATCTGAGCGTCGGCATCGCCGGCGACCTGCTCAGCAAGAACCAGGTCTTCCTGGATAGCGGTCCGGGCCTCGTCGTCGAGGATGATGCGCCGGACGTCTTCGGCGAAGTGGGCGCGGGCATCAACATCTTCTCCAGCAAGAGCGGATGGACGGGCTTTGCCAAGGCGGACCTTCGCTTCGGCGATGATTATGTCGGCGGCACCGGCAAGATCGGCGCCCGCTGGGCCTGGTAGGGGCGACCTGCAGAAACGACAAGCCGCCGGCCCCAGGGCCGGCGGTTTTCTTTCTGGCGCTCCCTGAGTCGCGCGCCGGCCGGGGGCGGGCCTGCACCAGGCGCCCTCGGGGGATCCGGCGGCCGGGACGGGCGAGCTGGAAAAGACGAACTCCAAGGTTCGGCGGATCGACCGTTTCTCGGCCTTTGCGCCGATGCGGCGGCGATCCCGGACGTCGCGTCTGTGGTACTTTTCCCAGCCTTCGCTCGTGATCGTGCCGGAACGGCATCTTCCGCTGGCATGTCGGCAGCGCTCGTCTATAGAGAGACATCTATGGCGCTCTTGCCGTCGCGGAAATCCGGGGCGAGGTTGGGCGCATTGTTTCATTTCGGGGGATTCAGATGTTTCAGGGAATCGTGCGCGGCCTGCGGCCTTCGCTCTTCACCGCCGCGCTGCTGCTTGCCGCGCCCGGCCTCGCCTCGGCGCAGGACAAGGGCGGCGATGTGCCCGTCCTCGGCGCCAACAAGGCGGCTGCCGGGCCGAACTGGCTCAGCACCTGCCAGGGGCCCGGCCGCGCCGCCGAGCTCGAATGCCAGATGGAGCAGCGCGCGGTCATCTCCGGCTCGGGCCAACTGATCGGTTCGATCACCATCCGCGTGCCCTCGCAGACGCGCAAGCCCGTGCTGATGATCCGCGGGCCGCTCGGCCTGTCGCTGGCCGGCGGCGTCACCATCGATGTCGACGATGCCTCGCCGCTGGCGCTGCCGTTGCAAACCTGTGACGCCGGCGGCTGCTATGCGGGGGCGCCCGTCTCGGACGAACTGCTGGCCGCGATGTTCAAGGGCCAGAAGCTCAATGTGACGTTCCAGAATCTCAACAAGGAAGCGATCAAGCTGCCGATGTCGCTGGCGGGCTTCTCGGCCACATACGGCAAGATCAAGTAAGGCGGCGCGACGGAAGGGGGGCTCTGCCCCCGGGGCTTTCCGTCCCGGTAGAGATCGATGGCGAGCGGGGGCGCCGAGCGATGCGCGACGCATATGACGAAGAGGAATCGGGCGGGCGGCCGGTCCTCTGGGGGATTTTCGCGGTATTGTTGGTGGCGTTTGTCGTCGCGGTCGGGCTGACCTGGCGCGGCGCGGGACTCGATCGCGTGCTGGCGGTCGTCGGCATCGACCGAAGCGCGAGCGAGACGGCGCCCGTCATCCATGCCGCCGATGTCGGCGCGCCGAGCCTCGAGGTCGGCGAACGGGTCGGCGACTGGTTCGTCGCCTGCGACGCGCCGGCGAAAGGCTGCTCCCTCACGCAGACGGTCCGCCAGCCGGGCATGACGGCTGCCTCCTGGCGGATCGAGCGGAATGCCGCCGGCGAACTCGTCGGCATATGGACCCTGCCTACCGGGATCATGGTCGGGCGCGGCATGCAGCTGGCGCTCGACGACGGCAAGCCGAGCGTCGTCCCCTATGATTCCTGCGCGCAGTCCTCCTGCGAGGTCCGCGCCAAGCTCGGGCCCGACTTCGTCGAGCTGATGCGCGCCGCGCGCAGGACCGCCACCACCGTGACCCTGAAGGGCGGCGCCACGCAGACCTATGGCTTCAGCCATGACGGCCTCGCCAACGGTTTGACGCGCCTGATCGCCGCCAAATAGCCGGCGCGACCGGCGCGGCATTGACGTTACGTCATGCGCTTGTCAGCATGATCCCGAAGCCTGCAGCGGATCCGTCTCCGGCGGGACTTCGCCTGGATCGTCCGGCAGGGGCAGGGGCGTATGAACGGCAATCCGGCAACAGCGTTCCGCTTCGCGGTGCTGGCAGCGCTCGGCCTGATGCTGGCGAGCGATGCGCTGGGCGGACCCGTCCGCTATGCCCTCGCGCCGATCGGCCTGGTCGGTCTCTCCTATGCGCCGTTCCTGATCGCGGCCGTCCTGATCCTGGTCTACGGGCTCGCGGCGCTGGCGACGCTCAGGCCGGATCCGTTTGCGATCGCCATCTTCCTGCCGGCCTTGCTGTGGCTGCCCTACGCCCTGCTGCTCGGTCTTCCCAAGGCGCAGGTCGCCTTCGGCGTCTACACCTGGGTGCCGTTCTTCCTCGGCATGGTCGCGGTGGCCGCCGGAGCGAGGATGGCGGCGCTACGGTGGATCGCCGGGGTATGGGCCGTGGCGGTCATCGGCGTGTTCGCCAATGCGATGATGCCGTTTCCCTGGGTCGGCGAGAGCTACGAGATCCTGGGCGTTCAGGCGGAGTTCGCGCGCGAATGGCAGGCTTTCGGCATCGAGAGGCTGCCGGGCTTCTCCCGCGCAAGCTTCACGGCCGCCAACCAGATCACGATCGGCGGCGCGCTGCTGCTGGCCGGCGAAATGCGGCGGACCGCGAAACTCGCCGTCTGGCTGCTGTCGATCCTGGCCATCGCCCTGACGACGTCGAAGGCGCCGCTTGTCGCCATCCTGGTCGCGCCTTTTTGCCTCGCCTTGTATGACCGGCTCCCCGCCATCCGTTGCTTCCGATTCAGCCAGTGGCTCCTCGGCGGCCTATTCGCTTGCGCGATCGGCCTTCCCCTGGCGGCGTTGGTCGGGTTTCGGTTCGGAGAAACCGGAAACCTGACCTTTCTGTCGCTCGGCTCGGTCGGCGTGCGGATGGACGAGATGTGGCCGCGCGCCTATGCGCTGCTCGATCCCCTTTGGCCACGTCTCGCGCTGGGTGTCGGATTTGGCGGCGTCGGGGCAGGGCAGGCCTATTTCGATGCCGCGCGATTCAGCCCCGGCGACAATCTGTTCGTGTTCCTCTTCGTGACGTTCGGCTTCGGCTCGCTCCTCTTTGCCGCCCCGTTCTGGCGGGGCAATCGATGGCTGTTCCAGGCTGCGCCGCCGGCCCATCGGCAACTCTTTCTGGTCGCCATCCTCGTGCTCGTCCTCGGCACGATGGCCAATATCGTGGAATCGGTGATCCCGGGCTTTCTGCTGGGGATGCTGGCCGGCAAGGCGCTTGATCCCCGCGCCGCGGCCTTCGAGGGCCCGCCCGCCATCCGGTCAGGGCGGCAGCTGCGGCTCGACCCGGTGCGGTTCTAGCGATGCGGATCCTGGTCGTCGCCGCGCTCTATCCCCCCGACAGCCGCGGCGGCGCCGAAAATTCGGCCGCGAACCTGACCCGCTGGCTGGCGCGGCAGGGGCACGAGATGGCCGTGCTCACCACCGCGGGCTCGCCGGCCGAAGAACTGCACGGCGTCGAGGTCGACGGCATCCGGATCTGGCGGCTGCGCACGGCCCATCTCTATCCCGCCCGTGACGCGCCGATCGCGGCGCGCTGGAAGAAGCCGATCTGGCATCTGCAGGACCATGCCGATCCCCGCAATCCCCGCCTGGTGGCCAGGGTGATCGAGGCGTTTCGGCCGGATTTCGTCAACATCCATTTCGTGCAGGGGATCGGCTACAACGCGCTTTGGGAAATTGCCCGCGCCGGCGTGCCGACGCTGTTCCTGCTGCATGATCTCGGCCTCGCCTGCATGCGGATGTCGATGTTCCGCGATGGCGCCAACTGCGCCCGGCAATGCCTGGGCTGCCGGATCTCCAGCCGCTACAAGGCCGCGCTGATCGCCCGCTTCGAGCGGATCGGCTTCTGTTCGCCCTCGCGCGCCAATCTGGCGGCGCTCTCGGCGCTTTTCCCGATCGCCCGCTATCCCCACACCAGCATCCCCAATCCCAACCTCTATGATCGGCCGGGCGGGCAGCGCTCCATCTCCGATCCTGTCCGGCTGCTCTATGTCGGCCGGCTGCATCGCAGCAAGGGTGTCGAACTCTTGCTGGATGCGGCGGCGGCCCTGGCGGCCACGCATCGCTTCGAACTGACGATCCTCGGCGGTGGACCCGAGGCGACGCGTCTGCAGCAGCGCTATCCCGCTTCGTCCTGGCTCCGTTTCCTTGGGCACGTGCCGGAAGCGGAGGTGGCGGATTTCATGGGCGATGCCGATCTTTTGTGCGTGCCCTCGCTCTGGCAGGAAAACTGGCCCGGCGTGGTGGTGCGGGCGCTGGAAATGGGGCTTCCGGTGCTGGCCAGCGATATTGGCGGCCTGCCGGAATTGATCGATCGCGGCCGAACGGGCGATCTCGTGCCGGCGGGAGACCGCGCCGCATGGATCGCCGCGCTGGGGCGGGTGCTCGAAAATCCCTTGGAACTGGCGCGCTGGCGGCGGAATGCGGAGGCGATCCGCGGGCGTTACGACCAGGACCGCCTGGGCGAGCGGATGCTGGCCTTCATGGCTGCCATCGCCGGATCCTCCGGCCCGGCACGCGAAACGGACGACCCCGAGGGCTGATTCAAATGTCGATGTCGGGCCGCTTGGCCGTGCCGGCGAGGATGCGAGCCGGAATGCCGACGGCGGTATGCCCGGCCGGGATGTCGCCCAGCACCACGGCGTTGGCGCCGACCGTGACGTGATCGCCCAGCGCAATGTCGCCAAGGACCTTTGCGCCGGCCGATATCCGGCAATGATCGCCGAGCGAGGGCACACCCGCCCTGTCGGGTTCGCGCCGACCGAGCGTCACCTGCTGGAACAGGGTCACGTGCGAGCCGACCACGGTTCCGGCGCCGATCACGATGCCGGTTGGATGCGGCATGTAGAGGCCTCCGCCGATCCGGGCATCGGGCGCGATGTGGCAGCCGGTCGAGATCGTCGCGCCATACCAGAGCAGGCGGCGAAGCAAGCGGCCGGCGAGCGGCACGCGGATTGCCGCCTCCTGCAGGCGGATCGACAGCGCCAGCTGAAAACCGGGTTCCAGCAGGATGAGGCGAAGCAGCAATCGGAAATCCGCCGGCCGCCCCGTCGCTTTGGCCCAGGCGTGAAAATCCTGCCGCAGCTTGTCGAAGGGCGATGGGCGCGCCGTCGGCGTCGCATCCGTCACGATGCCTGGCTCCGCGGGCGCTGCGCGGCGCCCATGGACGAGCTGATTTCCGGAGCCTGCTGCCGCATCGATGCCCCCGCCTCGGAACGCGGCAGCCAGTCTGGACGGGAATGGCGCGGGCGGCAATGCCTGCCTTTCCCGCGCGCGCCTCAGCCGGCCGAGCCCTGCGCGAGCCTTTGGCTCTGGCTGAAGCTCCGGCAGAACTCGGGCACGGCCTGGGCGGGCATCGGCTCTGCGATCAGGTAGCCCTGGATGATCTGGCAGCCGAGCGCGACGACGGCATCGAGCTGCGACCGTGTCTCCACCCCCTCGGCGACGATCTCCAGATCGAGCGCGTCGGCCAGTTCGATGATCGAGCGGACGATGGCGCGTGTCTTCGGATCGTGCTCGAGATCGGTGATGAAGGAACGGTCAATCTTCAGGCTGTCGACGGGCAGGCTGCGCAGATGGCTGAGCGAGGCGTAGCCGGTCCCGAAATCATCGAGGGCGAGGGAAAAGCCGAGCCGGCGCAGATCGTTCAGCGTCGAGGCGATGCGTTCGGCATCGCGCGAGAGGAGCGTGGTCTCGGTCACCTCGATGGTGAGCTGCGAACTGGTCAGGCCCTGCAGGCGCAGCCGGGCGTCCAGATCCTCGGCGAAGCTCGGCTGGCGCAGGTCGAACGCGGTGACGTTCATGCTGACACGGGTCGGCATACCGAGCTTGCTCCAGTCGGCGAGATCGCTGATCACGCTCTGGATCATCGTCTTCGTCAGCGCCTGGGCGATATCCGGTTCGTCGAAGGTCTCCGCGAAGGTGGCCGGCATCAGCGTGCCGCGCTCCGGGTGCAGCCAGCGCGCGAGGGCTTCGTAGCCGATCAGCTTGCCGGTGCGGATATCGAGCAGGGGCTGGTAGAATGGCACGATCTCGCTGGCATCGAGCGCCAGCCGCAAGGCTTTCAGCAGCTTGTAGCGGCGCTCGGCGTCGTCGCGCATCGACGGGGCAAAGAAGACGGTGCGCCCGCGCCCGGCGCGCTTGGAACGATAGACGGCGATGTCGGCATCCGCCATCAGCTCGCCCGAGGTGCGGCCATCGGCCGGGAAGATGGCGACGCCGGCGCTCAGGCTGATCGGCACGTCCTGCTGCTTGACCGCGAACGGGCGGGCCACCGCTTCCATCATCCGCTTGACGGCGGCGGCCGCGTCCTGGGTGTCCTGCGCGTTGGTCAGCACGACGGCGAATTCGTCGCCGCCCAGTCGGCCGATGACGTCGGACTTGCGGATCGTGCCCCGCAGCCGGCTCGAGACCTCGCGCAGCACCATGTCGCCCGCGTCATGGCCGAGGCTGTCGTTGATGTCCTTGAAGTGGTCGAGATCGATGATGCAGAGCGCCGCCCGTCGCTTGGCGCGCTTCATCTGCTTCAGCTTCTCCTCGAAACGGCGTTCGAAGAAGCTGCGGTTGGGCAGCCCGGTCAGCCCGTCGTGATGGGCGAGATGGACCAGCTCGGCCTCCAGCGCGCGATTGCGCGTGATCTCTTCCCGCAATTCATTCGTCGTGCGCTCGAGCGAGGCATAGCTTGCCATCAGGTCGACGGCGCGCGCCTCGAGGAGTTCATTGGCATGCAACAGCTCGTTGTGCTGCTTCTCGATGGCGCGGGTCGCGGCCAGAGTCGGGCCGATGTCGATATCGGTGACGGTCAGGCCCTCGCCATGCGGCGCCAGGCGCAACTGGCGCTCGACGACCTTGCCGTCCTGCATGTAGCTGGCATCGAACACGTCGGGCAGTTGGCTGTTCACGGCCCGCACGAACCGGTCCATCATGCCGCTGGTTCCGGCGAACGGCCACACCTCCAGCATCTGGCTGCCGATCAGCGCGTCCGGTTCCCTGTGCACGCGCCGGGCGGATTCGGCATTGGCGGCAACCACGCTGAAATCCAGGATGGCACCCTTACCATCGCGGTTCGCGCTCAGCACGGTGATGGCATCGGCGCTGACGTTGAAAACGGAGCGCAGCACATTGGTGGCGTCTTCGCGCGGCCGGACATAGCAGACCAGGCACGTGGTGTCGTCCGACCGAACGGGCAGGATCAGACGTTCCGTTATGCCGACCGCGGTGGCCCCGACCTTGCTGTGCAGCGCCAGGCCGGGCCTGCCCGATCGCAGGACCTGGAAATAGGTGGCGCGAAACGATCGCGCGCCCAGGTTGCCGATCTGCTCCAGAACGCGGCCCGTGGGATCATGCCCGAACACGGCGACGACGTTCCGCCCGACCTTTTCGTAGATCAATGTCTCGCCCGCGGCACGCATGACCATCATGCGCTCCGCCATCGGGCTCGCGAGCGCGATCGCGAAGTGCCGGATGTCAGGGATCTCGCCGCCATTTGCCGCAAACCACATGGCGTAGAGATCACGGACGTCACTGAAATCAGTCGTCTGCTCTATATCGCCTATGCGGACGTCTACATAGCTCGTCAAGCCGCGGGCCTTCCTGGGTCAATACCTGGCGAAAGCTACCGTGACCGATCTTTATAACCGATTAAATGGAATCGCCATCCGCCCCAATTGTGGCGAATTCCTGGCTACCGGCAATTCTCAGAACGCGACATTCCACCGGAGAGTGTAACGTAAGGTCAGCTTATTGTCTCTGCGTATGGGCTCGGCCCCTGCGAGGGCAGCCCGGAGACGTTGCCTGCCGGATGGTCGTTTTGTGGGCGCTACTCTGGATAGCGGCCGCGCGCCTGGCGGCGCGCGGGGCGTGCAGTTCGGGCAAGCCGTCGCGGACGCCGGCGTGGGGCGGCCTAGGAAGCCCGGGCGAGCGGGGCGGGGGGATTGCGTCGGATCTGGCGCGCGGCGCGTTCGGCCGCCACGGCATCGATGAAAACCTGGCCCTCCAGCGTCGAAAACGTCCCTTCGAGGGCGTGGAACGCAAAGGACCTGCCAGACCGGATGAGTATGCCGGCCGCTTCGTCATCGATCTCGATGATGTAGTTGTCGAACACCGAAGTTCTCCTTTCGCCGCCTGAAGCCTGCCATGCAAGCTTCGGGCCGCGATCATTCCTGTGTCTCAGCGTCAGTGACGCGCCGGGATGGGGTCCCGGTGCGCACCAATGTGGCAAGTCAGCGGGAGTTCCGGCGACAGCGGCATATTTCGAACGGATGGAAGGGCTTACGCAGGGTTGCCACTGTTTTCGGCATCGGACATCTCCTCATCGAAATCCAGAGCCACGAACCCGTTCGTGACGCTTTAGCGTTTGGTGTCGCGGCGCAAGCTGCTGTTCAAATCACCGCGGCATCGCTTTGGATGCGACGCCCATATGGGCCCGACACCGGCGCTTCTACCAGCCACGCATTTCCTTTTTTTGACAGTCCGCGAGGATAGGGTTCCGCTCAGGGCGCGCCACGAGGAATCCTGCGGAAGTCTTGGTCTTTGCTGTCCGATCGAAGACAAATTTCGGCGCGGTCGGCGCCGGTTGGTCAACGCCGCGATTGACAAGATCGGCGTCTTTCCAGTTCTTGGGCGCAACGCTTGGGTCGGGGGAGAACACATGGCCTGCTACATCGGCATCGATATCGGTACGTCGGCGGTCAAGGCGCTGCTGCTTGACGAAAGCCAGTCGGTTCTGGCGGAGACGGATGTGGCGCTGCCGATCTCGCGGCCCCATCCGCTCTGGTCCGAGCAGGATCCCGAGGCCTGGTGGCAGGCGACGGAGAAGGCGCTTCGCAGCCTGCAGGATGCCGCCCCGGCCGCCTATGCGGCGACGGTGGCGATCGGTCTTTCCGGGCAGATGCACGGCGCCGTGCTCATGGACAAGGCAGATCGCGTGCTGCGGCCGGCCATCCTCTGGAACGATGGCCGCAGCCATGCCGAGTGCGAAGCCCTGGAGCACCGCGTGCCCGATCTCGGCCGGATCGCCGGCGTGCCGGCGATGCCGGGCTTCACCGCGCCGAAGCTGCTGTGGGTGGCGCGGCACGAACCGGAGGTCTTTGCCGCCGTCGCCCATGTGCTGCTGCCCAAGGACTATGTCCGCTTCCGCCTGACCGGATCCTATGTCTCCGAAATGTCGGATGCCGCCGGGACGCTCTGGCTCGACGAGGCGGAGCGGCGCTGGTCGCCGGAGATCGTTGCCGCCACCGGGCTCGATCCCGCCGTGATGCCGCGCCTGGTCGAGGGCTCGGACGCGGCCGGCACGCTGTCGGCGACGGCGGCGGCGACGCTCGGGCTGGATCCCAAGGTCGTGGTTGCCGGTGGCGGCGGCGATGCGGCGGCGGGTGGCATCGGCATCGGCGCGGTCGACGAGGGCGATGCCTTCATCTCGCTCGGAACGTCGGGCCAGTTCTTCGTGGTCAATGAGACCTACCGGCCCTATCCGGCCGCCTATGTCCATACCTTCGCCCATGCGCTACCGGGGCGCTGGTTCCAGATGGCGGCGATGCTGAATGGCGCCAGCGCGCTGGCCTGGGCCGCCCAACTGGTCGGCGAGGCCGATATTGGAAAACTGCTGGCCCGGGTCGAGGCGACGCCGGCGAAGAACAGCGAATTGCTGTTCCTGCCCTATCTCGCCGGCGAGCGCACCCCGCACAACGACCCCTATGCCCGCGGTGTGTTCTTCGGGCTCGATCCGGCGACGGAGACGACGGATCTCATCCGCGCTGTGCTGGAAGGCGTCGCCTTCTCCTTTGCCGATGCGCAATCGGCGCTGGCCACCGCCGGGACGCGGCCGAAGCGGATGGGCGCCATCGGCGGCGGCGCCAAGAGCCCGCTCTGGATGAAGATGTTCGCCGACGTGCTGGGCGTGCAGATCGTGCTGCATGAAGGCGGCGCCAAGGGGCCTGCCTTCGGCGCGGCACGGCTGGCGATCCTGGCGGCGACGGGCCAAAGCACGGCGACGGTCTGCACCGCGCCGCCGATCAACGCGACGATCGATCCCGATCCCGCCGCCACGGCCCGCTACGCCGAGAAGATCGAGCGCTTCCGGCGGCTCTACAAGGTGCTGAAGCCGGAATTCGCGCCGCGCTGAGACGCCGTTTCGGGGCGGGCGTTAGCGAAATAGCGCGCGGGCGTGACGCCCAGCTCGCGCCGGAACATCGCGATGAAGGCGCTCAGGCTGTCGTAGCCGACATCGAGCGCCACATGTGTGATCGGGTTGCCAGCGGCGATCCGTTCCAGCGCGCGGATCAGGCAGGCGCGCTGCCGCCAGGCGGAGAAGCTCATCCCCGTTTCGTCGATGAAGCGGCGCGTCAGCGTCCGCGGCGCAATCCCGGCCCAGACGCCCCAGCCGGCGAGGTCCATCTTTGCGGCGGGATCGTCGGCGATGGCGCGCGCTATCTTGCGGGCGCGCGGGTCACGGGGTAGGGGCAGGCTCAGCGGCATCGGCGTCAGGGCGGCAATCTCGTCGAGGATGACATGGGTGAGGTTGATCTGGGGCGGCCCTAGCTCCCGCTTCTCCGGCCAGTTCGCCGCCTTCAGCACCGCCTGCTTGAGGAAGGGCGACAGCGCCCCGACCAGCACCGTGTCGGGCAGTCCTGCGCAGGCGCTCGGCGCGATATAGGCCGTCCAGCCGGCAAACGGCCCATGTGAGCGCGCGCCATGCGGCACGCCAGGCGGAATCCAGATCGCGTAATCGGGCGGCACGACGAAGCCCGCGGTCTCGCTCATCAGCGACAGCAGGCCGGCATTCGAGCCGAACAACTGGCCGCGAGCATGCTGATGCTGGCCGGACCGGACCACAGTCCCGCGCAAATCGGCAACGGCATAAAGCAGCGGGCCGTCCTCGGTATGGAGGAGGTCGAGTTCGATCGATGAGGCTAGATTGGCGTCCATGCGACAAAAATTGGCACGAACCCGCAAGCCACGCCAGATCGCGCGGCGTAAATCTCCGGCATCGCAGAACGGAGATCTTCCATGCGTGCAGCAGACATCCTCCCCGATGACGTCGATACCGGCGAATTCGCCGGCACGGTGATCCGCAAGGGCACCGTCGCGGCCTTCCTCGCCAATGCCGAGACCTTCTCGGATCCGGGCGCCTCCACGGCCGCCAAGGCAATCGCAGAGTTTCATATCCTCGAAGCCGTACCGGCGCTCCAGGCGCTCGGCCTGTTCGCCGTCATGGAGGTTCGTGACCCGAACCTTCGTCACTGTATCGCGGACTGGACCGAAGCCGGGCGGAGAGAACGATGATGCTGAATTGCGACGAGTTTCCGCTGGTCTATATCCGGGACCACGATCACGACGTTCGCGCGCCTGGCGAGCCGTCCTGGCCGGAGGAGATGGAGGCGCTGCTCGGCCGGAACCGTCCCTTCGTTATACTCTTCGATGCGCCGCAAAAGCACGAGCAGGAGGAGACGCAGGAGGAGCGGCGCGAGAAGGCGATCTGGTTCAAGAGGAATCGCGCCCGCCTGACCGCGCTCTGCGCCGGCGCCATCGTGATCGAGAGCAATGGCCCGACGCCGATGCCGATCCGCCTTGCCGCCCGCGCTGTCGGCAAGGCGTTCGGAGTCGAATTCAGGTTTGTCGGAGACGATAAGGCAGCCAGAGAAGTAGCCACCACTATCCTGGAGGACAAAGTCCTGATCTCGGGTTGAAGGCAGGTTCCGATCCAAGAAATCGAGACTTCGCATCGCCGCAATCGGGAGGATTTTATTGCCGCAACGCAAGATCGAATGCGGGTTGACTTGCCTCCGCATCCACCGATTAACTGCATCAGGTTAAATTAATGAGCGGTCAACGCTCTGCCTGGGAGGCGCGCCTTGGAAAAGGCCGGGATTGGTCGCGGAAGCAATTCCGCCCAGCTTCGCCGCTACAATGAAAGGCTTGTCCTGCAACGGCTGCGCCGTGCCGGCGAGGCCTCCAAGGCCGATCTCGCCCGCGCCGCCGACCTCACCAACACTGCCATTGGCGGCATCATCCGCAAGCTCGACGATCTCGGCCTGATCGAGGCCGTGGGAAAGCGCCATGATGGCGGGCGCGGCCAGCCGGCAACGATGCTCCGTCTCAATCCCGATGGCGCCTATGGCATTGGCGTGCGCCTCGATCGCCGTTCGATCGAAACGCTCCTGATCGATTTCGACGGCACGCCGCTCGCCCGACGCGCTTACGACATGGTGCTGCCGGAGCCGGCCGAGGCGCTGGCCATGGTAGCGGGCGACGTGCAGGCGCTGCTGGAGCGGCTCGACCCGCAGGCGCGCGAGCGTTTCGCGGGGATCGGCCTGGCGCTGCCCTACAATCTCGGCGCCTGGCTGCGTCGCCTCGACCTGCCGGCCGAGACCTTCCGGCGCTGGGACGATTTCGACTTCGCCGCGCAACTGGAGGAGGCGACCGGCCTTCCCGTGTTCAGCGAGAATGACGGCAACGCCGCCGCCATCGCCGAGCTGTTCTACGGACTGGGCCGGCGCGCCGACGACTTTCTCTATCTGTTCATAGGGCCGGCTATCGGCGGCGGCATCGTCGTCAAGGGCGATTGCCTGCGCGGCAGCACCGGCAATGCCGGCGACGTCGCGGTGATCGCGGTGGCGCCCAGCCGGCTCGGCTCGTCGCCAAAGTCGGAGGACGGGCGCGAGTTGCTGATCACCCGCGCCTCGCTCAATGCGCTTGGCCGGCATCTCCAGGCCCATGGAGTCACCGTCGCTACGCCGGCCGACATGCAGGCAGCCTTCGCGGCCGGCCATCCCGCCGTCCAGGAGTGGATCGAGGATGCCGTCCAGGCGCTGGCGCCCGCGATCTGGTCGGCGATCGCGCTGCTCGACGTGCCGCTGATCGTGGTCGACGCCGACATCGATGGCGGGCTGGTGGATGCGCTGATCCGGCGGCTTGCCGTCGCGCTGGACGAGCACGCGCCCGAAGCGCGCCGGCCGCCCCGCATCGTGCATGGCACGCTTGGCCGCGATGCCGGCGCCATCGGCGCGGCGACGTTGCCGATGTTCTTCAATTTCTCGCCCCGCGCCTCGATCCTGACGCGGGACGACGATGACAGCGAATTCGAGACCGGCCCGATGCGGCTCGCCGGCCTCACATGAAATCCTCGGGAGGGACCGGGAGCGTCGCGGAGAAGCTGGTCGCTTCGCTGGCGCAGAACAAGAAACGGCCAGGGAGGAACGGATATGTTGAAGAAGCTCATGCTCGCCGCCAGCCTTTTGGCGCTGTCGGCCGCTCCGGTGCTCGCCGACGAGACGATCGGCCTGATCACCAAGACGGAGACCAACCCCTTCTTCGTCAAGATGCGCGAGGGCGCGCAGGCCAAGGCCAAGGAGCTTGGCGTCACGCTGATCACCGCCGCCGGCAAGTATGACGGCGACAATGACGGCCAGGTCGCGGCGATCGAGAACCTGATCGCGGCCGGCGCCAAGGGCTTCGCGATCGTGCCGTCGGATTCGAAGGCGATCGTGCCGACGATCCAGAAGGCGCGCGACGCCGGCCTGAAGGTCATCGTGCTCGACACGCCGCTCGATCCGATGAACGCCGCTGACGCGACCTTCGCGACCGACAACCGCAAGGCCGGCATGCTGATCGGCGAGTGGGCCAAGGGCACGCTGGGCGACAAGGCCAAGGATGCCCGGATTGTGTTCCTGGACCTTGCCACCAACCAGCCGACGGTCGACTTCCTGCGCGACCAGGGCTTCATGCAGGGCTTCGGCATCGACGTGAAGGACCCGAACAAGATCGGCGACGAGGACGATCCGCGCATCTGCACGCATGAAATCAGCCAGGGCGACCAGGAGAAGGGTCGTACCGCGATGGAGAACGCGCTGCAGAAGTGCCCGGATGTCAATGTCGTCTACACGATCAACGAGCCGGCCGCGGCTGGTGCGTGGGAAGCGCTGAAGGCGGTCGGCAAGGATGATGGCAGCGTGCTGCTGGTCTCGATCGATGGTGGCTGCCCGGGCGTCAAGAACGTCCAGGCCGGCACGCTCGGCGCCACCTCGCAGCAATATCCGCTGAAGATGGCGGCGATGGCGCTCGAGGCGATTCACACCGGCAAGATCCCGGAAATCGATCCGGCCGTCGGCTTCCTCGACACCGGCGCGCAGCTGATCACCGCTAAGCCGGTCGATGGCGTGCCGTCGATCTCCGTCGAAGAGGGTCTCAAGCTCTGCTGGGGCTGAGTTTTCCGCGCCGCCCCGTGGCGGTTCTGATCATGACCATGTGGGAGCGCCCAGGCGCTCCCACAGACTGGCGTCGGGGAGAATGGCTTTATGAGTGACAATGCAACGGGTTCGGCAGCGGCCGAACGAGGCCTGCCACCGTCGGAACCGGGCGGCGTCGCGAGCTTCGAGGAAGCCGATCGCGGCCCCATCCGGCGGATGCAGGAGTTCCTGCATCGTTTTCCGACCAGCATCCCGTTCATCGTGCTGCTGATCGGCGTCGTCATCTTCTCGTTCGCCGCGCCCGGCAAATTTCTCGCCCCGTTCAATTTCTCGCTGATCCTGCAGCAGGTGACGATCATCGCGATCCTCGGCGTCGCCCAGACGCTGGTGATCCTGACCGCCGGCATCGACCTTTCGGTCGGCGTGATCATGATCCTCGCCTCGGTGGTGATGGGCCGGACGGCCGTCGTCTACGGGGTTCCCGTCGAGATCGCCTTTCCGCTTGGCCTGCTCGCGGGCCTCGCCTGCGGCTTCGTCAACGGCGTCATCGTCACCAAGCTGCGCCTCCCGCCCTTCATCGTGACGCTCGGCACCTGGAGCATCTTCGGCGCGCTCAACGTCTGGTATTCGAAGAGCGAGACGATCCGCCAAGCCGACGTCCAGGAAACCGCGCCCTTCCTGCAATGGACGGGCACGATCATCAAACCCTATGACTTCTTCTCGAACACGCTCGGGCTCGACCTGGGCTTCCTGAAGGGCTGGGTGCTGAACTACGGCTCGGTGGTGATGCTGATCGTCGCCGCGGTCATCTGGTACGTGCTCAACAAGACCGCGTTCGGCCGCCACGTCTATGCCTCGGGCGACGATCCCGACGCGGCGCGGCTCGCCGGCATCAACACCGACCGCACGCTGATCGGTGTCTATGCGTTGGCCGGCTTCATCTGCGCCATCGCCGCCTGGGTCCTCATCGGCCGCATCGGCGGCGTCAGCCCGCAGGCCGGCCAGACCGCCAACCTCGATTCGATCACCGCCGTGGTGATCGGCGGCACCAGCCTGTTCGGCGGCCGCGGTTCGATCGTCGGCACGCTGGTCGGCGCGCTGATCGTGGGCGTGTTCCGCAACGGCCTCGCGCTCTCCGGCCTCGAACTGCTCTGGCAGGATTTCGCCGTCGGCGTGCTGATCATCGTCGCCGTCACCATCGACCAGTGGATCCGGAAGATTTCGTCATGAGCGCCGCAACTCCCATCGAACCCGCCGCCCTGGTCCCCGCGCTCAAGGCCCGCGCGCTCAACAAGCGCTATGGCCGCGTCGTCGCGCTCGACAATGCCGATTTCGACCTGATGCCGAACGAGATCCTCGCCGTCATCGGCGACAACGGCGCGGGCAAGTCGACCCTGATCAAGGCGCTCACCGGCGCGGTCAGTCCCGACCATGGCGAGATCTGGCTGAACGGACAGCCGGTCTCCTTCAAGAGCCCGATCGAGGCGCGCAACCTGGGCATCGAGACCGTCTACCAGAACCTCGCCTTGTCGCCGGCGCTGTCGATCGCCGACAACATGTTCCTCGGGCGCGAGAAGCGGCGCGAGGACTTGATTGGCCGGATGTTCCGAACCCTCGACAAGCCCTACATGCAGAAGGTGGCGCGCCAGAAGCTGACGGAACTGGGCCTGCTGACGATCCAGAACATCAACCAGCCGGTCGAGACGCTCTCCGGCGGCCAGCGCCAGGGCGTCGCCGTGGCGCGCGCCGCCGCCTTCGGCAGCCGCGTCGTCATCATGGACGAGCCGACGGCGGCGCTCGGCGTCAAGGAATCGCGAAAGGTGCTGGAGACGATCCTGCGGCTCAAGGAGCGGGGCCTGCCGATCGTGCTGATCAGCCACAACATGCCGCATGTGTTCGAGGTGGCCGACCGCATCCACATCCATCGCCTCGGCAAGCGCATCGCCGTGATCAACCCGAAGAACCACACCATGTCCGACGCCGTGGCGATCATGACCGGCGCCATGGCGCCGCCCCTGGACGAGGCGGCCTGATCGAGGCGCGTTCCGTTCGCGCCCGCCTTCGGCTATCGTTCCGGCCGCGAGCGCGAACGGATATTCATGCGATTCTTCGGCAGGCCCGTCTATTTCCTGGCAGTCGCCGCGTTTCTCGGGGGCGCCGTGCTGTTGCGCGTCGCCGACCCGTTCCCGGTCCAGGCGATCCGCCTGCTTGCCTTCGATCTCTATCAGCGCATGGCGCCGGCCGAACCGCTGGCCGAGCCGCCGGTCGTGGTGGTCGATATCGACGAGCCCTCGCTGAAGGCCATCGGCCAATGGCCATGGCCGCGCACGGTGATGGCGGAACTTACCCGCAAGCTGGGGGAGGCGGGGGCCGCCGCGATCGTCTTCGACGTCCTGTTTTCCGAGCCGGACCAGAGTTCGCCGGAGGAGGTGGTCAAGCGGCTGCTGCCGGAGCAGGCGGCGCTGGTCACCGCGTCGATCGGCAGTGCCCCGACGCATGACAGGACCTTCGCCGACGCGCTTGCCGGGACGCCTTCCGTGCTCGGCCTGTCGCTGTCGGGCGGGGGCGCGCCGCTGCCGCATCTGAACGCCGGCTTCGCCACGGCCGGCGACGACCCGCGCCCCTTCATTCCGAATTTCGCCGGCGCCGTCGTCAACCTGCCGGTGCTCGACGCGGCGGCGAAGGGGCTCGGCTCGATCAACTGGTTGCAGGATCGCGACCAGATCGTGCGCCGCGTGCCGCTGGTGCTGCGCGTCGGCGATACGCTGGTGCCGTCTCTGGCGGCCGAGGCGCTGCGTGTCGCGCAGGACGCGGGCTCCTATATCCTCAAGGGATCCAACGCCAGCGGCGAGGAGGCTTTCGGCCGGTCGACCGGGCTTAACCATGTGCGGATCGGCGCGCTGGTGGTGCCGACCGATGCCGACGGCGCGATCTGGCTGCGCTTCCGGCCCAGCGATCCCGAGAATTTCGTCTCCGCCAGCGACGTGCTCAGCGGCAACATTCCCGCCCATGCGATGGAGGGCCGCATCGTCCTGGTCGGCACCTCGGCGGCCGGCCTGCTCGACCTGCGCGCCACGCCGCTCGATTCCGCCGTTCCGGGCGTCGAGATCCATGCGCAGGTGATCGAGCACATCCTGACCGGCCGCTCGCTGACCCGGCCCGATTACGCCAGCGGACTGGAGATCGCCGGCATTGTCGCGCTCGGGCTGCTGTTGGCGCTGGTGCTGCCGCTGGTTTCGGCGGGCATCGCCGCGATCCTGGGCGTGCTGGCGATCGGCGGCATCCTGGTCGGTGGCTTCCTCGCCTATGACGGGGCGGGACTGCTGTTCGACCCGTTCTATCCGGCGCTGGTGATCGCGCTGCTGGTGATCGGATCGGTGCTCTACACTTTCCGCCAGGCCGAGCGCGCCCGCGCCGGCATCCGCCGCGCCTTCCAGCATTACGTCTCGCCGGCGGTGGTCGATGAGATCATCGCCGATCCGACGCGGCTGGAACTGGGGGGCGAGATGCGCGAGCTGACGCTGCTGTTCTGCGACGTGCGCAATTTCACCACCCTGGCGGAAGGCCTGAGCGCGACCGAGCTGACCGGCTTCATCAACGAGCTGATGACGCCCTTGTCCGACATCATCCTCGAGCATCGCGGCACGATCGACAAATATATGGGCGACGCCGTCATGGCGTTCTGGAACGCCCCGCTCGACGATCCCGACCACGCGCGCCATGCGCTGGACGCCGCCGAGGCGATGATGGCCGCCATGATCAAGCTGAACGCGGGCTGGCAGGCCGCGGCGGCCGAGCGTGGGCGCGCCATGCCGGAGGTGCGGATCGGCATCGGCATCAATACCGGCGCCTGCTGCGTCGGCAATCTCGGGACGGCCCGGCGCTTCGACTATTCGGCGATCGGCGACGAGGTCAACATCGCCAGCCGCCTCGAGCAACTGACCAAGGAGTACGGCCTTGGCGTGATTGTCGGCGAGCCGACGGTGCGGGCGGCGGGGAGCGCCGGGCTGGTCGAGATCGACCGCATCCAGGTGCGCGGCCGCCTTGGCGTCAGCCGGATCTTCACCATGGTGCCGGCCGATGCCGAGCCGGACTTCGTCGCGGCGCAGCAGGCTTTCGCCGCCGTGCTGCCGCAGCACGATCCGGCGATCTGGCGGGAGGCATTTTATCGCGCAAAGTCCTCCGCGCCGGCTCGCTTTGCCGGCTATTATCACACTATGCTCGAGCGGCTTTCGGCGCGCGGCGGACCCGGGGGGGAGCCGTCCCCACAGATCACCATCGACCTGTGACGTGGATCACATTCGGCCCGCGCGCGTTCTGCCAGATTCGAACCGTGTCCGGGTTGCACAGGCAAGCCGGCGGCATTCCGGGGGACCGTGTTGATCGATCCGACGCTCGCACCGATCGCTGCATTGGCAATATTCCAGGTCAAGCACGTCGTCTGCGACTATTTCCTGCAGACGACCAACCAGATCCTCAACAAGGGCCGTTATGGCCATCCGGCCGGGCTGATTCATGCCGGGATCCACGCCCTCGGCTCGATTCCGGTCTTCCTGATCTATCCGACGCGCCTGCCGATCGCGCTGCTGATCCTGGCGATGGAATTCGTGTTGCACTACCACATCGACTGGCTCAAGAACGACCTTGGCGCCCGGTTTGGCTGGGGTCCGAAGGATAAGGCGTACTGGTGGGCGATGGGCCTCGACCAGCTGGCGCACCAGGCGACCTATCTAGCGATGACGCTGGCGCTGGTGCTGGTCAATCGATAGCACCGGGCGTTTTTTTCGCGCGGGTCGCGAGCGTTGCCGGCGTCGTCGTTGAAACGCCGACCCCGCACGCCCCGGCCGAGGCGGATCCAGACGCGCCGGCGATCTCAGGGACCGATATTGAAGAACTCGACCCTCATCCCGGAGTGCTTGGCAAAGCCGACCTCGAAGGAGGATGGCCGAGCGTGTTGACACGCGCTTGGAGCATCAGAGGCTTAGTCTTCGCATGGCCATGAACCATCCATGGTCCAATTGGGACCGGACGCCTCAGAACCGCGTGACCACCCGCGCCATGGCGATGTGGTTGCCGAATTCGGCCTGCTCGTCGTTCGACTGGTTCCACTGGTAGCGGTAGTCGAGCGCGATGTCGGTCTGCATGCCGAGCGCACGGTTGAACACGGCGCTGAGGAGCGGCTCGATCATCACGTCGTCGCGATCCGCGCCGTCCGGCGTGTAGAGGTTGCTGTACAGCGTCTGGGTGATGTCGACGCCGCCACCCAAAGTCAGCCAATCGGCCACCTGGTTGAAATATTCGAAGCGCGCGCCCCAGGAGACATAATTGCCGGGCTTGATGTCATCCGGGCCGAGGCTGCCATTGGTCACGTCGATGCCGCCAATGCCGCTCCAGCGCGCATGCGGCGTGAAGACGAAGACGTCGCTGTTCTGCACCACCTGCGGCAACGCCCAGCGGCCGATGACATCGGCATAGAAGCCATCCGTCGAGATGGACTGGTCGCCGAAGCTGCGATAGCCGCCGCGTACGCGCAGCAGCTGATAGGCGCCCTGCAAGTAGCCCTCGAACTGCATGCCGGCGATCGCCTCGGAATAATAATAGGCGTTGTCGAGGAACGACACGCCGCCGCCGGCGAATGGGTTGACGTTGATCTGCGTGCTGACCGGCAGGATCGGCCCGGTGACGCCGCCGAGATAGCCATAGTCGAGGTAGCTGACATCGCTGAAATATTCGGCGTTGCCGAGCAGCAGCGTGCGCCAGCGCGTGTCGCCCAGACGGCGCTCGTCCTCGACCCGCCCGGCCACATAGGCCTTGAGCGAGCTTTCGAGGTCGCTATGGCGCTGCAGCGGGTTGCTCTCATAGCCGAGCCCGCCCGTCAGCGTGACGAGTGTCGTGTCCGGCTGCAGCTCGCGACGGATGCGGACCAGCGCGGCCAGAGCCTCGGCGTTTTCGGGGTCGTAGAGCAGCACGCGTTCATAGGTCGCCAGCGCCTTGCGCGGCTGTCCGACAGCCTCGGCCAGACGGGCATATTCCATGTTGGCGGCGGTATCGGTCGGGTTGGCGAGCACGCGCTGGTAAGCCTCGCCGAGGGCGATCGCCTCCGAACGATCCACGGCCAGCGCCGGCGCGAGGGACGCACCAAGCGCTACGGCGTAGGCGGCGAGTGCAAACGCCAGAAGACTGCGCTTCACGCTCGGAAGCTCCCCATCAATCCTGAATTAACCAAGGATAAATTCCACCGGGTCCTGGGGCAACCTCTGTCGACCGCTCGCCGCGACTTTGCTGGCGAGCGGTGCAGATTGGCCACGACTACCGCAAAAGCGGTCCTTCCGTAGTGTCTCCGCTCGCTCTTCTTGCCGCCGGGCTTGGTTTGTCGGACGCGGAGTGGCAAAATCCTCGGCAATTCCAATGATCCCAGCAACCGGGAGCCCATCATGCGTATCGGTCGTCTCATCAGGACCGCCGCGGCCGTCCTGGCCCTCGCCACGGTCGCTGCGGCCCCGGTCTCCGCCGCCGAGACGACGATCGGCCGGGCTGGGGCGATTCACAACAAGGTGGAAGGCGTGGTGCGGGGCGCCGCGCGTCCGCTCGCCGTGCGCGACCCCATTGTCCAGAACCAGCAGGTGCGCACGGGCGACAACTCGACCGCGCAGCTCCTGTTCCTGGACGAGACCAGCCTGAATGTGGGGCCCGGCTCGGACATCACCCTCGACCGTTTCGTCTACGATCCCGGCCGCTCGCAGAACGACATCGCGCTGCGCGCCACCAAGGGCATCTTTCGCTTCGTCTCCGGTTCGTCCGATCCGCGCAGCTATCACCTGAAGACGCCGGTCGCGACGATCGGCGTGCGCGGCACCATCTACGACACCATCGTCGGACCCAGCGAATCCGTCATCATCCTGGTCGAGGGCAAGCTGGTGATCACGCTGCCCGGCGGGCGCGAGGTCACGCTCGACCGGCCCGGCAAGGCGCTGCGCATCCACAAGGGCGGGCGTATCGAAGGGCCGCTGACCTGGGACGGCTCGCTGATCCGCGTCACCGGGGTCGTGCCCTATCCGCTTTATGGCGACAGCTTCCTGCCCTATCCGGAGAAGCTGAAGGCCCAGGAAGGTGGCCGCAACGACATCATCAACGATCTGAACAACCGCGTGCGGAACTACGATTCCGGGCCTTCCTGCGGCGACGGTGACTACAATTGCGGTTGCGGCGCGAACCACGACCGCTACTGCGACTGACACCGGGGGCACGGAAGCACGGAAGCATGTCGTTCAGGCGGGCGTGTCCTTGATGCCCCAACTGCGGCCTTGCCTCGGCCGGTTGGCTCACCCCCGCCCGAATAGCCGCCGCATGGCGGCGACGATCTCGTCGGTGCGGATGCCGAGGATCCGGCTCGCATGCTCGTCGTCGGCGATCTGCTCCAGTTCCGCCCGGCGCCTGGCCAGGACGGCGCCGAAATGGTCCACCAGTTCGGGCGAATGCGTGAGAACGTTTTCCAGCGCCACCTTGGTGATCTCGACGACGCGGGTCGGCTCCATCGTCGTGACGGTAGCGGCGCGGCGGGCGCCGGTCATCAGCGACATCTCGCCAAAGATTTCGCCGGGACCGAGCATGGCGACTTCCCGTAGCGGATGGCGGGTGCCGGCGACGGTGACGTCGACCTTGCCGCTGACGAGAATGAACATCGAGGTGCCGAAATCCCCCTCGGTCATCAGCACGCGGTCCTTGCCGACGTCATAGACCTTGCTGCGCGCGGCGAGCTCGTCGATCTGCCGCGCCGAAAGCACGTCGGCAAATAGCGGGGTCCGGGCCAGAACGTCGCGCGCTTCCATGGAAGATCGTCTCCATTGTTGCCGGAGTGTGGGTCCAGCATGGCTTCGCCGTCAAGCGGCGGGCTGCCGAGAGCGTTTTCGAGCGAAGTGGGTACCGGTTCGCGCAAAGAAAACGCGATCCCACAAGGAGTTGGAGCCTTTCTCCGGTTCAGAGAAACGGTGAAAGGCTCGAGGCTAGCGGTCCTGGAGTCTGAAGGCGATGGGAACGCTAATCTCGAGCTGGGTCATGCCTTCCGGCATGCGCGGAAAGGGGGATGCCCTGCGGACCGCCGAGATGGCGGCTTCGTCGAGCATCGGGTTTCCGGCGCTGCTCGCCACCACGATGTTCCGGGCGTCGCCCGACGGCGTGATCACGAACTGGACCTGGGCGCGGCCGCTGATTCCGAGCCGCTTCGCCTTGCTGGGCATCTGGGTCGAACGCGCGATCTTGGCCCGCACCTTGCCCTTGTAGTTGGAATTGGCGGCAGCGCCGGAACCCGCCTCGCGCGACCGTCCTTTGCCGCTGTCGCGGGCGGTCGTGTTATTGCTGGCGACGGATGCGCCACGGTGGCTGTCCGTCTCGGCATTGCCGCGGCTCGGCGCTTCGGCCCTGCGCTTCCGGTCGGCCTTTTCCGCCTTCTCTCGCGGCGGCTTGCGGGTCGGCTCGGCCTTTTCGGCGATCTTCTTCTCAACCGGCTTCGGCTCGACGCGCTTGGCTTCGACCGGCCGGGTCTCGACTGGCTTCTCGACGGGCAGCGCCTCGACCGGCTTGGCCTCGGGCAGGGGCGGCAGTTCCTCCGCCGGCTCTATCGCCGTCAGCACGGCGGTCTGCACCGGTGCGACGGTCGGCTCGACTGGCGCGAGGTCCGGTGTCGTCGGGGCGATGGCGGCGAGCGTCTCCGTGGGCGCGATTTCGGTCGTCGCGGGCGAGGGCGCGGCCGGGAGGTCGCTCTCGACCGGCGTCGCCGAAATGTCGGCCGTCCGTACCGGCGCTATGCTGCTCGACGGCGTCTCGCTGGGGGTGATCTCGGCCACGGCCGTGGCCTCGACGGCCTCGGCGACCGCTGATGGCGCCAACTGCGGCGTCGGCTCGGCATTGATCGGGGAGGGGGAGAGGGCGGCCAGCGTCGTCGGCTCGGCGGTAGGGGCGACCTCGGTATCCTGCGCCGTCTGCAGTTCTTCGCTGAGGAACTCCTGGATCTCGACATCCGATCCGAGCGTCGCGTCGATTGAACCCTCGACCGAACTCCCGGCGCCGCTGCCGGCTTCCGCGACCGCGTCGGGATCGGGCGTGAAGGCTGCGACCACCGCGCCATGCGCCGCGATCGACAGGATCAGTGCCCAAGCCCAGGACGCGCGCCGAACCTTCATCACGGAGCCTCGATCCCTCGCGTCATCATCAATTGTCGAAGCGCATGTCGGTGCGCGTCGCGACCTGGATGCTCTCGGCACAGGAACCGGGGGTGAGGCCGGCGCCGCTGCATTCCTTGACGTCGTTGACGAGGATGCGGGCGATCGACGGGCAGGACGTCTCGGGGATGTCGAACTGGCGGACACGGCTCTTGCCGGCCGGCACCTTGGCGGTGCGGACGACGACGAAGCGGTTGACTCGGCCATCCTGCTCGAACAGCACCAGTTCCAGCGCCATGTCGTCGATGCCGGTCGAGAGGCGGTTGTCGATGACGAAGCTCAGCCGGCAGGCCTTGGCATTGGCCTCGGCGCCATTCAGCTCGATGGAGAGCGATGGGGGCGCGGGTTGCGCTTCGGCGACCGATGTCGCCGCCATCAGGGCCAGTGCCGCGCCGAGCTGCACGCCGACGCGCTTGCCGCCACTCAAAACTGCCATGTTCCACCCCGTCATCCGAAGGAAGCCGTCGGCCCCTTCGCAGGGACCGCCACATGTGCAGGTATTAAAATATGAGACTGAAAGTCAACTATAAATTCGTGGCCGACGCCGCTCAGGAGGGCTGGGCGGCGAAGGAGAGGGCGGCAACCGGGTGCATCGCTTCGTGGTCGAGATCGAGAAGGCCGCGAAGCTGGCCGCGATCCTTGGCGACGTCGGCGATGGTGTAGCTGTCGAGAACGGCGAAGAAGGCGCGCAGCGCTTCCGCCAGAATCTTGTTCACGCCACAGGAATCGACCAGCGGACAATCCCGGTTGGCCGTGTCGAAGCAGTCGGTCAGGAAGAAGTTGCTTTCGGTGGCGCGAACGACTTCGCCGATCGAGATCTCATGCGCCGAGCGGGCAAGCCGGATGCCGCCATTGCGGCCGCGGATGGTCTCGACGAATCCGCTCTCGACGAGGACGTGCATGATCTTGAAGAGATGCAGCTCGGAGATGCTGTAGGTCGCCGCGATATCCTTGATCCGGCTGTTGCTGCCCGGATTGGCGGCGCAATAAAGCAGGATGCGGATGGAATAGCTGGTCTGCTGGGTCAGGCGCATGGCGTCCCTCTTTTACCCCCGATCAAGCCCGCGCCCCGGAATCGGGCGCCGCTCGAGCGGTCGTTAATACCTTCTCTTTAAAGTCTTGTTTTCCAGAGTTCAACCGAATCGACTCTTCCCGCCCGGGACGCGTCGCCGCGCGGCCGGGTTTCGCGCCAGCTGGCGGGCGGTTCCGGCGGTCTCGGGACAGGGCAAACAAAAGCCCGGAAGGCGAACCTTCCGGGCTTCGTTACGGCGATGCAGCCAGTCCAGGGAATGCCGGGGGCAGGGCCCCCGAGGCATCCTAGATCAGCGAACCGTTCACGACGGCCTTGCCCGACTGGTCGAACAGGTGGACCGTCTCCGGCGCGACGATGATGCGGATCTTGTCGCCCGAACGCTGGGCGGCAAGGCCATCGGCCTTGACGACGGTCGGGTCGGAACCGTCCACGTCGATATAGAGCATGGTTTCGCCGCCGAGATGCTCGGAGAGCGAGACGACGCCGGGGATGCCGCCCGTGTCGGTCGGGGCGATCGTGAGATGCTCCGGACGAACGCCGAGGGTCATCGGGCCCGGGGTGATGGTGGCCCCGCGCGTCGGCACCGCCAGGGTCGAGCCGCCGGGCAGGGCGATGATCGCCGAGCCGCCGGTCACTTCCGTGACGTTGACCTTGAACAGGTTCATCTTCGGGCTGCCGATGAAGGTGGCGACGAAGATGTTGTTCGGGCGGTGGTAGAGCTCGAGCGGCGAACCGACCTGCTCGATCTTGCCGGCGCTGAGCACCACGATCTTGTCGGCCATGGTCATGGCTTCGACCTGATCGTGGGTGACGTAGATCATCGTCGCCTTGAGATCATTGTGCAGCTTGGAGATCTCGATGCGCATCTGCACGCGCAGCGCGGCGTCGAGGTTCGACAGCGGCTCGTCGAACAGGAACACGTCCGGCTCGCGAACGATCGCGCGGCCGATGGCGACGCGCTGGCGCTGACCGCCGGAGAGCTGGGCCGGGCGGCGCTGCAGCAGCTCCGTCAGGTGCAGCATCTTGGCTGCCTTTTCCGTGCGCGCCTGGATCTCGGACTTCGGCATCTTGGCCATCTTCATGCCGAAGCCGATGTTCTCGGCGACGGTCATGTGCGGGTAGAGGGCGTAGGACTGGAACACCATCGAAACGCCGCGCTCGGCCGGCGCCAGGCGGGTCACGTCGCGATCGCCGATGCGGACGGTGCCGTCCGTCGTGCCTTCAAGTCCGGCGATCAGACGCAGAAGCGTCGACTTGCCACAACCCGACGGGCCAACGAAGACGCAGAACTCGCCGTCCTTCACTTCGAGATCGACGCCGCGGATGATGGGAACTTCACCAAACGACTTCTGGACTTCGCGCAACGTCAGACTTGCCATTAATCAAACCTCCAAGATGGACACGCAAACGGGCGCGGCCGTCGAGACGGCCGCAATCCCACAAGCAGGATCATTCCTCCATACCTACCGTCCACGATCGCGGGGCTTGAGTAAAGTCCCGAAATGCGGCCGCGGCGCAGGGTGCGGCTGATCAATCGGATCATATGCGCGCCAAGTCGCAACCCTGGGTGCCTGCCGCCGCAGCAACGGCCCGTAAGGCTGTATTTCCCCTGCGGGAGTCGGCGGGGCCATGCCTCAAAACCAGGCCGATTTCCATGGCGGCCACAAAGACTGATCTGTTGATAGTGCGCCGACGACCTATTTTTACCTTGCGGGAGGCGGGCGATGGCCGCGCTCTCGCGCTCTGTTTTCGTCCCGTGGCGCGGCCTCGCGCGAAACGCGGGAGTCTTCGTCGCGAAGAAAGGGCCTTCGGCGCTGCGACGGCATGGCGATTCTTTTTCCGCAACGCCGCGACGGAAGCGGCCGGTTGCCGCGTTGAAGGGGGGAACAGGCTTCATTCACCGGACACACTATGCCGCTTTGGAAACAGATATTGGTCTGCGCCGTCGTCCTCCTTCTGGCGGCGGGAGGCTGGTACGCCTTTCAGCATCGCGATTCGTGGGGCGGTGAAAGCCGGGCGGCCGCCGCGGCGCCCGGTGGGGGCCGGGCGGGGGGCGGCGGGCCGACGCTGGTTGTGACCGAGGCCGTCTCGAGCGAGATGGAAAGCGACCAGGTGCGCGCCGTCGGCACGGTGAAGGTGCCGCGGTCGATCAACATCTACCCCCAGGTCTCGGCGATCGTGAACGAGGTACTGTTCAAGGCGGGCGACAAGGTCCGCAAGGATCAGCCCCTGGTCCGGCTGGATGATGCCGACCAGCGCGTCGCGCTGGACCTTGCCAATATCGCGCTCAAGGATGCCCAGGCCGCGCTGGATCGCGCCCAGAAGCTCTCGGCCAGTCGCAACCTCGCGCTCTCGGCGCTGGAGGATGCGCAGTCGGCGGAGCGCAAGGCGCAGATCGCCGTGCTCGGCGCGCAGATCGCGCTCGACCGCCGCACCATCACCGCGCCCTTCGAGGGCGTCGTGGGCCTGAGCGACCTCGCGGTCGGCGATTTCGTCACCTCGTCGACGGTCGTCACCACGCTGGACGATGTCTCGACCCTGCTGGTCAGCTTCCTGGTGCCGGAGCGTTATGCCGGCCGGGTGGCGGAAGGCCTGGCGGTGACGGCGACGGCGGCGAGCAAGCCGGATGCGACGATCTCCGGCAAGGTCACCTCGGTCGACACGCGCATCGACCCGAGCGCCCGCACCCTCAAGGTCGAGGCCTCGCTCGACGCGGACACTGCCAACGCGGTCGGCGTCAAGCCGGGCATGTCGGTCGTCGTCTCGCTCGGCTTCGCCGGCGAGAAGCGCATGGCCATCTCGGCCCTCTCGATCCAGTGGGACCGGGCCGGCTCCTATATCTGGACGGTAGTAGACGACGTCGCCAAGCGCCTGCCGATCACCGTGCTGGAGCGCCAGAGTGGACGCGTGCTCGTCTCGGGCGAGTTGAAGGAGGGCGACAAGGTCGTGGTCGAGGGCCTGCAACGCCTCCGCGAGGGCTCCAAGGTGGCCGAATTCGCCGCTGCCGCACCGGGCGCGAATCCCTCCACCGGGAAGGGCAGCTGATCATGCGCACCGATGGAGCGGACCCTTCGCGCGATCCGGACGACCCGAAAGGATCGAGCGTCGACGACACCACGAGCCTGATGCCGAAGGAAGGGGCGGTGCCGGGCGGCATTTCCGCGCTTTCGGTTCGGCGCCCGGTTCTGGCCATCGTTCTCAATCTGCTGATCGTCATTGCCGGTCTCGCCGCCTATCGCGGCGTCGAGATCCGCGAACTGCCGAATATCGACCAGCCGGTCGTCACGATCACCACCACCTATACCGGCGCCACGCCGGATACGATGGACAAGGAGATCACCAGCGTCATCGAGAAGGCGGCGGCCGGCGTCACCGGCTGGACCGACATCCAGTCACAATCGACCAGCGGCCGCAGCCGCGTCACGGTGCAGTTCTCCGATTCCGTCGACATCAACGTCGCCGCCAACGACCTGCGCGACGCGGTCGGCAACGCCCAGCGCAACCTGCCGGACGACGCGGATCCACCGACCATCGCCAAGGCGGACACCAATGGCGACGCGATCATGCGGCTGGCCGTCACGTCGCCGACCGAGAAGATCGAGGACCTGACCAAGCTGGTGAACGACGTGATCGTCGATCGCCTGAAGGCCGTAGACGGCGTCGCCGACGTGCAGATCAACGGCGATCGCTCGCCCAATATCAGCATCTATATCGATCCGATGCGGCTCGCCTCGTTCGGCCTCACGGTCGCGGATCTGAAGACGGCGCTCGCCACCGTCGCGCTCGACGTGCCGGCCGGAAATCTCAAGGACACGAACCGCAACATGTTCGTGCGCGCCGACGCCAGCGTGAAGAGCGCGGACGACGTCAAGGCGATCCGGATCAAGGGCGATACGCGGGTTGGCGATGTCGCCGACGTGGTGTTCGGCCCGGCCGCGAAATCCTCCAGCCTGCAGGTCAATGGCCGCGTCGGCGTCGGCCTCGGCATCGTCCGCCAGGCCAGCTCCAACACGCTGGAAATCTCGGCCGGCGTGCGCAAGGCCATCACGGAACTGGCCTCGACGCTCCCGAAGGATGTCTCGGTCCGGGTCACGTCCGACGACGCCGATTTCATCTCGGGCTCGTTCGAGGAAGTCGAGCGCAGCCTCGCCCTGGCGATCCTCATCGTCATCGGCGTGATCTATCTGTTCCTCGGCTCGCTCCGGTCGACGCTCATTCCAGCCGTCACGGTGCCGGTCTCGCTGCTCGGCACGATCGCGGCGATGTATCTGATGGGCTTCTCGCTCAACATCCTGACGCTGCTGGCGCTGGTGCTGGCGACGGGCATGGTGGTGGACGACGCCATCGTGGTGCTCGAGAACATCACCCGCTATTGCGCCCAGGGCGTCGGCGCGCGCGCCGCCGCCGTTCTCGGCGCCAAGCAGGTGTTCTTCGCCGTCATCTCCACCACGGCCACCCTGGTCGCGGTGTTCGTCCCGATCTCCTTCTTCAAGGGGACCGCCGGCCGACTGTTCTCCGAATTCGGCTTCGTGCTCGCTTTCGCGGTCACGCTGTCCGGCTTCGTGGCGCTGACACTGGCGCCGATGATGGCGTCGAGGTTGCTCGACAAGGGCGATCACGGCCATGACGAGGGCGGCAATGTCCTGCAGCGCGGGCTGAACGCGGTCGGCAATATCGGCCAGCGGGTCTATGAGCGCGTGCTCGATTTCTGCCTGAAGGCGCCGGCGGTGATCATCCTGATCAGCCTGCTGTTCGCGGGCGGCGCGGTGCTGGCCTTCGACATGCTGCCGCGGCAGTTGACGCCGCAGGAGGATCGCGGCTCGGTCATGATCGCCATGACGACGCCGCAGGGATCGACGGTCGACTACACGCAGGGCCAGATGTCGCTGGTGACGCGCGCCGTGGAACCGTTACTGAAATCCGGCGAGGCGACCAACATCTTCTCGGTGGCCGGCAATTTCGGCAGCCCGAGCAACGGCTTCATGATGGTGACGCTCGCGCCGTGGGGTGAACGCACCCGCAGTCAGGCGCAGATCGCCGCCGAACTCAGCCGCAAGATCCGCTCGATCCCGGGTGCGATGATCAATCTGCGCCAGCCCAACAGCCTCGGCATTCGCGGCGGCGGCCAAGGCCTCACCTTCGCCGTCACGGGCGTGGAATATGACGGCATCACCAAGGCGGCGCAGCAGCTCATCAACACGCTGGGCGCCAATCCCGCCTTCTCCAATGTCCAGCTCAACTACGACCTGAATCAGCCGCAGCTTTCGGTCGACATCAACCGGGACCGCGCCGCCGATCTCGGCATCTCGGTCGCCGATATCGGTACCATCGTCTCGACGCTGCTGGCCGGCGCGGACATGGGCAATTTCTATGTCGGCGACGACAAGATCGACATCACGGCGCTTGCCCCGGACGGCATGATCGTGACCCCGAGCGATCTGATGAACGTGCAGGTCCGCACGGGCAGCGGCACCATGGTGCCCCTGTCCTCCGTGATCTCGGTCAGCGAAGGCGCGACGTCGCCGACGCTGGCGCGCCAGTCGCTGCGTCGCGCCGTGCCGATCACCGCGACGCTGAGCCCCGGCGTCGACCTCGGCTCGGCCATGCAGATCCTGAACGAGGAAGCCGCCAGGGAATTGCCGGCTGGCATGAACATCGTGCTGACGGGCGAGGCGGCGACCCTCAACGAGACGTCGAGCGGCATCCTGCAGACTTTCCTGTTTGCCGTGGTCATCATTTTGCTGGTGATGGCGGCGCAGTTCGAGAGCTTCGTCTCGGCGGCGATCCTGTTCACCACGGTGCCCTTCGGCGTCGCGGCGGGCATCTACGCCATCCTGCTCTCGGGCGGCTCGCTCAACATCTACACCCAGATCGGCCTGGTCATGCTGGTCGGCCTGATGGCGAAGAACGGCATTCTGATCGTCGAATTCGCCAACCAGTTGCGCGACGAGGGCCAGTCGGTTCGCGACGCGATCCGCAATGCCTGCCTGATCCGGCTTCGTCCGGTGCTGATGACGATGATCGCGACCGTGCTGGGCGGCCTGCCTCTCATCCTGACCGGCGGCGCCGGTTCGGAAGCGCGCGCCGCGCTCGGCTGGATCATGGTCGGCGGACTCGGGGTCTCGGCCCTGGCGACCCTGTTCCTGACGCCCGTCTCGTTCCTGCTGCTGGCCGGCTTCTCCAAGCCGCGTATCGCCGAGGAGCACAGGCTGGTGGCCGAGCTTGCCGCCGTGGAAGGGCGAGTTGCGCCCCGCGGCGAGGGCAAGGGAACGGGAACGGAGGAAGCACCGCCGCGTCCTCTCGCCATCGCGGCGGAATAGGGGGGAGATCGCCATGGCCTTTTCCTACCCCGATCTTCCCCGCCTCAAGGCTGCCACGACAGCGTCGATACGCTATCGTCTGATCCCGGGCGGGCGAGCCGGCGAGAGCGCCGGCGGGATTGGTTCGAAAGGTCGGGCGGACGCATTGGCAGGCAGGAATGATCCCGGTGACGACAAGGCGATCCAGGCCGACCATGCGCTGATGCAGGCGGTCGCCGGCGGCGAGGAGGGGGCGTTTGCGCGCCTGATCCAGGCCGAGGCGCCGAAATTGACCCGCTTCGTGGCGTCCGTGCTGTCCGATCTGGCCGAGGCGGAGGAGGTCGTGCAGGAGGCGCTGCTGCGGCTCTGGAAGCAGGCCGCGACCTGGGAACCGAACGCCCGCGTCGGCACCTTCCTGCATCAGGTCGCCTACCGCATCGCGATCGATCGGCTTCGGCGCCGCCGGCCGCATCTCGATATCGACGGGTTCGACGACATTCTCGAGGACGATGGTCCGACCCCGGAGCGTCAGCTGACGCAGAAGGATGATGGCCGCGTCGTGCAGGCGGCCCTCGACAAGCTGTCGGAACGGCAGCGCACCGTCATCGTACTGGCCCACTTTCAGGAACTGGGCCAGGCCGAGGGCGCGGACATCATGGGAATTGGCGAGCACGCCTATGAATCGCTCCTCGCAAGAGCCAGGCGCCGGCTTCGAAGCCTGCTTGGCGGCAAGGACGAGGACGATCGGCAGGAAGGAATGCGATCATGAGCAAGGCATCCGGTGACGGACGTTTCGAACTGGCGAGCGGTCCGGCCAACCTGCAGGACGCCGTCGATCGCTGGGGCCCCGATCTCGATCTCTGGCCCGACCTGATGCTCGTCCGTCGGGCGCGCGAGGCGTTGCTGGCCGACCGCAGGTTCCGTGGGCATCGCGACCGCGCCGTGGCCGAGGCGGCCCGGCTTTCCCGCGCGGCGGCATCGCTGGACCAGCGGATCGCCGATAGCGGTTCCGTCGAGCGGATCACCCGCAAGCTGCTCGAGGCGACGGGGTCGAAGGTCGTGCACTGGCGTCGCCGGATCGCGGCGCTCGCCGCCGTCATGATGCTGTCGGCCGCCCTCGGCAGCGCCTTCGCCGAGATGGTCCCGGCCCAGGTCGAACCGCAAAGGGTCGACGTGGTGCAACTGGATACGTTGGTCTTCGGACCGTCAGAGGCAGACTTCTGATGGCTTTCAGGATCGAACCCAAGACCCGGCGCGCCCTTCTATGGGGGCTGCTCGTCGTGTCCTTGGCCGTCAATGCCTTCTTCATCGGCGCGACCGTCACCGATCTGGCCCGCTTCAGGCTGGGTTCCGAGGACAGGAGCCCGCGCATCATCCGGACCGAGCTACGCTGGCTCAAGAATCGCCTGTCGCCCGAAGCGCTCGAAAGCATCGAGACCCAGCTGAACGTGCTCAAGCCGGACATCCTGGCCCGGATCGACCGCCTGAAGACGCTGCGGGGCGAGCTGAATGATCTCGTCGCCGCGCCGTTGCCCGACAAGGCGCAGATCGATGCGCATCTGCGCAACATCCGCATCGAGGTCGGAGCCATGCAGGAACAGGTGCAGTCGCGCACCTTCGAAGCGCTTCTCAACCTGCCGCCGGAACAGCGCGCCGCGCTGGCCCGGCCGGCGAACTGACGGCGGCTGGCTCTCCGCCGGCAACGCTCCGCACGAGCGCAGCCTCGACATGCCGAGGGAGGACCGCAGGACGCCCTCGCAGCCTGGTAGGAAGAGGCCCCCTTGCAGCCTGCCGACCCAAACGAAAAACGGGGCCGCACGCGGCCCCGTTCTGCTTCGTGCTGGGGATCAGCGCGCCGCGGTGAAGCGGTCGGCGTCGGCCTGGGTCAGCGGGGCGGGGCGCTCTGTGGTGGTCGAGAGCGTGATCACCTTCTCCTGCGCCGCCGAATCGAGGATCGAGACCATCGCGTCGAGGGCATGCAGCGCGACCCGGCCCGAGCAGCGCGGCTCGCGGCCCTGATCGGCGGCGTCGAGCAGGTCGGCGACGCCCAGCATGCGGTAATTGGCATGCCTGCCGTCTTCCCAGTTGGCCTTGCCGAACGGCGCTTCCGAGCTGTCGACTTCGATATAGTCGCCCTTCTCCACGGAGTAGCGGACGCTGCCGCCGAAGAAGTTCGGATCGGGCACCAGCATCGTGCCTTCCGAGCCATAGAGCTCGATCGGATTGACGTGGCCGTGCTTCCAGACGTCCCAGCTCGCCGTCAGCGTGACCTGCGCGCCGGAGACGAAATGGAGGATGGCGTTGATCGTCGTGGGGGTGCCGACCGGCACGGTCTTGCCCTTGAGCGGACCTTCGGCCGTGACCAGGCGGTCTTCAAACCCCTTGGTCGCGACGGCAGTCACGGTGCGGATCGGGCCGAGCAGGTTGATCAGCGCCGCGATGTAATAGGGTCCGAGATCGAGGATCGGGCCGCCGCCGGGCTGGAAGAAGAAGCCCGGATTGGGGTGCCACATCTCCATGCCATGGCTCATCACATGCATGGTGCCGGCGATGACGCGGCCGATCTTGCCTTCATCTAGCAGCTTGCGCGCCGTCTGGCCCGCGCCGCCGAGGAAGGTGTCGGGCGCGCTGCCGAGCTTCAGCCCCTTGGCGTCCGCCAGAGCCACCAGCTTCTTGCCGTCCTCGACGGAAAGCGCGAACGGCTTTTCCGAATAGGCGTGCTTGCCGGCCGAGAGGATCGCATTCGATACTTCGTAATGCGCAGACGGAATGGTCAGGTTGATGACCGTGTCGATCTCGGAATCGCCGAGCAATCCGTCGATCGTAAGGGCGCGGACGCCGAACTGGTCGGCGCGCGCCTTGGCGGCCTCCGCCACGATGTCCGCGACCGCCACGATCTGGGTGCCGGGAAAGAGCGGCGCCAGCTTCAGATAGGCGGCCGAAATGTTGCCGGCGCCGATCAGGCCGATCTTGTGAACCTTGGTCATGTCGGGGAAGCCTTTCAGGAAACCAGGGCCTTGATGGCCGCATAGGAACGCTCGGCGAAGAGCTTCCAGTCCGAGGGGTTGTCGTGCTCGGCGACGAGGATGCGGGCCTTCTTCGCCTTCTCGATATGCGGCCAGAGCGCCTTCCAGTCCACGACGCCGTCGCCGACATTGGTCCAGCCGTCATCGGCGGTCGTTCCGGCGGGGGCGAGGTCCTTGATGTGGAAGGCGATCGTCTCGTCGGCGAGCTTGTCGATCTCGGCGGCCACGTCCTGGCCGGCGCGGGCGACCCAGCCGAGGTCGAGCTCGGAACTGACGCCATTGCCGATCAGGTGGTCGATCGGCCGCGAGCCGTCGGCCAGTGTCGCATATTCGAAGTCATGGTTGTGATAGCCGAGGCCGAGACCGGCGGCCTTGGCCTTTTCGGCCGCGCCGGCGAAGCTCTCATGCAGCTTCTTCCAGCCATCGACATCGGTCGGCCGCTGTTCGGCGACGAGATAGGGGATGACGATGGTTTCGGCGCCGATGGTCTTGGCGATGTCGATGAAACGGCTGGTCTCACCGACGACGCCCTCGAGCGGCGCATGGAAGGTGGGCGTCACGAGGCCGACGGCGTCGACCTTGGCGCGGTAGCCGGCGGCATCGTCGCCATAGAGCGGATAGTAGGGCTCGACCGCGTCATAGCCGATCTTGGCCAGGCCCTCGAGAACGGTTTCAAGCGGCGGGAAATTGCGGGCGGAGTAGAGCTGAAACGAGATCTTGTGCTGCGACATGGGAATGTCTCTCTTGAATCCGTTCTTGAGGAAGGCGCCTGGAAAGCCAGGCGGCTCAGGGGGTGATCAGAGGCGCTGGCCGCTGGCGAGATCGAAGATCGACGCGTAGGCGGGCTGAAAGAAGGCATCCGTCGCGGACGGCGTCTGGACATGGGCATCGCCATCGATGCGCACCGAGAACGTCGTGCCCCCGACATCGCCCCAGACCAGGCTGTCGGCGCCCATCGGCTCCAGCAGGGTCAGATTGACCGGGATCGGCCTGGAGCTCGGGTCGCGCTGTTCGAGATCGACCTGTTCCGGCCGGATGCCGAGGGTCGCCGGGCGGCCATGCTCGGGCGGCTTCTCGAATTCGTATCCGGCGAGGTCGATCCGCTTGCCGTTGGCAAGCTCGAACGACGCGACGCCGCCCTCGACCGAGAGCCTGCCGTCGATGAAGTTCATCGATGGCGAGCCGACGAAGCCCGCGACGAAGCGGTTGACCGGCCGGCGGTAGATTTCCTTCGGCGAGGCCAGCTGCTGGATGACGCCGCCATTCATAACCGCGACTCGGTCGGCGAGCGTCAGCGCCTCGATCTGGTCGTGCGTGACGTAGATCATGGTCGAGCCGAGGCCCTGGTGCAGGCGCTTCAATTCCACGCGCAGTTCCGTGCGCAGCTTGGCGTCGAGGTTGGAGAGCGGCTCGTCGAACAGGAACACGTCGACATCGCGCACAAGAGCACGACCGATGGCGACGCGCTGGCGCTGGCCGCCGGACAACTCGGCCGGACGGCGGTCGAGCAGCGGCTCGATCTGCAGGATCTTGGCGGCGCGGGCGACGCGCTTGTCGATCTCGTCCTTCGGCACCTTGGCCATCTTCAGGCCGAAGGAGAGGTTTCCCGTCACCGTCATGCGCGGATAGAGCGCGTAGGACTGGAACACCATGCCGATGCCGCGGTTCTTCGGCTCCTCCCAGGTGACGTTCTTGCCGCCGATCCAGATCTGGCCGGCGGAAACGTCGAGCAGGCCGGCGACGGCGTTGAGCAGCGTGGACTTGCCGCAACCGGACGGGCCGAGCAGGACGATGAACTCGCCCTGTTCGATTTCGAGGTCGAGATTCCTGAGGACCTTGAGGTTGCCGAATTCGATTTCGAGGTCACGAATGGAGACAGTGGCCATGGATCACCCCTTCACGGCGCCGGAAGCGATGCCGCGAACGAACCAGCGTCCCGACACGAAATAAACGAAGAGCGGAACGAGTGCCGTCAGGATCGTGGCAGCCATGTTCACGTTGTACTCCTTCTCGCCGAAGCTCGAATTGACGACGTTGTTGAGCTGCACGGTCATCGGGAAGTTCTCGCGACCGGCGAAGATCAGCCCGAACAGGAAGTCGTTCCAGATGCCGGTGATCTGCAGGATCGCGGCGACGACGATGATCGGCGTGGAGAGCGGCAGCATCAGCCGCAGGAAGATCGCCCAGAACCCGCCGCCATCGACGCGCGCCGCCTTGAACAGGTCGATCGGGATGCCGGCGTAGAAGTTGCGGAACAGAAGCGTCATCAGCGGCAGGCCGAAGATCGTGTGCACGAACACCACGCCGGGGATCGAATTGTAGAGCGACACCATCGAGAGGATCCGCACCAGCGGATAGAGGAACACCTGGTAGGGGATGAAGGCGCCGAGCAGCAGGATGGCAAACAGGATGTTGGCGCCCTTGGGCCGCCAGAAGGAGAGGGCGTAGCCCGTCACCGAGCCGACCGCGATCGACAGGATGACGCTCGGGATCAGGATCTTGATCGAGTTCAGCATGCCGACATGGATGCCGTTGCAGTTGAGGCCGGTACAGGCCTGCGACCATGCCTTGATCCAGGCGTCGAAGCTGGGCGATC
This sequence comes from Kaistia defluvii, assembly GCF_026343955.1. GTDB lineage: Bacteria > Pseudomonadota > Alphaproteobacteria > Rhizobiales > Kaistiaceae > Kaistia > Kaistia defluvii. The sequence goes on from NZ_JAPKNI010000006.1 coordinate 187,662, forward strand.
CCGGCAGGGCGAACAGATTGCCCATCCGGATCTCGTCCATCGGCTTCAGCGACGTCACGATCATCACGTAGAGCGGGATCAGGAAGAACAGCGCCGAGATGATGAGGAAGGCGTAGACGCCGTAGCGGCCGGGGCCGATCCGTTTCGGCCGGGGTCCCGAAGGCTCGACAGGGGCGTTTGCAGTGAGAGAAGCCATATCAGTGCGCGCTCCTCGGCTGGCGGAAATACTGCACGTAGAGCCAGGGCGCGAGGACGCACAGCACGGTAATCATCATGACGGTCGAGGCTGCCGTGGCGAGGCCGAGATTCTGGCGCTGGAACAGATATTCGATGACGAACTTGGCCGGCACCTCCGTCGATATGCCCGGGCCGCCATTGGTCAGCGCCACCACCAGGTCGTAGACCTTCACCACCGCGGTCGCGAGCAGCACGGTTGCCGTCACGAACATCGGCGTCAGGATCGGGATCACGATGTGGAGATAGACGCGCCAGGTCGGGATGCCGTCCACCTTGGCGGCCTTCCACAGTTCGCCGTCGACGCCGCGAAGGCCGGCGAGCAGGATCGCCATGACGAGGCCGGAGGCCTGCCACATGCCGGCGAGCGCGATGACATAGATCGCCCGGTCGCCGCGCGACAGCCAATCGAAGGTGAAGCTCTCCCAGCCCCAGTTGCGCACGGTCTGCTGGATGCCGAGCGTCGGGTTCAGTGTCCACTGCCAGACCAGGCCGGTCACGATGAACGACAGGGCGTAGGGATAGAGGAAAATCGTGCGGAACACGCTTTCGGCGCGGATCCGCTGGTCGAGGAATACCGCCAGCAGGAAGCCGAGGATCAGACAGCCGACGATGAACAGGATGCCGAATATCGCCAGGTTCTGGACCGATATGATCCAGCGTTCCGATCCGAACAGCCGGGTATACTGCGAGAATCCGACATAGTTGGAGACCGGAAAGACCTTCGAGCTCGTGAACGAGATCTGGATGGTCCAGAGGATGGTGCCGATATAGGCGAAGATCACGATCAGCCAGGCAGGAGCCAGGGCGACCTGCGCCATCCAGAAGCGTAGGAATCGAGGTTTCACAATAACGCACTCCGATAGCCCGGCGGATGCGAGCCGCCGCGGACCGGCTCACCGTCGCGGTGGCGCCAGATCGACGAGGAAACCCGGCCGGAGAACCGGCCGGGTCGGAGCCTTGTTATTCCGTGGCGATGATGTCGGCGAACTTCGCCTGGAGGTCCGCCGGGGCCTGCGACGGAGTGGTCCAGAACTGGCCGATGACGTCCTGGATCGAGCCGATCTTGTCCGGCGTCTGCAGGAAGTCGAAGCCCGGGACCGAACCGTTCTCGGTGCCGAGCAGCTTCAGGCCGGCCTGGGCGCAGGCGTCGAGCTTCGAGGTGTCGACATCGCCGCGAACCGGGACGGAGCCCTTCTTGGCGTTGAAGGCGACCTGGGTCTCCGGCGTCAGCATGGTGTGGGCGAGCAGCGCCTGGGCCTTCTGGGCGTCGGCATTGTCGGTCTTCGGGAAGACGAACACGTCGCCGCCGATCCAGTAGACCTGGTTGCCGATGCCGGGAACGCAGCCGACTTCCTTGCCGGGGGTCAGGCCGGCGGCGATCACTTCGCCCTTGGCCCAGTCGCCCATGAAGTTGAAGCCTGCCTTGCCCGAGACGACGAGGCCGGTGGCCTGGTTCCACTGGCGGCCCTGCTGGCCCGGATCGCCATATTCGCGAAGCTTGCCGAAGGTCTCGACGACCTTGGCGAATTCCGGCGACTTCACGGCTTCGACATTGTTGTCGCCATAGACCTTCAGATAGAGGTCGCGGCCGCCGACGCCGAGCAGGACGTCGTTGAACAGCAGGACCTGCGTCCAGGCGTCGCCCGACTGCGCCATCGGAATGACGCCGGCTGCCTTCAGCTTGTCCATGGCGGCGAACAGTTCGTCCCAGGTCTTCGGCGGCTCGATCTGGTTCGCTTCGAGCAGGGCCGTGTTGTACCAGAGCCAGTTGTTCGAGTGGATGTTGACCGGGACGGCGAAGTAATGGCCGTCACGCGAAACAGCCTTCACGAGAACCGGCGACAGGAACTTGTCCCAGCCATCGGCCTTGGCGACTTCGTCCAGATTGCCGAGCAGGCCCTGGGCGACCAGGTCCTCGAACTGCTTGCCGGTATTGAACTGCATGGCGGTCGGCGGGTTGCCGCCGACGATGCGGTTGATGCCGGCGGCGCGAGCGGCTTCGCCACCCGCGATGGCGGCGTCGACCCACTCACCGCCAGCGGCGTTGAACTGGTCGGCAAACACCTTCACGGCAGCGGATTCGCCGCCGGAGGTCCACCAGTGGATGACTTCGGCTTTTTCGGCCGCGACCGACGGACCAGCCATCAGGGCCACGACTGCTGCTGCACCGAGCAACGCCTTGGTAAAATGCTTCATGCTTCCTCCTCCCGGGGTTCAGCGCCTTTCCTCAAAGGCGCCAATTCGTGAACGTCCGTCCGATCTGCCGGACTTGAACGCCCGAATTCTTGTAATCGATTACATCTACCGTATACTCCCCAAACCGGCTGTCAACGCAAAGTTATTTTGCAGTGCAAAAGAAAAGCCGGACTGGGGAAGGACCAAACGGTGCGAAAATCAGAACCGCCGGAGCCGGAAGCGGCTGCCCGATCCGTCACGATCCAGGACGTCGCGCGCCGCGCTGGCGTGTCCACGGCGACGGTCAGCCGGGCGCTCGCCCTGCCGGAACGGGTGACCGAGGCGACCCGCGCCGCGGTGTTTTCGGCCATCCGCGAAACCGGCTATACGCCCAACGCGGCTGCCCGGTCGCTGCGCGCCAAATCGACCAAGATGGTGCTGGTGCTGCTGCCCGGCATCGGCAATTCGTTCTTCACGCCGGTGCTGAATGCGCTGGAGGAAGTGTTCACCGAGGGCGGGTACGGCGTGCTGATTGGCTATACGCGTCAAAGCCGTAGCCGCGAGACGCACTATGCTCGCGTGATCAGGGCCGGGCAGGTCGACGGTGTTCTGGTCGTCACCGGGAATGTCCCGCGCGACGAGGAATTCGTCTCGGTGCCGGACACGGTTCCCGTGTCGCTGATGTTCTCCGAAATTCCCGGCACGCCGCAATTCTCGGTCTTCGACGTCGACAATCGCGGCGCCTCGGCCGAGGCGGTGCGGTATCTGATTTCGCAGGGCCATCGCCGCATCGCCCATATTCCCGGCGCCGAGGGCGGGCTCGAGGCGAGCGAGCGTCTCGGTGGGTATTGCGATGCAATGCGCGAGGCAGGGTTGCCGGTCGATCCGGCGCTGATCTGGCGGGGCGCCAGCAATTTCGACTTTGCTTCCGGCGAGCGGGCAGCCAGGGATTATTTCGCGCTCGACGAAAAGCCGACCGCGGTCTTCGCGGCGGCAGACGAGATCGCGCTCGGTTTCATGCGGGCGCTGAAGAACCGGGGCGTCGGCATTCCGGCCGATGTATCGGTCATCGGCTTCGACGATACGGAATATGCCGTGCACTACGATCCGGCGCTGACGACGATGCGCCAGCCGCGCAACGAGATGGGCCGGCTCGCCGCCACCGATCTGCTGCGCCGCATGGCGACGGGGCGCGACGGCACGGTGCCGACCCTGAAGGTGCGTCTGGCCTGCGAACTCGTGGTGCGGGAAAGCGTGCGGGCGGTGGAGTAGGGTGTTTCTTCTGAACCCTCCCCTTGAGGGAGGGTCGAAAACGCCGTGGCGTTTTCGGGGAGGGGGCGTCGCCCGACAAGTCGGGATGGTTGTGCTACGAGGTCGGGAAGGAACCCCTCCCCAAAACCGCGACGCGGTTTTGACCCTCCCTCAAGGGGAGGGTTCAAGGAGAGTTGGGGTGGCCCGCCTTGCCCTTAAGAGCCTAGCCCGCCAGTTCCTCGCGCAGCATTTCCAGCGTCAGCCATTCCTCCTCGGCCGCGTCCCGCTCATGCTGGGCGGCCGCGAGGCGGGCATTGGCCGTGTCGAAGGCCTTGCGGTCGACGGCGAACAGGTTCGGCTTGGCGAGCGTCGCTTCCAGCTTGCGGATTTCGGCGGTGAGCGCCTCGATCTTCGCCGGCAGCGTCTCCAGCGCGTGCTTCTGCTTGAAGGAGAGCTTGCTCTTGGAGGGCGGCGCCTTGTCGGCGGCGACCTTCTTCTCGTCCTTGCGCTCGGCCTTGTTGATCGCGCGGGCCGGGGCTGCGGCGCCGCGCTGGATCAGCATGTCGGAATAGCCCCCGGCATAATCCGTCCAGCGGCCATCGCCTTCCGCCACGATCACCGAGGTCGCGACGCGGTCGAGGAAGTCACGGTCATGGCTGACGAGCAGGATGGTTCCGGGATAGTCGTCGAGCAGTTCCTCGAGCAGGTCGAGCGTCTCGAGGTCGAGATCGTTGGTCGGTTCGTCGAGCACCAGCAGGTTGGAGGGCCGCGCCAGGGCGCGCGCCAGCATCAGCCGGCCTCGCTCGCCGCCGGAGAGAGCGGTGATCGGGGCGCGGGCCTGTTCGGGCGTAAACAGGAAGTCCTTCATGTAGCCGATCACATGGCGCGATTCGCCGTTGACCATGACGCTGTCGCCGCGGCCCTCGGTCAGCGCGTCGGCGAGGCGCAGGCTCGGATCGAGGCTCTCCCGGCGCTGGTCGAGCGTCACCATCTGAAGATTGGTGCCGAGCTTGATGATGCCGCTGTCCGGCTGCAGGACGCCGGTCAGCAGGTTGAGAAGCGTGGTCTTGCCCGCGCCATTGGCGCCGACGAGGCCGATCCGGTCGCCGCGCTGGATGCGGGTGGAAAAGTCCTGGACGATCGCCCGGTCGCCGAACGACTTCGACACGCCGATCGCCTCGACCACGGCCTTGCCGGAGACATTGCCTTCACTCGCCTGCAGGTTGACGCTGCCGACGGCGCGGCGCTGGTCGCGGCGCTCCTGGCGCAGGCCCTCGAGCTTGCGCAGGCGGCCCATATTGCGCTTGCGCCGCGCGGTGACGCCGTAGCGCACCCAGTCGATTTCCTGGCTGATCTTGCGGTCGAGGCGCTCGCGCTCCTTTTCCTCTTCATGCAGGACGTTGTCGCGCCATTCCTCGAAGGCGGTGAAGCCCTGCTCGAGCCGTCGCGTCGTGCCGCGGTCGAGCCACAGCGTCGCCTTGGACAGTCGCTCCAGGAAGCGGCGGTCATGGCTGATGAGGACGAGCGCCGAGCGCATCGACTTGAGCGTCTCTTCCAGCCATTCGATTGCCGGCAGGTCGAGATGGTTGGTCGGCTCGTCGAGCAGCAGCACGTCGGGCTCCGGCGCGATGGCGCGCGCCAGCGCCGCGCGGCGCGCCTCGCCGCCCGAAAGCGTGTTCGGCGCCTCGTTGCCGGTGAGGCCGAGCGATTCCATCAGCATCGTGGCGCGGTACGGGTCGTCGCCCGGTCCGAGGCCGGCCTCGACATAGGCGCGCACGGTGGCGAAGGCGGAAAGATCCGGCTCCTGCGGCAGGTAGCGCAGCGTCGCGCCCGGCTGGACGAAGCGCGTGCCGGAATCCGCCTCGACGGTGCCGGCGGCGATCTTGAGCAGCGTCGACTTGCCGGAACCGTTGCGGCCGACAAAGCACAGCCTTTCGCCGGCCGAGACCGAGAGCGTGGCGTTTTCGATGAGCGGACGGCCGCCAAAGGTGAGGCGGATGTCCTGGAGGAGAAGCAGAGGAGGAGCCATTCGACGGGATGTAGCGATGCGCGAGGGCGGTAGCAAGGCGGATCGCGCAGGTGGGCGCGGAACCGACGCGATCGGGCGACGCGTGCCCATGGCAGGGCGGAGGAGTTTCGCCTAAGCTTGGTCATCCGGTCGTCGGACGCGGGGGAGGACGAGCTTGGTCTATCAAGGTTCCAACGGGGTGATGCAGGCCGAACTGGTCGCCCTGATGCGGGACGTCGCCTCGCGCGACGAAACCGCGTTCAAAAGGCTCTATGATCGTGCTTCCGCGAAACTATTCGCCGTGGTCCGCCGTATTGCCGTTAGTGAAGCAGCTGCCGAGGAGGCGCTGCAGGAGGCATGGGTCCGGATCTGGAATCATGCCGACAGGTTTGATCCGGCCATGGCGTCCCCGATCACGTGGATGACGACGATAGCCCGTCACGCGGCGATCGACGCCGTACGCAAAGGATCGGAGCGCGTTTCGAAGACGACCGTCGTCATCGACGAGGAGCTGGCGGAAAAGCTGCCAGCCCCCGGCTCGACGGCGGATGGCCTGACCGGGCCGCAATTGCGGCGCTGCCTGGAAGGGCTGGAGCCCGACCGGCGCGGCATGGTGCTCCTGGCCTATAGCTATGGCTACAGCCGGGAGGAGTTGTCGCGGCGCTTCGACAAGCCGGTCGCGACGGTGAAGACGATATTGCGGCGAAGCCTGATCGCCTTGAAGGAGTGCCTCGGTGGCCGATGACGACGAAATGGAGGGCCTGGCCGGCGAATATGTGCTCGGCACGCTCGATCGGCCCGAGCGGGACGCGGTAGAGACGCGCGCCGCGAGCGATCCGGCGCTTCGCGCCGCGATCGGCGGCTGGGCCGGCCGGCTGCAACCGCTGGCCGACCTCGCCGGCGAGCAGGCGCCGCCCGACGGCCTCTGGGCCAGCATCCTTTCCCAGATCCGCGCCGTCGGCAGCGGCGGAGCGCGCGTGCTTCTGCTGGAGCGCACCGTGCGCCGGCTGCGGATCGCGACCGGCATCTTCGGCGCCGCGGCCGCCGTGCTCGCGGTCGTCGTGGCCAGCGACCGGCTCGTGCCGCCGCCGCCCGCCGCCAACTATGTCGCGGTCTTGGGCGGGGAGGGCGGCAAGCCGGCCTTCGTGGCGTCGGTCGATACCAATGCCGGCACCATCAGGCTGCGTCGGGTCGGCGATGCGCCGCCGCCGGACAAGAGCTACGAGCTTTGGCAGGTCCCGGCCGAAGGTCCGACCGTCTCGATGGGCGTCGCCGACAATCTCAGCGATCTCAAGTCGGTGAACGTCTCGCTGAAGCCGGGCGAAAAACTGGCGATTTCGCTGGAGCCCAAGGGTGGCTCGCCGACCGGCCAGGCGACCGGACCGGTGGTCTATATCGGCGATCTGCTGCCGGCCGAGTGAGCCGGCATCCCTCGTCGCGAGATATCGAGGCGGTGGCTAGGCCACCGCCTTTACTTTTTTATCGATCCAGTTGCCCAGCCGTTCCAGCGCCGCGTCGAGGATAGAATCCTGCTTCGAGAAGCAGAAGCGCACGAAGGTCCTGGGCGCATCGCCGACATAGAAGGCCGAGACGGGGACGGCCGTGACGCCCGCTTCCACCGTCATGCGCTGGCAGATCTCGACATCGCTGCCGCCAAGCCCGAGCGCGGCGGTGTCGGCGGTGACGAAATAGGTGCCGCCGCAGGGGACGACCTCGAAGCCAAGCCGCTCCAGCCCCGAGGCGAGCCGGTCGCGTTTCCTGGCGAGGTCTCCGGCCAGGCTGGCATAATAGCCGTCTTCCTTGGCCAGCCCGAACGCGACCGCCGACTGCAGGGCCGCCGGCGTCGTGAAGGTCGTGAACTGGTGCGCCTTGGCGATCGGATCGAGCAGGCGCGGCGTCGCCGTCACATAGCCGACCTTCCAGCCGGTCAGGGAGAAGGTCTTGCCGGCGGAACCGATGCGCACGGTCCGCTCGCGCATGCCGGGCAGCGTCATCAGCGGAATATGGGCGCGGTCGTCGAAGATGATGTGCTCATAGACTTCGTCGCAGATCGCATAGGCGTCGAAGCGCACGCAGAGTTCGGCGATCCCGCTCAGCTCGTCGCGGGTGAACACCTTCGCGGCCGGGTTCATCGGGTTGTTGAGCAGCACCGCCTTGGTCTTGTCGGAGAAGGCAGCGGCGAGTTGGTTGAGGTCGAGCTTCCAGAGCGGTGGCGTCACGCGCACCATCTTCGGAATCCCGCCCGCGCGCCGCACCAGCGGCACGTAGCAGTCATACAGCGGCTCGATCATCACGACTTCGTCGCCCGGCTCGATCAGCGACGTGAATACGTCGGAGAGCGCCTCGGTCGCGCCGGAAGTGACCAGGACCTCGGTCTTCCAGTCGATGTCGAGATCGTAGAATCGCTTGTTGGCGTGGGCCACGGCCTGGCGAAGCGCCGGCACGCCCATCATCGGCGGATACTGGTTGGGCCCGGCGATCAGCGCCTCGGCCGCCATCCGCCTTACGTCCTCCGGCCCGTCGACATCGGGAAAGCCCTGGCCGAGATTGATCGAGCCGTGCTCGATGGCAAGCCGCGACATCACCTCGAAGATGGTGGTCGGAAGGCCGGTATAGACGGGATTGGTCGGTTTCATAGGGAACTCCACTCGGCGCGCGGGAGATTATGGCGCGCACCCCGCCCGTGCAAGCAATCGCATGCCTTCGATACACCGGGTCGCAGGCGGTTTTTGCCATCAGCGCATCCTGGAGGTCGCCGCGTGCAATTTTTATGAGACGCGCTGAAACCGTTTGGATCTGCCGCCGTATAAGGTAGCAGAAGGACGTTTCGGACTCGATCAAGAAAATCCCGGAATTGGATACGGATGTAGATCGCATTTTGAAGATGCGATTTCCGTCAACGCTATCTCATCGCCTGAATACGGATTTTCTTGACTGTCACGATACGCGACTTCGGAAGTTCAACGTGGACCAACGGACGGGAAAATCCCGACGTTACAGGAGGAAGTCTCATGTCTCATTTTGGCAATTTCATTCGCGTCGCGGCTGTCGCTACCCTGGCCCTCGGCGGCGTCGCCACCATGGCAGCCCCCAGCTTCGCCAAGACCGTGATGGTCGGCGGCGCGGCGATGTATCCCAACAAGAACATCGTCGAAAACGCGGTCAATTCGAAGGACCACACCACGCTGGTCGCCGCCGTCAAGGCAGCCGGCCTGGTCGACACGCTGTCCGGTCCCGGTCCGTTCACCGTCTTCGCGCCCACCAACGAAGCCTTCGCCAAGCTGCCGGCCGGCACCGTCGACACGCTGCTGAAGCCCGCCAACAAGGACAAGCTGACCGCCGTCCTGACCTATCATGTCGTTCCCGGCAAGATTTCCGCCGCGGACATCATGAAGGCCGCCAAGAAGATGAATGGCATGGCCGAATACAAGACCGTGCAGGGCGAGTCGCTCAAGTTCAAGGTCGACGGCAAGAAGATCTGGGTCATGGACGCCAAGGGCGACAAGGCTCGCGTCACCATCGCCGACGTCAACCAGTCGAACGGCGTGATCCACGTCATCAACGCCGTCCTGCTTCCGTAATCGAGCCGGCGACGGTTTTGCTCGGAACCCGGCTGCCAGGCCGGGTTCCTTCTGGCCCCGGCGCGGTCGGTTTCGCGCCGCCGTCGAATAAATCTGGCGGTCGTTGAAACCTTTCCGGCGCCCGCTCCGTACATTGAGGACAAGTTGGTGTTCCTGCCCCTGCCTCCTGGCACGTTCACCAACTCCCTGCGCGCCGCATCGCCTCCGCGATCTGCGCACTGGCACCGTTCCGGAGGCCGCCCCGCCCACTGGAACGGTGCCGGACCTCTCCGTCTTTTGGAGTTGGTCCGGACGCGCATCGGCGCTCGCGCGACGACGTTCGCCTTCCGGCGCAACCGATCGGGGCGATTGCATCACCCGGACATGGGCTTGGGTTTTCTCGACCTCAGTAGGTGAGCATCGGCGGCAGGTTCTTCGCCTGCTCGATCCAGGTCTCGACGATCTTCTCCGAAGGCAATTGGCGCACCAGCTTCTTGGTGGCGTTGATCTCGGCCATCTTGGCCGCCAGATTGTCCGCCCGCCGGGTCTTCAACTCCTTGACCGTGTCGACGCCCGCCGCCTCGAGCAGCTCGGAATACTCCTCCGCGACGCCCTTGATGCGCATCAGGTCGGCCATGTTGGCCCATTTCAGGATTTTGTCCTCGCCGAGCCCCGACGTCGCGGCAAGCGCCTTGCGCCCCTTCGGATCCTTCGCCTGCTCAAGAAGAGCGCCGGTCGTCCGGATGCCTGCGGCAATCAGCTTTTCTGCGAAGACAGTGCCGATGCCTTCGATATCCTTGATGGGGTAAGACATTCTCGAACTCTCCTGAGCGAATCCCAAGTGCTGGAAGTCTAGGCTTGGATGTTCGCCTTTGTGTTCCGTCATGGCAAGTCGTCTCGTCACATCGGATGCGCGACAGTAGATTGCGCCGAGCGGAATGGGTTCTATAAGGTCGCGATAGCCCTTCGATCCTCGAAGCGGCGGCGCCAGAGGAATGTGTCGATGCCGATGCTGGAAGCGGACAAGATCTATCTCGGGACGAGCGACAAGCCGGAATATCTCCTGCTCGGTCTCGCCAACCGGCATGGACTGGTCACGGGCGCTACCGGCACCGGCAAGACGGTCACGCTGCAGGTAATGGCGCAGGGCTTTTCCGATGCCGGCGTGCCGGTGTTCTGCGCCGACGTGAAGGGCGACCTATCCGGCATCGCCGAGCCGGGCGAGGCAAAGGATTTTCTCACCAAGCGCGCCGAGGAGATCGGCTTCTCTGCTGAATACAAGTTCAGCGCCTGCCCGACGGTCTTCTGGGACCTGTTCGGCCAGCAGGGCCACCCGATCCGCACCACGGTGAGCGAGATGGGGCCGCTGCTGCTCGCGCGGCTGATGAACCTGAACGATACCCAGGAAGGCGTGCTGACCATCGCCTTCCGCGTCGCCGACGAGGAAGGGCTGCTGCTGCTCGACCTCAAGGATCTGCGGGCCATGCTTTCCTTCATGGCCGAGAACGCCGATCGCATCCAGGCGAAATACGGCAATGTCACCAAGGCGTCGGTCGGTGCGATCCAGCGCCAGCTGCTGGTGCTCGAGAATCAGGGAGGCGACGCCTTCTTCGGCGAGCCGGCGCTCAACATCGCCGACCTGATGCGAACCACCACGGATGGCCGAGGCATGGTCAACGTGCTCGCCGCCGACAAGCTGATGAACTCGCCGCGCCTCTACGCGACCTTCCTGCTCTGGCTGCTTTCGGAATTGTTCGAAGTGCTGCCGGAAGTCGGCGATCCCGCCAAGCCGCGCCTCGTCTTCTTCTTCGACGAGGCGCATCTACTGTTCGACGAGGCGCCCAAGGCCCTGCTCGACAAGGTCGAGCAGGTGGTCAAGCTGATCCGCTCGAAGGGCGTCGGCGTCTATTTCGTGACTCAGAACCCGCTCGACGTGCCGGACAGCGTGCTGTCGCAGCTCGGCAACCGCGTCCAGCACGCGCTGCGCGCCTACACCCCGCGCGACCAGAAGGCGGTGAAGGTCGCGGCCGACACCTTCCGGCCCAATCCCGCCTTCAAGACGATGGACGTCATCACCCAGCTCGGGGTCGGCGAGGCGCTGGTCTCGACCCTGGAACCGAAGGGCGTGCCCGGTATCGTCGCGCGCACGCTCATTCGTCCGCCATCCTCGCGCATCGGTCCGGTGACGGAGGCCGAGCGCCGCCAGATCATCGCCACCAGCCCGATCGGCATCGCTTATGACAAGACGGTGGATCGCGAGTCGGCCTATGAGATCCTGGGCCGCCAGGCCGCTGCCAATGCGTCGGCGGAAGCCGAGGCGGCGGCCCCTGCCTCGGCCAGCGGCTTCGACATTGGCGGCATTCTGGGTTCGCTGCTCGGCACCGACAAGAAGCGCGGCGAGCGCTTCACGGCGACGCAGCGCGTGGCGCGCGAGGTGACGCGCACCGTGACCAACCGCGTGGCGGGCGACGTCGCGGCGAATATCGGCAAGAGCGTTGCCGGCTCGATCGGCGGCTCTGTCGGCCGCTCCATCGTGCGCGGCGTCCTGGGCAGCATTCTGCGCCCGCGCTGACGCGCCCGGCACCAGGCAGGCACAAAAAAATCCCCGGCGCCGAGACGCCGGGGATTTTCATTTGGGTATTGGCGTGTCGCAGGTCAGGCGGAGAGCAGGCCCTCGGCCTGGAGCGCTTCCTTGACGGCCGGACGCGCGGCGACGCGGTCGAAATACGCGTCGAGCTTCGCGCCGACATCGAACTTGAAGCCCTTGGCCCAGCGCAGCACCGTGAACAGGTAGCCATCGGCGACGCTGAACTTGTCACCCATCAGATAGGGCTTGTCACCGAGCGCCTCGGTCAGGAAGGCGAAGCGCAGCGCCAGCCGGTCCTTGAAGCTCTGCTTGGCCTCATCCTTGAGCGAGGGATTGAACAGCGGGCTGAAGCCCTTGTGCAGTTCGGTCGAGATGAAGGCGAGCCAGTCCATCAGCTGATAGCGCTCGGTCGAGCCGAAGGCCGGAGCCAGACCGCTTTCGGGCGCCATGTCGGCGATCATCTGCACGATGACGGGGCCTTCGGTGACGACGTGGCCATTGTCGAGTTCCAGCGCGGGCACATAGCCCTTCGGGTTGATCGCCTTGAAGTCCGCACCGCTCTCGGTCGCCTTGGCGCGCAGGTCGACCTTTTCCATCGTGAAGGGCAGGCCGGCTTCGCGCAGGGCGATATGGGGCGACAGCGAGCAGGCGCCCGGAGCGTAGAAGAGCTTCATTCATCACATCCTAGATTGGGACCGGAACAGACGGCCGGGGAAGGGTTTGGCGTCAGTGGGTGGTTTGTAAGGTGGGCATTCTACCAATGCCTTACAATGCGGCGAATTGTGGTGGGAGGGGCGACAAGCGCTTGCCTTTTCTTTTTCGGGCCGCGAGCGTATCAGAGCCGCTGACAGCGCGTGCCTGCGCGCGCTCATTGCCCTGGAGCCCGCCCGTGTCCGATCGCCTCGCCGACGTTCTCGCCCATATCGACGCCGATATCGAAAACAGCCTTGAGCGGCTGTTCAAGCTGATCCGAATCGAGAGCATCTCGACCGACCCGGCCTATGCGGGCGCCTGCCGGGAGGCGGCGGAGATGATCGCCGCCGATTTGGCCTCGATCGGCTTCGACGCCAGCACGCGGCCGACTCCCGGCCACCCGATGGTCGTCGCCCACCAGGGCGGCGCCAAGGGGCCCCGCGCGCTGTTCTACGGCCATTACGACGTGCAGCCGGTGGATCCCATCGAGCTCTGGGATACCGCCCCGTTCGAGCCGAAGATCGTCACCGCCGCCGACGGCACCAAGCAGATCGTCGCCCGCGGCAGCTCGGACGACAAGGGCCAGCTGATGACTTTCATCGAGGCGTTCCGCGCCTGGAAGGCCGTCACTGGCTCCCTGCCGATTCCGGTCTCGATCCTGCTGGAAGGCGAGGAAGAATCGGGCGGCCCCAGCCTCGTGCCGTTCATGCAGGCCAACAAGGACGAGTTCGCCGCCGATTTCGCGTTCATCTGCGACACGAACATGTGGGACCGCGAGACGCCGGCCGTGACGACCATGCTGCGTGGCTTGGTCGGCGAGGAAATCACCATCACCGCCGCCTCGCGCGACCTGCATTCGGGCATGTATGGCGGCGCCGCGCGCAACCCGATCCATGTCCTCGTCTCGATCCTCGACGGCCTGCGCGACGAGACGGGCCGCGTCACGCTGCCGGGCTTCTATGACGGTGTCGGCGAGATCCCCGACAGCATCCGCCAGCAGTGGCAGTCGCTCGGCTTCGATCCCGACCAGTTCCTCGGCGAGGTCGGCCTGTCGATCCCGGCCGGCGAGGAAGACCGCAGCGTGCTGGAGAAGATCTGGGCGCGGCCGACCTGCGAGGTCAATGGCATTTCCGGTGGCTATACCGGCAAGGGTTTCAAGACGGTGATCCCGTCGCAGGCCTTCGCCAAGGTGTCGTTCCGCCTGGTCGACCAGCAGGATCCCGAAGAGATCCGCGCCGCCTTCCGCGCCTATGTCGAGTCGAAGCTGCCAGCCGATTGCACGGTCGAGTTCACCCGGCATGGCGGCTCGCCCGGCATCCGGCTCTCAGCCGAGAACCCGGCGCTGGTGAAGACGCGCGCCGCGCTGACGAACGAATGGGGCCATGATTGCGTCGTGGTCGGTTCGGGCGGCTCGATCCCGGTCGCGGGCGACTTCAAGACCGTGCTCGGCCTCGATGCGCTGATGGTCGGCTTCGCACAGGAGAACGACCGCATCCATTCGCCGAACGAGAAATACGACCTCACCAGCTTCCATGGTGGCATCCGTTCCTGGGCGCGGATCCTGGCGGCGCTGTCCGAGGAGGGCGCGCAGTGAAGATCTGCGTCTTCTGTGGTTCGAGCTCCGGTTTCCGGCCCGATTATCGCGACGCGGCGGTGGCGCTTGGACGCGCCATAGCCGATCGCGGCGCCTCGCTCGTCTATGGCGGTTCGAAGGTCGGCCTGATGGGTGCGGTGGCCGATGCGGCGCTGGCGGCGGGCGGCGAGGTGATCGGCGTCATTCCCGAGGCGCTGCGCGACAAGGAAATCGCCCACCCGCATCTAACCAGGCTGCATGTCGTCGGCTCGATGCATGAGCGCAAGCAGATGATGGCGGATCTCTCGACCGGCTTCGTGGCGCTGCCGGGCGGGCTCGGGACGCTGGAGGAGCTGTTCGAGATCTGGACCTGGGCCCAGCTCGGCTATCACAGGAAGCCGGTCGGCCTGCTGGATGTCGCGAACTTCTACGAGAAGCTCGACGCCTTCCTCGATCACACCGTCGAGGCCGGTTTCGTGCGCGCCGAGCATCGCGACATGCTGATCGTCGACGACAATCCCGTCACCCTGCTCGATCGCTACGAGAACTACCAGCCGGTGGCGCTCGCCAAGTGGATCGGCCCGACCGAGCGGTAGGCGCCGGTTCAGGACATAAGCCGGGCGCGCCGTTCGGTCAGATAGGATCGAACGGCGGCATCGGTCGCGAGCGCGATGGCACGGTCATAGGCCTCGATCGCGCCGCCGCGCGCATTCGCCCGGGCCAGCAGGTCGGCGCGAACCGCCCAGAAGGGCTGGTAGGCTTCAGCCCTGCCTCTGTCGAGTTCTGCCAGGCATCGCAGCCCGGCCTCGACGCCATGCGCCTCCGCGACCGCCGCGGCCCGGCCAACGGCAACGCCCAGTCGCGGCGATGCGCGATAGAGTCGGTCATAGAGGGATGCGATGGTGGAGCGATCCGGTTGGCCCGTCAGTCGGCGGCCGGCATGGGCGGACTGGATCGCCGCTTCCAGCTGGTATCGCCCCGGCCGTCCGAGCGCTCCGGCGCTTGCCAGCGCTGCCTCTGCCTCGGCGAGCCTGGCGTGCGACCAGAGCGACGGATCCTGCTCCGAAAGGGGCACATAGGCGCCGTCCGTCCCCCGCCGCGCCGGCGAGCGCGCCTCCAGATGCAGCATCAGGGCGAGCAGGCCCAGCGCTTCCGGCTCCTGCGGCATCAGCTCGACCAGGGTCCGGCCCAGCCAGATCGCCTCGGCCGCGAGGTCATGCCGCTGGCTGTCATCCTCCGGGCTGTCCCAGCCATGGCCATAGGCGGCATAGATGGCGTCGAGCACGGGATCCAGCCGGCCGGCGAGTTCGCGCCGGTCCGGCAATTCGAAGCCGATGCCGGCGTCGCGGATCTTCAGCTTGGCGCGCGTCAGCCGGCGCCCCATCGCATCGGGCGACACGACGAAGGCGGCGGCGATGCGCGCCGCGTTGAGCCCGAGCACGCTCTGCAGCATGAGCGCGGCGTGGATGGCGGGATCGATCGCCGGATGGGCGCAGACGAAAAGCAGCTTCAGCCGCTCGTCGGGAAAGTTCGGCGCCGCCAGATCGATCTCGTCGGCGATGTCGGTCAGCAGCGCGAGCGAGCGCGACAACGCTTCATCGGTCGTTGCGCGTCGCGCGCGGTCGATCCACCGGCGCCGCGCAACGGCAAGCAGCCACGCCTCGGGACGATCCGGGATACCCCGATCCGGCCATTGCTCCAGGGCGGCGAGGATCGCATCGGCAAGCGCGTCCTCGGCCGCGCCGATATCGCGCCCTCGCGCGGAGAGGATGGCGACGAGCCGGCCGTAGCTCTCGCGAACCGCCTGCTCGACGCGACCTCCCGTCATGGATACGCCCCCCGACGCGAGCGGCTCGTTACATCGTGGTCAGCGTCGGACGGATCTCCACGCCGCCATAAGGCGCACAGGGCGCCTTGGCGGCCCAGGCGAGCGCCGCATCCAGATCGTCGACTTCGATGATGAAGAATCCGCCCAACTGCTCCTTGGCATCGGCGAACGGCCCGTCCTGGACCTGGTGCTGCCCGTCGCGGATGCGCAGGGACGTTGCCGTCTCCGGGCCGAGCAGGCCCTCGCCGCCGCGAACGATGCCGGAAGCGCTGATATCCTCGACATAGGCCTTCCACGCACCCCAATAGGCGACGGTCTCGGGGTCGTGTTCGCGGGTCATGAACTGCTGGCTGTTTTCGTAGAAGAGCAGGGCGTATTGCATGGAAATCTCGGTGCGGTTCGAGAGGCGGGACCATTCCCGGCCTTCACGACCATGTCGCGGCCCGACCCGCCATTCGGACAGGGCCGGGAAAATAAACTTCCGTGATCTCGCAGGGCGACACCGGTCCCGTCAAGCGAAAGGCCCTCAGGGCTTGGGCGCGTCGGGCGCTGCCACCGGCGGCACCTGCTTCAGATATTCGCCGATCGCCTGGCGGTCTTCCGCCGTCAGCTTCGCCATGTTGCGCACGACCTCGGCCATCGTGCCGCCGAGGGAATCGAAGTCCGGCGTGAAGCCCGTGTCGAGCGCGTTGGCGATGTCCTCGGCGCTCCAGTCGGCGAGACCGCCCGGCCCGGAGGTGATGTCGGGAACGCTGCCCTTGCCGGACGGGTTGGGCGCGCCGCCAAGCGCGCGGTCCATCTCCAGCCCGCCCAGCGCCGTGCGCGGCGTATGGCACTCGTTGCAGTGGCCCGCCCCCTCGACCAGATAGGCCCCGTGGTTGACCGCCGCGCTCTTGGCCGGGTCGGGCGTGAAAGTCTTGCCGTCGAGATAGAGCAGCTTCCACAATCCGATCGCCCGGCGGATCGAGAACGGGAAGGGCAGCTCGTGCGGCTGGTTGGCGGTCGTCTCGGCTGGCAGCGTGTCGAGATAGGCCTTGAGATCCAGGAGATCCGGCACCGTCATCCGCTGATAGGAGGTGTAGGGGAAGGCCGGGTAAAGGTGCGACCCATCCGGCGCCATGCCGCGCTTCATGGCGTTGACGAAGTCGAGCGTACTCCAGTCGCCGATGCCATGCGTCTTGTCCGGCGAGATGTTGGGCGCGTGGAAGGTGCCGAAGGGGGAGGCGATCGCCACGCCGCCGGAGAGCTTCAGCAGGTCGTCGCCGCTCGCGCCGGGCGCGGCGTGGCAGGAGGCGCAACCGCCGGCCCAGAACAGCCTTTCGCCCTTCGCCGCGTCGCCCGGCTTGTCGGGCAGAACGGCGGCGTCGAGCGGCTGCGGCGCGGTCAGCAACCAGAAGGCCGCCGCAGCCAGGGCAGCGGCGGCGACGGCGGCAAGGCTCGCGGTACGGATCCGCACGGTCAGGATTTCTTGATGCGGAACTTCTCGTGGCAGCTCTGGCAGCTGGCGCCGACTTCCCCGGCCGATGCCTTGATGGCGTCGAGACCGCCTGAGGCCGCAGCGGCGCCCGCGGTGGCGGCGGCGCCCAACTTGGCGGCGAGAGCTTCAAATCCCGCCTTGTCCTGCCAGATGGCGGGCGAGGCCGTGGTCTTGCCCTGGTCCGAGCCTTCCGGGAACAGGGTCGGGAACGTCTTCATGTCGGCGGCGATCTTCTCGAACGCCGCCTGGGCGGCCGCCGCGTCGTAGGGGGTCTTGCCCTGCACCATCTGGAAGATCGTCTTGGCGGCGCCGGCATTGTCCTTCATCAGCGCCTGGCGCTGGGCGATGACGTCGTCGGCGCCATGGGCGAGGCCCGCGGCTCCCAGCGTCAGGGCCAGTACGGCCAGCATGATCTTGAATCGCATCGACAATCCTCCGTTGTGGTGTTCGGAATCGTTCCAACTGTCGCGGCGAACCATGACAGCGGCAAGTCGGAAGGCGGCGTGGTCACGCAAATATGATCGCCTTTCCCGCCCCGCCGCGCCTTTGGGGATGCGGTCCGGCGCGGCGATCGGAAACCGCATACCTTTGATTGTGCATCCGAACGGAGACGAGTTGCCGGACGACCCGGCGCTGCCTATGTTGCGTTCGGAACCTTCCCGCCGGGGCGCCGTTTTCCAACGAGCCCCAAACCCACCGACATGGTCGATAGGAGTCTCCCATGGCTTTCGAACTTCCGCCGCTGCCTTATGACTACGAGGCGCTCGGTCCCTTCATGTCGAAGGAAACTCTCGAGTACCATCACGACAAGCATCACCAGGCTTATGTGACCAACGGCAACAATCTGCTGAAGGACTCGGGCCTCGAGGGCAAGAGCCTGGAAGAGATCGTCAAGGAGAGCTACGGCAAGAACGCCGGTCTCTTCAACAATGCCGGCCAGCACTACAACCATCTTCATTTCTGGAATTGGATGAAGAAGGACGGCGGCGGCAAGAAGCTGCCGGGCAAGCTGCAGGCGGCGTTCGATTCCGACCTCGGCGGTTACGACAAGTTCCGTGCCGATTTCATCGCCGCCGGCACGACGCAGTTCGGCTCCGGCTGGGCCTGGGTTGAAGTCAAGGATGGCAAGCTCGCCATCTCCAAGACCCCGAACGGCGAGAACCCGCTGATCCATGGCGCGAAGCCGATCCTCGGTGTCGACGTCTGGGAGCACTCTTATTACATCGACTACCGCAACGCCCGCCCGAAGTATCTCGAGGCGTTCGTCGACAGCCTGATCAACTGGGACTACGTCCTGGAGCAGTACGAGAAGGCCGTCTGATCCCACGGATCGACGTCGAATACGGAAACCCCGGCCTTGAGCCGGGGTTTTTCGTTTGTGGGCCGGGAAAGCAGGACCCTCACAAAGCCCTTTCCCGCGAGCGGGCGAGGGCTTTTCGGACGGTGGCCTTCATCGCTTGGGGTTCAACAAGCGCCGATGAACTCCCTTGCCCGCTCGCGGGAGAGGGCTGGGGTGAGGGGCTTGTTATCAGAACCGCGCCGGCAATCCCTGGGCGCAGCGGGTGAAATTCATCAGGCGCGGCCATTCCGTCTGGGTGTTGTAGAGCCAGCGCTTGCATTCCTGCTGGGTGCGGAAGCAGCCGACGCCCCATGCCGGCTCCAGGCCGCGATCCCAGACATCCGGCTTCGAGCCGGAGAAGCGCGAGAACCAGACTTTTCGCGGCCCGAGCGAAGCGGCCAGGCCCTTGCAGTCGCCCTGCGAAACATTCTGTCCGTAACTGAGGCCGAAAAAGACCTGCGCGCTCGCCGGCACGGGCGCGGCCGTCGCGCCCGCCAGCGCCGATGCAGCCAGTATCGCGGCAGCCAATCTGTTCATCGCCATGCCCTCGATTGTCCTTTCGTCAAAGGTGCGGCAGCGCCCGGTGAAGTCAAGCGCCGCCGCCGGTCCTGCAAAGGATCAGCCGTTGCCGATGATCTTGCTGGCAACCACCTTGATGGCGAAGGCGGTTGAGAACGCGGTCTCCTTCAGCCGGTCGAACCGGCCGGAAGCGCCGCCATGGCCGGCATCCATATTGGTCTTGAGCAGCAGCAGATCCTCGCCCGACTTGGTCTCGCGCAGCCTCGCGACCCATTTCGCCGGTTCCCAATAGGTGACGCGCGGGTCGGTCAGCCCGCCGATCGCCAGGATCGGCGGATAGGCGTGTTCGCCGACACTGTCATAGGGCGAATAGGCGGCGATCACGGCGAAATCCTCGGCGCTCTCGATCGGATTGCCCCATTCCGGCCATTCCGGCGGGGTGAGCGGCAGGGTGTCGTCCAACATGGTGTTGAGCACGTCGACGAAGGGGACTTCGGCGATGATGCCGCCAAACAGGTCCGGCTGCATATTGGCGACGGCGCCCATCAGCATGCCACCGGCCGAGCCACCCCAGGCGACGATCTTGCCGCGCGCGGTAAAGCCCTGCTGCGCCAGATACTCGCCGGCTGTGATGAAATCGGTGAACGTGTTCATCTTCTTTTCGCGCCGGCCATCCGCATACCAGCGGAAGCCCTTGTCCTTGCCGCCGCGAATATGCGCGATGGCATAAACGAAGCCGCGATCGACCAGCGACAGCCGCGAGATGCTGAACGAGGCCGGAATGGTGATGCCGTAGGCGCCATAGCCATAGAGCAGGCAGGGCGCGCTGCCGTCGAGCTTGGTGTCCTTGCGGTAGAGCAGCGATACCGGCACGGTCTCGCCGTCCGCCGCCTTGGCGAAGACGCGGCGCGTGACATAGTCGGCCGGGTTGTGGCCGGAGGGGATCTCCTCCTCCTTGCGCAGCGTCCGCTCGCGCGTCGCCATGTTGTAGTCATAGACGCGAGACGGCGTCGTCATCGACGAATAGGTGAAGCGCAGGATCGAGGTATCGAACTCGTAGCCGTCGCCCATGCCGAGCGAATAGGCCTCTTCGTCGAAGGCGATCGGGTGCTCCTCGCCGCTGGCGAGCGCGCGGACCACGATGCGCGGCAGGCCTCCGGCCCGCTCCAGCCGCACCATGTAGTCCTGGTAGACGGTCATGCCGAGGATCAGCGTGCCAGGACGGTGCGGCACGAGGTCGACCCAGTTCTCGCGGCCGGGCGAAGCGACCGGCGCGGTGACGATCTTGAAGTCCTCGGCGCCGCCGGCATTGGTCAGGATGTAGAGCGTGTCGCCATTGTGATCGACGGAGTATTCCTCCGCCGTGACCCGCTCGGCGATCAGGCGGTGCGCGCCGGTCGGATCCTCCGCGTCGAGCAGGTGGACCTCCGAGGTCTCGTGATCATGGCTGTCGATCAGGATGTAGCGCGACGACTGGGTCTGGCCGACGCCGAGGAAGAAGCCCGGATCCTTTTCCTCGAAGACCAGTACATCCTCGGACTGCGGCGTGCCGACGACATGGCGATAGATGCGGCAGGGACGGTGGTTGTCGTCCAGCACCGTGTAGAACAGCGTGTTGCTGTCGGCCGCCCACACGCCGCCGCCCGTCGTCGCCTCGATGGCGTCGGACAGATCCGCGCCACTCTCGATGTCGCGCACATGCAGCGTGTAATATTCCGAACCCTTGTCGTCATAGGCGAAGGCCAGGCGCTTGTGGTCGGGGCTGTGATCGGCGCTGCCGAGGCGGAAGTAGGCGCGGCCCGAAGCCATCTCATTGCCATCGAGCAGGATCGTTTCCGGTCCGCTGCCGTCCCGCGCCGTTCGCACCACCAGCGGCTGTTCGGCTCCCTCGGTGAAGCGCATTGCATAGGCGAAGTCGCCATCGGGCGAGGGAACGGAGGAGTCGTCTTCCTTGATCCGGGCGCGCATCTCGGCGAACAGCGTCGCCTGCAGGGCCTCTGTGTCGGCCATGGCGGTCGAGGTGTAGGCGTTTTCCTGCTCGAGATAGGCGCGGATCTCGGGCGCGAGCACGCTCGGGTCGCGCATCACCTCCTGCCAGTTGTCGGCACGGAGCCAGGCATAGTCGTCGGTCAGGGTGACGCCGTGAACGGTCGATGTCACAGGCTTCTTGGCGGCGAGCGGCGGGTTCACGAGGGGCGGTGCTCCGGGAAGGGTGGCGGACAAGACTCGGCCTGGGATTGGGCCCTGGAATTCCTCGATGCGGCCTTGCGGCCGTCTCGGCATATTGGACATTGACTATGGCATGAACGCGCGGTGCTTGGTGAGGAGCCCGCCTTGGCGGGCTCCTCGACCCACAGGAAGCTTGGCCGCGCCTATTCCTGGATGTCGTCCGGCTGCAGCTTCAGCGCCGTGCCGTTGGTGCAGTAGCGCAGACCGGTCGGGTTGGGGCCATCGGGAAACAGGTGGCCGAGATGCGACTCGCAGCGGGCGCAGACGATCTCGGTGCGCACCATGCCATGCGAGCGATCCGTGACCTCGCCCACCGCCGCGTCATCGACGGCAGCGAAGAAGCTCGGCCAGCCGCTGCCGGATTCATACTTGGTCTCGGAGCGGAAGAGCGGCGCGCCGCAGGCGACGCATGTGTAGAGGCCGGCCCGCTTCTCATGCAGGTAAGGTCCCGTGCCGGGCCGCTCGGTCGCCTGCTGGCGGGTGACCGCATATTGCTCGGGCGACAGTTCGGCCCGCCACTCGGCATCCGTCTTCTCGATCTTCTGGATGGTGGCGTCGGGGCGATCGGCGGTGGACATGCACGCTCCTTTCGATCTGCGGTCAGGCTGGCCGGCAGATGGCAATCGGGTGAAACACAGGCTGGGTCCTCTAGATAGGCGATCAGCGGAAATTCACAATCGGTTCCGTTCACGTTGTCGCGGCTGTCGCTTTACGGTCCGACTTGCCTTGGGTTGGGCGGCTCATCGTGATTAGTCTATGGCCATCCATCGAATCACACGCCACCGGATGGGGATGTCCTGAGCAGAAGGAGCCGATTACATGCTGCGTACCGCTAGTCTTGCTCTATTTCTGTTCGCCTTTTGGTTGCTTTTGTCGGGGCACTACACGCCTTGGCTGGTCGGTGCCGGACTCGTCATCTCGATCCTGCTGGCCCTGGCCGGGCGGCGGCTCGGTGTTGCCGACGACGAGGGCCATCCCATCGGCCGGCTGCTGGCCGGATTTGTGTATTGGCCCTGGCTGGCGCGTGAAATCGTCAAGTCGTCCCTCTCCGTGACCCGGATCATCCTCGACCCCAAGCTGCCGATCTCGCCACAGCTTTTCCACACCAGGGTGTCGGCCCGCACGGCGGTCGGCGTTGCGACCTATGCCAATTCCATCACGCTCACCCCCGGCACGATCACGGTCGGGGTCGACCGCGAGCAGGGCACGTTCCTCGTCCACGCCCTGACCAAGGCCAGCGCCGAGGATGTGGAGGCGGGCGATATGGACCGGCGCGTCCGACGGTTCGAGGGGAGGGCGGCATGATCGCTGCGGCGCTTCTGGCCGTGCTTGTCGCCATGGCGCTGGTCGTGGTGCGCGCGCTTCGCGGGCCCACCACTTTCGACCGGCTTCTGGCGGCCAATTCGATCGGCAACGGCGCGATCCTGGTTCTGGCGCTGTTCGGCTTCCTGACCGGCCGGCCGGAGTTCCTCGATCTCGGCCTGACCTACGCCTTGCTCAACTATGTCGGCATCTTCGCCGTGCTCAAATTCTTCCGGCATGGCTCGCTCGGCGCCGAGGCGGAGGCCGACGGAACGTGATGGACCTCGCACGCGACATCCTCGCCGGCCTGTTCCTGTCCGCGGGCGCCTTCTTCCTGATCGCCGGCGCGATCGGCATGAACCGGATGCCGGATCTTTTCACGCGCATGCATGCGGCGTCCGTTGGCGACACGCTGGGCGTGAGCCTGATGCTGATCGGCATGGTATTTCTTGCCGGCTTCACCCTGGTGACCCTGAAGCTCGTCTTCCTGCTGGCCTTCCTCCTGTTCATGGGGCCGGTCGCCTCGCACGCCTTGGCGGCCGCCGCGCTGCAGGCCGGCGTCAAGCCGATGCTCGCCGCCGATGGCACGAAGAAATCCGCCGCCAAGCGCAGGAAGTCGGCAGCGAAGGGGCGCAAGCCATGATCGAGACGACCGTCACCATCCTTCTCCTGTTGATGCTGGGCGCCGTCACGATCGGCATCGTGCGTGTGCGCGGACTGTTCGCCGCCGTCGTGCTGCTCGGCGTCTACAGTTTCCTGATGGCCACGCTGTTCGTGGTGCTCGACGCCGTCGACGTCGCCATGACCGAGGCGGCGGTCGGCGCGGGTGTTTCGACGGTCTTCTTCCTCGGCGCGCTGTCGCTGACCGATACCGTCGAGGCTCCCGGCAAGCGCCGCCAGATCATGCCGCTCTTCGTTGCGGTGGTGACGGCCGGCGCGCTGCTCTGGGGCTTGAGCGACCTGCCTGAGTTCGGCTCGCCCGACCAGCCGATTCATCGCCAGGGCGCGGATTATCTCGTCCGCTCGATGCCGGAAACCGGCATCGCCAATGTGGTCAGCGCGGTGCTCGCCAGCTATCGCGGCTTCGATACACTGGGCGAAACAACCGTCGTCTTCACCGCCGGCATGGGCATCCTGGCACTGTTGCGGCGCCGGCGCGGCGAGGGGAAAAGCTGATGCGGCTCGATGTCGTCCTCCGCGTCGCGACCAAGTTCATGCTGGCGCCGCTTCTGCTGTTCGCGCTCTATGTCCAGTTCCATGGCGATTACGGTCCGGGCGGCGGCTTCCAGGCCGGCGTCATCGCGGCGGCGGCGATCATCCTCTATGGGCTGATCAACGGGCTGGGCCCCGTGCAGAGGATCGTGCCTGTCGGGCTGCTGGAGGTGCTGATCCCCGGCGGCGTACTGATCTATGTCGCGGTCGGGCTCGCGAGCATGCTGCTGGGCGACAATTTCCTCGACTACAACCATCTCGCCCATGACCGGATTCATGGCCAGGAGTGGGGCGTGTTCCTCGTCGAGGTCGGTGTTTTCCTGACCGTGTTCTCGACGATGATCGCGATCTACTACGCCTTTGCCGGCCGGAGGCGTTCGTGATCGTGCATTTCAGCCAGATCGCCACGATCCTCCTGATGGTCGCCGGGCTCTATGTCGTTATCGCGCGCGGCAACATGGTCAAGAAGCTGATCGGCCTGTCGCTGTTCCAGACTTCGGTCTACCTGCTCTACATCCTGCCCGGAAAGGTGCTGGGCGGCACGCCGCCGATCCTCGATCCCGCCCGCGCCGTCTATGCCAATCCGCTGCCGCATGTGCTGATCCTCACGGCGATCGTCGTCGGCATCGCAACGCTGGCGCTCGGCCTGACACTGGTGGTGCGGATCAAGGAAGCCTACGGCACGATCGAAGAGGATGAGATCCTCGCCAAGGAAGGCCCCAAAGAAAATCTGAAGGATCGCGTGAGAAACCGCAGCAAATCCGGCCGGGGCGGAACCGCCGCATGATCGCCACGCATCTGCCGGTCCTTCTGATCCTCGCGCCGCTGCTGGGCGCGATCCTCGCGGCGCTGTCGCGCAATGGTGTCGCCGCCTGGCTGATCGGCCTCGTCGCCTCGGCGCTGACGGCGGCCGTCGCTTTCGCGTTGCTGTGGCGCGTGCAGGCGGAGGGGGTGATTTCCTACCGCATCGGCGGCTGGGCGCCGGAGCTCGGCATCGAATATCGCGTCGATGCCGTCAACGCCTTCATCGTCGTGCTGGTCGGCATTGTCGCCGTGCTGACGATGATCTTTGCCCGCCGCAGCGTTCTGGCCGAGATCATCCCGGAGCGGGTCGCGTCGTTCTACACCATGATGCTGCTCTGCATCGCCGGCCTGCTCGGCATCGCCGTGACCGGCGACGCCTTCAACGCCTTTGTCTTCCTCGAGATCTCGTCGCTCTCGACCTATACCCTGATTGCGCTCGGCCGCGACCGCCGGGCGCTGGTCGCCGCCTACCAGTATCTGATCGTCGGCACGATCGGCGCGACGTTCTATGTCATCGGCGTCGGCCTGATCTATCTGGTGACCGGAACGCTCAATCTCGGCCTGATCGTCGAGCGCCTCGCCAGCCTGCAGAGCTCCCGGGGGCTGATCGTCGCCGAGGCGTTCATCGTCATCGGCATCGGGTTGAAGCTGGCGCTGTTTCCGCTGCATGCCTGGCTGCCCAATGCCTATGCCTATGCGCCGTCGAGCGCCGCGGTGCTGCTGGCCTCGACCGCGACCAAGGTGGCGATCTATCTGCTGGCGCGCTTCCTGTTCACGGTGTTCGGCGGCCATATCGATGTCGGCTCGATCGCGTTTGGTTCGCTGCTGATTGGGCTGTCGCTGGCGGCGATGTTCCTCGCCTCGGCCGCCGCCGTTGTCCAGAACGATATCAAGCGGCTCCTTGCCTTCTCGTCGGTCGGCCAGATCGGCTACATCACGCTGGGGCTGGCGCTGGCCAATCCGACCGGAATTACCGGTGGTCTGCTGCATCTCTTCAACCACGCGCTGATGAAGGGCGCCGCCTTCATGGCCATGGGTGCGATCGTGCTGCGCACCGGCACCGCCAAGCTCGACGAACTCGCCGGCATCGGCCGCGTCATGCCCTGGACCGCCGCGGCGCTCACGATCGCCGGCCTCGGTCTGATCGGTGTGCCGGGAACCAGTGGATTCGTCTCGAAATACTATCTCATCCTTGGCGCGCTGGAGGCGGGCCATGGCTGGCTGGCGATTCTGATCGTCGCGAGTTCCTTCATCGCCGTGCTCTATGTCGGGCGCATCGTCGAGGTTGTCTGGTTCCGCGAGCCGGCGGCTGCCGCGCGCGAGGCCAGCGAGGCGCCGCTTGAAATGCTGCTGCCCATGTGGGGGCTTGCCGGCGTCACGATCTGGTTCGGCGTCCATGCCGAATGGCCCGCCGGCCTCGCGAGCGCAGCGGCTGACACCTTGCTCCGGATGGTGCCATGAACTTCCTGAGCGACCCGACCCTGCTTGCCCTGGCGCTGGCCCTGCCGGCGGGGGCCACGCTGGCCATCGCCATGCTTGGCCGCTGGCCGAACCTGCGCGAAGCGGCGACGCTTCTGGCTGCCCTGCTGCTCTTCGGCGTTGTGATGACGCTGCTGGCGCATGTGCTGGCCGGCGCGCGGCCCGAGCTGCATCTGGCCTCGGTGGCGCCCGGCCTGACGCTGGCGCTGAAGATCGACCCGCTCGGCATGCTGTTCGCGGCCGTCGCGGCGACGCTCTGGATCGTCAACTCGCTGTATTCGATCGGCTACATGCGGGGCAATGACGAGCCGCGCCAGACGATGTTCTATGCCTGCTTCGCCATCGCGATCTCCGCCACCATGGGACTCGCCTTTTCCAGTAACCTGTTCACGCTGTTCGTCTTCTACGAGGTTCTCTCGCTCTCGACCTATCCGTTGGTGACGCACAAGCAGAGCCCGGCGGCGATGCGGGCCGGGCGGGTCTATCTGCTGACGCTGATCGGCGCCTCGATGGTGCTGCTGCTGCCGGCGATCGTCTGGACCGGTCTCGTCGCCGGTACGCTCGATTTCCGCACTGGCGGCATTCTTGCCGGCAAGCTCGGGGACGATGCGCTGGCGCTGCTCTTCGCCCTGTTCGTGTTCGGAACGGCCAAGGCCGCCGTCATGCCGCTGCACCGCTGGCTGCCGGCCGCCATGGTCGCGCCAACGCCGGTCTCCGCACTTCTGCATGCGGTCGCCGTGGTCAAGGCCGGCGTCTTCACCATTCTCAAGGTCAGCGTGTCGGTGTTCGGCATCGAGACCTTGCAAACGAGCGGCGCCAGCCAATGGCTGGTCTATGTTGCGGGCTTCACGATCGTGGCCGCCTCGATCATCGCGCTCCGCGCCGACGATCTGAAGCGCCGTCTCGCCTATTCGACCATCGGCCAGCTCTCCTACATCGTGCTGGCGGCAGCGCTCGCATCCCCCGTCGCCGTCATCGGGGCGGGCCTGCATATCGCCGCCCATGCGGTTTCGAAGATCACGCTCTTCTTCGCCGCCGGCTCGGTCTACACGGCCGAGCATGTGACCCGGGTCAGCCAGATGGACGGAATCGGCCGCCGCATGCCCTGGACGATGGGCGCCTTCGCGATCGGTGCGCTCTCCATGATCGGCCTGCCGCCAACCGCCGGTTTTCTCGGAAAGTGGTTCATTCTCGACGCGGCGACCGGCGCGACGGACTGGTTCGCGGTCGGTGTCATTCTCGTCTCGACCGTGCTGAACGCCGCCTATTTCCTCCCGATCCTGACGCGTGCCTTCCTGCGCCCGGCCAATGGGCCGCGGCAGGAAGCGCCGCTGGCGATGGTGATCGCGCTGACGGTGACGGCAGCCGGCACGATCGGGCTCTTCCTTTTCCCGGGCGTGCCGTTCCGCCTCGCTTCGATGATCATGGGAGGGTGAGATGAACGATTTCAGCAAGACTCTCATCCAACCCTCTCCCGCAAGCGGGCGAGGGCTTTTACGCCGGCGCGCCTCCGGCGCAGCTCCATCGATCCCGCATACGCCGTCGCGCCCCCTCTCCCGCGCACCGGAGAGGGGTGGGGTGAGGGGCTTTTTCCAAATTCGTGCCGGGAGGCAGTCATGACCGCTACCCGCCTCAAGATCCTGCTCGCCCTGGTCGCCCTCCTGGCCTTGCTGGTCGTGGCCGACAGCTTCGTTACCCATCACGCCAGCTTCGGCATCGATGGCACGCCGGGCTTCGCCGCCTGGTTTGGCCTCCTCGGCGCCGCCGCGGCGGTCGTCATCGCCTATGGCTGGGGGCGCCTGATGCGGCGTCCCGGGGAGCGGGTCGATGACTGAGACCTTCGGGCCGCTTTCGCCTGCCGTCATCCTGATCGTCGCCGGCCTGCTCCTGCCGCTTCTGAAGGGAGGGCTGCGCAACGGACTCTTCCTGGCCGCGCCCGTCGCCGCGCTTGCGCTTGTCTGGGCACTGCCGCTCGGCCCGGGCATTGCAATCGACTGGCTCGGCATGCAGCTCGTGCCGCTGGCGCCCGACCGGATGGCCCGCATTTTCGGCACGGCCTTCGGCATCGCCGCGGTGACGGGAGCGCTCTACGGCATAAGCCAGTCGAGCGGCCTGGAGAAGGCGACTGCGCTCATCTATGCCGGCGCTGCCCAGGGCATCGCTTTCGCCGGCGATCTCGTCACGCTGTTCGTGTTCTGGGAGATCCTGGCGATCGGCTCGACGCTGGTGATCTGGTCGAACGGAAATGCGCGCGCGGGCCTGCGCTATGCGCTGATCCACGTGCTGGGTGGCGTGCTGCTGCTGGCCGGCATCTCGGCCGAGATCGCCGGAGCCGGCGGCGTCGCGATGCACCCGATGCGCGCCGACAGCATCGGGCGCTGGCTGATGCTCTCCGGCATTCTTCTCAATGCCGGCGCGTTTCCGCTTTCGGCCTGGGTGGCGGACGCCTATCCGAAGGCGTCGTGGTCGGGCGCGGTGTTCCTGTCGGCCTTCACCACCAAGGCGGCCGTGCTGGTATTGATCCGTCTGTTTCCAGGCGAGCCGGCGCTGCTGTGGATCGGTCTCGCCATGGCCGTCTATGGGCTGATCTATGCTCTGCTCGAGAACGACATCCGCAAGCTGCTCTCCTATTCGATCGTCGGCCAGGTCGGCTTCATGGTCGTTGCGGTCGGCGTCGGAACGCCGCTGGCGCTGGCCGCCGCCGCGCTGCATGCGCTGGCGCATATCCTCTACAAGTCGCTTCTGATGATGGCGGCGGGATCGATCCTGCGCGCGACCGGGGAGACCCGGTTGAGCGCGCTGGGCGGCCTGGCGCGGTCAATGCCGTTCACAGCGGTGGCGATGCTGATCGGTGGGCTTTCCCTGGCCGCCTTGCCGCTGACGGCCGGTTTTGTCAGCAAGTCGGCGATCCTGGCGGCGCTGGCGGAAGATCAGGCGCGCTTTTACTGGTTCGCGCTGTCGGCCGTCTCGGCCGGTTCCTTCCTGTATATCGGGCTGAAGCTGCCCTGGTTTGCGCTGTTCGGGGCGCCGCGTGCGACGGTGGCGCTGGAACCCGCCACATCGATGAAGGCGGCGATGGGACTGCTCTGCGTCCTCATCCTGGGCCCGGGTTGCTTTCCGGGCTGGCTGATGGAATTGGCGCCGGAGATTGCCGGCGTGCCGATCCTGACGATCGATCACATCCTGTTCCAGATCCTGATGTTAATCGCGGCAAGTTGCATATTTGTCGGCGCTTGGCCGTTACTTCAGCCAAAAGCCGGATTTACGCTGGACGTGGACTGGCTCTGGCGAGAACTGCCACGTCTGGTAGTGCCGCGCTGGCGTAGCAACTTGGATAAGCTTCGCCTGTCTCTATCGGCTGTCGGGGAAGGCCTGAGCCAAGGTTGGTCTGCGTTTCGGGAGGAGACACTGCGTCGCCTCACCTTGGCCGGCAACTGGCCGACGGGCCAGATTGCCTTCTGGGCGACCGCGCTTTTGGCGATTTATGTATTGATCGCGGCATTGTGAGTGGGGTTTCCCCTCCGCCCGTGTGATCACCTGAAGATTGGCCGAGACGAATCGCCGCGACCACAAAGATGTGCCATCGCCTATCAATGCACCGACTTAGTGCTTGTCTTCGCGGAAGCGCACTTATATAGGTGCCACGAAGTAACGAATTTCGCGCTCCGATGACCACTGCCGCCGCTTGGATAAGTGCGGCTCGGCGCCATCGAAGCCGCAAGCTCTCAATTTACTCGCTACAGAATTGCGACGACACAACCGAAGTTAGGGTAGACCATGATTGAAAAAACGGCAGGAAGCGACCTTATAGATCTGACCGCCGATATCGTCTCCGCTTACGTCAGCAACAATTCGGTTTCGGCCCATGACCTCCCCGGGCTGATCACCGAAGTCTATCAGGCCCTGAACCGCACCCATGGCGGAGTTGTCGAGCCCGAGCCCGAGCCGCTGAAGCCCGCCGTGAACCCGAAGAAGTCGGTGTTCCCGGACTTTATCGTCTGCCTGGAAGACGGCAAGAAGTTCAAGTCGCTGAAGCGCCACCTGCGCACGCATTACGACCTGTCGCCGGAAGAATATCGTGAGAAGTGGGGCCTGCCGGCCGACTATCCGATGGTCGCTCCGAGCTATGCCGCGGCCCGTTCCGAACTGGCCAAGAAGATGGGCCTCGGTCAGCAGCGCAAGCGCGTCCGTTAGTCCTTCCTTCCAAGGATCTCAAAAGGCCCGGCATCCGCCGGGCCTTTTTTTGTTGCCGGCATGGCTCAGGGTCTCAGCCGCTGCCGCTCGCCTTCATAAGCCTGATGCAGCGCGATGTGGCGGTTGAGGTCATAGCTCCAATGCCCCGCCCGACCGCGCATCCGTTCGGCCCGCAGCGCGCGGGCAAGCCTGGCGACGATCCGCCGCCGCGCCGTCTCGCTCTCGTCTGCCAGTTCCGCCGGCAGCAGCGGCAGCAGGCGGGGCAGGCAGGTCTGACGGCGGTAGAGCGCGATGCCGCTTTGGATGGTGGTGTCCACGGCGTGTCGCGCACGGTGGCGGAGGCTTGCCCGCAAGGCCGGGCTATCGAGGGATGCAGCAGCTTCGGTCATGGTCGGCTCCTGGTTTCGAAGCCGTCATTTTCGCGCCGCGCTGCATACCGGGGATAAGCCCGCGCTCTATTCCCCGGCGCAATCGGGAACGAGCCTTTCCCGGCACACCCAAAAATCTATCCCCGCCTGCGCTTCATTGCTCTATGGTGATATAGGAAATAATTCCTATAGTGCGCATAACGGGAGGTTCGGATGGAGGTTCGGACGGTTTTGGCGGCGGCAAGCCGGGAACGCCGGCGGCGGCATGCACGGGAGGAGGCGACGAAGCGCATGCTGGTTTCGCTGGTTGGCTCGGCGCTGGCGGTGGATGGCAAGCAATTATGCGCTGCCGGTCGCGGCACCGCGGAGGAGGCCTATGCGCGGCACGTCGCGCTCTATATCGCCCATACCACGCTGGGGCTTTCCTATACCGAGGCCGGGCGGTTGTTCGGACGGGACCGGACGACGGCGGCGCATGCCTGCCGGCGGGTCGAGGAACAGCGCGAAATCGAACGGGTGGACCAGTTCGTCGATCGCCTGGAGCGGGCGGCCTGCCAGGCCCAGCTTGGATCGGGGAGGGCGTGATGGCGAATCGCGAAGCCGCGCGGCTGGCCCGCCGTCTCGCCACTGCCGGCGCACGGATCGTGCGCGAGGCGGAGGGGTATCGCCTGCTCTCGCCGCTGACCGACCGCCGGGGCGCGGTCGAAGCGATCGCCGTCAAGGCGCTGCTGGCGGATGGCGCGCTCGATGCCGATGGCGCGGGCTATGTGCTGTCGCAGGCAGGACGGGCAATGGTCCGCAGGCGCCTCGCCGGCGGCGATGATTTCGGAGCCCAGCACCAGCCCCGCGAACGCAGGACGATCGAGGAGGAGGGTGGCCGCGCCTCCGTTCTCGTCGACCAGGGCGAGAGCCCGCTCGCCTGGCTGCGCAGCCGCAAGGGCCGCGACGGCCGGCCGCTGATCGATGACGCGGCGTTCCAGGCCGGCGAACGGCTGCGGGCAGATTTCACGCGTGGCCAGTTGATGCCGCGCGTGACGGCCAACTGGTCGGCGGCGGTGGCCAGCGGACGGCGGGGCGGCGCCGGCGGCATGGCGGAACTGACCGACGCGGCGCTTTCTGCGCGGCTGCGGGTCGAGCGGGCGCTCGCGGCCGCAGGGCCTGAGTTCTCCGGCCTCCTGGTCGACTTCTGCTGCTTCCTGAAGGGAATCGAGGAGATCGAGCACGAGCGCGGCTGGCCCAAGCGTTCCGCCAAGCTTGTGCTTCAACTGGCGCTTTCGGCGCTGGCGCGTCACTACGGGCTCGCGTCGGGAGCGCAGGGACGCGCCTCCGCCCCGGTTCGCCACTGGGGCGCCGAGGATTTCAAACCGAAGGCGGGATGATCAGGTGGCGGCGGCTTCGGCGGCCGCTTCGCTCTTGATGCGATTGACCATCGAGCGCAGGCCGTTCGAGCGCTGCGCCGTCAGATGTTCGCGCAGGCCGATCTTCTCGAACACGGCCTCGGCGTCGGTCTGCACGATTTCCGCCGCCGGGCGGCCGGAGAAGAGCGCGATCACGATGGCGACGAGGCCGCTGACGATCAGCGCGTCGCTGTCGCCCTTGAAGTCGAGATGCGGCCCGTCGGCCTCCTGCCGCACTTCCTTCTGCAGCCAGACCTGGCTGGCGCAGCCATGCACGCGATTGGCGTCGTTATGCGCCTCGGGCGGAAGGGGCTCGAGCGCACGGCCGAGCTCGATCAGATAGCGGTACCGATCATCCCAATCGTCGAGAAAGGCGAAGTCGTCCAGGATCTGGTCGATGGGCGAAAGCGTGGTGGTGGTGTTCATGGCACCCCGCATATAGCGTTTTGCGTTCCGCTGTGAAACGGCGGGGCGGCAGAAAGTTGGCGGTTCAGGCCTTTCTCGCCTGCTGCGAGGGCGCGCGCCAGTTCGGCTCGACATCGGCTGGCGTCAGCGTGCCACCGTTCGGCAGCGACGCGCCGGCGAGCGATCCATCGATCGTGTTGTAAAGCAGCTGCGCGCCATAGCGCGCCTTAGCGCCAAAGGCCGCCAGGGCCGCGCCGCCATGGCTGCAGACGTCCGGCTGGCGCTCGCACATGCCGGATAGGTCGGCAACGGCGCCCCGCGCGGCGAGGAGGGCGTCGATCGCATCGACGCGCGGCGCCTGGACGCCGTGGCTGGGATCGCCGGGTATCAGCAGGACGACGACCGAAAACCAGAATGCTGCCCGGAGGATAAACATCGATCTGCCCTTCCGCCTTCTCTGCGCGCCGCTTCGCCACGGCCTTCGCGTGGTGCTGATTGTCATCCTAGGCGATGCAACTGAAGGCGAGGTGCAGAGAAAACGCTGCATTTGAAAGAGGTTGGTCAGGATCGGTTAACCATGCGCGGCGGGCTCGCCGCCGCCATGACCGTTCCCTTTAGGGTTCCCTTAAGCGGGCGCTGGCATGATGCGCTCATTGCCGGATGGTCCTGCGCGGGGCCTCCGCAGCCGGGCCGGAAGGCCGAAACGAGCGTCATTGGTGTGTTGTGTATGACGGTTTCATTCGAGCCCCTGCGGCGAATCATCGACGGGCTGGTGCACGGTTCGGTCGTTGACGATTCGCTCCTTGCCGCGCGCCACCGCGCCTTCATCGCGGCGCATCTCGCCGTCGGGCTTGGCGTCCTGCTGCTGTTCCCGATCTGGTTGGCTCTTGCCGGCCGGCCGAGTTTCACCGCGGCTGTTGCCTTTGCCTGGCTGGCGGCGCCGTTGCCGATCGCCTTCTTCCTGTCGCGCACCGGCCGCTATGGCGAGGCGCATCTTCTTTCCGCCCTGGCGCTGGCCGGGCTCGTCGTCTGGGGGGGCGCCCTGACCGGCGGCCTTGGCTCGCCGGCGCTCGTGCTGCTGGCGATCGTACCGGCCGAGGCGGCGCTGTCCGGCTCGCGCCGGATCACGCTGGCTTCGATCGCGATCTCGGCCTGCGCGCTGACCGGCCTCGCGCTGGTGGCCCTTGCCGGCTGGATGCCCGCACCGCTGGACGGTCCCGCCTCCTTCGCGCCGATCCTGATTGCCGCCGCCATCCTCTATGGCGCGGGGCTGGCGCTGCGCATCGAACTGGTCCAGCGCGTGGCCGAGGGCGCCGCGCGCGACGGCGAGGCCCGCTACCGCATGCTCGCCGACAACACGATCGATCTCGTTACCCGCCACAGCAGCGTCGGCGCGGTCGAGTTCGCCTCGCCCGCCACCCGCGCCATGCTGGGGTGCGCGTCGAGCGAACTGATCGGCCATGGCCTGTTCGACCGCGTCCATGTCGCGGATCGGCCTGCCTACCTGCACGCCCTGTCGGAAACCGACCGCACGGGTGAGCCTCGCGACGTCGAATTCCGTCTGCGCCGCGAAGGGGAGGGGGCGGCCAGCTTCATCTGGGTCGAGATGCGTTGCCGACCGGCGCTGGATGCCGCCACAGGCGAGCGCTCGGTTGTCGCCGTCATGCGCGACGTCACCGCTGGCCGCAGCCAGCAGATGGCTTTCGCCGAGGCGCAGTCCTCCGCCGATCAGGCCAACCAGTCCAAGGTCCAGTTCCTGGCGCATATGAGCCACGAACTGCGTACCCCGCTCAACGCGATCATCGGCTTTTCGGAACTGCTGCAGCGCGAGCTGTTCGGCAAGTTCGAGATGGCGCGGCACCGCGACTACATCCGGCTGATCCATTCCTCCGGCGAGCATCTGCTGCAGGTCGTGAACAGCGTGCTGGACATGTCGAAGATCGAGGCCGGCAAGTTCGATGTCGTGGCGGCGCCGTTCCCGATCGTGCCGGTGATCGACAGCGCGCTCGACATGATGGCGCAGCAGATCGCCAGCCGCGGCGTCAAGCTCGTCCGCCGGATCGACCGCGAGCTGCCGGACATCGTCGCCGATCGTCGCGCCTGCCGGCAGATCCTGCTCAATCTGCTTTCCAACGCCGCCAAGTTCACCGAGGCGGGTGGAACCATCACCGTCTCCGCCTCGCTGGAGCATGGCGACCTCGTCATCGAGGTCCGCGATACGGGCGTCGGCATCGCCGCCCACGACTTGCCGCGGATCGGCACGCCTTTCGTCCAGGCCGATGCCTGCGCCGAGCGGCGCGGCGAGGGCACGGGCCTCGGCGTTTCTGTCGTCAAGGGGCTGGTGGCGCTGCAGGGCGGTACCTTCGCGCTGCAGAGCGAAGCGGGCCGCGGCACGGTCGCTACCGTGCGGCTGCCGGTCCGTCCCGCCCGCGCCATGACCGTGCCATCCGCCGGCCTCCAGGAGAGGGAGCGCAGGCGTGCGTGAGCGTGAGACGCAGGTCCGACGCAAGCGTCCGAAGGCCCGTTCCCGCCCTGTCGTGCAGGAGAACGAGAGCCTGCTCGGCCGGCTCGCCGACAAGATCATCGAGAATCCGGGCCGCGCCGGCGGCTTCGCGCTGATCGCCATCGCGGTGACGGCGATCGTCTCCAACGCGGCCTTCCTGCAGACCCGGCATCATCCCGACCCGTTCTTTGTGACGCGCAGCGCCGCCGAGCGGCCGGTGCTCGAAATCGGTACGGAGGCGGTATCCGTGCCCTTGCCGAAGAGCCGCGTCGCCGCGACCCAGTTGCCGGGAACGCAGCCGCGCGCGGTCCAGACCCAGCCGCTGCCGGTGGCGATCTCCGCATCGAACAGCCCGGCGACGGCCGCCAATCTCATTGCCGACACCCAGCGGGCGCTGGCCGACGTCAAGCTCTATGACGGCGCCGTCGATGGTGTCATGGGACCGCAGACCAAGGCGGCCATCTCGGCTTATGAAAAGAAGATCGGTCTGATCCCGACCGGGCAACCGAGCGCGCGCCTGCTGGGCCAGATCCGCAAGGGCGGGCCGCGTGCGCATATTTCCGATCCCGTCTCGACCGGCTCGATCGACGATCCGGCCGAGCGCGCCCGCGTGAAGCGCGTGCAGGAAGCGTTGAACGAAATCGGCTATGGTCCGATCGAGACCGACGGCCATGGCGGCGGCAAGACCGCAAACGCCATTCGCCGCTTCGAGCTCGACAACGGACTGCCGCTCACCGGCGCGGCCGGTGACGCCGTCATCGCCAAGCTGGTCCTGATCGGCGCCATGAACACCTTCTGAAGGCATCGAGGCAAGCATGCGCGTGACGTCGGGCCTGTGGGTCGCCGCCTATATCCGCCGCGCTTTCGTCGAGGGGGCGTTCGCCGCCGTCGTCCGGCGCGGCTCGGAAGAGGCCGGCGCCATCTTCGTCGTCGTCGACTGGCTGGATGGCACGGTGGACCTCTACGGCCCGGCGCCGCAGACGGCGTTCGACGACAGCAAGCCGACGGACCGGCTGTTCTCCCGCATTGGCGACCGGATCGACCGGCTCGCCATGCAGGAACGCATCGCCTCGGAAACCCGGTTCGATTCCGATATCTGGGTCGTCGAGATCGAGGATCGCCAGGGGCGGTCCTTTCTCGAATTGGCCAAGGGCTGAGCCGGCCTCAGGCGATTTTTTCCACCCGCGCGGCAGCACTTCGCTCCGGCGCAGCCGGATGCGCCTGCTTGCGTCCGGCATCCGCATAATGCGGCTGGTGCGTGGGGTCGGCTTCGGGCTCGCCGCGCCACTGGCCGACCAGACGGCTCGCAGCCGGCTGCTGTACGCCCTGGAACAGTTCGGTCAGCCGGTAAAAGGTCTCGACCGCCTCGCGGATCACCGGATTGGCGAACAGCAGCACCTGCTGCGCCTCGGTATCGGAGAGGCCGATCGCCTTGAGCAGCACGATCAGCGCCTCGCCCGAGGGATCATCCAGCAGCGCGGTGACTTGGTCGACCTCGAGCCGCAGCCCTTCGGCAAGCGCGGCGATCAGCGACTCGCGCTGGCGCTGCCGCGCGAGCATGGGCAGCCGCGCCCGGCTCAGCGCCGCGCGGAAGGCGTGGTCGATCTGGATCGGCGACAGTCTCGGCGCCGAGATCGGAGCGGGGGACTGCGCATGGATCCATGCCAGCCGTTCGGTCCGGTCGAGACGCAGGAAGGCTTCTGCAGGGGTGGCGGGCGCTTCCGGCGTCGCCGCACCGCTCGCCTCGGCGGCGACCGGGACCTCTTCGGGGGCAGGCGTCTCCGGTTCGATCCTGGCCGGCTCGGTGGTCGCGTCCGGCGGGGCCTCCCCAACCTCGGCGACCACGGTCTGCGTCTCGGCATCAGCCTGCAGGGTCTGTGGCGCCGGGTTCGGCGGCTCCGGCACGATGGTGGCGGGGCGTGCCGGCGGCTCGAAGGACGTTCCCGGCTGCGGGGCGGGCGGTTCGCTCGACAGCGCGCTCATCTCGGCGCTCAGGCTGGCGGTGAGGACCCGCGCCGCGGCGAGCGCCGACAGCGGTTCCCGGATCTTGTTTTGGACAGGGTGATTCGCCGGTTCGACTTCCGGATCGATCGCCTTGGCGGGCGCTGCCGGCGCTTCCGCCACGGTCTCGGCCGACCTGGCCGCCATGGTCGCCAACGCAGCCTCGAGGGCCTCGAGCGGGTTTGGCAGGCGCGATGGCGACGGCGCGGGCATGGCCATGGACGGCTCGGGCGCCTCCGGTGCAGCGGCCGGCAGCAGGGCGATCGTCTCGGCGTCGCCGGTCATCCGCAGCGCGCGGATGACCTCGGGCGCGAGGTCGTCGCGCGTCGCGATCATCCGGGAATGCGCCGGCCCGGTGGCGGCCAGGATCGCCATCAGGTCGAACGAGTTCAGCCCCGGCGCGTGCCGCAGGATCGGCGAGGCGATCTCGGGCAAGTCCTTGCCCAGCATGCGCAAAATCGATCCGGGCGTATCCGGGTGACGGGCCAGCCGCTCGGCCACGAAGGCGCGGTCGGCGGAGGAGACCTTGGTGAGGAAATGCGCTGCCAGTTCCTCGAAACGGCGGATCCCGGCCTGGTCGTGCGTCTTGTCGAGCACGAACAGTTCTGTCGCTGCGCGGAGCAACGCGGCATCGCGACTTTGCTGGCTCGACACGGCCATGGCCATGAGACCATCCGAAAAATAGGAGGGATGCATGATGACGCGTTTACCCGAAGAGCAGTCGACGCGATCGCAAATCCCGTTTGGTAGCCCCGATCGCCAAGCCCAGCCCGATCATGCCGAAAAGTTGTTAGCGATCCGTTAACCTTGCCGGTCGGTAAATGATGCTATTGTTGACGAGAGCGTCCGCCAGGCAATCGGGGCGTCGATGCAGCCGGACGGACCTCCAAGGAGGTCACATGGGCACCATCCTGAGCTACTCGGTCGACCGGCGCAGACGCGCCCGGTCGAGCCTGCCGAGACAGGGACAATGCGAGATCATCATCTTCTCGGGCGTCCGGATCGATCGCTCGCGTCCGGAACGTCCGCCGCCGCCACAGCCGGCGCTGGCGCCGCAACCTAAACCCGGCCGCGGCCGCTAGGGTACGAAACCGGATCGCGTCGGCAAGGCGCGGCCCGGCAGGGGAGGAACCGTCAGCGCTTCTCGTCGCCGGGATCGACGGCGGGCGGGGCATCGGCGGAGGGCAGTTCGGCCGAGCAATCGGCAGCGCCGAGCAGGGCTTCCGCGCGACCGACCAGGGTCGGGTCGGCGACGAAGCTGCGGATCAGCGCGAAGCCGCGCGTCACCGGCACCTCGATCACGATCGACTGGTCGAGCGCCGCGATCGGATTTTCGCGCAGTTGCGCCATCTGCACCGGCGTCGCGATCACCAGATCGATGTCGGCGCGTTCGGCCGAGCGGTCGTTCAGGCTGTAGACATTGCTTCCGCGCCGGTTGAACACCGCGATCGACCAGAAGTCCTCCGGCATCGCCGCCTTGATGCGGATCGGCCCGCCATCGAGCGAGAAGCGGCAGGCGGCATAGGCCATTTGCGGGTCGAGATAGGGCAGCGGCTCCGTGCCCGGCTCCGACATGGGCAGCCGGTGGAAGGCGCCGTCCGGCCCGAACCGGCCGAGCGAGGTCCAGGCGTCGCGATTGGCGAAATCCGGCAGCAGCAGGATGATGGCGATGTGGATGATGCCGCCGAGCAGCACGCCGCCCAGCACGTAGAACAGCGTCCGGATCATGGGCAGCCGACCTTCTCGATCGCCGGCATGACCACGGCGCCGATGCGCGACCCGCCGGCGAGCGGCGTATCGTAGAGCCGCAGGATCAGCCGGATCGCGTCGGGCGTCGTCACCGGCAGCCAGTTCCCCGGCTGGGCCGAGCGCGACACGGCCACCGTGAAGCTGCCGTCCTCGT
The DNA here is from genome assembly GCF_026343955.1 of Kaistia defluvii. GTDB lineage: Bacteria > Pseudomonadota > Alphaproteobacteria > Rhizobiales > Kaistiaceae > Kaistia > Kaistia defluvii. The sequence continues at coordinate 226,706 of NZ_JAPKNI010000006.1, forward strand.
GGCGCAGCACCTCGCGCGAGTGAAACGCCGTCCGGTTCGCGGGATTGTCCATCAGATGGCCGTCGGCATCATAGACCGTCAGCGTCCAGAGCCGCGCCGGCGGCGTCTGCCCGGTGACGCGGTAGCTGCATTCGCCGCGCAGCCGCGCCCCCGCGCTGTCGGCATCGGCCGAGAAGGCGAGCCCTTCGCCGGCGCCGAGCGGCACCTCGCCGGTGCGCGCCAGCATCGCCTCCGTATAGGGATCGGCGTCCGGGCTGCCCGTATCCGGCCAGGCCGTCCAGGCCCCGCGCGTCACCGCGCCAAAAAGCCTTTCGCGGTCGAGCACGAGGGCCGCGGATCCGAACCCGACGATCAGGGCGACGGCAATGGCGATCGCGATGTTGATGAGTAGTCGCAAGAACGGGCCTCGAAGCGGAGCGTGGCGAAGATAGCGCGGGCAGGCGGCGCGCGATAGCGCGGTTGATGCGCCAGCCCCCGCCTCTTCGCCTACAAACGCAAGAAACGGCTTGCCGGCCGCCGGCCGGACGGGCAGAGCAGGGCGGTGTTTCCAATCGCGGCAGCGAGGATGACGATGGCGATCCGCCAGACGATGACGCGGGGCGACTGGGCGCTGCTCGCGACGCTCTCGGCGCTCTGGGGCGGCTCGTTCTTCTTCAATTCGGTCGCCGGCCGCGCGCTGCCGCCCTTCACCCTCGTGTCGCTGCGCGTCGGCCTCGGCGCGCTGATTCTCGTCAGCCTGCTGCGCCTGACGAAACAGGCGCTGCCCGGCCATTGGCGGGTTTGGCGCGTGTTGTTCGGCATGGGCCTGATCAACAACGTCATCCCGTTCTCGCTGATCGTCTGGGGCCAGCAACAGGTGCCGAGCGGCCTTGCCGCGGTCCTCAACGCCACCACGCCGTTCTGGACCGCGCTGTTGGTCCATTTCCTCACCCGCGACGAAAAACTGACGGCGACGAAGCTCGCCGGCATCGCCATCGGCGTTCTCGGCGTCGCCGTGCTGATCGGCCCGTCTGTCTTCCAAAATCTTGGTTCGCACGGGCTCGGTGAATTCGCGATTCTGCTGGCGACCCTCAGCTACGGCTTTTCCGGCGCGCTGGGGCGGCATCTGCCGCGCCTCGGCGTCGCGCCGATGACGGCGGCGACGGGGCAGATGATCGCCGCGACGACGATGATGGTGCCGCTGGCGCTCGTCTTCGACCGGCCCTGGAACCTGCCGATGCCCGGCTGGCCGGTCTGGGGCGCGATCCTCGGCCTCGCGGCGCTCTCGACGGCGCTCGGCTACTGGATCTTCTTCCGCCTGCTCGCCCGCGCCGGGGCGACCAACACCTCGCTGGTCACGCTGCTGGTCCCGGTCTCGGCGATCCTGCTCGGCACGCTGGTACTCGGCGAAACCCTGGCGCCCAAGCATTTTGCAGGCATGGCTCTGATCGGCGGGGGGCTCCTGGCGTTTGATGGCCGGGTTTGGCGGTGGGTAAAAGCGCGGACCGCCGTCGAACCCGCCTGAGGAACAGGCGGCACGCTCCGTCCGCTCCCTCGCCCACGCAGTGGGAGAGGGCGGGGGTGAGGGTCCTGTCTTCCTCTAGAAGGCCCGAGAGGAACCGATCCCGCCCTCAGCCCAGCACGGCGCGCACGAAGGCACCCATCTCGGCCAGCGAGCGGCGGCCGTCGCCAAGCTGCGCATAAAACAGGTGCCAGGCGTGGATCATCTGCGGCCAGACCTGCAGGCTGGTTCGCACATCGGCGGAAGCCGCGACGCCGGCCAGCCGGATCGCGTCATCGAGCAGCGTCTCGTCGGACCCGACCTGGATCAGCAGCGGCGGCATTCCCTCGAGGTCCGCATGGATCGGTGAAACCAGCGGATTGCGTGGGTCGGCGCCGTTGAGATAGGCGGTCGCCAGTTCCTGCAGATAGGACCGCTGGATCAGCGGGTCGACCGCCGCCTTGCTCTCCATCGTGGCCCCGGACATTTCGAGATCCACCCAGGGCGAGGCGCACCACGCGCAGGCGGGCAGGGGCGTGCCCGCATCGCGCAGGGAAACCAGCGTCGCGATCGCCAGCCCGCCGCCGGCGCTCTCGCCGGCCAGCACGATGTTTTGTGGCAGGAACCCCTGCGCCAGCAGGAAGCGATAGCCGGTCAGCGCATCTTCCAGCGCCGCCGGAAAGGGATTCTCCGGCGCCAGGCGATAGTCCAGCGCCAGCGTGCGCGTGCCTGCTTCCCGCCCGGCCTGCGCCAGCATGTGCCGATGGCTGCGGATCGATCCCGCGACATAGCCGCCGCCATGCAGGAACAGGATGACGCGGGTCGGATCGGCAGCGGGCGTCGACGTCCATTCCGCCTTCACCCCGTCCGCATCCACCGGCTCGACGACGACATCCGCCGGCATGTCGTAGCGCGCCGTCAACCCATCCAGCCGCGCCCGCCGCCCAGCCAGATCCGCCGGCCGCTCCCCCGCCGCCAGCAGGGCGCGAACGGCAGCGATTTCCGTATCCGTCATTTTCGTGTCCTCGGGTCAAGCTCGATACCGCGACCGCTAGGCCTCGGTCGTCTTAGTCAACTCTGACACCCTGCCCAAGACTTTCGTACCTTGTCTCGGTAGCCTTCTGTTTACGCAAGCCAAGACATACCTTGGCAAAATTCGCCACATCTGATTTGTATTTGTTGGGGGTGCAACTATGGCCGAAGAGACGACATTTCAGGCGAATCTGGTTCGAAGGGTTCAAAACTACGTCCTCGGGACTTCGACGCCCTCAAATTCTCTATTGCCGCTGTGGGAAGCCATCTACAATTCACTCCATGCCATTCAAGATCGTTACGACGCGAAGTGGGCGGAGTTGGGGGAGATCTATATCTCCCTAATAGATCCTGACTCAAACAATCCCTCTATTGAGATCCGAGACAACGGAGTCGGCCTGAACAAAGACAATTTCAACTCGTTCATGACTTATGACAGCGATCATAAGGTGACGCGCGGCGGAAAAGGGTTGGGCCGTCTATCTTGGCTAAAAGTCTTTGCCGAAGCACACGTCACCAGTGTATTCGAACAGGACAATAAGCTATACCAGCGTTCGTTCACGCTCGTCCTCAATAATGAAGCGCCTCTGTCAGACTACGTAGTTTCCGAGATAAAAGGTGTAGACCCGGGAACGATAGTGGTTCTTCGGCGGATGAAGTCCGCTTATGCTAAGCATTTTCCAACCAAATTTGACACGACAGTACGAAAAGTCGTCGCTCATTTCCTTCCGTATTTAATTTCTTCGGTGCGTCCGAAAATTACAATCGAAGGTGCCGCAGAGTCGATTGAATTGGGTGCGTATCTGAAGGAGAAGGAACTGGCTCTTAGCGCCATACCCCTCGCGATCAACGACGATATCTCCTTGAAACTCGAGCACAACCTTCTTGAAAAGTCCGTGGTGGAGGGCAAGGCCGCTCACAAGATCTATCTTGCTGCTCATGGTCGGGTGGTTACCGAGTTCGATATCGGGCTTGCGTTGGGCCTCGTCACCTACATCGACCGTGAAAAGCTTTCTTATGCCTATGCAGGCGTTCTCTCAGGGAAGATCTTCGATGACTCCGTCAATTCGGAGCGTACCGCATTTGATCTGGACGCGGAACTGCTCGAAACCATTAAGCGGCAGACCTTTGACGCGATCCGTCAAGTGCTCGCCACATCGATAGAGCGTGTGATTCAAAAGCAGGCCGATATCACAAAATCGGTCATTAAGAAGTACCCGCGGTACGCGTATCTCGTGGACGATCCGAAAGAGTTCGTCGTGTCGAGCGTCCCCCGAAACTTCCGCACAGCTGAGCAGATTTATCAGCAGCTAGCTGTACTGGACTACCGCGACAACAGGGATATCGAACGCAAAGTTGAAGTTCTTTCTAGGACGGAGCCAAAGGAAGAGGACCCCGTAGAGACCGGGGTGGCAGAGTTGTTGGGCCGCCTGACGGAGCATGAGTTCTCTGTGCTTGCGGACTATACAGTCCGTCGAAAAATCGTTCTGGATCTACTGGAGAAGCGGCTTCAGTACAAACCAGATGGAACGATGAAGCATTACTCCGAAGAGGCATTGCACAGTTTCATTGTTCCGATGCGTGTCACCAATAAAGACGTCAGCGTCGATAAGCACAATCTTTGGATTGTGGACGACAAGCTAACGTACTACGAATATTGGGCTTCCGACAAAGCACTTAAAAAGATTGTCAGTGAGAATGTATCGTCAGATCGACCGGATGTTCTATTGTTTGCGGGCAGGTCCGCCTACCATCGTCCAGGCACTGACCAGCCTGTTGTCATCGTGGAATTCAAAAAACCTGTCCGAACTGATTATGACGAGGAGGAAAACCCCTTCGTTCAAATCTACAGCTACATCGAGGATCTTCAGAATGGTAAAATCCTCGACAAGGATGGCGGACAAATCCAGGAGGTTACGGCCGACACTCCCTTTTTCTGTTACATCATCGCTGATTTTACCCCGAATATGCGTAAGTGGCTCAGACTCGCACAAATCAATGTGCCGTTGCCCGGCGGGGGCGGGTTCTATGGCTACAATTCGGATTACCGGGCCTTCGTCCAAGCGCTTAGCTATAAGTATGTACTAAAGGACGCTCGGCTAAGAAATGAGGCTTTCTTTAAGCAGCTAAAGATTTAACAATGTCGAGCCGATGAAGCGCCTATGGAAGACCATGAAATTTTGGCTGGTCTGGTAGACTCAACGATGCCACTCCTAGCAGATGAACGGCTCGGTCGCCTCAATGTTCGAGAGCGACCGATTATGCATAGGATCGCGGTAAACCTCGCCCGCTATTTCCCTCAATGGGATGTAGATACGGAGTATAATCGCCATGGCGATACTGTGAAGCGTCTGCAGCGGTCCGGAGGGTCTTATAAGAATATCGAGCCTGACATTCTCGTGCACATGATGGGTGAGCGCCTGACGAATCTCATGGCGATAGAGCTGAAGCTTGCCGACAATGATCAGTTCGAAGACGATATTATGAAGCTCGAAGGGCTCACTCATCCTGATCAGGGTTACGTATATTCAGTCGGAGTTTTTTTGCAGTTGGATTTTCGTCGACCGGCCGTCGTGCGTTGCACCGTTTTTAAGGGAGGATCGACCAATGACGACCTCACGACTTTCCTGCGGAACGGATTCGAGACGGCTCTAGATGCAATAGAGAAAGGCACCCAAGGGCCTTCCTAGGAGCTTTGGTCCTCCGCCAGGGCGACGACCTCTCCTCAAGCGCACCACATCTGATTTGGCTGTGCTCGCGCTAAGGCGCGCCACTCTCATCCTCCCGCAGCCCCCCAGACTCAGCTAAACCCACCGGAGCACACCGGAACCCCGACAGCACGCATGGCAGAAACCGACCTCTATCTTCCTATAAAAGCCTTCCTCGAGGGCGCCGGGTATGCCGTGAAGGGCGAGGTGCAGGGGTGCGATCTCGTCGGCGTGCGGGAGGGCGAGCCGGCTGTCCTCGTCGTCTGCGAGATGAAGCTTTCCTTCAACCTCGAACTGGTGCTGCAGGGCGTCAACCGGGCGGCGATCTCGGACGAGGTCTGGCTCGCGGCGCGCGCCTCCAAGGGCAAGGGGCGCGAGCATGATGCGCGCTTCCGCAATCTCTGCCGGCGGCTCGGCTTCGGCATGATCGCGGTTTCCGCCTCCGGCGCGGTCGACGTCATCATCGAACCCTTCGCGGCCCTGCCGCGCCGCGATCCCAAGCGGCGCTCGCGCCTGCTTGCCGAGCACAAGCGCCGGGTCGGCGATCCGCAGGTGGGCGGCGGGCGCGGCAAGCCGATCATGACCGCCTACCGGCAGGATTGCCGGATCTGCGCCACGGCGCTGCTTTCCGGGCCGCAAAGCCCGAAGCAGCTGAAGGCGCTGGTGGCGCGGGCGCCCGGGATCCTGCAGAGCAACGTCTATGGCTGGTTCCAGCGCAAGAGCCGGGGGATTTACGAGCTGACCGAGCGCGGCCGCGCCGCCGTGGCGCCCGCGCCGGAGGAACCGGCCGAGGCGCAGGCCCGCGAACCGGTCGCCGCGCCGGCGGCGGAGTGACGCCGGCGCACGCGAGGGTGGGGCGCGGCGGGCCCGTTGCCGGCCGTGGCAGGAGCCATTCAGCGTTTCGCTGAAACAGGGAAAGCGTCCAAATTCTCGTCGGGTCCCGTTTTTCGCGCGAACCGGCATCCGCTTCGTTGGGAAAAATGCTCTAGCCGCGCTCGTCGGCCCGGCGGGTCAGCACCGAGACGCCGGAGGCGGTGACGGCGACGGTGTGCTCGAACTGGGCCGAGAGCGAGCCGTCCTTCGTCACCACCGTCCAGCCATCCTCCTGCGTCGTCACGGCGCGGCGGCCGCGATTGAGCATCGGCTCGATGGTGAACACCATGCCCTCGCGCATCGTCAGCCCGGTGCCGGGCTTGCCGAAATGCAGGATCTGCGGGTCCTCGTGCATCTCGCGGCCGATGCCGTGGCCGCAATAATCATGCACCACCGAATAGCCGTTGCGCTTGGCGTGGCGCTCGATCGCGAAGCCGATATCGCCGAGTTTCGCGCCGGGGCGCACCGCCTTGATGCCCATCCACAGCGCCTCATAGGTGGTCTGGACCAGGTTGCGCGCGGCCGGGTTCACCGTGCCGACGAGGTAGGTCTTGCTGGAATCGGCGATAAAGCCGTTCTTCTCCAGCGTGATGTCGAAATTGACGATGTCGCCGTCGCGCAGCACGTCCGACATGGAGGGGATGCCGTGGCAGACGACGTCGTTGATCGACGCATTCAGCACGAAGCCGAAGCCGTACTGGCCCTTGCTGGCGGGGCGGGCCTGGAGCTCGTCGACGATGAAGCGCTCGACCTGGTCGTTGATCGCGAGCGTCGACTGGCCGAGGAGCGGTGTGCGGTCGAGCCTCTCGAAGACGGAGGCCAGCAGCCGGCCGGATTGCGCCATCAGCGCCAGTTCCTGCGGGTCCTCGGTCATGCGGCGCTCGCGGAAAGCGACGCGGCCGAGACGCCGGCCGAGGCGAGCTCGCGCTCCATGATCTCGGTGAAGGTCAGCGTCGGGTTGGTCTCGCAGAGCATGCCGATCTTGATCCAGTAGGCGGCCTGGGCGTTTATCGAGCGCAGCGACACCTTGCTGGCCCGGCGCAATTGCTCGTGCAGGTCGTCGTCGATGTTCACGATGCCCATGACATGCTCCGTATATGATCCATTTATGGAGCGTATATAGAGGCGGCTCGTCCTTGCCAAGCCGGGGGTGGGGGCACGGGAGCGTTTTGCGAGGGCGAGGGGCGGCGGCGATCAGCGGGCCTTCAGCAGAGAAAGCAGTTCCTGGCCCGCCTTGCCGGGCGGGTTCTGCTTCATCCAGCGGGCATAGAGCGGCAACTTCAGGCCGTTGGTGACATTGCTGAAGGGCAGGATGCGCACGCTGCCGTCACGGCGCAGCGGCTCGGCGATGGCGAGCGGCAGGTTGGCCCAGCCGAGGCCGGATTTCACCATGTTGACGGCGGTCGCGAGATTGTCGGTGCGCCAAAAGGTGGGCGCGATCAGCTGGCGGAAATTGGAGAGCGGCAGCTCGCGGCTGGCGATGACGATCTGGCGGTGCTGGAACAGGTCGTCGAGCCGCAGGGTTTCCGCCGCCAGCAGCTCGGACTCGTGATGCGCCGAGACGACGGCGACCAGCGTTTCCGTGCCGACGAACTGGAAATCCTCCTGCAAACTGGTCTCCAGCTCGCCATAGGCGACGCAGAGGTCGATCTCGGCGCGGCGCATCTGGCGGATGATGTCGTCATGCGGCGCGGCGACCACCTCGATCGCCAGCAGCGGATAGTGCCGGGCGACGGCGGAAATCGCCTGCATCAGGCGGGCGCTGTCGATTTCCGCGCCGATGCCGATCGAGAGTCGGGTCTCCAGCCCTTCCGAGAGCCCGGCGGCATGGGCGTCGATCTGCTTCAGCTGCTCGGCGATCAGCCGCGCCTGCGGCAGCAGGGCCTGCGCCGCGGCGGTGGGGAAGACCTGCCGGGCGCGCCGCTCGAACAGCGCATAGCCGAGCTCGGCCTCGAGATGGCCGATGCCCATGCTGACGGCGGAGGGCACGCGGCGCAGCGCCCGCGCGGCGGCGGAGAACGAGCCGTGGTCGATCACCGCCAGGAAGAGCGCGATGCTGTCACTGGAAAACGTCATGGCCGCGATCTATCAGGCGAATTGACAGATGGCAACTTTTTCTATCTGCGAAAGCGCCTATAAGCCCGCCTCCAGCCGGTCGGTCCGGCGCTAGCCAAGAGGGTTTTTCGGTGCAGGGTGTTCTTCGCAGGGTGGTCTATATCTCGACATTCGAGGTGACCGGGATCCTCATATCGGCGCTGATCCTTGCCTATCTCTCCGGCACCGCGCCCTCGCATACCGGCCCGCTCGCGGTGATGACCTCGGCGCTCGCGATCACGGTCAACCTTGCCTATACGAGCCTGTTCGAGCGCTGGGAGGCGTCGCGCCCGGCGCGGTCGCGCTCCTTCGGCCGCCGCGTGCTGCATGCGCTCGGCTTCCAGGTGACGCTGCTGGTGTTCCTCATCCCGCTGATGGCGTGGTGGATGGAGATGTCGCTGCTCGACGCGCTGATCCTCGATACGGCGCTGATCGTGTTCTTCCCGGTCTACATGTTCGTGTTCAACTGGGCGTTCGACGGACTATTCGGCCTGCCCGACGCGGTCACCAAGGGCTTTGGCGAGGATGCCGAAGCCGCCGCTTGAGACTCTTCACCTCTCCCTGAGGGAGAGGTAAGGAGCGCGGCGAACGCACTTATCCGTAAACGGCGGCCTTGATGGCTTCGGGGTAGGGGCCGGCGACGCCGGCGAAGGCCGTGTTCGAGAACGACACCACCGACAGCCTGCGGACGGGATCGACGAACCAGGAATGGCCGTAGACGCCGCCCCATTGCCAGGTGCCGGGCGAGAAGGGCGAGGCGCCGGCGGCCGGATCATGGGTGATCGACCAGCCGAGACTGAAGCCGCGCCCTGCCACGCCGGTATCGAACGAACCGATCGCGTTCTGCGACAAGAGCGCCAGGCTTTCCGCCGAAAGCACCGGCGCGCCGCCCTTGCGCATCGCTTCGAGGAAGGTCAGGAAGTCGCCCGCCGTGCCGAACATGCCGGCGCCGCCCGAGGGGAACGAGTTCGGATCGAAATTGCGGTTCGGCGCGAAATGGATCGTGCCCTCGATCGCCAGGCCCGTCACCGCCTGGTGGTCGGCCATCGGCGTCGGGCGCGGATCGCCATCGGCATAGGCAACGGCAAGCCGGGCGGGATCGCTGGGCAGGAAGCCGGTGTCGGCAAGGCCGAGCGGCTTCGTCACCTGGCTGGCGACGATATCGGGCAGGCTCTGGCCGGTCGCCTTTTCGAGCAGCCCGCCCAGAACGTCGATGCCGACGGAATAATACCAGGACGTGCCGGGCGCGAAGGCGAGCGGCTGCGCGGCGATCTTCGCCAGGTTTTCGTCCATGCCGCGACCGGGCTGGTCGAGCCCTTCCGATATGCCGGCTTCCTTGGGATAGCCGTAGATCAGGCCGCTGGTGTGGGTGAGCAGGTGACGGATAGTGATCACCGGTTTGCTGCCATCGGCAAGCTTCGGCCGGAAATCGGGCAGGAAGCGCGTCACCGGGTCGTCGAGCCCGATCACGCCGGCTTCGGCCAGTGACAGCGCGGCGGCGGCGACGAGCGGCTTGGTGACGGAGGCGAGGCGAAAGATCGTGTCTTCCGTGGTGCGGCGTCCGGCTTCCCGGTCGGCATGGCCGGCCGTGCGCCGGTAGGCCAACTTGCCGTCCTCGGCCACCAGCACCACGGCGCCGACGATCACGCCGTCCCGGATCGCCGAGTCGATGACCGCGTCGAGACGCGCGGCGCGCTTCTCCTGGGCGGCGGAGGCGGCGGTATCGACGGCGGCGACAGTCATGGAGTGCTCCGGGCAAGATGCAGGGGCAACAGAATGAATTGGGATTCCGGTCGGGCGCAAGTATGCCGTGTCTGATTTTAGGGCCACTTGTCCGGCCAGTGCGGGTCAACAAAAAAAAGCCCCCGGCCAGGATGGCGCGGGAGCTTTCGGATTTTCGATCCCGTACGGCGATCAGAACTTGTAGTTCAGGCCGATCTTGACCGTTTGCATGGTGATGTCGGTGGAGACCGGCGTTCCCAGGTCGAAATCCTTCGAGCCGAGATCGGCATAGAGATATTCGACCTTGGCCGTGACGTTGTTGGTTATCGCGTATTCCAGGCCGGCGCCGATCGTCCAGCCGGTAAGGGTCTGCTTGTCGGACGCGCTGAGGTCGACCGCGACATTGCCGTCCGCGATGATCTGATTGTGGAAGTCGAGTTCGGCATTGGCCCAGGCCAGGCCGCCGGTGACGTAAGGCAGGAAGCGGTCGAACGCATAGCCGGCGCGGGCGCGCACGGTGCCGAAGGTGTCGATCTTGGTCGCGTAGTCGAGCGTGACCGCATTTTCCAGCGGGTCACCGATCACAGCCGAGAGGCTGTCCTTCTGGTCGCCGAACGAGACGTCGGCCTCGATGCCGAGCACGAACTGGTTCGCGAACTGGTAGTTGTAGCCGGCCTGGCCGCCGCCGAACCAGCCATCGGGCTTCAGGCCGCCATAGGCATTGATCCCGGCGTTCGAGACGTCCGACCAGGCATAGCCGCCATGGGCGCCGATATAGAGGCCGGTCCAGGTGAAGGCGGGCTCGGGCGCGGCAGCGGGCTCGAAGGTAAGGTCAGCCCCGTTCGCTGCTCCTGCGAGCCCCAGCGTCATTCCGAGCCCAAGCGCTATGACAAATCGCGTATCCCTCATGTCGCCCTCCATACTGTCCGGCCTATAGCTTATATCCAGTTGGCATCCGGGTGTGTAGCGGCATGGCAACAAACATGAAATATTATATTCAGTTCGCTGCGTAATATGTGTGATGAGGGTGATCTGTTGCTGTTAACGAGACTTTTATATTTGTGTTTACTTTGAGGCGAGCATGTAATTGTTTCAAAATTAGATCCATTTCGTGGATGTTCTGGATCATCCGCGATGCCGCTCCTGTTGCAGGCAGCGGGGTGGCTCCCGGAGCCGATCGGGAGGGGGCGACCATGAGGGACCGGCTCCCGTGCCGCGGCGAGGAGCGCGTCTGCGACGAAGCTTCCAGCGCGCCTGTCGTATCGCGCTGCGATGACGGCGCCAGTTGCCGAAGCGACACAGGCGTTTTTCGACCAGCCGGTAATGGACGGCCCCTAAGGCGTGCCTTCCAGCGCCGCGGCGCGGATCGTCTCGCCGGAATCGAACGAGACGGCATTGAGCGGCTTCAGGGGCGGTGCCGTCTCCAGCAGCTTCTCGAGTGCGATGAGCCGCTCGGTCGTGCGCGCCGAGAGCGACAGCGGGCGCTGGTCCGCGTCGGTGCTGGCGACCGCCGGGGCAGGGCGCGGACCGTCCGAGGCCGGCTCATCGATATAGGGGATGGGCTTCAGCTCGATGCCGTTATGGGCATAGGTCATCACCCGGTTCCAGGTCTGCGCCGGCAGCGACCCGCCCGTCATCTTGTTGGTCGAGGTGAAGTCGTCATTGCCGAACCAGACGCCGCCGACATAATTGCCGGTGAAGCCCATGAACCAGGCGTCGCGATAGGCATTGGTGGTGCCGGTCTTGCCGGCGGTCTTGATGCCCTGCAGCTTGGCGGCGCGGCCGGTGCCGCGCTCCGGCACCTGGCCCAGCATGTAGTCCATCATGCCGACGGTCTTCTCGTCGAGCACGCGCTCGGGCGGCGGCACGTCGCGCTTGCGGTCGAAAACCACCTGGCCCTGGCTGTTGAGGATCTGCGTGAAGGCATAGGGCGTCGCCTTGAGGCCGCCATTGGCGAACACGGCATAGGCGCCGGTCATGTCGAGCACGCGCACATCGGTCGCGCCGAGCGGCAGCGACTTCGAATTGATGATGTTGGTGGTGATGCCCATGCGGTGGGCGAGGTCGATGATCGCCGGCCGGCCGACCGCGCCGGCCAGCCGCACCGCCACCGTGTTCAGCGAATGGATCAGCGCCGTGGTGAGCTGGATCGAGCCCATGTAGCGGCCGCCATAATTCTTCGGCGACCAGTTGCCGATCGAGATCGGCGCGTCGACCACGATGCTCTTCGGCGTGTAGCCGTGCTGCAGCGCCGCCGTGTAGACGAAGGGCTTGAACGACGAGCCCGGCTGGCGCAGCGCGTCGGTGGCGCGGTTGAACTGGCTCTCGCCATAATCGCGGCCGCCGACCAGGGCGCGCACCGCGCCGTCCGGCTCGGCCACGACCATCGCTGCCTGGCTCACGCGGTAGCGCTCGCCGGAATCGCGCAGCGATCCCTCGATCGCCTCGTCGGCCGCCTTCTGCAGGTTCATGTCGACCGTCGAGCGGACGATCAGGCTGCGGTCGCCATCCGGCACCTGCTTCTTGACCTCGTCGAAGGCCCAGTCGAGGAAATAGTCGGGCGCGGTATCGGCCGCCTTGCGCACGACGTCCGCCGGCTTGCGCCGCGCGCCCATCACCTGGCCCTCGGTCATGAAGCCGGCCTGCACCATGTTGGTGAGCACGTCGTTGGCGCGGGCGCGCGCCGCCGGCAGGTTGATGTGCGGCGCATAGCGGGCAGGGGCCTTGTAGAGCCCGGACAGCATCGCCGCCTCGGCCAGGTTGATGTCGGTCACCTTCTTGCCGAAATAGAACTCGGCCGCCGCCGCCGCGCCGAAATTGCCGCCGCCCATATAGGCGCGGTCGAGATAGAGCTGCAGGATGTCGTGCTTGGAGAGGTTGCTCTCGAGATAGAGCGCGAGGAACGCTTCCTTGATCTTGCGGTCGAGCGTGCGCTCGTTCGACAGGAACAGGTTCTTGGCCAGCTGCTGGGTGATCGACGAGCCGCCCTGGCGCACCGCGTCATTGCGCAGGTTTTCCATCAGCGCGCGCCCCGTGCCGATGATGTCGATGCCGAAATGCGTGTAGAAGCGCCGGTCCTCGGTGGCGAGCGTCGCCTTGATCAGGCTATCGGGCATCTCTTCCAGCGGCACCGAATCCGAATGGCGCACGCCGCGCTTGCCGATCTCGGCGCCGTAGCGGTCGAGGAAGGTGACGGAATAGTCCGATTGCGCCAGCCAGTCCTGCTTGGTGGCGTCGAAGGCCGGCAAGGCGAGCGTCAGCATGACGAGGCCGCCGCCGACCGCCATGGTCAGCCCGTCGCCCAGGATCTCGAATGGGGCGCGGCGCCAGCCGGTCATGCGGAAGCGGCGGGCAAAGCGCGACAGCGCCTCGGCGCCGTCCTTCAGCCCGGTCCAGATCCGGTAGAGCGCGGAATCGATGAAGGCGTCGATCTCGATCAGCCGCAGCCGGGGCGATTTCGCCCGCGCGGGGCCTGTCTGCGCTTCTTCGGGCGCTGCCTTCTCCACCGGGGAGGCCGGATCGCCAGCCGTATCCGCCGGGCGGTTCGCGCTGGGCTTCCAGCCGCCGATCCATGCCGCGATACGATGCTGAAGCTTGCGCAAGGGCTGTTCCAATAGAGGTCGAATGGTTCTAAAAGGCGGTCGAAACATCACATTCCGGCACTATATAGCGCCATTCGGAATGCCCGGTGAACAGACCGCCTCCAGCCCTGGCCGGTTTTCGCCGATCGACAAAGGATACGCAATCTCCATGCCCTTGCAAGGAAAGGACGCACGCGACGCTGCGGCCTCCGCGCAACAGGATGCCGCCCTGGTATCCGCGCCCGCGACCGAGGAAGCGCCGTTCTGGAAGCGCCTGACCCTGGAGGAGATGAACCCGACGCAATGGGAATCGCTCTGCGACGGGTGCGCCCGCTGCTGCCTCAACAAGCTGGAGGACTGGGACACCGGCGAGATCGTCTGGACGGCCATCGCCTGCGAATTGCTGGACGAGGATACGTGCCGCTGCCGGGATTATCCCAACCGGCATGATTTCGTGCCCGATTGCATCCCGCTCGACCCCAAGACGGTGCGCACGCTGACCTGGCTGCCGCCGACCTGCGGCTACCGGCTGATCGCCGAGGGCCGCGACCTCTACTGGTGGCATCCGCTGGTCTCGGGCGACCCGGAGACGGTGCACGACGCCGGCATCTCGACCTCCGGCCGCACGGTGAGCGAGAGCGATATCCCGGTCGAGGAATATGAGGAATTCATCGTCGAATGGCCGGGCCAGATCCCGGAGACGGAGAAGCCGGAGGGGTAGGGGGAGCTTTCCGGCAGACCCTCACCCCCCTATCCCGCGCGGACGAGGGCTCGCTTTCTTCACCTCTTCGCCTCAAGGGAGAGGTGAAGGGGTGTCGGTTGCCTTTCTCGCGGCGCCCCCCCCATGTCACGGATGCATGGATCCTCGCCTTCGCGAGGATGACGGCGAGCGTGCCTTACCCACCCATCCGAAACCTCTGCCGGTACTGCCTCGGCGTCAGGCCGCGCTGCGCCTTGAACTGGCGGTTGAAGTTGGCGAGCGAGTCGTAGCCGACCTCGTCGGCGATCATGGCGATCGGCCGCGTCCCGCCCGAGAGCAGCGCGCAGGCGGCGCCGATGCGCAGGCGCGCCAGATAGCCCGTCACGCTCTGGCCGGTATGACGCAGGAACAGCCGGTGCAGCCCGGACGGGCTCAGCGCGGAGATGTCGGCGAGGCCGTCCAGCGTCAGCCGCTCGGCGAAATGCCGATGCACATGGTCGAGCACGCGGTCGATCCGGCCGCGATCCATCGGCCTGTCGGCGGCTATCGCCAGGGGGGAGGCCAGCGGCACGGCGTCGGTGTCGCGGGCAAGCCGCGCCAGCACGTGCAGGAGCTGGATCAGTCGCTCGTCCGGCGGCAGCGCGAACAGCGCCTCGATCAGCGGCCTCGCCCCGGCTGCGGCGGCGTCGGAGAACTTCAGGCCCGTCTTCGCCCGCGCCAGCATGGCGGCGACGGCGCGGAGCTCGGTAAACACACTGCCCAAAGGCGCCGTCCATTGCGGCAGGAACCACATCACCAGCGCCACATGTGGCGCGTCGGCCGCGACCTTGGCGGCCGAGCACCAGCTATGCGGCAGGTTGGGGCCGACCAGCACCAGGTCGCCATCATCATAGCTGCCGATATGGTCGCCGATGAAGCGCTGGCCGCGCGAGTTCAGCGTCAGCGTCAGTTCGAACTCGGGGTGATGATGCCACTGGAACGGGATCTCGCCGTCGAGGCGACGGTTGAGCGTCGTCCAGGAGGTGCCGTCCGGCAGCGCCAGTCTCTCGAGAAACGGCTTCATCTGGATCCCTTGGGCTCATCGGCGCCGGAATCGTATCAGTTTTCGCCGGGATCGGCGAACACGCGTCAGCGCCGATCGCTAGTCTTTCCCCAGAGGCATCCGCGAGGGATGCGGGAGAGCAGGGAGAGAGACGATGTCCATGGCCGCCAATGCCGGCGTAAAGCGCGACAGCCACCCCACCACGCACCAGGAAACGCAATTGAAGGAGATCGTGAAGACGCTGCCTTTGCGCGTGCTGAGCGCGGAAGACTGGCAGCACTGGATCACGCGCGGCTATGTCATCGTCCGCCAGGCCGTGCCGAAGGAGAATGTCGAGCGGCTGGTCGACCTGCTCTGGCAGTTCGACGAGAAGGACCCGGCCGATCCCGCCACCTGGTATGCGCCGCAGCGCCGCGATCACATCATGAAGGAGCTGAACGGCACCGGCATGCTGGAGATCTACAATCACCAGTATCTCTGGGACAATCGCCAACAGCAGCGGATCTACGACGCCTTCGTCGACATCTGGGACCGCGAGGACCTCTGGGTGACGATCGACCGCGCCAATCTGAACCCGCCGAAGAAGGTGAAGGGCAACCCGAACGGCTTCATCCACTGGGACGCCGATACCTCGCTCGTTCCCCCGCCGATCGGCGTGCAGGGCGTGCTGAGCCTGAAGAAGCAGGATGGCGATGTCGGCGGCTTCCAGTGCATCCCCGAGCTGTTCGCGAACTTTGACGCATGGGTAAAGGCCCAGCCGGACGATCGCGACCCCATGCATCCCGACACGACGGGCCTCGCCATCACCAATATCGAGATGGAAGCCGGCGATCTGCTGATCTTCAATTCGCTGCTGGCCCACGGCGTCCGCCCGAACCATTCGGACGACCGCGTCCGCATGGCGCAGTACATCTCGATGCACCCGGCCGAGGAGGCCAACCTCGCCGAGCGCGCCGAGCGCATCCGGCTCTGGCGCGAACGCGATCACCCGCACCGCGACGCTTTTCCGGGCGACCCGCGCGACTGGGAGAAGCGGAACGCCGAAACGGCGAGCCTCTCGCCGCTGGGCGAAAGGCTGCTCGGGCTCAAGAGCTGGCGGGAATAGGGGAAAAAAACCTCACCCCGACCCTCTCCCGTGCCGGGAGAGGGGGCTCGCCTGTGTCTGTTCCAGGGCACGCGCCACGCCGATGCAGGCCGCGGTGGAAAGCCCTCTCGCGCGCGCGGGAGAGGGTTGGGTGAGGGTCTTGCGAACGCACTCATCCGCGCTGTTCACGCGTCCGTGATCGGCGTGCCCCTTTGATGCCGGTCGCGGCGGGCCCATCTGTTCGAAACCCTCCCGGGTATTCGTCGCGAGTGGAGAGCGGTGGTCGACCAAATGTCGGCTTCCGGCATGACCGTCGCGGCGGAATTTCGATTCCGGTCGGACGATCGTGCCGTGATGGGCGGTCCGCTCCGGCTTCCTCATCGAAGGACCACACCATGCCCAACGACATCAACGCGGCCGCATCCGGCCAGTTTCTGATTGGCGGCGACCTCGCCGTGAACCGGCTCGGCTTCGGCGCCATGCGGATCACCGGAGACGGCATCTGGGGCGAGCCGAAGGACATCGCCGAGGCGAAACGGACGCTGAAGCGCGTGCCGGAGCTCGGCATCGACCTGATCGATACCGCCGACAGCTACGGCCCCTATGTCAGCGAAGACCTGATCGCCGAGGTGCTGCATCCCTACACGGACCTCGTGATCGCCACCAAGGGCGCGCTGACCCGGCATGGCCCGAACATCTGGCAGGTGGTGGGACGACCGGAATATCTGCGCCAATGCGTGCTGATGAGCCTGCGCCGGCTGAAGATCGACCGCATCGATCTCTGGCAATTGCACCGGATCGATCCGCGCGTGCCCAAGGACGAGCAGTTCCAGGTGATCGCCGACATGCGCAAGGAAGGCCTGATCCGCCATGTCGGCCTGTCGGAAGTCTCCGTCGCCGACATCCAGGCGGCGCAGAAATTCTTCCCCGTGACGACAGTGCAGAACCAGTACAACCTCGTCGATCGCAAGAGCGAGGCCGTGCTCGATTATGCCGAGACCAACAATATCGGCTTCATTCCCTGGGCGCCGCTCGCCTCCGGCAATCTGGCTCGCCCGGGCTCGGCGCTGACCGAGATCGCCGGCAGGCTCGGCGCGACGCCGGGCCAGATCGCGCTCGCCTGGCTCCTGAAGCGCTCGAAGGTGATGCTGCCGATCCCCGGCACGGGCAGCGTCAAGCATCTCGAGGAGAACACGGCCGCCGCCTCGATCAAGCTTTCCGACGAGGATTTTGCCGCCCTCGACACCGAAGCCCGCCGCGCGGCGTAACCAGGGGCTTTTGCGTCAAGCAAGTCCCTCACCCAACCCACTCCCGCGAAGCGGGCGAGGGCTTTTCGGCTGGTATTCTTCCTTGACTGCCAGCGCGACAAGCGCCGCCGGACTCCCTCTCCCGCG
>NZ_JAPKNI010000007.1 GCF_026343955.1 Kaistia defluvii
ACAATCATATGGTGGGCGTGATTGAGTCCCGAGCCTAGCGGCGCACAAGGCCACAATCCGAGCCAAACTTGCTCTGGCGCAGCACCAGTGTCTTCACCAACGCTCTCCCAGCAGCGGTAGGATCCGACCCTGGCCGTTTGCTCGCGGGGAACGTCAGGGAAAGATCGTTCTGCCCGAACGGATGAGCGCGACGGCGGTCGATCCTCTGATCGCGTTGGCGATCGAGGGGCTGGGCATTGCCTGTCTGCCGCCCTTTGCGATCCGCGACGAGATCGCTGACGGCCGTCTCGTGTCGATTTTGGACGAGTGGGTGGAAGAGGCTGATCAGTTCAACGTGCTCTGGCCGGCCAGCCGCCAGATCACGCCCAAACTGAGGGCGTTCGTCGACTTCATGTCCGAGCATCTGCAGCCGCAATAAGCATCGCATATCGCGCCGGTTCGTCCCGTTTTCGCTGTCATGGTGACGGGCGGAGCGGCGGCTATCTGGCACACTCATTCGGAAATCAGCTTATACTCCTTCAGCAGGTCGCCGATCTCGGTTGTATCGAGCTTTTTCAGAAGCAGGTTGCGCAGGAAGGCCGGGCCTGGGATGTCGATCCCCTTACCATCTCGCAGCGGAGCCACGGCCGCCAGCAGCGTGCGAATGTCGTAGGTCGAGTTGAACACTTCCGGCACGCCGCGTTCGATATTAAGCAGCGTATAGACGGCCTCCATCGGCGTGCGCACCGAGTATTCGGTGGTGAAGATGCAATCCCGCTCCTTCGCCTCGGCGAACTGGCCGATGAACGCGAAATTGACGGCATCCTTTGGCACGACATCTGGTCGGTCGCCGGCCTGGCGCGGCATGAAGAACGCGGTGATGTAGGGCATCATCACCGGCACTGTCTTCGCGCCGGTTGCCGCCAGTTCAGGAATCTCCTCAACCGGCACGCCCAGATGGTAGAGCCACTCCTGCGTGATCTCCTCGCCGCTGCAGTCCTGCATCGGTTTCTTCACGTAGTCGCCGGGCCTGTCCACGAATAGCGAATAGAACCAGCACACGACCTGATCCTTCGGCTGTTGCTTGAAGTGCGGCTGGCGGTTCACCGTCCAGCTGCACAGCCAACTCGAATCTTTGACGGTGACAATGCCGCCGCTGACCACCTTGCCGCTGAAGGGATCGCGTTTGACGACCTTCTGGATGTAGCTGGGGATACGCTCATCGAGCGTGGTGATCGTGGCCGATTCCCATTTTGTCTCCGGAATGTGGGCGCCGAACACGTCGGGGCGGCCAAAAGCCGGATCCTTCGCGGCGATGCGCCGCCACAGGTCCCATGCCGGGGCCGGCCCCTCGTTGAGCTTTGCAGGCGTGTGATGATCGCCGGTGTCGGAATTTTCGGTCAGCGAGCCGATGGTCATGAACACCAGATCGTCCGGGCCGAGATCAACGCCGCTCGGTGCGTCATCTTGCAGCCAGTGGATGCGCGTGGCCTGCTTGCGGTCCGACTGAATTTCGAAATCGACGTCGGTGACCTCGACGCCATAGCGGAACGTCACGCCGTGATCCTGCAACCATTTGACCAGCGGCAGGACAAGCGATTCATATTGATTGTACCGGGTGAATTTTAGCGTCGAAAAATCCGCCAGGCCGTGGATGTGATGAATGAAGCGATGCAAATAGAGCTTCATCTCCAGTGCCGAATGCCATTCCTCGAAGGCGAACATGGTGCGCCAGTAGAGCCAGAAATTGCTGGCCAGGAAATCCTCGCCGAGGACTTCGTTGATGCGCTTGTTCTCCATCTCCTCGCGGGTAGCGAAGAAAAGCCGCAGCAGATCCTTTTGCGCCTTGTCGTTCAGGGTCAGCAGGGCCTTGTCGGGAACGTCTTGCCCCTGCTTCTGTGTGGTGCGCTGCAGCGAGGAGTTGGGATCGCTCTTGTTGAGCCAGAAGAATTCATCGAGGACGCTTGCATCGTCGATCTCCAGCGAAGGGATCGAGCGGAACAGGTCCCACAGGCATTCGAAATGGTCTTCCATCTCGCGGCCGCCTCGGATCACGAAGCCCTTTTCAGGTTCCTTGATCCCGTCCAGCGCGCCACCCGGCAGCTTCAACTCTTCGAGGATGGTGATCCGGTCGCCTGCCATGTGTCCGTCGCGGATCAGGAAGGCTGCGCCGGCAAGCGAGGCAAGGCCCGATCCAACGAACCAGGCCGTCTTGTTCTCGACCCCTTCGGGTTTGCGGGGACGGGCAAAGGCTTCGAAGTTTCCGCTGGAATAGTGCATCGCAAATATCCTTCTCAGTAAGCGCCGGCTCATCGTGTTTCGGATGGCAGCGTTCGTCATCAGCCTCGCTTATCGGGCTTCGAGGCATAGGTGGCCGCCGGCGTTCTTTTTCCCCGTGTCCGTTACATGCGCAAAATATCCCTTGCGCACGAGATTCATAAATTCGAGACCGGACGTGGCGTAGCCGCCGTCGCGCGTATTGCCGGTGAATTGCGGATCCTCGCACAGGTTCTCGCGCGCGCTTCGGCAGTAAGGGCAAATCCTGCAGATATGGCCGAGCCAGGGGATGCCGACGCGTTCTACTGGACGATGGTCGTCAACGCCGATGCCGACAGCCTCGATGCGGCCGACGATCTCATGGCCGGGAATGAGATCTTGACGAGAATCTGGCCCGCGCCCACGGTGGGCACCGGGACCTCTTCGATCCTCAACGGCTTGCCGAATTCGCGGACGACCGCAGCCTTCATGGTCCTGGTCCTGGTCATGGATACCTCCAGGGTGTTGGTTGACGTATTCTCGAGGATTGCTTTCACACTCCTGGCGGCGCAGTTGTTCCAGCGATAGGCGAGGGCGCGTTCGATCGGGGCGTGCGATCCGATGAGGTACCCGGATCGCGGTCCGCCCGACGCCGATGAAATCAATTGAAGACCATACCACCGTCGATGATGAGGGCCTGACCAGTCATGTAGTCTGAATCCGGGCCAGCAAGGTATGAGACGCAGGCGGCGACATCTTCCGGTTGGGAGATGCGACCGAGCGCAACGCTACTTGCCCACTGCTGGAGACCCCATTCCAGGGACTTGCCGTTCTCGTCGGCGACCTTTTGCGCGATGCCCTCCATCATCGGCGTGCGCACGATGCCCGGGCAATAGGCATTGGACGTGATACCGAGCGGGGCGAGATCCTTTGCTGCGGTCTGGGTAATGCCGCGAATGGCGAACTTGGTGGCGCCATATACAGCGAGGTCCGGATTACCGACCTGACCGGCCTGTGACGAAGCGTTGATGATCTTGCCGACGATATCTCCCTTCTTCGCGGGCTTGCGCGCCTTGAAATGCTTCACGGCGGCCTGGATGCCCCAATAGGTCCCCCCGACATTGACGTCGAACACCTTGTGGTAGATTTCGGGGGTGATGTCCTCGATCGGCGTGACCGGGCCAAGGCCGGCATTGTTGATCATCACGTCCAGACGGCCGAAACGGGCAACGACCTCATCCACCGCCCGAAAGACTTGTTCGCGTTGCGAAACATCCACCTGGACGCCGAGCGCCTCGCCGCCGCTGGCGATAATCGCGTCGGCCGCTTTTTTTGCCGTGGCGGCATTATAGTCGAGACAGCCAATGGCAAAACCATCCCTGGCAAGGCGGATGGCGATAGCGAGACCGATGCCCTGACCGGCACCCGTGACAACGGCAACTTTTTTATTGGCAGCCATGCTGCTAATCCTTCCATTCAATTAAGATCAATGCTCCCTCAAGCCGAAAGGCGGGAGGGAGCCGTGCTCAGAAATGAGCGTCGATATCGACCACGTCGATGAGCTTGTGGTTTACGAATTCCTTCAGCCCGAGACCGATGAGTTCGCGGCCATAGCCGGAGCGGCGGATGCCGCCGAAAGGCAGGTCGGCCTCCACCTTGGTGGGATGGTTGACGAAGACCATGCCCGTCGAAATCTGTTTGGCGACTTCAAAGCCATGGGCGGGGTTGGAGGTGAACACCGAACCGCCGAGGCCGAAGGGGCTATCGTTGGCGATGCGCACGGCGTCGGCCTCATCCTTCGCCCGGAACAGCAGTGAGACCGGTCCGAAGAACTCCCAGTAGCGTGCTGGATTGTCCTCGCCGACATCCGTCAGGATGGTAGGCTGGACGAAGGCGCCCTGATTGGGCACAGGCGGCCCGACCTCCTCGGCCCTCGCGCCGAGCCTTACCGCCTCGCGGATCTGCTCCTTCACGTCGTCGGCAGCCTTCTGCGACGACAGCGGCGCCAGCGTCGTGTTCGGATCGAAGGGGTCGCCGGCGACGAGACCCGCGACGCCCGTGCGATAACGCTGGAGGAAAGAATCATAGACCGGATCGACGACGATCAGGCGCTTGGAAGAGCAGCAGACCTGTCCGCCGTTCCAGTGCCGGCCGAACACGGCCCATTTCGTCGTCTTCTCCAGATCGGCGTCCGCCAGCACCACGAAGGCGTCGGCGCCGCCGAGTTCCATGGTCGACTTCTTCAGCGCCTTGCCCGCCTGCGCGGCCACGATTGATCCAGCAGCTTCGGACCCCGTCAGCGCGACGCCGTGGACGCGATCGTCGTTGATAATCAGTTCGATCTGCGCACGCGTGGCATACAGGTTCCGGAAGGCGCCATCTGGAAGGCCGGCCTCCCGCATCAGTTTCTCGAAGGCAGCCGCACTCTGCGGCACGTTGGAGGCATGTTTCAGCAATACCGTATTCCCGGCTGAAAGCTGCGGCGCGAGGATGCGGGCAATCTGGTAATAGGGGAAGTTCCACGGCTCGATCGCCAGAAGCACGCCGAGCGGCTCGTGCACGAGGATGGCGTCGCCCTCCGCCGGATCGAGCACCGGCAGTTTTCCGGGCTTGAGCAGTTCCTCGGCGTTGCGGACGTAATATTCAAAGATCTTCGCCGACAGCTCGACCTCTGCCTTCGCTTCGGCGAAGATCTTGCCCATCTCCAGCGTCAGCAACTTTGCATAGGCATCGCTGTCACGGCGCAGGATGTCGGCCGCCTTCTGCAGGATGCGGCCACGTTCAGCAAAGGGCGTGGTCTTCCAGTCCAGAAAGGCGCTATGGGCTTTGTCGATTGCCTCGCGCACCTCCGCGTCCGTCGCGTCGGCAAAGGTTTTTAGCGTTTCACCGCTATAGGGATTGATCGTTGCGTAGGTCATTTTTCTCTCTCCTTCAATTGATGGAGCGGTCAGGCGAATGGCGCCTTTCCACCTGTTTCAGGCGCCAAGGTCCTTCACCGCCTGGACCATTTGCGTGAGCACGGCCTGGGCATCGCCATAGACCATGCTGCAATTCTCCCCGTAGAAGAGGAGGTTCTCGACGCCGGAATAGCCTTTGCCCTGGCCGCGTTTGATGACGTAGACCTGATGGGCCTGGTCGGCGTTAAGGATCGGCATGCCGTAGATCGGCGAGGACTTGTCGGTGCGTGCCGCCGGGTTGACGACGTCATTCGCCCCGATCACGAGCGCGACATCGGTACTGGCGAAGTCAGCGTTGATGTCTTCCATGTCGAAGATAATGTCGTAGGGAACGCCGGCCTCGGCGAGCAGCACGTTCATGTGGCCGGGCATGCGGCCGGCGACGGGATGGATCGCGAACTTGACGTCGACACCGGCGGCCTGGAGCAGCTTGACGAACTCGTAGAGCTTCTGTTGGCCTTGCGCGACCGCGAGGCCGTAGCCTGGGATGATGATGACGTTCGAGGCGTAGCGCATGGCGATGCCCGCATCTCTCGCGTCGGTCGACTTCATCTGACCCTGCACCTCGCTGGTGCCGGATGTGGCGGCATCGCCGAAATTCGAGAAGAGGACGTTGGCGAGCGAACGGTTCATCGCCTTGGCCATCAGGATCGTCAGCAGCGTGCCGGCTGAGCCGACCACCATGCCGGCGATCATCAGCGCCGGGTTCTGCAGCGCATAACCTTCGAGAGCAACGGCCAGGCCGGTGAAGGCATTGAAGAGCGAGATCACCACCGGCATGTCGGCGCCGCCGATCGGCAGGGTCATCATGATGCCGAAGGCCAGCGCACCGAGGAAGAACAGCACCGCCAAAACCGGCAGCAGCGGGTCATCGAAAAAAGCAATGACCGCGACGCCAAGCAGGACGGTCGTCAGGAACACGAGAGCGTTGACGATGCGCTGTCCGCTGAAGCGCCACGGTCTGTTGATCTTGCCGTCGAGCTTGGCCCAGGCGATCACCGATCCGGTGAGCGAGATCGAGCCGATCAGCGCGCCTGCCACAGTTACGGCAAGGATCTCCACGGCCTGCATGCCGCGTGCCGAGAGTTCAACTGCCGCCACCGCCGCGGCAGCGCCGCCCCCCATGCCGTTATAGAGCGCGACCATCTGCGGCATCGCCGTCATCTCGACCTTGCGGCCACGCATCCAGGCCCAACCGCCGCCGATGAGAAGCGCAATCACGGCTAGGATCAGGTTGATTGTCAGATGCGGCCGGACCGTATCGGGCAGATCGAAGATCACCAGGAAGCTGGCCGCGACCGCGACCACCATGCCGACGCCCGCCACCACGATACCCGACAGCGCCGTTGCCGGCGATGACATGCGTTTCAGGCCGAGGATGAAGAAAGCCGCGGCGGCAAGACCGCTCAATCCCAAAATGTGCTGAGCGAACATGTCAGTTCTTCTTTCCGGCGGTGGATTTGTCGCCGCTGGTTTTGAACATCGCGAGCATGCGGTCGGTCACGATGTAGCCACCCGCCGCATTGGCGGCGCCAAGCGCGACAGCAAGAAAGCCGACGATCTGGGCAAACAGCGAGGTCGCGCTGATGAGCGCATGCAGCGCGCCGACAACGACGATGCCATGGATGAAGTTCGACCCGGACATGAGCGGCGTATGGAGGATCGAGGGCACCCGGCTGATGACTTCGTAGCCGGTGAAAGCCGCGAGCATGAAGATGTAAAGGGCGATGAGCCAGGTCATCGATGTGTCGATCGCCATTCTGAGATCTCCTTATGCGTTCTCGGCTTCGAGGCTTTTTCCGGCCTGGAGGCTTTCACGAACGACCTTGTTCCGGATCTCGCCCGCATGAGTGAGGGTTGCGCCGGCGATCACCTCGTCCTGGAAGTCGAGTTTGAGCGCGCCGTCCTTGACGATCAGCCCGATGAGATTGAGCAGGTTCTTGGCGTAGAGTTCGCTCGCATGCTGGGCGAGCGCGGATGGCACGTTCAATGGGCCCAGAATCGTGGCGGGGCCGACCGTGACCGTTTCGCCGGGCTTCGTACCCTCGCAATTACCGCCGCCCTCGGCACCGAGGTCGACGATGACGGAGCCCGGCCTCATCGCGGAGATCTGCGCGGCCGAAATCAGCTTCGGCGACGGCCGTCCAGGCACAGAGGCCGTGGTGATGATCATATCGGCTTCGGCGATGTGCTGGCTGAGCGCCTTTTGGACCCGTTCCTTCTCATCGACCGTCAGCTCACGGGCATAGCCGCCTTCGCCGCGCGCATCGATGCCGGTCTCGACGAACTTTGCTCCGAGTGACTGGGCCTGCTCCTTTGTCTCGGGCCGGACGTCATAGCCCTCGGTGATCGCGCCAAGCCGATGCGCGGTTGCAAGCGCCGAGAGGCCGGCGACGCCGAGGCCCATGACCAGAACTCTCGCGGCCCGCAGCGAACCGACAGCGGTCGTCATCATCGGCAGGATGCGCGGCATGTGCACGGCGCCGAGCAGCGGCGCATAATAGCCGGCGAGTGCCGCCTGGCTCGACAGCGCGTCCATCGACTGTGCCCGGCCTATGCGCGGGATCAGTTCCATCGCCAGCGCAGTCACATGTCTGTCCCGCAGCTCTGCAACGAGGCTTGGATTCGTTTGGCTATAAATGAAAGACACCAGCACGGAGCCGACCTTCATAGCGCGGAGGACTTCGACAGTCGGGGGTTGAACGGCGAGGACGATGTCCGCATCTGCGACCAGTCCGCTAGCCGTGTCGTAGAACGAAGCATCCTTGTAAGCTTCGTCGGCAAAGGTCGCGGCACGGCCCGCGCCTGCCTGAAGATTCACCGAAGCACCAAGGCGTTCCAGCCCTGCGGCGACTGTGGGCACGACGGCAACACGCTTTTCGCCCGGCTTTGTTTCCTTGAGGACTGCTATCTTGATCGCCATAACCGGCTCCACGGTGAATGAGCCTCACCATTGAGGGGATCCTGTGGAGTTCAGCTTAGGCTGCTAGCCGTAGACCGCCTTGATCGAGATCAAATGAGATCCAGATTTCACCTGATATCAGTTGAGCCTAATTCTCATTGCCAGGGAGGAGGCATTCGAGCAGCATGATGATGACTGTCGGAAGAAAAAGGTTGAGCCGCCAGGAAACGCAGGCGCAGACCCGTGAAAGCCTTATCGAGGCGGCGCGAAAGCTGTTTGTGGAACGTGGCTTCGGCGGAACGTCATTGCGCGACATCGCCGAGGAGGCCGGATACTCGCAGGGGGCGTTCTATTCGAATTTCACCTGTAAGGAGGCTGTGCTGCTTGAACTCCTGAAAAGGCATGTCGCCGTGGAAGACAGCCAGCTCGATGCCATCGTGGGAAACGAGAATAGCGCGATCGACCAGATCCTCCTCGAGTTGGAAACGAGATTCGAGGCGCTCAAGGAAAAGAAGGACTGGTCGATACTGGCTGTCGAACTTCAGTTGCATGCGCTGAGAAGTCCGACTTTCGCCGAGAGTTACGCCTGCTTCTGGCGGGAGCACGAGCAGCGGGTCGCAACGCTGATCGGGCGGATGTTCGCGCGCCTAAGGAAAGCGCCCCCGGCTCGGACGGAGCAATTGGCGATAGGGTTTATTGCACTGGTCAATGGATTGGTAGTGCAGGAGAGCGTTAGCAGCCCGGCGCGACTTGCTCCGACCCTCACCATGTTCCTGCGAGCCATCATCGCTGCGGGAACGAATGCATCCGATGACTCCCCCGAGGCCGGTGCATAATCGGCGGCATGCATCCACCGCTTGGAGGCTGTTCGTGGCGTCCTTTCGATTCCGGACGTTGACGGAGGATGGCATGGCCCAGCGGCAGGCAAGGACGACGCCAGAGATCAATCCCTTCAAAGGGGTGTGTCAGACGGCGTTGGAACGGGATCCCCTATCGGCGCAATTCCACGCCGATTCAAAGCTATAGGCGGCGTTTTCGCAAGCATAGCGAAGAATATCGCGCTCTAGCGTAGAATCGGCGGGGCTGGCGGACGGGGTGGGATTCGAACCCACGGAGGGCTTGCACCCTCGGCGGTTTTCAAGACCGCTGCCTTAAACCACTCGGCCACCCGTCCGGGTCGATCGGGGATCAATGCTGAACACCGACGGCGATTGCAAGCGCAACCTTCGATCCAGATGTGGATGACCCGTCATGCGCCCGGAATGGTGACGATTGATTAACGATCTCGCCAAGTCCTTGGGGTTCCACGCAATTGACGCAATTCAGCCACGTTTGATTAACCAGCCGGAAAGGCCAAACCGGCTGAATGCGATCTCATGTCAGGATCGGGGCGCGCGTGGCTGCATGCTCCGTCTGGCCCGAAAGGCGTCGGCACCGGTCGATCCAATCGACAAATGCAACGGTTGCTGCTATCGGATAGGCGAGATGGGGATTTCAAAAATACAGATTCTGGGCCTGTTCGGCTCGGAAGCGCCGCAGGGCAGGGTGATGCTGAAGGCTGCGACCGCTGTCGCCGCCGCCGCGCTCCTCGCGTCCTGCGCCACAGCCCCGCCCAAGCCGGCCAAGCGCAGCAAGGAATATTTCTCCGAGAAGGAGTATGGCGTCAAAGCCAGTCCGCGCGTTGTCCAGTACGGCCAGCCCGTGCCGCAGGGCGGTGGCCGCTACATGGTGGGCAAGCCCTATACGGTGAAGGGCCGCGTCTACAAGCCGTTCGAGCACAAGCGCTATACCGCCGTCGGCTACGCCTCCTGGTATGGCTCGGCTTTTCATGGCCGCTATACCGCGAATGGCGAAGTCTATGACATGGACGGCTTTTCGGCGGCCCACCCGACCATGCCCCTGCCGAGCTATGCCCGCGTCACCAATCTGCGCAATGGCCGCTCGATCACGGTGCGGGTCAACGATCGCGGCCCCTATGCCAGCGACCGCGTGATGGACCTTTCCTCGCGCACCGCCGAGGTGCTCGACATGAAGCACCACGGCACCGCCAAGGTGAAGGTCGAATATATCGGTCCGGCCCGGATGGAAGGCCACGATCAGCGCATGCTGCTGGCCTCCTACAGGGGGCCGGGCAGCAGCATCTCGGGCGATACCATGCTCGCCATGGCGCCGACTCCGGCGCTTCGCGCCCCGAGTGCCAATCCGGCCGTCGTCATGGCGGCCCTGGCGCCCGTTCCGCGGCCACGGCCCGATTTTTACGAAGGCGGCGACGCTTTCGATCCGGCGCTCGCCTATAACGGGGCACAGCCGGCCCGCCACGTCGTGGCGCAGGCCGACGCCGCGCCGCAAGGCAGCAATTACGGCGAGCGTTCGCTGGGCTCCTATACGGTCACCAGCCCTGTCGGTTTCTCCGATGCGGAGGCGATACCCGCCTCGATGTCATCGGACGCGTATGCTCCGCCCGTGCGCCGCTCGGCCCGCTCTTCCTACGCGGCCGATATGCCGGTCTCGCCGGCGCAGCGCGCCGTCGCCGACCTTGCCGCAGGGGGCGCCGGAAAGGACAGGCTGCAATCGGCGCTCGACGCCGCCGTGGAGCGGGTCGCGTCCGAACGCGGCGCTGACGTTCCGGTGATCCAACTCGGCGTGTTCTCGAACCTGGCCAATGTCCAGGCCGTGGCCGGCCGCTTCACCGAGCTCGGCCGCGTCACGGCAACGCCGATCACGGTCGGCGGCAAGAGCCTGCAATCGATGCGGCTGGTCCTGGCCGATCGCTCGATGCGCGGCGAGGATGCCGTCCGCTCGGTGCAGGCTGCGGGATTGCCGGGTGCCTATCTGGTCACCCGCTGACCACGATCGTCATTGATCGCGGCGCATCGAGCCTGTTAACCAGAACAGGGCGGCGGCTGGCCGCTGCCGCTCTGGTTCTCGCGCCCGGTATTCCGTGATGCTTTCCTGCCGGTACCCGCTCCGCCTTTTCGTCTGTGCCGTGCTGATGATCGTCGGCATGGCGGTGCAGACATGGGTGGCCTTTGCCGCTCCCTATGAAAGCAAGGCGGCGAGCGCGATGCTGGTCGACGTCGACTCCGGCACGATCCTCTACAGCAAGGCGGAGGACGTGCCGTTCCAGCCCGCCGCCATGGCCAAGATGATGACGATGGCGGTGGTATTCGACGCCATCCATGAGGGCAAGATCCACCTCGAGGACAGTTTCCCGGTCAGCGAATATGCCTGGCGCACGGGCGGCGCCCCGTCCGGGAGCGCCACGATGTTCGCCAAGCTGAAATCCTCGATCGCGGTCTCCGATCTGCTGCGCGGCGCCATCGTTCAGGCGGGCAATGACGCCTGCATCATCCTGGCGGAAGGGATCGCGGGTTCCGAAGGCGCCTTCGTCGAGATGATGAACCGCAAGGCCAAGGCGCTGGGCCTGACCGGTTCGCATTTCGTCAACGTCTCCGGCCTGCCGGACCCGGCACAGAAGGTCACGGCGCAGGATCTGTACAAGATCGCCGACTACCTGATCCGCAGTTACCCCGATCTCTATAGTATCTACGCGGAGCCCGACTTCACCTGGAACAACATCTATCAGCGAAACCGCAATCCGCTGCTGGCCGCCGGCATTGGCGCGGACGGGCTTTCGACGGGTTTCACGAAGGAATCCGGTTATGGCCTGACCGCCTCGGCGGTTCGCGATGGTCATCGCATGATCGTCGTGATCAGCGGGCTCGAAAGCGACAAGGAGCGGGCAGAGGAGGCGCGCAAGCTGCTTGACTGGGGCAATGCCGCGTTCGAGCGGCTGCGCTTCTTCGATCGCGGCGAGGTGGTCGGCGAGGCTCGGGTCTATGGCGGCGCGGCGCGCTCGGTCGGGCTTGCGACGCGCGATCCGCTCGACATCCTGTTGATGCGGGGCAATCGCGAGCGGATTCGCGCCCGGATCACCTATACGGGCCCCTTGCTTGCACCGGTCGAGCAGGGCAGACAGGTCGGCGTCGTTCGCGTCTGGGTTGGCGATGCCCAGATTCTGGAGAAGCCCGTCTTCACCACCGCTGCCATCGCCAAGGGTTCAATGGATCAGCGCGCCCTCGACGCCGTCCAGCAACTGCTGATCGGCTGGCTGCCACAATGGAAGTTATGACGCGCTTGCCGGGTCGGTTCATCACATTCGAAGGCGGGGAGGGATCGGGCAAGTCGACCCAGATCCGCCGCCTGGCCGAGCGCCTGCGCGAGAGGGGCCAGACGGTCGTCTTGACGCGGGAGCCCGGGGGAACGGAGATGGCGGAGCAGATCCGCTCGTTCATCCTTTCGGGCGGTGCGGAACATCTGGGCCCCGAGGCGGAGACGATGCTGTTCGCGGCCGCCCGCGCCGACCATGTCGACCGCCTGATCCGGCCCGCGCTGGAGCGCGGGGAATGGGTGCTGTGCGACCGGTTCATCGATTCAACCCGCGCCTATCAGGGTTCGGATGGGGTCGATTCCGTCTTGCTCGACAGCCTCGAGAAGATTGCCATCGGCAGCGTGCGGCCGGACCTGACCCTAGTGCTCGACCTGCCGGTCGAGATCGGCCTGGCGCGCGCCGCACGGCGGCGTAGCGGGGAGGCGGGGCCCGCCGACCGGTTCGAGCGCGAGACGGTTGAACGGCACGAGCGGCGACGCCAATTGTTCCTGGCGATCGCGGCGGCCGACCCCGACCGCTGCCTCGTCATCGATGCCAACCAGACGCAGGACATTGTCGCCGATGCTATCTGGCAGGGCGTTCGCCAGCGCATGATCGAGAGTGTGAACTAGACCATGGCAGCGTCCGAGATCACCCGCCCCGACGCCATCGAGGGCTGGCCGCTGCCGGAGGAGCAGACCGAGTGGCATGGCGCCCCCGCGGTCGAGCGGCTGATGGTCGAGGCCTATCGCGGTGGCCGCATGCACCACGCCTGGATGATCGGCGGACCGCGCGGCATCGGCAAGGCGACGCTGGCCTATCGGTTCGCCCGCTTCGCGCTGACCTATCCCGATCCCGCCCGGGCTCCTGACGCCGAAACGTTGGCGGTGCCGTCGGATTCGCCGGCGGCCGGCAAGATCGCGGCCCGCTCACATCCCAACATCCTGACGCTATCGCGCCCCTGGGACGAGCAGGGTAAGCGCTTCAAGGCGAGCCTGACGATCGACGAGATCCGCCGGACAATTCCCTTCTTTGGATCCACGGCGGGCGAGGCGGGCTGGCGCATCGCGATCGTCGATTCGGCCGATGACATGAATCCCAATGCCGCCAATGCCTTGCTGAAGATTCTGGAAGAACCGCCGAAGCGCTCGCTGTTCCTGGTGGTTTCCCATGCCCCCGGCCGGCTGCTGCCGACCATCCGTTCGCGCTGCCGCCGGCTCGATCTGCCGTCGCTGGCGGTGCCTGCGATCGAGGAGGCGCTCAGGCGTCATTCGGATGCCGATGCGGACATCCGGCGCTTTGCCGCCGAGGCCGGTCAGGGCAGCCTTCGCCGCGCCATCGGCTTCCTCGATGAAGACGCCGCCGCAATGGGGCGTGCTTTTTCCCGCGTCGTGGCGCGGTTTCCGCAGTTCGACGGTCCGCTGGCGCATGGCCTCGGCGACCTGGTTGCGCAGCGTGGGGCGGACGAAGCCTTTGCCAATTTCGTCGATCTGGTCTTCGCCTGGCTGAACCGCCGCGCGCGCGGGCTGCCCGAGCCGGACGGCTCGCCGATCCCCGAAAGCGTGGCGGCGACGCCGCTTGCGACTTGGGCGGAGGTATGGGAAAAGCTGCGACAGTCTTCGGCTGAGGTCGAGGCGCTCAATCTCGACCGCAAACAGTTTGTGCTGACGACCATGAACATCCTCGCTCGCGCGACCCGAATGTGAAGCTGTCGAACGGCCGGCCTGGGCTGGCGCACAGACTATTGGTTGCGTTTACAAAAGAAGCGAGACAGCGGTGACAGCGCCGAAATTCTACATCACGACGGCTATTTCCTATCCGAATGGCGTTCCGCATATCGGCCATGCCTATGAAATGCTGGCAACCGATACGCTGGCGCGCTTCAAGCGGCTGGATGGCTATGACGTCTTCTTCCTGACCGGAACGGACGAGCACGGCATCAAGATGGTGCAGACGGCGGCGCGCGACGGCATCACCGCGCGCGAGCTGGCCGATCGCAACGTGCCCCGCTTCCAGGCGATGGCCGAGGCGCTGAACTGCTCCAATGACGACTTTATCCGGACCACCGAGCCGCGCCATTACCGCGCTTCGGAAGAGATCTGGCGTCGCATGGAAGCCAATGGCGACATCTACAAGGATGCCTATGCCGGCTGGTATTCGGTTCGCGACGAGGCCTACTACGCTGAGTCGGAAACCGAGGTTCGCGCCGACGGCCTGCGCTACGGCCCGCAGGGTACGGTCGTCGACTGGGTCGAAGAGGAGAGCTACTTCTTCCGCCTCTCCGCCTATGAGGATCGCCTGCTCGCGCATTACGAAGCCAATCGCGACTTCATCGGCCCCGACGAGCGCCGCAACGAGGTCGTCAGCTTCGTCAAGGGCGGGCTGAAGGACCTTTCGATCTCGCGTACGACCTTCGATTGGGGCATCCCGGTTCCGAGCGATCCGAAGCACGTGATGTATGTCTGGGTCGACGCCCTGACCAATTACATCACGGCGGTCGGCTTCCCGGACGACAAGAGCGAGAGCTTCCAGCGCTACTGGCCGGCCGACGTCCATGTCATCGGCAAGGACATCGTGCGCTTCCATTCGGTCTACTGGCCGGCATTCCTGTTCTCGGCCGGCCTGCAGCCGCCCAAGCGCGTCTTCGCGCATGGCTTCCTGTTCAACCGCGGCGAGAAGATGTCGAAGTCGCTCGGCAATGTCATCGATCCGTTCTCGCTGATCGAGCATTACGGCGTCGATCCCGTTCGCTTCTTCTTCCTGCGCGAAGTTCCCTTCGGCCAGGACGGCAATTACAGCCACGAGGCGATCATCAACCGGATCAATGCGGATCTGGCGAACGACCTCGGCAATCTCGCGCAGCGTTCGCTGTCGATGATCGGCAAAAACCTCGACGGCATCGTGCCACAGCCGGGCGCCTTGCAGCCGGCCGACGAGGAAATCCTTGCCGCCGCGGATGGCTTGCTGCCCACCTGCCGGACGGCCATGGATTCGCAGCAGATCCATCACGCGCTG
The DNA here is from genome assembly GCF_026343955.1 of Kaistia defluvii. Taxonomy (GTDB): domain Bacteria; phylum Pseudomonadota; class Alphaproteobacteria; order Rhizobiales; family Kaistiaceae; genus Kaistia; species Kaistia defluvii. The sequence continues at coordinate 15,260 of NZ_JAPKNI010000007.1, forward strand.
AATGCGATCTGGGGCGTCGTTGCCGAGGCGAACCGCTATTTCGCCAACCAAGCGCCGTGGCAGCTACGCAAGACCGATCCGGAGCGCGCCGCGACCGTGCTGTATGTCACGGCCGAGGTGATCCGCCAGATCGCCATCCTGTCACAGCCGGTGATGCCGGGCTCGGCGGCCAAGCTGCTTGATCTTCTCGCCATTCCGGAGACGGAGCGCAGCTTCGCCTCGCTCGGCGCTGCCGGGCGCCTGGCGCCCGGATCGACGCTCCCGGCCCCGTCCGGCGTCTTCCCGCGCTATGTCGAGGCGGAAGAGGCTGAAAAGTCCGCGTGAGGGCCATCCGGGCAGCGCTCATGCGCCAGCCCGGGTCGCCTTTTCTCGGTGCCACGCCCGGCGTGTCCCGAGATTGGCCGTAAGCAAGACCCTCACCCAACCCTCTCCCGCACGCGGGCGAGGGCTTTTGGGCCTGCGTGGCTGCGACCTTGGGACTGGGTGCGATGCGCCTACCGCTCGCGGGAGAGGGTAGGGGTGAGGGGCTTTCTGACTTAAGGACGCTCCGCCGAAAGTGACTGAACCAGCCTAGGGACTCGACTACCCCGGCCCGAGCCGGTCGTTGATCCGCTGCACCGTTGCGATCGTCTCGGATTCCCGCGTGCGGCGCAGGGCGAAATCCTGACCGGCCGCCGCGATCTCGCGGCAGGCCTGGTCATGGGTCCGGCACCATTCGACCTTCTCGACGATGTCGGAGAGATCCGCCGCCACCGGGATGAAGTGCGTCCACGGCACGAACTCGTCATAGAACCACTGCCGGAAGCCGGCGGGCGACGCGACCTTGAGCACACAGCAGCCGAGCAGCATGCGCGTATAGAGATTGCCCCAGCTATTGGTCGGGCCATCGATGTCGATGGCGAACTTGACGTCGATCCAGCGCGCCGGCGGCACGAAGCTGCCGAGAATGCCATGCGCCTCCATCGCCTGTCGTGCCGGATGCGCCGCACGGTCGCGCTCGGGCACGATCAGCCGAACGTCGACATCATCCAGCCCGCGCAGCGCCAGGCACAGCCTTACCCGCTGCTTCAGGTTGGGATCGTCGATGTCCATCGCATCGGTCGTGGTGTCGCCATGGCCGGAGATGGCCCCGCGCCAGAGCAAGAGGTCGCTGCGCGCCGCCCATTGTCCTGGCCGGTTCTCGGCCAGCCGCCGGAAGGACTGGTAGATCTCCGGCTTCATGAAGCCGGGGTCCGGCATGAGGATCGCCTGCGGCTCGTCGGCGCAATAGGCGAGTTCGTTCGGGATGTTGCCGCCGCCATCGGAAATGCTCGCCGTGGCCGAGGTCACGCCGGGCGCGGTGCGCGCCATGATGTGGATCAGCGCCGGCAAACGGCGCCAGATCATCTCGAACTGATAGGGATCGCGCGCCATCAGGTCGAGGTCGAGCTTGACGTGCAACTGCGTGCCGATGCGCTCGAAATCGATCTGGAAGCGGTGCCGGGCGGCTTCGGTCAACTGGTTCAGCACCAGCGAGGCGGGGGCGCCCTGCATGGCGGGCAGCCGGGCCGCCAGCTTGCGCACCAGGGCCTCTTCCTTGAGGCGTCTCGGAAGGATCGCATAAAAAGTGCGTTGGCTGAGTTGCAAGTGCGAATCCCCGGCCGCCTGCGGTCACATAGGGCACTGTAGAGGCGGGATCTCGCCACTGTCCAGAATGGTCGACAGCGTGGCCGTTAGCCGCTACTGACAGCGCATCCAACACCCCATATTCGCGCCATGACATCTTCGATGACGCAATCAGCCGAGCCCCTGAACAGAATGCTGGTCGATAGCCACTGCCATCTCGATTTCGCCGATTTCGATGCCGACCGCGAGGCGCTGATGCAGCGTGCGCGCGACGCCGGCGTCGGCCTCATGGTCACCATCTCCACCCGCGTCCGCCAGTTCGACAAGATCCGCGCGCTGGCCGAGGCACATGACGAGGTCTATTGCTCGGTCGGCACGCATCCCAACAGCGCGCATGAAGAGCCCGACATCACCACCGAGGAACTGGTTACGCTGTCGGCGCATCCGAAGGTGGTCGCGATCGGCGAGGCGGGGCTCGACTATTTCTATGGCGCCGAACACAAGGTGCTGCAGGCGCAGGGCCTGCGCCGCCATATCGCCGCCGCCCGCATCACGCAGTTGCCGCTGGTCATCCATGCACGCGACGCGGACGAGGACATGATCGCCATCCTGCGCGACGAGATGGGGAAGGGGGCTTTCCCGGCCACCCTGCACTGCTTCTCCTCCGGCGCGGCGCTGGCGAAGGTCGGTCTCGAACTCGGCCTCTACGTTTCCTTCTCCGGCATCCTGACCTTCAAGAGCGCGCAGGCGATCCGCGACGTGGCCGAATTCGTGCCGATGGACCGGCTGCTGGTCGAGACCGACGCGCCCTATCTGGCGCCGGTGCCGCATCGCGGCCAGCGTAACGAGCCGGCCTATGTGCGCGATACCGCCGCCGTGCTGGCCGAGGTCAAGGGTGTGACCGCAGAGGAAATCGCGCGCGCGACGACAGAGAACTTCATGCGCCTCTTCACCAAGGTTCCGCGCGACGCGCTGGCGGGCCAGGCGGCCGCGCATCATGGCTGATGGCGGAGCAGGGGCCCCGCGCGCGGATCGGCTGCGCATCACCGTACTGGGCTGTGGCGCGTCGCCTGGCGTGCCGCGCATCGGCAATGACTGGGGCGCCTGCGACCCGTCCGAGCCGAAAAACCGGCGCACGCGGTCCTCGATCCTGATCGACGGCTTTCGCGGCGATCACCCCTATCCGACCCGCATTCTTGTTGATGCCGGCCCGGATGTCCGCAACCAGTTGCTCGACGCGCGCGTCGACCGGCTCGATGCGGTGCTTTTCACCCATCCCCATGCCGACCACACGCATGGCATCGATGATCTGCGCTCCTTCTGGCTGGATACGCACCGGCTGGTGCCGGTCTATTCGGACGATTTCACCCAGGAACGATTGGAAGAAGCGTTCGGCTATTGCTTCCGCACGCCCGCCGGCGGCAGCTATCCGCCGATCCTTGGCCGGACGCGCATTGAGGGCGGCGAGGGCTTCACGATCGACGGCCCCGGCGGCAAGCTCGACATCCTGCCGATCCGCCAGATCCATGGCGACATCGACAGCCTCGGCTTCCGCATTGGCGATTTCATCTATTCCAGCGATATCAGCGCCATCCCCGATGAAAGCCTGCCGCATTTCTCCGGCCTCCAGCTCTGGATGGTCGATGCGCTGCGCTGGCGGCCGCATCCAAGCCATTTCAGCGTCGACGATACGCTGGCCTGGCACGAGCGCCTGCGCCCGCGCCGGACGATCCTGACCCATATGCATGGCGATCTCGACTACGCGGCGCTCGCGGCCTATGTGCCCGGCGATGTCGAGCCGGCCCATGACGGGATGGTCATCCCCTTCCTGCTGTAGTTCCGGATGCGGCAATTCAGTTCTGGATGCGACCGGCGTTGGACTGGTCCATTCCGAAGCGACATGCCACTCTCGGAATCAGAACGCGGCGGTCTCTCGGGAGCCGGCGCCCGAGAAGGAGATCCTGCTTAATGAAAATCCGAAATGCGGCGTGGTCCGTCTTCGGGATCGGCGCGGTCGCCGTCTCTGTGTACATTCTCTACCGTGAGTTTCGGCGCATCTCCTTCGCCGAAGTGGCGGACAGTCTCGCTGCGATAACCGCCGGAAACTGGGCGCTCGCCATATGCGCCACGCTCGTCGCCTATGGGGCGCTGGCCTGGTATGACCGGATCGCCATCCTGCACCTCGGCAAGAAGGTGTCGTGGCTCTTCATATCGCTCTGCTCGTTCACCACATACGCGCTTTCCCACAATATCGGCGCCTCGGTGATCTCAGGGGCGGTGGTGCGTTACCGGGCCTATTCGACACGCGGGCTGACGGGGCAGGAAATCGGGCTGCTCATCGTCTTCTGCTCTTTCACCTTCGCACTCGGCACCGTGCTGATGGGGGGGCTGGCCCTCACGGTCGAGCCACATATCGTGCGCCGGCTGATCGACGTGCCGGACTGGGTATCCTTCAGCGTCGGTCTCGTCCTGCTGGCTCTGGTGGGGCTCTATGTGCTGGGTTCCTGGCGACATTTTCCGCCGTGGCAGTTCAAGCGATTCACGCTGCAATATCCGCGTCTGCCGATCGTCGCGCGTCAGATGCTGGCCGGCCCTCTCGAATTGGCCGCCGCCGGTGCCATCATCTATTTCGCGCTCCCGGCCGCCGGAAACCCGGGCTATCTCGTCATTCTCGGGATTTTCCTTGCTTCGTTCACGCTGGCTTTGCTGTCGCATGCGCCGGGCGGCCTCGGCGTGCTGGAAGTCACCTTTCTCGCGGCGCTTCCCGAGCTCAATCCGAATGACGTGCTGGCGGCTCTGATCGTCTTCCGGCTGCTTTACCTGCTCATCCCGTTCGCCTTCGCGCTCGTCGTCGTCCTGCTGTTCGAGAAGACACAGCTCGGCCGCAAGGATCTTGATTGAAGCGGCTAAAGCCATTCTGAAACAATGGCTTGATCCGATATCCTGATATATCTGATCAACAAAAAAGCCGCGGCGAGTGCCGCGGCTTTTTTGTTGTTCGCCCCGTGAAGGGCAGGGGGCCTAAGCCTGCCGCCCTGCCCCCTTGCGGGCAAGCCAGCGGGCATTGTAGCCAGACGGGTCGGCCGGCAGGCGCTCGACCGGTACGCCCAGATTGGCCGCGCGGAGGCTCGCGATGTCGGCCTTGGGCTTGCGATCCATCGTCAGGACGCCATTCTGTTCCTGATAGGTATCGGTCAGCTGCGTGTAGCAATAGCCCGCCAGAAGGCTCGATTCCGTCGTGGGACGCAGCACATCGGCATAACGCTCGAGGAAATCACCCGCATCCTTGGCCTGGCTGTAGCCCCAGCCTTTTTCCTGGCCCATGAAGAAGGCGATGCCGCCGAACTCCGTCAGCATGACCGGCTGGCCGGCCCAGGCGTGGCCGTCGAGGGCGAGGGCGCGTCCCGCCGAGCGGAAGGTCGTCAGCGTGTCGCGGAACGCGGCCTCGGAGCGGTAGCGGCCATCGAGGACATCGCCATCATGGTGATAGTCGTGCACGGCGAAGATGTCCGTCGCCATCTGCTCCCAGCCATCATTGCCACTCACGGGGCGTGACGGATCGAGCGACTTCGTCAGGTGGTAGAGCGCCTGCTGGTAGCTGCGCTGGCGCGCATCATGCGGCAATTCCGGAATGCCCCAGGACTCGTTGAAGGGCACCCAGGTGACGATGCAGGGATGCGAGTAATCGCGCTCGATCGCTTCCTGCCATTCGGCCGTGACGCGAGTGACCGCCTCGGTGGAGAAGGAGTAGGCGCTGGGCATCTCTTCCCAGACCAGCAGGCCGAGCACGTCGGCCCAGTAGAGGAAGCGCGGGTTCTCGATCTTCTGGTGCTTGCGGACGCCGTTGAAGCCAAGCTGCTTGGTGAGCTCGACATCGCGGCGCAGCTCGTCGTCGCTGGCGGTCATGATGCCCTCGCGCCAATAGCCCTGGTCGAGCACGAGACGGAGGAAATAAGACCGGCCATTCATGACGAAGCGGCCGTTGGCCGTCGAGACGCCGCGCATGGCGGTGTAGCTCTTGACGGTGTCCACGACGTTCCCGTTCGCGTCCACGAGCGTCACTTCGGCGTCGATCAGCTGCGGATGTTCCGGCGACCAGACATATTGCGCGCGACCGTCGTCGATGCCGGGATCGGGGAGGGCGATCACCCTGCCCGTATCCTTGCCGGTGACGGCATAGTCGTCCTCGACCAGCACCCGCCCCTCGAGCGACAGCTTGACCCGAAGGCGGCACCCCTTCGGCTGTGCGACGCGCGCATTCAGCCGGATCTCGAAGCGGGCGAAATCGGCCGTCCAGTGCAGGCGATCGACATGGCTCCTGCCGACCGGCTCGATCCAGACGCTTTGCCAGATGCCCGTTGTGCGCGGATACCAGATGCCATGCGGCTCGGGCAGCCAGTCCTGCTTGCCGCGCGGCTTGTGCATATCAGCCGGATCGTCCTCGGCGCGGACGACGATCTCGAACGAGCGGCCCTGGATCAGCGCGCCGAGCGCGACGCGCACCGGCGTGTGGCCGCCGACATGCGAGGCGGCGTGCTGGCCGTCGATCCAGACGTCGCTCGCATAGTCGATCGCGCCGAAATGCAGGATGAGGTCCTCGGCTTCGCCCAGATCCTCGGTCAGTTCGACCGTGCGGCGATACCAGACGACAGGGTGAAAGCCTTCGTCGTGAAGGCCGCTGCGCGGCGATTCCGGCACATAGGGAACATTGATGCTGAGCGCAAAGTCCGGCTGATCCGGGCGCTGCCATTGTGCCGCGTCGTCATAAGCGAACTGCCAGGCGCCATCGAGCGACTGCCATCGGGCGCGCTCCATCTGCGGGCGCGGATGGGTACTGTAGACCAAGGAACTTCCTCCGATTCCAACCACGATAGGACGCAGTCGGGCTCCGGCGGCGCGTCAGAAGCACCTCCGGATGGCCCAAGGGCAGGACTGCCCTCCTCCATTCTGCGATGATCGCCATGACCAATGGTATTATGATAAGATTGCACTCGAAAGCTGTCAAATCACGGCCGCCGTGGCAAAAATACCGATCAGAATGGCCGAATGCCGCCAAATCAGCGCTCCGCAGTCGTGGCTTTGCCCGAAAGCCGCCCCATTGAGGCCGGGAATCACGCGCTTAATGGAACCATCGCATTCACCTCAGCAGAGGGATGGTCATGGACGATTTCAATGATGAGTTCTCGCTAAGGAAGCTGAAGCAGATTCCGCGCCTTGCGCTGCTGGGATCGGCATCGCTTGCCGCCATCCTGTGCGCAGGCTTCGTCGCCAACGCGATGCTGACCCGGTCGCAGCTTCCCAACCAGCCGCCGCCGGCCACGGCGCAGATGTATGTCCTGCCACAGCAAGACGCGGCCGATACGGCAGCCTCGACAATCCTGCCGGCCGATCCGCTGCCGGAGGCAGAGGTGTCGACGGGCAGTGTCGCGCCCAAGCCCGAGAAAGTCGCGGCGATCCCGCCGAAGCCGCTGGCGAAGCCCACAGAGGCCAAGGCCATGGCCGTTAAGCCGGCTTGCGAGGCGGACGAATGCGTCTCCTGGGAAACCACGGTCAACAAGGCACTGGCCGCCAGTTCGTCCGGATCATCGCCGGCGCGGATGGGAAATGTCGCAGCGCGCGACACGGCACAACCCGTTGGGATTGTCCGGTCCAACAGTATGGGCCAGCCGAGCTATCTGGCCCAGCCGGATGATCGGTCGGATCTGATGCCGCCGGCGGATATCCCGATGGACCGGCCGTTGCTGATGCAGCACGAGCCGAGCACGGTTGGTGGCATGGCCAAGTCGGCAGCCTCGACCGTCGTCACGACGAGCGGCAAGCTCGTGGATGATCTGATGCGCTGGAGCGACAAGACGGTCTCCAAGCTGGTGACGCCGCCACGCTGGGCGTCTGCCGACGACGCAAACCCTTGAGGCCCCATGGGCTGGGCAGGCGACAACGCTGTTCAGTCCAAGCTGTGCTGTCTAGTCCAAGCCGTCAAAAGCGCGCCGGTCCGCCATTCCCGCCTATATCAAATAGTTCCATAATATATCTTATGCGAATAGAGGATGTGGCGAACGAGCCGGGACGTTGCAGGATGCCGAAATCCCCTCAACCGTCGTAGAGCGCTTTTGGGAGCTCCGGGCCAGGTATCAGATCTGGAGCGATGTGCGTTCACCGACGCAGTCGGGTAAAGCTCGACGCGCGCTGTCTGCTGCGCCAGCTTTGAGCAAGGCCTCGACATTGGCATCGATGCCCTCTGTCGCGCTCAGCTCGATGTCGTAGTCCTTGCCGACATGGATCGTCTCGCAGCGCTGCCGATCGGCCGGTCACCCCGCGTGGCCTCACGCTCGACCAGCAGTTCCAGCGGACAATCGATGCCGACGAAAAAGACGTCGTGGCCGGCGAGCAAGGCCGCCAGCATCTCCAGCCAACCGTCCGTATCGAGGATGTGCTCGTGGATCAGCTCATTGCCCGCATTGGCATGGGCCTTCAGCGAGCGATGAAGAGCCCCGGCAATCGGCCCAGCGGAACTCGCCTGTCCGGTCACTGCGGGTTAGAGCGGGAATAGCGTTCCAGATCAGTGCCTTGGTCCATCCTTTGGGGCAGGGCCGTCTATGCCCTGCCCGGCATCGGCGCCCTGCTCCGCTGCGATCCGGACGCGTCGTCTTGGCTCTGTCACGCCGGCTTCATCGGCGCGCGCTAGTGGCAGTCGCTCATACGGTCCGTTCAGACCGCAAGCGTTCCCGCCAGATTCAACGGTTGCCGCCATGTCCTTGACTTCATCCTTATCCCCGCTTGCCCGCTATGCCGCTGGCGATGTCAACCCGCTGCCGCCCCGGCATCGCGGTCGGCGCTATGACCGAGCCGGCACGTTTCTGCCGGAGCCTGGCAATACCGTCGTCTGCCATCTGGTAGAGGATTCGCCGTCCCAGGCCGCCGTGCTGGAGGTTCGGCGACGGATGCGGGCGATGCCGGACGCCAACCGCCTCGCCTTTACGCCGGCATCCAGCCTGCACATGACGCTGTTCCAGGGCATCATCGAATATCGCCGCAGCCTGCCCTACTGGCCCGCCGATGTTCCGCTCGATACCGAGATCGGTGCGATGACCAACCTCTATATGAAGCGGCTGGAAGGATTTTCCGGCGCCGGGCCGTTCCGCATCCGGGTTGTCGACGTCGTGCCGACGGGACTGACCGTGGCCGGCGCGACCGAGGACGACTCGCGCCGCATGCGGGCATGGCGCGAGGCCTTGGCCGAGGTGTTTGGCTATCGCCATCCCGACCATGACGACTACGTGTTCCATGTCACGCTGGCCTATATGATCGACTGGCTCGATAGGGATCGCCTGCCGGAGTGGCAGGCGCTGTTTGACGATTGCCGCGCCCTGCTCGACCAGGAAGCGGCTGTTCTCGAGCTTCAGCCACCTGCCCTCTGCAACTTCGAAGACATGAACCATTTCGAGCCGCTGCGGGTGCTTGGCTGAGCCCCTGCCGGATCCCTGCCCCGCCACTGCTGCATTTTTCCATGCGGGCTGGCGGCGGGGCAAGGGAGCGGTCAGCCGACCGTTTCCAGCGCCGGATAGTCGGTGTAGCCCTCGGGGCCGGGCGTGTAGAAGGTCGAAGGATCCGGTTCGTTCAGCGGTGCATCGATGGCGAAGCGCTTCGCGAGGTCCGGCGAGGCGATATATTTGCGGCCGAAGGCGACGGCGTCGGCCCCGCCATTGTCGATCAGGCGTTCGGCATCCGCCTTGCTCATCCGCTCATTAGCGATGACCACGCCGCCGAAGGCGCGCTTGATCTCGGCGAGCAGGCTGTCCGGTTCCTCGCGCTCGATGACGAAGAGGAACGCGATGCCGCGCTTCTTCAATTCGCCCGCGAGATAAGTGAACAGCGCGCGCGGATTGCTGTCGCCCATGGCGTGATCGTCGCCGCGTGGCCGGATATGCGCCGCCACCCGGTCCGGGCCCCAGACCGAGATTGCGGCATCCACGATTTCCAGCATCAGCCGGGCGCGGTTCTCGATCGAGCCGCCATACTGGTCGGTGCGGTGGTTGCTGCTGTCCTGCAGGAACTGGTCGAGCAGGTATCCATTGGCGCCATGTACGTCGACGCCGTCGAAACCGGCGCGCTTGGCGTTTTCGGCCCCGCGCCGGAAGTCCTCGATGATGCCGGGGATCTCGTGGGTCTCCAGCGCGCGCGGCACGACATAGGGCCGGACCGGACGCAGCAGGCTGACATGGCCGGGAATGCGGATGGCCGAGGGCGCCACGGGCAATTCGCCACCGAGCAGTTCGGGATCCGAGATACGGCCGACATGCCAGAGCTGCGAGACCATGCGCCCACCGGCCTCATGCACGGCCTTCGTGACGAGCTTCCAGCCCTCGACCTGGGCGTCGGACCAGATGCCCGGCGTGCCGAGATAGCCCACACCCTGCGCGCTGACGCTGGTCGCCTCGCTGATGATCAGGCCTGCATTGGCGCGCTGGGCGTAGTATTCGGCCATCAGAGCGTTGGGGACCCGCTCGGCCCCTGCCCGGCTCCGCGTCAGCGGCGCCATGACGATACGATTGGGCAGGCGGATGGCGCCCGCCTGGAGCGGCTCGAAAAGCAGGGACATGCGTCGCGGATTCCTCGAATTGGGAACTTGTCAGTTTTCCTGACCACTATAGGGAGAACCGCGTCGGCTGCAATCGTCGATCTGCGGCGTCAAACCCACGAAATCCCTGCGTCGCTCACCCTGGCGGCGACATCTTGAAGGCATGCCGGGGCGCGCGGATTTCGCCACGCACGCTGCCGATGCCGAGTTCGAAGCTGTCGGCGATGCGGTTGGCGCGGTCGATGAAGATCGCCGCGCTCCCGGGCGGCATGATCTCGCTGGCCGTGGTGCGGAAGAGCTGCAGCCAGCGGTCGAAATGCGCCGCTTCGATCGGCAGGCGCAGATGCTTCTGCATCGGGCGGCCCTGATAGCGGCCGGTGCGCAGCACGACGTTGGACCAGAAGGCGCAGAGCTTCTCGAGATGCTCGGGCCAGTCGTCGACCTGCGCCTCGAATACCGGGCCGATCAGCGGGTCTTGCCGGACACGGTCGTAAAAGGTGTGAACCAGATTCTGGATCGAGGCTTCATTGACGCCGGCGGGAGGCTCGATCAAGGGGCTTGTCTGAAGGGGCATGTTGTCTCGCTCGGCAATGGTTTCCCCTCACCTAGGCCTGCGGGGCACTCGTCACAAGGGCGAGATGATGGGTGCCGCAAGGTTTGCATTGACAGATACCGGCCAGTTCGACAGAAAACGCGCCAGAATAGAACAATGAAAAGGTGCCGTCCCGTCGACCCGCCCGCGCCAACCGCGCCGGCGCTGCTGAAGCCCGTCGAGCCGGACCTGCTACCGCTTACGCATACCGAGAACTCTCATGAACAGCGAAGCCCCGCGCATCTCTTTCGTCAGCCTTGGCTGCCCGAAGGCCCTGGTCGACTCCGAGCGCATCCTGACCCATTTGCGGGCGGAGGGTTACGAGCTTTCGCGCCATCATGACGGCGCCGACGTGGTCATCGTCAACACGTGCGGCTTCCTCGACAGCGCCAAGGCGGAGTCGCTCGAGGCAATCGGCACGGCGATGAAGGAAAACGGCAAGGTGATCGTCACCGGCTGCATGGGCGCCGAGCCCGAGCAGATCCGCGAGGCTTTTCCCAACGTGCTGGCGATCACCGGACCGCAGCAATATGAGAGCGTGCTCGGCGCGGTGCACACGGCGGTGCCGCCGGCGCACGATCCCTTCGTCGATCTGGTGCCGCCGCAGGGCATCAAGCTGACGCCGCGCCACTACGCCTATCTGAAGATCTCGGAAGGCTGCAACAATCGCTGCTCGTTCTGCATCATCCCGAAGCTGCGCGGCGATCTCGTCAGCCGTCCGGCCGGCGACGTGCTGCGCGAGGCGGAGCGCCTGGTGAAGGCCGGCGTCAAGGAACTGCTGGTGATCTCGCAGGATACGAGCGCCTATGGCGTCGACCTGAAATACGCGACCAGCCTGTGGCGCGACCGCGAGGTGCGGGCCAAGTTCCTCGACCTCTCCTCGGCGCTGGGCGAACTCGGCGCCTGGGTACGCATGCACTATGTCTACCCCTACCCGCATGTCGATGCCGTGGTCGAGCTGATGGCCGAGGGCAAGATCCTTCCCTACATCGACATCCCGTTCCAGCATGCGAGCCCGAGCGTGCTGAAGTCGATGCGCCGCCCCGGCAACCAGGAAAAGACGGCCGACCGCATCCACAAATGGCGCGAGATCTGCCCGGATCTCGCCGTGCGCTCGACCTTCATCGTCGGCTTCCCCGGCGAGACCGACGAGGATTTCGAGTATCTGCTCGAATGGCTCGACGATGTGAAGCTCGACCGGGTCGGCTGCTTCAAGTTCGAGCCGGTCGAGGGCGCGCCAGCTAACGAGCTGGCCAATCCGGTTCCGGAAGAGATCAAGGAGATCCGCTGGCACCGCTTCATGAAGCGCCAGCAGGAAATCAGCGCCAAACGCCTGGCCAAGAAGGTCGGCCGCCGCGTCTCCGTCATCATCGACGAGAGCAACGGCCTCACCGCCAAGGGCCGAACGGTCTGGGACGCACCGGAGATCGACGGCGCGATCCACCTGACCGCCCGCCGTCCGATGCGGGTCGGCGAGATCTACACGGCCAAGGTCGATCGCGCCGATGCCTACGACCTGCACGGCCAGGTCGTCTGAGGAAGGTTGCTGCCAGCGCGCTCCCGGCCCGGCCTCTTGGCTCAGCCCGCGACCTTCTGCGCCAGCGCCTGAAGCCGCTCGGCCGGTGCACGGCCGATCAGCAGGCGCCCCTGCCCGTTCGAAGCCCAATGCACGATGGTGAAGCCGTCGAGCTCCTCGGTCGTCGGGGCGATATCCGCCTGGTCCGGCCGGGCGATGACGCAATAGGCGATAGGCCCATGCTGCGGATCGAGATAGGCGATCTGCACCAGCGGCCGTCCCTGGAAGTCAAACAATTGCGCGCCCCGGAAGGAGAGACCCGGGAACGCATCCGGCGCGCCCGAGAGGTCGACGCCGAGCTTGTCGGAAGCCGCGCGCAATTCGGCAGCCGCGCGCTCTGCCGTCGGCGCGAGCGCGAGCGTCTCCGGCGTCGTCAGCGACCAGTATTCGGCCACCGCCTGACGCCAGCCTTCGGTAGAATGCATCTCGCTGCCACCGCCCTCGCGACCGATCCTGCCATTGAGCGAGGCCCCCACGACCCCGCCCAGCACGAACAGCGCCAGCGCGGCCGCGACGAGCCGCGGTTGCCAGCGGGGGAAGCGCAGGGCGCGCGCGCGGGGCCGTTCCAGCACGCGCCGGGTCTCGTCGGTGACGATCGCCGAGGCCAGCAGATCCTCGAGCCTGGCGCGCGGCGCCTCGGCCTGCAGCGCTTCGAAGGCGGGCACGATGAGCCGACCGCCGCGCTCGATCCGCTCGAGCCGCGCCTGAAGCGCCGCGTCGGTCTCGATGAGCGCGAGCAGCGCGGCCCGCTCCTCTTCGGCAAGCGTGCCGTCGAGAAAGGCGATCAGCCGCGTATCTTCCGGATGACTAGGATCCGTCATCGCCGCCTCGCTCGCTTGTCATGCGCTGTTTTGGCGAGTCTGCCATTCCACCCAACTTTTCACGAACGCTCGCGAGCCGGCTCATGATCGTGCCGATCGGCACGCCGAGGAATTCGGCCGCCTCGCGATAGGAGAAACCTTCCGCATAGACGAGAAGAACGGTTTCTCGCTGCGCTTCGGCGAGCCTTCCGATTTCCCTTAACACCTGGGACGCCAGAATATTCGTCTCGACCTCGCGACCGCCATCGACGACCAGGGCGATTTCCGCATCGACCACGCCGGTGCCCTGGCGAACCCGCCTCGACCGCAATTCGTTGATCCAGATCGAGCGCTCGATCGCGAAAAGCCAGCGATCCAGCCGCGTGCCCGGCAGGAACTGGTGCGATCGCTCCAGCGCGCGCACGCAGGTCGCCTGCACAAGGTCCTCCGCGGTGTCGCGATTGCGCGACAGCACCAGGCCATAGCGCCAGAGCGCCGCCAGATGCTGCGACAGCCCAGTCCTCACCTCTTCGTGATCGGTTCTCGACATGGGCGACCGAATAGGGCTCCCCGCCCTGGTGTTCTTGGCGCGACTCTCGTCGCCGGGGCGAGAGAAAATCAGTCGGAGGGTCCGATGACAACCATGTTTGAAAAGACAAGCCGTTCCGTGGTCACCCTTGCCTTCATCGGCTTGCTGGCGTCGACCGGCGCCGCGCTCGCTTCCAGCGGCGGAGGAGGAGGTGGTGGGGGCGGCAGCAGCGGTGGCGGTGGAAGCAGCGGCAGCAGTGGCGGCAGCAACGGTCACTTCATGCCGTCAAACCAGGTCTGCAAGCGCGGCATGGTGTACAGCACGAAGACGCAGCGTTGCGTCAAGGCACAGCATAGCGAACTCGATGACAAGGAGTTGCTGCGGCAGGGCCGACAACTCGCGCTGGCCGGCTATTACGACAATGCGCTCGACGTGCTCAACGCCGTGCAGAACAAGCAGGATTCCATGGTCCTGACCTATATCGGCTACAGCCACCGCAAGAAGGGTGACACCGATGTCGGCATCGGCTTCTACAAGCAGGCGCTGGCGATCGACCCCAACAACCTGAACACGCACGAATATCTCGGCGAAGGCTATGCCAGCGCCGGGCGGATCGAGCTTGCCAAGGCCGAACTGGCCATCGTCCAGAAGCTCTGTGGCAGCACCGAGTGCGAGCAGTATGAGGATCTGGCCGCGGCCGTCGCCGGCAAGCCCGTGGAATAGCATCCCGCCTTCCGCGGTAAACCGAGCCGGCGGCGTTGGATCAGGCGCCGCCGGCCGCCGGTCACCACTTCGTGACTGCCCTGCCCGCTCTGGATGTCGAATAGTCCGCCCGCAAGGAATAGCCTTCCCTCGGCACGCCGCCGACGGAGATAGACCGATGACCTCGGTAACCGCCCGTTCCTCGCTAGCGATGACCGCCATCGTCCTGCTCAACCTGGCCGCCACGGCTCCCGCATGGAGTGCGTGCGGTCACAAGAGGGTTCACCGTGCGCAATTCCCACCATGTGGCAGCCTGCAAGTCTGGGACACGCAGTACCAGCGCTGCCTGTCGTTCAGCGCCAAGGGACCGCCCGACCAGAAGCCATGGCAACTCGGACCCAGATGGGACCCAGGCAATCGCGACTACGACTCGGCCATGTCCATGTGGAACTAGGGCCGGGTCCCAAATTCCCATTCAGCGAGGAAGACGAACTCCATGATGATCTCGCCTTTGCGCTTCCCGGCATCCCGGTCGATGGAGGCGGGCGGCCGCCCGTCTTTGCGCGTTCGAAGCCTTGTTTCGTGCTGGAGTTGCCGCGCATGAACCTCATTCACCTTCCCGGCGCCGACGCCGACGCCCGGCGCCTGCCCCGCTCGGATGTGACCGCGACCCTTGGCTCGCTGGTGACGGTTGTGCCGCCGCACCGGATTCCGCAGGCGGTCGCCAAGGAGCGGGCGCGCGAGGTCTTCGCCTCGCGCATGCCGTTCTTCGACCAACTGGAGCAGGTGTTCGACAATGCGGCGATCAAGGCTCGCTACAGCTGCCTGCCGGTGGAATGGTTCCTGGGCCCTGCCGATTTCGAGGAGAAGACGCGGCTCTACCAGGAGCACGCCACCGCCCTCGCCTTCGACGCGGCCACGCTCGCTCTGGACCAGGCAGGCTTCGGGCCGGAGGAGATCGACGTGCTGGTCTTCGTCTCGTCCACCGGCATCTCGACCCCCACGATCGAAGCGCGGCTGATGAACAGGATGGCCTTCCGGCCCGACGTGATGCGGCTGCCGATCTTCGGTTTCGGCTGTGCCGGCGGCGTCCTCGGGCTCACTCGCACCGCGCAGATGGCGCGATCGCAGCCCGGACTTCGCTGTCTGATGATCGTCGTCGAACTGAGCAGCCTCGCCTTTCGCTATGACCGGCTCACCAAGAGCAATCTGGTCGCCAGCGCGCTGTTCGGGGACGGCGCGGCGGCCGCAGTCATCAGTAGCGACCCGCGTGACGCGAGCCTTGCGACGCTGGGCGTCGGCGGCGAGCATTGCTGGCCCGACACGCTCGATGTCATGGGCTGGAACATCGATGCCAATGGTCTCGACGTCATCTTCCAGCAGAGCATCCCGCAGATCATCGCCGACCAGTATCCGGCCGCGCTCGATGCCTTTCTCGCCCATCATGGGCTGACTCGGTCGGACATCGACCGGCCCTGCTGCCACCCGGGCGGCGCCAAGGTCGTGGACGAGTTGGAGAAGGTCTTCGACTACCCGACGCTCGGCCTCGACGCGGAACGCCGGGTTCTGGCCGAATACGGAAACATGTCCGCGCCCACCGTTCTGTTCGTGCTGCAAGACCTGCTCAAGACGGGCCAGCAGGGTGACTTGCTCGCCTCGTCGCTCGGCCCCGGCTTCACCGCGGCTTTTCAGATGGTGTCGATCGGCAAGGGAGGCAGCGCGGCATGACGGCGGCCGGCTTCGACTTCGGGTGGGCATACTGGCTTCTGCTGGCCGTTGCCTTGCAGCGGTTTGTGGAGCTTTGGCGGGCCAGGCGCAATACACGCCGTCTGCTGGCACGCGGCGGCCGCGAGGTGGGGCGTGAGCACTACCCCCTCATCGTGACCCTGCACACCCTATGGCTGCTGACTTTGGCGCTGATGACCGCGCCCAATCCGCCGGTCAATTGGGGCCTGATCGGCGTGTTCGGTCTGTTGCAGGTCGTGCGGCTCTGGGTGCTGATCACGCTCGGGGGGTACTGGACGACACGGATCATCACGCTCGACGATGCGCCCTTGCTGCGGAAGGGCCCCTATCGCTTCCTCCGCCATCCGAACTACGTCGTTGTCGCGCTGGAGATCCCCCTGCTCGCCCTGATCCTCAACCTGCCCGTCGTGGCTCTGGTCTTTGGCATGCTCAACCTGCTTGTGCTCTGGATGCGGATCCGGATCGAGAACCGCGCGCTGGCGGCGAGGCGGATGGCTGGAGGCAGTGCTGGTCGGGGAAATGCGGTGTCTTCCCCTCTCTCATAGCGAGCCCGTGGCGGAGCTTCACTGGCATGTCAGGGAGCCGCGTCCTCGTCCGTCATCCCGGCCTTCACCCGGGCGACGGCCCCTTCCGCGCGCGCGAATCGGCATCGCGATTGCCGAGTGATGCGAGACCCTCTCCATCGGCGCGTTGCGAGAAAGCTGCTCACGCGGACAGCAGGTCTTCCAGCGCCAGGGCGACGATCTCGGTGGCGGCGCGCAGGTCCGACAGCTGAATGTGCTCGTCGGTCGAATGCGCGCGTGCCTCCAGGATCGAGCGCGGACCGGCGCCATAGAGGATGGTCGGAATGCCGGCGGCCGCATAGTGGCGCGCGTCGGTATAGAGCGGCACGCCGGTCGCCTCGATCGAGAGACCCAACACGGCCTTTGCCGGCCCCTGAACGGCCTCGACGAGCCTTCCGACGCCCGGCAGCGGACGCAGCGGCTCGGCCAGCATGATCCGGCGGCATTCGACCTCGACGCCGGCCATATCGGGCGCCGCCGCCTCGATCAGCCGGATCAACTCCGCCTCGACGGCCTCGCCCTGCTCTTCGGGGATCAGGCGCCGATCGATGCGGAAGGCGATCCGATCCGGCACGACATTGGTGTTGATACCGCCCGAGATCAGACCGACGGTGATCTGCGGCGAGCCGATGCCGCGCTCGGTCGAAACCCGCTCGAGCAGACGCCGGCGCTCGGCATAGATGGCGGCGAGGATCGGCGTCGCCGCCTCCAGCGCATCGACGCCGGAAGACGGCATCGCGGCATGCGCCTGGCGGCCGCGCACAACGACTTCGAGATGCAGCGCGCCATTATGGGCCGTGGTGATCGCGTAGGAGAAGCCGGCCGAAATGGCGTGGGTAGCCTTCGAGAGATCGTGCGCCAGCAGCCATTGCGGACCGACGAAGCCGCCCGTCTCCTCGTCATAGGTCAGATGAAGCTCGACGCCGCCATCGAGCGGTTTCGCCGATTGCTCCAGCGCCAGCAGTGCGAAGGCATAGGTCGCGAAGTCGGATTTCGACACCGCCGCACCCCGGCCGTAGATCGCGCCGTTGCGTTCCTCGGCGCCATAGGGATCGCTGGTCCAGCCGCCGCCGGGCGGGACGACGTCGCCATGGGCGTTAAGGGCGATGACGGGCCCCTGCCCGCTGCCGAAAGTCTTGCGGACGATCAGGTTGGTGACGCTCTTCATGCCGTGCTGGCGCACATAGGGCTCCGGCACGGGGTGCTGCTCGACGGTGAAGCCGAGCGCCTCCAGTTCGGCCGCCGCCGCTTCGGCATGGGGGCCGCAGTTTCCCGGCGGATTGTCGCTCGGCACCT
This sequence comes from Kaistia defluvii, assembly GCF_026343955.1. Lineage (GTDB taxonomy): Bacteria > Pseudomonadota > Alphaproteobacteria > Rhizobiales > Kaistiaceae > Kaistia > Kaistia defluvii. The sequence goes on from NZ_JAPKNI010000007.1 coordinate 33,247, forward strand.
GGATCATCGCCTTCAGGAACGCGACCTCGCGCTCCCAGTTGGCGGCGACGGCGTCCCGGATCATGGCTGTTCTTCCTGTCGCGCCAGTTCAAGGATGGTCTCGACCAGGGCCTCCACCGCGAGGCCCATGTCGTCGATGGTGACGAATTCGGCAGGGTTGTGGCTGATGCCGGCCCGGCAGCGCACGAAGATCATCCCGAACTCGCCGAGATGCGCCATGGACTGGCCGTCATGCCCGGCGCCCGACATCAGGCTGCGCGCCGGTTCGCCCTGCACGGTCGTGACGGCCTTGCCGATCGCCTTCTGGAGCCGGGCGCCGCAGGTCGCGACCGGCTTTTCCAGCATGGTCTCGACGCCGACCACGACATGGCGGGTCTTGTCGACCTTTCGCGCGACCAGCGTGATCGCCTCGACTGCTTCCTGCCTAGCCTGATCGTTGGCGGCGCGGACATCGAGCGAGAAGCGGACATCGGCGGGGATGACGTTGGAAGCGCCCGGCATGACCTCGACATGGCCGACGGTCGCGACGAGCGAGTTCTTCTTGTCTTTTTTCGCGATCGCCTCGATCGCCAGGATGATCTCCGCCGCCGCCGCCAGCGCATCGTGGCGCATGGTCATCGGCACGGTGCCGGCATGACCCGCCTCGCCCTTGATGCGGATGCGATGGCGGCTCTGGCTGGCGATCGCGGTGACGACGCCGAGCGGCTCCTGCGCGCGCTCCAGCACCGGTCCCTGCTCGATATGCACCTCGAGATAGCCGAGGACGGAGGGGCGCTGATAGGCCTCTTCCTTCAGGCGCGCCGGATCGCCGCCGAAGGCGATCAGCGCATCGCGCAGGGTGATGTCGGCATCGTCGGTGATGTCGAGCGCCTTGGGATCGAAGACGCCGGCCGTCACGGCGGAGGTGGTCAGCGTCACGGGGAAGCGCACACCCTCCTCGTCGCCAAATGCCAGGATGTCGATACCGAACGGCAGGGTGACGCCCCGCGCCTTCAGCGTCTCCACCGCCAATATCCCGACGACGACGCCGAGATTGCCGTCATAGCGGCCGGCATTGATGACGGTGTCGATATGCGAGCCGATCAGCAGCGCCTTGTTGCCGCTCCGCCCGGCCCGTCCCGGCGGCATCGATCCGCGCATGGTGCCGGCGGCGTCGAGCCGCGTCGAAAGGCCGGCCTCGCGCATCCATTCGCCAACCAGTTCGGCAGCGCGCTTGTGCTCCGGCGTCAGATACAGTCGGGTCAAATGATCGGGACTGGCGGAGATCGCAGTCAGCGCGTCGATCATGCGCTGCGCCTTTTCGCCCAGCGCTCTTGCGGTGACGACCGGGGTCATGACGCGACCCGGTCCTCGAGGCGGAAGCGGATGATCCGCTGCACCTGGGCCAGGGCGGTGGCGCGCTCGACCTCGATCGCGTTGTCGAGGCGCGCCTCGAAGGCTTCCAGCACCTGGTCCTTGGTCGCGCCCTTGACGGCGAGGATGAAGGGAATGCCGTGCCGCTCGCGATAGGCGCCATTCAGGCGGGAGAAGCGGGCGTATTCGTCCGCGCTCATCCGGTCGAGCCCCGCGCCGGCCTGCTCGTTGCGTGATTCGGGCGCCAACTCGCCGGCGATCGCGGCGCGGCCGGCAAGGTCCGGATGCTCGCGCAGAAGCGCCAGCTGCGCATCGGGCTCCGCCGCGGCGACCGCTTCGGCGAAGGCGGCCACCATCGCCGCCCGGTCGGAATAGGGCCTTGCCCCCTCCGCCACCGTCGCCACCCAGGGCGAGTGTTCGGCGATATCGCCAAAGCTCGCCACGAAGGCATCTGCATCCATGCGGTTGACCGCGGCGAGCGTCAGCGTTTGGGTCGACATTTCATCCCGGTTTCAGGAAAAGGGTAGCGCTTGTCTAATGGCTTTGCAGCCACGCGCCAAGCCTCTTGCGGTCTTCCGCCGTCATGCCGTGTTCATTGCCGAGCGGCATGGCGGTGCCGTTCACGGCCTGGGCCATGACCTGCTCCTTATGCGCGGCAAGCTGATCCGTCGAGGTCAGGATCACGCCCTTGGGCGGGGCGTCGAAGCCGTCATGCGTCGGCTTGGCGGCATGGCACATGGCGCAATGCTTGGCCGTCAGCGCCAGGACGTCGGCATCCGACACCGTCAGGCCCGGATCGATCTCGACCGGGCGCGGCGCCGTCATCACCAGCAGCACGCCGAAGGCCACCGCCGCGGCGGGAATCGTCCAGGCGAACTTGCGGAACGGATCATGCGCCTCGTGCCGGTTGAGGAAATGGCGGATGGAGCCGCCGAGCAGCAGCACGAAGGCGACGAGGATCCAGCTTTGCGGATGGCTGGAGAGCATCGGATAATGGTTGGAAACCATCATCAGCAGCACGGGCAGCGTCAGGTAGTTGTTGTGCACCGAGCGCTGCTTGCCGATGGCGCCGAGGCGCGGGTCCGGCTTCTCGTGCTTCAGCAGGGAGGCGACGATCTTCTTCTGGTTCGGGATGATCACGCCGAAGACGTTGACCGCCATGATCGTGCCGATGAAGGCGCCGACATGGATCAGCGCGCCACGGCCGGAATAGACATGGGTGAACATGTAGGCCGCGCCGACGATCAGCCCGAACAGGCAGACCGCGAGCAGCGGCGTGTAGCGGCCGATGATCGACTTGCAGAGTTGGTCGTAGATGACCCAGCCCCCGGCGAGCGACAGGATCGAAATCACGATCGCCTGCGAGGGCAGCATCGGCAGGATCGACTTGTCGATCAGGAAGGTGTTGGCGTTCCAGTAATACTGGACCGTCAGCAGCAGGAAGCCCGTCACCCAGGTGAGATAGGCCTCCCACTTGAACCAGATCAGGTCGGACGGCAGCGCCGGCGGCGCGACCAGGTACTTCTCGACGTGATAGAAGCCGCCGCCATGCACTTCCCAGGCCGTGCCATAGACGCCCTCCTTCATCTGCTCGCGCTTCTTCAGCGAGAGATCGAGCCCGATGAAATAGAAGGACGTGCCGATCCAGCCGATGCCTACGATCATGTGGGCCCAGCGGATCAGGAGGTTCAGCCAATCGACGACGAATGCGGACATTGGGCGGGGTTCGGTCTCGTTGAGGTGCCGGTTGCGCGTGGGCGCGCAGGTGCCGGTTCCGAGAAGGCGCCTTCCGGGCGTTCTCCCGGAACGGGGTCCGGGCTGCGGCTGGAAGGGGCTCGCTGCCGGTAGAGAACTCCCGGACGCGGCCGGCTGGCCGCGTCCGGAAATATCGCGGCCGCTTACTGCGGCAGCTTGTCGTCGATGCCCTTCACATACCAGTTCATGCTGAGCAGCGTGCCGTCGTCCAGCGTCTTGCCCTCGCCGATCACTTCGGTGCCGTCCTGCTTGAAGATCGGGCCCTTGAAGGGATGCAGCGTGCCCGCTTCGATCTTGGCCTGGGTGTCCTTCGCCGAGGCCACGACATCATCCGGCAGGTTGGTGTAGTCAGCCATATGCAGGATGCCGTCCTTCAGGCCGTCCCAGATCTGCTCGGCCTTCCATGTGCCGTCGAGAACCGCGTTGACGCGCTTCACGTAATACGGGCCCCAGGTGTCGATGATGGCCGTGTACTGCGCCTTGGGCGCGAAGTCGTACATGTTGTGCGCCTGGCCGAAGCCATGCAGGCCGCGCTCCTGGGCGATCTGCAGCGGCGCCGGCGAGTCGGTGTGCTGGGTGATGATGTCGGCGCCCTGGTCGAACAGCGCCTTGGCGGCGTCGGCTTCCTTGGCGGGGTCGAACCACGAATTGACCCAGACGATCTTCAGCTTGAAGTCGGGGTTGATCGACTGCGCGCCGAGCATGAAGGAGTTGATGCCCATCACGACTTCGGGGATCGGGAAGGAGACGATGTAGCCGGCGACGCCGGACTTCGACTGCTTGGCCGCGATCTGGCCGGCGATGTAGCGGCCTTCATAGAAGCGCGCATTGTAGGTGCCGACATTCGGCGCGGTCTTGAAGCCGGTGGCGTGCTCGAACTTCACCTTCGGGAACTTGGCGGCGACCTTGATGGTCGGGTCCATGAAGCCGAACGAGGTCGAGAAGATGATCTCGCAGCCGGAGCGGGCGAGGCGCTCGAGCGCGCGCTCGGCGTCCGGGCCTTCGGCGATGCTTTCGACATAGGAGGTCTCGACCTTGTCGCCGAGTTCCTTCTGGACCATCTGGCGGCCGACATCGTGGCCTTCGCTGTAGCCGCCGTCATTGTGCGGGCCGACATACATCCAGCATGCCTTCAGCTTGTCGGCCGCATTGGCGGAGCCGATGCCGACGGCGAGTGCGACGATTGCCGTCGCGGTGGCGAGAATTTTCTTCATTGCCTGCTTCCCTCTGGCCTTCACCATTTGCGATCCACTCCATTCAGGATTTCACCGCGGATCGCTGCGGCATGTCCCGGACAAGCGTTCCCTAGCGGTCGGGAACGAAAGATTGGCCGAGCGCTGCCGGCGTATTGGCCCGGACGAGCGCGCGGTTGCGCGAAATGATCACCAGCACGATGACGGTGGTGAGATAGGGCAGCGCCGACAGGAACTGCGACGGCACGCCGACGCCGAGCGCCTGGGCATGCAGCTGCAGGATGCTGACGCCACCGAACAGCAAAGCGCCGATCGCGACGCGTCCCGGCAGCCAGGTGCCGAACACGACAAGCGCCAGCGCGATCCAGCCGCGCCCCGCCGTCATCGCCTGCGTCCATTGCGGCGTGTAGACGAGCGAGAGATAGGCTCCCGCGAGGCCCGAGCAGGCGCCGCCGAACAGCACCGCCATGAAGCGGACGCGGATGACGCTATAGCCCAGCGCGTGCGCCGAGACATGGCTGTCGCCGACGGCGCGCAGGACCAGTCCGCCGCGCATGCGGAACAGGAACCACGACACCGCGATGGTGATCGCGACGGCGAGATAGGTGAGCGGATCGAGCCGGAACAGCAGGCCGACGACCGGCAGGTCGCTGAGCCCGGGGATCGAGACGCGCGCCAGTCCCGCACCCGGCACGCCGACGAAGGCGTCGCCGATCAGCCCGGAAAGGCCGAGCCCGAACAGGGTCAGCGCCAGTCCCGACGCCACCTGGTTGGCAACGAAGATCAGCGTCACCACGCCGAACAGCGCCGCCATCGCCATGCCGGCGAGGATCGCGCCGACAACGCCGAGCGCGATGTTGCCGGTCGAATGCGCCACGGCGAAGCCGATGACGGCGCCCATCGCCATCATGCCTTCGACGCCGAGATTGAGCACGCCCGAGCGTTCCGTCACCAGTTCGCCGATCGAGGCGAACAGCAGCGGCGTCGCGGCGGTGATGATGGTGAGCAGGATGCCTTCCAGCATGAGCCCGGTCATGACGTCACCGTGCCGGTCTGGAGGGTCGGGGTTCGAACGATCTGCAGCCGGTAGAAGATGAAGCTGTCGCAGGCCAGCACGAAGAACAGCAGCATGCCCTGGAACACCCGCGTCGTCTGGTCGGACATGCCGAGCGCGATCTGCGCGCCCTCGCCACCGAGATAGGAGAGCGCCAGCAGGAAGCCGGCAAAGATCGCGCCGATCGGGTTCAGCCGTCCCAGGAAGGCAACGATGATCGCCGTGAAGCCGTAGCCGGGAGAAACCGACGTGCGAAGCTGGCCGACCGGGCCGGCGACCTCGCAGATGCCGGCAAGGCCCGCCAGCGCGCCCGAGATCAGGAAGGTCAGCAGCACCATGCGGTTCTGGCTGAAGCCGGCAAAGGCCCCTGCCCGCGGCGCCTGGCCCAGCACCTTGATCTGGAAGCCCATCTTGGTCCAGCGCATCAGGAACCAGGCGGCGAAGGCCGCGATGAAGACGAAGATCAGGCTGATCCGGATGTTGGTGTCGAACAGCGTCGGCAGCACCTGGCCGCCGTCGAAGGCACGGCTATCCGGGAAATTGTGGCCTTCCGGGTTACGCCACGGTCCGCGCGCCAGATAGTCGAGAAAGAGCTGCGCCACATAGACCAGCATCAGGCTGGTCAGGATCTCGTTGGTGCCGAAGCGGATCTTGAGCAGCGCCGGGATCGCGGCATAGGCCATGCCACCCAGCATGCCGAGAACAAGCATGGCCGGCAGCATGAAGGGGCCGTGCCAGTCGGGGAAGAAGATTGGCAGGAACGAGCCGGTGATCGCGCCCACGGCGATCTGGCCTTCGGCGCCGATGTTCCAGGTGTTCGAGAGGTAGCAGAGCGACAGGCCGATCGCGACGAGGATGATCGGCGTGGCCTTGGCGACCAGTTCCTCGAGCGACCAGAGCTCGGTCAGCGGCTCGATGAAGAAGACATAGAGGAAGCGGCCGTAATCGACGAAGCCCTGTTGCAACGCGCCGAAGAAGCCGCCCGATGCCGGGTTCGACAGGTCGACCGTCGACAGCCGCCAGACGATCACGATCAGCGCCCCGCCGATCAGCGTCAGCAGCAGCGCCAGCAATGGCGACAGATAGGCCATGGCGGCGGAACGCTCGCCACGCCGGACCAGTTCAACCCGCATGTAGTGCCCCCCGGTCGGCCGTCAGCGGCTCGCCCATACCGCCCATCAGCAGGCCGATTTCCTCGCGCGTCAACCCGGAGGTCGGCCGCGAGGGCGAAAGATGTCCCTTGGAGATCACCGCGACGTGGTCGGCGATTTCCAGAACCTCGTCGAGATCCTGGCTGATCACCAGAATGGCGGAGCCGGAACGGGCAAGGTCGATCAGCGCCTGGCGGATGATCGCGGCGGCGCCGGCATCGACGCCCCAGGTCGGCTGGCTGACGACCAGCACGCCGGGCTGGCGGTCGATCTCGCGCCCGACGACGAATTTCTGCAGATTGCCGCCGGAAAGCGAGCCCGCTTCCGGGTCCGGCGTGCCCTTGCGGACATCGAAGGAGCGGCTGATGCGGTCGGCCAGTTGCCGGGCCGCGTCGGTATCGAGAACACCGGCGCGCAGCAGGTGATCGCCGGTGGAATGGCGGGTCAAAAGCACATTGTCGGAAAGCCGCATGCGCGGCACGGCACCGTGGCCGAGGCGCTCTTCCGGCACGAAGGCGGCGCCAAGCCGGCGGCGCGCGGTCACGCCGCTATTGCCGCAGGGCTTGCCGTCGATCGACACCGACGCGGCGCGGTCGCAGGTTCGCTCGCCGGAAAGGGCGTCGAACAGTTCGCCCTGCCCGTTGCCGGCGATCCCGGCGATCCCCATCACTTCACCGGCCTTGACCTCCAGCGAAATATGGCTGAGCGCGACGGCGAAGGGATGCGGCTGCGGCAGCGAAAGGTCGGTGACGGAAAGACGGGTGCGCGTGTTCTGCGGCGGCGGCAGGTCGGAGGAAAGCTTGCGCACCTCGACACCGACCATCATGGTCGCGAGCTTCGCCGCCGTCTCCTTCTGCGGATCGCATTCGGAAACGACCTTGCCGTGGCGCAGGATCGTCGCGTGGTGGCAGATGCGCTTCACTTCTTCCAGCCGATGGCTGATGTAGAGCACGGCGCAGCCGCGCGCCGTCAGCTTGTCGAGCGTGACGAACAGGTCATCGGCCTCCTGCGGCGTCAGCACCGAGGTCGGCTCGTCCATGATGATCAGTTCGGGGTTCTGCAGCAGGCAGCGCACGATCTCGACCCGCTGCCGCTCGCCGACCGAAAGATCGGCCACGACGGAGGAAGGGTTCAGCGGCAGGCCGTATTCGACGGAGATCTGCTCGATTTCGCGCGCTAGGGCCGAGCGGCTTTTCCGGTCGGAAAGCGCCAGCGCGATGTTCTCGACGACGGTCAGCGCCTCGAACAGCGAGAAATGCTGGAACACCATGCCGATGCCGAGCTTTCGCGCGGCGGAGGGGCTCGGAATGCCGACCGGCTGGCCCTTCCAGAGGATGCGGCCCTCGGTCGGCTGCAGCACACCATAGAGGATCTTGACCAGCGTCGACTTGCCGGCGCCGTTCTCGCCCAGCAGCGCATGGATCTCGCCGGGGCGGATCGCAAGGTCGATGCCGTCATTGGCCTTGAAGGCGCCGAACATCTTGGTGATGCCGGTCGCATGCAGCAGCGGCGGGCTGTCCGGGCGCTGCCGGCTCTGCGCTGGCGTCTCGGCGCCTGCCAGAATGACCTCCACGTCAGCGTCCCCCCACTGCCAGCGCCGATGGATCGGCGGGCTCCGTCGTTCCCAGCGCATGCACATGCCGCAAGGCTTCGTCGCGTACAAGTAGATCGGCAGCGACGGATGCCGCAATAGCCGCGGGGAGCTTCGATTTGATGCCGGGGACGCCGATCGGCGAAATCAGCCGTTCGATGTCGTCCTTCGCCAGCCCGGCGCGCTCGAGCTGATGCGAGAAGCGGGCCCGCTTGGTCTCGCTGCCGATCAGCCCGACATAGGCAAAACGCTGGTCCTTCAAGGCTCGCGCGACGATGGCGAGGTCGAGCGCATGGCTGTGCGACATCACCAGCACGAAGCTGCCATGCGGCGCGCCATCGAGCGCCGTCGGCGTATCCTGTGCCGGTTCGCAGCGCACATTGGCCGGAACATATTGTGGAAAGGCATCGGGCCGAGGGTCGACCCAGACGATCCGGAACGGCAGCGGCGCCAGCGCCATCACCAAGGCGCGGCCGACATGCCCTGCCCCGAAGAGATAGAGGACGCGGCTGTCGTCGCCAAAGCCCTCTTCCACCACGCCGTGATCGACACGCGCCGAGCCGATGGGAAGACGGCTGGCAGGATCGATCGTGCGATGCAGCTTGCCGTCTGATTGCTGCGTGGCGCGGGTACGGAAGAGTCCCGCCGCCTCCGCCTGGGCCAGCGCCTCGATCTCGGCCCGGCGCGAGCGGTCGAACACTTCGAGGGCCAGGTCGACGCGCCCGCCGCAGCATTGGCCGAGCTCCGGCCCGAGCGCGACGCGCTGGCTGGCGTAGAAATGCGGGGTGGGTCGGGCTAGCGCGGCCTGCAGGTCGGCGATGACGCGCCATTCCAGCGTGCCGCCGCCGATCGTGCCGAAGAAGCTGGCGTCCGGCAGCACGACGATGCGCGCCCCCGCCTCGCGCGGCGCCGATCCGCGCGTCTCCACGATCGTCGCCATGGCGGCCTTGCCCTGACGATCGATCGCTTGGAGGAGACGCTGCCAGACCAACATGATCTATCCTGCCCTCATCAAGCGGCCGCCATGCCGCGCACCGCCCGCATGATCGCTTCCGGCGTGGCCGGGGCGTCGAGGGCGGGCATGACGCCCGGTTTCAGGCTGGCGATCGCATTGTTGATCGCGCAGAACACCGAAATGCCGAGCATCAGCGGCGGTTCGCCGACGGCCTTCGACTTGAATATGGTGTCTTCGCGCGGTCCTTCCGACTGGAAAAGTTCGACCCGGAAGTGCTCGGGAATATCCGACGCGGCGGGGATCTTGTAGGTCGAGGGCGCATGCGTGCGCAGGCGGCCCTGCTTGTCCCAGACCAGTTCCTCCGTCGTCAGCCAGCCCATGCCCTGGACGAAGCCACCCTCGATCTGGCCGATGTCGATCGCCGGATTGAGAGACTTGCCGACATCGTGCAGCACGTCGACCCGGTCGACCTTCATCTCGCCGGTCATGGTGTCGATGGTGACTTCCGAGCAGGACGCGCCATAGGCGAAATAGAAGAACGGCCGTCCCTCGGCCTTGTCGCGGTTCCAGGCGATCTTCGGCGTCTTGTAGAAGCCCGAGGCCGAAAGCTGGACGCGCTCGACATAGGCGGCGTTGGCAAGCTCCGCCAGGCTCATGACGTGGTTGCCGATGATCACCTGGTTGTCGCGGAACGAAACCTGGCCGCGGCGGACCTGCCACTTTTCCTCGATGAAGGCGTAGAGCCGGTCCTTGATGATGTTGCAGGCGTTGAGCGCCGCCATGGCGTTAAGGTCGGTGCCGGAGGAGGCAGCGGTCGGCGAGGTGTTGGGCACCTTGTCGGTCCGCGTCGCCGTGATCGCGACCTTGCCCATGTCGACGCCGAATTCCTCGGCCACGACCTGCGCCACCTTGAGGAACAGCCCCTGCCCCATCTCGGTGCCGCCATGGTTCAGGTTGAGCGAACCGTCGCGATAGAGGTGCAGCAGGGCGCCGGCCTGGTTCAGCATCATCAGCGTGAAGGAGATGCCGAACTTCACCGGCGTCAGCGCCAGGCCCTTCTTCAGGATGCGACTCTCGGCGTTGAAGGCGGTGATTTCCTCGCGCCGCGCCCAGTAGTCCGAGCTCGCCTCCAGCTGCGCCACCAGCGGCTGCAGCAGATTGTCCTCGACCTTCATGCCATAGGGCGTGTGGTCGCGGTCGCCCTGATAGAAGTTCAGCTTGCGGATCTCGAGCGGATCCTTGCCGAGCGTATAGGCGACATGATCCATCATCCGCTCGGCAAAGGTCATGCCCTGCGGGCCGCCGAAACCGCGGAAGGCGGTGTTGGAGACGGTATTGGTCCGCATCCTGCGGGTGAGAACCCGGCAGGTCGGATAGAAATACGAATTGTCCGAGTGGAACATCGTCCGGTCGACGACGCCCATGGAAAGGTCCTCGGAATGGCCGCAGCGCGCATTGAGCGCGACATCGACCGTTTCCAGCAGCCCCTCGGCGCTGGCGCCCACACGGTAATCGACGCGGAAGTCGTGCCGCTTGCCGGTCATGATCATGTCGTCGTCGCGGTCGAGCCGCATCTTGCAGGGACGCCCGGTCTTGTGTGCAGCGAGCGCCGCCAGAACGGCCCATTGCGAGGCCTGGCTCTCCTTGCCGCCGAACCCGCCGCCCATGCGGCGGATCTCGACCGTGACGGCGCTCGACGGCATGTGCAGCGCATGGGCGACGAGGTGCTGGACCTCGCTCGGGTGCTGGGTCGAGGAATAGACGAACATCTCGCCCGCCTCGCCCGGCACGGCAAACGCGACCTGGCCTTCGAGATAGAAATGCTCCTGCCCGCCGATGCGGAAGCTCGCCTCCAGCTTGAGCGGCGAAGCGGCAAGGCCCGCCTCGACATCGCCGCGGCCAAAGGCATATTCCGGCAGGACGGTATCGGTCGTGTCGGCGAGATCGATCGCCGGCGCCTCGGCAACGGTCGTGATCTTCGCCTTCTTGGCGGCGCGGCGCGCGATATCGCGCGTCTTCGCCACCACGACGAACACGACCTGCCCGTGGAAGCGGATTTCGTCGACGGCAAGGGTCGGATCGTCGCCGATCAGCTTGGGGCTGACGTCGTTGACGCCGGGAATGTCGGCTGCCGTCAGCACCGCGACGACGCCGGGAAAGGCGCGCACGGCGTCGAGGTCGAGGCCGGTGATCCGTCCCTTCGCGATCGGCGCGTAGCCGGGCGCGACATGCAGCGTGCCGGCCGGCTCGCGGATGTCGTCGATATAGGCGGCGGCGCCGGTCACATGGCGCGGCGCGCTGTCATGCGGCAGCGGCTTGCGGATGACGGCGAGGTCTGCATCGGTGGTCACGGGCGAAATCCTGCTATTCAGCGGCATGGACAAAGCCCTCCCGCCGTCCGACCAGACGGGTGCGCGAGGTCGGTGTTCCGGCGGCCTCGATCAAGGCCTTGCCGAGCAGCGCATGCGCCGTCTCGGCCCGGTAGCTGGCGCTGGCGCGATGATCGTCGAGCGGCGTGAAATCTGACCGCAACGCCTCGAACGCCCGGGCCCAGGCAGCGGTGTCGCGAATGCCGGCGCCATGCAGCGCCGATTCCGCGCCCTTGGCCCGTTTCGGCGTTCCGGCCATGCCCCCATAGGCGATGCGCGCCTCGGTGATGATCCCTTCCGGATTGATGGTGAACCGGAAGGCGCCCATGACCGAGGAGATGTCCTGGTCGAAGCGCTTGGTCACCTTGTAGCAGCGGAATATCTGGTCCGGCCGCAGCTTCGGCACCAACAGGCCGGTGACGAACTCGCCCGACGCCCGGTTCTGCTTGCCATATTCGATGTAGAAATCCTCGACGGGCAGGATGCGCGAGCGATCGCGGCGGCGCAGTTCCATCGTCGCGCCAAGCACGATAAGCGCCGGTGGCGTATCGCCGATCGGAGAGCCATTGGCGACATTGCCGCCGACCGTTCCGCGCGCGCGCACCTGCTTCGAGCCGATGCGGCGGAAGAGTTCGCCGAGGTCGGGGTCGATCGCCTGCATGTAGGGCTCGACGCTGGCATAGGTCGCGGCCGCGCCGATCAGGACCTCGCGGCCGGTATCCTCGACGCCGTCCAGTCCCCTGACCCGGCCGAGATGGATGATCTTGGGCAGGTCGCGCAGCTGCTTGGTGATCCAGAGGCCTACATCGGTGGCGCCGGCGACAATCGTCGCATCGGGATGCTGCGCGTAGAGCGCGGCCAGTCCATCCACCGAGGCGGGCGCGGCGAAGAAGCGCTCGTCATTGCCGATGAAGATGTCGCTGTCGTCGGCGATGAAGTTCAGGATCCCGGCCGTATCCTCGGCCGCCTTGCGGAACCTGTCGTCGCGCGGGGTGGCGCAGGCGGCAAGCGCCGCCTCGACGATGGGCCGGTAGCCGGTGCAGCGGCAGAGATTGCCGGCGATGGTATCGTTGATCTGGTCGCGACCCACTGCACCTTCCGTGCCCTGGTAGAGCGCGAAGATGCTCATCACGAAGCCGGGTGTGCAGAAGCCGCATTGCGAGCCGTGCTTCTCGACCATCGCCGCCTGGACGGGATGGAGCTGGTCCCCTTCCGCCAGATCCTCGACCGCGACGATCTCGGCGCCGTCGACCATGCCGAGCAGCTGGATGCAGGCATTGACCGGCTCGTAGACGACCTTGCCGTTGCGCGGGCGGCCGATCGCGACGGTGCAGGCGCCGCAGTCGCCCTCGCCGCAGCCTTCCTTGGTTCCCGTCGCCCCTTCGGTCAGGCGCAGATGATCGAGCAGCGTCATCATCGGATCGACATTGGCGACCTCGACGATCTTGCCGCGGCGGAGAAAACGAACGGTCTCGCGCATGCTGCTCAGCTGCCCCGATAGGTCGAATAGCCGTAAGGCGAGATCAGCAGCGGCACATGATAATGCTCGTCTGCCGAGGCGATGCCGAAGCGGATCGGGATCACGTCGAGAAATAGCGTGGCCGGCAGGGTCTCGTCCACGCCCCGGAGATAATCCCCGGCATGGAAGACGAGCTCGTAGCTGCCCTCCTCCAGCGCCGGGCCCTCGAGCAGCGGCCCACCATCGACCCGGCCGTCGGCATTGGTCGTGACCGTCTTCAACAGGATCGGATCGGCCCCGAGCCTGTAGAGGTCAATTTTCAGGCCCGCGGCGGGCCGGCCAGCAGCGGTATCGAGAACATGTGTGGTGAGGCGACCCATTTCGGTCCGTATCCAATGCTTCTCGCGCGTCCGGTTCGGACGAAGATAGAGAGATGCCTAAGGTTTGATCAAATGGAATTTTTGATCATTTGGTGCATCCTAATGCGGCAGGCGATGACTGCAACGCAATCCTGCGGCCATCCCCCATCATCATGCTAGAACGCCTCCAATGTCCATGATACTGCCAGTTGAAGCGCAAGGTGCTGCCGAAAAGGCAGCAATTGCAGGGATGGCAAGGTGGCGCGGATGGTCTTTGACAACAAGAACACCCTCTCGCCCGCCAGCCTGGCGCGGCTGTTTCATACGCCCTCGCTGATCTACTTCACGATGGTCGCCGAGACCCTGTCGATGCGCGAAACCGCGCGCCGGCTGAACGTGGCCTCCTCGGCCGTGGCGCGGCAGATCGGCCATCTCGAGCAGACGCTGGAAATGGCCCTCTTTGTCCGCGAGTCGCGCCGGCTGCGCCTGACGCCGGCGGGCGAGATCCTCTACCGCCACTCCCGGCAGCTCGCGGCTCCGCTCGAGGCGGCAGTGTCGCAGCTGAGCCTGCTGGCCGGGCTCAAGACCGGTACCGTCCGCATCGCCACGGTCGAGAGCGTCGGATTGACCATCCTACCAGGGATCGTCGCGGATTTCAGCGCGCAATATCCGAGCCTTCATGTCGATATCCGCATGGCTTCGGCGCAGGAGGCGATCGCCATGGTCGTGGATTCCGAGGTCGATATCGGCTTCACCTTTCTGGCGGCGCAGCATCGGGGCATCGAGATTGCGATCCGGCGTGACCTGCCGATCGGAGCGGTGATGCGGGCCGATCACCCGCTCGCGGGCGAGATGCGGCCGAGCTTTGCCACCTGCTTTTCCCACGCCTTCGCGGTGCCGCGGCATGGATTGTCGATCCGCGAGGTGATCGAGCCCTTTCTCACCCAGGACGCGTCGCGCGGGCGCTCCTTCGTCGAAGTGAACTCGATCCGCATGCTGTTCGAACTGGCCAAGACCGGTCGCTACCTGTCCTTCATGACGCCGCTCGGCATCGAGCGGGAGCTGGCCAGCGGCGAGGTCGTGTTCCGGCCGATCGCCGACAAGGGCCTGCCGCTCAACCGGTTCGGCATGGTGATCCGCAAAGGCGGCGACCTGCGCTACGCCCCCGCCGCCTTCTTCAACCTCGCCAGCAGCCACTTCGCGGCGCGTGACGGGCTGTCTTGAAAGGGTTTGGGCAGGGGCAGAGCTCGTCCCTGCAGGACAGGCACTCACCTCTCCCTGAGGGAGAGGTCGGAGCGAAGCTCCGGGTGAGGGTTTAGGGAACGCTCCGGACAGAGCGTCAGTCCGAAGAGCCAGTCGCGGCGAGGCCGTAAACCCTCTCCCTCCGGGATGACGGCGGAGGAGGCACGAACATATCCGTTTAGGGGTCGACGAAGCCGGATGCGAAAATCCCGCCCTACGGAATCAGCACCACCGAGCCTGTCGTCTGCCGACCTTCCAGCGCGCGCTGGGCTTCGGCGGCGTCGGCGAGCCTGTAGGTCTGCGGTTCCGCCACGACGACCTTGCCCGACAGGATGACGTCGAACAGATCCTTCGCCGTCTCGACCAGTTCGCTCCGCTCCGCGACATAGCCGCCCAGCGACGGGCGCGTCGCGAACAGCGAGCCCTTCTGGTTCAGGATGCCGATCGAGAAGGGCGGCACCGCGCCGGAGGCGTTGCCGAATGAAACCCACATCCCGCGCCGCTTCAGGCAGTCGAGCGAGGCCGGGAACGTGTCCTTGCCGACCGAGTCGTAGACGACGTCGACCTTGGCGCCGCCGGTGATCTCCGCGACGCGTTCGACGAAATTCTCTGTGCGGTAGTTGATGACATGGTCGCAGCCGAGCTTGCGGGCGATTGCCGCCTTTTCCTCCGAGCCGACCGTGCCGATCACGGTGGCGCCCAGCGCCTTGGCCCACTGCGTGGCGATCTGGCCGACGCCGCCGGCGGCCGCGTGATAGAGGATGGTGTGGGCGGGGCCGACCTTGAACGTCTCGCGCAGAAGGTAGCGTGCGGTCATGCCCTTCAGCATCGACGAGGCGGCGATCTCGTCGCTGATGCCATCGGGGATGTGGATCAGCCGGGCCGCCGGCGACAGGCGCGCCTCGGCATAGGAGCCCATCGGATCGGCATAGCCGACGCGGTCACCGACCTTGAACTCGGCGACGCCCTCGCCGACCGCCTCGACGACACCGACGCCCTCGCTGCCGAGCACGAAGGGGAACGGACCGGGCGCCGGATAGAGGCCGGTGCGGAAATAGGTATCGACGAAATTGAGGCCGATGGCCGTGTGGCGAAGGCGTACCTGGCCCGGTCCGGGGGCGCCGACCTCGACCTTGTCGAAGGAAAGCACCTCCGGTCCGCCATGCGAATGAACCCGGATGGCGTGAACCTCGATCGCCTCGACCATGACCGTCTCCTGCTCTCTGCTATACCCCGCGCGGACGTCCAACAGGCGGGGCGCACGGGCGTGGAATGAAGGAGGCCGGCGCTGCGGCCGGCCTCTTCCGCCCAGGCTATACCGACTCGGCGGCGGTGTCGCGGGCGCCATCCTTGGCCGGGATCCGCGTGCTGGCGGGCTTGCGCGGCCGCACTTCGCCGGAGAGAAGCAGGCTCATCAGGGTCGCAAGCAGCAGGGTCGCCATGCCCATCCGATAGCCGCCGACCTGGGCGACGAAGCCGACCATGGGTGGCCCGAGCAGGAATCCCGAGAAGGAGAGCAGCGACAGCGCCGCGACGTTGACGGCGGGCGGGCCCTCGCGCGAGGCCGCCGCCGTGACGGCGAGCGGGAAGACGATCGAAACGCCGAATCCGGTCGCGGCCGCGCCGACGATCACCATGAACGGGTTGATCGCGAACACCATGACCAGCAGGCCGACCAGCGCCACCGTGCAGCAGACGCGGGCCATCTGCATCGCGCCATAGCGCATGGAGAGCCAGTCGCCTACCAGGCGGCCAAACGCCATCACCAGGCTGAAGGCGGTCAGCGCATAGCCCGTCGTCGGCGGCGTGGCGCCGAAGACGTCGCGCAGATAGATGGCGCTCCAGTCGATGATCCCGCCTTCGACCAGCAGCATGCCGAAGGCGAACAGGCAGAGCAGCACGATCTTCGGCGAAGGCAGAACGAAGGAGGATGTCTTGACCTTCGGCGCGTCGTCCTCGGCCGTCTCGATATGTGGCAGGCGCGACGCCAGCGCCTCGCCGATCACGAACACGCAGACCACGACCACGATCATGTGGATCTCGGGCGGCAGGTTGTAGGTGGCTGCGAGCGATCCCGTGATGCTGCCGCCCATCAGGCCGAAGCTCCAGAAAGCATGGCAGCGCGACATGACCGTGCGGCCGATGGTGCGGCCGATCCGGTCCGCCGTGACGTTGAGAGCGACCTCCAGCGGGCCCATGCCGAGACCGACCAGGACGAGCGCGAAGAACAGCAGCGTCGGCGTGGGCGCGAAGCCCGGCAGCAGCAACGGCACGAGCAGCAGCGGGAAGCCGATCTTGATCGCGCGGCGCGGCCCGAGCCATTCGACGACGGCGCCGGAGAACGCCATCGAGGTGACGAGACCGATCGGGACGCCGAGCAGGCAGATCGCCAGGGTCGCCGGGTCCATTCCGAGCTTGTGCTGGACGTCCGGAATACGGATCAGCCAGTTCGCCATCGAGCTGGAATAGAAGAAGAACAGCGCCATGATGAGGCGAGCGGACGCGAAGGAAAGGCCCATTCCGGACTCTGTCGTTGCTGGGTGGTGGACGCAGCCGGGACCGCGTGGATGGATGCGCCATCCGGGCGTATACGCCCGCCAAAAGGGGGAAATCCCTTGTACAGGCGCCCCCTACCCCATGCAACCGATTCTAGAACCGATTCAATCGGCCGGATCCGGACAAAAACGCCCTGTCAGGACGTCTTCTTGCGGTTTCGCTGCGCAACCACGTTGAGAACCTCCACCAGGGTGGAAAAGGCCATCGCCGCGTAGAGGTAGCTGCGCGGGATGTGGAAGCCGATGCCATCGGCGATGAGCGCCGCGCCGATCATCAGCAGGAAGGCCAGGGCCAGCATCTTGGTGGTCGGGTGGTGCTCGATGAAGTGCGAGATCGGGCCGGAAGCGATGTACATGACGATCATCGCGACGATGACCGCTGCGATCATGATCTCGAGATGCTCCGCCATGCCGATCGCGGTGATGATCGAATCGACCGAGAAGACGATGTCGATGACGATGATCTGCGAGACGATGGCGGCGAAACCGGCCGTGATCGGGCCGGACGCGCCGTCCCCCTCGCCCTCGACGCCCTTATGGATCTCGTGCGTCGCCTTGTAGACAAGGAACAGGCCACCGGCGAGCAGGATCAGGTCGCGCCATGAGAAGGGGTGGTCGAACAGGGTGAAGACAGGCTGGGTCAGGCCGACGAGATAGGCCAGCACCATCAGCAGCAGGATGCGGAACACCAGCGCCAGCCCAAGGCCGATCTGGCGGGCGCGCTTGGCCTGATGTGCCGGCAACCGCGCGACGAGGACCGAGATGAAGACGATGTTGTCGATGCCGAGGACGATTTCCATGACGGAAAGGGTCAGGAAACTGGCCCATGCGGCCGGCTGGAAGAGGAGATCGACGTTCATCTGGCGCGGCGCCTTGGTTAGGTTTTCTGGGGCAGGCGGAAGCGCGTGGCCTGCAGCACCGCGCCGATAAAGGTCAGATAGATGGTCGTGAGCCCCAGACCCGCCAGCACGAGCGGGTTCGGCCGGAGCTGGGCAAAGACCGCGAGCAGGGAAAAGACCGACCAGGCCAGCGTCACCAGGAGCGTCAGCGGCCGCAGCCGCTTCACCCGGACCGGGTGGACGAATTCGACCGGCGAGAAGGTCAGCGCCGCCAGCGCCACGATGACAACCACGGAAAAGATCGGCGATGGCGCGAACACCATCAGCACGAACACCACCATGTTCCACACCGCCGGAAAGCCGCGGAAGCCATATTCGCGCGTCTTCATCCGCGTATCCGCGAAATACAACGCGCCGATGACGGCAACGAGAATGCCGGCGGGCGCCGCCAGCGAAGGCGGCATCAGGTCCGAACGCGCCAGGATCAGGGCGGGAATGAAGACATAGGTCGTGTAGTCGATCACCATGTCGAGGATCGCGCCATCGAACCACGGCACCCGCTCGCCAACGCGAAAGCCGCGCGCCAGCGGGCCGTCGACGGCATCGACGAACAGCGCCGCTCCGAGCCAGATGAAAACCTCGACCCATGCGCCGCGCAGGACGGCAAGCGCCGCCAGCATCGCGAATCCGGCACCGCTCGCCGTAAGGAGATGAACGGCCCAAGTCTTCGTCGTCGGCATGAGGCTCCCCTGCTGCACCGGCCGCCAGGAGATGGGAGCCGCATCCAGCGCCTTTGGCTGTATGGACTGTCGATACGTGCAGAACGGCTTACTGGCAATAGCCTCTGCGGCGTCATGACCTGCGACATCTGACAGGATTGCCCCTCCCCAGCACCTCGATCACCATGCCGGCAACTCGGGAGACCCGCATGATCGGCTTTTCGCCCATATCCGCGACCATCGGAGGCGCCTTGATCGGCGCGGCCGCTGGCTTGCTATGGATCGTCAATGGCCGCATCGCCGGCATCTCCTCCATATTCGGCGCGGCCCTGTCTCCACGTCTCGACCATGGCGCGTGGCGGCTGCTGTTTCTCGTCGGTCTCCCGCTCGGCGCCGCGATCGGCGTAGCCGTCGCGCCGCATCTGATTTCCGACGCGTCGCCGGCCATGCCGAGCCTCGGAATCGGTCGCTACGAATTGGCCGCTTCCGGGCTTCTCGTCGGAATCGGCACGGCGCTGGCGCGCGGCTGCACCTCGGGCCACGGCGTCTGCGGGCTGGCGCGGCTGTCGGTTCGCTCGATCGTAGCCGTCCTTGTCTTCATGCTCTCCGCCATCGCCACCGTCTATCTCGTGAGGCACGGGCTTTGATCGCGCGACCCACCGCGTTTTATGGCGGCGCGCTCGCCTCGGGGCTGCTGTTCGGTCTCGGGCTGGCGATCTCCGGCATGATCTATCCGGCCAAGGTGAAGGCCTTCCTCGATATAGGGGCCATCGCCACGGGGGGCTGGGACCCGAGCCTTGCCTTCGTTCTCGCATCGGCCGTGCTGGTCAGCATGGCGGCCATCCGCATCGCGCACCGCCACCGGCATCCGCTCGCGGCCTCGACCTTCTCCGGTCCGGCAGCCCGGCGCGTCGATTCCCCGCTGGTGCTCGGTTCGGTCCTGTTCGGGATCGGCTGGGGCCTCTCCGGCTTGTGCCCGGGCCCTGCGATCGCCAATATCGCCTTCGCGCTGCCCGACATATTGATCTTTCTCGTCGCGATGGCGATTGGTGCCCTGGCCGTCCGGCTGGTCCGGAGCCGATCGAACCCAGGCGATTCAAGAACGCAGGCCCAGTCATGAGTGATGATCTTCGCGATGTTGCCGTCGTCGGCGGCGGCCCGGCGGGGCTGGTTGCGGCCTTACTCGCACGTCGTCACGGCGCGTCGGTCACGCTGATCGCCCCTGAAGCACCACCGCGCGACGAGCGCACCGTTGCCATGCTTGGCGCCTCGGTCGAAATTCTCCAGGAAACCGGCATCTGGGCATCGCTGGAAGCGAAATCCGCGCCGCTGCGTACCATGCGAATCGTCGATGCGACGCGCCGCCTGATCCGGGCGCCGCTGGTCGAATTCCATGCGCATGAGGTCGGGCGCGAGGCATTCGGCTACAATATTCCGAACGCCGTGCTCATCGCGGCGCTCGATGAAGCGATCGAACAGGCCGGTATCGAACGGGTCACGGGGTTCGCATCGGAAATCCTGCCATCGGAGGATTCGGTCCGCGTCGTGACCACCGATGGCGCAGCGGTGCGGACGAAACTTCTCGGCGCGGCGGATGGCCGGCGTTCCAAGGCCCGCGAAGCGGCTGGCCTCGCCGTCCGCAGCTGGTCCTATCCGCAGGCGGCACTGGTGGCGAACATCGCCCACAGCCGGCCGCACGACGATGTCTCGACGGAGTTCCACACCGAAACCGGCCCGTTCACCATCGTGCCGATGCCCGGCCTGCGCTCGGCGATCGTCTGCGTCGAAAGCGCTGCGGAAGCCGAGCGGCTGTCGAAACTCGACGACGAGGCGCTGGCGGCCGAATTCGAACGGCGCTCGCGCTCGATCGTCGGCAAGATCACGATTGCCGGCAACCGGCAGGTCTTCCCGCTTTCCGGCCAGACGGCGCGTCATTTCGCGGCCCGTCGCATCGCGCTGATCGGCGAAGCGGCGCATGTGTTCCCGCCGATCGGCGCACAAGGGCTCAATCTGGGCCTGCGCGACGCGGCGGCCTTTGCTGGCGTGGTGCGCGACCATGGCGCCGATCCCGGCAGCGCCGAGGCGCTGTCCGCCTATGATCGCGCCCGGATCGGCGATGTCCTGTCGAGGACGACGGCGGTCGATGCGCTGAACCGCACCCTGCTGACCGACTTCCTGCCGGTCCAGGCCCTGCGCGGTGTCGGCCTCTACGCCATCGACCGTCTGCCGAAGCTGAAGCGCCTGGTGATGCGGCAAGGGCTTACGCCGCATCTTTGAACGACGTCGGCAAAGGGGCTTCGGGCGGCTATTTGGTCCGCAGAGGTTGACGCGGCCGGAACATCGTGGCTTTTGGCCAGCCCGTGACAAATGGACAGGCCATGGTTCAGCCGCGTACAGCCAAATTCCAGATCGGACAAATCGTCCGCCACCGGAGCTTCCCGTTTCGGGGCGTTGTCTTCGACGTCGATCCGGTCTTCTCGAACACGGAAGAATGGTGGGATGCGATCCCCGCCGATGCGCGCCCATCCCGAGACCAGCCCTTCTATCACCTGCTCGCCGAGAACGCCGATACCGAGTATGTCGCCTATGTCTCGGAGCAGAACCTGCTGGTCGACGATTCAGACGAGCCGCTGCGACACCCGCAGATCCGCGAGTATTTTTCCGAGCGTCGGGGCGACGTCTATGTGACCCGCAAGGTGGGTTCGCTGAATTAGTGCGCGGTCATCGAGACGATGACGATGGTCCCCTTCACCTCTCGCCGAGGGTGAGGTGAAGGGAGTCCGCCCGCGCGCATGGTCCTCCCGGCCGGGATCCACAGACACCCGCCCCTGACCACAAGCTGCACAGCCGGGGCGACGAGCCCTCGCGCTACTCCCCGCAGACGATCACCTGCACCCCTGCCCGCTCCAGCGCGGCGGCCAGTTCCGGAGGCGGCTGGGCATCCGTGACGAGGCACTGGATGTCGTCGAG
The DNA here is from genome assembly GCF_026343955.1 of Kaistia defluvii. Lineage (GTDB taxonomy): Bacteria > Pseudomonadota > Alphaproteobacteria > Rhizobiales > Kaistiaceae > Kaistia > Kaistia defluvii. Next base: position 54,811 of record NZ_JAPKNI010000007.1, read on the forward strand.
TGGCGCGATGTTGGCGAAGGCCGTGATTCCGAACTTGCTCTGATCGGCCACCACGATGGTCCGGGACGCGACGCCGATCATGCCGGCGGTATGCGCCGCCTCGTCCAGCTTGGTCATCGAGATGCCGGACGCGGAGACGCCGGAACAGCCGATCACCGCCGTATCGGCGTGAATGCCGGCGACCGCCGCGAAGCCGATCGCGCCGATCGTCACCTGGTAGTTGGGCCAGTATGATCCGCCGAGGATGTGGATCGACTGGATGCTGCCTTCCGGCACCACGGCCGGCAGGCGCAGATTGTTGGTGACGATGGTGAGGCTGCGCCGCCCGCCCAGCGCCGTCGCGAAGAAGCAGATCGTCGATCCGCCATTCAGGATCAGCGTTTCGTCGTCGCGGATAAGTTCGGAGGCCGCCAGCCCGATCCGCCGTTTTGCCTCGACATGCTCGTCCATGCGCAGACCCATGGTCGTGTCGACCCGGACGAGGCGATCCCTAGTCACCGCGCCGCCATGGGTGCGAACCAGCAGGGCGCGTCGTTCCAGAAGATCGAGGTCGCGGCGGACGGTATCGCGGGAAACCTCCAGCAGCGTGACGAGTTCGGCGACGGTGGCCTGCCCGCGTTCCTGCAGATACTGGAGCAGCCGGCTATGGCGCAGGGCCGGCAACGCGCCGCCCGCGACCTCCGGTTCGGGCGGAACGGTGGTGTGCCTCTCGTCCTCGCTCATGATGCCTCCGGAAGCATAAGGCTGGCCGCACCGACAAGTCCGGCATTACGACCAAGCGCGGCCTGGACCACCGGCACGTCCCGAAACGCCGCCATCGCCCGTTCGCCGATGGTGTGCCGGATGCGTTCCTGCATCATCGGCAGCAGGCTGCCGACCCCGCCGCCCAGGATCACCCGTTCCGGCGAATAGAGATGCAGCAGATTGGCAAGGCCGATGCCGAGCCAGCGGGCTTCCTCGTCCAGCAGATTCAGCGCCGGGCCGTCGCCCTGCCGGGCGGCTTCGGCGACATGCCTGCCGGTGATCGGATCGGGTCCCGCCAGCCGTCCGATCTCGGAGGCGCCGCCTGACGCCGCCAGCTGGCTCGCCTCGCGCGCCAGGGCCGTGCCCGAGGCAAAGGCCTCCCAGCAGCCGACGCCGCCACAGGCGCAGCGTACCGGCCGCTCGGAAATCGTCATGTGGCCGATCTCGCCGGCAAGGCCGCGCCGTCCATGCAGCAGATGCCCGTCGACGATCACCCCGCCGCCGATGCCGGTCGAGACGGTCACGAAGACCATGGACTGCGTGCCCTGCCCCGCACCAAACCGCCATTCGCCGAGCGCGGCCGCGTTGGCGTCGTTTTCCAGCCGTACGGCGCAGCCGAGGCGCTTGGACAGGATGGCGGCGAGCGGCACGTTGCGCCAGCCGACGAGTGTCGGCGCATCGACGACGATGCCCGCCTCGGGATCGAGCGGACCGGGCGCGCCGACGCCGAGGCCGATGATGTCCGCATCCGGCGTCTCGGCCCGGACCCGCTCGAGCAGCGCCACCATCTGCGCGATGACGGCCTCGGGGCCGCCCTTTGCGTCGGTCGGCGTCGAGGCGAAGGCGGCGACGCGGCCGGTCGCCTCGACGACAGCGGCGCGCAGATCCGTGCCACCGAGATCGACGGCAAGCGCCGCGCGCGTCATGCCGCCTCGCCCGGGCCGGGGAGCGTGTGCAGCCACGCCATGCGGGCGGCGAGATCGGGATCGCCGAAGGCGAGCGAACCCAGCACGACCGTCTCGGCGCCGGCGGCGCGCAGGCGCGGCACGGTGTCGTGCCGGTTTCCGCCATCGGAAGCGAGGCGGACGGAGCCTTCCAGGCCCGCTTCCTTCAGCATGGCGCGGACGGCCTGAAGGCGCGGGCAGGCTTCCTCCGCGAGCCCTACGCCCTTCACGCCGATCGCCGTGCCGAGCAGGGTGACGAAGGCGAGTTTTGAAAGCCACGGCTTCACGGTCTCGAGCGGGGTTTCCAGCCGCACCACCATGCCGGCTTCGACGCCGAGTTCTGCGATCAGCGCCAGCGCTTCCTCGGCCACGGCGGCGTTTTCGACGTGGATGGAGATCAGGTCGGCGCCGGCTTCCGCGAATTGCTGGATCTGCGACAGCAGGATGCTGTCCTGGACCATCAGATGCACATGCAGCGGCTTGCGCGTCAGGCCGCGGATGCGGGCGACAAGGTCCGGGAAGAACAGCAGAGCCGGCGCGAAATGTCCGTCGGCGACGTCGATATGGCAGATGTCGACATGCGGTTCGATCCGGGCGATATCGCGCTCCATGTTGCACAGATCGGCCGACCACAGCGAGAATTCGCCGAGCATTCGGTCGCGCGGCAGGGCCTGGAGCCAGCCGGCGGCGGGCTTGTTGGTAGCGTTCATGGGTTCGTCTCCCGGGACGGATCGAGGGTGCGCAGGAAGCTGTCCAGTTCGCTGCGGAATTCTTGGATATGACGAGGCTTGTCGATCGCCTTGGGCGCGATCTCCGTGAGGCGGGCGCCGGGAATCGTCTCGGCCAGACGTTGCGCATAAGCGAGCGGATGGACGGAATCGACGCCGTGCCCGATCACCAGCGTCGGCACGTCGAGCGCCCGCGCCTCCGCCTCGGTGACGCCGGGCCCGTCCAGCGCGATCCCGTCCAGCAGATCGGCGGTGACGGCAGGCTCCTGACGATCGAAGAACTTCAGCAGCGAGGCCAGATTATCGGGCGCCCGGATGGCGAGATCCATTGCCGGCGGCGAGGCCGCGAATGCTGCCTTGGCTTCTTCCGGCGGCTGACGTCGCAGGTGCTCCGCGACTAGCGCATAGGGTCGCATGTTGTCGGGCGCCGCGTCGAACAGCCATGCCGGACGCGCCAGCACCAGCCCGGCGACGCGGCCACGATGATGATGGGCAATGTGCAGCGCGATCGCCGCCCCCATCGAGATGCCGCCCATGACGAAGCGATCGATGCCGTGCGCATCGCAGATGGCGAGAATGTCGGCAGCGAACATGGCGATCGAGAACGGCCGCATGGTTCCGGCTCTGGATTGCCCTTGCGCCCGGCATTCGACGGTCAGCCGGCGATAGGCGGGACCGTCGGGAAAATTCTCCGCGACCTGGCCGTTGTCTCCGCCAAGCCCGTGCTGGAACACGACCGGCAGGCCGATGCCGCTGTCGAAGACGCTGAGTTTTGCATCGTCGCGGAGGAAGGTCGAATGGGTCATGGCCGCAGCAGGCCGGAGAGATAGCGGGCGACGCCGGGCGCCTCCTCGGCCGAAAGGCCATGGGTCACGACGGGACCGTCGAAGCCGACCGCCTCAAGCCGCGCGAAAAAGTCCGGAAAGTCGACGACGCCGGTTCCAGCCGTGGCGAAGCTGCCATCGGGATTGCGGTCCTTGGCATGCGCCATGGCAATCCGGCCCGCCAATTGCTCGACCGCGTCGGCGACGATGCCTCGCGCGGTATCTCTATCCGCGACCTCGAACAGATTGGCCGGATCGAGCACGAAGCGAATCCGCTCCGAGCCGATCGCCTTGACCAGCCGCCTGCCGTCCTCGGCCGAGGTCACGACATTCGCCTGCTCCGGCTCGATGCCGAGATCGACACCCGCCGCCTCGGCCAGCGAGACCGCCTTGGCCATCTCGGCCAGGAGGTCGGCCCAGGCCTCGGGGGTCGCATTGTCGGGATGGTGCGCCCACTGGTCCAAGCGATCGCGCGTGCCGGTGCAGAGCGTCACCAGCGGAACGCCGAGTTCTCGCGCGGCGTCGAGCAGCAAGCCGAGCCGTCGCAGCCCATCTTCGCGCACCGTGACGTCGGGGTGGATCATATTGTAGGTGCCGGAAAGAGCCACCAGCTCGACGCCGGTCTCGGCGACCGCCTGCCGGATCGCGGAGATCGTCTCCGCGGGGATTTCGTCCGGCATGGCCGGCAATCCGGCGCAGGCCATGTTGAACTGCGCGGTCTCGTAGCCGGCCGCCTTGACGGCAGCCAGCACGGTTAACGGACTGCTACCAGAAAACGTCTTCGCGAAGATCCCGAGGCGCATCAGACCGCCCCTTGCATGTCCGCGACGCGGACCGCCCGGCCGCTGCGCGCCGACTCGGCGATCGCCGCCATGGCGCGGACGGAGGCGAGCCCGTCATCGATGTTGGCGCCGCGCTGCGGCACACCGTTCAGGATAGTGTCGGCAAAGCCTTCGAGCTGGCGGCGGAAGAAGTGGCCATCGGCGCCGAGCGGACGGTGATAGGTCGCGTCCTTCTCAGAGAAGATCTCGACATCGCTCGATTTGAAATACCAGGGATTGTAGGTTTTCGCGATGATGCTGCCGTTCTCGCCATAGAGCTGGAAGCCTTCGAACCAGTCCATGCGGACGGCGACCGTCAGGTCGAGATGCCCGAGCACGCCATTGGCGAAGCTCGTCTCCACAAACCAGCTATAGGCACCGAACCGCTCCAGCAGGCGCGCCCGGACCTCGGTGATCTCGCCGCAGAGAAAGCGAGCCGTATCAACAAGATGGCTGCCATGGGCGAGCATGAAATAGCGCTTGAGGTCCGCCTTGGGGTTCTCGCTCGGCTTCCTGGCCAGCTTGCTGGTGATCGGCAGTGGCTGGACCGCATCGGTCATCGTGTAGCGGTGGGTACTGTCGCAATACCAGGCCTTGAGCGACAGCAACTGGCCCATCTCGGTTCGGATGAACTTTTCCGCCGCCTCCAGTCCGGGATCGAAGCGCTTCATGTGGCCGACCTGCAGGGTCAGGCCGGTCCGCTCGACGACCTGCTTCAGCGCCTCGACCTCCTCGACATTGACGCCGAGCGGCTTTTCACAGAGCACGTGTTTGCCGGCTTCGAGCGCCCGGATCGCCATCGGCACGTGAAAGCTGTCGGAGATCGCAACGACCACAGCCTCGACCTCGGGATCGGCCAGCATGGCGTCATAGTCGGCATAGGCCTTGATCGGCTCATAGGTCGCCGCCATCCGCGCCAACAGATCGGGGGCCGCGTCGCAGATCGCGTACAGATCGGCGTTGCGCGCCTTCACCGAGGATTCGAGATGGGCGAATTGGGCAATCGGGCCACAGCCGAGCACGCCAACCCGCAGCTTGCGCGCGTCCTTCGTGAGCATGGAATATCCTTCTTGGCGTTCAGGCGAGCAGCGCCCGCATCGTCTCGCGATTGGTCAGGACGGCCTTGGCCGGGTCCGCGGCGGCGACGTCCGACTCTTCTTCCAGCACGAGCCAGCCATTAAAGCCTGGGCTCGCGGCAACGATCTCGACCACCGCCCGCGTGTCGCAGACGCCGGAACCCAGCATCCGCCAGTCCCCGGCCGCGTCGACATCTTTCAGATGCAGGTAGCGGATCCGGTCGCGATACGTTCTCAACGTGTCGAGAATATCCATGCCGCCGCGCAGGATGTGGCCGGTATCCGGCACCCAGCCGAGCCGAGCCGGGTCGGTCAGGGCAAAGAGCCGGTCATAATCGGCCCGGTTGAACAGCAGCGTGTTGTGGTGCGAGCTCGGATGCACCGCGACCGCGACACCCGCCTTCTCGCCCAGCTCGGCCGCGGCGTTGTAGAGATCCGCCGCCGCCGCGAATTTTCCCTCGCGATCGCCCGACGACATCACGGTGGCGCTCCCCAGAGACAGCACCGCGCCCGGAAACGCCGCCACGAAATCGAGCGTGCGATCGATCATGGCAAGATCACTCGCGAGCCGTTCGGGCTCGGTGTAGCCGCTGTCGCTCGCGCAGGCGAAGGCGGCCAGCTCCAGCCCCCGCGCCGAGAGCGCGCGGCCAAAGTCTGCCGGCTGGCTGGCATAGGAGCCGATCATCGTGTCTGTGATCTCGATGCCGGAATAGCCCGCGCTGGCGATCGCATCGAGCAGGTCGTCCGGCCCGCCGCTCCAGCGGTCGCCGAGCATTTCCCAGGTATAGGTCTGGCAACCGATCTGCAGCATGATGCGCGGATTCCAGGTTACGCACGCCGTGCCCGGCTCGCGTCGATGATTGTTCGCTGAAATCATGCTTGCTGTTTTGTGCGCGCCGGTCAAGCATGATGATGCATGAATGCGCATCGAGGTGCAGGCGCCACGGCAGTGCGAGGGCTCGCACGGCGGCATAGGTTGGGGGAGACCAAGATGAAGCGGTTGGGAATTGGCGTGATCGGCTGCGGCAACATCGCCAGCACCTATCTGCGCAACGCCGCCCTGTTTCCGGGTGTGGAATTGCGCGCCTGCGCCGACATGCAGCCGGAGGCGGCGCAAAAGCGAGCCGGCGAATACGGCCTGCGCGCGCTCACCGTGGACGCGCTGCTGGCGGCGGAGGATGTCGATCTCGTCCTGAACCTGACGGTCCCGAACGCGCATTTCGAAATCTCGATGGCAGCGCTTTCTGCCGGCAAGCATGTCTTCACGGAAAAGCCTCTCGCCGCCACGGCCGCCGAAGGCCGCACCCTGGTTGCGGAGGCCAAGCGGCGGAACCTCGCCATCGGTTCGGCGCCCGACACGTTCCTGGGCGCGGCTGGCCGGCTGGCGCGGCGGTTGATGGATGAGGGCGCCATCGGCAGGGTCGTTGCCGGAACGGCCTTCATGATGGGGCGCGGCATGGAGCACTGGCATCCGGCACCGCAATTCTATTACCAACCCGGCGGCGGCCCGGTCCTCGACATGGGCCCCTACTACGTCACCATGCTGGTCAATCTGCTGGGACCGGCGAAGCGCGTCATGGCGCTAAGCACGATCGGTGCGATGGAGCGCAGGATCACGGCGCCTGGGCCGAACCACGGCACCACCTTTCCGGTCGGGACGCCGACGACCATCATGGCGCTGATCGAGTTCGTCTCCGGCGCCAGCGTCACGCTCGGCATGAGCTGGGACGTCTTCCGGCACGGCAATCATCCGATCGAACTGCATGGCACCGAGGGATCGCTGCGCCTGCCGGATCCCGATACGTTTGGCGGTACGGTCGGTCTCAGTACCCGTGGCGAGCCATGGCAGGAACTCTCCACCGCGGACACGCTGCACGGCCGCATCAACTGGCCCTATGACGCGCCCGATCGCGCCAACTACCGCATGCTCGGCGTCGCCGATCTCGCGCGGTCCCTGCGCGATGGGACGCCGCCGCGTGCGTCCGGCGAGTTGGCCCTGCATGTTCTGGAGATCCTGGAAGGCATTCTCCATGCCGGCGCCTCGGGATCGGTCGTCACCCTGCCCGAAAGTCCGGTCCGCCCCGCCAGTCTCTCCGAGGAAGATGCCGCGCTTCTACAAAAGGATTGAGTTTCGCGCGTTCCGTGCAGGCGGCGTTAGCCATGCCAGCAAAGCGCGATGCAAAGCGGCGTCGGGCGTTCTATATTGCTCCGAACCCATTTTTCGGCTTCGGCGACAGGAGACCATGATGAGACGCTTTTCGTTGATCGCACTGGCAGCGTTGGGATTTTTTGCCGGCGCGACCGCCGCCAGCGCGCAGACCGAGGCCATCCAGCCGGTCGATTCGAGCCAGTTCCGCAATCTCTCCTGCGACGAGATCGCCAGCCGGATCCAGGCGCTGAATGTGCCGATCTCCAGCAACAACAACAGCTGGGACGAGCTTCGCCGCAACCCGACGCTGCAGTTCATCCTGCTTGGCATCCGGACGCCGAACCCGACCTATGAAGAGTTCATGGCGCATGCGCGCGGCGAGCGCATTGCCCTGATCGAAGTTGCCGTCGCCAAGAACTGCGCTGCCCAGCGCGGTATCCAGTAAGCGCACGCGACTATCCTGACTCCACGAGGCGGCGGGCTCCCCCGCCGCCCTGTCCCTTCCCGGGATCGACGCTTCCCGCTCTTCGTCTTGCTCGCAGTCCAAACGGGGTTGGCATCAATGTCGGGACGCGCCCGGATCGACTGGGTCGATTACGCCAAGGGCTTCTGCATCATCATGGTGGTGATGATGCATTCGACGCTCGGCGTCGAAAAGGCCGCTGGCGCGGAGAGCTGGCTCGGCCATGTCGTCGCCTTCGCCCGCCCCTTCCGGATGCCGGATTTCTTCCTGATCTCGGGATTGTTCCTGGCCAGGGTTATCGATCGCGACTGGCGCACCTATGCCGACCGCAAGATCGTACACTTCGCCTATTTCTACGTTCTGTGGCTGGTCATCCAGTTCGCCTTCAAGGCGCCAGGCATGGCGGCTGAAGATGGCGTCGCGGGGGCGCTCGGGCAGTTCCTGCTCGCCTTCATCGAGCCTTTCGGCACGCTCTGGTTCATCTATCTGCTGCCGATCTTCTTCGCCGTGACCAAGCTGCTGCGCGGCGTTCCGTCCTGGATCGTGCTGCTCGCCGCTGCCGTTCTGGAAATCGCACCGATCCATACGGGCTGGACGATTCCCGACGAGTTCGCCTCCCGATTCGTCTATTTCTATGCCGGATACCTGTTCGCGCCGCAGGTATTCCGTCTTGCCGCGACGGTCATCGCCCAACCGGCCCTGGCGGTGCTCGGGCTGGTCGCCTGGGGCCTCATCAACGGCCTCGCGGTGTTTGGCGGCGTCTCCGAAATGCCCTTTATCGGGCTGGGACTTGGCATCCTTGGCGCCTGTGCCGTCGTCGCCTTCTCGGCGCTGCTTTCCAAGGCCGATCTCATGGCGCCGCTGCGCTATTGCGGCGAGCATTCGATCGTCATCTATCTCGCTTTCTTCCTGCCGATGGCGGCGACCCGCGTGCTTCTGCTGCGCACTGGCGTCATTCCCGATCTCGGCACCGTATCGCTGATCGTCACGGCGGTCGGCGTGATCGCGCCGCTGCTGCTCTATTGGGCTGTGCGCGGCACGCGGCTGCGTTTCCTGTTTGAAAGGCCCGGCTGGGCGCGCATCGATCGGGTGAAGGCCCAAGAATTCGCACCGGCGGAGTGACATGGCCGATAGCACAAAGCCCACGCTGGTCTGGCTGCGCGATGATCTGCGCCTTGCCGACAACCCCGCCCTGACAGCAGGGGCAAGACTCGAGGCCCCGCTCGTCGTGGTCTACATTCTCGACGAAATGAGCGAGGGCATCCGCCCACTCGGCGGCGCGTCCAAATGGTGGCTGCACGGCTCGCTGGACGCGCTCGGCAAGGCTTTGGCGGAACAGGGGCAGACGCTCGTGCTGCGGCATGGCCCGGCGCAGGAAGTCCTGCTGGAACTGGCGGCCGAGATCGACGCGGGTCATGTTTTCTGGAACCGCCGCTATGGCGGCGGCGAGCGGGCCGTCGATGCCGCCATCAAGGCGGCGTTGAAGGAAAAGGGCGCCAAAGTCGAGAGCTTCCGGGCCAATCTGCTTTTCGAACCCTGGACCGTGCGCACCAAGGCCGACCAGCCGTTTCGCGTCTTCACGCCGTTCTGGAATGCCTGCCGGGGGCAAACGCCGCGCGCGCCGCTTCCGGCCCCGAAGACCCTGCCCGCGCCGATCGCGAATCCCCGATCTGACGACCTCGAAAGCTGGAAGCTTCTGCCGACCCGGCCGGATTGGGCGGGCGGCTTGCGGGCCAGCTGGACGCCGGGCGAAGCCGGAGCGCAATCCCGGTTTCAGGCCTTTCGCGCGGAACGGCTGAAGAGCTATGCGGCCCATCGCGACGAGCCGGCCGCCGACGCGTCCTCGCGCCTGTCGCCGCATCTGCGCTTCGGCGAGATCAGCCCGTTCCAGCTTTGGCATGGCGTTTCGCCCGAGGCGCTCGGCGATGCAGCAAAGGTCGGCCAGGCCAATATCGACAAGTTCCTGGCCGAGATCGGCTGGCGCGAATTCTCCTGGCACCTGCTGTTCCACCAGCCCGATCTCGCCACGCGCAACTTCCAGCCGCGGTTCGACGCCTTTCCGTGGCCCGCCGTCAACGAGACAGCTCTGGTCGCCTGGCAGCAGGGCCGGACCGGCATTCCGATCGTGGACGCGGGCATGCGCGAGCTGTGGCAGACCGGCTTCATGCACAATCGCGTACGCATGATCACGGCCTCGTTCCTGATCAAGAACCTGATGGTAGACTGGCGCATCGGCGAGGTCTGGTTCTGGGATACGCTGGTCGATGCGGACGCCGCCAATAATCCCGCGAGCTGGCAATGGGTTGCTGGTTCCGGCGCCGATGCCGCGCCTTACTTCCGCGTCTTCAACCCCGTCCTGCAGGGCGAGAAATTCGACGCCAAAGGCGACTATGTACGCGCCCATGTCCCCGAACTCGCGGATGTCGCGGCCAAGCAGATTCATGCCCCCTGGAAGTCGGGCGGCGTTGCCGGATACCCCGAGCCGATTGTCGATCTCGGTGCTACACGCGAGCGGGCTTTGCGCGCCTTTGCCCAAATGCGCGAGGATGATGTGGATTCGTCTTCCGGAATTGCCGAAGAATGAAGCATGATATTTCGCACGCGCGGAAGCTGCCGGGGAATGGTGCTTTGCCCGGCGGGTCCAGTTAAAGCCAGTCTGTGGGCCCGCTAGCCACCCTGCCTCCAGTTCAAGAAAGCGATCATGGCCGTTCTTTCCTCCGTCATCGAAGCCATCGGCAACACCCCCCTGATCCGCCTGCGTCGGGCGTCCGAGGAGACGGGCTGCGAGATCCTGGGCAAGGCCGAATTCATGAATCCCGGCCAGTCGGTCAAGGACCGCGCGGCCCTGTTCATCATCCAGGATGCGATCGCCAAGGGTCGGCTTCGTCCGGGCGGCACGATCGTCGAGGGTACCGCCGGCAATACTGGAATCGGCCTGACGCTCGTCGCTAGCGCGCTGGGCTTCAAGACGGTCATCGTCATTCCCGAAACCCAGTCGCAGGAAAAGAAGGACGCGCTCCGGCTCGCCGGCGCCGAACTCATCGAGGTGCCGGCTGTCCCCTACAAGAACCTAAATAACTACGTGAAGCTCTCCGGCCGCCTTGCCGAGCAACTGGCGAAGACGGAGCCGAATGGCGCGATCTGGGCCAACCAGTTCGACAATGTCGCCAACCGGCAGGCGCATATCGAAACGACCGGCCCTGAAATCTGGGCGCAGACGGACGGCAAGGTCGATGGCTTCGTGGCGGCGGTCGGCTCCGGCGGCACGCTGGCCGGCATCGGCATCGCGCTGAAGGAACGCAACCCCAGCATCCAGATCGCCCTGGCCGATCCGCTTGGCGCGGCGCTGTTCAGCTACTACACCACCGGCGTTCTGAAGGCCGAGGGATCGTCGATCACCGAGGGCATTGGCCAGGGCCGCATCACCGCCAATCTCGAAGGGGCCCCCGTCGACGCCGCGTACCAGATCACCGACGCGGAGGCGCTGGAAGTCGTCTTCGACCTCGCCGAGCATGAGGGGCTGGTGCTTGGCGGTTCGTCGGGCATCAACATTGCCGGCGCGATCCGCCTCGCCAAGGCGCTCGGACCCGGGCACACGATCGTGACGATCCTGTGCGACTATGGCACCCGCTATCAATCGAAGCTGTTCAATCCGGCGTTCCTGCGCGAAAAAGGACTGCCGGTCCCCGCGTGGCTGGAACGGCACACGGACATATCCGTCCCCTACGAAAAGGCGCTGTAATGACCGAAACGACCCTGCTCTTCCGCGACGATGCCTATCTTTCGACCGCCGAAGCCAGGGTTGGCGGCATCAACGAGCGGGGCGGCATCCTGCTGGACCGCTCGATCTTCTACGCCACCGGCGGCGGCCAACCGGGCGATACGGGCACGCTGGAACGCGCCGACGGATCGATGATCAAGATCGCAACCACGGTGTATGGCGACAGCAAGAGCGAGATCGTGCACGTGCCGGAGGAGGGCTCCACCCTGCCCTCGCCCGGCGAAACGGTCGTCCAGCATCTGGACTGGGCGACGCGCCATCGCCACATGCGCATCCACACCGGCCTGCATCTCCTGACGGTCGCGCTGCCCTTCCCGGTCTCGGGCGGCCGGATCGGCGCGGAGGAAGGGCATCTCGATTTCGACATTGACGGCGCGGTGCTGGCCAAGGAATCGATCGAGGAAAAGCTCAACGCCCTCATGGCCGCGGACCACGCCGTCTCGACCGAGTGGATCACCGACGAGGAACTCCTCGCCAATCCCGGTCTGGTCAAGACGATGAGCGTGATGCCACCCATGGGCAGCGGCCGCGTCCGTCTCGTGCGCATCGGCGATATCGACCTGCAGCCCTGCGGCGGCACGCATGTGCAGACGACGAGCGAGATCGGCGCCCTCGTCGTCGCCAAGATCGAGAACAAGGGCAAGCAGAACCGGCGCGTCCGCATCCGCTTCGCCTGATTCTCTGCCAATGCATTCGATTTTCGGGAGACGGAAATGATCGACCGCGCCACTACCTTCGTTTCGACCGAATGGCTTGCCGACCGCCTCGACGACCCGTCGATCGCCATCGTCGACGCCTCCTGGTACCTGCCGAACGCCAACCGGGACGCGGCCGGCGAGTTCTTGGCGTCGCATATTCCGGGCGCGGTCTATTTCGATCTCGACGCGGTCGCGGACACCAGCTCGGGCCTGCCGCACATGTTGCCCTCGGCCGAGCACTTCGGGGCGACGGTCGGCCCATTGGGCATTTCCGATACGCAGACGATCGTCGTCTATGATGGCGCCGGCCTGTTCTCGGCGCCGCGCGTCTGGTGGACGTTTCGCGTCATGGGCGCCAGGGACGTACGGATCCTCGAGGGCGGCTTGCCGAAATGGGTGGCCGAAGGCCGACCGGTCGAGGCCGGCGAAGCCACACCGGCCGCCAGGTCCTTCCATGCCGAACTCGACTCCGCGCAGGTGCGCTCGATCGGCGACATGCGGGGCCTGGTGGCAGACCGCAGCGCGACGATCGTCGACGCCCGGCCGGGCGAGCGCTTTCGCGCCGAACAGCCGGAGCCGCGCGCCGGCCTGCGTTCCGGACACATGCCGGGCAGCCGCAATGTTCCGGCCGGGTCCCTCATTGCCGACGGCAAGCTGAAGAGCACAGCCGATATCGAGGCGGCGTTTGCCGCGGCCGGCGTCGACGTTTCGCAGCCGATCGTCACGAGTTGCGGATCGGGCGTCACCGCCGCGATCCTGACCCTCGCTCTCGGCACGATCGGCGCCAAGGACGTCGCGCTCTATGATGGTTCCTGGGCCGAATGGGGCGGTGCCGCCGATACCCCGGTCGTCACTGGACCGGCGGACGTGACATAGATCGGGCGGCTTCCATGAACGCCAGCGTCGTTGCCGTTTCGAAAAATGCGGTGCATGGCTTCAGCAAGGAGCCGCAGCCGAGCATCCGGCTCATCGCGGGTCTCGGCGTCGAGGGAGACGCCCATCTGGGCGAGACGGTCAAGCACCGCTCGCGCGTGGCCCAGGATCCGACGCAGCCCAATCTGCGCCAGGTTCATCTCGTCCATCAGGAACTCCTCGACGACCTGCAGGCGCAAGGTTTTGCCGTCTCGCCCGGTACGATCGGCGAGAACGTCACGACCCGGGGAATCGACCTGCTCGGCCTTCCGACCGGCGCGCGCTTGCGGATCGGGCCCGAAGTGGTCGTTGAAGTCACGGGCCTGCGCAATCCCTGCGTTCAGCTCGATCGCTACCAGAAGGGCCTCATGGCTGCCACGCTTGACCGTGACAGCGAGGGCAATCTGGTGCGCAAGGCCGGCGTCATGAGCATCGTGCTTACCGGTGGCGCCATCGCCCCGGGCGACCCGATCCAGATCGAACTGCCGCCGCCGCCGCATGTCCGGCTGGTGCGCGTCTAGGTACCTGCCCCTTCGCTGAACGGCGCATTCAGCCGCCGTTCAGGGGGCCTCCGGCTTTATCCCTCTCATGGTCGCCGCATTTTCGCGGCAAGCAGGCGCGAGATTGGAACGCAATTCCGTTCCGCGTGTTGCGTGATCGGCCGGCTGAGGCCTAGCTGTAGGAAGCCCATGAAACCCTCTCATTTTCTTCTGCTTTCATCGGTAGCGATCTCGGTTCTGCTGGCGGGTCCATCGATGGCATTCGCCGAGCAGGTTCGCGCCATCAACGCTCCGATCGTCGTCGCTCAGGCGGAGGACCGGGTTTCCCGGGCCCGCGAACTGCTCGAGCAGGCCCAGAACTCGCTGAAGCAGGCCGAAGAGACAGGCGGCGACGTCCGCGCGGCACGTCGAGGCGTCTCGGAAGCCATGAAGGACCTGCGTTCGGCGGAGACGGCGGGCGGCGGCGCGCCTGCGCCGGATTCCCGTGCCCCTGCTGAGAGCGAGCCTTCCCGCCCCGCGCCCCGGCAGGCGCAGCCCAATCCGCCCGCCGACAAGGGCGAACAACCCAAGCCCTACCAGCCGCCGGCGCCGCCGGCCGGTGCCAAGAAGCCGGATGCCCCCGTGCCGAAGCCGGCACCGACGGCCAAGCCCGATGCCAAGCCCGCGCCCGAGAGCCGGCCGGCCCCGGACCGCAGGCCGACGCCCCCGGCTTCGAGCGGCGAAACGAGGAACAGATCCGAGCCGGATTCGGGCCGTCCTGCCCCCGGCCGCCGTCCCGATGACGCGACGGGTCGGCCGCCGCGCGGCGAACAGGCGCGCCCCGACAAGGATCGCCCTCGTCCGGACGCGCGTCCGCCGCGGCCGGGCGATGAGAGGCCCTATCGCGACGACTACCGCAACGGCCCGCCGCCGCGCGATATCTTCATCGAAGGTCGCCGCCCTGGCGATCGGGAAGTTCCCCCGCCTCCGGGCGCCTATCGCGATGATCCGCGTCCGTACCGTCCCAATGGCCGGTTCATCGATGGCGGTCGCGCCACCGAGAGGCAGATCGAGGATACGTTCCGAGCAGCTCCGGTGCAGCGCATTGATCGCGGCTATTCGGTCAATGAGATCCGTAGGGATCCCCGGGTACGCGACATGGTTCGGCGTGTGGATCTCGACTCGATCACCTTCGAGTTCGGTTCAGCCCGCGTTCCCGATGATCAGGTGCGCAAGCTCCGGTCCATCGGTCGCGCCATCGGCCGCGTCGTCGACCGCAATCCGAATGCGGTGTTCCTGATCGAGGGGCATACCGACGCCGTCGGCACCGACCTCGCCAATCTCGAACTTTCGGATCGGCGTGCGGCGTCGGTGGCGGGGATCCTGTCGGACTACTTTGATATTCCTCGCGATGCGTTGATCAGTCAGGGCTATGGCGAGCGCTATCTGAAGATCCCGACGGATGGACCGGAGCGTCAGAACCGCCGCGTGACCATCCGCAACATCACGCCCCTGCTGCAGGGCCGGTAGCCACCCCTAACAACAAAAAGCCCGACAGTTTCGCTGCCGGGCTTTTTCGTGTCTGGACGCCAGACGGTCAGTGCAGGATCTGGCTGAGGAACAGCTTGGTCCGCTCGTGCTGCGGATTGGTGAAGAAGCTGACCGGATCGTTCTGCTCGATGATCTGGCCGCCATCCATGAAGATGACGCGATTGGCCACCTGGCGGGCAAAGCCCATCTCGTGCGTGACGCAGATCATCGTCATGCCTTCGAGCGCGAGCCCGACCATCACGTCGAGCACTTCCTTGATCATTTCCGGATCGAGCGCCGAGGTGGGCTCGTCGAACAGCATCACGCGCGGGTTCATGCAGAGCGAGCGGGCGATCGCCACGCGCTGCTGCTGGCCGCCGGAAAGCTGGCCAGGATATTTGTTGGCCTGCTCCGGGATCTTGACCCGGTTCAGATAGTGCATCGCGATGTCCTCGGCCTCGCGCTTCGGCATCTTGCGGACGTTGATCGGCGCCAGCGTGCAGTTCTCGAGGATCGTCAGATGCGGGAACAGGTTGAAGTGCTGGAACACCATGCCGACCTCGCGGCGCACCTCGTCGATCTTCCGGAGATCGTTGGTGAGTTCCTTGCCGTCGACGACGATCTTGCCCTTCTGGTGTTCCTCCAGCCGGTTGATGCAGCGGATCAGCGTGGACTTGCCGGAGCCAGAGGGCCCGCAGATCACGATCCGTTCGCCGCGCATGACCTTGAGGTTGATGTCGCGCAGAACATGGAACTCGCCATACCATTTGTTGACGTCGACCATTTCGACCGCGACGTCGGTGGAGGAGACCTTCAGGGCGGGCGCGACCGGCGGAAGCTCCTCGGTAGCGACGGAAAGATCCGACATCTTCAGTTCCCCTTGCAATTCATCTGCGGCCCCTGTCGAGCCGTCTTTCTGTAAAGGCAGCATAGCGCGACATCGAGAAACAGAATGCCCAAAACACCATGGCCGCGAAAATATAGCCCGTCAGTCCGGTCACCGGAGAGGCCCATTTGGCGTCGTTCGCCGAGGCCTGGATCTGGCCCAAGAAGTCGTACAGCCCGATGATGATGACGAGCGTCGTGTCCTTGAACAGGGATATGAAGGAACCGACGATGCCGGGAATGACGATGCGGAGCGATTGCGGCAGGATGATCATCCGCATCATCTGCCAGTAGCCGAGGCCAAGCGCCTTCGCGCCTTCATACTGGCCACGCGGAATCGCCTGCAATCCGCCGCGGATGGTCTCGGCCATATAGGCGGCGTTGAACAGCGCCACGCCGATCAGGGCGCGCAGGAGCTTGTCGAAGGTCACGCCGTCGGGAAGGAACAGCGGCAACATCACCGAGGCCATGAACAGCACGGTGATCAGCGGCACGCCGCGCCACACCTCGATGAAGATCGTTGATGCCAGCCGCACCACCGGCATTTCCGAGCGCCTTCCGAGCGCCAGCAATATGCCGAGCGGCAGGGACGCGATCATGCCGGTAATGGCGACGACGAGCGTCACGAGGAGGCCGCCCCAATTGGCGGTTTCGACCGGTACCAACCCGAAATCGATGCTGCAAAGCGCCAGCACGGCCGCGATGCCGGCGAGGATCGTCCCCACGACATTGCCGGAACCGGCGATCGGCCTGCCGGACAGCCAGGCGAACAGCCCGACGAAGAACAGGATCACCGCCGAAACGATGCCGAATTCGATGGCGAACCGCAGCGGCGATGGCGGCATGATGCTATTCGGGATCAACCGGCCGGCGAACTGATAGTGGCCACCCGTCAGGAGGATGAAGGCCGCGACCGGGAAGATGCCGAGCAGGAAGATGGCGTTCAGCCGCTTGAAGGGCGCACGCGGGATCAACATGGGGACCATGCCGATAACCAGAATCCAGAAGACGAGGTCGACCCGCCAGCGTTCGCCGATCGGATAGCGGCCGTAGATGAACTGCGGAAGATAAGCCTTCACATACGCCCAGCAGGCACCGCTCGACTGCAGGCAGACCTGGCGATCCGCTCCCGACCAGGTCGCGTCGATCAGCGTGAAGCGGATGAACGGCGTCACGGCCCAGACGATGAACACCACCAGAATGACCGTCATGATGCTGTTCAGCGGCGTCGAGAACAGGTTCTTCCGCATCCAGCCGTTGATGCCGACCGAGTTGCGCGGGGGCGCCTGGGCCGGGATGATCACGTCGCTGACGAAGGTTTGGCTTGGAGCATTCATGGCGCGACCCTTACCGTTCGACCAGCGCGGCGCGCTTGTTGAAGTAGCCCATGACCGCGGAAGTCAGGAAGCTCAGGCCGAGATAGAACAGCATCCATATGCTGACGACCTCGACGGCCTGGCCCGTCTGGTTCAGCACGGTGCCGCCGACAGCGACGAGATCGGGATAGGCGACGGCGACGGCCAGCGACGAATTCTTGGTGAGATTGAGATACTGGTTGGTGAGCGGCGGTATGATCACCCGCATCGCCTGCGGCACCACCACCAGGCGCAGCGTCTGGCGCGGGCGAAGTCCCAGCGAAGCGGCGGCCTCGGTCTGCCCGCGGCTGACGGCCTGGATGCCTGAACGGACCACCTCGGCGATATAGGCCGCCGTGTAGAGCGACAGCGAAAGCAGCAGGCCGACGAACTCGGGAATGACCGTCATGCCGGAATCGGCCTGGAATCCCCGCATCAGCAACGGCCCCGTCTCGTTGAATACCGGCACGTCGAAGTGCAGCGGCTGGCCGGCGACGAAGAAGGCTGCCACGGGAAGGCCGATCAGGACGGCGAGGTTGATCCATCCAACCGGCGGACGATAGCCCGTGGCGCTCTGCCGGGCGGCGCCCCATTTGGCGACGAAGATCATGATCGCGATCGCGATCAGAATCGCGGCGCCGATCACCCACGCGGTTTCGCCCAGCACGAGCTTGGGCACATGCAGACCGCCGATATTGAGGTGAAAGACACCAAACAGCGTCCACTTCTCGCGCATGCCAGGAACGGCGCGCAAGACCATGAAATACCAGAAGAAAAGCTGCAGCAGCAGCGGGATATTGCGCAGGATCTCGACATAGGCGGCCGCGACGCGCGACACGAGCCAGTTGGACGAGAGTCGCGCCACGCCGACGATGAACCCAAGAACCGTCGCCAGGATGATGCCGAGGCCCGAGACGAGGAGCGTGTTCAGAAGGCCGATCAGCAGCGCCCGCCCGTAGGACGACGATTCGGCATAGTCGACAAGTTTCTGAACGATGCCGAAGCCGGCGGTGCGGTCGAGAAAGCCATAGCCGGCGGCGATGTTGGCCTTTTGCAGGTTGCGCGCCGTGTTGTCGATGATGTCCCAGACGAGCCAGCCGAGGACAAGCACGAAGACGATCTGGAATGCGTAGCCGCGATACGTCGGATTGTTCAGAAGGGTTGCCATGCGTCCCCCTGCGGACGCCGCGCTTCTGTCAGCCAAAATGGTATCCCCTCATCGACCGGACGAACCGGTTTCTGTCGGTCCATGCGCACGGCTCGGGTCTTGGCGCCCGTCACCGCTGCGAACCACGGACGGCAAGCCGCCCGTGGTCGACTCGATCAAATCAGCGGATCGGGGGCGCGTACTGGATGCCGCCCTTCGACCAGAGATTGTTCAGGCCGCGCGCAATGCCGAGCGGCGTGGAGGGGCCGATATTGGCGTCGAAGATCTCGCCGTAATTGCCGACGCCCTTGATGACGTTGTAGGCCCAGTCCGCGGGAAGGCCGATCGGCTCGCCGAAATTGCCCTCGATGCCGAGGAAGCGCTTGATCTCCGGATTGTCGGAGGTCTTCTTCTCATCGATGTTGGCCTTGGTCAGGCCGAGCTCTTCCGCGTTCAGCAGCGCGAACAGCGTCCACTTTGCGAGCGTGAACCACTTGTCGTCACCCTGGCGGACGGCCGGTCCGAGCGGCTCCTTGGAGATGATCTCCGGCAGGATCATGTGCTCGTCGGGATTGGTCAGCTTGAGGCGCTCGGCATAGAGGCCGGAGGCGTCGGTGGTGTAGGCGTCGCAGCGGCCGGCCTCATAGGCCTGCAGCACTTCCTCGTTCTTCTCGAACGCCACGACCTCGTAGGGCATGTTGTGCGAGCGGAAATAGTCGGCGAGGTTGAGTTCAGTCGTGGTGCCGGTCTGCGTGCAGACCTTGGCGCCGGAGAGCTCGAGCGCCGACGAGACGCCCAGCGCCTTGCGGACCATGAAGCCCTGGCCGTCATAATAGGTGACGCCGACGAACTGCAGGCCGAGCGAGCTGTCGCGCGACATGGTCCAGGTCGTGTTGCGGGAGAGCACGTCCACTTCGCCGGACTGCAGCGCGGTGAAGCGCTCCTTGGCGTTGAGCGGCGTGAACTTCACCTTGGTCGGGTCGTTGAAGATGGCGGATGCCATCGCGCGGCAGAAATCGACGTCGATTCCGCTCCACTCGCCCTTTTCGTCCGTCGCGCCGAAGCCAATCAAATTGCCGCCATTGGCGCCGCATTGAAGAAAGCCCTTGGCCTTCACGTCTTCAAGCGTGCCAGCGCCGGCAGCCGTCGCGCCGGTCAGCGCCATGGTGGCGCCAATCAGAATAGAAGCAATTTTCCTGTTCATCGTGCAGCCTTCTGTTCCCCTGGAATACCCGTCGTTTCAGGCCGATGCAGTATCGTCTCGTTACCGAGATCTTCGACCCAGCCATTCGACATGGATGAATCCTGCAATCTTCCCGATCCATCTAAGTCGGGCATAATCCTCTTATGATTTGATCCTCGTCCCGCGTGCCGGAACTTGAATTGACCCATGCATCACATGGCATTATGCCAAGCCGGTCAAGAGGGCGCGGTTCTGCCGACAGACCATTGTTTCAGCAAAGGTTTTAGAAAGAGGCACCAGCGTGGGAACGAAATCCCCGCCTCCGCCCGCCATTTTCTTCGGAGTCCAGCATGTCCGGCAATGACAAGAATACGTCGATGGAAAAACCGCTGACGCGCCTGGTGCGCAGTGGCCGGGATCACGACCTGACCGGTCCATTCGTCAATCCGCCGGTCGTGCACGCCTCGACCGTTCTGTTCGAAAACTCCGACGATCTGCTCGGCGGGAAGCAGCGCTATACCTACGGCCGTCGCGGTACGCCGACGATCGAAGCGCTCGAAATGGCCATCACGGAAATGGAGGGAGCCGAAGGAGCCGTGCTCTGTCCCTCGGGCCTCTCCGCCGTCTCGACCGCCCTGCTCTCCGTGCTGCGCTCCGGCGATCATCTGCTGATGGCCGACAATGCCTACGATCCCGCCCGGAACTTCGCGCGCAACATGCTGCAGCGCCTTGGCATCGAGACGACCTTCTTCGATCCGAGGATCGGCGCCGGGATCGCCACGCTCTTCAGGCCCAACACCCGCGCCGTCTATCTGGAGAGCCCGGGATCGCTGACCTTCGAGATTTCCGATATCCCGGCGATCGCCGCCGTCGCGCATGCCCGCGACGCCTTCGTGCTGGCGGACAACACGTGGGCCACGCCCTATTTCTTCAAGCCGCTCGAGCACGGCGTCGATCTCGCGATCCTGGCCGGCACCAAGTATCTCTGCGGCCATTCCGACGTGATGATCGGAACCGTCGCCGCCAATGCACGCACCCTCAAGATGCTGCGGGATACGCATGGCGACATGGGTCTCTGCGTCGGGCCGGACGACATCTACCTGACGCTGCGCGGCATCCGGACCATGGGCGTGCGACTCGACCGCCAGATGCAATCCGGGCTGACGATCGCCGGCTGGCTGCAGGGCCGGGCCGAGGTCGGCCGGGTGCTGCATCCGGGGCTGCCGTCCGATCCCGGCCACGCGATCTGGAAGCGCGACATGAGGGGCTCCAGCGGCCTGTTCGGCATCGTGATGAACGACTGGAGCCTCGACAAGGTCAAGGCATTCCTGGACGGCCTGCGACTGTTCGGCCTCGGCTATTCCTGGGGCGGTTTCGAAAGCCTGGCGATCATCGGCCGCCCAAACCGTATGGCCGCGCCCTGGCCGGTCGAGGACCGGATCATCCGGCTCCAGATCGGACTGGAAGACACCTCTGACCTGATCGCCGATCTGGAAGCGAGCTTCGCGCGCGTCAGCAACCTCAGCTGACGGCGCCGCTCTCACGCGCCAGCTTCCGCTCGTGCAGGATGAACCAGACGTTGCGGAAATAGATGAACAGGCCGGCCGCCTGCCCGGCGATAAACACCGGATCCTTGCGGTAGATGGCATAGACGAGCAGAAGCGCGCCGCCGAGGATCGAGAAGGTCCAGAAGGCGGCGGGCACGACGCTCTTCTTGGCTCGCTCGCTGGCGATCCACTGCACGACGAAGCGCATGGTGAACAGCGCCTGCGCGACGAAGCCAAGCAGGATCCAGACGTCGAACTGCTCCACGAAGACGTGGTGCAGCCAGTTTCCAATTGCGCCGAAAAGATCACCGGCCATCGATCGTCACCTCTGTCGGCGCGGGAATGTTCTTCCGCCGCCGGATCAACCACCACACACCGAACAGATCGAGAGCGCCGACAAGGCCGCGATCCAGGATGCCGTATTTGGACGTGCCGTGACGGCGGTTGCGGTCGACGACGTCGACATGCGCGACCTTGTAGCCTTCGCGGATCGTCAGGGCCGGCAGATAGCGGTGCCAGCCGTCGAAATAGGGAAACAGCAGGAAGACCTCGCGCCGGACCGCTTTGAGGCCGCAGCCGGAATCGCGCGTGCCGTCCTTGAGGATCGCGCCGCGCAGCCGGTTGGCGAAGCGCGAAGCCATCCGCTTGGCGCCGGAATCGGTGCGCTTCAGACGCTGGCCGGCGACAAGCGCCGTCTGCGGGCCACCCTGCTCCAGCGCGTCCAGCATTGCCGGCATGAAGTCGGGATTGTTCTGGCCGTCGCCGTCGATCGTCAGCACCACGTCACCGCGGGCGGCGAGCAGGCCGGTGCGGACGGCGGCGCTCTGGCCGCTCGACCGGGTGTCGCGCATCGAGCGCAGCCAGGGCCGGTCGCGCATCAGGTCGCGGATCACGGCCGGCGTCGCATCGGTCGACCCGTCGTCGACGACGATGATCTCGAACCGGCGCCCTGCCAGCGCAGCCGCGATCTCACCGATCAGCTCCGGCAGGTTTTCCGCTTCGTTCTTGCACGGGATGACCACGGAAAAGTCCGGCCGCGTCGTCAACCGGGCGTCCGCGTCATGGTGGGTCAAGACGGTTTTGCCGGGAGCGGGCATCGTCATAGGAACCGTCTCCGATGGATTTGAGCGCCGCGATCCAGAGCCGCCGTCCCAGCAGCGCATCCAGAAGCCCGGCAAACAGGATCGCGACACGCGCCGGACTTCCAAAACTGATCCGGATCGCCGCAGTGCGCGCGGTTATAGAGCCGGTCGATCCGCGTGCAAAGCCCCAGCCTGCGGCGGCAAAACGTCCGGCCAGCCAAAGGCTGAATGCGTAGCCGAAAATCAGTCCGGCCAGGATGTCGCTCGGATAGTGGGCGCCCACGACGACGCGGCTTGCTGCAATGGCAAGTCCGAGGATGAGGAGGCCAAGGCGCCAGCGCGGAATGACCAGGAAGCCGATGGCGATGAGCGCCCCAGCCGTGGTCGCGTGCCCCGAGGGAAAGCTCTGGAAACGATGAACGAACTCCAGCGGATGCAGGACCAGGGCGCCATATTCGTCAAAGGTCGGCGGCCGACCGCGCCCGATGAACTGCTTGGCGATGTTGACCAATATGCCGGATCCTGCGATCGCCAGAAAGATATAGGCCGCGAGCGCGCCGATCTCGGCCCAGGCAGCGCGGACCAGCGGCGGCACGATGTTCCAGCGGCCGGATAGCAGCATCAGGACCACGATCCCGGCCGGCACCAGTTCCCATTGCGATTTGCCGAAATAGGAAAGCCAATCGCCGAAGAAATAGACGGCGCGGGGCAAGGCACGGGCCCGCTCCACCGACAGGCCATCGAAAGCGAGGCCTACGATGGCAATCAGCGCAACGCTGATGACGACCAGGGCGAGGATGTCGGAGGTTTGGAAGACCGGTGCATGGATTGTCGGACGCAGTTGCACCCGGCGCGCCCGCTCGGCGATCGCCGCGAAGTTCTCGCGCGGCCAGGACAGCCGCTTCTTCAGACGGAAAAGCGCTACCTTCACGGCGTGGCGCTCCGCGGGACGAAGACATGCAGGTCAAGCATGCGGCCGCCGTTCAGCGCATAGCCGCGCACCACGCTCGACTCGTCCACCATCATGCCGAGATCGTCGGCGCGTTCGTTGAAGCTCTGCAATTGCCGCTTCTCGACAAAGGCGGCACGGCAATCGCCGGCCGCGAGGAAATTGGCGGCGCCGCTGCCATCGGTCAACAACGTGTCCGTGCCGGCGAGCAGGACGAGGCTCGGCTCGGCAAAGCCTGCGCTGGCGAAGCGAGGGCTCTGGCACGTCAGGGCGGCTTGGCCGGCGCGGGCCAGGTTCTCGCTGATCCGGGTCTGCTGATAGCCCGGCAGCACCATGCCGAAAATGCCAAGGTAGGTGACGATCGCAGCCAGGACCGCGACAATGCTGCTCGCCATCGGCGACAAAGTGAACAACCGGCCCGAGACGAGCCCGACCAACGTCGCGGCCAGCAGGACGAGGATTCCGAGGACCGGCACAGCCTCGCCGAGCAGGAACGCGATCACGGCAGCGGCGATGGCGAGCGCGAAGGGAAACAGCGCGGCGCCGGACGCCGCAAAGCGGGCGAACCAGCCTCGGGTTCTGACACCGCCGCCATCAAGCGCGGCGGCCGTGGCAATCGCCATCAGCGGATAGAGCGGCAGGACATAGTGCGGCAGCTTGGTCGGCGTCGCCTCGACGGCCAGCCAGAAGGGGATCACCGATACGACGGCATAGAGGATCACGGGTTGGCGGAAGCGGTCCATGATCCAGGAAAGTCCGGCGGTGAAATAAGCCGCGACCGGCCAGAAGGTGAAGAACATCAGCAGAAGATAGGCACCGGGCGGCGCGCCATGCGATTCCTGGACGCTGACCACCTTGCCGATCAGGTCCTTGCCGACCGCCTCCTGGAAGAAGGCGCCCTTGCTGGCGATGCCGATGGCGACGAACCAAGGCGCCACGACGACGAGCATCCAGACGACGCCCGGCAGCGGCGCCAGTTGCTTGAACCAGCGGAAGGAGCCACTCACGACCGAGAGCAGGATGAGCGGACAGGCGATCGCCGCCAGCCCGACAGGCCCCTTGATCAGGATCGACGCGCCGAGCGCGGTCCAGAAGATCGCCGCAAGCTTGAGATTGCGCTCTATCGACGTGGAGAGCCACGCCCGCGCCAGCGCTCCATGCGCCACGAGGATCGTGGCCAGCAGTACCGCGTCGGTCTTGGCAAGGCGCGCCTCGACGCCGAGCAACACGGTCGAGGCCATGAGCAGCCCGGCCAGCAGGGCGACGCGCGGCCGCCCGAACGCCATGGCCAGCCACCAGGTCAGGCAGGCCGCCAGGATCGCGCCGATCATCGACGGCAGGCGATAGACGCCGATCGGCGCATCCGGCCCCGTTCCCGTCACCCAGACCGCGACCGATTGCAGCCAGTAGATGCCGATCGGCTTCTTGTAGCGGGTCTGCTCTTGCAGCCGGATATCGAGATAATTGCCGGTCTCGACCATCTGGTGCGTCGCCTGCGCGAAGCGCGGCTCGTCCCGGTCGACCGGGGGCAGCGTCGCAAGGCCAGGCAGGAAGGAGAGCAGCGCCACGAGGGCGATCAGGATAAGGCTCGCGGAGGATGAACCGGCAATCCGGTCCACGGCGCTTTCGATTCTCGTGGCGAGGCGCGACCAGATCGCCTCTGTCCCGCCTGCGGTCGCCTCGGCTCTGCTCACGCGCCTACCGTCCCATTCGTGTCCGTGCCCGAAGCGAGCGGGATATAGCGAAGTCCGCGCCGCAGCAACAGCGGCACGCTGCGCCGCGCGGATCCAGCGCATGTCGGCGCCCGGATCCGCCTTGAGAAATCGATCACAGCCCAAACCGATTTGTCATGCTAACAGACGGACATGGATGAATGGATCGCCCTTGGAATCATCGCCCTGATCGCGCTGCCGATCATGGCCATTTCAGCCTTTGTCATGTCGCTCGGCGCGCGCCGGCGCATCCGGGCGCTCGAATCACGCCTGCTCCTGCTTGAGCAACGCCCTCCTGCCGCATTGGCGGCGGCTTCCGCCGAGAGCCCGCTACTTCCGATCGTCGACACCCTTTCACAATCGCCTGAGGCGGAGATGACAGCCGTCCCGGCGGAGGCGGAAGAGCCGCCACCGCCGGAATTGGCACCGACGCCCGCGGACGCCGCACCCAAGGCCCCGAAGCGGCCGAAGGAGAGCTTCGAGCAGAAGCTCGGCGCGCGCTGGGCCGTCTGGGTCGGCGGCCTGGCGCTCGCGCTGGGCGCGATCTTCCTCGTCCGCTTCTCGATCGAGGCCGGCCTGCTCGGGCCGGGTGTGCGCATCGCCTTCGGCGCGCTGTTCTCGCTCGTCCTGCTGGGCCTTGGCGAATGGCTGCGCCGGTCCGACCGGATCACGGCGATTTCGCGCATCCCGGCGGCCAATGTCCCGGGAGTTCTCACGGCAGCCGGCACGGTCGGCCTGTTCGCCACCGTCTATGCCGCCTATGCGCTCTATGGCCTGATCGGCCCCACGGCCGCCTTCATCCTGCTGGCGCTGATCGGCATGGCCACCATGGCCGCCGCCGGCCTGCACGGCGCCTGGCTCTCCGGCCTCGGCCTCGTCGGCTCCTATGTGACGCCGCTGTTGATCTCCAGCGACGCGCCCAGCATCCCGGCGTTGATGATCTACCTGGTCGTCGTGACGACGTTCGCCTTCGCGCTGGCGCGACTGCGCCTCTGGCGCTGGCTGGCGATCGCGGCCAGCATTGCCGCCATCCTGTGGGGCTTCGCCATGTTCGGCGCGCGCGCCGGCGCGATCGAAAGCGGCATCTACGCCATCCTCCTGCTCGCCCTCGCCTCGATCTTCCTGGTCGTAGACGTCCAGCGCGACACGACCACAGACCGGCCGGACGGTTTCGCCGTCGGCGTGCTGGCTGGCATCGCCGCCCTGCTCGTCGTCGGGGCGATCGCCCGCGACTATGCCTCGGCGGGCATTGCCGCCAGCCTCATCGGCGGCGCCATGTTGCTGTTGCTGGCACGTCGCTATGACGCGGTGGCGTTCGTTTCGCCGGTCGTCGCCATCGAACTGGTCGCGCTGCTGTTCTTCTGGCCGGCCGCGGCGCAGGCGGCGCTCGAGCCCGTCACCTATATCGTTGATGCGCTCTCGACCTACTTCCCCCTCCCCGACGCGATCCGCATGTTCGGCATCGTCGGCTTGCTGGGATCGGCGGCGCTGATCGCCAGCGCGCTGACGCGGTTGCAGGCGCGACCCGACGCCGGACCTTTCGCCGCCACGGCGCACGCCGCTGCGGCCAGCGCCGGGCCGGTGGTGGTCGCCATCGTCGCCTATCTTCGCATCACCGGCTTCGTCTCCAGCATCGCCTTCGCAGCCATCGCGCTGGCGCTTGCGGCGCTCTATGCCATGCTGACCGAACGCTTTGCCCGCCGCGAGCGGGACGGATCGTTGCTGGATCAAGTACCGACCGGGCTGTTCGCCGCCGGCGCCATCGCGGCCCTGGCCACGGCGCTGACGATGGCGCTCGAAGGCGGCATGCTGACCACGGCGCTGGCGCTTTCGGCGCTGGGCGCGGCCTGGGTGCAGTTGCGCCGTCCGATCGGCGTGCTGCGCTACGCGGTCGCCGTCCTGGCGCTGCTGGTGCTCGGCCGCATCGCCTGGGATCCCTACATCTTCGGCGTCCGGTCCGGCGGCGGCATCTATCTCTCGATCCTGATCGGCTACGGCATCCCTGCCGCCGCCTTCGCCACTGCCTCGGTTCTGCTGCGGCGGGTGCGGGTCGACCGTGCCGTGTTCGCGGCGGAAGCGCTGGCGGTGATCATGACAGCGCTGCTCGTCGTGTTCGAAATCCGCGCCATCGTCTTCGGCGGCGATCTGCTGACGCCGGCAACCGCGCTCAGCGAACAGGGTCTGACGACCGCCGCGGCCTTCGCCTTCGCGCTGGGTCTCTCGCGTCTCGCGCAGAGTCGACCGAGCCCGGTCTTCCGGATCGGCGGCGTGTTGGCCCGCATCTTCGGTTTGCTCAACGCGGTGATCGGGCTCGGACTCGTGGTCAATCCGCTATTCACCGGCGATCCCGTCGGTGGCGGACCGGTCTTCAACGAGATCTTGCTCGCCTATGGCCTGCCGGCCGTCCTCGCCGGTCTGGTTGCCTTCCGTACACCGCCGGCCAGTCTGCGCTGGCTGCAAGGCGCGACCGGCGCCGTCGCGCTGATCCTGGCCTTCGCCGCCGTCACGCTGGAAATCCGCTTCCTGTTCTCCGCCTCGCCGAACCTCTCGCGCGATCCGATCGGCTCTGCCGAGTCCTACGCCTATTCCGCGGCCTGGCTGGCGCTCGGCATCCTGCTGCTGGCCTTTGGCCTCGTCTTCCGGCAAAGGGCGGCCCGACTGGCCTCCGCGCTCCTCATCGTCATCACCGTGCTGAAAGTCTTCCTGGTCGACATGTCGAACCTGGAAGGCGTCTGGCGCGCCCTCTCCTTCATGGGGCTCGGCGCGGTGCTGATTGGCATCGGTCTCGTCTACCAGCGGCTGCTCTTCGGCGGGTCCAAGGCTGCCGGCCCGTCCGACGAGCCGCCGTCCGAAACCGAAACGCCGGCAGGGACATAAGCCATTTGGCAGGAACTCCCTTCGCCCCCATCCGTTGGGGTAGCGAAGGGAGAATTTCCATGTCCGATCTGAACCGCCCCGTCCTCGCCACGCCGGGACCCGACGTGCCCGATCCGGGTCAGCACCAGCCGGCGCCCCCGGTGCATGACCCGAGCCCGCAGCCCGACCAGCCGCAGCCGGGACCGGATATTCCTCCGATCCCGCCGCAGGAGCTTCCGGGCAATCCCGATGTGCCGAATCCGGCGCCGCCGCAGCCCATGCCGCCGATGCATGATCCGCAGCCCCAGCCCCCGCCGAGCCCGACGCCGCCCGACATCCAGCCGGTTCCGCAGGAATTACCCGGCAATTCGCCGCAGGAGATTCCGATGAACGCTCCGCGTGGCTGATCTATCTTGACGCCCGCACGGCTCGGGGCCATGAAGGCCCCGAGCCACACATGCGCGCCACAGACACCCAATCCCCCATATTGCTAGTTGGTCCTTCGTGGGTCGGCGACATGGTCATGGCCGCGAGCCTCGTCGCGGCCCTCCGCGCGCGATTTCCCGGTCGTCCGGTCGATGTCCTGGCCCCACCGGCGGCCCTCCCCATTGCGACTCTGATCGAAGGCGTCCGCAACGCGATCCCGCTTGGCTTCGGGCATGGTCAGTTCGGGCTGGCAGGCCGATGGAAGATCGGCCGAGCCCTGAAATCGGCAGGCTATGGCACGGCGATCGTGCTGCCCCGCGCCTTCAAGGCGGCCATTCCGCCTTTTGCCGCGCGAATTCCGGAGCGGATCGGCTATGCCGCGGAAGGGCGCAGCATCCTTCTGTCCGATGCGCGCAACGACGCCCATCGCAAGACGGCGCGCACCATCGACCGCTTCGTCGCGCTGGCAGGACCGGCAGGCCAATCGCCGGCGTCTCCGCGTCCCCGCCTGCTGCAGCCGGATGTCGATCTCACCGCCCTCGCCAGCCGCTTTGGCCTGGCCGGTGACCGGCCCGTTCTCGGCCTTTGTCCCGGCGCGGAATATGGGCCGGCGAAGCAGTGGCCAGCGGCGAAATTCGCCGCCCTCGCCCAACTCGCCGATCAGGCCGGTTATCGGGTGCGCCTGTTCGGCGGGCCCAAGGACAAGACGATCTCCGCGGAAATCATGCGGCTCGCCGGCGTGCCGATTGACGATCTCTCCGGCAGAACCTCGCTGATCGAGGCGGCTGCCCTGCTCGGCCGTTGCGACGCGGTCGTCTCCAACGATTCGGGACTGATGCATGTCGCCGGTGCGCTCGACCGGCCGCTTGTCGTCGTCTACGGCTCCAGTTCCGAGGCGATGACACCGCCGACCGCGCCGAATGCCGAGGTCGTCTCGATCGAGCTCTCCTGCCGGCCCTGCTTCAAGCGCGAATGTCCGCTCGGCACTCTGGCATGCCTCGAAGGCATCGACGCGCAGCGCGTCTTCGCGGCCGCACAACGTGTGATTGCAATCGCGCAGACCCAAGCCGCCGGTTCCATCCACCCCTGACTTGCGCTATCCAACCGCCGACGCGCCGATCCGACGCGGGCTTGAGGGAAATGCCGATGAGCGTGAATTCGAGAGACGGCCGCGACACGATCCTGGTCACCGGCGGCGCGGGCTTCATCGGATCCAACATGGCGCGCGCGCTCGCTGCCGACGGCTGGCGGATCGTCGTATCTGACTGGTTCGGCACCGGACGAAAATGGCTGAATGTCGCCGATATCCTGCTTGATGACGTCATTCGGCCCGAGGCAACGCTCGCCTGGCTGGAAGACAATCATCGCCGGGTCGAAGCAATCGTGCATATGGGCGCCATTTCGGCGACCACGGAAGCCGATGTCGACCTAATCGTCGAACGCAACATCCGCGCGACGCTCGACCTCTGGGCGCTTTCCACGCGCCATGAAATCCGCCTGATCTACGCTTCGTCGGCCGCCACCTATGGCGACGGCAAGGAAGGCTTCGTCGATGACGAGACCCCGGAGCATCTGGCCAGGCTCCGGCCGCTCAACGCCTATGGCTGGAGCAAGCTCGCGGTCGACCGCCGCATCATGGACGATGTCCGCGCCGGTCGCGCCACCCCGCCGCAATGGGCGGGACTGAAGTTCTTCAACGTCTACGGCCCGTTCGAGGCACACAAGGACGACATGCGCTCGGTGATCCACAAGATCTATCCGACCGCCGCCGCCGGCGAGGCGGTGACGCTGTTCCGCTCGCATGACCCGAACTATGTCGATGGCGGCCAGCTGCGCGATTTCGTCCATGTGGCGGATTGCGTCGATGTCGCCCGCTGGCTGATCGGCAGCCCCGCCGTCAGCGGCATCTTCAATGTCGGCACCGGCAAGGCCCGCAGCTTCGCGGATCTCGCGCGCGCCGTGTTCAAGGCGGCCGGCCGCGAACCGGTGATCGACTATGTCGACATGCCGGAGCGCATCCGCAACGCCTACCAGTATTTCACGGAAGCCGACATGACCAAGCTGCGCCGGGCCGGCTACAATGCCGACTTCCGCTCGCTGGAAGACGGCATCCAGAGCTATGTCGGCGATTACCTCGCCAGGGGCGTCGCACTTTGAGCGAGGCCCTCCGTCCGGCGGCGTTTCTCGACCGCGACGGCGTCATCAATGTGGATCACGGCTACACCTACAAGCCGGAGGACCTCGTTTTCATCGACGGAGCGCCGGGCGCCATCCGCCGGCTGAACGAGGCGGGCTATCTGGTCGTCGTCGTCACCAACCAGTCGGGCGTCGCGCGCGGCTATTATTCCGAAGCGGATGTGGCGCGTTTCCACGATCATATGCTGGCCGAGCTGGCTGCAGCCGGGGCGCGGATCGATGCTGTCTATAGTTGCCCCTATCACCCGAAGGGCATCGTCACCGAATACCGGGTCGATCACCCCGATC
Source organism: Kaistia defluvii (assembly GCF_026343955.1). GTDB lineage: Bacteria > Pseudomonadota > Alphaproteobacteria > Rhizobiales > Kaistiaceae > Kaistia > Kaistia defluvii. The sequence goes on from NZ_JAPKNI010000007.1 coordinate 85,586, forward strand.
GCAAGCCGAAGCCCGGCATGATTCTGCGCGCGGTGCAGGATCTGCCGATCGACATCGCCCGCTCGTTCCTGATCGGCGACAAGCCGAGCGACATCGCGGCTGCCACCGCGGCCAATGTTTCGGGACATCGCTTCACCGGCGGAGATCTTGACGATTTCGTCGCCGGGGTGCTCCTACAGGCGGATGCGCCCATCCGGGCCAAATAGGATCTTTCGATGCTGGACGAACTGCATTCCGGACGCGTAGCCGTCATCGGCGATGTCATGGTGGATCGCTATATCACCGGCTCCGTCAGCCGGATCTCGCCGGAAGCGCCCGTGCCGGTGCTGCTGCACGGCAATATCCGCATCGTCGCCGGCGGCGCCGCCAATGTCGCCGCCAACGCCGCGGGGCTGGGCGCGGCCGTGACGCTGGTCGGCTATGTCGGCGCGGACGTCGAAGCCGATGAGCTTCGGACCGTGCTCGCCGAATACCCCGCCATCCGCCTGAACCACTTGGTCGTCGACAAGACCCGCCCGACCGTGACCAAGACCCGCGTCATGAGCGGCCGCCAGCAGATTGTCCGCATCGACGCCGAGAGCCCCGGCTCGCCGGGCCCCGAGGCAGAGGCCAACCTGATCGCGGCCGGCAAGGCGGCCATCGCCGAAGCCGATATCGTCGTGCTCTCCGACTATGCCAAGGGGGTGCTCTCCGACTGGGTCATCACGTCGCTGATCGCCGAAGCGCGGGCACGCAAGGTGCCGGTGATCGTCGATCCGAAGCGCCGGACCTTCGACATCTATCGCGGCGCGACGCTGGTGACACCCAATCGCAAGGAACTGTTCGAGGCGACCGGCCTCAACGATGATACCGACGAGGAAGCGGTGCGCGCCGCCGCCGCCGCCGGCCAGCAATTCGATGGCGACGTGCTGGTGACCCGCGCCGAGAAGGGCATGACGCTCTGGCGCCAGACCGGCGCGGTGACGCATGTTCCGACCGAGGCGCGCGAGGTGTTCGACGTCTCCGGCGCCGGCGATACGGTGGTTGCCGCGCTCGCCGTGGCGCTCGCCTCCGGCCTGCCGCTCGAAACCAGCGTCGTCACGGCCAACGCCGCCGCCGCGATCGCCGTCAGCAAGCTCGGCACGGCTGTCGTGACGCGGGCCGAGCTGGTCGCAGCCCTCGATCGCACCAGCCATGCCGAGGATCGCGCCGGGGCTCTCGTCTCGCGCGCCGATGCGGCCAAGATCGTCGCCCGCTGGCAGGCCCGAGGCTCCCGCGTCGTTTTCACCAATGGCTGCTTCGACCTGCTGCATCCCGGTCATATCGCGCTGATCGAAGCGGCGGCGAAGGAGGGGGACCGGCTGGTCGTCGCCCTCAACACCGATGCGTCGGTCAAGCGCCTCAAGGGCCCGTCGCGGCCCCTGCAGGACGAGCAGGCGCGCGCCCGCGTCATGGGTGCGCTGCGGGCCGTCGATCTCGTGGTGCTGTTCGACGAGGATACGCCGCTCGAGGCCATCCAGGCGATCCAGCCGGATGTTCTGGTCAAGGGCGCGGACTATCGCGAGGATCAGGTCGTCGGCGGCGACTTCGTCAAGGCGCGCGGCGGCAAGGTCGTGCTGGCCAATCTGATCGCCGGCCGCTCCACGAGCGCGCTGGTGGCGGCGGCCAAGTCATGAAGAGCCTCGACTACGCCAGGGCCTGGGCGACCGAGGCCGCCCTTCCGCTCTGGGCCGAGACCGGATTCGACCGGCAGCGCGGCCTGTTTCATGAGCGTCTCGATTTCGAGCGTCGGCCGATCATCCTGCCGGCCAGCCGGCTGATGGTGCAGGCCCGCCAGATCGCCACCTTTTCGCGCGCCAGCCTCAAGGGCTGGCACAAGGGCGCGGACGAGGCCGTGGTCACCTGCCTTGCCAATGTCGAGCGGCTCTATCACCGTGGCGACGGGCACCCCGGCTGGATCTTTTCGATCGATGCCGACGGCAAACCGGCGAGCCGGGTTCGTGATCTCTATGCGCATGCCTTCATCGTCTACGCGCTCGCCTGGAGCCATCGCCTGACGGGCGACCCGCATGCGATCCGCCTGGCGGACGAAACGCTCGCCGAGATCGACGTCGTGCTGGCCGCGCCGCATGGCGGATTTCTCGATGCGACGCCCTCGGCCGACCCGACGCGCCGCCAGAACCCGCACATGCACCTGCTGGAAGCCGTGCTGGCGCTCTACGAGACGACGGGCCGGGCGCGCGATTTCGCCCGTGCCGATGCCCTGGTAAAACTGGCCCTGGACCGGATGATCGATCCCGAGAGCGGGGCCCTGCTCGAGGACTTCTCGCCCGACTGGAAGCCTCTGCTGCCGCGCGGCGAAAACCGCGTCGAACCGGGCCACCAGTTCGAATGGTACTGGCTGCTCGGCGAGTATCGCCGCCTTGGTGGCATCGTGCCGGAATCGGTGACGGACCGGGTGCTGATGTTCGGCCTCGACCATGGTCTCGACCAGGAGACCGGCCTGATCGTCGATGCGGTGACCGACACCGGCAGCGTGATGATCCCGAGCTTCCGGTCCTGGCCGCACGCCGAGGGCGTCAAGGCGCTGGTGACCGCCACGCGCGAAGGCCAGCCCGGCGCTGCGGAGATGGCCGATCATCTGATGGCGAGCCTGTTGACCTTTGCGCCGGATTCGCTCGAAGGCGGCTGGATGGACCGGATCGAGGCCGACGGCACGCCCCTCGTCGACCACATGCCGGCCTCGACGCTCTATCACGTGATGGGCGCGCTGTTCGAAGCCGAGGATGCGGCTAACTCAAAGACCGCCGGCTGAGGCGAGGCGCAGCCGCCGCGCCAGGGCCTGCCAGACCCGATCGGCGGTCTGGTCGGCCATGCAGGGCGGGCCTTCGCCAAAGTCCGGCTTGATCCGGCATTGCGTCTGTTCGCAGGGAGCGCAATCCCGCTTCGACACGAACTCCTCGACGTCGGGACCGACCAGCCCGGTCAGGCCGGGATTGGTCGGGCCATAGAGCCCGATCGTCGGGATGCCGAAGGCGGCGGCGAGATGGCCGAGCCCCGTATCGACCGTGACGACGCCGGCTGCGTTGGCGATTACCGGAATGAGGCTCTCCAGCCCACCAGCGGGCACCTGCTCGACATTGGGCAGGCCGGCCGCGATCTTGGCCGCCCGCTCGGTCTCGGTGGCACCATGCGCGAACAGCTTCACGCCGAGGCCGGCCGCGCCGCATCGCTCGGCGACGCCGCGCCAGCCTTCGACCGTCCAGGTCTTGGTGGCCCAACTGGTGCCGTGGATCAGCACGATGCCGTCGCCGCTGCGCGTGCGGATGCCGCTATTGGCGAAATCCGGCACCAGCCTCGCATCCGCCGGGCCTGTCGGCATGGGATAGCCGAGCGACTGCGCGAACAGCTTGCGAATCCGTGTGACCATGTGCTCGGTCTCGGGGATGTCGTGGCCCACCTGGTAGAACCAGGTCGCCATGCTCTCTCGCGCGCTGCCCCTGGCGAAGCCGTGGCGCGGCGTGACGCCGGAAAACATGCCCACGAGGGCGCTCTTCATCAGCCCCTGCGCGTCGATCAGCAGGTCGTAACCGCCGCCCCGGAGCATGCCGACGGCGTCCTTCATCTCGGCGAAGGTCTCGCGCGGCTTCTTCTTCATCCGGCGGATCGGCAGGGCGATGACGTTGCGCACGGCCGGATGCAGCCTTGCCAGCGGCGCGAACGCCTCGTCGACGACCCAGTCCAGCTCAAGGCCGGGAATGGCGCGCATGGCGTCCGTCACCGCAGGATAGGTGTGGACGACGTCGCCGAGCGACGAGAGTTTGACGAGAAGGACGCGCATCATCACCTTGCGGCCGGATCGGCCTTTCCTAGGCAATGCCGCAATCGCGCCGGCTTCGCAAGCGCGGCGATCGTCGGTTGACCGAGCCCCGCATAATTTTTACCAATAGTGAAACTTCATGCGGGAGACGACGATGACACGGCTTGCCACCCTCCAATCCATGCTCCGCCAGAATGGCGTCGACGCGGTGGCGCTCGGGCCGGGGCCGCACATGGCCTATATCGCCGATGTGCATCCGCATGCCGACGAACGCCCCTGCCTGCTGATCGCGACGCCCGCAGGGGCGGCCATCCTGATGCCGGAGCTCAACGCCGACGAAATGCGCCGGCAGACCGACCTGCCCTTCTTCACCTGGTCCGACGCGACCGGCCCACAGGCCGCCCTCGCAGCCCTGATCCATTCGCTCGGCATCGAGAAGGGAACCAAGCTGGTTCAGGTGGACGAGACGATGCGCGCCGATTTCGCGCTTCTCGTCCTCGAGGCGCTCGGTCAGCCCAAGGCCGCCTTCGCCGCCGAGAGCGTCGGGCGCATGCGCCTTTCCAAGGATGAGGCCGAAAAGGCCGAGATCCTTCGCAATGCCGAGATCGACGATCGTGCCATGGAGGCGGCTTTCGCGGCCATCCGGCCTGGCGTCACCGAGCGCGAGATCGCCGACGCGGCCCGCGCCGTGTTCGAGGAAGCGGGCGCCACGCCGCTCTTCACCATCGTCGGCGCCGGCGGCAATGGCGCTTTCCCGCACTACGCCACCGGCGACCAGCCGGTGGCGGTCGGCGATGCCATCGTCATGGACATCGGCGCACGCTCCGGCTCGTTTTCCAGCGACCTCACCCGCATGGCTTTCGTCGGCCAGCCGAGCGAGGAATATCTCAGGGTTCACGCCGTCGTCGAAGCCGCGGTGCAGGCCGCCTGCGAAGCCGCACGCCCCGGCGTCGCCGCACGCGAGGTCGATGCGGCAGCGCGCGGCGTGATCACCGCGGCGGGCTATGGCCCCTATTTCACCCATCGCACGGGCCATGGCCTGGGTCTTGAAGGCCACGAGCCGCCTTATTTGACCTCGACCAGCGATACGATCCTCGAAGAGGGCATGGTGTTCTCGATCGAGCCCGGCATCTACCTGCAGGGCAAGTTCGGCATCCGCTTGGAGGAGATCGTGATCCTCGAAGCCGACGGCCCACGCATCGTCAGCCGGCTGCCGCGCGACGTCTTCGTGGCTCCGGCTGAATGAACGGGAGCGTTCGAAATCCGGCATAACGAAAAGCGGCCAGCGTCTGGAAAGGCGCTGGCCGCTTTTTTGTTCGATTGGGAAGATTACGCCGTGATCGGCGTCGGCTCATTGAGCGCGCGGCGGTGGGCGACGGCGGCCCACAGCACGACGGCAGCGCCGAACTGGTGCAGCAGCGCCAGGTCCAGCGGCACGACGGCGATCAGGGTCGCGATGCCGATGCCGGCCTGCGCGGTCACCAGCAGGGCCAGATGCCGCGCCCGGCGCGCGGCGGGCGTGCGGGGCACCAGCTTCCAGGCCTGGAAGGCATGGATCATGGCGGCGATGAACAGCAGATAGGCGACGACGCGGTGATCGAACTGCACCGTCATCACGTCCTCGAATATGCTCCGCCAGGCAGGATCATAGTCGAACACGCCGCTTGGGATGATATTGCCGGCCATCAGTGGCCAGGTGTTGTAGGTCAGGCCGGCCTTGAGGCCCGCGACGAGACCGCCGAGGAAGATCTGGAGGAAGACCACCACGACAAGAAACGTCGCCATGCCCTTGAGCGGCGCCGAGTTCTTGCGATTCTCGCCTCGATCCGGCACCAGTCCGCGGCTGATCCAGACGGCGGCGCCGAGGATGAAACAGGCGATGATGAGATGGATCGCGAGGCGATACTGGCTGACGCTGATGCGGTTCACGAGACCACTGGTGACCATCCACCAGCCGATCGCACCCTGAAGTCCGCCCAGCGCGAACAGGCCGAGCAGGCGGGGGACCAGCCGACGCTCGATCCGACCGGTCATCCAGAGCAGCACGAACGGGACGAAGAAGACCACGCCGATCAGACGGCCGAGCAGGCGGTGGCCCCACTCCCACCAGAAGATCTGCTTGAACTCGCTGACCGTCATGCCCTTGTTGACGATCTCGTATTGCGGAATCTGCTGGTACTTGGCGAACTCTTCCTGCCACTCGACATCGCCAATCGGCGGGATCACGCCGTGAATGGGCTTCCATTCCGTGATGGAGAGGCCGGAGCCGGTCAGGCGGGTCGCGCCGCCGACGACGATCATGGCGATGATCATCAGGATCACGGCGCCTAGCCAGAGGCGGATCAGCGCACGATCGCGCTGCCGGTCCCGCACCGGTGCCTGCCCTGCCGTCGTCTTCGCCGCCAAACCGTCCATCGCCATCGCGCACCTCAAGAGCTCTCGACGGCTGGGCTTAGCGGCTCGGCGCGGCGGCGACAACAGAGGCCGCCGCCGCCGCACCAATCGGCCGCGCGACATCCGGTCGCGCAGCGTCAGGACAGGCCATCCGTCGTCACGGCCTTTGCGGTTCGCCGGCGAACGCGCTATTGCCACGACCACCGCTTCCGAACCTGCATGAAAGGCCCGACATGCCCATCCGGCTCCGCAAATTCATCGGCATGATCGCGCTTGTCGTCCTCGTGATCGTCTATGCCTTCGTCGCCATGGTGATCGCCCAGTTGAAGCTGCCGGAAGCCCCGCGCTGGGTCCAGATGCTCTACTACGTCGTCGTCGGCCTCGCCTGGATCTTCCCGGCCGGCGCCATCATCGCCTGGATGCAGAAGCCTATCGCGCCGAAGAACTAGCCGGCCTTCCGACCCAGCCGCGAATCCGGCGCTCGAGAGCGATCGGCACGCCGGAGAGAAGCAGGTCCAGATAGCGCATGGACTGGTAGTGGCCGTTCATCGAGATGCGCGGCAAGGCGGTGAGCCGGCTCTTGGGCCCGAGCACGCCGCGTCGGGTCGTCACGGCGGTGGCGAACCCCAACGCCGAGGCCAGGTCGAATTCCCGCTCGCCGGCCGTCCGGTCCGAGCCATAGGGATAGGCGAAATGACGCGGGCGGAGGCCGGTCATCGCCTCGATCCGATCGCGGCTATCGTCCATTTCCCGCAGGGCGCGTCCGCGCTCCAGCCGGGCCAGCGCATAATGGCCCACCGTATGGGCGCCGATCGTGACGAGCGGATCGGCGGCAAGGGCACTCACCTCGTCCCAGTCCATCATCTCGCGGGACAGCATATGCCGGGTGTCGATGCCATAGGCGGCCGCTGCACGATCGATGGCGTCGCGCTGGGCGTCTTCCGCGACGCTGCAAAGCTCCAGCGCCAGCGTCCGTGCAGCGAGCCTCTTCTCCGAAAGCGATGCGGTCGGCAGGTCGAAATCCCCATCGCCAATGCGCATGGTCAGCCGTGGCGTCTGCTCGACCAGCGAGACCATGACCTCCCACCAGGGAACGGCGGTGCGATCGATCAACCCTGTCGCGACATAGACCGTGAAAGGCGCCCGGAGCGCCTTCAGGACGGGATAGGCCTCGGTGAAATTGTCGCGATAGCCGTCGTCGAAGGTGAGCACGACGAAGCGCCTGGCGCCCGGATCCGCCATGCGCCGGCTGGCCTCGTCGAGATCGACGATGTCCAGTCCGCGCGCCGTGATGCGCTCCACCACCCGCTTGAGAAAGCCGGGCGTCACTTCGAGATGGGCGTTGGGCTGGAAGCGCGAACTGCCCGGGGTCCGCACATGATGAAACATCAGGATGGCGCCGGCGCCACGGACATACGGCGCAAAAAGCCGATGCGCGCCGCTCCAGTAGAGTGCGTTCAGGCCCGCCTTGTAGCCGGTAGTCTTCAGACCATGCATCAGAGATCCCAGCCGTCCGGGCTACATGCAACCATCCCATGCCTCATACGAACCCGATATTTACGATAGGTTGATACCGTCACGAGAACTTATGGGAAGCATTGGAATCCTACGCATGGACGGGGCAGACGCGCAGGCGCCGGCAAGCAGCATCGCTGTTGCGGATCTCGACATCGCTGTCCACGCCTCGCCGCGAGAAATCGCCGGGGACTGGCGCGCGCTGGAACACGCCCTGCCCGTTTCCGTTTACCAGAGTTTCGACTGGATCGACTGCTGGATCGAGACAGCGACGGCGCCGCAAAGGATCCGGCCGGTTATCGTCTCGATCCGCCATGGGACGCGCCTCGTCGCGGTCCTTCCGCTCGGCATCGAGCGTGTCGGCCCGTTGCGGGTCGCGCGGTTCCTAGGCGGCGACCATGCCAACATCCGCATGGGCCTGTTCGACCCCGACTTCGCCGCTGCGCTCGACGGGCGATCGACACCGGATCTGTTGCGCGCTGTGGCGGGACGAATTCGAAGCATCGACCTTTTCGACCTGGACGCCCAGCCGATCGCATGGGCCGGTATTCCGAACCCGCTCGCTGTTCACACGCATGCGACCCAGGCCCGTTGCGACGTTGGCATGATGCGGCTGGAAACGGATTTCGCCTCGGTGCTCAAGGCGCACAGGGGCGCCAAGAAGGGCAAGAAGCACCGGTGGCAGGCCAACACGCTGGAGCCGGTCGGGGGCTTCACCCTACGCCGCGCCGGATCGCAGGCAGAAGCGCTGGCGATCCTGGACAGCTATTTCGCGCAGAAGGCGGCCTGGTTCCGCAGCCAGGGAATCGCCGACAGCTTTGCCGAGCCCGGTGTGGCGGACTTCTTCCGCGCGCTTGTCAGGCGACGCTGGAGCGGCGGCGAAAGCGCGCTGATCGAGCTCGACGCGTTGGAATTCGATGGCGGCATCCGTGCGATCCTTGGCAGCGGGACGCAGTCCGGACGGTTGAGCGGCTATTTCATGTCGGTCTCGGACGATGATTGGCGTCGTGTCAGCCCCGGCGAACTGATGCTCTACGAAGTGATCGCCGCGAGCTGCGCACGCGGCCTCCAGGCGCTCGATCTCGGCCGCGGCGACGAGCGCTACAAGGCCTCCTGGCTCGACATCAACGAGCCGCATGTCCGCGCCATCATCCCCGTCACGCCGGCTGGCCGTGCCGCCGCAGCCTTGCTGCGCCTTGCCGACAGGACCGAGCGCGCGGTTCGCGGCAATCCGAGGTTGTGGAAGCTGGCCAAGACGATCCGGCGCTGGCGCGGCCGAGACGAGAAGACACCCGCCGACGCCGAGTGATCAGGCGACAGCGGCCTCGGGCGTCGCATCCTCCTCGTCGGCGGACGGCGCCGTGGCGATCAGGACCATCACCTCGGCGGAGGTTGCGGCCTTCATCGCTTCCACGGCGCTTGTCGCGCCTGCATCGTCGGCGTTGCCTTCGGTGACGAGGATCACCGCGCCGGCCTGCGGCGCCATCTGCAACGCCATGTCGGCATCGGCATCGAGCAGGATCTGGTCATAGGTCTGATCGAGCGCTTCGAGGATGCTGACGAAACGCTCGCCCTTGGCGGCCTCGGGCTCGAACTCCAGCAATCCGTGCGGAATGAGATGGGCGCGGGAACGGCGGTCGCGGAAGATGACCTGCGCGAACGAGGCAATTCCCGCGAAAAGGTCAGTCAGTCCCGGCAGACGCTCGCCCGCCGCCATCGCCTTGCTGTCCGCGCCATCGGCATGGAGATCGATCAGCAGCACGCGGTTGCCCCGGCGCGACAAAGCGCGGGCAAGGGCCACGGCTGCCAGAGGCCGCCCTGACGCATCCGGCTCCGGCATCGAGACCAGGACCCGGCGGGCTTTCGAGTCGACGATATGGTCGACGATCGAGTTCAGCGCGTCCTGAGTTTCGGCGCTCAAAACGCGTCCAAGCGCCGGTCCGGCCGTAACCAGGGTCGGCACGACCTCCGGGGTCGCTTTGTTCCAGCGCTTCCGGTCCTCGACCGGATCGGCGGCGAGCGCGGGCGGCGGCGGCGGCTCCACGGAAATCCGGCGCAGCGCCCTGCCCGAGGTCAGTTCGCGGATCAGGATGATGGCGATGGCGAGAAGAAGAAGCGCGATGGTCGCCGCCGCCGTGATCGGCAGCTTCTTCGGGAAGGCCGGCTCCAGCGGCACGGCGGCGCGCGAAATGATGCGGGCGTCGGCCGGCAGATAGTTGCCATCCTGGCGGGACGACGCTTCGCGGTAGCGCTTGAGATAGCTTTCCAAGAGATCGCGCTGCGCCGTGGCTTCCCGCTCCAGTGCGCGCAGTTCCACCTCATCATTGTTGGTCTGGCCGGTCGCAGCCTTGGCGCGCGTCAGATCCTGGCCGATATCCGCCTCACGGGCCCGCGCCGTCGCCGCCTCGCCTTCCAGGCTCTGCAGGATCCGCGTTACCTCGCGGCGCACCTGTGCGTCGAGGTCGGCAAGCTGAGCGTTCAGTTCCCGGAGGCGGGGATGCGCCGGCAGCAGCGTCGCCGACATCTGCGCGATCTGCGCGCGGAGCGCGACCTGCTGTTCGCGCAGGCGCTGGATCAGCTGGGAGTCACGGACATCGGGGACGTCCGGAGTCGTGCCGCTGCTGAGGCTCTTGCGGACTGTCGCCGCCTTCGCTTCGGCCGCGGAACGGGCCGCGACCAGCCGCGCCAGCTCGGCGTTGAGGTCGTTCAGCTTCTGCTGTGCCAGCGAGGTGTTGTTCTGCCCGCCGGAAAACAGGCCGTGCTCGGTACGGAACGCCTCGACCTTGCCCTCGGCCGTCGTAACCTTGGTGCGCAGATCCGCGATCTGCGATTCGAGCCAGCGGGTGGCGTCGGCATTGGTCGACCGGCGCGCCTCGCGTTCCAGCGCGAGATACTCATCCGCGACCGCGTTGGCGACCCGGGCCGCGAGCTGCGGATCGGTCGACGAGAATCCCACCGTGATGACTCGGGTCTTGTCGATCGAGAACACGTCCAGCTTGTCCGCGAAGCGCTGCAAGACGCGCTCTTCGAGCGGTCCTTCTGCTACGGGCCTGCCCAGGCCCATTCGCACCAGCATCTGGTCGAAGGACGGCAGGAAACGTGGCTTGTTGAATTCCTTGAGCGAAGCAAGCCCAAGCGAATCGACCACCGTTGTCGCGAGGTCGCGCGAACCGATGAGCTGGACCTGGCTGGCGACGCCCTCCGAATCGAGCAGCGCCCTTACCTCGTCCGCCCCGGCGCCGGCACGGGTGATCTCCGATTCACCGCTTTCGATCAGGATCTTCGTTTCAGCCGTATAGCGCGGCGTCACGAAATTCAGGCCGATATAGAGTGCGCCCGCAAACAGAACCGAACTGAGCAGCAGCCAGGGCAAAGCGCGAAGCAGCGCGCCAAATAGCGCGCGCATGTCGAGCTCGACATCATCGATCTGCCCCGAGCGGCCATCCGTCATAATCGCGTCAATTCCCCTGCCGACGCGCCATCATCGAAAATCAGGGTAACCACCGCGTTAACTCCGGCCGCGATGCAGTTAAGACACCGGAGGAGGATGGCTCGATTGGCGCCAGACTTTACGTGGCATTAACCATGACCGACGACAGTCCGGTTACAGATTCTCTTGCCAGCCGGACGCCATACAGATGCGATTCTTTCTTTTCGTAGCGACCCTTATTGGCGCTGCCTTGCTCGGCGGCTGCGCCAGCCCCTACCCGCCCCAGGATCCTGCGACCTACAAGGCGCTGATTGCTCCCTATCGCCTCGACAGCGGCGATCGCCTGCGTGTCGTCGTCTTCGGCCAGGCAGATCTTACCAACAGCTACACGATCGATCAGGCCGGCTACATTTCGATGCCGCTGATCGGCGCGGTGGCGGCCCGCGGCCGCAGCACGCAGGAAATGGAAGGCGACATCGCCGCCAAGCTGCGCAAGGGCTTCGTCCGAAATCCGGATGTATCCGTTGAAGTCGATCGCTATCGGCCTTTCTTCATCATGGGCGAGGTCACCAGCGCCGGCCAGTATCCCTATGTGAATGGCATGACGGCCCAGACGGCGGTCGCGATCGCCGGTGGCTTCACGCCACGCGCCCAGCGCGCAGACGTCGATGTAACGCGCCAGGTCAACGGAAAAGTCACCACTATCCGGCTATTGCCGACGCAGCCGATCTTCCCCGGCGACACCGTCAACGTGCGCGAGCGCTTCTTCTGAACCAAATGACCGAGCAGCCGGACGATTCTCATGCGCGCGGGGGCGCCAAGCTCAGGATCGTCCACTGCTTCCGATCGCCGGTCGGCGGCATCTTCCGACACGTCCGCGACCTCGCCGAGGCCCAGGCCGCCGAGGGGCACAGCGTCGGCATCGTCTGCGACTCCTCCACGGGTGGCGCGCGCGAGGAAGAACTGATCCAGGCCTTGCTGCCGCACCTCGAACTCGGGCTGCACCGGACGCCGATGAAGCGTCACGTTTCGCCTTCCGATCTCCTCGCCTTCCTGCGGCTGTTCCGCCGCATCAAGGCGCTCAATCCCGATATCCTGCATACGCATGGCGCCAAGGGCGGCGTGTATGGGCGCGGTATCGGCACGCTCTTGCGGGTCTTTGGTTCCAGCGTGGCTCGCATCTACTGTCCGCATGGCGGAAGCCTGCACTACGACGCGGCGACGCGCTCGGGCCGGCTGTTCTTCCGCATCGAGCGCCTGCTCGAGACGATGACCGACGCGCTCATCTTCGTCAGCGATTACGAGGCGCGCGCCTATGGCGAGAAGGTCGGCCCTCCCCGCAAGCCCTGGCGGATCGTCCCCAACGGCATCCGCGAGGAGGAGTTCGAACCCGTCGTGACCCGGCCAGAGGCGGTCGATTTTCTCTATATCGGCATGATGCGCGACCTGAAGGGGACCGACGTTTTCATTGACGCCCTGGCACGGCTGCGCGATTGGCGCGGCATCGCGCCGACAGCCGAGATCGTCGGCGATGGGCCTGAGAAGGCGCGTTACCAGGCGCGCGTCCAACGCCTTGGCCTGGCGGCGACGACCCGCTTCCATCCGGCCATGGCGACGCGTACCGCCTTCGGCATGGCGAGGATCGTCGTCGTGCCGTCGCGGGCAGAATCGATGCCCTATGTCGTGCTGGAGGCCGCCGCGGCGGCCTGCCCCCTCGTCGCGACGCGGGTCGGCGGCATTCCGGAGATCTTTGCCGCCGAGCAGCATCGCCTGGTCGCTCCCGGCGACATTGCCGCGCTCGCCGAAGCCATGGGGGCGCTTCTCGAGGAGCCGTCCCGTGCGAAGGCGGAGGCGGAAAGGTTGCGCGAGATCGTCCACCCCCGCTTTTCAATCCAGCATATGACCGCAGTCGTCGGTGCGCTCTATGGCGATTGCCGCCCCCGGCACCCGGAGGCATCCGGCAGCCGGAGGCCACGGCTCTAGTTCGCGCGCGACGCCTGAAGCCGTTGCGACGGCGGCTTGGTTTCGTGCGAAGCGACTCGCTTTAGCGCTCGGTCCACACGGCCAGTTCGTAGCCATCCAGATCGGTGAAGTGGAATCGGCTGCCACCGGGAAAATCGAATGTCGGCGTGGTGATGCGCGCCCCTCCGGCTTCGATGCGCCTCTGCGTCTCCGCAAGATCGTCGGCGTAGAGGATGATCAGCGGCCCACCCGGCCGGGGCGTTCCGGGCGTGAAGCCGCCTGTCAGCCGGCCATCTGTGAATTCGCAATAGGCCGGACCGAACTCGGTGAAGGTCCAGCCGAAAACCTCGCCGTAGAAGGCCCTGGAGCGAGCGATGTCACCCACGGCGAATTCGATGTTGTCGATCTGTCGATCCTTGCCGCGTATTCCCATGTTTCATTCTCCCGTGCTTGGAACGTGAATCCTTCTGACCGACGGGACGGCGCCGCGTCTTGGACAAAACCGCCAATCACCGGGAAAGCTGGCGCAGGAACGCCCCGGCCGACATGCCGCAAAGGGACTGGACCTCACGGCTGAGGTGGGCCTGATCGGCAAATCCCGCCTCGACCGCCAGCGCGGCAAGGCTCGCGGGCGGCGATCGGCGGGCCATCGCCTGGAAGCGCTGGAACCGAAGAATCCGGTCGAGCATCTTCGGGCCGTAGCCAAAGTGCTCGCGGCTACGCCGCAGGAGGGTTCGCTCGCTGATGTCGAGGCGCTCGCGCAGCACCGCGATCGGTTCCGCAGTACCCAGCCCCTCGCCCAGCCAAGCGAACATCCGCTCCGCGACGGGGTCCGGGGCCGCGACCGAAGGCGACAAGGCACGCAGTCCGGCCAGCAAGGCCCGAGCCGTCTGGCCGGTCGATACGGCATCGGCCATCGGCTCGACAATTTCACCCAAGCGGCGGACGCTCCAGATGTCGGCGAGATCGACCGAGCGCCCAACCAGTTCCGACATGGGCAGGCCGAGCCAGCGCGCCGCCGCGCCCGCGCGAAAGCGGGCTCCCAGGACGATGGAGCCCGCCGCCAGGACGGGCCTGGCAACGGTGATGTCCGGACCGGCGACGAGCAGCCGCCCGTCCCGCCAGACGAGGTCGATGCAGCCATCCGGAACAACATCGACGGGGCCGTCCGAGGTGGTGGCCGCGCGATGGATCCAGACGCATCGGAAATGATCCCTCAGGGCTATCGGCGGCGCCACCTCGCGATAGAAGCCGGCGCCGTCGGCGAGCTGGTTGGTGTCCGGATAGTCCTTCATCGCCGCATCCCGTTTCGCTGACGCCGTCGAGCGGCATGTCTCTCCAGCCCCCTTAGCCCGAAGCTCAGCCTTCGTCGATTGGCGATGCGGCACTTCGCGGCAAAGGTTTGTTAGCGCTCGACCGCTACTCTGCTGGCAGCATAGATAATTTGGCCAGGTCATGACGTTCGATCCTCAACTGCGCCTCGCCCGGAATGCGATGCGCGGTTCCTTGAACGACCACGCACTCGCGGTCGCCGACAGTCTCTCCACAGAGGCGATATCGCCACGCCTTCTGGCCGGCGCGATCCAGGTCATCGAGGCCGTTGCCCTGCTCGTCATCGGCGTGCTGTCGTGGTTCCTGTCCTCTCCGGGCATCGCTTCGCTTGGCTGGGGCGAGACCATGCTGGTTATCGCCGCGCCGGCGATCGCCATCCTCGGCATTCGCTGGATCGGCGGCTATGCCGTGGCGGCGCTTCGCGATTACCTGCCGATTCTCTCGCGTATCCTGATTGGCTGGGGCCTCACCATCGCCATCGTCGCGGCCGGCAGCTTCTTCTTCCAGTTGGAGACCGATGGCCGGCGAGCCTGGCTCGGCATCCTGTTCCTGACCGGTGCTGCGTTCTTCATCCTGGAGCGGGTCACGGTTTCCGCCCTGGTCGAGCGCTGGACCAAGGAAGGGCGATTGGAACGCCGTGCCGTCATCGTCGGTGGTGGCGAACTGGCGGCGGAACTGCTGGCGGCACTTGGCGACCCGAGTTCCACCGATGTCCGCATCTGCGGCCTGTTCGACGACCGGAGCGACGATCGCTCGCCGGAAGAGGTTGCGGGAGTGCCCAAGCTCGGCACGGTCTCGGAACTTGTGGAGTTCGCCCGCCTCGCCCGCATCGACCTGCTGATCGTGACCTTGCCGATGAGCGCGGAAGGTCGCGTCCTGCAACTGCTGAAGCAGCTCTGGGTTCTTCCGGTCGACATCCGCATCTCGGCCCTGGGCACCAAGCTGCGCTTCACGCCGAGGTCCTACTCCTATCTTGGCCCAGTCCCGCTGATCGACCTGTTCGATCGACCGATCGCCGGCTGGAACTCGCTGCTCAAGCGCATCTTCGACATCGTCTTCGCGACCATCGCGCTGATCCTCCTGTCGCCCGTCATGCTGATCACGGCCATCCTGATCCGCCTGGGCAGCCCCGGACCGGTGCTGTTCCGTCAGCAGCGCTACGGCTTCAACAACGAGGTCATCGATGTTCTCAAGTTCCGTTCGATGTACCATCACATGCGCGACCCTTCGGCCAAGATCGCCGTCACCAAGGGCGACCCGCGCGTGACGCCGATCGGACGCTTCATCCGCCGCACCTCGATCGACGAGCTGCCGCAGTTGGTGAACGTGCTCCGCGGCGAACTCTCGCTGGTCGGCCCCCGACCGCACGCGGTCAACGCGCATACCGAGAACCGGCTCTGGGACCAGGTGGTCGATGGCTACTTCGCCCGTCACAAGGTCAAGCCCGGCGTCACCGGCTGGGCGCAGATCAATGGCTGGCGCGGCGAAGTCGATACGCCGGAGAAGATCCGTCGCCGCGTCGAATTCGACCTGCAGTATATCGAACGCTGGTCGGTCCCGTTCGATCTCTACATCCTGATGATGACGCCCTTCTCGCTGATCAACGCCGAGAACGCCTATTGATGCGCGTCGTGACGAGGCCGAGCGCGATTCCGGCGGGCATGGTCGCCAATGCGACCATCGGCAGCCTCGTCTTCCTGAGCGGCTTCGTCCTCTATGAGCCGGCCCCGTCCGACCTGCTGCTTTGCATCGTCGTCGTGATCTGGGCCTTTCTCGGGCTGAAGCTCAGCCGGCCGATGCTGCCGATGATCACGCTGATGCTCGCCTACCAGGCCGGCGGCCTGCTCTCCTTCACCCAGCTCAAGGTGTTCGTGAACCCGTCGATCTACATGGCGACGACGGCGTTTCTGATCATCTCGTCGATCTTCTTCGCCGCAGTCATCCAGGTCGATACCGAAAGGCGATTGCGCACGATCGAGAAGAGCTACATCGCGGCCGCGATCCTGTGCTCGCTGATCGGCATCCTCGCCTATTTCGGCCTGATCCCCTATGCGCACCTGTTCACGCTCTATGATCGCGCCAAGGGGGTGTTCAAGGATCCGAACGTTTTCGGGCCCTATCTCGTCCTGCCCCTGGTCGTGCTGACCCGGGCGGTCCTGACCGACCGGCTGAAGAACTCCTTCTGGCGCATGGCCGGCATCTTGATCCTGCTGGCCGGCATCTTCCTGTCCTTCTCGCGCGCCGCCTGGGGCCTGGCGATCTTTGCGCTATTGCTGGTGACGCTGCTCGCCTTCCTGACCGAGCCGCGCCAGGGCCATCGCCTGCGCATGCTCGCCTATATCGCCGGCGGCATCCTGGTCGTGGCGCTGCTGCTCGCGCTGCTCCTGTCGATCCCGGTGGTGCAGGACCTATTCGCCCAGCGGTTCAAGCTGGTGCAGGAATATGACGGCGGCCGGCTCGGCCGCTTCGAGCGGCACATCATCGGCTTCTTCATGATCCAGGAGAAACCACTCGGCCTCGGCCCGTTCGAATTCGGCAAGATGATGGGCGAGGACGAGCACAATATGTGGCTGAAGGGCTTCACCGCCTATGGCTGGCTCGGCGGCTTCTCCTACATCGCTCTCGTGATCTGGACGCTGGCGATCGCGACGCCGCTGGTGTTCCGGAACCGGCCCTGGACGCCATTCATCCAGGGCGTCTATGCCGTCTATCTGGGCCATCTGATGATCCACAACGTCATCGACAACGACCACTGGCGGCACGTCTTCCTGATCTATGGCCTGCTCTGGGGCATCTATGCGCTGGAATGGAAGACGCGGCGCATGGAGCGGCTGCGGCCACAACCGCCGCCGCTCATTTTCGGCCCGGTTGCACTGCCGCGCGCCACCTGAGCCACGTCACGCCAGTCCGCTAGAGCGTGACCACCTGGTGGGTCTGGATCGACTCGTCGGCGGCCAGCACGATCTTCAGGCTTTTCACGCCATCGTTCATGTGATCCGTCAGGTCGAGGTCCTCCTCGATCGCCTTCAACAGATAAAGCTGCTCGCGCTCGCACAAGGCATTGTGATCCGGCTCGTCGGAGACGTCGATGCGCTCGTCCGGCCTGCTCATGTCGGCATAGTGGCGAAGGATCTGGCTGGTCTTGGTGTGGGCGTTGATGTCGTCCGACTTCACGCCCGCATTGTTCTCGGCCATGACGATCGAGGCCGAGCCCTTCGGGCCGAACACGTCCTTCACGAAGAAGGCCTGCTCCGAAACCATCGGCCCCCAGCCGGCCTCGTACCAGCCGACCGAGCCATCCTCGAACATCACCTGCAACTGGCCGTAATTGTTGATCGGCACTTCGTCCGTCAGCCGTGCGCCAATGGCGTGCACGCGCACCGGCTTGGCCGAGGTCATCTGGCACATCACGTCGACATAGTGCACGCCGCAATCGACGATCGGCGGGAAGCTCTGCATCAGCCGCTTGTGCCACTCCCAGGTCTCGCCATTCGACTGCTGGTTCAGATTCATGCGGAACACCAGCGGCGTGCCGAGTTCGCGCGCGATCTCGATGAACTTGATCCAGCTCGGGTGCTGGCGAAGGATATAGCCGATCACCAGCTTGCGATTGGTCCGCTTGGCGACTTCGACGACGCGCTCGGCGTCGGCGGCCGAGATCGCCATCGGTTTCTCCACGAAGACATGCGCGCCCGCTTCCTCGACCGTCGAGGCGATCGGCTTCTCCAGGAAGACGTGCTTACCCGCCTTCAGCGCCGCGACGGCGGGGCCGACATGCTGGTCCCACATCGTGCAGATCGACACTGCGTCGATCTCGGGATCGGCAAGCAGGTAGTTGTAGTCGGCATAGGTCTTGGCGACGCCGAACTTGGCGCCCATCGCGGCAAGGCGATCCGGCTGGAGCTTGCAGAGCGCATCCGGCCCGACGAGTAGCTGCCGGCCCTCTCAGCGCCTGGGCTGTCCGTCGGCATGGCCGAGCAGCCGGCCATCCGCCTGGACCTCGCGCAGCAATCGGCCGAGTCCCTCATCCGAAACCAGGTCGATCGCTTCGCTGAGATTGCACCACCGGCGCTTGCGTTCGCCGCGCTCGCGCCATTGCAGCAGCGTGCCGCGGACGCGCAGCGCGAACATCGTGACGATGCAGTCGACGGTCGACTGGTCGCGAAGGATCTTTTCGTAATTGTAGGACCCCAGCACACGTTCATCGACGTCGCCGATCACGCCGGCCTCCTCGAAGGCTTCCGTGGCAGCGCTCTCGGGCGCCGTTCGTCCTTCGGCAAGCCAGCCCTTGGGGAACAGCCAGCGGCCGCGCTCACGCGACGTGACGAGCAGCACGCGGATGTCGCCATGCTTGTTGCGGCGCCACGGCAGCGCGCCGAACTGCTGGAAGGAATCGCCGTCTTCGATCGGGGTCCGGCGCCGGGAGGGCCGCTCCAGGATCAGCTCATCCATCAGGACAGACCTCCGGGACGCGCCTGTACCGGCGAGGAAGCCCCCGAGTTGGCGCGCATGATCAGGTGCCGCCAAGACGTCGCGGTCGCATGGGAGGTCAGGAAGAACGAAAACTCGAACATGAAAGGCTCCGGCTACGTGCACTGCACGAGACATTGGCCGCAAATCGACGATCTGGGGTCCCGGAGTGGAAGAACTGCGCGGTATTCAGCTCGACAAAATGCCACTCCGGGAGAAATCGCGCGTTTTCCCGGACAGCCTGGCAACAAAAAAACGAATCATCATAGACATGATGAAACTCATAATCCGCGATTCTGACTCAATTATGATTCACTCTAGGAAGAAGCAGCCGCCGCCACAAGGAATATGTCGAGTCCGCTGTTCTGCGCCAGCGACGGATGCCGACCCAAGGTCGATCCGATGTAGATGTGATGCCGTCATAAGGTGCATCTGAATAGAAGCCGGGCCCAATATTTGCTCATCCGGCCCCTGCCTGTCATTCACCTTGGACCGCGTATCCGTTGCGAGGCAAGGTCGGTCGGGGCCGCTGCAGAGTGCGGAAACACCGCTGTGAGGTGGCCAGCTCGATCGTCTGTCAGGATGCGGACGCATTGCGCGGCGTGGCGGCTCCGGTACCTGCGCCGGTACCAAACTGCCGAGCGACCGGTGGTGCGCGCCGCGCCGGGCTTACGACTTGAATGCGAGCACGCCGCCCGCCGCGATCATCGCGCCGCCGGCCACGCGTCGGGCTGCATGGCGGAAGCGCCATTCCTTCGAAGCGAGTGCGATCCGTCCAGCGGCCATGGCGTAGGCAATCTTCACGCCCGCGACAGCGACCACTGTGATCGCCGAGATCGCAGCGATGTCGACAATCGTCACGGCGGATAGATCGACCAGGACTGGAAACAGTGCTGCGTAGAACAGGATGGCCTTCACATCCCCGAGCGTCAGTCCAATGCCCGCCGCGAAACTGATCCACATGTCTCCGGCAGTTTCGTCCGGCTGCGGTCGGTACAATGCGGGCGAGGCACTGCGGATCAGGCTCAGCCCGAACCAGACGAGATAGGCTGCCGCTGCGTAGCGGAGGATCGCAAAGAATGCGCCCATCGCCTCGGCTATGGCGGCCAGCCCGACAACCGCCAGGGCGACGAAGATCAGATCCCCCACGGCAATGCCGATGGCGGCGGCGATTCCCTGTCGTGTTCCATGGGTGGCCGACCTGATCACGACCAGAGCGACGCTCGAACTGGGCAGGGCGGCAAGAGCCACCATGACAAGAAAAAGCGATACCGAGCTCAGGAGGGTCATGATGGTCCAGACTCCGGGAAATGCTCTCAGCCCGCACAAAATACTGGCTCTGCCGGCCGCGGCTGACAAGAGCCGTATCGTTTGCCGGTCGAAGCGAATGGATGATTGCGTATGATGGGCCGTGGACTTGCAACACCTGGGAAGCCGATATCCTGAATGACACAAGAGACACGCACCAGAATTGTTGAGGCAGCTGAGACACTGTTCTACGAACACGGGCTGCGCAGCGTCAGCGTCGATGCGATTGCCGAACGCGCGGGCGTGACGAAGCGCACGCTCTACTACCACTTCTACAGCAAGGATGCGCTGATCGCCGCGTATCTTGAGATGCGGGACAGGTCAACGGTCGAGCGCTATCGCGGCTGGTTGGGAAGGCCTGCCCTGTCCATGCCGGAGCGCATCGTGATGATGTTCGCCGCCCTGGCCGACCATGCCGGAAAACCGAGATGGCGGGGCTGCGGCTTCACCCGTGCAGCGGTCGAACTGGCGGGACAGCCGGGCCATCCGGCCGTGCAGATGGCGGCGAAACACAAGCGTCGGTTCGAAGCGTGGTTGGAACAGGAGTTCCGAAGCGGCGGGATGGCCGAGCCGCAGAGGCTGGCGCGACAGGTCGCGCTCCTGATCGAAGGCGCCATCGCGCAGATGTTGATTCATGGGGACGTGTCTTATGCAGTAGCCGCAGGCGAGGCCGCGGCCACACTCGCTTCCGGAGATGCCGGGCATCTGAGGCGGGCTTCACAGCCTACAGGGCCAGCCGGGGAACCCATGTATACCGACTAGTGAGTACCCATTCTTCGATACGACCTTAACGTCGGCGGCCTCTCAAGGAGGAGCGCGTCGATGTCGAAGTCAGCCACCGGGCCCTGGACACCAACCCTTTTGATATCGCTTGGGGCAGCAGGTCTGATCCTGTCGCTTTCCATGGGGCTCCGGCAGAGTCTCGGCCTGTTCATGGAACCGATGGTGCGTGGCACCGGCATCACGGTAGCGACGTTCGGGTTCGCCATGGCGGTACAGAACCTCGCATGGGGCATCGGTCAGCCCTTCATTGGGGCGATATGCGACCGATTCGGCGGACGTCTCGTTGTTGCCGCTGCCGCTGTCCTCTATGGCGCAGGCCTTTACATAACCTCTTCGGGCGGCCCGGTCGGGCTCTATCTCGGCGGCGGTCTCTTGATCGGATTTGCGGTGGCAGCAACCTCCCACGGTGTTCTGGTCGGCATCATATCCCGCCTTGCCGCACCGTCGGTTCGAGCGACCGCCATATCCATCGTCGCGGCGGTCGGTTCGCTCGGGACATTCATCGTCGCACCGACGGCACAGGCTATGATCGACAACTGGACGTGGCAGGCCGCGCTCGGCGGCATGGCGCTTCTCGCGGCATCGATGGTCGGAATCGCCATGCTGTTTCGGCGTGGTGAGATCCAGGCAACGGGAAGGGAAGGCGCGCCCCAGCCCGACGCGCGCCGCGCTATCGCCGAGGCTCTTGCCAATCGCAGCTTCATCATCACGACGCTGGCTTTCTTCGCCTGCGGATTCCAGTTGATCTTTATCGCGACGCACCTGCCAAACTACATCGCGCTCTGCGGACTGCCGCCTTCGGTCGGGGCGAACGCGCTGGCCCTGATCGGTCTTTGCAACGCGGGGGGCACGCTCGTCGCAGGCTATCTGTGCCGGCGTTGGGGAAATGGCCCGGTGCTCGCGTTGATATACTCGTTGCGCACGATCGCCATTGCCGCGTTTCTCATTGTTCCCGTCAGCGTCGAGACGACCCTGCTCTTCGCTGCCGCCATGGGCTTCTTGTGGTTGAGCGTCGTTCCTCCCGTCAGCGGGCTCATCAACGGCCTGTTCGGCCCGGCCAACTTCGGGGCCTTGTTCGGCGTGATGTTTCTCAGTCATCAGGTAGGGGCATTTCTTGGCGCCTGGCTCGGCGGGCTGAGCTACCAGTTCAGCGGCGGCTACTCGGTCGGCTGGCTATCCCTGATCGTTGTCGGAACGACGGCGGCAGCGCTGCAGCTCTCGGTCCGAAACGATGCGCCCAGGCTATCGGAGAGGTGATGGCAGACAACACTTGCAACGTTGAAGACTTCGCGATGCAGCCAGATGACACATCATCCCAGGCTTCCCGCTCACAGCCGGGCATGAGCACCGGACTATCGCGAACCATCTCACGAGCGCTGTTGATGCACCGCAGTCGCGGATCGCTGAACTGCAGAGGTCGCTAACCGGTCCCGAAACAGTACGTCAGAGGCATCCGAAAAATTGGACTAAGTGGTTGGTCGGAACGGCAGGATTTGAACCTGCGACCCCTTGTCCCCCAGACAAGTGCGCTACCAGGCTGCGCTACGCTCCGTAACCATCGGATCCGAAAATCCGCTTATCCTTCAAGGGCCTTGGCCCTCGCAGCGGCGTGAACCGCGCCGGTCAGTCTCTGGTCGACTGCCGATGCGCCGCTGTTAGCACGGTTCGCGCGGACTTGTCACCGGCTATTCGCCCCGGGCGCTCTGTCCAGGTGCATTTCCAGTGGATGGATTGCATCGGGGCCAAAAAAGCGAGTGGCCTCCTGCCCAGCGAGCCCTGCCTAGCGCACGTTGTCGAGAATGCGCTTGCACTCCAGCAGTTCCATCAGCGTCGCCTTCAGCCGCTCGCGATCGCCATGGCCGAGACCGGCGGGTGCGGACGGGGATACGGCGTGCCGTTCGACCGTGCCGGCTGACGGGGCCGCCGTGGCGACCTTCATCTCGGATTCCGGCTCCGGATAGTCGTCGCGGCCGCCATGCGGCCGATGCTGGGCAAGCTGCGGCTCGCGCCGGCTCGATGCCTGCGGCGGCGCATAGGGCGACTCCGCCCGCGCGGAACCTGACCCGCGTTCGGGCGGCGACGGCAGGTCGGCGACCAAGGGCGGCAAATAATCCTCGGCCGAGGACGGCAGATCGGGCGGCGCGGCCGGAATGCGGGAATGCTGAGGTGGCGCGGGCTCTGAATGCGACCTGGCGTGGAAGGATGGCTCCTGCGGCAGCGGCCTTTCGCCGGCGATGCGGATGGCGGGGGCGGCATGGTGGCGTTCGGGCGCCGAATCGGGCCGCGCACCGAACATCGGCTCGCGCCGGCCGTGGTCGCCGGGTTCCGGAGCGTCGTCGAAATCGTCGAGATCGGCGGCGGGCTCGTAGTCGGGTTCCTGGGCGTTGTCGGCGCCGAAATCGTCGGGCGCGTCGCCATCAGGCGCGGGATCGAGACCCATGCCCTGCCCGGCCGCGATCACGTGGCGCGGCCCCTGTTCCTTCAGGATCCGCTGCACACCCTTGATGGTATAGCCCTCGCCATAGAGCAGCCGCCGGATGCCACGCAGCAGGTCGATATCGTCGGGGCGATAGTAGCGACGGCCACCACCGCGCTTCATCGGCTTGATCTGCGTGAACCGGGTCTCCCAAAACCGCAGGACATGCTGCGGCAGGTCGAGTTCCTCGGCCACCTCACTGATCGTCCGGAACGCGTCAGGACCCTTGGACATCAACTCTCACGCTTCGGCGCCCGCTTCGTCCGACTGCGGGATCACTCATCCTCGGATGTGTCATGCCCGTTCGGGACGAGTGAGCCGTTGATCCTCTGCTTGAGGACATTGCTGGGCTTGAAGACCATCACGCGGCGCGGCGCGATTGGAACTTCTTCGCCCGTCTTCGGATTGCGCCCGACCCGCTCCCCCTTGGAGCGGACCAGAAAAGACCCGAATGACGACAGTTTGACAGATTCGCCACGGACAATACACGCGCTGATCTCGTCCAGAACCGACTCGACCAGATCGGCGGATTCCGTTCGCGACAATCCCAGCTTCTGATACACCGCCTCACAAAGGTCGGCGCGCGTGACAGTCTTGCCTGACATGGTCTCGTTTCCCGATGTTATGCTTGGCGACCCAACGTCACTTCCCCGCAGGCAAGCCTATTGCCAGAGCAGGGACCGGTCAACGTCCTTGATCCTAAGGTGCGGGCATCTCTGGCAGATTCCTACCAACGAAGCAGGGCGGAACCCCAGGTGAAGCCGCCACCCATGGCTTCGAGCAGGATCAGGTCGCCGCGTTTGATGCGGCCATCGTCGCGCGCGACCGAAAGGGCGAGCGGGATGGAGGCGGCGGAGGTGTTGCCGTGCAGCGAAACCGTGCGCACGACCTTTTCGCTCTCGATGCCGAGCTTCTTGGCACTGCCGTCGATGATGCGCAGGTTGGCCTGGTGGGGCACGAACCAGTCGATATCCTCGGCGCCATAGCCGGTGGCCCGGAACGCATCCTCGATCACGTCGGTGATCATGCCGACGGCATGCTTGAAGACCTCGCGGCCCTCCATGCGCAGATGACCGACCGTGCCCGTCGAGGACGGGCCGCCGTCGACATAGAGCTTCTCGCGATGGCGGCCGTCGGAGCGCAGATGCGTCGTCAGCACACCGCGATCCTCACGCGTGCCATCCTGGACGGAAGCCCCGAGAATGACCGCGCCGGCGCCGTCGCCGAACAGGACGCAGGTGGTGCGGTCGGTCCAGTCGAGGATGCGCGAGAAGGTTTCGGCGCCGATCACGAGGATGCGCTTGGCCTGGCTGGCGCGGATGAACGCGTCGGCCGTCGAGAGCGCAAAGACGAAGCCGGAGCAGACCGCCTGCATGTCGAATGCGGCGCCATGCTCCATGCCCAGCTTGCGCTGGACGGTGACAGCGGTCGCGGGAAAGGTGTCGTCCGGCGTGGCGGTGGCGACGATGATCATGTCGATCTCGCCGATCGTCAGGCCGGCGTCGGCAAGCGCCAGCGTGGCCGCGGCCGTCGCCAGATCCGACGTCAGCTCCCCTTCCGCAGCGATGTGGCGTTCGCGGATGCCGGTGCGCTGGACGATCCAGTCATCCGACGTTTCCACCATTTCCGACAGCTGGGCGTTGGTCAGGGTCTTCTCGGGCAAATAGCTGCCGCAGCCGAGGACGACCGAACGGATGAAACTCACATCACACCTTCATCGACGATCGCTGCCACACCCCGCGCGAAACCGGCGCGATGGTAGTCGGAGAGATCCTGATTGATTTTGGACAGGAAGTCGTTCTTGGCCATGCTGTAGCCGACTTCGATCGCGTTGGCGAAACCGACGCCGTCAGTGCCGCCATGGCTCTTGATGACGATGCCGTTCAGGCCGAGCAGGACGGCGCCGTTCGAGGCACGCGGATCGAGCTTCTGGCGAAGCTGCTGGAACGCCCCCTTGGCGAACAGGTAGCCGATCTTGCCCATGAGGGTTCGGCTCATCGCGTCGCGCAGATGCGTCGAGATCTGGCGCGCCGTGCCTTCCGCCGTCTTCAGCGCGATGTTGCCGGCGAAAGCCTCGGTGACGACGACGTCGACCGTGCCCTTGCCAATATCATCGCCCTCGACGAAGCCCATGTAGCGCAGGTGCTTGAGGTCGGCCTCGCGCAGGAGCTGTCCGGCGACTCGGACCTCCTCGAGGCCCTTCATTTCTTCGACGCCGATATTGAGCAGGCCGACGGTCGGCTTCTCGACATCGAGAAGCGCCCGCGCCATCGCGCCGCCCATCATGGCGAAATCGATCAGCTGCTGCGCATCGGCATTGATGGTCGCGCCCACGTCGAGCACGACGCTTTCGCCGCGCAGGGTCGGCCAGATGGCCGCGAGCGCAGGGCGCTCGATTCCGGCCATGGTGCGCAGGCAGAATTTCGACATCGCCATCAGCGCGCCGGTATTGCCGGCGGAGAGCGCGGCGTCGGCCTCGCCCTTCTTCACGGCTTCCAGCGCCCGCCACATGGACGATTTCCAGCGGCCCTTGCGCAGGGCCTGGCTGGGCTTGTCATCCATCTGAACGGTGACGTCGCAATGGGTGAAGGTCGAGGCGGCCTTCACACGTGGGTAGGATTCGAGAAGCGGAAGGACCGCCTTCTCCTCACCGAAGAGCTGATAGCGCAGCTCGGGACGACGAACGAGGGCAATGTCGGCGCCCGCGAGCACTGTCGCGGGGCCGTTGTCGCCGCCCATCGCGTCGATCGCTATTCTAATCGCTTGAACCATTCCGCCCCTGTTCGACGCGGCCGCTCAGAGCGAAGGCCCGGCGACGACGGCGCTGGAAAATAACTGTTTCGGCCGGTGAGACAACAGCCTTTCAATCACGGTGTGGCCGATTCATGGCCCTTTGCTATCATTTGTCGCGCAGCTTCGACAGGGCGGCGAAGGGCGACGCGGCGTTTTCCGCGCCCTCTTCCACCGGATCCTGCAGGCTCGCACCGGGAGCCCGCGGATAGGGATCGAGCGCCAGCGCCAGTTGCTCGGCCAGGATCGGCCCGAAATCGATGGAGTGGCCTTCCAGCGGCTCCGGCGGATCTTCCTCATCGTAGATGACGATGACTTCGGCCTCGGCGACCGTCCTGGGATCCTCGGCAATGGCGTCTGGCGGAAGGAAGCTCAGGGAGAATCGATGATCGATATGCGCCGGCACCGGCTGCAGCGTCACGACGCAGGCCTGAACCACCTCGGCGCGCAGGCGCCCATCCACCTTGACGCCTTTCGGCCCCCAGGGCTTCAGCTCGACGTCGGCTTCCAGCGACACCAGTCCGAGCAGGTCGAACGCCGTCTGCAGGCTTTGGCGCTCGGCCGCGCTGGCCACGATGTGCTGCTTCACCCCGGCATTGCCGAGATGCGAGACGTCGATGTTTCGGGTCAGGGAAAGCTCAGTCATCATGCCGCCGCGGAGGGTTTGGGAAGGGGGGAATAGTCGAGTTTGCCCGAAAGAATCACCGGCAGCGGCTGCGCCGCGAGCGCGACGACGGCTGCTTCGACATAACCGGCGATGCGCTCGCCCACGCCAGCCGGGGCACCGTCCGGAAACACGTTGCGCTCGATCGCATCGACGAGCTTGGCCCGCTCGCCGGAGAGCAGCGCCTCGTCATAGGCGCGAATCCGGCCGAAGAAGGCTTCGGCCATCTTCTTCAGCTTCTTCGGCACGGAAATATCGCCGACGCCCATCTCGCGCAGCGTACCGTCCATGTCCTTGAGGAAGATGTCGAACACATCCTGGCCGACCTGCCGGTCCTCGGCGCTCTCGTCCTTGAGGCGATGGAACAGCAGGAACCCATGCAGGACGATCATGTCGAAACGGCCATCCAGCGTATCCGGCACGGCGAATTCGGTATAGAGCGCAGGTTGCCGTGCCTGCGCCACGATGGCGCCGTAAAGCGAATATGCTATGGCCTCGTTCCTGCGATTGCGAGTGAACAGGCGGCGGAACATTCGACCGATCTCCAAATCTGGTTGGTCAGCTTGGGCATGGGGACAGCGCTCTCCTGCCAGAGATGGTGCTGCCCGTTGCCCTTGCAAGGATGATTGCCACGAGCCCTAGCGCAGGCTAGGGAGAATGCCAACCCAGTGACTGGGCGAGGAGAATGGAATGGAGTTCAGCATGAGAGATCGGCGCTTGGCAGTCAGCCCCATCGTGCGGCGCGCCAGCGTTGGCATGCTGGCGGCGGTTGCGATCGTTTCGCTGGGCGCGTGCACGAAGATTGCAAGCGGCGCCGGCGGGCTTGGCGGCCTGAACGAGACGTACCAGTCCGGCTACGTCCCGCCGCGCAACGCAATCGAGCAGGTGCCGGTTGGCGCCAGTCGCGAACAGGTCCAGATCGTGCTCGGATCGCCGTCGACTTCCGCGGAATATGACGGCGAGGTCTATTATTACATCAGCCAGACCCGCAAGCGTCCGGTCGCCTTCATGAACCGCAAGGTCGTCGACCAGAAGATCCTGGCTATCTATTTCAACAAGAAGAACGAAGTCGAAAAGGTCGCCAATTACGGCATCCAGGACGGCAAGATCTTCGATTACGTCAGCCAGACGACGCCGACCGGCGGCAAGGACCAGGGCTTCCTCGAGCAGGTCCTCACCGGAACCGTCGGCATGGGCGCCAATCCGTTCGGCGGCTAACACCGAGCCGCTCCGGCGAAACGAATCAAGAGGCCCTCCCCGCATCGCGGAGAGGGCCTTTTCTTTGGGTAGGCGAGCCCGCCCTATTGCGCGAGGACCGCCAGCAGCAGCAAGGCCACGATGTTCGTGATCTTGATCGCAGGGTTGACGGCCGGACCGGCCGTGTCCTTGTAGGGGTCGCCGACGGTGTCGCCCGTCACCGAGGCCTTGTGCGCGTCCGACCCCTTGTAGTGGGTCTGCCCGTTCGCATCGACGAAGCCGTCCTCGAACGATTTCTTGGCATTGTCCCAGGCGCCGCCGCCGGAGGTCATCGAGATGGCAACGAACAGGCCCGTCACGATGACGCCGAGCAGCATGGCGCCGACGGTCGAGAAGGCCTCGCTCTTTCCGGCGATCCAGTAGATCAGGAAATAGACGACGATCGGCGCCAGCACCGGCAACAGCGAGGGAACAACCATTTCCTTGATCGCTGCCTTGGTCAGGATATCGACGGCGCGGCCGTAGTCCGGCTTCTCCGTACCGGCCATGATGCCGGGCTTGTCGCGGAACTGGCGGCGCACCTCCTCGACGATGGCGCCGGCGGCGCGTCCCACGGCGGTCATGGTGATGCCGCCGAAGATGTAGGGAATCAGGCCGCCCAGCAGCAATCCGACCACGACATAGGGGTTGGAGAGGGTGAAGTCCGGAATGACGCCCTTGAAGTACTGGAAGGCGGTCGACCCCTCCTTGTTCGCCTCGGTGATGAAATAGGTGAGGTCGTAGTTGTAGGCGGCGAACAGGACGAGCGCGCCGAGGCCGGCCGAACCGATGGCATAGCCCTTGGTAACCGCCTTGGTGGTGTTACCGACCGCGTCGAGCGCATCGGTGGACTTGCGGACTTCCTTGGGCAGGCCCGCCATTTCCGCGATGCCGCCGGCATTGTCGGTGACGGGGCCGAAGGCATCGAGCGCCACTACCATGCCGGCCAGCCCCAGCATGGTCGAGACCGCGACGGCGGTGCCGAACAGGCCCGCCAGCGAATAGGTCGAGATAATGCCGGCGACGATGACGAGCGTCGGAAGCGCCGTCGATTCGAGCGAGACGGCGAGACCCTGGATCACATTGGTGCCGTGGCCGGTCACCGAGGCCTGGGAGATCGACCGGACCGGACGATAGCCGATGCCGGTATAGTATTCGGTGATCCAGACGATCAGTCCGGTGACCGCGAGGCCGACGAGACCGCACAGGAACAGGCGGGTGCCGGTGATGGTGAAGCCCGCCGCGGTGCCGATCTCGCCCCAGCCGATCAGCAGCTGGGTCGCGATCGCCAGGCCGATGATCGACAACAGCGCCGAGGCGATGAATCCCTTGTAGAGCGCGCCCATGATCGACTGGTTGGCGCCGAGCTTGACGAAGAAGGTGCCGGCGATCGAGGTTAGGATGCACACGGCTCCGATCCCGAGCGGATAGAGCATGATGTTGCCGAAGATCGGCGAGGCCGCGAAGAAGATCGCCGCCAGCACCATCGTCGCCACCACGGTCACGACGTAGGTTTCGAACAGGTCGGCCGCCATGCCGGCGCAATCGCCGACATTGTCGCCGACATTGTCGGCGATGGTGGCCGGGTTGCGCGGATCGTCCTCCGGGATGCCGGCCTCCACCTTGCCGACCAGATCGCCGCCGACATCCGCGCCCTTCGTGAAGATGCCGCCGCCGAGGCGGGCGAAGATCGAGATCAGCGAGGCGCCGAAGCCGAGCGAGACGAGCGCATTGATGACGATACGGTCATCCGGCGCATGGCCGATGATGCGGGTGAGGATGAAGTAGTAGCCAGCGACGCCCAGCAGCGCGAGGCCCGCCACCAGCATGCCGGTGATGGCGCCGGACTTGAAGGCGATCTCGAGCCCCTCGGCCAGGCTCTTGGTCGCCGCCTGCGCGGTGCGGACATTGGCGCGAACGGACACGTTCATGCCGATGAAGCCGGCGAGGCCGGAAAGAACGGCGCCGATCGCGAAACCGATCGCGACGGTCAGCGACAGCAGCCAGGCGACGATGACGAAGATCACCACGCCGACGATGGCGATGGTCATGTATTGCCGCCGCAGATAGGCGCTGGCGCCCTCACGCACCGCAGCGGCGATTTCCTGCATTCTGGCAGAGCCGGCATCGGCCGCGAGGACCGAACGGGTCGCCCACACGCCATAGGCGAGCGCAAGCAACGCACATAGAATTATGAGATAGATCACGTCCACATTCCTCCTCTGGCCGGCCCGTTTCTTACGGCCGTCCGAGGACGCCGCGCCGGCTGAACCGTGCGGCGGGAAAGAGCAGCGTTCCTCCCAGCTTTTCCCCCCGTAAAGCGAGTTGAGAACGGCTTTACGACGCGGTCAAGCTTTCTCCCTGCCGGCCGCTTTACGCTGCCAGAACGACCAGGCGAGGGCAGCGAGGCTCAACATCACAACCGGGAAGACGATCATGTTGATGAAGGCCCAGCCGGGTCCGCCGATCAGCTTGCCGGAGAGCAGCGATGCCGTAGCCGCCGAACCTAAGACAAGGAAATCATTCAGACCCTGTACCTTGCCCCGCTCCTCGGGACGATAGGTTTCCGCCAGCATTGCCGTGGCGCCGATGAAGCCGAAGTTCCAGCCGAAGCCGAGCAGGATCAGCGTGATCCAGAAATGCGCCAGCGTGATCCCGGAGATGCCGACGACAGCGCAGGCGACCAGTAGCGCCATGCCGGCGATGACGATTCGGTCCTTGCCGAATCGAACAATCAGCTTGCCGGTGAAAAAGCTCGGTCCGTACATGGCCAGAACATGCCACTGGATGCCCAATGCGGCGTCGCTCTGGGTCAGGCCGCAACCGATCATGGCGAGCGGCGCCGCCGTCATGACGAGGCTCATCAGCGCGTAGGACGAGATCGCGCAAAGAACTGCCGCGATGAAGCGAGGCTGGCGCGCAATCACGGCAAGCGGCCGTCCTCCCGATGCATTCAGCAGCCTTGCCGCATGCGCCGGCGGCGGCGCGACATCCCGCAACAGGCTCGCGATCAGCAGGCCGATACAGCCCAGGATCGCCGCCGCGAGGAAGCTGCCGGCAAACATAATCGGGCTCAGCCAGTCATTGGTGAAGATCACCGTCTGCGGGCCGATGATGCCGGAGAACATGCCGCCGGCCATCACCAGTGACATCGCCTTGGTGCGCACCGCCGGGCTGCCGGCGTCGATCGCGGCGAAACGATATTGCTGGTTGAAGGCGCCCGACATGCCGACCAGGAAGAGCGAGGCGACGAAAAGCCAGAACGAGCCCTGCATCAGCGCGAACACCGCCAGCAGGCCGCCCAGAATGGCGGGCGCGGCGCCCAGCACGAACCCCTTGCGTCGGCCGATCCGGGTCATCAGGATGGCGGCGGGAATGGTCGTCAGCGCCGCGCCCACGGTGGAGGCGGTGACCGGCAACGTCGCCAGCGACTTGTCGGCCCCGAGCAGGTAGAAGCCGGCAAGGCCGCCCAGCGTCACCGCGATGGGAAGGATGGACGCGTTGACCGCATTGGCCGCCATCAGCACGACGGCGTTGCGGCGGACCTGACGATCCAGTTCGATGGAATTCTGGGTATCCACGAGCGCTCTCCTGCGCCCGTCCGGAATCGGCAGCGCTGTGTCGAGGCAAAATCGTCTAGCAGAAAAGTGGATGGCGATCAGAAATGATCGTGCGAAGACCGTCCGAGCGAAATGATGTTCCCTTGCGCGTCGGTCAGGACCGGCGGCCCCTGCCCCTCGATCACGCGACCGATCACCGCCACCGGAATGCCGGCGCGGTCGGCGGCAGCCTGGTAGGCGGCAAACCGCGCTTCCGGCATGGTGGTCAGGATTTCATAGTCGTCGCCGCCGGTGACGACGCTGGCGAACGCCGTCGGATCGGTCGCGATCAGCGCCCGCGCGGCATCGGAAAGCGGCACGCGCGCCGCCTCGACCACGGCCGAGACGCCCGAGGTGCGGGTGATATGGCCGAGGTCGCCGATCAGCCCGTCCGAAATATCCAGCGAAGCAGAAGCGAAGCTGCGGACGGCTTCCGCGAGCCCGAGGCGGGGTTGGGGATGCAGGTAGCGGTCGAGCAGGTGGGAAGCCCCCTCGCCCGCCGCGCTGCCATCGAGCGTGCCCAGCCGCAGCCGCAGGCCGAGCGCCGCGTCGCCAATCGTGCCGGACACGACGATGACATCGCCAGGCGCCGCCCCGGCACGACGGACGATGCTGCCTGCCGGCACCTGGCCAAGCGCGGTGACGGAGAGCATCAACCCGTCCGGGGATTTGACCGTGTCGCCGCCGAGCAGCGGAACGCCGTAGCGCAGCTGGTCTTCGGCGAGACCCGCCGAAAAGCCGGCCATCCAGTCTTCCGTCCAGTCGGCGGGCAGCGCCAGCCCGAGCAGATAGCCGATCGGCGTCGCGCCCTTGGCGGCAAGGTCGGAAAAATTGACCCGAAGCGCCTTGCGGGCGATCGATCCGGGCGGATCGTCGGGAAAGAAGTGAACCCCTGCCGCGACCATGTCCTTGGTCAGGACGAGGTCAAAACCGGGCTCCGGACGCAGCAGCGCCGCGTCATCGGTCAGGCCGAAAGCACCGGGATCATCCGCCAGCGGGCGGAGATAGCGGGCTATCATGCCGAACTCGCCGGGACGTCCCCCCCGCTCCGGCATGCTCAGCCCTTGTCGTCTTGCGGCTCGTCGCTGAACTCGTCGGCACGCAACCTGCGGGCCACCGTGTCGAGGACGCCATTGACCATGCGCGGCTCGTCACCGACGCCGAAAAAGGCGCGGGCGATGTCGACATATTCGGTGATGACGACGCGCGCCGGCACGTCCTTGCGGCCCATCAGTTCGTACGCGCCGCAGCGCAGGATGGCGCGGAGCGTCACGTCGATGCGCTTCAGCGGCCAGTCCGAGGTCAGCGAGACATGAATCGCCGGGTCGAGGTTGCGCTGCTCGCGCACGACGCCGGCGATGACGTCACGGAAGAAAGCGGCGTCGGCATCGCGATACTGGTCGCCATCGACTTCCTTGCCGAGGCGATAATTCTCGAATTCGGCAACGACTTCCGTCAGGGCCGCGCCGCCGACATCAAGCTGGTAGAGCGCCTGTACGGCCGCGAGCCGGGCCGCCCCCCGCTGGTTGGCCGGACGGAACATCCGCGGCGTCGGCGGGGCTTTGTCAGCGGTGGTCATGATCAGAGGCCGAATTTGCTGCGAAGGGCGACCATGGCGAGCGCGGCCTCGGCGGCGGCGCCGCCCTTGTTCTTCTCGCTGACGCGGGCGCGGGCATAGGCCTGCGCATCATTCTCGACGGTCAGGATGCCATTGCCGATCGCCAGCGACTCGATCACGGCCATGTCCATGATGGCGCGGGCCGACTCGTTGGCGACGATGTCGTAATGCGAGGTCTCGCCGCGGATCACGCAGCCGAGCACCACGAAGCCGTCATAGCTGACCTCGTCCTCATCCATCGCGGCAAGCGCCATCGAAAGGGCCGCCGGGATCTCGAGCACGCCGGGCACCGAAACGCGATCGAAAGTCGCGCCGGCAGCCTCGATGGCGATCTTGGCGCCATTGAAAAGCTCGTCCGAGATCTCGTCATAGAAACGGGCGTCGATGACGAGGAGATGGGGGGCCGATTCGCTCATGTTGAGGCTCTCACTTTGACCGGTCACCCGGATAGGAACGGGCGGCAGGTGAACCACGCGGGTCCATGCTGTGTAAAGGGAAAAGACGCCGCAGCCGCTGCCCTCGCCGCCTTGCCGAGAACTTGGCGCGCCGCTTTGGCGTGGCGTGGCCGCGTGACCCTGCCGTTTGAACTTCCAGCTTACGCGGCTTCCGTCAGCCGTGCCACATAGCGCGCCATCTGGTCGACTTCGAGATGCACCCGGTCGCCGATCTTGCGCGCGCCCCAGGTCGTGACATCCGGGCTCAGCGTATGCGGGATCAGCAGAACCGAAAACTGATTGCCCTCGACCCAGTTGACCGTCAGCGAGGTCCCGTCGAGCGCGACCGACCCCTTGGTGGCGATGAAGCGGGCCAGGCTTGGCGGCGCCTCGAAGACGAAGCGGGTCGTTTCCCCCAGATCCTCGCGGTTGACGATGTTCGCGAGGCCGTCGACATGGCCGGAGACCATATGGCCGCCGAGTTCGTCACCAATCTTCAGCGCCCGTTCCAGGTTGATCATCTCGCCCGCCTGCCAGTTGCCGACCTCGGTCAGCGCCAGGGTTTCCGGCGCAGCCTCGACGTCAAAGAAGGTGCGCCCGTTCGGCTGCGGATCGATCGAGATCACCGTCAGGCAGACGCCGGCGCAGGCGATCGACGCACCGATGGCGATCGAGGCCGCGTCATAGCGGCTGTCGATGGTGATCTTGTTGACGTCGTTGCGCCGCTCGACCGCCGCGACCTTGCCGACGTCGGTGATGATGCCCGTGAACATGCTCAGACTGCCCTTTCGTAGCGAACCATTCGGTCTTCGCCGAGGCGCGCCTCCTCGACGCGGCGGAAGCGCGGACTGCGCTCGATCGCCGAGAGCGCGCCTCCGGCCAGCGCCCGGACGCCATCCGGCCCGACCACCACCGGCGCGTGAAACAGGACCACCTCGTCGAGCAGGCCGCGCCCCAGCAGCGAGGCCGCAACCTTGGCGCCGCCCTCGGCGAGCAGGCGCGTGACGCCGCGCTCGGCCAGCAGGCGCATGGCGGCCTCGATATCGATGCCGCCCGAACCCGTGCCGACCGGCAGGACCTCGACGCCGGCATCCAGCAAAGCCTGGCGATGGGCAAGCGGCGCCTCGGAACTGCAGACGACCCACAGCGCCGTGTCGGACGCGCTCTTCACCAAAGACGATTTTGGTGAGAGCCGTGCCTGGGTATCGAGAACGACGCGGATCGGCGAGTGCGCCCGCAATCCGGGGACGCGGACGATAAGGCTCGGATCGTCAACCATGGCGGTTCCGATGCCGATCAGCGTCGCGTCCGCCTCGATGCGCATCGTCTGCAGGCGGGCAAAAGCCTCGCGGCCCGACACCAGCATCCGCTCTCCCGTCAAGCGGCCGATCATGCCATCGGCGGAAACCGCGAGTTTCAGCGTAATGTGCGGCCGGCCATGGCTGAGCACGGAAATCGGCCCGGCCACCAGCCGTCGCGCGTCGTCGCCGAGGATGCCAGTGGTCACCGCGATGCCGGCATCGCGCAATTGCGCATGGCCTCGTCCCGCTATGCGTGGATCGGGGCTCTCCAGGGCGCTGACGACCCGCGCCACGCCCGCCTCGATCAGGGCGGCGACATCGGAAGGGCCATTGCTGGAATCCGGCGACGGCTCGAGCGTGGTGTAGACCGTCGCGCCGCGCGCGGATTCGCCCGCCATGGCGAGCGCCTCGATCTCGGCGTGGGTCACCCCGCCGGCCGAGGTGGTGCCCCGGCCCAGGATGACGGGCTCATCGCCCAGATGGCCGATGACGAGCGCGCCGACCGGTGGCGCGGGCGCCGTCGTGCCCAGATTGCGCCGGCCGAAACGGAGCGCCACGGCCATGAGCCGGCGGTCCATCTCGGCATCCGCGTTGGCTGCCCGCTCTGTCGCCATACGATACCCCGCAGATCGTTCCAGCGACGCCGCGCGCGGCGTCCTAATCCCGTTCGTCGTCTTCCGGCAGATCCTGAGACGAAAGCTCGTCCAGCACGGCGGAGAAGTCCTTGGCCTCGCGGAAATTGCGATAGACCGAGGCAAAGCGGACATAGGCGACGTCATCAAGGCCCTTCAGCGCCTCCATGACATAGACGCCGATCTGCTCGGCATTGATCTCGCTCTCGCCGCTGCTTTCGAGCTGGCGAACGACGCCGTTGATCATCCGCTCGACACGATCGGGATCGACCGGCCGCTTGCGCAGCGCGACCTGGACCGAACGCATCAGCTTGTCGCGATCGAAGGGAACGCGCCGGCCGCTCTTCTTCAGAACGATCAGCTCCCGCAGCTGAATCCGCTCGAAGGTCGTGAAACGACCGCCGCAATCCGCGCAGACCCGCCGCCGCCGGATGGACGTATTGTCCTCCGACGGGCGGGAGTCCTTCACCTGCGTGTCGTCGCTACCGCAATAGGGACAACGCATGGGTATCCCCGATCAGGAATAGATCGGGAAACGGGCGGTCAGAGCATGGACACGCTCCTTGACCGACGCTTCCACGAGCGGAGCGGAGCCGTCTTCCGACTGCGACACGGCGCCGAGAACCTCGGCGATCAGGCGACCTACTTCCTGGAACTCGGCGACGCCGAAGCCTCGCGTCGTCGCAGCCGGCGTGCCCAGACGGATGCCGGAAGTGACGAACGGCTTCTCCGGATCGTAGGGGATGCCGTTCTTGTTGCAGGTCAGGCCGGCGCGGACGAGCGCCTTCTCGGATACGTTGCCCTTGACCTGCTTCGGACGCAGGTCGACCAGCATCAGGTGGTTGTCGGTGCCGCCCGAAACGATGTCGAAGCCCGAGCCCTTGAGCGTTTCTGCAAGCGCACGAGCATTTTCGACGACGCTGTTCGCGTAGTCCTTGAAGTCCGGACGCAGCGCTTCGGCGAACGCCACAGCCTTGGCGGCGATGACGTGCATGAGCGGGCCGCCCTGCAGGCCCGGGAAGACGGCCGAGTTGATCTTCTTGGCGATCGCCTCGTCATTGGTCAGGATCATGCCGCCGCGCGGGCCGCGCAGCGACTTGTGCGTCGTCGTGGTGACGACATGCGCATGCGGCAGCGGCGACGGATGCGCGCCACCGGCGACGAGGCCGGCGAAGTGCGCCATGTCGACCATCAGATACGCGCCGACCGAATCGGCGATCTCCCGGAAGCGCTGGAAGTCCCAGATACGCGAATAGGCCGTGCCGCCGGCGATGATCAGCTTCGGCTTGGTCTCTTCCGCGATGCGCTGGATCTCTTCATAGTCGAGCAACTGGTCCTCGCGGCGCACGCCATAGGGCGCCACCTTGAACCACTTGCCGGACATGTTGACCTGCGAGCCGTGCGTCAGATGTCCGCCGGCGGCAAGGTCGAGGCCCATGAAGGTGTCGCCCGGCTGCAGCAGCGCCAGGAAAACGGCCTGATTCATCTGGCTGCCGGAATTCGGCTGCACGTTGACGAACTGGCAGTCGAACAGCTTCTTGGCGCGCTCGATGGCGAGCGTCTCGACGATGTCGACGAATTCGCAGCCGCCATAATAGCGCTTGCCCGGATAGCCCTCGGCATACTTGTTGGTGAGCACCGAACCCTGCGCTTCCAGAACGGCGCGCGAGACGATGTTTTCCGAAGCAATCAGCTCGATTTCATGCTGCTGGCGACCGAGTTCCTTGCCGATCGCATCGGCAATTTCCGGATCGGCCTGGGCAAGCGTCCGGTTGAAGAAAGCGGCGGTCGAGGAAAGGCTGTCAGCGCGATCCGTCAGAGACATGGGCGGTCCATCCTGTTGGCGGTACCGGATATGTGCCAATGACGGCACGGCCGGAACCCGGGCGGCGTACCATATGTAGGGGTAGACGCCAAGAAAAAGGGCCTCATCGGCCCTTCAATTCACGAGGGTCGTTTCGCCCTGACGGCGCGAAACGACGGGTTTTCCGGCGTGCCAGCGACCTATTGTAGCGCCAGTTGGCCGATGCCATCGCGATTGTAGATGTCATCGCGGAAATGGGTCACGCCATCGGCCATCGCCCAGGCGCTGATATATTGCAGGTAAAGCGGCATTTCCGGCTTCGGATTGACGTTCACCTGCTCGCCGGACTTGAAGATCGCGTCGATTCGCTCGCGCGGGAATTCCGGCGTGTCGCGCAGCAGCCAGCCGATGACCTGGCGGATGTTCTGCACGCGGATGCAGCCCGACGAATCGAAGCGCTGCTCGCGGCCGAAGATGTCCTTCTGCGGCGTGTCGTGCATGTAGACCTGCTCGTCATTGTGGAACGAGATGCGCACGCTGCCGAGCGAGTTGAAGTCGCCCGGATCCTGCCGGAACATGTAGCCCTTGGTGGCCTGGTCGGTGTTCCAGTCGATCGACTCGGGCGGCACTTCGACGCCGGCCGAATCGAAGATGCGGATGTGCTTCTTCGTCAGGTAATCCGGCGACTTCTGCATCAGCGGAATCAGGTCCTTGCGAATGATCGACGCCGGCACGGTCCAGTTCGGATTGAAGCTGATGCGGTAAATCTTCGTCGCGAGCACCGGCGTGGGCCGATCGACCTTGCCGACGACGGCGGTATGACGCGAGATGACGCGGCCGTTCTCGACCACCTCGATCGCGGCGGCCGGGATGTTGATCATCACATAGCGATCGCCGAGGAAGCCCGACATGGAACGCAGCCGGACCAGATTGGTCTGCAGCTGACCGAGGCGGACATCGGCCGGGACGTTCATCATGTTGATGGTCGACTGGCCGGCGACGCCGTCGGCCGGCAGGCCGTGACGGGCCTGGAAGCGGCGGAGCCCGGCGTCGACATAGGAATCGAAGGTCTGCGAATTGCCGGCGCCCGCGGCGAGATCGCCGGAAACGGTCAGGCGCTGGCGCAGGATGACGACGTTCGGGTCCTTGAGGCCGAGGCTGAGCTTCTTGTCGGCCGGAACCATCGGCCAACCGCCGCGGGCGACGATGTCGGTGTAATTCTGGATCGCATATTCCACGGCCTGCGCCGTGTCGGGCGACAGGATTGGCGCCGAGGTGCGGACCGAGGCGGCTCCGTTCGAGGCGGCATCAAATCCGTCCGACCAGTCGCCGCGGCCACTCTGCAGCACCTGGTTGATCGGATCGACATCCTGCGCGAACGCGGCGAGCGGCATCGCGACCGATGCGGCGAGCGCGCCGGCGATCGAGCGCAAGGCGCCCCGGCGCGTCATGGCGGTGGCAGGAAGGAGAGTGGTGTTCTTTGATCCGGTCATGTCGATACTTCTGGAAGCTCGCTGGTACAGGGAGCCCGCGACCTTCGTCGCCCGCTCCCGATCTTCGACTGCGGCTCGTACGCGCCGCGAACCCTGAAACACATCTGCTACAACCGGCCTGATGAACCACGCCGCAGGCCGTCTCCATACAGCCGATCCCGGCACAGGACACGGCCCGATCCGTATGTCTTTGGGTTTCATGGCAGTATGGCGCTTTCATGTCACAGCGCTGCATTGCAGCACCGCTCCACCATGTTGCATCGCGATGGTTACCGCCGCGTTCATAACCCCCGAACGTGCAAAAGCCCCGGCAGGGGCGGCCGGGGCTTTTGGAAGGTCAGGACAGTCCGTTCTCAGAGGCGATACAGGATCTGGTCGGTCCAGAAGCGCTCGAGGCGCTGCAGCGACCGGTTGAGCTGCTGGAAGTCGTCGACCGCGATGCCGCCGACCTGCTCGATCGACTTCATGTGGCGCTCATAGACGCCGCCGACGATCGCGGCGACTTGCTGGCCCTTCTCGGTCAGGCTGACGCGGACCGAACGGCGATCCATCCGCGAACGCTGGTGATGGATGTAGCCCATCTCGACCAGCTTCTTGAGATTGTAGGAGACGTTGGAACCAAGATAGTAGCCGCGGGTGCGCAGTTCGCCGGCGGTCAGTTCGGCGTCGCCGATGTTGAACAGCAGCAGCGCCTGGACGCTATTGATGTCGGAGCGACCTTCGCGGTCGAACTCGTCCTTGACGACATCGAGAAGGCGGCGATGCAGGCGCTCGACGAGCGTTACAGCCTCCATGTAAAGCGGCTTGAGTTCCGAAGTAGACTGGGGCTTGGCGACCGTTTCGACTGCCCGCATTGCGCTGATCATCTTCTCTGCCTCTTGGTTCCGCGGCAAGTATTGTTCTCACCTCATGACAACGGAACTTATAGGCGGCATTTGAAAATCATCTTAAGGATCAGGCTTAACGTCTGCTTACCTCGCAAGTTGGCATTCGAAACGGTTCTTATCGTTAAAAACTTACTATCCGGCCCGTGCGAAGCCAGGCGACGCCTGGCTTTCAGCCGGCGGCCGCTTCGTGCCGCCGGCTCATGACCAGCAGTCCAACGAACACCAGCAGTGACACGACATGGAAGGAAACGATCAGCCAGTCGAAGCCGAACGTGTCGGCGAACACCGTGTGCATCGCCACTTCGAACATCGCGATATAGACCCAGATCACATTGCCCCAGGCGACCCGCATCCACAGGCCCACGGCCGCGACGAGGTCGACGACGGCGAGGTTGATGGTGACGAACCTCCACTGGTTCGACATCGTCTCCAGGCTCCAGCCATCATCCTGGAACACGCCGGCGATATAGAGCCAGTGCCGCAGCCCGAGCAGCAGCAGGATGGCCGCCACGCCCCGCAGATAGACGTTCAGCGCCAGATCATAGGGATTGTCCGGCTCGCTGGGGAGCTGGGTGACTTCATTGTCCATCATGGCAGCGGAATGTCTCCGTCGAGGGGAGCCACGAAGTGCCCTTCGATCACGCCCGGGTCAACTGCATCCAGCGTAGCAGGGTTCCAGCGCGGCGACTGATCCTTGTCGACCAGAGCCGCCCGCACGCCTTCATAGAAGTCGTGCCCGTCGAGGATCGCGTTGGCGATGCGCCAATCGAGCCGGATGCAGTCTTCGAAGGCGAGCTCGCCGGCGGCGCGGATCTGCCGCAGCGCGATCCGCAGGCTGGTCGGTGATTTGCCCCGGATCGCGGCGGCCGTGCCGCCGCCCCAATCCGCCAGCGGCCCCTGCAGGGCGTCCAGCCGGGCCAGGATCGATTCGACCGAGCCGGTGGCGAAGACGGCCTCAATGGCGGGGGCCAGCGAACCGAGCGTTTCCGGCGCCGCCGGCTCGGCAAACTCGGAGATCACAGCGTCAACATCCTCCGCCTCGCCTAGGCGGGCGACGATGGTGTCAAAGGCGGCGGCGGGCGCGGCATGGGTCGCAATGCCGGCATGGATCGCATCGCCGCGCGCGAGACGGATGGCGCCAAGCGCGCAATAGAGCCCGACCTGGCTCGGCATGCGCGAGAGGAAGAAGCTGGAACCGACATCCGGGAAGAAGCCGATGCCGGTTTCCGGCATGGCGAATACGGCCTTCTCGGCGAAGACGCGGTGCGAGCCGTGCACCGAAATGCCGGCGCCGCCGCCCATGACATAACCATCGACCATCGCGACATAGGGCTTGGGAAACGCCTTGATCGCGGCATTCAGCCGATATTCCGCCTCGAAGAACGCCTTCTGCGCGGAAGATCCCCGCCCGGCCTCGTAGACGGCGCGGATGTCGCCACCGGCGCAGAAGGCGCGGCCGACCGCCCGCACGATGACGAGGCGGATCTCCGGATCGCTCCGCCAGCCTTCAAGTGTCTGGGCGAGCGCGGTCACCATTCGATGTGACAGGGCATTGAGCGCGCCCGGGCGGTTCAGCGTGACGAGGCCGGCATGTCCCCGGCGTTCGAAAAGGATCTCTGGCTCAGCCATCTTGCCTCCGGCGCGCGAAGCGTGGATCGTAAGCCGGACATAGGGAGGGGCAAGGGCGCTTGGCCCGCCGTCCCCACCTCATTCGGTACAGGCTGCAATTTCCGCGATGCGGCGATGGAAGCATCTCTCCGCTGGCGAGAACTCGCGGCGTTCGATATGATCGCCGCCATGTCGAGATAGCGTATGCGAAGCTTTGCTCTGGAGCGGGACCTTGTGGTTCGGCTTGCCAGTCCTTTTTTCCATGTCCAAACGGATAAGATGGTGCCCTTTTCAATGATTGCCGCGCGCTAAACGACACATGCCCTGGCAAGACCTTCTGATCATCGCTGTGTTGATCGCTTTCAACGGCTTCTTTGCGCTTTCCGAGATCGCCGTCGTTTCATCCCGCCCTGCCCGACTGCAGTTCATGGCCAGCGAAGGGGTCGGCGGCGCCACCGCCGCGCTCAAGCTGGCGGAGGACCCAACCGGCTTCCTGTCGGCGGTGCAGATCGGCATCACCCTGGTAGCGATCCTGTCGGGCGCTTTTGGCGAGGCCGCGCTCGCGACGCCGCTGAACGACTTCCTGCTCTATGAATTCCCGAGCCTCGGCGACCGCGCCTCGACCATCGCGACGGTCATCGTGGTCGTCGGCCTCGCCTATTTCTCGCTGATCGCGGGCGAGCTGGTGCCGAAGCGCCTGGCGCTGACCAATCCCGAGCGGCTTGCCTGCTTCGTGGCGCGGCCGGTCGGACTGCTGGCGCGCGTGGCCCTGCCGATCGTCTGGTTCCTGCGCCTCTCGACCAACACCGTGCTGCGCCTTCTCGGCAAGCAGGAGAATGACGAGCGCGGCGTCACCGAGGAAGAGGTCAAGACCATGATCGCGGAAGGCACCGAGGCAGGCGTCTTCCATCAGGCCGAGCGCGATATGATCGAGGCGGTGATCCGCGTCGCCGACCGCTCGGTCCGCACCATCATGGTCGCCCGACCGGACGTGGTCTGGCTCGACATCGAGGATTCGCCCAGCGACATCCGCGACGCCGTGATCGAATCCGGCCATTCGCGCTTTCCCGTCAGCCGTGGCGAGATCGACGCGGTGATCGGCATCGTCCACGCCAAGGACCTGCTGGAGCAGATCTACAAGGGCCAGACCGTCGACCTGACGCCGGTCATCCGCGAGCCGCTCTATGTCGACGAGCGCATGCCGATCCTGAAGGTGCTCGACCGATTCAAGACGTCGAACGTCCACATGGCCGTCGTGCTCGACGAGTATGGCAGCTTCCAGGGCGTCGTGACGCCGATGGACATCCTGACCGCGATTGCCGGCGACATGCCCGAACACGAGGGCGATGACGTCCCGGACGCCACCCAGCGCGCCGACGGATCCTGGCTGATCGACGGCAGCGCCCCGATCGACAGCGTCGAACGCACGCTGGCGCTGAAGCTGGTCGACAGCGACGAGGATTTCGCCACCATGGCCGGCTTCATGCTGAACCATTTCGGCCACATCCCGGTGCCGGGCGAGTTGTTCAGCTATGAGGGCTGGATCTTCGAGGTGGTTGACCTCGACGGCCGGCGGATCGACAAGGTTCTCGTCCGAAAGAGCGACAGCTAGGCCGCTCCGTCTCATCCGGAGGCGCGACAGTGCGGCGCTTGCCGCCGGTTTTTCCGGTGCTAACGTCCCGCCGCCGCGCCTTCCAAGGAAATCAGCATGACCCGTCACTCCTTCACCCCGCCCGACATGAATGCGATTCTGGGCGGCCGCCGCCTGCGACGCAATCGCAAGGCGGAATGGTCCCGCCGCCTGGTGCGCGAGACGGTGCTGACGGTGAACGACCTGATCTGGCCGATCTTCCTGGTCGAGGGCACGAATGTCCGCCAGGACGTCGCCTCGATGCCGGGCGTGCAGCGTCTTTCCGTCGATCAGGCCGTGGTCGAAGCCGAGACGGCGGCGGCGCTGGGCATTCCCGCCATCGCGCTGTTCCCCTTCACCGAGCCGTCGCTGCGCGATCCGACCGGCTCCGAATCGCTGAACCCGAACAATCTCGTCTGCCGCGCCTGCCGCGCCATCAAGGCGGCGGTGCCGGAGATCGGCCTGATCACCGACGTGGCGCTGGATCCCTATACCAGCCACGGCCATGACGGCGTCATGGAGGACGACCGGATCGTCAACGACGCCAGCGTGGCCCTGCTCGTACAGCAGGCGCTCGCGCAGGCCGAGGCGGGCGCCGATGTCATCGCTCCGTCCGACATGATGGACGGCCGTGTCGCAGCGATCCGCGAAGTGCTCGATGATGCCGGCTTCCTCGACGTGCAGATCATGGCCTATTCGGCCAAGTATGCCTCGGCCTTCTACGGCCCGTTCCGCGACGCGATCGGGACGTCGAAGACGCTGATCGGCGACAAGCGCACCTACCAGATGGATTTCGGCAATACGGACGAGGCTTTGCGCGAGGTAGAACTCGACATTCAGGAAGGGGCTGACATGATCATGGTCAAGCCCGGCATGCCCTATCTGGATGTGGTGCAACGGGTGAAGGAGACCTTCGCCATGCCGACCTTCGCCTATCAGGTGTCCGGGGAATACGCGATGCTTCAGGCCGCGGCCCGGAACGGCTGGATCGACGGTGACCGCGCCTTCATCGAGAGCCTCGCAGCCTTCAAGCGGGCGGGGGCGGACGGTATCCTGACCTACTTCGCGCCGCTCGTCGCTCCCTTCCTCCCTCGCTGAACGGGCCGCGCGAATGAGGGGGGCGGTACGATCGGCCGCGATCGCGGCGCTCCTCTTCTGCGCGGCCGCGCTGCTTTCCGCCTGCGGCGAGATCGACCGCCAGCAGGCACGGATCTGCGTCGCGGTCGCGACCGCCGTGGCGCCGGAAAACCAGAAGGTCACCATCCAGTCGGTGATCCCGCTTACCGGCGTGAGCCATGCGGTCCGGGTCAATTACAGCGTCCCCAGCATGCCGCTGCCTCTCTATGTCGACTGCGCCTTTGGCGGGGGCACGCTGGAGATGGGCCGGCGCGACGTCATCGGCGTGCGCGGCTATGACGGCGCGCTCTCCGAGCGGCAATTGCTGACCCTCTATCGCTGGTTCCTGTCCAGCGACGATGCCATTGCACGCGCCGTCGCCGAGACCAACTGGCAGCCATCCAGCATCCAGCTCCTCTCCTGGGCACCGCCCAAGGCGGTCGGCTTCGCACTCCAGCAGCTCACCAACATTCTGGCGCTCGCGGCGCTCTATTCGCCGCTGGCGCTCGCCTATGCCCTGGTCTACGGCCTGATCCGCCGCATCAACATGGCGTTCGGCCAGATCGCCGTCATCGGCGGCTATGGCGCGCTGTTCGGCATACTGGCGGCGGGCGGCATTCCGTCCTTCGGGCTGCTTGCCACTGTGGCGCTGGCGATCGCCAGCGCGATCGGCC
The DNA here is from genome assembly GCF_026343955.1 of Kaistia defluvii. Lineage (GTDB taxonomy): Bacteria > Pseudomonadota > Alphaproteobacteria > Rhizobiales > Kaistiaceae > Kaistia > Kaistia defluvii. The sequence goes on from NZ_JAPKNI010000007.1 coordinate 130,541, forward strand.
TGGCTGCGCTCTGGGGCTGGCTGGTCGGACGGACGGTCGTTTCGCCGCTGGAGGGGCGGCCGGACCGCGCCTTCATCATCGCCACGATCGGGCTCGGCATCGCGCTCTCGGAAATGCTGCGCCTGACCCAGGGCGCGCGCGACATCTGGATCGAGCCGATCCTGGAAACGCCGGTCACGCTCACCGGGGGTGACTTTCCGGTCGTCATCCCGGAAATGCGCCTGCTGATCATCGCCTCGGCCCTGATCATCCTGCCGGCCGTGCTCGCCTTCATGCGGGTCTCGCGCTTTGGCCGCGCCTGGCGCGCCGTGGCGGATGACCGGGTCATGGCGCGCCTCGCCGGCATCCATACGTCGGCTGTCACGGCGACGACGATGGTGCTGGCATCGGTCCTGACGGCCGGCGGCGGTCTCGTCATGGCCTTCAGCTATGGCACCATCAGCTTCTCGGCGGGGCTGATGGTCGGCCTGAAGGCGCTGCTGGCCAGCCTGGTTGGCGGCGCGGGTTCGCTCGTCGGCGCCGTGCTCGGCGGCCTGCTGATCGCCACGCTCGAAACGCTCTGGTCCGCCTATTTCGAATCGACCTCGCGCGACATCGTCGTTCTCTCCGTCCTCACCCTGCTCTTCCTGCTGCGTCCCAACGGCCTGCTTGGCCTGGGCCAGGCGCTGGAAGAGGGGCGCGGGACGCGCCTGTCCTGATCCCCGGAGGCTCCATGCCCGACGCATCCAAGACCCCCTCGCCGGCCCGCGCGATTCCCACGCTGGATGACATTCGCGACGCGGCGCGGCTGATCGATGGCGTCCTGATCCGGACGCCCTTCCTGCCCGCCCCGCGCCTGTCGCGGCTGACGGGCGCCGAGGTCTACGTCAAATACGAGAACCTGCAGGTTACCTCGGCCTTCAAGGAGCGCGGCGCTCTGGTCAAGCTTCTGTCGCTAACCCCAGAGGAACGCGCCAATGGCGTCGTCGCCATGTCGGCCGGCAACCATGCCCAGGCCGTCGCCTATCACGCCCAGCGGCTCGGCATCCCCGCCACCATCGTCATGCCGAAGACGACGCCCTTCGTGAAGATCGAGGCGACGCAGGCTTTCGGGGCAAAGGTCGTGGTCGAGGGCGAGACGCTGGCCGCCTGCCAGCAGATCGCCGCCAGCATTGCCAACGAGACCGGCGCAGTCTGGGTCCATCCCTATGACGACCCGCATGTCATCCGTGGTCAGGGCACGATCGCGCTCGAGATGATCGAGGACGGGCCGAAACTGGATTGCATCCTGGTGCCGGTCGGCGGCGGCGGCCTGATCGGCGGCATTGCCATCGCCACCAAGGCACTTTCGCCCGACACGGAGATCATTGGCGTCGAGACCGAGCTCTACCCCTCGATGCGGGCGGCCCTCGACGGGGTCGAAGGCGAATGCGGCGGCAACACGCTCGCGGAGGGCATCGCCGTCAAGAATGTCGGCGTCCTGACGCTCGAGATCGCCCGGCGCTTCGTCGACGACGTCGTGCTGGTGTCGGAGACAACGATCGAACGTGCCGTGAACGCTTATCTGACACTGCAGAAGACGATGGCGGAAGGCGCCGGCGCCGCCGGTCTCGCCGCGATGCTGGCCGATCCAGACCGTTTCCGCGGGCAGCGCGTCGGACTGGTACTGTGCGGCGGCAACATCGATCCACGCCTCGCCGCCTCGATCATGGTGCGCGAACTGGCGCGGTCCGAGCGCATTGTCGCCGTCCGCATGACCATTCCCGACCGGCCGGGCGTGCTGGCCGACATCGCCCAGACGATCGGCAATTGCGGCGGCAACATCCTCGAAGTCTCGCACCACCGCCACCTGCTGACGGTGCCGGTCAAGGGCGCCAGCCTCGACGTCACGATCGAAACACACGGGCCCGAGCATGCGGGCGAGATCGTCGCCGCGCTGGAGGCGCGCCAGTATTCGGTGGAGCGCATGGATCCTCCCTGATCCCGGGAAGCATCGCGGAGCGACTTCTTGTATGAAGAACCGGCATTGCCCATCTATTCGAGCATGGGACAGTACCAGGAAATCGACATGACGCACTATGACGACGCCTATCGCTATAATGGCATGGTCTTCGACCCGGTGCGCGAACCGGAACTCTTCGACGGCGTGCTGTCGAAGCGCTTTTTCGCGTTCATCATCGACGCCATTCTGGTCGGCGTTTTCCTGCTGATCGCCTCGTTGGTGATCATCGCGATGGGCGTCTTCACGCTCGGCATCGCCTGGCTGCTGTTCGGCCTGCCGTTGTTCGCCATCGTGGCCCTGCTCTATGTCGGTCTGACGTTGGGCGGCCCCAAGGCGGCCACGCCCGGCATGCGCATGGCCGGCGTCACGATCCGCAGCACCGACGGCCAGCGCATCGGCCCGATCATCGCCGCCGCGCATTCGCTGATCTTCTGGTTCTCGGTCTCGGTGCTGACGCCGCTGGTCCTGCTGGTTGGGCTGTTTTCCAACCGCAAGCGCCTGCTGCAGGACATGCTGCTCGGCACCGTGATCCTCAACGCCGGCCCGCTGACGCGCACCCGGCGCTGATTGTCTTCCATCAGAATTCCCTTTGGGCACCGGGCGCAGGCGTATTATCGTTGCTGCATGCCTGAATCGTCCGGGCCCGTTGTGCGATGACCCAGCATTCGACCGACACGCCGCAGTTCTTCCTGACCGCGCCATCGCCCTGCCCGTATCTGCCGGGGCAGATGGAGCGGAAGGTGTTCACGCATCTCGTCGGCGAGAAGGCCTCCGCCCTCAATGAAATCCTGACGCAGGGCGGTTTCCGCCGCAGCCAGAACATCGCCTATCGCCCGGCCTGCGAGGCCTGCAAGGCCTGTGTGTCGATCCGCGTGCCCGTCGACCAGTTCGTGACCACGCGCAGCTTCCGCCGCGTGCTGGAGAAGAACAGCGACCTGATCGGCACGCGCGTCGACGCCGCGCCGACCTCCGAGCAATATTCGCTGTTCCGCGCCTATCTGGATGCCCGCCATTCCCAGGGGGGCATGGCCGACATGACGGTGCTCGACTACGCCATGATGGTCGAGGACACCCATGTCGACACGATGCTGGTCGAATACCGATTCCGTGGCGCCGACAGCGGCATCACCGGCGAGGGCGAGGGGCCGCTGATCGCAACCGCCCTCACCGACCTGCTCTCGGACGGCCTGTCGATGGTCTATTCGTTCTATGAGCCGGACCTGATCGACCGGTCGCTCGGCACGCTGATGATCCTCGACCACATCCGCCGCGCCCGGCGCATGGGCCTGCCCTATGTCTATCTGGGCTACTGGGTCGATGGCTCGAAGAAGATGGCCTACAAGGCCCGCTTCAAGCCGCAGCAGCATCTCGGCCCCCGCGGCTGGGAGCCGGCAGGCCAGAGCAGCGATTGATCGCTGCGTAACAGGCCAGGGAAGCCCCTCACCCAACCCTCTCCCCCGAGCGGGCGAGGGCTTTCCGCCGCAGCGCTCCATCGATGTCGAGACCCAGCAAGCGGCGTAGCACTCCCTCTCGCGGGAGTGGGTTGGGGTGAGGGTCCAAATGCCCCTATTTCAGCGGCGGCGTTCCAAAACTGTTGGTCTTGGGGAATTTGTCCGGCGGCAGACGGCCGGCCTGGCCACGTTCGGCGATCCAGTCGCGCAGTTCTTCGGCCGTACGGGTGAAGCTGCGGCCGGATGAATCCATCCAGGTCAGCCCCTCGGCCCTCGAGAACATGCGGATATCGGAAGGGCCGCCGTCCTTGTAGCGCTGCAGCCGCACGCCCTTGCCGCGCGTCATCTCCGGAATCTGCTCGGCCGGGAAGATCAGGAACTTGCGGTTCTGGCCGATGATGGCGACGAGGTCGCCCGCCGCCTCGACGCAGATCCGCGCCTCCTCGGTGCCGTCGACATTCAGCACCTGCTTGCCCTTGCGGGTATTGGCAATGACGTCGGTCTCCGGAACGACGAAGCCACGGCCATCGGTCGAGGCCAGCAGCAGCTTGCGGCCAGGCTTGTGGACGAATACCGTGACGATGTCCTGGGCGTTGTCCATATCGACCATGAGGCGGATCGGCTCGCCATGGCCGCGCCCGCCGGGCAGCTTGTCGGCGCCAAGCGTGTAGAACTTGCCGCCGGTGGAGAACACCAGCAGCTTGTCCGTGGTCTCGGCGTGGAACGCCATCTTCAGCCCGTCATCGGTCTTGAAGGTCAGCGTGGTGAAATCGCTGACATGGCCCTTTAGCGCGCGGATCCAGCCCTTTTCCGAGACCACCACGGTGATCGGCTCGCGCTCGATCATCGACTGCTGGATATCCTCGACGTCATGCGACGGCGCGTCGGCGAAGCCGGTGCGGCGCTTGCCGAGCAGCGTCTCCGGGCCGAAGGTCTTGCGGACCTCCTTGATCTGCCAGGCCACCGTCTTCCACTGCTTGTCCTCGGAGCCGAGCAGCGACTCGATCTCCGCCATCTCGGCCGAGAGCTTCTCGTGCTCGCTGCGGATCTCGAATTCCTCGAGCTTGCGCAGGGAGCGCAGGCGCATGTTGAGGATCGACTCGGCCTGCAGGTCGGTCAGCGAGAAGGCCTTCATCAGATCCTGTTTCGGCTCATCCTCGTAGCGGATGATCCGGATTACCTCGTCGAGGTTCAGGTAGGCGACGAGATAGCCTTCCAGCACTTCGAGCCGGTGCTTGATCTGCGCCAGGCGGAAGGCCGAGCGGCGCAGCAGCACCTCGCGGCGGTGCTCCAGCCACTCGCGCAGCACCTCCGAAAGCGTCATCACCTTCGGCACGATGCCCTTCGAGAGGACATTCATGTTGAGCGAGATGCGGCTTTCGAGCTCGGTGAGCTTGAAGAGCGATTCCATCAGCAGCGCGGCGTCGACCGTGCGGGCACGCGGCTCCAGCACGACGCGGATATCCTCGGCCGACTCGTCGCGCACATCCGCCAGCAGCGGCACCTTTCGAGTCTGGATCAGCTCGGCGATCTTCTCGATCAGGCGCGATTTCTGCACCTGATAGGGGATCTCGGTGACGACGATCAGATAGGTGCCACGCCCCTGGTCCTCGACATGCCAGCGCGCGCGAACGCGGAAACCGCCCTTGCCGGTGCGATACGACTCGATGATCTGCGCCCGGTTGTCGACGATGATGCCGCCAGTCGGCAGATCCGGCCCCTGGACGTGCTGGACCAGTTCCTCGGCCGTTGCGTCGGGGTTCTTGATCAGAAGCAGCGAGGCGTCGCAGAGTTCGGCGATGTTGTGCGGCGGCACCGAGGTCGCCATGCCGACCGCGATGCCGGAGGTGCCGTTGGCGAGCAGATTGGGGATGCTCGCCGGCAGGACAACCGGCTCCTTCAGGTCGCCGGAATAATTCTCGCGGAAATCGATCGCGTCCTCGTCGATGCCTTCGAGCAGCATCTGCGCGACTTCGGTCATGCGCGCTTCGGTGTAGCGGTAGGCCGCCGCGCCGTCGCCGTCGATGTTGCCGAAATTGCCCTGGCCGTCGACCAGCGGATAGCGCGAGGAGAAATCCTGCGCGAGGCGCACGAGCGCGTCATAGATCGACTGGTCGCCATGCGGATGGAACGAGCCCATCACGTCACCGACGATCTTGGCCGATTTCTTGAAGGCCGAATCCGGGCTGAGGCGCAGCAGGTGCATGCCGTAGAGGATGCGGCGATGGACGGGCTTCAGCCCGTCGCGCGCATCCGGCAACGCCCGACCCATGATGGTCGAAAGGGCGTAGGCGAGGTAGCGCTCTTCAAGCGCCTCGCGGAGATTGATCGTTTCGACATGGCCGCCGTCTGGCGGAATCAGCGCTTTTCCCATGCCTGATGGGAGTAACCGCAGAATTCAGCCATTTCAAGGGAAAGCGGCCGGCCGCTGCCGTTTATGCCGGCCTGTGGTGTGCGTGCCAGTGCCAGGCGATGTCGATGCGGCGCGGGATCCAGACCTTCTCCTTCGACGCCACATAGTCGACGAAGCGGGCCAGCGCCGCGGCGCGTCCCGGACGGCCGACGAGGCGGCAGTGAAGACCGACGCTCATCATCTTCGGAGCACCCTGCTCGCCCTCCTCATAGAGCACGTCGAAAGCGTCCTTGAGATAGGTGAAGAACTGGTCGCCCGAGTTGAAACCCTGCGGCGTGGCGAAGCGCATGTCGTTGGTTTCGAGCGTGTAGGGGATGATCAGATGCGGCCCGTTCGGCCCCGTCACCCAATAGGGCAGGTCATCGGCATAGCTGTCCGAGGAATAGAGGAAGCCGCCCTCCTCCATCAGGATCTTCAGCGTGTGATCGGAGGGCTTGCCCTGATAGAAGCCGAGCGGACGCGAGCCGGTGACTTCGGTGTGCAGGCGGATCGCCTCGAGGATGTGACGGCGCTCCTCTTCCTCCGAGAAGTCCTTGTATTCGAGCCAGCGCAGGCCGTGGCTGGCGAGTTCCCAGTCCGCTTCCTTCATGGCGGCGACCGCTTCCGGATTGCGCGCCATGGCCTGGGTCACGCCATAGCAGGTGACCGGCACCTGGCGGCTGGTGAACATCCGCCACAGGCGCCAGAAGCCGGCGCGCGAGCCATATTCGTAGATCGATTCCATGTTCAGGTTGCGCTGGCCGACCCAGGGCTGGGCGCCGACGATTTCCGACAGCAGCGATTCCGAGGCCTTGTCGCCGTCGAGGATGCTGCTTTCGCCGCCCTCCTCGTAATTGACGACGAACTGCACGGCGACATTCGCCCCGCCCGGCCATCTGGGATCGGGCGTGTTGCGGCCATAACCGATCAGGTCACGCGGATAGGAAGTCGTCATGCTGGCCCCGGATTATCGAAATGGTTATCGCGGCCCCGAGGTCGGCGGCGCGTCGTGGCTGCATCTCAGGGATATCAGCGTTAACGCGCCCCGCCGATTCACGCGGCATTAACCTACATGGCTCAAAATCTAAACAATTGGTAGCGACCGCCTGCTGCCACCGTCCCCAAGGAGGGCAGAATGCAGTCCGCGCACACGCAGTTCCAGGCTACCAGCCTTCCCGCCGATGATCCCCGCTTCATGGCGGCGCTCGACCTGCAGATCGCCCAGATGCGGCGCGTCCTCGAATTGATGGCGCCGAGCACGATCGACGCAGCCTTCACGCATGTGCCGTTCGACGAGCGCATGCAGGCCGTCGCCAGCCACGGCTGAACGAAAAAAGGCCCGATCCGCGGCAAGCGGCGTTCGGGCCTCCTTCGTTTCAGAACCCGAAGAGTCGATGACTTTTCGGGTTTTTCGTCATGTGCCGAGGTTGTTCTGCCGCATCTGCGCCGCATCCTCGCGCATATGCCTGCGCCAGGCGCGCCAGCCGAGCGGCAGCACGACCAGATAGGCGATCGCGCCGACGGTCAGCACATGCCACGGATAGCTGAACAGCATCGCCGCCAGCACGACGACGAAGACAAACAGCGGCAGAACGACTTCTCGCGATACCCCACCGAACTTCTTGCCCGACCACGTCGGCAAGCGGCTGACCATCAGCAGGCCGACCGCGATCGTGTAGACGAGCACCACCGGGGCGGTGAAGCGCCCATGCGGCAGGTCCAGATATTCCAGATAGACCGGCAGCAGCACGATCAGCGCGCCCGCCGGCGCCGGCACGCCGACGAAAAAGTTCGCCTGCCAGTCCGGCTTGTTGGGGTTGTCGATCGCGACATTGAAGCGGGCGAGCCGCAGCGCCGCGCAGATCGCGAAGACGAGCGCGGCGATCCAGCCAAGCGACCGCACCTCGTCCAGGGCCCAGGCATAGAGCAGGATCGCGGGAGCGACGCCGAAATTGACGAAGTCGGTCAGCGAATCCAGTTCCGCGCCGAAGCGCGAGGTCGAGCGCAGCATGCGCGCGACGCGGCCATCGATGCCGTCGAGCACGGCTGCGACGACGATCATGGCGATCGCCTCGCCATACCGCGCTTCGATCGCCATGCGGATCGCCGTCAGGCCGGCGCAGAGCGCCAGCAGCGTCACCAGATTGGGCAGGATCATCCGAAACGGGATCTGACGGCGGGGACGCGGGCGCTCGCCCTCCTCGTCGTCGGGATCGAACGGCGGAAAGATCGTTTCCATATCAGTCGATCCGGACGCCGGAGGCTGCGCCGCTGCTGGCCGTGCCGAAGCGGGCCAGAACGGTTTCGCCGGCGATCGCCGTCTGGCCTTCCGCGACGAGCGGAACGGCGCCCTCCGGGAGATAGACGTCGAGGCGCGAACCGAAGCGGATCAGGCCGAAGCGCTCGCCGGCGGCCAGCATCTGGCCTTCCCGGGTGAAGCAGACGATACGCCGCGCCACGAGGCCGGCGATCTGCACGACGCCGAGCTGGCCGTGGGCGCTGTCGATGACCAGGCCGTTGCGCTCATTGTCCTCGCTCGCCTTGTCCAGCTCGGCATTCAGAAACTTGCCGGGCTTGTAGGCGATGCGGTGGACGCGGCCGGCGACGGGGGCGCGATTCACATGGCAGTTGAACACGTTCATGAAGACAGAAATCCGCACGCGCGGCGCGGTTCCCAGCTCCAGCTCCGGCGGCGGCACGACGGGGCCGACGGCCGAAACGCGACCGTCGGCCGGGCTGATGACCAGATCCGGATCGATCGGCGTCACGCGCGGCGGGTCGCGGAAGAAATAGACGCACCAGGCGGTCAGGATCAGGCCGAGCCAGAACAGCGGCCCCCATAGCCAGCCTAGGAACAGGGTGACGAAGGCGAGGATGGCGATGAAGGGATAGCCTTCGCGGTGGATCGGTACGAAATTCGCCCGGATCGATTTCAGCACAGAATCCATGCCTTGCCCTGTCTCCTGATAAAGTCGCGTCCGGTAAACCATGGATCGGCCGAGGTGTGAAGCCGCCCCGCCCGTTTCCCGCCGTCGCGGACGAGGCACCCCCACCTCTCCCTGAGGGAGAGGTAAGAGACCCGAGGCCGCCTGAACAGGTCTTGGTTCAGCCCACCGTTTCCAGTCCGGCCTTCGGTCCGCGCACGACGATTCCCAGCGTGTCCGTCTCCTGCACCCGGCGCAGGCGCTCGGCGGCCTCGTCGGCCTCACGCTGGCGATCCCACATCGAGGCGTACAATCCGCCCTGCAGCATCAGCTCGCTATGGCGGCCGCGTTCGATGATCTTGCCCGCCTCCAGCACGATGATCTCATCGGCGGTCACGACTGTCGAAAGGCGATGCGCGATCACCAACGTGGTGCGTCCGGCGGAAACCCGGTCGAGCGCTCCCTGGATCTCGCGCTCGGTGTGGGTGTCGAGCGCCGACGTCGCCTCGTCGAGCACGAGGATCGGCGGCGCCTTGAGGATCGTGCGGGCGATCGCCACGCGCTGCTTCTCGCCGCCGGAGAGCTTCAACCCGCGCTCTCCGACTTCCGAATCGAAGCCATCGGGCAAGGTTTCGATGAAACCCGCGATCTGCGCCATCTGCGCGGCCTCGCGCACTTCGTCCATCGATGCGCTCGGGCGGCCATAGGCGATGTTGTAGGCGATGGTGTCGTTGAACAGCACCGTATCCTGCGGCACCATGCCGATGACCGCGCGGACGCTCGCCTGCTGGACATCGCGGATATCGACGCCGTCGATCGTGATGCGGCCCGCCGTGACGTCGTAGAAGCGGAACATCAGCCGCGAGATGGTCGACTTGCCCGCGCCGGACGGTCCGACGATCGCAACCGTCTTGCCGGCGGGCACCTCGAAATCGACTCCCTTGAGGATTTCGCGCGCCGGATCGTAGTGGAACGAGACGTTCTCGAACCGCACCGACCCCTGCTTGACCACGAGCGCGGGCGCGTTCGGCTTGTCCTGCACCTCTTCCGGCATTTCGAGCAGGCTGAACATCGCCTCGACATCGGCCAGCCCCTGCTTCAGCTCACGATAGACCGTACCGATGAAATTCAGCGGGAAAGAGAGCTGGACCAGCAGCGCGTTGATCATGACGAAATCGCCGATGGTCTGCTCGCCGCGCATGATCGCCGCGCCGGAGAGCGCCATGCAGATGGTCATGCCCGTGGTGAAGATAACCGTCTGGCCAAAATTGAGCCAGGCAAGCGAGGTCCATGTCTTGATCGAGGCTGCCTCGTAGCGCTCGAGCGACTTGTCGTAGCGGTCGGCTTCCATCTTCTCGTTGCCGAAATACTTGACCGTCTCGTAGTTGAGCAGCGAGTCCACGGCCTTGGCATTGGCGTCGGTATCGGACGCGTTCATCTCACGCCGGATCGCGATGCGCCAGTTCGAGGCGACGATCGTGAACCAGACATAGGCGACGATCGTCACGGCGATGACGGCGACATAGGTCAGGTTGAACTGCCAGGCGATGACGACCGCGGCCAGCAGGAACTCAAGCAGGGTCGGAAAGGCGTTGAGGATGACGTGGTCGACGATCGAGTCGATGCCCTTCATGCCGTGGTCCATGGTCCGCGACAGCCCGCCCGTGCGCCGCTGCAGATGGAAGCGCAGCGACAGGCGGTGCATGTGGACGAAGGCCCGGCGGCCGAGCTTGCGGATCGCGTTTTCGCTGACCCGCGCGAACAGCGCATCGCGCATCTGGTTGAAGGCGTTGAGCAGGATGCGCCCGACGCCATAGGCGACCACCAGCATGATCGGAACGGTAATGATCAGAGCCAGACCCGACTTGTCGCCGGCGGCGTTGGCGGGCGAGACGAGCGCGTCCGTCGCCCATTTGTACAGGAACGGGATACAGACCGTCAGGACCTTGGCAAGCACCAGGATGACGAGCGCGCCGACGACGCGGATCTTCAGGTCGTTGCGGTCCTTCGGCCAGATATAGGGCCAGAGGCTGACAATCGTGGAGAACGCGGTCGCGTCCTTCTCTTCATCCGGCACGCCCTTGGCGGGCTGCGAGGTGGCGCTGTTGTTCGCGCTCATTGGCAATTCTCCAGATTATCGCGGACGGCCATCGCGCCATGCGCAACGGCAAAACCGCGCCTCGGAGCGGATCCGGGCGCGGTGGAAGACGGGAGCGCGCGATCCGCGCGCTCCGCACACATGGTGCCTGCGGTTCAGTTCGTCCAGTTGGCGTCGCCGGTCGGCAGCACGAAGGTCTGGCCGGGATAGATCAGGTCCGGATTGCGGATCTGGTCGTTGTTCGCCTCGTAGATGGTCGAAAAGCGGATGCCGCGACCATAGAGACGCCGCGAGATGCGCCAGAGATTGTCGCCACGGCGGATGATGACGTTCTGCGGCGCTGGCACGTTGCCATCGGCATTGGCGCCGCCGGCGCCACCGCCGGCCGCGACCGGCACCAGCACGGCCTCGTCCGGGCTGCGCTCGAACGGCACCTCGGCGCGGGCCACGACCTTGCCGGTGTCGCCCTCGAGCTGGTCGGCGCGCACGACGCGGCGGCCGGGCTCGACCGTCTGCGGGGCCTCGAGCAGCCAGCGACCGCCCTCGCCCGGCTTGGCGACGCCCACCGGCTTCTCGTCGACATAGACGCGGACGGGCGCCTTGGTCTTGGCCGAGCCGGCCACGAACAGCTTGCCGTCCTCGACCTCCACGGCATCGACCGTCACCTTGGGCGCCTCAGAGTGCGCAGCCGCGTCGGCGGACTTGGCATCGGCCGGCGCAGCCGGCTTGGCGGCGATCGCCGCATCGGCGGGCGCGGCGGCCGATGCACCGGCGGTTGCGTCCGGCTGGGCGGCCTTGTCGGATTCGGCGAGCGTATCCGCGCCAGCGGGCGCATCCGTCTTGGCAGCATCCGTGTTGGGCGCTGCATTCGCGGTGGCCGCAGAATCCGGCTTCGCGGGGGTATCGGCGGTGGCCGCAGCGGTGGCTTCGCCGGGCGCATTCGACGTGGCGGGTGCTCCGGCAGGGCCTGCCGGCGTTGCGGCAGCGGGCGGTGTCGACTCGTTCGCATTCGGCGCGACCGAATCCGGCGTCGCCGCCGCGACCTTGGTTTCGGCCTTGGCGGCGTCCGGCTTCTGCAGCACCTTGCTGGCGGCATCCGGCGTGTTCAGCACGACGAGCGCCTCGCCCTTGCCGGGCTCCTGCACCTGAACAGCAACGCTCTGCTCGGACAGGGTTTCGGTTTTCTTGTCGGGCGAGGTGGTGCGGATCGAAAGATCATGCGTGCCGGCGGCCAGCGGCTTCTCCACCGCCATCGCCCATTCGCCGCGCTCATTCGCTTCGGCGGTGGCGATCGGCGCGGATCCATCCAGCAGCTCGACCTTGGCCTTCGGTGCCGCGAGGCCGGCGACGACGGTTTCGCCCGTCGGCTCGACGCGGACGATATCGAAGCTGGGCGCCGTAGTCTCGGCCGGAACCGCTGCCGGCTTGCTGGCCTCTGTCGACGCGGCCTTCGGATCGGTAGCGGGGGCGGAAATGGCAGCGGTCTGCGTGGTCTGGTCGCTGCTTCCGTCTGCGGTCTTGGCAGGCGTGGTCTGGGCCGTCGCGTCTTCCGCTGGCTTGGCGCTCCCATCGGCAGCCGGGCCCGTCTTCGCAACCGGTGTCGTATCGGCGGCCTTGTTCCCCGGCGTCGCCGGCGCGGCATCCGACGTCGTCGCCGTCGTCGAAGCGGGCTTCGCAACGAGGCCGTAATAGCCCCCGACCAGAATGGCAGCGATTGCCACTACGCCGGCAACGCGGCCGGAAGTCGTCGGTCCGGGAGGTGTCTTTTCAGCCATCGATGCTCAAACCTGTCGCTCAAAACGGAACAGCTGCCGGGTTGCACGCCCCGCGGCCCCGACTTCCCCTGCTGGATCGCGCCGATTCTTCGGCTGTTTCTCCAGCATTTCACCGAACTGTTATACCCGCTTTCCGCATCGCGACAAGGCAGCGAAACCGCAGTTTCCGAGGCTCTGTGGCGCATTTGCCTTCCGCTTGACGGTCGCCGTCGCGGATGCGAGGAAGGCCTCATGACACAGCTCTCCTCGATTTGCGTCTACTGCGGTTCGTCCGCAGGCGACGACCCGATCTATGCCGAATCCGCCGAGCGGCTTGGCACGACCATGGGTGAAGCCGGCCTTGGCCTCGTCTATGGCGGCGGCGCCATCGGCCTGATGGGCATCACCGCGCGCTCCGTGATGGCGGCAGGCGGCCACGTCATCGGCATCATCCCGCAGTTCCTCAAGGAGCGGGAAGTGATGCTGGAGACGGCGCACGAACTCGTCGTGACCGAGGACATGCATGAGCGCAAGCGCATCATGTTCGAGCGCGCCGACGCCTTCGTGGCGCTGCCGGGCGGCATCGGCACGCTGGAGGAGCTGGTCGAGATGATGACCTGGGCCCAGCTCGGTCAGCACAGGAAACCGGTCCTGATCGCCAATATCAACGGCTTCTGGGACCCGCTGATCGCGCTGCTGCGCCACATGGCGGACGCCGGCTTCATCCGCAACGGGTTCGAAGTGAGCTACCTCGTCGCCAACACGGCCGAAGAGATCGTGCCGAAGCTGTTGGCCGCCGCGCCGGCCAAGCCCGCGCCGCACGCCGCCGAACCGATCCCGATCGCCGATCTCTGAGGCCGATCGACGGAAGGAAGGGTCCCTCTGCCCCTCTCCCGCGCGCGACAGAGGGTACCGGCCGAACCCCTCCTTCCAGAGAGGCTTTACCCTCGCGCCCCCGCGCCGGCGGAAAAGCCCTCGCCCGCTTGCGGGCGTGGGTTTAGTGAGGATCTTGACTGCCTACGCCGTTGCCGGCTTCGCGCCGGCGCGCACCAGCTTGTAGATGATCGCGTCCAGCAGCGCCTCGAACGAGGCGTCGACGACGTTTTCCGAGACGCCGATGGTCATCCAGCTCTCGCCGGTCTCGTCGCGGGTTTCGATCAGCACGCGGGTCACGGCCTCGGTGCCGCCGTTCAGGATGCGCACCTTGTAGTCGATCAGTTCCAGGCCCGCGATGATATCCTGGTAGACGCCGAGATCCTTGCGCAGCGCACGATCGAGCGCGTTGACCGGACCATTGCCCTCCTCGACCGTCAGCAAGCGCTCGCCGCCGACGATCAGCTTGACCACGGCCTCCGAGACCGAAATCTGCTTGCCGACCGCGTTGAAGCGGCGCTCGACCGTGACGTGGAAGCTCTCGACCGTGAAGAAATCGGGCACGTTGCCCAGCGTGCGGCGCGCCAGCAGCTCGAACGAGGCATCGGCGCCTTCATAGGAATAGCCGACCGCCTCGCGCTCCTTCACCTCGGAAAGCAGCGCGTCGAGACGACGATCCGTCTTGTCGACGGGGATGCCCAGCCGCGCCAGCTCGGCGAGCAGGTTCGACCGGCCCGCCTGGTCAGAAACCAGCACGCGGCGATGGTTGCCGACCGATTCCGGCTTCACATGCTCGTAGGTGCTCGGGTCCTTGACGATGGCCGAGGCATGGATGCCCGCCTTGGTCGCGAAGGCCGAGGCGCCGACATAGGGCGCTTGCCGGTTGGGCGCCCGGTTGACGATCTCGTCGAAGCGGTGCGAAAGCGCCGTCAGCCCCTGCAAGGCTTCCCTCGTCACGCCGATCTCGAACTGGTCCGCGTAGGCGGGCTTCAGCATCAGGGTGGGGATGATCGAAGTCAGGTTCGCGTTGCCGCAACGCTCGCCGATGCCGTTCAGCGTGCCCTGGATCTGGCGCGCGCCGCCTCGGACGGCGGCGAGCGAATTGGCGACCGCCTGCTCGGTGTCGTTATGCGCGTGAACACCCAGATGATCGCCCGGTATGACCTTGGCCACCTCGCGCACGATGCGCTCGACCTCTTCCGGCAGCGAGCCGCCATTGGTCTCGCAGAGCACGATCCAGCGCGCGCCGGCCTCATAGGCCGTCCTGGCGCAGGCGAGCGCATAGGTCGGGTTGGCCTTGTAGCCGTCGAAGAAATGCTCGCAATCGACGAGCGCTTCCTTGCCGCTCGCGACCGCCGCCTCGACCGACTGGCGGATGCCCTCGAGGTTCTCGGCCTCCGTGGCGCCGAGCGCCACCTTGACCTGATAGTCCCAGGTCTTGGCGACGAAGCAGATCGCGTCGGAGGCGGCGGCGAGCAGCGTGTTGAGGCCGGGATCGTTGGAGAGGCTGACCCCTGCCCGCTTGGTCATGCCGAAAGCGGTGAATTTTGCCCGCGCCGTGCGCTTCTCGGTGAAGAAGCGCGTGTCGGTCGGATTGGCGCCGGGATAGCCGCCCTCGACATAATCGACGCCAAGCGCGTCGAGCATGCCGGCGATCAGGACCTTGTCCTCGACCGAGAAATCGACGCCATTGGTCTGCGCCCCGTCGCGCAGCGTCGTATCGAACAGATAGAGGCGTTCTTTCGTCATTCCGCTTCTTCTTCCGGCGCAGCCTTGGGATCCCATGTCGTCCAGAACTCGCCGGTCGCCTCATCCTTGCCGTCGATGATGACGAGACCCATGGCGTCGAGCTGCTTGCGGATGGTGTCAGCCTTGGCGAAATCCTTGGCCTCGCGCGCGGCGATGCGGTCGGCAATGAGCTGTTCGATCAGGGCTTCGTCGAGCGGAATCTTGGTCATGGTGGTGTCTTTCTGGTTGGCGCGCGGTTAGCGCGCGCGTGAATCTGTTTGGCGGTCGGCGCGACGGGCGTCAGGGCGAGCCGCCAACGGCACCCCACTCGCCGTCAGCCCCGCGAAGGCGGGGATGGCGCCGGAGGGAGCGGTCAGGCAGGAGGCCGGCGGGCTCAACGTTTCACCTCCCACGTGGTGACGATCTCGCCGGACACCGGGTCCTTGGCGTCCTTCAGCGTGATGCCCATGCCGTCGAGTTCGGCGCGGATACGATCGGCCTCGGCGAAGTTCTTGGCGCGGCGGGCGTCCAGGCGGGCGACGATGTACGCTGCGATCTCGGTTTCGCCCGGACCTTCCTGGACTTCGACGCCGTAGGAATAGATCTCGGCCGAAGCCTCGCCGTTCCAAAGCCCAAGGAAGCGCATGGAACGCGCCAGCTTGGTCGCCGCTTCAATATCGCCCTTCTGCCGCGCCCAGGACGCCATCAGCGCCTTGGCCTCGGAGAAGTTCAAATCGTCGGAAAGCTTCTCGACCAGCTCGGCCGGCGGCTCGTCGCTGTCGGAGGGATCCGCGCCTCTCACAAAGTCGATCCAGTCGGCGAGCTGCTTGCGCGCCTCGACCAGTCGCTCGGCGGTAAAATCGATCGGCTGGCGGTAATGCGTCGTCAGCATCGCAAAACGCAGCACATAACCGTGCCAGACATTGTCGCCAAAGCTTCCCGTTTCCAGCAGCTCGCGGATGGTGACGAAGTTGCCGAGGCTCTTCGACATCTTCTCGCCTTCCACCTGCAGGAAGCCGTTATGCATCCAGATATTGGCCATGCGCGGCGCGCCGAAGGCGCAGCAGGACTGCGCGATCTCGTTCTCGTGGTGCGGGAAGACGAGATCGATGCCGCCGCCATGGATATCGAAGGTGTTCTTGATCGGGTCGTCGCAATTCAAGCCGCCGCCGAAGGGTTCCAGCAGCTTGGCCATCGACATGGCCGAGCACTCGATGTGCCAGCCCGGGCGGCCGCGGCCTTCGATACCGGCCGGTGACGGCCAGCCCGGCTCGTTCTCGGCCGAAGGCTTCCAGAGCACGAAATCCATCGGCTCCTTCTTGTAGGGCGCCACGTCGACCCGTGCGCCCGCCAGCATCTCGTCGAGCGAGCGCCGGGCGAGCGCGCCGTAGCGCGGCAGCGTGCCGTTCAACCGGTCCATCGCCGAGGGCGAGAACAGGACATGGCCTTCCGCGACATAGGCGACGCCGCGCTCGACGAGGCGCTCGATCATCGCCTTCATGCCGTCGATATGCTCGGTCGCGCGCGGCTGCTCCGTCGGCGGCAGGCAGCCGAGCGCCGCCACATCCGCCTGGAACTGCGCGTCGGTCTTTTCCGTCACCAGGCGGATCGCCTCGTTCAGCGGCAGGTCGGGATAGTCGATCGCGGCGCGGGCGTTGATCTTGTCGTCGACGTCCGTGATGTTGCGGACATAGGTGACGTGGTCGGCGCCATAGACATGGCGCAGCAACCGGAACAGCACGTCGAAGACGATGACCGGGCGCGCATTGCCGATATGGGCGAAGTCGTACACCGTCGGCCCGCACACATACATGCGGACGCGGTCCTTGCCCGAGGCATCGCGGAAGAGCGGCCTGAGCTCGTCCTTTTCCTTCGTCAGCGTATTGTAGAGGCGCAGAGTCATTGAACGATCCCGAATGAACACAAGCCCGCCGGGCCTTGGGCGTTCGTCTCTATCGGAATGGAACAGAGGAACGGCCTCAGCCAGCGTGCGCTAGCCGGTAATAATCCCGCAGCAGATAATGCCGTTGAAACGCGGAAAAGCCGTCATATCAGCGTGATGACGGAAATCCGACGGAGCGTCAAGCAGCCGGTCGCGAACTCGGCCGGAATTGACCCCGCCCACGTGCATGGCCCACCCGTCTGGTGAGGGCTTTCAGCCATTCCGGTTGGCCTGAGGCGGCATCGCCCCATTTCCGCTCCCGTTTCCACAGTCCCGCCATCAGCGTCACCAAAACCCTAAGATCGGGACAATTTTAATCAAATCGAAATCATTCCGAACGCAATCTAAACGCAGGTTTCAGGTCGGGTTCAGCTAAGGGGGAGCAGGATCCGACGATCGACCAGGGCTTCTGGAGTATCGCGTCATGGCCACCCGTTCGTTCTTCGCCGTCACCCTCTTCGCCACGCTGATCGGAATCGGCCTCGCCGAGCTGGTGCAGCGCCCGGCACACTCCGACATCCGCGATCCGCGCGCCTCCGCCATCAGCATGTGCATGAGCAAGGGCGTCGCCTGCGGCGTCGCGACGCGCTCGAACTTCGCGGCCTTCTGACCACCATTCGCTCGCCTCGCTGGCCCCGATCGGCTACGACGGATCCCTGGCAGGCAAGCTGCCATCCATCCGTATCGTTCGCAGGCAGGACTAATGACCGACAAAAGCCCGGCGGGCGCTGATCTCGACGAGAGCGCGCTCTTCTATCACCGCTTCCCGCAGCCGGGAAAACTCGAGATCCGGGCGACCAAGCCGCTCGGCAATCAGCGCGATCTGGCACTGGCCTATTCGCCCGGCGTCGCCGCGCCCTGCCTTGCCATCGAAGCCGATCCCGCCAAGGCCTTTGACTACACCGCCCGCGGCAACCTCGTCGCCGTCATCTCGAACGGCACCGCCGTGCTCGGCCTGGGCGCGATCGGCGCGCTGGCCTCGAAGCCGGTGATGGAAGGCAAGGCCGTCCTCTTCAAGAAGTTCGCCGGTATCGACGTGTTCGACATCGAGGTCGACGAGCGCGACATCGACCGGTTCGTCGACGTGGTCGCCGCGCTGGAGCCGACCTTCGGCGGCATCAATCTCGAGGACATCAAGGCGCCGGAATGCTTCGAGATCGAGCGCAAGCTGCGCGCCCGGATGCAAATTCCCGTCTTCCATGACGACCAGCATGGCACGGCGATCATCGTTGGCGCGGCCGTCATCAACGGGCTGAAGCTCAAGGACAAGCCGATCACCGAGGCGAAGATCGTCTGTTCCGGCGCGGGCGCCGCGGCGCTCGCCTGCCTCCACCAGATGGTCGCGCTGGGCGCGAAGCTCGAAAACATCTGGGTCGCCGACATTGAAGGCGTCGTCTATCAGGGCCGCGAGGCGCTGATGGATCCGTGGAAGTCCGTCTTCGCGCAGAAGACCGACAAGCGGAAGCTGGCCGAAATCATCGATGGCGCCGACGTCTTCCTCGGCCTCTCGGCGGCCGGCGTGCTGAAGCCCGACATGGTCGCCCGCATGGCCGAGCGCCCGCTGATCCTGGCGCTCGCCAACCCCAAGCCGGAAATCATGCCGGACGACGCGCGCGCCGTGCGCCCGGACGTGATGATCTGCACTGGCCGGTCGGATTTCCCCAATCAGGTCAATAACGTCCTCTGTTTTCCTCACATCTTCCGCGGCGCGCTCGATGTCGGCGCGACGACGATCAACGAGGAAATGAAGCAGGCGGCTGTGCATGCGATCGCCGCGCTCGCCCAGGAGGAGCCGTCCGATGTCGTGGCGCAGGCCTATGGCGGCGTGCAGCTCTCTTTCGGGCCGGACTACCTGATCCCCTCGCCCTTCGATCAGCGCCTGATCCTGCGGATCGCGCCGGCCGTGGCGCGGGCCGCGATGGATTCCGGCGTGGCGACGCGGCCGATCACCGATTTCGACGCCTATATGGACCGGCTGACACGCTTCGTGTTCAAGTCCGGCCTGCTGATGAAGCCGATGGTGGCGGCCGCCAAGCAGGACGTAAAGCGCGTCATCTATGCCGATGGCGAGGACGAGCGCGTGCTGCGCGCCGCCCAGGTGGCGCTGGAAGACGGTCTGGCGCAGCCGATCCTGATCGGACGCCCCTCGGTGATCGAAACCCGCGTCAAGCGTTTCGGGCTTCGCTTCAAGCCGGGGGTTGATTGCGAGATCATCAATCCCGAGGACGACAAGCGCTATCGCGACTATGTCGATCTCTATCTCGAGAAGATGGGCCGGCACGGCATCACGCCCGAGGCGGCGCGCACCATCGTCCGTACGAATACGACCGCAATTGGCGCGCTGGCGCTGATCCGCAATGACGCCGACGCGCTGCTTTGCGGCCTTGAAGGCCAGTTCCGCACCAATTTCCGCGTCATCCGCGACATTATCGGCCTCAGGCCGGGCAGCCACGCCTATTCGGCGATGAGCCTCCTGATCAGTTCCGGCGCGACGACCTTCCTCACCGATACCTATGTCAACGAGAACCCGACGGCGGAGGAGATCGCGGAAGTCACCCGCCTCGCCGCCGACCACATCCGTCGCTTCGGCATCACGCCGAAGGCGGCGTTGCTGTCGCATTCGAACTTCGGTTCGCGCGACAACGCCTCGAGCGCCAAGATGCGGCGCGCGACGGAGTTGCTCTGGGAAACCGCGCCGGATCTCGAGGTCGACGGCGAAATGCATGGCGACTCGGCCCTCTCCGAGGCGCTGCGCGCGCGCGTGATGCCGAAATCCAAGCTGACCGGTGAAGCCAACCTGCTGGTCTTCCCGAATCTCGACGCCGCCAACATCACGATGAATGTCGTGAAGGTGATGACCGACGCGCTGCATGTCGGCCCGATCCTGCTGGGCGCCGCCAAGCCGGCCCATATCCTGACGCCCTCCGTGACCTCGCGCGGCATCGTCAACATGACGGCCCTCGCGGCCGTGGAAGCGCAAAGCGTCTGATTGCAACCGCCGGCACCCCCTTTGGGGTAGGCCGGCGCGCATCGGCGTGCTCTAAATCATGGCCGGTCCCGATGGGGCCGGCCATTGTTGTTTGCAGGCGCCTCCCTTTCAAAACGAGCCATGTCGCGATGACCAGCCCAGCTGACGAGACCGTCGATCTCTATCTGAGCGACATCCATAATTTCTTCCAGACGCCCGAAGTGGATCCGTTCCTCGGCGAAAACATCGAGGCCTCGGGCATCGATCAGTTGATCGACACGATGAACGCGCGCCCGAGCAGCCAGAAGGGCATTGGCAGCATCGTCATTCACCTGCCGGAGGCGATGATCACGCCCGACCTGCCCGCCCGGGTCAGCACCGCGATCACCAATTACTGCAACGCGCAGATCCGCCTTGCCGCGCAGAAGAAGCGCGAGACCTGGCTGGAGGGGCGCAAGGCGCTCCGTATCGGCCTGGTATTCTGGGCCATCTGCCTGGCGATGTCGCTGCTGTTCGAAGAGGTGATCTTCACGCGGCACGCGCTCGGCCGCCTGTTCGGCGAGGGCTTCATCATTGCGGGCTGGGTCGGTCTCTGGCGCCCGGCGGAGCTACTGCTCTACGACTGGCGGCCCTATTCACGCGAGATGAAGCGCCATGAGGAAATCAAGGCGATGAGCGTCCGCATCGTGCCGCGCGTCGCGGGCGAGACCAGCTGACGATCCCGCCATGAACCCAGCCAGGTCGGCTATTCCGGCGGGCTCGTCGATGTCCACTGGTCGAGAAGATCCGTGGCGACAGGCTCAGCTCGCCCACCAGCCCCTCGACGAGCCGATCCTCCTGCCTGTTGCTGTAGACAACCGCCCCCACCTCGACATTGCCGGTTTCGGCGATGCAATGGCTCTCCAATCCGTGCAGGCGCAGTTGCTGCACACGCATCGCCTTCAGCAGCTGGGCGCGGATCAACGCCTCGTCATGCGCGGCGCATTTCAACTCCGCAGCCGGACAGCAAGCCGATTGCGCCCGTGACACAGATCGTCGCGGCGCCACTCAACTCCCGCACGCTCAAACCATCGCGCATGATCAGCCCGGCGCCAAGAAGGCCTATGCCGGTCACGACCTGGCCGCCCATGCGAACATCGGTGGGACCGTCCAGGAGAATGGCGAGGGAGGTGAAAGCTGCGGCACCGAGCGCGACCAGGGCATGCGTGCTGAGGCCGGTATGGCGCTGACGCCATTGCCGTTCGAAACCGATCCTCATGCCGCACAGCAAGGCGACGATGAGATTGGGTAAGATCGATAGCGCGCTCGGGAAGCTCGCCGCCGGCAGGCATTCTGCATTCGGACGGATCAACGGACTGATCCAGCCTGTCTGGCATGGCAGGCCCGATTCAACCGGGAAGCACGGGCTCTGGTGGCTTGGTCATTGAGGGATAACCGCCGGAATGGATTACCACCGGCGTAATCCGCGACGCTGTCGTCGCCCCGGATCCCGCGCGATAAGGCAGCACCGGAATCCAGACGCAAAAAAGCCCGGCGCGAAGCCGGGCTCTTCGATTTCAGGTCTGTGCGCGAGGCTCAGACTGCAGCGAGATTCGAAGCCTTGGTCTTGCCGCGATCGCTGATGACGTCGAAGGAAACCTTCTGGCCTTCATTGAGCGAGCGCATGCCGGCTGCTTCGAGAGCGGTCACATGCACGAAGACGTCCGGACCACCGGCGTCAGGCGCAATGAAGCCGAAGCCGCGCGTGGAATCGAAGAACTTAACGGTGCCAATATCGGCCATTTAGAAATTACCTTAGTCATTCACGCCAGCACCATGCCAGCGCGCCTTCGAAGCGAACGAGATCAGGAACACACCGGCAGCCCTTCAGGCGCACGACGACATTCACCGATCCGGTTCGCAAACCCAACCAGAGCATCTGATCAATCGTCAGGAGATCAGGGAAAAATTGAAACGGAGTACATCCGTCCGCTTCGTTCATGAACGACCGCTGCATTGACGAATGCGCCTGTCGAACTCCCGCTCTGTTCGGCTGGGATAATGCACCCTAGTCGAAAGAACCTGTGAATGCAAATTATTCTTCAAGTCTTTTTCAAATGAGCCGGATGCGCGTATCGATCTTCGCCGGAAGGCAAATCGATGATCGTTAAAAATAGCCTCACAAAAGACCGACTCTTGATCGCGATTTTCTGCTACAATTTTCGGATGGCACATTCATATAAAGTCGGACAGCGGGTAACGATGGACCGGAGCAAGATTTTTAGCTCGGCTCCCGGCACCTATGTCATCGTCGCCGCCCTCCCCGAATCCGGCGGACGGCTGCAATACCGGATCAAGAGCGAACTCGAGAAGCATGAGCGTGTGGCTGAGCAAAGCCAGCTCCACCTGATGCTCGAGCAAGTCTAGCCCGCTCTCTCCGCGCCGGCCCTCCCCGCGAACGCACAGCCCCAGGGGCCGGACGCAGGTCCGGCCAACGAACCTTCCCATGCGCCCCTTGAGAGACGCGGCGCCGCCCGGTTGCGCACCGCGCCGAAGATAACCCATGGACCGGCGCCGCGGCCTGGCCCTGCGTCCCGCCAGGCGGATGCGGCATGTCTTATAGACAGGCGCACCGCAGCGTGACCTGCTCGAGCGCTTCGCTCCCTGGCCCCTTCAAAAAGGAAGGCCCCGCCACAGGTGGCGGGGCCTTCCTCCATCTCGCTCTGCGGTCCGCTGATCAGAACTTGTAGTTCAGGCCCAGCTTGACCGAATTGAAGGAGGTGTCGAATTCGCGGTTGTTGACCGGGTTGGTCGGATAGTTCACGTCGACCAGCGTGACGTCGTTCGTGCCGAGATCGGTATAGAGGTACTCGGCCTTGACGGTCACGTTGTTGGTGATGGCGTATTCGACGCCAGCGCCGACGGTCCAGCCCCAGGCGGTATCGGACTTCGACGTCTCGAAAGCCGCGTTGCAGCCGCCAATGGTCACAGCCACCCGATTCCGGTCGCAGCCGAGCTTGTGGTCGACATTCGCCCAGGCCAAGCCACCGGTGAGGTAGGGCATGAAACGATCGGCCGAATAGCCGAGGCGCGCCCGAATCGTGCCGAACCAGTCGATCTTGTCCTCACCGTAATACGGGTCGAACTCGTTGGAGCCGCCCCAATCCTTGCCGATGCCGCTATAGGCAACATCCGCCTCGGCACCGACAACGACATTGTTCGCGAACTGATAATTGTAGCCGATCTGGGCGCCGCCGAAGCCGCCGGTCAGCGTCTGGCCGAAGGCGTTCGGATTATGCGTGTCCTGGGTATGGCCCCAGCCATAGCCGCCATGCACACCCACGTAGAAGCCGGTCCAATTGAACACTTCGATGGGCGCTGCAACCGGAGCGGGTTCATAGGTCAAATCGGCCGCGAAGGCGGTCGAGGCACTCATGGCAAGCAGGGCAGCGGCAAGCCGGAATTTCATCCCAGTCACTCCAAATAGGTAGGTAGTCCCTACACCGATAACACAGCCTGCGCGAGCAGGGCTATGGCATTCAGGCAACAACCAACCAGGATTATGGAATCTTTGGAGTCCCCAAGTTTTCACTAGAAGTGAAAATTACATAGAAACAAACAGATTCCCTCAGCTAGGATTTATATTCCTAGATAAATCCAAGATCAAAAGATCGTATATCCCGGATATTTTGCGTGACGAAACGGAACTTGTTGAAGACAACACAGGCGCGGCGCTAGAAAATTTTGGACATGGCGCCAAGCCGCGGGACGCCGCGAACAGGCCGGGGCGAGCAGACCCGTCGCGATGGTCCGTGCCAGAGACGCCAAAGGCCACAACCGATAAGTGCAATCGGAATCGGCGGATGATCGAGCAACGCCGCACAGCAGGCCGCAACCGTCGACGGATGGTGCAGGGCATGAGTACAAGGCTCGCCGCTCAGGCGATGGGCCGGGGTGGCCCTCGCATCGCGGCGGGGTGTACGTCGATCGAATGGAGTGGAAAATGGTGGGCGGTACTGGGATTGAACCAGTGACCCTTCGCGTGTGAAGCGAATGCTCTCCCGCTGAGCTAACCGCCCTGCCGCCGGGCAGTAAACTGCTCCGGTGAAGGTGGCCGGATATAGATTGCCGCGGCGGATGAAGTCAAGCCGCGCCGACGGGATATACCACGGGATTGTGAATTGCGCTTTCCGGTCGCTTCGACGAGATAGAAAGCCCACCTTACGAAATGTACCTTATGCCAAGCGACACCGTCCTCGGCGCCGGCGCGTCCCCCGCCGCCCCCGCCTATCGCATCACCGCCCTCATCGTCGCCAGCGCGCTGTTCATGGAGCAGCTCGACGCCACCGTTCTGGCCACCGCCCTGCCCACCATGTCGAGGAGCTTCGGCGTGTCGCCGCTGGACATGAGCGTCGCGCTGACCGGCTATCTGCTCAGCCTCGCCGTGTTCATCCCGGCCAGCGGCTGGATCGCCGACCGGTTTGGCGCGCGCAATGTCTTCTGCGCGGCGATCGCCATCTTCATGGCGGGCTCCCTGCTCTGCGCCCAGGCGCACAACCTGCCCTTCCTGGTATTGGCCCGCGTACTGCAAGGGCTTGGCGGCGCGATGATGGTGCCGGTCGGGCGGCTGGTGATTCTGAAAAGCGTGCCGCGCGCCGATTTCGTCTCGGCGATGGCCTGGGTGATGGTGCCGGCTCTGATCGGCCCGGTGATCGGCCCCATGGTCGGCGGCTTCATCGTTACCTATCTCGACTGGCGCTGGATCTTCTATGTGAACCTGCCGCTCGGCGTGATCGGCATCGCGCTTGCCAGCCACTATATCGACGACATCCGCGAAGAGATCAGACGGCCGTTCGATGGGCTGGGGTTACTGCTGTCGGGCACCGCGCTCGCCTCGCTGCTCTTCGCCTTCGAGACCGGCGGCCGTGGCGCGGCGTCGCCGCGCACGGCGCTGGTCCTGCTCACGGTCGGCCTCGTCACCGGCGCGCTCTATATCGCGCATGCCCGCCGCCATGCGGCGCCGATCCTCGACCTGTCGCTGATGCGGCTGAAGACCTTCCGCCTGTCGGTGGTCGCCGGGGGCCTGGCCCGGATCACAGCCGGCGCCATGCCCTTCCTGCTGCCGATGATGATGCAGTTGGGCTTCGGCATGTCTGCCGCCCATAGCGGGCTGGTCACCTTCGTCTCGGCGGCTGGCGCCATGGCCATGAAGGCTTCCGCCGCCCCGATCCTGCGCCGCTTCGGCTTCCGCAACACGCTGATATGGAACAGCGTCATCGCCAGCGCCTTCCTGGCGATCTACGCGACGTTCCGCCCCGACTGGCCGATCGCCGCCATCTATGTCGTCCTGCTGATCGGCGGCTTCTCGCAATCGCTGCAGTTTACCGCCTACAACACGATCGCCTATGCCGAGGTAGAGCGTGACCGCATGAGCGCGGCGACGAGCTTCTACACGACGATGCAACAGATGATGCTGTCGCTCGGCATCTGCGTCTCGGCCAGCGTGCTGCACGCCGCCGTCGCGCTGTCGGGCCGGGAAACGCCGGTGATGGCCGATTTCTCCGCCGCCTTCCTGACGGTAACCAGCGTGTCGCTGCTCGCTGCCTTCGTCTGCGCCCGCCTGCCGCGCGATGCGGGCGACGATCTCACCGGCCGGGCGCGGTGAGTCCGCGTCCGCGGCCTGCGACACATCTGCCACGGATGGTGGATATTGCGTCGCCGGGGATGCAGGATAAGGTGGGCTGGTTTACGATCCAAAGCGCTTTGGGTGGATCCGGCCCCCCGGCTTTCACACCCGGGTCACCCGAAGCGCGCATTACCGATCTGGCGGGGCCGGCAAGGTCGCGCGACAGGAACTGTCTAGGGAGACCAAGGTCATGACGATCCGCGTTGTTGTCTGGGGCGAAAACGTCCACGAGCAGGAGAATGAAGTCGTCCGGAAGATCTATCCGGAAGGCATGCACACCACGATCGCCAAGGGCCTGGACGAGGATCCCGTCATCGAAGTCTCGACCGCGACGCTGCAGGAGCCGGAGCACGGCCTGACCGAGCAGCGCCTGGCCGAGACGGACGTGCTGATCTGGTGGGGCCACAAGGCGCATGGCGAGGTCTCCGACGCCGTCGTCGAGCGGGTCGCCCAGCGCGTCTGGGAAGGCATGGGCCTGATCGTCCTGCATTCGGGCCACTTCTCGAAGATCTTCAAGCGCCTGATGGGCACCCCCTGCTCGCTCAAGTGGCGAGAGGCCGGCGAGCTCGAGCGCGTCTGGGTCATCAACCGCAACCACCAGATCGCCCAGGGCCTGTCCGATTATTTCGAGATCGAGCAGACGGAGATGTATGGCGAGCCCTTCACGGTTCCCGAGCCGCAGGAGACGGTGTTCGTCACCTGGTATGAAGGCGGCGAAGTGTTCCGCTCGGGCCTGACCTGGCAGCGCGGCGGCGGCAAGGTGTTCTATTTCTCGCCTGGCCACGAGACCTACCCGATCTATTACAACCCCGACGTCAAGCAGATACTGAAGAACGCCGCCAAGTGGGCCTATAACCCCGCTCCGGCCTGGGCCGGCATCGAGAAGGCGCCGAACACACCGGCCGACAAGGCCCCGAACGGCCCGCTCACCATCAAGGGCGAGACGCTCCACAAGAAGGGCGAGGAAGGCTTCCACTAAGCCTCGCCAGCGCGAAGCGGCGGGCCGGGGCGCAATCCATCGCCCCGCCCTCACCCGCCGGTTTCGCGGCCGACCTCTCCACCCGGAGAGGTGAAGGACAGTCCACCTTTCGGGACATGCTCCCGTCACCCAAGAGTGAAGCTCATGGTCAAGATCCTTATCCTGGGAACCGGCAGCATGGC
The DNA here is from genome assembly GCF_026343955.1 of Kaistia defluvii. Lineage (GTDB taxonomy): Bacteria > Pseudomonadota > Alphaproteobacteria > Rhizobiales > Kaistiaceae > Kaistia > Kaistia defluvii. The sequence continues at coordinate 157,478 of NZ_JAPKNI010000007.1, forward strand.
CGAAAGCCATGCCATCGCCTTCAAGGCGGCCCCGGGCGCCACCGTCGTCGCCGCCGTCGAGACCGACGCCGCGCGGCGCACCGCCTTCGGCAAGAAGCACGGCATCACCAACCTGTTCGCCGATCTCGATGCGGCGATCGAATGGGGCCAGTTCGACGCCGCCGCCAATGTCACGCCGGACGCCGTCCACTACGACACGACGATGAAGCTGCTCGCCGCCGGCAAGCATGTCTTCTGCGAGAAACCGCTCGCGACCGACTATCCGCACGCCCTGGTCATGGCCGAAGAGGCCGAGGCGAAGGGCGTCATCAACATGGTGAACCTCACCTACCGCAACTCGCCCGCGCTGCAGAAGGCGCGCGAGCTGGTCGCCGCCGGCCGGATCGGCTCGATCCGCCATGTCGAGGCGTCCTATCTGCAGAGCTGGCTGGTCGGCAAGCAGTGGGGCGACTGGCGCACGGAATCGCGCTGGCTGTGGCGCCTGTCGGAAGAGCACGGCTCCAAGGGCGTGCTGGGCGACATCGGCGTCCACATTGTCGACTTCGCCTCGTTCGGCGCCGACAGCGACATCACCACGGTCGACAGCCGCCTGAAGACCTTCCACAAGGCGGAAGGCGACCAGATCGGCGAATACAAGCTGGACGCCAACGACTCGGCGATCATGATGGCCGAATTCGCCAATGGCGCGATCGGCACCATCACCGCGACGCGCTTCGCCACCGGCCACGCCAACGACCTGACGCTGCAGCTGTTCGGCACCGAAGGCGCGCTGAAGGTGATGACCGACGGCCGGACGTCGTCGCTGGAAATCTGCGTCGGCCCGGATATCGATACGCAGACCTGGAAGCCGGTCGAGTGCCCGCCTGTCGTCACGACCTACGAACGCTTCGTCCAGGCCTGCAATACCGGCATCAACGGCGATCCGAGCTTCCGCCGCGCCGCCGAGATCCAGCGCATCCTCGACATGTGCTTCGACCAGGACGTGGTGCGCAAGAAGATCGGCTGATCCTGCCGCCACGGACCATCGCTACCTCGGCCCGGCATGTCCGGGCCGAGTGCGTTCAGGAAGCCGGTCGTCCTTCGACCCGGACCAACGCGCATTCGAAAGACTCGCCCCCCATCGGATACGGGCGACAGGGAAGACAGATTCGCCGCCCGCCGCCCCGGGTCATTTGGGTGAAACACGGCCGGTTCCGTGTTGCAGCGGCAACACACGGCACGCAAACCGGGTGCACCGGGCTTGCAATCCATGATGTCGCAGCTATAGAGAACGCTTCCTTCAACTCCGAACACGGGGGGATTTGCATGGCATCGCTGCATATGGTCGTCGCCCCGGTCAAGCCGGCTTCGGGTCTCCCCCGCCGCTAGTTCGGACGTTCAGCGGGTATCGTCACGGTCTCATACCGTGGCTCCCTGAAAACCCGCCTCTCGATACTCAAACCGTTTCACCGCGAGCCCCCGCGCCTCGATTGTGCGTCGCTCGCCGTCCTGTTTCTCGTATTCTGGGACCGGATCGCCGTCTTTGACGCGTCCGGACTGTCATCATGACTCGATTCAGATTCCCCCGCTTCCGCATCCGATGGCGGGCCGATGCCTTTTCAAACGTGCTCGGCTTCACCTTCGCCCATTGGCGCAAGCAACCGCTGCTGATCGTCGGCATCGCGCTGACGGTGCTCATCTCGACCATGGCCGACGTTCTGCTGCCGCTCTATGCCGGACGTCTCGTCGACGCGATCGCCGGCGGCATCCAGGACCGCGACGAAGCCCTTTCGGCGGCGTTGCACGCGTTCGGCGCGTTGATGGCGCTCGGCGTGGGCATGATGGCGCTGCGCCATTGCGCCTTCCTCGCCATCATCCGGCTGACGCTGAACATGATGACGGACATCGCGGCCGACGCCTTCCACCGCGTGCAGCGCTTCTCCACCAACTGGCATGCCAATGCGTTCGCCGGCTCGACCGTGCGCAAGATCACGCGCGGCATGTGGGCGCTCGACCTGTTGAACGATACGCTGCTGCTGGCGCTGCTGCCCTCGATCGCCATGCTTGTCGGCACGACCATCCTGCTCGGCTCCTACTGGCCGGTGATGGGCCTGATCATCGCGGTCGGTTCGGTGCTCTACATCGCCATGACGGTGTCGCTGTCGCTGTTCTACGTCGCGCCGGCGGCGAGTCTCGCCAACCAGTGGGATACCAAGCTCGGCGGCGCGCTCGCCGATGCGGTTTCCTGCAACGCGGTGGTGAAGGCGTTCGGCGCCGAGGACCGGGAGGACACGCGGCTGTCGCGGGTTGTCGCCAAGTGGCGCTCGCGCACGTCGCGCACCTGGATCCGCGGCACCAATAACGGCACGGCGCAGGGCATTCTGCTGGTGCTGCTGCGCGGCGCGATCATCGGAACCGTGCTGCTGCTCTGGTGGCATGGCCGGGCGACGCCCGGCGACGTCACCTTCGTGCTGACGGCATTCTTCCTGCTGCAGGGCTACCTGCGCGATGTCGGGGTGCATATCCGCAACCTTCAGCGCTCGGTCAACGACATGGAGGAACTGGTCGCCCTGCATGCGCAGCCGCTCGGCATCGAGGACAAGGCAAGCGCCGTGCCGATGGTCGTCGGAGCGGGCGAGATCCGCTTCGAGAACGTCACCTTCCATTATGCCGGCCATAACACGCCGCTCTACAAGGACTTTGACGTCACGATCCGAACGGGCGAGAAGATCGGCCTGGTCGGCCATTCCGGCTCCGGCAAGACGACCTTCGTCAAGCTGATCCAGCGTCTCTACGACGTCACGGATGGCCGCATCGTGATCGACGGGCAGGATATCGCCCATGTCACGCAGTCGTCGCTGCGCGGCGAGATCGCGATCGTGCAGCAGGAGCCGATCCTGTTCCACCGCTCGCTGGCGGAGAACATCGCCTATGCCCGGCCCGGCGCATCGATGGCCGAGATCATGGCGGCGGCGAAGCTCGCCAACGCGCATGATTTCATCGAGCGGCTGCCGCAGGCCTATGCGACTCTGGTCGGCGAGCGCGGCGTCAAGCTCTCGGGCGGCGAGCGCCAGCGCGTGGCCCTGGCCCGCGCGTTCCTGGCCGATGCGCCGATCCTGATCCTGGACGAGGCGACCTCGAGCCTTGATTCGGAATCCGAGGCGCTGATCCAGGAGGCGATGGAGCGGCTGATGGAAGGCCGCACCGCGATCGTCATCGCCCACCGCCTGTCGACGGTGCGCGCGCTCGACCGCCTGCTGGTCTTCGACCGTGGCCGGATCGCGGAAGAGGGCACGCATGAGGCGCTGGTGCGCATCGAGGACGGCATCTATCGCAAGCTGTTCGAGCGGCAGGCGATGGACCTGACCCGTGGCCTCGCGGCCTGACGACAGAAGCGGACCGACGGCACAAGCCGTCGGTCCGCGCAGGACTCAGGGTACCTCCCGATCCGAACGTCCACGAGGAGGGACCTAGGCGCTCCCAGCGCCTTGCGCGGGCAGCTTACGCAACTCGTGGGAATCCAAAGAGTCCATCCATATCTGAGCCGTCGCATGGGGAATGCTGTCCCTTCACCTCTCCCTCAGGGAGAGGTAAGGGATAGACAGCGTCGGACGTCCGTGTAAATCCGGCCAGCCCCTCGCGGCTATTCGGACGGCACTGGCTCCGGCCGCGTCGTGATCCACAGCGCACAGGCCAGCATTCCGAGCGCGACGAGCACGGCGAGCCACCAGGCCGGCTGCGCCGTCCACCAGAACACCCCATAGCCGATGGCCATGCCGCCGCAGGCCAACCATTTCGCCTTGCGCGGGATGGCGCCCTGCTCCCGCCAGGCGCGCAGTACCGGCCCGAAGCGCGGATGGTCGAGCATCCACGCTTCCAGCCGCGGCGAGGATCGGCCGAAGCTCCAGGCGGCGAGGATCAGGAAGACCGTGGTCGGCATGATGGGCAGGAGCGCACCGATGATGGCGAGCGCCAGGAAGACGAAACCCAGCACGACATAGCCCGCGCGCCGGCCGACATTCAGGGCCGAACGGGTTCTCGTTCCGGCGCGTCGCTCCGGCTCCACTTGGGAATTGCCTCCGGTTCATCGGGTTCGCAAGGTCGGCTTCCACCGCCGGCCCTGCCCGGCGAATGGCACGCGTTGCGCAGCCAGGCAAGAGCCCCGTCCCGTTGAACGCCGCAAGCGCCATCCTTGCAACGGTGGGCGAAGCGAAGGCGAGGCCTCTAGCCAGCCAGTTCCGGAGCCGGGCGGCTGACCAGTTCAGCCGCGGCGCGATTGGCGTTGGCGATCGACTCGGCGAGGGCGCTGCCCCTGGCGAGGCTCGCGGCCAGCATGCCGATGAAGGCGTCTCCCGCACCATGCGTGCTGACCAGCTTGACCGGGATCGCCGGAATCGCGATTTCCTCGCCCGCCGCGGTGACGCAGGCGACGCCCTCCCCGCCGGCCGTGACAATGGCGATCGGATAGCGCCGCGACAGGCTGCGGGCGGCGGCGAGCGCGCCCTCCAGGCTCTCCACCACCGGCACGCCGGCCAGCAGTTCGGCCTCGATGGCGTTGACGACGATGATGTCGACATTCGCGGCCAGCGCCTCGGAGGGCAGGCGCGCCGGCGCCGCGTTGAGGATCACCAGCCCGCCGGAATGTTTCGCCGCGATGGCCGCCGCGACATTGGCGCTGTCCGGCACCTCGTTCTGCAGCACCAGGATCGGCGCGGACGCAAACAACTCGGCCGCCGCCTGCACGTCGCTTTCGGCAAGCGTGAGATTGGCGCCGGAAACGATCACCGCGCCATAATCGCCCTCGCCGTCGAAGATCGCGACGCTCATGCCCGTGGAACCGCCGGGAAGCACGCGGACGAAGCGCCGGTCGACGCCCTGCTGGTCAAGGTTCCGCAGCAGCGTGCGACCGAAATCATCGTCCGCAACCGCGCCGACCATGGCGCTGTGCGCACCGGCATGGGCCACGGCCACCGCCTGGTTGCCGCCCTTGCCGCCGCATTTCGGCTGCCAGGACTCGCCCGTGATCGTCTCGCCCTTGCGCGGACGGGCGGGTCCGCGAACGATGACGTCGTAGTGCAGGCTGCCAAAGACGATGACGGTGCGGGCGCTATCGCTCATAGGGTCCTGTCTCTTCGGTTGGCGGCAACGGCCGACATGGTCTTTTCGAGATTTCTCTCCGCCTGGCCGTAGTCGCGCTGTGCGACCGCCACGAACACGGCGTCGAGAATGTTGAGCTGGGCAATGCGCGCCGCCGCGTTTTCGCCCATCAGCGGCGATCCCTGCGCCGTCGAGCAAAGTACGATTTCCGCCTGCTGGGCGAGCGGTGAACGGTCGTAATTGGTGATCGCCAGCGTCCGCGCGCCATTGCGCCGCGCCCGCTGGATCGCCTCGATCACCGCGCTGGTATTGCCGGAATGCGAGAAACCGATCGCGATATCGCCGGCTCCGAGCAGGGAGGCCGACATCGCCATCATGTGCGCGTCGTCCTGCACGCTGGCGCGCAGGCCGATGCGCAGGAACTTGTGGGCGACATCGCGCGCGATCTGCGCCGATCCCCCAACGCCGTAGAAATCCCGCTGCTTCGCGCCATGGATGGCATCCACCGCGCGGTCGAAGGCCTCGACGTCGAGGATCGCCAGCGTCTCCTCCAGCGCATGGATCGAGGTGCGGAACACCTTCTGGATGATCTCGCGCGACGTATCCTCCGGCGAGAGGTCCTGATGCATGCCGGCGGCCGGCAGCCGGTTATACTGCGCCAGCGCGGCGCGGAAGCCGCGATAGCCGTCGAAGCCCAGCTTCTTGGTGATCTTGACGACCATCGCCTCGGATACCCCCGTCCCGGCCGCGATCTCCTTCAGCGGCGTCTCCAGGCCGAAATCGCGCATCGCCAGCACCGCCTCGACGACATGCGCCTCGCGCGGGGTCAGCGACGGCAGCATCATGCGAATGCGCGGGCCGATGGAACTGGGATTGGCGTCCTCGGGGGTCATCTGCGCCCTTTCAAGCGGCCGAAAGCCTGTCGGCGTCAGTTCGCCGGCGCCAGCATGGCTTCCTGCACGATGGCATTGGACGCAACCGCGTCCTGGCGGTCGATCGCCTCGCCGAGACGATTGTCGCGCTCCAGCCGGTCGACCACCGCCAGCATCCGCCGGACCGTCGCGATGTTGACCTCGCATTCGCGCACCGGGTCCAGCCCGGTCATATCCGGGAAGGTGTCGAAATAGATCGCGCCGTCATAGCCGTCGCGGCGGATCTGGCGCAGCAGTTCGATCGTCTGCACGGAATGCACGGCGCCGACCATCAGTCCGTCGTCACGCTTGGCGTAGCCGTCGTTCAGGTGAACCCCGAGCAGGCGGCTATGGCGTGCGATCAGCGCGGCCGCGAAGGCGGGTTGCTCGTCGGCATAGAGCACATGCGCGAAATCGAGCGTTACGCCGAGATTGGGCGCGCCAGCCTCCTGGATCGCCAGCAGCGTCGTCGCGCAGTCCGGCATCAGGCTATAGGCGCGCGGCTCGTTGGGCTTGTATTCGATGCTGATCCAGCAATCCGGATCATGCGCGCACACTTCACGAATGCCAGAGACTTCGTGATCCCACATCCGGTCATAGTCGCCCTGGAAGGCATAATCGAAGCCGTCCTGCCCAAGCCAGATCGTCATCAGATTGGAGCCGGCGGCCCGCGCCGCGTCGATGCCGCGCTTGGTGAGGTCGATCGCCTCCCGCCGGACCGCCGCGTCGGGATGGGTGAAGGCACCCAGCTTGAAAGCCGGATTGGTATAATAGCGCATGGCGAAGCCGTTGATCCGGAGCCCCAGATCGCCGAGCTTTCCCGCGAGAACGCGCGGATCCTCACCGACATGGTCGGGATAGTTCAGATCCAGATCCGTCAGGCCCTCAACCTTGGCCGCCCGCGCCGCCATTTGCAGGACGCTCGGCTTGCCCTTCTGGTCCGGCCATTCGGCCTCGGCGCGCGAGGCGAAGGAATTCAGGCGGGTGGCAAAGCGCAAGCTGTTCACGGCGTCAGACCTGTTCTGCGGAAGAAGGGCAGCTCGTACTTCACACGCTTTCATCTAGTTGTAAAGTTCGGACCCAATCCGCCGCAGGCCGGGCATGGGTCACGGCAGGGCCCAACGGGTGCGCGGGCCATCAGGGCTGGTCACACCCCTCTCGGCCGCTATCATTCCCGTCTCATGCGACGGCGCACCCCTGCCCCTTACCCACGAGGCACCGATGACCCGACTGACCGCCAAGGACTTCCACCCCGAACTGCTCGAGCTCTACGATTTCTACGCGCATGGCCGCATCACCAAGCGCGAATTCCTCGACCGGGCGGCGAAGTTCGCCATTGGCGGCGTCACCGCCGCCTCCATCCTGGCGACGATGAGCCCCAACTACGCGCTCGCCGAACAGGTTTCCTTCACCGATCCCGACATCGTCGCGGAATACATCACCTACCCCTCGCCGAACGGCCATGGCGAGGTGCGCGGCTATCTCGTCCGTCCCGCCAAGGCCGAGGGCAAGCTGCCGGCGGTCGTCGTCGTGCACGAAAACCGCGGTCTCAATCCCTATATCGAGGATGTCGCGCGGCGCGTCGCAAAGGCCGGCTTCATCGCGCTCGCGCCGGACGGGCTGACCTCCAAGGGCGGCTATCCCGGCAATGACGAGAAGGGCCGCGAACTGCAGCAGCAGGTCGATCCGGAAAAACTGATGAACGACTTCTTCGCGGCAATCGAATTCCTGATGCAGGACGAGCGCACCACCGGCACGGTCGGCATCACCGGCTTCTGCTATGGCGGCGGCGTCGCCAATGCCGCAGCCGTCGCCTATCCCGAGCTCGGCGCCGCCGTGCCCTTCTACGGCCGCCAGGCCAAGGCAGAGGACGTGCCGCGCATCCAGGCGCCGATCCTACTGCATTATGGCGAGCTGGACACGCGCGTGAACGAGGGCTGGCCCGCCTATGAGGCGGCGCTGAAGGCCAACGGAAAAACCTACGAGGCCTATATCTATCCCGGCGCCAACCACGGCTTCCACAACGATTCGACGCCACGCTACGACAAGGAAGCCGCCGATCTCGCCTGGCAGCGCACGATCGACTGGTTCAAGAAATATCTGGCCTAGCCAGCGCCAATCGCGCAGCCCTTTCGCGCCACGAACAACGCCCTGCCCGAGACAACGAAACGGCGCGACGCTCTTGCAGGCGTCGCGCCGCGGTCGACGGTTGTCGCTCCCCGACTAATCCCGCGCGCGCGCGAGCTTGGTTTGAATGACCGCCTGCTCGTTGGCGGTCAGCTGGGTCGGGCCCAGCTTGAAGGTGATCTTGTCGAGCTTGCCGGTGAAGGCGAAGGGCACCTGGTAATCCGCCTCATCGACCGAAGTGCGGGTATCGATTCCGATATCGAAGGTCTCGTCGATCGTCATCAGGAACGGCGTGCTGTGCGGGATCTGCTGGCGGGCGACTTCGGTGTCATCGACCTTCAGGACGCCCGTGCCCCCCTTGCCGGCGCCGGGGCCATCATAGGCGAACTCGAACACGATCTGATGCTTGCCGGGCGTCAGCGCATCCTTCCCTTCCCAGCGGAAGTGATCGAGTGCAAGCAGGTTATAGGCAAATACCGGCTTGCCCTTGAGCAGATAGAGGCCATAGCCGCCGAAATGCCCGCCCAGCGTGGCGAGCATGCCTTCCGCCCCGCCTTCGGGGATCTCGACATCGGCCTGGATGGTGTAGGACCGGGTCAGCAGGTCCGGCGACGCACTGGCCGGCAGACCGGAGACCTGGCCGGCATAGGTGAAGGTGTTCCGCCCCGCCGTAGAAGACGGACGCGGCGCCAGAAGCCGCTGGACGATCGAATTATCAAGCGGGAAGACGTTGTATTTCGCCGCCTCGACAAGGAAAAGATCCTTGAGTTCCTGCAGCTTCTGCGGGTTTGCGGCGGCGATATCGTTGTTCTGCGAGTAGTCCTCGGCGATGTTGTAGAGTTCCCAATCATAGCCGCCGATCACGTCGGGCATTTTCGCAAGCCCCAGCAGCCACGGCGGCTGCGGCGGCGTTGTCGCGGCCATCCAGCCATCGTGATAGATCGCGCGGTCGCCGAACATCTCGAAATACTGCGTCGCCCGCGCGGACGGCACGTTGGCGTTTTCCTTGTCCCAGCTATAGGCCATGCTGACGCCCTCGATCGGGCGCTGCTGGATGCCGTTGACCGCGACCGGCGCTTGAACGCCCGTGGCTTCGAGGATCGTGGGAACGATGTCGATCATGTGGTGGAACTGACTGCGAACCCCGCCGGCATCCTTGATCCGCGCCGGCCAGGACATCGCCATGCCCTGCCGCGTGCCGCCAAAATGCGACGCGATCTGCTTGGTCCATTTGAACGGCGTATCGAAGGCCCAGGACCACGCGACCGACATATGCGGGGTGGTCTTGTCGGAGCCCCAGACGTCATAGAAAGGCAGCTGGTCCTTGACCGGAACGTCGATGCCCTGGATGGCGGCGAGATCGAACGGCGTGCCAAGGGTCGAGCCCTCCGCGCTCGTGCCATTGTCACCCTCGATGTAGATGATCAGCGTATTGTCGAGCTTGCCCTGGTCTTCCACTTCCTGGATGACACGGCCGATCTCGTGGTCGGTATAGGCGACATAGGCGGCATAGACCTCTGCCTGCCGGGCAAACATCTTCTTGTCGTCCGCCGAGAGGGTGTCCCATTTCGGCAGGCTGTCGGGCCAGGGCGTCAGCGCGGTATTGGCGGGGATGACACCCAGACGCTTCTGATTGGCGAAGATCTCGTCCCGCATGGCGTTCCAGCCCATGTCGAACTTGCCCTTGAACTTGGCGATCCATTCGGGCGTCGGCTGATGTGGCGCATGCGTGCCGCCGGGCACGTAGTAGAGGAAGAAGGGCTTGTCGGGCGCACCGGCGTTGGTCTGCCTCAAATAATCGATGGCGTTGTCGGCCAGGTCGGTCGTGAGGTTGTAGCCGGGCTTGCCGATCCACGGGAAAACCTGGGTCGTGTTCTGGAACAGATAGGGCGTCCACTGGTTGGTTTCGCCGCCCATGAAGCCATAGAAATAGTCGAAGCCCATGCCGGACGGCCATTGGTCGAACGGGCCGGAGAGGCTGTACTGGAAGCTCGGCGTATTGTGGTTCTTGCCGAACCAGGATGTCGTGAAGCCGTTCTCCTTCAGGATCTCGCCAACCGTCGCATTCTCCGGCCCGATGACGGAATCATAGCCCGGGAAGCCGGTCGACTGCTCGGTGATCACGCCGAAGCCGACCGAGTGATGGTTGCGGCCGGTGATCAGCGCCGCCCGCGTCGGCGAGCACAGCGCGGTTGAATGGAACTGCGTGTAGCGCAGTCCGGCATTGGCAACCCGGTCGAGCGCCGGCGTCGGGATCACACCACCGAACGTGCCGGAAACGCCGTAACCGGCGTCGTCGGTCATGATCAGCAGGATGTTGGGCGCGCCGGCGGGCGGGACCACGGTTGGCGGCCAGAAGGGCTTCGATGCCGCGGCATCGGGGTTGATGACGCCGCCAAACGGCAATGGCGGGCTCGGAATGTAGCGCCCGTCGATCGTCTGCGTCGCGCTGGGCGACCCGGGCGTCCCTGTAATCGTCTGGGCATTTGCACCCGCGACGCACAGACTGGAAGAAAGCATGAATAGGGATAAATAACGCTTGGAAAGCATGGCAGACCTCTCGCAGGACGCGTGAATTGCCGTCATGAAATATACTATGGCATACGAACAGAATGACTTACGCGCAGCGTCAGGACATCCTCGACTGCCGTCGCCACGATAGCGAAACGCAACGGAGCCTCAACCATCGTTTCCCTCGCAGCAAAGCACGATATCGTTACAATCGGCGCGGGCGCATGCCGACGACCGCCCGGATGCAGCGAGCCCGAGCCTTTGCCAGCCGGCGAGGCGGCGCCTTGAGCGGGTGACAAGCCCCACGGCGGCGAGAAGGGCCAGACGGGGCCGCCGGAAAATTTCGATTCCCGCGAGCGCTTCGTGTCGAAATGGGGCCTCGGCATCCGTCGTCTGGTGAGCCCGGCAGCGATCGGGTCGAAACCGAAAGGACAAGCGATGACCGTTGCCAAGAACACCATTTGCGTCTGGTACGACAAGGACGCCGAGGAAGCCGCCCGCTTCTACGCGAAGACCTTTCCCGACAGCGCCGTGCATGCCGTCCACAGGGCGCCCAGCGATTATCCCTCGGGCAAGGCGGGCGACGTGCTGACGGTCGATTTCACCGTCGCCGGCATCCCCTGCATTGGCCTCAATGGCGGCACCGCGTTCCAGCACAGCGAAGCCTTCTCGTTCCAGATCGCAACCGACAGCCAGGAAGAGACCGACCGCTACTGGAACGCCATCGTCGGCAATGGCGGCCAGGAAAGCATGTGCGGCTGGTGCAAGGACAAATGGGGCATCTCCTGGCAGATCACGCCGCGCGTGCTGACCGACGCGATGGCGGCCGGCGGCGACGAGGCCAGGCGCGCCTTCGAGGCGATGATGGAGATGAAGAAGATCGACGTCGCCAAGATCGAGGCGGCAAGGCGGGGGTGAGCGGTTCGACGCGACCGGAATGGCGACTTTCTGGCTCCGCCGTTCACGCCGACAAGACTGGCCGGGATGGCTTTTTCTCAGCTCTCTGATCGAGCTGTCTCATACTACCGACAGCCCCATCTTCGTCCACGCGCCACCTTGGCGCCTCCTCTCGAATTGACAGCACGCTAACAAATCGTCAGCATGCTGTCATGATGTTGGGAGGAGAATTCGCGTGACCCAGGAAACCGTGCACGTCGCTATCTATGACACGATGGCGGACTGGGAGGTGGGTTATGCGATTGCGCATATCCGCTCGCCCGAGTTCCAGAAAATGCCCTGTCGTTATCAGATGAAGACCGTCGGACGGTCGCTTGATCCGGTCACCAGCAAGGGCGGCATGCGGCTGTTGCCGGATCTCCGGCTCGACGCGCTAGAACCGGAGGCGAGCCGGATGCTGATCCTGCCCGGCGCCGACATCGCCATGACGGGCGGCATTGATGATTTCGCCGCCATGGCGGGACGCTTTCTCGCCTCCGGCGTCCCGGTCGCCGCAATTTGCGGGGCGACGGCGGCGCTGGCGAGGCAAGGGCTGCTCGACAGACGGTCGCATACCAGCAACGCCAAGGCCTTTCTCGAGATGACGGGCTACCGGGGCGGCGGCTACTATCAGGATCGTCTCGCCATCACGGCAGGCGATCTGATAACCGCCAGTGGCATCGCGCCGGTCCCCTTTGCCGCCGAGATATTCCGAAAGCTGGACCTCTATGGCGAGGCGACGCTGACATCCTGGCTAAAGCTGTATCAGGACCAGGATCCGGCGGGGTTTTATGAACTGATCGCGGAGTCGACTCCGTGATCGATGCGCAGGAAAAGCTGAGTTCTATGGCGCTGACGGTGTTCGCGCTGAACGGATTGTTCCTGACGGTCGCCGAGGGACTCGCGGTTCCGGCAGGGCTGACGGCGACGCGTTGGCAGGTGCTTGGCGCGGTGCTCAGGGAGCCGCTGACGCAGGCGGAGATCGCTCGGCGGATGGGGATCACCCGGCAGAGCGTCCAGCGCACGGCAAACCAGCTTGCCGAGGATGGCATGCTGGCGATGATACCCAACCCATCGCACCGAAAAGCAATGCTGCTCCAGCCTACCGAAAAAGGGCTGGCGGCGATCCGGGCCATCCATCCGCAGCACGCCGCCTTCGCCGGACGGCTGAAGACAGAATTGGGTGAGGAACGGATGGTCCGCCTATCGGATGCCCTGACGGAGCTCCGGTCCGCCATGGACCATCTCGTGCCAGCGGAGGCGGACTAGCCTCACCGCTTGTTCCCTCTCGGGCCCTTCAGGACCGGGGTCTTGGCGCGGTTTTCGTCCTGGAGCTTGCGCCAGCGGCTGAGGCGGTCGGGGTCGAGCGTGCCGGCCTTGACCGCCGCCTGCACCGCGCAGCCGGGCTCGTGCTCATGCGTGCAATCGCGAAACCGGCAATTCGGCGCCAGTTCCGTGATCTCGGCGAACAGTTGCTCGATGCCCTCGGCCGCGTCGCTGACATGCAGCGTCCGCATGCCCGGCGTATCGATCACCCAGCCGCCGCCGGCGATCCGGTGCAGCGAGCGCGAGGTCGTGGTATGGCGGCCCTTGGCGTCGCTCTCGCGGATGCCGCCGGTCTGTTGCGGCGCGTCCTGATCGGGGCCTGCCAGCGTGTTCAGCAGCGTCGACTTGCCGACGCCGGAGGAGCCGATCAGCGCCACCGTCTGCCCTTCCCCGCACCAGGGCGCGAGCGCTGCCGCCGCCGCGCCGCTGCGACCATCCAGCGTGACGCATTGGAGCCCGCGCTGCAGCGCCGTCACCTGCGCGGCATAGGCATCGGCGTCCTCGACGGTGTCGGCCTTGGTGAGCAGGATCACCGGCCGGGTGCCGGCCTGGTTGGCGAGCGCCAGATAGCGCTCCAGCCGGGCGACGTTGAAATCGGCGTTGCAGGAGGTGACGATGAACAGCGTGTCGACATTGGCGGCGGTCAGCTGCGGCTGGGTGCCACCCTCGACCCGGCGCTGCAGGAGCGTCTTGCGTTCGAGCCGGCGGCGCAGCCAGTTGGTGCCCGGCTCCACCAGCACCCAGTCGCCCACCGCATAGTCGCCGGTGTTGGTATGGGGCTGCAGCATCATCCGGTGCGGACCATCGACAGAGACGGCGCTCATCCGCGCCCGGTGCACGGTGGCGATCCGCATCGGCACGAGGCCGGCATCGTCAGGTCCGATCTGGTCGGCGAAGAAATCTGACCACCCCATCCCCGCCAGCGTCGAGGGTTCGGCGGCCGAGTCGGTCCGCGGCTCGCTCAAGATCGGGCCTGGCGTTGGGGCGTCTTCGTCATGGACAGGTTCCCGGGTAACAGGGGGCTAACGCCAGGCTAACGGAAAAACCGCCTGCGGCACGGTGTGTCGGAGTCAGCGGCGACCGTCCCACGCCGGTTCTATAGGCCCCCGTCGCCGCCCGGCGCAAGCGCGTCAGCCCCTCGGCGCCTCGCGGGCCTCGAAGAAGGCGCGCATCGCCGTGCTGGCGCGGCCGTGATGCCGTGCGAGCGCGTCGAGCGCCCTCGCCTCGTCCCCCGCACGGCAGGCCGCCAGCATGTCGCGATGTTCATCCTGGCCCATGTCGCCGATCGCCGCCAGGTGAAAGCGCAGATACCGGTCGGCCGATGCAAGGTGCTGTTCCGTCAGCGCAATCAGGCGCGGCAGGCCGGCCTGCGCATAGAGCGTCATGTGGAAGCGGCGGTTCAGCTCGCCCATCCGGCCGGGGTCCGTCTCCTGGTCGATCTCCGCCAGGATCTCCTCGGCGATGGTAAAATCCTCCTCGCCCAGATGCGGGATCGAGAGGCGCAGCGCCTGCGGTTCGAGCGCCGCGCGGATGGCGTAGTTATCCATCGCGTCGAGCAGGGTGATCTGGACCACGACGGCGCCGCGATGGGGCTCGAAATCGACCAGGGCTTGCGCCTCAAGTTGCCGTAAAGCCTCGCGAATCGGCATCCGGCTGACCTTGAAGGTGGTGGCCAGCTCCTCCTGGCGAAGCGGAGTTCCCGGCGCGATTGCCCCCGAAAGGATCGCCTCGCGCAGCGTCGCCTCGACATATTCGGTGGCCGTGCGATAGCGCGGCGGCGCGGCTTCGAGCAGTTGCGACAGCCCGCTGGTCATCCCCATGCCTCCCTCGGTCCACCCTTGCCTGTCGATTGGATCCAATCTAACAATTCGTCCATCGAATGCAATCGGGACAGCGACGATGGATAAGCGAACCGAGGCGCCCGCCGCCGATGTCAAAGCGGTTGGCACGGCCGATCACAGCCTTGACTCCCCGCGCCGACCGGCCGGGCTGACCCAGCCGATACTGGCGGGAATCATCGCTGCCTTTGTCGGCTTCGCGAGTACGTTCACCGTTGTTCTACAAGGCTTTACGGCCGTTGGCGCAACGCAGGCGCAAGCCGCCTCCGGGCTCCTGGCGATCTGCATCGCGCAAGGCGTTCTGGGGATCGTCCTCAGTCACCGCTACCGCATTCCAATCACCATCGCGTGGTCGACGCCGGGTTCGGTCCTGCTCGCCGCGACGGGCCTGATCCAGGGCGGCTTTCCGGCCGCGGTCGGCGCTTTCATCCTCACCGGCGTGCTGATCATCGCGGCCGGCCTGATCAAGCCGTTCGGCCGGATCGTTTCGGCGATCCCGCCCGTGCTGGCGAGCGCCATGCTGGCGGGCATCCTGCTCAGCCTCTGCCTAGCTCCCGCCAAGGCGGTTGGGCTGCAACCCGGTCTCGCCCTTCCCGTGGTTCTGGTCTGGGCGATCGTCGGGCGGATCCGGCGGATCTGGGCCGTTCCGGCGGCCGTGGCCACCGCCGTGGCGATGATTGTCTGGACCCTTCCGCCCGGCGGACTGGCGATCGATCACGCCATCCCCGACATCGTCTTCGTCGTGCCGAGCTTCACAGCCCAGGGGCTGATCTCGCTCGCCATTCCGCTCTTCATCGTCACCATGGCCTCCCAGAACCTGCCGGGAATCGCGGTGATGCGGGCCAATGGCTACGAACCGCCGGTGGCGCCGGTGTTTCTCGGCACCGGCATCGCCAGCGTCCTGGTGGCGCCGTTCGGCGGCCACACGCTGAATTTCGCGGCAATCACGGCGGCGATGTGCGCGGGACCCGACTCGCATCCGGATCCCGCGCGGCGCTGGGTCGCCTCGTTTGCGGGTGGCGTCGCCTATCTGTTCCTGGGACTAGGCGCCACGCTGGCCGCCGCTCTGGTCACGGCGGCACCGCAGGTCCTGATCCAGGCGGCGACCGGCCTCGCCCTCTTGGGCGCGTTCGGCGGCGCGCTGGCGGGCGCGATCGCGGTTGCCGCGCACAGAGATGCGGCAATCGTGACGTTTGTAACAGCAGCCTCGGGCCTTTCCTTTCTGGGCGTTGGAGCGGCATTCTGGGGAATAGTCGCGGGCGGAGCTTTCATGCTCCTCAACCGAAAATGGAGCCGATGACGATAGCAGGACTGATCCTCGCCGGAGGTAATTCGCGACGCATGGGACGCGAAAAGGCCTTCGTGCCCGTTGGCGGGCAGCCTTTGATCGAACGAGCGATCGGCCGGCTCGCCCCCCAGGTCGAGACGCTTGCGATCAACGCCAATGGCGATCCGGCCCGGTTCGCAGACTATAGTCTGCCGGTCCTTGCGGATGACCGTCCCGACACCGGGCCGCTCGGCGGCGTGCTCGCCGGCCTGCGTTGGGCCGAGGCACTGGCGGAACGACCGGAATTCGTCGCCACCGTGCCGATCGATACCCCGTTCTTCCCCGTCGATCTGGTGTCCCAACTGGCTGCACGCCAGAGCGATGCCCGCCGGATCACCATTGCCGCGTCGGGCGACCGGGACCACCCCGTCATCGCCCTCTGGCCCGTGGCTCTGGCCAATGTCCTGGACGAATGGCGCCTGACCGCGAAAAGCCAGGGCGTGCGGGCGTTCCTGGCCTCCTGCGGCTTTGCCGTCGTCAATTTCGAGCTGCCCCTGCATGGCCCGGATCCGTTCCTCAATATCAATACGCCGGAGGAGCGCGACGAGGCGGACGCATGGCTCGGCGTTCCCCGCCCGGCCTGAAACTGCTTTGAATTCCAGGACAGTTGCGGCCCGCCGGCAAAAGGTGGGAAGATAAGACAAGAGAGTGCCGGCCAGGGAAGCGATGCGAGGACCGGCGCTCCAATTCCGGTAGAAACGCGCGTCAGAGGGAATTCAATATGCGTATCGTGAAGCGGGTCGCCATTGCGGCTTTGGCCCTGATGGCTGTCTCCGGCGCCGTTCAGGCGAAGGAATGGAAGAACATCCGGGTCGCCGTCGAAGGCGCTTTCCCGCCGTTCAATTCCGTCAGTGCGGACGGCCAGCTTGAGGGATTCGACGTCGATATCGCCAAGGCGATCTGCGCGAACCTGAAGGCGGAGTGCACCTTCACCGTCCAGGACTGGGATGGCCTGATCCCGGCGCTGCAGGCCGGCAAGTTCGATACCATCATCTCGTCCATGTCGATCACCGACGAGCGCAAGAAGGTCATCGACTTCTCACGTCCCTACTACCAGTCGCCCTCCTCTTTCGTCGCGCCGAAGAGCGCCGGCATCAAGGATACGTCGCCGGAAGGCCTGAAGGGCAAGACCATCGGCGCGCAGTCCTCGACCGTGCAGGCGACCGAACTCGAAGAGAAGTACAAGGGCTCCGACATCAAACTCTATCCGACCCAGGATGAGGTCAATCTCGACCTGGTGGCAGGCCGCATCGACCTGCTCTTCGTCGACAAGCTGCCCGGTCTCGAATGGCTGAAGACGGCGGACGGCGCCAACTACGAGTTCGTCGGCACCGACTTGCCGACCGATGGCGTCGGCGCCGCCGTTCGCAAGGAAGACAGCGACCTGCGCGACCAGATCTCGGCCGCCATCCTCGCCATCAAGGCCGACGGCACCTACGACAAGATCAACGCCAAGTACTTCCCCTTCTCGATCTGGAAGGAATAGGGATCACGCGAGGCAGGGCACGCACCCTGCCTCGCGGTTCCGCATGAAAGGACCGTGGGGGGACGGGCGGCGTGGATCTACTGAGACTGCTGAGTTTCGGGCCGGATGGCTGGGGCGACGAACTGCTCCAAGGCACCTGGCTCACGATCCGGCTCGCTTTGGCAACCGTTCCCTTCGGCCTGGCGCTGGGCTTCCTGGTCGCTTTGGCCAAACGCAGCCCCAACCGCTATCTCCGCGCCTTCGGCAACGCCTATACGACCGTGTTTCGCGGCCTGCCGGAACTGCTGACGATCTTCATCGTCTATTTTGGCGGCCAGATCGCCTTGCAACGCATCGTCGGGCTGTTCAGCGGCGCGACGGTCGAGGTCAACGGCTTCATCGCCGGCATGGTGGCGCTCGGCGTGGTCTTCTCGGCCTATGCGTCGGAAGTGTTCCTCGGCGCCTTCAACAACATCACGCGCGGCCAGTATGAAGCCGCCTATGCGCTCGGGCTTCGGCCGGCGACGACGCTTCGGCTGGTCATCATTCCGCAGCTCGTGCGCCTCGCGCTGCCAGGCCTCGCCAATCTCTGGCTGATCCTGCTGAAAGACACCTCGCTCGTCTCGGTGATCGCGCTCGATGATCTATTGCGCAAGACGGGCCTCGCCGTCCGCGTGACCAAGGAGCCCTTCCTGTTTTTTGGCGTCGCCTGCCTGATCTATCTGGCGCTGTCGATGATCTCGTCGATCGGCATCGTCGCGATCGAGCGCTGGGCCAATCGCGGCCTGAGGAGAGCGTCATGAATTGGGACGCTCTCGCCACCTATGGCCCGCGCATGCTGCAGGGCCTGGTGGTCACGCTGCAACTGGTCGTCATCTCGATCACGCTGGGCGCGCTGCTCTCCATCCCCGTCGCGCTGGCGCGAATGAGCCGGAGCCGCATCCTGCGGGCGGTCTCGTTCGGCTACATGTATTTCTTCCGCGGCACGCCGCTGCTGGCGCAGGTCTTTCTCGTCTATTACGGTGCCGGCCAGTTCCGGACGCAGCTCGAAGCGATCGGGCTCTGGTGGCTGTTCCGGGACGCCTTTTTCTGCTGCGTGCTCACCTTCACGCTGAATACCGGCGCCTATCAGGCCGAGATTCTGCGGGGCGCCATCCGCGCCGTGCCGGCAGGCCAGCGCGAGGCCGCCATGTCGCTCGGCCTCCGGCCGCGTCAGATCTTCCGCAAGATCGTGATGCCGCAGGCGATCCTGATCGCGCTGCGTCCGCTCGGCAACGAAGTGATCCTCATGGTGAAGGGGTCTTCCGTGGCGGCGATCGTGACCGTGTTCGACCTGATGGGCGTCACCCGCCTCGCCTATTCACGCACCTTCGACTTCCAGGTCTATCTCTGGGCGGCCGTGCTCTATCTGGTCGTCGTCGAGATCATCCGCCGCGTCTGGGACAAGCTTGAACATCGCCTGACGCGACACATGCGGTCTGCCTGAACGCGCGCGGCAGGATCGCCCGCCGCTGCGCCAGATGGCATAGAGCGACGCCCCTATGCCATGCCCTTGTCTTTTTCGAGCGGGATGTAGTTCAGCGGCAGCGCCGTCGCGTATTTGATCTGCTCCATCGCGAAGGCCGAGGAGACGTCGGCAATATCGATGCGCGAGATCAGCCGCTTGTAGAACAGGTCATAGGCCTCGATATCAGGCACGACGACGCGCAGCAGATAGTCGACCTGCCCGCTCATGCGGTAGAATTCGACCACCTCGGGGACGTCGCGAATGACCTCCGCGAAGCGCTTGAGCCATTCTTCATTGTGCTGGCTGGTCGTGATCGAGACGAATACGGTGACCTTGGCATTCACCTTCTTCGGGTCGAGGACCGCGACGCGCTTGGTGATGACGCCGTCTTCTTCCAGCTTCTGGATGCGCCGCCAGCAGGGCGTGGTCGAAAGGCCGACTCGCCGACCGATTTCCGCGACGGGGATGGTGGCGTCTTCCTGCAGGATTTGCAGGATTTTTCGGTCGAGCCGGTCAATCATTCAGGAACCCTCTGCCCTGGGCCCGGACGATGCTAGCATCATTTTCCAATGAGTACTTTTTTCGCCTGGCAATTGAGAATATTATTCCGTGATGAATGCTTATTTCGGCGGATGTTGTCAACTCGGCGCTTGGAGTCGCGCAGCCACCAGGCCTTTCAAGACCGGCAGCAAATCGGCTTCGAACCACGGGTTCCGCTTGATCCAGCCGGAGTTTCGCCACGAGGGATGCGGCAGCGGCAGGATCTTCGGTCCATCTGTCTCGTCCAGGATCGCGCGCCAGTCGCCAACCGTCTCCGTCAGGCTGCCGCGCACGCGTCTACCCAGATGAAATTGCTGCGCATAGAGCCCGACGGCAAGGACCAGGTCGACCGCCGGCATCCGGCCCAGCAGCGCGTCGTGCCAGGCTGGCGCGCATTCGCGCCTCGGCGGCAGGTCGCCGCCCTTGGCATCGAGACCCGGAAAGCAGAAACCCATCGGCACGATGGCGATGCGCGCCTCGTCATAGAATTCGCCTTCGCCTATGCCCATCCAGTCGCGCAGCCGGTCCCCCGACGGATCGGTGAACGGCTTGCCGGATGCGTGCACGCGCGTGCCCGGCGCCTGGCCTGCAATCAGGATGCGGGCGGTGGCGGAGGCACGGACAACCGGACGCGGCTCGTGCGGCAAAGGCCGGCCGCGCGGCCGGTCGACACAGATCCGACATTGACGGATCTCCCCAACCAGGTCTTCGAGCTCGGCCTGGACCATCGGGGCGGGATTTAGCAATGACTTAACCATGCTCATCAAGTTGGCATTAAGCGTTCGAAACGCAAATTCGGCAACTAGCTAGAGTGCTTCCTTGAAGGAAGTCGTGGGATGCAAGGCCTGACGGCGGCAACGGTCGACACCGAAACAACTCCCCTCCCCAGCGGCCGCGTTGAACGGCGCCGTGGGGTCGTGGATGGCGTGCGCGAACCGGGCGTCGCGCCTGCCGGCCAAGGCCTGACCAGGGCCGAACTCGATCGCGCTCTTCTTTCGACTTACGCGCGAGACCGGCTCGCCGGCAGCCCGGCCATGGCGGCTCTCATCCTGGTGGCTGCCGGGCTTGCCTCTGCGTGGCTGCCCTCGGCCTCGGTCGTCGTCTGGAGCCTCGTCGCGCTCTGCAGTCACGCGCTGCTCGGCGTTGTGTGCTTCAGCTTTCGAAAGCCGGACGCGGTGGGATCCCCGTTCAGGGGCGGACTTTTCTCGTTCGCGGAACTTCTCTGCGGCCTGGGCTGGGTCGGGCTTCTGGTCCTGCTTTCGGCAGAGCATGGGCCCGAGGCGGCGGTGTTCCAGTTCGCTATCCTGCTGGCGGTCGCCTGTGCCGCCACGGCGCTCGCGGCGGCCCTGCCCGTGGCCATGATAGCCGCGACGGCGCCCGCCGCATTGACCCTCGTCGCCCTGTTCGCGTTTCGCGAGGAGCCTCTGCTGGTCGCGCTCGCCTGGCTGTCCGGTGCGACCGCAATCTTCTTCATCTGGCTCTCGCTGCGGGAGCGACGCGCGATTCGCGATGGAATCCTGGCTCGAGCCGAGCGGGCGCGTCTTTACCAGGAACTGCTGGCCACTCGCGAGCAGGCGGAACACGCGCTTCAACGCGCCGACAAAGCCAGTCTGGCGCGCTCGCGCTTCCTGGCGACGATGAATCACGAATTGCGCACCCCGCTCAACGCCATCCTCGGCTTCTCCGAGGTGATGAAGAACGAAGTGCTCGGGCCGATGCAGAACGGGACCTACCGAGAATATGCCGGCGACATCCATGCGAGCGGCGGCCACCTGCTGTCGCTGATCAACGAGATCCTGGACCTCTCCCGGCTCGAAACCGGGCGCTACGAGTTGAACGAGGTACCTGTCGCGCTGGAGGCGATCGTGCGCGCCTGCGAAAGCATGGTCGCGGGGGAAGCGCGTAGCCGCGACCTCCGTCTCGTGCTGGAGATCGAGCCCGATCTGCCGCTGGTGCGGGCCGACCCCGCTGGCCTCCGGCGCGCCGTGCTCAACCTGCTCTCCAACGCGGTCAAGTTCACGCCCGCCGGCGGTACGATCACGCTTCAGGCAGGCTGGACGGCGGGGGGCGGGCAATACGTCTCCGTGCGCGACACAGGCCCGGGCATTCCGGCCGGAGAGGTCGCCCTCGTTCTCTCGCCCTTCCAGCAGGGCGAGAGCGCCATGCACATGGCCAAGCCGGGCGCCGGAATGGGGCTGCCAATGGTCGAGGCGCTGATCCGACTGCATGGCGGCACCTTCGAGCTGCGCTCGACAATGGGGGCCGGCACGGTCGCGACCCTGTGCCTTCCGCGTTCCCGCGTGCTGGAGGCCCCGAGCGAGGACGTCCCCGCCCGCGAGAACGTCATTCTCTGGCGCTCGGCCGGCTAGCTCAGTCCGCCTTGCCTGAGACGCCCGCCTGCGCGAAGGTCGCCATGCCGGTGTGGATCTCAGCCGCCGCCTTGACCAGGCCCGCGGCCATGGCCGCGCCCGTGCCTTCGCCGAGCCGCATGCCGAGATCGAGCAGCGCCGTCTTGCCCATCGCCGCCAGCAGCCTGGCATGCGGCGGCTCGGCCGAGACATGGCCGAACTGGCAATGATCGAGCGAGGACGGGTTGATCTTGTAGAGCACGGCGGCGGCGGCGGTGGCGACATAGCCGTCGATTATGACCGGGATGCGGCTCATCCGGGCGGCCAGGATCGCGCCCGCCATGGCGGCAAGCTCGCGCCCGCCAAGGCGACGCAGCACTTCCAGCGGGTCGCGCAGATGGGCGGAATGCAGCTCCAGCGCCGTATCGATGACGGCGGCCTTGCGCGCCACGCCTTCGGCGTCGACGCCGGTGCCGGGTCCAACCCAGTCCCGACCCGTGCCGCCGAACAGTCCGGCCGCGACGGCGCCGGCGATCGTCGTATTGCCGATGCCCATTTCGCCGATCGCCAACAGGTCGATTCCGCCGGCCGTCGCCTCCATGCCGAACGCCATGGTGGCGGCGCAGCCGGCTTCGTCCAGCGCGGGCTCGACCGTGATGTCGCCGGTCGGAATGTCGAGCGCGAGGTCGAACACCTTCAGACCGAGATCATAGACGATGCAGATCTGGTTGATCGCCGCGCCGCCGGCGGCAAAATTCTCGACCATCTGCTGGGTGACGCTGGACGGGTAGGCGGAAACGCCCTGCGCCGCGACGCCGTGATTGCCGGCGAAGATCGCGACCAGCGGACGGGTGACGGCGGGGCGCGCCCTGCCCTGCCAGCCGCCAAGCCATTCGGCGAGATCCTCCAGCCGGCCGAGCGAACCGGCCGGCTTGGTCAGCTGCGCGTCGCGCGCCCGGATGGCGAGCACGGCCGCCTCGTCGCGCCCCGGCATCTCGTCGAAGAGCGCGCGAATGTCGTCGAAAGGAAGTCCGGAAGCGGAGCGGGCCATGCGTATCTCGGCTAGGTGTGGGGTGGATGGATCGGCACACTTTGCGGCCGGCGGCGGGCGATCTATAACCCTCCTCCAGCGTACCGCAAGCGTCGATGACGCCGAGTCGGTGCGACGATCCGCCGACGGGGGCAGTTGCCATGACCGATGACCAGTACCGGGCCGTCTTTCGCACCTCGCTCTTCGAACTCGCGGCGGCGACGGCTTTCCTGACGCGGCTGCCGGCAGCCTGGATGGGCGTGGCTGCGGATCGTCGGCCCGATTTCACGATCGCCGCGCGCGCCTTCCCCGGTGTCGGCCTGCTGGTCGGCCTTGTCGGTGCCATCGTCCTGCTGCTGGCCCACGCGCTCGGCATGCCGCTGCTCGCATCCGCCGCCCTCTCGCTCGCCGCCACGATCGCGCTGACCGGCGCCCTGCATGAAGATGGTCTTGCCGATACGGCCGACGGCTTCGGCGGCGGCACGACGGCGACGCGCAAGCTGGAAATCATGCGCGACAGCCGGATCGGCACGTTTGGCGCGCTAGCGCTGATCCTGT
Organism: Kaistia defluvii; assembly: GCF_026343955.1. Classification (GTDB taxonomy): domain Bacteria; phylum Pseudomonadota; class Alphaproteobacteria; order Rhizobiales; family Kaistiaceae; genus Kaistia; species Kaistia defluvii. The sequence continues at coordinate 180,978 of NZ_JAPKNI010000007.1, forward strand.
CGCTCCTGCTGCGCACGACGCTGGTCGCCAACCTGCTGCCCTATGGCGCATGGCCCGTCGCCACCGCGCTGATCGGCGCGGAAATCGTCAGCCGTGCGGCGATCGTCCAGCTTTGGGCGGCCCTGCCGCCGGCCCGCTTCGAGGGCCTCGCCAGCGCCACCGGACGCCCCTCCCGCGACACGAGCCTGACCGCCATCGGCATCGCCGTGGTGGCGGCGCTGATCTGCGGCGCGATCGGAACCGGTATCCTCCCGGTCGTCGTCGCGCTCCTTGTCGCCGGGGCGGCGACCTATGCCTTTCAGCTTCTCTGCGCCTTGCAGATTGCCGGTCAGACCGGCGACACGCTCGGCGCGGCCCAGCAGGTCGCGCTCGTCACCTATCTGATGGCGATCGTCGCCGCGACATGATCTCACCCTGCATCAGCCTCTGCGTGCTCGATCCCGAGTCGGAGCTCTGCGAGGGCTGTGGCCGCAGCCTCGACGAGATCAGCCAATGGTCGCGCATGACGGACGATCAGCGCCGCGCGGTGATGAGCCGCCTGCCCGAACGACTCAAGGACCTTGTCTCAACGAGCACCTGACGGCACGACCCGGTGAGATCGCGGGGCGAGCCTGCTGGCGTCTCACGGAGCCGCTGCGGCAGCAGCGTGGCCGGGTCCGGGCATCGTCGGCCGGAAATGAAGGAGCGGCCGCCGGGAGCAGCGACCGCTCTACTTGCCGTTGGAATGCCACCCCGTCGGCAGCGTCACGCCGCGGCGTGGGCCTCGGCCATCGCACGGCGGCCCTCGCGATTGGCCATGACGCTGACGATCAGCAACTGGCAGAAGTGATAGAGCATGATCGGCGCGATGATCAGACCCAGCGCCGGGGAACTCGCAAACATGATCTTCGCGAGCGGCACGCCGGTCGCCAACGACTTCTTCGAGGCGCAATAGAGGCAGGCGATCGTATCGGGCCGGTTCAGCCCCATCAGCCGGCACGGGATCAGCATCAGGCCGTAGATGATGAAGAACAGCGCGATCACGCCGACGATGATCGACACGATCAGGCTGACGTCATGGCCCGCCCAGACGCCCTCGACGATCGAGTCGGCGAAGGAGTTGTAGACGATCGCCAGGATGATCGCCCGGTCGGCGAGACGGATCGCCTTGATGTGGCGCGTGGCCCAGCCAAAGAGCCAGTGCCGGGCGATCTGACCGACGATGATCGGCAGCAGCACCAGCAGCACGATCTTGCCGATCACCGGCAGGAGCGGCAGGCCGACGCCGGTCGATGACAGGAACCACGCCATCAGCAGCGGCGTCGCGAAGACGCCGATCAGGCTGGAGAGCGTCGCGTTGAAGATCGCGACCGGCACATTGCCCCGGGCCAGCGACGTCATGGCGACGGAGGACGAGACGGTCGAGGGCAACGCCGCCAGATAGAAGAAGCCGATCCAGACCTCTTCCGGAACGAAGCCCTTGAGCGGCGTACCCAGGGTCAGAACGACGATCGGAAACAGCACGAAGGTGCAGAGCTGCACGGCTATGTGAACTCGCCAGTGGCGGATGCCGGCATGCATGCGTTCGGGCGCCAGCGTCAGGCCGTAGAGAAAGAAGATCACCGCGACGCCATAGGTCGCGATGGCGTCCATGTGCAGGACACCGCCGGATTCGCCGGGCCCGGGAAAGGCAATCGCTGCGATGACCACGAGGACCAGCGCAATCAGGAAGCCGTCGATTGTGAAACCGCGGATCGTCATGTCAGAGCGCTTTCATTGCGGAAAGGAATCCGCCGTGGCGGATGGATCTCCCATCCATAGCGAGACCGAGGGCCGCAAGAAAGCGACTTCCCGACACAGCACCTTTGACCTAGACCGCAGCTGCCGTCTCGTTCGCAGCGGCATAGGCGGCGCTATCGGCGGCGCTGGCCGCAACCGTTGCCGTGATCTCGTCCACCGCATCCATGGCACGATGGAACACGTCGATCCCGGCGCTGCGTCCAGCCCCCTCAATCGTCAGGATCTGGCGGAAACGACGCGCACCGGGACGTCCGTGATAGAGGCCGAGCATATGGCGGGCCATGTGGTTCAGGGGCGTGCCAGCGGCGAGCTGCGCCTCGATATAAGGCAGCATCGCTTCGATGATCTCGCGCGGCTCCGCGTCCGGCCGATCTTTGCCATAGATACGGCGGTCGGCTGCAGCGAGCAATTCCGGCTCCTGATAGGCGGCGCGTCCGATCATGACACCGTCGACATGCGCGAGATGAGCCTCAGCCTCGTCGAGGCTCTTGATGCCGCCATTGATGCCAATGAAGAGATCTGGCAGCCGCGCCTTCAGGCGATAGACACGGTCATAGTCGAGCGGCGGGATATCCCTGTTTTCCTTCGGCGAAAGCCCCTGCAGCCAGGCCTTGCGCGCATGCACCCAGAGCGCATCGACGCCTGCGGCTACCAGCAGGTCGGCGAGCGTGTCGAGCGCCTCCTCCGGGTCCTGGTCGTCGACGCCGATGCGGCACTTCACCGTGACCGGGATCGACACGGTGGCCTTCATGGCGGCGACGCAATCCGCGACGCGCTGCGGCTCGCGCATCAGGCAAGCGCCGAACGTACCGGATTGCACCCGGTCCGAAGGGCAGCCGACATTGAGATTGATCTCGCCATACCCCATCTCGGCGCCGATGCGCGCCGCCTCCCCCACCTTGACCGGGTCCGATCCGCCGATCTGCAGCGCGACGGGCTGTTCCGCGGGATCGAAGCCGAGCAGCTTCTGCCGGTCGCCATGCAGGATCGCCTCGGCGACGACCATCTCGGTATAGAGCAGCGTTTCGCTCGACAGCAGCCGATGGAAATAACGGCAATGCCGGTCGGTCCAATCCAGCATGGGAGCGACGGACAGCTTATGTCTTTGATATTGCTGCATAGTTACAAGTCTTGCCGGAGATTATGTGCCATTCGCCCCTTCTATAGGCGATCTCCGGTCCTTTTGGCCAATCCCGTTGCTCTCGCAAGGCTCTGGGTCAGCCTGCCAGCGCCGGCTCCCGCTTGCTGACGGCAGCCTGGGCATTCTGCTGCAGCGCCAGTTCCCAGCGCAGCGCGTCGGCCACGATCACATCGAGGTCGTCGCGGGCCGGCTTGAAACCCAGGCGCGACCGGATGAGGTCCGTCGCGGCGACCAACGAAGGCGGATCGCCGGCGCGGCGAGGCGCCAGGCGAACCTCGAAATCGACACCGGAGACGCGCTTGACCGCTTCGATCACTTCGAGGACCGAGAAGCCGCGGCCATAGCCGCAGTTCATGGTCAGGCTCTCGCCGCCTTGCTCCAGATGATCGAGCGCCAGAACATGGGCGCGGGCAAGGTCGCTGACATGGATATAGTCGCGCACGCAGGTGCCGTCCGGCGTGGCGTAGTCCTGGCCGAACACGTCGAGATGCGAGCGCTGGCCGAGTGCTGCCTGGCAGGCCAGCTTGATCAGATGCGTCGCGCGCGGGAAAGACTGTCCGGAGCGGCCTTCGGGATCGGCGCCGGCCACATTGAAATAGCGCAGGACGACCGAGCGGATGTCATGCGCCGCCACGGTGTCGCGCAGCATCCATTCCGTCATCAGCTTCGAAGCCCCATAGGGCGAGATCGGCTGCATGGCCGAACTCTCCGCGATGGGGCTGTATTCCGGTTCGCCATAGACGGCGGCGGTCGAGGAAAAGATGAAGTTGCGCACCCCGCCGTCGACGGCGGCGGCGATCAGGGCGCGCGACCGGACCGTGTTGTTGAGATAATAGCCGAGCGGATTGGTCACCGAGTCCGGCACGACGATCGATCCCGCGAAATGCACGATGGCGGTGACGCCGAACTCGCGGATCAGCCGCTTCAGCAGGGCTTCGTCGCCGCAGTCTCCTCGCACCAGCGGCACGCCGTCCGGCACCTGGGCGACGAAGCCGGTGGACAGGTCGTCGAGAACCATTGTCTCGCGTCCCCCGTCGACAAGCGCCAGCACCATGTGGCTGCCGATATAGCCTGCGCCACCTGTGACGAGGACGGTCATATTGAACTCCTGTTTTGGCTCGTCTCTTCAGAAGAAGGTCATGTCATCGAAGGCGGAACGACTCCGCGGCGCGGCATCCCACCGATTCAGGCCACTTTCAGCATGCCCGCGCCACTCGTCCGCGTGGCGCGATCGATCAGCTTATTGTCGATCTTGTTCTCGATCAGGAACTTGCGGGTTTCGTCATAGACGCTGCGCCAGGCAGCGTTGAACGCGTCGTAACGCCATTGTTCCCAATAGTCCTCGAGCACGAAGCCGCCATCGCGGAACACGTCGAAGCTCGGGATCCGGTAGGTCTCGGCGAACTCCGCCGTGCGGCTGTCATAGGTGAAGTAGACCGAGGGAACCCCATTCGCGAGCGCCATCAGATTGCCGTGCAGCCGGTAGCCCAGCACGAGGTGCTGCTCGCGGACCAGGGTCTCGTAATCGGCCACGACATCCGAATAGAACAGCCGCTCGCGATAGAGCCGCTCGATCTCGGGATCGAGATACCATTTCGAGGCCCAGCCATTGGCGCGCAGCGACGCGATCGCCTCTTCCTTCTGCGCGTCGGTGCCGAAGACGAGCTTCTTCTCCTCCACCTCGCCCTGGGCCATGAGCACGGTGTCGAAACGATGGGCCAGCGACTTCACCAAATCGCGGTGAAAAGTCAGATAGCGCTCGATGTTCTGGGCATAGGTGGGCGACACCTCGCGCCGAAGGGTGACGCCGACCTTCTCGATGTCGGCCAGCGGACCGAGCTTGATATTCAGGTCCGGATCGAGCCGCCGGAAGGCCGTGGGACAGCCGACGATGCGGACATTGTGGATCCCGAGATCCGCGAGGACCTCGGCCGAGAATGCCCCGCGCACACCGATCGAGGTGCTGAGATCGGCGATGACGCGGAGCACCTCCTGCGTCGATTCCGACAGCTCCATGCGTCCCTTTACCGGCGCCTGCGCGCCGATGCCAAAGGCGAGCACCGGCAGGCCGAGCTTCTTCAGGACCGCGGCAGTGTCGTGCCAGGCCATTTCGCCGTGGATGTAATTGGAGCCACGGAGCAGAACGTAGTCATATTCCTCGCGCAAGCGGTCGAGACTGGCCCAATCCGGCTTGTTGATCTCGAGGACGCCGATCTTGTCGAAGTTCAGCAGCTTCAACGAGGAATCGAAGACAAACGCATCGCCAATATTGTGATAGCGATCGATCGAACGCTGGACGTCCTGGTACTGGTACCAGCGGACCGAGTCGTGATCGTATATTTCGCCTGACGGCATTATCACCAGCAAACGTGCCATTCCAGCCTCCTCCTTATCCCCCCGGGGATCCGCCCGTTCCGAGCGGTTTGCGCGCAATTGCCTACGCGCGTTCGAGTTGGCCGACCTCGCCGCCATCCGCATGGGAATGGCGGTCGAGAACGGCGCGATAAAGCGCAAGATGCTGCTCGGCGCAGTCGACATGTCCCAGCGGACGTTGCATCGACCCGCGCAGGCTTTCCCAGACATGGCCGTTCGACAGGACTTCGACGAAGCGATCGGCGAGGTCTTCGGGCGAGCCGACGCGGAAATGCAGCCCGTCCTGGCCGTTCCGGACCTTTTCGGCCATGCCGCCGATATTGCTGCAGAGCAGCGGGCGGCCGTGGAACAGCGCCTCCTGGATCACGACGGGCGAGTTTTCCCACCAAATCGACGGTACGACGACCCAGTCGACCGTCTGCATCAGTTCGGGCATCTCGCTGTTCTGATAGGAGCCATAGAAGCGGACGCGGCTGCCCGCGTCGTCGATCAGCTTCTTCATCCGCGCCTGGAATTCGGGCGGCTGATATTCGAGATTGGCGCCAAAGATCATCAGGCGCGAATCCTCGCCCCAGATGCGTTCCGGAACGCGCGCGACCGCATCGATCAGGACGTCGACGCCCTTGAACGGCGTCATCTGGCCGAAGAAGGCGAAGCGGCTGCGCCGCTGCTCCGCGCCGGGCAGAACGCGCGGCGGCGCGGGCTCGCGGATCGCCAGGCCGTTTTCGATGACGAAGAGCTTGTCCGGCGACAGGCCCCAGGCGGCATAGCGCTCGGCGAGAAAGCGGCTCGGCGAGACATAGACGTCGGCGAGTTCCAGCATAGAGCGGACGAAGCGCTCGCGCTTCAGGAAGCTCGCCGGCGCGATCTCCGGAAAACAGCTGTGGCAGTCCGTCGGCGACGCGCGGCGGCAGAGCTGGCCGCTCTTGGTCTTCACCATCTGGCCGTGGTGATGGCAGATCGAGAGGAACTCGTGGAACGTCACGACGATCGCCGCGTCGGGCAGCGCCTCGCGAATGGCGTAGAGTGCCTCCAGGCCGAGGCCGAGAATATGGTGGAAGTGCACGACATGCGGATCGATGTCGCGCACGAAGCGCACGAGATCGCGGCGGATGTCGTCGGTGTTGCGGTTCGACAGGTAGAAGTGGTCGAAGTCGTCGCTGTGAAACAGGATATCCGATGCGCTCTGGCGCAGGCTCATCAAGGCGGTGCCGGCATGGCGCGGGGTCGGCGAGCCGACGCGGGCGAGATAGACCGACTTGATCCCCGCCAGCGCATTCAGTCCCTTGTGCAGGTTGTGCGAGGCGATTTCACCGCCGCCTAGAGACAGGCTCGGATGGCCGTGGCTGATGACGAGGACGCGCAGTTCTTCGGTCATGCCGCCTCCGAATGGACCATGGCATGGATGGTCTCCGCCCAGCGCGCAATGAAGACGGCACGATCAACGCTGCGGGCGTGAACCTCCCAGGCATTGATGCCGTCCCGGGGTGCTTCGGCGCCCAGCACGCGGACACCGGGTAGCCACCACGCCTTGAGGCCCGCCCTCGCCAGCCGCAACGCCAGGTCGAGCCCCTTTTCGCGATTGCCGAGATAGCCATGGCCGTCCTGGCCCAGTGCCGCGATCGAAGCCTTTGACAGGATGCAGCATTCGAGATTGGCGGCCGGCGTGGCGGAGGGGGCGATCGAGTCCAGCGTCGCGGCGGGATAGCCGACATAGTTCTCGGCCAGACCGTCCTCCTCGCCGGAAAGGCGGTATCCAGCCCAGCGGATCGAATCGTCCTCGTAGATCAGCGCCGGCGAGATGATCACCGATGCGTCATGCTCCTGATGCGCCGACCGCAGGCGGCCGAGCCAGCCGCGTTCCGCCGGCACCAGGGCTGCCGAGAACAGCACGACGCGATCCGTCTTCGCGACATTGGCTCCCACGATCAGGGCGTCGAAGACATCGGAAAAGGCGCTGACGGCAACCAGATCGATCGAAAGGCCGTAGAATTCCGCCAGTCGGCGGATTTCGCCACGCAGTTCGCCGATCGCCTGTTCGGGTCCGGCGAGAATGATCGGCGCCACGCGGATCTGCGGATCCAGCGCCATGAGTGCGACCAGGGTAGTGACGTCCGTTGTCTGGTCGTCGAGTCCGATCACCAGGGTGGTGTCGGCGCCGCCTGAAACCAGCGTGCCGACATGCTCGACGCCTTCGACGCCCGCCGGCTTCGTCGCGGCGGAGGCAACCAGAGGGATGAGGTGGCGCTCGACCAGTTCGGAGACGGAGGTTGCGCGGGCGCTGATCGATTTCAGCTGTCGGGTGACGGCCTCGCGATAGGAAACCCGCTTCGGCACCACGGGAAGATAGGCCGGCGGTGCATGGGGGATGGCGAACTCGATATAGATCGGCGCGCTGCCATCGGGATCGAAATCCGGGATGAAGGCCACGAAGCCATGGCTGTGGCGATCCGGGTCGAGCTGCGAAAGGAACGGCGCCTTGCCATCGAAGGCGCGGGTGACGTCGGGCCGATCGATGCGGCTCCAGATCGGCTTCAGGTCGACCGAGGCCTGGCGGCGGCGCAGCTTGATCGCCTCGACGCGGTGGTCGGGATCGAGCAGCCAGCCGCTGATCAACAGGCCGCCCTGCTCGATACGCAGCGCATGATCGATCGCCATCCGCACCGGAAGGGCGAGGGCCGAAACCGTGTCCAGCCCCTCATAGCGGTAGGCCGCTTCGCGCAGCCGTCCGATGACCTCCGCCGAGCCCCGCAACTTGGGCAGGATGGCGCGGGCATAGCCGGGCGTATCGCGGGGCGAGGCAAGCAGGCGCTGCTCGTAAACGTCGGCATAGCGCCAGCCGTCGCGGCTGCGCACATAGACGCGCTGCATGCCAAACGGATCGATCGGCTCGGGCGCCACAAGCAGGGCGGCAAAGCCCTTGCCGTTGTTGTTCAGGTCCTGGCGATCGAAGGCCGCCGCAGTGCATTCGGCGATCTGGGGAGTCGCGCCGCCGATCAGCACGCGGCTCACGCCCGCGCTCATCTCCTGCGACCAGCCCTGCAGGTAGACGTCGCCGTCCTCGAACGCACCGATGATCTCGATGAAGCCGTCGGCCTTGGCGCCCGCCTCGACGAAAGCGGTCATGGCGGCGAGCTTGCGCCGGCTCATCGGGCCCGCGCTCAGCATGCCGATGATCGCGTCGACGACGGCCGGCATTCCAGGCCCTGCCAGATCGCCAAGCGCGCCCGCCAAGGCGGCTGGCCGCATGAGATCCGGCAGCAGCCGATAGGTGACCGACCGCCCCTGCCCGCGGAACGTCACCGCGTTCAGCCGTTCGCCCTTGAGCGGACCGGTGAAGACCAAAGCGACGAACCCGTGCGAAGCCCGGCCCTTGGCATCGACCAGGGGCCAGCTCACGACCGGAGCCTTGCCGGGCAAGGCCGGGTCGCCATTGAGCAGCAGCGGCTGGGGACCATTCATCGGCACGCCGGAGCCAAGGATCAGGATGAGCGTCTCGTTGATCGGGCAGGCGATCGCGGTCTCGACGACCGGTTGCACCGCGCCTTCGCGACGCGACGATGGCCGCGGCGCGCCCTTGGCCGTGACGCCGGCCTCCTTGGGAAGGGGTTCCCTGGTTCCGGGTTCCTCGTCGCCGCGATACATCATTCGGTTCCGGTCTCGATCCAGGTCAGTTGAGGAAAGCAATCAGCGAGGCGCCGGCGCCGACGGCGGCGCCGATCAAGCCGGCGAGCAGGAGCGGCAACGGCTTGGCCTCGCCGCGTCCACGCTTCGCGAGCATGTCGATACGTCCCTCGAGCCCGGCGACGATGCCGTCGAAGCGCATCAGGAAGACCTCCAGCTCGGACAGCCGGCTGACAATCTCGGTCTGCGTCAGCTCGATGTTCTCGAACTGCGCCGGGGGAACCTCGCCGCCTGAGGTCTCGCTGCTGCGCTGGATGCCGCGCTGGTTGAGCTGAAGCTGGCGCTGCGCGGCCATCAGCACTTCGAGCTTCTCCAGCACCCGGGTCAGCGGCGCCGCGATCAGCGCCTCGGCCGCCTGCTCGTCCAGCGTCGGCGCATAAAGGATGCGCTCTTCGCCGGTCGGCGAGATCGCCACAATCGAGAGATCGCGCTGGCGAGCCGTCACGCTCTCCGGCAACGGAATGTCGAAGGCATGCTGCCCGTCACCGACGCCGTTGCGGCGAAGGTCGGAACGCAGCTTGTCGGCCGTCGCCTCGGCGATCTTCTGCGCGCCGAGGGAGACAACGATCTGCATGCGCGCACTCGGCTGGCTGCGATCGAACGCCCAGCCATAGAGACGGCCATTGTCGATCGCGTCGACGCGACCGGCCACGCCGGGAGGCGCCTCGGTGGCCTTGGGCTTCTGCTGCAGGGGAATGGCTTCCGCGGCGGATGGCATGACGTGCTCCTTCAAGCCGGGATCTGGACGCGTGCGAGCGCATCGAAGAGTTTGAGATAGTCCTGCGCGACCGCGTCGATGCTCGGTGGTGAAACCGCATTGGCGGAAAGGCGTCGCCAGAGATCCGGGTCGCCGGCCGCCAGACGCATCGTGCGGGCGAGGTCGATCGGGTCGTCGGGCGCGACGGTGAGCCCGTTCACGCCGTTCCTGATCATCTCGGCCATGCCGCCAATGCCGCTGACGATAACGGGACGTCCCTGCTGCTGGGCTTCCTGAATGACGAGCGGAGCGTTCTCCCACCAGATCGATGGAACCACGACCCAATCAACGGCCGCCATTAGCGCGGGCACGTCCTCGCGACGATAGGGTCCGCGACGGACCACATGCGACGCCGTACGGGCGAAGCGCTCGTCCAGCTCCGACTTGAAGGCGTCGGCCTGGAACGGCGTGCCACCATGAACGCGGAGTTCGAAATCGGTCCCGGACAGGATCAGCCGTTCGGCCGCGTCGAGCAGGACCGTACCGCCCTTCCACGGGTTGAGATTGCCGAAATAGCCAAAGATGCTGCGCGGCGCCCCATCCTCGCGAAGCGACGGCACCCTGCCCTCGCCCGGCTGGCCATTGGAGATGACGTCGATCCTGTCGGCGGCCAGGCCCCAGGCGATAAACCTGTCCTTCAGGAAGGCGCTCGGCGAGACGAAGCGGTCGACCGTCGTCAACAGCGTCTTCAGATAGCGCTCGCGCAGCAGAAACTGGTCGGCCGCGATTTCGGGAAAGCAGCCATGGCAGCGATCCGGCGAAGCGCCATGGCAGCGCTCGCGCCCGGTCGTGCGCATCATCAGGCCATCATGGGTGCAGATCAGATAATAGTCGTGGAGAGTCATGACGATGCGCGCCTGCGGCAGCACGCGACGCACGAGCGCGGGAAACTCAGCGCCGATCAGCAGCAGATGATGGATGTGGACGACGTCCGGCCGGAACTCGAGCAGCAGTTCCTCCAGATCGGGGATCACGCCGTAGAGATCGACCTGGCTCATGAAGAACCGGTCGAAATGGCCGGCCCAGAGCAGGATCTCGTCGACGCCGTTGCCTATGCCCTGGAAGCTGGTGCCCGGCTTTTCGTCGCGGTGAATGCGGTTTGTCGCGCCCAGGAACAGCGTCTCGCTGCCTGCCCGCTGATAGGCGCGGAACAGGTCGTGTGCGAAGATCTCGGTGCCGCCGGGATGCAGGTCGGGATGGTTATGGGCGACGACCAGAATGCGTTCGGCCATGCTCACCCCGTCTTCTCGACAACGAAGATGTCCTGGTAGTGCGCCGCCTTCTGGCCTCGCCAGTGACCCAGGCTCTTCAGGCAGATGGAAAGGCCCAGCCGCTGGATGATCCGCTCGAAGAAGCCGTCATCGAAGCCGACCGCCGAGAGCGGCGCCGTGCGGTCGACCAGCCAGGCGGGTCCGTCCTTTTCGCGCTTGAAGGCAAGGCGCGGATCGCGCTGCGGCAGGGCTCCCTGCGCCGTGTCGTCCAGCACGAAGGCGGTGATGAACAGCCGCCCGCCGGGCACGAGCAGGCGCTTCGCCTCGCGGATATAGGAAGCAATTTCCAGCGGAGGCAGGTGCGTCGCCACCGAGATCATGAAGATGAAATCGAAGCTCTCCGGCTCGAATGGCAGCCGCAGCGCCTCGCCCTTGATCGCGCCTTTCGGATTGTAGATGTGATGCGCGACGTCGATGTGGTCGAAGCGGAAATTGTCATAGACCGGCGTGATGTGCTGCTTGCACCAGGCGATGCCCTCGGCGACGGGATCGACGCCCCAATAGGCCGCGCCCGGGGTCAGATATTGCGTCAGCGGCACGGCGATGCGGCCGATGCCACTGCCGATATCGAGCACGCGATCATCCGGCAGGAGACCGCCGAGCCGGACCAGATGGCCGAGAAACTCGGCGCCGATGGCGCGATAGTCGCCATCACCGACGAAGATGCTGTCGATCGTGGGCTCCGGCAGGAAGCGGTTGGCGAGGACGCTCTGCGTCAGCCAGGCGAGACGCTGTTCGTCGAAGTCCGGCCGGGCCGGCGTATCGGAAACGGGCTTGAGCGCCGTGACGGTCATGCAGCGCTCCTGCGATCGCCGATCGTCTCTTCCGCCCGCTCGGCAACAGGCGGCTCGCCCATCAGCTTGCCGATCACCGGGTCCCAACGCTGGGTATGCAGCCAGGAATTATAGCGGGACGCGATTCCGCGCATGTAGTCGCCATTGCGGCGCATGGAGCGGCGCTCGAGATGGTAGAGGGCGACGCCCGGCTCGTAAGCGACGTTCATGCCGGCCGCCCGTATCTTCAGGCAGATGTCGCTGTCCTCGTAATCGCCGATCACATAATCCTCCGAGAAGCCGCCGACATCCGTGAAGGTCTCGCGCAGCATGACGAGGCAGGCGCCGGTCACGGCCGGTACCTGGCGGGGCGTGTTCGCGGCCCGATGGCCTCCCGGCATGCCCTTGAAGAAGTGATGGTTGAGCCAGGTGCCGCGCGCATCGCGCTGGAAATAGAGGCCGGCATGCTGGAGCGAGCCGTCCTCGAACAGCAGCTTCGGCCCCACCGCGCCGATCCGCGCAGAGCCGCCCAGCTTGTCCGCAAGGCGGGACAGCCAGTTCGGGTCGGTCGGGATCACGTCCGAATTCAGCAGGTTGACGACGAGGCCGCGCGCCAGCCCGACGCCGGCATTGTTCGCCCGCGCATAGCCGCCATTGGCGCTCATCACCGCCAGCGTCATCGGCATCTTGTAGAGGCGGTGCAGCCCGCCGAGCATATGGCTGACATCATCGGCCTGCTCGGGAGAATCGAGCACGAAGATGATCTCGGTCTGGTCGCGCAATCCCGGATCGGTGGCAAAGGCCGCAATCTGGAAGCGCAGATAGTCGAGCACGCGATAAAGCGGGATGACGATCGAGAAGACCGGCTCGGCCGGTTCCTGCCCGAAGTGCTCGACCCTGGCGATGCCGACCGACTTGACGACGCGGCGCTGGATCTCGGCCAGCGCAGGGCCCAACGTCTCCGACAGGAGGGCGCCGGTCGCGTGCTGGAGCGGCACCGAACGCAGCGCCCCCGCCCGCATCGTCGCGGCGTCGATCGGCTGCGGCTTGGGAATGAGATTGACCTCGGCGCCGGATTTCAGCCGCATCCGAAAGCGCGGCTGCAGGATCGGTCCGGCGGGCTTGTCATGCGGCAGATAGGCGATGAAGCCGGTCGCGTCGTCGCGCCCGCTGCCCTCCGCCGTGCCGACGCGGCCGGGAAACAGATGCCAGACCGTATCGAGGGAACGCGTCACCTCGGCGGTGACGTGATCGATCCCGGCAATCAGATCCTGAGGATCGCGAAACCAGCCACCGACCAGCAGGCCACCATCGAGCGACAGAGCCAGATCGACCTCAGCGCCCGGCTGGAAGGCCGCGAGTTCGATGGCTTTGGGAGGCAGGGCCGCCCGGGCCTGCATGTCGATGACGGCGAGACGCGCTTCCTCCGACTTCACGGAAAGCGTGCGCACGAGGAATTCGGTCAGGGCGCCATCATTGCGCCGCGTGCCCCACCAGCGGAGAAAGCTGGCAGGCCGCGCCCCGATCTTGCCGAGCGCACGGATCGCCGTGCCGTTCTCGCCGATCAGCACAAGCGTTCCGGCCGCCAGCGTCGTCGCATTGCCATCGACCAGCAGCGTCATGCCGCGCCTGCCGCTGCGATCGGGCTTGCGGGCGTAGATTTCGCAGCTCAGCCGGCGCACGCCCTGCGCCGTGACCAGATGAGCCGAAGAGATCGCGCCAAGATCCGCGCTGGTCGCGAACTCGATGAGAGCCGTGTCGCGGGTCGGAAGACACGCAAGCGTCGCCGGCGCGTTGCCAGGCTGCAGTTCCTGCGCCAGCAACTGCACGGCCTCGGCGAAGGCGGATGAGCGCGACAGCCGGAAGGCGCCGCACCAGGAGGTAAGGAAGGCCGTCAGCAGCGAGACCCGAGCGCGGCCATCCAGCTCCTCGACCAGGGCGGCGATATCGGACCCGATAAAGGGATCTGCGGGATCCACCTCGACGGAATCGGATGGCCCGAGCGTGCCGGCGGAAACGAGGAGTTGAAGCGGGGTGCGGGCGCGCAGCGCCCAGAGGATGCGCGTGCCGCCATCGACGCGGCCGAGGCGCAGGCTTGCGAGAGGCGCGATGATCTCGCCGTCCTGCCTGGCGCAGCGCGGGGGAACCGAGCAGGGGCCGGGAATGTCCCAAACGACCAGCGACACATCCGAAGCAAGCTTGATGCTGCGGACAGACTCGACCTGGTCGTTACGGGGCGATAACGGGACGATTTCCAGCATGCCGGGCACCTCGGTATCGCAAACTCACGTGGAAACTACTACGGCGCCCGGCGGGAGGGGTCCGGACGCCGTAGGGATCAGCCGACTAATGGTCAGCCAATGACGAAGTAGCTGCTCGGATGGCTGTGAACGTCGTCTGCGTTGACGTTCGCGAGCGTGATGGAATCGCCATTTCCAAGATCAATGACCGTATTGGCGCCGACCTGGGTCGCACGCGCAGCAAGATCATCTGCCGAGGTGATGTCGGTGCCGTTGATGTTCTGCGAGATCTGCAGAAGATCTTCGCCGGCATGGAAGTCGAGAACGACGTCGTTGCCGCCGCCGCCCGTGAAGACGAACACGTCCTGGCCGTTGCCGCCGGTCAGGATGTCATCCCCGGCTCCGCCCGCCAGGATGTCGTTGCCGTTGCCGCCGTTCAGGATGTCGGCGCCATCGCCGCCCGAGAGAACGTCGTCTCCGTTGCCGCCGAGCAGGATGTCATTCCCCGCCCCGCCATCCAGGACGTCGCTGCCATTGCCGCCGTCGAGGATGTCATTGCCCTCTCCGCCGAACAGCTGGTCGCTGCCATTGCCGCCGAACAGCTGATCGTGGCCTTCGCCGCCGAACAGTGCATCGTCGCCATTGCCACCGAACAACAGATCATTGCCGGCGTCGCCATAGAGGGTGTCGTCGCCCGCTTCGCCGAAGATCGTGTCGTCACCCTCGCCGCCGAAGACGAAATCATCGCCAGCGTGGGCGAAGATTATGTCGCTGAAGCGCGAGCCGAATAGGACGTCGTCATACGCCCCGCCTTCTAATGTGGCCATTGAGGTCTCCTATGTCAGTCGCATCTCACCGCCCAGATCAAACTGTCTCAGCGGCCGCCCATCTCTCGCGACCGCTTTGGATCCCGGAAGATATGACGCACTGCACTATAAGCGAACAGCAGATACAATCAATGCCCAAGGCGCTAAATATACTAGCCACATCAAAAATAGACTAATGCAAATAATGACTTATCGAAATATATTTGCACGGTTACTTGTACATCTATAGAACTACATTGTTCGGAATTTTGAATCACATTCATCCGAAAATGCTGCATCGCAGCATAATCAATGGCTTACTCTTCGTGGAAAGCGCCGTTCAGGCTGTCCGTGATCGGGGAGAGCAGATAGTCGATGGCCCGCCGCGGCTTGTTGATGATCAGCACTTCCGCGGGCATGCCTGGGTAGAGCTTGACATCGGGAGCTGACGCCAGCGATTCCGGCAGCACCTCTGCGCGCGCCACGAAATAGGCGGCGCTGGTTCTCTCGTCCACCTCATGGTCCGCGGCGACATAGGTCAGCCTCCCTTCCAGCGGCGCGTGGCTGCGCTGGTTGTAGGCCGTCAGCCGCACCCGCACGGGAGCGCCGACCCGAACGCTGTCGATATCGGTCGGACTGAGATGGGCCTCGATGATCAGAGGCTCGTTCTCCGGCACGATGTCCATGAGCGGCGCGCCGGCGCTGATGGCCGAGCCCACGGTGCGGACCTGCATGTTGACGATCACGCCGGCCTGCGGCGAGCGGACCTCCAGGCGCTGGAGTACATCGCGCGAGGCAATGATCTTCTCATCGACGTCCGCCAGTTCGCCCCGCGCCGTTGCGATCTCGCCCGCAATCTGCTGCAGCCAGTCCGACGCCAGCGCCAGCAGCTCGAGTTTGGCGCCTGCCTTGGCCTGCTCGATCTTGGCCCGGTTGGCCGCCATCTCGCCGGCATTGCCAACCAATTGGCTGGCGCGCGAGTCGAGTTCCAGCAGTTGCGAACGTTTCGACAATCCCTTGGCCACAAGGCCGGCGATGGTGTCGCGCTGTTCCTGCAGCAGTTCGCTCTGGCGCTTCGTCGACTCGATCTGCGCCTTCAGCGCCGCGGCTTCCGCGTCGTGCTGCTCCACCGCCTTGCGCTGGACATCCATCCGGCCAAGCTTGGCAGCGACGCGTGTCGAGAAGAACTTGCGCTCCGCTTCGACGGCATCGCGGGCCGATGGATCGTCGGATTGCAGCAGTTCCTCGGGAAAATCGACCGTTTCGGCTTCGGCCTGCTCGCTGCGCAGGCGGGCCAGCTTGGCCGTCAGCGCAAAGCGACGGGCGGTCAATTGCTGCAATTCCGATCGGGCGCGCGTGTCGTCCAGCAGGATCAGCGGCTGGCCAACCTTCACGGCGTCGCCCTCCTTGACCAGCAGGCGCTTGAGAATCCCGCCCTCGTAATGGCTGACCGTCTTACGCTTGGAATCGACGATGACCGATCCGGTCGCGACCGATGCGCTGTCGAGATTGGCCGAATAGGCCCAGCCGGCAAAGCCACCGAAACCGATCAGCACGGCGAGGACACCCGCCAGGACCGGCGCCCGGAGACTGGGCTCCTTTTCCAGCATCTCCCGCCTGGCCTGACGGAGCGTCGAGGGATAGACGATCGCGGGCACGGCTTCGCGCCGGGCCCTCTCGAGCTCGGTTCGCGTCTGCTTGGGCAATGTCATCGACGATCTCCGCCTTGCGCCAGGGCCGGGCCGGTCTTGGGCGCCGACCGCTCGCCGGTCATCGGGGAAACGATGTCGGTGCGCGGGCCATATTGGGAAACACGGCCATTCTCGAGCACCAGCAGCTTGTCGGCAACCTCCATGATCGCCGGGCGATGCGCGATCATGATGACGATCGCTCCATCCGCCTTGGCCGACCGGATGGCCCGGATCAGCGCCTGCTCGCCGGTAGCGTCGAGATTGGCATTGGGCTCATCGAGCACGATCAGCCTCGGGTGGCCATAAAGGCAGCGCGCCAGCGCCACACGCTGGCGCTGGCCGCCGGAGAGCGTCAACCGCGCATCGCCGACCGGCGTGTCGTAGCCGAGCGGCAGTCGGCCGATCATCTCGTGCACATCGGCAGTTCGAGCGGCCTCGATCACCGCGCGCGGATCGCCGTCCTCCATGCGGGCAATGTTCTCGCGGATGGTTCCGTCGAGCAGCGAGACGGATTGCGGCAGATAGCCCACCAACTGGCCGAACGAGGTTCGCTCCCACAGATAGACGCTGTTGCCGTCGAGATAGACACCGCCAGCCGTCGGCTTGATGATGCCGACGAGCAGTCGCGCCAATGTCGACTTGCCTGCCGCCGACGGCCCGATGATGCCGAGCACCTCGCCGGGCGACAGGCTGAACGAAATGCCCTTGATGATGGGAACGTCCTGACCCTGCGCCGCATAGATCAGCCGGTCGACGACGAGGTCGCCCTCGGCAACCGTGGTCGGCATCGTCTGGCGCTCCGTGCCTTCGCCCTCGAGCAGTTCGCGAACCCGCCTCCATGCTCCGCTCGCCATGATCCACTGGCGGCTGTTCTCGACCACGCTGTCGAAGGGCAGCAGCAACCGCCCCATGACGATGGTCGCCGCGATCATGGCGCCGCTCGAAATCTCCTGACGGATGGCGAGGACGCAACCCAACGCCAGGACGAACAGTTGCATGCCGTAGCGGACGGTTCGCGTCACCGTCGAAATGACCCGGCCGCGACGGTTGCCGGTTTCCAGAAGATGGAGGGCGCTGAATTGAGCCCCCCGCCAGCGAGCCGCAAGCGCAGCCATCATCCCCATGCTCTCGATGGCTTCGGCATGGCGGATCTGTCCGGCGATGCTGCTGATCGCCTCCACGTTTGCCCTGTTAGCTTCACTCAAAAGTCCGCGCGTGAATATATCCATGGCCACGCTGGATATGATCAAAATGAGCACCGAGACGATTCCGGCGATTCCGAACCCTGGATGCAACATGAAGAGTACGGCGAGAAAGATCGGGCTCCAGGCCGCCTCCAGCGGAGCGCTGACGGCATGACTGGTCAGGAAGTTGCGGATATCCGAGAGATCGCGAAGCGCCTGCGCCGCCTTGCCGGCTCCTTCCCGCGCCGAAGCGCGAATGGACGCCGACAGCACAGGCTCGTTCAGCCGACGCACCAGACGGCCACCCATGACCAGGAAGACCTGCGAGCGGATGAAGTCGAGAAAACCGTAAAGGATCAGCGCACCGGCCGCCAACACCGACAGCATCGCCAGCGTATCCATGCTCCGGCTATTCAGCACGCGATCGTGCACCTGAAGCATGTAAAGCGGAACTGTAAGTTGCAGAACATTGATGAAAGCACTCAGGATTGCAGCATAACCCAATCCTGTCATGAAAGACCGCCGGGCCTCTATTGCTACGGCCTGGGGAGGCGTAGCATTCCCCTGCGTCTTCGAAGCTGCAACATTCATCGACGTTGCTTCAATTTTCGGCATAATATTGTATTGCCTTGAAATTGTCATTTCTGAACTTTATCGTTCAGCTTCAAGGGTGTCCAGAACATACATTTAGTCGAAATTTACGACAATCTTACGGAGTTCTTGATTCGATATCGTCTATTGCGAGGGGGAGTCCAATCAGATGATAAGAAGATCCGGAATACTCAGAAATTTGAACTAAATTCAGCAATGCGGGGTTATAATGTCGCGAGAGCTTCTGCAGGCGGCGGTAGAAGGCGAAGAGTCGGACAGCATCTACTCATCGAACAATTCCTCCTCCAGCGTCATCACCGTGGTCACCGAACATGATCGGGGTCACGTGACGCATTTCGAGTTGGCGCGTACGATCGAACGGGTCAACCGACGGTTTACCGACCTGCTTCGGATCGAGATGGGCAAGCTCGGCGTGGGCGATATCGGCCCTGCGCAGGTGATGGTGCTTTTCACCATCGGGAACGGAGAACTGTCGGTTCGTGACCTTCTCGATAAGGGCCACTATCTGGGCTCGAATGTTTCCTACTATCTGAAGCAGCTTGTCGATCTCGGCTATATCGACCGTGTCGCCTCGCAGCGGGATCGCCGATCGGCGCGCATCAGCCTGTCGCAGAAGGGGCACGATCTGTGCAATGCCCTGCGCACGGCCGATGACACCTATCATCGCCTGCTCGTGCGGGACGAAGACGAATCGCGCGAACTCGACAACGCCTATCGCCTGCTCCAGAAGCTGGAGCTCGTCTGGACCAATGCGACGCGATACGGCGCCTAGGCGCCTGGGCGTGGCGTTGAGTCCGACGCGGGGCGCGATAGCGTGAAGGTGCTGTTCATTCACCGACGCGGGATAGGCCAGTTCGAGCATCTGGCCTTGAACCTCGCCGCCGGGGGCAGCGACGTCACGCTGATCACCGAGACCGTCGATCGCCGGTTGCCCGGCGTGCGTATCGTCCGACACCGGGCGGAGCCGCCGCCGAGGCCCGGGGTTGTCCAAAGCAGCCCTCTGGCCACGACCGAGCATCACGTTCGGATTGGACTGCGGGTTGCGGAGACGCTGGAGGCTCTGGTTCGAGCCGAGGGGCCGCCGGATATCATCCTCGGCCATATCGGCTGGGGCAGCATGATGTTCAGCAAGGATGTCGTGCCACGCGCCCCGACGCTCGGCTATTGCGAATTCTTCTATAGCCCGGAAGGTGCTGATGTCGGCTTCGATCCAGCCGATGTCATCGACCTCGACGTGCGCCAGCGCCTAAGGCTCCGCAACGCCGCCCAGTTGATCACGCTCGACGCGATCGACGCGGGCATCAGCCCTACCGGATGGCAGCGCAGCCGCTATCCCGGCAGTGTCCAGCGCCGGATCGCCGTTTGCCATGATGGCATCGATGTCCGGCGGTTCCGGCCCGACGCTGGTCGCGGACTGACGCTTCCCAATGGTCGCGTCATCAAGGCGGGCGACCCGGTCGTCACCTTCGCGGCGCGCGATCTCGAGCCCTATCGCGGCTTTCCGCAGGCCGTGAAGGCTGCGGCCCAGGTTCTGGAGCGCAACAAGGACGCGATCTTCGTATTCGCCGGCGGCGATTCCAACAGCTATGGCGCGTCACGCCGTGACGGAAAATCCTGGAAACAGGCGATCCTGGAAGAGACGCCTCTGGATCCAAACCGCGCGTTCTTTCCGGGCCATATTCCCCATCAGACCTTGACGCGGCTGTTTCAGATTTCCGCCGCTCACGTCTATCTCACCTACCCGTTCGTGCTGTCATGGTCCGTGCTGGAAGCCATGTCCTGCGGGGCTCTGGTGATCGGATCGGCGACGCCGCCCGTCCAGGAAGTGATCCGGCACGGACGGAATGGCCTGCTGGTGCCGTTCTTCGAGCCCGACGCACTGGCGGAGACCATACTCGACGTGCTGGCGCGGCCGAAGGCCTTCGCGGACATGCGCCGGGGCGCGCGCCAGACCATCATCGAGCGCTATGCCCTCGACAAATGCCTGACACGACAGCGCTCGCTGATGGCTCAGTTGCTGGGCGCCTCGATGCATTCGGTCGCAGCAGCCGGTTGAGGTCGGCTATCCGCCACGGGCTCGACGACGCAGGATTTCAGCGTTCCCGTATAGAGCATTCCAAGCAGCGGCATCACACGATCGGCCGTGGGGTCGAACTCGCCATGCGCGACATTGTCCTTGGGAACATGTCGGCTGGTCGCCGGAACCCCTTGAGCTACCTGGAACGAGCAGGAAAAGGCGGCAGGCTCCTGCAGCAGCGCCGGGCCGGGATAGAGAAAATCGCAGCTGAGCATCGACAGCAGGAATTTGAAGAAGCCGTCGCGCACGCCGCCCTTCAGCATGGCGGCTTCCACGGTGCCGCCCGGCGTGGTGATCTCCAGCGCCGAAGTATCCGAGGCGCAGACATAGGCCAGGGCGAGCGGCCTGCCCTTCTCGAATTTGAGGTTCAGGCTGTAGCCGCCGAGATCCGCCGTGGTGGCGGAGAAACGGCGGTTGCTGTAGTTGCGTGCCGGCACGCCGTGCGCCTCGATCAGCGTCTTGGCGTCCAGCACCTTCGCGTCGGCGAAATGCTGGAGGTCGATCGGCAGCGGCAGCGCTCTCGGACGGGCCGTGATCATGAGGATGCGCTCGAGATCGTCGGCGACGATATCGGCGACGATCGTGGTGGCGACCGGACGGGCATAGTGTCCGAGGTCGGAATAGAAGGTCGGATCCGACACGACCTCGCGGCCGAACCGGCGCATCAGGTGGCGCGAGACGTTCACGACCGACGTCTCATACCACTGGGAAATGTAGTGCATGCCCGCATCGATCGCGGGCACGGCGCTGACGTAGGAGGCGCCCCGCGCGCCGAAGATCAGCGTCACGATGCGCAGGGCCGGGTTCTGCGCCCGCGCATAGCGGATGATGCCCTCGTAGAAGCGGGCCCAATGGCGGAAAGGACGCCTTTCATCGCCATAGACGAAAGCGTCGTTCAGCGCATATTCGATGATCAGCACGTCGGCATCGGCGAGATGATGCGCATTCGCCTTGAGCTGGAACAGGCCGAAGCCTGACGTGGTGCCGCCCACCGAAAGATCCGCGATCACCTCGAGGGGCAAGCCGCGCTGCGCCATGCGCGCCAGCAGGCTGGGCCAATAGCCAGGCTGCATGACCGTATTGGAACCGCCGATGACGATCGTCCGAAGCGCCATGCGCGCTGCCCTCCTTGGGTGTTAGGTGGCGAACCGGGGCATCAATCGGCCATCGGCCGGATGGCAGCGCGCCCAGCCGGAGACAGGCCGCCACAGCGCCAGACGCTGTAGGGCGTCGGGCTGTCCCAGTCGAAATAATAGGCTGCTGTGACCCGCCCGGCCTCGATATCGCGATCGATGACGGCGCGAACCTGGTCGATGAGGACCGTTCGCCTGTCATCCTCGATCGGACAGGTCGCCGAGGTATTCGCGACGCCCCATTCGGTTATCCAGCAGGGCTTGCCGGCCTTGTCCGTGCCGCAGAAGGACAGGACATCGCGCACCAGACCGTCCCGGCTCGCCCGCGTATGGTTGCCGCCGGGATAGAGGTGGATGCCATAGGCATCGACGAACTGGTCGAGGCCCCGCCGCTGCATCTGAGCCGTCCATTCGGGCGCCGGGATGATCGCGAGCCCGATCCGGCGGGAGAAGGGGATCGGCATGTCGGCAAGACCGGCCGAGATGAGCTTCGCATCGCGGTTCAACCGCGATGCCTGCAACTCCTCATGCGTCACGCGGACGATGTCGACATAGCGATCCAGGCCCTGAGCGATTTTGGCCGGATCGCCGGTCTCGGTCGAGTCCTTGCGGTGGCTCACTGCCAGATCGCCATTGTACCCCGCCCAGTTGATCTCGTTACCGGGCTCGACGGCGACAAGCGCGATGCCCTGGCTGTCGAGCTTCGCCAAGGCGTCGCGAATGACGACGCGATAGCGTTCGGGGTCGAGATCCGAGAGCCGGAATGCGTCGAAGCTCTTGCCCTTGGCGGAGCGGCGCTTCGTGTCCTCCGGATAGAAGTCGCGATTGTTGAGCGATATCTCGAGCAGGATCCGCAAGCCGGCTTCATGCGCGATGCGCACCGCATCGAGGCTCGGCTCGACCGGGGCGCTCAGGGAGAGCCTAACCGAAGCGACGCCGCTCTTCTTCATCGCGTCGATGATGGCCTGGCGCTCCGCCGGCTTCTGCCAACCGAGATTGACCCGGTTCAGGCCGATCTCGGCGGCATCGGCGGCCGGGCTAACCCAGGCGCCGAATGCCAGCATCATCCCGGCGAATGCCGGAAGGATGCGCTTTGCGATATCAGGCCGCTTCATGGGCTCGGGCTACCGGCTGCGGCACGAGGGCCGCGGCTGGCTGCTTGATGCCGATGTCGTTCAGCGCGGTGCGGAAGTTGGTCTCGCAGGCGTTGTAGCGATCGATCGTGGCCTGGGCATCGATGGTCGACAGGAACTCCTTGAGATAGGCCTTCTTCTGCCCCTCGCGGTTCCAGATATTGGCCTCCAGGTGCGGGAAGCCGATGAATTCCAGCATCTCGCGCATCCGATCGTCGACCGCGATCATCAGCGAGGGAATGCCGGCCTGCATCGTGATGATGCAGCCATGGAAGCGGCGGCCGAAGGAGAGGTCGAGCTGCGAGGCCCAGGTGCGCCAGCGATTGGTGTCGAAGAAGACGTGCAGGTCGTTCTTCCGCTGCCACTTTTCCTGGTGCTTGTATTCGAGCGGCGCGACGATCCGGCCGGAAGGCGCGTCATAGGCGGGCGTCGCATCGTCGCCGACGATGTTCATGTTGTAGACGACCACCTCGTCCTGGATGACATAGTGGGCGGTGCTGTCGGGCTTGAGCAGCACATGCGCGTCGACGATCGTGTCCGCGACGCTGCCGAGATAACCGCCAAAGGCAATGTTCTGCGACTCGACCAGTTCCGGGTTGGCGATCTTCGTCAGCGCCTGGCGCATGCCCGCCGGGTTGAAATAGAGCGACGGGCAGCCGGTCGGCCGCACGAACTTCATCCCCTGCTCCTTGAGGAACTCGGAGGTGAAATAGCCGCGCGTCAGGAAATAGCTCTCCTTGTTGCGCAGCACGTCGAGGAACTTCTGCGTTCCCGCTGGCAGGTCGTCGCGCAGGTTGGCCTTGCGCTGGATGCCGATGCCCATGACGACGACCGGCATCTTCAGCTTCTCGAATACCGTGGCTTCCAGATCCGCCGAATAGCCCGGCCGCAGCAGATTGGCCGAGGCGAACACGCAGATATCGAACGCCTGGCTCAGTTCGTCATAGGCGCCAGGCTGCGACAGGCTGTTGGCCAGATGCCAGAACGGCACATAGGTGACGTCATGATCCTTCAGCGCATGCGCAGCGCCCTCACCGATGAGATAATTGCCGGTGTTGGCGATCTTCTTGACCTGCTCGATGACATCCTTCTTGGAGCGGATGTCGTCGAAATAGGGCTTGTGCCGCACGGTGGCGCCAGACGCGCTGGCGACGGTACGTTGAAGATAGGAAGGGATGCCGGTCAGCAAGATGCGCATGGCGCTCGTCCTCTGAAGGTTTGCATATCCGAAACAGGGAGCCGCCCTGCCCGCTTTCGGACGGGACCGGGCAAGGCGGCGAAGTCGTGAACTAGTTCAGGCCGATATCGCGAAGCGCGGTCCGGAAGTTAGTCTCGCGGTCGTTGTACGTCTCCACGACCTGCGGCACGTTCAGATCGGCCAGATGATCGGAAACGAACTCGGCGCGGTCGTTGGCGGCCTCCAGTGCCGAGGCTTCGATCGCGGGCAGGCCCGTGAAATTCAGCATCTCGCGCATGCGGTCATCGACCGCCACCATCAGGCCGGGCACGCCGGATTGCAGGGCGATGATATTGCCGTGGAAACGGCGGCCGATGGAGAAGTCCATCGAAGAGGTCCAGGCGCGCCACTGGTTGGTATCGAAGAAGGTATGCAGCTTGAGCTTCCGCTGCAGCTGGTCCGAATGCTTGTAGGCCATGTCGCCGATCATCTCGCCGGACGTCGAGTCATAGACCCGGCCATCCTTGTTCGGCTCGACCTTCATGTCGAAATGCAGGAACTCGTCCTGGACGACGTAGAAGGATTCGCTTTCCGGCTTGCTCAGCATGTTCACGTCGCGAACCGCCTCCTCCGTCGCACCGAGATAGCCGGAGAACACGGTGCGGCCGCTGCCGACCTTCACGTCCGGCAGCCGCTTCAGCGCTGCCCGCATGTTGTCGGGAAGGAAATAGACCGACGGGCAGCCCGTGGGCCGCACGAAGGAGAAGCCGCGCGACTTGAGGAACTCGGCCGTCTCGTAGCCACGGGTCAGGAAGTAGTGCTCCTTGCCCTTGAGGACATCGAGCAGTTCCTGCGTGCCTTCCGGCAGGCCGGATTCAAGATCGGCGCGGTTCTGGATGCCGATGCCGAGCATGACGATCGGCATATTGAGGTTCTTGAGCACGAGCGCCTCGGCATCGGCCGAAAGCCCCTTGCGCAGCAGGTTGGCGCAAGTGAACACGCAGATGTCGAAATTGGCGTTGATCTCGTCGAGACCCGTGCCGTTGGTGCACGAATTGTGCAGATGCCAGAACGGAATCTGGGTGGCGCCGGCCGGCATGGCGCGGAGCGCGCCCTCGCCGATCAGGTAGTTGCCGGTATTGCTGATATTGCTGAGCTCACGAAGGAAGGCTTCCTTGCTCTCGGGCTGGAGCTGCTGCTCGCCATAGTTCACGGTCGCGCCCTTGGCGCTCCGGACGAGCCTCGTGTAGTGGCCAGGAATACCCGTGATCAGGATCCTCGAACGCATGCAGACGCACCTTTCCTCTTGCCCCTTCGTCGTCAGGCGACGGCCGGGACTACAATCTCAATACTGGGTTGTGGTTCGGCCGGACGGTTGGGCGTCCGCGTGACGATCCGCGGTGTGGTCGAGACAGACTGGTCACACCATTCGACGAAGGGACCGAAAGAAGCGGCCCAGGACCGACCGGAGGCGGTGAACAGGCCGCCGTCGCGCAGCCGGCCGAGCCGATTGCGGTCACGGGCGAGCGATTCCACCGCGTTGGCGAGGTCGGCGACGATCTTCAGATCCGACTCGCCCTCGATCAGGATGCCATCGCGGCCATCGGTAACCAGTTCGTCGACCGCGCCGACGGCGGTCGCGACCGGGACGCAGCCGACGAGTTGCGCCTCGGCGATCATCAGCGGCGCGCCTTCCCAGCGCGACGGCATGATCAGGATGTCGCCCCAGGCCAGGATCGCCGCGATTTCGCGGCCGCCAAAGATCGGCGGCCGAACGGTGACGCCAAGTTCCCGAAGCTTGCCGGTCCAGGAACTCGGCTGCTCGGCGAGGATCTCGCCGCCAACGGCCAGCGCCTCATAAGGAATATTGCGAGCCCGGAGATCCTGCAGCGCCGCGTGGATGCGGTCGATGCCCTTCTGCGGCTCGAACCGGCCCATATAGAGGATGCGCAGGGGCGCATCCGCCGCGCGGGCCTGCCGGTTCTGCACGATTTCCGTCAGCATCTTCGGCTTGACCGAAATGCTCGGCGCGTTGGCGACCGCGTAGATCTTCTCCAGCGGCACGCCATAGCTGTGCAGATAGACCTTGAGCTGCTCGGAGCAGGTCAGGAACGCATCGTAGCAATGTTCATGCGCGATGGCCGCGAAGGGCTGGCCCGCCGGGCGGCGCAGCGGGGTCTCGTCCACCACATGAAGGTAGCAGGCGGTTCGCGTGCCCTCGGAGCGCAACCGCGCCATCAGCGGATGCACCGCCATGACGTGGTTGTTGATGATCAGGTCGAAGCCGGAGAGCTGGCCTTTCAGCGCATTCCAGTCGACATCGTGGTACTCGGCGATGAAATCCTGACCCAAGAAGCGGTTGGAGCCGCCCCAGGCCGGGATGCCCGCCTTCCAGAAGTGGATGAAATCGAACGAGGCGTCGAACTCGTCGAGCACGTCCATGCGGCCATTGCCGAGCACAAACAGATGCGTCTCGAAGCCTTCGGCCTTCAACTCGCGCGCCGCCGCGAAGGCAACTTTCTCGGCGCCACCGAAGGAGGCATTGGGTACGAGGAGCGCGAGCGTGCGCTTGCCGCTTTTCGCATGACCGAGCGGGAGGACCGGAGCCCCGCCCACCTCGGTGCGCAGCTGCTTGTAGAGCTCGGACAGCGCCGGCAGGCGGGATCCGCGCCAGGTCCAGCGCTTGGCCGCCACGGCCTGCAGCGGGCTGGTTGCGATCGTATGCACGAGGTTGATCAGCGACTGTTCCGGCGTCGCGGAAGAACGCTTCGGGGCCTCGGCCGGGAAGGGAAAGCGCACCTTGACCACGGCGACCGTCGGCCAGACCTGGTCCGCCGCGATCGAGCCCAGCCAATCGAGCGCATTGTTGCGGATCGCGTCGCGGACGATGGTCGACGACATGAAGATCAGGTCGGCGCGTCCCTTGCGGACATGGCCCGACGGCATTACCTCGATATCGATCCCGCGCTCGGCCGGGACATTGCGGATCTGCACGAAGACGACATTGGCCGCTTCGGTGGCCCGCTCCAGATGCACGAGCAGGTTGGGCCAGAGGCGCGACTGCTTGAGGAGCTTCAGCGTCTCGCGGCTGCCCGCCGCCAGGAAAGGCGGAAAGTGGAAGTTGTCCGGCTCGGCGGCGCTGCCCCAGAAGGCCCGGATCGCCTCGTCGAAATCGAGGATCGACGGCTCCAACGTCGGATCGGTGAAGCAGGCAATGGCGCCGTCGCCGGTGCGCAGCATGGCGTAGCGCGGCGCTTCCTGATGCTCGAAATCAACCAGGGTCGAGCGGCGGAACAGCGCCTTATGGCGTCGGCGAAGAAAGCTGAGCGAAGCGGCGCGGTCGCGGTTCGCTTCCTTGAAGCGGCTTTCCGCGCGCAGGCGGTATTCGAAGGCCGTGTCGTGGCAGGGCACGCCGACGAAGCCGGCCTCGATGCAGGACAGCCAGAACTCCCAATCCTCGAAGCCGTTCTGCCGGTCGGCGTCGAAGCGCACCCCGGCATCGAAGACGTCGATCGAGATCATCGAGCCGGTGTCACAGATATTGTCGGACACGCAATGCGTCAGCCGCGAATAGCCGTCGCCATAATGCGCGCCCCATCGCACCGAGAAGGTGTCGATATTGGTATAGACCCAGCCGCACTGCTCCGCCTTCAGGCGCGCATAAAGCGTGTCGATCGTGGTCGGGAGGACGCGGTTGTCGGCGTCGAGAAAATAGACTGCCTTCGCATCCGGCAGGCTTTCGACGATGAAGTCGATCGCCCGGTTTCGCGCGCCGCCCGGACCCGCATTGGGGCCGAAGATGACATGCAGCTCGGGCCGCGTTGCCGCGTAAAGCGTCAGCGCATCGAACACCTCGCGGCGCGGATCGCCGTCGACGGAAACAACGACCTCGATCCGACACTCGGTAACCGATGCGAAAGCCGTCTCCAGCGCTTCGACTGCCAGGGCCGCATGGCCGTAGAGCGGCATCGCGATAACGACGAGATCCCGGTCCTCACTGGACATGGAGGGCCTCCCCGCGCGGCTCGACGTCGAAATGCCGGACCATGCGGAAATCGAACACCTTGAGCCAGCAGAAGTCGACCGAGTCACCCTTGGCCCGGCTGAGGACGACGAGGTTCATGGTGCGCTGCGTCGGGCTGTCGAGCATGATGTTGATGCTGACCGGCTCGCCGGCCGCGACATCGCGCCAGCCGCTGAAATAGGCCGAGCGTCGGGCGGTTCCCTCGCGTTCGAGGATGGCGATTTCGGAGCGAAGATTGGCGGCGCTGGGCGCCAGCAGGAACCCGACGAGCGCCGGCTTGCCCTCGGCGTGATCGATGACGGCGCGGGCCGAGAAGCGGACCGTGCCCGGCGCCACGACATTCGCCACCGCGCCGGCCGAAATGCCGGCTGGCAGCGGATGGCAGACGATCGCATCCTCATGCTCGAGGAAGCGGATGGTCTGGAAGTCCGGCACGATCGGACTGACGGAAACGTCGGCGACGGCACGAAGGGCCTCGAGCGGCAGACGATAGTCCTCGATGCGGCGCCCGCTGATCAGCGAGCTCGGCGCGATCGAGTTCGGCAGCGCTGTGGGGCGCACGCCGGGAATGCCTGAATAGATCTTGATGGCGAGCGGCCGGTGGTCGAGATCGCCATGCGGCGAGCGCGCCCGGGCGGCGTAGCGGTGGCTGGCGATGGGATGACCCAGCGACGGCGCCGGCGGCTCGGAGCCATTGGCGGAGATGCGAAGGCGAAGCGTGCGCGGGCTGCCGTCGCAGGCCTTGGGCAGCGAGAAGAAGTTCCAGTCTGCGGCGAGATCGGAAAAGGGCACGACCCATTCCGCGACGCCTTCGCCGTTCTCGACATAATCGAGGGTGACGACCACCTCCCCGCCACCTCGGGTCAGGTTGCGGAAGTGCAGCGCGAAGCCGCTCACGCCGAAGCTCGACACCGGCAGGAGCTGCTCGACCCAGCCATCGGTCATCAGCCGGCCGATGCCTTCGTCCTTCGGATCGACGAAGACGTCATGGGCAAAAATCTCGCTGGCCGGCTCCCAGTTGCGGGCGCGGAAAGCGTCCTCGAGCACGCGGAAATTTTCGAAAAGCGTTTCGCGCTCGCGCCGCAGCATGACGAGTTCCGTCGCCATGGTCCGGGCGTAGTTGGAAATGCGCCCGAGGCCGGATTCAAGCACGGTCTGGATCAGGGCGGCGACCCCGTCGACATCGCGGTCGATACGCAGGACCGGCGGCGCGGGGATGGTGGCCAGCCGGGCCAGCGCCTTGATGGCGGCCTCGACCTCGACGGCAGCAGCCGGCGAAGCGACGACGGCGAGCACGGGATAGACGTCGCGCATCGTGCCGTCGCTGCGGAAAAGCTCGTCCGTGAAGGTGACGATATGCGCCAGCGGACCCGAGGCCAGTTCGGCGCGGTCGCTGGCGCCCGCCAGCACCATCCGAAGCGTAGCCTTGGTTTGCGTGGGGAGAACCGGCTCGAACTGGCTCTTGATAGGTTTGTTCACGTCGTAGCGTCCGTTCATGCAGAGCAATCCAGTCAAAACCGCGACCAATACGATTAGACAATCTTGCTTGTTCTTCAGCTACGTCAACTAATATCGCTTCGTTTTGCACTGCACAACAATGAAGTCAATAAATATTCAATCCGACTCTTGATGATCATTGTTTCAAAATTAGAAATTAAATCCGCCCGCCCCGGACTCTGGATACTCTGTCGACAGAACAATTTCGACGCGGAGCGAACTTTCTCATGATTGCATGGCTATAGGTCACGCGACGGCCGCAACGCGTCAGCGCCATTCCTTCGGCCTCGCGCGAAGGCGAACAGACCCGGCGCGGGTTTCCGGCGGGCCTGGGATAGGGCGCGGCCGAGCCCGTGGCCTCCCCGCTGGGATTCACGGGCGGGGCCAAGGCGGTATATTGGGAAGGGTCGGTCGGCCAAACTGCCGGCGAGGCAGCCTCGGGGCATGGGTGCGCCGGGCTGGGATCAAACAAAGCCGGAGCCGAGCGCATGCTGGCGCCCGGGGGCTGCCGGCAGCGGCCAACGCGGCGAGCGGCAATCTACCTAAAGGGCCGGATTGTGTGCCGAGGCCGTCAGGACGCCGGTCGGCACGCCGGCAAATATCGCCGGCGGGTGCGGGGGTCTATGCTTGAGCCCGGCATAACGATCGGCGAAGTCCGGCTTTGGCCGGGCTTCGTCGCGATCGGCGCGTTTGCCGCGAACTACTGGGGGCGCGGCAGGCTGGCGCGAACGTCCTCGCGGGTGAGCACGCCGGCGAGGATCGCGCCGAGCAAAGCACACACCACAAGGCCGAGACCGGCCCAGAACATCACGAAATAGGCACATCCGCCCGCGCTGCAGCCGACATTCACGATCCGCTGCAACAGCATGCCGATGCCCACTCCGGTCCCCACTCCGACGATGCCGCCGAAGATCAGACCAAAAAAGGCCGCGAAAGCGATACGCATGGTTTTGTCCTGAAACTGGAATCAATTCGCCGGTGAGGATTAGCATCGATCCGCGACCGTGCCTGTGTCCTCTGTCACGCAGTCTTGTTATAGCTGACGTTCATTTCCGATTGGTTGACGCGACCTTTCCGCGCGACGGGAGACTGTCCATGTCCGAGATCCAGATCGACGTCGTCACCGACATCGTCTGCCCCTGGTGCTTCATCGGCGTCGTGCGCCTGCACAAGGTTCTGGCCGACGCCGGAATCGAAGCTCGCATCCTGCATCATCCCTTCTTCCTGGATCCCGACGTGCCGCCGGAAGGCATCGACGTTGCCGAGAAGCTGCGCAAGCGCTTTGGCGGCGACCCGGCCGCGATGTTCTCGCGGGTCGAAGCCGAGGCCCGCAAGAGTGGCATCCCGCTCGATCTTTCGAAGCAACCGCGCCAGCGCCCCACAGCGGCGGCCCACACGCTGATCCGCCATGCGCTGGCCAAGGGCACGCAGGACGCGCTGGCAACGGCGCTGTTCGAAGCGCACTTCCTCCAGGCGCTCAACATCGCCGACCCGGACGTGCTGGCCGACATGGCAGCGCGGCACGGCTTCGCGGCCGACGAGGCGCGCCGCCTGGCTACCGATGCGACGGAACTGGACATCACCCGCCAGGAAGCGGCCGCGGCCGCCCAGGGCGGGATCAGCGGCGTGCCCTTCTTCGTTTTCAACCGACGGCTTGCCCTGTCCGGCTGCCAGCCGGAAGATGTGTTCCACCAGGCGCTTGCGCAGGCTGCTTCCACGACTGCCGAGGCCGGCGCCTGAGCCCTGTCCGAAAAGCAAGAAGGCAATCCGCATGGTCCGTACGTCCCACGTCTTTCCCGTGTTGCGCTATCGAAACCCGAAGGCGGCGATCGAGTTCCTGGTCAAGGGTTTCGGATTTCATGTCGCTGCCCTGCACGAAGGGGCGGACGGCGAGGTGGTGCATGCCGAATTGCGGTTCGGGGAGAGCATGGTCATGCTGGGCGGTTTCAGCCCCGAACTGGTTGCCAGCGGCCGGACGGCGAGCGGCGGGACCGGCGGCATCTATGTCTCCGTACGCTTCGTCGATGGCCATTACGACAGGGCGGTGGCCGCCGGCGCCAAGATCACGCGTCCACCGGAAGACATGGAATATGGATCGCGCGAATACTCCTGCCGCGACATAGAAGGCTATGAATGGTCCTTCGGCACCTATGATCCGCTCGGCATCGACGGCAAGGTCGCGGACGCCTAGCTTTCGGGGCAAAGACAGCCGCCCACTGTCTCGGCGGGACTGGCCGTCAAGGCCGGGGTCTCCTATTTCGAAGAAGTGACTTTCGTGCGCTCCGGCCAAACCTGGCGAAAGGAGTTCAGCATGATGACTTCGAACCGGATACTTCCCCCCGCCCTTGTCGCGACGCTGCTGCAATTCGCCGGCCCGCCCGCCGTTCTGGCGGCGGGTCCTGCGCCTCTGACCGTCACGCTTCCGGATCTCGACCCGCAGGGGACACTGCCCGACGATTCGGCGCTTTGCCCACCCACCGCGACCAGTTCCATCCCGAGAGGACGCGATCAGAGTCCGACGGTCGCCTGGTCGAATGCGCCGGCTGAGACGCAATCCTTCGCGCTGATCATGACGGATCCCGATGTGCCCCTGGATTCGACGGTGCTGCATGGCCAGCGCCCCATCCCGGTCGACGCGCCAAGGGTGACGCGATACCATTGGGTGCTCTACAACATCCCGGCTACCCTGACGTCCCTGCCCGCCGGCGCGGATGGCGATGGCTTCGTACCGCATGGCAAGCCGGCGATCCGGACCGAGTGGGGCCAGCGCGGCGTCAACGCCAATACCTGGATGTTCGCTGGCAATCCCGGCTTGCGAGGAACCTATGCGGGCTATGACGGCCCGTGTCCGCCGGTCAACGACCTGAAGCCGCACAGCTACATCGTCACCGTTTATGCGCTGGACGTCGGGCACCTTGACGCCAGGCCGCTGATGGCGGGCCCTCAACTGCTGCAGGCCATGGAGGGGCATGTGCTGGCCAGGGGCCAGGCTGTGGGCCTCTACTCCCGCAACCCCGCCCTTCGGAAGACGGAGTCACAATAGCCGGGTCCAGCCTGCCCGATCCTGAGATCGTTGAGCGCTAGGATACGCGGCGGAACAGGCCGGGGTAGAGCGTGATCAGGCCATTTTCCTCGGTCTCGATCTCGGCCCTGAACGTGCCGTCGACCGCCTCGTACAAATAGCGTCGCCCTGCCTCGAGACAGGTATAGCGCTGGCGGTCGACGGAGATCTCGAGATCGGGCAACCGGACATAGACCGCTGTGATCTCCTGCGACTCCCCCTCGGCGAGACCGAGCCGGCGGATCGCCAGCATATTGGTGACCGGGCTCGCCGAAAGATCGACATCACTGGCGCCGACCAATGCGGGCACGCGCTTGCCGTCGCTGTTGCGCCAGAGGCCATCACCCTCCGACTGCAGCGAGATCTGGGGACCGCCGACCACGGCAACGCGCGCCTCGGCGACCCGCCCATCGGGATGGCAGGTCAATTCATAGCGGGCAGCGAAGCGTGCTTCCCCGCCGGAGAGCAAGGCGCCTTCTGCCACGGCCCCCTTCGGCCGGTCGCTGAAGACCATATGCTCCAACCCCTCGCCGTCCCAGCTTTGCCAGCGAACCGCCTTGGACATGTTGCCTCGCCTATCGCGTTGGGGTGCCCAGTGAAATCCGGCCTACCGGTCGAGGCCGGCGACGAGAAGATACTTCTTCTCGACGAACTCATCGATGCCGTGATGCGAGCCCTCGCGGCCGTTGCCGCTTTCCTTGACGCCCCCAAACGGCGCCAGTTCGGTAGAGATCAGGCCTGAATTGATGCCGACCATACCGTATTCCAGCCCCTCACCGACGCGGAAGATTCGCCCGATGTCGCGCGAATAGAAATAGGCGGCCAGACCGAACTCGGTGTCGTTCGCCGCCTGGATCACCTCTTCCTCGGTCTCGAACCTGAACACGGCCGCGATGGGGCCGAACGTCTCCTCGCGGGCGAGCTGCATGTCGCGCGTCGCGCCGGTCAGCACGGTCGGCTCGAAGAACGAACCGCCCAGCGCATGGCGATGGCCGCCCAGCGCAACCTTGGCACCCTTGCCCAAGGCATCCTCCAGATGTTCCTCGACCTTGAGGATGGCCTTGTCGTTGATCAGCGGTCCCTGCGTGACGCCGTCTTCCGCGCCATTGCCAACCCTGAGCTTCTCGACTGCCGCCGTCAGCTTTTCGACGAAGGCGTCGTGGATGCCGGCCTGCGCATAGATCCGGTTGGCGCAGACACAGGTCTGCCCCATGTTGCGGAACTTCGACACCATGGCGCCCTCGACCGCCGCGTCGAGATCGGCATCGTCGAAGACAATAAAGGGCGCGTTGCCACCGAGCTCCAGCGCCATCTTCTTCACCGTCATGGACGCCTGGCGCATCAGCAGCTTGCCGACTTCCGTCGAGCCGGTGAAGTTCACCAACCGGATCGCCGGGTGCGACGTCAGCACGCCGCCGATCTCGGACGAACTGCCCGTCACGACATTGAACACGCCCTTCGGGATCCCCGCACGATCGGCGAGTTCGGCCAGCGCCAGCGCCGTCAGCGGCGTTTCGCCGGCGGGCTTCAGCACCACCGTGCAGCCGGCGGCCAGCGCCGGGGCGACCTTGCGGGTGATCATCGCAGCGGGGAAGTTCCATGGCGTGATGGCCGCGACGACTCCGGTCGGCTGGCGCAGAACCAGAATGCGGGCATCGGCGCGATGGCTCGGCAGTGTCTCACCGGCGATCCGCTTCGCTTCCTCGGCGTAGAACTCGATGTAGGAATTGGCGTATTCGATTTCGCCCTTGGCCTCGGCCAGCGGCTTGCCCTGCTCCGAGGTCAGGATCAGCGCCAGATCGTCCTGGTGCGCGCGGATGCGCTCGAACCACTGGCGGATCAGCTTCGAACGCTCCTTGGCGGTCTTGGCGGCCCAGGGCTTGAAAGCGGCGGCGGCGGCATCGACAGCTTGGGTCGTCTCATTCGCGCCGAAGCGCGGCACGCGACCGATGACGGCGCCGGTCGCCGGGTTCGTGACCTCGATCGAGGGCTCGCCGATCCAGGCTCCATCGACATAGCACTGGTCCTTGACGAGCGTCGGATCGATCAGCTTCAAGGTCTTGACGGTCGACTTGTCCATGGTGCTACTCCGTTACGTCGATTGGCCAATGGCTGCGGCCTGGAACCGTTCCATTCGCTGTCCGACGATAGCGCGGCGGCGTTCGGTTCGCCATGGAGCCCTCGCGGACGAGGGCAGCAGAACGGGATCGGGCATGCGACCGTACCACGGCCTCACGACAGCCATCGCTCTCGCTGCCACCCTGCTCACGCTAGACACCGCCCAGGCCCAGACGATGACCCCACAAACCACGCTTGAATCTCTGCTGACGCCGGAGGGCCTGCCTGCCGATCGCTTCAGCCCATCTTTCCTCGCGCAGTTGCCCGTGACGCAGGTCCAGGGCGTGGTCGCAGGGCTGGTTGCCAAGCATGGCCCGTTACAGCGGATCGACCCGACCGGCGACGGCTTCACGCTGCGCTTCGGCAAGGCCAACGTGCCGACCTCGATCACGCTGGACAAGGAGGGACGCATCATCGGCCTCTGGTTCGGCGCGGCGGAAACGCTGGGCTCGATCGCGGATCTCGCCGGCGAGATCCAGGCGCTCCCCGGCAGAACGGCGCTGCTCGTCGTCAGTGGCGGAAAGGACATCATTGCCCATGCGGCGGATCAACCGCTTGCGATCGGCTCGGCCGCCAAGCTGGCGGTTCTGGTCGCGGTCCAGAATGCGGTCGAGCAGGGCAGGCTGCGCTGGGATCAGGTCGTGCCGCTCGACCCCGCCTGGAAGTCACTGCCCTCCGGCCAGTTGCAGGATTGGCCGGACGGGACGCCGCTGACGCTCGCAACCCTCGCCAATCTGATGATCTCGGTCAGCGACAACACGGCGACCGACGCGCTGATCCGCATCGCCGGCCGCGAAGCGGTCGACGAGGTATCGCCGGCCAATGCACCCTTCCTGACGACGCGCGAGCTTTTCACGATGAAGACCACCGCCAAGGCGCCGATGCGCGCTGAATGGGCAGCAGGCGACACCGGAACGCGGCGCGCCCTTCTGGAGCGGATTGCCAGCGAGCCCCTGCCCCCGGCGGCCGCGATCCTTTCCGACGTCACCCATGAAGTTGAATGGTTCTTCACCGCACGCGAACTCTGCCGACTGCTCGACCAGACGGCCGCGCTTCCGAGCGTCGCGATCAATCCCGGCCTCGCCGACGCCAAGGCGTGGAAGTCCTTCGCCTACAAGGGCGGCTCGGAGATCGGCGTGCTCAACCTCTCGACCCGCGTCGTCGACAAGGCGGGCCTGGTTCACTGTGTCGTCGCAAGCTGGAACGATGATGCCCCGCTTGACGATGAGAAGCTGTTCGCGCCCTATCGGGGCATCCTCAATCGCCTCGCCGAGCGGGAGTAGAGCCATGCGCCAGATAACCGTCGCCGCCACGCAGATGGAGTGCGACTGGGATCGCCCCGGCAATATCGCGCGGGCGGAGCGTCTGGTGCGGCAGGCGGCGGCCGAGGGCGCCAACATGGTGCTGATTCAGGAACTGTTCGAGACGCCCTATTTCTGCCAGGACCAGTTCCACGACCATTTCAACCTGGCGCATCCCTTCGAGGGCAACCCGCTGATCGCGCATTTCGCGGCCCTGGCGGCGGAACTCTCGGTGGTGCTGCCGGTCAGCTATTTCGAGCGCGCCGGCCAGACAGCCTATAACAGCATCGCCATCGTCGATGCCGATGGCAGCGTGCTCGGCAACTACCGCAAGAGTCATATTCCGGACGGCCCCGGCTACACGGAGAAGTTCTATTTCTCGCCCGGCGATACCGGCTTTCGCGTCTGGCCGACCCGCTTCGGCAAGATCGGCGTCGGCATCTGCTGGGACCAGTGGTTCCCGGAATCTGCCCGCGCCATGGCGCTGGGCGGCGCAGAGATCCTGTTCTATCCAACCGCGATCGGCTCCGAGCCGCAGGATCCCTCGCTTGATTCCGCCGCCCACTGGCAACGCGTCATGCAGGGCCATGCCGGCGCCAACCTGATGCCGCTGGTCGCCTCCAACCGGATCGGCACCGAGCGCGGCCTGAATGGCACCGAGATCACCTTCTACGGCTCTTCCTTCATCGCCGACCCAACCGGCGCGAAGCTGGTGGAGGCCGACCGCGACAGCGAAAGCGTGCTGCTGGCCACCTTCGATCTCGACGCCATCGCGCATCAGCGCCGCTCCTGGGGCGTGTTTCGCGATCGTCGCCCGGACCTCTACGGCGCGCTGACGACGCTGGACGGACGCCATCCCACCGCTGCGGGGCGCTGAACCGAACGCGACGCGGTCTTGCGGGACGGCATGGACCGCGCAGCCATACCGAAACGCTAGGCTCGGGACTCAATCACGCCCACCATATGATTGT
>NZ_JAPKNI010000008.1 GCF_026343955.1 Kaistia defluvii
GCGATTCCCGTGGGACGTAGTCGCCGCTGCCGCCAACCAGGAAGTCGAAATCGACCCCGGAATCGGCCTGCATGACGTGGTCGACATAGAGCCGCTCATAGCCGCGCGCATAGGGCGACGCGAAGGGCTTGAGTTGGGCGCGACGACGCGCCAGTTCGGCGTCGTCGACTTCCAGGTGGATTGATCGGCCCGGCACATCGAGCGCGATCATGTCGCCGTCGCGGACCAGGGCGAGGGGGCCGCCGGCGGCGGCTTCCGGCGCCACATGCAGCACGACGGTGCCGAAGGCGGTGCCGCTCATGCGCGCATCCGAGATGCGCACCATGTCGGTAATGCCCTCGCGCAGCAGCTTGGACGGGATCGGCATGTTGCCGATCTCCGCCATGCCGGGATAGCCGCGCGGGCCGCAGTTCTGCAGCACCAGCATGCTGTCCTTGTCGACCGGCAGGTCGGGATCGTCGATGCGCGCCTTCAGATCGTCGGCCGAGGTGAACACGACGGCGCGGCCGCGATGGACGAGCAGTTCCGGCGTCGCGGCCGATGGCTTGATCACCGCGCCGGAGGGGGCGAGGTTGCCGCGCAGCACGGCGATGCCGGCCTTGGGGCGGAATGGCTTGTCGAGCGGCAGGATGACCCGTTCGTCATGGCGCACCGCGGCGGCATTGTTTTCCGATTGCGTTCGGCCGGTGACGGTGAGCGCGTCTCCGTTCAGCAGCGACGCGATCTCGTTCAGCACGGCCGGCACGCCACCGGCGCGGAAGAAGTCCTCCATCAGATATTCGCCCGATGGCATCAGGTTGAGCAGGCAGGGCACGTCGCTGCCGAGCCTGTCCCAGTCTTCCAGCGTAAACGGGACGCCGAGCCGCCCGGCGATCGCCAGCAGATGCACCACGGCATTGGTGGAGCCGCCGAGCGCCGCGTTGAGGACGACGGCGTTTTCGAAGGCTTCGCGTGTCAGGATCCTGGAGAGGCGCAGGCCTTCACGTGTCATGGCGACGATGCGCTGGCCGGCCTCGAAGGAAATGGCGTGGCGACGCGCATCGACGGCTGGAATGGCGCCATTGCCGGGGAGGGCGACGCCCAGCCCTTCACAGAGGCTCGCCATGGTCGAGGCGGTGCCCATGGTCATGCAGGAGCCGGTGCTGGGCGACATCGCGGTTTCCGCCGCCATGAAGTCCTGCAGCGACATGGTGCCGGCGCGCACCGCTTCCTTGAAGCGGATGACGTCGGTGCCCGAGCCGATGCGGCGTCCTTCCCAGGAGCCCGAAAGCATCGGCCCGCCGGAGACGACGATCGTCGGGACGTCGACGCTGGCCGCACCCATCAGCGCGGCCGGGGTGGTCTTGTCGCAGCCGACCAGCAGCACGACGCCATCGATCGGGTTGGCGCGGATCGAGGCCTCGACATCCATGCTGGCGAGATTGCGGAACAGCATGGCGGTCGGGCGCATCAGCGCTTCGCCGAGCGACGTGACGGGAAACTCCAGCGGGAAGCCGCCGGCGGCATAGACGCCGCGCTTCACATGCTCGGCCAGTTCCCGCAGATGGCCGTTGCAGGGGTTGAGGTCCGACCAGCTGTTGCAGATGCCGATGACCGGGCGGCCGTCGAACATCTCGGCCGTATGGCCCTGGTTGCGCAGCCAGCTTCGATAGATGAAGCCGTAGGAATCCTGCCGGCCGAACCACTCCCGGCTGCGGAAACCCTTCTTGTCCCTGCTGTCGTCTGCCATTTCGAATCCATCGGCCGCTGGAGGTCAGTTCAGGCGAGGGATGCTCGCTCAGACGGCGAGGCCGCCATGCCACCAATGTTCGAACGGATTGGAATTCAGGATGTAGTCGATCGTCGTGTCGGCGACGCGCGGCAACGGCGTGCCCTCGACCTGGCTGTTGATGTTCTTCAGTCCTTCGACCGATTCCGCGACGCGGGCAAACGGAAAGTCCGTGCCCCAGAAGATCTTGTTGCGATCGGTGATGGTGTATTCCTGGGCGCATACCAGGATGTTGTAGAACTGCCACGGGCGGTAGTGCAGCGCCGATACCTCGCAATAGACGTTCGGCTGCTTGCGCGCGACGATGATGCACTCTTCGTACCAGGGGTGGCCCATATGGGCCATGATCATCTTCAGGTCCGGATAGCGCAGCGCGATCGTATCGACGTCGAGCGGGCGGCCATAGTTGACCGGCGCGTTGCGGCCATAGGTCGTGCCCATATGCATGGTAAGCGGCAGGTTGTTCTTCTGCAGATACTCGTAGACCGGCTCCAGCCGCGGATCGAGCAGCGAGACGCCATTGTAGATCGGGCCGAACTTGACGCCCTTGAGCTTCAGATCCTCCACGGCGTGGACCAGGAGATCCATGCAGTTGGGCATGCGGGGATCCACGGCGGCGAAACCGACGAACTTGTCGGGATATTTGGCAACCGCGGCGGCGGTGACCTCGTCATTGCCGTCGACGCCGATCGAATCCTTGTAGCGCAACGAGAAGATGATGGCCTTGTCGACATCGGCCATTTCGCGGGCCAGCGTATCCGCATCCGCCTTGGGGGCGAGGCCTGCCGCGCGGGCCAGGCCTGCCTGCTGGCCATAGAGCGGAGTAACCTGGTCATCGTTGTAGATATTGACGTGGCAGTCCACCAGCATGATCGGCCCCTCGTTTTTCCAGGATCTGCGTCTGTGTTGTTTAACGTTAAATTACACCCCACTTGACCCTGTCAAGAGGCGGATCGTGAAATGGGGGATTGCTTCCGGCGGCAAAAGCCGCTGAATGATCCGTTAATTCGAAAGTTGAAGCGTTGAATCGCGGGCCGGGGTGGACAAACGAAGCCCAAGGGCCAAAAGAGGATGAACGAGTTCCATGTCGGACAATGATTCCGGCCGCGCCCCGCGAAAGCGTGTCACGATAAAGGATGTCGCCAAGGCGGCCGACGTTTCGCCGATGACCGTTTCCAACGTGGTCAACGGCAAGCATCAATTCGTCAGCGAGCGGACCCGCAAGGCCGTCGAGCGCGAGATCGCCCGCCTCAACTACCGCGTCCAGCACAGCGCCCGGAGCCTTCGCGTTTCGCGCCGCCGCTCTGTCGGCATGATCTTCGTCGATGAGTCGCCGTCCTTCCTGGTCGATCATTTCAACGCCCATGTCGTTGCCGGCCTCTGCAACGTGCTGAGCACCGCCGACCACACCGTTACCGTCCAGGGCATCCGCGCCGGCCAGTTCAACCAGTCGTCGATCATCCGCAATTTTGCGGTCGACGGCTTTTGCGTCGTGCTGTCCGGCCCGCCGGACGAGCGCAACGCTATCCTGAACAGCCTGATCAACCTGGATCAGCCTCTGGTCCTGATGCAGGAGCCAATCGCCTCGCCCAATCAGGAAACCTGCATTGTCCGCCAGGATGATGCCGGCGGCGGCAGGCTGCTTGCCGACCACCTGGCCGCCCGTCGCGTCGGGACCGTGCTGGTGGTCGTGCCGAGCCAGAACTGGCCGGCGATCGATCAGCGCGTTGCCGGCTTGCGCGAGGGGTTCCTGGCGGCGGGGGGCGATGTCCGCATCGATGTGGTGCACGCGGAAACCGAGGAGTTCGACAGCGCCCGGGCCGCCGTCATCGGCTATCTCGACCGCCACCCCCTGCCGAACGCGATCGTCGGCGGCAATGATCGCTTCGCCATCGCGGCAATGTCGATCCTGCTCGATCGGGGCATCGCCGTGCCGGAGCGGGTGAAGATAACCGGCTTCAACGGCTTCGAGCAGCGCCGCTACGCCAGGCCGCTCGTGACGACGGTCATTTCCTCGGCATATGAGCTCGGCGAGCGGGCAGGGCAGATGCTGCTCACCCGTTTCGAGGAGGGACGTTTCCCGACCCGCGAACTGGTGCTGCCCGTCTATTTCGAGCTGGGTGAAACGACCTGAGATCGCGGCGGCCGTCCGGAATGCCGTGGAAGGTTGGCTTGAGGGGGCAAGTCAGCGTATGAGGCCTTGTTGAGTTCCACCGGGCGTGTTCCGCCGGGTGGAACCGGATGAGGGAAGCGACGCCGCGATGGACATCAATCCGAACAAGGTCAGCCGACAGGGGCTTCCATCCCAGGTCGCCGCCTTTGTGCGCTTCGAGATCCTGCGCGGAACCCTGAAGCCCGGAGACCGGCTGCCGACCGAGCAGGAATTCTCGGCCCAGCATGGCGTCAGCCGCGCCGTGATCCGCGAGGCGATCGCCAAGCTCCGGCATGAGGGGCTGGTCGTCTCGCGCCAGGGCATCGGCGCCTTCGTGGCCTCGCCCGAGGCAGCCAATTCCCTCACGCTGGAGCCAAACAGCCTCGCGGTTCCGGAAGACTACCGCCACCTCTACGAATTGCGGCTGATGCTGGAGACCGGCGCGGCCGAACTGGCCGCGATCCAGCGCACCGACGAAGATCTTGCGGAAATGGCCCGCTGCATCGACAATCTGGCCGAGGTCAAGGACCTGCACAGCGCCTATGTCGAGACGGACATCGCGTTCCACCGCGCCGTGGCCGGCGCGACGAAGAACCCGTTCGTCTCGTTGTTCATCGCCTTTGTCGACGTGAAGCTGAAGGAGAGCATTCTCATGGCGCTGCGCTCGCTCGACTTCACCAGGACGCAGGCGATCGCGCACGGTGAGCACCAGCGGATTTTCGAGGCGATCCAGGCGCGCGATCCCGCCGCCGCGGCCGCCGCGATGCGCTCGCACCTGACCAACTCGTCTCGCCGGCTGGGCCTGTAGAGCCAGCCTTGAAACGCCAACCGCCCCACCGGTTTCCCGGCAGGGCGATGGGGATCGTGGGGTGAACGAGCGAGGCTTATGCGACGTCGGCCATCGTTCGTGTCTCGCCCGATTTCAGCATGGCCTCGACCACCTGCACCGAGCGCAGGCCGACCTGTGCGTTGCCGCAGTTTTCGGTCGGGATGCCGAGGCAAATGTCGACGAAGGCCTCCACCGGCGTGACGCAGGTATAGGCGCCCGCGCCGGGCTCGATCGCCATCGCCTCGTCCTGGCCGTCGAGCCGGCGCAGCCAGAGCCGCTCTCGCTCGACGTCGAGCAGCAGCATACCCTCCGTACCGAACAGGCGGATGTCGACCTGGAACGGCGATCCGGGCGGCACCGAGGCGGAGCCCGACAGCGAACCGGTGGCGCCGCCGGCAAAGGTCATGGCAAGCGCATTGTGGATGTCGGTGTCGATCGCCGACTTGCCGAGCAGCGCGAACACGCTCTCCGGCTCCAGATCCGTCACATAGAACAGGCCGCCCAGCATGTGGACCAATTGGCCCCAGCCATAACCGCCAGTGCCGGGATGGGCCCAGGTGGCGCGTTCGGGCCGGAACATCTCGTTCTCGGTGCCCTGCAGCTCGCCGCCCGAGACGAGGTCCTCGATCGGCGTCGCCATTTGTGCCGAGACATGGCGGATGCGGCCGATGCGGCCCGAGGCGACCAGTTCGTGCGCCTTCTTGAAATAGGGCTGGAAGCTCCAGCCATAGGGCACGAGGATCTCGCGGCCGGCGGCTTCGGCGGCCGCGATCAGCTTGCGCGCGTCGTCCGAATTGGTCGCCATTGGCTTCTCGACCATGACGTGGCTGCCCTTGGCCAGCGCCGCCATGGCCTGTTCGGCGTGCAGATGGTGCGGCGACGCGATGATGACGCCGTCCATCTCGACATTGGCGAGCAGTTCCTCATAGGTCTCGTAGGCGTGCGCAAAACCGAACGCCTCCTTGACCTTGGCCAGTTCCGCGGCGCCGGGCCGCGCGACGCCGACCAGCTCGACGCCCGGATGGCGCTTCAGGATCGGCAGGTGGTTGGCGACGGCCCAGGAGCCGGCGCCGATGATGCCGATGCGCGCCTTGCGCCCGGCCTGGGCTGTCTCAGCCATGTGTGCTCCTTCCGGTCGGACTAGCGGCGCTTGGCGCCGGGGACGAAGGGCTCGCGGTCGAGCCACTTGCGGTACATGTCCGGCACGGCGCATTCCGGGTCGTTGAAATAGGCCTTGTAATCGACGCCGCCGACGAGCGCGATGTTGCCCCAGGGGTCGAGCGCGCCGGAGCGGACGATGACCTTGGCCTTCTGCGCCAGCGGACCGACGGTATCCTCATAGGTGACGGGCTCGAAGTCGCGCTCGTCGAACCAGGTGGTGAGCGAGCGATAGAGCGGCTTGTTGTGCTCGGCGACCTGGGACGCGAACATCACCTTCTCGACGATCAGTTCCGGTGCGATCACCGAATAGAGCTGGTCGAGCGTCGGGAGGTCGGCGCTG
This sequence comes from Kaistia defluvii, assembly GCF_026343955.1. Lineage (GTDB taxonomy): Bacteria > Pseudomonadota > Alphaproteobacteria > Rhizobiales > Kaistiaceae > Kaistia > Kaistia defluvii. Next base: position 6,251 of record NZ_JAPKNI010000008.1, read on the forward strand.
ATGGCGAGGTCGATGCGCCAGGCGTCGCTGGGGATCGGGAAGCCCGCATCGACGATCATCATGATGTCGCCATGGCCCATCGTGGCAATGGCTTCGGCGAGTTCGGCGTTGAGAATACCGGAGCGCTTCATGGGTTTCTTCCTCTGTTAAGCCGCGCTGATCGCACGGTCGAGTTCGGCATGGGTAACGTCCCGCACGATCTCGTCGACGATCTTGCCGCCGCGGAAAAGCAGGATGCGGTCGGACAGGCGCGCGAGTTCCAGCGAGTCCGACGAGGTGAAGACGACGGCGGCGCCGGAATCGGCGATGCCGCGCAGGATATGATAGATCTCCGACTTGGCGCCGATATCGACGCCCCGCGTCGGGTCATCGAGCATCAGCACCTTCGGATCCATCACCAGCCAGCGGGCGATCAGCGTCTTTTGCTGGTTGCCGCCCGAGAGCGAGGTGATGCGGTTCAGGATCGACGACGTTCGGACCGAGAGGCGTTTGATAGCGGCCAGCGCCTTGCCCCGGCGCGTCGACCCGTCGCTCGCGTGCATGGCTTCATCGGTCGCCTCGGCGTTCCGCAAGACGCTCATCAGCGGCAGGATGCCCTCGCGCAGCCGGTCGGCCGGCAGATAGGCGATACCGCTGCGGATGGCGGCGCGGGGCGTGGAGCGACCGATGGGCCGCCCCGAAATCGAGATCGTGCCCGAGGTGGCGTGGTCCATGCCGAAGATGTGGCGCAGCAGCGAGGAGGGGCCGGAATCCGGCAGGCCGGCCAGGGCGACGATCTCGCCGGCGCGCACCTTCAGCGAGGCACCAGCCAGTTCGCGGCCATGCACGTCGGCGACGTCGAGCAGAACTTCCTTGGTCGGACGCGGCTTGACCTGGACCGGGAAGATCTCGGCCGGCTGGCGGCCCAGCATCGCGTCGACCACTTTCTCATGGTCGAACTCGGCAACCGGACGGGTGGTGATCAACGTGCCGTCGCGAATGACCGAAATGCGGTCGGCGATCGAGAAGATCTCGCCGAGCTTGTGCGAGACATAGATCACGGTGACGCCGACCGAGCGCAGGTGGCGGATGCGCTCCAGCAGGCGGGCGGCTTCGGCCGCGTTCAGCGCCGAGGTCGGCTCGTCGAAGATGATTACCTTCGCGTCCCAGGTCAGCACCTTGGCGACGGCAACCAGCTGCTTGTCGGACGAGGAAATGTCGCCGACTCGCATCGAGGGAAGGATTTTCTGTTCCTGGAGTTCGTCGAGCGCCTTGCGCGCCCGCGCCGCCATCTTGTCCTTGGACGGCTTGACGAAGCCGCTGTCGTCGATGCCGAGCGCGATGTTCTCGGCCACCGTCAGATTGTCGAACAGGTCGAGTTCCTGGTGCACGACGCCGATGCCGCAGGAGAGCGCATCGCGCGGCGTCTTCATCTTCAGTTCGGTGCCGAGGGGGCCGATGATGGCCCCCTCGCTTGGCTGGTAGACGCCGGCGATCAGCTTGATCAGCGTCGACTTGCCCGCGCCGTTCTCTCCGACGAGTGCATGAACCTCGCCCTGCTTGAACTCAATGCTGACATTGCGCAGCGCCCAGAAGCTCCCGAAGGATTTTCCCAGGTCGCGAAGCTGAAGCATCGAAGTCATCGGCGAATACTCTCGTTCTGGATCAATTGGCAGGGCAGAAAGGCAGCGGGCCTTACTCGGCCTGGTGCTTTTCGACGTTGGACTTGTCGATGACTTCGACGCCAGTGTCGGTGTGGCTCGGAGGCATCTTGCCTTCGGCATAGATCTGGTTGAGCACGAGCACGGCGTCGTGGCCCTGGCGCTGCGGGTTCTGCGTGATGGTCGAGGTCAGCGCGCCCGAAATGATCAGTTCACGCGTCTGCGGCAGCAGGTCGGAACCGACGACCGGGATCTTGCCGGCCATGCCGTTGCGCTCGAGATACTGGCCGATCGCGGGGAACGAGCAGCAATCGAGCGAGATGATGCCGGTGATATCCGGATTGGCCAGAACGGCGTTCTCGATCGCGGCGTAGATCTGCTGCGGCTCGTTGGTCGTGTTCACCAGGCTGGCGATGGTGATGCCGGGGTGCTTGGCGAGCGCCTGGCGGGCGCCGTTCTCGCGATCCTTCGACCACTGGGCAGCGGCGTCGACCGTGAAGATCAGGATCTTGCCCTTTTCGCCCATTTCCTTGACCAGCGTCTCGCCCATGACGACGCCGGAATAAACGAGGTCCTGGCCGACGAAGGTCAGGCGCTGCGAAGCCGGATTGTCGGTGTTGAAGGTGACGACCGGGATGCCGGCGGCGAGCGCCTTGTTGATCACCGGCGCGAGCGCGTCGGTCGAGGAGGACGAGACGGCGAGGCCGTCGACGCCCTTGGTGATCCAGTTCTCGAGCTCGGCAACCTGCTTCTCGGCGCCGCCGCCAACCGGGCCGGTGAACAGCGCGTTGACGTTGAATTCCTTGCCGGCAGCCTCGACACCGTTGCGCATCGGCACGGCGACCGAGAGCGCGGGGTCATGATAGGAGACGACGAAGGTCGGCTGTTCCTTGGCGGCCGCGCGGGCTTTGATCGCCGGCGACAGCGTGAAGTCGGCGGCCGCGGCCGGCACGAGCAGCGCGAGGGTCGCGAGGCCCGCAAAGAGTGTTGCGCGTAGCATGGTGGTATCCTCCCAGATGAAGTTCGTTCAGTTGATGGGTCGAATGGCTATTTCTTCGACGTCAGTCCGCCGATCAGCGCCGCGGTCAGCACGACCGCTCCGATCAGCGTGGTTTGCCAGAAGGGCGTCACACCCAGCAGGATAAGGCCGTTGCGTACGACGCCGATCAGCAGCACACCGAGCAGGGTTCCGGGGATGGAACCCTCGCCGCCTCCAAGCCGCGTGCCACCGATGATGACCGCGGCGATGACATCCAGCTCCAGGCCGATGCCCGTGACGGGCTGGACGTTTTCGAGAAATCCGAAATTGATGATGCCGGCGAAGGATGCGAGCAGGCCGGCGATCGCGAAGGCGATGATCTTGGTGCGCGAAACCGGCACGCCGACGATGCGGGCGGCGCGGTCATTGCCACCGACGGCGAAGATGTGGAAGCCGAAGGTCGTCTTGTGCAGCAGGAAGAAGCCGAGCACGGCGACGACGATCAGGACCAGCACCTGGTTCGACAGGTTGCCAAACAGGCTTCCCTGAGCCAGCCCGGTGAGGATCGGGGCGGCGCCCTGGCCGTGCGGCAGGGAAACCGGCATGCCGTTGCTCATCACCAGCGTGGCGCCGCGGATCAGATAGAGCGTGCCAAGCGTGGTGATGAAGGAGGGGATGCGTCCCGCGACCGTGATGGCGCCGTTCATCGCGCCGATCGCGAGGCCCAGCGTCAGCGTGATCAGGATCGCGGCGACTTCCGGCACGCCACTGACGATCAGCAGGCCGCCGACCATGCCGGCGAAGCCATAGAGCGAGCCGACCGAGAGATCGACCTCGGAGATGATCAGGACATAGGTGGCGCCGATCGCCAGCACGCCGAGCAGTGAGATCTGGCGCAGCAGGTTGAGGATATTCTGGCCCGTCAGGAACACGGGACTCGCGATGGCGAAGACGATGCAGAGCGCCAGCAATGCCCCGAAGACACCGGCCTCCCGGGTCAGCAGCAGCCCTCGCGCCGATTGTACCAGTCCACCCTGCGCGGGGCTGCCCGTTGCGACGTTCGTCATCATCCTATCTCCCTCGCATCGTCGCAGCTCAGCGTGCGGACGATTCCGTATCCGTTGGTCCACGAGGCGGCGCGCAACGATGCGGCCCGGCTCGCAGGGTGTTGATTTCATGAAATGGCTTGGCCCATTGCCGTATCGGGCAGGGCGGACGGACGGGCCGGCGGCGCAAGGCCGCCGACCGGCCGATTACTTCAGTTCGCCGGCGAAAACCGTCAGCTTGATATCCGGCAGAATGGTCGCGAGGTTGTCCTTGCTGACCGTCAGGATCGGAAGCACGACTTCCTTCTCCGTCTTGCCGCCTTCGAGCTTGGCGATGACGCTTTCGCCCGCCGTCTTGCCCATCAGGTAGGGCTGCTGCATGCCGCTGGCGACGATCGAGCCGCCTTCGATCATGGGCAGGAATTCCGGCACGCCGTCGAAGGCGGCGATCAGGGTCTCGCCACCGCGACGCATCGCGTCGACGGCGCGCTTGGCGCCCAGCGTCGGGGAATCCGTCTGGACGAAGATGCCGCGCATTTCGGGATGCGCCGTCAGCATGTCTTGCACGAAACGATAGGTTTCGTCGGCCGTGTAGGTCTGCATCTCGTTGCGGGCTACGATCTTGTGGCCGGCTTCTTCCATCGCCTTGACGAAGCCGTTGGTCCGCTTGACGCCGTTCTGGCGGGCCTGGGAGATGGTGACCATGCCGACTTCGGCATTCTTCCAGCCCTTGGCTTCAAACGCCTTGGCAAGCGCCTTGCCGACGTCATAGGCGCCCGCCTCGTCATTCGACGTGACGAAGGTGACGTATTCGCCCGAAGTCGTGCCGATGCCGGCGAAGCTTACCGGGATGTTCGCCTTCTGGGCGAGACCGAGAACGGCCGGTGCGGTCGAGGAGTCGGTGGGCGACAGGACGATGCCGGTCGCGCCCTTGACGATCGCATCCTGCGTATTCTGCAGCTGCGTCTGGGTATTGTTGCGGGAATCGAGCGCGACGAAGTCGTAGCCGTGCTCCTTCGCCGCCGCCTCGACGCCCTTCGACACATAACGCCAGAAAGGCGCGTCGAGCCCGGCCGAAAGATAGACGATCTGCTTGCCTGCGGCCTGCGCCGCCGGCATCGCGACAGAAGCCAGCAGGCCGAACGCGCCTGCCAGAGCGATGAACTGACGCTTGGTATAGGTCATGGTATCCTCCCTCATCGACGGCGGCATTCGCCGCCCTTCCTCGCGCGCCTAGGGCGCGCCGATAACGCCTTCCGAGATCAGACGGTCGATCTCCTCAGCCTCGAAACCCGCGGCACCAAGGACCTCGCGACTATGCTCGCCGACCAGCGGCGCGCCTCTCTCCACCGTCGACGGGGTCTTGCTGAAGCGGATGGGAAAACCGGGGGTCTTCAGATGGCCCTCGGAGTGATGTTCGTATTCGACGAAGCTACCATTGAACTTCACCTGCGGATCCTCGACCGTCTTGGCGAAATCGTTGACCGGGCCGGCCCAGAGGCCAAGCGCCAGCATCGCCTCGATCAAGTCGGCCTGCTTCCACTTCGCGCTGTGCTTGGCCACCAGCTGGTGGATCAGGTCGCGCTGCTCGAACGGATCGACGTCGTCATTCATCGCCAGGAAGGCGGGCTCGTCGAACAGTTCGCCGAGCTTGGCGAGTTGCGGGAAGGCGAGGGCGACATAGCCGTCCTGTGTCGCGAACACGCCATAGGGCGCTCGGATATAAACGTGGCCGTGCGGCTCCTGCGTGCGCTTCTGCGGCTTGCCGTCGATGGTGAAGACGGAAAGCTCCTGCATCTGGAAGGAGATGGCCGCGTCGAGCATGTTGACCTCGACGAGCTGGCCCTCGCCGGTGCGCTCGCGGTGCAGCAGCGCGGCCAGCGCGCCTTCGAAGGCGGCATAGGCGGTGGTCGCGTCGACGACATACTGGCCGATCGGCTGGGGCGGTCCGTCCGCCTGGCCGGTCGAATACATCGCGCCGGAGAGCGCCTGCAGCAACAGGTCCTGGCCGGGCCGGGCAGAATAGGGGCCCTCGGCGCCATAGCCGGAGATCGAGACATAGATCAGGCGCGGGTTGATCGCCTTCAGCGTGTCGTAGTCGACGCCCAGCTTCTTCGCCACATGCGGGCGATAGTTCTGCATGAAGACGTCGGCGTCCTTGACCAGCTTGTGCAGGGCGGCCTGGCCTTCCGGAGCCTTCAGATTGATCGCCAGGCTGCGCTTGTTGCGGTTCAGCGACAGGAACGAGGCGTTGATCTTGCGATTTCCGCCGCCCGCCGGCATGCGCCGCTGCCACTCGCCCTCGACCGGCTCGATCTTGATCACGTCAGCGCCGATGTCGCCCATGCGCTGGGCCGCGAACGGACCCGACATCGCAACCGTGCAGTCCAGCACGCGGTAGCCCGAAAGGATCTGGGCCTTGTTCCGCTTTTCCTGGCTCATTGCCTCTCCCGCTCGAATTTTTTCGCCAATTGAAATATGGCGGCTGTGTTGATCGTTGTGATAGCGCTAACAAGTCGGTATATTTGTTAGCGCCAACATGGGAGGCTGTCAATGCGTCGGAGACGATTTGGAAATGCTCCAGCCGGGGCGGGTGTCGTCACGATGTCGGACGTCGCCAGCCGGGCCGGAGTCTCGGCCCAGACCGTTTCCCGCGTCATCGGCCGGCCGGAGATGGTGACGGAGGAAACCCGCAAGCGCGTGCACGACGCGATTCGCGAGCTGAACTACATTCCCAACGAGGCGGCGCGGAACCTGGCCTCCAACAGCAGCCGCGTCGTGGCCGTCATCATCCCGACCCTGTCGAGTTCGGCCTTCTCGGCCCAGGTCAAGGCGACGATCGACACGCTGGAGATGCGCGGCATCTCGGTGGTCATCGGCAATAGCGAGTATTCGGCCGTGCGCGAGGAGCAGATCATCCAGACTCTGCTGGAACGGCGGCCGATGGGCTTCATCCTGACCGGCCTGCATCACACGCCGCGCGCCATGGACCTGATGCGCCAGAGCGGTGTGCCGGTGGTCGAGACCTGGGATACCGACACCGCGCCGCTCGATTGCGCTGCCGGCTTCTCCAACATCGCGGCCGGCCATGACGTCGGCTCGCTGCTGGCGGCCCGCGGCTCGCGCCGCATCGCTTTTGTCGGCGGTGCCGCGCACCAGGATTCGCGCGCGAACGGCCGTTTCATCGGCCTCTCGAAAGCGCTGGAGGAGGCGGACCTGCCGCCGCCGCTCCGGATCGAACTGGTGCTGCCGATGAGCACCCAGGACGGCATCAGCGGCCTCGACCAGGTGCTGCAGAAGGCGCCGATGACGGATGCGATTTTCTTCTCGGCCGATAGCCTGGCGCTCGCGGCGCTGCTCGAATGCAACCGGCGCGGCCTGCGGGTACCGGAGCAACTGGCGATCTGCGGCTTCGGCGATTTCGACCTCGCCTCGCTGGTGACGCCGGCGCTCACCACGGTGAAGATCCAGCCCGACGTGATGGGGCGCGCCTCGGCCGAACTGCTGCTGGCGCGACTTGATGGCGACGACAAACCCGCCAGCGTCGTGCTCCAGCACCAGTTGATCCGTCGCGGCAGCGCCTGACGCCGCCGCGACCTTTTCATTTATCTCCAAGGGATAGCGGCGATCCACTATTCCTTGGACATGCGCTAGATCCGGTACCAGCCTTCGGCCGTGGTGCGGAAAAGCTGGCGCTGCTCGTCGGCCGAATAGCCGGATACGATCTCGCGATAGGCGTTGACCACCGTCGGGTAGTCGCTGAACAGGCCATCCAGCGGCCAGTTGGTGCCGAACATGCAGCGCGACGGGCCGAAGGCCTCGATGCAGACCTCGATCCAGGGGCGGATCGTCTCCACCGTCCACTCATGATCGACCATGGCAAGCCCGGACAGCTTGCAGGCGACGTTGGGCGCCTTGGCGAGATGCTGGATGCCTTTGCGCCACTCGTTGAAATAGGGAACCGTGCGCTGCTTCGGAAATCCGCAATGGCCGAGGATGATGGTCGAGCGCGGAAAATCGCGGGCTAGATCAAACGCCTTGCCCATCTGCGGCCAGCCGGCATCCATGTCGTAGATCAGGTCGCGCTTCTGCAATTCGTTGAAGCCGCGACGGAAAGCCGGGTCATCGAGGAAATCGAGGCCGATGAAGGAGAGCATGCGCACGCCGCGGAAATTGGCGTATTGACGGTGCCGGTCCAATTCCGAGGCCGCATTGTCGGCGGCGAGATCGACCCGCGCGATGATGCCGTTCGGCATGCCGTGTTCGTCGGCGACCTTCTGCAGCCACTCGGTCTCGCGGACCGTATCGACCTCTCCATCGGCGGTTTCGATATGCACGGACTTGATCAGGTTGACCGGCGCGCCTTCGCGCTGCAGGTCGGTGACCAGATAGTCCTTCATGATGGCGGAATAGTCGCCCGAGGGGTGGCCGACGAAGGGCTTGTCGGTCAGCCAGCCGTAGCGGATCCCGCTCTTCAGGTCCCACAAATGGTGGTGGGCGTCGACGAATTCGAATGGCTCGTTGGTCATTGTTTCCTCCCGTCAGTGTCAGGCCGGCCGCGCCAGGACCATGGTGGTGAACGCGCCCAGCTGCACGATTTCGTCATTCTGATTGTAGACGGCGATATCGCGCACGATGACGCCGCGATCGCCCTTGCTGGTCCGGCGCGTGCTGCCGACGGTCAGCTTCAGGCGGATCGTGTCGCCGAAGAATACCGGCTTCTTGAACTGCCAGTTGACGCCAAGCAAGGCCACGGCGGTGCCGTCGAGCCCACCATCCCGGTCGGCGAGGCCGGCCGAGACGATCAGCGCCAGCAATCCATGCGCGATCGGCTTGCCGAACGGTCCCTTGGACGCGAACTGGTAGTCGGTATGGGCGGGGTTGTAGTCGCCCGAGAGTCCGGCAAAGGCCATGACGTCGGATTCGGTGATGGTCCGGCCGGGCGACCAGAGCTCATCCCCCTCGTGAAAATCTTCGAAATAGCGGGCCATTGTCGTCCTCTAACAGCGCTTCTTGTTAGCCTCTTGTTAACCGGCGAGGCCATTTTCGCCGATTGGGGCCGATGTCAGGTTAGCGCTATCATTAATGCACTACAAGCGGTGACCGCCGGGCACCGCGCGGGGCCTTTATGGCCTCGTAAACACGCCGGGCGAGGCTCCCCCTGCGGCATTCGGGTGGCGCTGCGCCTTTCGGCCTGTCCCTTGATCTGGCGCAAGGTCGCCCATCGACCGGCGTGACAGGACTGGCTGGGCTGGAGCAATGGATGGAGTGACGATGTCTATCGGGACATTGATGGTTCATATCGATGATACGAGGTCGGCTGCCGCAAGGGTGGACGCTGCCTGCAATCTTGCCGAGCGTTTCGATGCGACGCTGATCGGCATCGCGGCCTGCGCCTCCGAGGCGTCGTTGCTCGACCCGCTCACGGTCGGCGCCATGGTCGGTGAATACTCGCTGTTGCAGCGCGACACGGCGGAGACGGGGCTGAGGAGCGCCGAGAGGCTGTTCCGCAATGCTGCCGATCGCAGCGCCGCGCGGATGGAATGGTGTTCGGCCATGACCTATCCGGCCGGCTTCATCGCCGAGCAGTCGCGTCGGGCCGATCTCATCGTGTTGGGGCGGCGCGGGGCGAGCGCGCCCAATAATTCGGTCGAGCCGGGCGATGTGCTCATTCGCGCCGGGCGGCCGATCCTGCTGCTCCCGCCGGATACGCAGGCTCCGACTGGCAAGAACATCGTCGTCGCCTGGAAGGACACGCGGGAATCGCGCCGCAGCGTCACCGACGCGCTGCCCTTCCTGCGGCGGGCGAGCCGTGTCTCGATCCTGACCATGCCGTCGCCGGAAAGCGAGTCGCGATGGCGGCGGGGCGCGGAGGACGTCGTCGCCTTCCTGGGGCGGCACGGCATCGCCGCCACCTCTGTTGCGCTCGGGGAGAACTCGGAGCCTTCCGCCACCCGGATCTGCAACTTTGCCGGGGAGCAGGACGCCGATCTCGTCGTCATGGGCGGCTATGGCCGGGCCCGCGCGCGGGAATGGGTATTTGGCGGAACGACGCGCGGCATGCTGGAAACCGCCACCGTGGCCTGCCTGATGAGCCACTGAGCTCCAGCCGGGCGCAATCCGGCAAGGAAGGCCTACAGGCCCAACCGATAGAAGGCGTTGGCGTTGTCGCGATAGATTTTTCGCGTGTCGGCTTCCGAAAGGCCGAGATCGGCAAAGGCTCGGTCCAGCACCTCGACCCAGCGGGGCAGGGTGGTTGCCTGCAGGCAGACGGGATAGTCGCCGGCATAGATCACCCGGTCGAGGCCGAAGGTCTCGATCGTCGCCGCGATGAAGGGACGGAGATCCGCCTCGGTCCAGCTTCGGTGGTCGGCTTCGACCGGCAGGTCGGAGAGCTTGATCCAGAGATTGGGGTGGCGTGCCAGTTCGGCGATGTCGGCGCGGTACTGTTCGATCGCGCCGGCCCGGATGCCGGGCTTGCCGCAGTGATCGAGGATCAGCGGCACATCCGGGACATGCCTCACGAAGTCGCGGACGATGTCCATCTGGGTGTAGTTGACGTTGATCTCGAAATGCATGCCGAACCGGTCGAGCAAATTCACGCCGGTGATGAAGTCCGGGCTCAAGGTCAGCGCACGGGGATCGGCGTCGAACTCGACGATCCGGCGGATGCCCTTCACCATCGGATGCGTCTCGGCCATCTCGGCCAGGATCGGCTCTACCCCCGCGCCGCGTTCGAGCGGCGCCATCGGCACGATCGCCGTCAGGCGCGGATCGCGCCTTGCCTCGTCCTCGACGAAGCGGACTTCCTCCAGATATTGCCCGCGCTCGGCGTCGAAATCGGCGAAGCATTCGAGGAACACCATCGCCTCGACCGCGACCGATCCCAGATCGCGGGCGTAGTCCTCGACGTGATAGGGCCGGTCGAACAGCGGGTTGCCCTGGATCCAGGCGTAGTCGAGGCGGGCCGGATCCCAGAGATGCAGATGGGTGTCGACGATCGGAAAGGCGGGCATCGGCGGCTCTCTTTTTCGGTTTGCCTCAGGGCGTCGGCGCATCGGCTCGCAGCAGGCCCTCATGCTTCAACTCGGCCCAGAGCGCGTCGGGGATGGGGTGCTGCATCGAGGCGATGTTGCGGGTGACGTGATCCGGGCGGAAGCCGCCGGGGATCACCGACGCGACGAGGGGATGGTGCAGCGGAAACTGCAGCGCGGCGGCGGCGAGCGGCACGCTGTGGCGGGAGCAGACGGCCTCGATTCCGCGCACATGCGCGGCCTCGGCCGGCGTCGGCGGGTGGTAATTGTAGGTCGCGCCGGGAACGACGCCGGTCGCCAGGATGCCGGAGGCGAAGACGCCGCCGATGACGATGCCGACGCCGCGCTCTTCGCAGAGCGGGAATTCGTGGTCGAGCACCGGCTGCTCGGCGAGCGTATAGGGCAGGGCGACCAGTAAGAAGTCGAGGTCGAGCAATTCCAGGAAGCGCGGAATCGTGCCGAGCCGGTTGATGCCGGCGCCGATGGCGCCGATGCGGCCGGCCGCCTTCAACTCCTGCAAGGCCCGCATGCCGCCGGTCGCAAGCTGCGTCAGATGGGCGGATACCAGCGCCTCGGAACCGAGATTGGCGAGGTCGAGATCGTGGATCAGCAGCGCATCGACGCGGTCGAGCCCGAGCCGCTGCAGGCTGTCCTCATAAGCGCGCAGGACGCCGTCATAGCTGTAGTCGTGGCGGTGCTCGAAATGCAGCCCGTTCGGCCAGTCGCGCTTACTGGCAGCGAAAGCGTCGGGGTCGGCGGGGGCGGTAAAGACACGGCCGACCTTGGTGGTAAGCCAGAATTCCCCACGCGCCTGCCGGCGCAGGAAGCGGCCGATGCGGTGCTCGGAGAGCCCCCGTCCGTACCAGGGCGAGGTATCGAAATAGCGCAAGCCCGCGTCCCAGCCGGCCTGCAGCGTCGCCTCGGCCTCGTCGTCGCTGACGATGGTGAAGAGGTTGCCGAACGGCGCGCCGCCGAAGCCGAGTTGCGGCAGGCGGAGGGGAGTGCGCCCGAGCGTGCGCCGTGCAAACGGATCCATGATTCAGGCCGCGAGCCGGCCGAAGGGCATGGCGGTCGGCACGATCTGTGCGATCAACTCCTCGATCTCGCGCGCCGTGATCGGGTCGATGGTCGTCGTCGGGCTACGGACGAAGGCGGTGCGGATGACGCCGCGGCGGACCAGGATCTGCTTGTGAATGAAATAGAAGATGTCGCCGCCCTGTATGGCGAGGCGGTTGATCGCCATGATCGTCGCGTCGAAGTGCTGGCGTGCCCTGGCCTCGTCGCCCTGGCGGAACGCGTCCCAGACGGCGACGAAATCCGCCGGCTGGCTGCAGAACGGCATGGTTCCCAAGGCCCCGCGCCGCAGTTCCTCGATGAAATAGCTGCCGCCGGCGCCGCCGAAGATGGTCAGGTGGTCGCCGGCCTGCTGCGACATGGCGGCGACCTTGCTGGTGACCGGCAGGGTCTCGACCTTGATGTAGCGCACGTTCGGGCATTCGGCCGCGATCTTCAGCGCCAGGCCGGGCGATATCGGCGCCTGCGGCACGTCCTGCAGGATAACAGGGATGCCGACGGCGGCATCGATCGCCTTGTAGTAGTCGAAGATCTCCTCGGCGCTGATCGGCATGAAGGAGGGCGGAATCACCATCAGCATGTCGGCCCCCGCGGCCTCCGCCGCCTTCGAATAGAACACGGCGAGATCCGTGCCGGAGGCGCCGGAATTGATGACGATCGGCACGCGCTTGGCTGCTGCGTCGATCACCACGCGCGTCACCCGGGCGCGCTCGGCCTCGTTGAACTTGAACACCTCGCTGCCCAGCGCGACGCCGAGCCCATGCACACCGGCTGCGATGTTGAACTCGACCAGGTTGGCGAGGCTTTCCTCGTCGATCCGGCCGTCGTCATGGAACGGCGTAACCAGGATCGGCACGACGCCGTGCAGCGCGGGGAGGGACATGATGTTCTTCTCGGCTCTTCGGAATGAATGCTTGTCTGGGTCTGGGGCGCGTCTTCGTGCGAAGCGGTATCGGTTCGCGGGAACGCCCTAGGATTTGTGGAACATTTCTTCGAGGGGCGCCTGCCAGGGCGTGCCGTCGTCATTGTATTCCATGTAGGGCTCCATCATCTTCCACCAGCGCAGCGTGACCGGGTCGTGCGGCGCGCCGGGTGGCGGCTCGTGATCGCGTTCGAGATAGGCGAAGAGCAGCAGCCCGTAGCGATAGATCGAGAAGTTGCGGATGCCGTCGCGCTCCATGTTGGCCAGCATTTCCGGCCAGATCTCGTCGTGCTTCTGCTTGTAGATCGCCTCATGGCCTGGCTTCAGCTTCATCACCCATGCGACCCGCATGTCCGCCCCTCACTGTTTCGCTTCGCCGGCGGCGGCCGGCCAGGTGCCGCGAAAGCCCAGGCGGCGGCTGACATGGCCGCAGGCCTCGTTCAGCATCGCGACCAGCGGCAGGATTTCGGGGCCGGGCTTCTTGGGCGACGGTCCGGTGATGCTCATGGCCCCGACCGGTCGCGCCATGGCGTCGAAGATCGGCACCGAAACGCAGTAGACGCCGAGCACCACTTCCTGGTCGTCGATCGAATAGCCGCGATGGCGGATGCGCTTCAGTTCCGCCTCCAGCACACCGGCATCGGTGATCGTCTTCGCGGTATAGGCGGGAAGGGCACCGTCGAGCACCTCGCGCTGTTCGGCCTCGCTCATGAAGGCGAGCATCGCCTTGCCGGCGCCGCCGCAATGAAGCGAGCCGCGCGCGCCGATCCGCATGTCGAGCTGCATGCCGTCATTGCCGCGCACCTTGTCGATGCACACACCATGCTTGCCGCTCAATGCGTTGATGTTGACCGTCTCGCCCGTCGTTTCGGCGATCTTCTCGGCAAACGGACGGGAGAGCGCCGGCAGGGCGATCCGCTCCAACTGCAGGCCGCAGATTTCCAGCAGGCGGAACGACAGCTCCCATTCGCCGCCGGGCGTGCGCTCGGCGATGCCCTCCTGCTCGAGATCGAGCAGGAGGCGATGCACCGATCCGAGCGGCAGGCTGAGCTGGGTGGCGACGGCGCGCACGCCGAGCGGGCTCTTGCGCGCCAGCAGTTCCATCACCTGCACGGATCGGCGGATGCTCGACATCGCGGCTACCAGAACTTCTTTTCGAGCGCCAACGGGTCGATCAGATTGTCGTCGATGTAATCCCACTCGATCTCGTAGCCCATGCCGGGACCCTTGGGCATGTGGACATAGCCCTCGCTGTCGATCCGGTCGCAGGTATTTTTCAGGTACGGATGCGGCGCGTCATAGTCGACGCCGGGGGCCAGCAGGCCCTTCTCGTAATATTCGGAGGTGTCTTCCGAGGTAGCGCCGAGTACCTGGAGGTTGCCCCAGCCGGCCATGTGCATCTCGCAGCGCAGGCCATAGGCCTCGGCGACGATGGCCGTCTTGCGGGCGCCGGTGATGCCGCCGCGCACGACGTCGATGCGGCTCATGTCGCCGGCGCCGCGCAGGATCCATTCGGCGCGGCTGAACACGCCGCCGGCGACGATCTCCGGCGACAGGATCGGGATCGACAGCTCGCGCGACAGGCGGACATAGCTTTCGACCCGGTATTCCGGCATCGGGTGCTCGTACCAGTAGAAGTTCAGCTTCTCCAGCTCGCGGCCGACCTGGATCGCCTCCTCCATGGTCATGTAGGTGCCCCAGGGGTCGAACATCAGCACATAGTCCGGGCCGACCGCCTCGCGAACGAGATGGCAGGTCTCGATATCCGCCTTGATGTTGGAGGGGCGTCCGGGCGTCGGCTGGCCGGTCTCCGGGTTCCAGAAATAATGCGGGTGGATCTTGTAGGCCTGGTAGCCTTCCTCCTTGCAGGCGAGCGCGTGCTCGGCATAGACGCGCGGCACGCCGATATTCGGATAGGTCGAGGCATAGGCCTTGACCTTCTCGCGGCCTGCGCCGCCCATCAGCTTGTAGACCGGCGTGTTGAAGGCGCGGCCCGCGAGATCCCACAGCGCATTGTCGATGACGCTCGCGACGTTTTCCGGGATGTTGGCGACCCAGAGCCATTTCCACACCATCTCGCGGTCGAGCGGATCCTGGCCGCGCAGCAGCGGCAGGATGCGGCCGCGGATCATCTGCTGGTCGACGACGTTCAGCCCCTCGGCATCTCCATGCGAGCCGCCGCCGAAATAATAGCCGGTGACGCCCTCGTCGGTGTCGATCGCCAGCACGGTCTGCATCAGGTCGGCCTTGGGGACGGGCAGAGCGTGGCCCACGTCCCAGCGGTCGGCCCAGGTCTTGAACGTCTTGATCTTGATATCGGTGATTTTCACGGATGCAGTCCTCTGGCAGGCGAAAGGGCGCGAGATGAAGGCGAGGGTCTATTCATAGGCGTCGCCCCCGCGCATCCGGTCGAGCAGCACGGCCGCGAGCAGCAGCAGGCCGACGATGATGTTGACGTAGTAGGGGCTGACCGCCTTGAGATCGAGAATGTTGGAGACGCCGGCAACGGCGAGCAGGCCGAGCGCGCCGCCGATCGGGTTGCCCACGCCACCGCGCAGGATCGAGTAGCCGCCGATCATCAGCGCGGCATAGACCTGGAATTCGAGGCCGAAGCCGGTGGCGCGGGCGGCGCTGCCGAGCTGCGCCGTGAAGACGATGCCGCCAAGCCCGGCGCCGAACGCCGAGAGCAGCAGCGCCGCGACGCGGATCCGCTTGACCGGAATGCCGGCGCGCGCGGCGGCCTTGTCGTCGCCGCCGACCGCCTGCACATGCCGGCCGAAGCGCGTCCTGGCGACGACGATGGCGGCGATCACGGTGAAGCCGATCGCGACCAGGAAGAACAGCGGCAGGCCGAACAGGGTCTGGTTGACCAGGTCGGAAAGGCCGGGATGGAACGAAAAGATCGCGCCCTGCGGTCCGAGCAGCACCCAGGTGATGCCGCGCAGCGCCACCAGCATGCCCAGCGTCGCGGCGATCGCCTCGGCGCCGAAGCCGACGATGGCGATGGCGTTGATGGCGCCGAAGCCGAGGCAGGCGGCGAGCGTCACGGCCGCGGCCGCCCACGGGTTCCAGGCGAGCGTCAGCAACAGCGCGAACAGCGCCGAGGAAAAGCCGACCATCGAGCCGATCGAGAGATCGACGACGCCGGAGAGCAGGGCGAAGCCGGCGCAGGCACCGACCACCAGCGGCACGATGAGGAAGGCGCCCATGATGCCGACATTGCCGAAGGCGAGGAAGCGCGGTCCGATCCATATCAGGCCGACCGCGACCACGACGATCACCGTGAAGGCGATGCTGGCCACCGGGCCAGTCAGCAGGTCGCGCCACGGACGGTGCGGCACGATATACGGTGCCGGCGCGTTGCGCGGGGCGGTGGCGTCGGTCATGGAGTTCCCCTCCGCGCGCGGTAGCCATCGAAGGCGACCGCCGAGATCAGGATCAGGCCCTGGAAGATCGATTGGGTGTCGGAGCTCAGACCGAAGAAGACGAGCGCCGTCGGGATGGTCGAGAGGAAGCCGACGCTCAAAAGCAGCAGCCAGAAATTGCCGCGTCCGCCGGAAAGCGAGATGCCGGCCAGGATGACGCCGGCGATGACGTTCAATTGCAGCGCATTGGCCGAGCTCGGATTGAACGGGCCGCTGGTGGCGCAGAACAGTACGCCGGCAAAGCCGACGAAGCCGCCCGCCGCCGTGAAGATGGCGAAGCGGGTCGCCTTCAGCGAGATGCCGCGGGCGCGCGCCGCCATCCGGTTGCCGCCGACCGCGATGGCGCGGCGGCCATAGCGGGTGCGCGGGATCAGGAAGCCGACGACCAGCACGAGCGCCAGCATCGGCCACCAGATCGCGGGCAGGCCGAAGAGCTTGGCCCGGCCAAACTGGTGGATCGCCGAGCCGAGCGGCACTTCGGCCAGCTGGAAGGCGAAATAGAGCGCGGCGAGGCCGATGAAGTTGGTGGCGAGCGTGACGATGACGGGATTGAGCTTGGCGCCGACGATGATGACGGCGTTGGCGAAGCCCCAGGCCATGCCGGTCAGCACCGCACCAAGGATGACGACGGCGAAGGGAAGGCCGGCCTCCGACAGGCGGACGGCCACGAGGCTGGACGCGATCAGCGCTGCCGGCTGGCTCAGGTCGAGGAAGCCGCCCGAGATCGCGACCAGACCCTGGCCGATCGCCATCACGCCGACGATCGACATGGTGAAGCTGACGGCCAGCACGGTCTGGTGCGACAGGAAATCGGGCCGGTAGAGGCCGGTGGCTGCGATCAGCAGCAGCCACACGGCCAGAAGCGTGAGGCCGGTGCCCCAGCCCTGCAAACGCATCCCGGGCGATCGTATCCGGGCCGGGCTTTCGAGGCGTTGATCGAGGGACATCGGCGAACCCGGTTCTACTTGTTCGGGCAGAAGAGCGAGTAGGCGGTCGTGCCTGCCGGCGCTTCCAGCAGCTTGGCGACCCGCTCGGCCATGGCCGGCACCGCCTTGGCCTGCTCGGCGCTGACCGGGCAGGGCTCGACGCGCGATGCAGGATTGTCGGCGGCGGCCTTCAACGGCGGGATGTTGCCGGCGGCGATCGGCGCGATCACGTCGCGGATGGCGTAAACGGCGTAGCCTTCCAGGAAGTAGAACACCGAGCCGGCGAGATGCGGATTGACGTTGTCGCCGGTGATGAACGCGCCGTCCTGGCCCCAGCCGATGACCTCGTCGGCGCGGCCGAGCTGTTCGGCGGCGTTGATCAGCGACAGCACGCCGCCGTCATTGAGGCCGACGACCGCCATCTTCTTGGCGTCGGGATGGGCGGCGAGCAGGTCGCGCGCGGCCGGCAGGCCGACGGCCGCGTCGCCCTGGCTCTCGAAGCTGACCCATTTCTCGGCCGGAATGTCCGGGCAGATCTTTTTCAGGCCGGTCCGCATGCCGCCCGTGCGCCACTCGTTGACGATGCCGGCGGCGGCGCCCTCGGCCGAGACCACGAGATCGGGGTTGCAGGCCCATTTTTCCTTGATGACCTTGCCGAGCTGCTCGCCACCCGCGACGCCGGCTGCGAGATTGTCGATGCCGACGAAATACATGCCGGGATCGGCGATGTCATAGGTGACGACCGGGATCTTGGCGGCGTTCATCGCCTGGCTGATCGCCGGGTTGGAAGCCGGCTGGCCGTTGAACTGGATCATCGCGTTGACGCCCTCCTGCGCGAAGATCCTGGCGTTCTTCAGCGCGATGGCGGGGTCGTTGTTGTTGGAGAGCTCGATGTAGTCCCAGCCGTTCTTTTCGGCGAGGGCGCGGGCGACATCGCCCTGGGCCTTCATCCAGTCGCAGCAGGTATTTCCGCCGACGGCCATGCCGAGCTTGAACTTCTCGGCGGCGTTGGCGGACCAGGCGACGCCGAAGGCGAGCGGGACCGTGAGCGCCATCGTTGCGATGACGCGTTTCGAAATGCGCAACATGCTTCCTCCCTAAGGAAATGGTCAGTCTGGATGGTCCGCCACGGGCCGGTTGATCCGGTCTCAGGCGGGGATGGCGAGCTTGGCAGCCTCCGCTTCGGCATCGCCGGGGATCGCCCCGGTGATGAGGCCGACGATTTCCGATACCTGCGTGTCGCGCACGCTGCGCGTGGCGATCGAACGGCCGAGGCGCATCACGGTGATGCGGTCGGCGACGCTCATCAGCTGCTGCATGTTGTGGCTGACGACGATCACACTGACGTCGTGATTGCGCAGGTCGCGGATGACATCGAGTACCTGACCGGTCTCGCGCACGCCAAGTGCGGCGGTCGGCTCGTCCAGGATGACGATGCGCCGGCCCCACAGCAGGGCGCGTGCAATGGCGAGGCATTGGCGCTGCCCGCCGGACATGCCCTTCACGCTGACGTCGATCGAGGGGATCTTGACCGCCAGTTTGTCGAGGACCTCGCGCGCCCGGCTGCGCATCTTGCGGTCGTCGACAAGATTGAACAGCCGCGCCAGCGGATTGGACGAGAGTTCCTCGCGTCCGAGATAGACGTTCTGGAAGGCGCTCATCGTGTCGACCAGCGCCAGGTCCTGGTAGACGGTCTCGATGCCGGCATCCATGGCGTCCTGCGCCCGCTTCAACTGGACGAGCTTGCCATCGGCGAAGATCTCGCCGCTCGATGCGCTGATCACGCCGGACAGGATCTTAAGGAAGGTCGACTTGCCGGCGCCATTGTCGCCGACCAGCCCCAGGACTTCGCCGCGCCCGAGCGTCAGCGACGCGTCGGCCAGGGCGACGACGGCGCCGAAATGGCGCGTGATGTGCCGCGCCTCAAGTACAGGCGTGGTGGTTGTTTCTCGCATTCAAGTACGCCTCCATTCTGTTCCAATATTGGAACAGCCGTACCATATAATGAACGGTACGAAGCGGAGGAGAGCTTGTCAACGAGGGGAATGCGAGAAAGCGGATCTTGTCGCTCTTTGCGTCATGGTCGCTTTTGATGTCGCGGCGCGGCGATTTCTCATGCTGCGTTGCAAGACTATCCGCGTGGCTGGCGCCGTCGGATCGGCCCGCGTCAACTGGCGGGACGTTCCGGGCGAGCGCAACGATGCGGCCCACGGCGCATTGATAAGCTACCGAGAAACGTCAGGAGTGCCGCATGTCGGACGACAAAAAATCTGCCAGCAAGGATACGCCGAAAAAGCCGGCTCCGATGCCGCCCGAGGGGCCGCATGCGCGACCGGATCTGACCGACAAGGAGAAGACGCCCGGCACCGGCTCCTTGCCCGACCCCGACACAAAGGGCGTCGATATCGGGCCCGGCTGAACGGCGCTCGCTTCGCTCCTCATGGAAAGGCGGCGCCACGAGCGCCGCCTTCTTCGTTCTTACGTCTCAGGTGGACGATCAAACGCCCGGTTCGGCGCCGGCGACGTTTTCGATCGCCTTCAGGCAGAGATCCAGCACTGTCTTCTCGTCCAAGCTGGTATCGACCACGACATGCGGCAGGTCGATCGGCTCGAACTCGGCCCGGATCCGCGCGGCCTTCTCGGGATCCCGCTGGGCACGCACATTGCGCTCGTCGGCGAGCCCTCGCCGCAGCCGGCCCTCGATGACGGCATCCGGTGCCACGCAATGCAGGATCAGCAGGCGCGCGCCGCTTGCCTCGACCAGATTGGCCACCGTCTCGATTTCGGCCTTGCGCGAGAACGGCTTGCCATCGACGAGGATGAAGCCGGGCTTGGGCCGGAACAGAAGATAGTCGAGCACGCCGAGCAGCGCGTCCGTGCCGACCTGGTTCTGCTCGCTGCTGTAGTCGAGCAGGGCCTCCGGGAAGATCGCATCACGGATGTCGTCGCGGCTGAGCGTCACCGCGCCGATCGCCGGGGCGAGCCGGCGAGCGAGCGTGGTCTTGCCCGCACCGGGCAGCCCGACCAGAAGAAGGACCAGGGGAGGCGCACCGGGTTTCACGTCAATCAGCCCGGTTCTCGGCGCCGAACCACCGGATCCGCTCGGCGACGGCTTCCACGGCCAGGCTGCGGGCCTCGCCAAACGGTACGCGGGTATCGACGATCGGATCGTCGACGCCGTAATGGCGCTGGAAGGTGGAGCGGAACGCGCCCTTCACGGCGGCGTCGATGTTGATCTTGGCGATGCCGGCGGCAATCAGCTGGGCCACGGTCGCCTGCGGCACGCTGGTGCCGCCATGCAGCACGAGCGGCATGTTGACGGCGGCCGAGATCGCCTTGACCAGCGGCACGTCGATCGGCGCGTTGTCGGCAAGCTGGCCCGGCGTGTTGCCGATCGAGATGGCGAGATAGTCGATGCCGGTATCCCTCACGAACTGCACGGCCTCCTCGACGGTCGTCTTGCGCTCGATGACCTCGCCGCCTTCCTCGGCCAGTGTCTCGCCGATCTGCGCCTCGACGCCGACGCCGTGGCGACGGGCGAGCGACACGACGCGGCGGACGAGATCGACATTCTCGTCATAGGACGCGCTCGATGCGTCGATCATGACGGAATCGAAGCCGGATTCAATGCATTCGCGCACGATCTCATAGTGGGCGCCATGGTCGAGATGCAGGATCAGCGGGGCGGCCGAACGCTTGCGTGCGACGGCGGCCATGGCGACGAAATAGTCGAGGCCGACATGCTGGATGCCGCCCATCGTCGTGGAAAGCATGACCGGCGCCCGGTTGCGGTCGGCCGCCGTGGCGATCGCCTGCGTCGCCTCGAGATGGTGCGCGTTGAACATGCCGACGGCCCAGCCTTCGCGGTAGGCCCGGCCGATCCAATGCGTTGCGCTTTCCCTGATCATGCGATTTCCTTCAAGAGCAGTGCGGCGCCCCGGAGATTGGGGTCGGGGACGTCGCTGATGACGAGTGCGGGTTGGACGATGCCGGGATAGGTGAGTTCCGGCAGAAGGCGGCGGAGGCGGTCGAGATCGAACCAGGGCTGGCTGAGCGCGCCGCCCGTCAGGATGACGATCTCGGGCTCGAGCAGGGTCAGCGCCGCGGCGATCGCCTGGGCGAGATCGGCGAGCGCGCCCGGTGGCGGCTGGTCGGCAGACTGGGCCAGGCCCGAGGCGGTGGCGCAGAGGCAGCCGCGGTGGCCGCAATAGCAGGGGATTCCTTCCGGCCGCAGCACCATGTGGCCGAGCGCATTGGCGCCGCCGACGGCCCCACGCCAGACCTGGCCGTTGAGGATGAAGGCATGGCCGACGCCGGTGCCGACCGATATGTAGAGCGCCGATCCGGCCGCGCGGGCATGGCCGCTGGTCGCTTCGAAATGCGCGCCGCAATAGACGTCGGTCTCGACGACGACGGGGCGATCGAACGCCGCGCCGAGCCGCCGGCCGAGCGGCGCATTCCACCAGCGCAGGTTTTCCGCCCGCACGATGTGGCCGCCGGCGCCGACCACGGCGGCGACCGAGACGCCGATGCCCTCGACCTCGCCGCGATCGACACCCCATTCCGCGAGCACGTCGCCGACCGCCGCGACGAAGGCTTCCGGCGTCATGCCGTCCGGCCGGCGCGATCGGTGGCCATGCCGCCAGGGGCCGCTGCCGTCGCCGAGCGCCAGGCGCAGATGCGTTCCGCCGAGATCGATTGCGAGCCTCATTTGACCCCCGCGGCGGAAACGCCTTCGATGAAATGGCGCTGGAAAGCGATGAAGAAGAGCGTCGTCGGAACGGCGCCGAAGATGGAGACGGCCATGACCTGGCCGTACTGCGTGTTGAAGGCACTCTGGAACGCGGCCATGCCGAGTGGCAAGGTGCGCAGGCCATCGTCGCTGGCGACGATCAGCGGCCAGAGATAGCTGTTCCAGCTCAAATTGAAGGTCAGGATCGCGACGACGACGGCGCTGGGCGCCACCATTGGCAGGATCACCGAGAACAGGATGCGCGGCTCGCTGGCCCCGTCGATCCGCGCCGCCTCGATATAGGCGTCGGGAATCGCCACCATCGCCTGGCGGAAGACGAAGATGCCGACGACGTTGAAGGCGGTCGGTAGCAGCAGCGCCGCGTAGGTATTGGTCCAGCCGAAAGCATGCACCTCGAGGAACAGCGGGATCACGATCGCCTCGAGCGGGATCATGATCGAGGCCAGCACGATCAGCGCGACGGCGCCGGAGAAGCGGTACTGGAACTTGGCGAGGCTGTAGCCGGCGAGTGCGCCGAACACGACCGTGACGATGACCGAGACCAGCGCGGCCAGCACGGAGTTGAACAGATAGAGGAAGAACGGGCGCTGGCTCAGCGACGAGGTGAAGTTGCTGAGGCCGGCGCTGCCCAGCTCGAAGAGGCTGCCGGAGAACAGCTCCGAATTGGTCTTCAGCGACGCCGCCAGCATCCAGACGATCGGATAGAGCGTCAGGACCGTCGCGAAGACGACGATGGCAATGGCGAGCAGGCGCTCGGCGAGGGACCTATGCATGGCGGTGACGGTCCCTCAGAAGCCAGATCTGCAGCAGGCTGATGACCAGGATGCCGGTGAACAGCACGACCGAATAGGTGCTGGCCTTGCCCATCTGCAGGAAGCTGAACGAGGTCTTGTAGATCAGCAGCGTTAGGATCTGGGTCGAGCCGGCCGGGCCGCCATCGGTCATGATCTGCTGGAAAGCGAAGGTCTTGAGGCCGTTGACGGTCGACAGCACCACGACGAGCGCGATGGTCGGCTTCATCGAGGGCAGGGTGATGTGGCGCAGCACCGACCAGCCGCGCGCGCCGTCCAGCGCCGCCGCCTCGTAGTGGTCGCGCGGGATCGCGAGAAATCCGGCGAGGAAGATGATCGTGTAGTAGCTGGTTGCGTGCCACCAGCTGACGAGGATCAGCGCCCAGGGCGCCATGGCGCTGCTGGTCAGCCAGGAAACCGGCGCCATGCCGAGGAAGCCGAGGCCGTCATTGACCGGACCCTGGACGTTGAGCAGCAGCTTCCATGTCAGCGCCACGGAGACGAGCGGCATCACCGAAGGCAGGAAGATCAGCGTGCGCCAGACGCCCCGGCTGCGGCCGAGCTTGGTCAGCGACCATCCAAGCCAGAACGCGATGCCGAGCACCGGCACGACCGTGTAGACGACATAGGTGATGGTGATCCCGAGCGAGCGCAGGAACGCCTTGTCGCTGGCGAGCCCCAGGTAATACTTGAAGCCGACATAGCGCGGCGGCGAAAGCAAATCGTATTCGTGCAGGCTGATGAAATACGAGAACAGCACCGGGTAGAGCTGGAAGATGGCGATGAAGAGAAGAGCGGGCAGGCAGAAGAGGAAACCCCAACGGCCATAGCGGCTCGGTCCCGAGGCGGTTCGCGTCATGGAGAGCAATCCTGTTGGGGACCGGCGCGGCCGGGAGCGCCGCGCCGGTCCTGAGGTCCGGAGGAGGACCTTCGTCAGTTGGCGCGGATCTGGTCGATCTCGGCCGCGGCCTGATCGAGCGCCTCCTGGACCGGAACGCCCTGGGCGAACTGCTCGATGGCGTTCTTGATCGCCGTGCCTTCCTGCGCCCAGGTCGGCGAGCGCCAGACGAAGCTGCCGTGCTTCTGGCCTTCGGCGAAGACGGCGCTGCCGCGCGTCTGCTTGGCGACGTCGGTATCGGCCCAGCCCTTCAGGCCGGTCACGTAGCCGGTGGCGGCGAGATAGCCGTCGCTGTCAGAGGTCAGGAAGCGCAGGAACTCGAAGGCTTCCTTCTGGTTCTTCGAACCGGAGGTGACGGCGAGCGCGTAGGAGTTCAGCAGCGTCGCGGGCTTGGCCACGTCGCGCTGGGGCAGGGCGGCGACGACGTAGTCGGCCTTGACCTCATCGGAATAAAGCGGCGGCGCCCAGATGCCCGCGATCGCCATCGACTGGCGTCCCTCGCTGAAATCCTGCAGCGCGTTGACCGGGTTGACGGTGGCGAGTTCCGGGCCGCCGGTGCCGTCGGTGATCATGCGCTGCCAGGTCTCGGTGAACGCCTGGACGCAGGCCGGAGAGTTGATGGCGGCCTTGCCATCCGCGCCGATCACATCGCAGCCATACTGGACGAGGATCGGCCAATATTGCTGGGCGTACCAGTAGGGATCGAGGTTCCAGACCCAGTTGAAGCCGAGCCGGGTCGTCTTGCCGGACTCGTCCTTCTTCTGCAGCTTCTTCGACAGCTCGAATACGTCGTTCCACGTCTTCGGCCAGTTGGCCGGATCGTTGGCGTCGAGACCGATATCGGCGAAATGCTTCTTGTTGAGGAAGAGCGCCAGCGTGTTGAACTCTTCCGGCACGCCATAGGTCTTGCCGTCGATGGTAAGGCCCGAAAGCGCCGACGGCTGGTAGAGGGCTTCGAGATCGGCCTGCGACTTCTGGCCGAAGGCGGCCGGATCGACCGGCGCGAGAATGCCCTTGGAGGCATATTGCGGGAACAAATAGTCGAGAACGTTGATGATATCGGGCGGATTTCCGGCGGCGATGGCGGCGGTCAGCTTGACCTCGTAGTCGCCATGCGGATCCTCATGCAGCTTGATGGTCACGTCGGGGTGCTGGGCCGTATACTCCGCCGCCTTCTTGGCGATGAAGTCGGTGGCCGGCGGATAGGTGTGGTGCCAGAACGTCAGTTCCGCCGCGGTCGCCGAACCGGCGAGTGCCAGGGTAGAGGCCCCCGCCAGAGCCCAGCTCAGCAGAGCAGATTGGAATTTGCGCATGCGTCATCCTCCCTCGATCCCGCGCACTGCCGCGCCGCGATCGAACCGTCTCGTTGATCTCAGTCATGGGATGGAACCGGCGGGTGCCAGACCGGGCTACGCCTCTCCTCGACGTGCCCTTCGTTCCGATCCTGAGCGGACGCTAGCACGACACATTATGTGTCGCAATATGCTGATCAGGTGAATATTTGATGCATAACGTTTCTATATTGAAATTCGCGCTGCAGCATGAGGTGTCACCATGAGCGAGGCCGCCCCGGGTGAAGTCGCTTCCCTTCTGTCCCGCGTTTCCAGCATGCCCTTCTCGGCGGCGGAGAAGCGGGTTGCCGAATATCTGCTGAGCATCGCCGAATATGACCTCGCCGGGCTGACCTCCTCCGAACTGGCGGAGCGCACGAACACCAGCCGCTCGACCATCGACCGCCTGTCGAAGCGGCTGGGCTTTGCCGGCATCAAGGAGATGCGCAAGGCGCTGCTGCAGGAAAGCCGGGCGATGCAGACGCCGATCCGCGCCGCCTCGACGCTGGAGCCGGCGATCATCGCATCCGACGGTTTGGGCGAAATCGCCTTCAAGGTGTTCCAGAGCGCCTCGATCCGGGCGTTGAAATTTGCCGAGATCCTGTCCAACTCGCCGGAACTGGGCGAACTGGTCGAGGCGATCCGCACGGCGCGCAGCGTGCAGGTCTTTGGTGCCGGCGCCTCGGCGGTGGTGGCGCTCGACATGCACCAGCGGCTGCTCCGCCTCGGCATCCCGATCAATTTCTCGGAGGACCAGCACAACCAGATCGCCTGCGCAGGACTGATGAAGCCGGGCGACCTGGCGATCGCCATTTCCTATTCCGGGCGCACCAAGTCGACGCTGCAGGCGGCGGAAGTGGCCCGCTCCCAGGGGGCGCGGATCGCGGCGGTGCTCGGCGGCAACCGTTCGCCGCTGGCGACGCTGGCGGATATCCGCATCGTCACGCCGCCCGGCGTCAGCCTGTTCGGCGCCGACGCGGTGATGACCCGCGTGCTCGAACTGATGTTCAACGAGGCGCTGTTCCATTGCCTCGCCATCCAGAACCCGGAAATGCTGGAGAACGTCCGACGGATCGAGCGCATTCTCGGTGACGAGCGGGTCAAGTGACGTGCCCGATGTCGCGGCGCCTGCCGGTCAATCCATCATGCTGACATGCGCCGCTGCGACCTTCCAGCCGTCCTCGGTGCGGATCCAGGTCTGCATCTGGCGGCCGACCTGGCCCGGAAAGTCGGGGCGATGGAACAGCGTCGAGGCAATCGCGACGTTCTGGCCATACGTCGTGATGACGGTCTGAGACAGCGTGCGCTCGAACGGCTTCTGCACCGAGCGGAACTGCCGGACCTCGTCTATGCCGTGCTGCACTTCCGCGACGCCGTAGCGGATGGTCTGGCGCGAATGCAGGAACATCGCGTCGAGCGTCGCGCCGTCATTTTCCAGCAGCGCCTTCTCATAGGCTTCGAAGATCGCCGTCACCTCGGCGACCAGATCCGGGTCGTCGACAACAAGGGGCTCAGCCATCGGCCATGGCTCCTGCGAAGGCCGTCTCCAGCGCGGCGAGCGGCGCGGACCAGCCGACAATGCCACCCTGCGCCACGATCATCTCGATCGCGGCCGCCTTGAACTCCGGGAAGTAGCTCTCGGTCGCATCCTCGATCAGCAGGCATTCATAGCCGCGGTCATTGGCCTCACGCATCGAGGTCTGGACGCAGACTTCCGTCGTCACGCCGGCGAATACCAGTTGGCTTATGCCGCGTTCCAGCAGGGTCTGGTGCAGGCCGGTCGCCCAGAACATGCCCTTGCCGGGCTTGTCGATGACGATCTCGCCGGCGATGGGCGCCAGTTCGGCCAGGATCTGGTTGCCGGGCTCGCCGGCGATCAGGATCCGGCCCATCGCGCCTTCATCGCCGATCCGCAGGCCCGGCTTGCCGCGAAGGAGCTTGGCCGGCGGGCAATCGGAGAGGTCGGGCTTGTGCGCCTCGCGGGTGTGCACGACGAGCATGCCTTGCTCGCGGAAGAAACCGATCAGCGCCGCGACGGTCGGCACGATCGCCGTCAGCCGCGATACGTCATTGCCGAGCACGGCGCCGAAACCGCCGGGTTCGATGAAGTCGCGCTGCATGTCGATGACGACGAGCGCCGTCCTGGCCGGGTCGAGCGCGAAGTCATAGGGGCGGGCGGATACCGAAAGCGCCATGCTCAGTGCCCCGCCATGTGCTGGCCGATCGTGTTGCGGTCCGTGTCCTCGATCGCCGCGACATAGCCGATTGCCCCGCCCGACATCACCGCGACCCGGTCGGCGAGTTCGAGGATCTCGTCGAGATCCTCGCTGACCAACAGCACCGCCGCGCCGCGGTTGCGCTGCTCCATGATCTGGCTGCGGATTTCCGAGACGGAGGCGAAGTCGAGGCCGAAGCAGGGGTTGGCGACGATCAGCACGTCGACATCGCCGGAAAGCTCGCGCGCCAGCACCGCCCGCTGGACGTTGCCGCCGGAGAGCGTCTCGATCGGCGCGTCGGCCGAGGTCGTCTTGACCCGGTAGCGGTCGATCAGTTCCTCGGCGCGCTTGCGCATCGGGCCGGGCGACAGCCACCAGCCGAGGCTCGCCATCGGCGCCTTGTCGAAGGCGCGGAAGGCCATGTTCTCGGCAACGCTCATGCGCGGCACGGTGGCGTTCTTCAGCGGCTCCTCCGGCAGGCCGAACACCTTGAAGCGGTCGAAGTCGCCGCGCTTCGGTTCGAACGGCTTACCGTGGATGAAGATGGCGCCATCCTTCAGCGGTCGCTGCCCGGCCAGCGCCTCGACCAGCGCGCTCTGCCCGTTGCCGGAGACGCCGGCGATGCCGACGATTTCGCCGGCCTTCACCTTGAGATTGATCGCATTGAGCACGGGCCGGCCTTCGCCATCCTCGGCGACGAGGCCGGCGAGTTCGAGCACGGCCGGGCGATCGTTGTGCTTCCGCCGTTCGGCGCGCTCGCGGATCTCGGTGTCGCCGATCATCATCCGGCTCATCTCGGCGACGGTCGCCGTCTGGGCATCGCCCGCGCCGGTCAGCCGACCCCGGCGCAGCACGGTGAAACTGTCGCAAAAAGCCTTCACTTCGCGGAATTTGTGGCTGATCATCAGCACGGTGACCTCGCCGCGCCGCGCCATGTCGCCGAGCAGGCCGAGCACTTCGTCGGCCTCGCCGGGGGTCAGCACCGAGGTCGGTTCGTCGAGGATGACGAAGCGCTGCTCCAGATAGAGCAGCTTGAGGATTTCGAGCTTCTGCTTCTCGCCGGCCGAGAGCGAGGAGACCTGCTCGTTCAGCGGCACGCGGAAGGGCATCCGTTCCATGAAGGCTTCCAGCCGCTGCTTCTCCGCCTTCCAGTCGATGATGGCCGGTGCGTCGGCGCGCGAGATGACGAGGTTCTCCGCCGCCGTCAGGCAGGGAACCAGCGTGAACTGCTGGTAGACCATGCCGATGCCCAGCGCCCGGGCGTCGCGCGGGCTGCGCACCTCGACCTCCTTGCCGTCGAGCAGCACGGAGCCATGCTCGGGCGTGTAGAAGCCCATGATGCATTTGACGAGGGTCGACTTGCCCGCGCCGTTCTCGCCGAGCAGGGCGTGGAACGAACCCGGCTTGACGTCGATCGACACGTCGTCGAGCGCGGTGAAAGCGCCGAAGGTCTTGGTCATGCCGATGGTCTGCAGCGACGGGGCGCGCAGCGGCAGGCTGTCGGGGGCCGGGCGGGCGGCGATGTTCATGGCAGCGCCTCCAGGAATTCGGCCGATGTCGCGACCGCGCCGAAGACGCCGCCCTGCATCTTGATCATGTCGATGGCGGCGAGGTGGTTTTCCACCTTGGTGGCCGCGCAGCAATCCGACAGCAGCAGGCACTCATAGCCGCGATCATTGGCGTCGCGCATGGTGGTGTGGACGCAGACATCGGTGGTGACGCCGGTCAGGATGATGTTGCGGATGCGCTTGTTCTGCAGCACCAGTTCGAGATCGGTGGCGATGAACGATCCCTTGCCCGGTTTGTCGATGATCGCCTCGCCGGGCTCGGGCTGCAGTTCCGGGATGATTTCCCAGCCCGGCTCGCCGCGCACCAGGATGCGGCCGCAGGGCCCCTGGTCGCCGATGCCGGCGCCGATGCGCTGCGAGCGCCAGCGCTTGTTGGCGGGCAGGTCCGAAAGGTCGGGCTTGTGGCCCTCGCGGGTATGGAGGATCGGGTAGCCCTTGGCGCGCATGGCCGCCAGCACCGTCTGGATCGGGCCGATCGGCGCGCGGGTCAGCGAGATATCGTAGCCCATCGAGTCGACATAGCCGCCGGGCGCGCAGAAATCGGTCTGCATGTCGATGACGACGAGGCAGGTGTTGTGCGGCCCGAGATCGCCGTCGAACGGCCAGGGATAGGGGTCGGCGGCGACCGTGACGGCACCGGGCTTGAGGGCGGCGTCTATGCGTTCATCGACGAGTGTCATGGCAACCTCACGGGAAATTCGGGCTCACTTGACGATCGAGAGCTCGCCGGGCGCCTCGCGCGCAGCGCTCTTGGAACGGGCCGAAGCGATCATGATGAAGAGGGTCAGGATGTAGGGGGCCGCGTTGAAGAAGTAGTAGCCCTGGCTGACGCCGATCGACTGCAGCGACGG
Source organism: Kaistia defluvii (assembly GCF_026343955.1). Classification (GTDB taxonomy): domain Bacteria; phylum Pseudomonadota; class Alphaproteobacteria; order Rhizobiales; family Kaistiaceae; genus Kaistia; species Kaistia defluvii. Next base: position 35,705 of record NZ_JAPKNI010000008.1, read on the forward strand.
TCCGAGCGCCCCGGCTGCGCCAAACAGCAGGGCCGCCAGCACGCATCGGATCGGGTCCCAGCGGGCGAAGATCACCAGCGCCACAGCCATCAGGCCCTGGCCGGACGAGAGGCCCTCGTTCCAACTGCCGGGATAGAACAGTGACAGGAAGGCGCCGCCGACGCCGGCGAGGAAGCCGCCGGCCGCCGTTGCCAGCAGGCGGACCAGATCGACCGAGACGCCCATGGCGCGGGCCGAGGCGGCGCTGTCGCCGGTCATGCGCAGGATCAGGCCCCAGCGCGTATTGGCGAAGGCCCAGCGCAGGAACAGCGCCAGCGCGATGCCGAGGAAGAACAGCGGGTTGACCTGCAGCGCCTGCGCGACCAGCGGATCGGACGACCAGCCGCCGAGCGGGATCGCCTCCAGCCGCGGCGCGGTCGGCTGGATGTAGGGCTTGCCGAAGAAGAAGGCGAGGCCGATGCCGAAGCTCATGAAGGCGATGCCGACGGCGATGTCGTTCACCTTGGGCAGCTTGCAGATGTAGCCATGCATGGCGCCGAGCACGAGGCCGGAACAGCCCGCCATCAGCACGCCGAGCCAGGGACTGCCGGTGGTGTAGGAGCCGGCATAGGCGACCATGGCGCCGAGCACGAGATTGCCCTCGAGGCCGAGATTGATGCGGCCGGATTTCTCGGTCAGGCATTCGCCGAGCGCCACGAACATGAACGGGGTGGAGACGCGGATGGCGCCGCCGATCAGGGCGATGAAGACGATGAAGAGGTCGCCCTGGCTCATGACCGGTCTCCCGCGCGCTTCGGCTGCAGGAAGGGAATGCGGCCATAGAAAGTCTCGCTGACCAGCAGCACCACGAAGATCATGCCCTGCAGCACCAGCACGGTCGCGTCCGGCATCGCCATGCGCCGCTGCACCAGCCCGCCGGCCGCGGCGAGCGCGCCGAACAGGATGGCCACCGGCACGACGGCCAGCGGGTTCTGCCGGGCGAGGAACGCGACGAGGATGCCGGTGAAGCCATAGCCCGCGACCAGCGAGGCGTTGGCCTGGCCGTGGATGGCGGCGACCTCGAAGAAGCCGGCGAGGCCCGCGCAGGCGCCGGCAATGGCGCAGCAGGCGACGACGAGGAAGCCGACGGGCAGGCCCTGCGCCTGCGCGGCGCGGACATTGCCGCCGGTCATGCGCGCGGCGAAGCCGAAGGTGGTGCGCGACATCAGCAGCCAGAGGATCACCGCCAGGACGACGCCCGCGGCCAGCCCCCAATGCACCGACGTGCCCGGCATCGGGCCGATGCGATAGGCGTCGCCTATCGGCATGGTCGACGGCTTGTTGGCGGAAGCGGGATCGCGCAGCGCGCCCTCGACGAAGAAGTTCATGATCGCGATGGCGATGTAGGAGAGCAGCAGCGACGAGATCGTCTCGTTGACGCCGCGATAGTGACGAAGCCAGCCGGCAAGCCCGATCCAGAAGGCGCCCACCAGCATGGCGGCGATCGCCATGATCGGCAGGCCGATCCAGGGCGTCCAGCCGCCGCGCACCAGCGGAATGGCGATGGCTGCGGCCGAGAAGCCGCCGAGCACCAAGGCGCCCTCCGCCCCGATCAGCGTCAGGCCGATGCGGGCGGGAATGGCGAAGGCGAGGCCGGTCAGGATCAGCGGCGCGGCGCGCTGCAGCGTGTTCTGGATCGAGAAGGCCGAGCCGAACCCGCCGGTCCAGATCAGGTTGAAGAAGGTGACCGGCGACTTGCCGAGAAAGAGCAGGAAGACCGAGAACAGCGCCGCCGAGGCCACCAGCGCGCCGAGCGGGATGATCACCGCCTCGATCATGCGGATGGCGCGCGGGCTGAGGCCGCCGCGTTCGATCGAGGAGGAGGCGAGGACGGCGGTCATGGCCTGCCTCCCTTGTCCGGCAGTCTCGCGGCTCTGGCGTGCATCGTCCGGTTCCTTTTGCCTACGCGGTCGCGCGTTTGCGCTGCGGTTGGCGGCGGCATGGCGCCGCCGCCGGGAGGAAGGTCAGGTGGTGGAGCCCTGGACGCCTTCCAGCAGGTAGCCCATGCCGTCGAGGACCGGGTCGTAATTGTCCATCGTGCCTTCGATGACGATCTTGCCGGTGTTGTCCTTGAGCGGGCCGACATAGATCGGCTTCTTGGCCTTGAGCCCTGCGATCGCGGCATCGGCCGCCTGGATCGCCTCGGGCGTCGCGCCGGCGCCATAGGGCGTGTTGCGCAGCATGTCGTTGTGGTAGCCGCCGGCGATGAAGTTCGGCAGTTCGCTCCCCGTGGCGAGCGCATCGGCGTAGATCTTGTAGATCGTCTCCCACTTGTACTCGGCGCCGGTGATGAAGCCCTTTGGCGCCAGCGGCGCCTGGCTGGCATTGTGGCCGCAGCTCTTCACGCCGCGCGCCTCGGCCGTCTCGATGACCACCTTCGGGCCATCGACATGGCAGGTGATGACATCGCAGCCGGCGTCGATCAGCGCGTTGGAAGCCTCGGCCTCGCGCACCGGCAGCGACCACTCGCCGGTGAAGATCACCTGCACGGTGGCGTTCGGGTTGACGCTACGGGCGCCGAGCAGCACCGAGTTGACGTTGGAAAGCACCGAGGGGATCGGCTTGGCGGCGACGAAGCCGATCTTCCCTGCCTTCGACGACAGGCCGGCGGCGACGCCGTTCACGAAATGCGCCTGGTTCAGGTAGCCGAAATAGCTGCCGGCGTTCTTCGGATCGCCTTCCTTCCAGAGCGGCGCGGCGTGGCGGAACTGGACGTTCGGATACTTCTTGGCCGCCTCGACGACGAACGGGGTGTAGTAGCCGAACGAGGTGGCGAGGATCAGGTTGGCCTGGTCGAGGTTGATCATCGATTCCATCGACTGGGTGACGGCATCCGTCTCCGCCACCTTCTCCTCTTCGATGACGGTCACGCCCGGCACCTGCTTCAGGATGTCCATGGCGGTGGCATGGGCCTGGTTCCAGCCGAAATCATCGCGTGGGCCGACATAGACGGCGCCAATCACGATCGGGTTGGCGGCGCGGGCCGCGCCGAAGGGCAGGGCCGCCAGAGCGGCACCGGCGGCGCCGGCCTTGAGAAGCGAACGTCTCGTCAGGGACGATGTGAACATGCGAGGCTCCGTGGCTAAGGTTGCGTGTCCGGCGCGCCCCAGCGGCAGCCGGTCTGTCTTCCGGGGTAGAGGCAAGGCACATGCCATTCCCGTGTCGGGCGAAGGCTTGCTGGTAACGTCCTGTTAACCCTGAGATCTCGCTGCTGCCGGCATGAGAAGGCCTCCTGCCTTCCCAAGCGGCATGCCTCGAAAACGGGCATCCGGCTCGGGGCGTGGAGAAGGAGAAAGCGCGCCAGATGCGTCATGCGACGACCTCCGGCGATGCCTTGGCCGCGCCGGCGGCGAGCCAGGCGCGCCAGCCCCCGAAGCGGGTGATGTCGGCGGCGCCCGCAAGTCCCTGCGTCTCGCACAGGAAGCCCTTCACCGTGCTGCCATCGGCGAGCTTCACCGTGCCAAGGCCGAGCGGGGCGGGGATACCGGCCAGGAAGTCGCCGACCGTGCTCCTCGGCAGCGCCCAGACCTCGAGCGCGATCGATTGACCGCTTGCCGCGTGTCGGACCATGCCGGGGCGTGCCGGCGGTCCGCCGGCGAGCGCATAGAGGCCGTATTCCGGCGCGGTCAGCGTGGCGCGCAGGAAGCGGCCGCCCAGCGAGGTCAGCTGGTGGTTGAGCGGCAGACCGGACATATGCGCGCCACAGACGGCAATCGCGATCTCGTGGGTGGCGGGCAGGACAGCCTCGGGCAGGGTGATGGCCGGGCGAGGCCAGCCGGTCGCGCCCATCGGTCCCGCTTCGAGGCCGGCCGCAATGCCGGCGCAGAGCGCATCGCGGCCCTGGGTGGCGAGCAGCGTCACGCTTCCCGGCCGGCCATCGGCACGGAGTCCCGTCGGCACGGCGATGCCGCAGAGATCGAGCAGATTGGCGAAATTGGTATAGGTTCCGAGGCGCGAATTCGGGCCGAGCGGATCGGCGGCGACCTCGTCGAGCGTGACGAAGGTGGGAATGGACGGCACGCAGAGCGCATCGATGCCGGCGAGCAGCTTGCGGCAGGCGGCCTCGCGCTCCTTGAGCTGGTACAGGCCGCGAAACGCATCGACGGCGGTCAGCTTGAGACCGGGTTCGAGGATGGCGCGCGTGGTCGGATGCAGCGTTTCCGGCTTTTCGGTCAACCGGTCGCCCACGGCGGCAACCCGCTCGGCCAGCCACGCGCCCTCATAAAGCATGCGGGCCACGGCGAAGAAGGGTTCGAGGTCGATCTCGACCAGGCTCGCGCCCTGGTCAGCCAGTTTCGCGACGGTGGCGCGGAAGTCCTCGGCCTGAAGGGCGTCGCCGAAGGTGACGAGGCTCGCCGCGTCCGGCACGCCGATGCGGAGCGAGGCTGGCGGCGCGGTCAGGGCGGGAACCGCGACCGGGCGCGAATAGGCGTCCGCCTCGTCCGGCGCGGCGGCGGCCTGGAACACCGTCCACGCGTCGGCGACCGTGGTGGCGAAGATCGAGACGGTGTCCAGCGTGCGGCAGGCCGGCACGACGCCCGTGGCGGAAAGCGCGCCCAGCGTCGGCTTCAGCCCGACGATCGCATTCAGCGCCGCCGGCACGCGGCCGGAGCCGGCCGTGTCGGTGCCGAGCGCGAAGCCGACAACGCCATGCGCGACAGCGACGGCGGAGCCGGACGACGATCCGCCGGGCACGATCGCCGGGTTGATGGCGTTCTTCGGCACGGGATAGGGCGTGCGCACGCCGACCAGGCCGGTGGCGAACTGGTCGAGATTGGTCTTGCCGAGGCAGATCGCGCCGGCGGCGCGCAACCGCGCGACGACGAAGGCATCCGCCTCCGGCTGATAGGCGAAGTCGGGACAGGCGGCGGTGGTCGGCATGCCGGCGACGTCGATATTGTCCTTCACCGCGAAGGGGATGCCCCAGAGCGGGCGTCCGTCCGGCTCGCCCAGCGACCGGGCCTCGGCCAGCGCCGATCCGCGCGCGGCGTGGATGAAAATACCCGCATCGCCGACGGCGCCGAGCCGGCGGAAGGCTTCGGCGACAACCGCTTCGGGCCGCAAGCCGGCCCGGTAGGCGGCTTGCAGGGCTTCGACGGTGAAGGGCAGTTTCGAAAGGGTCATGGATCGCTCGGTGGCAGAGTTCGGCCCCGGCAAGGTGCAGCCTTTTTGTGTTCTCCAAAAATGCTATGAATTCAGCGATGCGGTGCAAAAAATGCACCGCCCTCGACGGGAGCGGCGCGATGCGGCACTTGCAGACCTTTCTGATGATCGAGGCGGTGGCGCGCGCCGGGTCGATGCGCAAGGCGGCCGAGGACATGAACATCACCGCCTCCGCCCTGGTCCGCCGCATCAACCGCTTCGAGGACGAGTTCGGGGCCGAGCTGTTCGAGCGCTTGCCCAGCGGGGTGCGGCTCAATTCGGCCGGAGAACTTCTGCTGCATCACTATCGCGCGACGCGGTCGGATCTCCTGCGCGTGCAGGGGCAGGTGGCGGATCTATCGGGCGAGCGGCGCGGCCATGTCTCGATCGCCTGCTCGCAGGCTCTGCTGCCCTATTTCCTGCCGCAGGAGATCGCCCGCTATCGCGCCGATCATCCCGGCGTCACCTTTTCCGTGCATGTGCGCGACCGCGCCCAGGCCGAGCAGGATCTGGCCAGCTATTCGAGCGACCTCGCCCTGGTGTTCGAGCCGGTCTATCTCGTCGATTTCGAGGTGCTGCACGTCATCCCGCAACCCGTTCACGTCGTCATGCGCGCCGATCATCCGCTGGCCGCGAGGCTCGAGATCCGCCTGCGGGATTGCCTGGATGTCCCGCATATCGCGCCGAGCGCGAAGTTCGGTGTGCGCCATCTGCTCGACTTCGCCGCGAGGCGGGGCTCGCGGCGCGTCTCGCCGGTGGTCGAGACGGAGAGCTTCGACATGATCCGCCACTATGTCCGGCACGAGAATGTCATCGGCTTTCAGATCGGCATCGGCCTGCGCGATCCCGGCGACGGTTCGCTGGTATTCCGGCCGATCGCCGAACGCGACCTGCCGGCCGGCAACCTGATCCTCGGCCAGATGCGCGGCCGGGCCCTGCCGGTCGCGTCCGCCCGCTTCGCCGTGCAGCTTGCCGCGAGCCTGAAGGACTATGCCGCCGGCGACGTCGTCGAGCGGTCGGGCGCCTAGCCGGAGAGCGGCGCCACCACGCGCGAACAGATCCAGTGGATCTGCGCCGCTCCTCGCCGGAGGAGACGCAGGCGCGCGCCATGCTGCTGTCGAAATAGAAGCTGTCGCCGGGGGGCGAGCACGGTCGGGGCATCATGCTCGGTGTGCAGCATCACCTGGCCCCACATCACGTGGAGGAACGCCTCGCCGGAATGGCGCACCAGGCTCGGAAATGCCTCGATCGAGCCGGCTTCGATCGTTGTCAGGGTCGAGGATGCGAGGCCGCAACGGTCAGCCAGTTGCTGCAGCGTCAGGTCGGCTACCCGGCGCAGGGTCGCGGCGATCGAGTCGCCATGGTGCGGCGTCCGCCCGATCCGCCGTTGATCCGCGAGAAGGGCGGCCCGGACCACCGGGCCGCCGTCGTCAGATCGCGATGCGGGCGTTGGTGCGGCCGTCGGCGGTGATCGAGGCCTGGATATGGCGGACGATCTGGTCGGCATGGGCGCTCGCCAGCGCATCGGCGCGCTCCACGTCGCGGGCGACGATCGCCGCGATCATGTCCTCGTGCTCGTTGACATATTCGCGCGGCAGCATGTCGTGGAACGACGAATAGTAGAGCCGCAGGATGCGCCGGCCCTCGTCCAGGAGCTGGGTGAAGAGGTCGGTGTAGTAACGGTTGCGGCCGGCGCGGGCGATCTCGATGTGGAAATCGCGGTTGGCCGCGATCATCGCCAGCGCGTCGCGCGCCTCGACCGCCCGGGTGAAGGCCGCCTGCCATTCGCCGATGCGGCGGATGTCGTCCTCGCGGTGATGCACGGCGGCGAGGCGGGTCGTCACCCGGTACATAAGCGTCAGCGCATCGAAGAACTGCGGCAGGCCGAGGAAGTCGATGTTCGCCACGATGGTGGCGCGGTTCGGCAGCGTCGTGATCAGGCCCTCGGCGGCGAGGCGGACGAGCGCCTCGCGGATCGGCGTGCGGGACAGCGAAAAACGCTGCGCCAGCTGAACTTCGTCGATCGGGCTGCCGGGCGGCAGCTCCAGCTCGATGATGTCGTTCCTGAGCGCCTCGTAGACATGGCCGACGCCGGATCCACGCCGGTGGGCGGTCGAGGTTTCGACGGTCTGCGCGTCGTTCTGCTTGCTCATGGTGGCGTCCGCCCCTCGCGTTCCGGTGCGGCCTTCTTAGCCAACAATCCGGTTGTGTGAAAAGTGTCGATGCCGTTTATTTTGTTTGTCGACAACAGGAATGCAGCTCGTTACACATGGTGCATTCAACCAATACAGGATCGTGCGCTTCATGAAGATCGGCGTGATCGGGGCGGGTATCGTGGGGGTTTCGTCGGCGCTGGCGCTGGCGGAACGCGGCCACGACGTTACCATCCTCGAGCGGGCCGAGGTCGCGGCGGGCGCCTCACGCGGCAATGCCGGCGCCTTCGCTTTCGCCGATGTGATCCCGCTGGCAACGCCCGGCATAATGCGTCGCGCCCCGAAATGGCTGTTCGATCCCGACGGCCCGCTGTCGATCCCGCCCGCCTATCTCCCGAAGATCGTGCCCTGGCTGCTGTCGTTCTGGCGCGCCAGCCTGCCGGATCGCTACCGCGCCGCCGTGGCCGCGCAGGCAGCGATGATGGCGCATTCGCAGGCCGCGCTGGAACGCCTCGTCGCCGGCCATGCGCTGGAAGGATTGCTGCGCCGCGAGGGCCAGTTGCAGCTCTATGAAGGCGAGCGCGATTTCCGCAGCAGCCTCGGATCCTGGGAGGCGCGCCGCGACGCCGGCGTCCGCTTCGAGTTCCTGGAGGGCACGGCGGCGATCGCCGAGATCCAGCCGGGCCTCGCGCCGCGCTTTACCCATGCCGGCTTCACGCCGGACTGGATCAACGTCGTCGATCCGGTGGTATGGACGCGCCGCCTCGCCGACCTCTTCGAGGCCCGCGGCGGCCGGATCGAGCGCTGCGACATCGGCGCGATCGCGCCCTCCGAGGGCGGCGTCCGCCTGGTTGCGTCGGGGCAGGAACGGTCGTTCGACCGCGTCGTCCTGGCGGCCGGCGCCTTCTCCGGACGGCTGCTCCGTCCGCTCGGCATCCGCCTGCCGCTGGAGACGGAGCGCGGCTACAACACCACGCTGCCGGCCGGTCGCTTCGACTTGCGCACGCAGGTGACCTTCGGCGGCCATGGCTTCGTCATCACCCGCATCGGCGATGGCATCCGCGTCGGCGGCGGCGTCGAACTCGGCGGGCTCGACCTGCCGCCGCGCATGGCGCGGGCCGACGCGCTGCTGCGCAAGGCGGCGACCTTCCTGCCGGGTCTGGACACGTCGGGCGGCGCGCAGTGGATGGGCTTCCGCCCCTCCATGGCCGACAGCCTTCCGGTGATCGACGCGGCGCCGGGCCATCCCGCCCTGGTGCTCGCCTTCGGCCACGGCCATCTCGGCCTCACCCAATCGGCCGGCACGGCGGAACTCGTCGCCGATCTGGTCGAGCGCAAGCCTTCCGCCATCGACATCGCGCCCTACAGGGCTTCCCGCTTTTCGAGCGTTTCAGCATGACCAATCACACCTTCTCCTGCATCGACGGCCATACCTGCGGCAATCCCGTGCGCCTCGTCGCCGGCGGCGGTCCGCGCCTGGAAGGCGCGAACATGATCGAGAAGCGGGCGCATTTCCTCGCCGAATATGACTGGATCCGCACCGGCTTGATGTTCGAGCCGCGCGGCCACGACATGATGTCGGGCTCGATCCTCTATCCGCCGACGCGGTCCGATTGCGACGTGGCGGTGCTGTTCATCGAGACCTCGGGCTGCCTGCCCATGTGCGGCCACGGCACCATCGGCACGGTGACCATGGCGATCGAGAACGGCCTCGTCACGCCGAAGGAGCCGGGCAAGCTTCGCCTCGACACGCCGGCGGGCCTGGTCACTGTCGAGTACCGTCAGGAGGGCCGCTTCGTCGAGGAGGTCCGCCTCACCAACGTGCCGGCCTTCCTCTATGCCGAGGGGCTGACGGCCGAGGTCGAGGGTCTCGGCGAGGTGACGGTCGACGTCGCTTATGGCGGCAATTTCTACGCGATCGTCGAGCCGCAGGCGAACTTCCGCGACATGGCCGATTTTTCGGCCGGCGAACTGGTCGGCTTCAGCCCGAAGCTGCGCGCGGCGTTGAACGCCAAGTACGAGTTCGTGCATCCGGAGAACCCGGCGATCCGCGGCCTGAGCCACATCCTGTGGACCGGCGCGCCGCTGCATCCCGAGGCGACGGCGCGCAACGCCGTCTTCTATGGCGAGAAGGCGATCGACCGCTCGCCTTGCGGTACCGGCACCTCGGCGCGCATGGCGCACTGGGCCGCCAAGGGGCGCCTCAAGGTCGGCGACGACTTCATCCACGAGAGCATCATCGGCAGCCTGTTCAAGGGCCGTGTCGAGGCGGCGGTGAAGGTCGGCGATCGCGACGCCATCATCCCCTCGATCGGCGGCTGGGCGCGCCAGACCGGCTTCAGCACGATCTTCATCGACGATCGCGACCCCTATGCGCACGGCTTCACGGTGATCTGACAAGGCGGGATCGAACCCGCCGCATCCGGCGCGCACCCTTCACGAGGACTTCCATGACTGACATCGCACTGATCAATGCCCGGCTTCCCGATCTCGACGCGGAGAGCCTCGGCGCGCCGACGACCGTGGTCGTCCGCAACGGCCGCGTCGCCGAGATCGGCGGCGCCGCGCCCGAGGGCATGCCGCGCTACGACCTCGCCGGCCGCACGCTGATGCCGGGCCTGATCGACTGCCATTTCCACGTCGTCGCCCATTCGCTCGATCTCTGGTCCAACGTCACCGCGCCGGATTCGCTGGCGGCATTGCGCGCCGCGAAGATCATGCAGGGCCTGCTCGACGCCGGCTTCACCACGGTGCGCGACCTCGGCGGCGCCGACATCGGCCTGGTGCGCGGCGTCGAGGAGGGGCTGATCGACGGCCCCGATCTCGTCATCTGCGGCAAGGGCTTGTCCATGACGGGCGGCCACTGCGACCTGCGCGCCCGCACCGACATCCGTCCGGACGCGATGGGCTGGCGGCTCGCCAATATGGGCGTTCTGGTCGACGGCGTCGACGACGTCCGCCGCGCCTGCCGCAAGATGCTGAAGGAAGGCGCCCGCTTCATCAAGGTGATGGCGAATGGCGGCGTCGCCTCGCCGAACGACCCGATCGACTCGCTGCAATATTCGGACGACGAGATCCGCGTCATGGTCGAGGAGGCCGGAAATGCCGGCACCTATGTCTCGGCGCACACCTATAGCGACGCCTCGATCCGCCGCTGCGTGAAGCTTGGCGTCAAGTCGCTCGAGCATTGCAACCTGATCGGGGCGGAGACGGCGGCGATGGCCGCCGAGGCCGGCTGCACCGCCGTTCCGACGCTCGCCGCCTATGAGGGCCTGAAATTCGAGGGCGCCGCGCTCGGCCTCGGTCCGGCCGAACAGGCCAAGGTCGACATCGTTCGCGACAAGGGGCTGGAGTCGCTGCAGATCATGCGCGACGCCGGCCTGCCCATGGCCTTCGGCACGGACCTGCTCGGGCAGCTTCGCAAGTATGGCGGGCTCGAATTCGACCTGCTCGCCAAGGTGCTGAGCCCGGCCGCGATCCTGCGCTCGGTCACCGAGATCGGCGCCAGGCTCTGCCGCCTGGAAGGCGAGGTCGGCGTGGTGGCCAAGGGCGCGCGCGCCAACTTCGTCGTCGTGGACGGCGATCCGCTGGCCGACGTGACGCTGCTCGGCCGCCCGGCCGAGACGCTGCGCGCCGTGCTCAAGGACGGCCGCATCGTGCGCGGCGCCCTGGCGGAGGCGGCATGATGGCCGTGCCGTTCGACATCGCGGAAGTCGCCGGGATCGTCGCGGGGCCGAACGCTGCCGCGAACCTGTTCGCCTATCTGCATGCCGGCATCAATCGCGACGTCGGCTGCGGCCTGTTGACCGCCTCGGTCTACGACATCCCGAACCTGCGCTCGCGCCGTGTCTTCTCGGAGGATCTCGCCGCCTATCCACTCGGCAACTTCAAGCGGCTCGACAAGAACCACTATTTCGAGACCGTGCTGGCCGGCAAGCAGGTCTTCTCGTCGACGACGATCGAGGAGATCGCCGAGGTCTTCTTCGACTGGGAGAAGATCCGGGCGCTGGGCTTCGAGTCCAACATGAACCTGCCCGCGATCGCCGACGACACGGTGATCGGGACGATCAACCTTCTCGAGAAGCGGGGGCACTACACCGCCGAGCGCGTCGCCAAGGCGCTCGCCTGGCAGCCGATCGTGACGCTCGCCTTCCTGCTTCTGCTGCGGGATGGCAATCACGAGGCGACCTTCCAGCCCGGCGTTTCCCTCGCCGGCCATAGCGCCATGGAAGAGGCCGCCGCGACCGCCTGAGCCTACCTCTCGACACAACAAGAACGAGCCGAAAAAGGCCGGGAACGACGGTTCCGTAGGGACCGTCGCTGAGATCAAACACCTGACGGAGACATAGAAATGAACATGAAATTCTTGACGGCCGCCGCCTTCTCGGCGCTCACGGTGATGACGCCCCTGATGGCGAGCGCCGAGGACGCGCCCGTTCGCGTCGCCTTCCTGGCGGCATCGAGCCAGAACGGCTTCAACCAGGCGATCTATGCCGGTATCGAGAAGGCCGCCAAGGCGTTCGGCGGCAGCGTCACCACCGAGATTTTCGACGGCGAATTCTCGGCGACCAAGCAGTACAGCCAGGTCGAGGACCTGGTCGCTGGCGGCCGCTTCGACGCGCTGATCATCACCCCCAACGACACGGTCGGCATCGCCACCGCGCTCGAGGACGCGACGGCAGCCGGCCTCAAGGTCGCGACCACCTTGTTCCCGGTCGGGCCCGAACTGTCGAACATGCAGCCGCAGGTGAAGGGCCTGACGACCACCGTCGCCACGGATCCATCGATCGGCGCGCGCGCCCAGGCGGAAAAGGTCGTCGAGTTCTGCGCCGACAAGAACCCCTGCAAGGTGGCCGTGATCATCGGCCAGCTGATCTACCCGTTCGATAATCTGCGCAACGAGACCTACAAGAAGGTGCTGGGCGAGCACAGCAACATCCAGATCGTCGCCACCGGCGAAGGCAATTACGATCCCAATGCCTCGCTGAAGGCGACGCAGGACATTCTTCAGGCCCATCCGGACATCAATGCCATCCTGTCCAATGCCGACCAGCACCTGATGGGCGCCGAGATCGCGCTGACCGATGCCGACATCGACCTTTCGAAGGTCTACACGATCGGCGGCGGCCTCAACCAGATCGCGGTCGACGCGATCCGCGCCGGCAAGTGGAACGCCACGCTGACGCAGGTTCCGGCGTCGATGGGCGCGGCCGCGCTGACGGCCATCGTCAAGAGCAAGCGCGGCGAGACGGTCCCGACCTGGATCGACGAATCCAAGCTGCGCGACATTCCCCAGATCGTCGACAAGGCCTGGCTCGACGCGCATCCCGACTTCGTCGCCGAGTGGCAGGGCTGACGCCAACGCGTCTTGCATGGCGGTGCGGCTCGGGCCGCGCCGCTTCCGCCCCGGACCACGAAGAAAGGAAAACCATGTCTGCGGAAGGCAATGCCGTCAGCATTCGTGGTGTCGTCAAGAGCTTCGGCGGGACAAGGGTCCTTGACGACATCAACATCGATTTCAGAGCCGGCGAGGTCCACGCCCTTGTCGGCGAGAATGGCGCGGGGAAGTCCAGCGTCGGCAAGATCGTCGGCGGCTACTATTCCGCCGATGACGGCGAGATCACCGTCTTCGGCGAGCGGATCGGCCGGTTCTCCCCGCGCGAGGCGCTCCTGCGCGGCATCGCGATGATCCACCAGGAACTGCAGCTCGTTCCCGAGCTCACCGTGGCCCAGAACGTCTTCCTGGGTCTCGAGAGCCACCGCGCCGGCCTGCTGGTGGGCGGCGACCTCGAACGCTTCGCCGTCATCGAGGCGACCTGTGATTTCGGCCTCGATCCCAGGGCCAAGGTGGCAAACCTTCGCATCGCCGAGCGCCAGAAGGTCGAGATCATGCGGGCGATCGCCCGCAATGCCCGCGTCATCATCATGGACGAGCCTACCTCGTCGCTGACCGAGGACGAGGCGGAGCGGCTGCACCAGTTGATCCGGCGGCTGAAGTCGAACGGCGTCACCGTCATCTATGTGAGCCATTTCCTCGATCACATCCTGGCGAATTGCGACCGCATCACCGTCATGCGCGATGGCCGCGTGGTGCGGACCGCCTCGGTCGAGGGCGAGACCAAGCAGAGCCTCGTCGACAGCATGCTCGGCCAGGCTTCGAACATCATCTGGCCGAGCCTTCCCCCGGCGCCGGCCGAGACGGTGAAGCCGATCGCCGAGATGCGCAAAATCTCGACCGATACCGGCCTGCGCGACATCTCGCTGCTCGTCCGGCCGGGTGAGATCGTCGGTCTGATCGGGCTGGTCGGCTCCGGTCGCACCGAGATCGGCCGCGCCATGTTCGGCGCCGATCCGATCGAGGCGGGCAGCTACGAGATCGATGGCGTGCCGCAGCGGCGGCTCAACGTCACCCGCGCCGTCGCCCAGGGCGTGGCGCTGGTTCCGGAGGACCGGCGCAAGCAGGGCCTCGTGCTGACGCAGACGACGCGGCCGAACATCAGCCTCGCGACCCTGGGCGGTCTCAGCCGCTTCGGCCTCCTCAACCGCAACGAGGAAATGGACCGTGTCCGCGCGATGATCCGGCATTTCGGCATCGTGCCCGGCAAGGTCGATGGCGAGGTCGCGTTCTACTCGGGCGGCAACCAGCAGAAGGTGCTGCTGTCGAAATGGGCCGTCGCCAAGCCGCGCCTGCTCATCCTCGACGAGCCGAGCCGGGGCGTCGATATCGGCGCCCGCCAGCGCATCCATGAATTCATCGTCGAGATGGCCGCTGCGGGAACCGGCGTCCTGCTCATTTCCTCCGAGCTGGAAGAGGTCATCAACCTCTCCCATCGCGGCTACCTCATGAGCGAAGGCCGGATCTTCGACGAGGTGTCCTGCCGCGATCTCACCGTGGACGCTGCGCTCAATCGCATCTTCCGGGAGCAGAGCCGCAACCACGACATCCAGGAGACAACCCTGCAATGACCGATACGCGTGCAATCCTGGCAGGCGGACGGCAGGCCCCCCGGTTCTCGGTCGCGTCCTTCGCGCGCGAATATGGCGTCCTCGTCATCATCGCCGCGCTGCTGATCGGCCTGACCCTTGCCTCCGACAGCTTCCTGACGCCCCGCAACCTGCTCAACATCGTCAACCAGAGCGCCCCGCTGGCGATCATCGCCTGCGCGCTGACCCTGGTGATCATCGCCGGCGGATTCGACCTTTCGACCGGCGCCATCTTCGGCGTCGCCTCGGTGTCGGCCGGCTGGATCGCCGTCAACGTCGATCCGGTGACGGCGATGATCGCCGGACCGCTGATCGGCGTGGCCCTCGGCCTCGTCAACGGCGTGATCATCACCGCCTTCAACGTGCATTCCTTCCTGGTGACGCTTGCCACCAGCCTCGTCTATCGCGGCATCGCCATCCTGATCACGGGCGGCGCGCTGATCCCCGTGCGCATTCCGGAGTTCGCCTGGCTCGGCCGCGAGAAGGTCGGGATGGTCAACATCGCCGTGATCGTCTTCGTCGTGTTCATGCTGGTCATGATGCTGCTCCTGAACCGCACGACCTTCGGGCGGCGCGTGTTCGCGGTCGGCGGCAACGAGGAGGCGGCGATCCTCTCCGGTATCCGCACCAAGCTGATCAAGATCGCCACCTTCGCGATCAGCGGCGGCGCGGCCGGCCTGGCCGGCGTCATCACCGTGTCGCGCCTCTCCATGGCCTCGCCCCAGGCGGGCGCGGGCATGGAACTCGAGGCGATCGCGGCGGTCATCCTCGGCGGCACGTCGATCATGGGCGGCGCCGGCGCGATCTGGCGTTCCGTCTCGGGCGTGCTGCTGATGGCGCTGATCGGCAACGGCTTCAACATCCTGAACGTGAACCCGTTCTTCAAGGATCTGACCACCGGCGTGATCATCGTCGTCGCGGTGGCGCTCGCGGCGTCGAAACCGCGCCGCTGATCCTTCGCGGGCGCGCCCGGCGCGCCCCCATTCGCTTCCGGCTCCCGCGACGGCCCGACGGTCGTCGCAGGCATCGGCACTCATTTGCCCGAGAGGTCGTTCATGACTGAGAAGATTACGCGTGTCTCCACCGACGTTGGCGGCACCTTCACCGATCTCGTCTATTTCGAGATGGACATGGCCACCGGCGTGCAGACCGTGCGGACGGAGAAGTCCGACACCACGCCGCCGGATTTCGAGAAGGGCGTGCTGAACGTCTTCGACAAGGCCGGCGTCGACGTCGAGGCGGTCGACTTCTTCGCCCACGGCACCACCGTGGTGATCAACGCGCTGACCGAGCGCAAGGGCGCCAAGGTCGGCCTGATCGTCACCCAGGGATTTCGCGACTCGCTGGAAATCGGCCGCGGCAACCGCCCCGATTTCTTCAACCTGAAATATGTGAAGCCGGAACCCTTCGTGGAGCGCTACCTGCGCCGCGAAGTGACGGGCCGCATGGACTATCGCGGCACCGAAGTCACGGCGCTCGATCTTTCGGAGCTCGACGCGATCGTCGCGGATTTCCGGGCCGATGGCGTCGAGGCGGTGGCGATCTGCCTGCTGCACTCCTACGCCAACCCGGCGCACGAGAAGGCGATCCTCGAGGGCGTGCGCGCCCGCTGGCCGGGCGTCACCGCCGTCGCTTCGCACCAGATCACCCGCGAATGGCGTGAATATGAGCGCACCAACACCACGGTGTTCTCGGCCTATGTGCAGCCCAAGGCGGAGCGCTATCTCGAGAAGCTCGAGAGCGGCCTGAAGGGCAGGGGCTATCGCGGCAATCTGTTCATCATGCAGTCGAACTGCGGCGTCGACTCGGTCGAGGCGGTCAAGGCCGTGCCGATCACCATGGTCGAGAGCGGCCCGGCCTCGGGCTTCTGGGGCGCGGCGGAACTCGGCCGCATCATCGGCGAGCCCAACGTGCTGGCGCTCGATATCGGCGGCACGACGGCGAAATGCTCGCTGATCGAAGGCGGCCAGGTGACGATCAAGACGGACTACTGGATCGAACGCAACCGTCGCTCGGCCGGCTATCCGATCATGGTGCCGGTGGTCGATCTGGTCGAGATCGGCAATGGCGGCGGCTCGATCGCCTGGGTCGACGACTTCGCCAAGCTGCATGTCGGCCCGCAATCGGCCGGCTCCACCCCAGGACCGGCCGCCTATGGCCGCGGCGGCGCCCGGGCGACGACGACCGACGCCAACCTGGCGCTCGGCCGCATCAATCCGGACTATTTCTGCGGCGGCACGGTCCAGGCCGATATCGGCGCGCTGAACGGCGCGCTGGCGGAACTCGCCGACAAGCTCGGTACGGCGCCGGTCGACGTGGCGCGCGGCATCGTCCGCATCGCCAATTCGAACATGGTCAACGCGCTCAAGCTCGTCTCGGTCAATCGCGGCTACGACCCGCGCGACTTCACCCTCGTGGTGTTTGGCGGCGGCGGGCCGATGCATGGCGTGGCGCTCGGCCAGGAACTGGGCGTCAAGAAGGTGGTGGTGCCGCGCGGCGCGCCGGTCTTCTCCGCCTGGGGCATGATGATGTCGGACCTGCGGCGCGACTATTTCGTCACCCGCCTGCTCGACGCCACCGACCATGCCGGCCTCGACGACCTGCTCGCCGGCATGATGGAGCTCGCGCGCGAGGAGTTCGCCCGCGAGGGTGTCGAGCGCGAGAAGATCTCGATGCGGCCGCTGGTGCGATGCCGCTACCAGAACCAGGAATTCGCCGTCGAGGTGCCGATCGAGGCCGGCCGGATCGGCCCGGCCGAGATCCAGGCGATGGTAACGTCGTTCCACGAGGTCTATGAGCGCGAATACACCTATCGCCTGCAGGCGGGGGTCGAGATCATCGGCCTGCACCTGATCGCGGCGAGCGAGGTCGGCAAGCTCGAACTGGTGCCGATGCCGGTCACCGGCGCGAGGCTGGAGGACTCCGTCAAGGGCCGCCGCATGGTCGACTACGCCACCGAGGGCGTGCACGAGGCGACGATTTATGACGCCACGAAGTTCGAGCCTGGCATGCGCTTCAACGGCCCGGCGATCATCGAGGATCCCGGCACCACCATCGTCGTCCATCCCGGCAACCGCGTCGAGATCGACACCTTCGGCAACACCCACATCGAGATCCGGGGCTGATCATGAACGACATGACGACCATGAAGGCCACGACGACCAGGGACTTCGATCCCGTCACCTTCGACATCATCCAGAGCGCGCTGGAGGCCATCGCCGACGAGATGTTCGTCGCGCAGGTGAAGACCTCGATGAGCGCGATCATCTACGAGGTGCTCGACCTCTCCACCTCGGTGCTCGACCGCCACGGCGAGATCGCGGCGTCGGGCGCCGGCATCCCCGCCTTCATCGGCGTGCTCGACAAGGCGATCAAGGGCATCTTCAAGAAGTACGCGCTGGACGAGATCAAGCCGGGCGACGTGTTCGCCTCGAACGATCCCTATTTCGGCGGCGTCACCCACCTGAATGACATGGTGCTGGCGGCTCCCGTCTTCCACGAGGGACGCCTGATCGCCTGGGTCTCCAACATCGCCCACTGGAACGATGTCGGCGGCAACGTGCCGGGCTCGATGTCCACCGACGCGACCGAGATCTTCCAGGAAGGCGTCCGCATTCCCGCGGTGAAGCTGTTCGAGGAAGGCCGCGAGAACAAGGCCGTGTTCGACATCCTCTACGTCAACACGCGCCTGCCGGACTATCTGCGCGGCGACCTCTGGGCCGGCATCGCCGGCCTCCGGATCGGCGAGCGGCGCGTGCTGGAACTGGTCGGGAAATACGGCGCCGACACCTTCGAGGCGGCGGTCGACGACTACATGCAGCTCGGCGAGCGCCGGGCCCGCGCCGCGCTCCGCAACATTCCCGAGGGCACCTATACCTTCGAGGAAGAGCAGGACACCGGCGCCATCCACCGCGTTACGCTGACGATCAATGCCGATGAGTTCGTCGTCGATCTCACCGACAATCCGAAGCAGAAGGGCTCGTCCAATTCGAGCCGCGAGGGAACGGAGATCGCCGTCCAGCTCGCCTTTAAGGCGTTCACCGATCCGGACGCGCCCGGCAATGGCGGCTTCTTCCGGCCGTTGAAAGTGGTGACCAGGCCCGGAACGATCTTCCACGTCGAGGCGCCCGGCGCTCTCGGCTACTATTCGGAAGTCGAGATCCGCGTGTTCGACATGATCCTGCGCGCGCTCGCCTCGCATTTCCCTGGCGTCGTTCCGGCCGGCAACTTCGCCTCGATCTGCGGCACCACCGTTGGCGGCCCGCATCCCGAGCATGGTCGCCACTACACCATCGTCGAGCCGCAGATCGGCGGCTGGGGCGCGTGGGAAGGCTCGGATGGTCCGAGCGGCCAGTTCTCCGGCTTCCACGGCGAGACCTTCAACTGCCCGGCCGAGGTCGCCGAAGCCCGCTACGGCCTCGCGGTCGACCAGGTCGCGCTCAATGCCGAGCCCGGTGGCGAAGGCCAGTGGCGCGGCGGCAAGGGCATCGACGTCCACTACCGCGTGCGCGCCGACGACAACTTCCTGTCGCTCGGCTACACCCGTTCGCGCATCCCGCCATGGGGCGTCGCGGGCGGTCTGGACGGCTCGACCAACTACATCGAGCTGCGCCGCACCGACGGCAGCAAGGAGCGTCTCTCCTTCGCCACCAATGTCGTCGTCAACACGGGTGACATCATCCGCGTCGTCACCGGCAATGGCGGCGGCTTCGGCGATCCCGCCCGGCGCAGCCCCGAGGCGATCGAGCGCGACATCCTGAACGGCTACCTGACCCCGGCGCGCGCCGCCGAGATCTATGGCCACGGCGGCTGAGTTCCGCTCCCCCTTGCGCGGCGAGACGAGCGGTGCCGGATCGCGGCTGGCGATCCGGCCCCCTGCAATCAGGGCGCGCAGGCTTGCGCGAGCCCATCGTCCGGCGAGGCCGCCGGGCCGTGTCCGTGCCCGACTGTTTCGCCATGCCGAACGCTTTCCGAGGCGTCTGTTTTCCGCTTTTTCGGACGCTTCCGGCCGCAGAGAAACGCTTGCCGAATGGATGCGGGAAAGAGCAGCCTGAAGTTGCTCCGGCTCGCGCAATTTTTGTCGACAAAAAAAATACAAATGATATGGTGAGCCAGGATCGATGCAGTTTCGGGCCTTGCGCCGCGAAGCCGAAGAAACAGGCTCTGAAGGAGAACCACATGAAGTCCGCCATTTTTGCCGGCTGCATTCCGGCGCTGATGACGCCGTGCAAGGCTGACCGCACGCCTGATTTCGACGCGCTGGTGCGCAAGGGCAAGGAACTGATCGCCCACGGCATGTCGGCCGTCGTCTATTGCGGCTCGATGGGCGATTGGCCGCTGCTGAACGACGCGCAGCGCATGGAAGGCGTGGAGCGCCTGGTGAAGGCCGGCGTTCCAGTCATCGTCGGCACCGGCGCCGTCAATACCGCCAGCGCCGTGGCGCTTTCCGCCCATGCCCAGAAGGTCGGCGCCCAGGGCCTGATGGTCATTCCGCGCGTTCTGTCGCGCGGCTCGTCGGTGGCGGCGCAGCGCGAGCACTTCAAGGCGATCCTCGCCGCCGCGCCGGACCTGCCGGCGGTGATCTACAACAGCCCCCATTACGGCTTCGCCACCCGCGCCGACCTGTTCTTCGCGCTGCGTGCCGAGCATCCGAACCTGATCGGTTTCAAGGAATTCGGCGGTCCGGCCGACATGACCTACGCGGCCGAGCACATCACCAGCCGCGACGACACCGTCACGCTGATGGTCGGCGTCGATACCGCCGTGTTCCATGGCTTCATCTATTGCGGCGCCACAGGCGCGATCACCGGCATCGGCAATGCGCTGCCGAAGGAAGTGCTGCACCTCTTCACGCTCTGCAAGGCGGCGGCGAAGGGGGATGTCGAGGCCCGGGCCCGCGCCCTGGAGCTGGAGAGCGCGCTCAAGGTGCTCTCGTCCTTCGACGAGGGCGTCGACCTCGTGCTCTACTACAAGCATCTGATGGTGCTGAAGGGCGACGCGGAATACACGCTGCACTTCAACGAGAGCGACGTGCTGAGCGACAGCCAGCGCAACTATGCGGGCTCGCAGCTGGCGCTGTTCGAAACCTGGTACGCCGAATGGAGCAAGCAGTTCGGCGACGCCAAGAAGAATGCGGCCTGATCGGGCGCAGCGACGAGGCCCTCCCACCGGGAGGGCCTTTTTCTTTTGCGATTCCGCGCCGCCAAGCGACCCAGGGGCCGATTCCATCCGCTGGAACGCGACATCCCCAGGAATCCGCGCGACGGCCGCGCAAATCGCACAGGCCGTAGCGGCAGGAGCCGGCGGCCGTGTCCGGCCGGCATCGGCCTGGATGCCGTAGCGTTCGCCGTGGTTTTGATCGGTCTGCACAGGCGGCGCGCAGAATTCCCCGTCGTCCATCCCGCTTTCGCGCCAGATGCCCAGTTCCTGGGCGATCTGGAAACGCCCGGCATTGTGTGACACGACTAGGACATCACCCTTTGAAGCCGTCGGGAGAAGCGCAATGCGATTGAAGGGGCTATGGGCCATGGGAGTGGCCGTCATGCTGGGAACCGCGTCGGCGTCGGCCGGCGAACTCAGCTTCTGGCACGCCTATGCCGGCCAGCAGGACAAGACCGACTTCATCAACTTCGCGCTCGACGCCTTCGCCAAGGCGCATCCCGACATCAAGCTCGATGTCGTGCCGGCCGAGCAGTCCGCCTACAAGACCAAGCTCAACACGGCGATGGCCTCCGGCAATCCGCCGGACGTGTTCTACACCCTGCCGGGCGGCTTCCTCGGCGCCTTCGTCGATGGCGGCCAGATGTATGCCCTGGACCAGGACCTTGCCAAGGACGGCTGGGGCGCCACCTTCCTCGAAAGCGCGCTCGCCCAGACCACCAGGAACGGCAAGGCCTATGCCGTGCCGGTCGACGTCGACGCGGCCGTGTTCTGGTACAACAAGGCGCTGTTCGCCGAGCATGGCTGGGAGGTCCCCAGGACCTATGACGAGCTCGTCGCGCTTGCCGAGAAGATCAAGGGCGAGGGCCTCATCCCCTTCGCGCTGGGCAACAAGGATTCCTGGCCGGCCACCTTCTGGTTCCAGTATCTCGAGATGCGCCTGAAGGGCTCGGGCGCCGTCGCCGCCTTCGTCAACAACGACGCCGACGCGACGCTGCTTCCCGAGGCCGGCGATGCCTTCGCCCGTGTCGCCGATCTCGCCCAGAAGGGCTATTTCCCGATCGGCTTCAACGGCATGAGCGACCAGGAAGCCAACATGCTCTTCCTGAACGGCCAGGCTGCGATGCTCCTGAACGGCACCTGGCAGATCGGCGCTTCGAAGGACGCGCCGGAGGGCTTCGAGCTTGCCTCCTTCGCCTTCCCGGAAGTTGCCGGCGGCAAGGGCGACCAGACCGACGTGCTCGCCGGCGTGGCGGCGGCGTTCGGCATTTCCGAGAAGGCCGCCAACAAGGCCGACGCGGTGACGCTGCTGCGCTTCCTGACCTCGCCCGAGGTGATGACCAAGTATGTCGACCTGCGCAAGACGATGGTCACCGTCAAGGACGCGACCACCGAGGCGGCCGCCGGTCCGGTCCTCTACGGCATCAGCAACGGCCTGATGAAGTCGGCCGGCCATCTCGACCCGTTCTACGACACGGCGATGCCACCGAAGGCGACCAACGCCTACTACACCAGCCTGCAGGGCGTGCTCGACGGCTCGGTCAAGCCCGAGGACGCGGCCAGGAAGCTGGAAGACGCGCTCAAGGCCGGCCAGTAACGACCGCTATCCGATATCGCGCGGCGGGGGCGCCCCCGCCGCGTGCGTTTGAGGGGAAAGCCTGGGGGACGGCCCGAGGAAGACCCAAGGAAAGTCCCAAGGACAACCCATGACATCGAGCTCGCGCGACGTCGCGCCGAAGGGGCAGACCCGCGCGGCACTCCTGTTCCTGCTGCCGGCCTTTGTCCTGATCGCGGTCTTCGTCGCCTATCCGATCGTCTATGCGGGCTGGCTCTCCTTCTTCCGATGGGACGGCGCCTCGGCGCCGACCTTCGTCGGCCTCGACAATTTCCTGCGCCTCGCCACCGACGCGATCTTCTGGAAGTCGCTCGGCCGCAACATCCTGATCGCCGCGACCGCGATCGTGCTGCAGGTATTCCTGGCGCTCCTCATCGCCTATTGCCTGGTCCGCATCGTCCCCTTCGTCAGCCGGCTGTTCCTGTTCTTCTATCTCGTGCCGGTGATGGTCAGCGAGATCTGCATCGGCCTGCTCTGGCGCTTCCTGTACAATCCCTATTTCGGGCTGGTGAACGCGTCACTGAAAGCGCTCGGCCTCGGCTGGCTGCAGCGCGGGTGGCTGGGCGATTCCGCCACCGCCTTTCCCGCCGTCGTCGTGGTGATGAGCTTCACCTATCTCGGCCTCTACGTGCTGCTCTTCGTCGCCGCCGTGCGCAATGTGCCCGAGAGCCTGTACGAGACGGCCGAAATCGACGGCGCCGGCCATTTCACCAGGTTCTTCTCGATCACCGTGCCGATGGTCTGGGACGCCGTCCGCGCCAACACGCTGCTCGCCATCATCGGCTCGCTGAAGACCTTCTCGCTCGTCTTCGTGCTCACCAATGGCGGCCCCAACCAAGCCAGCGAGGTCGTCTCGACCTATCTTTACAAGGCCGGCTTCAGCAGCTTCGAGATGGGCTACGCCGCGACGATCGGCTTTGCCCAGATCGTGCTGACGGCGGCGGGCGCCTTTGTCATCTTCCGCTATCTGAAGCGGGCGCGCGGAGGGAACGAGCGGTGAGAATGCGCGCGTCGACCCTCCCTGCCTCCGGCCCCGTCCGCCGCGTCACGCCGACGACCATCATCGTACTGGCGGTGCTGACCGCGCATGTCCTGATGGTGATCTTCCCGTTCGTCTGGGTGGCCTACAGCACGCTGAAGACCAACAAGGAGTTCATGCGCTCCGTCTGGGCGCTGCCGACCTCCTTCTCGCTCGACGCCTATGTCGGCGCCTGGAGCGGCGGCGCGCTCGGTACCTATGCGATGAATTCGCTCTGGATCATGGCCGGCGCCACCGTGCTCACCGTGATCGTCGCGACGCTCGCCGGCTATGCGCTGGCCGTCTACAGGCCACGCTGGATGGCCGGGGTGGAGCTGAGCCTGATGGCGGCGATGGCGATTCCCGCCTATGTCGCGCTGGTGCCGCTGGTCGTGCTGCTGCGCAATGCCGGCCTGCTCGACACCCATCTCGGCGTCATCCTGCCGACGGCGGCGTTCAACATCCCGGTCTCGATCTTCATCATGCGGGCCTTCTTCGTGACGCTGCCGCGCGAGCTCTTCGACGCGGCGCGGCTGGACGGCACGGGCGAGTTCGGGATCTTCCGCCATATCGCCATGCCGATCGCCTGGCCGGCCATGTTCACGGTCGCGGTCGTCAACATGATCTGGGTCTGGAACGACTTCCTGTTCCCGGTCGTGTTCATCAACAGTCCGGCGCGCAAGACGCTGCCGGTCGGCCTGACCGACTTCGTCGGCGAGCACATCACCAACTATCCGGTGATGCTGGCCGCGATCCTGATCGCCGCCATCGCCCCCTTGGTCCTCTTCGTCTTCTTCGAACGCCAGATCACGTCCGCCCTCTTGGGTGGCGCCGTGAAGGAATAACCAGGAGCTTCCCCATGTCGTCCAAGCCCCCGCTCTCGGACCTGAACTTCGCCAGCCAGGCCGTCTTCTACGATCCCGAAGAGCATTCGCAGTCGATCAGCTACCCGATCTACATGTCGGCCAACTTCCAGTATGGCGGCGACATCTACGACCAGATCGTGGCGGGCGCGCGCAAGGAAGTGAACATCTACTCGCGCTGCGGCAACCCGACCGAGTACAAGCTCGAGGAGCACGTCGCCAAGCTGACGGGCGGCACCGCCTGCCTCGCCACCGCGTCCGGCATGGCGGCGATCTCGCATGCGCTGTTCGGCATCCTGAAGGCGGGCGACCATGTCGTCGCCGACCTCACCACCTATTCCAGCACGCACGAGTTCTTCGATCACCGCGCGCAGGATTTCGGCCTTTCGGTCAATCTGGTCGATTGCGCCGATGTGAAGGCCGTCGAGGCGGCGTTCACCGACAAGACCAAGGTGCTCTACGTCGAGTCGATCGCCAACCCGACCATGAAGGTGCCGCCGTTGAAGGCGCTCGTCGAACTGGCGCATGCGCGCGGCATCGTCGTGATCTGCGACAACACCTTCGCCTCGCCCGCCGTCTGCCGTCCGCATGATTTCGGCGTCGACGTCGTCGTCGAGAGCGCGACCAAGTTCATCGGCGGTCACAATGACGCGGTCGGCGGCGTCATCACGCTGAAGTCCGACATCCTGCCGGCCGACTGGCTCGAGGATGTCCGCTGGAACACGCTGAACAAGCTCGGCGCGCCGCTGTCGCCATTCAACGCCTGGCTGCTGCTGCGCGGCGCGCAGACGCTGGCGCTGCGCCTGGAGAAGCAGTGCGCCAACGCCCGCAAGCTGGCCGAATACCTGGAGAAGCACCCGCAGGTGAAGCGCGTGTTCTATCCGGGCCTCGAATCGCACCCGAACTACGCCTCCGCCAAGGAGCAGTTGAAGGATGGTGGCGCCATGCTGTCCTTCTGCGTCGTCGACGAGGCGTCGGGCGTGCGACTGCTGAAGCGGCTCAAGCTCTGCTGCTTCGCGGCGAGCCTCGGCGGCCTGCGCACGACGACCCAGATGCCCGCCACCATGGCCTTCCTCGACATCCCGAGCCAGGAGCGCGAGGCGATGGGCGTGGTCGACGGCCTGGTGCGCTTCTCGGTCGGCATCGAGCACATCGACGACATCATCGCCGACGTCGACCAGGCGATCGCGCAGATGCATATCGACGTCTGAGCGACGCCGCCGCGCCCTCCGGCGCGTGTGCCCTGGCACGGAACAAAAAGCGGGCGGCCCGAGGTCATGGGCCGCCCGTTTTGGATTGCCCGGTTCAGGCGAGCTGGGGTTGGCTCGCCGGCCGGGCTCGCGATCAGGGCTTGAACCGGACCGGGGCGATGATGGTCTTGTTGGCGCCCGGCGGCGGTGCCGGGACCGGGGAAGCGCGGCGGGCGAGCGCCAGGACCTCCTGGTCGAGCTCCGGGAAGCCGGACGAACCGACCAAGACGGCGGAGAGCACATTGCCGCCATCGTCGACGCGGAAGCGGATGGTCGCCGTCCCGGTTTCCCTGCGCGCCTTGGCCCCGGCAGGGTAGCGCTTGCGGCGTTCGAGATGCGCCATCACCCGCGATTGCCACCGGGCCGGCGTCATCGACGAAGCGAACAGGCCGTTCATCGACTGCCGGGCGGCGGTGCGGTCCGCCTGTCTGACCTGGGCGGCTGCCTGGACGCTCGCCTTCGAGGAAGCCGAGGGTGCCGGGCGTGGCGGCTTCTTGGCCGGGTCCCTGGGCGGCTTCGGCCGGGTTCCCTGGACCACCTTGCGCATGGGTGGTCTCGGCCTTGGCGCGGGCAGAGGAACGGCGATATTTTCAAGCTCGGTCACGGCCTTGTCCTCAACAGGCTCGATCTCGTCGACCACCGGCTCGGCTTCGGCGATCTCCTGTGACGGTGCGGACGTCTTCTCGACGAATTCCTCCGGCTGCATCGCCTCGGCGACCTCCTGCACCGGCTGCATTGCGTCGGGCGTCGGTGCCTCGATCGGCTCGGCCATGTTGGGCGCGATCTCGGCCGCGTCCGCTGTCTCGGGCGAAATCTCTGTCTTCTCGGTGACCTCGGCTTCCGGTTCGGGCGCCAGTTCGATCACGATCGCCGGCGGCGGCGAGTCGGCCGCCGTGATCGGCGGCTCCTGCATCAGCCAGGCAGCCGCGCCGACATGGGCGGTCAGCACGACGAGAGCAGCGGAAGTCCAGAGCAGCGTTTCGCCGATCCGCGCGCCACGGCCGATCGAGCGGCTCCAGTCGGTCATGGCTCGACCGGGCCCGCCGTGGGCGCAGGCGCCTTGGCATCGGGCAGGACTTCCAGGCCGACCAGCGCGATCTTGAGATAGCCGGCCTTGCGCAGCAGGTTCATCACGTCCATCAGCGCGCGATAGGCGACCGCCTCGTCGGCGCGCAGGAAGATGCGGGCTTCCTTGTCGCCGGAGGTGAAGCGGTCGAGCGTGGCCGCGAGGGCTTCGCGCCGCACGGGATCATTGCCGACATGCAGCGCCAGGTCCGACTTCAGCGTCAGGTAGAGCGGCTCGTCGGGACGCGCCTTCGGCTGTGCGGTCGAGGCCGGCAGGTCGATGTCGATGTCGACGGTGGCGAGCGGCGCCGCCACCATGAAGATGATCAGCAGCACCAGCATCACGTCGATGAACGGCGTCACGTTGATCTCGTGGTTTTCTTCCAGCTCGCCATTGTCGCGCTGACGGATGCCCCCGGCCATGGCGATTACCCCGCCAGCCGGGCGGAGCCCGGCACCTTGGCATGATCGAGATCGCGGCTGACGAGGCGTTCGACGCCGGTCGCCGCGTCGGTCAGCAGCTGGCGATAGCCGGTGATGGCGCGGGCGAAGACGTTGTAGATGACGACGGCGGGGATGGCCGCCACCAGGCCGATGGCGGTGGCGAGCAGCGCCTCGGCGATGCCCGGCGCGACGACGGCGAGATTGGTCGTCTGCGATTGCGAGATGCCGATGAAGGCGTTCATGATGCCCCAGACCGTGCCGAACAGGCCGACGAAGGGCGCGGTCGAACCGATGGTGGCGAGGGCGCCGGTGCCCTTCGACATGCGGCGCCCGGCCTGGGCCTCGATGCGCGCGAGGCTGGAGCCCAGCCGCTCCTTGACGCCGCCATCGCCGGCATAGGCGAGCGCGGCTGACGACTGCCGGAGCTCTTGCTCGGCCGAGCGCACCATGAAGGCGGCGGGGCCGCCGCGCCCGGACAGCGTCCGGCTCGCTTCGTCAAGGCTCCCCGAGGACTGGAGGGTGGCGAGCGCCCGGCGGATGCGGGCGCGCGCGCAGGCCAGCTCGATCGACTTCGCCAGCCAGATCGTCCAGGTGATCAGCGAGGCGACGCCGAGTCCGACCATCACGGCCTTCACCACCCAGTCGGCCGCCATGAACATGCCCCAGGGCGACAGATTATGCGGCAGGTCGCTGCGCGTCTCCGGCGCCCGCAACCGGGTCGGCGTGCCGGATGGCTCGGCCGCCTCAGGCATGGGCATTGCGTCTCCGGCAACGCCCGGGCTCGGCTGGCTGACGGGATCCGGCGTCTGGGGCATTGGTGTCTCGGTCGCCCGTGGCGCGGCCGTGGCGGGCAGGGGTGCCGCATCCTGGGCGACGGCGGGATTCATCAGCGCCATCGCGAGAACCAGGGCCGCGAAGCCGCTTGCCCTGCGGCCTCCTCGCGGAGCCGGGGATAGGACGGCGGTCGGCGTCAGGTGGGGCATGATCGGCATCTCTCGGCTCGGAGGGCTGCAGGCTGCGGACGGCGTTCGACCCGGCCGCAAGGCCTGGATCGTCGCGATCCCGCAGGACAGGAGTCTGGGTGCCGACGGGCGATTGCCCTGGGTGCCTGAGGGGAGCGGCGGCAGGCCGGTTCGCCCGCCGCCCGCATGCTAGTCGTGTGGGCCAGCGTGTCGCTGGGGCGGATGTCAGGCGAAGACGTCCGTCACCAGGCCATGCACGCGGCGGAACGCGGCCCTGGCGCCTTCGATCATGCGAGCCTCTTCGGCCTCGTCGAGTTCGAGCGCGTCGAGAGCGGCGGTAAATGTCTTCCAGTGCAGGCCGCGGCCTTCCGGCGCGCCGGCGAGATGGCGGGCGCCGAAATCTTCCGACAGGCCGAGCTTGGCGGCTTCCTTGATCAGGAAGGCGGCGCCGAGATTGGAGCCCTCCGCGACATAGAGCCAGCCGAGCGCGGTCGGGATGTCGGCCTCGCCGCTGAAAACAGGCGCCGTCGCCGGGGCAGGGGTCGCGACTTCGAGATCGCCAAGGTCCTGCTCGACGTCGCCGAAGCGCCGGCGGCCGGCGAGGTCGGGCAGCAGGCGGTCGAGATCCGGGTTGGCGTAGAGCGCGTCGATGTCGCGATGGAACTGATGCTGCACCTGCAGGAACAGCGCATAGCGATCGCGGCTTTCGAACGGCCGGCCGGCCATGATCGACTGATCCAGCCGCCGATGGGTCTCGGTGGTCTCGGCCTTCAGCAGCTTGGCGCGGCCGACTTCGAGCGGCGTCATCCGTTCCATCGTCTCGCTCATGCGGGGAGTCTTTCCATAAAAGTTGACTTTCGCGCCTTGGTATAGCTCAGAACGTGGCTGTCAAGCTTGCTCGAAGGGAACGCCCCGGCGCAGGCATCCATCCAAGCATAAGCGCGTCCATGTAGTCGGCGTCCGTCGGATTGTCGACGGTCGCACCTCGAGATCGCCGTCGGGCATGCGCACCGCTGCCGTGACCGTGCCGCTCTTCCTCGGCGGAACATGCAACGGCGCATAGTCGTTCTGGTCGCAGCGTGCCGATGGCAGACGGGGCTCGGAGCGGTTGCATGTCGAGGGAACCTTGTTTCAGGGCGACCCGACCCATGGGGTGCCGGATCGCCCTGCCTCGGGGGAGGAGCGGGGTGTCTGGCGCTGGATGCCTAGAACTTCGCCGTCAGGCCGGCGCGCAGGGTGCGGCCGGGCGCGGGGATCGGGCCGGTCGACATGGCATCCATGTAGTAGCGGTCGCCAATGTTCTCGGCGCTGAAGTCGAGAGTGACGTCCTTGCTCACCTTGTAGCTGCCGAACAGGTCGACGATCGTCGACTTGTTCCAGACCGTCGGCGGGTTGACCGCGCCCGGAGCCAGCGCGTAGCCGCCGAGGCGCTCGCCGAAGGAGTAGACGCGCGTGCCGATCTCCAGCCTCTCGTCGAACAGGCGGGCGCCGACCGTGACCGTGCCCGAATATTTCGGCGGGACGTTCATGATGCCGTAGTCGCCGGCGGCGGCGGCTGCGCCGCAGACGCCGTTGCTGCCGCAGAATTCGATGTCGTCATATTTGGTGAAGCCGGCCTCGACGAAGAACTTGCCCGTGTCGTAGCGCGCGGACAGCTCGTAGCCGCGGAACTCGGCCTGGTCGATGTTCGTCCAGGTGTAGGTCGAGTAGGGCGCGCGGACGCGGACGATGTAGTCGTCGTAATTGTTGTCGAAATAAACGGCCTTGAAGCGAAGGGCGTCGCCGACGGTGAACACGCCGTCCCGCTTCACGTTGAAGCCGAATTCGACGTTCTTGGAGACCTCAGGCTGCAGGTCGGGGTTCTGGACCACGGAGCCGATGCCGATCACCGACCACTCGCGCAGGCTCGGCGGTCGCCAGCCCTCCGTGTAGGAGGCGAAGAGCTGCAGGCCGTCGAGCGGCATCACCGTGACGGTGGCCGAGGGATTGACGCGCGAGCCGCTGCCGGACGGCAGGGAGGAGAGAGCCTCGCTCTTGCCCTCGGCCTCATAGCTGTCATAGCGGAGGCCGCCTTCCAGCCGCAGCCAGTCCGTGACGTCCAGCCGGGTCTGGTTGAAGGCGCTCCAGAGCAGGCGGTCGCCATTCGGGTTGGAGTTGATGTAGATCGGCACGTCCGGGGCCGAGGGCGAGAAGACATAGCTCTGGGTCTCGCGGGCTCGCTCGTCGACGAATTCCAGACCGTTGTTGAGGGTCAGGAGGCCGAATCCCGTCTCGACGGTCGAGCGGTTCGAGATGTCTCCGCCATAGGTCCGCACATGGGTCTTGCCGTCCGCGTCGTATCCATAGGTGTTGGAGCGCAGCGTCTGGCTGAAGGTGTCGACGTCCGTGGCCCAGAGATTGGCCGTGACGTCGACGTAGTCATTGCCGGCCGGGTCATACTTGTAGGTCGACGTGAAGGTGTTGGTCGTCGTCTCGCTGAGGCCGAATTGGTTCGGCGGGTAGTCCGGAGTCGCGAACCCAAGAAGGGTCTCGTTGTTCTCGCCATATTTGTTGTTGTAGCGGATGTAGCCGAGCTCCAGGGACTGCCCATCGCCCCAATTGACTTTGCCTTTGGTGAGAAGCGTCGTCGTATTCTGCGAGGTGTTCAACACCTCGTCGCCGGGGCCGAAGAACGAGAACTTCTTCTCCGACGGGAATCTCGAGGCATTTCGGCTGGTGTTGAAGGTCGCGGCGCCGTTCTTGCCGGCGAAGTAGTTGCCCTGCTTGTTGCGCGCGAAGGCGGCGACGAATTCGTAGTTGTCCTCGACCAGACCGGCGGCGAGATTGCCGTTCCAGGCGTCGCCGTTGAAGCCGGGCGGGCCGTTGTCGATCGTCGTCGTTCCCGCTTCCGGCGGGCTCTGCGTGTTGGTGCCCAGCCGGCCGCGCAGGCGGGCGCCATAGGTCTGTCCCTCGGCCACGATGTCGCGCGCGTTGATCGTCCGCATGTTGACGACGCCGCCCATCGCGCCCGTACCGCCCGCGCCGCTATAGGGGCCCTTGTTGATGTCGACGCCCGCCAGCAGGTCCGGATCGACATAGACCTCGTTGCGGCTGCCGCGATAGCCGCGATAGGAGCCGTTGGTCTGTCGTGTGCCGTCGACCATGACGTTGACGCGGCTCTGGCCCTGCAGGCCGCGGATGTTCAGGTCCATCGAGGCGCCGACGCGGTTGCCGACCGCGTTGACGCCGGGCGTGTTGCGGAAGATGTCGCCGACCGAGGTCGGCGGCGTGCGCTGGATCTGCGCTTCCGAGACATGGGCGACCGATCCGGGCGAGGCGAAGGGGAGGTCCGACGCCGTCGTCGTCCCGCCCGCTGTCACGTCGATGGTGTCGAGGACGGTGGCGCCCTCCGTCGAGACCGGCACGCCGGGCGATCCCGCCGGGCCGATCGCCACCGTCGTGGCATTGGGAAAGGAGAAGACGAGGCCCGATCCCGCGAGGATGCGGGCGAGTGCCTCGTCGCGGCTGGCGCGGCCCGCCAGGCCGGGCGACGTCCTGCCGGTGGCCGAGGCGGCCAGATAGGTCACCTGCAGGCCAGACTGGCGGCCGAAAAGGACCAGCGCCTGGCTGAGCGGACCCGCGGGAATGTTGAATTCCACGGCCTGGGCCGCTTGGGCCCAGGCGGCGGGCGCCATGGCCGTCCCGGCGCCGATCGCCGTCGTCAGCATCCACGCAGCGACAAGCGCGTGGCGCGCCTCGCGTCCGTGCGCCGTCGCATTCCCCCAATTCCGCATCATGGCCTGGCAGTTCCCGTTGTTGGCGTGAGAGCGGGATGCCGTGCCTGAATGCTGGGTAGTGCTGTCCCTGCTGCTGATACAAACCGGACGCCGGGATTTTCACCCCGAGGGCACATTTTTTTCGCCGGCGGGGATGGCTATGTTCGCTCTGGCGTTCAGAGCGGCGAGATCACCGTCAGGAAGGACGAGGCCTGGCGCACGCGACCGCCGGCCGGCAGTACGACCGCCTCCAGCGCGCGACGCGGATCGCTGAGGTCGAACAGGCCGCTGACGCGCTGCGCGCCGACGAACGGGTCGGCGATGACGATCCGCCCGGGCACCCAGCGGCCGATCCGCGCCACGAGCGCCGAGACCAACTCCCGATCGGCCAGGATCAGATTGTCGCGCCAGCCGCCGATCTGGCCCGGCTCGCGCCGGCCGCGCTCGACGAGCTGTGCGGCGGCGTCGAAGCGCATCCAGTCGCCGGCCGCGAGATCGAGCGAAGGGATGGCCGGCCCGTCGATCCGCGTCTCGACCTCGCCGGCGTCGACAGACACGCTGGCAATGCCGGCATCGCTCGTGATGTCGAAGACGGCTGCCTGCGCGATCGCGGCGAGCGGGCCGGACTGGACCTGGAACGGGCGCCTCGGATCTCGGGCGACCTCGAAGAACGACATGCCCTTGAGCAAGGTGAGGTCGCGCTGCGTCTCGCCGAAACGAATGGCGATCGCCGTGTCCGGGCCGAGCGTCGCCACGCTGCCATCGGGGAGGGCGACGCGGCGGATCTCCCCCTTGTCGGTGACATGGTCGGCGCGGGCGCGCAGGATCGCGTCCGGCCCGAAAAGCGACCCGGCCGCCAGCGCGCCGAGGCCGACCGCACCGCCGAGCATGAGATGGCGCCGCGAGGGCGCGGCGCTCCGGCGCCGCGCGGCCTTCGCCTGCTCGGTCAGCACCTTGCCGCTCATGCCGTGGATTTCATGAACCTGCCGCCAGATGCGTTGGTACTCGGGACCGCGGGCACGCCAGGCGCGGACCCGCTCGATCGCGACCGGATTGTCGGGGGCTGCCTGCAGGCGGATGACCAGATCGATCGCCTCGTCGAGAAGCCGGTCCGTGTCTGGCGTCAGATCACTCATGCCGCTCCTCCGCCCATCGGCCCGCGTCGCGGCCGAGCCCCGTCCGTCCCGTTCCCGGGCCGTGGCGCGGCGCTCTTTTCCTCGCGTCCGGCATGTTCGCTCACAGCCCGCCGGTGCGCAGCACGATATGCCGGTAGGCTTCCCGGATCAGCGCCCAGGTCCGCGTGGTCGACAGGCCGAGGTCCTGCCCGATGGCGGCGATCGTCTGGCCGCCAAGGCGGTGGCGCTCGAAGGCGAGACGTGTCCGATCCGGCAACTCGGCCAGCGCCGCCTCGACCTGTCGCAATCGCTGGCGGTCGTAGATCACTGCCTCGGGCGAGGGCGCCGGATCCGCGACCCGCGTCAGCACGTCATCCGCCACATCGAGCATGGCCGAGCGCCGGATACGCTGGATGTGGTTGATGCTGAGATGGCGCGAGACCTGGTGCAGGTAGGCGCGCGGATTGTGGTGCAGCGTGCCGTCCTGCGGCGGCGATGCCAGAACGCGCAGGAAGGTATCCTGTGTGATGTCGGCGGCCGTTTCCTCGGGGAGCCCGCGCCGCCGCAGTGCACGCGTGATCTCCTTGGCGTGGCGCCGAAACAGGCTCTGTATGTCCCAGCTCATGCCCTGGCGCTCGCGCTGCCTTCGCCCGGCCGACCCCGCCATCGGGCCGGGGCATGGCAGCCTTCGGCCTTCGTGCAGGACGGGCGCGGACACGATCGGCGCTGCCAGCCGCGCGAGCGGATCCGGACAGGGCCTTCGGAACTATCGGTCGTGGACGTCGCAGTCATGGGAGTCGCGGTCATGGGCGTAGCGCGGGGTGGGGGAGGAGAGCCGCGCCGCCGACAGGGCGAGCGGTTCCGCCTGCTGCCGGAATAGCCCGAGCATAAAAGTGGTGCAACAACAATGATTTAGAGGCTTTCTAAGCCTCGCCTTCGTCGTCGCTAAACTTGGGGATCGGCGTGTCGGCGGGATTGGCGCCGGATCGTGGCGGGAGGGCGCGCCCCTCATCCCCGGCGGGATCGCGTGCGGGCTGATGGAAATCCAGCCGGTCAGACCTCTGGCCGCGCCGGCTCTGGCGACGCTGCCGGGCGGTGCTCTTCTCTGCCCGGAATTGCCGGAAGCCTGTCGGGCAGGCTGTTGCCGGCGGCCTGGGAGCAGGGACGTCCAGGCGCGGCTGCTGGCAAAACCGCGGGTTCAGCATGCTGGAGATAGCGTCCGACCGAAACCGGTCAGACCAAATTCCAGGCAGTGGGGATTGGCTGGGGTCGCGGCGTTCGGGCCGGCCGGTGCCAAGTGTAATGCGTATCCTGGAAGTCTTTCCTTTATAATTAGGTATATAGTTCAATCGTATTCGCCTGAAAATCAATCAAAGGGTAGTCAGAACTCCAGTCAATAGCCCAGAACGGACGGCAAATGTGATTGCATGGAATGTGGGTCGGTCAAATATAGGAAGATAGATTTGGATGGTGACATTATAGACAAATGTAATCATTGCATGCGGCCGCAATTTTCGCGGTTCTTCTTGCGAATTTTTGCCGAATTATCGATAAATTGCCCTGTTTTTAAGCCTGATCGAGTCTTGTGCATACTGCGCCGAAAATTTGTCGTTGTCGGCGCGGGCCTGCATCGCGACGATGCTTCTACACCTGCATTGGTCAGACCAGTCGTGCGGTGCCCCTCCCATCTCAAGGAGATAGACGTGCAGACATTCCCTCATACCTCCAGCGGCATGACGAGACGTCTGCCGGACGGCATTGGCGCCGCGCGGTCCCTGTGGCTGCGCAAGGCGCCGCTCAAGGGCATCTTCGCCGGCCTCGTCGGCGCCTTCATGGCGACGACCGTGCTGGGCACCGTCGGCGCCTTCGCGCAGGACGCCAAGACCACGCTCGTCGTGGCCGCGCCGCGCACGCCGGAATCGCTGGACCAGGAATATCCGCCGACCGAAGCCGGCCATGAAGTGCGCCGCAACGTGTTCGAGCGCCTGCTGACCTACAAGCAGAAGAAGGGCGACGACGGCATCTTCTATGAAGACTTCGATACCATCGACGGCGCGCTGGCCGAGACGTGGGAAGTCTCGGACGACCGCAAGTCGATCACCTTCCACCTGCGCAAGGGCGTCAAGTCGGCGCTCGGCAACGAACTCAACGCCGACACGGTGATGTGGTCGTTCCTGCGCGGCTGGAACATGAAGTCCAATTTCCACTGGTACATGACGCAGATCTTCAAGATCGAGGACTTCGACACCGCGTTCCAGAAGGTCGATGACTACACCGTCAAGGTCACGCTGCCCAATGCCTCGC
The DNA here is from genome assembly GCF_026343955.1 of Kaistia defluvii. Lineage (GTDB taxonomy): Bacteria > Pseudomonadota > Alphaproteobacteria > Rhizobiales > Kaistiaceae > Kaistia > Kaistia defluvii. The sequence continues at coordinate 70,573 of NZ_JAPKNI010000008.1, forward strand.
CGCTGATCGAGCGGATCTGGATCAACAGCGATCTCGGCATTCTCGACTCGGTCGAGGTCAAGAAGCACCTGACCGATGCCGATCCGTGGGCCGCCTCCTGGCTCGCCACCAACACCGCCGCTTTCGGCCCGTATTTCATCAGCAAGTACAAGCCCGGCCAGGAAGTCGTCTACGACGCCAACCCGAACTATTTCCGCGGCGAACCGAAGCTGAAGCGCGTCATCCTGCGCGAGATGCCGACCTCGGCCAACCGCGTCGCCGCCATTCAGGCCGGCTCCGTCGACGTCGCCGAATATCTGCTGCCGCGCGAACTGGCGCTGCTCGAAAAGGCGCCCGGCGTCGAAGTGCACAAGGTGTTCGGCAACTTCATCCACCGCGTCGAGATGAACAACGCGATGCCGCCCTTCGACAACGTCAAGGTCCGGCAGGCCCTGAACTATCTGGTTCCGCGCGACGAGATCCTGAAGAGCGTCTATTTCAATACCGCGCGCTTCACCAAGAGCCCGATCTCGGAAATCTACCCGGGCTTCACGGACGAGTTCTTCGCCTATTCGAACGATCCGGCCAAGGCCAAGGCGCTGCTCGCCGAAGCCGGCTTCCCGGAAGGCTTCAAGACCCAGCTCGCCTACCGCACCGGCGACCAGCTTGAAGAAGAAATGGCCGTCATCCTGAAGTCGGCCTTCGCCAAGGCCGGTGTCGACGTCGAACTGCTGAAGCTGCCGGCCTCGACCCTGGTCGAGCGCTACACCAAGGGCGAAGTGCCGATGTACTTCTTCCGCGACATGGCGATCGTTCCCGATGCCGCCTATGTCGCCAATCTCTGGCTGAACAGCGCCTCGGCGATCAACTACTCCAAGTTCAAGAGCGACGAGGTCGACCAGCTGATCGACAGCGGCCTCAAGAGCACGGATGAGCCGAAGCGCCTCGTCGACATGAAGCGCGTGCAGCAGATCACCATGGAGCAGGCCCCTTGGGTCTTCCTGATGAACCCCGGCTACCAGCTCGCCACGCGGGCCAACGTCAAGGGCTACTCCTGGTACACGCCGAACGGCAACGCCTTCTTCGACCTCTCGAAGGAATAGCGAACAGCGCGGCCTCGCCTCCGGGCGGGGCCGCATCTCCTTCTCCGGTTGCGAAGACAGGAAAGATCCGATGACCGTGGCTGTTGCCAATCTTGGCGTCTACTGGCGGGCGATACCCCGGCCGTTGCGCATCATCACCAGCCGGCTCCTGATGCTGGTGCCGCAGATGTTCGGCGTCATGATGGTGACGTTCCTGCTGGTGCGCATGCTGCCCGGCGATCCGGCGCTGCTGCTCCTCGGCAACATGGCGACGCCCGACACGATCGCGGCCTTCCGCGAGAAGCTGGGCCTCAATCTCAGCCTGTGGGAACAGTTCGTCCATTATGTCGGCAATGCGCTGCATGGCGATCTCGGCGTTTCCATCTTCACCTCGAACCCGGTCGTGACCGATCTGCTGGAGCGCGCCCCCGCGACGCTGGAACTGATCACCTACGCGATGCTGCTGACGATCCTGATCGGCGTGACGCTGGCGATCATCTCCGTCGTCAGGGCCGGCGGCGTCGTCGACATCGGCAGCCGCGTCTACGGCCTCGCCGCCGGCGCCATTCCCGATTTCTGGGTCGGGCTGCTGCTGATCTATTTCTTCTTCTACATTCTCGGCTGGGCGCCGGCCCCCTTCGGCCGGATCGATACCTTCGTGTCGCCGCCGGATACGGTGACGGGCTTCTACACCATCGACAGCCTGATCGCCGGCGATCTCAACGCCTTCGTCTCGTCGCTCGGACGGCTGACGCTCCCGGTCCTCACGCTCGCCATCGTCAATGCCGGCGCGCTGATGAAGATGACCAAGACGACCTTCGCCGACATCTATCGCAGCGACTTCATCCGCCACGCACGCGCCTCGGGCCTTTCCGAAGGCACGATCCGCCGCATCGCGCTGCGCAACAGCCTGCCGCCGATCATCACCCTGGTCGGTTTCATGTTCGGCTTCCTGCTGGGCGCCGCCGTGCTGGTCGAGACGATCTTCGCCTGGGGCGGGCTCGGCCAGTATGCCGTGCAGTCGGTCGTCAACAGCGACTACCCGGCGCTGCAGGGCTTCGTCCTCGTCGCCGCGGCCTTTATCCTGATCGTCTACACGGTGGTGGACATCCTCTACGAACTCGCAGATCCGAGGATTCGCGTCTGATGACCCGCTTCATCCGCTACGTCTCCAGGCATCCGGGCGCGATGGTCGGGCTCACGCTCCTGGCCCTCCAGATCGCCTCGATCCTGTTCGCCCCCTGGCTCACCTTCTACTCGCCGGAGGAGGCCGATCCGCTGATGTCGCTGCAGCCCCCTTCGGCCGCGCACTGGTTCGGCACCGACGTCTCGGGCATGGATATCTATACCCGCATCGTCTACGCGACCCGCATCAACCTGCTGATCAGCATCGTCGCCGTCGCCTTCGCCTTCGTCGTCGGCGTGCCGATCGGCCTGCTGATCGGCTTCTATCGCAACTGGATGAGCGCGCTGGTCATGCGCGTGTTCGATTTCATCCAGTCCTTCCCGGTCTTCGTGCTCGGCATGGCGCTGGTGTCGGTGATGGGGCAGGAGATCTGGAACGTTGCCATCGTGCTGGCGGTGCTGTTCATCCCGATGTTCGCCCGCCTGATCCGCGCCGAGGTGCTGTCGCTGCGCGAGCGGCCCTATGTCAGCGCGGCGCGCTGCAGCGGGGCGACGGACGGCTCGATCATGTTCCGCCACATCCTGCCCAACGCCTTGACGCCGGCCATCGTCCAGGTCTCGATCAGCATCGGCCTCGCCATCCTGCTCACCGCCGGCCTCTCCTTCGTCGGCGCCGGCGTGCGCATGCCGACGCCGGAATGGGGCCTGATGGTCTCGACCGGCGCGCAGCAGATGATCCTCGGCGTCTGGTGGGTGGCGCTGTTCCCCGGCCTTGCCATCGTCATCTCCGTGCTCAGCTTCGCGCTGCTCGGCGACATGGTGAAGGACCTTTCAGACCCGACGACGAGGGAACGCCTATGAGCGATCGCAACTCCACCGCTCTGCTCAAGGTCGACAATCTCTCGGTCGATTTCGGCGAGGGTACGCCCCAGGCGCTTTCGAACATTTCGTTCAGCCTTGGCCGCGACGAGATCCTCGGCATTGTCGGCGAGACCGGCGCCGGCAAGTCGCTGCTCGCCCGCAGCCTGCTGAACCTGCTGCCCGAGGGCGGCCGCTTCACCAGCGGCGACATCCGCCTCGAGGGTGAGACGGTGCTTGGCATCAGCGAGGCCGAACAGCGCAAGATCCGCGGCGGCCGCATCGCGCTGATCGGCACCAATGCCAAGGCCCTGCTGTCGCCGGTCGAGACGGTCGGCGCGCAGATCGCCCGCGTGCTCCGCGCTCACCGCGACTGCAGCCAGAAGGAAGCCTGGAAGGCGGCCGTCGACCTGATGGTGCAGGTCGGCATCGTCAATCCGGAACGCCGAGCCAAGGCCTATCCGCACGAGCTTTCCGGCGGCATGGCGCAGCGTATCGTCATCGCCATGGCGATGGTGGCCGGCCCCGACGTGGTGCTCGCCGATGACGCGACGCTCGGCCTCGACGCCACGATCCAGGTCCAGGTGCTCGACCTCCTGGTCAAGCGCTGCCGCGAACTCGGAGCCGGCGCGGTGCTGATCACCCACGATCTCGGCATCGTCGCCCATTATTGCGACCGCGTCGCGATCATGAAGGAGGGGCGGATCGTCGAACTGGAAGAGGTCGGCAAGTTCCTGGCCGCGCCGAAGGAACAATACGGCCGGGCGCTGCTCGATGCCGCGCGGGTCCGCCCGACGCCGATGGTCGCCAAGGTCGAGGATCCCGTGCTCGAGAAGCAGCCCGAGACGCCGCTGCTCGACGTGCGCCGCCTGCTCAAGCTGTTCCCGATCGCCGGCACGCCGGACGTGGTGCGCGCGATTGACGACGTGTCCTTCTCGGTCAAGCGCGGCGAGACGCTGGCGCTGGTCGGCGAGAGCGGCTCCGGCAAGACGACGGTCGGGCAGTGCCTCGTGCGGCTGCTCGACAGCGATGGCGGCGGCATCACCTTCGACGGCGCCGACATCACGACCATGCCGGCGGCCGAATTCCGCGCCATGCGCCGGCGCATCCAGATGGTCTTCCAGGAGCCCTATGTCGCGCTCAACCCGCGCTGGCCGGTCAAGGCGCTGATCGCCGAACCGCTGCGCCTCGATCCGACGCTCGACCGCGCCGCGACCGACAAGCGGGTTCGCCAGCTGATCGACCTGGTGCAGCTTCCTGCCGGTATCGCCGAGGTCTATCCGCATCAGCTGACGGCCGGCGAGCAGAAGCGCGTCGGCATCGCCCGGGCGCTGGCGACGCGGCCGGATTTCGTCGTCTTCGACGAGCCGACCACGGCGCTCGATATCCGCGTCCGCGCCCAGATCATCGACCTGGTGCGCGACCTGCAGGCGGAGATGGGCATGTCGGCGCTGTTCATCACGCATGATCTCAATTCGGTGCGTTCGCTGGCGCATCGCGTCGCTGTCATGCGTTATGGCAAGATCGTCGAGGAGGGCGATACCGAGATGATCTTCTCCGCTGCGAAGGAAGACTACACCAAGGCGTTGCTGGCGGCCGAACTGCCGGTGGAACAGGGCACGGCCCAGCGCGACCGGGCCGAGACCCGACGTCTGGCGGGAGCCGCGGTATGAGCGACAAGGCAGTTCTCGTCACCGGCGCTGCCGGCCTGGTCGGCAATGTCGTGCGCCGGAAGCTGGAGACGCAGGGGCGCGCCGTCGTCGCGATCGACCGGGTCGACCGCAGCGCGGACGGCCAGCCGATCATCCCCTGCGACGTCAACGACATCCACCGCCTGCATGCCGTCGTCACCGATCACGACGTCGACGCGATCATCCATTGCGGCGCCTATTCCGGCCCGATGGTGGCGCGCGACAATCCCTATTCCATGGTGCAGGTCAACATCGTCGGCACCGCCAACATGCTGGAACTGGCCCGCGTGCATAAGATGCGGCGCCTGGTGTTCTGTTCCTCGACCAGCGCCTATGGCAATACGCCGGAGGGGCCGGTTCCCGAGGATGTCCCGCTCTATCCGACCACGGTCTATGGCGCGAGCAAGGCGGCGAGCGAGCAGCTGGTCTGGACCTATTTCCGCCAGTTCGGTGTCGATGCGGTGGCGCTGCGGCTCTCCTGGGTCTACGGCCCCGGCCGCACGACGGACTGCATGATCCGCACCCTGATCGAGGATGCGCTCGCCCGGCGGCCGACGCGGGTGCCGTTCGGCGCCGATTTCCATCGCCAGTACATCCATGTCGACGATGCCGCGGGGGCGCTTTTGCTGGCGCTCGACGCCGCCGACCTGCCGCGTCGCATCTATACGGTGACGGGCGGCACCTATCATACGCTGCAGGAGATCGGCGACATCGTGAAGACGGTTCTTCCCGAGGCCGACATCGAGATGCAGCCCGGCGCCGATCCGGTCGACGAGGTGCATCGGCGCTTCGATATCTCGGCCGCCCAGCGCGATCTCGGCTATGCGCCGAGCTTCGACCTCGAGGCCGGAATAAGGTCCTATGCCGACTGGATCGCCAGCCGGAAGCCGAATGCGGGAGCCCATTGATGAACGAATTTTCGCTTGCAGGCCGCAAGGCCCTCGTCACCGGCGGCAGCCGCGGCATTGGTGGCGAGACGGTCGAGCTCTTCGCCCGCTACGGCGCCGAAGTCGCCTTCTGCCACTATGGCGACGCGACGAATGCCGAGGCGCTGGTCGCCCGGCTGGCCGGCGAGGGCTACACGGTCCATGCGACCGAGTGCAACGTCGCCGAGGAAGCCTCCGTCGACGCGATGGCCGCCTGGGCCAAGGAAAAGCTCGGCCAGGTCGACATCCTCGTCAACCTCGCCGGCATTGGCGGCGACAAGGCCTTTGTCGATATCTCGGTCGCCGATTGGGACCAGATGCTGGGCGTGCATCTGCGCGGCACCTTCCTGGTCACGCGCCATTTCTTCGGCGACATGCTGGCGCGCGGCTATGGGCGGGTGATCAACTGCGCCTCGCAGCTCGCCTATAAGGGCGCACCGGGGCTGGCGCATTATTGCGCCGCCAAGGCCGGCCTCGTCGGCTTCACCCGCGCGCTTTCCTATGAGGGCGCGCCGCATGGCGTCACCGTCAACGCGATCGCGCCGGGCGCCACTGAAACCGCGCTTCTGAACGGCCTCAGCCAGGAATGGCGCGACATGAAGAAGGCCCAGCTGCCGATCGGCCGTTTCGGCAAGGTGTCGGAAATCGCCCCGACCATCCTGATGCTCGCCTCGGACGCCGGTGCCTACTATGTCGGCCAGACGCTGTCGCCGAATGGCGGCGACGTGATGGTCTGACGGCCGCCTGCAAGAAAACGTCCGATCCGGAGAGGGCTCCATGAGCGACTATGATCTCGTCATCCGCGGCGGCACCGTCGTCACCGCGTCCGATACGCTGCGCGCCGATGTCGGCATCCGCGACGGCCGCATCATCGCCGTCGCCGAAAAGCTCGACGATGCCGAGCGCATCATCGACGCCACCGGCCTGCTGGTCATGCCGGGCGGCATCGACAGCCATGTGCACCTGGCACAGCCGGCCTTTGGCGGCCCGGCCATGGCCGACGGCTTCGAGAGCGGCACGCGCTCGGCGATCGCCGGCGGCAATACGACGGTGATCCCGTTCGCGCTGCAGCCGCGCGGCGCATCGTTGCGCTCCAGCGTCGTCGACTACCACAAGGAAGCCGACGGCAATTCCTATTGCGATTATGGCTTCCACCTGATCATTTCCGACCCGAGCCCGAGCGTGCTCGGCCAGGAGCTGCCTTCGCTGGTCGATGACGGCTACTCGTCGTTCAAGGTCTTCATGACCTATGACGACCTCGTGCTGAACGACCGGCAACTGCTCGAGGTGTTCGACTGCGCGCGCGGTTGCGGCGCGCTCGTCATGGTCCATTGCGAGGGCTATGACGCGATCCGCTTCATGACCGAGAAGCTCGAGGCGGCCGGCAAGAAGGCGCCCTATTATCACGGCGTGTCGCGGCCGCAATCGGTCGAGCGCGAGGCGACGCACCGCGCCATCAGCCATGCGGAGCTTACCGACGTGCCGATCATGGTCGTGCATGTCTCCGGGCGCGAGCCGATGGAGCAGATCCGCTGGGCCCAGCAGAAGGGCCTCAAGGTCTATGCCGAGACCTGCCCGCAATATGTCGCGCTCACCGCCGACGACATGAAGGGCCTCAACATGGACGAGAGCGGCGGCAAATATGTCTGCTCGCCGCCGCCGCGCGACCATGCCAGCTGGGACGCGATCTGGGAGGGCATCCGCACCGGCGTGTTCCAGACCTTCTCGTCCGACCATTGCCCGTTCTTCTACGAAGGCGAGATGGGCAAGCTCAATCCCAAGGCGCGCACCTCCTTCCGCTGGGTGCCGAACGGCATTCCCGGCGTCGAGACGCGGCTGCAGATCCTCTACCAGAAGGGGGTCGTCGAGGGCCGCATCACGGTCAACGAGTTCGTCGCGCTGACCTCGACCAACCACGCCAAGATCTATGGCCTCTATCCGAAGAAGGGCTCGATCGCGCCCGGCTTCGACGCCGACATCGTGCTGTGGGACCCCAACCGCAAGGAGACCATCCGGCAGGAGCTGATGCATCACGGCGCCGACTACACGCCCTATGAAGGGCTGGAGGTTACCGGCTGGCCGGTCATGACCGTGCTGCGCGGCAAGGTCGTGATGCAGGATGGCGAGATCGTCGGCGAGCCCGGCGATGGCGGCTTCCTGAAGCGCTCGCTTTCGCCCTACGCTGTGCCGAACGGCGCCGCTCCCCTGTAACGAACGGATATTCCATGACGCAGCCCATCGCCATCATCACCGGCGCCGGCATCGGCATCGGCCGGGCCACCGCCTTCACCTTCGCCCGCGCCGGCTATCATGTCGTGGTGACCGACGTCCTCGAGGCGGAAGGCAACGCCGTCGCCGAGGGCATCCGCGCGGAGGGCGGCAGCGCCGAGTTCCAGTTTCTCGACGTCACCTCGACCGAGCGCACCGATGCGCTGGTCGCCGATGTCGAGGCGCGCTTCGGCCAGATCGACGCGATCATCGCCAATGCCGGCATCGCCAAGAAGGTGCCGCTCGCCGACCTCACAGACGACCAGTGGGACCGCACGCTCGACGTCGACCTGAAGGGCGTGCTGCGCATCATCCGCGCCGCGGCCCCCGGGATGCGCCGCCGCAAGTCCGGCGCCATCGTCGCGCTGTCCTCGATCATGGGCGTCGCCTATGGCTGGGACGAGCATGTCCACTATTCCGCCGCCAAGTCCGGCGTCGTCGGCCTGGTGCGCGGGCTTGGCGTCGAGCTCGCCCCGGACGGCGTCCGCGTCAACGGCATCGCGCCCGGCTATATCCGCACGGCGCAGGCGCTGTCGAAGGAGCACTCGCTCGGCCCCGAGGGGTTGGAGCAGGCGGCGTCCTTCATCCCGATGGGCCGCGTGGGCGAGCCGGAAGACATTGCCGACGTCATCCTCTTCCTCGCCTCGCCCGGCTCGCGCTATATCACCGGCCAGGTCATCGTCGTCGACGGCGGCCTGCTCGTCGGCCGCTACTGAAAATCCGGTCGCCGGTCGCCTTGGCGGCGGTCGGCGTCTTTCCTCATTCCCTGCAGGATCCGTCCGGAATGCCCCCGTTCCGCGATCCTTTTCGCGTCTCGCGCGAATGGAGTTGGTTTCCATGTCCCAGATCACCCTGATCACGACCGGCGGCACCATCGCCTCCCGGCTCGCCGCCGACGGCCGCGATGTCGTCGCCAGTATTTCCGGCGCCGACCTGCGCGAAACGCTGCAGGATCCGCTGGAGGGCATCGGGATCACGATCGACGAATTCTGCAATGTCGGCAGCTACGCGATCGACCTGCCGCTGGCTTTTGGTTTGGCGAAGCGGATCGCCGAGCATCTCGCTGATCCCGCCTGCGACGGCGTCGTCGTCACCCATGGCACCGACACGATGGAGGAGAGCGCCTGGATGGCCGATCTCCTCGTCGCCAGCGAAAAGCCCATCGTCTTCACCGGCGCGCAGCGGAGCGCCGATGAGCCCGATACGGACGGCCCGCGCAACATCGCCGCGGCGATCCGCATCGCCGCGAGCCCTGCCGCGCGCGGGCTCGGCGTCATGATCGCCTTCGAGCAGGATTTCCACGCCGCGCGCGACGTCACCAAGACCCACACCTCGCGCGTCGACACCTTCCGCTCCGGTGAACATGGCAAGCTGGGGGAGATCGATGGCGAGCGCGTCCTCGTCCAGCGCAAGCCCTTGGTGCGCAAGACCTATTCGGCCGAGCGGGTCGAGACGGATGTCGAGCTGATCAAGATGGTGATGGGCGCCTCCGACCGCGCCATCCGCTTCGCGGCATCGAGCGGCGCCAAGGCGATCGTGCTGGAAGGATTTGGCCGCGGCAACGCCACGCCGGATGTCACGCGGGCGGTCGAGGAACTGGCCGAAACCGGCATCCCCGTCATCGTCACGTCGCGCTGCCCGGAAGGCCGCGTCAAGCCGATCTACGGCAATGGCGGCGGCAAGGATCTGGAGCGCGCCGGGGTGATCTTCGCCGGCGACCTGACCGGCATCAAGGCGCGCATCCTCGCCTCGGTGCTGCTGGGCCTGGGGCTGGACCGGGAAGAGATCCGGGCGGAGTTTGAACTGCTGGGCGGGTAGGGGGCTTTCTTAGCCTCTGCCATGGGGAGAGGTCGACGGCGAAGCCGGCGGTGAGGGGTTGCGATCCCACCGGACAGGCCCCTGGGTTTCTGCCGTCATCCTCGCTTTCGCGAGGATGACGGCGAGCTTGACGATGCGCCCTGCGGAAATCCGCTCCAGGAGCGCCAGTCCGTCCTCACGCGCTCTTCGCCAGCCCGGCCGCCAGCGGCGCCAAGCCGTTGAAGGCGCGGAAGGAGCGCTCGACCAGGGCCGGGTCGAGCCCCCTGGCGATCACCACGAGATGCGTGCCGGTGACGCCGTCCGGCCAGCGCTCGAGATGCATCGGCTTGTGGATCAGGTGCTGCACGCCCTGGATCACGACCGGGCTGGCATTGCCATCGATGTCGAGTAGACCCTTCAGCCGCAAGATCTCGCCGCCATGCCGGTTGAGCAGCATCGACAGCCAGAGCCCGAAGCGCGCCCAGTTGAGCGGCGCATCGCCCGTCAGCACGAAGGCGCGGATGTCGCCGTGCCGGTTGATGTCGTGCTCATGCGCGTGGTGCGCATGGTCATGATGAGGGTGGCCGTGATGGTCGTGCGTGTGCGTCTCGGCCTTGAGCCAGCGGCTCACCTCCGCTCCACGCGCGGAAATGTCGTGGATGTCGCGCACGAACAGTGCCTCGTCGGGCTGCATGGTTTCGCAGAGTTCGAGGATTTCGGCCGCCGGGTTGAGCGCTTCGAGCCGGGCGCGCAGGCGGGCGGTGTCCTCGGCCGGGGCGATGTCGCTCTTCGAGACGATGATCCGGTCGGCGACGGCGACCTGCCGCTGCGATTCCGCGAAAGCGTCGAGGTTGCTCCAGCCGTTCGGCACGTCGACCACCGTGACGATGTTGCCGACGCGAAAATGATGCCGCAGCATCGGGTCGGCGGAGAGCGTGGCGACGATGGGCGCGGGGTCGGCGATGCCCGTCGTCTCGATCGCGATGCGGGAAAAGCGGGGGATCTCGCCGCTGCGGCTGCGCTCGAACAGCGACAGCAGGGCGGTCTTCAGATCGGTGCGGATGTTGCAGCAGATGCAGCCGCTTTTCAGAAGCACGATGTCGTCGTCGATCGCCTCGACGAGCAGGTGATCGAGCCCGACTTCGCCGAACTCGTTGATGATGACCGCCGTGCCGGAAAGCGAGGGCAGGGCGAGCAGTCGCTTCAGGAGTGACGTCTTGCCGGCGCCGAGAAAGCCGGTCAGCACATTGGCGGTGATCCGGTCGTCGATTTCGTCCGGGGCGGTCATCAGGAAATTCCCTCCATCCGGTCGAGGGTGGCCGGGTCGAGCGGGTCGAAGGTTCGGCCGGTGAGCCTTTCCGCTTCCGGCCAGATGGCGCCGAAATGGTCGAGGATGGCGGTCTTGCCGTTGCGGGCGCGTAGCGTGAAGCGGCCGGCCCATTCGTCCAGCGTCAGGCCATAGGGCTTCAGGATCTGGTTGGCGATGCGGGCGCGCGCCTGCCGCTCGGCCGCGGGCGTCAGCCCGGTCGCCGTAGCGGCGCTGCCGCCGGTCCAGTGGTCGCTGCCGCCAAAGGCGCCGCACAATCCGCACATCGTCTCGTCCTTCCGGCCCGGGCCTCGGGGGCACGGCGGCGATCCGAAAACCGCCGCCGCGCAGTTTAGTACCGCTCGATCAGGACTGCGGCCGCGCCGTGCCACTCTTCGGGAAGCGCTTGGCGAAGTCTTCGGCAATGGTTTCCATCGTCACGAACTTCACGCCCTCGAAGCCCTTCATGTATTCGAACAGCCGCTCATGCATCTTCAACACATGCGGCTTGCCCGAGACGTCGGGATGGATGGTCAGCGGGAAGACGGCGTAATCGTAATTCTCGTAGACCCAGTCGAACTGGTCCTTCCACATCTGCTCGATATCGCGCGGATTGACGAAGCCGTGGCTGTTCGGCGAGGCCTTGATGAACATCATCGGCGGCAGGTCGTCGAGATACCAGGAGGCGGGGATCTCGATCAGGTCGGTCTCTTCGCCCTGCACATAGGGCTTCATCCAGGTCGAGGGATGCTTCGAATAGTCGATCTTGGTCCATTCGTCGCCGACCGTCACGTAATAGGGGTGATGGTCGTTGTGCATCAGCGAGTGGTCGTACTTGATGCCCTTCTGCTTCAGGAGCTCGTTGGTCTTGGAACCGAACTCCCACCACGGCGCAACGTAGCCGCGCGGCGGCTTGCCGGAGAGCTTGGTGATCAGCTCGACGCATTTGTCGAAGATCGCCTCTTCCTGCTCGGGCGTCATGGCGATCGGATTTTCATGGCTGTAGCCATGCATGCCGATCTCGTGGCCGGCATCCGCCACGGCCTTCATCTCGGTCCAGAAGCTCTCGATCGAGTGGCCGGGGATGAACCAGGTGGTCTGGATGCCCCACTTCTCGAACATCCGCAGCAGGCGGGCACTGCCGACATGGCCGGCGAAGGCGCCGCGCGAGATGTCGCAAGGGCTATCCTCGCCGCCATAGGAGCCAAGCCAGCCGGCTACGGCGTCGACGTCGATCCCGTAGGATACGAAGATCTCTTTCGGCATGTCGTTCCTTTCCGCTTAACATCGGGGCGGCGGGCCGCCCGCTTTCAGACCAGTTCAACGATGGAGATGCCGACGCGATGAGCCGTGCGGCTCAGATGGCGTCGCATGTAGTAACCCGCGCCCTCGGGATCGTTCATCACCAGCGCTTCGACCACGCGCTCATGCTCGGCGACGGGATCCCAGAGCTTTTCCCGGGTGATCGGCAGCCGCGTGCTCTCGATCAGCACGCTGGCATAGCTGTGATGAATGTCCGAGAGCAGCCGGTTGCGCGAGAAGCGCATGATCATGGCGTGAAACTCGAAATCGACCTGCGCGAAGGCATCGACGTCGAACAGCCGCGCCGCCGTGCGGAAGGCCTGCAGATTGTCCTTGAGCAGGCCGATCTCCGGCGCGGTCAGCGCCATCGCCGCGAGCTGTGCCGCCTGGCTCTCGGCGATATAGCGCACCTGGTAGACTTCGGCCGGGCTGTAGCGGGCCGAGAAGCGCCACGACATGGCCGCGCCGGATTCCGCCACCGCATTGGGGTCGCGCACGAAAGTGCCGCGCCCGGGTTCGATCGACACCAGCCCGACGGTGGCCAGGATGGAGAGGGCCTCGCGCAGCGTGGCGCGGCTCACATTGAGTTCGCGCGCTAGCTGGCGCTGCGCCACGAGCGCCTCGCCGGCGACCAGTTCGCCATCCTCGATCATCCTGCGCAGCTTGACGACCGCAAGTTGCGCCAGGCTGGCATTCGGGGTGGATGGGTCGCTGGAACCGCCTCCGGTCAGACCGGTTTCGATATCCTGGGTGCTGGTGTCTGCCGTCATGCTTCCATTCGATTTTTTGGAGCGCGATGGCGCTCGCTCGCGATCATGGCAGCTTGGAATTGGTCCGACCAGACTTTGATTTGTGCAATCGCACGGTGCATCCGCCAGTCAAAAAGGCAGGTGCGGCCGAAGACAGTCTCGATACGGTCGAGATAGTTCGCGATATATCTTGATTTACGATATATCGAGATCTATATCGGCTTCATGAAACACAGACACACCCATGACGGCCGTGGCCGTCCCTTCGCCGCCCATGAGGATTTCTCGGGGCATCACGGCTTTCACCCACACTCCCATCCGCATGCGCTGCATGACCGGCCCGGCCGACATGGCCGTGGCGGCGGGCGCCATGGCGGTGGCCGCCTGTTCGATTATGGCGAGCTGCGCCTGCTGCTGCTGGCGATGATCGCCGAGCGGCCGTGGCATGGCTACGAGCTGATCAAGGCGATCGAGGAACGCTTCGGCGGCAGCTATTCGCCCAGCCCCGGCGTGATCTATCCGACGCTCGCCTGGCTCGACGACATGGGCTATGCCGCGATTGAACCGGTTGAGGCCGGCCGCAAGCGCTATCGTATCACCGCCGAGGGCGAGGCCTTCCTCGCCGCCAATCGCGCCGCGGCGGACGAGCTGCTGGCCCGCGTCGGCCCGGTGGGTCGGGAAGGGAGCGAGGCGGTTCCCGCGCCGATGATCCGCGCCATGGAGAACCTCAAGCTCGCCCTGCGGCTTCGCATCCAGCGCGGCTCGATCGACGCCGCCACCGCGGAGGCCATCGCCGCCGCCCTCGACGCCGCAGCCCAGACCGTGGAGCGCAGCTGATGACCGATACCAGCCCGAACCTGCAGACCGCCGTCGCCACCGTGGCAACGGAGCATGCGAGCCGCTACCTGCAGCAGCTCTGCAAGCATTTCGCGCACAAGCTTCCCGTGACCTTCGACGAGACGGCGGGACAGATCGATTTTTCGATCGGCACCTGCCGGCTGGCTGCGGCGGACGGCGTGCTGACCCTGACGCTGACCGCGCCGGATGGCGCCGAGATGCCGCAATTGCAGGATGTCGTGGTGCGCCACCTCGTGCGCTTCGCATTCCGCGAGGAACTCGCCATCGACTGGCGTCCCGCCTGAAACGGCGCTACGCCGCCTCGAATTCGCGGCGGGCGGCGCGGACACTGGCGACGATGTGGCGTTGCACCTCGGCGACCCGCCGCAGCCGGTGTGTGTCGGGGTGCGAGATCAGCCAGTAATTGCGGGTGAAGCGGATCTCCGGCAGCAGGCGCTTCAGCTCCGGAAAGCGCTGCGCGGCATAATCGTGCAGGATGCCGATGCCATGGCCGGCGCGCACCGCCTCCATCTGGCCCATCACGCTGCCGCATTCGAACCGGCGATGCATCAGCTGGCCGAGCCTGTCGGCATAGTCGAGCGCGCGGCTATAGACGAAATCCTCGACATGCGTGACGAACAGCCGGCCGGCGAGATCGGCCTCCTGTTCGATCGGCCCCGTCTCGGCCAGGTAGCGCTCCGAGGCGTAGACGCTGAGCGTGTAGTCGGTCAGCTTCTGTACCAGCATGCGGCCCTGCTTGGGCCGGTCGAGCGTGATGACGATGTCGGCCTCGCGGCGGGACAGCGAGAAGGTCCGGGGCAGCGGCACCAGCTGGATCACGAGGTCGGGATAGCGCGCCGCCATGCCGCCCAGCGCCTCGGCGAGGAAATAATTGCCGAGCCCGTCCGGCGCGCCGACGCGGACCGCGCCGCTGATCGCCTCCGCCGTGCCGGAGAGCTCGGCCTCGAGCTGCAGGAATTCGGATTCGACCCGTTCCGCCGTCGCGAGCAGCGCCTCGCCGGCCGGCGTCAGGACGCAGCCATTGGTCTGCCTCTCGACCAGCTTGGTCGAAAGCTCTTCCTCCAGCGCCGTCAGCTGGCGGCCGACGGTCGCGTGGTTGAGGCCAAGCCGTCTGGCGGCGCCGGCCAGCTGGCCGGTACGCGCGACGGCGAGGAAGATGCGAGTTCGATCCCAATCCATGTCAGGACTATAATTTCCGCACATCGGAACTGCAATTGTCGCGATTGCTGTGCAATTCTGAGAGGTCCATAAGCCCGGCATCGTAACCGGCTCGTGGAGGGCGACATGCCGAACCCGATTTCCCATTTCATCGGCGGCGGCCTCGTCGCCGGGCGCAGCGGCCGAACGGCCCCCGTCTATAATCCGGCGACCGGCGAGCAGACCGGCCTTGTGCCGCTCGCCTCGGCCGACGAGGTGCGCGAGGCGGTGGCCGCGGCGCGCAAGGCGCTGCCCGGCTGGGTCGCCACCACGCCGCTTCGCCGCGCGCGCATCCTCAACAAGTTCCTGCGCATCCTAGAAGACCGCACCGACGAACTCGCGGCGGTCATCACCGCCGAGCATGGCAAGGTGCTGTCCGACGCCAAGGGCGAGATCCAGCGCGGCATGGAGGTGGTCGAGTTCGCGACCTCGGCGCCGCAGCTGCTGAAGGGCGAGGTCACCGAGAATGTCGGTACCCGCGTCGACAGCCATTCTCTGCGCCAGCCCCTCGGCATCGTTGCCGGCATCACGCCGTTCAATTTCCCGGCCATGGTGCCGATGTGGATGTTCCCGGTCGCGCTCGCCTGCGGCAACTGCTTCATCCTGAAGCCGTCGGAGCGCGACCCCTCCGCCTCGCTTCTGGTCGCCGAATGGCTGAAGGAAGCGGGCCTGCCGGACGGCGTGTTCAGCGTCGTGCACGGCGACAAGGAGGCGGTCGACGCTCTCCTGTTCGACCCGGACATCGCCGCCATCAGCTTCGTCGGCTCGACCCCCATCGCGCGCTACATCTATGAGACGGCGGCGCGGACCGGCAAGCGCTGCCAGGCGCTGGGCGGCGCCAAGAACCACATGATCATCATGCCGGACGCCGATCTCGACCAGGCGGTCGATGCGCTGATGGGCGCCGCCTATGGCTCGGCCGGCGAGCGCTGCATGGCGATCTCGGTAGCGGTGCCGATCGGCGAGAAGACGGCCGACGCGCTGATGGCCAAGCTGGAGCCGAAGGTGCGCGCGCTCAACATCGGCCCGGGCACCGATCCCGAGGCCGAGATGGGGCCGCTGGTCACCGCCCAGCACCTCGCCAAGGTGCGCGGCTATGTCGATGCCGGCGTCGCCGAAGGCGCCACGCTCGTCGTCGATGGCCGCGATTTCAGGCGCCAGGGCTATGAGGACGGCTATTTCATCGGCGGGACGCTGTTCGACAACGTCACCACCGACATGAAGATCTACAGGGAAGAGATTTTTGGGCCGGTGCTGGCCGTGGCCCGCGCGCCCGATTATGCGACGGCCGCCCAGTGGATCAACGAGCACGAGTTCGGCAACGGCACCGCGATCTTCACCCGCGACGGTGACGCCGCGCGCGAGTTCGCGCACCAGATCCAGGTCGGCATGATCGGCATCAATGTGCCGATCCCCGTGCCGATGGCGTTCCATTCCTTCGGCGGCTGGAAGGCGTCACTGTTCGGCGATCATCACATGCACGGGCCGGAGGGCGTGCGCTTCTATACGAAGCTCAAGACCATCACCAGCCGCTGGCCGACCGGCATCCGCGCCGGGGCCGACTTCGTGATGCCGACGATGCGCTAGGAAAGAAGGCGCGCCCTGGCGAGGATGCCGGGCGCGCTTTCGGCCATCTCGAGCCGGCGGATCAGGCCTTGCGGCCGATCTCGAACAGGAACCAGCTGCGCCGCTCGGTTTCGTCGATCCAGACTTCGATCAGGCTTGTGGTGGCGACGTCGTTATGCTCTTCGGCCGTTGCGTGGGTCGAGCGCAGGAAGCCGACCAGTTCGCGGTTGTCGCTCGCCAGTTCCGCGATCATGTCCTCGGGCGTGACGAACTCGGCGTCATTGTCGGGAATGCGCTGCAGGCGGGCGATATGCCCGATCGAGCGGATCGTCGTTCCGCCCAGCTTGCGGGCGCGCTCGGCGATCGCATCGGTCATCGCGAAGATCTGGTCGCCCTGGTCGTCGAGCATCAGGTGATAGTCGCGGAAATGCGGCGCTGATCGATTGCATCGAGATGGCGCAGGTCGCCTGACACCGCGCCGGCACGAAAAAGGCCCGCATGTCGCGGGCCTTCTTCTTTTGCGGGATCGTCAGGACTGGCGCGCGCCGGGCGGCCCGCAGCCGATCACCAGCGCGGGGGGCAACGGGAAGGGCGAGGCAACCGCTCGGGAGCGGCGCGGCCCCAGGCATCAGTCATAGCGCGGGATCGGCCCGACCTGCGGGGTCTGGTTGGGCAGAGTCACCGTGACCTCGTCGACATAACACCAGCCCCAGCCTTCCGGCGGGTCGTAGCCTTCGATGATCGGATGTCGGGTGGCGTGGAAATGCGCCGTCGCGTGGCGGCCGGGCGAGTCGTCGCAGCATCCGACATGGCCGCATTGCCGGCAAAGCCGCAGATGCACCCATTCCTGGCCGATCTTCAGGCACGCCTCGCAGCCCTTGCTGCCGGGGGTGACGGTCCGGATAGTGTCAACGTGATGGCACTGCATCGACATGTCTCATCTCCAGGTGGGCGGATGGCGGAGCGGGAAGAGACGAGGGCGTCGCGCGGGGGGACGCGGCGCCCTCGCAGCCTGACCTAGGCGCGGATGAAGGCCAGGACGTCGGCGTTGAACTTGTCGGCCTCGGTTTCGGCGAGGCCATGCGGTGCGCCCGGATAGACCTTGAGCTCGGCGCCCTTGACGATCTTGGCGGTCTTCAGGCCGGCGGCCGCGATCGGCACGATCTGGTCGGCGTCGCCATGGATGACCAGCGTCGGCTTGTCGATCTTCTTCAGGTCCTCGGTGTAGTCGACCTCGGAGAACTCGTGGATGCAGTCATATTCGCCCTTGATGCCGCCCATCATGCCGAGCCGCCAGAAGTTCTCGCGCAGGCCCTCATTGACCTTGGCGCCCTCCTTGTTGAAGCCGTAGAACGGCATCGACAGGTCCTTGAAGAACTGCGAGCGGTCGCCGGCGGTGCCCTTGCGGATGCCGTCGAACGCTTCGAGCGGCGTGCCTTCCGGATTGGTCTCGGTCTTCAGCATCAGCGGCGGGACGGCGCCGACGAGGACCATCTTGGCGACCCGGCTGGTGCCATGGCGGCCGACATAGTGGGCGATCTCGCCGCCGCCGGTCGAATGGCCGACCAGCACGACGTCGCGCAGGTCGAGCGCCTCGATCAGTTCCGCCAGGTCGTCGGCATACTGATCCATGTTGTTGCCGTCCCAGGGCTGGTCGGAGAGGCCATGGCCGCGGCGGTCATGGGCAATGACGCGAAAGCCCTGCGAGCCGAAGAACAGCATCTGCGGCGCCCAGGCGTCGCCGGCCAGCGGCCAGCCATGCGAGAACAGGATGGGCTGGCCGGTGCCCCAGTCCTTGTAGGAGATGGTGGTGCCGTCTTTGACCTGGAACGTGCTCATGGGTCTCTCTCCGCTGGGATCTCTGGGAACCGGCTCGCTGCCGGCTGGGTGATGATGACAGGGACAGCATGGGACACACCCTGCCTCGAACTATTCTATGTAGGGGTATCCCGATCATACTTGAGTATGAGCCCGCCTCGGGACGGAGCGCCGCCGGGGAGGGAACATGGCTGGTCAATGCAGCGGCAAGGGTCCCGATCCCTATGGGGGCCGCCCAAGGGGGACTTAGGGCTCGGACGGGCGGAGAGAACCCCCGTCCCGATCTTGCGAACGGCATTAGCCCGCGCGCCTCAGGACGCGACGGGGCCGCCGGCCTTCTTCCAGGCGTCGATGCCGCCCTCGATGTGGCAGGCCGTCTTCAGCCCCACATCCTGCGCCGCCTGCACGGCCATGGCCGAGCGTTCGCCGAAGGCGCAGTAGAAGACGATCCGCTTGCCGGCCGCGACGGCGAGCGCATGCAGCAGGCCGCCGGCATCGAGATTTTCCTGCAGGGCCGGGTAGGGCGCATGGATCGAGCCGGGAATGACGCCGTGGGCGGCGACGACGCCGGAGCAGGTCGAGGAAGCGATCCTGACCGGCGACCGCCTGCTGACCCCGGGCGCCTGCCAGCCCTGTTCGATGGGCCTTCGCATCGCCTCGGCGGTGGCGCTCACCCAGGCCGGCGAGATGGAACAGGTCGATCGCTGCCTCAACGAGGCCGAGCGCATCGCCGGCATGTGGCAGGGCGCGCTGCCTGGAGCGGATAGCCGCGGTGATGCCGGCCGCCGGCGCCTTGGCCGTCCGGCAGGCCCGGGCAATCGCCTCTATCGACGGGCGAAGCGGGCGTGCTTGACGATCACGCCCTCGATCGTCTCGGGCCGGAGAATGGTGTCGATCGCCAGCTGCGCGGCGCCGAGGATGCCGCCATTGCCGTCCGATTTCGCCCGCACGATCTGCAATTCGCGGGTGGCGAGCGGCAAGGAGCGTTCGAAGACCAGCTGGCGCACGCCGGACAGCAGATGGTCGGCCGCGCCGGAAAGCGTGCCGCCGATCACGATCGTGCTCGGGTTGAGCACGCTGACGACATCCGCCGTCACTTCGCCCAGCACGCGGCCCGCCTCGCGCACGCAGCGGATCGCCTCGGGCTGGTTCGCGTGGACAAGGGCGACGATGTCGCGCGCGTTCTCGGCATCAAATCCCTTGGCGCGCAGGTCGCGGGCCAGCGCCCAGCCGGCGGCGCGCGCCTCGACGCAGCCGAGCTTGCCGCATCGGCAGAGCGGCGGATCGGCGGAATTGAGCTGGATGTGGCCGATGTCGCCGGCCGCTCCCTGTGCGCCGCGATAGAGCCGGCCATCGGCGATGATGCCGCTGCCGATGCCGGTGCCGGCCTTGATGAACAGCAGCTGCTCGACCTCGGGCCAGAAGCGGCGCGACTCCGACAGCGTCATCAGGTTCACGTCGTTCTCGACCACGACCGGCGCGCCGATCGCGTCGCCCAGCCAGGAGCGGATGTCGAAATTGTCCCAGCCGGTCAGGATCGAAGGGCCGAAGACGCGCCCGGCGCCGAAATCGACCGGTGCCGGCAGGCAGAGCCCGGCGGCCAGCAGGTCGCTGCGCGGCCGGCCGATGCCGTCGAGCAGGGAGAGAAACTGCCCGGCGATCCGTTCCAGCACGGGCAGCGGGCCGTCGCGCAGGTCGATCGTGCAGGTGGATTCGGCCAGGATCGCCGGTTCCAGCGTGGTGACGGCGGTGCGCAGGATGCTTTCGCCGACATCGGCGACCAGGATGACACCAAAGCCGGTGTTCATTTCCAGCACGCGCGTCGGCCGGCCGCCGCTCGGCAGGGTCTTCGGCGCCTCGTCGACCAGGCCGGCCGCGATCAGCGCGTTGAGGCGCTGGGTGACGGTGGTGCGGGAGAGTCCGGTGCGGTCGATCAGCTCGGCGCGGGACTGCGCCCGGCCCGAGGCGATCAGGGACAGGAGAGGGGCCCCGCTGGCCGCCGCCGCAATCTCGCTTCTATCCGGATCGTTCTGCACGAAATGTCGCTCTTTCTGCCGAACCAGGCCTGGCCCGGCTGCGTGCGCCCTGTTGCAAGCGCACGCTCCGGGCGACCGAACCGGCCGATTCGTCGGCTACCAGAGTGTATAGCCGCCGTCGACGACGAACACCGATCCGGTCACGAAAGACGACGCTTCGCTCGCGAGCAGCAGCGCGATCGGCGCGATTTCCTCCGGCGTCGCATAGCGCTGCATCGGCACCTCGTCGCGCCAGTAATGCGCGTAGTCCTCGTATTCGGTGCTGGCGATCTCGGTCTTCACATAGCCCGGCGCGATCGCGTTGACGCGCACGCCCGACTGCGCCCATTCGGCCGCCAGCGACTTGGTCAGGTGATGCACGGCGGCCTTGGAGATGCCGTAGGGCGAATGCCATTGCGGGCGGTTGATGATCAGGCCGGAGATCGAGCCGATATTGATGATCGAGCCGGAGCCGCGCTTGACCATCTGGTTGCCGACCACCTGGCTCGCCTTCCAGACGGCGTCGAGATTGATCGAGAACAGGCGCTGCCATTCGTCGTCGGAGAGCGTCAGCGCATTGGCGTGGAAGCCGATGCCCGCATTGTTGACCAGCACGTCGATCGGGCCGAGCTCCTTCGCCACGGTCTCGACCATGGCTTCGAGATCGTCGCGGTTGGCGACGTCGGTCTTCACGGCGATGGCGGGCACGCCGAGCTTCTTCAGGTCGGCGAGCGTCTCCTCGCTCTTGGCTTCGTCGCGCGCCGCGATGACGATCGACGACCCGGCTTCGGCGAGGCCGACCGCGATCGCCTTGCCGATGCCGCGGTTGCCGCCGGTGACGACGGAGACTTTGCCCCGCATCGAGAACTTGTCCAGGATCGACATGGGTATGACTCTCTCTTCGTTGAACTAGGGCCCGGCCGTCTCAGGCGGCGGGCTGGGGGCGATCAGGCTCGACTGGACGGCATCGGCCGGCAGCGCGCCGGTCATGACGCCGACCACGTCGCTCATCGAGGTCGTCTTCGGGCTGACGACGACGGCGCGGCGGCCGAGCCGGTGGATATGGATGCGGTCGGCGATCTGGAAGACGTCGGGCATCGAGTGGCTGATCAGCACGACGGAAAGTCCCTGGTCGCGCACGCGGGTGATCAGGTTCAGCACCTGGTTGGTCTCGCGCACGCCGAGCGCCGCGGTCGGCTCGTCGAGGATGACGACGCGCTTGCCCCACGCGGCGGCGCGGGCGACCGCGACGGCCTGGCGCTGGCCGCCGGAAAGGGTCTCGACCTTCTGGTTGATCGACTGGATGCGGATGCCGAGGTTCTTCATGTGGTCGGCCGCCTGCTGGCGCATGCGCGACTTGTCGAGCTGGCGGAAGATCTGCCCGCGCAGGCCCGGCTTGCGCAGTTCGCGGCCGAGGAACAGGTTCTGCGCGATGTTGAGCTGGGTCGCGACGGCGAGTTCCTGGTAGACGGTCTCGATGCCGGCGAGCCGGGCGCTGAGCGGGTTCTTGAAGTGAACCTCGGCGCCATCGACGAACACCGTGCCGGAATCGGGGATCGTCGCCCCGGTCAGCACCTTGATCAGGCTCGACTTGCCGGCGCCATTGTCGCCGACCACGGCGAGGATCTCGCCCTTGGCCAGCTCGAAATCGGCGCCGTCGAGGGCGACGACATGGCCATAGCGCTTGGTCAGGCCCATGGCCTGCATGGCGAGCGGCGGGGTGGGGTGGGTCGTCATGCGCGCTGTCCCCGGCCCAGATACTGATCGGCGCCGACGGCGAGGATGACGAGGAAGCCGGTGGCGATCTGCTGGTAGAGCGAGTCGATGCCGGCCTGGGTCAGGCCGTTCTTCAGCACCACGACGATGAGCGCGCCGACAAAGGTTCCGGCGACGCCGCCGCGCCCGCCGAACAGGCTGGTGCCGCCGATGACGACGGCGGTGATGCTGTCGAGGTTGGCGATCTGGTAGCCGCTCGGGTCGGCGATCGGCGTGCGGCCGAGCGCCTGCCAGCCGGCGAAGGCATAGAACACGCCGGCGAGCGCATAGACGCTGAAGATCACGCCATTGACGTTGACGCCGTTGAGGCGGGCGGCGGCGGGCGAATTGCCGATCGCATAGACGCGCACGCCCCAGGCGGTCTGGTTCAGCGCATAGGCGAGGATCAGCGTCAGCGCGATCCAGAGCATGCTGCCATAGGTGATGGTGACCAGGCCGAAGGAGGGACCCTCGCCAAGGATGGTCATGAAATCGGAATTGATCGGATAGCTGCGCGATTGCGTGTAGAGGCGCGCGGCAGCCGTCAGGATCGTGAACAGGCCGAGCGTCGCGATGAAGGGCGGAAGGCGGAAGCGCGTGATGATCAGGCCGTTGATCGAGGCGCCGACGACGCAGACGGCGAGGCCGACCAGCATGCCCAGCCCCGGATCGCCGCCGGCGGCGATGCTGCCCGCGACCACCATGCCCAGCACCATGATCGCGCCATTGGCGAGGTCGATGCCCGAGACGAGGATGATCAGCGTCTGCCCGAGGGCCAGCGTGCCGACGACGACGGATTGCTGGAAGATGAGCGACAGATTGCCCGCATTCAGGAAAGTCGAGGTCGTGACCGAGAAGACGACGAGGATCAGGACCAGCGCCACCAGCGGTCCGGCGACCGGATAGGCGAACAGTCCCGTGGCGGCGCGGCGCAATCCGGCGAGGAGGCCGGCAGGGGGATTCCCTGCCGGCTCCGCGTCGATCCTTGCCTGCCCGGTATCGGTGCGAACCCGGTCAGACGTTTGCATGGTCACTCTCCCCAGCAGTTTTCCAGGCCCCACTTGGAGTCCTTGGATTCAATGCCGTCCACCGGATTGTCGGTGATCAGGATGGTGCCGGAATTGTTGACGCCGGTGGGCTTGGGGCCGCCATTGACGGCCTTGACGATCGCCTCGACGGCGAGCGTGCCCATATTGGTCGGGAACTGCATCACGGTCGCGCCGATCGTGCCGTCGGCAACGCTGCGGACGCCGGAGCAGCTGCCGTCGATCGAGGTCATCACGATGTCCTTCTTCGCCCGCTTGATGGCGAGGAAGGCGCCCTGGGCCGCCGGCTCGTTGATCGTGTAGACGGCGTTGATGTCGGGATGGGCCGACAGCAGGTTTTCCATCGACGACTGGCCGGTTTCGACATTGGCCTGCGTCAGCGCGGTGCCGGCGATCTCCGGAGCGCCCTCGGCGATGCCGAAGCCCTTCAGGAAGCCGTCATGGCGCGCCTTGGCCGTCTTGTCGGAGAGATCGTAGTCGAGCATGGCGATGCGGGCCGGCGTGCTGCCGAGCCGGGCCTTCGCCCATTTGCCGATCAACTCGCCGGCGGCGAGATTGTCGGTCTCGTACGAGGCGTCGGCAGCGGTGGCGGGCTCCAGCGAGGTGTTGGTCGTCACCACGATGATGCCGGCGTCGCGGGCCTTCTGCACGATCTTGACCAGCGCCGAGGCGTTGGCGGGATCGAGCACGATGCCCTTGGCGCCGCGGTTGATCATGTTCTCGATCGCGGCGACCTGGGTCGCGGAATCGCCGGCGACGCTCGATTCCGCCGTCATGGTCTCGAGGCCATGCTTCTTGGCCGCGTCGACGCCCGCCTGCTGCAGCTTGGCGAAGAACGGATTTGCCAACTGCTGCTCGACGATGCCGATCAGGAACGTCTTGTCTTGCGCCTGAGCGCCGGCCGAAAGCGCCATGGTGGCGGTCAGCGCGAGCGTCGCGGGCATGGCGATGGACCGTAGGGTCCGGCTTGTCATCTTCAACATAGTCCTGGTCTCCTCCAACCTGGTTTATTGTCGAGTGTCACGGATGTGCCTGGTCAACCTCCCGCTCCGGGCTTGCGGGGTGGCTCGCGTATCGCGGTGTTTCCGACGAGCCGTTCGGAAAGCCGCCCGCCGTCCCAAGCGCGCGCATCGACTGGCGGAGCCGGTCGTCGGCGGCAAGCTGGCGGTATTGCTGATAAAGCGACGCGTAGACTTCGACGGCGGCGGGATCGGGCGTGAACCGGTCGAAGCGCCGGGCGCCGAAACGGGCCGCGCCGGCGGCGAAATCCGGGACGATGCCGGCCGCGACCGCGCCATGGATGGCGGCGCCGACGGCGGTCGGATTGGCGATGTCGGGAACCTCGATCTCGCGTCCGAGCACGTCGGCCATGATCTGCAGCAGCAGCGGATTGCGCCGCGACAGGCCGCTGGTCAGGATGACCCGGTCGATCGGCAGGTCGCCGGCGGCGAGGTGATCGAAGATCGAGCGCGCGCCATAGCAGAGCGCCTCCAGCAAGGCGCGATAGATCTGCGTCGAGCTGGTCGAGAGGTTGAGCCCGATCAGCAGGCCGCTGAGGCTCGAATCAGCGAACGGAACGCGGTTGCCGCTCCACCAGTCGAGCGCCATCAGGCGGCTCTGGCCCGGCTTCAGCGAGGCGGCGCTTTCGTCATAGAGCCGGAAGCTCTCCGCCACCGGCTCCGCGCGGGGGAAGTTGCGGATGTACCAGGCGAGGATGTCGCCGAAGCCGGCCTGCCCCGCCTCATAGCAGGCGAGATCGGGCAGGACGGCGCCATCGGCAACGCCCTCGATGCCGGGCGGCAGATCGCGCGCCCGGTCGCCGAGCAGCAGATAGGCGGCCGAGGTGCCGAGCGCGCCGACCAGCGTGCCGGCGGCGATGCCGTCCACGGCCGGCAGCACGACATGCGAGTCGATAACGGCGACGGCCACGGCGGCATCGCCACGAATTCCGGTTCGCTCGTGCCAGCCCGGCGCCAGCAATCCCGCGGCCGAACCCACGGGCAGGGGCGGCGAGAGCCGATCGGCAAGCTGCGGCACGGCATGGCCCGGATAGCCGTCTTCGGCCGAGAACTGCGCCTTGTAGGCGGCGAAGTCGAGGCTGCGGGCCTCGATCCTGGTCAGTTGCCAGACCAGCCAGTCGCCGGCCTCGATGAAGCGGTCTGTCTGATTCCAGATCGCGGGGGCTTCGGCCTCGATCTGCGCGGCCTTGGCCAGCAGCCATTCGCCCGACAGCCGGCCGCCGAAATTCTTCAGGAAGCGGCCGCCCTGGGCATTGATCGCATCAGCGTAGGGCTGCGCGGCGGCATGCTTCCATAGCTTCACGAAGGCATGCGGTTCGCCGGGAAGCAGGGCGGAAAGCGGGGTGCCGTCGGCACGCGCGGGCAGCGGCGTACTGGCGGTGAAGCCGATGCCGATTCCGGCGATCTCGAAGCCACGGCCGATCGCGGTCAGGATCGCCTCGGCCGCTTCGAGATAGTCGGCGGCGTCCTGCAGGGCGTAGGCGGGCGGCAGCGCCGTGCCGTCGGGCAGGGCGGAGGTCATGACGCCGTGCCGGTAGGGGTGGGTATGGCTCGCTTCCTGCTCGCCCGTCGTCGCATGGATGCGGACGCCGCGCGCCGACTCCGTGCCGAAATCCAGACCTAGCAGATAGACGTCAGCCACGATGCATCAAGCTCACTCCTGCGGAAGGCCGAATGGGCCCGCCTCGATCCTCTTGCCGGCGAGGGGAGAAACGCTTCCTGTCGGCGGCTGACGAATTAATGTCCGCACGTGGTCTTAAGTCAACTGAGTTATGTATATTTTTGGACGTATATAAATACGCGGCATTCGGGATGCCCAAACGAAAATCGCCCCGCCGTTGCCGGCGAGGCGATTGTGCGACGGATGAAGTGCGGCGGAGCCGATAGAACCCCGTTCAGGCGAAGGAGGGCAGCCTTTCGCCGGCCGGCCTGGCGGCGCTGGTTTCCGGCAGGCTTTCATAGTGCGCGAGGCGATCGCCGAGCGTCGGAATGTCGGCGATTTCGGCCATGTCGATCCGCCCGACGATCCGCCCCCGCGACAGCACAACGACCTCGTCCGCCACGTCGAAGATCTCCTGCACCTCGGTGCAGAAAATGATGACGGAGCGGCCGCGGGCGGCGAAGTCGCGCAGCAGTTCGTAGATGTCGGCCTTGCTGGAGATGTCGACGCCGCGCGTCGGCTCCTCGATCACGATGATGTCGGTGTTTTCCTCCATCGAGGCGCCAAGCACGACCTTCTGCTGGTTGCCGCCGCTGAGCGAGGTGATCGGATGTTCGGGGCTGCCGGTCTTGACGCGGTAGCGGGCGATGCCCTCGCGGGCGATCGCCTCCAGCCGGCCGGGATCGAGGAGGCGTGACCGGCCGCCCAGCGCGCCGAGGCCGAGCCGCGCCGCGAGATTTTCGCCGACGCTCATATTGTGGAACACGGTGTGCCGCCGGCTTGCCGCGAGATAGGAGACGGACGTGCGCCCGCGCGGCGTCAGGCTCTTGCGGTCCGCTTCGCACATCGGGCGGAAGGCGCCGATCGCCTGTGCCAGTTCGCGTGCGCCGGAACCCTCGACGCCGGAGAGCGCGATGATGCGGCCCGGCATCAGGTCCATCGAGATGTCGCGGAAGGCGTCGAGCCGGTCGGCGCAGCGGGCAAGGCGCCAGACTGGCGAACCGTCCCGGCTTGAAGTGGCCCCTGGCGCGGCGCGGGCGGTATCCGGCTTCTTCTCGCCGGCATGGCTTGCCGTCAGATGGGCGGCGATCGCGGTCTCGCTGATCTCCGCGCCGTTTATCTCGGCGCTGATGCGGCCGTCGCGCAGCACCAGCACGCGGTCGCAACTGCGCACGAAATCGTTCAGCCGGTGCGTGATCAGCAGGACGATGCGGCCGTCCCGAGCCAGTTCGCCCATGGTGGTGAAGAGCGCCTCCGATTCCTGTTCCGTGAGCGCCGAGTTGGGCTCGTCGAACAGATAGACGTCGGCATCGCTCAGCATGGCGCGGGCGATCTCGACGCGCTGCTGCACCGCCAGCGACAGATCGGCGAGTTCGTAATGCGCGAAGGCGGCGATCCCGAGCCGCGTCAGCACCGCCTCGGCGGCGGCCGGGTCCACGGCCATCCGGCCGAACCAGCGGCCCTCGCGACCGACGGCGAGGTTCTGCTCGACCGTCATGTTCGGCCAGATATGCGGCTCCTGGTGCACGACGGCGACCCGCTGCCACACATCGGCGACCGGGCCGTCGGGCCGCTGCAGCACGATCTCGCCGCTATCCGCCTTTTCCTCGCCGGCGAGCATCCGCATCAGCGTGCTCTTGCCGGCGCCGTTCGGGCCGGCAATGCCGATGATGCTGCCCGAGGTGATGTCGAGATCCAGCCCGTCGAGCGCCCGCGTCGCGCCATAGCGCTTGGTGATGCCCTTGCCGGTGAGCCGGATCATGCCACGGCTCCCGTGCCCGAGCGGACCGAGCGCTGGCCCGCGCTGCGGATCAGCTTCTGCGAGACGAGATCGAGCCACACGGCGCCGATCGTCACCAGGCCGATGAACAGGAGCTGGACGAAGGAGCTTACGCCGAGCAGGGCGAGGCCGTTGTTGAGGAGGGCGAGCAGGATGACGCCGAGCAGCGTCCCCATGATGGTGCCCCGGCCACCATTGAGGCTGGCGCCGCCGATGACGACCGCCGCGATGACCTGGAAGGACAGCGAGCTGGACTGGGTCGGCCCGACCGAGCCGACATAGGAAAAATCCAGGATGCCGGCGAGCCCGGCCATCAGCGCGCTCAGGACGAAGACGACATATTTGTACTTCTTCAGCGGCAGGCGGGCGACGCGGGCCGCCTCCGCATTGCCGCCCATCGCCATCAGGCGGAAGCCGAACACGGTGCGGTGGCGCAGGATCCAGAACAGGATGAAGGCGCCGACCAGCCAGAGCGTCTCGACGGGAATGTCATAGGCCATCAGCGCGCCGCCGAGGCCGTGGAAGAAGGAGAGTTCCCAGGCGGGCGGCAGCGGCTCGTTATAGGCCGGGGTGAAGGTGGTGGCGTTGCTGATCAGCAGCGACAGGCCATCGGCCACGTTCAGCATGCCCAGCGTGGTGATGAAGGAGGGCAGGCCGGCCCGGACGGTCAGGAAGCCGTTGAGCAGGCCGGTGAGCAGGGCGATGCCGAGGCCGGCCGCCAGCGCCACCAGCAGCGGCGTCGTGAAGGGCAGGCTTCCGCCGCCGAGCCAGAGCGTGGCGGTGACGGTGCCGGCCAGTCCGTAGACGGCGCCGACCGAAAGGTCGATTTCGCCGAGCAGGATGACCAGCATCTGGGCGAAGGCCACCATGCCGAGGGCGACCATGGAGCGGACCAGCGTCAGCATGTTTTCGGGGCTGAGAAAGGCCGAACGCTGCGACTGGACGATGACGGCGATGAGGACGATAGCCAATGCCAAACCAAGGGTTCGCAGGCTGTTCAGTACTTTTTGCTGCCCCAGGAGGGCAAGAGCGGACTGGGTCATGGTATCTCCGGGACGGCAGCGACAGGGAAGAAGCAGGACGGCGCGGGGACCTCGATCCCCGCGCCGTCCTGTCGGCGCTGAAAGCTAGCGGGCGGCCTTGAGGCGCTCGCGGCCTGCGTCCACGGTCAGTTCGTTCGCGCCGCCGGCCTGGGTGATGACGATCGGGCGCAGGAACTGCATCGGATCGGCCGGGGTCTCGCCCTTGGCCAGGAACTGGGCGCACTGCTCGACGGGAGCCTGGGCCTGGTTGTCGAAGCCCTGGTCGATCGTGACCAGCGTGTTGCCTTCGCCGATCGAGTCCAGGATGGCGCCGCTGACATTGAAGCCCGAGGCGAACACCTTGCCATTGAGCTTCAGGTTGCGGATGACGTTGCCGACGCCCTCAATGCCCTGGTCGGTGTGGAAGAACAGGGTGACGTCCGGATTGGCGGTCAGGAACGGCGTGACCGAGTTCAGCACTTCCTGCGTCGTGAAGTTCTTGCCGGTCGGGATGCCGCTCTTCACGTCATTGAAGAACTTCGCGTCGGGGAACACCGACTTGTAGCCTTCCATGAAGCCTTCCATGCGGGCCTGCGCCCAGGGCTGGTCGGGAGCGCCGCTGCCCATGGCGATCTGGTTGACCTTGATGCCCTTTTCCTTGATCAGCCGCGCGGTCGTCTCGCCGTTGATCTTGCCCGCCTGCACCTCGTTCAGCGCGTAGAAGGCGAAGCGCTTGGCCTTCGGCGCGTCGATGTTCAGCGTGAACACCGGAATGCCGGCATCGGCATATTTGTTGATGATGTTGGTGAACTGGTTCGGCAGCGGAGGCTGCAGCGCCAGGCAGTCGACCTGTCCCGAATTCAGCAGCGTCTCCAGCTCGGAAAGCTGCTTGGCGGTGTCGGGATTGACCGGTCCGACCATACGGCACTCGGCCGAAAGCGACTTGTTGGCGGTCTCGCAGCCCTTCTTCGTGCCGATGCGCATTTCGGCGCCCTGGATCGGCAGGCCGGTGCCTTCGATGCCGACCACGATGTTGGCTGTCTCGCCCGCCTCGAGCTTCTTGACGATGCGGGGCGCGAGCTTGAACTCCCCCCAGGGCATGGTGCGGCTTTTCGCGCCGTCCGGCACGGTGATGCCGGCCGCGTGGGCCGAGGTGGCTGCGCCGCAAACACCGGCAAGCAGCGCGGATCCGATTACCGCGAGCATGCGGCTTCTAAGGCGGGACATGAGGCTCTCCGTTCGCATCTGGAAGTGTTCTGTTAGGCAGAACTGTGTTTTGTGCACTCGAACTGTAACGGAGGGGCACGGCTTGTCAATACGACCGCCGGGGTCGTCTGGCGGCGTTTGAAGGGAGGGTCGGGCAGGCGTGCGGAAGCGCCCCCCGCACGCACGGGAGGTCGTGCCGGAACGGTTTTGGCGCTGGTACTAGCGGGGCGAGGGCAGGGCGGCGTGCGCGGGGCCGCCGAGCAGGAGGCTGATCCGATCGGCATGGGCGCGGACGATCGCGCCCAGCCGGTGCACGTCCTCGTCGGCGCGCTTCATGGTCGTGACGCTGATCGCGGCCACGGCGGCGCTGTTGCGATCGTAGATAGCCGCGCCGACGCACAGCACGCCGATATTGTCTTCCTCGTTGTCGAGGCTATAGCCACGCTCGGCGATCACTTTCAGTTCCTCGATCAGGGCTGCCGGTGTCGTGAGCGTGTGCTCGGTACGCCGCGGCATGCCGAGCCGCTTGAGGATCGCCTTGACCTCGTCCTGCGGCAGCCGCGCCAGCAGCGCCTTGCCGACCGACGAGCAATGCGGCAGCTCGCGCCGGCCAAGCGACGACATCATGCGGAACGGCCCCGGCGCATCGACGCGGCCGATGGCGACCGCATGGCCATCGTCCAGCACGGCGAGGCGCGAGGTCAGTTTCGTCGCGTCGGTCAGTTGCTGGAGGATCGGGGTCGCGATCTGGGTGATCCCCATCTCGGCCACCGCCCGGTCGCCCAGATGCACGAGCGCCAGGCCGAGCCGGTAGAGGCGGCCATTGCCGACACGGGTATCGGCCACGAATCCACGCGCCACCATGGTCTGCAGCAGGGTGAAGGCGGTGCTGCGCGAGACGCCGATCGCCGCCGCGATCTCGCCCACGCCCATGCCCTTGCTGTCGCCCGCGCCGAGGGCTTCGAGCACGTCGAGCGCCCGGCCGACGCTGCGCAGCGGGTATTTGTCGGGAGTGCTCTCGTCAGGCGTGCTGGACACGGTGGGTTGCCTTCTGGGTTCGCCGCGCCTGCAACGTGCAGGGCGGATAGGGCCGTTCGCACAACCGATACGCGGAACGATGGCCCGTTGACAATATCCTGGAACTGCCCCTACGATCTGCATAACAGAACTATGTTCTGCATAACAGAACGCAAGAATAATGACGACGGGGAAGTGCAGGATGTGGTCGAAACCTCAGAGTTTCTGTCCCGGGGAGGCACGCATGGATCGACCGGCTCCGGTCGGCGGGCGCGATCGCCGCCGTGTGCTTTCGACTCGGGCGGCTGCTGGCGGCCTCGTCTCGTCCCGATCCCGTGCCGGGCAACGGGCATAGCCGTCCGGGCTCATGCCCGCCTTTCCGGGGCTGTCCGC
Source organism: Kaistia defluvii (assembly GCF_026343955.1). Taxonomy (GTDB): domain Bacteria; phylum Pseudomonadota; class Alphaproteobacteria; order Rhizobiales; family Kaistiaceae; genus Kaistia; species Kaistia defluvii. The sequence goes on from NZ_JAPKNI010000008.1 coordinate 102,008, forward strand.
GGTCTCGCACCTTTTCCGATCCCTTCTTGAAGGCGCCGCCGCTCTCGGTTGCGCCCGCATTCTGGAGCCGACAATGGGCCTTCGCTTTGCCGTCGATACGGGCGGCACGTTCACCGACCTGATGGTCGCCACGGAAGATGGCGTTCTCAGCATGCACAAGGCGTCGACGACGCCGTCCGATCCGGTTGCCGGGGTGATCGACAGCCTGCGGATCGCTGCCGAGGCGGCGGGCGAGGACCTGCACAGCTATCTGGGTCGCGGCGAGATCCTCGTCCACGGCACGACGCATGCGATCAACGCCATCGTCACCGGCTCGACCGCCCGCACGGCCTTCCTGACGACCAAGGGTCACCCGGATACGCTGGTTTTTCGCGAAGGCGGGCGCATCGAGCCGTTCAATTTCACGGTGCCCTATACCGAGCCTTATGTGCCGCGCGCGCTGACCTTCGAGGTGCCGGAGCGCATCACGGTCAGCGGCGCGGTCAAGACGCCGCTCGACGAGGCGGCCGTGATCGGGATCCTGGCGAAGCTGAAGGCGGAGGAGGTCGAGGCGATCGGCGTGTCGTTCCTGTGGTCGGTGGTCAATCCGGCGCATGAACTGGCCGTCGGCGCGCTGATCGAAAAGCACCTGCCGGGCGTGCCCTATACGTTGTCGCACGAGATCAACCCGTCGATCCGCGAATATCGCCGCGCCTCGTCGACCTGCATCGACGCCTCGCTGAAGCCGGTGATGGGCGCCTATATGCGCGGCCTCGAGCAGCGGCTGCGCGACGCGGGCTTCGAGGGCCGCGTGCTCGTCGTCACCTCGCAGGGCGGCGTGATGGATGCGGCGCGGGTTGCCGAGGCCCCGGTGCATCTGATCAATTCCGGACCGAGCATGGCCCCGGTCGCCGCCAAGGCCTATGGCGCCGACGACGCGGCCGAAACCCTGATCGTCGGCGATACCGGCGGCACCACCTTCGACGTCTCGCTGGTGCGGCGCGGCCGCATTCCGCGCAGCCGGGAGACCTGGCTCGGCCAGCCCTTCCGCAGCCACATGACCGGCATGCCCTCCGTCGACGTGAAGAGCATCGGCGCCGGCGGCGGTTCGATCGCCTGGGTCGATGCGGGTGGCCTGCTTCATGTCGGGCCGAAGAGCGCCGGCGCGGTTCCCGGCCCCGTCTGCTACGGCCGTGGCGGCACGCGTCCGACCCTGACGGATGCCTCCGTGGCGCTCGGCTTCATCGATGCCGAGTTCTTCCTCGGCGGCAAGATGGCGCTCAACAAGCAGGGCGCGCTCGACGCGATCCGCACCGACGTGGCCGAGCCCCTCGGCAAGACGGTCGAGCAGGCGGCCGAGGTGATCGTGGCGCTGGCGACCGAGCACATGGTCCAGGCGATCATGGACATCACCGTCAACCAGGGCATCGACCCGACCCAGGCGACTTTCGTCGCGGGCGGCGGCGCCGCCGGCATCAACTGCGTGGCGATCGCCCGGCGTCTCGGCTGCAAGCGCGTGCTGGTGACGGAAGCCGGCGCCGCGCTTTCAGCCTCCGGCGCGCTGATTTCCGACCTGACCGCGCACCAGCAGGCCATGTTCCATTCGCGCAGCGACAGCTTCGACGTCGACGGCGTCAACAGGGTGCTGGCCGGCCTCAAGGCTTCTTGCGACGCCTTCGCGGCCGGCCCCGGCGCCGGCGCCAAGGCGGTCGAGATCGATTGGTCGACCGAGGCGCGCTACATGGACCAGGCCTGGGAAATCGAGGTCCCGCTCCGGGTGCCGAGCTTCGTCGGCGGCGATGACGTTCGCACGCTGGTCGCCGATTTCCACCAGATGCACCAGGACATCTTTGCCGTCAGCGACGACAAGGCGGAGATCGAGACCGTCAGCTGGAATGCCGAGGTGCGCTGCCGGATCGGTTCCGGCGTACCCGGCCGCCTCGCGGCCGACAGCCGCCCGGCCAAGCTGCCGTCGCGCCCGGTCCGCTTCCTCGGCACCGACTGGATCGACGCCGATGTCTGGCGGCTCGAATCCATCCCGGAAGGCCAGCCCTTGCTGGGCCCGGCCATCGTCGAATCCGATTTCACGTCGATCGTCATCGATCCCGGCGCAAAGGCCTGGCGCGACGGATCCGGCAACCTCGTCATCGAAGTCTGAGCGGAGAGAGACCCATGTCCGACACCAACAAGATGGATGGCTCGACGCTCGCGGTGCTGACCGCCCGCTTCGAGGGCATCGCCCGCAAGATGGCGAACACGCTGCACCGCACCGGCCGCTCCGGCATTCTCACCATCGCGCGCGATTTCTCCTGCGTGGTGCTGACCGCCAAGCACGAGCTGCTGGCCACCGCCGAAAGCCTGCCCAACCACGTGCTGCGCGGTCCCGACATCATGTCGCGCACGATGACCGACAACCATCCCGTGCTGAAGCGCGGCGACGCCTTCCTGCACAATTCGCCCTATCACGGCTGCACCCATCCGGCCGATCACTCGATCCTGATCCCGATCATCGACGAAGAGGGCGTGCATCGCTTCACCGTGCTCGCCAAGGCGCACCAGGCCGATTGCGGCAACTCGCTGCCGACGACCTATATGGGCGCGGCGCTCGACGTCTATAATGAGGGCGCGCTGATCTTCCCGGCCGTGAAGGTGCAGGACAACTACCAGCACGTCATGGACATCATCCGCATGTGCCAGATGCGCATCCGCGTGCCGGACCAGTGGTGGGGCGATTATCTGGCGACGCTGGGCGCTGCCCGCGTCGGCGAGCGCGAGATCCTGGCGCTCGGCAGGGAAATCGGCTGGGACCGGCTGGAGGATTATTCGCAGCAATGGTTCGACTACAGCGAGAAGCGGATGATCGAGGTGATCCGCGCGCTGCCCAAGGGCCGCGTGACGCGCACCAGCACGCATGACGCTTTCCCCGGCACGCCGGCGGAAGGCGTGACCATCAAGGCGACGGTCGAGGTCAAGCCGGACGAGGCGATGATCGAGGTCGACATGACCGACAATCCCGACTCAATGCCGAACGGGCTCAACCTGTCGGAGGCCTGTTCGCTGTCGGCGCCGATGATCGGCATCTTCAATTCAATCGATCACACCGTGCCGAAAAATGAAGGAAGCTTCCGCCGCATCAAGATCCACCTGCGCGATGGCTGCGTTGTCGGCCGGCCGCGGCATCCGACCTCCTGCTCGGTCGCCACCACCAATATTGCCGATCGCGTCGCCAATCCGGTCCAGGCGGCTCTGGCCGAACTCGCCGATGGCCTCGGCCAGGCCGAGACGGGTGCGCTGATCCCGCCCTCCTGCGGCGTGGTTTCCGGCGTCCACGACGGCAAGCCCTTCGTCAACGAGGTCTATCTCGGCTGCACCGGTGGGGCGGGCACGCCCTGGACGGATGGCTGGCTGACCATCCTGCATGTCGGCAATGCCGGCATGTGCTACCAGGACTCGATCGAGATCGACGAGCTCCGCCATCCGATCTTCGTGCATGAGCGGCGGCTGATCGCGGATTCGGAGGGCGCGGGCCGCTTCCGGGGCGCGCTCGGCGCTATTCGGAATTCGCGCCGGTCGATTGCTCGATGACGGTCGCCTATGTCAGCGACGGCAACGTCAATCCGGCGCTCGGCACCCGCGGCGGCCTGGCGGGGGCGACCTCGGCGCAATATCGCCGCCTGGCCGATGGCACGCTGCAGCCGGTCCCGGCCTGTGCCGAAGTCGTCATCGGTCCGGATGAGACCATGGTCTCGATCAGCGGTGGCGGCGGCGGCTACGGCCATCCGCACGAGCGCGATCCGGCCCGCGTCCTGCACGATGTCAAGGAAGGCTGGATTAGCCGGGACCGGGCGGCCTCGGTCTATGGCGTCGTGCTGACGGACGACAACCGGATCGACGCCGAACGGACCGCCGAGGCAAGGCAGGCGCTGCTTCCTGCCTAGCGTTTTCGCGAAGAAATGCTGGATCGCGCAACGAAAACGCGATCCGGCAATCCGTCATGCCCGTTCGGTGCGCCGGGCGGGCCGACCGGTCAGCGCGGGGCAGGGGCGGGACGAATGGGGTGAGGGCAGGCGCCTTGTCCACGACGACGACGCCGGCATGGGCCCGCACATCGCCGACTGGGGCGTGCCGCATATCCTGGTCAACAATGCCGGCAGCGATTCCAAGCCCAATGGCTCGGCTGGGGCGGGTTTCCGGGGCATGCGCATCCCTGGATTCGCGGCTCGCGACGGCGAGTTGATGGACATCACCACCAATGGGCCTGTCCTCATGCGCGATATTACCGAGAGCGGTGATGCAGCAACGCGCCCCATCCCGGTCGGAAGCACTCTCGATACGGCAGCTTGAAAGCGGACATGTTTCTAGGCTGTCGCAAGCGATTTGCCTCCACAAGACACCGCTTCAGAGGCAGCTTCCTGCTGGGCAATTGCGCCGACGGTCTTGGGTGGGGCAGACTTCTGTCTGCAACCCCGCCCATGCGATGTCCGCCGCGTCCCGAGTGGCAGGACCTGTTCCCGTAGTTACGGTAGATCAGCGCGCAATAGAGTCTCTGTCGACGTGATACAAGGCGACAGCGTTATTCTCAAAAATATCCGCCATCTCCGTGAGGCCGAAATGTCTGCTGAGAAGCGCCCGGGCAGTGTCGTGGACCTCGTCATAGCTGGCGACGAGCGTCGCTACCGGCCAGTCGCTGCCGAACATCAGCCGCTCCGGACCGAAGATACTTGCGACGTGATCAACATAGGGGCGCAACTGATCCAACGTCCAGCCATCTGGCGAGGCCTCCGTGACCATACCGGAGACCTTGCAGGAGACGTTCGGAAACGCCGCAATCTCGGCAATACGCTCGCGCCACGGATCCAGATTTCCCGCTGCGATCTCCGGTTTGGCGATGTGATTGACGACGGCACGCAGCCCCGGTGTCGCCGCCAGTGCCTTGGCCACATGCGGTAGGTGCCGTGTGAAGGCAAGGATGTCGAAAGCGAGCCCTGCTTCGGCGACGTTCTGGAGATGCTTCAGGACTCGCGGGCGCAGGATGAAGTCGTCATCCTCCAACTCCTGCAGCATGGGGCGTAGACCCACGAAATAGGGATTTGTCCGATAGTGCGCCAGCCGCTCGGGAAAGGCTGCGTCATCCATGTCGAGCCAACCAACCACGCCCGCGATAAAGTCCGTATTCTCCGCCAGATCCAATAGGAAATCGGTCTCTGCTTCTGTCTCGGCCGCCTGCACGACGATGGTCCGCGTGATCCCGGTTTGCGCCATCAGTGGCCGCAGATCATCGGGCAGGAAATCACGCAGCAAGGGGGCTACATGCGGCCCCATCCAACCATAATCGCCACGAGCGATCTTCCAGAAGTGCTGATGACTATCGAGCATGGCAGGCGCTTTCCTGGATGGAGATAGAAGAACAGTCGCTCCGTCTCGTTCGGCCCCTTCAGACTTCAGAGACGAAGCAAACCCTCGCGCAGCAGGGCGCGGTCTTACAAGCGGCGCTCGCCGCTCGCGATGACGGCATAGGCATCGCGCATTCGCTCGACGAATGTCGCCGGGGCCATAATCTCGATGCCGTTCGACCTGCCTTCGGCAGGGTCCGCGCTGGCCTGGAAAGCGTCATAGATGGGCTTCTCGACGAAATCGTAGAGCGGGAAGACTGTCGGAATGGCATCGAGCAACCCCGTCGCCGCAGTGCCTGGCAGATCGATCAGCCGGGTGGCGACGTTGCCGGCGCCAAAACTGGCGCCGGTGATGACGATCTCGTTGCCATGGCCCCTATCGTCGAGCGGCGCGAGAAGGGTGCCGTTCGGCAACGGATCGATAGATTTCAGCATCAGAACTCTTTCAATAGCCGGAATGCATCAATGGGTTCGTAGTTCGCTCGTCGCCGCTCAGAGGTGAGCGCGGGTCTTGCGGCGGGTCCAGACCACGAGCGCCACGCCCGTGATCAGGAGCGCGGCCCTGACGATCTGGCGCTGCGAATCCGTCCAGCCGAGCAATGCGGCACCGCTGAGGAGAGATGCGAGAAGCAGGACGCCGACGAGCGTTCCCATGACATTAGGCTTGCCCATCTTCAGGGCCATGCCGCCCAGGAGCACCGCCGTCAGGCCGTCGATGAAATAGGACGAACCGATATAGGGCTGTCCGGAGGAGAGGTCGGCGGCAAGAATGACGCCGGCGACCGCGGACAGAACGCCGGACAGACAATAGAGAAGAAAGAGCAGGCGGCCGGCCGGAACACCGGCCTCGACCACCGCGTTCCGGTTCTGCTCCATCGCATAGATGTAATGTCCGAACGTCGTGCGGTCCTGAAGCACCAGGGCGATCCCGTAGAGAGCGACGACGAGGATTGCCAGCACCGGCACGATGCCGACATTGGCATTGAGCACGATGCCGACGAAGCCGACCGAGTCAAACGGGATCGAGGTGCCCTTGCCGATCGCCGCGGCGATCGAGCCGGCGAGGCCTCCGGTCGCGATGGTGATCACCAGCGCCGGAAGACGCATGACCGCGACCAGCAGCCCGTTGAGGCAGCCGAAGAGGAGGCCGAAGAGTACCGCCACGGCCGAAGCCAGCGGCCAACCCGCTCCCATCTGGATGAGGCCCGCGACGATCATCGTGCCGAGCGCCGCCACCGACATGAACGAGACGTCGATCTCGCCGGCGGCGATGATCCAGGTCAGGCCCAGGAACATGATCGCCGAGATCGAGGCCGTCCGCAGGATGTCGTTGATATTGGCGGCGCTGGCGAAGCTCGGGCGCATCCAGGAAAAGGCGGCGACGAGCGCGACCAGCAGGAAAAACAGGCCATATCGAACCAGGAAGCGCCGCGCATCGAATCCGCCGCGCGGCGGCCGGGACGCAGTGGAGGACATGACGGCGCTCATGACCGTACCTCGCGCAGGGATGGGGACCGCAGGGGCTTCGCGGGGCGGGCCGGGCGCAAGCGCTTGAGAGCCGCGCTCACCTTTGGATCGAAGGCAGCGATGGCGACAATCAACACGGTCGAAACGATCGCGTCGGAGTAGAAATACGGCACGGCCATCAGGGTGAAGCCGTTCAGCATGGCCGACATCAGCAGCGTGCCGGCAATGGTGGCCGGTACAGAGGCTGCGCCGAACAGCGCTGCGCCCAGATAGACGGCGGCATAGGCCGGCATCAGCAACTGGCTGCCGGCGGTGACATTGGCCGCCCCCGACGAAGCGACCAGCAGCGTGATGGCAAGGCAGGACAGCGCGCCGCAGATCGCAAAGGCGGCCAGCACATAGGCCTTGACCCGGATCCCGGAATAGACGGCTGACACCCGGTTCTCGCCCGTCGCGTAAAAGGCGCGGCCGAAGCGCGAACCATGCAGCACCAGCGCCGCGATGGCGGCCGTCAGCGCGAGGATCGCCACCGGCGCGTCGAGGCCGAAATACTTGGCATCGTTCAGGTCGAGAATTCCCGACATGAAGAAGTTTTTCGAGATCGAGGCGCCATTCGAATAGAAATAGGAGAGGCCGACCGCGACGCCGCCGGTGGCGATGGTGGCAACGATGTCGGGGAGGCGCAGATAGGCTACCGCGATACCGTTCACGAGGCCGCAGGCGAGGCCGACCGCGACCGCGCCGCCAATGCCGACGCCGACGCCGAACTTGCTGGCGATCAGCCATCCGAGCGTCATGGCTCCGAGCGAGGCGACGCCCGGAAACGACAAGTCGAACTGGCGCACGACGATCACGAAGGTCAGCCCCAGCGCGGCCAGTCCCTGCACCGCCATATGGCGCAGCAAAGCGTGGATGTTGTTGCCGGAAAGATAGGCCGGCGTAAGGCTCTGGAAGATTGCCGCCACCACGGCCAGCAGGACGACGAAGGCGAGGATGCGAAGGATGATCGGATTCTTTGCGAGCGGTTTCATGCGGCGCGCGCTCCCATGATGCCGGCGGAGAGAAGTTGATCGCGGCTCGCGTTCCAGCCGCCTGTCTCGACGGGGCGCCCCTTGTAGAGCGCCATCACCCGGTCGGCGAGGCCATGCACCTCGTCGCAATCGGACGACATGACGATGACGCCGGCCCGGCGCGAGAGCTCGCGTATCAGCGTGTAAAGCTTGGCGCGGGCGCCGATATCGACGCCAACGGTTGGCTCGACGAAGATGTAGATGTCTGAAGCGCGGAACAGGCCCTTGGCGATGACGATCTTCTGCTGGTTGCCGCCGGAAAAGGCGCTGACGGGCCGGTCGAGTTCGAAGGGCTGCAGGCCGACGTCGCGGGCGAGCGCCTCGGTATCAAGGCGGTTGCGCCCGAATTTCAGCAGGCCGCCCAGGCGCGACGCACGGCCGAGATGGGCGACGGTGGTGTTGAACACCACGTCCTGCGTCATCGCCAGCCCCTCGGTGCGGCGGTCGCCCGGCACCAGGAAGATACCGGCCTTGAGCGCATCGTGGGGACCGCGGAAGCGAACCTCCTTGCCCTTCACCTGCATCGTGCCTTCATCGGGACGGATCGCCCCGAACAGGGTCTTGGAAAGCTCATCGACACCCGAACCGACGAGACCGAAAATGCCGAGGATTTCGCCGCGCCGCAGTTCGAAATCGACGCCGGAGAACAGGCCGCTGCGGCCCAGACCCCGTGCTGCCAGCAGGACATCGCCCACCGCCTTGCCGTCGCGCTCCGGAAACAGGTCGCCGGCCTTCTCGTCCAGCAGCAGTTCGGGGATCGAGACGCCGCGTTCGGTCGCTTCCTGCGAGGTGAAGGTCGCAACATTGCGCCCGCCCCGGAAAACGGTGAAGCGGTCGGCGATCTCGAAGACCTCCTCCAGCCGGTGCGTGATGTAGATGATGGCGATGCCGGCGGCGCGCAGGGAGCGCATCAACTGAAAAAGCGACGCCTTCTCGCGCTCGGTCAGCGTTGAAGTCGGCTCGTCGAGGATAAGGATACGGGTGTTCTCATTGCGTAGCGCGTGCAGGATCGCGACGATTTCCCGATCGACCGCCGGCATGTCGCCGATCCGCGCCCCAAGGTCGATCTCGATTGGAAAGCGCTGCAGCAGCTTCTGCGCCGCGGCGCGCATGGCCGTGCGGTCAATGCGAGCGAAGAGGCCGGGCTTGCGGCCTTCATGGCCGAGAAAGATGTTCTCGATCCCGGTGCAGTCGGGAACCAGCTCGGGATGCTGCTGGACGGTCGCGACGCCGGCTTCGATCGCCGCACGCGGCGAACCCAATTCGACCGGCTGGCCGTCGATCTCGATCGTGCCTTCATCATGCGTGTAGACGCCCGATAGGATCTTGATCAGCGTCGATTTGCCGGCTCCGTTGACGCCGAGAAGCGCGTGGATCTCGCCGGCCTCCAGCTCGAAATCGACTCCGCCCAGCGCCTTCACCGGCCCGAAGCGCTTATGGATGCCGAGCATCCTCAAAACTCTCGCCATGTATCGCCCTCTTCGAGAATAGGGGCGCGGCGACTGCAAGCCGCCGCGCCGATAGATCAGAGGGCTCGCACCCAGCCGAGTTTGGCGGCTTCGCCGGGCTGGTCATAATTGTCCGGGATCTCGATGTCGGCGAGGCTCTCCTGCGTGACGGCGTAGGACGGCGTGATGACGAAGCGCGGTGCCTTGCGTCCCGCAATCACTTCATGAGCGTAGAACGCGTTCATGTAGGCCATCTCGTAGAAGCTCTGCGCCATGGTCAGCGCGAATGGCGATCCCGCCTGGATGTACTCGAACGACTGCTGGCCGCCGTCGATGCCGGTGATGAAGGTGTCGCGGCCAGCCGCCTTGATAGCGAGCGTGCCTTCCGACGCCGCGCCATCCCAGGCACACCAGATCCCGTCCAGTTCCGCGTTGGCGGTCAGGATGTTGTCAACGACCTGACGTGGCGTCGTGGTTCCACCGAGGGCGAAGGCGATCTCATAGACGACCTGGATGTCTGGATAGCGCGCGAAGACCGACTTGGCACCCAGCGTACGCTGGTCCCACGATTCATTCGAAGGCAGGCTGACCAGGGCGACCTTGCCCTTGCCCTTCAGGCGATCGACGATGTACTGCGCCCCATAAGCACCGAGGCCGAAATTGTTCGACATCGCCGTGGAGGTGACGGTGGTGTTCGGCACGTAGCTGTCGCCGCAGAAGATCGGCACGCCGGAAGCAACCGCTGCCTGTACGGCCGGGGCGATCGCGGCGGCGTCGGCCGGGGTAATGAAGATCGCGGCCGGCTTCGACGCCACGAAGGCAGCGATCTGATCCGCCTGCTTCTTTACGTCGTAATTGGCGTCGGCGATGGTCAGGGTGCCGCCCAGGCGGTTGATCGCGTCCTGGTAGCCGTTGACGATGTGGCGGCCGGATTCCCAGACGGTCCAGCCGAGCGAGGCACAGAACTGTGCGTCCTGGGCAAAGGCGCGGCCCGGGCGTGCGAGTGCTGCCGCAACGGTCAGGGCGGCGGCGCCGCTCAGGAAGCCGCGGCGGGAGAGGCGCAGGCGGGCGGCCTGCGGGCTGTTGTCGCCTTCAGATGTCGTCATGGTGTCTTCCTCCCAGGGATTGAGATCGAAATCAGCCTCTCCGGGCTGGTTCCGCAGTTCCGACCACCGGCCGTTCAGCGCGACTGGTGCAGCAGTTCGAGATATTCCTCGCGGCTGGCGATCCGCGGGTTGGTGCCGTGGCAATGGTCCTGGAGCGCTTCGCCGGCGACGCGCTCCATCATCGCTTCGGTCACGCCCATCGCATCGAGACCGGACGGCAGGCCGATCGAGGCCGACAGCTCCGCCATCACGACATCCGGTTCGCCGCCGAGGATTTCCGCCAGCACGTCCCACTTCGCGCCGATCACGTCACGGTTGAAGCGCAGGACGGCGGGGGTCAGCACGGCGTTGAGCGTACCGTGATGGAGGTTCAGCTCGCGCACCGCGCCGAGTGGATGCGTCAGCGCGTGGACGGCGCCGAGGCCCTTCTGGAAGGCCATCGCGCCTTCCAGCGCGCACATCATCATTTGCCAACGCGCATTGCGGTCGGAGCCATCGGCGACGGCTTGGCGGATCGCGACAATGCCGCGCTTGAGACCATCGATCGCGATGGCATCGGCCGGCGGATTGATCGACGGCGCCATGTAGGTTTCGAGACAGTGCGACAACGCATCCATGCCGGTCGCCGCCGTCAGATAAGGTGGCAGGCCATAGGTCAGCTCGGGATCGCAGAGCGCCACCGAGGGCAGCATGTGCGGGCTGACGATGCCGAGCTTGCGGCCCTCGGCGGTGATGATGACCGCGGCACGGCCAACCTCGGAGCCGGTGCCCGAGGTGGTGGGAACGGCCACCATCGGACAGATATTGCCGTGGATCTTCGCAGCGCCGCCTTCGACGGCGGTATATTGCGCGAGTGGGCCTTCATGGCCGGATAGCAGCCGGACTGCCTTGGCGAGATCGATCGACGATCCGCCGCCAAGGCCGACAATGCCGTCGCAGCCCGCTTCGCGATAGAGATCGGCAGCGGCAAGCACCGCCGTTTCGGTGGGGTTCGCCGGCGTTTCCTGAAAGACTGCCGGACGTGCCGGGAAGAGCGCGAGAACCCGGTCGACCAGTCCGCTCGCAACCAGACCGCGATCGGTCACGATCAGCGGACGCGCAACCTTGAGCCCTTCCAGAATAGCCGGAAGTTTCGCCGCCGCGCCTTCGTCGAACTCGATACGGGTCAGATAGGTAATCAGGGCCATCGCGGAGGTGCTTTCGGGTGCTGGAATTCTGGACAAGCAGGTGCTTTCGCAGCTCATGCGAGCCGCGTCCGGTACTGCCTCATGCTGGGATTTGGGTGCGCCTGTCCGTGGGCACGACGCATCCTGCAGCCCGGCTCTATGCCGGTCTGTTTCGTGTTTCCTCCGTCATTTCGGCCTTTGTCGAAACCGGGCAGATGATGTCCTGCGGCAGGGGGAGTGCTTTCCAGCCCTCTCTCCATGCCGTCGCGAAAACGCCCTTGCTTCGCCAACCGATATATGAGTTATTGAAGTCAGACTAATTCGGCGATGTCAACACCCCCTGAAATATCAGGGAAAACCAACAAATTTTGGGAAAATCCCTTTGAATCTGCCAAAAGAGTCCAGCGACCGACCGATCCAGAAGGCTGAGCAGATATATGGGTTGCTGCGCGAGGCCATCGTTCGCCTGGCGATGGTTCCCGGTGCCGCGATCTCGGAAAAGGAGCTCTGCGCGCAGTTCGGCGTCTCGCGGACGCCGGTGCGAGAAGCGCTGAAGCGGCTCGTTGATGAAGACCTCGTCGACGTGTTTCCGCATTCGGGAACCTATGTCAGCAAGATCTCCTACGAGGTGGCGGAGGAAGGCTTCGTCATCCGCCGCGCCCTGGAAATCGAGAGCATCCGCCGGGCGACCCAGTTCGTCAGCGATCCGCAGATCGCGCGCCTCGATGCGCTGATCGCCGAGATGCGCGACATTCTGCGGCGCGGCGCATTGAACGACTACATCGTCGTCGATGACGCCTTCCACTCTGCCATCGCCGAAATCAGCCGTTACCCGCGGATGTGGAAATTCATCAATCTGGTCAAGGCGCATCTCGACCGGATGCGCCAGCTGAGTGCGCCGGTACCCGGCCATCTTGCCGAGGTGACCGAGCAGCACGCCGCCATCGTCCGCGCGCTGGAGCGGCGAAACGCCGATCAGGCCGAACTCGCGATGAAGATCCATCTCGATGCGTCCTTCGCGGTGATGAGCGCGATGTACGAGGACGGCAAATTCTTCAAGCGCAAGGAACTCTGATGCTCGATAGCCCCCCTGAAGCGGCCGGCCAGCGCATCTTCGAGATCATCCTGGCCGCCGCCTCGGGCGAGAAGACCCTGAGCGAAATCCATGACTATGGGGACAATGAATTCGTGCCCTGGCAAGTCGGCGCCGTGATGTGAGGAGGAACTTGGAAGCCGGTCACCACGCCAATCAGAGCCGGCATCCAGGGAGAGGAAAGATATGAGCGATCTCAAAGACAGCTACGACATCGTCATCATCGGCGCCGGTGTCGGCGGCGGCGCATTGGCCAATACGCTGGCAGCCCCCGGCCGCAACATCCTGATGATCGAGCGCGGCACCCGGCTGCCGCGCGAGCCGGACAACTGGAGCGTCGAGGCCGTCTTCCACAAGCGCAAATACGCGGCCAAGGAACAATGGCGCGACAAGAACGGCGCGCTGTTCAATCCCGGCACCTATTACTATGTCGGCGGAAATTCGAAATTCTTTGGCGCCGCGACCGTGCGCTTCCGCAAGGAGGATTTCGAGGACCTGCAGCACGAGGCCGGCGTCGCTCCGGCCTGGCCCGTCTCCTATGCCGAGTTCGAGCCCTACTATGCCCAGGCAGAGCGTCTGATGGGGACGCATGGCCAGGCCGGCCTGGATCCGATCGAGCCGCCGCGAAGCGGGCCCATGCCTTTTCCGGCCATCGGCCACGAGCCCGAGATCGCCTTCTTCGAGAAGAAGCTGCGCGAGAAGGGCCTGCATCCGTTCCCGCTGCCGATTGCGATCGACTATCACACCGGCGGCAGATGCATCCGTTGCGCGACTTGCGATGGCTTCGCCTGCAAGATCGGCGCAAAGGGCGATGCCGAGGTACGGCTCGTCGATCCGGCACTTGCCAAGGGAGGCGTGACGCTCATCACGGAGAGTTATGTGCGGCGGCTGATCACCGATCCCTCGGGCAAGAGGGTCGTCTCCGTTGAGCTGGAGCATGAGGGCCAGGTCCGCACGGTCGCGGGCAAGATCTTCATCTCGTCCGCCGGCGCGATCAACTCCTCGGCGCTGCTGCTGCGCTCGGCCAATGCGAAACACCCGAACGGCCTCGGCAACAACACGTCCGACCAGCTCGGCCGCAATTACATGGCGCATAACAACACGGCGATGATGGCCGTTTCGCCCTTCAAGAAGAACCGCGTCACCTTCCAGAAGTCGATGGCGATCAACGACTATTATCTCGCCAACAAGGAACGACCCTACCCACTCGGCAACGTTCAGGGGCTCGGCAAGCTACAGGCCGGGATGCTGACGGCGAACCTGCGCTGGGCGCCGGAAGCCCTGATGGCGCTGTTCTCAGAACGCAGCGTCGATTGGTGGCTGATGTCGGAGGATCTCCCCGATCCCAACAATCGCGTCAGCGTCGATCCCGACGGCAAGATCCGCGTCGCCTATACTGAGAACAATCTGAAATCGCATGGCGAACTGGTGAAGGTCTGGAGCCGCCACATGCGCTCGCTCGGCTATCCGATCATCATCACGCAGAAGATGGATATCACCGTGGCGATGCATCAGTGCGGAACGGCCCGCTTCGGCAACGATCCGGCGACCTCCGTTCTCGACACCAATTGCAAGGTCTGGGACATCGACAATCTCTATGTCGTCGACGCCTCCTTCCTGCCGTCCTCGACCGGCTTCAACCCCTCGCTGACGATCGTCGCCCAGGCGCTGCGCACCGGCGAGCACCTCTTGAAGGAACTCGGCGAGACCGTTCCGGACGCGACGCAGCCAACCGTCGATGGAAGAGCCGCCGCATAAGGCGCCCAACCGAAAAACACGACCTCTGGAGGAACCAACCATGTCCGCGAAGCGGGACTATACGCGCCTGTTCGACCTGACCGGCCGCAAGGCAATCGTCACCGGCGGTTCGCGCGGCATTGGCCGCGCTCTGACCGAAGCCCTGGCGGCGCAGGGCGCCGACGTCGCCATCGTCGTGCGCTCGTCGATCGATCTGGCGCAGAGCCTCGCCGACGAGCTGAACGCCGAAGGCGGCGACAGCTTCGCCATCCAGGCCGATGTTTCGGTTCCCGCCGATGTCGAGCGCATGGCGCAGGAAATCGAGACGCGCTGGGGCCGGGCCGACATCCTCGTCAACAATGCCGGCATCGTGCTGCCGGGCCATGCCGAAGACTATCCGCTGGAACAGTGGCGGCAGACGCTGAACGTCAATCTCGACGGCGTCTTCCTCGTCAGCCAGGCGATCGGCAAGATGATGATTGCGCAGAAGAGCGGCTCGATCATCAATATCGGCTCGATGTCCGGCCGTATCGTCAACTGGCCGTTCCGCCACGCCGCCTATAATGTCTCGAAGGCGGCGGTCCACATGCTGACCAAGTGCCTCGCCACCGAATGGGCCGAGCACAATATCCGGGTGAACGCGCTGGCGCCGGGCTACATCATGACCGAACTGACCGAGGAAGTTCTGCGCGAGCACCCCGACGTCGTCGCCAACCACTGGGCCAAGGGGGCTGTGATGGACCGCATCGGCACTGTCGACGAACTGGCCGGCTCGGTGGTCTATCTCGCCAGCGACGCCGCCTCCTTCACCACCGGCGAAATCGTCACGGTCGATGGCGGCCTGACGCTGCGCTGACGTCGGAAGTCCACTCTTCGGCCAGCCAATAGGGCCGGAAGCCCTCTCCCGCTTCCGGTCCGGCGCCCTCGAATCATCTCAAATCAATGAAATAACTGGAGTATTCGCCATGTCTCAACGAGGCTACGGGGGACCGCTGCGCTATGTCCAAGGCCCTGGTGTCATCGCGGATATCGGCCGCTATGCCGCGCCTCTGGGTAATTCCGCGCTCGTCGTCCTGGACGGCTTCTTCTGGGACAGCCTGCGGCCGACCCTCGAGGCCAGCCTGACGGCAGCCGGCGTGGAGGCCGATTTCGTTCGCTTCGCCGGCGAATCGTCGGAAAGCGAGATTGAACGCTGCGTCGCGGCCGGACGAACCGCAGGGGCCAGGGCCGTGATCGGCATTGGTGGCGGAAAGGCTCTGGATACCGCCAAGATCACGGCCTTTCATATCGACGCTCGCATCATCACCGTGCCGACGATCGCCTCGACGGATTCTCCGACCAGTTCGATCGGCGTCATCTATTCGCCAGATGGCGTCTATGACCGCGTCGTGCGCTGTGGCCGTAACCCCGATGTCGTGCTGGTCGACAGCGCCCTGATCGTGCAGGCGCCGGCGCGTTTCCTCGTTTCCGGCATGGGCGACGCGCTCTCCACCTTCTACGAAGCGCGCTCCAACATCGAAACGCGTTCGCGCAACTATATCGGAGACGGCTATGCGGCGACCGTTGCCGGTTATGGCATCGCCCGATCCTGCCATGATGTCCTGATGCGCGATGGCCGCGCCGCCTTCGCTGCCGCCAAGGCCGGCCGGCTCACCACGGCCGTGGAGAACATCATCGAGGCCAACACGCTTCTCTCCGGGCTGGGCTTCGAGAATTGCGGCGTTTCCGCCGCGCATGGCGTGCATGACGCCCTCACGGTCCTCGAACCGACGCATCACTTCTTCCACGGCGAAAAAGTCGCCTTTGGCGTGATCTGCCTGCTGGTTCTGGAAAACCGTTCGCCGGAGGAACTGAAGGAAGCCCTCGATTTCTGTGTCGATCTCGGCCTGCCGACGACGCTGGCGGATCTCGGTCTGCAGGACGTGACGGCGACAGAAATGGCGCAGGTCGGCGAGGCGGCGATGCAGCCCTCCAACGTCATCCACTCGGTTCCGGTTCAACTGTCCGCGACGAAGATTACCGATGCGATCTGGACGGCGAGCGCGCTGGCCGAGGCGCAACGGCGCAAGCGCTCGTGACGCCTGCGGCCTTTCGATTATAACTACGTCTGCAACGGACACGGTTCGCCCGATGGTAGGCTTCTGAAGCCAATACCAAGTATTGGGGCGGGCAGTCGGCTGGCCGCTCCCCACCCGCGTGGCGCGTGGCCTGGTCGCCTGAGGCGACGTAAAGTGGGTTTTGGTTTTCCCAGCGAATGGTGCACCGGCGACTCATAGCAGCAGAATTACTCGCTTCGCCGCGCGAAGGCATCGATGATCTACAGGCCGACAGGCAATATCCGTGCGATCCAGATATTGCTCGGCCACTCCAAGCTCGAGAATGCGGTCCGATGTCTTGGTGTCGACGTGGAGAATTGCACGGGAACGACCAGACAAAAGCTTATGACCACATGACGGGATCGGCCTCACAGTCCCAAGCCCTATTCCATTGCCAATGGCGTTTTGTCGCCATCAGGCTACGCCTTTTCCGCCGGTCGCTCCGAAGACCTCCCCATTGATGTAACTGGCTTCCTGGCTGGCCAGCAGCACATAAATCGGTGCCAGCTCGACTGGCTGTCCCGGCCGGCCGAAATCACTGTCCTTGCCGAAATTCTTCACCTTGTCCTCCGGCTGGCCACCGCTCGGCTGCAGCACGGTCCAGAAGGGGCCGGGCGCCACGACATTGGCGCGCACGCCCTTTTCGATCAATTGCTTGGCGAGCGCTTTGGTATAGGCGACGATGCCGGCCTTGGTGGTGGCATAGTCGAGCAGGATGGGCGAGGGCTCATAGGCCTGGATCGAGGCTGTGGTGATGACCGCGGCGCCCGGCGGCAGGTGCGGCGTGGCTGCCTGGGCGATCCAGTGCAGCGCATAGAGGTTGGTCTTGAGCGTCGCGTCGAAATCCTGGGTGGTGACCTGCGACACGTCCTCGCGAAACTGCTGGCGCGCTGCATTGATGACAAGGATGTCGAGGCCGCCTAAGGCTTTGACCGCACTCTCCACCATCTCCTTGCAAAAGCCTTCTTCCTTCACGTCACCCGGCACGGCGAGAGCCGTACGACCCTCGGCTTGGATAAGCGCGATGACTTCCTTCGCGTCGGCCTCCTCGCTCGGCAGGTAGCCGATCACGACGTCGGCGCCTTCGCGGGCGTAGGCGATGGCGGCTGCTCGGCCAATCCCGGAATCGCCACCGGTGATCAGCGCCTTGCGACCCAAGAGTTTGCCCGAACCACGATAGCTTTCTTCGCCATGATCGGGCTTTGGGTCCATTGTCGCTGCAAGGCCTGGCGCGGGCTGGTCGGGTTGGTCCGGAAAGGGTGGCGCTGGATATTGTTTGCGCGGGTCCTGCATGGTGAGGCGGTCAGTCATGGTGCGCTCCAGATACGTGTTGTTTGTGATGGCTAATGGCTCGCCGCCATGCGGGTTCCATGGTGGGCGACAGAGGAGCGATGGTTGACTGACCTGCCACTGCATTTTTCCGCCACGAGGATTCGGAGCCCGGCCCTCTGAAGGACGGCCAGATGAAGCGAGCACGGCTTGCGGAAGAGCAGATCATCGCGGTTCTGGGCGAGCAGGGGGCTGGTGCGAAGACCGCCGATCTGGCGCGCAAGCAGGGTGTCGCCGAAGCGACCCTCTACAACTGGAAGGCCAAGTTTGGCGGCATGGACGTGTCCGAGGCCAAGCGTCTGAAGCAACTCGAGGACGAGAACGCCAAACTCAAGAAACCGCAGGCCGATCAGATGCTGGATGCGGTCTCGATGCGGGAGCTTCTGTCAAAAAATGGTAGCGCCCGCCGTCAAGCGAGAGCTGTCGTGCATCTGCGGGCCGTGATGGACCTGTCGGAACGGCGGCCTGTTCAATCCTCGGAGCGGATCGGAAGATGGTTCGCTACCGCTGACGCTCTTCGACGTTCGCGAGACGCGTGGTGGCTCCTCGGAGCTTCCCAATCGAACGAGTCAGGAAGATCCCCAGGGAGGGGAAAGCTAAATCCAACGATTTCAATGGGTGCTTTGGTACAGTTGGGCGGGCTCGAACCGCCGACCTTCGGAGCCACAATCCGACGCTCTAACCAACTGAGCTACAACTGCCTGCCAAAAGCGAGCGGAACCTAGAATCAAAGTTCGCCGGTTACAAGCACGGAATCCGACTTATCCGCAGAAGCTTTGAGCTGATAGCGAAACGGCCCGAAAAAGATCGGGCCGTTCGTCATCTATGGCGGAATTCCGCGATCGGCAAGGCGCCGATCCAGCTGGAATCAGCCGGGCTGGAACCCCTTCAGCGCCTTTTCGACGCCCTGCTTGACCGGCCGCGACGCGTCGGTCGCGAACTTCTGCGCGAATTCCTGCATGTCACGGGTCTGCGCCGTAAGCGTCTCGAACTGCTTGCGGGCAAAGGCAGCCTGCAACTCGACCGCTTCGGCGAACGACTTGACGCCCATGAAGGCGCGGGCGAACGCATAGGTGGCGTCCGAATGCGTCTTGGCGTTGTCGAGCGACTTGTTGCCGAGAGCCACGAAGCCGCTGCGGGTGGTCTCGTAGCTGTCCTCGAACACTTCGCTTGCCTCTTCGGCGGCCGTCTTCAGCTTGGCATAGGCATCCTTCGAGCCGGCGACAGCCTTGTCGGCCATCTCGCGGAAGGCTGCGGGAACCTCGACATTGGGAACCGCGAAGCTGAACGCTTCAAACGGGGCGTCGAAACCCTTGCTCGACTTGGAGGCGGACTTGGCGCTCTTGGGGGCGGTGGCGGTATCGGACATGGACTGAAAGTCTCCTTCGGGCTCAATCGCCGTCGCGGAGCTTGGTCCCGGATCCAGGATTGCGGATCCATTGCAACTCCGATCGACTTGACGCGACCTTACGTCAGTTCATTGTGCAATGCAATATTTTGTTGCATTGCACAATTCCGGAGTGATTCCAGCGGCTTAGCCGGGAAGATCCATCGATGCGGCCCGGCAGCCGGGCAGAAGGGGCAAGAAATCTGGCGCTTTCATCGCCATCCTGCCCATTTCCTGGCCTATTTCTTCGTCTGCTGCTGCACTTCGCTGGCGGCCTTGCCGATCGTGTCTGCCATATCCTTGCCTTGGCTCTGTGCCGACTCGACTTGCTTCTTCAGGAAGTCCTGCTGGATCTGGCCCAGTTCCTCGATGCTGCGCGCACGCACCAGCTTCTGCGCGAAGTCGAAGGAGGCGGCCACATTGGCCTCCAGGAAAGCGAGCGCCTGGCGGTT
This sequence comes from Kaistia defluvii, assembly GCF_026343955.1. GTDB lineage: Bacteria > Pseudomonadota > Alphaproteobacteria > Rhizobiales > Kaistiaceae > Kaistia > Kaistia defluvii. The sequence goes on from NZ_JAPKNI010000008.1 coordinate 121,731, forward strand.
GACGTCGCGCGCGCCGGACTGCAGGGTCTTGGCCGATGTTTCCGATTTCTCCACCGCCTTGACCGTGGCGCCCATGAAATCGTCGAAAGCCTTCTTGGCCTGGTCGACGCTCTTGTCGGCAAGGGCCCGCATCTGCTCCGGAATTTCGAATGCCGTCTTGTCAGACATCGCCATCTCCCATGTTGAGGACAAGACAACAATAGTCCCTGCTGGAAGCGACGCAAGGCGAGCTTGCGGGCAATGCTTGCGGCATGCATCGCCTTTGATGGAAAGCGCAAGCAACACATTAACCAAAGGATGGAAGAGATAAGGGGTTGCGGCGGCCGCGGCGTGGACCGGGGAGGGCAGGCCCTATATTAGCTTGTCTTCAAGGACTGACGCTCTTGAGGAGAAGATTGTTCATCGGCGGGACGATGAGCAGGCGGCCCGTTCAATCACGCGGCTGCGCCAGGCGTGAGAGTGAGTACGCCGGAATGGCGGGAAAAGTGGCAGCTATATGAGTGCACGCAATCTTGCCTATCTCGACCTGTCGGCCTTGCCGACCGTCGGACCGGCCTTGCTGTCTGCCCGCCCGACCTTCGTCTGGGCGGCGGATGGAAGACGGGTGCTCTGGGCGAATGCCGCCGGCGCCGATTTCTTCGGCGTCGCCGAACTCGACCGGCTGCTCGACCGCCGCTTCTCCGATACCTTCCCCTCGACCCTCCAGATCGCCCGCTTCGCCCGCGCCCTGCCGAAGGGGGCGACCCGGATGGAGCGCATCAGTTTCGCGACCGGCGGCAGGCTGCAGAGCCTGGCGGCCCGTTGCACGCGCATCGCGCTGGCGGACGACAGCAGTGCCGTACTCATCGCGCTCGATGCGCCGCGCGGACAAGCGTCCTCGCCGAGTGAGCGGGCCGAACGCCTGGCCGATGCCCTGGCGGCCGAGGATTGTCTGGTCGCCATCCTGGATGCGTCCGGCGAGGTGGTCGCCGCCTCCGGCGGGCTCGATGCCCTGACGGCGGCGGAGGGCGCCATCGAGGCGCTGGTCGCCGGCATGGATCGTGGCGATGCGCGGTTGCTGAAGCGTGTGCTGCGCATCGACGATGTCCGCCGTCCCGCCGGTGTCGCCCGTTTCGAGCAGGACGATCGGTCTTTTCATCTCCTGGTCGTCGGCCCGGCGGAACGGGTCCGCCTGGAGCCGGCGGCTGCCGTATTGCCGCCGTCGCCCGAGGAAGAGACTGCGAGCGAAGACGTCGAGGCCGATCGGGCGGAGCTTCCCGCTCTCGGGCCGGTTGCGATCGTGACCGCGCCGGCGGAGCCTGTCGTCGCGCCGCAGGAGCCGTCTGCGCCGGCCCAGCCGGAGCCGGAAAGGGCAGTCACGCCGCTCCCGGCTGAAGCGCTGAAGGCGGAAGCCGAACCGTCCGTGGACGTCGAAAGCGCCGCCCCGTCCCTCGAGCGCGCGCCGAAGTCGATGGCCGATATCGTCGAGGCGGTCAGCGACGCGCCCGCCGTCGAGGCCCCTGTGCGGGCCGCGACCCCTGTTTCGCCGGAAACGGCCGCGCCTTCCGATACGCCGGATGTGCCGGAAGCTGCGCCTGTGGAGCCCGAGCCGGCCGCCGCTGCCGAGGCCGTCGAGGCTGTGCCGGTCGAGCCACAGCCCCGCTTCCGGTTCGAGGAGCCGTCCACCCCTGTCCGCTTCGTCTTCCAGATGGATTCCGAAAGCCGCTTCAGCTTCGTTTCGCCGGAGTTCGCCGCGGTCGTCGGTCCTCGATCGGCTGGGATCGTCGGCGTCGCCTGGCCAGTGGTCGCCGCGGAGCGCGGGCTGGACCCGCAGGGCAGCATCGCCGCCCTGATCGCCCGGCGCGATACCTGGAGCGGGGCGACCCTGAACTGGCCGGTCGATGGCCAGGACCTGCGGGTTTCGGTCGACCTCGCCGCGCTGCCCGCCTTTTCGCGCGATCGCGCCTTTGAGGGCTATCGCGGCTTTGGCGTCATCCGTCCGGTCGAGCTGCGCCGCGAGCCGCCGGTCGCGCCGCCGAGGCCGGTCGTTGTCCTGCCGACCCGGCCGCCCGCCGCCGAGCCGTCCAATGTCGTGCGCCTGCCGCGCGCCGCGACCCTGCCAGCCGATGCCGAGCGGCTGAGCATGCCCGAGCAGGATGCCTTCCGCCGGATTGCCGTGGCGCTCGGCGCCAAGGTCGAGGACGCCGCCAAGCCGGTGGCGGAAACCCCGCCCGTCGAGGAAGCCAAGGGGCAGGGTGCTCCGACGCCCGAGGCCGAGGCGATCGTCGTTCCGGAGCCGAGGGGCGATGCGCCAGCGGCGCCCGTGGAAGTCGCCCAGGCGGATACCCAATCGAACCAGACGTCGGCTTCGGCCGAGGCGCCTGCGCCGGCTGTCGCGCAGGACGTCGCCGCCGAGACGCCGGAAATCGAGTCGACGGAAACGGCTGTCGAGCCCGACAGCGCGGCCATGCTTGCCGCTGAGTTGCCGACAGTCGACGTTACGCCTGCGCCCGAGCCTGAACCCGTCGTGGAAATCGTCCAGGCGCCGGCGCCGGTGCTTGCAGGGCGTGTGGAACCCCCGGTCGCCCGGGCGCCGTCGCCGGATCGCCAACTGGTCGAGGATCTCGCCGCCGCGGGTCAGAAGATCGCCGAGCTGGAAGCGATCCTCGATACCGCCACGGATGGCGTCGCGGTCGTCGATGCCGATGGCTGCATCGTGCGCATCAACCGCAGCGCCGAGGCGCTGTTCGGGGTCGATTCCGCCCATGTCGCGGGCCTGCCCTTTACCCATTTGCTGGCCGAGGAAAGCCGGAAATCGGCGCTCGATTATCTCGAGGGCCTGGCACAGAACGGCGTGGCCAGCGTGCTCAATGATGGCCGCGAGGTCATCGGCCGCGTGCCGCAGGGCGGGCTCATTCCTCTGTTCATGACGATGGGCCGGCTCGGCGAGACCGGAAAATTCTGCGCCGTGCTGCGCGACATCACGCAGTGGAAGAACGCCGAGGAAGAGCTGATCAACGCCCGCCGCGCGGCCGAGACGGCCTCGATGCAGAAATCGGATTTCCTCGCCAAGGTCAGCCACGAGATCCGTACGCCGCTCAATGCCATCATCGGCTTTTCCGAAGTCATGATGGAGGAGCGCTTCGGCCCGATCGGCACAGAGCGCTACAAGGAATATCTGCGCGACATCAACGTCTCGGGCGCGCATCTGATGAGCCTGCTCAATGACCTGCTCGATCTCTCCAAGATCGAGGCCGGCAAGCTCGACCTGAATTTCGAGGCGGTGGCGCTGAACGAGATCGTCATGGAATGCGTCGCGATGATGCAGCCGCAGGCCAATCGCGAGCGCATCATCATTCGCACCAGCCTGTCGAGCCAGGTGCCGAGCATCGTCGCCGATCCCCGTTCGATCCGGCAGATCGTGCTCAACCTGGTTTCGAACGCCGTCAAGTTCACGCTGGCCGGCGGCCAGGTGATCGTCTCGACGGCGCTGGAGGAGCGGGGCGAGGTGACGCTGCGCATTCGCGATACCGGCATCGGCATGTCGGAAAAGGATGTGGAGACGGCGCTGATGCCGTTCCGCCAGATCGCCACCTCGGCGAAGCATCGCAGCGACGGCACCGGCCTCGGCCTGCCGCTGACCAAGGCGCTGGTCGAGGCCAACCGCGCGGCTTTCCAGATCGACAGCGCGGTCGGCCAGGGCACGCTGATCCGCGTGACCTTCCCGGCAACGCGGGTTCTGGCAGGGTAGAGAAGACCCTTACCCTGTCCCTCTCCTGCAAGCGAGCGAGGGGACGCGCTCCTCAGCATGTTGGGAGGGGAGCGCTATGCGAAAATCGCTTCAGCAGGAGGCGAAGCGGAGTCGGCCCAGCAAGAGTTCTCAGCCTGCCACCGGCCTCGTGCCGAGGCTTGTAAAGAACCGCAGCAGATAGCCATCCGGGTCGGCGACGACGAACTGGTGGTGGCCGAGTTCCTCGTCCTCGCGGCGATACCAGCGTTCCTCGAAGGGCAGGGTGATCGGCGCCGCGTCGCGCATGCGGGCCCAGAGCGTGTCGACATCCTCGACCTCGATCTGGAAATTGACGCCGCGCCCGAAGGGACGCTCCAGTGCCGCCTTGTGAAAGCGGCGGCCGGGGCCTTCCGCTTCCTCCAGCATCAGATGCACGCCGTCGCGATCGAGGAACACGAAGCCTTCCTCCGGCCGGCCATAGAGGATGCGGAAGCCGGCCAGCCCGATATAGAAGCGGAGCGACTCGTCGAGGTTCGAAACCTCCAGTTCGGGCACCAGCTTGGGCGGCATCGGTCTGTCCCGGGCCGCTATTCGGCGGCGATCTGCATGGAAAGGTTGTCGAGCGACGACACGATATGTTCGGCCAGCGCGTCGACGATGGGCGTGATCGGCTTGTTCCAGGCGCGGATCAGCCCGATCTCGCAGGGCGCGAGCTTGGGGAAGCCATCGGCCTCGCCGAGCACCCGCATGCCGGGCCGCAGCGCCGATTCCGGCTGCACCGAAATGGCGAGCCCGGCCAGCACGGCGGCGGCGAGCGCGGTCGAGTTGTTGCTGGAATAGAGGATGCGATAGCGCCGCCCGGTCTGGGCCAGGGCCTCGATCGCCGTCTTGCGCCAGCAGCAGGTGTCGCGGCCGAGCGCCAGCGGCAGCACGTCGTCCTGTTCGAGCTGGTGATGGTTCGAGACGACCCAGAGCAGCGGCTCTTGCCGGACCACCTCGGTCATCGGCGTGCCCTTGATGTTGGTGATGATGCCGAGATCCAGTTCGCCGGCGCGCAGGCATTCGATCAGCTGCACGGTCGGCTCGCACACCACCGTCACCTCGACGCGCGGATTGGAGCGCGAGAAGCGCGCCAGGATCTCCGGCAGGAATCGGTCGGCATAATCGTCCGGCGTGCCGAGGCGGACGCGGCCCGAGAGCTCGTCGTCGTCGAAGGCGGCCATCGTCTCGTCGGACAGCCGGACCATCCGCCGCGCATAGCCGAGCAGGCGCTCGCCGTCTTCCGTCAGTTTCGCACTGCGGCCGTCGCGGCCGAAGATCGGCTTGCCGATCCGCTCCTCCAGCCGGCGCATCTGCATCGACACCGCCGACTGGGTCTTGTGCACCGTCTCGGCGGCGCGCGTGAAGCTGCCGGAATCCGAGATTGCGACGAAGGTCCGCAACTGGTCGAGATCAAGCATCGATGCCATGGCACTACCCTCGCTGGATGCCGCCGCCATTTCGCTCTGCCGGGCCCGCCCCGATGGTTCGACCGCGAACGAAGCATCCGCGTTTTCGGCTGGAACGGGAGGCCGGCGTCCGGCAAACCGGCTTCCCGGCCCCGACGAAAAGCATCATCAATTCCGATGGCTGATATTAGAAACATTCGTTGGAATGATCAATCGGGACGAGGCATCTTCAAAGCGTACCCGAGACGCGTGCCGGACAACCCCTTCGAAGCATTCGAAGGACTTCGCCACGCCTGCCGCTGGAGGCTGACATGACCACATTCGAAACGTTCACACCGCATGCTCGCCCGTCGCGTGGCCGCACGATCGTCCTGATCGCCGCCCAGGTCGCGACGGCACTTGTGACGCGCGTTCGCATCTGGAAAAATCGTCGCTCCGTCGCGCGCCTTCTCGATTGGGACGCCCGCATGCTGAGCGATATCGGACTGACGCATGGCGATGTCTATTCCGCCCTGTCGACGCGCGCCGACGAGGACGCGTCGATCCAGCTTGCCATGCGCTCGCTCGAGCGCCGCTATGCCACCCAGGCGCAGGCGAAGGATCGCCAAGTCCACGCCCGCGAATTGCGCGGTTCGTCCGCCCGCTATCAGCGCAAGGCCTGAGAATCGCGACGAAATCGTCGCTCAGGCCCTGCGATACCGCCGCAGCCGGAACCCCTAGATCCCCTGGCGGTTCCGTACTTGGCCCGCCGCGTTCGTGGCGGGCCCTTTTCTTTCCGCGCGGTCCCTGCGTCAATCTTTCCGGGGTGTCGTCGGCGCGAAGCGGTCGAAGATCATCTCCATCGACTTGCGATAATTGTCCTGCATGCTCTTGCCGGCATCGAACAGGCGGTCGATCACTTCCTCGTTGCTCATCGGGCCGGGCTCCGGTTCGGGCTCCTTCTCCTTGCCGAGGAAGCTCTCCATCAGCGTGACGAAGGGGAGGTCTGGCCGCTTCTGCGCCGCCTCCTTCGGCCTAGCGCCGCCGCCCGTCATGTCGCGCATCATGGCGAGGAACGGGTTGTCGTAGCTTTCGGTCTGCCGTTGCAGCCCGCCCATCATCATGTTGGCCATGACCGGCATCATCCGCCGGATCACGTCATGCGCGATGCCGGTGGATGCCTCGACCTGCAGTGCCACCGCCTTGGCGACTTCCGGCGAGCCGAACATGCGCTCGACGATGCCATTGCCATCGGCCTGGGCGCGCGGCGTCATCGCCGCCAGCGGATTGTCGAAATAGGACTGGAACTGGCCGGCGCCGACCTGCTGCCAGAAGGCGGCGACACCGAACGGATCGGCGGAGGTGCGCCGCATGCCGAGCCAGAAGGCCGGCATCATGGCCTCGAAGGCCTTGGATTGCTGGTCCTGGGAGAGGCCGAACTCCTTGGCCATGGTCGCGGCGAAGGCGCCCTGCTGGGCCTCCAGCATCAGATCGTAGAATGTCTTCATCATCGTGCTCCCGCCGCCCCAAGGGCATGTTCGGCGCGGCGGCCGGTCCGCGTCAACCGGTTCGTGTCGATGGCCGCGATCAGTGCGTCATCAGCACCGGCAGGGTGAGGCCGGTCAGCATGCCGCGCGTCGCGCCGCCGAGGATCCATTCCAGCAGGCGGCTGTGGCCATAGGCGCCCATGATGATGATGCCGGCATCGGCGTCGATCGCCGCCTGGCGAATGGCCTTGGCGACGTCCTTGCCGGGATTGGGCACCTTTCGGATGCTGCTTTCCACGCCATGACGCAGCAGGTGGCCGCAGAGCCGCTCGCCGGTCGGCAGCTTCTTGCCGTCATCGACCAGCACCACTTCGACATGCTTGGCCATCTTCAGGAAGGGCATGGCGGCACGCACGGCGCGCGCGGCGGTGATCGTGCCGTCCCAGGCGATCATGATGCGGCTCGGGTCGATCGTCGTCTTGCCCTTGCGCGGCACGATCAGCAGCGGCGCGCCGGCGTTGAACAGCACGGCCTCGATCAGCGCTTCGCGCACCGGCTCGGGGTGGTCCGGGTCGTCCTCGCCGATGATGACGAGATCGGCCATGCGGACTTCGTGCACGATGCCGTCCAGGCCGCCGCCGGCCATGACATCGACCAGATGCGCCTCGCCCTCGATGCCGGTTTCGGCGGCGATCTTGTGGAAGGCGTCGATCGCCGTCTCGGCTTCCTTCATCGCCTGGTTCCGGGCGCTGATCATGAAGTCGGCCGGCACGGGCGCCACGGCATAGCCGGGCACGATCGGGTCATAGGCGAGCGAAAGGCCGGTCAGGTGGGCGCCGAGACGCTTGGCGAGATCGGCCGCGGCGCGCGCGGCCGGCCGGTCGCCGGCCAGATCGACGACGACGCTGATGTCCTTGATATCCATGATGCGCTCCCTTGGCTCTCTCGATGCTGGCGAGGCTAGAGTCTACTCCGCCCACGCGCTTTGAGAAGGATCAATCGGCACCTGTGCGCAACTAGTAGGCGTGGCGACGAAAGACTTCGCTGATGTCGCCGTTCCATTCCGTGCGGCATTCGTGAAGCTGCCTTTCGGCCAGGGTCTGGCCGCTGGCGACGATCTCCTCGAGCGGCTGCAGATAGACCGTCTCGTCATGGCCGTCGCTGTTGAGATAGCCACGTGCTGCCAGTCCGCGCCGGGCGATCTGCACCATCTCGCGGGCGATATCGCGCACCGTGTGGTTGCGGAACGGCGTCGAGAGCGCGGTGCGGGGCACGCTGTCGCGCAGCGCCTGCCGCTCCTCGGCCGTCCAGTCCTTGACCAGTTCCCATGCCGCATCGAGCGAGGGCTGGTCGTAGAGCAGGCCGACCCAGAGCGCCGGCAGCGCGGTGAGCGGCCGCCACGGACCGGCATCGGCGCCGCGCATCTCGATGTACTTCTTGAGCCGCACGTCGGGGAACAGCGTGGTGAGATGGTTGTTCCAGTCCGATAGCGTCGCGATCTCGCCCGGCAGGCCCGGCAGCTCGCCCTTCAGCAGGTCGCGGAACGACTGGCCGGCAACGTCGTGATAGGTGTCGCCGCGCTTGACGAAATACATCGGCACGTCCAGCGCCCAGTCGACATAGCGCTCGAAGCCGAAGCCGTCCTCGAAGGCGAAGGGGATCAGGCCGGCGCGCTGGTTGTCGGTGTCACGCCAGATTTCGGCGCGGTTCGACAGCAGACCGTTGGCGGCATTGTCGAGGAAGGGCGAATTGGCGAACAGTGCGGTCGCGATCGGCTGCAGCGCCAGCGAGACGCGCATCTTCCTGACCATGTCGGCTTCGTCGGAGAAGTCGAGATTCACCTGCACCGTTGAGGTGCGGAACATCATGTCGAGGCCGCGCGTGCCGACCTTCGGCATGTAGCGGGCCATGATCTCGTAGCGCGACTTCGGCATCACCGGCGTCTCGGCCAGCGACCAGATCGGCGAGGTGCCGAGGCCGATGAAGCCGACGCCGAGCGGTTCGGCGCACTGGCGCACCTGCGCGAGATGGGCATGCAGTTCGCGGCAGGTCTGGTGAATCGTCTCGAGTGGGGCACCGGACAGCTCGAACTGGCCGCCGGGCTCCAGCGAGATGGCGCCACCGCCGATGGGATCGACCAGGCCGATGATCAGGCCACGATCCTCGATCGGCTGCCAGCCGAGAAGACCTTCCATCAGGCGGAGGATGCGCTCGATGCCGCGCGGCCCCTCATAGGGGACGGGCGTCAGGTCATCGGTGTAGAAGCCGAACTTCTCGTGCTCGGTGCCAATCCGCCATTGCGCTTTGGGCTTGGAGCCGCTGGCAATTACGTCGACGAGTTCGTCGCGCGATTCGACGATCGTGGAATCGGTAGCGTCGCGGGCCATGAGTACTCCGAAGCAGTGAGGCGCGGCACAGTAGCGGCGCGCCAGGGGAACGGCAATGGAGGGGCCATTGCCTCGCAAAACCGAGACGGGCGGTGGACCGATCGCCTGAATCGGTGCACCGATAGCACCCAGGACATGCTTTCAGGGAGGAAAATCAGAATGACCGATTCGTCGAGACCCGTCGCCATCATCACCGGAGGAACGCGCGGCATCGGTGCGGCGATCGCGCGGGCGCTGGCGGCGCGGGGCGTCGACCTCGTCCTGTCCGGCCGTCATCGCGACGAGCCGGTGGAAAAGCTGATGCGCGAACTCGGCGCCGTCACCGGCGTGCTGTTCCATGCCGCCGATGCGGCCGACCCGGCTTCGGCGCCGGCGATCGTCGATGCCGCGCTCGCCCGCTTCGGCCGTGTCGACTACCTCGTTCCCTCCGCCGGCGGCGCCGTGCCGGGCACGGCTTTGACGGTGACGCCGGAAGCCTGGGACAATGCCTTTCGCGTTCACGTCCATGCGCCATTCCACCTGTTCCGCGCCGCGCACGCGTCGCTGGCGAAGCAGGGTGGGGCGATGCTCCTGATCTCGTCGGTGGCGGGCCTGCGCGGCTGCCCGGCAACCATCGCCTACCAGACCGTCAAGGGCGCGCTGCCGCAGATGGGCCGGGCGCTCGCCCGCGACCATGGCCATGAAGGCATCCGCATCAACACCATCTGCCCCGGCATCATCGAAACCCGCTTCCACGAGGCGATGACGCCGGAAGCGCGCGCCAACAACCTCGCCAACCGCATCCCGCTGCAGCGCCTCGGCACGCCGGAACAGGTGGCGACGGCCGCCGTCGAGTTGCTGACCAACGCGTTCATCACGGGCGAGACGCTGGTGGTCGATGGCGGCATGAGCATGCGGATGGTCTGATCGCGAACCCCGGAAGGTCTCGGCCTTCCGGGGTTCCCCGCTCCCTCAGCGCCGGCCGAGCACGATGACGTTGCCGACCATGACGAGCACGAGGCCGGCGATGGCGAAGGCCGTCCACTGATAGCCTTCCGCGAAGGTCGAGATCAGCAGGGCGAAGACGGGAAACAGCACCGTCGAATAGCCGGCGCGGCCCGAGCCGATCCGGCCGAGCAGCGTCAGATAGGCGAAGAAGGCGACGACCGAAGACAGCAGCGCCAGCCACAGCAGCGAGGCGATGTACTGGAAGGACGGGTCCAAGATGAACGGCTTGCCGAGCATCGCGGCGGTGATCGCCAGGATCGCCGCGCCATAGGCCATGCCCCAGGCGCTGGCCGAGACGACCGGAATGCCGCGTTTCTGCGCCGAGGCGGAAATCATGTTGCCGATGCAGAAGAACAGCGTGCCGCCGACGCAGAGCATCAGGCCGATGGCCGCGTCGTGGTCGATCTCGGTGCCGGCGATCTCCGGCCAGAACATCAGCGCCACGCCGCCAAAGCCGAAGGCGGCGCCGAGCAGGACGCGCCGGTCGACCGACTGGCGCAGGAAGATCGCGCCAAGCAGCATGTTGAAGACCGAGGCGAGCGAGAAGATGACGGCCAGCAGGCCCGAGGCCAGCTTGGCGCCGCCAACGTAGAACTGCAGGAAATTCATCGAGAAGATGAAAAAGCCGAGCCCGAGGAAGCGCAGATGATCGGCGAGCGGGAAGGCGAGGCGGTGGCGGCGTACGATCGCCCAGCCGAACATCACCAGCGAGGCGAGCAGGAACCGCCAGGTCAGCGCCACCTGGGGCGCGACGACGCCGAGTTGCAGCTTGAGCGCGATCCAGCTCGTGCTCCAGGCAAACACCGTGACCGCATAGAGCGAATAGTCGAGCCGGGTCATCGCCGCCTCGGAAGGCTTGGCGCGGGAGCGGGCGGCCGGGGCGATTTCGGTCGCTTGTGAGTCGGTTGGGGGAGGCATGCGGCGATCCGAGTGGCTGAGGGACGCCACCGAGAGCAGGAACCCCGGACCCCGTCCAGCAAAACTTTGTGAGCGGTGACGTCACCGAGATTGATGAGTCCGATGCCGCGATGCGAAATTCTGGCCGGATTCAGCGGCGAATGGCGAAAGCCTCCCGCCTCGTTCGCCGGTATCGTCATGGCGGCATCCTCGCCTGCCATCAAGGGGCGGTCGCGCCGCTGGCGGACGTCAGCTTCCCGATCAGCCGCGTCGGCGCGCAATGGCCCGGCGCCATCGAAGCGCGGGCTGGCGGAATCGTTCGGTTCGGCATCTATTGGTGGATGCCGAATCCAACTGAGCCGTCAGCCCCATGCGCATTCTCGTCGTCGAAAACTATCAAGCCACCTCGCTCGGCCTGATGCGGCCGGCGCTTGCCTCGGCCGGGGCGGTGATCGATGTCCGTCGCGCGCATGAGGGCGACGCCTTGCCGGAGACGCCCGACGGCTATGACGCGATCATCGTGCTCGGCGGCGGTCAGAGCGCGGTCGACGACGCGGCGCATCCCTATCTGCCGCGCCTCGCCCGCCTGATGCGCGCCTTTGGCGATGCCGACAAATCCGTGCTCGGCATCTGCCTGGGTTCGCAGATCCTGGCGCGCGGCTATGGCGCCAGCAACATACTGGGCCGGCCGACCGAATTCGGCTGGCAGGAGGTAACGCCCACCGAGGCGGGCCGCGACGATCCCGTGGTCGGCGTGCTGGAGGGCCCGTCGCCCCTGTTCCACTGGCATTCCGACACATTCACCCTGCCGGAAGGCGCCGTCCACCTGGCGACCAGCGCCCTGACGCCCCACCAGGCCTTTCGCATCGGCCGCGCCGTCTATGGCATCCAGTTCCATTTCGAGGCCGATACGGCGCTGGTGCGCGACTGGAGCGACACTTTCGGCGACGTGGCGGCGGAGATCGATCCGGAGTGGCCGGAGCGCCATGCTCGCGAGGAAGGCCCGCTCGGCAGCCGCGCCGACGCTGCGGGAAGGGCGATCGCCCGCGCCTGGATCGCGACGATCCGGTAGGCGCGCTCGTCACTCCGGCAGGAAGTCGTCGTCGCGCAGCGGTTCCAGCGTCCAGGGACATTCAAGGCTACGGGAACCATGCCGCCGCAGTCCGAAACCGCTCAGTCCCGGCGAACCGGCCGCTTCGCCGTCGCGCGTTCCTCGAATTGCATCAGCCGCAGCGAGGCGATTTCTTCGCGGGCGCCGGCCTCGGCGGCGTCCTTCATCGACGCCGCGACATAGGCGATGTGATCGATCGCCGCCTGGCGGGCGGCTTCCGGATCGCCGGCCAGGATCGCATCGCGGATCGCCTTGTGCTGGGCCAGGAGCTGGTCGCGCGAGCCGGCCTGGCCATAGAGCCGGCTGCGATTGTAGAACACGCCGTCGGCCAGCAGCCGGTAGCAGGCGCGCAGCACGTGGATGATGACGATGTTGTGCGTCGCCTCGCCGATCGCCTGGTGGAATTCGACGTCCAGCGCCGCCTCGCGGCGGAAGTCGGCCTTGCCGTGTTCGGCTTCCATCGTCTCGATGATGCGGCCGAGGATGATGCGGTCGGCCTCGGTGGCGCGTGTCGCCGCCATCGCCGCCGCCGTTGCCTCAATCTCGCGGCGGAATTCCAGATAGTCGCCGCCGGCCTTGGGCGATTGCGCGATCAGGTCGACGATCGGCGCGGCGAAGACCGAACCTTCGATCGCGGCCACATAGGTGCCGCCGCCTGGGCGGCTTTCGACCAGCCCGCGTCCCTCCAGCGCCTTCAGCGCATCGCGCAGGATCGGCCGCGAAACGCCGAGCGTCGCCGACAGGTCGCGCTCGCCCGGCAGCTTGTCGCCGGGATGCAGCACGCCCTCCAGCACCAGCATCTCGATCTGTCGCGCCACCTCGTCGGCGGTCGCGCGGGAAGGAATCGGTTGAAAGACCATGCGGAAGAGCCTATCAGCGGAAATCAGGAAGTGGTCAAGAAATTGATCCAGTTGGCGGGCGCGGCCCGCCTTTCAAGAATTCATATGAAATTGGAGCGGCGCCATGGGCGGCTTGAAGGACGCAACGAGCATTGCAGACCTGAGATTGTTGGCGAAGCGCCGCGTGCCGCGCGCCTTCTTCGATTATGCCGATCGCGGCTCCTACAATGAGGAAACGATCGACGCCAACTCGGCCGACTTCAAGGCCCTCAAGCTGCGCCAGCGCGTCATGGTCGACGTGTCCAACCGCTCGACCGAAGTCACGCTGCTCGGCGAGAAGTTCGCCTATCCCTTCGCCTTCGCCCCGACCGGCCTGACCGGCATGCAGCATGCCGATGGCGAGATCCTGGCGGCCAAGGCCTGCGAGAAGGCCAACATCCCGTTCGCGCTGTCGACCATGTCGATCTGCTCGATCGAAGACGTGGCGGCGGCCACTTCGCGACCGTTCTGGTTCCAGCTCTATGTGATGAAGAACCGCAACTTCGCCAAGCAACTGGTCGAGCGCGCCATCGCCGCCAAGTGCTCGGCCCTCATCCTGACGCTGGACCTGCAGGTGCAGGGCCAGCGCCACCGCGACATCAAGAACGGCATGACCGTGCCGCCGCAGATCAAGCTGCACAATGTCCTCGACATGGCGACCAAGCTGCCATGGGCGTTCAAGGTTCTGGGCAGCAAGCACAAGACCTTCGGCAATCTGAACGGCGTCGAGGGCATGAGCGGCGTCAAGTCGCTGGGCCAGTGGATCTCCGGCCAGTTCGACCCGGCGCTCAACTGGGATGACGTGGCCTGGATCCGTTCGATCTGGCCCGGCAAGCTGATCCTCAAGGGCGTGCTGGATGTCGGCGACGCGCAGAAGGCGGTCAATACCGGCGCCGACGCGATCGTCGTTTCCAACCATGGCGGACGCCAGCTCGACGGCGCGCCGTCCGCGATTTCGCGCCTGCCGCGCATCGTCGACGCGGTCGGCAACCAGACCGAAATCCTGTTCGACAGCGGCATCCGCTCGGGACAGGACGTGCTGCGCGCGCTGGCGCTCGGCGCCAAGGGCTGCATGATGGGCAAGGCCTTCCTGTTCGGCCTCGGCGCCGGCGGCGAAGAAGGCGTGTCCAAGGTGATCCAGATCGTCGGCAAGGAGCTCGACGTCTCGATGGCCCTGACAGGACGTCGCACCCTGGCCGAGATCGACGATACCGTCATCGATCGGGGTTGAGCCCGTTCCGTCCCGGCCCTACTGCTTAGGTAGTTGGGCGCGGGATCGAGGGCGCGATGCGCGAAGGACCAAGGCGTTTCGAGGATCATCCGCTTCGAAGCGCGGTGCTGAACGAGATCCATGCGCGGCCCTTCCACATGATGGAAGCGCCGCGCATCGTGTTGAACTTCGCCTTCATGACCGATGCCGGCCATGCGGACGCGGCCCGCGACCGTCTCGCGGCGCTGTGTGTTCGCAACGGCCTGCCGCAACCGGCCGCTCATGCGCGCCATCATGTCGTCGATCTCTGCGGCGGCACGCTGCGCTGGGAGAGCCACGCCGAATTCACCACCTATAGCTGGGATGCGCGCGGCGGCGCCGGCGCGCTGCCGGCCGAGACGCCGTTCGGCGAGGCCTTCGAGGCGCCGGGCCCGTTGATGGTGGCCGCGCGGCTCGACCTCGTCGCCGACCAGCGCCCGATCGCCGAACTGCTCTCCGGCTTTGATCCGGGCTCGCTCGCCGTTTCGGAAGTGGCCGGGGGCAGGGGGCTGATCGCATCCGATTTTCGCGAGGATGGCGATGGCTATACGCGCCTTCTGGTGGTCGATCGCGGGCTCGAGCCGCAGGAGGCGGGACCGATCGTCCAGCGCCTGCTCGAGCTCGAGACCTATCGGACGCTGGCCATGCTGGGCCTGCCGGAGGCGCAGCGCCTGCATCCGGAGCTTCGCCGCATCGAGATGGATCTTGTCGCCAATACCGGCCGCTTCCGCGCCAGCGAAGGGTTCGAGGCCAACCGCGCCTTGCTGGACGACCTGACCGCCCAGGCCGGCGATCTGGAAGCCGGCGCGGCCGAAAGCGCCTTCCGCTTCGGGGCCAGCCGCGCTTATTCCGAGATCGTGCGGTTGCGCCTCAACGCCATGGATGAGCAGCCGATCGCCGGCTATTCGAGCTTCACCGCCTTTCTCGCCCGTCGCATGGCGCCCGCGATGCGCACCTGCCAGACCGTGGAGGGCCGCCAGCAGGACCTGTCGCGAAAGCTCGCCCGCGCCGCGGCGCTGCTGCGCGCCCGTGTCGATGTCGAGCTGTCGCAGCAGAACCGCGCCTTGCTCGACAGCATGAACCGCCGCGCGCGGCTGCAACTGCGTCTGCAGCAGACGGTCGAAGGGCTCTCCGTCGCGGCAGTCAGCTACTACGTCGTCGGGCTGATCGGCTATCTGGCGAAGGGATCTTCCGTCCTCGGCTTCGAGCTCGACCCGGCGCATGTCACCGCCTTTGCGGTGATCCCTGTGGCGCTGTTCGTCTGGTTCCTCGTCCGCCGCATCCGCTCGAAGCATGACGACGGGCATGGCGCCGACTAGGGGGTAGCCGGCGCGAGGATCTTGCCGAGGCCTTCGTCCCAGTGCGGGTGGTCGCCATAGAGTCCGGCGAGGTGGTCGATGAACAGCCGCACCTTGGCGGCGAGGAAGCGCCGGCTCGGATAGACCGCATGCACCGCGACGTGCCGCGAGGCACGGTAGGCGGGCAGCACGACGACCAGGCGCCCTTCGCGAAGCTCCGGCCCGACATCCCAGGTCGAGCGATAGGCGATGCCGAGCCCTGCCAGCACGGCTTCGCGAACCACCTCGTTCGAATTGGTGCGAAGCCTGCCCTCGACATGCACCGTCACCGGGCCGTCCGGCCCTTCCACCCGCCAGGGATCCTGGCTGGCGGTGGCGAGCAGCGTGTGCTTCGACAATTCGGCGATGGTCTGCGGCGTGCCGTGTTCGGCGAGATAGGCCGGCGTCGCGCAGAGCAGGCGGTGGTTCGGCGCGAGCCGCCGCGCCACCAGGCTCGAATCCGTCAGCTCTGCGATGCGGATCGAGACGTCGATGCCGTCCTTGACCAGATCGACGAACTCGTCGGAGAGCACGAGATTGACGGACAGGCCGGGATTGGCGGCGAGAAAGCTGCCCAGATGCGGCGCGATGTGCAGCCGGCCGAAGGTGGTGGGCGCCGAGACCTTGAGCGTTCCGCGCGCCACGTCGGAGCGCCGGCTCACAAAGGACTCGGCCTCGTCGATCGAGGCGAGGATCTGCACCACGCGGTCGTGGAAGCCACGGCCGGCCTCGGTCAGCGCGATCTGCCGCGTGGTGCGCTGCAGCAGGCGCGTGCCAAGCCGATCCTCCAGACGCTTCAGGCGCTTGGAGACGACGGCGGGAGAGAGGTCAAGCTCGCGTCCGGCCGCCGAAAGGCTTCCGGCGGTGACAACGCGGGCGAAGATCTCCATATCGGATAGTGTGCTCATTGCCTCTATAGTGGCAAAAAAGTTGGGTGATTTTCAATCCTGCGGCAAGGATGATTGTTTTCTATCCCGGCTTGGGTACAAAACCGTCCGCGCCTAGAGTGGTTCTGAACTGGGAGGGAGGCTGCCATGTCCGCGATTGAGATTCCGAGGCCGGATCCGCGCATCCTCGCGCGTCGCGCGGAGATTCTCGCCGGCCTTGCCGCGCTGGTGCCGCCGACCTCGCTGATCACCGAGGAGGACGAGCGCCGTGCCTTCGAGACGGACGCGCTCACCGCCTATCGTCGCATTCCCATGGCCGTCGTGCTGCCCGAAACGACCGAGCAGGTGTCCAAGGTGCTGGCCTTCCTGAACAAGGAAGGCGTCAAGGTCGTCGCCCGCGGCGCGGGCACGTCGCTTGCCGGCGGCGCTATCCCGAGCGAGGACGCGGTCGTCCTCGGCGTCTCCAAGATGAGCCGGATCCTGGACGTCGACACGGCCAACCGTACCATCCGCGTCGAGGCCGGCGTCACCAATCTCGGCGTCTCCGGCGCGGTCGCCCATCTTGGTTTCTTCTACGCGCCCGATCCGTCGAGCCAGCTCGCCTGCACCATCGCCGGCAATATCGGCATGAACTCCGGCGGCGCGCATTGTCTGAAATACGGTGTCACGACCAACAACGTGCTGGGCGTCAAGCTCGTGCTGATCGACGGCACCATCGTCGAGATCGGCGGGGCCCACATGGATGCAGCCGGCTACGACCTGCTGGGACTGATCGTCGGCTCCGAGGGCCAACTCGGCGTCGTCACCGAGGCGACGTTGCGCATCCTTCCGCTCGCCGAAGGCGCGCGGCCGATGCTCATGGGCTTCCAGTCGGCCGAAGATGCGGGCGCCTGCGTCGCTGCGATCATCGCCTCGGGCATCATCCCGGTCGCGATCGAATATATGGACCGCCCGGCGATCCAGGTCTGCGAGGCCTTCGCCCACGCCGGCTATCCGCTCGATGTCGAGGCGCTGCTGATCATCGAGGTCGAGGGTTCGGAGGCCGAGATCGAGGATCTCATCGTCCGGATCACGACGATCGCCGCCGACTACAACCCGTCCGGCCTGCGCGTTTCGCAGTCGGAAGCCGAGAGCGCCGCGATCTGGAAGGGCCGCAAATCCGCTTTCGGCGCGATGGGCCGGCTCGCCGACTATATCTGCATGGACGGCACCATCCCGACCGGGCAGCTTTCCGCCGTCCTGACCGGCATCGCCGAGATCTGCGCCGGCTATGGCCTGCGCGTCTCCAACATCTTCCATGCCGGCGATGGCAATCTGCATCCGCTGGTGCTGTTCAACGCCAATGATCCGGTCGAGCAGCACAAGGCCGAGCGCTGCGGCGAGGACATCCTCAAGCTCTGCGTCGATCTCGGCGGCTGCCTGACCGGCGAGCACGGCGTCGGCATCGAGAAGCGCGACCTGATGACCTACCAGTTCAACACCATCGATCTGGACCAGCAGATGCGGGTGAAATCAGCGCTCGATCCGCAATGGCTGCTCAATCCGCACAAGGTGTTTCCGCTCGCGGGGCGCCCGGTCTGATGTGTGAATCTCCGTTCTTCCAGAAAGCATGCCGATGACGTCGATCCTTCTCCCCGAAAGCGAGACCGAGATCGAGGCGATCGTGCATGAGGCTGCGCAGTCGCACAGCCCGCTGGCAATCCACGGCGGCGGCACGCGCCCGATCGGCAAGCCGGTGCATGCCGACAGGGCGCTTTCGACGAAGCTTCTGACCGGCATCACGCTGTACGAGCCGTCGGAGCTGGTCCTCTCTGCCCGCGCCGGCACGCCCCTGGCCGAGATCCAGCAGACGCTGGCCGTCAACCGGCAACGCCTGCCCTTCGAGCCGATCGACTACCGCCACCTGCTTGGCAATCATGGCATCCCGACAATCGGCGGCGTCACGGCCTCCAACAGTTCCGGTCCGCGCCGCATCCATTCGGGCGCTGCGCGCGACTCGCTGATCGGCGTCCGTGCTACCACCGGGCGCGGCGAGACGATCAAGTCCGGCGGCCGCGTCATGAAGAACGTGACCGGCTATGATTTCGTCAAGCTGCTGGTCGGGTCCTGGGGCACGCTCGCCGTGCTGACGGAAGTCACCTACAAGCTGCTGCCGGAAGCCGAGACGGAACTGACGCTGCTCCTGACCGGGCTGTCGGCGGAGCGCGCCGTCGAGGCGATGACGACCGCGCTCGGCACGCCGTTCGAGGTGACGGGCGCGGCGCATCTGCCGGCGACCGACGGCATGCCGACCCGCACCGCGCTGCGCCTGGAAGGCTTTGACGCCTCGGTCCGCTATCGTATCGACCGGCTCGACACGGTGCTGCAGCCGTTCGGCGCGTTCGAGACGATCGCCGCCGAAGCCTCGCGCGTGCTCTGGGCGTCGATACGCGACGTCGAGGCGCTTGAAACGCCGCACGATGCCGCGATCTGGCGGATTTCGGTCCGGCCGACCGATGGCCCGAGGGTGGGCGAGTCGTTGAAAGCCCAGCTTGGCAGCCGCGTGCTCTATGACTGGGCCGGCGGCCTGGTCTGGGCCAGCGGGCCGGCGGAGGGCGATGGCGGCGCCGCCATCGTGCGGTCGGCCGTGGCGTCGGTGGGTGGCCATGCCATGCTGGTGCGCGGGTCGCCGGAACTGCGCGCCAGCGTGCCGGTGTTCGAGCCGGAGTCGCCCGGCGTGGCGGCGATGAGCCGCCTGATCAAGGCGACCTTCGATCCCGCCGGGATACTCAATCCGGGGCGGATGTAGGCGATGCAGGAGGTTCGGATCGGGTTGGGGGAGTGGCCGGCGCCGCGAGGCGCCGGAACCGGTACTTGCTGGCTATTCGGTGAAGCGGACGACACCGACTTCACAGACGTCGACGCCTTCCAGCACCGCTTCGCTGTCGTCGACGAAAACGCCCTTGAAGTCGAATTTGCAGTAACCGCTGCCGTCATCCATGTTGATGCTGACCGATCCGCCGGCCGGAACCTGGTCGTCGCCGAGAATGTCTTCCTCCCAGTCGCTGGCGCCGACATTCGAGGCGTAGAATTCGTTCAGATCGCTGCTGGTCTCGTTGATGATCTTGACCTTGCGATTTTCGGCATGGGCCGCTCCGCCAAGGACCATGGTGGCAAAGAACACCGCGCCCAGGGCGGTCCACAGGCGATGCTGCATAATCATTCCTTTGATAGCACTGAAGAAATTTCAGGCGCTCCGCCAATGCCAGATGCCCCCGGGTGGCGCAAGCGCGATTGTGCGGCCGCCTCAACCGAGCCCACAGCGGCAGAGTAGACCCATGCAAACTTCTTTCTCGCTTGCCCAGCTTGCAGACCCGGATGTGCGTGAATCCGAGAAGATCCTGCGCACCTGCGTCCACTGCGGATTCTGCACGGCGACCTGTCCGACCTATCTGCTGCTCGGTGACGAGCTCGACAGTCCGCGTGGTCGCATCTACCTGATCAAGGACATGCTCGAGGGCGGCAAGCCGGCGAACGAGCAGGTGGTCAAGCACGTCGATCGCTGCCTGTCCTGCCTTTCCTGCATGTCGACCTGTCCGTCCGGCGTGAACTACATGCACCTCGTCGATCATGCCCGCGCGCATATCGAGGAGACCTATGACCGGCCGATCGCCGACAAGGTGATCCGTTCGGCCATTGCCGGAATCCTGCCCTATCGCAACCGTTTCCGCCTGGCGCTGGTGGGAGCCGCCATGGCGCGTCCCTTCGCGGGACCGATGGGCAAGGTGCCGGGCTTCAAGCGGATCAGCGCCATGCTGAAGCTGGCGCCGCGCTTCCCGCATGGCCGTACCGCTTCGGAAGGGCCGGGCACGTTTCCGACGTCCGCCGAGAAGCGCGGCCGCGTCGCGCTGCTCTCCGGCTGCGTCCAGCCCGTGCTCGATCCTGGCATCAACGAGGCGACGATCCGCCTGCTGAACCGGGTCGGCGTCGAGGTGGTGATCGCCAAGGGCGAGACCTGCTGTGGCTCGCTCGCCCACCACATGGGCAAGTCCGAACAATCGCATGCGACGGCCAAGCGGACGATCGATGCCTGGATCGCCGAAATGGACGGCGAGGGGCTCGACGCCATCATCATCACGGCGTCCGGCTGCGGCACCACGATCAAGGATTACGGTTTCATGTTCCGCGAGGACGCCGCCTATGCCGAAAAGGCGGCGCGCGTGTCGGCCATCGCCAAGGACATCACCGAATATCTGGAGAGCTTGAAGCTGGCGCCCGTCGTCGCGCCCAAGGCCCTGACCGTGGCCTATCACTCCGCCTGCTCGATGCAGCACGGCCAGCAGATCAAGACGACGCCGAAGACGTTGCTGGCGAAGGCAGGCTTCACGGTGCGCGATGTGCCCGAAGGCCACATCTGTTGCGGTTCCGCGGGCACCTACAACATGCTGCAGCCGGAGCTTTCGCAACAGCTCAAGGCGCGAAAGCTCGGCAACATCTCCAAGGTGTCGCCCGATGTTGTCGCCACCGGCAATATCGGCTGCATCACGCAGCTCTCCGGCGGCGTGCCGGTGGTCCATACGATCGAGTTGCTGGATTGGGCCTATGGCGGCCCGAAGCCGGCCGGTCTCAACGCCTGAAGCATCGCGCCGAACGGGCGGCGCGATCGCCCGAAATCAGAGATCGCTGGCGGTGAGCGTGTAGGACGCGTGCGCCTGCCTGGAATAGGCGCGTGCGGCGGCCTGTTCGATCCGCGCCCGGTTGGCGTCGAAGGTGCGCAGCGCGTGATCCTCGTCCAGCGCACCGTTCGGATCGATCCGCGCGAGGGCATCCGCTTCGAGATAGAACGAGACCTCCTTCGCGCTATCGTGGCCCCAGAACTGAATCCGGTGACGCGTCTCATTGTAACTGCGGCTGCGATTGGGGAATTGGAGGTTCATTCTTCAAGCATACGCTCAATTCCGCGCGAGGGTTACCTCTATTGTGGTCCAAGTCGATATGGCCATGAGTTCAGAGAGCTGAAGGCATTCTCCTTTGCCTGCCCAAAGCAATTCAAGGAGAGGCCTCGAGACGATACTGTCAAAGAGGTTGAGGACTTGGGGCGCTGCGGCCAGTGCTAGGGCTTCGGCGCATGGCCGGCGCGCGCCGAAAGCAGGACGCGCTCCACCCGCCGATCCGGCACAAGCCAGATCATCGCGACGCCGACATAGCAGGCGATGGCGATCCAAGGGTTGAGAAAGGCCAGGCCGATCGCCGCCGCATAGATGACGACGGAGATCTTGCCCTTGCGATCCCTGCCGAATGCCTCGGCGATTGGGGAGCTTTCGCCTTCGAGCCGGATCAGCGACCGGGCGAGAATATAATAGGCGATGCCGCACATCATCAGCACGAAGCCATAGACGGCGACCGGCACGGCCTCGATGTGGTTTTCGCCCATCCATGCGGTGGTGAACGGGGTCAGGGACAGCCAGAACAGCAGGTGCAGATTGGCCCAGAGCACGCCGCCACGAACATGGCTGACGGCATGGAACATGTGGTGGTGGTTGTTCCAGTAGATGCCGATCATGATGAAGCTCAGCACATAGCTGAGAAACACCGGCACCAGCGGCAGCAATGTGTGGATGTCGACCTCGTGGGGAACCTTCAGCTCCAGCACCATGATGGTGATGATGATCGCGAGAACGCCGTCACTGAACGCTTCGATCCGGCCCTTGTTCATGCCCAATGCTCCATCGTCATGCCAGCTGGTACGCTAACCCTTTCCGTTGCGTCGCTCCATCCTCGCGATGGGTGAAGGAAGGGCCGCGCCGACACGTTGGCATGGAGCGCGTGACAAGCCTGAACGTTGCTTTGCGCATCAGGGATCGGCAGGGGCCTCTTGCCTGTCCGTCTGGCCGTGCTAGGGTCGCCCCGTCTCATCGGGGTGCCCTGATCCATCCGGATCCTGGCTGAGAGGTCTTCGGACTAACCCGCGAACCTGATCCGGATCATGCCGGCGGAGGGATTGAGCCAAGCGCCTGGATGCTCAAGCACCTGGATGTTCTTGCCGTCGTTCCGTCCTGCGTCACAGCAAAGGACGTCTACCGTGTCTTCCCCCCCTTCCTTCACGATCGAAGCGGCGACGGATGCGCTGCATGCCATGCGCGCAGCCCGTCCGCTCGTCCAGAACATCACCAACTACGTCGCCATGACGATCTCGGCCAATGCTTTGCTTGCAGTCGGCGCGTCACCGGCCATGGTGCATGCGTCCGAGGAGGTCGACGACTTCGTCGCCATTTCCAATGCGCTGGTGATCAATATCGGTACGCTGTCGCCGACCTGGATCGTGGGCATGCAGCGCGCGGCGAAGCGGGCCGTTTCCCTCGGCAAGCCCTGGGTGCTGGATCCGGTCGGCTGCGGCGCGACGAAGTTCCGCACCGATTTCGCCGTCGAGATGAGCCGGGCAGGTCCGTCGATCATCCGCGGCAATGCCAGCGAGATCATGAGCCTCGCCGGCGCGGCCGGGGCAGGGGGCAAGGGCGTGGACTCGACCGCTTCGTCCGATGCAGCGCTGGAGGCCGGCAAGGCGCTGGCGCGCGCCAGCGGCGCGGTCGTCGCCATCACCGGCGAGACGGACTATGTCACGGACGGCACGAGCGTCGTGGCGATCACCGGCGGCAGCCCGCTGATGCCGCTCTCGACTGCGCTGGGTTGTGCATTGTCGGCGACGGTTGCCGCGTTCGCCGCCGTGCGTCCGCCCTTCGAGGCGGCGGTCGCCGCGCTTGTCGTCTATGGCGCGGCGGGCGCTGCCGCGGCGACCCGCGTGACCGGGCCGGGCCATCTGCCGGCGGAGCTTTGCGACGCGCTCTATGTGGTCGACGCCGACATGATCGCGCGCTATGCGACTATCCGGGTTGTTGAAGAGGTGAATGTGGGATGAGCCGTCCTTTCGATCTTTCGCTTTATCTCGTCACCGACGACGATCTTGCCGGACCGCGCGGCGTGGTCGAGACGGTGCGCGCCGCGATCGACGGTGGCGTCACGCTCGTGCAGCACCGCTGCAAGCAGGGCACCACCCGCGATTTCGTCGCGACGGCATCGGCGCTGATGGAAATCCTGCGCCCGCGCGGCATTCCGCTCATCATCAACGACCGCGTCGATGTCGCGCTGGCGGTGGATGCCGATGGCGTCCATGTCGGCCAGGACGACATGCGCGTCGCCAAGGTGCGCGAACTGATTGGCCCGGATCGCATTCTCGGCTTGTCCGCGGCCTTGATGGAGGAACTGACGCCGGACGAACTCGGCCCGATCGATTATCTCGGCGTCGGCCCGGTCTTCGCGACGACGACCAAGCCGGATGCGGACGACGCGATCGGCTTTGACCATCTCGGGCGGATCCAGGCGGCGGCTGGCCTGCCGGTCGTGGCGATCGGCGGCCTCAAGCCCGAGCATGTCGAGCCGACGCTGGCGGCGGGCGCCGATGGCCTTGCCGTCGTTTCCGCCATCATGGCGGCGGAAGATCCGGCCAGGGCGGCGCGGGACTTCACCGACCGGATCGCGCGCTACCGGTTGCGATAGGCCGACTTTTTCCAAAACGGAACAAGTTCTGCCCTGATCATGCAGGTTCAGTTGAAGACGGCGGCGTGGCATAGTCCGCTCCAACATGCCCACCGAGGAGTTGTCCATGTCCGCCACCAATGCTGAACGCCTGGTCGTCAAGGGAGCCCTGGGCCCCCGTTTCGACGAGATCCTGACGCCCGAGGCGCTCGCCTTCGTCGCCGAACTGCATGGCCGGTTCGATGCGAAGCGCCGCGCCCTGCTCGAATTCCGCAATGAGCGTCAGGTCTTCTTCGACAATGGCGGGCTGCCGGACTTCCTGCCCGAAACCCAGGCGATCCGAGAGGGCGATTGGAAGGTCGCGCCGATCCCGGCCGACCTGCAGGACCGCCGCGTCGAGATCACCGGCCCGGTCGACCGCAAGATGATCGTCAACGCGCTGAACTCCGGCGCGAAGGTGTTCATGGCCGATTTCGAGGACGCGTCCTCGCCGGTCTGGGCCAACATGGTCGAGGGCCAGTTGAATCTGAAGGACCGCTGGGCCAACCAGATCGACTTCACCGACGCGCGCACCGGCAAGGCCTACAAGCTCGGCGCCAATCCGGCCGTGCTGATCATCCGCCCGCGCGGCTGGCACCTGCCCGAGCGCCACATCACCTTTGACGGCATGGACGCTTCCGGCTCGCTGGTCGATTTCGGCCTCTATGTCTTCCATAATGCCAAGGCGGCGCTCGCGCAGGGATCGGGCCCCTATTTCTACCTGCCCAAGACCGAGAGCCATCTCGAGGCGCGCCTCTGGAACGACGTCTTCACCTATGCCGAGGAGGCGCTGGGGCTCGCGCAAGGCACCATCAAGGCGACGGTCCTGATCGAGACGCTGCCGGCGGCGTTCGAGATGGACGAGATCCTCTATGAACTGAAGGACCACATGGCCGGCCTCAATTGCGGCCGCTGGGACTACATCTTCTCGTTCATCAAGACGCTGCGCAACAACAAGGCCTTCCTGTTGCCGGATCGCGGTCAGGTCGTCATGGGCAAGGCGTTCCTGCTCGCCTATTCGGAACTGCTGATCAAGACCTGCCACCGCCGCGGCGCCTTCGCCATGGGCGGCATGGCGGCGCAGATCCCGATCAAGAACAACCCGGAAGCCAACGCCGCCGCCTTCGCCAAGGTTCGCGCCGACAAGGAGCGCGAGGCCAATGCCGGCCATGACGGCACCTGGGTCGCGCATCCGGATCTCGTGCCCGTCGCCATGGAAGTGTTCGACCGCCTGATGCCGACGCCGAACCAGCTCACGCGCCTGCGCGAGGAGGTCTCCTTCGGCCAGAAGGACATGCTCGCCATCCATGACGGCACCCGGACGGAGGAGGGCCTGCGCCACAACATCCGTGTCGGCGTCCAGTATATCGAGGCGTGGCTGCGCGGCCGTGGCGCGGTGCCGATCTACAACCTGATGGAAGATGCGGCGACCGCCGAGATCAGCCGTGCGCAGATCTGGCAGCAGCTCAATTTCGAGGCGACGCTGGAAGACGGCCAGAAGGTGACGGAAGAACTGTTCCGCCGCGCGCTCGCCGAGGAAATGGAAGTCGTGAAGGGCGAGGTCGGCGCCGACAATTACGCTGCCGGCCGCTTCCCCGAGGCGATCGACCTGTTCGCCAGGCTTTCGACCGCCAAGACCTTCGAGGCCTTCCTCACGGTCCCGGCCTACAAGCTGATCGACTGATCTGCTTCGATTGACGCGAACTCACAGTTAGAAAGGGGCGGCAGGCTGAAAGGCCTGCCGCCCCTTTCTGTTCTCAGAACTGGAGTGCGGGCCGCCGCGCGGCGCGCGCAGCGGTTGGGGGCGATCCTACACTTCGACGGCGGTCGGCACCGGGCTGCGGCCACCGCGCAGCGGCCGCTCTTCCATGATCGCGAGCAGGGCCAGCGAGATGGCGATGCAGATCGTCGCCGCGATGAAGACGCCGCTGAACGCGCCGGCCAGCGAAACGCCGGCCTCGGCCGCGGCGGCGATCTTGGCCTCGACCGATGTGCCGGTTCCGCCCGAGATCGCGCCCAGGCCGCCCAGGAAGATCGCGCCGAAGGCGGCGACCAGGATGGCGCTGCCAAGCGAGCGCATGAAGTTGATCGTGGCCGTTGCCGTGCCGAGATGATGCGCCTGCACGGCGTTCTGCGCCACGACGATGGTGACGGGGAACAGCGTGCCGAGACCGGCGCCGATGAAGGTCAGGATGACCTCGATCGAGATCACGTCGAGCCGGCCGGCCCAGACCGCGAGAACCGCGGTCAAGACCATGGCGACCACCAGCCCGATCATCGGCGAGCGCTTGTAGTGCTGGACGCGGGCCATGACGCGGCCGGAAAACTGCGCGCCGAACACGGTGCCGATCGAGAGTGGAATGAGCGCAAAGCCGGATTCCGCCGCCGACATGTGCAGCACCGACTGGAAGAACAGGGGCATGTAGATCGAAAGGCCCACCATGGTGCCGATGCCGAAGAAGCCGGCGAGCGTGGCAGTTGCCACCACCTGGTCGCGCAGCACGCCGACCGGCAGGAAGGGCTCCGGCGCATTCAGGACGCGGAACACGAACAGCGCCCATGCGACAAGGGATGCGACGAACAGGCCGATGATCTCCCAGGACGACCAGGGATAGGAAACGCCGCCCCAGCTGAGCGCGAGCAGCAGCAGCACCGCCGCCGCCACCAGCAGCACCGCGCCGATGATGTCCAGCTTGTGCGGGCGGTCGTTGCGCGGCAGTTTCTTCAGCGCGTTGAAGGTCATGGCGAAGGCGAGAAGGCCGAGCGGCACGTTGATCCAGAAGATCACGGTCCAGTTCAGCGATTCCGAGAGCACGCCACCCAGCACGGGCCCGGCGACACTGGCGGCCGCGAACACGGCGCCGAAATAGCCCATATATTTGGCGCGTTCCTTGGGCGCGATCGCGTCGCCGGTGATGGTATGGGCAAGCGAGATCAATCCGCCGCCGCCCAGTCCCTGCAGGAAGCGGGCGATGATGAGCCCGGTCATGGTCGGCGCGAGCGCGCAGGCGATCGAGCCGATGATGAAGATGACGATCGCGATCAGCAGGACCGTGCGTCGGCCATGGATGTCGCTGAGCTTGCCATAGAGCGGCGTCACGGCCGTCGACGACAGCAGATACGCGGTCACGACCCAGGCGATGTTCTGGAGATCGCCCAGTTCGCGCCCGATGGTGGGCAGCGCGGTCGCGACGATGGTCTGGTCGAGGGCTGCCAAGAACATCGCCAGCATGACGCCAAGCACGATCGAGCGAATGGTGGCCTGGTCGAGCGGAGCCGGGCCGGGGCGCGCGGAAACGGAAGCATCCATGGGGTATCGCCAATGTGATTGTTCGCCCGCCTGGGAAGGCCGGGGCGATAAAGACGGCTGATCATTCTGATTCAGCAAAGATAGGCCGGAGCTTAGCCCCGTTGCCCGACGATCTCAATCCGCGGCCCCGGCCGATCGGCGGGACCGCGGCGTTTCAGTGGCCGCCGCCACCGCCGGCAGGCGCTGCCTGCGGCTTCTGGGCGAGCGGGACCAGCAGCACGATCAGCGCGAAGATGACCGCCAGCACGAGGAAGACGTCCGAGAAGGCCATTACCAGCGCCTCGCGCTTGACCGACTGGGTCAGCGTCTTGATCGCCGCCAGATTGGCGTCGCTGCCCATCGTGGCGGCGAAGCCCTTGGTCATCATGTCGAGCCGTTCGGTCGCCGCCTCGCGGCCCCACTGCACCTGCTCGTGCAGACGGGTGATGTGCAGGTCCCAGCGATTGTTCAGGATCGTGGTGATGACGGCGAGGCCGACGGCGCCGCCAAGGTTCCTGGTCAGGTTGAACAGGCCGGACGCATTCTTCATCCGCTCGGGCGGCAGGGTTCCCAGCGCCAGCATCGAGACCGGCATCATCGACGTCATGAGCGCGACGCCACGCATCGCCTGGGGGATGAACAGCTCGTTGAAGGCCCAGTCCTTGGTGATCGGCACCAGTTCGAGGCAGGACAGCGCGAACAGCGACAGGCCGAACGCCATCATGTAGCGCGGGTCCATCTTCTGGCCGAGCCGGCCGACGATCGGCGCGGTGATCATCATGAACAGGCCGGTGACGAACATGGTCTCGCCGATCTGCAGGGAATCGTAGCCGCGCACCCGCGCCAGATAGACCGGATAGAGGTAGACGAGGCCATAGAGACCGACGCCGAGCATGAAGGAGAACAGGGCGCCGGTGGCGAAGTTGCGGTTCTGGAAGGCGCGGACATCGACGATCGGCTCGTCGGTCCGCAGCACGCGCCAGAAGAACAGGACGCCGGCGACCACGGTCACGACGGCGAGCGTCGCGATGGTCTCATCCTGGAACCAGTCGTTCGCCGAGCCTTCCTCCAGCACATACTCGAGGCTGCCGAGGAACAGGGCCAGCGTGACCAGGCCCATGTAGTCGAAGCGCTGCAGCAGCTTGAAGTTGGGCTTGTCCCAGTCGACGAAGGTCAGCACGCCCAGCGTCACGCAGATGCCGGGAATGACATTGACCAGGAACAGCCAGTGCCAGGAGAAGATGTTGGTGAGATAGCCGCCAATGGTCGGGCCGACGGTCGGCGCCAGCGTCGCGATCAGGCCGACGATCGCGGACACCATGGCGCGGCGATTGGGCGGGAAGATCGTGAAGGCGGCGGCGAACACGGCCGGGATCATGCCGCCGCCGATGAAGCCCTGCGCCGCGCGCCAGGCGATCATCTCGCCGATCGACGAGGAACTGGCGCAGCCGATCGAGGTGATGGTGAAGCCGCCGGCGGCGATGGCGAACAGGTAGCGGGTCGACAGCGCGCGGCCGAGGAAGCCCGACAGCGGGATCATGATGATCTCGGCGATCAGATAGGCCGTCTGCACCCAGGAGATTTCCTGCGAGCTGGCGGACAGGCCTGCCTGGATCTCGGTCAGTGACGACGAGACGATCTGGATGTCGAGGATCGCCATGAACATGCCGACCGCCATGGCCACGAAGCCAAGCGTGCGGCGGGGCGTCATCACGGGAAGGGCGGGTGGTTGCGGACCGGCCATGACTGTCTCCTGGGGGTGCGTTCACCCCTGAAAAGCGCCAGGCTTCGGAACCTGGCGGCACGGCCGTGCGCGGACGGTCGGTTTGGTTCAACGAGAGGGGAGCCGGAAGGCCGGTAGGGACAGCATGTCCGGCTCCCCTCTCGAAGCACTCCCCCGAAGGAGAGAAGCTTGCTGGTCAGTTGCGGGCCGCGGTGGCGGCATTGCCGCCCGTGCGGCTGTCGATGTCGACCACGACGGAGAGCCCGGGGCGAAGGATGCCCTTGGCGGCTTCCTCGGCGGGAATGCGGATCCGCACCGGGACACGCTGCGTGATCTTGGTGAAGTTGCCGGTCGCATTGTCGGCCGGCAGCAGGCTGAACACCGAGCCGGAAGCCGGCGCCACACTTTCGACCGTGCCCTCGATCGTGGCATCGGAATAGGCGTCGACGCTGACCGTCGCGGTCGCGCCCGGCCGGATCCGGCCCAACTGCGTTTCCTTGTAGTTGGCGTCGACATAGACGTCCTGCAGCGGCACCAGGGCCAACAGGCGCTGCCCGGTCGCGACATACTCGCCGGGATCGACTGCGCGATTGCCGACGACGCCGTCGAAGGGCGCGCGCACGACCATGTGGTCGAGGTCGAGCTTCTTCTGCTCCAGCGTCGTCTGGTACTGGTCGAGCGCCCGCTCGGCTTCGACGCGCTGGGCCTGCAGGACGGCGACATTGGCCTCGGCCGACGTCATGCCGGCCTTGGCGGATTCCACGGCAGCGGCGGTCTTGTCCTTGGTGGCCTGCGCCTGCTGCAGCGATTGCTGCGACGCGAACTGGTTCTTGGCCAGCGTCGCGGCGCGGGCGAGATCGGCCGCGGCCAGTTCGGCGTCGGCATCGGCGGAGGCGATCGATGTGCGGGCCTGCAAGACTCCGGCCTGGCCGGCCTGGATCTGCTTGTCGATCCGGTCGATCGCGGCCTGTTGGGAGGCGATCTGGTTCTCGGCGGCGGTGACGGCCAGCTTCTGCTCGGAATCATCGAGATAGACGAGCGGGTCGCCAGCCTTGACGGCGGTATTGTTGGCGACGGCGACCTTGGTGACATAGCCGGAAAGGCGTGGCGCCACGGTCGAGGTATCGGCGCCGACATAGGCGTCGTCCGTCGAGACCATGAAACGGCCGACCGTCCACCATTCGTGACCGAAATAGGCGCCGGCCGCGATCGCGACGGCGGCTACCGTCAGGAGGAGAAACCGCCGCCGCCCGCCGCGTTTTGCCGGGGGTGAGGCAATCGCAGGCTTGGCTTCGCCGCTGTTGCCGGGCGCGGGGGGCCGCTCGGCAATGGGCGCTGCCGCTGGCGGCGGCGGTGTGGCTTCGGCGTTGCGGCGCTGGATCGGCTCCAGCTCGGAAACGCCGGTATCCTCAGGAGTCTCGACAAGTGCGACCTTTGCCATGACTCGTCTCCTGTCTCTCAGCCCTGGAAAAGGGTTTGACCGAACCGTTCGGTCAATGGCGCTTGAATTAGTCCCATTGACTGGTTAAATCAAGATCGAACTGAACGGTTCGGTCATAAAAATCGCGTGTCGCACAAAAAGGCAGCTCGGTTGGTTTGGCCTCCGCTTCTTGGTACTTTTGAATTGGACATAAGTGATCCCGACTCAAAGCCGCCTCGCGCGGGGGATCGCAGCCGGATGGGAGAAACGCCGTGTCACTCGTCGACGCTACCCGTGACACCGAAGAAGGTGGAGCGGGGCAGGATTCGCGCAAACGCGAGCAGATCATGCGCGGCGCCAGCCAGGTCTTCCTTGAGAAGGGCTTCGACGCGGCGAGCATGAACGACATCGCGCGCGCGGCAGGCGTCTCGAAAGGTACGCTCTATGTCTACTTCGCCAACAAGGAGCGGTTGTTCATCGAGTTGATCTCGGCCGAGAAGCGCGAGGAACTGTTTCGGATCGTCATGCTCGATTTCGAGAATCACGATGTCGAAGCGGTGTTGAAGAAATTCGGCCGCGAGCTTTGCGCGATCCTGACCAAGCCATACTACATCAAGGCCATGCGGTCGGTGTTTTCGATTATCAATCGCATGCCGGAAGTGGGCGCCGAGTTCTATTCGAACGGCCCGATGCTCTGCACGCAGCTGCTCGCCCAATATCTGGACGCGCAGACCAAGGCGGGCGTGCTGGAGATAGAGGATTGCCTGCTGGCGGCGCAGCAGTTCGTAGAGTTGTCGCAGAGCGGTGTCATGCGCAGCGTATTGTTTGGCGTGATCGACAGCCCGGGGCCGGAGGAAATCGCGCGCCGTGTGGACAGCGCCGTCACCATCTTCATGAAGGCCTATGGGGCGCCGCAGCCGGCCTTGGCCGGCTGAAGCGGGGGAGGCGAGGGACGCGAGCCCGCCGCCGTCCCGGTGGACCGCCGCCTTAGCGAACGACGACCTTCGTGCCAACCGGCACGCGGGAGTAGAGGTCGCTGACGTCGGCGTTCACCATGCGGATGCAGCCGGACGAGACGTTGTGGCCGATGGTCCAGGGCTCGCTGGTACCATGGATGCGGAAGATGGTGTCCTGACCGCCGCGATACAGATACATGGCGCGCGCGCCGAGCGGATTCTTGGGACCACCTTCCATATAGGCGGGCAGGATCCGGCCCTTCTTGCGTTCGCGACGGATCATCTCCGGCGGCGGCGTCCAGCCCGGCCATTCCGCCTTGCGGCCGATCTTCACATTGCCCTGCCAGCCGAAGCCGTCGCGGCCAACGCCCACGCCATAGCGCAAGGCCTTGCCATTGCCCTCGACGAGATAGAGGAATTTCTCGCTGGAATCGATGATGATGGTTCCGGGCTTTTCATTGGTCGCGAAGCGCACGCGCTGCTTCTGGTACTTGTAGGGCAGCGTCGAGCCCGGGCCGCTGGCCCTCGGACCGAAATTGTCGCTGCCCTGGAACAGCTTCTGGAAGAAGTTCTGGGCGTGCGCGCTGCCAACTGCGGTCATGGATACAGCTCCAGCCAGCAGCGAGGCGGCTATGACGCGTCGGAAGTTCATGGAGTCCCCCATTTCGGTCCATCGCGCACGCGGCGCGGTTCTCGGATGACGTAGAATAGAATCGCGATTGGGATGCGGCAACCGGCGTGCGAATCACGCGGCCGTGATTGTGATCGCGTTCACGGAGCCTGCATTCTCCCTTCCGGCCATTAATGTTCGGTAACGCGGCGGCCATGTCGCTGAGAGGTCCGCCGCGCCACAGTGCTGGAATACGCTGCGGCGGCGCTCCGCTCCGCGTGGAGATCGAAATGCAAAAGCTCAAATCGGCGCTGGGCACGGTCCTGCGGATCGCGCTTCCCTATTTCCGTTCATCCGAGATGTGGGTGGCGATCGGGCTGCTCGCGATCGTCATCGGGCTTCGGTTGTTCAACGTCTGGCTCGATGTCAAATTCAACTACTGGAACAATGATTTCTATACGGCGCTGCAGAAGAAGGACTGGACCACCTTCGCCTATCAGATGTTCGTAGTGTTTTCCTGGATCGCGGCGCTCTCGATCATCACAACGGTCTACCAGCTCTATTTCTCGCAATGGCTGCAGATCCGCTGGCGCAACTGGCTGACGCATAAATATGTCGACGAATGGATGTCGAAGGG
This sequence comes from Kaistia defluvii, assembly GCF_026343955.1. Classification (GTDB taxonomy): domain Bacteria; phylum Pseudomonadota; class Alphaproteobacteria; order Rhizobiales; family Kaistiaceae; genus Kaistia; species Kaistia defluvii. Next base: position 154,273 of record NZ_JAPKNI010000008.1, read on the forward strand.
CACGCATTACCGCATGCGCCTGGCCGGCAACCCGGCCGATAACCCGGACCAGCGTATTGCCGAGGATGCGGATCGCTTCACCGATGGCGCGCTGTCGATCGGCGTCGCGCTGCTGGGCCAGGTCGTCACCCTCGTCACCTTCATCTTCATCCTCTGGAGCCTGTCGTCGACCGCGCCGCTGATCGTCTTCGGCAAGAGCTACGCCATCCCCGGCTATCTGGTCTGGCTGGCGCTCGGCTATGCGATCCTCGGCACGCTGGTGACGCACTGGGTCGGCAAGCCGCTGGTGGCGTTGAGCTATCAGCAGCAGCGCTACGAGGCGGATTTCCGCTTCGCTCTGGTGCGGCTGCGCGAGAATGGCGAGGAGGTCGCGCTGCTCAAGGGGGAGGCTGCGGAACGCGCCGGTCTCTACGGGCGCTTCAACTCCGTGCTGTCGAACTTCTACCAGATCATGAGCCGGACCAAGAAGCTGACCTTCCTGACGGCCGGCTACAACCAGCTTGCGGTGATCTTCCCCTTCATCCTGATCAGTCCGCTCTATTTCGCCGGCTCGATCGAACTGGGCGGGCTGACGCAGATCGCCTCGGCTTTCGGCACCGTGCAGGGCGCACTTTCCTTCTTCGTCACCGCTTATTCGACGCTGGCGGGCTGGAAGGCGGTCGTCGATCGTCTCGATGGCTTCGAGAAGGCGATGGAGCATTCGGAAGAGATGGAGAGGGCAGGTCCTGCGCTCGCCGCCGACAGCGCCGACGCCGATCTCGTCATCAGCGGGCTGGTCGTCCATCTTCCCGATGGCCGCGAGATCGTCGACGTGCCGCAACTGACGCTGACCCCGCGCGAGCGCGTGCTCCTGACCGGGCCGTCCGGCTCCGGAAAGTCCAGCCTGTTCCGCGCGCTGGGCGGCATCTGGCCGTTCGGCAACGGCTCCATCCGCATCCCGGCCGGCTCCAACCTGCTGATCCTGCCGCAGGAAGCCTATATGCCGCTCGGCTCGCTCCGCACCGCTCTGGCCTATCCGCGCGACGCGGAAACGCTCTCCACCGAGCAGGCCCGCGAGGCGCTGGAGGCGGTCGGCCTGCCGCGGCTGGCGGACCGGCTGGACGAGGAGGCGCATTGGGGCAATCGCCTGTCCGGCGGCGAACAGCAGCGCATCGCCATCGCGCGCGCCATCCTCGCCGGCCCCGACTGGCTGCTGCTCGACGAGGCCACCAGCGCGCTCGACGAGAAGGCAGAGGCGTCGGTCTACAATCTGATCCGGGAACGGCTGCCGCATGCCACGGTGGTCTCGATCGGCCACCGCTCCAGTCTCACCGTCCTGCATGATCGCTTCCTCGAACTGGTCGAGAATGGCGGCGGCGGCCATGTGCTGGTCGAGCGCGAGGAGACGGCGCTCCAACGGGCGTGACAGATTGTTCCGCGCGGACGGGCCCTGCGCGGAATTGTTTACCCCAACTGAACAGTGTGTCGTGCCGTGGCTACGTTTCGGGTATCAATCGGATCGTCTATGTTTTGCTCCAGATCAATCGAACATGCCGATCCGGCATCTGGAGATAAAAATGACCGATACGACGTCGCAGAAGCTGATCGTGCCCGCCTTTGGCGGTCTTTACGCTGCATCGCCCTTTTTTGAAGCGGTTCTTCGCTTCGTGGTTGGTTTCTGGCTGGTTCCGCATGGCGCGCAGAAGCTGTTCGGCCTGTTCGGCGGTGGCGGCATCGAGGGCACGGCCGGCTTCTTTGGCTCGATCGGCCTGCAGCCGGCGGTCCTGCTGGCAACGCTCGCCGGTCTCGGCGAGTTCTTCGGCGGCCTGTTCCTTGCGATCGGCCTGCTGACCCGCCCGGCCGCGCTGGTCGCTGCCTTCGTCCTGCTGGTGGCGACGCTGACCGTCCATATCGGCAATGGCTTCTTCATGGCGACCGGCGGCTTCGAATATGCCTCGCTCTGGTTCTTCGCCGCGCTCTACTTCGTCTTCAAGGGCGGCAACCAGTACTCGGTCGACGCCAAGATCGGCCGCTCCTTCTAAGCGCTTTCGTTCGCAGTACGCTTTGCAAGGCCGCCCTTCGGGGCGGCCTTTTGCGTTTGGTGTCATGCGCCGGTGAGGTTGCCCGTTCAAGGTCGATGGGGTACGAAACGCGCCGCTAGATACGGTACGAAATGTACCTTCGGATGCGGTACAAGATGTATCGCTCGAGAGACGGGATCGACGACATGGCCGAGAAAGACAAGACGAACGCCTTGAAGGCGCGCCTGCCGCGTGGGCTCGTCGATCGCCATGCCGGCGCGATCAAGACGGCCGACCGGATGCTCTCCACGATTCGGGGCGTCTACGAACTCTATGGTTTCGAGCCGGTCGAGACGCCGCTGATCGAATATACGGATTCGCTCGGCAAGTTCCTGCCCGACCAGGACCGTCCCAATGAGGGCGTCTTCTCGTTCCAGGACGATGACGAGCAGTGGCTGAGCCTGCGCTACGATCTCACCGCGCCGCTCGCCCGCTATGTCGCCGAGAATTACGACCAGTTGCCGAAGCCCTATCGCAGCTATCGCAATGGCTGGGTGTTCCGCAACGAGAAGCCGGGTCCCGGACGTTTCCGCCAGTTCATGCAGTTCGACGCCGATACGGTGGGCTCCGCGTCGCCGGCTGCCGATGCCGAAATGTGCATGATGATGGCCGACACGATCGAGGCGCTCGGCATCAGCCGCGGCGACTACGTCATTCGCGTCAACAACCGCAAGGTTCTCGATGGGGTCATGGAGTCGATCGGCCTGGCGGGGCCCGAAAATGCAGGCAAGCGGCTGACAGTGCTGCGCGCCATCGACAAGCTCGACAAGTTCGGACCCGAGGGCGTCGAGCTTCTGCTCGGCGCAGGCCGCAAGGATGAAAGCGGCGACTTCACCAAGGGCGCCGGCCTCGACGAAGCCGGTGTCGCGACGGTGATGAAATATGTCGCCGCGCAATCGAGCGTCGGCAACGAGGCGACGGTCGAGAGCATCCGCCAGAATATCGGCATGGGCCCCTCCGGCGTCGAGGGGCTGAACGAGCTCGATCAGATCTCGGTCATCACCACCGCGGCCGGCTATTCGGACCGCATCAAGATCGATCCCTCGGTCGTGCGCGGCCTTGAATATTACACCGGCCCGGTCTTCGAAGCCGAGCTGCTGTTCGAGACGGTCAACGAAAAGGGCGAGCCCGCCCGCTTCGGCTCGGTCGGCGGCGGTGGCCGCTATGACGGGCTGGTGGGACGCTTCCGCAGCGAATCCATTCCGGCGACCGGTTTTTCGATCGGCGTCTCGCGACTGATGGCGGCGCTCACCGCGCTCGGCAAGGTTTCGGCGGAGGCCGAGATCGGCCCGGTCGTGGTGACGATCTTTGATCGCGACCGCATCGGCGAATACCAGAAGATGGTCACGGAACTGCGCAACGCCGGCATCCGTGCCGAGCTCTATCTCGGCGGTTCCGGGCCGAAGGCGCAGCTCAAATATGCCGACAAGCGCAATGCGCCCTGCGTCGTCATCCAGGGCGGCGACGAGAAGGCCAAGGGTGTCATCCAGGTCAAGGATCTGGCGCTCGGCAAGCAGATGTCGGCCGAGATCACCGACAACGCCGTCTGGCGGGAAGCTCGTCCGGCGCAGGTCGAGGTGCCGGAAACGGATCTGGTCGCCGCCGTGCGCGAGATCCTGGCGCGGCAAGCGGGGTGATGGACATGGTCGAAACGACCCGACTGCGCGTTCTTCTTTCCGAGGCAGGCTATCGCTTCGTCGAGCCGCCGATCGTCTCGGAGGCGAACGTCTTTCTCGACGTCGCCGGCGAGGATCTGCGTCGCCGCCTCTACCTGACGACCAGCGCCGATGGCCGCGAGCAGTGCCTGCGGCCGGAATTCACGATCCCGGTTTGCCTGCAGCACATCGCCACCGGCGATGCGCACCGTGCGGCCGACTACGCCTATCTCGGCCCCGTTTTCCGCCAGCGGCCCGGCGGAGCCAATGGCGAGTTCCTGCAGGCAGGCGTCGAATCGCTCGGCCGAACCGATCGAATCACAGCCGATGCCGACGTGCTGGCGCTGGCGCTCGATGCGGTCCGCGTCTACGGCCTCGACGAGCCGATCGTGCGGATCGGCGACTCGGCCCTGTTTTCCGCCGTGACCGAGCAACTGGGCATTGCCGCCGTCTGGAAGCGCCGCCTGTCGCGCGCCTTCGGCGACCGCGCCCGTCTCGATGCGACGATCGCCCGTCTTTCCGCCGGCGGGTCGGCCGAGACGCCGGCGCATGCCGGGTTCCTGGCCGCCATAGACGGCACGGATCACGAGGCGGCCCACCGCATCGTCGAGGACCTGCTGTCGATCGCCGGTATCCGCGCCGTGGGCGGCCGTTCGGCCGGCGAGATCGCCGACCGTTTCCTGGAGCAGTCGGCGCTGGCCGCCGGCGGCGGGCTCGACGAGCGCGCGCAGGCGGTGCTGGGTCGCTTCCTCGGCATCGTCGGCAAGCCAGCCGTCGTTCTGGACGATCTGAAGTCGCTGGCGCGCGATGAGAAGCTTGGCATCGAGGCGTCGGTCGAAGGGTTCGAAAAGCGGAGCGAAGGATTGGCGCGGCGCGGCATCGATCTGGAGCGGCTCGACTTCGCCGCCGATTTCGGCCGCCGTCTCGACTACTATTCCGGTTTCGTCTTCGAGATCTATGACAAGGCGCTTCCGGCTGGCCAGCAGGTGGTCGGCGGAGGCCGCTATGACCGGCTGATGCCGCTGCTCGGCGCCAAGTCCACTGTGCCCGCCGTCGGCTTCGCCCTCTGGCTTGATCGCGTCAAGGGAGAAGCGGCATGACCGACGCCCCCCTCGTTCTCGCCGTCCCCTCCAAGGGGCGGTTGCAGGAAAACGCCAACGCGTTCTTTGCCCGCGCCGGCCTGCCGGTCGTGCAGCAGGGCAGCGAGCGCTCCTATCGCGGCCGCATCGGCGGCCTGCCCGACGTCGAGGTCGCTTTCCTCTCGGCCTCCGAGATCACCCGCGAACTGGCCGCCGGCTCCGTGCATCTGGGGATCACGGGCCGCGACCTGGTCGAGGAGGAAGTCTCCGATTTCGCCCAGCGCCTCGATCTGGTGCTGCCGCTCGGATTCGGCCACGCCGACGTCGTGGTCGCCGTGCCCGAGGCCTGGATCGATGTCCGCTGCATGGCCGATCTCGACGATGTCGCGGCCGATTTCCGCTCGCGCCACAGCCGCTGGCTGACCGTCGCCACCAAATACGTCAACCTGACCCGGCGCTTCTTCACCCACCACGGCATTGCCGATTACCGGATCGTGGAAAGCCTTGGCGCGACCGAGGGCGCGCCGGCATCGGGCGCCGCCGACCTGATCGTCGACATCACCTCGACGGGCTCCACGCTCGCGGCCAACGCGCTGAAGATCGTCGGCGACGGCGTCATCCTGCAGTCCGAGGCACATCTGGTCGCCAGCCTCTCCGCCACGTGGAGCGGCGCGGCGCGTGGCGCCCTTCGCACCATCATCGACCGCATCGAGGCGGAATCGGCCGGGCGTTCCCTGCGCGAGATCCGGGCCGACGTCGCCGATGCGGAAGGGGCTGCCAAGGTCGCTGCCGATCGGTTCGGCGCGACCACGCCGTTCGGCATACCCTCGGGGCACTTGTTGCTGCATTGCCCAGCCGCCAAGGTCTATGCCTGCGCCGAATGGCTCCGCACCGGCGCCGGCGCCCGTACCGTGGCCGTTTCGCGGCTCGACACGGTGTTCTCTGCCACGAGCCCGCTGGCCGAGCACCTGCTGGGCCGCATCGACGGCCGCGCCCTGGCCTGAACCGGCATCTTCACCGCGCCGGTCAGGCGCGGTGACCGCGCAGAGCGCTGGGGATCGTCATGCAGGGACTGCATTGCTGCGTTGCAACATAGTCGTTTGCAATGCGGGAGGAACAGCTTACCTTTGCGTTATCACCCACCAAAGGGAGACACGCAGATGTTCAAGTCCTTGAAGAAGTTCCGCCGCAGCTGGTCGGAATATGTCAATTTCGACCCCGAAGCCGCGCAGCTCGCCCAGGCCGGCGATCTGATCGACCTGGAAATGATCCAGCGCGACCTCGACCGTCGCGGTCGTCGTTCCTACGGCGGCTACTGAGACGCCGAGGCTTTGCCTGGCAGCTTGAGTTCATAGCGCATGCGCGTCGCCTCGGCGCGACAGTGACAGCCCTCGACGTGGTCGTTGACCAGCCCCATCGCTTGCATGAAGGCATAGACGGTGGTTGGCCCGACAAAGTTCCAGCCGCGTCGCTTGAGATCCTTCGACAGCCGCACCGAAGTCGGTGACGTGCTGTTCGCCGTGAGGCTTGCCTTGTCGAACGCATCCGGCCGTTCGCTCGCCGGCGGCTCGAAACTCCACACATAGGCTGCGATCGAGCCTTCGCTTTCGATCAGTTCCAGCGCGCGTCGGGCATTGTTGATCGTCGAGACGATCTTGCCGCGATGGCGCACGATGCCGGGATCGGCGAGCAGCCGGGCGATGTCCTCGTCGCCGAATTGCGCCACCTTCGCCGGCTCGAAATTGGCGAAAGCCTGGCGGAATGTCTCGCGCTTGCGCAGGATCGTCAGCCAGGACAGACCCGACTGGAAGCCTTCGAGACAGAGCTTCTCGAACAGGCGGCGGTCATCCGTGACCGGTCTTCCCCATTCCTGATCATGATAGGCCTGGTACTCGGCGGTTCCGTTTGACCACCAGCAGCGGGGAACGCCGTCTTCGCCGGCGAGGATGCCATCGGGCAGGGACATGGGACTCTCGAAGTTCGCTTTTTGTTCCCGGAACTTTTACGACTGTCCATGGTGCGAGGGCAAGGCCCATCCTTGCAACGAAATCGCGCTTGCGTTGTTAACGCTCCGTTAGCCCTTCGTTCACCATCCCGATGGGCGGCCAGACCGCTTCACCTTTCCTTTGCCTGCTTTATCTAGCGTTCGGGAAAGGGGCTTACGGAGCGGCCCGAGCCGACCGGTCGCGACGCCGCAACGATCGATCTATCCTGCCCAACCCGCGCAACTCATTCGAGGCGTCCATGCGTAGTCCGCTGCAAAGAACCGTCCTCGCCGGCCTCGCCCTTCTCGGGCTGGCCGCAATCCCCGACGCCGCCCAGGCCTATGACCGCTACAGTCCGCGTCCGCCGGTGATGTATCCGGAGGAGGGGGAGGCCTGGTGGATGGAGCGGCCAACCTATGGCGCACCCCGGCGCTCGCGCGGGGCGGCGGAGACGGTGGGCCTGATGCCACGTTCGGAACGGCCGACCGGTCGCAAGTCGCGCCAGTTCGATCCCGCCTTCCTGCCGGCCATCGTCGAGTATGACGGTTCGGAACGGCCCGGCACCATCGTGATCGATACCGGGTCGCGCTACCTCTATCTGGTCGAGGGTGATGGCACGGCGCGTCGCTATGGCGTCGGCGTCGGCAAGCCCGGCTTCGAGTGGGCGGGCGCCCATACCATCACGCGCAAGGCGGAATGGCCGAGCTGGACGCCGCCGGCGGAAATGCGCGCCAGGCGGCCCGGCCTCCCGGTGCGCATGGAGGGCGGACTCGACAATCCGCTCGGCTCGCGCGCGCTCTATCTTGGTTCGTCGCTCTACCGCATCCATGGTTCGAATGAGCCCTGGTCGATCGGCAAGGCGGTTTCATCGGGCTGCATCCGCATGCGCAACCAGGATGTCGAGGATCTCTACGAGCGGGTCGGCGTCGGCACCCGGGTCGTCGTGCGCTAGCGGCAGGCATGAAAAAGGGGGCCTCGGCCCCCTTTGCATGTCGTTCGCGCGTCCGGCCTAGAAGGGCCAGAGCTTGCTGACGTCGAATTTCTTCTTCGTCTTCTCGGGCTCGGTCATCGGCGCGTTCGGATCCGCGGCGCGATAGGCGACGGGCGGCTCGGTCAGATATTTGCGCTTCGGCGTGCCGTCGGCATTGACCGAACCGGACTTGCCGGCGTGCAGGTCATTCCAGGCCTTCTTGCCTTCGGCCTTGCGGGCCTCGGAATATTCCTCCTCGCGGCGGCTGAAGCTGGTCTGGCCAGGCGCCAGGCGCAGATTGGGCGCGCCTTCGCTGTTCGGAGCGACGGCGTCGTTCTCGCGCTTTTTGCGGCGGGCAACGTCCAGATCCTTGGGCCAGTTCGGATCATTGACGGCCGCGACCGTCTGTCCCGGCGGGGGGAGGGACTTGGACGGCGGAACGACGATGCCGCCGCGCGGCTTGTAGTCGATCGGCGGCTTGTCCTCGCTGCCAAGGCTGGCGATGCTCATGACGTCCGTCAGCGTTTGCGTCTCGGGCGATACGCCTGTGCCGTAGGTCGTGCCGGAGCAGCCCGCGAGGGCGGCCAGAACGAGGGCTCCCGCAGGGAGAACCAGATAACGCTGAACAGTCGAAGCGGGCATGTCGATCGATCACTCCTGGGCGCGCTCGAATCGGCACACCTTAGCCTGTACCGTTGTTAAACGCAGAAAAGCAGGCAAAATTCCGGCACGGTCGTGCGCGCTCTTTTATCGGATCGGGTCTGCCGGGGCAACCAGCGGCGATGGCGCGACGGAGGCAAGCCGCTGATCCAGCGCCGTTCCGGGGCCCGCCGTGGCGAGAACGCGGCGCGCATCGAGCGAATCCCGGTCCATCTGCTCGATCAGCGCGTCGATGCTGTCGAAGCGCGCCTCGGGGCGAAGAAAGGCGTGAAAGGTTACGATTACGCTCTCGTCGTAGAGCTGCTCGTGGAAATCGAACACATGGACTTCCAGCAGTACGGCGCCATTGTCGAAGGTCGGCCGGCGGCCATAGCTGGCGACCGCGTGGTGCACGCTGCCATCGGCGCGGGTGAGGGTGACGGCGTAGATTCCGAGCGCCAGGCCGCAATCGGTCGGGAGGCGGATATTCGCGGTGGGATAGCCGAGTTCGCGGCCGCGCTTGTCACCGTGCTGGACCGGGCCGGTGACGAACCAGCGATAGCCGAGCTCGGCATTGGCCGCCTCGATCGATCCCTGTTCGAGGCAACGCCGCACGCGGCTCGAGGAAAAGGCGTCGCCATGCTCGTCCATGACGGCGCCAAGCACGGACAGGGTGAAGCCACGGCGCACGCCCTCATGCGCCAGAAAGGCCGGAGACCCCTGCCGGTCATGGCCGAAATGAAAATCATGGCCAATGATGGCGGCCGAAATCCCGAGTTGCCGGATCAGGACGGTGTCGACGAAGTCGCTGGCGGTGGTCTTCGCGAACTGCGGGTCGAAATTGACGACCACGATGCCGTCCAGCCCGAACGCGGCCGCGATTCGCGCCTTCGCTTCGACGGGGGTCAGCCGGAACAGCGGCGCGTCGGGGCGGAAGACGCTGCGGGGATGCGGCTCGAAGGTCAGCAGCAGGGCGGGTGTGTGATGGGCGTCCGCCTCGCTGCGCGCGGCTTCGAGCAGGGCCTGGTGGCCACGATGCATGCCGTCGAAATTGCCGATGGCGATGGCGCTTCGGCGGTAATCCGGGGGAAGGGCATCCAGCGGAAAGATCCGGGCGGGCGGCAGGGGCGCGTTGGCGCTCGTCATGATGGCTCCCGTTGAGCCGGCCGGTTGGGCAAGGGCGGCTGCGGCCGGAAATTGGCCTCTCGCTCGAACAGGGTCAAGCTGCGACTTTCTGCGGAGAGAGCGGCATGGGCGCCGGCAGGCGCGGCGCCCATCGTCCGGCTACCAGGTGAGGTGGGGGACGAATGCCCGCGCGCCAAGGTTCTTTTCGTCGAGGAAGCGGTGCACCGCCGTGGCCTCCGGGGATTCCGTCGGGCCGAAGCTGGCCGAATGGATGCCGCCGGTGACGAACAGCACGTCGAGGTTCTGGTCGCAGGCGCCGCGCAGGTCGGTCGGTGCGCCATCGCCGATCGCGATGACTGCGTCCCGGGCGATCGGCCCGCCGCGGATCGCCTCGGCCTTCTTCAGCGCCGCCTCGTAGATCGGCGCGTTGGGCTTGCCGGCGACGTAGCTGGTGCCGCCGATCGCCTTGTAGCGCTCGGCGAGCGAGCCGGCGCACCAGACGAAGCGGTCGCCGCGTTCGACGACGATGTCGGGATTGGCACAGATCATCGGCAGGCCGCGCCGGTGCCAGGCGGCAAAGCGCTCGGCATAATCGTCCGGCGTCTCCACCGTGTCGTCGAACAGGCCGGTGCAGGAAATCAGCTCCGCGTCGCCTTCGCCCACGAACTGCAGCTCGAGGCCGTCATAGAGTGTCTTCTCGCGCTCGCTGCCGACATGGAACGTCTTGGCCGATCCGCGCTCGACCAGGAGCGCGCGGGTGACGTCGCCGGAGGTGACGATCGCGTCGTAGCAATCCGGACTCACGCCCAGCGTCCCCATCTGTTCGACGATGAAATGGCTGGTGCGCGGCGCATTGGTGATCAGCACGACGGTGCCGCCCTGCGCGCGATAGCGCGCCAGCGCATCGCAGGCGGGCGCAAACGATCGCACGCCATTGTGGATGACACCCCAGACGTCACAGAGGACGGCACGATACTGGGCGGCGAGCTCCGACAGGCCGGAGACAGCGATGGGCGAAGTCGTATTGGTCATAGGCGGGGCGTATTGCTTCCGCTCGCAAGGGTCAAGCTCAGGCCTGCCGGATTACGGCCGGGCTGGATGAATTTGGCGTCGATTGCCAGCCGGCGCGGTGCCTTCCCTGCCAGGCGCCCGACGCGGCTTGTGTTGCGGACGTGTCGCTTGTTCTGTTTCAAACACCGATTTTGCGCCGTCCGGCCTTGATCTCGACAAGAAAACGCGGTGGGGTTGCGTAGCGTCAACTGGGCCCAAACATGGGGAATTTCGGTTTTCTCCATTCGGCTCGTGCCAAGTCCATGTTACCCAATCGGGTGAGCTTTTGGATATGCCGGGGCAGTTAACTGCTTTCTTTCGCCCCTGGATTGTTCCGGGGGGACAATGTTGTGCTTGAGCGCCCCGAGCGGCGCAAGATGACCGGCTTCGGGCGGCCGGGCGGTATTGTCCTGTCGATGGGACAGAGGCGACGTCAACTTGTGCAGGAGATAGGGAAGGGTCGTGAATTACATGCCGCCCGACTCAGGGTCTGCATTCAACCTCGATGAGGTTGACGCGGACCAGGCCCGCGCTGTTCTGGAGAAGATTCTGGGGAGTGCCGAGTTCGTCGCCTCGCCCCAGCTCTGCGCCTTTCTGACCTATATCGTAGAAGCCCGCCTGGCCGGCAACGAGCACACGCTGAAGGGCCAGACCATCGGCACCGTGGTGCTGGGCCGGCCGGAAGGCTACGATTCGCAGCGCGATCCGATCGTGCGCGTCGAGGCCAACCGGCTGCGCCGGACGCTGGCGTCCTACTATGAGCGCAGCGGCGCCGAAGACCCGGTGCGGATCGTCGTGGAGCGCGGCTCCTATGTGCCGCGCTTCGAGCGCTTGGTGCCGTTGCCGCCATCCCTGCCGGATGCGGCGGCGATGCCGCAACCCCCTCCGGTTCCGCAAACATCCACGCCCACGCCCGCTTCGGGCGGTCGGTGGCCGAACGCGATGGCAATCGGCGTCATTCTGGCGTCGATTGCCATCGCGCTTTTCGGTATCTTCCTCTTCTTGATTCAGCGCACGGCGGAGATGCCGGCCGGCAATAGCGCTGCTTCGGCAGCCACCGAGATGGCATCCGGTTCGGGCGTTGCCCAGCCGGCTAGCAGCCCCTATCTGCCGAGCATCGAAGTCATGCCGTTTGCCGCGCCGGCCGGGGGCGAGATCGCGGAACGCAGCGAGGAACTGGCCTCCGGGCTCACGGTGGCGCTCGCCCGGTTCCCGGAACTGCGCGTGCTCTCCGACCGCAGCCAGCCGGCGGATTTTCGTCTGGAAGGCGAGATTTCCGTGTCGGACAGGAGCAGCACGGTTGCGATGCGCCTGCTTTCGACGCCGGCCGCCGAGGTGCTGTGGAGCGCATCGGTCGACATGCCGATATCCGAGCTGATGTCGCGCGCGGGGATCGACCGCCTCCTGGCGGTTGCGACGACGGCGATCGCGCCGCAATTCGGCGCCATCGCCCAATATGTGGCGCGCAGCGATGGCAGGCTGGCCGGCGACATGGACGGCTATGATTGCCTGGTCGAGGCCCAGTTGCAGAAGCACCGGATCGACGGCGAGGCCTGGAGGCGTTTTGATGCCTGTCTCCGGGCGCTGATCCAGCGCTATCCGAGTTTCGCCAATGCGCGGGCGTCGCGCGCACTGCTGCTGATGGAGAATTTCCGCCTCAATCCCGACCAGTCGGCGGCGCAGGCCGCCCTGAAGGAGGCCGACGAACTGGCGCGTCAGGCGCTGCAACTCGAACCGGCCAATGTGCGCGCCATGACGGCGGTGGCGACGGTCGCCTTCGCCAAGGGCGACCTGGAAGCGGCGCGTACCGTCGGCCTGCGCGCCATTTCCTCGAATCCGCACGATCCGCTCTCGCGTTTGCAATATGTGCTCGCCCTCATCGCCTCCGACTATCCCGACCAGGCGCTCCAGCAATCCGCGGCCGCGCGGCTGCTCGACCCTGCGCATATCTCGTTCTACGATTCTCTGGAGTTCCTCGCGCGGCTCGGCAAGCCGACGCGCGCCGAGCCGATGTCCGGCGCGGTGATGGCGGATGTGTCGCTGCTGCCCTACGGTGCGATCGCGCGCATTTTGGCCTATGATGAGGCCGGCCAGATCCCGGCACGGGATGCCGCCGTGCAGGTTCTCTATGAATTGATGCCTCTTTTTGCGACCGACATGCCTACCGCGCTAAGCCGACAGTTTCCACCTTCACCCTTCACGCGGCGCCTCCAGGACGCATTGCACAAAGCCGGCGTCGGCACCTGATGGTGGCATCATGACCGAGCAGGATCCCCGTGCCGGGCCGAACGAGCCCGATATAGACCCGGACGAAGTCAGGGCGGCTCTTGCCGAAATCCAGGTCTGCGCGCCGTTCGTCGCTTCGCGGCAGTTGAACGCCTTCCTCAGCTACGTCGTCGGGAAGGCGCTGGCGGGAGAATCCGACCGCATCAAGGCCTATTCGATCGCCACCGAGGCGCTCGGCCGGCCGGAAACGTTTGATCCGGCCTCGGATCCCATCGTTCGGGTCGAGGCTGGCCGGCTCCGCAAGGCGCTCGATGCCTATTATCAGGCCGAGGGCATCGGCGCCGCGATCCGGATCGCCGTGCCGCGCGGCAGCTACGTGCCGCGTTTTGAACGGATCGATGTCCAGGCCCCGCAGGCCGACCTTTCGGACGTCGCGGCCGCGACGGAGGGAGAGGACGAAGCGCCCGCGACCCCGCATGCGACGCCGGCGGCCGCGGGGAAGCCCCGGCACCTTCGCCTTGTCGCCGCGCTGGGCGTTCTCGCGGTGCTGGTTGCCTTCGGCCTGTCGAGCAGTCCGCGGCTGCCTGCGGAACTGGCCCGGGCCCAGGCCAGCATCGGCGAGACGGCTTCGGCAAGCCGGCCCTCCGCCATCGCGCGGCTCCCGGCCACCAAGCCCGAGGCGCCGCGCATCTTCGTGGCGCCCTTCGCCGTGACGGACGAGATGTCGGTCGGGGTTTCCGGCAGCCAGTTCTCGACGATGCTGGCGACCGCGATGGCCCGTTTCGACGAGGTCACGGTCGTCACCCGTCCGGATGGCGACGCGGACTACAAGGTGAGCGGCAGACTGTCGTCCGGCGAAACCGGCATTTCGGTTTCGACGATGCTGACGAGCCGCGCCACGGGCCGCGTGATCTGGTCGTCGCAGGCGACGCTGCCACGCAACCCGATCCTTCCATCCCGGACGATCAACGAATTGTCGGGTTCGATCGCCACGGCTCTCGCCCAGCCCTATGGCGTCGTCCTGTCCGATCGTCTGGCGCGCAGCGACCTTCCCGATGATGGCTTTCCCTGCGTGATCCGGTCGTTCAACTATTGGCAGAGCTATACCCCGAAGGCGCATGACGAGGTCAGGGCCTGCCTGGAAGAGCTGACGCGCCGCTTTCCGGCCTATGCGCTCTCCTACGCGCAACTCGCCATGCTTTATCTTTCCGAAGACGAGGTCGCGGCGGATCCCGCGCTGCACCGGGCCTCGATTGACCGCGCGGTGAAGGCCTCCGCCCTGGCAGTGCAACTGGCGCCGACCAGTGCGCGGGCGATGCAGTCGCTGCAGTACACCTACTATTCCAATGGCCAGCTCCAGCGCGCCATCGAGGCTGGCAACCGCGCCATGCTGCTCAACCCGCTCGACACCGATATCCGTGCGTCGCAGGGACAGGTGCTGATCGTCGCCGGTCGCTACCAGCTCGGCCAGCGGCTGATCGAGGAAGCGGCCAGCAACAACACCGCTTACCCGCCCTGGTACGACCTTTACCTGGCGCTGGCGGCCTTCCAGGGCGGCAAGACCGAAGCGCTGCGCACGCTGATGGGGCGCGTCGACCTGCCCGACCATCCGCTCGCGGCGCTGCTGGAAATCATCGCCGCCAGCAATGGCGCCGCCCGCGAGGCCGCGGCGGCCCGCATGCGCGCCCGCTACCCCGCCATGGCGGCCGACCCGGCTATGGTGCTGGCCCGCGTCGTGCCGAACCCGGAACTGGTCGACAAGCTGGTGACCGCTGCCCGACGGGCGGGACTGCAAAGCTGAAATCGCCTGTCGTTTCACGCGATTGGCGACTGTTTCGGAACGTTTTGTTTACCCTGTTCTGAGAAGGATGGTTCGTCGCGGAAAATGTTTCGCGGCGGAAGAGGGGTCTTCCAGGCATGGGTTTCGTTGGCGGCTCGCAAGAGCTCGTTCAGGTTCTGATCGTCGATGCCGATCCGGTGCAGCGGCGCACCGTCTCCGCGCATCTGGCGTCTGAGGCAGGGCTGCGCTTTTCGACGGTCGCCTTCGCGACCAAGGCCGAGGCGATCGAACGCCTCGTCAGCCATCCGCACTCGATCGTCGTGGCCGACCTCGAAACCGTCGGCGGGGTCGACCAACTCGGCAGTTTCGCGGCCAATGATTCCTCCGTCATCGCGATGAGCGCGCGCGGCTCGGTCCATGCCGCCGTCGCCGCCATGCGCGCCGGCGCGATCGATTTCCTGCCCAAGCCGTTTGGCGCGGCGGCGCTGCTCGACCGGCTCGACGCGGCGATCGCGCAATGGTCGACGACGAAGCCGCTCGAGACCCGGGCGCCGGGACCCGTGCCGCCGAAGCCGGTTGCGGCCGGCCTGGCGCGCGAGGACTTCGAAGGCTTCATCGGCCGTTCGGCCGCGATGATGACCGTCTACGACCAGATCAGCCGGATCGCGCCCTCGCGCGCGCCGGTCTTCGTCACGGGCGAAAGCGGCACCGGCAAGGAGCTCTGCGCCGAGGCGATCCACACCCGGTCGGGGCGGGGCGACGGGCCCTTCATCGCCATCAACTGCAGCGCGATCCCGAAGGATCTGATGGAGAGCGAGATCTTCGGCCATGTCCGGGGTGCCTTCACCGGCGCGACCGAGACGCGGCTTGGCGCGGCCGAGCTCGCCGATGGCGGCACGCTGTTCCTCGACGAGATCGGCGAGATGGATCTCGGCCTGCAGGCGAAGTTGCTGCGCTTCATCCAGAGCGGCACCGTCCAGCGTGTCGGCGACGTCGCGACGCGGCGGGTCGATGTCCGCATCGTCTGCGCCACCCATCGCGATCCCTTCGTCGAAATCGCCGCCGGCCGCTTCCGCGAGGATCTCTTCTATCGTCTGCATGTCCTGCCGATCCAGCTTCCCGCCCTGCGGGAACGGCCCGAGGACATCCTGCCGCTCGCCTCGGCCTTTCTCTCCCGCTATGCGGCCGAGGAATCGCGCGGATTCCGAGGCTTCGATCCCGAGGCGGCGGCGATGCTGATGCGCCATCCCTGGCCGGGCAATGTCCGCGAACTGCAGAACGCGATCCGCCGCATGGTGGTGCTGCACCAGGGCGGCGAGGTCACGCTCGCCATGCTGCCACCGACGATCCGCCGGGGCACAGCGGCGCCGTCTGGCGCGTTTGCCGGCGTAGAAACCCGCGCCACGCCTGGGGTTGTGGCGCCGTTCTGGGAGCAGGAGCGTTCGATCATCGAGTGTGCGGTCGAGGCGCATGGCGGCAACATCGCCCGCGCGGCGGCGGCTCTGGAGATCAGTCCGTCGACGATTTATCGCAAGCGCCAGGCCTGGCTGGAGCGGCGGACCGCATAAGCCGTTGCGGCGCTGAATTAATCCTCCTTTGTGGAGGCCCTTGCGCAGGACGCGGCGGAACGGCATGTTCGCGCGAAATGGGGCTGTACGGGCGCTTGGCGCGCCTGAGACGAGGGGAAAGATATGAAGGACTGGGCATCCCGGGTTTCCGGGATTGCAGTGGCGGGCGCTTTGCTTTTCGCTGTGTCGGGCGTCGCAGGCGCCGGTGAAGTCGCCGACAAGGCCGGAGAAGCGGAAACCCTGCTCCAGGCCGGCAAGCCCGCCGAGGCCCAGGCCGCGCTGGATGGCGCCGTCGATGCGTTCTGGAAGAATGCGCCGCTCACGCTGAAGAACGCCCGCTTCGTCGACGAAGCCAAGGGCTTTGGCGACTACGTCCCGCATGACGGCAACCGTTTCGGCCCGTCCAGCCCGATCCAGATCTATGTGGAGCCGCAGGGTTTCGGCTGGACCGAGGTTGCCGGGGGCTACAAGATCGCCCTGTCGTCCGAAATCGAGATCCGCAACGCCAGCGGCCAGATCCTGACCAAGTCGTCGGCCCCGGCGCTGTTCGAGAAGATCAGCCGCAACCGCAATCGCGAGTTCCAGATCACCGTCGGCGTCCAGCTGCCGGCCCTGAAGGCTGGCGACTACGTGCTGGTTCTGACCGTCACCGACGCCGCGACCGGACGCACGGCGCCCGTCGAGCTGCCGTTCTCGATCACCGGCTGAGCCTTCGGTCCAGAGCTGTGACAGCTATCATAGCCCAGCCGGCCCGATCGGGCGCAGGGTGGCGGAACGCTGGACGGCTGTCTTCCGACTTCTCCTGCTTGCGACGCGCTGAATGACCTCTGTCTATGACCTGAAGCCGCGCTTTCAGGCGCTGCTGCGCCCGCTGACGCGTGGGCTTGTCGCCCAGGGCGTCACGGCCAACCAGGTGACGGTCGCCGCCATGCTGGCCAGCCTCGGCACGGCGATCGCGCTGTGGTGGCTGGCCGGCGACCGTGCCAGCCTGCTGCTCCTGCCGCTGCTCCTGCTCGTGCGGATGGCGCTCAACGCCATAGACGGCATGATCGCCCGCGAACACGACCAGAAGAGCCAGCTCGGCGCCATCCTGAACGAGGTCGGCGACGTCGTGTCGGATGCGGCGCTCTATCTGGCGCTGGTGCCGGCGCTGGCGCCCTATGGCGCGCACGCCTTTCCGATCGTCCTCTTCGTCATCGCGGCGATCCTGACCGAATTCGTCGGCGTGCTGGTCCAGGCGCTCGGCGCCGGCCGCCGCTATGACGGCCCGATGGGCAAATCGGACCGCGCCGCCGTGGTGGGTCTGGCAGCCTTCCTGATCGCGCTCGGCGTTCCGGCCGGCTGGTGGCTGGACGGCATCATGCTGCTCCTCGCCTTCCTCGCCCTCTGGACCTGCTTCAACCGCGCCCGCCACGCGCTGCGGGCAGAAACCTGATGTCGGATATCGCTTTCCAGTTCGTTCTGTTCGGCCTGCCGGCGCAGATCGTCGTCACGCTGGCGCTGGTCGTTCTCGGCCTGCTCGGAGCGACCCTGCTGGTGTGGCTGCGCGCCGCTCCGCCCAAGGAGGACGAAAAGGCCAATGAGAAGCGGCGGGAGCTGAAGGCCCGAATCGGCAGCTGGTGGGCGATGGTCACGCTGCTCGTCGTCGCGCTGGCGCTGGGCCGCACGGCGATGATCGTGCTGCTGGCCTTCGTCAGCTATCTGGCGCTGAAGGAATATCTGACGATCATCCCGACCCGGAAGGCCGACCGCGTCGTGCTGCTGGTCGCCTATCTCGCCGTGCCGGTCCAGTACTACTGGGTCGGGATCGGCTGGTACGGCATGTTCGTCATCTTCATCCCCGTCTACATGTTCCTGATCCTGCCGGCCGCCATGGTGTTGCGCGGCGAGACGCAGGGCTTCCTGAAGGCGGCGGGCACGCTGCATTGGGGGCTGATGACCTCGGTCTTCGCCGTCAGCCATGCCGCCTATCTGCTCGCCGTGCCGCCGCCCGATGCGCCGCTCGGCATGGGGGCGGGGCTGCTGGTCTTCCTGCTGATCGCGACCGAGTTCAACGACGTCGCCCAGTTCGTCTCCGGCAAGCTGATCGGCCGGCGCAAGATCACGCCGCGGGTCTCGCCCAACAAGACGATCGGCGGCTTTCTCGGAGGCCTCGTGGCGACGATCCTGCTCTCCGCCGCGCTGGCGCCGATCCTGACGCCGATCGGCGCCTGGCAGGCGGCGGTTATCGGCGCGCTGCTGGCGACCGCCGGCTTCTTCGGCGATATCGTCATGTCGGCGCTGAAGCGCGACCTCGGCATCAAGGACACCGGCACCATGCTGCCGGGCCATGGCGGCATTCTCGATCGCATCGACAGCCTGGTCTTCACCGCGCCGATCTTCTTCCACGCCGTCCGCTACTTCTATTTTTGAGCATCCCCGATGACCGCCCGCGACATTCTGCGTTTGCTGTTTTTCGCGCTTCTGGTGCGGCCGTTCCTACTGGTGGCGATCGGTCTTTCGGTGCGCCACCGCGAGCGGCTGCCCAAGGATGGCCCGGTGATCATCGCCGCCAATCACAACAGCCATCTCGACACGCTGGCGCTGATGTCGCTTTTTCCGCTCCGGAAGCTGCGTCGGGTGCGGGCCGTGGCGGCGGCGGATTACTTTCTGAAGAACCGGCTGCTCAAATGGTTCGCCGTCGACCTGATCGGCATCCTGCCGATCGAGCGCAGCAGCGGCCGGGGCGGGGCGGATCCGCTGGCCGATGCGCTGGCGGCGCTCGATGCCGGCGACATCCTGATCTTCTTCCCCGAGGGCTCGCGCGGCGAGCCGGAAATGCGCCAGGCCTTCAAGCGCGGCGTCGCCCATATCGCCCGCCGGCGCCCCAACGTTCCGGTGCTGCCGGCGTTCCTGCGCGGCTTCGGCAAGGTGTTGCCGAAGGGGGTTCATCTTCCTGTCCCATTCTTCTGCGATGTGGTGATCGGCGAACCGATGACGGGCGCCGGGGAGGGCTTCGTCCAGCGGCTCGAGGCGGCGGTCGATTCGCTCGGCCGGGAGACGCCCAGTTCCGAATGGGCCTGAGCGGGGACATACCCCGATCGGCCATCGCCAAAAAAGTGAGCCAGGCCTGAAGGCCGTCTCCTTGACAATCCTCCCCGGGCCTCCTAGTTCAGGGCTGCCTGCTAGCACTCCCCATCGGTGAGTGCCAGCGCCCCACATTAGCGGGTGGTCCGGTCCGGATCGCCCTGCACGCGAGGAGAGAACAAACATGGCATTCCGTCCTCTGCACGACCGCGTCGTCGTCCGCCGCGTAGCGTCGGAAGAGAAGACTGCCGGCGGCATCATCATCCCCGACACCGTCAAGGAAAAGCCGCAGGAAGGCGAAGTCGTCGCTGTTGGCCCCGGCGCTCGTGACGAGGCTGGCAAGCTGGTCGCTCTCGACGTCAAGGCTGGCGACCGCATCCTGTTCGGCAAGTGGTCGGGCACCGAAGTCAAGATCGACGGTGAAGAGCTCCTGATCATGAAGGAGTCGGACATCCTCGGCGTTATCGAAGGCAAGGCCGGCAAGGGCAAGTAAGCCGCGCGGGGTTCGCCCCGGACGCGAATTACGTTTGTCTGCCACAACCTCCAAGGAGCTCATTCAATGGCTGCTAAAGAAGTAAAGTTCTCCGCCGACGCGCGTGAAAAGATGCTGCGCGGCGTCGATATCCTTGCCAACGCCGTCAAGGTCACGCTCGGCCCCAAGGGTCGTAACGTCGTCATCGAGAAGTCTTTCGGCGCTCCCCGCATCACCAAGGACGGCGTTTCCGTCGCCAAGGAGATCGAGCTCGAGGACCGTTTCGAGAATCTCGGCGCGCAGCTGGTTCGTGAAGTCGCTTCCAAGACCAACGACAAGGCCGGCGACGGCACCACCACCGCGACGGTTCTCGCTCAGGCGATCGTCAAGGAAGGCGCCAAGTTCGTCGCCGCCGGCATGAACCCGATGGATCTGAAGCGCGGCATTGACATGGCCGTGACCGAAGCCGTCAAGGATCTCGTCGCCCGCTCGAAGAAGATCAAGACGTCCGAGGAAGTCGCTCAGGTCGGCACCATCTCCGCCAATGGCGAGAAGGAAATCGGCCAGATGATCGCTTCGGCGATGCAGAAGGTCGGCAACGAGGGTGTCATCACCGTCGAGGAAGCCAAGACCGCCGAGACCGAGCTCGAAGTCGTCGAAGGCATGCAGTTCGACCGCGGCTACCTGTCGCCGTACTTCGTCACCAACGCTGAGAAGATGGTGGCTGAGCTCGACGACCCCTACATCCTTCTGCACGAGAAGAAGCTCGGCAACCTGCAGGCGATCCTTCCGGTCCTGGAAGCTGTCGTCCAGTCGGGCAAGCCGCTCCTGATCATCTCGGAAGACGTCGAAGGCGAGGCACTGGCCACGCTCGTCGTCAACAAGCTCCGTGGCGGCCTCAAGGTCGCAGCCGTCAAGGCTCCGGGCTTCGGCGATCGCCGCAAGGCCATGCTCGAGGACATCGCTGTCCTGACGGCTGGCCAGGTGATCTCGGAAGATCTCGGCATCAAGCTCGAGAACGTCACGCTCGCTCAGCTCGGCCGCGCCAAGAAGGTCACGATCTCCAAGGAGAACACGACCATCGTTGACGGCAACGGCAAGAAGAAGGAGATCGAAGCTCGGGTCAACCAGATCAAGGCTCAGATCGAAGAGACGACGTCGGACTACGACAAGGAGAAGCTCCAGGAGCGTCTCGCCAAGCTCGCAGGCGGCGTCGCGGTCATCCGCGTCGGCGGCGCGACGGAAGTCGAGGTCAAGGAGCGCAAGGACCGCGTCGACGACGCGCTGAACGCAACCCGCGCCGCTGTCGAAGAAGGCATCGTCCCGGGCGGCGGCACGGCTCTGCTGCGCGCCAAGAAGTCCGTCGAGAAGCTGAAGTCCGAGAATCCGGACATCATGGCCGGCATCAAGATCGTGCTCCGCGCGCTGGAGGCTCCGATCCGTCAGATCGCCGAGAACTCCGGCGTCGAGGGTTCGATCGTCGTGTCGAAGGTTCTCGAAGGCAAGGGTGACTCGTTCGGCTTCGACGCCCAGAGCGAGACCTATGTCGATCTCGTCGCTGCCGGCATCATCGATCCGACCAAGGTCGTCCGTACCGCTCTGCAGGATGCGGCTTCCGTGTCCTCGCTGATCGTCACGACCGAGGCGCTGATCGCCGACAAGCCCAAGAAGGACGCGGGCATGCCCGCCATGCCTCCGGGCGGCGGCATGGGCGGCATGGACTTCTAAGAAGTCCTACCTCTCGGAAATACGGAAGGGCGCGGCGCAAGCCGCGCCCTTTTTCGTTTCGGGGCCTATGATGATAATATACGCCGATGATCGACTTCTCCGGGATCGTCGGCTTCGATTGGGATAGCGGCAACGACACGAAAAGCGCTGCCAAGCACGGCGTTTCTGGCTCCGAGGCCGAGGAAGTGTTCTTCAACCAGCCGCTTCTGGTCGTTGGCGATCCCGCGCACAGCCAAGACGAGGTGCGGCTCCATGCGCTGGGTGTCACCCATTCGGGTCGCAGGTTGCAGATCACCTTCACACTGCGGGGAGGTGGGACGCTGATCCGGGTCATTTCTGCCCGCGACATGAGCGAAAGGGAAAGGCGCCGCTATGAACAGGAAGCTTGAGCCCATTCCGGCCTTCAAGGACGAGGCGGAAGAGCGTGCCTTTTGGGAGAGCCATGACACGGCGGACTTTGTCGACTGGGCCCAGGCGGCACGCGTCGTCCTGCCGAATCTGAAGCCGACGACGACATCGATTTCGCTGCGATTGCCGGTCAGCATTCTTGACCGCATCAAGGCCGAAGCGAACAAACGCGACGTGCCCTATCAATCGCTGATCAAGACGTGGCTGGCTGAAAAAGTGGGCTGAGCGCCTCCAGGGATCGGCGGGGCGCGGCCGAAGCCACGCCTTTCTTGTTTCGCCGTCCCAGCCTCAGTTTGGCGGCCTGGGCGGATTGGTCTTCGGGTAGGTGTGGGCCACCTCGACCGAGGAGACCCGGTCGCCGAGTCCGAAATCGGACAGTTTGTAGAGCCCCGGCGAACTGAGCGTGCGCTTGGCGCCCTGGGCAAAGCGCGGGTCCCCAAAATCATGGTCGTAGACCGTGATCGAATAGCGCCCCTCGGCCGGCTTCGGCAGATACAGGCTGCTCATTGTGTCGTTGGCGATGCCGATATCGGCGACGCCGAAGCGATAGAGGTCCTGGGTGGACTGCTTGAGCCTGCCCGGATTGCCGGGGACGATCGTCCAGAGATTACGCCGCGACACACGCCGGCTGTCGGCCAGATCGAGCCGCGCCTGCCTTCCCAGCCCCAGATCATGCTCGAAGACCTTGATCTCATCGCCCCAGGGGAACGGGAAGTTCGACGTGTCCTCGATGCCGGGGTCTTCGGGGGCGGGGATTTCCGGCGCGTTGACATAGTCGAGCGAGACGATGTCGAACGAGACCTGGACGTTGAGGTCGGTATCGGAGCCCCTTGCGACGATGGTCCAGGTCGAATAGGGGCCGACCTGGTCGAGGTCGATCCATAGATCGTCCTTGGCGCGGTCGTCGGGGTCCAGCCATTGCGGCCCGTCGCGCTCGATCGCCACCAGCCGCACCTTGAAGCGGTTGTTGACGACGCGCGGGTAGATCATCGGCTGGATCTGGTCGCCGAAATAGCCATGGGCAGGTATGAGGTCGCTGGGACCCTTGTCGAACAGCCGGAAGGCTTCCCGACCCTCGAACCAGAGATACCACTCCAGTTCGTGATCATGGTTCCTGGCTTCGGAATAGTTGTTGGGCATCCAGCTGGTCAGGCGGACGCTGAGTTCCTTGGCGAGCACGGTTTCCCTCCGCATCTAGACGGCTCGCCCCCCTATGCCACCCATACTGTCAGGAAACAGGGAACGTCGCTATCCGTAACGTCAGCTGCTTCTGACCTCCGCATGCCGTCCCCGCTCGGAACCGACGCGATGGCGGAGGCCGGAGACTCCCGCCTTTCTTTTCCTTGTTTTCCTGGAGACCAGAGCAGGCGTCCCGGCACCCCGATCCGCCACGCCTGATGCGGGCCGGCCGGCGTCCTAGCGCCGCTCGCGGAAGAAATCCCGCAGCATCCCGGCCGATTCGCTCTCGGCGATGCCGCCATAGACGTCCGGCGCGTGGTGGCAGGTCGGCTGGCTGTAGAAGCGCACGCCGCTCTCGACCGCGCCGCCCTTGGGGTCGGGCGCGGCATAATAAAGCCGGCGGATGCGGGCGAAGGAGATCGCCGCCGCGCACATCGGGCAGGGCTCCAGCGTCACATAGAGATCGCAATCCGGCAGCCGCTGCGATTGCAGCGCCCCGCAGGCGGCGCGGATCGCCAGCGTTTCGGCATGGGCGGTCGGGTCGTTGAGTTCGAGCGTGCGGTTGCCGTCGGCGGCCAGCACCACGCCGTCGCGCACGATCACCGCGCCGATCGGCACCTCGCCGCGCGCCGCCGCCTTGCGCGCCTCGGCCAGCGCCAGGCTCATGAAGGAGGGTGCGCCGCCCCTCATTTCCGCTCGCATGGCTCGAATTGACCACCCATTTTCGTCCTGTCGCATTTTGTTTGCACGAAGCCGTATCCACCCGGCCGCAAAATGCTCTAAGGAACCGTTTCAAGGATGGATAGATGAAGCCGCCGCAGAAACGCACGAAGGACAGCCCCGCGCAAGACGACGCCGAGCACGACCGCATCGCCAAGGTATTGGCGCGCGCCGGACTCTGCTCGCGCCGGGACGCTGAGAGACTGATCGAAGAGGGACGCGTCGCCATCAATGGCCGCGTCCTGACCAGCCCGGCCGTGAATGTCGGCCCGCACGACCGCGTCACGGTCGATGACGAGCCGCTGCCCACCAAGGAACGCACGCGGC
Source organism: Kaistia defluvii (assembly GCF_026343955.1). Lineage (GTDB taxonomy): Bacteria > Pseudomonadota > Alphaproteobacteria > Rhizobiales > Kaistiaceae > Kaistia > Kaistia defluvii. The sequence goes on from NZ_JAPKNI010000008.1 coordinate 178,310, forward strand.
TGTGGCTCTACCACAAGCCGAAGGGCCTGGTGACGACAGCGCATGATCCGGAGGGCCGCCCGACCGTGTTCGACGCGCTGCCGGAACATCTGCCGCGCGTCATCGCCATCGGCCGCCTCGACATCAACACCGAGGGGCTGCTGCTTCTTACCAATGATGGCGGCCTGGCCCGTGTGCTGGAGCTGCCCTCGACCGGCTGGATGCGGCGTTACCGCGTCCGCGCCTGGGGCGATATCCTGCAGCCCGATCTCGACAAGCTGAAGGACGGCGTGTCGATCGACGGCGTGATGTATGGCGCCATCGAAGGCATTCTCGACCGCATCCAGGGTTCCAACATCTGGGCGACGATCGGTCTGCGCGAAGGCAAGAACCGCGAAGTGAAGAAGGTGCTTTCGAGCATCGGTCTCGACGTGAACCGCCTGATCCGCATCTCCTACGGCCCGTTCCAGCTCGGCGACCTGCCGGAGGGCGAAGCCGTCGAGATCAAGGGCCGCGTCCTGCGTGACCAGCTTGGCGAAAAGCTGGCGCAGGAATCCGGCGCCGATTTCGACGCGCCCCTGCGCGAGGAAGAGGAAGCCGCCCGCCGCAGCAATCGCAAGTCCGGCGGCCGGACCATCCGCCGTGGCCCGATCAAGCCGCTCGCCCAGGTCAAGCCGACCAGCGAACGCCCGGTTCGCGTCGATCCGCGCCGCGTTGAGGAAGCCGAGACCGGCGAGCGTCGTGGCGGTCGTCCCGTCTCCGAAGCGCGCCGAAACCGCGACGAGCGCCCGGCCGAAGGCCGCGCCCCGCGTGGCGAAGGCCGCCGTGGTCGTGACGAGCGCCCGGCGGAGGGTCGTGCCCCGCGCGGCGAAGCGCGCCGTGGCCGGGACGAGCGTCCCGCCGAAAGCCGTGCGCCGCGTGGCGAGGGCCGGCGTGGCCGTGGTGAACGCGGTGCCGAGGGCGAGGCTCCGCAGCGGACGTCGCATCGCGGTGCGGCCCGGGGCAGGGGCCGTGGCGAGCCTGCCGCCGAGGGCGGCGACAAGCGCGAGTTCCAGGATGGCCGCCGTTTCGAGGGCAGCCTCCGCAATGCGCGGCCGGTCACCGGCCGCAATCCCGATGGCGACCGGCCCGCGCGCGGTCCGCGCGGCGGCGTGGTCAAGAGCGGTGGCCGTCCCAGTTCCGGCGGCGCGCCCAAGACGGGCGGCGGCGCGAAGGCCGGCGGCAAGCCGGGACGCTCGTTCGACAAGCGCCCGGTGACGGGCCGCAATCCGGACGGCGACAGGCCGCGCGGCGGCCGGGGCGGCAAGCCTTCCGGCGGCGGCGGTGGCAAGCCTTCGGGTTCGGGTGGTTCAGGCAGCAGGTCGGGTGGTACGGGTCGTGCGGATCGTCGCCGGTGAGTTTCGGGGCCGCTCGCTCGCGGCCCCGCGTACGCAGACGATAAGGCCGACGGCCGACAGACTGCGCGAAAGTCTCTTCAACGTGCTCGCGCACGCCTATGACGACGTCGTGGTCGATGCCCGCGTGCTCGATCTCTTCGCCGGCACCGGCGCGCTCGGGCTCGAGGCGATCTCGCGCGGCGCGCGCTACGCTATCTTCGTTGAGGAAGGCGTCGAGGCGCGCGGCCTGATCCGCGACAATATCGAGGCGTTCGGCCTGACGGGCCGGACCAAGCTGCTGCGCCGCGACGCGACCAAACTCGGACCGGCTGGCACCGTCGATCCCTTCCAGCTTGTCTTCGCCGACCCGCCCTATGGCCGTGGCCTTGGCGAGGCGGCGCTGCAATCCGCTGTCGAAGGCGGCTGGCTGGCCCCCGGCGCGCTCGTCGTGATCGAGGAAGAAGCCAAGGCCCAGATCGCCGATATTCCGGGCCTTGAACGGATCGAGACGCGCCAGGCTGGGGACAGTCAGCTTATCTTTCTGAAATTTAATGTTTGATTGCGACATTAAAGTCGCAATCTAGCCACAGCTGCCGCATAGCTTGACCCTCAAGTGGCACGCCGAGCAAATCGAGGGTCAATGGCCTCTATTCTCCAGTCGAATCTGGCTGCGCTAAAGCGCGGACCAGCCGCCCTGTTCATTGCCGTAACGATCGGCATGGCAGTCCCCGCCTACGCGGCAGAGAAGACCGCGACGCCGGCGCAAGCCGAGACGAGCCAGCTTCCGCGCATCGCGCCGGACGCCAGCACGTTCAAGCTTGCGAATGGCATGGAGGTCGTGGTGATCCCCGATCATCGCGCCCCGATCGTCACCCATATGGTCTGGTACAAGATCGGCGCGGCGGACGATCCGGCGGGCAAATCCGGCATCGCCCACTTCCTCGAGCATCTGATGTTCAAGGGAACCAAGAACCATCCGGCCGGCGAATTCTCGGCCAAGGTCTCCGAGGTCGGCGGCGTCGAGAATGCCTTCACCACGGCCGACTCGACCGCCTATTTCCAGACGGTCGCCAAGGAGCAGCTCGGCATGGTGATGGGCTTCGAGGCCGATCGCATGGAGGGCCTGCAGCTGACCGACGCGGTCGTGCTGCCCGAGCGCGACGTTATCCTGGAAGAGCGGCGCATGCGCACGGACAACAATCCGGCCGCCCAGCTCAGCGAGGCGATGAACGCGGCACTGTTCCAGAACCATCCCTATGGCATCCCGATCATCGGCTGGGAGCACGAGATGGCCGGGCTGACGCGCGAGGACGCCGTCGCTCAGTATGAGCGCTACTACACGCCGAACAACGCGATCCTGGTGGTTGCCGGAGACGTTACGGCCGACGAAGTGAAGAAGCTCGCCGAGGATACCTATGGCAAGCTGCCGCGTCGTTCGGAGCCGGCTGCCCGCAAGCGGCCGCTGGAGCCCCAGCCCCTGACCGAACGTTCGCTCGTGCTGCGCGACCAGCGGGTGAGCCAGCCGTCGTGGAACCAGATCTACCTCGCGCCGTCCTATGTTTCGGGAAAGCCGGGCGAAGCCGAGGCGCTGGATATCCTGGCCGACGTGATCGGCAGCGGCGCCACCAGCCGGCTCTATCGCAGCCTGGTGGTCGAGCAGGCGATCGCTTCGGGAGCCGGCGCCTATTACTCCGGCGATGGCCTCGATTATGGCCGGCTCGGCTTCTATGCGACGCCGCGCGGCGACGTCCCGCTCGACAAGCTGAGCACCGCGGTCGATGCGGTGCTGGCCGACGTGCGCGAGCATGGCATCACGGCCGAGGAACTGGCCTTGGCCAAGAAGCGCACGCGTGCCTCGACGATCTACAGCCAGGACAGCCAGTCCTCGCTCGCCCGGATCTTCGGCTCCGCCATGGTGGCAGGGCAGTCTCTCTCCGACGTGCAGGATTGGGCCCGTCGCATCGATGCGGTGACGCTTTCCGACGTCTCGCAGGTCGCCGCGAAATATCTCGACAAGCGCCGCTCGGTCACGGGCACCCTTTTGCCAGCGCCGGCCGATGGCCGCAGCTGATCGTCAGAGGAAACATATGATGGCAAACCTACTGGCACGGCTCGGCCTCGCTTTCGTCGGCCTGGTGATGCTGGCGCCCGCGAGCCAGGCAATCGAGATCCAGCGTGTGATCAGCCCCGGCGGCATCGAGGCATGGCTGGTGGAAGATTATGCGGTGCCGATCGTCGCGGTGAACTTCGCCTTTTCCGGCGGCACCTCGCAGGATCCGGCCGACCGGCCCGGCCTCGCCAACATGCTCTCCGGCCTGCTCGACGAGGGCGCCGGCGACCTGGACAGCAAGGCGTTCCAGGCCAAGCTCAGCGACCTGTCGATCGGGCTCTCCTTCGACGCCGGCCGCGATGACTTTTTCGGCACGCTGAAGACGCTGGCGGAGAACAAGGACGAGGCCTTCTCCATGCTGGCCCTGTCGCTGCAGAAGCCGCGTTTCGACGCCGAGCCGATCGAGCGCATTCGCGCCCAGATCCAGGTGAGCATCAACGAGGCCAAGAAGGACCCGGATTCGGTCGCCAGCGCCACGATCCGTGCCACGGCCTATCCTGGCCATCCCTACGCCCAGCCTCCGGAAGGGACGGTCGAGAGCATCGCCGCCATATCGGCCGAGGATCTGAAGAACTATCGCGAGCGGATCTTTGCCCGTGACAATCTGAAGGTCGCGGTCGTGGGCGCCATTGACGCCAAGAGCGTCGGCGCCATGCTCGACCAGGTTTTCGGGCCGCTGCCCGCCAAGGGCAAGCTGACCGACATTCCCGACACGGTCCCCAAGGGCGGCACGGCGGAAGTCGATATGCCGAACCCGCAGACGGTGATCACCTTTGGCGGCCCGGGCCCGCGCCGCGACGCGCCGGATTTCATGGCCGCCTTCGTCGCCAACCACATATTGGGCGGCGGCACCTTCTCGTCCCGTCTTTATGAAGAGGTGCGCGAGCGCCGTGGCCTGGCCTATTCGGTCGGGACCATGATGCTGCCGTTCCGTCACTCCGCCGCCATCTCCGGCAACACCGCCACCCGCGCCGATCGTGCGGATGAAACGGTGGAGCTGATCAAGAGCGAGATGGCCCGGATGGCCAAGGACGGCCCGACCGACGAGGAACTCGCCAAGGCGAAGAGCTTCCTGACCGGCTCCTACGCGCTGCGCTTCGATTCCTCGTCCAAGATCGCCCGCCAGTTGCTCGGCATCCAGCTCGACGATCTCGGCATCGACTACATCAACAAGCGCAACGACATGGTGGACGCGGTGACGCTCGACGAGGTCAAGCAGGCCTCGCAGAAATACTTCTCCAACGGCACCAGCCTGATCGTTCGCGTCGGTCCGCAGGAAAAGAGCTGAGCGCTGGAGGGAAGGTTCTTCGCGGTTCACTTGGAAGGCCTTCCCGGGAAGGCATCCCTCGGGGACAGGTGAAGCCCCACTTGCGACAGACATAAAAAGGGCCGGGAAGCATTCCCGGCCCTTTCTGTTTTTCCGGAAGCCCGCTCAGTCGACGGGCTCGGCCGTGGCCGTCTCGGCCTCCTTGTTGAGCGCCTTCGCCTCGCGCTTCGGCACCGTCAGCGGCTCGGGTTCCGGCTTGAACGCCTTGGTGACGAACAGGTCGCGCCCGGCCGACAGAAGGCCGCCGGCCTGCTGCGCCGCGAGGCGCGCCGCGTCGCGGCTGCGCAGGCTTTCCGAGATCGATTCGATCCGCTCGGGCGCGACGCCCAGGCCTTCCAGCGCCGAGGCGCCGAAGGTGAAGGCCGATTCCAGCGTCTCGCGCATCTGGTAGGTCACGCCCTTCTTGAGCAGCCGCAGCGTATGGCCGCGGTCATAGGCGCGGACATAGAGCTGCACGAACGGGAATTCCGACTGGATGAGTTCGACGATCTTGTCCGTCACCTCCGGCTTGTCGGTGCAGATCGCCACGATCTGCGCCCGCTCGATGCCGGCGGCGTGCAGCACGTCGAGCCGGGTGCCGTCGCCGAAATAGACCTTGAAGCCGAAGCGCGAAGCGGCGCGGATCATCTCGGCGTCCGAGTCGATCGCCGTAACGTCGACGCCTTCCGCCAGCAGGAACTGCGCCGAGATCTGGCCGAAGCGGCCGAAGCCGATCATCAGCACCCGTCCGCCGGCGCCGTCGAAATCCTCCTCGATCTGCTCGGGCGTCGCCGGGGGCAGCAGCCACTTCAGCGACAGCACCGCCATCGGCGTCAGCGCCATCGAGATGATGACGGTGGCGGTCAGCATGGCGTTGACCTCGCCGGTGAATACCCCGCCGGCGGTTGCCGCGGCATAGAGCACGAAGGCGAACTCGCCGCCCTGGGCGAGCATGGCGGCGCGCGCCATCGCCTCGGCGTGGTCGGCCTTGAGCACGCGCGCCACGACGTAGATGCCGGCCGCCTTCAGCGCCATGTAGGCGACGACGCCGATCGCGATCATCTGCCAGTGCCGGGCGATGACGCCGAGATCGAGCGACATGCCGACGCTGAGGAAGAACAGGCCGAGCAGGATGCCGCGGAAGGGCTCGATATCCGCCTCAAGCTGGTGGCGGAAGCTCGATTCCGACAGCAGCACGCCGGCGAGGAAGGCGCCCATCGCCATCGACAGGCCGCCGATCTGCATGGCCAGCGCCGCGCCGAGCACGACCAGCAGCGCCGCCGCCGTCATCACCTCGCGCGCCTGGACATTGGCCAGGATGCGGAACATCGGATTGAGCAGCCAGCGCCCGGCCGCGATCAGGGCGGCCAGCGAGGCGAGGGCGATCAGGATCGAGATCCAGCGCGACTGCGCCTCGCCGTCCGATCCATGCGTGCCGAGCAGGGCGACGATCGCCAGCATCGGCACGATGGCAAGGTCCTCCAGCAGCAGGATCGAGATGACGCGCTGCCCGGGCGGCGTCGCCGTGTCGCCGCGCTCTTCCAGGATCTGCATGACGATGGCGGTGGAGGAGAGCACGAAGCCCATGCCGGCGATGAAGGCCACGGCGGGCGGGAAGCCGGCGACGATGCCGAGGCCCGTGAGCAGCGCGCTGCACGCGACCACCTGCGCCAGGCCGAGCCCAAAGATCTCGCCGCGCAGGCTCCACAGCCGCGATGGCCGCATCTCCAGCCCGATGATGAACAGGAACAGCACCACGCCGAGCTCGGCGACATGCAGGATCGACTGCGGGTCGGTGAACAGCTTCAGCCCGTAGGGGCCGATCACCAGGCCGGCGGCGAGATAGCCGAGCACCGTGCCGAGGCCGAGCCGCTTGGAAATGGGGACCGCGATCACGGCCGCGCCGAGCAGCGCCACCAGCTGGACGAGATCGGTGCCTTGGGTATCGACCGACATGAGGGGCCTCGGCTTTGGGGGACTTTCACGATGGAACGGGAGTTCGATCCGCGCAAGGCGCGAGACGGGCATGCAGACGGATTGGGCAGGTGTGGCGCCGAAGGCCGCGGACGGGCGCGCGCCTCTGGAAACCATGGCGACGGGGC
>NZ_JAPKNI010000009.1 GCF_026343955.1 Kaistia defluvii
AGGCTCAAGGACTTCCGCCGCGTCGCCACCCGATACGACAAGCTGGCCAGAAACTACCTCTCCGGCGTGCTCCTGGCCGCAATCCGCGCCTACTGGCTCAATTGAGTCCGGACCCTAGAGAAAGGCGGGGCGGGGAGCTACTGGCGGGCCAGTTCTTCGGCGCGGCTGCGCTTGCGCAGGCCCTTCTGGCGCTGGAAGGCGACGTCGACCGAGCCGACCGTCATGCCGAGCATCGAGATGACGCCCTTGTTGACGATGCTGTCTCGGCCGGTGCGGCGGATCGTATCCTCGAAATGCAGCTGCAGCTTGCTGCCATTCCTGCCGCGTGTGATCAGGTCGTAGGACATGCGGATGGCGTCCTCGCCCACCACGACCTTGGCCGTGCCGACGACATCGTCGCGCGTGCCGACATAGGTGTTGGGACCGGTCTTGCGGAAATGCCAGGTGCGGCGGTCGAGCGCGCCATTGTCGAAGCGGAAGACCTGGTCGAGCACGAACTTGCCGCCGGCGCTGCGTCCCTTGGTGGTGACGACGAAGCCGCGATCGACCCCGGCCAACTGGCTCTTGAAGCGGCCGACTCCCGTCGCCTCGCCGCGAAACGCCTCTTCCAGCGTCGGCCCGGCCTGGGCCGTGCCCAGCCCGGCGCCGGAAAGCAGCAGCACCAGCAGGAGGACGAGTGGATGCGCGATCTTCATTGCAAAGGCCCCGTGCATGCGCCCGATGCCCATGCCGCAGCCAGTCTAGCCTGAGTTTTTGCGTTTCGTCAGCCTTCGCGGCGCAATCGCCGCCGGAAGTCAGCCCGACGCGCTGACGGGCGCGGCGGCGGCGCTCTCGGTGAGCACGGCAAACAGCGCCGACTGGTCGCTGGAGGCGCGCAGCTTGTTGGCGAGCCCCGGCTCGCGCAGAAGGCGCGCGATGCGGGCCAGCGCCTTCAAATGGTCGGCTCCGGCATTTTCCGGCGCCAGCAGCAGGAAGATCAGATCGACGGGCTGATCGTCGAGTGATTCGAAATCGATCGGCTTGGGAAGGCGGGCGAACACGCCATGGATCCGCGTCAGTTGCGGCAGCTTGCCATGCGGAATCGCAATGCCGTTGCCGACGCCGGTCGAGCCCAGGCGTTCGCGTTGCAGCAGGGTGTCGAAGATCTGCCGTTCGTCGAGACCGGTCAGTTTCGCAGCCTTTTCGGCCAGTTCCTGAAGAGCCTGCTTCTTGCCATTGGCTTTCAGGGCCGGGACGATGGCGTCCAGGCTGATGAGATCACTGAGGTCCATGACTTGGTTCAAAAATGCCTCGGTTCAAACCTTCAAGACCCGTCGTTTCGGCGCACTCCCCGAGCGCGCCGAAATTCCATTCCGAGTTTACGCGGAATTAGCTGACGACGGAATCCCCTTTGCCGGCCTGGGCCGGGTCGATCCACCCAATATTGCCGTCGCGCCGGCGGTAGACGATATTCACGCCACCATGCCCGGCATGCCGGAATACCACGACCTGCGACTGTGCCAGATCCATCGCCATCACGGCGCCGGACACCGACATGGTCCGCAGGGCCTTCGTTTCCTCGGCGATGACCATGGGGTTGTAGTCGGCCGCCAGTTCCTCGTCCTCGTCCGGCGTTGCCGCCAGCACGGTGTAGTTGGCCTCGATATCCTGCGCGCCATTGCGCGGATGATGGTCCTTCAGCTTGCGCTTGTAGCGCCGCAACTGCTTTTCGATCCGCTCCGCGGCCTGGTCAAAGGTCGGGTAGATCTCGTGCCCGCGCCCCTCGGCGTGCAGGTCCGCTCCACTGTCGAGATGCAGGGCACAGTCAACGCGATAGCCGGTTCCATCACGCTCCAAGACGACACGGCCCGAGAAGCCGCCGGCGAAATATTTGCCGATCGCGTCACCAACGCGGCCTTCCACATGCGTGCGGTAGGCGTCGCTGATTTCGATATTCTTACCGGAGATGCGCAGAGACATGGATTTCTCGTACCCCTTGGTCGTCGTTGCGAACCGAAGCTCCCTCGCGCAATCGCGTGAAGCAGCCCCGTCGGGCACGTCGCGTTCCGGCGTCACCAAGGCCTGCCGACTTCGAGCCGATTTCCTCCCGGCTCAGAGGCCTCGGCTGCCGTTGGCGCCGCGCCCTTCTAGGGACAGCATGCCGGGAAGTCAAGAAAGGCGGCCCGGCAAGCAATCTCCCTGTGTTGAAGCTGGTCCTTCTGCGCCCGCAAGGCAAGGGGCAGACGCCTAAACTTTAAGTCGCCAGAAGGGCTTGCTTTTCCCGGCGGCGCTGAACGGAGGAGGGAATCCGCAACGCTTCGCGGTACTTGGCGACGGTGCGCCGCGCAATGTCGATGCCGGAATCACGCAGCATCTTGACGAGTGTATCGTCGGAAAGAACATCATCCGGTGTCTCGCCGTCGATCAGCGCCTTGATGCGGTGGCGGACCGCCTCGGCCGAGTGCGCCTCGCCGCCCTCGGACGAAGCGATCGAGGCCGTGAAGAAATATTTCAGTTCAAACACGCCGCGCGGCGTCGCCATGTACTTGTTCGAGGTGACGCGCGAGACCGTCGATTCGTGCATGGCGATCGCCTCGGCCACGGTCTTCAGGTTGAGCGGCCGCAGATGCGCCACGCCCTGGGCCAGGAACGCGTCCTGCTGGCGCACGATCTCGGTCGCCACCTTCAGGATCGTCTTGGCCCGCTGGTCGAGGCTCTTCACCAGCCAGTTGGCCGTCTGCAGGCACTCGCTCAGATAGGTGCGGTCCTCGCCCTTCGAATGGCGCGCGACATTGGCGTAGTAGCTCTGGTTGACCAGCACGCGCGGCAGCGTGTCGGTATTGAGCTCGATGCGCCAGCTGCCATCCGGCGCGGCGCGCACCACCACGTCCGGCACCACGGGATGGATCGGCGCCGAGCCGAAGGCGCTGCCGGGCTTGGGGTTGAGGGCGCGCAATTCGCGCAGCATCTCGGCCAGGTCCTCGTCGTCGACGCCGCAAAGCCGCCTCAGCGCGGCGTGATCGCGACGGGCGACAAGATCGAGATGGGCGAGCAGAATCGCCATGGCGGGGTCGTAGCGGCCACCTTCGCGCAGCTGGATGGCCAGGCAATCGGCCAGATCCCGCGCACAGACGCCCGTCGGCTCGAAGGTCTGCAGCACGGCCAGGACCTGCTCGACCAGCGCCAGCGGCGCGCCCAGGCGGGTCGCGACGGCCTCCAGGCTGCCGCGCATGTAGCCGGCCTCGTCGACCTCGTCGATCAGCGCCTGGCCGATCAGCCGCAGGCCGGGGTCGGTGACGGCGAGGCCGAGCTGGTCGCCCAGCGCGCCGGCCAGCGACTTCTCCTCGGCGACGAAGGCCTCGAGGTTGTAATCGTCGCTGCTGACCGAATGGCGATCGGACGGGGTCGCCCAGGGATCGGGGGCCGGCATGGCCGCGCCCTCGCCCGCCGGGGCGCCATGGTCGTCGGGAAAGACATTGGCGAGGTCGGTATCGAGCCGCTCGGCGATCGCGTCGGGCGAGACCTCCAGCCGGGTCTCCAGCCAGTCCGGCCGGTCGTCGGCGACATCGCCGGCGATGTCGCGATCCTCGGCCGCGTCCGACGCGCCCTCGACCGGCAACGCGATGCCGGCGCTGTCGTCACGCTCGTCGCGCTCGAGCAGCGGATTGCGCTCGAGTTCGGCATCGACATAGGCGACGAGGTCCAGATTGGAAAGCTGGAGCAGCTTGATGGCCTGCATCAGCTGCGGTGTCATCACCAGGGACTGGCTCTGCCGAAGCAGGAGTTTTTGTGAGAGAGCCATTCTTCGGCAGCGAATCCCGGATGTGGTCCAAGGCTTTTTGCCCTATGGCCACGGACCGTCCCGCCCGGTGGCCCAAGACTTGCTTGGTTCATCCATTCGTATCGCAAGCCGCGCCGGCTTCAAAGCGTAAACTGCTCTCCGAGATAGAGCCGTCGCACGTCCGGGCTGGCAACGATATCCTCCGGCCGGCCTTCCATCAGCACCTCGCCGGCGTGGATAATGTAGGCGCGGTCGATCAGACCCAGCGTCTCGCGCACATTGTGGTCGGTGATCAGCACGCCGATGCCGCGCTGGGTCAGGTGGCGGACCAGCGTCTGAATGTCGCCGACCGCGATCGGATCGATGCCGGCAAAGGGCTCGTCGAGCAGCATGAAGGCCGGGCGGCTGGCCAGCGCGCGGGCGATTTCGCAGCGCCGGCGCTCGCCACCGGACAGCGCGATGGCCGGCGACTTGCGCAGATGGCTGATGTGGAACTCCGCCAGCAACGAATCGAGTTCTTCCTCGCGCTTGTGGCGGTCGGGCTCGACAACCTCGAGCACGGCCATGATGTTCTGCTCGACCGTCATGCCGCGAAAGATCGAGGTTTCCTGCGGCAAATAGCCGATGCCGAGGCGCGCGCGGCGATACATGGGCAGGTTTGTGACGTCGTTGCCGTCCAGTTCGATGCGGCCGTGATCGGCCTGCACCAGGCCGGTGATCATGTAGAAGATCGTCGTCTTGCCGGCGCCATTGGGGCCGAGCAGGCCGACCGCCTCACCCCGCGCCACGGCGAGACTGGCCGAATTGACGACGCGGCGGCGGCGGTAGCTCTTGCCGATGCCATGGGCGACGAGCCAGCCGGGACCGCCGGCGTCCTGGGCATAGCGGGTGACTTGCGGCTCGGCGGCGCGCATGGCGGCAAGATCGGCCGTTGCCGGTCCCCGGCGCTTGAATAGGCTCGAAAAAATGTCCGGCGCTCCGTTCGATGCCCCGGCGCTGCCGGCTGCTGTTTGTCATCGGGACGATCCCTGCGGGATTCCGGCGTCCAGCGACGCCCCGCATCGGGCCGCCGCGACACGGCCGCCCGATGGCGCTACGCGACGGCTAGGGCGTCTTGCCCGGCGCCGAACCCGGCGTGAAGATGCCGCGAATCCGGGCGCCCGGCTTCTGGTCGACGCGGGCGCGGCCGGTGGTCATGTCCCAGGTCAGCTTGTTGCCGGTGATGACGTTGGGGCCCTGGCTCAGCACGACATTGCCCGAAAGGGTGACGAGCTTGCCGACCATGTCGACGACGGCGGTGTCGCCGGTCGCGGTCTGGGCGCCGGAATTGACGTAGACCTTGCCGCTCGCCTCGATGCGGGTGAAGCTGCCGGCGCCGGGAAGGCTGCCTTCGAGCTGCGATGCCTCCTTGGCGGCAGGCTTTGCATCGGCCGCGTCCGTCGCCTTGGCATCCGCAGCCTTGGCATCCTTGGGCGCCGTCTTCGAACCGGCCGAGAAGATCGAGATCTTGCCGGCCTTCAGCACGCTGTCGCCGCGCGTGACGGTGACGTTGCCGGTGAAGGTGGAGATCCGCTGCCCGTCCTTTTCCACCACGTCGAGCGAATCCGCCTCGACATTGACCGGGCCCTTCTGGCCGGTCTGGAAACCCTTGAACAGATCGGCGGACGACTGCGCCCGGGCTTCGACAGCGCCAAGCGCCATCGGCAGGAAGGCGAGTGCAAAGACGAGGCGGTGGGACAGTTTTGTCATTCGATCACCGAAGGTGCGGCGGGCTGCGGGGAAGGCGAGTCGGCAGGGGCAGAGTATGTCACCTTTACCCCATTTCTGAACAGAACGCGCTTGCCGCGATCCTGAACTTCGACGCTGTTGGCCTGGATGCGGCTTCCCTGGGCGGTGAAGTCGATCGGCTGGTCGGAGCGCATGGTGCCGGCCTTCATGTCGATGTCGGCGTTCTGCAGCGTGCCGGCAATGCCGGTCGAGGTCGACAACGTGATCGCCTTGTCGAGGTACAGGCGCTGCTTGTCGGCATAATAGGTGCCAGTGGTCGCCACGACCTTGGCCGTGCCGCCGGCATCGTCCATGCCGATGGTGGCGCCGATCTTCTGCAGCGTGACGACCTTGGTATCCTTCAGCGACTGCTCGGCCCGGTCGGCCTTGAGCTCATAGGCGCGGCCATTGTTGGTGAAGCCCGAGACATGCGGGTTTTCCATCACAACGGCGTTGTTGGTCACGTCGATCGAGCCGAACGAGACGCCCTCCGGCAGGCTCGGCACGAAATAGGTGAAGACGAAGAAGGCGCCGGCGACCAGCACGCTGACGGTGGGCAGGGCGATCTTGAGGATGCGCACGAAGCGGCTGTGGCGCATGGCCGCGCGATAGCGTGTGTCGACGCCCGGGCGGGCGTCCACATATCGGCCAGGGCCTCCTGCTGACCAGGTCGGGTCAGTCGACGCGCTCATGCACTCTCCGCTCTTTCATCGCTTCCCCGCCGCAGCGAGCCTGCGACACCATATGGATATCCGACGGCGCAAACCAAGGCGCGACGCAACGTCGCCCTGCGTTCAGGAATGCGCGAAGATATCCTGTTCCGGCCAGCCTGCAAGGTCGAGCGCCGCGCGCGTCGGCAGGAAGCGGAAGCAGGCCTCGGCCAGCTCCGTCCTGTTCTCGCGCGCCAGGCGCTCGTCGAGCCGGGTCTTCAGGCCATGCAGATACAAGACATCGGAGGCGGCATAGGCAAGCTGCGCCTCCGTCAGCTTCTGCGCCGCCCAGTCGGAACTCTGCTGCTGCTTCGACAGATCGACGTCGAGCAGTTCCTTGACCAGATCCTTCAGGCCGTGCCGGTCGGTATAGGTACGGGTCAGGCGCGAGGCGATCTTGGTGCAATAGACCGGATTGACGGTGATGCCGAAGGCATGACCAAGCACGGCGACGTCGAAGCGGGCAAAATGGAAGATCTTGGTGACGCCGGGATCGGTCAGCAGCTTGACCAGGTTCGGCGCTTCGCGTTGGCCCTGCGCGATCTGCACGACGTCGGCCGAGCCGTCGCCCGGCGACAGCTGCACGACACAGAGCCGGTCGCGATGCGGATTGAGCCCCAGAGTCTCGGTATCGATCGCGACCGATGCGCCATAATTCGAGAGATCGGGCAGATCGCCGCGATGCAGGCGGATCGTCATGACAGAAAAAATCCTCAGATTTCGGAAGCGTTTGCGTTTTCCTAGCGAAGCATGTCGACTTCTGCAATGACGCAGGTCACAGCGACGCGGGTGCAGCGCCCCGAAGCCGCGCAGACGGAGGAACGCCACCATGCCCAACCCGCCCGGCGAGCCCGCCACCGACCCGGTGCGCTGGGGCATTCTGAGCACCGCCCGCATCGCCCGCCAGCGGGTCGTGCCGGCCATGCTGAAGAGCCCGTCGACGCGTGTCACCGCCGTCGCGTCGCGCAGCCTCGACAATGCCCGCAACTTCGCCGCCGCCTTCGATATTCCCAAGGCCTATGGCTCGTATCAGGAACTGATCGACGATCCCGAGATCGACGCGATCTACAATGCGCTGCCCAACCATCTGCATGTCGAGACGACCCTCGCCGCCGCCGCCCGGGGCAAGCATGTCCTGTGCGAAAAGCCGATCGGGCTCGATCTCACGGACGCGCTGCGGCTGAAGGCCGTGCCGGCCGGGATCCTGGTCGGCGAGGCCTTCATGATCCGCCACCACCCGCAATGGCAGGAGGTGCAGAAGCTCCTCGCCGCGGGCCGGATCGGCACGATCCGTGCCGTACAGACCTTCTTCGCCTTCCTGAACGTCGACCCGGCCAACATCCGCAACCGGCCAGAGACCGGTGGCGGCGCCATTCTGGACATTGGCTGCTACGCCATCGCCTCGGCCCGGCTGATCTTCGGCGCCGAGCCGCTGCGCGTCCTGGCGCTGATCGACCGCGACCCCACGATGCATACCGACCGCACCACCTCCATCCTCGCCGATTTTGGTGGCGGCCGGCAATTTTCGGCGACGCTGTCGACCCAGGCCTTCCGCTATCAGCGCGTCGGCATCGTCGGCAGCGAGGGGCGGATCGAGATGGAGACGCCGTTCTCTGCGCCGACCGACGAGAAGTCGCGGATCCTGCTCGACCTGCACGGCCCGGGCCAGCCGGCCGAGACCATCACCTTCCCCCCGGTCGACCAGTATGCCCTGCAGGCGGAGGCATTTTCGCGCGCGGTGCGTGGCACGGGACCGTGGCTCTACGGGCTCGACGATGCGCTGGCGAACATGGCGGTTCTGGACGCGCTTTTCCGCTCGGAACGGTCGGGAACGTGGGAGAAACCTCAGCGTCTGGCTGCGGCAACGGGACCGTGAAGGATCGGTTGCCGACGTTCTTGAAGCGCCGGCCCGGCACAACCATATTGGGACCACGGGAAGGTTCCCGTCGGATGCCTCGTGGAGGGTCCGGTTACAAGGTCGCTTAGTGAAAGGACTTTGTGGATGTCGCGCGTTTCCGCGTTCTCCAGTCCGTTGCTTCTGGGATTCGACGAGATCGAACGGGTTCTCGATCGGGTCGCGAAGGCATCGGGCGACGGATATCCGCCTTACAACATCGAGCGGATCACCAAAAACGGTGCGCGCGACGAGTGCCTGCGGATCACGCTGGCCGTGGCCGGCTTCAGCCGCGAAGCACTCGAAGTCACCGTGGAAGAAAATCAGCTCGTCATCCGCGGCCGCCAATCCGATGATCGGGAGCGGATCTACCTTCACCGCGGCATCGCGGCACGACAGTTCCAGAAGACCTTCGTGCTGGCCGACGGGATCGAGATCATCTCGGCGGAGTTGAAAGATGGACTACTTGCCATCGATCTCGCCCGGCCCACGCCGGAGCGTGTGGTGCGCAAGATCGAGATCGGCGTTCGCGACTGAGGTCGCCGGTCCTTCTCGCTCTCAATGAGGAGACATATCATGTCTGCACGTATCGCCATTTCGCCCGAGAGCCTTGCGGGCCTCGGCAACGGCCAGATCGCCTATGTGAAGGCGGTCCAGTCCGAGAATATCCGCGACCTGTTCCCCGATGCGCCTGAACTCGCAGCCGGCCAGAAGTTCTGGGCCCTGCTCGACGCGCGCGGCACGCCGCTGATGATTTCCGACAGCCGCGACGCGGTCGTCATGAACGCGCACGAAAACGACCTCGAAGCGGTGAGCCTGCATTAGGCTCGCTTCCCCGCCGCGCCGGCCTCCCCCGGCGGCGGCGGACTACCAGACGATGCCAGGCATCGGATCCTTCCCGCGGGAAGATCCGGTGCCTTTTGCATTTTGGGGGACGGCCCGGTTGTCTTGACGGTCATGGGGCGGCGCGCCCCTCCCTCGCCGCCCGAACCAGGTCCGGACGGCTTTCTGCATTCAACCAGGTCAGGAACGCAGGACGCCCTGCGTCGCCTTGCCGACCTGGGCGACGATCTTGGCGGCGACTGCCTCGATCTCTTCGTCGGTCAGCGTCTTCTGCGTCGGGCGCAGCGTCACCTCGATGGCGATCGACTTCTTGTCCGCGCCGAGCGCCGCGCCCTCGAACACGTCGAACACCGAGACGCTGGAGATCAGCGCCTTGTCGGCGCCCTGCGCCGCCTTGACCAGCTTCGCCGCCTCGACCTTGCGATCGACGACGAAGGCGAAGTCGCGCGTTACCGGCTGGTAGGGCACCAGTTCCAGCGGCGGCTTGGTCTTGGTCGGACGGGCGCGCGGCACGGGAATGGCGTCGAGCAGGATCTCGAAGCCGACCAGCGGGCCGGAAACGTCGAGCGCCTCCAGCACGGAGGGGTGCAGTTCGCCGAACCAGCCGATGATGTTCTGCGGACCCAACTGGATCGTGCCGGAGCGGCCGGGATGGAACCAGGACGGCGCGCCCGCGACGATCTGGAACTTGTCCACCGGCGCGCCGAGCACGTCGAGCAGCGCCAGCGCGTCGGCCTTGGCGTCGAACACCGAAACCGCCGGCGCCTTGCCCTGCCAGTGGCGGCCGGCGCCGTTCACCGTCGCGCTCAGGCGACGGATGCCGGTGGCCGCGGTCAGCTGGTCTGTCGGCCTGGTGCCGCGGAAGATCTGGCCGACTTCGAACAGGGCCAGATCGGCGACGCCGCGATCGGCATTGCGCTGGGCGGCCAGCAGCAGGCCGGGCAGCAGGCTTGGCCGCATGTCGGACAGGTCGGCCGCGATCGGATTGGCCAGCGCCAGTTCCGGCTTGCCGCCGCCAAAGGCTTCGGCCACCGGCTTCGCCACGAAGGACCATGTCACCGCCTCGACCATGCCGCGCGCCGCGAGGCCGCGCTTGGCGCGGCGGGTGCGGGTCTGGGCCAGGGTCAGGACCGGCTTGGTGACGTTGTCCGACTTCGGCAGGGGCGTCGAGGGCACGCGGTCGACGCCGAGGATGCGCATGACTTCCTCGACCAGATCGGCCTTGCCGTGGACATCCGGCCGCCAGGACGGCACGCCAACGGTCAGCGACGGCGCGCTACCCGAAACGGAGAAGCCGAGCGCCGTCAAAACGTTGCGGATCTCGTCCTCGGCCGGATCGATGCCGGCCAGGCGCTTCACTTCCGTGACCGGGAAGGCGATGGTGAGATGCGGCTCCGGCACGCTGCCGGACACCACGACCTCGCTCGCCTCGCCGCCGCACAGATCCTGCACCAGGCGGGTCGCCAGCTCCAGGCCAGGCAGCATGAAGGCCGGATCGACGCCGCGCTCGAAGCGGTAGCGCGCATCCGAGTTGATGCCGAGCTTGCGGCCGGTCTGGGCGATGTTGAGCGGGTCCCACAGCGCCGATTCGATCAGCACGTCGACGGTGTTCTCGTCGCAGCCGGAAGCCGCGCCGCCCATGATGCCGCCGAGCGACTCGATGCCATTGTCATCGGAGATGACGACGATCGACGGGTCGAGCGCATAGGTCTTGCCGTCGAGCGCGAGCAGGCTTTCGCCTTCCTTCGCCCGGCGCACGACCAGATCGCCCTTGACCTTGGCCGCGTCGAAGACGTGCAGCGGGCGATTGCGGTCGAAGGTCAGGAAGTTGGTGATGTCGACCAGCGTGTTGATCGGCCGGAGCCCGATGGCGCGCAGCTGGCGCTGCAGCCATTCCGGCGAGGGGCCGTTCTTGACGCCGCGCACCAGGCGCAGCGCGAAGGCGGGCGTCAGCGACGGCGTGTCGCCAAAGTCGAGATGGACGCGGACCGGCGACGGGAATTTTCCCGCGACCGGAGCGACCGAGCGATCCTTCAGCGTGCCAAGGCCGGCGGCCGCCAGATCGCGCGCCACGCCGTGGATGCCGAGGCAATCCGGGCGGTTCGGCGTGATGGCGATGTCGATGACGGGATCGCCGAGGCCGGCATAGTCGGCGTAGGGCTGCCCGACCGGCGCGTCGGCTGGCAGTTCGATGATGCCGTCATGATCTTCCGACAGCTCCAGCTCGGCCGCCGAGCACAGCATGCCGTGGCTCTCGACGCCGCGGATGGTGCCCACCGTCAGGGTGATGTCCTTGCCGGGGATGTAGGTGCCGGCCGGCGAGAAGACGCTCTTCATGCCGGTGCGGGCGTTGGGCGCGCCGCAGACGACCTGCACGGGATCGCCCGAGCCGGTATCGACCATGCAGACGCGCAGCCGGTCGGCATTGGGGTGCTGAACCGCGGAGACGACATAGGCGATGGTGAACGGGGCGAGCAGCTTGGCCTTGTCCTCGACGCCCTCGACCTCGAGCCCGACGCGGGTCAGCGCATCGGTGATCTCGTCGAGCGAGGCGGTGGTCTCAAGATGCTCCTTGAGCCAGGAAAGCGTGAATTTCATGGGTCTTTCCTTACGAGCTCAGGCCGCCGACGAGCGTCGGCAGGTCCAGCGGACGGAAGCCGTAATGATTCAGCCAGCGCTGATCGGCGTCGAAGAAGGCTCTGAGGTCCGGCATGCCGTATTTCAGCATGGCGATGCGATCGATGCCCATGCCGAAGGCGAAGCCCTGGTAGACGTCAGGATCGAGGCCGGCGAAGCGGATGACGTTGGGGTGGACCATGCCGCAGCCGAGGATTTCCAGCCAGTCGTCGCCCTCGCCGAAGCGCACTTCATTACCGACGCGCTTGCAGCGGATGTCGACTTCCATCGACGGCTCGGTGAAGGGGAAGAAGGACGGGCGCATGCGCATCTCGACCTTGTCGACCTCGAAGAAGGCGCGGCAGAACTCTTCCAGCAGCCACTTCAGGTGACCGATATGGCTCGACGTGTCGATCACCAGGCCCTCGACCTGGTGGAACATCGGCGTGTGGGTCTGGTCGCTGTCGTTGCGATAGGTGCGGCCGGGCGCGATGATGCGGATCGGCGGCTTCTCGCGCTCCATGGTGCGCATCTGCACCGGCGAAGTATGCGTGCGAAGCAGCAGGCGGTCGCCGTTCTCGTCCGGATTGAAGAAGAAGGTGTCGTGCATTTCGCGCGCCGGATGGCCGACGGGGAAATTCAGCGCGGTGAAATTGTAATGGTCGGTCTCGACATCCGGGCCCTCGGCGATGGCGAAGCCGAGATCGCCGAAGATTGCCGTGATCTCGTCGATCACCTGGGAGATCGGATGGATGCGGCCCTGCTCGATGGGGCTCGGCCGGAGCGGCAGCGTGACGTCGACCGCTTCCGACGCGAGGCGCGCGGCGAGGCCGGCTTCCTTCAGCGTGATGCGGCGGGCGGTGAGGGCTTCGGCGACACGGTCGCGAAGTCCGTTCAGCGCCGGTCCCATGACCTTGCGCTCTTCCGGCGTCATGGCGCCGAGGCCCTTCAGCCGCTCGGAGACGGAGCCCTTCTTGCCAAGGGCTGCGACGCGGATGGTCTCGATGGCGGCTTCGTCGGAAGCGCCGTCAATGGCCGCGCGGATGTCGCGTTCGAGAAGTTCGAGATCGGACATGTCATTCCTCATGGGCGCCCGTGGAGCGCCGGATCATCGTCAGTTCGATCCGAAGAGGAATGCTCGCCGGATCACGCCAAACGCCGCAGCCGCTGTTCAAGCGGCGGCGGCGCGGTTGCGTTCCGGCCCCGGAAAGTCCGGCAGGAGGCCGCCCGGAGGCGGCCGCCCAACTCAGGCGGCCTGCTTCTGCAGCGCGCCCTGAGCCTGATCGACCAGCGCCTTGAAGGCTGCCGGCTGGCTGATTGCCAGTTCGGCCAGCACCTTGCGGTCGACTTCGATACCAGCCTTTGCGAGGCCATCGATAAATCGGCTGTAGGTCAGGCCCTCGGCAACTTCGCGGACGGCCGCGTTGATGCGCTGGATCCAGAGAGCGCGGAAATTGCGCTTCTTGGCCTTGCGGTCCCGGAACGCGTACTGGGCGGCCTTATCGACGGCTGCCTTGGCGGTCCGGATCGTATTCTTGCGACGGCCGTAGAAGCCCTTGGCGCGCTTCAGGACCTTCTTGTGCTTGGCGTGGGAGGTTACGCCCCGCTTAACTCGCGACATGGTTCAAACTCCAGGTAAGGGGGACGGTTCAGCCGTTCAGGAACTGCTTGACGATCTTCGCATCCGCATCCGAAAGCACGGTGGTGCCGCGTGCATTACGGATAAACTTCGCGGTGCGCTTGATCATGCCATGGCGCTTGCCTGCCTGGCCTGCCTTGACGCGTCCGGTACCGGTGAGCTTGAAACGCTTCTTCGCGCCGCTCTTGGTCTTCAACTTGGGCATTTTGCTCATCCTTAATCATGCTGCCGAGATGAGAACCACCCTCGCCCGTCTTGCAACGGGCGACTGAATGGTCGCTTCGGCATGGAAGCATTCGTGAGCCGACGCGGCATGCCCTGAGAAAATCGTCAACGAATTGACGTTCCTCGCGCCGGGCGGCTCGGAAACGGCGGATCTATAGCGGGAGACGATGGGCGTGGCAAGGTCCTGATGAAAGGGCGGGCCGATGATTCCGGTCCGCCGACTTGTCAGGCCTGCAAAGCCATGGGGCGACGTCCCTGCGAACGTCGATCCCGGGCTGCGTATCCGCCTAGCGCGGGGCCAGAACCATGATCATCTGGCGGCCTTCGAGCTTCGGTTCCGCCTCGACCTTGGAGATCTCGGCCGTCTCGTCGCGAACCCGCTCGAGAAGCTTCATGCCAAGATGCTGGTGCGCCATTTCGCGGCCACGGAAGCGGAGCGTCAGCTTGACCTTGTCGCCCTCTTCGAAGAAGCGCTTGATCGCCTTCATCTTGACCTCGTAATCGTGGTCATCGATGGCGGGGCGCATCTTGATCTCTTTGACCTCGACGACCTTCTGGTTCTTGCGAGCCTCGTTGGCCTTCTTCTGGGTCTGATATTTGAAGCGGCCGAAATCAAGGATCTTGCAGACCGGCGGCTCGGAATTCGGCGAGATCTCGACGAGGTCGAGGCCTGCTTCCTGGGCAGCAGCCAACGCATCCTGAATCGGGGTGACGCCAACATTCTGGCCGTCTTCACCGATCAACTGAACTTCACGGACACCACGAATATCGCGGTTGATACGCGGCCCATCCTTAGTGGGTTCCTGCGCTTTGAACGGACGGCGAATGGGGGCACTCTCCTCTAACGTTAATGAATCTGGCCGGATTGACTAAATGGGTACGGTCCCCTTGTTTGGCTAGGCCCCGGATTCGGAGGCGAGACAAAAAGCGGACACGTGGGTCAAAGATCCCGGACAGCCCGGCAAACCTCTGCCAAGCTGCCGGGAAAGTCAACCAAAAGCCGCCATTCCGCCCCCTCCGGGCGCAGCGCGGCGCATATTTCGAGTCGTGGATGAGAAATTGATACAGCCAGAACCCCGAACCATCCCCGTCGGCACCGGTGCCGAGGCGCGCGAGATCGCCGTGCTGGCGCGACCGGGACAGGCGCCCGGCGTGCTTTTTCTCGGCGGCTTCATGTCCGACATGATGGGCTCCAAGGCCGAGGCGCTCGACCAGTGGGCGGCGGAAACCGGCCGGGCGCTGACCCGCTTCGACTATTCCGGCCATGGCCGCTCGGGCGGCGACTTTGCCGACGGCACCATCACCCGGTGGCTGGAAGAGGCCCGCGCCGTGCTCGACCAGGCGGAAGGACCGCAGATCCTGGTCGGCTCGTCGATGGGCGGCTGGATCGCGCTGCTGCTGGCGCTGGAGATGACCAAGGCCGCGCCCGGCCGCATCGCCGGGCTGGTGCTGCTGGCGCCGGCCGTCGACATGACGCGCGACCTGATCCACGCCCGCATGACCCCGGCCGAGCGGGCCGAGATGGAGGCGACCGGCGCGCTCCGGCAGCCCAGCGCCTATTCCGACCAGCCCTATCTGATCACCCGGAAACTGATCGACGACGGCGAGAGCCATCTTCTCGGCCACAGGCCGGTTGCGCTCGGCGCGCCGGTCCATATCATCCAGGGCGTCCTCGACGAGGAAGTGCCGTGGCAGGTCGCGATCGACCTTGTCGCGCAGCTCGCCCAGGACGATGTGGTGCTGACGATCATCAAGGATGCCGGCCACCGGCTGTCGCGGCCGGAGGATCTCAAGAAGCTGATCGCCGCGGTCGAGGCGATCGCCTGAGCGGAATTTTGCGGGGAACCGGGATGCCGGATCGCCCGAAACAGGATCGGAGCAAGGCATGGCGACACGCGGCTTCATCGGCAAGCGGCCCACCGACGGCGTCGGCGACAGGCTGCCGCCGGGTCAGTACCTGACCGAGGACTTCCCCGTCCTCTCGGCCGGACCGACGCCGCGTGTCGGGCTTGCCGAGTGGCGCTTCACCCTCAAGGACGGCGTCCGGCCGGTGATGAGCTGGGACTGGGAGGCCTTCAACCGGCTGCCGCAGTCGAAGCTGACGCGCGACATCCATTGCGTGACGAAATGGTCGAAGTTCAATACCGCCTGGTCCGGCGTGATGGTCGACGACATCCTGGCGGAGGCCGGCATCGCCGCGCCCAGCGAATGGACGCTGGCGCATGCCTATGACGGCTACACCACCAATGTGCCGACCGAGGATCTGGTCGGCGGCAAGGCGATGGTGGCGACGCATTTCGAGGGCAAGCCGCTGATCGCCGACCATGGCGGCCCGGCGCGGCTGCTGGTGCCGCATCTCTATTTCTGGAAATCGGCCAAATGGGTGAACGGCCTGCAGTTCACCCGGCGCGACGAGGCTGGATTCTGGGAGCTGCGCGGCTATCACATGCGCGGCGACCCGTGGCGCGAGCAGCGCTTTACCGGAGATTGAGATTCCGCCTTGAGCAGCCTTCCCGACATTGCGCCGCAGCCCGCCCGGCTGGTCTGGCAGCCGGCCGCCGTGGTCGCGATCACGCGCGAGACACCGCGCGTCAAGATCTTCCGGCTGAAGCCGGCGGACTGGCATGGCTTCACCGCCGGCCAGCATGTCGACGTGCGCTTGACGGCACCGGACGGCTACCAGGCCGAGCGCAGCTATTCGATCGGCTCGGCGCCGGACGGCAGCGGCGAGATCGAGCTGGTCATCGACCTCATCGACGAAGGCGAGGTGTCGCCCTTTTTCCATGAGGTCGTGGAAATCGGCGACGAGATCGAGATCCGCGGACCGATCGGCGGCCATTTCATCTGGCGCGCCGAAGATGGCGGCCCGCTGCTGCTGATCGCCGGCGGCTCCGGCCTGGTGCCGCTGATGTCGGTGCTGCGCTACCGCGCCCAAGCGGCGCCCGAAATCCCGGCGGCGCTGATCTATTCCGCCCGCCGGCGCGAGGACCTGATCTGGTGCGGCGAGCTGCTGCGCCGCGCGGCCGAGGATCCGAATTTCAGCCTGTTCGCGACGCTGAGCCGCGAGACGGCCCCGACCGAGGGCATCCGCCACGGCCGGATCGACCGCGCGCTGGTGGACGCCGCGCTGGAGAGCCTGCCGGCTCCGCCGAAAACCACCTTCCTCTGCGGCTCCAACCCCTTCGTCAGCGCTGCCTCGACCTTCGCGCTCGATGCCGGAATCCCCTTCGCCAGCATCAAGGCCGAACGCTATGGGGGCTGAGCCGCACGCGATCGTGGCCTCTGCCGTCCCCGAGACCATCGACGCCCGCGCCACCGACGACGTGCTCGCCTTCGCGGCCCATCTCGACTGCACGGCAGCGGCCTGGCTCGACAGCCTCGGCCCGGGCGCCCGGCGCGACGGCAGGCGCGTCGCCTATGTGCTGGTCGGCACGGCGGAATATGCGCTGGGCCTGGACGTGCTGGTGCGCTCGCTGCGCGCCGTCACCGACCTGCCGATCCTGCTTCTCGCGGCTGGCGGCTGGAAGCCGGCGTTTCAAGCCCCGAACCTGGCCGTGCTGGCCGTGCCGGAAATCGTCAAGCTGGACCTGGAAGGAAGCATGGCGGCGCGGTTTCGCCGCACACTGACCAAGCTCTGGACGTTCGGCTTCGTCTCGCTCGACCGGCTGGTTTATCTCGACGGCGACTGCCTCGTGCGGCAGCCGATCGACGACCTGTTCGACGGGGCGGGCTTCGCCGCCGCGCCGGACCTGCTCAGCAACCAGCCGTTTCCGGTGTTCAACTCCGGCGTCTTCGCGCTTTCCCCGGATCCTGCGCTACGCAACGCGCTGTTCGAAGGCCTGCCGGCGACGCCTTCCTTCGACGGTGGCGACCAGGGCATCCTCAACGCCTTGCTCGGCAACGATGTCCGCTGGCTGCCGATCCGCGACAATTACCTGCGAACCTACGAGCCGATCCTGTCGAGCGCGGCCAGCGCGGCGCGCGTCCTCCACTATTCCGCCAAGAAGCCCTGGACGGTTGCCTCCGAAGCGGTCGGCGACCCCGCGCTGCTGGGGCTCGATGATGTCTGGACCGAAAGGCTCGATCGCGCCGGGCTGATGGCGATGGTCACCGCCTGGCGGCGCAGCGTCGCCGACAGCGAGATCGCCGCCAATGCGGCGCTCGGGCGGGTCGAGGCGGACCTCGCCCTCCAGCGCCGCCGGTTCAACCGGCTGATGCGCCGCGTGCTGGCCGGCCTCGGCCTCGTCGCCCTGTTGCAACTGGCCCTGCTCGGCGTGTGGCTGTTCGGCTGATCAGCCGCGCCAACTGCCATCCTTCCAGAGCGCGGCGATCCCCTCGCGATAGGTCGGATAGGCAAGCCGCACGCCGAGATCGGCGGCGAGGCGCTGGTTGCCGACGCGCTTGTTCTCGCCATAGAAGGACCGCGCCATCGGCGACAGATCGGCGGTCTCGAAATCGATCGCGGGCGGCACGGGCTTGCCGGCGATCGCGGCCGCGAAGGCCACCACGTCCTGCGGCGGACCCGGCTCGTCATCGGTGACGTTAAACACGCCGGAAGCCTTCTGCGCCGCCCCGGCCGCCACCGCGGTCGCGATATCGGCCACATGGATGCGGTTGAACACCTGCCCCGGCTTGACCAGGCGCCGCGCGGTTCCCTCCGCGATCTGCACCAGCGCGTTGCGGCCGGGACCATAGATGCCGGACAGGCGGAACAGCGCCACGGGCACGTGGCGTTCCTCGGCGAGGATCTGCCACTCCGTCTCGGCCCGCACCCGCTCGACCGAGCGGCCGGACTGCGGATTGGGCGGGGTCGCCTCGTCGACCCAGGCGCCGCCATGGTCGCCATAGACGCCGACGGTCGAGAGATAGCCGATCCATTCGAGGTTTTCCGCGCCGATCAGCGCCTCGCGCAGCAGGGCGATCACCGGATCGCCGGCCGTGCCCGGCGCGATCGAC
Source organism: Kaistia defluvii (assembly GCF_026343955.1). Taxonomy (GTDB): domain Bacteria; phylum Pseudomonadota; class Alphaproteobacteria; order Rhizobiales; family Kaistiaceae; genus Kaistia; species Kaistia defluvii. The sequence goes on from NZ_JAPKNI010000009.1 coordinate 18,411, forward strand.
TGCACGACATGCGTCGCCCGCCGGGTCGCCGCGATCACCGCGTCGCTGGCAGTCTCGCCGTCGAAGACCAGTGCGTCGATGCCAGCCTCGCGCAATCGCGCCGCCTTCTCTTCCGTGCGGACCGTTCCGCCGACCGAGGCGTAATCGCCCTTCACCCGCTGCGCCAGCGCCTGGCTCGAAAAGCCCAGCCCGAAGATGAAGAGGTGCTTGCCGGTCATGCTGTCTCCGCGGGCCTGGGAAGGAAACCCGGTCTATCGCCCATCCGGGCGGGCGTACAAGCCCCTTCGCGGCGCGGTCCTCAGGCGTGGCGGACGGAGGCCAGCGCCTGGGTCAGGGCGGTCGCGAAGGATTCGCGATCGTCCGGATTGAGGAAACCGCCGATCGCAAGCCGCCTGCCATGCGAGGCGAGCGCCATGCGGATGATGCCCCAATCCGGCACGCGCTCGACCTCCAGCCGGGCCCAGTAGGGATTGAAATCGAAGGCCTCGGCACGGCCGTTCGGCGCGATCCGGCGCACCGTCAGGTGCTCCTGCGTCATCTCGACGATCTCGCAGGCGCGGGCCGAGCGATAGTTGAGGCGGAAGGCGAACTGGATGGCAAGGATGTCGAGCCCGAAAAAGGCGGCGATCGGCCAGGCGCCCATCGACCAGAACAGCAGCGCGCTGCCAAGGCAGGTGAAGACGACGACCATCATCAGCGCCGCGAAGCCGCGCGGGGTCAGCGATCGGTACGGCGTCAGCGTCGCCCGGAACAGCACGTTTCCGGGCGCCTGCGGCGCGGTCTGCGGCATGTCGACATTGCGGTCGCTCATGGGGTGTCAGTATAGAGGATGTATGTCCGATGCACAGCCTCTCCCGCCATCCGCGCCACCGCGCCGCAAGGCCCCGCGCGCCCTGAAGCGCTTCACCAAGGCGGAGGTGGCCGAGGTGTTCGCACGCTTCGAGGCGCGCGACCCGGAGCCGAAGGGCGAGCTCGAAAGCGTCAACACCTTCACGCTGCTGGTCGCCGTCGTGCTGTCGGCGCAGGCGACCGACGCCGGCGTCAACAAGGCGACCCGGGCGCTGTTCGCCATCGCCGACACGCCGGCCAAGATGCTGGCGCTCGGCGAGGACAGCGTGCGGGACTACATCAAGACGATCGGCCTCTACCGCACCAAGGCTAGGAATGTCATGGGTCTCTGCCGGCAATTGGTGGAACTGCATGGCGGCGAGGTTCCCGATGACCGCGCCGCGCTCGAAGCGCTGCCCGGCGTGGGCCGCAAGACGGCGAATGTCGTGCTCAACATCGCCTTTGGCCATCCGACCATCGCCGTCGACACGCATATCTTCCGGATCGGCAACCGCACGGGCCTCGCCCCCGGCAAGACGGTCGAGGCGGTGGAAAAGGAGCTGAACCGGATCATCCCGGCGCGATACATGCTGCACGCGCATCACTGGCTGATCCTGCACGGCCGCTACGTCTGCAAGGCGCGCAAGCCCGACTGCCCGGTCTGCCTCATCAACGACCTCTGCCGCTACCCGGACAAGACGCTGGCATAGCCGGGCTTTTCGCGCGCCCTGACCAACCCGGGCCGGCCGTCATCCTCGCGACAGCGAGCGCTCCGATCTCCAACATCCTGAGGCGCTTTGCGTAGCGAAGCCTCGAAGGACGCACCGCATCAGGGCAAATCTTGATAACGGCGCGCTCTGCGTGCTTCGAGACGGCCCTCCGGGCCTCCTCAGCATGTTGAGGAGGGTGTTATGCGAAGGTCTACCTTGGGAGGCGAAAAAGCCTCAGATCCCGATGCCACGCGCCATCATCGACGCGAAGATCACCACCAGCACCAGCATCGCCGTCTCGGCATGCACCAGCCGGCGCACGCCGGCGATCTCGGCCGCCGAGGGTGCGAAGCCCGGCTCGGCCCTGGCCCGCTTGCGCCAGGCGAGGATGCGGCGCGTCGGCTGGATCGAGATCACGCCCAGCGCCGCGAAGGCGAGAATCTTCGCCCAGAACACGGGATTGCCGATATAGAATTCGGCGCCCTTCAGGCCGAGGAACACCCGGCCGAAACCCGCCAGGATCAGCAGCGCCGCCGCCCCGCCATAGATCGCATCGACCCAGCCGAGCTTCTCCAGCGCCGCGCCGGCCAGCCCCGGCTTCAGCAGCATCAGTTCCATCGTCAGCACGGTGACGATGGCGAAGACGAGCAGGAAATGGGCGATAGCGAGCAGCAGATCGACGAGCATGAGAATGTCCCCCGTGGCGCGGAACCCCGAACCGGCCGCCTATCCTGTCGAGATTTCGGCCGGGCGGGAACCCGTCACGCGCTTGTGCACATGCGTCATGAAGGCGGTGGCGAAGAGCGGCGTCAGCAGGTTGAGGATCGGGATCGCCAGGAAGGCGGCGATGACGAATCCGGCGAACAGCACCGTCACCGCATTGTCGCGCCGAAGCTGCCTTGCTTCCGCGACGGGACGAAAGCGCGACGCGGCGGATTCAAAGAATTCGCGCCCGAGCAGATAGCCATTGCCGAGGAAGAAGGCGACGAGGTTGACGCCCGGGATCAGCAGCAGGAACAGGCAGACGATGTTGACCAGGATCACCGTCGCGGTGAAGCCGAGCGTCGAGACGACGCTGTCGATGAAGGAAAGCCCCCGTCCCGGCGGATCCTGCGGATAATGCGTGGTCTCGACCACCGCCGCGATATCGTCGGAAAACAGGCCCGCCATCAGCGCCGAGACCGGCGCGATCAGGAAGCCGAGGCCGATGACCAGCCCGAAGCCGGTAACGATGGCGACCGAGGTGTTGATCCAGGGCTGGCTCGGCCAATCGGCGAAATGCACCACCAGCGCCTGCAGGCCGAACCAGACGCCGATCAGCAGCACCAGGGTGAGCCCGAGCGTCTTCCACAGCACGGCGCGGAAGGGCGGCGTCCAGATATCGCTGAGAGCCAGCCAGGCAGCCGAAAGCATGTTTGGAACCTCCCCCGATCGACGCACGCAGATAGGATGCGGCCTCGCCCCGCGCAAGGCAACGCGCGCGGGCGCTTACGGGCGCGGCGAGATCCCGACTTCGCGCAGGAGATCGAGCGTCGCCGCGACGACCGGGGCGACGGGAATGTCCGTCATGGCGGAACCGCCAAAATCCTGCGCGCGCACGATGCGCGAGGCCGGCGTATTGGGTGCCCAGCGCTCCGGCTTGGTCGGACCGAACAGGCTGACCACCGGCACGCCGGCGGCGCCGAACAGATGACCGAGGCCGCAATCATTGGCCACCAGCAGTTTGATCGAGGGCGCCAGCGCCAGCGGCGCGTCGAGCTTTCCACGCGGGGCTTCGATCGCCATCGCCGTCATGTCGACGACGTCGACATCCGGCGCCGTCTCGGCCAGCACCGGCAGCGCCGCGCGCTCGTCCGGCCCGGCGAGCAAAACGGGCCGGTAGCCAGCGGTCCGCAGTTCCCGCGCCAGCGCAACAAAACGTTCGAGCTGCCAGTTCTTCCAGGCCTTGTTGCTGCCAAAGGCAAAGCCGATCCAGGGCTCCGGGGGCGGCAGAATGGTTGCCGCCAGCGCTTCGGCGCCGGCGCTCGCGGCGATCCGGCCCGTGGCATCGACGGTATCGAACGCCTGATGCGCCAGGTTGAGCGCGCGTTCCCCGATATGGGCCGGCCGCCGCCGATCCCACCAGGGCGCGCCGACGCGGCGGTTCAGCCCGGGCAGGCAGACGTAATATTCGTCCGCCGTCAGCGCCAGCCGCGCCGCCAGCACACTGGCCACGCGGGTGCGCGTATCGAAGATGGCGCTGAAGGCCGGCAATTGCTTCAGCGTGCGAAACCCCTGCAGCAGCGGTTCCGTGAAATGCAGCTGCGACATCACCCGGGCGATCTCGCCCTCGACATAGGGCAGGACGGCCGCCTCCATGGCGGTGTCATGCGCCGAGATCCACCAGATGGCGCGATCCGGCCGGGCATGGCGGATCGCCCTGAGCAGCGGCAGCTTGAGGATGACGTCGCCCAGCCCCTCGCGCTCGACGATCACCGCGATCGGACGGTTCGCGGCGGAGTCTCCGGTGGTCTGGCTCATCATCCTGCCCATTCCAATATAGTGCGTGCCGCCGCGCGCCGGTACGGCGGGAACCGTCCGCGGCGCACTCTGTGAGGTGCGTTTGTGTCGGGCTTGCGACGAGCCGCCGCGCGACACGGCCAGACGCAGCGTTTCTCCCGCGCCGCAGGGTGGTTGCACGGCGAACGACCGACTGTATAGTCCGCCTCCGTCACTCCCGCCGGCCAAGGGCCGCTTGCTCTATCAGGATTTTCTCATGACGGAAGCCCGCTACGACGTTCTCGGCATCGGTAATGCGATCGTCGACATTCTGGCGCGGGCGGAAGAGGACTTCCTGGTCGAGCAGCAATTGTCCAAGGGCTCGATGCGGCTGGTCGACATGACCGAGTCGAAGCGGCTCTACGCCGCCATGGGTCCTGCGATCGAGGCATCGGGCGGCTCGGCCGGCAATACCGTCGCCGGCGTCGCCTCGCTGGGCGGCAAGACCGCCTTTGTCGGCAAGGTCGCCGACGACGAGCTGGGCGCGATCTATGGCCACGACATGCGTTCGATCGGGGCCACCTTCGACGTGGCGCCGCTGGTCGGCGGCGCGCCGACGGCGCGCTGCATGATCTTCGTCACGCCGGATGGCGAGCGGACGATGAACACCTATCTCGGCGCCTGCCATGCGCTGACCCCGGACGACATCGACCCGGTGCTGTTCGCCGATACCAAGATCACCTATTTCGAAGGCTTCCTCTGGGATGCGCCCTCGGCGCGCGACGCCTTCTTCAAGGCGGCCGACATCGCCCATTCCGCCGGAAGGCAGGTGTCGCTGACGCTTTCCGACGCCTTCTGCGTCGACCGCTTCCGCGGCGATTTCCTGCGCCTGCTGCGCGACGGCACGATCGACATCCTGTTCGCCAACGAGGTCGAGCTGAAGTCCTTCTACGAGACGTCGAGCTTCAACACGGCGCTGAAGGCGCTGCGCCAGGATTGCCGCATCGCCACCGTGACGGTCGGCGCCGAGGGCTCCTATGTCGTGACGCCGGACGGCATCGAGCATGTGCCGGCCACGGTGGTGGAGGACGTGGTCGACACGACCGGCGCCGGCGACCTCTACGCCTCGGGCTTCCTCTACGCCGTCGCCAAGGGCCTCGACCTCCGGACGGCGGCGGCGCTCGGCTCGCTGGCGGCCGGCGAAGTGATCAACCATATGGGCCCGCGCCCGGCGACCTCGCTGATCGACCTCGCCCGCCAGTCCGGCTACGCACTCTAGTTTTCCGCAGCGGATAGGGTGCCGCGCCCCCCCGAACCGTAGCGGCGCAGGGCGGTGGTGCTTGGGGCCGTTCGGAGTGGGGTGAGGTAGGCGGCTCAGAGTTTTCCCCAGCCCCGAATTATCCCGAACGATCGCATCGTCTCGTGATTGACAAGCCCCCGGCCTCCCCGTATTCATCCCCCCGCGCCCAGATGGCGGAATTGGTAGACGCGCACGGTTCAGGTCCGTGTGACGAAAGTCGTGGAGGTTCGAGTCCTCTTCTGGGCACCAATTTCACGCAAAAAGCCCCGTATTCCGAACAGGATGCGGGGCTTTTGCTTTTTGGGATCCTCGCGGCTGCCCACCTAGTCGCTGGCGCCGTTGAGCCATGGCCGCCAAGCAGCGCCGCATTTCGAACCGCTGCGGATAAGCCGTTAGACGAGCTTAGAACGGACTCCCCCAGCACCGCCGAGATGCAGGAGGTTGCATCCACGCCGAGCCCCCTCTCTGACCCAGCATTGCGAGCGCGAGCGCGAGCAGGGCCGTCAGGGCCCCAGTTCAGCAACCAGGAAGCCCGGCCGCCGCTCAATGCGCATCTTGCGCCAGCGCATCAAGGAGATTGGCGACGGCGCGCACGGTCGAGCGCTCGACCGAGGCGTCGGTGAAGCCGCCGATATGGCTGGTCAGCACCACCTTCGGATGATCGAGCAGCGGCGAGGGAGCCGGCGGCTCGGTCTCGAACACGTCGGTCGCGTAGCAGGCCACTTGTCCGGAATCGAACGCCCGGAGCAGCGCCTCGGCATCGACCAGACCGGCGCGCGCCGTGTTGACCAGCACCGTCGCCGGCTTCATCGCGGCGATCCGCTCGGCCGTGAGCAGCGGCCGGCCGTCCTCAGGCAGCGGCGCGTGCAGGCTAACTGCGTCGACGCCGGTCATCGCCCCGTCGAGATCGACGCGGGAAAAATTCGAATGGACGATGCGGTCGGCATTGGCGAAGGGATCGTATCCGCGCACCTTGGCGCCGAGGTCGAGGCAAAGCTGTGCCATCGTCGCGCCGATCGCGCCGAGGCCGACAATGCCGATGGTCGCATCGCACATCTCGCGGCCGATCTGGCGCGGCCATTCACCCTTGCGCATGCCTTCATGCGTCCAGACGATCTGGCGCAGCCCCGCCAGCGTCAAGGCGAGCGCCAGCTCGGCGACGCCGCGCGCATTGGTGCCCTCGGCCCGGCGCAGCTCGATGCCGCGATCCTCGATCGCGCGCAGCGGTAGATTGTCGACGCCGGTGCCATTGCGGCTAATGACCCGCAACCGGTCGGCGGCCTGCAGCACGCGCTCGCTCACCGGCTCGACGCCGGCAAGCCAGCCGACGCAGCCGGGCAGTGCCGCCATCAGCGTCGCCTCGTCGGGGGTGGCACCCGGCGCCGGCATGGCCAGGCTGTAGCCGGCCGCCTCGAGCCTGGCGAGCGCCGGATGGCCGCCCTTCGACAGCGAGCGCGGCGTGATCAGGATCCGGTTCATCGTCAGCGCCCCGTCGCCCGCGCGGCGATGGCGGCTATGGCGTCGAACTCGGGACCGGAGACCGGGATCTCGATGTCGAACACTTCGGCGATCACCTGGGTCCAGCCATGGATGAAATAGGTCCATCCATCCTCGACCTGCAGCTGCCGCTCCTTCTCCTGCGCGTGCGCCTGGTCGAGGAAGACGAGATCGCCGCGATAGTTGAGCTCCCAGACCACGGCCCCCTCGGGAAACACGCCGTTGTCGGTGAGCGGCGAGCCAGGCGCGTCCTTGCCGAGGCCGGTGGCGTTGACGACGAGGCTGCCCGGCTTCAGGCCGGCCAGGATCGCGTCATTGTCCTCCGGCCGGGGCGCCAGCCGATATTCGACCGGGATGTCGGTACCGATGGCACGATGGATCGCCTCGATATGGTCGAGGCGCGCCTGCGAGCGGTTCGAGACGACGATGCGCGAGGGACGGTCGGCGCCGCGCGAGGGCTGCATCAAGTGCCAGGTCAGCGCAATGGTCGAGCCGCCGGCCCCCATCGAGAACAACTCTGCGCCGGTATCGGCGAAATGGTTCGGCAAGAGGAAACCGTCGATCGAGAGGCCCGACGAGATCGGGTCCTTGGCATGGCAGATCAGCCGGCCGCCGCGCTTCGAGAGGCAGCTCGTCTCCTCCATCAGCAGCGCATGCGGGTCGATCTCGTCGAACATGTCACGGCAGGCGGCGAAGAGATCGAGCTTGTGCGTGGTCACCAGCGCGCCGAGCGAGAGCGGATCGTCCCTCAGGAAGGCGACCGCCTCGCGATAACGCTCCGGCTCGTCATGCGGCACGAAGTCGATGCCCTGGATCGCGACGTCGCCGAGGCCGAGATGGCGCGCCCATTCCGGAAACACCTTCATGATCGAGGATTTCGCGGTGGTGACGCCGATGAAATAGAAGGTCGGTCGCGTCGCGGGCTGGTAGCTCATGAGTTTCCCCGGATTTCGGCGATGCGCGCCACGGCGGCGCGCGCATTGGCGGTGATCTTCGGCCAGTTGCCGGCGGCAATGTCGGCGCGCGTGGCGATCCACGTGCCGCCGACGGCGGCGACTTCCGGAATGGCGAGCCAGTCCGCCAGATTGGCCATGCTGACGCCGCCGGTCGGATTGAAGCGGATGCCGGTGTGGAGATAGGGGGCTGCGATGTTCTTCAGCATGGACGGCCCCCCTGCTGGCATGGCCGGGAAGAACTTCACCATCCGGCAGCCGGCGCGAAGGGCTGCCTGGAGGTCGGTCGGCGTCATGATGCCGGGCGCGATAGGAAGGCCGCGTTTGGCGGCATGGGCGAGCACGCCGGCGTCGAGGCCGGGCGACAGGGCGAAGCGGGCGCCGGCATCGGCCGCCTGGTCGAGCTGCGCCTCGTCGAGCACCGTGCCGGCGCCGACCAGAAGCTCCGGCCGCGCCCTGGCGATCGCCTCGATCGTGGCGCGCGCGGCGGCAGTGCGGAAGGTGATCTCGGCGACCGGCAGGCCGCCCTCGATCAGCGCGTCGGCAAGCGGCAGAGCGGCGGCCGGATCGTCGAGCGCGATCACCGGCACCACCGCATGGGCGGAAAGGGCATCGAAGATGGACATGGCACTCAGTCCTGCGTGGCGAGAATGGCGTCGATCTCGGCTTTTGTGCGCGGCCGATAGTCGGCGTTCAGCACGGCTTTCCATGAGGCGCCATCGGCGACGATGCGCGTCGCCATGCCGCCGGAGCGGGCGATCAGCCCGTAATCCTGGCCGGAATCGCTCGGGTAGCAGAAGCTCATGACGAGGGGCGAAGCGCCCGTATTGACCGAGCGGTGGATCCAGAGCGGCGGCACATAGACCATCACGCGCGGTCCGATCTCGAGGATCTTCGTCTCGCCCTCCGGCGATTCGAGCAGCATGAGCCCCTCGCCCGCCTCGCCATAATACGTCTCGGGGCGGTTGCCGATCGCGTGGATATGGCCGCGCGTGACGAAGAACTCGTCGCCGATCCTGCCCGGCTCCATGAAGGTGGTGCCGAAGATCAGATCGCCGCGCGCGGCGGCGGGGCGCACTTCGTGGACGGTGTAGACGACGCGGTCGCCCCCGCGGGCAACGGAGTCCGCGAACGCGGCTTTGTCGGCGTAGATCCCGTCGAGATCGGCGAGGCGCTTCTGGTAGCGGCCGGTGGCGGCGGATAGCACGCCACTGGCCGGATCGATGCGGTGGGATGTGGGGGCAATGGCCATAAGGGTCTCCAAATCGGTAGCAACACTACTCAATCGGTATCGCAATGCAATTGATTTGGATGCAGCTCGATTAATTTCGGATGGTTTCGATACAAATTGATCTTGATACCCGAAAATTATGTAGTATCAGTACGTAGCCGGCGCGGATGGTGTCGGCGCTTGCCGGGCGCAGGCGTCCTCGCCCAACCACGTCGGCCTCGCTCGTCGGGCTACCGAATTTCGGGAAACAAAGCGGCAGATGGCAAAGAGCCAAGCCGCGCTCACCGCTCTGGGAGGAGCTTCATGACCCACACCATCGCCAAGTCGGCCCCGGGCCTGCGCGCATCGTTGCTGGCGCTCGCTTCCGCCGCCGCCCTGTTGACGGCAGCCGGCGGCGCCCTCGCCGAGGACGTTGCACCGATTGCCGGCCGCCCCGAGCCCGTCGCCAACGAGGCCGGCACCAAGGCCAAGATCGCGATCATCGGCTTTGCCAATAATCCCTACTGGGTCGCGGTCCAGAAGGGCGCCGAGACCGCCAATGACGTGCTCAAGTCGCGTGGCGGCGAAGTGCGCTGGATCGTCGGCGGCGCCAATATCGACGTGCCGACCGTCAACCAGGCGATCAATGCCGCCGCCACCCAGGGGTATAACGGCATCGGCTTCTTCATCGCCGGCGAAGGCAATTGCGCGCTGGTCAAGAAGCTCGTCGACGAGAAGAAGATCGCGATGGGCGCCTACAACACCCTGTTCCCCTGCGTTGAAGAGGCCGGTGGCGTCATCAACTATGCCCAGGACCAGGTCACGGCCGGCAAGAACGCTGCCGCGGAACTGATCAAGGCGGTCGGCGACAAGGAAGGCAAGGTCGGCGTCATCGTCAGCCAGTTCACGGCGCCGGGCTCCGAGCAGCGCCGCAAGGGCTTCGTCGAGGGCTTGCAGGGCTCGAAGCTGACCGTCGTCAATGACGGCATCGAGGCCAAGGACTCGGCCGGCGCCACTTTCGCCGCCGCCAAGGACTTCCTGACCTCCACGCCGAACCTCGTCGCGCTCTATGCGACGGCCGGCGGACCGTTCGGCGCGGCCCAGGCCGTCAAGGCGGCCGGCAAGCAGGATGCCGTCAAGGTGATCGGCTACGACTTCACCAAGGAGAATGTCGCCGCGATCCGGGATGGCAGCATGTTTGGCGTCACCGGCCAGGACGAGTTCGGCCAAGGCTACAATGTAGCGATCGCGCTGTTCAACAACATCGTCGCGCAGCAGAAGGCCGAACCGGTTCTGCAGCCGGCCGTCAGCCTGTTCATGACCAAGGAAACGGTGGACCAGCTCGACCCGGACAAGCTCCCGCTCGGCACCGTTCCGAAGCTCTGAGCGAAAAGACTAGAGTTCGTCATGCAGGACCGGGTTGAACGTATGTCCATCGAAGATGAAATCGCCCTCGAGGTCGTCTCCGTCGACAAACGCTTCGGCTCGGTCCATGCGCTTTCGAATGTCAGCATGCGGTTTCGCCGTGGCAGGGTCACGGCCCTGCTCGGCGAGAACGGCGCCGGCAAGTCGACGCTGATCCGCGTCTGCTCGGGCGTCCACCAGCCGGACTCGGGCGAGGTTCTCGTCTCGGGCAAGGCGGAGCGGATGTCCGGATCTCTGGCTGCCAAGCGGATGGGCATCGCGGTGGTGCAGCAGGAGCCGCAGCTCGTCAGCCAGATGACGGTTGCTGAAAACATCTTCCTGGCCCGTCTTGGCTCGCGGGCGGGCACCGGCCTGCATCATCGCACCGGATTGGTCGGGGAAGCGGAGACGCTGCTCGCGGGTCTCGGCCTCGACAAGGAGCTCCCCGATCTCGGTGGCCGCTGCGCCGGGCTTTCGGCGGCCGAACGCCAGCTTGTCGAGATCGCCCGGGCGCTTGCCGCCGACCCGCACGTCCTGTTCCTCGACGAGCCCAATTCCAGCCTGACCCGCAAGGAGACGGACCGCCTGTTCGACATCGTCCGCCGCCTGCGCGATCGCGGCACGGCCGTTGTGCTCGTCAGCCATCGTCTTGGCGAGGTCTACGAAATCTCCGACGAGGTCATCGTCATGCGCGACGGCCGCAAGGTGGGCGAAGGATCGGTCGACGCGCTGCCGAAGCAGCAGGCCATCCAGTTGATGGCCGGCGAGCGCCTGAAGGCGGCGCTCGATCTCGCCGAGAGCGCCACACCGAAGGCGTCGCCCGCCGACGCCGCGCCCGTTCTTTCGGTGCGCGACGCTTCGGGGCTCGCCTTTTCCAATGTCTCCTTCGATATCCAGGCGGGCGAGATCGTCGGCATGGCCGGGCTCGTCGGCTCCGGCCGAACCGAGATCATCCGCGCCATCATCGGCGCCGACCCGCTCTTTGGCGGCGACGTCCGCCTCAACGGAAAGTCCGTGCGCTTCGGCTCCCCCCGCTCGGCGCTGCGCGGCGGCATCGCTTTCATCACCGAGGAACGGCGCACCTCGGTCTTCTACGGCCACAGCATCAGCTTCAACCTGACGTCGAACGTGCTGGAGCGGTTCGGCCACTTCGGCTTTTTCAGCGAACGCAAGCGGCGCGCCTTCGCGCAGGAGAGCGCGAACGAGATCGGCGTGAAGGCCGACAATGTCGATGTCGGCATCCGCACGCTTTCCGGCGGCAACCAGCAGAAGGTGCTGCTCGCCCGGGCGCTCGCTTCCAATCCGTCGCTGCTCATCCTCGACGAACCGACCCGCGGCGTCGACGTGCGCACCAAGGCGGACATGTATCGCCAGATCCGCACCCTCGCGCATGAAAAGGGACTGGCGGTGTGGTTCGTCTCCTCCGAACTCGACGAGATCCTCCAGCTGGCCGACCGCATCGTGGTGGTGCGCGGCGGCGAGGTCGTCGACAGCCTCGCCCGGGGACCGGAGGCGGCCCGGGTCGTCGCATCGGCGCTGGGCGAGAAGATCGAGGACGCCGCGACCACCGTTCTCACATCGGGCATGGCCTGACATGAGCGCCGCGCCCAAGGAGCCCGCACGCAGAGGCGGCCCCGAAACCATGATGAACAAGGGTAATAGGATGAGTATCGCCAGCCTGAAGCGTCTGCCTCTGCTCAGGGGCCAGGAGGCCGGGCTGATCGGCGTGATCCTCGGCCTTTCGATCGCCTTCTCCTTCGTCAATCCGAGCTTCCTGACGACGGACAATCTGCGCAATGTTCTGGTCGCGGTGGCCGTGGTCGGCATCATGTCGATCGGCCAGTGCTTCGTCATCATCGCCCGCGAGATCGATCTTTCCGTTGGCTCGGTGATGGGTCTCAGCGGGCTCTGCGGCGCCTGGCTGATGGCGGCCGGCCTCAATCCGTGGCTCGCCATCGTGCTGGCGATCGGCGTCGGCGCCACCGCCGGCCTGGTCACGGGCCTGATCGTGGTGGTGTTCCGCGTCAATTCCTTCATCGCGACGCTCGGCATGCTTTCGGTCGCGCGCGGCCTGACCCAGGTGATTTCCGGCGGCCTGCCGATCATGGTCGACCCGTCCGTGATGTTCATCGGCCAGGGCACGTTCTTCGACATCCCCGTCCAGGTGCTGATCTTCGTCGGCCTCGGCATCATCTGCCAGTTCATCCTGACCCGCAGCGTGGTCGGCCAGCGCATCGTCGCCGTCGGCGACAATGACGAGGCGGCGCGCCTTTCCGGCATCCCGATCAACACGACGCGCATCGCCGTGTTCGTCGCCAGCGGCGCGCTCGCCGCCATTGCCGGCATCGTCTACACCACGCAGGTCAGCGTGGCGGAGGCCCAGGCCGGCACCGGGCTCGAGCTCGACGTGATCGCGGCCGTCGTCATCGGCGGCGCCAGCCTCTCCGGCGGGCGCGGGTCGATCCTCGGCGCGATGCTGGGCGCCTATCTGCTCGGCGCGCTGCGCAACGCCTTCATCCTGCTGGAACTCTCGCCCTTCCTGCAGCAGATGAGCGTGGGCATGGTCATCGTTCTCGCCGCCATCTTCGACCAATTCCGGCAGGGCTCTTTCCGGCATGCGAACGTCATGCCATCGTTCCTGCACATTTTCCGCTCCCGCACGCGGTAGCGCCGGCCGGATCGGCTCAGGGATCAAATGACGATGCAAACTCACGTCTCCGCCTTTGTGGGCGGGACCGGCAACATCCTCGAAGTTGCCCGTGCTCTGCGCGATGAACTGAGGAAATCCGACCGCAAGGTCTGCGATGCGATCATCAGCGATCCGCGTCGCATCCTGTCCTCGACCGTGGCGGAGACGGCGCAGCTTGCCGGCGTCAGCCAGCCGACCGTGATCCGCTTCTGCAACGCGATCGGCTGCGACGGCTTCCAGGATTTCAAGCTTCGCCTGGCGCAGAGTCTGGCGCTCGGCGTGCCGGCGACCCATTCGGTGATCACCGATGCCGACAGCCCGAACGAAGTCGCGCGCAAGATCTTCGACTACACGATGACCAGCCTCGACTGGGCCCGCAACCGCCTCGACTCGGCGGCGCTGGTCCGTGCCGTGGAAGCGCTGGTGCTGGCGCCGCGCATCGAGTTTTTCGGCTTCGGCGCGTCGGGCATCGTCGCCATGGACGCCCAGCAAAAGTTCCCGATGTTCGGCGTTCCCTGCGGCGCCGAGATCGACTCGCACCAGCAGGTGATGGTCGCCTCGTTGCTGAAGCCCGGCGACGTCGCCGTCGCAATCTCCAATACCGGCACGACCCGCTCGACCGTCGAGGTGGCCAAGCTTGCGCGCGAGAACGGCGCCACCGTGATCGGCATAACCGGCAATGAGGGCCCTCTCGCCGACGCCTGCGACATCGTCCTGCTGACCGAAACGCTCGAAAACACCAACATCTATACCCCGACCATCTCCCGCATCGCCGCCCTTGTCGTCGTCGATATCCTGTCGACGGCCGTGGCGCTGCGGCGTGGCGAGGCGCATGTCGAAAGCTTCAAGCGGATGAAGAAGACCCTGAGCCAGATGCGATCGACTGCCCGGATCTGACGGCAACGACCTTCCGGGACGACCGGCGCGCCGTGGCATCCCATGCCCGGCCTGCCGAGCGAAACCACAACCCCTTAAAAAGCGGCGATCCCATCATGTCCTCTACCCCGACGAGCCTCAGCGCCACCGACCTCGCGCAGAGGATCGATATCAGCGCGGTGCAGGCCTTTCACACCGAGGCGGATGTCCGCGCGCTCGCAGCCCTCGCCATGGAGAACGGCTTCATCGCGGCGCATGCGCTGCCGAACTTCGTGCCGCTGCTCCGTTCGCTCATCCCACAGGGAGGCGCCACGCTGGTCGGCGGGCCGATCGGCTTCCCGTCGGGCGGCCACATGACCGCGATCAAGGCGGCAGAGGCTGCCGCGCTGCGCGAGGCCGGCGCCGACGAACTCGACATGATGCTGAATGTCGGCCGGCTCAAGTCGGGCGACCTCAACTATGTCCGCGACGAGATCGCCGCGGTGCTCGAAGCAGTCGCGCCCGTTCCGCTGAAGGTCATCCTCGAGCTTCACCACCTGACCGATGCCGAGATCGAAACGGCCGCCGACATCGTCGCATCAAGCGGCGCGGCCTTCGTCAAGACCGGCACGGGCTGGACGCCGGCCGCGGCGACGCTGCCGCGCATTCGACGCATCGCCGCCGTGGTGGCGGGACGCGCCGGCATCAAGGCCTCGGGCGGCATCCGCGATCTTCCGACCATCGCCGAGATGGTGGCGATCGGCGTCACCCGCTTCGGCATCAACACGGCCTCGGCCATCGAACTGGTGCGCGGCATCGACGCCCTGCCAGGCCAGCGGCTGGCGATCGTCCCCGTCGGCGAGAAGGCCTGATCCATGGCCCGCACGGTCCTCGCACTCGATCTCGGCACGGGCGGCGTCAAGTCGGCGCTCTACGACGCCAGCGGTGTCTGTCTTGCCGAGCGGGTGCAGACCTATCGCACCTATTTTCCGGCGCCCGGCCTGCACGAGCAGGACCTTGGCGAATGGTGGGATGCGGTCTCGACCAGCATCCGCGCGCTTCTCGGCGCCGAGGGTGTGGATCGCTCGTCAGTGGGCGCGGTCAGCATCTCCGGGCACAGCCTCGGCTGCATTCCGCTCGGAGACGACGATCAGCCGCTGATGCAGCGCGTGCCGATCTGGTCGGATGCGCGCGCCGATATCGAGGCCGAAGCCTTCTTCCGCCGCTTCGACTATGAGCGCTGGTACGGCCTGACCGGCAACGGCTTTCCCGCCCCGCTCTATCCGATCTTCAAGATCCTCTGGCTGAAGGCGAACCATCCCGAGATCTTCGCGCGAACCCGTTCGATCGCCGGCAGCAAGGATTTCATCAACCTGCGCCTCTGCGGCCGCCATGCGACGGACCCGTCCTACGCGTCGGGCAGCGGCGCCTATGACCTGCATGCCCGAGCCTTCTCGGCCGAGATCCTCGATGCCGCCGGCGTCGACCGAGACCTCTTCCCGACAATCGTGCCCTCGACCGCAATTCTCGGCACGATCCTGCCCGGGATCGCCGCCGAGCTTGGCCTGCCGGCCGATCTCGTGGTCGTGGCCGGCGGCGTCGACAACAGCTGCATGGCGCTCGGCGCGCGCACCTTCTCCGAAGGCGATTTCTACGGCTCGATGGGCTCCTCGAGCTGGCTGACGATCTCGTCCGCGAAGCCGGTGCTCGACAGCCGCGTCCGCCCCTTCGCCTTCGCCCATGTCGTGCCGGACCAGATCATCTCGGCCACCTCGATCTTCTCGTCCGGCACCAGCCTTGCCTTCGTCAAGGACATGCTGATGCCGGGTGAAGCCGTCGGCTATGACGAGGTGTTCACGCTGGCCGCCAGCGCGCCCTTCGGCGCCAACGGCCTTCTGTTCGTGCCGACACTCGGGGGAGGGACTAGTTTCGAGGGCGGGCAGGATGTTCGCGGCGCATTCGTCGGCCTCGATCTCGGCCATGGCCGGGCCGACATGCTGCGCGCCACGATCGAAGGCATCGCGCTGGGGCTGCGGGTCGCGCTCGACGAATTGCGACGCCTTGCCGGCGTCAGTCGCAAGATGACCATCGTCGGCGGCGGCGCGCGCAGCGCGGTGATGCGGCAGGTGTTGGCCGACATGCTGGATTGCACGATCGTGAAGACCTCGATCGACCAGCAATCCGCCTCGCTCGGCGCCGCGGCGCTGGCGATGGTGGCGACCGGAAGCTGGTCCGACATGAGCCCGCTTATCCGACTGCACGTGGTCGAGGACCGCCATGAGCCGGACGCCAGAACGGCGGATCTGGCCGGACGAATGGTGCAGGCCTATCGGGCGGCCGCCGAGGCCCAGCGGGCCCTGGCCCCCCTGCTCGCCGGTCTCCGCGCCTGAATGGCGGAGCCGGTCAGGGACAGCATGGCTATCTGATCAACGTCTACCAGCTTCGTCCGGAAAGCCGGGGCGAGGTCTCTGCCGGAGGCGGTCGCGGCAATCGAGGCTGACGACGCCATCCGCGTCGTGCTGGTGCGCGGGCCGGTGGGCGCGCCTTCAGCGCCGGTGCGGATATCCAGCGAATTCGCGCATGGCTACTCCGATCCCGGCCGCACCGAGGCCTGTAGGGCGGCGGTCCGGGCCGCGCAGGCCGCGCTTTCCAGGCTTTCGTCGAGAAGCGGAAGCCGAATTTCGGCTGAACATCGCCCCGCTCAGCCGGAGCGGCCTCGCCCCAGCGGATCGCTTGCCGATCTGATGGCCCAAGCATCGAATGCCGTTGCAGCGCTGTGCGTGGTTGCAGAAGGGCATGCTCGCGCCCTTGCCCGGCGCGCGCCATACGCGAGCCGGCACAACCGGGATATGATACGCTTCCCTCGCTGGGGCGGTGAGACCACCGCGCGGTCACGCCGTCAGGAACGGATGTGCGAAAGCGGCAGATGTCCCTGCCGGGAACCGAC
Source organism: Kaistia defluvii (assembly GCF_026343955.1). GTDB lineage: Bacteria > Pseudomonadota > Alphaproteobacteria > Rhizobiales > Kaistiaceae > Kaistia > Kaistia defluvii. The sequence continues at coordinate 35,282 of NZ_JAPKNI010000009.1, forward strand.
ACGTCAGAACCGCGCAGCAGCGTCCTGGGCTGCCCCCTTGCGAAGGAGCGCATCATGCCGAATGCCCGTCTCGCCTACATGCCCCTCATGACCTACCCGGACATCGCGCCGGACGAATCCATCGTCGCGGCCGTGGCGCTGGCCGAGGCGCTCGAATGCGAACTGCATGCCGCCACCTTTTCGGTCGAAATCCCCCCTGTGTCGTCGCCGATGGGCGGCTTCCTGCTGAATATTCCAGCCCTCATCCGAACGACCGAAGAGAACAGCCTCGCTGACTGCAATCGCCTTCAGGCGCTGATCCAGCAGCAGGCGGCCCGGATCAAGGTGCAAGTCTCCAGCCGGAAGCTGATGCTGGGCGAGGCCGGACAGGCTGCGGCCGTCCAGGCCCGTTATTTCGATTTCGCGCTGTTGCCCTGGGCCCGGGACAGGCCCGTCCTGCAGGAACTGGCGGAAGCGATGATCTTCGAATCCGGTCGCCCCGCCATCCTGGTTCCCCCATCGGCCACGTCGGCGCCCATCCGGCAGGTGGCGATCGCCTGGGACGGCAGCCGCGTCGCCGCACGCGCCGTCGCCGACGCCCTGGCCTTCGTGACGAGGGATGTGGAGGTCCTGGTCCTGTCGGTTCCCGACGAAAAGTCGCTGCAGGGAAACGATATCGCGGAGGCCCTGACATCGTCGCTGGCCCGACGCGGCATCACGGCCCGCAGCCGGACCGTCCCGCTCGCCGAAAGGGAGATCGCGGAGGCGCTTCAGGACGCCGCGATGGAAGCGGGCGCGAACCTGCTGGCAATGGGCGGATTCGGCCACACGCGCATTCGCGACTTCATCCTGGGCGGCGCCACCAAGGGCGTCCTCTCGGACCTGCAGATGCCGGTCCTGCTTTCCCACTGACGGTGGCCACGAAAAGCGCATCGACCGGCCGGCATCGCGGCGTGGACGCGCAGCAGGCCGGCCATCGCGAGGTCGGACCAGAGCGAGCCGGCCTGTCGATGGCGGCGCGGCGCCCCGGCCATGACGGGTTGGGTTTGACGTCCGTCACGTTTCCAGAATCAATAGGCCCACCTTAGGGAACGCTCGGCAGCGGGCGCTTGGGCGGGGCAGACATGACGTGGATCTGGAGCGGCCGAGGCAAGCCGCTGGACATCTTCCTGGTTCTCGCGGCGATCGCTGCCCTGGCCTGGATCTCGGCGACGCCCGCAAACGCCTGTTCGGGCTGCGGCTGCCGCGGCGGGCCGGGCTATCGCGGGCCGAATGGGCGATGCGTCAGTTGGGCCAATATCGGCCGGGTCTGCGGCTCGCCGCCGAGCGAACGCTGTTCGCCGGAGGGGCCGAATGCCGGCGCCGAGGAGGCGGCCCGGCAGGGCGCGCGCCTTCGAGGCCTGGAACCCGCCAGCCGCCCGCAGGACACGCCGCCCGAGCCGAAGCCGGAATAGTCTGGATCAGCCGGCGGTGGCGCGCGCCACCGCCGGCCGTATGGGTCAAGCCGGAGTCGGGGCGTCGGCGCGCAGCAGGCCGGCCATCTTCAGATCGGACCAGAGCGAGGCCGGCACCGGCCGGTCGAAGGCGGCGCGGTTGCGCCTCGTCTCCTCGGCCGAGACCGAGCCCATGACCAGCGAGGCGACCGCGGGGTGGCCGAGCGGGAACTTCAGCGCCGCGTCGGCAAGCGTCACGCCATGCGCCTCGCACACCTTCTGGATCGCCGCCACCCGCTCCAGGATCTCCGGCGGGGCGTCGCGGTAATTATACTTGGCGCCGGGCACGGGGCCGGTAGCGAGGATGCCGGAATTGAACACGCCGCCCAGCATCATGCCGATGCCCTTCTCCTGCGCCAGCGGCAGGAAGCTGTCGAGCGCCGGCTGCTCCAGCAGGGAGTAGCGGCCGGCCAGCAGCATGGCGTCGAAATCGCCGGCGCGGGCGAAGCGCTCGCACATGTCCGCCTCGTTCAGGCCGACGCCGATCGCGTCGATCACCTTCTCCGAGCGCAACTGCTCCAGCGCCTTGTAGGCGCCCTCCATCGCGGCCTTGAAATGGCCCTCGACCGCCGCCGCGCCATGCGAATAGACGTCGACGTCATGGATCAGCACGATCTCGATCCGGTCGACGCCGAGGCGGATCAGCGACTGCTCGAGCGAGCGCATGGCGCCGTCATAGGAATAGTCGAGCCGGGCGGGATGCGGCTGGCCGCCAGCGAAGTTCGGCGGCTGGGTGTTGCCATCGGCGGGCTGGTGCAGCGGGTCCATCCAGCGACCGACCTTGGTCGACAGCACGAAGGACTTGCGCGGCACGCCGCGCAGCACGGTGCCGATGCGGTGCTCGGCCAGGCCGTGGCCGTAGAAGGGCGAGGTGTCGTAGAGCGTGACGCCGGCCTCGACGGCCGCCGCGACGGCGCCGCGGGCGGTTTCGTCATCCAACCGGTGATAGAGGTCGCCCAGCGGGGCGGAGCCGAAGCCGAGGGTCGTGACCGGAATCCCCGTGCGTCCGAGCGGGCGCGTCTCAAGTGCCATGGCGTTTCATTCCCTTTGTCTTTTTGGAGCACGGGAAATGACTGCCGCGACAGCGGCGACCGCGCCGGTCCGGCTTCGGTCGCGTCTGGCTGCGGCGAAAGCCTCCCGTCCTCCTCGCGGCGACAGGTTTCTCGATGACCGCCGCCGGCGTCAAGCCAAGATCGCGAACGGACACGAACGAGCGGACGTGAAAAGGCCGCCCTCATCGGGCGGCCTGGAGAGACATCGAATACCCGGAAGGCAGAACGGACCGCCGCGGCCATCGAGTCACATCATCTCGTGTTGATGCCGCTGCCGTCCGAAAAGCTGCTGTCCTCCTGGAGACCGACGGTGCCGTTGTCATTCTTGGTGACGATCACATGCTCGCCGCCATAGACGCCGCGCAGCAGCATCGGCTGGCTGACCTGGAACGTGCCGGCGCCCTCGACGGTGACGGTTCCGGTGGAGGGATTCACGTTCGAGACGACGCCGCCATAGGTCTCGGCCGCGAGGGCCGGTCCTGCAGCGAGCAGACCGGCGACGGGAAGAAGAAACAGGATCTTGCGCATGATGTTCATCCGTTGTTTGCCCCCACGATAGAGACATGGCGCTGGCCGGACGGCCGACAATCGGCGACAGGCATCATGAACAAATTTTAATCCGGCATCCATATAATTGGCTTGGGTGCTGAATCGACCGGGGCCTCCGAAACCGCAGGATCCCGCCGTGAATTACCGATGCGGCTTGGCGCCAGCCTGCAGATCGCGGCAACAGCACCGACGGTTGAGAGCGGAAAAACGCGCCTTTCCGGGCCGAAGAGACGCCCTCCTGCTGTCCCGCCGCGCGATCATGAACCGGATCGCAGCGAGGTCGGCGCGCAGCCGTTCGTGTCCGGCTTGGGCAGCGATAGCTTTCGCCGAGGCAAATTCCATCCCCGCCGCCCCAAACGCGCGCCCACGCCGGCAAGAGCCCGGCTGGCAAGAGCCCGGCCGGACGCCTCGCCTATTCGCGCGAGGCGAAAGCGCGGCGGCGGAACGGGAGGGAAGGGTATCGATTTCCGTCGACGCCGCGCGCCGGGGCGGGTTCCCCCGTCCCGGAAACGCGCCCGCCTTCCTCAAGCCTGTCGCCAGGCGCCTCGGCGGCGGGAAAGGAGCGGATCAGTAGTCGCCGGCACCGGCATAGGAACTGTCTTCCTGGACGCCGATGGTGCCGTTGTTATTGAGGGTCACGATGACATGTTCGCCCGGAGCGAGATTGCGCAGCAGCCGTGGATCGGCAACCTGGACGGTGCCGCCACCGACAATCGACAACTCGCCCGTATACGGGTCGGCCCGCGCCACCACGCCGCTCATCGTTTCGGCGGCAAGGGCCGTGCCGGGCACGAGGAGCAGGCCGGCAAAGAGAAGAAACAGCAGTTTCTTGTTCATGGCTGATCTCCAACGTTTCGTTTCGGAGCGCCCCTCGCGCCCTATACCGGACGCCGGTCTCAACATGGGGATTCCGCGCCGCAGCCTCAAAAGATCTCAAGGGAATGTGAACGCGCCGGTGGGCAGCAGGGCTTCGCCGGAAGCCAACGCCCTGCCAGGACCGGGGCGCCCGGCGCGGCGGAACGTTTTTGGGCGAAGCGGGTGTCGGTTCGTGTAAAGAAAAGGCGAGCGACAGAGCATTGCAGCCTTCCCCATGCCCATGGCAGGCGGAAGGGCTCCAGAGTGGCAGCAGGCGGGGATTTCAGAAATGCGTTTGGCGACGATGGCTTGGTTGGGAGCGGGCCTGCTGGCGCTTTCGGGCGCCGCGCAGGCCGACGATGCCGCAGCGGCGCGCGGCGCGAAGGTCGTCGAGCAATGGTGCCGGATGTGCCATCTGCGCGCGCATGACAAGCCCGACAAGACCATGGCGCCGCGCTACGAGGACATCGTCCGCCGCCCCGGCCGCGACGAGGCCTATTTCACCCGCTTCCTTGCGGAGGATCATTTCCCCATGACGATCTATCGGCTGTTTGACGACGAAAAGCGCGACGTCGTGGCTTATCTGATGTCGCTGAAGACGCGCTGAGCCAACAAATCCGGCCCCGGCCGGAACTTCCCGCGACCCGATCCGCCCCGGCCCATTCCAGGTGTCGGGGCGGGCGACACGCCAGCCAACCCCAGAACGCGAAAAGCCGCCCGGAAGGGCGGCTTTCGTTCGCTTCAGTTGCCTGAAGGGTGGAATTGGTGGAGCCAATCGGAATCGAACCGACGACCTCTTGAATGCCATTCAAGCGCTCTCCCAACTGAGCTATGGCCCCACTCGTTCCAGAAGTCGGAGGGGTTGGGACCCCCCCGGAACGGCGCAACTCTTAAGCCGCGCTCTTTTTCAAATCAAGCGCCAATTCCAAAAATCGAACCGGTGCCTGTGGATAGCCTCAGGACTCCTCGTCCTCGACGCCACCGATGATGTCGGCAACATCGTCGCCTTCCTCTTCCTCGTCCTCGATGAAGACATCGTCGGCCTCGTCATCGGCGATTTCGACGTCGTCGTCATCGCTCTCGACCGCGACGGCGCCGCCCGAAGCCTCTTCATCGGCTTCCTCGAGGCTGACGAACTCGGCGCCCTTGGCGACGTCGTCCTCGACCTCTTCGTCCTCATCGTCCGTCACATTGGCCGGACGCGCCTTGGCCGGTCCGCTCTCGAAGAACGAGCGGGGATACGAAACGCCCGTAAAGGGCGAAACGATTGGATCTTTGTTCAGGTCGTAGAACTTCTTGCCCGTCTCCGGGTCGACCCGCTTGGTGCCGAGTTCCGCTTTCGCCACGTCGTGCCTCATCGGTTAAAAGAGCGGCTGTCCCATAATGACTCGTATCGGCGCTGTCAAAAGCAATTCTGACACGGACGCCAACTCGCGCCCCGCCGGGTCCTCAACTCGGGTGACGGCAGCGGACAGGCGTGCTATCCGACGACCGTCCGTTCTGGTCTCTGAGCCCGCATGCGCGACCCCGAATTCGCCCGTGCCGAATGCCCGAGGTGCCGACCCGATGCCATCCACGTCCCCATCGCCCGCCCCGCTGGCCGCGGCTTCTGCCGGCCCGCTCGTGGGGCGCGTCCGCGTGCCGGGCGACAAGTCGATTTCGCATCGTGCGCTGATGTTGGGCGCGCTGGCAATCGGCGAAACGACGATCGACGGGCTGCTGGAAGATAACGACGTTCTGGCGACCGCAGAGGCCATGCGTGCCTTCGGCGCCATCGTGACTCGAGCCGATCCGGGCCGCTGGCGGGTGCGCGGCGTTGGCGTCGGCGGTTTCCTCGAACCGGAAGACTGCATCGATTTCGGCAATTCGGGCACCGGCGCCCGGCTCGCCATGGGCCTGGTCGCCAGCCAGGCGATCAGCGTTACCTTCACCGGCGACGCATCGCTGCGCGCGCGGCCGATGGGCCGCATCCTCGATCCGCTTCGTCGGATGGGGGTGCAGGTGCTCGCGCGCTCGAAGGATCGCCTGCCTTTGACCCTCAAGGGTCCCGATATCACGCTGCCGATCGAATATCGCGTGCCGGTGCCGTCGGCGCGGGTCAAATCGGCCGTGCTGTTCGCCGGCCTCAACACGCCCGGCATCACCACGATCATCGAACCGACCCCGACGCGCGACCACACCGAGCGGCTGCTCGAGCGGTTCGGCGCGGCGCTCGAGATCGATCGCAACGAGGATGGCGAGCGGGTGGTCCGGCTGGAGGGCCGCCGCGATCTGAAGGCGCAGCCCCTCGTCATTCCCGGCGATCCGAGCTCGGCCGCCTTCCTGATCGTCGCGGCGCTGCTGATCGACGGTTCGGACCTGACGATCGAATCCATGCTGCTGAACCCGATGCGCATCGGCCTGATCGAGACGCTGGTCGAGATGGGCGGCGCCATCGAGATCGACAATCGCCGCACCGTCGGCGGCGAGGCGGTCGGCGACGTGCGGGTGCTGGCGAGCCGCCTAAGGGGCGTCGTCGTGCCGGCGGAGCGGGCACCCTCGATGATCGACGAATACCCGGCGCTCGCCATCGCCGCCGCCTTCGCCGAGGGGGTCACGGTGATGAACGGCATCAGCGAGCTCCGGCTGAAGGAATCCGACCGGATCGCGGCGCTGGCCGCCGGCCTCGGCGCCAATGGCGTCACCGTCGAGGAGGGGCCGGAATCGCTCGCCGTCACCGGCGGCGCGGCGCGGATCGGCGGCGGCATCGTCGCCACCCGTCTCGACCACCGCATCGCGATCAGCTTCCTGGTGCTGGGCCTCGCCGGGCACGCCCCCGTGACGATCGACGATTCCCGGGCGATCGACACCCACTTCCCTGAATTCCAGGCCCTGATGAACGGGCTTGGTGCGCATTTCGAAAGGGCGGAGCCCGCCGCAGCATGATCATCGCCATTGACGGACCCGCCGCCGCGGGCAAGGGCACGATCGCCCTGAAGCTGGCCAAGCACTATGGCCTCAACCATCTCGATACCGGCCTGCTCTATCGCGCCATCGGCCGGCTGATGACCGAACAGGGGCTGGACGTCGACAATGCGGCCGAGGCCGGCGCCGTCGCCCGCAAGCTGAAGGCAAAAGACCTGAACCACCCGGACCTGCGCGGCCGCGAGGCGGGCGAGCTGGCCTCGCGCGTCGCCGTGCATCCCGAAGTCCGCGCCGCGCTGGTCGACTTCCAGCGCGATTTCGCGCGCACGCCGCCCGGCGCCGTGCTCGACGGGCGCGATATCGGCACCGCGATCTGCCCCGAGGCGGACATCAAGATCTTCGTCACGGCCTCGCCGGAAGTGCGGGCCCGCCGCCGCACCGACGAGCTCAACGCCAAGGGCCGCGATGTGCCCTATGAGCGGATCCTGGCCGAGATCCTGGAGCGCGACGAGCGGGATTCGCACCGCTCCGCGGCGCCGCTGCGCCAGGCCGACGACGCGGTGCGGCTGGATACGACGGCGCTGGATGCCGACGCCGCCTTTGCCGCCGCGATCGAGATCGTCGACGCCGGACACGAGTGATTGAACGTTTTACGGCGCCGGAAGGGCTGAAATCGGCCAGTTTTGCCTTGCCGCATGGGCATCAAGCCTATATAGAGCCCCAGATCCGCGAAGTCTCGACGTCGGTCCCCATCCCCGGATGGAGGCCTGGCGGCTGGAATTCATGGAAAAACACCCGAATCCAGGTCCGGAAGCGTCGGTCCGCCACATGCGGTTGCCCCGATTTCCGTCGAGGGCAGGATCGAGATCTCGGGTTTCAGCAACACCAACCGCCGACGCATGCCAGAAATGGCACCAGGAGATTTCATGGCTGTTACCAACCCGTCCCGCGAAGATTTCGCCGCCCTTCTTGAAGAGTCCTTCGCCAACGAAGACCTCTTTGAAGGCAGCGTCGTCAAGGGAACGATCGTCGCCATCGAGAAGGACCTCGCCGTCATCGACGTCGGGCTCAAGACCGAAGGCCGCGTGGCGCTCAAGGAATTCAATGGCCCGGGCCGCGACAACGCGCTCAAGGTCGGCGATGTGGTCGAGGTCTATCTCGAGCGCGTTGAAAATGCTCTCGGCGAAGCCGTTCTCTCGCGCGACAAGGCTCGCCGCGAAGAGAGCTGGATCCGTCTCGAGGAGCAGTTCAACAAGAACGAGAAGGTCACGGGCGTCATCTTCAACCAGGTCAAGGGCGGCTTCACCGTCGACCTGGACGGCGCCGTTGCCTTCCTGCCGCGTTCGCAGGTCGACATCCGCCCGGTGCGCGACGTCGGCCCGCTGATGCACACGCCGCAGCCCTTCCAGATCCTCAAGATGGACAAGCGTCGCGGCAACATCGTCGTCTCGCGTCGTACCGTGCTTGAAGAGACCCGCGCCGAGCAGCGTTCGGAGCTCGTCCAGAGCCTCGAAGAAGGTCAGATCATCGAAGGCGTCGTCAAGAACATCACCGATTACGGTGCGTTCGTCGACCTTGGCGGCATCGATGGCCTGCTGCACGTCACCGACATCGCGTGGCGCCGCATCAACCATCCGACAGAGGTGCTCTCGATCGGCCAGACCGTCCGCGTGCAGATCATCCGCGTCAATCACGAGACGCACCGTATCTCGCTCGGCATGAAGCAGCTCGAGGCCGATCCGTGGTCTGGCATCGAAGCCAAGTACCCGGTCCAGGCCAAGTTCTCGGGCCGCGTCACGAACATCACCGACTACGGTGCGTTCGTCGAGCTGGAGCCGGGCATCGAAGGCCTGATCCACGTCTCCGAGATGTCCTGGACGAAAAAGAACGTTCATCCGGGCAAGATCGTCTCCACCTCGCAAGAGGTTGAGGTCATGATCCTCGAAGTCGATCCGGTGAAGCGTCGTATCTCGCTCGGTCTCAAGCAGACCCTGTCGAACCCGTGGGAGAGCTTCTCGGAGAAGTTCCCGATCGGCACGATCGTCGAAGGCGAAGTCAAGAACAAGACCGAGTTCGGTCTGTTCATCGGCCTCGACGGCGACGTCGACGGCATGGTCCACCTGTCGGATCTCGACTGGAACCGTCCCGGCGAGCAGGTCATCGACGAGTACAACCGTGGCGATATCGTCAAGGCGCAGGTTCTCGACGTCGACATCGACAAGGAGCGTATCTCGCTCGGCATCAAGCAGGTTGGCGGCGATCCGTTCGTCGAAGCTTCCGGCGAGCTGCGCAAGGGTGCCGTTGTCACCTGCGAGATCACGGCTGTGACCGAAGGCGGCCTGGAAGTCCGGATTGCGGATTCCGACCTGACCTCCTTCATCCGTCGCGCCGATCTGTCGCGTGATCGTTCGGAGCAGCGTCCGGAGCGTTTCGCCGTTGGCGAGAAGGTCGACGCCCGCATCACCAACTTCGACAAGAAGGCCCGCAAGGTCGCCGTCTCGATCAAGGCGCTTGAAATCGCCGAAGAGAAGGAAGCGGTTGCGCAGTTCGGCTCGTCGGATTCGGGTGCGTCGCTCGGCGACATCCTCGGCGCTGCCCTCAAGGCACGCCAGGGCACCGACGAGTAATCGTCACCGCCTTTCGAACTCAAGGAAACGCCCCGGCTCGTCCGGGGCGTTTTCGTTTTGGGCGGCTATTTTTTCGAAATCGCCAGTGCCGACAATTGCTTGGCACGGTCTTGTTTGATTTCGCAGTGCAAAACATATAACCCGTACAGGGTCTTCGAGATCGACCGGGAGCGCATGGATGAGCATCGACGCGGATCAGATCCTGGATCGCCGACGCCTGAGGCGAAAACTCACGACCTGGCGTGTCGTGGCCTTCGTGGCGGCGGCGCTCGCCATTGTCGGCGGCGGCCTGCTCGCGGCCGGTCCCGATGCGCTGGGCGGACGCTCGCGGCCGCATATCGCGCGGCTGACCATTTCCGGCTTCATTTCCGAAAACCGCGCCGAACTCGACCTGATCGACAAGATCGGCAAGAGCGACGCCGTCCAGGGCGTCATCGTCTCGATCAATTCGGGCGGCGGCGCCACCGCGGGCGGCGAAGCGCTCTATGACGCGATCCGCAAGCTGTCGGACAAGAAGCCCACGGTTGCCGCCATCCGCACCGTCGGCGCCTCCGCCGCCTACATGACCGCGATCGCCGCCGACCATGTCGTCGCCTACCGCACCTCCATCACGGGCTCGATCGGCGTGCTGTTCCAGTCGCCGGAAGTGAGCGAGGCGATGGCCAAGCTCGGCATCAAGCTGACCGAGGTGAAGTCGTCGCCGCTCAAGGCCGCGCCCTCGCCCTTCGCGCCGCCCACGCCCGAGGCGCTGGCCGTGATCGACTCGATGATCCGCGATACCTACAACTGGTTCGTCGACATTGTCGCCGAGCGCCGCAATCTCGACCGGCCCAAGGCGCTGCAACTGGCCGATGGCCGCGTCTTCTCGGGCCACCAGGCGCTCGAAGCCGGCCTGATCGACGAAATCGGCGGCGAGGAGACGGCGATTGCCTGGTTGACGACCAAGAAGGGCGTCGATGCGCGGTTGCGCGTGGTCGACTGGGAGCCGGAAAGCAGCGGCAGCCCGTTCTCCTTTTCCAGCGCCGCCTTCGTCTGGCTGGCGCGCCAGGCCGGCTTCTCGCCCGACCTTCTCTATGCTTCCGGCGTCGCGGGCCTGCTGCCTTCCAGACTCCAGCTTGACGGTCTCCTATCCGTTTGGCACGCTCCTACCGGTCTGAACGACGCTGAGGGGGCGCCGCGGTGATCAAGTCCGAACTGGTGCAGAAGATCGCCGAGCAAAATCCGCATCTCTATCAACGGGATGTGGAGCACATCGTGAACTCGATTCTCGACGAGATCATCGATGCGCTGGCCCGAGGCGACCGGGTCGAGCTCCGTGGCTTCGGAGCTTTCTCCGTGAAGAACCGCCCGGCGCGACAGGGCCGCAACCCGCGCACCGGCTCGAAGGTCGAGGTCACGGAAAAATACGTGCCGTTCTTCAAGACCGGCAAGGAGATGCGCGAGCGTCTCAACGACGAGGACTAGATCACGACCGGTTCGACAGGTCGCGCGCCAGCGCCTTGAACCAAACGTGATCTGGAATGTTATTGGCGCAGGCACTAGCCGGATTTCCGGCGTCCGGCTCGAGGCAATGTTGATGAAGAAGTTCCTTGCGGTCGTGATCCTGGTTCCGATCGCAATCATCGCGGTGGCGCTCTCGGTCGCCAACCGCCATGCCGTGGCGCTGTCGCTGGATCCGTTCAATTCGACAGATCCCGCCGTCGTCATCAGCATGCCGCTGTTCGTCCTGGTCTTCGGCGCGATCGCGCTCGGCGTCCTGATCGGCGGCGTGGGCGCATGGCTCGGCCAGGGCCGATGGCGCCGCCAGGCCCGCAAGCTCCGGCACGAGTTGCAGGACACGCGCCTCGAGAACACCCAGTATCGCGCCGCCGCCAGCGCCAGCCCGGCGACCACCCTGCCCGCGCCCCGCCGCGTCGCCTGAACGGCGGAATCCCGCCCCTTCCGCCTTTTCACGTGAAACGGGCTGCCGTGCACCCCGGCATGGCCCTGCCGCGTGGATGCAAACCGCGCCTTTCCCGGCACGGTGCGGACGGCCTTCCGCCAGCCCCACGTCAGGCGTCGTGCGATCCGCTCCGGGAAACGCCGGGGCGATCGCGGACTTTCCATCGCGGACTTTCCTTGGACTTGCCGCCTCTTTCGTGCCAAACCGTTGCGCCAAACCATGACCGTGACATCGCCGCCGCTCGTGAACCCATGGCTGATCGTGAATCCATGACCGTGACCGTCAAAATCTGCGGCCTCTCGACCGAGGAGACGCTCGACGCCGCGCTGGACGCCGGCGCCGACATGGTCGGCTTTGTGTTTTTTCCCAAGAGCCCGCGCGCCGTTTCGAACGAGCGCGCCCGGCAGCTTGCCGACCAGGCGCGCGCCAAGGCCGAGATCGTCGCGCTCACCGTCGACATGGACGATGCAGCGCTGGCCGCGATCGTCGAAACGGTGCGGCCGGACTGGCTGCAGCTGCATGGCGGCGAGAGCGTCGAGCGTGTCGCCGAGATCCGCCGCCGCTTCGGCCTGCCCGTCTTGAAGGCGCTCGGCATTCGCGAGGCGGCCGATCTCGCCGGGATCGGCGCCTATGCCGCTGTCGCGGACCGTCTGCTGCTCGACGCCAAGCCGCCCAAGGGCGCGACGCTGCCGGGTGGCAATGGCGTGTCCTTCGACTGGCACCTGCTGGATGCGCTTGACCCCGGCCTTGCCTATATGCTTTCCGGAGGCCTCGACGCCGGCAATGTCGCGCAGGCGCTGGCGGTGACGCAGGCCTCCGGCATCGATGCTTCCTCGGGCGTGGAAAGCGCGCCCGGTATCAAGGATCCCGACCGGATCCGCGCCTTCATCGCCGCCATTCGCGGCTTTCGACCCAACCCTGACCACAGCCGGGCTATGGCCGGCGAGAGGATTTCGTCGTGACCGTTGCTGTCGAGCCCAATTCCTTCAAGACCGGCCCGGACGAGCGGGGCTATTTCGGCATCTATGGCGGCCGCTTCGTCGCCGAGACGCTGATGCCGCTGATCCTCGAGCTGCAGCAGGCCTATGACGACGCCAAGGCCGATCCGGCCTTCAAGGCCGAATTGCAGGCGCTCTCGACCTATTATGCCGGCCGCCCGTCCAAGCTCTATTTCGCCGAAGGCCTGACCAACCATCTCGGCGGCGCGCGCATCTTCTTCAAGCGCGAGGACCTGAACCACACCGGCAGCCACAAGATCAACAACTGCCTCGGCCAGATCCTGCTCGCCAAGCGCATGGGCAAGACGCGGATCATCGCCGAGACCGGCGCCGGCCAGCACGGCGTGGCGTCAGCCACCGTCTCGGCCCGCTTCGGCCTGCCCTGCGTGGTCTATATGGGCGCCACCGACGTCGAGCGTCAGGCGCCGAACGTGTTCCGCATGAAGCTGCTGGGCGCCACCGTCAATCCGGTCACCGCCGGCAACGGTACGCTCAAGGACGCGATGAACGAGGCGCTGCGCGACTGGGTCTCGAATGTCGAGGACACCTACTATCTCATCGGCACGGCGGCAGGCCCCCATCCCTATCCGGAGATGGTGCGCGACTTCCAGTCGGTGATCGGCATCGAGGCGCGCGCGCAGATGCTGGAGCAGGAAGGTCGCCTGCCCGACATGATCATCGCGGCGGTCGGCGGCGGCTCGAATGCCATCGGCCTGTTCCATCCGTTCCTCGATGACAAGGATGTCGAGATCGTCGGCGTCGAGGCCGGTGGCCACGGCATCGCCGTCGAGAACGGCCATGCCGCCTCGATGACCGGCGGCCGCCCCGGCGTGCTGCATGGCAACCGCACCTATCTGCTGCAGGATGCCGACGGCCAGATCCTCGAGGGACATTCGGTCTCGGCCGGCCTCGATTATCCCGGCGTCGGCCCCGAGCACAGCTGGCTGCGCGACACCGGCCGCGTCCAGTACGTGCCGATCGTCGACCAGGAGGCGATCGACGCGTTCCAGGTCTGCACCCGCGTCGAGGGCATCATTCCGGCGTTGGAATCGGCGCATGCGATCGCCCAGGCAATCAGGGTCGCGCCGAGTATGGCCAAGGACAAGATCATCGTCATCAACCTGTCCGGCCGCGGCGACAAGGACGTCCACACCGTGGGCAAGCTGCTCGGCATGGACATCTGACCGATGCCGGCGGCGCGGCTCCCGACCTGTTCTTCCCCTCCCCCCGAGGGAAGGGTAAAGAGGGCACCGTTCCGCGTTTCGCTTCCCCGTCGACTTGACGTCACAAAGCATCGAGCCTAGGCCCATTGTCATGACTGAAACCCGTATCGATCGCCGCTTCGCGGCCCTCAAGGCCGAGGGCCGGCCGGCGCTCGTCACCTTCATGACCGCCGGCGACCCGGATCCCGCCACGACGCTGGCCCTGCTGAAGGCGCTGCCCGGCGCCGGCGCCGACGTGATCGAGCTCGGCATGCCGTTTTCCGATCCGATGGCCGACGGCCCGGCGATCCAGGCTGCGGGCCTGCGCGCGCTGAAGGGCGGGCAGACGCTGGTCAAGACGCTCGACCTCGTGCGTGAATTCCGCCAGTTCGACGACGCCACGCCGATCGTGCTGATGGGCTATTACAACCCGATCTACAGCCACGGCTCGGAAGCCTTCGTCGCCGAGGCCAAGGCCGCCGGCGTCGACGGGCTGATCATCGTCGACCTGCCGCCGGAAGCCGATGACGAGCTCTGCATCCCGGCGCTGGAGGCGGGGCTGAACTTCATCCGCCTCGCCACGCCCACCACCGACGACAAGCGGCTTCCCGCCGTGCTCGAAAACACGTCGGGCTTCGTCTACTACGTCTCGATCAACGGCATCACCGGTTCGGCAGCCCCCGACGCTTCGCGCGTCGCCGAATCCGTTGCACGGATCAAGCGTCACACCCATCTACCGGTTGCCGTCGGTTTCGGCGTCAGGACAGCCGAGCAGGCAGCAGCGATCGGCGCGAATGCCGATGGCGTCGTGGTCGGCTCGGCGATCGTATCGGCCATTGCGGCCTCGCTCGACAGCGAGGGCCGTGCCACGGCCGCCACCATACCCGCCGTCCTGGCCCTCGTATCCGAGCTTTCGGGCGGCGTTCGCGCTTCCCGCAAATCGGTCGCCGCCTGAACAAGGATTACGCGATGAACTGGATCAACGACGTCGTTCGTCCGAAGATCAAGAGCCTCCTGAACAAGCGCGAGGTTCCGGAAAACCTCTGGATCAAGTGCCCCGAGACCGGCGAGATGGTGTTCCATCGCGACCTCGAGGCCAACCATTACGTGATCCCGAATTCGGGCTATCACATGCGCATGAGCGCGCCGAAGCGGCTCGCCTATTTCTTCGATGACGGCCAGTATGAATCCATCGCCGTGCCGGAAGTGGCGATCGATCCGCTGAAGTTCCGCGACGAGCGCCGCTATACCGACCGCCTCAAGGACGCCCGGACCAAGACCGGCCTGCAGGACGCGATCCTGGTTGGCGCCGGCACCGTCGAGGGCGTGCCGATGGTCACCGCCGTGCAGGATTTCGACTTCATGGGCGGTTCGCTCGGCATGGCCGCCGGCGAAGCGGTCATCGCCGGCATGGAAGCGGCGCTGAACCGCAAGCAGCCCTTCGTGATGTTCGCCGCCTCCGGCGGCGCGCGCATGCAGGAAGGCATCCTCTCGCTGATGCAGCTGCCGCGCACCACCGCCGGCGTCATCGCGCTGCGCGAGGCGAAGCTGCCCTATATCGTCGTGCTGACCAACCCGACCACGGGCGGCGTCACCGCTTCCTATGCCATGCTGGGCGACATCCAGATCGCCGAGCCGGGCGCGCTGATCGGCTTTGCCGGCCCGCGCGTGATCGAGCAGACGATCCGCGAAAAGCTGCCGCCCGGCTTCCAGCGCTCGGAATTCCTGCACGAGCACGGCATGGTCGACCTGGTCGTTCACCGCCATGAACTGCGCCAGACGATCGCGCGGCTCTGCGGAATCCTGACGCCGCAGCCGGCCAAGCCGATCGACAAGCCCGAAGCCAAGGCGAAGGCGAAGTCCGCGCCGGCACAGGATGTCGCGCTGGCGTCCTGATCGGCGTCACACAACGCCCATCAGACCATCACGGTCGGCGGCCCCCGGGCCGCCGCCGGCATTGCGTGGAACCTCGCCACGCCACGGGATCGCGTCATGGACCGCATCATGGACCGCAGCACCGTCATCCTGGAGCGCCTGTTCCAGCTCCACCCCAAGGAAATCGACCTCTCGCTCGACCGGCTGAAGCCGCTGATGGCGAAGCTCGGCGCGCCCGAGACGAAGCTTGGCCCGGTGCTGCATATCGCCGGCACCAACGGCAAGGGCTCGACCACCGCCTTCCTGCGCGCGATGCTGGAGGCGGCCGGCCTCTCCGTGCATGTCTACACCTCGCCGCATCTCGTCCGCTTCCACGAGCGCATCCGCCTCGGCAAGCCGGGCGGCGGCCGCTTCGTCGACGAGGCGGAGCTGGTCGACACGCTGCTCGACATCGAGAAGGTCAATGACGGCGCGCCGATCACGCATTTCGAGATCACCACCGCCGCCGCCTTCAAGCTGTTCGCCGACCATCCGGCCGATGTGACGCTGCTGGAAGTGGGCCTGGGCGGGCGCTATGACGCCACCAACATCATCGACCATCCCGATGTCGCCGTGATCACGCCGATCTCGGTCGACCACGAAAAGTTCTTCGGCGGCGCGCTGGACGGCATCGCGCATGAGAAATCCGGCATCATCAAGCGCGGCCGCCCGGTCGTGGTGGCGCCGCAGCCGGGCATCGTGCTCGACGTGATCGAGCGCGACGCGGCGCGGCTGCGCGCCCCGACCTTCATCGGCAACCGGGACTGGGTGGCGCATGCCGAGCGCGGTCGGCTGGTCTACCAGGACGAGGACGGGCTGCTCGACCTGCCGCCGCCGCGCCTGCCGGGCCGGCACCAGTTCGTCAATGCGGGAGCGGCCATCGCGGCGCTGCGCAAATCGAGCCTCGACGTGCCGACGGCGGCGATCGAGGCCGGATTGCAGAACGTCGAGTGGCCGGCCCGGATGCAGCGCCTGACCAGCGGCAAGCTGGTCGACCAGGCGCCGGCGGAATCCGAGATCTGGCTCGATGGCGGCCACAACCCCGGTGCCGGCGTGGTCATCGCCGAGGCGATCGCCGACCTCGAGGAGCGCGTGTCGCGGCCGCTCTACCTGATCGCCGGCATGCTGGTGACCAAGGACCCGGTCGGCTTCTTCCGCCCCTTCGCCGGATTGGCGCAGCATGTCTATACGGTGCCGATCGAAGGCTCGGCCGCCGGGCGCGACCCGCTGGAGCTTGCCGCCGCCGCCGAGGCCGCCGGCATCCCCGCCGAGGCGACGTCCGGCGTCGAGGCGGCACTCGCCGCGATCCGGAAGCTGCTGCCGCCCGGCATCGCGCCCCGGATTCTGATCTGCGGCTCGCTCTATCTCGGCGGCACGGTGCTGGCGGCGAACGGAACGCTACCAAAGTGACCGGAAGCGGTCGCTGCTAACCCGGCCATCAACCCAGACGAGAACGGGGCCCATCGGGCCCCGTTTCCATATTGCAAATCTGTCGGCAAGCGATCAGATCGCGCCCTTGATCCAGTCAGCCAACCGGCTCTTCGGCGCGGCGCCAACCTGGATCGAGGCCGGCTCGCCATCCTTGAACAGGATCAGCGTCGGGATCGAGCGCACGCCATAGCGCACGGCAATTTCCGGATTCTCGTCGATGTTGAGCTTGGCGATGGTCACCTTGCCCTGCATTTCGGTCTGGATCTCTTCCAGCGCCGGGGCGATCATGCGGCAGGGACCACACCATTCCGCCCAGAAATCGACAACAACCGGGCCGGATGCACCCAGAACGTCGGCGTCGAAGGAACTATCCGTTACTTTGGCAGTCGCCATGGCAAGCCTCAAATGGGATGGAGGAGAGTGGTTCTAAGGTAGGAACCCGCCTCTTGCCGGTCAAGGCAAAGGGATTTCACGCCGCGGTAATGGCAGCCATGCGACTATCGAGCAACTCCGACGGGATCGCCATCAACAGCGGGATCTCGGTCCAGAGCAGCGCCGTTTCGATCGGCCGGTCGGGATAGAGCGTCTGAAGCAGCGCCCGGTAGAGCGCCAGCTGCGCCAGATGGGCGTCCGGCACCTCGGAGAGCTCCCGCGGCGCCGGGCGGTTGGTCTTGTAGTCGACCAGGATCACCCGGTCCGGCAACACGACGAGCCGGTCGATCCGACCGGAGACGGACGCCGTGCCGCTCCGGGTCTCGATCGATCCGGCGATCGGCACCTCGGCGCGGCTCTGCGGCCCGAACAGGGCGGAGAAGCTGTCATCGTCGAGGATCGGCAGGATGCGCTCGAGCAGGCCCTGGCGGGCGCTCTCTGGCCATTCACGGCCAACCACCTCCAGATAGCGCGTGGCGATGGCGGGGCGCTGCTCGGGCGGCTGGTCGGGCAGCGCCTGCAGCAGGCGGTGGATGATCCGGCCACGATCGAGCGCCGTCAGCGCCGCCGGATCGAGCCTTGCATCCAGCGCCGTTACCGGCGGAAAGGCCGGCTCGGCCTCCGCGAACCCAACCGCAGCCGAAGGGGTCAGTCGCTTCGGCTGGGTGGGCGGCGGCGGCGGATTTTCAGCCAGCCAGTCGGGCAGCGGCGCGATGGGGCGCTCGCCGGACCCTGCCGTCTCGGCGGCCGGCGGCACCGCCTGGCGGCTCCAGTCCTGCCGCCATTCGATCGTGTCGAAGCTTTCGCTCGGCAGCTCGACCGGCACGATCCGGCCATCGACGCCAAGCGCCTTGCCGACCAGTTCGTGCCAGAGCAGATCGGCGCCGGTATTCGCCTTGACCGTGCCGCAGACGATCAGGTGATCGCGCGCCCGTGTCAGCCCGACATAGAGCAGCCGGCGATATTCTTCCCGCGCCTTGTCGCGCAGCGTGTCGATCGCCTGCTCGACAATCCTGGGCTTCCGGGCGCCGGGCGCGACCCAGATCAGCGGCGCGCCATCGGCATCGTCGGGATCCTCGGCCAGCGCAACGATCTTCGGGTCATGGCTCGCATGCACCGGCTTGGAACCGGTATCGACGAGGAAGACGATGTCGGCCTCGAGCCCCTTGGCGCCATGCACGGTCATGACGCGGATCTCGTCGCGGGCGAGGTCGGCGTCGCGCTTGATCTCGGTCGCCGCCTCGCGCATCCAGCCGACAAAGCCCTGCAGGGACGGCACCGAGGCCTGCTCATGCGCCAGGGCCTGCGCCAGGAACTCGTCCAGCACGTCGTCGGCCTCGGGGCCCAGCCGGGCCAGCAGCCGCTTGCGGCCGCCATCGGGCCCGAGGATGCGGGCGAAGAAGGCGTAGGGGCTCATGAACTCGGCCCGGCTGCGCCAGGTCTTCAGCCGCGCCGAGGCGGCCATCGCGGCCGGATCGGTCGAGCGGTCCAACGCATACCAGAGCGAGCCGCCGCGCGGATGCGCCAGCTCGAACAGCTGCTCCTCGGTGAGGCCGATCAGCGGGCTCTTCAGCAGCGCGGCGAGCGCGAGGTCGTCGCGCGGCTGCAACAGGATCTCCGCCAGCGCCAGCAGGTCGAGCACGGCGATATGGCTTGCCAGCGCCAGCCGGTCGGCGCCGGCGACCGAGAGGCCCGCCGCCTTCAGCGCGCGGTTGATCGCGTCGGTCTGCGGCCCGCGCTTGCGCGTCAGCACCAGGATGCCGCCCTCGCGGATCGGCTTGCCGGTCGCGGCGATCGTCGCCTTGTCCCGCTTCCAGCCGGCGACGGTCTCGGCGATGCGCTCGGCCAGCCGCACTTCCGGGCTCTTTTCATCGAGCCGGTCGAGTGGGGTGTGCCAGTCGTCCGGCTGCGGCGGCTTGTCGGCCTCGATCGGCGGCCAATAGGTGACGCGGCCCGGATCGAGCCGGCGCGCCGCGGCATGGACCGGGGCCGCCTTTGCCTGCGTCAGGCCGGCATGGGCGTCCTCGGGGCGGAAGATCGCGTCCACCGCGGCCAGAACGTCCGGGGTCGAGCGGAAGGAGAGCTGCAGTTCGAGTTCGTGGAACAGCGCGCCCGCCTCGCGCGCCCCCCGGCCGATCGCCTCGCGCTGCCGCGCAAACCACGCCGGAACCGCGCCCTGGAACGAATAGATCGACTGCTTCTCGTCGCCCACGGCGAAGAAGGTGCGGATGATGTCGCGCGCACTCTGGCCCGAGAAGAACTCGCCGGCCAGCCGCTCGATCACCTGCCACTGGCGAGGACTGGTGTCCTGCGCCTCGTCGACGAGGATATGGTCGAGGCCGCGGTCGAGTTTGTAATGCACCCAGGCGGCGGCGTCCGAACGCGCCAGCAGATTGGCGGTCTTCACCACCAGATCCTGGAAATCGAGCGCGCCGCGCAGCTGCTTGGCCCGCTCATAATGGCCGATCACCGCGTCGCCGAGGATCAGCAGCGCACTGGTGACGGCATAGGCCTCGGCCGCGGCGATGCGATCGAGCAGGAACTCGATGCGCTCGCGCTCCGCCTGCAGTATTTCTTCGAGGCCAGGCCAAGCGGTCCGGACGCCCTTGGCCGTCAGGCTGCCGACCACGCGAAGATCACCATCCTGCTTCATCCAGAAGCCGAGCCAGGCTGCCGCGCGGCCTTCCATCGTCTCGGCCGTCAGGATCGGCGCCAGGCGCGCCGCGCTCTTCTGGTCATTGACGCCGCTGGCCGAAAGCCGGTCGACGAGCTGCTTCAGCTCGGCCTCGTCGAGGGGGATTTCCGAGCCGATGCGCTCGCGCAGGCTTTCCGCCGTCTCGCCCGAGCCGAGGCCGAGCGCCCGGCGCAGATCGCGCAGGCCATTGGCGAGATCGCCCGACCGGACGATGAACTCGCGCACCGCATCGCGCGAGGCGACGATCGCCGCCAGCGCCGCATCGATGCCCTGGTCACTCGCCGCCTCCAGCACCCGCGCAAAGGCCTGGCCCTCCGCCGTGTCGGCCTCCAGCGAGGCGCGCGCGATCACCTGGCGCTGCGCTTCGGCGATCAGGATCGACGCGCCGCGATCCTCCAGCACCTCGAAGCTGCCCGCGACATTGGCCTCGAACGGGAACTGGTGCAGCAGCCTTTCGCAGAAAGCGTGGATGGTCTGGATCTTCAGCCCGCCCGGCGTCTCCAGCGCCCGGGCGAAGAGCCGGCGTGCGGTGATCCGATGCCCCGGCAAAGCGGGCGCGCCCTGATAATCGGCCAGGATCGCCGCCAGTTCCGCGTCGGGCATGGTCGTCCAGCCGGCGAGGATCTCGAACACGCGGCTCGACATTTCCGCCGCCGCCGCCTTGGTGAAGGTCAGGCACAGGATGGAGGACGGGTCGGCGCCATTGAGCAGCAGCCGGATGACGCGGCGCGCCAGCACATAGGTCTTGCCCGAGCCGGCATTGGCGGAAACCCAGGCCGAGGCCTCCGGATCCGTTGCCCGCGACTGGGTATCCCTCGTCTTGTCGTCGACCGAGATCACGCCGCTCATTCGCCGCCCTCCTCGGCGTCGCCCAGCGCCCATTCCCGGATCCGGGCGAGATGATCGTAGGGGCTTTCGAAACGGGTCTCGAACATCGGCCGGGCGCGGGAGACATAGGCGCGCTTCGGATCGTCAAAGGCTTCGATCAGCGAATAGAGCCGCGCCCTGGCCTCGTCACCGAGTTCATCGGCCGTCTTGTCCTTGGTGACCGCCGAGGAGAAGGGATCGCCCTTGCCGACCTTGCCGAGGCCGATCCAGCCGAGCGTGGACACGGAGACGCCGGCCTCGACCTGATCGAAGCCCCCGCCGCGCGCCATCGCCACTTCCAGCGCCAGCTGCGGCGCGAGGCCGGTCGAAAGCTGCTTGGCGCTTGGCGGCGAGCCGGTCTTGAAATCGAGGATCTCGAGCGAGCCGTCGAGCCGGATATCGACGCGATCGGCGCGGCCGGTGAGCTTGAATTCGCCGGCCGGCGCGGGGAACGCCCAGGCGCCGCCGATCTCGGCATGGCGGTGGGCGACCGAAGCCCGGCTCGCCTCCCAGCCGATGAACCATTCGGCGATGACGAGGAAGCGCGGCCACCACAAAGCGTAGACGGCCGGGAACGCCTCGATCCGCGCGAAGACGCGGCGGCCGATGATCGTCAGCGCCGTCAGCGCCGAGGCGTCGAACGGGCCCTTCCATTCCTGGATGAAATCGCCAAGGGCCTCATGGATCAGCGTGCCGCGCAGCGCCACGTCCGGCACCACGCCGATCGGATCGAGCGGGTCGAGCTTCAGGATGCGACGGGCATAGATCGCATAAGGATCGCGGATCAGCGTCTCGATCTCGGTGACCGACAAGCGGCGTGGCCGGGCCTCCAGCGGCGGCAGCGGCGCGGGGCGGCGGATCGGCACCGGGCGGGCCGTGCGGTCGAGCGCACGCGCCCAGTCGAGATAGCGCAGTCCGCGGCCGGCCAGCGCCTTAGCCTCGCTCTTGCCTAGGCGCGCCAGCAGGCGCTGCAACCAGCGCGCGGCGACGGTGGGCGTGCCGCCGCGACGCTCGGCACGGGTGACGACAACTTTGCCGGCTGACAAGGCGCTGGTGAAATCATGCGCCGACTGGCCGAGCTTGCGCTCCGGCGCTTCCAGCCCCAGCTCGGCCCGCATCGAGCGCGACAGCCAGGGGTCGGTGCGGGTCTCGGACGGCCAGACGCCCTCGTCGAGCCCGCCCAGCACCATCAGATCGACCTGCTGCAACCGGGCCTCGAGCGTGCCCCAGATGAACAGGCGCGGATCGGAGCCCGGTCGGGCCGGCACGCCTACTCCGGCCATGGTCGCGTCGAGGAAGCCCGGATATTCGTAGCCGGCCATATCGAGCGCCTGGGCATCGTCGCTCATCAGGCCAGCGAGAAGGGTCGCCAGGGCCTGGCCGGATTCCTCGGCCCACAGCACGTCGGCGCTGCCATCGTCGCGCGCGGCGACGAGGTTGAGCGCGGCGACGACGGCCGATGTCATCGCCTTGGCGTCGGAGGCACTGACGCCTTCCATGAGTCGGCTAAGCGGCTCGATCGCCTCGGCCATCCGGCCGGCGAGATCGCGCGCCGCCTGCCACTCGGTCGCGCCGAGCCGCTTGACGGCCGCCGGCGCATAGCGCGCGGTCGGCAGGTCCGCCTCGGCCCGGTCCAGCGCCTCGACCAGCCCGTCGAGGCCGTCGGAGAGCAACTGGCCGCGAAACAGCACCAGGTCGAGAATATCGATCGCGGCGCGACAGGCCGCGCGACCGAGCCCGAACGAGGCGAGCGGATGCTTGGCGAGCGCCAGCAGATCGACCGGCGCGCCGTTCGACTTCGCCGCCGCGACCAGCAGACGCGCGAGCGTGCCGGGCGACGAGGTCATCAGCGGACGGCCGGCGGAATCATCGACCGACAGTCCGAAACGGCCGAGCTCGATGGCAACGCGGCCGGCGAGGCGACGATCCGGGGTGACCAGCGCCGCCGTCCGGCCCGGCTCGCGGATCGCCTCGCGCATGGCAAGCGCGATAGCGACCGCCTCTTCCTGCTCGGTGCGGGCGACAACCAGCGCGACATCGCCGATGGCCGAGGCCGCGACCGGCGGCGCGGTGGCCCAGTCCTCGGTGGTCTCGGCCGGGCGCATCGCTTCCGAAATCAGGCGGACGCGCTCGGCCATGTCCGGCGTCATCGCGCCGAGCGGGACGATCGCGTCGCGTTCCACGCCGATGGTCTCGATCAGATGCTTCAGGCCGTATTGCGGATGGCCGGGCGCCGAGCGGGCCGGCGCCGCGAGGCCGCCGATCGCCACCCAGCCATTCGCGTCGAGCTCCGTATCGATGCCGGGCATGACCACGGCGCCGTTCGGCAGATGGGCAATGACCGAGAGGAGCTCCGCGACGGCGGGAATCGAGCCGGTCGAGCCGGCGGCGATGACGAGGCCGCGCGGCGGCGAGGCTTCGAGGCGGGCGGCGGCGGCGCGCAGCAGATGATCGCGGCGGACGGAGGGATCGGCAAGGCTGCGCTCGCTCAGGAAGGCCGGCCATTGCTCGCCGACGATGCGCAGGAAATCGAGCGAGATCTGCCAGTAGCGGGCGAGGTCGTCGGGAACCAGCGTCTCCAGCTTGTCCCAGGCGATGCCCGTCGTCTCGATGTCATCGATCAGCCGGGCGAGGTCGCCGGCGAGATGAAACGCATCGGCGGCCGAAGCCGGCACCAGCACGCGGTCGTCCTCGGAGAGCGACAGCAGTTCGCGCCGCACCGCCCGGCCCCAGGCGAGCGTCAGCCGCGTCAGCACCAACAGGCGGTCGAGGCGGGAGATCGCCTCGGGCAGGACAAGACGGCCATCCGGATCGTCGGCGGCGGCTTCGAGGATCTGGTCCTCCTCGTCGACATCGCCGATCGGCCGGATCGCCGGCAGGATGGCGGCGCGGCCGCCGAGCCGCTCCAGGATCTCGGCATGCAGCGAGCGCGCGGCGCGGCGGGTCGGCACGAGAATGGTGATATCGGCGAGCGCCAGCGGATCCTTAGCCGGATTCGCAATCGCCCCGAACCGGCCCGAGAACAGCGCGTCGACCAGGGTCGGCAGGAAGGGCGTGCCCGGCGGGATCGTGAAGACGCGCGGGTCCGACCTTGCCATCGTGCCTCAGGCTGCGCTTTCGGAGACCGACATCTCGGCCTCGCGGATCGCTTCCGGTGTGCCGACATGCAGCCAGGTGCCGTCCATGCGGATGCCATACAGCCGGCCGGCCTCGATGGCCCGGTCGAACAGCACATTGAGCGAGAACGAGCCCTGCGGCGCATCGGCGAACAGGCGCGGCGACAGGATGGCGGTGCCGGAATAGACAAAGGGCGCGACGGTGCGCTCGATGCGGCGGGCGAGCCGGCCGTCCTTGTCCATGATGAAATCGCCGGGGCCGGGATAGCCGATCGCGGTGACGGTCGGCGCCAGCATCAGCAGGGCGTCCATGCGGCTGTCGTCCCAGGCGCGGGCGAGCCAATCGAGATTGGGGCGCGGCCCCTCGATCCAGAACGAATCGGAATTCATCACGTAGAACGGCTCGTCGCCGAGCAGCGGCAGTGCCTTGGTGATGCCGCCGCCGGTCTCCAGCAGCGCGCCGCGCTCGTCCGAGATGAGGATCTTGGGCGCCTTGCGCTTCTTGACGTGGGTCTCGACGAGATCGGCGAGGTAGTGGACGTTCACCACCACCTCCTCGACACCCGCCTTGGTCAGCCGGTCGAGCGCGTGATCCATCAGCGAGCGGCCCGCGATCTCGATCAGGGGCTTGGGAACGGTTGCCGTGACGGGCCGCATGCGCTTGCCGATGCCGGCCGCGAGCACCATGGCCCGCTTCGGATGGATCGGCGTCTTTGAGGGGGAGGTTGGCATATCGGTCTCGGGCAGTTCCGTTGTTCTTGGCTGTATCGCCGGCCGCCTCGCGCAGAGGCCGTCAGTCGTCCAGCGGCAGGTATCGTTCATACCAGAGCGCCAGGCCGGAAAGAACCGGATGGCGCAGGCACCGCTTCAGATAGCCCCTTACACGGGGAATGTGACGGAGATATTGGGGCTTGCCGGCCGCCGCCGCCAGTCGGGCAAAACCGCCCAGCACCTTGGTCGCGCGCTGCGCGCCCGAGATCGCATAGGCCTCGCGGAAGGCCGCCTCGTCGAAAGCGCCCAGCGCCTTGCGCGCAGCGACATAGCGATCGGCAAGCGCGGTTTCCAGCGCCGGCTCGACCGAAACGCGCACATCCTGCAGCAGCGAGGCGACGTCATAGGCCGAGGCGCCGATCATCGCATCCTGATGATCGAGAATGCCGATCCGGCGCAGGCCCTCGCGCTCCGGCAGCCAGAGCAGGTTGGGCGAATGGAAATCGCGCAGCAGCCAGCTCTTCTCGGTCGCGTCGATCCGGGCGAACAGGTCGCGCCAGACGGCGACAAACTCGGCTTCCGCCTCGTCGGACAGAGAGGCGCCGGTCGCGTGCCTGGCGAACCAGCGCGGCAGCAGGTCGACCTCGATCATCAGCGCTTCAGCATCGAAGGGCGGCACGATGTGGCGGGTGCCGTCCGGCAAGGGCAGCTCGACCGGACGGGGCGTCGCGTGCAGGGCGGCCAGCACGTCGACGGCCACGCCATAGCGCTCGGCATCCGGCTGTCCGTCGACCAGCACGCCCTCATCGCCCAGATCCTCGACCAGCAGCAGCCCGGCCGGCATGTCGGCGGCGAGGATCGCGGGCGCCGAGAATCCGGCGGCGCGCAAGCCGTCGCTCATCGCCACGAAAGGACGGACGGTCGTGGCGCGGTGGGCGAGATCGTCATAGGTGCGGCCATCGCGGACTATCGGGCCCGGCGGCCGTTCCGGCGCGTCCATCAGCACGGCGCGCCTGCCTTCTGGCGCCTCGACCCGCTCGTAAGCGCGCGTCGAGGCATCGCCCTGCAGATGACGGCGGGAAGCCCCGGCAAAACCGCCCTGATCGAGAAAAGCGCGGATCGCCAGCGTGCGTTCCAGCCGCTGCGGCCAGTCGCCGCCACCCGACAGCGTCGCCATCCGGCCGGCGCCATGGATGTCGAGCGCGATCTCCAGCCGGTTGGCCGGGAGGCTTTCCTCGGCCCGCTCCGGCCATTCGACCAGCACGACGCCCTCGCTCACTGCCTCGTCGAAACCGATCTCCTGCATCTCGTCGATCGAGCCGAGGCGGTAGAGATCGAAATGGGCGATCGGCAGGCGGGTGTCATAGGTCTGGACGATGGTGAAGGTCGGGCTCGGCACCTCATAGGCTGCATCCGCCGCCACGGCGCGGATCAGCGCGCGGGCAAAGCTCGTCTTGCCGGCGCCGAGATCGCCACGCAGCGCGATGACATCGCCAATGGCGAGCTTGGCCGCGACATCCTCCGCCAGGCGGAGGGTCGCCGCCTCATCCGGCAGCTCGACCCGGATCGGCTGCAGCGTGCTCATTCAGCGGCAACGGCCAGCTCGGTCGGCCGGATCGGCAGATGCACGCTGACCTCGGTGCCGCGCCCTTCCTCGGAGCGGATGCTGACGGTGCCGCCATGCAGCTCGACGAAGCTCTTGACGATGGCCAGGCCCAGGCCGGCGCCGCCGCGCGCCGAGCCGGCGGCGCGGCTTTCGAAGCGGTCGAACACCGAATCGAGGAACTCCGGCGGAATGCCCGGCCCCTGGTCCTCGACGCTGAACACGATCGCATCGGCCGAACGCTCGGCGCGAAGCACGATCGAGCTGCCATGCGAGGAGAAGCCGACCGCGTTGGAAAGCAGATTGTAGAGGATCTGGCGGACGCGCTTCTCGTCGGCGACGAAGCTGCCGATGCCGGACGGGATATGAGTCTGCAGCACCAGCTGCGATTCCTGCAGCCGGTCGCGCACGCCCTCGATCGCCGCGGCAACCGTGCGCTCGACATCGACCTCGCCGAGATCGAGGGCGATGATGCCGGCATCGACGGTGGCGAGATCCAGGATGTCGTTGACGATGGCGAGCAGCGAGCCGCTCGAGGACAGGATGTAGCCGGTATATTCCTGCTGCTTCTCCGTCAGCGGCCCGATCGAGACATCGGAGAGCAGCTGGGTGAAGCCGATGATGTTGGTCAGCGGCGAGCGCAGCTCGTAGGACACGTGCTGGATGAAGGCGTTCTTCAAGCCGTCGGCCGCTTCCAGCGCGTCATTGCGCTCGGTCAGCGCGCGCTCGACCTGCACCGTGTCGCTGACATCGATGAAGGTGACCATGGTCTGACCGCCCGGCAGCGGCACGGTGGCATAGTCGATGACCCGGCCGTCGGAGCGTTCCATCCGGCCCTGGGTCGGCGCCCTGCCCTCGTCGAGGCCGGCCACCGAGGTGGTGAAGCGCGTCCACGCCTCGGGCGCATCGTGCAGGCGCCGGCAGGCGCGCTCGATCTCGCCGATATGGGGACGCGTCGAGAGAAATTTCTGGTCGAGATGCCAGATGCGGGCAAAGGCCGGGTTGTCGAGGCGCAGGCGGCCATCCGAACCGAACACCGCCACCCCCTCCGCCAGATGGTCGAGCGTCTCGCCCTGGACCTGCGACAGCGCATTGTAGCGGCTCTCGAGCGCCAGCTGCTCGGTGACGTTCTCATAGATCCAGGTAATGCCGCCCTGCGGATGCGGATTGGCGAGCACGCGCAGCGTCTGGCCATCCGGCAGGTGCCACCAATGCTCGCGCGCGTCGAGCGACTGATAGGCGGTGAGCAGCTCGTTGCGCCAGCTCTTGAAGTCGGCCTGTTCCGGCAGCTTGCGGCTGGCGCGCATGCGCTCCAGCACGGCGCTTTCATCCGGCTGGCCGTCGAGGAAGCCGGCATCGAGGCTGAAAAGCTCGCGGAAGGCGGCGTTGTAGGAGCGCAGACGCCGATCCGAGCCGAAGACCGCGACCGCGGTGGCGAGCTGGTCGAGGGTTCGCGCATGGAACTCGACCAGGCGCTTCATCTGGCTCTGCACCGTCTCCAGCTCGGTCGCGTCGATCGCGATGCCGGCGCTTCCGGTGCCGGAAACGACGTCGACCACGTCGAAGATGCGACGCGCGCCGGCGACGATCGCCGGAAGCCGGCGCTCGAACACGGGCTGCTGGTCATGACCGGCGCCGATCGCCTCGCGACCGGCGGTATCGAGAAATTCGAGATTGCGGCTGGCTGCGTCCGCGGCATCCTGCGCCTCGACCGCCCGCGCGAACGCGTTGTTGACCCAGGACAGCTTGCCGTCCTTGCCGCGAATCCAGACCGGCATCGACGTCGCCTGGAGCAGCGCGCGCATCGCCTCGACATCGCCGGTCAGGCGCTGGTGCCGCGCCTCCAGCTCGGCCAGGGCGAGCCGGTCGCCGGAAAGGTCGCGGAAGCGCGCCACGGCGCGGCCGCCGGCCGTGCGGCCCACCGCCTCGATGAAGCGGCCATTGGCGGTCTCGAGCGCGATGGTGAAGGTATCGCCGCGACGGCGCAATTGTTCCAGCGCCGCATCCAGGCGGCCGGCGGCGTCGGGCGTCAGCCAGGTGCCGAAGGCGAGGAAGGCGGCGCGCTCCTCGGGAGCGGCGCAGGCCTTGGGCAGGCGGCCCATCACCAGCGGCGGCTCGCCGGGCGCGCTCCAGGCGACCAGGCGCTGGTCATCGGCGTCGACCAGCGCTTCGGCCCGGTCGGCCGTGGCCTTGAGATCGGCGAGACGGTGCTTGAGGGCGGCGTTCTCCGCCTCGGCGCGAGCGCGCGCCCGCAACAGCGCCACGGCGCTGAGCACCGAGAAGGCGACGACGCCGAGCAGCGCACTCGCCATCGCGGTCTTGCCGGCATCCAGCGATCCCGTCGAAGGCTCGGCGGCCAGCGCCTCGCCGGCAACCAGCGCGATGCCGGTCAGCGAGGTCGCCGCGAGCATGGTGTGTCGCAGAGTCGGCAGGACGAACCTCCAGCGGCCTGCGCCGCGAGTTCCGTCCAAATTCCTGCGATGCCAAAGCATGTGCGGCAGGGCCCTTCCGCCGTCAGAGAAATGAAATCGACCCGTCCCGGCGCCGATGACGAACTCCGGCCTCACGCGAATCAACCCCAATGTAGCGGGTACGGGAATCCGGTGTGAAGCCGATGACGACGAGAAAAAGGCCATGCGGGGGACCCGCATGGCCTGGGATTGTCAGTTGATCGTGGTTAACCGCCAGTTAAGACGGAGCGCCATCAAAATATAGCGCCTGCAAACTTGGACAGCCACGACCGGTAGAGATCGGCTGCGACCGATCGTCAGGGCCGAATTAATCGGTCAGTAACGATAGTGGTCCGGCTTGAACGGGCCGGCCGGCGCGACGCCGATATAGGCCGACTGCTTGTCGCTGAGCTTGGTCAGCTTGACGCCGATCTTGTCCAGGTGCAGCGCCGCGACCTTCTCGTCGAGGTGCTTGGGCAGCGTGTAGACCTTCTTCTCGTACTGGCCCGGCTTGGTCCAGAGTTCGATCTGCGCCAGCGTCTGGTTGGTGAAGGACGCCGACATCACGAAGCTCGGATGGCCGGTGGCATTGCCCAGATTGACCAGGCGGCCTTCCGACAGAAGGATGATGCGGTGGCCGTCGGCGAACTCGATCTCGTCGACCTGCGGCTTCACATTGTTCCACTTGAGATTGCGCAGCGCCGAAATCTGGATCTCGCTGTCGAAGTGGCCGATGTTGCAGACGATGGCGCGGTCCTTCATGTCCCGCATATGGTCGATGGTGATGACGTCGACATTGCCGGTCGCGGTGACGAAGATGTCGGCGCGCTTGGCGGCGTCGTCCATCGTCGTAACCTCATAGCCTTCCATCGCCGCCTGCAGGGCGCAGATCGGATCGACTTCGGACACCAGCACGCGGCAGCCGGCCTGGCGCAGCGACGCGGCCGAACCTTTGCCGACATCGCCGAAGCCGGCGACCATGGCCACCTTGCCGGACATCATGACGTCGGTGCCGCGGCGGATGCCGTCGACCAGCGACTCGCGGCAGCCATAAAGGTTGTCGAACTTCGACTTGGTGACCGAATCGTTGACGTTGATGGCCGGGAAGAGCAGCGTGCCCTTCTTCTGCATCTCGTACAGGCGGTGAACGCCCGTGGTCGTTTCTTCGGTGACGCCCTTGATCGAGCGGGCGATCTCGCCATACCAGCCGGGCTTCGAGACCAGGCGCTTCTTGATCGCGGCGAAGAGGACTTCCTCTTCCTCGTTCTCGGGCTTGTCGAGGAAGGCGGTGTCGCCGCCCTCGGCGCGCAGGCCGAGATGGACCAGGACCGTGGCGTCGCCGCCATCGTCCAGGATCATGTTGGGGACGCCGCCGTCATGCCATTCGAAGATGCGGTGGGTGTATTCCCAGTAATCCTCGAGGCTCTCGCCCTTGATGGCGAAGACCGGGATGCCGGAAGCGGCGATCGCGGCGGCGGCGTGATCCTGGGTCGAGTAGATGTTGCACGAGGCCCAGCGCAGGTCGGCGCCGAGCGCCTTCAGCGTCTCGATCAGCACGCCGGTCTGGATGGTCATGTGCAGCGAGCCGGCGATGCGGGCGCCCTTCAGCGGCTGCGACGGGCCGAATTCGGCGCGCACGCTCATCAGGCCGGGCATCTCCGTCTCGGCGATCGAGAGTTCCTTGCGGCCCCAATCGGCGAGGCCGATATCCTTGATGGCGAAGTCGTTGGCGGCAACCATCTTGCTGATCTCCATGCGTTGGGTTTGTCGCGCTTATAGCGGAGACAGCGCCGGGCAGCAATCAGGATATAAAGATGTCTTTATGTCGCCAGCAGGAAGCGGCGTCGGACGGCGCTATTCCTCTTCGCCGAACCGGTCGGCCACCAGCGCCGCGATGGCCTCGAGGGCGGCTTCGGCATCCGGGCCTTCGGCCGCGACGCGGATCGACGAGCCGATGCCGGCCGCCAGCATCATCAGGCCCATGATCGAGGTGCCGCCGACCGTGTTCTGGTCCTTCGACACGGTGATCGAGGCCTCGAAGGAATCGGCGCATTGCACGAACTTGGCCGAGGCCCGGGCGTGCAGGCCCTTGCGGTTGAGGATCGGCAGGTCGCGATAGAGTCCGGTCGTGTCGATGTCTGTCATGCTGGGCGCTTCAATGTCCTGCCAGAACCTGGCTGGCCACATTGATGTATTTGCGGCCGGCTTCCTGCGCGCCGATGACGGCGTCGGCCAGAGGCTTGTCGATGCGGACGCTGGCGAGCTTGATCAGCATCGGCAGGTTGACGCCGGCGATCACCTCGACACGGCCGGCTTCCATGACCGAGATCGCCAGATTGGAGGGTGTGCCGCCGAACATATCGGTCAGAAGGATGACGCCACTGCCATCATCGACCCGAAGCACGGCTTCCAGGATGTCCTGACGCCGCTGCTCCATGTCGTCTTCCGGACCGATCGCGATCGTCTCGATCTGCGTCTGGCGACCAACCACGTGTTCCAGAGCCGCCCGAAATTCGGTTGCGAGCTGGCCGTGGGTTACAAGGACGAGCCCGATCATGCCCTTCGAATACCTGCTTTTCTCAGTTCGGGCTCCGATGGAAGCCCAGGAAAACGTCGAGACCGCTTTTTGTGGCGGCCGGTCATGATCGGCCATGGCGCCGCATCTTGACCGAACCCTACCGCAACGCAAGAAAAAAGCGGGGCGCTCTCCATACGAACAAGAACGATACTAGACAATCGCTGAACGGAACGCCAATGCGGCGCGAACCCGGATCCAGCCATCCGCCTGCCCCAGCGGAAGGGCGAGCCGGCGGACCGCGACGCCCTCGATCTGCGCCGTGCGATCGGCCTCTTCCGGCATGCGGGCGCATCGCTCGATCGGTTCGAGATCCACAACAAGATCGATCGAAACCGGCGACAAATACGGCACGGTAACAAGGCCCTGGCCCCGAATCTCCAGAAGTCCGGCCAGAATGCCGGGCACGCTGGCCTGCAGGCGCCCGGCCACGGCGGCGAGGTGGACGCGGTCATCCGCCACCAGCCGGCTCGCCGGCCGGTCGGCCATCAGTAGCGCCAGAAGCAGCGACGATTTTCCACACCCGGAAGGCCCGCGGATCAGCACGCCCGCGCCATCGACCCACACGGCGCTGGCGTGGACCGTGCCCGCCATCGCGGTCACGCGTCGGCCGCGGGCAGGCGGACGGTGAAGCGCGCGCCGACGATCTCCGCGCGGTCCGCCTTTGTCAGTTTGCCCTTGGGACGGTTCTCGGCCCAGATCCGGCCGCGATGCGCCTCGACGATCTGCTTCGAGATCGAGAGGCCAAGGCCCGAATTCTGGCCGAACGCCTCCTGCTCGGGCCGGTCGGTATAGAAGCGCTCGAAGATCCGCTCGATCTGCTCGGCGCGGATGCCCGGCCCGTCATCCTCGACGACGACGTCGACGGAGGTGCCGCTGCGGCGGACGAACACCCGCACGGCGCCGTCCGGACGGCAGAAGGAACGGGCGTTATCGATCAGATTGGTGAACACCTGCGCCAGCCGGCTGTCATGGCCCAGCACGATGAAGGCATCGGTCTCCTCCGCCTCGGCGATCTCCAGCGCCACGCGCGGTCCCTCCGGCGGGGTGGTGTCGCGCGCCATCGACACGACGGCCTCGACCACGGCGGCGACATCGACGGGCGCCGCATCCTGGCGGGCCAGTTCCGCATCCAGCCGCGACGCGTCGGAAATGTCGCTGATCAGGCGGTCGAGACGGCGGACGTCGTGCTGGATGATGTCGTTCAGGCGCTTCTTGGAAGCGGCCGTCTTGGCGAGCGGCAAGGTCTCGACGGCGCTGCGCAGCGAGGTCAGCGGGTTCTTCAGCTCATGGCTCACGTCGGCGGCGAAGCTCTCGATCGCCTCGATCCGGTTGAACAGCGCGCCCGTCATCTCGCGAAGTGCCTGCGACAGGTGGCCGATCTCGTCGCGACGGTTGGAGAAATCCGGGATCTGCGGGCGGGCCGTGACGCCCCGGCGCACGCGATCGGCCGCATCGGCCAGCCGGCGCAACGGCACGGCGATGGTGCTGGCAAGCAGGATGGAAAGCAGCACGACCACGCCGGCCGAAACCAGGAAGACGCGCACGATCGCCATGCGCTCGGCATGCACGATCTGGTCGATGTCGCCTCCCTGCGTCGACAGCAGCAGCACGCCCAGAACCGAGCGATAGCGCTGGATCGGCACGGCGACAGAGACGATGAGTTCGCCGCGATCGGTGATGCGGACAATCGAGGAGGGCCCGCCATCCAGCGCGGTGGCGACTTCCGGATAGCCGCGGCCGTTCGAGCCACCGAGCTCCTGGTAGATCGGCAGGTCGTCGCGCTGCAGATGGACGTTGAACCACTGCCAGATGCGGTCGAGCAGCGCCGGCTCCTCGTCGGCCGGGGGCAGGTCGAAGCGCAGGATCTGGCCGCGCGAATAGAGATGGCGGGAATCGACGACCAGGCTGCCGTCGCGATCATAGATGCGGGCGCGGGTGCGGGTCGGCGAGATCAGCCGGCGCAGGACCGGCGCGACCCGCTCGGGATTGATCGGGAAATCCAGCCCCTCAATCGAGTTCTCGCCGGGCACCAGGCTTTCCCCGGCCTGCAGTTCCAACAGTTTGTCGGGATCGATGGTGAGATTGTTGGTCTCGACCGTCGCCGAGGCGGCGATCGCGCCGGCAATGATCTCGCCCTGGGTCAGCAGACTCTCCAACCGGGCATCGATCAGGCCGGCGCGGAACTGGTTCAGATAGAGAATGCCGGAGACGAGGACGATCAGCGCCGCCAGATTGAGGATGATGATGCGGCGCGTCAGGCTCGAAAAGGCGTGCGGGCCGATCGAACGCACCATGCGGCCGAGCACGCGGCGCAACATGCGCAGGCGAAACCGCCACGGTCGCCTGCGCGTCGCTACAGTCGGCTCCTCGATGCTGATCGTCATGCCTCTCTGCGCAGCCCGACTTCGCGTCAGGCCTCCTTGAAGCGATAGCCGACGCCGTAGAGCGTCTCGATCATGTCGAAGTCATCGTCGACGACCTTGAACTTCTTGCGAAGCCGCTTGATGTGGCTGTCGATGGTGCGGTCGTCGACATAGACCTGATCGTCATAGGCGGCGTCCATCAGCGCGTTGCGGCTCTTGACGACGCCGGGACGCTGCGCGAGCGCATAAAGGATCAGGAACTCGGTTACGGTAAGCGTGACGGGCTGGCCATTCCAGGTGCAGGTATGGCGCTCCTGGTCCATGGACAGCGCGCCGCGATCGAGATTGCGGGCGGCGTCCGGCACCTTGGCGGGCGTGACCGCCTCGCGCGGCTGGAAGCGGCGCAGCACGGCCTTGACGCGCTCGACCAGCAGGCGCTGCGAGAACGGCTTCTTGATGAAGTCGTCGGCGCCCATCTTCAGGCCGAACAGCTCGTCGATCTCGTCATCCTTGGAGGTCAGGAAGATGACGGGGAGGTCGGTGCGCTGGCGCAGGCGGCGGAGCAGCTCCATTCCGTCCATGCGCGGCATCTTGATATCGAGAATGGCGAGATCCGGCAGCGATTGCTGGAAGCCATCGAGGGCAGAGGCGCCGTCCGTGTAGGTCTGAACGCGATACCCCTCGGATTCCAGTGCAATCGACACGGAGGCGAGGATGTTTCGATCGTCGTCGACCAGAGCGATCGTCGGCATAGATGGGCTTCTCCCGAAAGCTGCCCCGAATGGGCGTTGACCGGCCTGTCGGCAAGCTGGTGTCGCGTAAGCTGCAAGCCCCACCTAAACGTCGCAGGATTACGCGGAAAATATGGCGCGCAGCCTAGCGGATTTAAACCGGCGACGCCAACCATCCGGAAAAGTTCCATCCGATGAGAGACATACAAACATGATAATGGTAATCAGCTTTCGAGATCGCTAGTCCCAAGGAAGGCAATATGCTCGAGAATGCACCCTTCGATCCGGTCGCAACCGGTCGTGCCGTTATCCGCAGCACCATCGCCGGCAGCCTCGCCACGCTGGATGAAGCCGGCAATCCGTTCGCGACGCTGGTCACCATGGCGACCCTGCCCGATGGCCGCCCGATTCTCAGCCTGTCCGACCTGGCCGTCCACACCCACAATCTGAAGCGCGACCCGCGTGCCTCGATGCTGCTGGTCGCCCCCGGCGGCGAGGGCGGCAACCCGCTTGCCGGCGCCCGCATCACCCTCGTCGGCACGTTCGAGCGCAGCGACGATCCCCATGTCGCCTGGCGCTATGCGCTGCATCAGGGCAAGGCCGCCAGCGCCTCCGCCCTGCCCGGTTTCCACCATTACGTGATGAACGTCACCGGCTCGCATCTCGTCGCCGGCTTCGGCAATATTGCGCAAGTTCCGGCAAAGGATCTGATCCAGGATCTCTCGGACTGCGAAGATCTCCTGGCCGGCGAGAAGATGGTCGTCGAGCATATGAATGACGATCACGCCGACGCCATCGCGCTTTACGCGATCAAGCTGCTCAATCTTCCCGGCGGGGCCTGGCGCATCACCGGCTGCGACCCGGAAGGCATTGACATTGCTACCAGCAAGCTGCGCGCACGCTTGCCTTTTCCGGCCCGCGCGACCTCGGTCGCCGAGGCCGGCGGCTACCTGAAGTCCTTCGCAAAACAGGCGAGATCGCTGGAACAATAATGTTATTTTGCAAACAAATAGAATATTCTGTTTGTTTGGAGTTCAAATTATTGGGTTCTGCCTCTCCGTTGCTTGGGGCTGGACCGATTAAATCGTTTTAATGAGGTCACAATAACTGGAGCCATCCGGTTTTTGTTGCAGTTGCGAAATCCGATCCACTAGGTTCTGGCCTGTCGGCAGCATCGGCCGCCGACGGAGCCGGTGTCCCGCTCTTGTGCGGTGCACCCTTTCCCGGAGCGAGGCCTCGCGAAGGAAGCGAGCGCCTCTCAGAGGAGACGACCCTGTGAGCGAGAACGGCATTCGCAATCCTGCCCATGGCGCCGAGCAGTTCGGCTTGAAGTGGCTGGCCGGTCTCTATTGGAACTATGGGGCGCCGGCTCTCTATGAGGAATCGCTGCGCCGCGGCGAGGCCATCGTGTCGATCGATGGCGCGCTGACGGTCGAGACGGGCGTGCATACCGGCCGCTCGCCGCAGGACAAGTTCGTCGTGCGCGACGCGCTGACCGAGAATGCGGTGTGGTGGGACAACAACAAGCCGATGTCGGCGGCCCATTTCGACACGCTGCATGCCGACATGCTCGCCCATGCCGCCGGCCGCGAATTGTTCGCCCAGGATCTGCAGGGCGGCGCCGACCCGGCGGAAGCCGTCGCGGTGCGCGTCTTCACGGAAAAGGCCTGGCACTCGCTGTTCATCCGCAACCTGCTGATCCGTCCGGATGCGGCGTCGCTCAAAGCCTTCGTGCCGAAGCTGACCATCCTCGACCTGCCGAGCTTCAAGGCCAATCCGGAACGGCATGGCAGCCGCACCGAGACGGTGATCGCCTGCGACTTCACCCGGGGCATCGTGCTGATCGGCGGCACGTCCTATGCCGGCGAGATGAAGAAGGCGGTCTTCACCTATCTGAACTTCACCCTGCCGCCCAAGGGCGTCATGCCGATGCACTGCTCGGCCAATGTCGGGCCGGACGGCGACACGGCGGTGTTCTTCGGCCTGTCGGGCACCGGCAAGACCACCCTCTCGGCCGATCCGACCCGCACGCTGATCGGCGACGACGAGCATGGCTGGGGGCCGGAAGGCGTCTTCAACTTCGAAGGCGGCTGCTACGCCAAGACGATCAAGCTCTCGGCCGAGGCCGAGCCGGAGATCTTCGCCACCACCAAGCGCTTCGGCACGGTGCTGGAAAATGTCGGCATCGACCCGGTCACCCGCGAGGTCGACTTCAACGACGCCTCGAAGACGGAGAATACCCGCGCCGCCTACCCGCTCGACTTCATCCCGAATGCGAGCGCCACGGGCCGGGCCGGCCATCCGAAGACGATCGTCATGCTGACCGCCGACGCCTTCGGCGTGATGCCGCCGATCGCCAAGCTGACCGCCGAGCAGGCGATGTACCACTTCCTGTCCGGCTACACCGCCAAGGTCGCCGGCACGGAAAAGGGAGTCACCGAACCGCAGGCGACCTTCTCGACCTGTTTTGGCGCGCCCTTCATGCCGCGCCATCCGGCCGAGTATGGCAATCTGCTGCGGAGCCTGATCGCCGAGCACGGCGTGTCGTGCTGGCTGGTCAATACCGGCTGGACCGGCGGCGCCTATGGCACCGGCCGCCGCATGCCGATCAAGGCCACCCGCACGCTGCTGACGGCCGCCCTGAACGGCTCGCTGGATGACGGCCGCTTCTACACCGACCGCACCTTTGGCTTCCAGGTGCCGACGGACGTCGCCGGCGTCGAGCCGCATATCCTGCATCCGCGCAAGACCTGGGCTGACAAGCCCGGCTATGACGCGCAGGCGGCCAAGCTGGTCGGCATGTTCCTGAAGAACTTCGAGAAGTTCGAAAGCCATGTCGACGCGGAAGTGGTTTCCGCCGCACCGGGCATGGTGGCCTAGACCGATCGGGACGGCCTTTTCGAAGGACCGCGCCTTCGCTACCCTCCCAGGCTGACCTGCGCAGCCTGGGAGTTTCTCATGCCACCGCCGATACCCGTGGAGCTCGAGCCGCATTCGCCGGACTGGCTCGAAGCCGCAGCCCGTGAGGCGCAACGCCTCGCGGAGGCGCTCGGTCCCTACCTCGTCGCGGTTCACCACATCGGATCGACCGCGATCCCCGGCATCGCCGCCAAGCCCATTCTCGACCTGATCCCCGAAGTCCGCTCGCTCGCCGAGTTCGACGCCTGCCAGCCCGTCCTGTTGCAACTCGGCTATGAGTGGTGGGGCGAGTACGGCATGGCGGGTCGACGCTACGCGACGCTGACCGACGGCGCGACGGGACGGCGCTGCATCCAGCTCCACGTGTTCGCGACCGGCTCGCCGCATATCGAGCGTCACCTGGCCTTCCGCGACTTCCTCCGCGCGCATCCGCCGAAGGCTCGGGAGTACGAGGCGGTCAAGCTCCGGAGCCGGGACCAGCACCCCGACAATTCGCACGCCTATTCCGACGCCAAATCGGCATGGATCCTCACAACCGAAGCCGAGGCCATTTCGTTCTACCGCGGCGGCTGAGACGGCAGGCGGCGACCGACGATGAAGGCCAGCCTCCCTGCAGTCCCAACAAAGACTGGCAGCCACTCCTCGACTATGGAAACCGCGCGCTCGCTATATTCGGTGAGGTCCCATCCGCGTGCTGCTACGAGCCATCGCCCGCGGGCAGGCGCAGCTTAATAGGCGACCACTCTGCTGGCAGACTCCTTACGTCCTCAGTCGCCCCAATCGGGTCGATCGCTGTCTGGCAGTGTGGCAGTCACCACGCTAACCTCATGCGCCATAAATCGTAGGGGCGCGGGAATGTCGCAACGCTTTGATCGTGTCGTCAGCCTTGGTCAAAGCTGCCGCGCCAAGTTCCACCTGGAACGGCATTGGGGGACTGCGCGGCAGAACGGCAGCGATCAGGTCCTGGTCAAGACAGTGTTTGACTGGCAGGTGACTCCCAACGAGACGCTGCTGGTCTACATGGCCAATGACTTTCGCGGCATGATGGAGCGCGCGGATCTCGGATATCGGGACGGCCGGGTGGTCAACAATCGTTACGGCACACTCCACCTGCACGATTTTCCACCGAACCCGGTTCTAGCCGATCATTTCGACGCTTCGCGCAGCCGGCATGACCATCTCTGCGCACGCACCCGCGATGCCTTCGCCTCGCCGCTGACGACCCTGTTCGTGCGCTACGAGACCATGTCTCCCCACAGCGAGCGTCGCCTGCGCCGTTCCATTGCGCGTCTCCGCGCAGGCCGGCCGTTCAGGTTGGCGGTGATCAGCGACGACGGACAGACGCCAACGGATCCGTCCCAGGACTGGCAAGGCAACTGGCACCATTGGGATGCGGAACTCGCTCGCTTCGAAATCGCGACCGAGGGTCCGGTGCGAAGTAGCTTTACCACAAACTTGCGCATGGCAATGGGCCGCGCTGCCGCAAGCATCCGGCCGAGACGCTCCTGAGCGGGGTACCCCAGTCGATACGCGGTCCCAGATGGCCCGGGTTCCTTCGCGGCTTGCCTGCTGGCGACGAAACGAAAAAGGGCCCGGCGATTGCGCGCCGGGCCCTTTCGGATTTCGCGGAGGAGGCGGCGATTACTCGCCGGCGGCTTCCGTCTTTTCCTTGATCTCTTCGCCGGTCGTCTGGTCGACGACGCGCATCGAGAGGCGGACCTTGCCGCGCTCGTCGAAGCCCAGCAGCTTGACCCAGACCTTGTCGCCTTCCTTGACGACGTCCTGGGTCTTCGCCACGCGCTGGTTGGACAGCTGCGAGATGTGGACCAGGCCGTCCTTGGCGCCGAAGAAGTTCACGAAGGCGCCGAAATCGACGGCCTTCACGACGGTGCCCTGGTAGATGGCGCCCACTTCCGGCTCGGCTGCGATGCCCTTGATCCAGTTCAGCGCGGCGGTGATCGCCTTGCCGTCCGACGAGGCGACCTTGACCGTGCCGTCATCCGAGATGTCGATCTTGGCGCCGGTCTTTTCCACGATCTCGCGGATGACCTTGCCGCCCGAACCGATCACTTCACGGATCTTGTCGGTGGGGATCTGGATGACTTCGATGCGCGGAGCATGCTCGCCCAGCGACGGACGCGCGGTGGTCAGCGCCTTCGCCATCTCGTTGAGGATGTGCTCGCGGCCGCCCTTGGCCTGGTCCAGAGCGACCTTCATGATCTCTTCGGTGATACCGGCGATCTTGATGTCCATCTGGAGCGAGGTGACGCCCGCTTCCGAACCGGCGACCTTGAAGTCCATGTCGCCGAGATGATCCTCGTCACCGAGAATGTCGGAGAGAACCGCATAGCGGTCGCCCTCGAGGATCAGGCCCATGGCGATACCCGCCACCGGACGCTTCAGCGGCACGCCGGCATCCATGAGGGACAGCGAGGTGCCGCAAACGGTTGCCATGGACGACGAGCCGTTCGATTCCGTGATCTCGGAAACGACGCGCAGCGTGTAGGGGAACTCGTGGTGGTTCGGCAGAACCGGGCGGACAGCGCGCCAGGCGAGCTTGCCGTGACCGATTTCGCGTCGGCCGGGCGAACCCATGCGACCGGTCTCACCGACCGAGTAGGGCGGGAAGTTGTAGTGCAGCAGGAAGGTTTCCTTGTAGGTGCCTTCCAGCGCGTCGATGAACTGCTCGTCATCGCCGGTGCCCAGCGTGGCAACCACGAGGGCCTGGGTCTCGCCACGCGTGAACACGGCCGAACCATGCGTGCGCGGCAGGACGCCGACTTCCGAGACGATCGGACGGACCGTCTTCAGGTCGCGGCCGTCGATGCGGCTGCCGGTGTCGAGGATGTTCCAGCGAACGATCTTCGCCTGGAGTTCCTTGAAGACGGCACCGATCTTTTCCTTGTCGAAGCGGGGCTCTTCTCCCTCGGGGAAGAAGTGCGCCATCACCTTCGCCTTGACGGCGTCGACGGCGGCGTAGCGGTCCTGCTTGACGGTGTTCTTGTAAGCAGCGCGCAGTTCCGACTCGGCGAGGCCGAGCATCTCCGTCTCGATCGCCGAGAGATCGGCGGGAACGAATTCGCGCGGCTCCTTGGCGGCCTTCTCGGCGAGCGAGATGATCGCATCGATCACCGGCTGGAAACCGCGATGACCGAACATCACGGCGCCGAGCATCGTCTCTTCCGAAAGCTCCTGGGCTTCCGATTCGACCATCAGCACGGCGTCCTGGGTGCCGGCGACGACCAGATCGAGCTTGGAGCTCTCGTGCTGCTCGAGCAGCGGGTTCAGGACGAACTCGCCATCGATCAGGCCGACGCGGGCAGCGCCGACCGGGCCCATGAAGGGCACGCCGGATATCGTCAGGGCTGCCGAAGCGGCAACGAGCGCGACGATATCGGGATCGTTCTCGAGGTCATGGCTGAGGACGGTCGTGACAACCTGCGTCTCGCAACGGAAACCGTTCGGGAACAGCGGGCGGATCGGACGGTCGATCAGGCGCGAGGTCAGCGTCTCCTTCTCGGAGGGACGGCCTTCACGCTTGAAGAAGCCACCGGGGATCTTGCCCGCGGCGAACGTCTTTTCCTGGTAGTTGACCGTCAGCGGGAAGAA
Source organism: Kaistia defluvii (assembly GCF_026343955.1). Taxonomy (GTDB): domain Bacteria; phylum Pseudomonadota; class Alphaproteobacteria; order Rhizobiales; family Kaistiaceae; genus Kaistia; species Kaistia defluvii. The sequence goes on from NZ_JAPKNI010000009.1 coordinate 76,302, forward strand.
GTCGATACCCGGCTTCGGCTGCTTGGCGGCGACAACGGTCGCCAGCACGGTCGTCTCGCCATAGGTGGCGAGAACGGCGCCATCGGCCTGGCGGGCGATCTTGCCCGTCTCGAGGACGAGCTGACGGCCGCCCCATTCAATTTCGACGCGTTGAACATCGAACATGGCAAATTCCTTTCCTGCGCGGATGCGCCAAAAGAGCCATGAGCAAGACGGCTAGAGGCTTTCGACCTTGCGAGGACAAAGCATCCGGCGATCCTGCCATGGCTCGACCGCTGATCCGCGGGCAATTCGCGCGGCAGCCCCATGCCGCCGCGCCGTACAGGCGTCTTTGGAGGCGGGCCGGAGGCCCGCCTGTCTCAGCGACGCAGGCCGAGGCGCTCGATGAGCGTCTTGTAGCGCTGCTCGTCCGTCTTCTTCAGATAGTCGAGCTGGCTGCGACGCTGGCTGACCATCTTGAGCAGACCGCGGCGCGAATGATTGTCCTTGGCATGACCCTTGAAGTGCTCGGTCAGGTTGACGATCCGCTCGGTGAGCACGGCAACCTGCACTTCCGGCGAGCCGGTATCGTTCTCGACGGTGGCGAATTCCTTGATCAGTTCCGCCTTGCGAGCAGCTGTGATCGACATCGGTTATCCCTTTCCTGGGCTCTAGTCCCGGCTTTCGTGCCGGAAATTCATAAGGTTTGATCGATCCCTGCACGCCCTCCCCGGACCGGCCTCCCGGCCGCGGGACGCTGACGCAGCGTCGATCTCTGACGTACCGGATGGCCGAAACCGTCGCGGTCGCCGCTCGTTCGACGGCCAGTGCCGGGATGTCGTCCAGCACGGTCGTCGCTCCAAGCGACTTCGCCCAGGCGGTCAGGACCGTCCGGGAGCGCGGCCTATATGGCCGAAACGGGGCTCAATAGCCAGCAGAAACTTGGGCCGGGCCTCGATCACGCGCCGACGAACACGCGCGAGGGATGGAACTCGCCGCGCTCGACCTCGCCGATCGCGATCAGCGTCCCGGCCACCGTCGCGAACACCGTCTCGCCATTGGCGGGGGCATCGCGGCCACGCAGCAACACGCTCTGGCCGTTGCGAAGCCGCACGGCGTCGGTCTCGGAAAGCCGCACTTCGGCCAATTCGCCGAGCGCGAAAGCGACGGGATCGAGATGCGTGTCGCAGCCTTCGCTGCCGCCCTCTTCATGGGTCGCGCGCAGATCGTCGAGCTTGACCATCGAGGCCTCGTCGAACGGACCGACCAGCAGGCGGCGCAGCCCGACGACATGGCCGCGCGTGCCGAGCGCCCGGGCCATGTCGCGGGCAATCGCCCGCACATAAGTGCCCTTGCCGCATTCGGCCGAGAAGACGGCGGTATGCTCGTCCGGCATGTCGACGAGATCGAGACGGTGGACCTGGATCGGACGCGCCTCGAGGACGACGTCCTCGCCGTCGCGGGCGAGGTCATAGGCCCGTTCGCCCTCGACCTTGATCGCCGAGAAAGCGGGCGGCACCTGCATGATCTCGCCGGTGAACTCGCCGAGGATCGCCTCGATCGCTTCGCGGGTCGGCCGCACGTCGGAGGTGGCGACGGGCTGACCCTCGGCGTCGTCGGTGCGGGTTTCCTCGCCCCAGCGAACGGTGAAGCCATAGATCTTGCGGCCGTCCATGATGAAGGGGACGGTCTTGGTCGCCTCGCCGAGCGCGATCGGCAGGCAGCCGGTCGCCAGCGGGTCGAGCGTGCCGGCATGGCCGGCCTTCTGCGCGCCGAACAGGCGCTTCACCACCGAGACGGCCTGGGTCGAGGTCATGCCCAGCGGCTTGTCGAGGCTGAGCCAGCCGGAAACCGGCCGGCCCTTCTTCTGGCGTTGGCCCATGATCTACTCTTCGTCGGAATCGTCGTCGTGCGCGGCGGACTCAATGTCCTGGCGGACCACCGGATCGTGGCGCAGCAGGGCATCGATGCGCGCCGCCTCGGCAAAGGAGGTGTCGAGCACGAATTTGAGGTCGACGGCGAACTTGATCTCCATCCGCCGCGAAACCTCGCCGCGCAGATATTTGCGATGCAGTTCCAGCGCCGCCACGACCGCGTCGCCATTCTGCCCGCCGAGCGGCATGATATAGCAGGTCGCCATCTTGAGATCGTTCGAGACCCGGACTTCCGGGACGGTCACGATGATGCCGTCCAGCGCGGGATCGCTGAGATCGCCGCGCGAAAGCACCTCGGACAAGGCATGTCGGACGAGTTCGCCGACGCGGAGCTGGCGCTGGCCCGCCACGCCGATCTTCTTGCCATTGGCAGCCGTTCTGGCCATTCGGAAATACTCCATCGCGCCATTCAGACAGCGCGTGCGGTCCCCTCCGGGGAGAGATCCGCCTCAAGCCGCGACCTTCGTCCGGCCGATCCAATTGCGAACGGGATGAACGTGCCCGCAAGGGGCGCGTTCATCCCGCACTTCACTACCCAGACGACCGCTCCTAGAGCGAGCGCTTGATCTCTTCGACGCGGTAGCACTCGATGATGTCGCCAGCGCGCATGTCTTCGTACTTCTCGAAGGCCATACCGCATTCCTGGCCCGCCGGCACTTCCTTGACTTCGTCCTTGAAGCGCTTGAGCGTCGACAGCTTGCCGTCGTGAACGACGACGTTGTCGCGGATGAGGCGGACATTGGCGCCGCGCTCGACCGTACCATCGGTGACGCGGCAACCCGCGACCTTGCCGACCTTGGAGATGTTGAACACTTCCAGGATCTCGGCATTGCCCAGCATCGTCTCGCGCCGCTCGGGCGTGAGCAGGCCGGACATCGCTGCCTTCACGTCATCCACGAGGTCGTAGATGATGTTGTAGTAGCGGATCTCGATGCCTTCGCGGTCGGCCACATCGCGCGCTTGCTTGTTGGCGCGGACGTTGAAGCCGATGATCGCCGCGTTCGACGTCGCGGCCAGCGTGACGTCGGACTCGGTGACGCCACCGACGCCGGACAGGATGATGCGAGCCTGCACTTCATCCGTGCCAAGCGCTTCCAGCGCGCCGGCGATCGCCTCGACGGAGCCCTGCACGTCACCCTTGATGACGAGCGGGAATTCCTTGAGGCCGGCGCTCTGACGCTGGTTCATCATCTCGGCGAGCGAGCCGCGAGCCGTCGTCTGACGGGCCACTGCCTTCTCGCGCTTCTGACGGGCACGGTAGTCCGCGATTTCACGGGCACGCGCTTCCGTCTCGACGACGGCGAAGCGGTCACCGGCGGCCGGCGCGCCCTGGAAGCCCAGGACCTCGACCGGCGTCGACGGCTCTGCCACGGTCATGGCGGTGCCGCGATCGTTCAGGAGCGCGCGGACGCGGCCCCATTCCGAGCCGGCGACGACGATGTCGCCCGGACGCAGCGTGCCGCGCTGGACGAGGACCGTCGCGACGGGGCCGCGGCCCTTGTCGAGCTTGGCCTCGATGACGGTGCCTTCGGCCGAACGGTTGGGATCGGCCTTGAGGTCGAGCACTTCGGACTGCAGCAGGATGGTCTCGAGCAGCTTGTCGAGGTTCTCGCCGGTCTTGGCCGAAACCTCGACGTCCAGCGTCTCGCCGCCCATCGATTCCACGAAGATCTCGTGCTGCAGCAGCTCGGTGCGAACCCGGGTCGGGTCGGCCGAGGGCTTGTCGATCTTGTTGATCGCCACGATGACCGGCACCTTGGCGGCGCGGGCATGGTTGATCGCCTCGATCGTCTGCGGCATCACGCCATCATCGGCGGCCACGACCAGGATCACGATATCCGTCGACTTGGCGCCGCGGGACCGCATCGCCGTGAAGGCGGCGTGGCCGGGCGTGTCGATGAAGGTGATCTTGTGACCGTTCTGTTCGACCTGATACGCGCCGATATGCTGGGTGATGCCACCGGCCTCGCCCGTCTGCACATTGGTCTTGCGGATCGCGTCGAGCAGCGACGTCTTGCCGTGGTCGACATGGCCCATGATCGTGACGACGGGAGCGCGGGTGATGAGTTCACCCGGCTCGTCGCTGGTCGCGAACAGGCCTTCCTCGACGTCGGAATCGGCGACGCGGCGAACCGTGTGGCCCATGTCCTCGGCGATGATCTGCGCCATATCGGCGTCGATCACGTCGGTGGCCTTGAGCAACTGGCCCTGCTTCATCAGGAACTTGATCACGTCGACGGCGCGCTCGGCCATACGATTGGCGAGATCACCGATCGAGATCGTCTCCGGCAGGATGACCTCGCGAGAAACCTTCTCGCGCGGGCCCTGCGACATGTGACGATTGCGTTCCCGCTCGCGGCGACGGCGAACCGAAGCCAGCGAACGCTCGCGCTCGGAATCGTTCAGCGCGTTGGAAAGCGTCAGGCGACCGCGCGAGTTGCCTTCTTCCTTCTTGACGGGCTTGGGATCGACGGCCTTCGGACGCTTGGCGGTCGACGGACGCAGACCGCCGGAGCGATCCTCCTCGTCGGCGCCACGGCCGGCCGGACGGGCACCGGGAGCCGAGGTGCGCTGCACCGGCTTTTCGGTGGCGTTCGGATCGCGCTGCGTCGGCGCGGCGGGACGACCCGCCGGCTGAGCCGCGGCCGGCTGGCGTGCGGCCGGTGCGGGGTTCTCGCTGAGGCGACGGCGCGCCGCGTCCTCGGTCTTTTCGCGAATCGCGGCCTCGGCGGCGCGGCGAGCATCTTCCTCGACCTGGCGCTTGGCAGCCTCTTCCCGCTCCTTGGCGAGACGGACTTCCTCCTCGGCGCGACGGATCGCGTCGATCTCGGCCTGACGGCGCTCTTCCGCATCGCGGACGCGCGCATCGGCCAACGCCTTGGCGCGGGCATCGAGTTCGTCGGTCGAGAGCTGGCGCAACACCATGCCGGATCGTCCGCCCTGCGGGCGCGGCGACTGCACCGGCGCTGCCGGGCCCTGCCGCGACGGCGCGGAGGACTGGATCGGCTTCACCGACGACGTCGGAGAAGGAGCCGGCGACGGACGCGGGGCAACCGGCGCTGCCGCGGTCGGCTCGCCCTTGCCATGCATCAGCACCCGCTTCTTCTTCTCGACGACAACGGTGTTGGTCCGGCCATGCGAAAAGCTCTGGCGCACAGTACCGCGCTCCGGATCGCGGCCCTTGAGGCTCAGTGTCTTCTTCGCGCCGCCAAGATCCTTGTCGCCGCTATTGTTCGTATCGTTCATTCGGTCTTCTGTCCTGCGGGGTCTTCGGCCATTGCCGACACGTTCGGTTCACGCACTTGCGGCGCATCGATCGCGCCAACGTCATCGCCGAGAGCAACGAGCCCGTCTTCACCCAGAAAACAGGCGAGCGCGGCGACACGCTCTATCACATTTTCACTCGCCCGGCCCACGAGCAGAGCTGCATGTATCACATTTGACCGGCCCAATGCCAAATCCAATTGCTCCGATCGGAACATACGGATGATTGGGACTGCGCCAGCCCTTCCAAAGCGACGTTTCAGAGCCGCCTCGATCTTCGCGCGACCGTCCTCGGCCGCCTCTTTCGCCTGCACGATACCGGCGACCCCGTCTCGGGCGATCGCCGTCTCGACCTTGGCGAAGCCGGTGACGATCTCACCGGCCTTGCGTGCGAAGGACAGAGCCGAAAGGGCCGCGTCCTCCAACAAATTCTCGATGCGGCCGGCCATTCCCGGCTCGACCGTGACCTCTTCCTTGAAGCCGCGGGCGAAAAGCCGCTTCTTCTCGGCCAGCGCCACCATGTCGGCGCGGGCCGTCACCCAGACGCCCCGGCCCGGCAAGCGGTTCCGGAGATCCGGAACCACCTTCCCTTCCGGGTCGATGACGAACCGGATCAGCTTCTCGGTCGGCATCGTCTCCCTGGAGACGATGCAGCTTCGTGTCGTCGGCTCGCTCTTGCGCGGCAAATCGATTCTCCGCGTTCCGAACGGCCTCAGGCCTCGGCCTCTTCGCCCTCGACGCTGGCTTCCAGTTCCGCCGCGGCTTCGTCCTCTGTGATCCAGCCGGCCTTGACGCGAGCGGTCATGATCATGTTCTCGGCATCGCTGCGGGACAGGCTGAAGCTGTCGAGCACGCCGCCGTGACGGGTGGTCTCGCCTTCGTTCCGTTCCGCCCAGCCGACCAGATCGTCCGGCACGTAGCCGGCAAAATCCTCGACCGTCTTGACGCCGTCCTTGCCGAGCGCGACGAGCATCGAGCTCGTGAGGCCCGGAATTTCCTTGAGTTCGTCGGCGACGCCGAGCTTCTTGCGCTCCTCGTCATGCTCGGTTTCGAGCTTGTCGAGATAGTCGCGGGCGCGCTGCTGCAGTTCCGCCGCCGTCTCCTCGTCGAAACCTTCGATCGAGGCCAGTTCATCCGGCTCGACGAATGCGATTTCCTCGAGCGAGGCAAAACCTTCGGAGGCGAGAAGCTGGCCGACGACTTCATCGGCATCGAGCGCCGTGTTGAACAGCACCGAACGCTCCTGGAATTCCTTCTGGCGGCGCTCGGATTCTTCCTGCTCGGTCAGGATGTCGATGTCCCAACCCGTGAGCTGCGAGGCGAGGCGGACATTTTGGCCGCGACGACCGATCGCAAGGGATAGTTGGTCATCCGGGACCACAACTTCAATACGCGAGGCTTCTTCGTCGAGCACGACCTTGGCGACCTCGGCCGGCTGCAGCGCGTTGACGATGAAGGTGGCCGCGTCCTGCGACCACGGAATGATGTCGATCTTCTCGCCCTGGAGCTCGTTGACGACGGCCTGGACGCGGCTGCCGCGCATGCCGACGCAGGCGCCGACCGGATCGATCGAGCTGTCGCGCGAGATCACGGCCATCTTGGCGCGCGAACCCGGATCGCGGGCGACCGACTTCACCTCGATGATGCCGTCATAGATTTCCGGCACTTCCTGGGCGAACAGCTTGGCCATGAACTGCGGATGCGTGCGCGACAGGAAGATCTGCGGGCCGCGCTGTTCGCGGCGCACGTCGTAGACATAGGCGCGGATACGATCGCCATAGCGGAAGGCTTCGCGCGGAATCATCTCGTCACGACGGACGATGCCTTCGCCGCGGCCGAGATCGACGATCACATTGCCGTATTCGACGCGCTTGACCGAGCCGTTGATGATCTCGCCGATGCGGTCCTTGAACTCGTCGAACTGGCGGTCGCGCTCGGCTTCGCGGACCTTCTGGACGATGACCTGCTTGGCCGACTGGGCCGCGATGCGACCGAAGTCCATCGGCGGCAGCGCTTCGGCGATGTAGTCGCCGACGCGGGCCGCCGGGTTCTGGTCGGTCGCGAGGTCGAGCGAAATCTCGATGGCCGGATTCTCGACCTGTTCGACGACCTGAAGCAGGCGCTGCAGCCGGATCTCACCCGTCTTCGGGTTGATCTCGGCGCGCACGTCGGTTTCCGAACCGTAACGCGAGCGAGCCGCCTTCTGGATCGCATCCTCCATGGCGGCGATCACGATCTGCCGGTCGATCACCTTCTCGCGGGCGACCGCGTCGGCGATCTGCAGAAGTTCGAGGCGGTTGGCGCTGACTGCCATCGTCCTGTCTCCGTTAACCTGAACCTGATGACGGCGTCGCGATCAAGCGTCGCTGGTCTCGTCTGTTAAATCATTGTCGTCGATGTCGATGTCGGCGGGCTGCTGGCGCTTGGCTTCGCGCAGCGTCTCGGCAACCAGGGCGTCGGTCATGATCAGCCGTGCATCGGCAATCGTGTCGAGCGGCAGCCAGACCCGGTCCGGCGCGCCTTCCGGCGCATCCTCGAGCTTGATGCCGGTGGCATCGCCATCGAGACCGATCAGAATGCCGCGATAGCGCTTGCGTCCCTCGACGGGGACGCCCAGTTCGATCTTGGCTTCGTGGCCTGCCCAGCGCACGAAATCCGTGCGGCGGACCAGCGGCCGGTCGATGCCGGGCGAAGAGACCTCGAGATGGTAGGCGCTCGAAACCGGGTCCTCGACGTCGAGGGCCGGCGAGATGTTGCGGCTGATGATGCCGCAATCTTCCACCGTCATCGAACCGTCCGGACGCTCGGCCATGATCTGCAGCGTCTGGCCATTGCGGTTGGAAATCTTGACGCGCACCAGACGATAGCCGAGCCCCTCGATGATGGGTTCGACAATCGCCGCGACGCGGGCGTCAAGCCCCGTCTCGGTGACAATGCGTGCTTCGTTTTCCAGGGCGACGTCCGCCAAAGGCATGCTCCGTTCAAGATCTCGCAGGGTGCGTTCGGCCCGAGCGGGCCCGGGGGTCCACTCTCTCTTACGAACCGATCGTTTGAGATGAATGACTGGCGTATAGGCCCACAGGCGCCTGAATGCAAGCAAAACTGGCTTGAACGGCCTGAGCGATGGATCGTTTCGACGCTGGAAGCGGGTGGATGGCCGCGCCTGGACGGCGCTCAGCGGCGCTGGAAGGTCAGATAGCTGCCCTGACGGCCTTCACGGAACGCCTTCTGCTCGTAACGCGTGCCGGGCCAGCCGTCCCATGGCTTGCGCCAATCGTCGGCATCGCGCGCCGTCCAGCTGAATTCCGCGTGATCGCGGACATGCAGAAGCGTCCATTCGACATAGGATTCGATGTCGGAGGCGAAGCGGAACAGGCCGCCGGGACGCAGCACGCGGGCGAAGCGCGTCAGGTTCTTCTCCGACACGAAGCGGCGCTTCCAGTGACGGAATTTGGGCCACGGATCGGGATAGAGAAGGTCGATCGCCGCCAGGCTCGCCGGCGGCAGCCAGTCGAGCAGCTCGGCCGCGTCGCGGTCGAAAAGGCGGACATTGGCCAGTTCGCCGGCATCGATGGCCGAGGCCGCCTTGGCCATGCCGTTGACGAAGGGCTCGACGCCGATGCGGCCGACCGTCGGCTCGGTGGTCGCGCGATGCACGAGATGCTCGCCGCCGCCGAAACCGATCTCGAGCACGACGTCGCCGACCGGCGCCTCGAACAGGGAAGAGAGCACGGCGGGGGCGGGCTCCGAGACATCGACGCTGAGCCGCGCCAGGACGTCGGCGAGGGTTTCAGCCTGACCGGCGCGGAGATTGTGTCCCTTGCGCCGGCCATAGAAGGAATCGCGCCGCAGCGCGTGGTCGGGCGTGGTCACAGCGATTTACGGATCGCATCCACGAGGTCGGTCCGCTCCCAGGAGAAGCCGCCATCCGCTTCCGGCGCGCGGCCGAAATGGCCATAGGCCGAGGTGCGGGCATAGATCGGCCGGTTCAGCTGGAGATGCTCGCGGATGCCGCGCGGCGACAGGTCCATGACCTCGGCCAGGACCTTCTCGACGCGGCCTTCCTCGACCTTGCCGGTTCCGTGCAGATCGACATAGATCGACAGCGGCTGCGACACGCCGATGGCGTAGGAGAGCTGGATGGTGCAGCGCTCCGCGGCGCCCGAGGCCACGACGTTCTTGGCGAGATAGCGCGCCGCATAGGCGGCCGAGCGATCGACCTTGGTCGGATCCTTGCCGGAGAAGGCGCCGCCGCCATGCGGCGCCGCGCCGCCATAGGTGTCGACGATGATCTTGCGGCCGGTCAGGCCGGCGTCGCCGTCCGGGCCGCCGATGACGAACTTGCCGGTCGGGTTGACATGCCAGATGGTGTTGGCGCCGATCCAGCCCTCGGGAAGCGCTTCGCGGATATAGGGCTCGACGATGGCGCGAACGTCATGCGACGACAGGTGCTCGTCGAGATGCTGGGTCGAGAGCACGATCTGCGTGACTTCGACCGGCCTGCCATTGTCGTAGCGGACGGTGACCTGGCTCTTGGCGTCGGGCCCGAGCGCATGCGTCTCGCCCGAGCGGCGGGCGTCGGAGAGGCGCTTCAGGATGCGGTGCGCATAGAAGATCGGCGCCGGCATCAGTTCCGGCGTTTCCGAGCAGGCGTAACCGAACATGATGCCCTGGTCACCGGCGCCTTCGTCCTTGTTACCGGCCGAATCCACGCCCTGGGCGATATCGACCGACTGGGCATGGAGATGCACGTCGACAGCGGCGGTTTCCCAATGGAAGCCGTCCTGCTCGTAGCCGATATCCTTGATCGCCAGGCGCGCGACATGGGAAACGAGGTCACGGGTGATCGTGGCGGGACCCCGGGTTTCACCGGCGATCACCACCCGATTGGTGGTGGCCAGCGTTTCGCAAGCAACCCGAAGATGGCTCGGATCCCAGCCCTGCTCCGGCCCGATGCGGAAGAAGGCATCGACGATTTCGTCGGAGATACGGTCACAGACCTTATCAGGATGTCCTTCGGAAACAGACTCACTCGTGAACAGATATGACGTTCTCGACACCGCAACGGACCCCGTGCAGAAAAATGGCCGAAGCAGGTGCTTCGGCGATACCAAGGAGCTTTTTTAGCCAGTACCGCCAGTGGGTCAAGCCGCAAAGGCCTCATTGGCGCGGATCAGCGGAAACGGAGCACGTAGTTCCGACGCGGACCGGTCCTGCGCAAGCGGAAACCCAGTCTTCCAGCTCTCGCGCGGCCGGAGCCGGCGAAGCAATCAGTCGTCGGTCTCTTCGCCGGCGACGGCACGCACCAGTTCGACGATGCGACGGCGAACCTTGGTGTCCTTGATCCGCACGAACGCCTTGTTCAACTGAAGGCCTTCCGTACTGGTCAGGAAATCGGTGACGAAGGCAGCAGGGCGGGATTCGGCAAATCCGACCTCGGTCGAGGAACCGGGGGCATCCTCGAAAAAGAACGAGACCGGCACTTCCAGCACCTGCGCGATGTGCTGGAGACGGCTGGCACCAATACGGTTGGTGCCCTTCTCATACTTCTGAATCTGCTGGAAGGTGATGCCGAGGCTCTCGCCCAGCTTTTCCTGACTCATGCCCTGCATCATGCGGCGTAGCCGGACGCGCCCACCCACGTGCGTATCAACCGGATTGGGCTGCTTCTTATTAGCCATCAAGGGCTTTCTCTCCTAAGACCCATGCTGCACTGTCCGGAATATTCCGTAGGGGCCTTTGGCCCCGACTAGTCCGCGCACCTGCACTCGACGATCGGCAAATGGACCGCCGATCCAATAAGCCCCGCCCGCGCGCAAAATGCAGCCACGCAATCTGCCTGTCAATTGCGTTGTTTAGTCCGGGTGAAACCACGAGTAGAGACGACAACGAGAGCGAGTATCATCAAGGCGAAATAAAGACTGTCGCGATACTTGGAATAGATTGTCGGCCTTAGCGCAACAGGAAGCGCGCCGTCGAGAACGGCCACCAATTCAACGCCGCGTTGTGCCCGGACCCGACCATAGGAATCGATGATTGCCGAGACGCCGGAGTTCGCCGCCCGCACCACCGGCAGACCTTCCTCGACCGCCCGAACGACGGATTGCTGGAGATGCTGCCAGGGGCCCGGAGTGTCGCCAAACCAGCCATCATTGGTTAGATTAACGATCCATGCGGGTCGATTTTCGGCGTCAACCACGCTGCCGGGAAAGATTATCTCGTAACAGATGAGTGGACTGAAGGAGGGCGCATCGGGCAGGTCGAGCGTCAAGCGGCGATCGCCGGCATCAAATCCACCCGGCAAAGCAATCATTTGACTGATACCGAGCCGCCGAAAGATCGCTTCGAGCGGCAGGTACTCGCCGAACGGAACTAAGTGCACCTTATCATATGATTGCCGTATAAACCCGTCGGAGTCGATGACCTGGAGGCTGTTGAAGACGCGGGTCTCGACGTCCTCGCCCACAACCGCCTCGGCCCTGGCCGCCCCGGTGATCAGCGTGGTGCCCTCGGGCAGCAGCGCGCCGATTGCGGCGAGCGCGTTCGGATTCTGCGCCAACAGGAACGGAAAAGCCGTCTCCGGCCAGATCAAATGGGTGAAGGGGGCGGGTTTGCCGTCCTCCATCCCGGTTGCACTGAGGCTCAGATAGCGCCCGAGTATTTCATCGTCCCGGCCGGACGCCCATTTCTCGTCCTGTGCGATCCTCGGTTGTACCAGGCGCAGGCGAATGTTGGGGACAGTCGCATCATCGGCCGCCGCGAGCCGTGCCGCGCCGAAGCCGACATTGGCCAGGAACAGCGCCACGAGCCCAAAGAAGGCGCAGCGATCGGCAAAACGGTACGCGGGATCGCGGCTGAACCACAGCACCGGCGCCGCGGCGATCAGGAAGGCGAAGAAGGTGACGCCCCAGATGCCGATCCAAGACGCGATCTGCATCAGGACCGGTGTCGGCATCATGGCGTAGCCGAAGGCATTCCAGGGAAAGCCGGTCAGAACATGACCGCGCAGCCATTCCGTCAGGCTGAGCGCCGTCGCCAGCACGACCAGTCGCGACCAGTCCGGCGTCCAGAACAGGCGCGCGATTCCGGCGCCGAGCCCCCAGAACAGGGCAAGACCGGCCGGCAGCGCCAGCACCGCCGCCGGCATCAGCCAGGCGAAGGCCGCCGCGTCGACCAGGAAGGCGGCACCGATCCACCAGAGCCCGCCGACGAAATAGCCGAAGCCGAAGCTCCAGCCGACGGCGAAGCCGGACCGGAAACGCGCCAGCGGGGCCGCGTCGGCCCGGGCCGGTGCGGCATCCAGCAACAGGACGAAGACGGGGAGCGTGATCCAGAGGACCGGAAACCAGCCGAGCGGCGGCAGGGCCAGGGCCGAGGCGGCGCCGGCGAGGATGGCGGCGGCAACCCGCCGCCATCCCCGGGCCAGCAAATGGATGCGAGGCCGGCCGGGGGCCGCCAGACTGTTCGAGCGAGTGGCCATGATCTCCCGGACCGCGAATGGACGGCGCGAAGGCGCGGCGTCGAGGGATGCGGGACCGAGGCCCCGCGGTCAAGCCGCCGCTGCGTCGGGCCTGCGTATGCGCAGGCGCTTCACCCGCCTCGGATCGGATTCGAGGATTTCGAACTGCAGGCCACCCGGCACCTCGACATTCTCGCCGGGCGCGGGGATGCGGCCGAGAAGCGTGAAGACCACGCCGCCCAGCGTATCGACATCGTCATGCTCGGAACCGAGATCCAGACGGGTACCCATGGTCGCCTCGAGGTCGTCGAGATCGGCGCGCGCATCGGCGAGGTAGGAACCGTCCGCCTCGCGCGTGATCATCGGCGCTTCGTCGTCATGCTCGTCCTCGATGTCGCCGAAGACGATCTCGACCACGTCCTCCAGCGAGACCAGGCCGTCGGTGCCGCCATATTCGTCGATCACGACCGCCATCTGGACGCGCTTCGCCTGCATGGTCGAGAGCAGGGTCGCGGCCGGCATCGAGGGCGGCACGAACAGGACCTCGCGCACGACCGGAGTCTTCTCCAGGCCGACATTGAGATCGATCAGCGACAGGTCGAGCCCGCCCTCTGTCGAGGCGGTGGACATCATGTAGTCCATCAGGTCCTTGATATGGACCATGCCGATCGGGTCATCGAGGGTTTCGCGATAGACCGGCATGCGCGAATGGCCGGAATCGCGGAAAGCCGCCACGGCCTCGCCGATCGTCTGGTCGACATCGAGCGCCAGGATGTCGGCGCGCGGAATCATGACGTCGTCGACGCGCACCTCGCGCAGATGCAGGATGTTGCGCAGCATGCGGCGCTCTTCGGCGGAGAAGGTGTTGTCCGCCTCGCCGGCATCGAGCGCATCTTCGATATCGTCGCGCAGCGAGCCGGGTGCCTTCAGGCCCACCGCCTGGCGGATGCGATCCAGCCAGCTCTCGGGCGCACGTTCGACCTCGCGCGTGTCAGGCGCAGCGGTCTGACTACTCGGGGGTTCAGGGTTCGATTCAGCGCTCGAACCGGGCGTCTCGGTATCACTCATCGTCCGTCGTTTGTCAGTGTTCTATCGGTCGCCATCATCACAGCAGAGGTTCGGCGTAGGGATCGGCGATGCCGAGCCGGGCGAGGATCTCCGTCTCCAGAGATTCCATGCGTTCCGCTTCGTCATCCTCCAGATGATCATGCCCGAAGAGGTGAAGCAACCCGTGCACCACCAGATGGGTCAGATGGTCCTCGAATGCCAGTCCCATCTCGGCCGCTTCGGCGACGACTGTTTCACGTGCAACCACGATATCGCCCAGCAGCGGACCGAAGCGCTTGGAGTCCGGCGGGCTTCCGGGGAAGGACAGGACGTTGGTCGCCTTGTCCTTGTCGCGGTAGTCGGCATTCAACTGCCGGACATGCTCGTCGTCGGTGAAGACGACCGACAGTTCCGATCCCTTGACCGCCGGCAGATGGCCGACGGCAAAACTCGCCTCGACCGCCTGCGCCACAAGGCGGGCAAGCTGGCTCTCCTCGGGCCAGTCGCCGGCCTCGACCATCAGGTCGATCGCGATCGGCACGGTATCCACGCTCATGCCTGGCCTCCGGAGCGGGGACCGCGCGCGGGCGGCTGGACCGGACGCGGCGGCGCCTTGTCATAGGCCCGCACGATGCGGCCGACGAGCGGATGGCGCACTACGTCGACATCGGTGAACTTGATCTGGACGATTCCGGGCACGTCGCGCAGCAGGTCGCTCGCTTCCGCCAGGCCGGAAACCTGTCCCGGCGGCAGATCGACCTGGGTCGGATCGCCGGTGACGATCATGCGCGAGCCTTCGCCGAGACGGGTCAGGAACATCTTCATCTGCATCGAGGTGGTGTTCTGCGCCTCGTCGAGGATGACGACGGCGTTCGCCAGCGTCCGCCCGCGCATGAAGGCGAGCGGGGCGACCTCGATCATGCCGGAGGTCAGGCCGCGCTCGACCTTGTCGGGCGGCATCATGTCGTAGAGCGCATCATAGAGCGGGCGGAGATAGGGATCGACCTTCTCCTTCATGTCGCCGGGCAGGAAGCCGAGCCGTTCGCCCGCCTCGACCGCGGGACGCGACAGGATCAGCCGCGAGACGTCGCCGCGCTCGATCAGCGCGGCGGCATAGGCGACCGCGAGATAGGTCTTGCCGGTACCGGCCGGGCCCATGCCGAACACGAGTTCGGCCCGGTCCATGGCGCGGATATAGGCGTCCTGGGCCGGGTTGCGGGCCATGACCGTGCGGCGCCGGGTGGAGATCTGCGCCATGGCCAGCCGGCCCTTCGGCTCCAGGCTCGGCAGGCTCAGCTGCTCGTCATCGGCGATCGCCATGCGGATGGCGCCCTCGACATCGGCGGGGCCGACCTCGTGGCCCTGCTGCAGGCGGACATAGAGCAGGTCGAGCGCAAGCCGCGCCTGCGCGCAGGCTTCCGGACGGCCACGCACCGTCACCTGGTTGCCACGCGCGACCGCCTCGACCCCGAGCTTCTGCTCGAGGATGGCGAGGTTCTGGTCGAACTGGCCTAGGAGCTCGCTCGCCAGCCGGTTATCGTCAAAGGCGATCACGACATGGGTTATGTCGGATGCGTGCGACATGTCGGCGGCGCGGCCACCCGGCAGACCGGATGGCGTATGGGAGCGTGCATTCACGTAATGACCTCCACGGTGCTTTGTGTCGCGGCCGGCCGGACATCCGGCTCGACCAGGGTGCCAAACAGGGAATTCGAACCGAGACTGTCGATGACGACCCGGCCGATCGTTCCGATGCGGCTGGTGTCGGCGTCGACCAGGACGGCCTGCAGATAGGGCGAACGGCCCATCAGCTGGCCAGGCATGCGGCCCGCCTTCTCGAACAGAACGTCCATGACCGTCCCAACGCGCGAACGGTTGAATTGTGTCTGCTGGTCGAGAATAAGGGCCTGGAGACGCGAAAGCCGCTCCGACATGCGCCGGTCGTCGACATGGCCGGCATGGTTGGCGGCCGGCGTGCCGGGACGCGGGCTGTACTTGAACGAATAGGCGGCGGCATAGCCAACCGTCTCGACCAGCCGCATCGTCGCCTCGAAATCCTCGTCCGTCTCGCCGGGAAAACCGACGATGAAATCGGACGATAGTGCGATATCGGAGCGCGTGGCGCGGATGCGGTCGACCAGGCGGAGATAATCCTCCGCCTTGTGCTTGCGGTTCATCGCCGCGAGGATCCGGTCCGAGCCCGCCTGCACCGGCAGGTGCAGATAGGGCATCAGCGCCGGCAGATCGCGATGCGCCTCGATCAGCGCATCATCCATGTCGCGGGGATGGCTGGTGGTATAGCGCAGGCGGTCGAGACCGGGGATCTCGGCCAGGCGATAGAGCAGCTGCCCCAGGCCCCATTCGCGGCCGTCCGTGCCGACGCCATGCCAGGCATTGACGTTCTGGCCCAGAAGCGTCACCTCCCGCACGCCGGCATCCGCCAGCCGCGTCGCTTCGTCGACGATCCTGTCGACCGGGCGCGAAACCTCCGCGCCTCGCGTGTAGGGCACGACGCAGAAGGTGCAGAACTTGTCGCAGCCTTCCTGGATGGTGAGGAAGGCCGTGACGCCGCGGGCGCGGGTTCGCTCCTTCGTCGCCGCGGGCAGGCGCTCGAATTTCTCGGCGAGCGCGAATTCCGTCTCGACCGCCCGCTTGCCGCCGGCGACGTCGCGCAGCAGCTGGGGCAGGTGCTGATAGGATTGCGGCCCGACCACGAGATCGACCACCGGCGCGCGCCGGGCGATTTCGGCGCCCTCGGCCTGCGCGACGCAGCCGGTCACGCCGACGGTGAGCTGACGGCCGTTGCGGGCCGCCTCCTCCTTCATCACGCGCAGGCGCCCGAGCTCGGAATACACCTTCTCGGCCGCCTTTTCGCGGATATGGCAGGTGTTGAGCAGGATGAGGTCGGCGTTGTCGACCCGGTCGGTCGCTTCGTAGCCATCGCTTGCCAGGGCATCCGCCATACGATCGGAATCGTAGACGTTCATCTGGCAACCATAGGTCTTGATGAAGACGCGCTTCTTTTCTTGGGTTCCGGTCATTGATCCGGTTATCTACCGCCACGGTTCGGCTTGGCACGATCGCTGCCGGCGGATCACCCGCCGTCGCCTGTCCCTTCCTATCCGCTTTCTGTCTCGCTGAGAATAGGCGCGTCCGGTGACGCTGCCGTGACCGTGATGTTCTTGAGGCCCCGCGCCCGGATGGAACGCACCATGGCGCGCACTTCCGCCTCGGCCGCGGCCGTCACCTGCTTGCGATCGGCATCGGGCCCGAACCGGATCGGCGTGCCAAAGGCGACCACGGCGTCGACGGCGCCGATCTCGATCAGCGACACCAGATGCGGCGCCAGATCCATATGGCCGTGCCAGGCGATCTCGGCCATGCGCGAGCGATCGATCGGCAGGCCCTGGAAGCCGACATAGACGATGGCGACGGGCTGGATGGTGATCGGCTGGTCGGCGCCACTCGCCTCGCGGGCCGCGCCGACGAGGGCGCTGCGAAACGGCAGAACGGTAATGCCGTCGCCGGTCGTTCCCTCCGCGAACAGCACCAGCGCCTCGCCGCCCGCAAGGCGCGCCGCGATGGCGCTGTTGGAGGCGGCGGTGGCGGTGCGGCGGGTGCGATCGATGAAGACACTGCGCTGCAGGCGGGCCAGCCACTTCACCACCGGCCAGCCGCCGACCTCGCTCTTGGCGATGAAGGAGACCGGCAGCAGGCTGCCGAGCGTGACGATATCGACCCAGGAGGTGTGGTTGGAGACGATCAGCAGCGGCCGGTCGGTCACCGGTTCGCCCTCGATGCGGACCTTGAGGCCCAGACACCGGGCGGCGACGCGCTGCCACCACATCGGTACCCTGGCGGCGAGCGCTGGGCGGAAGCGCATGGCAAACAGCTGGAGCGGCAGCAGGACCAGCGTGGTCAGCAGCAGGCTCACCAGGATGATGGCGAGCCGCAGCTTTCCCATCAGGAGCGGCCCTTCGGGGTCTTGTCGTCGATCGGCACGGCATAAAGCTCCAGGCGGTGATCGACCAGCCGGTAGCCGAGCCGGCGGGCGATCAGATCCTGCAGCGCCTCGATCTCCTCGCTGCGGAATTCGATGACGTCGCCGCTGCGCAGGTCGATCAGGTGGTCGTGATGCTCGTCGGAAACCGCCTCATAGCGGCTGCGGCCATCGCGGAAATCGTGCCGCTCGATCATGCCGGCGTCCTCGAACAGCTTCACCGTCCGGTAGACGGTCGAGATCGAGATGCGCGGATCGACGGACGAGGCGCGGCGGTAGACTTCCTCGACATCGGGATGGTCGGTGGCGACATCGAGCACGCGCGCGATGATGCGGCGCTGCTCGGTCATGCGCATGCCCTTCTCGACGCAGGCATCTTCCAGGCTCGTTGGATGCTGTAGCTCAGGTGTCACGCTCATCTCCTGCCCCTCGGACCTCGCACGAAACGTCGGCGCTTAGCGGAGTTGCAGCCGCATGACAAGCGCGGTGCCGCCCGGCCCCTGGCCATCGGCATAGTAACCCTTCCGGCGTCCGACTTCGACAAATCCAAGCGATCTGTAGAGGGAGACGGCGCTCGCATTGTTCTCGTCGACCTCGAGAAAGACCTCGGGGACAAGTTCGCGGTAGAGCGCCCGCAGCGCGTCTTCCATCAGCAGGCGGCCATAGCCACGCCCGCGGGCGCCCGGCGCCACGGCGATCGTCAGCACCTCGGCCTCGCCCGCGACGGTGCGCACCAGGATGAAGCCCTGCGGCCGCCGCGTGCCAAACAGCGATTCCCGCCGCAGCACATGACCCGTCACCGTCTTGTCGGCGATCAGGCCGTCGATCTCGTCGGCGCTCCAGCCGCGGCGGAAGCCGGCCGCGTGGATCTCGACCAGCGCGTCGACATCGGCAGGGTCCACGGCGTCGAGGATGATGCGGGGCCGCAGCAGAAGGTCCATCATTGGCGCGCAATTCCCTTGTGAAGCTGCGGCTTGGCGTCAGGGGGCTTGAGGTAGAGCGGCTTCGGCGGGTGGCCCGCCGGATCGAGGCGCCCCCCCAGCGAAAGCAGCGTCGCGATATCCGGCGCCGAACGGTCGTGGACCACCCGATCCGGGCGCTCCAGTCGGATCGCGCCCGCCCCCGCCAGATCGGCGTCCGATTCGGCGGCGAGCGCCGCGAAATGGCCGATCGAGGCGAGCGCCGCCTCGCCGGCCGGCTCCAGCGTCGCCGAAAACAGCTGGCCATAGAGTTCGTCGCCACGGGCCGGCAGCAGGGCGAGGATCGGCCGATCGCTGGCGGGCGGGCGCAGGCTCGCGGCTAGGGCGGCATGGCTGAGCAGCGTGCCGACGCCGACGACCGGAACGCGGTGGACCAGCGCCAGGCCGCGCGCGGCGGCGATGCCGACGCGCAGGCCGGTGAACGAGCCGGGCCCGACCGAAACGGCGATGCGGCGGATCGCCGATACCGCCACGCCGGCCTCGGCCAGCAGCGCGGCGATCTCGGGCATCAGCCGCTCGGCATGGCCCTTGCCGATGGTCTCGGCGCGCAAAAAGACAGCCCCGCCGGCCGAAAGGCCAACGGAGCAATTTTCAAGGGCGGTATCGATGGCAAGCAGGGTCATCAGACCCGGATAGAGCCAGAAGGCGGGGCTGTCGAGCGCCGCGGATCAGGAAACTGCCTCAACCTCGCGAACTTCCGGCACGAAATGACGCAGGAGGTTCTGGATGCCGTGCTTGAGGGTCGCCGTCGAGGACGGGCAGCCGGCGCAGGAGCCGCGCATGTTGAGATAGACGACGCCATCGCGGAAACCCTGGAAGGTGATGTCGCCGCCATCCTGCGCCACGGCCGGACGGACCCGCGTCTCGATCAGTTCCTTGATCGTCTCGACCAGCTCGGCGTCGCCCTCCTCGAAGAACTCGCCCTGGTCGGGGGTATGCGGCTTCAGCGTCGCCATGACCGGAACACCGGCCATGAAGTGCTCCATGATCGCGCCGAGGATGGCGGGCTTCATGTGCTGCCACTCGCCCTCCTTCTTGGTCACGCTGATGAAGTCATGCCCCAGGAACACGCCGGCCACGCCATTGACGGCGAACAGACGCTCGGCCAGCGGCGAACGCTCGGCCTCGTCGGGATCGCGGAAATCGGCCGTGCTTTCCGGCAGGACGAGCCGGCCGGGCAGGAACTTCAAGGTCGACGGATTCGGCGTCGCTTCGGTTTGGATGAACATGATGCGGGCTCCGTGCGATCTTGTTTAGAACATTTCTAGAAGCGCATAGTAGTCACTGCGACCCTTCCGTCCAAGCGGAATCAGGGCCTGAGCGCTAAAATCGTAGTCTTGCAGTCAGGTTTCAAGCGATGGCGGCGATGTCGTCGTCGGAAAGCGTGCCGGGCACGATGGTGATCGGCACCGGGAAGGTTGCCGCCAGCTTGCCGGCGATCGAGGAAACCAGCGGGCCCGGGCCTTCCTTGTCGGTGCCGGCGGCCAGAATCAGGATGGCGATATCCTCGTCCGCCTCGATCAGCGCGGTGATCTGCTCGGCGCGGGTGCCCTCGCGAATCACCAGCTCCGGCTCGATCGAGGAGTGGCGGCGGGCGAGATCGGCGAAGCGGCCGAGCGTCGTCTCGGCCTCGTCCATCGCCTCGGCGCGCATGATGTTTTCCACACCGATCCAGTGCTGGAAGCCGGTCGGCTCGATCACGTAGAGCAGCACCAGGCCGCCGCTGGTTCGATCGGCGCGGCGCGCGCCATAGATGACGGCGCGCGAGCATTCGGGCGTGTCGTCGATCACCGCCAGAAACTTGCGGCGGTGACCGGTCTCGGTGCTCTTGCGCTTCATCAGCATGGTTCGATGCTGCCATTCGGCGAGCTTGGCCGCAAGCCGCCGAAAAGCCCGCTACTTGCGGCGGATGAAGCCGACGACGTCCTTGACGCCGTCGAGGATCGGGCGGGCGATCGCGTCGGCGCGCGCCGCGCCATCGGCGAGGATCGCGTCGATATGGCCGGGATCGGCCATCAGGCGGCGCATCTCGCCGCCGACGGGGCCGAGCTTCTCGACCGCGAGATCCGCCAGCGCCGGCTTGAAGCCGGAGAACTGCTGGCCGCCGAACTGGCGCAGAACCTCGTCCTTCGACAGGCCGGACAGCGCGGCATAGATGCCGACGAGGTTGTCGGCCTCGGGACGGCCCTTCAGCCCCTCGACATCGCCGGGCAGCGGCTCGGCATCGGTCTTGGCCTTGCGGATCTTCTGCGCGATGCCGTCGGCGTCGTCGGTCAGGTTGATGCGCGAATAATCGGACGGATCCGACTTCGACATCTTCTTGGTGCCGTCGCGCAGCGACATGATTCGGGTGGCCGGGCCGGTGATGACCGGCTCGGTGATCGGGAAATAGGCATCGCCGAAGCCATGCGCCGCGATCGATTCCGAGTAGTCATTGTTGAACTTCTGCGCGATGTCTCGCGTCAGTTCGAGGTGCTGCTTCTGGTCCTCGCCGACGGGCACATGCGTCGCCTGGTAGGCGAGGATGTCGGCCGCCATCAGGCTCGGATAGGCGAGAAGGCCGAGCGAGGCGTTTTCCTTGTCCTTGCCGGCCTTGTCCTTGAACTGCGTCATGCGGTTCATCCAGCCGATGCGCGCGACGCAATTGAAGATCCAGGCCAGTTCCGCATGGGCGGAAACCTGGCTCTGGTTGAAGACGATATGCGACACGGGATCGATGCCGGCAGCGACGAAGGCGGCGGTGACCTCGCGGATCTGCCGCGTCAGCTCGGTCGGATCCTGCCAGACGGTGATCGCGTGCATGTCGACGACGCAATAGATGCACTCATTGGCGTCCTGCAGGGCGACGAAATTGACGATCGCGCCGAGATAGTTGCCAAGGTGCAGATTGCCGGTCGGCTGGACGCCGGAAAAGATGCGCGTCTTGAATTCGGTCATCAGAAACCCCGTTTTTCCGGCGCGTTATGGCGCGACGTGTCGATGCGCGCAAGCGCGGAAGGTTAGCGGCGCCGACGGTTGCGCAGCTTGCCGACGATCGTGCCGAAATGGACGACGCCGGTCAGCTGGCAGAACAGCGCGAACAGCACGAGCCCGATCCCGCAGATCGTGCCCATGGCGACGGCACGGAACAGGATCCGCTGGTCGGCGAAATAGGGCTCGGCCCACCAGGCGGCGAGGAAGATCGAAAGCCCCATCGCCATCGCGGCGACCAGCACCATCGGCATGTTGCGCTTGACCTTGTCGTCGAACAGGAAATGCCCGCGCCGGTGCAGCGCCCAGCCGAGCAGCGCCGCATTGACCCAGCCCGAGAGGCTGGTGGCGATGGCAATGCCGACATAGGTCAAGGATGGGAACAGCGCCAGCGAGCCGACGATGTTGACGGCGACGCCGATGGCGGCGAACCACATCGGCGTCTTGGTATCCTCGCGGGCGAAGAAGCCCGGCGACAGCACCTTGATCAGCACGAAGGCCGGCAGGCCGACGGCATAGCCCATCAGCGTATGGGCGGTGGCAAGCGTATCGTCCAACCCGAATTCGCCGCGCTGGAACAGTACCTGGACGATCGGCTTGGCCAGCACGAACAGCGCGATCGCGGCCGGCAGGGTCAGCGTCATCGCGAATTCGAGGCTGCGGTTCTGGGTGTAGTGAACGAGATCGGTGCGTCCCGAGCGGACATGGCGCGACAGGTCCGGCAGCATGACGACGGCGATGGTCGCGCCGACAATGCCGAGCGGCAGCTGGTACAGGCGATCGGCATAGCCGAGGATGGCGATGGCGCCCGGTGCGAAGGAAGCGATCATCGTGCCGATGACGATGTTGATCTGGGTGACGCCGCCGGCGATCAGGCCCGGCACGGCGAGGGTCGTCAGCCGGCGCACCCCGGCGGTCAGGCGCGGCCAGCGCAGCTTCAGCAACAGGCCGTTGCGCCAGGCGTCGACGATGACGACGGCCAGCTGGAACACGCCGCCGATCAGCGTCGCCCAGGAAAGCAGAATGCCGGCCTCGGCCGTATTCTCCAGCCTGTTGAACAGGATGTAGGCGAGCGCCGCCACCAGCACGACGTTGAGCAGGGCGGGCGCCATCGCCGCCGCCATGAAGCGGCCCTGCGCGTTGAGCACGCCGCTATAGAGCGCCAGCAGCGAGATCAGCGTCAGATAGGGGAAGGAGATCCGCGTCAGCAGCACGGCGAGATCGAATTTCGACGGATCGGACACGAAGCCGGGCGCCATCACATACATGAGCGGCACCATCGCGATCAGCGCGATCACGGTGAGCACGATCAGGAAGGCGAACAGCGCCGACAAGGCCTCGGAGCCGAACTGCTTGGCTTCGTCGATGCCATCCGCCTCGAGCTTTCCGGCAAACAGCGGAATGAAGGCCGAGGAAAACGCCCCTTCGGCGAACAGCCGGCGAAACAGATTGGGAAACCGGAAGGCGACCATGAACGCATCGGCCACCGGTCCGGTGCCGAGCGCGGCCGCCATGAACATGTCGCGGACGAAGCCGAGAAGCCGGCTCGATGTCGTCGAGCCACCGACGGTGACAAAGTTTTTCAGCAGAGACATTGCCACCTGGCGGATCGAAGGAGGACGGGGCCGCCCGCACCCGCGGGCGGGCCGAGTTACGCCTTTGGTTGCTGGAAAATCAAGGCAAAGCGAAGGCTTCGCCGGCGCGCCGCCTCAGCCGGCCTTGCGGGTCGACGTCTTGTCCTGCGCCGTGACGCCTTCGAAGGCCTGATGCAGGCGGCGGCGGATGCTCGCCTCGCGGTTGGCATTCATCACCTTCCGTCCAGTGAGATCGGTGACATAGAACACGTCGACCGCCCGTTCGCCGAAGGTGACGACATGCGCCGAGGCGATGTTGAGGTTCAGATCCGAGATCGAGCGCGTTAGATCATAGAGCAGCCCAGGGCGATCCAGCCCCGATGCCTCGATCGCCGTGAACTGGTTCGACCAGGAATTGTCGAGCAGGATCCGGGTCTCGACGCTGAAGGCCTTGATCTTGGCCCGCGGCTTCGCCTTCTTGGCGATCGCCTCCGGCAGCGCGACGGCGCCCGAAAGGGCCTGCTCGATCAGCGCGCCGACCTTCAGCGCGCGGGTCATCTCCTCCTCGTCGGTATCGAACTCCCGCGCGATGAAGATCGTGTCGATCGCGAGCCCGTCGGTGGTCGTGAAGATCTGCGCGTCGACGATGTTGCCGCCCGCCGCCGTGCAGGCGCCGGCGATCATCGACAGCAGGCGCGGATGATCCGGCGCCAGCACGGTGATCTCGGTGATGGCCTCGAAGGCATGCGTCGACACTGCCGTCGCCAGCGTCTGGCCGGACCGGTCGGCGTTGCGGATCAGCGAGGCGTGGGCGATCTTGCGCGGCAGGTCGACGCGCAGCCAGTAGGCGGGATAGTGGCGGTCGCGATAGGCGTCGAGTTCGGCCTGCGGCCAGTCCTTCAGGGCCTCGACCAGTTCGGCCTTGGCCGCCGCGACGCGCTCGTCGCGCGATACCTGGCTGTGGCCGCCGGTCAGATGCGGCTCGGTCTCGTAATAGAGCGTGCGCAGCAGCTGGCCCTTCCAGCCGTTCCACACGCCCGGCCCCACCGCCTTGATGTCGGCGATGGTCAGGATGAGCAGCATCTTCAGCCGCTCCAGGCTCTGCACAACGGCCGCGAAATCCTGGATCGTCTTGCGGTCGCCGAGATCGCGCGACTGCGCCGTCATGCTCATCAAGAGGTGATGCTCGATCAGCCAGGCGACCGTCTCGGTCTGCGCCGGCGTCAGCCCGAGGCGCGGCCCGAGCCGGCGCGCCACCCGGGCGCCGGCGATGGAATGATCCTCCGGCCGGCCCTTGGCGACGTCGTGCAGGAACATCGCCACGTAAAGCGCGGTGCGATCCTGGATCGTCGGCATCACCATGTTGGCGAGCGGATGCTCCTCGCTGCGCGCGCCGGCATCGATCTCGGCCAGCACGCCGACGGAACGGATCAGATGCTCGTCCACCGTATAGTGATGGTACATGTTGAACTGCATCATCGCCACGACCTTGCCGAAATCCGGCACGAAGCGGCCGAGCACGCCGGCCTCGTTCATGCGGCGGATGACGGTTTCGGGCTGGTTGCGCGAGGCAAGCAGTTCGAGGAACAGCCGGTTCGCCTCGGGGTCGTCGCGCAGCTTGCCGTCAATCAGCTTCAGCGAGCGCGTCACCTCCTTCATCGCGTCGGGATGGAAGGCGAGGTTGTGCCTGTCGGCGAGGTGGAAGATGCGGATCAGGTTGACCGGGTCGCGCGCGAAGATGTCGGGCGCCGCCATGTTGATGCGGTCATGCTCGACGATGAAATCACTGGAATCCGTGATCTTGCGGCGGCGGCGGCGCGAGCCGAAATTGAAGAAGCGGTTCAGCAAAGGCGCCGGCTTGGCGTTCTCCTCCTCCAGCCCGGCGCAGAAGATCATCGTCAGGTCGCCGACATCCTTGGCGACCAGGAAGTAGTGCTTCATGAAGCGCTCGACATCCTTCATCCCGGGATGCGAGGTGTAGCCGAGGCGAACCGCCATCTCGCGCTGGACGTCGAAGGAAAGCCGCTCTTCCGGCCGGCCGGTCAGGAAATGCAGGTGGCAGCGCACCGACCAGAGAAAATCCTCGGACTTGCGGAACAGCGCCAGTTCGGAGCGCGAGAACAGGCCCGCCTCGACCAGCGCGTTGCCCGAGCGGACATGGTAGAAATACTTGGCGATCCAGAACAGCGTGTGCAGGTCGCGCAGGCCGCCCTTGCCTTCCTTGACGTTGGGCTCGACCAGATAGCGCGAGGCCCCCTGGCGACGGTGACGCTCGTCGCGCTCGGCGAGCTTCGCGGCGATGAACTCCGGACCGGTGCCCCTGACCACCTCCGCGTCAAAACGCTGCGTGAGTTCGTCGAACAGCTTCTCGTCGCCCCAGAGAAAGCGGGATTCGAGGATCGCCGTGCGGATCGTCATGTCGCCGCGCGACAGGCGGATGCATTCTTCGAGGTTGCGCGTGGCATGGCCAACCTTGAGGCCGAGATCCCACAGCATGTAGAGCACGAATTCGACGACGCTCTCGCCCCACGGCGTCTGCTTGTAGGGCAGCACGAACAGGAGATCGATGTCGGAACCGGGCGCGAGCATGCCGCGGCCATAGCCGCCGACGGCGACCAGCGCCATGCGCTCGGCCGAGGTCGGATTCTCGGCCGGATAGATGTGGCGGATGGCGACCTCGTAGATCGCGCCGATCACGTCGTCCTGCAGCTTCGAGAGCGTCCGCGCGCAGGCGCTGCCATGACCATCGGCGATCAGCTGCGCCTCGGCGGCGGCTCGGCCGTCGCGCAGCACCTGCTTCAGATGGGCGAGCACGGCCGACCGCAGCGCCGCCTTGTCCCGTCCAGGCGCCAGCGCGTGCAGTTCCGCCGCGAGCGGGGAGCGGTCGAGGAGCGCGGTATCGGATCGGGTCATGGAGGCAATCGGCGTTGGGGCATGGGAAATCAGGCCGAACCGTAGACCGCTTTCCATGCCCGCGCCAATAGATGGCGGCGCGTCAGGGGTGACGCGGCCGCAGCGCCTTCAGCCGATAAAGCGCCTCCAGCGCCTCGCGCGGGGTCATTTCGTCCGGCTGCAGCCCGTCGAGCGCGGGGCCGAGCGTATCTTCCGCAACGACAGGCTGCGGTTTCGCCGCCAAAGCCGCGAAAAGCGGCAAATCGTCGATCAGCGTCGCCGCGGGGGATTTCCGGTCGGTTTCCTCCAGATGCGAGAGCACGTCGCGCGCCCGCGCCACCACGGAGGCCGGCAGGCCGGCGAGCTTCGCCACCTGGATGCCATAGGAGCGATCGGCGGCGCCGGCGACGATCTCGTGCAGGAAGACGACGTCGCCGTTCCATTCCTTGACCCGGACGGTGGCGTTCTCCAGCCGGTCGAGCCGCTGCGACAGCGCCGTCAGCTCGTGATAATGCGTCGCGAACAGGCCGCGCGAACGGTTGACCTCGTGCAGATGCTCGATCGCCGCCCAGGCGATCGACAGGCCGTCGAAGGTCGCCGTGCCACGGCCGATCTCGTCGAGGATGACCAGCGAGCGGTCGGTCGCCTGGTTGAGGATCGCCGCCGTCTCGACCATCTCGACCATGAAGGTCGAACGCCCGCGGGCGAGGTCGTCGGCCGCGCCGACGCGGCTGAACAGCCGGTCGACGATGCCGATATGGGCGCTGTCCGCCGGCACGTAGGAGCCGATCTGGGCGAGGATGGCGATCAGGCCGTTCTGGCGCAGGAAGGTCGACTTACCGGCCATGTTCGGACCGGTGATCAGCCAGATCCGGCCGGGCTTGCCCTCCTTGCGCGCGCCGAGTTCGCAGCCATTGGCGACGAAGGCGACGCTGCCCTCGCGCTTCAGCGCCTGCTCGACCACCGGATGGCGGCCGCCCTGGATCGAGAAGGCGAGCGAGGGATCGACCACCGGGCGGGCGTAGTTGTCGGTCTCGGCGAGCGTCGCCAGCGCCGCCGTCACGTCGATCACGGCGAGCGCCGCTGCCACCGCCTTCAGCGCGTCCGAGACACCGACCACATGCGCCAATAGCGCGTCAAAAGTCGCCTGCTCGATCGCCAGCGCCCGGTCGCCGGCGGAAGCGATCTTCGCCTCCAGCTCGGCCAGTTCGGTGGTGATGAAGCGCATGGCGCCGGCCATGGTCTGGCGATGGATGTAGCGGCCGGCATGATCGGCGCCGAGCAGCCGCTCGCCATATTGCTGCGGCACCTCGATGAAGTAGCCGAGTACGTTGTTGTGCTTGATCTTCAGCGCCTTGATGTCGGTCTCGGCCGAATAGGTCGCCTGCAGCCCGGCGATCACCTGGCGGCTCTCGTCGCGCAGCGCCCGCGTCGTGTCGAGATCGGCGTCATAGCCCGGACGGACGAAGCCGCCGTCGCGCTTCAGCAGCGGCAATTCGTCGGCCAGAGCGCCCGCCAGTTCGGCGGCGAGGTCGTGCGGCGCGCCGAGCAGCGCGGCGCGGGCGGCGACGAGTTCGTCGGGCAGCGCCGCATCGGCCTCGCCGAGCACCTCGGCCAGGCGCGCCGCCGCATCGAGCGAGAAGCGGATGCCGGCGAGATCGCGCGGGCCGCCGCGATTGAGCGACAGGCGCGACAGGGCGCGGGCGAGATCGGGGCTCGCGCCCAGCGCCTCGCGGATCACGCCCCGGCGACGGCCGAGCTTCAACATGTAGTCGAGCGCGTCGAGGCGGCGCTCGATCAGCGCGGGGTCGGTCGAGGGGCTGGAAAGCCGCTCGGCCAGCAGCCGCGATCCGGCGCCCGTCACGGTGCGGTCGATGGCGGCGAGCAGGCTGCCGCGCCGTTCGCCCGACAGCGTGCGCACCAGCTCCAGATTGGCGCGGGTGGCCGCATCGATCAGCATCACGGCGCCGTCGCTCTCGCGCACCGGGCGCGACAGCGGCGGCCGCTCGCCGATCTGCGTCTTCTCAACATAGGCGAGCGCCGCCGCCGCCGCCGAGAGCTCGACGCGGGAGAAGGAGCCGAGCCCGTCCAGCGTGTTGACGCCGAAATAGGCGGCGAGCCGGGCGCCGGCGGTCGAACCGTCGAAGAAGGCGCCGGGCAGCGGCGTCACCGCGACGGCAAGCTCGCGCACAAAGGGGCCGAGCGTATCGTCGGCGAAGAAACTGTCGGGCACCAGCAGCTCGCGCGGGTCGACGCGGGCGATATCGGCGGAGAGCCGCAGCTGGTCGGTCTCGGCCAGGCGGAAGTCCCCGGTCGAGATATCGATCCAGGCGATCGAAAAGCGGTCGCTGCCATCCGCCGCCGCGCCGCGCAGCCGCGCCACCGCGGCGAGGTAGTTGTTGCGGCCGGCGTCGAGCAGCGTGTCCTCGGTCAGCGTGCCCGGCGTCACCAGGCGCACGACGCCGCGCTTCACCACCGATTTGCCGGGCCGCTTCTTCGCCTCGGCCGGATCTTCCTGCTGTTCGCAGACCGCGACCCGATGTCCCAGCGAGATCAGCTTCTGCAGATAATCATTGGCGGCATGCACCGGCACGCCGCACATCGGGATGTCATCGCCCAGATGCTTGCCGCGCTTGGTCAGGGTGATGCCGAGCGCCCGCGAGGCGATCTCCGCATCCTCGAAGAACATCTCGTAGAAGTCGCCCATCCGGTAGAAAAGCAGGCTGCCGGGATTGGCTGCCTTGATCTCGAGGAACTGCTCCATCATCGGCGTGGGACGGAGCGCGGCGGCGTCGGGGGCGGAGCGGGGATCAAGCATGGCGCGACGCTAGCAAAACGTTGAAGGTGTTTCACCCTCGCCACCGCGATCGGCATGCTTGAGATCACAGAAACCGGTGATATCGTCCGCATCCGCATTTTTGAGACGGCGAATGCCGTCCGCCCCGGAAACGCCTGACGCCGAGCCCTCTCCATGACCGAAACCAAACGCCCCGCCAAGAGCGGCCCTGTGCTGACCGACAAGGAGGCGCTGGACTTCCACGCCCAAGGGCGGCCCGGCAAGCTGGAAATCACGCCGACCAAGCCGATGGCGACCCAGCGTGACCTGTCGCTCGCCTATTCGCCCGGCGTCGCCGTGCCGGTGCACGCCATCGCCGCGGATCCCTCCAAGGCGTTCGACTACACGACGCGCGGCAACATGGTCGCCGTCATCTCGAACGGCACGGCGATCCTCGGCCTCGGCAATCTGGGCCCGCTGGCCTCGAAGCCGGTGATGGAAGGCAAGGCGGTGCTGTTCAAGCGCTTCGCCGACGTCGATTCGATCGATCTCGAGATCGATACCGAGGACGTCGACGCCTTCGTCAATTCCGTCCGCTATCTCGGGCCCTCCTTCGGCGGCATCAACCTCGAGGACATCAAGGCGCCGGACTGCTTCATCATCGAAAGCCGCCTGCGCGAGTTGATGGACATCCCGGTCTTCCATGACGACCAGCATGGCACGGCGATCATCGCCACCGCCGGCATGATCAACGCGCTGCACCTGACCGGCCGAGACATCAAGACCACCAAGCTGGTCTGCAACGGCGCGGGCGCTGCCGGCATCGCCTGCATCGAGCTGGTCAAGGCGATGGGCATGCCGTCGGAAAACGTGCTGCTGTGCGACACCAAGGGCGTGGTCTACCAAGGCCGCACCGAGGGCATGAACCAGTGGAAGACGGCGCATGCCTCGCCGACCGACGCCCGCACGCTGGAAGACGCGATGCAGGGCGCCGACATCTTCTTCGGCGTCTCGGCCAAGGGCGCGCTGACCGCCGACATGGTGCGCTCCATGGCGCCGCGGCCGATCATCTTCGCCATGGCCAATCCCGATCCGGAGATCACGCCGGAGGCAGCGGCCGAAGTCCGCGACGACGTCATCATCGCCACCGGACGCTCGGACTATCCCAACCAGGTCAACAACGTCCTCGGGTTCCCCTACATCTTCCGCGGCGCGCTCGACGTGCGCGCCACCACGATCAACGAGGAGATGAAGATCGCGGCGGCGCAGGCGCTGGCAGCGCTGGCTCGCAAGGACGTGCCGGACGAGGTCGCCGCCGCCTATCAGGGCGTGCGCCCCCGCTTCGGGCCGCATTACATCATCCCGGTGCCGTTCGATCCCCGCCTGCTTTCGGAGATCCCGGCGGCCGTCGCCCAGGCCGCGATGGATACCGGCGTCGCGCAGAAGCCGATCGAGGACATGGCGGCCTACAAGATCGAGCTGTCCGCCCGCCGCGACCCGATCGTCGGCACGCTGGCACGGATCTATGAACGCGTCCGCCGCAACCCGAAGCGCGTCGTCTTCGCCGAGGGCGAAGAGGAGCAGGTGATCCGCGCCGCCGCCAGCTTCGTCGCCCAGGAACTGGGTACCGCGATCCTGATCGGCCGCGAGGACATCATCCGCGAAACGGCCGCGAATGCCGGCATCGACCTGGTCGCCGGAATGGAGATCCACAATGCCCGGCTCTCCAAGCGCAACCCGGCCTATATCGACTTCCTCTACGCCCGCCTGCAGCGGCAGGGCTATCTGCACCGCGACAGCCAGCGCCTCATCAACACCGACCGCAACTATTTCGGCGCCACCATGGTGGCGCTGGGCGATGCGGACGCGATGGTCTCGGGCGTGACGCGCAACTACTCGACCGTGCTTTCCGATGTCCGCAAGGTCATCGACACCAAGCCCGGCCACCGGGTCATCGGCGTCTCGATCACGCTGGTGCGCGGCCGCACCGTCGTGGTCGCCGACACCGCCGTGCACGACATGCCCTCGGGCGAGGAACTGGCTGATATCGCCATCGAGGCGGCCGGCGTCGCCAAGCGGCTCGGCTACGAGCCGCGCGTCGCCATGCTGGCCTATTCGACCTTCGGCCAGCCGGAGAGCGAGCGCTCGCGCCATGTGCGCGAGGCGGTGCAGATCCTGGAAAAGCGCCGCGTCAATTTCGAGTTCGACGGCGAGATGGCGGCGGACGTGGCGCTGAATCAGAAGGCGATGGCGGCCTATCCGTTCTGCCGGCTTTCCGGCCCGGCCAACGTGCTGGTGATGCCGGCGTTCCACTCGGCCTCGATCTCGACCAAGATGCTGCAGGAACTGGGCGGCGCCACGGTGATCGGTCCGCTGCTGGTCGGCCTCGACAAGCCGGTACAGATCCTGTCGCTCGGCGCGCGCGACAGCGACATCGTCAACATGGCGGCGCTGGCCGCCTTCAATGTCGGCGGCTGATCCCCGTCACGGCACGTGATCCAAGCGGCGCGGAGACCTGACGGTTTCCGCGCCGTTTTCGTGTCAGGCCGCGAGGCTTTCCGAGCGGACCCGGCGCACGCCGGCCCGGTCCATCACGGCGATCGCCTCGGCGAGCGACCCCTCGGTGTCGATGGCCCGGCAGGCATCCTCGATCACCGTCGTCTTGAAGCCGTGCGCGCGGGCATCCTGCGCCGTCCAGGACACGCAGAAATCGGTGGCAAGGCCCACGACGAAGACTTCCTCGATGCTGCGCTCGAACAGATAGCCGGTGAGGCCGGTCGGCGTCTTGCGATCGGCCTCGAAGAAGGCCGAATAGCTGTCGGCATGGGCGTGATAGCCCTTGCGCAGGATCAGCTGGGCATGGGGAATGTCGAGGCCCGAGGCCACCGCCGCGCCATGCGTGCCCTGGATGCAGTGGTCCGGCCACAGCACCTGGGGACCATAGCGCAGGCTGATCGTCTCGAAGGGCTTGCGGCCGGCATGAGCCGAGGCAAACGAGATATGGCCGGCCGTGTGCCAATCCTGCGTGATCACGACATTCTTGAAACGCCGGGCCAGGTCATTGACCAGCGGGAGGATCGCGTCACCGTCCGTCACCGCCAAGGCACCGCCCGGCAGAAAGTCGTTCTGGATATCCGTGACGATCAGGACGCTGTTTGAATCGAACAAGGCGTTTCCTTTATGGGCGCAAGAACGTTTGACAGCCTTAGTTAACGAAGAATTGCCGGTGCGGGAATAGGGCCGTCAGGTTTCGTGATACGGCGCAACGTCAGATTGATTCGCCCGCCCTGCGCCAGCAGTGTCGAGGTGGCCGGATAGATCCGGTCGACCCCGTGAAAGGCGAGCCTTGCCTCGCCGCCCAGCAGCACCACGTCTCCCGAAGAAAGACGGAGCGACCGGGTCGGATCGGCGCGCCTGGTTCCGCCGATGCGGAACAGGCAGGTGTCGCCGAGCGAGACCGAAAGGACCGGGGCCGCGAACTCCTCTTCGTCGGCATCCTGGTGGAGGCCCAGGCGGGCATCCGCATCATAGAAATTGATCAGACAGGCTTCCGGCGGTTCGGGATAATCGGCCAGTTCCCGCCAGAGATCGAGCAGCATCGGCGGGATGGCGGGCCAGGGCTCGCCGGTCAAAGGATGGTTCGGCTGGTAGCGATAGCCCGTCTGGTCGGAGACCCAGCCGAGCACGCCGCAATTGGTCATCCGCACCGAAAACGGCTTGCCGGTGCGCGGCATGCTCGGCCGATAGAGCGGCGCGGCGACGACGACGGCCCGGATCGCGTCGCGCAGGGCCTCCTGGGCAGAACGATCGAACCTACCCGGCACGAGCCGGAACCCTTGCAAAGACGGCGTATGCCGCTCACCTGTGACCATTGCTGGAGATTGTACCCCTGGAACGAAAGATGGGCCTCAATCGGAATGAGAGCCGCCTTGCGGCGGTTTAGGCATCTTCTTATATACGCGCAGAACCTGCGTAGGCCGGCATGCTTTGCCGATACCGCGCAAATCACAGTGTTCATGGGGGCCGTACGGGCACCTGCCCGGCACGGCGGAAGCCTCGAAGAGGGTCCGCACGGCCCGCCAAAAGGAGAGAGAATATGGCTAAGGTCATCGGCATCGACCTCGGAACGACGAATTCCTGCCTGAGCGTCATGGACGGCAAGACGCCCAAGGTCATCGAGAACGCGGAGGGCGCGCGCACGACGCCGTCCATGGTCGCCTTCACGGATGACGGCGAGAAGCTGGTTGGCCAGCCGGCCAAGCGCCAGGCGGTCACCAATCCCGAACATACCTTCTTCGCGGTGAAGCGACTGATCGGTCGCCGCTACGACGACCCGATGGTCGAGAAGGATAAGCACCTCGTCCCCTACAGCATCGTCAAGGGGCCGAACGGCGACGCGTGGGTCGAAGTCGACGGCGAGAAGTACTCGCCGGCGCAGATCTCCGCCTTCATCCTGCAGAAGATGAAGGAAACCGCAGAAGCCTTCCTCGGCACCCCGGTCGAGCAGGCCGTCATCACGGTTCCCGCCTACTTCAACGACGCGCAGCGTCAGGCCACCAAGGACGCCGGCAAGATCGCCGGCCTCGAAGTGCTGCGCATCATCAACGAGCCGACGGCGGCAGCCCTCGCCTACGGCCTCGACAAGAACGACGGCAAGACGATCGCGGTCTATGACCTTGGCGGCGGCACCTTCGACATCTCGATCCTCGAGATCGGCGATGGCGTCTTCGAGGTGAAGTCGACCAATGGCGACACGTTCCTTGGCGGCGAAGACTTCGACATGCGCCTGGTCGGCTACCTCGCCGACGAGTTCAAGCGCGAGCAGGGCATCGACCTGCGCGGCGACAAGCTGGCGCTGCAGCGCCTGAAGGAAGCGGCCGAAAAGGCCAAGATCGAGCTTTCCTCGGCACAGCAGACCGAAATCAACCTGCCCTTCATCACGGCAGACGCCAAGGGTCCGAAGCACCTTGCGATCAAGCTGACCCGCTCGAAGTTCGAGGCGCTGGTCGACGATCTGGTGCAGCGCACGGTGGCTCCCTGTAAGGCGGCTCTCAAGGATGCGGGCCTGACCGCGGGCGAGATCGACGAAGTCGTCCTGGTCGGCGGCATGACCCGCATGCCGAAGATCCAGGAGATCGTGAAGCAGTTCTTCGGCAAGGAACCCCACAAGGGCGTCAACCCGGATGAAGTCGTCGCCATGGGCGCCGCGATCCAGGCCGGCGTGCTGCAGGGCGACGTCAAGGACGTCCTGCTGCTCGACGTGACCCCGCTTTCGCTCGGCATCGAGACGCTGGGCGGCGTGTTCACGCGCCTGATCGAACGCAACACGACGATCCCGACGAAGAAGAGCCAGGTGTTCTCGACGGCTGAGGATTCCCAGTCCGCCGTGACCATCCGCGTCTTCCAGGGCGAGCGCGAAATGGCCGCCGACAACAAGATGCTCGGCCAGTTCGACCTGGTCGGCCTGCCGCCGGCGCCGCGCGGCGTGCCGCAGATCGAGGTCACCTTCGACATCGACGCCAACGGCATCGTCAACGTGTCGGCCAAGGACAAGGGCACGGGCAAGGAGCAGCAGATCCGCATCCAGGCCTCGGGCGGTCTTTCCGACGCCGACATCGAGCAGATGGTCAAGGACGCCGAGAGCCACGCGGCCGAAGACAAGAAGCGTCGCGCTGTCGTCGAGGCGAAGAACCAGGGCGAAGCGCTGGTCCATTCGACCGAGAAGTCGCTGGGCGAATACGGCTCCAAGATCTCGGCCGCCGACAAGTCGACGATCGAGACGGCCATCGCCGATCTGAAGACCGCGCTCGAGGGCGACGATCCGGAAGCGATCCAGCAGAAGACCAATACGCTGGCTCAGGCTTCGATGAAGCTCGGCGAGGCGATGTATGCCGACGCCGAGAGCCAGAAGAGCGAAGGCAACCCCGAAGCGACCGGCTCCGACGACGTCGTCGACGCCGACTTCGAGGAAGTGGACGACACCAAGAAGTCGTCCTAAGCACGCGTCGCATCAACGTGGAGGCCCGGCGCAGCGCGCCGGGCCTCTATCCTATCCAGGCACGGCCTCCGCTTGTGCCGTCCACCCTTGAGTTTCGGCTCCGAATTTGAGTTCCGACTCGTTTGCACCACGGGCACCATGGCAAAAGTCGATTATTATGAGTTGCTGGGCGTCGCGCGCGATTGCGACGACAAGGGCCTGAAGGTCGCCTTCCGCAAGCTCGCGATGCAGTATCACCCGGACAAGAATCCGGGCGATCACACCGCCGAGGCCAAGTTCAAGGAAATCAACGAAGCCTACGAGATGCTCAAGGACCCGCAGAAGCGCGCGGCCTATGATCGTTTCGGCCATGCCGCGTTCGAGAATGGCGGCGGCGGTCCTGGCTTCTCCGGCGATTTCTCCTCGTCCATGTCCGACATCTTCGACGACATCTTCGGCGAGTTCATGGGCGGCGGACGCCGCGGCGGCGGCGGTGGCCAGCGTTCCGGTGGCCGCGAGCGCGGCGCCGACCTACGCTACAACATGGAAATCACGCTCGAGGAAGCCTTCTCCGGCAAGACCGCGGAAGTGCATGTCCCGACCAAGGTCGCCTGCGACGCTTGCAACGGCACCGGCGCCAAGCCCGGTTCGCACCCCAAGGTCTGCACGACCTGCGAGGGCCATGGCCGCGTCCGCGCGGCGCAGGGCTTCTTCTCGATCGAGCGCACCTGCCCGACCTGCCAGGGCCGCGGCGAGATCATCTCCGACCCCTGCGACAAATGCGCCGGTTCCGGCCGCAAGACGCAGGAGCGCACACTCTCCGTCAACATCCCGGCCGGCATCGAGGACGGCACCCGCATCCGCCTGTCCGGCGAGGGCGAGGCCGGCCTGCGCGGCGGCCCGACCGGCGATCTCTACCTGTTCCTGTCGGTCAAGCCGCACAGCCTGTTCCAGCGCGAAGGCGCCGACATCTTCTGCCGCGTGCCGATTTCGCTGACGACGGCGGCCCTTGGCGGCCAGTTCGACGTGCCGACCGTCGATGGCGGCAAGACCCGGGTCAAGGTTCCGGACGGGACCCAGACCGGCAAGCAGTTCCGCCTGAAGAGCAAGGGCATGCCCGTCCTGCGCTCCAGCCAGATGGGCGACATGTACATCCAGGTCGTCGTCGAGACGCCGCGGAACCTGTCGCGCCGCCAGCGCGAGCTGCTGGAGGAATTCGAGAAGGCGTCATCGGAAGAAACCAATCCGGAATCGGCAGGATTCTTTGCCCGGATCCGAGACTTTTTCGGCGGTACCTGACACGATGGCGCGTCACAGGATTGCCGCGAAGCCTCGTGCATAGTCCGCTCTCTCAACGTTCCGGGTGCTGAATGTCCTCAATCCAGAAGCGGAAGTTCAAGGCGCTTGTGGCGGACGAAGTCCGCTTCTTTCGGAGCTGGATGGGCAAGCCCCTGTCCATGGGCGCGGTCAGTCCTTCCGGCAAGGCGCTGACCAAGCTGATGGCGAGCTTCATCGATCCCGAGGATACCCTGCCGATCATCGAGCTCGGGCCCGGCACCGGGGTCGTCACCAAGGCGCTGCTGGAGCGGGGGGTGGCTGCCGAGCGCATCACCTCGATCGAATACAGCGCCGATTTCTGCCGGCTGCTGGAAAAGCGGTTCCAGGGCGTGCGGATCATCCAGGGCGACGCCTACGCCTTCAACGAATCGCTTGCCGGCTGCGTCGATGGCCCGGTCGGCGCGGTGATCTCCAGCCTGCCGCTGCTGACCCAGCCGCCCAACCGGCGGAGCGCGCTGATCAGCGCCGCCTTCGCCCGCCTGCAGCCGGGCCAGCCCTTCATCCAGTTCTCCTACGGCCTGAATTCCCCGATCCCGCCCGATCCCGACCTCTTCTCCACCTCGCATACCGGCTGGGTGATGAAGAACGTGCCGCCCGCCCGCGTCTGGGTCTATCGGCGCACCCACTGATCCCGCGACATCCGTTTGCCCGCCCTGGATGCCCTGCCCCCTGCCCGAGCCGCCCCGCGGCTTCCGCGTCGCGCGAACGTGCGCAGCGTGACGTGGATCCGAGACTTGCCAACCGGACGTTGCCGCGCGAATTGATCCCGACACGCCGCCGGAAGCGCGGCGGAACCAGAAGGCCCGACCCATGCCCCTGCTCGATATTCGCGACCGCCTGATCGTCGGCCTCGACGTCCCCACCGTGGACGCGGCGCAGGAGATGGTCGCGACCCTTGGCGATACCGTGACCTTCTACAAGGTCGGCCTGCAGCTCTGCTTCGCCGGCGGCCTGACCTTTGCCGAGCGGCTGGTCGACCAGGGCAAGAAGGTATTCCTCGACGTCAAGCTGCTCGACATCGACAATACGGTCGAGCATGCGGTGCAGAACATCGCCAAGCTCGGCATGCATTTCTGCACCATCCACGCCTACCCCAAGGCGATGCGCGCCGCCGTGCAGGGCAAGGGCGACAGCGATCTGCGCCTGCTCGCGGTGACGGTGCTGACCTCGATGGACGAGAGCGACCTCGCCGCCGCCGGCTATGCCGTGGGACCGGCGGAACTGGTGGCGCGCCGCGCCGCCGACGCCCGCGCCGCCGGCATGAACGGCATCGTCTGCTCGCCGGAAGAGGCCGGCGCCATGCGCGCCGTCGTCGGCGCCGGCATGGCGATCGTCACGCCCGGCATCCGCCCGGCCGGATCGATCGTCGGCGACCAGAAGCGGATCGCGACGCCCGCCGCCGCCATTCGCGCCGGCGCCGACCACCTTGTGGTCGCCCGCCCGATCCTGGAAGCCGCCGATCCGCGCGCCGCCGCCAAGGCCATTCTCTCCGAAATCGAGGTCGCCTCGGCGATCTAGTCTCCCGCATCGGCCACCGGCCTGCTATATGCGCTCACCAACCGGGGGGAAACTCGCCATGACCGATATGGGCCTTGTCATCGTCGGTGCCGCCGGCCGCATGGGCCGGACGCTGATCCGTCTCGTCACCGAGACCGAGGGCGTCACCGTCGCCGGCGCGATCGAACGCGAGGGCTCGCCCTTCGTCGGCCAGGATGCGGGCGTCGTCGCCGGCCTGCCGGCCCTCGGCGTCGCCATCTCGCACGACCCGCTGCCGGTCTTCGCGCAGGCGCAGGGCGTGCTCGACTTCACCTCGCCCGCCGCGACGCTGGGCTTCGCCGAAATCGCCGCCCAGGCCCGCATCGTCCACGTCATCGGCACCACCGGCCTGTCGGCCGAGGACCATGCCGCCATCGACGCGGCCGCCCGCCATGCCGCCATCGTGCAATCCGGCAATATGAGCCTCGGCGTCAACCTGCTGGCGCAGCTGGTGCGCCAGGCGGCGCGTGCGCTGGACGAGGAATTCGACATCGAGGTGCTCGAGATGCACCACCGCCACAAGGTCGACGCGCCGTCCGGCACCGCGCTGCTGCTGGGCCAGGCCGCGGCCGAGGGCCGCGAGATCGACCTCGCCGAGCACGCGGTCCGCGTGCGCGACGGCATCACCGGGCCGCGCCCGCGCGGCAGCATCGGCTTTGCCGCCTTGCGCGGCGGCAGCGTCATCGGCGACCATTCCGTGATGCTCGCCGGCGAGGGCGAGATGATCACGCTGTCGCATCACGCGTCGGACCGCGCCCTTTTCGCCCGTGGCGCCATCAAGGCGGCGCTGTGGGCCCATGGCCGCAAGCCCGGCCGCTATTCCATGGCCGACGTGCTCGGCTTCACCGACTGACCCCAAAAGGAGCCTTCCGTATGGATCGCCTTCTCGTGCTCGTGCGCCATGGCCAGAGTGACTGGAACCTGAAGAACCTCTTCACCGGCTGGCGCGACCCCGAACTGACGGAACAGGGCGTCGCCGAGGCGACCGCCGCCGGCAAGCGCCTGAAGGCACTCGACCTCTCCTTCGGACTCGCCTTCACCTCCGAGCTCAGCCGCGCCCAGAACACGCTGAAGCTCATTCTCGGTGAGCTCGGCCAGCCCGACCTGCCGACGATCCGCGACCTCGCCCTGAACGAGCGCGACTATGGCGACCTCTCCGGCCTCAACAAGGACGACGCTCGCGCCAAATGGGGCGAGGAGCAGGTCAAGATCTGGCGCCGTTCCTACGACGTGCCGCCGCCCGGCGGCGAGTCGCTCAAGGACACCGGCGCGCGCGTCTGGCCCTATTACATCTTCAACATCCTGCCGCCGGTGATGCGCGGCGAAAAGGTGATCGTGGCCGCGCATGGCAATTCGCTGCGCGCCCTGATCATGGCGCTGGAAGGCCTGACGCCGGCCGAGATCCTCGAACGCGAGCTCGAGACCGGCGTGCCGATCGTCTACCGCCTGAACGCCGACACGACCGTTGCCGAGAAGAAGGTTCTCAAGGGCTGAACCGATGAGCCGGCGGCTGGAACGCATGCGCGAGAACCCGGCCGCCGACTGGACCCTCTGAGGGTCGAAGACGACACCGGTTGGTGAAGCCGAAAGGGAAGTCCCAGCAAGCCCCTCACCCCAGCCCTCTCCCGCAAGCGGTAGGGGGTCACCTGCACCCGATCCGTCTGCCTGCGCTTAAGGGGCCGTCTCCCGGAGAGTCGCCGGCCCAAAGCCCGCTCGCGGGAGAGGGTTGGGTGAGGGTCTTGCTTGCCTTATGGCCGCGCTTTTCTTCCCGCCATCTTCAGCTGGCTGACGGATAGGCCCATTCGGCCCGCACGCTCTCGTCTGTTTCCCTCGCCATCGCGGCCAAGCGGGACGCGTCGAACTCGGCCGAAGCCAGGCGTGAGAACGCCCAGACAGCAGCGCCCCGGACGACCGGGGCCGAATCGTCCAATAGCGTCCGTACCGCCGGGAGCAGGCTGGCCTCACCGGAATTGCCGATCGCCACCAGGACGTTGCGCACGAACCGGTCGCGGCCGATGCGCTTGACCGGCGAACCGGAAAAGAACGCCCGGAACGCCGCGTCGTCGAGCGCCACGAGATCGGCGAGCCTCGGCCCCTCATATTCCGGCCGCGCCTTCAGCTTCATTTCCGAGGCGGCCTTGGCGAACTTGTTCCAGGGACAGGCAGCCAGGCAATCGTCGCAGCCATAGATGCGGTTGCCCATGGCGACGCGGAACTCGCGCGGGATCGGCCCGGCATTCTCGATCGTCAGATAGGAAATGCAGCGCCGCGCATCGATCCGGTAGGGCGAGGGGAAAGCATTTGTCGGACAGGCGTCGAGGCAGGCGCGGCACTTG
The DNA here is from genome assembly GCF_026343955.1 of Kaistia defluvii. Classification (GTDB taxonomy): domain Bacteria; phylum Pseudomonadota; class Alphaproteobacteria; order Rhizobiales; family Kaistiaceae; genus Kaistia; species Kaistia defluvii. The sequence goes on from NZ_JAPKNI010000009.1 coordinate 116,364, forward strand.
CCGCAATGGTCCGTCTCGGGCGGATCGACGGGCAGTTCCAACGCCGTGAAGATCGAGCCCAGAAACAGCCAGGAGCCGAATTCGCGCGAGACGAGATTGGTGTGCTTGCCCTGCCAGCCGAGGCCGGCCGCCTCGCCGAGAGGCTTTTCCATCACCGGCGCCGTGTCGACGAAAACCTTGACCTCCGCGCCCGTGCGCGAGGCGAGCCGGCCGGCGACCTGCTTCAGCTTGCCCTTGATGATGTCGTGATAGTCGCGGTTCCTGGCATAGACGGAGATGTTGCCACGCTCGCGCGCTTCGAGCAGGGCGCGCGGATCGTCTTCCGGGCCATAATTGAGGCCCAGCATGATGACGGAGCGGACATCAGGCCAGAGAATCTTGGGATCGGCGCGCCGTGCGGCGGTCTCTTCCATCCAGGCCATCGAGCCATGGTGTCCGTCGCTCAGGAAGGCATGCAGGCGTTCCGGCGCCAGCGGGATGGCGTCCGGCCCGGTGACGCGGACGACGCTGAAGCCCTCGGCCCGCGCATCAGCGATGAGCCGCGCCTTCTCGGCCGCCCGCTGTTTCGGTGTCGACGGCGCGGGAATCAGAAATCCAGATCGACGTAATGCGGTGCCGGCAGCACGCCCCGCACCACGTCGTTCAGCAGCGGCCGGAACGACGGCCGCGACTTCACCCGCGCATACCATGCCTTCGCCGCCTCGTCCGCCTCCCATGGCACCTCGCCAAGATAGTCGATGCAGGAGATCTCGGCCGCCGCCGCGAAATCGGCCAGCGTCAGTTCGCGTCCCGCCAGCCAGTTCCGCCGCGCCGCCAGATAGCCGATATACTGGATATGATAGCGCACATTGGCGCGGGCGGCGCGGATCGCCGCCGGATCGGGCGCGGTGTTGCCTTCGCCCTGCTTCATCTGGCGCTTGTAGACCTTCTCATTGATGAGATAGCCGGTCACTTCGCCATGGAGCTTGCCGGAAAACCACTCGACCAGGCGGCGCACCTCGGCGCGATCGGCCGCATGCTCCGGCATCAGCCGGACCTCGCCCATGCGCGCACCCTTTGTCTCGACGAGATATTCGGTGATCACCGATCCGCCGGCCACCACCGTCTCGTTGTCATCGATGAAAACCGGCAGGATTCCAGCCGGATTCAGAGCCAAAAGGGCCGCATTTCGGACCCAAGGCTTCTCTTCGACGAATTCGACGGCCTCGTCATATTCCGACAGGACCAGTCGGGCATAACGCGAAGCGGCGGAAAAGGGATGATGGTGCAGAAGGGACATCGTTACGCAGGTCGAGAGGTGAAAATGCGAAGCGATTCTGCGGCGGTGAGTGCAGTTGCGAGAACGGCTCCAGCGCCCGCATATAGGCCGCGATTGTGGCGAGTATCAAGCCGATTCGCCGGTTTCGACCTTCAACGGCATTCGCAGGAGCGATGATGGATATCCCAGGTTTGCTGGATGCGCTTGTCCTCGGCTTGATCGAGGGCCTTACCGAGTTCATCCCCGTCTCCTCGACAGGACACCTGCTTTTGGCGGGGCATTTCCTCGGCTTTGACAGTCCGGGCCGGGCTTTCGAGGTGCTGATCCAGCTCGGCGCCATCCTCGCCATCCTGACGGTCTATTTCGGCCGGCTGCTGAAGATCGCGCACGACCTGCCCTCGGATCCGCGCACGCGTCGCTTCGTGCTTGGCATCCTGCTCGCCTTCCTGCCCGCCGCCGTCATCGGCGCCGCCGCGCATGGCTTCATCAAGCAGGTGCTGTTCGAAAGCCCGATGCTGATCTGCATCATGCTGATCGTCGGTGGCTTCATCCTGCTGATCGTCGACCGGCTCGATCTGAAGCCGCGCTATCACGACGCGATGGATTTCTCGCTCGGCATGTATTTCGGCATAGGCGTGGCGCAGTGCCTGGCGATGATCCCCGGCGTCTCCCGCTCGGGCTCGTCGGTCGTCGCCGCCATGCTGTTCGGCAGCGACAAGCGCGCCGCGGCGGAGTTCTCGTTCTTCCTGGCGATGCCGACCATGGCCGGCGCCTTCGCCTATGATCTCTACAAGACGCACGATCAGATCACGACGGCCGGCGCCTGGAACATCATCGTCGGCTTCATCGCCGCCTTCATCGCCGGCGTGTTCGTGGTGCGCCGGCTGCTCGATTTCGTCAGCCAACGCGGCTTCGCGCCCTTCGCCTACTGGCGGATCATCGTCGGCGCCATCGGCCTCGCCGCCGTTCTGACCTTCGGCTGACCGTCGACCCCGATGCCCATTAAAGAGGCCCGCTTCCATAGCCGGAAGCGGGCCTTTTTCATGTCGGGAAGAATCGGGCGATCAGGCCGTGCGCTTGTGGTCGAACTGACCATGCGGCTTGAAGCGCTGCAGGTAGGAGGGCAGCACGGCGAGCAGATTGCTCGGATGAATGCCGATGCCGTCCAGCGTGCGGCCCTCGGCCTCGGCGGCCGGCGAGACGACATTGTCCTGCTTCAGCACGCGAACCTGGTCGACGGTCAGGAGCGGCTTGGGCAGCCACTGCGCCACCGCCGCGCCGTAATGCGCCAGGGTCCAGGGGACCGGGACCAGCAGCGGCGAACGCTCGATCTCGGTCAGCAGCAGTTCCAGGCACTGGCGGAAGGTCTTCACTTCCGGCCCGCCGAGCTCATAGATAGTACCGCCGGACAACTGGCCCTCGACGGCGCGCGCGATCGCCTCCGCGACATCGCCGACGAAAACCGGCTGCAGCCGGGTGGCGCCGCCGCCGATCAGCGGCAGGAACGGCGAGATGCGGGCCATGTCGCCGAAGCGGTTGAAGAACTGGTCTTCCGGCCCGAACACGATCGAGGGACGCAGGATGACGGCTTCCGGCACGGTCTCGAGCACGGCCGCCTCGCCCAGCGCCTTGGTGCGGGCATAGAGCGATTCCGAATTCGCATCGGCGCCGAGCGCCGACTGGTGCACCAGCGTCTTGATGCCGGCGGCGCGGGCCGCCTCGGCCACGGCGCGGGCGCCGAAATTATGCAGGACGGAGAAGTTCTGGCGGCCGCTCTCGTTCAGCACGCCGACCAGGTTGACGACCGCGTCGGCGCCCTCGATGGCGCGGTCGACCGACCAGCGATAGCGCAGATTGGCCTGCACCGGCATGATCTGGCCGACGGAGCCGAGCGGCTGCAGGTGGCCGGCGAGATCCGGGCGACGCACCGCGACACGGATGCGCCAGCCGCGCTTCGCCAGCGCGCGCACCACATGACGGCCGATGAAGCCAGAGCCGCCGAAAACCGTGACCAGTTTGTCGGTACCCGTCGCCATGTTCTCGTCTCCATCTATCTTTGAAGCGTTCTCATATCGGCTCGCCGCGGCGCTGTACAGACGCCAGACGGTCGCGCTCAGCCGATCAGCCGCCCGACCAGCTTCGCCGTGTAATCGACCATCGGCACGATGCGCGCATAATTAAGCCGGGTCGGCCCGATCACGCCCAGCACGCCAACCACGCGGCTCTCGGAATCGCGGTAGGGCGATACCACCAGCGACGAGCCCGACAGCGAGAACAGCTTGTTCTCCGAGCCGATGAAGATGCGGACGCCGTCGCCTGCCTCGGCGCTGCCCAGGAGATGCACCAGCTCGCGCTGCGTCTCGATATCGTCGAACAGCAGGCGGATGCGCTCGAGATCCTCGGCGGCGCGCACGTCCTCGAGCAGATTGGCCTGGCCGCGGACGATCAGCGTGTCCGGCCGCACGCCGGTCGCCTCGACCCAGCTCGCGAGCCCCGCATCGATCAGGCGCGCGGTCAGCTGGTCGAGCTCGGCGCGGACCTGCCGCTGCCGCTGGTTCAGCTCGGCGCGGGCTTCCGCCAGGCTGCGGCCGCGCAGATGCGTGTTGAGATAGTTCGCCGCCTCGACCAGGCTCGACGGCGTCGTGCCGGGGTCGAGGTCGATCAGCCGGTTCTCGACCGAGCCATCCTCGCCGACCAGCACGACCAGCGCCTTGGTCGGCTCCAGGCGGACGAATTCGATGTGCTTCAGCCGCTGGTCGCTCTTCGAGGCGAGCACGACGCCGGCGCCGCGCGACAGGCCCGACAGCATGCGCCCGGCCTCGCTCAGGACGCCATCGACCGTGCGGCCGGCGCCGCCGCCGGCGACCCGGCTCTCAATGTCGCGCCGTTCGTCCGAGGTCAGGTCGCCAACTTCGAGCATCGCGTCGACGAACAGGCGCAGACCGCTTTCCGTCGGCAGCCGTCCGGCCGAAGTATGCGGCGCGTAGATCAGGCCCAGGCCTTCGAGATCGGCCATCACATTGCGGACCGAGGCGGGCGACAGCGCCATCGGCAGGATGCGGGCCAGGTTGCGCGAGCCGAGTGGCTCCCCCGTCTCCAGATAGCTGTCGACGATGCGCTTGAAGATTTCGCGCGAGCGCTGATCGAGCGCGGAAAGCGCCGACGATGCCGTCTCGGTGGCCGTGCGGTCGGCGGGCAAGACGCTGGATCCTCTCTTCGAAAGCTTCGATCTCTTTGATTAAGTGTCGATTTCGACGCCCGGTTCAAGCAGGGCTTTACGTTTTGAGCCGCCGACCTGTACAAGCGGACCAACGAAACAGCCAGGAATATCCCATGCGACCTTCGAAACGCGCCGCGGACGCCCTGCGTGCGGTAACGCTTGAACGCGGCGTTGCCAAGCACGCGGAGGGCTCTTGCCTGGTCAAGTTCGGCGACACGCACGTGCTTTGCACCGCCAGCCTCGAGGACAAGCCGCCATCCTGGCTGCGCGGGTCCGGCAAGGGCTGGGTCACCGCCGAATACGGCATGCTGCCGCGCTCGACGGGCGACCGCATGCGCCGCGAGGCCGCGACCGGCAAGCAGTCCGGCCGGACGCAGGAAATCCAGCGCCTGATCGGCCGCTCGCTGCGCGCCGTCGTCGATCTCGTCCATCTCGGCGAGAAGCAGATCACCATCGATTGCGACGTGCTGCAGGCCGATGGCGGCACCCGCACGGCCTCGGTCACCGGCGCCTGGGTGGCGCTCTATGATTGCGTCGCCTGGATGAAGTCGCGCGACATGGTCGGCCCGAAGGTGATCCGCGACCACGTCGCCGCCGTCTCGGTCGGCATGTATCGCGGCACGCCGGTGCTCGACCTCGACTATGCCGAGGATTCGGAAGCCGAGACGGATGCGAACTTCGTCATGACCGGCACCGGCGGCATCGTCGAGATCCAGGGCACCGCCGAGGGCAAGCCCTTCAACGAAGCCGAGCTGACCGCGATGCTGACGCTTGCCAAGAACGGCATCGTCGACCTGGTCGAACTGCAGAAGCTGGCCATTTCCGGATGAACGCGACCTCCCACCGCCTGACCTCCGGCGACACGCTCGTGCTCGCCTCGCATAATGGCGGCAAGCTGCGTGAGTTCGCCGGGCTGATGGCGCCGTTCGGGCTCAAGGTCGTCTCGGCCGGCGAACTCGGCCTGCCCGTGCCGGACGAGACCGGCACGACGTTCGAGGAAAACGCAGCGATCAAGGCGCATGCCGCCGCCAGGGCGTCGGGCTTCCCGGCGCTTTCGGACGATTCCGGCCTCTGCGTCGACGCGATCGGCGGCGATCCCGGCGTCTATTCGGCCGATTGGGCGGCGCCCGACGGCGATTTCGCCCGCGCCATGCGCAATGTCGAGGAGAAGCTTCAACAGGCCGGCGCCACCACGCCGGAGAGCCGCACCGGACGCTTCGTCGCCGTGCTCTGCCTCGCCTTCCCGGATGGAACAACGCGCTATTATCGCGGCGAAATCGACGGCACGCTGGTGTGGCCGCCGCGCGGCGAACTCGGCTTCGGCTACGATCCCGCCTTCCTGCCGGAAGGCCACGAGCGCACCTTCGGCGAGATGGTGGCGGAAGAGAAGCACGGCTGGTCGGCCGGCCGCACCGATGCGCTGTCGCACCGGGCGCGCGCCTTCGCGAAGTTCGCCGAAGCCGAGCTCGGGGCCTGACATCCATGGCCCCCCCGATCGAACCCGGATTTGGCGTCTATGTGCATTGGCCGTTCTGCGCGGCCAAATGCCCCTATTGCGACTTCAACTCGCATGTCCGCCACCAGGGGGTCGATCAGGAGCGGTTCGCCAAGGCGTTCGTCACCGAGATCAAGACGATGGCGGCCAAGTCCCCCGGCAGGACGGTCGAGTCGATCTTCCTCGGCGGCGGCACACCGTCGCTGATGGACCCGAAGACGGTCGGCACCATTCTCGACGCCATCGGTGCTGCATGGAACGTCGCGCCGGATGCCGAGATCTCGATGGAGGCCAACCCCTCCAGCGTCGAGGCGGAACGCTTCCGCGGCTATCGCGCCGCCGGCGTCAACCGCGTCTCGCTCGGCGTGCAGGCGCTGAACGACACAGACCTGAAGGCGCTCGGCCGTGTGCACAATGTCGAAGAGGCGATGCGCGCCATCGACATCGCCCGCGCCACGTTCCCCCGCCTGTCCTTCGACCTGATCTACGCCCGTCCGGGCCAGACGCCGGACATGTGGCGGGCCGAGCTGATGCAGGCGCTGGAACGCGCCTCCGACCACATGTCGCTCTACCAGCTCACCATCGAGCCCGGCACGATGTTCGAGAAGCTCTACCAGGCCGGCAAGCTCGCCATTCCCGACGAGGACACGGCCGCCACCTTGTTCGAGATCACGCAGGAGGTCTGCGACAAGCATGGCCGCCCGGCCTATGAGATCTCCAACCACGCGGTTCCCGGCGGCGAATGCCGGCACAATCTCGTCTATTGGCGCTATGGCGAATATGCCGGCATCGGTCCCGGCGCGCATGGCCGGCTGGTCATCGACGGCCAGCGCCACGCCACCGCGACGACGCTGCTGCCGGAAACCTGGCTCGGCCGGGTCGAATCCTGGGGCGACGGCATCGAGACCGACGACATCCTGACGCCGGAGGAATCCGGCGACGAGATGCTGCTGATGGGGCTCCGCCTGACCGAGGGCATCGATCTGCGCCGCTACAGGGCGATCGCCGGCCGCACGCTCGACCCGCGCCGGCTGGCCGATCTGATCGAGCACGGCATGGTCGAGCAGATCGACGAAAACCGCATCCGCGCCACCCGCTCCGGCTCCTTCGTGCTGGACGCGGTCGTCGCCGACCTGGCGGCCTGAGATCTTTCCTTCACCTCTCCCATGGGGAGAGGTGAAGGAAAGCCCCCCACCCCCGCCCTCTCCCGCGCGCGGGAGAGGGGGCGCCCGCGCCTGTTCGATCCGCCCGCAGGTATCCTGAAACGCCGGCCGAAAAGCCCTCGCCCGCTGGCGGGAGAGGGTGGGGTGAGGGTCTTGCTTGTCCGCGTCGATGAACCGGCTACGTCCCCGTGCGGGCAAAGGTCTGCGGGGCGCGGTCGATCATAACGGGCGTCCCGCCGCCGAGCTCGTAGACGGCCAGCTGGCGCTGGTTGGTGCCGTCGGGCAGGAAGCGGAAGGCGCCGTCAACGCCGATGAAGCCGTTCGGATTCGCCAGCGTGTCGGCCGTGAAGCGCCTGTCGCCATAGCGGGCGGCAAGCCCGGCGGCGAGGCTGGTCGCGTCATAGCCGAGCGAAGCGGTGCGCAGCGGCGGCGCGCCAAACACGCCCTGATAGCGCACCGCGAAGGCGGCATAGCCGGCGCGGTCGGGCGCCGGATACCAGCCGCCGCGAAGCGTCGGCTCGGCGGCGATGCGTGGATCGTCCCACTGGCCGGAGCCCAGGAACTTGACCTGCCCCGGCCGGATGCCGCGGGCGGAGAAGATCTGCGCCAGGAACGGCGCGGCGTCGCCGGCGTCCGGCATGAACACGGCGTCGACCTGGCCGCTCTGGATCACCGCCGCGATCGCCTCCGCCTTCTGCTGCATGGCGACCCGGTCGAGGCCGTAGCGCTCGATCGTGATGATGCGGGCGCCATTGGCGGTGGCGGCGCGCTGGACGGCCGCCTCCATTACCGTGCCATAGCCGTTATCCGGCAGCAGGGCCGCGATGGAGCGTTTTCCCTGCGAGGCGGCATAGCTGATGATCCGGTCGGCATCGGATTGCGGCAGGAAGCTCAGCAGATAGACGTTGCGGGCCGCGATGCTGGTATCGGTCGAGAAGGCGACGATCGGTACGCCGGCCGGCCTGGCGACGGAGGCCGCTGCCGCGACGGACTGGGCGAAGAGCGGCCCGATGATCAGTTCGGCGCCCTGCGAGATCGCCTCGGTCGCCGCCTCGCGCGCGCCTTCCGGCGTGCCGCGATCATCCTTGACCAGGATCTGCAGATTGGCGCCGCCCTGGAATTCGCGCAGCGCCAGATCGGCGGCATTCTTCAGATTGGCGGCGATGACGCCGGCATTGCCGGTCGCGGAAGACGGCACCAGCAGGGCGACGCGCACCGTGCCCGTGCCGAGCGTCTCGCCATGGACGGGCTGGTTGCCGGTCGCGGCCGGCGCCAGGCTGGCCGCCGCGCCGGGCCCTCCCACGGTCGAGGCGCAGGCGGCGAGCAGGCCGAGCGCGGCGACGCAGGAGGCGAACGCCCCTGCCCTGCCCGCATCCCACCGTTCGGAACGGAACCAACCCACACGCCTTCTCCTGTTCAATCGCAAGATGTAACTGTACTGGAAAGCCCATGGTTGTTCAGCGGCAAAGAGCGGCGGTTTCGGTGAATTCAGGTCTGGTGTCACATCTCCACAACGTCGGCGCGGGCGCGTCATGAGCGCTCCCGCAAGGCCGGTACCGCCGGAAGGCGCCGGCGGCGAGAGCCAGGCCGGCTATCAGATCGACGGCCAGCGCCTGCGCGCGCCGGCGATCGAGCCCGGCCTCTATATCGTCTCGACGCCGATCGGCAATCTGCGCGACATCACCATCCGCGCGCTGGCGACGCTCGCCGCCGCCGATGTGATCGCCTGCGAGGATACGCGCGTCACCCGCGTGCTGACCCGCCACTACGGCATCGAGACCGAGCTCTTCGCCTATCACGAGCACAATGCCGACCGGCAGCGCCCGAAACTGCTGGCGGCGCTCGCGGCGGGCAAGACGATCGCGCTGGTCAGCGATGCCGGCACGCCTCTGGTTTCCGATCCGGGCTTCCGGCTGGTCGGCGACGTGCTGGGCGCCGGCCATCGCGTCATCCCGATCCCCGGCGCCTCGGCGCTGCTCACCGCGCTTGTCGCGGCGGCGCTGCCGACCGACACCTTCCTGTTCGCCGGCTTCCTGCCCAACCGCACCGTCGGCCGCAAGAAGCGGCTCGCGGCGCTGGCCGACGTGCCCGGCACGCTGATCTTCTATGAATCGCCGCACCGGACGGCGGATTCGCTCGCCGACATGGCGGAAACGCTGGGCGCCGACCGCCCGGCCGTCGTGGCGCGCGAACTGACCAAGACGTTCGAAACCATCCGGCGCGGCACGCTTGGATCGCTGGCGGAGGCGTTTGGCGGCGAACCATCGCCCAAAGGCGAGATCGTCATCCTGATTGGCCCGCCGGTCGCCAGCGAGCCCGAAGCCGAGGAGATCGACTCGCTGCTCGCCCGGCTGCTGGAAAATCACCCGCTGAAGGAAGCGGCGGCGCTGGCCGCGACCGCCACCGGCATGCCGAAGCGCGATCTCTACCAGCGCGCGCTGGAACTGAAGGCGGAAGCCGCCGAGGCCGTGGAAGACGACGAAGACGATCCCGCCGAGATCGTCGACGATGAAGATGGCGCGGCCTGACCGCCGCGCCTCGGAACGCCATGGCCGTTTCGCCGAAACGGTCGCAGCACTCTATCTCAACCTGAAGGGCTATCGCACGATCGCGCGGCGCTTCCGCAGCCCGCTTGGCGAGATCGACCTCGTCATGCAGCGCGGGCGGACACTGGTCTTCGTCGAGGTCAAGGCGCGCCGGACGAAGGACGCGGCCATCCTGGCGATCACGCCGGCGGCGCGGGGGCGCCTGATCCGGGCGGCGGAGAGCTTCGTCGCCCGCCACCCGCAGGCGGCGGGTCTGACGCTTCGGTTCGACGTCGTCGCCGTCCTGCCGCGCCGGCTGCCGCACCACATCGTCGACGCTTTTGCTTCCGATCGCTGACAGCGGCATTGCCATCCGGCCCCGCCACACGACATAAGAGGCCTATTCCGCATTGGGGGCCTTCATGTCGCTTTCCGTCGCCGTCCAGATGGACCACATCGCCAAGATCAATATCCGTGGCGATTCCACCTTCGCCCTGATGCTGGAAGGCCAGCGACGCGGCCACACGCTCTATCACTACACGCCCGACCGGCTGTCGCTGAACGACGGCCGGGTCGAGGCGGCGATCGAGGCGGTCACCGTGCGCGACGTGCCGGGCGACCATTTCTCGCTCGGCGAGGCGGAGCGCACCGACCTCTCCACGCTGGACGTGGTGCTGCTGCGCCAGGATCCGCCCTTCGACATGGGCTATATCACGACGACGCACCTGCTCGAGCGCATCCATCCGAAGACGCTGGTGGTCAACGACCCCGCCGAAGTGCGCAACGCGCCGGAAAAGATCTTCGTCACCGAATATCCCAAGCTGATGCCGCCGACGCTGATCTCGCGCGATCCCGAAGAGATCCGCCGCTTCCGCCAGGAGCATGGCGACATCATCATCAAGCCGCTGTTCGGCAATGGCGGCGCCGGCGTGTTCCGCCTGTCGGAGGGCGACCAGAACCTCGCCTCGCTGCTGGAAATCTTCGCCGCCGCCTATCGCGGCGAACCCTATGTCGTGCAGCGCTACCTGCCGGCAGTGCGGGCCGGCGACAAGCGCATCATCCTGGTCGACGGCGTCGCGGTCGGCGCGATCAACCGGGTGCCGGCGGATGGCGAGTCGCGCTCCAACATGCATGTCGGCGGCCGCCCCGAGCCGATCGAGCTGACCCGGCGCGACCGCGAGATCTGCGAGGCGATCGGGCCCGATCTGAAGAAGCGCGGCTTCGTCTTCGTCGGCATCGACGTCATCGGCGACTACCTGACCGAGATCAACGTCACCTCGCCGACCGGCATCCGCGAGGTGAAGCGCTTCGGCGGCGCGGACATCGCGGCGCTGGTCTGGGACGCGATCGAATCCAAGCGCTAGGGTTAACAGGGCGCTAACAGGATCTGCCCGTCGCGACGGATGTTCACGACCTGTTCTTGACTCTCCCTGAGATTGACGTAACGTCATCATCAAAGGGGGAGCAGGCATGGTCGCGCATGTCACGACGGTGGCTTTTCAGGGCATCGAGGCGGTTCCGGTCGACGTCCAGGTGCAGATCGCGCCCGGCTTCCCCGGCATCATCATCGTCGGCCTGCCGGACAAGGCGGTGGCCGAGAGCCGCGAGCGGGTGCGCGCCGCGCTGCATGCCTCCGGCCTCGCCCTGCCGCCGAAGCGGATCATCATCAACCTGGCGCCGGCCGACCTGCCCAAGGAAGGCAGCCATTACGACCTGCCGATCGCACTCGGCCTGATGGCCGGTCTTGGCGCGCTTCCCGGCGACCAGCTGACGGATTTCGTCGTGCTCGGCGAGCTGGCGCTGGACGGCACCATCGCCACCGTGGCCGGCGTGCTGCCGGCGGCGATCGGCGCCAACGCCATGGGGCGCGGGCTGATCTGCCCGGCCGCCTGCGGGGCGGAAGCCGCCTGGGCCGGCGGCGACATGGAAATCCTCGCGCCGCGCAGCCTGATCGCCATCGCCAACCACTTCAAGGGCACGCAGGTCCTGACCCGGCCGACACCGGCGCTGCAGCGCGACGGCGCCCCCCTCCCCGATCTCGCCGATGTGCGTGGCCAGGAAAGCGCCCGCCGCGCGCTGGAGATCGCCGCCGCCGGCGGCCACAACCTGCTGATGGCCGGGCCGCCCGGCGCCGGCAAGTCGATGCTGGCGAGCCGCCTGCCCTCGATCCTGCCGCCGCTCTCGCCCAAGGAACTGCTGGAAGTCTCGATGATCGCCTCGATCGGCGGCGAGCTTTCCGGCGGCAAGCTGACAGATCGCCGGCCGTTTCGCGCGCCGCATCACTCAGCCTCGATGGCCGCCATGGTCGGCGGCGGCCTGCGCGCGCGACCGGGCGAGGCGTCGCTCGCCCATCACGGCATCCTGTTCCTCGACGAGCTGCCGGAATTCACGCCCCAGGTGCTCGATTCGCTGCGCCAGCCGCTCGAAGCCGGCGAAGTTCTGATCGCCCGCGCCAACCACCGCATCCGCTATCCCTCGCGTTTCCAGCTGATCGCCGCCATGAATCCGTGCCGATGCGGCATGGCGGGAGAACCCGGCATGAGCTGCAAGCGAGGCCCGCGCTGCGCCGCCGACTATCAGGCCCGGCTTTCCGGGCCCTTCCTCGACCGAATCGACCTGCGCATCGAGGTGCCGGCGGTGACCGCGAGCGATCTGATCGGCACGGCCCCGTCCGAAAGCAGCGCCACCGTGGCCGAGCGGGTCGCGGCGGCGCGCGCGCTACAGGCGGAACGGTTCGAGGCGCTGGGCGTCGACAACATCCGCACCAACGCCCAATGCGCCAGTTCGCTGATCGAGACGATTGCCACGCCCGACGAGGCCGGCATCAAGCTGCTCGGCGACGCAGCCGCCGCGCTGAAACTGTCCGCGCGCGGCTATCACCGCGTGCTCAAGGTGGCGCGCACCATCGCCGATCTCGACGGCGCCGAGACCGTCGGCCGCCTGCACCTCGCCGAGGCGCTGCGCTACCGCGTCGCAGGCGATCGCATCCTGGCGGCGGCCTGAACGGCTTCCGAGGGGGCAGAGGGCTGAGGAAGGACAGATCGGGGATGGGTCGCCTTCTTCGGCCGGGCGCCCGGACTGACGCGCGTGGGCAATCGGCAGGCTGGTGAGGATCGAGGGGCTCGAGCTGTCTGCTTCCCACACGCCCGGGGTTCTAGACGAGCCACGCACGTACCCGCACGCCAGCCGTCTGGAGCTGCTGCTGACCGAACCATCATGGCCGAGCCTCATGACGCGCTTTGCCGGCGAAGCGGCAACAGCGGCCGGACAAGCCCCGGAAGAGCTTCGTCACCAAACTGTCGGAGAGATGTGATCTCTTCGCCGGGTAGCCCCGTGATCCCGGCATGAGCCGGTCGGGCGGAGCCGGAGAACAGTGTGATGGTGAAGCGCGTGAACGCCGCGTCCCAGCAGGTCCAGCGTGTATCGGCGGCGATCATTGCTTTGCCGGCACTATCGCAGCGCGTATTCGGCGGTATAAGACTTCCGATGCCGAAAGCCCTTCGCCCTGCCCTGCCCCTGCCTGAGTCGCTCGGACGAATCGGAGCGCTGGAAGTCCGGCTCGCCGTCACCCCGCGCGAGGTGAAAAAGGCGCAGAAGCTGCGCTACAAGGTCTTCTACGAGGAAATGTCGGCCATTCCGGACGTGCAGGCACAGCTGTCGCGCCGCGATCGCGACGGCTTCGACCGGATCTGCGACCATCTCCTCGTCATCGACCATGATACCCGGACCGCCGCCGGCGAAGCGGCGATCGTCGGCACGTACCGCCTGTTGCGCCAGGAGGTGGCAAGCCGGCATACCGGATTCTATTCGGCGAGCGAGTTCGACATCGGCCCCCTGCTGGAGCGCCACGACGCGCTGAATTTCCTCGAGCTCGGCCGCTCCTGCGTCCTCAAGCCCTATCGCACCAAGCGCACGGTCGAACTGCTCTGGCACGGCATCTGGAGCTATGTCCGCAGCCATGGCATCGACGTGATGGTCGGCTGTGCGTCGCTCGAAGGCACCAATCCCGACGCCCTGGCGCTGCCGCTTTCCTTCCTGCACCACCATGCCCGCGCGCCGGCCGAATGGTCGGTAAGCGCGCTGCCGCATCGTCGTGTCGCCATGGACCGGCTGCCGGAAGGGGCGATCGACATGAAGGCGGCGCTGAAGACGCTGCCGCCGCTGATCAAGGGCTATCTGCGCCTCGGCGCCTATATCGGCGACGGCGCCGTGGTCGACCGCCAGTTCGGCACGACGGATGTGTTGATCGTGCTGCCCGTGGCCTCGATCAACGAGCGCTATGTCAACCACTACGGCGTCGACGCGACCCGCTACGCGGCCTAGCGCGTTGTCGAGCGAAGGGGTACCGGTTCGCGTGAAGAAAACGCAACCCCACAAGGCGTTAGAGCCTTTCTCCGTTTCAGAGAGACGATGAAAGGGTCTAGCGCGGCGGGAAGGCACGACCGGCGCGCGAGCGGTAGGTCGGCAGCGTCCAGCCGAAGATAAGCGCGCCAGCGCGCACGATGAAGGCGCTGATCGCGCCGAGGAACGCCGCCGGCCAGAACGGCAGGCCGAGATCGCTCGCCAGCACGAACAGCGCGGCGCCGACCACCGTGGCCGTGACGTAGATTTCCTTGCGCAGCAGCACCGAGGGCTCGCCCGTGACGATATCGCGGATGATGCCGCCGAAGGTGGCGGTGACGACGCCCATCACCACCGCGCCAAACGGGCTGGCACCGGCATCGAGCGCCCGGGCCGCGCCCATGACGCAATAGCCGGAGATGCCGATCGCATCGGCCCAGAGCAGCAGCCGGTAGCGATATTCGATGAAGGGCGCCAGGAAGAAGACAATGACGCCGGTCAGGGCGCAGAGCACGACCGGCGCCGGCTGGGTGATCCAGAAGACCGGAGTCGCTCCCAGGATCACGTCGCGGATCGTGCCGCCCCCGACGCCCGTCATGGCGGCGAGGAAGACAAAGCCGACGAGATCAAGCTGCCGCCTGGACGCGGCGAGCGCCCCCGTGACGGCAAAGACGAAAACCCCGATGAGGTCGAGGCTGTAGAGCAGGGCAGCGTCCACAGCCTCCCCCGCCTCAGGCCGAACGCGGCGTCGAATCGTCCGCTGCGGTCTTCACTTCCTTCGGCTTGGGCGCGCCCTTGGCGACGCCGACCATGGCCGGGCGCAGCACCCGATCCCCGATCACATAGCCGGACTGCATGACCTGCATGACGGTGCCGGCCGGCTGCTCGGTGGTCGGGATCTCGAACACTGCCTGGTGCATGTGCGGATCGAACTTCTGGCCGAGCGGATCGAGCTTGCGGACGCCGTGCTTCTCCAGCGAGTTGACCAGATCGCGTTCGGTCATCTCGACGCCGTCGATGAGAAGGTTCAGTGCCTCGCTGCTGCTGCGGGCTTCGTCCGGCACCGCTTCGATCGCGCGGGCGAGATTGTCGCCGGCGGTCAGCATGTCGCGGGCGAAAGCGGCGATCGCATATTGGCGGGCATCGGCGACTTCGCGCTCGGTACGGCGGCGAAGATTTTCCATCTCGGCGATGGTTCGCAGCACGCGATCCTTCAACTCGGCCGATTCGGCTTCCAAAGCCGCGATGCGAGCCGCCGCGACGTCGCCGTCCACGGCCGCGGCTGCCGCTTCGGCGGCTGCTTCGGTGGGGGATACGGGCTGGGTATCGTCAGACATGGCGAACTCTCTTTTGATCAGAACCAAAGGTAGGCCCGATATCATGAGTTTAGGGCAGAAAATCAAGCGCTGCGCCAGCCCGCCATCGGTCATGGCGCCGGCAGGACGCCTCCAAGGCGCCGCTAGAGGACAATCACGCCGTGATGCAGCGCCTCGGCCTCGGGTTCGACATGGATCAGCACCTCAGACCCCGGGATGGCCTTGTTGAGCGCCGCCTCGATCCGGTCGCAGATGACGTGGCCGGCGGCGACCGTCATCGAACCCGGCACGACGAGATGGAATTCGATGAAGATGACGCGGCCGGCATTGCGGGTCCGGAGGTCATGCACCTCGATGGCGCCCGTCGCCTCGGTCGAGATGATCGCGCGGATCTCGCCGTCGACCTCGCTGGAGACCGCATGATCCATGAGGCCGCCGACGGAATCGCGGATGACGCGCCAGCCCGACCAGAGGATGTTGACGGCGACGATCACCGCCAGCAGCGGATCAAGCACGATCCAGCCCGTCAGCGCAACCAGCACCAGGCCACAGAAGACGCCGATGGAACTGATGACGTCGCTGGTCAGATGCCAGGCTTCGGCGATGAAGGCGGGCGAGCGGCGGCGGCGGCCGAAACGGAACAGGTACATCGCCCAGGCCCCGTTGATGGCGGTCGCCAGCAGATTGATCGACAGGCCGACGCTGGTGTTTTCCAGCGCGTGCTGCGCTTCGTAGCTGATCCAGGCCTCGCGCAGGATCAGAAGCGCCGCGACGACGATCAGGACGCCTTCCAGCACGGCGGAGAAATACTCGGCCTTGTGATGGCCGAACTGGTGGTCGCTATCGGCCGGCTTGTGGCTGACCCGGATGGCCCAGAAGGCGGCGACGGCGGTGACGAGATTGACGATGCTCTCGAGCGCGTCCGAATAAAGCGCGACGCTGCCGGTCTGCAGATAGGCGGCATATTTCAGCGCCATCACGACCAGCGCGATGACGATCGAGCTGAGCGCGACAAGCGTGATCCTGTCGTTCCATTTCGGCATGATCGTCCTCGGCATATCGGCGGTTTCGGCGCATTAGCACCGCCCCGAGGAGGCTTCAACGGCTATCTTCGCAACTGCGAACGAGTGGCAATCGAACCTGCCAGAAACCCAGCAAACGCCTCAAAGACGGCGCAGCGCGACCTGTTCGATCAAATGACTTTCCCCTTTGCTGAGGATAAGATCGGCGCGCGGCCGGGTCGGTCGGATGTTCTCGTCGAGATTGACCCGGTTGATGCGCGACCACAGCCGCTCGGCGATCGCCAGCGCCTCGTCGTCCGGGACCATCGCATAGCGGTGGAAGTAGGAATTGGGGTCCTGGAAGGCGGTCTCGCGCAGGCGCTGGAAGCGCTCGACATACCAGCGCCGGATATCCGCCTCGTCGGCATCGATATAGATCGAGAAATCGAAGAAGTCGGAGACGAAGGGCACGGCCGTGCCGTCGCGCGGCAGGCGCGGCGCCTGCAGCACGTTGATGCCCTCGACGATCAGGATGTCGGGGCGGTCGATGGTGATCCGCTCGCTCGGCACGATGTCGTAGACGAGATGCGAATAGACCGGCGCGGAGACGCTGCCGAGGCCCGCCTTGATGTCGGAAAGGAAGGCGAGCAGCGCCGGCAGGTCATAGCTCTCCGGAAAGCCCTTGCGCTCCATCAGCCCTTCGCGCTCGAGCACGGCGTTGGGATAGAGGAAGCCGTCCGTGGTGATGAGGTCGACCTTCGGCGTGTTGGTCCAGCGGGCGAGCAGTGCCTTCAGCACGCGCGCCGTGGTCGACTTGCCGACGGCGACCGACCCGCCAATGCCGATGATGAAGGGCGTCTTGCCCTCATTGGCGCCGAGGAAGGTGCGGGTCGCGTTGTAGAGGCCCTGGGTGGCGGCGACATAGAGGCTGAGCAGCCGCGACAGCGGCAGGTAGATCGTCACGACCTCGTCGATCGAGATCGGGTCGTTCAGGCTGCGCAGGCGGGAAAGGTCGTCCTCGGTCAAGGTCAGCGGCATATCGGCCCGGAGGCTTGCCCATTCCTTGCGGCCGAAGATGCGATGCGGGGCGTGCTCGATCCGCGCAGACTTGTCCATGGTCATTCTCCCGGGCCGCGGATCACTCCGCCGGCCGCGACGCCTTTTCCTGCAGCCCGGTCTGCCGGGTGCGGCCTTCAAGCTCCGCCATGACGGCATCGAGCGGCACTTCGGACGCCTCGAGCATCACCAGCAGATGATAGAGCACGTCGGCAGCCTCCGCCGTCAGTTCCGCGCCATTGCGCTCGGTCGCGGCGATGACGGCCTCGACCGCCTCCTCGCCGAATTTCTTGGCGCAGCGCGAAGGGCCCTTGGCCACCAGCTTGGCGGTGTAGGAGCCGGGATCGCCGGAATGGGCGCGGTCCCGGATGATGGCGGCGAGATCGGAAAGCGTGAAATCGGACATGCCCTGCCCTCCTCAGCCGTCGAGCCGGACGGGAATGCCGGCCGCTGCCATGTGCGACTTGACCTCGCCAATGGTGAACTGGCCGAAGTGGAACACGGATGCCGCCAGAACGGCGCTGGCATGGCCCTCGATCACGCCATCGACGAAATGATCGAGCGCGCCGACGCCGCCCGATGCGATCACGGGGATCGGCACCGCATCGGCGATGGCGCGGGTGAGCGCGAGGTCGAAGCCGTCGCGCGTGCCGTCTCGGTCCATCGAGGTCAGAAGGATCTCGCCGGCGCCGAGCGCCGCGACCTCGATCGCATATTCGATCGCGTCGATGCCGGTCGCCTTGCGGCCGCCATGGGTGAAAATCTCCCAGCGGTCGTGGTCGGCGCCATCCACGCCGCGCCGCCTGGTCTGCTTGGCGTCGATAGCGACGACAATCGCCTGGGCGCCGAACTTTTCCGCCGCGCGGGCGACGATCCTGCGGTCCGTCACGGCGGCGGAGTTGATCGCCACCTTGTCGGCGCCGGCCAGCATCAGGGCGCGGATGTCTTCCACCGCGCGGACGCCGCCGCCGACCGTCACCGGCATGAAGCAGGCTTCCGCCGTGCGCGCCACGACATCCAGGATGGTGCCGCGGTTTTCGTGCGTCGCGGTGATGTCGAGGAAGCAAAGCTCGTCGGCACCGGCCGCATCATAGGCTTTTGCCGCCTCGACGGGATCGCCGGCATCGATCAGGTCGACGAACTGCACGCCCTTGACGACGCGGCCGTCATGCACGTCGAGGCAGGGAATGACACGGGTCTTCAGCATCAGGCGGTCTCCCGCGCTTCGCGGATCAGCTTCAGCGCCTCGGCCGGGTCGAGCCGGCCATCATAGAGCGCACGGCCGGAGATCGCGCCTTCGAGGATGGCGCAATCGGGCTCAAGCAGGCGCTTGACGTCGTCGAGCGAGGCGAGGCCGCCCGAGGCGATCACCGGGATCTCGACGGCGCGGGCGAGCGCCAGGGTCGATTCGATGTTGAGGCCCTTCAGCACGCCGTCGCGGTCGATGTCGGTGAAGACGATGGCCGCGACGCCGGCATCCTCGAACCGGCGCGCCAGCTCGATGGTGGTCAGCTCGGATGTCTCGGCCCAGCCTTCGACGGCGACCTTGCCGCCGCGCGCGTCGATGCCGACGGCGACCTGGCCCGGATGCGCCTTGCAGGCCTCGCGCACGAGGTCGGGATCGCGCACCGCGATGGTGCCGAGAATGACGCGGGCAATGCCCTTGTCGAGCCAGGCTTCGACGCCGGCGCGGTCGCGGATGCCGCCACCGAGTTGGACCGGCATCTTGACGGCCTTGAGGATCGCCTCGACCGCCGCGCCATTGACCGGCTGGCCGGCAAAGGCGCCGTTGAGGTCGACGACGTGCAGATACTCAAAACCCTGCGTCTCGAATTCATGCGCCTGGGCGCCGGGATCGGTGTTGAACACCGTCGCCTGCTCCATGTCGCCGAGCTTCAGGCGGACACAGGCGCCGTCCTTCAAATCGATGGCCGGGAAAAGGATCATCAGGGCTTCCACTTCAGGAAGTTGGCGAGAAGGGCGAGACCGAGCTTCTGGCTCTTCTCGGGATGAAACTGCGTGCCGGCGATGTTGCCGGTGGTGACGATCGCGGTGATCGGGCCGCCATAATCGGCCGTCGCCACGACGTCGCCGGCGTGCTCGGCATAGAACTGATAGCCATGCAGGAAATAGGCGTGCCAGCCATCGTCGCCCAGCGCGATGCCATCGAGCAGCGGGTGCGGTCCCGAGGCATTGAGCGTGTTCCAGCCCATATGCGGGATCTTCAGGCGCGGATCGCTCGGCTCGATGCGGCGGACCTCGCCCTGGATGCGGCCGAGGCCCTGGGTCACGCCATATTCGATGCCGCGCGTGGCGAGCAGCTGCATGCCGACGCAGATGCCGAGGAACGGCCGGCCGCGCGCGTCGATCGCCTCGTTGATCGCCCCGATCATGCCGTCGACGCTGTCGAGGCTGGTGCGACAATCGGCAAACGCGCCGTCGCCGGGCAGCACGATGTGATCGGCCCTGGCGACGACCTCCGGATCGGCGGTGACGACGACGGGCGCCGTCGAGCCGGTGCGCGAAGCGGCAAGCTCCAGCGCCTTGGCGGCCGAGCGAAGATTGCCGGCGCCGTAGTCAATGATGGCAATGGTCATCGGGTCGTCCCCGGGCTCGGAAAGAGGCCGACAATGTCGGTCGAGAAACTGGGTCTGGCGGCAGGGCCGGCGACGACATTGTCGGCCTCGGCCGGCGTGCCTGCCGGACGATGGAAGAAGCGGATCTCCGCCTCCGCGATCGAATGTCCATCGACCACGGCGCGCTCGGCAAATCCGCGCCGCGCCAGCGTCCAGCGCCGCAACGTGTTGCCTTCGACACCGAGATAGAGCGCGCCGAGAATGCCGAGCGCGGTCGCCGTCGGCGCGCCGAGAAAGCGGCCGGCGAGCTCGATCGCGACCGCGAACAGGGCATAGAAGCACAGCACGATCCACATGCGGCGATACAGCATCCAGATCACCGGGATGACCAAGGCGGGCCAGCAGAAGCCGTCCTTGACGAAGATCATCCGGTCGGCCTCGCTCGCTCCGCCGGTCGCGGAAACAGGCGGTGCGTGAACGGTATAGGTCGTCATGACGCCCTCTCAGTCGCCCAGCTTGCCCTTGGTCGACGGCACGCGATCGGCCTGGCGCGGGTCGATCGACGCGGCCACCCGAAGCGTCCGCGCGACCGCCTTGAAGCAGGTCTCGGCGATATGGTGGTTGTTGTCACCATAGAGATTTTCGATGTGCAGCGTGATGCCGGCGTTCTGGGCGAAGGCCTGGAAGAATTCCTTGAACAGCTCGGTGTCGAAATCGCCGACCTTGTCGCGCGAGAACTCGACCTTCCAGACCAAGTAGGGCCGGCCGGACACATCGATGGCGCAGCGGGTCAGCGCCTCGTCCATGGCGAGGTGCGTGTCGGCATAGCGGGTGATGCCGCGCATCTCGCCCAGCGCCTTCCTGAGCGCCTGGCCGATGGCGATGCCGACATCCTCCACCGTGTGATGCTGGTCGATATGCAGGTCGCCCTTGCACCGGATGGTGAGGTCCATCAGGCCATGGCGGGCCAACTGATCGAGCATATGGTCGAAGAAGCCGACGCCCGTGGCGATGTCGGCGCGGCCGGTGCCGTCGAGATCCAGCGTCACCGCGATCTCGGTTTCCTTCGTCTTGCGCTCGATCGTGGCGCTACGCATATCTGCTTTCCTTCTTAGTCCCGCTCGGCCCAATTCAGCCCAGGACAGCCGGCTTTTATCAGGCGTTTCCTTGTAACGCCATAAGGTTGAGCAAGCCTTTGCATCGCCGGGCAGCGCGCCTACATATGACCCTCTAGCCAAACAGGGATCGCCGCGGGGCCTCCAGGGACCAACGCGATCCGCCACGAAAGCAGATCATGACACATTCCCAGAATGACAGCCCCTATGCGGCTTGGCACGGGACGACGATCATCACCGTTCGCAAGGGCGACAAGGTGGTCATCGCCGGCGACGGCCAGGTGTCGCTCGGACAGACGGTGATCAAGCACACCGCCCGCAAGGTCCGCCCGCTCGGCAAGGGTGGCGTCATCGCCGGTTTCGCCGGCTCGACCGCCGACGCCTTCACCCTGTTCGAGCGGCTGGAGGCCAAGCTTGAGCAATATCCGGGACAATTGACGCGTGCCTGCGTCGAACTCGCCAAGGACTGGCGTACCGACCGCTATCTGCGCCATCTCGAGGCGATGATGCTGGTCGCCGACAGCAGCACCAGCCTTGTCCTCACCGGCAATGGCGACGTGCTGGAGCCGGAGGGCGGCGTGATGGGCATCGGCTCCGGCGGCAACTACGCGCTCGCCGCCGCCCGCGCCCTGATGGACAGCGACTTGACCGCCGAGCAGATCGCCCGCAAGGCGATGGCGATCGCCGCCGACATCTGCGTCTACACCAACACCAGTGTCACGCTCGAGCAGCTCGACGCAGCCTAGGGCGGACAGGAAACCTCATGACCAATTTCTCTCCCCGCGAGATCGTCTCCGAGCTCGACCGCTACATCATCGGCCAGAACGACGCCAAGCGCGCCGTCGCCATCGCGCTGCGCAACCGCTGGCGCCGCCAGCAGCTGGAAGGCCAGATGCGCGAGGAGGTTCTGCCGAAGAACATCCTGATGATCGGGCCGACCGGCGTCGGCAAGACGGAGATCTCGCGCCGCCTGGCGAGGCTCGCCGGCGCGCCCTTCCTCAAGGTCGAGGCGACCAAGTTCACCGAAGTCGGCTATGTCGGCCGCGACGTCGAGCAGATCATCCGCGACCTGGTCGAGATCGGCATCGGCCTGACCCGCGAGAAGAAGCGCAAGGATGTCGAGGCCAGGGCGCATCTCTCGGCCGAGGAACGCGTGCTGAACGCGCTCGTCGGTGAATCCGCCAGCCCCGCGACGCGCGAAAGCTTCCGCAAGAAGCTGCGCGCCAACGAGCTGGACGACAAGGAAATCGAGATCCAGGTGCGCGATCAGTCGGGCGGCATGCCGCAGTTCGACGTTCCCGGCATGCCCGGCGCCTCGATCGGCGTGATGAACATCGGCGACATGCTCGGCAAGGCCTTTGGCGGCAAGACCAAGACGCGCCGCGTCACGGTCAAGGACAGCTACAAGGTGCTGATCGACGAGGAATCCGACAAGCTGCTCGACGACGATGCGCTGACGGCCGAGGCGATCCGCGTCGTTGAGAATGACGGCATCGTCTTCCTGGACGAGATCGACAAGATCTGCGCCCGCGAAGGCCGCTCCGGCGACGTGTCCCGCGAGGGCGTGCAGCGCGACCTGCTGCCGCTGATCGAGGGCACGACGGTGGCGACCAAATACGGGCCGGTGAAGACGGACCATATCCTGTTCATCGCGTCCGGCGCCTTCCACATCGCCAAGCCATCGGACCTGCTGCCGGAATTGCAGGGCCGCCTGCCGATCCGCGTCGAGCTTCAGGCCCTGACCCAGTCCGATTTCCGCCAGATTCTGACGGAGCCGGAGTCGAGCCTGATCAAGCAGTATGTCGCGCTGATGCAGACGGAAGGCGTCAACCTCGTCATCGCCGAGGACGGCATCGACGCGATCGCCCGCATCGCCGTCGAGGTCAACAGCTCGGTCGAGAACATCGGCGCGCGCCGGCTCCAGACGGTGATGGAGCGTATCCTCGACGACATCAGCTTCGCGGCTCCCGATCGCTCCGGCGAGACGGTGACCATCGACGCAGCCTATATCGAGGCGCATATCGGCGATCTCTCGCGCAACATCGACCTGTCGCGCTACATCCTCTGATCGCCCTGCCCTGACAGGCCTGACCGGCCCCGCCGACTTGACCGTCGGCGGGGCCGGCTTGCCATCGAGGGGCTTTCTCCGGCCAGTGTGGCAGGGATGCCGTTTTCGAGCCCGGTTTTCCGATGCTATAAGGCGCGGATCGGCCGATCCGTGACGGGGTGCGGTCATTCGATCGACCGAGCGACGGATCCCCCATGCGTCTTCTGCGCAGTGCCCTGCTTGCTTCCATCATCGTTGCGACGATCCTGCCCGCCTGGGCGCTCGTCGCCGTGCCGCCGGGCAACCGGTCGAAGGAACAGCCGGCGATCGACATGAGCTCGATCAAGCGCGCCGGCGAAACCCGAGAGAGCTTCGAGGCCAAGTACAATCGCATCTATGCGCTGCTGAAGCGCGACAAGAGCCTGATGCGGTCGATCAAGCGCGCCGCCGCCACCTATGGCGTCGACCCGGTGCACCTGATCGGCGCCATTGTCGGCGAGCACACCTACAATGTCGGCGGCCTCGACAGCGCCCAGTCCTATTACGTCAAGGCGCTGGCCTATCTCGGCACCACCGACCTCGCCTTCGGATACCAGGGCGAATCCGTCACCCAGTTCGTATCGCGGCCGCAATTCGACGCCTGTGACGGGCTCAAATCCGCCTATGACCTGTGGACCTGCCGCGAAGACGTCTGGGACAAGGACTTCCGCGGCAAGAAGGTCGACGGCAAGTCGTTCCCGCGCGACCGCTTCTCGAAGGTCTTCTTCCAGCCGCTCTATGCCGGCCAGACCTTCGGCCTCGGGCAGATCAATCCGCTGACCGCGCTGACGGTGACCGACATCGTGCACCGCAAGAGCGGCCTGCCGCTGCTGGACGCCGAGCGCGCGCCGCAGCTCTACCAGGCGATCATGGATCCCAACATGTCGCTCGACTACATGGCGGCGATCATCCGCCTGTCGATCGATGTCTATCGCGACACGGCCGGCGTCGACATTTCCAACAATCCCGGCATCACCGCGACGCTGTACAATGTCGGCGACGTCAAGGTGCGGGCCCGCGTTCTCGCCGCCGAGCGCAAGCGCAACAAGAACGCCATGCCCCAGGAAAACTACTATGGCTGGCTGGTGAACGACCGGATCGACGATCTGCGCAAGCTGCTCTGAGGGCGCTCAGGCGCCGTCGACATGATCGCGCGCCGCCGCGTCGCGAACCGCTTTCTTGAGATCCCTCAGGGATTTGGCGCTGAGGCCGCCGATCTTCGCCGCCAGTAGATGCGCCAGCTCGGTCGCCGCCGGATCGAGGCCGGCCGTGTCGACGGTGACGCGCGGATGCGAGGTTTCGGCCAGCCGCTGCAGTTCCTCGGCCTCGTCCCAGATCACGTTGAAATAGGCGATGATGCGCTGGACCATGAACCAGCTCGGACTGCCGCGCCGGCCGTGCTCCAGAGCCGAGAGATAGGAACTGGAAACGCCCAGAGCCTCGGCCATCGTCTTCAGCGAAAGGCCGCGCTCGTCGCGCATGGCGCGCAGACGCTGGCCGAACGGCGTCACGCCCCGCCCGCCTTGTGCGCGGTCCGCTTCTTGCGGATCCGGACATAGAGCGCGCCGCCACCGCCATGGCTGCGATGCGCTTCCTCGAAACCGAGGACGATGTTGCGCAGGCCCGGCTCCGCCAGCCATTGCGGCACGCGACGGCGCAGGACGCCGCGCTCGTTCATGCCAAACGGGTCGTCGCCGCCGACCTTGCCCTTGCCGGTAATCACGATCACCAGCTTGGAACCGCGCGACTGGGCGTCATGCAGGAAGCCCCGCAGCCGGTCGTGCGCGTCCAGCTGGGTGAGCCCGTGCAGATCGATGCGGCCGTCGATCTCGATGGTGCCGCGCGCGACACGGGTCAGCGTGCGGCGCTCGATCGGGTGCAGCGGCGGAGGCGGAGGCGGCACGGCCTTGCCCAGCTTGCCGGCCTTGGCAGGCATGCCCGTCCCTTTGGCCACCGCCGAGACGGCGATCGGCGTCTCGGCCGCCGGAGGCGGCGGAGGCGGGACGGTGTCTTCCGGACGGAGCGGCGCGACGGTGCGGGCGACGGTGGCCCAGAGCGTCCGTTCTTCGCCGGAGAGGCTTCGCTTGCGGCGCGTCATGGAGCGCTCCGCGGCGCCAGGACGACAAAGCCGCCGGCAGCCTGCATGCGCCCCGCGATCCGGCCGGCTTCATCGCCCGAGCCGAAGAAGATATCCCCGCGCGCCGGACCGAGAATGGCCGAGCCGGTATCCTGCGCCATCATCAGGCGACGGAAGGCGCCCGCCCCCTCGGCCTCCGGCAGCACGGTGTCGATCCAGACCGGCGCGTGAAACGTGTGCAGCGTGCGGTCGACGGCGAGGCTGCGCCCGGCCGTCAGCGGCACCTTGGCGGCGGCGATCGGACCCAGCGCCGGATCCTGCACCGCCGCCTCGCGGAAGAAGATGTAGGAGCGGTTCTGCCAGATCACCTCGGAGGCCTGCTCCGGGTGGTCGGCGAGCCAGGCGCGGATCGACTGCATGCTGACACCGCCCTTGGGCAGGGCCTGCCGATCGAGCAGGACCTTGCCGACCGACGTATAGGCGTGGCCCGACTTCGCGGCATAGGTGACGCGCAGCATCTCGCCATCCTGCAGGCGCAGGCGCGCGGCACCCTGGATGTGAACGAACAGCGCGTCGACGCGATCGGCGAGAAATGCGAGCTCCAGCCCTCGCCCGGCGAGCGCGCCCCGCTCGATCTCGCCCCGGTCGAAGAACGGTTCGAATACGCCTTCCGTCCGGCGCGCGAAGCGCATGCCGGGCTCGAGACCGGGTGGCGGATTGTGCTCGTCGACCTCGACCAGTTCGGCCGGCGGCGCCAAAAGCGGCACGGTAAAGCCGTCAGTCCGCGTCCGTGATGCGGCGACTTCCGGCTCGTAGAAGCCCGTGAAGAAGCCGCGCGCAGGCTCGGCGACGACTTTCATCGGCTGAAAATGCGTCTCGAAGAACGCCCTGGCGTCGTCGCGGCCGAGCTCGGCCGGCATGGCGGCGGCGATCCGGGCGATACGGGCGAGGGCGGCCCCGTCTATGCCAAGTGCGCGGGTCTTCGGTTCGTGTTCGGCGGCGTAGACGGCGCTCAGACGATAGGCGCGCCAGGCCTCGGCATGATCATCGTCATGCCAGCCATCGAGCATGCCAAACGGCACGGGCACAGGCCGGGCGGTTCCATCCGTCGACACGAGCGATTTTCCCGGTCATTCAACGGTTTCGGTGGCGACCAGCAACCAGTTCGGATCGCGGGACGCAACATCGCGCGCGAAGGTCCAGATATCCGTGACATCGGCGATATGCACGGGATCGCCGTCGACGATCTCGCCGGCCTTGTCGCGCGTCGCCGAGATCAGCTTGGAGACGAACTTGACCGAGACCTGAGCATTGCCGCCCTTCAGGGCCGCATCGACCATCTCGACCTTCTCGAAGCCGACGAAGTTGAACTCGACCGTCTCGCCGCGCGATTCGCGCTCGCTGATGGCGCTGGAGAACCCGTCGAACACTTCACGGCCAAGCAGCGGCTTCAGGGCCTTCTGGTCGCCCTTGGCGAAGGACGTGACAATCATCTCGTAGGCCGTGCGGGCCCCATCGATGAATTGCTGCGGGTCAAAGCTGCGATCGGCGGCCATGATCTGGCCGACCGCGGCGGCGAGCGGCGTGCCCGGGGTCGCGACCGCCGAGATGCGGTGATCGACGTCCTGCGCGGCGATCGTCGCGGCCGAGACATCTTCGCTGGGGCGACGGGGCAGGGTGACGACCTTGCCATCATTCGCCGCTTCCGGCTCATCCGCCTTGCGGCGCGTGAACGGATCAAAAGGGGGACGCTCGCTGCCGGTACGCTGACCAAGAACGCCGCGCAGCTTGAAGAAGATCACCACCGCGAGGACGAGGAAGATCAGCGTATAGATATCGACGAAGCCGTTCATGCCGAAGGCGTCCTGTCCTATTCTGGGGTGTCCATGAAGCCGATTGCGCACGTTCGAGCGATCATAGACCCAATGTGGTAATCGTTGGGCGTCGATCCAAGTCCGTCAAGGACACAATGCCAGGCGTGGCGCGCGCATGTCTCCGACGAGCTTGGTCCAGCCGCTTGTATCACCGAGACGGAAGTGTTAGCGAGCCCACTTGTTAAGATCAGGCCATTCGGCCGATTGTTCCAGGGGAGCCGCCTTCATGGCCGATGACAACGAAAACGGCGCGGGCCAACTCGCCCAGCCGAACCTTTCGATCCTGTTGCAATATGTGAAGGATCTGTCCTTCGAAAACCCGGGCGCCCCGCGCTCGCTGGGTCCGCGCCGCGCCGCGCCGCAGATCAACATCGGCATCAATGTCGGCGCCAATCCGCTGGAAGGCGACGACTACGAGATCGAGCTGCGTCTCGAAGGCCGCGCGACGGACGGCGACCAGACCCTGTTCGTCGCCGAACTGGTCTATGCCGGCGTCTTCCGCGTCTCCAACGTGCCGCAGGAAAACCTGGCGCCGATCCTGATGATCGAATGCCCGCGCCTGCTGTTCCCCTTCGCGCGCCAGATCCTGGCCGACATGACCCGCAATGGCGGCTTCCCGCCGCTGCTGGTCGATCCCGTCGATTTTACCCAGCTCTACCGTCAGCGCCTGATGGAAATGGCCGCCGCCCAGCAGGGTTCGCGTCCAAGCTGATCTCATCCGCGACCGCTTGCCTGAAAAAAGCTCCTGAACCGCCGGTTCAGGAGCTTTTTTATTGGTGCGACGCCTCGAGCTGAATTCAGGCCGGTTCGGACTCCTGCGGCAGATAGGCGTTCCAGAGCGCGCTCTCGCCCATCTTGCCGATGAAGGCGCGATGCGCGGCCTGCTCTTCCGGCGTGACGCGGAACACGCGCGGCACCGGACGCTGCTGCGGCGGCGCCACGATGATCAAGCCGCCATCGTCATTGACCTCGGCGACCGCATCGGGAACCAGCACCAGATCCGGCTGCCGCCCTCCGATCAGTTCGAGATAGACATCGGCCAGCAGCACCGAGTCGATGAGACCGCCATGCACGGTGCGCGAGCTGGTATCGACGCCGTAGCGCGAGCAGAGCGCGTCGAGCGTATTGGCGGCTTTGGGATGCTTGCGCCGCGCCAGGGCGAGCGTATCGATCACCCGGTCGGGCGGGATCGGTGGCTTGCCGAGGCGGGCAAACTCGGCGTTCAGGAAGCCGATGTCGAAATTGGCGTTATGGGCGATCAGGGTCGCGTCGCCGATGAAATCGATGAATTCGTCGACGACGGCGCTGAACAGAGGCTTGTCGGCGAGAAACTCGGTCGACAGCCCGTGCACGCGAAACGCCTCGTCCGGCATCGAGCGTTCGGGATTGATGTAGACGTGATAATGGCGACCGGTCGGCAGATGGTTGAACAGTTCGACCGCGCCGATTTCCACCAGCCGGTCGCCCTTGAGCGGCTCAAGTCCGGTCGTTTCCGTATCGAAGACGATTTCGCGCAAAGATCTGCTCCCGTTCGTTCCGCTTCTATCGCGGCGCGGGCCGGCGGCGCAAGAATTTCACCACCGGAGACGTCAGGTGGCGGCCTTCGCCGCCAACGCCCGCACGATGTCGGCCACGGCATGCGCGGCCGCTTGCTTGCTGCCGCCGGTATCGACGATGAAATGCGCCCGCCGCCGCTTTTCCGCGTCCGGCATCTGCCGCGCCAGGATCGCCTCGAGCCGCGCCGGCGTCATGCCGGGACGCTCCAGCACCCGCGCTGCCTGGATCTCGGCCGGGGCGCTGGCGACGACGACCACGTCGACGCGCCGTTCGGCCCCGGTTTCGAGCAGAAGCGGCACGTCGACAACGAACATCGCGCGCCCCTCGCGCCGCGCCGCTTCCATCCGCTCTGCCTCGACGGCCTGCACCATCGGATGCACGATCGCCTCCAGCGCCGCGAGACCGGTCGGATCGGCGGCTAGCAGGGCGGAGAGCCGACCGCGGTCGACCACGTCGTCAAGGATCGCATCGGGAAACCGCTCGGCCACCCGCGGCACGGCGGCCCCGCGATAGAGCGCATGCACGACGGCGTCGGCATCATGCAGAACCGCGCCATGCGCGGCGAACAGTCGGGCGGTTGTCGACTTGCCCATGCCGATCGAGCCGGTGACGCCGATGACGATCACGCCGCCGCACCCGTTTCCGTAATGCCCATATCGGCCAGGATCAGGCGGCGCAGTCCGGGCGTGACGACCGGCCGGCGGCCGAACCAGCGTTCAAAGCCCGGAACCGCCTGGTGCAGCAGCATGCCGAGCCCGTCGACCGTCCGCAGCCCGCGCGACCGCGCCGCCTTCAGCAGCGGCGTTTCGAGCGGGATGTAGACGATATCGGTGACGAGCAGGTCATCGCGCGCCATAGCGAGGTCGATGGTCAGCGGCGGCTGGCCTTCCATGCCGAGCGAGGTGGTGTTCACCAGCAATCCCGCTTGCGGCAGCAGGGCAGGGAGGTCGTCCCAGCCGGCTGGCCGGATATCGGGACCGAAACGCTCGGCCATCGCCTCGGCGCGGTCGCGGGTGCGGTTGACGACATGGATCGGCGCAAAGCCGCGCGCCTGCAGGGCCCAGATCACGGCCCTCGCGGCGCCGCCCGCCCCCAGCACGATCGCCGCGCCCGGATTGGCGTCGAAGCCCGGCGCCCACTGATCGAGATTGGCAATGAAGCCCTCGGCGTCGGTGTTGGAGCCCATCAACCGGCCGTCTTCGAGCCAGACCGTGTTCACCGCGCCCAACGCAGTGGCGACGACATCGGCATGTGCGACCGAAGCAAAGGCCACTTCCTTGTGCGGGACGGTGACGTTGCAGCCGATGAAGGGTCCGCCGGCGAAATTCGCGAAAAAATCCGCGGCATGCTCCGGCTCGACGGGATGGCGCACATAATCGCCGATCAGGCCAAGCTCCGAGATCCAGTGGCGATGGATAATCGGCGAACGCGAATGCTTGACCGGCCAGCCAATGACGCAGGCGGTGGGCACAGCGGAAACCTGGAGCAAAGAAGGGGTCATGGCGCCTCGTCAGGACGGAAGGACGCCGCGCTGGCGCAGGATTTCGAGAAGCGGCAGCAGCGGCAGGCCGAGAATGCTGAAATAATCGCCCTCGATAGCCGAGAACAACTGGATTCCGACGCCTTCCAGCAGATAAGCGCCGACGGACCACAGTGCCGAGTCTCCGGCCGCGTCGAGATAGCGTTCGATGTCTTCGTCATCGAGCGGCCGCATGGTCAGGCTGGCCGTTGTGACGAGTTCCCAGACAATCTCGCCTGCTTCCGCCAGTACGACTGCTGTCCGCAGCCGATGCGTCTTGCCGGCCAGCCGGGCAATCTGGCGCGCGGCGTCGGCGCGATCGGCCGGCTTGACGAAACGCTCGCCATCGAGATCGAGAACCTGGTCGCCGCCCAGCACGAGCGCGCCGGGGCCATTGATCGCCAAAGCCTTGGCACGCGCGAGGGCCAGTGCGATCTCCGCTGGCGATGCCCCGGCCGCCAGCAACGGCGTTTCCAGCGCGCGTTCATCGACTTGAGGCGAAATCGCCTCGAAATCGATGCCGGCATTGCGAAGCAGAGCGATGCGGGTCGAACTGGTTGAAGCGAGAATCAGCCTCATAGGATCGAGCCGTCCCTGGCGAGCGCGTCCTTGGCGCCGCCGGCCTGCTTGTTGCGCAGCGCCAGAATGGCGGCGGCGGTCTCCTCGATCGAGCGACGGGTCACATCGATGACGGGCCAGCCATTGCGCGCGCAGATCTTGCGCGTCGAGGCGATCTCGTTGGCCACCGCGGCGCGATCCACATAAGGATCGTCCTCGCCGAAGCTCGCATTGGAAAGAACGCGGTTCTCGCGCATCTGCACGATCCGGTCCGGCGTGGCGACAAGCGCGACGATCAACGGCTTCGTCGCTGCTTCCAGCTCGGCCGGCAGGCCAATACCCGGTACGATCGGAATATTGGCGGTGCGCACGCCACGATTGGCAAGGTAGATGCTGGTCGGCGTCTTCGAGGTCCGGCTGACGCCGATGATCACGATCTCGGCAAGATCGAGATCCTCCGGCAACTGGCCATCATCATGCATCATGGTGAAGGTCAGCGCTTCGATCCGCCGGAAATAATCGCCGTCCAGGGAATGCTGCGCGCCGACCCGAGCCTGGCTGGGAGCGCCGAGATAGGACTGGAACACCTGAAGCACGGGATCGAGTACGGAGAAACACGGCACGCCGATGTCGCGGCAGCCCTGCTCCAGCATCATGGCCATCGATCGGTCGACCAGCGTGAACAGGACGATGCCGGGCTCCTGGCCAATTTCGGCGACCAGCCTCTCGATCTGCTTGGGCGCGCGGACCATGGAATGCATGTGCTCGATGACTTCGACGCCCGGATACTGGGCGGAAGCTGCGCGGCCCACGGTCAGAAGCGTCTCGCCCGTCGCATCGGATATCAGATGAAGGTGCAGGTGTCGGGCCTCGTTTTTCACACTGTCATCCCCAGGGCTGTGGACAGGACGGGGATAAACTCCCGGTCCGGTCGCGAGCGCCCGCCTTGTCCCCGATGGCCGGAAAATCATCAACAGCGGCTGGGCCTGGGGACAAAGATTCAGGGCTGTCGAGGGAATTGCGCGTTAAGAAGTTATTAACCAATACCTTAACGACATATGAACAGCCGAATCCAGATAGCGAAGATTGTAGGCATCGAAAAAATCGAAAATGACTCAAGGGGATAGTGCGAAACGATCGCTGTTGCTCCCCAAATGGATTCACAGCCGGCTGGAATCGGGCCTGTTAGCAGCCGGCGTCTCGGTCGCATTGTGGACAGCGCTGAATGACGGTAATCCACCGTCTAAAAGAAGAAGAAACTACAGATAGATCTCTTTCTTTGGTGATGGTGGTGCAGAACAGTTCGACGGCATTGATGACGAAGGCGCGCCTGCTGCGCGTGCTGGATGGCGAAGCCATCGCCCAGCCGCCCATGTGGCTGATGCGGCAAGCGGGGCGCTATCTGCCGGAATATCGCGCGCTGCGGACCAAGGCCGGATCCTTCCTCGATCTCTGCTACACGCCGGAACTGGCGACGGAAGTCACGCTGCAGCCGATCCGACGCTTCG
The DNA here is from genome assembly GCF_026343955.1 of Kaistia defluvii. Taxonomy (GTDB): domain Bacteria; phylum Pseudomonadota; class Alphaproteobacteria; order Rhizobiales; family Kaistiaceae; genus Kaistia; species Kaistia defluvii. The sequence goes on from NZ_JAPKNI010000009.1 coordinate 148,609, forward strand.
GCTTCGATGCGGCGATCCTGTTCTCCGACATTCTTGTGATCCCGCATGCGCTCGGCCGCGACGTCCGCTTCGTCGAAGGCGAGGGTCCGCGCCTGGATCCCATCGACATCGCCGATATCGAGCAACTCACGACCCATGCCGTCCTTGAACGATTGGCGCCCGTGCTGGAGACCGTGAGCGCAGTTCGACGCGAGCTGGCTCCGGACAAGGCCCTGATCGGCTTCTGCGGGGCTCCGTGGACCGTTGCGACCTACATGATCGCCGGCAGGGGGACTCCGGACCAGGCGCCCTCGCGTCTTCTGGCGGCACGCGACCCGCAGGCGCTGGACCGGCTGATCGACAAGCTGGTGCAGGCCTCGATCGTCTATCTGGTGGCGCAGCTTCGGGCCGGCGCCGATGCGGTGCAGGTCTTCGACAGCTGGTCGCGCGTGCTTTCGCCCGCCGCCTTCGAGCGCTGGTCGGCCGGGCCGATCGCGCGGATCGTCGCCGGCGTTCGCGCCGAAATCCCGGGTGCGCGCTTCATCGGTTTTCCCAAGGGCGCGGATCGCGGCCTCGTCTCGTTCGTCGAAACCACGGGGGTCAACGCGGTGGGGGTCGACTGGACCGTGCCGCTGGCGACCGTCCGCCAGGAAATCGCCGATCGCGCAGCTATCCAGGGCAATCTGGATCCGATGGTCCTGGTTGCCGGCGGAACCCAGCTCGATGATGCCGTCGATGAAATTCTTGACGCGATGCGCGGCGCAAGACTGATTTTCAACCTGGGTCACGGAATCGTGCCCCAAACGCCGATCGAGCATGTCGAGCGTCTCGTTGAACGCGTGCGACGCTAGGGCAGGGGAAGCACATGGCCTATTACGACTGGATCAAGGCGCTGCATGTCATTTCGGTGATTGCATGGATGGCGGGGATCTTCTATCTGCCGCGCCTTTTCGTCTATCATACCGGCGCGGCGGTTGGCTCCGACAAGTCCGAGACGTTCAAGGTGATGGAAGCCAAGCTGCTGCGGCTGATCATGAATCCGGCGATGATCCTGACCTGGATCACCGGCCTCACCATCGTGCGTCTCGGCGGCTGGGAACAGCAGCCCTGGTTCATGGCGAAATTCGTGCTTGTCGTCGCCATGTCGGCTTTCCACATGTGGCTGGCCTCGTGCCGAAAGGCCTTCGCAGCGGACCGGAACACTCGCTCGGAGCGGGCTTTTCGCCTCGCCAACGAGATTCCGACGGTGCTGATGGTGCTGATCGTCATCCTTGTTGTGGTCAAGCCGTTCTAGGTTTCTGCGAAATTGCGACGTTCCTGCCGCTTGCCGTGGAACCGGCGAGCGATTATGGTGCGCCATCTTGTCGAAGCAGACGGATGCCGGTTGACCTGCCAGGGACGACCGAAGCATCGCGCCGGTGGGCATAGCTCCCGCCAGGCTGAAGTTCTGCCAATCCCCTTTTTCGATACCCTTCGATCCATCCTTTCCTGAATCCCAACGAGATTCACAAAACCCATGCGTGAAATGAAACTACAGGACCTCAAGGCGAAGTCCCCGACGGAGCTGCTGGCCTTCGCCGAGGAACTTGAGGTCGAGAATGCGAGCACCCTGCGCAAGCAGGAACTGATGTTCGCGATCCTCAAGCAGCTGGCCGACAACGACGTCGAGATCGTCGGGCAAGGCGTTGTCGAAGTGCTGCAGGATGGCTTCGGCTTCCTGCGCTCGCCCGACGCCAACTATCTCGCCGGACCCGACGATATCTATGTCTCTCCCTCGCAGATTCGCCGCTTCTCGCTGCGGACGGGCGATACGGTCGAGGGCTATATCCGCAGTCCCAAGGATGGCGAGCGCTATTTCGCCCTGCTCAAGGTCTCGACGATCAATTTCGAGGACCCGGACAAGGCGCGCCACAAGGTTCACTTCGACAATCTGACGCCGCTCTACCCGAACGAGCGCTTCAGGATGGAGCTCGAGGTTCAGCACGGCAAGGACATGACGCCCCGGATCATCGATCTGGTCGCGCCGCTCGGCAAAGGCCAGCGCGCGCTCGTCACCGCGCCGCCGCGCACCGGTAAGACGGTGTTCCTGCAGAACATCGCCCATTCGATCGCCGAAAATCATCCCGAGTGCTATCTCATCGTGCTGCTGATCGATGAGCGTCCGGAAGAAGTGACGGACATGCAGCGTTCGGTGAAGGGCGAGGTCATTTCCTCGACCTTCGACGAGCCGGCCACCCGCCACGTCGCCGTCGCCGAAATGGTCATCGAAAAGGCCAAGCGCCTGGTCGAACATGGCCGAGACGTCGTCATCCTGCTCGATTCGATCACCCGCCTCGGCCGCGCCTACAACACCGTGGTGCCGTCCTCCGGCAAGGTGCTGACCGGTGGTGTCGACGCCAATGCGCTGCAGCGGCCGAAGCGCTTCTTCGGCGCAGCGCGCAACATCGAGGAAGGCGGCTCGCTGACCATCATCGCGACCGCGCTGATCGATACCGGCAGCCGTATGGACGAAGTCATCTTCGAAGAGTTCAAGGGCACCGGTAACTCGGAAATCATCCTGGACCGCAAGGTGGCCGACAAGCGGACCTTCCCGGCGATCGACATCACCCGCTCGGGTACGCGCAAGGAAGAGCTGCTGGTTCCGCCGGACGTGCTCAAGAAGATGTATGTGCTGCGCCGCATCCTCATGCCGATGGGCACGGTCGACGCGATCGAGTTCCTGCTCGACAAGCTCAAGCAGACGAAACACAACTCCGATTTCTTCGACCAGATGAACACCTGATCGATCTTTTCGCGGCTCTTCGGAGCGCGCCTGCGACGCGAAAATGGCCGGGCTTTTGCCCGGCCATTTTCGTTTGGGCTGTTAGCACCGCGGTAACGATTCGTTAGCCATCCGCGCGAAGCAGGGCGATCAGCGCGTCCCGTTCGGTGACGGGAAGCGAGCAGCTGCCTTCCCGACAGACATAGGCGGTCGCTTTTCCATCGGTCGTCGTCTTGCCATGCGCCGGGTGGCTGGCGGGCAGGGCGCGATCCCCGGACCGGACATCGAGCACGAAGGTCGGTCGCCAGTGGTCGATCACGGCGTGCCGGAGACTCGCGCCATCGTCGTCGGGGGAGGTCAGGATGACGATGGTTCGCACCGCGAGGCGAAGGTCGAGGCCGGATAGCAGGCTCGCCGTGCCGAAGACGTTGCGGTTGATAAAGGGCGAGGCGGCTTCGAGCACCGCGTCGGCGCGGTCGCGGTAGCGATCCTCGCCTGTCAGCGCCCAGAGCCGCGCCAGGCTGTCGACGGCGAGGCCATGCGGATTGGGGGCTGCGTCGTCGATCCGATCGGCCTTGCGCAGGATCAGCGCCTCGGCGTCGGCGGCGGTGAAGAAATAGCCGCCCTCGCCGTCGCCGTGATGCGCCTCCAGCTGATCCAGGAAGTGGATCGCCGGGTCGAGCCAGGCAGGATCCTGCGTCGCCTGATGCAGTGCGATCGCCGCCTTGGCCATGGACGCGAGATCGGACGAGAAGCCGGGGAATACCATTTGTCCGTGGCGCGCCGCGTGGCCGAGCCGACCCTCGTGCGAAACCGATTCGGCTATGAAACGAAATGCCCGCGCCGCGAGGTCGATCCAGTCCGGCCGGTGCATCAGCATGCCCGCCGTGGCGAGGCCGGCGATGGCATAGCCGTTCCAGTCGACCAGGATCTTGTCGTCGAGGCCCGGCCGGACCCGACTTGCGCGCCGTTCGAGCATGCGGCCGAGCAGCTTGTCCAGGCGAGCTTGCTGCGCGACATCCAGCGGCTCGGGGCTGCGCAGTCGATTCGGGATCGAAACGCCTTCCCAATTGCCTTCCGGCCGGATGTCATAGTGCGCAGCGACGAAGGCCGCGTCATCGCGACCCAGCAATTCGTCCAGCTCGCCGCGGCTCCAGACATAGAACCGGCCCTCATGTCCCTCGCTGTCGGCGTCGAGGCTTGCTGAAAAGGCGCCGCCGGCGGTCAGCATCTCGCGCTGCAGCCAGCCGATCGTCGTCTCGACCCGGCTGCGATAGATCGCGCCGGCGCCGCTGATGCCGGAGAGCAGGCTCAATTGCTCGATCAGCAGGCCATTGTCGGACAGCATCTTCTCGAAATGCGGCACCAGCCAGTCCGCATCCGTGCTGTAGCGGGCGAAGCCGCCGCCGACGTGATCGAAGATGCCGCCGTTGCTCATACCGAGCAGGGCAGCGTCCACGGCGCGGGCCAGATTGCCATTGCCGGTGCGATGCGCGCTGCGAGCCAAGAAATCGAGCGCGGCGGTGTTGGGAAATTTCGGCGCGCCCTTGGTGCCGCCGCGCTCCAGATCCATGATCGACAGGATCGATCGCGCCGCCTCGTCGAGCAGCGTCCGGTCGAGAGCGGGACCGGCGCTCTCCCGGCGCGGCTGCAGATGCGCCGCGATGCGGTCGGCCTGGGCCAGGATTTGTTCCCGGTCGTCGGCATAGAAGGCCGAGATCTGGGTCAGCACGTCGGTGAAGCCGGGACGGCCATAGCGCGATGTCTTGGGAAAATAGGTGCCGCCCCAGATCGGCTTGCCCTCCGGCGTCAGGAACATCGTCAGCGGCCAGCCGCCCTGATCGCTCAGGGCATGCAGCGCGGCCATGTAGATCTGGTCGATGTCAGGCCGTTCCTCGCGATCGACCTTGATGTTGACGAATAGACGGTTCATCACCGCGGCCGTCGCCGGATCCTCGAACGATTCATGCGCCATGACATGGCACCAGTGACAGGCGGCATAGCCGATCGACAGCAGGATCGGCACATCGCGGTCGCGGGCTTCCTGCAAGGCGGCTGCGTTCCAGCCGCGCCAGTGCACGGGATTGTCCTGATGCTGCAGCAGATAGGGGCTTGTCTCGAAGCGCAGCAGGTTTTCGGTCATGAGGCTCTCTGGCTTTTCGGGCTTCGGGGCTTCTAGGGTAGGACGGTGCGCGCGGCGCGCCTAGGGTAACGAAACGGATTGACCATGAGCTCCGCACGCGACGACACCATCTTTGCCTTGTCCAGCGGTGCGGCCCCATCGGGGGTGGCGGTGATCCGCCTGTCCGGCAAAGGCGTTCGATTCGGACTCGAAACATTGCTCGGCGGGGTGACGCCGGCCCGCCTGGCGACGCTGCGCACGCTGCGCGCTCCGGATACGGCGGAAATCCTCGATCGCGGACTCGTTCTGTTCTTCGCCGGGCCCGCGAGCTTCACCGGCGAGGATGTCGCGGAACTGCAGGTGCATGGCGGCCGCGCGGTGATCGCGAGCGTCCTCAAGGCGCTGGGTTCCCTGCCGGGATATCGCCATGCCGAGGCTGGCGAGTTCACCCGCCGCGCCTTCGAGAATGGCCGTGCGGATCTGACCGAGATCGAGGGATTGGCGGATCTGGTCGCCGCCGAGACGGAGATGCAGCGCCGCCTGGCGATTCGCCAGGCCGATGGCGGCCTGCGTATGCTCTATGAGACGTGGCGGCACCGGCTGATCCGCGCCCGCGCGCTGATCGAGGCCGGGCTCGACTTCGTCGACGAGGAAGACGTGCCGGACGATGTGATGGCGCCGGCCTGGTCCGAGGCGGCGGGTGTGGCGCGCGAAATGGCGGGGCATCTGGACGACCAGCATTTTGGCGAGCGGGTGCGCGACGGTTTCGAGGTCGTACTGCTGGGGCCGCCCAATGCCGGCAAGTCGAGCCTGATGAATGCGCTGGTCCGGCGGGAGGCCGCGATCGTGACGGCCGAACCCGGCACGACCCGCGACCTGATCGAGGTTTCGCTGGATATCGCCGGGCATGCGGTGACGCTGGTCGATACGGCGGGATTGCGCGATACCGAAAGCGTGGTCGAACGGGAAGGGATCGCCCGGGCCCGGCGACGGGCGGGAACCGCTGACCTGGTTCTGGCGCTTTCCGATAACGACTCCTGGTCCGAAACGATTCCCGAGGGTCCCGCGTCCCTGCGGGTGCGCACCAAGATCGACCTCCTCGATTCGGACGCGAAACGAGTCCTGGAGGCTGCGGACATAGGCGTTTCGGCGCGCGATGGCACCGGCCTGGACAGGCTTGTCGCGGCGATTGGCGACGCCCTGGACCTTGCCCGGCCGATGCCGACAGCCCTAATCACCCGCTCGCGCCAACGGGATGGAATCACCCGTTCCCTCGGCTTCCTGCAGGAACTGGCGCGGGATGGCGACCGGGCGATCGAGGTCAAGGCGGAACTGCTGCGCGGCGCCGCCGATGCGCTTGGCCGCGTCACCGGAAAGGTCGATGTCGAGGACCTGCTGGATGTGATCTTCGCCGAATTCTGCATCGGCAAATAGGATCGTTTCGGAGGCGTGTTCCACGTGAAACAGTTTTCGCTTTGACGTGGTTCCGGTGAGCGATTACGAAGACCCGATCAACAGGATCGGAACCATGACTCCCGCAGCAGATGCGAGCTTTGATGTCGTCGTGATTGGCGGCGGCCATGCCGGAACCGAAGCGGCGGCCGCTTCGGCGCGGCTCGGCGCGCGAACCGCACTCGTTACCCATTCGCGCGCCACCATCGGCGTCATGTCCTGCAACCCGGCCATTGGCGGGCTCGGCAAGGGTCATCTCGTCCGCGAGGTTGATGCGCTGGATGGCCTGATGGGCCGGGTGGCCGACGCCGGCGGCATCCAGTTCCGCATGCTGAATCGGCGCAAGGGTCCGGCGGTGCGCGGCCCCCGCGCCCAGGCGGATCGCAAGCTCTATCGCGAAGCGATGCAAACCGAGATTGCGTCGACCCCCGGCCTCACCGTGGTGGAAGGCGAGGCGGATGACCTGACCGTGGTCGACGGCCGCATCGTCGGAATCGTGCTGGCCGACGGCCGACGGATTGCCTGCGGCGCCGTGGTCATCACCACCGGGACCTTCCTGCGCGGCCTGATTCATATTGGCGAGACCAAGATCCCGGCCGGTCGGGTTGGCGAGAAGCCGGCCATGGGGCTTTCCGCCGCGCTCGAGCGGCACGCCTTCAGCCTGGCACGGTTGAAAACCGGCACGCCGGCGCGACTGGATGGCCGGACGATCAACTTCTCCATCCTCGAACGCCAGCCGGGTGATGACCAGCCGGAGCCGTTCTCGACGCTGACGGCGAAGATCGAGCGGCAGCAGGTCGATTGCTTCATCACGCGGACGACCGAGGCAACGCGCGACGTGATCCGCGCCAATCTGCATCGCTCGCCCATGTATTCCGGTCAGATCGAAAGCCGCGGTCCGCGCTATTGCCCGAGCATCGAGGACAAGATCGTGCGCTTCGCCGATCGCGAATCACATCAGATCTTCCTGGAGCCGGAAGGCCTGGACGACCCGACGATCTATCCGAACGGCATATCGACCTCGCTGCCGGAGGATGTGCAGAAGGCGTTGATCGCGACGATTCCCGGGCTGGAGAATGCCGTGATCCTGCGTCCGGGCTATGCGATCGAATATGACCATGTCGATCCGCGCGAACTGACTGCGTCGCTTGAGACCAAGAAGGTCGAGGGCCTGTTCCTGGCCGGTCAGGTCAACGGCACCACCGGCTATGAAGAAGCTGCGGCGCAGGGTGTTGTCGCCGGTCTGAACGCGGCGCGGCGCGCCGGCGGCCAGGATGGCGTCGCCTTCAGCCGCTCCGACAGCTATATCGGCGTAATGATCGATGACCTGATCACGCGCGGCGTCACCGAACCCTATCGCATGTTTACCTCGCGCGCCGAATATCGGCTGTCGCTCCGGGCGGACAATGCCGATCAGCGCCTGACGCCGTTCGGCCTTGCTCTTGGCGCGGTTGGCGCGCGGCGCGAGGCCGCTTTCACGGCCAAGCTCGAACAACTGTCCGAAGCGCGCCGGGCTTTCGCCGAGCGCACGCTGACCCCGAACGAGGCGGTGAAGGTCGGTCTGGGCGTCAATCAGGACGGCGTGCGGCGGTCCGCCTTCGACCTGCTGGCCTATCCGGATATCGACGCGGCTCGTTTGGTGCAGGTCTGGCCGGAACTCGGCGGCTTCGCACCGTCCATTCTCGACCAGATCGAGGCGGACGCGAAATATGCCGTCTATTTGAATCGGCAGCAAAACGATATCGACTCGGTCAAGCGCGACGAGGCCGTTGGGCTGGACGATGTCGACTACGCCAGCATTGACGGCCTCTCCAACGAATTGCGCCAGCGGCTGATTCTGGTTCGCCCGGCCACGCTCGGCCAGGCCGGCCGTATCGAGGGCATGACTCCGGCGGCGCTTGCTCTGCTTCTCACGACGGCGCGTCGTCGCCCTCAAGCCTTCCGGACCGTTGCATGACCGATACGATCGCGGCCGTCGAGGCCATTCTGCCCGTTTCACGTGAAACACGGGAACGGCTGGAGCGCTATGTGGCGCTGCTGCGCAAGTGGCAGCCGGCGCAGAATCTCGTCTCGCCGAATACGCTGGGTCAGATCTGGACGCGGCATGTCGCAGACTGCGCGCAACTGGTGGCGATGTTTCCGGATACGCGCAAGTGGCTGGATCTGGGCAGCGGCGCGGGCCTGCCAGGCCTGATCACCGGTATCCTGCTGGCCGATCAGGAGGGCGCCGTCGTCCACTGCGTCGAGGCGAATCAGCGCAAATGCGCGTTCCTCCGCACGGTGATTCGCGAGACCGGCGCCAAGGCCGTGGTGCATGAAGGGCGGATCGAATCGGTTCTGAAACAATGGAGCGAGCCGGTCGAGCGCATCAGCGCCCGCGCGCTTGCCTCGTTGACGGCGCTGCTCGATCTATCGGCGCCGGTTCTGGCCGCCGGTGCCACAGGAACCTTTCATAAAGGTGAAGATTTCGAGGGGGAACTGGCCGAAGCCTCTAAATCTTGGTCCCTCGATCTGATAAGACACAAGAGCATGATCGATGATCGCAGTTCGATCGTCGAGATTTGCCGGGCAGAGCGCCGGACCGTCTGATCGCGCGCTCCATCGAAGAGGCTGTCCATGTCCTACGCCGACACGTTTTCGCCGCCGTCGCTGCTGCCACCCTTGCCGCGTGTCATCGCGCTGGCCAACCAGAAGGGCGGCGTCGGCAAGACGACGACGGCGATCAATCTCGGCACGGCGCTGGCCGCGATCGGCGAGGAAGTGCTGATCGTCGATTTGGATCCGCAGGGCAACGCCTCGACCGGCCTCGGCATCGACCGCAAGAGCCGGTTGCGCTCGACCTATGATGTGCTGGTCGGCGAATCCTCGCTGGCCGAGATCGTCATGGAGACGGCGGTGCCGCGTCTGTCGGTGGCGCCCTCGACCATGGATCTGCTCGGCGTCGAGCTCGAAATCGCCGGCCGGTCCGATCGGGCGTTCAAGTTGCGCCGGGCGATCGCCAGCCATATGCAGCGGCCGGAATCGATTCGAGTCCGAAACTACACCTATGTGCTGGTCGACTGTCCGCCCTCGCTCAATCTGCTGACCATCAACGCGCTGTCGGCGGCCCATTCGATCCTCGTGCCGCTGCAATGCGAGTTCTTCGCGCTGGAGGGTTTGAGCCAGCTGTTGCAGACGGTGGACCAGGTCAAGCATGCCCTGAACCCGGAACTGTCGATCCATGGTATCGTTCTGACCATGTTCGACAGCCGCAACAACCTCGCCAGCCAGGTCGTGGCCGATGTGCGCGCGCATATGGGCGATGCCGTCTATGACACGGTGATCCCGCGCAATGTCCGCATTTCGGAAGCGCCGTCGCATGGCAAGCCCGTGCTGCTCTACGATTTCAAGAGCACCGGCAGCCAGGCCTATCTCCGGCTCGCCTCGGAAATCATTCAACGTGAGAAGCGCCTGCGCGCAGCCTGATTTTGGCGCGGCGGCGGTTATTGGATTTGCAGGAGTGGACGCTATGAGCATGGAAGACGGATCGCGCCGCAGGCTGGGGCGTGGACTGGCCGCTCTGATCGGCGATGTCGGCCAGGAAAGCGTGATCCCGGACCGCTCGCGCAATTCGCGCCGGGTGCCCATCGAATTCCTGCGGCCCAATCCGCGCAACCCGCGCAAGGCGTTCGAGGAAGACGATCTGGCGGATCTCACCGCCTCGGTGCGCGAGAAGGGGATCATGCAGCCGATCCTCGTCCGCCCGGTTCCCGGTGGCCCGGCCGACGCCTATGAGATCATCGCCGGCGAGCGGCGCTGGCGCGCGGCGCAGCGCGCGGCGCTGCACGACGTGCCGATCATCATCCACGACGTCAACGACAAGGAAGCGCTCGAGCTCGCCATCATCGAGAACGTGCAGCGCGCCGATCTCAATGCGCTCGAGGAAGCGCTGGGTTACCAGCAGCTGATCGACGAATTCGACTATAGCCAGACGGCGCTCGCCGACGTTATCGGCAAGAGCCGGCCGCATGTCGCCAACACGCTGCGACTGCTGAAGCTGCCGCCGGCGGTGCAGACCTATCTGCGCGACGGCAAGCTGACGGCCGGCCACGCCCGCGCGCTCGTCACGGTCGATAATCCGGAAGCCGTGGCGCAGCGCATCGTCGATATGGGCCTGACGGTCCGCGACGCCGAGGCGCTGACGCAGAACGAGCCGAAGAAGGGGGGCGCCCAGCGCGCCGCCAGCAAGGCCGAGAAGGACGCCGACACGCGGGCGCTGGAAAAGCTGCTCGGCGACAGCCTCGGCCTGATGGTGACGATCGACCACAAGTCGAATGGCAGCGGCGAGTTGAAGATCCGCTACAAATCGCTCGAACAGCTCGATGAAATCTGCCGGCTGCTGAAGCGCGAGTAGGGCACGCCCGCCCAGAACGATTAGACGGCGCAGTATTATCGCCGGACGCGGGCCATCATGGCGACGGAAAGCAAGGCCTGGCCCATGACTTCGTCGGCTATGTTTGCCTTGCGCCGGCTATCGAAAATCGCGCGGTCGAGGCGGTCGAGGGCAGCCATCAGCCGGTCGGCCGGCCAGATGCGGAGCTGCTGCTCCAGCTTGCCCTTGCGCTGGAAGAAGATGCCGCCGGCATTGCGCTCGATCGCGGTGGAGGCGGGAACGCCGTCCTCGATCGCCGTTTTGATCCGGTGCAGCAGCTGGAAATGGCGCAAAGCCGCGTTGGCGACGACGAAGGCCGCCGTGCCCGAACCCAGGATGCGGCGAAACGCCTTGTCGAGCCCGTTGGCATCGCCCAGCGCCGCGGCATCCACCGCCTCGTCGGTCGCCGAGGCGCCGGCATCGCCCACGACGGCGCGCACCGCGTCGACGTCGATCGAGGCCTCTCCCAGCGCATAGAGGCAGAGCTTGGCCACCTCCGAGCGGCTGGCGAGCCGGTCGGCGCCGAGCAGGCTGCGCACCAGCGTGCGGGCATCCGGATCCATCTTGAGGCCGGTCGATTGCAGCTCGGAATCGATCATGCGATCGAGCGCCGCGTCATTGTCGGCATAGCAGGCGAGCGCCGCCGCGCCGCGCGCATTCTCGCAGAGCTTGCGCAGCCCCACGCCCTTCTTGATGTCGCCGGCCTCCAGGATGATCCAGGCATCCTGCGGCGGATTGGCGAGCACGGCTTCGACGGCGGCCTGGATCGGGCGGTTGCCGGCGACCTTGACCCAGATGGCGCGGGTGCCGCCGAACAGCGCGATGGTGTTGGCCTCGTCGGCCAGGCGGCCGGTGTCGGATGCGATCTCGGCCGAATCGAGCCGGACCAGCGCGAAGGGATCGTCGCTCTTGCCCAGAATCGTCTTGGCGAATGCGCTGGCGCGCTCGGAGATGAGGCCGGTATCGCTGCCGTGCAGCAGGACGACGCGGATGCCCGGATCCGGCTTGCTGAGGAAGCGGTCGGCGTCCTGGGGCTTGATCTGGACCATGGTGTTGCCGTCCGGGTGGATTGCGGTGGCGCCAGATCCGACTGGCTAGAATCCGGCTTTCACCTCTCCCGGCGGGAGAGGTCTACGAGAAGCGACGGGAGGAGGATGAGGGACCATCCGGATTCGGCGTAAACCCTCACCCGCCGGCCTGCGGCCGTTAACCTCTCCCTCAGGGAGAGGTGAAGAGATGGCGCCCGCTGCAGGAAGCTCGCCGCCTGCAGCGGGCCGACCTTTGCCTCAGCTCGACTTGCCGCTGGCGAGTGCCGCGGCGAGGCGGAGCTGGATGTCGTCGGCGACCGATTGCGCGGCGCGGTTCTCGGCGTCGATCTTGGCCCGCTGGTTGGCGAAGGCCTGGTTCGAGCGGTCATAGGAGGCGACGCCGCGGTTGAGCGAACGCAGGATGACCTTGCCGGTCGCGATTTCCCTGAGCTCATAGGCGACGGTGACGGTGACCGAATAGGCCGGCGCCGTCTCGTCGCGCTCGAAGCCGAGGCGGGCATCGGCGGAGGTGACCCGCAGCGACAGTTCGTAGCGCGGCGGCGCCGGGTTGCCGCCGCCGGTGAAGCCGAAGATCAGGTTGTTGCGGACTTCCTGGCCGACGCGGTCGCTGACGTCCTCGACCTGGACGGCCGAGAGGTCGGCCGCGACATTGGGGCCGTTGGCGATGGTCATGTAGACCGGCTGGATGGTGCAGGCGGAGGCCAGCACGCCGAGCGACAGGGCGACGAGGCCGCCCCGCACCAGCCGCGACAGGCGCCCGGCGCCCGCCGAGGCGCGCGCCCAATCCAGTCCGCGATCAGACGACGACATTGACGATCCTCTTCGGCACGATGACGATCTTGCGGGGTGCGCGGCCTTCGAGCGCCTTGATGACGCCGTCGAGCGCCAAAGCAGCCGCTTCGATCTCAGTTTCCGACGCCGTCGCCGAGATTGTCAATTCGGCGCGCTTCTTGCCGTTGATCTGGATCGGCAGGACGAGCTGGTCCTCGACCAGCAGCGCCGGATCGACGGCCGGCCAGGGAGCCTCGGCGGCGAGGCCTTCGCGGCCGAGCACGACCCAGAGTTCCTCGGCAAGATGGGGGATCATCGGGCCGATGGCCGCGACCAGGAACTCGGCCGCCTCGCGCAGCGCGAAGGCGAGATCCGCCGCCGGCTTGCCGCTGCCGCTTTCAACCGCCTTGCGCGCCGTGCCGATGGCTTCGGCGAAGACGTTGGCGAAGCCGTGGATGCGGGCTACGGCGACGTTGAAGCGCAGCCGGTCGATGTCGTCCTCGACATGCGCAGCCAGCTTGTGCGTGGCGCGGCGCAGCGCATCGGCTCCGGGGCCGAAGGTGTCGGGCCGGGCGAGATCGCCTGCCGAAAGCTCGACCGCCTCGCCGACTAGGCGCCAGAGGCGCTGGGTGAAGCGCCAGGCGCCCTCGATGCCGGCTTCGGTCCATTCGCTGTCGCGCTCGGGCGGGGTGTCGGAGAGCATGAACCAGCGGGCGCAGTCGACGCCATAAGTGTCGGCGACGATCTCCGGCGGCACCACGTTCTTCTTCGACTTCGACATCTTCTCCGGCGGGCCGACCGTCACCGGCTCATCGGTGCCGACCTTGACGGACGTGCCGTCGGCGCGCTTCTCGACCTCTTCCGGGAACAGCCACTTGCCGTTCTGGTCCTTGTAGGTCTCGTGGACGATCATGCCCTGGGTGAAGAGGCCGGCGAAGGGCTCCTTCACCGAGACGCGGCCGGTGTGCTCGAGGGCGCGGGTGAAGAAGCGCGAATAGAGCAGGTGCAGGATCGCGTGCTCGATGCCGCCAATATACTGGTCGACCGGGAGCCAGTGATCGGCCGCTTCCTTGGAAAGCGGCGCCTCGCCGGGCGCGCTCGCGAAGCGGGCGAAATACCAGGACGAATCGACGAACGTATCCATCGTGTCCGTCTCGCGCGTCGCCGCCCCGCCGCATTGCGGGCAGGTGACGTGCTTCCAGGTCGGATGGCGATCGAGCGGATTGCCGGGCTGGTCGAAGGTGACGTCGTCCGGCAGCTTGACCGGGAGATCTTCTTTCGGAACCGCGACCGGTCCGCAGCTTGGGCAATGGATGATCGGGATCGGGCAGCCCCAATAGCGCTGGCGAGAAATGCCCCAGTCGCGCAGGCGGAAATTGACCTGGCGCTTGGCCTGCGGCGCGTTGCCGAGCACCTGGCTCTCCAGCCGCTGCGCCACGGCTTCCTTCGCCTCGGGGATCGTCATGCCGTTCATGAAATCGGAACGGAACAGCGTGCCGTCATCGGTATAGGCGACGTCGCCGACCTCGAAGGCGAGCGCATCCGCGCCTTCCGGCAGGACGACGGCCTTGACCGGCAGGTCGTATTTGCGGGCGAAGTCGAGATCGCGCTGATCATGCGCCGGGCAGCCGAAGACGGCGCCGGTGCCATAATCCATCAGGATGAAGTTGGCGACATAGACGGGCAGGTACCAGCCCGGCACTAGCGGGTGCTTGGCGCGGATGCCGGTATCGAAGCCCTTCTTCTCCTGCGTTTCGATCGCCTCGGCCGAAGTGCCGGTTCGACCGCATTCGACGATGAAATCGGCGAGCGCCGGATTGGTCTCGGCCACCTTGGCGGCAAGCGGATGGTTGGCCGCGATGGCGACGAAGGAGGCGCCATAGAGCGTGTCCGGACGGGTCGTGTAGACCTCGATCTCGGTCTCGCCGGTCGGGGCGGAAATGGCGTCGAGGCCGAAGCGGACCATCAGGCCCTCGGAACGGCCGATCCAGTTCTTCTGCATCAGCCGGACCTTGTCCGGCCAGCGGTCGAGCTCGTCCAGCGCGCCGAGCAGTTCGTCACCGAACTGGGTGATCTTGAAGAACCACTGCGACAGCTTGCGCCGCTCGACCAGGGCGCCCGAGCGCCAGCCGCGCCCGTCGATCACCTGCTCGTTGGCGAGCACGGTGTTGTCGATCGGGTCCCAGTTGACCTCGCTCTCCTTGCGGTAAACGAGATTGGCCGCGAAGAAGTCGGTGAAGATGCGCTGCTGTTCGGCGTAATAGGAGGGATCGCAGGTGGCGATCTCGCGGCTCCAGTCGAGCGAAAGGCCGAGCAGCTTCAGCTGCGCCTTCATCGTCTCGATGTTTTCATACGTCCAGATCTTCGGGTGGCTGTTGCGCTCGATGGCGGCGTTCTCGGCCGGCAGGCCGAAGGCGTCCCAGCCCATCGGATGCAGGACGTTGAAGCCCTTCATGCGCTTGAAACGGGCCACCACGTCGCCCATCACATAATTGCGGCCATGGCCGATATGGATGCGTCCCGACGGGTAGGGGAACATTTCGAGCACGTAGTATTTCGGACGCGGATCGTCGTTCTTCGTCTCGAAAATGCTCTGTTCGGCCCAGGCACGCTGCCAGCGCGGTTCGGCATCACGAGGGTTGTAGCGTTCTATGGCCATGGTCCGTCGTCGAAAAGAGTGGGAAAAGGGCAGCTTCATGCCGCCGGAACAGGGTGCGACCTTCACCAGAAACGCGCCGCCCGGTCAACCGCTATCGGCGACGCAGGCACGATCCCGAGGCTTCGCGCCCGCTTCGCTCGGTTGAGCGCCACCGCCGGCCATGCTAGGCGCAGCATCTATCTGCTCCGGAGGCGACATGCCCGTTCCCAAGACCGACGATGTCCAATCCCGCCTGGCTTCCGTCCTGGCCCGCATTGCGGCGAAAGAGGAACAGTCCGGCCGCGCGCCCGGCTCGGCCAAGCTCATCGCCGTCTCCAAGACCTTCGATGTCGACGAGATCCGCCCCGTGATCGCCGCCGGCCAGCGCCGCTTCGGCGAAAACCGGGTGCAGGAGGCGCAGGCCAAGTGGCCGCTGCTGCGCGAGATGGCCGGCGATATCGAGCTGCATCTGATCGGGCCGCTGCAATCCAACAAGGCGAAGGAGGCTGTCGCGCTGTTCGACGCGATCCATACCGTCGATCGCGACAAGATCGCCGGCGCGCTTGCCGGCGAAATCCAGAAGCAGGGACGCACGCCGCAGCTCTTCGTTCAGGTCAATACCGGGCTCGAGCCGCAAAAGGCCGGCATCGCGCCGCGCGAGGCGGCCGAATTTGTCGAGCGCTGCCGCACGGTGCATGGGCTCACGATTGGTGGGCTGATGTGCATTCCCCCGGCCGGCGAGGCGGCGGGGCCGCATTTCGCGCTGCTCGCCAAGATGGCGGCCGAGATCGGCGTCGAAAATCTCTCCATGGGGATGAGCGGGGATTTCGAAACCGCGATCGCCTTCGGCGCGACGCATGTGCGCGTGGGCGGCGCGATCTTCGGTTCCCGCCCGCCGATCGTGGCGGCGGCGGAGCCGGAAGTGCCGGCGGTGGCTGGGCCCGAAGGGCCGGGCGAGACGGGTTGAGGATTGCAGGTTCTTCCCAGGAGGCGCCGACCGCCCGCTTTCCCTCACCTCTCCCTCAGGGAGAAGTGAAAGACCGCCATCCACCGCCCCTTCAACACGAATCTACCGCACCTCGATCGCGGCGCCGGGCTTCAGCCGCTGCAGAAGCTTCCGCATGTCCGACAGACGGACGGCGACGCAGCCTTCCGTCGGCAGGAAGCCGGGGCGGGCGAGGTGGAAGAAGATGGCGCTGCCGCGGCCCTGGCTGCGGCGTGTCACGTTGCAGTCGAGAATGACCACGACATCATAGAGGCCGTCGTCGCGCCACATCGTTTCGGCGTTCCTGGGATAAGGCATCCGCACCGGGCGGTTGTAGTTGCGGTCGCCGACGGCATCGCACCAGCCATCGCCCGGGCGTGATCGCCGCAGGGGCAGGCGGGTCGCGGGACGGGGAATGCGGTCGGCGCGGTATCGGATGTCGAGAATGGCGAAGCGGCCCGCGGGGGTGGCGCCGTCGCCCTCGCGCTTGTTGCGGGTGACGCCGGCTCGGCCGAGCGCGCAGGGGAAGCGACGATCGCCGAGACGGAGAATTCCCTTCGTCGGCGCGCCGGGACGCGGCTGGACGATCACCGTCTGGCGGTTGTGCTGCGATCCGTGACGACTAAGCTTCGGCATCCCTATTTTCCGTAGACCGATGCGTGGATTTGGCGATGCGGGGCCTGCCTTGCATCTCGCCATGATTGAGGTCTAAACCTTACGCCAGCGATGCAGAAGCGTACTTCGGCTGTTCATGCAGAAACCGAAGAAACCGTCAGGGGGCGAGCGCCATGGCCGCACGGCGAATTCTGGTTGTGGATGATGACGATCTGTTGCGCGAAAGCCTCGTGGAGCAATTGTCGCTCTATGAAGAGTTCGAACTGATGGACGAGGCGACGGCGACCAAGGGCGTCCAGCGCGCCCGGGCCGAGCCGACCGATCTGCTGATCATGGATGTCGGCCTGCCGGACATGGACGGCCGCGAGGCGGTGAAGCTGCTGCGCAAGGGCGGCTTCAAGGGCCCGATCATCATGCTGACGGGACAGGATTCCGAGTCGGACACCATTCTGGGCCTCGAGGCCGGCGCCAACGACTATGTGACGAAACCCTTCCGCTTCGCCGTGCTGCTGGCGCGCATCCGCGCGCAATTGCGCCAGTTCGAGCAGAGCGAGGACGCCACCTTCTCGATCGGCCGCTACACCTTCCGCCCGAGCGCCAAGCTGATGCTGGACGAGCGCGGGCAGAAGATCCGGCTGACCGAGAAAGAAACGTCGATCCTCAAATTCCTCTATCGAGCCGGCGAGAAGGTGGTCGGCCGCGATATCCTGCTGCATGAAGTCTGGGGATATAATTCCGGGGTCACGACGCACACGCTGGAAACCCATATCTATCGTCTCAGGCAGAAGATCGAGCGCGAACCGTCGATTGCGGAGCTGCTTGTCACGGAAGCGGGCGGATACAAGCTGGTTCCGTGATAGAGTTGCCGCAAGGCTGCTTCGTTCGCGGCCAGGGGCAGGGACATCGGCGTGACGCTTGAACAGGATATCGCTCTTCTCTCGACGGTGCCGCTCTTCACGGCGCTTTCGCCAGACCATCTGCGCCTGATCGCGTTCAGCGCGACGCGGCTGGAACTGCCGGCCGGGCGCGTGCTGTTTCGCGCCGACAGCAAGGCGCTGTCCGGCTTCGTCGTGATGTCGGGCGAGATCGAGATGGCCGATGGCCATGGCGAGAACCACAGGCGGCTCGGCCTGTTCGGCCCGGGCACGCTGCTGGGCGAAGTGGCGCTGTTCATCGAGACGCGCCGGCCGGCGACGGCGACGGCCACCGGCGACACGCTGGTGATCGAGATCGACCGCACGCTGATGCGGCGCATCCTGACGGAATATCCCGATGTGGCGGCGCGGATGCACACCCGCATTGCCGACCAGCTGATGGAAACCGTGGGCGCGCTCGGCAGCCTGGAAAACCGGTTCGAGGGCGACCGCTTTTCCGCGACGGGCCGGTAATCCAGGGGACGCGTCTCCCGGCGACGCGGGCTTCGGTTCGTGGTGCAGAAGACGCGAACCGGGCCCTCAGACGGCCAGGCGGGCGATGACCGGCACGTGGTCGGACGGCTTGTTCCAGCCGCGCGCCTCGGTGATGACCTCGATGCCCTGAAGCCGCGCGCGCAGCGGCGGCGTCACCCAGACATGGTCGAGGCGGCGGCCGCGATTGGACGTCTCCCAATCCTTGGCGCGGTAGCTCCACCAAGTGTAGAGCTTTTCGTCCATCGGCACGAACTGACGCATCGCATCGATCCAGCCGCCGGCCTCGCGCACCTCTTCCAGCAGCTTCGTCTCGACCGGGGTATGGCTGACGACGTTCAGCAGCTGCTTGTGCGACCAGACATCGTGCTCATAGGGGGCGATGTTGAGATCGCCGACGAGGATCGCCGGACCGCTGGTCTCGGCGCCGGTCAGCCAGGTCTTCATCTCCTCGAGAAAACCGAGCTTGTGGGCGAATTTCTCGTTGATCGCGGGATCGGGCTCGTCGCCGCCGGCCGGAATGTAGAAATTGTGCAGCGTGATCGGCAGGTCGCGGTCGGTCAGCGTCACGGAGATGTGCCGCGCATCTTCCTTGCCGAAGAAGCCGCGCCGCTTGGTTTCGATGAAGGGCTTGCGCGAGACGGTGGCGACGCCGTGATAGCCCTTCTGGCCGTGCACGGCCTGGTGGACATAGCCGAGCTTGCGGAACGCGCTCGCCGGGAAATTGTCCTCGATGCACTTGATCTCCTGCAGGCAGAGCACGTCGGGACGGTGCGCCTCCAGGAAGGCGGTGACGAGGTCGATCCGGAGACGGACCGAATTGATGTTCCAGGTCGCGATGCTGATGGTCATGTGAGGCCCCGGCGGCAGGAGAACCGCGGCGCCCGCAATACGCAATCACGCCGGATATCGCCAACGAAAAATCGCGGGGGCGCGGCGCGGCAAGGCCGGCGTGGCCCTGGCGATACACCCGAGGCACCATGATGGAATGCAGGAGGACTGTCCCAAAAAGGAACGCCCAGCTCCGGGGGGGAAGCTGGGCGTTGCGCTTTGCAGCGCCTTGCGCCCGTCTATGACGCGGCGCTTCGCGGGACCATCTTCGGCGAGACGGGGGGCACTACCGATCGATGGAATGGCCCGCTGTCTATAGATTTGGTGCGCCCTGGAGCGAATTCAAGTTGGCGTGCCATTTCCATCGCACCGGCGCGTTCACAAGCGCGCGATCGGCCTATCTCAGGCTCTTGTTCGGCAGGTAGTAGTTGATCTTGAAGTTCTTCGGATCGGCCGGTTTGCCGATCTCGACGTCGTAGACGGCGACCGACGTGTCGAGACCCTGCGAATCCGTCACGACCCATTGGCGCAGTTCATAGGTGCGCGTGTCGAAGATCAGCTTCAGGCTGCCGCCGCCGAAGCTCGACCCCTGTTCCAGCACCAGCGAGATCAGGTCCGGCTCCTCGATCAGCTTGCGCACGATGTTGGAGGAGGTCAGGTCCATCTGGTCGGCCAGAAGATAGCGCAGCGGCGTCTTCTTCAGCGGATACAGGTCCTGCGTCATCATCTTGTTGTCGCGGATCGCGACCTGGTTGCCGTCGGCGACGACGTCCATCTTCACCGGCGGGCTGTAGTTGAAGCGGATCTTGCCGGGACGGGCGAGGAAGAACACGCCTTCCGACTGCTCGCCGCTCGGGCCGAACTGGATGAAGCGGCCCTGCATGGTGCGGATCGAGTTGAAATAGGCGTTGATCTTGCGAAGCGCGGCCATTTGCTGCGCGTTGAAGGCGGCTTCCGCGCGGCCGGGCAGGCCGATGGCGCCGAGCGCGACCGTGGCGCCGAGGCCGAGCGTGGTGGCCAGGAAGCGACGCCGGGTCAGGCCGTTTTCCGTATCGATCGTCACGATGGGCATCCTTCGCGTGGTTCGCAGTCTAGCGTCATTCGCGGTCTTCTTCGCGATGTCGGGCGGCTCCAGGCCGGCATGCGCCGGTGATGGAAAACGTCCCGCCTTGCGACCTAGTTCCGATTGATGGCGATTTCGCGTTCGTCAGAACCGGCCGGCTTCCTCGCCTTCAACGAGAATTTCGCGTTTTCCGGCATGGTTGGCGGCGCCGACAAGGCCTTCCTTCTCCATGCGCTCGATCAGCGAGGCGGCGCGATTGTAGCCGATCGACAGTCGACGCTGGATATAACTGGTGGAGGCCTTGCGGTCGCGCAAGACCACGGCGACGGCCTTGTCATAGAGATCGTTCGATTCATCGCCGCCGAGCACCGAACCGCCGGCCTCGCCGCCGCCCGCCTCGTCACCCTCGCCATCGTCTTCGGTGATGGCGTCGAGATAGTCGGGACGGCCCTGCAGCTTCAGGTGGCTGACGATCTTCTCGACTTCCTCGTCGCTGACGAAGGGTCCGTGCACGCGCTGGATGCGGCCGCCGCCGGCCATGTAGAGCATGTCGCCCTGGCCAAGCAGCTGTTCGGCGCCCTGTTCGCCCAGAATGGTGCGGCTGTCGATCTTCGAGGTGACCTGGAAGGAGATGCGGGTCGGGAAGTTCGCCTTGATCGTGCCGGTGATGACGTCGACGGAGGGGCGCTGCGTCGCCATGATGACATGGATGCCGGCGGCGCGGGCCATCTGCGCCAGGCGCTGCACCGCGCCTTCGATGTCCTTGCCGGCGACCATCATCAGATCGGCCATCTCGTCGATGATGACGACGATGTAGGGGATCGGATCGAGCGGCAGGTCTTCCTGCTCGTAGATCGCCTCGCCGGTTTCCTTGTCGAAGCCGGTCTGGATCGTGCGGGTCAGGATCTCGCCCTTGGCCTTGGCCTGGCCGACGCGGGCATTGTAGCCGTCGATGTTGCGCACGCCGACCTTCGACATCTTGCGATAGCGGTCCTCCATCTCGCGCACGGTCCATTTCAGCGCGACCACGGCCTTCTTCGGATCGGTGACGACGGGCGTCAGCAGATGCGGGATACCGTCATAGATGGAAAGCTCGAGCATCTTAGGGTCGATCATGATCAGCCGGCATTCTTCCGGCGTCAGCCGGTAGAGCAGCGACAGGATCATGGTGTTGATCGCGACGGACTTGCCCGAGCCGGTGGTGCCGGCGACGAGCAAATGCGGCATGCGCGACAGATCGACCACGACCGGCTCGCCGCCGATCGTCTTGCCGAGGCCGATCGGCAGCCGCGCCTTCGATTGTTCGAAATCGTTGGCGGCCAGCATTTCGCGCAGGAACACCATTTCGCGGCGCGCATTCGGCAATTCGATGCCGATGGCATTCTTGCCGGGGATGACGGCGACGCGGGCGGCGATCGCGCTCATCGATCGGGCGATGTCGTCGGCAAGGCCGATCACGCGGCTCGACTTGATGCCGGGCGCCGGTTCGAGTTCGTACAGCGTCACGACGGGGCCGGGCCGGACATGGATGATGTCGCCGCGGATGCCGAAATCGTCGAGCACGCCTTCGAGCACGCGGGCGTTCTGCTCCAGCGCCTCGGTGTTGATCTTGGTGCGCGGATCGACGGCGCGCGGGGCGGCCAGAAAGTCGAGGGTGGGCAGTTCGAACACGTCGTTCTGGCCGCGCGTCGGCTGCGCCTCGCGGGTCTGGCGCTTGCCGGGCCGGGCGCGGGCAGCGGGCTGGGCGGCACGGCCGGCCGGCATCGGCGCGGGGATCGGCAGGTCGTCGTCCTCCTCGTCGGCCCAGTCGTCGGGATCCGCCTCCATCGGCGCCGTCTTGACGCGGCCGCTGGTCTGGCCGGCGGCCATGCGTGGCTCGACCCGTCCGATCCGGCCCTCGGGAATGTCGGCGGCCGCGGCGGCGCGGCGTTCCGCCTTGTCGGCGTTGCCGCGGCCGAAAAGCCGGCCGAGGCTTGCCTTGGCCGAATAGCCGAAATGCGCCAGCGCGCCGAGCGGCACGGTCAGGAAGCTGGAGCGATCCTCCTCGCCCATGATGTCGTCGGTGTCGAAATCCTCGTCGCGGCGCGAACGCTTGGGGGCGGCGCGGGTCGGCTCGCGGACCGGCAAGGCCTCCTCTTCCTCGCGGCCGAAGCGGATGAAGCCGGTCGCGTGCAGGAACAGAACAATGGCGAGGAGCGTGAACAGCGCGCCGGCGACGAAGGTGGCGTTGCTGCTAACCGGGGTGCCGACCACGAGCGCGGGAAGGCGGGCGATGATGTCGCCGATCACGCCGCCCATGCCGGTTGGCAGCGGCCATTTGGCCGTCACCGGCACCAGCGCCAGCAGCGCGGCGGCGAAGGCGCTGGCGCCGAGCCAGGAAAGCAGCATCGTCTTGCGGAAGCGGCGGCCGCCGAACAGGCAGCGCCAGCCCCAGATCACGGCCGGCAGCAGCAGCATCGCAACGGCGAGGCCGAAGAACTGCATCAGCAGATCGGCGATGATCGAGCCCGGCAGGCCCAGCATGTTGGCGGCCGGCTTGGACACCGCATAGGAGAGCGACGGATCGTCGACCGTCCAGGTGGCGAGCGCCGTGGCAATGGCGGCGATGCCGGCGAGAAGCGCCAGCCCGACCAGATGTCCCAGATGGCGGCGGACAAGCCGGCTCATGCCGTCCTCGTCCTCGGAGGGCATGGGCATTGAAACCGATCGTGTCGAACGCATGGTCCGGTCATGTCCTTTGCACGTCTAGCGCGGGGGCGCTTCGTGAGGAAACGGTCCCGCACTGTCTCCGTCGTTGGATCGTCGGAGGGCCGAAGCCGGTTCCCCTCCTTGGCGATCCGATTAACCAAGAACCCGCGCCATGCGGGTCAGTGCTTCCTGAGTCGTCGCCAGGTCCTGGACCATGGCGACGCGGATATAGGGTGTGCCGGGATTGCTCCCGTCCGGCAGCGGCAGCGACAGATAGGCGCCGGGGATCGTGCGTACGCCCGCCTCGCGCCAGAGCCGCGTGGCCGCCTCGACGCCGTCGCCGACCTCGAGCCAGAGGAAGAATCCGCCTTCCGGCCGCGTGGCGCGGACCCGGGGGCCGAGCGTCGCCAGCGCCGCGTCATACTTGGCGTTGTAGAGCGCACGGTTCTGCGCGACGTGGCCTTCATCCGAATAGGCCGCCACCGCCACCGCCTGGATCGGGCCCGGCACCTGCGGCGCCGCCACATTGCGGAAGCGGGTCCAGGTCTCGAGGAAATCCGGGTCGCCGGCGACGAAGCCACAGCGCAGGCCCGGCAGGTTGGAGCGCTTCGACAGCGAATGGAAGGTCAGGATGTTGGCGTAGCCCGCGCCGAGACGGTCGGCCGCCTGCAGCACGCCGGGTGGCGGTCCATCTCGGTAGATCTCGGAATAGCACTCGTCGGCGAAGATCATGAAATCATGCGCGCGGGCGATCTGGATGACGTGGGTCCAGTCCTCCAGCGTAGCGACGTCGCCCTGCGGCGCGGTCGGCGAGGCGATGTAGACGGCGATGGTGCGGGTGAGCACCTCGGTGGGCACCTGGCCGAGATCCGGGAAGGAACCCTCCCGGCCCGAGCCGAGCAGGACCACCTCGGCCCCGGCGACTTCCGCGCCGGCGGCATAGGCCTGGTAGAACGGGTTGGGCAGCAGCACGACGGGCTTTTCGAGGCCGGGCTTGCGCTGGCGGGCGGTGAGGGCAGCCAGCGTCAGCCCTTCGCGCGAGCCGTTCAGCGGCAGCGCCATGCGCTCGGGATCGATGGTCGCGTCGAGGCCATAGCGCCGGTCGAGCCAGCGCGCGATGGTCTGTCGGAAGGCATCGGTGCCGCGAATGGGCGGATAGCGGCCGAACAGCGCGACATTCTCCGCGATCACCGGCGCCACGAAGGCGGGGATCGGATGCTGCGGCTCGCCGATGGTGAGGTTGATCGCGGGCAAGCCGGGTTCGACGCCTGCCAGAAGGCTATTCAGGCGGGCGAAGGGAGAGGTCTCTTTCTTGGCGCTGGTCGTCACGCTTGCCTTCACACTGGCTGGGTCGCTTGGCGGGCGGAGTCCCACCCGGGGCTGGATTGCAGAAGAGCAACGTAGCGGCCGTTGGTTAAGCCGGCTTTAACCATGGCGACGGGGGCCAAAAAAAGACCCCGGCGCGAAGGCCGGGGTCTTTCCACTCTGGAAGGCTTGTTTTTGGGGTGGGCGCCCGGGGGCGCCCGCCGATGCTAGTTGTGGTAGGCGCGTTCGCCGTGCTCGACGATGTCGAGGCCTTCGCTCTCGACTTCCTTGCGGACGCGGAGACCGATGATGACGTCGACGATCTTGTAGAGGATCGCCGAACCGACGCCGGACCAGACGACCGTGAACAGCACGCCTTCGATCTGGATCCAGAGCTGGTGGCCCATCGCGTAGTCGGCGACGCCCGTGCCGCCCAGCGACGGGCTGACGAGGATGCCGGTGGCGATGGCGCCGACGATGCCGCCGACACCATGGATGCCGAAGACGTCGAGGCTGTCGTCATAGCCGAAGCTGTTCTTCACCGTGGTGACGAAGAAGAAGCAGACGATGGCCGCGCCGAAGCCGAGCACGATGGCACCGACCGGGCCGATGAAGCCGGCAGCCGGGGTGACCGCGACCAGGCCGGTGACGACGCCCGAGATGCCGCCGAGCATGGAGGGCTTGCCGCGGACGATCCATTCGATCAGCGACCAGCCGATGGCGGCGCCTGCCGTGGCGACGAAGGTGTTGATGGTGGCGAGACCGGCGACCGAGCCGGCCGTGAGCGCCGAACCGGCGTTGAAGCCGAACCAGCCAACCCAGAGCATCGCGGCGCCGACCATGGAAAGGGTCAGCGAATGGGGAGGCATCAGATCCTTGCCGAGGCCGGTACGCTTGCCGATGATCAGGGCGCCGACCAATCCGGCGATACCGGCGTTGATGTGGACGACCGTGCCGCCGGCGAAATCAAGCGCGCCGCGCTGGAACAGCCAGCCGGTCGACTGCCAGACCGAGTGGGCGATCGGCAGATAGACGATCGTGATCCAGAGGATCATGAACAGGATGACGGCCGCGAACTTCGTGCGCTCGGCGAACGAGCCGACGATCAGCGTGGCGGTGATCGCCGCGAAGGTCATCTGGAACGACAGGAAGACGTATTCCGGAATGGTGCCGGAGAGCGTGTCCGGCGTGATGCCCGCGAGGAAGGCCTTCGAAAGGCCGCCGATCAGCGCGCCGCCATCGGTGAAGGCGAGGCTGTAGCCGTAGAAAACCCAGATGATCATCGCGACGCAGGCGATCAGGAGAACCTGCATCAGCACCGACAGCATGTTCTTGGTGCGGACGAGGCCGCCGTAGAACAGCGCGACGCCGGGGACGATCATGGCGAGGACCAGGATGGTCGAAACCAGCATCCAGGCGGTATCGCCGGAATTCAGCGTCGGCACCGCGGCGGTCACGGCCTCGACGGCCGGCTCGGTGGCGTCCTGCGCGAAGGCGGCGACCGCCGATGCCAGCAGCGCGCCTCCCGCCGCAGCCAGAGAGAAGGGAGCATTTCGAAGGTTCATTGCAGTTCTCCTGTCGGACCGGCGTTGCCGCCGGTTGCCTGCGCCCGGGGCGAAGCCCTTCTCGCAGCTGTTTTTCGATGGGATGGCGGGTCGACTTGAAGGCTGTGCCACGCGCTGGAGCCAGCGGACGGCGCGAGGCGGAAGGCGCTAGAGCGCGTCGGTGTCGGTCTCGCCCGTGCGGATGCGGACGGCCTGTTCGATCTGGTAGACGAAGATCTTGCCGTCGCCGATCTGGCCGGTCTTGGCGGCGGCGGCGATGGCCTCGACGACCTTGTCGACGGCTTCGCTGGCCACGGCGACCTCGATCTTGAGCTTGGGCAGGAAGCTGACGGCGTATTCGGCGCCGCGATAGATCTCGGTGTGGCCCTTCTGGCGGCCATAGCCCTTGACCTCGGTAACGGTCAGGCCCTGCACGCCGATGCCGGTCAAGGCGTCGCGCACCTCATCCAGCTTGAACGGCTTGATAATCGCCATCACGATTTGCATGTGTTCGGATCCCATTTCTCTCTGCGTCTGGTGGACGGCGGACTCCGATGGCTCGGAGCCCTCAGTAACGGTCGCGGACAAGCGAACGCCTTCGCTGGCAAACACCAATCAAGGTCCGTGCCAACTCCGACCATTGTGCCGAAAAAAATGTGAACAGCGCAAAAGGGCGGCACGCCGCCTGTCAAAACGCAGGCGTCGCCGCGATCTCGCCGCAAATTCTGATCGCGGCATGAGCAAATTTCGAATTATGCCTAATTAATAGGCTTTGGTTTCCGCGATGCCTGGCGAACGGGCGAAAGCGGTCGACGCGATTTTCACCGGCTGACCGGCCGGACCAGCCCTTCCTGCGCCACCGAGGCGACCAGCACGCCCTGGCGGTCGAACAGGCTGCCGCGGTTGAAGCCGCGCGCGCCATGCGCGGAGGGGCTGTCTTCGACATAAAGCAGCCAGTCGTCCATCCGGAACGGCCGGTGGAACCACATGGCGTGGTCGAGGCTGGCGACCTGCAGGCCCGGCTCGAACACCGACCGGCCATGCGCCAGAAGCGTGGTGTCGAGCAGCGTCAGGTCGGAGGCATAGGCGAGAACACAGCTGTTCAGCACGGGATCGTCGCCGATCGCGATCCTGGCGCGAATCCAGATGGCGTGGCTGGTGCGCGGTTCGTCGCGCCGGAAATAGGCCTTCCGGTCGACCGGGCGCAATTCGATCGGCCGCAGCCGCTCCCAGTAGCGGCGCACGCCCGCCGGGGCGCCGTCGAGCAGGGCCGCGCCGATCTCGCCGTCGACCGGCAGGTCTTCCGGTCCCGGCACGTCGGGCATGGATATCTGGTGCTCCAGCCCGTCCTCGCGGATGTGGAAGGACGCCGACATGATGAAGATCGTCTGGCCGTGCTGGATCGCGACGACCCGGCGCGTCGAGAAGCTGCCGCCATCGCGCACCCGCTCGACCTCGTAGACGATCGGCGCGGACGGATCGCCCGGGCGAAGAAAATAGCCGTGCAGCGAATGCACGAGCCGGTCCGTGACGGTTCGCGACGCGGCCACCAGCGCCTGGCCGATCACCTGCCCGCCGAAAACCCGCTGCCAGCCGGGATCGAAGCTGCGACCCCGGAACAGATTGTGTTCCAGCGGCTCCAGATCGAGTATCGAGAGAAGGTCGTTGATCATGCTTGCATCGGTCGCGTTCGGAAAATCGGGATCGGCGGACGTCGCTCAGTTGCGGCCGCCCGCCCACCAAGTCAAGCGGCCACCGGGCGTGGCGGCGCAGAGTCGGAAGGGATGAGTTCATGGCAGCACGGATGGAGACGGGTTCGGCCATCGACGTCCTGATCGCCGGCGGCGGCTATGTCGGCCTCTGCACGGCGCTGGCGCTGAAGCAGGGCGCGCCCTCGCTTGCAGTCGCCGTCGTGGACCCGGCCCCGGCCGGCGCCGGCTCGCGCGACGGCCGCGCCTCGGCGATCGCCGCGGCGGCGAAGCGGATGCTGGAGACGCTCGGCATCTGGCAGCGGATCGAGACGACCAGCCAGCCGATCACCGAGATGATCGTCACCGACAGCCGCCTGCGCGATGCCGTGCGGCCGATCTTCCTCACCTTTTCCGGCTCGGTCGAGAGTGGCGAGCCCTTCGCCCATATGGTTCCGAACGGGGCGCTGGTCGGCGCGCTGTCGGAAGCCTGCCGCGCCGCCGGCGTCGAGCTGATCGCAGGCAATTCGGTCGCCGATTTCACCACCCGCGCGGCCTCGGTCGAGGCGAGGCTTGCCAGCGGCGGCACGATCACCACGCGCCTGCTGGTGGCCGCCGATGGCGCGAAGTCGCGCCTGCGCGATCTCGCCGGCATTCGCACGGTCGGCTGGTCCTATGGCCAGTCGGGAATCGTCACGACGGTGCAGCACGAGCGACCCCATCATGGCCGGGCGGAGGAACATTTCCTGCCAGCGGGCCCGTTCGCCATCCTGCCCCTGCCAGGCAACCGCTCGTCGCTGGTCTGGTCGGAGCGCACCGAGCATGCGGACCGGCTGGTCCAGGCGGACGAGTTTACCTTCCAGCTCGAGCTCGAGCGGCGCTTCGGCCATCACCTGGGGCCGATCGAGGCGATCGGCCCGCGGCGCGCCTATCCGATCGGCCTGAAGCTCGCGCGTTCCTTCATCGCGCCGCGCGTGGCGCTGGTCGGCGATGCGGCGCATGCGATCCATCCGATCGCCGGCCAGGGCCTCAATCTCGGCTTCAAGGATGCGGCCGCCCTGGCCGAGACGGTGGTGGACGCCGCCCGCCTCGGGCTCGACCCAGGCACGCTCGACATCCTGGAGCGCTACGAGCGCTGGCGCCGCTTCGACACGGTGCAGATGGGCATCGTCACGGACGGGCTGACGCGGCTGTTTTCCAACGACAATCCGGCGCTGCGCATCCTGCGCGATGTCGGCCTCGGGCTGGTCGACCGCCTGCCGCGCCTCAAGGAGAGTTTTATTGGCGCTGCGTCCGATGTCGGCCAGGCCGGCCCGCGCCTGCTGCGCGGCGAGGTGATTTGAGGGGGCTTCCCTGTCTTTTCCAGCCGATCACCCCGCACTGCCATCATCCTGAGGCGCTTCGCGCCAGCGAAGCCTCGAAGGAGGATCCAGCGGTAAAAATCCGTGCAGCGGTCCCGATTGTGGGTATTCCCTGGACCCTCCTTCGAGGCCCGGCTTTGCCGGGCGCCTCAGGATGATGGTCGAGTTTTGGGGACGCGGCCTTTGGGTCTGTTGCCCCGACCGGCTTCGCCTGTTGGACGTTGCGATCCGAATCATCGTTCCGCCGCGGTCGGCGGAGGAACGGAATTTCCTCAGAACGGCCGGGCTTCGTCCGGGAGCATGATCGGGATGCCGCTGCGGATCGGGTAGGCGAGACGCGCCGCGCGGCTCACAAGCTCCTGGCGTTCGGCGTCATATTCGAGCGTCGTCTTGGTCAGCGGGCAGACCAGCAGCTCCAGCAGCTTGGGGTCGACCCGGCTTTCCTCGCGTTCGGCATGCACCATCGCCGGGTTCCTATTGCAGCTGTGACGAGGCGTTGCCGTCGCCGCGTCGGGCGAGCGAGATCTCTGTCAGCGCGATCAGCGTCTCGGCCCGGGTGCGCAGGTCCGGCGCTTCGAGCAGCGCCTGCTTCTCCGCCATGCCATAGGGGCTCATCATCGACAGCGCATTGACCAGCGTCTCGTTCGACGCCTTCTCGATGCTGTCCCAGTCGGCTTCGAGCTGGTTGGCGTCGAGATAGAGGCGGAACGTATCGAGCAGATGGCTGCGATCGACCGTGTCGGCGCCCGCGTCCTCGACGAAGTCGGACGGGAAATCGATCGCCGTGACCCGGCAGCGGCGGAAGCCCGATTCGGGCTCGACCTCTTCCAGGATGCGGAAGCGGCTGATGCCGGTCAGGCAGATCATGTAGCGGCCGTCGCCGGTCTCCGAATAGGAGGTGATGCGACCGGCGCAGCCGACCGCGAACAGCTCTGCCGCGTCCTCGCCGTCTTCCGTCACCGTCATCGGCTGGACCATGCCGATGATGCGGTCGCCCGCCATTGCATGGTCGACCATGGCCATGTAGCGCGGCTCGAAGATGTTGAGAGGCATCTGGCCGCGCGGCAGGAGCAGCGCTTCGGGCAGCGGAAAGACCGGAATCAGATCGGGAAGATCGTCCGGGGCTTCATAGATGGCATTGCCTGCCTGCATGCGAATGGTGCCTTACGAGAACAGAAGCGAGGAAAGACGGCGGCGCCCGTACAGCGTCACCTCGTCCATCGGGCCCCAGGCCTCGAAGAACTGAACGAGCTGCTTGCGCGCCTTGTCATCCTCCCAACTGCGATTGAGGCGGAAGATGTCAAGGAGCTGGTCGGCGGCATCCTCGCGCTGGTCCTTGGCATTGAGCAGCAGGGCCAGGTCGAAGCGGGCGTCAAAATCCTTGGGATTGCTCTCGATCCGGGCGCGAAGCTCGCCTTCCTCGCCGAGATCGGCCGACTGGTCGGCGAGCGCAATCTGCGCGCGGACGGCCGAGACACCCGGGTCGTTGGCCTTTTCGGGCGGAAGCGAATCAAGCAGCTCGCGCGCCGCCTCGACATTGCCGGTCGCGACGTCGCAGCGGGCGAGACCCACCAGCGCCTTGAAGGTGTCGGGCTCGGCGGCCAGGATGGCGGCATAGACGTCGGCGGCCTGGGCGAACTGGCCCTGCTCGACGAGCGCGTCGGCCTCGGCCAGCGCCGCTTCGACTTCGGCGCCGCCGGCGGGACCCGCGACCCGCTCGATGAATTCCTTGATCTGGCCTTCCGGCAGCGCGCCCATGAAGCCATCGACCGGGCGGCCGTCGACAAAGGCGATCACGGCCGGAATCGACTGGATGCCGAGCTGGCCGGCGATCTGCGGATGGTCGTCAATGTTCATCTTGACGAGACGGACCGTGCCGCGCGCCTGCTGGACGACCTTCTCGATCACCGGCGTCAGCTGCTTGCACGGGCCGCACCAGGGCGCCCAGAAATCGACGAGTACCGGCTGGCGGCGCGATTCCTCGAGAACGTCCTTGGCGAAGCTGTTGGTGGTCGTGTCCTTGATCAGCGTGTCGGCGCCATTGGCAGCCTGGGTCGCGGCGCTGTCGCCGATGCTGAAGCTGGGCTGGTTCATGCGGATTGCCTCGATCATCAAAGGCCGGCTCCCGCGCCGGCGCGTCGCGGAGAACATGGCGCTTCGAACCCGGTTTTACAAATCCGGACTGGCCGCGGCTTCGGAAAAAGACAGGAGCAGCGGCTCGTGGCCGGTGGCGCGCAGGAAGGCGAGCAGGTCGGCGGCGGCGATCGTCGTGGTCGCCGTATTGACGAGCGGATGGAAATTGACGGCGCCCGCGGTGGCCAGCGTCTCGTCGAGCACGACCGTCAACCGGGCCGGCTGGTCGTTGATCACGCCGAACGGGGTCACCGAACCCGGCAGCACGCCGAGCAGGCTCTGCATCAGCTCGGCCGAGCCGAACGAGACGCGGCCCGAGGCGCCGATCCGCTCATGCAGCCGCTTCAGGTCGATCGCGGCATTCTCCTCGGCGACGACGAGGAACAGCGCGCCCTTCTTGTCCTTGAGGAACAGGTTCTTGCTGTGCAGGCCGTCAATGGCGCCGCGCAGCGCCTGCGATTCCTCGACCGTGTAGAGCGGCGGATGGGTCACGGTGGTCGTCCCGATGCCGAGGCCCTCGAGAAAGGCGAACAGTTCGTCCTGGCTTGCCGGCATGCATTCCCCCTCGGTGGCTGGCATTTCTCTTCCGCGCCCCGCGCCGAAGACTGTCGTCGCGTTTTCCTGGGCAAGCCTTTCCTGAAGCATGCCGCGCCGGGGGCGGCAAGCGGGGAGGCGCAGGCGGACAAAAAGAAAGCCCGGCACGGGGCCGGGCTTTCTCGTCGAGGCAGGCGCGAGGGATCAGAACTTGAAGTTCAGGCCCGCGGTGACCGCATGGGCGGTGACGCCGCCATTCACGACGGGATCGAAATTGCCGATATCCTTCTTGCCGAGGTCGACATAGTCGTATTCGAGACGGCCTGTCAGGTTCTTGGTGAAGGCGTATTCGACGCCGGCGCCGGCGGTCCAGCCGACGGCCCACTGGCTCTCGTCGGCATATTTCAGATCGCCATAGGCGACGCCGCCCTTGGCGTAGAGCAGGAAGTTGTCCCACGCATAGCCGGCGCGAACCGTCGTCTTGCCGAGCCAGTCGAGCTCCGCCACGTCCTTCAGCGAGCTGTAGGCGATGTCGGTTTCGACGCCGATGACCCAATGGTCGATCTGGTAGTTGTAGCCCGCCTGGGCGCCGACAAGGCCGCCCGTGCCGCTCAGGCCGTCGAGATCGCCGGTGAAATCGCCAAACAGCGCGCCGCCATGCACACCGACATAGAAGCCGGTCCAGTCAAAGGCGGCCTCGGTGACGATCGGAGCCGGGGCCGGAGCGGGCTCGTAGGTCAGATCGGCGGCGGAAGCGGCGCCGGTCAGCG
Organism: Kaistia defluvii; assembly: GCF_026343955.1. Taxonomy (GTDB): domain Bacteria; phylum Pseudomonadota; class Alphaproteobacteria; order Rhizobiales; family Kaistiaceae; genus Kaistia; species Kaistia defluvii. Next base: position 180,715 of record NZ_JAPKNI010000009.1, read on the forward strand.
CGACCAGGGCGGCGCCGGCGAGAAGAAGCTTGGTCATTGGTACCTCAAGAGATGCGAGCCCGGGCCGCTACGCACCCGAAACTCCGCCTCTCAGCCACCCCTGGCTTACCCGTGGCGAGGGCTTAGCACCGGCTTCTGGACAGAACGATGGCGGCGGCGCGGCCCGCTGCCTCCGGCCCGGATTCCCGGCTGGGCTGCGCCAAAAAGGTCGCTCATCGTGGCGGGGCGGTGGCGGCTTTCTGGCGCAAATCGGCGCGAAAAAACTCTCTTGCAATCGATTCCGGCTTCGGCCATAAGGTGCGCACGCCGGCACCGCCGGGGTT